>NZ_JBMHMH010000061.1:0-78715 GCF_049179055.1 Micromonospora sp. WMMD737 | reverse complement strand
GCATCTCGTCCTCCTAGGGGTGGGTGCCATCCGGGCTCGGTGGGAGGGCAATCCCGCCGAGCCCTCTTGTTCTATGCAGGCGCATTCCAAGGTCTAGAGCATCGTCATTGACCAGACAATGCGCGTGGTGTTGATGGTGCTACTCGGCACCAAAGGACGTCAAGGGGTAGCGGCAACATTGACTAGACATTGTTCGGTTGCATGAGCGAGACTCGGAACGTGGACAACTTCAGGGCCACCCCATTGCCGGCCTACCAGCGGATCGCTGCGGCGCTCCGCGACAGGATCACGTCGGGAGAGCTCGCTGGAGGCGAGCGGCTCCCGACGGAGCAAGAGCTGACCGAGGAGTGGGGCGTAGCTCGGCAGACCGTCCGCAACGGGATCGCCGTCCTGGTCTCGGAAGGGCTCGTGGTCGCAAGGCGCCCGCTCGGGCACTTCGTCCGTCAGCGCGAGACCATGCTGTACCGACCCCAGAGCGAGTCACGAGACCAGCCGGCAAGCCCGGAGATGGACCGCTTCTGCCAACAGATCACCGAAGAGGGGCGGAAGCCGAGTCAGACGATCGACGTGTCCCTCATCCAGGCGCCGCCGGACATCGCTCAGCGCCTACAGGTCGACCCGGGCACGGTAGTGGTGGCTCGTCGGCGGGTGCGCTACATCAACGGCGAGCCGGTCAACATCAACGACTCGCACTTCCCGCTCCACCTGGTGAAAGACTCCGAGATCATGTCGCCCGCTGACGTCGTCAGGGGCACCAACCAGGCGCTTGCCGACCTGGGTTACCCGCAAGATCGCGCCATCGATGAGATCTTCACCCGAATGCCCACCCCCGAGCAGATCCGCCGGCTGGGCTTGGGACCGGGCACACCAGTGGCGGTCCACTACGTGACTGGCTACATCGCCGACGGCACGCCCGTACGGTGCACGGTCAACGTGCTGCCGAGTGATCAACATGTCATCGTGTTCGAGCGCAAGTTCGAGCGGACCTGGAGCGACCTTGACCCTGACCATTCGGCCCGCTGAGGACGATCACGAGTTCGAGATCGCGATGGCGCTGCTCATGCAGCGAATCCAGTGGCTACGCGAGCGCGGGTCAGACCAGTGGGTCACCTGGGAACGGTGGCGAACGAAGTTGGGCCCCTCACTCGCGGCTGGCGACATCTGGATCTTGTGGGACGGCGACGAGGCCATCGGCACGATCACCGTCGAGATGACCGGCGACTCGGATTTCTGGACTCCCGACGAGCTGACCGAGCCAGCCGTCTACGTCTCGAAGCTGGCCGTGCGACTCGATCGCGCTGGCCAGGAACTCGGCACCCTGCTGTTGGCGTGGGCCAGCGACTACGCGTGGCGGCACGGCTGTCGCTACGTCCGGCTGGACGCCTGGAAGACCAACGAGGGCCTACACGCCTACTACCTCTCACGCGGATGGACGTACCTGCGCACGTCGACTGACCCGAATCGACGGTCCGGGGCTCTGTTTCAGCGCGCAGCAGGCCCAATGAGCCAGCAGCCGATCGACCTGCGAACGGCTACTTCGCGGCACGGGTGATCGCCACCCGGGCGCGGGGCCGACCCTCGGCCGGTCGGTCCGCGCCCGGGGATCGTGGCGTCTAGGTGCTCACCCTTCTGGTGCAGCTGGCCTCAGCTCTTGATGCCAGCGGAGCCGAACAGGTCGAGCTGCTCGCCGGGGTCGGTTGGCCGGCACGCCTCCCATACGGCGTCTCCGGCCTGGCCGCAGGCGTCGACGACGTCGTTCCAGCCGATTCCTCGGAATCCGCCCGGGTGGTCGCGCCAGGCGATGACGGCCTGCTGGCAGCGGTGGATCAGGTCGTCGGTGACTCGGCCGCTGTCGAGCACGTTGCCCAAGTCGGTCCAGGTCAGCCGTAGCGGCTGGCGGAGGTGCCCGTCGGTGATCTCGATCCGGGTCTTGGTGAGCCGGAGCATCCGGCCGGCGGGCAGTGACATCCCGAGGTGGTCAGGGGCGAGCTGTCGGGCGTCTCGGGTGCGCCAGTAGGTCAGCGGGTGGATGGCGTGACTGCGGGCGAAGGATCCAACGGCCCAGGCCAGCAGCGGACGGTGGGTGGTCGGGGTAGCGGTGGCGAGGATGGTGCGGGCGTCGGTCCGGTGGCTGCTGGTCATGGTGGTCTCCCCGTCGTTGCTGGTCGGGTGGCGTCCCTGTGCCCGGGCCGGTGGCGGCCCGGGGCACGGGTGCGGTCAGCCGTGGTCCTGGTCGACGTCGACGCCGTCGGGCAGGCGGGTCCAGCCGGTGGGGGTCCAGATCTGCCAGTGCTGGTCGGGGCCGGCGGGGTGGTCGCGGCGCAGAACGTAGGCGGCGGCGCGGTGCCAGGTGGGGTCGGTGGTCAGCGGCACGGGGACGCTGGCGTGGAGAGTCGGATACGGATCGCCGTCGCGGACGTGCTGCATGAGCCGGACCGGGGTGCGGGAAGCGGCCAGCCGCGCGGCGACGTCCGTCGCGGTGAGGTGCTCGCGGACCAGCTCGGCCAGCACGTCGGCGACGGTGGCGGAGTCGCCGGTGTACAGCCGGCACTGCTGGGCGTACTCGTCGAGTTCCCTGCCTCCGAGGCAGTTCAACTGGTAGGTGGCGCTGCGGTGCCGGTAGGTGGTGATCCAGCCGACGAAGCGGTCGCCGAGGTACAGCGGGTGCTGCTTCGCGCTGCCGGGGCCGGGGTGGGCGGGGCCGTCGACCCGGAGCTGGGTGTGCGGGACGGTCAGGCCGGTGTGCGGCAGGGTCACCGGCCCGCTGGTCGCCGCGATCACCATGGCGTTGATCCAGGCCACGCGGACTGAGTTGGAGTGCGTGCAGTTGCGGCAGTCGATCGGGGCGGCGACGGCGGCGCCGACCTTGACGGTGTCGCCTCGGGTGCCGGCGCTGCACGAGCCGGCGACGTAGCGGGGCTCGCCGGCCGGGCCCGTGATGCTGCTCAGGTTGCCAAGGTGGACGACGCGGCCTCGGCCGATGCGGACCGGTGCGAGCTGGGCGGGCCGGGTGTTGGTGCTGGTCATGGTCTCGATCCCTTCGATGTACTGACGGGGTTGGCGGGGTGCCGGGGCCGGCCCTCGGTGGGCCGGCCCCGGCTGGGTGTCAGCAGTCGTCGGGGTCGGGGTCGTTGCCGTCGTGCTGGTCGGCCGCGCCGTACAGAGAGGTCGTGATCTCGGTGAGCTGGGCGAAGAGGCCGTGCCGGTAGACGACCTGGCTGCGGATCGCCTCGGCCTTCGGCGGCCACTGGCCGACCAGGTAGTCGGCCAGCGCCTGCCGGGACTCGTCGGCGAGGGCCTGCGCCTGGTCGCGGCCGGCCAGGTCGATGGCGGCGGCGAAGATGGCGCCGGCGATGTCGTAGCCGACTCCGGCCGGGTGGTTGCGCACCCGACGGTTGGCGGCCCGCAGAATGACCGACGGGCTGAACGTGCCGGTCTCGAACGGGCACTCCGGGTGGCACGGGTCTCCGGCGCTGACGCCGTAGGCGTCGGCACCGCAGCCGACGCACTGGTCGTTGTGGTCGATCTCCCGGGTCGGGATCGTCGTACGCTGGGTCATGGAACTGCCTTTCGCAGAGGGGTTGTTCTTCCTGGTCCGGCCGGGTGAGCCACCACCTGGCCGGACCGTTCCTTGCCTCTCTATCGTACAGGAAAAGGTGCAGGAAAAGCTCCTTCAGGGGTCTTTTTATGTACCTTTTTGCCGTACGCTGTGGGGCATGAGCAGCGAATCTGAGATGCGCCGGCCCGAGGTGTCGGCGGGGATGGCGGCGGCCCGGGACCGGGGTGTGCGGCTGGGTCGGCCGCCGGCACCGGTGCCGCCCTCGGCGGGCCGGGCGGCGGAACTGCGCGGTGAGGGGCTGTCGCTGGCGGCCATCGCCGAGAGGCTGAACGCCGAGCAGGTGCCGACCCCGTCGGGCAAGGGCAAGTGGGCCAAGAGCAGCGTCAGCTACGTGCTGACCCGGTATGACGCGGCGCAGGCATCGGCGTAGGCCGTGGTGGGCGGGGTTGCGGGCTTGCCCGCGCGCGGTGCCGGGGTGGGGTGGGATCTCCTCGTGTCGGCCGATCTCCGATCGACCGGGCCGGCTCCGGGACGGCCAGGCTCGGCGTAGCCGACCGCGCAGCGGCTTGGCCTGGTCGTCCCGGAGACGGTCTGGTAGCCCTCTGGGCGGCCGGCGCGAGGGGATCCCACCCCTGGGTGACCACTCACCCACCTGGCACCGGCGGTCGCCCCCGGGCATCTCCGAGAGAGGCCCCGCCGGAGGCGTCGTCCTTCCGCCGGTCTACCGGCGGGCACTGACCCGCACCGACGCGCGGGCGCTGCCCCGGTGCGCCCACCGGCGGCCCGGCAACAGGGGTGCGGCGTATGCGCCGGCCGGCTACCTTGATGTGCTCAAACGATCATGCGGGGGAATCGTGAGCGAGCCGCACAGCCAGGCCACACCAGAGCGGGACGTCGACGCGGCGTTGACCGGGTTGCAGGACCAGATTGACGCAATCGTGCGGGTGCTGGGCGATCACCAAAGGGTGTTCGAGGCACTGCGTGCGGCGGGGCTGCTGCCAGATGGTGGTGGCGCGGGCCAGGACCGGTGATGGCTGAGCCTCGTGACACGACGGTCGAGCGGATCGTCGCGTCGGTCTACCGGGTCGATGACCTGGCGAGTCGGGCGGAGTCCCTTGCCGCGCAGGTAGCCGGCCCCGCCCCGGCACCGCCCGTGGACCAGGCTGTCCGGCAGCGGTTGCTCGCCGCCCAGGCCGTCGCCGCCGAGGTCTACCGCCAGCAGCTCGACGACGCGCCAGGGCCATCGCGGTGGCTGACCGCACAGGGCGTGCCGACTGACGGGCGCTGGACGGTGGGATACGCCCCGGACCGGCCGGCAGCGGTCGTCAACGAACTGCGGCGGCGCGGGTTTACCGACGCCGAGATCGTGGCCAGTGGCCTGGCCGCGACCAGCCGCGGCGGCCAGTTGGTCGACCGGTTCCGCAACCGCGTGATGGTCGGAGTGCGCGACCACCGAGCTGCCGGGACTCCGGTCGTCGGCTGGGTCGGCTACGCCCCGCCCGGCGCGGCGACCGACGCGGCACCAGTGCTGCACAGCCCCACCACGGCGGTCTACCGGCCGGCGGACTGCCTCATCGGCCTGGCAGAGCAGCCCGAGCGGGACGGCCGTACCGTCGTGGCCCGCAGCGCGTTGGAGGCCATCGCCTTGGCCGAACGCGCCGACGAACTGGGTGAGAACGCGCCGCTGGTGGTGGCGCCCGCCGGGCCCACGCTGACCGGATCGCAGGTCGCCGCGCTCACCGCGCACACCGACACGGCGGCCGGCGTCACCGTCGTCCTCGACAACGAGCACGACCGGCACGCCGAACGGGCCTACCAACTGCTCGCCCCTGCCGTGGCCCGGCACCCGAACAGGCCAGGGCCACTCGGGTACGCCTACCCCGGCGCCAGCGCCGTCGTGGAGTCCCACCCCCTGGTGGAGGCTGCGGTCACCAGCCGGGTCGCCCGGGCCGCCCGAGGGTTCGTAACGCCGAAGGGGCGGGCGGTGGCCGCTGACTCCATCCGCGCCATGCTCGACGGGCAGCCCGCCGACCTCGTCGACCGGTGGGCCTCGTACGCCGCTGAACGGCTGGGTGTGCCCGTCATGCCCACGCCACCGGCGCCTGCGACCACGACCCCGGACACCGCCGTCGACGTGCCGGCACCGGTGATGCTCAGCGGCGCTGCCGCCACGACTGGTCCTCCGGTGGAGAGCGTCGACCACCCCCTGCCTGCGCCAGCGGCGGACCCCGCACCAGATTCCACCGTTGCCCAGCACGATGCGTTCGTCGACGCCGAGCAGCCCGTCCAGCAGGCAACCGAGCGGCCCGTCCAGCAGGTACCTGAGCAGCTACATCTTGACTTCCCGGTCGCGGACGTCGAGGCCCCCAGCCTGGAGGCTGGAAACGACACGGACCTGGCTCCCACTCGGATCGACGCTGAGAGTGATCCGGACCCGCAGGACGAGCCCGACGCCGGCAGCTCCCTACCGGATGACGACGCCCTGGTCCTGCCCGACCCGTCACCGGATGAGCCGGAAGAGGTCCCGGAGCCGCTGGCCGGTGCGATCCCGGTGGAGGGCGTCGACGGCTACCACTACACGCGTGGAGACGACACCGTCACGACGGTCTACGGACCCGACAACACGGTGGTGGCCGTCGGGAAGTCGGCCGGCGGCGGCATCACGGCCGGCGAGGTTGATGGCGTGCGCATCACTGGTGCTGCCATCTACGGCACCCGCAGCTTCGCCGAACTCGCGGCCCGCCAGCACCAGGCCGCCAACCTGCCACAGGATCAGCGTGACCGGGTGTGGATCGAGTTCGTGCGCGACCCGACCGCGAAGTCGGGCCACGTCATCGTGGTGCATGGCACGGTCAAGGACGATCCTCTCGACGACCGCGCCACCAAGGACGCCGCCCGGTTCCTGTGGTCCGGCAAGAAGAAGGCGCGGGTCAGCGGCCGGAAGTGGACCGCACGCACGGTGGACGACAGCCTCGCCCGCCTGCTGAGCGAGTTCGCCCGGCAAGGCAGAGCTGTCCTGGTCCGTCCCCCTGACGCGGGACGCCCCGAGAGCGAAGCACCCAGTCCTGCACCCGTCACCACCGAGCGGCAGCCGCAGGATCGTCCGGCGGCCGACCCGCACTCCTTGAGTGACGAAGACCTGGCTGAGGCCATCCGCAGAGCGGAGGGTCAGGTCGGGTACGGCATCCGCCGCGACGAAGCGGCGGCTGCCCGGGCCGATGCCTTGCAGAAGGTGCGGCAGGACCGGGTCCTCCAGCGCGTGGAGAACGCACCAGAGGCCGCGGGCATGAGCGACGACGAGCTTGCCGCAGAGCAGCGGTGGCTGATCGAGTCGTTCGCCCGCAACGCGTTCACGGCTGGAGACGGCGCGCGGGCCGTACGTGCCCGGCGTGATGCCGTCCAGGGTGAGCGGCAGCGCCGCGAGGCAACCGTGCTGCTGGCGGGCCCGACTGCCCAGAGCCTGGACGACGAAGCCCTCGACACGGTCTACACACAGACACGCGGCCTGTGGGTCCGCATGCAGTCCAGCCACGAACTGCACGACGTGCTCGAACAGCGCGGTGAGGAGCTGCGTACGGAACTGGCGCTGCGCCGGATCCGGCACTACGAGCAACGGCCGGACGTCGCCGGCATGACCCTGGAGGACCTGGCTGCGGAGAGCGCGGAACTCTCCGGCTTCCGGGAGCCCGAGGCCCTGTTCCAGCGCAAAGACGTCAACCAGGCCCGACAGGCACGGTTGGCGGTCGTCGACACGGAGATGGACCGCCGGGAAGCAGCCCGGTATCCCGATGAACTCGCCCGCGCCCAGCTTCGGGGCAGCCGCGCGACTCGGGAGGTGACGATCGACGGGATGCCGCACGCGTACGGCCTTGTCGAACCGGTGCCTGGCAAGGAAGCCCACTTCAAGGCGCAGGTCCGCTACACCACTTGGCTTGGTGAGTTCCCGTCTCGGGCCGCGGCCGTCGCTGCTCTGGTCCGCCACTACGACACGGACCCCGCCACCTACCCTCAGCGGACCTGGGGTGTTCCGCGTGATGTCGCGCTGCCGGTCGCCGTGCGCACTGAGCTGCTGGCGTGGCTGGAGCCCCGGGCGGACAGCAGCCCGGAGTGGCGGCGCCTCATGGAGATCTTGTGGCTGGTGCCGACCCGGCAGGCGGACCGGAACCCGCTGACCGGTGAGACAATGCAGACGTACCACTACTCGGTCGAACAGGGTCTGCTCAGCGAGCTGGCCCGGGTCGGGGAACGGGTGACCGCAGACCTGCGGACGCGGTCGGCCAACACCGAGCTTCCCCGCAAGGACCGGGAGGCCGCCAAACGTCGTATCCCGGCGATGGGTGCCGCTCTGCACAACGTCCTCGGTCTACGTGACCGGCTCGCCGCCGAGGGCATCAACACGGATCTGCGGGCGGTGGACCAGAGCCAGGTGGCGGCCCAACTCGCGGCGCTGGCCGGCGTCGACAACGACATTGAGGAAGGTGGCGATGACAGTCAGCCAGTACAGCGTGATGGCGCGGGAGCACTGGAGCAGGTTCCGGCCCCGGGAGCTGGCGGGGTTGCAGGACCCGGAGGCGTTCTTCGCCCGGATGGGCAGCCAGATCCAGCAGGCGGTGATCGACACGCAGGAGGCGCTGGAGGAGACGCTGGAGCCGGAGACGGACTACCAGGCGCGGGTGGGTCAGCTGAACCAGATCCGGGCCACCGCGGAGCAGCAGGTGATGGCGCAGTTGCTGCCGCCGCCGGAGGACGACCAGGACCCGCCGATGCCGCCGAGCGCGCTCCGCAGCGGCCTGGACGAGATCAGCCGGGACCTGAACAGGATGTAGCGCCGTTCCGGCCCGATCCGCAAGATGTCCCTCGTGGTCCGCTGGCACGCGCTGCGGCGAACCTGGCAGCCATCAAGGTCCTGAACCGGTTGGAGCAGACACGCACGAGTGCCACCCACGACGACAAGCGGGTCCTGGCCCGCTGGTCGGGCTGGGGATCGGTGCCCGTGGTGTTCCTCGAACAGCCGGACGAGAAGAACCCTGTCTATGGTCAGGGCGGGCAACGCGAGGGCCGATACGCCCAGGACCTGAGACGGTGGGAGGAATACTCACCCGTCCGCAACGAGCTGCGGGAGTTGCTGGACCCGTTCGCGTGGGCCGCCGCTTCCCGCGCGGTCCTGTCGGCCCACTACACGCCGCAGGCCCTGGCCCAGGCCATGTGGGATGGCCTGCGCGCCTTCGGCTTCGACGGCGGTGAGGTCCTGGAGGCCGGCTGCGGTTCGGGGACGTTCTTCGGCACGGCCCCGGCCGGCACGGTGCGGTTGACCGGCGTCGAGCTGGACCCGGTCACGGCCCGGATCGCCCAGTTCATCTACCCCGACGCGAACGTGCTGGTCGAGTCCTTCGCCGACACCGACGCCCCGGCTGGTGCCTTCGACGTGGCGATCGGGAACGTGCCGTTCGCGCAGGTGCCCTTCACCGAACGCCGGTACGGCGCGACGGGCCACAGCCTGCACAACGGGTTCCTCATCAAGGAACTGGCCCTGGTCCGCCCGGGTGGCATGGTCGTGGCCGTCACGTCCCGCTGGACGCTCGATGCCGAGGACACCGCCGCGCGCCGCCAGATGGCCCGCTACGGCGACCTGGTCGCCGCGTACCGGCTGCCCGCCGGGGTCTTCACCGACACGGGCACCAGCGTCGTCGTCGACGTCCTGGTCCTGCGACGCCGCGCCGAGGGACAGGACCCTGCCGACCTGGCCTGGCTGGACGCTCCCAGCCGTGAGCTCAACGGCAGCACCCACACCATCAACGCCTACTTCACCGCCCACCCGGAGCACGTCCTGGGCGAGCTGACCGCCGCGTCCGGCCCGTACGGGCCCGCGGTGACCGTCAAGGGCGACCCCGCGCGAGCCGTCGACGACCTGCGGGCCGCGTTGCAGCAGGCAGCCGAGCAGGCCACGGCCGACGGGCGCGGCTACCAGCCGCACCCTGACGGCCCCGACCGCAAGCCGCTGCACCTACAGACGGCCCGGGACAAGCACGCCAACGACTACACCGGTCGCCTCTACCTCGACGAGGACGGCCGGATCTGGCAGCACATCAACGGCGCGGACCCCGTCGAGGCGGTCCCCTCCGACGGCAACACCGGGCAGTTGCTCGCGCTAATGCAGTTGCGCGACGTCGCCGCCGAGCTGAAAGAGCTGGACCGCACCGGTGACGAAGCTGACCGCGCACAGCAGCTCCGGGCCCGGCTGCGGGAGCTGCACGCGGCCTACACCACGGCGCATGGTCCCCTGTCCCGGCCCCGCCAGACCCGCCTGTCGGCCGGGGCTGAAGTACGCGAGCGCGCCAGAGCCGAGGGCCGGGAGGTCCGCGAGGACGAACGCACCCTGACCGCGTCGGGCTGGTTCCGGGAGGACCCCGACGCCGCCACGGTGCTCGCGTTGGAATCCTGGGACCGCAAGCACGACGTGCCGGTCCTGTCCGAAGTCCTCGCTCGGCGGCCGGGCGCCCGTAGCGGCCGGCTGGAACACACCGACGATCCGAAGACGGCCCTGACCGCCGTCATGGGCGCCACCGGCCAGGTCGACCTGGTCCGCATCGCCGAACTGCTCGGCACCACCCCCGACGAAGCTCGGCGTCGTCTGGGCACCGAGGTGTTCGACAATCCCGTCACCGGCCGTCTGGAGCACGCCGGCATCTACCTGTCCGGGGCGGTCCGCCTCAAGCTGGATGAGGCCCGCACCGCCGCCGCCAGTGACCCCGCCTACGCGGTGAACGTGGCCGCGCTGGAAACGGTGCAGCCCCGCGAGAAGCGCATCGGCCAGTTCACCCCCCAGCTCGGCGCGCACTGGATTCCCGCCCCGCTCGTGCAGGGCTTCCTACGCCAGTACCTGGGCGATCCCACGCTGCGGGTCGACCACAACGAGCGGTACGGCTGGTCGCTGTACGCGGGCAAGGTGCCCGACGCCATCAACGCGCTCAAGGGCACCGAACGCCGCTCGGCCGTGCACATCGCCCGCGCGATCCTCGGCCGCGGTTCCCTGGTCGTCGAGAACGCCGTGTCCATGGGCGACAAGGTCGTCCACGAGGTGGACGAGGACGCCAGCCGCGCGGCCCGGCAAAAGGCCGACGCGATGCGTTCGGCGTTCGAGGAGTACCTCACCGCCGACAGCACCCGGGTCAAGGCCCTCACCGACGCCTACAACCGGATCATGAACGGGCACGTCGTCCGCAACTACGACGGCCTGGCCCCCACTCTCGCCGGCTTCACCGACCAACGCACACCGCACCCTCACCAACTGTCGGGCGCCGCTCGCATGCAGTTCGAGCGGGGCGTGATCCTCGCCCACGAGGTCGGACTCGGCAAGACCACCACCATGATCATGGGCACCCAGGCGCTCAAGGCATCCGGGCAGATCCACAAGCCCTTCGCGGTGGTGCAGCGCCACCTCGCCAAGCAGTGGCTCGACGAAGCCCAGTTCCTGTACCCCAACGCCGACATCCGCCTGATCACCAGCGACCTGCTCTCCGGCGACGAGCGTCGTCGCACCCTGGAGTGGCTGCGCTCCAACACCCCAGACCTGACGATCTTCACCGAGGGCGCGTTCACGTCGGTGAAGATGAGCCCCGAGTTCCAGGAGTGGTACGAGTTCCAAGAGGTCGACAACCTGCGCGAGCAGATCCTGCGCGAACGCGGCGTCCCCGAGAACGGTCTCGCCGTGATGAAGCTCGAACAGCGGCTGGCCACCCTGGAAGCCCGGCTCCGGCGCAACGCCGCCCCGATGCGCACCCCCGGCGAGCTGTACTGGGAAGACCTCGGCTTCGACTACGCCACCATCGACGAACTCCACCGGTTCAAGGGGGTGGGTTTCCGGTCGAAGGAAGCCGGCGGCGACACCGCGAAGATCCGCGCGGTCGACCTGCACCAGAAGCTCACCCACATGCACCAACGCGCGGACCAGGAAGGCGGCCGACCGACCGTCACCGGCGGCACCGGCACCCCCCTCACCAACTCGATCGCCGAGCAGTACACGATGCTCGCGCTCATCTCTCCCTGGGTACTGCGCGCGTACGGGGTCGCCGGTCCGGACCTGTGGGCAGACACCTTCGGCCAGAAGGTCCAACGCGTCGAGATGGCCCCGGACGGATCCGGGCTGAAGGTCGTCGAGCGGTTCTCCCGCTTCATCAGCAAGAGCGCGATGAAGACCATGTGGGGGCTGACCACCGACACCAAGACCGCCGACGACGTCGGCATCAAACGCCCCACCGTGTCAGCCGGCGGCCCCCAGCTGCGCCTCATCGAACCCAACCCCGACCAGCAGGCACGACTGAAGAAGCTCGTCGCCCGGGGCGCGGCCATCCACGCCGGCGCGGTGTCCCGCGACGAGGACAACATGCTGGCCGTGGCCAACGCGGGCCGCGCCATCGCCTGCGACGCGCGCCTGCTGGACCCGGCCGCCCCGCCCGGCGGGAAACTCGCCGCCGTCGCCGACTGGTTCTCCGAGCGGTACCACGCCAACAAGGACCGCATCTACGCGGTCTCCACCAGCGACCCCACCCCCCACCCGGTCCCCGGTGCTCTACTGATCGGCTTCCTGAACCAGGGCACCCCCCGAGGCCACAACCAGGGCAACTTCAACGCGTACGGCGAGCTGCGGGACCTGTGCGTGGCACGGGGCGTCCCCGCCGACAAGATCGCCTTCGTCCAGGACCACAACCACAACCCCGAACAACTGGCCGAGCTGTTCCGCAAGTGCCGCGAAGGTGAAGTCGCCATCATCCTGGCCAGCACCGACACCATGGGCACCGGTGCCAACATCCAGAACCGGGCGCTGGCCCTGGCGCACATCGACCTCGACTGGACACCGGCGGGCATCGAGCAGCGCAACGGCCGGATCGTCCGCTACGGCAACCAGAACACCGAAGTGGAGATCGGCATCTTCGCCCTGCGGGGCAGCATGGACTCCTGGCAAGCCGGACTGCTCGCCTCCAAGGCCGAGGGACTGCGCGACATCCAACGCCCCGAAGTCGGCGACGACACCGGCGACAGCGTCCAGGAGATCGGCGACACCGACTGGGACTACGCCACCATGCAGGCCGAGATCGGCGGCAACCCGTACATGGGGCAACTCATGAAGGCACGCATGCACCTCGCCGGCCTGGAAGCCGACCGCCGTAACCAGGCCGCCGACCGGCTCCGGCAGACCGAGCTGCTCGCCGAGAAACGAGCCGAGGCCACCGCCACCCGCGCCGCGATCGAGCGGCGCGAGCAGGTCATGCCATCGATCACGCCCGTACGTGGTGACGACTTCACCATCAAGATCGGAGACACCACGTACGGGCAACGCAAGGACGCGGGCCCGGTCCTGCGGCGCGCGGTCACCGCCACCCTCATGCTGCACCAGACACCCGGCACCGGCGCCTGGCGAACGCTCGGCCGATTCGGCGGAATACCGATCGCCGCCCGACCGGAGATGACCGACGACGGGCAGCTCCAGGTCCAGGTCGGCTTCCCCGACCTACGCCACAGCGACGCCACCTACACCGTCAACGACCTCACCGGCGACAAGATCGGCGGCACCATGCTGCTGAGACTCGCCACCGCGCTGGAAAAGGCCCCAGACCACCAATCACTCGACCGCCAGCGGCTACCCGAGCTGGAAACCGAGATCACCCTGCTCACGCAACAGCAGGAAGCCGCGGACTTCACCGACCGCATCGAACACGCCCGCCAACGCGCCAACCTCCTCGACGACGTGGTCGCCACCATCGCCGAACGCGACACCGTCCCCGAGCTCAACGACGGTGACCTCGACCCCGAGAAGTACCCCACCGCCGAAGTACGGCAGCAGGTGATCGCCCGACGCGTCACCGAACGCCAACCGCTGCAAGCCAAGGTCGACCAGGCGATACAGAACCTGAACGACTTCGACCGCGACCACCCCGCGCCCGACAGCACGCCACCGGACGACTCCAGCACGGCAGAGCCGAGCAGCGACATCACCGAAGCCACCCCACAGCCACCCGCTCCGGCCGGTCACGCCGCTGACGACACACGACCCGACTGGATGACCCCCGCCCGCCACGCGCAGCTCGTCAAAGCCATCACCGACTACGCGCCCCGGTACACCGCCGCCAACACCAACGGCGTCCTCAACTCGCCCGCCCGCTACGTAGCCGAGGTCCACGCCCACGGAGGCGCGACCCGCGAAGAGTGGAACTGGATCGCCGACTACATCCGCCAGCACCCACAGGTCCGCGAGGGCAAGCCCCTTACCGACGACGAACTCACCGCCCGCGACCATGCCGCCTCCACCGCACTGTCCCAGCGTGCGATGCAGGCCCTCCAAGCCGGCGACCACGCCACCACGTTCGCCATCATCGACCAAGCCGAACCGCTCTACGGCCACATCGAGGCCTGGGACAAGTACCGCACCGCTGTCCAGGAAGACATCGCGCGCCAGCAGACCGGTACGCCCGCCGACCCGCAACCCACGCCTGCACCCCGCTCGGCTGCCGCCGAAAACGCGGCCATCGTCGCCCAGGCGTTCCGCCCCGTCAGCCCGAGCCCAGCGCTACCGCCATCAGCGGCAACCACCGCTGCACCAGCCACGGTCCGCGGCGCCCACCCCACCCGACCGGAGCACGACAACGCCCGCTAGCGCACTCCAGTCCAGAGCAGGTGCTGCCGCGCCGCTTCCAGTCCTCGCGCCGTGGCCGGCGCTGCGGTCCGGGTCGGCTTGCCACTGGCCTGGACCCTGGCCATGTCCGTACCGGTCGACCACACACGGCTGCGGCCCTCACCGAAAGGTGAGGGCCGCGTCGTGGTCACCGGTCCATTTCCTCCGTGCCGAGATCGAGCGTCTTGGTCGTGCCGGTGAGTACCTTGGTCACCTTGACCGCCTGCGTCTTGATGACTCGGGCCCTGCTGCCGGGGTGATCGCGCTCGACGACGTCGGCGTACAGGTGGGCGGCGGCCGGGCTCCTGGTGGTCTCCCAGTGGAGACCGTGGATGTGGTTCCAGCCGTTACCGGAGTGCTGAATCTCGACGTGGTACCGGTCGGCGCGCTGGGTGATGACGACGTCCCCGGTGGCCATGTGGACCTCCCTGTTGAGTTTTCAACGCCCTACTTATGTAGACCAGTCTACACGAGCACTGTAGAGCCGTCTACATTTGGTTACGGGCATGGTCATAGGCGCGGCGGGCCTCCACACACACCGGACAGTGGCAGCCGTCGTCGTAGCCTTGCCGCCCGTGCCTGACCACGTCCCGCTCCCCGGAGCGCACCTCGGCGCGGCGCTGCGCCATGTAGTCCCGACGCCGTTGCCGAATCGCCTCCCAGTCCGTGCTGCCGGCACGCCCGCGTCGGTACGACGTGCGGGGGGCGTCGGTGCGCCCCGCCCTGACGATCCGGGCGACCTCCGCGACGTCGATGCGGGCGGCATCCGCGACGTCCGCCCTGGACGCGCCCGCGTCCAGGGCGTCGAGCAGCGCATGGTCGCGGCGCCAGCGCTGCCGGGCGTACCGCTGCTCCCGGTACTCGGCCTCCACGGTGGCGACGCGCAGGGCCCGCTCGTCACCGGGCGGCCCCGTGTGTGGGCGGGCCTTGAGGATCACCCTCACGCCGGCCGTACTGAGGTGGGCCACCTGGGCGATCGTGGTGACGCCGACGCCGCCCGCTCGGGCGGCGCGGATGGTGCGGTCCCGCTCGGCGTGGGCGGCGTCGCGCCGGTCGCGGGCTTTCGACAGCTCGTGGGCCTGCCGCCGCAACTTCGCCAGCGTCCCCCTCACCGTTCGCCGAGCGCCTTCAGCAAGCTCATCCGGTCGATGCCGACCGCCCGCGCCGCCTGGGACTTCCCCTTGCCGCCCGCGTCGGCGACGAGCATCGTGGCGATCTGCGCCGACGCGGCGAACGCCTCCCGCTCCCGCCGCCGCGCGTCGACCAGTGCCCGGTGGGCATCCTCCGGCGTGGTCTCGCCGAGGATGTACTGGACGGCGGCAGACATGGCGGCGTCCCGTTCGGACTGCTCGTCGGGGTCGGGGTATCGCTCGGCGATGCTGCGCGTTTCGTCGGCGAACCGCTCGATCTGCTCGGCGGACAGGTCGCTGGCGGCCGGGCCCAGCCAGGCCATCAGTTCGTGCTGCTGCATGGCGTTCGTCATGTAGAGCAGTCTACACAAGTAGCGTAGATGCGTCTACATTCTCGGCTATCGGCCGGTGCGAGCCGAGGTCCCCGCCTTCACGGCTTCACTACGGTCCGCGGGTCCAGGACACGAATCGCTCGTGCAGTTCGGCGGGCGGGGTGGTCGGCATCTCCGTCAGGGCGACGATCAGCAGGGACCCCATGTAGATGGACAGGCCGACCCAGTCGCCGGGGTATGCCTCGGCGAGGCGGGTGCGCGCTGGCGAGCAGGGCCACCCGACCTCGCCGACGCACGTCCGGCACGTCCAGGAGGGGTCCGGCTGGTGCGGGTTGCCGTCGAGCCGGACCGCGATGGCTTGAACGGCTCGCGAGACGTGAGCGGGGCGTTCGGTGGCGTTCACTCGTCGACCCCGATCTCGGGGTGCGCGGTGCGGGCGGCCTGGCCACGGGTGAGCAGCGGCGGCCGGCACGGCGTGATGTCGGTGGTGTCGGGGACGGCGGCGATCCCGATGATTCGCTCGTGCGCACGCTGGTGGCCGTCCTCGCCGTCGCCCAGGGCCGGACGGCACTCCGGGGTCGGATCGAGCTGCGTGGTGCGCTGGCGCCGGTTTCGGCGGAGCATGTGCGGCACCTCCCGGGCGGCAACCCGGGTGGAGGCGCGGCGAGTTGGCCCCCCTTTGGCACAAGCCGCCGCGCCCCCGCCCGGAGGGTCGCGGCGCCGTGAAGCACGGGGGCACATCACGGAGCCGCGACCCGGCTGGGCGGCGCGACCGCACCGTTCGGGTGCTGGGGTGCAGCCGCGCCCGCTCTGACGTGGGAACGCTCGGTAACCGCTCTCCCACGCTCTGAGCTTGGCCCAGCTCACAGCGTTATCCCAGACGCGCCACGCACCACTTGCGACCGACCATCGGCGCAACTACGGCGTGATGCGGTAGTTACGCAACGCCACCAACGAGAGCAATCAGCTCGGCTTGCTCAGCGGATGCCGCCCGACGCCGGGTGTCGATCAGCTCCGTCACGATGCTCCGGGCGTACGGCTGCTGGCGTAGCCACGGCGCGGCGGTGTCTCGCAGTTCAAGCAGCACGCCCGTCGCGGCGGAGTGCTGGCCGGTCTGGACGTACGACCATGCGACGTCCAAGCGGTGCCGCTGGCGGCTGGACGGGGTGACCTGCGGGAATCGGGTCACCTCTTCGGCGAGGGTCAACGCCCGGTCGGGCTGGCCGGCGATGACGGCTGACTCCACCCGCATCAGGTGCACACCCTCGGGCGAGAAGTCGTTGCCGATGAGGTCGGCGTGTGGGTGGCGCTGGTTACCGAGCCGCAGCGCCCCGGCGGCGGCCAGGTCGAGAATCTCGGAGGCTTCGTCGCGGCGGGCGTCGCGGACTGCGGCGGCGGCGGCCTTGAGGAGCAGTTGACCCCACCCGGCCAGTTCCGCCGGGGTCGCGGTCGACAGTCTCGGCTCCACCTGGTCGGCGGTCCGCAGTGCGAGGGTCTTGGCGTCGGCGAACCGCCCTACCCGCAGCAGCAGCCAGCACATCGGGGCGACGGCTTCGGTGCCGGCCACCCGGTCGCCGCTGTCGCGGGCGTAGCGCAGGGCACCGTCGAGGGCGACGTGCGCGAGGTCGACCTGACGCAGTTGGATGAGCAGCCGGCCGGCGAGGGAGTACGCACGCGACGCCAGAACGTGCGCGGCGAGCTGCTCGTCGTCATCGACGACGTCGACCAGGGCGCGGGCCTGCGCCAGCAGGCCGGGAACTGCGGCGAGGGTGGCCGCGAAGTCGTTGCGGTGGTAGACGGCGTTCGCGGCGCGCACGGCCGCGGTGACGCCGGCGACGGTCGGCGCGGGCCCGGCCGGGTCGAGGTCGAGGGGCTGCCCGTCGAGGCCGCGCACGGGGGTCAGCGCCCGGCGCACACCGATCAGGCCGACCGGCTCGGCGTCGGGTTCCCGCCGGTCCACCGCTCCGGCGGCGTCACCGAGCAACGCACCGGTGCTGGTGTGAAGGGCTGCGGCGAGCGCGGACAGGGTGGCCAGACTGGCCGAGTCGCGTCGGCGCTGCTCAAGGTCACGAATGGTGGACACGCTGACGCCGGAAGCATCGCGCAGCGCTTCCTGGCTCATGCCTGACGCCTTACGGATGCGTTTGAGGTTCTGGCCGATCGTCGGCTGCTCCATGGTCGTCTCCCAGGTAGCGGACTGGGGATGGCGGCCCGCCGACCGCTACAACCGGCGGGCCTGCCTCTTCGCACGCTACTCCGGTCACGAGAATCGGCCCTCGTCGTTGCGGCTTGCCACCTCGCCCGGCGTGGCGCGCGGCACGTTGGCAGGGCGCGATCCGTGAGAACCCACGTTCACAATTCCACGCACTGACGTTCATAAATGTCAGCGATGCTCGGAGACGCCCCCCTCTGAGCACCAGGAGACAGCGTGCGACACCGCACACGAGCCATCCTCGGGACGCTGCTCGCGGCGACCCTACCCCTGCTCATCGCCGCTCCGGCCCAGGGGGCCACCCCCAGCGAGCCGGCCCCACAGTCCACCGCCACCTTTACCGCCACCACCAGCGCCGAGGCCACCGCCGCCGGCCTGCGCCTCACCGTCGACGCGACGGGCGCCTGGAGCGTCGAGTCCGCACCGGCCCCGGACCACGTCGGCGTCCACTACCCGGCGTCCTACTGTTCCGGCACCTTCCTCGGCCCCCGGATGCTCAGCACCTACACGCTGGAGTTCGGCGGGCAGCAGACGTGCGACAACCCGAAGGACTGGGCCCACGGCATCACCGTCGAGTTGCAGAGCACCTGCTCCGACATCTGGTGCATCATCTTCGACCCCGAGGGTGAGGTCGGCTCCGGCCTGCGCATGCAGCGGGTCGTGTCGGCCTCCGGTGGTCTGGGCTGCGACAACACCGACCGCCGCAAGTACCGCAACGTCGCCGACGTGTACGCCCGCAACATCTACATCGGCGCCGTCGTCGGAACCTACGAGCCGATCCTGCGCTGCTCGATGTGACCCACCCGGGCACCAGCAGGTGGCTATGGTGGCCCTCATGACGGTCACCGGTCCCCGCCTGCTGGTCCCGCCGGCCATCCTCGGCCGAAGCATCGGACTCGCCATGCTGCACTGGGGCGTGATCGACGGACCACACGGCCTGTCGCTCGTGATCGAAGTCGTCGACGAAGAGCACACCGGCAGCCTCAACGAGGGCCAGTGGAAAGACCCCACCGTCGACGTGGTGCAGATCTACGCCACCACCGGCACCAGCGAGCCGATCCACCCGAAAGTCATCGCCCGCACCTCGGGCCCGAGCTGGCAGCGATGGACCGTCACCTTCGGCCGCTACGACCGGCCCGCCCGCGTCGACCTGGACCAGGCAAGCATCGTCGTCAACGCGCGACCGATCAGCCTGGAAGCCAGGATCGACCTCGCCCCCGAGGGGTGAGCCGCTCTCACCAGCGCTGCATCTGGTGCGGGGCCGGCACCCCACCAAGGACCCAGACAACAACGAAGCGGCCCTGCTCGCCCCTCCAGTGGGCGGGCAGGGCCGCTTCTTCGTGTCGCATGGATCTACCGGCTGGGCGAGTCGAGACCCGCCTCCACGGCTTTCACCGCAGATACTTGCCCAGCCGCGTCGCTGCCGGTCTTCGCCGCCGCTACGGCGTCCCGGGTCGTGACGGGAAACGCCTGCGCGGCCGTCGCTGCCGGGCCGTTGCTGGTCTCGGTGCTCGTCGCTGCCCGTTCCTCGGCTGAGACAACCTCCGGACCGAACGGGTCGGCGTGAGCCGCCTGGTGCTCGACGGTCTCCTGGCCACGGTCTCTTCGTACCGTGCCGAGGTCGATGCGCCCGTCGAGCTGGTCCTGCACCACCCGGCACGCAAACGCCCCAGGGGTTCGAGCCCGGTCGACGAAGTTGGGCACACCGCGCAGCAACTGCTGCACGTCGTGGCCAGCTTGCTGCGCCTGGTCCAGCGTGTACGCCAGCGCACCCCACGCCTCGCACCCGAGCACCCGCTCGGCCCGCTGCCCAGACGGCCACGCCCGGCGAACCTCGGCAGCCATCCGCTCCTGCCTGTCCCGCACCGCCTCGGCGGACATCGCCGGCCGCCGCGACCGGTCCGTGGCCTCACGGACGGCCCGGTCGACGGCATCGGACAGCACCTCGATGTCGTCCGGCTCTCGCGCCGGCTCGTGCTTCTCGGCCGCTCGGCCCGCCCTCTTGGCGAGCTGGTCGACGACTGTCTGCCGAGCCTGCTGCGCCCGGGGGTCAACGTGCTGCCACGTCGACGCGGCCCGCCACACCCGCGCGATGTCCTCCGTCCCTGCAGTGCGCCACCACCCCGGGCGCATCGCCGGCCGCCACACCGCCGCGTCGGCCTGCTGTGCCGCGCGAGCCTGCGCGCGGATCTGCCGGGCCTGCTCCTCGCTGGCTCGCGCGGCGCGTTGCAGCTGTGCGATCCGGGCGTCGATCAGGACCTGGGCCAGTTGGCCGGCGGCCTGGATCGCGGCGGTCATCGCCGCGGTGGCCCGCTGGTGGATCTCGGCCATCTCGTTGTCGGCCACTACCGTCCCCCGTCTCTCATCGCTGCGTCTGCTGATCCACCGCCGGATCGACGCGGGCTCGTGCCCGTGCCGCATCCGGCTCCTCCCGCCCGACGCGCGGGCCTGGAACGTCTCGCTCGACGTGCACCGCGCCCTGCGCGAGCAGCGGCATCAGGTGAGCGGCTGCCCTGGCCGCCGCGCCGGCCGCGTGTGCCTGCTGCTCGGCCGCGCGCAGCTCGGCCAACGCCACCACCAGCCGGGCCGCCTGCACGACCACGGCGAGCAGCACCGCCGCCTCACCGCCGTCGCGGGCGCCTCCGGTGACCATCAGCGCGTCGGCGACCCGACCCAGCTCCGCGGCGATCGTCGACGCCGCCGGCACTGGCGCGCGACGCGGTGGTGCCGCCGCGCGGGCCAGTGCGTCAGCCGCCCGCGTCACCGGGCCCCGCCCGGACGGCTCAGTGGCCGTCGCGACCCGGGCCAGCAGGTCGGCGCTGGCGCGGGCCACCATCGGCCACTGCGGCGAGCCCGGCGCGACGCCGGCCAGCCGCCCGCTGATCGCCTCCAGGGCGGCGGCCGACGACCGCCACACCGCCATCCGGTCCTCACCGCGCAGGGTGGTCGATTCTGCGGAATCCGCCGTCTTCCACTGCGCTGCCGACGTCGGCGGCGCGTCGGGCCACCGCTTGCGGATCTGGGTCAGGCTCAGATCCCCGTCCAGGCTGCGACCGGCATACCAGCGCGGCTTATCGGCACCGGTAGGTCGTAGCGCCACGGCGTATCCGACCACCTGGTCCCGGTCGGTCGCCGCGGTGCGCGCAGCGACCAGCAGACCGGCACCCTTCATCCGCGCGACCCATTCGGCCTCGCTGGTGGCGCCGGCAAGCGCGGCCCGGACCTGGCGGCGCAGCAGTTCCCGGTCCGGCGCCTGGTCGACGCGCCGGGCCCGCTCGACCTCGGGCCGGGTCAGCTCCGGCCGCCGGGTCGCGCCGGCCCGGCCGGGTGTCCACTTGCCCAGTCCGAACTCGTCCTCGATGAGGTCGGCGACCTGCTGGCTGCGCCGCTTGTCCTGCCGCAGCCACACCGGGGCCCCGTCCTCGGTGGCGAGGGTGACGACCAGGTGCACGTGGTCGTTGCCCTTCGCCGACAGCCCGTGCCGCACCGCGATCCACCGGCACCCGGCCCGCTCGGCGTCGCCGGTGAAGCCCATCTCCTGCACGAACCTCTGCGAGATGCGGCCCCACGTCGCGTCGTCGAGCTGCCCCTCCTGGGCCGGCAGGCTCAGCGAGCACTGCCACACGTACTGCTTCACTCCGCGCTCGCCGGCGGCGATCTGCGGCGCGTCCAACCGCGCCGCCAGCTCGTCCAGCAACCACCGCTCGCCGTCTCGGTCGTGCCGGCCGGGAGCCAGCAGCGTCACGTCGTCGTACCCGGCAACCAGGTGCGGGTTGACGTGCTCCTCGACCTTCCCCGGGCCCCACAGGTACTCCAGCAGACCCCGAACTCGGGCGCCGTAGGTGACCTTCGGGATCATCAGCGTCGGCCGGTCTGGGCGGCGGCAATCGCGGTGACGAGGTCGTCGACGCGGGCCGCGATCCGTGCCAGGTACGCCGCTGTCGCGGCTAGGTCCCCGGCCGGCTCCCCGGTGGAGTGCAGCCGCGCCACCGCCTGGTTGAGGTTGGTCGCCGCGCCCCGCACCTGCCGGTGCACACCCATCAGCTCGACCAACAACGGGCCTGCCTCCCCGTCCCCGCCCGGCCCGGTCGGGGCGGGCACGAGCGGCGCCGACCCTGCTTCCGCCAGGTACGCCGAGGTGGCCATCCGGGCCGCCGCGGCGTTCGCCTCGACCGCCGCCCGCTCCGCCTCGGACAGCCGCACGGTCACCCGGTGCACGCGCGGATCATCGTCGGTGTGAGCACGCCTCCGGCGCTCACTGGCACCGAAGCGAACCACACCGACCTGCGGCGACTCAGCCACGTCGACCACCCTCCCGGCGGGCCGACGCCGCCCTGATCTGCCCGGCCGCCACGCGGCCCGTCTGACCAAAAGTCAGACTTTTACTCCAACTTGCTCCGGCAGCGCCGGAGGGTCGCGCGTGCGCGACCTGACCGCGCGGTCGCGGACCCGAGCACACCTGACGGCGCGCACCACAAGACAACCTCGTGGCGACCCGGCACGGCCGGTCACCAGCGCCCACCGTCGACGACGCGACGCGGCACCGGGCGACGTGCCGGCGGCACGTCGGTGCCCCTGGTCGACGTCCCCGCCGGCCCCCGACAGCGTCTCCGGCGGCCACCAGGGGCGGCACAAGGGCGGGCCCGCATGGATCGATCTTGGCGGCTAGGCTCGGCGTCCACATCCACCAGACCGCAGCATCCAGGGGGAGGATCCCATGGCCGAACAGTCCGCCAAGGCCGTCCGTAGCGAAACCGAGAAGGCCGCGCTGCAACTGCTGCGCGAGCGCGCGGCCCTGGTCGGCGAGGCCGCTACCGCCCGGCACGACCGCGACCGGCTCGTCGACGCGCTGCGCGAGGCCAACGCCCGCTACGCCGCCCGGTACACCGACGCCGTCGCCGGCGGCTGGACCGACGACGACCTGGCGAAGCTCGGCCTGGACGCGCCGGAGTCGTCGACCACGACCAGGCGCCGCCGCCCGCCCCGGCAGGCGCAGCCCGCGCAGAGTCAGCCCGACTAGGTGGTGACGCCGGCCGACGTCCCGGCGCAGACGTAGCGGCACGGCCCACGTCACGATGACGGCCTCCCCTGCTGCGGCGGGGAAGGCCGTCACCGTGTGGGCGCCGGTCACGACCTGGTCCCGAGCGGCACGCCGCGGGCCCGCATCCACGGCTCCGGGTCGACCGCGTTGCTGCTGCTGGCGTGATACGGGCCAGGGCGCACGTTGGTGTGCACCTCGAAGTGCAGGTGCGGCCCGGAGCTGCCGCCAGAGTTGCCGACGTGTCCGATGACCGCTCCGGCCGCGACGCGCTGACCGATCGACACCTCGGGCCGCTCGATCATGTGGCAGTAGCGGGTCACGACGTTGCCCGCGTGGCGGATGTCGACGTACCAGCCGCAACCGCGCGCACCGGTGTGCCCGTCGCGGTCGCAGGTGGTGTGCCAGTCACACTTGACCTGCTCCACCACCCCGGCCGACGCGGCGCGGATCGGGTCGCCCCGCACGTCCGAGGTCGACATGTCGACGCCCGCGTGCAGGCGACCGTTGCGCGGGCCGAACGGGCTGGTGACCACCGCCTGGATCGGCTGCACCCACCCGCCCGGACCGACCGGGACCGGGCCCAGGTCGTCGACGCCGCACGGGGCCGTCGGCGCACCACCGCCGATGTCGTCGATGCTCGGCAGACCGAGTACCCGCGCGGCGAGCTGCTCCGCGTCGGGCTCCCACTTCTGGTACGCCTCCGGCAGGCCCGAACGCTGTACCGCCTGCGCGGCATCGGTCAGCCGCATCCGCTGCCACCCGTCAACTCGCACCAGCGCCTCGTAGAACTTCCCGGCCGCGTAGGCGGGCGTCATCCGCTCCCGCACACTGCCCCACCCCGGGCGCTGCTGGAACAACCCGACCGAGTCGTGATCGCGGCCCACACCCTCGTGCGGCAGCGACAGCGACTCGGGCACCGTCGCGTTGGCCAGGTTGCGCAGTGTGGACTCCTGCATCGCAGTGGCCAGCGCGATGACGTACCCACGCGGCGGCACCTGACGCTGGCGTCCGACCGCCACGATCGTCGCCGCGTGCGTGCTCTGGGCGCTGTCCCACCTGCCGCCGCCCGGCACCGGTGACGCACCAGGTAGCGACGGCACCTCGCACGCCGCCGCCTCGGCCTGCGCCTGACCGAACAGCATCAGGGGCAGGCCCACCGTTCCGCCGCACACCAGCATCACCACGGCGGCCACCGCCGCGATCAACGCGACCGGTCGCCGCGTCACTGGACGGCCCGGACGTAGTCGTTGCCGATGACCATCCACCGCCCGTTCACGGCGGCGAGAGTGACGGTCAGCGTGCCGGCGTCGGTCTCCACCTCGTACACCGCCGCGCCATCCTTCGGCGCCTGCTTCACCGCCGGGCGGCCCGTCACCTGGGTCGCCGGAACCTGCGCCGGGTCGGCGGTGCGCAGCGCGCGAGCGAAGCCCTGCTCGCAGTGCGGCGCGACCCGCTGCCACCACACGTCCGCCGGCAGATCCGGCCGCGCCCACGCCACCGCGAACGCCGCCGCCACCCTCGGCGCCTGAGCCGCCGGCGGCAGCGCTGCCGGCGCACGCTCGTCGCCGTGGTCGTCGCTGCCCGGCGCCTCGCCGGTCGACGTCGGCGACACCTCGACCGTGCCGGCCGTCGGATACACCGGGCCGCTGCGGTCCGGTGCTGGCGTGCCCGACTCGGCCGCCGCGCCGCACCCTCCCAACGCCACAGCCGACACCGCAGCACTCAGCACCGCCCGGACCACCCACCCAGCCCCATTGATGTGCGCGGATGCGCCCCCTCTGCGTGCCATATGACGCCTCCCCCGTGCTGCCATTCGCGTCCTTGTCGCGGCAGAGCAATCACCATAGATCCACTGAGAAACACGGTGCTACTGTCGGCTACTCGTCGGTGACCTTGACACACGGGGGAGGCATCGTATGACGGGGAGTGTCTGCGCGCGGCAGGAACGACGGCGGTGAAGACGAGCGTTGTCGCCGCGCACCGCACGCGCCTCGGAACCGCGCCGCCGCTGCCATCCGCGGTGATTCCAGCGAATCTCCAGAAGCCATGGCCGCCGATCTGGTGGGTCGGGTGCCACGGTGGTGCCGGCACGAGCACCCTGGCCCGACTCGTCAACGTCGGAGCGGATTTCGGGCGGGCTTGGCCACTGACGACACCAGCAATGCCACCCGCACAGGTGGTGCTGGTCTGCCGGCTGTCCGCCCACGGCATGTGGGCGGCCACCGGCGCCATCGAGCAGTGGCGTCGCCGCGCGGGCATGTCCGGCGCGACGACGGTGCTGGGCGTGGTCGCCGTCGCCGCCAGCTCACGCCGGCCGCCGCGTATCGCCACCGAGCGACTGCACCTGCTCAGCGGGTGGGCGCCACGGGTGTGGCGCGTCGGCTGGGTTGACGCGCTCCTGGCCGCCGACGACCCAGCCGACGTCGGCACCCCTCCCGACGTCGACGCGCTACGCCACGCACTGACGCAGACGACGCACACGACCCCGAGAGAGACACGATGACGCTCACAGACCTCCAGCCCCTCCTGGAGCAGTTCCTGGCCGCCCCCACCCCTGGCGGAGGGGTACCGAACCCCGGCGGTGGTGTGGCGCCCCCCGGGGTGGTGTCGACCAACGTCTTGGAGATCCTCCAGTGGATCGCCTGGTTCGCCACGGCGGCGTGCGTTGGGGGGATCCTCTACAGCGCGGCGAAGATGGCCCTGGCGCACCGCCGTGGTGATGACACCAACGTCGCCCAGCTCGGCTGGGTGTTCGCGGGCTGTCTCCTAATCGGCAGCGCATCCGCCATCGTCGGGGCCCTGATCGTCTAGCCGGGAGGCCCTCATGTCACGCTCCGACTTCGCCGGGCGCCCGCCCTGGACGCGGCCCGGATTCCTCGCCGCCGCCGCACTACTGCTGGCCGTCATCATCGTCGGGGTCCTGGTCGCGGTGTTCGCCACCGCCGACAGCAGCCCCGACATCGCCGACCCTTCACCACCTGCGAGTCCGACCCCGCAGGACAGCGATGTCGCGCAGGCGCTACCCACGGCGGTGCCGACCACCGCGCCCGCCGAGGTGCGTTGGGAACTCGTTGGTCCGCTCACCGTTCCGGTCAGCGCGACCGCCGGTCCGAAGCAGAGCACCGCGACCACCGCGTCCGGCTTCACCCGAACCCCAGAAGGGGCGCTGATCGCGGCGGCGCAGCTCACCATGAGAGCCAGCCACACCCTCGGACCGGACTACTGGCAGCCCACCATCGAGCGTCAGTTCGTGGCCAGCGCCGACCGGGACCGGCTGCTCGCCGAGTACCGCGCCACCGACAGTGGCCCCGCCGATCCTGGCGCGGTCAGTCGCATCGCCGGCTTCTCCTACCAGTCGTACACGCCCGACACCGCCGTGATCGGGCTGGTGCTGCGCGCACCGTCGGCCGGCACCCCCCGCTACCACGTGCTGTCGCTGACCCTGCTCTGGCGCGACGGCGACTGGCGCATGCAGGCCCCACCTGGCGGGGCGTGGGTCTCCATCAACCGCGTCACCAGTGACCTCACCGGTGTCGTCGAGTGGGGGCCACGGTAGTGCCGGACGACTGCCCCATCGTCAACCCTGTCTGCGTTCCAGGCCACGTCCTGGACACCACCGCCGGCCGGTTCCTCGACGAGCTGTCCGAGCAGGCGTCCGAGGCCGCCGCAGAAATGCTCAAAGCCCTGGTCGCCGGATGGTTGTCCATCCCCACCCCGCAGGTATCCCAGGGCTCCTGCCACACCAACGCATCCGGCAAGCTCGTCTGCGACGGCACCGTCGACTACCTGAGCGCGTACACCAACTGGGCGGTCGCCGCGCTCGCGGTGGGCGCGGTCCTCATCGGGGCGATCCGGCTCGCCTGGGAACGCAACGGCCGCGAGGCCGGCACCCTGGCCAAGGGCCTGGTAACCATGGTCGTGCTCGCTGGCGCCGGCGTTCCCGCCGTGCAACTGCTCATCGGTATCGGCGACAGCTACTCCGACTGGATCCTCAGAGCCGCCGCCGACGGTGACCTCGGCGGGCGACTGCGTGCCCTCGCACCGGCCGCCGCCACCAGTGGGCTGGCCCCCCTGATGGTGATGGGCATTTCGACCATGATGTTCCTGGCCACCCTGGTGCAGCTTCTGCTGCTGCTGGCCCGAGGTGCCGGCCTGGTGCTGCTGGCCGGGCTGCTTCCGCTGGCCGCCGCGTCGGGCGTCGCCGGGTCCGGCCGCGCGATCCGCGACCGGTACCTCACCTGGCTGCTCGCCCTGGTGCTCTACAAGCCGGCGGCGGCCACCATCTACGCCGCGGTGTTCTGGATGCTCGGCAAGGGCCAAGACCTCACGACCCTGCTCACCGGCCTGGTCATGCTCTGCATGGCCATCGTCGCGCTGCCGGCCCTCATGCGGCTGATCGCCCCCGCCGTGTCGGTGCTGTCCTCCGGCGGCTCCGGCGGTGCGGCGGTCGCGGCGACGTCGGCGGCTGGGCAGGTCGCCTCGGGGGCGATCCGGCTCAACGCCAGCAGTGGCGCAAGCGGCGGCGGCCCCGGCGCGCGAACCGGTGGCAGTGATCCTGGCCGGCCCGGCGGTGCCAGCCCGTCATCCCCGATACCAGCGCCCCGCCCCTCCGGTGGAAGCGCCAGGACCAGCGCGGCGACCCCAGTGCCTGCCGGCTCGTCGACGGCCTCGACCGCCCAGACGGCGACCAGCGCGGCACAAACGACGAGCGCGGCGGGAGCCGCCACCTCGGCGGCCGGCCCGGCCGGCCTCGCGGTCACGGCGACGCAGGCAGGACCAGCCACCGTCCGCAAGGTCGGCGGCACAGCATCCGGAGCGACAGGCGGTGAGGGCGCATGAGCACCGACGTACAACCTCGCTCCAGCGAGCAGCAGCGCACCTACGGCAACTGGCGCGTGGGACTTGGCGCTGGCCTATTCGGGCTCGGCCCGGCTGGCACGATCGCCGCGTTCCTGGTCATGGTGCTGTCCGCCGCGATGATTCCGGTGTCCGCCCTGGCCGCGCTGGTCACCGCCGTCATCGGGCTGCTCGTGCTCGCACCCCTGGCGATCCGGATCGGGGGGCGCACCGGATTCCAGGTCATCACCGCCCGCATCGCATGGTGGCTGGCGCGGGCCCGCCGCCACCACGTGTACGTCTCCGGGGTGGCGTCCCGGGTCACCGCCGCGCACCAGCTCCCCGGGGTGCTGGCCCGCTCCGAGGTGTACGAGGTGGAGACCGGCCGCTCGGGGCTCGTCGCCGTCGTCGTGGTGCCGCAGAGCCGGCACTACACCGTCACCCTGCGGTGCGCGCCCGAGGGCATGGACCTGGTCGACCAGGCCGTCATCGACGCCCGCGTCAGTCACCTGGCGTCGTGGCTGGCGGCCCTGTCGCGTGAGCCGCAGCTCGTGCAGGCACAGGTCACCGTCGAGACCACCCCGGACCCGGGCACCCGACTGGCCGCCGAGGTCACCGCCACGACCCGCCCCGACGCGCCGTCGCTGGCCCTGCAGGTCCTCGACGATGTCGTCCGGTCCTACCCGGCCGGGTCGGCGGCCGTCGACACCCGCGTGTCGCTGACCTACACCGCCCCGCCCGGCCGATCCATGTCGCACGAGGACGTCTGCCGGGAAGTCGCCGCCCGGCTGCCGCACCTGCACGCCGGGCTGACCGGCGCCACGGGCGCCGGCATCGTGCCGATGTCCGCCCGCAGCCTCGCCGGCGTGGTGCGCGCCGCCTACGACCCGGACGCTGCCCTGGACCTCGCCCGCGACCCGCAGCTCACCCCCGACTGGAC
The DNA here is from genome assembly GCF_049179055.1 of Micromonospora sp. WMMD737. NCBI lineage: Bacteria > Bacillati > Actinomycetota > Actinomycetes > Micromonosporales > Micromonosporaceae > Micromonospora > Micromonospora sp. WMMD737. The sequence continues at coordinate 49,996 of NZ_JBMHMH010000061.1, read as the reverse complement.
GCAGGCCGGGCCGGTGGCCACCCGCGAGAGCTGGGACTCCTACCGGCACGACTCCGGCGTTTCGCGCACCTGGTGCATGGTCGAAGCCCCGCGCGGAGTGGTGTACTCGCGGCTGTTCGCCCGCCTCACCGACCCGGACCCGCAACTGCTGCGCAAGCGGGTGAGCATGATCTACCGGCCGTACTCCCCCGCCGACGCGGCGCGGCTGGTGGAGGCCGACAAGCGCGACGCGAGGTTCATGGCCGCGAAGAAGCCGCGGCCCAGCGCCCGGGACCTCACCGACCTGGCCGCCGCCGACCAGGCCGCCCAGGAAGAGGCCACCGGCGCGGGCGTCGTCCGCTTCACCGTGCTGGTCACCGCCACCGTCGCCGACAACGGCAAGCTCGACGAGGCCACCGGCATCATCCGGGCCCGCGCCGGCGAGGCCCGCCTGACGATCCGGCCGATGTACGGCTGCCAGGCCGCCGGATTCGCCGCCGGCCTACCCGCCGGCATCGTCTTGCCCACCCACGCCACGATCCCCTTCTAGGACGGCGGCGATGACCACCAGCCCTCGAACCAACCCACCACCACGGCGTCGACCGGCCGGACGTCGGCCCGGCCGCCTCGGCTACGGCGCACCCGGCGGCGGCCGGTGGTCGTGGATCGAGCCCTCGACGGAGTACCGGGGCACCACCGTGCAGGTGTGCGGCCTGTACCCGTTCGGCACCGGCGCGTCGACGCCGATGATCGGCGTGCCGGTCGGCCGGCACCTCTACACCGGCTCGGCAGTCTGCTTCGACCCGATCTCCTGGTACACCCGCGCCCGGCTGATCAACAACCCGTCGGTGTGGATCGAGGGCGAACCCGGCATGGGCAAGTCCACGGCGGTGCGCCGGATGGTCCTCGGCCTCACCGCACAAGGCGTCACCCCGCTGATCCTCGGCGACCTCAAGCCCGACTACGCCGAGCTGGTCCGCGCCCTCGGCGGGCAGGTGCTGCGCGTCGGCCCCGGCCTCGACCGCATCAACCCCCTGGACGCCGGCCCGTGGCGGCAGGTCCTCGACCGCGTCGACGAGCGCACCGGCGCCGTCGTGCGCGCCGCAGTGACCGACCGGCGGCTGAACATGCTCGTCGCCCTGGCCACCCTCGTACGACGCGGGCCCGTCACCTCCGACGAGACCACTGTCCTGGCCGCCGCGCTGCGCTACCTCGCCGAGCGAGAGACCAACACCCCGCCGGTGCTCTCCGACGTCCTGCGCGTCATCCGCGACGCCCCGGCCGAGGTCCGCGCGGTCACGCTGTGGCAGGAAGACGGAGACGTCCCCCGCTTCCGCGAAGAGGTCGCCGGCCTGCACCGCACCCTGCTGGCGCTGCTGCACGGCCCGCTCGGCGACACCTTCGAGGGGCAGACCACCACGGCGATCCGCCTCGACACCCCGGCGGTGTGCGTCGACATCTCCAGCATCGACGACACCGACGAGCTGCGCACCGCCGCGACCCTGCTCTCCACCTGGTCCTACGGCTTCGCCCAGGTGGAGGCCGCGCACCTGATGGCCGACCTCAACCTGGCACCGCCAAGAACGTTCTTCACCGTCCTCGACGAGCTGTGGCGGGCGCTGCGCGTCGGGCACGGCCTGGTCGACCGCGCCGACGGCCTCACCCGCCTCAACCGGCAGAAGGGCACCGGCACCGCCTTCATCACCCACTCCCTCGCGGACCTGGAGGCGCTGCCCACCGCTCACGACCGGGCCAAGGCCCGCGGCTTCGCCGAGAGGAGCGCCGTGCTGATGATCGGCCCGTGCTCCGAGCAGGAACTCGACGCCGTCAGCCGCGTTCGGCCGTTGTCGCACGCGGAGCGGCGCGAGGTGCTGTCCTGGTCGGCGCCGCCATCCTGGACTTCGGCTGAGGGCAGCGGCACCGTCGGACGCGGCAACTTCCTGATCAAAGTCGGAAGCCGACCTGGCATCCCGGTACACCTGGAACCCACCGAGACGGAGATGCGGCTCGGCAACACCGACTTCCGCTGGACCATGGCATGAGCCGGCCCGCCGGTCCGCGCGGCGGCCATGACGACGCGGGCCTCATCGTCGGCGGCATCGCCGCCGGGGTCCTGGTCCTCGCCAGCGGCGCGTGGCTGCCCGTCGTGCTGGCCCGCCCGCCCGGATACACCGGCGGCGGACCGATCCAGGTCGCCGCCGCGGTGCTGCGCGGTGACATCACCTGGACCACCACCTGCACCCTCATCGCCGTCGCCGAGGTGACCGTCCTGGTGCTCCTGGCCGTCGGCGGGGCTGCCGCCTGGCGGTGGGCACGCCGCAAGCGCACCCGCGTCGATCCGGCCGCCCGCCGCATGGCCAGCCGCAGAGATCTCGCGCACCTCGGGCCGAAGGGTGTCGCCGACAGCGGGCGGCGGCTGCGGCCCAGCCTCGCCGACGTCGACCGGCCCGACCCCGACCAGCTCGGCGTGCTGATCGCCCACACCGTCGCCGGCGGGATGCCGCTGCGCCAGTCGTGGGAGGACATGGCCGTCGACATCTGGGGCCCCCGCACCGGCAAGACCACCTGCCGGGCGATCCCCGCCATCGTCGCCGCCCCCGGCCCGACCCTGGTCACCAGCGTCAAGGGCGACATCGTCGACGCCACCCGCGACATCCGCGCCGCACGCGGCACCGTGTGGGCGTTCGACCCGCAGCACATCCTCGGGCCCGATCAGGGCATGTGGTGGAACCCGCTGCGGGCCGTGGCCACCATCACCGACGCCCGCCGCCTCGCCGAGCACTTCGCCTCCGCCGAACGGGAGCCCGGCGTCAGCCGCGACGCCTTCTTCGACCCCAGCTCCGAGGAGCTGGTGGCGAACCTGCTCCTCGCGGCGGCCGTGTCCGGCCGCGACATCCTCGCCGCGTACCGGTGGGCCGTCAGTCCCCGCGACGACGAACCGGCGGAGCTGCTGCGCGAGCGCGGCTTCGACCTGCCCGCCGACGCGGTCGCCGGGGTGGTCAACATGCCCGACAAGACCCGGGGCGGCATCTACGCGGGCGCGCAGAAGATGCTCATGTGCCTCACCGAGCCGACGGTCACCGCCTGGGTCACCCCACCCACGCGCGGCGGGGTCCTCGAGTTCGACCCGGCCGCGTTCGTCGCCTCCACCGACGTGCTGTACCTGCTGTCCCAGGGCGGCCCCGGCTCCCCCGCCCCGCTGGTCGCCGCCCTCACCGACGCCGTCCTGCGCGCCGGCGAGCTGCGGGCCCGCACCTGCCCCGGCCGGCGTCTCGATCCGCCGCTGCTGAGCGTCCTCGACGAGGCCGCGAACATCTGCCGCCTACGCCAGCTCCCGGCCCTCTACTCCTTCTACGGCTCCCACGGCCTGCCCATCATCACGATCCTCCAGTCCTACCCCCAGGGCGTCGACGTGTGGGGACGCGAGGGCATGCGCAAGCTGTGGTCCGCGGCGAACGTCCGCACCTACGGCGGCGGCGTCGCCGACCCCGACTGGCTGGAAGAGCTGTCCAAGCTCATCGGTGAGCACGACGTGACGACCAGGTCGACCAGCAGCAGCGGGTCCGGGTGGGGGCAGCGGTCGGTCTCGCACGCCACCCGTCGCCAGCGGATCCTCGACGTCGCCGATCTGCACGCCCTGCCCCGGGGCCGGATGGTCGTCTACGCCTCCGGCGCCCCGCCCGCGCTCGCCCGCACCGCCCCCTGGCAGACCGGCCCCTACGCGGCGGCGATCCGCGCGTCGATCGCCCGCTGGGACCCCCACGAGCGCACCGACTGGACCCTCACCCCCGACGACGCCCCGCCGGAGCCGACCCCGTGACCCTGCCCCAGCCCGGACCGGCCGGCGACCCGGTCGCCGACCTCAGCGCCCTGCTCGGCCAACTCGCCGGCGACCCGAGCGACCCCGCACCGCCGGCCGCACCGCCGCCGGCCGAGACCGCCGGGGCGGAGCCGGTCTACCGCAACGTGGAGGCGTTCGTCGGGGACTACCTCGCCCACGTCGTCGAGCGGCGCCTCGCCTCCGGCCCGGACTCCGGCCTGAACTGGTGCCCCCGCTGGTGGGCCCACCCCGAGGCCATCTCCCGCCTGTACGCGCTGTGGCGGGCATGGGAGACCCTGCGGGTGTCCGACCCGCAGACCGGCATGAGCATCTGGTGGCGCGACCACCTCGACCCTCACCTCGCCGCGCTTGCCGCCGAGTACGGACCGTTCAGCCGGTGCAACCCGAACAAGCACACCGAACCCAAACCCCTGCCCGTCGAGCCCGCGCCACCAGAAGTCCTCGCTCAGCTTCCCGACGCCGATGCCCTCTGATTCCGTAGCGTGAGGCCGCCGCATCTGCACTGGTGAACCCTCTGACTCACGGAAAATAGCCAACCGGGGGTCTACGATTTTCCTGGGTAAGGAGTAGACCCGGCGTTGCGCCCCGCCTCAGCCCGTGGCGTGTCGTACCGTCGGGACCATGTCACGCCCGATTGGGCGTGACATGAAGGTGGGGCGGAAAGCCTGAGCCTCCCGCCCCCGGTAGGGCAACTAGCGACGCATACGGCGGTCAACCCAAGACGCCGCTACCTGCCCCAGCACTGCGAGGGCCTTCGCCGCCACGGCGAGGGCCCCGCGCTGTTCGTAGGCAGCCACGAAGGCAACCAACTCCAGCGCAGGGCCCGCGAATTGCCAGGTCCGTACCAGGTACGGAACCTGCCGCGTAGGCTCCGGCTCCTGCTCCTTGACCACTCTTCACTCCACTTCCGTGCCCACATCCGGAGCACCCGGGTAGCTCCGGGAAAGAGCCAGCCAGTGGAGGTCGTGCGGTTGCAGCAGTGCTGGAGACTCACGTTACGGACGGACCCCGTCAGATTCCGCCGCCGACACGCCGAGCCTCTTCCTGTGCTCGTTCATAGAGTATTGGCGCAGCGATTTTCGCCGCTGGTAGCGGACTGCGACGAGGTAGCGGGCAGCAGGTTCCCGACAGCAACGATGTCGGCCGCCCGGATCACCGTTGGCGGGCCGCCCGAGGCCTACGCGTCGGGAACGTTGTGCTCGGCTGGTCGCAGATACGGCTCGCGTGTCAAAAACTTGCGGTAGCGATCTTGCATCTCGGCGCTGGCCTGTTCGAGCGACGGTTCTTTGTGGCTGACCGACGGCCATGGTTGCGCGGTCAGGAAGGCCAGAACTTCGGAGACGGTCGCCGGCGTAACCACGGGTGCGATGTCGGCGTGCGCGGCGGCCAGCGCACTCTGGAGACCCGGCGCGAGCCGGCGCAGTTGCAGGGGGTCGAAGACCACCAGCGACTGGCGGTCAACGAACGGCGGCGCGATGGCCAGTCCGACGTGCCCGGCGTGCGATAGCAGGAACGTCTCGCTGGCATCGGCCGGCACACGACGCAGAACCTCGTGCCAGTTCTGCTTGAGTAGGAATGAACGTAGGGCTGCCGCTGCGGCGTCAGCGTCGCCCGGCGTGACGCCCTTCATGGCAACGGAGATGGCTCGCCAGTACAGCTCTTCAGCGTCGATCGAGGCGGTGCGCAGTTGGCCGACCAACCCGGTCGCCGTCATCGCAGGGATAGCCACGCACGTCGGCGGGCTGTGGGTATCGCCGACCCGCAGGGTGAGCATCCCGTCGCGCTGGCCGATCTCGCAGGCGTCCACGATCACCGTGCGCCGATGCGACAGGATGCGCCGCTGTTGCTTGATCCGCTTGCCTTTGCCCACCTGTCGCCGCCTCTCGCCGTTTCGTAGCGGTCCATTTTGGCGGGATAGCCAATCCACGTACGCGAGAGACACGCGGAGCCGGCGTCACGGACGAGGGCGGCGCACGGGTGCCCTACCACGTGCGGGGACATCTTTATCACTCGGCCCGTGTGCCCGGCCGCCGGCTTTGTCCGGTGAGTCGTTACCAGAACATGGGCAAGAAGACACCGATGAACCCGAGCGCGAAGGCCCGCATCCAGTCCGCCGCCGCACGTACGCCGACCAGCCCCACCGCCCAGAGCGGGTGGAACCAGCGAGCACAGTCCGCCGCTGACCGCAACGCCGCCAAGCGACCGCCACGCACCAGCAGATAGTCCAGCCCTGCATGGCCAGCAGTAGAGCTGGGCGCGGCGTCCCGGGCAGTTGCCGAGGACTCAGCGACTCGTTGACGAGCACGTCGTCTGGTGCACAATTCGGCCCGCCGACCTTGATTGGTCGGCGGGCCGTAGCTGGACCTCGGAGTGGCCCTTCGGGGCGGTTACGCCCAGGCGTCGACCAGGGTCGTCAGGACTACCCCGTCGGGCAGGTCGTCGGTGCGTAGCTCGGGCCGGTAGTCGCTGTACGTCCGCGGCGGGCTGTCGGTGGCGAGAACGTGCCGAATACGGCCGGTCAGAGCGCCCGCTGAGGCGACACCGAGCGCCGACGGATGGGTGAAGACGTACAGTCCGACGACGTCGCGCACCCCGCCGTTCGCGGAGAGGTTCGCGGCGAACATCATCTCGATTGCCTGCCAGAGCAGAGCCAGGTCGTCCGAGGTGATGCCGGTGCGGGCGGCCTGGCCCGGGGCGAAGTGCAACCGGGTTCGGTAGAGGCCATACGGCACGGTCCACTTGGACCCGATCTCCGTGGTCTCCCCCTTGTCGATGTCCTCCTGCCGGGTCTGGGTGATCCGGGTGATCGTGTGGTTCGTGGGCAGGACCGGGTGCAGGCTGCGCGCGAACCCGCACTGCACCGGGCCCCGGATGGCGGTCGACCCGACGCCCTTGCCGGCGGTGAGGACGGCGCCGAACATCCGCACGTCGAAGTACATGTCGCAGACGGCGGCCACCGGGTCGGCGGGCCGGGACTCGCGGGCAGCCTGCCATCGGGTGTTGAGCGCGTGACCGGCCTGCACGAAGATGCCGCAGCGCAGGTCGTCTGGGCGTAGCAGCGGCACGATGTCGCGGATGCGCCGCTTGATGGCTACGTCGGTGACTAGGCCGTGGCCGGTCTCGTCGTCGGTGCGGGGTTGGTTCTCGGCGTCCGGGTCGCCGTTGGGGTTGCCGTCGGTGACCTCGAACAGCAGCACCACGTCGTGCCGGAGCGTGGGATCGAGGTGGGCGGCCGTCATTGGTCGGCCTCGTACCACTCGCCCGTCTGCTGGTCGAACCGGAGAATGGCTCCGTCGATCACGCACACGTCGCTGCGGTAGTTGGGGTCGAGAGCGCCGGTCGCCTCGTCGTCGTAGCCGTCCAGCTTGCGGATCAGGTCGTCCCAGATGTTGTCGCCCTGGTAGCCGTTGAGCTGCTCGACCACCGCCGCGCCGGGGGTCACAGGCTCACCGTCCACCGGTAGTTGTAGCCGTCCGGCTGCCACGAGTACGGATCCATCATCTGCTCCTGCTCAACCAGCCGGGTGCCCGGCGGCAGGTGTCCGGCTGCGGTAAGCGCGGTGATCGCGTCCTCGATGGTGTCGCCGTCGGTAAAGGGCACGCCGGCCAGGATGCAGTCCTCGTCGTCAACGACAATCCAGGCTGGCTGCTCGTCGGCTTCGCTGCCGTCGGACACCAGGATCTCCCTCGCCTTGGTGAGGTCGACGGCGACCGGGTCGCGCCGGTCGGCGGCGCGCATGATCTGCGAGACGCGTTGCTGGGTGCCCAGGCCGGTGGGCTCGGTCAGGTCGGCCTGTCGCATCCCGGTGGCGCGCAGCGCGGCGGCGCGTTCGGCAACGAGTGCGGTCACGATTCGCGGCCCGGCGGTCTCCCAGAGCCGCTGAGCGCGGGTCAGCTCGTGGTAGCGAATGATCGGGTCGGTGTGGTCGGCGGCAGCGGCGAGTACGTCGGTCAGGGCGCTGCGGACGGCGGCGTCGATCTCGTGCTGCTCGACGCCGTACCCGGTGGTGCTGACGGATGTGCTCAAGGGTTGTCCTCCAGGGCTGGATGTTGGTGGGTCAGAGGCCGCCGGCGTCGATCAGCCAGAGCCGGCCGTTGTGGGCGTGAACGTTGCCGTGTGGGTTGAGGTCAGCAGCGCCCTCCAGCAGCGGATACGGGCCGGGCACGCTGCCGTCGTCGGGCAGGTAGGGCATGGCCACGACGGTGACCTCCTGGTCGCCGTCGTACGGGTCGGTGACGGTGACGGTGTGGAGGGCGGCCGCGGGGGCGTGGTTGATGCCTCGGTCGCGCAGTTGCGCGAGGGTGCGGACCTCCTGCCGGTTCGCGGCGTCGTCGCCGACCTTGTAGACGATCTCGGCGTCGTAGTCGACGTAGACCGTGCGCTGGGATCCCTGGCCGATCTGCTCGCACCCGTTGGGCGGCCAGTCGAGCAGATCCAGGTGGTAGTAGGCGATCCGCTCAGCGGTTGCGGCGTCCCCCATCAGCGTCATGAACTCACAATACAAGCCCCCTCCTTGTTCAAACAAGGAGAGGGCTTGTTTCGGTGAGGACAGCAGGTGGTCACCTCACAGCCAACTCCCACGGGTGCGCTACCTGCCGTGGCTCCGGGTTCGGCCTTGCGGCGACCTGTGCGGCCTGTTTCAGTCCGGGCAGGGCGTTGTAGAGGGTGCTGCGGGAGATGCCGAGCAGCTTGGCGATGGAGACCATCGACCGGTCGGGCTCGGCGAGGAGCTGGAGCGCGTAGGCGACCTTCTCCGGGGTCATCGCCGGTGGGCGGCCGAGACGCTGTCCTCGGGCGCGGGCGGCGGCCAGGCCCTCGTTGGTATTGGCCACGATGATCGTGCGGATGAACTCGGCCAGGGCAGCGAAGACGTGGAAGACGAACATGCCGCCGGCCGTGGTGGTGTCCAGCTTCTCGTGTAGGGACTGGAAGCCGACGCCAGCGCGCTTGAGCTGACCGACGATGGTGATGAGGTCTTCCAGGGAGCGGCCAAGCCGATCCAGGGACACGACGGTCAGGGCATCACCGGGGCGCAGATACTCGAACGCGTCGCCCAGGCCCGGCCGGTCGGCGTTCTTGCCGCTGGCCTTGTCGAAAAAGCACTTGGCGCAGCCGGCCGCGGTGAGCGCGGCCTGCTGCCGGGCGAGGTTCTGGTCCCGGGTGGAGACCCGGCCGTAGCCGACGAGCACGCCGGCGAGCGGGGTGGGTGCGAGCAGGTCGCTGTCGACGGGCGATGGTGTGACGCTCATGCTCCATGGTGACCGGAAAACGTCTCTGGCCTTGTTGGACACACCGAGGTTTTCGGACAGGTTTTCCGTACGGCTCCGACCGGGCCAACCCTCTATTTTTGATCTTGTTCGGAAAACGATCGATTCTCGGACACCATCACGCCCAGAGCCACACCCGTTCACATTCGCCGCCGCGAACCCGTCACCCCGGCCAGCGCCAGATCGATGCACAAGGCGAGGGGTCGCGGCGCGTCAACGGCCATGTGCCACCTCTGCCGCACCGCACCGTCGACGACGCGCAGCACGGCCGGCGCCCAGGAGGTGGGTGCCGGCCGCACGCTGTCTCGGGCCCGGCTCCCGCGCCGCTTCGCTCCCGCGCGGCGCAGCTCGCCCGCCTACCTCAACTCCTCGGCGTTGTTCTTGGCTGGAAGCTACGGCCGGACCCACGGCTGGGGCATCGAGACCCGTCGCCTCCTGCCCTTACACTCTGCGCTCATGAGATTTCGGAATGTTGCCGCCAGCGGGATCATGCTCGCGGCGATGCTGGGCGCGACCGGGTGTTCCCACGCCTCGTACGACGAGCGCATGCAGTACCTCGACAAGGTGTCCCAGCAGGGCATCGACTACCGGGTCAAGCTCTACGAGCAGAAGACGGCGCCTTCGAAGGACGCCTGCGCGATCGGCTACGAGCTTCTCGACCAGACGCCGCCACGTGACGACGAAATGGGCTCAACCGCGAAGTGGCGCGACCGGGTCGAAGAGGCATACATCAAGAGCTGCATGACCGGCGAACTCAAGCCCAAGCCCGACGTCGACGGCGTCGACGCCGTCACCGCGGTGCCCATCACCGCACCCCCTGCGACCCCCAGCGCCTCGGCATCCCCAGCCACCTGACCACGCCCTTCCTCGCGTCACTGCTGACGGCTGAGCACAACACCCTGTCCCCGCAGATGACCCGATGGGGGCTCGCGAGCTGTAGTAGACTCATCCACGAACGCTCTGGGCGCCTTCGGGCCACCTGAGTTCTGGCTTCAAACTTTGGATGGCGCCCCCCTGGGACCGGGTGGGGCGCCATTCAGTTTTCCCGCTCTGTCTCCCGCACGCCTGACGTGCTGGCCGCCGCCCACGCCCTACGCTGTGCCGGCGCGCGGAATCCGGGCGCTGACCCCCGTTCGTGGAGTGGGATGCGTGTCTGAGGCGACAGCACAGCTACTACAGCAGCGGTTCTCCGCCGAACGGCTGGGCACCTACCAGGCTGCGGTCGGCGGCGACCTCGACCAGGCGGTGGCGCTGTACGAGTGGAACGCCACCATGAGCGGCGCATTCTGGATCACGCTCGGCCACGTCGAAGTGCTGGTCCGCAACGCCATACATCGACAGCTGACCGACTGGTCCACGCGGACCTACCGAGAACCCCGCTGGTACCTCGACCCGGGTCGCGTCCTGGACGAGCGCCGCCACCAACAGATCGCCAAGGCCCGCGAGCAGGCCACCCGTGACAGCCGACAGGAAACCCCCGGACGCGTCGTTGCCGAACTCACCTTCGGGTTCTGGCCCTTCCTTCTCACTCGCGCCTACGACCGCTCCCTGTGGCCGCACCTACGCGGCGCCTGGCCAGGCCAGCACCTGCGCCGGGATGTCCACAAGCCCCTGGCCGACCTGCACGAGCTGCGCAACCGGATCGGTCACCACGAGCCGATCTACAACCGGCCGCTCAAGGAGCTACACACCAAGGCACTGGACCTGGCCTGCTGGACGTGTCCCGACACCGGGGCCTGGATCGCCTCGCGGTGCCAGGTACTCGCCGTCCTGCAAACCCGGCCCTGGACCGTACGCGCTTCTCACGCGCCCCCGCAGCGAGGCCAACGTCGCCCATCCCGGCCGGCGTCCCGCAGGTCGTGATCAACCTGGAAGCGGAGATCGACCTCGCTCCCCAGGGGTGAGTCGCTTCACCACCGAGTCGCAGGGGCCAGGCATGTGGCCTGGCCCCTGCGCCGAGCGGGGTGTCTACGAGGGGCGTCGCCGCCGCCGTAGCAGGTGCGCCTCAAGTGCTGCTGCGACAAGTTCGGACCGGGAGGTGGCACCCGCCTCGTCGACAATCTGATCCAGTACCCGCTGATTACGGCCGGTGGCCTTGAAGGTCCACAGGACTCGGCGAGGGCCGCTGTTCCCGCGGTCGCCAGCTTGCGGCGCGAAAGGGCCCACACCGGCGGCGGGTTTGACCGATGCGGTTCGATGGGACGCCACCAGCTCCGGCAACCGGTCGCGAAGCGCGGTGATGGCTTCGAACGCGACCTGGGCGTTCGTTCGACCCTTACGGTTGCGCCGCACCGTGGTCACAACAGCGGGCAGCACATACACGCTGATCTGCGCGGCTAGGTCGTCATCGTCGTCGACGTCGTCATCCGCGTCGACGACGTCATCGCTGCGGACACGGTTTTCCACCCGCGCCTTGGATGCGGATTCCGCTGGGTCGGCTTGGTGCTGCCGCTGGGCCACTTGACTCGCCGAAGCGGAACCACTGGCAGAGGTCGTCTCATCGACCGCGCTGGTACGACCCCGGTCAGGCAGCCGACCAGCGAGGGTAGAGATGCCAGCGGCTACGGTGGCGGCGGCGGACGTGCCGAACAGATTGCTGAGGTTCTCGGACTCTGCGCTCACGCCCGAGCACCTTCCTGGACGGCGATGATGTCGAGGACCTCGGCCGCGAGGGCACGGAAGTCGGCGGACACGCTGGCTGTGGCGGCGCTGTGGCGGCCGGGCTTGCGGCCATCCCTCAGCGCCTCCCAGAACGCCGGCTGCGCAGCGGCCTCGATCTCCAGCTCGTGGGCCAGCTTGCCGGCGCGACGTGCGTCGCGGGCAACCCGCTCGGAGTAGCGGATGGTGGACGACAACATCGGGCTCTGCCCGCCGAAGGCCGCAGAGACGTCGGCCTGCACCTCGGCATGGATGGCGCGGGCGCCGGATAGCGTCGCAAACAGCACCACGCCCAATAGCCCAAGGCTGGGGTTGATCTCGCGAGCGCTGCGAAACCGCTCGGCCGTGAGCTTCATACCGATCAGCCCGCCGGTGTCCGAGCGAGTCGGCATGATGATCCACCGCGCCGCAGCGAGGGCCAGGTCGACCAGGACGATGTTCTCCGGCGGCGAGTCGATCAGGATCAGGTCATAGTCGGCTGCCAGCGGCGCCAGGGCAGCAGCCAGGCCCAGGTACGCAGCTCGGCCTTGCTGCTGCATGTTCATCGTGATCAGCGGTGTCAGCGCAGCCAGTTCTCGACCGCCGGGCACCACCCACAGGTTCGGCCGGACCTCGTGCGCCACCAGCGTGTTCTTGTCGGGCCGGCGGATCGCCTCGTAGAGCTGCTCCCCCTGGTCGTCGACGCCGGGGCGACCGCGGTAGCCAAGGTCGTCGGACACGTTGGCCTGGCGGTTGAGGTCGACCACGAGAACCTTGTAGCCGGCAGCGGCGATCTGTCCTGCCGTGTTCGTCACGATGGTGGTCTTCCCGACCCCGCCCTTGTCGTTGGCCATCGCCACAATCCGGTCCATAGCCGCAGTGCGCGTGAACTGAGAATCGAGCGCGGTGAGTGTCACCAGTGAACTCCATCAGCGAGTGGGTGCATTGGATGCGTGCGGGCACGTACGTAGTGCCTGCTGGGGCAGCCTGCCATGCGCGCCCGCGATTACGCGAGTACCACACGGGCCGCTCCCCCGCCCGCACTGGTGGCTAGCGCTGCTCAGTTGCTTGTCCTAGTCGCTGTTGTCACTCGCTTCTACGCAAGCTCCGCTTACTAGCTCTCCTGGGCGGCTCGTTCTAGTTGGTTGTGCTAGTCGCTGTGGGTAGGGGCTATCCCATCTTCTGGTGGTACCCGCCCGTGGTGCGGTCTCTCGGTTTCCGCTCCTTCCAGTAGCAATCAGTGACCGCTTTTGGTACTCGCTATCGGTGGCCGCTATCGCCCTGATATAGGTTCTCAGCAGCTCAACCATGTCGTCGACGACGACGCGGGCCCTTGATGGTCATCGGCGGGCCCATCGCTTTCGGGGGTGCGCGATGGCGCGGTCATGGCGCACAGCAGCTCGTAGGCTGTTCGCAGTCGCCACGCGCCCGGTGCCCGCCGCCGAGGGGCAGCCAGCGGCGCACGAGTTCCCAGTCGGAGCGGCGGCCCATCAGGCACGACCAGGTGGCCGAGGGTCGCCGAGGTGGGCCGGGCCAAGCCGTCGCGGCCGGCGTGCCGGCCAATGACGTCGTGGTCGAACTCGGCGTTGTAGGCCAGCACCGTCTTGCCGGCGGTGACCTCCAGCAGCCGGGGCAACACCTCAGCCAGGGGTGGGGCGTGGGCCAGCTCGGCGTCGGTAATGCCGTGCACCCACCGGGCTTCCGGCTCCACCTCGCAGCTCGGGGCGACCAGGGTGTCCAGCAGTGTTTCCAGCGAGAGGCCCGTCGCCGGTCAGTGGTGTAGGCGACGCAGCAGCGTGCCGCCGTCGGTGTGATCGCGCAGGTAGTCGGCGAGCGCTGCCAGGGCGGCGCCGGGCGGTGGCGGTTGCGCAGGTTGCCGGGTGAGGGCGGTGCGGCGGCGTTTCGGGGCAGGGCCGCGTCGCTTCAGGGGGGCGCCCACGGCGGCGGCGTGCAGCTTCTTCACCGCGGCGTCGATCACGTGGATGCCGGTCTCAGCGCGTAGGGACAGCGGTGGCTCGTCCCAGGTGTCGCCGTCGTTCGGCGGTTGCAGGCCGGCCAGTGGGTCGGCCTGGGTGATCGCGGCGTGGAACACGCTCAGCGCTGCGGCGGCGTAGGCACGAGCGGCCCGCTCGGCGCGTTCCCGCACGTCCGCGACGTGTTCGTTGACAAGTTTGGCTCGCTGGCGAGCGGTCTCCTGCCACAGCTGATGCACCGCCGCAGCCTGCTCGGTCACCACGGCGGGCAGGACGTTCACGGGCGTCGGCGGCGCGGCCTCCGCCTCGCTCTCGGCCGCGAGCTGCATGTCGCGCGCGGCGCTCCACGCCTTGACCAGCGCACGGTAGAACGTGCCGTGCTGGCCGAGCAGCTCGTCGGCGCGTGCCGGCCACGGCTCCGCGTCGGCGCCGTCCGGGTGCGGGGCGACGACAGTGGGGTACCGCGCGGTGTGGGCGGCGTGCTGCTTGCGGTAGAAGTCGCGGCCCCGGTCGGTGATGCGGTAGCCGTCCGCGCACGGTTCGGCCAGCGGCGGCACGTGCCTGCCGATCAGCACGTGCTCGATCGTCGCGGAGTATCCCCAGGTCAGCGGTTGACCGCGCAGGTCGGCAGCCCACAGCCCGGCCAGGACCTCCCACGCGCGCTCGCTAAGACCGGCTTTCGGCTTCGTGCCAGTGTCCAGGGAGGTGCCGGCGCGGGCGGCGGCCCGGCCCGCCCGGGTCAACGCCACGGTGTGCATCACCCCGAACGCGGTGCCTCGGATGTTGCGGGTGATCAGTCCCCGGCTGGCCAGCGCGGCCATCGTCGAGCCGTTGCCCTGGTTGTCCCACCCGTGCATATCCAGTCGCGCCTGCAGGTCGGTGAGGCCGACCAGCCGGCGGTCGGAGGGATCGTGCGCGAAGTCGATGCGCCGCCACTCGACCGCCGGGGTGCCGTCGAACTTGCCGCGAGCCGCGTCGCTGCGCCGGTTTGCCTCGCGCTGCTGGTCGATGTCGTAGATCGCTCGCAGGGTTCCCTGCTGACGGTCGTTGAGTTCCGTCCAGGCGGCCAGCGCCACGGAGGTGCGCGCCTTGGCGGTCATGGCCGCCTCCCCATCTGATTCGCCGTCGCCGGCGTTTTCCCCCACGGTGGGGGCCCCACCGTGGGGGCGGCGGGCAGCAGTTCGCCGGACAGGACGGTCATCGCGTCGGCCTCCGTTCGCGTTGCTCGGCGCGCAGGCAGGCGGGGTGCCAGCGGGCGTAGCGGACGCCGGTGTCGTCGACGGTCGGCACCGGCAGAGCGTCGTCGAGTGGCACGTACTGGCCGCAGCCGGCCCGGCCGCACCGGTTGCGTGGGTCGGCGCGGTCGAGGGCCTCCAGGTCGACCGGGGGCAGCTCGGCGTCCAGGTAGACGGTGACGCCGTCACCGGATCGACGCGGCCGTGGTGGGCTCTCCCGGGTGACGGTGAGAACGCGGCCGATGGCCAGCGCGGCGGCGTCGGCCTGGTCGACGTCGTCGGCGACGATCCGCAGCCGGATCATCGGCCGGCCGCGACCGGGTACGGCAGGTGCAGGGCAGCGGCGAGGGTTGGCCACAGTTGGTCGTCGCGGCCCCAGACCGGGTCGACGAGCGTGACGTACCAACTGGTGGCCAGCTCGCGTACGGCCGCCGGACTGCACTGGTCGTCCCAGTGCTCGACCCCGGGTGAGCCACCGACCCAGGTGTAGGCCGCGCCGCTGGCGAGGGTGACCGGCAGCCGGATGCCGCTGTCGGTGTATTCGTGCAGCAGCACCAGGTCGGTGGGAGTAAACGCGGCGATGAGCTGGTCGAGGGTGGCGTCGTCGCAGTACCCGCAGACTGCGGCCCGCTGCCGCCAGCCGTCGTCGGTATCCCCGGGCTGAGAGAAGCCGGTCAGGAACCCGGCGCGGTTGACCGCCGCGAGCAGCGGGATCAGCGGGCCGGTCTCCTCATCGGGTGATCCGCCGTAGGTGGGGGTCTCGTCCAGCTCGCCGGTCAGCCAGCGCGCGGTCAGCTCACCCAGCTCCAACAGGTTGGCGGCAGTCGCCCAGGTCAACGTCATCTCAATCTCCTCAGTCGATGGTGGCGACGGCGTTCACGTCGGGCTGCCGTGCTCGTCGACGACGTCGGCGTGTCCGGCCGCGAGGTAGGCGTCGCGGGCGGCCGAGTCGTCGATACGGTTGTCCATCGCTGGCAGGCCGTTGGTGATCCAGCTCGCCGGGTAGCCGCCCGCCGGGGCGTCGCGCAGCTCGGCGACCCGCCGCTCATACTCGGCCTGGTCGTCCTCGGCGAGTTGGGCGGCCTCGCGGTCGGCGAGGTCGCGGCACAGATTGGCGAGTCGCTCGGCGCTGTAGGTCAGCCGCGTCGCTTCGATACCGAGGCGAGCCCGGATGCTGACGTCGGTGACCCACTGCGCCACCGTCTCCGGCGTGCCGTCTTCTCCTTCTGGGGTGTCGGGCAGCAGTTCGGCCATCCACCGCAGCAGCTCCACCAGCGCGGTCAGGGTGGCCTCGGCGTCGCCGGCACCCAGGGCGTCCAGGGCCCGCTCGTTTGGCTGGTAGGCCACGGTCTCGGCCGGTGCGGGTTGGCCCTCGGCGACGACGACCGCGCCCAGCTCTACACCAGGCGTCAACCGGCCGTAGGAACGGACACGGCTGTCGACGTCGATGACGTCGACCAGGTCGGGCTCCAGCAGGTTAATGCCGGCAGCGGTGTACGCGATGTGCGTCGGCCCAGCCGGCAGGTCTGGGTCGGCGCGGACGGTCCAGGCGACACTGACCGGGGTGTCGGCCGGCAGAGCCGCCATCAGCGCGGCCAGCTCTCCCGCCGTGGCGAACTCGCGCGGCATGCGGGCCAACACGTCGGTCACCGCCCTGGCCGCCGCCTGCTGCTGGTCGGCGAGGGTCTGCCTGTCGATGGCCATATGTGGTGTCCTCCTGTGTGGTCGGAGATGATCGACGGGCGCGGGTCGGGGCCAGTTCGGATGGTCCCGACCCGCGCGTCGGTGGCGGACGGGTTCAGGCGCCGGCCCGCAGGTTGAACATGGTGCCGGCCTCGCCTGCGGTGTCCAGGTCGGCCCGCAGCGTGTTGACGGTGGAGGCGACGTCGCGCAGCTTCGTCGCGGCCTGCTCGACGTAGTGGGCGGCGCCGCCGGGCGGCACGTCGCCGTCGTCTTCCAGGTAGGTGTACAGCCGGCGGCTGTCGGCGAACTGTTCGGTGCGGGCGGCCAGCGACTGGAACAGTTCCGCGAGGTCGGGCATCGCGTCGCGCAGGATGAGGGAGACGTCGCTGACCACGTTCGGCGCTGGCAGCGCCGTGGACGCGGTGTGCGAGTCAGTCACGGTGGCCAGGTAGCGGACCAGCTCGCGAATCTGGGCCACGGCGGCCAGGGTGTGCTCCCGGCTGGGCTGGTCGTGCGGGTGCAGGTGCGCGATGAGGTCGGCGGCGGGCAGGGTCTTGACGTTGGCCATGGTGCTCCTTCGTGAGAGGTGGGGGCGGGCGGACGTCACGGCGTCGCCTCGCCGGCGGCGGCCTGGTCGACGCGCTCGCCGATTGTCGTGGTCATCGGGTCCTCCGCTCAGATGCCGAGGCGGTCGTAGATGCGCACCGCCATGAGCCGGGCGAGCCGGCCCCACGGGTCGCTGGTGACGGCGCCGGGGTTGGTGATCGCGTTCAGCTCGTCGAGCAGCTCGGCGACGACGAGCAGTTCGGCCTCACTGAGCACGGGCACGCCGTCGTCGGTGCGGTGCCGGTGGAACTTCTCCTCCAGGGCGGCGATGCGCTCGTCCCGATCGACGGCCCGGCCGAGCTCGAAGGGGTTGGTGTTGGCCTCGTTGGTCATGGATCTTCTCCTTCTGTATGGGTTCTCGCAGGTGGTGCAGCCTGGGCGACGCTACGGCCCGGGTCCGACGCCGATCAGTTAGAGCATCGACAGAGGTCGTCGGCGGGGCGATTCCGTGGAATGTGCCGGTCAGAACGGCGGGTTGTCGGCGTGCTCCACGGGCGGCGGCGCGGCCAGTCGCAGCAGGGCCTCGCCGAGGGTGTCGCCGACGCCGACCGCGATGACGGTGTCGCGGTTGTCGTAGGCGTTGGCGGCGTAGTACCAGTCCTCCGGCTCCTCCAGGACGTCTCCGTCGGGGCCGACGTGACCGGGCCGGCCCGGCTCGAAAACGAGTTCGATGCGGTGACCGTCGCGTAGCAGCGCATCGGCGGGCAACCGGTCGGCGGGCTCGGGCCGGTCGACCATGACACCAGGGTCGATCAGCGCGGCGACCGGCCGGCGGTGGCGGGTGAGTACCTGCACGCGGGTGTCGAGGTTGTGCACCTCGCCGACCAGGTGGCCAAGCTTGGCCCGGGCGTCGGACACCGGCCAGGTCGGCAGGTCGGGGGAGATCTCGGCGACCTCGCTCATCGGCACGAGGGCGGCCCACTGGCATCGGTCGCGGGTGATGAGGGTGATGGCGCCGGCCTCGGCCGCGGTGACGAGTGCGGACCAGCGGGCCCGTGCGTCCTCGACGTCGACCGGCTCGCCGTGACGCTCGACGAGCGGTCGCAACCCGATGGGAACGGTGTTGTCCATCCTCAAAGCGTAAGGCACCTTGCAGAATTTCTGCAAGGTGCCTTACGTTGCTGTTGCGCGGTAGGTCAGCTCTCGTACCCCACTCCGGGGTCGGTGTCGGCGGCGAGCCGGTCCCGCCATGCGCGCAATTGCGTGGTGGTGAGGGTGACGGCCGCCGTGGTGGTGCCGTCACCGATTTCCAGGTGGAAGCCGCGCTCGTACTCGAAGTCGGACCAGTCGATGTAGCGGTGGTCGTTCTCCCACGGCCAGTAGGCGTTGGGCGTGTCGGCGAAGTCGTCGGTGGTGATGGTGGCGGTCAGCGCCTCGCACAGTTCGCGTAGTTGGGTGGGGGAGAGGTCGAGGTGCACCGCGTCCTGGCCGTCGCTGAGCTTCAGGGTGCGCCCGCCGTCGAAGGTGGGCGTCGACCAGTCCAGGTGGGCCACGTCGGCGCCGTCGCCCAGGTAGATGGCGCTGCGGGCGGTCTGCCGGGCGCCGGTGGCGAAGGTTCGCAGTTTGGCCGCCAGTTCCCGGGCCTGCGCCGGGGTGTGCTGGGCGGTGTAGGGCTGCCAGTAGTCGTCGTCGGGGTCCTCGGTGCCCTCCACGCCGGTGACCACTACCCGGGTGGTGCCGTCGTGGTCGACCAGGTCCATCCACAGCGCGCCGGTGTCTCCGCCGGCTTGGTCGATGGCCGTGGCCGCGACGTGGCGGCGGGTCGCCTCCGCGGTGGTGGGCTGCTTGTCGCGCAGCAACGCGAGGAGGTCTTTCACGGTCACCGGGAGTTCGTCGTCGACGATCCGCACCTTCTCGGTCGCGAGGTCGGCGTCACCGGCGAGGAGGTGCTCCAGGCGCTGCGCCGCCCGGCTCCACTTGGTGGGCTTCGGCGGCTGGTAGCCGGCCTCGGCGCGCTCGGCCAGTTCGTCGAGGTGCCGCGCGGCGGTCTCGGCCTCGGCCGCGCTCAGGTGCGGCGGCTGGTAGATGCTCGGCGCGGCGTACCCGTCGCTGGCGACGTGCTCGTTGCTGGTGACCGGGTCCCACCGGCCCGGGGAGGTAGCGACCGCGATGTACTGGCCGCCGTCCCACCGGTTGTTGCCGTCGCCGTAGTCCATCAACGCCAGGACGCTGGCCGGGCCGGCGGCGGCGGCGACCTGGTCGGTGCCGTGGCAGGTCTCGCCGTCGGCGTAGCCGAGCACGTCACCCACCCCGCTCGTGGTCGGGCTGTCGGGCCCGGCGAGGCTCGCCGACGCGGCCGTGGTCGGGATAGCGCCGTCGCCCATCGAAGGTTCCTTTCTCGTGAGGGTGGTTCCGGTGCCGAGGGCTTGGGCCTCGTACTCCTCGGCCTGCACCTCGTAGTAGCGGGCCGCGAGGATCTCCCGCGCCGCTTCCGCCTCGGCCTCCCGTGCCGCCCGCGTGTGCTCGGCGGCGACGCTGGCGTCGCGGATCGTGCGTGCGGCCGTCAGGTGGTTCGCGGTCGACTCCTGGTTGACCCGGGCGTCACTGCGGTACCGGTCAGCGGCGTCGCGACAGGCGCGCGCCCGGCCCTGCAGCGTCTCGGCCTTGGCGACCTGCCCGGCGTAGCGGTTCGCCACCCGCATCGCGTCCTGGGTATCCACGGTGGCGCTCACCTCCCGCCTGGCGTGGTGGGTTCGGCGGCTCCGTCGAGGGCACGCAGCAGGTCGCTGGCGAGCAGTTGGTAGCCGTCCCACTCTCCGGCGTACGAGGTGCTGCGGATGCAGTAGTCGGCCCCTTCGTGGTGGGCCAACCATGCGGCGGCAGCGAGGACGAGCGTGTTGTTGCCGGCGAGCCCCTGCGGGCTCTGGGGTCGGGTGTCGATCCACCAGTGGTCGGAGATGTTGACGTGCCGCACGCCGTGGGCGATGCCAGTCTCTTCGATCTCGTCGATGTTGTCGGGCTCGGCGGCGTCCGGATCGCCGAGGGGGCATCCGGTGACGGAGCAGACGTCCCAGCCGTCGAGCGGTCCAGCGGTGGTGCTCACTGCTGGAACCAGCGGGTCACCGGGACGGCGCCTGCGGCGCTCGGCACGGCCGGCTCCAGGCACCACTGCTCCGGGCCCGCGCCGTCGCCGGTGTTGACGACCCACTGGTGCCGGATCTGCGCGGTCGGGTCGGTCGGGTCCGCCGGCTCCAGGACCTCGCCCCACACCTGGCGGGCGTAGCGGCGCAGCGTGGTGAGCAGCCGGGCCGGGTCGTGGTGGCCCAGGGCGATGATGTCGCCGTCCTCGCCGATGTCTCCCATGGCGATGCCGTCGATCTCGGTCACCATCGTCAGCGTCGGCCACGTCGGGCCGCCGAGCAGCTCGGCGAGCATCCGCTGGTGGGCCGGGAACACGATGCCACCGGTGGTGGTGGCCAGGTGCTGGGCCAGGCCGGTGTAGCTGTCGGCGCGGATCCACCGGGCGCGGGCGGCGTCGTCGCCGGCGATGAGGACCGGCAGGTGGTCCGGCTCGTAGACGCCGAGGTCGATCGTGGTGAGGTTGGTGACCATCCACGCCTCGTCGGAGCAGCGGGGGTCCGGCACGTAGCGGGCCGGCAGCGTCCGCACCCACGGGTCGGTGAGCGTGACGATCAGGTCGGTCTCCTCCCTCAGCTCCCGCGCCGCCGCCTGCGCCGGGGTCTCGCCCGCCTCGATGTGCCCGCCGGGCAGCGCCCAGCCGTACCTGTCGCGGCGCTCGATCATGACAATCCAGCGGGCGCCGGTGGTGTCGGTGACGGTCACCGCGGCGTCGGCGCAGCGCGTCTCGCCCCAGTGCCCGAGCCGGTTGCGGCCGTAGCGGATGCCGGTGGTCTCGCACGGGTTGACCGGCCGGCCGTCGACGACCTCGGACGGAATCGCGGCGGCGGCCTGGCGGGTGGGCCAGTCGATGCGGGTCGGGTCGGTCTGGGCCTCGGCCCAGCCCTCGGCGACGCCACGCAGATACACGTCGGGGTGGGTGTAGGTGCGGGCGGTGTCAGTGGTCATGATGATGCTGCCGTCCTTGTCTCGGGTTGCTGCTGAGGCGGTTTCGGGGCTGGAGGTAGTGGTCGGGGTCGTGTTCCAGCACGACCCCGACCGCGATCGGTGGTGTTCGGGCGGTGGCAGTGCCACGCCCGGGCCGGCGGGGCCTGTCACAGCACGTCGGCGTGGGTGTGCTCCCATTCCTGGACCAGGTCGCGGCCGTCCGGGCGTATGACGGCGGTGACGTGGACGTCGACGTCGGCGCGGGCGTGGTTGGCGGCCAGGCGGTCGGCCTCGCCGAGGCTGTCCACGGTGTGCGCGACGGTGAGCGTCGCGGTGCCGGCGGTGTCGGTGGCGGCGGCGTACGTCTGGTAGTGGATCTCGGTGCCCACGCTCGATCCCGGCAGTGGTGAGCCGATCTCGGTGATGTGGGTGAAGCCCTCGGTGTGCAGGGTGGCCAGGGCGGCGTGGGTGTCGGCGTGCTGCCTGGTGACGACGGCGGCCGGCACGGCGCGTCCCCACCGGCGGCCCGGGGTGGGTCCGGGTCGGGCGGCTTGCCGGGCCAGACACACCCGCAGGTCGGCGGTGACGACGACGGCAACGGCGGGCACCTGGTGCTCGGCGGCGATGGCGAGCAGCCATGCCCGGTCGGCGACGCTGGTGCTGGTGGCGTCGACGACGGTGGTCAGCCGTCGGGCCAGTCGGGTGTGCAGGATCGCGGTGAGCAGGGTAAGCGCGTCGGCGGTCGCGTCCTGGTCACACTCGTCGTCGGCGGCGACGGCGCGCAGCCAGTCGAGGCTGTAGACCTGGTGCGGCCGGTAGTGGGCGGCGGCCCACGTGGACTTGCCCGCACCAGCGGGCCCGATAAGCACGACCAGGTGCGGCGGGTCGTCGACAAGAAGTCCCATCAGCGTTCCTCTCAGTTCTTGCGGGCGGCGTAGTCGAGGCCGGCGGCGAGGTCGGCCAGGGTGCCGGCGACGTCGACGGCACCGGTGTAGGCGCTGGTGGGCGCCACGTGCTGGTTATGTGGTCACCGCTTGTCGCCCGGCCGGTCGGCGCGGGCCTGGTCGAGCTGGGTTTGGAGCCGTTCGGCGCGAGCCTCGGCGACCTGGGCGCGTTCGGTGGCGACCGTGGCGGTGGCTTCGTGTCGGCTGGCGTCGGCGCGGGCGTCCTGGGCGGCCTGCTCGGCGGCGCGGCGCTCGGTGTGGAGCTGTTCGACCTGGCGGCGGACCTCGGCGAGGGTGGCCCGCTCGGCGCGCAGCTCGGCGTCGAGGTCACGGCGGGCCTCTTCGGCGGCGGTCCGCTCGGTGCGGGCGGCGTCGCGTTCGGCGGTGACGGCCGCCAGCTCGGCGCGGACGGTGTCCACCTCGGAGGTCAGGCGGGCGACGTCGGCGCGGGCGGCGTCGCGTTCGGTGGTGACGGTGGCCGCGGTGGTCTCGGCCCGCTCAGCGCGGGTGGTCTCGGCCCGCAGGGCCTTCTCCGAGGCGCGCAGCTCGCCGGCGAGGGTCTTGATCTCGGCGCGGGCGTCACGCAGTTGCCCGCGCGCCTCCTCGTGGCGTTCCTCCAGGGCGCGGCGACGCTCGATCTCCTTCGCGGCGGTCGCCGCGCGGGCTTCGGCCTCGGCCTCGGCGCGGCCCTGGGCCTGGCGGGCGTCGGCGACGTCGCGGGCGGCACGGGCGACCGCGTCGGCGGCGTCACGCTCAGCGGCCTGGGCTCGGGCGACAGCGGCGTGGCGCTCCGTGTGGGCCAGGGCGCGGTCCCGCTCGGCGGTGTGGGCGGTGTTGAGCGCCTGGTCCCGCTCGACCTCGGCGTCCTGGGCGCGCTGCACGGCGGCCGCCATCGCGGTCTCGGCCTCCGCGATGCGGGCCAGGGCGCCGGTCTCCACGTTCCGCACGGCCGGCAGCACCGGTTCCAGCCGGTCGGTCAGCGCGGTGAGCGCCGGCACCAGCTCGGCGACGGTGGCCCGCCACGCCGACAACGGCGCGTCGAGTCCGGTCGCCAGCTCCGCCGCGCGGTCCGCCGCAGCCATCTCCTTGCACGTCCGGTTGCCCGGCTGCCACCGGGTGTCCTCCGGCGGGCAGAACTCCTTCGGGCGGCCGAAACCGCTATAGGCCAGCACCTTGCGGCACTGGCGGTAGCCGCAGCTTCGCTCACGCGGCCCGCCTCCCGGCCGCGACGAGGCCGATTCACCCGCATTCCCCTCAACATCCATTCCAACATCATACACTATTACTTTAGCGTAAGTAAAAGACTTTAATACTTTTCGTAAGTCGAATGTTTTTGACCTTGGTAGTTTGCAGTTGAAGCGCTCTAGCGGAACGCACGTTTTAAGCCCTCTCAGAGAGCCGTACGCGCCTCTTGATCTACATCCGAGAGGTGAAGCAAGGGCGCGGCATTGATCGGCGGGAGATTGGCGCTGGAACCGAGCCGGGGTGTCGGCGGGGCCGTTGAGGGCCTCGGGTTAGTGGTTCCGGCCCACCGGAAGGCCGCAGCCCGGCTGAGCCGTCTCTGGCCAGTCGCTCTCGGGTGCTGCCGCGATGGCGCGGGCAGCGGCGTGGTCGCCACGCGCGGCGGCGCGGGCGACGGCGATGGCGGCGTGGCGGCCGGCGCCGGGCCCGGCGCGCTCGGCC
This sequence comes from Micromonospora sp. WMMD737, assembly GCF_049179055.1. NCBI lineage: Bacteria > Bacillati > Actinomycetota > Actinomycetes > Micromonosporales > Micromonosporaceae > Micromonospora > Micromonospora sp. WMMD737. The sequence continues at coordinate 26,143 of NZ_JBMHMH010000061.1, read as the reverse complement.
TGGGCGACGGTGTCGCGCTCGTTCCAGCCGGCGCGGTGGGTGGCCATCGCGGCGGCCGACACGGCGGCCTGCTCGGCGACCTCGCGGCGGTGGTCGGCGGCGACCTGGGCGCGGTGCTGGTCGTAGCGGCGGGCTTGGTGCGGCGGCTCGACGTTGCCGGTCAGCGACTCGTCGAGCAGCGAGCGCAGGTAGCCCAGCGGCCGTTTCGGCGCGTCGAGCAGCTCTCGGCCGTCACGCGACTGCCGGATCCAGTCGAGCAGGTCCGGCATCGTCCATCGTGGGCCCAGCCGCGACCCGAGCAGCGCCGCCACCCGGGGCAGGGGCGCCGGTTCCAGCCACTCGAAGGCCCGCTGTGCGGCCCGTGCCAGGTCGTACGCCCATCCGATCCACTCCGGAGCAGGCCGGGACCGCCGTGACGGCGCACACGCCCTCTCGATCGGCCTAGGACGCCGTACGGATCGTGAGGCGCGTCGACCCTCGCTTGTCGATGATGAGCGCGAAGCGCGCTTCTCCCCCCGACTCGGCTCTACCGATCCAGCGGGAGCGATCGAGAGAGGCTGAGCAAAACCCCGAGACAAGCAGGAACTTAAGTACTCACCTTGAGACGCCAAGCGGGGGGGGAAGGAATTCCCGGTCTCGATCTGGGCGGTGGCGATGGCCTCGACGTCGGCGAGGAGGGTGTCGCGGGCGGTTGAGGCGGCCAGGCGTAGCTGCACGCGGCGGGCGAGCGCGGCGTGGTCGACCACCGAGGCGGTGCGGGCGACGAGTGCGTCGACGTCGTCCTGCGCGGCGGCCAGCTCGCCCAGGGCGTGCTGCATCAGCTCGTCGAGCACCAACAGGGCCAGGGGCACGTAGGAGGCGCGGACGGCGGCCTCGCCCCGGTGCACCGGTGCGAGGTCGAACTCGGCCCGGTCGTTGTAGCGGCCCAACTCGGTGCGCTCGGCCAGGCTCAGCTTGCCTCCCTGCCGGGTGCGCTCGGCCCACCCCAGGGCCTCACAGCGGGCCCACGCCGCGGTGACCGCCCGCTCGGTACACCCGGCCAGCTCCGCCGAGCGGGCGCGGCCGGGCAGTGCGCGGCGGCCGGAGCGGTAGTCGGCGTCGACGGCCAGGACGCCGGCGACCCGGGCCAGCATCGACGGCCGGCCACGCCTGGACACTCGCGCCGCCGCGTCTCGGGTGAGCAGATCCGCAAGCAGCTCCACCGCGCGGCCACGGCCGCCACCGGCGGCGTACGACTCGACCGTGGTCCGCAGCCGCTCCACCCAGGCGGCCAGCTCCGCCACCCGGCTCTCGGCGTCGGTGCGCTCGGCGAGCAGCGCGAACTGCTGCTCGACGGCGGCGGCCTCGGCGACCTGGTCCCGCTCGAACGCCTCGCGGGCGGCGGCCAGCCACGAGTAGCCGCACAGCCAACACGTCGGCGACGGCTCCGGCTCGCCGCACGCCGCACAACCCTCGTCGACGTCGTCGACGTCGTCATCGAGGGCAACCTCGGCGGCGCGGGCCTCCGCCGCCAGGCGCCGCGCGTCACGGCCCCGCCAGCACGACATGCACAGCGCCTCGGACCCGTCACCGTCACGCGGCAGGCCCTGCCGATCCACACCCGCCGCCGCACACCGCACACACGGCGTCTGCACACCCGTCGGATGCACCACCCGCACCCGAGCACCCGCCGGAGCAGCCAGCCGGGCCTGCCCGCCGCGAGCCGTCTCCACCAACAGAGCGGGCCGGGCCAGATGCACCGTGCACCGATCGCGACCTGGAGCAGCCAACACCCTCCGGCCGACAGCGGCGCAGACCGGGCAGTGCCCGGCCGCGACCACCTGGTCGACGGTCAGCGCGCTCAGGTGCGGTGCCGTGATCATCGCGGCACCGCCGCAGACCGATCAGGTGTGCGTCCTGAGCCAAGGTGACGTGCCGCGATGGCGGCAGCAACATGCGAGGGGACTGGGCGCGCACAGGCGTCGCCACGACACGCAGAAAAGGTGCCGAGAGACAACAGTGCACCCAGCCCGGAGGTGGGTGCTATGGTGTCCTCCGAGCTTGTTGGAGCCTCAGACCCTGCTTCCGCCGCCAAGCAAATACAGGGTGTGGGGCTCTCTTGCTGTCTGCAGTTAGGGGTCGAGCGCGGGCGCTCCCTCAAGATCAGTTCGGGGTTATAACCCGTGGATCTTACGGCGACTTGCGCGCGTGACGAAGTCCCAACACGCACCAGCGCCAGGGATCCCCGTGGATCCTGTGTAGATCCCTCGGGAAAATCAGGACATACCGTCAGGAGCCGGGCGGCATTTGTGACCAAGAAAATTTGAATACATGCAGCCGAATGGGCGGCCCGGTTAATTGGGCCGCCCATTCGCGCGCTTTGAATGGTCACTCGGGCCGGTGAATGGTGTCGCAGTAGACGGCGGTGCCGTCTCCGTCGTGGGTGTACAGCTCGCCGTAGCGGTCGGCCGGGCCTTCGACGGCGCCGAGCAGCCGCTGCGCCTGACGGCAGGCGGCGTCGACGCCGGGAGCGGTGAAGTAGACGACGGCTGCTGGGTTGTCAGGCTCGGGGTCGGTGACGATGTCGAGGCGGAATTCGTCGGTGGTGCCGGCGACGAGCAGCTCGAACGGGCGGCGGGTCATCGGGCGCCCGCCGGGGTGTGGGGGGCGTGGCCGGTGGTGTAGGGCCCGTTGTCGTAGGAGTAGGTCCAGGTCAGGCGTCGGCTGGTGAGCCAGGCACCAGCGCGGCCGGTGAGGTCGCGGTGCCAGCGGCGGGTCCGGTGGGCATCGCCGCCGTCGCTGGTGAAGGCGAGCAGGGCGTAGCCGCCGGGAGTACCGGTGTGGGGCTCGCCGGGGTGCCGGCCGCCCGCGACGGGGAAGTGGACGCTGGCGAGGGCGGGTGCGCCCTGGTCGGGCAGGGTTTGCAGCATGTGGACGCGGCCGTGGTCGACCAGGTGCCAGCGGCCGTCCAGGGGCAGACCGAGCACGGTACGGGCGGCGGCGAACAGCTCGTAGGCGTCGACCGGGTCGCCGACGACGATCGTGGTGGTGATGGTCATGGCGCTCACCTGGCCCAGATCGCGAGGGCGGCGGTGACGGCGGCCCCGGCGTACCCGGCCAACAGCAGCGGTACGGCCCTGCTGATTGCCCGGTACTTGGCGCGGAGAATGCGGGAACGCCACCACAGCTCGCGAGCGCGGGCCAGCGGAGTCATCTGCGCGACCTGCTCGGCGTCGCCGGCAACGAGGCGGGCGAGCACGTCCTGGGCGTCGTCGGCGTCGGCATAGACCGGAAACCCGAAGTCACCGCCGAGGCGGGGCCGGGAGGCGGTCAGCAGCAGCACCACGGCGGTCAGCACCACGGCGGCGGTGCCCGTGCCCGCGATGAGGGCGGCGGTGGGGAGATGACCGGCGGCTCCGGCACCGCCAAGCACGGCCAGGCCGGCGCCGAGCAGCACCCCCGCCATCTGGAGGTAGCCGGTGGCCTTGGGGTCGACACGCAGCATCTCGGCGCGCACGGCGGCGATCTCGGCGTCCAGGGCGGCCGTGGCGGTGCCTCGGCCGCAGGCGGAGGCATGCGCGCCGGCACGGGCGAGGATCTCCAGCGTGCTGAAGTCGCTGTCGGTGGTGCCGCAACCGGTGCAGCGGGAGGTGCTGTTGGTGAGGTTGCTGGAGGTCTCTACCAGCACCGCGAAGGCACCGGCGGTCGGGATCTGAAAGTGGCGGCGCGCGGCGTGCGGGTCGTAGGTGCTGGCGTAGTCGACGCCGAGGTAGGTCGGCTCTCCGGGATCAGGCACGATGAGGGTGCTCCTCTGGCTCGATGCGGGCTGGGTGGGGTGGCGGGCGGCCCCGAGCTTTGGAAGGCAGGGGGCCGCCCGCGCGGCGTTATCGGCTGGTCGGGTTGTAGGTGGGGGAGTCGGGGCGCGGGTACACCTCGGGCCGGCAGGCGATGTCGTAGCCGCACCAGTCCCAGACGGCGAGGCCGGGGCGCAGCGGGGTGGTGCGCTCGTCGGCGAGGATCTGCTCGGCGGGCTCGGTCCAGTCGATGCCGGTGGCGATCGCGGCGACGGCGGCCTGGTCGACGTGGCGGGCGCACAGCCGCTGGGCGATGCCTCGGCCGCTGGGCAGGTGGGTGAGGCTGTAGCGGCCGTCGAGGCGCTGCCCGCCGTCGTCGATGGTGACGTTGACGGCCAGGCCGGGCGCGACGGGCCAGCCGGTCACGACCCGCTCGACGATGCGGGGGGTCTCGGGGTCGTTGTCGCTCAGGTACAGCCGCACCGCGGTGGTGGTCGGCGCGGCGGCGGGGGTGGTCGTGGTGGTCATGGTTCCTCCTCAGCGGGTGCTATCGACGGGCGGAATTGGGTGCGTGGTCAGGACGCGTCGCTGGTGCGGGGCGTTCGGCGTGCCTCGGTGAGGTCGTCGACCATCGCGGCGACGGCGCTGCCGGCGATGGGGCCGGCGTAGGCGAGCAGGGACAGGGTCAGCCACACCACGGCGGTCAGGCCGGCGGCGGCCGGGCCGGTGCCGGCCGGGGCACCGGCGTAGACGGCCACGCCGGTCAGGGCGCCGATCGCGGCCCAGCCGATGCGGCCGTAGGTGGAGCCGGTGACGGCGGCGGTGTAGAGGGCGCAGACGGCGACGAGCCAGGCGGTCCAGGCGTCGCGGCCGGTGGCGGGCAGGCCGGTGGTGTGCGTGTCGAGGAAGGCGCGTACCGGGTCGGAGATCGAGCGGGTGATCGGCCCGTCGGTGATCCACGATCCGAGGGTGGGGATGGCCTCGGCGGTCGCGGTGACGGCTGCGCCGAGCGCGGTGAGCAGCCCGGCGATGACGATCCACAGCAGCCATAGCAGTCCGCCTGCCACGGTCAGGGCGATCAGTGCGGCCACGACGATCAGCCACCACTCCCGCACGGCCCGCACGGCGCGAGAGGTGCGGGCGATGCGCCACCAGGCCGCCAACCGCTGACGGGCGGGGGCGGGGGTGGTGTCGTCGAGCGAGGGCAGGTGCTGCGGGTCGGTGTCGGGGGTGTGCACGTAGTTCTCCTTCGTCGCTGGGTCGGTTGGTGGGGTGGGTCAGCGGCGGGCGGCGAGCATGGCGACCAGCCACGCGCTGGCGGTGCCGGCGGTCGCGGTGAGCGCCTGGGCCCATCCGCCGGGGGCGGCGATGCCGATCAGCACGGCGGCCACGGCGGCGGCGTGCAGCACGTAGATGGCGGTGTGGGAGCGGCGGCGGGTGAGCACGCCCTGGTGCACGGCGGCCAGCGAGGTGGCGGCCCAGCCCGCCCACAGCGCCCAGCCCCAGATGCCGTGGGTGCTGGCCCAGGCGGTGGTGGCCGGCAGCAGCAGCGCGTGCACGGCGACGACGGCGGCCAGGGCCAGTAGCAGCCAGGCGGTGTAGGTGGCGGCGTGCATCAGGCGACGGCGGTCGGCCAGGACGGTCCCGACGGTCGTGACGCGGTTGGCGGGTGGCCAGCGATCGCAGCAGCGGACGCCGGGGTCGTGCTGATGGCGGACGGGCTGGTTGCCGGGAGCTGCGGGCTGCTGGCGCATGACGTCTCCTGCTGCTGGTGGATGGCGAGGGGGCGGACGGGGGTGATCGCGCGGGCGTGGCTGGCCACGACGGCGGTGTACTGGTCGAGGGCGGTGTGCATGTCGGCCTCGGCGGCGGCGACCTCGCGGGCGTCGCGGATGCGTTCGGCGGCGGTCAGGGCCAGCGCGGCTGCCGCCGCGGTGAGCAGCACCCCGCCGATCACCGGCGGGCCGCCGGCGTCGGCGGCGAGGTGCCCGGCGGTGGCCACGCCACCGAACAGACCGCTCGCGCCGGCGACGGCCGGCCAGCGGCGGCGGCCGGTGTGCGCGCGGTGGCGGCGGCGGCCGGCGGCGTGGATGGCGTCCTCGGCGGCGCGCATCCGCACTCCGTCGAGCTGCCACGCCATCAGCTCGACCGACAGCGCGTCGATGCGCTGCTGGTGGGTCAGCGCGTAGAGGGTGTCGGCCGGCTGGACGTCGCGTTGGCGCGTCAGGCGGCGGATCTCGGACTCGATCTCAGCGACCCGGGACATGAGCTGTCTCCTATACGGACGGTGACTTAACAGGCGGGCACATAACAGGCGTGGGGGAGGGGGGTCGGCCCCTGCATAGGGGCCCCTCGCCGGGGGGAGGGGCCCCACGGTTATGAGGAGTTATGCGTTACTGGCCGTGACGGTGGTGGTGGCGGCCTCGGGCGGCAGGTACTGCCCCGTCACGACCCGCCCGTCCGGGTTCGTCGGCCGCACCAGGCGCCCCTGCTGGCCCAGCTGCGTCAGCGCGTTGGACACCAACTGCGGGGTGGCGCTGTCGTCGCCGGCTTCCGCCAGGGCGGCGAGGATGTCCTCCCGAGTGGCCGGCTGGCTCTTGGTGCGCCAGATCAGGCGCACCGCCGCCTCGACCCGGTCGGCGCGGGTCCGGTAGCCCGCGAGGGGCGTCGGCTCCACCGGCTCAGCGGGGGCCTCGCTGGGGGCCGGCGCGGGCGCGGCCGGCGCGAGGGGTCGGCCGCCGAGCTTGCTGAAGATGCTGGAAACGGCGGAGGCCATCGCCTGCTCGCCGTCGCGCTCCGGCTCGCTGGCCTGCGGCTTCTTGCTGCGGGCGCGGGCGCTGCGCAGGTCGGCCAGGTAGTCGTCGGTGACGAGCTGGTGGCGGCCGGCGTAGATCGGGCCGGCGGCCTGCGCCGACCCGGCGTCCAGCTCCCGCTGGTGGAAGCGGCGATTCCACGAAATCTCGTCGACCTTCGGGCCGTCGTGCAGGACCGGCTTGCTGGGGTCGCAGGTCTGGACGTACTCGATCTTCGCGCGGACCGGGTCGCCGTCGCCGAGGCGGGCGTAGCACTCGCCGCGGTGGCGCAGCGGGGGCAGCTTGTAATTTCCGGTGACGCGGCCCGCTTCCTGCTCATCGCCGGACATGAGGACGATCTCGCGGCCGATGTTCGCGCTGGCGTCGCCACCGTTGTCGCCGAACGCGTGGTGCACCCCGCGCTGCGTGGCCACGACCAGGTAAATCCCGGCAGAGGCAACCGCCTTGGTGCACTCGGCGTACATGTCGCCGGCGGTGACGTCCGTCCCGTCGTAGCGCACCTTGTTCTTGGTGTTCAGCGCGAAGCTACCCTCGTCGATGTAGACGATGATCTTCTTGAAGTTGTGGCGGGCGGAGAAGGGCTGGTCCTGGCGCCAGCGGGCGATCTCCATCACGGCGATGAGCATCTGCAGCACGCCCTCGGCGTCGGCGCGGACCCAGTCCAGCGGCGGGCGCACATCGGTGCCGAGGTAGGGCTCCAGCCACTGTCCGACCAGGTCGTAGAGCTTGCGGGTGCCGGCCACCCAGATCAGGGCGTCCTCACAGCGGGTCACGTCGGCCCACTCCCGGTGGATGAAGGCGCTCTTGCCGCCGGTCGACGCGCCGAGGATCCAGGCGTGCCGGGCGACGTCGACGCCGATCGGCATGCCGTCCATGCCCCACAGCGCGTACGAGGGATCGGCGAGGCGCCGCCAGATCGGCCGGCCGGCGGCGTCGACCAGCTCGTCGACGCGCTCGGTGTAGGGGCGGATCCGCTTCATGACGTCCTCGGTGTTGGCCTGGATCGTGTACACGCCGACCCGGTTCGAGTCCTCGCTGATGGACACCCAGTCAGGGGCGATGTCGCGGCGGGTGATGTCCCGCAGGGCCAGGGCGATCCGGCGGGCGTCGTGGTCGTCCAGCCGCGGGGCCTGCTCGACGCGGACCTTGCCGTTGACCACGCGGCGCAGCTCGATGGGCGCCCACGCTTCGAGCTTCGCGCCGAACGGCGCATCGGCCGGGCCGACCATCTGCGGGTTCGACACGCGCAGCCACTCCAGCCCGGCGCGGCGCACCGCCAGGCGCAGCAGCCACGCCAGGTGCGGCTCACCCTCGCGGGGGCCCGACAGGTCCTCGGCGGTCACCGCGAGGTGGGCCTGCGCGGTCGCGGTCAACGCCGCCTGCGTCGGGGCGGCCGGCGGCGGCGCGTACCGCAGCAGGTACTCGTGCGCCCGCGCCATCACCCACGTGATGCCGCCCAACGCCGGCAGGACCAGCGCCCACACCGGCCACATCTCCGGCACCGACACCGCCAGGGTCGACCAGGCGGCGTAGACGGTCACCGCCGCCACCAGCCACCCCACCACCCGGGCCTTCGCCGGCTCACCGAGGCGGGCGAACATCGGGGAGATCCGCACCAGCAGGCGAGCGCCGAACGCGGCTGCCGCCGCCAGCAGCGCCGTGGCCAGCCCCGCGATCCACACCGGCGAGCCTGTGACCAGCCACACCACCACCCACACCGCCGACAAGAACGGCGCGACCACGGCCCAGAACGTCTTCCACTCGATGCCTACCGCTGCTCGCCGCTTCGTCACGACGCTGCTCCTTCACTTGCTGTCTTGCCTGGTCCTGCGGGTTCCGGAAGGGGTGGGGGCCGCACCAGGTGCGGCGCGGCCCCCCGCGCGGGTGTGCGGTCAGTGACCGATGGAGCGGGCCTGCGCCTCGTACTCCTCGGCCTGCTGCTCGTAGTAGCGGGCCGCGAGGATCTCCCGCGCCGCCTCCGCCTCCGCCTCACGCGCCGACACGGCGTGCTCGTGGGCCACGTTGACGTCACGGATCGTGCGAGCCGCCTGCTTGTGGTTCTCCGCCGACTCCTGGTTGGCGCGGGCGTCACGCCGGTACTGGTCAGCGGCGTCGCGGCAGGCCCGCGCCCGCGCCTGCAGCGTCTGCGCCTTCTCGACCATCTCGGCGTAGCGGTTCGCGACCCGCATCGCGTCCTGGTCGACAGTCGTGGTGCTCATCTCTGGTCCTCCAAGGTGGTTGGAAACAGGGGTTTGGTGCTGGTGGTGCGCGGTGCTGTGCAGCGGCATCGGTGCAGGCCGGTCCACCCACTCGCTGCCAGCGGGAGGACCGGGGTCAAAGGGCGGCGGAGCGGTACGCGGCGCCGAGCGGCGAGCTGATGCCGACGGGCCGCTCGACGAGCTGCCCGACCGGCCACCCGGCACGGTGATGTCGTCCAGGTCGACGTCGATCACCGTCTCCGGCCGGTGCCCACCCGGCGCCGGCCGCGCCTGGGCCGTCTTCGCCGGGTCGTCCTTGCCCGGCTTCTGCTCACCGGTCTCCGGGGCCTTGTCGTCCTTGTTCTTGGTCTTGGGCCGGGCCAGCCCGAGCAGGCCCAGCAGCGCCGCCCCGCCCGCCGCCTTGGCGGCCTTACGCCCCACGTCGCTGGACTTCTTCCCGCCGTCGTCGCTGGCCGGCTTCGCACCGCCGCCCGGGGTCTTTGCGCTGGCCGGAGGCTTGCCGCCACCGCCCGGGGCCTTGCTGCCCCCACCAGGGGTCTTGCTGCCGCCCGGGGTCTTGCTGCGGCCGAACGGCCACCGTCCCGTCTTGTCGCCGGTCGGCTTCCCACCGCCGCCGGGAGTCGCCCCGCCCTTGGGGGCCTTCGGTGCCTTCCCCCCGGGGGTCTTGCCGCCCGGGGTCTTGTCACGGCCGAACGGCCACCAGCTCCCGGACTTGGCGCCGGTCGGCTTCCCACCGCCGCCGGGAGTCGTCCCGCCTCCCTTGGGGGTCTTCCCGCCGGGGGTTTTGCCGCCCCCACCAGGGGTTTTGCCGCCCCCAGCCGGGGTCTTGCTGCGGCCAAACGGCCACCAGCCGTCTCCCTTGCCCCGGCCGTTGGGCGACTTGCCGGGCCGGTCGCCCCGTCCTCCGGCACCGTCCCTGCCCGAGCGGTCCTTGCCGGTCTTGCTCCGGCGGGTGTACTTGCGCCAGGCCAGCCAGCCGGCGCCGGCCAGCACCGCCGCCACGATCAGCCCGGCACCCAGCAGCAGCGCCATCAGCGGCGACACCATCCACATCGCCACCACCACGGCGGCGACGATCGACACCACCACCAGCGCCACCACCAGGCCCACCGACGCCGGCGACGTCTCCGTCAGCTCCTGCGGCTTGACCTTGTCGTCTTTGCCCTGCTCCACCGGCGGCTGCTGCTCGGTCAGCACCGACAGGTCCGGAGCCGGCATCGCCGTCTCGGTCGCCTCACCCTCGATCGTCGGGGCCACGGCCATCGTTTCCGTCTGCATCGCGTTACCTCCCATCAAGCGTTTTGGCTGCTCACGCCCCACGGTTATGAGCTGTTATGAGGCGCTGCACGGGCCGACCCGACCCGAAGACCGGGCCGGCCCCCGGTCACGCGACGCGACCGCTGGTGAGTTCGAGAACCTGGTCGACGATTTCCGCCGGTACGGCGTTGAGGACCCGGCTGATCGTGCGCTCGGAGATGCCGGTGATTTCCTTCAGCGCGGTCTGGGTGGCGTTCCGGTTTTCCGCCCGGGCGGCCAGGATGAGCGCCACCGTTTCCGGTCGGACCTTGTCCACCTCGGGCAGGTTGGCCGGCAACTGAGCCGGAACCGACGCGAGAGTTTTCCGGGACACCGACCGCCCGATTTCCGGCTGCCGAGCCGAGCCCGTTTCCGCCTTCTCCTGTGCCCTGGCGAGGGCCCGGCGGGTGCGCTCCAGCTCGTTGACGAGACCCTCGCGGGCCTCGGTGATCGCCTGGCTCTCCTGCTCGGCGCGAGCCCGCGCGACCGCCTGACTCTCGGCGAAGCGGTGCGCCTGGTCGAGCTGCGCCCGCAGCGCCCGCACCGTCTCGTCCAGCTCGGCGACCCGATCCTGGGCGGCCTGGCCGGTGTAGCGGGCCTCCGCCAGGGCCTGCTGGAAGTCGCGTTCGGCCTGCTCAGCGGCCTCGGTGAGCACCCGCACCTGCTCGGTGGTGGCCCGCTCGGTCAGGGCCCGAGCGGTCGCGGCGCGGTCCGCAGTGTCGCGGGCCTCGGCCAGCCGACCCTCCGCCACCCGCGCCGCCTCGATCGCGGCGGCGGCCCGCTGCTCGGCCACCCGCACGGCCTCACGAGCCTCAGCGGCGGCCCGCTCGTGCTCGGCGATTTCCGCCTCCGAGGCGGCCTGCATTTCCGCCCGCGTTTCCGCCTCCGAGCGCGCCCGCGTTTCCGCCTCGGCCGCCCGGGTTTCCGCCTCGGCACGAGCGGCGGTTTCCGCCTCGGCCCGCGCCGTTTCCGCCCGCGCCTTCGCCTCGGCTTCCGCCTGCGCCCGGCGCGCGGCGGCCGTTTCCGCCTGCGCCGTCCGAAGCTCTTCCGCCCGTCGCGCCGCCTCTTCCGCCGCCGCGATTTCCTTTCCGGTCCGGCCGGTGAGGATCTTGACGCGGACGACCACGATCGGCGCGATGCACGCGACCGCCACCACCAGACCCCACGGCGTCTCTTCGCCCTCGGTGATGAAGACCGGCAGGAGGTGCACCGCGACCTGGCAGAAGATCATCAGCAGCATGCCGACGACCATGTCCTTCCACCGGCGACGGTGGAACGCGGTGATGACGTACACGTCGAGCATCACCGGGAACATCCAGGCGATCCACTTCGAGAAGTGAGCCAGCACCGCCAGGTCGAACTCGCCCTTGGCCGTGAGAATCACCGCGGCGGCCATGGCGATCCACGGCCCCACCGTCGACGCGTCGCGCAGCTTCTCTCTCATCAAGCTGCCCCCATCGCCGGCTCGGCGCACTCCAGGCACTCGCCCCGGGAGCGCGGGATGTAGTAAGGCCGCACGACCAGGCAGGTGGGGCAGGTACGGCGGGCGGCCAGCGCCTTGCCGATCGCGGCGAGCTGCGCCGTCGTGGCCGTGCGCTTCGCCGCCGCCTGGTCGACCTTGTAGAGGTAGGCCACGCGCTCGCCGCCCACCCCGCGCCACATCACCTGCGCCGCGACCGGCTGGCCGCCCGGACGCAGGCCCTGCGCCCGCAACTGGCGCGCCGTGGCGTAGCCGGCCGGCGCGCCCCGCCACCAGTAGGTGGGGATGCCGTAACGGGTGCCCTCCGGGTCGTAGAACGCGGCACGGATCCGGCTCACCGCGACACCTCCCACTCGTAGGAAGCCGTCACGGCCAAACCCCCGGCCAGCATGAGCAGCGTCGACGTGGCCGCCGAGATGGTCAGCCGCCCCAGGTCGTCGACGTCGCCCGCCTGCTCGAACATCGCCGACCGGGCCACCTTGATGCCCGCGACGATGTCGGTCAGCGGCAGCCCCTCCGCCGCGAACTTGCCGAACCAGGCGTCGAGAATCTGCACCGCCGTCGCGTAGGCCGCGCACACGCCCTTGGCCCAGGCGTGCCCGGCCGGGTCGCTGTGCTCGGTGCGGTCCGCCTCCCGCAGGGCCGTCTCGCCCCGCGCGGCCCAATCGGCGCGCACCTGCTCCGGCGAGAGCACCTCACGGCCGTTGAGGATCAGGCGGCCGGTGTACGACACCACCGTGCCGCGCCGGTCACTGCTGACGCTCGACCGGCCGGTCGCGCGGATGCTGACACCCGCCAGGGTCGGAATCCGAAGAGTCGGCATCAGCTCTCACCGCCGACCGCGCGGCGGGCCCGGACCTGCGCGAGCAGTTCCTTGCCCAGGGGGTTGAGGTCGGCCTCGTCAATGTCGACGGCCAGGCCGTGACGGCGCTCGTCGAGCCACCGCCCCAGCCGGCCGCCACCCACCACCGCGCCGACCAGGCCGACCGCGACCGCCGGGGAGTAGAGCAGGACCTGCGGCACCTGCTCGGCGTGCTCGGCCAGCAGCCGGCCCGCGAGCACCGCGAGCGGGGCTGCCGCGACCGCCGCACCGGCAGCGGCCTTCGGCGTCCGCGACGGCTTCGGCCGGTCCGCGAGCCGGCGGGACTCACGCTCGTCGTTGATCGCCTGGCGCAGCTCGCCGGCGAACCAGCCCGGCAGGGCCGCGACCGACGCCGCCCGGTGCTCCAGCTCGGCATCCGACGCCTTACGCAGGCTGGTCCGGTAGCTGGCCAGCGCGGCGGCCAGGTCCAGAGCCTTGGTCGGGGCCGTCATGCCACACCCCCCAGCACACGGGCGGTCTCGGTCATCTCCCGCAGCCGCACCCCCGGCCGCGTCTCCACCACCGGCAGGTCCAGCACCCGGCCGTACTCGGCGACCTGGTCGCCACCGTTGGCCTTGGCCTCGTACAGCGCGAGGTCAGCCGCGCGCAGCACCCGCGACGGCTCGTCACCGACCATCGCCGACACCGCGCCGACACTGGCCCGCACGACCAGCTCCCGCCCGCCCGGCAGCACCACCGGCGCGGCCAGGGCCCGGAGCACCTCGCCGCCGAGCATCCCCGCGATCGGCACCGACGACGGGCAGACCAACACGATCTCGTCACCACCGAGCCGCGCGACCACCGCACCGTCGACCTCGTCGATCGTGGCCGACAGCCGGGCCGCGACCTCGACCAGCACCGCGTCACCCGCGTCGTGTCCGAACGTGTCGTTGACCTGCTTGAACCCGTCCAGATCCACGATCGCCACGTCGTAGGGCTCCCCGGCCAGATCGGCCATCACCGTCGCCAGCCCTGCACGGTTCGCCAGCCCCGTCAGCGGGTCAGTGAACGCCATCCGGTGGGCCTCAGCCAGCCGGGACCGGTCCGCCCGCACCGTCCGCACCGCCCACACGTGACCAGCCACCGACAGCACCGCAACAGCCGGGAGCAACATCGTTCGCGCCTTCACCGGGCCACCTCCGAGCCGGTCGCGGTCGCCCACGCCTGCACGACATTCCGAGGAATCCGGCCGCGCTCACGCACGGTGTAGCCGTTGGTCTTCGCCCACTGGCGGATCGCCGCGCGGTGCATGGCGGCCTCCGCGCCGGTGCCCATCTTCTGCCGCACCTTGGCCAGCTCGGCGGTCAGCGCGGCTTCCTTCTCCGCCAGCTCGCGGGTCCGGGTCTCGGCCTCGCGCTCGGCCTCCAGCCGCCCGGTCAGCTCCTCCATCAGGCCGCTGATCTTCTCGGCGAGCTGGCGGGTCCGCGCGGTGTCGCTGCGCTGAGCCAAGGTCAGCAACTGCTCCATCGTTCGCTCCGGTCGGCGGGCCGGCGTCTGCTCGGCCGCGATCGGGGCGGCGCCGGGGCCGGTGATGACCCGGATGCCCATCGGCATCTGCTGAGTCGGGAAGGTCGGCGTGCCGTTGGTCGGCGCGATCGTCGGGGCGCTCATGCCGGCATCACCACCCCGACCGAGAGCAGGCCACGCAGCGCCCGCAGCGCCTTGTACTGGATGCCCTTGAGCGCCTCGGGGGTCTTGCCCATCACCACGGCGATCTCGTCGATCGACAGCTCCCGCAGGTAGCGCAGCACGATGTACTGCCGCTGCGGCGCGCTGAGCTTGTTGACGCCCGCGATCAGCTCGGCGTTGACCAGCCGGTCCACCGCCGTCTTCGCCGGATCGGCCATCGGGCTGCCCTCGGCCCGGTCGCGGATCTCCGCCACCGGCACCTCGGCGCTCTGCCAGGGCGACTCGCCCGTCAAGCGTCGAGCGATCGTCGTGAGCCAGGCGGTGATGTCGCCGTCCGGGCGGAGCGCGCCGATGTTGCGCAGCGCCCGCACGAACGTCTCCGAGGTCAGGTCCTCGGCCGCCTGGCGGTCACGCACCTGGCCCGACACGAACCGGAACACCTGGTCGACGTGCCGGTCGTAGATCAGACCGAACGCCTCCGCGTCACCGGCCTGAGCCCGTGCTACCAGCGCAGACACCTCGCTGGACATCGATTCGGGGCGAGGCTGTACCGGACGTATCCGGGCAGCACGTACCCTCATAGCTGGCATCTCGTCCTCCTAGGGGTGGGTGCCATCCGGGCTCGGTGGGAGGGCAATCCCGCCGAGCCCTCTTGTTCTATGCAGGCGCATTCCAAGGTCTAGAGCATCGTCATTGACCAGACAATGCGCGTGGTGTTGATGGTGCTACTCGGCACCAAAGGACGTCAAGGGGTAGCGGCAACATTGACTAGACATTGTTCGGTTGCATGAGCGAGACTCGGAACGTGGACAACTTCAGGGCCACCCCATTGCCGGCCTACCAGCGGATCGCTGCGGCGCTCCGCGACAGGATCACGTCGGGAGAGCTCGCTGGAGGCGAGCGGCTCCCGACGGAGCAAGAGCTGACCGAGGAGTGGGGCGTAGCTCGGCAGACCGTCCGCAACGGGATCGCCGTCCTGGTCTCGGAAGGGCTCGTGGTCGCAAGGCGCCCGCTCGGGCACTTCGTCCGTCAGCGCGAGACCATGCTGTACCGACCCCAGAGCGAGTCACGAGACCAGCCGGCAAGCCCGGAGATGGACCGCTTCTGCCAACAGATCACCGAAGAGGGGCGGAAGCCGAGTCAGACGATCGACGTGTCCCTCATCCAGGCGCCGCCGGACATCGCTCAGCGCCTACAGGTCGACCCGGGCACGGTAGTGGTGGCTCGTCGGCGGGTGCGCTACATCAACGGCGAGCCGGTCAACATCAACGACTCGCACTTCCCGCTCCACCTGGTGAAAGACTCCGAGATCATGTCGCCCGCTGACGTCGTCAGGGGCACCAACCAGGCGCTTGCCGACCTGGGTTACCCGCAAGATCGCGCCATCGATGAGATCTTCACCCGAATGCCCACCCCCGAGCAGATCCGCCGGCTGGGCTTGGGACCGGGCACACCAGTGGCGGTCCACTACGTGACTGGCTACATCGCCGACGGCACGCCCGTACGGTGCACGGTCAACGTGCTGCCGAGTGATCAACATGTCATCGTGTTCGAGCGCAAGTTCGAGCGGACCTGGAGCGACCTTGACCCTGACCATTCGGCCCGCTGAGGACGATCACGAGTTCGAGATCGCGATGGCGCTGCTCATGCAGCGAATCCAGTGGCTACGCGAGCGCGGGTCAGACCAGTGGGTCACCTGGGAACGGTGGCGAACGAAGTTGGGCCCCTCACTCGCGGCTGGCGACATCTGGATCTTGTGGGACGGCGACGAGGCCATCGGCACGATCACCGTCGAGATGACCGGCGACTCGGATTTCTGGACTCCCGACGAGCTGACCGAGCCAGCCGTCTACGTCTCGAAGCTGGCCGTGCGACTCGATCGCGCTGGCCAGGAACTCGGCACCCTGCTGTTGGCGTGGGCCAGCGACTACGCGTGGCGGCACGGCTGTCGCTACGTCCGGCTGGACGCCTGGAAGACCAACGAGGGCCTACACGCCTACTACCTCTCACGCGGATGGACGTACCTGCGCACGTCGACTGACCCGAATCGACGGTCCGGGGCTCTGTTTCAGCGCGCAGCAGGCCCAATGAGCCAGCAGCCGATCGACCTGCGAACGGCTACTTCGCGGCACGGGTGATCGCCACCCGGGCGCGGGGCCGACCCTCGGCCGGTCGGTCCGCGCCCGGGGATCGTGGCGTCTAGGTGCTCACCCTTCTGGTGCAGCTGGCCTCAGCTCTTGATGCCAGCGGAGCCGAACAGGTCGAGCTGCTCGCCGGGGTCGGTTGGCCGGCACGCCTCCCATACGGCGTCTCCGGCCTGGCCGCAGGCGTCGACGACGTCGTTCCAGCCGATTCCTCGGAATCCGCCCGGGTGGTCGCGCCAGGCGATGACGGCCTGCTGGCAGCGGTGGATCAGGTCGTCGGTGACTCGGCCGCTGTCGAGCACGTTGCCCAAGTCGGTCCAGGTCAGCCGTAGCGGCTGGCGGAGGTGCCCGTCGGTGATCTCGATCCGGGTCTTGGTGAGCCGGAGCATCCGGCCGGCGGGCAGTGACATCCCGAGGTGGTCAGGGGCGAGCTGTCGGGCGTCTCGGGTGCGCCAGTAGGTCAGCGGGTGGATGGCGTGACTGCGGGCGAAGGATCCAACGGCCCAGGCCAGCAGCGGACGGTGGGTGGTCGGGGTAGCGGTGGCGAGGATGGTGCGGGCGTCGGTCCGGTGGCTGCTGGTCATGGTGGTCTCCCCGTCGTTGCTGGTCGGGTGGCGTCCCTGTGCCCGGGCCGGTGGCGGCCCGGGGCACGGGTGCGGTCAGCCGTGGTCCTGGTCGACGTCGACGCCGTCGGGCAGGCGGGTCCAGCCGGTGGGGGTCCAGATCTGCCAGTGCTGGTCGGGGCCGGCGGGGTGGTCGCGGCGCAGAACGTAGGCGGCGGCGCGGTGCCAGGTGGGGTCGGTGGTCAGCGGCACGGGGACGCTGGCGTGGAGAGTCGGATACGGATCGCCGTCGCGGACGTGCTGCATGAGCCGGACCGGGGTGCGGGAAGCGGCCAGCCGCGCGGCGACGTCCGTCGCGGTGAGGTGCTCGCGGACCAGCTCGGCCAGCACGTCGGCGACGGTGGCGGAGTCGCCGGTGTACAGCCGGCACTGCTGGGCGTACTCGTCGAGTTCCCTGCCTCCGAGGCAGTTCAACTGGTAGGTGGCGCTGCGGTGCCGGTAGGTGGTGATCCAGCCGACGAAGCGGTCGCCGAGGTACAGCGGGTGCTGCTTCGCGCTGCCGGGGCCGGGGTGGGCGGGGCCGTCGACCCGGAGCTGGGTGTGCGGGACGGTCAGGCCGGTGTGCGGCAGGGTCACCGGCCCGCTGGTCGCCGCGATCACCATGGCGTTGATCCAGGCCACGCGGACTGAGTTGGAGTGCGTGCAGTTGCGGCAGTCGATCGGGGCGGCGACGGCGGCGCCGACCTTGACGGTGTCGCCTCGGGTGCCGGCGCTGCACGAGCCGGCGACGTAGCGGGGCTCGCCGGCCGGGCCCGTGATGCTGCTCAGGTTGCCAAGGTGGACGACGCGGCCTCGGCCGATGCGGACCGGTGCGAGCTGGGCGGGCCGGGTGTTGGTGCTGGTCATGGTCTCGATCCCTTCGATGTACTGACGGGGTTGGCGGGGTGCCGGGGCCGGCCCTCGGTGGGCCGGCCCCGGCTGGGTGTCAGCAGTCGTCGGGGTCGGGGTCGTTGCCGTCGTGCTGGTCGGCCGCGCCGTACAGAGAGGTCGTGATCTCGGTGAGCTGGGCGAAGAGGCCGTGCCGGTAGACGACCTGGCTGCGGATCGCCTCGGCCTTCGGCGGCCACTGGCCGACCAGGTAGTCGGCCAGCGCCTGCCGGGACTCGTCGGCGAGGGCCTGCGCCTGGTCGCGGCCGGCCAGGTCGATGGCGGCGGCGAAGATGGCGCCGGCGATGTCGTAGCCGACTCCGGCCGGGTGGTTGCGCACCCGACGGTTGGCGGCCCGCAGAATGACCGACGGGCTGAACGTGCCGGTCTCGAACGGGCACTCCGGGTGGCACGGGTCTCCGGCGCTGACGCCGTAGGCGTCGGCACCGCAGCCGACGCACTGGTCGTTGTGGTCGATCTCCCGGGTCGGGATCGTCGTACGCTGGGTCATGGAACTGCCTTTCGCAGAGGGGTTGTTCTTCCTGGTCCGGCCGGGTGAGCCACCACCTGGCCGGACCGTTCCTTGCCTCTCTATCGTACAGGAAAAGGTGCAGGAAAAGCTCCTTCAGGGGTCTTTTTATGTACCTTTTTGCCGTACGCTGTGGGGCATGAGCAGCGAATCTGAGATGCGCCGGCCCGAGGTGTCGGCGGGGATGGCGGCGGCCCGGGACCGGGGTGTGCGGCTGGGTCGGCCGCCGGCACCGGTGCCGCCCTCGGCGGGCCGGGCGGCGGAACTGCGCGGTGAGGGGCTGTCGCTGGCGGCCATCGCCGAGAGGCTGAACGCCGAGCAGGTGCCGACCCCGTCGGGCAAGGGCAAGTGGGCCAAGAGCAGCGTCAGCTACGTGCTGACCCGGTATGACGCGGCGCAGGCATCGGCGTAGGCCGTGGTGGGCGGGGTTGCGGGCTTGCCCGCGCGCGGTGCCGGGGTGGGGTGGGATCTCCTCGTGTCGGCCGATCTCCGATCGACCGGGCCGGCTCCGGGACGGCCAGGCTCGGCGTAGCCGACCGCGCAGCGGCTTGGCCTGGTCGTCCCGGAGACGGTCTGGTAGCCCTCTGGGCGGCCGGCGCGAGGGGATCCCACCCCTGGGTGACCACTCACCCACCTGGCACCGGCGGTCGCCCCCGGGCATCTCCGAGAGAGGCCCCGCCGGAGGCGTCGTCCTTCCGCCGGTCTACCGGCGGGCACTGACCCGCACCGACGCGCGGGCGCTGCCCCGGTGCGCCCACCGGCGGCCCGGCAACAGGGGTGCGGCGTATGCGCCGGCCGGCTACCTTGATGTGCTCAAACGATCATGCGGGGGAATCGTGAGCGAGCCGCACAGCCAGGCCACACCAGAGCGGGACGTCGACGCGGCGTTGACCGGGTTGCAGGACCAGATTGACGCAATCGTGCGGGTGCTGGGCGATCACCAAAGGGTGTTCGAGGCACTGCGTGCGGCGGGGCTGCTGCCAGATGGTGGTGGCGCGGGCCAGGACCGGTGATGGCTGAGCCTCGTGACACGACGGTCGAGCGGATCGTCGCGTCGGTCTACCGGGTCGATGACCTGGCGAGTCGGGCGGAGTCCCTTGCCGCGCAGGTAGCCGGCCCCGCCCCGGCACCGCCCGTGGACCAGGCTGTCCGGCAGCGGTTGCTCGCCGCCCAGGCCGTCGCCGCCGAGGTCTACCGCCAGCAGCTCGACGACGCGCCAGGGCCATCGCGGTGGCTGACCGCACAGGGCGTGCCGACTGACGGGCGCTGGACGGTGGGATACGCCCCGGACCGGCCGGCAGCGGTCGTCAACGAACTGCGGCGGCGCGGGTTTACCGACGCCGAGATCGTGGCCAGTGGCCTGGCCGCGACCAGCCGCGGCGGCCAGTTGGTCGACCGGTTCCGCAACCGCGTGATGGTCGGAGTGCGCGACCACCGAGCTGCCGGGACTCCGGTCGTCGGCTGGGTCGGCTACGCCCCGCCCGGCGCGGCGACCGACGCGGCACCAGTGCTGCACAGCCCCACCACGGCGGTCTACCGGCCGGCGGACTGCCTCATCGGCCTGGCAGAGCAGCCCGAGCGGGACGGCCGTACCGTCGTGGCCCGCAGCGCGTTGGAGGCCATCGCCTTGGCCGAACGCGCCGACGAACTGGGTGAGAACGCGCCGCTGGTGGTGGCGCCCGCCGGGCCCACGCTGACCGGATCGCAGGTCGCCGCGCTCACCGCGCACACCGACACGGCGGCCGGCGTCACCGTCGTCCTCGACAACGAGCACGACCGGCACGCCGAACGGGCCTACCAACTGCTCGCCCCTGCCGTGGCCCGGCACCCGAACAGGCCAGGGCCACTCGGGTACGCCTACCCCGGCGCCAGCGCCGTCGTGGAGTCCCACCCCCTGGTGGAGGCTGCGGTCACCAGCCGGGTCGCCCGGGCCGCCCGAGGGTTCGTAACGCCGAAGGGGCGGGCGGTGGCCGCTGACTCCATCCGCGCCATGCTCGACGGGCAGCCCGCCGACCTCGTCGACCGGTGGGCCTCGTACGCCGCTGAACGGCTGGGTGTGCCCGTCATGCCCACGCCACCGGCGCCTGCGACCACGACCCCGGACACCGCCGTCGACGTGCCGGCACCGGTGATGCTCAGCGGCGCTGCCGCCACGACTGGTCCTCCGGTGGAGAGCGTCGACCACCCCCTGCCTGCGCCAGCGGCGGACCCCGCACCAGATTCCACCGTTGCCCAGCACGATGCGTTCGTCGACGCCGAGCAGCCCGTCCAGCAGGCAACCGAGCGGCCCGTCCAGCAGGTACCTGAGCAGCTACATCTTGACTTCCCGGTCGCGGACGTCGAGGCCCCCAGCCTGGAGGCTGGAAACGACACGGACCTGGCTCCCACTCGGATCGACGCTGAGAGTGATCCGGACCCGCAGGACGAGCCCGACGCCGGCAGCTCCCTACCGGATGACGACGCCCTGGTCCTGCCCGACCCGTCACCGGATGAGCCGGAAGAGGTCCCGGAGCCGCTGGCCGGTGCGATCCCGGTGGAGGGCGTCGACGGCTACCACTACACGCGTGGAGACGACACCGTCACGACGGTCTACGGACCCGACAACACGGTGGTGGCCGTCGGGAAGTCGGCCGGCGGCGGCATCACGGCCGGCGAGGTTGATGGCGTGCGCATCACTGGTGCTGCCATCTACGGCACCCGCAGCTTCGCCGAACTCGCGGCCCGCCAGCACCAGGCCGCCAACCTGCCACAGGATCAGCGTGACCGGGTGTGGATCGAGTTCGTGCGCGACCCGACCGCGAAGTCGGGCCACGTCATCGTGGTGCATGGCACGGTCAAGGACGATCCTCTCGACGACCGCGCCACCAAGGACGCCGCCCGGTTCCTGTGGTCCGGCAAGAAGAAGGCGCGGGTCAGCGGCCGGAAGTGGACCGCACGCACGGTGGACGACAGCCTCGCCCGCCTGCTGAGCGAGTTCGCCCGGCAAGGCAGAGCTGTCCTGGTCCGTCCCCCTGACGCGGGACGCCCCGAGAGCGAAGCACCCAGTCCTGCACCCGTCACCACCGAGCGGCAGCCGCAGGATCGTCCGGCGGCCGACCCGCACTCCTTGAGTGACGAAGACCTGGCTGAGGCCATCCGCAGAGCGGAGGGTCAGGTCGGGTACGGCATCCGCCGCGACGAAGCGGCGGCTGCCCGGGCCGATGCCTTGCAGAAGGTGCGGCAGGACCGGGTCCTCCAGCGCGTGGAGAACGCACCAGAGGCCGCGGGCATGAGCGACGACGAGCTTGCCGCAGAGCAGCGGTGGCTGATCGAGTCGTTCGCCCGCAACGCGTTCACGGCTGGAGACGGCGCGCGGGCCGTACGTGCCCGGCGTGATGCCGTCCAGGGTGAGCGGCAGCGCCGCGAGGCAACCGTGCTGCTGGCGGGCCCGACTGCCCAGAGCCTGGACGACGAAGCCCTCGACACGGTCTACACACAGACACGCGGCCTGTGGGTCCGCATGCAGTCCAGCCACGAACTGCACGACGTGCTCGAACAGCGCGGTGAGGAGCTGCGTACGGAACTGGCGCTGCGCCGGATCCGGCACTACGAGCAACGGCCGGACGTCGCCGGCATGACCCTGGAGGACCTGGCTGCGGAGAGCGCGGAACTCTCCGGCTTCCGGGAGCCCGAGGCCCTGTTCCAGCGCAAAGACGTCAACCAGGCCCGACAGGCACGGTTGGCGGTCGTCGACACGGAGATGGACCGCCGGGAAGCAGCCCGGTATCCCGATGAACTCGCCCGCGCCCAGCTTCGGGGCAGCCGCGCGACTCGGGAGGTGACGATCGACGGGATGCCGCACGCGTACGGCCTTGTCGAACCGGTGCCTGGCAAGGAAGCCCACTTCAAGGCGCAGGTCCGCTACACCACTTGGCTTGGTGAGTTCCCGTCTCGGGCCGCGGCCGTCGCTGCTCTGGTCCGCCACTACGACACGGACCCCGCCACCTACCCTCAGCGGACCTGGGGTGTTCCGCGTGATGTCGCGCTGCCGGTCGCCGTGCGCACTGAGCTGCTGGCGTGGCTGGAGCCCCGGGCGGACAGCAGCCCGGAGTGGCGGCGCCTCATGGAGATCTTGTGGCTGGTGCCGACCCGGCAGGCGGACCGGAACCCGCTGACCGGTGAGACAATGCAGACGTACCACTACTCGGTCGAACAGGGTCTGCTCAGCGAGCTGGCCCGGGTCGGGGAACGGGTGACCGCAGACCTGCGGACGCGGTCGGCCAACACCGAGCTTCCCCGCAAGGACCGGGAGGCCGCCAAACGTCGTATCCCGGCGATGGGTGCCGCTCTGCACAACGTCCTCGGTCTACGTGACCGGCTCGCCGCCGAGGGCATCAACACGGATCTGCGGGCGGTGGACCAGAGCCAGGTGGCGGCCCAACTCGCGGCGCTGGCCGGCGTCGACAACGACATTGAGGAAGGTGGCGATGACAGTCAGCCAGTACAGCGTGATGGCGCGGGAGCACTGGAGCAGGTTCCGGCCCCGGGAGCTGGCGGGGTTGCAGGACCCGGAGGCGTTCTTCGCCCGGATGGGCAGCCAGATCCAGCAGGCGGTGATCGACACGCAGGAGGCGCTGGAGGAGACGCTGGAGCCGGAGACGGACTACCAGGCGCGGGTGGGTCAGCTGAACCAGATCCGGGCCACCGCGGAGCAGCAGGTGATGGCGCAGTTGCTGCCGCCGCCGGAGGACGACCAGGACCCGCCGATGCCGCCGAGCGCGCTCCGCAGCGGCCTGGACGAGATCAGCCGGGACCTGAACAGGATGTAGCGCCGTTCCGGCCCGATCCGCAAGATGTCCCTCGTGGTCCGCTGGCACGCGCTGCGGCGAACCTGGCAGCCATCAAGGTCCTGAACCGGTTGGAGCAGACACGCACGAGTGCCACCCACGACGACAAGCGGGTCCTGGCCCGCTGGTCGGGCTGGGGATCGGTGCCCGTGGTGTTCCTCGAACAGCCGGACGAGAAGAACCCTGTCTATGGTCAGGGCGGGCAACGCGAGGGCCGATACGCCCAGGACCTGAGACGGTGGGAGGAATACTCACCCGTCCGCAACGAGCTGCGGGAGTTGCTGGACCCGTTCGCGTGGGCCGCCGCTTCCCGCGCGGTCCTGTCGGCCCACTACACGCCGCAGGCCCTGGCCCAGGCCATGTGGGATGGCCTGCGCGCCTTCGGCTTCGACGGCGGTGAGGTCCTGGAGGCCGGCTGCGGTTCGGGGACGTTCTTCGGCACGGCCCCGGCCGGCACGGTGCGGTTGACCGGCGTCGAGCTGGACCCGGTCACGGCCCGGATCGCCCAGTTCATCTACCCCGACGCGAACGTGCTGGTCGAGTCCTTCGCCGACACCGACGCCCCGGCTGGTGCCTTCGACGTGGCGATCGGGAACGTGCCGTTCGCGCAGGTGCCCTTCACCGAACGCCGGTACGGCGCGACGGGCCACAGCCTGCACAACGGGTTCCTCATCAAGGAACTGGCCCTGGTCCGCCCGGGTGGCATGGTCGTGGCCGTCACGTCCCGCTGGACGCTCGATGCCGAGGACACCGCCGCGCGCCGCCAGATGGCCCGCTACGGCGACCTGGTCGCCGCGTACCGGCTGCCCGCCGGGGTCTTCACCGACACGGGCACCAGCGTCGTCGTCGACGTCCTGGTCCTGCGACGCCGCGCCGAGGGACAGGACCCTGCCGACCTGGCCTGGCTGGACGCTCCCAGCCGTGAGCTCAACGGCAGCACCCACACCATCAACGCCTACTTCACCGCCCACCCGGAGCACGTCCTGGGCGAGCTGACCGCCGCGTCCGGCCCGTACGGGCCCGCGGTGACCGTCAAGGGCGACCCCGCGCGAGCCGTCGACGACCTGCGGGCCGCGTTGCAGCAGGCAGCCGAGCAGGCCACGGCCGACGGGCGCGGCTACCAGCCGCACCCTGACGGCCCCGACCGCAAGCCGCTGCACCTACAGACGGCCCGGGACAAGCACGCCAACGACTACACCGGTCGCCTCTACCTCGACGAGGACGGCCGGATCTGGCAGCACATCAACGGCGCGGACCCCGTCGAGGCGGTCCCCTCCGACGGCAACACCGGGCAGTTGCTCGCGCTAATGCAGTTGCGCGACGTCGCCGCCGAGCTGAAAGAGCTGGACCGCACCGGTGACGAAGCTGACCGCGCACAGCAGCTCCGGGCCCGGCTGCGGGAGCTGCACGCGGCCTACACCACGGCGCATGGTCCCCTGTCCCGGCCCCGCCAGACCCGCCTGTCGGCCGGGGCTGAAGTACGCGAGCGCGCCAGAGCCGAGGGCCGGGAGGTCCGCGAGGACGAACGCACCCTGACCGCGTCGGGCTGGTTCCGGGAGGACCCCGACGCCGCCACGGTGCTCGCGTTGGAATCCTGGGACCGCAAGCACGACGTGCCGGTCCTGTCCGAAGTCCTCGCTCGGCGGCCGGGCGCCCGTAGCGGCCGGCTGGAACACACCGACGATCCGAAGACGGCCCTGACCGCCGTCATGGGCGCCACCGGCCAGGTCGACCTGGTCCGCATCGCCGAACTGCTCGGCACCACCCCCGACGAAGCTCGGCGTCGTCTGGGCACCGAGGTGTTCGACAATCCCGTCACCGGCCGTCTGGAGCACGCCGGCATCTACCTGTCCGGGGCGGTCCGCCTCAAGCTGGATGAGGCCCGCACCGCCGCCGCCAGTGACCCCGCCTACGCGGTGAACGTGGCCGCGCTGGAAACGGTGCAGCCCCGCGAGAAGCGCATCGGCCAGTTCACCCCCCAGCTCGGCGCGCACTGGATTCCCGCCCCGCTCGTGCAGGGCTTCCTACGCCAGTACCTGGGCGATCCCACGCTGCGGGTCGACCACAACGAGCGGTACGGCTGGTCGCTGTACGCGGGCAAGGTGCCCGACGCCATCAACGCGCTCAAGGGCACCGAACGCCGCTCGGCCGTGCACATCGCCCGCGCGATCCTCGGCCGCGGTTCCCTGGTCGTCGAGAACGCCGTGTCCATGGGCGACAAGGTCGTCCACGAGGTGGACGAGGACGCCAGCCGCGCGGCCCGGCAAAAGGCCGACGCGATGCGTTCGGCGTTCGAGGAGTACCTCACCGCCGACAGCACCCGGGTCAAGGCCCTCACCGACGCCTACAACCGGATCATGAACGGGCACGTCGTCCGCAACTACGACGGCCTGGCCCCCACTCTCGCCGGCTTCACCGACCAACGCACACCGCACCCTCACCAACTGTCGGGCGCCGCTCGCATGCAGTTCGAGCGGGGCGTGATCCTCGCCCACGAGGTCGGACTCGGCAAGACCACCACCATGATCATGGGCACCCAGGCGCTCAAGGCATCCGGGCAGATCCACAAGCCCTTCGCGGTGGTGCAGCGCCACCTCGCCAAGCAGTGGCTCGACGAAGCCCAGTTCCTGTACCCCAACGCCGACATCCGCCTGATCACCAGCGACCTGCTCTCCGGCGACGAGCGTCGTCGCACCCTGGAGTGGCTGCGCTCCAACACCCCAGACCTGACGATCTTCACCGAGGGCGCGTTCACGTCGGTGAAGATGAGCCCCGAGTTCCAGGAGTGGTACGAGTTCCAAGAGGTCGACAACCTGCGCGAGCAGATCCTGCGCGAACGCGGCGTCCCCGAGAACGGTCTCGCCGTGATGAAGCTCGAACAGCGGCTGGCCACCCTGGAAGCCCGGCTCCGGCGCAACGCCGCCCCGATGCGCACCCCCGGCGAGCTGTACTGGGAAGACCTCGGCTTCGACTACGCCACCATCGACGAACTCCACCGGTTCAAGGGGGTGGGTTTCCGGTCGAAGGAAGCCGGCGGCGACACCGCGAAGATCCGCGCGGTCGACCTGCACCAGAAGCTCAC
>NZ_JBMHMH010000060.1:0-11757 GCF_049179055.1 Micromonospora sp. WMMD737 | reverse complement strand
TCGCCGTCCGGGCGGAGCGCGCCGATGTTGCGCAGCGCCCGCACGAACGTCTCCGAGGTCAGGTCCTCGGCCGCCTGGCGGTCACGCACCTGGCCCGACACGAACCGGAACACCTGGTCGACGTGCCGGTCGTAGATCAGACCGAACGCCTCCGCGTCACCGGCCTGAGCCCGTGCTACCAGCGCAGACACCTCGCTGGACATCGATTCGGGGCGAGGCTGTACCGGACGTATCCGGGCAGCACGTACCCTCATAGCTGGCATCTCGTCCTCCTAGGGGTGGGTGCCATCCGGGCTCGGTGGGAGGGCAATCCCGCCGAGCCCTCTTGTTCTATGCAGGCGCATTCCAAGGTCTAGAGCATCGTCATTGACCAGACAATGCGCGTGGTGTTGATGGTGCTACTCGGCACCAAAGGACGTCAAGGGGTAGCGGCAACATTGACTAGACATTGTTCGGTTGCATGAGCGAGACTCGGAACGTGGACAACTTCAGGGCCACCCCATTGCCGGCCTACCAGCGGATCGCTGCGGCGCTCCGCGACAGGATCACGTCGGGAGAGCTCGCTGGAGGCGAGCGGCTCCCGACGGAGCAAGAGCTGACCGAGGAGTGGGGCGTAGCTCGGCAGACCGTCCGCAACGGGATCGCCGTCCTGGTCTCGGAAGGGCTCGTGGTCGCAAGGCGCCCGCTCGGGCACTTCGTCCGTCAGCGCGAGACCATGCTGTACCGACCCCAGAGCGAGTCACGAGACCAGCCGGCAAGCCCGGAGATGGACCGCTTCTGCCAACAGATCACCGAAGAGGGGCGGAAGCCGAGTCAGACGATCGACGTGTCCCTCATCCAGGCGCCGCCGGACATCGCTCAGCGCCTACAGGTCGACCCGGGCACGGTAGTGGTGGCTCGTCGGCGGGTGCGCTACATCAACGGCGAGCCGGTCAACATCAACGACTCGCACTTCCCGCTCCACCTGGTGAAAGACTCCGAGATCATGTCGCCCGCTGACGTCGTCAGGGGCACCAACCAGGCGCTTGCCGACCTGGGTTACCCGCAAGATCGCGCCATCGATGAGATCTTCACCCGAATGCCCACCCCCGAGCAGATCCGCCGGCTGGGCTTGGGACCGGGCACACCAGTGGCGGTCCACTACGTGACTGGCTACATCGCCGACGGCACGCCCGTACGGTGCACGGTCAACGTGCTGCCGAGTGATCAACATGTCATCGTGTTCGAGCGCAAGTTCGAGCGGACCTGGAGCGACCTTGACCCTGACCATTCGGCCCGCTGAGGACGATCACGAGTTCGAGATCGCGATGGCGCTGCTCATGCAGCGAATCCAGTGGCTACGCGAGCGCGGGTCAGACCAGTGGGTCACCTGGGAACGGTGGCGAACGAAGTTGGGCCCCTCACTCGCGGCTGGCGACATCTGGATCTTGTGGGACGGCGACGAGGCCATCGGCACGATCACCGTCGAGATGACCGGCGACTCGGATTTCTGGACTCCCGACGAGCTGACCGAGCCAGCCGTCTACGTCTCGAAGCTGGCCGTGCGACTCGATCGCGCTGGCCAGGAACTCGGCACCCTGCTGTTGGCGTGGGCCAGCGACTACGCGTGGCGGCACGGCTGTCGCTACGTCCGGCTGGACGCCTGGAAGACCAACGAGGGCCTACACGCCTACTACCTCTCACGCGGATGGACGTACCTGCGCACGTCGACTGACCCGAATCGACGGTCCGGGGCTCTGTTTCAGCGCGCAGCAGGCCCAATGAGCCAGCAGCCGATCGACCTGCGAACGGCTACTTCGCGGCACGGGTGATCGCCACCCGGGCGCGGGGCCGACCCTCGGCCGGTCGGTCCGCGCCCGGGGATCGTGGCGTCTAGGTGCTCACCCTTCTGGTGCAGCTGGCCTCAGCTCTTGATGCCAGCGGAGCCGAACAGGTCGAGCTGCTCGCCGGGGTCGGTTGGCCGGCACGCCTCCCATACGGCGTCTCCGGCCTGGCCGCAGGCGTCGACGACGTCGTTCCAGCCGATTCCTCGGAATCCGCCCGGGTGGTCGCGCCAGGCGATGACGGCCTGCTGGCAGCGGTGGATCAGGTCGTCGGTGACTCGGCCGCTGTCGAGCACGTTGCCCAAGTCGGTCCAGGTCAGCCGTAGCGGCTGGCGGAGGTGCCCGTCGGTGATCTCGATCCGGGTCTTGGTGAGCCGGAGCATCCGGCCGGCGGGCAGTGACATCCCGAGGTGGTCAGGGGCGAGCTGTCGGGCGTCTCGGGTGCGCCAGTAGGTCAGCGGGTGGATGGCGTGACTGCGGGCGAAGGATCCAACGGCCCAGGCCAGCAGCGGACGGTGGGTGGTCGGGGTAGCGGTGGCGAGGATGGTGCGGGCGTCGGTCCGGTGGCTGCTGGTCATGGTGGTCTCCCCGTCGTTGCTGGTCGGGTGGCGTCCCTGTGCCCGGGCCGGTGGCGGCCCGGGGCACGGGTGCGGTCAGCCGTGGTCCTGGTCGACGTCGACGCCGTCGGGCAGGCGGGTCCAGCCGGTGGGGGTCCAGATCTGCCAGTGCTGGTCGGGGCCGGCGGGGTGGTCGCGGCGCAGAACGTAGGCGGCGGCGCGGTGCCAGGTGGGGTCGGTGGTCAGCGGCACGGGGACGCTGGCGTGGAGAGTCGGATACGGATCGCCGTCGCGGACGTGCTGCATGAGCCGGACCGGGGTGCGGGAAGCGGCCAGCCGCGCGGCGACGTCCGTCGCGGTGAGGTGCTCGCGGACCAGCTCGGCCAGCACGTCGGCGACGGTGGCGGAGTCGCCGGTGTACAGCCGGCACTGCTGGGCGTACTCGTCGAGTTCCCTGCCTCCGAGGCAGTTCAACTGGTAGGTGGCGCTGCGGTGCCGGTAGGTGGTGATCCAGCCGACGAAGCGGTCGCCGAGGTACAGCGGGTGCTGCTTCGCGCTGCCGGGGCCGGGGTGGGCGGGGCCGTCGACCCGGAGCTGGGTGTGCGGGACGGTCAGGCCGGTGTGCGGCAGGGTCACCGGCCCGCTGGTCGCCGCGATCACCATGGCGTTGATCCAGGCCACGCGGACTGAGTTGGAGTGCGTGCAGTTGCGGCAGTCGATCGGGGCGGCGACGGCGGCGCCGACCTTGACGGTGTCGCCTCGGGTGCCGGCGCTGCACGAGCCGGCGACGTAGCGGGGCTCGCCGGCCGGGCCCGTGATGCTGCTCAGGTTGCCAAGGTGGACGACGCGGCCTCGGCCGATGCGGACCGGTGCGAGCTGGGCGGGCCGGGTGTTGGTGCTGGTCATGGTCTCGATCCCTTCGATGTACTGACGGGGTTGGCGGGGTGCCGGGGCCGGCCCTCGGTGGGCCGGCCCCGGCTGGGTGTCAGCAGTCGTCGGGGTCGGGGTCGTTGCCGTCGTGCTGGTCGGCCGCGCCGTACAGAGAGGTCGTGATCTCGGTGAGCTGGGCGAAGAGGCCGTGCCGGTAGACGACCTGGCTGCGGATCGCCTCGGCCTTCGGCGGCCACTGGCCGACCAGGTAGTCGGCCAGCGCCTGCCGGGACTCGTCGGCGAGGGCCTGCGCCTGGTCGCGGCCGGCCAGGTCGATGGCGGCGGCGAAGATGGCGCCGGCGATGTCGTAGCCGACTCCGGCCGGGTGGTTGCGCACCCGACGGTTGGCGGCCCGCAGAATGACCGACGGGCTGAACGTGCCGGTCTCGAACGGGCACTCCGGGTGGCACGGGTCTCCGGCGCTGACGCCGTAGGCGTCGGCACCGCAGCCGACGCACTGGTCGTTGTGGTCGATCTCCCGGGTCGGGATCGTCGTACGCTGGGTCATGGAACTGCCTTTCGCAGAGGGGTTGTTCTTCCTGGTCCGGCCGGGTGAGCCACCACCTGGCCGGACCGTTCCTTGCCTCTCTATCGTACAGGAAAAGGTGCAGGAAAAGCTCCTTCAGGGGTCTTTTTATGTACCTTTTTGCCGTACGCTGTGGGGCATGAGCAGCGAATCTGAGATGCGCCGGCCCGAGGTGTCGGCGGGGATGGCGGCGGCCCGGGACCGGGGTGTGCGGCTGGGTCGGCCGCCGGCACCGGTGCCGCCCTCGGCGGGCCGGGCGGCGGAACTGCGCGGTGAGGGGCTGTCGCTGGCGGCCATCGCCGAGAGGCTGAACGCCGAGCAGGTGCCGACCCCGTCGGGCAAGGGCAAGTGGGCCAAGAGCAGCGTCAGCTACGTGCTGACCCGGTATGACGCGGCGCAGGCATCGGCGTAGGCCGTGGTGGGCGGGGTTGCGGGCTTGCCCGCGCGCGGTGCCGGGGTGGGGTGGGATCTCCTCGTGTCGGCCGATCTCCGATCGACCGGGCCGGCTCCGGGACGGCCAGGCTCGGCGTAGCCGACCGCGCAGCGGCTTGGCCTGGTCGTCCCGGAGACGGTCTGGTAGCCCTCTGGGCGGCCGGCGCGAGGGGATCCCACCCCTGGGTGACCACTCACCCACCTGGCACCGGCGGTCGCCCCCGGGCATCTCCGAGAGAGGCCCCGCCGGAGGCGTCGTCCTTCCGCCGGTCTACCGGCGGGCACTGACCCGCACCGACGCGCGGGCGCTGCCCCGGTGCGCCCACCGGCGGCCCGGCAACAGGGGTGCGGCGTATGCGCCGGCCGGCTACCTTGATGTGCTCAAACGATCATGCGGGGGAATCGTGAGCGAGCCGCACAGCCAGGCCACACCAGAGCGGGACGTCGACGCGGCGTTGACCGGGTTGCAGGACCAGATTGACGCAATCGTGCGGGTGCTGGGCGATCACCAAAGGGTGTTCGAGGCACTGCGTGCGGCGGGGCTGCTGCCAGATGGTGGTGGCGCGGGCCAGGACCGGTGATGGCTGAGCCTCGTGACACGACGGTCGAGCGGATCGTCGCGTCGGTCTACCGGGTCGATGACCTGGCGAGTCGGGCGGAGTCCCTTGCCGCGCAGGTAGCCGGCCCCGCCCCGGCACCGCCCGTGGACCAGGCTGTCCGGCAGCGGTTGCTCGCCGCCCAGGCCGTCGCCGCCGAGGTCTACCGCCAGCAGCTCGACGACGCGCCAGGGCCATCGCGGTGGCTGACCGCACAGGGCGTGCCGACTGACGGGCGCTGGACGGTGGGATACGCCCCGGACCGGCCGGCAGCGGTCGTCAACGAACTGCGGCGGCGCGGGTTTACCGACGCCGAGATCGTGGCCAGTGGCCTGGCCGCGACCAGCCGCGGCGGCCAGTTGGTCGACCGGTTCCGCAACCGCGTGATGGTCGGAGTGCGCGACCACCGAGCTGCCGGGACTCCGGTCGTCGGCTGGGTCGGCTACGCCCCGCCCGGCGCGGCGACCGACGCGGCACCAGTGCTGCACAGCCCCACCACGGCGGTCTACCGGCCGGCGGACTGCCTCATCGGCCTGGCAGAGCAGCCCGAGCGGGACGGCCGTACCGTCGTGGCCCGCAGCGCGTTGGAGGCCATCGCCTTGGCCGAACGCGCCGACGAACTGGGTGAGAACGCGCCGCTGGTGGTGGCGCCCGCCGGGCCCACGCTGACCGGATCGCAGGTCGCCGCGCTCACCGCGCACACCGACACGGCGGCCGGCGTCACCGTCGTCCTCGACAACGAGCACGACCGGCACGCCGAACGGGCCTACCAACTGCTCGCCCCTGCCGTGGCCCGGCACCCGAACAGGCCAGGGCCACTCGGGTACGCCTACCCCGGCGCCAGCGCCGTCGTGGAGTCCCACCCCCTGGTGGAGGCTGCGGTCACCAGCCGGGTCGCCCGGGCCGCCCGAGGGTTCGTAACGCCGAAGGGGCGGGCGGTGGCCGCTGACTCCATCCGCGCCATGCTCGACGGGCAGCCCGCCGACCTCGTCGACCGGTGGGCCTCGTACGCCGCTGAACGGCTGGGTGTGCCCGTCATGCCCACGCCACCGGCGCCTGCGACCACGACCCCGGACACCGCCGTCGACGTGCCGGCACCGGTGATGCTCAGCGGCGCTGCCGCCACGACTGGTCCTCCGGTGGAGAGCGTCGACCACCCCCTGCCTGCGCCAGCGGCGGACCCCGCACCAGATTCCACCGTTGCCCAGCACGATGCGTTCGTCGACGCCGAGCAGCCCGTCCAGCAGGCAACCGAGCGGCCCGTCCAGCAGGTACCTGAGCAGCTACATCTTGACTTCCCGGTCGCGGACGTCGAGGCCCCCAGCCTGGAGGCTGGAAACGACACGGACCTGGCTCCCACTCGGATCGACGCTGAGAGTGATCCGGACCCGCAGGACGAGCCCGACGCCGGCAGCTCCCTACCGGATGACGACGCCCTGGTCCTGCCCGACCCGTCACCGGATGAGCCGGAAGAGGTCCCGGAGCCG
Source organism: Micromonospora sp. WMMD737 (assembly GCF_049179055.1). Lineage (NCBI taxonomy): Bacteria > Bacillati > Actinomycetota > Actinomycetes > Micromonosporales > Micromonosporaceae > Micromonospora > Micromonospora sp. WMMD737. The sequence goes on along the minus strand of NZ_JBMHMH010000060.1, from coordinate 5,406 downwards.
CTGGCCGGTGCGATCCCGGTGGAGGGCGTCGACGGCTACCACTACACGCGTGGAGACGACACCGTCACGACGGTCTACGGACCCGACAACACGGTGGTGGCCGTCGGGAAGTCGGCCGGCGGCGGCATCACGGCCGGCGAGGTTGATGGCGTGCGCATCACTGGTGCTGCCATCTACGGCACCCGCAGCTTCGCCGAACTCGCGGCCCGCCAGCACCAGGCCGCCAACCTGCCACAGGATCAGCGTGACCGGGTGTGGATCGAGTTCGTGCGCGACCCGACCGCGAAGTCGGGCCACGTCATCGTGGTGCATGGCACGGTCAAGGACGATCCTCTCGACGACCGCGCCACCAAGGACGCCGCCCGGTTCCTGTGGTCCGGCAAGAAGAAGGCGCGGGTCAGCGGCCGGAAGTGGACCGCACGCACGGTGGACGACAGCCTCGCCCGCCTGCTGAGCGAGTTCGCCCGGCAAGGCAGAGCTGTCCTGGTCCGTCCCCCTGACGCGGGACGCCCCGAGAGCGAAGCACCCAGTCCTGCACCCGTCACCACCGAGCGGCAGCCGCAGGATCGTCCGGCGGCCGACCCGCACTCCTTGAGTGACGAAGACCTGGCTGAGGCCATCCGCAGAGCGGAGGGTCAGGTCGGGTACGGCATCCGCCGCGACGAAGCGGCGGCTGCCCGGGCCGATGCCTTGCAGAAGGTGCGGCAGGACCGGGTCCTCCAGCGCGTGGAGAACGCACCAGAGGCCGCGGGCATGAGCGACGACGAGCTTGCCGCAGAGCAGCGGTGGCTGATCGAGTCGTTCGCCCGCAACGCGTTCACGGCTGGAGACGGCGCGCGGGCCGTACGTGCCCGGCGTGATGCCGTCCAGGGTGAGCGGCAGCGCCGCGAGGCAACCGTGCTGCTGGCGGGCCCGACTGCCCAGAGCCTGGACGACGAAGCCCTCGACACGGTCTACACACAGACACGCGGCCTGTGGGTCCGCATGCAGTCCAGCCACGAACTGCACGACGTGCTCGAACAGCGCGGTGAGGAGCTGCGTACGGAACTGGCGCTGCGCCGGATCCGGCACTACGAGCAACGGCCGGACGTCGCCGGCATGACCCTGGAGGACCTGGCTGCGGAGAGCGCGGAACTCTCCGGCTTCCGGGAGCCCGAGGCCCTGTTCCAGCGCAAAGACGTCAACCAGGCCCGACAGGCACGGTTGGCGGTCGTCGACACGGAGATGGACCGCCGGGAAGCAGCCCGGTATCCCGATGAACTCGCCCGCGCCCAGCTTCGGGGCAGCCGCGCGACTCGGGAGGTGACGATCGACGGGATGCCGCACGCGTACGGCCTTGTCGAACCGGTGCCTGGCAAGGAAGCCCACTTCAAGGCGCAGGTCCGCTACACCACTTGGCTTGGTGAGTTCCCGTCTCGGGCCGCGGCCGTCGCTGCTCTGGTCCGCCACTACGACACGGACCCCGCCACCTACCCTCAGCGGACCTGGGGTGTTCCGCGTGATGTCGCGCTGCCGGTCGCCGTGCGCACTGAGCTGCTGGCGTGGCTGGAGCCCCGGGCGGACAGCAGCCCGGAGTGGCGGCGCCTCATGGAGATCTTGTGGCTGGTGCCGACCCGGCAGGCGGACCGGAACCCGCTGACCGGTGAGACAATGCAGACGTACCACTACTCGGTCGAACAGGGTCTGCTCAGCGAGCTGGCCCGGGTCGGGGAACGGGTGACCGCAGACCTGCGGACGCGGTCGGCCAACACCGAGCTTCCCCGCAAGGACCGGGAGGCCGCCAAACGTCGTATCCCGGCGATGGGTGCCGCTCTGCACAACGTCCTCGGTCTACGTGACCGGCTCGCCGCCGAGGGCATCAACACGGATCTGCGGGCGGTGGACCAGAGCCAGGTGGCGGCCCAACTCGCGGCGCTGGCCGGCGTCGACAACGACATTGAGGAAGGTGGCGATGACAGTCAGCCAGTACAGCGTGATGGCGCGGGAGCACTGGAGCAGGTTCCGGCCCCGGGAGCTGGCGGGGTTGCAGGACCCGGAGGCGTTCTTCGCCCGGATGGGCAGCCAGATCCAGCAGGCGGTGATCGACACGCAGGAGGCGCTGGAGGAGACGCTGGAGCCGGAGACGGACTACCAGGCGCGGGTGGGTCAGCTGAACCAGATCCGGGCCACCGCGGAGCAGCAGGTGATGGCGCAGTTGCTGCCGCCGCCGGAGGACGACCAGGACCCGCCGATGCCGCCGAGCGCGCTCCGCAGCGGCCTGGACGAGATCAGCCGGGACCTGAACAGGATGTAGCGCCGTTCCGGCCCGATCCGCAAGATGTCCCTCGTGGTCCGCTGGCACGCGCTGCGGCGAACCTGGCAGCCATCAAGGTCCTGAACCGGTTGGAGCAGACACGCACGAGTGCCACCCACGACGACAAGCGGGTCCTGGCCCGCTGGTCGGGCTGGGGATCGGTGCCCGTGGTGTTCCTCGAACAGCCGGACGAGAAGAACCCTGTCTATGGTCAGGGCGGGCAACGCGAGGGCCGATACGCCCAGGACCTGAGACGGTGGGAGGAATACTCACCCGTCCGCAACGAGCTGCGGGAGTTGCTGGACCCGTTCGCGTGGGCCGCCGCTTCCCGCGCGGTCCTGTCGGCCCACTACACGCCGCAGGCCCTGGCCCAGGCCATGTGGGATGGCCTGCGCGCCTTCGGCTTCGACGGCGGTGAGGTCCTGGAGGCCGGCTGCGGTTCGGGGACGTTCTTCGGCACGGCCCCGGCCGGCACGGTGCGGTTGACCGGCGTCGAGCTGGACCCGGTCACGGCCCGGATCGCCCAGTTCATCTACCCCGACGCGAACGTGCTGGTCGAGTCCTTCGCCGACACCGACGCCCCGGCTGGTGCCTTCGACGTGGCGATCGGGAACGTGCCGTTCGCGCAGGTGCCCTTCACCGAACGCCGGTACGGCGCGACGGGCCACAGCCTGCACAACGGGTTCCTCATCAAGGAACTGGCCCTGGTCCGCCCGGGTGGCATGGTCGTGGCCGTCACGTCCCGCTGGACGCTCGATGCCGAGGACACCGCCGCGCGCCGCCAGATGGCCCGCTACGGCGACCTGGTCGCCGCGTACCGGCTGCCCGCCGGGGTCTTCACCGACACGGGCACCAGCGTCGTCGTCGACGTCCTGGTCCTGCGACGCCGCGCCGAGGGACAGGACCCTGCCGACCTGGCCTGGCTGGACGCTCCCAGCCGTGAGCTCAACGGCAGCACCCACACCATCAACGCCTACTTCACCGCCCACCCGGAGCACGTCCTGGGCGAGCTGACCGCCGCGTCCGGCCCGTACGGGCCCGCGGTGACCGTCAAGGGCGACCCCGCGCGAGCCGTCGACGACCTGCGGGCCGCGTTGCAGCAGGCAGCCGAGCAGGCCACGGCCGACGGGCGCGGCTACCAGCCGCACCCTGACGGCCCCGACCGCAAGCCGCTGCACCTACAGACGGCCCGGGACAAGCACGCCAACGACTACACCGGTCGCCTCTACCTCGACGAGGACGGCCGGATCTGGCAGCACATCAACGGCGCGGACCCCGTCGAGGCGGTCCCCTCCGACGGCAACACCGGGCAGTTGCTCGCGCTAATGCAGTTGCGCGACGTCGCCGCCGAGCTGAAAGAGCTGGACCGCACCGGTGACGAAGCTGACCGCGCACAGCAGCTCCGGGCCCGGCTGCGGGAGCTGCACGCGGCCTACACCACGGCGCATGGTCCCCTGTCCCGGCCCCGCCAGACCCGCCTGTCGGCCGGGGCTGAAGTACGCGAGCGCGCCAGAGCCGAGGGCCGGGAGGTCCGCGAGGACGAACGCACCCTGACCGCGTCGGGCTGGTTCCGGGAGGACCCCGACGCCGCCACGGTGCTCGCGTTGGAATCCTGGGACCGCAAGCACGACGTGCCGGTCCTGTCCGAAGTCCTCGCTCGGCGGCCGGGCGCCCGTAGCGGCCGGCTGGAACACACCGACGATCCGAAGACGGCCCTGACCGCCGTCATGGGCGCCACCGGCCAGGTCGACCTGGTCCGCATCGCCGAACTGCTCGGCACCACCCCCGACGAAGCTCGGCGTCGTCTGGGCACCGAGGTGTTCGACAATCCCGTCACCGGCCGTCTGGAGCACGCCGGCATCTACCTGTCCGGGGCGGTCCGCCTCAAGCTGGATGAGGCCCGCACCGCCGCCGCCAGTGACCCCGCCTACGCGGTGAACGTGGCCGCGCTGGAAACGGTGCAGCCCCGCGAGAAGCGCATCGGCCAGTTCACCCCCCAGCTCGGCGCGCACTGGATTCCCGCCCCGCTCGTGCAGGGCTTCCTACGCCAGTACCTGGGCGATCCCACGCTGCGGGTCGACCACAACGAGCGGTACGGCTGGTCGCTGTACGCGGGCAAGGTGCCCGACGCCATCAACGCGCTCAAGGGCACCGAACGCCGCTCGGCCGTGCACATCGCCCGCGCGATCCTCGGCCGCGGTTCCCTGGTCGTCGAGAACGCCGTGTCCATGGGCGACAAGGTCGTCCACGAGGTGGACGAGGACGCCAGCCGCGCGGCCCGGCAAAAGGCCGACGCGATGCGTTCGGCGTTCGAGGAGTACCTCACCGCCGACAGCACCCGGGTCAAGGCCCTCACCGACGCCTACAACCGGATCATGAACGGGCACGTCGTCCGCAACTACGACGGCCTGGCCCCCACTCTCGCCGGCTTCACCGACCAACGCACACCGCACCCTCACCAACTGTCGGGCGCCGCTCGCATGCAGTTCGAGCGGGGCGTGATCCTCGCCCACGAGGTCGGACTCGGCAAGACCACCACCATGATCATGGGCACCCAGGCGCTCAAGGCATCCGGGCAGATCCACAAGCCCTTCGCGGTGGTGCAGCGCCACCTCGCCAAGCAGTGGCTCGACGAAGCCCAGTTCCTGTACCCCAACGCCGACATCCGCCTGATCACCAGCGACCTGCTCTCCGGCGACGAGCGTCGTCGCACCCTGGAGTGGCTGCGCTCCAACACCCCAGACCTGACGATCTTCACCGAGGGCGCGTTCACGTCGGTGAAGATGAGCCCCGAGTTCCAGGAGTGGTACGAGTTCCAAGAGGTCGACAACCTGCGCGAGCAGATCCTGCGCGAACGCGGCGTCCCCGAGAACGGTCTCGCCGTGATGAAGCTCGAACAGCGGCTGGCCACCCTGGAAGCCCGGCTCCGGCGCAACGCCGCCCCGATGCGCACCCCCGGCGAGCTGTACTGGGAAGACCTCGGCTTCGACTACGCCACCATCGACGAACTCCACCGGTTCAAGGGGGTGGGTTTCCGGTCGAAGGAAGCCGGCGGCGACACCGCGAAGATCCGCGCGGTCGACCTGCACCAGAAGCTCACCCACATGCACCAA
>NZ_JBMHMH010000059.1:0-2709 GCF_049179055.1 Micromonospora sp. WMMD737 | reverse complement strand
GTTCACCGTACCGTTCGTGTGTGGCGCGACCGACCTCGGCGAGGCATTGCGGCGTATCACCGAGGGGGCGGCGATGATTCGCTCGAAAGGTGAGGCTGGTACCGGAGATGTGTCCAACGCGACGACACACATGAGGCGCATCGGTGCCCAGATACGCAGGTTGACTTCGATGAGCGAGGACGAGCTGTTCGTTGCAGCCAAGGAGCTGCGGGCGCCCTTCGACTTGGTGCAGGAGGTGGCGCGGGCGGGGAAGTTGCCGGTGACGTTGTTTACCGCCGGTGGTATCGCCACCCCGGCTGACGCGGCGATGATGATGCAGCTCGGGGCCGAGGGCGTCTTCGTGGGATCGGGGATCTTCAAATCCGGTGACCCGGCCCAACGAGCGGCCGCCATCGTCAAGGCAACTACCTTCTACGACGACCCGGACGTGTTGGCAAAGGTGTCGCGGGGGTTGGGCGAGGCCATGGTCGGTATCAACGTGGATGAGATTCCGGTGTCGCACCGGCTGGCCGAGCGCGGTTGGTAGCCCCGGGGGCGCCTTAGGGGACAAGCGGCAGCTCACTTGTGACGTGGGTGTGCCTCATGGTTCCGTCTGCGAGGCGACGACAGGTGCCGCGGCCGTGAGCCCCAGACCCAGATAGGTGAACGCAGTGCTCTACGAACGTCCTTCGCTTCCTCACCTACCGGGTGGCGTGACGCGAGCTGCGCCCCCGGTCCGCGGCAACGCTCCTCGGATCGGCGTTCTCTCATTGCAGGGCGACGTCCGCGAACACGTTGCAGCACTGTACGACAGTGGTGCGGCACCGCAGCAGGTGCGACGCCGCACCGAACTCGAGGGGCTTGACGGGCTGGTCATCCCAGGCGGGGAGTCCACCGCGATCAGCCACCTGCTGCGCGACCTAGGAATGCTCGAACCTCTGCGTGCATTCCTTGGCGATGGTATGCCGGCGTTCGGGTCATGCGCCGGCATGATCATGCTTGCAGACGAGATCGTCGACGCCGGTGTGCCGGGTCGGGAGGCTCTACCACTGCATGGCATCGATATGACAGTTCGGCGAAACGCATTCGGCCGCCAGGTTGACTCATTTGAACGAGACCTTCCGTTCGACGGCTTCCGGGAACCGGTGCGCGCTGTCTTCATCCGGGCCCCGTGGGTAGAACGCGTCGGCGCCGGGGTGACGGTTCTGAGTCGCGATGGCGATCACATCGTCGCGGTACGTCAGGGCCGGGTCCTCGCGACGGCCTTTCACTCGGAGATCACCGCGGACCGTCGAGTTCATGGATTGTTCGTCGACATCGTGACCGGCGACGCATGAGCGCAGGAGGGTGGCCACTACGGTGCCGGGTGGTGGGTGATCGAGCGTTGTCTCCCTTTTAGGGCGGGTCATTCACCTACCGGAGCTAGCGGCCCCCGCTTGGGGTTTCGCTGACCATTGTGCCATTGTGACCGGGGATGTGCCGGCGACCCGAGGTTGTGACCGGCTCGGCCGCGTGTGACTCGCGCCGCCGGTGCGTTGTGCAGAGATGCACAGGACGGCTGCAGGGTCGGCATGTGGTCGTCACGTTGACAGCGACATGGGGGCGCTGTTGCACTGTCGCCGCGGCGGCCGGCTGATCGACAGCCCTGGAATGGGCTGGGACGGCTAGGCGATGGTGCGTAGCGGCTGCCAATCCGAGCCAGGCGGCATGTTGGTGCCGTCACGGGCGCACAGGAGAGTGTGCTGCAGGGCGCCGACGCCACCGACTTGTGCATGGAGTGTGCCGGTGGCGGCGTCGACGCGCGGCCCCACCACCGGCAACAGTGTCTGTCGTGAATGGTCGGCCACGTAGTCCAGATCGGAACGACACAATGCGATGTCGCGCACCCCGTCCCCGTGCGCGGCCAGCCACTCGGCGACCGGACCCTGGCCGCGTGGCTCTGTGACGATCAGCCGGGTCGGTCCTCTGCTCAACAGCACGCTGTAGCGGTCCGGGTGCTCCGCCAGTGCACGGGCACTGAAGCCCAGGGCGGCGGTCAAAGTCTGCAGCGCTGGAACGGCATCCGAGACATACAACTCCACATATGCGATCGAGTCGTCGGTGAACTTCGTCGGCATGACGCTGGCCTCGAATCGTCGGAGGAACAGGGCAGCCAACCCCGCCGGCGACTTGGTGCAGACTTGTCGGACACTTCGGCCGGCGACTTCGTTGGCTGCGTAGGCATGAATGAACCTAGCACCATTTTTGTTCCTGGGGCGACTTAGACAACGGCATCTACTGAAGCTAAAGTAGTTGTCCGGCTCAGCAATTGATGTATTTCTCGTGCGCTCTGATTCCGACGTTCGGATCCGCGAGGAATCGACTTGCCCCAGTCTTCAGAGGAAGTTCCCCTTCGATCGGGCGGCACCTGGTAAGCGGTCGATATCAAGTGTCGTAGGAGAATTCGGCTGTCCTCTGGCAGGCCTTGCTCGAGTTTCGGCGGATACTGAAGTCCGAGTTCGGCCGCGGACGTTGAGAGCGTCTGGAACCTGGGGCCGGGCATCGAATGCCCTAGCTGTTCGTGAATGGCGCGATGTGCAATGCGGCTGACCCAACGCGGTCTGGGTGAAGGCGACTGGGTTCCCGAAGCGCCGGCTGCGACACTTAGCCTATCGCGAAGTGTATTCGTGCACCGGCTACCGGTTGTTGCATCACCGCTGCGGCGATACAGTGTGTATCACACGCTGAGGT
>NZ_JBMHMH010000058.1:0-4807 GCF_049179055.1 Micromonospora sp. WMMD737 | reverse complement strand
AAGCTGGCCGTGGTGCTGCCCAAGTTGCTCGAGCAGATGCCCCGGTTGATCGCGATCATGAAGACGATGCGCGACATGCTGCTGACGATGCACAGCACAATGTCCGGATCCTTCTCCACGCTCGAAGATTCGAACCAGGACGCGATGGCGATGGGGCAGGCCTACGACGCCGCCAACAACGACGACACCTTCTACCTGCCGCCGGAAGTCTTCGAGAACCCGGACTTCCAGCGGGCGATGAGCTCGTTCCTGTCCCCGGACGGAAAAGCCGCGCGATTCATCATCTCCCACAAGGGCAACCCGGGCACGCCTGAGGGCATCGAGAGTATCGACCGGATCAAGTCGGCGGCCGAGGAGGCGCTCAAGACGACGCCGCTGCGTGACGCCAGGATCTACATGGCCGGCACCGCGTCGACGTTCCAGGACTTCAGCGAAGGCTCCAAATACGATCTGCTGATCGCTGCTGTGAGCGCACTCTGCCTGATCCTGGTGATCATCCTCATCATCACCCGAAGCCTGGTGGCCTCCATGGTGATCGTCGGTACCGTTGCCCTTTCCCTGGGCTCGTCTTTCGGGCTCTCGGTGCTGATCTGGCAGTACATCTTCGGCATCCAGCTGCACTGGATGGTACTTCCGATGGCCGTCATCGTTTTGCTGGGCGTGGGCTCCGACTACAACCTGCTGCTGGTCTCCCGGATGAAGGAGGAGGTCGGCGCCGGGATCAACACCGGCATCATCCGGGCGATGGGGGGGACGGGCAAGGTCGTGACGAATGCCGGCCTGGTGTTCGCCTTCACGATGGCCGCGATGGTGTTCAGTGACCTGCAGGTCATCGGGCAGGTGGGCACCACCATCGGCATCGGTCTGCTGATCGACACGTTGGTCGTGCGGTCGTTCCTGACTCCGTCGATCGCCGCGCTGATCGGGCGGTGGTTCTGGTGGCCGCTGATCGTGCGTCCCCGCCCGGCCAGCACAATGCTCCGGCCGGCCGGACCACGAACGGCGGTGCGCGCGCTGCTGCTTCCCGGGGATGAGCGGGACGGCGCCGCACCCGGACCGGCCAGGCCGACCGACTACTAGGAACCCGGCGGCCAGGAATCCGGCGAAGCCGAACTCGCATAGCCTATTCGGCGCGGTCGGCGGTCTCGACTGCTAGAACCGGCCGATGACGCGCACACCCATCGCGCTCGTCTCGTAGATGCACAGATTGTCGACCCAGAACCTGCCGTTGAACACGACCAGGGCACCGCGCTGCTCGGGCGTCACCGAGACGACCTCGATCTCGGATCGGGTGCGCTTGTTGGTCGGGATCACCTGGCCGCGGAACTTCCAGCTGAACATCTGATTCAGGGCGACCGGCTCGAACTCGTAGTCATCGCCGGCGGGGACGTGACCGGCCAGCCGGGCCAGCGCGCGAGCCGCCTGCTGCATGGCCTCGAGTCCCAGCGAACCGGGCTGCACTGGATCCTGGAAGAAGTGAGCCTTGAAGAACCACGCCTCGGGGGTGACGTCGTACTCCGCGACGAGCCGGCCCAGACCGGCTTCTCCCCCACCCGGCCAGAAGTTGACCCGGTCGAGCACTTGGAGGCGACCCTGGTCCAGCCACGGTGCGCCGTCGAGTTCCTCGGCGCGGTAGGACAGCGCGACCGGAGCCGGCTCGGACAGTGCTTCCAGTGCAGCGGGGTCGGTTCGAAGCCCGACCTGATTCTTCAGCGCGTCGGGACTGAAGAAGCCGAACGCCGTCTTCATCGTCATGACGATCTCGTCCTGCTGGGTACACACGACATCGAAGAACACGATGGTCGAACCGGCACCGTCGGCGAACCGTTCGAGGGTCGAGGTAACCCGCAGCGTGCCGACCCGTGCCGGGCGACGCTGCACGACCTCGCCACCGTCGAGATTGCGGAAGACCACGTCATCGGGACGGTTGGCGGCGAATCCGTTGTACGAAGACAGCCAGCCGCACGGCTGAAGCAGGATTTCGATCAGCACCGGCATCGGGACCGCGTCGACGTGGGCATCCGCGAAATACCATTCGCCGGCCGGAACGTCGTACTCCGCGACGACGGTGCCGCCCTTGGTCGGCACCCCCGGCGGGCTGGACACACTGAGCACCCGTGACATGAAGTGGTACGGCTCGTCGGGCAGCCGGGGCGCCCGGCGGGTACCGTCGAACGGAGCGTACAAGGCGCCGAACGCATCCGACGGCATGCCCCGACCGCAGGCCAACAGCGCGCCCTGATCGCCGCGAACGTCCTTTGTGTTCTCCAGGATTCGAACCGGACCGGGCGCCACCGGCATCGGCCAGTCCGGAACGAGACGCATCCCGAATCGGCGGCAGTGGAAGACTTTGAAGCCGTCACTACGACACAGCAACGCGGCGTACACCGTCGGTGTCGGGCCGTCGACGATCTCTTCGATGAAGACCTCGTAGTCGAGGTTGTGGTCCCAGTCGGGGATCACCTGTCCGCGGCAGACGAATCGCGCCATCTCGTCCGGGACCGGTTCGAACCGCCAGCCGTCGCGTTCGATGGTGAATCCGTAGGCGGCCATGGCGAACGACAGCGCCTGGGTGGCCGCGTCGGCCATCAGCGTGCCGGGCATACAGGGGTCGTTCTTGAAGTGTCCGTCGTAGAACCACGCATCGGTCGGCACCGCCGCCGTCGCACGCAGATAGCCCCGGCCCCACGGCCCGCCCTCGGGGTCGAACTCGGCGACCTCGTCGAGCAGTCGCAGGCGCCCGCCGGGAGTCGCGGGTGTACGGGTGTGCGCTGCGGCCCGCTCGAAACCCGGCCCGAAACAGGTGAACGCGTGTCCGCGGATGTAGGCGTCGAGGTCGTCACGGTCGAAGGACCGCTTGGTCGTCACGCAGGGCGGAGCATCACGGCGGGCGCCGTCGCGCGGGGCGTCCGACGCCGCATCCCACAGCACTCCGTCGGACTCGGCGAGCTCGTCGTCGGAGAAGAAACCCGCCTGCCCATTGCGCACCGAGATCATCAACCGATCACCGATGTAGCAGTCGTAATGGAAGAAGAACAGCCGGGTTTCACCCGTCTTCGCGTGGCCGTCGATGTGGATCTCGTAGCGCAGGGTGTCGCCGCCCTGCGGGAGTTCGCCCATGAACGTCAGGTCGCAACCCAGCAGGCGGTAGACGCGCTCGCTGCGGTTGGTGAAGTCGGCGCCGAGCCACGACGCGAGCAGCAGGTCGGCCTGGCCGGACTCGATCACCACCCCGGGCGACATCCGGCCGTTGTGCATGTACCAGGCGTCGGCGACGACATCGGTCTCGGTGATGATCCGGCCCGTCCCCATCGACCCGGGCTCGCCGTCGATGCTCATCACCCGGTCGGCGAACAGCAACGGGGGCTCAGGCATCCGAACCAACCGCGGGTATTGGTCCAGCTCGGCGAAAAGGGGTCCGAAGACCTCGGAAATATTTCCGCCGGCAAGGATTTCCAGCTGCGCGCGGTCGTACAGCGGCTCGTCGGGTCGCGGCGCGGCCGGGCCCGGCCTCTCCCGCGGAGTCGTCGGGGGTTGCGCAGGCACCTGTGTGGGCCGGTCGATCGCCGGCGCGGACGTGCCTGTCTCCGCCGGCGGTGCACCGGTCGTCGCCGGGGCTGCCGGCCTCGGTGGCTCCGCCGGGACGGGCACGGGGGCCACCGGTGCCGCCGCGGTGGCGCTCGGGGCGGGGGGTGGAGCCGGCGAATGCCGGCCGGTGGCCAGGGCCAGCAGGTCACCGCGCATCTTCAGGAACGATGCGTGCGCCTGCGCCTGCCGCTCGACGAAAACGGACTGGGCCTCACCCACCGAGGCGATCAGGCTCAGCGCTGCGGCCGTCCTGTCACTCACCTGCTCGGGGGTACCCGAATCGTGGCCGACCGAGCTCGTCACCGTCGCGGTCCGAGCCGGAACGAGTTCGGCCTCAGAGAAGTTCAACGGCGCGGGGCGTGCGGGTGCCGGCGGCATCATTTGAATACTTGCCGGGTCCAATGCGGGCATCGATGTCTTCCCATCTTCGGGCGTGTCGGGGGCCGGCTCCTCGGGCGCCGACACGACATCAGGCCAGTGTGCGGGCAGCGTGATCGTGCGTGATTTCTCCGACCGCGCCGAACCGGATCGCTCGCGGAGCAGCCGCATGCGGGCATCGACGGCGTCGACGTCCACCGGCAGTCCATGCACCCACAGTTTGTTCACCGATTCCGAGAGAGCGCGAAGGCCGCGGCGTTCCTGTGCGTCCAGCGCCACGACCAGATGCGGGCGATCACCGAGGATCTTCGGGATGGCACCGCTGAGAATGCCGCGAGGCCCGTGTTCGACGAAGACGCGCACTCCGTCCTCCCAGGCTTGCAGCACGGTCGCGGGAAAGTCGATCGGCTCGACAGCCTGCTGGGTGATCGCTTCGGCGGCAGCTTCCCTGGTAGGTGTGTAGGCCCGGTTGCCCGCGTTGGTGTAGAACCGCACCCCCGGTGCCTCGTGGGTGGTGCGGGTGTGAATACGGCGCCACGTGTCGGCGAACGGTGCCATGGCGCTGCAGTGGATGACCATGTCCAAGCCGAGTGGCATCGCACTGGCGCCGTCGATCGAATCGATCACGCGTCGGCACGCGGCGGGTTCGCCGCCGATCACACAGTCGTCGGGTGCCTGGACGATGGTCATGTAGGCCCGGGGTTCGGCGGCCAGCGCCGTCTCGATCGCGGCCCTCGGCGCGGTGATTCGCCAGCACTCCCACGGCGCCGGCTGATCTCCCAGGCCCCAATCAGCTGCCGCGACACGACAGCTGCCGGTGAGCTGGTCACCGTACATGCCC
>NZ_JBMHMH010000057.1:0-3483 GCF_049179055.1 Micromonospora sp. WMMD737 | reverse complement strand
CTCCGAACTGGCCGGACTCCGCACCCTCCAAGACGTCGTCGCCACCATCGCCGAATTCACCACCACCACAACGGCCCCCGCGACACCACCAGCGGCCACAGCACCACCAGCGGCCCAACCCAGCGAATCCGCCGGCGACGTCGTCCTCGAAATCGTGTCCCAGAAAACCGGCTACCCCGCCGACATGCTCGGACTCGACATGGAAATGGAAGCCGAACTCGGCATCGACTCCATCAAACAAGTCGAAATCCTCGCCGCCCTACAAGCCCGGTTCCCCGGCGCCCCCGAAATCCCCGCCTCCGAACTGGCCGGACTCCGCACCCTCCAAGACGTCGTCGCCACCATCGCCGAATTCACCACCACCACAACGGCCCCCGCGACACCACCAGCGGCCACAGCACCACCAGCGGCCCAACCCAGCGAATCCGCCGGCGACGTCGTCCTCGAAATCGTGTCCCAGAAAACCGGCTACCCCGCCGACATGCTCGGACTCGACATGGAAATGGAAGCCGAACTCGGCATCGACTCCATCAAACAAGTCGAAATCCTCGCCGCCCTACAAGCCCGGTTCCCCGGCGCCCCCGAAATCCCCGCCTCCGAACTGGCCGGACTCCGCACCCTCCAAGACGTCGTCGCCACCATCGCCGAATTCACCACCACCACAACGGCCCCCGCGACACCACCAGCGGCCACAGCACCACCAGCGGCCCAACCCAGCGAATCCGCCGGCGACGTCGTCCTCGAAATCGTGTCCCAGAAAACCGGCTACCCCGCCGACATGCTCGGACTCGACATGGAAATGGAAGCCGAACTCGGCATCGACTCCATCAAACAAGTCGAAATCCTCGCCGCCCTACAAGCCCGGTTCCCCGGCGCCCCCGAAATCCCCGCCTCCGAACTGGCCGGACTCCGCACCCTCCAAGACGTCGTCGCCACCATCGCCGGCCTGACTGCGGCCGGGGCGGCCGAACAACCCGGACACGGGGCGCCGCCGCTTCCAGCGTCGCCGCCACCTGCCGGACTGCACTGCACCGAGGCAACGTTCCGGGCCGCGCCGCCGAGCGGATTGACGATGGCGGGTCTGCGCGACGGCGAGGTCTTCATCACCCGTGAGGACCCGGTCTTCGCGGCGGCGCTCGAGCGGGTGATGGCCTCGCACGAGATCAAGGCCCGCGTGGTCGACGAGGTCCCCGAGGAGGCCAGCGCCGTCATCTGCCTGGCACCGTTGGCGCCGGCGAACTCGGCCGAGGATTGCGTCGAGATGCACCTGCGCACGTTCCATGCCGCACGCAGCGTCGCCAAGAGCAACGCGCATTCGCGATTCTTCGTCACCGTGCAGTCGACCGGAGCTCGCTTCGCCGGCGCGCAGGTGCCGGTCGGGGTGGCCAGCCTGGTGAAAACCGCCGCGCTGGAATGGCCCAACGCTTCGGTGCGGGCAATCGACATCGACACCCTCGATGCGGAACGGTTGACCTCCGAACTGCTCAGCGGTGGAGCCGGAGTCGAGGTGGCGCTGCGCGAGGACGGCACCCGGCTGGTGCTCGACGACGTCGATGCGTCGCCGGCGGGGGAGACGATCACCGTTCCCGAGGGCGGAGTCGTCGTGGTCACCGGTGGTGCGCGCGGCGTGACGGCACGGTCTGCGCTGGCGCTTGCGCATCGCCACGGCCTCAAGCTCGCGCTGCTGGGCCGCACACCGCTGCACGCGGCGGGCCAGGATCAGCCGCACGGCGACACCGTGGCCGAGATCGCCACGGCGCTGGCCGCGTCGGCGCGGGCCCGCGGCGAGCAGATCGGCCTGCCCCAGGCCCGGGCGCAGGCCGAGAAGCTGATGGCCGAGCGGGAGGTTCGCGCCACCCTGTCCGCCGCCGAACAGCAGGGCACCGCCGCGAGGTACTTCGCGACCGACATCAACGACACCGCAGAGTTGCGACGCGTTCTCGACGAGGTTCGGCAGACGTTCGGACCCATCGCCGGTGTCGTGCACGGTGCCGGTGTCCTGGCCGACAGGCGTCTGGAGGATCTCGACGACGATCAGTTCCTCAAGGTGTTCAGGACCAAAGTCGTCGGCGCGGAGGCGCTGCTGGACGCCACGTCCCCCGATGATCTGCGATTCATCTCGCTGTTCTCCTCCATCGCCGCGCGAGCCGGGAATCCCGGGCAGTGCGCGTACGCAGCCGCCAACGCCGCCCTCGAGGCGATCGCGGCGCGCGAAGCCCAGCGGCGGGGCGGCGATTGCGTGGTCCGCGCATTCGGCTGGGGACCGTGGGACGGCGGGATGGTCGACGCGACGCTCAAGAGCCGCTTCCTTGAAGCCGGCGTGGGCGTCATCCCGATCGACGAAGGGGCACAGTTCTTCGCCGAGAACGCGTTGCGCCGCTCCACGGCCACCGCGGTCGTCGTCGCGGCGCCCGCCGAGGCGCGTCTGCAGGCGGCCCGGCTGGAATGGGACGTGTCGACCGAGATACTGCCGATGCTCGCCGACCATCAGGTTCGGGGCCGGGTCGTCATCCCCGTGGTCATCGTCCTCGATGCGATGCTGCGCGCGGCGCGCGGCCTGGTGGCGGACGCACGCCCGATCGTGCGGGACTTCCAGGTGCTGTCCGGGGTCACGTTCGCCGCCTGTGAGCATCAGGATCTCACGCTCGACTTCGAGCCGTCGGGATCGTCCTACATCGTCACCGTCCTCGACTGCGAGGGCCGCAAGCGCTACCGGGCCGTCGTGGACACCGGTGAGGGCACCGCCGCCGATCCGGCCCCGGGAGTGCCCGAGATCTCTGGCTCGCCCTGGCCGATGAGTGTCGGCGACGCATACGCGGGCCCGTTGTTCCACGGACCGCAGTTCGCGTCGATCGAGCACCTCGATGTCGTCGGATCCACCGGCGGCACAGCCAGCGTCAAAGGTCTGCGCGAGCTGGGGTGGCCGGATGGCAACTGGACCATCGACCCCGCGATGGTGGACGGCGGCCTGCAGCTGGGGATCCTGTGGGCCAGCGCGCAGGGGCACCCGCTGGTGCTGCCCGTGCGGGTCGGGCGTGCGGTGTTCCACCGCGCCCCCGGTGACGGCGGCACCATGTGCTGTCGCATTGCCGCACACCCCGTCAGCGACAAGCAGGTCGACTTCGACATCGTGATCGAGACCGCCGACGGCACACCGGTCGCCGAGCTCGCCGGCGTGGAGTTCTATGTCGCAGGCGCAGGGGCGGATACCTCGGCGTGAGCGATTTCGAGCCCGTCGCGATCGTCGGGAGAAGTTGCATCCTGCCTGGTGCAACCAGCCCGGCGGAACTGTTCGAGGCAACCAAGGGTGGACGCTGCCTGCTCACTCCCACCCCACGTGATGCCTGGCGCGGAGTGGATCCGGGGACGCTGCACAGCAGCCGACAGCCCGGGCTGCGGGTGGCGTCGGCCACCGGCGGCTACATCGAGCCCACCCCGGACATGTCGTCCGCGCCCGAGCTTGCGGGAATCGCCTCGCGCATA
>NZ_JBMHMH010000056.1:0-3566 GCF_049179055.1 Micromonospora sp. WMMD737 | reverse complement strand
TGCTACGGGGCGCGTGCACTGCTCATCCTGCGCACCGATCCCCGCTCCCGCACGGTCGCCAGCGTCTACCTGTTCGCCTCGGCGATGGGTATCGCCGCCTGCATCGTGCGCATCACCACCGCGTTGGTGCCGACGCTGCAGACCGTGCACGGCAGCATCGCGGTCTGGTTCTTCGCCTGCGCCTGCGGCGCCGGATTCGCGCTGACCTCGGCGCACTCCTGGCGGAACAAGACGAAGTGGTTCACCCGCGCCAACACCTGAGGGCGCACACACCCACCCGAGGAAAGTGCGGTCAGACCGCCGTGCGGGTGAGATCGGTGAACGCGGCACCGTACTCGCGCACCGGGCGGTACCCGTTTCTGCGGGCCAGGCCCGCGCCGCGCCGAATCAACGCCGCGGTGGCGACGAAACCCGCCTGATCGGTGGCCACCAGCGGGGTGAGCAACCGGTTGTGCACGTAGCCGAACCCGAGGCCCGTTTCGGGATCGGCCCAGCCCAGCGAACCGCCGAGGCCGACATGGCCGAATCCGGGCAGCACTCCGGGGATGGGCAGCCCGTGATAGCCGAGGTGGAACGACAGCGGCATGACCATGCTGTGGTCGGGCCGCAGGCTGGGCTGCCCGACCAGGGCGGCGGTGGTCTCCGCGGACAGGAACTGTGTTCCGTCGATGCGCCCGCCGTTGGCCAGCGCGCCGTACATCCGGGCCAGCGCACGAGCGGTGGCCACCCCGTTGGCCGCGGGGATCTCACTGTCGAGCAGCGGGGTGTCGCCCTGGACCATCGCCTTGACCCCGGGGAAGTACATCGCGCCGAACGCCGCGGAGAACGGCAGGGCGGCCAGGTGCGGCGCGACCATGTTGAAGATCGGGTTCGGCAACGCGCTCTGCGGCCCGATGATCTGCGCCGGGCGGGTGGGGGCCCGCAGCGGCGGACGTCCCAGGTGCAGGCCGTCGGTGTTGAGCGGGGCGGCCACCTCGGTGCGGATCAGCTCCCGCATACCCTTGCCGGTCACCGAGCGGGCCAGCCCGGACAGCAGCCAGCCGAACGTGAAGGCGTGATAGGCGGGTTTTCCGTGCAGCCAGCTTACCGGCGCGGCGGCCAACCGGTCCTCCATCCGCAGATGGTCGAGCAGGTCCGCCTTCCGCACTCCGTTCAGCTGGGACAGACCGGCGCGGTGCCGCAACGCGTCGCGCACCGTGATCCTGGATTTGCCGTTGGCGGCGAACGCCCGCCAGTACTCGGCCACCGGCGCGTCGTAGTCGATCAGCCCGCGGTCGGCGAGGCGGTGGATCACGGTGGCGGCGACACCCTTGGTCGCCGAGAACACCATCGGGCCGGTGTCGGCACTCCAGTGCTGGGTGCCCTTGCGGTCACTGAACCCGGTCCACACGTCGACGACCGGCTCGCCGTCGAGGTAGACCGACAGCGCACCGCCGCCGAGCCGGCGCCACGGGAACATCTGGCCGAAGGCACGCACCGCGCACAGGAAGTTCTCGTCGGCGGCGCCCTGCACCCCGCGGGGCAGTGCTGCGCCGTCGCTGCCGTGTGAGAGCGCTGCGCTGCGCTCTGCAAAGTTGACGCCCGTCACAATGGATTGAATTTACCTCGCCGTGCGGCAAAGAAGACAGGTGTTACCCATTTGTTAACCAACGGGTTTTTCCGGCCAGTCCACCGCGTCCAGGATCTGCTGCGCAGCAAGCGCCGGGGTGAGCTCACCGCCACGCACCTGCCGCTCCACCTCGTCGCGGATCGACCGCACCCCGGGGCTGGACAACACCCGGTCGAGCACCGTGTCACGGACCATCGACCAGGTCCATTCCACCTGCTGGGTGCGCCGCCGCGCGTCGAACTCCCCCGCCTCGGTGAGCACATCGCGATGCTTGAGCACGGTGTCCCAAAGCTCATCGAGCCCGGTCCCCTCCAACGCGCTCAGCGTCAGCACCGGTGGGCGCCATAGCGTCTCCCGCGGGTAGATCAGCCGGATGGCGCCGGCGAGCTCACGGGCGGCCGCCTTGGCCTCCACCGCGTGCTCGCCGTCGGCCTTGTTGACCACCACGATGTCGGCGAGCTCGAGCACGCCCTTCTTGATGCCCTGCAGCTGGTCCCCGGTGCGCGCCAGCGTGAGGAACACGAAAGTGTCCACCATGTTGGCAACCGTCACCTCGGACTGCCCGACGCCGACCGTCTCGACCATGATGACGTCGTAGCCGGCGGCTTCCAGCAAAACGATCGTCTCGCGGGTGGCCCGGGCCACCCCGCCGAGGGTGCCCGAGGTCGGCGACGGCCGGATGTACGCGTCCGGGTGGACGGCGAGCTCGGCCATCCGGGTCTTGTCTCCCAGGATCGAGCCGCCGGTGCGGGTCGACGACGGGTCCACCGCCAGCACCGCGACCCGGTGGCCGCGCTCGATCAGGTACATGCCGAGCGCCTCGATGGACGTCGACTTGCCCACTCCCGGAACCCCGGTGATGCCGACGTGCAGCGCGCTACCGGCTTCCGGCATGAGCTCCAGCAGCAGCTCCTGCGCCTTCTGCCGATGGTCGGCACGGGTCGACTCCACCAGGGTGATCGCCCGTGCCAGTGCCGAACGGTCACCGGCACGGATGGCGGCCGCGAGTTCGCCGACGGATTGACTCATCTAGTTCAGCGTGTAGCCCAGGCGCTGGGCGAGCTTGTCGAGCAGGCCGATCGCGGCGTCGGCGATCACCGTGCCGGGCGGGAAGATCGCGGTCGCTCCCGCCGCGTAGAGCTCGTCGAAGTCACCGGGTGGGATGACGCCGCCGACGACGATCATGATGTCGGGCCTGCCGACCGCGGCCAGCGCATCGCGCAGCGCGGGCACCAGGGTCAGGTGGCCGGCGGCCAGCGACGAGACCCCGACGACGTGCACGTCGTTGTCGGCGGCCTGGCGGGCCACCTCATCCGGGGTGGAGAACAGCGAGCCGACGTCGACATCGAAGCCGATGTCGGCGAACGCGGTGGCGATCACCTTCTGTCCCCGGTCGTGTCCGTCCTGCCCCATCTTGGCCACCAGGATCCGGGGCCTGCGGCCGTCGGCCTCGGCGAACTTCTCCACCAGTTCGGTGGCGCTGCTGACGTTGCTGGCCATCCCCACCTCGTCTCGGTACACACCCGCGATGGTCCGGATCTCGGCCTGGTGCCGGCCGTACACCTTTTCCAGGGCGTCGGAGATCTCGCCGACGGTGGCCTTGGCCCGCGCCGCGTCGATCGCCAGCGCCAGCAGATTGTTGCCCAGCCCGTCCTCGCCGGCGGTGCCGGTCGCTGCCGCTGCCCGGGTCAGTTCGGCCAGTGCGGCCTCGGTGGCGGCGTTGTCCCGCTCGCCGCGCAGCTGCTCGAGCTTGGCGATCTGCTCGGCACGCACCCGGCTGTTCTCGACCTTGAGGACCTCGATCTCATGGTCCTCGTCGACCTGGTAACGGTTCACCCCGATGACGGTCTGCTGACCTGAGTCGATGCGGGCCTGGGTGCGCGCCGCGGCCTCCTCGATACGCATTTTCGGGATGCCCTCGTTGATGGCCTGCGCCATGCCGCCGTGCTCGGCGATC
>NZ_JBMHMH010000055.1:0-1031 GCF_049179055.1 Micromonospora sp. WMMD737 | reverse complement strand
AACCGGTTGCTGTGCAGCGCCCAGGTGTTCTCGGCCAGACGCTTGAGCGGGTCGGGAAGGTCGCGATAGGCCGCCGCGGTGGAGGCCCACAGTGTCGAACCGCCGTAGGGCGGCAGCGTGACCGCGCGCAGCACCGACACCGACGGGTAGTCGGCGACGAAGGTGACGTCGGTGTGCCACCTGTTGGCCGAGGCGTAGTCGGAGTCGATCGGCGTGATCGCGGGGGCCTCTGCGGTGGCCACGTTGAGCACGGGATGTCCGACCGGCGTGCCCAGCAGCGAGGCGAACCGGTGCTGGGCCGCGTCGTCGAGATGGTGCTGGCCGCGCACGAAGATCACGCCGTGCTCGAGTAGCGCTGTACGGATCGCCGATACGGCCTCGGCGGTGAGGTCGCCGTCGAGTCGAACGCCGTCGACACGTGCGCCGATGGTGCTGCCGAGTTTGGTGACAGTGGGGGTCGGGGTCATGCGAGTCCTTTCTCGAGTATGCGTAGTCAGATGACTACACCGCGCCAGACCGACTGTACACGATCGACTACACAAGCCGCCGGTGCCCGGACCGCGACCCCCTCGCGCTCACCCGATACGACGGCCGGAAGTGACCCAGTAGTCTTCGCGCAGAGTGCGTTTGAGAATCTTCCCGGTGGCGTTGCGGGGCATGGACGCGGCGAAGTCCACCGATTTCGGCAGTTTGAAACCGGCCAGCCGGGTACGCGCGTATGCGAGCAACTCGGCCTCCAGGGTGGCGTGATCGGCCTCCGCTACCGCCTCGGCCGGCACCACCACTGCTTTGACGGCCTCCCCCCACTTCGCGTGGGGCACTCCGATCACGGCGACGTCGCCTACCGCCGGATGCGACATCAACACGTTCTCCACCTCGGCGGGGTACACGTTCTCCCCGCCGGAGACGATCATGTCCTTCACCCGGTCGTAGAGGTACAGATAGCCGTCCTGGTCGCGGTAGCCGGCGTCGCCGGTCCGGTACCAGCCATCGGCCGTGATGGCCTTCGCGGTGGCCGACGGCTGGTTCCA
>NZ_JBMHMH010000054.1:0-2654 GCF_049179055.1 Micromonospora sp. WMMD737 | reverse complement strand
TTGGGGACCTCGCAGACGTCGGCGACATCGCAGACCCCGCCGCCACGCCGGCCCAACCGGGCCCTGACGACATCGCCTACATCATCTACACCTCAGGCACCACCGGAACACCCAAGGGCGTAGCGATACCGCACCGCAACGTGATCCGGCTGCTGAGCACCCTCGACACCGACATCGAACTCGCCGGACAGGTGTGGTCACAATGCCACTCACTGGCCTTCGACTTCTCGGTCTGGGAGATCTGGGGAGCACTGCTGCACGGCGGCCGGCTGGTCATCGTCCCCGACACCGTGGTCCGCTCACCCGAAGACCTGCACGCCCTGCTGATCAGCGAACAGATCACCATCCTCAGCCAAACCCCCTCAGCGTTCTACGCCCTGCAGACCGCCGACGCCGCCCGGTCCGACTCCGCCGATCAGTTGGGGCTCGAGGCAGTGGTTTTCGGCGGCGAAGCGCTGGAGCCACATCGGCTGCGGAGCTGGCGTGATGCTCACCCCCGCCTGCCCCGGCTGATCAACATGTACGGCATCACCGAAACCACCGTGCACGCCTCGTTCCGCGAGATCACCGCCACCGACCTCGACAACCCCACCAGCCCGATCGGGGTCCCGCTGGGCCACCTCGGCTTCTTCGTCCTCGACCCCTGGCTGCGCCCGGTCCCGGCCGGAGTGACCGGAGAACTCTACGTCGCCGGCGCCGGCCTGGCCGCCGGCTACCTCGGCCGCGCCGCACTGAGCGCAACACGATTCCTGGCCTGCCCCTACGGCCCACCCGGCCAACGCATGTACCGCACCGGCGACCTGATGAGCTGGGGACCCGACGGAGAACTGCGCTACCTCGGCCGCGCCGACGAACAAGTCAAGATCCGCGGCTACCGCATCGAACTCGGCGAAGTCCAAGCCGCCCTGGCCACCATCGACGGAGTCAAGCAGGCGGTGGTACTCGTCCGCGAGGACCGCCCCGGCGACAAACGCCTCGTCGGCTACGTCACCGCAGTCGGCGGGCAGACCGTCGATCCCGCTGCGCTGCGGACCGCCCTGTCCGAACGGCTTCCCGAATACATGGTTCCCACGGCGGTGGTGCCGGTCGAGGTGATGCCGTTGACGGTCAACGGCAAACTCGACAAGCGGGCGCTGCCGGCCCCGGAATACCAGCACGTCGAGCAGTACCGCGCACCGGCCGACGCCGTCGAAGAGATCCTCGCCGACATCTACGCCCAGGTCCTGGGCCTCGACCGGGTCGGAACCGACGAATCGTTCTTCGAACTCGGCGGCGACAGCATCCTGTCCATGCAGGTCGTCGCCCGCGCCCGGGCCGCCGGAGTGCTCTGCCGACCCCGCGACATCTTCGTCGAACAGACCGTTTCCCGACTCGCCCAGGTCGCCACCGTCGCCGACGAGGACACCGCCGTCCTCGACGAGGGCACCGGCCCCGTGATCGCCACCCCCCATCATCGAGTGGCTGCACGGTTTGGAAAGCGCGGGCGCCTCGATCGAGGAGTTCAACCAGACGGTGGCGATGCAGGCGCCGCTCGGGGTGACCGAGGCCGACGTCGTCACCGTGCTCCAAGCCGTCCTCGACCGCCACGCCATGCTGCGCCTGCGCGTCGACGACAGCACCGGAACCTGGGCACTGCACGTCCCCGAACCCGGCACCGTCGACGCCCGAAACTGCCTACACACCATCGACACCCTCACCGACGACGCCGTCGCACACGCCCGCTCACAACTCAACCCGCGAACCGGAACCATGCTCAGCGCCCTGTGGGTCAAACCCACCAGCGAACTGGTCCTCATCGCCCACCACCTCGCCGTCGACGGAGTCTCCTGGCGCATCCTGCTCGAAGACCTCAACCTCGCCTGGACCCAACACCGCAACGGACAACCCGTCACACTGCCCACACCGGGAATGTCGTTTGCCGGTTGGTCGGCATTGCTGCCCGGCCGCGCCCGGCAACCCGGTGTCGTCGCTCACACCCAGGCGTGGCAGCAGATCGCCGCGACATCAGGCGCGCTGCCCGCGGTGCGCCCCGACTCGGACACGCTGGGCACCGCTGGAAACCTGTCGGTGGACCTCGATGTCGAGACCACCGAGCTGCTGCTCGGCGAAGTGCCCGCGGCGTTCCACGCCGGGATCAACGATGTCCTGCTGATCGCATTCGGACTCGCACTGGCCGAATTCCTCGGAGAGCCCGGTGCGATCAGCATCGATGTGGAAGGCCATGGCCGCGAGGAAGAGCTGGGCAGTGGCAACGAGGTCATCGATCTGTCGCGCACCGTCGGGTGGTTCACCGCCAAATATCCGGTGGCACTGACGCTGGGTGGGTTGAGCTGGGCCCAGGTGGTTTCCGGCGCCGCCGAGTTGGGCACGGTGCTCAAGGACGCCAAGGAACAGCTGCGGACCGTGCCCGACGGCGTCACCTACGGGCTGCTGCGCTACCTCAACGACGATGTCGACCTCGACGGGCCCGACCCCTCGATCGGATTCAACTACCTGGGTCGCCTCGGCGGCACCGGGGGCCGGGCCACCGCACAACCAACCGAGGCCTGGCAGATCAGCTGGGACTGCCTGGCCAACGTCAACACGCACCACGACCTGTCCGCTCCGCTGGCACATACCGTGGAGCTCAACGCCGGCACCGTGGACACCGCCGC
>NZ_JBMHMH010000053.1:0-1223 GCF_049179055.1 Micromonospora sp. WMMD737 | reverse complement strand
CCACCATGGCGCGGTCATGGGAACGCGCGGCGGCCAACGCCCCGCGCACCCCGTCGACGTCGGTGTTGTCGGCGTGCCAACCCGCCGGGCACCGCACCAGCGTATTGGCCGATCCGACCAGCCGGGCCCGGTCGCTGACGTCATCGGCGAACCGCAGTGCGGCGAACTTCCCCGGCATCGTCACCGACACCCCGACCCACTCCGGGCCGAACCCGGCCACCACCTGCGGCAACTGCTCGCCGGTGCACTCGATGCGCTCATAGGTCCAGTCGGACAACCCCAGCGCGCGGTAGGCCGCCAGGTGCAGCTGCGGGGAACGCGAATGCGCGATCGGCAAGCCGAGCACCCCGGCGCGGCGGGCAGGGCTCGTCGCGGCGCAAGCGCTCATCGCGCCGAGTCGAGGACACCGTTGCGCCGGGCGACCTCGATGTTGGCGAGGTGCTGCTCGTACTCACGGGTGAACAACGTGGTCCCCTGCATGTCGACCGTCACGAAGTACAGCCAGTCCCCCGGCTCCGGCGCCTCGGCGGCGGCCAGCGCGGGCAGACCGGGCGAACAGATCGGCGTGGCGGGCAGGCCGGGGCGCACATAGGTGTTCCAGGGTGTGGCCTGCGCCCGGTCCCCGTCGGTGGTCGCCACCTCGATGCGGTCCAACGCGTAGTTCACCGTGGAATCGAACTCCAGCGTGCGCTCTTCGGCGAGCCGGTTGTAGATCACCCGAGCCACCTTCGAGAAGTCCTCCGGGGTGGACTCACGCTGCACCAACGAGGCGACGACGAGCACCTCGTAGGGCGACATGGCGTTGGAGACCGCGGTGTCCAACAGCCCGTTCTGCTCGTACACCGCCGCGCTGCTCCCGATCAGCGTGCCCAGCATGGCCCGCGGCTGGGCCGACGGATCGATGTTCCACGTCCCGGGCGCGATCAACCCCTCCAGGCGCCGATGGTCGGCCCCCATCGCCAGCACCGGATCGGTGGCCCAGGCCGGGACCTGCAGCTCGGCCGGCGGCAGCGCGGCCGCGACGTTGCGCAGATCGTCGACCGACACACAACGGGTCTCACCGTCGAGGTCGACACACGAGGCGTCGGCGATCAACGTCAGGATTCCGTCGGTGACGGCATTGGTCTTGACATCGCGGACGTCGTCGAGCTGGCGTCCCTCGGGGATCACCAGCCGGCCCACCCGGTTGGCCGGATCGGTCAGGCGCGCCACCGCATCGGCCG
>NZ_JBMHMH010000052.1:0-4124 GCF_049179055.1 Micromonospora sp. WMMD737 | reverse complement strand
CGCCACCGAGGTCGACGGCCACCGGGACGTAACCGGCTGCCGGCCTGGCCCCCGACGTGGACAGCGTCGCGGTCTTGAAGGCGAGCACCTTCGGCTGGTCCAGCTCGTAGATCACCGTGTCACACAGCCATGGCAGCCGCCAGGCCCGAGCGTCCAGACCGGCGGCCAGGATCACCACCTGGGAAAGGCCCGCCGCGCTCGATGCGAGGAAGAAGTCGTCGAACCACTTTGTCCGCGCCGCAGTGAAATTCGCGATCGTGCTGCACTGTGCGGGGTCGGCATCCGAGTCGGGTTGGCCGGCGGCGTCGACGAAGATGCGCGCGTACGGATCGGTGAACAACGGACGTTCGGTGGCCGACTCCCAGGCGCGGGCACGTGCCACCCCGAGCGTGGTGCCGCCGACTATTGCTGCGCGGTCGTCAGCCTCGGGGCGATTCATGACCGCCGGATTCCCGGTCTGCGGTCAAATCATGCATCTCATCTGCGGTCATCAGGTCATCCCGGCTGGTCTGCTCCCGGTAGGCCAGCTGGCCGACCCGATTGGCGATCACCGGGGCGGTGATCAGGGTGAAGATGCCGGTGAGGATCAACATGCCGACGTCGATCTGGCCGCGCAGCCGGATCGCCGCGCCCGCCAGCACGAGGAGGAGGCCGAGAACCTGGGGCTTGGTGGCGGCGTGCATGCGCGACAGCGTGTCGGGAAAGCGGACAACGCCGATCGCCGCCGTCAGCGCCAGCGCCGAGCCGCTCAGCATCAACACGCTGACGATGATGTCGAAGGCGGTCATCGGCTCTTCCCCTTTCCCGGGTTGTCCTCGGTGGCTGGGATGTTCGGGACAGCTGGGACGTCCGAGACATCGGGCACCCGGAAGCGGGCGACGCTCACCGATCCGACGAAGGTGATCAACGCCAGTGCGGTCAGGCTGTAGGTGGTGGTGGTGTCCCGGCTGTAGGCGGCCCAGGCGCCGATGGCGCACATGGTGACCGCGACGAGAGCGTCGAGAGCCACCAGCCGGTCCAGCGAGGTGGGGCCGGCCAGCATGCGGATCATCGTGGCGAACGCCGCCAGCGACAGCATCACCGCGACCGCGGTCCAGACGTAGATCATGCGCGATCCGCCTCCGCTACTCGCTCGTCGCTCATGCGCGATCCGCCTCCGCTACTCGCTCGTCGATCATGCGCGATCCGCCTCCCCGTTGACAGGCCGCCAATCCGCGTCCCGCTCGAACGCCGACACCAGCAGCCGCTCCAGCAGTGCGGTCTGACGGTAGAAACGCTGGACCGCGGTGTCGGACCCGACGTCGAGGACATGGACGTAGAGCGTCCTGGTGGCCTGGTCGATCTCCAGCACGATCGTGCCCGGCGTCAGGTTCATGATGTTGACCAACAACGCGAGAACCAGATCGGACTTCACCGACACGTGCGCACGCAGCACCGCGGTCAGCGGTGGCGGGCCCGGTTTGAGGGCGAGCCAGGCGACCTGAGCCGACGAGACCAGCAGGTAGTAGACCACCGTCACGATCAGCCGCAGCAGCGGCAGCGGATGGAAGCGCCCCTGCACCGGAACCGCGGGCAGCGGCAGCAGCAGCGTGATGATCAGCGCGATCGCCAGGCCGGACAGGATGTTGGCCACCGAGACGGTGCCCCACAACAGCAGCCAGACCAGAATCAGCCAGCACACCAACCAGACCCGAAGCAGGCCTCTCCTCATGTGGGCCCCTCTCCGAGTACCGCGGAGATGTACTGGCCGCGGTCGAGTACCTCGCCGGCCGCGCGGTCGCTGTAGGCGAAGATCGGGCCCGCCAGCACCGTCAACATCAACCCGACCGCGATCAGGGCCCCGGTCGGCAGCAGCATCGCCATCGGCATCCGGCCCACGTCGTCACGCTCGGCGAACTCGACGTCCACCGGATCGTCGAGCAGACCGGCTCGCGCGGACGAGGCCAGATGCCCCTCCGGTGCGTCCTCGCGGCGCCGCCAGAACGCCTTCGTCCACACCCGCGCCACCACATAAAGCGTCAGCAGGCTGGTGATCACGCTGCCCGCCACCAGGGCCCAGGCCAGCACCGACCCGACCTGCGATCCGGCCTCCAGCAGCGCCACCTTGCCGATGAATCCCGAGAACGGCGGAATGCCACCGAGGTTGAGCGCGGGAACCACGAACACGAAGGCCAGTGCCGGGCTGGCGGCGGCCAACCCGCCGAGGCGCTGCAGGGTGGACGCCCCGGCCTGGCGTTCGATGAGCCCGACCACCAGGAACAGCGTCGTCTGTACCAGGATGTGGTGGGCCACGTAGAAGATCGCGCCCGACATACCCAACTGGGTGGACAGCGCGATCCCGAACACCATGTAGCCGATGTGGCTGACCAGGGTGAACGACAGCAGCCGCTTGATGTCGCTCTGGGCGATCGCGCCCAGGATGCCGACCAGCATCGTCAGCAGCCCGGCGACCAGCAGCACCCGGTCCATCGCGCCGCCGGGGAACAGCAGCGAATGCGTGCGGATGATCGCGTACACGCCCACCTTGGTGAGCAGCCCGGCGAACACCGCGGTGACCGGCGCCGGGGCTGTCGGGTAGGAATCCGGTAGCCAGGTCGACAGGGGGAACACCGCGGCCTTGATCCCGAACGCGACCAGCAGCACCGCGAACAGCGCGGTGCGGGTGCCGGCCGGGATGTCGGCCAGCCGCACCGACAGCTCGGCCATGTTCAGTGTCCCGGCGCTGGCGTAGATCAGGGCGATGCCGAACAGGAACACCAGAGACGAGACCATCGACACCATCACGTACGAGATGCCCGCGCGGACCCGCTCTTTGGTGCCCCCGATGGTCAGCAGCACGAAGCTCGCGATCAGCAGCACCTCGAACGCGACGAACAGGTTGAACAGGTCGCCGGCCAGAAAGGCCATGAACACCCCGGCCGCCAGCACCAGATAGGTGGGCAGGAAGATCGACACCGGCTGGCGGTCGTCGCCGTCACGGATGCCCTGACCGATGGCGTAGTAGACCACGGCGAGCAGCACGATCGCCGACACCACCAGCATCAGCGCCGACAGCCGGTCCACCACCAGCGTGATGCCCAGCGGCCCCATCCCGGCTTCGGTCGGGCCCCATCCGCCGACCTGCAACGCGATCGTGCCGTCGCGGTCGGCCAGATACATCAGCACCGCCGAGACCGCGAGAGCCACCGCCAGTGCGAGCACGGCGATGGCGCGCTGCAGCCGCGGCCGGCGCCCGGCGAACAACGTCGCGGCCGCGGCGAGCATCGGCACCAGGACCGGCAGCGGCACGAACACCGCGGCGAGATGGCCGCCGATCATCGTGACCCCTCATGGCCGGGCAACGCGTCGAGCTCGTCGGGCAGGTCGGTGTCGCGGCTGGCGTCGGGCGCCGGGGCCAGCCGGGTGTCCTCGTCCAGGCCCTGCTCGGAAAGCTGCGACACCCGGGCGTCCTCGGGATCGTCGCCGACCTCCTCGGCGGTGTTGATCCGGAAGGAGCGGTAGGTCAACGCCAGGACGAAGGCCGCGACGCCCATCGTGATGACGATGGCGGTCAGGACCAGGGCCTGCACCAGCGCATCGGCGGTCGGATTGTCCTCCCCGCTGGTGCGCGCGACGATCGGGGGATTGCCCGCCGGGCCGCCCACCGACAGCAGCAGCAGGTTGATGGCATTGCTGATCAGCAACAGCCCCAACAGCATTCTGGTCAGCTGACGTTCCAGCAGCAGGTAGACACCGGCGGCGGTGAGCACGCCGATCACGACCAGCGGTAGGACGAACGCGATCATCGCCGTGTCACCACCCGTCCACTCAACTCCTCGTCGATCCGGGCGCCCAGGCTGCGCAGCACATCGAGGACCAGGCCCACCACGATCAGGTACACCCCCAGGTCGAAGAACAGGGCCGTGACGAACTTGACGGTGCCCAGCACCGGAACGTCGATCTCGATCAGCGCCGAGGACAGCGCAGGCGCACCCGCGAGCAACGAGGCCACCGCGGTGCCCGCCGCCAGCGTCAGCCCGGCCCCCAGGATCTTGCCCGCATCCAGCGGCAGCGTCTCACCCAACTCGTAGCGTCCTCCCGCCAGATAGCGCAGCACCAGTGCCAGACCGGCCATCAGCCCGCCG
>NZ_JBMHMH010000051.1:0-1965 GCF_049179055.1 Micromonospora sp. WMMD737 | reverse complement strand
GCCTGATCTACCTCCCGTCGCGCGGTCCGTTGCCGCCGGCGGCAACGGTGCTGCCCGGCGGGCGCGACGTCAGCTTCCCGACCGCCGACGGCCTGCAGCTGGACGCCTGGTTCCTGCCCGCCCGGGGTGGCCCGGCGGTGCTGATTCTGGGTGGCAACGGCGGCGACCGCTCGATGCGTGCGCCGCTGGCCGCGGCGTTGCACCGGATGGGGCTGTCGGTGCTGTTGACCGACTATCGCGGCTACGGCGGCAATCCGGGCCGCCCGAGCGAGTCGGGGCTGGCCGCCGACGCGCGCGCCGCGCTGGACTGGCTGACGCGGCAGCCGGAGGTCGACGCGGACCGCATCGCCTACTTCGGCGAGTCGCTGGGCGGCGCGGTCGCGGTCAGGCTTGCCGTCGAACAACCGCCCGCTGCGCTGATCCTGCGCTCACCGTTCAGCTCGCTGGGTGACGTGGTGGAGACGTACTTCCCGGTGCTGCCGTTGGGCCCGTTGCTGATCGACCGCTACCCTTCGGTCGACCGGATCGGCGCGCTGGCCGCCCCGCTGCTCGTCGTCGCGGGGGAGACCGACGGGGTCGTGCCGCTGCCGCTGAGCCGCCGGCTGTACGACGCGGCCCCGGGCCCCAAGGAGTTCGTGTCGGTGCCCGGCGCCGGCCACAACGACCGCGTGCTGCTGGACGGGGCGCAGCTGCTGCGCGCCGTCGAAGACTTCCTGCGCGACACCGCGGTGCTCGGCGGGCAGTGAAAACGGGGGTCGCGCACATCTCTTGACAGTGACTCCGCTCTTCGCGCGAGCGCTCATCGGCGGTCAAGTAATACTGGCGCGATGACCTCCTCAGCGCTGTGTGAGCAGTTCGGCATCGACTTCCCGCTCTTCGCCTTCAGCCACTGCCGCGACGTGGTGGCTGCGGTGACCAACGCCGGCGGCTTCGGTGTCCTCGGCGCGACCGCCTACAGCCCCACCCAGCTCGACCAGGAACTGGCCTGGATCGACGAGGCCGTCGGCGGCAAGCCCTACGGGGTGGACCTCATCGTGCCGGCCAAGTTCGAGGGCAAGGGCGAGAAGCTGTCCAGCGCTGAGCTGGCCGGACGGATCCCGCAGGCCTACCGCGACCTGGTCGACGATCTGCTGCGGGCCCATGACATCGAGCCCGAGCCGGACCGTCGCCTGGGCGGGGCGTCGCTGTCCGGCAACACCGGCCGCGAACTGCTCGACGTGGCGCTGACCCACCCGGTCAAGCTGATCGCCAACGCGCTGGGCGTGCCGCCGGACTACATGATCGAAGCCGGGAAGGAACGCGGAATCCCGGTCGCGGCGCTGGTCGGCGCCAAGGAGCACGCGGTCAAGCAGGTCGCCGCCGGGGTGGACCTGATCGTCGCGCAGGGCACCGAGGCCGGCGGGCACTGCGGCGAGGTCAGCACCCTGGTGGTGGTGCCCGAGGTCGTCGAGGCCGTCGAGTCGACCGGCAGCCAGGTCCCGGTCCTGGCCGCCGGCGGCATCGTGACCGGCCGGCAGATGGCCGGCATGGTCGCCGCCGGCGCCGCTGGCGCGTGGACCGGCTCGGTGTGGCTGACCACCGAGGAGGCCGAGACCGCCCCGCACACGGTGGCCAAGATGCTGGCCGCCCGCTCACGGGACACGGTGCGCTCGGCCGGGCGTACCGGCAAGCCGTCGCGCCAGCTGGTCTCCGACTGGACCGACGCCTGGCTGCCGCACACCGGCGGACACCAGCCGCTCGGCCTGCCGTTGCAGTCGATGCTGTGCGAGCCGGTGATCCGGCGCATCGACGTGCTGGCCGCACAGGGCCACGAAGGCGCCCAGGCGCTGGCGACCTACTTCGTCGGTCAGGGCGTCGGGCTGATGAACAAGGTGAAGCCGGCCCGTGAGGTGGTGCGCGAGTTCATCGAGGACTACCTGGCCGCCGCCGAGCGGCTGAGCAGTTCGCTGCCTGGCTGACTTCTCG
>NZ_JBMHMH010000050.1:0-5862 GCF_049179055.1 Micromonospora sp. WMMD737 | reverse complement strand
CCCGACGTCGAGACCTCCATTTCGGCGATGACCGCGCTGGTCGAGTCCGGCTGCGATGTGATCGAGGTCGGCATCGCCTACTCCGATCCCGGCATGGACGGTCCGACGATCGCGGCCGCCACCGAGGTGGCGTTGCGCGGGGGTGTACGCGTTCATGACGCGTTACGGGCCGTCGAGGCGATCAGCAACGCCGGCGGACGTGCGGTTGTCATGACCTACTGGAACCCGGTGCTGCGCAAGGGGGTCGACACCTTCGCCCGCGATCTGGCCTCGGCGGGCGGGCTTGGCATGATCACCCCGGATCTGATCCCCGATGAGGCCGACGAGTGGCTGGCCGCATCCGATGAGCACGACCTGGACCGCATTTTCCTGGTGGCGCCCTCGTCGACGCACGAACGTCTGGCCGAGACCGTGCAGGCCACCCGCGGGTTCGTCTACGCGGCCTCGACGATGGGTGTGACCGGGGCACGTGACGCCGTCTCGAACATGGCACCCGAGCTGGTTCGCAGGGTCAAAGAAGTGTCCGACATCCCGGTGGGGGTCGGTCTGGGTGTGCGGTCCCGCGAGCAGGCGGCCGAGATCGGGGCCTACGCCGACGGAGTCATCGTCGGGTCGGCATTGGTGTCCGCGCTCAAGGTGGGCATTCCGGAGATGCGGGCTCTGACCGTGGAGCTCGCCGAGGGCGTGCGGCAGAGGATCCCTGCGTGACGACGACGGTTCTCGCGTACATCCCGAGTCCCGCCCAAGGTGTCTGGCAGCTCGGACCGTTGCCGATCCGCGCTTACGCCCTGTTCATCATCACCGGCATCATCGCCGCCTTGCTGATCGGTGACCGGCGGTGGATCGCCCGGGGCGGGGAACCAGGCGTCATCTACGACGTCGTCCTGTGGGCCGTTCCGTTCGGGCTGGTCGGTGGGCGGCTCTACCACGTCATGACCGACTGGCGGAAGTACTTCGGCGAGGACGGCGCCGGCTTCATCGGCGCGCTGCGCATCTGGGACGGCGGGCTCGGTATCTGGGGCGCGGTCGCGCTGGGAGGCATCGGTGCGTGGATCGCGTGCCGGCGCCGCGGTATCCCGTTGCCGGCGTTCGGTGACGCCATCGCGCCGGGAATCATTCTCGCGCAGGCCATCGGGCGGCTCGGCAACTATTTCAACCAGGAGCTCTACGGCCGTGAGACCACGGTGCCGTGGGGGCTGGAGATCTATGAGCGGCGCAACGCCGCCGGTGCGCTGGACAACCTGAACGGGGTGTCGACAGGGCAGCTGCAGGCGATCGTCCACCCGACATTTCTCTACGAGCTGCTCTGGAATCTGCTGGTCTTCGCCGCGCTGATCTACATCGATCGCCGGTGGCGGATCGGGCACGGGCGACTGTTCGCGATGTACGTCGCCGGGTACTGCCTGGGCAGGTTCTGGATCGAGCTGATGCGCAGCGACGAAGCCCAACTGCTGGCCGGCATTCGGATCAACTCGTTCACCGCGACGTTCGTGTTCATCGGTGCCGTCGTCTACATCATGGCCGCACCGAAGGGGCGGGAGGCCCCGGAGACTCTGCGTGGCGCGGCAGCCGGGGAGCCCGCCGTCGAAGAGGCCGTCAAGCAGGTGGCCGTGGCCTCCGGCGCGGGCGTTGTCGCCGCAGCCAAGGCGGTCGAGACGGAGTCCCCGCCGCCACCAGCGGAAGCCGGCACAGCCGAGCCGGAACCTGAGTCGGGTCCCGAGCCCGCGGTCGTCGGCGACGAGGCGGGGGAGCCGGCCGAACAGGATCCGGACGCCGAACTCGCCGCTCAGCTCGAGCAGGCCGCCGAGGCGATGGCTGCCGAGGCTGCGGTGCGGCTTGGTGCGCCGCAGCCGGAGGAGCTGGCTGCTGGGGCCCAGCAGGCTCCGGACGTCCGCGGGTCCGTCGCCGAAGCGGCTGAGGAGTCTGAGGCTGCCAAGCCCGCTCGTCGGATACCGCCGTTCGACGCGGAGGCCGACGCGGAACTGGCCGAGCAACTCGAGCTGGCGGCAGATGCGATGGCAGGGCACTGGGAGGGGACCACCCCCGTCGAGGCGCCCGAGGCGGGCGACACCGAATCCGAGCCTGAGGCTGGGTTGGGGTCGGTGGACGGTGGTGAGGTGGCGGCGGCTGCTGAGGATGCCCCGGTTGTTCATGATGAGGCTGTTGCCGGTGAGGTTGAGGCCGGTGAGTTGGCTGAGCAGGTTGAGGGGGAGTCCGGCAGCGCCGCCGGTGAGGATGCTGAAGCCGGTGAGTCCGAGCCTGAGGCTGGGTTGGGGTCGGTGGACGGTGGTGAGGTGGCTGCGGCTGCTGAGGATGCCCCGGTTGTTCATGACGAGGCTGTTGCTGGTGAGGTCGAGGCCGGTGAGCTCGCTGAGCAGGTCGCGGAGGAGCCCGACCGCACGGCAGGCGATGACTCCGACGCCAAAAATGAGCAGACGTCCCGAGATACGGAAAAGCATTCCCCGAAAGACGATTCCGAGCCCGGTGGCAGAGTTCGCCAGTGGCTCAGGCGGCGCCGCAACCGCTGAACGGTAACCCATAGCGGGCCCAATCCGACGGCTGAACTTGTCGGACCCTTCTGGCAGTATCGAACACATGTTCGGCACTGATGGGGCGGTGGGGTGTATCGAGGAGATGGCTTCGTCGGTGCGTGCGGAGTCGGCGGCGATCGCGGCGCGGTTGGGTGCGGTGTCGCGGTTGTATGCCCAGCGGTGTCGTGACTACGAGGAGGCCCAGTTCTGGGCCACCGATGTGTTCGAGGCGGTTGCCGCCGAGGTGTCGGCTGCGCAGAACATCAGCCGCTCGCGGGCGGGTTCGCAGGTGCGGATGGCGGTGTCGTTGTTCGAGCGCCTGCCCCGGGTGGCGCAGGTGTTCGCCGCCGGGGACATCGATTACCGGGTGTTGCGTCTGGTGATCGCGCGGACCGACAACGTCGAAGACGAGATCGTCGGGGAGCTGGATGCGGCGCTGGCGGCCCGGATCGGGCGGTGGAACCGGCTCTCGGAGACCAAGCTGCGTGACCGGCTGGACCGCTGGGTCGCCAGTTTCGATCCGGCCGGACAACGCGTGCCGCCGGCGGTGGCCGAGAACCGCTACGTCGATGTCGATGCCCACCCCACCGCCGCGGGGATGGCGCTACTCGGTGGGGCGCTCGGGGCGCTCGACGCCGCGGCCTTCGAGGCGCGGCTCACCGCGATCGCGGCCACCGTGTGCCCCGACGATCCGCGCACCACCGCCCAACGCCGCGCCGATGCCTGCGGGGCGATGGGCCGCTGGGAGGCCTCGCTGGCCTGCCAGTGTCCCGATCCGGACTGCCCGGCCCGTGCGGTCAGTGACAGCGCGGCCCAGATCGTGGTCCATCTGCTGGCCGAACAGGGCACCGTCGAGGGAACCGGCGCGAGTCCGGGCTATCTGCCCGGCTTCGGGGTGCTGCCCGCCGAGCCGGTGCGCCAGGCCGCCGCGACGGCCAGGCTCACCCCGGTGCGGCTGCCCGGCGCGGCACCGGAGCCGGGCTACCGCCCCTCGGCCGGGTTGGCCGATTTCCTGCGCTGGCGGGATCTGACCTGTCGCTGGCCGGGCTGCGACGCCCCGGTCGCCGACTGCGATATCGACCACACCGTGCCCTGGCCGGCCGGGGCCACCCACGCCTCGAGCCTCAAGCACTACTGCCGCACCCACCATCTGATCAAAACCTTCTACACCGGGCCGCGCGGCTGGACCGATCAGCAACGCCCCGACGGCACCATCGTGTTCACCGCGCCCACCGGCCACACCTACACCTCCGAGGCGCACGGCGCAGCGCTGTTCGCGGCCCTGGCCACCCCCACCGCCCCGCTGACACCGCCCGTGGCCGCCGATCAGCCACCACACCGCAGCGCGATGATGCCCCGCCGCACCACCACCCGCGAACACGACCGCCGCGCCCGCATCAACCGCGAACGCCGCGCGCGCCTGGAACTCAACGCCCAAGCCGAACGCGACCACCAAGCCTGGCTCGCAGCAACCTACGAACCGCCACCCTTCTGAGTGTGGCTCGGCTCTGGCATCCTTGTGGCATGACCGAGCCCCATTTCACCGGCAATGAGGGGAACTCGTACCCGCCTCCGCCGCCGCAGTCCGGCTATCCGCAGCCGTCGCAATCCGGCTATCCGCCCCCGCCGTGGGGCTATCCGCCGCCGGCGGGTCCTTACCCGCCGGGTTACACGGATCCGACGGCGCCCTACGGCCGCCATCCGGTGACCGGTGAACCGTTCTCGGAGAAATCCAAGGTGGTCGCGGGGCTGCTCCAGCTCATCGGGCTCTTCGGCCTCGTCGGCATCGGCCGCATCTACCTCGGTGACACGAAGCTGGGCGTCATCCAGCTCATCGTCGGCCTCATCACCTGCGGCCTCGGCGCCGTCATCTGGGGGATCATCGACGCCGTCCTGATCCTCACCGACAAGGTGCGCGACCCCTACGGACGCCCGCTGCGCGATGGCACCTAGCCTGCCCACCTGCACCGCCAAGCGTTCCCTAGCCGTAGCCGGCACGGGGGCGGCATCGGTGGGCGCGCTGGCCTACGTCGGCCTCGGTAATCCGCACAGCCCGGGATTCGTTTTTCCGCCGTGCCCGTTCCTGACGATGACCGGGTGCCTCTGTCCGGCCTGCGGTGGGCTGCGCATGACGCACGACCTGCTGCACGGCGATCTGGCCGCGGCATTCGTCGACAATCCGTTCGTTCTCATCGGACTTCCGCTGCTGTTAGCGTGGATGCTGCTGCGCCGGTTCCAAGGGAAACCCACCGCGAACACCCCGGTGTTCGTGGTCGTGATCACCGCTGCGGTGGTGTGGACCGTAGCCCGCAATCTGCCTGGATTCCCGCTGGTCCCGACCATTCTCGACGGGTGAGCAGCCCCGCCCGCTGATACACTCGACCGACGGGCCGGCGCAGTCCCTGATCTTGATCTCAGGACCGCGGAGGTGCGCCTTTCATGCTGTTTTCGGCACTGCCCGAACCCCAAGGCTTGTACGACCCGGAGAACGAAGCGGACTCCTGCGGTGTCGCCATGGTCACCGACATCCAGGGCCGACGCTCGCACTCGATCGTCGCCGACGGGCTGACGGCACTCGAGCACCTCGAGCATCGAGGGGCCGCAGGCGCCGAACCCAACAGCGGTGACGGCGCTGGGATCCTCATCCAACTGCCGGTGGAGCTGCTCGCCGACGTCGTCGACTTTCCGCTGCCCGCGCCCTCCGAAGACGGCGCCAACACCTTCGCCGCGGGCATCTGCTTCCTGCCGCAGGACCCCGCCGAGCGGGCGGCCGTCTGCGAGACCGTCGAAGCAATCGCCGCCAAGGAAGGTCTCGACATCCTGGGCTGGCGCGAGGTGCCGGTCGACGCCGACGGTGCCGAGGTCGGCGAGACGGCGCTGGGCTGCATGCCCTACATGTCACAGCTGTTCGTGGCCGCACCGGAATACAACGGAACCCGGCCCAGTGGGATAGATCTCGACCGCCGCGTGTATCCGCTGCGCAAGCGTGCCGAGCATAGCGGCGCCTACTTCCCGTCGCTGTCCAGCCGGACCATGGTCTACAAAGGCATGCTCACCACAATGCAGCTGCCGCAATACTTTCCGGACCTTCGCGACGAACGCTGCAAGAGCGCCATCGCCATCGTGCACAGCAGGTTCTCCACCAACACCTTTCCGTCCTGGCCGCTGGCGCACCCGTTCCGGTTCGTCGCTCACAACGGAGAGATCAACACCGTGCGCGGCAACCGCAACCGCATGCGGGCCCGCGAGGCCATGTTGGCCAGTGCCAAGATCCCGGGCGACCTCAGCAGGCTCTCGCCGATCTGCACGGCGGGGGCCTCCGACTCGGCGT
>NZ_JBMHMH010000049.1:0-6469 GCF_049179055.1 Micromonospora sp. WMMD737 | reverse complement strand
TACCACGGCAACACCGCCACCGTCACCGCGATCTCACCGTCGTTGGGCGGCGCGGCGACGGTGGGCCCGAACGTGCGGACGGTGCCGGCACCGGACAGCTACCGGGTGCCCGCCGGCGAACTGGCCGGACGCTTCGCCGACGATGTGGCCCGCGCCGCCGACGATCTGGCGGCCGCCGGGCACGGGGTCAGTGCCCTGGTGCTCGACACGATCTTCTCCTCCGACGGCGTCTACCCCACCCCCGACGTCCTGGGCCCGGCCGTCGCCGAAGTCCGCCGACGCGGGGGCGTCTTCGTCGCCGACGAAGTACAACCGGGCTTCGCGCGCACCGGGGATGCGATGTGGGGCTTCCAGCGCCATGGGGTGGTTCCGGACCTCGTCACGATGGGCAAGCCGATGGGCAACGGGCTGCCGGTGGCGGCGATGGCCGGCCGGGCCGAGGTGCTGGCACCGTTCGCGACCGGCGTGCCGTACTTCAACACGTTCGCCGGCAACCCGGTGTCGATGGCGGCGGCCGCGGCGGTGCTGGACGTCATCGAAGCCGACGGGCTGCGCGACCGCGCCCGCGATGTCGGGGCCGCGCTGCGAGCCGGACTCGCCGCCGTGACCGACCCGCGGATCGGGAACGTCCGCGGGGCCGGGCTCTACCTCGGCGTGGAGATCGTCAGCGACCAGCGCACCAAGACGCCCGACCGGGACACGGCCCGCCGGCTGGTCAACGCCATGCGCCGGCGCCGCGTGCTGATCTCGGTGTGCGGCAGCGCCGGCCACGTCCTGAAGATCCGTCCGCCGCTGGTGTTCTCACCGACCGACGTCGACTGGTTCTGCTCGGCCTTCGCCGAGGTGCTGGCCGACTAACGTGACGGGGATGACGGCTGCAGGCAGGTTCGCGCCCAGCCCTTCGGCCGACCTGCACATCGGCAATCTTCGTACCGCCGTGCTGGCCTGGCTGTTCGCCCGGTCGACCGGCAGGCGCTTCCTGATGCGCATCGAGGATCTCGACGACCGCACCCACACCGAGATCGCCGACCGTCAACTGGCCGACCTGGCGGCCCTCGGGCTGGACTGGGACGGCGAGGCCACCCGGCAGACGGCGCATCCGCAGCGCTACGACGCCGTCGTCGCCGACCTGATCGAGCGCGGCCGGGTATTCGAATGCTATTGCACGAGAAAAGACATCGCCGCCGCGCCGCGAGCCCCGCACGCCCCGGAGGGCGCCTATCCGGGCACCTGCCGGGACCTGACCGAACCTCAACGCGCGGCACGCCGGCGCGAGACCGGGCGGCCACCCGCGCTGCGGCTGCGCGCCGACACCACCGAGCACACCGTGCACGACGTGCTGCACGGGGACTACACCGGCCTGGTCGACGACTTCGTGGTGCGCCGCGGTGACGGCGTGCCGGCCTACAACCTGGCGGTCGTCGTCGACGATGCGTCCTGCGGGGTCGACCAGGTGGTGCGCGGCGACGATCTGCTGTCCTCGGCGCCCCGCCAGGCCTACCTGGCCCGCCTGCTGGGCCACCCGCAGCCGACCTACGCCCATGTGCCGCTGGTACTCAACGACGCCGGTGCCCGGCTGGCGAAACGCGACGGGGCGGTCACCCTCGCCGAGATCGGTGCGCCGGACGCGCTGGCCCAGATCGCCGGTTCGCTGGGATACCGCTCCCACACGGTCGGCGGCATGCTCGCCGAGTTCGATCCGGACACGCTGCCGCGCACACCGTGGATATACCGGCCCGACTGACGTCGGCCGTGAGAGAGTTTCGCATGATCACTGCACCGTCGCGCGAAGCGGACGTCATCATCGTCGGCGCCGGCATCTCCGGGATGATCGCCGCCCGTGCGCTTCTCGCAGCGGGGCTGACACCGCTGGTGCTCGAGGCCGACGACCGGGTCGGCGGCCGCATCCTGACCGAGGAGGCGCTGCCCGGCCTGCCCGTCGAACTCGGAGCCCAGTGGATCGGTGATACCCATCACCGGATGTTCGCGCTGGCCGAAGAACTCGGGGTCCAGACGTTTCCGCAGTACGACGACGGCGAGACCTCCTACCAGCTGGCCGGCTCAGGTGTGCTGCGACAGAACGACTTCCACAGCAGGTTCGGCGCCGAGCTGGCCGAGCTGGAAAAGGTGCTGCGGCTGCTCGACGAGCTGGCAGCCGAGGTCCCTCCGGAGGCGCCGTGGCTGGCACCGCATGCCGCGGAATGGGATTCGATCACCGCGGGGGCCTGGTACGACGGTCAGGGACTTTCGCCGGTGGCCCGCACCCTGCTGGAGATCTGCACCGTCGGGATCCTGGCGGTACCCACCGTGGAGGTGTCGTTCCTGCATCTGCTGTTCACCATCCAGACGTGCGGGGTCACCTCGGAGCTGTTCGCCGAGTCCGAGGGCGGGGCGCAGACCACCCGGTTCGTCGGCGGCACCGGCGAGATCCCGCGGCGGCTGGCTGCTCTGATCGCCGACCATCTGGTCCTGGAGGCCCCGGTGCTGCTGATCGAGCACGGTGCCGAGCAGGTGACCGTCACCTGCCGCGGCGGTCTGGTCGCGCGCGGCCGCCGCGTGATCGTCACGCTCTCACCGACGCTGGCCGGCCGGATCATGTACGACCCGCCGCTGCCCGGGGTGCGCGATCAGCTCACCCAGCGGCTGCCCAACGCCTCGGCGATGAAGGCGTTCTTCGTCTACGACGAACCGTTCTGGCGCGCAGACGGACTCAACGGTCAGCTGATCTCGGACATCGGGCCGGCGCGGATGTCCAACGACACCTGCATGCCCGGCGACGGCCGCGGGGTGCTCCTGCTGTTCCTGGAGGGCGACCAGGCCCGCACGTACGGTCGGCTGCCGACCGACCGGCGACGGGGCGCGCTGACCGCGGAGCTGGTGCGCCACTTCGGTCCGAAGGCGGCCCACCCCGAGTGCTACGTGGACGGCGAATGGGCCGAGCGGCAGTGGACCCGGGGCTGCTACAACGCCAACTGCGGCCCCCTGGTGTGGACCACGTTCGGCCCTGCGCTCGCCGCGCCCGTCGGTGCGATCCACTGGGCCGGCACCGACACCGCGACCCACTGGAGCGCATACATGGAGGGCGCGGTGGAGTCCGGCGAGCGGGCCGCCGCGGCGGTCATCGGTGAACTGGGTGGCTGATCTCAGCTCAGCGACACCGGCAGTTCGGCCATCCCGCGCAGCGTGACGTTCTGCTTGTAGGTCGGCTCCGCGGCCAGCGCGGCCTGCGGGAAACGCGCCGTCAGCGCCGTCAGCGCGACGGTTGCCTCGAGCCGGGCCAGCGGTGCGCCCAGGCAGAAGTGCGGGCCCTTGCCGAAGCCGAGGTGACGGATCGTGGGCCGCTGCGGGTCGAACTCGTCGGGACGCTCGACCAGGTCGGGGTCGCGGTGGGCGGCGGCCAGCAACAGCAGCATGTTGTCGCCCTTGGGTACCGTCACACCGCCGATCGTCATGTCGTCGCCGGCCACCCGGCCGATCAGCTGCACCGGCGGGTCGTAGCGCAACGTCTCCTCGATCACCCCGCCGGCGCGTTCGGGGTCGGCCGCCAGCGCCGCCCACTGCGCCGGATCCCGCAGCAACGCCAGCGTCGCGTTGGCGATCAGGTTGACCGTGGTCTCGTGCCCGGCGATCAGCAGCAGGTTGCAGGTCGCGACGATCTCGTCCTCGGTCAGCTGGTCACCGGACTCCTCGACGTGGATCAGCCCCGACATCAGGTCCTCGCCGGGATCGCGGCGGCGCTGGGCGATCAGTTCGCGCAGATACCCGCGCAGCCACAGCCCGGCCTGCATGCGTTCCTCGAATCCCTCCCCCGCGCTGCCGGTGACAGCCAGGAACGGGTCCAGGGCCTGGGCGAGCTTCGCCGAGGCGGCGCTGAACTGGGGCTCGTCGGACAGCGGCACACCGAGCAGCCGGCAGATCACCGCGACCGGCAGCGGATAGGCCAGCCCGGTGATCACCTCGAAGGGCTCGCCGGGTGTCGCCTTGCCCAGCAGCGAGTCGACCAGCGCCACGATGTCGGGTTCGAGCGCCTTGACGACCTTGGGCACGAACGCCTTGCTGACCAGCCGGCGCAGCCGGGTGTGGTCGGGCGGGTCGAGGAACAGGAACCCCGGCGGACCGAACGGACGCGGCGTCGCGCCCTCGGCCAGCATCCGCTGCGCCGCGGTCGACTTGAGCCGGTCGCTGGCCGCCGACGGGTCGCGCAGCACCTGATCGCACAGCGCGTAGGAGGAGAACACCGCCAGGTTGTTCTCCGGCAGCTGCAGCGGACCGTGCTCGCGAATCCGCCCGTACAGCGGGTAGGGATCGGCGCGGTGCACCGGATCGAGCATCTGCATCAGAAGGGACTGGGGGTCCGCGGCAGTCGTCATGCTCTTATTGTGCACGCGTCTAAAAGGACGCAGGTCAGGCTTTCGCCGCGTAGTACCGACCCAGCACGTGCTCACGCAGCTCGTCGAACCGGCCCGCCGGAATGGCCGCACGGATGTCGTCGACGAGACGGATGACGAACCGTTCGTTGTGGATCGTGCACAGCGTCGAGGCCAGGATCTCCTTGGCCTTGAACAGATGGTGCAGATACGCGCGCGTGTAGTGCGCGCACGTATAGCAGTCGCAGGCCTCGTCGATCGGGGTGAAGTCGCGCCGGTACCGGGAACCGGTGATGTTGAACCGGCCGTCCGGCGAATACACCGCGGCGTTGCGGGCCACCCGGGACGGAGAGACACAGTCGAAGGTGTCCGCACCGGCCTCCACGGCCGCGAACAGATCGTCGGGCTCGCTGATGCCCAGCAGGTGGCGCGGCTTGTCGGCGGGCAGCTCGCTGCTCACCCAGCCCACGATCGTGGCGAGGTTCTGCTTCTCCAGCGCCCCGCCGATCCCGAAACCGTCGAAGCCCAGCCCGGCCAGCCCGCGGGCGGCGTGGCGCCGCAGATCCTCGTACTGGGCGCCCTGTACCACCCCGAACAGTGCCTGGGCATGCTTGTCCGGACGCAACTCGTCGAGCCTGCGGTGCTCGACCAGACAGCGCACCGCCCAGTCGTGGGTGCGCTGCACCGAGCGCTCCTGATAGGAGCGGGTGTTGACCAGGGTGGTCAGCTCGTCGAACGCGAAGATGATGTCGGCACCGAGTTGCCGCTGGATCCCGATGGAGATCTCCGGGGTGAAGCGGTGACTGGACCCGTTCAGGTGCGAGCGGAACGTCACCCCGTCGTCGTCGACGTGGGCGAGGCGCTGTTTGCCCTCGGCGATGATGTCGTCGGCCTGGACCCGCTGAGCGTCCATCGACAGCACCTTGCGGAAACCCGCCCCCAGCGAGAGCACCTGGAATCCACCGCTGTCGGTGAACGTCGGGCCGGACCAGTTCATGAACGCGCCCAGACCGCCCGCTGCGTCGACGATATCGGGCCCCGGCTGCAGGTACAGGTGGTAGGCGTTCGCCAGGATCGCCTGGGCACCAAGTTCTTTCATGGTGTCCGGCAGGACCGCTTTGACGGTGGCCTGGGTGCCGACGGCGATGAAGGCCGGGGTCCGGATCTCACCGTGCGGGGTCGTGATCACCCCGGTCCGGCCCAGTCGGCCCGGCAGTTCGGCCTCCACCCGAAAAAACGGATCACTGAACATCGGCACCGGCACGGAAGTAGATTCTGCCCTGTGACCACACGATGGGCAGTCAGTGCCTGCGCTCTCGCCGCCGCCGCTCTCGCCGCCGGGTGTTCGTCGTCTCCGCCGCCGCCCTACCACCCGCCACAGGGCGCGCTGATCCCGGGAACCGCTCAGGTGACCGTCAACGGTCAGGATGCCGGAACCTCCTACGCGGTGAACTGCATGACGATCGAATCGCTGACGATGATCTCCACCGGCGGCGAGGACTCCGGGGTGTACACGATGGTGTCCAACGCCGAGGACCTCGATGTACGGCTGCTGCGCATCACCGACCTCGGCGGGTTCACCGGCAGCTACAACCAGGGCCTCGACGGCGAGGCCACGGTGACGATGACCGACCGCACCTTCGACATCAACGGCACGGCGGTGGGCTTCGATCTCGACGACCCGAGCTTCCGCTCGACGAGCACGTTCGGAATCAAGATCGCCTGCTAGTAGTTCACGGTAATTATTCGGTCACCGGGGCGCCCGCAAATGACCGAGCAGCCACACTCGGTCAGCATTGCACCCGAGTACGGGATCTGGCATGTCCAGTCGTCGACCGGAAACACCAGGTAGTTGCCGCCCTCCGGGTAGGAGACACCATGGATGTAACGGTCGAGGACAGATAGGGCCTCGTTGCAGGACACACTGCCTTCAACGATGCGGACCGGAGCGCTTCGGCCGGTCCAGAACTCGTTGTCCGGGAATGCGATGGCGCCGCAGTCTGTTCCAGAGTCGCTCAACGGGTCGGCGCTCGCTGCGCCGACGGACAGCGCGCCAACCGCGATGGCAGACATGCCCACCCCGACCGCGATGGATCCAGTCC
>NZ_JBMHMH010000048.1:0-4870 GCF_049179055.1 Micromonospora sp. WMMD737 | reverse complement strand
CTTCCCGCCACGGCGAGCATTGCGCCGCCGGCCCGGGCGCATGCGCTGCGGATCCGCTCCGCGGTGGTGGGTGCCGAAGTCGGTGCTGGAGCCACCATGACGCCGCCTTTCATTGGTAAGGTGAGCCTTACTTAACTTGATGTGGCCGCGATGCGCAAGGCCTTCCTCGCAGCGGAACGGGATTACCACGGGAACCGATACGCTGGTGCGGTGCCCGGCATCGCGTATCTCGGCCCCGAAGGAACGTTCACCGAGGCGGCGCTGCGTGCGATCGAGACCCGCGGTCTGATCCCGCCCCCGCAGACCCCGGACGGCTCGGAGCTCAACGGTGTTCCCACCGACAGCACCCCCGCCGCGCTGGCGGCCGTGCGCGCCGGCGACGCCGACTACGCCGTCGTGCCGATCGAGAATTCGATCGACGGGTCGGTGTCGCCCACCCTCGACAGCCTCGCCGCGGGTGCGCCGCTGCAGATCTACGCCGAGTTGACCCTCGACGTCTCCTTCACCATCGCCGTTCCCCCCGGCGGGTCGGGCAGCGCCGTGCGCACCGTGGCCGCGTTCCCGGTCGCAGCCGCCCAGGTGAAGAACTGGCTGGCCGCACACCTGCCGGAAACTCGACTGGTACCCGCGAACTCGAACGCCGCCGCCGCCCAGGACGTCGCGGCCGGCCATGCCGACGCGGCCGTCACCACGGCCCTGGCCGCGCAGCGGTACGGGCTGGAGGCGTTGGCCGCCGACGTCGTTGACGAACCCAATGCGCGAACCCGCTTCGTGCTCGTCGGCCGGCCGGGCAAACCGCCGACGAGCACCGGCACCGACCGGACCTCGGTGGTGCTGCGGTTGGACAACGTTCCCGGCGCCCTGGTCGCGGCGATGACCGAGCTGGCCATCCGCGACATCGACCTCACCCGGA
This sequence comes from Micromonospora sp. WMMD737, assembly GCF_049179055.1. Classification (NCBI taxonomy): domain Bacteria; kingdom Bacillati; phylum Actinomycetota; class Actinomycetes; order Micromonosporales; family Micromonosporaceae; genus Micromonospora; species Micromonospora sp. WMMD737. The sequence continues at coordinate 3,957 of NZ_JBMHMH010000048.1, read as the reverse complement.
TCGAATCCCGGCCGACCCGTACCGAGTTGGGCACCTATGTGTTCTTCCTCGACTTCGTCGGCCACATCGACGACGACTCGGTCGCCGAGGCGCTGCGGGCGCTGTACCGGCGCTGTGCCGACGTCCGCTACCTGGGCTCCTGGCCCACAGGTGAGGCCGTGGGCAGCGCACCGCCCGCGATGGACGACGCCGCCACCTGGCTCGAGGGGCTGCGGGAGGGACAGCGGTGAGCGGCAGGTTGGTGCTGGTGCGCCACGGCCAGTCGCACGGCAACGTGGCCCGGCGTCTCGACACCGTTCCGCCCGGGGCGGAACTCACCGACCTCGGCCGTGATCAGGCTCGCGGGTTCGCTCTCGGACTGGCCGAACCACCGGCGATGATCGTGCACTCGATCGCCACCCGGGCCGTGCAGACCGCCACCGAGATCAGTTCCGCGGCGGCGGCGGTGACCGTCACCGGGTTGTGCGAGTTCGAAGGCATCCACGAAGTCCATGTCGGAGACCTGGAGAACCGCAGTGACGAGGCAGCCCACGACGAGTTCAACGACGCCTACCGCCGGTGGCACCGCGGCGAGCTGGAGCTGAGGTTGCGCGGCGGGGAGAGCGGCGAACAGGTGTTGGAGCGGTATCTGCCGGTCGTCGAGCAACTGCGCCTGCGCTATCTCGACGACGCCGCCTGGCACGGCGACATCGTGGTGGTCAGTCACGGTGCGGCGATCCGGCTCGTCTCGGCGGTGCTGGCCGGCGTCGACGCCGAATTCGCGATCGACCACCACCTGGCGAACACCGAATCAGTGGTGCTGTCTCCCGTCACCGACGGGCGATGGAGCTGCCTGCGCTGGGGCAAGGCCACCCCGCCGTTCGAACCCGACCCCGCCGCGGTGACCGTGCAGGACGGCGGTACGTCGGGTTCAGCCGACCCGATGGGCTGAGTCGGCAACCGCCACGTCCAGCGCGCAGCTGCAGCCCACCGCGTCGCAGTCGAGGTGCAACGCGTGGGCGACCTCGGTCACGACGCAGTCCGGTTCGGTGCATTCCGGGCGACGGTACGGGTGGTGGATCAGCGCGCCGTGGCAGTGCTCCAGACCCGCCCGGCAGGCGCGGCACTGTTCGGTCATATCCCGTTCATAGCAGCCGCCGCCGACCGAATCGGGTTGCCGCGCTCAGGCCCAGCCGAGTTCGTGGAGGCGCTCGTCGTCGATGCCGAAGTGGTGGGCGATCTCGTGGATCACCGTGATAGCCACCTCCTCGACCACCTGCTGCTCGTCGTCGCAGATATCCAGCAGCGCGTCGCGATAGATGCTGATGGTGTCGGGCAGCGACCCGGCGTAGAACGAGTCGCGCTCGGTCAGCGCCACCCCCTCGTAGAGGCCCAACAGGTCGGGCTCGTCGGCGTTGCGATCGGCGACCAGGACGACCACGTTGTCGATCGCCGAGGCCAGCTGCGGCGGCAACAGGTCGAGCGCATCGCCGACCAGCTCTTCGAACCGTTGCGGGCTCATCCGCACGGTCACCGGGCTAGACGCCCGGCGGCGGTGGCGGCAGGGGTTCCGCCGGCGGTGGCGGCAGCGGTTCCGCGGGCGGTGGAGGTGGTGGCGGCAACAGGCCGGGCGGCGGTGGCAGCGGCTCGGCCGGTGGTGCGCCGGGTGGCGGGGGTGCCGGTGCGGGCGGCGGTCCGTTGAGGAACGTGTTGCCGGCCGGTGCCGGCTCCTCGGCCGGCGGCGGTCCTTCGGGCTGCCCGCCGGTGGCCAGCTGCGGCAGGTGCTGGGTCTCGCTGCCGCTCGAAGACGAGCCCGACGACGACCCTGACGAGGACGAGGACGACCCTGACGAGGACGACGGCAGGCTGACGTCGGGAACCGGGATCGGCGGGAGGTTGAGCCGCTCGGCCGGGATGTCCGGGGGCGGTACCGGCGGTTGGCCGTTGATCAGCAGCGGCCCCTTGGCGCTGTTGAGCAGTGTCGACCAGCCGCCGTTGCCCAGGGTCGCGCCGATGCTGCAGGACACCTGGCGGCTGCCGGCCGACCAGCTCGGCAACGAAATCGTGCTGTAGACCAGGGTCAGCGTGGTGTTGCGCAGCTCGATCGGCGCCAGGTAGGCGTCGGTGATCTCGGTGCAGGTGTCCTTGATGAAGGTGTCCTGCTCGGGTTCGGGCGGCAGGGCGTCGGGGAAGCGCTCGGCGAGGTTGACCGCGCCGGTGACCTCCATCGAGTGCGGGGCCGCGCAGTCCACCGGGATGTCGGTGGGCTGATTGGTCGCCGGGTCGATGCCCAGGCAGGTCCCCGGCGGCCACACCTTGGACTGGTCGATCTCGGCGATCTTGCCGGTGAAAGCCAGTTGCTGATTGTTTGGCCCGGGTAGCTGCAGGCCGCAGAGCATCCTGCGCTCGCCCGTGGTGCGCCACGCCTTCTCCCCGGACCACAGCATGCTGACCGTGAACCGGCTGTTGGGGTCGAAGCGTGCGCCGAGGTAACGCTTGACCGCGGCCGAGCACTGTTCCTGGCTGATCTGCTGGATGCGGGCCGCCGACGGCGGTGCGGCCTCGGGGCCGTACTCGCTGCCCGGGAAGGTGCGCATGTCCACCGACTCCGCGACCTCGAACCGGTGCTCGTCGACGCAGTCGACGATCTCGGCGGCATCCGGGGTGCGGTCAGGCCAGTTCAAGCAGTCCCCGGCCGAGGCGTGGTCGAAGGTGTCGTTGCCGCGGGGTCCCAGGGAGATCGCGTTGGCGGTCAGCCCGCTGGTCCGCTCGGTCTGCGGCAGCGCGGTGATGACCCCGGCGATCAGCAGCCCGCCCAGCGCGGTGAGCAGCAGCGCACGCCGGGTCGACTCGGCCTGCAGGCTGCGCCACCGCGTCTTGGGCCGCGTTGTCTCGTCGCGGCCCTGGCCCACGTCCGCGCCGGATTCGTCGTGCATGTCCACTGGTCCCTCCACCATCGCGCTCCATTGTGACAGGCGTGTCAGGTGTAGTGACAAGAGATGCAGTTGTAACGTAATGCGGTTGTGCCGGTCCGGTCGCCGACCCCGTAGGGTTTCCCGCGTGATCGACCTCAAGGTGTTGCGAGAAGACCCCGACCGTGTGCGCGCCTCGCAGCTGGCCCGCGGTGAGGATCCCGGCCTCGTCGACGCGCTGTCCAGTGCTGACGCCGCGCGCCGGGCGGCCATCTCGGCGGCCGACACCCTGCGGGCCGAGCAGAAGTCGGCCAGCAAGCTCGTCGGTAAGGCCTCGCCGGAGGAACGCCCCCGCCTGCTGGCCGCGGCCAAGGAGCTCGCCGAGCAGGTCAAGGCCGCCGAGGCCGCCCAGACCGACGCGGAGAACGCGTTCACCGCGGCGCACATGGCCATCTCCAACGTGATCATCGACGGGGTGCCCGCCGGTGGCGAGGACGACTGGGTGCTGCTCGACACCGTGGGTGAGCCGCCGGCGATACCCGAGCCCAAGGACCACATCGAACTCGCCGAATCGCTGGGGCTGCTGGACATGGAACGCGGAGCCAAGGTCGCCGGTTCGCGGTTCTATTTCCTGACCGGCCGGGGGGCACTGCTGCAGCTGGGGCTGCTGCAGCTCGCGGTCCGGGTCGCCACCGAGAACGGCTTCACGCTGATGATCCCACCGGTGCTGGTGCGTCCCGAGATGATGGCGGGAACCGGCTTCCTCGGCGCCCACGCCGACGAGGTGTACCGGGTGGAGGCCGACGATCTGTATCTGGTCGGGACCTCCGAGGTGCCGCTGGCGGGTTACCACGCCGGCGAGATCCTGGACCTCTCGGCCGGCCCGAAGCGCTACGCCGGCTGGTCGTCGTGCTTCCGGCGGGAGGCCGGCAGCTACGGCAAGGACACCCGCGGCATCATCCGGGTGCATCAGTTCGACAAGGTCGAGGGATTCATCTACTGCCGCCCCGAGGACGCCGAGGCCGAGCACGAGCGGCTGCTGGGCTGGCAGCGTCAGATGCTGGCC
>NZ_JBMHMH010000047.1:0-2703 GCF_049179055.1 Micromonospora sp. WMMD737 | reverse complement strand
CCGTCCTCGAAGACCCTGGGTGCCTCACCCTTTTCCAGTGACGACCGGAAGATCGCGGCGACCCCTGAGTACGGGGTGTCGCGCGGCATTCCCGGCCCGTAGACGTTGTGATAGCGCAGCGCCACCACCGAGCCACCGGTCGACTCCGCCCAGGCCAGCGCATAGTGCTCCTGGGCGACCTTGCTGGCCGCATACAGGCTGCGCGGCCGCAGCGGAGCGTCCTCGTCGACCAGCGCCCAGTCGACCGGCTCGCCGTCGAACGGATTGCGGTGGTCGAACAGCCCGGCGTCGAGGTCGGCGCGGCTGCGCGGCAGCGGGTCGACGTCCCCGCGGCGGGGACACACGTAGCGGCCCTGCCCGTAGACCACCATCGACGACGCCAGCACCAGGCGTGTGCAACCGGCGGCGTACATCTCGGCCAGCAGCACCGTGGTCGCGTAGTCGTTGTGCGAGCCGTAGGACGGCGCGTCGGCGGCGTTGACGCCCGCCCCCACGACGGCGGCCTGATGGCAGACGACGTCGACACCGTCGAGCGCCCCGGCCACGGCCGCGGCGTCGCGCAGGTCGAGCAGCCGAACCCCGGCCGGCGCAACGGCGCCGGAACCGTGCGCGGCGGCCAGCATCGCGTCGACGCCGATGACCTCGTGCCCGGCGGCGGACAGTTGTGCGCTGATCCGGGTTCCGATGAACCCGGCTGCGCCGGTCAACAGGACCTTCACGGCAACTCGAACGGTAGCTCGACGCCCTCGTGTGGCCGCCGCATGGGAAAGGTGTCCTCGGGCCCGAGCCGGTCGATGACGTCGCGCACGAGCTGCTTCAACTTTACGAGGTTGCGCTCGAACTCCGCAAACACATCGACGGCCCGCACCCCGGCACCGGCCTCAATGCCGGCGTCCAGATCGGTCACCAATGCGATAGCCGCATAACTCATCTCGAGTTCGAGAGCCAGCACCGATTCCGGATATCCGGTCATGTTGACCAGCGTGAACCCCTGTTCGGCGAACCAGCGACTCTCGGCGCGAGTCGAGAACCGCGGGCCTTCGATGACGACCATCGTGCCGCCGTCGACGACGCCGGGCATTTCAGCGATCACGGCGCGCAGCGCCGGGCAGTACGGGTCGGCGAAGCTGACGTGGACGCCGCCGGAATCGAAGTAGGTTGCGGCGCGGCCACTGGTGCGGTCGACGAGCTGATCGGGCACCACGATCGCGCCCGGGCCGAGGTCGGGGGTCAGGCTGCCGACCGCGCACGGCGCGAGGATGCGCCGCACGCCCAACTCGCGCAACGCCCACATGTTGGCCCGGTAGGGCACGGTGTGCGGGGAGAATTCGTGGCTGGCGCCATGCCTGGGCAGGAAGGCCACCTCGTGGTCACCGACCGAGCCGACGGTGATCGGCGCGCTCGGCGGCCCGTAGGGGGTGTCGAGGCTGAACGCGCGGGCGTCGGAACCGAAGAACGTGTAAAAACCGCTACCACCGATGACTCCCAGCATCCGACCATTGTGGTTCATCGCTCCCGGGCCGCGCAGGACGGTTCCGCGGCGGGCCGCGCAGAACGGTTCCGTGGCGGGCCGCGCATGACAGTGTTGTGACCAACCCCGGCAACCGGGTGCGTCGACCCGGCGATCGCTGAGAGGCTGCACGCGCCCCCCGTATGCCCGGTCGTATACCGAAAGGTCTGTCCTGCGCCGCCGTCCGCCCGTCTGGATCGCGCTGCTCGTCGGCGCGTGCGGCCTGATCGCCGCGCTGCTGGTGCCCCTGGCCCCGGTCCACACCGACACGGTGACGCTGAGCTGGCCCGCGGCCGGCGAGCCCGCCCGGTCGACCACCGCGCTGGTGGTCCCGTACCGGCCCGCGGAGCTGACCGCGCGGATACCGTGTTCGGCGCTGGTGGCGGCGGAGAACACGACGGTGCTGGCCACCGGGCCGGCCGGTGACGGTCTGACCGTCACCGGCGGCCCCGAGGGGGCCGTGCTGCGCGCCGACGGGGTGCGGGAACCCGTTGCGGGCGGACCTGCCGCCGGGTGCGTGGCGGTGCTGCACGCCGGTGCGGCGGGGTGGACGATCACCGGCGGCGACGGCCTCACCACCCGGGCCGAGGGGCCGGTACCGAAGGTGTTCGGCTTCCGCACCGACCTGCCCGACCCGGCCGGCATGACGGTGACGATCCGGGTCGTCACCCCGTTCGCGACCAGCCCCACCGCACTCAAGCTGGCGCTGCTCGCCGTGCAGGTCGGCGCGGTCGTCGTCGCGCTGTGGCTGCTTGGCTGGCGGCGGCGCCGGCCGCGGTCGCCCCGGCCGGGCCGGCTGTGGTGGATCGACGCCGCCGTGGTGGCGATCCTGGCCGGCTGGGCGGTGATCGGTCCGCTGGCCGTCGACGACGGCTGGGCGGCCACCATCGCCCGCAACCTGGCCGTCACCGGTGAGGCGGGCAACTACTACCGGTGGTGGAACGCGCCGGAGGTGCCGTTCGCGCTGAGCCAGCAGCTGCTGGCTCCACTCACCGAGGTCAGTCTGGCACCGTTGTGGCTGCGGTTGCCGAGCACGCTGCTCGGGGTGGCGACCTGGCTGGTGCTCAGCCGCGGCATCCTGGGCGCGGCGATCCCGGCCTGCGCGCGGCTCGGCTGGGTGCGTGCCGTGGCCGCAGTGCTGCTGCTGGCCGCGTGGCTGCCGTTCAACCTGGGCGTGCGCCCGGAAAGCTACG
>NZ_JBMHMH010000046.1:0-2003 GCF_049179055.1 Micromonospora sp. WMMD737 | reverse complement strand
TGGACTATCCGCCCGACGACCAGCTGATCGAACGCAACCTGGTGACACGGGACCTGCGGTCGGCCGACGAGGTCGGTTGAGCCGTCTCAGAGCCGGCCGGCGACGAAGTCGGCAGCCTGGTTGACCATGCCGGCGTTGATGTAGGCCGGGGCCAGATGAGCGGGCCAGTAGTCCTCCCAGTTCTCCGGGGAGGTCGGGTTGCAGATCGGATCGTCGCCGTGGCACAGCTCGATGATCCGTTCGCCGAGAGCGGGGTTGGTGAAACTCGCGATCGGGCCGACCCACTGGCTGCCGTTACCGAACAGCGCCACCGCGGCGATGTGCTGGTCGGCGCCCGGCGGCAGCGGGTGCTTGAACCCGAACCCGGCGATCGGTACCGCGACGACGACGTCGGTGACGGCCGCGCCCAACGAGTAGCCGCCGAGCACCAGCCGGGTGGCGGGGCAGTTGGCGACCATGTACTGGATGCGTTGGCTCATGTCGTTGGCGCCGATGTCGATCTCGGAGTCGGCGGGGTAGTTCACCGAATACAGGTCGATGTCCATCCCGGTCTTCTGGCGCAACGCGCTGATCAGCGCGTTGCCGATCTGCCCGGCGCCCGGTGGTTCGACGCGGCCGCGGGCGAAGATCAGCTCGGCCTGCGGGCACGCTTGGGCCGACGCGGCCGGGGCGAACACCGCGGCAGCCGGCAGCAGCATGGCGACAGCCAGGAACAGCGCCCGGCACCGCCGGGTCAGCGAAGCGCTCACCTGCCCGATACTAACGGCGGAGCCGAAACCCGGGTAGGTGGTCAGATGCGCCCCGCGGCGAACCCTGCGGCCGGGCCGATGAACTCCGGGGTCTCGTAGCGGGTGTGGGCGAACGGGTTGCGACCGTTCGAGCAGATCGGATCGCCGTCGGCGCACAGGTCGATCGCTTTGCCGGCGAAGGACCCGGCCGCCGACACCGGGTTTCCGAACTTGGTCGAGGGATTGCCGAAGACCGCGACGGCGGCGACGTTTCCGTTCAGACTGCCGGCCAGCGGTGGGGCGGACCCGAGGTCGCCGATGCGGTTGCCCAGCGGCGGGACCCCGGCGAGCATGTCGACCACCGCGGCGCCCTGCGAGTAGCCGCCGAGCACGATGCGGGTTCCGGGGCACTGCTGGGCCATCGCGGCGATGTGGTTGGCGGCGTCGTTGGCCCCGTCGGCGGACTTGAGGAAGTCGTAGGTCGCGGCGTAGTTGACGCCGTAGGTGCCGACCGACCGGCCGCCGAGCTGGGCGCGCAACGAGTCGGCGAGCGCCTGGCCCACCCGGCCGATGCCGGGCGGCTCGCTGGTGCCGCGGGCGAACACCACCTGGACGTCGGGGCAACCCTGCGCGGAGGCCGTCCCGGCGGGCGTGAAGATTGTGGCCGCCAGCGGGGCTACCGCGGCGGCGGCTGCCGCCAGGACGCGGCGGCCGAATCGGTCGGAAAGCACAAGATACGGTAACGCATGGCTGTGCGGTGACCGACCCGGCGAGCCCTCACACCCGGGCGGCGACGAACGACGCCGCCTGGTTGGTCAGCCCTGTGTTGACGTAGTTGCTGTGGGCCGGGATGCTGTCGCCGTCCGAGCAGATCGGGTCGCCGGCGTTGCACAGATCGATCGAGCGTGAACCCCAGATGGGGCTGACGGTCAGCGGCAGGCCCACCTTCGCCGTCGGGTTGCCGAACACCGCGATCGCGGCGATGAAGTCCGGGGCGTTCGGGGGCAGCGGGTTGTTGAAGCCCACCGCGGGGAACGGCACCGCGGCGATGACGTCGATGACCGCGGCGCCCTGGGAGTAGCCGCCGAGCACCAGCCGGGTGCCCGGGCAGTTGGCCATCATGAACTGGACCTGCCTGCTGGCGTCGTTGGCCCCGCCGGCGGCCTGCAGGAAGTCGAAGCTGGCCGGGTAGTTGACCGCGTAGGCGTTGACGGACCGGCCGCCGACCTTGCCGCGCAGCGAGTCGACGAAAGCCCCGCCGACCCGGCCCAGGCC
>NZ_JBMHMH010000045.1:0-4959 GCF_049179055.1 Micromonospora sp. WMMD737 | reverse complement strand
GCGCACCAACCAGCGCTGCGCGCGGTCTGCTCGTTTGTTCCGGCTGGTTGACAGGGTCAGAACGAGCAGGCAGGGCGTCACGGCGATGAGGCAGTAGGCGAGCACGATCACCGGCCAGGCCGGCGGCAGTGGATCGCGAGCGGCGATCATCGCCAGGCCGGCCAGGTAGGGGACCGCGGTCGGCGCCTGGCCCGCACCCACCGCCACGCCCACGAACCCGAGAAGCCAGGGGCGGTCGCGCATGGTCGCCATCGCCCAGCCCGGCGCCGCGCTCTGCGCGACCAGCGGGAAGAACGCCAGCGCGATCAGCGTGAAGCCGATCAGCAGCTCGCCCCAGTACCGCACGGCGGGAGTGAGTTCGAAGTCGGTGAGCTCGGTCAGGAATCCGATTCCGAGGACGACGCTGACGCCGAAGGTGAACAGGACCGCGAAGACCCCGGTGACGTAGCTCAGACCTCCCGGTAGCGCGGACTGCCGATTCAGGCGGCTGCCGTAGACGACCGCGGAGACCACCCCGATGTTCAGAACGTTGAGGGAGTCGAGGAACGCCAGCCCCGCCAACGCCACGAGCAGGCCGATCACGCGGGCACCGGACGTCCGGGCTGGGTCCAGCCTCGTCGTCGACGTAGCGCTGGCAGGTCGACGGCGCACACCCCATCGACCTTACGGCGCGGTACCGCTGGAGCATGTCCACGGCAGGGCCCGCCGGAATAATGGTTGTGCACAATTAAACAGTGTGCGATATGGTTGGGACGTGTCACGCTTACGGCTCGACGAGCAGTTGTGTTTCGCGCTGTACTCGGCGTCGAGGGCGGTGACGGCGGCGTACCGGCCACTGCTCGACGAACTGAACCTGACCTATCCGCAGTACCTGGTGCTGCTGGTGCTGTGGGAGGAGGATTCCTGCACGGTCGGGCACCTCGGTGATCGGCTGTATCTGGATTCGGGCACCCTCTCACCGCTGCTCAAGCGGCTCGAGGCGGCGGGGTTCGTGCGCCGCCAACGCAGCGCAGCCGATGAGCGACGGGTCAGCGTCACCCTCACACCAGAGGGGCGCGCCCTCGAGGAGCGGGCGGCATGCATCCCGGATCGACTGCTGGGATCCACCGACTCCGCGGCGGCCGACCTCGCCGCGCTGCGCGACGCACTCAATCTGATCACCGCCGAGCTGCACGCCCGCAGCGGCAGCTGAAACCACGAAAGGCTGGATCGTTGTCCGAACTGCCCCCACCGCCCCCGACCACCCGCGCCCGCACCATCGGCAGGTTCGCACTGGCTTTCGCGATGATCTTCGCCGGGCTCGGCCACCTGTTCTGGGCCCGCGAGGAGTTCCAGGCCCAGGTGCCCCAGTGGGTGCCGATGGACGCCGACGGCGTGGTGATGGCCTCCGGCGGAGTCGAGATCACCCTCGGCGTCGGGTTGGCCCTGCTCAACCGTGACCGGGTTCTGGTCGGCCGGCTGTTGGCGGCGTTCTTCATCCTGATCTTCCCCGGCAACATCGCCCAGTTCGTCAACCAGGCAGACGGGTTCGGGCTCAACAGCGACACCAGCCGCTTCATCCGGCTGCTGTTCCAGCCCGTGCTGATCGCCTGGGCGTTGTGGGCCACGGGCATCCCGCGCCAGAAGCGCTGACAGCGCGCGACCGCTTCGTGGCGCGGCTTTAGATCCGGCCGTCCGGGAACATCGTCTTGACCACCTGTGTGATGGTGTCGCGCGCAGCGGCGGCGCTCACCGGTTGCAGTGAGCTGATGGCCATCACATAGCGGCGTTCGGGTCCGATCGCGCCGGTGGAGACGTGCAACTGGTTGGCGCCGTTCCAGCAGCAGAACCAGCCCTGCTTGACCGCGACGGGCTCCGCAAAGAGTCCATCGGGGATGCCGAATCGTTGTGGGTATCCGTCGGATCCCGTCGGGGTGTGTCCGGCGAGGTTGCGCATGATCACGTCAGCCTGCTCGGGCGGCAGGCCCCCGCTGCCGCTCAACAGCCCGTTGTAGTAGCGGACGAGATCGCTTGCGGTGCTCTGAGTGACGTCCCACTTGCCGTTGTAGGGCGCGGTCGTTCCGGTCAGGCCGTAACGCGCCACCACGCGCCCGATGATCGCGCTACCGCCGCTGCGGTCCCAGAACATCTGGGCCGCACTGTCATCCGAGGACCGGAGCATGGCGTCGAGGGACGCGCGGTCAGCCGGCGTCAGTTCTGTCTCGCCCCTGGACACCTGCAGCAACAGGTCGTCGGCGATGAACAGCTTCACCACCGACGCGATCGGGAACGGCTGGTTGGCGCTGTGGGAGACGACCTGGCCGGTGTTGCGATCCAACACCTCGACGGTGACGTCGGCCCCGGCGGCGGCTGCATCGGCGGTGGCCGCACGGGTACGGGCATCGAGTCCGGCGAAGGGGTCGGCGGGCCGGGCGGGCGGCTGCTGGGGCAACTCGGCCGACGTGGCCTTCGGGGCGACCACGGGGGCGCCGGCGGTGCTCGCCGAACCCGACGGCGCCTCGCCGGCCGGTGCCGCACAGGAACTCACCAGCATGGCCACCCCGGCGACCGCCACCACCCATGTCGACAGCTGGCGCCGCATAAGTCCTCCGAATGATCGTGAGCCCGCGGACGCTGTGCGCTCCCGCATCGCTGCCCGGACTGCCGGCCCGCCGGCCGTGCCCGAACTGCCGGCTCGCCGGCATGGACCGCGATTCTACGTGGGCTACCCGCGCGGGCCCGATCTCAAAGACGCGACATCGCCGGGAATCAGGGGTGCAGGTTCCACTGGCCGCAATCCTGGGCCAGGACGTCGTTGACGTCGACGCGGATGCCGCCGACCACCGGTCCCGGATTCGACGCGGTGTCGATGATGCGCTGATAGAGCACTGCGGCGGGGTAGATCTGACCGCGCGACCAGGACCGGGTCTGCCACGCCCAGACGTGGCCGGGCGAGCTCGAGCGCCCGATGACGCCGTCGGCGGCGGCCCACATACAGGGGTTGACACCGGCGTAGATCCCGGTGCGCAGTGCCCCGATCACCGAGTTGATGCCGCGAAACCACGGCAGTGCCAGATCGTTCCAGGTGGTGCGGTCGATGTCGTCGTCGACGCTGAAGAAGATCGGAGCGGTGCGGCCCCCGCCGGCGGCGGTGTGCAGGTGCCAGGCGGTGCGCGCGTCGGCGACGCCGCCGGCGAACCCGCGGGTGAAGTCCGACGGTGCCGTGCCCCCCGGCTTGCCGTACTGGTAGTTGCTGACGATCACCAGGCCGGCGGCGTTCAGTGACCGGGCGTAGGGCAGGGTGATCGGCTTGGCGCCGAAGTTCGAGCCGGGCCTCGATGTCGAGACATAGTTGATCACCCCGGCGTGACCGGCGGCGCGGATGTCGGCGGCGGGGATCTGGCGCATGGCGTAGTCGATCAGCGTCGCAGAGGCGGCGGAGGCCGAGGGCATGTCGATGCCCGCCGCCACGGCGCCGAACCCGGCCAGGGCGGGAACCGCGCCGGCGTAGCGCAGCACGTCACGCCGCGAAACCGGGCGCGGTGGGGGGCCGCCCGTGGTCCCCGACGCGTCTCGCACCGCGCGATGTTAACAGAGTGACTGTTGTGAACAGGGGAGACACGCCGCAGGCCGGGATGGTTCGTCACCGGTCGGAGGGTGGGTCACCCGTCGCCGACGCGTCATTGGACTTCACCGGCCGGCGCACCGCCGAGGTGACGAGGCGACGACGCAACGGCCCGCCGGTGCTTCGGTACAGGCACCCCATCGCCGCCGCGGTGCCGCGCACGTCGTCGCGGGCTGTGAGATAGGTCCAGCGGTGCCGCTCGGGCATGGTGAAGAACTGTTCGAAGAACACCGGAACCTCGTCCGGCGGCATCCGCAGCAGTGCTTCCAGACCGATCCGCCGGAGCCGGTGGATCACCTTCGCCGCCGGTGGCCAGACGGTTCGCCGGGCCGCTGTCAGCGCTCGGCCGGGGCCGTCCGGCAGATGTGCGGCCAGCGCCTCGGCCACCTGGGGTGCCAGCTGCAGCGACGCCGCCAGGCTGAAACCGGTCGCCGGGTGGATCAGCGGCGCGGCCGCACCGAAGCCGAGCACCCCCCGCACCTCGTGGCGCGGATGGTCGACCGGAAACCAGACCTTCTCACTGCGGGCGTCCTCGGGTGGCGATATGCCGTGCCGCGTCAGCCGGGCGTGGAGCCGCCGGCGCAGCGTCGGCATCGGCAGCCCGGGCCGGCGTGCCAGCGAGGTCTCCTCCACCAGCACCTCGCCGCCGCCGAGCGGGACGGCGTAGAGAAAGGTCGGCCAGCCGGCCTCACCATGGTCCGGGCGCCAGTCCATGAACAGCGCGTCGCCGGGACCGAGCAGGGCAGCGGCGTCGTCCTCGCCGACGATCAGCCCGTAGGCGGTCTGTTCCGCCGCTCCGCGGCGCGCCGGAATCGGGTCGAGCGGCCGCCATCGGCCCCCGGCGTCGACAACGACCTCGGCGCGCAGCGACGACCCGTCGGCCAGGGCGACCATGCCCCGCTCCGGTGAGCCGACGACCCGGCCGGCATGGATGTGCACGCCGGTCAGCTGTCGGACGAGGTGCGCGTGCAGGGCGGGCACGTCGACGACTGCGTACTCCCAACCCAGGTGGTGCTGCGTCTGCGCGAACACCCGGCCGGCGGCCCGGGCGGCGATCACCGACGGTGGCAGATCGCCGGGGAGCTCCGGGCTCCACATGCCGTAGGTGGCCGTCCACGGCCGTTCCGGAGCAGGGTCGACCAGCCCGGTCGTCAGACCGCTGCGAGCGCACTGCCCCGCCAGCGCCAGCCCCGCCGGCCCCGCTCCGACCACCAACACGTCCATTCGTCCCATCGTGCCCGATGGTGGAAGTTGCTCACGCATCGGGGCCGAAGTCGCCGAACTGCGCTCTCGGCAGGCGCCGCAATGGTGTCGCGGGTGCCGCCGACTTGTTTGCTGAGTAGACATCATCGGGG
>NZ_JBMHMH010000044.1:0-4222 GCF_049179055.1 Micromonospora sp. WMMD737 | reverse complement strand
CCAGCTCGGCGATCTCGTTCTCGACATGGACGCCTCGACCGCCAGCCGCGCCGGGTCGGTGCTGGACCTGACCGCCACCGAGTTGCGGTTGTTGTCCTATCTCGCCGATCAGCGCGGGCGGGTGGTCAGCAAGGATCAGATCCTTGCCGCGGTGTGGGGTTACGACGCCTACGACCCCAATCTGGTCGAGGTCTACATCAGCGCGTTGCGCCGAAAACTGGAAGCACACGGACCGCGAATGCTGCACACGGTGCGTGGCATCGGCTATCGGCTGTCGGCGGGCGAGCAGTGACCGCGCAGAGCACGCCGACCCCGTCGCTGCGCCGGCGCGTCACCGTCGCCGCGGTCGGTCTCATCGCCGCGCTGCTGATCGGAGTGGGAATCGTGTTCGACATCGTGTTCGGCGCGCGCCTCACCGACGACCTCGACGACGAGCTGGCCGATCTCTTCTACGATGCCCCCGCCCTGGTGGAGTTGGGGCTCAGTCCGCAGGAAGTGGTGGACGTGCTGCAGGAGCCCGATTTCCGGGTCCAGCTGATCGCCGCGGACGGTGCCCGCTACGGTGATCCGCGGCTGGTTCCGGCGACAGAACACGCGCACCCGTTGCCCAAACCGATCCCGCTGGACGCCGGCACAGACACTCCGCTGCCCTGGGGCGATCTGCCCAGCTCGAAGGTCACCGGGCTGCTGCCGGACGGCTCGTTGCTGACGATCCAGGCCGATACCAGCGGCATCAGCCGCACCCGGGCCGCGATGCGCCAGAAAATGATCGTCGGAGCGATCGTCACGCTTGCGGTGGCCGGCCTCGCGGTGCGGTTCGCCGCCGGCCGGGCACTGTCCCCACTGCAGCGACTGACCGCCACCGCCGACGACATCACCCTCGGTGACCGCGGCCGGCGGCTGCTTCCTGACCGGCCCGGGACCGAGCTCGGACACGCCGCCGAGGCATTCGACCGCATGCTGGATGCGCTGGAGTCCGCCGAGCAGAGCGCCAAGGACGCCGCGACCGTGGCGCAACGCGCGGAGGCGCAGGGACGGCGTTTCCTGTCCGACGCCGCGCACGAGTTGCGCACCCCGTTGGCCGGGATCCAGGCGGTCGCCGATCAGCTGGTCGCCGGTGCGACGACCCAGTCCGAGGCATCCGATGGCGCGCCGCCCCGGACCCGCCGGCACGCCGAACTGCTGGGCAATGAGACCCGACGAGCCGCGCGGCTGGTGGGCGACCTCCTCGACATCGCCCGCATCGACGCCGGGGCCGGGCTTCGGCTGGAGAGCATCGACCTCGGACGCATCGTCACTGACGAGGCGGACCGGGCGGCGATGCTGGCACCCGACATCACGGTACGGCGCACCGGTGAGAGGGAGGTGTCCGTGAACGCGGATCCGACCCGAATCGCCCAGATTCTGTCCAACCTGCTCGACAACGCCCGCCGGCACACCCCGTCGTCCGGCCAGATCACCGTTCACCTCGAAACCGTCGACGGCACAGCGTGGGTCACGGTGAGTGACACCGGACCGGGTGTCGCCGAGGGAGACCGGGAGCGGATCTTCGACCGGCTGGTCCGCCTCGACGATGCCAGGGACCAGGACTCCGGCGGCGCCGGGCTCGGGCTGCCGATCGCCCGCGCCCTGGCCGAAGCCCATGGCGGGTCGCTGGAATGCCTGCCCAGCGGTGCAGGAGCCGTCTTTCGCCTGTCGCTGCCCATAGGCCGAACCGACGACCAACACGGAGGCTGACCGTCTTTCCCCGGGCTCAGCCCGGCGGTGTCGACGTGTGGTCGCCCTGATGGTGGCGGCGCATCGGGTCGTCCCAGTCGAATCTCAGATCCCGCAGCATCGTGTGCAGGTGGTTGCCCGTCACGTCGGGGTCATGCTGTACCGAAAACTGGTTGCTTTGAAGGACTTCGAGGAGAAGATCGTCGACCACGGCGTAGGTGTAGTGGTGTGATCCGATCTCGTCCAGGGTCCCTCCCGCCCAGGCCAGGGTCAGGTTTCCGCCGTCCCGGACCACGTCGTCGAAGCGCGCCAGGTAGCCGGGACCGATGCTCGGATTCATGGCCCCGGTGTAGAAGGCGAAGGCCTGGCGCAGATTCCACAACGCGGGTTCGGCCAGGTCCGTGGCGCTGATCTGGATGTGCGGGTACGCCTCGATCGCCCGCCGGTCGACGGTGGGAGACAGTGCGGCGATCATCGATGAGGCCGGGGTGTCGAGGACCAACGGCGGCGCCTGTTCCATCAGGTCGGTGCCGATGAACCCGTCTCGGCGGGCCTGCTCCGAGACGCTGCGCCAGAACTCACGCAGGTGGTGGACGACGCCCAGCATCAGCACCTGGCCCTCGGTCCAGCGCCATTGCTTGTCGGTGTCACCGTCGTCGAACGGCGCCTCCGGGATGATCATCGGGAAGGCGCCGAAGAACATCGGCGTGGAGTTGACCTGGACCTGCCCGGCGTCGTTCTTGTGGAACGTCAGGTTGACGGCGATGTGATGTCCTTCGAACCGGATGGCCCATGCCTGGTCCCCGGGGTTGCCGAAGATCCCGATCGTGTAGTTGGCGAACTGCTCGTAGCGCCCGTCCAGCCCGGGTGGCACGCCCCAACTCCAATCGATCGCGATTCCGGTGCCGAGGAACTCCTTCGCACCGCCGACGACCGGATACCACGGCCGGGCCGGGTCGGGGTCGGGCGCCAGGTCGAACACCGACTGCGCACCGCTGGCCTCCGGATCGGCATCGAGGATCCTGCGGATGACGTCACCGTCTGCGACGTCCTCCATCTCGCCGATCACCCGGTTGCGATTCAGGACTGCGAGCAGAGCCTGGTACCCGCCGGCGGACATCGCCCGATTCAACAGCGCGTGGGCCGCGGCGCGTTGGGCGGTGTCCATCGAACCGATCGTGACTCCCCAACCGAGCGGACACCATTGCAGAACGGCGCAGAACGCCTCGGTCTGAGTCGTGTCCTGCCCGCGAGTGCGGGCCTCACTGCCGAACGGCATGACGAGCTTGCCCCGGTGTGGTTCCGGGATGAGGCCGATCAGATGGTCGGCAGCCTGGGCGACGTCGGACTCGAAGTGTCGTGCCGCATCGCCCTGCTGGATTGCCGGGACTCCCCCGGCCGGCCCGCTCTGGGAGCAGGACAGCGTCGACCCGACGGCGGTGAGCGCAGCGAGCGCACCCAACCCGCGAAGGGCGCTGCGCCGGGATCGGTCTACGGCCCAAGGGAGGTTGTCGTCGGGTCGGGAGGCCACGCTCGCACCACCTCTGCGATAACTCGATGTCCTCGGGCGGATTTTACGATGTCGCCGCTGCGCATGGACGCTCATGGCCGGAATGGGGCAGGGAGATTCGATGCGACGCAACGACGGGGCCCTCCTCGTGCCGGCGGGCGGCGAGAGGAGGGCCTCGGGGGACGGCCGGTATCAGGTCGTCATTTGTCGTCGGGATTCAAGGCGCGGAACACCATCCCGGCGGCGGTTCCGGCGATGATCTGGGCGGCGACGTAGACCGGCAGCATCGGCAGGCTGAACATGCCCATCGCGACTCCGGCGACGACCACGGCGGGGTTGAACGCCGCACCCGAGACCCCGCCGACGGCGATGGCCCCGGCAGTGACGGTGAAGCCGATGGCCAGCCCGTAGAACGAGTTGTCGGGATGGTCCTTGCTGGTGGCGACGTTGAGCACGACGTAGCACAGGGCGAAGGTGAACAGCACCTCGGCGACGACCGCGGCCATCAGCGCGTGCCCCGACAACGCGAGCGCCGCGCTCTGCCCGCCGGGCACCACGGCCAGCACGGCGCCGGCGCCGATCAGCGCGCCCACGATCTGGGCGGCCCAGTAGCCGGCGGCCTCCCGGATGTCGATTCTGCGACGCACCAGCGCGGCCATGGTCACCGCCGGGTTGTAGTGGGCACCGGAGATGTGGCCGCCGGCGTAGATCATGGCCATCAGCGCCGCGCCGATGGCCAGCGGCGCCAGCGCGCTGCCGCTGCGGACGCTGGCTCCGACGGTGAAGACCAGAAACAGGGTGCCGATCGCCTCCACCAGATATCGCCGGGCGTTGGCGGGCAGGTGGATGGCGTGCCCGATGGGCTGCTCGACGGCGGCCGGACGGGCCTCGATGGTGACTGTGGTGGTGTCTGCTGCGGTCATGATCGAAAACTCCCTTTCGTCGACGACCGCCGAGCATCGAGTCCGCCCGCGGCGCCTGTGGATTACTTACGGT
>NZ_JBMHMH010000043.1:0-4324 GCF_049179055.1 Micromonospora sp. WMMD737 | reverse complement strand
CAGCGGTCGCCGGGGGCTTCACCTACACCCCCACCGATGCCGCCCGCCATGCCGCAGCAGCCGATGACGCCACCGCAGACCAGCTCACCGACACCCTCCAGATCACCGTCACCGACACCGACGGCAACACCACCACCGTCGCCGTCACCGTCGACATCGCGCCGGCCAATGTGGCACCCACCGCGACCTACACGGTGGACAGCTTCAACAACGGCGATTTCGAACTCGATTTCGAGGGCTGGACGATCATCGACTCGCAAGTGTGGTTGGACGGCACCCAGATGATCGCCGGCTGGCCCACCCCGGTCGACCCGACGAGTGCCCCGGACGGGGGTACCGAAACGGCCCCCGACCGCGCCATCTACCAGGTGTACATCGAGGACGGGCGAGTGGTACTGGATTCATTTCTGGGGGGCGTCCCGAACACCCCGGAGGGCAGCCGCATCGGCGGGGTGGTGCACGGCCCTGCCCTGGTTTCCGACGCCCCGGTGCGCATCAACGCCGGCGCCACCATCCAGTTCGACTGGGAAGCCAGCGGCGGCGGCGACGCCTACGATGTGCTCGGCTACGTCCTCGATGTCGACACCGGCGCCACCAGCATCATCCTCGACGCCACCGGAGCGACGCCGGGCGCGAGCCAGCCGGTCACGCAGGTCAACCACACGGTCACCGAGACCGGCAACTTCGTGTTCGTGTTCGTCGCCGGCAGCTGGGATGCCACCGCCGGTCACGCTGCAGGCGCGCGGCTCAGCGTCGACAACATCCGTGTTCTGAACAACAGCACCTCGGTCGCCGGCGAGGTCGCCGGGCTCGTCAGCGGTCACGACGCCGACAACGACACCCTCACCTACACCGCTCCCACCACGACCGCGCTGGGTGGAACTGTCGTCATCGACTCGGCGACAGGCGAATTCACCTATACACCGACATCCGAGGCCCGACACGCCGCCGCCGGCGGCGGCCTGCAGGAAGACACGTTCGACGTGACCGTCGACGACGGGCACGGCGGTGTCATCACCGTGGCAGTGACCGCGCCCATCGACCCCGCCAACGCCGCGCCCGAGGCTGCTGTGACCGTCGGGGATCCCGACACCACCACCGGCGCCGTCACCGGAACCCTCGCCGTCACCGACCCCGACGGGGACGGCGTCGCCGTGACCGTGCCGGACCCGGACGCTCGCGGCGCCGTCGTGTTCGACTACACCACAGGTGAATTCACATTCACCCCGACAGCCGCAGCCCGCCACGACGCGGCCGCCGAGGACGCCACTGCCGATGAGTTGACCGACACGTTCCACTTCACCGTGACCGACGGTCACGGCGGCACGCTGACGGTGCCGATCACTGTCGATATCGCCCCCGCCAACGCCGGCCCAGCTGTCGGTGAGGTGACAGCGGGCGTCCCCGACCCCGACACGGGGGTCGTCACGGTGTCGGTCGTGGCCAGCGACCCGGACAGCGACAGCCTCACCTTCAGCGCCGATGCCCTCAGCGCCCTGGGCGGCACCATCACGACCGACACCTCGACGACCGGCGGCTTCGTCTACACCCCCACCGAGGCCGCGCGCCAGATCGCCACCACCGACCCCACCCAGCGCAGCGACACGTTCGATGTCACCGTCGCCGACGGTCACGGCGGCTCCACCACCGTGAGCGTCACCGTGGACATCGCGCCGCTGGCGCCCAACGAACCACCCGCCATCACCGAGACCGTCATCGGCGAGCCCGACCCCGACACCGGCGTCGTCTCGGTGTCGGTGGTGGCCAGCGACCCCGACGGCGACGCCCTCTTCTACGACGCGGGCCCCACCAGCGCCAAGGGCGGCACGGTAACCGTCGACAACTCAACCGTCGGCGGCTTCATCTACACCCCCACCGACGCAGCCCGTCACGACGCGGCCGCCGACGGCGCCACCCCGGACCAACTCACCGACACCATCACGGTCACCGTGAGCGACGCCTACGGCAACACGACCACGACTCTCGTCACCGTCGACATCGAACCCGCCACCGCCGCACCCCAATCAGCCACCGTCACCCTCGGCGATCCCGACCCGAACACCGGCGAAGTCTCCGGCGCCATCACCGCCGTCGACCCCGACAACGACCCCCTGGTTTTCAGCGCACCCGCCACGACCACCTACGGCACTGTCACAATCGACCCTGCCACAGGCCTATTCACGTACACGCCCAATCAAGATGCCAGGCCCACCGATCCAACATTCGACGCTACGACGATCACATTGACCGACCCAGCGGCGGTCACTCAAGGCACATTCACAACAGCGGCATCCTCTCTGGGCAACGGCAGCATCAGCCAACTTGGTCAGAGCGGCTCCAACCCGTTCAACTACGTCGCAACCTTCTTCACGGCGGCCGACACCCAGACCTACAGGTTGGGTCAGACCAGCGCCCCGGCGGACACCGTGATGATCGTGTACGACGGCGCATTCGCCCCATCAGCACCCGGGACGAACGTAATCGGATTCAATGACGACGGCTACCACCCCGCAGATCTGACGCCGACCGGGTGCGGTGGGAGGACCAGCTTGTGCCCAAGCGTCAGCGTTGACCTGACGGCGGGTCAAACAGTGAGCGTCGTCATTTCGACCTACCGCAGTGGTGTCCCGCTCGGACTCCCGCAGAGCTTCTATTCGACCGGACCGGGCGCCTTCTCGGCGAGCCCGCTGCAAGACACCTTCGTGGTCACCGTCAGTGACGGTCATGGCGGCATCATCGAGGTCCCGGTGACCGTGGACATCGCACCGCTGAGCGACGAAGCTCAGGTCTGAGAAAGACCACCCGGCCCGGTCTACACCGCCACCAGGTCGTCGGCATGCACGGCGGGGCGGCGCATCTCGGCCGGCAGGTCCGACGTGGACCGGCCGAGCATGGTGGCCAGTTCCCCGGCGTCGTAGGCGACCACACCGCGTCCCACCATGGTGGCGTCCTGGGCGCGCAGTTCGACCACGTCGCCGCCGTAGAACCGGCCCGAGAGCGCGGTGATGCCGGCGGGCAGCAGTGAACGGCGCTGCCGGACAACGGCGTTGACCGCGCCGTCATCGAGTGTCAGCGCACCCGACGCCTCGGCGGCGTAGCGCACCCAGAACCGCCGTGCCGACATCCGCTCGGCGCGCGGGGCGAACACGGTGCCGACCGACGCGTCGGACAGTGCCGCGGCCGCATCGGCTGCGGCGGCCAACAGCACCGGAACGCCGGCGTCGGCTGCCAGCAACGCAGAGGACAGCTTCGAGACCATCCCGCCGGTGCCGAGGTGGCTGCCCTGGCCCGCCGTGACGTCAGCCAGGTCGTCGGGTCCGGCGACCTCGGGAACGAAACGTGCCGGATTGTCGGCGGGGGCCTTGCGCGGGTCGCCGTCGTAGAGCCCGTCGATGTCGGAGAGCAGGATCAGCGCATCGGCCCCGATCAGGTGGGCGACCAGCGCCGAGAGCCGGTCGTTGTCCCCGAAGCGGATCTCGTTGGTGGCGACCGTGTCGTTCTCGTTGACGATCGCCACCGCGTGCAGAGCACGCAGCCGGGCCAGCGTGCGCTGGGCGTTGGTGTGCTGGGCCCGCATCGAGATGTCGTGGGCGGTCAGCAGCACCTGGCCCACGGTGCGCCGATAGTGCCCGAACGCCGCGCTCCACGAGTTCACCAGCGCCACCTGCCCGACGCTGGCCGCGGCCTGCTTGGTGGCCAGATCGGTGGGCCGCCTGGGCAACCCCAGCGGTTCGATGCCTGCGGCGATCGCGCCCGAGGACACGATCACCACGTCCGAGCCGGACTCGATGCGCGCTTCGATCGCATCCACGAGGTACTGCAGCCGGCTGACGTCGAACATGCCCGACGGGGTCGTCAGCGCGGTGGTGCCGATCTTGACGACCACCGAGCGTGCGGTGCGCACCGCACCCCGGTGGACGGAGTTCGCCGAACCGGCCGGGTGAACGGAGTTCACTCCTGATCCTCGGGGCTCTCCCGGCGCGCCCGCCGCGCTGCTTTGCGCTCGTCGGCCGAGACCCGTTCGGTCTGTTCCAGCCGGGTATCGGTGCCGCGGCCCGACATCGTGACGTCCACCCCGGCCGGAGTCTGCGGCTCCCAGTCGAACGTCATGTCGCCGATCGTCACCGCACAGCCCGGCCGGGCGCCGAGTTTGAGCAACTCGTCCTCGACGCCTAGTCGGGCCAGCCGGTCGCCGAGGTATCCGACGGCCTCGTCGTTGTCGAAGTTGGTCTGGGCGACCCACCGCTGCGGGCGCACACCGCGCACCACGAATCCGCCTTCGCCGTCGGCCTCGACGCTGAACCCGCTCTCGTCGACGGGCACC
>NZ_JBMHMH010000042.1:0-3049 GCF_049179055.1 Micromonospora sp. WMMD737 | reverse complement strand
TAGCGCGGATCGGTGTTGTGCGGGTCGTGCCACGGGGTCAGCCCCGCCTCCGCGCACGCCGCCCGGGTCACCGCGCGGCGCACCCCGAGCAACGGGCGGCACCACGGCGGGTCGTGGGGACGCATGCCCGCGATGGAGCGGGCGCCCGAACCGCGCCCCAGGCCCAGCAGCACCGTCTCGGCCTGGTCGTCGAGGGTGTGCCCGAGCAGGACCGGGGCTCCCGCCCTGGCGCGGTCGAGAGCCCGGTAGCGCGCCGTCCTGGCGGCCGCCTCCGGCCCGCCCGCGGTCCCGACGTCGACACCGATGACCGCTGCATCCACGCAGCCCAGCGCCACCGCCGCAGCGCGCGCGGTCTGGGCCACCTCGTCGGAGCCGGGTTGCACGCGGTGGTCGACGATCAGCGCGGTGGTCGGCCGCATCGCCGCCGCGACCGCGGTCAGCGCCAGCGAATCCGCTCCACCGGACAGGGCGACGCACCATGTGTCACCGACATCGTGAGCACCGACGAAGCGGGTCAACGCGGCCCGCAGTTCGGCTAGAGCACCCGGTCGATCCATCGCTGCGGCTCGTCGATTTCCGTTGGCAACGGCAGGGTTTCAGCGCTCGACCAGACCGTGTTGAAACGTGCCATCCCGACCTTGGCCACCACCGCGTCGACGAACGCCTTGCCCCGGGTGTACTGGCTCATCTTGGCGTCGATACCAAGCAGCGCCCGCATCAGCCGCTGCAGTGGCGGCTGATGGCGTTGCCGGCGGTCGTCGAATCTGCGCCTGATGGTGGCCACCGAGGGCACCACCGCGGGACCGACGGCGTCCATCACGTGGTCGGCGTGCCCCTCCAGCAACGTCCCCAGCACCAGCAGACGATCCAGGGCCTCGCGCTGGTGCTCCGACTGCACCGCCCGCAGCAGACCCAGCACACCCGACGAATTCGGTTCGGCAGCTTCGCCGTCGGCGGCGCTGCGACGTTCCCTCAGGTACCCGGCCAGCCGGCCGACGACCGCGGTGACGTCCTCTCCGCCGTCGTCGGTCAGTACCGCCAGCGACTCCGACATCAGCTCGGCCAGCCACGGGTTGGCCCGGAACTGCACGCGGTGGGTGACCTCGTGCAGGCAGACCCACATCCGGAAATCGCTCGGAACCACCCGCAACTGACGCTCCACGGCGATGACGTTGGGGTAGACGAGCAGCAACTCACCGCCTCCCGCGGCGAACGGATCGTATTGGCCGAGGATGCCCGAGGACACGAAAGCCAGTACCGCGCCGGTCTGCGCTCCGGCGATGCGTCCGCTGATCACCCGCGGTTTCGCGGCGTCGTCGACGCTCCCGCCGGTCATCACCCGCATGGAGCGGGTGGCCGCCTCGATCCACTCCGGCCGGTCGACGATCCGCGCCTCGGGGATGTCACCGCCTTCGGCCAGCCCGGTGACCTCCCGCACCGGGACCTCGGCGGCGCGCGCCGAGGCGGTGAGCTGGTCGACGACCTGCCTGCGGGTGTAGTCGGTGGCGGCCGGCTGCGGCCGGGCCAGCTTGCCGCCCAGCGTCGCCGCCAGATTCCAGTCGACGGCGCGACCCACGTCGAAACCCGCCGCGCGTTGCGGGCTCATCGGTTGCACCCGCAGGAGCGGATCGTCGCGGCGAACGCGTCGAGGGCGGTGCGGCCGGTGGGGCCGGCCTCGTTGGACAGCAGCGCGAACGTCAGCACCCGGCCGCTTTCGTCGGTGACGATGCCGGCCAGAGTGTTGGTGGCGGTCAGCGAGCCCGTCTTGGCGCGCAGATACCCCACGGCGGCCAGACCGGCCTCGGTGTCGTGGTAGCGGTTGGACAGGGTGCCGCTGCCGCCGGCGATGGGCAGCAGATCCACCAGCGGCCGCAGCGCCGGGTGGGTGTCACCGGTGGCGGTGTAGAGCACCTCGTCGAGGGTGGTGGCGGTCAGCCGGTCGTCGACCGACAGGCCGCTGGAATCCAGCAGCCGCGCGCCCCCGGTGTCGACACCGGCGTCGGCGAGGGTGTTCAGCACCGACCGGGCCGCACCGTCGAAGCTCGCCGGGCGGTCCAGCGCTGCGGCGACCTCCCGGCCGATGGACTCTGCCATCACGTTGTCCGAGTAGTTCATCATGTCGTGCAGGCGCTCCATCAGCGGCGGCGACTGCACCGACGCGAGCTCGGTGCCCTCGACGCTGCGCCCGGGCGGCAACACTCGCACCGTCGCCGGGTCTACCCCCAACGCCACGGCCAGGGCCCGCCCCGCGTCCAGCGCCGGGGTCTTGGACCGCCGCGATTCCACGCTGACCGGCTGGGTGCGTCCACCGTCGAGCATCACCGGCTCGATCGGGGCGATGTCGCCGCCGTCGATGTCGCGCGGGTCCCAGCCCACCGCCATGGTCGGTCCGCTGTAGGCGCTGACGTCGACCTGCACTCTCTTGACCGCGAACCCGCTGCGTCGCACCTGGTCGGCGAGGTCGACGATGCGGGCGGCGTCCTGGTACCAGGTGTCCTCGCCGCGCGGGGCGGCCGACAGCGTCGGATCGCCGCCGCCGACGAGCACCACCACCCCGGGGGTGTCCGACACCACGCGGGTGGTCAGCCGGTCCTCACGATCGAGCGCCAGCAGCGCCGCGGCGGTGGTCAGCAGCTTGTTGGTGGAGGCCGGCTGCATCGGCACGTCGGCACCCTGCGACCACAGCTCGTCGCCGGTCAGGGCGTCGCTGATCCGGCCGGTGAACCGGCCCAGGTCCGGGTCGGCCAACACCGGTGCGAGCACCGCGGCCAGGCCCCGCGGTGTCGGTGTGTCCGCCGCGTCGGACACCGGCACGACCTCGGGTTGCGCGCTGGCCGGCGGCGGGACGGGGGGCACCGCGATCGGCTCGCCGGACTGGCGGGAGGCCACCAGCACCGCGGCCACCACGACCGCCACCACCAGCAGCAGTACCGCCGCGCCGACCACCACGTAGGTGGACCGCTGCCAACGAGCGGGCCGCATGTCTCTCCTGCCCTCGATCGACAACCAGAACCACCCCTGTAGAGCAGGGTATCCCTCGTTTACTGTT
>NZ_JBMHMH010000041.1:0-5922 GCF_049179055.1 Micromonospora sp. WMMD737 | reverse complement strand
GATCAGACCGGCCAGTGCCGGTCCGGAGCTGCTGGGAAACGTGATGCGCTCTGCCACGTGCACCATCCTGTCATTCCCCGGCGCGGGGCAGCGGGCAATGCCGCGACACGTAGGGTGGAGCCGTCGTGAAGATTCGTTTCGGAGTCGGGCTGGGGCCCGAGACCGCACCGGCCGAACTGCCGGCGATCGTCGATCGCCTGGAATCGGCCGGGGTGGACTCGTTGTGGTTCTCCGAGCTGGTGTACTCACCGGCGGTGGACCCGTTCGTCGGGATGGCCTATGCGCTCTCGCGCACAACGAATCTGAAGGTGGGAACCTCGGTTGCGGTGCTCCCGGGACGCCATCCGGTGCTGGTGGCCAAGCAAGTCGCCTCGCTGGCTGCGCTGGCGCCCAAGCGGGTGCTTCCGGTGTTCGGCCTTCGTTCGGCCCTGGCGGCCGAGCGTGATCTGTTCCCGGTGCCCGGGGGCAGCCGCGGCGCGGTGTTCGACGAGGCGTTGACCCTGATGCGCGCGGTGCTGGATCCCGACTCGCCAGGCCCGGTCTCGTTTCACGGCGACCACTACTCGGTGCGCGACGCCGACATCCGCCCGAAACCTGCCGCACCGTTGGACATCTGGCTCGGCGGCTCGTCGGCGGCCGGTTACCGGCGCGTCGGCGCCCACGGTGACGGGTGGCTGGGCAGTTTCCTCACCCCGGACGAGGCCGCCTACGCGCGAGGGCGGATGGACGCCGCAGCCGCCGAACGCGGCCGGCGTATCCCCGCCGACCACTACGGCATCAACCTCGCCGTCGGCGACGGCACCCTGCCCGATGCGGTCGTCGCCGCGATCCGCCGCCGGCGGCCCGATGTCGACCCCACCGCGCTGGTCGCCGCCGACTGGCCGGCTCTGCACGCACAGCTCGACGGCTACCTCGCCGCAGGGTTGACGAAGTTCGTCATCCGCCCGGCCGGCCCCACCGACACCGAGCGCTTCATCGCGACGTTCACACGCGAGTTACTGACCCGGCAGAACTGAGTCGACCACCCAGTCGCGCAACGCCTTCCGGTTCAACTTCCCGCTGGGCAGGGTGGGGATCTGCGCGCCGGAGGCGGTGATCCACCGGGTCGGAACCTTGTAGGACGACAGGGCCTCGCGGGCCCGGCGGGCCACCGACTCCACATCGACGTGCCCGGCGCCGGCCGCGACGAGGACCGCACACACTTCCTCGCCGCGCTCGGGGTGCTCGACACCGACCACCACACACTGGGCGATGTCGTCGAATCCCTCGATCACCGCCTCGACTTCCAACGGCGAGACGTTCGCCCCCGAGGTCTTGATGAGTTCGGTGCTGCGCCCGACGTAGAACAGCCGGGGGTCACCGGACCGGCGGTAGACCCGGTCACCGGTGTGGTACCAGCCGTCGGAATCGAAAGTCTCGGCGCGCTCCTTCTTGTTGTATCCGGCCATCACGCCGACACCGCGGACGAGCAGTTCGCCGACGACCCCGTCGGGCACCGCGGCCCCGGCGTCGTCGACGACGGCCAGATCGGTGTAGGCGAAGCCACCCGCCGTCTCCGACATCGTGCGGTGGACCGGAAACCCGTCGGGGACATCGGTCATCGCGATGTCGAGCGGGCCGTCGCGCAGCATCGGCGCCGAGGACAGGTCCCGCTCGGCGAAGCTGGGATGCGCACGGATCCGCTGGGTGAACGCAGGCCAGCCGACGATGCCGGTGGCGTGCTCGGCTTCGACGAGATCCAGCGCGGTTCCGGCCTCGAGTTTCGCCATAACCAGCAACGTCACCGGTTCGTGCAGCGCCCCGGTGACGGCCAGCACCCCGCCGATCCAGAAGAACGGCATCGCGCTCAGGATGACCGGCGGCTCCGGCGACTTGCTGATGGCCCGGATCGCCGCCGGCCACGTCGAGGTCTGGCGGACCAGCGTGCCGTGGGTGTGGATCACACCCTTGGGGTCGGCGGTCGAGCCCGAGGTGTGCACCATGATCGCCAGGTCGGCGGCGGTGACCTCGGCTTCGGCCGCCTCGAGCAGCCCCGCCGGGACCAGCTCAGGGGCATCGTCGTGATAGCGCGTCGCCCAGCCGGCGGGGGTCTGCCCGGTGAGGACGACGGAGCGCAGGAACGGCGCCGCACGCATCGCCAGCTGTCCTGCCGGTTGGCCGGCCAGCTCGCCGAAGGCCTCCTCGAGCCGTTCGGGGACGTCGATGTCCAGCACGGTCGGCGGGGCGGCCAGGAGCCCGATGTCGGCCAGCCGGGCGACCTTGGCGATTTCGGCGGGCCGGTACATCGTGCTCAACGGCACCGCCAGCGCACCGATCCGCGACACGGCGAGCCACCAGATCACCCACTCGGGTCCGTTGGCGAAGAAGAGCCCGACTCGGGTGCCTTTCCCGACACCGCGGGCCAGCAGCCAGCGGGCCACCAGCGCCGAGCGCCGTTCGGCGTCGCGGTAGCTCAGACGATCGGTCGGAGTCACCAGGTAGGTGTGCTCGCCGAAGTCGCGCACGGCGCGGGTCAGCAGGGCCGGAACCGTCAACGGTGTGGGGTGCACCCGTCGATCTTCCCCAATGCGGCGCCGGCCGGGTCGGATCGGGGGGACGAGGTTCCTCGCCGAACCGCCGAAACGCGCCTTCGCCCGTGTCACACTCGACCCGGCGAGGAGGTCAGCGATGATCGAGGTCGTGGGCAACATGCCGGCAGGTGTACGCGGCATCCGGGTGTCCGGCCGCGTCAGTGGCGAGGACCTGCGCCACTTCGCCCCGGTGATGGCCGAGCTCGTGGGATCCGGCGAGATCCGGCTCGTCGAGATCGTTGCCGACGACTACGAGGGTTTCGGTCCCGGCGGTCTGGTCGAGGACCTGAAGATGGGGCTGGGCGCACTGGTCGGACACCACTCGCAGTTCCGCCGCGTCGCGGTGGTGTCGGACAAGGAGTGGGTTTCCCACGCGTTGCACGCTTTTGCCTCCGATGGTGCCCGGCGAGCTCGCGCTGTTCCGGATCGACGAGCTCGAGCAGGCCAAGACCTGGGCCGCCGGCTGAATTCGGCGGTCACCTCCGGTGCCCCTGGCGTAGGGTGCCGTCAGTGTCAGGGTGAGGTCACCGCTTCTTGCGGTGGTTGGATCCTTTACACCTGGTGTCTGGCTCGTAGGGTGCCTGCCGCCGTCGGGTTGGCGAGCATGTGTTTTGTCGGCATCAGGTGTGAAGGACCGGCCGGCGTGACTTGATAGGAGCGTGGCACCGCCCCCACTGAGGTATGTCCGCCGACCGGCCCAACCGTCACCTCACAGTGAATGGAGGCAACCACCATGGTTGTTGTTGGAGCCGATGTACACAAGCGCACGCACACCTTCGTCGCTGTCGACGATGCGGGTCGCAAGCTCGCCGAGAAGACCGTTCAAGCGATCACCGTCGGGCATGCCGAGGCGGTGATGTGGGCCCGCGAACAGTTCGGGGGCGATGTCATCTGGGCGATCGAGGATTGCCGGCATTTGTCGGCGCGTCTGGAACGTGACCTGTTGGCGTTGGGGCAGAAGGTGGTGCGGGTGCCGCCGAAGTTGATGGCCCAGACCCGGGCCTCGGCACGGACCCGCGGCAAGTCCGATCCGATCGACGCATTGGCGGTGGCGCGGGGATTCCTACGTGAACCGGACCTTCCGGTGGCCTCTCATGACGAGGTGTCGCGGGAACTGAAGCTGTTGGTGGATCGCCGCGAAGTCCTTGTGGCGGCACGGACGGCGACCATCAATCGGTTGTTGTGGCGGGTCCATGAGCTCGATCCCGAGCGTGCACCCAAAGCTCGCTCGCTGGATCTGGCCAAGCATCGGGGGCTGCTGGGTGATTGGCTGGACACCCAAACCGGAATCGTGGCCGAGTTGGCCCGCGACGAGTTGGCCGACATCACCCGTCTCACCGAGACGATCAATGCGTTGGCCAAACGTATAGGCGAACGTGTGCGAAAGGTCGCGCCGGTCTTGCTGGCCATGCCGGGCTGTGGGGAGCTGACCGCGGCCAAACTGGTCGGTGAGGCCGCCGGGGTCACCCGGTTCAAAAGCGAGGCGGCCTTCGCCCGTCACGCCGGGGTGGCGCCGGTTCCGGTGTGGTCGGGCAACACCCGCGGACGGGTCCGGATGACCCGCTCGGGCAACCGCCAACTCAACGCCGCCCTGCACCGCATCGCAGTCACCCAGATCCGCCTCGACGGCCTCGGTCAGGCGTACTACCGCCACCGCTTGGCCCAAGGAGACTCCACCACCGAAGCCCTGCGCTGCCTCAAACGCCGCCTGGCACGAGTCGTCTTCGGCCACCTCCACACAGACCACAACAACCGTCAAGAGCCTTGCCAACTGGCAGCGGCTTGACATAGGAGAAACGCATGGCCGTGGACGGTGCAGCGTTGGCAGCGGGTGGGATTCGTCTGGCGTCGGGGGTCTCGTTTCTGGTTGATCCGCTACGGGCCAACCGGTGGTGGGGCGACCCCGACGATCCGCCGCCGACCGCACGTCTGCTGCTGCGGTCGATGGGCTATCGCGACGCGCTGATCGGGGCGATGCTGGTTTCCGCCGCGCTGCGGGGCCGCAACACCCGAGGCTGGTTCCTGGCCTCCGGCGGCGCCGACGCGGCTGATCTGCTGGGCGGCTACAGCGTGCACGACCAGCTGAGGACCTCGCAGAAGCTCATCGGCCTCGGTGGCGCGGTCGCCGGTATCGGGGTGGGGCTGTGGGGTGCGACGCGCCGCCCGGGCCCGGCTGCCGCGGAGTCAACGGCGGGCGAGTAGCCAGGCCTGCCCGTCGGCTTCACCGCTGGTGATGACGTCGAGTACGGCGAATGCGTCGGTGAGTTCGCCCGGGCGAACCCGGAACGGCCCGGGCCCGGCTCCGACCTCGCTCAACGCGCTGAGGGCCAGCAGACCGCCCGGCGCCAGTCGTTCGAGAACCGGGTGATCGAGTCGCTGGTCGCGAAACTTGTTGCAGAGCAGCACGTCCACCGGTTTCCCGGGCGGAAGTCCGTCGTCGAGATCGACGATGTCGAAATGGCAACGTTCGGCGATCCGGCAGCGCCGGGCGAGCCCTCGCGCGGCTTCGACCGCGGCGGGGGAGATGTCGACACCGCGAACGTCCATGCCGCGCAGGGCCAGCCACACCGCGGCCGCACCGCGACCGCAGGCGAGCTCCAGCGCCCGGCCCGCGACGGGGAATTCGGTCGCGTAGGGGCGAAAGACCGCGGGCAGCGCGACCTCGTCCAGCTCGACCGGATCCTGACCGGCATGGCGGCGGTCCCAGCGAAGACGATCGTCGTCGGACACGGCCTCACTCTAGGGGCGGTACGCGTACGGCCTGCGCGTGCAGCGTGTGATCATGAAGTCGACCAGAGTTCTGCGTCTTATTCCGGCCTACTGATCGTCCGCCGGGGCCGGGGCGCGTCGCCCCGGCCCGCTAGCCTCGTGTGATGAGCCACGAGCGGATGAAGGTACTGATCGTCGGAGGCGGGTTCGGCGGTCTGTTCTGCGCGCGCAGACTCAAGGGCGTCGAGGTGGACGTGACCCTGCTGGACAAGACGGCCGGGCATCTTTTCCAGCCGCTGCTCTACCAGTGCGCCACCGGGATGCTCAGCATCGGTCACATCAGCCGGCCACTGCGTGAACAATTTTCCGGTCAGTGCAATATCACCCCGCTGCTCGGGGAGGCGGTGGCGCTGGATCCCGCGGCGCGGCAGCTGACCGCGCGCCGGCCGGACGACACCACCTTCACGCTGGACTACGACGTGCTGGTGCTGGCCGCCGGGATGCAGCAGTCGTACTTCGGCAACGAGCATTTCGCACAGTGGGCACCCGGGATGAAGACCCTCGACGACGCGCTGTGTATCCGGCAGCGCCTCTACAGTGCCTTCGAGATCGCCGAGACGCTGCCGCCGGGGCCGGACCGCGA
>NZ_JBMHMH010000040.1:0-3267 GCF_049179055.1 Micromonospora sp. WMMD737 | reverse complement strand
CAGGCGTTGGTCACCGCGTTCCGCGAGATTGAGAAAGCCAACCCCGACACTCTGTATGGCATCTTCGGCAACGCACCGTGGACCAATAAGGACAAGCTCTCCGACGCCAAGTTGGCGGACCTCATCGAACGCCTCTCCACCAAGCCGCTCACCAACGCAGCCGTGTCTCCGGATGTATTCGGGCAGGCATACGAGTACCTCATCAAGAGGTTCGCCGACCAATCCAACAAGAAGGCCGGCGAGTACTACACCCCGCGCTCGGTGGTCCGGATGATGGTCAACATCCTCGACCCCAAGGAGGGCGAAAGCGTCTACGACCCGGCGTGCGGGACCGGCGGCATGCTCATCGAGGTCATCGAACACGTCAAAGCCGAGGGCGGACAGGCGCAAACCCTGTGGGGCAAGCTGTTCGGACAGGAAAAGGTTCTCGCCACCTCCGGCATCGCAAGGATGAACCTCCTGCTACACGGCATCGAGGACTTCCGCGTCGTACGCGAGGACACGCTGCGCAGCCCGGCCTACTTCGATGGATCGCATCTGGCTCAGTTCGACTGCGTGATCGCCAATCCACCGTTCTCCCTGAAGAACTGGGGACAAGAACAGTGGGCGACCGACAAGTGGGGACGCAACCACCTCGGAGGGGTGCCCCCGAGCGGATACGCGGACTGGGCGTGGGTCCAACACATGCTGACCTCCGCGACGCCGCGCAAGGGACGTGTGGCCGTGGTGCTGCCGCAAGGTGCCTTGTTCCGCCAGGGCGCCGAAGGCCGGATCCGTGAGCACTTCCTCAACACGGACTACATCGAAGCGGTGATCGGCCTCGCCCCGAACCTCTTCTACGGAGCCGGGCTTGCCCCCTGCATCCTAATCCTGCGGCGCAACAAGTCCACCGCCCATAGCAAGGAGGTGTTGTTCATCAATGCCGAGCACCTGTTCAAACGTGGACGCAACCAGAACACGCTGGAACCCGAGCACGCTGGCGCGATCCTCAAGACGTACCAGGCCTTCAGCGACTCACCGGGACTCTCACAC
The DNA here is from genome assembly GCF_049179055.1 of Micromonospora sp. WMMD737. NCBI lineage: Bacteria > Bacillati > Actinomycetota > Actinomycetes > Micromonosporales > Micromonosporaceae > Micromonospora > Micromonospora sp. WMMD737. Next base: position 2,235 of record NZ_JBMHMH010000040.1, on the reverse strand, counting down.
GTCGCCACCCTCAACGAGATCAAAGCCAACGGCTACAACCTCAACATTCCGCTCTACGTCGAACCCGCCGACACCGACGAGGAGGTCACCCTCGACCAGGCGCTCGCGGACTTGCAAGCCGCACACATGGCTGCCGGCGAGTCGCGGGCGGCACTGAAGAAGGAACTTGCGAAATGGGGACTGGGCGCATGAGCAAGCGCATCACCCAGAACGAATTGGAGAACTATCTGTGGGGCGCAGCGGTCTTGCTGCGCGGGCTGATCGACGCCGGCGACTACAAGCAGTTCATCTTCCCGCTGGTGTTCCTCAAGAGGCTCTCCGACGTGTACGACGAGGAGCACAACATCGCTCTGGCGGAGTACGGCGACGAGGAACTGGCGGACCTGCCGGAGAACCACCGCTTCGCCATCCCCGCTGGCGCGCACTGGGACGACATCCGCAACGTCACCACCAACGTCGGCGCAGCGATCCTCAAGGCCATGCGGGCCGTCGAATCCGCCAACCCCGACACTCTCGCGGGAGTATTCGGTGACGGCGACTGGGGTAACAAGTACCTGCTCCCCGACGCAACGCTCGGCGACCTCATCGAGCACTTCTCCTCTAAGACGCTGTCCGTGGAGAACCTGCCCGAGGACGAACTGGGGCAAGGCTACGAGTTCCTCATCAAGAAGTTCGCCGACGACTCCGGCCACACGGCCCAAGAGTTCTACACCAACCGCACCCTCGTCCACTTAATGACGATGATGCTGCAACCCCAAACCGGCGAATCCATCTACGACCCCACCTGCGGCACAGGCGGTATGCTCATCTCGGCTGCCGCCGAGCTGCGCGGCCAGGGCAAGGAGTGGCGAAACCTGAAGCTGTACGGGCAGGAACTCAACCACGGCACCTCTGCTATCGCCCGGATGAACCTCTTCTTGCATGGCATCGCCGATGGCCACATCGGTCACGGCGATACCCTCGCAGCGCCGGCATTCCACGACCGCCACGGACGACTGAAGACCTTTGACGTGGTGCTCGCCAACCCGCCCTACAGCATCAAAGCGTGGAACCGCACCGCATTCACCAAGGACCCCTACGGGCGCAACACGTGGGGTGTCCCGCCTCAGGGGCGCGCCGACTACGCTTTCTTCCAGCACATCGCCAAGAGCCTGGACCCCAAGAGGGGCCGGGCAGCGATCCTTTTCCCACATGGGGTGCTGTTTCGTCGGGAAGAGGCCCCGCTTCGTGAAGCACTGGTGAAGTCCGACCTGCTGGAGTGCGTGCTCGGGCTGGGTGCCGGGTTGTTCTACAACAGCCCGATGGAAGCCGTGGTGGTGACGCTGCGCACCAAGAAGCCGCCCGAGCACAAGGGGAAGGTGCTGTTCATCAATGCGGTCAATGAGGTGTCCCGCGACCAGGCGCAGTCCTTCCTGCGGGAGAATCACCAGAAGCGAATCCTGACTAGCTACCAAGGTTTTTCAGATGAACTGGGGTTCTCGGCTGTCGCCACAATGACGCAGATCGCCGGAAAGGGCTACAGCCTCGCCATCCCGCTCTATGTCGCCGCCGAGAACACCACTGACCCCGAAGACGTGATCAACATCGAGGACGCGGTCGCCCAATGGCGTACCGCAACCGCTGCTGCCGACGAATCAGTGTCCCACTTGATCTCGTTTCTCGGTCAGGAGGCGTCCCGGTGAGCCTTAGCCTGGACAAGAGAACGTGGAAGCGGACGATTCTCGGCGATGTCGCCGAGGCGTCAAAAGAGAAGTGCGATCCCGCCGACGGCGAGGTGGAACGATATGTCGCCGGTGAACACATGGACACCGACGACCTGACCATCCACCGCTGGGGTGAGATTGGGGATGGCTACCTAGGTCCAGCGTTCCACCGCAGATTCCGGCCAGGACAGGTTCTCTACGGTTCCCGCCGAACTTATCTCCGCAAGGTGGCCGTCGCCGATTTCGACGGCGTATGCGCCAATACAACCTTTGTGATCCAACCCAAGGACGAGCGTGTGCTGTTGTCGAGATTCCTACCGTTTGTCTTGACCGCAGAACCTTTTCACGCCTTCGCTCTTGCCGAGTCGAAGGGGTCGGTCAACCCCTACGTCAACTGGTCAGACATCGCCAGGTATGAGTTCGGCCTGCCTCCGCTCGACGAGCAGAAGCGAATTGCCGATCTGTTGTGGGCTGTGCAAGAAGCGATTGAAGATACCTCAACTGTTCAGCGGGCTATTTCCGCCGCACGCTC
>NZ_JBMHMH010000039.1:0-2403 GCF_049179055.1 Micromonospora sp. WMMD737 | reverse complement strand
GGTTGATCAGCGAATAGATCTGCCCGGACTCGCCGCCGGTGGCCTGGGTGATGCACTGCTGGACGTTGGGGTAGTTCACCCCGGGCGACGGAATCGAGGCGCCGACCCGATAGAGGAGAACGATGCCCAGCGTGAACAGGATCTTTCGCCTCAGGTCGACCGTTCGCAGTGATGAGATGAAAGCCGAGAGCACTCTTTCCTCCTGCACGGCCGAGTAACGATCGCGGCGTGCTCTGTGGCTGGCGTGACCAGCGTCGTGGTTAAGTCGTGTGCGCGACGGGACCGGCAGGTATATGGCCTGCGCAGGTCACGCGTTCAAACAGTCTACGAGACTAACAGTTGCATCTCCGTTGGCCCGAATCCGATCCCTATTCGACGCGTACAGTTGTGGCAGGTCATTAAGCCACCTAACTAACAGGTGGCCGGGACCGCACCGCAAACACAAGGACACACAGATGCCACGAACCGAGAACGACACCTGGGACCTCGCCTCCAGCGTCGGCGCGACCGCCACGATGGTCGCCGCCGCACGGGCGGTGGCCAGCCGCGCCGACACACCGGTCATCGACGATCCGTTCGCGGCCCCACTGGTGCGCGCGGTCGGTCACGATTTCTTCACCCGGCTGGCCTCCGGCGAGCTGAGCGCGGCCGAACTGGACGGTGAGGACGGCGCCAATCCGGTGGGCATGAGGCGGTTCGCCGACGGCATGGCCGCGCGCACCCGGTTCTTCGACGACTTCTTCGCCGACGCGATCGCCGCGGGCGTCCGGCAGGCCGTCATCCTGGCCTCCGGTCTCGACGCCCGCGCCTACCGGCTGCGCTGGCCGGCGGACATGGTGGTCTACGAGGTCGACCAACCCGAGGTGATCGAGTTCAAGGCGACGACGCTGGCCGGTCTCGGCGCCGAGCCGACGACCACGCTGCGCACCGTCGGCATCGACCTGCGCCAGGACTGGCCCGCCGCGCTGGCCGCCGCCGGCTTCGACGCGTCCGCTCCGACGGCATGGATCGCCGAGGGCCTGCTGGGCTATCTGCCGCCGGACGGGCAGGACCGGCTGCTCGACCAGATCAGCGAGCTCAGCTCCCCCGGCAGCCGGCTGGCCGCCGAAGGCGTTCCGGGCAACCAGGACGTCGACGAGGAGCAGGTGCGCGAGCGGATGAAGGAGTCCACCGAGCGCTGGCGCAGCCAGGGCTTCGACCTCGATTTCTCCGAACTGGTGTTCCTCGGTGAGCGCGCCGACGTACACGACTTCCTCGGGGCTCGGGGGTGGGTCGTCACCGCGACGCCGACCAACGATCTGCTGCGCCGCTACGGGTTGGCCCCGCTGGACGACGACGAGGGATTCGCCGACGTCCGCTATGTTTCGGCGAGCAGATGACGGTGCGCACCGACGGTGACAGCTGGGACCTGGCCTCCAGCGTGGGTGCCACGGCGACGTCGGTGGCCGCGTCCCGGGCGCTGGCCAGCCGCCAGCCCGACCCCTTGATCGACGACCCCTACGCGGCCACGCTGGTCAAGGCGGTGGGGCTGCCCCACTTCGTCAGGATGGCCGACGGTCAGCTCGCCACCGACGCCGACCCGCTGTTCACCACCCGGCAGATGTGCGAGCACGTCGCGGTGCGGACCCGGTTCTACGACGACCTGTTCGCCGGCGCGGTCGCCGCCGGGGTGCGCCAGGCGGTGATCCTGGCCTCCGGTCTGGACACCCGCGCCCACCGGCTGAGCTGGCCGGCCGGCACCGTGTTGTTCGAGATCGACCAGCCCGACGTCATCGAGTTCAAGACGCGCGTCCTCACCGAGGCCGGCGCGGCGCCGGCCGCCGAGCTCAGGACCGTCGGTGTCGATCTGCGCGACGACTGGGCGCAGGCTCTGCTCGACGGCGGCTTCGACCCGGCCCGGCCGACCGCGTGGATCGCCGAGGGCCTGCTCATCTATCTGCCCGCCGAGGCGCAGGACCGGCTGCTGGACGGCATCACCGCACTGTCGGCGCCGGGCAGCCGGCTGGCCACCGAGCACATGGATCCCAAGGCGCTGACCGGCGACTGGGCCAAGGCCATGACCGAGCGGGGCCGCCGCCACGGCAGCGACATCGACCTGGAAGCTCTGTTCTACACCGGTGCGCGTAACTCCGCGGCCGACCATCTGCGTGCGCGAGGATGGTCGGTGACCGTGCAGCCGAACGTGGCTGCCTACACCGCCCACGGGTTCGACCCGCCCGCCGATGAGCTGCTCGCGATGACCGGAGACTCCGGCTGGTTGACCGCCCGGCTCGGACAGGAGCACTGATGGCACGCACCGACGACGACACGTGGGACCTGGCTTCCAGCGTGGGGGCGACCGCCACCATGGTCGCGGCGGCGCGGGCACTGGCCAGCGCGGCACCGGAGCCGCTCATCGACGAC
>NZ_JBMHMH010000038.1:0-1958 GCF_049179055.1 Micromonospora sp. WMMD737 | reverse complement strand
CTGCCCCGGCACTTCGACGGGAAGCACATGTGGGCGCCACGCGGCGAGTTTCACCGCCAGATCCGCTACACCCACCGCAGCGCGCCCTCTCGCCACGCCCACACGACCGCCACCAGAAGCGCCCCGAGGAACACGAACATCTCGACGATCGCCGATGCGCCCAGCTTCGCGACGACCACCGACCACGGATACATGAACAGCATCTCGACGTCGAACGCCAGAAACACCAGAGTGGCCGCGTACCAGCGCACGTGGTAGCGCGACAGCGCGTGTTCCTGCGGCAACCAACCAGACTGGAACGGTGCGCCGACCACCACGCCCGGCGAGCCCGTGATGATGCGGTTGGCGCCGTAGACGACCGCGACCGAAGCCAGCCAGATGGCCAACATCCACGCGACCGCCACGTACACGAAACGCTTCCCCTGCCTCGACGCTCCTGGTGCTCCCCCTCGCAAGGGGCCGGTTCAGATCCGGCCATCATGCCATCGCTGAAGGGTGCCGACAGCTCCTATCACCGATGTTTCCCCGAACTCGGAGTTCACACGTGCCCCCGCCGAACGACGCCGAGCGGTGCTACCGCCCCCGTTTGCCGAAGACCCGGCACTCGGTGGCCGGACAGTCGAACAACTTGGTGAACTCACCGGGATCGTCCCGCACCACCTGCTCGGCCACCGTGTCCACACCGACGACCACCAACCCGACATCGTCGGCGCGGATCAGCCGCTCGATGTCGTCGGCCCCCGCATCATCGGGGATTCGGGCGGCCGCCGTGGCCAGGTCGTAGGGCCACACCCGGTAGGGCAGTTCGACGGTTCCGTCGAACAGCGCGATCTCCCCGGGACGCATCGACTCCACGGCGTCGATGAATTGCCCCGGCGGGCCGGCCGCACCCACCGCACGGCGCCGCTGCTCGTCGGTCATCTCCAGGTAGGCGCGCAGCGGCGGACCTTCGCCGTGCAGGCCGGGGTAGGCGGCGACGAGATTCTGCGCCGCACCGGCGGCGATGAGCCAGAACACCGTGACGTGCAGCCAGGCCCGGGTGCGCAGCAGCTCGGTCGCGGGCACCGCCGCGGCCAGCGCCAGCCCGGCGAACACCAGCACGAAGCGCGCCACCGCGGGTTCGGGTGTCGCCAGCGTCGCGGCGACGATGAGCACCACCCCCACCGCCGCCCACCCGCCGAACCGTCGCGCCAGCCCGACGGCGGCGACCGGGATCGCCACCAGCACCAGCACACCGAGCCCGCCGACGCGCATGTCGAAGGCGGGCACCTGCGGCCAGAGCACCGACCACGACCCCAGCACCCGTTCGGCGAGGTTGCCATGGGTGCGTGGCGCGGCGGCTCCCGCGGCCAGCAGATCGGCCACCGCGTACTCGCCCGGCAGCTGCACCGGGCCGATGTCGAGCTGTACCGGCCACACCGGGTTGCCATGGCGAACAATGTTTCTCACGTATGACTCGGCGCCCAGCACGAACGCCAGCAGGCCGGCGACCGGGACCAGACGACCCAGGCCGGCCCGTACCGCGACGAGGGTCAGCGCAGCGAAGAGCAACACGACAGCCACCGGCGCGGTGGGTTTGGATCCCAGGAACAGCCCGAGCGCGACCGCCGCGAACATCAGCCGGACCCGGTCGGCCGGCCCCAGCAGGAAAGCGATGGCGCACAAGGCCAGCGCCGCCGCGGCGACGTCGACGTAGTTCGTCGGCAGCTGCAGGAACACCGCGGGCAGCGTCAGCCACGCCGCGCCGGCCGCCAGCGCGGCGTCGGACCGGGCACCGAGACGGCCCGCGATGACCGCGATGGCCAGGGCACCGAGCAGGCCGAACGGCAGCTGGCCGAGATCCACCAGGGTGTCGTCGGGAAGCATTGCCCGCCAGGCGATGAAGATGTTCTCGACAAGCTTCGGGTACGTCGACAGATACGGCACGTCGGCGGGGACATCGGCCAGGGTGCCGTGCT
>NZ_JBMHMH010000037.1:0-6964 GCF_049179055.1 Micromonospora sp. WMMD737 | reverse complement strand
GGTCGGCGGTCACCGGCACCATCCAGTGGCCGGCACTGGTGATGTTCCTCATCATCTTCTTCTGGACACCTCCGCACACCTGGGCGCTGGCCATGCGCTACAAGGAGGACTACAAGGCCGCCGGTGTGCCGATGCTGCCGGCGGTGGCCACCGAGCAGCAGGTCACCAAGCAGATCCTGATCTACACCTGGCTCACCGTGGCGGCGACGCTGGCCCTGGCGCTGGCGGCGGGGTGGCTCTACGCCGCGGTGGCCATCGTGGCCGGCACCTGGTTCCTGGTGATGGCCCACCAGCTCTACGCCGGGGTGCGCCGGGGCGAGCCGGTGAAGCCGCTGCGGTTGTTCCTGCAGTCGAACAACTACCTCGCCGTGGTCTTCCTGGCGTTGGCGGTGGACTCCGCGCTGGCCCTGCCCGCGCTCTTCGCGGTCTGAGTCAGGGCACCAGCACCACCGAGCCGACGGTTTTGCGGCCCTGCAGATCCCGGTGCGCCTGTTCGGCGTCGCGCAACGGGTAGCGACGGCTGACGGTGACAGACAGGGTGCCGTCGGCGATGGCGGTGAGTAGTTCACCGGCCCGCCAGGAGAATTCGTCGGACGTGCGGGTGTAGTGGCCCAGGTTGGGCCGGGTCAGGTACACCGATCCGGCCGCGTTGAGGCGCTGGGGGTCGACCGGGGGCACCGGGCCGCTGGCCGCGCCGAACAGTGCCAGGGTGCCGCGCACCGCCAGGCTGGCCAGGCTGGCTTCGAAGGTCGACGCGCCCACGCCGTCGTAGACCGCGGCGACGCCGTCGCCGTCGGTGAGTTCCCGGATCCGGGCGGCGAACGCCTGTGCGCCGCCCTCGCCCCCGTCGGGGTAGTCGAGCACCTCGACCGCGCCGGCCTGGCGGGACAGTTCCGCCTTGTCCGGGGTGGACACCGTGGTGATCACCCGGGCGGCCAGCGCGGTGGCCCACTGCGTCAGGATCAGTCCGACGCCGCCCGCACCGGCGTGCATCAGTACGGTGTCGCCCTGCTGCACGGGGTAGGTCGATTTGAGCAGGTAATGCGCCGTCATGCCTTTCAGCAGCGCCGAGGCGATCGCGTCGGGGGCCACCCCGTCGGGCACGTAGGCGACGAAGTCGGCTGGGGCCACGCAGTATTCGGCATACGCGCCGGAAGCCTTGTCGGTGACCACCCGATCGCCGACGGTCAGCGCCGCGACCCCGGCACCGATGGCTTCGATGACCCCGCACACCTCGCTGCCCACGACGAACGGCAGCTCACGCGGGTAGAGCCCGGACCGGAAGTAGGTGTCGATGAAGTTGACGCCGATCGCCTCGGCCCGGATCAGCACCTGGCCGGGGCCCGGTTCGGGCTGCGGCTTCTCGACGTGGGACAGAACTTCCGGCCCGCCTGTTTCGGCGACTTCGATGGCGTACATAGGGCCCATCATGCCTCCCTCGGTAACATCTTCTCCGCTCATGAAGCTGGCCCGTCCCGATGTCTTCCACCCCCGCGTCGTGCTCGCGGGGTGCGCGGCGCTGCCCGAGGGCGACGGGGACGACGACGGTCTGGTCGAGGCGCTGCGCCGCCGTGGACTGCATCCGCGCTGGCTGCCCTGGGACGACCCGGCGACCCTGGACGCCGACCTGGTGATCCTGCGCGCGGCATGGGATTACACCGAGCGCCTCGACGAATTCCTGGCCTGGACCCGGCGGGTGCGCCGGTTGCTCAACCCTGCCGCGGTGGTCGCGTGGAACACCGACAAGCGCTACCTGGGCGACCTGGCTGCCGCCGGGGTGCCGACCGTGCCCAGCGTGTTCGTCGCGCCGGGGGAGGGCTTCGCGCTGCCACCCGGCACGGAGGGCGGCGAGGTCGTCGTCAAGCCGGCCGTCGGAGCCGGGTCGGTGGGCGCGTTGCGGTTCACGGACCCGGCCGCGGCCGCGGCGCACGCCGCGGCGCTGCAGCAGGCCGGTCAGACGGTCCTGGTGCAGCCCTACGACCCGAGAGTGAGCGCGGGTGAGACAGCGCTGGTGTTCGTCGGTGGCGCGGCCTCGCACGCGTTCACCAAGGGGCCGATCCTGCCGCCGCCGGGGGGTGCGCCGGTCTTCGACGAGTCGGGCACCTACGCCGAGGAGCGGCTGGCGCCTGCCGATCCGGATTTCGAGCTGTGGGACGTCGGTCATGCCGCCCTGGCAGCCGCCGCCGCCCATCTCGGCATCACGCCCGGCGATCTGCTCTACGCCCGGGTCGATGTGCTCGGCGGGCCCGAGGCTCCCCGGCTGCTGGAACTCGAGCTGGTCGAGCCGTCGCTGGGCTGGCGCCAACTCGACGACGCGACCCGGGCGCGCCGGCAGCGGGTGTTCGCGCTGGCCGTCGAATCAGCGCTGGAACGCTTCGGCCTCGGTCCGTTCTCGCATCGAAGCCCATAGCGCGGCGGTGGCGGCGGTGCAGGCCGCCGCACCGGCGACGTGCAGGGCGACCAGGGCTTCCGGGACGCCGGTGAAGAACTGGATCGCACCCAGCAGGCCCTGAGCGGCCACCAGCGCGACCACCACGACGAGGCGCTTGAGCACGGCGCGGGCGGCATGCGCCGCCAGCAGCCCGAAGCCGAGCCCGATCAGCAGGGACAGGTAGGCGACCAGCAGCGACGAGTGCAGGTGCACCAGGGTGGTGATCTCGATCTGCAGGCGCGGCACCGGACGTTCGATGCTCTTGTCGCCGGCGTGCGGCCCGGCTCCGGTCACCATCGTTCCGGTCACCAGCACCGCGGCCAGCGTGACGGCGCTGAGGACGGTCAGGTGGCGCAGCGGGCCCGGCACCCGGGTGCGGTAGGCGCCCCGGTCGGGTTCGCCGACTTTGACGAACAGCAGCACCGCCAGCCAGACCATCGTCATCGAGGCGAGCAGGTGGATCGCCACCGTCCACCACAGCAGGCCGGTCAGCACGGTGATGCCCCCGATCACCGCCTGGACCACGGTCGAGGCGGGCATCAGCCATGCATAGACGAGCACCTCGCGGCGGCGTCGCGCCCGCACGACCACGATGACGGCCGCCGCGGCGGTCAGCACCACCAGGAACGTCAGCAGCCGGTTGCCGAACTCGACGGCCTGGTGGATGCCGGCCACCTCGGGGTGCGGGACGGGTGTGAAGCTGCCCGGGAAGCACTGCGGCCAGGTGGGACAGCCCAGCCCCGAGGCGGTCACCCGCACGATCGCACCGGTGACGGCGATACCGCCCTGGGTGAGGATCACGGCCGCGGCGACGATGCGCTGCGTGCGCAGGCTCGGTTCCGGAAGCAGGTCGACGAGCCGCATGAATAGTCGTTTCACGGGCACCTTGTGATGGTAGAGCCTTGCTAACTACGCCCCGTAGTAGGGGCGGCTCAGGTGAAGCGGAACCACTTCAGTGCGCACACCGCGCCGACGGCTCCCCACCCGGCCAGCACGGCGATCCCGAACCAGTCCACCGACAGCGTCATCGCCTGGGACAACGATTCGGTCAGCGCCCCGGACGGGGTCAGTCGCGCCACCCAGGCCACCGCCGACGGGACCACGCCCCCCGCGCCGCTGTCCAAGGTCAGAGCACCCAGGCCGGCGAAGACGAACCACAGCAGGTTGGCCACGGCCAGCACGATCTCGGCGCGCAGCGTCCCGCCGAGCAGCAGGCCCAGTGCGGCGAACACAGCGGTGCCCAGGGCGATGATCACCGCGCCCAGCGCGAGCCCGGCGATCGGCGGCCGCCAGCCCAGCGCCGCGCCGATGGCGCCGAACAGAACGGACTGCAGGATCACCACCGACACCACGGCCATCGACTTGCCGGCGATGATGCCCCACACCGGCAGGGCGGTGGCGCCGAGCCGTTTGAGCGCCCCGTAGCGCCGGTCGAAGGCCACGGCGATGGCCTGGCCGGTGAAGGCGGTGGAGATCACCGCCAGGGCCATGATCGCGGGCACGAAGGTGGCGGCGCGGTTGGGTCCGAACGAGCCCAGCGGTAACAGGGTCATCCCGACCAGCAGCGTGATCGGGATGAACATGGTCAGCAGCAGCTGCTCGCCGTTGCGCAGCAGCAGGCGCAACTCGAGGCCGAACTGTGCGGCCAGCATCCGGGGCACCGGTGCGGGACGCGGATCCGGGGAGAACGTCCCCGGGGCGAATCTGTTGTCGCTCATGCCACTCATGGACGCAGCTCCCGGCCGGTCAGATCGAGGAAGACGTCTTCGAGGCTGCGCTGTTCGACACGCATGTCGGTGGCCAGCACGTCGAGGCGGGCGCACCACGCGGTCACGGTCGCGAGCACCTGGGGGTCGATGTGGCCCTCCACCAGATACTCGCCCGGGGCCGTCTCGACCGCCCGGTAGCTCTCCGGCAGCGCCGACACCAGCAGGCTCAGATCCAGCTTTCGGGGGGCGCGGAAGCGCAGCTGGTTCTCGGCGCCGTTGCGGGTCAGTTCGGCCGGGGTGCCGGTGGCGACCGCCGCGCCGTGGTCGATGATCAGGATGCGGTCGGCCAGTTCCTCGGCCTCGGCCAGCTGGTGGGTGGTGAGGACGACCGTCACCCCGTCCCGGCGCAGCGCGTCGATCAGCTCCCACACCACGATGCGTGCGTGGGCGTCCATGCCCGCGGTGGGTTCGTCGAGGAACACCAGTTCCGGGCGGCCGACGACCGCGCAGGCCAGGGCGAGACGCTGTTGTTGTCCGCCGGACAGCCTGCGGTAGGGGGTGCGGGCCGAGTCGTTGAGTCCCAGGGTGCTCAGCAGCCACGCCGGATCCAGCGGGTCGGCCGAGTAGGCGGCCACCAGGTCGAGCATCTCACCGGCCCGGGCCGCCGGATACGCGCCGCCGCCCTGCAGCATCACCCCGGTGCGGGCCCGCACCGCGGCGTTGTCGGCCACCGGGTCGAGACCGAGGATCTCGATCGACCCGGAGTCCGGTTTGAGGAAGCCCTCGCACATCTCCACCGTTGTCGTCTTGCCCGCCCCGTTGGGGCCCAGCAGGGCGAACACCTCGGCGGGGCCCACCTCGAGATCGAGCCTGGACACCGCGGTGGTGGATCCGTACCGCTTGGTGACCGCGCGCAGCCGCACGGGCGCCGACGGGCGCTCGTGCGCAGGTCCGGCGGCAGATGGGCGCGGGGTCACGGAGACTCAGCGTAGGCGTCGGTCCTGGGGGTCGGTGGCGCTGGTGGCGCCGGGGGGGCCCCGGGAGGTGCGTCGGCTTCGCCGGCGGGGCGGCCCGAGGCCGTTCGCGGCAGTGCCCGCCACGGCAACCGGCGGTGGGTCAGCGCGATCAGCAGCAGCACGATCACCGCGCTGGCCAGCGTCGCCATCACGATCTGGAACAGGGCGAACCGGTCGCCGTTAGCGGTCGGTCCGAAGATGCCGACCACCAGCGTCACCACGATCACCGCGGCGCGGAAGCCCGGCCTGGTGGCCCACGCGGCCAGCGGAATGATGGCCCACAGCAGATACCACGGCTGCACCACCGGGAACAGCAGCACGGTGGCGCCGAGCGCGACGCCGAGCCCGCCCACCGGATGCAGCCGGCCGCGCAGCACCGCCAGCAGCAGCCAGGTCACGATCACCGCGATGAGGCTGACGCCGATCGCACGGGTCAGTGCCAGCACCGCGGTGGTGTGGTCGCCGAGGCCGAGCAGGATGCCGACCTGGCCGGTGCCCAGCGCCAGCAGCGTCGGCGGGGACATCCAGCTGCGCACCACGTTGGCCGTGCCCAGCGTGAACAGCCAGCCGAAGCCCAGCCCGCTGGCCCAGCCGATGACGGCCATCACCGCCAGCGACACGGTGCCCAGCAGCCCGCCGGCGTACAGGAACGCCCGGACCGTGCCGCCCCACCGGTGGGCCAGGGCCATCACTACGAACCCCAGCGCCAGCAGTGAGGGGAGTTTGACCTGCGAGGACATCGTGATCAGCACCGTGCCGCCGACCAGCATGGCCGCCGGATACCAGCGTGCCCAGTCGGCGCGGCCACGGGGCCACGCCCGTGACCTGCGCAGGTCCGCGCTCAGTCGCGGTGGCGAACCTCTGACCGCGCTGATGCCGCGCAACGCGAACTCGGTGCCGGTCAGCATCAGGCCCAGCATCAACGCCTCGTTGTGGATCCCGGCGACCAGATGCATGAACAGCAGTGGATTGGTCGGGCCCAGCCACAGCGCGCTCACCTCGGCGACCCCGCACCGGCGGGCCAGCCGCGGGGTGGCCCACACGATCAGCCCGACCCCGATCAGCACCATGAGCCGGTGGAACAGCACGGCCTCGACGATGTTCTCCCCGGTGATCGCCGAGATTCCCCGCCCGATCCACAGGAACAGCGGACCGTACGGAGCCGGCGTTTCGCGCCACAGGCTGGGCACCGACAGGGTGAAGACGTGGTCGAGCCCCAGCCCGGTGGCCGGCCCGACCCGGTAGGGGTCGCTGCCCTGCAGCGAGATCTCGCTCTGGGCCAGGTAGGAGTAGACGTCCTTGCTGTACATCGGAGGGGCGATGAGCAGCGGTAACGCCCACAGCAGCAGGGTCCGGTCCAGTTGGCTGCGGGTCATCCGGCGCTCGCCGAGGGCGAACCGGCCGAGCATCAACCAGGCCAGCGTCATCATCACCGCGCCGGTGGTGGTCATGGTCAGCGACACGGTCTGGATGCGCGACGGCAGGTTGAGCAGCCGCACTCCGAAGGTCGGGTCCTGGATGACGGGGCGTGCCCCGGCGCCCAGTGCGCCGATGGCCATCAGCACGGTTCCGGTGGCACCGAACAGGCGGGTACGCCGCATCGCGATGAGTTCGGCGTCGTTGAGTGGGGTACCGACCGCGCGCTCGTCGCCGTGCCAACCGGCGATCGAGGTGCTGAGGGAAAGGAGGCGGCCTGCCACGAGGGCAGCGTAGCCGCCGGATATTCCCGTCCGGCCGGGACGAGACGATGTGACCATCCCAACAGGCGCCGATTAGGGTGCCCTTCCTAGACCCGCTGCGGTAATTGC
>NZ_JBMHMH010000036.1:0-2071 GCF_049179055.1 Micromonospora sp. WMMD737 | reverse complement strand
TGGTGGTGGCGGTGTTCCTGCTGACCAACAAGGTGTGGAGCCCGCAGTTCTCGCTGTGGCTGGTGCCGCTGGCGGTGCTGGCGTTGCCGCACCGGCGGATCCTGCTGGCCTGGATGTCCGTCGACATGCTGGTGTGGGTGCCGCGGATGCTCTACCTGTACGGCGAGCAGAACATGGGGCTGCCCGAGCAGGCCTTCACCGCGACGGTGCTGGTGCGCGACATCGCGGTGATCGCGTTGTGCGCGTTGGTCGTCGGCCAGATCTACCGCCCGTCGTCGGATCTGGTACGCGCCGGCGGTGCGGTCGACGACCCGGCGGGCGGGGTGTTCGACCGGGCCCCCGACGCGCCACCGGGGTGGCTGCCCGACTGGCTGCGCCCGCGGGTCTCCCGCGATGCCGGCGATTTCGGTGTGCTCGTCGACGCTCAGCGACGATAACCACACCGTATTCGCGCGGTGCAGGCGAGCGATTTCGCAGATCAGTGCCGGTTCCTGTAACCTGGCCCGGTTGCCGACGCAGGCGACCCTCCTGCCGCGGAACGACCGCGGCCGCAACGACCATAGGAGGTGATGGGTTAGTTATGCGTCCATACGAAATCATGGTCATCCTCGACCCCACTCTCGACGAGCGCACCGTGGCTCCGTCGCTGGAGACGTTCCTCAATGTCATCCGCAAGGACGGTGGCAGTGTCGACAAGGTCGACATCTGGGGACGCCGGCGCCTGGCCTACGAGATCGCCAAGCACGCCGAGGGCATCTACGCGGTGGTCGACGTCAAGGCAGAGCCGGCCACGGTGTCCGAGCTCGACCGCCAGCTGAACCTGAACGAGTCCGTGCTGCGGACCAAGGTGATGCGGACCGACAAGAACTAAAGGGTGCCGCTCGTCGGAACCGCTGCGTAGGCTCGCGCCCAACACGCCGACCACCACCTTCAGGAGGAACCCGTGGCTGCTGGTGATACCAACATCACCGTCGTTGGAAACCTGACCGCCGACCCCGAACTGCGCTTCACCCCGTCGGGTGCGGCGGTGGCGAACTTCACCGTCGCCTCGACACCGCGTATCTACGACCGCCAGAGCGGGGAGTGGAAGGACGGCGAGGCGCTGTTCCTGCGGTGCAACATCTGGCGTGAGGCCGCCGAGAACGTGGCCGAGAGCCTGACCCGCGGGTCGCGCGTCATCGTGCAGGGGCGGCTCAAGCAGCGGTCCTTCGAAACCCGTGAGGGCGAGAAGCGCACCGTGGTCGAGGTGGAGGTCGACGAGATCGGCCCCTCGCTGCGCTACGCGACCGCCAAGGTCAACAAGGTCAGCCGCGGCGGCGGCGGTGGCGGCGGATTCGGCGGCGGTGGCGGGGGCGGTAGCTCCCGGGCGTCGGAGCAGCCCAAGGACGACCCGTGGGGCAGCGCCCCGGCATCGGGTTCGTTCGGTGGCGCCGACGACGAGCCGCCGTTCTGACGCAACGATATTCATTGATTTTCATAAGAAAGAGATAGACACATGGCGAAATCCACAAAGCGCCGTCCGGCTCCGGAGAAGCCGGTCAAGACGCGCAAGTGCGTGTTCTGCTCCAAGAAGGGCAAGGGGCAGATCATCGACTACAAGGACACCGCGCTGCTGCGCACCTACATCAGCGAGCGCGGCAAGATCCGCGCCCGTCGGGTGACCGGCAACTGCGTTCAGCACCAGCGCGACGTCGCGATCGCGGTGAAGAACGCCCGCGAGGTCGCGTTGCTGCCGTTCAGCTCGTCGGCTCGGTAAGCGGCGAGAAGAAGACAGGAACGATAGAGATGAAGCTGATTCTGACTGCCGAGGTCGAGCACCTCGGGACGGCCGGTGACCTCGTCGAGGTGAAGGACGGGTACGGCCGCAACTACCTGCTGCCGCGCGGGCTGGCGATCGTGGCCACCCGCGGTGCCCAGCGCCAAGCCGACGCGATCCGCCGCGCCCAGGAGCTCAAGGGTGTGAAGAACCTCGAGCACGCCAACGAGCTGAAGACCGCCCTCGAGGGCCTCGGCGCCGTCCAGCTGGCGGTGAAGTCGGCCGGCGACTCCGGCAAGCTGTTCGGTTCGGTGA
>NZ_JBMHMH010000035.1:0-3849 GCF_049179055.1 Micromonospora sp. WMMD737 | reverse complement strand
GCCCGGCCTGATCGCCGGCCTGGACCGGGATGTGGCGCTGGGTGACGGGATCAACGGGTTCGGCCTGATCGATCTCGACGAGGAGGCTGTGGCGACCGCCGGCGACCCGATCGGCACACCCGAGGCGGCCGCGGCGTTGCTCGCCGCCGCGCTGGACCGCGCCAATCCGAGGGTGCGGCTGCTCGGTGTCGAGAAGGACAGCATCTCCGTGGTCGTCCACGAGCAGGATTCACCGGCCTTCGACTATCTGGTGCTCAGCGGCCAGTCAGTGGCCGACGCCGTGGAGCTGGCCGAACGCGGCGCCGTGGACCCGGCCAACGGCGTCAGCGAGCTCGTGATCGCGACCGGCGACGGCGGCCGTGTGGTCGCCACCGGTGGTGCGGCCTTCGACGGCGTCCTGGTCCGCGGCCTCGGCGCGGAGATCACCGAGGACGAGCTGCCGATCCTGCTGCGGTCGCTGGCGCGACGGCCGGGCGTCAACGCCGTCGACCAGGGCGACACGGTGCGATTCGAGATCCGCGGCTCCGACGGCACAGTGGACGTCATCGTCTTCGAAACCGACCGGGCACCCGGCAACGGCGGCTACGACGTCGGTTTTCTGCGCGCCCAGCGGCACGACGAGTTCGCCGGCCTGCTCGGTGACCTTCACCGACGCCCGCTGGCCACGCTCGCCGAACAGGTGCAGTACACGCTGTCCGATGTGCTCAACTTTGCGTTCTCGGTGCCGGCGCTGCGGGCGCTGTTCGAGGCCATCGCGCCGGGACTCAATCTCGCCGACGCCGAGCCGCTGACAGAGCAGCCGGTCGTCGACGTCGCGAACGGCGTCCCGGAGACCGCCGCAGTCACGGTCCCGCTCGGTGAGTTTGTCTTCGAGATCGGCGATACCTTCGCCGTCGGGACCGAGGGCGGGTTCTCGCTGTTGTCCTCGCTGCTGGCGTTGCCGATCAGCGAGCTGTCGGGCATCCTGCGCGCCGAGGTCGATGCCGACGACAACGACAACGACGCCCAGCAGCTGCTCGAGGAGATTCTCAACGGCCGCAGCGGTGCGCAACTGGACTTCGAGTCCGAGCCGGGAATCGACGGGGTGCAGCTGGTCGGGCTCACCCCGGTGAGCTTCACGCTGGCGTTCGCCGACGGCGTGCAAACCGACCGGCTGACGTTCGAAGGGCCTGGTTCGGAGGCCATCCTCGCGGGGTTCGATGCCCGCGGCGGCGCCGATCTGGCCGACGGACAGAACAATCTGTCGCTGATCGACGTCGGCTCCGAGGAACTGGTGCTCGGCGACGGGCCCGCCAACCCGATCTTCGACCTGTTCGGCGACGGGTTCGCCGGTGACGCCGATCTGGCCGCCCTGATCGCGGCGGTGACCGGCGGGTCCAACCCGGCGGTGTCTCTGGTCAGCCAGGATGCGGGCAGCATCTCGGTGCGGATCGACAATCCGGTGACAGGTGAGTTCGACCTTCTGGTCTTCTACGACCCCACCGGCGCGACGGACCTGTTGTGAGCGGATCGGCGACCGGCGGGGCAGCCTGGGAGCGTGCTAGCTGGACACTGTCCGGGGAACCTCGACGCCGTTCTCGCGCACGATGATCGGATCACCCACGTTGACCGTGTTGAGGTACCACTCGGCGTCCTCGGTGCTGAGCCCGATACAGCCGTGGCTGGTGTTCTCGAAACCCATTTGGTTGACCGCCCACGGAGCCGAATGCACGAACAGGCCGCGCTTGGTGAAGCGCACGGCGTATTCCACGTCCAACAGGTAGCCGTCTGGGTCGTTGACCGGGATGCCCACGCTGCTCGAATCCATCACGACGTCGTGTTCCTTGGCCAGGACGGTGTAGATCCCCACCGGCGTCGGGTATTCCGGTCGTCCCATCGAAGCGGGGAAGACACCGTTCTGCCCAAAGTTGGGTCGATGGTGTGGCGCGGGCAGGTTGTCCGGCGGCTGACCGTCGATCGTGACGGTGAACGTGTGATCGGAGAGGTTCGCGACTCCGATGACCGCGGGACCGGTCTCGAAGTTTCGGGTCGGCAGGTTGCCCACCGACAGTGACACCGTCGTGTGGGCAGGCCAGAACGTGTCCGGGACCCACTGCGCGACATTGTCTTCGACCCACTCGAACTTCCCGGTCATCGCCGGCACGGATGTGACGTCGATGGCCCGTTGCGCTGCAACTCGATCGAAGACCGGGCGGTTGAACGTGACCACGACGGGGTGGGCCACCCCCACGACCGCCCCCTCGGCGGGCAGCATCGAGGCGACGGTGAGCTGCGGCGACGAAACCGCCGCCCTGCTGGTGTTCCCCGACCCCACAACCACGCTTGCAGCCATCATGACTGCGACGAGGACACTCCGAACAGCACCGCGCATGGCTTCCCGAATCCGTAGAAGTTACAACGTTGTCAGTTACTGATGGTAGGAGTGCTGGGAGGTCGGTGAAAGTGCTTGCGCCCCTTCGATTCGATCAAAGGTTCGTCACGCTTCGGCAACGCCTCCCGGGGGGCACCTAGGACTATCGACGATCTGCCGCAGGCCGTAAGTGGTTGGCTACCAGTGGGATTTGGACGAGGAGTACCACCGGTGTCGACAGTCAATGGAATTCAACTGTGCAACAGTCGCTTCAGCGGCGCCGACATTCAGGCCCAGCGCCGCCGACACGGCTTTGCACTGCCTGCAGCACCGCGGCGCCCCTGATACGCCTAACGGCCCGCCCCCATCGAGGACGGGCCGTCAGCGCGTGTTCGTCAGTGCGTGACTATGCGCCCGGACCAGGTGCCGTGGGCTGACCGGCGACCGGCGCTCCGCTCGGCGCCGGCCCCACCGGATCACCCTTGCCCGCCAGGCCGCCCATGGTGGTCAGCGGAAGGCCTGCGACTGGGGCTCCGGCCGCCGGAACGATGGGTGCCGCCGCAGCCACCGGAGGCACCACGACAGGCGGAACGACCGGCGGAATCGGCGGCGGCACCAGCGGTGGCACCACCGGCGGAATCGGGGGCGGCACCAGCGGCACCGGCGGAATCACAGGCACCGGCGCCAACGGGCCGGGCAGGGCCATCGGCACGCCGCCGGCCATCGGGGATATCGGTGCGCATCCGGCCGCCGCCGCGGGAACCTCTCCCGCAGCGGTGTCCAGGCATTCGTATCCGCCGGCCTGGGCTACGCCGGGGCCGAACGCCAGGGCGATCCCGCACAGTCCAGCACCGACAGCAGCAACTCTGATGCTGGTTCGATCAAAGACCGCCATCTTCCATCAACTCCTTCATTCACGCTAAGTCATTCCACTCCGAGCGGTGCAGCAGAACGCCCTGCCGCACCAAACCAGAGGCCGCCCTCGGAGCGACGTCGCCAAGTTATCGACACAACCCGTGATGGCGAAACACGCCGCACCCGGCCGTATCCGAATGGAGATGTTCGGGCCGAGTTGACACTTGTTCGTGTCGGAATACCGTTGAAAATGAGACTCTTTCGAGACTGAGGTGTTCTCGTTCCTCAGCCCCGCGGCCCTAGGATCGAGCGGCGCGCTGGTCAGTTCGGCGGGCCATCGTGAAGGTCACGCGTCCGGACGTAGAGGCCAAACCGAGACTGGGAGCGGGATCCCTCCAGCCCGGCCGGACCGGTCAACCTCTCGATGACGAGTTTCGCTTCGTGCAGTGACGCACGGCCGCGCCGCCCCGTTCGGGCACGGCCTCCGGCGAGGAACCACGCCGGGCATCAGTGGTTGCTTTCGTCTGGTGTGGGCACCCCGGCGAGATCGATGGCCGGCACTGTTTCGTCGAGCGAGTTCACCACGCACAGGTAGTTTCTGACGAAATCATCAGAACTTAGCTACTATGGCCTATGCGCTACTC
>NZ_JBMHMH010000034.1:0-3060 GCF_049179055.1 Micromonospora sp. WMMD737 | reverse complement strand
CGGCCGGCGGTGCCCGGTTTCTGGTCGCCCGCCAGCCGGTCGGCCCCTGTCTGCTGATAACACCGTGGAACTTCCCGATGGCGATGGGCACCCGCAAGCTCGGACCGGCCATCGCGGCGGGCTGCACCAGCGTCATCAAGCCGGCCCCGCAGACGCCGCTGTCGATGCTGGCGCTGATGGACATCCTGACCGAGGCGGGGCTGCC
Organism: Micromonospora sp. WMMD737; assembly: GCF_049179055.1. NCBI lineage: Bacteria > Bacillati > Actinomycetota > Actinomycetes > Micromonosporales > Micromonosporaceae > Micromonospora > Micromonospora sp. WMMD737. The sequence continues at coordinate 2,855 of NZ_JBMHMH010000034.1, read as the reverse complement.
GCCGGGGGCGGTCAACTGCATCGCCACCACCGATGCCGGCGCGGTGATCGAGCCGATGATCCGGTCCGGGCGGATCCGCAAGCTGTCGTTCACCGGGTCGACCCAGGTGGGCCGGATGCTGCTCGAGCAGTGTGCGGAGAAGATCCTGCGCACCTCGCTCGAACTCGGCGGCAACGCACCGTTTCTGGTGTTCGCCGACGCCGATCTCGACGAGGCCGTCGAGGGGGCGATCGCGGCCAAGATGCGCAACATGGGGGAGGCCTGTACCGCGGCCAACCGCATCTATGTGCATGCCTCGGTCATCGACGAGTTCGGTCGCCGGCTGGCCGAGCGGATGGCCGGGCTCAAGGTGGGGCCGGGCACCGAGGACGGCGTCAACGTGGGGCCGCTGATCGACGCGGCGGCGCTGGACAAGGTCGAGGCGCTGGTCGCCGACGCGGTCTCCCGGGGGGCGGCGGTGCTGACCGGGGGAGCGGCGCCGGGTGGGGACGGGTTCTTCTACCCGCCGACTGTGCTGTCCGGGGTGCCCCGCGACGCGGCGATGTGTGATCAGGAGATCTTCGGGCCGGTCGCGCCGCTGACTCCGTTCGACACCGAGGACGAGGTGATCGCCGCCGCCAACGACACCGAATACGGTTTGGTCTCTTACGTGTTCACCAACGACCTGCGGCGGGCGCTGCGGGTGGCCGAGGCGCTGGAAACGGGGATGGTGGGCCTGAACCAAGGGGTGGTGTCCAACCCCGCCGCGCCGTTCGGTGGGGTCAAGGCGTCCGGGCTGGGGCGGGAGGGCGGCTCGGTGGGAATCGACGAGTTCCTCGAAACCAAGTACATCGGCATCAAACTCTAGGCCCGCACCAGCTCGAATACTCGCGGTCCGCACCAGCTCGAGGACCCTCAGCGTGCGCTGGCTCGAGGACTCTGGGCCCACGCCGATTCGGCGTGCCCGGGAGCCGGCCCCGGTGGTCTTCCGGGTGCTGAAGGCGAGATCGACACCAGGGCTCCGATATCTACAATTCAACGCTCATCCACAGCCGCGGTGTCGATCTCGGCTCCAGCACCGGAAGTGGTCGGTATCCGCCGAGAGCGTCCTACCCGTGGACGGTCCGATCATCGGCAGCGAACAGCTGGCCAAAGGCCTGCTGACCCGAGGTGCGCTGCGCTGGAACTACACCGCGATACTCCCCGACGTCTACGTGCCCAAGGGCGCTGAGCTCGATACCTGGACCAGGGCAAAGGCGGCCTGGCTGTGGACCGGGCGCAGTGGAGTCATCGCCGGCAAGACCGCTGCCGCACTGCACGGCGCCGGGCAGGTCGACCCGGCCGACCCGATCGAACTGATCGCCCGTCCGCGTCGACCGCAACCGGGCGTCATCGTCCGCAATGAGCGCATCGAACCCGACGAGGTGGACGCCGGCCGATGGATCACGACCACGGCGCCGGCGCGTACGGCGCTCGACCTGGCCAGGCGGGTACCCCTGGCGGAGGCCGTCGCCCTCCTCTATCAGCTCAGCAGGGTGACCCAGGTGTCGGCCGCCGACATCGCGCCGCTGGAAGCCCGCTACCGGCGGAACCGGGGGATGGGTTCGGCGTATCGCGCGATCGGGTTGATGGACGGCGGTTCACGCTCCCGCGAGGAGTCCCTGCTGCGAGTTGCCTTGGTAGAGAGGGGATTGCCTCGTGCGCAGGCCGGAATCAGGATCGGCGACGAATGGGAGTGTTACGAGATCGGCATCGGCTGGCCCGCCGCGAGACTCGCTGTGGAATGGGGCCCGCACCGCCGCGCCCTGCACGACGATGTCGGGTTTCGAAACCTGCTGCATCGGCTGGGGTGGCGGTTGATCGAGGCGATACCGCAGCGCGGCACGGCATACATCGTTGGTGAGTGCAGGAAGGTGTTGTCGGCCCGTGGGCTGCACCGTTAGGCCTCCGTTAGGCCCCCCTCGGGGCTGTCAGCGGACGGCGGGTCCGGCCGCCAGCGCGATCTCGGCGTCCCCGTCGTCCCCGTCGTCCGTGCCCCCGGGCCGGAGCCTGGCCAGCGCGTCGTCCATGTGCTCGATCAACAGCTGGTCGGTCAGCTCACGGTCGCCGGAGCGGATCGCGGTCGCGAGGATGCGATGCTCGTGTTCGCGGTAGTCCGATTTCGCGTAACTCTCGGCGAGGGCGTGGATGCACATCCGGGTCTCGGTGATGAACGTTTGATGCATCCGGCGCAGTCGCGGGCTCTCGGACAACTCCACCAGCCGCTCGTGGAACGCGATGTCGAGTTCGCTGGCCTCCGCCGAGGTGACGGCCACCCCCATCTGGTCGACGATCACCAGCAGGGCGTCGCCGGCCGCGACATGGTTGCCGTCGTCGAGGATCTTGCGGGCCGCCGCGCGTTCGGTGGCTTCCCGGGCCAGGTACATGTCGCGCAGATCCTCGGCGGCCAGCTCGACCACGAACAGGCCCCGGTTGCGGATCGCGACCAGCAGGCCCTCCTGGGTCAGCCGCTGCATCCCTTCGCGCAGCGGGCCGCGACTGACACCGAGCTGGCGGGCCAGCTCGGCCTCCAGCAGCTGTTCGCCCGGCTTGAGCTCGCCGTGCCCGATGGCCGCGCGCAGCTTGTCGGCGATGATGCTCGGCGTCGACCTCTGCACCAGCGGACCGATGTGGCCGCTCATCGCGCACCTCCGAACAGCGCACCCAGACCGGGCAGCGCCGGCACCGGCCCCAACAGGTCCAGGCCTTTCCACACCGTCACCTGATTGGCGGTCAGCACCGGCTTACCCACCGCGGCCTCCAACCGCTCGATGATCGCCAGCGTGTGCATCGCGGTGTCGGGCACCAGCACCGCCTCGGCGTCGGGATGGTCGGCG
>NZ_JBMHMH010000033.1:0-2854 GCF_049179055.1 Micromonospora sp. WMMD737 | reverse complement strand
GGTGTGCTGCTCGACCGGTTCGGGTCTCGGGCGCTGATCGTCGCGGGCGCCACCCTGATGGCCTCGGGCCAGCTGGTGCTCGCGTTCACCGAGTCGCTGCCCGCCGCCATCACCGCGCGTGCGATCGTCGGACTCGGCGATGCGGTCACCTTCATCTCGGTGCTGCGGCTGGTGCCGCACTGGTTCACCCCGCGGCAGGTACCGCTGGTCACCCAGCTGACCGGCATCTGCGGACAACTGGGCCAGGTTCTCTCGGCGGTGCCGTTCCTGGCGGTTCTCACCGCGCTGGGGTGGACCGTCGCCTACGTGTCGGTGGCCGCGCTGGGCGTGCTGTCCATCGTGCTCACCCTGGCCATCGTCAGGAACACCCCGGACGGCGCCGTGACGACCCGCGAGCCCACCTCGATGCACGCCACCCTGGCCAGCGTGAAAACCGTGTGGCTGCGGCCGGGCACCCGGCTCGGCTTCTTCACCCACATGGGCACACAGTTCTCGGTCACCGTGTTCGCGCTGATGTGGGGCCTCCCGTATATGACGGTGGCCCAGGGTGTTTCGTCGGGCGTCGCCGGCGCTCTGCTGACCCTGTCGGTCGCCGCCGCCATCTCCTCCGGGGTGCTGGTCGGGGTGTTCACCGGCCGCCACCCGCACCGGCGCTCACGGCTGGTGCTGGCGATCATCGCCAGCAATGCGGCGATCTGGTCGGTGGTGCTGGCCCTGCCCGGCCCGGCACCGTTGTGGCTGCTGGTCGCGCTGGTCGTCGTCATCTCCGTCGGCGGGCCCGGGTCCATGGTCGGATTCGACTTCGCCCGGACGTTCAACCCCAGCGCCACCCTGGGCACCGCGCAGGGCATGGTCAACATGGGCGGGTTCCTGGCCTCGCTGCTGCTGATGCAGGCGATGGGGCTGATCCTCGAGCTCACCGGCGGACTGTCGTTCGAGTCGTTCCGGCTCGCCTGGACCCTCCAGTTCGTCATCTGGGGCGTCGCCGTCGTCGGAATCCTCATCACCCGGCGCAAGGCACGCCGGCTGCTGGCGGTGCAGGACGACCGCAGCCTGCTCGAGGGCATCGAACGTCAGCCCTGATCGACGCCGCCCCTTCGAGATCGGCGTCCACCCCGCCGGAGATACGCTTGCGGGCATGGGGATAGCCGTCGCGGTGGTGCTGGCCGCCGGCCTGGGCACCCGAGTCGGCGCGGACGGAAACAAGGCATACTTACCGCTGGCCGGGCGCAGCATGCTGTCCTGGTCGCTCTCGACCCCGGCGGCACATCCCGATGTGGGACGCACGGTCCTGGTGTTCCGCCAGGGTGAGCGCGACATCGCCGAGCAGGCCGTACGCCGCGGCGTCGCGCACGGCACCGTCGAGTTGGTCGAGGGCGGCGCGACCAGGCATGCCTCGGAGTTCAACGTGTTGCGCGATTTGGCACCCGACATCGAGTCGGGCGCCGTCGACGTGGTGGCTATCCATGACGCGGCACGCCCCCTCGCCGGACCCGACATGTACCGCACCGCCATCGCCCTGGCCCGCCGGCACGGCGGCGCACTGCCTGCCCTGCCGCTCGACAACGTCGCACGTGTTGCCTTGTCGGCGGTGGAATCCGTGGCACGCCAAGGGCCTTTGGTGCGGGTCCAGACTCCGCAGGCGTTCCGGGCACGCGAGCTGTGGCAGGCCTATGCCGCCGCCGAACGCGATGGGTTCCAGGGGACCGACACCTCGTCATGCGTCGAGCACTACACCGACCTCGAGATCCGGACCTTCCCGGGCAGCGCCACCAACCTCAAGGTCACCTATCCCCGCGATGTCGCCCTCGCCGATGAGCTGCTCAGCGGCCGGCAGAGCGTTGGCGCACCCGTAGAACCGCGGTGAGGTAGTCCGCGTCCCGGGGCAGCTGGGCGGTGATCGCGTCGGCATCACCGTCGACGAGGGTCACGGGCGTCCCGCTGGACAAGACCAGCTCCAGGTCGTCGAACCGCCCGCCGCCGGCCTGACTCGCCGACCCGGCCGCCAGTCCGGCCAGGGTCGCGGCGGCGAAACCCCGCGGATATTGCACGGTGCGCAGCTGGGCACGGTCCAGTGTCGCCGTCACCGTGCCCTCGGCGTCGACGGCCTTGACGCTGTCGGTGACCGGTAGCACCGGAAGGACCGAGCCGGCTCCCCGCCCCAGCGCGGCGACCATCCGTTCGACCAGAGCCGGGTCCACGACCGGCCATTCGACGTCGTGCAGCAGCACCGGAGCGTCGCCGTCGAGACCGGCCAACCCGGCCGTCACGCATTGTGCCCACCCGCCGGGCGCGGCAGCGGCGACCACCCGCGTCGGCATCTCGTGACCGCCGAGGGTTCTCCGGACCGGCGGGGCTACTTCGGCCGCGGCGGCGATGACCACCTCGGCACATGACCCCAGTGCGTCGACGACGCGCAGCAACGGCGGGCTGCCCGCGTCGGGTTCGAGGAACGATTCGGGACAGCGGGCGAGCCACGCAGGCAGCGGCAGGATAGCGGTGACCGTCACGGTGGGAAGGCTATCCGGGCCCGGGCCCCACGGGGTCAGACCGGGTCGAACGACGAAATCAGCCAGTTTCCGTCTATCTTCGTCAGGCCCACCTTGACGCTGCTGGCCGCGAAAGCCCCGTCGGGGTTTTCCTTGCTGGTCGTCGTCTGGTTGACGAACACCAGCACCGCGGCCGAATCCGGCTGAATATCAGAAACCGCGGCCCGCGTGACCGAAGCCGCGGTCTTCACCGATTTCTCTCGAGCAGCTGGCGTGACTATCTGCTCGGTGAATTCTGTGTAGTACGAAAGGAAATCGCCCGTCAGCCGGGCCCTGGCCGCGGCGAAATCCGTGTCGAGCGACTC
>NZ_JBMHMH010000032.1:0-3003 GCF_049179055.1 Micromonospora sp. WMMD737 | reverse complement strand
TGGACGAAAAAACGAGGCTAGGGTGCACAGGTGACGGAAAAGAAGCGCCGTGGTGGGGCGAATCCGAGCCTGGTGGAAAAACCCGCTGGTGGTCTCAGGGAACAGAACCGTCTCTTCAACAGAGAGCGTATCTACCAGGCTGCGGTGGCGGTGATCGTAGAGCGTGGTTTCGACGCAACGACAATGGACGACATCGCCGCGCGCGCGGGAACCGCTCGACGGACGGTCTTCAATCATTTTCCGGCCAAGGGTGACATCACCTATGAGTGGGCTGACCGTCGCCGTTCGCGCGCCGCGGAGGCCGCGCAAGAAGCCGTCGGTACCTCGGGGAAGGTCATCGATCGCGTGCGGGCTTTCTTTCGCGAACTGGTCGGTATCACCGAGGAAGCACCCGAAGAGACGCGACAGATGCTCATCGGGTGGCTTACCTCGCAGGGGCCGGTCTACAACTGGGCGAGGATTTCTGGCCGCCTGAGTGAGTGGTTGGCTGCCGGTCATGACGACGGCACCATCGACAGCGCGGTGGATCCGGTGGTCGCCGCCAACGTTCTCTACGATGTCTACCTTGGCGTGCTCTTTCGGTGGATGGAACAGCCTTCTCAGGCTGGCGCATTGGGCGTCGACCTTGCCAAGGCGGTCGATCTCGTCCTGGACGGGTTGAGGCCCAGGGCGAGCTGACAGCTATCGGGCCGTCCGCTGCTGGCGCATTCGAATGTCGAACCCCTAGGACGACGGCCCCGGTGCTGGTGCCGCCGCAGAGCGTGGTTCCTGGGACGCTAGCAGCCTGCAAGGCCGGCGCGGCACGTTCGATGGGTAACGGCTTCATCGAAGCCTGCTGTCGCAGGACAACGAAAGTTGTTACATCCCATCGCCGGTCCGCGTGCGGAATGCCGACGACGGCTTGGGATCGAAGAGGAGCAGGCAACTTTCGGCATCCATCAATCCGATGTTCGCGTTGTATGGCTAACCGTCATTGAGGACATCGGCGGTGTTGGCCGCGCGTCCATCTCGCTGTTCGTCATCTCAAGTCGCTGCTGCTCGTCCTCTCTCAACCTGAACCCGCCACGGTCATGCCGGCTTGTTCGTCCGCGCGGACGAATTTCGCATCTGGGGTTGACTCGCGAGGCAAGACATAGCAGCATCCTAGTGCACTCACTGCACTGCAGTGCAATTAAGGAGAAGATGCTCTACGACTCCGCGGGCCTGACCGCACCCACCCCGCACAATTCGACCGAAAGGGCCTCTGCATCAATGCCTTTACACAAAGTTCGCCGCATCGTCACCGGTCACATGCCCGATGGTGAAACCACCGTAATCTTCGATAACACGGCCACCGAAGTCCTCGAGGTGGCCGGATGGCCGGGCGCCGGGGTCACCGAGCTGTGGTCGACGGATGAATGCCCCGCCGACCTTGACCAGACCCACGACCGCGTTCGCCCCATGCGTCACGACCCCACTCCGCAGGGTTCTTTGTTCCGTGTCGTCGAGATACCCCCGGAGACCGGGCTCGCCGTCGACACGGATGCCGCGTTCGAGGCTATGGGCACCGCCCACAGGCCCGACGCGGCGGCCAAGTCGCGGCACGCCAGCATGCACCGTACCGACTCCGTCGACTACATCGTCGTCATCTTCGGCCAAATGACCATGTTGATGACCGACGGGACCGAAGTGCTCCTGACGCCGGGCGACTGCGTCGTGCAACAGGGCACGACGCACGCATGGGTCAACCGCGGAAGCGAGCCGTGCGTGATTGCCGCAGTGCTGATCGACGGCAGGCGTCCCGCCGTCCTCGCCCAAACATGAAGACAGCCTTTCGAATCAATGTCCAAGGAAAGAGATAGCAGATGGCGCAAACTCGCATCCTGATCACTGGCGGCGACGTGCTCATCGGTGATCCCCTCAGCGGCGAGATACAAAGCGGCGACATCCTGGTCGAGGACGGCACCATCGTCGCGATCGGAGGCGATCTGACCGGAGTGGACGCCGAAACGATCTCGGCGAAGGACCGCTGGGTCGTCCCCGGGTTCGTCGACTCGCACCGTCATCTCTGGCAGACCACCATGCGCGGCCTGTGCGCCGACTGGAACCTCAACGACTACTTCTGGCGAATCCGCAACAACCATGCCGGCCTGCACGAGGCCGACGATATCTATGCGGGCCAATTCGCCGGCGGCCTCGATGCGTTGAGCGCTGGGGTCACTACTACGATCGACTACTCACACAACAACAGCACCCCCGACCATGCCGACCAGGCAGTACGCGGCGTGGCTGACGCGGGTCTGCGGATCCTGTGGTGTTACGGCTACTTCAACTCACCACGAGCGGACCCGTACTTCACTTCCTGGGATCTGCGCGCGGCCGACGTGCGACGAATCAAAGACACGTACTTTGCCTCCGACGGCGTGATGCGAATGGGTGTTGCCCTCAACGAACTTGGTCTGGTGCCGCTGTATCAGACACGCGACGAGATCGAGCTGGCTGCCGAACTCGACATACCGGTCACCATGCATACCTCGTGCATCTGGAATGCCGAACAGCAGATGGCCGACGTCACCTTGCTGCACAAAGCGGGTCTGTTGCGCGAGGGCCAGTTGCACTCACACAGCAACGCGTGCACCGACGCGGAACTGATCCTGCTGCGCGACCACGGCTGTTCGGTGTCGACCACTCCCGATACCGAGTTGCAGATGGCCTGCGGTGTACCGATTTTCCGTCGCGCTCTTGAACACGGAGTGAACGCCGGCATCGGAGCCGACATCGTGTCCAACAACGGCGGAGACCTCTTCACCGCCATGCGTATCCTGATGCAGCATGAGCGTGGCTATGCATTTCAGCCACTGTTGGAAACGAAGGGCCTACCGGCGGTTACCGGCGAGCTCCCGGTGACGACCCGCCAGATCCTGCACGCCGCCACCCTCGCCGGCGCCCGAGCTTTGGGCATGGGTGATGTGTGCGGTTCGATCGAGGTCGGCAAGTCAGCCGACCTGGTTTTCTTGCGCAATG
>NZ_JBMHMH010000031.1:0-4066 GCF_049179055.1 Micromonospora sp. WMMD737 | reverse complement strand
CAGCCCAGTTCGCGTCCGGGGGTGAGCCGGGCGATCTGCTCGGGGGGATTGTCGTCGACGTAGTCGCCGATGACCTCGCCGTAGGACGGGCCCGGCTCGGGGAAGGCGATGTTGTCGCGTCCGTTGTTCGCGGTCCAGACCGACCCGTCGGGCGCCACCGCCAGGCCGGTGCCGTTGCGCACGCCGGTGGCGAACGGCTCGGCGGGTCCGCCTCCGGGCGGCACGCGCATGATCGTCGCGCGGGGAGGTTCGGCGGTGCGGTCCTCGGCACTGATGTTTCCCGTGGAACCGATCGAGAAGTAGACCGCGCCGTCGGGACCGACCACGACGCTCTTCAACGCATGCGCGTAGGCGCCCCGTAGATCGGGGCTCTCGGCGTTCGGCAGCCCGCCCGCGACGACCCGTTGGTTCGTCGCGGCGCCGTCGGCGTAGTCGTAGGCGACGATCTGGTCGCTTTCGGCGACGTAGAGTGTGGAACCGGAGAACTGCAGGCCGTGCGGCTGCTCGAGCCCGTTGAGCAGCACCGACTCCTGCGGCCCGGCCGGGCCGGGGGAGAAGCGCAACACCCGGCCCTGGGCCGGCACCGACACCAGCAGGTTGTCGTCGGGGGTCCACACGGCCAGCCGCGGGCGGTCGGTGCGGGCCCACACCGACATCGTCCAGCCCTGCGGCACGGAGACCTCGCGGGTCTGGTCGAACGGTGCGCCGTCGAGCCCCGGGGCGGCCTCGACGGTGACCGTGCTGGTCTGCGTGGCCGGGGGCGTCGACGGGGCGGGCGCCGAGGTGCCCGGAGCTGACTGAGCCGGTGAGGGCGACGACTGCTGCGCGCCTTCGGTGCATCCGGTGATCAGCGCCGCTCCTATCAGCAGCGCCCCGGTTCGCTTATGCCGCAGTGAGTCCCGCATGCATCTCCCAGACCAGAATTTCGGCGGGCGTGGCGGCGGTCACCCGTTGTCCACCCGATGCGGTGAAGCGCACCGCGTCTCCTTCGTCGAGTCCACCGGCTCCCTCGAGCGTGATCTGACCTTGCGCGACGAACAGATGCAGATAGGGGGCCTCGGGCAGTTGGACATTCTGGCCCGGCTGCAGTCGCGCGCCGTGCAGCGCGGCGTGGCGGTTGCGGATCGCGATCGCCGCGGCGTCCCCGTGCTCGGGCATCCCCGAGGCGATCGTCACCAGATTGCCGCTGAGCAGTTCGGCGTCGATCTCGAGCTGCTGATAGCCCGGCGTGATTCCCGACTCGTCGGGCATCACCCACATCTGGACGAAATGTACTGGCTCGCTGTGTGATTGTTCACCGGTCAACGTCCACGAGTCGTTCTTCTCGGAGTGCATGATGCCGGTGCCGGCCGACATCCGTTGCGCGAGTCCGGGATAGATGACCCCGGAATGGCCGGTGGAATCCTGGTGCACCAGCGATCCGCGCAGCACCCAGGTGACGATCTCCATGTCGCGGTGCGGATGGGTATCGAAGCCAGCAGCCGGTGCCACCTGATCGTCGTTGTTGACCAGCAGAAGGCCGTGGTGGGTGTTGTCGGGCTCATAGAGGTCGCCGAACGAGAACGAATGCTTGGAGTCCAGCCAGGGGATCTGGGTCCTGAGACGGTCCTGCGCGCGACGGATGTCGACGACGCTGCGGGGGCTGGTCATGGATCACTCCTCGGGAGTCTTCGTCAGCCTAGGTGGCCGACACCGCCCCCGACAACATAGATGACGTATCATCTATTCCGGGGATAGGCTGAGCCCGTGGAATGGCTCACCGACGAGCAGCAGCAGATCTGGCGCGACTACCTCGCCATGAGCAGCCGACTGCACACGGCGATGCACCGGCAGCTGCAGGCCGACTGCGATCTGTCCCTGTCGGACTACGACGTCCTGGTGGCGCTGTCCGAGCGCGGCCCGACGCGGATCAACGAACTCGGCGAGCACCTCGGGTGGGAGCAGAGCCGGCTGTCGCACCAACTGCGCCGGATGCGCGGGCGCGGGATGGTCGAGCGGGAAGGCGATCACGACGACCGGCGCGGCGCCACCGTCGCGATCACCGACGCCGGAACCGCCGCGCTGGAGGCGGCGGCACCCGGCCACGTCGAACTGGTGCGCAGCGTCGTCTTCGACGGATTGCCGCCGGACCAGCTGGGTGCGCTGGGCGGGGCACTTCGGGCCGCGTTGCGCCGGCTCGAGCGACGGCGCGCCGACCACTAGACCGCAGGCAGCGTGCCGGGCAGGCCGAACTTCGAGAACAGACCGTCCTCCTTGAACGCCACGACGTGGGTGATGCCCGCCGGATGCACGTCGAGCACGTGCAACTGGAAAGCCTCGTGCACCCCCGACGCGGGATTGCGCATGTACAGCGCCGCCATCGGCTGGCCGTTGGCCGTCGCGGTGAGGAACCGGATGTCGCCGGCCCGCTCCGCCGGGCAGTGCGTCTTCGACAGCGTGACGATCTCGACGGGCCCCTGGTACCAGCCGTCGAACGGAGGCATCTCCCACACCGCGTCGGCGGTGAACAACTCGACCAGCTGGTCGAGGTCGTAGGACTCGAATGCGGCGACATAGCGCGCCAGCAGGTCGGCGGTCTGGGGCGACTCCGGAGGCAACGGGCGATCGTCACGGCTGGGCTGCACCTCGTCGAGTTGGGCCCGGGCCCGTTGCAGCAGGCTGTTGACCGCCGCGGTCGACGTGCCGACCGCCTCGGCCACCTCCGCTGCCTTCCACTGCAGCACCTCGCGCAGCACCAGCACGGCGCGCTGCCGGGGCGGCAGGTGCTGCAGCGCGGCCACGAACGCCAGCCGCACCGATTCGCGGGACTCGGCGATCACCGACGGATCCGACGGGTCCTCCCGCGGTGCGTCCGGCAGCGGCTCGAGCCAGGCGATCTCGTGACGCTCGGTGATGTCGCCGGTGGGATCGGAGGCCGGTGCCCCCAGGCCCCTCGGCAGCGGGCGGCGCTTGCGTCCCTCCAGCGAGGTCAGAGCAGTGTTGGTGGCGATCCGGTACAGCCAGGTGCGCACCGAGGACTTGCCCTCGAAGCTCCCGTACGACTTCCAGGCACGCAGATACGTCTCCTGGACCAGGTCCTCGGCATCATGCAGCGACCCGGTGATCCGGTAACAGTGTGCGAGCAGTTCCCGGCGGTATCGCTGCGCATCGCACAGGAAGGCGTCCCGGGCCCTGCCGTCGCCGACTGCAACAACACTCACGTCATGTGAGCTTACGCAGCGGCACCGACATACAGGTCCCGGCGGCGGTGCGGCCCCGATTACTCTTTCGGGAATGGCCGTGACCCACAGCGAGCACAGTTTCGACGGTGCCGGCGGCATCCACATCGTCTACGACGTGTGGACGCCGGACCCGCAGTCCGGTGCCCAACCCCGTGGCGTCGTGATCCTCGCCCACGGATACGCCGAACACGCCCGCCGCTACGACCACGTCGCGGCGCGTTTCGCGGCAGCCGGGCTGATCACCTACGCCCTGGATCACCGTGGCCACGGCCGCTCCGGGGGCAAGCGGGTGTACCTGCGTGACATCGGCGAGTACACCGGCGACTTCCACACACTGGTCGGGATCGCCGCGGCCGAGCATCCCGGACTCCCGCGCATCGTCGTCGGCCACAGCATGGGCGGGGGCATCGTGTTCACCTACGGCGTCGAGCACCCCGACGACTACCACGCCATGGTGTTGTCCGGCCCCGCCGTCGCTGCGCAGGCGTCGGTGTCAGCTCCGATGGTGGTCCTGGCCAAGGTGCTGGGCAGGATCGCTCCGGGCCTGCCCGTGGAGGACCTGCCCGCCGACGCGGTGTCCCGCGACCCGAACGTGGTCGCCGCCTACGAGAACGACCCGCTGGTCCACCACGGCAAACTGCCCGCCGGGGTCGCCCGCGCGCTCATCGGCGTCGGCGAGACCATGCCGCGGCGGGCCGCGGCGATCACCGCGCCGCTGCTGGTGGTGCACGGCGAGGCGGACAAGCTGATCCCGGTCGAGGGCAGCAGACGGCTGGTCGAGTGCGTAGGCTCCGACGACGTACACCTGAAGGTGTACCCGGGTCTGTACCACGAGGTGTTCAACG
>NZ_JBMHMH010000030.1:0-5103 GCF_049179055.1 Micromonospora sp. WMMD737 | reverse complement strand
CCACCGTAGCCAGCATCTCCGAGCTGACCAACCAGCTGGCCGCGGTGCGTGACCGGGGCTGGGCCAGCGTCAGCGAGGAACTCGAGGTCGGACTCAACGCGGTCGGCGCACCCGTCTACGACGTGCATTCCCAAGTGGTTGCCGCGCTGAGTGTTTCGGGCCCCAGCTACCGGCTCGGGGTGGACCGCTTCGAAGAGGTCGCCAAGCTCACGATCGCGGCCGCCGACGAGATCAGCCGCCGCCTCGGCTGGATCGCGCGCGACTGAGAATCGGCAGGTCGGCGACCTCGCGGGCGGCTGCTGCAACTCCCGGGCGACGGCGATGATCCGCTGTTCGCGCGACTCCGGCGTGGCCCGGCCACCACTTCGGCCGGGCAACAAGTAGTCTCGATGAGGTGCAGCGACGAATCATGGGCATCGAGACAGAGTTCGGTGTCACCTGCACGTTCCACGGCCATCGCCGGCTGAGCCCCGACGAGGTCGCCCGCTATCTGTTCCGGCGGGTGGTGTCGTGGGGACGCAGCAGCAACGTCTTCCTCCGCAACGGTGCGCGACTGTACCTCGACGTGGGCAGCCACCCCGAGTACGCGACCGCCGAATGCGACAACCTGACCCAGCTGGTCACCCACGATCGGGCTGGTGAGCGCGTTCTCGAGGATCTGCTGGTCGACGCCGAGCAGCGCCTGGCCGATGAGGGCATCGGCGGTGACATCTACCTGTTCAAGAACAACACCGATTCGGCGGGCAACTCCTACGGCTGCCACGAGAACTATCTGATCGTGCGCGCCGGCGAGTTCTCCCGGATCTCCGATGTGCTGCTGCCGTTCCTGGTGACCCGACAGCTGATCTGCGGTGCCGGCAAGGTGCTGCAGACCCCGAAGGCGGCGACATACTGCCTGTCCCAGCGTGCCGAACACATCTGGGAGGGCGTCTCCTCGGCGACGACCCGGTCTCGTCCGATCATCAACACCCGTGACGAACCGCACGCCGACGCCGAGAAGTACCGCAGGCTGCACGTCATCGTCGGGGACTCGAACATGAGCGAGTCGACGACCATGCTCAAGGTGGGTTCGGCCTCGCTGGTCCTGGAGATGATCGAGGCCGGGGTGGCTTTCCGGGATTTCTCACTGGACAACCCGATCCGGGCGATCCGCGAGGTCAGCCATGATCTGACCGGTCGGCGCCCGGTGCGCCTCGCCGGCGGTCGGCAGGCCAGCGCGCTGGACATCCAGCGCGAGTACTACGCCCGCGCGGTGGAGTACCTGCAGACCCGCGAGCCCAACGCCCAGATCAACCAGGTGGTCGACCTGTGGGGCCGCCAGCTCGACGCCGTCGAGAGCCAGGACTTCGCCAAGGTCGACACCGAGATCGACTGGGTGATCAAGCGCAAGCTGTTCCAGCGCTACCAGGACCGGTACGACATGGAGCTCTCGGATCCCAAGATCAGTCAGCTCGACCTGGCCTACCACGACATCAAGCGCGGCCGCGGCGTGTTCGACCTGCTGCAGCGCAAGGGCCTGGCGGCCCGCGTCACCACCGACGAGGAGATCGAGGCCGCCGTCGACACCCCGCCGCAGACCACGCGTGCGAAGCTGCGCGGTGAGTTCATCAGCGCCGCCCAGGAGGCTGGCCGCGACTTCACCGTCGACTGGGTGCACCTCAAGCTCAACGATCAGGCGCAGCGAACCGTGTTGTGCAAGGACCCGTTCCGGTCGGTCGACGAACGCGTCAAACGGCTCATCGCCAGCATGTGATCACGCCGGGCGGCCCCCATCGATCACGCCGGGCGGCGGTGCACCGAGACCGCGTAGTCGCCCCCGGTGTAGGCCTCCCGGTCCCAGGTCGCCCAGCGGTGCATCTTCTCCAGGCCGGCCGCGGCGGCGATGTCGTCGTATCGCTCCAGGGTCAGCCGGCCTGGTCGCAGCTGAAATCCCGCGACCAGCAGTCCGCCCGGCCGCAGCCGCGCCGCGAGCTGGTCGACCACCGCCTGCTCGGTGCCCTTCTGCAGGAAGATCATCACGTTGCCCGGGAGCGCGATCAGGTCGAACACCTCATCGAGGTTCGACCCGGTGTCGACCAGGTCGGCTTCGACCCAGCGCAGCTCCGGCGCCTTGGACCGGGCCGTGGCCAGCATCGACGGATCGGCGTCCAGACCCACCACCGAACAGCCGCGGGCGGCGAGTTCGATCGCCACCCTGCCGGTCCCGCATCCGGCGTCCAGCACACGGGTTCCGCCGCCGGTTCTCAGCAGCGACTCGATCAGGTCGGCCTCGCCGTGCACGCTGGCGCCGCTGGCCGCCAGGCGCCGCCACCGCTCGTCGTAGTCGTCGCCACGGGGCACATCCGAGCTCTGCCAGCGATTCACCGGGCGATCCTGTCAGACGCGCCGCGTCAGAGCCGGGCCGGCTCGCCTTAAGCTCTTAGGCGTGGGGACCTCCAAAGTCGAACGGCTGATGAACCTTGTCATCGCGCTGCTGTCCACGCGCACCTTCATCAGCGCCGACCGCATCCGCGAGACCGTGTACGGCTATTCCGGGGACGGCAGCGACGAGGCGTTCTCGCGGATGTTCGAGCGGGACAAGAACGAGCTGCGTGACCTGGGCATACCGCTGGAGACCGGGCGGGCCTCGGCGACCGACCCGACCGAGGGTTACCGGATCAACCGGGACGCCTACGCGCTGCCGGCGGTCGATCTGACGCCCGACGAGGCCGCCGCCGTCGCGGTGGCCACCCAGCTGTGGGAATCCCCGGAGCTGATCACCGCGACCCAGGGGGCGCTGCTGAAGCTGCGGGCCGCCGGCGTGGACATCGAAGCCGCCGAGGGCGACGTCGCCATCACGTCCACCGCCGCCCTGCCCGGCCTGCGCGGGTCCGAGGAGGTGCTGGGAATCCTGTTGTCAGCCATCGACTCCGGCCAAGCCGTGCAGTTCGGTCACCGGCCGGCGCGCAGCGAACCGTACGTCACCCGCACCGTGGAACCCTGGGGTGTGGTCACCGACCGGGGGCGGTGGTACCTGGTCGGACACGACCGCGACCGGGATGCGGTGCGGACGTTCCGGCTGTCCCGGATCGGGGCGGAGGTGACCGCTGTCGGCCCGCCGGGATCGGTGCACCCGCCCGAGGACGTCGACCTGCGCGAGATCGTGGCGCGGGTGGTCGGTGACTGGCCGTCGACCGGACAGGCCAGAGTGTGGGTGGCCGACGGCCGCGCTACCGCGCTGCGCCGGCGCGGCACGATGGTCGGGCCCAGAACGCTCGCCGGCCGCCCCGGTGCCGAACTCAGCATCGAGATCGGCATGGTCGACCGGCTCGCCCGCGAGGTCGCCAGCTACGGCGCCGACGCGGTGGCCCTGGAGCCGGCCACGCTGCGCGAGGACGTCCTGGCCCGGCTGCAGGCACAGGCGACGCCGGATCGCGAGGTGAGCGTATGACCGCGACGTCGGCGCGGCTGGTCCGGCTGCTGAACATGGTGCCCTACTTCCAGGCCAACCCGCGGATCACCTACGGAGAAGCGGCCTCCGACCTGGGCGTGAGCGTCAAACAGCTCCGCGAGGACCTCAATCAGCTGTGGATGTGCGGGCTGCCGGGCTACGGGCCCGGCGACCTCATCGACTTCGAGTTCTCCGGCGACACCATCGAGGTGACCTTCACCGCCGGCATCGATCACCCGCTGCGGCTGACCTCACCGGAGGCCACCGGTGTGCTGGTCGCGTTGCGGGCGCTGGTGGACGTGCCGGGGATGGTCGACCCGGAGGCCGCGCGCAGCGCGATCGCCAAGATCGAGTCCGCCGCGGGACGGGCCGGCAGCGGGCCGGACGGCGCCGCCGTCGAGGAGCCCGCCCCGGTGGAGAGCGACGCCGCCGCCGCGGTGCGCACCGCGGTGCGCACCGACCGGGCGCTGGCCATCGAGTACTACTCCGCCTCCCACGACACACTGTCGAGCCGGGAGGTCGATCCGATCCGCGTCGTACTCGTCGGCGACCACAGCTACCTCGAAGCCTGGTGCCGCTCGGCCGAAGGGGTGCGGCTGTTCCGTTTCGACCGGATCGTCGACGCCCGGGTGCTCGACGAGCCGACCGCGCCGCCCCCGCCGGCGGTCCAGGCCGGCCCCGACACCTCGCTGTTCGACCCGGACACCGCCGACCCGTCGCTGCCGACCGCGACGCTGCGGGTCGCCCGGTCGGCGTCGTGGATGTTCGACTACTACCCGCTCCGGGTGCTGCGCGAGTACCCCGACGGCTCCTGTGAGGCCGCCATGACCTACGCCTCGGACCACTGGATGGCGCGGTTCGTCCTGGGGTTCGGGTCGGCGGTGCGGGTGCTCGACCCGCCGCAGCTGGCCGAGCGGGTGCGCGAGGCGGCCGCTGCAGCTCTCGACGCCTATCGGGTCGGCGGGGAACCGTCGAACGAGTAGACTCGGCTCAGACGTCTGGAGGTAACCAAATTGGGTGGTTTGCAACCCTGGCACTGGGTCATCGTCATCGCCGTGTTCGTGTTGCTGTTCGGTGCCAAGAAGCTCCCGGACGCGGCACGTTCGCTGGGTAAGTCGATGCGCATCTTCAAGTCCGAGATCAAGGAGATGCAGTCCGACTCCAATTCGGGCAAGTCGGACCAGCCGACGCAGATCACGTCGGAGCGGGTCGCCGACCCCGGCGATGTCTCGGGCAGTGCCGCCACGCAGCCGGCCGAGCCGTCGTCGGACAATCGCTCGGCTTGACGGGTCGACCCTCACCCCGCGGTCTCGGTGTCCGCGGGGTGAGTTTGCGCCTTCCCCCGCAGCGCTAGGCAGCCGTGCAGATACCTGGACTCTTCAAGAAATTCGACCCGCGCCGGCGCCGTTCGCGGGGCAACCCCGACGGCACGATGTCGTTGGTCGAGCATCTCACCGAACTCCGCGGCCGATTGCTGATCTCGGTGCTGGCCGTCCTCGTGACGACGATTCTGGGTTTCCTCTGGTACACCCACGGGGTCTTCGGTCTGCCGAGCCTCGGTGACTGGCTGCGCGGCCCGTACTGCGAGCTGCCGGCCTCGTCCCGCGCGTCCATCACCGACGACGGCTCCTGCCGGCTGTTGGCCACCTCGCCGTTCGACCAGTTCATGCTCC
>NZ_JBMHMH010000029.1:0-1537 GCF_049179055.1 Micromonospora sp. WMMD737 | reverse complement strand
ATGAATGCCTGGAACGCATCGGGTATTTCGTCGTTGCTGGCCAGTTCCTCACCGAGCACGACGGCGTCCTCTATCGCCAGCGCTTCGCTCTGCTTGAGATGCGAAGTCGTGGCGTGGGCGGCGTCCCCTATCACGATGACCCGTCTGTCGAACCACGGCGATGGCAGGTTGACCACCTCATAGGGCCGCCAATTCACGCGATCGGCACCGCGGATGTCATCACGTACCTCGGCGATGAGATCGCCGAACGGCGCCAGATGCTCACGGAGCTGTTCGTCGAGGGGCGTCGTAGCTACCGGTTCAGCCTGGTTGACGTTCAGGAACAGATCCATCAGGTCGTTGCGGAGAGGTACCAGGCCGACCTTGCTGCCATCCGGTGAGAAGTAGAGATGGCTACCCTCGAGATCATCGAGGCGCGGTAGCGTGTATCGCCAACTCGACTGCCCGGTCGCCTCCGGCTTACCGAGGTCGCCGAACAGCATGGGACGCATCACTGAGCGAATGCCGTCAGCGGCAACGACGCCGTCGTACTCCGCCGAGCTCCCGTCGGAGAATGTCACCGCGACCCAATCGGCGCGCTGCTCGATGGCCGCCACGGCCCGGGACGCAGTGACGGAGATTCCGCGTTCGATCGCCGCGGCCAGCAGGACGCCTACCAGATCATCGCGCAGGATACCCAGCATCGGCGGCAGACCTGGTCCAGCTTCGGGCCTGGCCGGCACCGTCTTCAGTAGCGTGCCGTCAAGCCGGTGCATGCACGTCGTCTCGATTGCAGCACCGCGCGAAATACACGCGCGGGCGAGTCCCAAGGTGTCGAGCGCCCGGATTGCGTTGCCCACCAGTGCAACCCCAGGACCGGCTGGGCCAACCCCGTCGACAGGGAGAGCCCCTGTGAGCATCGGGGGCGGTTCGGCCTCGACGAGCTCTACGCTCCGACCGGTCGCGTCCAATGCTATCGCCGAACATATTCCCTCAACAGTTGCCCCGACGATGAGGATGTCGCGGTGCTTGGCCATCTTCAGCCCCTACTCTCCGGCACGGTCGAGCACGGCGGTCACGGCTGTTCGGAGCATACGCTCGGGGTCGGGGGCTGCCGTTTCAGAGCGCCACGCGACGAACCCGTCCGGGCGCACCAGGATCGCGCCGTCCGGGCCGATACCGTGAGCAGCGTGCGTGTCGGTATCATCGGCCGCCACGAGCTCGTGGCCGAGGCGGTAGCCGTCGACGGGTACGGCCAGGTCATCCGATAGCGAGCGGGCGGCCCCCAGCCACGGCTCCCCGTCCCGGCCGGCGAGCACCACCAACCGGTTTCCATACACGTCCAGCGTGGACTCGTGCTGTTCCGCGGCGATCGGTACGCCGGGCGCGCGAGTGCCCGGCTGACCGGCCAGATCCTCCGGGTTCAGCAGCGCGAGACTCGTATCGCTGGGCAGTGCGCCGGGCACGGCGGCCGACCTGTACTGGTAACCGAAGACCACGGCCGGGTGCGGCGCCATCGCGGGGATGGTGTGTCCGTCCAGGGCCGCGGGATGGCGGT
>NZ_JBMHMH010000028.1:0-2975 GCF_049179055.1 Micromonospora sp. WMMD737 | reverse complement strand
TGTTGCCGACTGGCGCACCGGCACGCTGAGGTTGGCCCCGGGTATCCCCAAAGGCGCTACCGCGCCACCGGGACGGACCGCGGCCACTCATTCGCGGTTGCTCTACGACGTGATGGGGGCGGTTCATGACTGGATCGGATTCGATGTCGTCGATGATTCGGTGTTTCGGGATCTGGTGATCGCCCGGATCGTGGAGCCCACCAGCAAGGCCGACGCTGAACGCGTGCTCACCGATCTGGGCGCCTCGACGGTGTGAACTCGAAGGCTTCTTGATCGCTGGCCACCAGATGGCGGGCACGTTCAAGCAGAATTCCCAGCTCGACATCAGTATGGGCGGAACCGAGGTGCTCGACGAGTTCGTCGCGGCGGCCGGACTTACGCATCACCTGCACGGCTACCGCACCCGAAGCGGTACGCACTTTGCGCACGAACACCCACCGGACCCTACCTGCTTAGTAAGCCAAAACCCGCCCAGTACCGAACAAACCCGCAGGTCACAGCAGTATCGCCGGAAAACTGCCGCTGAGGTGTCCTAACTCAGGTCTTACACTCCGCGATCGGAATGGACCATCGCACCGGCCTGCGGGTCGCGGTTGGCGATCGCCATTCCCAGTGCCTTGGTGACCAGCGCCGCGGTCTGACTCGAATCGATCTGAATCGCCCTGGAAATCCCGGAGGCGGACTCCGGACTCACCGGGGCGGTTCAACCCGCACGGCTTGGCCGCGCGAGGGCGGTCGGGATCTAGACTCGCTTGCATCGACGGGCGGTTCGAATTCACTCTGACGAATGTGCATGGAGCGAGTTGTGCAACAGGATCCGAGGATGTAGATGTTTTCGATAATCTTCCGCCAATAGCCCAACATTCCTGCTCTCAGATTGCTAGCCCGCCAGTCGACCGGGGAAGGCACCATGGACGAGCCCGACGACACCCCATCCACCAAAGGCCGTTGGCTAACGCGCGAGAAGCTAGTCCTGGCGATTGTCGTCCCGGTCTGTCTCGCCCTTCTGTCAGCGGGCCTGACCTGGTGGATCAATCGACCCAAGACCGAACTTGAGGTCGTTGACCTGGCAGTCGTAGCGGGAAAGGACGCGGACAAGCCGATGTCACCCACGGGTGAGTTCGAGGTAGTGCCGCCGAAGATACAGGTGGTACTGCGAAACATCGGCGACCAGGTCTCCGTCGTGACTGGCGCGGAACTGGAGGTGCTTGACTACGCATACCTTCCGCAGTGTCAGAAAGGTGCGGGGCCGATCATGGTCAGCCAGAGGTATAACGCTGTGCTGCCGCTTGATCCCCGGCCACATGAGACGATTCCGGTGCGCACGGTGCAGGAGATCGGCCCGAACAGCACCGACCGATTCGAAATCGCTATTCAGCTCCACAATCCCGACGCAGCGAACGGGGTGCATATGTATCGGCTGAAGGTTTCGCTGATACGCGACGGGGCCAAGCGAATCGATGCAGGCGTCGCCGTAGTCGGCGCACCGACGGTCTACGCTCCGTACCTGGATCCCGACGTTCTCAGCGCGCCCGATGAAGTGGGCGACTGCACACGGCAGCTCAAGATCGACTACGAGCGCTCGCAAGAGTGGGAGGGGGCGCGGGCGCCAAGCCTCCCCGGGTAGCCGCCTCTCGCGTCGCTAGCTGAGATTCCACCACGCTGATCGAAGTGACCCGCTTGCCGCTCCTGTCGACAGGGGTAGGCGCTGGAGAGCCGTGAGATTGTTGGAGATCCGGCGAAGGCGCAGCTCTTCCGGCGGATGGGTGTTCCAGCCTAGGAACGCCTTTTGGCCAAACAGTTTTCGTTGTCACCAAAGTTCCCTCTGCGACTCGGCGCCAGTGAAGTCGACACATACGAAGCTGTCAGCGAGAGGAGCGGTGTCGGCCCTGCACCCCTCGAAATCGGGCACTGGTCATCACGTCGGCGACCGTACCAGGCAGGTCAGTGAGCTAGGTTGCTCAGATACTCGTCGGCAAAGTCTGTGGTGATCTTGACCCATAGCGGCATGTGGTCGGAGATCTGCCATGTGCGCCACTTCGAATAGAAGTCGTCGTCGCTGGTTGGCTTGTCGGGTTTGTCGTTCTTGTCCTGGATCGGTCGCCAATCCTTGGCGTATGCCGCAAGGTCTTCGTCGCGATAGACATGTTCGAAGGGACGAACGATCCCACCGCCGGTCACAGTGAACCGGTCGTCTTCGACCCGCACGGCGATCTGGTCGTAGAAGTGTTCGCCGACGCGCCGTACAGCATCGCCATCGATCGCCTCGGGGACCTTGAAACCCTTGGCTTTGAGCGCCTTCATCGTGTCGTGATCTGGGCTTACGACGTTGAAATCGCCTAGTAATATGTAGTTTTCGGTCTGCGTAGGCGCGAACCGACCACCGCGCGCTTCCGTCGCCTCTTTGTCGGCCTCAACCTCTTTGTCCTGCCGGTTGGCGAAGAAGGCCACCAGTCGCTCAATTTCTTGCCGGCGTCGTTTGAGGTCCTCGCCTGACTCCGAGCCGTAGAAGATGTGCACGGTGCACAGGCTGAACTTGAACCATCCGGATTGGAAGGCGACCAGAAAGGGTGTGCGCGCGAACTGTCCATTGCCAATCGGAGCCTTCTTGCGCGGGAGGGCGACCGCGGAGGGCGAGGCGATGATCTGGCCGTTTGGCAGCACCACCTCACCTGCGATCTTGCGGAAGAACACCTTGTCGCGGTCGTAGAGGAACGCCATCCGCTCCTGATTACCGCCGGTACCCTCCGTCGCATCCGTCACGATGTAGTCCCAGCCACCGCCAAGGATGTCCATGAGGTGTCGCAGTGGCCCGAGATCCCGGTTGATCTCCTGCACCGCAACAAGGTCAAAGCTGCTGATGACTTCGGCGATGTAGTAGAACGATTCCAGCTTGCGCGGACCGAACTTGTATCGATTGTCGTCGAAATCGCGGATGTTCCATGTGGCAAGAAGTAGCGAGTCGTCGGAGCGCG
>NZ_JBMHMH010000027.1:0-4136 GCF_049179055.1 Micromonospora sp. WMMD737 | reverse complement strand
GGTCGCATAGACCACCAGATCGGCGGGCAGCTCGGTGCCGTCGGCGAGCACCACCGCGTCCTCGGTCAGGCGGTCGACCTGCCCGTGGGCCAGCTTGATCCGGCCGTCGGCGACGAGCTCGCATGCCCCGACGTCGATGTAGTAGCCCGACCCGCGCCGCAGATACTTCATGAACAGGCCGGAACCGTCAGCACCCCAGTCCAATTCGAATCCGGCGGCCTCCAGGCGGTCGTAGAACTCCTTGTCCCGCTCGCGCATCCGGTCATACAGCGGGATCTGGAACTCGTGCATGATCCGGTACGGCAGCGACGCGAACGTCAGATCCGCCTTCTCGGTGGTCATGCCGGCTTCCAGGGCGCGTTCGGAGTAGAGGTCACCCAGGCCGATGTCCATCAACGTGTCCGACTTGACGATGTGGGTCGAGGAGCGCTGAACCATCGTCACGTCCACGCCGTTCTCGTAGAGCGCCTTGCAGATGTCGTGGGCGGAGTTGTTCGAACCGATCACCACGGCTTTCCTGCCGACGTAGGCGTCGGGGCCGGGGTGCGCCGAGGAGTGCTGCTGGTCGCCGCGGAAGACGTCCTGGCCGGGCAGCGTCGGAATGCTGGGCTTCCCGGACATCCCGGTGGCCAGGACGAGCTGGGTGGGATGCAGGGTGATCCGCTCGCCGTCGCGGTCCACCTCGACGGTCCAGGTCTGGGATTGTTCGTCGAAGGAGGCCGACCGGCAGGTGGTCTTCGACCAGTACGGCACCTCCATCACCCGGGTGTAGAACTCCAGCCAGTCGCCGATCTTGTCCTTGGGGGCGAACACCGGCCAGTTCGCCGGGAACGGCAGGTAGGGCAGGTGGTCGTACCAGACCGGGTCGTGCAGGCACAGCGACTTGTACCGGTTGCGCCACTGATCGCCCGGGCGTTCGTGGCGGTCGACGACGATGGCGGGCACCCCGAGCTGACGCAACCGCGCACCGAGCGCGATGCCGCCCTGGCCGCCACCGATCACCAGCGCGTACGGCTGGACGGTGCGGCCCAGCTCGACGTCCTCGGCGGCACGCTTCTCGGCCCAGGAGCGGGGGTCGGGGTCGTCGCCGTGCACCGCGCCGAGTACCCGGGTCGGGCCCTTGTGCTCCTCGTGGCCCGTGAGCTCCTGCAGCGCGGTCAGCAGCGTCCAGGCCCGGTCCTGTCCGTCGTCCTCGTGCCGCAACCGCAGGTGACCGGTGCCGCGGCCGACGCCGGTGTCGAACTCGATGAACGCGGTCGTCACACCGCCGTCCTCGGTCGGCGTCTCCCGGGTGCGGAACCCGGACGGGTCGGTGCCGGCCAGCCGTGCGGTCAGCATGTCGGCGATCTGGTCGCGGCCCTCCATGGTGGTGATGTTCCAGGTGAACGACACCAGATCGCGCCAGAAGCTGTCGACGGCGAACATCGCGGTGACACGGTCGATGTCGCGTGCGGCCAGCGCCGCGGAGAAGTCGGCCAGCCAGGCGTCGACGCGCTGCTGCGGGGTCACGTCAGGGGTGGTCTGAGGTTCGAGAGTCGATGTCATGTGAGCCACACCACACCCAGGTCCGGGTCGGCGACAAGAGTTGCGAAGCGTTGCAACCCCCTCACGTGCAGGCTGCAACCCCCTGCAACTCTTTCGCGGTGTGTCGGCGGTCACATACAACGATGGGCATGAAAGCAGCCGTCTACTACGGACCGAACAAACTCGAGATCGACGACGTGCCCGAGCCCGCACCCGGCCCGGGCACCGTCAAGCTGCAGGTCGGTTACAACGGCATCTGCGGAACCGACCTGCACGAGTACTACGCGGGGCCGATCTTCGTTCCCACCGAACCGCACCCGCTGACCGGCCAGCAGCTCCCGCTGACCATGGGGCACGAGTTCTCCGGCACCATCACCGCCGTCGGTGACGGTGTCACCGGCTGGAGCGAGGGCGACCGCGTCGTGGTGGAGCCGGTGTACCGGTGCGGGCAGTGCCCCGCGTGCCGGGCCGGCAACTACAACGTGTGCGCCCAGATCGGCTTCCACGGCCTGATGTCCGATGGCGGCATGGCCGAGTTCAGCGTGGTGCCGACCGAGATGCTGCACCGGCTGCCCGACAACGTCGGCCTGGAACTCGGCGCACTGGTCGAACCGATGTCGGTGGCCTATCACGCCGCCACCCTCGGCGAGGTCGGCCCCGGCGACACCGCGATGGTGTTCGGCGCGGGCCCGATCGGCATCGGTCTGTGGTTCGCGCTGCGCGGCAAGGGCCTCGACGACGTCTTCGTCGTCGAACCCGCACCGACCCGGCGCGCGGCCATCGAGGCCCTGGGGGCGGCGACCCTGGACCCGGCCGACATCGACGTAGCCGCCTTCATCGCCGAGCGCACCCGAGGGGCGGGCGCCGACGCGGTGTTCGACGCCGCCGGGGTGACGCCTGCGGTGCAGACGGCACTGGCCTGTGTCGGGTCGCGCAAGCCGATGGTCAGCGTGGCGATCTACGAAAAGCCCTTGGAGACACCACTGCTGAACCTCGTCATGAACGAGTCCCGGATCCAGGGGTCGTTGTGCTACACCGGCGCGGACTTCGAAGCCGTCATCGCGCTGATGGCCGACGGGGCTTACGACACCACCGGCTGGGTGACCCGCATCGCCCTCGACGACGTGATCGACGAGGGGTTCGAGGCGCTGCACGCCGGCACCAAGATGAAGGTTCTGATCGACCCGAACGGAGAGCAGTAGCCATGACAGCGATGACACTGACCGGACAAGTCGCCCTGGTGACCGGCGCGGCACGCGGAATCGGCCGCGGAATCGCGCTGCGGCTGGCCCGTGACGGTGCCGACGTCGCCCTGGTCGACGTGCGCCCCGAGGGGATCAGCTCGGTGGCCGACGAGATCGCCGAGATCGGCTGCAAGGCGGTGACCGTCGTCGCCGACGTGAGCGACCGCGACCAGGTCTTCGCCGCGGTCGACCACGCCGCCACGGCGTTGGGCGGGCTCGACATCATGGTCAACAACGCCGGCATCGCGCTGGTCGGGCCGATCGGTGAGGTGACGCCCGAGCAGGTCGAGAAGCTGTGGGCGATCAACGTCAACGGGGTGCTGTGGGGTATCCAGGCGGCGGTGGCGAAGTTCAAGGAACTGGGCAACCAAGACAAGGGACGCGTCAGCAAGATCATTAATGCCTCGTCGATCGCCGGGCACGACGGGTTCGGCATGCTCGGCGCCTACAGCGCCTCGAAGTTCGCGGTGCGCGCGCTGACCCAGGCCGCGGCCAAGGAACACGCCGCCGACGGCATCACCGTCAACGCCTACTGCCCGGGCGTGGTCGGCACCGAAATGTGGGTGGAGATCGACAAGCGCTTCGCCGAACTGACCGGGGCCGCCGAGGGGGAGACCTACGACACGTTCGTCGGCGGAATCGCGCTCGGCCGGGCCGAGACGCCCGAGGACGTCGCGGGCTTCGTCTCCTACCTGGCCGGCCCGGACGCCGAGTACATGACCGGGCAGTCGGGCCTGATCGACGGTGGACTGGTCTATCGCTGAGATGTCCTGGTGCACCGCCCCGGTGAGGAGCACAATCGAAACAGATGCAAGGTTCGCCCGTGCCTGAACCCGCAGTGGCAGTCGGTGAGGATCCGCGCAGCTATGCGCGGCTGATGTCGGCTGTGTACGACGCGACGATGGCCGGGGACCGGGCTCCGGCGCGGCCCCGTGAGGTCATCGGCGAGAGCTGGCAGCGGATGCTGGCCCGCGGGATGCACAACCGGGCACCGGACCCGCCGCCGGTGGTCGAGACCGGTGCGTTGGAGATGCTGCGCCGGTCCTCCGGGCTGCTCGAGGTGCTCGACGAGATCTCGCACGGTCTGGAGTCTCTGGTGGCCGACGGCGAGAACATCCTCGTCGTCGCCGACGCGCAGGGCCGGGTGTTGTGGCGCAACGGACGGCCGTCGGTACTGCACAACGCCGACCGGTTGGGTTTCGTGGAGGGCGCGAACTGGGGCGAGAGCGCAGTCGGAACCAACGCGATCGGCACCGCCCTGGTGTCCCAGCGCGCCGTGCAGGTGTTCTCCGCCGAGCACTTCCTGCGCAGCCACCACCCGTGGACCTGCGCGGGTGCGCCCATCCGGGATCCGCGGACCGGACAGGT
>NZ_JBMHMH010000026.1:0-1353 GCF_049179055.1 Micromonospora sp. WMMD737 | reverse complement strand
ACCGGGACCCCGCCTCGATGTGGCTGCGCCTCGAACCGACGGACCGCGTCGAGCGGATGAGTCTGCGCCCGCTGAGCCTCGGCGGTCTGCACGAGGTGATCGCGCATCGGCTGGGCCGGTCGTTTCCCCGCCCAACCATGGTGCGCATCGGCGAGGTCTCGGGGGGAAACCCCTTCTACGCGCTGGAGCTCGCCCGGGCACTCGAGGACAACCCGCTGCGCAGTGACACCGAGTTGCCGCGCTCGTTGGCCGAGCTGGTGCGGCTGCGGATCGGCGCCTTGAGCGAGGATGTCCGTGAGGTGCTGTTGGTGGCCGCGAGCGCAGCCGATCCGACCGTCGAGATGGTCTCTCAGGCAACCGGGTTCAGCATCGATCGCACCGTCGAACTGCTGGAGAGCAGCGACGGAGCCGGGGTGGTCTCGGTCGCCGGGCACCGGGTACGGTTCCAGCACCCGCTGTTGGCGCGCGGCGTCTACACCGATGCCGGGGTGCCGAGCCGGCGCCGGGTGCACCGCAAGCTGGCCGAACTGGTGACCGAGCCTGAGTTGCGGGCCCGCCACCTGGCACTGGCCGCGACGTCCGACGACGCGGTCACGCTCGCCGCCCTCGACGAGGCTGTGGTCACCGCGCGAGCCAGGGGCGCACCCGCAGCGGCCGCGGAGCTGCTCGACCTTGCGATCGGCCTTGGCGCAGACACTGTGCAGCGCCGAATCGCAGCTGCCGACAATCATGTTCGGGCCGGCGACCTGACCACTGCCGGACAGCTGTTGGGGCCGGTGATCGATCGGGAACCGCCGGGCACACCTCGCGCTCTGGCGCGGGCGATGCTGGCCGCGGTGCTGGTCCACACGCAGGGATACCCGCCCGCCGTCGACGAGTTGCAGCGTGCGCTCACCGATGCGGCAGGCGATCGGTTCACCACCGCCGCCGTCCGCACGCTGCTGGCGTTCATGCTGGTTCGGGCCGGTCGGCTCGACCAAGCGAGCGTGAGTGCGCGCACGGCGCTCGCCGAGGCCGAGGGCCCCGAGATCAGCGAGCCGGGAATCAGCGAGCGGGGAATCGGCCAGCTGATCAGCGCGGCGCTGGCGGTGAACGCGCTGGTCGACCACGAGTCCGGTGGCGGCCGTGATCACGCTGGGCTGCGGCGGGCCATCGCGCTGGAGGATCCCGCTCTCGACGTCCCGGTCACGTTGAGCGCCAGCGCTGTCGAGGCGGAATTGCTGATCGGCAGTGGTGAGGTCGAGGAAGCGGCCCGTCGGCTGGCGGCGGTACGGGACCGGCTGCTGGTGCGGGGCGCCGACACCGAGATGCTGTGGGTGTCGGTGAACGCGGCAACGCTGAACATCCTGCGCG
>NZ_JBMHMH010000025.1:0-1312 GCF_049179055.1 Micromonospora sp. WMMD737 | reverse complement strand
CCGCTGGCCGCGCCACGGCTGCGCGGAATGTGCAGCGCACCGGCGCGAGACCGGGTGGATGTGTCAGCCATGATTACCTCCTTGGTCATGCCCAGCGGGTACCCCTGGCCGTGCCCCGGTAATCGGCCGACAGCGCACAGCGGCCGGGTCCGGGCAGCCGTGCAGCAGCGGCTCGGTATAGCATCGCCTCGCAGAATTGGCTCCTCGGCCGAATATCTGAACCGTCCGCGGTCGCGACCACCGACGACCGGAACACTGGGGAGGTCTCGGCCGTGCTCCAGCTCGCGCAGTGGTGGAGATCGCCCAGCCAGTACGAGGCGCTGTCGGGATATCTGCGATCCCGCGGACTCCAGCGGCCCGCCCGCCATCTGATCGCCGCGGTCATGGCGCTGTTCGCCGTGGTCCCGCCGGTGATGCTGGCCAGCCCCGCCGGGCCGAAAGGGACCACCGCGACGGTGGTGTCGATCGCCATCAGCATCGGCTGCACCTCGGTGGCCGTGCTGTGGTTGACCCACTGGCCCAGTCGGGGCCAATCGGTGGCGTTCTCACTGCTGGCCGCCGCCTGCGTGATGGCCGGGGGCCTCATCGCCACCGACCCGGCTGCCGGGGTGTTCGTCGGGACGGCGTTCGCACCGCTGGCCGGGTATCTCGCGCTGTTCCATTCGGCGCGGCTGCTGAGCTCCGTGCTCGCGGTGGCCATGGCGACGACGGTCGTGGTCTCGTTCCGCGTGGCACACGGCGATGCGTTGATGGCGCTCGGGCACAGCATCGGGGTGCTGCCCACGTTGTTGCTGGTTCCCGTCATCGCGCAGATGTTGATCCACCTGATGACCGCCGATGCCAACGATGCGTTCGCCGACCCGCTGACCGGGCTGCCCAACCGGCGCGGGTTCGTGGAGTCGGTGCGCGCCACGCTGGTGAGCGATGTCGCCGAGGACGACGCGTGCATCGCGGTCGCGATGGTCGATCTGGACAACTTTAAGCTCATCAACGACACCCGCGGCCACGCGGTGGGCGACCGGATACTGACCGCGGTCGGTCACGCGCTGCGTGACGTCGAACCGGCGATATCGGTCGTCGCGCGCGTCGGCGGCGAGGAATTCCTCGTCGCGTTGCGACTCGGCGACGGGTCACCGAGTGAGCAGCACGACGTTGCCGAGCGGCTCTGCCGGTCGGTGACCTCGACTCCGTGGGGGGTCACGGCCAGTGTCGGGCTCGCCACGAGCGCCGCGGTGTCCGAAGCCGCGCTGAACATCGTGCTCGACGAGGTGATCCACGCCGCGGACATGGCGATGTACGAAGCGAAACGTGC
>NZ_JBMHMH010000024.1:0-2911 GCF_049179055.1 Micromonospora sp. WMMD737 | reverse complement strand
GTTCACCGGCGGCAACATCGTGTTCGCGGTGTTCCAGTTCGAGAAGATGGTCGTCTTCGTCTTCGTCGCGTTGTATCTGCAGCAGAGCCTCGGCCAGTCCCCCGTGATGGCCGGCCTCGTCGTCTCGGTCGCGATCGTGCCCACCCTGATCACCTCCAGGCTCGCCGGCGCCGTGCGCGACCGCCGGGGTCCGCGCGTGCCGCTGGTGGCCACGCTGATCACCACGGCGGTCACGGTGGCCGCCGTCGGCGGGGCGACGATCGCCGGCAACACCGCGCTGCTCATCGCCGCGATGGTGGTGTGGGGAGCGATCATGCCGTTCATCGCGGTGACGACCAGACCCGCGGTGATGGGGGCGGCACCGGCCGACAAGCAGGGGCAGGCCAGCGGGGTGAACCTGAGCATCCAGATGCTGGGCGGCACCCTGGCCATCGCGGTGTGCAGCCCGTTGCTGATCGCGACCGGCGCGTTCTGGCCGGTGTTCGCCGCGACTGCGGCGGTGACGCTGGCCGCCGCGGCGGTGGCGTGGCGCACCATTGCCCCGCCCCCGCAGGCCCCGTCGCGGCGCACGACATTGCGTGATGTGTGAGCACATGGGTACCTAAGCTGTGTGAGCATGCAGTCCCCAAGCACATCGGCGCTGCACCCTCTGCCGTGGTTTCTGGCCACCAGCCCGTCGCCGCACCCCGAGATGGTCGAGCGCCCCGCGCTGGCCGATCTGCTGGACCGCTACACCGATCGCCACCGTGCGACGATCGTCACGGCACCGTCCGGCTTCGGGAAAACGGTCGCGGTGGCTCAGTGGGCGAGAAGACGCCGGCACCGCGGCCAGCCGGGTGCCGTGGCGTGGGTGACGCTGTCGGCAGGCACCGGCGACATCCACGATCTCGTGCGGGGGGTGCTCACCGCGCTGCAGCGCAGCGCCCGCGAACGCGGTGACGTCGACCTGCACCGCGCGTTGGCGACGGTGTACGACTCCGGCAGCTACCACGAGGCACTGGCCGCGGTGGGCGCGATGGACACGCCGGCCGTGACCGTGGTGATCGACGACTTCCACAAGGCGACGACGGTGACCGAGTCCGACCTGGCAGACCTCATCGAATACGGACCGCAGTGGCTGCACCTGGTGATGATCACCACCGACCCCGTCGACTCGAAACTGGGGCGGCTCAAGGTGCACGGCCAGGTGGCCACCATCAAGGCGGCCGACCTGAGCTTGTCGACTTCCGAGATCCAGGCCGCAGCAGCCCTGGTCGGCCGCGACATCGGACCGGGCAGGGCCCAGGCCGTCCAGACCATCACCGCGGGTTGGCCTGCGGCCGTTCGCCTGATGCTGACCAGCGGTGCAGACGTTCCGGCAGCCGAGTCCGGGACCGAACTGATGACGGAGTACATCAGAACCACGGTTCTGGACCGGCTGCGAAGCGAAGTCGCCGAGTTCGTGCTCAGCACCACCGTGTCCGCCCGGATGGACGGGCGGCTGGCGACGGTCCTGTCCGGCCGTCCCGACGCCGAGCGCCTGATCGCCGAATGCCTCTCGGCAGGATTGTTTCTCGAGCGGTTCGACGCAGAGGTGCGTGAGAACGCCGTTTACCAATGGCATTCGATGTTCGCCACGCACTGCCAGGCGATCCTGCGCCGGTACCACCCGGCACGGTGGCGAGAACTCAACCGACTCGCGGCCCGCGAGCTGGCCGACGCCGATCCGGTCGCGGCCGTCGATCACGCGATCCACGCCGACGACTGCGCAATCGCCCAGGACATCGTCGCCGGACACTGGCTCGAGCTGCTGCTGCAGTCCCGTTGGCGGGCCCTCGACGAGCTGTGCGGACGCATGCTCGATGCCTTCGGGGAACTACCCGAGGTACTGATGATCAGAGCGTGTTGCCGAAGCCTGATCGGCGACGGCGTCGGAGCCGCAACACAGTTCGACCGCGCCGGCATGCTGGCGGCCGGCGGTGACGCCGCACGGCGGCTGCGGTTCATCGCCGACCTGTCCTGTGTCCTGGTCGCAGACGATGAAGACGAGATGTCGCAGGCCGTCCAGCGGGCCGAGGACGTACTCGGTGACCGAACGGTGGTCGGCCCCCGCGTGTACGCGTGCACGCTGTTCGTACTCGGCTGGGCCAAGTCCCGGCTCCGGTACGGTTCCGACCGCGGTTCCGAGCTTCTGACGGCCGCGGTCAACGAGTGCTCTGCGACGGGATTGTTCGAAGTCGCCACCCGGGCACGGCAGAACCAGGCGCTGGCGACCGCCCATGCCGGAGAATTCGACCGGGCGCTGAGCGTGCTGCACCGAGACACCTCTGATGTCGCCGGCGAACCCGGATTCTGGCTGGCACACGACGGGGCCGGAATCGAACGGTTCGCGGCCGGTTGGGTCAACTTCTGGCGCGGCGAACTCGATTCTGCACGTGAGGATTTCACCGTTGTTGCGGGGTCGGTCGGTGCCGGTTACCCGGATATGGCATGTCAGATGCTGGCCTTCACGGTCGCAACTCTTGCCGACCGCCGCGCAGCGCGCACCGTGCAGGCCGCGGTGGCCCGGATGGCCGACGTCGACACCCACGGTGTGCCGTTCAGCAGCTACAAGCAGGCCAGCCTGGCGAGACTGGCCGAACTGAACGGCGAGCCGGCGAAGGCGCTGGACCTCGCCCGCCCCGTGGCAGACAGGGACAACCTGCCGATGGTGGCGGCCGTGCTGTCGGGCATGTGCCGCCGGCTGGGGGATCCCGAACTCGCCCGCGCCTTCGCGAACAACGCGGTGGCACACGACGTACCGGACTACCTGAGGGCATCGGGGATGCTGACCCTGGCGCTGCTCGATATCGGATCCTCGCCTGACGAAACCACCCATGAACGGCTCGAGGAGATGCTCGCGCTCGCGGCACCGCAACGGGTGCGTTACCCG
>NZ_JBMHMH010000023.1:0-1253 GCF_049179055.1 Micromonospora sp. WMMD737 | reverse complement strand
CGCCAGAGACAACCGCCTTGAACTGAGCGCCCGGACGGAACGCGGGCACGGACGTGGGCTTGACCTTCACCGTCTCGCCGGTACGCGGGTTGCGCGCGACACGCGCTGCGCGACGCCGCTGCTCGAAAACACCAAACCCGGTGATGGTCACGCTGTCGCCCTTGTGCACAGCGCGCACGATGGTGTCAACGACGTTCTCCACCGCGGCGGTGGCCTGCCGACGATCCGAGCCCATTTTCTCCGTGAGTACGTCGATGAGCTCTGCTTTATTCATGCAAAACCTCCGAAACCAGTGGCCCTACTTGGGCCGACTAGTGGACACGGTAAACCCAATGGCTGCTGATTTCCAAGAGCCACGCGCAATTTCAAGCCATGCTAGCGAACTTTTTTCAATCCACTTGCTGCCCTTGGCCTCCAACCGAGGCCTCCAAAAGGGGCTCGTGGCGGAGGTGAATTCGCCGCTGCGGGCGCCGGCCTCAGGCCGGCAGAGTGCGCGGCTTCCAGCTCGGCCGGTCGGCCTCATAAGCCTCGATCTGATCGAGTTTCCGCAGCGTAAGGCCGATATCGTCGAGTCCCTCGAGCAATCTCCAAGCGGTGTAGTCGTCAATGTTGAACGGCACCACAACCGTTCCTGCGGACACCGTTCGATATTGAAGATTCACACTGATTTCCAGACCCGGCTGCTGCTCGATGAGCTTCCACAACAATTCCACATCATCCTGCGCCACTTCGGCGGCCAGCAGGCCTGCCTTGCCCGCGTTGCCACGGAAGATATCAGCGAATCTCGACGAGATGACGACCCGGAATCCGAAGTCCATCAGCGCCCACACCGCATGCTCCCGGGAGGAGCCGGTCCCGAAATCGGGCCCGGCGACCAACACCGACCCGTTGTCGAAAGGGGTCTGATTCAGGATGAAGGACGGATCGTTGCGCCAGCCGGCGAACAGTCCGTCTTCGAATCCCGTTCGGGTTACGCGCTTCAAATACACCGCAGGAATGATCTGGTCGGTGTCGACGTTCGAGCGGCGCAGCGGAACGCCGATCCCGGTGTGGGTGCGGAAGGCTTCCATCGAAGAATCTCCTGATGTCCTGGTTGGTTCGAGCGGATTCAGCGGGCGGGAACGGGCGGCAGGTCCGCCGGGGAGGCCAGCGTGCCGCGCACCGCGGTGGCTGCGGCGACCGCCGGTGACACCAGATGGGTGCGGCCGCCCTTGCCCTGACGGCCTTCGAAGTTCCGGTTCGAGGTCGAGGCG
>NZ_JBMHMH010000022.1:0-4631 GCF_049179055.1 Micromonospora sp. WMMD737 | reverse complement strand
GCCCCCCTCGCACGCTGCAGGGGCCCGGTCCACCCGGGTGCTGTACGTATCCCCGCTCAAGGCGCTGGCCGTCGACGTCGAACGTAACCTGCGCACCCCGCTGACCGGCATCGCGCGCATTGCCGAACGCACCGGTCAGCCACCACCGGCCATCAGCGTGGGGGTGCGGTCCGGCGACACCCCACCGGCCAGGCGCCGGGAGCTGATCACGAAGCCGCCCGACATCCTGATCACCACGCCCGAATCGCTGTTCCTGATGCTGACCTCGGCCGCCCGCGACACCCTGGCCGGGATACAGACCGTCATCGTCGACGAGGTGCACGCCGTGGCCGGCACCAAGCGCGGCGCGCATCTGGCCCTGTCGCTGGAGCGCCTCGACGCGATGCTCGCACACCCTGCGCAGCGCATCGGGCTGTCGGCGACGGTGCGCCCGGCCGAGGAGGTCGCCCGGTTCCTGTCCGGGTCGTCCCCCACCACCATCGTGGCGCCCCCGGCGGCCAAGACATTCGACCTGACCGTGCCGGTGCCCGACATGGCCAACCTCGAGGACAACTCGATCTGGCCCGAGGTCGAGCAACGCATCGTCGACCTGATCGAGGCGCACAACAGCTCGATCGTGTTCGCCAACTCGCGCCGCCTGGCCGAACGGCTGACCGCGCGGCTCAACGAGATCCACGCCGAACGCGCCGGGCTCGAACTGGGCTCGCACAATCCGGGGGTGGCCGGCGGTGCGCCGGCACACATAATGGGCAGCGGGCAGACCTTCGGCGCCGAACCCGTACTGGCCCGCGCCCATCACGGCTCGGTCAGCAAGGAGGCCCGAGCCGAGGTCGAGGACGCGTTGAAGAGCGGCCGGCTCAAGGCGGTGGTCGCGACGTCGAGCCTGGAACTCGGCATCGACATGGGTTCGGTCGATCTGGTGATCCAGGTCGAGACCCCGCCGTCGGTGGCCAGCGGCCTGCAGCGCATCGGCCGGGCCGGGCATCAGGTCGGCGAGATCAGCCAGGGGGTGCTGTTCCCCAAACACCGCACCGACCTGATCGGCTGCGCCGTCAGCGTGCAACGGATGCTGGCCGCTCAGATCGAGACCATGGCCGTCCCGGCCAACCCGCTCGACGTGCTCGCCCAGCACACCGTGGCCGCCAGCGCGCTGGAGCCGATCGACGCGGACCGCTGGTTCGACACCGTGCGGCGCAGCGCCCCGTTCGCGACGCTGCCACGCAGCGCGTTCGAGGCCATACTGGACCTGTTGTCGGGCAAGTACCCGTCCACGCAGTTCGCCGAACTGCGTCCGCGCATCGTCTACGACCGCGATGCCGGCACCCTGACCGCGCGGCCCGGGGCGCAGCGGCTGGCCGTCACCTCCGGCGGCGCCATCCCCGACCGGGGCCTGTTCACCGTCTACCTCGCTTCGTCGGCGGACTCCGAGAAGCCCTCGCGGGTAGGTGAACTCGATGAGGAGATGGTCTACGAGTCACGCCCCGGCGACGTCATCTCGCTGGGTGCGACGAGCTGGCGGATCACCGAGATCACCCATGACCGGGTGCTGGTCGTGCCCGCCCCGGGCGAGCCGGCACGGCTGCCGTTCTGGCGCGGCGACGGCGTCGGCAGGCCGGTCGAACTCGGCGCGGCGATCGGCGCGTTCACCGGTGAGCTGGCCAGGCTTGACCGCGACGGGTTCGAAACGCGCTGCCGTGAAGTCGGTTTCGATGCCTTCGCCACCGACAATCTCTGGCAGCTGATCGACGAACAGCGCCAGGCCACCTCGGCGGTGCCGTCGGACAGCACGCTCGTCGTCGAACGGTTCCGCGACGAACTCGGCGACTGGCGGGTCATCCTGCACTCCCCCTACGGACTTCGGGTGCACGGGCCGCTCGCGCTGGCAGTGGGCAAGCGGCTCTACGAGCGCTACGGCATCGACGAGAAACCCACCGCCTCCGACGACGGCATCATCGTGCGCCTACCCGACACCGACGACCGGCCGCCGGGTGCCGACATCTTCGTCTTCGATCCCGACGAGATCGAACCGCTGGTCACCACCGAGGTCAGCGGCTCGGCGCTGTTCGCCTCCCGGTTCCGCGAGTGCGCCGCCCGCGCGCTGCTGCTGCCGCGCCGCCACCCGGGCAAGCGATCGCCGCTGTGGCATCAGCGCCAGCGCGCCGCGCAGCTGCTCGACGTGGCCAGGGGCTACCCGGATTTCCCGATCGTGCTGGAAGCGGTGCGCGAGTGCCTGCAGGACGTCTACGACGTGCCGAGCCTCACCTCGTTGATGGGGCGCATCGCCGCGCGCCGGGTGCGCCTGCTGGAGGTCGAGACCCAGACACCGTCACCGTTCGCCGCCTCACTGCTGTTCGGCTACGTCGGCGCGTTCATGTACGAGGGCGACAGCCCCCTGGCCGAACGCCGCGCCGCCGCGCTGGCTCTGGACCCGACGCTGCTGGCCGAACTGCTGGGCCGGGTCGAGCTGCGCGAACTCCTCGACGCCGACGTGGTGGCTGCGACCTCGTCCCAGCTGCAGCATCTGGCCCCGGACCGGCTGGCCCGCGACGCCGAGGCGGTGGCCGACCTGCTGCGCCTGCTGGGTCCGCTGACCCTCGAGGAGGTCGCCGCCCGCAGCACCACCGAGGACGTCGGCGGCTGGCTGGAGGGCCTGCTGACGGCCAAGCGCGCCCTGCCGGTGGCCTACGCCGGACGGACGTGGTGGGCGGCGATCGAGGACATCGGAAGGCTGCGCGACGGTGTCGGTGTCGCCGTCCCGATCGGCGTCCCGATCGCATTCCTCGAACCGGTCGTCGACCCACTTGGTGAACTGTTGTCCCGCTTCGCCCGTACCCGGGGGCCGTTCACCACCGCCGAGGCCGCCGCCCGCTTCGGGCTCGGCTTGCGGGTGACCGCCGACGTACTGGGCCGGCTGGCGGTGGACGCGAAGCTGGTGCGCGGCGAATTCAGCGACGCGGCCGGCGATTCCGGCGAGCAGTGGTGTGATGCCGAGGTGCTGCGCATTCTTCGGCGGCGCTCGCTGGCGGCCCTGCGGGCCCAGATCGAGCCCGTCAGTACCGCCGCTCTCGGCCGCTTCCTGCCGCCCTGGCAGCTGCTGGGCGCCGAGTCGGTGTCCGGAGTCGACGGGCTGGCCGCGGTCATCGACCAGCTCGCCGGGGTGCCGCTACCCGCCTCGGCGGTCGAACCGTTGGTTCTCGGGCAGCGGGTACGTGACTACCAGCCGGGCATGCTCGACGAGCTGCTCGCCTCCGGGGAGGTGCTGTGGTCCGGTGTCGGCGCACTGTCCGCTGCAGACGGCTGGGTGGCCTTCCACCCGGCCGACACCGCGCCGCTGTCACTGGCACCACCGGGCGAGCTGGAGTTCACCGACGTGCAACGGGCGGTGCTCGACGCGTTGTCCGGCGGCGGGGCCTACTTCTTCCGCCAGCTGTCGCTCGACGGGGTTCCCAACGAGTCGCTCAAAGAGGCTCTTTGGCAACTGATCTGGTCCGGCCGGGTCAGCGGTGACACATTCGCCCCGGTGCGGGCCCTGCTGTCAGGTCCGCGCGGCACCGGATCGCGGCGGGCGGCGGCGCCGTCACACCGGCACCGGCGTCCCCCACGGCTGAGCCGCTACAGCCTGAGTTCGAGCGCGCTGAGCCATCGTGACTCCGACCCCACGGTGGCCGGACGGTGGTCGGTGCTGCCGCCCGCCGAGACCGATACCACCGTCCGGGCGCATTTCCAGGCCGACCAGCTGCTCGCCCGGCACGGTGTGCTCACCAAGGGCGCCGTCGCCGCCGAGAACGTGCCCGGCGGGTTCGCTTCGCTGTACAAGGTGTTGACCGCGATGGAAGAAGCCGGGCGATGCCAGCGCGGATACTTCGTCGAATCGCTGGGCGGCGCCCAGTTCGCCACCGCCAGCACCGTCGACCGGCTGCGCAACCACGCCGACAGCATCGATGACCGGCAGGGCGCGCTGCGGGCAGTCGTACTGGCCGCCGCCGATCCGGCCAACCCGTTCGGCGCGGCGCTGCCGTGGCCGGCCCGCGACACCGAGGCCGAGACGGCACACCGGCCCGGCCGCAAGGCCGGGGCGCTCGTGGTGCTCGTCGACGGCGAGCTGGCCTGGTTCGTCGAACGCGGCGGCCGGTCACTGCTGAGCTTCACCACCGACACCGAGACATCCAACGCGGCGGGCGCGGCACTGGCCGAGTTGGTGACCCGACGGCGGGTCCCGGGACTGCTGGTGGAGCGAATCGACGGGGCCGCGGCTCTGGATCAGCGGGACTCCCCTGCCGGCGACGCACTGTTGGCCGCCGGGTTCGCCCGCACTCCGCGCGGACTGCGGCTGCGCTGATGCCCGAGGGCGACACCGTGTTCCGTGCGGCCGACACGCTGCGCTCGGCGCTGCAGGGGCACGAGCTGACGCGTTGCGACGTCCGGGTCCCGCGCTACGCCGCGGTGGACCTGCGCGGTCAGGTGGTCGACGAAGTGCTCAGCCGGGGAAAGCACCTGTTCATTCGGGTCGGCGCGGCCAGTATCCATTCGCATCTGAAGATGGACGGGGCGTGGGTGATCGGCCGGGTGCGGGCTGCCCCGCACAAGGTGCGCATCGTCCTGGAGACCAGCCGATCCCGGGCCTCGGGTGT
>NZ_JBMHMH010000021.1:0-2252 GCF_049179055.1 Micromonospora sp. WMMD737 | reverse complement strand
GACCCGGAGTTCGGGCTGCTCAACACCGAGATGACGGTGCAACTGTTCGCATCGACCGGGCTGGGCGAATACATCTATGCCGAGGAGACCGCACCGGGGGTCGTCACCGTCTCTCTGTGGGCCTGGGGTGACACCAACAGGTACCCGTTCGACACCTACACGACCTCGCCGATCACGGCCAGAGTCACTGCAGGATCAGACGATGCACGGCGCACCGTTGCAGCACGCATGGAAGTCGCCGGCGAGATCCACGGCTGGGAGATCGGCCACGACCATGCCGATTCACCGGGCGGCTACAACCGAGCCAACGACGATGCCATCATTACGTTTTCGCGGTCGCGGGTCATCGTCGCAGTGGCGCTCGGCCTCTGCCTGGTGCTGCTGGCGCTACCGCCGCTGGCGCTCTACGTCGCAGTGAACATCGCCCGGGGCGCCAAGAAATTCCAGCCGCCGATGACCGCCTGGTTCGCGGTCATGCTCTTCGCCGTCATCCCCATCCGAGAAGTGCTCCCCGACAGCCCACCCACCGGAATCCTGATCGACGAGTTCGGAGTCTTGTGGGTGCTCATCTCCCTGGTGACGGCGATGGTCATCTTCGTCGCCGCCTGGGCCCGGCACAGCGACTAGCCACTACGGCTCGTCGACGACCAGGACCGGGGTGTCCTTGCGCAGTGTCCGCCCCAGGAAGAACTCCGGCTGACGGGCCCGCATGATGAACATGAACACCAGACCGAGAACGATCAATCCGAGTCCCAGGATCAACACCAGGCCGACACCGCCGATGCTGGCGCCGCTGCCGTAGTCCGGTGAGGCACTGTCGCGGATCGTGACCACGAAAACACCGAGCAGCCCGAGACCGCCGAGCAGCGGAAACAAGAACTTGAACACGAAGCTCTGGACGTTTTTGAACAGCTCACGGCGGAAGAACCAGATGCAGGCGAACGCGGTCAGGCCGTAGTAGAAGCAGATCATGATGCCCAGCGAGTAGATAGTGTCGGTGAGCACGTTGTCGCTGGTGAAGGTCAGGATCGAGTAGAAGAGCCCCGCGCCGACCCCGGCCGCCACGGTGGAATACGACGGGGTGAAGAAGCGCGGGTGCACGGTGGCGAAGCGCGTCGGGAACGCCTTGTAGGTACCCATCGCCAGCATCGTCCGCGACGTCGGCAGGAACGTGGTGATCAGGCTCGCCGCACTGGAGGCCAGCACCGCCAGGAACAGGAACAGGTGCAGGGGGCCGCCCAGGACCGGTTCGGCCAGCGCCCCGAAGACGTTGTCGGCGATCTCCTCGTTGCCCAGCCCGAGCCCGTCGGTGCCGACGCCGGCATACATCTGGGTGGCCACCGCGACCAGCAGATAGGTCAGCAGGATCGACAACACGCACAGCAGTGCCGCCCGACCCGGGGTCTTGTCCGAATCCTTGGTCTCCTCGTTGACCGTCAGGGCGGTGTCCCATCCCCAGAACGCGAAGATCGAACCGGACAGCCCCGCGATGAACGCCGACACCGTCAGCCCGGCCGGGCTGAACCAGTCCAAGCTGAACGGGATCCCCGTCGGCGACGACCCGGCCTTGACGAGGGCGGTCGCCGCGAACACCAACAGCACCACCATCTGAAAGCCGACCAGGAAGAACTGCACCCGCTCGGTGGTGGTGATGCCGCGGTAGGCGACCGTGGTCGCGATCGCCAGGAACGCCAGACACGTGAGCACGTTGACCGGCTTGTTCTCCCACAGCGCGGCCAGCTGCTCGCTGCCGAACAGATCCCCGACGAACTGGTAGAAGAACTGCACGGCGACGCCGGCCAGGTTGGACAGCACGATGACGGTCGCCAGCACCGCCGCCCAGCCGCCGAGCCAGCCGATGTAAGGCCCGAAAGCCTTGGTCGTCCACGTGAACGAGGTTCCGCAGTCCGGTGCGACCTTGTTGAGTTCACGGTAGGCGTAGGCGGCGAAGAACATCGGCAGGAAACCGGCGATGATCACCACCGCCATCTTGGTGCCCGCCTCGGCGACCAGGATGCCGATCGTCGCAGTCAGGGCGTACGCCGGGGCCACCGAGGAGATGCCGAGAACGGTGCCTCCGAACAGCCCGACTGCGTTGTGGGACAGCCCCTTGTCCTGAAGATCCCCCTCAGGGTGATGGTGTGGGTCGTGCGCCTCGATCTGCATGCTGACCTCGTCGGGTCGAACGGACGTTGACTGCAGCTAACCACGCCCTGAACAGGGAAGCAGCCCCTTCTCCGGGGAGGTGCCCA
>NZ_JBMHMH010000020.1:0-8498 GCF_049179055.1 Micromonospora sp. WMMD737 | reverse complement strand
CATCTACGACGACGACTGGCTGCACGAACTGGTGCACTCCTGAATCAGGCCTCGCACGTCAGACGTCGGCCCCGCGCCGGTCGAGGCGGCGTTCCACCAGCGTCGTCACCCCCAGCGCGGCACCGGCGACCAACCAGCCCACCACCGCGATCGACCCGGCCGGGATGATCGCCAGCGCAGCGTTGCGGT
The DNA here is from genome assembly GCF_049179055.1 of Micromonospora sp. WMMD737. Lineage (NCBI taxonomy): Bacteria > Bacillati > Actinomycetota > Actinomycetes > Micromonosporales > Micromonosporaceae > Micromonospora > Micromonospora sp. WMMD737. The sequence continues at coordinate 8,309 of NZ_JBMHMH010000020.1, read as the reverse complement.
CCCGCACCCGGACCAGGTCCGGGTCGTTGGTGTCGTACTCGACGTAGATGCGCATCCCGTCGTCGAGTTTGGACGGGTACAGCACCCCCAGTTCGGGCCGGTAGGTGACCCGGTCCGGGGTGACGAACTCGATCGTCGAACGGCGGTCGCCGGCGTCGAGCACGGTGGCCTCGGCCACCCCGAGATGGCGTTCGATCTGCCGGTCGTTGCGCCAGGCGCCCAGCACCAGCAGCACCGACTGCAATGTCACCAGGCACGCGGCGATGACGATGCCGATCCGGATCCGCCGCAGGATGCGTCCGCTCCTGGTCTCGCCCGGCTCGCCGTGCAGGTGCGGCCGCACCGCGTCCCAGACCGGCCGCAGCCGCTCCAGCAGCTGCCTCACAGGCTGGCCTTGATCGAGGCGTGCAGCGCGCGCAGCGAGGACCGGTCGGCCTTCACCTCCAGCACCCGCATCGCGTCCTGCGGCGCGGCGAGCACGTCGGCCAGCTCGCCGACCTCGATCTGGCGGCTGTCGACGTGGTAGGCCCGGCACAGGGCGCCGACGTCCACGTCGTGCGGGGTGCCGAAGACCCGTGAGGACACATCGGAGAAGCGGGGGTCGCCCTGCTCGAGCAGCTCGAAGATGCCCCCGCCGTTGTCGTTGGACACCACGATCGTCAGCTGGCGCGGCGTGGGTTCGGTGGGCCCGATCAGCAGGCCCGAGCTGTCGTGCACGAACGTCAGGTCGCCGATCAGCGCGACCGTGCGTCCGGCTGCGCGGTCGCCGGCCGCCCGGGCCTCGAAGGCCAGCGCCGCCCCGATCGCGCTCGACACCGTCCCGTCGATCCCGGCCACCCCGCGGTTGGACCGCACCTGCACCCCGGGAGTGCTCATCCCGACCAGCGCCAGATCGCGCACCGGGTTCGACGCGCCCAGCACCAGCTGCTCGCCGGGGCGCATCGCGTCGGCCACCGCGGCCGCGACGTGCAGGCCGGTGGTGAGCGGATGGGCGGCCAGCTGGCCGCGCACCGCGTCCACGGCATGCCGGTTGGCCTCGGCGCAACGGCGCAACCAGTCCGGCGACGGCGCGCCGGAGGTGACCGCCCGGGTGCCGGTGGCCTGCGAGTTGCCCGACACGTCGGGCCAGCGCGGCCCGGTGGTCAGCGCGAACACCGGCACCGACGGATCGGCCAGCAGCGCCGAGACCGGGCGGTGCAGCGTGGGCCGGCCGAGCATGATCACCTGCTTGGGCCGCAGCAGCGGCAACGCCAGCGGGTGCAGCGGGTTCTCGGCGTGCGGGGCGGTGGGCTCGGCGACCGTCGGCAGGTGCGCGAGGCCGGGCTGCACACCGGCGCCGTGCCCGGCGATGACGACGGTGTCGGGTGTCAGGTCGACGTCGAGGGGCTGGTCGAACGTGACCGGCGGGGTGTAGGTCCACGGCCGGCCGTCCGGGCGGCCGTCCGGCGCGTACGGCCCGTCGTGGCTGGCGTCGGGCACCAGCGGTTCGCGCAGCGGGATGTCGAACTGCACCGGGCCGGCGTTGGCGCTACGGGATCCGGTGGCGGCCACCAACACCCGGCAGGTCGCCGACCGCCACTGGGCGTTGAGCGCGGCCATGCCCTCGGAATCCCTCGAGTCCTGCGCCAGCCCGAGGCTGATGTTGGCACGCACCTGGGTGCCGAAGTAGCCCAGCTGCTCGAAGGTCTGGTTGGCGCCGGTGCCCAGCAGCTCGTAGGGCCGGTTGGCGCTGAGCACGATCAGCGGCACCCGGGCGTAGTTCGCCTCCACCACGGCGGGACCGAGGTTGGCCACCGCGGTGCCCGACGTCATCGCCACGCACACCGGTGCCCGCTGCGCCCCGCCGCCCTGGGCCAGCCCGATCGCCAGGAAGCCGGCGGTGCGTTCGTCGATGCGGACGTGCAGGCGCAGCCGCCCCGCCCGGTCGGCGTCGTGCAGCGCGAACGCCAGCGGGGCGTTGCGCGACCCCGGGCACAGCACGACGTCTCGGACGCCGCCGCGGATCAGTTCGTCGACGACCACCCGGGCCTGCGCCGTCGAGGGGTTCACCACTACAGACTATCGGCGAAGAAATTGAGGATCGCGGTGTTGACGGCGTCGGGCTTCTCGATGAAACCGAGGTGACCGGTGCCGGGGATCTCCAGGAAACGCGCGTTGGGCAGCGCGTTGGCGACCTCGCGGGACAGGTGCGACGGCAGCACGATGTCGTCGGCGAACCCGATCACCAGGGCCGGGGTGGTCACACTCCGGTAAGCCGGCAGCCGGCTGGTGTGCGGGGCGATCGACAGCTGGGCCTGCATGCCCGGGGTCGACTTCTGCGGCCACATGGTGAACATGTCGATCCAGTCCCGCACCGCTTTGTCGTCGTTGAGCGTCTTGGGTGAAAAGCTCTCCAGCAGGCGCATTTTGGCTTCGTATTCGACCGGCAGCTGCACGCCGGCGCGGGCCAGCGCCAACTCGCCGGCGAAGAAGGCCTCCCGGGCCCGGTCGTGGCGCCCGCGGGTGGCCATCAGCACCGCCGAGCGCACCAACTCGGGACGGGCCACCATCAGTTCCTGGGCGATGTAGGAGCCCATCGACACCGCCACGATGCGCACCGGCCCCAGCCCGAGCGTCTCGATCAGCTCGACGGTGTCGGCGACCATCGTCTCGGTGGTGAAGCCGCCGGCGTTCTCGGTGGCGCCGATGCCGCGGTTGTCGAAGGTCACACATCGATAGCCGGCGCGGGTCAGTGCGGGAACCTGGTGCAGGTGCCAGGTGCGGCCGGCGCCGCCCCGACCTGCGATGAACAGCACCGGGTCCCCTGAGCCGCGATCGTCGTAAGCCAAATTCACGCCGCCGACGCTACTGATCGTGAATCCGGCGCGTTCAGGCACCCGTGGCGTCGCGTTGCGCGCCCGATTCGCAGTCAGCGGCGACGGCGGCGACGGATCCGCTCCAACGCGGCGTCCAAGAGCAGGCCCGCCGACGCGCTCAACGCCGCCGGGGTGGCCATCTGCTTGCCCATCATCGCCGCGGCCGCCGCCTTGGTGCCCGCCGAGGCCTTCGACATGTGCCCGGAGTCGAACGGCGGCTGCGGGTCGTACTCCATCGACAGCTGGATCACCTTGGCCTTGTCCTCTCCGGCGATCCGCCCGGCCAGCCACAACCCCAGGTCGATGCCCGCCGAGACGCCGGCGGCGGTGACAGTCCTGTCGTCGGCGGCCACCACCCGTTCATCGCCGACCGGCTGCACCCCGAAGGTCCGCAGCACCGGCAGCGCGGCCCAGTGCGAGGTCGCCCGCTTGCCGTCGAGCACCCCCGCGGCGGCCAGGATCACCGAGCCCGAACACACCGACGTCGTCCACGCCGCACTCTGATGTGCCCGGCGCACCCAGTCGAGCACCGCCTCGTCGCGGGCGTGCTCCATCGTCGAGAAGCCGCCCGGAATCAAGATGATGTCCGGCGACGGTGTCTCGGCGAACGAGTGGGTGGCTCCGATCAGCAGCACGCCCGAATCCGCGGCGATCGGGCCCGGCTCGTGCCAGACGAAACGCACCTCGGCATCGGGCAGCCACCGCAGGCTCTCGTAGGGTCCGATGAGGTCCAGGGCGGTGAAACCGGGGTAGAGCATGATCGCGACCTGCAGCGACGGCACAGTGTTCTCCTTCTAGGCGAATGTCTTGCGGTAGGCGTCCGGTGAGATTCCGAGGCGACGGACGAAGTTGCGCCGCAACGTCTCCGACGAGCCGAAGCCGCAACGCGCGGCGATCGCGGCGACCGGGTCGTCGGTCTCCTCGAGCTGACGACGCGCCGCCTCGGTGCGCACCCGCTCGACGTAGGACCCCGGGGCCTCCCCGACCTCGGCGGTGAACACCCGGGTGAAGTGGCGCGGGCTCATCGCGGCGCGGCGGGCCAGCTCGGCGATGCTGTGCCCCTCCCCCGGCGCTGCCTCGATACGTTCCTGAACCTCGCGGATCGGCCGGCGACGGGCCCGCGGCATCCACACCGGGGCGGCGAACTGGGTCTGCCCGCCCGGCCGGCGCAGGTACATCACCAGGTAGCGGGCCACCGACTGGGCGGCGTCGGTGCCGAGGTCGTCCTCGACCAACGACAACGCCAGGTCGATGCCGGCGGTGACGCCCGCGGCCGTCCACACCCGCGGTGAGCTGCGCACGAAGATCGGGTCGGGATCGACGGTCACCGCGGGGAATTCGACGGCCATCTGGGCTGCGTAGGCCCAGTGCGTGGTGGCCACGCAGCCGTCCAGCAGCCCGGCCTCGGCGGCCAGCACCGAACCAGTGCACACGCTGACCACCCGCCGCGCGTTCGGCGACACTGCGGTGATCCAGTCGATCAGCGCCGGGTCGCGGCGCGCCGCCTCGGTGCCCGGGCCGCCCGGCAGCACGACGGTGTCGACCGGCTCCTGCGGGTCCGGCAGCGGGGCGGCGGCCAGCGCCAGACCGGTGCCCGTGTCGACCGCGGCGCCGTCCACCGACACGACCCGCACGTCGTAGCCGGTGGCGCCGTGCGCGACGGCGTACATCGACGCACCGGCGAACACGTCGAACGGGCCGACCATGTCCAGCGCCTGGACCCCGGCGAACCCGACGACCAGCACGCAGCGTGTCATGGGTCAAGTGTTGGCGACGCACACCGTGGCGTCTAGGCCATGCACCCCACAGATCAGGACGGCCACGACAGCAGAGGCCAGCAGGCCCGGACCCGGTCGGCCCACCACCGCGCCCGCTCCGGCGGCGCGGCCAACGCCGCCAGCCGCGCCGGGTCCGGGTCGACCGGCGCGGCGGGCAGGTAGCCGTCGACGGCGACCCGCGCTTCGGCGACGTCCTCGACGAACAGCCCGCCGGTGCCGAGCCCGCAGGCGTGCCGCAACGACGGCAGCGCGCCCGCGGCGACCAGACCGGCGCCGATGCCCACCGCCGAGTCCAGCGCGCTGGACACCACGACCGGGATGTCGATCTGCTCGGCGATGGCCAGCATCGCGGCCACCCCACCCAGCGGGGCCACCTTGAGCACCGCGACATCGGCGGCACCGCTGCGCACCACGTGCAACGGGTCCTCGGCCTTGCGGATGCTCTCGTCGGCGGCGATCGGCACGTCGACGCGGCGACGCACCTGCGCCAGTTCGGGCACCGTCGCGCACGGTTGTTCGACGTATTCGAGCGGCCCGTCGGCGGCCAGCGCCCGCACGGCGGTCACCGCCTCCTGCACGCTCCACCCGCCGTTGGCGTCGACCCGCACGGTGGGCACCAGCGCGCGAACCGCGTCGACCCGCGCAACGTCGTCGGCCAGCGTCTGGCCGGGCTCGGCCACCTTGACCTTGGCGGTGCGTACGCCGGGGAAGCGCGCAAGCACCTGGGGGACCTCGGCGGCGGACACCGCGGGCACCGTGGCGTTGATCGGGATGCGGGCACGGTGCACCGCCGGCATCCCGTCGTAGGCGGCCGTCAGCGCGGCGTCGAGCCAGTGCGCGGCCTCGGCTGGGCCGTATTCGCCGAAGGCACCGAACTCGCCCCAACCGGCGGGGCCGTCCAGCAGCGCGACCTCGCGGACGGTGATGCCGCGGAAACGCACCCGCATCGGCAGGGCCACCACATGCAGCCGGTCCAGCACGTCGGCCAGCGCGGGGCGGCTCATCCGGCCCTCTTCAGCAGCGCCTCGGCAGTGCGGCGGCCGCTGACCAGCGCGCCCTGGATCGAGGCGGTGTCGCGGTGGTCGCCGCACACCCACAGGCCGTCGTCCAGACGCACCCGGCGACGCACCGACAGCGGCGCCGGCTGGGCCGGCAGTGCGGCCGGGATCCGGTGGCGGATCAGCAGCTCCCAGCCGGCGCCGTCGGTGCTGAGGATGGCCGCAGCGTGCCGCCGGGTGATCTCTTCGGCAGGCGCGGCGCCGTCGCGGGCCAGCAGCGCCGACGCCGCTATCAGGTGGCGTCCCGGCGGTGCGTAGGTCGGCGCCGCGGCGCTGATCACCGCCGCGTTGAGCACCGGTCCGGTGCGCTCGGGGCGGCCGTCGACCCACAGCATGGGCGGGGCCGACTGCGGCTCGTCGGTGGCCCACCAGTCGGTCACCACCCCGTGCATGTCGGGGGTGGGCAACCCGGCCAGCCCCGCCGCGGTCACCGGGTCGGCGGCGACGACAACCTCGGCGGCGCGCACCGCGCCGGCACCGTCGCCGACCCGGAACCCGGCCCCGTCGCGCCGGATGTCCACGGCGGTGCGGTGCAGGCTGATCCGGTCGTGCAGGCCGGCAGCCAGCCGCCGCGGCAGGGCCGCCATACCACCGGCCGGCAGCGCGGGCACCCCGAGGGCGAACATCCGGGCCAGCAGCAGCGCGAACGCGTTGGAGCCCGACCCGGTGTCGTCGAGCACCACCCCCGCCAGGAACCGGTCGATCACCCGGCGCAGCTCACCACGCACCCCGGCGGCGTCCAGTGCCGCGTGCAGGGTGGTGTCGGCGCCGCCCGATTTCAGCGCGCCGGGACGAAGCGCGGGGCCCGCCCAGCGGGCCAACGCCACCAGATCGCGCGGCCCCAGCCCGCCGCGGGCCAGCATCGCCGGCACCTTCTGCGGAACCCGCAGCGGATGCACCCACACCGTCGCGCCGCGCTCGCGCCGCACCGCCACACCGGCTCCGAACGGCTGCAACGCCAGCTCCTCGAGATCGACGGCCCGGCTCAGCTCCGGATAGGCCGGGTTGAGCACCTGGAAACCACGGTCGCAGCGGAACCCGTCGATGACGTCGGTGCGGACCCGCCCGCCGATGTCGTCGGCGGCCTCCCACACCGTGACGTCGCGGCCGGCCGCGGCGAGCACGCCGGCGCAGCGCAGGCCCGCCAGCCCTGCGCCGATCACCAGGACATCGATGTCGTCAACAGTCATTGCAGCTCATGGTTTCTCGTCAGGACCACTATGGCAGGTGTGGACCGGCCGGCACCATGACGAAGCGGTGACGCGCGCCCGACCGATCCGGGCGCCGATCGGTGACGAATAGCAGGTGGACCGGCGCGCCCGCGTGGGTACCACACTCCTCGAGGAGGTCTTGTGTTCGACACCATCACCAAAGTCGCCGGTCAGGTCGTGGAGTCCGCGCTGTCCATCGTGGGCGTCCGCACCGTCGAGGAGCCGCACTACATTCCGCGCGAGCTGACCGAGACGGTGCAGATCCGCGAGTACGGCCCGCGCATCGCGGCGGAGACCACGGTCACCGGCGAGAAGCAGAGCGCGCTGAGCACGGGGTTCCGCCGGCTGGCCGGGTACATCTTCGGCGGCAACCATCGCGATGCCGAGATCGCGATGACCGCACCAGTCGACCAGGCGTCCACGGCGGGTGAGGACATCGCGATGACGGCTCCGGTGGCGCAGACCGGCGGCGCCGACGGCAACTGGACGGTGCGGTTCTACATGCCGTCGAAGTGGTCGATGGAGACGCTGCCGGCCCCCGACGACGAACAGGTACGGCTGGTGAAGGTGCCGGCCGAGACGGTCGCGGTGTTGCGGTTCACCGGTGACCGCGGCCCGAAGGCGATCGCCGACCGCACCACCGAGTTGCTGAAGGCGCTGAGCGACAACGGTATCGAGCCGGCCGGGGAGCCGACCGCGTGGTTCTACGACCCGCCCTGGACGCTGCCGTTCGTGCGCCGCAACGAGGTCGCCGTCGCGATCTGAGTCGCGCTCTACACCGTGGTGCGGTCGCGACCCTCCCAATGCGGCTTGCGCAGTTCCTTCTTGAGCACCTTGCCGGTGGGGTTGCGCGGCAACTCCTCGGTGATGTCGACGGTCTTGGGGCACTTGTAGGACGCCAGCCGCTCCTTGGCGTAGGCGATCAGGTCAGCCTCGGAGACCTCGCCCTCGACCACGACGACGGCTTTGACGACCTCGCCCCACTTCTCGTCGGGGACCCCGATGACCGCGACCTCAATGACGGCGTCGTGCTCGGCGAGCACCCGCTCGACCTCCAGCGAGTAGATGTTCTCCCCGCCCGAGATGATCATGTCCTTGAGCCGGTCCTCGACGAAGATGTAGCCGCCCTCGTCGACCCGCCCGATGTCCCCGCTGCGGAACCAGCCGTCCGGGGTGATCGCCTCCGCGGTGGCATCCGGGCGGTTGTGGTAGCCCTTCATCAACTGCGGTGTGCGGAACCACAACTCGCCCTGCTCGCCGGTCGGCACGTCCTGCTCGGTGTCCGGGTCGACGACGCGGACCTCGGCGCCCGGCACCAGGGTGCCGGCACTGGTCAGCCGCTCGGGATGGTCCTCGGCGCGGTGTGCGTCGGGAAGCAGCTGGCTGATCACCCCGCACACCTCGGTC
>NZ_JBMHMH010000019.1:0-2771 GCF_049179055.1 Micromonospora sp. WMMD737 | reverse complement strand
AGCGGTCGTTGGACAGGGGAGAGCGATCGGGGGCGCGCCTGATGGCGTCGAACGGATGGGGTGGATCGTCGGTCGGCTTGGCCGCCTGGCGCGATGACGTGCGCGAGACGGTGCGCGAGCACGTCGATCAGTTCGTGCGCGGTGAATGCGCCACCCGGCTCGGTGACGCCGGTGTCGCAGTCGCCGGCGATCTGTTGTGCCGTTTTCTCGAGGGTGGCAAGTACGTGCGCTCGACGTTCATGTATCTGGGCTGGTTGTGCGGCGCCGAGGACGACGACGCCGCGCTGCGCGCCTCGGCCAGCCTGGAGCTGCTGCATGCGTTCGCATTGATGCAGGACGACGTCATGGACGGCTCACCGATGCGCCGCTCGGCGCCCGCCGCCCATGTGGTGTTCGCGCGGTGGCATTCCGAGCGGGGCCTGGCCGGGTCCGCACAGCGATTCGGCGAGTCCGCGGCGGTCCTGCTGGGTGATCTGTGCCTGGTGTGGGCCGAGGAGATGCTGCGCCGCAGCGGGGTGGGTGAGCACGCGCTGGCCCGCGTCTGGCCGCGCTACGACGCCATGCGCACCGAATTGGCCATCGGTCAATTCTGCGATCTGGTCAATAGTTGCCACACATATCCGACACTGGACGAGGTGCTCGATGTGCTGCGCCGCAAGTCCGGCAACTACACCGTTCGCCGCCCGCTCGAGATCGGCGCGGCGATGGCCGGGTGCCGTCGCGGCGTGCTCGACGCCCTGTCGGGTTACGGATCGGCGATCGGGGAGGCCTTCCAGCTGCGCGACGACATCCTGGGGGTGTTCGGCAGCCCGTCGCTGACCGGCAAGCCCACTGGCACCGACATGGAGGACCACAAGGCGACCAGCGTCATCGTGGCCGCCTACGAGATGGCCGACCCCGGACTGCGCCGCCAGCTCGCCGATCTGATGAACACCCCCGTCCTCGACGCCGCGGCCGTCGAGCGGTGGCGAAACCTGATTGTGGCCAGTGGTGCGGTGCAGCGCATCGAGGACCTGATCGCCGACCGGCACGCCGAGGCGCTGAGCCACCTCGAGCGCGCCGACATCCCCGAGCGTCCCCGCGCGGCGCTGGCCGACATGGCCGTCGCCTGTACCCAGCGGGCGGCGTGATGCGCACCGTGACCGGAAAGACCGACCGCGTCGTGATCGTCGGCGCCGGGCTCTCCGGCCTGTCGGCGGCGCTGCAGCTGGCTGGACGCGGCCGTGCGGTGACCGTCGTCGAGCGCGGTGAGCATCCGGGCGGGCGGGTCGGCCGCGCCGACATCAGCGGCTACCGCATCGACACCGGGCCCACGGTGCTGACCATGCCCGACATCATCGACGACGCGTTCGCCGCGGTCGGCCGCTCGCTGACCGACTGTCTGCCGATGGACCCGGTCGCACCGGCCTACCACGCCGACTTCGCCGACGGCAGTGCGTTGACGGTGCACACCGATGCCGCTGCGATGGCCGCCGAGGTCGAGCGGTTCGCCGGCCGTGCCGAAGCGGACGGCTATCTGCGGCTGCGGGATTGGCTGACAAAGCTCTACCGCACCGAGTTCGACGGATTCATCGCCGCCAACTTCGACTCGCCGCTGTCGCTGCTGACCCCGCAGCTGGCCCGGCTGATCGCCCTGGGCGCATTCCGGCGCTGGGAACCGCTGATGCGCAAGTTCATCCACGACGAACGGTTGCTGCGGGTGTTCACCTTCCAGGCGCTCTACGCCGGGGTGCCGCCGCAGAGCGCCCTGGCGGTGTACGCGGTGATCGCCTACATGGACACCGTGGCCGGGGTGTACTTCCCGCGCGGCGGGATGCGTGCGTTGCCGGACGCGATGGCCGCGGCCGCCGCCGACGCCGGTGTCGAATTCGTGTACGGTGCCACCGTCTCGGAGCTGGAGTTCGCCGGCTCCCGGGTGAGTGCGGTGCGCACCGTCGACGGGCAGCGGGTGCCGGCCGACGCCGTGGTGCTCACCACCGAGCTGCCCGACACCTACCGCATGCTGGGCCGCACCCCGCGGCGGTTGCTGCGTCACCGGGCGGCGCCATCGGCGGTCGTCGCCCATGTCGGCTGCGCCGCAGTTGATCCCGGGGTCGGCCACCACACCATCCTGTTCGGTGACGCGTGGCGCCAGACGTTCCGCGACATCATCGACGACGGCCGGGTGATGGGTGATCCGTCCCTGTTGGTGACCCGGCCCAGCGCCGGTGACCCGTCGCTGGCCCCGGCCGGGCGTGACCTGCTCTACGTGCTGGCCCCGGCGCCCAACACCGATGTCGGAACGGTGGACTGGGACGCCGCCGAATCCGGCTACATCGACCAGATGCTGGGCGCGGTGCGGTCCCGGATGCCCGGCGTCGGCGAGGACGCCGAGATCCTGCACGTCGTCACCCCGGCCGACTGGCGCCGCCAGGGCATGGCGGCGGGCTCACCGTTCGCGCTGGCGCACACCTTCGCCCAGACCGGGCCGTTCCGGCCGGCCAACACCGTCCGCGGCGCCGACAACGTCGTGCTCGCGGGCTCCTCGACGGTCCCCGGTGTCGGGGTCCCGACCGCGATCCTGTCGGGCCGGCTGGCTGCCGACCGGATCACCGGTGTCGTCGCTGCAAGTCCGATCTCAGAGGTGAACCGCTCATGATCAGCACCGAACTCGATGCCGCCGGCGTACGGGAACCCTCGTTGCGCGCCGCCTACGAACACTGCCGAACGGTCAACGCCGCGCACGGCAAGACGTTCTTCCTGGCCACCCGGCTGCTGGCGCCGCGGCAGCG
>NZ_JBMHMH010000018.1:0-2734 GCF_049179055.1 Micromonospora sp. WMMD737 | reverse complement strand
GGACTGTGTGGGCAGTGCGTGCAACGGTGGCAACGGTGGTTTGTTGTTCGGCAATGGCGGTGACGGAGCCAACGGCGGTAGCGGTGGTGACGCGGGACTGTTCGGTAACGGCGGAGCGGGCGGGGCCGGCACCATATCCGGCCAAGCAGGCGGGGCCGGCGGTACGGGTGGGGCGATCTTCGGGAACGGCGGAGCCGGCGGCACCGGCGGGGCAGGTGCTGCCGGTGGTGCTGGTGGTGACGCTGTCTTGTTCGGCACCGGCGGACGAGGTGGCGACGGCGGCGAGGGCCTCGATGGCTCGGGTGGTGGCGGGGCCGACGGAGGAGCCGGTGGGGCAGGCGGGGCCGGCGGTGGTGGGGGCTTGCTGATCGGCGTCGGCGGAGCCGGGGGGTGACGGCGGCGCCGGCGGTGACGGTTCTGGCACCGCCCAGGTGGACAGCCTTGGTGGCGCTGGTGGTGCCGGTGGCAACGCTGGTCGCGGCGGCTCGTTCATCGGGATCGGCGGTGCCGGTGGTGCTGGTGGTGCCGGTGGCGCTGCAGGTGAGGCTTCCGGCGCGAACAGCATCGGTGGTGGCGGCGGTGCCGGTGGCGCCGGTGGTGGCGCTGGCAACGCTTTCGGAGTGTTCAGTATCGGTGGTGCTGGTGGCGCCGGTGGTGCCGGTGGTGACGGTGGTGACACCTTGGGTGCCCAAGCCGACAGCGTGGGCGGAGTCGGTGGTAACGGTGGAGCCGGTGGGGCCAGCGCTACCGTAATCCTGGGCGGCGGTGGGTCCGGCGGATCTGGTGGTGACGGCGGAGCCGGGGGTGGTGACGCCGGAGGTGACAGCGTCGGCGGCGCAGCCGGTGTCGGGGGCGCGGGCGGAGACGTCGTCGCACGGGCCGGTACGGGCGGGGCCGGTGGTGCTGGTGGTGCCGGTGGTGCCGCCGGAGACGATGCGGGTGGCCAGATTGTTGCTGCTCCAGGTGGTGCTGGTGGTGCCGGTGGTGATGCGTTCGGGACGGTCGGCGTCGGCGGGTCTGGCGGCGCTGGTGGTGCCGGCGGCGCCGGTGGGATCGGCGGCTCCGGCGTCGACGGTGCGGTCGGTACGTCAGGCGGCGTCGGGGGGGCCGGTGGCACCGCGAGCGGGCGGCGCGGCGTCGGTGGCTCCGGTGGCGACGGCGGTACGGGTGGTGTTGGTGGTGTCGGTAGTGCTGGTGCCGACGGTGTGTCCGGAGTCCTGGATGGCAACGGCGGCGCGGGCGGAACGGGTGGAGCCGGGGGAACTGGCGGTGCCGGTGGTGCAGGCGGCGGCGGCGAGACAACCGGAGCGGCCGGTACGCAGGGCAACCTCGGGAACGGTGGTGCCGGTGGTGCCGGTGGTGCTGGTGCCGACGGTGTGTCCGGTGTCCTGGACGGGCGTGGCGGCGACGGTGGTGTGGGCGGTCTTGGCGGTGCTGGTGCCGTCGGCGGTGCGGGTGGTGTTGGTGGTGTCGGTGGTGCTGGTGCCGACGGTGTGTCCGGCGTCCTCGACGGCAACGGCGGAGCCGGCGGAACGGGCGGAGCCGGGGGAGTCGGTGGTGCCGGAGACCGACAAGGTGACGGGGGTGCCGGCGGTGAGGGCGGAGCCGGCGGTGACGGTGCGGAGACCCCGCTCGTAGGCGGACAGGGCAACGGCGGCGTCGGTGGCGGCGGTGGTGCTGGCGGGGCCAGCGCGGCCGGCAACGGTGGTGTCGGCGGCGCCGGTGGCGTCGGTGGAAATGGTGGCGCCACCGCCACTGACAACTTCGAAGAACCCGACTTCGCCGACGGCGGTGCCGGCGGTGCCGGTGGTGCCGGCGGGGCCAGCGTCTCAGGTGCTGGCGGTGCTGGCGGTGCCGGTGGTGCCGGCGGAAATGGCGGAGCCAACGGCGCCGACGGCGGCGTGAGGGAAGGGGCGCTCGGAGGGGTCGGCGGTACGGGTGGTACCGGCGGGGCCAGCGTCTCGGGAGCTGGTGGCGCCGGCGGTACCGGTGGCGCCGGTGGTGTCGGCGGAGGCAACGGCGACGGCGCATTGGCCCTCGGTGACGTCGTTGGTGGCGCTGGAGGCGCTGGTGGTGCCGGCGGCGCGAGTGAATCCGGCGACGGCGGTGCCGGCGGTGCCGGTGGTGTTGGCGGTGTCGGCGGCGGTACCGATGCGAACGTCAATGGCGCAGGTGACGGTGGCGCCGGTGGAGACGGTGGTGTCGGCGGTGACAGCGGGTCGGGTGCCGGGGGTGCCGGGGGTGCCGGGGGTGTCGGCGGCGACGGCAACGTCACCAACACGGCCAATAGGGGCCCGGACTCCGCCAATGCCGGCGCCGGTGGTGCGGGCGGGGGCGGGGGTAACAGTGTCGACGGGGTAGGTGGCGCCGGTGGGGCCGGCGGTGACGGCGGTGACGGCGGCCAGGGTAGTTCCGTAGATGCTCAGGGCGGTGCCGGTGGCGCTGGTGGAATCGGCGGAGGCAGTTCCGGTGACGACGGCGGTGCTGGCGGTGCCGGCGGTGCAGGGGGTGCCGGCGGCCGCAGCGGCCAAGGTGACGACAGCGGCGGCTCCGGAGGTGCTGGTGGTGCCGGTGGTGACGGTGCTGCCGCCGGTGGCGCCGGTGGTACTGGTGGTGCTGGCGGATCGGCGACCAGTGACGGCTTCATCGCGTCCAACGGTGGCGATGGCGGGGCCGGCGGCTCTGGCGGGGCTGGTGGCACCGGCGACGGCGGATCGGGCGGGAGCGGCGGCTC
>NZ_JBMHMH010000017.1:0-2605 GCF_049179055.1 Micromonospora sp. WMMD737 | reverse complement strand
CGCGCCACCCAGAAGAACAGGATGTCGTAGCCGGTGACCAGCACCGTGGTCGGATAGAACGTGGCCAGTTCGGGGGTGTGGTCCGGCCAGCCCATCGTGGAGAACGGCCACAGCGCCGAGGAGAACCAGGTGTCGAGGACGTCGGGGTCCTGCTCCCAGCCCTCCGGCGGGGTCTCGTCCGGCCCGACGCACACGGTTTCGCCGTCGGGACCGTGCCAGATCGGGATGCGGTGGCCCCACCACAGTTGTCGGGAGATGCACCAGTCGTGCATGTTGTCCACCCAGGCGAACCAGCGCGGCTCCAGGCTGGGCGGGTGGATGACGGTGTCACCGTTGCGGACCGCGTCACCGGCGGCCTTGGCCAGCGACTCGACCCTGACCCACCACTGCAGCGACAGCCGCGGCTCGATCGGTTCGCCACTGCGCTCGGAGTGGCCCACGCTGTGCAGGTACGGCCGCTTCTCGGCGACGACGCGGCCCTGCTCGGCCAGCGCCTCCCGGACCGCGACTCGGGCCTCGAACCGGTCCATGCCGTCGAATTGTGTTCCGGTGTCGGTGATCCGGCCCTTCGTGTCGAGCATCGAGGGCATCGGAAGCGCATGGCGCAGCCCGATCTCGAAGTCGTTGGGGTCGTGGGCGGGGGTGACCTTCACCGCGCCGGTACCGAACTCGGGGTCGACGTGCTCGTCGGCGACGACGATGATGCGCCGGTCCAGGAACGGGTGCGGCAGGCTCTGGCCGACCAGATCGCGGTACCGCTCGTCGTCGGGGTGCACGGCGATGGCGGTGTCGCCGAGCATGGTCTCCAGCCGGGTGGTGGCGACCACGATGTGCGGTTCGTCGTCGGACAGCGATCCGTAGCGGAACGACACCAGCTCACCCTCGACGTCTTCGTATTTGACCTCGAGATCGGAGATGGCGGTCTGCAGCACCGGGGACCAGTTCACCAGCCGCTCGGCCTGGTAGATCAGCCCGGCGTCGAAGAGCCGCTTGAAGATGGTGCGGACGGCCCGGGAAAGCCCGTCGTCCATGGTGAACCGGTCCCGGCTCCAGTCCACACCGTCACCGAGGCGGCGCATCTGGCCGCCGATGGTGCCGCCGGACTCGCGCTTCCAGTCCCAGACCTTATCGACGAACAGCTCACGCCCGAAGTCCTCTTTGGTCTTGCCGTCGACGGCGAGCTGCTTTTCCACCACGGTCTGGGTGGCGATGCCGGCGTGGTCCATGCCGGGCAGCCACAACACCTCGTAGCCCTGCATGCGTTTGAGCCGGGTCAGGGCGTCCATCAGGGTGTGGTCGAGGGCGTGGCCCATGTGCAGGCTGCCGGTGACGTTGGGGGGCGGCAGCACGATCGAATAGGCGGGTTTGCCGCTGCCGGGGTCGGCGGTGAAGTAGCCGGCCCGAACCCAGCCTTCGTAC
The DNA here is from genome assembly GCF_049179055.1 of Micromonospora sp. WMMD737. Classification (NCBI taxonomy): domain Bacteria; kingdom Bacillati; phylum Actinomycetota; class Actinomycetes; order Micromonosporales; family Micromonosporaceae; genus Micromonospora; species Micromonospora sp. WMMD737. The sequence goes on along the minus strand of NZ_JBMHMH010000017.1, from coordinate 1,186 downwards.
AGCGCGCTCTCCACCGCCCCCGGGTCCCACGACTTGGGCAGGGCTTCGAGGCCGCCGGCGCTCTGGGCGTCCGGGTTGGCGAGAGGCTGGGAGGTCACCGAGCCATTCTAGGAAGCCGCCGCTCAGTCGAGTCGGGACACCTCCAGCGAGACCCCCGCACCGGGGAACCGGGCCAGCAGCGCATCGCCCATCGCGGCCGCCGGGGTCAGCACTCCCCGCAGGTCAGAGAGCTTGTCTCGGTCCAGCGCCAGCGCCAGCCCGCTCTCGCCGAGCAGCACCGACGTCGCCTTGTAGCCCGGGTCGCCCTGCTGGGACAGCCGCGCCACGTACCGGGCGCCGCCGGTCGTGGTGGTGTAGGTCTCGACCGAGTAGTGCCCCTTCTCGCGGGTCTGTTCGCTGGGCCCGGTGCCGACCTTGGGCAGCACGCGTTCGAGGGCCCGGCGGGGCACCCGGTCGAGGAACCGGCTGCCCAGCTCGGTGGTGGCGACGTTGCCGGCGGTGGTCAGCGCCGCCGCCGCCGGCGCCAGCACCGAGCGGCCCAGGCTCATCTGCTCGGCGTAGCTGAACCGGCGGCCGTAGGCATAGCCCAACAATGCGTTGCTGCGTCGGACGATCCGGGTGTCGACCATCGACATCGCGAACGCCCCGACCCAGTAGCCGTCGAGTTCGGGGGCGATGTCGCGGCCGCGGCGCCACCGAGCGTCGGGCTCGGCGCCCAGCTGCGGCTCGGCCGCGCGGTCCGGGGACAGCATGTAGGGGTCGAGCAGCTGGCGGCGCGCATCGGGGTCGGCGGAGGATTCGCGGAAGAGTTCGGCCATCGAGGCCACGGTGCCGCCGGAGACTCCGCCGGCGAACCGGCGCACCACGTAGTCGGTGTCGGCCAGCTGGCCGGTGCCGTCCCGCTCGGCCTGCCGGTAGAGCGCGAAAACCGTCAGGTCCGAAGGGATGCAGTCGAACCCGCACGCGTTGACGATGCGCGCGCCGGTGTCGGCGGCCTGTTTGTGGTACTCGTCGATGGCCCGGCGCATGAACAGGGTTTCGCCGGTCAGGTCGGCGTAGTCGGTGCCGGCGGCCGCACAGGCAGCCACCAGTGGCATGCCGTAGCGCAGGTAGGGCCCGACCGTGGTGACCACCACCCGGGTGCTGGCGGCCATCGCCGCGAGCGTCGAGGGCTGTTCGGCGTCAG
>NZ_JBMHMH010000016.1:0-4048 GCF_049179055.1 Micromonospora sp. WMMD737 | reverse complement strand
CGACATCGGAGATTCGGGACACTCGCGCTGAGACGAGAAACAAGACGGCCCCTGTGGCACTCGGCCTTGGCCGATGGACCGCCGGACTGGTCGCCCATCGACTGTCTCGAATTTCTAGAAACGAGACCAACCGACTCAGGCCAGGGTCGGCATGGGGTCTACCAGGCGCATCGTGCAACACGGAAGAAGTTGCCGCCAAGGACTGCCTGAATGTCTGCATCGGGCCATCCACGTCCCGTGAGGTGCTCACCAAGAGTCAGAAGCGTTTCGGGCGGCATCCACTGGATCACTCCCCAGCGGGTATAGCTGTCATCGAATAGGTGGGGGTTGCGTGCGAGTTCGTCAACGAAGTCGACGTAGTCGAAGCAGGAGTCGGTGCTGATGCCGACGTGGTCGATCCCCACTAGATCGACGGCGTATTCGAGGTGCCTTGTCATCGCATCCAGCGTGGGGGTGTTCGCGCCTAGGAAGATTCCGACACCGGTGATTCCGATGACACCACCGGTGCCCGCGCAGGCACGTGCCTGATCGTCGGTGATGTTGCGTGGGTGATTCCAGACTGTCTTCATGCAGGAGTGGCTGTAAATGACCGGGCCGCTTGATGTCTCGCACATGTCGAGCCCGGTGCGCGCGCTGCAATGTGAGCCGTCGGGAACGATGCCGATGGAGTTCATTTCGGTGATGAGCGCCCGTCCCCACGGGGACAGACCACCATCGGTGGTATCGAGGCAGCCGTGTCCGGCACGGTTGGCATGGTTGTAGGTCGGCAACAGCGTGCGCACGCCGTGTGCGGCGAGTGTGGCCAGGTTGTTGAGGTCGTCATCGAGGGGCCGACGGTCTTCGAGGTCAAACACCACGGCGATACGTCCAGCGTCGGTGATCGTTGCGACGTCGTCAGAGCTGGTTGCCAGGTCCAACGCAGGGTGTGCATCGACCGCCGCGCGGTAGTGCGCGAGCAGTGCCATGGTGTCGTTGAAGCTGTGCGGCGAATATCCTGCGTTGACCGAGATGAATGCGCCCCCGTCACGCTGATACCGGGTCAGAAGGTCCACGTCGGCGGTGGTCTGCAGGGGCAGACAGGTGTGCTGATCCCAGAGGAGCGAGTTCATGGCTACCGATCCTGCCGCATTGCCTGTGCCGACCGCCTTGCCGTTTCACACGCGGCGGTTGACTATTCGGCCCTTGTCGCTGAGTGATGTCGCGGCCATGCATGTGGTCTACTCCGACCCTGAAGTGACGCGGTTCGTGCCGGGCGGAGTGCGCGACGCTTATGGCACCCGTCAACGTGTCATCGACTTGATGGCGCACCATGATCGTCATGGCGTGAGCAAATGGGCCGTGACGCTGACGGCTTCGGGTGCTCTGATCGGCGACTGCGGTCTGCAGTTCCTGCCCGGCCGCGCTGATTTGGAACTTGGATTTCACTTCGCTCGGGCCTACTGGGGCCACGGGTATGCAACCGAAGCTGCATCAGCATGCCTGGCCTGGGCACTGGCCAACCGAACAGAACGAGTCCTCGCCATCGTTGACCCCCGACACGAGACGTCGCGACGGGTTCTAACCAAACTCGGCATGCAGCCGATAGGGCGTGACCAGATTCTTGACCGAACCTGGATCGTCTACGAGTCCACACGCCACACCACCCCTGGGCATCTGAAGCACCGCAACCTTCGAGATAAGATCTGAGCCGTCCAGATTCTCTAGAAACGAGATTTCCCTCGCCGTTGTCACCCACTGGCACAATTGATACTGACATCGAAAGGGGATGTGTTGCGGGCTAGGTTGATTGCGGTTGCGGTGATCGCATTTGCGACAGGGGCGTGCTCGTCTGCCGAGTCGCCGAGCGAACCCAGTTCGACAACGTCTGCGTCTGCACCTGCAGCCCCCACCTCGGCGAGCCCTTCAGCTCCACCACCTGCGACCTTCGCCATGCCGAATATCACCGGAATGTACTGGACCGAAGCCGAACCGCTCTTACGCGCGGCTGGTTGGGCGGGCGTACTGGACAAGGAGCCGAACCTTGCCGATTCCGGCTACTCGACGAACCAGATAGCCTTTCAAAGCCCATCTCCCGGTCACCCTATTGAGCCGGCAACAAGGATCACTTTGCGCTTCGCCGACTAGGGCGGGGGAGCAGATCGCCTGGCCCATCCCACGCGCAACATGGGGTGTGCCCCCGATTCATGCGTGAGCAAGAACCGGGTACCGGCAACGACCCCTGCCGCTCCCGCATCCATGGCGGGGCGGGTGTCGGCGCTGTGCGCTATTCCACCAGCCAGCAGCACCGGGCGGTGACCAGCCACAGCTAGTGCGGTCGCCAAGAATGACCGAGCCGGCGTTTGTCCGGCGAGATGTCCACCAGCCTCGTCGCCTTGGGCGAACAGGCCGTCTGCGCCCCACCCGTCGAGCGCCGTGCGTGCCTGCGACTCAGTCCCAACCAACACGAAGACCGCGATATCCGCGGCCCGTAGGCGCTCGACGAGGGCGGCATCCCCGCCGATAGCGATCACCGCTACGTCGACGCGGTACTTGATGCACACCCCTACGCGATCTGATGACCTGTGAGGTCTGGCCGGCGTCCGGCGAGTCCGAGACAGGAAGTGATCAGTCTCGTTTCTCTAGAAACGAGACGTACTTGGCGGTGGTGGTCTAATCGAGGGTATGTCTGAGCTGGTTTTCGTAGATGTCTCATCGGGCGCGTTGGAGGCCGGGCAGTCACGGGCGGTCAGCCCACTGGCCCGCGTCATCCTTCCCCGCCCGGGTGAGCCGCTCGACGTTCGCAAGCTCTATATAGAAGAATCCGAGACCAACGCGCGGCGGACCCACGCGCCCACCCGTACGACGCTGGAGATCGGCGCCGAGTCCGAGGTCTCGTTCGCGACGTACTTCAACGCGTTCCCGGCCAGCTACTGGCGCCGTTGGTCGATCCTGGAGTCGGTCGTGCTGCGCGTCGAGCTGACCGGCAGGGCCCGCGTCGACGTCTACCGCTCCAAGTCCACCGGCGCCCGGATCACCGTCGGCGGCGCCCCGATCCACAGCGACTCCGATGATCAGCCTGCGGTGCTGGAGTTCGAGATCGAGCTGACCCCGTTCGAGGACGGTGGCTGGATCTGGTTCGACATCACCACCGACGCCAAGTCCACGCTGCACCACGCGGGCTGGTACGCGCCGATCGCCGCACCCGGCAGGGCGAACATCGCGGTCGGCATCCCGACCTTCAACCGGCCTTCGGACGCCGTCAACGCGCTCGCCGCGCTGACCTCGGATCCGGCGGTCGACGAGGTGATCAGCGCCGTCATCGTCTCGGATCAGGGCACGAAGAAGGCCAAGGATCATCCCGGGTTCGAGGCGGCCGTGGCCGCGCTGGGGAACCGGCTGTCGATCCACAATCAGCCGAACCTCGGCGGGTCGGGCGGCTACAGCCGGGTCATGTACGAGGCCCTGAAACACACCGACTGCGAGCAGATCCTGTTCATGGACGATGACATCCGCGTCGAGCCGGATTCGATCCTGCGGGCGCTGGCACTCAACCGGTTCGCGAAGGTGCCCACGCTCGTCGGCGGTCAGATGCTCAACCTGCAGGAGCCCTCACACCTGCACGTGATGGGCGAGATGGTCGCCGCCGAGAACTTCATGTGGTCGGGAGCGGCCAACACCGAATACGACCACAACTTCGCCAAATACCCCCTCAACGACGAAGCGGAGTACCGCAGCCGGCTGCTGCACCGTCGTATAGACGTCGACTTCAACGGCTGGTGGATGTGCATGATCCCGCGCCAGGTGGCCGAGGAGTTGGGGCAGCCGCTGCCGCTGTTCATCAAGTGGGACGACGTCGAATACGGGCTGCGCGCCGGTGAGCACGGCTATCCGACGGTGACGCTGCCCGGTGCGGCGATCTGGCACATGGCCTGGAGCGACAAGGACGACGCCATCGACTGGCAGGCGTACTTCCACCTGCGCAACCGGCTCGTCGTGGCGGCCATGCACTCGGACGGCAACATTCGCGGTCTGGTGGCCAGCCATTTCAAGGCGACCATCAAACACCTCA
>NZ_JBMHMH010000015.1:0-7982 GCF_049179055.1 Micromonospora sp. WMMD737 | reverse complement strand
GATGCTGGCCAGGTTGCTCGCCCACGCCTGGATCGAACCGGCGGTGTCGGTCTGCGAATCCAGCACCGGCTGGACGTCGTCGATGACCGTGGTCAAGGAATCGAGGTTCTCGCGCGCATCGATGGCCAGCGTCGTCGACCCGTTGACCAGCCGGCGCAAATCCGGTCCGAGGCCGCCGACGGCTTCGTAGGCCTCGTCGACGACGGTCCGCAGGTTGTCCTTCGGGATCGCCCGCAGCCCTTCGTTGGTCAGATTCAGCACGGTGTTCACATCGGCCGGCATCCGCACCCGGTCGGCCGGAATCTGGTCGCCGTCTTGCAGTTCGGGGCCGGCGCCGCTCTGCGGCAGCAGCTGGACGAACTGTTCACCCACCGCCGACTGGCTGCGCACCTCGGCGATCAGGTCCGCCGGGATCGGGACACCGGAATCCAGCGACAGCACCGCGGCCACCCCGGTATCGGTCAACGCCACGCTGTCGACGATGCCCACCTGCGAACCGCGATAGGTGACGTTGGAGCGCTCATAGAGCCCACCGGTCTCCGGCAACTCCAGGGTCACCCGGTACTGGCCGATCCCGACCAGCTGCGGCAGCCGCATGTAGCCGAACACCATGATGGCCACGAACGTGGCCGCCACCACCGAGAAGATCGCCAGCTGGATCAGCATCTGTCTGGTCACCCGCATGTCAACGCCCCTGATCCAAGCGGTACGGCGCGACCAGCGGATTGCCGCCGGGGGGCGGCACGTTCTGGTTGCACGGGCTGGGCATCTGCCCGACCGTGCGGCCCCACTGCAGCTCCAGCCAGGTCAGGTTGCACTCCCACCGGGTGCCGGTGAACAAGCCCTGGTCGATGCGCGACAGCGTCAGGTCCACTACCAGCGTCAGGTTGGCGTAGTCGCCGCGCATCCAGTTGGTCAGCGTCTCCTTCGGGAACGGGAAGGTGGGCAGGAAGCTCAACGCGCGGGTCAGTGCGGGCCCGGCGTCGGCCAGCGACTGCAGCACCGGCCCGATGTCCTCGAGCTCGGCGACCAGCGACTCCCGGGTCTGGTTGACCGAGTCGGCGGCCAGCGCGCTGAACCTGCCCAGCTGCACCAGCGCCTCGGACAACGCGTCGCGCTGGTCGCGCAGCACGGCCAGCGCGTCCGGGATGGTCTCCAGGGCCCGGTCCAGAACGGGTTTCTGCGCGGCGATCTGGCCCACCAGGTTGTTCAGGCTCTCCGAGGTGGCGATGATGTCGTCGGTCTGGTCGTCGAGGTGCCCGATCGCGATGTCGAGCTGCTCGATCAGGCTGCGCAGGTCGTTCTCGCGGCCGGAGAACGCCGTGGACAGCGCGGTGGTGATGTCCTGGATGTTGCCCAGCCCGCCGCCGTTGAGCAGCAACGCCACTGCGGCGAGCGCCTGTTCGGTGGTCGGGTATGCCCCGGAGGATTTCAACGGGATCACCGCGCCTTCGGTGAGCCGGCCCTGGGGCGTCTCGTCGGTGGGGGCGGCCAGCTCGATGTGCTGGGACCCCAGCAGGCTGGTCTGTCCGACGGTGGCGGTCGCGTTGGCGGGCAACACCACGTCCTTGTTGAGCGACATCGTCACCAGCGCATGCCAGCCCTGCCGCTCGATCTCGGTGACCGTGCCGACGTTGACGTCGCCGACGCGGACCCGCGAGTTGCGTTCGACGTTGTCCACGTCGGGCATCTTGGCCTGGATGGTGAACGACCCCGGCCCGACTCCCTGCACGCCGGGCAACGGAATGGAATTCAGTCCCTGCCAGCCACATCCGGACAGCACCAGCGCCAGGGCCAGGGTCATCGCGGTCAGTGTCGCCCTCATGAGCCGCCTCCCGCCGGGACCATCATGCCCATCAGCCCTTGGTCAGGGTTGGTCGGCGCCGCCTCGGCCGGCAGCAGCGGTCCGCTGACCGTGTCCGGGGTGGGCCCACTCGGCGCCGGAGCAGGCGCGGGTCCGGGATTCGGCGCCGCGGCCGGCGCAGGTCCTGGCCCCGCCTCCGCCGGCAGCGGGGCGGCGCCCAGCGGCGCGGGCGGCGGCGGACCGCCCGGCGGAATGTAGTCCGGGCGCAGCCAATCCTCGCTGTAGGTCAGCTCGTTGGGCCGCGTCGACGCTCCGACGAGCTGGTTGATCCCCAGCGGCAGGAAGTTGTACTGGCGGTTCTTCAGGATCGGCGCCAGGTACTGCACACACAGTTTCGCCGACTGCTCGGCGCCCAGCCGGGATGCGGCCTGCACTGCCCCGCACAGGAACTGGATCGGGTTGGCGAAGTTGTTGATCTGCGGCACGCTGCTGACCGAGCCCTGGGCGGGCTGCCAGATGTTGACGTAGTTCTGGAACGTGTTCGGGGCGACGTGCAGGAACTGCTTGATGTCGTCGAGGCTGTCGTTGAGCGACTGGGTGACGCCGGCGAGCTTCTCCGAGGTGGTCCCGAGGGCGTCGCGGTTCTCGGCGACGAAACTCTGCACCTCACCGACGGCGGCGCTGAGATCGCTGACCGCGCGGGCGACTTCGTCCGGGTCGTCGGCGAGCAGGCCGGTCACCGAGGCCAGGTTCTGGTTGAGCTGGCGCATCAGGTCGGTGCTGTCCTGCAGTGCCGACACCAGGGTGGCGAGGTTCTTGATGGTGGAGAAGATGTCGGTGCTGTGATCGCCCAGCGCCGAGAACGCCTGGGACAGCTTGACGACGGTGTCGCGAATGTTGGCGCCCTGGCCGCGCAGGTTGTCGGCGGTGGTGTTGATCGCCGACCCCAGCGGGCTGACCCCACCCGGCTCGGTCGGCTGCAGCGTCTCGCTGATCACCTGGAGCTGACGGCGCACCTGGTCCCACTCGACCGGAACCGCGGTGCGTTCGATCGGGATCAGGGTGTCGTCGGCCATGACAGGGCCTCCGGTGTAGGCCGGGGTCAGCTGGATGGCCCGGGAAGTCACCAGTGCCGGCGACAGGATCGCGGCCATCGCGTCGGCGGGCACCTCGTAGCGGTCGTCGTACCAGAACGTGATCTTGACCTGTTCGGGCTGCGGCTCGATCGCCTCGATGCTGCCGACCCGCACTCCGAGGATGCGGACGTCGTCGCCGACGTAGATGCCGTTGCTGTTCTCGAAGTAGGCCACCACGTTGACCCTGCTGACCTTGTCGGTGGCGCGGACCAGCACCGCCACGCCGGCGACGAGCAGCGCCACCAGCGCGACGGCGACCCAGGTGCGTGACTTCTTCATGGTGTGCCCTCCACCGGATCCAGCGGCGGCGCTTCACCGGGCAGCGGGACGACGACCGGGCTCGGCGTCGGCAACGGCGTGGACGCCAGGCCGGGCGGTGCGATCGCCGGCGGGCCCGGGGGCGGGCCGCCCGGCGGCGGTGCGGGCTCGGGTTCGCGGTACGGGTAGCAGCCGGTGGGCCCGGGAAGCGGAATTCCGGGCGGTCCGCAGCCCTGGTCCCCGGGATTGCCGGTGATGGCGTCGGGCAGCGTCAGATGCGGGTCGCCGCCCTGGCCCGTGCGGGGATAGGGGATCGGCATCGCCGGGGTGCCGGGCTGGCCGACCGGCGGATCGCTGAGTTCGGACGGCAGCAGGACGTTGGGGTCCAGGCCCAGGTCGGAGAAGGCCACATCGATGAACGGTTGCAGGAACTGTCCGGGCAGCAGGTTGGCCACGTAGGTCTTGAAGAACGGACCGGCCGACACCGACTCGCCCAGCGACATCGAATAGCCGTTGAGCAGGCTCAGCGATTCCTCGAGGCGCTCCTTGCGGTTGTCCAGGATCGTCAGCACCCCGTTGAGCTTGTCCAGGGCCGGCTTCATGGTCTCCCGGTTCTCGCCGATGAAGCCCTGCAACTGCGCGCTGAGCGCCGAGATGTTGCCGGCGATCTCGTCGACCGCCGCACTCTGGGTCTGCAGTTCGGCCATCAGCGCATTGGTGTTGGCGATCAGGCTGACCACCTGGTCGCTGCGCTCGGCCAGCACGGTGGTCGCGGTGTTGGCGTTCTCGAGCAGGCTGCGCAGCTGCTCGTCGCGCCGGTTGAGGGTGTCGGAGAACCGCGCCACGCCCTCGACGGCGATCCGCAGCTGCGGCGGCGTGTCGGCGAAGGTCGCCGAGAGCACCCGCAGCGATTCGGAGAGCTGGTCGGTGTTCAGCCCGCTGATCGTGGTGGCCAACTCCCCCAACGCATCCGGCAGCTGGTACGGCGAGCGGGTGCGGTCCAGCGGGATGGTTCCGTCCTGCTGGCCCTCGCCGCGCGCGAACACCTCGAGGATCTTGGTCCCCAGCAGCCCCTTGGTCTTGATCGCGGCCTCGGTGCGATCACCGAGACGGATGTCACCGTCGACGGTGAAGGTCACCAACACCCGGGGACCGTCGAGTTCGATGGACTGGACCTGCCCCACCCGGAAGCCGGAAACCTGCACGGCCGCATCGGTGTTCAGGCCGCCCGCCTCGGCGAAGTAGGCGGTGTACTCGCGGCCGGTGTCGACGAAGGGCAGCCGTTCGTAGTTGACCGCGCCGAGCACGATCGCGGCGGTGAGACCCAGCCCGACACCGCCGATGAGCAACTGGTTGCGTTCGCTGAAAGGCCTCATCGCGGTGCACACCTCCCCGTGGACTGGCCGGCGACCTTGACGTAGACCGGCTGCCCGCCCTTGCCGTTGAGCTTCAGCACGAGGTCGCAGAGGTAGAAGCTGAAGAAGTCACCGTAGATGCCCTGCCGGGCGAGCACCCGGTAGGCGTCGGGCAGGGTGTTGATCAGGTTGTCGAAGTACTCGTGGTCGGCCACCACGATCCCGGCCGCCCGGTCGGTCTCGTCGATGGTCTTCTTCAGCGGCGGGCGCGCTTCGGCCAGCAGGTCGGCGATCGTGCCGGCCGCGGCGTTGGTGTAGGCCAGGCCGTCGGCGATGTCCGGACCGCGCGCCTCCAGAGTCTCCACCAGCTCCGACAGCGCCGTGACCGCCTTGCCGAACTGCTCGCTCTGGCCGCCCAGCGAGCCCAGCACGGTGTTGAGGTTGACGATGACCTCGCCGATCAGCTGATCGCGGTCGGCCAGCGTGCTGGTCAGCGCCGCGGTCTGGGCCAGGAACGAGTTGATGGTGCCCCCCTGCCCCTGCAGCGCGGTGATGAGCTGACCGGACAGTGCGTTGATCTGGTCGGGATCCAGCGCCTGGAACAGCGGCCGGAAACCGCCGATCAGTGCGTCCAGATCCAGTGCGGGCGAGGTGCGCGCCAGCGGGATGGTGTCGCCCGGGCTGAGCTGCCTGGTGCCACCCACACCCTCCTCCAGCGCCAGATAGCGGCCGCCGATCAGGTCGTCGTACCGGATGACGGCCCGGCTGCCCTCGGTGAGCACCACCGACTGGTCGGCGTCGAACTCCACCAGTGCCGTGGTGTCGGGCTGGATCTCGACGTTCTTGACCTTGCCGACCTCGACGCCGGCGATGCGGACGAAATCGTCGGCCTCCAACCCGGTCACGTTGACGAACTCGGCCCGGTAGTTCTGCCGGTCCTCGCCGAAGCGCAGCTGCCCGAACACCGCGTACAGACCGAACACACCGAGCAGGCAGACAGCCAAGAACACGCCGAGACGCAGCGCGTCGCGTCGGATGTTGGCTGTCATCGCCTTACCTCTCGTTCTGGTGGTCGGTCAGGGTCACGGTGGGCCCGGCGCGGCCGGGACCGGCGGCGGGACGTACGGGTAGGGCACGGCCGTGGGCTGCAGCTGCATCGGGTGCTCGACGATGAACGGCTCCCGGCCGGGCGTCGGCCCGGGATCGCGCGGCGCTCCCGGCGGCGGCGCCGGCGGCAGACCGGGCCACAGCGGGGTGCCGTCGGGTGCGTAGAGCTGGGCTCCGTACGCCGGGGCCCCGGGGTACGGGATCGGGCCGATCGCCGGACCGCCGAACAGGTTGCGGATGCTCGGCGCTTCGGGAACGGCGCGGGTGGTCGGCAGGTAGTTGGCGTACATCGGGAACGCGATGCCCGGGTTGGGCCGCCAGTCCAGCCCGCTGCCGAACCCGGTGTTCGTCACCAGCTGACGCACCGGCCAGTTGTCGGCGACGATGGGCAGCGAACCGCAACCCGGCTTACCGCCGGGCCCCCCCTTTGCCCCGATGATCGGCAGGTGGTCCGGGTAGCGGTACGGATCGTCGCCGAAGGTCAGCCCCGTGTCGAACACGATGGTGCGGCCGTTGCCACCCGGCGCCTCGTAGCCGCCCTCGTCGAGCAGGCGCTTGGCCCCCACCAGCAGACAGGTGTACTCGGGGTTGTACTTGTAGAGCAGGTTGGTCGTGGGCTCGAGCACGTTGATCGCCTTGACCAGGTTGTCCTTGTTGGGGGCCAGCAGGTTGATCCCGCTGTTGGACAGCCCGATCGTCGACAGCAGCAGGGCGTCGAGCTCATTGGCCCTGTTGACCACCGTAACGCTGGTGGTGCTCGCCGCGTCCAGCGTGGACAAGATGTTCTGCGTTGCGGCGCTGTAGGTTTCGTTGAAGGCCGTCAGCGCCTGCAGATCGGAGCGGATGGTCTCGTTGCGCGGGTTGAGCTCCAGCAGCACCTGGTTGGCGTCGGTGGTGGCCTGGCCGATCCGCTCACCCTGCCCGCGCACACCGTCGGCCAGCGCCGACAGGGTGCTGTTGAGCTTGGCGACGTCCACCTGGTCGAGCACCTCGACCAGGTTCTCGAAGACGGTGTTGACCTCGGTGGTCACGTTGCGGGAGACCAGAACCGCACCCGGCTCCAGCCGCGCGGCGGCGGGGTCGGCGGGCATCACCAGGTCGACGAACTTGGCGCCGAACACGGTGGTCGCCCTGATCTGCGCCTCGACGTTGGCCGGGATGTACTCGAGTTGGTCGTCGTCGATCTCCAGCTTCAGCGCCACCGGCGATTCGGTGGAGCCGGTGACGCCGATCTCGGCGACCCGGCCCACCTGCACCCCGCGCAGCTTGACGTCGGCGTTGGTCTCCATGACCAGACCCGCCCGGTCGGAGGTCAACGTCACCGGGGTGGTGGCCCGCAGCGATCCGGTGAACAACGCCCACGTCAGCCAGATGGCCGCGGCGAACAGCGCCACCAGGATGAGCGTCCACCAGCCGGGCTTGAGACCTTCGTCGTCCATCGCCTCAGCCCGCCAGGTTGAAGTTGCCGGATTGCCCGTACACCGCGAGGGAGATCATCACGAGCACGAACGCGGACAGGATCAACGAGGTGCGCACCGCTCGACCCACCGCCTCGCCGACGCCGGCCGGGCCGCCGCGCGCGGTGAACCCGTAGTAGGTGTGCACCAGCATGATGACCACCGCCAGGGCCACACACTGGATGAAGGACCAGAACAGGTCGATCGGGTTCAGGAACGTCCGGAAGTAGTGGTCGTACACGCCGGTGGACTGCCCGTAGAGCACGGTGGTGCCGAATCGCGCCGCCCAGAACGAGGCCACCACGCCGACGCAGTACAGCGGGATGACCACCAGCAGGCCGGATACCACCCGGGTCGAGGCCAGATAGGCGACGCTGCGGATGCCCATCACCTCGAGCGCATCGATCTCCTCGTTGATGCGCATCGCACCCAGTTGCGCGGTGGCACCGGCGCCGATGGTCGCCGACAACGCGATCGCGGTGGTGCCCGGAGCGATCAGGCGCACGTTGAAGAACGCCGAGGCGAACCCGGTGAGCGCCTCGACGCCGATCTCGGCGAAGTCGGTGTAGCCCTGCACGGCCACCAACGCGCCGGTGGTGACGGTCAGAAAGCCGACGATGGCCACGGTGCCGCCGATGATGATCAGCGCGCCGGCCCCCAGCCCCATCTGGGCGATCAGGCGGAGCAACTCGACGCGGTATCTGGTGACGGCGAAGACGATCGAGCGCAGGGTGCGGCCGTAGAACTTGGTCTGGACACCGACGCTGTTCCAGGGGTCCGCCACTGATCGGAACCGGGCTTTGAGCCACGGGAACTGGGAATGGGGCCGCGAAACCGTCACATCGTCACCTTGACCGCGACAGCC
>NZ_JBMHMH010000014.1:0-1911 GCF_049179055.1 Micromonospora sp. WMMD737 | reverse complement strand
CGCCGAGGAACTCGCCGGAGGCGAACAGCAGCGGTGCCGCGGTGCGCGACAGGATGTCGGTGGCCTCGCTGGCGGTGTAGCGGGTGTTGAGCGGAACCAGCACGCCGCCGGCGCAGTGGGTCGCCAGGCAGGCCACCACCCAGTGCCAGGTGTTCGGTGACCAGATCGCCACCCGGTCGCCGGGCTCGACGCCCAGATCGATCATCGCTGCTGCGGCTTGACGGACGTGGCTGCGCAGCACGGCGAAGGTCAGAGTCTGCGTCGGTGTGACCACCGCGTCGTGATCGGGAAGCTCACAGGCGATCCGGTCGAGAACCGCCGGAGTGGTTCTCGCGGACGTCACCACCGATGCCATCGATGCTCCTCTGGGGATCGGGTACCCGAGCAAGTGCTTGGTAGGTTAGCCTACAGGGGTGATTGAGGTCCAGGAGTTCAGGGCGCAGGTCCGTGACTGGCTGGCCGACAACCTCGTCGGCGACTACGCCGCGCTGAAGGGTCTCGGCGGTCCCGGCCGCGAGCACGAAGCCTTCGAAGAGCGGTTGGCCTGGAACCGGCATCTGGCCGCCGCCGGCCTGACGTGCCTGGGCTGGCCGGAGGAACACGGCGGGCGCGGGCTGTCGGTGGCCCACCGCGTCGCCTTCTACGAGGAATACGCCAAGGCCAACGCTCCCGACAAGGTCAACCATCTCGGTGAGGAACTGCTCGGCCCGACGCTGATCGCCTACGGCACCCCCGAGCAGCAGCAGCGGTTTCTGCCCAAGATCCTCGACGTCACCGAGCTGTGGTCGCAGGGGTACTCCGAGCCGGGGGCCGGTAGCGATCTGGCCAACGTCTCGACCACCGCCGTCCTCGACGGTGACCAGTGGGTCATCAACGGGCAGAAGGTGTGGACCTCGCTGGCGCACTGGGCGCAATGGTGCTTCGTGGTGGCCCGCACCGAGAAGGGCTCCAAGCGTCATGCCGGGCTGTCCTACCTGCTGGTGCCACTCGATCAGCCCGGGGTCGAGATCCGCCCCATCATCCAGCTGACCGGAGACTCCGAGTTCAACGAGGTCTTCTTCGACGACGCGCGTACCGATGCCGGCCTCGTGGTCGGGGAACCGGGTGACGGCTGGCGGGTCGCGATGGGCACGCTGACTTTCGAACGCGGGGTGTCCACGCTCGGACAGCAGATCCGCTACGCCCGGGAACACGCCAACCTCGTCGAGGTCGCCAAGCGCACCGGCGCCGCCGGCGACCCGTTGATCCGTGAGCGGCTCACCCGGTCGTGGGCCGGGTTGCGCGCGATGCGGTCGTATGCGCTGGCGACGATGGACGAAGAAGGGACCAGCCAGGCCGCCGGAAAAGACTCAGTGTCGAAGCTGCTGTGGGCCAACTGGCATCGCGAGTTGGGTGAGATCGCGATGGACGTGCAGGGCATGGCCGGTCTGACACTGCCCGACGGCGAATTCGACGAATGGCAGCGGCTGTATCTGTTCTCGCGGTCGGACACCATCTACGGCGGATCCAACGAGATTCAGCGCAACATCATCGCCGAGCGGGTGCTCGGCCTGCCCAGGGAGGTGAAGGGGTGAGCGACCTTTCGGTGGCACCGCAAGAGATCGAGGGTCACGGTCTGTTGACCGGCAAGGTGGTGCTGGTGACCGCCGCTGCGGGTACCGGAATCGGGTCTACCACTGCGCGGCGTGCGCTGGCCGAGGGGGCCGACGTCGTCATCTCCGACTACCACGAACGCCGGCTGCTGCAGACCCGCGACGAGCTCGCCTCGCTGGGCCTGGGCAAGGTCGACGCGGTGGTCTGTGACGTGACGTCGACCGAAGCCGTCGATGCATTGATCACCCAAACCGTCGCCACCGCAGGGCGATTGGACGTCCTGGTCAACAACGCGGGCCTGGGCGCGCAGACCCCGGT
>NZ_JBMHMH010000013.1:0-2396 GCF_049179055.1 Micromonospora sp. WMMD737 | reverse complement strand
CTCGGCGGTGCCGGGGTGCAGCTGTCGGCGCGGTATCCGCGCGGCAACAACTGCCTCAATTCGGCGATCGCCTCGGGCGAGGAGGTCTCGACCGGTTCCGGTGTCGGGGGAGAGGTGCCGGCGGGGGGACTGGGGTTGCGCGCGATGAGCCAGATCGCAGCGACAACGGCAATCACAGCGACCACCGCGCCGCCGAGAACCAGTTCTCGCCGGCGCGAGGCCGCCCGGGTGTGGGGGAGCAGGTCGATGAAATCTGCTGCGGTGCCGCGTGCCTCGATGGCACCGTCGCTGCCTGCCGGTATCGACGGTTGGTCGCGGTGACGTGGCAACTCGGCAGGTCGACCCGCCGTGGAGGAGCTGATTGCGTTGGGGGTGAACACTCCTGCCACTTCGGCGGCAAACTCTCCGGCCGAGCGGTAACGGTCGGAGGTCCGCCTGGCGAGCGCCTTGGCGATAACGGAGTCCAACTGAGGGGAGGCCCACGCAAGTCGATCAGAAAGACGCGGCGGGGCGGTGTCCAGGTGCGCTAGCACACTTGCCGAGCCCCCGGCCTCGGCCAGGTAGGGATGCTCTCCGGTGAGCAGCCGGTACAGGGTGCACCCGAGCGAGTAGACGTCGGCACGTTCGTCCACGCTCTCGCCGGTGATGACTTCGGGTGCGCTGTAGGCCAGCGTCGCGGTCATCGGTCCGTCTATCCCTTGATCGCGGCTGTGCGTCGTTAGTGCTGCGCCGAAGTCGCTGAGCACGACCCGCTCTGTGCCCGACGGTAGCTTGCCGGCTGCCAGCAGAAAGTTCGACGGTTTGATGTCCTGGTGCACGACACCGCGCGAATGGGCGTAATCCAGGGCATGGGCGACCTCGGTGATGATGTGCAGGGCGCGTTCCGGCGTCATCTGTCCGTCGGAGAGCGCAATCTCGGCATTGGTCCCTTCGACGTACTCCATAGCAATCCACAGCTGCCCGGCGTCGGTCTCACCACGGCTGAACACGCGCACGATGTTGGGATGTTCGAGCCCGGCGATGATGTCGGCCTCATGGAGGAATCGCGCGCGCAGGTGGTCGTCGGCGCCCAGCTCGGCCGGTAAGACCTTGAGCGCTTCGCGCCGCGGCAGTGTCGGGCTTTGCACGAGGTACACGGTGCCCATCGGCCCCACCGCTAGCACCCGCTCGACGCGGTATCCGGCGATGTGTGTCGGCTGCGGGGGCGCGTCCTCGGGTGTGGTCATACGCATCCACTTCGCGCTGGCCGAGGGCCGCTGCAGTCGGGGGCGCTCATAGCCGCAGCCGTTCGACCGATTGACCGGTGATGCCGGCGATGAGGTCGAAGTCTTTGTCCAGTGCGAGAACCGTGAGGCCGGCAATTTCAGCAACCGCAGCCACGAGCAGATCGGGGATCGCTGGTGCGCGGTGCTGCCCTCGGTCGGCCAGCAGAAGTTGCACTTCCACAGCGCGGTCCTCGGCGGCTGGGGTCAGGTACTCGAGCGGCATGAGCACCAGTGGCGCCGCGGAGGCTTCACTGCGCGCCAGCGCTCCGGTGCGGAAGGAATAGCCGATCTCCAACCGGGTCACGATGCTCATGCGCACGAGACCGCGTTCGATACGTTCCACCCATGCTTCGGCGTCGGGTGATGCGGTGAGCCGGGTGTAGGCGGATTTGTCGATGAGCCAGTTGGTCACCGCCACGCGGAGTCCATCACGTCGGGATCGTCGAGGTCGGTGGCCGCGGCCGCGGCGCGACGCAGGTCGTCGACGGTCATCGCGCGCGTTGCACCACTCACCATGCCCTCGCTCTCGAAGCGGGTGCGTAGATACTCTTGGCGTGAGAGCCCGCGCGCTGCTGCGTCGGCGTCGATACGAGCGATCGCCGCCTCCGATAGGCCGCGTATCAACACATCGCCCATCTCCTTGACCTCCTGATATCACCGATATCAGTATACCGTCTTGGTCGCATGCGTCAGGCATCCGACTGTTTTCCTCGACTGGTGCTCAGGCAACGGGCGGTTATGCCCGATAATTGGATGCGTGACCATTCAGCGCGAGGCCGCCGTGGCAGTGGCGGTCGTCGAGCGCGCGCGCTCTCTGTTCGGCACGCCCACTGCGGGTTCAGCGGCTGGCATGTCGCTGCAGTCGGCGGCAGATTCCGCCCGGGGCACCGGCGAGCGGATGTCGAGTTTGTCGGGCCAGTTCGTCGAGCGCCACGCAGCGGTAGCCCAGAAGCAGAATCGCGATATCGGCATGGCCGGCCGCACGGACACGGCCTTAAAATCGCACTTGAGCTCCGCGGCGCTGATCACTCATGCCGGCGCGCGTCAAATGGACACGATCGTGGCCCAGACACGCTCCATCGCTCAGGCCGCAGCCACGGCGCGCACCCCTTCTGCGGAGATGATGGTGCT
>NZ_JBMHMH010000012.1:0-3071 GCF_049179055.1 Micromonospora sp. WMMD737 | reverse complement strand
AGGCCCGCGACGGTGCGGTCTGGGCGGCCGCGTTGGACACGCTGCGGGCCTGAACTCCGGCTGATCTTCGCGCCGCGAATTTCCGGTTGACCACCTGCGCGTTGTAACCTGCCCTGCGATCGGGCGCGTAGCTCAGTGGTAGAGCTCTGGTTTTACACACCAGCGGTCGGCGGTTCGATACCGTCCGCGCCCACCAGAGGTGATCCTCGATGACCCGGGCAGCTGCGGGGCGATCCTCGGCAATGTGGCAACCGTCCACGTCGCTCGCGTGACTGGCCCACAGTTTCCGAAGCTGGGCGCAACGCCATCGCACGGCGCGGGTGCCTCCGCTGTGTGGACAGTATCGAGAAATTGTGCACGATCAGGAGTAGATTCCTGAGTACCTGAATCGAGATCGCTGGCAGTCGTGCTTCGTCTGTCCGTGGCGGAATACTTCTGTCCCTTCGTATTCCGTCCCTGAATTGCGCATGTCCCCGAACATTTCTGGAACAACCAAACTCGGAAAGGTGTCCAGACAATGCGTGCAGCGCCCGTGTTCTTTCGTGTCGGAGCCGTGATCGTCGCGCTTGGTTTGGGAACTGCGATGGCCACCGGACAGCAGGTGGCGGCCGCCGAATCCCCGTCGACGTCAACCTCGACGTCCGCGTCCAGGGACGCCTCGTCGGAGCCTACGAATGATTCGCCGTCACAGACGGCGTCGAGCGGATCACCTGCGCCCTCCGCCGCCGAGGACTCTGCGCCCGATGCTGAAACGGACGACTCGTCTGTCGAGGTGGATGAATTCGACGGCGTGGATGAGTCTGGGCCGTCTGCCGCCGAGGGCTCTGACTCCGATGCCGAAACGGATGAGTCGTTAGTCGAGGTGGATGAAGCCGACGGCGTGGATGAGTCTGAGTCGGCTGTCGAGGCGGGCGGCCCTGATGTGGAGATCGCCCCGGTCGCGTTTGTCCCGAGCGGGGCCGACCCGGATGAAAGCTCCTCGGGCCCAGGTGTATTGGGCAGCGACGACCCTGCACAGCGGTCACTCGGGGCGGGTCCGCAGGGCTCGGCGATGAGCCCGCAAGTCCGGGATACCGCCGACGATCTTGCAGCCGAGGTCGAGCCCGCCGCACTGCCGATCGAGGCGACCCCAGCACCGCCAGCATCGACCGACGGATCCCCGGCCCGGGATTCCGCTGCTGTTGCGGTAGCGCTGCCAGGGTTGGTCTCGTCGACTGCAGAAACCATGGGTCCGGTCGACGTGCCGGAGCCCTCGACTTTGCCGGTGAAAACGGCTTCGGCGCGTATCGTCACCGGCTTGCTGAGCTGGTTGGGATTGCAGCCCGACACCCCGATGGCTCCCCGCGGCTCGGTGCTCGAACTGCTGTACGCGGCCTGGCGGCGGACCACAGTGTCACAGCCCGCCCCTGCCGCATCCCATCCGACTGCCTTGTCGGTGTCACCGGCAGAGCTGGCCGGTTCGATTTCCGACATCTTCAACCTGAGCATTTCCTTCAGCGGCATGCAGATCGTGCAGATCGGCGGCGCCAGTGCGACGTCGTCGGGTTTCGGATCGCTGGCAGTCGCCTTTCTTCCGAACAGCACAGCCACTGCAGAGGGCGCGTTCAGTGGGGCGTACGCCCTCGGCCCCGCCGCCACAGCTACCGCGACCGGCGGTTTCGGAAACAAGGCCTGGGCCTTCGGCGCCGACAGCGGTGCCACGGCCGGCGACGGCACCCTCAACAGGGCCTGGGTCTTCGGCGACGGGTCCACTGCCGCGGCCACCGACGGTTCGGGAAACAAGGCATGGGTCCTCGGCAATGGCAGCAGTGCTGAGATCTTCTTCGGGGACGGCATCATCGCCGGTGTGGTGGGTGACGGCAGTAGCGCGTTCGCTGTTGACGGCGTCATGAACAGCGCCACGGTGGTCGGTGATGGCAGCAGCGCACGGGCGTTCGGCGGTGACGCCAACACTGCTCGGGTTACCGGTGACGATAGCCATGCGTTCGCCGCCGACGGCGACAGGAACACCGCCACAGTGGTCGGGCACGGCAGCAGCGCCGACGCGTACGCCGGCGACGACAATGTTGCAGCCGTCGCCGGTGACGGCAGCTCCGCCGATGCCTACGCCGGCAACAACAACGCAGCGGTTGTCAATGATTCCGGTCTGGTCGCGGTGGCCGGTCCCGGTGACGGCATCACTGTGATCGTTCCGTAGCGCGTCAGCAGCAGCCGGTGCCCGGCTGCTCGCCCAGATGCGTGTGCGCGGAGTTGTCGCCGGCGGAGACCGCGGCCAGGAATTCGTCCAGATCGATCCGGCGCCCGCCCAGCCAGGTGCCCGTCACCTGCACCCGCTCGATCAGCTCGGCCGGATCCACCGCCCACGGGTCGGCGCTGAGCTCCACGAAATCGGCCAGCTTGCCGACGCTGATCGAACCCACCAGATGGTCCCGGTGCAGTGTGCGGGCGGCGTTGATGGTCTGGGCGCGCCAGGCCTCGTCGAGCGGGATCGCCTGCTCGGCGTCGTGCACCGTGCCGGCACGGGTCCTTCGGGTGGCCGCGGTGGCGACGTTGATCACTGGGGTGGGCGGTGACACCGACCCGTCGTTGTGCAGCGACACGCACGCCCCCGAGGCGACCGCGTCGCCGAACGCCTGCCAGCGCGCACCGTGTTTGTGGTCGAACATCGCGCCGTCGAGCAGATCGCCCCAGTAGTAGTACTGAAACGGCGCCAGCGACACGTGCACCCCGAGCCGGGCGGCCCGGTCGAACTGCGCGCGGGTGCCGGCCCCGCAGTGCTCGAGGCGCCAGCGGTGATCGGTGCCCAGCAGGCCGTGGCGGTCCAGCGCGGCCTCGTAGGCGTCGAGCGCCAGATCGAGCGCCAGGTCGCCGTTGGCGTGGAAGGCCATCTGCCAGCCGGCCGGCGCGGCCCGGTCGAGAATCGCGTCCAACTGCTCGCGGGTGTAGTTCATCGACTGCGGCCCGCCCGCGGTGGCCGGGTCGATCCCGGCGGTACGGGTGGCCTCGGTGTCGAGGTAGGGAAACGAGATCGCGATGTTGCCGACCCACGGCGAGCCGTCGGTCCACAGTTT
>NZ_JBMHMH010000011.1:0-2406 GCF_049179055.1 Micromonospora sp. WMMD737 | reverse complement strand
CGTCGACACCGACCAGCACCGCATCGCGGTGGACACCGAACTCGGCCCGCAGGCGTGCTCGATCCTGTCCCCGGCATTCGCCGAACGCCTGGCGGCCGCCAAACGCCGGTGACCGGCTTCGGTCGCCGGCTCCCCGACCAGTCCCCGGGCTAGGGCGCCAACGCCACGATGCGCTCGGCGCGCCGCAGCACCGGGGCGTCGACCATGGTGCCCTCGAAGGCGAACACACCTCGTTCGCGCCGTGCGGTGTCGAGAACCCGGCGCGCCCAGTCCACCTGCTCCTCGGTCGGGGCGTAGGCCGCCCGCACGACCGCGACCTGGCTGGGATGGATGGCCACCTTGGCGTCGAATCCGACGGCGACCGCGTCGTCGGCCTCGGCGCGCAGCCCGTCGAGATCCTTGATGTCGAGGTACACCGAGTCCAGCGCCAGCCGGCCGTAGGCCTTGGCGGCCAGCAGCGACTGCGAACGCACGTGCCGGGCCACCTCGCGGTACGAGCCGTCGGGATACCGGTTGGCGGTACCGCCCAGCACCGCGAACAGATCCTCGGCGCCCCACATCAGTGCGAACGCATTGTCGACCCGGGCCAACTCGGTCACCCGCAATGCCGCCAACGGTGTCTCGATCAGCACCACCACGTTGCGTGGGGCCAGCGCGCTGATCTGTTCGGGCCCCTCGGTCTTGGCGAGCATCACGGTGTGGTACGGAGTCCGGGCGAGCGCCTCGAGATCCAGGGGATGGTCGGCGGTGTCACTGGGGTTGATCCGCACCACGGTGCGCGCGGGGTCCAGCGGAACATCGACCAGCGCCTGCCTGGCCGCGGGGCGGTCGTCGGCGGCCACCCCGTCTTCGAGGTCGAGAATCACGATATCGGCTGCCGCGGCGGCCTTCTCGAAACGCCCGGGACGGTCGGCCGGGCAGAACAGCCACCCCGGCCCCGCCACCAGCCCGGTCGTCGCAGTCATCGACGCTCCTCCTGGGGCCGTTTGCGCACCATGGTCTTTCGGGACGCCGTGGCCACGATGTCGCCGTGCTGGTTGCGGCCGGTGTGGGCGAAGGTGACGATGCCCTCGCCCGGGCGGCTCTTGGACTCCCGCTTGTCGGTGACCTCGGTCTCGGCATAGAGGGTGTCGCCGTGGAAAAGCGGCTTCGGGAACGCCACCTCACCGAAGCCGAGATTACCGACGATGGTGCCCTGGGTCAGTTGCGCCACCGACAGCCCCACCAGTGTGGACAGCGTGAACATCGAGTTGACCAGCCGCTGGTTGAACGGCGGCAAGGCATCGGAGAACGCGGCATCGAGATGCAGTGCCTGGGTGTTCATCGTCAAGGTGGTGAACAGGACGTTGTCGGCCTCGGTGATGGTGCGCCCGGGACGGTGCTGATAGACCACGCCGGTTTCGAACTCCTCGAACCACAGCCCGCGCTGCGTGACGATCTTCTTTCCGCTGTCGTCGCTCACTTCTGTCTGATCGTTCGCACCGCTCACTTCTGTCTGATCGTTCGCACCGCTCACAGTCCCAGCTCCCGCCCGACCAGCATCAGCTGGACTTCGGTTGTGCCCTCACCGATCTCGAGGATCTTGCTGTCGCGGTAGTGGCGGGAGACGGGGTACTCGTTCATGAAGCCGTATCCGCCGAAGATCTGCGTGGCGTCGCGGGCGTTGTCCATCGCGGCTTCGCTGGCCACCAGCTTGGCGATCGCCGCCTGCTTCTTGAACGGCTTGCCCGACAACATCAGCGCCGCCGCGTCGTAGTAGGCGGAGCGGGCCACATGCGCGCGCGTCTCCATCCGGGCGATCTTGAACGCGATCGCCTGATTGGCACCGATCGGCCTGCCGAACGCCTCGCGCTCCTTGGCGTACTTGACGCTCTCGTCCACACAGCCCTGCGCCGCGCCCACCGACAGCGCGGCGATGGCGATGCGGCCCTCGTCGAGGATGCGCAGGAAGTTCGCGTAGCCGCGGCCGCGCTCGCCGAGCAGGTTCTCCTGCGGCACCCGAACGTCGTCGAAGCTCAGCGGGTGGGTGTCCGAAGCGTTCCAGCCGACCTTGTTGTATGCCGGTTCGGCGGTGAAACCCGGTGTCGGCACGGGCACCAGGATCGACGAGATCTCCTTCTTGCCGTCCCGTTCTCCGGTCACCGCGGTGACGGTCACCAGCTTGGTGATGTCGGTACCGGAGTTGGTGATGAACTGCTTGGAGCCGTTGATCACCCAGCTCGACCCGTCCTCCCGGGCGGTCGTCTTGGTGGCGCCGGCGTCGCTGCCGCCGCCGGCCTCGGTCAGCCCGAAAGCACCCAGTGCCTTGCCGGAGGCCAGCAGCGGCAACCACTGCTGCTTCTGCTCCTCGTTGCCGAAGCGGTACACCGGCATCGCGCCCAGCGACACCCCGGCCTCGAGGGTGAT
>NZ_JBMHMH010000010.1:0-2008 GCF_049179055.1 Micromonospora sp. WMMD737 | reverse complement strand
CAGCACTGTCTGCTCGACCCGCACATTGAGGGCTGCGAGCCCGCCTGCCTCCAGCGAGGCCACCTCGTCGACAGCGGCCAGGAACCGCTGCTGCTCGGCGGGTTCGACGACGCCGTCGGCGAGGGTGGTGAACTTGTTGCGGTACTGCTCGCGGGCGAACGGGCGCGCCCCCAGCGGGTGCGCGTCCGCGACAGCCAACTCGTCGATGATCACCTCACCGCTGGCGAGGGTGACCTCGGCCCGGGCGCCGAACGCCTTGTCCGCCGGGTCGAGCGAGTGATAGCGCCGAGTCCACTCGGGGTCCTCGACGGTGGAGATCTTGCGCCACAGCTCGATGGTGTCGGGGCGGTGCGCCCGCTCCGGGGCGTAGGACTTCTCGTGGTGCCAATCGCCGTCCTGTAGCGCGACGGCGAAGATGTACATCACCGAGTGGTCCAGCGTCTCGCGCGAGGCATCCGGGTCGAACTTCTGCGGGTCGTTGCTGCCGGTACCGATGACGACGTGCGTGTGGTTGCTGGTGTGCAGCACGATCGAGGCGATCTGGTCCAGATCGCCGATCCGTTCACGCATCCGGCGGGCCAGGTCGATCGGCGCCTGGCTCTGGTACTCGGCGGAATGTTCCTTGGTGTAGCTGTCCAGAATGGCCCGCTTGGGTTCGCCCGGTTCAGGCAGCGGGACATGGTAGGCGTGCTCGGGTCCGGCCAGCATCCAGGCGATGAGCCCGTCCTCACCCTCCCAGATCGGGGCCGGTGAGCCTTCGCCGCGCATCGCGCGGTCGACGGCCTCGATCGCGACCTTGCCCGCGTAGGCCGGGGCATAGGCCTTCCAGCTCGAGATGAGCCCCTTGCGCGACTGCCGGGTGGTCGTCGTCAGGTGCAGAGCCTGCCCGATGGCCGAATAGATCGTCTCGGGGTCCAGCCGCAGCATGGTGCCCAGGCCGGCGGCGACCGACGGCCCGAGGTGTGCGACGTGGTCGATCTTGTGCCGATGCAGACAGATTCCCTTCACCAGGTCGATCTGGACCTCGTAGGCCGTCGCCAGACCACGGATCAGGTCGGCTCCCCGCACGCCGAGCGTCTGGGCGACCGCGACCAGCGGGGGAATGTTGTCGCCGGGGTGTGAGTAGTCGGCGGCCAGGAACGTGTCGTGGAAGTCGAGTTCACGGACCGCGACGCCGTTGGCCCATGCCGCCCACTCCGGCGAGTATCCGCCGTCGATGCCGAACACCGTGGCGCCGACCTTGCTGCGATGGGCTTGCGCCTGAGCGCGCGCAACCGCGACGGGACGTCGCGTCACCGAGGCCGAGGACACCGCCGCGTTGTCGATGATCCGGTTGAGCACCATGTCCTCGACGTCGGCTTCGACGGTGACCGGGTCGGCGGCGACCTGGGCGATCTTCCAGGCGAGATGTTCGGTGCGGGGGAATTCGTCGGCACTGCGGCGGGTGCGGACCTCGTGATTACGCATGATCCGCACGCTATTCGGCGCGTAGCGCTGCGAAAAGACCCTGTAAATGCGTAATTGTGTGTCCTGGAACGTCCCCGTTTGCAAATGTTGCGAAAGGGGGAGCGGCTAGGCTGTGCCGGGTGGCGAAGACGTTCGTGGGTGCCCGCCTGCGCAGGCTGCGCGAGGAGCACGGCCTGACCCAGGTGGCGCTGGCGCGCACCCTCGGGCTGTCCACCAGCTATGTGAACCAGCTCGAGAACGATCAGCGTCCCGTCACCGTGCCGGTGCTGCTGTCGTTGTCCGAGCGCTTCGACCTGCCGACCCACTACTTCACCCCGGACTCTGATGCGCGGCTGGTCTCGGATCTGCGCGACATCCTGCTCGACACCCCGGCGACTCCGACCCAGATCGAGGAGCTCGTCGCGCGGATGCCCGGGGTCGGTCAGACGTTGGTCAGCCTGCACCGACGGCTGTTCGACGCCACCACCGAGCTCGAGGCCATGCACACCCGAGCCAGCGCGGACGCCCAGGTGCCCCTGCAGCAGCCGATGCCGTTCGAAGA
>NZ_JBMHMH010000009.1:0-6330 GCF_049179055.1 Micromonospora sp. WMMD737 | reverse complement strand
GCCACATCGCCGGGGCGAACCAGCGCGGTCAGCACCGAGATGCTGTTCGGGCCGATCGTCCCGACGCTGCTCGACACATCGAAGTCCGCCGGCATCGTCGTCGTCGGCTGTCTCGGGGAAGGCGCCGTCGCCCGGGCCGTGCTGGGATCGGTCAGCTCCGGGCTGGTGCACCACGCCCACTGCCCGGTTGCGGTGATCCATGGGGAACTGCAGCCCTCACCGCAGGCGCCCGTGCTCGTCGGTGTCGATGGATCGCCGGCCTCGGAGCTGGCGACCGCCATCGCCTTCGACGAAGCGTCCCGGCGCGGTGTCGATCTGGTGGCCCTGCACGCCTGGACCGATATGGGCCCGCTGGAGTTCCCCAGAATCAACTGGGCGCCGATCGAGTGGCGCAACATCAAAGACCAGGAGGACGAGGTGCTCTCCGAGCGGCTGTCCGGCTGGCAGGCGCAGTATCCCGACGTGACGGTTCACCGCGTGCTGGTGGCCGACCGCCCCGGCCCCCGGTTGCTCGAGCATGCCGACCGGGCACAGCTGGTCGTGGTCGGCAGTCACGGCCGGGGCGCGTCGCGCATGCTGCTGGGGTCGGTCAGCAGCGCGATCGTGAATGCCGCCCAGATCCCGGTGATCGTCGCACGACAGGGCTGAGCCGGCCGACGGATCAGCCGGTCAACGAGTCCGGGTGGCCGGGCTTGCTCGACTCCTCGGCGATCAACCCCGACTGCACCAACGCGTCGGTGACGAACTGCTGCACCGGCCGGGACTGGAAGAAGCCGGCGTGCCCGCCGCGATACCACTCGATGTCAGGGCGGCCCCAGTGCTCCCACAGCCGGGTGACCTGCTCACGCGGGTGGACCACCTGATCGGCCAGTCCCGCGTAGATGAAACGGCCCGTCGTCGGCACCTTGGGGGTCAGCGACAGCGGGGAGACCATCTGACCGAGCGGAGCGGCCAGCTCGATCGTGTCCCGGCGCGGATCGTCGCGCTGCAGCCCCGAGTGCCTGCCCAGCAACCCGATGAGGTCGGCGACGGGGACTCCCAGCACCGCGCACGTGAGGTCGTCGTCGAGGCTGGCCACCAGCGCGGCGACGAACCCACCCAAGGACAAGCCGTACAAGCCGATCGCGGCTCCGGGTTGTTGCTGCCTGATCCAGCCCAGTACACCGCGGACATCCCACACCGCGTTGGCCGTGGCGTGGATGTCGTCGAGCACGTCTTCGCCGGGGAACACTGCCCCCTTGGGCAGACCCTTCGCGCGAGGCCCGTGCAGCGGCAGCACCGGGAGCACGACGTTGAGGCCCAGTCTCTCGTGCAGGTAGAACGCCCGGAACAACGCCAGATCGATGGCGGCGCGGCCCATTTCGGTTCCGTGGATGCACACCAGCCAGGGCCGTGGTTCCCGGTGCCGCAGCATCAATCCGTACCCGTGGGATACCGCCCGGTACCCCAGCCACCGATCGGCCCCGGGCTCGTCGGGCAGCGGACGGTACCCGCTGTCCCACCTCAACCGGAAGTAGGCACGGCTACGGCGCTGCACCGGCGCGACTTCGACATCGGTCAGTCGACCCGGGGCGGTGAAGAACCCCTCCGGATCGCTGAGCCAGCCGCGGTTCCCGTAGAACTCCAACGCTTCGACGACCTCGGCGTGGATACGCTCGAAAGCCTGGGGATCACTGACCGGGCGACGGGAGCGCAGGCCGAGGAGCACGACCTCGTCACGCAGCGCCTCGGCAGCCAGCGCCACGGTCGGCCGGGCGATCGGCATCTGCCCCGGTCCGTCCTCGAGATAGTCCCGCCAGGACCGGGCGTAGTACCTTCCGGTCCTGGTCAGCGGGCGAATCGCATTGCGGACCGGCACCGCCCCGGGAACACGATCGATCACGGAGCGGTGCGGTTGCCGTACCTTGTCATCAGCGTCATCAGGTCCCACGAGATCGACGGTAGCGCCACGCTCCGCAAACACGCAGGAGTCCTTGGTCACACGCCGCCCGGCACATGGGACCCGGTGTCGGTCACTTCGGGCTTCTGGATGCGATGTAGGTGCTCACCACCGCCATCACGGCGATGATGGCGGCGATCAGAACGGCAGCGGTCGGCCAGTCCATGGTGTCCTCCTCGGCGTCTACCCAGTTCGACACCCACGCTATGGCGTCGGGCGGGTGCACGTCAGGGCCGTTGGTCCCGCCTGGGCGGGGCCGGTTGGTCCGACCTCGCGCAGGTGCACCGCTGTCCGGCCGGGACGTTGCGCATGACCTCGTCGATGTGCTGCCCGCAGCCCTGCCAGCCGATCTTGCCGCACCTCGAGCAGGTGGCTTGATAACACATGTCTCCTCCAGTGGTTGTGCCGAAGCGGTTCTAGCTGTGCGCTTCCGCGGCCTGCCGTTCGGCGATCTTGGCGCGCACCTGCGCCATGTCGAGACCCTTGACCTTGGCGATCAGGTCCTCGAGCGCGGCCGGCGGCATCGCGCCGGGCTGGCTGTACACCAGCACTCCGTCGCGGAACGCCATGATCGTCGGGATCGACCGGATGGCCAGGACGGCGGCGAGCTCCTGCTCGGCCTGGGTGTCCACCTTGGCGTGCAGGACGTCGGGGTGGGCTGCCGCCGAGCGCTCGTAGACCGGGGCGAAGGCCCGGCACGGGCCGCACCAGGCAGCCCAGAAGTCGACCAGCGCGATCGGGGTGTCGGTGATGGTGCTCTCGAAGTCGGACAGGGTGAGGTTGGTGGTGCTCATCGGTGGGAGTTCCTTTCCGGTGGTGTGGTTTTCGTCTCAGACGGTGGCGTGGGAATCGGCCCAGGCGTTGTAGCCGCCCTCCAGGTCGGACACGTTGTCGAAGCCCTCGGCGCGCAGCAGCGACGCCGCGACGCTGGAACGCCAGCCGCCGGCGCAGTGCACGACGATCGGGCGGTCTTTCGGGATGTCGGCCAGCCGCGTCCGGAGGTTGGCCAGCGGCATCGGGGTTGCGCCGGGGATGCTGCCGGCCTCGACCTCGCCCGGGTTGCGAATGTCGACCAGGGTGACGGCGTCGTCGGCCAGCAGCCGGTCGAGTTCGGCGACGGTGACCCGGGGCGCGGTGCGGATCAGGTCGGACAGCTCGGCGGGAAACTCCTCGCCGCGGCCCACTGCGAGGTAGCCGATCACGTTGTCCGAGCCGACGCGGGCCAGCCGCAGCGCGGCCTCCTGCTCCTCGCCGGGATAGGCGATCAGCGCGATCAGGTCGCCGATCTCGGCGACCATGCCGCCGGTCTCGGCGAATCGGCCGTCGAATCCGACGTTGACCGAGCCGTGCAGGTGCCCGGCCGCGAAGTCCTCGACGCTGCGCGCGTCGACGACGCGCACCCCGTCCTGCAGCGCCCGGCGCATCTGGGCGGGGGTCAGTGCGGTGACGGAACGGTCCTGCGCCAGCAGCGGGTGCACCCGCTTGTTCATCGCGGCGTCGACCGAGAAGTAGGCCGGCGCGGCGGGCTGGCCGTGCGTGACGAGTTCGATGAACTCCTGTTCGCTCATCGGCTGCACCGACGGATTCGTCCTGCGCTGCTCACCGATGGTGGAGGTCAGCTCGGTCGACAGGTTCTTGCCGCACGACGATCCCGCGCCGTGGGCCGGCATGACGGTGACCGCGTCCGGCAGCTTGAGCAGCTTGTCGTGCAGTGTGTGGTACATCGCGGCGGCCAGATCGCTGGTGGAGCTGTCACCGATGTTGACCAGGTCGGGTCGGCCGACGTCACCGATGAACAGGGAGTCGCCGGTCAGTACCGCGGTCGGCTCGGCGCCGGGATGCTCGCGCACCAACACGCTGATCGATTCCCAGGTGTGCCCGGGTGTGGACAGGATCTCGAGGTCGACTTCGCCGAGCGAGATGTGTTCCCCGTCGGCCAGCCGGCGGATCGGGTAGTCCGTCTCGGCGGCAGCACCGAATCCGATCCAGGCTCCGGTGGCCTCCACGAGCTCGAGGTGACCGGAGACGAAGTCGGCGTGGAAGTGGGTGTTGATCACCCCTTCGATCCGAAGTCCGTACTTCGCCGCGTCGGCGAGGTAGTCGGTGATGTCGCGGCGCGGGTCCACGACCACGGCGCGGCCGCTGGTTTCGTCGCCGATCAGGTACGAGGCGTGCGACAGGCATTCGATGTAGTACTGCTCGAGGATCATCGTGTTCCTTCCTTGTGTGCGCTGGGGTCGCCGGTCGCGGCGATAAATACCCCTACGGGTATATTACGTGCGAAGCAACCTTGGTATTCCGGCTTGACGATACCCCCATGGGTATGTATCAATGAGTAGAGCATATACCCCAATGGGTATCAAGAAAGGACCTGAACATGACCGCACCCGTGCCCGCCACCATCGACTCGGCCGACCTGAACAGGCTGCTCGCCTCGCCGACCCCGCCGCGCGTCCTCGACGTGCGCACCCCCGGCGAGTTCGAGACGGTCCACATGCCGGGCTCCTACAACGTGCCGCTCGACCTGCTGCGTGAGCACCGCGACGAGATCCTCTCGCACGTCGACGAAGACGTCGTGCTGGTGTGCCGGTCCGGGCAGCGCGCCGCGCAGGCCGAAGAGACGCTGCGCCGGGCCGGGCTGTCCAACGTGCACATCCTCGACGGCGGGATCACCGCCTGGCAGACCAACGGGTTCACCGTCAACCGTCGGGGCCAGCGGTGGGACCTGGAACGCCAGGTCCGCCTGGTCGCCGGCCTGATCGTCGCCGTCAGCGTGCTGGCCAGCATCTTCGTGCCCGGCCTGAAATGGGTGGCCTTCGCCGTCGGCGCGGGCCTGACGTTCGCTGCCGTGACCAACACCTGCGCGATGGGGATGCTGCTGGCCAGACTGCCCTACAACCGGGGTGCCAGCTGCAGCCTGCAGACCGTGGTCAACCAGTTGGTGGACACGAAATGACCACCATGCTCGCGCTGACCGTGGGCCTCGCGGTCCTCGTCGGCGTCTCCCTCGGACTGCTCGGCGGCGGCGGGTCCATCCTGACCGTGCCGCTGCTGGCCTACGTGGCCGGCATGGATCCCAAACAGGCGATCGCGACCTCCCTGCTGGTCGTCGGAGCGACCAGCGCGGTCGGCGCCATCTCGCACGCCCGTGCCGGACGGGTCCAGTGGCGCACCGGGCTGGTGTTCGGCGTGGCCGGCATGGCCGGCGCGTACCTCGGCGGCCTACTGGCCCGGTTCATCCCGGGCACGGTGCTGCTGATCGGGTTCGCCGTCATCATGATCGCCACCGCGTTGGCGATGCTGCGCGGACGCAAGGACGTCGACCCCGGCGCGGCACCGAAGTCGCTGCCCGCCGGAAAGGTGGTGCTCGAGGGCCTGGTCGTCGGACTGGTCACCGGCCTGGTCGGGGCCGGTGGCGGCTTCCTGGTGGTTCCCGCCCTGGCCCTGCTCGGTGGGCTGCCGATGCCGGTGGCCGTGGGCACCTCGCTGGTGGTGATCGCGATGAAGTCGTTCGCCGGGCTGGCCGGGTACCTGTCCAGCGTCCAGATCGACTGGGGCCTTGCCGGCGCCGTGACGGCGGCCGCACTGGTCGGCGCGCTGATCGGAGCCCGGCTGACGGCGGTGGTCGACCCCGACTCGCTGCGCAAGGCCTTCGGCTGGTTCGTGCTGGCGATGTCGTCGGTGATCCTGTGGCAGGAGGTGCATGCGGTGGTCGGCGGTGTCGCACTGGCCGTGGTCCTCGTCGCCGCCGCAACCAGCTTCGTCTGCGCCCGGGTCCCGAAGTGTCCACTGCGCCGGTTGAACGGCAACGCCAACACCGCAGCGGCGGCGACCTGACCGGGCATATATACCCCCGCGGGTACAATGGGGGCATCACAGAGAAAGGAGCTGCGCCATGATCGGAAACGAAGAGGCCATGGCCGCGGTGTTGAATCGCCTGCGTCGCGCCCAGGGCCAGCTGGCCGGCGTGATCTCGATGATCGAAGACGGACGCGAGTGCAAGGACGTCGTCACCCAGTTGGCGGCGGTGTCCAGTGCACTCGACCGTGCCGGATTCAAGATCGTCGCCACCGGGTTGCGCGAATGCGTCACCGGCGACGCCGCGGACGGCGACAAACCGATGACCGAAGCCGAACTGGAGAAACTCTTCCTGGCCCTGGCCTGAGAAGACGCTCACGAAAGGACGCCCGATGGGATTCGCACTGTCCACCGTGCTACACACGTCGTTCGACGACGCGGTCAGCCGCACCCGGGAAGCGCTCGCCGGCCAAGGGTTCGGGGTCCTCACCGAGATCGACATGCAGGCCACCCTGAAGGCCAAACTCGGCGAGGAGATGGAGAAGTACCTGATCCTCGGCGCCTGCAACCCGCCCCTGGCCCACCGCGCCGTC
>NZ_JBMHMH010000008.1:0-3501 GCF_049179055.1 Micromonospora sp. WMMD737 | reverse complement strand
GACGTCAGCGTCGAGGCCGACGGGTCGGTGCACGTCGAGATCTACCTCACCACCGCCGCATGCCCGAAGAAGACCGAGATCTCCGATCAGGTCACCCGCGCCGCCAGCGACGTTCCCGGCACCGGCTCGGTCCGGGTGAGCCTCGACGTGATGAACGACGCGCAGCGCGCCGAACTCCGCAAACAGCTGCGCGGCGACTCCCGGGAGCCGGTCATTCCGTTCGCCCAGCCGGGCTCGCTCACCAGGGTGTACGCCGTGGCGTCCGGCAAGGGCGGCGTCGGCAAGTCCAGCATCACGGTGAACCTGGCTGCCGCACTGGCCGCCCGCGGACTGTCCGTCGGCCTCCTCGACGCCGACATCTACGGGCACTCGGTGCCCAGGATGATGGGCACCACCGAGCGCCCCACCCAGGTCGACTCGATGATCCTGCCGCCGATCGCCCACGACGTGCGCGTCATCTCCATCGCGATGTTCACCCAGGGCAACACCCCCGTGGTGTGGCGGGGCCCGATGCTGCACCGCGCATTGCAGCAGTTCCTCGCCGACGTCTACTGGGGCGACCTCGACGTCCTGCTGCTGGACCTGCCGCCCGGAACCGGTGACATCGCGATCTCGGTGGCGCAGCTGATCCCCGGTGCGGAGATCCTGGTCGTGACGACGCCGCAGATGGCGGCCGCCGAAGTGGCCGAGCGCGCCGGCGCGATCGCGCTGCAGACGCGCCAGCGCATCGCGGGGGTCGTCGAGAACATGGTCGACGGACCGGTGATCAAGATGTTCGGCGAAGGCGGCGGCCGCCATGTCGCCGAGAGCCTGTCGCGGGCAGTGGGCGCGGAGGTTCCGCTGCTGGGCCAGGTGCCGCTCGATCCCGAACTGGTGGGCGCCGGCGACACCGGTGTCCCGCTGGTGCTCAGCGCACCGGACTCGCCGGCGGGCAAGGAACTGCACGGCGTGGCCGACGCCCTGTCGAGCCGCAAGCGTGGTCTGGCCGGCATGTCTCTCGGGCTCGATCCCGCCGGTCGCTGACCGCACCACCGCCGAAACGGCATTCCGGCCGCGCTGCACTCGCACTTCTTCTGCCGGAATGCGAGTTCGGCGGGATCGGCCGCCGCGGCGACCCGGGCGACCCGGTCCTCTAGGTGGCGTCGGTGTCGAACGGCGTCTGCGCCGCGGGCTTGCCCGGCTGTGCCGGCGCGCCGGGGGCAGCAGCCCCCGGACCGGGCCCGGACTGCGGTTTCTCGGGTGTGCCGGCGTCCGTCGCGTCGAACTTGCCGGTGAAGATCGAGTCGTCGCCGTCGAGCAGGTGTTTGGTCAGCGCCGCACGCGGGGTCATCCCGCGCAATTTCTGCAGCTCCGACAACGGCTCGCGCAGGTCGTCGAACTCCGGACCGAGGTCCTGACGGAGCTGACTGGTCGCGCCGGTCAGGTAGTCACGCGCCTGTTTGACCGCCCCGGCGGTCCACCGGATGGCCCCGGGAAGCCGCTCCGGCCCGAGGATCACCAGACCGGCGATCACCAGGACCACCATCTCGCCCCAGCCGACGTTGGCGAACATGACTAGGTGCTGGTGTCCGCGCCGGGGGTCACCGTCAGCGTCACGTTGCGCCCCTCGCGGACGACCTCGATGGGCGCCGGTTCCCCGATCTTGAGTTGCCGCACGGCGACGACGAACTCGTCGGCGTCGGCGACGGTACGGTCACCCACCTTCACCACGACGTCGTTCTCCATGATCCCGGCCTGCTCGGCGGGACCGCCGGCGTTGACGTTGGCGATCTGCGCGCCCTTGGCGAGGTCGTTGCTCACTGAGCGGGCGGTCAGCCCGAGGGTCGGATGCGCGATCTTGCCGTTCTCGATCAGGGTCTCGACGACCTGCTTGACCTCGTTGACCGGGATCGCGAAGCCGAGGCCGCTGGCGCTGTCCGACAGCGATTTGCCCGCGGTGTTGATGCCGATGACCTCGGAGCTCATGTTGATCAGCGGGCCGCCCGAGTTGCCGTGGTTGATCGACGCGTCGGTCTGCACACCGTCGATGACGGTGTCGGTGTCCGAGCCGTCGCCCGACAGCGGCACCGGGCGGTTCAGCGCGCTGATGATGCCGTGGGTGACGGTGCTGCGCAGCCCGAGCGGGGCGCCGGCGGCGATCACCTCTTCACCGACGGTGAGCTTGTCGGAATCGCCCATCCGGGCCACGGTCAGGTTGTCGACGTTGTCGACCTTGAGCACCGCCAGGTCGGTCTTGGGGTCGCGGCCGACCAGGTTGGCGGGAACCTCGGTGCCGTCGTTGAACACCACCGCGATCTGGAACTGGCTGGGGTTGCTCGCCGCCTCGGAGATCACGTGGTTGTTGGTCACCACGTAGCCGCGCTCGTCGACGACGACGCCGGAACCCTGCGATCCCTCGGTGTCGCTGGTCGCCTCGATGGTCACCACCGAGTCGGCCACCGCGGCGGCGACCTCGGCGAACGGCCCGCCGTGCACCTCGGGGTTGTCACTGGTCTCCAGGGTGACCTTCGACGTCGTGAAAGCCTGGACCACCTCGGCGGTGGTGCGTCCCACCCATCCGCCGGCGACACCGATGACCAGCGCCACGATGCCGAGCACCACCAGCGCGGCGATCGAGACCTTGCCGCCGAACAGCACGTCGCGGACACCGAGCTTGCCTACCGGAGCGGGCGGGGTGACGGGCACGCTGGGCGCCAGAGCCGGGGTGCCCAGACCCACGGGTGCGCCCGGATTGCGCCACGGGTCGTCGACGTCGGCTGCGCCGCCGTCGCGGTCGGCATCCAGGGCGCCGGCGTCGGTGGGATGGCGCTGCAACGAGTCGGCTCCGGGGTTCGGGCGGCCGAACGCCTCGGCGAGCACCGGGTCGGGCGCCTGGTCCTGGGGGGTGTACTCACCCTGGTCGGCGTGCGACTCGGCGTCCAGGAAGGAGCCCTCCACGCCTGCCGGCCTGCCGAATGCGCGCTGGGCCGCCGGGTCCACCGGCGGACGGGACACGGGGCGCGGCTCGAGACGATCCCGGCCGGTCTGGTCCAGATTGCTCACCCGTTATTGCCCTTCTCGAAAACCGTCCATCAGGGCGTCAGCTATCGCCGACGCACATCGCTCTAAAGAATCCGCTTCCACCCTACCGGCGCTTGCGGCGAGCGCGCCGTGCGTCGTCAGCTAACTGCGGCGCGTCGACGGCTTCCGGAGGCTCGACCGGTGAACGGTTGGGGATCTGCGACAACAACCCCAGCAAAGAGCTCGGCATGTCGACCGGGCACGAATCGCGCAACGCCGCGCGGGCCTGCCGCTGCGCGTCGACCTCGGCTGCGCAGTCGGCGCACAACGACAGATGATGCGCGGCGCGCAGATGCGCGCTCATACGCAGTTCGCCGTCGACGAACGCGGCGATCGCCTCGGTCGAAAGGTGTTCGGTCGACCCGAACTGGCGGGGTCCGACCGGGGCATCGCTCTGCGATGCGAAGTGCGCCGGCAGCCAGGAGAAGGCGCGTCGGAAGC
>NZ_JBMHMH010000007.1:0-4880 GCF_049179055.1 Micromonospora sp. WMMD737 | reverse complement strand
GGAGTGCCCCACCAGCACGCAGGGGCCGGTCCCGGACTGCATCGCGGTGACGACGGCATCCCGGCGGTTGGCCAGCGTGGACTCCTGATCGACCAGTGCCCCGTGGCCGGGCAGGTCGACCGCTACCGCCTCGTGTCCCAGCGCGCGCAGTTCCGCGACGGTTTTCTCCCAGCACCACGCCGCATGGAACCCGCCGTGGACCAGGACGAACCGCATCCGGGCCCGGTCAGGCCTCGACGATCGAAATGGCCTGCCGCGGGCACTGCCGGACAGCTTCTTTGACCTGTTGCTCGTTGTCCGGGGTCACCTCGTCCTGCAGCACGTGCAGGTAGTCGTCGTCGTCGAGATCGAACACCTCGGGGATGATGCCCATGCACACCCCGTTGCTTTCGCACAGGCCGAAATCGACTTCGATCTTCTGCGTCATCGGGATCCCCTGCTCACCGCAACACCTTGACGGGCACGTGGTGATAGCCCGCGACGTTCTGCATGCTCACCCGTTGCAGACCGTCGAAATCCACCTCGAAGCGCGGCATGAAATCCAGCAGGTGCTCCAGCGCGATCGCGCTCTCCATCCGGGCCAGCGCCGCGCCCAGGCAGCTGTGGATGCCGTACCCGAGGCCGAGGTTCTGCGACTGGGTGCGGTCGCGGGTGATGTCGAACGTCTCGGCATCGGTGAACGCCCGCGGATCCCGGTTGGCCGCCGCTCCCATCAGGAACACCGGCTTGTTGGCGGGCACGGTGCCGCTGGGCAACTCGACGTCGCGCAGGCTGTAGCGCACGTTGTACTGCACCGGGCCGACATAGCGCAGCAGTTCCTCGACCGCGTCCGGAATCCTGCTGCGATCTTCAAGCAGCATCTGCCACTGCTCGGGGTGCTGGGCGAACACCACCACCGCGCTGCCCATCAGCTTGGTGACCGTCTCGGCGCCGGCGCCGCCGAGCAGCGTCGCGAACGCGGTGATCTCGATGTCGTCGAGCTTGCGCAGGTTGCCCTCGTCGTCGGGGATCTCGGCCGCGATGAGCCGGCTGATCATGTCTTCCTGCGGATTCTTGCGGCGCTCCTCGACGAGACTGAAGTAGTACATCGCCGAGTTGATGTTGGCCTGCTGGTTTTCCTCGCTCCAGTCGATCTGCCCCGGCTCGCGGTGCAGGCTGGTGTCGATCCAGTGCCGCACCTGCTGGCGGTACTCCTCGGGCACGCCAGCCATCCGGGTGATCACCTCGACGGGGAACGGGCCGGAGAAATCCTGCACGACGTCGAAGTTGTCCGGGTCGGCCTTGTCCAGGTAGTGCCGGACGAGTTCGATCACCGTGTCGCGCTGCGCCTGGACGGCCCGCGGCGTGAACGCCTTGTTCAGCAGGCTGCGCATGTGCCGGTGGTCGGGCGGATCCATGAAGATGATCGACTTCTGCGGCACCTCGCCCGAACGCACCATCCCGAGGTCGCACCCGCGGGCGGACGAGAAGGACTCGTGGTCTTTGAAGGCCGCGGCGACGTCGGCGTGCCGCGTCAGCGCGTAGAAGTCTTCTGTCTCGTCGTAGTACAGCGGCTCCTCGTCACGCATTCGCTGGTAGATCTCGTAGGGGTTGTCGAAAAACTCCTGCGAGACCGGGTTGAAGACGAGCTTGGGAGCAGTCATTGGGTTCCTCCTTCGCGGCTGGCTGAGGGCCGGGAAGCGTTACGGTAGTCGAAACAACTGTAACGCTAACAGTTGGCGTTATCCAGCACTCAGGCTTCGCGCCAAGGATTTTGCGAAACTCATGATTCGGACCGCGCCGGCACGACGCTGTCGAGCAGCGGCCCCAGCAGTCCCAGGTCGTTTCCCGCCTCCGCGGCGATGGTGCGGACCACCGCGACGTCTTTGCCGATGAACTCGCCGACCGAATCGATGAAGCCCTGCACCGATCCGCGCGTCCCGACGATGTCACCCACCTTGCTGGCGCCGCTGCCGTGCGAGACGGCGCTGAGCAGCCCCGCCTCGTCGACGCCCACCTCGGCACCGAACGCAGCCGCTTGACGCAGTACGCCGAGATGCGCGGCGAACAGCGTGTTGTTGATCAACTTGACCCACTGACCGGCCCCGAGTCCGCCCACGTGCAGGATCGGATCACCGTAGCCCGACAGCACCGGGCGGGCCCGTTCGAGGACGGCCTCGTCGCCGCCGACGAACAGGGTGATGTGACCGGCGGCGATGTCGTGGGGTCCGCCGCTGACCGGCGCATCGAGCACCCCCAATCCCGGGCGCCGGGCGGCCAGCGCCTGCGCGGTGCGGGGGCTGCCCGTGGTGTGGATGATCAGCACCGCGTCGGCCGGGATCATCTCCAGCAGCCCGTCATCGGCACAGATGTCGGTGACCTGATCGTCGGTGAACACGCACAGCACCACCGCATCGGCGGCCTCGGCGACCTCGGCGAGCGTGCTCACCGCGGTGGCGCCCAGTTCGCCGATCGCTTCCCGCTTCTCGGGGGTGCGGCCCAGCACCCGCACGTCATGACCAGCTTCGACCAGTCGGCGCGCCATCGGTGCGCCCATCCGGCCGGCGCCGACGAAACCGACCCGGCTCACCGTACTGCTCTTCTCTTCGCGCAAGCGCTCATCGGCCGTGCTCCATGGACTCCAGCGCCGCGTCGGCGGCGGTGAACACCGCCCCTTCCGGCGCCGAGGCGGCAGCCGCGAGGCTGGCCGCATGCCGGACGTCCTTCTGCAGCAGCGCCCCGGCGATCGGTGCGAGGCCCTCCAGTGTGCCGCCGAACATCGAGATGCTGCCGACCGCCTTGCTCGTCGCCGATCCCCGGTTGAGGACATCGACGAGCTTGTCGCGGGCGATGCCCAGCGCCTCACCCAGCTCCAGCGTGCTCACCGCACTTCCCAGGTTCGCGCTGAACAGCAGGTTGTTGAGGATCTTGGTGCTCTGACCCGCACCCAGCGGCCCGAGGTGAACGATCGGATCGGCGTAGGTCCCGAAGACCGGCCGGCAGCGGTCCACGACGTCCTCATCGCCCCCGGCCATGACCAGCAGGGTGCCTTCCTCGACGGCGGGTGCGCCACCGCTGACCGGAGCATCGATCACCGAAATGCCCTGCGCAGCACACTTTTCCGCGATCTCGCGGCAGGTGTCGGGGTGCACGGTGCTGTGAATCGCGACGATCCCGCCCTCGGCCAGTCCGGCCAGCACACCGTTCTCCCCGTCGAGGACCTGGCGCACGTCGTCGTCACCGACCACGCACAGGCACACCAGATCGCTGGCAGCGGCCATTTCGGCGGGGGTGGCCGCCGTCTTGGCCGGGGTGTCGGCGTAGGGCTCCAGGCTGGCCTGCCGGCGCGCCCAGAGCGTGGTCTCGAATCCGCCTTCGGCGATCCGCCGAGCCATGGGTCCGCCCTGACTGCCCAGACCGATGAATCCGACGCGCATCAGTTCGCCTCCTCTTCGTCTCGATCGCGGCCGCAGCGCGCGATGCATTCTTCGATGAACGACAACACTTTTGCGTGATACTCGCCGGCCGTCTTGCCGACGCTGAGATTGTGACCGCTGGCCCCCATGGGGTTCAGCCCGACGTGCGGTGAACCGGTGAACAATCCGGTGATCGAGGCAAGTGCCTGCGCGCTGGACTCCCACACGCTCTCGTGCTCGGCGACGCTGAACTGAACCGGGACCTGCACGTCTGCGGCGATGGCGGGGAAGTCGCGCCGCGCCCAGTTCGCGGTGACCTCGGACTCGTAGGCCACCCCCGGGGCCGAGAGCGCTCCGGTGAGCACATCGTCGGGGTAGAGATCGGTGGGCTGCCACAACAGATCCCGTAGTCCGGCCGGCCGCGAGGTGATGGTTGCCTCGCTGATGATGCTCCTGGCGTTCTCGCTGTAGCGCAGGCCGGTACCGGCCAGCTCGACGCCGATGACCTCCGCGCCGGCCGTCGTCATCCGCAGCGCCAGCTCGCAACCGGCCGAGTGGCCGACCAGGAACAGTCCCGCCCCGCGGCCTTCAGCGCCGAGCATCTTGTCCACCGCCGCGAACGCGGCGCCGACCCGGCGGGCGGGGTCGGCGAACTCTGAGGCGTACACCGCCGAGGCGCCGTAACCGGGCCGGTCCAGGGCGATCGCGGTGAATCCGCGCTCGGCGGCCGCGCGCAGCAGCGACAGCTCCGGATACCCGGGGCAGTCGAAGTACGCCGAGGACGTGGCTCCGCCGTGCACCGCGACGATCACCGCACGTGGCTCTTCAGCCGCGCTGACCAGCCCTGACATCGGGACGCCGTCCACGACGACGACGCGGGGGCGGGGTGCGGGCTCGGTCACGGACGCCTCAGGCCTCCGTCCGGAGCAGCAGCACGCCGCTGGGCGTCAGCCCGCCGCTGCTGACCACCGCGACGTTCGCGTCGGTGACCTGCCGCTCGCCGCCCTCGCCGCGCAGCTGGGTGACGGCCTCGTGCACCAGGCCCATGCCGTGGGTGCGTCCGTGTGACAGCTGACCGCCGTGCGTGTTCAGCGGGATCACGCCGTCGCGGGCGATGGCCGCACCGCCGTCGAGGAAGTCCTTGGCCTCGCCGATACCGCAGAATCCCAACGCTTCCAGCCAGGACAGGCAGTTGAACGTGAAGCCGTCGTAGAGTTCGGCGACGTCGACATCGGCGGGACGCATCGACGTGCGCGTCCACAGGTGCGCGGCCTGGCCCAGCACCTGCGGTTCGTGCGTCAACGTGGTCTGGTCCCAGTCGGTGCGCTCGATGATCTGGGTGCCGACGGCCTCGAAGAACACCGGGGGCTGAGGGCAGTCGGCTGCGGCGTCGACCGCCGAGACGACGACCGCGACGGCGCCGTCGCAGGGCACGTCGCAGTCGTAGAGCCCGAACGGGGTGGTGATCGGGCGGGCGTTGAGGTA
>NZ_JBMHMH010000006.1:0-8239 GCF_049179055.1 Micromonospora sp. WMMD737 | reverse complement strand
GTGACGGCGGTGACGGCGGAGACCAGGGCAGGAACTCGACCGCGCCCGGCGGTGCTGGAGGAGGTGGTGGCACCGGCGGGGCAGGGGCTGCCGGCGACGGTGCCGACGGCGCAGCGGGGGCCGACGGTGCCGACGGCACCTGAGAGCGCGCCGCTCTACGGGTGATTTCGGTGTGACCAGTCGCGGTATCCGCGACTGGTCACACCGAAATTGCCAGGCGCTAGGACAGGTCGACCGACATCGGGCCGACACCCCAGATCTGCTCGCAGTACTCGCGGATCGCCCTGTCCGAGGAGAACTTGCCGCTGCGGGCGGTGTTGCGGATCGACATCCGCGACCAGCTGTCCCCGTCCAGCCAGGCCTTGCTGACCTCGTCCTGGCAGTTGACGTAGGACCGGTAGTCGGCCAGCACCAGGAACGGGTCGTGGTGGATCAGATTGTCCACGATCGGGCGCAGCGTCTCGGTGTCCCCGTGGGTGAACTCCCCGCGCGCGATCAACTCGAGCACCGCCGCCAGCTCCGGGTCGGAGTCGACGCGGTCGATCGGCCGGTAGCCCTCCGCCTTGACCTTTTCGACCTGACCCTCGGTCAGCCCGAACAGGAAGAAGTTCTCCGCGCCGGCCTCCTGACGGATCTCCACGTTCGCCCCGTCCAGCGTGCCGATCGTGAGCGCCCCGTTGATCATGAACTTCATGTTCCCGGTGCCCGAGGCCTCCTTGCCGGCCGTCGAGATCTGCTCGGAGAGGTTGGCCGCCGGATAGATCAGATGCGCGTTCTTGACGTTGAAGTTCGGCAGGAACACCACCTTCAGGAACCGGTTGACCTCCGGGTCGTGGTTGACGGTGTCGCCGACAGCGGTGATCAACTTGATGATGCGTTTGGCCATGAAATAACCGGGCGCTGCCTTGCCGCCGAAGATGAACACCCGCGGCGGGATCACCAGGCCCGGATTGTTCTTGAGCCGGTGGTACAGCGCGATGATGTGCAGCACCATCAGGTGCTGGCGCTTGTACTCGTGGATCCGCTTGACCTGGACGTCGAACATCCACGTCGGATCCAGCTCGATGCCGGTGGTGGTGTGCACGTATTCGGCCAGCCGCGCCTTGTTGGCGCGCTTGACCTCGCGCCACCGCGCCCGGAACGCCTGATCGTCGACGAACGACTCCAGCCCGCTGAGCCGGCTCAGGTCGGTGATCCAGCCGGAACCGATGGTGTCGTCGAGCAGCTCGCGCAGCCCTGGGTTGGACAACGCCAGGAACCGCCGCGGCGTCACCCCGTTGGTGACGTTGCCGAACCGCTCGGGCCACATCTCGTAGAAGTCCTTGAGCACGCTGGCCTTCAACAGCTCGGAGTGCAGCGCCGCGACACCGTTGACGGTGTGGCTGCCCACCGTGGCCAGGTGTGCCATCCGCACACACTTGCCGTCGTTCTCCCCGATCAGCGACATCCGCGACAGCCGCTCGTCGTCACCGGGGAAGCAATCGCGCACCTGCTCGAGGAAGCGCTCGTTGATCTCGTAGATCAACTCGAGGTGCCGCGGCAATGCGTCACCGAAGATCCGCAGCGGCCACGTCTCGAGCGCTTCGGGCAGCAGCGTGTGGTTGGTGTAGCCGAAGGTCCGCACGGTCAGGTCCCAGGCGGCATCCCAGGACAACTGGTAGTCGTCGATCAGCAGCCGCATCAACTCGGCCACCGCGATCGAGGGGTGGGTGTCGTTGAGCTGGATCGCCCACTTGTCCGGCAGCGCGCTCAGCGGCAGGTGTGCGCGCTGCAGATGGATGTTCAGGATGTCCTGCAGCGAGCACGTCACGAAGAAGTACTGCTGCAGCAGCCGCAGCCGCTTACCCGCCTCCGGCTCGTCGTTGGGGTAGAGCACCTTGGACACCGTCTCGGAGACGACCTCGTCGTCGACGGCCTTGTAGAAGTCGCCGGTGTTG
The DNA here is from genome assembly GCF_049179055.1 of Micromonospora sp. WMMD737. Taxonomy (NCBI): domain Bacteria; kingdom Bacillati; phylum Actinomycetota; class Actinomycetes; order Micromonosporales; family Micromonosporaceae; genus Micromonospora; species Micromonospora sp. WMMD737. The sequence goes on along the minus strand of NZ_JBMHMH010000006.1, from coordinate 6,302 downwards.
AACGCGTCGAGGGCGAACGACTCCACGGCCCGGGCGCTCCACAACGTCAGGGTGTTGCAGGTGTTGACGCCGTAGCCCTGCACCGGGGTGTCGTAGGAGACGCCCTTGAGGACCCGCTGCGGCACCCAGCGCACCCGGAACTTGCCGGTGACGTCCTCGTACTCCTCGGTGTGACCGCCCCAGTTCACCGTGTAGGTGGCGTCCGGCTTGTCGATCTCCCACGGATTGCCGTGCACCAGCCAGTTGTCGGTCTTCTCGACCTGCCAGCCGTCGGCGAGATCCTGCTTGAAGATGCCGAATTCGTAGCGGATGCCGTATCCGATCGACGGACGCTCCAGGGTGGCCATCGAGTCCAGATAGCAGGCCGCCAGCCGGCCCAGGCCGCCGTTGCCCAGCCCGGGCTCGCCCTCGCAGTCCAGGATCACGTCGAGGTCCTGGCCCAGGTCGGCCAGCGCCTCGCGTGCCTGCGCCTCGATGCCCAGGTTGAGCAGGTTGTTGCCCAGCTGCGGGCCCATCAGGAACTCCGCCGACAGGTAGCAGGTGACCTTGCAGGACAGATCCAGCCAGTCCTGTGTGGTCGCCATCCAGCGTTTCTGCATCCGGTCACGCACCGCCAGCGACAGCGCCTTGTAGTAGTGCTCGGGGGTCAGCACCGCCGGCGGGCGGGCGATCGAATAGACCAGGTGATCGGACACCGCCGCGCGCAGCGCGTCGGCAGTCATGCCGGAGCGGGTTTGTCCGGTGGGACCGACCGGCGCCCCGTTGTGATCGGTGGATTCGTCCGACGTGGAGTTCACGACATCGGTCACTGCGGCTCCTACAGGTGTGGCCGTGGCAAGGCGGGGACGCGTCATTGTGTCGCGCACGTGTTTCTCAACAGAGTCCGGAATGTGAACTCCGCGCTAGCCGACGATGTGGAGATCGTCGGATTGCCCAGCAGGCTCCTAGTTGCCTAGCAGGTTGACCGCCCCGCTGAACACGCGCGGGAAGGTGCTGGCAGCGGGCACGATGAAGGAGCGCAGCGGTGATGTGCTCGCGTGCAGCATCCCCGCGGTCAGTATCCGGTAGCGCCGGGTCGCGCGGCGCCAGTGCCGTTCGTAGTCCTGCGGCCGGTCGGCGACCACGCTGTCGACCAGCAGCCGCGACGCCGCGAACGCCAGACCCAGCCCCTCACCGGTCAGCGCGTCGACGTAGCCGGCCGCGTCACCGACCAGCAGCACCCGCCCCGCCACCCGGCTGCGCACCCGCTGGCGCAGCGGGCCGGCCGCCCGGTCCGGCTGGTGGGCGTGCCCGTCGAGGCGTTCCCGCAACTCCGGAAACGCCTCGAGATGCTGCTCGAAGCGGCCCTGCCGCGACGTCAGGACGGCGATCCCGACACAGTCGTCGGCCACCGGAGTCACATAGGCTTCCGCGGCCGCCCCGGCCCCCGCAGCGCCCGGTCCCGCCCGCCCGCCCGCCCAGTACACCTCGACGAACTCGCTCCACGGCGCCACCTCGACGTGCCGCTTGATACCCCACCGGCGGGTCCCGCCGGCCGGGCGCTCCAGACCCAGCGCGGTCCGGATCGGGGAGTGCAGGCCGTCGGCCGCGGCGAGATAACGGCTGCGCAGCCCGTTGACCGTCACCCCGTCGGCGTCCTGGCTCACCGGGCCGACCTTGTCGTGCACCATCTCGACCCCGGCCGCCCGAGCCTCGGCCAGCAGCGCCGCGTGCAGCGTCGTGCGCCGCACCCCCAGACCGGCTCCGGAGCCGAACCGGGCGGTGACGTGGTGTCCGGCGTCGAAATAGGAGATCCCCAGGAACGGTTTGCCCGCCGGGTCCGCGCCGAGCTGCCGCAACTGACCCACCGCGTGCGGCATCAGGCCCTCGCCGCAGGCCTTGTCGATCAGGCCGGTGCGCTTCTCGACGACGACGGTGTGCAGCCCGGCCCGGGCGGCGTGGATCGCGGTGGCCAGGCCCGCGGGCCCGCCCCCGGCGACCACCAGATCGATCACCTCGGAGGCCGGGGGTCGCTCAGGGTCTGCAGCGCGGTGTTCTCCACCGAGATCCGGGTCCACAGCAGCGCGGCGTTGAGGACGGTGAACGCCAGCGCGGTGATCCACGCCGAGTGCACCAGCGGCAGCGCGAACCCCTCCACGACCACCGCGACGTAGTTCGGGTGCGGGATGAACCGGTAGGGGCCGCCGGTGACACGGCCGGCGTCGGGGACGACGACGACGCGGGTGTTCCACTGCCGGCCCAGGGTGGCGATGCACCACCACCGCAGTCCCTGAGCGGCAATCACGAGAGCCAGCATCGGCCACCCCAGGGCGGGCAGGAACTCGCGGTGGGCCGCTTCGAACAGGCAGGCGGCCAGCAGTGCGGTGTGCAGCACCACCATCACCGGGTAGTGGCCGGCGCCGTACTCGACGCCGCCCTGGGCCCTGCTCCACTTCAGGTTCCGTTGGGAGACGACCAGCTCGGCGACGCGTTCGACGGCGACCAGGGCGATGAGCAGGGTATAGGCGAGCATCGGCGGGCTCCTATGTCCAGCGCAGCAGCACGAGCTCGGAGCAGAACCCCGGGCCCATCGCCATCAGCAGGCCGGGCTCGCCGGCCGGCGGCTTCTTCGCGCGGGTGTCGCGCAGCACGTGCAGCACCGACGACGACGACAGGTTGCCGACCTCGGCCAGGGAGCGCCACGTCAACTCGAGCGCGTCCTCGGGGAGCCCGAGCGCGGCGTTGATCGCCTCGATGACCTTGGGGCCGCCGGGATGCGACACCCAGGCGGCGATGTCACCGACGCTCATGCCGTGATCGGCGAGGAAGCCGGTCATGTCCTCGGCGAGGTACCGGTCGATCAGCTCGGGCAGATTGGGCGCCAGCACCAGCTGGAAACCGGTGTGCCCGATCTTCCAGCCCATCGTGTCCAGCGAGTCCGGATACATCCGGCTGCGGGAGTCGTGCACCTCGGGTCCAGCGGCGTCGATCGCTCCGGCGCGGTTCTCCCCGGCGGCGACCACGGCGGCCGCGCCGTCACCGAACAGCGCGCTGCCGACCAGGCTGGCCATGGTCGGCTCGACCGCCGGGTAGGTCAGCGAGCACAGCTCCACCGACACCAGCGCGGCGACGTGGTCCGGTGCCCCGCGCAGATAGTCGTGCATGCGGGCGATGCCCGCCGCGCCGGCCACACAGCCGAGCCCGAACAACGGGATCCGGCGGATGTCGGGTCGCAGCCCCAGCCGCCCGGCGATCCGGGCGTCCAGCGACGGCACCGCGATGCCGGTGACGGTGGTGGTCATGATCATGTCGAGATCGCTGGGGCGCAGTCCGGCCTCGTCCAGCGCGGCGGTCAGCGCCTCGCAGGCCAGGTCGAGGGCGTGCTCGAGGTAGAGGTCGTTGGCTTCGCCGAAGTCGGTCAGCGTGGTGTAGCGGTCCAGGGGAAGCACGAAGTGGCGCGAGTTGACCTTCGCGTGCTCGTGCAGGGCCCGCACCACGTCACCGAGATCGGTGAACGCCGGCGCCTGCAGGAAGGTCTCGGTGATCTCGTGCTGGCTGTAGCGGTGTGGTGGCAGCGCTCCCTGGACGCCGGCGATGACGCTGATGGGGTTGGTGTCGTGGGTATTGGCGGTCATGTGGTGATCCGTTCCGCATCTTCATTGTCATTCGATTGTGCCGCCGGCTCCTCGTCGATGCCCAGGCGGTCGTGGATTCGTCTCAACCAGTTCGGCGCCCACCAGTTCGCCCCGCCCATCAGCCGCATGAACGCGGGCACCAGCACCATGCGCACCAGGGTCGCGTCGACGAGCACCGCCAGCGTCAGGCCGAGACCGAACATCCGCATCACCGACGTGCTCGCCGCGATCAGCGCGGCGAACGAGATCGACATGACCAGCGCGGCGGCGGTGATCACGCGGCCGGTGTGGGCGATGCCCAGCGCCACCGCCTCATCGTTGGACACCCCCGGCTGCAGCCAGAACTCGCGGATGCGGGCGACCAGGAACACCTCGTAGTCCATCGACAGGCCGAAGGCGATGCAGAACAGCAGCACCGGCATGTTCGCCACCAGGGTGCCGGTCGGGGTGGTGCCCAGCCCGCCGAGATGGCCGTCCTGGAAGATCCACACCAGGGCGCCGAACGCGGCGGTGAGCGACAGCATGTTGAGCACCAGGGCTTTCAGCGGCACCACCACACTGCCGGTGAGCAGGAACAACAGCGCGAACATGATGACGGCGATCAGCCCGAGCACCAGCGGCAGGGTCGAGGTGATCGCGTCGACGCTGTCGCGGTTGGTCTGGGCGGTGCCGGTCATCTGCACGGTGCGCCCACCGGGGCCGTCCACGGCGTGCAGGCCGTCGAGCTGGTTCTCCGAGGCCTCGGAGAACAGCGGCGCGGTGCTCGCGACGGTCAGGAACATGCTGCCGTCGCGCTCGCCGGCCGGCGCGGACGGTCCGCCGGTGCGGGCCCCCTCGACGAAGGTCCCGGTCGGGGCGGACACCGCCGCGACGTCGGCTACCTGGGACAGCGCGGCCGCGTAGTCGGACACGTCGGCCGCGGTCAGCCCGGCGCTGTCGGGGATCACCACCGTCACCGCGGCGTCGGTGTTGTCGGAGAAGTCCTGGCGCAGGGCGTCGCCGACCTGATGGGCCGAACTCGAGGCGGGCAGCACCCGGTCGTCGGGGAAGCCCCAACGCACCCCCAGGAACGGCGCACCGAGCACCAACAGCAGGATGACGACGGCCAGGCCCAGCGGCAGGGCGCGGCGCATCACGGCGTGCGCACCCCGGTACCAGAAGCGCTGCTCGACCGGAACCGGTGTGGGCTCGGGCCGGCGCAGCAGGCGGCGCCCCAGCCGGGCCACGTCCAGCGCGTCCAGCCGGTCGCCCAGCACGACCAGCGCCGCGGGGGTGACGACGACGGCCGCCGCGGCGGCGAAGGCCACGGTGGCCACCCCCGCGTAGGCGAACGACTTCAGGAAGTGCATCGGGAACAGCACCATCGCTGCCATGGACAGCGCGACCGTCGTCGCCGAGAAGATCACCGTGCGCCCGGCGGTCGTCATGGTGCGCACCAGCGCGGTCGCCGGCGCGGCGCCGGTGGCCAACTCGTCGCGATAGCGCGACACGACCAGCAGCGTGTAGTCGATGGCCAGGGCCAGACCCATGGCGACGGCCAGGTTCAGGGCGAAGATCGACACGTCGGTGCCGAATGTGACCAGCCGCAGCACTGCCAGCGCCCCGATCACCGACATCGCTCCGATCGCCACCGGCACCGCGGCGGCCAGCAACCCGCCGAACACCCAGACCAGCACCAGGAAGCTCAGCGGGATCGCGAGTGCCTCCATCACCAGCAGATCGCGCTGGGACTGTTCGGTGATCTGCAGGTTCACCATCGCGGTGCCACCGGTGGTGACCGTGACCGCCCCGTGGTCGCCGGCGACCTCCTGGGAAATCTCCTCGGCGTACTCCTGCTGTTCGGCTTCGCTGCCGGTGATTCCCGCGATGATCAACCCGGCCGTGCGGTCGGTGCTGATCAGGTCCGGTGCGGCGGGGGCGCTCCAGGCCGAGGAGATCTCCGCGACGTGCGGATGCTGGGCGAGGACCTGTTCGATGTCGGCGGCGACCCGGCGGGTCTCGGTGGTGTCCAGCCCATCCGGAGAGGACACCACGATGATCATCTGTACCTCGCCGCGCCCGAACTTCTCGGTGAGAAGATCTGCTGCCGCCGACGATTCGGCGCCCGGGTCCTGAAAGCCGCTGGGGGACAGGCTCTTGGCCACCGGCACGCCGAACACCGCCAGTGCGACGGTCAATACCGCGGCGGCGGTGAGTATTCGGCGCGGTGCGGCCATGGCCAGCAGCGCGATTCGGTGCAGCAGGGTGATCTCCGCTCGTTGAGGACGGCGCCCAAATTTACGGGACGGGAACCGTCTGCGGGGGTTCACGTCATCGTCACATCGGCACGCCTCTCGGTCAGGACAGTTCGAAGTGTTGGTAGTCCAATGGGGAGCGCCAGTGGCCGCCCCAGGTCCAGCCGCGATCGGTGAAGGCCAGCACCGCCGGGTCGCCGTCGTGCAGCATGCCGGGATCGGTGCGGTCGCGGTCGGTCCACGGGCCGGCGTTGGCGGGCTGGACGTCGCCGCGGGAGTCGACATAGGGATTGATCCGCGGGTTGACGTCGACCGCGCGCCCGTAGGCGTGATACGACCATTGCCCGGTGCCGGGGATATCGCGGCAGTTGAACGCCGAGGTGTTGTTGTCGCGCATCGACAGCTCGTCGTCGGCGTCGGGGTAGTTCTCGACGGTGCGCATCCGTTCGATCGG
>NZ_JBMHMH010000005.1:0-4369 GCF_049179055.1 Micromonospora sp. WMMD737 | reverse complement strand
CGACCCCGCCTCGACCTGGATCGACGTCGACGTCACGATCGGCCGCGACACCGTCGTGCGTCCCGGCACCCAGCTGCTGGGCGGCACCCGCATCGGCGGCCGCTGCGAGATCGGGCCCGACTCGACGCTGACCAACGTCACCGTCGGCGACGCCGCGGAGGTGATCCGCACCCACGCCACCTCGGCGGTCATCGGCGACGGCGCCACCGTCGGCCCGTTCACCTACCTGCGGCCGGGCACCGTGCTGGGCGAGGCGGGCAAGCTCGGCGCGTTCGTCGAGACCAAGAACTCCGCCATCGGCGCCGGCACCAAGGTGCCGCACCTGACCTACGTCGGCGACGCCGACATCGGCGAGCACAGCAACATCGGCGCGTCCAGCGTGTTCGTCAACTACGACGGGGAAACCAAGTCGCGCACCACGATCGGCTCGCACGTGCGCACCGGGTCGGACACCATGTTCGTCGCGCCGGTGACCGTCGGGGACGGCGCCTACACCGGCGCGGGAACGGTGATCCGCGACGACGTCCCGCCCGGCGCACTGGCGGTCTCGGCCGGCCCGCAGCGCAACATCGAGGGCTGGGTGCAGCGCAAGCGCCCCGGCAGCGCGGCGGCCCGCGCCGCCGAAGCCGCCGGCGACGACGACGGTCCGGGCGGACACCCCGCCCGCTAGAGCACCTCGGGGCTGCGCCAGCGCCGGGCCAGCGCATCCTCCACCGACAGCGCGAGCTGCTCGAGACTCTCGCGTTCGGCGGGGTCGAAGTCCTGTCCGGCCACGGTGCGCCGCATCCGCGCCAACTGGCTGGTGACGGCCTGCTCGTGCACGCTGCCGGCACACCACGCCAGATCGCGCAGCAGCCGGGTCAGCGCCGCCAGCACCGCGGCGTCCTCGACGCCGTAGTGCCGTGGCTGGGTGACGGCCTCGTCGAGCAGATCCGCCAGCTCCGGCCCCTGGACCACCACCCGCGCGACGCCGTCGTCGTCGCGGTGCACCGCGTGGCCCAGCCGGCGGTCGGCCAGCCTGCACAACAGGGCCGACAGGTGCCCGATGCCGTGCACCGCCGTCGTCGGGTCGTTGATCCCCGGCGACAGCGCCTTGACCACCACGTCGGTGAGCTGGCGCACCGCGTAGCCGATGTCCTGCACCGGGGTGCGTTCGTCGCCGATGTGGATGACCTTGGCCACGCAGCCGCGCAGGTCGTCGATCGCGTCGTCGTCCAGCCCGCCCCCGGTACCGGCCCACAGCATGGCCACCGGCGTGCCGGCCACCAGCCAGTCGCCGGGCTTGCGGTTCAGCGCCACCACCGCCCCGGCCCGGGACGCGGCCTCGACCAGGGGTTGCTGGTTGATCCCGGTCAGAAAGCCGGTACTCGGGGCACCCACCGGGTGGGCCCCGGCCGGCGGTGACGGCGCCGACTCCACCTGGGCGGACTCGTCCATCTGCTCGAGGCTGGTCTCGGCGTTGCGCAGGGCTTCGCCGAGCACCGACCCCAGCAGCGTCTCCACCCGGATCTGGCGCACCAGATGCGCCAGGAACAGCACCAGCGCGAGCACGCTGATCACCGCGAGCAGATAGCCGACGGTCACCGAGATCTGCGGCACGAACACCGTGCCGCCGTTGTCGCTGTCGCGCACCGTGCGCAACACGGTCAGCGTGTAGGCGAACGTCGCCACGAACAACCCGAGGGTGCGCTGGACGAACTTGTCCTGCGCGAAGGTGCGCAGCAGCCGCGGCGAGAACTGCCCGCTGGCCAGCTGCAGCGTCACCAGCGTCAGCGAGAACGTCAGCGAGGTCACCGTCATCACCGACGCCGCGATCGCGGCCAGCACCTCCCGGGCGGCGGCCGGGCCGCCGCCGAAGATCCAGCGCGACACCTCCGCGGGCAGGGCGCCGTCGAGTGCACCGTCGAGCTCGGGCAGCAGCAGGCCCGCGGCGATCGCCAGGACGACCGCCATCGCCGGCACCGGCCACAGCCGGCTGCGGATCGCGTCGAGCATCCAGGCTCTGCGGCGGTTGACCGCCGTCCAGAAGGCCACGTCCACCACCTCCGCGTGATCGTCGGTGTCGCCACCGCCGCGTCCCCGAGGCTACCCACTGGTAGCAATCGGTCGCGCAATGTTGGCATTCTGGTAACCCGCCAGCGTGTGCGGATCAGCGCTCCGTACGATGGCCGTCGTATCGATCCGATCAGAGAAGCCGAGGGCAGCCCGTGAGCCACGAGTGGACTGACAACCGCAAGAACCTGATGTTGTTCTCGGGCCGCGCGCACCCCGAACTGGCCGAGCAGGTCGCCAAGGAGCTCGACGTCCCGGTCACCGCGCAGACGGCGCGCGACTTCGCCAACGGCGAGATCTTCGTCCGCTTCGACGAGTCCGTCCGCGGCTGCGACGCATTCGTGCTGCAGAGCCACCCCTGGCCACTGAACCAGTGGCTGATGGAGCAGCTGCTCATGATCGACGCGCTCAAACGGGGCAGCGCCAAGCGGATCACCGCGATCCTGCCGTTCTACCCCTACGCCCGCCAGGACAAGAAACACCGCGGCCGCGAACCCATCTCGGCGCGCCTGGTGGCCGACCTGCTCAAGACCGCGGGCGTCGACCGCATCGTCACCGTCGATCTGCACACCGACCAGATCCAGGGTTTCTTCGACGGGCCCGTCGACCACATGCGCGCGCAGAAGTTGCTGACCGGCTACATCGCCGAGAACTACGCCGGCCACGACATGGTGGTCGTCTCCCCCGACTCCGGCCGGGTGCGGGTGGCCGAGAAGTGGGCCGACTCCCTGGGCGGGGTGCCGCTGGCCTTCATCCACAAGACCCGCGACCCGCTGGTGCCCAACCAGGTCAAGTCCAACCGCGTCGTCGGTGACGTCGCCGGCAAGACGTGCATCCTCACCGACGACATGATCGACACCGGCGGCACCATCGCCGGTGCGGTGCGGCTGCTCAAGGAGGACGGCGCCGCCGACGTCGTCATCGCGGCGACCCACGGTGTGCTGTCGGACCCGGCACCCGAGCGGCTGGCCGGCTGCGGTGCCCGCGAGGTCATCGTCACCAACACGCTGCCGATCAGCGAGGAGAAGGTGTTCCCGCAGCTGACGGTGCTCTCGATCGCCCCGCTGCTGGCCAACACGATCCGCGCGGTCTTCGACAACGGCTCGGTCACGGGGCTTTTCGACGGATCGGCCTGACCTGCGATGACCCAACCGCGCATCTACCACAACCCCAGGTGCTCGACGTCACGCAAGACCCTGGAATTGTTGCGCGACAACGGCATCGAGCCCGAGGTGGTGCTCTATCTGAAGACACCGCCGTCGCGCGCCGAGCTGGCCGAGTTGATCAGCGCGGCCGGCGTCGACGTGCGCACCGCGGTCCGCAAACGCGAGTCGCTCTACACCGAGCTCGGGTTGGCCGACGCGACCGACGACGAGCTGCTCGACGCGATGGCCGAGCACCCGATCCTGATCGAACGGCCGTTCGTCGTCACGGCCAAGGGCACCCGGCTGGCACGTCCCCTCGACGCGGTCCGCGAGATTCTGTGACCGCTCGGCCGGTACTGGCCGCGGCGCTGGCGGCGGTGCTGGCCTGCGGCTGCACCACCGAGGCGCCCGACTACCAGTCGGTGTGGTCGACCCCGAGTTCGGCGCCGGCCCCCGAACCGGAGTCGACCGCCACGCAGGCCGCGCAGGTCCCGTTGTCGCAGTTCCTCGAGGAGATCGGCGTCGTCGGTCAGCCGGTGGCCCCGGACAAGCTGGCCGACCTGACCGTGTCGATGCCGACTCCGGCGGGCTGGGAGCCCTACCGGGACGCCAGTCTCGCGCCCGGCACCCGGATGATCGCCAAGGGCGACACCTACCCCACCGCGATGCTGATGGTGTTCGAGCTCGACGGCGAGTTCGACGCCGCCACGGCGTTGCGGCACGCCGACGTCGACGCCGAGATGTCGGAGAACTTCCGCCGGCTCGGCTCGTCGGACGACGATTTCAACGGGTTCCCGTCATCGGTGATCGAGGGCAGCTACGACCTCGCCGGTTCGCGCATGCACACCTACAACCGGGTGGTCATCGCCACCGGCGCACCGCCGCAACGGCAGCGCTACCTGGTCCAGTTCACCGTCACCGGCTACGCCGACAAGGCCGCCGAAGAGGCACCCGACATCGAGGCGATCATCAACGGGTTCACCGTCGAGGTGCCCGGCGGGGCGACCGCTCCCCGGTAAGGCCACCGCCCGACCTTTCGCCGAAACGGCATTCCAGCAGCCGCGCACTCGCACTTTCGCTGCTGGAATGCCGTTTCGGCCGGCTTAACCTGCGCGCACTAGGGTGAGGGCCATGTCTGACTGGACCGCGGCCGACCTGCCCTCCTTCGCCGG
>NZ_JBMHMH010000004.1:0-9345 GCF_049179055.1 Micromonospora sp. WMMD737 | reverse complement strand
TAGTCATCGCAGTCGGGGGCGAGGGTGTGGTAGAGGTGCACCTGAGTTACGCCCCCGGATCTACCTGGGCCCACCGAACGGGATGCCCTGCGCATAGTCGCAGTTTGCTGATATGGCCTGGTAACAGGAAAAACTCCGGCTCGTGCGTTGCCAAAGGTCGGTGCGCTCGCGTGTCTGCGGGAGCCGGCGCCGGTGGAACTGGCGTCCTGGCAACCACCTCGGCGCTGGTACCCTGCCGATGGGAAGGGGAGGATCACGATGCGGGTGGATGACGGTATCGGCGGTTCGGGCAAAGTCACGGGAGGCCCGTTCAGCGCCGGATCTACAACGCTGGACGCCGGTCTGTTGGCGATCACAGGGATGCGCCGGACGCTCGGCGCCGGTGATCCGGAGCGCGGCGCCGGCCTGGAACTCGGTGCCAGAGGATTGACGGAGGCTGCCGACGCGATGGCTGCGGCGACTCCCGGAGTTGACTGGGCTGGCGCCGGTGCGCGGGCCTATTCCCTGGCCAATCGGCAGCACTACCGACGGACGGCATCGATGGCGGCCCTGGACCGCGCAGCCCGACGGGTTCTGGATCGTCAGGGCGATCAGATCGTCTCCATTCGAACGCGGTTGGACGGTGTGTCCGAGCACCTCGCCGGTCTTCGCCACACCGCGCGGGCCCTGGCGGCGACCCCCGGTGTCGGTCAGGCCATGCGAGCGCAATTCGAGCTCGCGACCGTCACCGCCGCGCTTGGTGCGGCAGGCGACGATTTTCAGGACCTGACAGTTCGGATGAGCGAGAACACCACGGAGCTACAGGGCATCGCGTCCCGCTACTCGGCGCTGGCCGAAGCGGCCGGCGGGCCGGCCGAGCCTGGGCCCTGGCAGGATCCCGGACTGGACCGGTGGGCTCCGAGGGCCGATGACGACGATCCCGACGAGGATCTCCACGAGGATCCGGGAGCTGCCGGGCTCTGGCCGGCACCACCATCCGCCGCTGGCCTTCCGACGTCGGATGAGCCGGCCCCGCCTTCGGAGATGGCAGCGCCCGGCGCTGCGCCGCAGGCCGGTGCGCTGCCGGTCGACGCGATGTCCGGCCTGACCGCGGCGTTCGGCGCGGTCGGCGGAATGATCGGCTCGGCGGTCACACCGCTGGCCGCGGTGTTGTCCGGCGTCACCGCGATGGCAGCCGAGTCGTTGCCGGCGCTGTCCGGGGCCGCCGACGACGCCGACGACGCGGATGTCGAATCACCGCCCGAAGAACCGCTCGACGACCTGCGAGATGAGCACCGGCAGTCGAAGCGCGACGACGCAGAGACCGCCGAATCCGCCGAATCCCCCGAAGCCGCCGAGTCCGACACTGTCGATGCCCCTGGAGTGCCGAGTGCGCCGGCGCCGCAGCCGCCGGCTGAAGCCGAGGCCGAGGCCGTACCTCCCGCCCCGATCAGACCCCCGCAGCAGCGCTCAGCAGGAGATAGCCCGTGACATCGCCAGAACCACTGCAGGTGACGCCGACCCACCTGCACGACTTGGCCGCGCGGCAGGCTCAGGCGGCTGGTGCAGTCGCCTCGGCGGCCGAATCGGTGTCAGACCTCGACCGCCGGATCCTCGACACCCACGGTGCGATCGCCGCGTCCACAGCCGAGGCGCTGGACATGCTTCAAACGGTCCGACGGGCTTGCGGGGCCGCGATCGCCGACGCCGGTCACGCACTGAGTGTGAGCCTGATCACGTCGGCGGGCCGCTACGACGACACCGACGATTCGGCGGGCCGGCATATCGATGAATCGATGCGGCAGCAGTGATGGCCGGGCCGTTTCTCGGGGATGGCGAGCCCACCCACTACGACGACGTCGTCGGTGTCGAAGTCACCATCGACGGGATGCTGGTGATCGCCGACCTGCTGCACCTCGTCGATTTCCCGGTGGCCCTTGGCATCCGGCCCAACATCCCCTACGAAGACCAGCGCCAGATCGTCTGGGATCAGGTCACCCGGGACCTGACCGCGCAGGGCGTTCTGACTGCGTTCGGAGATCCCCACCCCGAGGTCGCGGCCATGGTCGACACGCTGAGCCGGCCCGACCGGCTGCTCGACTGCCGCTGGTGGCGCCGGGACGTGGGTGGCAAAATGGTGCGCTTCGTGGTGTGTCGTAAGGGGGACCGACATGTCGTGGCAGCGCGTGACGAGGACATGCTGGTGCTGCAGCGCGTCGCCCCCCAGGTCGGCCTGGCGTCGATGGTGAATGTGGTGATCGGTGACGCGTCGCCCGCCGTGGTCGAACCGCTGACCGGTATCGCGTCCGAACTCTCCGGCGTGCGGTCCGCCGAACAGCTCGCCGCCTACGGCATGCCTCCGTCATCGGCACGCATCTACGCCGAGGCAACCGCGAACCCCGACAGTTGGGTCGAGATCACCGCGTCCGAAAGACATTCGGGCGGCACATTCTCACCGGCGCAGGTGGGGGCGGGGGTGCTCGACTCACCGCACGGCCGAATCGTTTCGATACCCCGCCGGGTCAGTGGAGAGCTGTACGGCAGCTTTCTGCCGGGCAGCCCTGAGAACCTGCAGCGCGCACTCGACGGATTGATGGAGTTCCTCCCGTCCCGCAGCTGGTTCGAGCACAAGGACACGGCTGAACCCGAGACCGACACGACGTACCCGGACTGAGAAAGGCGATCCACAGTGGCCAACTCTCCGCCCGGCACCCCCGAGGACGACGGGCCCCGCCCCGAACTGGCGGCATTCGATGTCGAGACCGGGGCAGAGAACGAAGAGACCGATCTGGGGGTGATCCTCGGCGACTTCCGCCGAGCACCCGACTCCGGCGAGCCTGACGACCATCCTGATCAGCTCGCCGGACTGATGCCGCCCGACCGTGCGGCAGACCCTCAGGTTGCGGATGCGACACCGCTGTTCACCGTCACCAACCCCGACAAGACGGTGTCGGTGACGACCTATCTCGACGGCCGCGTCCAGCGGATCGAACTGGGGCCCGGCGCCGGGAACCTGACCGCGAGCGAGCTGGCTGACGAAATCGTGTGCATTGCCGGTCTGGCGACCCAGGATGCCAGATCCGCGCAGTACACGGTCATGCTGGACGGTATGCGCGAACACGGTCACCACGACGCCGCCACCCGCGACTTCCTCAATCGCGATCTGGATCTACCCACCCCGGAACAGGCTGCGGCCGCACGGATCGAGCTGTTCTCGACACGCTATGCAGGTGAGAATGACTGAACATCTGGCCAGCCTTTTCGGTACCGCGGTCGGTCTGCTACCCAGCACACCGGCCCGGTCACTCGAATTGTTCACCGAGATAACCGAACTCGACGAGGGGTCTTGCGACGCCTGGGTGGGCCGCATCCGCTGCGGAGACCGGGACCGGGCGACGATGTTCCGGGCTTGGTACTCACGTACCAATTTCGGTCAGCTCGCCGGTGCCGCCGAGATGTCGATGAACAGTCTCGGAACCCGGGTGCCGATCGGCGGAATGTTCGGAGAGATCACCTATCCGGTCAATTCACCGTTGGCGATCACGATGGGGTTCGCCGTGAGCGAGGCCGGTCAAGGCAATTTCGCCGACGCGATGGAAGCGATCGAGGACGTCCCCGCGGCCGGTGCCGAGCATCTGGTCGCGTGGGTCAAGGCCGTCATCTACGCTGCCGCCCAACGGTGGACCGATGTCATCGACGAGGTGCGGGGAGCCAATTCGTGGCCGGACAAGTTCTTGGCCGCCGCAGCGGGAGTGGCCCACGGCGTCGCCGCCGCCAATCTCGGGCTGTTCACCGAGGCCGAGCGTCGCCTGACCGACGCCAACGCGTCGCCCGCCGGTGAGGCTTGCAGTCAGGCGATCGCGTGGTTCCTGGCCATGACCTATCGGGGCCTGGGAAACGAGGACGGCGCCGTAGCCCTGCTCGAGTGGCTGCAGGCGAGCCACCCGACGTCGACTGTCGCTGCGGCGCTGCGTGATCCATCGCATCGGCTCAAGACGACCAGCGCCGAGTTCATCGCCTCACGCCGAGACCCGTGGGACCCCGACAGCATCGAGGCGGATACCTCCGGCCAGGAGAAACTGCTCGCCGACGCCCAGGCCGAGCTTGACCGCCAAATCGGGCTGAGCCGGGTCAAAGAGCAGATCGAGCGCTACCGGGCCGCCACCCAGATGGCCAAGGTACGAGCGGCGCGGGGGATGAAGGTCGCGCAGGCGTCCAAGCACATGATCTTCACCGGCCCACCCGGCACCGGCAAGACGACGATCGCGAGGGTGGTGGCCAACATCCTGGCGGGGCTGGGGGTGATCGCCGAGCCCAAGTTGGTGGAGACCTCCCGCAAGGATTTCGTCGCCGAATACGAAGCGGCCTCGCTGATGTTGATGACTTGGGCGCCCAGGTTGGCGGCGTGCACGATGGCGCGCGCCAGGCTGCGTAGCGAGCCGGCGGTCTGGGTGGTGTCGGGATTGTTCGGATCGGTGCGCGCGCCGACCGGGGAGAAGCTGTCGGAGGTCTGACGCAGCGACAGAATCCGTGCATCGGGTGCGACGCCGACGAAGGCGTCGGTAGGTGCGGGCCGCCCGGCGATCACCGACGCGGTGAGGGTGCCGTGCGCGTCGCAGTCGGACATGCCGTCTCCGCCCGCGTCGACGAAATCGCCGCCGGGTTCTGCCGGCACCCGGGGCGACCCGTTGACCCCGGTGTCGATCACGGCCACGGTTATCCCGGCGCCGGTGGCGAAGTTGTGTGCCTCGGCCAGCCGCAGATAGTTGCTGGCCCACGGTTGGTCGGCGAAGTTGGAATCTGGGAAGACAGTGGGAGCGGCGCACACCCGGCGCTGCTCCATCGGCTGGTCGGGGCCGGTTTCGTCGGGCGGAACGGCTCCGGCGTCGATGGTGGGAGGCTCTATCGCCCCGGCAGGCGGGGCGACCAGCAGCAGCATCGACAGCGCCGATACCAGCGCACCTATTCGGCGCACGCAGCTTCACCCCCCGAATCGCCCGCCCAGTGCCTGTTGCCCTGGTGCGCCCCCAGCAAACATGCCGCCCACGCGGGAGCGGCAGGGAAACTGGTATCAAGGGTACGTGTCGAGAGCACCAGGAAATCTTATGGGTGCCTCGGGAGGGGTCATTCCGCTTTCTTGGCACCCCCGAAGCGGCGAAACGGCATTCCGGCAGCCGCGCACTCGCACTTCCGCTGCTGGAATGCCGTTTCGGCGTGGAAACGGGGGTTAGGCGTCGAGGTCCTGCTCGACCAGGTCGGCCACGGTGGCCAGGGCGCCCTCGTCCTCGGACTCGACGGTCACCTCGGCGCCCTTGCCCGCCCCCAGCGTCATGATCATCAGCGCTGAGCCGGCGTCGACGGGTTCACCGCCGTCCATCGAGAGCGTGACTCCGACACCGGCGTTGACCACGGCCTCGGCGATGATCGCGGCGGGCCGGGCGTGCAGGCCGATGGCCGAGCCGACGACGACGTTCTTGGTGGGCATGGATTCTCCTTCGGGTGGTGGGGACTGATTCGGGTGGTGGGAAGGGGTGTGCTCAGGCGGCGATGAACTCGGCTTCGGCCTTGGCCGCCGCGGGTTTGATGAACTGCTTGGCCACGACCACCGACACCGCGCCGGCGAGCATGCCGGCCAGGATGGCGATGACGAAGCCGATCTTGTTCTCGATGGCGAACAGCACGAAGATGCCGCCGTGCGGGGCCCGCGACGTGGCGCCGAACGCCATCGACAGACCGCCGGTGACCGCACCGCCGATCATCATCGACGGGATCACCCGCAGCGGGTCGGCCGCGGCGAACGGGATGGCGCCCTCGGAGATGAACGACGCCCCCAGCAGCCAGGCCGCCCGGCCGTTCTCCCGCTCCGGCTCGCTGAACAGCTTCGGGCGCACCACGGTGGCCAGCGCCATCGCCAGCGGCGGCACCATGCCCGCCGACATCACCGCGGCCATGATCTCGAACGACGCGGTGGTCGAGGCCGCCAGCCCGGCGGTGGCGAACGCATACGCCGCCTTGTTGACCGGCCCGCCCAGGTCGAAGCACATCATCAGGCCCAGGATGATGCCGAGGAAGATCGCCGAGGTTCCCGACAGCCCGTTGAGCCAGTCGGTCAGGCTGGTGTTGACCCAGGCTAGCGGCCGCCCGACGAAGAAGAACATGATCAGCCCGACCGCCAGCGAGGCGAACAGCGGCACGATCACAACCGGCATCAGCCCCCGGAACCATTGCGGCACCTTCAGATTACTGATCCACAGCGCGGCGAAACCGGCGATCACACCGCCGACGATGCCGCCGATGAAGCCGCCGCCGATGAACACCGCCAGCGCACCGGCGGTGAAACCCGGTGCGATGCCGGGCCGGTCGGCGATCGCGAACGAGATGTAGCCGGCCAGTGCGGGCACCAGGAAGCCGAAGGCCAGCCCGCCCAGGGCGAACAGGATCGCGCCCAGGTACTGGAAGAAACCACCCGGGGGCAGGTCGGTCAGCGAGTTGTTCAACGCGATGTCGTTGCCGGTGTCGGCGATCTCGTACCCGCCGAACAGGAAGCCCAGCGCGATCAGCAGACCGCCGGCGGCGACGAACGGGATCATGTAGCTCACGCCGGTCAGCAGGATCTGGCGGGTCCGGGTACCCCAGCCCACCTTGCCCGCCGGCGCCCCGCCGGCTTCGCCGTCGGAGCCCGAGCCCTCGACCCGGGCCGCGTTCGGATTGTCTGCGGCGGCAACGGCTTCGGCGACCATCTTGGCCGGCTCGTTGATGGCGCGCTTGACCCCGGAGGCCACCACCGGCTTGCCGGCGAAGCGGCCCTTGTCCTTGACCCCGACATCGGTGGCGAAGATGACCGCGTCGGCGCCGGAGATGATGTCGGCGGCCAGCGGGGTGCTGCCCGAGGAGCCCTGCGTCTCGACGGTGAGCTCGACGCCGGCCTCCTTGGCCGCGGCGGCCAGCGCGTCGGCGGCCATGTAGGTGTGCGCGATGCCGGTCGGGCAGGCGGTGATCGCGACCAGGTGCTTGGCGCGTTTCTCGGCCGGCTGCTGCGCCGCCGCCGCGGGTGCGGCCTGGTCCGAACCGGCCGGCTTCGGGTTGACCACGTCGTCGACCAGGTCGACCACCTCGTCGGCGCTGCCGGCGTTGCGCAGCGATTCGACGAAGTCCTTGCGCACCAGCGCCCGGGCCAGCGCGGTGAGCAGCTTCATGTGGTCCTGCCCGCCGGACTCGGGGGCGGCGATCAGGAACGCCAGATCGGCCGGGCCGTCGGGCGCACCGAAGTCCACCGCGGGCGAGAGCCGGGCGAAGCCGATGGTCGGGGTGTCCACATAGGGGGAGCGGCAGTGCGGGATCGCGATGCCGCCGGGCAGCCCGGTCGCCGACTGGCCCTCGCGGGCCATCGCGGCGCCGACCAGACCGTCGGGGTCGTGGGTACGCCCGGCGGCGGCCAGCGCCCCGACGAGCTTGGTGATGGCGGCCTGCTTGTCACCCTCGACGTCGGTGTCGAGTAGGACCAGATCGCGGGTGATGATCGGTGGTGAGGTGGTGGAGCTGGTCATGGATCTACTCTCGTCCTTCGTTGTCAGTGCGTGGCAGGAATCGGTGAGATCGGAGAGACCTGAACGGCATTCAGGTCGATCTGCGCCGGGGTCGGCAGAGTGGTGCCGGGCAGCGCTGCCGCCGCGCTGCCGTAGCCGACGGCCATCTGCAGCCGCTGCGGCGGGACCGCCCCGCCGACCTCGGCGCGCACGTAGCCGGCCAGCGACGAATCGCCGGCGCCGACGGTGCTGCGCGGCGTGATCGGTGGCGGGGTGGCCAGCCAGGCGCCGTTGCGGTCGACCAGCACCGCGCCGGCGGCGCCGAGGGTGGCCAGCACGGCGCCGATGCCGCGGTCGATGAGCCGGCGGGCCGCCGACACCACGGGCGCCGGATCACCCTGAGCAGCAGCGTTTTCCAAGGTTTCCGGGGCCAGACCCAGCACGCTGGCCAGCTCCTCGCCGTTGGGTTTGATCAGGTCCGGGGCACCGCGGTCCAGCGCGCCGACCAGGGCGGCCAGCGGAGCGTCGGAGGTGTCCACGGCGATGCGGCACGGGTGCGAAGCCAGCCGGGCGACCACGTCGGCGTACCAGGAGGCCGGCACCCCCGGGGGCAGCGACCCCGACATCACCACCCAGTCGGCCCCGTCGGCCGCCTCGAGCACCGCGTCGGTCAGCGCGGCGACCGTCGCGGCGTCCAGGGTGGCCCCGGGCTCGTTGATCTTGGTGGTGGTGCCGTCGGGTTCGGTGACGGTCAGGTTGGTCCGGGCCGGCTCGGCCGTGGGCACCACCCGGAACGGAACGGCGATGGCCTGCAGCGCGGTGACCAGCGGGTCGTTGGCGGCCGCCGGCAGCACCGCGACGGTCTCGACGCCGGCCAGGGTGAGCGCGCGGGCGACGTTGACACCCTTGCCGCCGGCCTGGCTGGTCACCGAGGTGACGCGGTGCACCGCGCCGCGGGTCAGCGCACCGGGCAGCGTGACGGTGCGGTCGATGCTCGGGTTGGGAGTGACGGTGACGATCACGGCTGACCTCCTGCGCAGATGACTTCGACGCCCTGATCGCTGAGCTCCCTGCTGGCCGCGGGGCTGATCTCGGGGTCGGTGATGAGGGTGTCGACACTGGTGATGGGGGCGAAGCTGACGAAGTCCTCGCGTCCTACCTTGGACGAATCGGCGGCCACCACCACGTAGTTGGCCGCACGCACCATCGCCCGCTTGACCGCGGCCTCCTCGCTGTCCGGGGTGGACAGGCCGTGACGGACGCTGATGCCGTTGGTGCCGATGAAGGCGATGTCGACGCGCAGCGTGTCCAGCACCCGCAGTGCCTGCTCGCCGACGGCGGCCTGGGTCACTCCGCGCACCCGCCCGCCAAGCAGCTGCAGCGACACCGAGGCGTTGGTGGCCAGGCGTGCGGCGATGGGCACCGAGTTGGTGACGACCACCAGCGGGCGGCTGGTCGGCACCTGCGCGGCGATGCGCATCGTGGTGGTGCCGGCGTCGAGCAGCATGCTCGCCCCGGACAGCGGAAAGAACTCCGCGGCCGCCGCGGCGATGGCGTCCTTGTGTTCGGCGCGGGTCACGTCGCGCTCCCCGACGCCCGGCTCGACCAGGTGCAGGGCCCGGACCGGCACGGCGCCGCCGTGCACCCGCCGCACCACCCCCGCCTTGTCGAGCACCGCCAGGTCGCGCCGCACCGTCTCGGTGGTCACGTCGTAGGCCTGGGCCAACTCGGTCACCGAGGCGCGCCCCTTGGCCATGACCAGGGAGGCGATCGCCTGCTGCCGTTCCTCGGGGTACATGGGACTCCGTTTATGTGGGTATAGATCCGAATATCTGTGGAT
>NZ_JBMHMH010000003.1:0-10021 GCF_049179055.1 Micromonospora sp. WMMD737 | reverse complement strand
TGGTTTCCGGTGACGAAGAAGGCGCCCTGGGAGGCCACCAGGTCCCGCAACGGCTCTGCGGCAGCACCGAGTTCGTCGACGGTTCCGTCCACCAGGTCGCCGACGACGGCCACCAGATCGGGCCCGGCGGCGTTGATCATCGACACGATCCGTTCAGTGTGCGCGCGCCCCAGCAGCGGGCCGAGGTGGATGTCGGAGACCACCGCGATGCGGAAGCCGTCCATCGCGGGAGAGAGTCGCGGCAACCGCAGCGGAACCTGCAGCAGTTCGGGGCGCCCGAGCGCGTTGGCCATGCCGAAGCCAGTCAGGCCGACCGCGGTGACGCCGGCGGCGACCGCAGTGGTGCGGGCAAGGAAGACGCGGCGGTCCACCCCGGGCCCGGGCTCGGCCGGCTCTTCGCTCCGGCCGGCCGGGCGAAGGGCTCGCCTGCGCCGGATCCACGCCACCAGTCGGACCGCCTCCAGCACGAGCAGCACCAGGAACAGGTAGACGAGCAGTCCGAACCAGACATATCCCGGCCACGCCACCCAACCGGAGTCGGCGACTCCGAAGACCCGGGGCACCACCAACGCGGCGAACAGCAACGCCATCAGCGCGACGAGTCCCACCGTGAGCAGGCGGCGGGTTCGGCCGGGGACGGTCGTGTCCCTGACCATCCGCTTCCAGACGTAGAGGTGCATCAACACCAGGATCGAGCCGAGAACGAGAAGGAACATGAAGCCCTTTGCACGATGCGACAGTGAGTACAGCTTAGTTTCCGCAGGCGAGCCGGCCCCACGAGCTTCACCCCCATAAGTCACATTTGAAACACTGATCACACCCGTCACCGCGTGGCTCCCCGATCGCGCGCCCCGGGTCGCTTAGTCTTCGCTCACGATGGCGACCTTGTGGAAGTACTGTGCGCGGGCATCGGCGCTGGTCACAGCGGCCATGTTGGTGGTGGCTCCGGCAGCGGCGGCCGACCCGGCGGTCGACCCGAACATCTGCCCCTACCGGGAGACGACACCGCCCGCCGTGGACCTGTCCGAGGTTCCCGAGTTCGGGGATCCCCCGGCTCCGCTGCCGGTGCCGGCCAAACCGCTCGGCGGGGACGCCCTGTCGGGCTGCGGCATCATCACCGCACCGGGCACACCGCCGGTGCCCGAGGAGGTCTCCGCCGAGGCATGGCTGGTCGCCGACCTCGACACCGGCGACGTCATCGCCGCCCGCGACCCGCACGGCCGGCACCGCCCCGCCAGCGTCATCAAGGTCTCCACCGCCATGCAGGCGATCCGCGACCTACCCCTGCACAAGGTGGTACCGGGCACGGCCGAGGACGCAGCCCAGGAAGGCACCAAGGTCGGTGTCGGTGAAGGCGGCTTCTACTCGATCAACGACCTGCTGCACGGCCTGCTGATGTATTCGGGCAACGACGCGGCCCACGCGCTCGCAATGCAGATGGGCGGCATGCAGGCCACGCTGAACAAACTCAACGTGCTGGCCGGTCAGCTCGGCGCCCACGACACGCGCATCGCCACCCCGTCCGGACTCGACGGCCCCGGGATGAGCACCTCGGCCTACGACATGGGCCTGTTCTACCGCTACGCCTGGCAGAACCCTGTCTTCGCGAACATCGTGGCGACCCGCGATTTCACCTTCCCCGGACGCGACGGATCGACCTATCCGATCGAGAACGACAACAAGCTGCTGGCCAACTATCCGGGCGCACTGGGCGGCAAGACCGGGTTCACCGACGACGCCGGGCAGACCTACGTCGGCGCCGCCGACCACGACGGCCGCCGGCTGGTGGCGGTGCTGCTGCGCGGCACCCGCCAGCCGATCGCCCCGTGGGAGCAGGCGGTGCGGCTGCTCGACTACGGCTTCGCCACCCCGCCGGGCACCAAGGTCGGCAGCCTCATCGAACCGGACCCGGCACTGGTCGCACCCGAACCCGATCCCGCCGCCACGACGACGACCACGACGGCCGACGCCGTCCTGCCCGAGGTCGACGCGCTCCCGGTCCGCATCGGCGTGGGTGTGATCGGCAGCATCGTGGTTTTCACCTTGATCATGGGCGCACGGGCGCTCAACCGGCGCCCGCAACACTGAGCGGTCAGCGCCGGCGCCACCGCGAAAACGTCAGCACCCCAAGCGCTCCAGCCGCCGCGGCCGCCACCGCCTGCCAGGGGCCCAGACCGGGCCGGGTGATGACCCGGTTGTGGATGACAGCCGGGCCGGGAGCAGGCAGCGCCGCATCGCCCATGTTCTCCGGCATCGTCGCCGCCCACGCGGTGGAGAACAGCACCAGCCGCGCGGTGATGTAGGCGAACACCATCAAACCCAGCACCGGGCCGAACGTCGCCCCCGCCGGACCGGTGAGCACCGACCGCAGGTAGATCGAGGCGACCAGCTTGAACACCTCGAAGGCCACCGCGGCGATCAACCCCGCCCGCATGCTGCTGCGGAAGCTGACCGACTCCCGCGGCAACCGTGCGATCACGTAGGTGAACAGCAACCAGGACACCAGGATCGAGATGGCGATGGACGCGACGCGCAGGGTCAGACTGAGAATCGCCGAGTCCTGGAAACCCAACCAGTGCAGCAGATCTTTTATCACCCCGGTGTTGCCCAGCGCGGTGAGGGCCAGCGTGAACACACTGGCGACGAACAGCGACACCAGGGCGAGCAGATCGGACAGCTTGGTCTTGACGAACCCTGCAGGCTTGTCCCGGAACAGGCCCCACATCTGGCTCAGCGCCTCGCGCAGGTTGTTCATCCAGCCCAAACCCGCCCACGCCGCGGTCGCGAGGCCGATGATGCCCACCGAGGTGCGCGACTCGATGGCGGCCTCCATCAACTCGATGAGTTGCTGGCCGAGGTCGCCGGAGACGTTCGCGCGGATCTGGTTTTCGGTCTCCATGAGCAGTTCCGGCCTGCTGGCCAGCACGAACCCGCCGATCGCGAAGCCAACCATCAACAGCGGGAACAACGCGAAGATGGTGTAGTAGGTGATGCCGGCGGCGTAGAAGTTGCCCTTGCTGCTGTTGTACCGCTCCTGGGCCCGCATCACGTGGTCGAACCACGGCATCCGGGCCCGCAGCCGGGCCATCAGGCCGGGCTTGTCGTCGGAATCGCTCGCGGACGGCGCGGTCATCCGACCCCCTGCTCGTTGTCGTCGTCGCGCGGCGACGGTGCCTACGGTTTCGCTGGCAGAAACCCTAGGCGGTCATATACCCGGCGCAACGTCTTACCAGACACCTCACGCGCCCGCTGGGCCCCGGCGGCCAGCACGCTCTCCAGTTCTGCCGGGTCGGCGAGCAACTCGTCAACCCGGTTCTTGATAGGTGTGACGAACTCCACGACCGCCTCGGCGGTCTCCTTCTTCAGATCCCCGTATCCACGCCCGGCGTAGCCGTCGACGAGTTTGTCGACCTCGGCGCCGGTGACCGCGGCCTGAATGGTCAGCAGGTTCGACACCCCGGGCTTGCCCTCCGGGTCGAACCGGATCTCGCGCTCACTGTCGGTCACCGCGGAGCGAATCTTCTTGGCGGTCTTGGCCGGATCGTCGAGCAGGCTGATCAGCCCGGCATCGGTGGCCGCCGACTTGCTC
Organism: Micromonospora sp. WMMD737; assembly: GCF_049179055.1. Taxonomy (NCBI): domain Bacteria; kingdom Bacillati; phylum Actinomycetota; class Actinomycetes; order Micromonosporales; family Micromonosporaceae; genus Micromonospora; species Micromonospora sp. WMMD737. The sequence continues at coordinate 6,432 of NZ_JBMHMH010000003.1, read as the reverse complement.
ATCTTCGCGGTCGGGTCCGCCAGATCGTAGATCTTGGCGGTGGCCTTGGGGATCATCGCCTCGGGCACGACGAAGGTGTCCGGGAAGCGCGTGTTGATCCGCTGGGCGACGTCGCGCGCGAGTTCGAGGTGCTGACGCTGGTCCTCACCGACGGGCACCAGGTCGGTGGCGTAGAGCAACACGTCGGCGGCCATCAGCACCGGGTAGGTGAACAGTCCCACGGTGGTGGCGTCGACGCCCTGTTTCTGCGATTTGTCCTTGAACTGGGTCATCCGCGACGCCTGCCCGAAACCGGTGAAACATCCCAGCACCCAGGCCAATTCGGTGTGCGCGGGTACGTGACTCTGGACGAAGACGGTGGCCCGGTCCGGGTCGATGCCCAGCGCGAGGTACTGCGCCGCGGTGACCAGTGTCCGTTTGCGCAGCGTCGCGGGGTCCTGGGCGATCGTGATGGCGTGCAGGTCGACGACGCAGAAGTAGGCGTCGTGGCCGTCCTGCAGGCCGACCCACTGCGCGACCGCGCCCAGCGCGTTGCCCAGGTGCAGGGAGTCCGACGTCGGCTGCGCGCCGGAGAAGACGACCGGCTTGGATGGCGTGCTCATGATGGCCGCCATTGTCCCATGGAGCCCTGCGCGGCGGATTCGGCGTGCCCGGTCGACGCGTGGGTGCCGGGCCGCGCCCGAATCACCCGTACTCGACGGTGACCGGGCAGTGGTCGGACCAGCGCAGCGCGTAGGCGGCGGGACGTTCGGTGCGCACCGACGAGACCCGCGCGGCCAGCGCCGGGGTGGCCAGGTGGTAGTCGATGCGCCACCCGGCGTCGTTGTCGAAGGCCTTGCCCCGCCACGACCACCACGCGTACGGGCCGGCGGCCCCGGGGTGGGCCTGACGGACGACGTCGACCCAGCCGGTGGACAGCAGATCGGTGAGCCATTGACGTTCCTGCGGCAGAAAGCCCGCCTTCTTGGTGTTTCCGCGCCAGTTCTTGATGTCGTTCTCGGTGTGGGCGATGTTCCAGTCGCCACAGAGCACCGCTTCGCGCCCGCTGCAGAGCAACTCGGCCATCCGGTCGACGACCGCGGCCATGAACCGTTCCTTCTCGAGTTGGCGGTCAGTCTCGGCTTCACCGGTCGGAAAGTAGACGCTGCCCACCGTCAACCCCGCGGTGTCCACTTCGAGGTAGCGGCCGTGGTCTGCGAATTCCTCTGCACCACAGCCGATTCTGACTCCATCGAACGGTGTGCGGGACAGCACCGCGACGCCGTTGCGCCCCTTGATGTGGGGCACCGCCGACGCCAGGTGCCACCCGTCGGCAAGCGCCGGGGCCAGTGCGCCGGCCAGTTGCTCGTCGTCGGCCCGCGTCTCCTGCAGGCACACCACGTCTGCGGCGGTCTCCGTCAACCAGGGCAGCAGGCCGAGGTTGTCGGCCGAGCGGGCCTTGACCGCTGCCCGGATGCCGTTGACGTTGACGGTGCTGACGGTGAGAGCGCGAGCCACGACCGCCGACCATAGCGCCGCAACGGAGCACACATTCTTGCGGTACCGCCGGTATCACCTTACTGTCGGGCCATGGCACCACGAGAGCCGATTCACACCGGATCCGGTGAGCCGGTCCTGTTGCTACACCCCTTCCTGTGCTCCCAGAACGTGTGGCGGGCGGTCGCCGCCCAGCTGAGCGCGACCGGCCGATTCGAGGTGTTCGCGCCGACCATGCTGGGCCATCACGGCGGACCACCGTCGCCGACCTGGCTGCTGCACACCGAGATGCTGGTCGACGACATCGAGCGGCGGATGGATCAGCTGGGCTGGCAGACCGCCCACCTGGTCGGCAATTCGCTGGGCGGCTGGGTGGCGTTCGAACTCGAACGCCGCGGACGGGCCCGCACGCTCACCGCGATCGCGCCGGCGGGCGGCTGGCCGCACCACTCGTTGTCGAAGTACGAAACCGTGCTGAAGTTCGTGGCCGGCGGGCCGGCGCTGGTCGCGGCCCGGCTGCTCGGACCCCGCATTCTCGACCTCCCGCTGGCCCGGCGCCTGGCGACCCTGCCGGTGAGCGGACCGGCCGACGGCCCCAGCGACGAGGACCTGCGCGCCCTGGTCGAGGACGCCACCCACTGCAGCGCCTACCTGCAGCTGCTGGTCAAAACGCTGCGGCTGCCCGGCCTACTGGAGCTGGCCGGCCTGGGCGCCCCGACCCAGCTGGTGCTCTGCGGACGGGACCGGGTCTTCCCCACCCCGCGGGGCAACCGCTACTTCCTGCGCCACCTGCCCGAACACGCCGAGGTGGTGCGTCTGCCCGAGCTCGGGCACATCCCGATGCTCGAGGCACCCGATCGCATCTCGGCGCTGATCGGCGAGTTCATCGAGCGGCACGCCGGCCCGCAACGCGCCATCGGCTGAGACCCCCGGCAACGCCCGACGACCTCCGCGTTCCGGCCCGCGCCCGGCACTGCGACGCAACCCAGTGGCACCGCACCAGCGCAGTGCGATACGCTTCGACTCGGTCATGAGTGCCAGCGCGAAGCCCCGGCTTGCTGGCCGGCAACCCTCCAACCGCGGTGGGGTGCCCCGGGTGATGAACCAGGTTGAGTAGCCACAACCGGCTACGCGGCAAGCGCGGGTCCGCCGTGAACGGGCCCCCTGAGTAGACAGGGACACCTGATGGCGAGGTCACCGATGCACTGTTGTCGGTAACGCAACAGCGATCACCTCACCATCACAGGAGCCCGTCCGGAGGAGAACCGAAACAACATGAGCGGCGAACACGTACCCAGCGACGACCCGACGTCCCGGTGGTCGTTCGAGACCAAGCAGATCCACGCCGGGCAGACGCCCGACTCCGCCACCAACGCGCGGGCACTGCCGATCTACCAGACCACCAGCTACGCGTTCGACAGCACCGAGCACGCCGCGGCGCTGTTCGGCCTGGCCGAGCCCGGCAACATCTACACCCGGATCATGAACCCGACCACCGATGTGGTGGAGCAGCGCATCGCCGCCCTGGAAGGCGGCGTGGCGGCGCTGTTCCTGGCCTCGGGCCAGGCCGCCGAGACGTTCGCGATCCTCAACATCGCCAACGCCGGTGATCACATCGTGTCCAGCCCGCGGCTCTACGGCGGCACCTACAACCTGTTCCACTACTCACTGCCCAAGCTCGGCATCGACGTGACGTTCGTCGACAACCCCGATGACCCGGAGTCGTGGCGCGCGGCGGCCCGGCCCAACACCAAGGCGTTCTTCGGCGAGACGATCTCCAACCCGCAGATCGACATCCTCGACATCCCGGCCGTCGCGGCGGTGGCCCACGACGTCGGGGTGCCGCTGATCGTCGACAACACCATCGCGACGCCCTACCTGATCCAGCCGCTGCGCCACGGCGCCGACATCGTCGTGCACTCGGCCACGAAGTACCTGGGCGGGCACGGCACGGCCATCGCCGGGGTGATCGTCGACGGCGGCACCTTCGACTGGACCAACGGCCGTTTCCCCGGGTTCACCACCCCCGACCCCAGCTACCACGGTGTGGTGTTCGCCGAACTGGGCCCGCCGGCATACGCACTCAAGGCCCGGGTGCAGCTGCTGCGCGACCTGGGTTCGGCGGCCGCGCCCTTCAACGCGTTCCTGATCGCCCAGGGCCTGGAGACGCTGAGCCTGCGCCTGGAACGCCATGTGGCCAACGCCCAGCGGGTGGCCGAGTACCTCGCCGGACACCCCGACGTCGTCTCGGTCAACTACGCCGGGCTGCCTACTTCACCGTGGTACGAACTCGGAAAGAAGCTTGCGCCCAAGGGAACCGGTGCGGTGCTGGCGTTCGAGCTGGCCGGCGGGATCGAGGCCGGCAAGGCGTTCGTCAACGCGCTGACGCTGCACAGCCACGTCGCCAACATCGGCGACGTCCGCTCCCTGGTGATCCATCCGGCCTCGACCACCCATCAGCAACTGTCGGCCGAGGAGCAACTCGCCAGCGGGGTGACACCCGGCCTGGTCCGGCTCGCAGTCGGGATCGAGGGAATCGACGACATCCTCGCCGACCTCGACCAGGGCTTCACCGCCGCAAAGCCGTTCGCCTCGGCCGTCGCCGACCCGCAGACAGTTGCATCGTTCTGAGGATGGTGACGTGACTATCGTGGATGTTGTTCGAGAGTGCGTGGCACTGCCACCCGAGGGTGAAGTCGGCGTCATCGACATCGGATCGGTCACCCTGGAGAACGGTCAGGTCATCGATGACGTGTCGATCGCGGTGCAGCGCTGGGGCGAGTTGTCCCCGAGCCGCGACAACGTCGTGATGGTGTTGCACGCACTGACCGGCGATTCGCACATCACCGGGCCCGCCGGGCCCGACCATCCGACCCCCGGCTGGTGGGACGGTGTGGCCGGACCGGGCGCGCCGATCGACACCGACCGGTGGTGCGCCGTCTCGACCAACGTGCTCGGCGGGTGCCGCGGCTCGACCGGGCCCGGTTCGCCGGCCCCCGACGGAAATGCCTGGGGCTCAAGGTTCCCCGCCGTGTCGATCCGTGATCAGGTCACCGCGGATCTTGCCGTGCTCGACCGGCTCGGCATCAGCGAGGTCGCCGCGGTGATCGGCGGCTCGATGGGCGGCGCCCGGGCGCTGGAGTGGATGATCGCCCACCCCGACAACGTGCGCGCCGGGCTGGTGCTGGCGGTCGGTGCCCGGGCGACGGCCGACCAGATCGGCACCCAGAGCAGCCAGGTCGCGGCCATCAGGTCCGACCCGGACTGGTGCGGCGGCGACTATTACGGCACCGGCCGCAGCCCCGAGCTGGGCATGCAGATCGCGAGACGGTTCGCCCACCTCACCTACCGGGGCGAGTCCGAGCTGGACGACCGGTTCGGCAACGACCCGCAGGACGGTGAGGATCCCGGCACCGGCGGCCGCTACTCGGTGCAAAGTTACCTGGAGTATCAGGGCCGCAAACTGGTGTCGCGGTTCGACGCGGGCACCTACGTGACCCTCACCGATGCGCTGTCCAGCCACGACGTCGGCCGCGGCCGCGGCGGGATCGAAGCCGCTCTGCGCGACTGCCGGGTGCCTGCGATCGTCGGCGGCATCACCTCTGACCGGCTCTACCCGCTGCGTCTGCAGGCCGAACTGGCCGAGTTGCTTCCCGGGTGCGACGGGCTCGACGTCGTGGACTCGAAGTACGGCCACGACGGATTCCTGCTGGAAACCGACGCGGTCGGGAAGCTGATCCGCCGGACGCTGGACCTCGCTGACCGGTGAGCGACACCGCCAGGGCGCGTTCACTGTCCTTCGGCGCTGAAGCCGCTGCGTATGAGCGGGGCCGCCCGTCCTACCCTCCGGAAGCCATCGACTGGTTGCTGCCCGACGACGGGCCCGGCCGGGGAGCTCCGCTCGACGTTCTCGACCTGGGCGCCGGCACCGGCAAGCTGACCACGCGGCTGGTCGAGCGCGGCCTGACCGTGGTTGCGGTGGACCCGATCCCGGAGATGCTGGAGCTGTTGAGCGGGGCGCTGCCCGACACCCCGGCACTGCTGGGGACCGCCGAGGACATTCCGCTGCCCGACGACAGCGTCGATGCGGTGCTGGTGGCTCAGGCCTGGCACTGGTTCGATCCCGACCGCGCCCTGCGGGAGGTGGCGCGGGTGCTGCGACCGGGGGGACGGCTGGGACTGGTGTGGAACAACCGTGACGAACGTCTCGGCTGGGTCAAGGATCTGGGCCGCATCATCGGCCATGAGGTCGACCCGTTCAGCCAGACGGTCGATCTGCCTGCGCCGTTTGCCGAGATCGCCCGCCACCAGGTGGAGTGGACCAGCTATCTGACCCCCCAGGCGCTGATCGATCTGGTCGCCTCCCGTAGCTACTGCATCACCTCGCCGGAGAATGTGCGGGCCCGCACCCTGGACGAGGTCCGCGGTCTGCTGGCCAGCCATCCCGCCCTGTCCAGCAGCAACGGGCTGGCGCTGCCGTATGTCACGGTGTGCATCCGCGCCACGCTGTCCTGAACGATCCACCCGATGTAACAATTCGGAAACAATACGCTCACAGGTTTTGAACGCCGATTCCCGAGCGTTTGCCCAGTTGAGGACGACAAGGCTGGGACCCGGCCCCCGCCGCCGGGGGGCGACGCAACTTGAAGTCGGCGTGTCACCTCGCATACGTTCGTTTCACCGATGATTTGAAACTCTGAAAAGCGATACGTGTTCGGTGGTGACAGCTAACTAGTTATGGAATCGGTCAACCCTGCGCTGAAAGATCTTTCAGACGAGAGCACCAAAGACGGGCAACAGCGTCCCGATGCTACGCAGCGACGCCTGCGCCGCCCGGAGGCTTCCGACGCCCTGGCGGTGCACCGACTCGTTGCTGACAGCGGGGTTCTGGACCTGAATTCGACGTATACCTACATGCTGCTGTCGACGGACTTTGCCGACACGTCCATCGTCGGT
>NZ_JBMHMH010000002.1:0-53457 GCF_049179055.1 Micromonospora sp. WMMD737 | reverse complement strand
TTCACCTCTCTTGGCTCTCAGGGCTGGTGTATGGTGGGGCCATACGACGCCGAGAGATACGGCAGGAACGGCCCCCACGGGGGCCGTTTTTTTTGTCCGGGATTGCTGTTGGCACCCTACCGCCGCTGCTCGGCTGTGCCCGCAACGTTGGTTCCGGCTCCACGTCCCCTCGTGACCTCGGCCGAGTTCCGCCCTGTACTAACAGGCGAAGGTGCTGCGAGTTTCCAGCCCAGGCAGGAAGGGGGGATCCTGGGGCCGTCGGGCGTGCCCGGCGATCAGCTCGGCGCGGAACTTCCGGCCGTACGGCCGGGACGGCGGCCGCGGTGGGCCGCGATCAGCTCGGCCGCCGGTGACGCGTCGTGGTTTTCGGCACGCATGCTTGCCTGCTCTCCTGCCAGCGGAAATGCTGTCGTCCAACAACCAGGATGAAGGGTGGGTGCGAGGTGGACGTCTACGAGCTGCTGCGCGGCCTCAGCGAGAACGAGGTCGAACTGCGGTGGAAGCCGACGCGCGGCGGTCCCGTGATTCTCGCGATCTTCAGCGAGAAGGGCGGCGTCGGAAAGACCGCCGTCACCAATGGCCTCGCGGCAGTGGGCGCCAAGCACGGGCTGCGGGCGCTGGTCATCGACCTCGACCCGCGCGCCACCGCCACCAGCGAGCTGGGCGTGGAGAAGCCGGAGTACTCGGTCAACGATCTGCTCTACATCGATGCCAGCGACCCGAACCCTGTTGATCCGCGCGGACTGGCTGCGGACGCCATCCTGCCCGCCGGCGAGGGCTGGCCGGACAACGTCCACGTGCTCGCTGCCGAACGTGCGCTCGGCAACCGGGAGTTCGACAACACCTCTGGCATGGAGCAGCGGCTGCGGCTGTCGCTCGACGGGGTCGCCGAGAACTACGACCTGGTCCTGATCGACGTGCCACCTCGCCCCGGCGGCAAACTGATGACCGCGGCCGCGCTCGCTGCTACGCACGCGCTTCTGCCGGCGACTCTCGACGAGGATGGCTACATCGGCGTCCACGACGGCCTGATCTCTCTGCGCCGCGCCCGGATGAATCACGGGCTGGCACCGCTGACTGTCGTCGGCGTCCTGCGCAATATCGTGGACCGCCGCCGCAGCGGCCTCGCCGAGACCTTCGACGAGAAGCTCGCCCAGGAGTACCCGCCGCACTCGCCTGACGGCCCGCGGCTCCTGGATACCGCCGTTCCGAAGTACGTCATCCGGCAGGAGTCCCGCAGTGCCCGCGTGCCGTTCACGGCGGCGGGCACCGCAGAAGCCACGCTGCTCGAACGCGCATACTGCCGGACCCTCAACTGCGTCGCGGAGGTGGCCTGAGCATGAGCAAACTGCTGGGACAAGCACGTGGGCGAGCCCTTCAGCGCGCCGGTGACGCGGAACGGGACCCCGCCGAAACCGCTGTCACCACCGCTAGCTCACCGACAAGCAGTAACGCCAGCCGATCAACCAGCAACAGAGCAAGCGTTCAAGCTAGTGCCGAAGAAGGCGAAAAAGATGGCGAGTTCGCAAGCCCAGATGATGGCAGTAGCGCAAGCAAATCAGCCAACCGAGCAGCAGGCTTTATAGACAGCATTCCCGCTAGCGAGAAGGCCAGCGGCAAGGCCGGCAGCAGCGCCAGCCTTGTCGCTAGCCCTGCTGCAAGACGGCCAGCAAGCAAGTCAGCTAGCACGGGCGGCAGCAGCGTTGCACGCAGCGAGCAGCGCACTCCCCATCCAGAGGCCAGCAGCATCGCAAGCAGCGGAGACAGCAAAGAAGCCAGCATTTCCGCCAGCAAGAAGGCGCGCCCCGGGCGGCGACGTGGGCGTCCTCGCGGCCCTGACCGCGTAGCCCTGTCCGTACGGATCCGGAGCGAGGTAGACGACGCCTTGACTCATGCCGTGGACCAGAGCGGACTGGGACCGCAAGAGATCGTCGAAACCGCACTCACTGAATGGATGAGCCGACACGGCTACATCCGAAAGAAGTAGGCGCGGTCGCGAGGCACACCCCCCGGTCCGAAAGCCCCGAGCTGGGGTGACCTCGAACCAGCCGTAGAGCAGGGCATGTCGCGTCACTGACGAGGCCCAGAGCAATGTCAAAACCCCGGCTGCGTGCCCTGAAGGGGCAGAGGCTGGCCGGGGTCTTGTGCCGAGCATAGCGGCAGTGCGGCGGGCGGATCGGTCCACGCGGGCAAACCGCTGAACAGGGAAAAGGCAGAGAGGCGGGGTAAAGGCGACTCGTATCCTCGTGGGTTCCTGGATCATCCACCGCCCACGAGGAGCCGCCCCGTATGCCACCCGTTCCGGTCATCACTCCCGCCTGCACCCGTACGCCGGGCACGGAGGTCACCTGCGATGTCGTCGGCTGCGACGAGCTGGCGATGGCGGTCTGGCAGGTGGCCCGGACCGGGATTATCTTCGGCGACCGGTGGGTCGCCGGCGAGGACATCGAGCTGTGTCGGCAACATGAGCGGCGGGCCATGGTGATGACCGGCGCGGAGGACTACATCGAGGGCTGACTTGGGGGCGGCGGGGCCGTGCGCGCGAGGGCGGCAACGGCGGCTACCGATGTGTCGTTGAGCAGGGCATGACGATGCATCCGGTCAGCGAGTGGTACCAGCCGCAGCGGTTCTACGAGGCGCTCGGTCGCGTCATGGCAGCCCTGGAGGCGACCCGCACTCTGGATGGTGCCACCGAGCTGCACTGGTGGAGCGCGGACCACACGTGGAAGATCGAGTGGCGCCAGGGGCCGTACCCATACGACGTGGCGGCGCGGCTGTGGCGAGACGCGGCGGCGGCCGAGTGCGACGTCGCTCTCGCGGCGGGTGGTCTCATCCGGCTCGAACCCGCAACCGGCAGCCCGCACTACGCGTTCCTGCGGGTCATGGACGTACCGGTGATGTTGCGAGCGCTGGAACCGGTCGACGCCGAGGAACTCGCGCGTCGCCTCGTCAAGCGGCTCGACGACCTCGTAGCGGCGTCTGCTTAGCCATGCCTGAACAGCAGGCCGCGTCAGAAGGGTCCGACACACAGCCGGAAGCGGGCATGCTCGGCGAGCTCGTCGACGTCGTCGACGGGTACGCCGTGACGGCGCAGCACGGCGTAGCGAGAGACGGCCAGGTGGCGCAGGGCGTCGCGTAGCAGGGGCGTGGGATGGCCTGTGCGGGCCTGCAGCCGGGTCAGGGTGGTGTCGGTGCCGTCCGGGTCGGTGCAGGCGATGACGGCGGCCACGGCGGCCGCCAGGGCGTCGTCGAACATCACCGCGGCCGATGCCGGCGTGGTCGCCGCCGCCGGCATCGGGTCGCCGAGGGCGGTGAGCGCGGTGTTGAGGGCGGCGTGAATGCGGTGCCGTTCCCACGCGTGGCGGCCGTCGCGCAGCTGCTCGGCGAGCGCGGTCAGGGTGTGCTCCCACTGGGCGGCGGTCGTCGGGTGGCGTGGCTGCACGGTCCGCTCGATGATCTTTGGCGCGGGCACGCTTCGGATCCGGCCGGTGTCGACGTCAGCCTGGTGGCGTCGCTGGGCGGCACGCAGCTCGTAGGCGCGTTGCCGGCAGGACCGGTCGCAGTAGTGTCTGCGGCGGCCTGTGGTGGGCTGGACGATGGCGTTGCCACACCACCCGCACGGCGTCTCGATCTCGCGTTCGGTGTTGGTAGTCATTGGACCGCGGCTTTGCGTCTGGCGTCGCGCAGGATCTGCTTGGCGTAGGACTCCGACGCGCCGGTGAGCGACGCAAGGAGACCGCCCAGCCGTGGGCTGGTAAGCGGTACTCCCTGTGACAGCAGCACCACCAGGCCCGATTCGATCCGGTCCCGCTTCGATGTCGGCGGCCGGCCGAAAGGGGTCGACAGCTCAGCGGCCTGGTGTGGTCTCGGGGCGTACACCGCTCGCTGCCGCACGGGTGGTGGAGTCTGTCGAGGCACGAAGGCGGGCACGGTAGCGGTCGGCGGCAGGTATCGGCCGGCAGCATCCAAGGCAGCCGCGACACGGCGGCCGATCTCCTTGGGGCTGTCCTGCGCGCTCACCGTCACGGTGAGACCGCCTGCGAATGGGAGGCCCTGTTCACGGATCCGGATCACCAGGTACCCGGCCGCTTCCATCTGCTCGGTCAGCCGCCGGTCCTGGTCGATCCGCGAGCGGTGGGCCAACTCGTCGTACTCGACGACGATGCGCTCCTCGGCGTCGACCAGGTCACGCATTCCGCGCACTGGCGGCGCCACCGAGGGATGCCCGCTGTAGCGCAGTCCGGTCGCTGCTGCCACGGCGACAAGCACCTCGCCCTCGCGGCCCCCACGGGTGGCGTAACAGGCGGGGCAGCCACGGCCCCGGGTCCGATCGGCGACCTTCTGCTGCCACGTGTGCCCCCGCGCGCACCGCCACCACACCGCTCGGTTAGACCGGGCGGAAAGCGTCCTCGGGTCCAAGCCCTCGTTGAGGTCCACCGCCCACTGCGGCATCAGCATCGGCGCGGCCTCTGGCAGCCGCGGTGCCGGCCGGCGGCCCCCCGCACAGGTCGGACAGCCACGTCCGCGTAGCGCCCGTACCTCGACCTTGGCGTCCCACACATGGCCAGCCTGGCACCGCCACCACACCCTCGCCGTCGACCCGCATCGCAGCTGCGCCGGGTCGAGTTCGGGGTTCAGGTCAGCTGCCCACTCGGCCAACAAATCGGGTCGACCAACACTGAGAACGGGATGGCGGACACGGGGGCACTGGCCGCACCGGCCAGGCGCGGCGGCCTTGCTCGACACCATCGCCTGCCAGACGTGCCCCGCCGAGCAGCGCCACCAGACTCGGTTTCGTGAGCGGACCGACACGGTCGCCGGGTCGAGGCCCGGGTTGAGATCACGCGCCCACATGGCCAGCAGCTCGGGCACACCCGCCACCGCCCGCAGCGCCCTTTTCCCCGTGCGGCCAGAACTCACCACCACCGCAGGACGTTGAACAGAACTCACATCGGCCAGCATGCCCGGTCGGCCTGTCACCCCCACAACGTGAACTACGGTGGCCCGTCCCGAAGGGGCGGGGCGGCGGACGCCGGACACACGACGGCGGCCGGCACCGCTGAGCGTCCGACACGGCCTCGCGGCGCGAAAAGTCAGCCTTTTGTTCCAACTTGCTCCGGCGTCGCCGGTCGTCGACGACGTGGCTGGCCGCGTCCGTGATTGCGCGGCATCGGTCGTGGCCGAGGGGCTGGTAACGCCGGCGTTGCCGCACGGGTCGTCGACGTCCTGGTGCTCGTGCTCGACCGCGCTCGGTCGGCAGGGGTGCTGCCAGTTGCTGGGCGCGTTTGGCGGCCAACGCGCATATCATGCGGTCGCGTTTGGCGGGGCGGCTGTCAGTCGAAGACCTGGTTCACCGTGACCCTGATGTTGTCGGGGTTGCTGTCGACCACGATCCACCAGTGGTCGTCGTAGGGCACCTCCAGGACGACGGGGGTGAGGTCGTAGAAGCCGCCGAAGAACTCGTACTCGTCGCCGTCGACGTACGACTGGTACTCGTCGTCGTCCATCAGGCAGACCCGGGCGGTCGAGCCGCGTAACCCGATCTCGAACACGGCGCCGCCCGCGCAGGTGCCGAGGTTCCAGTAGAGGTGATCCACACGCTATGTGTATTGGATGACAACGCTCGGTAGGAAGCCCTGTCGGTGGAGCTGGTCGACGCGGTTCTCGCCTGGGTGGGCGCGACGACAGCCGGCTGCGTGGTGGCGTCACTGACGTTGTGGCGGTCTGAGAATGCAAGGGGGTGTGTCCCCTGTAAGTCGACACGAAGGCGGGGCCTGGGGCGGGTCGTACGTCGGGGGAGTGGCCGCAGTGGTGCTCGCGGCCGTCAGGACCGGTGGTGCCTGGGTGTGATCGCGGATCGTGGTGGTGATCGGGTCGCTGATCAGGGTGGTGATCGTGGTGATCCGGCGGGTGATCAGGGTGATCAGTTCGGCGGTGTGGCGGCTGGTCGGGGAGAAAAATGGGGAGCGGTGTGTGGGGTCTCCCGCTGTCTCGCTCCAAAAACCGGGGGGCGGGTACGTCGTGTCGGCCCGGTGGTCAGCGTGGTGGTGCGAGGCGGGCGCGGATGGTGGTCAGCCGGTCGGTGAGGGTGGCGACCTGGTCGCGTTGGCGGTAGGGCAGTGGGGTGCCGGTGTGGCAGTGCGGGCACTGCTCGCCGGCGTGCCAGTCGGCGCCGGTCGGGTCGGGCCGGGGGTAGGCGATCGCGCACGTGTCGCAGACGAGCAGGTGCTCGCGGTCGTGGTCGTCGCCGAGCTGGGTAGGGCTGGTGTGACGGCGGGCCCGCCAGCCGAGTGCGGCCCAGACGGCGGCGACCTGGTCGTCGCGGTGGGCCTGGTAGTCCTCGAGTGCCGCCTGCTGGATCTGCGTCCAGGTGGCTCGGGGTGGCTGGTGCAGCCGGTCGACGTCGTAGCCGTGCAGGAGCCGGCCGGCGGCCAGGGTAGTGGCGGCGGCGCGTAGCCGGGGGTGGTCGCCGTGGTGGGCGGCGGCGAGGAGCTGTTTGGCCTGCCGCGTCCAGGTGGTGGTGTGTCGGTCGGTCAGCATGTGGCGGGCCGGGCCGGCTCGGTCGGGGTCGTCGGGGTCGGCCCACCAGTGCAGGAGCGCGTCGACGAGTGGCGGGTCGTCGTCGAGCAGCGCGGGCAGGTCGGCCGGGTACCAGTGGGCGAGCATGTCGCCGGCGGCAGCACCCAAGAGTCGGGCGACCTGCTCGCCGGCGGCGTCGCGGATCGCGCGGAGCTGGTCGACGCGGTCGTGGCGGGCGGCGTCGTCGGCGGCCTGGTCCAGGTGGTGTTGGGCGCGGGCCTGTACGGCGATCCGGGCGGCGAGCAGCTGCGGCAGGCTGGCCCGGGTGGTGTCGTCGGGCAGCTGCCACACCGGCTGGTCGACCACCGCGGTGGCCGGCTGGCGTACGAGGCCGCAGGCGGCGATGACGAGGGTGCGGGCGTCGGCGATGTCTCGTCCGGCCTGCCCGCCGTAGACGAGGTTGCCGCGGCTGGCGGCGGCGAGCTGCCCGCTGGCGGCGGCGAGGAAGGTGGTAGCCCGGGCCTGCGTGGTGGTCAGCAGCAGCAGCGGCGGGCAGTGCGGCCACCGACCTTCCCACGCCCTGGCGTCGGCGTAGGCGAGGTAGCGGTCGACCTTCTGCCGCAGCACGGCCTGGCTCATGGTGGCGAGGTCGACCTCCACGAACGCGGCCGCCTCGCCGGCGACGCCGGCGTGCTCGACGTCGACCAGGAGCACGGCGTCGGGGGTGAGTCGGCGCAGGCGAGTGCCGTAGCCGGGCCGGGTGGACTGCCATTGCTGCCAGCCGGCCCGGTCCGACCACCACCGGCGCAGTCGCAGGCCTGCGGCCGGGCCGTGGTCGCGGACCGCGAGCCACGTCTCGCCGATCGCCGCCGCGTGGGCCACGTGCAGTCCGGACGGGTGCTGCCGGCCCGGCGCGGCCGCCGTGCCGGCCACGAGGCGGGCCCCTGCGATGCGCAGCCACCAGTGCCGGGGCGCGGACCCCGCTTCACGGCCCGGACGGACCGCGTCGACGAGGCCGGCGCGGCGGAGTCGGTCCAGGCGGTGGCGGACCGTGCGCACCGGCGCGGCGGTGGCCCGGGCCAACTGGTCGGTGGTCAGGATCCGGTGCTCGTCGAGCAGGACCAGCAGGTCGTGTGACGGGCCGCCGGAGGCACGCAGCCGCTGCACGAACGCCCGGTCCGACACGACGGCGCCGCCTCCCGCGATCTCGCTGCCCATGGCCACCCACCGGTGACACAGACAGTGTCAGTCGCCTGTCGACCGGAATCTGTCACAGGCGGCGCGACCTGCGGTGCGAACGTGATCGGGGTTGCCGTTCGGGTCCGAAGCAAACGGCAACTCCAGACAGGGCACCATGCGGACAACCGGCACCCCCATTCGCCGACGCACAGTGCCTTTCCCCACACGCAGCGCATCGGGCATCATGCATCCCCATGGGACTTCTGGACTCGCTGCGGAACCGCCGTGCCGTCAAGGAACTCGAACTCAAGCGCTGGGCCAACCACACCGCGCTGATGGAAACCGCCGCAGGGCTTTCCATCGCGGTGATCCAGTGCCACGACGACACCTGGCAGTTCATCGAGCGTCAAGCATCCGATCGAGACCATTGGAGATCACCTGCTCCGGCGGATGTCCCGGGTCGGGAAGATCCGATGGTCGAGGTACGGCTGTCCGGCCCCCAACTGGCCATAGTCATCGAGGCGTTGGGCATCGCCGCCAGCATCCCGTACAGCCGACCGAGGTACTTCACGGCAGAAACCAAGGCCATCGCCAAGAGGCTGTACACCGAGATCCGCGACGTCCTCAGGCTCTACGACGCTGACGACCCTGGCACCGCCATCCCTGCCATCGTTATCGATGACCAGGTGGGCACGGCATCCGGCGGTGGTGCGCGATGATCAACCGCCCGGGTCAGGGTGTGGCCGGTTCCGGATCGCGCCCGTGCGCGTGGGCGGGTTGCGAAACTCGCGGCGTCTCTCGGTGACGCCCGTGGATGCGGAGCACCCGCAGTATGGATACGGCCGGGGCGAGCGGCCGCTGTGGTCGGCGCGGGACCGCGACGCGGAGACGCTGCGCAAGTTGCTGCGCCGGGCCGGGCTGCGAGACTTCGACGAGCGGCACCTGGACGGCTTCGCGGTCGAGGGCGCCAACGCCAGCCAGGACGGGCCGGAGCCGTTCGTCGTCACCTACTGCGGCACCGACGACGTGCCGGAGGCGGTGGCCCGCTACCGGGCGGTTCTGGAGCGGGCCGGCTACCAGGTCGAACCGGACCCGTTCGACGAGCGCGCGCTGCTGGTGCCACGACAGTCCACCCCGGCAACAGCGGTGACGTCGGCGGCGACAGAGCGGCGGGTGATGGCGGCCGCCGTGGTGTGCGCGGTGATGGCCACGGTGGCGCTGCTCACCTCCTGGACCGGATCCGGTGCGGTCCGGCTCGCCGGCGGGGTCGGCTCGGCCGTGTGCGGTGTGCTGGCGGTGTTCCTGGCCGGCTTGTGGTACCGGCGTCGAGCGCACCTGGACTGAGTCACTCCTGCCAGCTCACGGGCAGCGAACGGATGCGGCGTTTCCGCGGCGGCGGCGGGCACGGGGGCCGGGCCCCTAGGCCCGGCCCTGCCCGCCTGCGTGGGGTCCAGGGCCGCTGCCGCTGCCGCCTCGCGCGCGTTTTGTGGTGCGACCGGTCATAGCCCTCTCCGCACGCGCGTTTTGGGGTCTGAACGTTCAGAGCTCGGCGTGGGTGGGCTGCAGACGGACGTCGCGGCGTGGATCCGCGAGCACCGGCCGGTGCTGGTCGACCAGGAGCACGACGACGACAACGCCGGACCGGTTGATCGGGGCTCGTGTCGCCCCACTGATCACGGCCCTGATCACGGGAGTCGGGTTGCGTGTCGTGGTGACCATTTCGGCAGGCCACGCGGATTCGGGGAGAGAAAAAGGGGGCTGGCTCCCCTGGGGTCTCCCACCATGTCCCCCACGGACATCACCCCCGGCGGGTGCCGGTCGACCCGGTTCCTCGGCACCGGCTCGCCCTAACCAACACCTACGACTGACCGGGGCGACCAGGAACCCGACGCGCGGCTGCCCGACTGGGCGGCCTCCTGGTCGTCACCGCGTGAGCGTCGCCCAGACCTGGCTGGCGCCGATCGGGTCGATGGCGCGCAGGTTCACCGGCACGTCGAGCACGACCAGATGCGCGCGGCCGGAGTTGTCCGGACCCGGGGCAATCAGGTCCTGCACAGCCGTCTCGATCGCGCCGTCGGCAGCGCCGGGTTCCGGTACGCCCAGCAGCTTCGCGGCGACCTCGGCCGGAAACGGGCCGCCCTGCCACTCGATCTCCCATGTCCGCCCACCCTTGCCTTGCCACCAGTCGAGGTTGGTAGCGCCGTTGAGCGCGCAGGTGTCCCGCAGAGAGGACATGACCCGCCCCAACGCCTCGAAGTACCGCTGCGGGTTGGCCACCAGGTGGTGCGACTGATCCGTCATGGACTGCTCAACGAACCGAGCCGGGGTCAGGTCCGCCTGTGCCCCTGGTGATCCCGGCGGTGACCGTACCGATCATCGGCTGATCCTCACGGTCGATCCCGTTGTCCCTCGTGGCCCCGGGGAGAGTTTTCTGTCGCCTGGACGTGGGGTCGATGGTTCAGCCGTCGCCGAAAAACAGCAGGCCACCGGGTACGGCGAGTGTGGAAACTCGTCAGCGCGTGAGCTGTCCTACCCGCGCGTTTCGCGGCCCCTAACCAGCAGAGATCCGACCCGCCCCTCCCCGCGCCGGTTCTCCGGACTCTCCACCTACCCGCCTCATCCGCTGCCCGCCCCCAGGAGCCTGCCGCAGCCGTTAGCGGCGATCACCAACAACCGCGCACCCCCGACCCAACCCGGACCCTTCCCCGCGCTGGTTGGCATCACCGCCGTCGGTGATCGGCGGTACGCAGGGCGCACTGATGGCGTCAGATCGTCGTTCGGATCGCCAACGAACCGGTGATCGGATCAGTGTTCGATCAGCGATCCGATCAACGACTGGTTTTTGTTCGTGTTGGTGATCGGTCGCTGTTTCGTCGGTGATCGGTCGGTGGTTCGTCGGTGATCGGCGCGCGGCCACGGCGGGGCGGGTGAGGTTGCCCTGCCCGCCCCGTCCCGGGGATCCAAACCCGGTAGCCAGGTGATTGAACGGATTGGCCAGTCGCTGGTCCTGGGTGAGCGTGGGCTGCTCGTGCGGTGTCCGGATGGGCGCCGGGTCGCAGGGGACGGCCGCCTGGTGCCGGAGGGCGGCCGGGCGGTGAGACCTGGGTGCGGACCTGTGCCCGTCTCGCCCCGTCCCGTCCCGGGAGACCCCGGGACCTGGGTCCCGACGCGGGTCTGGGCGTAGGTCTGAGGGCAGAGTGGTGCACCTGACCTGGCCGAGTTCGCGCCCACGACCTGGACCTGAGTGCGGACCTGCGTCGGACCTGGGTCCGGATTCAGGTCCGATCACAGGTCTGACGCAGGTCTGGCGTAGGTCCGGGTCCAGGTCGTCGAGGATGGACGCGGCGGTGGCCAACGTGTCCCTCCCCTTGGTGCTGGTGCCTGGCAGGCGGGCACAGGGGCCCGGCGGTGTTGGCGAGGAGCGTGGTCCGGCTGGCGGCCGGGTCGCTGGCGTCGAACGGGGTCGCGGTGTCCGGCTGGCGGCCAGGTCGCGTCGGGCGGTGGTGCGGCGCGGTGTCTGGCTGGGTGTCAGGTCGCGAGGGGCGGTGCGGCCCGATCATGCACGGAAGCGGGCAGGCCCGCAAGCAGGCGTACCGGTGCGGCGGTTTCCCGACCCGGCCCGACCCGGTCCCGTCCCGGGGATCTGGATTCCGAAGGCTTGCGACCTGCCGGATCTGCAGATTTTCGGCCGAGGCCGGCAGGGGGCAAGGCCGCCTTGCCCCCTGCCGTTCGAGCACGAATACGGCGGGCGGTAGGTGGGATACCTCTTATCAGTCGGCTCCGGTACGCCGGCCGCCTCAACGCCTCCCACCAGGAGAGATGGCGTGAACACGGGTGAGGGTTCAGGCGAGCGGTCCCCGTCGTTGGATTCCTCGTTGGAACCCTCGTTGGAACCCGCTGGTGAGCGCGGCCCCTTGAACAGCGGTACCTGCTCACCTTCGGCCGGTGCGAGGTGCTCCACGAGGCTCAGGCGGCCATCTGAGCCCCGTGAAGCACCTGGGCCTACCGGCAGACGGGCCGGGCGGCGTGGCCACTCTTCCGGGGCGCCAGGGATGTCGGTAAGGGTGTGCGGTGATCTTCGACAATGTGCCGACACTGCGGGCCGGCAGCGGTCACCAGTCGTCCTTGGACATCATGTTGATGTCGCCGCCGTAGACGGTGCGGTGGATCGCGTCCTCGATCTTGGCGGCCTCGCGGTCGGCGCGGCTCTGCATAGCGCGGCGTTGCCGCTCGGCCTCCGAAACGGTGGTGTCGCCGGAGGCGGCGCGGGCCCGGTCGGCGTCGCGTTGGGCCTCACGCCGGCGACGCTCGGCGGCGGGCAGGTCCGCCCACCGCGCCGGCCGCGCCGGCTCGTCGCCAGCGGCACGGGCTCGATCGGCCGCGCTCTGCGCGATGCGCCGGTCCCGCTCCGCTGGCGGCAGGTTCGCCCATCGGGGCCGCACCTCACTCATCAGCCCATCGTCACCGACACGTCACGAGGCGTCCAGAGTCGCATGCGCTGCTCGATGTGACCGTCCGGTCATCAGCGGGTGGCAGGGTGGGCTCTTATGACGGTCACCGGTCCCCGCCTGCTGGTCCCGCCGGCTGTCCTCGGCCGGGCTGTCGGCCTCGTGGTGCTGCACTGGGGCGTCATCGACGGGCCACACGGCCTGTCGCTCGTGGTGGAAGTCGTCGACGAGGACCACACCGGTGCCCTGCGTGAGGGTCAGTGGAAGGACCCGAGCGTCGACGTGGTGCGGATCTATGCCACCGTCGGCGCTGGCGAGCCGATCCACCCGGACGTCACCGCTCGCACGTCAGGCCCGAGTTGGCAGCGGTGGACTGTCACCTTCGGCCGATACGACCGGCCCGCCCGCGTCGACCTGGACCGGGCCAGCGTCGTCGTCGACGCCCGGCCGCTTCACCTGGCAGCCAGGATCGGCCTCGCTGCCGAGCAGTGAGCCGCTTGCACCGGCGCTGTGTGTGGTGCGGGGCCGGCGCCCCACCCCTGTGGCGCCGGCCCCTTGCTGCGCGCCGCCGGGTGCCCCAACGGGGGAGGGGCACCCTCGTCGACGGCGCATCCCCTCGCCGTGATCATCGATCGACGGCGTCGATGGTGACGGCACTCCCCGGGGGCAAGGTGGCCTTGCCCCCGGGGCGGGGGTGGGGGTCGTCGAGGTTGGCACGTCTTGTGGGTTGGCGCGTCGCGCTGCCCAGTGGCCTGGTAGTTCGGCGTCGAGGTGTGGCGGGCTCGTTGCCCGGGTCAGTGGTGCAGGCGGCGCAGCAGGGTGCCGCCGTGGGTTTGGTCGCGTAGGTAGTCGGCGAGTGCCGCGAGGTCGGCGCCGGGCGGTGGCGGTTGCTCAGGCTGCTGGGTGCGGGCGGGGCGGCGTTTCGGGGCGGGGCCGCGTCGTTTCAGGGGAGCGCCTACGGCGGCGGCGTGCAGTTTCTTCACGGCGGCGTCGATAGCGTGGATGCCGGTCTCGCCACGCAGGGACAGCGGCGGCTCGTCCCAGGTGTCGGCGTCGTTCGGCGGCTGCAACCCGGCCAGCGGGTCGGCCTTGGTGATCGCGGCGTGGAACACGCTCAGCGCGGCGGCGGCGTAGACGCGAGCCGTCCGCTCGGCACGGTCGCGCACGGCCTCGACGTGCTCGCCAGCGAGCTTGGCGCGCTGGCGGGCGGTCTCCTGCCACAGCTGGTGCACCGCGGTGGCCTGCTCGGTCACCGCGGCGGGCAGCACGGCCACGGGTGTCGGCGGCTCGGCGGCCGCCTCGCTGTCGGCCGTGAGCTGCATGTCGCGTGCGGTGCTCCACGCCTTGACCAGCGCGCGGTAGAGCTTGCGGTGTTGGCCGAGCAGCTCGTCGGCTCGTGCCGGCCACGGTTCGGCGTCGGCGCCGTCGGGGTGCGCGGCGGTGACGGTGGGATACGCGGCGGTGTGTGCGGCGTGCTGGTTGCGGTAGAAGTCGCGGCCCCGGTCGGTAATGCGGTAGCCATCCGCGCACCTCTCGGCCAGCGGCGGCACGTGCTTGTCGATCAGCACGTGCTCGATCGTCCCGGAGTAGTTCCAGGTCAGCGGTTGGCCGCGCTGGTCGACGGCCCACAGCAGGGCCAGGACCTCCCACGCGCGTTCACTGAGGCCGGCTTTCGGTTTCGCGCCGTTGTCCAGGGAGGTGCCGGCGCGGGCGGCGGCCCGGCCCGCCCGGGTCAACGCCACGGTATGCATCACCCCGAACGCGGTGCCTCGGGTGTTGCGGGTGATCAGCCCTCGGCTGGCCAGCGCGGCCATGGTCGAGCCGTTGCCCTGGTTGTCCCACCCGTGCCAGTCCAGGCGCGACTGGAGGTCGGTGAGACCGACCAGCCGGCGATCGCCGGGCTCGTGGGCAAAGTCGATGCGCCGCCACTCGACCGCCGGGCGGCCGTCGAACCTCCCGAGGGCCGCCTCGCGGCGCCGGTTGGCTTCAATCTGCTGGTCGATGTCGTAGATCGCGCGCAGGGTGCCCTGCTGACGGTCGTTGAGCTCGGTCCAGGCGGCCACCGCCACAGAGGTGCGGGCCTTGGTGGTCATGCCGCTTCCTCCCCAACTGCTGATTCCATGGAATCCTCGCCGCCGTCGTCGACGGTGAGGTACGCGGCGAGGGTGTAGGCCGGGGCCCGGTCGAGGCGCTGGCCGCCGTGGTCGTAGCGGCGGGTGGTGCGAGCGTCGGCGTGCCCGAGTTGCTCCTGGACGTCCTCCAGGCGGGCGCCGGCGTCGCGGGCGAGGGTGGCGCAGGTGTGCCGCAGCACGTGCGGGCTCATCTTCACCGGGATGTTGGCGGTGGTGGCGAGGCGGCGTAGTAGCCGCCACACCGCGCCCCGGTCGAGGCGGGCGCCGCTGGCCGTGGCCACCAGCGGCCGGCGCGGCCGGGCGCCGGCCTGCCCGGTCGGCACCGGCAGCGCGGCGGCCGCGAGGTCGGTGCGGCCGGCGAGGTAGGCGTCCAGGCGGCGGGTCACCGGGGCGGGCAGCGCCACCAGGTGCTCCCCGCCGCCCTTGGCCACGAACCGTAGGACGCGGTGGTTGCGGTTGTGGCCGAGCTGCTCGATGTCGGCGCCGACGAGCTCACCGACACGCAGGCCGGTGTAGAGCAGCAGGGCGACGATCGCCGCGGTGCGGGCCGCCTGGGGGCCGGTGTCGGCGTCGGCGGTGGCGAGCAGCGCCTCGGCCTGGGCGCGAGACAGCCCGGCGGTACGCGGGCGCTTCTGGTCGGTCTTCGGCTTCTGCTTGGGGTTGATGGCGGCGGGGTTGGCCCGGTCGGTGCGGTCCTCAGCGATCAACCACGAGTAGAACGCCGACACCGCGGCGAGGCGGCGAGCGCGGGTGGCGGCGGCCGCCGTGCCGGAGGCCTCCTGCACGCGCAGCCACGCGTGGGTGTGCACCCGCTGGGCCTCGGTGAGCGGATCGACGTTGGAGGCGGCCAGGAACGCCAGCCAGTGCCGCAGGTCGCGCTGGTACGCCGCCCGCGTGTGCGGCGAGGCGTAGGAGATCAGCCACTCCCGCAGCAGCTCCTCCAGGCCGTCGCCAGCGGGTGCCCCCACGGTGGGGGCCCCACCGTGGGGGGTGGCGGGCAGCAGCTCGCCGGACAGAACGGTCATCGCGTCGACCTCCGTTCGCGTCGCGCGGCGCCAGCGGCGTCCCGGTCGACCGGGGGCAACTCGGCGTCGAGGTAGACGGTGACGCCGTCACCGGATCGACGCGGCCGCGGCGGGCTCTCCCGGGTGACGGTGAGCACGCGGCCGATGGCCAGCGCGGCGGCGTCGGCCTGGTCGACGTCGTCGGCGACGATCCGCACCCGGATCATCGGCCGCGACCGGGGACGGCAGATACAGGGCTGGCCATGTGGTGCGTCCTCCTGTGTGGTCGGAGATGATCGACGGGCGCGGGTCGGGGCCAGTTCGGATGGTCCCGACCCGCGCGCGGGGTGGTTCAGCTCCGCAGTGTCTCGGCTGCGGTGATGCCCTCCGTGACGAGGCTGACGGCGAGGCGGTCGGCGACCTGCCGCGCCTTGTCCTCGGGGAACCGCGCCGCGTTGCGGATGTCGGGTGTCCACGTGTGGTGGCGGTCCCAGAACAGGCCGGTGCTGCGGTGCGCGATGACCCACTGGCCGTCTTCGCCGTGGGGCTGGACGGTGAGGACGTACCGGCTCCACAAGGGGCTGGTCTCGTCGACAGCGCAGATCAGGTGCTCCCGGTTCGCCGGTTGACGCTCAGGCATGGGGGCTCAGTCCCGCAGCCCGGTCGCGGCGGCCCGGACGGTGGTCAGCCAACCGGCGGGGTCGCGGGGCGGGGTGGACATGCCCGACGTGATCCGGCGCAGGGCCTCGGTGTGGGTGGAGTAGCCGACCTCGCTGAGCCGCTCGTCGTCGCGCAGGACCAGGGCGACGGCGAGGGTCTCGCTGGTCGACCAGGCCTGGTACCGGCCGCCGTGCGACTGCACGTACCGGACCCGCTGCACGGTCTCCTTGCCGAAGGTGTCGGTGACGAGCGGGAGCGTCTCTTCCATCACTTCGGCGCGGCGTTCCCACTCGTCCTGCTGCTGGTGGTGCGCCTCGACCTCGGCGGCCAGCCGCCGGCAGCCCTCGGCGTGGCCGTCCTCGCAGTCGGACGGGTAGCCGTTGTACGGGCCACGGTCGCTGACGCGCTCGCCGCAGCCACGGGGGCCGCCGCAGGTCCAGAACACGTACCGGTCGTAGCCGTTGCGCGAGGCCGGGCCGGCGACCAGCTCGAACGCCCGCTCCCGTCGCGCGTAGTCCTCGGACCACTCGATCTCCAGCAGGTCGGCGATCTCGTCCCACGACGAACCCTCACCGCGCAGGCCCTTGGCGAACTTGTGCGCCTGATCCTGCGCCAGGCGGGCCACGGACAGCGCGGCCTGCAGACCGGCGAGGGGCTGCGGCTCGGCGAAGCCGTACTTGTCGGTGGTCATCTGGTCGGCCGGGACCGCGGCCTTGACGGCGCGGTCCACCCACTGACGGACGGCGCTCATGTCCACCTCGGTGGTCTTGGCAGTGCTGCTGATGCTCACACGTTCCTCCTGATGTTGTTGCTGGTCGGTGAGGGTCTGCCTGTCGCTCTCAGATGCCGAGGCGGTCGTAGATCCGGACCGCCATGAGCCGCGCGAGGCGGCCCCACGGGTCGCGGGTGGCGCTGGTCAGCTCGTTGAGCCGGTCGAGCAGCTCGGCGACGACGAGGAGTTCCTCCTCGGCGAGCACCGGCACGCCGGCGTCGTCGCGGTGCTTGTGGAACTTCTCCTCCAGGTACGCGGCGCGCTGCTGCGGGGTGTCGGCCGGGCCGATGTCGAAGGGGTCGTTGTTGGTCATGGCTCTCTCCTCGTGGATGGTGCGTGCGGGACCGGGGGCCGTCGACCGGGCGGTGTCGTCGTCCTAGTGGTCGACGACGTCGCCGAGGGCCTGTCCGAGTCGGCGCATCGCGTGGTCCACGCGCAGCAGGCTGACTGGCGTGTATGGGCGTGGCGTCGGTGCCGCCCCGTGGTTGGCGGTCACGGTCAGCGGGTGCAGCGGGTCGGCGTCGACGCTGACCGTCAGGGTCTGGGTCGACTCCTCGTCCTTCGGGTAGAGGCGCACGGTCGTCGCGCCGATGGTCGTGGTGAATCCGGTGTCCAGCGCCCCGAACGACTCGGCCTGGGCGACGGCGTGTTCAACCGTCAGGCCCTGCGCGGCGATCTGCATCGCCGTGCCCGCGATGTCCGAGCCGATGTCGGCGACGTCCCACCAGCGGGAGAACCGCTGATCGGCGGGCGTGCCGGTCGCGTAGTCCAGACCGCCGGCGGCCGTGTTGATCAGCTTCGCGGCCTGCCACAGCAGTTGTGCCTGCGGCACCGGGTCGGTCACGGACATGTGCTTGCTCAGCACGTCGTGGAGCTGCTCGGCGAGCTGCCGCACCTGCGTGGCGATGTCCTCGGGCAGGCTGATCGGGTCCGCGTCGTTGTCGCTCATGGTGTGGGTTGGCGCTCCTTCGGTTCAGGTCTTGCGTTCGGTCACGAGGTGAGAAATCCGCACTGTCAACCTGACGAGAGATCTCACAATCCCCCGTGACGCTACGGTCCGGGTCCGACAATTTCGTGCCTCGATAAGATCAGTTATGGAGGCATCGACAGGTGGCTTGGCGCGCGTCGGCGTCAGGCTCTGCGGTGCAGGGCCTCGGTGACGGCCTCGATGCCGTGCCGGGCGATCAACTGCTGGATCTCCTGGGCGGGGGTGGGCCGGCCCCGGCTGTCGGCGCGGTCCGCTCCCTGCCCGTGCAACCCGAGGGCGAAGCGGATCGTCTGCTCGTCCGCGCCGTCGCGCAGGGCCTTGGAGATCTCGGTGGTCTGCTGCTGTTGGAGGCGGGCGGCTTCCTTGCTGAGCTTGCTCCGGCGGGGGTCCCTGGGGCCCATGCCGGCCAGCTCGGTCTCGACACGGTTGAGGTCGCGGCCGGTGCCGAGCGCTCTGTTGATCCAGCCCATGTGTCTGTCCTCCTCGGGGGCGGTGGGGCGGGGCCCTGGGTGCCGTCGCCGGCGCCCAGGGCGTGGTGTCACGGGTGCCGGGCTCCGTCGAGGGCTCCCAGTAGGTCGCTGGCGAGCAGCTGGTAGCCGCGCCACTCGCCGACGTACTCCTCGCTGCGAACGCAGTAGTCGCGGCACTCGTATCGGGCGAGCCACTCGGCGACGGCCAGGACGTTGGCGTTGTCGTGCGCGAGCTGGCTCGGGTCGGTGTTGATCCACCAGTGGTCGGAGATGTTGACGTGCCGCACGCCGTGGGCGATGCCGGTCTCTCCGATCTCGTCGATGTTGTCGGGCTCGGCTGCGTCGGGGTCCGAGAGGGGGCATCCGGTGACGGCGCAGACGTCCCAGCCGTCGAGCGGCCCCGCGGTGGTGCTCATCGGGTGTCGTCGGAGCGGTCGGCCGTTTCCGTCGTGCTCTGCTGGCCCGCACGCCACGATTGGCCGCGCCGGCCGGTGTGCCAGGACCGGATCGTGGCCGAGTCCCACACCGGGGTCCGGCTGATGTGTCGGGCCGGCGCCGGGGCCTGGCCCCGGGAGACGTAGCCGGACCAGGTCTTCGCGGTCACCGGCCGGCCCTGCTCCGCCAGGTACGCCAACACCTGCTCCGTGGTCCACTCGGCGTTGTCGGCGTGGTCGGCGTCGATGAGATCCAGGGCGTCGAGCACGGCGCGGATCGCGGCGAGCCGGTCCGCGTCGCTCATGCGCGCGGTGGTGGCGCTGCCGGGCTCCGGCCGGGCGATCCCGGTGATGTATCCGAGCGCGATCCAGCGCTCCACTCCGGGCGAGCTGCCCGGCATCGCCATGGTCTTGCGCATGTCGGCGACGATCTGCTCCACCTGCATGCCTTCTCCTCTCCGGGTCTCCAGGCGGCCTGGCGACCTCCGCGCGCCACCGGACCAGAGGGCCAGCCCGGTGGCGACGGAGGCGGTCAGAACCGCCGGCTGTTGAAGAACAGGGGGCCGATGCCGAACACGAGGGCGACCGGAATGCCGATCGCGAGAATGACCGCGAGCACGGGGTCCATGGCCTTACTCCTTCCTGGTGGGTCAGTGCTGGGTGAGTGGGTCAGTGCTGGGTGAGTGGGTCAGTGCTGGGTGAGTTCGAGCGAGCCGGTCAGCGTGCCGTCAATGACCTGCGTGGAGGTCGGGCGCCACGTGCCGGCCGGGTAGTAGGCGACCGTCGTGTCGCTGACGACCGCCGGGGAGCAGTTGCCGCGCGAGATCCGCTCGATGTTGGTCAGGTTGTGGTGGTCGGCGAACGCCTGCGCGTCCCGCTGGTCCTCGAACAGGGCCAGGATCTGGTAGTCCTCGTACTCGCCCGCTCCGACCTCGTACGCCTGCCGTGCGCCCACGTTCTCCTCCTCCGGTCGAGCACTCCGCCTCACAAACACCACCTTACAGTTTCAGACTGCAAGGTCACAAGCGTTGACGAACAGTCGTTGACGGCCGCCGCGCGCCCGATCCGTCGGCCGCGCGGCGGCCGGGGTGGGAGATCAGTGCTGGTACCAGCGGGTGATCGGGAACGCGTCCGCCGCACCCGGGGCGGCCGGCTCCAGGCGCCACTGCTCCGGGCCGGTGCCGTCGCCGGTGTTGACGGCCCACTCGTGGCGGATCTGCGCGTGCGGGTCGGCCGGGTCGGCGGGGGCCAGGACCTCGTCCCACACCTCGCGGGCGTAGCCGCGCAGCGCGGTCAGCATCCGGGCCGGGTCGTGGTGGCCCTGGGCGATGATGTCGCCGTCCTCGCCGATGTCGCTCATGCCGATGCCGTTGATCTCGGCCACCATCGCCAGCGTCGGCCACGTCGGGGCGCCGAGCAGGTCGCCGAGCATCGGCTGATGCCCGGAGAACACGACGCCCCCGACGGTGGCGCCGAGGTGCCGGGCCAGGTCGGTGAAGCTGTCGGCGCGGACCCACACGGCGCGCTTGGCGTCGTCGCCGGCGACCAGGGCCGGCAGGTGGCCGGCCTCGTAGACGCCGAGGGCGATCGTGGTGAGGTAGGTGACGATCCACGCCTCGTCGGAGCAGCGGGGATCCGGCACGTAGCGGGCCGGCAGCGTCCGCACCCACACGTCGGTGAGGTCGACGACCAGACCGGTCTCCTCGGCCAGCTCCCGCCCAGCCGCAGTCGTCGGGTCCTCACCCGCCTCGATGTGACCACCGGGCAGCGCCCAGCCCTCCCCACGCGGACGCTCGATCAGGACGATCCAGCGGGCGCCGGTGGTGTCGGTCGCGGTCACCGCGGCGTCGGCACAGCGCGCCTCGCCCCAGTGCCCCAGCCGGTTGCGGCCGTAGCGCACGGGGGTGGACTCGAACGGGTTGCGCGGACGGCCCGCCACGACCGGAAACGGGAGCGCGGCGGCGGCCTGCCGGACGGGCCAGTCGGTGATGCGGGTCGGGTCGGTCTGGGCCTCGGCCCAGCCCTCAGCGACGCCGCGGTACACGTCGGGGTGGGTGTAGGTGCCGCGCAGGTAGACGTCGGGGTGGGTGTTGGTGCGGGTGTCGGTCATGATGATCCTTGCCTTTCGGTGTCTCGGGTTGCTGCTCAGCGGTTTCGGGGGCTGGAGGTAGTGGTCGGGGTCGTGTTGCTGCACGACCCCGACCGCGCGAACGGAGTGCTGTCGGTCGGCGGGGGCGGGGGCCACCGCGCGGGGTTGGCGTGGCCGGTCACAGGACGTCGGCGTGGGCGTGTTCCCACTCCCGTACGAGGTCGCGGCCGTCCGGTCGGACGACGGCGGTGACGTGGACGTCGACGTCGGCGCGGGCGTGCTTGGCGGCCAGCCGGTCGGCCTCGCCGAGACTGTCCACGGTGTGCGCAACGGTGAGCGTCGCGACGCCGGAGGTGCCGGTGGCGGCGGCGTACGTCTGGTAGTGGATCTCGGTACCTGCGGCCGATCCCGGCAGTGACGAGCCGATCTCGGTGACGTGGGCGAAGCCCTCGGCGCGCAGGGTGTCCAGGGCGGCGATGGTGTCGGCGTGCTGCGCGGTGACGACGTCGGCCGGCACGGCACGGCCCCACCGGCGGCCCGGCGCGGGTCCGGGTCGGGCGGCCTGCCGCGCCAGACACACCGCCAGGGGAGCGGTCACGACGACAGCCTCCACCGGCACCTGGTGCTCGCCGGCGATGGCGAGCAGCCACGCCCGGTCGGCAACGCTGCTGCTGGTGGCGTCGACGACGGTGGTCAGCCGGCGGGTCAGGCGGGTGTGCAGGATCGCGGTGAGCAGAGTCAGCGCGTCGGCGGTGGCGTCCTGGTCGCACTCGTCGTCGGCGACGACGGCGCGCAGCCAGTCGAGGCTGTAGACCTGGTGCGGCCGGTAGTGCGCGGCGGCGAAGCTCGACTTGCCGGCACCGGACGGGCCGATGAGCACGACCAGGCGCGGCGCGTCGACGAGCGTCTCGGCACTCATCGGGCACCGCCCGGCCGGTCGGCGTCCGCGTGCAGCTGCCCGGCGAGGGTGGTCGCCGCGGCGGCCAGCTCCCGCAGGGCGTGGGCGGTGAGACGGTTGTCGCCGGCGGCGGCGTGGACGTCACGCATCCGCGCCGCGAACACGTCGGCGGCCCCCAGGTGCGGCGCCCCGACGGTGGGGCGGCCGGGCAGGGCGCTGGCCACGACCGCGCTCTCGCGGCGCGGGCCGGCGTCGGTCGGGCTGCCGGGGATGTCGGTCGGGACGGTGGTCCACCGCATGCCGCCGGCGGCCGGGTCGTAGCGGACGTGCCACTGGCGCAGCCGCGCCATCCCGGCGAGCAACTGCATCTTGGTCAGCAACTGCTCCAGGTCGCGAGTGAGCGCGGCCCCCGGCGTCCACCGCTGCAAGTCGATCAGCAGGCCGTCGTGCATGGTGACGCTCTGCACGAGGTGCGGCACGACCGGGTGCCCGAGGGCGGCGGCGACGCCGGTCGTCCGAGAGATGGTCTCGGCCTCGGACCGGCTGTAGCCGGCCCCGTAACCGATGTCCGGCCGGTGCAGCCGGGTGAGCCGGTCGTGCTCACGCAGCGCCTGCACCAGGCGGCCCGCCTCGGCGGGAGTCAGCGGCACCGCGAAGATGCCGTCAGACCCGACGTCGGCGGCCGGGCCGGCCGGCACGGCCGGGGGTGTGCGGAAGCGGTCCAGGAGTCCCATCAGCGCTCTCCCCGCAGGTGCTTGGTACGGACGGCGTAGTCGAGGGCGGCGGCGAGGTTGGCCAGGGTGCCGGCAACGTCGACCGCCCCCTTGTAGGCGGTGCTGGCGGCGCTGCTCGGCGCCACGTGCTGGGAGCCGGGAGCCTGCCCGGGCAGCTCATGCCCGCGCAGCCGAGCCACCTGCGACGCCAACGCGGTGGCGAGGTGGTGCAGCGTCCACGCCTGCGCGGCGACCGTGCGGGCCGGCACCGGCGCGGACCGCCGCTCATCCAGCCACGAGTGCACGGTGGGCTGGGTGACACCGAGCTGCGCGGCGATGGCGCGCTCGGACAGGCCGGCCGCCGACGCGGCCAACGCCGCGGTGCGCGCCTCCTCGTCGACGTCGCTGATCGCCCGGCGCAGCGGCGCCAGGGCCTCTCGCTGCGCGCTGGCCGCCTGCAACCGCTCCACGGCGGCCGCCACCACGTCAGCAGGACTGTTCGACATCAGGTCTCTCCTCTCCTCGACCAACTTACGATAGGAAGCCTATCGCGGAATAATAGAAACCGATAGGGGGCTTGTCGCCTTTCTCGGATGGGCGGCTGGGGCCTGGTGGCGGTGATCGCACGGTCTGGAGCGGCCTAGGACGTCACGGTGCCGTCGGCGGGGGTGTCGAGGTCGCGGGAGATCTCGTCGTAGCGGCGGGCCCCGGCGAGCTTGCGGTGGTGGCGGCGTGCGGCGAGCTCGTCGACCAGTGCGCGGGCGGCGCGGCCGCCCTCGCTGGCGGTGGCGTCGACACGGTGCTGCTCGCGCTGGTGCCATTGGCTGGACTGGCGGTGGACGCGGGCGATGAGGTCGGCGCGGGCGGACTCGGCGAGCGCGGCCGCGATCTGCGCGGGCGGCTCGTCGGGCACGGCCTTGGCCAGCAGCCACGCCGTATACGAGGCCGGAGCCTTCGCCACCGTGACCATGCTCTTGTGGCATTCGGCCAGCCGCAGCTCGGCCTCGGCGACCAGGTCCTCGATGGTCCATCGGCCGAGCTTGCGGGCGTGCAGGACGCCCGCGATCGGCAGGATGTC
This sequence comes from Micromonospora sp. WMMD737, assembly GCF_049179055.1. NCBI lineage: Bacteria > Bacillati > Actinomycetota > Actinomycetes > Micromonosporales > Micromonosporaceae > Micromonospora > Micromonospora sp. WMMD737. The sequence goes on along the minus strand of NZ_JBMHMH010000002.1, from coordinate 30,073 downwards.
GTTCGGACCCCGGGTGTAGGGGAAACGGTCGTCAGTGACCATCTCGCGGGCCAGGCGCACCACTCCTGGAGCCAGACGGCCCCGCGAACCGCGGGAACCCCTCCTTGTTGGTGAGAGGCGCAACGCGCCGCCTTTCTGCTCTGTCTCTACCGCGACCGGCGACGCGCCGTCCGGCACGTTGTCCACAGTGGGCGGCAAGGAGAAAGAGCTACGACGGACAGGAACACACGTGAGTACCTGGGGGGTAATTGAGGGGGGGACATTTAGCGATGGTGCGGGCTGACCAGGGCGGTTATCCACAACCGGGTCCGCAGGGTTGTCCACAGCCCGGCCGGCGCGGGCGGGGGCGGCGAGGTCGTCCAGGAGGGCGGCGGCCTGCTCGATGTAGGGCCAGATCTCCTCGTCGGTGATCTCGCGGGTCCAGTCGGGGATGAGCAGGCGCCACTCGGCGCGGTTGGTCCAGCGGGCGCGTTGGTCGGCGGTGGCGTCGGGGTCGGCCTGGACGTCGACGCGTTGCTGCTTGGTGAGCAGCTGGCCGGCGGCGTTGCCCTCGGTGAGGCCACGGGCCTCCAGGAGGGCGAGGTGGCGGGTGACGGTCTTCTCGCACCGTCCGGTGAGGCCGGCGGTAACCTGCCGGCCGGGGCGGCTGCGGCGGCCGGAGCCCCAGTCGGCCGACGACGCCAGGATCGCGGCGATGGCGGCGATGTTGGAGCGGGCGTCGGCGCGGCTCGCGCCGGGCGGCCGGTGGGTGTCGAGGTCGTAGAGGACCAGGGCCAGCCAGCCGATCGGCCGGTACGCCTTACGGGCGGACAGGGCCTGCACCACCAGGAGTGAGGCGTGCTCTTCCAGACGCTGCGGCGACAGCCGCCGCTTGGAGCCGGTGTCCTTGGGCGCCTTGCGTACCGGCGAGCAGGACAGGAACATCCGCCGCCAGGCGTGCCGGCCGCCAGCGGGCCGACGCCCCGGCCGCCTCGCAGACGTAGCGCGGCCGCCCGTAGTTTCCGGACCAAAAACATCGCTAACGGAGGCGGTGGGTGCTGGGTGGGCCAGGTGCGTCATGCACCGGTCCCGGCCCGCCATGGTGAGCACCGCCTGACCGGCGGCGGCACAGACCGGGCAGTGTCCGGCCGCCGCGATCCGCTCAGCCGACAGAGCGTGATAGGTGGTTGCGCTAAGCGTCATCGTCCACCGCCGGTGGTCGATGCGTTGAGGTGAGGGCCGGGCGCGGGCAGGCGTCGCCGCGACACGCGGTAACCGCGTGCAGAGACAAGAGTGCACCCAGCCCGGAGGTGGGTGCTATGGTTGCCTCCGAGCTTGTTGAGAGCCTCAGACCCTCCGCGCGGCCAAACGAAGAGGGGTTTGGGGCTCTGTTTTTTTATGGAGTTAGGGGTTGAGCGCGGGCGCTCCCTCACGAGGTTGTAGATCAGGCTGGGGTGGTAACCCGTGGATCTTACGGCGACTGCCGCGCGTGACGAAGTCCCAACACGCGCCCACGCCAGGGATCGGCGCGGATCCTGTGTGGATCTCCCGGGAAAATCGGGACATACCTGTATGAGTCCGGCGCAAAAATATTCGCAAAGAATGCGACCAAGGTCGTACGAATAGGCGGCCCGTTGAAAGGGACCGCCTATTCGTGCGCTTTGAATGGTCACTCGGGCCGGTGAATGGTGTCGCAATGGATGGCGCGGCCGGCTCCGTCGTGGACGTACAGCTCGCCGTAGCGGTCGGTGGGGCCGTCGGCGTCGTCGAGCAGCTGCCGCGCCTGGCGGCACGCGTCGTCGACGTCGGTGGCGGTGTAGTAGTGGACGGTCTGCGGCAGGTCGGGTTCCGGGTCGGTGACCACGTCGAGGCGGTAGTCGCTGGTCACGGTCACCACTGGCCGATCGCCGCGGCGGCGGTGAGGGCCGCGCCGGCGTAGCCGGCGAGCAGCAGCGGCACCGCCCATCGGATCGCCCGGTACTTGGCGCGGGTGGTCCGGGACAGCCAGCACAGCTCGCGGGTGCGGGCGAGGGCAAGCAACTCGTCGACGCCGTCGACGTCGGCGGTGTAGCGAGCCAGGACCTCGTACGGGTCGGCGTCGGCGTAGGAGAGCGGGCCGTGGTCGCCGTCGAGTCGGGGGCGGCAGGCCAGCACCAGCAGCACCAGGGCGGCGGCCACCGCCGTGGCTGTCACCGCCGCGGCGGTGAGGGCGAGCGGGCCGAGGCGGCCGCCGGCGGCGGTGAGCGCGGCCAGGCCGGCGCCGAGCAGCACGCCGGCGACCTGGAGGTAGCCGTTGGCTTTCGGGTCGACGCGGGCCAGCTCGGCGCGGGCGGTAGCGATCGCGGTGTCCAGGGCGGCAACCGCCCGGCCGAGGGCGATGGTCGAGGTCGGATCAGGCACGATGAGGGTGCTCCTCTGGCTCGATGCGGGCTGATGGGGTGGCGGGCGGCCCCAGCTTTGGAAGGCAGGGGGGGCCGCCCGCGCGGCGTTATCGGCTGGTGGGGTCGTGCAGGACGGAGTCGGGGCGCGGGTACGCCTCGGGGCGGCAGGTGTCGTCGGAGCCGCACCAGTTCCAGTCGGTGAGGCCGGGGCGCAGCGGGGTGGTGCGCTCGTCGTCGACGATCTGCTCGGCGTCGTTGGTCCAGTCGATGCCGGTGGCGATCGCGGTGGTGGCGGCCTGGTCGACGTGGCGGGCGCACAACTTCTGGGCGACGGCTTTGCCGCTGGGCAGGTGGGTGAGGCTGTAGCGGCCGTCGAGGCGTTGTCCGTCTTCGTCGACGGTGACGGTGATGGCCAGGCCGGGCGCGACGGGCCAGCCGGTCACGACCCGCTCGACGATGCGCGGGCTCTCGGGGTCGTTGTCGCTCACGTACAGCCGCACCGCGGTGGTCGCCGGCGCGGCGGCGGCGGTGGGGGTGGGGGTGGTCGTGGTGGTCATGGCTCCTCCTCAGTGAGTGCTATCGACGGGTGGGCGGAAAAGGAAGCGCGGCGGCCGGGTTCGGTCAGTACGTGGTGTCGGCGGCGGTGCGGCGGGCCCGCCGGTCGGTGAGGCTGTCCAGGACGTCGCCGAGGGAGATCCGGCTGGTGGCGGTGTAGGCGAGCAGGGACAGGGTCAGCCACACCACGGCGGTCAGCCCGGCGGCGGCCGGGCCGGCGCCGGCCGGGGCGCCGGCGTAGGCGGCGGCGCCGGTCAGGGCGCCGATCGCGGCCCACCCGATGCGGCCGTAGGTGGATCCGGACACCGCGGCGGCGTAGAGAACGCAGACGGCGACCAGCCAGGCGATCCAGGCGTCGCGGCCGCCGGCGGGCAGGCCGGTGGTGTGCGCGTCGAGGAAGGCGCGCACCGGGTCGGAGATCGAGCGGGTGATCGGCCCGTCGGTGATCCAGTCCCCGAGGGCGGGGGCGGCGTCGCCGACCGCCGTGGCGGCCGCGCCGAGCGCGGACAGCAGCCAGGCGATGACGGTCCAGAGCAGCCACAGCAGTCCGCCGGTCACGGCCAGTGCGATCAGCGCGGCCACGCCGAGCGGCCAGTTGTCGCGCACGAACAGCGCGGTGCGGTTGTCGCGCCACCAGTCGGTCAGCGCCCGCCAGCGGCCGGTGCCGGCCTCGGTGGCGCGGATGTGATCGATCGGGGCCAGGTCGAGGTCGCGCTCGTCGGAAGTGGGGGTGTGCATCGGGATCTCCTTGGTCTCGTGGAACCGGCTCGGGGTCAGCGGCGGGTGTCGCTGCGGGGAAAGGTCAGCACCGTCGCGCCGGCGCTGTCCGTGGTGTCGGCGGGGGAGTCGCCGCCGCCGAGGGCGGCGAGCAGGTCGGGCAGTTCGTCGGGGCGGATGAGGACGTCGCGGGCCTTGGAGCCCTCGGAGGGGCCGACCACGCGCAGGTCCGCGAGGTGGTCCATGAGGCGGCCGGCTTTGGCGAAGCCGATGCGCAGCTTGCGCTGCAGCATCGAGGTGGAGCCGAACTGGCTGGTGACGATCAGTTCGGCGGCCTCGCGCAGCAGGGCCCGCTCGTCGTCGTCGAGCGTGTTGACCACCGCGGTGTCCACGGCCGGGCCGGCCGCAGTCTCGGCGGCCGGGACCAGGGCTGCGGCCGGCGCGGCGGGGGACCCGCCGGCGGCGGCCTGGCGGCGCCAGTGCGCGACGACGGCGGTGACCTCGGCCTCGGACACCCACGCGCCCTGGATGCGGGTGGGTCGGCCGGCGCCCATGGGCAGGAACAGCCCGTCGCCCTTGCCGAGCAGCTTCTCCGCGCCGGGCTGGTCGAGGATCACCCGGGAGTCGGCCAGGGAGGCGGTGGCGAACGCGAGCCGCGACGGCACGTTGGCCTTGATCAGCCCGGTGACCACGTCCACCGAGGGGCGTTGGGTGGCCAGGACGAGGTGGATGCCGGCGGCGCGGGCGAGCTGGGTGATCCGCACGACGGACTCTTCGACGTCCTTGGGGGCGACCATCATCAGGTCGGCCAGTTCGTCGACCACGACCACCAGGTACGGGTACGGCTCCAGCGTCCGCTCGTTGCCGGCCGGGGCGGTGATCTGCCCGGCGCGGACCTTGCGGTTGTACTCGTCGACGTGCCGCACGCCGTGGGCGGCCATGTCGTCGTAGCGCATGTCCATCTCCCGCACCACCCATTCGAGGGAGTCGGCGGCCTTGCGGGCGTTGGTGACGATCGGGGTGACCAGGTGCGGCACGCCTTCGTAGGCGGTGAGCTCGACGCGCTTGGGGTCGATGAGCAGCAGCCGCACCTCGCCCGGCGTGGCCCGGGTCAGGATCGACACGAGCAGGGTGTTGAGGCAGCCCGACTTCCCGGATCCGGTGGCGCCGCCCAGGAGCAGGTGCGGCATGGTGGCGAGGTTCGCGGTGACGGCTTTGCCGTCGATGTCCTTGCCGAGGGCGACGAGCAGCCGGTGCTGGTCGCGGGCGGCGCGGGAGCGAATGACGTCGCCGAGCGTCACGACCTCCCGGTCGGCGTTGGGGACCTCCACGCCGATGGCGCTCTTGCCGGGCACGGTGGCGACGATCGGCACGGCCTCGGTGCCCAGCGCGTAGCCGAAGGTCTTGGCCAGGCCGGTAATCCGCTCGACCTTCACGCCGGGGCCGATGCTGATCTCGTGGCGGGTCACGGCCGGGCCGCGGCGGTGGCCGCTCACGCGGGCGTCGAGCTTGAAGTCGGTCAGCACCCCCTGCAGGGCCTTCGCCGCGGCGGCCGTGGCGGCCGCGGCGTCCGCGGGCCGCACGCCGGCGGCGAGCAGGTCCAGCGGCGGCAGCTGGTAGCCGCCCGCCGTTACCGGCACCGCGGCGGCCGCGCCCTCGGGCGTGGGCGTGGTGGCCGCGACGGGCGGGCGGCGCGGCAGCGGCGGGCGGGGCACGGATTCCGCGGAATCAACCGCCGGGGCCGGGCTGGCCGCGGCGGCGGCCGGGCGCGGGGCGGCCGGCACGTCGAGTTCGTCGTCGGCGTCGATGAACTCATCGAGGACGTCGACGCCGTCCACGTCGGCGGGCTTGGCCGGGCGGCGGCGGGCCGCGGCGAGGGTGGTGACCACGGCGACCGGGGTGATGCCGGTGGCGGCGGTGAGCCCTGCGGCGACCAGGCCGGCCAGGACCGGGATCGCGCCCCACGCGCTGAGCACCGCGTCGAGGCCGCCGGTGATCCGGCCGAGCAGGCCGCCCGCGCCGGCGGTGGCCAGGTCGAGCAGGCCGGCGAGGCCGGCGGCGGTGAGCAGGGTGCCGGCGGCCTGGGCGAGGATCCGCACGGTGTGGGTGCCGGCGGGGTGGCGCATCGCCTGCACGGCCAGCCAGATCAGCGGCGCCGGCGCGGCGACGGCCAGGTGCCCGAGCAGCCCCTCGGCGATGCCGGCCGGGACGCCCAGAAGCTGACCGGGCAGGCCGGCGGGGTGCGTCCACACAGCGGCCGCGGTGACGACACCGGTGATCAGCAGCGCGAGGCCGGCGGTGTCGTGGCCGGGCAGGTCGACGTCGGTGCGGTGCGGGCTGGGCAGCTTGCGGGCGGCCCGGCCGGTCGCGGCGGCGGTGCCGTGCCAGGCGGCGCGCGCGGCCAGGCCGGCGCGGCGGGCGAACTCGGCGCCGTGGTCGACCTCGGGCTGCTTCTTGCTGGTGCGGCGGCGGGCGGTGCTGGCCATCAGGGGTCTCCTTGTCCGGACCGGGCGTACGGCAGGGGGTCGGGGTGGGCTTGGCGGCCGCCGCGAGAGCCGACCCGGGTGCGGTCGGCTGTCACGGTGGCGGTCAGGCCGAGATGGTGAACGGGCCGCCGCGCTGGGCGGGCGGGGTGATCCGGCCGGTGTCCTTGAGCCGGCCGAGCAGGGCGTAGAGCTGCGACTGCTCGACGGGGCAGTCCGGGCGATCGAGCAGCGCCTGCGCGGAGGCCGGGCCGCGGCGCAGGCACGCCAGGACCCACTCGGCGGGGGTGAGCGGCGCGACCTGCTCCACCACCGTGGTGCGGCGGCCGGCGCCGAACGCGGCGCGCAGCCGGTCCACCGCGCTGCCACCACCGGACGCGGCCGCGGTCGTCTTGGCGGCGTCGGGGGCGCGGTGGCCGGGCAGCACGATCTTGCTGGCCGGGTCGATCTCGGGCACGTTCCACCGCACTGGCACCCGGGGCGCGGCCGCGGCGGCGGCGGTCTCGTCGATGTACGGAACTCGGCAGAGCATGCCGACGCGGTTGCTGAAGCGCAGGTAGCCCATGCCGGCGGTGGGGGTGCCGTCCTCGAACTCGCGAGGGATCGCGAACGGGTCACCGACGAAGTCGTCGGGCAGGATCGTCGAGCCCGACCCCCGGTTGGACAGGCGCAGGATCAGGGCGTTGCCGGAGACCAGGGCGTCACGCAGCCGCACCGACCCGCCGAGGGACTTCATCTGCGGCAGCTGGGTGGCCAGGACGATCGCGACGCCGGTCTTGCGCATCGTCTCGGCGGCCTGCTCCATCAGCGCCACCAGCGGGGTGTTCGGGAGCAGGATCAGCTGACACTCGTCGATGATCACCACAAGGGCGCAGAGGCCGAGGGCCTTGACGCGGGGGTCGTTCTCGTCGAAGGCCTCGACGCCGGCGTCGGCGAGCAGCTTCGAGCGGCGCATGATCTCCGCGTGCGCCCGGCGGGTCAGCAGCCCGGTCCGGTCGATGCCGGGGTGGTATTCCACGGCGTCGCGCCACGCCGGCAGCGACTGGCCGTTCTGCGGGTCACCGACGGCGACCTGCACGCCGCCTTCGAGCAGGTTCGCGATCAGCGCGCCCAACGCCCTGCTCTTGCCGGATCCGGTGGAGCCGACGACCAGGCCGCCGAGGACGCCGAAGTTCGGCCGGGACACCACCCAGTGGCCGGGGGATCCGTCGGTGAACCGGACGATCTCGAAGCGGCCACCTGCGTAGGTGGGGCCCGTCCATGGCACCCCACCGGCGATGGCGGACCGCTCGACGAGGATCACCCGTGCCCGGGCGGTCTTGCCGGTGGAGCGCCAGCCGACCGCGCCCTCGTTGAGATCCAGGGCGACCTCGACGTCCGGGCCGGACTTGAACAGCGGGCCGGGCTTGGTGCCCGGAGCCAGCCGGATCAGGGCCTCGGTGACCCCGGGCCGGGGCTCGATCGCCTTGACCAGCGTGGTGCCGGCGCACACGCCCTGGCCGACGACCTCGGTCTGCCAGCGCCGTTCCCAGTGCGCGGTGAACGGGTCGGCCACCTCGGCCGGCTCGTCGACCACCGCCACCGGCGCGGGCACCGGTGGGGTGTGGTGGCGTAGGTGGTGCCACCACGGCCAGCCCAGCACCACGGCGAGCAGGGTCGGCACCGCGATCGTCAGGGTGGGATGCGCGGCCATCGCGTCCGCGCCGCCGGCGGCGACCGTGGCCACGGCGTACCCGCCGAGCACCACGGCGATCGCGGCCCGCCACGCCCGCACCGTGCGGGAGCGGGCCCGCCACCCGGCCGCGGTGGCGGCGATCGCGAGGGCGAGGATCCCCACGGTCTGCCACGACAATCCCAGCGGCCCGGCCACCCACGCCACGGCCAGCTCGGCGGCGACCCAGTAGAACGGGAACAGCCGCCGCCAGCTGCGCTTGACCAGGGTGGCCACGGCGTAGGCGGTGACGGCGAACAGAGCGGTCAACGCGCGGCCGAGCTTGGCCAGGCGATCCGCGCGGATCTCGTCAGCGGTCCGGGTCGACATCGCAGGTCTCCTTCGCATCAGGGCTGGGGAACAAGGGGTTCGTTCGGTACTGGCGCTCTCCGCGGTCCGCCGGCGCCCCTTCACGCGCCGGCGGGCCACGGAGGCCGTCAGACCTTGGTCAGCCGACCAGGACTTCCTTGCTGGCGACGTTGCCGCCGGCGTCGGCGACAACGTCGGCGACCTGGCCGTCCTTGCTGTTGAAGTCGCCCAGGGCGGCCTGCAGCTCCTCCTGGGCGCTGTTGAGTGCCGCGTGCGCGGCGGCGAACTGCTCGGCGGCGTCGCGCAGGTGCCCGACGGTCGAGGCCGCCATGTCCAGGCCCTCGTAGCGGTCGGCGGCCTCGGTCAGCACGCCGGCGATCCCGCCGATCTGCTCGGCCTGCTCCCCGGCGGACTCGGCCGCCGTGGTGAACGCCGCGCGGATCTCCTCCGGACCAGTGGCTTCCAGGTTCACGGTCAACTCCCTCAATCGTTCGGTGGTGCTGGACGTGCCGGCCGCCGGGTCGACGGCCGGGTGGTGCTGCTCATCCCCGGCGTCGCCGCCGGTGCTCGTGGTGTCCGCGTCGCTCGCGGTGTTTGCGTCGCCCGCGGAGTCGGTGGCGCACCGGTGGCCCACCGAGGCCTCCTCCGCGGCCTCGAACGACGCGAAGCCCTCGGAGCGCTCTCCGCACCGGCCGCACCGCCACCCGAACCGCGGCCGGGGGCGCGGTGCCGTACAGGTGGGGCCGCAGGGCGTCAGGCAGTAGGGGTGCTGGTCGGTGTGGACCACCCCCGGCGGCGACTCCTGCCCACCGTCCCCACCGGCCGGTTCACCGGCGGCAGCTGCGGGAACCACGGGGGCCGGGTCGGGAGCGTCCTGGGCACCGCCGGGAATCACCCGCAGCGCCGGCCGCCGCGGCCCCTGCTCGACGACGTCGTCGACGGTGGCGGCTGATTCGGCGGAATCGGTGTCGCGGGCCTCGGGCTGCCCGCTGTACTGCTCGGGGTGCACGGTGCGGGTGTGTTCCCGCCCGGCGCCCTGGGCGTTGGCCTCGATCCGGTACGGCCGGGAAGCCCAGCCGCACAGGTCACAGTCGGCGTACCAGCGGCCGTCGTCGTCGACGTCGACCACGACCCCGTCGACGGCCTGGGCGCCGCGCTTGCGAGCGAGGGCCCGGCGGCGGCGGGCCCTCGCCCGCTCGGTGGCGTCCTCGATCAGCCCCGCGAGGTAGCCGTCGGCCGCCGCAACCGTGCCACCCGACCGGCCACCAGCGGCACCGGCCCCGCCGTCGGTGCTCTTGCCGTCGCCGGCGGTCTTGCCGCCTGCGGTGGCCTGCTGGCGGGCGCGGGCCTGGCGGCGCGGGGACTGCTTGCCGCGCACGGCGTACGAGGCGTCCTCCAGCAGCAGCACGGCGATCTTCGCCACCGCCAGGTACACCAGGATGTCGAAGAAGATCACTTGACCACGTCCCGGATGGTCTCGCCGAGACCGCCAATGATCATCGGCAGCAGCAGGGCACAGGCGAGTGCGGCGTGGGCCAGCTTGGACTTGCCACCGCCACCGCCACCGCCGCTGCCCTTGCCGGCCGCGCCCTTGCCGGCGCCGGTCTTGCCGCCGCCCTTGCCGCGCAGGAACACGACGACGACGATCCCGAGGCCGATGCCCAGCGCGGTGGGGAGGGCCAGGGCGACCGGCTTGGTCTCCTGACCGATCCAGTCGCCGATCGGCCCGGCGACCTCGGTGATGCCCTTGGCGAGCCACTTGTTGACCTGGGTAACGACGGCGCCGGCGAGCAGGGCGCCGACCACCAGGCCGACGACGACCCGCAACCTGGGGGTGAAGTGGAAGAAGATCGACAGGCCGATGTAGACGAGGCCGCCGAGCACGATCAGTGCGCTGGTCATGACGGGTGCTCCTCTCAGAGAGTGCGGGTGGCGAGGAAGACCGCGGCCACCGCAGCGGCGGCCAGCGATCGCAGGGGATGGGCCAGGACCCACGAGGCCAGGTGCAGCAGCCCACGGGGGATGAGCACGAGCACCGCCCAGCAGGCCATCGCGATGGCCTGGGCGTCCTGGCCGTCGCGGGCCTGCCCGGTCAGCGCGACGAGGTCGGACAGCGGCTCCGGAGAGCCGGTCCACACCGCCGTGACGCTCTCCCAATCCCCCGGAATGTCACTCAGAGTCATTCCGGTTCCGGAGTTGGAGCCGGAAGAGGCCGGTCCGTTGTATGCGGGTTCGTCCTGGTTGGATTCCGGTAGGGGAGGGGTCGGTAGGGCCTCTGACCTGTGCGGAGCGAGGGAAACGACGTCCGCGTCACGCCGGAATGGAATTCGCGGCGACGGTGACGGGCGGTAGTTGTCCTCGGCGGGTTGGGCGCTCACCAGATCACCTCCTGGGTGGGTTGGTCGGATCGCGGGTGGATGGTCGGGACGGGTCCCGGGCGCGGCCGGCGCCTGCATCAGGAGGTGCAGGCCGCGCCCGGGCGCATCGGTCGGTTGCGCGGATCAGACCGCGCGCAGTTCGGGCCGCCAGTCGGCCACCAGGGCCGCGACCTTGGAGGCGCGGGCACGGTCGCCCTTGCCGCCCATCACGTGCTTGTAGATCGCGTAGCCCGACGGGTCGGTACTGAGCACGCCCGCCTCGATGGCCCGACGGACGTCCGCGAGAAGCGTCCGGACGTCGTCCGGAAGGCCGCCCATCTCCACGGGCGTCAGGCCGTGTTTTCCCCGCTTGATCGCCGTACGAGTGCCGATCGACGACGGCGGGGTGATCTTGAGATCGGCCAGCCTCGGAGCGCCTTCCCACGGACGGGCGGCGGTGACGTAGCCGTCGAACAGACCGATCAGGAACGCGGTTCCGGCGCAGCCGATCGGGCCGATGGAATGCGGCAGCGCGGTCAGCAGCCCTTCCCAGCCGCCGTGCCATCCACCGACGATGTTCAGCGCCAACGACGCGCCCAGCGCGGTCCACTCGACGGCAGTCGCCCGCCAGTCGACGGTGCCACCGGAGGCACGCAGCACCGCCCGGCCGATAATGATCAGCGCCACGATCGCGATCAGCGCCGGCTCCACCGCCCACGCCCCCATCCACATGGGGGTGCCGACTTCGAGGTCGAGCAGCCTCGCCGTACCGGCCTGCACGCCCGCCGTGCTCCAGAACGCGAACGCGGCCAGGACCGGCAGGCCGGCCAGCAACGCGACCTTGCGCACCTTGGCCACCCGCAGCGCCCGCATCTCCGCCGACCCGTCGATCTCCGCCCGGATCCGCGCCCGCTCACCAGAGCTCTTCGCCCGCCGGTACAGATCGGCCAGCTCCACCTCCTCGGCCGCGTCCCGGTCGGCCTCCCGACGCGCACGAGCCTCGGCACGCTCGCGGGCCTGGATCCGGGCCAGCGCGATCCGGTGCTCGGCGTCGCTCTCCCGACGCTCCTGCTCGTCCTCGCGCCGCACCTCGACGACGGCGCGAGCCTCCTCCAGCTCCTCACGCAGCTCGTCAGCCGACCGCGCCTCACGGCGCGACCTACGCCGGCGCGACACCTCCACCGGCCGGCCCTCGATCTCCAGCTCCTCGATCTCGGGCTCCTCGGTCTCGGGCTGCCGCATCACCGGCACCTCGGCCGCGACCGGCTCCGGGGCGGAAACGGGAAGCGCCGCCGCCGTCGGCTCGACGTCCGCCGACACCACCCGCGTGCCAGCCGGCACGAGCAGCTCCCCGCGACGCTCGAACTCCGCGCCCATGTCCAGCGCCCGCCACTGCGGCGGCGCCGGGTACGTCAGGTCCTGGTCGACGCTCACCGCGTCACCTCCCGCAAGCTCTCAGCGGGTGCCGGCACCCGCTCGTCGGCGATCAGCGCCCGCCCGGTGCCGAGCAGCTCCCGAGCGATCTCGTCCTCCGCGCACGACTGGTGACACGCCGCGCCGTTGGCGTCGCGCATCTTCGTGGCGGTGTCGCAAACCCGGCACGACAGCGACCGCTCGTGCTCGTAGTGGCCCGGCCCGGTCCAGTCCAGGTGCACCCGCACCACCAGCAGGCCGGCCATCACGACACCGCCCCACGGCGTGCCCGGACCTGCGCGAGCAGCTCCCGGCCCAGCGGGTCGAGGTCGACCTCGTCGACGTCGACGGCCAGGCCGTGACGGCGCTCGTCGAGCCACCGGCCCAGCCGGCCGCCACCGACCACCGCGCCGACCAGGCCGACCGCGACCGCCGGGGAGTAGAGCAGGGCCTGCGGCACCTGCTCGGCGTGCTCGGCCAGCAGCCGGCCCGCGACCACCGCGAGCGAGGCGCCCGCGACCGCCGCACCCGCAGCAGCCCGCGGCATCCGCGCCGACGTCGGCCGGTCCGCGATCCGGCGAGACTCACGCTCGGCCTCGACCATGCGGCGCAGCTCGTCGGCGAACCAGCCCGGCAGCGCCGCGACCGACGCCGCCCGGTGCTCCAGCTCGACGTTCGACGCCTTACGCAGGTTGGTCCGGTAGCTGGCCAGCGCGGCGGCCAGATCCAAATCCGTGGTCGGGACCGTCATGCCGCCACCCCCAAGGCGTTGGTCAGAGCGGCCATCTCCCGCATCCGCACCAGCGGACGCGGCTCTACCTGCGGCAGACCGGACAGGGGGTGGTGCTCGACCAGGCCGTCACCACCGCGCAGCTTGCACTCGTACGCGGCGGCATCCGCCGCCGCCATCACCCGGCTGCGGTCCTCACCAGCGGTCGCGTGGATCGCGCCGACGCTGGCCGTCACCGACACGGCGATCCCATCGGCGACCTCGATCGGCTCCCGCAAGGCGCTGATGACCTCCGCGCCCAAGTAGTGCACCAGCGGCACCGACGACGGCGCCACGAGCACGAACTCGTCGCCGCCGATGCGGGCCACCACGGCGTCCTCGATGTCCTCCAGCGACGCCCGCAGCCGGCGGGCGATCTCCACCAACAGCCGGTCACCAGCGGCGTGGCCCCACGTGTCGTTGACCGGCTTGAACCGATCCAGGTCCACCAGGACCAGGTCGTAGGACTCGCCGTCCAGGTCGTCGAGCGCGGCCGACAGGCCCGCCCGGTTCGCCAGGCCGGTCAGCGGGTCCGTGGTCGCGTCCCGACGGGCCTGCGCCAACCGAGACCGCTGGGTGCGAGCCACCTGAGCAGCCCACACGTGCCCCGCCAGCGACAACGCGGCGGCGGCCGGGAGCAACATCCTCAGCGCCTTCACGAGGTCACCTCCGACCCGGTCGCGGCGGCGTACGCCTCGCGGATCTCGCGCGAGACCCGGCCCCGGTTCTGGACGTCGTAGCCGTTGGCCACGGCCCACTGGCGCATCGCGGCCCGCTCGTCGGCGCCCTCACGGCGGTTTCGCGTCGGCGACGCCGCAGGCTCACGGCGGCCGGTCGCCCGCAGCTCCTGGCGCACCTCGGCGAGCTGGCTCGCCAGCTTCTCGGCAGCCTCGGCCAGTTCACGGCGACGCTGCTCGGCGGCCTCGCGCTCCTGGCGCGTCGCCACCTCCGCCTCGACCCGCTCGGTCAGCTCCTGCACCAGGCGGTTGATCCGCTCGGCCATCTGGCGGGTCCGCGCTGCACCGCTGTCGGCAGCGAGGCGCAGCACGTCCTCCACGCCCCGAGGGGTCGCCGGCGTGGCCGAGGTGGTCTCCGTCGCGGCCGGGGCCGGGGCCGGCGCGGTGGGGGCCTTGGTGACCCGAATGCCCATCGGCATCCGCTGCGCGGGAGCCGGCTGTCCCTGAGCGGCCCGCACAGCGGCGGCCCGGTCGGCGCTGTTCAGCGGCGTCATCGTGGTCATGCCGGCATCACCGCCGTCACCGACAGCAGCCCGCGCAGCGCCCGCAGTGCCTTGTGCTGCATCGACTTGACCGCCGCCGGGGTCTTACCCAGCGCCTGGGCGGTCGCCTCGATCGACATCTCCCGCAGGTAGCGCAGGACAATGCACCGCCGGTGGTCCGGGTTGAGCTGCTCGATCCCGGCCAGGACCGTCTCGCGGGTCAGGGTCGCCATCGCGGCGGCCTCCGGGTTCGGGGCCTGCTCGACCGGAGCCGCGTCACGCAGCTCCGCCACCGGCCGCTCGCGCCGCTGGTGCGACAGCATGTGGTTGACGGTCAGGTTCCGGGCGATCGTGGTGATCCAGCCGGCGAAGTCGCCGCCCGGCCGGCGAAACGCCGGCAGGTTACGCAGGGCCCGCAGCCACGTCTCCGAGGTCAGGTCCTCGGCCACCTGGCGGTCCATCACGCGCCGGTAGATGAACCGAAACACCTGATCGACGTACCGGTCGTAGACCAGACCGAACGCTTCCGCGTCACCAGCCTGCGCCCGTGCCACCAGCACAGACACGTCGCCGGCCATCGATTCGAGTTGGGCCTGCCCTGCGCGATTCCGGGCAGCACGTACCCTCATTGCAGGCATCTGAGCCTCCTCAGGTAGGGATGCCGATCGCCCTAAGGCCGCAAGCCATAGGGCATTGGTCACGCCGGGTGCGATCCGTCGTGGCCATGACCGCGGCGGGTGCGATCCGCCGCGGTCTCTTTAGGGCCCCAATGGGTGCGATCCGTTGAGGCTTCCAACTTGTCTTGGGACAATGTTGACGGCGCGCTAGGCTCTTGTCAACGATTGTCCCAAGACAGTCGGGGGAGAAGAGGAGACGCGGTGGCTGTGCACTCGCGTTACTTGGACATCGCCGCCAAGATCCGCGAACGGATTGAGGCTGGCGAGTGGGAGCCGGGCACAAAGCTCCCACGCCTAGATGACTTCGCTGCCGAGTACGGAGCGAACCGAGACACCATTGGCCGCGCCATCGGAGCGCTTGAAGCAGAGGGCTACGTCTGGGCGGTCCAGGGCCGAGGAAGCATCGTCCGATACGGGACCATTCGCCCACGTCGGCCCCGAGGCAACCTGGTGAAACGTAACGCCACGGCGCCCGGCTACTCGTTTCCTTCAGCTTCCAGCCAGGAAGTCTGGAAGCACCATGTCCCAGCGACCGCCACCGTCGAGCCGCTAACCGACCCCCGGATCGCCAAGCTGCTCGGCGTGGCGGCAGGAACGCAGGTACTGCGTCGCTTCCGGGTCACTGGCCCAGAGTCGGAGCCCCCTTTCCAGATCAACATCTCCTGGATCCATCCCCGAGTGGCGAACATCCCGGGAGTGGCCTCGCAGGCCCCAGGCCCCGGCGACTGGCTCTACCGCATCGAAACCGCTGGTCACTGGCCGATCAGCTGGTTAGAGCTCCATCGAGCCCGCATGCCGAGCAAAGATGAGGCAGCGCTGCTAGAAATCCCCACCAGCCTTCCGATCTTGGAGATCGTCCGCGTCGGCACATCTGGCACCGACGGCAAACCCGTCGAGGTGACCGAGTACATCGTTGCCAGCGACCGTGTCGAGACTGTGCACGTGCTGCACCGAGACGAGTCTGCGCAGGCTCCGTGGCCCGCCGAAGCGTCCGACGGCCAGCCAGGTGGTGCCGCATGACGCCACGTCTCTGGGTCGATCCAGCAGGTGACTCCCACGTGGGGTTCGTACGGCGGCGCAACGAAGATGCGATCTACCTGGGGACGTCTCTGTTTGCGGTCGCCGACGGGCTCGGAGGCCATGTCGCAGGCGACGTGGCCAGCTCGACAGCTATCGAGGCACTACGCCGATATGACCAAAGAGTCGAGCCAGGCTCCCTGGCCGCCACCCTCGGACAGGCAGTAAACGCCGCCAACCACGCACTCCGGCACCGAATCGAAGCTGATCCCGATCTTGCGGGCATGGGAACCACCCTGGTCGCCATGCTCGTCACCGACACCACTGCCGCTCTTGCCAACGTTGGCGACTCCCGGGCGTACCTGCTGCATGGCCAAGGTCCACAACGTGGCCAGACCACCCAGATCACTGAGGACCACGTCTACCAGCGCCTGGTCGCCGACGCCGCCACCGTGCCCAACCTCGCCGAGAAGTTGGCCCGGTTTCTGGACGGACGACCAGACGGCCGGTCTCCCGACATCACCTTGTTGCCCTTACGGCCAGGTGATCGATTTCTGCTGTGCTCCGACGGACTCAGCTCCTACGTACCAGCAGACCTGCTACACATCGCGTTGGCCGCTGCATCGACTCCAGCCCAAGCGGTTGAACGTCTGCTCACCACAGCGCTTGAGCACGGCGGCCTGGACAACATCACGGTCGCCGTCATCGACATCAAGATCCCCGATTGAGGCGGCGTGCACATCACCTACACGGCCGCCACCACAGCGGCGCCCGACAGCCCCAACGAGGACTTCTTCGCCGTCGGCGACGGATGGGCCTTGGTCTTGGACGGTGCTGGCCGGTACCCCGGAGAATCAGGCGGCTGCATCCATCCGGTCACGTGGATCGTTGCCCGACTCGGCCTCCACCTCAGCAGCTGTCTGAGCCAGCAGCCCGAGCAGCCACTTACCACGATCGTTCGGTCTGCCGTAGAGGCCACCATGGCCGATCATGGCTCAACCTGCGACCTCAGCGACCCGCTCTCCCCTGGAGCAGCAGGAGCGATCGTCCGGATCCGTGAGGACCGAATCGACTGGCTGGTGGTCGGAGACTGCGCAGTAGTCATCGACCAAGGCCCCAAGGGGTGCACAAGCGTCATCGACGATCGGGTCGACCACCTGCCCAATGCTCCGATTGTCGAGGGCCAGGTGCGAACCTACTCACCGGCCTACGTCGCCACCGTGCGCAACAAGCCGGGCGGTTTCTGGGTGTTGGCCTCGTCGCCGGATGTGGCTGAACATGCACTGGTGGGCATGCTGCCTGGGCACCCCGCGGCGACCCGAGTCCTGCTGTGCTCTGACGGCATCTCCCGTCTCACAGAGCGCTACGGGTTGAGCTGGCAAGACGTCCTGGCCCTACATGACTCGACTGGTCCCGACTCGCTCATCCGCGCGGTACGAGAGGCCGAGCGAAGCGATCCGGAGCCGCAGCGCTGGCGGGGCAAGCGTCATGACGACGCGACCGTGGTCGTCATGCGGGTAGCTGAAGCATGATCATGGAACTGATCGCCGCCATCGAGCAGGGCGACGCCGCGAGGGACAACGAGGACTGGGTCCATGTCAGCCAGGACCTGGTGCTCGTGCTCGACGGCGCGACCGCGCGGACGGATACCGGGTGCGTCCACGGAGTGGCGTGGTTCGTCGGCCAGCTGGGACAGGCGATCGTTGAGCGGACACGCCAGTCGAGCCTCCCCGCCGCCGTTGCGGCCTCGATCCCGTACGTCGCGGGGTTGCATCCGGAGTGCGACCTGAGCCATCCAGGCACGCCGTCAGCCGCGGTCGGGGCGCTTCGGATCAGGGGTGGCGTCGCCGAGTACCTCGTGCTGGGCGACGTTTCTGTGGTGCTGGATACCGGCGATCAGGCGCGAGTCATCACGGATGACCGCGTGAGCCTGACGGCATCTGCTGAGCGGGCTGAGGCTGACCGATACCCCATCGGGGCCGCGGAGAAGCAGGCTGCGCTGTTGCGCATGAAGCAGCAGGAGTTGGCGGCCCGCAACAGCCCAGGTGGCTACTGGGTTGCCGAGACCAACCCGGCCGCCGTTGACCACGCCCTGACCGGACAGACACGTCTGGACTACCTGCGACGTTTCGCGGTGCTCTCGGACGGAGCAGCACGGGCAGTTGCCGCCTTCAACCTCTACGACTGGCGCGGCGCCTTGGACCTGATGCAGGCGGCCGGTGCCACTGAGCTGATCCGGCAGGTACGAGCTGCCGAGCAGAGCGACCCGCAGGGAACTCGGTGGCCTCGCAACAAGTGCAGCGACGACGCAACGGCAGTGTTTGGGCTGATCAACGGCTAGTCGTCCGCATCGTGTTGGACGCGGGCCCCAGCGTCACGCTGGGGCCCGCGCTGGTTGTGAGGGGAGTTAGACCGGCTCGTCGGTGGCGAGCCGAGCTGATCGGCCGCCGGTGACGCGTCGTGGTTTTCGGCACGCACGCTTGCATGCTCTCCTGCCAGCGGAAATGCTGTCGTCCAAGCGGCCTGAGCCGGCGTGGTGAGACTCTTGGTGACCCGGATGCCCGTCGGCATCCGCGCCGCAGCTCAGATCCACTTGGCTGGACGGTTGTAGCTTCGCCCGGTTGCGGGGTCGGCCACGAGGTTGGGCAGCTGGGCATCTCGTAGGGCGCCCTCTCGGATGAAGAACTGGCCGAGGTCGCCGATGCTGGTCAGGTGGCTGGAGGCTCGCGTGTTGCCGGGTGGCATGGCGAGGTAGATCCGCTGTGCCGGGTTTACCTTCCTGACGGTGGCCAGGGCCGGGGCGAGGTCGGTGTCGGCGCTGACCAGCACGGTGGTGTCAGCAATCCGGAGGGCGGCGTCGGCAACCATCATGGCACCGAGCGCCACGTCGGTGCCCTTCTCCTCGTAGCTTCTGTAGGCCCGGCCGCAGTTGCAGGTGTAGCTCTGGCCGCAGCGGCGGCAGTCCTTGATCGTCCGGTCCTTGAACCGACCGAGGTGCACGTTGAGCACCGCGCCGTTGCGCAGTTTCATGGCCTCGATGTAGTCGGTCTGGTTCTGCGCAGCGGCGGGCTCGTTCTTGACGATCGCCGAGAAGTAGTGGACCGCTGCCACGGTGTCCTTGGGCCTGAGCTGGCGAACGAGTTCGACGACGTCGAGCCACATGTGCTTGCGGCCGTACTTGTTCTTCATCCCGTAGTACAGGTTGAAGCCGTCGATGTAGGCGGCGACTGTGCCCACGTTCACCTCTCTTGGCTCTCAGGGCTGGTGTATGGTGGGGCCATACGACGCCGAGAGATACGGCAGGAACGGCCCCCACGGGGGCCGTTTTTTTGTCCGGGATTGCTGTTGGCACCCTACCGCCGCTGCTCGGCTGTGCCCGCAACGTTGGTTCCGGCTCCACGTCCCCTCGTGACCTCGGCCGAGTTCCGCCCTGTACTAACAGGCGAAGGTGCTGCGAGTTTCCAGCCCAGGCAGGAAGGGGGGATCCTGGGGCCGTCGGGCGTGCCCGGCGATCAGCTCGGCGCGGAACTTCCGGCCGTACGGCCGGGACGGCGGCCGCGGTGGGCCGCGATCAGCTCGGCCGCCGGTGACGCGTCGTGGTTTTCGGCACGCATGCTTGCCTGCTCTCCTGCCAGCGGAAATGCTGTCGTCCAACAACCAGGATGAAGGGTGGGTGCGAGGTGGACGTCTACGAGCTGCTGCGCGGCCTCAGCGAGAACGAGGTCGAACTGCGGTGGAAGCCGACGCGCGGCGGTCCCGTGATTCTCGCGATCTTCAGCGAGAAGGGCGGCGTCGGAAAGACCGCCGTCACCAATGGCCTCGCGGCAGTGGGCGCCAAGCACGGGCTGCGGGCGCTGGTCATCGACCTCGACCCGCGCGCCACCGCCACCAGCGAGCTGGGCGTGGAGAAGCCGGAGTACTCGGTCAACGATCTGCTCTACATCGATGCCAGCGACCCGAACCCTGTTGATCCGCGCGGACTGGCTGCGGACGCCATCCTGCCCGCCGGCGAGGGCTGGCCGGACAACGTCCACGTGCTCGCTGCCGAACGTGCGCTCGGCAACCGGGAGTTCGACAACACCTCTGGCATGGAGCAGCGGCTGCGGCTGTCGCTCGACGGGGTCGCCGAGAACTACGACCTGGTCCTGATCGACGTGCCACCTCGCCCCGGCGGCAAACTGATGACCGCGGCCGCGCTCGCTGCTACGCACGCGCTTCTGCCGGCGACTCTCGACGAGGATGGCTACATCGGCGTCCACGACGGCCTGATCTCTCTGCGCCGCGCCCGGATGAATCACGGGCTGGCACCGCTGACTGTCGTCGGCGTCCTGCGCAATATCGTGGACCGCCGCCGCAGCGGCCTCGCCGAGACCTTCGACGAGAAGCTCGCCCAGGAGTACCCGCCGCACTCGCCTGACGGCCCGCGGCTCCTGGATACCGCCGTTCCGAAGTACGTCATCCGGCAGGAGTCCCGCAGTGCCCGCGTGCCGTTCACGGCGGCGGGCACCGCAGAAGCCACGCTGCTCGAACGCGCATACTGCCGGACCCTCAACTGCGTCGCGGAGGTGGCCTGAGCATGAGCAAACTGCTGGGACAAGCACGTGGGCGAGCCCTTCAGCGCGCCGGTGACGCGGAACGGGACCCCGCCGAAACCGCTGTCACCACCGCTAGCTCACCGACAAGCAGTAACGCCAGCCGATCAACCAGCAACAGAGCAAGCGTTCAAGCTAGTGCCGAAGAAGGCGAAAAAGATGGCGAGTTCGCAAGCCCAGATGATGGCAGTAGCGCAAGCAAATCAGCCAACCGAGCAGCAGGCTTTATAGACAGCATTCCCGCTAGCGAGAAGGCCAGCGGCAAGGCCGGCAGCAGCGCCAGCCTTGTCGCTAGCCCTGCTGCAAGACGGCCAGCAAGCAAGTCAGCTAGCACGGGCGGCAGCAGCGTTGCACGCAGCGAGCAGCGCACTCCCCATCCAGAGGCCAGCAGCATCGCAAGCAGCGGAGACAGCAAAGAAGCCAGCATTTCCGCCAGCAAGAAGGCGCGCCCCGGGCGGCGACGTGGGCGTCCTCGCGGCCCTGACCGCGTAGCCCTGTCCGTACGGATCCGGAGCGAGGTAGACGACGCCTTGACTCATGCCGTGGACCAGAGCGGACTGGGACCGCAAGAGATCGTCGAAACCGCACTCACTGAATGGATGAGCCGACACGGCTACATCCGAAAGAAGTAGGCGCGGTCGCGAGGCACACCCCCCGGTCCGAAAGCCCCGAGCTGGGGTGACCTCGAACCAGCCGTAGAGCAGGGCATGTCGCGTCACTGACGAGGCCCAGAGCAATGTCAAAACCCCGGCTGCGTGCCCTGAAGGGGCAGAGGCTGGCCGGGGTCTTGTGCCGAGCATAGCGGCAGTGCGGCGGGCGGATCGGTCCACGCGGGCAAACCGCTGAACAGGGAAAAGGCAGAGAGGCGGGGTAAAGGCGACTCGTATCCTCGTGGGTTCCTGGATCATCCACCGCCCACGAGGAGCCGCCCCGTATGCCACCCGTTCCGGTCATCACTCCCGCCTGCACCCGTACGCCGGGCACGGAGGTCACCTGCGATGTCGTCGGCTGCGACGAGCTGGCGATGGCGGTCTGGCAGGTGGCCCGGACCGGGATTATCTTCGGCGACCGGTGGGTCGCCGGCGAGGACATCGAGCTGTGTCGGCAACATGAGCGGCGGGCCATGGTGATGACCGGCGCGGAGGACTACATCGAGGGCTGACTTGGGGGCGGCGGGGCCGTGCGCGCGAGGGCGGCAACGGCGGCTACCGATGTGTCGTTGAGCAGGGCATGACGATGCATCCGGTCAGCGAGTGGTACCAGCCGCAGCGGTTCTACGAGGCGCTCGGTCGCGTCATGGCAGCCCTGGAGGCGACCCGCACTCTGGATGGTGCCACCGAGCTGCACTGGTGGAGCGCGGACCACACGTGGAAGATCGAGTGGCGCCAGGGGCCGTACCCATACGACGTGGCGGCGCGGCTGTGGCGAGACGCGGCGGCGGCCGAGTGCGACGTCGCTCTCGCGGCGGGTGGTCTCATCCGGCTCGAACCCGCAACCGGCAGCCCGCACTACGCGTTCCTGCGGGTCATGGACGTACCGGTGATGTTGCGAGCGCTGGAACCGGTCGACGCCGAGGAACTCGCGCGTCGCCTCGTCAAGCGGCTCGACGACCTCGTAGCGGCGTCTGCTTAGCCATGCCTGAACAGCAGGCCGCGTCAGAAGGGTCCGACACACAGCCGGAAGCGGGCATGCTCGGCGAGCTCGTCGACGTCGTCGACGGGTACGCCGTGACGGCGCAGCACGGCGTAGCGAGAGACGGCCAGGTGGCGCAGGGCGTCGCGTAGCAGGGGCGTGGGATGGCCTGTGCGGGCCTGCAGCCGGGTCAGGGTGGTGTCGGTGCCGTCCGGGTCGGTGCAGGCGATGACGGCGGCCACGGCGGCCGCCAGGGCGTCGTCGAACATCACCGCGGCCGATGCCGGCGTGGTCGCCGCCGCCGGCATCGGGTCGCCGAGGGCGGTGAGCGCGGTGTTGAGGGCGGCGTGAATGCGGTGCCGTTCCCACGCGTGGCGGCCGTCGCGCAGCTGCTCGGCGAGCGCGGTCAGGGTGTGCTCCCACTGGGCGGCGGTCGTCGGGTGGCGTGGCTGCACGGTCCGCTCGATGATCTTTGGCGCGGGCACGCTTCGGATCCGGCCGGTGTCGACGTCAGCCTGGTGGCGTCGCTGGGCGGCACGCAGCTCGTAGGCGCGTTGCCGGCAGGACCGGTCGCAGTAGTGTCTGCGGCGGCCTGTGGTGGGCTGGACGATGGCGTTGCCACACCACCCGCACGGCGTCTCGATCTCGCGTTCGGTGTTGGTAGTCATTGGACCGCGGCTTTGCGTCTGGCGTCGCGCAGGATCTGCTTGGCGTAGGACTCCGACGCGCCGGTGAGCGACGCAAGGAGACCGCCCAGCCGTGGGCTGGTAAGCGGTACTCCCTGTGACAGCAGCACCACCAGGCCCGATTCGATCCGGTCCCGCTTCGATGTCGGCGGCCGGCCGAAAGGGGTCGACAGCTCAGCGGCCTGGTGTGGTCTCGGGGCGTACACCGCTCGCTGCCGCACGGGTGGTGGAGTCTGTCGAGGCACGAAGGCGGGCACGGTAGCGGTCGGCGGCAGGTATCGGCCGGCAGCATCCAAGGCAGCCGCGACACGGCGGCCGATCTCCTTGGGGCTGTCCTGCGCGCTCACCGTCACGGTGAGACCGCCTGCGAATGGGAGGCCCTGTTCACGGATCCGGATCACCAGGTACCCGGCCGCTTCCATCTGCTCGGTCAGCCGCCGGTCCTGGTCGATCCGCGAGCGGTGGGCCAACTCGTCGTACTCGACGACGATGCGCTCCTCGGCGTCGACCAGGTCACGCATTCCGCGCACTGGCGGCGCCACCGAGGGATGCCCGCTGTAGCGCAGTCCGGTCGCTGCTGCCACGGCGACAAGCACCTCGCCCTCGCGGCCCCCACGGGTGGCGTAACAGGCGGGGCAGCCACGGCCCCGGGTCCGATCGGCGACCTTCTGCTGCCACGTGTGCCCCCGCGCGCACCGCCACCACACCGCTCGGTTAGACCGGGCGGAAAGCGTCCTCGGGTCCAAGCCCTCGTTGAGGTCCACCGCCCACTGCGGCATCAGCATCGGCGCGGCCTCTGGCAGCCGCGGTGCCGGCCGGCGGCCCCCCGCACAGGTCGGACAGCCACGTCCGCGTAGCGCCCGTACCTCGACCTTGGCGTCCCACACATGGCCAGCCTGGCACCGCCACCACACCCTCGCCGTCGACCCGCATCGCAGCTGCGCCGGGTCGAGTTCGGGGTTCAGGTCAGCTGCCCACTCGGCCAACAAATCGGGTCGACCAACACTGAGAACGGGATGGCGGACACGGGGGCACTGGCCGCACCGGCCAGGCGCGGCGGCCTTGCTCGACACCATCGCCTGCCAGACGTGCCCCGCCGAGCAGCGCCACCAGACTCGGTTTCGTGAGCGGACCGACACGGTCGCCGGGTCGAGGCCCGGGTTGAGATCACGCGCCCACATGGCCAGCAGCTCGGGCACACCCGCCACCGCCCGCAGCGCCCTTTTCCCCGTGCGGCCAGAACTCACCACCACCGCAGGACGTTGAACAGAACTCACATCGGCCAGCATGCCCGGTCGGCCTGTCACCCCCACAACGTGAACTACGGTGGCCCGTCCCGAAGGGGCGGGGCGGCGGACGCCGGACACACGACGGCGGCCGGCACCGCTGAGCGTCCGACACGGCCTCGCGGCGCGAAAAGTCAGCCTTTTGTTCCAACTTGCTCCGGCGTCGCCGGTCGTCGACGACGTGGCTGGCCGCGTCCGTGATTGCGCGGCATCGGTCGTGGCCGAGGGGCTGGTAACGCCGGCGTTGCCGCACGGGTCGTCGACGTCCTGGTGCTCGTGCTCGACCGCGCTCGGTCGGCAGGGGTGCTGCCAGTTGCTGGGCGCGTTTGGCGGCCAACGCGCATATCATGCGGTCGCGTTTGGCGGGGCGGCTGTCAGTCGAAGACCTGGTTCACCGTGACCCTGATGTTGTCGGGGTTGCTGTCGACCACGATCCACCAGTGGTCGTCGTAGGGCACCTCCAGGACGACGGGGGTGAGGTCGTAGAAGCCGCCGAAGAACTCGTACTCGTCGCCGTCGACGTACGACTGGTACTCGTCGTCGTCCATCAGGCAGACCCGGGCGGTCGAGCCGCGTAACCCGATCTCGAACACGGCGCCGCCCGCGCAGGTGCCGAGGTTCCAGTAGAGGTGATCCACACGCTATGTGTATTGGATGACAACGCTCGGTAGGAAGCCCTGTCGGTGGAGCTGGTCGACGCGGTTCTCGCCTGGGTGGGCGCGACGACAGCCGGCTGCGTGGTGGCGTCACTGACGTTGTGGCGGTCTGAGAATGCAAGGGGGTGTGTCCCCTGTAAGTCGACACGAAGGCGGGGCCTGGGGCGGGTCGTACGTCGGGGGAGTGGCCGCAGTGGTGCTCGCGGCCGTCAGGACCGGTGGTGCCTGGGTGTGATCGCGGATCGTGGTGGTGATCGGGTCGCTGATCAGGGTGGTGATCGTGGTGATCCGGCGGGTGATCAGGGTGATCAGTTCGGCGGTGTGGCGGCTGGTCGGGGAGAAAAATGGGGAGCGGTGTGTGGGGTCTCCCGCTGTCTCGCTCCAAAAACCGGGGGGCGGGTACGTCGTGTCGGCCCGGTGGTCAGCGTGGTGGTGCGAGGCGGGCGCGGATGGTGGTCAGCCGGTCGGTGAGGGTGGCGACCTGGTCGCGTTGGCGGTAGGGCAGTGGGGTGCCGGTGTGGCAGTGCGGGCACTGCTCGCCGGCGTGCCAGTCGGCGCCGGTCGGGTCGGGCCGGGGGTAGGCGATCGCGCACGTGTCGCAGACGAGCAGGTGCTCGCGGTCGTGGTCGTCGCCGAGCTGGGTAGGGCTGGTGTGACGGCGGGCCCGCCAGCCGAGTGCGGCCCAGACGGCGGCGACCTGGTCGTCGCGGTGGGCCTGGTAGTCCTCGAGTGCCGCCTGCTGGATCTGCGTCCAGGTGGCTCGGGGTGGCTGGTGCAGCCGGTCGACGTCGTAGCCGTGCAGGAGCCGGCCGGCGGCCAGGGTAGTGGCGGCGGCGCGTAGCCGGGGGTGGTCGCCGTGGTGGGCGGCGGCGAGGAGCTGTTTGGCCTGCCGCGTCCAGGTGGTGGTGTGTCGGTCGGTCAGCATGTGGCGGGCCGGGCCGGCTCGGTCGGGGTCGTCGGGGTCGGCCCACCAGTGCAGGAGCGCGTCGACGAGTGGCGGGTCGTCGTCGAGCAGCGCGGGCAGGTCGGCCGGGTACCAGTGGGCGAGCATGTCGCCGGCGGCAGCACCCAAGAGTCGGGCGACCTGCTCGCCGGCGGCGTCGCGGATCGCGCGGAGCTGGTCGACGCGGTCGTGGCGGGCGGCGTCGTCGGCGGCCTGGTCCAGGTGGTGTTGGGCGCGGGCCTGTACGGCGATCCGGGCGGCGAGCAGCTGCGGCAGGCTGGCCCGGGTGGTGTCGTCGGGCAGCTGCCACACCGGCTGGTCGACCACCGCGGTGGCCGGCTGGCGTACGAGGCCGCAGGCGGCGATGACGAGGGTGCGGGCGTCGGCGATGTCTCGTCCGGCCTGCCCGCCGTAGACGAGGTTGCCGCGGCTGGCGGCGGCGAGCTGCCCGCTGGCGGCGGCGAGGAAGGTGGTAGCCCGGGCCTGCGTGGTGGTCAGCAGCAGCAGCGGCGGGCAGTGCGGCCACCGACCTTCCCACGCCCTGGCGTCGGCGTAGGCGAGGTAGCGGTCGACCTTCTGCCGCAGCACGGCCTGGCTCATGGTGGCGAGGTCGACCTCCACGAACGCGGCCGCCTCGCCGGCGACGCCGGCGTGCTCGACGTCGACCAGGAGCACGGCGTCGGGGGTGAGTCGGCGCAGGCGAGTGCCGTAGCCGGGCCGGGTGGACTGCCATTGCTGCCAGCCGGCCCGGTCCGACCACCACCGGCGCAGTCGCAGGCCTGCGGCCGGGCCGTGGTCGCGGACCGCGAGCCACGTCTCGCCGATCGCCGCCGCGTGGGCCACGTGCAGTCCGGACGGGTGCTGCCGGCCCGGCGCGGCCGCCGTGCCGGCCACGAGGCGGGCCCCTGCGATGCGCAGCCACCAGTGCCGGGGCGCGGACCCCGCTTCACGGCCCGGACGGACCGCGTCGACGAGGCCGGCGCGGCGGAGTCGGTCCAGGCGGTGGCGGACCGTGCGCACCGGCGCGGCGGTGGCCCGGGCCAACTGGTCGGTGGTCAGGATCCGGTGCTCGTCGAGCAGGACCAGCAGGTCGTGTGACGGGCCGCCGGAGGCACGCAGCCGCTGCACGAACGCCCGGTCCGACACGACGGCGCCGCCTCCCGCGATCTCGCTGCCCATGGCCACCCACCGGTGACACAGACAGTGTCAGTCGCCTGTCGACCGGAATCTGTCACAGGCGGCGCGACCTGCGGTGCGAACGTGATCGGGGTTGCCGTTCGGGTCCGAAGCAAACGGCAACTCCAGACAGGGCACCATGCGGACAACCGGCACCCCCATTCGCCGACGCACAGTGCCTTTCCCCACACGCAGCGCATCGGGCATCATGCATCCCCATGGGACTTCTGGACTCGCTGCGGAACCGCCGTGCCGTCAAGGAACTCGAACTCAAGCGCTGGGCCAACCACACCGCGCTGATGGAAACCGCCGCAGGGCTTTCCATCGCGGTGATCCAGTGCCACGACGACACCTGGCAGTTCATCGAGCGTCAAGCATCCGATCGAGACCATTGGAGATCACCTGCTCCGGCGGATGTCCCGGGTCGGGAAGATCCGATGGTCGAGGTACGGCTGTCCGGCCCCCAACTGGCCATAGTCATCGAGGCGTTGGGCATCGCCGCCAGCATCCCGTACAGCCGACCGAGGTACTTCACGGCAGAAACCAAGGCCATCGCCAAGAGGCTGTACACCGAGATCCGCGACGTCCTCAGGCTCTACGACGCTGACGACCCTGGCACCGCCATCCCTGCCATCGTTATCGATGACCAGGTGGGCACGGCATCCGGCGGTGGTGCGCGATGATCAACCGCCCGGGTCAGGGTGTGGCCGGTTCCGGATCGCGCCCGTGCGCGTGGGCGGGTTGCGAAACTCGCGGCGTCTCTCGGTGACGCCCGTGGATGCGGAGCACCCGCAGTATGGATACGGCCGGGGCGAGCGGCCGCTGTGGTCGGCGCGGGACCGCGACGCGGAGACGCTGCGCAAGTTGCTGCGCCGGGCCGGGCTGCGAGACTTCGACGAGCGGCACCTGGACGGCTTCGCGGTCGAGGGCGCCAACGCCAGCCAGGACGGGCCGGAGCCGTTCGTCGTCACCTACTGCGGCACCGACGACGTGCCGGAGGCGGTGGCCCGCTACCGGGCGGTTCTGGAGCGGGCCGGCTACCAGGTCGAACCGGACCCGTTCGACGAGCGCGCGCTGCTGGTGCCACGACAGTCCACCCCGGCAACAGCGGTGACGTCGGCGGCGACAGAGCGGCGGGTGATGGCGGCCGCCGTGGTGTGCGCGGTGATGGCCACGGTGGCGCTGCTCACCTCCTGGACCGGATCCGGTGCGGTCCGGCTCGCCGGCGGGGTCGGCTCGGCCGTGTGCGGTGTGCTGGCGGTGTTCCTGGCCGGCTTGTGGTACCGGCGTCGAGCGCACCTGGACTGAGTCACTCCTGCCAGCTCACGGGCAGCGAACGGATGCGGCGTTTCCGCGGCGGCGGCGGGCACGGGGGCCGGGCCCCTAGGCCCGGCCCTGCCCGCCTGCGTGGGGTCCAGGGCCGCTGCCGCTGCCGCCTCGCGCGCGTTTTGTGGTGCGACCGGTCATAGCCCTCTCCGCACGCGCGTTTTGGGGTCTGAACGTTCAGAGCTCGGCGTGGGTGGGCTGCAGACGGACGTCGCGGCGTGGATCCGCGAGCACCGGCCGGTGCTGGTCGACCAGGAGCACGACGACGACAACGCCGGACCGGTTGATCGGGGCTCGTGTCGCCCCACTGATCACGGCCCTGATCACGGGAGTCGGGTTGCGTGTCGTGGTGACCATTTCGGCAGGCCACGCGGATTCGGGGAGAGAAAAAGGGGGCTGGCTCCCCTGGGGTCTCCCACCATGTCCCCCACGGACATCACCCCCGGCGGGTGCCGGTCGACCCGGTTCCTCGGCACCGGCTCGCCCTAACCAACACCTACGACTGACCGGGGCGACCAGGAACCCGACGCGCGGCTGCCCGACTGGGCGGCCTCCTGGTCGTCACCGCGTGAGCGTCGCCCAGACCTGGCTGGCGCCGATCGGGTCGATGGCGCGCAGGTTCACCGGCACGTCGAGCACGACCAGATGCGCGCGGCCGGAGTTGTCCGGACCCGGGGCAATCAGGTCCTGCACAGCCGTCTCGATCGCGCCGTCGGCAGCGCCGGGTTCCGGTACGCCCAGCAGCTTCGCGGCGACCTCGGCCGGAAACGGGCCGCCCTGCCACTCGATCTCCCATGTCCGCCCACCCTTGCCTTGCCACCAGTCGAGGTTGGTAGCGCCGTTGAGCGCGCAGGTGTCCCGCAGAGAGGACATGACCCGCCCCAACGCCTCGAAGTACCGCTGCGGGTTGGCCACCAGGTGGTGCGACTGATCCGTCATGGACTGCTCAACGAACCGAGCCGGGGTCAGGTCCGCCTGTGCCCCTGGTGATCCCGGCGGTGACCGTACCGATCATCGGCTGATCCTCACGGTCGATCCCGTTGTCCCTCGTGGCCCCGGGGAGAGTTTTCTGTCGCCTGGACGTGGGGTCGATGGTTCAGCCGTCGCCGAAAAACAGCAGGCCACCGGGTACGGCGAGTGTGGAAACTCGTCAGCGCGTGAGCTGTCCTACCCGCGCGTTTCGCGGCCCCTAACCAGCAGAGATCCGACCCGCCCCTCCCCGCGCCGGTTCTCCGGACTCTCCACCTACCCGCCTCATCCGCTGCCCGCCCCCAGGAGCCTGCCGCAGCCGTTAGCGGCGATCACCAACAACCGCGCACCCCCGACCCAACCCGGACCCTTCCCCGCGCTGGTTGGCATCACCGCCGTCGGTGATCGGCGGTACGCAGGGCGCACTGATGGCGTCAGATCGTCGTTCGGATCGCCAACGAACCGGTGATCGGATCAGTGTTCGATCAGCGATCCGATCAACGACTGGTTTTTGTTCGTGTTGGTGATCGGTCGCTGTTTCGTCGGTGATCGGTCGGTGGTTCGTCGGTGATCGGCGCGCGGCCACGGCGGGGCGGGTGAGGTTGCCCTGCCCGCCCCGTCCCGGGGATCCAAACCCGGTAGCCAGGTGATTGAACGGATTGGCCAGTCGCTGGTCCTGGGTGAGCGTGGGCTGCTCGTGCGGTGTCCGGATGGGCGCCGGGTCGCAGGGGACGGCCGCCTGGTGCCGGAGGGCGGCCGGGCGGTGAGACCTGGGTGCGGACCTGTGCCCGTCTCGCCCCGTCCCGTCCCGGGAGACCCCGGGACCTGGGTCCCGACGCGGGTCTGGGCGTAGGTCTGAGGGCAGAGTGGTGCACCTGACCTGGCCGAGTTCGCGCCCACGACCTGGACCTGAGTGCGGACCTGCGTCGGACCTGGGTCCGGATTCAGGTCCGATCACAGGTCTGACGCAGGTCTGGCGTAGGTCCGGGTCCAGGTCGTCGAGGATGGACGCGGCGGTGGCCAACGTGTCCCTCCCCTTGGTGCTGGTGCCTGGCAGGCGGGCACAGGGGCCCGGCGGTGTTGGCGAGGAGCGTGGTCCGGCTGGCGGCCGGGTCGCTGGCGTCGAACGGGGTCGCGGTGTCCGGCTGGCGGCCAGGTCGCGTCGGGCGGTGGTGCGGCGCGGTGTCTGGCTGGGTGTCAGGTCGCGAGGGGCGGTGCGG
>NZ_JBMHMH010000001.1:7445000-7485762 GCF_049179055.1 Micromonospora sp. WMMD737 | reverse complement strand
CCGTGCTCGGTATTTCCGGCATCACTCAGGCCATCGCCAAGCAGGGACAGCGCGCTATCGCGTTCACCGCGCCGATCGTGCGCGACGGGCCGGGGTGGCGGGCCGACATCGACCTGCCGCCCGGTGTGACGGCCGGGGACGTGATCGAGCGCCGGGACCGGCTCGCCGCCGGCCTCACCCGCCCTCTCGGCTGTGTGTGGCCGGAGGGACAGCCGGAGGTGCACCCGGGCCGGCTGCTGCTGTGGGTGGGCGATCAGGACATGGCCGCCACCCCGCCGAAGCCGTGGCCGCTGCTCAAGGCCACGGGCGGGTTCGACCTGGGCCGTCCGGTGCCGTTCGGCACCGACCCACGCGGCCGGGTCATCTCCTTCGAACTGCCGTACACGAACCTGCTCATCGGGTCGATTCCCGGCTACGGCAAGACCGCTGCCACGCAGGTGCCGATGCTCGCCGCCGCCCTCGACCCGTACGCGGAACTGTGGTGCTTCGACTTCAAGGGCACCGGCGGCCTCGACCCCCTGGAGAAGGTGTCCGCCCGGTACGCGTCGGGGCAGGACGACGACACCGCCGAGGAAGGGCTGTTGGCGTTGCGGGAGCTGCGCAAGGAGTGCCAGCGCCGCGCCGCCGTCATCAAGGGACTCCCGAAAGCGGTGTGCCCGGACAACAAGGTCACCCCCGAACTTGCCCGCCGCAAGAAGTTGGGCCTTCACTGGCTGGTCGTCGCCCTCGATGAGGTGCAGGAACTCTTCTCGCACCCGGAGTTCGGCAAGGAAGCCGGCGAACTGGCCGAGAAAATCATCAAGCTCGGTCGCGCCCTGGGCGTCATCCTCGTCGTCGCCACCCAACGGCCCGACGCCAAGAGCCTGCCCACCGGCGTCTCGGCGAACGCCGGTACGCGGTTCTGCCTGCGGGTCATGGGCCAGATCGAAAACGACATGATCCTGGGCACCTCGGCCTACAAGAACGGCATCCGGGCGACCATGTTCGCCAAGAAGGACAAGGGCGTCGGCTACCTCGTCGGCGCCGCCGACGACGCGCAGATCGTTCGCACCTTCTACGTCGACGGCCCCACCGCCGAGAAGATCACCGACCGGGCACGCGCCCTACGCGAAGCCGCCGGCACCCTTACCGGCCACGCCATCGGACAGACCCCGGCCACCCCGGCGGCACGCCGAGACACCCTGCTCGACGACATCCTCACCGTCGTCCCCGCGACCGAGCCGAAGGTATGGGCCGAGACGCTCACCGAGCGGCTCGCCGACCTCAACCGTGAGGCGTACGGGGAGCTGACCCGCGATCAGCTCACGGCAGCACTCAAGCCCTACGGCATCACCACCGGGCAGGTATGGGGCACCGACCCGGCCACCGGCAAGGGCGCCAACCGGCGCGGCATCGAACGGACCCACATCGCCGATGCGGTCGCGGAGCGTAATAAGCGGCGCGGCGACAAAGCCGCCTAACCCGGACAGCGTGCGGTCGCTAGGTCTAGCGGCACCCCCCGCTAGACCTAGCACCCCCGCTAGCAACCAATCCCAACCCTGGCCAGCGCCCTAGTTCCTAGCGGCGTCAGCCTTCCACACCCTCGAAACGGCCTGTGGAGGCATCCTGTGACCACCATCCTGCCGCTCGCTAGCCTCGCCGCCCTCGGTTACGCAACGTGGTATCTGATCCTGTGCGCGGCGTCGCCGTGGGGACGCTGCCGCCGCTGCCGTGGTGCGCGTTTTCACCGCACGAGCATCGGCACCCGTCGCGACTGCACCCGCTGCGACGGCACCGGCATCCGCGTACGCGCCGGCCGTCGGCTGCTCGACTACATCCGCGCCGAGTACCGCGACGGCCACCCGTGAACCGCCGCGCCGGGCACACCGACTGGTGCGGCAGGGACCACCGCTGCAACCTCGGCGAGCACCGCTCCGACGAAATCGTGGTCGACGTCGCCGGCCACGCCCGCGCCGTCCTCGTCAGGGTGCGTACCGCCACCGGCCGGGAGCACGCCGAGGTACGCGTCAGGGTCGCCCTCGCCCCCGGCGAACTGGCCGCCCGCCGCCAGTTGGTCGGGCTACTCGGTGACCTGCGCCAGGCCGTGACCCGGGCGGCCATTGCGGCCCGGCCTCGACCCGGGCGGGCCGGGCAGTGACCGGCGGGCGGTGCCGCCACTGGATCGGCACCGCCGCCCGCTACTGCCACACCACCCATGACGTCCGGCCCTGCCTGCAAGGCCCCCGCTGCCCGGCTCACACGCCCTCAGCGCTCGCGGGGCGGCCAGAGCCGCCCTCTACGCCCCTGTGTCCGCCATCGACCGAAGGAAGGGACCTCATGCCCGATCCTGGCCTGTTGGCCGCTGCTCTTGCCCACGCCGCGCGCGGATGGCACGTCTTCCCGCTGCGCCCCGACGACAAGCGACCCGCCTTCCCCGACCACACCGCCGACACCTGCACCCAGCTCGACCCGCGCTGCCACGCCGCCGGCCAACACCTCGGCTGGGAACCCCGCGCCACGACCGACCCGAACCGCATCCGGCGCGCATGGTCGACGCGCCCCTACGGCGTCGGTATCGCGTGCGGCCCGTCCGCGCTGGCGGTGGTCGACCTGGACGTGCCGAAGCGCCCCGACGACACCCCGCCCGCCGAATGGGCCGGGGCGCGTAACGGCCTGGACGTACTCACCACCCTCGCCGCCCGCCACGGCGGCAGCATCGACACCACATACACCGTCACCACCGGCCGGGGCGGAAGTCACCTGTACTACCGCCACCCGACCGGCGGCCCCGAGTTGCGCAACACGACCGGCGAGCGGGGCGGGTTGGGGTGGAAGGTCGACACCCGCGCGCACGGCGGCTACGTCGTCGCCGCCGGCAGCACCGTCGCCGGCCGCCCGTACACGGTGGCGCTGGACTGCGAACCGGCGCCGCTGCCCGCATGGCTGGCCGGGCTACTCACCCCCGCCCCAAGACCGGCCTACCGACCCGCCCCGGTGGCACTGCCGGCCGACCGGCACGGCCCCTACGTGGCAGCGGCGATCCGCCGCCAGGTCGCCCACCTCACCGCCGCCCCGGACGGGCAGCGCAACCACGCCCTGTTCACCTCCGCCGTCGCCCTCGGCCAGCTGGCCGCCGGCGGGGCGCTCACCGACGACGATGTGACCGCCGTTTTGGAACCGGCTGCGTTGTCGATCGGCCTGCGGCCCGCCGAGGTCGCTCGCACGATCGCGTCCGGCCTGCGCACCGGGGCACGTAACCCGCGAAGTCTCGCCACCATCGGAAGGGCGGCGGCATGACCACCCGCCTACAGATCGGCTCCGGGCCGGAGACCATCCGCGTGCTCAAGGCCGCGCTCGTCGACGGGTTGCTACCCGACACGTACGTGTCGGCCGGGTCGCTGGTCCACATGGAGGCCGTCTCCGGTGGCCTGGCCACCGCCGCTGACGAAGATTCGCCGCTGCCGGTGTCGGCGAGCATGGTCAACCCCGCCGGCCTGGCCGGGCTGCTCGCGGAACACGCCTACGTGTACCGGCTCAAGACCCGCAAGAGCGACACCGGCGACCCGGAGATGTTTGAAGACGAGGTGACCCCGCCCCGCGACATCCTGTCGTCGGTGCTGGCCGGCAAGACGTGGCCGGGCGTGCCGCCGCTGCGCGGGATCATCGGTGCCCCGGTGCTGCGCCGTGACGGCACCCTGTTGCAGCGGCCCGGCTACGACCCGGCGACTGGCCTCTACCTCGCGTCCAAGGTGGCGCTGCCGCCCGTGCCGGATGAGCCCACCGCCGAGCAGGTGGAGGAGGCGCGTACGTTCCTGCTCGGCCGGTTCCTGCGTGACTTCCCGTGGGCGTCCGCTGCCGATCGAGCGAACTACGTGGCGCTGCTGGCCACGCCGATCCTGCGGCACTTCACCCGCAGCCTGACGCCGTTCGCGCTCATCGACGCCACCATGCCGTCATCCGGGAAGACGATCCTCACCGCCGGGCCGGGAATGCTCTACGGCCAGCGCGTCATGACCTGGGCCTACTCCGACGAAGAACTCCGCAAAAGCATCACCGCGGTTCTCGCCGAGCAGGTCGGCGTGGTCATCTGGGACAACCTCGCCGAAGGCACCGTCATCGACTCCGCCGTGCTCGCCCAACTCGTCACCTCCGGCGTGTGGTCCGACCGACAGCTAGGGGCGTCGCGCAACGTCGCCACCGTCAACGACCGGCTATGGATGGCCACCGGCAACAACTTGCAAGTCGGCGGGGACATGGCGTCCCGCACGGTGCGGGTGCACCTCGACCCGAACATGCCCCGCCCCGAGCTGCGCGACCAACGAGGGTTCGGCATCCCCCACCTCGACCAGTGGATCACCGACCCCGCCAACCAACTCACCGTCCTGTGGCACCTCCTGGTCCTCGTGCTCGACTGGACGCGGCGAGGTGCGCCACGGGTGACGGGGTTGTCGATGCGGCAGTTCACGCCGTGGGCGCAAGCCCTCGGCGGGTTCCTCGCGCACCACGGCATCGACGGGTTCCTCACCAACGCCGCCGACATCCGTGAAATCGATGAAGACGAAACGCGCTGGCGCGCATTCCTCACCTGCTGGCACGACCGCCACGGCAGCCGTGCAATGACCGCCGCCGAACTCCGCCAAGACGCCGAACCCATGCACCTCGGCAGCGACGTCAACGACCCGTGGGACGGGCAGTTCATCACCACCCACAACGGCCGGCTACCCAACCCGCTGCAACTCGGCCGGCTGCTCACCGGGCAGGCCGGACGCTGGCGCGGCGATCACGTCATCCGAGCCGGCAAGAACGACCGCGGCGACCGGTCCGTGTTCTGGGTCGAACGCCACCAGGGGTGAAACCCGCTGAACCATCTCCGCATCTCCGCAACGCCGCACCAACCCCGCTCCACCAGGGGAAACACTCTGCGGAGATCAAAACCTAGAGGATCATCGATCTCCGCATCTCCGCAACCGACTGCGGAGATGACGGCCTCTTGCGGAGATGACCCCTCAACGGAACTCCGCATCTCCGCAAGCATTCGCCCAGCTCACAGCCATGTTTGCGGAGATGCGGAGATGCGGAGATGGTTCAGCCCTCCCGCGCAGCAACACACCAACCACCCGCCGCCCGCCGACGTAGGGCGGCCCGCTGAGAGCCACACAGACACTCCGGCGCATCCCTTCACCCCCGCCCGCCGCAGATCTTGGCTTCATGGCGCTCTCAGGGGGCCGCCCAGCGCGTCCCTACAGCCTGACCTTCCCAACCCTTTCTCGATGGCACCTCTCGCCCGAAAGGCGCTCACCGTGCGACTCGTGACGCAGAACTTCCCGCCAGAAACGCCCACCTCACCGGAGGTAGAGAACGTCATGCGGCTCTCGCCGAAGCCGTTCATGTCCACCGAGGAGCTTGCCGGACTGCTCGACGTCGACCCGTCGACCATCCGGCGGTGGCGTACTGTCCCGCCCTTGCAGGGTCCGCCGTTCATTCAGATTTCCGACCGCGTGGTGAAGTACGCGACGGCCGACGTAGAGCGATGGCTCTCCGCTCGCCGGGTCTATCCGAAGGCGGCATGATGGCCCCTCCGCAGCAGGCACCTATCGGCGTGCACCTCGCCTCCGATGTGGAGTTCCGTCCAGGCCGAGATCGTCCCTACCGGGCGCGCGTCCGATGGGTCGACCCAACCACAAAGCGCCGGCTGTCCAAGTCGACGACGGTCGCCACCCCCGAAGAGGCCCAAGCATGGATCGACAGGATGGCCAGTGCAGCGCAAGGCGGCGTCGACCCAGTCGCCGCGACAAAGCGACTGGCCGAATACGGCGAGGGCGTGATGACGCTGGCGCTACGTGGCCTGGAGCGGAAGACGCTAGATCCATACCTCGCCGGCTGGCGGAAACGGGTGGTGCCCGCCCTCGGTCACATCCCCGTACGAATGATCACGAACGGTGCCGTTGACCGGGCCGTGCACGGCTGGATTGCCGACGAGTGCAGCCGTTCCACGGTCAAGAATAGTCTTGCCGTGCTGGTCCGGGTGATGGAGCAGGGCGTACGGGACGGCATCATCCCACGCAATCCCGCACAGGTAACCGGTTGGCAGCGCGAATACCGGCAAGCAGAAGACGAGTTGGACGACCCGCGCACGCTCGCCCTGCCCGACTGGGAATCGCTGACCACGCTCGCCGCCGCGCTGGTGGAACGATCCGCCAACGCCTTTCCCGGATGGGGAGACGTCGTCATCTTCGCCGCCTGCACAGCGGCCAGAATCGGCGAGGTTTCCGGCGTCCGCGCCGAGGACATCGACCGGAAATTGTGGATGTGGACGGTACGCCGACAAACCACGCCCAGCCCCGGCGGCCTGGTCGACAAGGGCACCAAGGGGAAGCGCGCACGCGTGGTTCCGCTGATCGAGGAAGTGCGACCGATCGTCGCTCGCCGCCTGGACTCGGTCGCCGAGCCGCACTCCCGACTGTTCACCGGGCCGCGTGGTGGACGGATCAGCACCGCCGTGCTGCGGGACGCGACGCACTGGGACGAGGTGGTGACAAAGCTGGGCTACGAACATCTACGCCGGCACGACCTGCGGCACACCGGGCTGACCTGGATGGCTGACGCCGGGGTACCGGTGCACGTTTTACGGAAGATCGCCGGGCATGGGTCGCTCACCACGACCCAGAGGTATCTTCACCCGGACCGACAGACCATCACGGATGCCGGCACCGCACTAAGTGCCCATCTAAAGGCTCGCCACTCGGGTTACTCTGGACTACTCGCGATCTAACAGCGGCGTCTCTATCGTGCTGGAGCGGGTCAAAGTTTCCCGCTCCAGCACAGCCATACAGGGAGCCCACGACAAGACATTAAAAGGCCGTCTCCGCAGCCAGTATCGCAAGCGAAGCTTATCGAAGTTCGTAGGCCCGAATCAGGTGCGGCCGTTCACTGAGGAGAGCCTCCAAGCTGGCATCGTTCCAGACTTCAATAACTGGGCGCCCATTCCGCGCGTTATGCCGTTCAATCCAAGTCACAGCATCTGCTGTGAATCTGCCACTCGTAGCGATGACAAGCACATCGAACGGCGGATCTTGCCAATGCCCCAAACTCACTACCGCCTGGTTTGCATCCACATCGCGCACCGAAGTTGAAAGCCAATGCTTACACTGGATTGCAACCCTCTGCGAACTGTGACCGCTCAATGGGTCTTTACGTAGACGCACTGCGCTTATATCGCGACCGTGGTCCGGAGCGTTGGTATGCATCAGCCAATCAACGTTCTCATACCCTTCCGTTTCAACCACCAATTGAAAGATGAGTCGTTCAAAGGTTGCCGAGTCGATCTTCCCCCAAGAAAGCTCAAGCCCTGCTCGCCTAGGAGGAAGATCGACCGGCGAATAGGACATCGGATCGTCGAGCCTTAACGCTCTTGAAAAGAGAATATGCGACAAGGTGGACAGCGGCAGACGCGAGTCTCTGTGATAAACACTCACTTGCCAGCCTTGAGCGTAGGCTCGGTCCACTTCCCCCGAGATCCTCGTCACCGCGCTATTAGCAGCCTGCTTTGCGGGGACCCTCTCCCTTGCGAGGTAGGCAGCACTTTCCTTTGCGGCTCGCCAAATGAAGTAAAATACCTGACCGATGGAGAACCATTTAAGAGCGCGACGAAATACATCGTCCGTCTTCTGCCCCGGCGTGAAATCCAAGCCATGACGTTCAAGCATATGGACTAGGTAAGCTTTGCACTCAGCAACAGCCACGTCGACCCAGAACCTAGAGAACTGACCAATCCACCGATCGGGCCAAGCTTCACGAGACACGACTTCAGCGAAACTCTTTAGATATTTCTCGGCCCGGTCCTCAAGAGGACCACTACCCGGCAGGTAGTAAGAAACAAGTGCGGGATAGTGGGAGTCGCCTAGGGTGCCATCATCGTTCCAAACGAAGGCATCGCGCGATGAGGAAGGATGCAGCCGCAACAGCCCCGAATCGGTCAATGAACTAAGCAGGCTGAAGTCATAGTCGAAAGTTGGGGTCAAACGATCGGTACGCTTGGCTACTGGAATGGTGATCCCGCGCGAGGTTTCTTCAGCGTCTTCGAGAATCGCTGCCAGAGCAAATGCCACTGGCATATCAAGGTTCTCGGCACGAGGTGCCAACTCGCCCTCCACGACAGGAAAGCGTTCGAGGATGATCGCAGCAAAGGCAGCCTCCTCGCGCTGCCGCTGCTCTTCCCGCCTTCGCTGCTTCTCTTCGCTGCAACTCCGGCACGGAAGATTCGCGTTCCTGGCGCCTGTCGTCCACTGCGCCCGTGACCTGTAGACGAAGCCCTTACCACAGTGGTT
Source organism: Micromonospora sp. WMMD737 (assembly GCF_049179055.1). Classification (NCBI taxonomy): domain Bacteria; kingdom Bacillati; phylum Actinomycetota; class Actinomycetes; order Micromonosporales; family Micromonosporaceae; genus Micromonospora; species Micromonospora sp. WMMD737. Next base: position 7,477,456 of record NZ_JBMHMH010000001.1, on the reverse strand, counting down.
GCAGCGACGTTCCAATGACACTGCATAGCATGCCTCGGAGACGATCTTGCTTATCTTGAAGGGTTCGTTAAATCGTTCAGCTAGGGCTTTGACGGTGTATAGGAACGCACCGTCCTCCCCCGTGGCCCAGTACATCGAGCAGAGTTCGGCAAGGTGTTCATGCTCTGAATGGAGCTTGACCTCGAACCCTGACACAAGCCCTCCTGACCCCGGAGCGACGCTCGATCAGGGGCATGGCGACCACTTTGGGTCCCCAAGTGGTCCCCAGCCACCAGAAGCAGGGCATCTCCGCTTCAGCGGAGATGCCACTGACCTGCTACTTCACACCGTCGGGACGGCCGGATTCGAACCGACGACCCCTTGACCCCCAGTCAAGTGCGCTACCAAGCTGCGCCACGTCCCGATGCTCTCGCGCGGATCTCCCCGCGACAGCCGGTACAGCTTAGCGCAGGATCTTCGCGCCGTCCGCACTGCCCCCTCCCGTGCCGGAACGCGTCGTGAAGCGCACATCCTCTACGGCATCCTAGGAGGATAGGGAAGTTGAGGGCAGCGAAAAAGCCGGGTGGGAGCCTGCTCCCACCCGGCTTTCGATCGGTCGGGTCAGCCGTGCGCCTTGCCCCGGCCGCCGGGGCCGAGCTTCTTGCGGGGGCGTACGGAGATCTCGATCGGGCTGCCCTCGTAGCCGAACTCCTCGCGCAGCTTGCGCTCGACGAACCGCTGGTAGCCGGCGTCCAGCGGAGCCGTGGTGAACAGCACGAAGCGCGGCGGCGCCACGCCCGCCTGGGTGGCGAAGAGGATCTTCGGTGCCCGACCGCCCCGCACCGGGTGCGGAGTCGCCTGCACCAGCGCGGTCAGCCACGAGTTGAGCTGCGCGGTCGGTACGCGCGTCTCCCAGCTGGCCAGGGCCTTGCGCAGCGCCGGCGCGAGCTTGTCGACCGCCCGGCCGGTCTGCGCCGACAGGTTGAGCCGGATCGCCCACGGGATGCGGCGCAGCTCGCGCTCGATCTCCTTGTCCAGGTAGTACCGGCGGTCGGCGTCGACCAGGTCCCACTTGTTGAAGGCGATCACCAGCGCCCGGCCGGCCTCGGTGACCATGGACAGGATGCGCTGGTCCTGCTCGCTGATGGGCTCACTGGAGTCCAGCAGCACCACGGCGACCTCGGCGGCCTCGATCGCCCCGGCGGTCCGCAGGCTGGCGTAGTACTCGGTGCCGCTGGCCTTGCCGACCCGCTTGCGCAGGCCCGCCGTGTCGACCAGTTGCCAGGTCTCCCCGCCGATCTCGACAAGGCTGTCGACCGGGTCCACGGTGGTGCCGGCGACCGAGTCGACGACCGCCCGCTCCTCGCCCGAGAAGCGGTTGAGCAGGCTGGACTTGCCGACGTTCGGCCGGCCGACGAGGGCCACCCGGCGCGGGCCGCGCGGGCGGTTCTCGACGATCTTCGGGGCCTCCGGCAGCGCGGCCATGATGGCGTCGAGCAGGTCGCCGGAACCACGTCCGTGCAGCGCCGACACCGGGTACGGCTCACCCAGGCCCAGCGACCACAGCGAGGTGGCCTCCATCTCGATGGCGGTGTTGTCGGCCTTGTTCGCGACCAGGATCACCGGCTTGGCGCTGCGGCGCAGCATCCGTACGGCCGCCTCGTCCACGTCCGTCGAGCCGACCATCGCGTCGACCACGAACAGCACCACGTCGGCCGTGACGACCGCCGTCTCGGCCTGCGCCGCGATCGCGGCGGCCCGGTCCTTGGCGTCGGGCTCCCAGCCGCCGGTGTCCACCACGGTGAACTGCCGGCCGGCCCACTGCGCGTCGTACGGCACCCGGTCCCGGGTGACCCCGGGGACGTCCTCGACGACCGCCTGACGACGGCCGATGATCCGGTTGACCAGGGTCGACTTGCCCACGTTGGGGCGGCCGACCACGGCCACTACCGGCTGCGGACCGGTCGGCTCCTCGGTGTCGACGTCCGGTTCCCGCAGCTCGATCCACCCGTCGGTGTCGGTCATGCCACTCCCCGATCGGTCAGCAGGTCGCGCAGGCGCCCGACGACCTCGTCGATGCCCAACTCGGTGGTGTCCAGCACCACGGCGTCGGCGGCCTGGGTCAGCGGGTCGGCCTTGCGCGTCGAGTCGAGCCGGTCCCGCCGGGCCAGGTCGGCCGCCGTCGCCGCCACGTCGGTGGCGTCTTCGGCGCTGCGTCGGGCGGCCCGGGCCGCCTCGGAGGCGGTGAGGTAGACCTTCAGGTCGGCGTCCGGGGCCACCACGGACCCGATGTCGCGACCCTCGACCACGATCCGGCCGGCATTGGTGATCATCTCCTGCTGCCGGGTGACCAGCAGCGCGCGCACCGCCGGCACGGCAGCCACGGCGGAGACCGCCCCGGTCACCTCCGGCCCACGGATCTCGGCGTCGACGTTCACGCCGTCGGCGGTCACGCCGTACCCCTGCGGGTCGGTGCCGATGCGCAGGTCCACCTCGCCGGCGACCTTGGCCACCGACTCGGCGTCGGTCAGGTCGACCCCCGAGCGCAGCACAGCCCAGGTGATGGCGCGGTACATGGCGCCGGTGTCGAGGTAGCGGGCACCGAGGCCGACGGCGAGCCGCCGGGAGACGGTGGACTTACCCGAACCGGACGGTCCGTCCACAGCGACCACACATCGCCCGGCCCGTTCGTTTTCCTCCACCGTCGTCCTCCTCAGCCCGTACCTCACGAAACACCGGATGTGTCGCGAGCGGTTGTCCAAACGTTCTCAATGATGCCCGGCGTCGCGCCGCCCGGTGGGCGCCGCCCGCGCCGGGCCGCCAGGGAGCCTACCGGCAGCCGTACCCCGAACTCGGGGGTCAGTCACCCACGGCCTTGAACAGGGCGGCGACCTCCGCGTTGGTCAGCCGCCGCGTCCGCCCCGCGCGCAGGTCGCCCAGCCGGATCGGCCCGATCGCGGTACGCACCAGCCGGCTCACCGGGTGGCCCACCTCGTCGAGCAGCCGGCGGACGATGTGCTTGCGCCCCTCGTGCAGGCTCAGCTCCACCTGGGCGGAACGTCCCAGCGTGTCCACCACCCGGAAGGAGTCGATCTTCACCGGGCCGTCCTCGAGTTCCACGCCGGCCATCAGCCGCTTGCCGAGGTTGCGCGGGATCGGCCCGGACACCTCGCACAGGTACGTCTTCTGCACCCCGTACGACGGGTGCATCAGCCGGTGCGCGAGGGTGCCGTCGTTGGTGAGCAGCAGCAGGCCCTCGCTGTCGGCGTCGAGCCGCCCGACGTGGTAGACCCGCTGCTCCACCCGGTTGCCGAGGAAGTCGGCGAGCGCCGTGCGGCCCTTCTCGTCGGCCATCGTGGAGACGACCCCGCGGGGCTTGTTCATGGCCAGGTAGACCAGTCGGGTGTCGGCGACGAGGCGCTCGCCGTCGACGTGGATCACGGCGGTGGCGGGGTCGACCTTGTCGCCGAGCTGGGCGACCCGGCCGTCGACGGTGACCCGGCGACGGAAGATCAGGTCTTCGCAGGCGCGCCGGGAACCCACGCCGGCGGCGGCCAGCACCTTCTGCAGGCGCTCGGCCCCCTCGAAGGCGGGCGCGTCGGGGCGGGGCGTGCGGTCATCGCGTGGCATCGGCAAGCTCTTCTACGTCGTCGGGAAGGAACGGGGCCAGCGGCGGGAGGTCGTCGACGCTGTTCAGCCCGAGCTTCTCCAGGAACATCGTGGTGGTCCGGTAGAGGAACGCCCCGCTGTCCGGTTCGGTGCCGCACTCCTCGACCAACCCGCGGGAGACCAGGGTACGGATCACCCCGTCGCAGTTGACACCCCGGATGGCGGAGATCCGCGACCGGGTCACTGGCTGCTTGTAGGCGACCACGGCCAGTGTCTCCAGCGCGGCCTGGGTCAGCCGCACGGACTGCCCGTCCAGTACGAACCGTTCCACGTAGGTGGCGTATTCCGGGCGGGTGTAGAGACGCCAGCCACCCGCGGCCCGGCGCAGCTCGAAGCCGTGTCCGGCGGCCGTGTAGCCCGCGGCGATCTCGTCCAGCACCGGCCCGATCCGCTCGGCGGGCTGCTCCAGCACCTGGGCGAGGACCAGCTCGCTGACCGGCTCGTCCACCACCAGCAGGATCGCCTCGAGCGCTCCGCGCAGCTCCGCGTCGTCGAGTTCCGGCGCCGGCTCGGGCACCGCCCGCCGCCGCCCCGCCGGCCCCTTCGCGGGTACGCCCCCCGCCGGTCCGCTTCCCGCCGGCCCGACTGCGGCCCCGCTCTCCCCCGCCGCTCCACTTCCCGCCGGCCCGACCGCAGCCCCGCTCTTCCCGGCCGACCCCGCCGACCCGACCGCCGATGCCGGTTCCTCGGGCGCAGCCGCCGGTGCCGCCGCCTCAAGCCCTGCCGCCGGTGCCGCCGCTTCAGTCCCTGCCGGGTCCCCGGGCTGGCCCCCGTTCGCGGTCGCCGCGCCCGAGCCCGCCCCCGCACCCGCCTCCGGTGCGGCGTCGGAGTCCTCGGAGATCTTGGTAGGTTCGGGCCCCTCCGGGGGCGCGGAAGTACCAAGATCTCCGGTGTCGGGGGCCGTGGCGGGGGTCGTGGGGCGCTGCCAGGGCGGCACCCAGGCGGCGGCCTGGTCGGCCAGGGAGTCCCGACGCTCGTCGCTGCTCATCCCGCTCGCTCCTCCGGCGTCGCCGCCCGGCTCCCGTCCGCCGCCACACCCGACGACGTCCCGCTCTCCACCACCGCCGCACCCGACGCCGATCCGCTGTCAGCCTCTGCCGATCCGGCGTCCGCCCCCGAACCGGCGTCCGTCGCCGATCCGCTGTCGACCACCGATCCAGTGTCCGCCGTCGCACCCGGTGCCAATCCCTTGTCGGCCACCCATCCGGTGTCCGTCGTCGCACCCGGCGGCGATCCTGCGTCCACCACGGCCGAACCCGCGTCCTCCGGCGCAGCTCCGGCGTCGACCTCGGCCAGCCCGGCGTCCGCCGCCGATGCGGTGTCGGCCGCCAGCGCACCTGCGACCGTGTCTGAGCCGCCCTCGTCCGCCGTGCCGTCCGGCACCGGCCGCCGCTCGGCCGACGCCGCCGGCAGCAGGCCGGAGCCGGCCGACTCGGGCGGGGTGCCGGCGTACTCGTCGACGTGCAGGTCGGGGCCGCCGTCGGCGGGACCCGTCCAGCGTACGGTCAGCTCCTCCAGGGCCTGCTCCTGGACGAAGGCGACCAGGCCCTCCCGGTAGAGCTCCAGCAGCGCCAGGAACCGGGCCACCACCTCCAGGGTGGCCTCGCAGTCGGCGCAGAGGAGCGAGAAGGTGGCCGTGCCGACCCGGCGCAGCCGCTCGGCGAGGATGCCCGCGTGCTCCCGGACGCTGACCCGGACCATGTGCACGTGGGCGATGGACACCTCGGGCACCGGCTTCGGCGTCATCGCCCTGATCGCCAGCTTCAGCAGCCGCTCCGGGCCGATGCCGAGCACCAGGTCGGGCAGCGCGTCGGCGTACCGGGCCTCCAGGGTGACCGCGCGGGGGTAGCGCCGGCCGCCGACCTCCTCCAGCGCGGCGATGTGCGCCGCCGCCTCCTTGTACGCCTTGTACTGCAACAGCCGGGCGAAGAGCAGGTCCCGCGCCTCCAGCAGCGCCAGGTCCTCCTCGTCCTCGACCTCGGCGGCGGGCAGCAGCCGGGCCGCCTTCAGATCGAGCAGGGTCGCGGCGATGAGCAGGAACTCGCTGGCCTCGTCCAGGTCCCACTGGTCGCCCATCGCGCGGATGTAGGCGATGAACTCGTCGGTGACCCGGTGCAGCGCCACCTCGGTCACGTCGAGCTTGTGCTTGCCGATCAACTGGAGCAGCAGGTCGAACGGGCCGGTGAAGTTCGCCAGCCGGACGGTGAACCCGCCGCTCTCCGCCGCCGCCTCGGGCACGCCGGCCGGATCCGCCGCCCCCGGCACGCCGGCCGGATCCGTCGGCACCTCGGCGACGGCCCCGGCGGCCCGTACGGGCGGCTGCTCCGGCGTCGTCGGAGGGTCGAGGGGTGGCGCGGTCACCGGGTGACCGTAGTCCACGCCCCGGCCGGCTCGGCGCGAAGGTGCACGCCGGCCTACCGCTCGGCCTGGGCGGCGATCACCTCGCGGGCCAGTTGGCGGTAGTTGCGGGCGCCGGACGAGGCCGGATCGAGCGTGGTGATCGGGGCACCGGCGACGGTGGACTCGGGGAACTTGACGGTCTTGGTGATCACCGTCTGGTAGACCTTGTCGCCGAAGGCCTCCACCACCCGCTGGAGCACCTGCCGGCAGTGGGTGGTGCGGCTGTCGTACATGGTGGCGAGGATGCCCTCGAGCTCCAGGTCGAAGTTGAGCCGCTCGCGCACCTTGTCGATGGTGTCCAGCAGCAGGGCCACCCCGCGCAGGCTGAAGAACTCGCACTCCAGCGGGATGAGCACGCCGTGCGCCACGGTCAGCGCGTTGATCGCCAGCAGGCCCAGCGAGGGCTGGCAGTCGATCAGGATGTAGTCGTACTCCTTGCGGACCGACCGGAGCACGCGGGCCAGGGCCATCTCCCGGGCGACCTCGTTGACCAGCTGGATCTCGGCCGCGGAGAGGTCGATGTTGGCCGGCAGCAGGTGCAGCCCCGCCACGTCGGTCTTGATCAGGACGTCCTCGGCGGTGACGTCGTCCTGCATGAGCAGGTTGTAGACCGACAGGTCGAGGTTGTGCGGGTTGACCCCCAGCCCGACCGAGAGGGCGCCCTGCGGGTCGAAGTCGACGAGCAGCACCTTGCGGCCGTACTCGGCCAGTGCGGCGCCCAGGTTGATGGTCGTGGTGGTCTTGCCCACACCACCCTTCTGGTTGGCCATCGCGATGATCCGGGCCGGGCCATGCCGGTCGGTCGGCATCGGCTCGGGAATCGGCTTACGCATCGTGTATGCCGCCGGATCCGCCGGACCGAGATCCGCCCCGAGCGTGGCCTGCTGCTCGCGGAGCTCCGACGTCCAGGTCTCGGCACGGTCACCGTTGCCAGCCATGTGCTCGTTGCCCCCTCCCGACGACCACCCGGCGTCGGAGCCGTCCGACGTCCTTCGCGGCGCCGCTGCGCACCCCGGTCTGCATCACCATCGCCCCAGGAGGTCCGCGCCGATGCCGACTGTACGCCACCGCCCGGCGGCCCGGTCGCACCCGCTCGGCGTGTCGCCGCCCCGCCGACCAGGCCAGCCACCGGCGGCGTCCTGCGCGCGCCGCCCCGGACACCGTCGCGCCGCCCCTGCCGGCCGGCGGCGATCACCCCTGGCAGGCCGCCCGGTCGGTCCCGCGCCTGGGCCGGGGCCGAGCGGCTGCCGGAGCCGGGGCCAGAGCCGGGGCAGAGGGCCGGAGCCAGAGCCGGGCGGGGCCGGGGCCAGAGCCGGGCGGGGCCGGGGCCAGAGCCGGGCGGGGTCAACCCCGCGCCCGGGGATGGGCCGTGGCGTACACCTCGCGCAGGCGCTCGACCGTGACCAGGGTGTAGACCTGGGTGGTGGTCACCGAGGCGTGGCCGAGCAGCTCCTGCACCACCCGTACGTCCGCGCCGCCGTCGAGCAGGTGGGTGGCGTAGGAGTGGCGCAGGGTATGCGGGGAGACCGCGTCCGGGCCGTCCACCGGCAGCCCGGCCCGCTGGGCGGCGCGACGCAGGATGGTCCACGCACCCTGCCGGGTCAGCGCGCCGCCGCGGGCGTTGAGGAAGACCGCCGGAGTGCCCCGGCCGGCGGCGGCGAGCCCGGGGCGGGCCCGCACCAGCCAGGCCCGCACCGCCTCGACGGCGTACCCCCCGACCGGGACGAGCCGGGTGCGGCCGCCCTTGCCGCGCAGCAGCACGGTGCCCTCGTCCACGTCCAGGTCGTCCACGGCGGCGCCGACCGCCTCGGAGATGCGCGCCCCGGTGCCGTACAGGAATTCCAGCAGCGCCCGGTCGCGCAGCGCGAGCGGCGCCTGGTCCCCGGCGGCGGTCAGCGACCCGGCGGTCTCCAGCAGCCGCACCACGGCGTCGGCCGGCAGCGCGCGGGGCAGCCGGCGCGGCGGCGTGGGCGGGCGGACGTCCCGGCTCGGGTCGGCGCCGGCCAGCCCCTCGCGCAGCGCGAACCGGTGCAGGCCGCGTACCGCGCTGGCCGCCCGCGCGGCGGAGGCGACCGCGAGCGGCGGATGCTCCCCGTCGCCGGCGCGCAGCCGGGCCAGGTGCGCCTCGACCTGCCCGGGGCCGACGGCGGCCAGGTCCGGCACGCCGGCCGCCGCCAGGGTGTCCAGGTAGCGCTCCAGGTCCCGCCGGTACGACGCGAGCGTGTTCGCCGACAGTCCCCGTTCGACGGTGAGGTGGTCGAGGTAGCCGCGGACGGCACGACGCAGGGCCGGCGCGGGCTCCACGCCCGCGCCGGCCCTGTCCGGTGTTCCGGTCAGCCCGCCACCTCTCAGGCCAGCGCGTCGGCCAGCGCGAGGGGCGCCATGCCGTGCGCCTCGGCGACCGGGCCGTAGGTGACCTGCCCGTCGTGGGTGTTCAGGCCCAGCGCCAGGGCCGGGTCGCGACGCAGCGCCTCGCGCCAGCCGTGGTTGGCCAGCTCCAGCGCGTACGGCAGGGTGACGTTGGTCAGCGCGTAGGTGCTGGTGTGCGGCACCGCGCCCGGCATGTTCGCCACGCAGTAGAAGATCGAGTCGTGCACCTGGTAGGTCGGCTCGGCGTGCGTGGTGGGACGCGAGTCCTCGAAGCAGCCGCCCTGGTCGATGGAGATGTCGACGAGCACGCTGCCCGGCTTCATCCGGGAGACCAGCTCGTTGGAGATCAGGGTCGGGGCCTTCGCGCCCGGCACCAGCACCGCGCCGATGACGAGGTCCGCGTCCAGCACGGCCCGCTCGATCTCGTACGCGTTGGAGGCGACCGTCTGCAGGTGGCCCCGGTAGATGGCGTCGGCCTGGCGCAGCCGGGCGACGTTCTTGTCCAGCAGCAGCACCTCGGCCTGCAGGCCGAGCGCGATCGCGGCGGCGTTCATGCCGGAGACGCCGGCGCCGATGACCACGGTCTTCGCGGCGTACACGCCGGAGACGCCGCCCATCAGGATGCCGCGCCCGCCGCCCTGCCGCTGGAGGTGGTAGGCGCCCACCTGCGGGGCGAGGCGACCGGCCACCTCGGACATCGGGGCGAGCAGCGGCAGCGACCGGTCGGGCAGCTCGACGGTCTCGTACGCGATGCCGGTGACCTTGCGGTCGACGAGCGCGTCGGTGCACGCCTTCGAGGCGGCCAGGTGCAGGTAGGTGAAGAGCACCTGCCCCTCGCGCATCCGGTGGTACTCCTCGGCGATCGGCTCCTTGACCTTGAGCACCAGCTCGGCGGTCTCCCACACCTCGTCGGCGGTGGCCAGGATCTTGGCACCGGCGGCGGCGAACTCGTCGTCGCCGATGCTGGACCCGACGCCGGCGCCGGACTCGACGAAGACCTGGTGACCGCTGCGGACGAACTCGTTGACGCCCGCCGGCGTGATCGCCACGCGGTACTCGTGGTTCTTGACCTCGCGGGGGATTCCGACCTTCACGATGCAGACACCTCTCTTCGGGGCTGCGCTCCCCCGACTGCGCGGTGCCACGACGGCCCCTTTGCCGCCGCGGTCCACCGGTCCCGCCGGCGGCAGTCTAGGCGCGTCGCCGCCCCCGATGAGGCAGCACAGTGACATCCGGTGCCCGCACCCGCTGACGATGTGTCAGGCGTGAACCGGGCCGGCGGTGGGACCCGCACCTCAGCCGTCAGGACAGTGTTCATCCATTATCGTCCCACTCTTCGGGTACCGCTGCGGACAGGAGAGCAGTGGATCACTAGGGTGTCGCCTCATGACCACACCTCCTTACCAGCCCGGCTACCCCAACCAGCCCGGGTACCCGTCGGGTGTCTCCGACAAGAGCAAGGTCGTCGCGGGCGTCCTGCAGATCGTGCTCGGCACCTTCGGCGTCGGCCGCTTCTACATGGGCGACACCAAGACCGGCGTCATCCAGCTCATCGTGTCCCTCGTGACGTGCGGCATCGGCGGCATCTGGGGCCTCGTCGACGGCGTCCTGATCCTGATCAACGGTGGCGTCGACGGGCAGGGCCGGCCGCTGCGCGACTGACCACCCGGAACGACGAAAGGGGCCGTGCGGACGTACCGCACGGCCCCTTCACGTTCTTCCCGGCTCAGCCCGGCAGGGGCGCGTCGGCCCGGCGCAGCGCCGACCAGCCGGTGTCGCGGGCCCGGGCGGCGGCGAGCAGCCCGGTCACGCAGGAGGCGTTGGTGATCTCGCCCGCGAGGACCATGCGGACCGCCTCGTCCAGGTCGATGCGGACGACCTGGAGGTCGGCCTCCTCCTCGCGACGCTCGTGCCGCTGCTCCGCCGGCACGTCGGCCAGGTCCCGGGCCAGGAAGACCCGGACCAGCTCGTTGGTGAAGCCCGGCGAGCTGTGCAGGTCCACCAGGACGTCGATCCGCCCGGCGGTGAGGTCGACCTCCTCGGCCAGCTCCCGGACCGCGGCGGCGGCCAGGTCCTCGCCGGAGACGTCGGTCAGCCCGGCCGGCAGCTCCCACAGGTGCCGCCCCACCGGGTGCCGGTACTGGCGGATCAGCACCACCTGGCCGGCGGAGTCGAGCGCCACCACGGCGACCGCGCCGACGTGCCGGACGAAGTCGCGGACCCCCGTCCCACCGCCCGGCATGGTCACCTCCTCGCTGACCACGTCGAAGATCCGGCCCCGGTAGCGCTCGGTGCGCGAGCGCACCTCGTAGCGGTGCTCGACGGCGCTCACGCCGCTGTCGGGCCCGGTGCCCCGCTCGCTCACGCCGCCGCCCCGCTTCGCGTGCCAGCGGCGCGAGACGCCGCGCAGCGATGCCCGATGGTTCGCTCGCTCACGAGGCCGACGTCGCCTTCGCGGCGGCGCCGCCGTTACGGGCGGCGTGCTGCGCCGCCGCGCTCTCGGCGGCCTCCAGGTCGACGGGGAGCTGGTCGGCCTCCGAGTAGGCCACCGCCGCCTTCACGAAGGAGGCGAACAGCGGGTGCGGCCGGGTCGGCCGGCTCTTCAGCTCCGGGTGCGCCTGGGTGGCCACGAAGAACGGGTGCAGGTCCCGGTCCAGCTCGATGAACTCGACCAGTCGCCCGTCGGGCGAGGTGCCGGAGATGTGCAGGCCCGCCCTGGTCAGCGCGTCGCGGTAGGCGTTGTTCACCTCGTACCGGTGCCGGTGCCGCTCGCTGACCTCGGTGCTGCCGTACGCCTCGGCGACCAGCGAGCCCTCGGCGAGCGCCGCCGGGTACGCGCCCAGCCGCATGGTGCCGCCCAGGTCGCCCCTGCCGGCCACGATGTCCTCCTGGTCGGCCATGGTGGCGATGACCGGGTGCGCGGCCTCCTCGTCGAACTCCAGCGAGTTGGCGCCCTCCAGGCCGGCCAGGTGCCGGGCCACGTCGATGGTCATGCACTGCAGGCCGAGGCAGAGGCCGAGCAGCGGAATGCCGTTCTCCCGGGCGTACCGGGCGGTGCCGATCTTGCCCTCGATGCCGCGCACCCCGAAGCCGCCGGGGATGACGATGCCGTCGACGCCGGCCAGGGCAGCCGCCGCGCCGGACGGGGTGACGCAGTCGTCGCTGGGCACCCAGCGCAGCTGCACCCGGGACCGGTGGCCGAAGCCGGCGGCCCGGATCGCCTCGCTGACCGACAGGTACGCGTCGGGCAGGTCGACGTACTTGCCGACCACGGCGACGGTGACGGTGTGCCGGGGCTGGTGCACCCGGTCCAGCAGGTCGTCCCAGCTGGCCCAGTCGACGTCGCGGAAGGAGAGGCCGAGCCGGCGCACCACGTACGCGTCGAGGCCCTCGCGGTGCAGCACCTTCGGGATGTCGTAGATGCTCGGCGCGTCCGGGGCGGCGGTGACGGCCTCGCGGTCGACGTCGCAGTAGAGCGACAGCTTCTGCTTGACCTTGTCGGGGATCTCCCGGTCGCAGCGCAGCACCAGCGCGTCGGGCTGGATGCCGATGCTGCGCAGCTGGGCCACCGAGTGCTGGGTCGGCTTCGTCTTCAGCTCGCCCGACGGCGCCAGGTACGGCACCAGCGAGACGTGCAGGTAGAAGCAGTTGTCGCGGCCCAGGTCGTGGCGGACCTGGCGGATCGACTCCAGGAACGGCAGCGACTCGATGTCGCCGACGGTGCCGCCGACCTCGGTGATCACCACGTCCGGCACCTGGCCGTCGTCGTCCGGGTCGGCCATCGCCAGGATCCGCGACTTGATCTCGTTGGTGATGTGCGGGATGACCTGGACGGTGTCGCCCAGGTACTCGCCGCGCCGCTCCTTGGCGATCACCTCCGAGTAGATCTGGCCGGTGGTGACGTTCGCCTTGCCGGAGAGCGCCCGGTCCAGGAACCGCTCGTAGTGCCCGACGTCGAGGTCGGTCTCGGCGCCGTCCTCGGTGACGAAGACCTCGCCGTGCTGGAACGGGTTCATCGTCCCCGGGTCGACGTTGAGGTAGGGGTCGAGCTTCTGCATGACCACGCGCAGGCCGCGCGCGGTGAGCAGGTTGCCGAGGCTGGAGGCGGTGAGGCCCTTACCCAGCGAGGAGGCGACTCCCCCGGTGACGAAAATGTGCCTGGTCGTCCGTGCTGAAGGGGCCAAGGCCTGCTCCCGTGTCGTCCGTCGCGGTCGTGCAGACCGCCGTGCCGATCAGCCAAGTGATCACGCGATCCACGGGATTCCACGGTAACACCTCTCCCGGCCCACCCGCCGGGCGCACCCGGAGCGGGCTGCGGGACGTCCCGCCCACGCCTCAGCCGGCGGTGACCTCGGTCGATGCCAGGCCGGCCGGCGCGCGCTGCCCCGCGCCGGTTGCGGCCGTCGGCCCGGCCGCCCCGGTCGCCGGGCCCGGGGCGCGCGGAGCCGGGGGCGCCGCCGTGGCCGGTCCCGCACCCGGATCCGGGGTACGGGCGGCGCCCGGCCCCGCGCCGGTCGGTGCCGGCCGGTCCGGGCCGGCGTCGTCCGGTCCCCCGCCGCTGTCCCCGCCCGAGCCGTCGCCCGTACCGCCGGGCCCCTCGTCGCTCGGGCGGCCCGCGTCGGGCAGCGTACGGTCGGTCGAGTGGTCGAGCACCCGCAGCGCGGCCAGCGCCGCCATCGGCACCACCAGGGCGGCGGCCGCGCCGGCCACGTCCAGGGCGTCGCCGCCCAGCACCCCGCCGATCACCGCGGCGACGGCGGTGCCGGCCATCGCCGCCCGCATCGCCGGGTAGATGCCGAACAGCCGCATCAGCCCGCCCCACGGCTGGAGCAGGGCGAACCAGACCAGCAGGGCGCCGGCCAGGGCCAGCACCGTCAGCGGACTGTTGACCAGGGTATCGAAGTTGGCCGTGCTGGAGCGGTGCACGGTGAGCCCGCCGGTGCCGTCACCGACGGCGGCCAGGAACCGGCCGAGGCTGCCCCGCTCGGCGGCGGGCCGGCGCAGGTCGAGCACCGCGAAGCCGATCGTCAGTGCGAGCCCGGCCATGGTGGCCCAGGCCAGCCTGCTGATCGTCAGCCAGCCGCCGGCGCTGATCGCCGCGGCGACGCTCAGCCCGGCGGTCAGCGCGATCGCGCCGATCGGGTCGGCCCCCAGGTACGGGCTGCCGACGACCAGCACGGCGGCGCCGCCGACGGCCACCATCACGGGTGGCCGCCAGGACCGGCGGACCCGCTGGGCCAGCCACCCCGCGCTCAGCAGGGAGCCGGCCAGGAACACCCCGAGCCCGACGGTGCCCAGCCCGGCGTACCGGCCGCCCTCCAGGGCGGAGTAGCCGACCACCCCGTTGAGCTGGAGCCGGGCGCCGGTGAGCACGTCCAGCCCCACGGCCAGCGTGGTCAGGCCGGCCACCGCACCGAGCGGACCGAGCGTGCTCGCGTGCCCGGGCGCGAGCCGCACCACGGCGGTCGCGGCGACCAGCAGCAGCACGGTCACCCCGGCGAAGTAGACCCCCGCGTGCTCCCCGCGCCACCAGGGCACGGCGTCGGCCAGCAGCGCGGCCGGGACGGCGAGGGCCGCCGCGACCAGCAGCAGCTCCACGACCGCCACCACCCGCCGCGAGACCGGCTCCGGGCCGTACGGGCCGGCGTGCCGGCGGGCCCGGCGCAGCAGCGGCAGCACCGCCACGGCCAGCAGCACCTGGGCGCCGGCCAGCAGGGTGAAGAACCAGTCGGCCACCCGGCGCTGGGCGGCCGCCTCCCGGTCGGCGTCCGCCGGCGCGGCGATCGCGGCGGCGAGGTCCGCCGGCCGCCCGCCGACCGACTCGGCGGGTCGGCCGAGGAAGAGCCGGTCGGGGATCGGCCGGCCCAGCGCGGTGAGCGCGGTCGGCGCGAGGTCGACCAGTTGCAGGTAGCCCTCGCGGCCGGTGCTGGCCGAGGTGAGCCACCCGCCTTCCCAGCCCGGCCCGTCGGCGACGGCGACGTGCAGCCGGGACGGGGCGTCGGTGTCGGAGACCCCGGCGACGAGCACCAGCGAGCGGGGCGGCCGGGCGGCCAGCACCCGGGCCAGGCGGGCGTCCGCCTCCCTCGCGACCGCGGCCCGGGCCGCCGGGTCCTCGCCGGTGACCGTGCCGAGGTCGACGATGCTCAGCACGCAGGAGCCGAGCAGGCCCGCCGGGTCCGCCGGGAGCGCCGGCGCGTACCGGTCGACGCGGCCGAACGGTCGGGCGGCGGCCACGGCCGCGCCGGGTCCGACCGCGACCGAGCAGCGCACCGACTCCGCCAGCGCGCCGGGCACCGTGCCCCAGGGCAGCCGCTCCTGGTTGTGCAGGACGACGCTCTCCTGGTCGGGCAGGTTCGCGCCGATGCCGTCGGGCTGCTCGACCGTCACCTGGGCCGGTGGACAGCCCCCGGCCTGCCGGCTGCCGTTCCAGGCGGCGTAGCTGCCGGCGCCGAGGGTCAGCCAGCCGTCCACCGGGCAGGTCGGGCGGTGCGCGGAACGGACCGACAGGGAGCCGATCGAGCCGTCCTGGGCCATCCGCCACAACGTCGGCGTGGTCTGCGGGTCGACGTCCTCCCAGCGCAGCCCGGCGACCCCGACCAGCACCACGAAGTCGGCGGTGCGCCCGGGCGACGCCGCCCGTTCGGGGCGGGCGGTCAGCGCGGTGATGCCCAGCGCCACCACGACCAGGGTCAGCAGGATCGGGGCGATTCTGCGCCGCATCACCGGCGTCCCGTCGACGGGGCGTCGGCGCCGGGAGCGGCCGGTCCGGCGCCGTGCGGGGCCAGCTCGGCGTAGAGCGCCGCCAGCTGGGCCAGGGTGTCCGCCTCGGTGGGCCAGGAGGCGGCCCGGGCGGCGCCGCGCCGCCCCAGCTCGGCCCGCCCGGCCTCGTCGTCGAGCAGGGCGCGCACGGCCGCGTCGACGGCGTCCACGTCCGCCGGCGGCACCAGCACCGCGGCATCGCCGACCAGCTCGGGCAGGCCGCCGACCGCCGTCGCCACCAGTGGTACGCCGGCCCGCATCGCCTCCTGCGCGAAGAGCTGACGGGCCTCCCAGTCGCTGGTCACCAGCGCCAGGTCGGCCCCGGCCAGCAGGTCGGCCACGTCGGTGCGGTGCCCGAGCAGGGTCACCGGGGCCCGGGCGGCGGAGATCCGGGCGGCCAGCGGCAGGTAGGCGGGGCCACTGCCGGCGATCACCACGACCGGCGCCGGTGTCCGGGTACGCCACCGGGCGGCGGCGTCGATCAGCACGTCGTACCGCTTCTGCGGGTGCAGCCGGCCCACGGAGAGGATCAGCGGCCGGTCCTGGCCGACGCCGAACTCGGCGCGGACGGCGGCCCGGCGGCGGCGCGGCGCGGGCAGTGCCGGCGCGGCGACCGGGGCGAGCCGGGCGTCCGCCGCGCCCAGCGCGGCGGCCCGCTCGACCAGGTCGGTGGAGGCGCCGAGCGCCACCCGGGCGCCCCGGGCGACGACCCGCTCGACGAGGCGCGACACGCCTCCGCGCAGGCCGCCGGCGAGCACCGCGTTGTGCCAGGTGACCACGAGCGGGGCGGCGGGCCGGGCGAGTACGGCGACGAGCCCGGCGCGCAGGCCGTGGGCGTGCAGCACGTCGACCGGTTCGGCGGCGAGGGCCCGGCGCAGCGCGGTGACCGCGCGGGCGTCGGCCGGGGTCGGGCTGGCCGGGATCTCCACCGGCAGGAACCGGGCGCCGACGCCCGTGAAGTCGAACTGCTCCTGCGTCGCGGCGGGGCCGCAGACCAGCACGGAGGCGCCCGCGGCGGTCAGCCCCTCGGCCAGCGACCGGACGTGCTGCCCGACGCCGCCGGTGCTGGAGGCGAGCAGCAGGGCCACCGTGCCGCGCCAGCCGGGAGACGGTGCCGGCTGCGTCACCGCGCCCACCCCCGTTCGTCGGTAGTCGTCGGCCGGTCACCCGTCCTGCACCCGCTCACCGGGACACCGTCTCCTTCCCGCCACCCCGTTCCGGGGGGATGTCGCCCTCGCCCGTCCCATCGGCGGGGGCCGCCGGCCCACGCCGGCCCGCCCTGCCCAGCCGCCGGAGCACCCCGGCGAGCATCGGCGACACGTCCCGCCGGTCGACCAGCCAGACGACGGCGAGGAACACGACGCCGACCAGGGCTCCGGACAGCATGCCCTGCACGAGTGCGCCCGGTGTCGTCGGGGTGCCGCCGGCGGCCGCGTCGAGCCAGCGGGCGAGGGCCGTTCCGGCGAGCGCGGCAAGGGCGCCGGCGAGCAGTCCGGCGGCGCCGGCCCGGCCCGCTCCGGCGAGCGCGGGGCGCCCGGCCGAGCGCCACACCGCGACGAGCAGCAGCCCGCCGAGCAGCACCATCCCGGCCGAGTTGGCCAGGGCGACCGCGAGCACCCGGTCCGTCACCGGCAGGAGGACCGCCAGCGGCACCGCCACCACCGGCACGGCCAACCAGCCAGCGGTGATCGCGAAGGTCGCGGGGCGGGTGTCGCCCCGTGCGTAGAGGGCGCGGGAGAGCACCGCGAAGAGGCCGTAGCCGAGCAGCCCGGGGGCGAAGCCGACGATGGCCGCGGCGGTGGAGGCCGGGTCGCCCGGGTAGAAGAACGCGGCGACCGGCGCGGCCGTGCCGACCAGTGCCGCCGCGCCGAGGCAGCTGAACAGCAGCACCCCACGCACGGTCGAGGAGAGCGTGCGCCGGTACTCCTCGTTCCGCCCCGCCGCGGCGGCGGTCGCCAGCGTCGGGTACGCCGCCACCGCGAGGGGGACCGCCAGCACCGCCCAGGGCAGCAGGTACATGGTCTGGGCCAGGTTGAACACCTGCGGCGAACCGGTCGGGCCGCCGGAGACCCGGTTGAGCAACACCAGTAGCGCGAGCTGCTGCGCGGTGACGGTGACCGCCCCCGCCATCGCCAGCCCGCCCACCCGCGCCCGGGCGTCGGGCGGGAACGCGTACCCGGGGCGTGGCCGCAGGCGCAACCGGCGCAGCGGGATCAGCAGGGACAGCGACAGCACCACGACGCCGAGCGTGGTGCCGGCCGACAGGAGCAGCTCGCCTCCACCGCTCACCTGCGCCACGCCGACGCTTCGTCCCTCGGTCCCGGCGAAGGCGAGGTACACGACGATCACGGTGAGGCTGGACAGCAGCGGCGCGATCACCGGCCAGGCGAAGCGGCGGTGCGCCTGGAGCACCCCGGTGAGCACGATGCCGACGCCGTAGAGCGGCAGCTGCGGGGCGAAGACCCGCAGCATCCGCGCCCCGGCCGCCAGCTCGGCCTCGGAGCGCCCCTCGCTGAGCAGCGACACGATCGGGCCGGCCGCCACCGCGACCAGGACGGCCAGCGGCACCAGCAGGGTGACCGTCCAGGTGAGCAGGGCCCCGGTGGTGGCGGACACCGCGCGCCGGTCACCGTCCGCGACCGGCCCGGCCAGCAGCGGTACGACCAGGCTCGCCAACGCGCCACCGGCCACGATCTCGAAGATGATGTTCGGCGCGGTGTTGGCGATGACGTACATGCCGCCGAGATCGCTCTTCTGCACGACCCAGGTGAAGACGGCGGTACGGCCGAAGCCGGCGAGCCGGCTGAGGACGGTGAGTACGGCGATGAGCGCGGCCGCTCCGGCGACACGGCCGGCGCCGGCGAGGGGTGCCGGGGTCGTCACGTCAGTCGGCGCGCCGGCCCAGTGCGTCGAGCTCGCGCAGCCCGGGGGTGCGCTGGATGACCTGGGTGAAGCTGACCTTCTCGCTGGCCGCGGTGAGGCCGGCGAGCACGGCGAGCAGCCCGGCCCGCCCGACGGGCCCGGTACGCGCGGCCAGCGCCACGCCGAGCAGCGCGCCGAGCGCGTTCGCGCCGCTGTCGCCGAGCATCACGTCCTCGCCGAGGTCGGCGGGGAGCAGCCCGGCGGCGGCGCCGACGGCACCGGCGGCGATCCCGCCGTGCGGGCCGCCGGCCAGCGGGGCGCCGAGCAGGAGGCCGGACTTCAGCGCCCGGCCGGGGCGCAGGTCCAGCAGGTTGAGCAGGTTCGCGGTGCCGGCGATGACGCCGGCGCCGAGCAGCACGTCGACGCCCCGGCCCAGCGCGCCCTGCCGCTGGCGACGCCGGTGCCCGGCGACCCGGGGGTCGGCGGCGAGCAGCGCGGCGGCGCCGAGGCCTGCGGCCCCCACCCCGACGACCTTGACCAGCCCGGCGGTGACCCGGCCCTCGCGCAGCGCGGCCAGGTGCCCGGCGAACCCCTTGGCCGCCTTCTGCTCCGGCCGGGTGCCGACCACGTCGTCGTAGAGCCCGACCGCCCCGGCGCCCACCCCGGCGACCAGGGCCGCTGCTCCCGACGGGCCGCTGGAGGCGCCGAACGCGCCCGTCGCGGCGGCACCTGCGGCGAGGGCGGGGCCGGCGGCCAGGCTCACCGTGCGGCCGCGGAAGTTGGTCCGCTCCAGCGCGGGCCCCGCCGGTGAGGTGCGCACCTCGCGCAGGGCGTAGCGGGCGGCGGCGACGCCCGCGCCGGCGATCAGCAGTCGACCGAGCAGGCTCACGCGTGTCCCTCCCGCCGTACGTCGGCGGGGCGGGATCCGGACAGCGGGGTACGTCGTTCGCTCACTGGGGCAGTCTAGGCAGCAGGGACGACGCGTTGTCGCCGACACCGTACTGTCCGGCCTTCTTCTCGGTGACCTGTTGCACCAGCGCGAGGGCGGTGACCAGCTGGCCCTGGTTGGTGTTGGCGTTGTCGACGGTGGAGATGGTCTGCACCAGCACCGGGTCGCTCCGGACGGCGGCCACCAGGTTGCCCCCGGCCGAGCCGTTGCCGCCGACGACGATGGTGCCCGCCTGGTCGAACTGCTCGGCGACCTTGAGCACCGCCTCGTCCTTCTTCGCCGAGTCCTTGTCCACGTACGGCTGCCCGCTGACCACGACGACGGCCTCCGCGGAGGCGCTGACCCGCTCCTGGGTGGTGAGGTAGTTGGCGTTGGTGTACGCGGCCAGCACCGCCCGCCGGTCGGCCTCGCTGACCGGGGTCGCGCCGGGCGCCCGGTCGAGCAGCACGCTGGCCAGCAGGGCGGTCGACGTCTCCACCCCGTGCCCGTTGCCGGGCAGCCCGGCGGTCGGGGCGCTCGTGGGGCGCGCGGCGGTGACCGCCAGCTCCAGCAGGTTGTTGTTGTTGTCCGGGTTGATGAACTTGTCCTGCAGGTCGATGCGACCGGTCACCTGGGCGCCGGCGAGCTGGAGCATCTTGACCACGCCTTCGGTGTGGTCGCGTCCGGTGGGCAGGCTGACGACCAGCACCCGCTTGCCGGTCAGCGTGCCCGGCAGGACGACCTCCGCGATCTGGGCGGCGAAGTCCTCCTCGAGCTCGAGCTCCTTCTCCATGCTCTGGACCGCCTGGCGCATCTGCTGGTTGTCCTTGCGCAGCGCGTTGACGTTCTCCTTGAGCGAGTCGGCCACCGGGCCGTTGAGGGCGGCGGTGCCGACCACGAGACCGATCGCCAACGCGAGGAATACCGCGGTCAGGGACACCACGTGGTACCGGAAGTTGATCACACCTGTCGCCTCTTGGTCGGGGGGACGCTAGAAAAGCTGTTCGAGCTGGAACACGAAATTGTTCCACCACTCGGAGACCACGCCCAAGTACGCCTTGCCGACGGTGGAGACCGCCACGGCCGACGCCATCGCCGCGATCGCGGAGAGCACCAGCAGCAGCAGCGACGACCCGGAGATGCTCTGCCGGTAGAGCCGGCTCACGCCCTTGGCGTCGACCAGCTTGCCGCCGACCTTGAGCCGGGTCAGGAACGTGGAGGCCATCCCGCCCCGGCCCTTGTCGAGGAACTCGACGAGCGTGGCGTGGGTGCCCACGGCGACCAGCAGCGAGGCGCCCTTCTCGTCGGCCAGCAGCATGGCCAGGTCCTCGCTGGTGGCCGCCGCCGGGAAGGTCACCGCCGGCACGCCGAGGCCGTTGACCCGGGCCAGGCCGGGGGCCCTGCCGTCGGGGTAGGCGTGCACGATCACCTCGGCGCCGCAGCGCAGCACGTCGTCGGTGACCGAGTCCATGTCGCCGATGATCATGTCCGGTGTGTAGCCGGCCTCCACCAGCGCGTCGGCGCCGCCGTCGACGCCGATCAGCACGGGCTTGAACTCGCGGATGTAGGGACGCAGCACGTCCAGGTCGGCCTTGTAGTCGTAGCCGCGCACCACGATCAGGCAGTGCCGCCCCTGCATCTCGGTCTGGATCTCCGGCACGCCGACCCCGTCGAGGAGCAGGTCGCGCTCCTGGCGCAGGTAGTCCATCGTGTTGGCGGCGAACGCCTCCAACTGGACCGAGAGCCCCTCCCGGGCGTCGGCCATCGACTTGGCCACCGACTCGGCGTCCTGGAGGCTGCCGTGCGCCACCGGCTCGTCGCCGAGGAAGACGGTGTTGCCCTCGATCCGGACGGTGTCGCCCTCGCGGATCCGCTCGAAGACCCCCTCCCCCAGGTCGTCCAGGAGCGGGATGCCGGCGGCGACCAGCACCTCGGGCCCCAGGTTGGGGTAGCGGCCGGACACCGACGGCTTCGCGTTGAGCACGGCGCCGACACCGACGGCGACGAGCGAGTCGGCGGCGACACGGTCGAGATCGACGTGGTCGATGACCGCGATGTCACCGGGGCGGAGCCTGCCGACCAGGCGTTTTGTCCGGCGGTCGAGGCGCGCGGTGCCGAGGATCCTGCCCGGTTCCGCGTTCCGGGTCCGGCGCAACGTGGGTAGACGCATCGTGACCATCCTGGCATGTGAGGCAGGCAATTCTGTCGCGACATGCCTGAGCAGGGTCGCCTACCCAGGGAAGCACACCAACGCGCAGGCCGGTGTGCCTGTGCTCACAATCGCCGACCTCACGGGCGCCTTTCCCGGGCCGCCACGGCGAGAAGCTCCTCGGCGTGCGCGATACCCAGGTCGGAGTCGGGCAAACCCGCGAGCATCCGGGCCAGCTCCCGGGCGCGCTCGGTGTCCTCCACCACCCGGACCCCGCTGGTGGTGACCGCCCCACCCGTGTCCTTCGCCACCACCAGGTGCCGGTCCGCGAACGCGGCCACCTGCGGCAGGTGGGTGACGACCAGCACCTGGTGGCTGCGGGCCAGCCGGGCCAGCCGCCGGCCGATCTCGACCGCGGCCTGGCCGCCGACCCCGGCGTCGACCTCGTCGAAGACCAGCGTGGGCGGCCCGCCCGAGCCGGCGAAGACCACCTCGATGGCGAGCATCACCCGGGACAGCTCACCGCCGGAGGCGCCGCGCTGCAACGGCAGCGAGGGCGCGCCCGGGTGGGCCAGCAGGCGCAGCTCGACCTCGTCGCCGCCGTCCGGGCCGACGCCGACCTCGGTGCCGTTGACCGGCAGGGTCGGCTCGGCGCGGCCGGCCGCGCGGGGCAGCACCGCCACCTCGATCCGGGCGTGTGGCATGGCCAGCCCGGCCAGCTCGACGGTGACCTGCTCGGCGAAGCGGGTCGCCGCCTCCTGCCGCGACGTCGACACCCGGCCGGCCAGGTCGGCCACCTCGCCGGCCAGCCGGGAGGCCTCCCGGTCCAACTCCTCCAGCAGGTCGTCGGAGGTGTCCAGGTCGGCCAGCCGGGTGCGGGCGTGCTCGGCCCAGGCGATCACCCCGTCGACGTCGTCGGCGTACTTGCGGGTCAGCGCGCGCAGCGCGGCACGCCGCTCGTAGACGGTCTGCAACCGGGCCGGGTCGGCGTCCAGCGCGGCGAGGTAGGCCGACAGCTCGGCGGAGACGTCCGTGACGAGGGTCGCCGCCTCCTCCAGCCGCCCCGCCAGCTCGCCCAGCGCCGGGTCCGTGCCGGCCTGCGCCTCCAGGGTGCGGCGGGCGGTGCCGAGCAACGCCGCCGCGTCCGGCGTCTCGTCGGTCGCCTCCACGCCGCCGGCCACGCACTGGTGGGCCACCTGCGCCGCGGTGCGCAGCCCTTCGGCGTGCTCCAGCCGCTGCGCCTCCGCCTTCAGCTCGTCGTCCTCGCCGGGCTGCGGGTCCACCCGGGTGATCTCGTCGAGGCCGAGCCGCAGCAGGTCCGCCTCCTGGTTGCGCTCGCGGGCGTTGCGCCGCCGGTCGGACAGGTCGTCGACCACCGCGCGCCAGCGGGCGTAGGCCTCGCGCAGCGCGTCGAGCAGCTTCTCGTGCTCCGGGCCGGCGAAGCGGTCCAGCGCGGCCCGCTGCTCGGCCGGCCGCAGCAGCCGCAGCTGGTCGGACTGGCCGTGCACGGCCACCGCCTGCTCGCCCACCTCGCCGAGCATCGACACCGGCATGCTCCGCCCGCCCAGGTGCGCCCGGGAGCGGCCCTCCACGGTGACGGTGCGGCTCAGCAGCACCGAGCCGTCCTCGTCGGGCTCGCCGCCCGCGTCGGTGATCCGCGCGTGCACGGTGGCGGCGACGCGGCCCGCGAGCCGCAGCCGGCCCTCGACCACCGCCCGGCCCGGCTGGGCGCGCACCCGCCCGGCGTCGGCCCGCCCGCCGAAGAGCAGGCCGAGGCCGGTGACCACCATGGTCTTGCCCGCTCCGGTCTCGCCGGTGATGACGTTCATGCCGCCGGTCAGCGGCAGCGTGGTGTCCTCGATGACGCCCAGTCCGGTGATGCGCAGCTCTTCCAGCACAGCAACCGACAGTAGACGCGGCCCCCGACACTTGACCAGCCGGCGTGCGCACGCCGGTGCGTCCGTCCGCCGACACCCCGCCGGGGCGGCCCGCCGGCGCCGGCAGGACCCGGGTCAGCGGCGGTTGCCGCGCCAGCCGTGCACGGGCAGGTCGAACTTCGCCACCAGCCGGTCGGTGAACGGGCGGTCCCGCAGCCGCACGACGCGCACCGGCAGCGCGCCGCGCCGCACGGTGACCCGCGCCCCGGGCGGCAGGTCGTAGACCCGTCGGCCGTCGCAGGACATCACGGCGAGGGTGGTGAACGGGTCGACGGTGATGACGAACGTGGAGGTGGGCGCGGTGACCAGCGGCCGGCTGAACAGCGCGTGCGCGCTGATCGGCACCAGCAGCAGGGCCTCCACCTCCGGCCAGACCACCGGCCCGCCGCCGGAGAACGCGTACGCCGTCGAGCCGGTGGGGGTCGCGCAGACCACGCCGTCGCAGCCGTACCGCGACAGCGGGCGGCCGTCCACGTCGACCATCAGCTCCAGCATCTGGGCGCGCTCGCCCTTCTCGACGCTGATCTCGTTGAGCGCCCAGGACTCGATGGTCGGGCCCCCGTCGAACTCGGCGGTCACGTCGAGGGTGAGCCGCTCGTCGACGGTGTAGTTGCGCTCGACCACGTCGCGTACCGCGCTGTCCAGGTCGTCGATCTCGGCCTCGGCGAGGAAGCCGACCTTGCCGAGGTTGATGCCGATCAGCGGCACCTTCTCCGGGCGGGCCAGCTCCGCCGCGCGCAGGAAGGTGCCGTCCCCGCCGAGCGCGAAGACGATCTCCGCGCCCTCGGCCGCCTCGAGGCCGGTCACCGGGACCACTCCGGGCAGGTCGAGGTCGTCGGCCTCCTCGGCCACGACCCGCACCTCGAAGCCGGCCGAGATCAGGTCGGCGGCGACGGCGCGGGCGTGCTCGGTGCTGCGCCGGCGACCGGTGTGCGTCACCAGCAGCGCCGTGCGGCTCACCGGGACGGCCGTCCCGTCGCGACCGCGCGGCATCCGCGCGGCACGCCCGCGACCGCGGGGCTCGCCAGTCCACTCACCCGGCCACCTCCTCCGTCGCCGCGTCCGGCTGGTCGCCGGACGGCACCGGGCCACCCGGCCCGGCGGTCACCACCGCGCGCACCCGCTCCGGGTCCGCCGGGGGTGCGTCCCGGCGTAACCATACGAAGAACTCGACATTGCCGCTCGGCCCGGGCAGCGGACTCGCGGCCACGTCGGCCAGGCCGAGGTCGAGCCGGGCCGCCGCGGCGGCCACGTCGAGCACGGCCTCCGCGCGCAGCGACGGGTCCCGGACCACCCCGCCGGCGCCCACCCGCTCCTTGCCGACCTCGAACTGCGGCTTCACCATCAGCGCCAGGTCGCCATCGGGCCGGGTGCAGCCGGCCAGCGCCGGCAGCACCAGCCGCAGGGAGATGAACGACAGGTCGGCGACCGTGAGGTCGACCGGGCCGTCGATGACCTCGGGCGTCAGCGTACGGACGTTGGTGCGCTCGAGGACCCGCACCCGGGAATCGTTGCGCAGCGGCCAGGCGAGCTGCCCGTAGCCGACGTCGACCGCGACCACCTCCGCCGCGTCGGCGCGCAGCAGCACGTCGGTGAAGCCGCCGGTGGAGGCTCCCGCGTCCAGGCACCGTCTGCCGGCCACGGTCAGCCCGCCCGGGGCGAAGGCGGCCAGCGCGCCGGCCAGCTTGTGCCCGCCCCGGGAGACGTACTCCGAGCCGGGGTCCTCGCCGGTGACCAGGAGCGGATCGGCGGGGTCGACCATCGCGGCGGGCTTGCGGGCCGGCACCCCGCGCAGCTGGACCCGGCCGGCCTCCACCAGCGCGGCGGCCTGCTCCCGGGACCGGGCCAGCCCGCGGCGGACGAGTTCGGCGTCCAGCCGGTTACGACGTGCCATGCGTGGTTCTTCTCCGGTCGGTCAGGTCTGGTCGATGGTGGCGAGGGTCTCCCGCAGCGTCTCGTACGCCGCCTCGTACTGCGCGATCTGGTCGGCCGGGGCGAGCGTCGCGGCGTTGGCCATGGCCCGTACGGCGGCGTCCACGGCGGGATGCCGGTCGTCGCCGGGATCCTCGGCGGACTCCGGCGGAGCGGGGCGCGGGCCCGGTCGGGCGGCGGGCGGCGGACCGGGGCGGAACGCGCCGGTCGCGGAGCCGTGGCCGGCACCCGGCGGGCCGGGGCGGGCGGCGGGCGGCGGGCCGGGCCGGAAGGGGCCGCTCACGACCCGCTCCCCGTCAGGGGCGGGTACATCACGCCTCGTCCTCCGGCGGCCGCTTGCGGGCCGGTGCCTTCTTCGCCGGCCGGACCGGCTCCGTGGTGCCCTCGGTCGGGGCGAGGGCCGACGGCGTCCGCTTGGCCACCGCCTTCTTCGCCACGGCCTTCTTCGCCAGCGCCTTCTTCGCGACGGCCGGCCTCGCCACCGGGGCGGAGGCCGCCGAGGTCGGTACGGCCGGCTCGGCCGCGCCCGGGGCGGGCGACGGCCCGGTGCCGGCGGGCACCGGGTGCGCCGACGCCTCGGTGCCGGCGGGCACCGGCGCCCCCGGACCGGCTGGCACCGGCGGGGCGCCGAGGGTCGCCTTGGCGTCCCGGAGCTGGCGCTCGAGCTCGTGCACCCGGCGGGTCAGCTCGGCGACCTCGTCGGCGGTGGCGAGCCCCACCGCGCCGAGGGCCCGGTCCACTTCGAACCGCACCAGCTTGGTCAGCGACTCCCGGTTGGCCGCGCCCGTGGACACCAGCTCCTCGGCGAGGGTCTGCAGCTGGGCGGCGGTCGCCCCGCCCGAGCCGACGACCCGGCGAACCGCGTCCTGGGCCTTCTTCCGGGGCGCCTCCGTCAGGCCCATGGCCAGCTCGAGGTAGGCGCGCCACGCGTCCTGCATGCCTGTTTCCTTCCGCGGGGCGGGGGTGTGCAGGTGCCACGCTACCGGGCACCCCGCGACGCCCTGTGCGGTACGGTGCCGGGGACGGCGTGGCGAGCGGTGAGGGGGGCGATGGTGGCCAGCGTGGACGAATGCCGGCAGGCGTTGCGGGATCTGGCGGCCCGGCTGGACCGCAACGCGGAGACGGTGCGGGAGAAGGTCGACTTCGACCGGACGCTGGCCTGCCGGATCACCGACCTGGAAACCGCCTTCCACGGCCGGCTCTCCGGCGGGCGCCTGGTCGACCTAGCCGACGGCGACGACCCGAAGGCCAAGATCGCGCTGAGCACCGGCAGCGACGACCTGCTCGCACTGGTCCGCGGCGAACTCGACATCACCCGCGCGGTCACGTCCCGGCGGGTGTCGATCAAGGCCAACCCGCTCGACCTGATGAAGCTGCGCAAGCTGCTCTGAGTCAACCCGCGCGGGGCTCGACCCGGGAACGCGGGCGGCCGTCAGCGGGAGGAGTTCGTCGGCGGACGTCAGCCGGATGAGTTCGGCGTCGGCGGCCGTCAGCGGGATGGAGTCTGGCGTCGGCGGCCGTCAGCGGGATGGAGTCTGGCGTCGGCGGCCGTCAGCGGGATGGAGTCTGGCGTCGGCGGTCGTCAGGCGGACAGGCCGAGTTCGGCCAGTGCCTTCTCCGCCTCGGCCGAGCCGGGACGGATCCGCGCCGGCCGCGTCGACCAGGCGGTCGCGCAGAGCGCCGCCAGGGCGTCCAGCACGCGGCCCGACCCGGTCAGCTCCAGCGCCTCGTCCCGCGCCTCCACCGACCATCCGCCGGCGTCCGCCGGGCCCGGGACCCGCACCACGGCCGCCGGGTCGAAGAGCCCCGCCAGGTCCATCGAGACGTACGTCGGCCTGCGGGGCGGCGGGGCGGCGAGCAGCTCGGCCGCGTCGCTCACGCCGGTGAGCACCAGCAGGCTGTCCAGGCCAGCCCGCCGGGCGCCCTCGATGTCGGTGTCCAGCCGGTCGCCGACCAGCAGCGTCCGGCCCTCGCCGGCACGTCGGGCCGCCGTGGTGAACAGGGCCGGCTCGGGCTTGCCGACGACCACGTCGGGATCCCGGCGCAGCGCGGTGCGCAGCACGGCGACCAGGGCACCGTTGCCCGGCAGTGGTCCGCGGTCGCTGGGCAGGGCCGGGTCCGTGTTGGTGGCGACCCAGGTCGCGCCGCCGCGTACGGCCACCGACGCCTCGGCCAGGTCCGCCCAGCAGACCTGCGGGCCGAACCCCTGCACCACCGCGACCGGCGACTCGTCGGCCCGGGACACCGGGGTCAGCCCGACCGCGCGCAGCTCGGCCCGCAGAGCCTCGGTGCCGACGACCAGCACCGCGGCACCGGCGGGAAGCTGGTCGCGAAGCAGCTCCGCGGCGGCCGCCGCCGAGGTGAGCACCTCCTCGGGCCGGGCGGGCACGCCCATCCCGGTGAGCAGGTCGGCCACCTCGCTGGAGCGGCGCGAGGCGTTGTTTGTCGCGTACGCCACCGAGCGCCCCTCGGCGTGCAGCCGGCCGACTGCCTCGACCGCGCCGGGGACCGGCTGGTCGATCAGGTAGATCACGCCGTCCAGGTCGAAGACGACCAGGGCGTACCCGTCGACCAGCCGTTCCCCGGCACCCGTCGTCATCGCTGCGCGGTGTCCGACTCGCCGGAGGCGTTTGGTTCGCCACCGCCGGTGGCGGCCCGGCTGTCGTCGCCGCGCGTACCGGCCGCGACCCTGTCCGCCTCGTCGTCGGCCAGGTCGTCGTCGGTCAGGTCGTCCGACGGCACCGCCGCGACTGCGGCCTCGTCCTGCTCGTCGTCTTCGCCTTCGTCCTCGTCCTGCTCGTCGTCCTCGTCGGCGTCGGTCGGCTCCGTGTCGTCGGCGAGGTCGGCGTCCGGCCGGGCCGGTACCGCACCCGGGGCGCCGGGGCCGGAGGCGATCGCCTCGGCGGACTCCTCGTCCTCCTCGTCGCCCTCGATCACCACACCGTCGAGCTCCAGCAGCCGCTCGGCGGCGTCGGTCTCGCCCTCGGTGTCGACGTCGGCAGCCCGGGAGAACCACTCGCGGGCCTCGTCACGACGACCGACCGCGAGCAGCGCGTCGGCGTACGCGTACCGCAGCCGGGCCGTCCACGGCTCGGCCGTCTCGCTCGTCAGCTCGGGGACCTGGAGCATGGCCACGGCGGCGTCCTTCTGGCCCAGGTCGCCGCGCGCCCCGGCCGCCACGATCAGCAGCTCGGTCGCCACGGCCTGGTCCAGCTTCTCCCGGTCCGCGCCACGGAACAGGTCGATCGCCCGCTCGGGCCGGCCCAGCGCCCGCTCGCAGTCCGCGAGCACGGCCAGGTGGCTCTGCAACCCGCTCATCCGGTGGTACGTACGCAGCTCCGCGATCGCGGTCTGCCACTCCCCCGCGTGGTACGCGGCCAGGCCGACCGCCTCGCGGACGGCCGCGATCCGGGACGCCAGCCGACGGGCTGCCAGCGCGTGTGCCAGCGCCTCGGCCGGGTCCTCGTCGATCAGCTGGCCCGTCGCCACGAGGTGCCGGGCGACCGTCTCGGCGACCGGCTTCGCCAGCGAGAGCAGCTCGGCCCGGACGTCCTTGTCGAGGTCGGTCGCGACGATCTCGTCGGGCAGCGCGGGGGCCGCCGTACGCTCCCCCTCCGCCTCGGGACGCTCCCGCCGCTCGTCGCGACGCTCTCCGCCCCGGAAGCCACCCTCACGACGGTCCCCCTGGCGGTCACCGCCCCGGTAGCCACCTTCGCGGTCACCGCCCCGGTAGCCGCCTGAACGGTCGCCACCCTCGCGACGGTCGCCGCCACGGAAACCGCCCTCGCGGTCACCGCCCCGGAAACCACCCGGACGATCGCCGCCCTCGCGACGGAACCCACCTTCACGGTCACCGCCCCGGAAACCACCCGGACGGTCGCCACCCTCGCGACGAAAGCCACCCTCACGGCGGTCGCCGCCACGGAAACCGCCCTCGCGATCACCGCCACGGAAGCCACCCGGACGATCGCCGCCCTCGCGACGGAACCCACCTTCGCGGTCACCGCCCCGGTAGCCGCCTGGACGGTCGCCACCCTCACGACGGTCGCCGCCACGGAAGCCGCCCTCGCGGTCACCGCCACGGAAACCGCCCTCGCGGTCACCACCGCGGAAGCCACCCGGACGGTCGCCGCCCTCACGACGGAAGCCGCCCTCACGGCGGTCGCCGCCACGGAAACCGCCCTCGCGGTCACCACCGCGGAAGCCACCCGGACGGTCGCCACCCTCACGACGGAAGCCACCCTCACGGCGGTCGCCGCCACGGAAACCGCCCTCGCGATCACCGCCACGGAAGCCACCCGGACGGTCGCCACCCTCACGACGGAAGCCACCCTCACGGCGGTCGCCGCCACGGAAACCGCCCTCGCGATCACCGCCACGGAAACCACCCGGACGGTCGCCACCCTCACGACGAAAGCCGCCCTCACGCGGCGGGCCCGAACGGAAACCACCCTCACGGCGGTCACCGCCACGGAAACCACCCTCGCGATCGCCACCGCGGAAGCCACCCGGACGGTCGCCACCCTCACGACGGTCGCCACCACGGAAACCACCCTCACGATCGCCACCGCGGAAGCCACCCGGACGGTCGCCGCCCTCACGACGGTCGCCACCACGGAAACCACCCTCGCGGTCACCGCCACGGAAACCACCCGGACGGTCACCGCCCTCACGACGGAAACCGGCCTCACGCGGCGGGCCCGAACGGAAACCACCCTCACGACGGTCCCCACCACGGAAACCGCCCTCGCGATCGCCACCACGGAAACCACCGCCCGGACGGTCGCCACCCTCACGACGGTCGCCACCGCGGAAACCGCCCTCACGCGGCGGACCCGAACGGAAACCACCCTCACGACGGTCCCCACCACGGAAACCACCCTCGCGGTCACCGCCACGGAAACCACCCGGACGATCGCCACCCTCACGACGGTCGCCGCCACGGTAGCCGCCGGATCGCTCGTCACCGTCCCGACGGAAGCCACCCTCGCGGCGGTCGCCGCCCCGGAAACCCTCACGGTCGCTGCGGAAGCCGCCCTGGCGGTCGCCGGCGTCCCGACGAGGGGCGCCACCACCGCGGGAATCACTGTCACGCGGACCGGACCGGAAGCCGCCCTCTCGGCGGTCGCCACCACGGGAGTCGCCGTCACGGCGGTCGCCGCCGGCGTATCCGCCGCGCTGGCCGCCCCGGTCCTCGCGGTACGGGGGCCGGTCGTCGCGGCGCGGCGCTCCCTCGCGTCCACCCGAACGGTCTTCGTAGCGACGGGGACGATCTCCGCCCTGCGATCCTGAACTCACAGGTACATCCTTCCTCATTGCGTCACCTACGACGCTACGCAGTCGAGGGCCGACCCGGATGGGGCGGCCCTCGACTGGAAAAGTTGTCCGGCGGTGTCCTACTCTCCCACACCCTCCCGAGTGCAGTACCATCGGCGCTGGAGGGCTTAGCTTCCGGGTTCGGAATGTAACCGGGCGTTTCCCCTCCGCCATGACCGCCGTAACTCTATCAACATATCAAACAACACCACACCACTCGTGGTCTGTTGTTCGTTTGCTGTGAGTTGCACAGTGGACGCGTAGCAGCTTGGTAGTCAAGTCCTCGGCCTATTAGTACCGGTCAACTGAACCCGTTACCGGGCTTACATTTCCGGCCTATCAACCCAGTCGTCTAGCTGGGGGCCTTACCCCACAAAGTGGGTGGGATACCTCATCTTGAAGCGAGCTTCCCGCTTAGATGCTTTCAGCGGTTATCCCTTCCGAACGTAGCTAACCAGCCGTGCCCCTGGCGGGACAACTGGCACACCAGAGGTTCGTCCGTCCCGGTCCTCTCGTACTAGGGACAGCCCTTCTCAAGTATCCTACGCGCACGGCGGATAGGGACCGAACTGTCTCACGACGTTCTAAACCCAGCTCGCGTACCGCTTTAATGGGCGAACAGCCCAACCCTTGGGACCTGCTACAGCCCCAGGATGCGACGAGCCGACATCGAGGTGCCAAACCATCCCGTCGATATGGACTCTTGGGGAAGATCAGCCTGTTATCCCCGGGGTACCTTTTATCCGTTGAGCGACACCGCTTCCACTCGCAAGTGCCGGATCACTAGTCCCGACTTTCGTCCCTGCTCGACCTGTCAGTCTCACAGTCAAGCTCCCTTGTGTACTTGCACTCAACACCTGATTGCCAACCAGGCTGAGGGAACCTTTGGGCGCCTCCGTTACCCTTTAGGAGGCAACCGCCCCAGTTAAACTACCCACCAGACACTGTCCCTGAACCGGATAACGGTCCGAAGTTAGATACCCAAATCAACCAGAGTGGTATTTCAAGATTGCCTCCACCCATACTGGCGTACAGGTTTCACCGGCTCCCACCTATCCTACACAAGCTAATTCGGATACCAATGTCAAGCTATAGTAAAGGTCCCGGGGTCTTTCCGTCCTGCCGCGCGTAACGAGCATCTTTACTCGTAATGCAATTTCGCCGGGCCTGTGGTTGAGACAGTGGGGAAGTCGTTACGCCATTCGTGCAGGTCGGAACTTACCCGACAAGGAATTTCGCTACCTTAGGATGGTTATAGTTACCACCGCCGTTTACTGGCGCTTAAGTTCTCCGCTTCGCCCCGAAGAGCTAACAGGTCCCCTTAACGTTCCAGCACCGGGCAGGCGTCAGTCCATATACATCGAATTACTTCTTCGCATGGACCTGTGTTTTTAGTAAACAGTCGCTTCCCCCTGCTCTCTGCGGCCATACAACGCTCCACCCGCGCGGGGCTTCACGTCTCCGGCCCCCCTTCTCCCTAAGTTACGGGGGCAATTTGCCGAGTTCCTTAACCACAGTTCGCCCGATCGCCTCGGTATTCTCTACCTGACCACCTGTGTCGGTTTGGGGTACGGGCCGCTAAGAACTCGCTAGAGGCTTTTCTCGGCAGCATAGGATCACTGACTTCACCTGAATCGGCTCGGCATCACGTCTCAGCCCTCATGGTGTGCGGATTTGCCTACACACCGGCCTACACGCTTACCCCGGCACAACCACCGGCCGGGCTCAGCTACCTTCCTGCGTCACCCCATCGCTTGA
The DNA here is from genome assembly GCF_049179055.1 of Micromonospora sp. WMMD737. NCBI lineage: Bacteria > Bacillati > Actinomycetota > Actinomycetes > Micromonosporales > Micromonosporaceae > Micromonospora > Micromonospora sp. WMMD737. The sequence continues at coordinate 7,445,397 of NZ_JBMHMH010000001.1, read as the reverse complement.
CTACTACCCGCCAGGTTCCCACGCTCCCCCAGTTCGGTCCGAAGACCTCCCCAGGTTCGGGTGGTTAGCACAACGAGGTTCATCACGGGCGCTCTTTCGCGGGTACGGGAATATCAACCCGTTGTCCATCGACTACGCCTCTCGGCCTCGCCTTAGGTCCCGACTCACCCAGGGCGGATTAGCCTGGCCCTGGAACCCTTGGTCATCCGGCGGAAGGGTTTCTCACCCTTCTTTCGCTACTCATGCCTGCATTCTCACTCGTGCCGCGTCCACAACTGGGTCACCCCGCTGCTTCACCCCCGGCACGACGCTCCCCTACCCATCCACACACCTGCACAACACATCAAGGCGTTGCGTGGTTAAAATGTGAATGCCACAGCTTCGGCGGTGTGCTTGA
>NZ_JBMHMH010000001.1:4650000-7442500 GCF_049179055.1 Micromonospora sp. WMMD737 | reverse complement strand
TCGACTGCAGGCCCGCAGTTGAGCTGCGGGTTTTCACAGTCGACGCGACAAGCCGCCTACGAGCTCTTTACGCCCAATAAATCCGGACAACGCTCGCACCCTACGTCTTACCGCGGCTGCTGGCACGTAGTTGGCCGGTGCTTCTTCTGCAGGTACCGTCACTTACGCTTCGTCCCTGCTGAAAGAGGTTTACAACCCGAAGGCCGTCATCCCTCACGCGGCGTCGCTGCATCAGGCTTCCGCCCATTGTGCAATATTCCCCACTGCTGCCTCCCGTAGGAGTCTGGGCCGTGTCTCAGTCCCAGTGTGGCCGGTCGCCCTCTCAGGCCGGCTACCCGTCGTCGCCTTGGTAGGCCATCACCCCACCAACAAGCTGATAGGCCGCGAGCCCATCCCAGGCCGAAAAACTTTCCACCACCAACCATGCGACCGGTGGTCCTATTCGGTATTAGCCCCCGTTTCCGAGGGTTATCCCAAAGCCTAGGGCAGGTTGCTCACGTGTTACTCACCCGTTCGCCGCTCGAGTACCCCGAAGGGCCTTTCCGCTCGACTTGCATGTGTTAAGCACGCCGCCAGCGTTCGTCCTGAGCCAGGATCAAACTCTCCAACAAAAACTTGTCGAACAGTCATCCCGACAACAAAAAGTGTTGCCAAAGGAATCCAAGACCAACAAACCATAAACGGTCTGCCAGTCCGGGGTATAAAACATAATTGGCACTGGCTTATCAAGCACCCTGTTGAGTTCTCAAAGAACAACCACACACCGCCCAGAAACCCCACACCGTGGAGCACCCGACCCGGGGCATTTCGTTCACCGCACCCGCCGCTTCCCGCGCCGGGCACTTTTACTACGTTACCCGGTGGTTTCCGCCGTGTCAAACCGCTTCGTAGCGATCCGCACCACTTCAACCCATTTTCCGGGCGCACACGACATCGGCTTGCGCCGTTGTCGATCGTGACTTCCGGTAGGCCGGCCGCCGCAGTCTCCCGCGAGCTCGCCCGGTTCCCTACCGGCGATGAACCATACCCGGTCGGCTCCGCCTCGCCAAATCCGCCTCGCGGCGGATCCGGGGCACCGCCCGGTCACGGGCCGGTGAGTGCAACTCGCCGGACCCGAAAGCTCGTTGCCGCGCCCGGCCTCCGGTTAATTTGCCCCGGTTCGTCCGTTCCGCGCTGGCAGAGAGAAAGTTACGCCCCCGGCGGATCGATCGTCAAATCCGCCGGGGGCGTCCCACGTCACGTCTGGAAACGTACGGCTAACCGCGCAGCTCGACCCCGGCGAACGACCGCTTGCCGCGACGCAGCACCAGGTACCGGCCGTGCAGCAGGTCGCCGGGGCCCACCGTGGCGTCCGTCTCGGTGATCCGGGTGTTGTTCACGTAGGCGCCGCCCTCGGCGATCACCCGGCGCGCCTCCTTGAGGCTCGGGACCAGCCCGGAGTCCCGCAGCAGTCCGGCGACGTCGGGCAGCTCGTCGACGTGGACGAGGCCGGCCTCGGTCAGCGCGGCCCGCAGCGTCGCCGGCGCCAGCCCGTCCAGCGAGCCGCGGCCGAAGAGCGCCTGGCTCGCGGCGACCGCCTGCGCCATCTCCCGCTCGCCGTGCACCAGCGTGGTCAACTCCTCGGCGAGCGCCCGCTGCGCCGCCCGGGCCGCCGGTCGCTCGGCAGTCTCCTTCTCCAGCGCCTCCAGCTCCTCCCGGGAGCGGAAGCTGAAGTAGCGCAGGTAGCGACTCACGTCCCGGTCGTCGACGTTGACCCAGAACTGGTAGAACGCGTACGGGCTGGTCATCTCGGGGTCGAGCCAGATCGCGCCGCCCTCGGTCTTGCCGAACTTCGTGCCGTCGGACTTCGTCACCAGCGGCGTGGTGAACGCCTGCACGGGCCCGGCGCCGCGCCGGCGGACGTAGTCGACGCCGGCGGTGATGTTGCCCCACTGGTCCGAGCCGCCGAACTGGAGCCGGCAGCCGTGCCGGCGGTGCAGCTCGAAGAAGTCGTTCGCCTGGAGCAGCTGGTAGCTGAACTCGGTGAAGCTGATGCCGCTCTCCAGCCGGGCCTTGACCACCTCCCGGGCCAGCATCTTGTTGACCGGGAAGTGCTTGCCGACGTCGCGGAGGAACTCGACCACCGACATCTCGCCGGTCCAGTCCAGGTTGTTGACCAGGTGCGCCGCGTTCTCGCCCTCGTACGAGACGAAGGGGGCGAGCTGGTCGCGGATCCGCGCCACCCAGCCGGCGACCACCTCGGGCGGGTTGAGGCTCCGCTCGGCGCTCTCCTTCGGGTCGCCGATCTGGCCGGTGGCGCCGCCGACGAGCAGCAGCGGACGGTGCCCGGCAAGCTGGAGCCGACGGGCCGTGGCGACCTGCATGAGGTGGCCGACGTGCAGGCTCGGCGCCGTCGGATCGAAGCCCACGTAGTAGGCGATGGAGCCGCCGTCGAGCAGCGTACGCAGCTCGTCGAGGCCGGTGGAGTCCTGGATCAGGCCCCGCCAGCGCAGGTCGTCGGTCAGGGAGTCCCGCCCGGGCGGCGGGAGGCTGCTGTCGGTCACGGTCACCGATTCTCCCTCACGAGCCCCAGCGGGCAGTACCGGGTTTGCCCGGGCGAGCCGCGGCGTAGGCTGGCCACGCCGTGATCAAGGAGGGGACCACCGTGGACGTGCCGGACCTGACGGGTGGCTTCGTCGCGCTGCTCGGCCTCAAGCTCGACGAGGTCGACGGCGACCGGGTGGTGATCCGTTGGCAGGTCCGCCCCGAGCTGCACCAGCCGTTCGGGATCCAGCACGGCGGCGTGTACTGCTCGGTGGTCGAGACGGCCGCCAGCATCGGCGGGTCGCTGTGGCTCGGCGAGCGCGGGCGCGTCGTGGGCGTGTCGAACCAGACGGACTTCCTCCGCGCGGTCCGCGACGGTGAGCTGACCGCCGTGGGCACCCCCGTGCACCGGGGGCGCAGCCAGCAGCTCTGGCAGGTGGAGATCACCGACGCCGACGCCCGGCTCGTGGCCCGCGGCCAGGTCCGGCTGCAGAACCTCTACCCGGCCTGACCCGCCGAGCGCAGGCCTGCCCGCCGAGCGCAGGCCTGCCCAACGAGGGCTGGCCTTGACCGGCCGAGACGCGTGACGGCGCTGCCGGTTGAGGCGCGTGACGGCGCTGCCGGCCGAGGCACGTGACGGTGCCGGCCGCAAGGCGGCAGCGAAGGTGCGTCAGCCCCGGGCCTCGTCCAGCACGGCCTCGGCCTCGTCGGGCGCCGGCTCGGCCCGCCGGCGCAGCCGGACCCCGACGATGGCGCGGTGGTCGATGCGGGTCACCTCCAGCTCCCAGCCGTCCACGACGACGCTCTCCCCCGCCACGGTGGGGATGTGGCCGAGGCAGGCGAGCAGGAGGCCCGCGATGGTGGTGTAGTCGCCGCCCGGACGGCTGGGCAGCTCGACGCCCAGATCGACGAGGTCGTGCACGGGGAAGGTGCCGGGAAGCAGCAGGGCGCCGTCGGGCTCGGTGCGCACGGAGCGCACGTCCCGGTCGGTCTCGTCGTAGATCTCCCCGACGATCTCCTCGAGGATGTCCTCCAGGGTGACGATCCCGTCGACCGCGCCCCGCTCGTCGACGACCAGGGCGATGTGCTGGCGTTCGGCCTTGAACTGCCGCAGCGCGTCCACCACCGGCAGGGAGTCCGGCAGCAGCATCGGCGGGCGGGCGCACTCGTCGACCGGCCGGTCGTCGGGGACGCCGACGAGGTCACGCAGGTGGATCACGCCGACCGCGTCGTCGAGGCCGCCATGCCGGACCACCGGCGCCCGGGAGTGGCCGGTGGCGGCCAGCAGCAGCCGCGCGGCCTCCGCCGTGGTGCCGCTGTCGAGCGTGAAGACCTGCAACCGGGGTACGAGGACCGCCCGCAGCTGCCGGTCGGCGATCTCGACGGCGCCGGCGATGATGGTCCGCTGCTCCTTGGTGAAGCCGTGGTTGCCGGCGACGATGTCCCGCAGCTCGTCAGGGCCGATCTCGTCGGGCTCGTGCTTCGGGTTGAGCCCGACGAGGCGTACCACCAGGTCGCTGGTGGCGCCGAGGGCCCAGACGGCCGGCCGGGTCACGGAGGACAGCAGGTCGAGTGGGCGGGCCACCAGCAGGGCCCACCGCTCGGCGGCCTGCATGGCGATCCGCTTCGGGGCCAGCTCGCCGAAGACCAGGGTGACGAAGGTCAGCACCAGGGTGACCGCCACGATCGCGACGGTCTCGGCGGCGCCGCCGAGCGCGCTGAGGAGCGGTACGAGGGGCTTGGCCAGCGACACCGCCGCCGCGGCGGAGGCGAGGAAGCCGGCGAGGGTGATCCCGATCTGGATGGTGGCCAGGAAGCGGTTCGGGTCCTTGGCGAGGCGGGCCAGCACCCGCCCGGCCCGGCTGGTGCGTTCCAGCCGCTGGATCTGGCTGTCCCGCAGCGAGACCAGGGCCATCTCGCTGCCCGCGAAGACCGCGTTGAGGACGACCAGGACGCCGACCAGGGCCAGTTGGGTCCAGATGCTCTGCACGCCCGGCTCTCCTCACGCGGGACAGGTGCCCGCCGGCACGACGGGCACCGCCGGCCGAAGGTCCCGGCCGGCGTAGGGCACTCTGTGCCCACCGGACCGGCCGGCGAATCCTCGCCCCGGGCGGGATGTGATCAGATCCGCCCGGCAACCGGCGGGGCGGGCAGGTCGAGGGCGTACGAGCGGCCCTCGGGGCGGAAACCCAGCCGGTGGTAGTACGGGGCGACCATGCCGGGCGGGGTGATCACCCGGCGGAAGCCGCGGTCGGTGAAGAGGCTGCTGCGCCGGTAGACGAACTCGCCCGGGGTGAAGTCGCGGAACCGCCGGGTCACGTAGTCGAGGTCGACCTGCGCCACGCCGTCCGCCTCGGCGTGCGACAGCACCACGCCGACCACCTCGTCGGCGCGTACGACCAGGAACGCCGAGCGTTCGGCGGCGGTGCCGGGGGGCCAGCGGAAGCCGGGGTTGAACCGGGCGATGTCGGCGGCGTGCACACTCAGCGTGTGGGCCAGGAACTGGTCGTCGACGCCGACCTCGACCACCTGGTAGGTAGCCTCGTCGTGGCGGGTGGCGAGCATGCTCCGCAGGTACCAGACGTTGATCACGGCGAGTACGACGTTCAGCCCGACCATGGGCCAGACCTGCACGGCGGCGTTGTAACCGATCAGGATCAGACAGCCGACCAGGTTCAGGGCACGCAGCCGGAGGATGCGCGTCTGCAGCAGCGACCAGACCAGCAGCGCGGAGCCGGTCCAGCCGATCAGTTCCAGCCAGTTCACCCCGCGAGAGTAGTGAACGCGCGGATGCGGTGACCCGGCGGGCGGCGACGGCTCAGTCGCCGGCCAGCTCCAGCACCCATTCCTCCACCTCGGTACCCCGGCCGTTGGCGTAACCCCGGTCCTCGCCGATGACGACGAAGCCGCACTTGCGCAGCACGGCGAGCGAGGCGCGGTTGTCCTTGGCGGCGCGGGCGTGCACCGGCCGTTGGGGCAGCTCGCGCAGCAGCGCGGCGAGCGCCGCGGTGGCGTGGCCCCGGCCCCAGCGTCGCGGGTCGATCCAGTAGCTGACCTCGGTGCGCCCGTCGGCCGGGAACGCGACCACGTGGCCGACGACCTCGTCGCCGACGACCACGGTGCGCGGAACGTTGCGCTCGTCGGCGCGCACGCGGCGCCAGTGGGCGTCGAAGCGCTCCCGGTCGGCAGGGTCCTCCGGGCCGAAGGCGGCCATCCAGTTGGCCTCGACGTCCTGCTCGTGGGCGAAGAAGTGAGGCAGGTCGTCGTCGCGGACGGGGCGCAGGCGCAGCTCGGCGGTCACGGGCCCGAGGATAGGGCCGACCACCGACAACGGGACCGCTGGCCGCCCGGCCGGCCGGGACGCCCGGTGGCGCTGCCGGATCCGCGGCCACCGGACCGCTGGCCGGGACGCCCGGTGGCGCTACCGGATCCGCGTCGCACCCGCGCGCCGGCCGTGGGCGGCAGGGCCGTTGGTCCCGGGTCAGTCGGGCGGAACTCCCCTGGCCGGTGCCGTCCGACGGGACGAGGGTGGGATCGGGACGGTGCGCCGCGACGGCGCCGGCAGGGCGGAGGGCGATGTGGGACGGTGCGGAGAACGGCGGCCATGGGGGCGTACCGGTGCCCGCTGAGACCTCGACCAGGCCGGCGGCCGGGCTCAGCTCGGCGGAGGCCGCCGCGCGACTGCGCGCGGACGGGCCGAACGCGGCGGTCGCGCCGGCCCGGCGCCGTCTGGGCGGGCGCGTCCTGCACCAGCTCAGCGACCCGCTGGTGGCGCTGCTGCTGGCCGCCGCCGTGGTCACCACCGTGCTGCGCGACTACCCGGACACCGCGGTGATCGTGCTGGTGGTGCTGGTGAACACCGCCATCGGCGTGGTCCAGGAGGTTCGCGCCGACCGGGCGATCGCCGCGTTGGACCAGCTCGCCGCGCCCACCGCCCGGGTCGTCCGGGACGGCCGCGACGTCGTCCTGCCCGCCGCCGACCTCGTCCGTGGTGACCTGGTGCGGGTCGAGGCCGGCGACGTGGTTCCGGCCGACCTGCTGCTCGCCGAGGCGGCCCGGCTGAGCGTCGACGAGTCGGCGCTGACCGGGGAGTCGGTGCCGGTGACCCGGGCCGTGGGCGAGGAGGCCAGCGCGGGGACCGTCGTCACCACCGGGCGGGCCACCGGAACGGTGGTACGCACGGGCGCCGCGAGCGCGCTCGGCCGGATCACCGCCCTGGTGGCGTCCACCCGGCCCGCCGCCACCCCGTTGCAGCGCCGCCTCGCCGCGCTCGGCCGGATGCTCGGCTTCGCCGCGGTGGTGCTCTCGGGGGTGGTCTTCGTCATCGGCGTCGTCAGCGGGCGGCCGGTGGTCGACATGGCGGTCACCGCGGTGAGCCTCGTGGTGGCGGCCGTGCCCGAGTCGCTGCCGGCGGTCGTCACCCTCGCCCTCGCCCTCGGCGCCCGCCGGATGGCCGGGGCGCGGGCCATCCCCCGCCGGCTGCACGCGGTCGAGACGCTCGGCTCCGTCACCGTCATCGCCTCCGACAAGACGGGCACGCTCACCGAGGGCCGGATGGCGGTGCAGCACGCCGTCACCGCCGGCGGCTCCCGCTACGGCGTCACCGGCAGCGGCTACGCGCCGCAGGGCGCGGTGCACCAGCGGGGCGCGCCGGTGGCCGTACCGGACGACCTGCGCCGCCTGGCGCGCGCCGGGCTGCTCTGCAACGACGCGACCCTGGCCCCGCCCACCGACGAGCGGCCGGAGTGGGCAGCCGTCGGCGACCCGCTGGAGGCGGCCCTGGTCGCCTTCGCCGGCCGGTGCGGCCTCGACCCGGAGCTCACCCGGTCGGCGTGGCCGCGCGTCGCGGAGCACCCCTTCGACCAGGAGCTGCGCCGGATGACCACCGTGCACCGCTCCTGCGACCAGCGGTACCTGGTGGTGTGCAAGGGCGCACCGGAGAACGTGCTGGCCGCGCCGCTTGTCGACGCCTCCGCCGAGGAGATCGCCGAGCTGACCGCCGTCGCGCACCGGCTGGCCGCCGAGGGGCTGCGGGTGCTGGCCGTCGCGTCCGCCGTGGTGGACACCCCGCCGGCCGATCCCGCCCGGCCGGTCGGGCTGCGGCCCGTGGGGCTGGTCGCCGTCGGCGACCCGCTGCGCGCGGGCGCGGCCGACATCGCGGGCAGCTTCGACGACGCCGGGGTCCGGCTGGTGCTGGTCACGGGCGACCACCCGGCGACCGCCGCGGCGATCGGCGGCCAGTTGGGGCTCTGGCGCGAGGGCGATCCGGTGGTACGCGGGGACGACGGCGACCCGGCGCGGGCGCACCCGCAGGCGCGGGTGTTCGCGCGGACCCAGCCGGAGCAGAAGCTCGACATCATCGCCGGCCTCCAGTCGCGGGGGCACGTGGTGGCGATGACCGGCGACGGGGTGAACGATGCCCCCGCGCTGCGTCGCGCCGACATCGGGGTGGCGATGGGCGGCGGTACGGAGGTCGCCCGGCAGGCCGCCGACCTGGTGCTCGTCGACGACGACCTGTCCACGGTGGCCACCGCGATCGGTGAGGGCCGCCGCATCTACGACAACATCCGGCGGTTCCTGCGCTACGCGCTCTCGGGCGGGGTCGCCGAGATCGCCGTCATGCTGCTCGGCCCGCTGTTCGGGCTGGCCGTACCGCTGCTGCCGGCGCAGATCCTCTGGGTGAACCTGCTCACCCACGGCGTGCCGGGCGTGGCGCTGGGCGCGGAGCCGGCGGAGCCCGGCACCCTGCGCCGGGCGCCGCGCTCCCCGTCGGAGTCGGTGCTCGGGGCCGGCCTGGGCCGCGACGTGCTGGTCACCGGCGGGCTGATCGCCGCCGTGGTGCTCGGCGCCGGTGTGCTCGCCGCGCACTGGGGCCGGCCCTGGCAGTCGGTGGTCTTCGTGGTGCTCGGCCTGGCCCAGCTCGGGGTGGCGCTCGCGGTCCGCGCGCCACGACCGCACGGCGCCCGGCACGGCAACCTGGCGCTGCCGGTGGCGGTGGCGGTCTCCGCGCTGCTCCAGGTCGCCGGGGTGCTGCTGCCGCCGCTGCGGGAGCTGCTCGGCACGCAGCCGCTCGACGCGGCGGAGCTGCTGGCCTGCGCCGCCGTCAGCGTGCTGCCCGGGCTGGTGCTGCGGCTGGCCCGCCGCCCGGGTGGCGGCGACGGCCCGGCGGACGCGCCCATGCGGGACGGGAGCGCGCGGGGTCCGGAGGCGGTGGCCGGTGTCGGTCGGCCCGCGGGGAGCGCGCCGGTGGCGGACGGCCCGCCCGGTGACCGCCAGCCTGCGATTCGGGACCAAGGTCCCGCTGGTCGGGACGACCGCCTCTGACGGGTAGCGTGCGGACGAAGCAGGCTGAAGGTGGACGAAGGAGGAGTCGATGACCATCAACACCGGTGCCCCCGTCGTGGTGGGTGTGGACGGCTCGGCCGCCGCGCTCGACGCGGTCCGGGCGGCGGCGCGGGAGGCGGCGCAGCGGCAGCGTCCGCTGCGGGTCGTGCACGCCTTCATCTGGCCCCTGACGCGCGCCCCGCTCGGTGCCGCCGAGGGCGCGCCGGCCGGCGCCGGTCTGCGCAACCAGGCCGAGCGATACGTCGCCGAGGCGATCGCCGAGGCCACCAAGACGGCCCCGGACGTGCCGGTGACCGGCGTGGTGGTCGACGGCGCGGCGACCCCCGTCCTGCTCGGGGAGTCCCGGGACGCCGCCCTGCTGGTGCTGGGCCACCGGGGCCTGGGCGGTTTCGCCGGGCTGCTGCTCGGCTCCGTCACCGTGCAGGTCTCCGCCCACGCGCAGGTGCCCGTCCTCGTGGTGCGCGGCGAGCAGCGCGCCGACGGTCCGGTCGTGGTGGGCGTCGACGGCTCCGAGTGCTCCCTCGAGGCCGTGGAATTCGCCTTCGAGGAGGCGAGCCGCCGGGGTGCCCCGCTGCTCGCCGTGCAGGCCTGGCTCTATCCCACGCCGGTCGGCCCGGGTGACATCCTGCCCCTGGTGTACGACCTGGACGCCTACGCCGCGGACGAGGAACGGGCCCTCGCGGAGTCCGTCGCCGGCTTCGCCGAGCGCTACCCCGACGTGCCGGTGCAGCACCGGCTGGTCCGGGGCTCCCCGGGCGGCGTACTGGTGGAGGAGTCGAAGCGGGCCCAGTTGGTGGTCGTGGGGGCGCGCGGCCGGGGCGCGCTGGGCGGGCTGCTGCTCGGCTCGGTCAGCCACGCGGTGCTGCACCACGCGCACTGCCCGCTGGTGATCGTGCGGCACCCGAAGCGGGCCGACGCGTCCTGATCCGGTCACCGCACCGCGACGCCGTCGCGTCGGCCGCTCCCCCGGCCGGCACGGCGGCGTCGACGCAAATGCCGGCGGGTCGGCGGTGCCGCGTCGACAATGGCCTGATCGATCTCTGGGAGGGCTCATGAACCGACCCGTGGTGGTGGGTGTGGACGGATCACCGGCGAGCCTGCTGGCGGCGGAGCACGCCGCCCGGGCCGCCGTGCTGCGGTCCCGCCCCCTGCACCTGGTGCACGGATACCTGCATCCGCTCGGTTACGGCGTGCCGGTCAACCCGTACGACCTGGGGTTGCCGGCGCCGACCGAGGAGGCGCAGAAGATGTTGGAGACGACGGCCGCCGACCTCGCCGAGCGCTGCCCGGGGCTGACCGTCGAGGTACGCCAGGTGGCGGGCGGGCCGGGTGCGACGCTGGTGGAGGAGTCCCGGCGGGCCGAGCTGGTGGTGGTGGGCAGCCGGGGGCTGGGCGGCTTCGCCGGGCTGCTGCTCGGCTCGGTCGGCACGCAGGTGGCCGCCCACGCGCACTGCCCGGTGCTGGTGGTGCGCCCCGCCGAGGAGCCGATCCCCGTCGCCGGGCCGGTGCTGGTCGGGGTGGACGGGTCGGAGCCCGCCGAGCTGGCGGTCGGGTACGCGGCCGACGAGGCGGCCCGCCGGGGCGACGGGCTGGTGCTGTTGCACGTCGGGCCCCCGGACCGCGCGCCGGCGGACGAGGCGACGGAGACGCAGGCCGCCGAGCTGCTGGCCACCGCCGCGGCGGCCGTCCGGGGCAGCCACCCGGGGCTGGCCGTGGAGGAGCGGGTGCTCCGGGCGCCGAAGGCCGAGCAGGCACTCGTCGAGGCCAGCGGGGACGCGGCGCTGGTGGTGGTCGGCTCCCGGGGCCGGGGCGGGTTCGCCGGGCTGCTGCTCGGCTCGGTCAGCCAGGCCCTCGTGCAGCACGCGCACTGCCCGGTGCTGGTGGCCCGCCCGTACGGTCACGCCCGCTGACGTGCCCCGACCCGCCGGCCCCGGGCGGGGTCGGCGGGTCGGCGGCGATCAGTGGTCCCGGCCGCCGAGCAGCTCGTCGAAGCTGGTGGTGAGGGCGAACGGGTCGGCGGGGCCGGTGGATGCCGGCCGCCGGTGGACCTGATCGGCCAGCTCGCCGCCGGCGCGGGCGATCCGCGCCCGCAGCGCGCCGTCGGCGGACCCGGCGGACCAGTCCTCACCGGCGGCGAAGACGGCGGTGGGGACCACGACCGACCGCAGGGGGGCGAACATCGGGCGCAGGGCGTGCTCCAGCGCCAGCGAGTGCCGGGCCGTTCCGCCGGTGGCGCCGACCAGCACCGGCCGGTCCGCGAGCGCGCCGGATTCGACCAGGTCGAAGAACGACTTGAACAGCCCGTTGTACGAGGCGTGGAAGATGGGCGTGACGGCGATCAGCCCGTCCGCGCCGGTGACCGTGTCGAGCACCTCCCGCAGCGCGGGCGACGGGAAGCCGGTCAGCAGGTGGTTGACGATGTCGTGGGCGTGCTCGCGCAGCTCGACGGGGCGGACGTCGACGTCGTCGCCGCGCCGGACCAGCTCGTCGCGGGTGGCCGCGGCGAGCTGGTCGGCGAGCAGCCGGGTCGACGAGGGCTGGCTCAGCCCGGCCGACACCACGGCGAGGGTGCGGCGGGTCATCGGCCCGCTCCCGTCCCGGCCCGATCCGCGGCGTCGCCGCTGGTGGCGGCGTCCCGCAGGGTCGCGTGGGTGGGCGCCGCCGGCACATGCGCCGGGCGCAGCGACTCGAACTCCTTGCGCAGCACGGGGACGACCTCCTCGCCGAGCAGGTCGAGCTGCTCCAGCACGGTCTTCAGGGGCAGGCCGGCGTGGTCCATGAGGAACAGCTGGCGCTGGTAGTCGCCGACGTAGTCGCGGAAGCCCAGCGTGCGGTCGATGACCTGCTGCGGACTGCCGACGGTCAGCGGGGTCTGCGCGGTGAACTCCTCCAGCGACGGGCCGTGCCCGTAGACGGGCGCGTTGTCGAAGTACGGCCGGAACTCCCGTACCGCGTCCTGCGAGTTGCGCCGCATGAACACCTGCCCGCCGAGGCCCACGATGGCCTGGTCGGCGGAGCCGTGGCCGTAGTGGGCGTAGCGCTGCCGGTAGAGCCCGACCATCCGCTGGGTGTGCTCCTTCGGCCAGAAGATGTGGTTGGCGAAGAAGCCGTCGCCGTAGTAGGCGGCCTGCTCGGCGATCTCGGGGCTGCGGATCGAGCCGTGCCAGACGAACGGCGGCACGCCGTCGAGCGGGCGCGGCGTCGACGTGAACGACTGCAACGGGGTGCGGAAGCGGCCCTTCCAGTCGACTACGTCCTCGCGCCAGAGCCGGTGCAGCAGGTCGTAGTTCTCGATGGCGAGGGGGATGCCGTTGCGGATGTCCTGGCCGAACCACGGGTAGACCGGCCCGGTGTTGCCGCGCCCCATCATCAGGTCCACCCGGCCGTCGGCGAGGTGCTGGAGCATCGCGTAGTCCTCGGCGATCTTCACCGGGTCGTTGGTGGTGATCAGCGTGGTGGAGGTGGAGAGCAGCAGGCGCTCGGTGCGGGCGGCGATGAAGCCCAGCATGGTGGTGGGCGACGACGGCACGAACGGCGGGTTGTGGTGCTCGCCGGTGGCGAAGACGTCGAGGCCGACCTCCTCGGCCTTGAGCGCGATGGTGACCATGGCCTTGATCCGCTCATGCTCGGTCGGCTCGCGACCGGTGGTCGGGTCGACCGTGACGTCGCCGACGGTGAAGACTCCGAACTGCATGACCAGCTCCTCGCGTTGTCCCTGGCCGGGGCCGCTGCGGCTCCCGGACGCCCCGCACAACATGTTTGACGAGTCAACTATTCCGCCACCGGAGGCGCCGCCGGTGGCCGCCGTCACGCCCCCACGCCCTACGCGTCGATCGCGCGGCGGGCGTTCCCGGGCAGGTCAGCGGCTACGCGGCACGTGCCGGCGGTAGGCGCTGACCGTCGGGTCGCCGGCGATCCAGAACCGCCACGGCACGTCGTGCGCGCCGGTGACGCCGACGCGGGGCCCGGCGGCGACCGCCTCGTCGGGCACCGGCACGTCGGCCGGGCGCAGCCGGACGGGTCCGTCGCCGAGCAGCCAGCGGCCATAGGCGCTCTTGTCGATGCCCAGGGCCGCGCAGAGCCGGGCGGGCCCGCGCGCGAGATCGACGTCCCGGCGTACGGCGGTGCGCCGGGCCCGGGCCGCCTCGACGCCGTCGACCACCTCGCCGGCGCGCAGCAGCACCGCCGAGGCCTCCCCCTCGACGCCCGTGACGACGTTCATGCACCAGTGCATGCCGTAGGTGAAGTAGACGTAGGCGTGCCCGGCCGGCCCGAACATGACGGCGTTGCGCGGGGTGCGACCGCGGTGCGCGTGCGACGCCGGGTCGCCGGCCGTCCCGGCGTACGCCTCGACCTCGGTGATCCGGACGGTCACGTCGCCGGCGGTCAGCCGGCAGCCGAGCAGGCCCCGGGCGGCCGGCACCACCGGGCCGGCGAGCAGGTCGGCCAGCCCGGCGAGGTCGGCGGGACGGGGGTCGGAGTACGCCACCACGGCACCGACCCTATCCGCGCGACACCCGGACCGCCGGCTATCAACGATCCGTTGAAGAACTCTGCGTTGCTCTCATGGGGCCAACAGTTCGATCGACTCCTGCTCCGCCGCTCCGCCGCGAGCTGCGCCCGAGCGCAGCTTCCTGATCGCTTCGAGCACCTCGCGGGCGGCAGTGGCCGCCCGGCAGTCGGGCGTGTGACAGATCGGGCAGGTGCCGTCGGGGTCGGGACGGTGGTCGCGAAGGGTCCAACGGGCGGCGAGGGCCAGCCGGTTGAGGATCTGGGGCAGGGAGAGGAACGGCGCGGTCATCCCGCCGATACCCCGAGTGCGGAGGCGATCGGGATGATCGCGCTCGGCGCGTCCGGGCTCCGGATCACCTGGGCGAGCACCTCGCGGGCAGCGGGCCGGTGCCGCACCTCGGCCGGTGCGGCACGGTCAGCGTCCAGCAGGAGCTTTCCGGCAGAGGCCGGGTCGTCTGCCTGAAGGTGGGCGCGGGCGGCGTCGACCAAGTGGGCAGCGCGGTGCTCGGCCGGCAGCCACCGCCAACCATCGCTGCCGATCGCCTTCTCGTGCCAGGCCATTGCCTCGCCCGTGTCGCCCAGTTCCAACGCCACCAGCATGCGCGCCGCCGTGGTCGCGGTAATTCCGAACCCGGTCCGGTGGTGGTCGTGGCCGTCGCCCACCCGCGCCGCCAGGTCCGTCGCCTCGTCGATCAAGCTCATCGAGGCCTGCTCGTCGTCGTGCCGGGCCGCAGCGAGGGCAGCTTGCACGAGCAGCGTGCCGCAGAGCGACAGGTACCCCGCCGGGCCGCCGTCGAGGTCCGGCGGGGCGATGCGGTAGGCGGCAGCCCGCATGATCGGCACCGCAGAAGGCGCTCGGCCGGTGGCGCGCAGCACCTGCCCAAGCTGCACCGCCGCAGCGGCCACCAGCACTGGATCCCCGGTAGCGATCGTCATCGCTCGGTCGGCAGCGAGCCACGCCAACTCGGTCTCACCGATTTTCAACAGCAGGGATGCAGCGATCCGGTACACCTCTACCAGCGAGACCCGTCGCGCCTCAGGCTCCCGAACGTAGCCGCGCTGCGCCGCGACCACCAGGTCCGGCAACCCTTTGACCAACTGTGGGTACCGCGCATGCTGGTAGGTGGTCCAGGCGTGCCCGACGCTGTCTGCCAACTGGACTGCCGGAGGCACATCCCGGCCCGGTGCCTTCCGGTCCAGAGCCATCTCGTACGTCGACAGCGCCGCCCGGATCCGCTCCACGCCGTCAGCCTGCGCAGCCAAGTCGGCGGGTTGAGTGTCCCGGCCCAGTAGGATCGCCGGGTCGATCCGGAGAACAGCGGCGACGTCCGCGATGGTGGAGACCTTGTCGAGCGACCGGGCGCCACGCTCGACCTTGTCCACTCAACTCTTCGACTTGCCCATCCGGTCGGCGAACACCTGCTGAGACATCCTGCGTCGACTACGCCAGTACGCCACCCGCCGACCGATCGGCAACGACTCACCGCCCACGGCGCCACCGCCGGTCCGGCACTGCCCGAGTCGTCTCCTCGACCGGAATCCGCTCCGCCTCAGCCTGGGCGAGCAACCGGTGGCTGGCCGCCTCCCGTTCGGCCGCCTCGATTTCTTCTCCCCTGCTGGGCTTCCTGACGCTTTCCTGGCCGCTCATCCCGACTCCCTCGCCATCAGAACCGGCAGCGGGAGCACTCTCGGAGGACTCCCCGCTGCCATCGCCTGATCACGTTAAGCAGTCGAGTCTTGCCGCCGGGGTACGCGTCGTACCCGGTGACGAGGCGTACCTAGAGGTCAGTGGCACCGATTCGACGTGCGAGGTCGACCGCCTCGGCGCGGATGGCCGCCGGTGCTTCATGGCAAAGCCGGGTGACCATGTCCTGTGCCATCGGTGAGTAGCGGACCGTCTCCGGCGAGGTTGCCTCGGCTCGGGCCAGCAGGTGCAGGGTCGCCTCCCTCGCACCCTCCAGATCGGCCGAGCGGGCCAGCTCCACATAGTGCCGGCCCCGACGCTCTGTCGACGGAATCGACGCCGGGTCAAGGGCGTGGGCGCGGCGCTGCGCCTCGTCCGGATCACCCAGATCCACTGCGCACATGACCGCGTACACGTCGACCAAGGGCCGCGACACCCGGGTCCGCAGGCCCACGAAGCCCTCGGGCAGCGCCCGGTCGACGACCGATCGGGCAGCGTCCCAATCCGACCACGCCCCCTGGTCGCCGGTCCGGGCGCGAGTAAGCGCCCCGCAGAGGTGCAGGTCCGCGAGCATCTCCGCCCATTCAGGACCGCCATTCGACACGCGCGGTTCGATCAGCCCTCGCGCTTCCCGAAGCCGCTCCAGCGCCTCGTCTCCGCGGCCGACCGAGCGCAGCAGGTGCGCGGCATACCAACTGGCCTGTGCGATAGCCAGCGCGTCGTCCGCGTCCAGGGCAGCGGCCATCCCGCGATCGACGGTCAACCACACCAACTCGCGGTCGCCATGCCAGGCCAGGTATGCCTGGGCAAGATGGTAAGTCTGCGCGAGCAGGGCGAGGCTCGCCCGCCGCTCGTCGCCGGAGTGCAGTCGGGCGGCCCGCTGGGTGGCGTCCAGCAGGCCGGGCAGGATCTCCCCCGCCGCCGTGCGCTGGTGCCGAGACGTGTGCCAGGCCTGCCATGCGGAGTCGACCGCGCCCCGTAGGTAGTCGGCGCTCTCTGGTTCACCGTCGAGGATGATGTGCCAGGCGGTCAACGCGCGGCGGACCTCGTGGACTGCGGGATGGCTGACCCGACCGTCGAGAGACAACGCCACGGACGGGCCGAACAGGTCACCGAGGTCCCGAACCCCGAGGTGCGGCGCCAACTGTTGCGCGGCACGCAGGGTCAACGACCGCCGGCCGTTCTCGATGAACTTCACCGTGGTCGCTGAGAGTCCGCTCAAGTTGGCGAGGCGCTCGCGGGAAAGCCCAACTGCTCGACGAAGCCGCTCCAAACGCTGGCCCGGCGTGGGCTGCTTTTGACTGATCACGAAACGACACCTCATCTGATGGGGTACATCGTGTACCTCACCGTACGCGCAGCTCCCTCTGACTGGAAGAGCCGCGAGCCGATCGCCGCCTCGGCGCTGCACCGCCAGCGCTCTAACGTGGGGTCCTTTCACATTGTCGGATAATCAACAGTGTTGCCATCCCGGGACAAGATTCCTCGCGTCCTGCGCGAGCTGACTCTCTCCTTATTGGATAATGGAGTCATGGCATTGATCAACTTGTCGCTGATCGACGGCAGGCCGGGCGAACTGCACTCCCTGTTCAGTTGGCTCCAGCGCACCGATGAACTGCGCGGAAGGGTGCGGACCCTGCCTCGCCAGCCTGGCCCGCACGAGATGGGCGGCGCCGTGGAGATGGTCTCGGTAGCGCTCGGCAGCGGCGGTGCGGGTGCGGTGCTGGTCGGCGCCCTGACAACCTGGTTGCAGACGCGGCGCGCTCGGATCAGCGTGGAGTTCGTTGTCGACGAAGCGGGCGAGACCCTCCGGAGGGTGGAGGTCGAGGCGAGTAATGCAGCCTCAGTCAAAGAGCTGTACGACGCCTTGGCCTCGGACCGGGCGGCGCCATGAGCGCGAGGCTGCCGGATCGGCAGACGTCGCGGGCACTGCTCATCGGGGCGTCGCGCTTCTCCAACGGAGACCTGCACGATCTTCCAGCGGTAGTCAACAACGTGCAGGCGTTGACCGACGTCCTGGCTGATCCGGTTGCCGGCGGCTTTGATCGATCCAGTTGTCGAGTGCTGACCGACCCAACGACACAGCAACAGGTCGGGGACCAGATTGACGCCGTCGTCGACGAGGCGTTGGACACACTCGTGCTGTACTACGCGGGCCACGGCGTGCTCAATCAACGTGGTGACCTGTTCCTGGCCGTCGAAATCACGGACCCCGATCCGCGTCGGGTGCACTACTCGGGCGTGCCCATGGAATGGCTCCGGTCCGCGCTGGCCGACAGCCCGGCGCGCAACCGAATCCTGATCCTGGACTGCTGCTTCTCCGGGCACGCTGCGGAAGCGATGTCGGGCACCACCTCGGCGGTCAACGGAAGGCTCGACATTCGCGGCACGTACACCCTGGCGTCCGCGCCTGCCCACGAAACTGCGGTCGCACCGGTTGGTGCGCAGTTCACCGCCTTCACCGGCGAGCTGTTGAACACTCTGCGGCAGGGCGTTCCGGGCAGCGAACCGCTGCTGACTCTCGGCAACATGTACCCCGCGCTGACCCGGGCGCTGCTGGCGGGCGGCATGCCACGCCCGCAGCGTCTCGGCACCGGCCTGGCCGACCACATCGCACTGACTCGCAACCCCGCCTATCGGCCAGCAGCTCTACCGGCCGCCAAGCCGCAGCCGGTGTCAGAACCGCATCGAAGTCCGAGCGTGCCGCGCCGGCGAGTCGCCGATGAGCAGAATCCGAAGGTCACCGCCGAGTTCCACGCCGCCATGCTGGACGGCTATCGCAGAGCCAAGAAGGAGCTGAACTACAACGCCGCCTACTTCCTGCAAATGGTGCAGGAAGTAGGCGGGCTGGAAGCGGCCCGGCGGCTGATCAGGGCAAGCTCGGTTTCCAGCGGCTTCACCACCCTGTGGGAGAAGGGCCGACTCGACCTCGCCGTGGAGGCGGTGGTGCTACAGGACCGCTTCGCCGGGCTGTTCACCGACGAGGAACTCGATATCGCCCGGAACCGGTTGGCAGAGTACGGCTACCAGCTGCCGGCTCAGACCTCGTAGACCTTGACTACCTCGTCGCCGTAGTGGTTGACCACCTTTACGGCGATCTTTCCTGACTCAGGTCGGGGGAACGGGCGGGACCGGTGACCGTAGAGGCTAGCCCAAGCCGACTCATCGATCTGTGCCCGGAGCGCCTTGCGCAGCCGATCGTACGGATCCAGCCCATCCGGCTTGCCCTCGCTGCCGGCGAAGTAGATGTGCCGGACGAAGAACTCTTCCTCGTTGTAGTCCGTGTCGATCATCCATAGGGCAATGTCATCGACGCCGTTGTCTGGCCGTAGATAACCGGTCGTGGGATTGTAGACATCGACGCCGCGGATTTCCACCACGAGCCCATCCGGTGCTGGGTCGATGGCAATATCCGGCTCGCCGAAAACCGTGAAGAGGTTTGCCGTCCCCGTCTTCTTCAACAGCGTGTCGCCCATCGCCAGGTCCGCGTTCATCCGGACCAGCAGAACAGGAAGCCGGCCGAGCTGGCGCTGCTCCGCGACCGTGGCGAAGTCGTCGCCCTCCGGTGCAAACTCACCGACGGCCTCGCTGGCACGCCCGCCAAAGCCGAACGCGCACACCAGTAGCAGGTCGAAACCGACACCCCGTATCGCCTCCCGGGCCGCATCCTTGACCCAGTCAGCATCCACCGTGCCGTACTGCGGGCCAACACTCACCGCGATCCGCGCCGAGGTGCCATCGTCGTTGCGGCGGGCAGCTTCCGCATGGATGAGTTTTCCCGGGTGCGGGGCCAACGACACGAACTCCAGCCGTTCGTTCCGCCAGCCGTTCTGCACGCCGGCTTTGGCAAGGTTGTCCAGGATCGTCTTGTGGTACGCGTTCACGTCAGTGCCACTGGCCTGTTCATCGCCCACCGAGAACGTCGCCGGGCGGTGTGGTGACAGGCTCTCGACGGTGAATTTGCCGGCAACGCGGACCCGCTTCTTGTCCTCGTACGGCCGATCATAGAGCAGTTCATAATCAGCGTGCCGGGCAATCGCCGCGTCGATCTCCGTAGGGCTCATACCCTCCTTGATGTCCGGATTGTTGGCGATGGACTTGAGGGTTACGTGCGGCACCCGCTCGTAGACAAATCCCCTACGGACGTCATGACCGGGCAAGGTGGGCGGCGGCTCAGCACCGGACAACTCCCGTTCCTTAGCCCGGCCCTCAATGGAGTCGGCGAGCAGGTAAGCCGGATATTTGGCCCCAATCAACCGCTGCCGCGCAAGGGTGATCGCGACTCGGGAGGTATCAATGGTGATCCATCGTCGCCCCCACTGCTCAGCCACGTACGCAGTGGTTCCAGATCCACAAGTCGGATCCAGCACCAAGTCCCCCGGGTCGGTGCACATCAACATGCACCGCTCCGGCACCTTAGTCCCCGTCTGGACAACGTAGACTTTTTCTCCGGGCCTACCCGCGACACCGGTATCGGCCCAGATTGTGTTGATAGTCAGAGCGGGAAAGTCGTCCATAAATCGCAGGTAGGCTAACGAATTGGCGCGTGGAACAACTCGCCCCGCCGCAACGAGACGTTGCATGCCCTCGCGGTGCGTCTTCCACTCGCCGGCCCCCGGCAGGAACTCTCGACCGTCAATGACAATTGGATAGTATCCGGTACGGTTCTCCCGCACCCGAGGGGAGGTCATGTTATCAAGACGGAAGGGCCTGCCCTTCGGCGATGTGCCGGCGGGTGCGATTGTGCCATCCGGCAGGTACTCCTGACGATATTCACCACCGCCAGCACCCTTGATCGATTTGAGCTCAAAAAGGCGATTGAATTTAAGTGAGTCGCGATTCTTCCCAAACCACAGAATATAATCAGATGTGCCGGGCAGGAACTGCGCTGTGGCTCCAGACGTCTTCGCAAAGGTAATCTGAGCCACGAAGTTTTCCGGGCCAAAAATTTCGTCGAGGAGGCAGCGAACCAGGTGGACGTTCTCGTCGCCGATCTGGACGAAGATGCTGCCGGACTCGGTGAGAAGGTCGCGGGCGATCAACAGCCGGTCCCGCAGGTACGCCAGGTAGGAGTTGATTCCCAGCTCCCACGTGTCCCGGAATGCCTTGATCTGCTCAACCTCGCGGGTCACATCGGCGAGGTTGCCGTCCTTGACGTCCCGCTTACGCGCCGACATCTGCCAGTTGGAGCCGAACCTGATGCCGTACGGCGGGTCGATATAGATCATCTGGACCTTGCCGCGCAAGCGTTCCTTTTCCGCCAGGGACGCCATGACCCGTAGCGAGTCGCCGAGGATCATCCGGTTCGACCAGTTGGCCTCGTGCTGGTAATACTCGACGGACTGCCATTCGTCCAGACCATCGAAGTCAGCGTAGTCGTCGGCGAAGAGTCCGAGTTGTTCGTTCTCGCGAGGGCGGGATTTTTCGGTGACCCTCCGCATCTCCTCGACTAGGGCGCGCGGGGCGATCTTCTCCTGGATGTAGATCGGCGGGGCCTCGACCACCAGGTCTTCGGCGTTCTGTTCCTCCTTGCCGATCCAGACGAGTTGCGGGTCCAGGCTCGGATCGCGCTCCTTGACGACCTGCTCGATCCGGGCGGCGTCGGGCGAGAGGAACTCCTGACCATCCGCCGTCGGCAGATGCACTCGCCGGTCGGTCGGGTGCGCGATCGCCTGCACGGGCACGCTGGCGACAGGCTTACGACTTCTCGGGGGCATCAGACCAGCTCCTCTTCGGCGGGTACGACATCCGTGAGCGTCGACGCGCCTTGCAGCTTGAACAGCGCTTCGATGGCGGGTCGGAGATCTCGTTTGGCGGTGGTCGGGTCACGAAGCTCGCAGAAGCTCCAGCGCCCAAAGGTGCCGCTGTTGTTGACCGCCGGCACCCAGAGATTACGGGCGGCCCACGCCTTCTGCGCCGCCTCGGCCTGCGATTTGCGTCCACCGGACACCTCGACGATCAGGGTGCGGGGGATCTCGTCGCCAACATCGGCCAGCTTGACCAGGAAGTCAGGGTAGAACCGCCGGCTCCGGCCGGCATGCTCGTACGGGATGAAGAAGTCGAGGTGGTCGTTGCGGACGTACGCGACGACCTGGTCCTCTGGCAACGACTCGATCGCCTGCGCCACCGCCCGCTCCCAGGCGTTACCGTCCTTGCCGTCCAGCGTCACGAGGTTGACCTGGCACCGCCTCGGGTCCGTCGGCCAGACCTCCCGGGTCGTCCGGAAGTCCACACTCGACGTTGTGCCGATCGGCTCGGTCGTCCGCAGCACCGGCAGCACCCAGCGCTCCCGCCGGCCGTCCTGCCACGTGATCGACTGCCAGATCTTCTCCACCGCCTCAGCCTCGCGCAGCAGGATGAGACCGATCGCCTGGTCGTCGCGTAGGTCGACACAGCGCCGCAGCCACTCCTGGGTGATCTCCAGCACTTGCGGGAAGTACCACGGCCGCAGATCGCCCTCCTCGGTGCGCAGCTTGCGCTTGAGCACCTCGGTGGCCAGCCGGTACGCCACAAACTGTCCCCGATAGCGCTTCAACCGCTCAAGGTCGTGGACGTCCTCCTCGCCGACCTGCCCCGCCACCGTGGTCTTTGTCGGCAGGTCGGCCCGGGAGAGGGCCATCCGCAGGTCCGGGTCCGAGAACTCGGGCACCAGCCGCTCGTCGGGCACCTCCAGGTGGTAGCCGACCACCCGAGGGAAGGTAATTTCCAGCTTGCTCGCGTCCCGGTCGGGCTCAGCCCGCACGTTGCGAACCGGCTTCATCGGCAGTTCGCGGGACACGGCGACGGTGGGGATGAACTGAAACGGAACGCCGTAGACATCCGCATACTCGGGGGTGAACATGCCGTTCTCGTCGGCGACGTACGAGCGTCGCCGCAGGCCTCGCCCGACCACCTGTTCGCACAGCAGTTGAGTGCCGAAGGCTCGCACTCCCAAAATGTGGGTGACCGTGTTGGCATCCCACCCCTCCGTCAGCATGGAGACGCTGACGACGCACCGCACGGGTTCACCGAGCTTTCCCGGCTTGCCGACGGTGTTCATCACCTCTCGCATCAGATCCGCATCGTCGATATCGTCGGCGGTACGGCCGGGGAACCGATCCGCGTACTCCTGCTTGAACTCGGCGATCTCCCGGCCCGCCGCACGGCGGAACTCCGGTGACAGGCTCCCGGACTCGAACTCCGCTGCGTCAACGAGGATCGTCCGCGGTCGTTGCAGCCACTGCCCATCCGTCACGTTGCTGAACAGGGGAAGCTGTCCAGAGGTCGGCAGCAGGGCGCCACCCTGTTCACGGTCGTAGCCGCTGATCCAGTCGTAGACCGCCTTCGAGATCGTCGTATTGCTGCAGACGACGATGAACACGGGCGGCGGTTGCCCGTGCGCTGCGGCCGCTGACTTCTCCCATGCCTCGAACGCCGTCACGTATGAGCCGTAGAGGCTGTGCAGGGCGGCGGTCAGCGTGCCGGGCAGGTCCATTGCGGTGAAGCCCTGGTTGGACCTACGCCCGCCCTTGGGCAGGGCGTCCCGTACCTCCTGCCACAGATTCAGGTACGTCACCCGGTTGGCCACCCGGTCGTCGTCCACTGGCACGCGGGGAATCTTGACGATGCCGGCCTCGATGGCGTCGATCAGGGAGAAGTCGCTGACCGTCCAAGGGAAGAGCGTGCCCTCGCGGTAGCCGGAGCCGGCCAGGAAGAACGGCGTCGCGGAGAGGTCGTACACCTTCTTTATGCCGACCTTGGCCCGGATAGCCTCCAGGCCACTGAACCAGACCCGGGCCTCCTCGGCCCGGTCGGCGGCCTCCTTACGCTCCTCGCCGCGCAGGTTCTCGACGGTGTCGGCGTCCGGCTCGGGGTCGCCGATCCGCCCCCGGTAGCAGTGGTGCGCCTCGTCATTGAAGACGACGATCTCCGAAGACCCGCCGAGTTCGCGCAGCACCCGGCTGACCATCTGCGCGGGCGTCTCCTGGAAGGGGTTGGGCCTCCCGGGCGCTACCAGGAGCTTGGTGTTGCCGGTCGCGTTGCGACCGAACCGGGTCTCACGAAGCTGGAAGGCGTGGAAGTTGGTGATAACGATCTTCGCCTGACCAAGGTCGTCAGCGAACTCGATCGGCACCAGGTCCCGCTCGCGGTAGTAGTTGCCGGCGTCTTCGGGCAACAGCACTCGCAACCGGTCGCGGATGGTGAGGCCGGGCGTCACCACGAGGAACCGCTTGGCGAACGTCCTGTCGTACGGCGCGTGCACCTTGTTGATCGTCTGCCAAGCGATCAACATGGCCATCACGACCGTCTTACCGGTGCCGGTCGCCATCTTCAGCGCGACGCGCGGCATCCCGTTGTTGTACTCGGCGTTGTGCGCGTCCAGATCGTTGTTGATCCAACTCCCGTGCCACTTGGTCGCGCCCTCGGCCAGGAAGATCGCCGTTTCGACGGCTTCGAGCTGGCAGAACAGGAGTTTGTTGTCCCGCTCCGGATCACTCCAGTACTCCAGCAGGCGTCGCGTCACCGGCGTCACGTTCGGCCAGCCGGCCTCTCGCCAGGCGTCGACACGTTCACGGACGTCGTTGACCTGCTTGTTGGGCTTGATGTCGTCTTCGGTGAAGACCTGCAACTCGAGTTGCTGACCCCGCTTGCGGGGCCGGGGCACCGGGATGAAGAAGCTTGACGGGCGCCGCTGCTCCTCGATCCGCTCGGTGATGCCGTCGCGGTCGAAGGCAAAATGGCGGGTCGGCCGCCCATACGGTGAGTTGATGATCGGGTTGTCGATGACCCGGTCGCTCACCGCGAGACCTCCCGGTTGAGTGGATGTTGCAGAACAGAGCGACAGCCTATACCGGGCGTTAGGCCCCTCGACGCAGCACCTACCCCTCACATAGAGTGCAGAGCGACTCGAACTTTCAACAATAAGTTGACAACCTTAAGTTGAGGCGCTTGAATCGATGGCATGTCTGATGCTTTCGTTACGCCTGACGCCTCCCGCGCCCGCGCCGAGCGCACGTACGCGGCGCTGCACCGGATCACGGAGCGGCACGCCGACACCGAGACGCGGCGCCGCCGACACACCAATCCCTACGTGCCGGACACCTACGAGGCGGTCGCGCTCGTCACCGCCCTGGCCGCCGGCGGGGCCGAGGTCGAGGCCGACGAGGAGCCCGTCGACGAGGCGGACCTCGTCGCGGCGCTCACCCTCGTCCCGCACCTGCGCGCCGAGGTCGACACCATGGAGGCGGGGCTGCTGACGCTGGCCCGCAGCCGCGGACTGACCTGGCAGCAGATCGCGTACGGGCTCGGGCTGGGCAGCGCGCAGGCCGCCAAGCAGCGCTTCGAACGGCTCTCCGCCCGCACCGCCACCACCGAATGACGCCGCCGATGGACGAGACTGGGCGCGGGATCGGTGTCGAGGAGGACGCGATGACGCGCGAGGAGATGCTGGCGTACTGCCTGGGCAAGCCGGGGGCCTGGCTGGACCAGCCGTGGGAGGGCGACGAGGTGGTGAAGGTCGGCAGCCGGATCTTCGCCTTCCTCGGCTCCGCCGGCGGCGACGAGCCGACCGTCGGGGTGAAGTGCGGCCCGAGCCGGGAGGTGGCCGACGAGTGGCTGCACCGGCACCCGGGCGACGCGCGGCCGTCGCCGTACATCGGGCGCGCCGGCTGGAACACGCTGCGCCTGGCCGGCGGGATCGACGAGGAGGAGCTGATCGAGGCGGTCGACGCCTCGTACGACGCGGTGGTGGCGAAGCTGCCGAAGCGGGAGCGCCCGGCGGGCTGAACCCCGCGCGGCCTCCGTGGCGGCCGCGCGGGGTCGGCGACTCAGCGGGGTACGACCCGCTCGGCGGCCCACTCCCGCCAGCCGGCGAGCTTGTCGGCGGCGGTGGCGAGCTGGTCGGCGACCGGTCCGGGACCGGTGGAGCCGGGCGTGGTCCGGGCGGCGAGCGCCGAGCGGACCGAGAGCACGTCGCGCACCGACGGGTCGAGGTGCTCGCTGACCGCCGCGAGGTCGTCGTCGCTGACCTCGTCGAGGGCGCAGTCCCGGGCCACGCAGAGCGCCACCAGCCGCCCGGTGATCTCGTGCGCGTCGCGGAACGGCACGTTGCGGCGCACCAGCCAGTCCGCGACCTCGGTGGCGAGGGAGAACCCGACCGGCGCGGCGGCCACGAGCCGGTCGGCGCGTACCGTCATCGTGGAGATCATCCCGGCGAGCGCCGGCAGCAGCAGCTCCAGGGTGTCGACCGCGTCGAAGGCCGGCTCCTTGTCCTCCTGCATGTCCCGGTCGTAG
Organism: Micromonospora sp. WMMD737; assembly: GCF_049179055.1. Classification (NCBI taxonomy): domain Bacteria; kingdom Bacillati; phylum Actinomycetota; class Actinomycetes; order Micromonosporales; family Micromonosporaceae; genus Micromonospora; species Micromonospora sp. WMMD737. The sequence continues at coordinate 7,417,164 of NZ_JBMHMH010000001.1, read as the reverse complement.
GTCATCGGCAGGCCCTTGAGCATGGTGAGCACGCTCATCAGCCCGCCGACCAGCCGGCCGGACTTGCCCCGGGCCAGCTCGGCGATGTCCGCGTTCTTCTTCTGCGGCATGATCGACGAACCGGTGGCGAACGCGTCGTCCAGCTCCACCCAGCCGAACTCCTGCGACGTCCAGAGCACCACCTCCTCGCCGAGGCGGGACAGGTGCACGCCGATCATCGCGGTGACGAAGAGGAACTCGGCGACGAAGTCCCGGTCGGCGACCGCGTCCATCGAGTTGGCGAAGGACGTGCGGAAGCCCAACTCCTTGGAGACGGCCACCGGGTCCAGCGGCAGGCCGGAACCGGCGAGCGCGCCCGCGCCGAGCGGGCTGACCGCCGTGCGGTGGTCCCAGTCGCTCAGCCGCTCCAGGTCGCGCAGCAGCGGCTGCACGTGGGCCAGCAGCCAGTGCCCGAACGTGACCGGCTGGGCGTGCTGCAGGTGCGTCATGCCCGGTGCGGCGGTCTCCACGTGCCGCTCGGCCTGCTCGACCAGGGCCTCGGCCAGCTCCACCAGCCGACCGGCCACACCCCGGGCGTGGTCGCGCAGGTAGAGCCGCAGGTCGGTGGCGACCTGGTCGTTGCGGGACCGGCCGGCGCGCAGCTTGCCGCCGAGGCTGCCGAGCCGCTCCAGCAGGCCGCGCTCCAGGGCGGTGTGCACGTCCTCGTCGTCGACCGTGGGACGGAACTGCCCGGAGGCGCAGGCGGCCTCCAGGTCGTCCAGGGCGGCGAGGATGCGGCCCAGTTCGTCCGGGTCGAGCAGGCCGGCCCCCGCGAGCACCCGGGCGTGCGCCCGGGACGCCGCGATGTCGTACGGGGCCAGCCGCCAGTCGAACTGCACGCTCACCGACAGGCGGGCCAGGGCCTCGGCGGGGCCGCCGGCGAATCGGCCGCCCCACAGGCTCGTGCGGTTGGTGGCGGCGCTGTTCTCGGTCAGGCTCTTGTCGTCCACGGCGCCCATTCTGGTGGTCATGGTCAGCAGCCGCCCAACCGGGCGTCCCGTGCGGCGGCCATCTCGCTGGGCAGGCCCCACAGCCGCACGAAGCCCTTCGCCAGGGACTGGTCGAAGGTGTCGCCGGTGTCGTAGGTGGCCATGCCGAAGTCGTAGAGGCTGGCCTCGGAACGGCGTCCGGTGACGGTGGCCCGGCCGCCGTGCAGGGTCAGCCGTACCTCGCCGGTGACGTGCCGCTGCGCGTCGTCGATGAACGCGTCCAGCGCGCGCTTCAGCGGCGAGAACCAGAGGCCGTCGTAGACCAGCTCCCCCCAGCGCTGGTCGACGCCGCGCTTGAACCGGGCCAGGTCCCGCTCCACGGTCACCGCCTCCAGCTCCTGGTGGGCGGTGATCAGCGCGATCGCGCCCGGCGCCTCGTACACCTCGCGGCTCTTGATGCCGACGAGGCGGTCCTCGACCATGTCGAGCCGGCCGACGCCCTGCGCGCCCGCGCGCCGGTTGAGCTCCCGGATCGCCTGGTACGGGGTGACGGTCTCGCCGTCGATCGCCACCGGGACGCCGGCGTCGAAGGTGATCACGACCTCGTCGGCGTCGCGCTCCTGCGCCGGGTCGCAGGTGTACGAGTAGAGGTCCTCGACGGGCGCGTTCCAGATGTCCTCCAGGAAGCCCGTCTCGACGGCGCGGCCCCACAGGTTCTGGTCGACGGAGTACGGCGACTTCGCCGACACGTCGATCGGCAGCCCCTTCTCCTCGGCGAAGGCGATCGCCTTGTCCCGCGTCCACGCGAAGTCCCGGGCCGGTGCCACGATCCTCAGGTCGGGGGCGAGCGCGCCGAGGCCGACCTCGAAACGGACCTGGTCGTTGCCCTTGCCGGTGCAGCCGTGCGACACGATGGTGCCGCCGTGCCTGCGGGCCGCGGCCACCAGGTGCGTGACGATCAGCGGCCGGGACAGCGCGGAGACCAACGGGTAGCGGTCCATGTAGAGCGCGTTCGCGCGGATGGCCGGCAGGCAGTACCCGGCGGCGAACTCGTCGCGCGCGTCGATGACCTCCGACTCCACGGCGCCGCAGTCCAGGGCGCGCTGCCGGATGGCGTCGAGGTCCTCGCCGCCCTGCCCGACGTCCACCGCCACGGCGATCACCTCGGCGCCGGTCTCCTCGGCCAGGTACGGGATGGCGACGGAGGTGTCGAGCCCTCCGGAGTAGGCGAGCACGACCCGCTCGGTCATGGTGTGCTGTTCCCTTCGGCGTTCTCTTCGCGGCGGGCCCAGCCGGCGAGCTTGTCGCCGAGCGCGGCCCCGCCGACGGCCTCGCGGGCCACGACGAGGATGGTGTCGTCGCCGGCGATGGTGCCGACGACCTCGGGCAGGCCCGCCCGGTCCAACGCGCTGGCCAGGTAGTGGGCTGCGCCCGGCGGGGTGCGCAGTACGGCGATGTTGCCGCTGGCGTCGACCCCGTTGAGCAGCTCGCGCAGCAGCCGGACCAGCCGGGCCGGTGCCGCCTCGGCGTCGCGCAGCGGCCGGTGGCCGTCCTCGGGGATGAGGTAGACGGCCCGCCCGTCGCCGCCGCGCGCGGTGACCGCGCCCAGTTCCTTGAGGTCCCGGGAGAGGGTGGCCTGGGTGACCTGGATGCCGTCGCCGGAGAGCAGGTCGGCCAGCTCGGTCTGCGAGTGGATCGCCTTGTCGCGGATCAGCTCGACGATGCGGGCGTGCCGGGCGGCACGGGTCAGCGGGGCGGTCATGGTGTCTCCCTGGTCGCGGCGACGCCCGGCGCCGCCGCGTCCGGGGCGGCGGGCGCGGCCCCGAGGAGGAACGTCAGCAGCGCCTTCTGGGCGTGCAGCCGATTCTCCGCCTGGTCGAACACGACGCTCTGCGGGCCGTCGAGCACCTCGTCGGTGATCTCCTCACCCCGGTGCGCGGGCAGGCAGTGCAGTACGACGGCGTCGGGCGCGGCGTGCCCGAGCAGCGCGGCGTTGACCTGGTACGGCAGGAACGGGGTGATCCGGTCCAGCCCGTCGTCCTCCTGCCCCATCGACGTCCAGGTGTCCGTGGCGACCACGTCGGCGCCGGCCACCGCCGCCACCGGATCGGTCAGCGCCTGCACCGAACCCCCGGTGCCGGCGGCGATCTTCGCGGCCCGGGCGACCACCTCAGGGTCGGGGCCGAAGCCCGCCGGCCCGGCGACCCGCACGTGCATGCCGGCGGTCGCCCCGGCCAGCAGGTACGAGTGGGCGAGGTTGTTCGCCGCGTCGCCGACGTACGCCAGCGTCCGCCCGGCGGTGCCGCCGCAGTGCTCACGGACGGTGAGCAGGTCGGCCAGGAGCTGGCAGGGATGGAAGCCGTCGGTGAGCGCGTTGACCACCGGCACGCTGGCGCCGTCGGCCACCTCGGCGATCCGGTCGTCGCCATGGGTACGCAGCACGATCGCCGCGACGTAACGGGACAGCACCCGGCCGGCGTCGGCCAGGGTCTCGCCCCGCCCGAAGTGGGTGACCTGGGTGTCCACCACGAGGGGGTGCCCACCCAGCTCGGCGATGCCGACGTCGAACGAGAACCGGGTCCGCAGGCTCTGCTTGTCGAACAGCACCGCCACCGACCGGGGCCCGGCCAGCGGCCGGTGACCGAACCGGTCGGCCTTCATCCGCGCAGCCAGATCGAGCACGGCCGACTGCTCGGCGGGGCTCAGGTCGTCGTCCCGCAGGAAGTGCCGGATCACGCCCCCGCCTCCGTCGTGCTCGACATCGCCCCGCCGCCGGTGGACGGCCTCGGCGCGGTGGGCAGGGTGGGCGGCGTGGACACGGTGGACGGCGTCAACGCGGCCGGCGCGGTGGGTGCGGTGGGTGCGGTGGGTGCGGTGGGGGGCGTCGAGATCTTGGTAGGTTCCGGCCCCTGGAGGGGCGGTTTCTCACCAAGATCCGACGCGGAGCCGGTGGAGTCGGTGGAGCCGGCGGCGGCAGCCGGGGATGCGCCGGCAGTCGCCGGGACGGAGGCGGCAGCCGGGAGGAAGGCGTTAGCGGCAGCGGCAGGGACCGTGCCGGCGGCGGCCGGGGACGCCGCGTCGAGGGCGGCCGGGAGGGCGGCCAGGAAGTCGTCGGCCTGGGCGACGGTGAGGATCAGCGGCGGTGCGAGCCGTAGCACGCCGGGCTGCGCCGGGTTGGCCAGGAAGCCGGCCTCCCGCAGCGCCTCGGCGAGCACCTTCGCGACGGGCGCGGTGAGCACGACGCCGAGCAGCAGGCCCGCGCCGCGTACGTTGTCGACCAGCGGGTGGTCGAGCGCCTCGATCCCCCGGCGCAGCCGCTCGCCGACCCGCGTGACGTGGTCGAGCAGCCCCTCGCTGGCGATGGTCGACACCACCGCGAGGGCGGCGGCGCAGCTCACCGGGTTGCCGCCGAAGGTGGTGCCGTGCGAGCCGGGGGCCAGCAGCTCGGCGGCCCGGCCGAAGGCCAGGCAGGCGCCGATGGGCAGCCCGCCGCCGAGCCCCTTGGCCAGGGTCACCACGTCGGGCTCGATCCCCTCGGCCTGGTGCGCGAACCAGTGCCCGGTACGCCCGACACCGGTCTGCACCTCGTCGAGCACCAGCAGCGCGCCGTGCCGGGCGGTGATCCGGCGCGCGGCGGCCAGGTAGCCGGCCGGCGGGACCACCACGCCGTTCTCCCCCTGGATCGGCTCCAGGATCACCATCGCGGTGGCGTCGGTGACCGCCGCCTCCAGGGCTGCCACGTCGCCGTAGTCGACGTGGGTCACCTCACCGGGCAGCGGGCGGAACGGATCGGCCTTGGCCGGCTGGCCGGTGAGGGCGAGCGCGCCCATCGTCCGGCCGTGGAAGCCGCCCCGGGTGGCGACCACGTGCGTGCGGCCCGTCAGCCGGGAGAGCTTGAACGCCGCCTCGTTGGCCTCCGCGCCCGAGTTGGCGAAGAAGACCCGTCCCGGCCGCCCGGCCAGGGCCAGCAGCAGCTCGGCGAGGGCCACCGGCGGTTCGGCGACGTAGAGGTTCGAGACGTGCCCCAGGGTGGCGACCTGCTTCGACACGGCGGCCACCACGGCCGGGTGGGCGTGACCGAGGGCGTTGACCGCGATGCCGCCGACGAGGTCGACGTACTCCCGGCCGGCGTCGTCGACCACGACGGCGCCGGAGCCGGCGACGAGGGCGAGCGGCGGCGTGCCGTAGTTGTCCATCATGGACTGCGCCCAGCGCTCGACGAGCGTGCTCATCCGGCGATCGTGCCTTCCTGGTTGGCGGCGGCGGAGCTGACAGGCCCGCTCCGCGCGCTGACGGTGTCCGGTTCGTTCGCGACCGCGGGGCTTGGTCGCTCCGCTCCCGCACTCCTCGCGCGAACGACCATGGTGCCGAATCCTTCCGAGGTGAAGACCTCCAGCAGCGTGGAGTGGGCGACCCGGCCGTCCACGACGTGCGCGGCCGGCACGCCCTGCCGCACCGCCCGCAGGCACGCCTCCATCTTCGGGACCATGCCGCTGGACAGCGACGGCAGCAGGGCCGCCAGTTCGTCGACGGTGATCTCGCTGATCAGGCTGTCGGTGTCGGGCCAGTCGGCGTAGAGACCCGGCACGTCGGTGAGGACGACCAGCTTGCGGGCGTCGAGGGCGACGGCGAGCGCGGCGGCGGCGGTGTCGGCGTTCAGGTTGTGCAGCACCCCGTCGGCGTCGGGCGCCACGGTGGAGATCACCGGGATGCGGCCGGCCCCGATCAGGTCGGTGACCGCCGAGACGTCGACCGATTCGACGTCGCCGACCTGCCCGACGTCGACCGGTTCCCCGTCCACGTACGCGGGCCGCCGCACGGCGGTGAACAGCCCGGCGTCCTCGCCGGAGAGGCCCACCGCGAACGGGCCGTGGGCGTTGATCAGGCCGACGAGTTCCCGGCCGACCTGGCCGACCAGGACCATCCGGACCACGTCCATCGCCTCCGGGGTGGTGACCCGCAGGCCGCCCCGGAACTCGCTGGCGATGCCCAGCCGGCCGAGCATGGCGGAGATCTGCGGGCCGCCCCCGTGCACCACGACCGGCCGCAGGCCGGCGTAGCGCAGGAAGACCATGTCGGCGGCGAAGGCCCGTTGGAGCTCGGGGTCGACCATGGCGTTGCCGCCGTACTTGACCACGACGGTCGAGCCGGAGAAGCGGGCCAGCCAGGGCAGCGCCTCGATCAGCGTGGCCGCCTTGACCTGGGCGCGGGCGAGGTCGGTGGAGAGGCTCATGTCGAGTAGGCCGAGTTCTCGTGCACGTACGCGTGGGACAGGTCGTTGGTCCAGATCGTGGCCTCGGCGGCGCCGGCGTGCAGGTCGATGCGGATGGTGACGTCCCGGCCGGTCAGGTCGACCTTCGACCGGTCCTCGGCGGCGGCGCCGGAGCGGCACACCCAGACGCCGTTGACGGCGACGTCGACGCCGTCGGGCTCGAACGCGGCGGCGGTGGTGCCGACGGCGGCGAGGATCCGGCCCCAGTTCGGGTCGTTGCCGAACAGCGCGGTCTTGACCAGGTTGTTGCGGGCCACCGAGCGACCCACCTCGACTGCGTCGTCCTCGCTGGCCGCGCCGACCACGTCGATGGCGATCTGCTTGGTGGCGCCCTCGGCGTCGGCGATGAGCTGCTGGGCCAGGTCGTGGGCGGCGGCGGTGACCGCGGCGGTCAGCTCGGCCGGGGTCGGCGCGATGCCGCTCGCGCCACTGGCCAGCAGCAGCACCGTGTCGTTCGTCGACATGCAGCCGTCGGAGTCGATCCGGTCGAAGGTGACCCGGCACGCCTCCCGCAGGGCGGCGTCGAGGTCCTCCGGCCCGGCCACCGCGTCGGTGGTCAGCACGCAGAGCATGGTGGCCATCGCCGGCGCGAGCATGCCGGCGCCCTTGGCCATGCCGCCGACGGTCCAGCCGCTGCCCCGGGCCACCGCCGTCTTGGGCCGGGTGTCCGTGGTCATGATGGCCTCGGCCGCCGCCGGGCCGCCGTCGCGCGCCAGCCGGCGGATCGCCGAGCGTACGCCGGGAAGCAGCTTGCCCATCGGCAGCCGCTCGCCGATCAGCCCGGTCGAGCAGACCGCCACGTCGGCGGCGCCCAGCATCAGCCGTGGGCTGGCCGCGGTGAGCGCGGCGGCGGTGTGCTCGGCCGTGGCGTGGGTGTCCTGGAAGCCGGCCGGGCCCGTGCAGGCGTTGGCGCCGCCGGAGTTGAGGATCACGGCGCGCGCCACGCCGCCGCGCACCACCTGCTGCGTCCAGAGCACCGGCGCGGCCTTGACCCGGTTCGCGGTGAACACACCGGCGACACCGGCGTCCGGGCCGTCGTTGACGACCAGCGCGACGTCGCTCGCGCCGCTGGTCTTGAGCCCGGCGGCCACCCCGGCCGCCCGGAACCCCCGTGGAGTCGTGACGCTCACTGCACCAGTCCTTCGTTCGTGGCTACGGAACTCACGGTGCGACTCCTTCGTTCGCGGCTGCGGGGCTCCGCTGCGCTGCACTCCTCACGCTCACGGCGCGACTCCCCAGACGGACAGGCCCGTCGTCTCCGGCAGGCCGCACATCAGGTTGGCGTTCTGCACGGCCTGGCCGGCGGCGCCCTTGCCGAGGTTGTCCAGCGCGCTCAGCACGATCATCCGGCGGGAGTCGACGTCGACCGTGGCCTGCAGGTGGCAGGAGTTGGAGCCGAGGGTGGCGGCGGTGTGCGGCCAGGCCCCCTCGGGCAGGACGTGCACGAAGGGCGCGTCCGCGTACGCCTCGGCGAGCACCGCCCGCGGGTCGACGCCCCGGGCCGGCACCGCCGTCACGGTGGCGAGGATGCCCCGGGGCATCGGCGCGAGCACCGGAGTCAACGACAGGCCGGTCGCGCCGGTGGCCTGCTTGATCTCCGGGACGTGCTGGTGGGTGCCCACGCGGTAGGGCGACAGGTCGCCCATCACCTCGCTGCCGAGCAGGTGCGGCTTCGCCGCCTTGCCGGCGCCGGAGGTGCCGGAGGCGGCGACGACCACCACGTCGGCCGGGGAGGCGGCGCCGGCGGCGATCAGCGGGGCGAGGGCCAGGATGATCGCGGCGGCGTAGCAGCCGGTGTTGGCGACCCGGGTGGCGCCGGCGATCAGCTCACGCTGGCCGGGCAGCTCGGGCAGGCCGTAGGTCCACGGGCCGGCGTGCGTGCCGCCGTAGTAGTTGGCCCAGGCGTAGGGGTCGGCGAGCCGGTGGTCGGCGCCCAGGTCGACGACCCGGACCTCGGGCGGCAGCTGGGCCGCCAGGGCCGCCGACTGGCCGTGCGGCAGGGCCAGGAAGACCAGGTCCGCGTCGGCCAGCGTCGCCGCGTCCGTCTCGCCGAGGATCAGGTCCAGGCCGGCGAGCTGCGGGTGTACGACGTCGAGCCGGTGCCCGGCCTGGCTGTGCGCCGTGGCGGCGACCAGCTCGAACTCCGGGTGCCCGGCGACCAGGCGGATCAGCTCGCCCCCGGCGTAGCCGCTCGCCCCGGCGACCGCGACTCGGATACCCATCCCCACCTCCGCATGACTATGCAGAGGAGGCTAGCAAGCGACGACACTCCTCTGCAAGTTCATGCAGTCGACTGCATGGGAATGAGGCTGGCCCGATCGCGCTCCCACCCCCCTGAGGAGCCGGGGAACGACGAGGGCTCCTCCCGCGCCGGCGGAAGGAGCCCTCGTCGTCAGTCAGGCGCCGCGCAGGGTGGCGCCGAAGCGTTCCGCGGCGCGGGCGACCGCCGCGTCCCGGGCGGCCACCGCCTCCTCCACGGTCAGCGTCCGGTCCGGGGCCCGGAAGGTGAGCTTGTACGCCAGCGACCTGCGCCCCTCGCCGAGCTGCTCCGAGGCGTACACGTCGAACAGGCGCACCTGCTCCAGCAGCCCGCCGGCGCCCTCGACGAGGGCCTGCTGCACCTGCGCCGCGGGCACCGAGGCGTCCACCACCAGCGCCACGTCGATCAGCGCCGGGGGGAAGCCCGAGACCACCGGCCCGGACGCCACCGGGGCGGCCGGCAGCGCGTCCAGGTCCAGTTCCATGGCGCTGGTGCGCCGGGGCAGCTCCAGCGCCGCCACGACCGCCGGGTGCAGCTCGCCGGCGTGCCCGACCACGGTGCCGTCGACCAGCAGCTCGGCGCAGCGGCCGGGGTGCCAGGGGGCGTACTCGGCGGCCCGGACCTCGATCCGGTGCGTGGGGACGTCGGCGGCGGCGAGCACGTCGCGGCCGGCCTCCACGGCGTCCGCCCAGCCGGCCGGGCGGCCCGCGCCCCACCAGCCGGCCGGCTCGACGTCGCCGGTCAGCACGACGGCGACGTGCCGGGGCTGGTCGGGCACCACCGCGTCGGCGGCGGCGAACTCCTCGTCGGTGGGTCGCCGGTCCACGCCCATCGCCGGCGGGCGGCCGGCGTCGGGACGCGGATGGAACACCGCGCCGATCTCGTAGAGGGCGAGGTCGCGCTGGCCCCGGCCGAGGTTGCGCTTCGCGATGCCGAGCAGCGGGCCGAGCAGCGTGGTGCGCAGCAGCGGCTCCTCCTCCGACAGCGGGTTGGCCAGTCGCACCGCGCTCCGGCGCGGGTCGTCGGCCGGCAGCCCGAGCTGGTCGGCCAGCCCGGGGGCGACGAACGGGTGCGCGAGCACCTCCACGTACCCCCGCTCGGCGAGCGACCGGGCCACGGCCCGGCGGCGGCGCTGCTGCCAGGTCAGGCCGCGCCCGGGCGGCGCGGTCGGCAGCACGGACGGCACCCTGTCGTACCCGTCGAGGCGGACCACCTCCTCGACCAGGTCGGCCGGGTCGGTCAGGTCGGGACGCCACGTCGGCGGGGTGACGCTGAGCGCGTCCCCGGTGCCGGCGGCCACGCCGACCTCGCCCGGGTCCTCGGCCAGCCGGTCGGTGCCCTGGGCCACCGTGCAGCCGACCTGCTCCAGCAGGGCGGCCACCCGCGCGGGCGGGTAGTTCACGCCGATCCGCTGGCTCGGCAGGTCGGCCGGCAGGACGACCGGGGTACGCGGCCGGACGTGGTCGATGTCGAGGATCTCGTCACCGGCCGCGCCGCCCGCGTGCTCGGTGAGCAGCCGGACCGCCCGCGCGACGGCCACCAGCGGCAGGGCCGGGTCGACGCCCCGCTCCCACCGCTTCGCCGCCTCGCTGAACAGCTTGTGCCGGCGGGCGGTGCGCCCGACCATCACCGGGTCCCAGTGGGCGGCCTCGAAGAGCACGTTCGTCGTCCCGGCGACGACCTCGCTGGTCTCGCCACCCATCACGGCGGCCAGCGAGATCGGGCCGGTCTCATCGCAGATGACCATGTCCTCGGGCGCGAGGGCGCGGGTGACCCCGTCCAGGGTCGTCAGCTTCTCCCCCGTCTCGGCGCGGCGGACCACCAGCGGCCCGGCGATCCGGTCGGCGTCGAAGGCGTGCATCGGCTGGCCCAGTTCGAGCATCACGTAGTTGGTGATGTCGACAGGCAGCGAGATGCTGCGGATGCCGGCGACGGTGAGCCGCCGCTGCATCCAGCCGGGGGTCGGCGCCGTCGGGTCGACGCCGCGCACGAGGCGGGCGGCGAACCGGTCGCAGCCGACGGTGTCGCGCACCTCGACCGGGTACGCCGGCTCGGCGGTGCCGCCGGGCGCGGGCGCCAGGCCCGGGTCGCGGAACGGCACGCCGAGGGCGTGCGACAGCTCCCGGGCCAGGCCACGGACGCTCATCGCGTACCCCCGGTCGGGGGTGATCTCCACGTCGACCACGACGTCGTCGAGGCCGACGACGGGCCGCGCGTCGTCGCCCGGCTTGGCCGGGGTGTCCCGGGGCAGCACGACGATGCCGTCGTGGTCGTCGCCCAGGCCCAGCTCCCGCGCGGAGCAGATCATGCCGTGGGAGTTGCGCCCGTACGTCTTGCGCGCGCCGATGGCGAAGCCGCCGGGCAGCACGCCGCCGGGCAGGATCACCACGACCCGGTCGCCGGGGGCGAAGTTGCGCGCCCCGCAGACGATCTCCTGCGGCTCGCCGGTGCCGTTGGCGTCGCCGACGTCGACCCGGCAGAACCGGATCGGCTTCTTGAAGCCGGTCAGCTCCTCGATCTCGCGTACCTCACCGACCACCAGCGCACCGGTGACGGTCTCCCGCAGGTCCGCCACGGACTCGACCTCGATGCCGAGGCCGACCAGGGCCTGCTCCAGGTCGCCGGCGGGCAGGTCGGCCGGGAGGTCGACGTACTCCCGCAGCCAACTGACAGAAACTCGCATGACTCAGACCACCGTCTCCATGACTCGTACCCGCATCGCCTACGCCCCGACCCCGAACGCGCGGGTGAACCGCACGTCGCCCTCGGCCATGTCCCGCATGTCGCTGACCCCGTGCCGGAACATCACCGTCCGGTCGATGCCCATGCCGAACGCGAATCCGGAGTAGACCTCGGGGTCGATGCCGCAGGCGCGCAGCACCCGCGGGTTGACCATGCCGCAACCGCCCCACTCGACCCAGCGCGGGCCGTCGCGGTGCTCCGGGAACCAGACGTCGAACTCGGCCGACGGCTCGGTGAACGGGAAGTAGTGCGGCCGGAAGCGGGTCTTCGCGCCCTCGCCGAACATCGCCCGGGCGAAGTGGTCCAGGGTGCCGCGCAGGTGCGCCATGGTGATGCCCCGGTCGACAACGAGCCCCTCCACCTGGTGGAAGACCGGCGCGTGGGTGGCGTCCAGCTCGTCGGTGCGGTAGACCCGGCCCGGCACGATCACGTAGATCGGCGGCTTGCGGGTCAGCATGGTGCGCGCCTGCACCGGCGAGGTGTGGGTGCGCAGGACGAGGCCGGAGCCCTCCGTGCCCTCCGGCGGCGCGACGTGGAAGGTGTCCATCAGGCCACGCGCCGGGTGGTCGGCGGGGATGTTCAGGGCGTCGAAGTTGGTCCACTCCAGCTCGACCTCGGGCCCCTCGGCCACCTCGTAGCCCATGCCGACGAACAGGTCGCTGACCTGCTCCATCAGGGTGCTGATCGGGTGCCGGGCGCCCCGGGGCCGCCGGTCGTGGGGCAGCGTCACGTCGACGCGCTCCTCCACCAGCACCCGTTGCGCCTGCTCCCGGTCCAGAACCTCCTGGCGGGCCGCGTACGCGGCGTCGATGGCGCGGCGGGCCTCGTTGACCCGCTTGCCGGCGTCGGACTTGGCGGCCGGCGGCAGCGCGCCGATCTCGCGGCGGGCCAGCGAGACCGGGGACCGGTCGCCGAGGTGCGCCGGGCGCAGCGCGGTCAGCGCGTCCGGGTCACCGGCCTCGGCGAACGCCTTCTCGGCGGCGGCGACGGCCTCGGCCAGGGCGGCCGGGTCGAGCAGGGCGACCTGCTTCGGGTCGTACGGATCGTTGCGGTAGCTCATGGCGTACGGGCACTCCCTCACGGCGGCGCCAGCCCTCACGGGCGGCGAAGCGAGTCTACGGACGCGCGGCTGTGCCGCAGCCCGCCGGTGGGAGTTGTGCGGGGAGCAGGTCAGGCCCGCCGCCCGCCGACACCGGCGGGCTGGCTAAACGAACGCCGTGGCGCGTTCATGGGCGGACGGTCTCCCCTGCGATCTGTCTCGACGGCCGGGTCACGACCGCCGCTGTGCTCTCGCCGAAGCGTACAGGCAGACGGCGGCGGCCGCAGCCAGGTTGAGGCTCTCGGCGCGCCCGTGCAGGGGCACCCGGACCCGGGCGTCGGCGGCGGCGGTGAGCGCCTCGGGCAGGCCGTGCGCCTCCGCGCCGAAGAGCCAGGCCGTGGGAGCGGCGAGCCGCCCGTCGTCGGCGAGGTCGTCGAGGTCGTCCTCGCCGTAGCCGGTGGTGGCGAGCACGGTGAGCCCGGCGGCGCGCAGCGCCGCGACGACCTCCACCGGGTCGGGCGCGCGGACCACGTCGACGTGGAAGAGGCTGCCGGCCGAGGCCCGCACGCACTTGCCGTTGTACGGGTCGACGGCCTCGCCGGCGAAGACCACCGCACCGGCGCCCGCGGCGTCGGCGGTGCGCAGCACGGTGCCGGCGTTGCCCGGGTCGCGGATCCCGGCGAGCACGGCCACCAGGCGGGGCCCGTCGGCCAGGGCCCGCTCCAGCGGCACGTCGAGGTGTCGGCAGACGGCGACGAGGCCCTGCGGGGCGACGGTCTCGGCCAGCGCGGCGAGCGCCTCGTCGGTCGCCTCGGAGACGGGCACGTCGGCACGGGCCGCGACGGCGGCCAGGTCGGCGTGCCGGTCCAGGGCGGCGGGCGTACCGAAGAGTTCGGTGACCACCCCTGGGCGGGCCAGGGCCTCGCGGACCGCCTGCGGCCCCTCGGCCAGGAAGCGGCCGGCGGCCTCGCGGTCCCGGCGGCGCTGCAACCGGCGGGCGGCGACGACCCTGGGGGTACGCGGGGTGAAGGGGCCGGAGACAGCGTCGAGGCGTCTCCCGCGCGATGGTGACTGCATGGGAGACGCCTCGATCTGCTGGTGCGCGGGGATCAGGCGGCCTGGGCCGCCGCGCCGCCGGTGCCCTCGGCCGCGACCGCGGCCCGGGCCAGCTCGACGATCGCCGCGAAGGCGGCGGCGTCGTTGACGGCCAGGTCGGCCAGGATCTTGCGGTCGACCTCGATGCCGGCCAGGCGCAGGCCCTGGATCAGGCGGTTGTAGGTCATCCCGTTGGCGCGGGCGCCCGCGTTGATCCGCTGGATCCACAGCTGCCGGAAGTCGCCCTTGCGGTCGCGACGGTCCCGGTAGGCGTACTGCATCGAGTGCAGCACCTGCTCCTTGGCCTTGCGGTAGAGGCGGGAGCGCTGACCGCGGTAGCCGCTCGCGGTCTCCAGCAGGGTACGACGCTTCTTCTGGGCGTTCACAGCCCGCTTGACGCGTGCCATCTCAACTCCTAATTACGTAAGGTGGCGCGCGTCAGCGGCCGAGCAGCTTCTTGATGCGCTTGACATCGGCCTTGGCCAGCACCACGGTGCCGGTCAGCCGACGGGTCTGGGTGGAGGGCTTCTTCTCCAGGTTGTGCCGGAGGCCGGCCTGCTGGGCAACGATCTTGCCCTTGCCGGTCACCTTGACCCGCTTGCCCATCCCCGTGTGGCTCTTCATCTTCGGCATGTGGAACGTCTCTCCCCTGTTACTCGCCGCTGTTGTCGGCGACGGTGCCGGTGTCACCGGCCGCTGCGGGCTCGCCGGCCGGGGCGCCCTCGGCGTCCCGCTCCCGCGGCCCGCCCCGGGTGGCCGTGGCGGCGACCGCGGCGGCCTTGGTGGCGCGGTGCGGCGCGAGCACCATGATCATGTTTCGACCGTCCTGCTTCGGAGCGGCCTCGACGTACCCCAGCTCCGAGATCTCCGACTCGAGCCGGCGCAGGAGCCGGTAACCCAGCTCCGGGCGGCTCTGCTCGCGACCGCGGAACATGATCGTCACCTTGACCTTGTCGCCCGCCTTGAGGAACCGCACCACGTGACCCTTCTTGGTCTCGTAGTCGTGCGGGTCGATCTTCGGGCGGAGCTTCATCTCCTTGATGACGGTCTGCTGCTGGTTACGCCGCGCTTCGCGCGCCTTCAGTGCGCTCTCGTACTTGAACTTGCCGAAGTCCATGAGCTTGCACACCGGCGGGCGCGCCATCGGCGCAACCTCGACCAGGTCCAGGTCGACGTCCGCGGCCAGCTGAAGGGCGCGCTCCAGCGGGACGATGCCCACCTGCTCACCCTCGGGGCCGACCAGTCGGACCTCACGTGCCCGGATCTGCTCGTTCACGCGTGGTTCGACGCTGATGGGGCCTCCTCGAGTCGGAATCTCTACGTGGCCGACCCTCGCGGCTCCCGGGTGGGAGCCGACCCGGAAAGCAGAAGGCCCCGGCGCATGCCAGGGCCCGCTCGACCGGTCGGCACGATCACATGATCGCGCATCCGGTGCCGGGACGTGCCCGGAACCGGTGACCGGACCCGGCCACCGTGGTGGCGACTCGGGTGGGAGCAGGCGCTCCTCTTTCACGGCTGCACGCACGGGCGCGATGCGCACACACGAAGACAGCCTGGTCGACTTGGTAACACTACACCCTCGCCCGGACACCCTCCCAACCGGGCACCCGGATCAGCGGCCGGCGGCGCCCTCGGTGAGCCGGGCCTGGTGCGCCTGGTGCAGCCGGCGCAGGGCGCGGACCCCCTCGACGGCCCGCTCCTTGTCGGCGGCCTGGAGGGCGACCATCGGCAGCAGGTCGTCGTCGTGCAGCTCCAGGCTGGCCCAGGGCGCGCCCCGGTCGAAGCGGACCCCCCGGACGACCTCCCACGGCAGCTCGTACGAGCCGACGAGGTTACGCACGCGCACCCCCGACGCGTTCGCGTCGACCCGGGGACGGGTGAAGATCAGGACGGCGAGCGCGCCGAGGACGCCGAGCCCGACCATCGCGATCTGGTCGCCCCGCTGGAAGCTGCCGTAGCCGTTGCCCGTCGCCCCGCTCAGCGAGGTGGCCAGGAGGCTGAACACCACGAACAGCACGGCCGCGCAGGCCCAGCAGACCACTCGGATGCGGCGGGGGCGCAGGTGGACGGACTCGGTTTCGCTCACCCCACCAGTCTGCCACCCGGTCCCGGCCGTTCCCGCGCCGCCACACGTACCGCCCCCGCCCGGCACCCCGTCAGTCCTCCCCGGCCTCCAGCTCGCCCATCCGCCGCAGCCGGGGCAGATCGCGGACGGTGATCCGGCGGTAGTCCGTGTCGACCAGGCCCTCCGTGCGCAGGTCACGCAGGGCCTTCTGGATGGAGGTCTCGGCGGCGCCACAGATGCTGGCGAGCTCGGGCTGGGTGAGCCGCACGTCGATGACCACCCCGTCGCGGACCTGGCGGCCGTGGGTGCGGCAGAGCTCGGCGACGACCCGGGCGACCCTGATCTTCACCGGGTAGGAGGTGAAGTCGATGCGCCGCCGGTTGGACCAGCGCAGCCGGTCCGACACCATCGCCGCCAGCTCCAGCGCGGCGTCCGGGTGCTCCTTGAGGAACATCTTGAACCGGTCGGGCTGGATGACCCGGTACGTCGCCGGCCCGCAGGTGGTGACGCTCGCCGAGCGGGGCCGGTCGTTGAGCGCCGACATCTCGCCGACGAGGTCGCCACCGACGCGCAGGGCCAGCAGCGCCGCCCGCCCGTCCGGAAGGATCGCGGTGACCTTCGTCAGCCCCTCCTCGAGCAGCACCAGGTGCGACTCCCGTACGCCCTCGTGGATGACGATCTGTCCGGGCGGGACCCGCCGGCGCACCCCCAGCTCCAGCAGGGCGGCACGAACCGGGGGGCCGAGCCGTTGCAGGAACGTGCCGTACGGCCAGGTGACGTCGGACAGTTCGGCTGGTCGTCGCATCAGCGCTCTCATCCTCCTCGGCCAGCGACAGCCGTCGAAGCGTAGCCGCCCCTGCGCGTAGCGCGACGCCCGCAGGCGCAGGGCGGCGGCGACGGCGAGCTGGACGATCACCCACGCCAGCAGGACGCCCGGCGGCCAGCCGACCGCGAGCAGCAGCTCCATCAGCCCGATCCTCATGCGACCAGGACACCGGTCCGCCGCGTGCCGGACCCCCGAACAGGACGGGATGACGCCCCACCGACAGTTCCGGACGATGCCGTACTTCTACGGGGTTCCGCCGGGCCCGCCCCGGTTCGATGTCCCCTGCGGTGCCCGCCTGTGGGGCGGGTCGGGCGACGAAGGGCGGCACGACGATGCGACATCCCGAGCGACGACTGTTGATCTCCGTGGACATGGAGCGGTACAGCCGGCGCACCAACCTCCAGCAGTACGAGGCGCAGAAGCACTTCCGGGAACTGCTGCACGAGGCGGCCGGCGACGTCGGCCTGGACCGGGTCGCCTGGACGACGCAGCAGGCCGGCGACGGCGAGCTGGCGATCCTCCCCCGCGACGTGGCCGAGTCCCGGGTCATCGGCCGCTTCGTACCGGAGCTGAACAGGCGGCTGCGCAGCTACAACAGCAGCCGGGTGCCGGCCGCCCGGATCCGCCTGCGGGTCGCCGTCCACCAGGGACTCGTCCACCTCGACGGGGCCAACGGCTTCCCCGGCAACGCCGTCGTCCTCGTCTGCCGGCTGTGCGAGGCGGCCCCCGTGAAGCGGGCCCTGGCGGCCTTCCCCGAGGCCGGGGTGGCGCTGGTCGTGTCGGCGGAGATCTACCGCGACGTCGTCACCGAGTACCCGGAGGAGATGCGCCCCGAGCGGTTCCGGCGGGTCGAGGTGGCCCACCCGGACAAGGGGTTCCGGGAGGACGCCTGGTTCTGCGTCGTGGACGAGGACATGTCCGCACTGCCGGCGGCGGAGGACGCCGGTACGCCTTCCCCGGCACCCGGCTCCGCGGCGACGCCGCCCGCTCCGGGAGGCGGGGCCCCGGGTGGGGAGCCGCCGGAGTCCCCGCCGACCCGGACGCCGCCGGGCGCGGGTGACATCCGCACGGGTGACATCCGGGTCGACGGCCAGAACGCGATCGGGCACGGCGCCACGGCGATCGGTTCCGTCGGGCGCGACCTGACCTTCGGTGGCGGACAGGAGGGCCGGGCACGGTGACCGCGCCCCACTTCCCGTACCCGCCCGTCGTCGGCGACGACGACGACGCCGACCCGGACGGGCCCCGGGACGCCCCCGGTGACGACGGGTACGACCGTCCCACGGAAGGCCCGGCGGCGGGCCCGGACCAGGACCCGCCGGACGGGCGGACGGACCCGGCGGCGGGGACCGGGCCGTCGGAGGGCGGCGAGGCGGACGAGCCGGAGGAGCCGCTCGATTCGGCGGACGTCATCCGCGGACTGGCCGACCTGCTCGGCGGCGCCACGATCGGCCTCGGCGACGTGCGGGTACGGGGCCAGAACGCCACCGGGCACGGCGCCGTCGCGATCGGCACCGTCAACGTGACCACCGCGGGAGCCGACGGCACGGGGCGGATCTGGTACGAGAGCCTGAGCGGGAACGACGTCGGGGAACTGGCGCAGGGGTACGCGCCGACGTCCAGCGACCAGCAGCTCGACCGCCACCTCAAGCGCCGCCACCTGGTGTGCCTGTCCGGCCCGTCCGCCAGCGGCCGGTTCACCTCCGCCGTCCTCGCCATCGCCCGCCGGCACGGGCTCGACCGCGCCTGCGTCCTCGGCGCGGAACAGCCCGCCGACCTGCTCGGGTCGAGCGAACGGTTGCCCGCCGGACGCGGATACGTGCTCCGACTCGCGGACAGCGCGGCGAACGCCGTCGACGGGTTCACCCTCGTGGCGCTCGCGGCCCGGGCCGAAGCGACCGGCATGACGCTGATCCTGGTCGGGGACTTCTCCCGGCGCGGTCAGGACCTCGCCGGCCACGTCGTGGAGCATCGGGTGCCACCGGCGGTCGAGGTGTTCCGGGCGCGGCTGCGCCAGCAGCTGGCCGGGCTCTGCGTCGGCTGGTGCCCGGACGGATGCGACGGCACCTGCGTGGAGCGGTACGTCGACGACGAGTGCGTCACCCATCCGCTGCTCTCGGCCTACCTCGCCGGCGAGCCCCGGCCGGGCGAGGTGGTGCCCGTCGTGGAGCTGATCGCCCGGACGGTGCCGCACGGCCCCGCCCTGACCGAGCGGTTGGAGCAGCTGCTCCCCCGCCAGCTGCGGGAGCGCGCGGCGCAGATCCTCGACGCCGGCCGACCCGACGGCCCGGACGGGGTCGACGCCTGGGCGGCCGACCGGGCCCGCGCCTTCCGGCTGACCTGCGCCGTCCTGGCCGGGCAGCCGGTGGCAGAGATCGACCAGGCGGCCCGACGGTTGGCCGGGACCGACCTCACCGGGACCGCCTCCGTGGGACCCCGGCTGCGCGGCCCCGAACTGGACTCGCTCCTCGGGTCGACGCTGCGCCAGGCCGTCGTCGTGCTCGGCGACGAACGCGCCGCGGGGGGCCGGCGGATCGAGTTCGGCGCCGGCAGCGAGCAGCTGCGTTCGACGTTGCTCGAGGTCGCCTGGACGGACTGGTGGCTGCCCGGGCAGCTGCTCGGCTGGCTGGCGGACCTGGTCCGCTCCGACGTGCCGGGGATCCGGCAGGCCGCCGCGGGCGCCATCGGCTGGTCGGCCGGGCGGGACGTGCGGGCAGCCCTGGAGACGGTCGGCGACCTGGCCCGGGAACGGCGGGCGGGCGTCCGGCAGGCCGCCGCCATCGTGCTGGTCGCCATGGCGATGCAACCCGGCCTGCGCCAGCGCGTACGGACCGAACTCGACCAGTGGGCCGCCGGACCGGCGGCGCACCTGCGGGACACCGTCGCGCGGGCGTACGGCCTCGGACTGGCCCGCCTCTGGCCCGACGCCGCCCTCGTGCAGTTGCGCCTGGTGGCGCAGGCCCGCATGCAGCGGCGGAACAACTCCGTGGTCCGGGGCTTGGTCGAGGTCTACCGGGACGGCCACGCGGCCACGCTCGTGCCGGAGCTGGTCGACTGGACGTCCGACGACCCGGAGGTGCGGCTGCACGCGGCGCGGACCCTGCGCGTCCTCGCCGACCGCTGGGCCGAGCCGCCCAGGGAGCACTGGCCGGAGCTGCTGGACCTCGTCCGGCGGCGGATCGTCAGCCCGGGCGACGTGGCCGCGCTCTGGGCCGTGGCGCTGGGCATGCCGCAGACGGCCTACCGCTCGTGGCGGACGCTCGGCTTCTGGCTGAACCGGGCGGACGGCAATCCCGAGGTCGCGGCCCACTGCGTGGCCCTGCTCCGGCACGTGATCGCCGGTCGGCCGCCGCTGCGGCACCGCCTCGACCACCAGGTCCGCCACGTCTGGCGGCCCATCATGCCGCGCAACGAACTGCTCGACGCCGTACACGCACTCATCGACGAGGACCTGTCATGACGACTCACCCCACCGGGCCACCCCCCACGGCAGCGTTCGTACCGCCCCAGCCGGAGCGCCGCCGCTGGTGGCACGCCTTCTTCCCGCCTGTCGAACCGGTCCCTCCCGCCGGGCCACCGGCGCCCCCGGTCCCCGACACGGTGACGTTCCGCCACGACGTGCCGCAGCCGATCCTGGTCCCGGCCAGGGGCGACGCCTTCGACTTCCGGCTGCACGCCGTCTACAACTGGACCGCGCAGAACATGCCCTACGAGGCGCTGCGGCTGCGGGCCGAGCGGTACCTCGCCTGGGCGGGTGGCATCGTCCGCGAGCGGGCGGTGGATCTGGCCCGCCAGTACGAGCCGCACCGCTCGCACGACCTGGAGCGGGCGCTCAACGACCGGCTGGCCGGCCAGCGCTGGCCCCGCGAGGGTTCCCAGCCCTACTTCTGGGTGCAGGTGCGGGTCAGCCCGGACGAGCGGGTACGGGAGCGGCTGCGGCCGTACTGGGAGCAGCGGATCAAGCTCGAGTGCGACCACGAGCTGGAGAAGATCAGGGCCCAGCAGGCCGACGAGCTGACCCGCCGGTGGTGCGCCGTGCTGCAGAGCCTGGAGGACGATCCGGTCACCGCGCACGCGGCCCGGCTGACCGGTGAACAGTTCGCGGAGGTCTTCCGCCGGTACGTCGAGGAGCGCCGGGGGACGGTACCGGACCTGGTGCAGCTGCTGCGGGAGGCCGTGCGGGGGCACGGCGACCTCGGCATGGGGCCGTCGGAGTACACCGAGGCGTGGGACGCGGCGATCCGGACGTACGAGCGACGGCACGGGCTCTCCGAGCGGACGAACTGACCGACGGGCCCCTCCCGCGTACCGCCGGATCGTCGGCGCCTACCCCGGCGTCGCTGATCCGGCGGTCGCGGCGGGGGTGCCCGGACCGGCAGCGGGCGGCACGGCGTCGCGCGGACCGCGCCGGCCGGCCCCTCGGCCGGCGACCAGGGCGGCCGCCAGGGTGAGCAGCGCGCCGGCCAGCACCGGCAGCCGCAGGCCGGGGCCGCCCGGCAGCAGCGCGTCCAGCAGCAGGGCGCCGCCCAGCTGGCCGGCGACCAGGGCGAGCCCGGTGCGCAGCACGCCGACCGCGGGGACCCCGACCAGCAGGGCGGCCACGATGACGACGCCGAGCAGGCCGCCGGTGTAGAGGTACCAGTCGTCCGGCCAGGTCGGGCCCGGCCCGGTGACGGCGCCGGCCAGCGCCGCGACCAGCAGCACGACGGGCGTGGCCGTGGCGAAGTTGACCACCATCCCGGCGGCGGCCGAGCTGGCGGCGGAGACCCGCGCGTTCAGCGCGGACTGGAGCGCGACACCGAGCCCGCCCGCCACGGCGAGCAGGACCAGGCCGAGGGCGAGGTCGCCGACGGGCTGGCCGAGCTGGGCCAGCGTCACGGCGGTCACGCCGAGCAGCGCGCCAGCCACCCGGGGCGGGGTGAGCGCCAGCCGCCCCACCGGCGCCAGCCCGGCCCGGTCGACGGCCAGCCCGCCGAGGCTGCCGCCGGCGACCTGGGCGATGGTGAAGACCGCCACCCCGAGCACCGGCACGATGTACGCGCCGGCCAGCACGATGCCCGCGCCGCCGAGCCCGCCCAGGTACGTCCACCAGGGCAGCCGGGCCCGACGCAGCGCGGCCAGGCCGGTGCGCGCCGAGGGCAGCGCCAGGACCCCGAGGCCGACCAGCAGCGCCCCGCCGAGGTTGTTGACCACCGCGCCCAGGGTCGCGTTGCCGGCCCGCTCGCCCAGCTCGGCGTTGGCCGCGCCCTGGGCCGCCGAGGCGACGCCGGCGAGGGTGACCAGGGTCAGCGCCACCCACGGCGGCAGGGCGCGCGACACCGGGGACGGCGCCGGGGCACCCGCCGCCGTGGGCGAACGGCTCACAGCCGGCAGGCGTGGATGTTGGTGACCAGGATCGCGCGGGCCCCGAGCTCGTACAGTTCGTCCATGATCCGGTGCACGTCGTCGCGGAGCACCATCGCCTGCACCGCCACCCAGCCCTCGCGGTGCAGCGGGGAGACGGTCGGCGACTCGATGCCCGGGGTCAGCGAGCTGGCCCGGTCGAGCAGGCCGGCCGGCACGTCGTAGGCGAGCATCACGTAGCGGCGGGCGACCAGCACCCCGTGCAGCCGGCGCAGCAGCTGCGCGGCCTGCGGGTGGGCCTCGGCGTCGGCGCGGCGGACCAGCACCGCCGACGAGCGCAGCAGCGGCTCGCCGAAGACCACCAGGCCGGCCTGGCGCAGCGTGGTGCCGGTCTCGACCACGTCGGCGACCACGTCGGCGACGCCCAGCCGGATGGCGTTCTCCACCGCGCCGTCGAGGCGGGTCACCTCGGCCTTGACGCCCAGCTCCGCGAGGTGCCGCTCGACGAGCCCCGGGTACGCGGTGGCGATCCGGTGCCCGCCCAGCTCCCGCACGTCGTCGACGTCCTCCGGGCGGGCGGCGAAGCGGAAGGTGGCCCGGCCGAAGTCGAGATCCATGACCTCCTCGGCCGGCGCGCCGGAGTCGATCAGCAGGTCCCGGCCGGTGATCCCGACGTCGAGGTCGCCGGAGCCGACGTAGGTGGCGATGTCCTTCGGGCGCAGGTAGAAGAATTCGACGTCGTTGGGCTCGTCCCGGCAGACCAGATCCTTCGGGTCGGTGCGCTGGCGGTAGCCCGCCTCGCGCAGCATCTGGGCGGCCTTCTCGGCCAGGGCGCCCTTGTTCGGAATGGCGACACGCAGCATGACGGAGTGCTCCTTCGATCGAAACTGATCAACGACGGGGCGCACTCACAGATGTCGGTAGACGTCCTTCAGGTCGAGGCCGCTGGCCAGCATCAGCACCTGGACCTGGTAGAGCAGCTGGGAGATCTCCTCGGCGGTGCGTTCCGGCCCCTCGTGCTCGGCGGCCATCCACGACTCGGCCGCCTCCTCGACGACCTTCTTGCCGATGAAGTGCACGCCCTTCTCGAGCGCGGCGACCGTGCCCGAGCCGGGGGTGCCCGCGGCGGCCTTGGCCTGCAGCTCGGCGAACAACTCCTCGAACGTCTTCACGCCGCGATTCTTCCAGCCGCCCCGACGGCGCCGGTGCGCCGGGTCAGGCCCCGCTCACCGACCGGGAACGCGGCACGGCGGCGGCGCGGTCCCGGTCGGTCGGATGTCAGCCGCCGGAGCCGACCCGGTGGCCGTTGCTGGCGAGGGCGCGGATGGTCAGGGCGGCGTCGAGGGCGGCGACGGTGGCCGACCAGCCCTTGTCCTCCGCCGAGCCGGGCAGCCCGGCCCGGTCCCGGGCCTGCGCGAGGGTGTCGACGGTCAGGACGCCGTGCGCGACCGGCTTGCCCTCGTCCAGCGCCACCCGGGTCAGCCCGTCGGTGACCGAGCGGCAGACGTAGTCGAAGTGGGCGGTGGCGCCGCGGATCACCACGCCGAGCGCGACCACCACGTCGCAGCGCCGCGCGAGGGCCTGGGCCACCACGGGCAGCTCGACCGAGCCGGCCACCCGGGCGGTGACCGCCCGGGCTCCGCACGCCTCGGCGGCGGCGACCGCCCGGTCGAGCATGTGGTCGGTCAGCTCGCCGTGCCAGCGCGCCGCGACGACGCCGACGGTCATCCCGGCGGCGTCCACCGCCGTCACGCCCGGTTCACCGAAACCCGCCATGCCTACGCTCCGATCTCGTCGCCGAGGACCGGGCGGCCCATCGGGGCCTCGGTCACCTCGTCCAGCTCGTCCAGCAGGTGCCCCATCCGGTCCCGCTTGGTGCGCAGGTAGCGCACGTTCTCCGGGTGCGGGCGCACCGGCAGCCCCTCGCGGCCGGTGACGGTCAGCCCGTAGCCCTCCAGGCCGGCACGCTTGGCCGGGTTGTTGGTGAGCAGCCGCATCGAGCGCACCCCGATGTCGTAGAGGATCTGCGCGCCGGTGCCGTAGTCGCGGGCGTCGGCTGGCAGGCCCAGGTCGAGGTTGGCGTCGACCGTGTCCCGGCCCTGGTCCTGGAGCTGGTACGCCTGCAGCTTGTGCAGCAGGCCGATGCCGCGCCCCTCGTGGCCGCGTACGTAGAGCACGACGCCCCGCCCCTCCCGGGCGACCCGGTCCAGGGCGGCGTCGAGCTGCGGCCCGCAGTCGCAGCGCACCGAGCCGAACACGTCCCCGGTGAGGCACTCGGAGTGCACCCGCACCAGCACGTCGCGCCCGTCGCCGATCTCGCCCGTGACCAGGGCCACGTGCTCGGCCGAGTCGTGCTCGCTGCGGTAGCCCAGGGCCCGGAACACGCCGTGCCGGGTGGGCATCCGGGCGTCCGCGACCCGCTCGACCTGCTTCTCGGTCCGCCGCCGGTACGCGACCAGGTCGGCGATGGTGACCAGGGTCAGGGCGTGCTCGGCGCAGAACTTCTCCAGGTCGGGCACCCGCATCATGGTGCCGTCGTCGTTGACCAGCTCGCAGAGCACGCCGGCGGGGCGCAGCCCGGCCAGCCGGGTCAGGTCGATCGCGGCCTCGGTGTGCCCCGGCCGGCGCAGCACGCCGCCCTCGCGGGCCCGCAGCGGCACCACGTGCCCGGGCCGGGCCAGGTCGGCCGGGCCGGTGCCGGGGTCGGCGAGCAGCCGGATGGTGTGCGCCCGGTCGGCGGCGGAGATGCCGGTGCCGATCCCTTCCCGGGCGTCCACGGTCACCGTGTAGGCGGTGCCGCGCCGGTCCTGGTTGGTGTGGTGCTGCGGCGGCAGGTCCAGCCGGTCGCACTCGCTCTCGGTCAGCGGCGCGCAGATGTAGCCGGACGTGTGGCGCACCATGAAGGCGAGCAGCTCCGGCGTCGCCAGCTCGGCGGCGAAGATCAGGTCGCCCTCGTTCTCCCGGTCGGCGTCGTCGACCACGACGACGGGCCGGCCGGCGGCGATGTCCGCCACCGCCTGCTCGATGCTCGCAAAGGTGGTCATGCCGGCACTCCGCTTCGCTCCGTGCCGCCATGAGGCACCACCACACTGAGCCTGATGATTCGCTCGCTCATGCCACGGCCTCCGAGTAGGTCGACGGGATCGGGGCGGGCGCCGGGCGGGCGGCCCGCGAGGTGCGCCACCAGGCGACCAGGCCCCAGGCGCAGAACGCGCCGTAGACGAGGTACATGGCGGCCGAGGGGTAGAACCCGCCGCGCAGCAGCAGCGGCACGCCGACCGCGTCGACGGCGATCCAGATGAGCCAGAAGTCCACCCAGCCGCGCGCCATGCCGTACGTGGCGAGCAGGCTGCCGGTGAGGATCCAGGCGTCCGGCAGCGGCCCCCAGGAGCCGAGCGCGGCGAGCAGCGGGTACGCCGCGGCGGTGCCGATCCCGGCCGCGGCCAGCAGGCCGAGCCGTTCCCGGCCGGTGGCCCAGCGGGGCGCCACCGCGACCCCGTCGCCGTCGCCGCCGTGGCGGCGGTTGCGCGACCAGCGCCACCAGCCGTAGACGCTGAGCGAGAAGAAGAAGACCTGCCGGCCCGCCTGCCCGTAGAGGTCGTGCGCCTGCGGCGTGACGAAGACGCCGCCCAGGAAGACCGTGAACAGCAGCGCGTTGCCGATCATGCCGACGGGCCAGGCCCAGACCAGCCGGCGCAGGCCGAACACCGCCGACGCCAGCCCGAAGCCGTTGCCGACGATCTCCCGGACCAGCACCGGCGACCCGGCGATGTCGACCTGCGCGTGGAGCAGCCAGCCGAGCGGGCCCATCAGGCCGCCCCGCCCGTCGTGGCGACGCCCGGCAGACCCGCGACCGGCAGCCCGGGCGGGCCGGCGTCGGGGACGGCGGGATCGGCCAGCCGGGCGCCGAGCAGCCGCTCGACGTACTTGGCGAGCACGTCCACCTCGAGGTTGACCGGGTCGCCGACGCCCCGGGCGCCGAGGGTGGTCAGCTTCAGCGTGGTCGGGATCAGGCCGACCGCGAACCAGTCCGGGCCGACCCCGGAGACGGTCAGCGAGACGCCGTCGACCGTGATCGAGCCCTTCTCCACCACGTACCGGGCGAGGGCGGCGGGCAGCCGGAACCGGACCGTCTCCCACTGCGCGGCCGGCTCGCGGGCGATCACCTCGCCGACGCCGTCGACGTGCCCCTGCACGAGGTGCCCGCCGAGGCGGCTGCCCAGCGCGGCGGCCCGCTCCAGGTTGACCGGATCGCCGGCCCGCAGCGCGCCCAGCGCGGAGCGGCGCAGCGTCTCCCCCATCACGTCCGCGGTGAAGGTCCCGTCGGAGACGTCGACCACGGTCAGGCAGACGCCGTTGACCGCGATCGAGTCGCCGTGCCGGGCGTCCGAGGTGACCAGCGGGCCGCGGACCGCGACCAGCGCCGAGTCACCCGCCGTCTTCGTGATCCGGACGACCTCACCCAACTCCTCGACGATGCCGGTGAACATGTCAGCCCTCCCTCTTCCGGGGCAGCGCGGTGATCCGCAGGTCGGGTCCGACCTGCGTGACGTCGACGAACTCCAGGTCGATGGCCTCGGCGATGGTGTTCACCCCGGCGTCGACCAGGGCGGTCGGGCCGGCGCCGAGCAGCCGGGGCGCGACGTAGCCGACGATCTTGTCGACCAGGCCGGCGGCCAGGAAGGCGCCGGCCAGCTTCGGGCCGCCCTCCAGCAGCGCGGCGCGGATCCCCCGCCCGTGCAGCGCGGCGAGCAGCGCCGGCAGGTCGACCCGGCCGTCGGGCCCGGTGCCGACCTCCGCCGCGGTGGCGATCCACGTGCGCGCCGCGCCGTCGCGGACGCGGGCGTCGGCAGGCGTACGGCCCTCGGTGTCCACCACGACCCGCAGCGGCTGCCGGATGGCGAGCGTGCCGTCGCGCAGGTTGCGGGCGGTGAGCCGGGGGTCGTCGGCGAGGACCGTGCCGACGCCGGCGAGCACCGCGTCGACGGTGCCGCGCAGCGCGTGCACGTCCATCCGGGCGGCCTCGGAGGTGATCCACATGCTGGTGCCGTCGGCCGCCGCCGACCGGCCGTCCACCGTCGCGGCGAACTTCCAGATCACGTACGGCCAGCCCCGGCGCATCGAGGTGAGCCAGGCGACGTTGCCGGCCTCCGCCTCGCACGCGCGTACCCCCGTGTCGACCTGGATCCCGGCGGCGCGCAACGTGGCGGCGCCCCCGGTGGCGAGGGGGTTGGGGTCGGGCACGGCGATGACGACCCGCGCGACGCCGGCGCGCACCAGCGCGGTGCTGCAGGGGCCCGTGCGACCGGTGTGGTCGCAGGGTTCCAGGGTGACCACGGCGGTGCCGCCACGGGCCCGCTCCCCCGCCTGGGCGAGCGCGACGATCTCGGCGTGCGGCCCCCCGGCGTAGGCGTGGAACCCCTCGCCGACCACCTGCCCGTCGGCGTCGAGCAGCACGCAGCCGACCACCGGGTTGGGGCTGGTCGTGCCGAGACCGCGCGCGGCGAGTTCCACCGCGCGACGCATCGCCTCGTCCACGGAGACGCCGGCCATGCCCTGCCCTCTCACTCGCCGATCGACGCGCGGGCGGGCACGGGAGGCAACGGCATGGGGCCGCGAGCGTGCGGCGGCGGAGATCCGGGTACGGCGGGGCCGCCCCGGGGGGCGCGCACGGCACGCTGAGGCCAGCGGCCGGGCAGGGCCCGTCCGTCCCGCGCGCTGTCTCCCATCCGGACTGTCTGGGGGCGGGGTTTTCCCGCTCCCAACCGTCGGCCCCGGAATCTCACCAGGTCCACCGGGCGGCACGAGGCCGACCGGGTCGCGGGCTTACCACGGTCACACCGTGGATCACCGCCGGTTCGGAATTACACCGAGTCCCGCCAGCGCGTGGTGGGTACACGGGAAGTGTTACACGCCGGACGGGGGGTCGTGCCACCCGGGCGTGGTACTTCACAGCAACAGCGCACGAATCAGGTAACCCCGCGCCGGCGGTCCACCGCCACGTACGAGCCGGGTTGACTCTTGGCCACCGTCTTCATCTCCGACGCGACCGCGATCGCCTCCAGCGGGTCGGTGAACCGCTTGCCGGAGTCGGAGAGGGAGACGCCGATCGACAGGGTGACCAGGGCGGCCCGCCGGATGTTGCCCCGGCGGTCCTTCAGCTCCACGTAGCCGCGCGCGGCGTCGACCGGGTCGTAGAGCGAGTCGGCGGCCTTCTCGAAGTCGGCGGAGACCCGGGAGGTGAGCGGCCGGACCTGCTCCGGGGCGCAGACGATGACGAAGTCGTCCCCGCCGACGTGTCCCAGGAAGGCCGGCGGCAGCCCGACCGAGACCACCGCCCGGTGCAGGCTGCGGGCCAGGGCCGAGATGAAGTCGTCGCCGCGGACGAAGCCGTACCGGTCGTTGACGCTCTTGAACCGGTCGATGTCGATGTAGCCGACCGCGTAGTCGACCCCGCTGCGGACGCGGTCGGAGATCTCCCGGCGGATCCGGCTGTTGCCGGGCAGCCCGGTCAGCGGCGAGACCTCGCGGAACTCCTTGTTGCGGCGCAGCGTGGAGCTGACCCGGGCGACCAGTTCGGCGGTGTCGAAGGGCTTGACCAGGTAGTCGTCGGCGCCGGCGCTGAGCCCGTGCACCTTGTCCACCGTCATGCCCTTGGCGGTCAGCATGATCACCGGCAGGGCGGAGGTCATCGGGTCGGCACGCAGCCGCCGGGTCAGTTCCAACCCGTCGATGCGCGGCATCATCAGGTCGACCACCGCCAAGTCGGGTCGCTGGCGCTCGATCACCTCGAGCGCCTCCTGCCCGTCGCTGGCGTGGATCACCTCGAAGCCGTGCAGCCGGAGGTTGAACGCGACGAAACGCGCGATGTCCTCGTCGTCGTCCACGACGAGGATGACGTCCGGACGGTCGCCGGCCGGTTCCACGTCAGGCCCCGGGGGCGGCGTGTTCCGCGAGTGCCCGCAGCTTCCGGATGGCCTCGGCGGGGTCGTCGGCGCCGTAGACGGCGGTGCCGGCGACGAACGCGTCGGCCCCCGCCTCGGCCGCCTGGGCGATGGTGTCGGCGGCGATGCCGCCGTCGACCTCGATGCGCAGTTCGAGGTGGCCGGCGTCGACGTGCCGGCGGGCCGTACGCACCTTGTCGAGCAGCTGCGGGATGAACCGCTGCCCGCCGAAGCCGGCCTTGATGGTCATGATCAGCAGCGTGTCGAAGCTCGGCAGCAGCTCCAGGTACGGCTCGATCGGGGTGTCCCGGTCGATCGCCAGCCCCGCCTTGGCCCCCGCCGAGCGCAGGTCCTTGGCCAGGGCCACCGGGTCGTCGCACGCCTCGGCGTGGAAGGTGACGTTGTACGCCCCGGCGTCGGCGTAGCCGGGCGCCCAGCGGCGCGGGTCCTCGATCATCAGGTGCACGTCGAAGGGCAGCTCGGTGGCGGCCCGCAGGCTCTGCACCACGGGCAGCCCGATGGTCAGGTTGGGCACGAAGTGGTTGTCCATGACATCCACGTGCAGCCAGTCCGCGGCGTTCTCGACGGCGCGGACCTCCTCGGCGAGGCGGGCGAAATCGGCGGCGAGGATGCTGGGCGCGACGATCGGCGGCGGTACGGTCACCGGGCCAGTGTACGAACGTGGCCGACGGCCGCCCGCAGCGCGCCACCAACGGGACACCCGGTGACCCGACGGTGACCAGTGGTGCAGAATTGGCCCTCCCGGCTCGGCGAAACCGGACGAAGGGCCATCCGTGACTGGCCGGACGACGGAAACGCGGCGAGACTCCATCAGGGACGGTGACGTGAGCCGCACGCCCGCGCGGTGCCCCGGCGGCGGTCGACGCGTCAGCTCCCGGAAAGGGCGGACGATGCGACGGTGGCTCGCGGCGCTGGCGCTGGCCGGCACGCTGACGGTCCTGCTCTCCGGCTGCGTACGACCGGGCGGCTCCGACGGCGACCTCACCGACGACTGGCCGGCGCTGCGGGCGCCGCAGCTGTTCGTGCCGGCCACCGACGCCTGCCTGCCCCGGATCACCGCCGTCGTGCAGGCCCGCACCTACGAGGCGGTGGACTGCTCCCGCAACCACCTGGCCGAGACCGTGCACGTGGGCAGGTTCGCCGGGCCGACCGCCGACGGCGACCGGCCCGAACCGGGATCCGCGGCCCTGCGCCCCGCCCGCGCCGAGTGCGACCAGCGCGCCCGCGAGGTGCTCGGCGGCGACTGGCACGCCGCCCGCGTCACCCTCACCGTCGCGCTGCCCTCCGCCCCCGCGTGGCGTGCGGGCGCCCGCTGGTTCCGCTGCGACCTGAGCGAGACCGGCAGCATCGACAACACCCGGCCGGTGAACCGCACGGGCAGCCTGCGGGGCGCGATGATCGGCGATTCCCCGCTGCTGCACCGCTGCTTCGACCCCAAGCTGATCGGCGACAACCTGAACTACATGGCCCCGGTGCTGTGCACCGAGCCGCACCGCGCCGAATTCGTCGGCGTCTACCTGGAGCGGGACATGACCTGGGCCGAGTTCGGCCGGTCCCACCAGCAGGCGCACACGCGCTGCATGGCGCTCATCGCCGCCTTCGCCGAGGTGCCCGTCAACAGCGACCTGCCGTACCGGGCGGGCTCGATCTTCTATCCCCCGTCGCAGCGGGAGTGGCAGGAGGGCGACCGGGGCGTGCGGTGTTTCCTGTGGAGCGACGACCGGAAGCTGACCCGCTCCATGCGGGGCGCCGGCCCGCAAGGGTTGCCCGCGAGCTGAGCGGGGGTGCCGTATGCTGCCGCACCGTGGCGTGTCCGGCCGCCTGCGCGCCGGCGGGACCGCCGCGCTGGCCGCCCGCCGGGGTGCGGCCCACGAACGGCGGGAGGTCGGGATGCGACGGTGGTGGACGGCGGCCACGGTGGGCGCCGTGGCGGCCCTGGCGCTCGCCGGTTGCGGCACCCCGGCCGGCACCGACCGTGACCTGACCGACGACTGGCCGGCGCCCGCCGCGCCGCAGGCGTTCGTGCCCGCCGCCGGGGTCTGCCACGCCGGCGTGCAGGACGTCGGCTACCTCACCGCCTACCACCCCGTCGACTGCGCCGTGTCGCACCGCACGGAGACCGTGCACGTCGGCACGCTGACCGGGGCGGGAGCCGAGCGGGTCACGCCCCCGCCGGCCGGCTCGGCCGGCATGCGCGCCGCCCGCGCCGAGTGCGACGCGAAGGTCAACGAGATGGTCGGCGGCGACTGGCGCTCGGGCCGGCTCGGGCTGAGCGTGGTGCTGCCGTCGCCGCAGGCGTGGGGCGGCGGCGCCCGCTGGTTCCGCTGCGACCTGAGCGAGCAGACCAGCCTCGACGAGGCCGCCGCGAAGGCCCGCACGGGCAGCCTGAAGGGCGCGCTGACCGGCGCCGCCCCGCTCGCCCACCGCTGCTTCAACCCGAGGACCCGGGCCGACGAGGTGCGGGAGATGGTGCCGGTCGCCTGCACCAGCAAGCACCGCGCCGAGTTCGTCGGGGTGTGGCAGGCCCCCGACACCAGCTACGACGACTTCGGCCGCGACACCCGGAAGGTGCACCGGGCGTGCCGGACGCTGATCGCGAAGTACGCGAAGGTGCCGGACAACGGCGACCTGCAGTACCGGGCCGGCTCGATCTACTACCACCCGTTCGAGCGGGAGTGGCGCAACGGCAACCGGGGCGTGCAGTGCTTCCTGTGGGTCAGCGACCGCAACCTGACCCGGTCGGCGAAGGGCGCCGGCACGAAGGGCCTGCCGGTCACCTGAGCGGGGCGGCCGGCGTGGCCGACCGCCCCGACCCTGTGGTGTGTCAGCTGGCCTGCAGCGTCACGTCGTCGACGACGAAGCTGGTCTGCAACGAGGCGTCCTCGGTGCCGGTGAACTTCAGCGTCACCGTCTGGCCCGCGAACCCGGCCACGTTGAACGACCGCTGCGTGTAGCCGGCCGCCGCGTTCAGGTTCGAGTACGTCGCCAGCGTCGTCGAGCCCACCTGCACCACCAACCGGTCGTACGCGGTGCTGGTCGTCGTCTCCGCCGTGTCGACGTGCAGCCAGAACGACAGCGTGTAGCTCGCACAGCCCGCCGGGATCGTCACCGACTGCGACAGCGTCTCCGTCCGCGTCGAGCCGTAGCCCAGCAGCCACGCCTTGTACGAGCCCGTCCGCGCCGGCTGGCGGGTGTCGTTGGTGATCACGCCGGACGACGCCGTCCACGGCGACGACCCGCTCTCGAACCCGCCGTTGCCGATGAGCTGCCCACCGGAGCACCCGCCGCTGCCGCCGACGGTCAGCGTGTAGCTGGCCGACCGCGAGACGCCCCCGGAGCCCGCGCCGGTGACCGTGACGGTGTAGGTGCCCAGCGTCGCCGAGGCCGACGCGCTGAGCGTCAGGGTCGCGGAGCCGCCGGAGGTGACCGACGACGGGCTGAACGAGGCGGTGACGCCGGCCGGCAGGCCGGTCGCGGACAGGCCGACCGTCTGGGCCGTGCCGGCGGTGGTGGCCGTGGAGACCGTCGCCGTGGTCGACGCGCCCCGCTGCACCGAGCCCGACGTCGGGCTCACCGCGACGGAGAAGTCGTTGGTCGCCGAGCCCACGGCGAGCTGCCAGATGGCGTACGCGATCCCGTCGGCGCTGCGGTTGAGCACCGTGGCGCTGACGTTCGAGGTGGTGTCGCAGGACCGGTGGTAGCAGGGGTCGTACGCCGAGCCGGACGTGCCGCCCCACTTGGTGGCCTGCGCCGAGGTCTTCCGGGCGCTGGCGCCCGCGGCGTACCCGGAGGTCTGGATGCCGGCCTGCGCGAACGGGTAGTCGTCGGAGCGGCCCTGGCCCTCGACGTTCTCCTCGGGCTGGATGTTCAGCGAGTCCCAGTACGCCTTGAGCGGGGCGGCGGTGGCGGAGGTGATCCGGTTGATGAAGTAGCCGCCGTTGACGGAGCCGATCATGTCGAAGTTGTAGTAGCCCTTGATGTAGCCCCGCTGGGTGGCGCTCAGCGAGCGGACGTAGAACTCCGAGCCGTTGAGGCCCTGCTCCTCGTCGGTCCACCAGGCGAACCGGACCCGCTTGGTCATCGTCGGGTTCTGCTGGGCCAGCACCAGCGCGTTCTCCAGCAGCGCCGACGAGCCGGTGGCGTTGTCGTTGATGCCCGGGCCGGCGGAGACGCCGTCGAGGTGCGAGCCGAACATGACGACCTGGTCGGCGGGGCCGCCGGGCCACTCGGCGATCAGGTTGTTCGACCGGTACGTGCAGTCGGTGCAGACCTGCTCGGTGACCGTGTAACCGGCGGCCTGGAGCTTCGTCTTGACGTACGCGACGGAGGCCGTGTAGCCGGCGGACCCGGCCCGCCGGTTGCCGCCGTTCTGGGTGGCGATGGTCTGGAACTGCGTGAGGTGGGCCTGGACGTTGGCCACCGCGATGTCCGGCGCCGCCAGGGCCTGCGCGGCGGGCGCGAGCGCGCCGGCGGACGGGGCCGCCGCCGCCGGCCCGACGGCCGGTGCGACCGCGGCGGCGGCGAGGACGGCGAGTGCGGCACCGACGGTCAGGACTCTTCGTTTCATGGACACTCCTCGATAGGTGACGACATGATGCCACCTTGGAGCGCGTTTTGGGGAGACAGTGGAGGGACGGCGATCCCGGCCGCCGGCGCGCCGTGCGCACGACGGCCCCGGGCGTCGCCGGCCCGCCCCGACCGGGGCGGACCGGTTTGTCCCGTGCGCCCCGCTCAGGTGCGGCGGAGCATCGCGAGGAACATCGCGTCGGTGCCGTGCCGGTGCGGCCACAGCTGCACCGTCGGCCCGTCGCCGAGGCCGGGCATGCCCGCCGGCAGCAGCGGCCGGGCGTCGACGAAGTCGACAGGCACGCCGGAGCGGCGGGCCGCCTCGGTCACCGTCACGTGCGTCTCCACGGTGTGCGGGGAGCACGTCACGTAGGCGACCAGCCCGCCCGGCCGGACGGCGCGCAGCGCCGCGGCGAGCAGCTCACGCTGCAACCGGGTCAGCGGCGGCAGGTCCGAGGGCTGGCGCCGCCAGCGCGACTCCGGGCGGCGGCGCAGCGACCCCAGTCCCGTGCAGGGCGCGTCGACGAGCACCCGGTCGAAGTGCGCCTCCGGCAGCTTCGGGTCCGCGCCGACGGTGCGGCCGTCGGTGTGCAGCACGGTCACGGGCAGGCCCCGGGTGGCCTGCTCGACCAGCCGGGCCCGGTGCTCCGAGACCTCGACCGCGGTCAGCCGCGCGTCCCGCTGGGCGGCGAGGGCGCCGAGCAGGCCCGCCTTGCCACCCGGCCCGGCGCACAGGTCCAGCCAGCGCCCGTCCGGGCCGTCCAGCGGGGCCACCGCCAGGGCGTTGGCCACCAACTGGGAGCCCTCGTCCTGCACGTGGGCACGCCCCTGCGCGAGCGCCGGCAGGTCGCCGGGCGCCCCACCGGAGAGATAGACCGCGTACGGGGAGAAGGCTCCCGGCGCGCCGCCGGCCTCGTCGGTCAGCTCCGCCGGATCGGCCAGCCCGGGCCGGGCGCACAGGTGCACCGGCGGGCGCTCGTTGTCCTCGATGAGCAGCCGGGTGGTCTCGCCCAGGTCGCCGCCGAGCGCCTCGGCGAAGGCCCGCACGATCCACTGCGGATGGCTGTACGCCAGGGCCAGGTGCCCGATCGGGTCGCTCTCCGCCGACGGGGCCAGCTTGGCCACCCAGGCGTCGGCGTCGCGGCCGGCCACCTCGCGCAGCACCGCGTTGGCGAAGCCCGTCGCGCCGACACCCACCGACTTGACCAGGTCGACGGTCGAGGAGACGGCGGCGTGCGCCGGCACCCGCGTGTGCAGGAGCTGGTAGGCCCCGAGCCGCAGCGCGTCGCGCACCGGCGGGTCGATGCGCTGCACGTCCCGCCCGGCGGCGTCGCCGAGGATCGCGTCGAGGGTGCCGAGGTGGCGCAGCGTGCCGTAGGTCAGCTCGGTGGCGAAGGCGGCGTCCCGGCCGACCAGCCCCGCGTCGCGCAGGAGTGACGGGAGCACCAGGTTGGCGTACGCGTCGTCCCGGTGCACCGCCGCGACCGCCTCGTAGGCCACCTGGCGGGGCAGGTCCACCGCCGGGCGGGCCGGGGGACGCCGGCCGCCGTCGCGGCGGTCACCGCCGGACCGGGCACCCCACTGGCCGCCCCGCGCCGGCCGCTCGCCGCGCTGGCCGCCCGGGGGACGCTGCTCGCGCCCACCGAACCGCTCGCCGCCGGAACGCTCACCGGAGAAGCGGTCGCCCGAGGGCCGTTCCGAAGTGCCCGTCACGCGACTTCCTCCCCCGCGGCGACCCGGACGCCCCGCGCCCAGTCGGTCGCCGGCATCGCCCGCTTGCCCGCCGCCCGGACCTCGCCGAGCCGCACCGGGGTGGTGGCCGTGCCGGCCAGCACCCGGGACTTCTCCACCAGCAGCTCGCCCGGCTTCAACTCCGGGCCGTCGGGCACCGGGGTGACCGGGCCCAGCTTGACGCGCTCGCCCCGGAACGTCGTCCACGGGCCGGGCGCCGGAGTGCAGGCCCGGATCCGCCGGTCCACCGCGAAGGCGGGATCGGACCAGCGCACCCGGGCGTCCTCCACGGTCAGCTTCGGCGCCAGCGACACCCCGTCGGCGGGCTGCGGCTCGGCCCGGGCCGTGCCGTCGTCGATCGCGTCGAGGACGGCCACCAGCAGGCCGGCGCCGGAGTGGGCCAACCGCTCCAGCAGGTCGCCGGACGTGTCGGCAGGACGGATCTCGTCGGTCAGCGTGCCGTAGACCGGACCGGTGTCCAGCCCCTCTTCCAGCTGGAACACGCTCGCCCCGGTCAGCTCGTCGCCGTGCAGCACGGCGTGCTGCACGGGCGCGGCCCCGCGCCAGGCGGGCAGCAGCGAGAAGTGCAGGTTGATCCAGCCGTGGCGGGGGATCTCCAGGGCGGCCGGCGGCACCAGCGCGCCGTAGGCGACCACGGGGACGCAGTCGGGGGCCAGCTCGCGCAGCCGGTCCTGGAACTCCGGCTCACGCGGCCGGGCGGGGGTGAGCACCTCGATCCCGTGCTCGTCGGCCCACGCCCCCACCGGGGAGCGGGCCAGCCCGCGACCGCGCCCGGCGGGGGCGTCCGGCCGGGTGACCACGGCGACGAGCTCGTGCCGGGAGGCGGCCACGGCGGCCAGGGCGGGAACGGCGACGGCCGGCGTGCCGGCGAAGATCACGCGCACCGGCTCACCGACCCAGTCCGAAGGGGCTGCCCGAGGCGTGCGGGTTGAGCTTGACCGTCGGTGGGGTGGTCGGGTCGTACCACTCCGCCTGGCGGATCGCCTTCATCGCCTCCTTGCGCCCGGCCGGGTCCAGCCGGTCCACGAAGAGCACCCCGTCGAGGTGGTCGGTCTCGTGCTGCACGCAGCGGGCCATCAGGCCGGTGCCGACGATCTGCATCGGGTCGCCGTAGCCGTTGAAGCCCTTGGCGATCACGTTCTGCCGGCGCTTGGTGTCGAAGTAGAGGCCGGGAATGGACAGGCAGCCCTCGGGGCCGTCCTGCTCCTCGGCGTCGGGAAACTCCAGCACCGGGTTGACCAGGTGGCCGACCACGTCGTCGACGTCGAAGGTGAACACCCGCAGGCCCACACCGAGCTGCGGCGCGGCGAGGCCGGCGCCGTTCTGCTCACGCATCGTGTCGGTCAGGTCGGCGACGAGCTTGCGCAGCTCGACGTCGAAGTCGACCACCGGATCGGCCGGCGTGCGCAGCACCGGATCTCCGAACAGACGGATGGGCTGGACGGTCACTCGGCATGGCTCCTTCGGCGGGCGGACTGGTGCCGTACCAGTCTACGGAGTGCCGTCGGCCGCCCCGGCCGGCGTACCGCGAAGCGGCGCGGCCCGTCGCGTGTCGATGGTCACCAGGAGGCGCCCGTGGCCGCGCAGGAAGCGGCTCAGACGGCGGTGCCCGGCTCGCCGGCCAGGACCGCGTCGCCGCCGAGCAGGGCGTGCTCGGGCAACGGCAGCTCGATGGAGTGGGCAGCCTCCCAGTCGTGGATGAGGCCGGGCCGGGCCTGGGCGGCGAAGTAGTCCACCGCGCTCATCCCGCCGACCACCGGCTCGTCCACCTCGGCGACGAGCTGGGCCGGCACCAGGCGGAAGCCGTTCTGGAGGGCGGCGCTGAGGCGGCGGTGCCCGTCGACGACGAAGAAGTACTCGCCGGTGTAGCCGATCCGCAGGGGCTCCAGCGCCTCGTCGCCGGCGGCGGCCACCTCGCCGACGAACTCCGAGTCCCACAGGTCACGCAGGTGGGCGATGTCCTCGGTCGGGTAGACGCGGGCCGGGTCGAGCAGCAGCAGCGGCGGCGCGTCGCGCAGCACGTCCGCGCACAGCCGCCCCTCGTACGCGTCGATGATGTGCTCGATGACCTCGGAGGCCGAGGCGCGGGTGGTGTCGCAGATCAGGTCGTAGTTGCGCAGCCGGGCCTTGTCCACCCCGTAGCGGACGATGAACCGGCCCCGCTCGCTCTCGCTGCGCTCCAGCAGCTTGGCCTTGGCCTCCTCCATCGAGGCGTAGCTCTCGGCCGGGCCGGAGGGGCGGGCGAGGACCCGTCGGGCCGCCTCGCCCGGCTCGGTGATCATGTGCACCTTGAGCGCGTCGGTGAAGAAGTGCCAGGCCAGCCGGGAGTCCATGACGAGCCGCTCGCCCGAGGCCGCGATGTCCCGCTGGAGCTGGTCGACGTAGCCGTCGACGGCCTGGTCCAGCTCCGCGTGCAGGTTGAGCTGGAGCGCGGTCATCTGCCGCTCCTGCGCCATCTGGCGGTAGAGGTCACCGACGCTGACCCGGCGCAGGCCGAGCCGCTCGGCGATCACCACGGAGACGGTGCTCTTGCCGCTGCCGAGGTCACCATTGAAGACGATCGACTGACGAACGGTCACGACTGGTCCACCCCTGATCACCGGCTGTTTGGAATCATCGGCACCGCGCCGAACCGACGCGCTCCCGCCTTCGTCGCGCGATCCTGCGACGACCCCGGCTCGGCGCGGTGTGGCGCCGCGCCGCGACCTGGAGCCGTCGTACGCCCGGGCATGACGGGCGATGCTATCACCCGGGTGTCGACACACCGCCGGACACGGCGTGCGACGACGGGCCAGGTCGGGCGGTGGGTGCGGCGCCGGATCGGCCGGGCCGTCGGTCAGAAGAGGGCCAGCGGGTCGACCTGGAGGCGGACCGGCTCGGCGGCCTTGCGGGCGGTGCGAACCCCCGCCGCCGAGTGCAGCGCGCCGGCCAGCGCGCCGGCCCGGGCCCGGGGAACCCGGACCAGCATCCGCTCGCGCTCCCCGTCGGCCGGCACCGGCCCGAGCAGCTCGGCCTCCGCCGGCAGCCGGGCCTCGGCCAGCAGGTCGGCCACGGCGTCCGGCAGGCCGGTCACGCTGGCCATCCGCACCGCGGGCGGGAAGCCCAGCTCCCGCCGTTCGGCCAGCTCCCGGGCGGCGAACCAGCCGGCGTCCCAGCGCAGCAGCGCCTGTACGGGGGCGAGGGCCCCGTCGGCGACCACCACCACCCGGCCCCCGGCGGCGGCGGGACGGGCCAGCGCGGCGGCCGCCAGCCAGCGGCGCAGCGCCTCCTCCCCCGCCCGCAGGTCGGCCCGCGTGAGCAGGGCCCACGAGTCGAGCAGCAGCACCGCCCCGAAGCCGCCGTCGGCGACCGGCTCGGCGCCGGGGGTGGCGATGACCAGGCCGGCGCCGCCCGGGACCGTGGCCAGCACCTCCTCCCGCCCGGAGGTGCGCACCGGCACGCCGGGGAAGGCCCGGCCCAGTTCCTCGGCGGTGCGCCGGGCGCCGGTGACGGAGGCGCGCAGCCGCCGCCCGCCGCACTCCGGGCAGGCGTACGCGGCGGCGACCCGCCCGCACCAGCGGCAGGCCGGGGTGCCCTCGGCGGAGGGCAGCGCGAGCGGGCCGGCGCAGTGCGGGCACCGGGCCGGGGTGCGGCACTCGGCGCAGGCCACCGACGGCAGGTAGCCGCGGCGGGGCACCTGGACCAGCACCGGCAGGTCCGCCCGGAGCGAGTCCCGGGCGGTGGTCCAGGCCAGGCTGGGCAGCCGGGCGGTGGCCGCCCCGGGGTCCCGGGCCAGCTGCGGGTCGTCGCCGGTCGGCGCGATCGCCGGCATCCGGGCCCGGAGGGTCGCCCGGTCGGCCACCACCTCGCGGGCCCATCGGGTCTCCACCAGCAGCTGCGCCTCGGCGGTGCGGGTGTAGCCGCCCACCAGGGCCGCGGCGTCGCCGAGCTGGGCGCGGGTGAGCAGCACCTCCCGGGCGTGCGGATAGGGGGCCCGGGGCTCGGCGTGCAGGTCGTCGCCGTCGTCCCAGATCGCCACCAGCCCGAGCCGGGCGACCGGGGCGAACATCGCGGCCCTGGTGCCGACCACCACCGGCACGTCGCCGCGCCGGGCGGCGAGGAACGCCCGGTAGCGCCGGGCGGGACCGAGCGCGGCGGAGAGGCAGACGTGCCGCCCCGGGCCCAGGGCGTCGTGCAGGGCGGCGTCGAGACGGTCCAGGTCGCGGTTGTCGGCGACGACCACCACCGCGCCCCGGCCGCCGGCCACGGTGGCGGCGACGGCCTCGGCGTACCGGGCGGGCCAGTCCTCCCCCGGCAGCGCCGACCAGACGGCCCGGGCGGCCCGGCCGTCGGCGAGCGCCCGGAGCAGGGCCGGCCCGGCCGGGTAGTCCCGCCAGGCGTCGGGACCGGGCCCTGCCGGCACGACGGGGTTCTCGTCGGCGGCGGCAAGGTTCTCGCCGAGGGCGGCGGGGCCCTCGTCGGG
Organism: Micromonospora sp. WMMD737; assembly: GCF_049179055.1. NCBI lineage: Bacteria > Bacillati > Actinomycetota > Actinomycetes > Micromonosporales > Micromonosporaceae > Micromonospora > Micromonospora sp. WMMD737. Next base: position 7,377,809 of record NZ_JBMHMH010000001.1, on the reverse strand, counting down.
GGCGACGGGGCTCCCGTCGGGAGCGACGGGGTTCTCGCCGGAGGCGGCGGGGCCCTCGCCGGGAGCCGCGGGGTTCTCGTCGGGGGCGGCGGCGCGGGCGCGGACGTCCTTCTCCACCCGGGCGTGCCGGGGCGGGACGGCGAGGCGGAGCACGTCGGCGAGGTTGCCGGCGTAGCGGTCCGCGACCGCCCGGGCCAGCCGGGCGACCTCCGGCGCGAGCACCGGCTCGGGCGAGACGACCTTCTCCAGGTACGCCAGCCGGCCGGTGTGCCCCGAGTCGTCGGCCCGTTCCAGCAGCCAGCCGTCGACGAGCTGCCCCGCGAAGCGGACCTTCACGCGTACGCCGGGGACGGCGTCGGCGTCCAGCTCGGCCGGGACGAGGTAGTCGAACGGGCGGTCCAGGTGGGCCAGGGGGACGTCGACGCAGACGCGAGCGACCGGCGACCCGTCCGCGGGTCGCCGGTCGCTGCGCCTGGTGCCGGTCAGGCTCCCGCGGCCGACTTGAGGTCGGCGGCCCGGTCGGTGCTCTCCCAGGTCAGGTCCGGCAGCTCCCGGCCGAAGTGGCCGTAGGCGGCGGTCTGCTGGTAGATCGGGCGGAGCAGGTTCAGGTCCCGGATGATGGCGGCCGGGCGCAGGTCGAAGACCTCGGAGACGGCCTTCTCGATCGAGGCGACCGGCACGGTCTCGGTGCCGAACGTCTCGACGAAGAGGCTGACCGGGTGGGCCTTGCCGATCGCGTACGCGACCTGGACCTCGCACCGCTCGGCCAGGCCGGCGGCGACCACGTTCTTGGCCACCCAGCGCGTCGCGTACGCCGCCGAGCGGTCCACCTTCGACGGGTCCTTGCCGGAGAACGCGCCGCCGCCGTGCCGGGCGTAGCCGCCGTAGGTGTCGACGATGATCTTGCGGCCGGTCAGGCCGGCGTCGCCCATCGGGCCGCCGATCTCGAACCGGCCGGTCGGGTTGACCAGCAGCCGGTAGCCCTCGGTGTCGAGCCCGAGGCTCTCCAGCTCCGGGGCGATGACGTGCTCGCGCACGTCGGGGGTGAGCAGCGAGTCCAGCGAGATGTCCGCCGCGTGCTGGCTGGAGACGACGACCGTGTTGAGCCGGACGGGGCGCAGCCCCTCGTACTCGATCGTGACCTGGGTCTTGCCGTCGGGGCGCAGGTACGGGATCGTGCCGTCCTTGCGGACCTGGGAGAGCCGCCGGGCCAGCCGGTGCGCCAGTGCGATCGGCAGCGGCATCAGCTCCGGCGTCTCGGAGCAGGCGAAGCCGAACATCATGCCCTGGTCGCCGGCGCCCTGGGCGTCCAGCGCGCTCTCCGACGCCCCGGTACGCAGCTCGAAGGCGTTGTCGACGCCCTGCGCGATGTCCTCGGACTGGGCGCCGATGGAGACGCTGACGCCGCACGAGGCGCCGTCGAAGCCCTTCTTCGACGAGTCGTAGCCGATGTCGAGGATGGTCCGGCGGACGATCGTCGGGATGTCGGCGTACGCCTTGGTGGTCACCTCGCCCGCGATGTGCACCTGACCGGTGGTGATCAGGGTCTCCACGGCGACGCGGCTGCGGGGGTCCTCGGCGAGCAGGGCGTCGAGGATGCCGTCGCTGATCTGGTCGGCGATCTTGTCCGGGTGGCCTTCCGTGACCGATTCGGAAGTGAAGAGGCGGCGTGTCACGGCACTCCTAAATTGTGGAAGTCGTTCCGCGGCAGTGTAGTCATCCGCGTCAGAGCCTGGCCTCTTCGGTCGTGCCCGTTTCCAGCCGTCAGGAACGGCCGGGCAACCGGGCCACCACGAGATCCCAGACGCCGTCGGCGAGGTCCTCCTTGGACCGCTCGGGCATCCGGCTGACCGAACCGTCCGCGCCGATGACCGTCGCCGCGTTGGTCTCGGCGCCGAAGACCTTGTCGGACCCGACCTCGTTGATCACGACGAGGTCCGCCCGCTTGCGGGCGAGCTTGGCCCGGCCGTTGGCCTCGGCGTCGCCCGTCTCCGCGGCGAACACCACCAGCACCTGCTCCGGTCGACGGCGCCGGCCCAGCTCGGCCGCGATGTCCGGGTTGGTGACGAGCTCGATGGTGGGCGCACTGCCGTCGTCCGACTTCTTGATTTTGCCAGGCGCGTAGGTCGCGGGGCGGAAATCGGCCGGAGCCGCCGCCATCACCACCGCGTCGGCGTCGGCCGCCGCCGCGAGCGTGGCGTCGCGCAGCTCGCCCGTGGTGCCGACGCGGACCAGGTCGACGCCGGCGGGGTCGGGCAGCGAGACGTTGGCCGAGATCAGGGTGACCCGGGCGCCCCGGGCCACGGCGCAGCGGGCGAAGGCGTAGCCCTGCTTGCCCGAGGAGCGGTTGCCCAGGAAGCGGACCGGGTCGAGGGGCTCGCGGGTGCCGCCGGCGGTCACCACCACGTGCCGCCCGGCGAGGTCGGCGGGGGCCCCGACGCCCCGCGCGAGGGCCCGGCGGGCGACCGCGAAGATCTCCGCCGGGTCGGGCAGCCGGCCCTTGCCGGTGTCGGCGCCGGTGAGCCGGCCGACGGCGGGCTCGACGACGCGCACGCCCCGGGAGCGCAGCGTCGCGACGTTGGCGACGGTGGCCGGGTGCTCCCACATCTCGGTGTGCATGGCCGGGGCCAGCACGACCGGGCAGCGGGCGGTCAGCAGCGTGTTGGTGAGCAGGTCGTCGGCGAGGCCGTGGGCGGCCTTGGCCAGCAGGTCGGCGGTGGCCGGCGCGACCACCACCAGGTCGGCCTGCTGACCGAGCCGGACGTGCGGCACCTCGTGCACGTCCGACCAGACGTCGTCGGCGACGGGCTGGCCGGAGAGCGCCGCCCAGGTCGGAGCCCCGACGAAGCGCAACGCCGACGCGGTCGGCACGACCCGGACCCGGTGGCCCGACTCGGTGAAGAGCCGCAGCAGCTCGCACGCCTTGTAGGCGGCGATGCCACCGCCGACCCCGAGGACGATCCGGGGGGACATCGACGCGGGGCGGATTACGGCTGGTCGGTCGGCTCGGCGGTGAGCAGGCCCGCGTTGATCTCGCGCATGGCGATGGAGAGGGGCTTCTCCTGCGGCGTGGTCTCGACCAGCGGGCCGACGTATTCCAGCAGACCCTCACCGAGCTGGCTGTAGTAGGCGTTGACCTGGCGCGCGCGCTTGGCGGCGAAGATCACCAGCGCGTACTTCGAGGTCGTCTTCTCGAGGAGCTCGTCGATCGGCGGGTTGGTGATGCCTTCGGGGTTTGCGATGGATCCCACGAATTAACCTCTGCGTCTATCGCACCGCGCTTGGCGGTGCTGGCGGTCAGCCGCGCATGTGCGGTGGCGCCGGAGCCAGGAAAGAAGAACCGGACAAGCCTACCAGCTCGTCGACGACCCGCCCGGTGAGGTCGTGCGCGAGGGTGTGTTCGAAGGCGGCCGGTGTGACCTGCGGGGGGAGGCTCCCCGGCGGGTGCAGCAGCACCAGCCGGGCGTCGGGCAGCACCGCCCGGACCAGCAGCGCGCCGGCCAGGTCGAGGCCGATCAGCACCGGCTGCCCGGCGGCGAGCCGGGCGCGCAACGGTTCGAGGGGGGTGCCGCGCCGGTACGGCCCGGCCCGGCTCCACTCCAGCAGCTCCCCGGCGGCAACCATCCGGTCGAACCCGGCGGGGGTCAGGAAGAGCCGGTCGACGCCGTCCAGCTCGCTCTCCCGGCGGGAGCGCGTGGTGGCCGGCACCGGAACCCACACGGACGGAGAACGCGCCCGGACGCGCTCGACGACACTCTCCGTGCCGGAGCCCGAAGGCCCCGCCAGGACAGTGAGCCGAGCCGCCGGGCGCGCCTCGTCATCCGTGCTCACTGCTTGTTTCTACACGCAGCCAGGCTCAGTTGGCGGCGAACTCTCCAAGCAGTGCCTTGCGCTGCTGCTCGCCGAGGCCACGCAGGCGACGGCTGTCGGCGATCTTGAGCTTCTCCATGATCTGGGTGGCCCGGATCTTGCCGATACCCGGCATCGCCTGCAGCACGGCGGAGACCTTGAGCTTGCCGACGACGTCGTCGGACTCGGCACGCTCGAGGACGGCTCCGAGGGTGGTCTTGCCCTGCTTGAGCTGCTCCTTCAGCTCAGCACGGGCCTTGCGGATCTCCGCGGCCTTCTCCAGCGCGGCAGCGCGCTGTTCGGGGGTCAGTGACGGGAGCGGCACCAGTTCTCCTCAGGTCCCTATCGCGACGGGCGGGACGCACCGCCGCATCTGTGAAACGTGGTGTCGCTGTGAACCAAGGGGTCCGTGGTTCCCAGCGCGGGGAAAACTAGCGGTCGACGGCGCATTCGGCAACGTGGACGCGCGATGATCTTCACAAAGGTGACCGAGCCGTCAGTCAGTCACCAGCGGCGAGGGCGGCCCGACAGCCGGTCAGGGCCCGGTCGGCAGCGGCCCGCAGCGCGTCCGGATCCGGGCCCGCACCCAGCACCTCGCGGGAGTACGAGGGCAGCACCGCGGGCAGGGCGGAGCCGAAGACGACGCGCAGATCGGCCGCCATGGCGCCCTGCGCGCCGAGGCCCGGAGCGAGCAGCGGACCGTTCACGGCGGACAGGTCGTGACCGGTGTCGCCGATGGTCGCGCCGACCACCAGCCCGACGCTGCCGAGTGGCTGCGCACCCGCGTTGAGCTGGGAAATCTCGTCGATCACGGTCTGCGCGACGGTGCGTCCGTCGGCGGTGTGCGCGCGCTGCACGGCGGCGCCCTCGGGGTTGGAGGTGAGCGCCAGCACGAAGACCCCGCCGCCGTGCTCGGCGGCCAGTTCGAACATCGGGGCGAGCGCGCCGACGCCGAGGTACGGGCTCGCCGTCACCGCGTCCACATGGACCGGGCTGGATGGATCGAGGTACGCCGAGGCGTACGCGGCGACGGTCGAGCCGATGTCGCCGCGCTTGACGTCCAGCAGAACGAGCGAGCCGGCATCGCGTAACTGTCGGATAGTTGACTCAAGAATCGCGATACCTTTCGAGCCGAACCGCTCGAAAAAGGCCGACTGGGGCTTGATCACCGCGACCCGGTCACCGAGGGCGTCCGTGACCGTCCGGGCGAACCGGTCAAGCCCCCGGATGTCGTCGTCGAGCCCCCAGCGGGCCAGCAGCCCCGGGTGCGGGTCGATGCCGACGCAGAGCGGACCCCGCTCGCTGACGGCCCGGTGCAGGCGGGCGCCGAAGCTCTCCATCCGGTTCTCTCCCTCTCCTCGGCACCCGGGGCGTCCGCCGCCGGGGCACGCTCCTGTCGCGGGCGGCGCGCGCCCGCGTACTCCCGCCGGATGGTGACCGGCGGCTCAGCCGGCCCGCACCGCGGCGGCGACCCCGGCGGCGATCCGGGCCAGGTCGGCGTCGTCGGTGACGTACGGCGGCATGGTGTAGACCAGGTCGCGGAACGGCCGCAGCCAGACCCCCTCGGCCACCGCCGCGGCGGTGGCGGCGGGCAGGTCCACCTCGTGGTCCAGCTGGACCACGCCGATCGCCCCGAGCACCCGCACGTCGGCCACCCCCGGGGCGCCGCGCAACGGCTCCAGGCCGGCCCGCAGGCCCGCCTGCACCCTCGCCACCTGCCCCGCCCAGTCGCCGGCCCGCAGCAGGCCGAGGGAGGCGTTGGCGACCGCACAGGCCAGCGGGTTGCCCATGAACGTCGGGCCGTGCGCCAGCACCCCGCCAGCGGAGATGCCCCGGGCGACCTCCGCCGTGCAGAGCGTGGCGGCAAGCGTCAGGTATCCGCCGGTGAGCGCCTTGCCCACGCACATCACGTCGGGCACCACCCCGGCGTGCTCGGCGGCGAACATCGTGCCCGTGCGGCCGAAGCCGGTGGCGATCTCGTCGAAGATCAGCAACACGCCGTGCGCCCGGGTCACCTCGCGCAGCACCCGCAGGTAGTGCGGGTGATGGAAGCGCATCCCCCCGGCGCCCTGGACCACCGGCTCCACGACGACGGCGGCCAGCTCGTGGGCGTGCCGCTCGACCGCCTCCACCAGGGCCGCCTCGTAGGCCGGCTCGGGCGGGGTGGCGAAGCCGCCGGGCGGCACGGGGGCGAAGACCTGCCGGGGCAGCACGTCGCCCCAGAGGTGGTGCATGCCGCCCTCGGGGTCGCAGACGCTCATCGGGTGGAACGTGTCGCCGTGGTAGCCGCCCCGCCAGGTGCCCAGCCGGCGGCGCTCCGGCCGGCCGGTGGCCCGCTGGTACTGCAGGCACATCTTGATCGCGACCTCGACGCCGACCGAGCCGGAGTCGGCCAGGAAGACGTGCTCCAGACCGTCCGGGGCCAGCTCGACCAGGGTGGCCGCCAGCCGCACCGCCGGCTCGTGGGTGAGCCCGCCGAACATCACGTGGCTCATCCGGCCGAGCTGGTCGGTCACGGCCGCGTCGAGCACCGGGTGCCGGTAGCCGTGGATCGCCGCCCACCACGACGACATCCCGTCGACCAGCTCCCGGCCGTCGGCCAGCCGCAGCCGTACGCCCGCCGCGCCCTCCACCACGTAGGGCGCGCTCGCCGGCGGCAGGGCCGCGTACGGGTGCCACACGTGCGCCCGGTCGGCGGCCAGGACCTCCTCGGGGGTCACCCGCCCGTCCCCGTCGCACGGGCGGCGGCGCGGACCAGGGCCGGGCCGCGGTAGATGAAGCCGGTGTAGAGCTGCACCAGGGCGGCGCCCGCGTCGAACATCCGGGCCGCCGCGTCCGGGTCCACGATGCCCCCGACGCCGATCACCGGCAGCCGCCCTCCGGCCTCCCGGTGCACGAAGGCGACCACCTCGCGGGCGCGGTCGGCGAGCGGGCGACCCGACAGGCCACCGGTCTCCGCGCCGCGCGCCCGGTCCGCCGGGGCGAGGCCGTCGCGGGCCAGCGTGGTGTTCGTGGCGATCACCCCGGCCGCGCCCCGGGCCAGGCAGACCTCCAGCAGCTCGGCGATCGCCGGCTCGGTGAGGTCCGGGGCGATCTTCACGAGCACCGGCTTCTCCCCCACCAGCGCCGCCAGGATGGCGTCCAGGTGCGCCCGGTCCTGCAGCGCGCGCAGCCCCGGGGTGTTCGGCGAGGAGACGTTGACCGCGAAGTAGTCGCCGTGCCCGCGCAACGCCCGGTAGGACGCCTGGTAGTCCGCCACCGCCTCGTCCAGCGGGGTCACCTTGGACTTGCCGAGCGAGATGCCCAGCGGCACGCCGATCGGGCGCGGCAGCGCCGCGAGCCGGGCCGCGAGGGCCTCGGCGCCGGCGTTGTTGAAGCCCATCCGGTTCACCACGGCCTCGCTGCCGGGCAGCCGGAACAGCCGGGGCCGGGGGTTACCCGGCTGTGGGTGCGCGGTGACCGTGCCGACCTCGACGAAGCCGAAGCCCAGCGCCGGCCAGGCCGGCAGGGCCGCGCCGTCCTTGTCCATCCCGGCGGCCAGCCCGACCGGGTTGGGGAACTCGACGCCGAACACCGTGCGCGGCGCCCGCACGGCGTACCGGGCCCGCAACACCCCCAGCGCCGCCGGCCGGCGGGACAACCCCGCCAGCCGCCGCAGCGTCCACTCGTGCGCGGCCTCGGCGTCCCCGCCGCCGATCCGGAACAACCCCGGCCGGACCACCCGCTCGAACATCACGACCGACCACCCCCGTCGATCATGAAGTTGTCGCCGCGACACGCCGTGCCGGCCGGCGACAACCTCATGATCAACGCGTACGGGCGGCGGTGGGGGTGCGGGTGGGGGGTCATTCGGCGGACCGGAGGGCGGCGTGCAGCTCCTGGAGCGGGCGGACCTGCATGTCGCCCCGGATCCGCGCCTCGATGCCCATCACCGCCGCCGCCGCGCCCGGCACCGTGGTGATGCACGGGATGTCCGCCGTGACGGCGGCGCTGCGGATCTCGTAGCCGTCCGAGCGGGCGCTCGCGCCCGAGCCCTGCGGAGTGTTGATCACCAGCGCCACGTCGCCGCCGAGGATCAGCGACACCGCGTCCTCGCCCCCGCCGGACTCGTAGTGCTTGCGGATCTGCTCGCAGGCGATGCCGTGCCGGCGCAGCACCTCCGCCGTGCCGGTGGTGGCGACGATCTCGAACCCCAGGTCGGCCAGGCGCTTGATCGGGAAGATCATGCCGCGCTTGTCCCGGTTGGCGACCGAGACGAAGATCTTCCCGGCGGTCGGCAACGAGCCGTACGCGGCCGACTGCGACTTGGCGAAGGCGTGCCCGAAGGCGGTGTCGATGCCCATCACCTCGCCCGTGGACTTCATCTCCGGGCCGAGCAGCGAGTCCACGCCCTTGCCGGTGGGGGTGCGGAACCGCTTGAACGGCAGCACCGCCTCCTTGACCGCGATCGGGGCGCCGGCCGGCAGCGAACCGCCGTCCCCGGTCGCCGGGAGCAGCCCCTCGGCGCGCAGCTCGGCGATGGTGGCGCCCAGCGCGATCCGGGCCGCCGCCTTCGCCAGCGGCACCGCCGTCGCCTTGGAGACGAAGGGCACCGTCCGGGACGCGCGCGGGTTCGCCTCCAGCACGTAGAGCACGTCGTCCTTCAGCGCGTACTGCACGTTGAGCAGGCCCCGCACGCCGACGCCCCGGGCGATCGCCTCGGTGTAGCGGCGCACCTGGGCCACGTGCGAGCCCGCCAGGGTGATCGGCGGCAGCGCGCAGGACGAGTCGCCGGAGTGGATGCCGGCCTCCTCGATGTGCTCCATGACCCCGCCGAGGTAGACCTCGCCGTCGGCGTCGCAGAGCGCGTCCACGTCGATCTCGATGGCGTCGTCGAGGAAGCGGTCGACCAGCACCGGGTGGTCCGGGGAGATCTCGGTGGCCCGCCCGATGTAGTCACGCAGCGTGGCGTCGTCGTAGACGATCTCCATGCCCCGCCCGCCCAGCACGTACGACGGCCGGACCAGCACCGGGTAGCCGATCTCGTCGGCGATCGCCTTCGCCTCGTCGTACGAGGTGGCCATGCCGTGCGCCGGCGCGCGCAGCCCGGCCCGGGCCAGCACCGCCCCGAACGCGCCCCGCTCCTCGGCCAGGTGGATCGACTCCGGCGAGGTGCCGACGACCGGCACGCCCGCGTCCTTCAGCCGCTGCGCCAGGCCCAGCGGGGTCTGCCCGCCGAGCTGGACGATCACCCCGACCACGCCCGGCCCGCCGGCCGCCCTGCCGGAGGAGTCCTCCGCGTGCCAGACCTCCAGCACGTCCTCGAAGGTGAGCGGCTCGAAGTAGAGCCGGTCGGCGGTGTCGTAGTCGGTGGAGACGGTCTCCGGGTTGCAGTTGACCATCACGGTCTCGAAACCGGTGCCGGAGGCGGAACCAGTGCCCGCGGCGGCCGGGGCGGCGGTGCCGACCGGCGCGCTCCGCAACGCCTGCACCGCGTGCACGCACGAGTAGTCGAACTCGATGCCCTGGCCGATCCGGTTCGGCCCGGAACCCAGGATGATCACCTTCGGCCGGGCCGACGGCACGACCTCCGTCTCCTGGTCGTACGTCGAGTAGTGGTAGGGCGTGGTCGCCTCGAACTCGGCGGCGCAGGTGTCCACCGTCTTGTAGACCGGACGGACGTCGAGGCGGTGCCGCAGCGTCCGTACGCCGTCCTCGGCGGCCAGCTCCGGACGCAGCGCGGCCAGCTGCCGGTCCGACAGGCCGGCCCGCTTGGCGCGGCGCAGCAGCTCGGCGTCGAGCACCGGGGCGTCCACGATCTCCGCGCGCAGCTCGACGAGGGCGGCGATCTGGTCCAGGAACCAGGGGTCGATCCCGCCCGAGGCGGCGGTGACCTCGGCGATCGACGCGCCGAGGCGCAGCGCCCGCTCGACGGTGTAGAGCCGGCCGTCGTGCGGCATCCGCAGCGCGTCGAGGGTGTTCTCCTTCGTCGCGCCGGCCGGGTCCGGCAGCGTCCAGAACCCGCCCGCCTTCGTCTCCAGCGACCGCATCGCCTTGTTCAGCGCCTCGCTGAAGTTGCGGCCCAGGCTCATCGCCTCGCCGACGGACTTCATGGTGGTGGTCAGCTCCGGGTCGGCGCCCGGGAACTTCTCGAACGCGAACCGGGGGATCTTCACCACCACGTAGTCCAGGGTCGGCTCGAACGCCGCCGGGGTCTTCAGGGTGATGTCGTTGGGGATCTCGTCGAGGGTGTAGCCGATGGCCAGCTTCGCGGCGATCTTCGCGATCGGGAAGCCGGTGGCCTTCGAGGCCAGCGCCGACGACCGGGACACCCGGGGGTTCATCTCGATCACCACGATCCGGCCGTCGGCCGGGTTGACGGCGAACTGGATGTTGCAGCCGCCGGTGTCCACCCCGACCTCGCGCAGCACCGCGATGCCCAGGTCGCGCAGCTGCTGGTACTCGCGGTCGGTGAGCGTCATGGCCGGGGCGACGGTGACGCTGTCGCCGGTGTGCACGCCCATCGGGTCGACGTTCTCGATCGAGCAGACCACCACGACGTTGTCGTGCCGGTCGCGCATGAGTTCGAGCTCGTACTCCTTCCAGCCGAGCACGCTCTCCTCGATGAGCACCTCGTGCACCGGGCTGGCGGCCAGCCCGTCGCCGGCGATGCGGGCCAGGTCCTCCGGGGTGTGCGCCATGCCGGAGCCGAGGCCGCCCATGGTGAACGACGGCCGGATCACCACCGGCAGGCCCAGCTCGGCGACCGTCGCCTCGACCTCCGCCATCGAGTGGCAGACCCGGGAGCGGGGCACCAGGCCCGCCGGGTCGTCGAGCCCCAGGCGTACGCCGGCCTTGGCGACGATGTCCTTGAACAGCTGCCGGTCCTCGCCGCGGTTGATCGCCTCGATGTTGGCGCCGATCAGCTCCACGCCGTACTTGTCGAGCACGCCTGCCTCGTGCAGGGCGACCGCGGTGTTCAGCGCGGTCTGCCCGCCGAGGGTGGGCAGGATCGCGTCGGGGCGCTCCTTGGCGATCACCAGCTCGACGAACTCCGGGGTGATCGGCTCGACGTACGTGGCGTCGGCGAACTCGGGGTCCGTCATGATCGTCGCCGGGTTCGAGTTGACCAGGCTGACCCGGATCCCCTCGCTGCGCAGCACCCGGCAGGCCTGGGTGCCGGAGTAGTCGAACTCGCAGGCCTGCCCGATCACGATCGGCCCGGAGCCGATCACCAGGATGTGCTTGAGATCGGTCCGCTTAGGCATGTGTGCGCCCCTCGCTCTGGGTCCGGCCCTCGATGAGCTCGGCGAAGCGGTCGAAGAGGTAGTCCGCGTCGTGCGGGCCGGCCGCCGCCTCCGGGTGGTACTGGACGGTGAAGGCGGGCACGTCCTTCGCCCGCAGCCCCTCGACCACGTTGTCATTGAGGCAGACGTGTGACACCTGGACGCCACCGAACTCGGTCTCGATCACCTGGTCGGGTACGACCGCCCCGGCCACGGCGCCCGGCACCTGGACGGCGAAGCCGTGGTTGTGGCTGGTCACCTCGACCTTGCCGGTGACCCGGTCGAGCACCGGCTGGTTGATGCCCCGGTGGCCGTAACCGAGCTTGTAGGTGCCGAAGCCCAGCGCCCGGCCGAGGATCTGGCTGCCGAAGCAGATGCCGAAGAGCGGGATCCTGCGGCTGAGCACCTCCCGCGCCAGGGCCACCGGCGCGTCGGCGGTGGCCGGGTCGCCCGGACCGGGCGAGAAGAAGACCGCGTCCGCGCCGGTGGCGAGCAGGTCGTCGATGGTGGAGCCGGCCGGCAGCACGTGCGTGGTGACCCCGCGGGCGGCGAGCCGGCGCGGGACGTTGCGCTTGATGCCCAGGTCCAGCGCGGCGACCGTGAACCGGTGCTCGCCCTCGGCTCGGACCACGTACGGCTTCTCGGTGGTGACCTCGGCGGAGAGGTCCGCGCCGACCATCTCCGGGGCCTGCCGCACCCGGGCCAGCAGCGCCCGCGGGTCGCTCTCGACGCTGGAGATGCCGACCCGCATGGCGCCGCGCTCGCGCAGGTGCCGGGTCAGCGCCCGGGTGTCCACGCCGCTGATGCCGACCACGCCCTCGGCGGCCAGCCGCTCCTCCAGCCCGCCGGTGGCCCGCCAGTTCGAGCCGATCCGGGCCGGGTCGCGGACCACGTAGCCGGCGACCCAGATGCGGCCCGACTCGTCGTCCTCGCCGTTGACGCCGGTGTTGCCGATGTGCGGGGCGGTCTGCACCACCACCTGACGGTGGTAGGACGGGTCGGTCAACGTCTCCTGGTAGCCGGTCATGCCGGTGTTGAAGACCGCCTCGCCGAAGGTCTCCCCGACGCTGCCGTACGCCTCACCGTGGAACGTGCGCCCGTCCTCCAACACGAGGATCGCCGATTGTCTGCGGGTCACTTGAGAGCCTTTCCGTCCAGGACCGTCGGCTCGCCGCGCAGGAAGGTCGCCACGATGCGACCCGGCAGCGTCATGCGGGCGTACGGGGTGTTGCGGCTACGGCTGGCCAGCTCCGCCGGCTCGATGGTGCGGCGGGCGGCCGGGTCGACCAGGGTCAGGTTCGCCGGCACGCCGGGCGCCGGGTCGAGGCCGTGCCCCTCCAGCCCGGCGATCCGGGCCGGGGTGCGCGACATCCGCTCGGCGATCAGGTCCCACTGCGGGCCGAGCACGTCGAGGGCGATCGACAGCGCCGTCTCCAGGCCGAGCATGCCCGGCCGGGCGTACGCCCACTCGCACTCCTTGTCCTCCACCGCATGCGGGGCGTGGTCGGTGGCGACGATGTCGATCACGCCCTCGACCAGGGCCGCGCGCAGCGCGGCGACGTCGGCCGCGGTGCGCAGCGGCGGGTTGACCTTGTAGACCGGGTCGTAGGTCTCGGCCCGGGAGTCGGTGAGCAGCAGGTGGTGCGGGGTGACCTCGGCGGTGACCCGGACGCCCCGGGCCTTGGCCTGGCGCAGCACCTCCACGCTGCCGGCGGTCGAGACGTGGCACACGTGCAGGCGGCTGCCGACGTGCTCGGCGAGCAGCACGTCGCGGGCGATGATCGCCTCCTCGGCGACCGCCGGCCAGCCGGTCAGGCCGAGCCGGGTCGAGACCTCACCCTCGTGCATCTGCGCGCCCTCGGTGAGCCGGGGCTCCTCGGCGTGCTGGGCGATGATCCCGTCGAACGCCTTCACGTACTCCAGCGCCCGGCGCATCAGCCTCGGGTCGGCGACGCAGTGCCCGTCGTCGGAGAAGATCCGTACCCGGGCCGCCGAGTCGGCCATCGCGCCCAGCTCGGCGAGGTGCTCGCCGGCCAGGCCGACGGTGACCGCGCCGACCGGCTGCACGTCCACCAGCCCGGCCTCCCGGCCCAGCCGCCAGACCTGCTCGACCACGCCGGCGGTGTCGGCCACCGGCGAGGTGTTGGCCATCGCGCAGACCGCTGTGTAGCCACCGAGCGCCGCCGCCCGGGACCCGGACTCGACGGTCTCGGCGTCCTCCCGGCCGGGCTCGCGCAGGTGGGTGTGCAGGTCGACCAGGCCGGGCAGGGCGACCAGCCCGGTGCCGTCGACGACGGTCGCCTCCGGCGCGTCCAGCCCGGCGCCGACGGCCGCGACGACGCCGTCGCGGATGAGCACGTCGGTCGGCGCGGCGCCGACGACGCTGACGTTGGAGATCAGGTACGAGCTCACCGGTTGTTCCCCCCGAGCAGCAGATAGAGGACGGCCATCCGCACGGAGACCCCGTTGGCGACCTGTTCGACGATGGTGGAGCGGGGCGAGTCGGCCACCTCGGGCGTGATCTCCATCCCCCGGTTCATCGGTCCGGGGTGCATGACGATCGCGTGCTCGGGCAGCCGGCGCATCCGCGGGCCGTCCAGGCCGTAGCGGCGGGCGTACTCGCGGGCGGACGGGAAGTAGGAGGCGTTCATCCGCTCGCGCTGCACCCGCAGCATCATCACCACGTCCGACTGCGGCAGCACCGCGTCGAGGTCGTAGGAGACGTCGGTGCCGGGCGCGAGCGCCTGCGCGATGTGGACGGGGATCAGCGTCGGCGGCCCGACCAGGGTCACCTTGGCGCCGAGCGTGGACAGCAGCAGGACGTTCGAGCGGGCCACCCGGCTGTGCAGGACGTCCCCGACCACCGCGACCGACAGGCCGGCCAGCCGCCCCAGCCGGGAGCGCATCGTGTACGCGTCGAGCAGCGCCTGGGTCGGGTGCTCGTGGGTGCCGTCGCCGGCGTTGACCACCGAGCCGTCGACCCAGTCGGCGAGCCGGTGCGGTGCGCCCGAGGCAGGGTGCCGGACGACCACGGCGTCGGCCCCCATCGCCTGGAGGGTCAGCGCGGTGTCCTTCAGGCTCTCGCCCTTGGTCACGCTGGAGCCCTTGGCCGAAAAGTTGATCACGTCGGCGCTGAGCCGCTTCGCCGCCGCCTCGAAGGAGATCCGGGTGCGGGTGGAGTCCTCGTAGAAGAGGTTCACCACGGTGCGCCCGCGCAGCGCGGGGAGCTTCTTGACCTCCCGGCCGGCGACCGTGGCCATCTCGGCTGCCGTGTCCAGGATCTCGGTGGCGGTGGCGGCGTCCAGGTCGGCGCCGGAGAGCAGATGCCTGATCATGAGGGAGTCCCCCCGTACAGCCTGACCTCGTCGGTGCCGTCGGTCTCCGCGAGGGTGACCTTCACGCTCTCCGCCAGGGACGTCGGGATGTTCTTGCCGACGTAGTCGGCGCGGATCGGCAGCTCGCGGTGGCCGCGGTCGACCAGGACGGCGAGCTGGACGGACGCCGGCCGCCCGACGTCGTTGAGCGCGTCGAGCGCGGCCCGCACCGTACGGCCGGAGAAGAGCACGTCGTCGACGAGGACGACCCGCTTGCCGTCGATGCCGCCGGGCGGCACCTGGGTCGGCCCGACCGCGCGGGTGGCGTGCCGGCGCAGGTCGTCGCGGTAGAGGGTGATGTCGAGCACGCCGACCGGGACGGTCACGTCCTCGAAGGTGCTGATCCGGGCGGCGAGCCGCTTCGCAAGTGGGGCGCCCCGGGTGGGGATGCCCAGCAGCACGGTGTCCGCGGCGCCCTGGGTCTTCTCCAGGATCTGGTGGGCGATGCGGTCGATCACGCGCTGGACGTCGGCGCTGGCGAGGATCACCTTCACCGAGGGTTGTCGCGGCGGCGGCGACGGGGCAGCAGGTGGGTAGGCCACGGCGGACCTCCTTCCCCGCCTCACGGGACGGGTCGTTAAAGGACGTCGGATGCCGGTACCGGGACGCGAGCGGCCCGGACCGGGGCTTCCCGCCACGTTACCAGTGGTCACCGCACCGACCGCCGCCGGCCACTGACCCCCTGGTCAGCCCGGCGAAATGGGGACAACTCCCCCGGTGATCCCAACGGTAAGGTCACGACCACTTGACCAGTTGTGCCAATCCCCGTACCGTCACGCTCCGTAGCGATCGCTGGGAGAACCCCGAGCAGCACTGGGAGTGTTTAATGCCCTCTGAATACGCCAAGTCTCTGGGCGCCCGCCTGCGCTCCATCCGCCAGCAGCAGGGCCTGTCCCTGCAGGGCGTGGAGGAGAAGTCGAACGGGCGGTGGAAGGCGGTGGTGGTCGGCTCCTACGAGCGCGGCGACCGCGCCGTCACGGTGTCGCGCCTGGCCGAGCTTGCCGACTTCTACCGCGTTCCCGTCTCGGAGCTGCTGCCCGACGGCAGCGGGGTTCGCCACGAGCCCACCAGCAAGATCGTCCTCGACCTGGAGCGGCTCTACGACGAGGCCTCCGAGGACCTCGCCTACGTCGCCCGGTACGCGCGTGCCATCCAGCAGCAGCGCGGTGACTACAACGGCCGCGTGCTCTCCATCCGCGCCGACGACCTGCGCGCGCTCGCGATCGTGTACGACGCCTCGCCGTCCGGCCTGATCGAGCGGCTCACCGAGCACGGCGTGCTGGTCGCCGACCCGCGGGCGTTCTTCGCCAGCTGACCAGGAACGCGAGAGGGGCCCGTGCCGTCCGGCACGGGCCCCTCTCGTCGTCGTCGTTCGTGTCGCGTCCCGCCTGTTGAGCACACTGGCTGTGACGCACGTCTGGGTGTGACGTGCGCCGCGTCAGCGGGTGGCGTACTCGGCGATGCGGCCGAGGATGCCGTTGAGGAAGCGCGGCGAGTCGTCGGTCGACATCTGCCGGGCCAGCTCGACGGCCTCGCTGATGGCCACCGCGTCGTCGATCTCGTCGACGTAGAGCAGTTCGTAGACCGCGATCCGGGCGAGGTTGCGGTCGACCGCCGGCATCCGGTCCAGCGTCCACCCCTCGGCGTAGCTGGCGATCACCTCGTCGATCCGGTCGAGGTGGGCGGCCACGCCCTCGACGAGGCTCACCGCGTATCCCAGGTGCTCGGGTCGGGGCTTCTCGATCCGCTCGATGTAGCCGGCGAGCACCTCGACCGGCGGGCGGTCCCGCAGGTCGGCCTCGAAGAGCACGTCCAGCGCCCGCTTACGCGCCTTGCGGCGCGCAGGCATCTGCTGCTTGGGGCCCTCGGCCATCAGGCGCGGCCGAGGTAACGGCCGTCGCGGGTGTCGACCTTGATCTTTTCGCCGGTGGTGATGAAGAGCGGCACCTGGACCGTCGCGTCGGTCTCGACGGTGGCCGGCTTGTTGCCGCCGGTCGACCGGTCGCCCTGCAGGCCCGGCTCGGTGTACGTGACCTCCAGCACGACGCTGGTCGGAAGCTCGATGTAGAGCGGGACACCCTCGTGGGTGGCCACGGTCGCCTCAGCCTCGGGCAGCAGGTAGTTTGCCGCGTCGCCGACGGTGGCACCCGGCACGTTGATCTGGTCGAACGTCTCCAGGTCCATGAAGACGTAGTCCTCGCCGTCGGCGTAGAGGTACTGCATGGTGCGCTTGTCCACGGTCGCGGTCTCGACCTTGGTGCCCGCGTTGAAGGTCTTGTCGACCACCTTGCCGGACAGCACGTTCTTCAGCGTGGTACGCACGAACGCACCACCCTTACCGGGCTTGACGTGCTGGAACTCGACGACGGCCCAGAGCTCTCCGTCGAGGTTGAGTACCAGGCCGTTCTTCAGGTCGTTGGTGGTGGCCATTTCCTGCCTTGATCATCAATTGGCGGACAGACCTGGCAAGTCTACTAGTTGCGCCGAACGTCGCTGTCCGCCGCTTCCCGCCGCCCGCTCGCGACGCTTTCCACCGCGCCCCACCGTTCGCCGCCGCCGCTGCCGCAGTTGCCCCGCCGGTCCCGCCACTGGTTGCCCGCCGACCGACCGAGCCGCTGTCGCCCCCGCGGCTCCGCTCCGCCGCCCCGCCAGCCGAGCCGCCGTCGCCTCGCAGCCGCCCAGCCGCCGTCGCTCCGCCGGCCGAGCCGCCGGCCCAGCCACCTTGCGGGGTTGCCGGCGACAACGCACGCCGACGCTCACGCTCCGTAAGCTGCCACGCTCCCCAGCAGGGCCCCTCCACGCTCCCTTTGCTCTGCACCCATGGAGGCACCAGTTACGCATAGTCACTCTGCCGCCTCCGGCCACGAATCGCCGCCGACAAGAAATCCCAGCTCATCCCCGTGGTGCGAATTTGGATGCAGAGCAAAGCGTCGGAAGGGTAGGGAGCACGAGCCACCCAGGCGGTCACTGACAGCAATGAGGAGAGATGTCACTCACCGTCACGACGGCTGGAGCGCAGAGCGTGCCACTGGCACTCATCTCGCCGCTTCCGCGCGCGGCGGGCGGGACGCGCGCGGCGGCAGGACGGGCGGGATGGGCGCGGCGGGCAGGACGGGCGGGGGGGCGACCGGGGGTCAGCGGATCAGTGCGGCCAGGTGGTGCAGGGCCAGGCGGTAGCCGTCGACGCCGAGGCCGCAGATCACCCCGGTCGCCACCGCCGACACCACCGAGTGGTGCCGGAACTCCTCGCGGGCGTGGATGTTGGAGATGTGCACCTCGACCAGCGGCCCGCGCAGCATGGCGCAGGCGTCCCGGACCGCGTACGAGTAGTGCGACCACGCGGCGGGGTTGAGCACCACGGCGGCGCCCTCGTCGGCTGCGGCGTGCAGCCAGGCCAGCAGCTCGTGCTCGGCGTCGGTCTGCCGGACCGTCACGTCCAGGCCGAGCTCCCGCCCGGTCGACTCGCAGAGCGTCACCAGATCCGCGTAGCTGGTCGCCCCGTAGACGTCCGGCTGTCGGGTGCCGAGCCGGCCGAGGTTCGGCCCGTTCAACACGTGGACCTTCACGCGGCCACCTCGCGGTAGGCCGCCTCCAGCAGCTCGTCGTCCGGGCCCTCCAGGATCGCCGGCCGGGCCAGCCCGTCCAGCACGACGAAACGCAGTTGGTTGCCCCGGGCCTTCTTGTCCACCCGCATCGTGGCGAGCAGTCCGGGCCAGGCCTGGGCGGGATAGCTGGTGGGCAGGCCGAGCGCCGCCATGGCCGTCCGGTGCCGCTCGGCGGTGGGAGCGTCCAGCCGCCCGGCCAGTCGGGCCAGCTCACCGGCGTAGACGACGCCGACCGACACGGCGTGGCCGTGTCGCCAGCGGTAGTCCTCCGCCTTCTCGATGGCGTGGGCCAGGGTGTGACCGTAGTTGAGCACCTCCCGCACGCCCGACTCGCGCAGGTCGCCCGAGACCACGTCGGACTTCACCCGGATCGCCCGCTCGATCAGCTCGCGGGTCACCGGGCCGGTCGGGTCGGTGGCCGCCGCCCGGTCCCGCTCCACCAGGTCGAGGATCACCGGGTCGGCGATGAAGCCGCACTTGACCACCTCGGCCAGGCCGGCGGCGAGGTCGGCCTGCGGAAGGCTGTCCAGCGTCGTCAGGTCGGCGAGGACGCCGACCGGCGGGTGGAACGCCCCGACCAGGTTCTTGCCGGCGGCGGTGTTGATCCCGGTCTTGCCGCCCACCGCCGCGTCGACCATGCCCAGCAGGGAGGTCGCCACCGGAACCCAGCGCACCCCCCGCAGCCAGCAGGCCGCGACGAAGCCGGCCAGGTCGGTCACCGCGCCGCCACCGACGCCCACCACCGCGTCGGTACGGGTGAAACCCGCCTCGCCCAGCCGGTCCCAGCAGGTCGCCGCCACGTCGATGCGCTTGCCCGCCTCGGCGTCCGGCACCTCGATCAGCAGCGGTGCGACGCCGGCGGCGCGCAGCCGCCCGCCGATCGCGTCGGCCAGTTCCCGGAGGGGGTGCGCGTGCAGCACCGCCACCCGGGTCGCGTCCGGCAGCAGCCCGGGCAGCGCGTCGAGCAGGTCGCGTCCCACCAGCACGTCGTACGGGCGCTCGCCGCCGACCGGGATCCGGGTCACCTCGTCCATCGCCGGCAGCCTAGTCCAGCCGCCCGATCCGAGGGGGGAACTGTCCACTTCGTGGCCACCCGTTCCCGCGCCGGGGCGGGACCGCGCGGGCCGCCCCCCGGGGCGGGATCACCCGGGCACCCGGGCCGCCCACGCGGCCAGCCCCCGGGCGTGCGCGGCGACCTCGGCGCGCAGGGCCTCGGGGCGTACGACGGTGAACGGCCAGCCCAGCCCCGCGAGCAGTTGGGCCATCCCGGCCAGGTTCTCCGCGCGGGCGCGCAGCAGCACGCCTCCGTCGGTCGTACTCAGCTCGGCCACGCTGGGCGGCAGGCGGCGTCGGGCGGCGGCCAGGTCGGCTTCCAGCAGCACCTCGACGTCGTGGGCGTACGGGACGCGGGCCAGCGAGCGGGTCACCTGGGCGACCGGGTCGAAGCCGTGGGGCACGGTGAAGGTCTCCTCCCCCGGCAGCACCTCACCGATCCGGTCCAGTCGGAACGTGCGCACCTCCCCGCGCAGGTGGTCGTGGCCCGTGACGTACCAGCGGCCGGAGTGGAAGACCAGCCCGTACGGGTCGAGCTCCCGGCGGGTCACCGTGCCGGAGGAGGAACGGTGCTCCAGCCGTACCCGGCGCCGGTGCCGAGCGGCGGCGCCGAGGGTGAGCAGCGTCCCGGTCGCGGGCCGGGGCTGCGGCGCCGATCGCCGCAGGGTGAAGCCGAGGTGCTCCTGCACCGCCGCGAGGCGGTCACTGAGCGTGGGCGGGAGCACCCTGCGGATCTTGGCCAGCGCGGTCGCGGTCGCCGGTTCCTCGGTGCCCAGCCCGAGCCGCTCGGCGGCGACCAGACCGAGCAGCACGGCGACGGCCTCGTCGTCGGTGAGCATCAGCGGCGGCAGCTTGTAGCCGGGGCGCAGCCGGTAGCCGCCGTGGCGGCCCCGCTCGGCGGCGACCGGGATGCCCAGCTCGGCCAGGGTGGCGGCGTAGCGGCGCACCGTACGCCCGTCCACCCCCAGCCGGCGGGCCAGCTCCGCCCCGGTGAGCCGGTGGTGGCTCTGGAGCAGTTCGAGCATGCCGAGCACCCGGGCGGCGGGATGCGACACGTACCACTCCTTCAAAGCGGGCGGAAAGCGTCCGGATTCGATCGTACGGTGATCGCGAACAACGAGAGAGGGAGGCCGCGATGGCGACGTTCGTGCTGGTACCGGGGTTCTGGTTGGGCGGTTGGGCGTGGCGCGACGTGACGGCGGCGCTGCGCGGGCAGGGCCACGAGGTGCACCCGGTGACGCTGACCGGGGTGGCCGAGCGCGCCCACCTCGCCGGTCCGGAGGTCGGCCTGGAGACACACACCACCGACATCGTCCGGTTGATCGAGGTGGAGGAGCTGCACGACGTCGTGCTGGTGGGCCACTCCGGCGGCGGGCTGCCGGTGGACCAGGCGGCGGACCGCCTCGGCGAGCGGATCGCCCAGGTGGTCTATGTGGAGAGCGGGCCGATGCCCGACGGCATGTCGCAGTTCGACAGCAACCCGCCCGAGGAGCAGGAGCGGCTGCGCGCCGAGATCGGCGACGGGCACCTGCTGCCGCCGCCCGCGTTCGATCCTGCCGAGGACCCGCAGAACCTGGCCGGGCTGACTCCTGCCGCGCTCGCGCTGTTGCGGCGGCGGGCCACCGCCCACCCGCTGCGCGCCGCCACCGACCCGGTCCATCGCACCGGTGGGCGCGCGGTACCGACGGCCCTGGTGGCGAGCACCTTCCCGCTCGCGGTGGTCGAGGACATGATCGCGCAGGGCCACCCGTTCTTCGCCGGGCTGGCCGGCGGCCGGCTGTACGCGCTGCCCACCGGCCACTGGCCGATGCTCAGCGAGCCGAAGGGCCTGGCCGACGTGCTCGACGGCATCGCCCGCGACTGACCCGGCCGCCGGGGCAGCGGCCCGTGCGGGCTCAGCGCTTGAGCAGCGCGGCGATCTCGGCGGCGATCTCCGCCGGTTCCCGCCCGTCGGTGACGACCGTCGCGGTGGCCACCTCGGTGTAGAGCGGGCGGCGCTGGTCCAGCAGGTACTTCAGCGTCGCCCGGGGGTTGATCGCCAGCAGCGGGCGGCCCCCGCCGAGCCCGACCCGCTTCACCGCGTCGGACAGCTCCACGGAGAGGTGCACCACGGGGTGCCCGATGAGGGCGGCGCGGTTCTCCTCGGCGAGGACCGCGCCGCCGCCGAGGGCGAGCACGCCCTCGCACGAGGCCAGCCCCGCCGCCACGGCCGCCCGTTCGAGGGTACGGAAGTGGTCCTCACCCTCGTCGATGAAGATCTCGGAGATCGGCTTGCCGGCCAGGCGCACGATGTCCAGGTCGGTGTCGCGGAACTCCACGCCGAGCAGCTCGGCAAGCGCCAGCCCGACGGTGGTCTTGCCCGAGCCGGGCGCCCCCACCAGCACGCAGACCGGCGCCATCAGCGGCACCGCCGAACCGCCGCGCGCCCCGCCCGCCGGCCCGCGCTCACCGGATCACCAGGGCGTCGAGGTAGCCGGCCAGGTTGCGGCGGATCTCGGCGACCGAGTCGCCGCCGAACTTCTCGGTGGCGGCCTCCGCCAGCACCAGCGCCACCATCGCCTCGGCGACGACGGCGGCGGCGGGCACGGCGCAGACGTCCGAGCGCTGGTTGATCGCGGTGGCCGGCTCGCCGGTGGTGACGTCCACGGTCGCCAGGGCCCGGTTCAGCGACGAGATCGGCTTCATCGCGGCCTTCACGCGCAGCGGCTCGCCGGTGGTGATGCCGCCCTCCAGCCCGCCGGCCCGGTCGGTGACCCGGCGTACGCCGGTGGCGGTGGGGATGATCTCGTCGTGCGCCTCGGAGCCCCGGGAGCGCGCCTGCTGCCAACCGTCGCCGATCTCCACGCCCTTGATGGCCTGGATCGACATCAGGGCGGTCGCGAGCCGGGCGTCGAGCTTGCGGTCCCACTGCACGTGGCTGCCCAGGCCCGGCGGCACCCCGTACGCCAGCACCTCGACCACACCACCCAGGGTGTCGGCGGCCTTCTTCGCGGCGTCGACCTCGGCGACCATCCGGGCGCTGGCCTCCGGGTCGAGGCAGCGCAGCGGGTCCGCGTCGATGCGGTCGGCGTCGGCGGGCGTGGGGCGCAGCCCCGGCTTGGCGGCGACCGGGCCCAGCTCCACCACGTGCGAGACGATCTCGATGCCGAGGGCCTGCCGGAGCAGCGCCTTGGCGACCGTGCCGACGGCGACCCGGGCGGCGGTCTCCCGCGCGCTGGCCCGTTCCAGGATCGGCCGGGCGTCGGTGTGGCCGTACTTCTGCATGCCGGCCAGGTCGGCGTGGCCCGGACGGGGGCGGGTGAGCGGCGCGTTGCGGGCCTGGCTGGCCAGTTCCTCCGCGTCGACCGGGTCGGCGGCCATCACGGTGCGCCACTTGGGCCACTCGGAGTTGCCGACGCGGATCGCGACCGGGCTGCCGAGGGTCGCCCCGTGCCGCAGCCCGCCGATGACCTCCACCTCGTCCTGCTCGAACGACATCCGCGCGCCCCGGCCGTAGCCGAGCCGGCGCCGGGCCAGCTCACCGGCGATGTCCCCGGTGGTCACCTCGACGCCGGCGGGTACGCCCTCCAGCATCGCGACGAGGGCGGGACCGTGCGATTCCCCTGCAGTCAACCAGCGCAACACAGCGGTCAGTCTGTCACGCCCGGTGGCCGCCGCCGTGCGGTGCCCGCCGCGTCCCGCCCTGCGGACGCGGCACGGCCCGCCGCGACCGCCGGGGTGGCCCGCCCCGCCCGGCCTCAGCCGCTTCCCTCTGCTCCGGGCCTGTCACCTCCGATAGCGCTGTGCCACCGCCGCGAAGGCGGCCTTGGGCTCCCATTCCATGTCGGGGTACGTCTGCCCACGGCGTCCTTCGAGCAGCTTGACGATGCCCAGGCTGGCCCGGTCCAGGTCGTCCCTGGGGTCGCCGTCCGGGCGGTGCGGGTAGCCGGGCAGGGCGAACAGGAACACGAACGCGCTGTCCACGCCCTCGGTCTCGAAGATCTCCAGGAGCTCGCTCAGATAGGTGGCCTGGCCGGCCTCGTCCCGCTCGTGTACGCCGTCGAGCCGGACCGGGACCCTGGTCTCCGGGTCGTACTCGACCACTTCCAGCACCCGCCCGCCGCGGTCTCCCGCGCCGCGGTAGGCCGCGGTGCCGAACCCGGTGATGGCGAGCGGCTTCGGGCCCTGGGCCAGGGTGCGCACCGCGTCCCGGAACCGGTCGGCGACCCCGGCGGAGCGGATCAGCTCGAACGCCACGATGTCGAAGGGGGTCCAGTCGACCTGCTCGAACTGGATGGACGCGTAGGTGAGCCTGCCCTGGAAGCGCTCGCGGACCGTGGCCACGGCGTCGCGCAGGAACGCGTTGATGTGCACGCCGAGTTCGCGGATGGCTTCGGCCCGCCGTTCGGGTCGGCTCAACAGCCGCGCGACCCGATCCTCGGGGCTCTCGCCGGGCAGGAACCCGCGGTTCATCACGCTCAGCTCGACCCCTGCGACGAACACGACTGCGGCCCCCTGCTGCCGGAGCCGTTCCGCCCGCTCGGCGCAGTCGTGGAAGAGCGTGAGGATCTGCTCCGGATCCAGCTCCAGCGGATAGGGCGAGAACCAGACCTCCAGGCCGAGTTCGGCGGCGGCGCCGGCGGCCAGCTCCAGTCGATCCGGGTCGCCGCCGATGATCTGGACCGCGTTGCAGTGCAGGTCGTCGCGGATGATGGCGAGCTCGCGCCGGACCACCGCAGGATCGAAGTGCTCGCGGGACGTCTGGCCGTGCACGACGAATCCGGTGTCGTAGGTCATTCCCCTTGCGCGCATGGCGGCGTCCTCTCCGTCGGTCCCGGTCGGGTCGAGACTGACAGGAGACGTGCGTGCACGCAAGTTTTCGTTCACGCAACTTTGCGGGCGCGTAGCCCTGCGTGGGACCCTCACACCGTGACGACGCCACCACCATCAGGGCTGCGGGAGCGGAAGAAGCAGGCCACGCGCGAGGCGCTGCGCGAGGCGGCCCTGCGCCTGGCCGTGCAGCACGGACCGGACCAGGTGCGGGTCGAGGACATCGCCGAGGCGGCCGGGGTCTCGCCGCGCACCTACAACAACTACTTCGCCAGCCGGGAGCAGGCGATCGTCTCCGCCGTCACCGCCGACCGGGAGGCGCGGATCGCGGCGGCGGTCACGGCCCGGCCCGCAGGAGCGCGCCTGGCCGACGTCGTCACCGAGGCAGTTATCGAGCAGTACGCGAACACCGGCGAGCACGAACGCCAGGTGCTGCTGTTGATCACCACCCGGACCGCGCTGCGCGAGGCGTTCCTCGACACCACCACCGGCATCGAGCCCCCGCTCACGGCAGCGATCGCCGGACGCCTGGGTGACGCCGGAGCGCACACGGCCCGCGTCCTCGCGGCAAGCGTGGCCGCGGCGGTGCGCATCGCACTGGAGGGCTGGCTCCAGCCGGCCGGGAACGCGGCCGCCGAGGGCTTCGGAGCCGGAGGACTGGTCGTGCCCTCCGGCTCACTGCCCGATCAGCTCCGCGCGGCGCTGGCCCCGCTCGCGCCCGCGTTCGACGCCGCGGAGCGACGCACCCGGCCATGAACGCGGCTCAGATGCCCCGGCCGCGCTTGTGCAGGGTGCGCAGCACCGCGTCGGCGCGGACCATCCGCCCGGCCACGGCGAGTGCCAGGTACGCCCTCGGCTCGCGCGGGTTGCGCCGGATGGTGTGCCGGGCCCAGCGCATCGCGCCCCGCCGGTCGCCGGACGCGGCCCGGGCGAAGGCGATCTGCCCGGTGACCCGCGCCTCGCCGGCCGGCTGGGTGCCGAACTCGGGGTAGCGCTCCAGCAGCCACTGCAACGCCTCGGAGATGGTGTCCCAGCGCTGCGCGAAGTAGGACCGCTTGTGCCAGCGCACCAGCACGTACGGCGTGCGCAGGTTGACCAGCGGCGCGCTGCGGGCGGCCCGGAGCAGGAACTCGTAGTCCTCCGCGTAGCTGCCCGGGATCTCCTCGTCGACCAGCCCGAACCCGTCGCGCAGCGCGGCGGCGCGGATCAGGAAGGTCGACGGGTGCAGCTCCGTCATCCGGTCCCGCAGCAGGTCGGCCAGGGTGACCGAGTCCTTCGGCAGCGCCCGGTCGACGGTGTGCCCGTCGTAGCTGACCCGGATGCCGCAGCTGACGAACTCCGCGTCGGGGTGGGCGGCCAGCGCCTCGACCTGGGCCCGCAGCTTGCCGGGCAGCCACTCGTCGTCGTCGTCGCAGAACGCGACGAGCTCGCCGGTGGCGGCCAGGACGCCCGAGTTGCGGGCGCCGGCCAGGCCGGGGGCGCGCTCGTTGCGGATCACCCGGACCACCCGGTCCGGGCGGGACAGCTCGGCCAGCGAGGCGTCCGGCTCGGACTGGTCGTAGACCACCACCACCTCGATCGGGCCGGGGTGGTCCTGGTCGAGGATGGCGCGCACGGCGACCCGGAGCAGCTCCGGGCGGTCCCGGGTGGGCACCACCGCGCTCACGCTCGGGTGTTCGGTCATCGCCGCTCTCCGTTCCGGCCCGGCCGTGCCCACGGCCGCCACCTCGTCCGCTGCCGTCGTCCGGTCGACGCGGCCACCAGGTCCTCCACGATCCGTCCCACCTGCTCGACCGCCGCGCGGCGCGCCCGGGACGCGTCCGGGTCGGCCGCGACGGCGAACCGCGACGGGTCGGCGAGGCCCGCGGTGAGCGCCTCGAACAGCGCCTCCCGGGTCTCGGCAAGCGCCACCATGCCGGCCGCGCCCAGGCGACGGGCGAACAACTGCTGGTGGTCGTCGACGTGTTCGCCCCGGGTCGGGTCCCGTGGGACGACGATCGGCAGGTGACCGTGCCGGCGGGCCTCCAGGATGGTGGCGGGGCCGCCGTGGCAGACCACGAGGTCGGCCTCGGCCATCGCCGTCTGCAGCTCGTCGTGGCCGAGGAAGGGCATCGCCCCGGGCACCCCGGGGGCCCGGGTGTGTCCGTGCTGGACGGTCAGCCCGACGTCCTCGGCGACGGCGGGATGCCACTCCTCCAGCCAGCCCACCAGGCGGTCGAACGGATGCTTGTCGGTGCCGACGGCGACCAGCAGCCGGGCCTGTGCGAGGCCGCCGGAGTCGCGCGGCCGGGGCACCCGGATGGCGGGCGCGGGCCGGGGACGGCCGGGGGCGACGCGGTGGACGGGGGCGGTTCCGGTGCTCTCGGCGCTCACAGCAGGGTCCCCACGACGGTGGCCTCCGGGTACTGGCGGCGCTGCTCGTCCCACTGCACGAGCATCGCGGAGAGGAACGGCCGGCAGAGCCGGGCGGTCAGGGTCGGGGTGTCGATGCGGTCGTACACCTCGATGTAGACGGTCGGCACGCGCCGGAGCCGGGCCAGCACCACGAACGGGACCGCCACCCCGGCGCCGGTGGTCACCACCGCGGCGACCCGGCGCGAGCCCAGCACCCGCCAGGCGAGGACGGCGTTGCGCAGCAGGTTCGGCACGTTGCGGGTGGTCGGGTGGTGCGCCGGGACGAGTTCCTCGCCGGCCAGCAGCGAGAGCGCCTCGGGTGTGTCGAAGGTGACCCAGCACCGCCGCCAGCGTTCGTACCACGGGCGCAGGGCGAGCAGTTGGGCCAGGTGGCCGCCGCTGGAGCCCACCAGGAGCAGGACTCCGGGCTCGCCGGCTTCCTCGGTCGTCGTTTCCACGCGACTCCCCACAAGTTCGCTTGGATGTTCGGTGGTCGCCACGCGACAGCAGATCACACGTCCCCCGGCTGGTGAAATAGGGCGACCGGGCGACAGGTCGATCTCCGCGGGTGGCGGATCGGGTGCGCTGCGACGACCATCGGTATCGACGATCGTCACGACCTGGAGTTTCTTCGTCACTATCCGGAGTCGACGGTGGCCCGCAGGCCCCGGCGAATTCGGTGGATCAGCCGCTATGTCGTTTCTCGATGACGTCCAGCAGGGCGGGATGCAGCGCCGCGTTCCAGCCCGCGCCCGCGTCGGCGAGGCGCCAGGTGCGCAGCCACATCTCCAGCAGGTAGGCGTCGGCCACCAGCCGCCGGGCCGCCGGCCCGAGCCCGAGGTCGGCGCCGTACCGGTCGAGGTGGGCGTCGACGGCCCGCGCCGCCGCCTCGGCCGGCTCGCCCCGCAGCACCAGGGCCCGCTGGAACGCGTCGTGCGCCAGGTCGAAGCCGAGCGGCACGTCCGGCCCGCTGTGCTCCCAGTCCCAGGCGACGAGGCGGCCGGCGTGCACGCCGAGGTTCCAGGGCACCCAGTCGCCGTGCCAGTGCCCGAACTCGACGGCCGTGCCGCCGTACCGGTCGGTCAGGGCGGCGACGGCGGCGACCGCCCGGGCCCCGTCCGGCGTGCCGGCGGCGGCGCGCCCGGCGCCGGCGGCGAGCCGGGTCAGGAACGCCGACCCGGCCAGGGGGCGCGGTGGCGCCGGCGGGCGGCCCCGGCGGGCCACGGCCAGCAGGGCCGCGATGCGCGGTGGTTCGCCGGCCGACACGCCCCGCACGGCCGGCGGCAGCGGCTCGACCAGCGCGACGACCTGGCCGGCGGCCGTCGTCTCGGCCAGCAGCCGGGGCGCCGCCGGATGGTCGGGCACGCCGGTCACCGCCGGCAGTTCGCGCAGGGCCGCCGCCTCGGTGGTCACCAGCGCCCGGGTGGCTTCGTTCCAGCCGATCTTCGCGTAGCCGAGAGCCCGGCCGTCCGGGGCGAACAGTTGCAGGGTGGGCTTGTGGTTCGGGTCCGGCGGGCGGACCCCGCAGGCCGCGTACACCGCCGGTCTCCCGAGCGCGGCGCCCAGCCGCCCGGCCAGCAGCGCCTCGTCGGCCGCGACGCCCTCGGGCAGCGACACCGTCAGCCGGGGGAACGGGGCCAGGTCGACCGCGCCGACCCGCGCCAGCGTGCCGAGACCGGCCCGCACGGCCCGCACCTTCGGCGGGCGCAGCGCGTTGTACGCCAGCAGCGAGGCTGCCGTGGCCCGGGGCGCGCCGAGCGGCAGCAGGAAGCGGGCCCGGGCGAGCGACGCGACGACGGCGTACCGGGCGACGGCGCGGTGCCCGGGCGGCGGCGGGGCGCCCACGGTCAGGGCGATCCGCTCGTCACCGAACACCGCCCGGGTGACCCAGCCCAGCCCGTCCGTGCGCGTGCGGGGGTCGGTGGCGGTGGCCCGCGCCGTCACGGGGCCTGGTCCGGCCAGTCGAGCTCCAGCCCCAGCCGCTGCCGCAACGCGTCGTTGTACGGGCGGTAGTACTCGGTCAGCTCGGCGCGCACCGCCGGCTCCAGCGGCGACGAGCGGCGGTCGTTGTAGACCTTGAAGTCGGGCAGGTCGTGCGGGGGCAGGCCGAGGAAGTCCAGCGTCCGGCGGTAGGTGGACCGGGCGTCGCGGTAGAGCTCCTCGCTGGGCAGGAAGAGGATCTGCTCCCGGTCGAAGCGCTCCAGCCACGGCTCCAGGTGCTCCAGGTAGCGGCCCCGGGCCCGGTAGGTGTACCAGTCGTACGGCTCGCTGAAGTACTCCGGCTCGGCGATCAGCCGCTCCCGCTCCCCCGCCGTGCGCTCCTGCTCGGCGGCGAGCGCGGCGGCGAAGTCGAGCGGCTCGATGCCGTGCGTGCGCCGCTCCTTCCAGTGCGAGTACGCCCGCTCCACCGGGTCGCGCAGCAGCACGATCAGCCGCACCGACGGCATCAGCGCGGCGACCCGCTGCGCCGCGAGGGGGTGGAACATGTACAGCGGCGCCGCCTCGCCGACGCGTACCGGCCCGCCGTGCTTCTTCTCCAGCGCCTCCCGGTGGCGCTCGGTGGGGAAGTGCGAGCGGTACCAGGCCTCGCCCCGGCGCCAGTGCTCCTCGAAGTAGTGCGAGGACTTGGTGTTCCAGGCCGGGAAGAGCCGGGGCACCAGGGGGTGCTGGATCAGGTAGTTCCACAGCGAGGTGGTGCCGCCCCGCTTGGTGCCGATGATGAGGAAGTCCGGCAGCGGTCGCCGGTCGCTGGTTCGTACCCCGTAGTCGACGAGCGACTCCCGCACCCGCTCCGTCACCTGGGTCGGTACGAGCTGCTTCACCCGGTCTCGGATGGACGGCACGACGAACCTCACCTGCCCTTCGATTCCTCCGGGGCGCGCCCGGTGGCGGCCGGGGCCGCCTCCTGCCGCCCACGAACCTGCACCATGGTCACCCGGATGCGGTGCCGCACCCGGGGCAACGTCAACAAGCCGACGCAGCCGGCGGCCAGCACGCCCAGGGCCACCGCCAGGCCGCCGATCCCCCGGCCGCCGGCCAGCACCCCGATCCCCGCCGCGGCCCCCACCCCGGCGACGGTGGCCGCCCCGGCCCGCAGCATCGCCGCGTCGACAAGCGGCTGGCCGACCACGGCCCGGGCGCAGCCGACCGCCGTGAGGTTCTCGGTGGCGATGCCGAGCGCCCAGGCCAGCGCCGCCCCCGTGGCGCCGTGCGCCGGGATCAGCCACAGGCCGAGGGAGACCGTGACCAGCAGCCCGGCCAGCGTGGCGGCCAGGTGCAGCCCGCTGCGCCCGCCCATCAGCAGCAGGCTCTGCACGTTGCCGACCCCGGTGTTGACCAGCATGGCCAGCGCGAGCACGGTCATCGCGGGGGCGCCGGCGGTGAACTCGGGCCCGAAGAGCTGGAGGAAGGCCAGCCCGAAGACGGCGAGCAGCAGGTAGACCGGCCAGGACAGCACCAGCCCCCACGTGGTCAACTGCCGGTGCACGGCCGCCGCCGCGGCCCGGTCCCCGCGCCCGAGCAGCCGGGACAGCTGCGGTGACACCGCCACCCGCAGCCCCTGCATGGCCAGCTGGCCGGCGAGGATGTAGCGCCCGACGGCGCCGAACACGCCGGCGTCGGCCGGCCCGGCGAGCACCGACGTCAGCAGCACGCCCACCCACATGTTGCCGGCGTCGATGGCGGCCGACGCGGCCCTGGGCAGCGCGAAGCGCCAGAACGCCGACCAGTCGTCCCGCGCGGGCCGCAGCGCCGCGCCCCGGCCGACGCCGAGCGGGCCGGCCACCAGCGTCAGGCAGGCCAGCAGGGCGAGCGCCGCCGGCACCAGCCAGCCGGTCATGCCGGCCAGCAGGCCACCGCCGGCCAGGGCCGCCGCGCCGACCAGCACGGGCCGGGCCACCGGCAGCAGGAAGAACTGCACCCCGACGTACGCCCGGATCGGGCGCACGCAGCGCAGCGCCGCGAGCAGCAGCGTCATCGCCACCACCACCGGCACCGCGGCGAAGCTGGCCGTCAGCAGGGCCGCGCCGTCGACGCCGGAGCCGCCGAGCAGGCGCGGGGCGAGCGCGTCGGCGGCGAGCACCCCGCCCACGGCGACGGCGACCGCGACCAGCAGCGGCGGGACCAGCGCCACCGGGAGCACCCGGGCGGCGTCGCCCCGTGCACCGAGGCGCCGGCGGGGCAGCGCCCACATCAGCCCGGTCTCCGCGCCGAGGGTGCACACGGCGGTGGCGACGGTGACCACCCCGATCGCGGCGAAGAACGCCCCGGAGCCGACCGTGCCGTAGCCGCGGGTGATGACCACCGCGAGCAGGAAGCCGAAGAGGCCGCTGGTGGCCGCGCCGACCAGCCCGGCCACGCCGCTGCGGACGCTGCGCCGGGTCTCCGTGTCGTCGCCGGTCGGGCCCGGCGCGACGGGTGCGGCGGCCGGGTGGGGGCCGGACGGCGGGCGGGTGGCGGCGGTCACGCGGGCACCGCTTCCGGGCGCGGGATGCGGGGGCGGTGCAGCCGGGCCGCCGTCTCCCGCTCGGTGAGCGCCATCGCGAAGGCGACCGCGAAGAAGGCGACCGCGAGGTTCTGGTTGGCCATGCCGTAGAAGGGGATCTGCACCAGGCAGACCACCGGCACCACGGCCAGCCACTGCCCGGCGGCGGACGTGGCCCGGGCGCAGATCAGCGCGGCGACCACGAACCAGGCGAGGAAGCACAGCAGCGCGGGGACGCCGTGGCTGAACAGCACCATCCACAACTGCCCCTGGGTGCCGATCGGCGCCTCGGCGCTGACGGTGTCGACGTTCACCGGCGCGCCGTAGCCGAGCCAGGGCGACTCCCGTACCCGCCGGATCACCTCCACGTAGAGGGAGAGCCGGTCGGTGTTGGTGTCGCTGGACTCGACCCGGTTGCCGATCAGCTGGGTGACCGGGATGAACAGGGTGACGAGGCCACCGGTGACCACCACCCCGACGATCGACGCGGCCACCCGGACGTTGCCGCGCAGCGCCGCCCGGACGCCGAGCACCGCCAGCCCGGCGCCGAGGCTGAGGAACATCGCCCGGTTGAGCGTGAGAAAGGCCGGCGCCAACGACAGCGGCAGCGACGCCAGCAGCGCCCAGCGCAGCACGCCGCGCCGGCGCAGCATGGTGAAGGCCACCACGCAGGGCAGCGTCATCGCGTACGCGCTGCCGTAGTTGTTCGTGTACGCGAACGGCGCGGCCGGCCGGTAGATCGGGTTCAACGACCGGGCGCTGTACTCCGCGGTGGTGAGGTGGACCATGTCCTGGATGAACGGGGTGTTGGCCACCCCGCCCGGGAGCAGCACCTCCACCGGGGTGGTCAGCGCGAACCGGGGGGCCAGCACGCCCAGCCAGCCCAGCGCGACCAGCCCGAACCAGAAGGCGCAGAGCGGAAGGAGGACGGCGACCTGGTCGGGGCGTTCCCGGGCGACCGCGTAGACGTAGACGCCCACCACGAGCGCGGTGAGGTAGAAGGCGAGCCGCAGGGCGAACGTCAGCACCGAGGCCGGCGAATGCAACTGGGTGGCGCTGACCACCACGATGGCAAGGAACAGCAGCCAGATCCCGGCGGCCGGGGGCAGCGGCACCCGGCCCCGGATGAACAGCAGCGCGAACAGCAGGGCCCCGAGCAGGGGCCACCCGAGGTAGAACGCGCCGGCCAGCCACCACACGGGCACCAGGCCGAACATCAACGCCAGCGGCCAGAGCGGCAACCGTGGCGGGGGCGGCGGCTGCGGCAGCAACGCGGCGGCGCCCGGGCCGCCGCCCGGCTCGGTCGTGGCCGGCGCGCGGGTGACCGGCACGGATCAGCCCCGGCCGCAGCGCGTCAACACGAAGCCGAGCGGGGTGACCCCGGCGGCGCGCAGCCGCTCCACGAGGCGGCGCAGGTCGCCCTGCCGGGTCCGGTCCTGTTCGACCACGACGACCGCCGTGCCCTGCCGGGCGACGGCCACCCCGCGCTCGTCGGACTCCGCCGGCGGGGCGTTGAACAGCACCAGGCTGTGGTCGGCGCCCTGCCGCCAGGTGCCGAACCGGACGCTGCCCGCGCCCACCGTCACCGGGTCGGTGCTCGACGCCTTGCCGTTCTCACCGGCCGCCGTCGAGGTGACCCGGGGCAGGGTCAGCGTGGCGTCCGGGTCGGTGGACGGGCGGGCGCCGATCGGGTGCGGCGACGGACGACGGGCCGCGGCCGGCTCCGCGGTGCCGCCGCTCTTGCCGTCCGTCGTCGAGCCGCCCGGCCGGGGCTTCGGGACGAGCGGGCGGGACGGGTCCGCCGCGGCGGGCAGCCGCTCCCGGTCGGCGAGCACGGTGCTGCGCAGCCGGTCGGCGCGCCCGCTGTCGTCGGCGACGAAGACCTCCCGGCCGACGGCCGCCAGCGCCACCGCGAGCCCGGCGGTGATGGCCGTCGGGTCCTCCTCGCGGGCGGTCAGCAGCGACACCCGGGCGGGCTGGCGCACCCGCTCGGCGATGGCCATCGCCACGTACCGGATGTCGGCGTCGACCGCCTCCTTGCCGCCGCGCCACCGGCGGCTGCGGACCGTGCCGAGCAGCGGGAGCCCGGTGGCGTCCCGGCCGTCGTCGACCGACCGGATCCGCCGGTCCATCGACTCCCAGGCGTACGCCAGCACCACGCCGAGCAGCGTCCCCCCGAGCAGGCCGGCGAGCAGGTAGAGCGGGCGGTTGCCGGCGGAGGAAGCCAGGGCCCGCTCGGCGGTCTGGGTGACCCAGCCGGGGTTGACGTCGACGGCGGCGATCTCGGTGCGGGCGGCGTTGAGCTGGGTGAGCTGGTTGTTGATGCCGGTCAGCTCGGTCACGGCGGCGTCGACCGCGCCCTCCCGGGCGTTGTTGACCCGCTTCTGGAGGGCGGCCTGCTGGGCGGCGACCTTGGCGATGCTCTCGTCGTACGAGCGCAGCATCTCCTCGCGCTGCTTTTCGTACATCGTGCGGCGCACGTCGAGGTAGGCCTGGGCGGCGAGGTTGACGCCCTCGACCGCCTGCTCCGCGGTGGGGGCCTGGTAGACGAAGCGCAGGATCTGCCCGCCGGTGGGCACCTCGACCTCGAGGGCGTCGCGCACCTCGCGCGGGTCCATGCCGCCCGAGTCGGCCAGCCGCTGCACCACGTCGGTGCCCGTGGCGATGCCGCTCTCCACGTTCATGTTCACCGCCCGGTCGGCGGCGGCGCCGCTGGGCGTGAACGCGTCGGTGACGACGGGACGCACCGCCACGACCGCGCTGGCGGACACGGCGGCCGGTACGAGCACCACGTAGCCGAGCGCGGCGAGCAGGCCGATCGCGGCGACGGCCCCGACGAGCCGGATCCGGTGCAGCGGGACGCGCAGCAGGTCGGTCAGCGTGACGGTGCGGCCCGGTGTGCCGCCACCGCTGGCGGGTACGTCCGTGGCCCAGGTGCCTGAGGAAGCGTCAGTCATTGAACTTCTTCACCGTCTGTTGTGGATTTCCAGCGACCACGACCCGCGGCGGCACGTCCGTACGGACCACCGTGGCGGCGCCCACGACACTGTCCCGGCCGATCCGCACACCCTTCATCACCAGGGCGTGCGCCCCGACCCACACGTTGTCCTCGATCGTGATCGGGGCGCGGGTGGCCGGGACGGGCGGGTCGTGCCGCTGCTCGGGCGGCAGGTTGTGGAAGTCGTTGTCCAGCAGCTCGCAGTCCGAGAGCAGGCACCGGTCGCCGATGGTGACCGACGTCCAGGTGCCGATCCAGGTGGCGTTCAACAGGCAGTCGGCGCCGACCCGCACCTCGCCGGGACCGGCGAAGCGGACCAGCTTGTTGATCCGGGTGCGGTCACCGATGCTCACCCGTACGCCCCGGCGCAGCCGGATCCGGCCGCGGATCTCCACGCCCCGACCCAGCGTCAGCCGGGGATAGCGCAGCGTGTACCAGCGGCGCTTGACCGCGAAGACGACCCGTACCGCGAGCCCTCTGCGGTTGCCACCCGAGCCGGCCAACGACCCTCCCCACGTCGTGCGGGCCGGCGACGGCTGATCCGTCGCCGGCCCAACGTGAACAATCTACCGATGTTCCGTTACGAACAGTCGACCGTCACTGCACGGAGAAGAAGGTCGACGGCGTTGACCACGTCACGCCGGCGGTCGCCGGGACCACCGTCGCCGTCGTTCCGTCGACCGCCGGGGCGGCCGTCGGGTCGAACGGCACGCTGCGCAGCGTTCCGTCGGTGGCACCGTACACGATCCGGCCGGCGACCCAGGCCATGCCCCGCACGGCCGACCAGGTGACTCCGGTGGTGGGCAGCGTGAACTCGGTGGCGCCGAGGTAGTTGCCGTCGATCTCGAAGTAGCGGTAGTAGAGGCCGCTGGCGCCCGAGCGGGTGTAGTAGAGGCGCCCGTCGAGGTAGAACGCGCCGGTCATCAGCGCCGGGTTGAACCAGTCGTTGTAGCCGGACGCCTCCCACGGGGCGCCGATCGCGCCGCCGTTGAACAGCGAGATGTCGATCCGGCTGCCCGTGGGGGTGCCGGCGACCGTGTGCGACCAGTAGATCCGGTCGTCCACCCGCCAGGTCGCGCCGGCCGCCGTGTAGTTGGGCTGGCTGACCGTGCTCGGGGTGCCCAGGCTGGTCCCGTCGAACGGCACCTTGGCCAGCTCGCCCGCGCCGGTGCCGACGTAGAGGTTGCCGGTGGTCGCGGTCGGCGCGTTCTTCGGGGTGATGGTGCGCCCGCCGGTCAGCGGGAACATCCCGAGCCGGCCGTGGTACTCGTTGCCCATGCCGTCGGAGTTGTGGCCGAAGTAGAGGCCGTCGCTGCCGCGCCAGAGCACCGGCACGGAGGAGCCCCAGTTGCTGGTGCCGGCCGGCATCGACGCGCTGCCGCTGCGGCGGGGGTTCCAGTTGACCGGCATGCCGGTGGCCGGGGTGACCGCGGCGATGCCGAGCCGGTCGATCGCGCCCTTGCCGGCGGTGTCGCTGGCGTTCGGGTTGTTCAGCCAGCGGAAGTGCCCGCCGAGGTAGATGACGTTGTCGGCGACCTCGACGGAGGTGATGGTGTCGTTGCCGGTGTAGTCGACCCAGGTGCCGAGCTGCCCGGTGCCCCGGGCGGCGGTCTCGAAGCGCACCAGCGCGTCGCAGTACGCGGCCGGCCAGCCCGAGCCGCCGTTGGTGCCGACGACGAACCAGCTGCCGTCGCCGCCGAACTTGACGTCCTGCACGTAGTGCACGAAGGTCGCCGGCGACGCGCACGGCGGCACGAACTTCTCCGTGCTCCAGTCCAGCACCGCCGGGGTGCCGGTGAGGTCGACAAGCGCCATCTGGTTGCGCGGCAGGTCGTTGACGAGCGTGAAGTTGCCGCCGACGGCCAGGGTGCCGCCGTCCGGGGCGACGTCGATCGTCCACACGTACGAGGTGGTCCCGTGGCGCCCGACGGTCGCGTCGACGTTGAAGGTCGGGTCGATCGCGCCGGTCGTGGCGTTGAGCCGGCCGAGCCCGGCGTGCGCGGTGCCGTTGAGCCAGTTGAAGGCCCCGGCCACGTAGAGCCAGTTGCCGTGCAGCGCCAGGTCGCGCACGGTGCCGCCGTCGGAGCGGCCGACCCAGCTGTCGACGATCGCGCCCGTGGCGGGGTTGAGCGCCACCAGGTTCTTGCGGGAGACGCCGTTGACGTTCTTGAAGGTGCCGCCGACGATCAGCGTGCCGCCGGGCCCGGCGACCAGCGTGTTGACCGCGCCGTCCAGCACCGGCAGGAAGCTGGTCGAGATCGTGCCGGTGGCCCGGTCGTACGCGAAGAGGTAACGCTGGGTGGTCCACGCCGCGCTGGCGGTCTGCCGGATCTGGGTGAAGCTGCCGCCGACGAACACGGTGGAGCCGACCTGCGCGAAGGCGCGGGTCTCGCCGTCCCTGGCGTGCGGTGTGGCGTCGGCCGGATTGGCCGAGACCAGGGTCGCCGGTTCGGGCGCCGGCACCAGGGCGGCGGAGGTCCCGGTGGGGACGGCCAGCACGGCGGCGGCGGTCACGAGTGCGACCACCCCCGCCCGGGTGCGGAGTCCGGCGGTTCGCCGAGAGAGCGGGATGTCGGGCACGCTACGCCTCCATGTCGGGAGAGAACCCGCGTAGCGTGCCTGGTCGACCCAGGCCGGCGATATCCGCCGATTGGGCGGTCACTGCATCAGCAACATGACACCGCACACAGCAAGTCGGATGTCCGACTCGCCCGTATCACTGTGGGTCGAAATGTGAACGCGCGGTGTCAGCGGACGCCCCCGGTGGGCTGGCGCAGGTAGCTGTCGCGCCCGGCGCGGGCGAACCCCGCCACCGACGCGGCGTCGTGGTTCATGGTCATGTCACAGGTGTCCGTCCGGCGGGTCATCCCCGGGGAGTTGAAGTAGATCGCCGCCTTGATCTTCGGGTGCGCCTTCAGCGCCGCCGGGAACTCCTCGAACCAGCGCCGCTTCGCGTCCGGGTCGGCCGCGTCGAAGTTGGTGCCGAACTCGGCGAGCATCCGCGGCTTGCCGACCCCGAGGCGGTTCTCGTCCAGCCAGCGGTAGAAGCCGCCGATGGTGGTGGCCGGGCTCTTCCAGACCTTGCTGCCGTTGCAGACGTGGAAGTTGTACGGGTCGTAGCCCACCCAGTCGACGTACCGGTCACCGGGATAGAGACCGGCGTAGCGGTCGTAGTGGCCCGACCAGCCCATCATCGTCCACACCCACACCGCGTTGTCGGCGCCCGCCTTGGCGAACCGGTCGTGCACGTGCTGCCAGGCGCGGACGAAGTCGGCGTCGCTGCCCTTGGCCGGCTCGTCCTCCGGCTCGTGGTCGAAGCCCATGAACACGGGCACGCCGGTGTCGCGGATCCGGCCGGCGACCGCGTCGATGGTGGCGTCGTACCGGCCACTGTAGACGTCCTGCCAGGTCAGCACCGTGCCGGAGGAGAAGATCCGCGACTCCCAGGCGAAGAACATCAGCCGACCCTCGCGCATCTGCTGCCGCTGGTAGGCGTCGGGGAAGGCGCCGTTGCTGCCGGAGTTGGAGAAGTCGTGGTAGCGGTGCACGATGTCGAACTTGCGCCCGACCTGCGCCTCGACGTCGGCGACCGCGGCACCGTGGTCCCAGCCGTCACCGGCGTTCGACGGGGAGTACATCCCCCACCAGGCGCCGCAGGAGGGCACCAGCCTGCTCGACACCGCGCCGCAGCGGTCCGTGCCGGCCGACGGGCTCGCCGACGGGCTCGGGGTGGCGCGGGTGGGGCTGGCGCTGGGCGTCGGCTTCGGCGCGGGGCTCGGCGCGACCGTCCGGCTCGGCGACGGCGCGGCGCTGGTCACCACCGGCGTGGGCCGGGTGCCGACGTCGTAGCGGATCTCCAGGCGCGGGCGCAGGTCGGGGTTGCGGTTCTCCGTCGACGCCCAGTAGATCCTGGTCTCCAGCCCCGTCTGCGCGAGCGAGACGGTGAAGGTGCCGTTGCCCTTCACCAGGGCCGAGACGTCCCACTCGTTGAAGCCCTTCGCCACCTTCGAGACGGTGTCGAGGGCCGCCCCCGGCAGCGCCGGCGTCGGCCGGGCCGCGCGGGCGTCCACCGCGGAGGCGTGCGCGCTCACGGTCGCCGGGAACTCCTGCCACGCGTGCACCCGCAGGGTGGCCCGCACGTTGACCGCCGCCGCCGGCAGGGTGGTCACGGCGAACTGGACGACAGCCTCCCGGCCGCCCCGGGGATTGCCGTCGCAGCGGACCGCGCAGGTCGCCAGCGTCGTCTTCGCCCCGTTGTCGCCGTCCTGCGACACCATGGTCGCCGTGGTGTCGGCGGTCGCCGGGATCGACAGGTCGTCGGCGGCCAGCAGCGGCATCGTGGTGGCCACGATGCCGGCCACCACGGTGGCGCCGGCCACGCCGAGGACGACGGCCTTGCGCCGAGGGCCGGCTTGCCGGGTGAGGCGGTGCAGTCCGTGCCGAGCCAAGGTGAACTCCCTGTGTGTCGGGCGGTGACGGTCAGCAGCGTAACCACGGCCACGGCGTGACGTGGGGACGACAGCCGGACCTAAGCGCGTCTTAACCGTCGCCTAAGGATGCCCTGGACGACCACAGGGGACACTCCCGCCCCCGCGCCGATGGTCAGGCGGCGCGGGCGGCGGCCATCGCCGCCCGGGCTGCCGCGACGCCCGTGGAGTGCGCGAACTGGCCCACCGCCTGGGCCAGCAGCAGGCCGAGCCCGCACGCTTGCGGCGACATGTGCGGTCGGTCGGTTGGTCCTGTTCATCGGCGGGTACCTGTCGCACGCGGTCGCCGCCATGACCGGTGTCACCATTTGGTCAGGGCAGGAATTCCGACCGTGCGAACCGAAGAAGAGAATGGGGGCCCGCCGAGGTGAGAGAAGCTAGCCGGAGCACGATGCAGGCCCGGGGGGCCACAATCCTGGTCATCTCAGCGCTGGTTGCCGTCGGCGCCGGTCTGCTCGTCGCCAAAGCCGACGGCAATGTCACGGCCTATGTCGTCGGTGGGGCACTGCTCGCCATCATGCTCTACATCATCGCCAGCACTGTGATCAACTGGACGAAGGCCACGGCAGGTAAGGACCCGCCAGCGGCTTCACCAAGTACGGCCAACGCTGGTACAACCCCGCCCAGGGCCGCTTCACCCAGCAGGACAACCTGAGCTTCATCGGCAATCCCCAGTAGGGCAACCGGTACGCCTACGCTGGCTGCAGCCCGACCAACTATATTGATCCGACGGGCCTCTTCTTCGACTGGTCGGACATCTTCGGAACCGCGGCGGGCACGGCTTTCGGAAGCGCGTGCCAGACCATCGCCACCATTGCGGCCTGGACAGCAGCACCCGCGACGACGGAATATCAGCAGTCGCTGCGCCCGTCGCCGCGAAGATCGGTTGCTGGGCAGCAGGAACGATCGTCGGTTACTGGGTAACGACCGAGTCCAACAACGATGGTTGATAGAGCAGGCCCCAAAGCGTCCATCGGTGCCGACGCCACGGCAGCAAGTTAGTGTCGTGCTCGTGGTGTGCCACCAGGAAGGCGGGTTGATGATTCGAAGGAAGAGCTTCTGGCTGGCGCTGACAGCTCTACTCGTATTGCCGCTGGCGAACGTATTCCTCTTTGAGGGTTCCTACTGGTCCGGACTCCTTATAGCGCTCGCCGTGGGTGCTGGCGTGTTGCTTGTCGACCGGCTCCAGAGAGGTGCTGGAGACCCACGAAGTTAGGAACCGCACTGACGACAAGCCGGGTCGTGCTGTCAACGACCCGGCTTGTCCGACATGGGAACGCGGATGTCCGGCATGTGGGGCGTCGACCGGAACAACGGCTCAGCGGCGGCTCATACTCGACCGCTAGGCGGCGCGGGCGGCGGCCAGGGCGGCGGCCATCGCCGCCCGGGGCGCGGCGACGCCCGTGAAGTGCTCGAACTGGCCCACCGCCTGGGCCAGCAGCAGGTCGAGGCCGGAGACGATCCGGCAGCCGGCCGCCTCGGCCGACGCGGCCAGCGGCGTCGGCCACGGGTCGTAGAGCGCGTCGAAGAGCACCGTCTCCGGCCGCCAGTCCGTAGCGACGGCCAGCGGGTCGGCGACCCCCTTCGGCACGGTCGAGATCACGACGTCGGCGCCGACGTGGGTCGCCGCGTCGTCGTCCCAGGCCGCCGCGCGCATCGGCACGGCGACGGCGCGGGCCACCGGGCGCAGTTCCTCGACCGCCGCCGGGCGGCGGGCCACCACGGTCACCGCGCGGGCGTCGAGCCGCCCCGCCGCGGCCACCGCCGCGCGCGCGGTGCCGCCCGCGCCCAGCACCGTCACCGTCGCGCCCGGGCGTACCCCGGCGTCGGTGAGCACCTCGACCATGCCGACCACGTCGGTGTTGTCGGCGTACCAGGAGCCGTCCGGGCGGCGTACCAGCGTGTTGGCGGCGCCCACGGCGGCGGCGACCGGCGAGACCTCGGCGGCCACCGCGAGCGCCGCCTCCTTGCCCGGCATGGTCACCGACAGCCCGGCCCACTCCGTACCCAGGCCGGCGACCACGCCCGGCAGCTCCGCCGCCGCGCACTCGATCCGGGTGTACGACCACCCGGTCAGCCCCGCCGCCGCGTAGCCGGCGTTGTGGATCACCGGGGAGAGGGAGTGCGCGATCGGCGTGCCGAGCACCCCCGCCCGGCGTGCGGCCGTCATCAGATGATGCCGTTCTCCCGGGCCTTCGCCATGTTCTTCTCGTGTTCCGGGAAGGTCTCGGCGAACTCGGAGTGCCCCTCCTTGTCGATCGCCACGAAGAAGAGCCACTTGCCGGGCGGCGGGTCCATCGCCCCCTCCATGGCCTGCTTGCCCGGATTGTTGATCGGGGTGGGCACGAGGCCGGGCAGCTTGCGGTTGTACGGGTTCTTCGGGTTGTCCAGGTCGGCGGCCGTCATCTGCCCGGACGTCTTGGTCTTCTGCCCGGTCAGCTCCAGGTAGTAGTTGACCGTGACGTCCATCTCCAGGCAGTTGCACGGGAACTCGCCGAACACCCGGTTGTACGCCACCCGGGCGACCTTGCCCAGGTCGTCCTTGTTCCCCGCCTCGGCCTGCGCCAGCGACGCGACGATCAGCGCCTCGTACGGGCTGATGCCCCCGCGCTCCTTCTGCACCCGGTCGGCGAACTGCATCTCGCCGGTCACGCTGAGGAAGTTCTGGACCATCAGCTCGATGATGGTCTCGGCGGTCGCCTTCGGCGGGATCTCGTAGGTGTCCGGGTAGAGGAAGCCCTCGATCGACGGCTTGACCTTCTTGTTGTCGCTGCGCTTGAACCACCAGTCCGGCACGCCCCGAGCGATGGGGTCCTTCGCCGCCGCCTCGAAGTCCTTCACCGGGATCTTGGTTTCCTTGGAGAGCAACTGGTAGACGTTCTTCGCCGTCCGGCCCTCCGGGATGGTGACCCCGTTGACGATCCGGTTCTTCAGGTCGAGCATCGCGGTGACCGCGCTCTCGCCGCTCATCTGCTTGCGCAGCTTGTACGTGCCCGGCTGGATGTTCTTGCTGCGGGCGTTGCCCTCGGCGGCCTCGATGAACGCCTTGGC
Source organism: Micromonospora sp. WMMD737 (assembly GCF_049179055.1). Lineage (NCBI taxonomy): Bacteria > Bacillati > Actinomycetota > Actinomycetes > Micromonosporales > Micromonosporaceae > Micromonospora > Micromonospora sp. WMMD737. The sequence goes on along the minus strand of NZ_JBMHMH010000001.1, from coordinate 7,336,441 downwards.
GCTCTTCACCACGTCGGCGGCGACCAGCGCGTTGGCCATGTCGGCGATCAGCGCGCCCTGCTTGATCTCGACAGTCACCTCGCCGGTGCCCGCGCCGTCGTAGTCGGGGGTCACGAAGTAGCTCTGGACGCGGTCGAAGCCGTAGAAGGCGCCGCCGCCGATCGCGCCCAGCAGGACGACGGCGAGCAGCAGCGCGAGGACCGTCTTGCCCCGGCCGCCACCGCCGGAGGAGCCCTCCTTGCGCTTGCGCACCGCGCCGCGCCGGTGCTTGCCCTTCTCCCCCCGGTCCTGCTCGTCGAACCCGAGGTCAAGATCGTCCATCATCGCGTCCGCCTCCGCTGCGCGTCCAGCCAGCTCTGCAGAATCTCCACCGCGGCAGCCTGGTCGACCACCGCTCGTTGCCGTTTTCCTCGGACCCCACGCTCGGCAAGCCTACGAGACGCCACGACCGTGGACATCCTCTCGTCGGTGAGCGCCACCGGAACGGGCGCTATTACATCAGCCAGTCGGTCAGCGTACGCCTTCACGTGTACGGCGGCGGGACCGTGCCTGCCGGCGAGATTGACCGGAAGGCCGACGACGATCTCCACCGCCTCGTGCTCAACCACCAGCGCGGCGAGCGCGACGATGTCGGCCGGCACCGCGTCCGGAGCGGCGGTGAGGTCGCGGGCGAGGGTCACCAGCGGGGTGGCCAGCACGCCGTGCGGGTCCGAGCGGGAGACCCCCACCCGGACCTGCCCGACGTCCACCCCGAGCCGGACACCCCGGGACAACTCACTCACGGTCGTTGACTCCCCTGAAACGGCGAACCAGGGCGGACCACGCGGGTCCGCCCTGGCCGCTGCGAGCACGTATCACGCGTCGGCGATCGCCTTCTCGACCGTGCGGAGCAGGTTCGGCGCCTCGGCGGCCGGCAGGCCGCCGCCCTGGGCCAGGTCGGGGCTGCCGCCGCCGCGCCCGGAGAAGGCCGCCTTGACCAGGTCCGACGCGGCCAGGCCCCGGCTGCGGGCGGCCTGGTTCACCGCGACGACGAGCGAGGCCTTGCCGTTGGCCCGGGCCGCCACCGCGACGACCGCCGGCCGCGCCGGGTCGATCTTGCCCCGGACCTCCTGGGCGAGGGTACGCACGTCGTTGCCGGCCGCGCCCTCCGGCGCCTCGGTGCCCACGTACGCGACCCCGCCCACGTCCTTGGCCTGTGCCGCGAGCGCCGCCGCGCCGCCGAGCACCAGTTGGGCCCGCAGCTTCTCCAACTCCTTCTCGGCGTCGCGCAGCTGCGTCACGGTCTGCTCGACCCGGTCGGCGACCTGATCGTTGGGCACCCGGTACAGCTCGGCGAGGCGGGAGACCAGCAGGTGCTCCCGGGCGAGGAAGTTGAAGGCGTCCATGCCGACCAGGGCCTCGACGCGGCGCACCCCGGAGCCGATCGACGACTCGTTGAGGATCTTCACCAGGCCGAGCTGGCCGGAACGGGAGACGTGGGTGCCGCCGCACAGCTCGCGGGCGTAGTCGCCGACCTCGACGACCCGCACCTCCTCGCCGTACTTCTCGCCGAAGAGCGCCATCGCGCCGATGCGCCGCGCCTCCTCCAGCGAGGTGATGAAGGCGTGCACCTCCAGGTCGGCCAGGAGCACCTCGTTGACCTGCTGCTCGACGTCGCGCAGCACGCTCGGCGCCACCCCCGTCGGGGTGTTGAAGTCGAAGCGCAGCCGGCCCGGGGCGTTGAGCGAACCGGCCTGGGTGGCGGACTCGCCGAGGAAGTTGCGCATCGTCTGGTGCACCAGGTGCGTCGCCGTGTGCGACCGGGAGATGGCCCGCCGGCGGGTGGTGTCGATCTCGGCGTAGCCGGTCTCCCCCGCCCGCACCTCGCCCCGCAGCACCCGGGCGCGGTGCACGATCAGGCCGGGCACCGGCTGCTGCACGTCGAGCACCTCGACCTGGCCGCCGCCGACGGTGATCATGCCCAGGTCGGGCTGCTGCCCGCCGCCCTCGGCGTAGAACGGGGTGGCGTCGAGCACCAGCTCGATCGTGTCGCCCTCGACCGCCGCCTGGCGGGGGCCGTCGACACCGAGCACCGCCCGCACCGTCGACTCCCGGGACACCTCGCCGTAGCCGGTGAACCGCACCGGGCCGCCCGAGTCGAGCACCGACCGGTACGCCGACAGGTCGGTGTGCCCGGTCTTGCGCGCCTGGGCGTCGGCCTTGGCGCGCGCCCGCTGGTCGGCCATCAGCCGGCGGAAGCCCTCCGCGTCGACCGTCAGGCCCTGCTCGGCCGCGATCTCCAGCGTCAGGTCGATCGGGAAGCCGTACGTGTCGTGCAGCTGGAACGCCTTCTCACCCGACAGCGCCGGCTTGCCGGCCGTACGGGTCTCCGCGATGGCCGTGTCCAGGATCGTGGTGCCGGCCCGCAGGGTGGACAGGAAGGCGTCCTCCTCCGCGTACGCGTAGTCGGCGATCCGGTCGAAGTCGGCGGCCAGCTCCGGGTACGACGGGGCCATGCAGTCCCGGGCCACCGGCAGCAGCTCGGGCAGCGCCCGTTCCTGCCAGCCCAGCAGCCGCACCGACCGGATCGCCCGGCGCATGATGCGGCGCAGCACGTAGCCGCGCCCCTCGTTGCTCGGGGTTACCCCGTCGCCGATCAGCATCAGCGCCGTACGCACGTGGTCGGCGATCACCCGCAGCCGCACGTCGTCCGGGTGCGACTCGCTGGCGACCTGGCCGGACCGGGCGCCGTAGCGCTTGCCGGTCAGCTCGGCGGCCTTGTCGAGGATCGGCCGGACCTCGTCGATCTCGTAGAGGTTGTCGACGCCCTGGAGGATGGAGGCCATCCGCTCCAGGCCCATGCCGGTGTCGATGTTCTTCGCCGGCAGGTCACCGAGGATCGGGTAGTCCTCCTTGCCGGTGCCCGGGCCGCGCTCGAACTGCATGAAGACGAGGTTCCAGAACTCCATGTAGCGGTCCTCGTCGACCGCCGGGCCGCCCTCGCGGCCGTACTCCGGGCCACGGTCGTAGAACAGCTCGGAGCACGGGCCGCACGGGCCGGGGATGCCCATCGACCAGAAGTTGTCCGCCTTGCCCCGGCGCACGATCCGCTCGGTCGGCACCCCGACCGAGCGCCAGATCTCGAACGCCTCGTCGTCGTCGAGGTAGACCGTCGGCCAGATCCGCTCCGGGTCCAGGCCGAACCCGCCCTGCTCCTGGGACTTGGTGACCAGGTCCCAGGCGAGCGGGATCGCCCCGTCCTTGAAGTAGTCACCGAAGGAGAAGTTGCCGTTCATCTGGAAGAACGTGCCGTGCCGGCTGGTCTTGCCGACCTCGTCGATGTCGGGCGTACGGATGCACTTCTGCACGCTGACCGCCCGCCGGTACGGCGGGGTCTGCTGCCCCAGGAAGTAGGGCACGAACTGCACCATGCCGGCGTTGACGAACAGCAGGTTCGGGTCGCTGATGGCGGGCAGCGGAGCGGACGGCACCACGGTGTGGCCGTTCGCCTCGAAGTGGGCGAGGTACCGCCGCTTGATCTCCGCCGTCTTCATCGCTGGTGTTCCTCCGGAAAGATCTCTCGGTCGCCGATGCGCGGGTCCTCCCGCAGCTCGGCGAACTGGTCGTCGAACGCCTCGCCCTGGGCGAACGCCTCGTGGATCTCCTGCTCGCGCTCGGCCATCGCGATCCGGACGTCCTCCACGAAGCTACGCAGCGACTCCGCCAGCCCGCCAGCGGATTCGGTCACCGTGCTGGCGATGCCGGCCGGGGTGTACGCCTGTGCGGTGCGGGTGGCCTTGCGGACCACCACCACGCCGACGGCCAGCCCGATGCCGAGCCAGAACAACCGCCTCATCTCCGAAGCTCCTCCTGGTCGTGCCGGATCAGCGGTTGCCGCGCTTGGCGGCCCGCCGCTGCTGCTTGATGGTGTCGCGCACCTCGCGCTCGGTCTCGGCGTGCCGACGGGCGGAGGCGGCCTTGCGCACGCCGTAGCCGAAGGCGGCCACCTTGACCAACGGGTTGGCGGCGGCGGCGGAGACGACGGTCGCCAGGTTCGCGACGTTGGCGGTGACGTTCTGCGCGTGGCTGGTCATGGTGTCGACCTTGGCGAGCTGGAGGTTGACCCCGTCCAGGGAGGTCTGCACCTGCTCCAGGGCGGTGTTGACGTTCTTCACCGTGGTGTTCACGTCGCCCAGCAGCGGCGCGGTCCGGTCGTTCAGGTCGTTGATCATCCGGGTGGTGGCGTCCACGGTGTGCCGCAGCCGCAGGATGGGCAGCGTCAGGATCAGCACCAGCATCGCGAACGCGATCGCCGCGATCAGCGCCGCGACCTCGAAAAAGCCCACGCCTGTCCTCCTCAAGCAGAGTTCCGGGAACCCGACGCCCCCGGAACGTGCGACCGTCCTGCCCACACCGCCGCCCGGCACCCGCGAGGGGCCGGCGGGGGCTGGCGGTCCGCCAGCCCCAGACCCTACCGTCCGTGATGGAAACCGGCTCAGGACGGTGAGGGTGTCGGCGTCGCGAGCGGATCCTCGCTGACCGTCGGGAAGGGATCCTCCCCGGTGAGTGACGGGTCGGTGGTGGGCTGGGGCCGGGTCCGCTCGTCGTCGATCGCGTTGCGGACCTTCACCGACACCAACGAGCCGGAGCACTGCTCCGCAGCGGTCGCCGGTTCGGGCGACGGCACGACCGCCGGTTCCCCGTCCACCGGCGGCGGCACGCAGGCGGGCTCGCGTACCCACAGGTCGAGGGTCAGCTCGTCCCGGCGCCAGCACGTGTAGCTCCCCTTCGCGGGTTGCTCGGGGCAGCGGCTCACCTTCCACGGCTGCCAGCCGTCGTCGGCCAGCGCCCGCTCGTAGACCTGTGCCGTCTCCGCCGGCGGCCGCTCGGAGGTGGCCGTGCGTTCGCGGAGCCGGCAGTCGAGCAGGCACCACCGGCTGCCGCTGACGTCGTCGACGGTCTGCACCGCCGCCCAGCCCGGCACGTCCAGCTCGTCGAGGGTGTCGAAGACCGGATCGCGGCTGAGCGTACGGATGCCGAAATAGAGCGGGACCGCGCCGAGCAGCACCACGCTGACCAGGGCGAGGATGCCCATCCGCAGCCGCCGCCGCTCACGCATCCGGCGGCGCAGCTCGGACCGCGCGCCGCGCAGCCCGCCGGGGCCGGCCGCGTCGTCGTCCGGCGAATCCGGTTCCGCGGGCCGGCGCAGCGCCGGTCCGTCCGCCGGCTCGACGGGTGGTACGACAGTCGCGGCGGCCCGCGCCACCACCGGCTCGCCCGCGGCCCCCGGCGGTGGCACCGGCGCAACGCCTGACGGCTCGGGCCGCCCCGGCTCGCGGTGCGGCGGGATCGCCCGCCCGGCGGCGCGGTCATCGGGCCCGGGGCGGGGCGCCGGGGCGGCCGCCCGGGCGACGCCGGACGCAGCGCCGGGGCCGGGTCGGGGGCCGGCGCCGGACGTCGGCTCGGGCCGGTCCCGCCCGACGGCCGGCGGCCGGGCGGCACCGGAACCCGCACCGGGCCGGGCCGGGCCCGGCGCAGTGGCGGGCGGGCCGGACGAGGTCTGTTCGGCTCCCCCCGGTACGGCTGGGTGCGTCCCCGGACCGGCGGGGCCCGACGGGCCGGGCCCGGGGCGGCGCGGGCCGGGCGGCGCGCTCACGTTCGCGGCGGCCGGGGACGGCCCGGCGGCGGAAGCCGCGCCGGAGGGCGGCGCGACGGGCCGCGCGGCACCCGGCGGACCGACGTCGGGACGCGCGGCACCCCGGACGGGACCCGCCAGGCCGGGATCCGGACGCGCGGCACCCCGCGCCGGACCCGCCAGGCCAGGATCGGGACGCGCGGCACCCAGGGCAGGACCCACCAGGCCGGCGTCGGGACGCGCGGCGCCTCGGACGGGACCCGCCAGGCCGGGGTCGGGACGCGCGGCGCCCAGGGCAGGACCCGCCGGGCCGGCGTCGGGACGCGCGGCACCCCGCGCGGGTCCGGCCGGGGGCAGGTCGGGGTGGGGCCGGCCGGCCGGGGTCGGGGAGCCGGGCGGCGGCGGTGCACCGGCCGGCGTGGGGCGGGCGGCGCCCCGGGCCGGCGGCCCGGGGTGGGGGGTGTCGGCGGGCCGGGGCGGCTCGGCGACGGGCCGGGCCCGGCCCGCCGGCCGTCCGGGTTCGGTGGCGTCGGTGGGTCGCGGCGGCTGCACGCCGGGCCGCGCCCGACCCGCCGGGACGTTGCCGGTCCCGGCGCCGCGCGGCTCCGGCCCGGGCGGCACCGGCGACGGACCGCCCGCAGCGGGCGGCACCGGCCGCTTGACCGTCGGCAGGGCGGGATCGGTGTGATGTGCCCGGCCGGCCTGCCGCAGCCAGTCGGCGGGGCGCTCCGGTCGGCCGGCCCGGGAATCACCGGGCCGGCGGCGCCCCGCTTCCCCGTCGGCCGGGCGCGGCGGGTTCTCCGCCTCGTCCGGGGCCGCGGGGCCGCCGGGGGGCGGGACCACCCCGGCGTCCGCACGGCGCGCGGGGGGCTGACTGCCGCCCGTGGCGCGTCCGGCCCGGCCGGAGGTCTCGTCGTCGCCGGCCGCACGCCGGCCCCGACCCGCGACCTCGACGTCGTCGGGCGCGGCGCGTCGGCCGCGCGGGGCGGAACCGTGCGGCGGCTGCACCCCGACGCCGGGAGGCGCGGCGGGCGCACCGGGCACGGGCGGGGCGTTGCCGGAGCGCGGCACCGGCGGGGCGTCGCCAGTGCCGGGCACCGGCGGGGCGTTGCCGGAACGCGGCACCGGCGGGGCACTGCCCGGGCGCGGCACCGGCGGGGCACCGCCCGGACGGGGTGCCGGCGGGGCACCGCCCGGACGGGGTGCCGGCGGCGCGTCCTCCTCGGCGGCGCGGCGTCGGCCGGCCGGGGCACCGGGGCGTCGGCCCCGGTCGGTGCCGTCGCCGTCGGGCATTGGCGGGGCGGCCGCCGGCACGGCTCCGGTGCCGTCCGTCGGGACGGGCACGCCGGCGTCGACCGGGCCCCGCCGCATCCGGCCGGAGCGGGGGTCACGTCCGTCGGCGGGGGCGCCGCGCAGCTCGCCGGTCGGCGGACCGGCGGGCGGCTGGGCGGTACCTGGGGCCGGGACACCGACCCGGGCGGCGCCCACGGCACCGCCGGGCCGCCCGGTGGCGGCCGGTGGCGGCGCACCGCCCGGCACCGCCGCGCGGCCGTCGGGGCGCCGACCGGCCGGGTGCGGCGCGTCCGGGTGCGGAGACACCGGCGCCCCCGGACGCGGTCCGGTCGGCGTGCCGGCGTGCGTGCCGGGCGGCGGCCCGACCTGGGGGCCGGCGGCCGGACCGGGCTGCGGCCCGGTCCGCGGCTCGGCCTGCGGAGCCGCCGGGAAGCCGGCCTGCGGATGCGCCGGGAAGCCGGCCTGCGGATGCGGCGCGGAAGCCCGCTGCGGGCCGGCCGGCGGGGCCGCCTGCGGGCCCGCCGCGGTGCCGGCCGGTGCGCCCCCCGGCGGAATCGCCTGCGGGCCCGTCGGGGTGCCCGGAACGGGGCGTGGCCGCCGGTCCGGGCCGTCCGGGCCCGGTTGCGGACGACCGGCCGCCGGGCGGCGGACGGGCTGGTGCGGGGGAACGGCCTCGGGGGTGGCGGCGGGGCCGGCCGGCCGGGGTGGTTCCGGCGCACCGGGCCAGGGTCCGTCCACCGGACGGGAGCGCGGCGGCTCGGCGTCGGCGCGGCGCACCGGGGGTGTGGCGGCCGGGCCAGGGCCACGGTGGGGCGGCGGCCCGGCGGGGCCGGGAGCCGTCGGATCACCCGGACGGGGGGCGGCAGGCGAGGCGGGTTCCAGCCCGCCCGGCCCCAGCTCGGTGCGCTGCTGCTTGGCCGAGCGCAGGTCGTCGATCCAGCCGAACTCCTCGCCGCTGATCGGCTCCTCGGGCTCGGCCTCGGCCTTGCCCCGTCCCCAGCGGCGCCCCTTGGCGCGGGAGTCGCGCCGCTCTTCGGGGCCGTCCTCCGGTCGCTCCGAACCACGCGATTTCACTGCTGACCCTCCCCGGCGGTGTCACTGCCGCCCTCTCGCGCCGCGTCGGCGCCGCCCGTGTCCGTCTGCCGGCGGCCGTTGTCCGCCGCACCGCTCCCGACCCCCGCCGCCGGGGGCGCGGCCGGCGCGGGCAGCCCCCGGACGATACGGCGCAGCAGCGGCAGCCGGGTGGCGACCGAGCGCTCGGCGCCGTGCTGACTCGGCCGGTAGTAGTCGGTGCCGGCGAGATCGTCGGGGGCGTACTGCTGGGTGACCACGCCGCGCTGGTCGTCGTGCGGGTAGCGGTAACCGGTCCCGTGCCCCAGCCCCTTGGCGCCCGAGTAGTGCGCGTCGCGCAGCCCGCGCGGCACCGGGCCGCCCCGGCCGGCCCGCACGTCGGCGATGGCCGCACCGATCGCGGTGGTCGCCGAGTTGGACTTCGGGGCGGTGGCCAGGTGGATCACCGCCTGGGCGAGGTTGAGCTGCGCCTCGGGCAGCCCGACGTACTCCACGGCGTGGGCGGTGGCGGTGGCCACGCTCAGCGCCGTCGGGTCGGCCATGCCGACGTCCTCGCTGGCGAAGATGACCAGGCGACGGGCGATGAACCGGGCGTCCTCGCCGGCGACCAGCATCCGGGCCAGCCAGTGCAGCGCGGCGTCCACGTCGGAGCCGCGCATGCTCTTGATGAAGGCGCTGGTCACGTCGTAGTGGGCGTCGCCGGCCCGGTCGTAGCGCACGGCGGCCACGTCGACCGCCTGCTCGGCGGTGGCGAGGTCGATCCGCTCGACGCCGAGGGCCGTGGCGGAGCCCGCCGCCGCCTCCAGCGCCGTCAGCGCCTTGCGCACGTCGCCGGACGCGAGGCGTACGAGATGGTCCTCGGCCTCGGTCTCGAGGGTGAGCGCGCCGCCGAGGCCGCGCTCGTCGGCGACCGCGCGGCGCAGCAGGTCGCGCACCGCCGCGTCGTCCAGCGGCTGGAGGGTGAGCAGCACGCACCGCGACAGCAGGGGCGAGATGACCGAGAAGTACGGGTTCTCGGTGGTCGCCGCGAGCAGCGTGACCGTGCGGTCCTCGACGGCGGCGAGCAGCGAATCCTGCTGGGTCTTGCTGAACCGGTGCACCTCGTCGATGAAGAGCACCGTCTGCGGGCCGCCGGAGCGGCGCTGGCGGCGGGCGGTCTCGATCACCGCGCGCACGTCCTTGACCCCGGCGGTGAGGGCCGACATGGCGACGAACCGGCGGTCCGTGGCCCGCGCCACCAGGTGCGCGATGGTCGTCTTGCCGCTGCCGGGCGGGCCCCAGAGGATGACCGACATCGGCGCCGTGGCCGAGACGAGCTGGCGCAGCGGGGCGCCGGGCGCGAGCAGGTGGTCCTGACCGACCAGCTCGTCGATGCTGCGCGGGCGCATCCGGACGGGCAGCGGCGAGTCCTCCCCCACCGCGGTGAACCCGTCCACACCGACGGAACCCGCGGGCGTCAGGGGCGCTCCGGCGGGTTCACCGAGGGAGAAGAGGGCGTCGGACTCCATCAGGGGAACAGTACAAGGCCCGGCCGACGGCGCCGGAAGCGCGCCGTCGGGCCGGGCCCGTGATGATCGGATACGGTCAGCCGCGGCCGGGACGACGGCCCCGGTACCAGCGGCCGCCACCGCCGCCGCCACCGCCGCGCGGGCCCCGGCCGACCCCGGCCAGGTACAGGGAGAGCAGCAGCAGGCCGATCAGTACGAGGGTGTTCCAGTTGAACAGGTCCGGGGCACCGAAGTTGGTGTCCAGCAGGTCGATGAGCAGGGCGAAGCCGAAAACGACCGCCGCGAGAATGGCGAGCATGACGTTCCTCCGGTGGGGGTTCCCAGTGGGTCGGCGCGGGATGTACCCAATCGGTCCGCTCGCCAATCTCCACCGTGGATCGGCCCCGTCCCCGGCCGGCTTCGGCGACGGCCGGAGACCAGGGTCCGCCGGCAGGAGGCCGGAGACCGTCCTAGGCTTGCTGACATGATCATCGCCGACCAGGTCCTGGAGGGGCGGGACGCCATCCTGGCGGCCGCCGGTCACCACCCGTACGTCCGGCACGCGCTCGCCCGCGACGAGGTGCCGCGCGGTTGGCGGCGCGACGACGCGGTGGGCTGGCTGCTGCCGGCGGAGCACGGCCCCCGCGGCGGCGCGATCGGCGCCCCAGGGCCGGCGGTCGAGGTCTTCGCCGACCAGGTCGCGCGGGGCGCGCTGCGGCCTGGCCAGTGGCTGCACCTGCCGCGGCTCGACCCGGCGGCGCTGCCCGGCCGGCTGGCGGTGGCCCGGCACGACGAGTGGGACTTCCTCTGGAGCGCCGCCGCGCCGCCGCGCCAGCCCGACGAGGAGCGGGTGGTCCGGCTCACCGGGGCCGACCACCCCGCGCTGACGGCCCTGATCGACGAGGCGTTCCCGAGCACCACCTCGCGACCGGGCGACCCGAGGATCGTCGACTGGTACGGCATCCGCGACGGCGACCGGATCGTCGCCTGCGGCGCCGACCGCAGCCGGGGCGACATCGGCTTCCTCGCCGGGCTGACCGTCGCCCCCGACCTGCGGGGACGAGGGCTGGGCGCGGCGCTGACCGCCGCCATGACCCGGGCCCTGCTCGCCCGCCACGACACCGTGGCGCTCGGTGTCTACAGCGTCAACGTCGGGGCGATCCGGCTCTACCGGCGGCTCGGCTTCAGCGGCGCGCTGGCCCGCAGCTCGGTGCACCTGGCCTGAGACGCGCGGCACGGCCCGGGTCGGCGCGGGGACCGTCGCTCGTGCATCGTTGCGGCCCCTGCATCGTCCCGGCCCGCAACGCGGGACCGTTGCTCGTGCATCCTTGCGGCCCAGGCATGGTCCCGGCCCGCACCGCCGGGGCGACCGTCCGCCGCCCCGGCGGAAGTCAGGCGGACGTTTCCCGACCGCCATCGGCGTTGCCGCTCGTCAGGGCCATGTCAGCGGCACGATCCGCGGGCCGCACGGGATCGGCGGTGTCGGGCCCGACCGGGCCCGACCGCCTCCGCCGCTCGGCCCGCCAGGCGGGCAGGTAGAGCGGGGCGGCGACGGCCAGCACCACGGCACCGACGAACATCGCGAGGCTGATGCTGGTGCGGTCGGCCAGGGCGGTCAGGACGACGGCGCCGAGCGCTCCGGCCGGCTGGGACATCATCGAGTTCAGCGAGATGACACTGGTCCGGTAGGGACCGTCGACCTGACGGTGCAGCAGCCCCATGTGCAGCGGGTTCGACGCCCCGTGGACGGCGTAGCAGGCCAGGAAGGCGATCAGCACCCCGACCGGGCCGGCGAAGAGGCCCATCCCGACGACCGTGACGCCCTGCAGGACGCGCAGCAGCGCGGCGCTGGGTGCGGCACCCAGCCGGCGCAGCATCAGCGGGGTCAGCGCGGCGCCGGCCGCGTTCGCCAGCCAGGCCACCGAGGTGGCCGGGCCGAGCAGCGCCGCCGCCCGGTCGGCGTCGCCGACGACCTCCGCGAGGCGGACCGGGAGTAGCGACTCGAAGGTGACCATGCCGAAGCCCCAGAACAGTTCCACGGCCACCAGGGCCAGCAGCACCCGGGAGCGGCGCAGCAGCCCGAACGCCTGCCCCACCATCCGGGGCGCCTCGATGATCGAGGCGCGCAGGGCGCCGGCGCCCTTGGCCGAGCGGGTCTCCGCCAGCAGCATCAGCAGCGCGACCAACGCCACCGTCTGAAGGGCGATGGCGGCGAGCACCGGCAGGGTCAGCGCGCTCACCGGCCCGATCGGGCCGAGCGCGACCAGGCCGCCGCTGAGCAGCGCGCCGGCACCGATGGCGACGCCGATCACGGTGCCGGCGTGGCCGAGGCCGGGCTCGTACTCGGCCTCCGGGTCGGCAGCGAGGGTGGCGTCGACGTACCAGGACTCCAGCGGGCCGCTGTCCAGCGCCCGGTAGACGCCCTGCAGGGCCCAGGAGAGGAAGAAGAGCCAGAACGAGTCGGCCACCGCGAAGACGGCGAGCGAGATCACGCAGGTCACCCAGGCGGCAACCAGCACGGGCTTGCGGCCGAGCGCGTCGGCGAACCCGCCGGTGGGTAGCTCCAGCGCGAGGACGATCAGACCCTGCGCGGTGACGACCAGGCCGATCTGGGAGAGCGAAAGGCCGCGTTCCTGCATCAGCAGGATCATCACCGGGATGAGCAGGCCGGCGGGCAGCCAGCGCAGGCCGTAGAGCACGAGAAAGCGATGCCGGATCTGGCGTACGGAGAGGGCGCTCACCGCTACCCCTCCACCCGGGGGAACGCGGCCAGGAAGACGAGCACCGACTCCGCCTCCGGCTCGTCGGTCACCTCTTCGTCACGGTAGCGCTCGAGCAGCTGCCACATCTCGTCGTTGAGGGCCCGCAGCTGCGCCGGACCGAGCGTCAGCAGCATGTCGCTCATGCCGGCGGCGTCGCGCCACTGCCGGGAGTAGCCGTGTTCGACGGCCATCCAGCGCTCGGCCTGCTCGGCCAGCAGCCGCACCTGGTCGCCCTGGATCCACTGCACCGCCGCCCGGGCGTCCGGGTCGTCGTCGAAGTCGGTCGGCTCGAAGTTGCTGATGTCGTGGGCAGCCCGCCACCACCGCTGCCGGCCGGTGCCCCGGTCGAGGTCCTCCGTCACCAGCCCCACCTCGGCGAGCTGACGCAGGTGGTAGCTGGTCGCCCCCGTGTTGGTGTCCAGCTTCTCGGCCAGCGTGGTGGCTGTCGCGGGCCCGTCCGCCCGCAGCGTGCCGAGCAGCCGTATCCGCAGCGGATGGGCCAGGACGCGGACCTGCCGGTTGTCGAGGTGGACGGCGCGCGGCGTGTTCTCCATGGACGCACAATATCTGTGCACACTTTCTGTGCACAAGAGTTCTGCACAGAAAGTGTGCATCGACGGCGCGCGCACCTGGCACGGGTCGTCCGGGCGGGTCTCCCGGGACGGATCAGCGGGTGAGCAGTTCGCGCACCCCGCGCAGGCGGGTGCCGAGCAGCCCGGCGGCGCGGGTGGAGTCGAGGCGCACCTCCGCGGGGCGGAGCACGCCGGCGGCGGCGCCGGTGGTGGTCTTCATGCCGGCCGGGTCGATGCCGGCGTGCGCGGCGACCAGCAGGCCCAGTTCCGCGCGGCTGACCGCGTCCGGACCGGCCACGTTGAGCGGGCCGGCGTAGTCGGTGCCGAGAAGCTCCAGCACGGCGGCGGCCAGGTCGGTGACATCGATCGGACAGCGCAGTTCGTCGGTGAACAGGCTCGCCCGGCCGGCGAGCGCGTCGCGGCAGAGCTGGATCTGCTTGCTCCCCTCCCCGACGATCAGCGAGGTACGGACCAGCACCGCGCCCGGATCGAGGACGCGGACGGCGGTCTCGGCCGCCGCCTTGGCCGCCCCGTACGGGAAGATCGGGCTGGGCGGCTCGTCGTCGGCGTACGGCTGCGGGCGGCCGGCGTGCACCGCGTCGCTGGACACGTGCACGAGCCGCGCCCCCGCCCCGACGGCGGCGTACGCGACATGGGCGGCCCCGTCGGCGGTGACCGCCCAAGCGCCGTCCCGGTAGGGGGTGCCGACCACGGCGTCGGGGCGGACCCGGGCGACCAGCTCGCGCACGGCGGCCCGGTCCGTCACGTCGAGCCGGCGCGTCTCGACGCCCGGCACCTCGACCCGGCCCGAGTGGTACGTCCCCACCACCGACCAGCCGGCACCCACCGCCTGCCGGCACACCTGGGTGCCCAGGAACCCGCTGGCTCCCACCACGAGCAGCCTCATGTCCCGCCCCCTCCGCTCTTCCCTCCCACAAACGATCAAGAGGTTTGCGTCATGTCGTCGCGCAGATCATGACGCAAACCTCTTGATAGACACACGAGGGCGAGCCGGGGCGGAGGCCCCGGCTCGCGCGCGGAGGGAAGGTGGGTGGGGTCAGGTGGGGTCGGAGACCGGGGCGGCCGGGCCGGCCGTGCCGGTGTGCGGGGCGGCCTGCGGCTTCGGCTTGGCGTCGATGCCGGCCTCGGTGCGCTGCTGGCCGGTGATCGGCGTGGGCGCGCCGGTCAGCGGGTCGAAGCCGCCCCGGGTCTTCGGGAAGGCGATGACCTCGCGGATCGAGTCCGCGCCAGCGAGCAGCATGCAGACCCGGTCCCAGCCGAACGCGATGCCGCCGTGCGGCGGGGCGCCGTACTTGAACGCCTCCAGCAGGAAGCCGAACTTGTCCTGCGCCTCCTCGGGGGTGATGCCGAGCAGCTCGAAGACCCGCTTCTGCACGTCGCCCCGGTGGATACGGATCGAGCCGCCACCGATCTCGTTGCCGTTGCAGACGATGTCGTACGCGTACGCCAGCGCCCGGTCCGGCGCCTCCTCGAACCGGTCGACCCACTCGGCGTTCGGCGAGGTGAACGGGTGGTGCACAGCCGTCCAGCCGCCCTCGTCCGTGCGCTCGAACATCGGCGCGTCGACCACCCAGCAGAACGCCCAGGCGCTCTCGTCGACCAGCCCGGCCCGCTTGGCGATCTCGATCCGGGCCGCGCCGAGCAGCTCCTGCGCCTCGCGGGTGTTCGTGCTGGCGGCGAAGAAGACCGCGTCGCCCGGCTTCGCGCCGACCGCGTCGGCGAGCCCGCCCAGGTGCGCGGCGGAGAGGTTCTTCGCCACCGGCCCGCGCGCCTCGCCGGTCTCGGCGTCGAGCACTACGTACGCCAGGCCGCGCGCGCCGCGCGCCTTGGCCCAGTCCTGCCAGCCGTCGAGCTCCTTGCGACTCTGCGCCGCGCCACCGGGCATGACGACCGCGCCGACGTAGCCGCCCGCGTCGATCGCGCCGGCGAAGACCCGGAACTCGGTGCCGCGCAGGTAGTCGGTCAGCTCGGTCAGCTCGACGCCGTAGCGCAGGTCGGGCTTGTCGGAGCCGTAGCGGGCCATCGCGTCGTGCCAGGTGATGCGCGGGATCGGCCGGGAGATCTCGTGGCCGGCCAGGTCCTTCCAGAGCGCCGAGACGATCGCCTCGCCGAGGTCTATGACGTCGTCCTCGGTGACGAAGGACATCTCGATGTCGAGCTGGGTGAACTCCGGCTGCCGGTCGGCGCGGAAGTCCTCGTCGCGGTAGCAGCGGGCGATCTGGTAGTACCGCTCCATGCCGCCGACCATCAGCAGCTGCTTGAACAGCTGCGGCGACTGCGGCAGCGCGTACCAGCTGCCGGGCTGCAGGCGCACCGGCACCAGGAAGTCGCGGGCGCCTTCCGGCGTGGACCGGGTCAGCGTCGGGGTCTCGATCTCCAGGAAGTCCCGCTCGTGCAGCACGTTGCGGGCGAGCTGGTTGGCGCGCGAGCGCAGCCGCATCGCCTTCGCCGGGCCGCTGCGGCGCAGGTCGAGGTAGCGGTAGCGCAGCCGGATGTCGTCGCCGGCCTCGACCTGGTCGTCGACGGGCAGGGGCAGCGGCGCCGCCTCGGAGAGCACCTCCAGCTCGGCGGCGGTCACCTCGATCTCGCCGGTCGGCAGCTCCGGGTTCTCGTTGCCCTCGGGGCGGCGGGTCACCTCGCCGGTCACCCGGACGCAGAACTCGTTGCGCAGCGCGTGCGCGTCCTCCTCGCGGAACACCACCTGGACCACGCCGGACCCGTCGCGCAGGTCGACGAAGATCACGCCGCCGTGGTCGCGCCGGCGGGCCACCCACCCGGCGAGCGTCACCGTGGTGCCGGCGTCCGTCGCGCGCAGGCTGCCGGCGTCATGGGTACGGATCACGACTCGCGTCTCCTCATCTGCGGTACACCGTTACCCCTGGCATTCTGTCAGCCCTCCCCCGCCCCCGGTTGCGGGGTGAGGGCAGGTGGGGTCCGGCGGCGACGCGGATCCGGTCCTGCCACCTACCGGGGGATGTCCCAGGCGCTCACGGTCAGCACCACAGTGCCGTCGTCGTTGACGTCGGTGACCTGCACCCGGGCCATCTTCCGCCGACGGCCTGCATCCAGGTGCCCACGTTGCTGGCCAGTACCGCCAGCCAGAGGCTGCGGAACGCGGCGAGCCGCAGCGGGGCCCAGGCGGACGTGACGGCGTCGGCGGGCGGGGTCGGGGAGGCGCTCACCGACCGGAACGTACCCCGGCCCGCCCGCTCGAGTCCGGCGAACCGCTCCGGGCACGCGGACGGGCCGCCGGGATCACCCGGCGGCCCGTTGCGGTGCGATCGATCAGAAGACGCTGACGCCGTAGCGGCTCAGCGCCTCGCCGACCGGCTGGAAGTAGGTCGTGCCGCCGGTGCGGCAGTTGCCGCTACCACCGGAGGTCAGACCCAGGGCGATGGTGCCGCTGAACAGCGAGCCGCCGCTGTCGCCCGGCTCGGCGCAGACGTTGGTGCGGATCAGGCCGGAGACCGAGCCCTCGGCGTAGTTCACCGTGGCGTTGAGCGCGGTCACCGAGCCGCCGCGCAGGCCGGTGGTGCTGCCGGAGCGCTGCACCGACTGGCCGACGTAGGCGTTGCCGGCGGCGGTGATGTCCCGGAAGCTGCCGTTGTAGAGGGAGACGTTGCCGGCGGCGTTGGCGGAGTTGTTGTGCCGCACGATGCCGTAGTCGTTGCCGGGGAAGCTGGTGCCGGTGCGGCTGCCCAGCAGGTTGGTCTGGGCGGAGTTGCTGTACCAGCTGGCCGAGATGTTGGTGCAGTGCCCGGCGGTCAGGAAGTAGTAGGTGCTGCCGCTGCGGACGTTGAAGCCGAGCGAGCAGCGACCGCCGCCACCGGCGTAGATGGCCTGGCCGCCGGAGATGCGGGTGCCGAGCACGCCGGCCTCGGCCTCGATCCGGATCGCGCCGTTCATCCGCTCGGCGGCGGCCTTGACGCGCTCCAGCTTGGCGCCGGTGACGGTGCTGTCGACGGAGACGACGACCTGGTTGGTGGCCGGGTCGGTCCACCACGCGGTGCCGGGGATCTTGGCGGAGCGGTCCAGCTCCGAGGTGGCCCGGGCCAGCTCGCTGGCGCCGCGCTTGACGATCTTCGGGGTGGCGCCGGCGGCGCTGACCTGCCGGGCGGCGAGCGCGTCGGTCACGGTGACGACCATCTTGCCGTTGGCGTCGGCGTACGTGCCGGCGGACCGGTCGCCGAGGCGCTCGGCCAGGCCGGCGGCGGCGTCGGGCGAAGCGAACGAGGGTGCGGCCTGGGCGGGCGCGCCGATCAGCGAGCCGGCGACCATGGCGCCGGCCGCGGCGACGACGGCGGCACGACGGAGCGAGGACCTCGTGGGTCGCATGCAACAACCTCCAGAAGGGGGTGACAGGCCCGCGCCGGGGCGACACGAGCCGGGAGCAGCCCTGCCGATCTGGGGGTACCGGCCGAGCACACTGAAGTATTCACATACTTGAGTTCGTATGCAAGACCCGAATATGCCCCTTTCGCCCCGGCTATCGCGGCCATCGGCCCGAAACATTGTGGACACAGGCGTACGTCTATACGCTTCGCTCCACCGTCCCACCATCCGGTACGCGCGACCCGGCGGCTCCCTCGACGCCACCCCACTGACCGGCGCCGTCGGCGGGCGGTCAGCCGGCGCGGCGGCGCGCTCCGGGCCCCGGCCGCGGCACCACGTCGCGCGGCCGGTCGACCTCGTGCCCGCGCTCGCAGCGCAGCTCGACGCGGACCTCCGCGCCGCAGTCGCGGTGGGCGACCGTCAGCGGCGAGCCCTCCGGGTCGGCCAGGTAGCGGTCCCCCCAACCGAGGACGGCGACCAGGACCGGCCACAGGTCGAGCCCCATCCCGGTCAGCCGGTACTCGTGGCGCTCCCGGCTGCCGGGCTCCCGGTAGGGCTCGCGCCGCAGGACGCCGCGCTCCACCAGCATCGCCAGCCGGTTGGCCAGCACCTGCCGGGGCACGCCGGTGCGCACCCGCATGTCGTCGAAGCGGCGGACGCCGTTGAAGACCTCGCGCAGGACGACGAGTGTCCACCGCTCACCGAGGATCTCCATCGCGCGGGCGATGGTGCAGTTCTCCACCGACCAGTCCAGTGCCGCGGGTCTCATGCGCTCCAGGCTAGGTCTGATTGACAGACTCAGCAACGCGCTGCCAGGCTGGGTCCATGACACAGACGCAGGATCCGGCGCGCAGCCGTACCTTCTCGTGGTCCGACCCGGGCATCAACGCCGCGCACGTCGGCCGGCGCGGCGGCCTGGAACTGCTCCGCGCGATGATCGCCGGCGAGCTGGCGGCGCCGCCCATCATGCACCTGGTCGACATGTCCCGGATGGAGGCCGACGAGGGGTGGGTGGCCGTCGAACTCGTCCCGCAGGAGTTCCACTACAACCCGCTGGGCACCGTGCACGGCGGGGTCATCTCCACCCTGCTGGACACCGCCGCGGCGTGCGCGGTGCACACCACCCTGCCGGCCGGGGTCGGCTACACCTCGCTGGACCTGAACGTGAAGTTCCTGCGCCCGGTCACCGTCGCGAGCGGCACGCTGCGTTGCGAGGGCACCGTCCTGCAGAGCGGTCGCCGTACGGCTCTGGCGGAGGCGAAGCTGCTCGACGCGAAGTCGCGCCTGGTCGCCCACGCCACCTCCACCTGCCTCTTCTTCCCCCTGGACCCCCCACCCACCGAATAGTCGATCATGCAGTCGTGGTGCCGGGATACTGGCGGTTCACGGCTTCCATCCCCCGCCACAACTGCGTGATCGGCGAGGCGCCGGGGGTCAGCGGGAGGCCAGGCGGGCGGCGCGGGCGTCGCGCTTCTCCTCGAAGCGGGCGGCGGCGCGCTCAAGGTCGTCGAGGTGCGCGGCGATCTGGTCGCGGGCGGCCTCGCCGTCGGCGTCGAGCCCCGTCACGTTGAAGACGTCCCACTGGCGCAGCACCGGCGCCACCACCTCGTCGCGGTGCTGGCGCAGGTCGTAGATGCCCGCCAGGGCGATCGCCACGGACTTGCGGGCGAAGCCGTCGATGCCGTTGCCCGGCATCTGGAAGTTGGCCAGCACGTCGGCGACGGCCCGCATCGTCTGTCCGGGCGCCACCTCGAAGGCCGCGCCCAGCAGGTTGCGGTAGAAGATCATGTGCAGGTTCTCGTCGGCCGCGACCCGGGTCAGTAGCGCCTCGCACACCGGATCGCCGACCGCCCGGCCGGTGTTGCGGTGCGAGATCCGGGTGGCCAGTTCCTGGAACGAGACGTACGCGAGCGAGTGCAGCATCTCCTCGTCGTGCGCGTTGCGGTAGCCGGCGGACATGTGCGTCATCCGGGCCCGCTCCAACGCCACCGGGTCGACCGCCCGGGTGACGCTCAGGTAGTCGCGGATGGCGGTGCCGTGCCGCCCCTCCTCGGCGGTCCACCGGTGCACCCAGGTGCCCCAGGCGCCGTCGCGGCCGAAGAGCGTGGCGATCTGGTGGTGGTACGAGGGCAGGTTGTCCTCGGTCAGCAGGTTGACGATCAGCGCGGTACGGGCCACGTCGGGGATCGTCGAGTCGCTCTCCGCCCACGCCTCGCCGCCCAGCGGCCCGTCGAAGGTGCGCCCCTCGCTCCACGGCACGTACTCGTGCGGGAACCACTCCTTGGCGATGGCCAGGTGCCGGTCGAGGTTCTTCTCGACGACGGGTGCCAGTTCGAGGAGCAGGGCGGTCTGGCTGAGTGCGGTCACGACGATCTCCCTACGGTGGCGTAACTTACGCCACCGTAGGTCCGATCGCGCGTACGCGCCAGTAATGTCTCAGCTGACCAGCGGCCTGAGGTCCGCCCGGGGCGGCGTCCACTCCCCCGCCGCGGCGGCGACCTGCTCGCCGGAACGGATGTCCTTCACCTCGTCGGCCGCGCCGTCCACCCCCGGGAACCAGACGTACGGGATGCCCCGCCGCTCGGCGTAGCGGATCTGCTTGCCGAACTTCGCCGCGCTCGGCGACACCTCGGTCGGCACACCCCGCGAGCGCAGCGCCTCGGCCACCCGGTTGCTGGCGGCGCGCTGCTCCTCGCTGGTCACCGCGACCAGGACGCAGGTCGGCACGTCCCGCGACACCGACAGCGCGCCGGCGCCGAAGAGCAGCCCCAGCAGCCGGGTCACCCCGATCGAGATGCCGACCCCCGGGAAGCGGGTGGCGCCGGCGCTGGCCAGGTCGTCGTACCGGCCGCCGGAGCAGATCGAGCCGAACCGCTCGTAGCCGATCATCTGGGTCTCGTAGACCGTGCCCGTGTAGTAGTCCAGGCCCCGGGCGATGCGCAGGTCGGCCACGCAGAGCCCCGGCGAGTGCGCGGCGGCCGTCTCCACCACCCGGACCAGCTCCTCGACCCCCTCGTCGAGCATCGGGTCGCTGACGC
Source organism: Micromonospora sp. WMMD737 (assembly GCF_049179055.1). NCBI lineage: Bacteria > Bacillati > Actinomycetota > Actinomycetes > Micromonosporales > Micromonosporaceae > Micromonospora > Micromonospora sp. WMMD737. The sequence goes on along the minus strand of NZ_JBMHMH010000001.1, from coordinate 7,316,251 downwards.
CCAGCGCGCGGACGGCGTCGGCGAAGGAGGCGTCCGGGGCGGAGATCTCCGCCAGCGACAGGACCGCCTTGGCCTGCGCCTCGCTCGCCCCGGCCGTCTGCGCCAGCAACTCGGCCACCCTCGCCGGGCCGATCTTGTCGAGCTTGTCCACCGCGCGCAGGGCCGCCTCCGGGTCGGTCAGCCCGATGCCCCGGTAGAAGCCCTCGCAGATCTTGCGGTTGTTGACCTGGATCTTCACCGGCGGGATCGGCAGCGAGCGCAGCGCGTCGCCGATCACCAGCGGCATCTCCGCCTCGTGGTGCGGGGCGAGGGTGTCGCGGTCGACGATGTCGATGTCGGCCTGGAGGAACTCGCGGTAGCGCCCCTCCTGCGGCCGCTCGCCCCGCCACACCTTCTGGATCTGGTAGCGGCGGAACGGGAACTGGAGCTTGCCGGCGTTCTCCAGCACGTAGCGGGCGAACGGCACGGTCAGGTCGAAGTGCAGGCCGAGCGCGTCGTCGCCGGTCGGGCCGTCGGCGTCGGCCTGGAGCCGCCGGATCAGGTAGACCTCCTTCGAGGTCTCCCCCTTGCGCAACAGCTGGTCCAGCGGCTCCACCGCGCGGGTCTCCAGCGGGGCGAAGCCGTACAGCTCGAAGGTGTCGCGGATCCTGTCGAGGACGTACTGCTCGATCATCCGCTGCGCGGGCGTCCACTCCGGGAAGCCGGAGATGGGCGTGGGCTTGCTCATGATGCTCCGTTCGCGGTCCCGCGCGGTCGGCGCGGGCGAAGAGTCGGCGCGGCCGGCCACGGCCGCGGGGCGAGAAGTCGGTGCGGCCGGTCAGAGGCCGCGGGCGGGGGCCGCCGGTCGCGCGCCGCCACCCGCCACCTCGACGAGGTACGGGTTGGTCGCGCGCTCGCGGCCGATGGTGGTCGCGGGGCCGTGGCCGGGCAGCACGACGGTGTCGTCGGCCAGCGGGAGGATCTTGTCCCGGAGGCTGGTGACCATCCTCGTCATGCTGCCGCCCGGCAGGTCGGTGCGGCCGATGGAGCCGGCGAACAGGACGTCGCCCGAGAGGCAGAGCTGCTCCGCCTCCCACGACGAGCCGGCGGCCGGCAGCCGGAAGAGCACCGACCCGCCGGTATGGCCCGGGGCGTGGTCGACGGTGATCTCCAACCCGGCGAGGGCGAGCGTGGCGCCGTCGGTCAGCTCGGCGACGTCCTCCGGCTCGGTGTACGGCAGCCGCCCCCCGAAGAGCGAGCGGAGGTCCGCCGACAGCCCCTTGGCCGGGTCGGCGAGCATCTCCCGGTCGCCGGGGTGCACGTACGCGGTGATGCCGCGCGCGCCGCAGACCGGCGCCACCGAGAACGTGTGGTCGAGGTGGCCGTGGGTGAGCAGGACGGCGGCCGGGTGCAGCCGATGCTCGGCCAGCAGGGCGTCGAGCCGGTCGATCACCCCGATGCCGGGGTCGACCACCACGCACTGCTCCCCCGGCGCGGCGGCGACCACGTAGCAGTTGGTGCCGAAGGCGTCCGCGGGAAAGCCGGCCACGAGCACGTCCGCTCCCCTTCCGTCGAGTGGGTTGCCTGTCAGCAGCCTATCGGGCGGGGCGAGGAGGTTCTGCGCGTGCGTCCGGGGCGTCCCGCGTGGCCCCGATCGCGCCCGTCCCGGGCACCGCGTGCGGCGACGATCGCGTGCGCCCCGTGGGCTGCGCCGGGCGCAGTGACGCGTTCCGATAAACCCGGCCCGGACCTCGTACACCACTTTCCCAGCCGGTAGCCGTACACTCTGGCGGGCGTGTGGCGTGGCGCACCTGCCGCCGAACGGGCGCAGGACGCCCGACCACCGGTGACGACCAGGGTAGAGGAAGGGGAGCACGGGTGGCTTCCAGCAGGGACCGGCAGCGCAAACTGGCGCGCGCCAAGCTCGACCGGCAACTCGCCCGCCGGGCCGCCGCCGTCAAGCGTCGTCGGCAGATCCAGGCCGGAGTCGGCGTCGCCGTCGTCCTCGCGCTGATCGTGGGCGGCTCGGCGTGGGCGCTGGGCGCCTTCGACGACGAGCCGAAGGAGAACACGGCCGCCGAGGACGTCTGCCTGTGGACGCCGCAGGACGCCACCGCGAACACCAACCTCAAGGATGTCGGCACCCCGGCCACCGAGGGGCTGCCCACCGACGGCGTACGTGCGATGACGGTCACCACCAACCAGGGCGCGCCGATCACCGTCGAGCTGGACCTGGCCAGTGCCCCGTGCGCGGCGGCGAGCATCGCCCACCTGTCCAGCCGGTCGTTCTACGACAACACCAAGTGCCACGAGATCACCGCCGAGGGCGCGGTGCGCTGCGGCGACCCGAGCGGCACCGGGCTCGGCGGGCCCACCTACTCGTTCTACGACGAGAACGTGCCCACCGCGCCGTCACCGTCGGCCAGCCCCGCCGCCGGCCAGCCCGCGACGTACCCGAAGGGCACGGTCGCGATGATCGCCAACCCGCCGGGCGCCAACGGCAGCCAGTTCCTGATGTTCTTCAAGGACTTCACCACGGCCGACCCGAAGTATCCGATCATCGGCCGGGTCACCGGTGGGATCGACGTGGTGGCGAAGATCGGTGCCAAGCCGACCGTGGACAATGGGACAGGGGCCAAGGTCAAGCCCAAGGACGACGACGTGGTCGTGCAGAGCCTGACCGTCGGCGAGCCCGTGGCGCAGGCGACCTCGGCACCGACGCCGCCCGCTTCGGGCGCTCCGGCGGCCAGCCCGAGCGCCGGCTGACCCGGCCGCCCCACCAATCGCAGCGGCACCGACCGCGCCACCCGACAGCCCAGGAGGATCCAGGCGTGACGTCCACCAGAGAGCGGCAGCGCGCGGCGGCGCGCGCCCGGCTCGAGAAGGAGATGGCCGAGCGCGCGGCCAGGGCCCGCAAGCGCCGGCAGACCCAGGCGGTCGTGGGGGCCGCCTCGGTCCTGGTCCTCGTCGTCGCCGGCACGGTCTGGCTCGTCACCACCCTCGGCGGGGACGACGACAAGACCGACACCGCCGGCCCGGCTGCCGGCAACGTGCAGTGCGCCTGGACCGAGATCCCCGCCGACCAGCGGTCCCCGCAGATCAAGGACGTCGGGGTGCCGGCCGTGCAGCAGTCGGCCACGGGCACCCAGACGATGACGATCGACACCAACCTGGGCCCGATCACCGCCACGATCGACCGGTCGGCGGTGCCCTGCACCGCGGGCAGCTTCACCCACCTGGCGGAGAAGAACTTCTTCGACAACAGCAAGTGCCACCGGCTGGTGACCGAGGGCATCAAGGTGCTGCAGTGTGGTGACCCCGGCGCGACGGGCAAGGGCTGGCGCGAGACCGACGGCACCGGCGGCCCGAGCTACCGGCTCGCCGAGGAGAACCTGCCCACCGACAAGCGGCCCCCGTACCCGGAGGGCGTGATCGCGATGGCCAACTCGGGCCAGCCGGGCAGCACGGGCAGCCAGTTCTTCATCGTCTACGGCGACTCGCCGCTGGACCCGAACTACACCGTCCTGGGCACCGTCACCGGCGGCATGGACCTCGTGAAGCAGGTCGCGGCGGCGGGCGACGACAAGGCGTTCGCGAAGCAGGCCGGTGGCGGCCACCCGAAGAAGGAAGTCGTGATCAACAAGCTCACCATGAGCGCCCCCCAGGGCTGACCCACACCCAGCCGTACGACGAGCGCCCGCCGGCCCCGCCGGCGGGCGCTCGTCCGTTCCCGCCCTCCCCGGCCCGCTCTCGGCGATCATGAGGTTGGCGGCGATCCCGATCTACCTGGCTGCCGCCAACCTCATGATCGCCGGGGTGCAGGGGTGGCACGGCGGCAGAGCGGGGCGCCCCGGCTCGGTCGGTGCCGGGCCGGGGCGCTGGTGTGCGGGGGGGGGGGGGGGGTTGGCGGGGTCAGGCGCCGGAGGTGACGCGGTAGGCGTCGAAGACGCCGTCCACCTTGCGGACCGCCGCCAGCAGGTGGCCCAGGTGCTTCGGGTCCGCCATCTCGAAGCTGAACCGGCTCACCGCCACCCGGTCGCGGGTGGTGGTGACCGTGGCGGAGAGGATGTTCACCCGCTCCTCGGAGAGCACCCGGGTCACGTCGGCGAGCAGCTTGTGCCGGTCCAGCGCCTCGACCTGGATGGCGACCAGGAACGTGGACGCCGAGGTGAGCTTCCAGCTCACCTCGACCACCCGCTCGGCCTGCGCCCGCAGGTCCTCGGCGTTGGCGCAGTCGTCGCGGTGCACGCTCACGCCGCCGGAGCGGGTGACGAAGCCGAAGACCGAGTCCGGCGGCACCGGCGTGCAGCAGCGCGCCAGTTTGATCCACACGTCGCTGACCCCGCGTACCACCACGCCCGGGTCGGCGCTGCTCTGCCGGCTGCGGGGCGGACGGGTGGCGACGGCGGTCTCGGCGATGTCCTCCGCCGCGCCCTCCTCGCCGCCGTACGCGGCCATCAGCTTCTGCACCACCGACTGGGCGGAGACCTGGCTGTCGCCGACCGCCGCGTAGAGGGAGGCCACGTCGGCCAGGTGCAGGTCCCGGGCGATCGCCATCAGCGCGTCGGAGGTGAGCATCCGCTGCAACGGCATGCCCTGCTTACGCATCGCCTTGACGATCGCGTCCTTGCCGGCCTCGATCGCCTCCTCGCGCCGCTCCTTGTTGAAGTACTGCCGGATCTTCGTGCGGGCGCGAGGGCTCTTGACGAAGCCCAGCCAGTCCTGCGTCGGGCCGGCCGTGTCGGACTTCGACGTGAAGATCTCGATCACGTCGCCGTTGGACAGCGTCGACTCCAGCGGCACCAGCTTGCCGTTGACCCGCGCCCCGATGCACTTGTGCCCGACCTCGGTGTGCACCGCGTACGCGAAGTCCACGGGCGTCGAGCCGGTCGGCAGCGGGATGACGTCACCCTTCGGGGTGAAGACGTACACCTCCTGGCTGGACAGGTCGAAGCGCAGCGCGTCGAGGAACTCGCTCGGGTCGGCCGCCTCCCGCTGCCAGTCCAGCAGTTGGCGCAGCCACGTCATCTCGTCGATGTGCGCGGGCGGGCCGACGATCTGGGTGCCCTTGTGTTCCTTGTACTTCCAGTGCGCGGCGATGCCGAACTCGGCGGTGCGGTGCATCGCGTAGGTGCGGATCTGCATCTCCACCGGCTTGCCGGTGGGCCCGATGACCGTCGTGTGCAGCGACTGGTACATGTTGAACTTGGGCATCGCGATGTAGTCCTTGAACCGGCCCGGCACCGGCTGCCAGTTGGCGTGGATCACGCCCAGCGCCGCGTAGCAGTCCCGCACCGTGTCGACCAGGATCCGCACCCCGACCAGGTCGTAGATGTCGTTGAAGTCGCGACCCCGCACGATCATCTTCTGGTAGATCGAGTAGAGGTGCTTCGGCCGTCCGGTGGTCTCCGCCTTGATCTTGGCGGCCTTCAGGTCGGTCTGCACCTTCTGGGTGACCTGGCGCAGCAGCGCCTCGCGCTGCGGCTGGTGCTCCCCGATGAGGCGGTTGATCTCCTCGTAGCGCTTCGGGAAGAGCGTGCCGAAGGCCAGGTCCTCCAGCTCCCACTTGATCGTGTTCATACCCAGCCGGTGGGCCAGCGGGGCCAGGATCTCCAGCGTCTCCTTCGCCTTCTGCTCCTGCTTGGGGCGGGGCAGGAAGGTGAGGGTACGCATGTTGTGCAGCCGGTCGGCCAGCTTGATCACCAGCACCCGCGGGTCCTTGGCCATCGCGACGACCATCTTGCGGATCGTCTCGGCCTTGGCCGCGTCGCCCAGCTTGACCTTGTCAAGCTTGGTCACGCCGTCGACCAGCAGCGCCACCTCGCCGCCGAAGTCGGCCCGCATCTGGTCGAGGGTGTATTCCGTGTCCTCGATCGTGTCGTGCAGGAGCGCGGCGACCAGGGTGGTGGTGTCCATGCCCAGGTTGGCCAGGATCGTGGCGACCGCGAGCGGGTGGGTGATGTAGGGGTCGCCGGACTTGCGGTACTGCCCGGAGTGCCAGCGGGCCGCCGTGTCGAAGGCGCGCTGGAGCAGCCGCGCGTCCGCCTTGGGGTGGGCGTCCCGGTGGGTCGAGATCAGCGGCTCCAGCACCTCGCTGACCTGCGAGGACTGCCACGGCGCGTTGAACCGCGCCAGCCGCGCCCGGACCCTGCGGCCGGTGGGCGCGGTGGAGAGCGCGAAACCGGCGCTCGGCATGTGGTCGCCGACGACGTCGGCGGGGAACGGGAGCAGGACCCCCTCGGCCGCCGCGCCCGCGCCGCCGGCCGTGGCCGTCGGCGTGTCGGGGCGTACGGGCTCGGCCGGGACGGTCACGCCGGGGCCCGCCTCCGGGGCCTGCGCGTCACCGTTGGGTGCGGTCGCCGAGCCGTCCGCGTCGCCTGTCGGGTACACCGTGCCCTCCACCGGAGGGGCGACATCGTGGGACACCGGCCTCCTCACCGCTCGCCGGGAAGTCACCGACCGTGCGCCGGCCGGCCTGGTCTCGCGCCGCCCGGACGGGTCCCGCCCGGTCAGCAAAGGGCAATGCTACCCGCACGCACGGTGCCCCGCCGCTCCGCCGGACGGTCCGCACCGGGTCCGCCCGACGGTCGGCGGGTCAAACGGTCAACAGGGCATGCACCGGGCGCGGGGCCAGCCGCTCCCGGCCGCCGAGGAAGGCGAGCTCCAGCAGGACGGTGAAGCCGGCCACGGTCCCGCCGGCCCGCTCCACCAGGTCCAGCGTCGCCTCGGCGGTGCCGCCGGTGGCCAGCACGTCGTCGACCACCAGCACCCGGTGCCCGGCCGTGAAGGCGTCCTCGTGCACCTCCAGCGTGGCCTCGCCGTACTCCAGGGCGTAGGAGGCCGAGTAGGCCGGCCGGGGCAGCTTGCCGGCCTTGCGCACCGGCACGACGCCGACCCCGGTCGCGTACGCGATGGCGGCGGCGACCACGAACCCGCGCGCCTCGATGCCGACGACGACGTCGAACGACTCCCGCCCGTGGTACGCGACGATCCCGTCGATCACCTGACGGAACGTGTCGCCGTCGGCGAACAGCGGCATCAGGTCCTTGAACATGACGCCGGGCTTCGGGAAGTCGGGCACGTCGAGCACCCAGCTGGCGACCAGCGCGGCGGTGGCCGGGCCGCTGTCTCCCCGTACCCCGGTGCTGTGGGTCTCCGTCACGGCAGTTCCGCTCCCCTTCACGACGACGGCGTCCTGCATGCTGCTCGCACAGCATGAAGGACGCCGTCGGATCGGTTCCTACCGGGTCTGCCCGGCCCGGCTCAGCGCCGCTTGCCGCCACCCGGCCGGTTGCCACCGCCGCCGGCGGGTCGGCCGCTCCGGGCGCCGGTCGGCCGCTTCCCGGACGGTCGGGCGCCCACCCGCGGCGCCGCGCCGGCCAGCGCGGCCGACTCCGGGTCGACCGGCTCGTCGTCGGACTCGTCGGTACGCGGGGCGGTGCCCCTGCCGGTGACCTCGCCCCGGGCGATCGCGCCCCGGCGGGCCAGCACCCGCTTGTTGTGCGCCTGGATGCGCGGGTCGTAGTTCTTGAGCAGCACCAGCAGCGGCGTGGCCAGCAGGATCGAGGTCAGGAACGCCACCGCCATACCGACGAAGAGCACCAGGCCGAGGTCCTTCAGGGTGCCCGCGCCGAGCAGGCCGGCACCGATGAAGAGCAGACCGCCGACCGGCAGCAGCGCGACCACGGACGTGTTCAGCGACCGCATGAGGCTCTGGTTGATCGCCAGGTTGGCGGCCTCGCCGTACGTCTGGTTGTTGTTGGCGGTGATGCCGCGGGTGTTCTCCTGCACCTTGTCGAAGACCACCACCACGTCGTAGAGCGCGAAGCCCAGGATCGTGAGGAAGCCGATGACCGTCGACGGGGTGACCTCGAAGCCGACAAGCGAGTAGATGCCGGCGGTGAGGATCAGGTTCATGATCAGCGAGGCGACGGCCGCGACCGCCATCCGCCATTCGAAGCGCAGGATCAGGTAGACCATCACCACCGCGATGAAGATGACCAGACCGAGCAGCGCCCGGGAGGTGACCTGGCTGCCCCACGCCTCGCTGACCTGGTTGCCGCTGATGGCGGCGGCGTCGATGCCGAACTCCCGGGCGATCTCGTCCTTGACGGCGTTGGACTGCTCGGTGTCCAGCTGCGTGGTGCGCACCTCGTAGAAGTCGCCGCCGGTGCCGCCGACCTTCTGCGTGGTGACCACGTGGGCACCGTCGCCGGCCGTGCCCAGGGCCTCTTCCACCTTCAACTCGGTCTGCTCCAGCGTGCCGACGCTGGCCGGGATCTGGAACGAGTTGCCGCCGGCGAACTCGATGCCGAGGCTGAAGCCGCGCAGCCCGAAGCTGAGCAGCGACAGCAGGATCAGCGCGAGCGCGACGCCGAACCAGAGCTTGCGCCGACCGATGATGTCGAGGCCGGCCTCGCCGCGGTAGAGGCGGCTCGCGAGACCACTCTTTGCCATCTCAGGCCTCCTTGACGCGCGGGTTGCGGGGCTTGGCCGGCTCGGCCGTCCGGGGCGGGAGCGCCCGGCCGAGGCCGCTGACCCGTGGGGACAGGAACGCGGAGGTGCGGGCGAACATCGTCATGATCGGGTGCCGGAAGAGGAACACCACGACGAGGTCCAGCACCGTGGCCAGGCCGAGGGCGAACGCGAAGCCCTTCACCGTGCCGACCGAGACCACGTAGAGCACCACCGCCGACATCAGCGTGATCGCGTTGGCCGAGATGATCGTGCGGCGGGCCCGGATCCAGGCACGCGGCACCGCGCTGCGCGGGCTGCGCCCCTCGCGGATCTCGTCCTTGAGCCGCTCGAAGTAGATGACGAACGAGTCCGCCGCCACACCCAGTGACACGATCATGCCGGCGATGCCGGCGAGGGTGAGGGTGAAGCCGATCTGCCGGCCCAGCACCACCAGCGCGCCGAAGACCAGCAGCGCCGAGAGGACCAGGCTCAGGAAGATGACCGAGCCGAGCAGGCGGTAGTAGAAGAACGAGTAGACGATGACCAGCAGCATGCCGATGCCCGCCGCGAGCAGACCCGCCCGCAGGTGGCTGGCACCCAGGGTGGCGGTGACGTTCTGCTGCTCCTGCGCCTCGAAGGTCACCGGCAGCGCGCCGTAGCGCAGCTGGCCGGCCAGGGCGCTGGCGTCCTTCTGGTTGAAGTTGCCGGTGATCTGCGAGTTGCCCGTCAGCACGCCCTGGATCTCGGGCGAGGAGACGATCTCGTTGTCCAGCACGACGGCGACGCGGCACTTGCCGTCCTGGCCGAGGGCGGTGGCGTCGCAGGCCTGTCCCTCGTTGTTGAACGCCTCGCGGGTCAGGTTGGTCCACTTGGTCTGACCGTCGCCCGTGAAGTCGAGGCTCACCACCCACTGGCTGGTCTGGTCCAGCACCGCGCTGGCGCCCTTGACGTCGGTGCCCAGCACCTTCGCCTGGTCGAGCAGGTACTTCGCCACGCCGTCCTCGCAGGCCACCGCCTGCTGGTCGGCGGCCGAGATCGACGCCGGCGGGCGCTTGTCGAGCTGGGCGCAGCTGATCTGCGGCACGTTGAACTGCACCGCCGCCGGCAGCACCGCGACCTCGCGCGGGTCGAGAGCCGCGAACGGCTTGAGCTTCTCCGCCAGCGACGGGTCGGCGGCCAGATCGGCCGGGGCCTGGAGACCGCTCGCGGCCGCCCAGGCGGCGGCGCCGACCTTCTGCTCGACGGCCTTGCGCTGCTCTTCGATGCTCTGCGGCACCGGCTCGCCGCTGGCGCTCGGCGTCGGGGCGGCGGCCGAGGGGGTGGCGCTCGGGGCGGTCGACGCGCTGGCGCTCGGGGCCGGGGCCATACCGCCCTGGCCGCCACTCGGCGACGCGGTCGCCTTCGGGGCGGCGCTGCCCGACGGGGCGGCGCTGCCCGAGGGCTTCGCGCTGCCCGACGGGGCCGGGGCCGCACTGCCGGACGGGGCCGGGGTGGCGGCGGGCGGCGGGGCGGTGGCCGCGCCGCTGCCGTCGGCGGCCTTGAGCACCTTGCGGAAGCGCAGCTCGGCGGCGTCGCCCACCTCGGTCAGGTCACGGTTCTCGCCGGGCAGGGAGATCACGATGTTGCGGTTGCCCTCGGTGACCACCTCGGCCTCGGCGACGCCGAAGGCGTTGACGCGGCTCTCGATGATCTGGCGGGCCTCTTCGAGGTTCTCCGCCGTGGGGGGCCGGCCGTCGACGCTGTTGGTCGCCTCCAGCGTCAGCCGGGTGCCGCCGACGAGGTCCAGGCCGAGCTTGGGCTCGAGCCTGTCCTTCAGGCCGCCGCTGGCGCCGCCCGCGAAGAACACCAAAAGATAGAGGACGACGAAGATGAGCCCGAGCACGGCCAGTTGCCGTCCGGGCCGCATCTGTCCCTGAGGTGGTGCCACGGCTGTCCTGTCTCCCTGTACGGTCGCGCCGCTGGTGCGGCGGGTGTCGGCCGGTCCGGCCGGCGGGTCCGACGGGCCGGCGTCGGAGGCCGGCATCCGGCTCCGGGGCTCGACGCGGGGGCGCCGGGCGGAACGGGACGAGCCGGCTTCCGGCGTCGGGCCCAACTATCCAGTTTTCACGTCGACTCCGCTGCCCCGTCGGGGAAAGTCGTCACCGGGGCCCGGCGACGACCATCCCGCGCGGGGCGGGAGCGACAGTCATTCCTTGACGACGTCCGCGTCCTCGACGACCGGCTCGTCGGCCGGGCGCTGCGCCTGGCTGACGACCCGGGCGATGGCCGGACGGGCGTAGCGGGTCTGCACACCGGGCGCGACCTCGAGCAGGACGGTGTCGTCGTCCACGCCGGTGACCGTGCCGTAGAGGCCACCGATGGTGACCACCTCGTCGCCGGGGGCCAGGGCGGACTGCATGGACTCCGCCTCACGGCGGCGCTTCTGCTGCGGGCGGATCATCATGAAGTACATGACGCCGAAGAGCAGAGCGATCATGAGGATCGGCGTCAGGCTGCCGGCACCCCCGCCGCCCTCTGCTGCGTAAAGCACGGTGAAAGACCTTCCCATTGGCCCCCGGCCCGGCGCGGGCGCGCCGGAGCGGAAGCGGATTCTCACGTCCTGTACAGACCGGCGCGAGTCTAATCCCTGCACCTGGGAACGCCGAATGCGGCACAGATCACGTTCACATCACGGCTGATCGACATCTGTCGAGAACAGATCGGGCACCGCAGGAGCATTCACGCCAAATGTACCATTCGGCGGCGTGCGACCCAGATGCCGCCAGGCGGCCTCCGTGGCGACCCGGCCGCGCGGCGTACGGGCCAGCAGGCCGGCCCGGACCAGGAACGGCTCGCAGACCTCCTCCACCGTGTCCGGCTGCTCACCCACCGCCACGGCCAGCGTGGACAGGCCGACCGGCCCGCCCCGGAACGAGTCGACAAGCGCGGTCAGCACCGCCCGGTCCAGCCGGTCCAGGCCCAGCGCGTCGACGTCGTACACCGTGAGGGCGGCCCGGGCGGTCTCCAGGGTGACCACCCCGTCGGCCCGGACCTCGGCGAAGTCGCGGACCCGGCGCAGCAGGCGGTTGGCGATGCGGGGCGTGCCCCGGGAGCGGCCGGCGACCTCGGCGGCGCCGTCGTCGGTGATCGGGACGCCGAGGATCCGGGCCGAGCGGCGCAGCAGCACCTCAAGGTCGGCCGGCGAATAGAAGTCGAGGTGCGCGACGAAGCCGAACCGGTCGCGCATCGGCCCGGTGAGCAGGCCGGAGCGGGTGGTCGCGCCGACCAGGGTGAACGGCTCGACGTCCAGCGGGATCGCCGTCGCGCCCGGACCCTTGCCGACGATCACGTCGACCCGGAAGTCCTCCATCGCGCTGTAGAGCAGCTCCTCCGCCGGCTTGGCGATCCGGTGGATCTCGTCGATGAAGAGCACGTCGCCCTCGGCGAGGCTGGTCAGGATCGCCGCCAGGTCGCCCGAGCGCTCGATCGCCGGGCCGCTTGTCACCCGGATGCCCGAGCCCAGCTCGGCGGCGACGATGTTGGCCAGGGTGGTCTTACCCAGGCCGGGCGGCCCCGAGAGGAGGATGTGGTCGGGCGGGGAGCCGCGTCGCATCGCGCCCTGGAGCAGCAGGTCGAGCTGGTCGCGGACCCGGTGCTGGGCGATGAACTCCTCCAGCCGCTTCGGCCGGACCGTGGCCTCCGCGTCCAGGTCGGCGTCGTGAACGTAGGCGGAGACCAGCCCCCCGTCGGAGCCCGTCACCGGGTGCGGCCCAGCAGCCGGATGGCCTGCTTGAGCAGGACTGGCACCGGCGGCACGTCACCGTCGACGGTCTCCGCCACGGCGGCCACCGCCTGGTCGGCCTGCCCGGCCGTCCAGCCGAGCCCGACCAGCGCCTGGCGGACCTGCTCGGGCCAGGCCCCGCCGGTGACCCCGGCCGCGCCGTCGGCGCCGACCGGCACCGGGCCGACGCGGTCGCGCAGCTCCAGGACCAGGCGCTCCGCGCCCTTCTTGCCGATGCCGGGCACCCGGGTCAGCGCGGCGGTGTCGGCGTTGGCGATCGCCTTGCGCACCGCGTCGGGGGTGTGCACGGCGAGGACGGCCTGGGCCAGCCGGGGGCCGACACCGCTGGCGGTCTGGAGCAGCTCGAACAGCTGCTTGGCGTCGTCGTCGGCGAAGCCGTAGAGGGTGAGCGAATCCTCCCGGACGACCAGGCTGGTGGCCAGCCGGGCGGGCTGGCCGATGCGCAGGTCGGCGAGGGTGCCCGGGGCGCACTGCACCGCCAGGCCCACCCCGCCGACCTCCACCACGGCGTGGTCCGGACCGGTCGCGGTCACCACCCCGCGCACGCTGGCGATCATCTGGCTCCTCCTCGTCGTACCCGGTCGGCCGCGGCGGCCAGCTTGGAACGCGTCCCGCCGCGCCACACGTGACAGATGGCCAGGGCCAGGGCGTCGGCGGCGTCCGCCGGCCTCGGCGGCTCGGCCAGCCGCAGCAGCCGGGTGACCATGGCGGTCATCTGCGCCTTGTCGGCCTGGCCGGAACCGGTCACGGCCGCCTTCACCTCGCTGGGCGTGTAGGTCTGCACGGGCAGCCCGGCGCGGGCGCCGGCGAGCACGGCGATCCCGCTGGCCTGGGCGGTGCCCATCACGGTGCGGACGTTGTGCTGGCTGAAGACCCGCTCGACGGCGACGCTGTCGGGTCGGTGCTCGGCGACCAGGTCGGTGAGCGAACGGTCCAGGTGCAGCAGGCGCAGCGCCAGGTCGTCGTCCGGATCGGTGTGCACGACGTAGTAGGCGATCAGCGTGCAGGGGCGCCCCGGCACACCCTCGACCACGCCGACCCCGCACCGGGTCAGCCCCGGGTCGACGCCCAGCACGCGCACGCCGCCTCCTCCCCCAGCCGCCGGCGAGACCCCAGCCGCCAGCAGTACGTGTGTTCGACACCCTATCGAGCCGGGCGACACCCCGCCGCCGGGGACACGCCGGGCGCGCCGACACGCCGCCGGGGGCGCGCGGCGGCCACACATGCCGGGCGGTGAGTATGTGTCGCCGGCCCATGTGCGCCCGGACACACAGCTCGTAACTTCATGCGCCATGACGGCAGAACCCGTGGCGGTCCCCCACGTCGTACACGTCGACCTCGCTGGTCGTACCGCCCTGGTGACCGGGGGCGGGAGCGGCATCGGCCGGGCCTGCGCCCTGCGGCTTGGCGCCGCCGGCGCCAAGGTCCTGGTGGTGGACCGCAACGTCGAGGCGGCCAAGGCGGTGGCGGCGGAGGCCGGCGGGCGGGCCGAGGGCGTGGACCTGGCCGACCCGGACGCGGTGGACCGCCTCGACGCCGACGTGGACATCGTGGTGAACAACGCGGGCCTGCAGCACGTGGCGCCGGTGCAGGAGTTCTCCGCGGAGCGCTTCGCCCACCTGCACCGGGTGATGGTGGAGGCGCCGTTCCTGATCATCCGTCGGGCGCTGCCGCACATGTACGCCAGGGGCTGGGGGCGGATCGTGAACATCTCCTCGGTGCACGGGCTGCGCGCCTCGCCGTACAAGTCGGCGTACGTCTCCGCCAAGCACGCGCTGGAGGGGCTGTCGAAGGTGGTCGCGCTGGAGGGCGCCCCGCACGGCGTGACCGCCAACTGCATCAACCCGGCGTACGTGCGCACGGCGCTGGTGGAGAGCCAGATCGCCGACCAGGCCGCCAGCCACGGCATCCCCGAGTCCGAGGTGGTCGAGAAGATCATGTTGGCGCGGGCGGCGATCAAGCGGCTGATCGAGCCGGAGGAGGTGTCCGAACTCGTGGCGTACCTCTGCTCGCCGCCGGCGGCGTTCATCACGGGCGCGTCCATCGCGCTCGACGGGGGCTGGACGGCGAACTAGTGGCAAGCCGCACAATGTCGGTCATGTCGTCACCGGTGGAGTTCCTGGAGCTGCTCGCCCGCGAGGCCGCCGCGGTGGAGTTCGAGGGGCCGCTCGTCGCCGCGCGCGCCGCCGGGCTGCCGCCCGCGCGGCTCGCCGAGCTGGAGCAGGCCAAGACGGTCGCGCTGCGGGTCCGCGCGCTGCTGGAACGCCGCCGCCGCCGGGAGGTCGAGCTCTCCGGGCTGTACGACACGGTCAGCGACCTGGCCGGGCTGCGCGACCTGGACGACGTGCTGCGCGCGATCGTGCACCGGGCGCGCAACCTGCTCGGCGCGGACGTGGCCTACATGACCCTCGACGACGAGGAGCGCGGCGACACGTACATGCGGGTCACCGACGGCTCGGTCTCCGCCCGCTTCCAGCAGCTGCGGCTGCCGATGGGTGCCGGCCTCGGCGGCCTCGTGGCCCAGTCCGGCGCCCCGTACGTCACCGCGAACTACCCGGAGGACGACCGCTTCCACCACACCGGCGAGATCGACGCCGGCGTGGGCGAGGAGGGCCTGGTGGCCATCCTCGGGGTGCCGCTGCGGCTCGGCTCGACCTCGATCGGGGTGCTCTACGCGGCCAACCGCTCGGCCCGGCCGTTCGTCCGCGAGGAGGTGGCGCTGCTGGTCTCCCTCGCCGCGCACGCGGCGGTGGCGATCGACACCGCTCGGCTGCTCGCGGAGACGCAGGCGGCGCTGGAGGAGCTGTCGACGGCCAACACCACCATCCGGGCGCACAGCAGCTCCGTGGAGCGGGCGGCGGCGGCGCACGACCGGATGACCGCGCTGGTGCTGCGCGGGGGCGGCGTGGAGGACGTCGCCGCGGCGGTCACCGACGTGCTCGGCGGGGCGCTGCTGGCGCTCGACGCGGAGGGCCGGCTGCTGGCCCGGGTCGGCGAGATCGAGGAGCCGGACCGGGCGGACATGGTGGAGGCGGTGGCCGCGTCCCGTACGGAGGGCCGCAGCGTGCGCCGGGGCCGGCTCTGGTACGCCGCCGTGGTGGCCGGGGCGGAGAACATGGGCGCGTTGGTGCTGCGCCCCGACGACGAGCTGGTCGACGCCGACCAGCGCATCCTGGAGCGGGCGTCGCTGGTGACGGCGCTGCTGCTGCTGTTCCGGCGTACCGTCGCCGAGGCGGAGGGGCGGGTCCGGGGCGAGCTGCTCGACGACCTGATCGCCCGGCCGCTGCGGGACACGGACGCGCTGCGCAGCCGGGCCCGCCGGCTCGGGGTGGACCTGGACTCCCCGCACGTGCTCGTGGCGGTCGGCGACGACGCCATCGCCGCCACCGGCTCGGCCCGGCAGCGGGTGCTCTCCTGGGCCACCACGTACGCCTCGACCCGGGGCGGGCTGGCCGCGGCCCGCGACGGGCGGGTGGTGCTGATGCTGCCCGGGCAGGACGCGGGCGGCAGCGCCCGGGCGGTGGCCCGGGACCTGTCCCGGGTGACCGGCCGGCCGGTCACCGCCGGGTCGAGCGGCCCGTCGACGGGGCCGGCGTCGCTGGCCGCGACGTTCGCCGAGGCGGAGCGGTGCCTGACCGCCATGGGCGCGTTGGGCCGCTCGGGGCAGGGCGCGAGCACGGCCGAGCTGGGCTTCGTCGGGCTGCTGCTGGGCGCGGTCGGCGACGGGGGCGACAAGGACGTCAACCGGTTCCTGACCGCCACCGTCGGGCCCGTCGTCGACTACGACGCCCGGCGGGGCACCGCGCTGGTGCGGACCCTGGAGGCGTACTTCGGGGTGGGCGGCAGCCTCGCCCGGGCCGCCGAGCTGCTGCACGTGCACGTCAACACGGTCACCCAGCGGCTGGAACGGGTCGGGCAGCTGCTCGGCGCGGACTGGCAGAAGCCGGAGCGGGCGCTGGAGGTGCAGCTGGCCCTGCGCCTGCACCGCCTGCGTACGCCCGCCGCCTGACGGCCCGCGCACCTGGGCGCCGACGACCTGGCCGCAGCGTGACCGGCAGGCGTCCGCCCGCCGGGGCCCGCCGCCCGGCGGGGCGGGGCCGTCAGCGGGCGCGGATGCCGTCCAGGACGCCGTCGACGATGCGCTGCGGCAGGGTCGCCTCGTCGAGGTCGGGGTGCCAGCGCATGACGCGCTGCACCAGCATCGGGCCGGTCAGCATCGCCATGACCACCTCGACGTCGAGATCCGCGCGCAGCTCGCCGGAGCGCATCCCGCGCCGCAGCACCTCGCGCATCATCTCCCGCCGCGGCTCGATGATGTTCTGGTAGAGCTGGTACTGCTCGGGGCTGCGGTTGACCTCCGGCACGAGGCAGGGCATGATCCGTGCCGCCCGCGGGTCGATGTGGTTACCGACCGCGCCGACCAGCAGGATCAGGTCGTCGCGGACCGAGTGGCCGGCGGGCTCCGGCGGGGTGCCCTTGAGCGTACGCAGGGCGTCGCGCAGCAGCGCGTCCTTGCCCGGCCAGCGGCGGTAGATGGTGGCCTTGCCGACGCCGGCGCGGGCGGCGATCGCCTCGATCGAGATCGCCTCGATCGTGCTGCCGTCGGCGAGCAGGTCGAGGGCGGCCTCGACGATCGCCTCGTCCGCGCGGACGCTCCTCGGCCGCCCGGGCGGCCGGGGAGCGTCGGCGGTGGAAGTCATGTCGGACATTGTTCCCGAAGCTAGGCGGTCCCGGCCAACTCGGGTTCCCCCACCGGCGCCGGTCTCCCCTCCGCGTCGGCGGAGCGGCCGGGCATCCAACGCAGCACCACGAGGATGCCGAGCGCGGCGATCGCGGCGGCGAGGCCCGCCGCCCAGTGCATCGCCGCCAGGAAGGCGTCGTCGGCGACCGCGATCAGCTGCGGCGCCGCCGGCCCGAGCTGACCCGCCGCGGCGTACGCGCCGGAGATGGACTCGCCGGCCGCCTCGCGCGCCCCGGCGGGCAGGTCCCGCAGGGCGGGGTCGACGTCGGCACGGTAGACCGCGGAGAGCACCGACCCGAGCACCGCCACACCGAGCGCGCCGGCCACCTGCCGGACCGTGTTGCTGACCGCCGAGCCGACGCCGGCCTTCTCCCGGGGCAGCGCGGACATGATGGACTCCGTGGCCGGCGGCATGATGTTGGCCATCCCGGTGCCCTGGAGGAAGAAGACCACCAGCACCACCCAGATCGGGGTGGTCGCGTCGACGAACGCGAACGCGCCCAGCGCGACCACGGTCAGCGCCAACCCGACCGCCGCGACGGCCCTGCCTCCGTACCGGCGGACCATCGCCGCGCTGGCCGGGGCGAAGACGAGCTGGGCCGCCGCGAAGGGCAGGAAGAGCAGGCCGGTCTCCAGCGGGCTGTAGCCGCGCACCAGTTGCAGGTAGAACGAGGTGAAGAACATGACGCCCATCGCGGCGAAGAAGATCAGCCCGACGATGGCCACGGGCGCGGCGAAACGCGGCACCCGGAACAGTCGCACGTCCAGCGACGGGTGGTCGCTGCGCCGCTCGTACGCGACGAACCAGGCCAGCACCGCCAGGCCGCCGAGGATCGCGACCCAGACCAGCGGGCGGCCGAAGCCGTGCTCGCCGCCGTCGATGATGCCGTAGGTCAACGCGACGAGCCCCACCACCGACAGCAGCACGCCGGCGACGTCGACGCGGCCCGGCTCCGGGTCCCGCGACTCCGGCACGAGCAGCGCCACCAGCACCACGCCGAGCACCACCACCGGCACGTTGATCAGGAAGACCGAGCCCCACCAGTAGTGCTCCAGCAGCGCGCCGCCGAGGATCGGGCCGATGGCCACGGCCAGGCCGACCGCGCCGGCCCAGACGCCGATCGCCCGGCCCCGCTCCCTGGGGTCGAAGACGTTGGAGATGATCGAGAGCGTGACCGGCATGATGGCCGCGCCACCCACGCCCATCAGCGCGCGGGCCGCGACCAGTTGCGCGGGGCTCTGCGCGTACGCCGACAGCAGCGACGCCAACCCGAAGAGCACCAGGCCGATCAGCAGGAAGCGCTTACGCCCGGCGCGGTCACCGAGCACGCCGAAGGTGAACAGCAGGCCGGCGAAGACCAGCGTGTAGGAGTTGATCGACCACTCCAGCTCGCCCTGGCTCGCCCCGAGGCCGTGCACCGGGTCGGCGAGGGTCCGCAGCGCGACGTTGAGGATCGTGTTGTCCAGGACGACCACGAGCAGGCTGATCACCAGCACCCCGAGGATCGCCCACCTCCTCGGGTGTCCCGTGTGCTCGTGCGGTGGCATCTTCGCGTTCTCCCCCCGGACCCCGTTTCGATACGGGCCAGACTCGTAATTCGGCGGTGTCAGCGTAGGCGGGTGGTTATCGATACGAAACCGGTTCGTATCTTATGTGGCGGCGGTCACTCGTGTCCTCTCTCCGGGTGCTGCTTCGGCTTTCCGGGTGCGGCCGCGTTCGCCGGGCTCCCGCCGGAGATCTTGGCGAGAAACCGCCCCTCCAGGGGCCGTCTCCTACCAAGATCTCCAGCGGGGTGACGTGGCGTGCCGAATGTGCGGTTTGGGGTGTGACCGGGGGCATGGTGGGGGCGGAATCGTGGCGGGGGCGGGGTCGTTACATCCTGCGTACGGCCGAGCAAGACGCACGCCGCCGAGGTCACGCCGCCCCGATGGGTTGGCGGGCCCGGGGCGCCCGGAATGATGGCGGGCCGGCGGTGGTTACACATGGTCCGGCCGACGCGAGGGCGTCCGCCCCGCACGACAGCCCGGCCTCCCTCCGGCCCGCACGGGTCATCCGGCCGGCACGGCCGATCTGATCTTTCCTCCGGCTCAATGTCGGAGATCCTCTCCAGGTTCGCTGGAGATCCTCCGTGAGTTCGCATGAGCGCCGACGGTGCTTGCACCCGCGTGAGCCGATCCCCCTTCGGTGTGTGGGTGCCGACCCCCGAATGGAGCGTTTCTGATGAACACGATCATGCGTAAGAGCGTTCTCGGTATCGCTGGTCTCGCGTTCGCCGGTGGCGTGTTCGCCGGTCCCGCGACCGCGCACGCGGCCCCGTCGGTGGAGTCGACGCCGGTGGCAGTCGTGCAGGCCGACAAGCCGGACACGGGCAAGCTGATCCCGCACGGCGTGCAGGGCGCCCAGTCGCGTATCGACCTGTCCGACGAGCAGGTCGCCAACGTCAAGGCCATCATCGCGGCGACGAAGAAGGCCGGCATGGACGAGCGCGCCGCGGTGGTGTCGATCGCGACCGCGTTGCAGGAGTCGAAGCTGGAGAACCTGGGTCACCTGGGTGACCGCAACGACCACGACTCGCAGGGCCTGTTCCAGCAGCGCCCGTCCTCCGGGTGGGGCACGGTGGAGCAGATCACCGACCCCGAGTACTCGACGACGGCGTTCCTGAAGGGTCTCAAGCAGGTCGACGGGTGGCAGGACATGCCGCTGACCAAGGCCGCGCAGACGGTGCAGGTGTCGGCGTACCCGGACCACTACGCCCAGTGGGAGCAGATGGCCGCCGACCTGGTGGCCGAGCACTGGAACAGCTGACACAGACTTTCCACCACAAGGGGGATCGCTGGCCGGCACCCGAACACGGGGTGCCGGCCAGCGGCACATCCACCGCCGGCCATCCGGAGAGGGCTCGACGTCACGTTCCTGGCCGGACGGCGGCCGAAGCCACGACGGACCGGTGGGCAGCCGGAGGCTGACGAGTGGGCAGCCGGAGTGGACGCTCCTACCGTTCGTCAGGGACGGGCGGCTGGCTGAGCCCGTAGATCTGGTTGAGGTCGAGTACGTGGTGCCCGGCCACCGATGCGTTCCGGAGGTCGAGCACGAGCACCAGGAACACGTTCGGGGTGTCGCAGGCGATGAGGACGTGCTGATGCGCCCCGTCCGGCATCTGCCACACGTGGGTGACTTCGTCGTCGCTGAAGTCGTGGCCACCGAGGTCCTCGCGGGGGATGGCGTCGAAGTAGGACCAGAAGTCGAACGGGGCAGACTCGTCGACGTTCACCGGCGCCAGTGGCGTGCCGATCGTGGCGGTGAACTCCTCGGCGGTAAGTAGTCGCACGGAGGTCATGGTGCCTGGTCCGCCTGGCGGGGACGTGGTGTCGCCCCCACGTTCCCCGTCAGGGCAGGAGTGGCGCAGGCGGTGACGGCGGCGCGGCGCAGGCGGTGACGGCGGCGGGCAGCGTGGACAGTCGGGTCGCCGGCGCGGCGAGCGGCTCGATCCAGCCCGGGCCGGCGCCGTACACCCGGATCGCCGGGAAGTCGCGGGCGAAGCGCACCAGGCGGTACGCGCGGCCGGTGACCGGCGTCTGCGCCCAGACCACGACGATGCGCGGGCGGACCCGACGGGCGGCGCTGGCGAGCGCCGTCCACGGCAGTGCCGGCCCGAGCAGCAGGCTCCCCCGGGACCGCTCGCGCAGCGCGGCGGCCAGCGCGTGCAGGCCGAGGCAGTGCGTCTCCTGCTCCGCGCCGGCCAGCAGCACGCCGCCGGTGGGCAGCGGGCGGCCCGGTACGCGCCGGAACACGTCCAGGCCGACGCGGACGCCCTCGGCGAGGGCGTGCTCGACGGCGACCTCGATGGCGGTGTGCCCGGGCAGTGCGGCCAGCATCGGCACGCAGACCTGTTCCCACAGCGCCGCCGCGCCCCACTCGTCGGCCACCTCGACGACGAGCGCCGCGACCCGGTTGGCGTCGAGGTCCTCGGCGGCCAGCGACAACTGCTTGCGCGCGGTCTCGACGGCCCCGACCGGCATGGGATCTGTCAGCACCAGACGTACCCCCGGGTAGACGTTCACTACCCGGGGGTTCGTCGGGAGGGCCGCGGATGGATGCGCCCGGGTGCGACTACCGGCGGCGGGATGCCGCCCAGCGCGTCGCCAGGGCGGCGGCGCTGCCCCAGATGCCGCGCCGGAACACCAGGACGACGAGGACGAAGATCCCGCCGGTGACCAGGCCGATCGCCTCGAACCCGGAGAACGACAGCCAGTCCTCCAGGCGGACCAGGATGCCCGCGCCGAGCACCCCGCCCCAGAGCGTGCCGATGCCGCCGAGCACCACCACGATGACCGCCTTGCCGGAGGTCGTCCAGTGCAGCACGTCGAGGGAGACGAAGCGGTGGCCGACGGCGAACAGACCGCCGCCGAGCCCGGCGATGAAGCCCGACAGCACGAACGCGGTCAGCTTGTAGCGGTGCACGGGGTAGCCGAGCGCGCGGGCCCGGGCCGGGTTGTCGCGGATGCCGACCAGCACCCGACCGAAGGGCGAGTGCACGATCCGCCAGGCGGCGGCCAGCCCGAGCAGCACGATCGGCAGGATCGCGTAGTAGAAGTAGTAGTCGTCGGTCAGGTCCAGCCCGAACAGCTCGCGGGGCACGCCCTGCAGGCCGTTCTCGCCGCGGGTGACCGAGCGCCACTCGTTGGCCACGTAGTAGACCATCTGCGCGAACGCCAGGGTGACCATGGCGAAGTAGATGCCCGTCCGCTTGACCGCCAGGTAGCCGATCGGCACCGCGAGCACGGCCGCGGCGAGCGCCCCGGCCAGCACGGCCGCCGGGAACGGCAGGCCGAGGTGGATGGCCGTCAACCCGGTGACGTACGCGGAGGCGCCCCAGAAGGCGGCGTGCCCGAAGGACATCAGGCCGGTGAAGCCGAGCAGCAGGTCCACGGCGACGGCGAACAACGCCCAGCAGAGGATGTCCACCGCCACCGCCGGGTAGAGCCCGTTGGGCAGCCAGAACGCCACCAGCAGCCCGACGGCGAGCAGCGCGTACCGGACCCAGCCGGGGGCCCGGGTCACGGCGACCAGCCCGGACCTCGGCGCCGGGCGACCGGCCTCGGTCTCGGTGTCGACGGTGCTCGTCATGCCGGTGCCTCCTCACGGCCGAACAGCCCGGCCGGGCGCCAGAGCAGCACGACGGCCATCACGATGAAGACGATCGTCTGCGACACGATCGGGAAGTCGGACAGGTACGCCTCGCCCCACGCCTGCACCAGGCCGATGCCGAAGCCGGCGGCGACGGACCCGAAGATCGAGCCCAGCCCGCCGATCACCACGACCGCGAAGACCACGATGATCAGGTCGGCGCCCATCAGCGGGTTCACGGCCCGCATCGGCGCGGCCAGCACCCCGGCCAGCCCGGCGAGGCCGATGCCGAAGCCGAAGACCGGGGTGACCCAGCGCCCCACGTCGATGCCGAACGCCCGGGTCAGCTCGGGCCGCTCGGTCGACGCCCGGACCACCATGCCGATCCGGGTGCGGGTGAGCACCCACCAGACGCCGGCGCAGACGGCGAGCGCGAAGCCGAGGGTGAAGACGCGGTAGGTGGGGAAGTCGAAGAGCCCGAAGTCGACCGATCCGCTGAGCGCGGACGGGGTCTCGTACGGGCTGGACTGCACGCCGTAGCGGAGCTTCACCAGGTCCTGGAGGATGAGCGTCAGGCCGAAGGTGAGCAGGAAGTTGTAGAGCGGGTCGAGCCGGGTGAGCCGGTGGATGAAGGCCCGCTCCAGGGCCATGCCGACCAGGGCCAGCCCCACCGGCATGATCACCAACGCCGCCCAGAACGGCACGCCCGCCTCGGTGAGCAGCACGTACGCGCCGAAGGCGCCCAGCATGTAGAACGCCCCGTGGGCGAAGTTGACCACCCGCAGCATCCCGAAGATGACCGCGAGCCCGAGGGCGAGCAGGGCGTAGAACGCCCCGCTCACCAGCCCGTTGAACGTGTTCTGCAAGAAGCTGGTCATACCCTGGTCACATCTTGCAGTCCGCCGACGGGGCGCGGAACGCCTCGGCAGCGGGGATGGTCTTGAGAACCTTGACGTAGTCCCACGGCTCACTGACCTCGGACTGCGGCTTCACCTGGGCGAGGTAGGCGTCGTGGATGACCCGG
This sequence comes from Micromonospora sp. WMMD737, assembly GCF_049179055.1. Taxonomy (NCBI): domain Bacteria; kingdom Bacillati; phylum Actinomycetota; class Actinomycetes; order Micromonosporales; family Micromonosporaceae; genus Micromonospora; species Micromonospora sp. WMMD737. The sequence continues at coordinate 7,293,141 of NZ_JBMHMH010000001.1, read as the reverse complement.
TGGTCCTCGGCGCGGAACTTGCCGTTGCGCAGGAAGACGTCGTTGACCTCCTTGCCCTCCAGCTCCTTGACGATCGCGTCGGCGTCGTCGGTGCCGGCGGCCTGCGCGGCCTCCAGGTACTGCATCGCGGCGGAGTAGTTGGCCGCGTGCGCGAAGGACGGCCGGGTACCGGTCTCGGACTGGAACCGGTCGGCGAACTCGCGGTTCTGCTGGTCGGAGTTCCAGTACCAGGCGTCGGTGTAGGTGGTACCGGCGAGCGCCGCCGGGGTGAGCGAATGGATGTCGGTGATGAACATCAGGCCGACCGCCAGCCCGACGCCCTTGTCACGCAGCTTGAACTCGTTGTACTGCTTGACCACGTTGACCAACTCCGCGCCGGCCTGCATGGTGCCGAGCACCTGCGGCTTCGGGTTGAGCGTCGGCGCCTTGAGCAGGAAGGTGGAGAAGTCGCCGCTGGTGTTCGGGAACGGCGCCCCGTCCTTGCCGACGACCTGCCCGCCGGCGGCGGTGATGGCGGTGGTGAAGCTCTTCTCCATGTCCTGGCCGAAGGCGTAGTTCGGGTAGAGGATGTACCAGTTCTTGCCGACCTGCTCGGTGGTGACCTTGCCCGTGCCGTTGGCCAACATGTACGTGTCGTACGCGTAGTGGAACGTGTACTTGTTGCAGCTCTTGCCGGTCAGGTCGGTGGTCGCGGCGCCGATGTTGAAGTAGAGCTTCTTCTTCTCCTTCGCCACGTCGGCCACCCGCAGCGCCGCCGACGAGGTGGGCACGTCCAGGATCAGGTCGACGCCCTGGCGGTCGTACATCTCCTGGGCCTTGCTGTTGGCGATGTCGGGCTTGTTCTGGTGGTCGGCGGTCTCCACGGTGATGTCCTTCGTCACCGCCTTGTCGCCGTGCCTGGCCTTGAAGTCGGCGATGGCCATCTCCACGGCCTTGACCGAGTTCTTGCCGGACAGCTCGGAGTACGCGCCGGACTGGTCGTTCAGCACGCCCAGCACGATCTTGCCGCCGGTCAGCTTCTGGTCCCCGCCCGCCTGGGGACCACCGCCGCCGCAGCCCGCGACCAGCACCATCGCCGCCGCCGAAGCGGCGGCCACACCCACCGTCCTACGCATGCCCATCCCTCCACCCCGCGCGCCGCGCGGGTCGTCGAATCGGAATTCAGATGCCGAGGTACGACAGCAGCTCCCGTTCCCGGGAGCGCACCTCGGAGTTGTCCATCGCCTCCACGACGCGTCCCTCGGCCAGCAGGTAGTGCCGGTCGGCGACGCCGGTGGCGAAGTGCAGGTTCTGTTCGACCAGCAGCACGGTCACCCCGTGCCGTTTGGCCTCGCGCAGGAGGTCGCCGACCTGCTGCACGAGCAGCGGCGAGAGCCCCTCGGTCGGTTCGTCGCAGAGCAGCAGCCGGGCGCCCATCCGCAGCACCCGGGCCAGCGCGAGCATCTGCTGCTCGCCGCCGGAGAGCATGGTGGCCGCCGAGTCCCGCCGCTGGTGCAGGGCGGGGAACGCCTCGTACACGCGCTCCAGGGACCACGGGTCGGGCCCGACGGTCGGCGGCAGGGTGAGGTTCTCCGTCACGCTCAGCGTGGCGTAGCTGCCCCGGTCGTCGGGGACCCAGCCGAGCCCCAACCGCGCCCGCCGGTACGCGGGCAGCCTCCCGACGTCCCGCCCGTCCAGCTCGATCCGGCCGCGCTGGCCGGCGTGCAGGCCCATCACGCAGCGCAGCAGGGTGGACTTGCCGGCGCCGTTGCGCCCGACGAGGGTGACCACCTCGCCGGCGGCGACGTCCAGGCTGACCTCCCGCAGCACCTGCGCCTCGCCGTAGAAGGCGGACAGGTTCTCAATGCGCAGCATCGGCGGCTCCCAGGTAGGCGGTGATCACGCGCTCGTCGGCGCGCACCTGCTCGTACGGGCCCTCGACGAGGACCTTGCCGGCCTGTAGGACGGTGACGGTGTCGGCGAGCCGCCCGACCACGCTCATGTTGTGCTCGACCAGCACCACCGTCCGGCCCCGCCGGACCCGCGCCACCAGCTCGACGGTGCGGTCGACGTCCTCCAGGCCCATCCCGGCGGTCGGCTCGTCGAGCAGCAGCACCTTCGGGTCCAGGGCGAGGGCGATGGCCAGCTCCAGCGCCCGCTTGCGCCCGTACGCCAGCGCCTCGGCGGGGGCCTCGGCCAGCTCGGCCAGCCCGACCATGTCGAGCAGTTCGCCGGCCCGGTCGGTGTAGCGGCGCATCAGCTTCGCCGAGCGCCAGAACCGCCAGCCCAGCCCGCTCGGGCTCTGCAGCGCCAACTCGACGTGCTCCCGCGCGCAGAGCTGCGGGAAGAGGCTGGTGATCTGGAACGACCGGGCCACGCCGAGCCGGGCGACCCGCTCGGGGGGCAGCCCGGTCACGTCGCGGCCGGCCAGCTCGATGCGCCCGCCGCTGGGCCGCAGGAAGCCGGTGAGCAGGTTGAACAGGGTGGTCTTCCCGGCGCCGTTCGGGCCGACGAGTGCGTGGACGCTGTCCGCCGCGATGTCGAGGTCGACCCCGTCGACCGCCCGGAAACCCCGGAAGTCACGGGTCAGCCCGCGGGCCGACAGGAGCGCTTGCCCGGCCATCGCCTACTCCTTCGTAGGTCCGGCGACGACCGGATCGGTGACCGGGGTCACATGGCCGTCGCGTGCTGGAAACCTACGGCGGCGCCGTGATGTCGAACTATGTCGATGGCAGCCACATTCCGGGACGCCCGACCGTGCGGGAACTCCACCCCGCCGCCCGGCCACCCCACCCGCCGGCATCGACGGCGGTAGCTGTGGAGTCACGGCGTACCACGTCATGTGGGCGTGCCACGGCCGCGCCCCACAGGCGTTTCGCCTTGACCGGTGCCCCTAGGGTGATGGCCCCCTCCCGCGAAAGGTGCCGAGCGAAATGCCCTTCGGCTTCACTGTTGCGATCATCTTCGCCGTCGGCCTGGCGATCTCCGGCCTACTGGCGCTCGCCGCTCCGAACAGGTCGACCAAGCGGACCGCCACCCTGGCGGCGCTCGGCTGCCTCGTCGGCGCGGTCGTGTTCGTCGTCGGCTCCAGCGCCCACTCCGTGCCGATCCGCTCGGTCGGCATCGTCACCAGCTTCAACAAGCCGACGGGCAAGGTCACCGGCTCCGGCCTGAAGTGGGTCGCCCCCTGGCACAAGGTCGGCGAGTGGGACGCCGGCCGGCAGAAGTACGACCACATCGGCGGCGACCACTGCGTGCGGGTCCGCACCGGCACCCTCGCCGACGCCTGCGTCGAGGTGCTCGTCGAGTGGCAGGTCAAGCCGGAGAACGCGCCCAAGCAGTTCATGGACTACAAGGGCGACTTCGACAGCTTCCGGGGCCAGCGGGTGGGCGTGCAGCTCGACAGCGCCGTCAACGACGCCTTCGCCACCTACAACCCGCTGGAGAAGATCGACTCGGCGACCGGCAGCCTGAACGTGGACCTGAAGCCCTTCGCCGAGAGCATCAAGACCAGCGCCGAGTCGCGGCTCTCCAGCGACGTCGACATCCTGTCGGTGACCATCACCCGGGTCAACCACGACGACAAGACCGAGGGCAACATCAAGGCCTTCCAGGACAAGCTCGCCCAGACCCGCAACCTGGAGCAGGACCGGAAGAACGCCGCCATCCAGAAGCAGATCACCGAGACCAACGCGAAGGTCGACAAGGTGTCGCGGTGCCTGGAGATCGCCGAGCGCAACGGCAGCAACCCCGGCCTCTGCATCAACCCGGGGATCGTCACCGGCGCCAAGTGACGGCCGGCCGGCGTCGACCCCACCCTCGGCCCCGCCCCCGGCCTCAGCCGGTGAGCGCGTCCAGGGCGAGGTCGACGTCGGCCACCGTGGAGTAGACGTGGAAGGACGCCCGCACCCGGCCGGCACGCACCGCCGCCCGGACGCCAGCCCGCTCCAGCCGCTCCGCCGCGCCCGGCACCTCCACCGCGACGATCGCGCTCTCCCCCGGCGGGCGGCCCAGCCCGGCCAGGAACCGGTTGGCCAGGGCGACGTCGTGCGCGTGCACGGCAAGCACGCCGATCTCGGCGAGCAGTTCCAGTGCGGGGGCCGTGCCGACCCAGCTGAACCACGCCGGCGAGATGTCGAACCGGCGCGCGTCCCCGGCCAGGCGCAGCGGCGGGCCGTAGTAGGAGGCGTGCGGGTCCTCCCCCGCGTACCAGCCGGCGGCGTCGGGGCGCAGCCGCTCCCGCAGCGCGGGCGCCAGGTAGGCGAACGCGGAGCCGCGCGGGGCCATCAGCCACTTGTACGCGCCGACCGCGACCACGTCGGCGAGGCTCGCGTCGAACGGCAGCCAGCCACACGCCTGGGTGGCGTCGACCGCGACGAGGGCGCCGTGCGCCCGGGCCGCCGCGACGATCCCGGCGTACGGGGCGACCGCGCCGTCGGCCGACTGCACCAGACTGAACGCCACCAGGTCGGTGTCGGCGTCGATCGCGTCGACGAGCCCGGCCAGCGGCACGGTGCGCACCCGCACGCCCCGCTCGACCTGCACCAGCCACGGGAAGAGGTTGGAGGTGAACTCGACCTCCGGCACCACGACGGTCGCGCCGGCGGGCAGGGCCGCGGCGACCGGGGCCAGCAGCTGCGAGACCGTGCTGCCGACCGCGACGTCGGCGACCGGCACCCCGACCAGGCCGGCGAAGGCGGCCCGCGACCGCTCGGTGGCCTGGCCCCAGCTCTCCCACGACGTGCGCCCACCCCGCCAGTCGGTCAACGCCTCCTGCACCGCGTCCCACGCCGGATCGGGCGGGAGCCCGTAGCTGGCGGTGTTCAGCCAACCCGGCTGCGGCTGCCACAACTTCTGCGCCTGTGCGATCTCCACCCCGCCGACGCTAGCCGCCCGCGCCGCGTACCTCCGATGGCCAATCCCGCGCTCGCGGCCCCGGGTGCCGGTTCAGGTCGCCGCGCGCAGGGCGTGCAGACCCCGTCGCACCTCGCCGAGCCCCCGGTCGAGGTCCCAGGCGGCGATCTCGTGCAGCGGGTGGCGCTCGCGCAGGAGCCGGACCAGTTCCAGGCCGACCAGGTAGCCGCAGCGGCGCGGCAAGTCGCCCCGGTGCACGCTGTCGCGCATGAGGAACCAGGCGGCGTACCGGTCGAGGTCGGTGGCGTCCACGTCGACGGCGATCCGGTGCAGGATCTCCGGCCAGCGGCGCCGGCAGTCGGCGAGCCACCGCCGGTGGGTGGCGCCCATCCAGAGGTACTCGTCGTCCGGTCGTCGCGGGTCCAGCTCGGCCGTCACCTGGGTGGCCAGCCCTTCGGTGAGCAGCGCGGGGGCGACCCCGTGCTCCGGCCAGTCCCGGATGCCGGCCAGCCGGTCGTGCACCACGTGCGCCACCTCGTGCCGGACCAGCAGCTCGTCGTGCTCCGGCTCGCCGAGCCGCTCGACGGCGAGGAACAGGGCGAAGCGGCCCCGGAACTCGTCGGCCCAGCCGTTGGCCTGCTCCAGCCCGACCAGCAGGACGCAGTCGAGCGGTTCCCCGTCGCCCGGCCAGCCCATCGCCCGGCCCACCCCGGCGACGGTGGCGGGCAGCAGCGCGGCCAGCCGCTCCGCGCGCGCGGCGAACGCCGCCTCCCGCCCGTGCAGCCGCTCCAGGACGGCTTCGAGGTCGTCCACCCCGGACCAGTCGCCCCGGCGGTCCAGCGCCGCGTACAGGTCGCGGTGGGGCGCCAGGTAGTGCGTCCGCCACAGCTGCGCCCACCGCTGCCGGGGGACGTGCGCGGCGCGGCGCGCGTACGCCAGGAAGTCCGGCACCAGGTCGCGGACCCGCAGCGGACTCGCGTCGGCCTCCCCGGCGGGCACGGTCATGCCCGCGATCATGCCGCATCCGCCGCGGGCCCGCCGGGCTGCCGAGCCAGGCCCGCCAACGTCAGCTGACGTTGGCGGGGCCGAGGACGCTCTTCAGGTCGCCCATCAGCGCGGTGGTGGCCGCCACCCGGAACGGCCCCAGCCGCAGGGTGGTGGTCCGGCCGCCGTTGAGCAGCTTGACGTGCACCTCGGTGTCGCCCGGGTGCAGCACCAGGGTCTCCTTGAGCCGCTCCACAAGCGGCGGGGTGCACCGGTGCACCGGGATGGTCAGGGTGACCGGCTTGCTCCCCGGGGTGCTGCTGACGTCCGGCATGGACATGTCCATCGCCATGATCCGGGGCGTGTCGTCGCGCCGGTCCACCCGCCCCTTGACCACCACGATGGCGTCCTCGGCGATGTACTGCCCGATCACCTCGTAGGTGTTGGGGAAGAATAAGGTCTCCACGCCGCCGGCGAGGTCCTCCAGGGTGGCCGACGCCCAGGCCCGGCCCTGCTTGGTGACCCGCCGCTGCACCCCGGAGAGGATGCCGGCGAGGGTCACCACGGCCCCGTCCGGGACGGTGCCCTCCTCGGACAGGGAGGCGATGGTGCAGTCCGCCGCCGCGCCGAGGACGTGCTCCAGGCCGAAGAGCGGGTGGTCGGAGACGTAGAGGCCGAGCATCTCGCGTTCGAAGGCGAGCTTGTCGCGCTTGTCCCACTCCCCGTCGCCGATCACCGGCATCACCGTGGTGCTGTTGGTCTCCGCGTCGCCGAAGCCGGCGCCGAAGAGGTCGTACTGGCCGACGGCCTCCTTGCGCTTGACGTCGGCGTACGCGTCGATCGCCTCCGCGTGCACCGTGAGCAGCGCCTTGCGGGAGTGCCCGAGCGAGTCGAACGCCCCGGCCTTGATCAGGGATTCGATGGTCTTCTTGTTGCAGACCACGGCGTCGACCTTCGACAGGAAGTCGTAGAAGTCGGCGTACTCGCCCTTCTCGTCGCGGCAGCGCATGATCGCGGCGACGACGTTGGCGCCGACGTTGCGCACCGCGCCGAGGCCGAACCGGATCTCCTTGCCGACCGGGGTGAACGGCCCCGCGGAGGTGTTCACGTCCGGCGGCAGCACCTGGATGCGCATCCGGCGGCACTCCGAGAGGTAGAGCGCCATCTTGTCCTTGTCGTCGCCGACGGAGGTGAGCAGCGCCGCCATGTACTCGGCCGGGTAGTGCGCCTTCAGGTACGCCGTCCAGTACGACACCAGCCCGTACGCCGCCGAGTGCGCCTTGTTGAAGGCGTAGCCGGCGAACGGGACCAGCACGTCCCAGACCTTCTGGATCGCCTCGTCCGAGTAGCCCCGCTCCCGGCAGCCGTCCCGGAAGGGGATGAACTCCTTGTCGAGGATCTCCTTCTTCTTCTTGCCCATCGCGCGGCGCAGCAGGTCGGCCTGGCCGAGGGTGTAGCCGGCGAGGATCTGCGCGGCGCGCTGCACCTGCTCCTGGTAGACGATCAGGCCGTAGGTGGGCGCGAGGATCTCGCGCAGCGGTTCCTCCAGCTCCGGGTGGATCGGGGTGATCTCCTGGAGGTTGTTCTTGCGCAGCGCGTAGTTGGTGTGCGAGTCGACGCCCATCGGGCCGGGCCGGTAGAGCGCGAGGACGGCGGAGATGTCCTCGAAGTTGTCCGGCTTCATCATCCGCAGCAGGGAGCGCATGGGCCCGCCGTCGAGCTGGAACACGCCCAGGGTGTCGCCCCGGGCCAGCAGCTCGTACGCGGCCCTGTCGTCCAGCGGCAACGCCAGCAGGTCCAGCTCCTTGCCGTGGTTGAGCTGGATGTTCTTCACCGCGTCGTCGATGATCGTCAGGTTGCGCAGGCCGAGGAAGTCCATCTTCAACAGCCCGAGCGACTCGCACGTCGGGTAGTCGAACTGGGTGATGATGACCCCGTCGGAGTCCCGGCGCATCAGCGGGATGTGGTCGATGATCGGCTCGGCGGACATGATGACGCCGGCGGCGTGCACGCCGGTCTGTCGGATCAGCCCCTCGATGCCCCGGGCGGTGTCGATGACCTTCTTGACGTCCTGTTCGGCCTCGTACATGCCCCGGATCTCGCCGGCCTCGGCGTAGCGGGGGTGCTTGGGGTCGAAGATGCCCTCCAGGGGGATGTCCTTGCCCATCACCGCCGGGGGCATCGCCTTGGTGATCCGGTCGCCCACCGCGTACGGGTAGCCGAGCACCCGGGCCGAGTCCTTGATCGCGGCCTTCGCCTTGATGGTGCCGAAGGTGGCGATCTGGGCGACCTTGTCCTCGCCCCACTTGTCGGTGACGTACTTGATGACCTCACCGCGCCGGCGCTCGTCGAAGTCGATGTCGACATCCGGCATGGAGACGCGCTCGGGGTTGAGGAAGCGCTCGAAGATCAGGCCGTGCGGGATCGGGTCGAGGTCGGTGATGCCCAGCGCGTACGCGACAAGCGAGCCGGCGGCCGAGCCACGGCCGGGGCCCACGGCGATGCCCTGGTTCTTGGCCCACTGGATGAAGTCGGCGACCACGAGGAAGTACGACGGGAAGCCCATCTGGATGATGACGCCCAGCTCGTACTCGGCCTGCCTGACGTGCCCCTCGGGGATGCCGCCGGGGTAGCGCCGCTCCAGCCCGGCGAAGGTCTCCTTGCGGAACCAGGACTCCTCGGTCTCCCCCTCCGGGACGGGGAAGCGCGGCATCAGGTTGTGGAACTCGAACATCCCCGTGGGGTCGACCTTCTCGGCCACCAGCAGGGTGTTGCGGCAGCCCTCCAGCCAGAAATCGGAGTTGTCGACGGCGCGCATCTCGTCGGCGGACTTGATGTAGTAGCCGCTGCCGTCGAACCGGAACCGGTTCGGGTCGGCGACGTTCGCCGCCGTCTGCACGCAGAGCAGCACGTCGTGCGCCTCGGCCTGGGACTCGTGGGTGTAGTGCGAGTCGTTCGTGACCACCGGCGGGATGTCGAGCTTGCGGGAGATGTCGTGCAGCTCCTGGCGGACCCGGCTCTCGATGCTGATGCCGTGGTCCATGACCTCCAGGAAGTAGTTCTCCTTGCCGAAGATCTCCTGGTACCGCGCGGCGGCCTTGAGCGCCTCGTCGTACTGGCCCAGGCGCAGCCGGGTCTGCACCTCGCCGGAGGGGCAGCCGGTGGTGGCCATCAACCCGTCGGAGTTCGCGGCGAGCAGCTCCGCGTCCATCCGCGGCCACTTGACGAAGAACCCCTCCGTGTACGACCGGCTGGTGAGCTTGAAGAGGTTGTGCAGGCCGGTCTTGTTCTTCGCCCAGATGGTCATGTGGGTGTAGCCGCCGCTGCCGGAGACGTCGTCGCTCTTCTGCTCCGGCCGGCCCCACTTCACCCGCTGCTTGTGGAACCGCGACTCCGGCGCCACGTACGCCTCGATGCCGAGGATCGGGGTGACGCCGGCGGCCATCGCCTGCTTGTAGAAGTCGTTCGCGCCATGCATGTTGCCGTGGTCGGTCATCGCCACCGCCGGCATGCCCTGCCGCTTGACCTCGGCGAAGAGGTCCTTCAGCCGGGCCGCCCCGTCGAGCATCGAGTACTCCGTGTGCACGTGCAGATGCGCGAACGAATCGCCCATGCGTGGCGCCCCCCGGGTCGGATCTTGGGTTGGTCGAGCTCGGACGGCCTACCCTATCGCCGCCGTCGAAGACGGCTCCAGACGCCGCGCGGACAGGGCCGGGCCGGGTGGCGCGCGTCTCCCCGACCGCCCCGCCCCGCACGCTCGGCGGGGCCCACGACCGCCTCCGGCAGTCGGTTCCCGGACTCGGGGCGCCCCGATCGGCGGCGGCGGCCGTAGCCTGGGCGGACGGTATCCGGCGAGCATTGGACGACCTGATGCCCCTCCCGGACGGTGTCGAGGAGCTTGTCGAGTCGGCGGCGCGCGGCGATCCCGCGGCGCTCGACGCGCTGCTGGTCGCGGTCCGCCCGGAGGTGCTGCGGCTCTGCGCCCGCCTGCTGCCGAACCGCCAGGACGCCGAGGAGGCGTGTCAGGACGCGCTGCTCGCGCTGGCCCGGGGCGTCGGCCGGTTCGAGGGCCGCTCGTCGTTCCACACCTGGCTGTACCGGCTGACGGCCAACCGGGCCCGCTCGACGTACCGGGTGCTGCGGCGGCGCTGGCTGGTGGAGGCCGGCGGCGTGCCGCTGCCGGACCCGGTGGACCCGCGCCGCACGAGCGTGGTCGCCGGCACCCGGCTGGACCTGCTCGACGCGCTCGACGCGCTGCGCCCCGAACTCGCCGAGGCGGTGACCCTGCGCGACGTCCTGGGGCTGGGCTACCGGGAGATCGCCGGCCTGCTCGGCGTGCCCGAGGGCACCGTCAAGTCGCGGATCCACGAGGCCCGCCGGCAGCTGCGGCACCGGCTCTCCGCTGAGCCCGCCACCGACGAGGGCCGGCGGTGACGGCGACGGGCCGCCGGGGCGCACCGCGCGGCTCCGGCGGCTCGCGGTTCTCCGCACCGCGGCTCGCCGGGATCGCGGTGGCCGCCGTGACCGTGGCCGTGCCGCTCGCGGCGTGTGGCGGCGGCGACGCTCCCGTCTCGCCGCTGCCCGTGCAGGCGCCGGCCTCCCGCTCCCCCGGCCCGGCGTCGCCCTCCCCGTCGGCCCTCCCGCCGTCGGCCTCCCCGCCACCGAGCACGCCAGGCCGTCCGCCGGGCACGTCGGCCGTCGTCCCGCCGTCCCGCCGGCCCCCGCCGGCTGCGCCCCCGACGACCGCCGCCGGGCGTACGCCGACCGCGACGCGCTCGCCGGGCGAGCTGCCCGGCACCTGCTTCGGGGCGGTACGCCACGACCTCGTGCTGGCCGAGACCGAGCTGGCGCTGGTGCGCTCGCTCTGCTTCGCGACCGGCGGGGTGCTGCGGATCGTCGGCATCGGGCCGGGTGAGGTCGGCGTGGACCGGGAGGACCTGGTCTCCCGCAGCTACGAGGCGGGGGTGGTCGACATCCGGTTCGTCCGCCCCGGCACGGTCGACGTGCTGATCCCCCAGGGCGGCACGACGCACACGGTCACGGTGGTGGTGCGCTAGCGCCGACGGAGGGCGTACGCCCCCGTCGATGGCAGGCCCCTTGCCGTCGGGCTGACCAGCCGTTTCCCTAGGCTGGACCGTCATGACGGAGCGGAAGACGATTCTCGTGACCGGCGCCACCGGCAATCAGGGCGGCGCCACGGCCCGCCGGTTGCTCCAGGACGGCTGGCAGGTGCGGGCACTCGTCCGCGATCGGACCAAGCCGGCCGCGCGCCTCCTCGCGGAGCAGGGCGCCACCCTGGTCGAGGGGGACATGGACGATGCCGGGTCGCTACGCGCGGCGATGCGCGGCGTGCACGGTGTCTTCAGCGTCCAGGCCCTGGCGCACACTCCGGACGGCCTCGCGGCCGAGGTCAGGCAGGGCCGGACGGTCGCCGAAGTGGCCGGGGAGACAGGTGTCGCGCACCTGGTCTACAGCTCGGTGGGCGGCGCGGAGCGGCGGACCGGCATCGACCACTTCGAGACCAAGGCCGAGATCGAGCGGCACATCCAGGCGTCGGGCCTGCCCGCAACCATCCTGCGCCCGGCGTTCTTCATGAACAATCTCCTCCATTACGCCGACGCCGAGGGGGAACGGGTCCTGCGCCTTGAGGTCCTTCCCGACCGACCGCTGCAGATGATCGCCTCCGACGACGTCGGCCGCATCGCCGCGTACGCCTTCGCGCACCCCGCGGACCACCTCGGCACGCAGATCGAGATCGCCGGGGACGAGCTGACCCTCACCCGGGTCGCCGAGATCTACGAGGCGCTCACCGGCACCCCCACCCGCCTGGAACCGCAGCCGGTCGAGCACCGCATGTACGCCTGGTTCGCCGAGAGCGGATACCAGGCCGACATCGCCGGCCTGCGGAACCGGTTCCCCTGGCTGCTGACGTTCGAGGAGTTCCTGCGCGACCGCCTCGGCCGGGCGGCGGCGTCCGCTCCGCACTAGCCCACCCTGACCCCGGCCAGCAGCGTGTCGACGAAGTCGGCCCGGCTGCCGGCCGGGGGCGTGATCTGCACGTAGATCAGGCCGGCGCGGCCGGGTGCGAGCCCGGCGGCCTCGACGACCTCGGGCCGCCCCCGGTCACAGGTGAACCGGGCCACCACCCAGTCCACGCCCGCCTGTCGGGTGCGGCGTACGGGCGCGGCGGCACACGCCGCGTGGGGACGCTCGGCGACGAATCCCGCCGGGCTGGTGCGCGAGGCGATGCTGGCGGAGAGCCCGACGAAGGCACCCGGCACGGTGGGGTCGGCCGCCCACCGGTGCGGTTCGGGCGACATCACCAGGGCCGGTTCGAGCCGGCCGTCGGGTCCGTACCGGCCGGCCCAGCCGGTGCCGGTGGCCCGCCACCCGGGCGGCAGGGCGACGGTGACCGGCCCGCTCGTCCAGCTTCCGGCGTCCCGCTGGCCCGTCGTGTCGTCGCCGGCGGTGGACAGGGCCGCCAGGAGGGTCAGGACCCCGAGCGCCAGCGCGCCGAGCCGCCACCGGGCGACCGGCCGCCCCGCCCTGCGCGCCCGCCGGGTCGGATGCCTGACCGTCCCGTCGGCCGGCGTGGGAGCGGCCGGGGCGGGAGCGGCCGGCGCAGGGGCGGCCGGGGCGGGGGCGGCGGACACGGGAACGGCCGGGGCGGGGGCAGCTGGCGCGGGAGCGGCCGAGGCGGGGGCGGCCGAGACGGGGGCGGCCGAGGCGGGGGCGGCCGGCGCAGGGGCGGCGGCCGGGGCGGGGCGGCGCAGGGCGGCGCGGAAGGCGGTGGCGTCCGGGTACCGGTCGGCGGCCCGGGGCGCGGTGGCCCGGCGCAGGACCTCGGCCATCTCCGGCAGGACGCCCCCACCCGCCCCGCCCTCCGCGCGGGCGACGGCGACGGCACCGGGGGCGGCACCGACGTCGGCGGCCGGGGCGAGGAGGCGGAGGCCGAGCCGGCCCAGCGCGTACACGTCGGCGCGGGTGTCGACGACGGCGAACGGGTCGTCCTGCTCCGGGGCCATGTAGCCGGGGGTGCCGGCCCGGGCGGTGAGACCGGAGGCGGCGGCGAGGGCCTTGGCCAGCCCGAGGTCGGCGATCAGCACCCGCTCGCCGTCCGGGCCGGAGCGGAACAGGACGTTGCCCGGGCTCAGGTCGCGGTGCACCACGCCGTGCCGGTGCAGGACGGCGACGCCGGCGGCGATCTCGGCCAGCAACTCCAGGGCGGCGGGCGCCGGCATCGCCCCGGCCGCCAGCCGGTCGCGCAGGCTGCCGCCGTCGGCCCAGGTCAGCACCGAGTACGGCCGGCCGTCGGCCAGCTCGCCGACCGCGTGGACGCGGACCAGCCGCTCGTCGTCGAGCCGGCGCAGCAGGCGGGCCTCGTCCAGGAAGCGCTCCCGCACCCGCAGGTCGTGGTGCCAGTTCTCGGCCAGCACCTTGATCGCCACCCGGGAGTCGAGCACCGGATCGTGGGCAAGCCACACCGTCGCGAACGACCCCGTGCCCAGCAGCCGCTCGACCCGGTAGGGCCCGATCCGCCCCGGACTGGTCACCGCACCACCCCCGACACCGGCACCGCCGGTCGCCGTTCCGTCTCGACAGTAGACGCCGCAGCGGGCCGGGGGCAGCCCGCGACGCCACGCGGGGTGGCGCGTCGGTCGGGCCGGGGCGCGCCGGCCGGAGCCTGCCGGTCGGGTGCCACGGTCCGGGCGCATCGGTCGGGAAACCGACGAACCGATCCGGCCGGGCGGGTGACCAACAGGACAAGGACACCCGCACTCCGGAGGAGGAGATCCCCGTGCACCGTCTCTCGTACACCGTCGTCACCGCCCTGCTGGCCACGGCCGGGCTCGTGCCGATCACCACGGCGGCACCGGCCGCCGCCGCGCCCCTGCCCGCCGCCGTCGCCGGGAACCTGTCCGAACGTGCCGACGGCCGCCTCGGCACGGGCACGGACGGCACCGCCCGCCCGGCCGCCGCAGATCCCGACGAGGTCCGGATCATCAGCGTCCGGGGCGCCGGACCGTTCCGGATCGGGGCTTCCCTGGACCGCCTCTCGGCGGCCGGCCTCATCGACTGGGTCGCGCCGGGCTGCGGCCGCACGGTCCACACCGGCGTCACCGGAGCCTGGGCAGGCAAGATCATCCTGACCTTCCGCGACGGGCGGCTGGTCGAGGTGGGCACCGCCACCGCGCCGCCCCGCACGCCCGCCGGGGCGGGGGTGGGCATGTCCTTCGCCGCGCTGGAGGAGATCTACGGCCCGCGGGGCTCGATGATCCGCAACGACGCGGGCGACGCCTCGGCCTATCTGGTGCGCGTCGGCTCCCGGGTGGAGCTGTTCACCGGCCACCCGATCCGGCCGGGGGTCGGCTACCTCCAGGTCGGGCCGGCGTCCGTCGTCGAGCGCGGCTTCCGGGAGGGCCGGTCCTGCTGAGCGACCGGCACCACGGCGGCGGACCCCACCGAGGGTCCGCCGCCGTCCGTTTCGCCCGAACACACTGATGTTGACACGCACGATGATGTAGCGCTGGACGATAGTGTGTGCCACACAGTATGGTGTGACGCATGGTTAGCGATGAGATCCTGCGAACGCACCTCCAGGAGTTGCGCCGGGGCACCGTGGTGGTGGCGAGCCTCGTCGCGCTGCGCCGTCCCGACTACGGTTACGCGTTGCTGCAACGCCTCTCCGACCACGGCTTCCCGGTCGACGCCAACACGCTCTACCCGCTGCTGCGGCGGCTGGAGGAGCAGGGGCTGCTGACCAGCGAGTGGAACACCGAGGAGAGCCGGCCACGCAAGTTCTACCGGACCAGCGAGGAGGGCGAGTCGGTGCTGGGCCGGCTCCTCACCGACCTCGCCACAGTGCAGACCTCCCTGACCGGGCTGATCGAAGGAGCCGACCGATGACCACCCTGACCGACCGATACCTCACCGCGACCCTGCGTTCGGTGCCGGTCGCGCGCCGCGCGGAGATCGACACCGAGCTGCGCGCCTCGATCGCGGACATGATCGAGGGCCGTACGGCCGGCGGGCAGGACGCCGCCGCCGCCGAGCGGGAGGTGCTCACGGAGCTGGGCGACCCGGACAAGCTCGCCGCCCGCTACGCCGACCGCCGGTTGCAGCTCATCGGCCCGGCCTACTACCTGGCCTGGTCGCGGCTGATGAAGCTGCTGCTCAGCTTCATCCCGGCCCTGGTCGGCGTGCTGGCCGGCCTGCTCAGGGTCGCCGACGGCGGCAACGCGGGCGAGGGGATCGGCGCGGGCATCACCACCGCCTTCCAGGTGGCCGTCCAGATCGCCTTCTGGGTGACCGTGGTCTTCGCGGTGCTGGAGCGCACCAAGACCCCCCTGCACCTGCCCGCGTGGAGCGTCGACCAGCTTCCGGAGGACACGACCGACCGGCAGATCACCCTCACCGACATCGCCGCCTCGGTCACCTTCCTGGCGCTGGTCATCGCCTACCTGCCGATGCAGCACTTCCGCTCGTTCGTGCCCACCGACGACGGCGAGAACCTGCCGGTCCTCGACCCGGCGCTGTGGAGCTTCTGGCTGCCGTTCCTGATCGCGGTGCTGGTGGCCACGATCGGCCTGGAGTTCGCCAAGTACCGGGTCGGGCGCTGGACCTGGTCGCTGGTCGCGGTCAACGCGGCGCTCGGCCTGGCGTTCGCGGCGCCGGTGGTCTGGCTGATGTCGACCGACCGGCTGCTCAACCCCGAGTTCGTGGCCCGCTTCGAGTGGCTCGGCGAGGGCGACAACCTGAACCTGGTGGCGACGGCCGTGATCGCCGGCACGGTGCTGGTGACGCTCTGGGACATCCTCGACAGCGCCGTCAAGACGTGGCGCAACCGCACCTGATCCACCACCGCCACGGCCCGGCGCGCCACGCGTGCCGGGCCGTGACGGTGCCGGCCCCGCGACGGGCCGGGGCGCCCCGGCCGGGTGCCGGCACGGCGGCGCCCGGCGGGATGAGATCCTGACCTGGATGAACAGCGACACCGACGAGGACTGGCGGCGCCCCGGGCCCACCCCGGAGCAGCGCCGGCTGGACGTCTACATCGGACTGGCCGCGACCGTGCTGGCGCTGTTCAGCCTGACCCTGACCCGCAGCGCCGGAGCGTTCCTGCTCGGCCCGCCGCCGTCCGGCCCGGAACAGATCTTCTGGACCGTCGCGGTGACCCTGCCGCTGATCTGGCGACGCCGGTTCCCCGCCGCCGTCACGCTGGTGGTCTCGATCGCGTTCATCGCCGCGCAGGCCCGCTCCGCCCCGGAGACGCAGCTCGCCTCATGGGCGCTGTTCGCCGCCCTCTACACGCTGGGCGCGTGGGGCCGGGAACGGCGGCTGTCCCGGCGGCTGCGGATCGGCGTCATCGCCACCATGTTCCTGTGGCTCGGGGTCTACTACGCGACCACCTACACCACCATCCCCCCGGACGCGTTCGCCCGCGCCGTCGGGCCCGTGCCCCCGTTGCTCGCGGCCATGGTGAACGGCGTGCTGGTCAACGGCCTCTACTTCGGGTTCGCGTACTTCTTCGGGGAGACGGCGTGGCTGGCCGCCCGGCGGCAGCACGAGGTGCAGGCCCGGGCCGAGGAGCTGCGCCGCTCGCAGGCCGAGATCCGCGAGCACGCGGTGGTGGGCGAGCGGGTCCGCATCGCCCGGGAGCTGCACGACGTGGTCGCCCACCACGTGTCGGTGATGGGGGTGCAGGCGTCCGCCGCCCGCCGGGTGTTCGACAAGGACCCGGTCAAGGCCCGCGCGGCGCTGAGCGCGATCGAGGAGACCGCCCGCACGGCCGTCGACGAGCTGCGCCGGATGCTCGGCCTGCTCCGCGCCCGAGACGGCGGCCCGGACCGCCCGGAGCAGCCGGGACCGGCCGGAGTCGACCAGATCGCGGCCGTGGTCGAGCGCGCCCGCGAAGCCGGACTGCGGGCCACCATTGGCGTGTACGGGGACCCGGCGCCGCTGCCGGAGTCGGTCTCGCAGGCCGCGTACCGGGTGGCCCAGGAGGCCGTGACGAACACGCTCAAGCACGCCGAGGGCGCGACCGCGCTCGACGTGCGGATCCGCTACCTGGCACACGAGGTGGAGGTCGACGTGACCGATGACGGACGGGCGACCCGCCCCGCGAACGCCGACGGGCTCGGCCTGGTCGGGATGCGCGAGCGGGTCGCCACCCACGGCGGCGCGCTGGAGGTCGGCCCGCGCGCCGGCGGCGGCTGGCGGGTACGGGCCCGGTTCCCGCTGCCGCTGCCGGTGGGGCGGCCCGCGTGAGCGCCGGGCAGGAGGTGCCCGGGACCGACCGTCCGGTCCGGGTGCTGCTCGCCGACGACCAGCACCTGGTCCGCACCGGCTTCCGGGTCATCCTGGAGGTGGAGGACGACATCGAGGTCGTCGGGGAGGCCGCCGACGGGGAGCGCGCCGCCAGCATGGCCCGGGCGCTGCGTCCCGACGTCGTGCTGATGGACGTCGAGATGCCCGGGGTCGACGGGCTGGAGGCCACCCGGCGGATCACCGCCGGGGAGGACGGGCCGGGCGGGCCGGCCGTACTGATCCTCACCACGTTCGACCGGGACGACTACCTGTTCGCCGCGCTGCGCGCCGGGGCCAGCGGCTTCCTGCTCAAGAACGGCACCCCGGAGGCCCTGATCGAGGCGATCCGGGTGCTCGCCCGGGGCGACGGTCTGCTCGCCCCGGAAATCACCCGGCGGGTGATCGCCACCTTCGCCCGCCCCGGCGAGCCCGGCCCGCCGGGCGGCCCGAGGACGGCTCCCGAGGCGGCGCTGCGGGACCTCACCCCCCGCGAGCGGGAGGTCCTGGTCCTGGTCGCCGGCGGCGCCAGCAACGCCGAGATCGCCGCCGAGTTGCACCTGGGCGAGGCGACGGTGAAGACCCACGTCAGCCGGGTGCTCGCCAAGCTGGGCCTGCGCGACCGGGTGCAGGCGGTGGTCTTCGCGTACGAGCACGGGGTGGTGCGTCCCGGCGGCTGACCCGGCTCCGCCATGAGGGGGACGGCGTGCTCGATCTCGGGGCGGACGGCGGGGCGCGGCCGGCGCTCTAGCGTGGAGGCCGTGACCAATGTGCTCCGCCTCGACGGCGTCGACCGCAGCTTCGGCGACCGGCGGGTGCTCCAGAACGTGTCCTTCGACGTGGCCGCCGGCCGGATGACCGGCTTCGTGGGCGGCAACGGCGCCGGCAAGACCACCACCATGCGGATCATCCTCGGGGTGCTCGCCCCGGATGCCGGCGAGATCACCTGGCAGGGCGCTCCGCTGAGCCGGCAGGCCCGCCAGCGCTTCGGCTACATGCCGGAGGAACGCGGCCTCTACCCGAAGATGAGCGTCCGGGAGCAGGTGAGCTACCTGGGTCGGCTGCACGGGATGACCGCCGCCGCGGCGCGACGCAACACGGACGCGCTGCTGGAGCGGGTCGGGCTCGCCGAGCGCGGCGACGACCTGCTGGAGACGCTGTCGCTGGGCAACCAGCAGCGCGCGCAGATCGCCGCCGCCCTGGTGCACGACCCCGAGGTGCTGGTGCTCGACGAGCCGTTCTGCGGGCTCGACCCGTTGGCCGTGGACACGGTCGTGGCGGTCCTGCGGGAGCGGGCCGCCGCCGGCGCGCCGGTGCTCTTCTCCAGCCATCAGCTGGACGTCGTCGAGCGGCTCTGCGACGACCTGGTGATCATCGGGGGCGGCGTGATCCGGGCCGCCGGCAGCCGCGAGGAGCTGCGCGCGACGTACACCGTGCCCCGGTACGAGCTGGTGGTGCAGACCGACGCCGGCTGGCTGCGGGACCAGCCGGGCGTGACCCTCATCGACCTGGACGGCGCGCGCGCCGTGTTCGACCTCGCGCCCGGCGCGGACGAGCAGCCGGTGCTGCACGCGGCGCTGGCGCGCGGCCCGGTCCGCGCGTTCCGCCCGGTCAGCCCCTCCCTCACCGAGATCTTCCGAGAGGTCGCCCAGTGAACACGATGCAGGCCACCCGGCTGGTCGCCGGCCGGGAGATCCGGGTCAAGCTGCGCGACCGCACCTTCCTGTTCAGCACCCTGTTCTTCCTGCTGATCGCCGCCGCCGCGACCATCCTGCCGCCGCTGCTCTCCGGCGGCCCGTCGAGCGTGGCGGTGACCGCGTCGGCGGCCGGCCCGCTACGCGAGGCGGGGCTGGAGGTCCGTACGGTCCCCGACGACCGCGCCGCCGAGCAGGCCGTACGCGACGGCGACGTCGACGCCGCGGTGGTCTCCGGGCCGGCGGTGCTGGCCATGGACGAGGCCCCCGACGACGTGGTGGCCGCGCTGAGCACGCAGCCCGCGGTCCGGCTGCTGGACCCCGACGCGGTGGACCCGGTGGTGGCCTTCCTGGTGCCGTTCGCCTTCGCGTTCATCTTCTTCGTCACCTCGCAGACCTTCGGCGTGCAGATCGCGCAGAGCATCGTCGAGGAGAAGCAGACGAGGATCGTGGAGATCCTGGTCGCCGCGGTGCCGGTACGGGCGTTGCTGGCCGGCAAGATGATCGCCGGCACGCTGCTGGCGCTCGGGCAGATCGCCCTGGTCGCCCTCGTGGCCCTGGTCGGCGTGCAGTTCGGCGACAGCGGCGGGCTGCTCTCGCTGCTGGCCCCGGCGATCGGCTGGTTCCTGCCGTTCTTCCTGCTCGGCTTCGTGCTGGTCGCGGCCATGTGGGCGGCGGCCGGCGCACTGGTGAACCGCCAGGAGGACATCGCCGGCGTGTCGACGCCGGTGCAGCTCGCGGTCATGCTGCCGTTCTTCGCGGTGATCTTCCTGAACGACAACGCGACGGCCATGCGGGTGCTGTCCTACGTGCCGTTCTCCGCGCCGACGGCCATGCCGTTGCGGCTGTTCACGGGGGACGCGGCCGGCTGGGAGCCGCTGGTGTCCCTGGCCCTGCTGCTGGTCGCGGCCGCCGCGTTCGTGGTCGCCGGGGCCCGGGTGTACGAGGGCTCGCTGCTGCGCACCAACGGCCGCACCTCGGTGCGGACGGCGTGGCGGTCGCGCGAGAAGACGCTGGGCTGAGCGCCGGCGCCGGCGGGCCACCGGCCCGCCGGCACCACGCCGGCACGTTCGTCGGCGGCGATCAGCGGGGCGGTGGGACCGTGTCCCAGCCGGTCGGCAGGGCCGGCACCGGCCAGGCCGGGTCCGGACGCCAGGTCGACCAGGCCTCGTCCCACCAGCGCTCCCCCGCGTCGAGCAGGGCGGCGATCCGGTCGCCCTCGGCCCGGATCGCGTCGGCCATCCCCGGGTAGCGCCCCTCTTCCAGGCGCTGGGCGAACATCTCCACGTCCTTCAAGACGTAGCGGTCGGCGCCGGCACCCCACCAGAGGTCCAGCTCGTGGTCGAGGGTGTCCACCCCGATCGGGGTACGCCGCACCGGCTCCTGGAGGTTGAAGTACCACCCGGCGAAGGCGCGCTGCGGGCCGGTCCAGAAGACGTCCACGGAGTGCGCCTCACCCGGGCGGTGCAGCATCAGCTTGCCGTGCCCGCTCCACGCCCGGTGCCCGGCGACCTGCCACGGGTGCCGCCCGCACGGGAAGCCGCCGGCCTCGGGGAAGCCGAACTCCGCGCCCGGGGGCAGGTAGAGCACGAGCAGGTCGGGCGTGTCCTCGACGCAGATCGTCGGGCAGCCGAACCATACCTCGCCGCGCAGGATCTCGCGCCGGACCACGACGTCGCCCGGCTTGAACCGGCCACCGTCGCCCGCCCGACCATCGTCTCGCTCCGCCCGGCCCGAGTGGTCCACGTCCGCAGCCTAGCCAGCGCGGGGCGGAACACCCCCGATCGCGGACCCCGCGAGTCCGGCGGGATCGGTCGTACGTCGGACGGCACGTCCGCGCGGCGGCGACCTGCGGGCCACCGCCTCCCGCCGCCGGCTCCCGGGTGGTGCCGGGAGTCGACGGCGGTCGCGGCGGTGCCGGCCCGCGCGCCGGGGACGCCGGGATCAGCCGACGGCCTCCATCACCTCGTCGCTGACGTCGAAGTTCGCGTAGACGTTCTGCACGTCGTCGCAGTCCTCCAGGACGTCGATCAGCTTGAAGATCTTGCGGGCGCCCTCCTCGTCGAGGGGGACGTTGACGCTCGGGATCAGCGACGACTCGGCCGACTCGTACTCGATGCCGGCGTCCTGGAGCGCGGTGCGCACGGCGATCAGGTCGGTCGGCTCGGAGACCACCTCGAACGCCTCGCCCAGGTCGTTGACCTCCTCGGCGCCGGCGTCGAGGACCGCCATCATCACGTCGTCCTCGGTCGTGCCGGCCTTGGGGACGAGCACGACGCCCTTGCGGGAGAACATGTACGACACCGAGCCCGCGTCGGCGAGCGAGCCGCCGTTGCGGGTCAGCGCGGTGCGCACCTCGGTGGCCGCGCGGTTGCGGTTGTCGGTGAGGCACTCGATGAGCATCGCCACGCCGTTGGGGCCGTAGCCCTCGTACATGATGGTCTGCCAGTCGGCGCCGCCGGCCTCCAGGCCCGAGCCGCGCTTGACGGCGCGGTCGATGTTGTCGTTGGGGACCGAGTTCTTCTTCGCCTTCTGGATGGCGTCGTAGAGTGTCGGGTTGCCGGCCGGGTCACCGCCGCCGGTGCGCGCGGCGACCTCGACGTTCTTGATCAGCTTGGCGAACATCTTGCCGCGCTTGGCGTCGATGACCGCCTTCTTGTGCTTGGTCGTCGCCCACTTTGAGTGGCCGGACATCTGCTACCTCCGTTGCTACCCGCCGTCTGCATCGACCGACCGCGCACGCCCCCGCTCCCGCCGGCGCACGCGGTGGTGCCGGGCAGCCCTGCGGGAAAGCCGTGGACGGGCAGCTGGCCCCGCCGAATCTCGGCAATCCTACCGACGCCCGGCGGGTCGCTGTCACCGCGCCGCGCGCCGCCGGCCCGCCCCGCCCGCCCGCAACGGGACGGACGGGACGAAAACGCGGCGGCGGTCAGAACCCGAAGCCGTACGAGCCCAACACCCTGAACCCGGAGGTGGACCGCTGTTCGCACCGGTCCTCCAAGCCGGGCCGGTAGCGGCGGAACGACTCCAGCTCCGGCAACGGGCCCGGCAGCTCGGGCGCCACGGCGATGTCCACGAAGCTCCGCTCGTCGTCCAGTTGGAGCGTCACGAACCGCAGCCCGGCCGGCTGGATCCGGGCCACCTCCTCGTGTACGGCCCCGAGCAGTCGCAGGTGCTCCGACAGGTGCCCGGCCCGGACCCGGTAGCTGATGATGATCGTCTCCATGCTCACCCCACCCGCTCCGCGCCGGCGTCGGCCGCCACCGGATCACCGGGGCGCGACTCACGCGACTGGGCGACGAGCTCCGTCAGCATCGCCGACAGGGCTTCCGCCCGCTCGGTCGCCGGGGCGATCCGCCCCGGTGCCGTCGGATCGCTCGGATCCGCCTCGGAGAAGTCGAAGTCGGTGAAGACGGTCAGCGAGACCGCGGTGGGCACGACCATCGCCCGCACCTCGGTCAGGACCTGCCGTAGGTGCTCGCCGGCGAGGGTGCCGCCCCGCACGCCGTAGCTGAGTATTCCGGCCGGCTTGCCGTTCCACTCGGCGTGGAGGTAGTCGACGGCGTTCTTCAGCACGGCCGGCACGGAGTGGTTGTACTCCGGCGTGACGAACACGAACGCGTCACAGGCCCCCACCAGGGCGGACCAGCGGCGGGTGTGCGGGTTCCGGTAGTCGCCGAACATCGCCGGCACCGGCTCGTCGAGCAGCGGCAACTGCTGCTCCGCCAGGTCCAGCACCGTCACGGTCGCCGCACCGGAACGCACCGCGTCGTGCCCCGCCGCGACCTCCGTCGCCCACCCCGCGACCGCCGGGCCGCGCCGGCCGGGACGGGTGCTTCCCACGATCAGGCCGATCCGGACCGGCCCTGCTGTCTGTGCGTTCTCCATGCCGACGAGCCTGCGACCGGACCGGCGGCGTGGGGAGACCGCCGCAAGGGTGGCCCCGACAGGGCCACCCTCCGTCGGCGGAACACTGCCAGGATGGCCGGGTGATGGACGGAGAGCTGGGCGCGTTCCTGCGTAGCCGCCGGGAAGCCGTGCAGCCGGCCCAGGTCGGCCTCGCCGCAGGGTCCCGGCGGCGCACGCCCGGGCTGCGTCGCGCCGAGCTGGCGACGCTCGCACAGGTCAGCGTCGAATACCTGACCCGCCTGGAACAGGGCCGCGACACCCATCCGTCGCCCGAGATCCTCGCCGCGCTCGCCGACGCCCTGTTGCTCGACGACGCCGACCGCGAGCATCTGCGGCAGTTGGCGGCGGCGAACCACGGCCGGCGCCTGTGTCCGGGTGAGCGGCAGACAGTCTCCCGCACGGTCCGGCCGACCGTCGGCGCAGTGCTCGACGCGCTGCGGGACTCCCCCGCGTACGTGCTGAACCGGCTGGGCGACGTGCTGGCCTGGAACGATCCGTTCGACCGGCTGGCCCGCCCGCTGGGCCTGTTCGACGGCCACCGCCCCAACCTGGTGTGGTTCGTGCTGGCCGACGAGCGCGCCCGCGACCACTTTCCCGACTGGGCACAGCTGGCCGACCACCAGATCACCGAGCTGCACCGGCTGCGCCAGGGTGACCCGGCCGTCGACGACTTCGCCGAGCGGCTCGCCCGTACGGTCGGCGCGCCCTTCACCGAGCGGTGGCGGCGGCGACCGGTGGCCGCGCCGGTCACCGGCGTGCGGGGGGTGCGGCACCCGGAGGTGGGGCTGCTGCGCCTGACCTACGAGACGCTGGAGTTCGCCGACAGCGACCACCAGCGTCTCGTCGTCCACCTGCCCGCCGACGCGGCCACCGCGGCCGGGTTGGACCGGCTGCGGGGCCGCCTGCCCGGGCATCTGCGCCCGGTGGCCGGCTGAGGCGAGGGTCCTCCCGGGCGGAGGACCCGCCGCCGCCAGTCAGCGGGACGCGCGGACCATCGCCACGAAGTACGCGTGCACCCGCGCGTCGCCGGTCAGCTCGGGATGGAACGAGGTGGCCAGCAGGTTGCCCTGCCGCACCGCCACGACCCGTCCGGCGGCCGGGCCCTCGGTCACCGTGCCGAGCACCTCGACGCCGTCGCCGACCCGCTCGACCCACGGCGCCCGGATGAACACCGCGTGGAACGGGCCGCCCTCGACCCCGGTGACCCCCACCGGCGCCTCGAACGAGTCGACCTGCCGGCCGAACGCGTTGCGCCGTACGGTCATCTCGATGCCGGCGAAGCCGCGCTGGTCGGGCCGGCCGTCGAGGACCTCGGTGGCCAGCATGATCATGCCGGCGCAGGAGCCGTAGACCGGCATGCCGCCGGCGATCCGCTTGTCGATCGGCTCGCGCAGCTCGAAGATGTCCGCGAGCTTGCTGATCGTGGTGGACTCCCCGCCGGGGATGACCAGCCCGTCCACCGCGTCCAGCTCCTGCGGGCGGCGTACCGGGCGGGCGTCCGCACCGGCCTCGGCGAGCGCGGCCACGTGCTCGCGGACGTCCCCCTGAAGGGCGAGCACGCCGATCACGGGTGCGTCGCTCATCTGCCGTTCCTCTCGTAATGAACGTGCCGGCGTGGTTGCTGTGTCAGGAAGGGCACCTTCCCATGCACCAGGCGATGGGAAGGTGCCCTTCCTGACAGCTCACCAGCCGCGCTCGGCCAGGCGGTGCGGCTGCGGGATCTCGTCGACGTTGATGCCGACCATCGCCTCACCGAGGCCCCGGGAGACCTTGGCCAGCACGTCCGGGTCGTCGTGGAAGGTGGTGGCCTTGACGATCGCGGCGGCGCGCTGCGCGGGGTTGCCGGACTTGAAGATGCCGGAGCCGACGAAGACGCCCTCGGCGCCCAGCTGCATCATCATCGCGGCGTCGGCCGGGGTGGCGATACCACCGGCGGTGAAGAGCACCACCGGCAGCTTGCCGCTCTCGGCGACCTCCTTGACCAGCTCGTACGGCGCCTGGAGCTCCTTGGCGGCCACGAACAGCTCGTCGGTCGGCAGCGAGCTCAGCCGGCGGATCTCCTGGCGGATCTTGCGCATGTGGGTGGTGGCGTTGGAGACGTCACCGGTGCCGGCCTCGCCCTTGGAGCGGATCATGGCCGCGCCCTCGGTGATCCGGCGCAGGGCCTCGCCGAGGTTGGTCGCCCCGCAGACGAAGGGGACGGTGAAGGCCCACTTGTCGATGTGGTTCGCGAAGTCGGCCGGGGTCAGCACCTCGGACTCGTCGACGTAGTCGACGCCGAGCGACTGGAGGATCTGGGCCTCCACGAAGTGACCGATCCGGGCCTTGGCCATGACCGGGATGGAGACGGCGTTGATGATGCCGTCGATCATGTCGGGGTCGCTCATCCGGGACACCCCGCCCTGGGCGCGGATGTCGGCGGGCACCCGCTCGAGCGCCATCACCGCGACGGCGCCGGCGTCCTCGGCGATCTTGGCCTGCTCGGCGTTGACCACGTCCATGATCACGCCGCCCTTGAGCATCTCGGCCATGCCGCGCTTGACGCGGGCGGTGCCGGTGACGGGGCTGGCGCTAGCGTTCTGGGCAGTGGTTTCGGGCACGGGTCATCGCTCCTCGAACGTGCTCGGGGGGTGGCTGCGGAAATGCTACGACGGCTCCAACGCCGATCCGACAGCCAATCAGACCCACGGTGGCCTGCACTGTGGCAGCCATCACCGGCCCCGCGTGGTTCCTTCCCACCTGCCCCGCTGCTCCCGGATGCGAAGTCCGTCCCCTCTCCGCCCGCGATGTTCCCGTGCGGGGACGCCCGTTGGGGGTCAGGTGGCGGGGACGTCAGCCGGGACGGTCAGGGTGGGGTCGTCGATGTCGAAGTAGGTCGGCCAGGGGCGTCGGCGCCCCATCCGCAACAGGCGCACCAGCGGGCGGCCCCGTGCCGCGCGGGCGTCGCGGACCAGGTCGGTGTGCACCTGGCGGGCCAGGGCGAGCCGCCGGCTGGCGCCGATCACCGCCTCGCAGCCCGGATCCGCCGGGTCCAGCTCCACCGCCCGCAACTGGCGGGTGAGGTCGTTCTCGGCGGCCTCCCGCTCGTCGGGCTCGGCGTCCAGCGCGATCCGCGCCGCCGCGTACAGCTCGACGCCGTAGCGGCGCTCGGCCAGGACCGCGGCGGCGGCCGCCCGGCGCAGCAGGTGGGCCTCCAGGGCGCGGGCCGCCAGCTCCGCCCGCGCGTGCAGCCGGGCGACCCGCCCGGCGGTCCAGACGAGGTACGCCGCCACCAGCCCGACGACCAGGGCCGCGAGCACCACCCACCACATGCCCGACATCGTCTAGTCCAGCCCCACCCATTCGGTGTCCATGACCCGCCCGTCGGTGGCCTCGATCGCCGCCGCGTACACCTCCAGCACCCGCCGGGCGACCACCGGCCAGTCGAAGGTGGCCACCACCTGGTCGCCGCAGGCGGTCAGCGCGGCCCGGGCGCCGGGATCGTCGAGCAGGTCGGCCAGGGCGGTACGCAGCGCGGCCGGGTCCCCGGTCGGGAAGAGCCGGCCGGCCCGGCCGCCGTCGAGCACCCGGCGGAACGCGTCGAGGTCGCTGGCGACGACGGTCGTGCCCGCCGCGAGCGCCTCGGTGAGGATCATGCCGAAGGACTCGCCGCCGGTGTTCGGCGCCACGTAGAGGTGCACGCTGCGCAGCATCCGCGCCTTGTCCTCCTCGGAGACCAGCCCGAGGAAGGTCACCCGGTCCCGCAGGTCGGCCGGGAACCGCCCGAACAGGTCGTCCGCGTCGCCGGGCCCGGCCACCAGCAGCCGCAGGCCGGGACGCTGCCGGGCCAGCTCGACGAAGGCGTCGCGCAGGATCGGGAAGCCCTTGCGGGCCTCGGTGAACCGGCCGAGGAACCCGATTGCCCCGTCGCGGCCCGGCGGGCACTCCCCCGGCCAGCCCGGCAGGGGCTGCGCGTGGCTGAACTTCGCGACGGCCACCCCGTTGGGGATCTCCACCGCCCCGCCGTCCATGTGCTCGACCTGCACCTTGCGCGCCAGGGCGCTCACCGCGATCCGGGCGGTGATCCGCTCCAGCACGATCTGGAGCACGCCCTGCGCGGCGGCCAGCGCCCGCGACCGGGTCATCGCGGTGTGGAAGGTCGCCACCACCGGGCCGCGGGCGGAGAGCACGGCCAGCAGCGACAGGCTCAGGGTCAGCGGCTCGTGCACGTGCAGCACGTCGAACTCGCCCCGGATGATCCACCGCCGCACCCGCGCGGTGGAGACCGGGCCGAAGGCGATGCGGGCCACCGAGCCGTTGTACGGCAGCGGCAGGGCCCGTCCCGCCGGCACCACGTACGGCGGCAGCGGGGAGTCCTCGTCGGCCGGGGCGAGCACGCTCACCTCGTGCCCGAGCCCGATCAGCGCCTCGGCGAGGTCCATGACGTGGTTCTGCACCCCACCGGGCACGTCGAAGGAGTACGGGCACACGATGCCGATGCGCACGTGCAAACGCCTCCCTTACGCCTGTCCGGCGGCCGGGGAGGGCAGGGCCGCGTCGCCGCCCCTGCCGTGCTGGTCCAGCCACATCCGCTGCAACATGTGCCAGTCTTCCGGATGCCGGGCGATGCCCGCCGCCAGACCGTCGGCGATCCGCTGGGTCAGCGACCGGACCCGCTGGTCGAGCGGGCCCTCCTCGGGGCCGGGCAGCGGCAGCGGTCCCTCGATCGAGGCGCACGCCGCGTCCGCCTCGTACCACATCGAGGCGACGTAGAGGGGCGCTCCGGTGCGCAGCGCGAGCAGGGCCGGGCCCGGGGGCATCCGGGTGCGGTGGCCGAAGAACTCGACCTCCACGCCCCGCGCGGAGAGGTCCCGGTCGGCCAGCAGGGGCACCACCGTGCCGGCCCGGACCCGGTCGACCAGCACGTCGAAGGCGTTGCGCTCGCCGCCGTGGGTGGGCAGGATCTCCATGCCCAGGCTCCGGCGGAAGGCGAGGAAGCGCTGGTAGACGCCCTCGGGCTTGAGCCGCTCGGCGACCGTGGTGATCGGCCAGCCGGTCGCCGCGACCCAGGCGCCGGCCGCGTCCCAGTTGCCGGCGTGCGGCAGCGCCACCACCGCGCCCCGCCCGGCCGCCACGTCGGCGGCGAGCTTCTCCTCGCCGTCGAGCCGGAACCCGGCCAGGATCTCCGCCCGGCTGAGCGCGGGCAGCCGGAACGCCTCCAGCCAGTACCGGGCGTACGAGCGCAGGCCACGACGGACCAGCTCGTCGAGCTCGGCCTCCGGCAGGTCGGGGCCGACCACCCGGCGCAGGTTCGCGCGCAGTCGGGCCGTACCCCCGCCGCCGCGACGGTGGGCGCGGTCGGCGCCCGCCCGGAACGCCGCCGCCGCGACGGACCGGGGCAGCGCGCGGATCACACGCCACCCGGCGACGTAGCCGAGCTCGGTGAGGTTCACCGGCGCCGGCCCCCCGGCCCCGGCCGACCGGCGGGTGTCGCGCTCACCCCTGCCCGCCCGGGGTGTGCACCCGCTGGGCCTGGCGGTAGACGTGCGCCATGCGCTGGCCGACGGTGAAGATCGACACGGCGGCGAGCAGCCAGAGCGCGATCTCCAGCGCGGGCTTGACGCCGACGCCGGTGAGCAGCCCGCCGACGCCGACGATGAGCAGCCGCTCGGTGCGCTCGGCGATGCCCACGTTGCAGGTCATGCCGAGCCCCTCGGCGCGGGCCTTGACGTAGGAGACCAGCCCGCCGGCGGCCAGGCAGAGCAGCGCGGCGGCGACGCCCGAGTACTGGTGCTGGGTGGCCAGCCAGTACGCCACCGCGCCGAAGACGGCGCTGTCGGCGACCCGGTCCATGCTCGAGTCGAGGAACGCCCCGAACTTCGTCGAGCCCCCGCTCATCCGGGCCATCGTCCCGTCGAGCAGGTCGGTGAGCGCGAAGAAGGTGACTATCAGGGCCCCGGCGACCAGATGACCGCGGGCACCGAAGCCGAGCGCGCCGACGAGCACCCCGAGGGTGCCCGCCACGGTGACCGCGTTGGGAGTTACGCCCGCTCGGAGCAGGCGGCGTGCGACCGGCTCGACGACACGGGTCATCCCCGCGCGGGCCGACACTTGGAAGATCTTCGCCATGGCGGTCCCACGATAACGGTCCGCGTAGCAGCAGTGGTACGGCCGGTCAGGCGACCCGCGGGGACGGAGCCTTGTGCCGGCCCCGGATCGGGTGTGAGATCGGGGCAGGGAAGTGAGCCAGCTCACCCACCCGCCCGTTGATTACCCGCAAACCGGCACCACACCGGAGGATGTCGCCGCGGAACCCGACCGGGCCGCTTCCCCGTCGCGCGCGGCGGTCGCCACCAACCACGGCTGAGGGAGGTGCGCCCCATGGCGCAGAAGAGTCAGGAGAAGGGGGCCGCCGGCGGCGCGCCGGTGGTGACCGAGCCCGGCAGGATCCGCAACGTGGTGCTCGTCGGGCACTCCGGGGCGGGCAAGACGACCCTGGTCGAGGCGCTGCTCGCGGCGAGCGGCACGATCGGCCGGCCCGGCAACGTCGCGGACGGCACCACCGTCTGCGACCACGACCCGGCGGCCGTACGCCAGCAGCGCTCGGTGAGCCTGGCCTGTGCCCCGCTGCTGCACGACGGGGTCAAGGTCAATCTGCTCGACACCCCCGGCTACGCCGACTTCGTGGGCGAGCTGCGGGCGGGCCTGCGGGCCGCCGACGCGGCGCTGTTCGTGGTCTCCGCCGTCGACGGGATGGACGCCGCCACCGCCGCCCTCTGGGAGGAGTGCGCGGCGGTCGACATGCCCCGGGCGGTCGCCGTGGCCCGGCTGGACCACCCGCGCGCCGACTTCGACGAGGCCGTGGCGCTGTGCCAGCGGGTCTTCGGCGACAACGTGCTCCCCCTCTACCTGCCGATGCTCGGCGACGACGGGATCTCCACCGTCGGCCTGCTCGGCCTGATCACCCGCCGGGTCTTCGACTACACCGCCGGCCTGCCGGCCGAGGTACGCGAGCCGGACCCGGAGCACCTGCCCGCCATCGTCGAGTCCCGCAACGAGCTGATCGAGGGGATCATCGCCGAGAGCGAGGACGAGTCCCTGATGGACCGCTACCTCGACGGGGAGGAGATCGGCACCGACGTGCTCGTCGACGACCTGGAGAAGGCGGTCGCCCGCGGCCACTTCTACCCGGTGGTGCCGGTCTGCGCCGAGACCGGCGTGGGGCTGGACGCGCTGCTGGAGGTGCTCACCGCCGGCTTCCCCTCGCCGCTGGAGCACGAGCTGCCGGCGGTCGCCGGGGTGGACGGCTCCCCCCGGCCGCCGCTGACCTGCGACCCGGACGGCCCGCTGGTCGCCGAGGTGGTCAAGACGACCGTGGACCGGCACGTCGGCCGGGTCTCCCTGGTCCGGGTCTTCTCCGGCACCCTGCGCCCCGAGCAGACCGTGCACGTCTCCGGGCACGGCATGGCCGAGCGCGGCCACCCCGACCACGACGCCGACGAGCGGGTCGGCCACATCTACACGCCGCTGGGCGCGAGCCTGCGCGAGGTGGGCGCCTGCGTGGCCGGCGACATATGCGCGATCACCAAGTCGGGCAGCGCGGAGACCGGCGACACCGTCTCCGCCAAGGACGAGCCGCTGCTGATCGCCCCCTGGGAGATGCCCGAGCCGCTGCTGCCGGTGGCCGTCGTGGCCCGCAGCCGCGCCGACGAGGACGCCCTGGCGCGCAACCTGGCCCGCCTGGTCGCCGGCGACCCCACCATGCGGCTGGAGCGCAACCCGGAGACCCACCAGCTGGTGCTCTGGTGCATGGGCGAGGCGCACGCCGACGTGGTGCTGGAGCGCCTGCGCGCCGGCGGGGTGGAGCTGGACACCGAGCCCGTCCGGGTCGCGCTGCGCGAGACGCTGACCGTCCGGGCGTCGGGGCACGGCCGGCACGTCAAGCAGTCCGGCGGCCACGGCCAGTACGCCGTCTGCGACATCGAGGTCGAGCCGCTGCCGCCCGGCGCCGGATTCGAGTTCGTCGACCGGGTGGTCGGCGGGGCGGTGCCGCACAACTACGTCCCCTCCGTCGAGAAGGGCGTCCGCGCCCAGATGGAGCGCGGCCTGGTCGCCGGCCACCCGGTGGTGGACCTGCGGGTGACCCTCGTCGACGGCAAGGCGCACAGCGTCGACTCCTCCGACGCGGCCTTCCAGACCGCCGGCGCTCTCGCCCTGCGCGACGCCGCCGGGAAGGGGCAGCCGGCGCTGCTGGAGCCGATCGACGAGGTGGCGGTGCGGGTGCCCGACTCCTCGGTGGGCGCGGTCATGGGCGACCTGTCCGGCCGGCGCGGCCGGGTGCTCGGCACCGAGGCCGACCCCGAGGCCGAGGGACGCACCGTCGTCCGGGCCGAGGTACCGGCCACGGAGCTGCTCCGCTACGCGGTCGAGCTGCGCTCCATGACGTCGGGCACCGGCACGTTCCGCCGCCACTTCGTCCGCTACGACCCGATGCCCGCCCACCTGGCCGACCAGCTCCGCAAGGAACACCCCACCCACCCCTAGCCCGCCCCGCCCCGGGGTCGCGGAGTCGAGGGGTCGATCATGCAGTTGTGGTGCCCCGCATAAGGCTCGATACAGGGCATCACGCCCACCACAACTCCATGATCGGCGCCGCCGGGACGGGTGGGCAGCCGGGCCGGCGAGGCCGGCGAGGGGGGCGGGCGTCAGGGGCGGGCGGTGGGGGGCAGCGGGCTCGGGTGGTGGGGGCGGTCGGCGTCGCGGAGGGCGGCCGAGCGCAGCGCGGCCAACTGGCGCTCCACCTCGGCGAACTGGTCGGCCGGCAGCGGACCCCGGCGCAGGGCCCCGGCGTTCTCCTCCACCTGGGCCACGGTGCGGCAGCCGGGAATCGGGACGGTGCGGTCGCTGCGTGCCCAGAGCCACCCGAGCGCGCCCTGCGCGAGGGTACGCCCGTCAGCGGTCAACGCCGCCCGCACGGCGGTGACGCGGCGCAGCCACTCCGGCGCCGGCCGGCCGCCCCGGAACCACTCCAGCCAACCGGGGGCGACGCCGCGCACGTCGTCGCGGGGCAGCGTGGAGCCGGCCGTGTACTTGCCGGAGAGCAGGCCCATGCCCAGCGGTCCCCGGTTGACGCTGGCGAGGTCGTACTTGTCGCAGACGGCGAGCAGTTCGGGGGCGTCCCGGAGCACCGACAGCGTGTGCTGCACGGCGGTGGCGTGCCGGGCGTCCCGCCCGAACGCGGCGGCCCGGTCCGGGCGGTCGGTGCTCCAGCCGTACGCCCGGATCAGCCCTTCGGCGACCAGGTCCTCCAGGGTGCCGACGAGCGCCTCGGCCCGCGGCACCGGCAGGTCCGCCAGGTGCAGCTGGTAGAGGTCGATCCGGTCGGTGCCCAACCGGCGCAGCGAGTGTGCGACGGCCTGCCGCAGGTACGCCGGGGAGGGGTCCTCGCCGGTGGCCTGGCGGGCGGCCTCGTCGAAGGTGTAGCCCCACTTGGTGGCGATCACGGCCTCGTCGCGCCGGCCGGCGAGGGCCCGGCCGAGCACCCGCTCGCCGTGCCCGGCCCCGTAGGTGTCGGCGGTGTCGAAGAGCGTCACGCCGAGGTCGAGCGCGTGCCGGATCGCGCGGACCGACTCGTCGTCGTCGACGGCGCCCCAGCCCAGCGGCTGGCCGCCCTCGGCCCAGGGGCCGCCGATCGCCCAGCACCCCATGCCGAGGGCGCTGACCTCGATGCCGCTGCGGCCCAACGTCCGCGTCGTCACTGCCATCGCCAGATCGTGCCACCTCGCGCCCGACCCGGGACAGGAAGTTTGCCGACGACACGGCCGCCCGCAGCCGCCGACCGGCCCGGACGCTTCTTGAGGAGCGATCGGTGCGGGAGCGAGGCCGGCGGGCGGGGAGGGGCCCGCAGGCGGAGCCGTGCGCCGTCACGGACCGCCGGGAAGAGCGAGGGTCGGTCTAGGTCGGCCAGGCCCGGGTGAACAGGTCGCGGGTGTCGGTGAGCAGTTGCGGCAGGACCTTCGTCTGCCCGATCACGGGCATGAAGTTGGCGTCGCCGCCCCAGCGGGGCACCACGTGCTGGTGCAGGTGCGCGGCGATGCCCGCGCCGGCCACGCCGCCCTGGTTCATGCCCAGGTTGAACCCGTGCGCGTTGCTCACCTTGCGCACCACCCGCATGGCGGTCTGGGTGAACGCCGCCAGCTCGGTGGTCTCGGCCAGGTCCAGCTCGGTGTAGTCGGCCACGTGCCGGTAGGGGCAGACCAGCAGGTGCCCGGGGTTGTAGGGATAGAGGTTGAGCACCGCGAACACGTGCTCGCCCCGGGCCACCACCAGGCTCTCCCCGGGCGCCAGCCCCGGGGCCCGGCAGAACGGGCAGCCGGCCGGCCGCTCGTAGCCGCCCTCGGGCCGGTCCTCCCCGGAGATGTAGGTCATCCGGTGCGGAGTCCAGAGCCGCTCCAGGCCGTCGGCCATGCCGCTGTCCGTGTGCCGTTCCACCCCAGTCACGCCACCGATCCTACGTTCCCGGCGACGCCCGCTCCGGACGCCGTACGCCGGTCCGCGCCCGCCCCCGACGCCCCCCTGGGGCCCGGATCGCGTCCAGGGGGACGGATAGGGGGTGAAAGTTCTTGACGAACTGATGAACGTGAATGAAGAATCCATCCACAGACATCATCCCTTGTCGATGGGAGCCCATCGTGAGAACCGCATTCCGCCGCTTTGGCCGGGCACTCGCCGCCTGCGCGCTCGCCGCCTCCACCGCCCTCGTGGGCGTGGTGGCGACCAGCAGCCCCGCGCAGGCGGACGGCTGCTACACATGGGGACGCGTCCTCTCCCAGGGCGCCACCGGCGAGGACGTCCGGCAGCTGCAGATCCGGCTCGCCGGCTACCCCGGCTACAACGCCCAGCTCTCCCTCGACGGCGCGTTCGGCCCGGCCACCCGGTCCGCCGTGATCCGCTTCCAGCAGGCGTACGGCCTGGCCGCGGACGGCATCGCGGGGCCGGCGACCCAGAACCAGCTCTACGCGCTCCAGGACAACGACTGCACCCCGGTCAACTTCACCTACGCCGAGCTGAACCGGTGCAACAGCACCTGGTCCGGTGGCGCGGTCTCCGCCAGCACCGCCAAGTTCAACGCGCTGGTGTCGATGTGGAAGCTCCAGGCCATGCGCAAGGCCCTCGGCAGCGTGTCGATCAACATCAGCAGCGGCTTCCGCAGCTACTCGTGCAACAGCGCGGTCGGCGGCGCCTCCAACAGTCGGCACCTCTACGGCGACGGCGTCGACCTGGTCGGGTCGCCCTCGTTCTGCCGGCTCGCCCAGCAGGCCCGCTACCACGGCTTCGGCAACATCCTCGGCCCCGGCTACCCGGGCCACAACGACCACACCCACGTCGGGGCGGTCGGCGGCTGGTCCGCGCCGAGCTGCGGGATCTGACACCTGACGACCCCATGACGAAGGCCCCCCGCGGTGCGGGGGGCCTTCGGTGCGTCGCGGGTCAGGCGGCGGACGGGCCGACGTTGGTCCGGGAGCCGACCACGTCGAGCACGTGGGCCACGGCGTCGGCGACCGGCACCCCGTTGCGCTGCGAGCCGTCCCGGTAGCGGAACGAGACGGTGCCGGCGGCCACGTCGTCGTCGCCGGCGATCACCATGAACGGGACCTTCTGCTGCTGGGCGGTGCGGATCTTCTTCTGCATCCGGTCGTCGCCCGCGTCGACCTGGGCGCGGACGCCCTCGGCGCGCAGCGCGGCGACGAAGCCGTGCAGGTAGTCGGTGTGGTCCTCGCGGATCGGGATGCCGACCACCTGCACCGGGGCCAGCCACGCCGGGAACGCGCCCGCGTAGTGCTCGGTGAGCACCCCGAAGAAGCGCTCGATCGAGCCGAAGAGCGCCCGGTGGATCATCACCGGCCGCTGCCGGGTGCCGTCGGCGGCCTGGTACTCCAGCCCGAAGCGCTCCGGCAGGTTGAAGTCGACCTGGATGGTGGACATCTGCCAGGTCCGGCCGATGGCGTCCTTGGCCTGCACCGAGATCTTCGGGCCGTAGAAGGCCGCGCCGCCCGGGTCGGGCACCAGGTCCAGTCCGGACTCCTCGGCGGCGGAGCGCAGCGCCTCGGTGGCCCGCTCCCAGTTCTCGTCGGTGCCGACCGACTTCTCCGGGTTGCGGGTGGACAGCTCCAGGTAGAAGTCGTCCAGGCCGTAGTCACGCAGCAGTTCGAGCACGAAGACGAGCAGCGACTTCAGCTCGCCCGCCATCTGCTCCTCGGTGCAGAAGATGTGCGCGTCGTCCTGGGTCATGCCGCGTACCCGGGTCAGGCCGTGCACCACGCCCGACTTCTCGTAGCGGTAGACCGTGCCGAACTCGAACATCCGCAGCGGCAGCTCGCGGTAGGACCGCCCCCGGGACCGGAAGATCAGGTCGTGCATCGGGCAGTTCATCGGCTTGAGGTAGTAGCTCGCGCCCTCGACCTCCATGGGCGGGAACATGCCGTCGGCATACCAGTCCAGGTGACCGGAGACCTCGTACAGGTGGCCCTTGGTGATGTGCGGGGTGTTGACGAAGGCGTAGCCGGCCTGCTCGTGCTTGATGCGCGAGTAGTTCTCCATCTCCCGGCGGATGATGCCGCCCTTGGGGTGGAAGACCGCCAGGCCCGAACCCAGTTCGTCGGGGAAGCTGAACAGGTCCAGGTCCACGCCGAGCTTGCGGTGGTCGCGCCGCGCGGCCTCCTCCAGCAGCTTCAGGTACGCCTTCAGCTCGTCCCGGGTCGGCCAGGCGGTGCCGTAGACCCGCTGGAGCTGCGGGTTCTTCTCCGACCCGCGCCAGTACGCGGCGGCCGAGCGCATCAGCTTGAACGCGCCGATCAGTCGGGTGTTCGGCAGGTGCGGGCCCCGGCACAGGTCCGACCAGCAGACCTTGTCCTCCTTGGCGGCGAGGTTGTCGTAGATGGTCAGCTCGCCGCCGCCCACCTCCATCACCTCGGAGGTGTCCAGCCCCTCGCCCTTGACGTCGATGAGCTCCAGCTTGAACGGCTCGGCGGCCAGCTCGGCCTTCGCCTCGTCGAGGCTGCCGAAGCGCCGGCGGCGGAACCGCTGACCGGACTTGACGATCTCCTGCATCCGCTTCTCGAGCTTGCCGAGGTCGTCCGGCTGGAACGGCTTGTCGACGGCGAAGTCGTAGTAGAAGCCGTTCTCGATGGGCGGGCCGATGCCGAGCTTGGCGTCCGGGAAGACGTCCTGCACGGCCTGGGCGAGCACGTGCGCGCAGGAGTGCCGCAGCACGTTGAGCCCGTCCGGCGAGTCGAGGCTGACCGGCTCGACCTCGGTGTCGGCCTGCGGGGCCCAGTCCAGGTCGCGCAGCTGGCCCTGCGGGTCGCGGACCACCACGATCGCCTTCGGGCCGGACGCGGGCAGACCGGCCGCGGCCACCGCGTCGGCCGCCGTGGTCCCGGCGGCGACGACGACGGGGTCGGCCACGGCGGGGGTACGGGGTGCGGACACGGTGACTCCTCCAGCAGACGGCACGGATGACGCCGAACGTTCGGCTCCTGCGATGCTATCGGTCGCCCCCGCCGGGGCGGTCGCCGACGCCACCGCCCCCGGGGTCCGTGGGACGGGCGTCGCCCCGCCGCCGCCCCGGGACGGGCCGGGCGCGCCGGGTCCGGCCGGCGTCCTGGGCCCTGCGTTGAACCTTTGCGTCCCCGCGTCCGAACTACCGGACGTGGCCGGAACCGTGCCGGCCCCGTGGAGACGGATGGGACCGAACGATGGCGACGATGCACGGTGTGCGGCCCGGGTCCCGGCGCCGGGCCGCGACGGTGGCCGTCCTGGCGGCGGCCGGGGTGCTGACCTGGCCCGCCCCGGCGTACGCGGCCGACGTGACGACCAGCCCGACGCAGGCGCGACAGGGCGGTGCGGTGAAGCTGGAGTTCGTGGTGCCCGACGAACTGCCGGGCGCCCGCGCCGAGCGGATCGAGATCCGGCTGCCGGCCGACGCCCCGATCGCCGAGGTCTATCCGATGTCGGTGCCCGGCTGGGCGCCCCGGATCACCACCCGCAGGCTCGACCAGCCGGTCGCCGGCATCCACTCGTCCCGGGTCGACGAGGTGACCAGCGCGGTGACCTGGGTCCGGATGCCCGGCACGGCTCCCGGTCCGGCCCGACTCACCCTGTCCATGGGGCCGTTGCCGCAGACCGACCGGCTCACCTTCGAGGTGCTGCGCACGTACGCCGACGGCACGGTGGTGCGCTGGGCCGGGCCGAGCGGGGATCGCCGGGCACCGGCGCTCACCCTGCTGCCGGCGGCCCCCGGCGCGGCGGCCGGGCACGGCGGGCACGGCGCCGCCCCGGCGGCCGGGGCGGCGGCTGGCGGGGCGGGCGACGTCCCGGCGGCGGGGGCCCGGGCGGCCGGTGCGCCGGCGGCCGGCGACGTCCCGGTCGGCAGCGGGAACGCGGACGGGATGCTGGCCGCCGGGCTGCTCGCCGGCCTCGGCGGAGGCGCGGCGATCGGCTGGCTGGTCAGCCGGTGGCGGCGCCGCGAGCCGGCCGAGCCGGTCGACCTGTCGGTGCTGCGGGAGGACCCGACGCCCCGGACCGGCCCGGACGGGGCCGGGCCGGCCGCCGCCGAAGCGCAGTCGCCGGGCAGGCCGGTCGCCGCCCGCTGAGCATGGTGCGCGGGGCGCGCGTCGGACCCCGGATAGGCGGCGGTCAGCCGGCCCAGTCCGGCAGGGGCTCGCGGGCGGCCAGCCAGTCGGCCGGCACCCCGCCCGGCGTGCCGACGCCGGTGTGCGCGGCCACCACCGCCCCGACGATGGCGGCGGTGGTGTCGACGTCCCCGCCGGCCTCCACGCACGCGCTGACCGCCGCCGGGTAGTCGTCCAGGTGCACGGCGGCCACCCAACAGGTGAAGGCGACGGTGTCCTGGGCGGTGACCCGGGAGCCGTTGCCGAGCACGTCGGCGGCCACGGCGACCGGGCGGTCGAGCAGGCCGGCGGCCCGGCGTACGCCCCGGTGCACCTCCGTGGCCGGGTCCAGCGCGGCGGTCACGCCGGCCAGCAGCCGCTCCGGGGCGGGCCGGTGGCCGTCGAGGCGGGCGCGGGCGGCCAGTGACGCGGCCACCGCCACCGCGACCGCGCCGGCGACGCCCTCCGGGTGCGCGTGGGTCACCTCCGCCGACGCCCGGGCCTGTGCCGCCGCCCGCGCGGTGGAGTCGGCGTACCACGCGCCCAGCGGACCGACCCGCATCGCCGCGCCGTTGCCGCAGGAGCCCTGACCGTCGAAGGCCGAGGCGGCCGCCACCGGCCACGGCGTGCCGGTGCGGATCAGCCGCAGGATGGTCACCGCGCCCGGCCCGTACCCCCGGTAGGGCTCGCAGCGCTCGGCGAAGGCCGCGGCGAGGGCGTCGCGGTCGATCCGGCCGGTCTCGGCCAGGGCGGCGACCACCGAGCAGGCCATCTCGGTGTCGTCGGTCCACTGCCACGGCGGCGGGGGCAGCTTCCCGGCGGCCAGGTCGGCCGGGTGCCGGCCGGGAACGAAGAACTGCGAGCCGAGCGCGTCGCCCACCGACAGGCCGGCGAGGGAGTCCCGGGCCAGCGCGAGGCGGGTGTCGGGAAAGAGCGTGAAAGACATCGTTGTACCAGCTTGCCCTGTTGCCTCGTGTGCCGCAAACGCGATCAACTTGCCACCGCGAGTACGGTCTTGCTGTGGCCACCGTGCTCCTGGTCGAAGACGATCACGTCGTACGCGGCGCGATGCTGCGATCCCTCGCCGACCGGGGGCACGCCGTGCACGCCGTCGGCACGGCGCTGGACGCGCTGCGCCGGGTGGCGGCCGAGACCCCCGACCTCGTGGTGCTCGACCTCGGGCTGCCCGACCTCGACGGCTCGGACGCGCTGCGCATGCTGCGCGGCATCACCGACGTGCCGATCATCATCGCCACCGCCCGCGACGACGAGCAGTCCGTGGTGCGGCTGCTGCGCGCCGGGGCCGACGACTACATGGTCAAGCCGTTCACCGGCGCGCACCTCGACGCGCGGATCACCACCGTGCTGCGCCGGGCCGGGCGGGCCAGCCGGACGGTGCAGCCGGCCGTGCACAGCGTCGGCGGGCTGCGGGTGGACGTCGGCGAGCGCAGCGCCCACCTCGACGGCGAGCCGCTGGCGCTGACCCGCAAGGAATTCGACCTGCTGGCCTATCTCGCCGCGCGGCCGGGCCGGGTAGTGTCCCGCCGGGAACTTCTGGAGGAGGTATGGCGGCAGCCATCGGTCGGCGAGGACCAGACCATCGACGTTCACCTGTACTGGCTGCGCCGCAAAATGGGCGAGTCCGCGGCGAAGCCGCGCTACCTGCGCACCGTGCGGGGGGTCGGCTTCCGGCTGGTGGCGCCGGACTGAGGCCGTCGCTGGCCCTGCTCACGGCCGGCATGTGCGCCCTGGTGGCGCTCGCGTTCCTGGTCCCGCTCGCCCTCGGTCTCGCCGACCGGGCGCGCGAGGAGGCCATCGCGGACGCCGCCCGACGCAGCGCGCTGGTGACCGGCGCGCTCGCCGTCAGCACCGACCCCGCCGTGGTGCAGCGCGTCGTGGCGGCCAGCGGCGACGACCCGGCCACCCGGCCGGTCGTGCACGGGCTCGGGGTGGACGAGTCGGCGGGCCGGGCCGACGCCGGGAGTCTCGAGCGCGCGCGGGCCGAGCGGCGTTCCGTGGTCGTCGACGTCGAGGGCGGCGTGCTCCGGCTGGACCCGGTGGTGCTCGGCGACACCACGGCCGTGGTCGAGGTCTTCGTGCCCGAGTCGGAGTTGGCCGGCAACAGCCGGTGGCTGCTGCTGCTCGGGGTGGCCGCCGCCCTGGTGGGCGCGGCGGTGCTGGTGGTGGACCGGGTCGCCGCCCGCGCGGTCGACTCGGCCCGGGGCCTGGTCCGCGCGGCGCTCGCGATCGGCGACGGCGACCAGGGCGTACGCGTCGACCCGAGCGGCCCACGTGAGCTGGCCGAGGCCGGGCACGCCTTCAACCGGATGGCCGACCGGCTGGACGCCGCCCGCACCGACGAACGGGAGCTGGTCGCCGACCTGTCGCACCGGCTGCGCACCCCGCTGACGGTGCTGCGGCTCGACGCGGAGGCGCTGGAGTCCGACGACACCAGCGTGGGCTCGTTCAGCGAGGCGGAACTGGACCGGCGGCGCGGCATCCGCCGGATCCGGCAGGCGATCGTCACCCTCGAGGGCGAGATCGACGTGCTGATCAAGACCACCCGCAAGGCGGTCGCGCACGAGGCCGGGCCGGCGATGTGCGACGTCAGCGAGGTGGTACGCGACCGGATGGTGTTCTGGGCCGCCCTGGCCGGCGACCAGAACCGGCCGCACCGGGTCAGCGGCGCCCAGCTGCGCATCCCGGCACCGGTTCCCCGGGCCGAGCTGGCCGCCGCGCTGGACGCGGTGATCGGCAACGTCTTCCGGTACACCCCGCAGGGCACCGCGTTCGAGGTGGCGGTCTCGCGTCGCGACGGGTACGTGGCCATCCGGATCGACGACGCCGGGCCGGGGATCGCCAACCCGGACCGGGCGCTGCGCCGGGGCGCCAGCGATCAGGGCTCGACCGGGCTGGGGCTGGACATCGCCAAGCGGGTGGCGTTGCAGGCGAACGGCTCGGTCAGCATCGACCGGGCCCGGCTGGGCGGGGCGAGCGTGGTGATGCTGCTCGCCGACCCGGAGGCGACGCCCCGGCAGGTCAGCCGGTTCGGCCTGGTCGGCCGGATGGCCCGGGAGCAGAAGACCGGCAGCCGCCGCTGGCCCCGCCAGCGGCCCACCGACGACTGAGCCGCGGCCCGGCCGGGCGCCCCGGTCCGGCGGCCGGTTGTGGGGCGGCGCAAGTCTTCCTTAGATCGCGGTTAACCGTGGTGCCGGAGCGGGCCGGCGCTGACAGGATCGAATCCGAACCCATCAGTTCCACCGGCCAATGCCTCGGGGCACCCCACCGGCCGGTGGAGCCGGGCGCGCGGCGGGAGACTCGGTCCCCCCACACCTCCTCCCGCCGCGCGCCGCCCCCTCTCCGCGCTCAGCCGGTGGCGGCGGCCAGGTGGGCGTCGATCTCGGCGGTGATCCGCCGCTTGCCGGCCGGGTCCAGGAACGAGGCGGTCACCGCGTCGCGGGCCAGCGCCGCCAGCCCCTCCGGGCCCACGTCGAGCAGCCGGGCCGCGACGGCGTACTCCTCGTCGAGGGTGGTGCCGAACATCGGCGGGTCGTCGGAGTTGATGGTGACCAGCAGGCCGGCCTCGACCAACTGCCGCAGCGGGTGCTCCTCGATGCTGACGACCGCGCGGGTACGCACGTTGGACGTCGGGCAGACCTCCATGCCGATGCGGTGCTCGGCGAGATAGGCCAGCAGCTCCGGGTCCCGCGCGGCGGAGATGCCGTGCCCGATCCGCTCCGCGCCGAGGTCGCGCAGCGCGTCCCAGACCGTCTGCGGGCCGGTGGTCTCGCCGGCGTGCGGCACCGAGCGCAGCCCGGCCGCCCGGGCCCGGTCGAAGTACGGCTTGAACTGCGGCCGGGGCACCCCGATCTCGGGGCCGCCGAGGCCGAAGCTGATCAGCCCGTCCGGGCGCTCCTCCAGCGAGATGCGCAGCGTCTCCTCGGCCGCCGGCAGGCCGGCCTCGCCGGGGATGTCGAAGCACCAGCGCAGCTCGATGCCGAAGTCCGCCTCGGCCCGCTTGCGGGCGTCCTCGATCGCCTCGCAGAAGGCGGGCGCGGGGATCCCCCGGTGCACGTGCGAGTAGGGCGTGACGGTCAGCTCGGCGTAGCGGACCTGCTGGCGGGCCAGCTCGCGGGCGACCTCGTGGGTGAGCAGCCAGACGTCCTCGGGGTCGCGGATGAGGTCCACGACGCTCAGGTAGACCTCGATGAAGTGCGCGAAGTCGCGGAAGGCGAAGTAGTCGGCGAGTGCGGCCGGGTCGGCGGGCACGGGGCTGCGGCCCTCGTGGCGGGCAGCCAACTCGGCGACGATCCGGGGCGAGGCGGAGCCGACGTGGTGCACGTGCAGCTCCACCTTGGGCAGTCCGGCGATGAAGGTTTGCAGGTCGGTCACTGGTTCTCCTCTGCGCGGGCGCCGGTGCGGGCGACGAAGAAGACGCGGCGGAACGGGAAGTGCACCTGAGCGTGCCGCACCGGGTACGCCTCGGCGAGTCGTACGCCCAGCTCGGCCCGGAAGTCGGCCCAGCCGGCGGCGTCCAGGGCCGCGCGGACCGGCCGGAGCGCGGTCCCCTCCAGCCAGCTCAGCACGGGGTGGTCCGCGTCGACGCGGGCCGGCAGCAGGTGCACGTAGGTA
The DNA here is from genome assembly GCF_049179055.1 of Micromonospora sp. WMMD737. Lineage (NCBI taxonomy): Bacteria > Bacillati > Actinomycetota > Actinomycetes > Micromonosporales > Micromonosporaceae > Micromonospora > Micromonospora sp. WMMD737. Next base: position 7,251,134 of record NZ_JBMHMH010000001.1, on the reverse strand, counting down.
GTCTCCCAGGCGTCCACCGCGCAGCCGGCACCGGTCAGCAGCTCGGCGTAGCCGACGGCGGTGTCGTCGGCCGGGGGCCGGCGCAGCAGCGGGGCGACGTCGGCACGCCACGCCGGACGGTCGGCGACCTCGCGCAGCGCCCGGTGCGAGGGGGCGTCGAAGTTGCCCGGCACCTGCACGGCCAGCCAGGCGCCGGCGGGCAGTTCTCTGGCCCAGCGGGTGAGCAGCTCCCGGTGGCCGGGCACCCACTGGAGCACGGCGTTGCTGACCACGACGTCCACGTCGGGCTCCGGGTGCCAGTGCCGGACGTCGCCGACGGCGAAGGAGACCCCGGCGGCGGCAGGGGCAGCGGCGGTGGCCTCCGCGATCATCTCCGGCGAGGAGTCGAGGCCGGCGATCCGGCTGTCCGGCCACCGCGCGGCGAGGGTGGCGGTGAGGTTGCCCGGGCCGCACCCGAGGTCGACCACCGCGCGCGGGCGCTCGGCCGGGACCCGGGCGAGCAGGTCGTGGAAGGGCCGCGAGCGCTCGTCGCCATAGCGCAGGTACGCCGTCGGATCCCACATCGCTGCCTCCCAAACCGTACGTCCGTCTTGTTTCACCGTACGGCCCGTCGCGCGACCGGACAAGCCGATCACTAGGCTCAGTCCCATGGAGCAGCGCACCTTTCCCCGGCTGGGGCGGCGCGTCGGGGTGATCGGGCTGGGCGCCTGGCAGCTCGGCGCGGACTGGGGCACGGTCAGCGAGGCCGACGCCACCGCCGTGCTGACCGCCGCCGTCGAGTCGGGGGTCACCTTCCTCGACACGGCGGATGTCTACGGCGACGGGCGCAGCGAGCAGCTCATCGGGCGGTTCCTGCGCAGCCGGCCCGACGCCGGGCTGACCGTGGCCACCAAGATGGGCCGCCGCGTCGCGCAGACACCCGAGGCGTACACCCTGGCGCACTTCCGCGAGTGGACCGACCGGTCCCGGCGCAACCTCGGCACGGACACCCTCGACCTGGTGCAGCTGCACTGCCCGCCCACCGCCGTCTTCGCCGACGACGCAGTCTTCGACGCGCTGGACACCCTGGTCGCCGAGGAACGCGTCGCCGGCTACGGGGTGAGCGTGGAGACCTGCGAACAGGCGCTCACCGCGATCGCCCGGCCGGGGGTGGCCAGCGTCCAGATCATCCTCAACGCGCTGCGGCACAAGCCCCTCGACCGGGTGCTCCCGGCCGCTGCCGCCGCCGGGGTCGGCGTCGTCGCCCGCGTCCCACTGGCCAGCGGGCTGCTCTCCGGCCGGTACGACGAACACACCACCTTCGCCGCCGACGACCACCGCACCTACAACCGGCACGGCGAGGCGTTCGACATCGGCGAGACCTTCTCCGGTGTCGACTTCGCGCTGGGCCTGGCCGCCGTGCGCCGGCTGGCGCCGCTGGTCGGCGACGGGCGCAGGATGGCCCAGTTCGCGCTGCGCTGGGTCGTCGACCAGCCCGGCGTCACCGTGATCATCCCCGGCGCCCGCGACGCCACCCAGGCCCGGGGCAACGCCGCCGTGGCCGGCCAGGCCCCGCTCTCCGGACGGGAGCTGGCGGCGGTGGCGGAGATCTACGACGAACTGGTCCGTCCGCGGGTGCACGACCGGTGGTGAGTCGGGCGGCCCGGACCGGCAACGACGGAGGGAAGACGCGATGAAGGGCTGGCTGCCGCTCACCCTCGGCCTGCTCGCCGTGGTCGGCGGTGCGATGTGGACGGTGCAGGGCCTCGGCTACGTCGAGGGCAGCGTCATGACCGACCAGCGTATCTGGGCCGTGCTGGGGCCCGTCGTCGTCCTGGCCGGGCTGGTCGCGCTCTGGTTCGGGATGCACGCCCGCAAGCGACGCTGAGCACGGGGCCCGCCGCCCGCCGCTCCCAGTGGGCGGCCAGGGTGGCGAGTGGCAGGCCGGGCGCCGGCAGCTCGCGTACCGGCTGCGGCGGCGGGCCCCGTGGACGCGGAAAGCCCCGCATCCCGGGCGGGATACGGGGCTTCGCTGTGATCCGGGCGTCGGATCACCCACTGGCCGGCGGCTGCCGACCGGCACTGCTCAGATGGGGCGGACCTGCTCGGCCTGCGGACCCTTCTGACCCTGGGCGATCTCGAACTCCACCCGCTGGTTCTCCTCCAGCGTGCGGTAGCCGCTGGTCTGGATGGCCGAGAAGTGGACGAACACGTCAGCACCCCCGCCGTCGACGGTGATGAAGCCGAAGCCCTTGTCTGCGTTGAACCACTTCACGGTTCCCTGCGCCATGTGTATCTCCTTCTAAAACTGGCGGCCGAGCACGCCGTGCGGCCGATTGGCCGTTTTCGAGCAGCGGTGCCTGAGGCGGCCCCCACGAAGGAGACTTCGCTCAACCCACGCCATCTCTCAACAGCGTGGAACAGCAAACCACGTAGCGAAAACTCTGCACAGAGTACCGGACGAAATTCTTCGACATGTGACCTGACGGGTGCCGAAGATCCGCTGGGTGGGCCCTTGCACCCGTGCGAAAAGACCCCCGCACCAGCGCACCGGTACGGGGATCCTTTTCGTCGTCGTCGGGTCAGTCCGGCCAGCTTCCGGTGAACCGGCGTACGCCCACCGCGCCACCCCGGTCGACGGCGGCCCGGACGACCGAGAAGATCGCGCCCTGCAACGCCGCCGCCGCCAGGACCTCGCCCCAGCCGCGGTCCTCGTCGGTGGCGCTGGGCGCCTCACCGTCGCCCGCCGTCATCTTCCACACCTGCCGGAAGATCGCGCCCGCGACCGCGCCGGCGGCGATGCCCATCAACACGCCGACCGGCTTGTACGCGGCCTTCCCGATGCCCCTGCTCACCGCTGCCTCCCCCGAACGATCATCAACACGATCACGGCCGCCACCGCGCCCGCCGCGAGGGCGACGAACGGCGTCGGGTTACGCCGTACGACGGCACCCTTCTCCTGCGCCTGCTCCCGCGCGAGCTGCGCCTTCTGCGCCGCCTGCCCGCGCACCCGGGCCACGGTCTGCGCCGTCTGGTCCCGCATCCGCTCCTTCGCCTGGTCGGCGGAGGACCTCAGCCGCGCCTTGACGTCGGCCTTGGCCGCCAACGCCTCCATCGTCTCCCCCAGCTCGACCCGGGTCCGCCGGATCTCCTCCCGCAGCGCCTCAGTGTCGCCGGTGCCCCGGCCGTTGCCCGTCGTCATGCCCGTCCCCTGTCCTTCACGGCGGCGGCGACCGTGTCCACGTCCGCCCGGACGCTACGGACCGCGGCCTGCGGCACCGGCGGGACCGCCTGGCTGACCTGCTTCTTGCCCACCAGGGCCAAGACCCCGGCCATCGCGAAGAGCACCACCGCGACGATCAGGGCCGCCGCCCAGGCCGGAAGCACCAGGTCGAGCAGCAGGATCGCGGTGGCGACCAGGGCGCCCAGGCCGTACAGCGCCAGCGCCCCGCCGCCGCCGAAGAGACCGATACCGATGCCGGCGTGCTTGCCCTTCTGGGTCAGCTCCGCCCGGGCCAGGGCCAGTTCGTCCCGGACCAGGCGGGAGACCTGCTCCGTGGCCCGCTGCACCAGCTCGGCGGTGGACGGCTCGCTCCCGGTCCGGGATGTGCGGGCGTTCGCCACGTCAGCCATGCTGTCCTCCTTTCATCATCACCGCGCTGTATGCCCGGAGTCGCCGCCCGTCAATCCTTCGCCCGGCAGCCGTTGAGCCCGGACCGCCGCGTCCCCGAGCCGCCGCACGGCGCGGAAGAAGGTGCAGAAGCGTCGCGCAGCAGGTCCCCGCCAAACGCCCGGTCAAACTTCCCGAGCCAGCGCACTCCGCCCGGTCGCCCCCACGAGGCACAACCCCGCCCACACCTCCAACGCCCCCACCCCCCACAGGTCACGCCCCACCCACCCCACCCGCGCCCCCACCCCACCGGACCCGCGCCCCCACCCGACCCGCGCCCCCTGGCCCCGCCGCACCCCGGGGCCCCGCCCACCGCTCGGGGTCGATCATGCAGTTGTGGCGGGCTTTATCCGAACGATGCCCCTTTTGCGGGGGACCACAACTGCATGATCGACGCCCCGCCCCGGGCGGGCATGCACGCCTGGGGCGAGGCGGCCCGCCCTTGGGGCGGGTGCCCTGGGGAGGGACGGGGCACGCCCGGCCCTTGGGGTGGGGGAGGGAAGGGGTCAGCGGCGGGCTTCGGCGGGCTCGTCGGGGCCGACGAAGGCCTCGCTGCGGGCGTCACCGTCGTCGCTGCCGCCGAAGACCCGCGCGTCGTCGGGCACCTCGGCGTCGTTGAGCCGGCGCACCGGCCGGCGGGGGCGTACCCACTGCCAGGCCAGGTTGCTCTCCGCGTCCCCGATCTCGGTACGCATCCGGGGCATGGCGGTCGGCCGGTGGTCGCGGATCCAGGCGACCAGGTGCTCGCGGACCAGGCAGCGCAGGTCCCAGAGGCTGCCGGCGTCGGCGGCGCTGACCAGGGCACGTACCTTGATCGTCCCGCCGGTCGCGTCGGTCACCTGGAGTACGCAGACCCGGCCGTCCCACAGCTCGGTGCCCTCGACGAGCCGACGCAGCTCCTCCCGCATGGCCTGCACCGGCACCGCCCAGTCGACGTCGAACTCGGCCGTGCCCAGCACCGCCGCCTCGGTGCGGGTCCAGTTCTGGAACGGCTTGCTGGTGAAGTACGAGGTGGGCAGGATCAGCCGCCGGTCGTCCCAGATCTGCACGACCACGTAGCTGAGCGTCAACTCCTCGATGCGCCCCCACTCCCCCTCGACCACCACCACGTCGTCGAGGCGGACCGCGTCGCTGAAGGCGAGCTGGAGCCCGGCGAAGACGTTGCCCAGCAGGCTCTGCGCGGCCAGGGCGGCGACCACACCGACCACACCGGCACTGGTCAGCACGCCGGCGCCGATGCCGCGTACGGCCGGGAAGGTCATCAGCATCACGCCCACCGCCAGTACGACGATCACCGCGATCGTCAACCGGCGCAGCATGACCACCTGGGTCCGCACCCGCCGCGCGTGCCGGTTGTCCGGCACGTCCACCCGGAACCGGGCCAGTGCGGTGTCCTCCGCCACGACGAGCAGCGAGGCGACCAGCCAGGCGACGCTGGCGATCACGCCGAGCACCAGCAGGTGCAGCAGCACCTGCCGCCACTGGTCGCCGACCGCGTAGCCGGTGCTGAGCCGCACGGCGAACTGGACGGCGACGACGGTGGCGGCGACCTGGATGGACCGGTGCGCGTGGTCGGTGAGCTCGGTCAGCAGCAGCGAGCGCCGCCCGACCCGCCGGATCACGCGGTGCGCGACCTCGACCGCGAACAGGGCGATCGCCGCCGCAGCGAGCGCGGCGACGATCGTCCCGAGGTAGCTCTGCACGGGTTTCTTTCCTCCTCCTGGCGCCGGGCACGTGCTTCGGGCAAAGGCCCAATAGTGCCCGGCGACGCCGGAATCGACCAGGTTCAGACCTTGCGATACCGGGACTGCAGGAAGCAGAAGACGCCGAAGGCGGCGATGCCGAGCGCCACCAGGGTGAGCAGGATCTGGCCGTACGCCTGGTCGCGCAGCGTGCGCAGGGCCGCGTCCAGACCGCGGGCCTTCTCGGGGTCGTAGTTGACGGCGGCCACGATGATCAGCAGGCCGGAGATGCCGTACGCGACGCCCTTGGCGATGTAGCCGGCCATGCCCAGCCGGCGGGTGAGCTGGCGCGTCTTCGCGTTCATCTCACCGGTCTTGAGGTGCTTCTCGAAGCGCTTGATCAGCCCGTAGATCACCAGGCCGACGCCGATCGCGGCGAGGCCGAGCCCGGCCAGGCCGACCAGCCAGCGGCCACCGGAGGACTCCATGAGCTTGCCGGTCAGCGCCTCCTGCTGGTCGGCGCTGTTGGAACCGGCGTCCTTGAAGACCTTGAAGGCCGTCCAGGCGAAGTAGAGGTAGACGATGGTCCGTCCCGCCGAGGCGAGCCGCTCCCAGACGCGCTCCTTGCCGCGCTCGGCGCGGTGCCCGACGGCCGCCTCCAGCGCCTGCCAGATCGCCATGGCGAGCAGGCCGACCGCGATGGCGATGACGAGGAACTTGCCGAGCGGCTGGGCGGCGATGGTGCGCAGCGCGCCGGACTGGTCGCCGTCGTCGCCGGCCTTACCGAACGCGATCTGCAACGCCAGCCAGGCGAACAGGAGGTGCACGATGCCGTAGCCGATGAAACCGACTCTGGCCAACAACTCGAGCCACCTGCTGTTCGCCGTGCGGGAGGCGGTGGCTTCGGCATTCCGGGTGAGTGACATGGCGCCACAATCACCGAATACGAAGATTTCCAAACGTCGGCCACCGCCGCCCCGGCGGGTCAGTTGCCGGGATTCCTCGACACCCGGATCTTGACCTCCTGGTCGGTGACGCTGTCGAGCGTCACCGCGAAGCCGCCGACCTCGGTGGCCTGCTGGCCGGTCGTCAGCGACAGCTGCTCGCCGGCGACCTCGACGGTGACCTGGTCGCCCTGCGCGCCGATCAGCTTGGCCTCCACCCCGAGGATGGTGGCGCTGGCGTCCACGCCCCGGTCGAAGGTGACGGTGCAGGCGTCCAGACCGCAGTCGGTGCTGGCGCCCTCGGAGCTGCAGCCGGCGAGCAGGGCGGCCCCGAGCGCCAGGCCGGCCAACAGGCCGGCGGCCCGGCGGGTGGGGGTCAGCGGGAAGGCAACACGTCGGTTCGTCACCCCGCCAAGGGTACGAGACGCGGGCCACTCCGGCAGGGTGTGATCATCCGCGCAGGTGGGGCGCCGGAGGCGGGGCGTTAGGGTCCCGGGCATGCCGTTCGACATCGCCCGCACCCGGGCCGCCTACCCCGCCCTCGCCGAGGGCTTCGTCCACCTCGACGGCGCCGGGGGCACCCAGACCGCCGCCGGAGTCGTCGACGCGGTCACCGCCGCCATGCGCGCGGCGGTGGGCAACCGCAGCGCCGCCTTCGCGCCCGGCCGGCGCTCGCTGGAGATGGTGGCCGCCGCCCGCTCGGCCGTGGCCGACCTGCTCGGCGCCGAACCCGACGGGGTGGTGCTGGGGCCGAGCGCCACGGCGCTGACGTACACCCTGGCCCGGACCCTGGGTGCCGGCTGGCGACCCGGCGACGAGGTCGTGGTCTCCCGGCTCGACCACGACGCGAACGTACGGCCCTGGGTGCAGGCCGCCGAGGCCGCCGGAGCGACGGTGCGCTGGGCCGAGTTCGACCGGGACACCGCCGAGCTGCCGGCGGCCCGCTACGCGGAACTGGTCGGCGAGCGGACCCGGCTCGTCGCGGTGACCGCGGGCAGCAACGCGACAGGCACCGTCCCGGACGTGGCGGCGATCGCCGCGACCGCGCACGCCGCCGGCGCGCTGGTCTGCGTCGACGGCGTGCACTCGGTGCCGCACGGCCCCACTGACGTCGCCGCGCTGGGCGCCGACTTCCTGGTCACCAGCGCCTACAAGTGGTCGGGCCCGCACCTGGCCGCGATGGTGGCCGCCCCGGCGACGTGGGAGCGGCTGCGCCCGGCGAAGCTGCTGCCCTCCTCCGACGCGGTGCCGGACCGCTTCGAGTACGGCACCCCGAGCTTCCCCCTGCTGGCCGGCGTGGCCGCCGCCGTGGACCACCTGGCCGGGCTGGACCCGGCGGCCACCGGGAGCCGCCGCGAGCGGCTGGTCGCCGGGCTGGGCGCCGCGCGGGCGTACGAGGAGTCACTGCTGGACCGGCTGCTCGCCGGGCTGGCCGCGCTGCCCGGGGTCACGGTGCTCGGCTCCCCCGCCCGGCGCTGCCCGACGGTGTCCTTCCGGCTGGCGGGGCTCTCCCCGCAGCGGACCCAGGAGGAGCTGGGCGCGGCCGGCTTCTGCCTCTCCGCCGGCGACTACTACGCGTACGAGTACTTCCAGGCGATGGGGCTGCGCGACAGCGGCGGGGCGGTGCGCGCCAGCCTCTACCACTACAACACGGCCGACGAGGTGGACCGGTTGCTCGGCGAACTGGACCGGCTCGCCGGTCAGGGGGGCAGAATGGCCGGGTGAGCACCCTGGTCGAGGACAATCCCGCCAAGCACCGGTTCGAGATCCTGGTCGACGACGCGCTGGCCGGGTTCACCGCGTACCTGCCGCGCGGCGAGGTGCTGGTCTTCACCCACACCGAGGTCGACCCGAGGTTCCAGAACATGGGCGTCGGCGCGGCGCTGGTCCGGGGCACCCTCGACCAGCTCCGCGAGCGCGGCACGACGCTGGTGCCGCGCTGCCCGTTCGTGGCGGCCTTCATCGGCCGCCACCCCGAGTTCGCCGACCTGGTCACCCCCGAGCCGTAACCGGGGAGTGCGGGGTCGGTCAGCGACCCGTCAGCAGCCCGACGGCGGCGTGGGCGGCGGCCCGGGTGGCGCCGTGGGTGGCGACGTGGACCGCGCCGGTGACCAGCTCGGGCACGCCCAGCTCGACCACGACCGCGTCCGGGCGGGCGGCCAGCGCACGGCTCACCGACGCCCGCATCCAGTCGTGCCGGTGCAGGTCGCGCACCACCAGCACCACGCACCGGCCGGCCGCCCCGGCGGTCGGGTCGGCGGGCACGTCGGCCTCGGCGTAGCGGACGGTGGTGGTGCCGGCGAGCAGGTCGGCCAGCGGGGCGGCGAGCCCCCACGGGGTCTCCGGGCCGATCGCGATGTTGCGCGGCGGCTCGAACTCGACCACGTGGGCGGGACCGGTCAGCGGCAGCGCGCCGACGCCGGCGGGCGCGGTGGTGACCCGCAGCGCCCGGCGGGCGGCGGCCAGCCCGACGGCCGAGCCGGCGGCGCTCGGGCGGGACCGGGACGGCTGCTCGGCCCGGGCGGCCACCGTCCAGGCGGCGAGCTGGCCCACCCGCTTGGCCGCCTCGGCGAGGCGCTCCTCGGGCAGGTCGCCGGCGACGACCGCGGCGACGATCGCGTCCCGCAGCAGCCGGGCCGCCCCCTCGTCGGCGCGTTCCCCGCCGATGCAGATCGCGTCGGCGCCGGCGGCGAGGGCGCGCACGGCCGTGGCCGCGAAGCCGTACCGGTCGGCGACCGCCCGCATCTCCACCGCGTCGGTGACCACGACGCCGGAGAAGCCCAGCTCGTCGCGGAGCAGCCCGCCCAGGATCCGGTTGCTGAGGGTGGCGGGCAGCTCCGGGTCCAGCGCCGGCACCAGCAGGTGGCCGGTCATCACGGCCTGCACCCCGGCGGCCACGGCGGCCCGGAACGGGGCCAGCTCCACGGCGTCGAGGCGGGCCCGGTCGGCGCCGATCCGGGGCAGGTCGTGGTGCGAGTCGACCTGGGTGTCGCCGTGCCCCGGGAAGTGCTTGGCACAGGCGGCGACCCCGCCCGACTGGAGGCCGCGTACCCAGGCGGCGGTGTGCCGGGCGACCAGCGCCGGCTCGGCCCCGAAGGCGCGTACGCCGATGACCGGGTTGGCCGGGTTGGAGTTGACGTCGGCGTCGGGGGCGTAGTCGAGGGTGATCCCCAGCGCGGCGAGGTCGGCGCCCAGGTCGCGGGCCACCTCCTCGGTCAGCGCCGGGTCGTCCACCGCGCCGAGGGCGAAGTTGCCGGGCCGGGAGCTGCCCCGGGCGGACTCGATCCGGGTGACGTCGCCGGCCTCCTCGTCGATGGCGACGACGACGTCGGGGCGCTCGGCGCGCAGGGTGGCGGTGAGGGCGGCCACCTGCTCGGGGTCGACCACGTTGCGGGCGAAGAGCACCACGGAGCCGAGGCCCTCGCCGAGCCAGCGGCAGATCCAGGGTGGCGGCGTGGTGCCGACGAAGCCCGGCTGGAGGACGGCGGCGGCCAGGGCCGTCAGGCTGCCGTCGCGCCCGTTCACGCCGGCCCGCCGGTGTGGTGGCTGATGTGTCGCTCGCTCATGCGGTCGTCGTACCCCCGTCTTCTCCGCGCCCGGCGGCCCGCCACCGGCGGCGGTGCTGACATGGTCACACCGTGCGAGTAAATAGTCAATAAACCTTACAGTTGCCGTCGGGCGCGGAGCTGGGGACAGTTCGGGGATGGATCCCCTGCTGCTGGCCGACGCGACGAGCCCGGCCGACATCCCCGGCGTACGCCTGCTCGGCCTGGTCGTCGGCGGCCTCCTACTGCTCGCCGCGATCCGCGCGATGTTCCGGCGCTGAGGCGCCGCCCGGCGCCGGCACCGCGGTTCGACGGCGGCCGTCGGGGTACCGCCTGTCTCGTTGGACCGGTACGACACGGCGAGGGGGAACGATGAGGATCGGCTACTTTCTGTCCACCGAGGAGTACACGCCGGCCGAGCTGCTGGAGCAGGCGCGCGGCGCGGAGCGGGCCGGCTTCGAGGCGCTCTGGATCTCCGACCACTACCACCCGTGGACGGACGCGCAGGGGCAGAGCCCCTTCGTCTGGTCGATGATCGGCGCGCTCAGCCAGGTCTGCCAGCTTCCGGTCACCACCGCCGTGACCTGCCCGACCGTGCGCCTCCACCCGGCCGTCCTGGCGCAGGCGGCGGCCACCAGCGCGGTCCTGCACTCCGGGCGGTTCGTGCTCGGGGTGGGCAGCGGCGAGGCGCTCAACGAGCACATCCTCGGCGACGCCTGGCCGCAGGCCGACGTCCGGCTGGAGATGCTGGAGGAGGCCGTCGAGGTGATGCGCGAGCTGTGGCGGGGCGGCTTCGTCAACCACCACGGCAAGCACTACACCGTCGAGCACGCCCGGATCTACACGCTGCCGGACGCTCCCCCGCCGGTCTACGTCTCGGGCTTCGGCCCCAAGGCCGTCGACCTGGCCGCCCGCATCGGCGACGGCTTCGTCAACACCTCGCCCGACGCCGAACTCGTCCGGCGGTTCCGGGAGAACGGCGGCGGCGACAAGCCGTGCCAGGCCGGCTTCAAGGCGGCGTACGCGCCCAGCGAGGAGGAGGGCGTGCGGATCGCGTACGAGCGCTGGCCGAACGCCGGGGTGCCCGGCGAGCTGTCCCAGGTGCTGCCGTCGCCGCGGCACTTCGAGCAGGCCGGCGAGCTGGTCCGGCCGGAGGCGATGAAGGACGCCTTCGTCTGCGGGCGGGACACCGACGCGCACCTGGCGAGGATCGAGGAGTACGCCAAGGCCGGCTTCGACGAGGTCTACGTGGCCAACACCGGCCCGAACTGGCAGGGCCTGCTCGACCTCTACCAGCGCGAGGTGTTCCCCCGCGTACGCTGACCGCCGCCTCAGGTGTAGGGAAGGGCCCCTTCCTTACCCCTGAGGCACGGTTTCGGCGCTGGTCGCGTCGGGTACCTCCGGCCCTCGATGAAACTGTCCACGCACTCCACGACACTGCGCCGCGCGGCCAAGAGCCTCTTCGGCTGGACCGCACTGCGGCCCCACCAGTTGGCCGCCATGCGGGCGGTCATGAAGCGCCGTGACGCCCTGGTGGTGCTGCCCACCGGCGCCGGCAAGTCGGCGATCTACCAGATCCCGGCCAGCCTGATCCCCGGCCCGACCGTGGTGATCTCCCCGCTGCTCGCCCTCCAGCAGGACCAGATCGCGGCGCTCAACGAGCGGCAGCGGCCGGAGCTGCGTGCGGTGCGGATCAGCTCGAACGAGTCGGCCGCCCAGCAGGCGCAGGCGATCACCGAGATCCGCGAGGGGCGGGCCGAGTTCCTCTTCATCACCCCGGAGCAGCTCGCCAACCCGGACCGGATGGCCGAGGTGAAGTCGCTGAAGCCGGCGCTGGTGGCGATCGACGAGGCGCACTGCATCTCCGCCTGGGGGCACGACTTCCGCCCGGACTACCTGGCGCTGGGTCACCTCATCGACGGCATCGGCAGGCCCCCGGTCGTGGCGCTGACCGCCACGGCCTCCCCGCCCGTACGCGACGACATCATCGCCCGGCTGCGGCTGACCGAGCCCGAGGTGGTGGTCTCCGGGCTGGACCGGCCGAACCTGTTCCTCGAGGTGGCGCACTGCCCCACGGAGGACTACCGGTGGCGGCGGTTGCTCGCCCTGCTGAGCGACGACACCCGGCCCGGCATCATCTACGTGCCCACCCGGCGCTCCGCCGAGGAGTTGGCGGCCCGGCTCACCGACGCCGGTTACCCGGCCCAGTACTACCACGGCGGAATGGCGGCCGGGCCACGCGCCGAACTGCACGAGGCGTTCCTCGCCGACCAGGTTCCGATCATGGTCGCCACCTCGGCGTTCGGCATGGGCATCGACAAGCCGAACATCGCCTGGGTGGTCCACATGGCGCTGCCGGACTCCCCGGACAGCTACTTCCAGGAGATCGGGCGGGCCGGCCGCGACGGCGCCCCGGCCCGGGTGCTGCTGCTGTGGCAGGGCGAGGACGTCGGGTTGCAACGCTTCTTCAGCGGCGGCCTGCCGAACGCCGACGAGCTGCGCGACCTGTCCGCGCTGCTGCGCAAGAAGGCACGGAACAAGAAGGAGCTGCGCGAGCTCACCGGGCTCGGCCCGCGCAAGCTCGGCCAGTACCTCGCCCTGCTGGAGCAGGTCGGCGCGGCCGAGCCGAGGGCCAAGCAGCGCATCGGTGCCCCCCGCTACTCCCCCGCGCCCGTGGACGCCGCCGCGGCGGCCCTGGCGGAGGCCGAGCGGCAGCAGACCGTGACCCGGTCGCGTACCGACATGATGCGGGCCTTCGCCGAGACCACCGCCTGCCGGGGGCAGACGCTGCTGGCCTACTTCGGTGAGCAGATGACCGAGCTCTGCGGGCACTGCGACAACTGCCACGCCGGCACCAGCACCCCCGACGACGGCGCGGTCGGGCCCTTCCCCGTGCACAGCCAGGTCCGGCACCCGGAGTGGGGGCACGGCCTGGTGCTGAGCTATGAGGAGGACCGCATGACGGTTCTCTTCGACGAGGTGGGGTACAAGACCCTGTCCGTCAGCGTGGTGTCCGAACAGGGCCTGCTGACCCTCGACTAGCCTGAGCCGGGCACCGCTGGCCGGGGCCGTGGACGACGAGCGACATCAGTGCGGAAAGGGGCTTTGCCGTGATCGAGCAGCCGGCGTACACCGGATTCGGTTTCTCCGACGAGGAGTGGGGGCTGTTGGTCGGCCTGCCGCAGTCGGTGCTGACCGCGGCGAGCGCCGCCGAGTCCGACGGCACCCGGCGCACCATGGCCGAGAACGCCGCCGGGCTGGAGACCATCGCCGCCGGCCGGGAGTCGGCCAGTCCGCTGGTCGCGGCCGTGGCCGGCGAGATCGTCACCCGGGTGGGCGACCCGGAGGCCGGCGAGGAGATGCCGGTCATCGCGCCGTCCGACCCGCGCGCCTACCTGGAGGACGTGCTGGGCCGGGCCAGGGAGGCGGCGGTGCTGCTGGCCGCCCGGACGGACGAGGGCGAGGCCGGCGCCTACAAGCACTGGCTGGTGGAGATCGCCGAGCAGGTGGTGGGCGCGGCCTCCAGCGGCGGCATCCTGGGCCTCGGCGGGGACGTGGTCAGCGACTCGGAGCGGCGCTTCCGCGACCGGCTCTCCCAGGTGCTCAACGACTGACGCGACGACGACGGCGGCACCGGACGAGGTCCGGTGCCGCCGTCGCGTACCCCCAGGGTGGGGGCGGTCAGGCCACGCGGCGGCGGAACAACACGGCGGTCAGGGGCACCGAGACGGCCAGGACGCCGAGGCACCAGGCCACCGCCAGGGCCGGGGCGGTGCCCGTCGGGGTGCCCAGCAGCAGGGCGCGCAGCGTCTCGATGACGGGCGTGACGGGCTGGTGGTCGGCGAAGCCACGGATCCAGCCCGGCATCGTCTCCACCGGCACGAAGGCGCTGCTCGGGTACGGCAGGAACATCGCCAGGAAGGTGAAGCCGCTGGCGGCCTCCGGGGTGCGGGCCAGCAGGCCGAACGCGGCCGACAGCCAGGACACGGCGAGCAGGAAGAGCAGCAGCACCCCGAACGCGGCCAGCCAGCGCAGCGGGTCCACGGCCGGGCGGAAGCCGATGGCGACGGCGAGGGCCAGCACCAGCACGGTGGACACGGTGTTGCGGGCGATGCTGGCGGCGACGTGCCCACCGAGGATCGCGGTGGCGCTGACGTCCATCGTGCGGAACCGCTCGATGATCCCGTTGGTCAGGTCGGTGGTCACGCTGACGGCGGTGGTCGCCGCGCCGAAGCTGGCGCAGAGCAGCAGGACGCCGGGCACGACGTAGGTGACGTAGCGGGTGCCGGTGTCGATCGCGCCCCCGAACAGGTAGACGAAGAGCAGCATCAGCAGCACCGGCAGCAGCAGCGAGGTCAGCAGCGCGTCGACGTTGCGCCGGGACAGCCGTACGCAGCGCGCCATCATGACGAGGGCCTCGCCGGCACGGGTCGGCCGCAGGGTCAGCTCAGACACCGGCCGCCTCCCGTCGGGCGGGCACCGGGTCGCCGGTGAGGGTGAGGAAGACGTCGTCCAGGGTCGCCTCGCGGACGGTGAACCGGGCGAGCCCCTGCCGGTCGGGGTCGACCTCGTCGAGCAGGTGACGGATCTCCGGCGCGCCGCCGTCGGTGGCGACCGCCAGCTCCAGCCGGGCCGGGTCGCGGTGCGTGACGCGCCCGCCGAGGCGGTGCGTCGCCTCGGCGAAGCTCCGCGCGTCACGCAGCGTCAGCTCCAGCCGGTGGGCGCCGAACCGGCGCTTGAGGTCGCCCGCGCTGCCCTCGGCGGCCAGCCGGCCCCCGTGCAGCACCGCGATCCGGTCGGCGAGCCGGTCGGCCTCCTCCAGGTACTGCGTGGTGAGCAGCACGGTCACCCCGGCACCGGCCAGCTCGGCGACCACCTCCCACAGCCCCTGCCGGCTGCGCGGGTCGAGGCCGGTGGTCGGCTCGTCGAGGAAGATCACGGACGGCTGGCCGACCAGGCTGGCCGCGAGGTCGAGCCGGCGGCGCATCCCGCCGGAGTAGGTCACCACCCGACGGCCGCCGGCGGCGACCAGGTCGAAGCGCTCCAGCAGGTCCGTGGCGCGCCGCCGGGCGGCGGCCGGGGCCAGCCCGGCCAGCCGGGCCATCATGTGCAGGTTCTCCGCGCCCGTCTGCTGGTCGTCGAGCGCCGCGTGCTGGCCGGCGAGGCTGATCGCCCGCCGGACCCGGCTCCGGTCGCGGACCACGTCGTGGCCGTCCACGCGGGCCACGCCCCCGTCGGGCGTGGTGAGCGTGGCCAGGATCCGGACGGTCGTGGTCTTGCCCGCCCCGTTCGGGCCGAGCAGGGCGTGCACGCTGCCCCGGGCGACCCGCATGTTCAGGCCGTCGAGCACCGCCACCCCGCCGTAGGACCTGCGTAGGTCGACGGTCTCCACCGCCGCGTCCGTCACTCCCATCGCCCCTCACCCTCCGATTTCTGCGTACGTCATACGCTGTTCTGCGTGTACCATACGCAGAAGCTAGGATGGCGGTCAACGCCGCGTACCGGGAGGTGAGGATGAGCGACGCCGACGTCGAGCTGCCGGAGAGCATCGAGCTCGCCTGGGGCCTGCGGGAACGCCCCGGCAGGGGACCCCGGCGCAGCCTCACGATGCGGCAGGTGGTGGCCGCCGGCATCCGGGTGGCCGAGGCCGACGGGCTGCCGGCGGTGTCGATGAGCCGCGTCGCCGGCGAGCTGGGCGTGGCGACCATGTCGCTCTACCGCTACGTCTCCGCCAAGAACGACCTGCTGGAGCTCATGGCCGACACCGCGTACGGGGACCCGCCCGCGCCACGCGCCCCGGGCGAGGGCTGGCGGCCGGCGCTCGCCCGCTGGGCGCTGGCCAACGTGACGGCGATCCACCGCCACCCGTGGATCCGGCAGGTCCCGATCAGCGGCCCGCCGCTGGGCCCCAACCAGGTGCGCTGGATGGAGCAGGGGCTGGCCGCCCTGCACGGCACCGGCCTGCACGGCGTCGAGCGGCTCTCGACGGTCATGCTGGTCAGCGGGTACGCCCGGAACTGGGCCGCCCTCACCGCCGACCTCGACGAGGCCGCGGCGCGCGAGCAGCTCGACCCCGACGACGCCGGAATGCGGTACTGGCACCAGCTCGCCCTGCTGACCCGGCACGGCGCCTACCCGGCGATCCGGGAGCTGCTGACGGAGGGCGCCGAGGGACGGCAGGACGAGGTGTTCGACACGGAGTGGCAGTTCGGCCTCGACCGGATCCTCGACGGCGTCGAGGTGCTGATCCAGGGCCGTACGGCCACGGCCTGACCCGGGGCCGGGAAACCCGCTGTGCGGGACGGGCGCCCACGATGGACAATCGGCACCCGGACCGGCGCGAGGACGGGGGAGCGGATGCTTCGGCCGACCGTCGTCGACACCGAGCAGGTGCCGGCGGCCGAACGCTTCGACATGTGGCTCGACCTCGTGGCGCGTACGGCCTCGCCGCTGCGGATCCGCACCGAGCACGCGCACGACTTCGCCGCCCGGGCGGAGATCGTCGAGCTCGGCCCGATCCAGGTGGTCAACTACCGGTATCCGTCGCTGGAGGGCGTCCGGACGCCGAGGCTGGGGCGCGAGTCGGCCCCGGAGATCTACACGCTGGCGCTCACCGTCGACGGGGACGGCGCGGCCAGCCAGGCCGGCCGGAGCAGCGTGCTGGGGCCGGACGAGTTCATCTTCTACGACGGGTCGCGGCCGCACGGGGTGCGGCACATCGGCGACGACGGCGGCCGCGAGCCGGCCCGTTCCGTCGTGGCGCTCATCCCGCACGCCGCGCTGCCGCTGTCACCGGACCGGCTGGCGCCGCTGCTCGGCGGCCGGATGTCGGGCACCGAGGGGATGGGCGCGCTGCTGGCCCAGTTCCTCCTCCAGATCGCCCACCATCCCGAGCAGTACCACGCCGCCGACGCCGCCCGCCTCGGCGCCGTCGGGCTCGACCTGGCGTCCACGATGCTCGGTCGGCACCTGGTGGCCGAGGACGTGGTGCCGACCGAGGTCCGCAGGCGCGCCCTCGTCACCCAGATGCGGGCGTACATCCAGCGGCATCTCGGGGACGCGACGCTGAGCCCGCAGGTGGTGGCGGACGCGCACCACGTCTCGCTGCGTACCCTGCACCGGCTCTTCGCGGCCGAGGAGTCGACGGTCGCGTCGTACATCCGGGAGCTGCGGCTGGCGCGGTGCCGGCACGACCTCGCCGACCCGGGCCTGCGCGGCCAGCCGATCCAGGCGATCGGGGCCCGCTGGGGCTTCCCCGACAAGGCCCACTTCAGCCGGATCTTCCGCAAGGCGCACGGCGTCGGGCCACAGGCCTGGCGGGCCGGCCAGGCGGAGTGAGCGCGGCACGGAGAGTCAACCCGGCGGCGTCCACGGTCAACCCGGTCGGGGCAGACTGACGTCGAGGGGTCCGATCCCTGCCTGCCCCGGCGCCGGCCGGGATCGGACCGCCGACGGGGGCCGTGGCGAGCCGCCCGCCGCCACGGGGGAGGCGGGCGGTCGCCCGGTGACCTGGACCGGCCCCGGCGCTCCCCACCCAGGACGGCGCCGGGGCCGCCTCAGGCGTCCTCCAGCAGTTCGAGAACGATCCGCTCGGCCTTCTCGCGGGGCGTCGCGGGGTCGACCGGAGCCACCACGCCGTCGTGGAAGAGGTCGACCACGCGCGGGTCGACGTAGGACGTGCGGGCCACGGTGGCGGTGTTGCCGAGCAGCTCGGCGACGTCACGCATCACCGCCGCGACCGCCCGCCTGCCGGCCGTCGCCGAGCGCGGCGGGCCCACCGTCGCCAGTTCGGTCGCCGCGCGCACCGTGGCGTGCCAGGTGCGGAAGTCCTTCGCCGTCATCTCGCCGCCGCTGGCGTCCCGCAGGTACTCGTTGACCTCGTCGCTGCGCACGTCGCGCCAGTCCCCGCCGTCCCGGTAGCCGAACAGGCGGTCGGCCGCCCGGCGCTGGCGGCGCAGGTTGACCAGCACCCGGCACAGCTCCGGGTCCTCGATGCGGCGCACCTGCTCGACGCCGCCCTTGGCGGGAAACTCGAACACCACGCAGCCACCCCGGGACCGGGCGTGCTCGGGGCGCAGGGTCGACACCCCGAACGTCGGTTCGTCGCCGGCCGCGTACTGGTCGCTGCCGACCCGGAACGTGCCCATGTCCAGCAGCCGGGTCACCGTCGCCAGCACCCGGTCGCGGTGCAGTCCCCGGCCGGACAGGTCCCGCCCGACCCGCTCGCGCAGCACCGGCAGCCGGCGGGCCACCTCCAGCACGTGGTCGAACTTCGCCTCGTCGCGCTTCTCCCGCCACGTCGGGTGGTAGAGGTACTGCTTGCGCCCGGCCGCGTCGATGCCGGTGGCCTGGATGTGCCCGTTCGGGTACGGACAGATCCACACGTCGCGCCAGGCGGGCGGGATCACCAGCTCACGCAGCCGGCCCAACCGGTCGGGGTCGCGGACCGGCTGCCCGGACGGGTCCAGGAAGAGCCATCCCCGCCCGCGCCGGCGTCGCCCGTACCCCGGCCTGCCCGGATCACTACGCCGCAACCGCACGACAGTCCCGCACCGCCCGTTCCACCTCGTCCACGGCGGCCACCACCTCGTCGACCCCGATGGCCGCCAACGTCGGATGGCTTCCTACCCCCTCCCACCTGGGCAAACCCTGTCCACCCGCCCACAGCGCCCGGTGGCGGGAGCGGTCCGACGGCGGCCCCCACCGGGCCGGGGAGACCGGGCCGAAGAGCACCACCGACGGCGTGCGGTAGCCGGTCGCCAGGTGCGCCACGCCCGTGTCCCCGCTGACCACCAGCCGGGCGTACGCCACCAGCGCGGCCAGCCGGCCCAGGTCCGTCCGGCCGGCGAGCACCGCGTCGGCGGGCAGCCGGGCGGCGTCCGCGATCCGCTGCGCGGTGGCCCGCTCGTCGGGGCTGCCGGTGAGCACCACCCGGTGCCCCCGGGCGGCCAGTTCCCGGGCCAGCGCGGCGAAGCGTCCGGGCGGCCAGCGCTTCGCCGGGACCTTGGAGCCCGGGTGCAGCACGGTCACGCCGGTCGGGGCGCCGCCGGAGGCCGGGCGCCGCAGGTCCAGGTCGGTGCGGTCGGCGGGGATGCCGTACCAGCCGAGGAGACGGCACCAGCGGTCGACCTCGTGTTCGTCGTCGCGCCATTCGGGGCCGTCGTGGTGGCCGGCCTCCGGGCTGGCGTAGGCGAGCAGCCGACCGGGACGGGTGCCGGCGAGCATCCGGTGCGACTCGGGGCCCCGGCCGTGCAGGTTCACGGCGACGCGCGGCGTCCCCAGGGCCGGGTCGGGGCGACCGAGCCCGTCCGTGGGCACCAGCCGGTCGACGCCGCCGACCAGGTCGACCAGCGGCGCCAGCCAGCCGGGTGCCGCCAGGACGAGGTCCCGGCCGGGGTGGGCGGCACGCAGGGCGCGCAGGGCCGGGACGGCGGTGGCGAGGTCGCCGACGCCGAGGGCGCGCAGGGCGAGGATCACGGGTAGGAGGTCTCCTGGTCGGCGCAGACGACCATCTCGCGGACGGCGCAGCCGGCGGGTTGGGACAGCGCGAACATGACGGCGGCGGCGGTGTCGGCGGGGTCGTTCAGCACGGCGTCGGGACCGGGCTTGTACGCGGCGTCGCGCTCGTCGAAGAAGGCCGTGCGCATGCCGCCGGGGATGAGCAGCGTGACGCCGACCCTGCCGGCGAGCTCGGCGGCGAGGGCCCGGGTGAAGCCGACGACCCCGAACTTCGCGGCGCAGTACGCGGTCGCGTCGGCCACGGCCTTCACCCCGAGCGTGGAGGCGACGGTAACGACGCTCCCCCGGGAGGTCTCCAGGAAGGGCAGGGCGGCCCGTACGACGGCCGCCGTGGCGAGCAGGTCCACGGCCACGATCCGCTCCCAGGTCTCGCCGGGAATGTCCGCCAGCTTCCCGGGCACGTCCATCCCCGCCGCGGTGACCACCGCGTCCAGCCCGCCCGAGCGCTCGGCGAGCTGCCGGGTGGCGGCCTCCGCGGCGCGGGTGTCGGCCAGGTCGCACTCCACCCACGGCACCCCGTCGGCAGGCGCCTGCCGGTCGAGCACCAGCGGTCGTCCGCCGGCCCGGGCCACGGCCGCGACCACGGCGGCGCCCAGGCCGCTCGATCCGCCCGTGACCAGCACGGTGCGCCCCGCGCCGGGCGACCCGGCGCTCATCGGGTGCCCTCCGTCGTCGTCGGTCCCGCGAGGCCGGCCCGCGCCCGTCCGGGCTCGCCCCCGGGCCTCGCCGACGCGCCGGGCGCGGGACCGGGCGGCGGCGCGCAGGCCGGCGGCACGGTGTCGGTGAGCGGCGGCCCGGCGGTGCCGGTGGAGCGGGCGGCGGCGATCAGCCCGGTCGTGGAGCGGCCGTCCAGGTACGGCACCACCACGGCGTTGCCGCCCCAGCGACGCAGCACCTCCGCCTCGGGCAGGGCGGGCTCGCCGCCGTCACCGGCGTAGTCGCCACCCTTCACCCAGACGTCCGGCCGCAGCCACGACAGCGCCGCGTGCGGGGTGGCCTCGTCGAAGATCATGACCGCGTCGACGCAGCTCAGCGCCGCGAGCAGCCGGGCCCGGTCGCCCTGCGGGATCACCGGCCGGTCCGGGCCCTTCAGCCCCGACACGCTCGCGTCGGAGTTGAGGCAGACCACCAGGCAGTCGCCGAGCTGCCGGGCGGCCTGCAACGTCGCCACGTGCCCGGCGTGCAGCAGGTCGAAGCAGCCGCCGGTGGCCACCACCGTCCCGCCGGACGCGCGTACCGCCGACACCACGCCGGCGGCCGCGGCCACGCCGACGCGCTCGCCGCCGGGGCCGGAGACCGCCGGCGGCAGCGGACGCACCGCCCGCGGCAGCGCCGTCGCCACTCCCCCGCCGGCCACGTACGCCGACGCCTCCGCAACCGCCTCCTGCACCGCCTCGGAGACCAGCGCCCCCCGCGCCAGGGCGAGGCTGGCGGTGGCCGCGAACCGGTCACCGGCCCCGCAGGTGTCCCCCTCGGCGACGGCCGGGGCGGGCACCACCATCGGCGTCGCGCCGGCGTGGCAGAGCAGCGCCCCGTCCCCGCCCAGGGTCACCGCGACCGCGCCGGCGCGCCAGCGCTGGCGCAGCCCCTGGGCGCCCCGCGCCGCCGTCGCCAGCCGGGTCGCCCCCGGCGTGACCGTGACCAGTTCCCGCACCTCGGACTCGTTGGGGGTCACCAGGTGCACCCCCGCGACCGCCTCCGGTCCCCGTGGATGCGGGTCCCAGACCACGGGGGCCCGGGTGGCGGCGAGGGCGGCACGCAGCGCGGGCTGCCGGACGACGCCCCGGCCGTAGTCGCTGACCAGCACGGCGGAGGCCCGGGCGATCACCCGCAGAACCACCTCGGACGGCTCGCCGGGCGTACCGGCCGCGCCGCCCCGGTCGTGGCGCAGCAGCACCCGGCCCCGGGCGCGCAGCCGGACCTTCTCCGGCGTGCCGCCGCGCAGCCCGAGGGGATACACCTGCACTCCGGCGTCGGTGAGCAACGAGGCGAGCCGGGCACCCCCCGCGTCGTCCGCCAACGCGGTCACCAGCACCACGTCGGCGCCCTGCGCGGCGGCGAAGACGGCGGCCAGCCCGGCGCCGCCGGGCCGGTCGACGTGCGCGGTCTCGTCCAGCACCGGCACGGGCGAGTCCGGGCAGAGCCGGTTCACCACCCCCTCGACGTCCCGGTCCAGCAGGGTGTCACCGACCACCACGACGGGTCCCCTCACGCTGCTTCCCTCCTCATCACGCCTGGACCTGCTGACCTGCGCCGCCGTCGAGCACCACCTCGACCCCGGTCCGTACGGGCGCCCCGGGCGCGGCGGGCGCCACCGGCAGCGCCCGCTCGACGTACTCGCAGAGGAGGTGGCTGGTCACGAGGTGGAGTTCCTGCACGACCTGGCTGTCGGCCGAGCCGACGGCGAGCACGTCGTGGCACAGCTCCGCCAGGGGGTTGGGGGCGGGGCCGGTCAGGGCCCAGCAGGTGAGCCCGCTGTCGCGGCCGGCCCGGGCGGCGGCGAGCAGGTTGGCGCTGGTGCCGCTGGTCGACAGCAGCAGCAGGACGTCGCCGGCGCGGCCGTGGGCGCGTACCTGACGGGCGAAGACCTCGTCGTAGCCGTAATCGTTGCCGATGGCGGTCATCGCGGAGGTCTCCGCGTGCAACGCGATGGCGGACAGGGGCTGGCGGTCGTCGCGGAGCTTCCCGACGAGTTCGGCGGTGAGGTGCTGGGCCTCGGCGGCGCTGCCGCCGTTGCCGGCCACCAGCAGCCGGCCGCCGTCGACCAGCCGACGCGCGAGGGCCTCCCCCCACCGGGCCAGCAGCGTCTCGTGCCGCCGGAAGGGCACCAGCGCCGCCGCCAGGTTCGCCAGGTGCGCGTCCAGCGGCGTGGGTGCCGCCATCAGGCCACCACCCGGGTCGGCCGGTGGACCGCCACGTCGCCGTAGACCTCCACCAGCCGCTCCGCCGTGGCCGCCCAGGAGTACCGCCGCCGGGCCCGTTCCCGCGCCGCCGTCGCGTACGCGAAGCGGCGGATCCGGTCGTCGAGCAGCCCCTGGATCGCGGCGCCCAGCGCACGCGGGTCCCGGGCCGGCACCAGGTCGCCGGTGACGCCCTCGACCACGGTGTCCTTGATCCCGCCGACGGCGGTGCCCACCACGGGCACACCGCACGCCATCGCCTCCAGCGGGGTGAGCCCGAACGGCTCGTACCAGGGGGCGGCCACCAGGACGTCCGCCGAGCGGTACCAGCGGCCCATCTCCTCGCGGGGCACCGCGCCGACCAGTCGCACCCGGTCGGCGACCCCGCAGCTGACCGCGAGGGCGCGCAGCCGGCGGGCGTACGGGTCGGTCTCCAGCAGGCCGGCGGGCGGGCCGCCGACGACCACGCACTCGGCCTCGGGCACGTACGCCATCGCGCGCACCACGGTCTGGAAGCCCTTGCGCTCGACCAGCCGGCCGACGGTCAGGATCCGCGGCCGGCCGTCCTCCCGCTCGGCGATCGGCCCCAGCGGGGCGAACGTGCCCAGGTTGACGCCGGACGGCACGACCGTCATCCGGGAGCGGGGCACGCCCATCCGGACCAGCTCGCCGACCTCGTCGCCGCACTGGGCGATGACCCGGTCGACGGCCCGGCCCAGCTCCCGCTCGTAGCCGATCCGGCGGGCCGGGCTGGTGTCCTGCACGCCCTGGTGGCGCCGCTTGACCACCCCCAGGGCGTGGTACGTCTGCACGACCGGAACGCCGGTCTGCCGGCTGGCGGCCAGCGCGGCGAGACCGCTCATCCAGAAGTGCGCGTGGATCACCTCGGGCATCCAGTCGCCGCCCCGCCACCGGTCGACCAGCCAGCGGCTGAACTCCCGCATGTGCGGCAGCAGGGCGTCCTTGGCGACCGGCTCGGCCGGCCCCGCCGGGACGTGCACCACGTCGTAGCCGTCGGCGCTGCGTACGGTCACCGGCAGGTCCACGGCGTCGCGGCGGGTGTAGACCCGCACGTCGTGTCCGGCGGCCGCGAGGGCGGCGGAGAGCTCGGCGACATGCGTGTTCTGACCGCCGGCGTCCTCGCCGCCCAGGATGGCGAGCGGGCTGGCGTGCTCCGAGATCATCGCGATGCGCATACTTCCTCCTCCAGCAGCCGGTCCCAGTCGGCGAGGAAACGGTCGAGGCCGTAGCGGTCCCGGGCGGCGACGCGGGCCCGCTCCCCCGCCCGGCGTGCCTCCGCCGGCTCGTCGACGAACCGGCGGGCGGCGTCGAGCAGGGTGTCGAGCCGGGTGGACAGCGCGCCCGCCCCCGGTGGCACCGCCATCGCCGCCTCCGTGGCGGCCAGCGCGACCACCGGCATCCCGATGGACATCGCCTCGATCAGGCTCAGCCCCAGCGAGGTCCACCGGCACAGGTGCAGGTACGCCCGCCGCCGCCCCAACTCGGCGTGCATCCGGTGCTGGGGCAGGTCGTCGTGGCTGGTGAGCCGCTCGGCGGGCAGGCCCAGGTGCTCGGCCAGCCCCGCCACCTTCATGCCGAAGACGTCCAGCGGGGCGATCTCGGCGAAGCGGGGCAGCAGATCGGTGCCGGTGACCCGCCCCCGGCGTACCGGTTCGTTGATCACCACCGCGAGCCGGTCGAGCTCGCCCGTGTACCGCACGGCGGGCGGGACGATGCCGTGGTCGACCACGGTGGTGCGGGTGGCCCCGGTGTCCCAGAACAGCTCGTTGAACCCGGTGACGTGGGCGACGAGCAGGTCGTCGCGATCGGCCATGGGGTGCCGGCTGTTGGGCACGTCGCCGTCCTTGGGCGTGTTGTGCTCGACGTAGACGGCGGGTACGTCGCGGCCGGGCCGCCGGCCGAGCCACCGCTCCGCGAGGTCGATCTCCTCGGGGCGTTGCAGGACGACCAGGTCGACGTCGGCGGTGCGCAGCTGCTCGGGGGTCACCTCGACGGCCGTGTCGGGCCACGGGTAGGTGCGGGCGCGGCCGAGGCCGTAGGGGCCCCGGTCCGGGGTGACGGGCACCAGGTACCGGTGCTTGCCGTGCACGAACGACGTGGTCCAGGAGCCGTGCACGTGCCACAGGAGCAGGTTCATCGGCCACTCCCGCCGATGGTGGCCAGCGTCGGCCCGCCGGCGGACGGGCTGCCGGTGGTCGGTGCCGGCCGGGCCGACGGGGTCACCCCGAGCAGCCGCAGCGCGTCGACGACCTCCTCGGGGTCGACGTTGCTCAGGCAGGGGTGTCCGGGCACCGGGCAGCGCGCCGCCCGGGTGTCGCGGCAGGCGGCCTCCGCGTCGCCGAGGCGCACGGTGGGCACCCGCCACGGCCCCCACTGCCCGAACGGCACCGTGGGGGCGAACAGGCTGACCACCGGCACCCCGTGGGCGGCGGCGAGGTGCGCGGGGCCGGTGTTGCCGACCACGACCGCGCCGGCGCCGGCGACCGTCGCGGCCAGCGCGGCGAGGCCGGTCCGCCCGCCCAGGTCGACGGCGACGTCGCCGGCCACCCGCGCGGTCAGCTCCTGCTCGTCGGGGCCGCCGGTGACCACCACCCGGTGACCGGCGGCCGTCAGGGCGCGGGCGATCCGCGCGGCCAGCTCCGGCGGGCAGCCCCGGGCCTGCGCCGCCGAGCCGGGGTGCAGCACCACGTAGCCGGACGCGCCGACCTCCGGCGGCGGCGCCTGCGCCGGACGCAGGCGCAGGGCGGGTCCGTCGTGGTCGGCGAGGGCGAAGCCGGCGGCGGCGGCGAGGGAGAGCGCGCGTTCCGGTTCGGGTACGCCGGCCGGCACGCGGTGCCGTACGTCGAGCAGGCTGCCCGGGTAGTCGTCGCTGATGGCGCTCACGCGCCCGACCCCGGCCAGGCGCAGCAGCAGGGCCAGGGGCAGGGGCGACTGGTGGAAGCTGGTGAAGACGACCGCCTCGTCGGCGTGCACGGCGGTGAGCCGGTCGGCGAGTCGACGCATGTCGGCGGGGTCGACGGGGTCGGGCGCGGGGTCGATCCAGGGCAGCCGGTGTTCGACGATCTCGTCGACGCCGGGCAGGAGTTCCGCCGCGGCGCGTCCCCGGGGCCCGCACAGCAACACCACCCGCTCGGCGTGGGCGGCGACGGCGCGGATGGCGGGCCCGGTCACCAGCACGTCCCCGGCCGAGTCGGCGCGTACCACCAGCACCGTCCCCGCCCGCCGCCCGCCGGCGCCCCGCGCGGCGTCGGTGCCGGCCTGCCGGTGGGTGGCCGGGTCGAGCGCCGCCTGGCGGCGCAGGATCTCCGCCACCGCCGCCGGGAGATCGGGGGCCACCTGCGGGGCGGCGGCCACCTCCTGAGGGCGGGTCACCGGCGTGGGCACCAGGATTCCCGACGCGCCCGCGGCCGACGCCGCGACCATGTCCCGGCCGATGTCCCCCACCAGCACGCACCGCGCCGGCACGGTGCCCAGCTCCCGCGCCGCGGCGTGCACCAGCCCCGGCGCCGGCTTGCGGCACCCGCATCCGTCGCCGTCGTCGTGCGGACACACCAGCCAGGCGTCGAACGGCCCCAGCAACCGCTCGACCCGGGCGTGCACCGCCCGCAGCTGCGCCTCGGTGAACAATCCACGGGCCAGGCCGGACTGGTTCGTCACCACCGCCAGCCGCAGGCCCGCCGCCCGCAACCGGTCCAGGGCGGCCCGCGCTCCCGGCAGCGGCCGTACCTTCTCGGGGTCGCCGTTGTACGGCACGTCCTCGATCAGCGTGCCGTCGCGGTCGAGCAGCACCGCGTCGAACAGGACGGGCTCGGACCCCGCCGCGTCAGCACCGGCAAAAACCCGGGCTGACCTGCGCTGATCCGGCTCCACCTGGTCCTGTCGCACAGCCGGCGGGTTCCCGACGCCCCGGGGAGTAAACGTCGTCCCGGACGCGCCCGCCGCGTCGTACGCCGGCGGCGCCGACACGCCGGCCCGCAGGTGCCGTTACCCGTCGCCCGGGAGAAGCTAACCCGTCGCCACCGTTAGCCCCGACCGCACCCGGGGTATGGGAGCGCAGTGGCGATTGTGGAGAAAGTGATCGAAGCTTCCCCGCAGCAGGTCTGGGCGGTGCTGGCGGACGGGTGGACGTACAGCGACTGGGTCGTGGGCACGGTGCACGTGCGCGACGTGGACGACGCCTGGCCCCGGGTGGGCAGCCAACTGCACCACAAGGCCGGGCCGTGGCCGTTCTCCCTGCACGACGTCTCCACGGTGCTGACCTGTGATCCGACGCGCCGGCTGGTGATCCGCGCCGGCCTCTGGCCGGCCGGCGAGGCCATCGTGGTGTTCACCCTCGAAGCGGTCGGCGCGGACGCCACCCGGGTACGCATCGGCGAGGACTTCGCCGCCGGTCCGCTGCACTGGATACGCAACAAGATCAACGACCTGGTGCTGCACCAGCGCAACAAGGAGACCCTGACCCGGCTGGCCGACATCGCCATGCGGCAGAAGGCGGACGCATGACGCAGACCGTGGTGGTCACCGGGGCGAGCGCCGGCGTGGGACGGGCGGTCGCCCGCCGGTACGCCGAGCGCGGCGCCCGGCTCGCGCTGCTCGCCCGCGGCGAGGCCGGGCTGGCGGCCGCCGAGCGCGACTGCCGGGAGCTGGGCGCCTCGGAGGTGCGCACCTACCGGGTGGACGTGGCCGACGCCGAGGCGGTGCAGCAGGCCGCCGACGACGTGGTGCACCGGTTCGGCGGCATCGACGTGTGGGTGAACAACGCGATGGTCTCGGTCTTCGCCCCGGCGTGGGAGATCCCGGCCACCGAGTTCCGGCGGGTCACCGAGGTCAACTACCTCGGCACCGTGCACGGCACCCTCGCGGCGCTGCGGCACATGCGGGCCCGTGGGCGGGGCGCGGTCGTGCAGGTCGGCTCCGCGCTGGCCTACCGCGGGATCCCGTTGCAGTCGGCGTACTGCGCGAGCAAGCACGCCGTCCAGGGCTTCAACGACTCGCTGCGGGCGGAACTGCTGCACGACTGCCCGGGCGTGAAGCTGTCGATGGTGCAACTGCCGGCGATCAACACCCCGCAGTTCTCCTGGGTACGCACCCGGCTGCCCCGGCACCCCCAGCCCGTACCGCCGATCTTCGCACCCGAGGTGGCCGCGAGGGCG
Source organism: Micromonospora sp. WMMD737 (assembly GCF_049179055.1). NCBI lineage: Bacteria > Bacillati > Actinomycetota > Actinomycetes > Micromonosporales > Micromonosporaceae > Micromonospora > Micromonospora sp. WMMD737. Next base: position 7,223,721 of record NZ_JBMHMH010000001.1, on the reverse strand, counting down.
ATCGTCTGGGCGGCCGACCACGGGCCGCGCGAGCTGAACGTGGGTGGCCCGACCTGGCGCGCCCGGCTCGGCGACGTCCTCGCCCCCGGCCTGCTCGACCGGAAGCTGGCCCGCGACGGCTACGACAGCCAGCAGACCGAGACCCCGATCGACCCGGCCGCCTGGCGGGACAACCTGGACCGTCCCGGGGACGACGAACGGGACCGGGGCGCGGAGGGCGTGTTCACCGACCGGGCCCGGGGCCGCTCGGCCGCCCTGTGGATCGGTACGCACAAGCCGGCCGTCTCCGGCGCCGCCCTGGCGGGCCTGGCGGTGGCCCTCACCGCGCTGGCCCGCCGCCTCCGCTGACCCCGGACGGCCCCCCGTCGGGGCGGAAGACGGGGCGGTAGGGGTGGCCTTTTCGACCCGGATGTGGCAACTGGCTACGCTCTGAGGGAGCCCTGTCCGCCGACCGAGGATGTCCGACATGATCGAACCCGTGCAGTTGCCCGTGCCGTGGCGGGACGCACGCCTGACCGTCGTGGTTCCCACCTACAACGAGGCGGGCAACCTCCCGGTGCTGGTCGAGCGGCTGCTGGCCCTGCCGCTGCCGGGCCTGAAGATCCTGGTCGCCGACGACAACTCGCCGGACGGCACGGGTGAGGTGGCGGACAAGCTGGCCATCGAGCACCCCGACCGGGTCGAGGTCGTGCACCGGGCCGGCAAGGAGGGCCTCGGCCGGGCCTACGTGGACGGCATCGGGCGCGCCATCGAGGGCGGCGCGGAGTACGTGGCGCAGATGGACGCCGACCTGTCGCACCCGCCGGAGGCGCTGCCGGGCATGCTCGGCGCGCTGCTCTCCACCCAGGCCGGCGTCGTGATCGGCTCCCGGTACGTGCCGGGCGGCGAGCTGGACGAGAACTGGCCGCTCTACCGGCGGGCGCTCAGCGGCTGGGCCAACCTCTACGTGCACACGCTGCTGCGGGTCCGGATCCGCGACCTCACCGCCGGCTTCAAGATCTGGCGGGCGGACGCGCTGCGCGACATCGGCCTGGAGCGGGTGCAGTCCAACGGCTACAGCTTCCAGGTGGAGATGCACTACCTGGCCACGAAGCTGGGGCACACCATCCTGGAGGTGCCGATCCGCTTCGAGGAGCGGCGCGACGGCGCGTCCAAGATGACCACCGCGACCAAGATCGAGAGCGCGCTGATGCCGTTCAAGCTGCGCAGCAAGCACCGCAACATCGAGCGCTGACCCGACCGATCCCCGCCACGCACCCGCCCTGCCACCCTGCCACGCCACGTCCTGCCCTGGTCCCGGGTCCCGTTCAGCGGGCCGGGCCCGGGCGGCAGGCGAACCGGCCCGGCGGTGGCGGGGCGGCTTCCTCGGCCCGAACGGCTCGGCGAGCTGCTGGTCCGGCACTTCGTCGACCGGGGGGGGGGAGACCGACGGGACGGCGGCGGACGACGGACAGGTGGAGCAAGGGCGAAGGCGAGCGGTAGCGGCGGCGAGCGGCGGACGGGCGACCTTGAGTCTCAGCCGTCCGCCGCACGGAACGTCCGACACCCGGCACCGCGACTGCGAAGCGTAACCCTCACCATCCGTGACTATCGACGGCGCCCCGGGATCGCCGCTCTCCGCCCTTTGCTCTGCAGCCATGGACGCACCACGTCGCCGACCTGGGGTTGACTCGCCGTTGGTGCGGCGGACTCGCCCGCACATCGTTACCCGCAGCAACCGTTGCATATATGGATGCAGAGCAAAGGGTGCGGCGAGCGACCCGCGCGGCCCGCGCTCCCCTTACTGTCCGTCAAAAACTCCCCCACAATCCGCCAACGGGCACGCGCGGCGTCCGGGTGCCTGCTGGCCCGGATCTACGAAGTGTCGGCCTGTTCATGCGGGCCGCAGTGCACATCGCCCTGCGCCCCGCGCGGTCAGCGGTAGATCGCGCGGTGCGCGGCGTCGATCCCGGCCGCGTACAGCGGGCCGGTGAGGGCGCGGTCGCGGGCCAGGGCGGCGCGGGCCGCGTTCGCACCGGGTGCGCCGTGCACGCCGCCGCCCGGGTGCGCCGACGCGCTGGCCAGGAAGAGCCGATCCACCGGGGTGTCCGCGCGGCCCAGGCCGGGGATCGGACGCAGGAACAGCTGCTGGTACGCGGCGGCGGTGCCCCCGCCGAGCGCGCCGCCGACCAGGCTCGGGTCGCCCGCCTCCAGGTCGGCCGGGCCGGCCACGTGCCGCCCCACGATCAGGCTGCGGAACCCCGGCGCGGCCTCCTCCAGCACCTGCTCCATCCGCTCGACGTGCGCGGCGATCTCCTCGACCCGCCACTTCTGGCGGAACGGCAGGTGGGTGTACGACCAGAGCGACTCCGTGCCCGGCGGCGAGTGGCTCGGGTCGGCCACCGACATCTGTCCCAGCAGCAGGAACGGGTCGCGCGGGATCTCCTTGCGGGCCAGCGCGGCGGCGTAGCTGGTGAGGCCGTCCAGGTCCGCCCCCAGGTGCACGGTGCCGGCGGTGGCGACCGCCCGGTTGGTCCACGGCACGGGGGCGGACAGCGCCCAGTCCACCTTGAGCGTCGAGCCGTCCCAGCGGAAGTGCGCCAGGTCCTCCACCAGCCGGGGCGGCAGCGCCGCCGCACCGACCAGGTCCAGGTAGAGGGCGGGCGCGGGGACGTCGGCGAGCACCGCGCGGCGGGCCCGCCAGAGGGCGCCGCCGGTGGTACGCACGCCCATCGCCCGGCCGCGGGCGGTCAGCACCCGGTCGACGTGTGCGCCGTAGAGGATCCGGCCGCCGCGCTCGGTCAGCCGGGCCACCAGCGCGTCGGTGATCTTCTGGGCGCCGCCGTCGGGCACCGGCCAGCCGACCTGCTGGCCGAGCATGGCGAGCAGCCAGCCGTACACGCCCGAACCGGCCTCCTCGGGCGACAGGTCGGTGTGCAGGGCGCAGCCGGCCAGCAGCACCGGGCCGCCCTCGCCATCGAAGAGTTCGTCGCCGAGCTTGCGCACCGGCACCACGAGCCGCCGGGCCAGCCGCAGCGCCCCCGACACGCGCAGGCGGCGCAGCAGGGTCAGGCCCCCGCGCACCGGCGGGAACGGCCTGGTGATGCTCTCCAGCATCGGCTCGGACACCTGACGCCAGTCGTCGTACGCGTGCAGCCAGCGCTTGCCGTCGCCCGGGGCGAACGCCTCCAGCGAGGCCGCGGTGGCCTCCGGGTCGCGGTTGAGCACCGCCGCGCGCCCGTCGGGCAGCAGGTGGGCCAGCACGTCCGGGGAGTGTCGCCAGCGCAGCCCGTACCGGTCGAGCCCCAGCCCGCGCAGCACGGGCGAGGCGTAGCCGAGGGGGTAGAAGGAGCTGTAGAGGTCGCTCAGGTAGCCGGGGGCCGTCACCTCGGCGGAACGCACCGCCCCGCCCGGGCTCTCCGTGGCCTCCAGCACCAGCACGTCCCAGCCGGCGTCGGCGAGCAGATTGGCGGCGACCAGGCCGTTGTGGCCTGCTCCCACGATGACGGCGTCCGCGCTCTCCGCGCCGGGCGAACTCATCCGATCCGCCTACCCGGCCAGCAACCGGGCGAAACGCGTTTGCCGCGCCGGGGCCGGGGCATGCACTGCCATGTACACGGTTGCGCAGCTCATAGGCGGAGTGTGGGGCGCGGGCGGCGAGGGTGGCGAGTTGGTCGTACACGATCCGGCCGACGGCTCCCCGGTCAGCTCGGCGCCGGTGGCGACGGCCGACGAGGTCGGCAAGGCGGTGGAGGCGACGCGCGGCGTCGCGGCGGAGTGGGCGGCGACCGCCCCGGCGGAACGGGCGGCGGCCCTGCACCGGGCGGCGGACGCCGTGGCGGCGGCGGCCGACGACCTGGCCCGGGCCACGACGGCCGAGATGGGCAAACCCCTGTCGGACGCCCGGGGCGGTGTGGAGGCGGGGATCGGCACGCTGCGACAGTACGCGGAACTCGCCCCCGTGCGCGGGGGACGGACCCTGCACGGCGCCACCCACGCCATCGACTTCATGACGCCGCAGCCGCGCGGGGTGGTCGCCGCGATCACCCCGTGGAACGACCCGGTGGCGGTCTCCTGCGGGCTGCTCGGCGCGGCCCTGGTCACCGGCAACGTGGTGCTGCACAAGCCGAGCGAGCGCGCCCCGGCGACCGGCTGGCTACTGGCGAAGGCGCTCGACTCCGCGCTGCCGCCCGGGGTGCTGTCGCTGCTGACCGGGGGCCCGGAGGTCGGGGCGGCGCTGGCCGCCCAGGAGGTCGACGTCGTCGCCCACGTCGGCTCCACCGCCACCGGGCGGGCCATCGCGGCCGCGGCGGCACGGACCGGGGCGAAGGTGCTGCTGGAGAACGGCGGCAGCGATCCGCTCGTCGTGGACGGCGACGTCGACCCGGTGTGGGCGGCCGGGCAGGCGGCGATCGGCGCGTTCGCCAACGCGGGGCAGATCTGCGTCGCGGTGGAGCGGATCTACGTGCACCGGGACGTCGCGGAGGACTTCGCGCTGGCGCTGGTGGAGCGGGCCACGGAGCTGCGGACGGGCCCGGGCGGCGACCCGCGTACCGAGCTGGGGCCGCTGGTGGACCGGCGGCACCGCGACCACGTGCACGGGCAGGTGACCGCGGCGGTGGCCCAGGGCGCGCGGATCCGCTGCGGGGGCGTACTGCCCGACGGGCCGGGGGCGTTCTACCCGGCGACCGTGCTCACCGACTGCCGGCACGACATGACTGTGGTACGCGAGGAGACATTCGGGCCGGTCGCCGCGATCGTGGCCGTCGACTCGTTCTCCGAGGCGCTGCGGTGCGCCGCCGACTCCCCGTACGGGCTGGCCGCGACCGTGCTGACCGGATCGATGAGTCACGCCCAGCGCGCCTGGCGGGAACTGCCGGTGGGCACCGTGAAGGTCAACGCGGTGTTCGGCGGCGCGCCGGGCGGTGCCGCGCACCCGCGCCGGGGCAGCGGGCACGGCTTCGGCTACGGGCCGGAACTGCTGGACGAGTTCACCGCGACGAAGGCGGTGCACATCGAGGCGCCCGGCGGCGGGCACTGGTGAGACACGCGCGGGGGCTGTCCGTGCTCGGACAGCCCCCGCGTCGCGTACCCGGAAGGTGGCCTCAGCGGCCGCGGGCCTTGGCGGTCTGGCGGTTGTTCGCCTTCTCGATGGCCTTGACCAGTTCGGGCTTCGTCATGCTCGAACGGCCGGGCACGTCCAGCTTGCGGGCCACCTTCATCAGGTGGTCCTTGGTGGCGTTGGCGTCCACCCCGCCGGCCGTGGGCGCCCGGCGCTCCGGTCCGCCGCCGGCCGCCTGGCGGTCGCTCGGCCCCTTGCGGCCCTTGGGCTCCCAGTGGTCGCCCACCTTCTCGAACTCGTGCTTGACGGCGGCGAAGGCGGTGCGGTGCGCCCGCTCCCCCTCGCCGTACGTCTCCACGGCCGAGTCGTGCGTCTTCTCCCAGGTGCGCTGCGCCTTCTTGGGGGAGCGTCGCAGCGTGCTGGGCAGTACCTCGCGCCCGGGCATCTCGTCCTCCTCCGCGTCGATGGGTTCCCCAGATCGTTCCCCCGCGTCCGGTCGGCAAACCGGAGGGCGGGTTTGTCGATTTCCGGCCAGGGGTACCGGCGGGCCAGGCGAAGCCGGATGCACCGGGTCATCCGGCGGCCGGGGCACAGGGAGCGGGCATGACGACGACGGAACCCGGCGCGGTGCTCGCCGGGGAGCGGCGACCGCGGATCCCCCGCCGGGTACGGCAGCTGAGCTGGCGCACCTGGCGCGGAGTGCTGGTGCGCAGCGTGCGCAACTTCGTCAAGGACAACTGCGCGGACTGGGCCGCCGCCCTGACCTACTACGGGGTGCTCGCGCTCTTCCCGTCCACGATCGTGGTGGTCGCCCTGGTCGGGCTGGTCTCCAACGGCGAACAGACCGTCGACACCGTGCTGGACCTGGCCCGGGACATGGGCGCCGGCTCGGTGGTGGCCAACGAGGGCTTCGTCGGCGTGGTGCGGGGCGTGGTCGACCAGAACGACTCGGCCAGCGCGCTGCTGAGCTTCGGTCTGCTCGGTGCCCTCTGGTCGGCGTCCGGCTTCATCGGGGCGTTCACCCGGGCCTCCAACGCCGTCTACGGGGTCGAGGAGGGGCGGCCGATCTGGAAGCTGCGGCCGGTGCAGATCGGCCTGGCGGCGATCTCGCTGGTGCTGTTGGCGATCGTCGCCACCGGGCTGATCGTCAGCGGGCCGGTCACCGACGCGGTGGGCGACCTGATCAACGCCGGCGGGCTGGCGCGTACGGCGTGGAGCGTCGCCAAGTGGCCCGTGCTCGCGCTGATCATGATGGTGCTGCTGAGCCTGCTGTTCTGGATCGCGCCGAACGTCCGGCAGCCGCGGTTCCGCTGGCTCACCCCGGGCGGCGCGGTGGCACTGGTGGCCTGGGCCCTCGCCTCCTTCGGCTTCGGCCTCTACGTGGCCAACTTCGGCTCGTACGACGCCACCTACGGCAGCCTCGGCGCGGTGATCGCCTTCCTGGTCTGGCTCTACCTGTCCAACTCGGCGCTGATGCTCGGCGTGCAGATCAACGCGGAACTCCAGCGCGGCCGGGTGCTCCAGGCCGGCGAGCCGGACCCCGACGAGCCGGTCCTGCCCCCGAAGACGCCGGCCACCACCTGACCCGTGCGGGTTTACCGGCCGCGACGCCGGAGCGCCCGTTTACCGCCGGTGCCACCGGGTAGCGCAGAAGGCATGGAACGTGGCAGCAGCAAGCACGGACCGAGGGTCGACGAGCAGATGAGCCGGGAGGTCAGCGGCCTCGTGCAGGGGCCGGGGACCGGCGGCTCGCGGGTCGACGAGTCCCGTGTGCCGGAGCCGGCGGGTGAGGACCAGCCGGAGCCGACCACGGCCCCGGCCGGCGAACTGCGTACGGGCGCGCCCAAGGGGATGAGCTCCGAGGACGTCGAGCGACGCAGCCGGCTCGGCCGGTTCATCACGATGGCCGCCCTGCCCGGTGACCGGGAGACGCTGATCGCCAACGCGCGGGACAACGAGGCGCCGGCGGACATCGTCGCCGAACTGGAGCGGCTGCCCGAGGGCACCCGCTACCAGACGATCTCCGAGGTCTGGGCGGCGCTCGGCCACAAGAACGAGACGACCCGTTGGTGACCGGATCCCCGCACGATCCGGCCCGTCACCGGCGGACGAAGGAGGATGCCTTATGAGTGGCGTTACCGAGCACGTGGACGTCTCCGTCCCGGTCCGCACCGCGTACGACCAGTGGACCCAGTTCGAGGACTTCCCCCACTTCATGGAGGGGGTCCAGGAAGTCCGGCAGCTGACGGACACGATGACCCACTGGACGGTGGAGATCGCCGGGGTGAAGCGGGAGTTCGACGCCGAGATCACCGAGCAGCTCCCGGACGAGCGGGTCGCGTGGCGCTCCACGGGCGGCACCCAGCAGGCCGGCGTGGTGACCTTCCACCGGCTGGACCCGGACACCACCCGGGTCACGCTCCAGCTCGAGTTCGAACCGCACGGCGTGGTCGAGCAGGCCGGCGACAAGCTCGGCGTCGTCGACCGGCGTGCCAAGGGCGACCTGGAGCGGTTCAAGCAGTTCATCGAGCGACGCGGTCAGGAGACCGGCGCCTGGCGCGGCAAGGTCGACCGTCCGCAGCCCTGATTCCTCGCCCCCGGGTGTGAACCTCCGATGGCCGCCGGCTCCCCCGGCGGCCATCGTCGTTTGCGGGGACCCGGCCGGGGTACCGCGACTGGCATGACGGACGACGACAAGGTGTGGCGGGACGAGGAACGGACTTCGCTCCAGGAACTGGACCGGGCCGTCGCGCGGTCGACCCTGGACGGCCAGGCCGACGACGTGACGGGGAACGACGCCGGCGAGGAGGCGGCCTTCGGGCACGGCCCGGAGGCGGCGGACCGGGGCGGGCAGGCCGCCGGTACGGGCCGGGAGCCGACCGACCCGGAACGCGCGTACCGGCCCTCGACGACCGGCCGGACCGGACCGGACACGATGTGAACCGCACGGCGCGGCGGGCGGGCCCACCCGGGTCCGCCCGCCGTGCCGCTCAGCGGGGCGTGGGGACCGGCCGGCGGGTCCCGGCCGCGTGCAGGGCGATCAGGCCCAGCGCGAGGACGACGAGCGCCGGCCCCAGCAGCTCGACCGAGGTGTTGCCGAGCAGCACCCCGATGCCGGCGGGCACCAGCGCGCCGCCCAGCCCGGCCGCGGCGATCTGGAGCCCGATGGTCCGGTCCGCGTGCGCCGCACCGACCCGCTCGGCGGTGGTGAGGGTGAGCAGCGGGAAGACCGGGGCGGCGGCGAAGCCGACGACGAACAGCCCGGCCACGGCGACCCAGGCCGGTGCCGGCAGCGCGATCAGGACCGCACCGACCGCCATCCCGGCGAGGCTGCCCCGCAGCACCACCGCCCCGCCCAGCCGTTCGGCCACCACGCCCTGCACGACCCGCCCGACGAACAGGCTGCCCCAGTAGCCCGAGACGCAGACGCCGGCGACGGCCGCGCCGAGGCCGCGTCCCTCGGTCAGCAGCAGGAACGCCCAGAGCCCGGCCGCCACCTCGATGGCCACGTAGACGGCGAAGGCCGACGCGCCGAGCCAGACCGCCGGCAGACGCAGCGTCTCGCGTACCCGGGTGACGGTCGGTGGGGCGGCCGCCTCCCCGGCGGCGGACGCGGCGGGCTCGCGGGCCGGGGCGCGGTCCCGCCAGGCCCGCACGGTCAGCGCGAACGCGGCGGCCAGCGCGAGCTGGGCCCCCGCCACCAGGCCGTAGCCCCAGCGCCAGGAGAGCCCGGCGCTGAGCGCGCCGGTCATGATCAACGGTCCGAGCGCCACGCCGAGGCCGAAGAACGCGTGCATCCAGTTCATGTGCCGGGGGCCGAAGGCGCCGGCCGCGTACGCGTTCAGGCCGGAGTCGATCGCGCCGGAGCCGAGGCCGAGCACCAGCGCGCAGCCCACCATCAGGGTGAGCCCGGGCGTCGACGCGTAGCCCGTGAGCGCGAGGCTGGCCAGCAGCGTGCTGCCGGCGAGCAGCCAGCCGACGCCGAGCCGGGCCAGCGTGAAGCCGGCCAGCACGCTGGAGGTCAGGTAGCCGGCGGTGCCGGCGGTGAGCACGAGGCCGACGGCCTCGGTGGGCACGTCGAAGTCGGCCCGGATCGAGGGCCAGCCCACGCCGATCAGGCCGTCGGGCAGGCCGAGGCTGACGAAGGCGAGGTAGGCCAGCAGGAGCAGCGAGGCGCGGGGCGGGGCGGTGGACACGGAGGACCATCCTGCCCGGAGACGGTGGCGGCGCCAGTCCGCCTCCCCCGGTGGGACGAAGATTACGGTCCGGACGGGCGGTAAAACGGACAGCTCATCCAGAATCGGCCGTTCGGCTGACGGCAAGCGCCGGGTCGCGAGCAAGACTTTCGGGATGCATCAGGGCTCCGGCATCCTCTCCACGCGTCAGCGCCGCCTGGCATGGCTCGGCTTCCTCCTCGCCGCGCTGCAGGCTCCCGTCTCCGCCAAGCTGGCATCGGACGACTCCTGGTTGTTCAGCCTCTGCGTCGCGCTGATGGTGGCGACCGTGATCATCGCCGACGACGCGGCCCGCCGCCGCCCGGCGGACGCCCGCTCCATGGAGTGACGCGGCAGCCGGCGCTGCGCGTGACGCGGCAGCCGGCGCTGTACGTATCGCGGCCGGGCTGGCCGCGCGGTGGCCGCTCCGTCGGGGCAGCGCCTCGTGACCGGGGCGCCGACAGGCGCTAGCCGGCCCCGTCGGGGCGCGCCTCGTGACCGGGGCGGCCCCGGCTGCGCCGCCGCTCCTTCATCTCCGCCTCGTAGAGGTGCCGGCGACCGCCGACCAGCTCCTCCCGGGCCGCCCGATCCAGGTCGCGGAAGAGGGCGTAGTAGTTGTCGTCGAAGTCCTCGACGATCTGGAACGTCCACCGTCCGGCGATCACGTTGCGGCCCAGCAGGTCGGTGTCGATCCGGTCGGCGATCCGGTCGTGCCCGGCGGCGCGGAACATCTCCACCGCGTCGTCGAGCATCAGGTCGGCGTGCCCCACCAGCTGGTGCAGCGAGTAGAGGTGACCGCGGACCCGCTCGACGCACTCCAGCGCCTCGCTGAGCTTGCCGAGCGCCGCCACCGTCTCGTCGCTGACCCCGGCGGGCCTGCGGTGCCGTTCGTCCGGCCCGTCCTCGTGTCGTCCCATCCGTTCCTCCAGGTTTCGGCTGTGCCCGTCCGGGCGGTTCTCCTCCTGCCCCACCCGCGTCGGATCAACCCCCGCGCCGCCCGCTGACCGTTCGGGGGAGGGTGAAAAACCCGCCGACCGGCCGAGGTCGACCCTGGTCACGGCCGGATAGCCTCGGTCACCATGCGTGTGCCGTTCACCCGGGTCGAGGCCCGTTCCGCCGCCAGTTCGGCGCGAGCCACCCTCGCTCTCCTGTCCACCTCGGTCGGCGCCGAGGGACTGGCCGCCGCCGCCGCGCGTCCGGGCCTGCTCGCCCTGGTCGACCAGCACGCCGCGGCGGTGCGGGAGAGCCTGGACGGCGACCGCCGGCCGCTGAGCGCCGCCGCGCTCGCCGGCTACGCGGAGGGCGTCCGCGCCGCCGCGCTGGAGCACGGCTGGCAGCCGCCGGCGGCCCCGGTGGACTGGTCCGCACCGGACTGGCTGCTCACCCGGCTGCTCGCGGTCTGCGCGCTGACCCGCTCGCTCGGGGCCCCGACGACCGCCCCGCTCCCGCTGGCCTGAACCGCCGCCCCCGGGAGGCCGCGCCGACCGCCACGGGCCGGGGCGGCCCGCTCGTCTGAGGCCCCGGACGCCGTGCCGGCCGGCACGGGCCGGGCGGGCCCGGCTGGAGACGCCGGAGGGGCGCCCGCACGTCCGCGGACACCCCTCCCCGTCTCGCTCACCGCCAGGTCAACGGCGGAACTGCTGGGTCTCGTCGCTGACGTTCCCCGACTGGTACGTGCCGCGCCCGCCGGCCGTCGCGGACTCCTGCCCGCGGGGCATGACCTCGGTGCGCTCGGCCGCCGTCCGGTCCGCCATCTGCCGGCCGACGTCGGTCTGACCGGCCTCCCGGGCCCGGCGGTGCTCCTGCACCGCCCGCGACTCCTCGGCCATCCGGTTCAGCCAGCCTTCCCAGCGGTTCTGCATCGGCCGCACCAGGCCACCGCCGACGCCGACGATCAGGATGCCGGCCACGGTGGCGAGCACCGCGATCAGCACCGGTGTGGTCACCGTGGTGGCGATGCCCACCTGGTTCAGCGCGGCGATCACACCCAGCGCGAGGATGAAGACCGCCACCAGGTCCGCCAGGACCTTGCCGTACGCGAGCCCGCCCAGCGCCCCGGTGACCAGATCCCGGACGGCGTTGGCGATCGCGGCGGCCACGACGATGATGACGATCGCCACGAAGGCGCGTGGCAGCCAGGCGACCACGCCGCTGATCAGGTCACTGATCGCGTTGGGTCCCCACACCCCGAAGGCGAACTGCAGGGTGAACAGCAGTACGGCGTAGTACGCGAGTCTCGCCAGGATGTCACTGGCGTCGTACTTGGTGCGTTCCAGCGCGCGCTTGATGCCGCCCCGTTCCACCGCCCTGTCGAACCCGACCCGTTCCAGCGCCGTGTCCACGATCTTGAGCACGGCTCTGGCGATGAGCCATCCGACCACGAGGATCGCGATGAACGCGATGGCCCGCGGTATGAAGAGCAGCACCGACCTCCACATGTCGGCCACGGCGTCGCCGATGTCGACCTGCCTGACCGCGAGGCTTTCCGGCATGATGTCCCTCCTGTCGCATGGACTGCGCCGCGCGCTTACCCCGTCGCCGACGCGGCACGCCGTCGGAGTCCCCGAGTTTTTCCCGACATGTCACCGCAGAAGGGCCTTGACCTGCCCGAACGTTCGACCCCGGCGTGGTGCGGGGCATGATCGGAAACAGCCGGCGGAGCCTCCGGCTAGGCTGCGCTCATGCCAGGAACGGTCGGACGGGTCCCGAACCCACCAGCCCCGGTCTCGGGAACGCCCTCCGCGTCGGGCATGGCGGCCGCCGTCCCGCGCCACGACTGGGGTGGCACCCCGCTCGGTGCGTGGCGGACGTGGGACCCGGCGGTCCGGGCCGCCGCGGAACTGCTCCTCGCCTCGCCCGTACCGATGGCCCTCACCCTGGGCGACGAGCACCTGCTCGTCTACAACGACGCGTACGCGGAGCTGATCGGCGACCGACACCCCGACGCGGTGGGTCGGCCGGCGGCCCAGGTTTTCGCGGAGTCCTGGCCGCTGCCCGGCGTCGGGGACGCCATCGCGCACACCTACCGCTCCGGGGAGCCGTTCCTGGAGAAGGAGACCACGCTTCCGCTGCACCGCCGTTCGGGCCTGGTCGAGCAGTCGGTCTTCACCCGGGGCTACTCCCCCGTACGCGACACCTCCGGGCGGATCGTCGGCGTGCTGACCGTGGCCGCGGAGACCACCCAGGTCACCCAGCAGTTGCAGAGCCTCAGCGACTTCGCCGCGGCGCTCGCCGGCACCCTCACCCTGGACGACGTGGCCCGGGTCGCGCTGCGCTACGCGATCACGGCGTTCGACGCCGACCGGGTCTCGTTCGCCGTCGACGAGGGCGGCGGCGGCTGGCGGATGGTCCGGCGCATCCGTGGCGAGCTGATGGACGAGGCCGACGAGCGGCTCCCCCCGCTGTGGCGGCGCATCCCGCCGGACTGGCTGGGGCCGGTGGTGACCTCCGCCCGCAGCGGTGTGCCGTACTTCGTCGACGACGGCCAGCCGCTGCGGGACATCGCGGTGGACCGGCACGACCAGAAGGTCCGCTCGCTCGCGGCGGTGCCGCTGCGGGCCTCGGTGGTGCGCGGCGGGCTGACGGTCGGCTACCAGGTCCCGCACGTCTGGTCGGCCGCCCGGCGCGCGCTGCTGGCCGCCTCGGCCGAGCTGGTCGGCCAGGCCGCCGAGCGGGCCCGCCGGTTCGAGACCCAGCACGGCACGGCTCAGCTGCTGCAACGCAGCATGCTGCCGGAGCACCTGCCCGATCTGCCACGGACGCGGATCGCCGCCCGCTACGACCCGGGCGTCGACGGCAACGCCGCCGGCGGGGACTTCTACGACGCCTTCCTGCTGCCCGACGGCGGCCTGGGGATCGTGCTCGGCGACGTCGCCGGCCACGACGTGCAGGCCGCGGCCCGGATGGGTCAGGTCCGCGCGGCGCTGCGGGCGCTGGCGCTTACCGACCCCCGCCCCGACGCCGTGCTGGCCGGGCTCGACCGGTTGGTGACCAGCCTGGGCGCCGAGGGCGACACGCACGAGCTGTTCGTGACGGTGGTCTTCGGGGTCGTCGACGCCGACCGGCAGCGGCTCACTCTGGCCAGCGCCGGTCACCCCGCCCCGCTGATCCGCCGGTGCGCCCCGGACGGCGACCCGGTCGCCGAATACCTCGACGTGCCCGCGGGCGCCCCGCTGGGCCTGGGCTGCCGGCCGCGCACCGTCACGGTGCCCTTCGCCCCCGGCGACACGCTGCTGCTGTTCAGCGACGGTGTGGTGGAGCGGCGCCGGCAGGACCTGACGACCGGCCTGGACGCCCTGGCCGTCGCCGTGGCCGGCGCGGGCAGCGGCGACCCCCGCGCGTTGTGCGCGGTGGCCACCGCAGCGGTGCCCGGCGCCACCGAGGACGACGTCGCGGTGCTGGCGGTGGAGCACGCGCTGCGGCCATCCCGGTCGACGAGCATGGAGGTGCCGGCCGAGCCGACCGCGCCGAGCCGGGTACGGCACTGGATGACCGCGCAGCTGACGGAGTGGCAGGTGCCCGAGTCGATCGTCGGCGCGGCGGTGCTCTGCACCAGCGAACTGACCACCAACGCCCTGCTGCACGCGGGCACGGCCGCCCGGGTGGAGATCGACCTCAGCCCGGAGCGGCTGCTGGTGTCGGTCGCCGACTCGGGCACCCGGGGCACGGTGACCCGCGCGCAGACCGACACGCTCAGCAGCCGGGGCCGGGGGCTGGGGCTGATCGAGGAGCTGAGCGACGCGTGGGGGACGGACCCGACCGTACGCGGCTCGACGGTCTGGTTCGAGATCCTCATCCCGCCCGCCTGAGCGGGGGCGTCAGCCCGGCCCGACGGGGTAGGAGGACCGTATGCCCACCGACGAGCCCACCGGTGTCCTCTTCGACGTGGACGGCACCCTGGTCGACACCACCTACCTGCACACCGTGAGCTGGTGGGAGGCGCTGCGCCAGACCGACCGGCCCGTACCCATGGCGACGATCCACCGCGCGATCGGGATGGGCTCGGACAAGCTGCTCGACCACCTGCTCGGCCCGGAGCGCGACCGGAGCGCGGACCAGAAGCTGCGCGCCGCCCACGACACCCTCTTCGCCGAGTACTGGGAGCGGCTGGTTCCGCTGCCCCGCGCCGCCGACCTGCTGCGCGCCTGCGCGGAGCGGGGACTGCGGGTGGTGCTGGCGACCTCCGCCGCCGAGCACGAGGTGACCGCGCTGCGCCGGGCGCTGGCCGCCGACGACGTGATCCACACGATCACCAGCTCGGCGGACGCGCGGGAGAGCAAGCCGGCGCCGGACATCCTGGTCGCCGCGCTGGAGCAGTCCGGGCTCGCCGCCGAACGCGTGGTCTTCGTCGGTGACTCGGTGTGGGACGTCGCCGCCGCCGGCGAGCTGGACATCCCCTGCGTCGGGCTGACCTGCGGCGGCACCGGCCGGGGCGAGCTGGCCGGGGCCGGTGCGGTGGCCGTCTACGAGGACCCCGCCGCGCTGCTCGCCGCCCTCGACGACTCGCCGGTCACCCGGGCGGGGTGACCACCGCCGACTCCGTCGCTCCGGAGAGGAATACGAGAAGTCTTCCGGGGGCAAGGACTTGCACCACCTGCCCGCACGCCGTGGGCGAGGCGGAGAGGTGGGGTCGTGGAGCCGGTAGACGTGGCGTTCGCGGTGGTCGGTCTGGGCGCGTTGCTGGCGGGGATCCTGCCCCGCGTGCTCGAACGTCGGCCACTGTCCATGCCGATCGCCTTCCTCGGGCTGGGCATGCTGGTCTTCCTCCTGCCCGTCGGACTGCCGGACCCTGACCCGCTCGCGCATCCGCAGATCGCCACCCACCTCACCGAGATCGGCGTCATCGTCGCGCTGATGGGCGCCGGGCTGAAGATCGACCGGCCGTTGAGCTGGGCCCGCTGGTCGTCGACCTGGCGGCTGCTGGCGATCGCCATGCCGCTGTGCATCGTGGCGGTGGCGGTGCTCGGCTGGTGGTGGGCCGGGCTGGTGCCGGCCGCCGCGCTGCTGCTGGGGGCGGCGCTCGCCCCGACCGATCCGGTGCTCGCCGCCGACGTGCAGGTCGGCGAGCCCACCGACGTCGAGGACTCCGAGGACGAGGTCCGCTTCGCCCTGACCTCCGAGGCCGGGCTGAACGACGGGCTGGCCTTCCCCTTCGTGTACGCGGCCATCGCCATCGCCACCACCAGCCTCGCCCCGGGCGACTGGCTGGGCCACTGGCTCGGCGTGGACGTGCTCTGGAAGGTGGCGGCCGGGGTGGCCGGCGGGTGGCTGGTCGGGTGGCTGCTCGGCAAGCTCTTCTTCCGGGCCCCGAGCAAGCTGCGGCTGGCCCGGCACTCGGAGGGCTTCCTCGCGCTGGCCGCGACCTTCCTGGCGTACGGGCTGGTGGAGGTCATCAGCGGATACGGCTTCCTGGCGGTCTTCGTGGCCGCGCGGGCGATCCGGGCCGCGGAGCGCACCCACGAGTTCCACTCCGTGCTGCACGACTTCGCCGAGCAGGTGGAGCGGCTGCTCACCGTGCTGTTGCTGCTGCTCTTCGGCGGCGCCGTGGTGGGTGGCCTGCTGGGCCCGCTGACCTGGCCGGCCGCCGCGGTCGGGCTGGCGCTGGTCTTCGTGGTCCGCCCGCTGCTCGGCTGGTTGTCGCTGCGGGGGGCGCCCGGCCGGCCGGCCGAGCACTGGGTGATCGCCCTGTTCGGCATCCGGGGCGTCGGCTCGTTCTTCTACATCGCGTACGCGACCGCGAAGACCGACTTTCCCCAGGCGGACCTGATCTGGGCGACAGTCGGCCTCGTGGTGATCGTCTCGGTGGTGGTGCACGGCATCGCGGCGACCCCGGTGATGCAGTTGCTGGACCGGGCGGGGGAACGCACGTCCGACCCGTCCGAACGCCGCCACGCCGGCGAGCCCGTCACCACCGGGGGTTGACCGCCCGGCCCGCCGGTGTGCGCAGGGGCCGCTTCCTCACCCTGCGCCCAGGCGGGTGACGAGGGCGCGGCCGAGGTCGCGACCGGAGAGCCAGGCGCTCTGCACCCGGGGTGCGCCGAAGGCGTCGCCGGCCAGCCCGACGCCGTCGGCGTCGAGGTGGTACGTGCCGCCGGGGCCTTCGGTGGGCTTCGCGTACGTCCAGCGGTGCACGTGCACGTGCTCCGCCGCTTCGGGCAGCCCCAGCAGGTCCCGGACGGCCTCCTCGATCGCCGGGCCGGCACCGGAGGGCTGGGCGAGGTGGCCGGCGGCGAACTCGGGCGTGGTGTGGGCGACCAGCACCGGCGCGTCGTCGCCGCGGCGGTCGCCGTCGTCGCAGACGAGGTTCAGCAGCGGGTGGTCGTTGACGAAGGCGCCCCGGAAGGTGGCCCACCGGCGGGCCGGGAAACGCAGCACCCCGGCCAGGGACGGCGACCAGCGTTGGACCTGCGTGGCCCGGGTGGCGGCGGCCAGGGCCGGGTCGAGCAGCAGGGCCGCCTGCGGCCCCGGCATGGCGAGCGCCACCGCCTCGCAGGGCCGCCCGTCCACCACCGGGCCGGGCGCGACGCCGAGCACGAGCCGGTCCACGGTCACCGGCAGGTCCCGGGCCAGGTGCTCCACAAGCGTCCGCAGCCCTCGGGTCGCCGCCCAGCGCATCGGGCCGGGCACCTGCCGCCGGCCGTCGGCGCCGTACGCGACGAAGGTGTCGGTCCACTCGCGGGCCAGGCCGGCCGTGCGCCAACCCTCGGCCACCTCGGCGAAGTCCGGATCGCTGACCGTGAAGTAGGCGGCGCCGGTGTCGGCCGGCCGGCCGTCGAAGCGGCGGCTGGCCATCCGGCCGCCGACCACCCGGGCGCGCTCGCGGATCTCCACCGGGATGCCGGCGCGGGCCAGTTCCGTCGCGCACGCCACTCCGGCGATGCCCGCGCCGACCACCACCACACCCGCCCGCTGCGCCGCCGTCATCCGGTGATCGTATGCGCGCCCGCGTCGCCCGGACGGCCGGAGACACGCCCGACGCGTCCGCGCGGACGACGCGCCGGAGGGCGGCATGGATCGGCGCCGCGCGGGGTATTGGCACGTCTGTTCGAAGGAAGGTGGAGAGCATGACGGACCGCAACAGCAGCCAGGCCAACCCGCAGGGCGCCATCAAGGACCCGGACGAGTGGGTCACCGGCGAGGAGCCGCCGACCGCCGCCCAGGAGTCCTACCTGGCGACCCTGGCCCGGGAGGCCGGCGAGGAGCCGCCGGAGGGCCTGACGAAGGCCGAGGCCTCCAAGCGGATCGACCAGCTCCAGGAGGAGACCGGCCGCGGTCAGTGACCGGGCGGGCGGCGCGGTGGCAGGCGGTGCAGTTCGACCTCGTCGAGCCGTCCCGCCGCCACCCGCGCCGTCAGGTACGTCGCGTACGGCTGGGCCCGCCGGTCGGTGGGCGAGCCGGGGTTGAGCAGCCGCAGGCCACCCGGGGCGAGCGTGTCCCAGGGGATGTGCGAGTGGCCGAAGACCAGCACGTCGGTGTCGGGAAAGCGGGCCGCGCAGCGGCTCTCCCGCCCGGTCTTCGGGCCGGTCTCGTGCACGACGGCGATCCGCAGCCCGTCGAGTTCCACCCGGGCGACCTCCGGCAGCCGGGCGCGCAGCGCCGGCCCGTCGTTGTTGCCGTACACCCCGACGAGGCGGCGGGCCCGGGCGGCGAGGGCGTCCAGCAGCACCTCGTCGACCCAGTCCCCCGCGTGCAGCACCACGTCGGCGGCGTCGACCGCCGCCCAGAGCGGCTCCGGCAGGTCACGGGCCCGCTTCGGCACGTGGGTGTCGGCGGTGATCACCAGGCGCATCCCGCCATTCTCCCCGCAGGCCGTGCGCCGGCGGCCGGCGCGCCGGCCCGCCGCCCCGGAAAGTCGCGGCCTCTTCACATCGCGGCAATCAACACGTATTTTGACGGCGACGCATGGGAGCGCTTCCAGCGGTGCTCCTCGATGGAATGGAGATCCCGTGAGAAGCAGACCCGCACTCGCCGCGCTGAGCGCCGCGGCGGCGCTCACCGTCGCCGCCACCGTCACCGTCGGCATCGTCCGCGCACCCGCCGCGGTCGCCGCCGACTCGGCGTTCTACGTCGACCCGGCGACGGCCGCGGCGGCCTGGGTCGCCGCCAACCCTGGCGACCCCCGGGCCGCCGTGATCTCCGACCGGATCGCGAACGTTCCCCAGGGCCGGTGGTTCACCCGGACCAACACCTCGACCGTTCGGTCCGAGGTCGACGCCCTGGTCGGCGCGGCGGCGGCCGCCGGCAAGGTGCCGATCCTGGTCGTCTACAACATCCCGAACCGGGACTGCAGCGGCGCGAGCGGCGGCGGCGCGCCCGACCACGCCACGTACCGGCAGTGGGTCGATCAGGTCGCGGCCGGCCTGGCCGGGCGGCCGGCGACCATCGTCCTGGAACCCGACGTGCTGCCGCTGATGACCAGCTGCCAGAACGCGGCCCAGCAGGCCGAGACGAGGGCCTCCATGGCGTACGCCGGCAAGAAGCTCAAGGCGGGCTCGGCCGCTGCGAAGGTCTACTTCGACATCGGGCACTCCGCGTGGCTCGCCCCCGGCGAGGCCGCCTCCCGGCTGCTCGGCGCGGACGTCGCCAACAGCGCGGACGGCATCTCGCTCAACGTCTCCAACTACCGGCGCACCGCCGACGAGGTCGGCTACGCCAAGGCCGTGATCGCGGCGACCGGGGTGTCCCGGCTCAAGGCGGTCGTCGACACCAGCCGCAACGGCAACGGGCCGGCCGGCTCCGAGTGGTGCGACCCGGCCGGACGGGCCATCGGCACCCCGAGCACCACCGCCACCGGCGACTCCGCCATCGACGCGTACCTGTGGGTGAAGCTGCCCGGCGAGGCCGACGGCTGCATCGCGCCGGCCGGCCAGTTCGTGCCGCAGCGGGCGTACGACCTGGCCCTGGCCGCCGGCCCGGCCCCCACCACCGCCCCGCCGACCACCGCCCCGCCCACGACGGCGCCCCCGACCACCGCCCCGCCCACGACGCCCCCGCCGAGCACTCCCCCGCCGACCGGCGGCTGCTCGGTGTCGTACACCCCGAACTCGTGGTCCGGCGGCTTCACCGCCGAGCTGCGGGTGACCAACCACGGCGCCGCGCTCACCGGCTGGACGCTGACGTTCGCCCCCGGCGCCGGGATCCGGCTGACCAACGGCTGGAACGGCGACTGGACCCAGTCGGGCGACCGGATCACCGTGCGCAACGCCGCGTGGAACGCCGGCCTGCCCACGGGCGGCACGGTCTCGCTCGGGTTCCAGGGCACCTGGCCGGGCGGCGCCCTGCCCACCCCGACCGGGTTCACCCTCAACGGCACCGCCTGCTCCTGACCGCCACGCCTCGCCCGCCCCGCACGGGGCGGGCGGGGCCCGGAGCCGTCGCGTGCGGGGCGGCCTAGGATCGGCGCGTGGACGCGGCCGTGGCGGCGCAGGAGCGGCGGGCGCCGGTCGGGGCGCTGCTGCGGCAGTGGCGCCGGCGCCGCGGGCTCAGCCAGCTCGCCCTCGCGGTCGGGGCGGAGATCTCCACCCGGCACCTCAGCTTCGTGGAGACCGGGCGCTCCGCGCCCAGCCGGGAGATGGTCCTGCGGTTGGCCGAGCACCTCGACGTGCCGCTGCGCGACCGCAACCGGCTGCTGCTGGCCGCCGGGTACGCCCCCGTCTACTCCCACGCCCCGCTGGACTCCCCCGAGCTGCGACGGGTCCTCGCCGCGGTACGCCGCGTCCTGCGGGCGCACGAGCCGTACCCGGCCGTCGCGGTGGACCGGCGCTGGAACCTGGTGGCCGGCAACGCCGCCCTGCCGCTGCTCACGGAGGGTGCCGCCGCGCACCTGCTCCGGCCGCCGGCCAACGCGCTGCGGCTGACGCTGCACCCCGAGGGCATGGCGCCCCGGATCGCGAACCTCGGCGAGTGGCGGGCCCACCTGCTCGGGCGGCTGCGCCGGCACCTGGCGCTGACCGACGATCCCGATCTGGGCGCCCTGCACGACGAGCTGCGCGGCTACCCGGGCGGGCCGGCCGACCCGGAGGCGGGCCTGCCCCGCGCCGGGGACGTGGTCGTGCCCCTGCGGCTGCGCCTCCCGGGCGGCGAGCTGGCCTTCCTCAGCACCGTCTCGACCTTCGGCACCCCGCTGGACGTGACGGTCGAGGAGCTCTCCATCGAGTCCTTCTTCCCCGCCGACGAGGCCACCGCCGCGTACCTGCGTGCCGCCGCCCGCTGAGCGTTACCTCGCGACGGCGGCGGGAACGCGGGCGGTGACGAAGGAGGAACTCATGACCACACCGTCGAGTCCCACCTCGGCATGGCGGCCCGGGATGCCGGGCGGCGACACCCTCCCGTCCGGTCCGGCCGGCCGCCCGAGCGGCCCCGGCCACGACGGGCACGGCCCACAGACCGGCCCGCCCACCGTGACGATCGGCTCGTACCCGGACTATCCGTCCGCCCAGCGGGTCGTCGACTACCTGGCGGACAACCGGTTCCCGGTCGAACACAGCGCCATCGTCGGCACGAACCTCACCCTGGTCGAGACCGTGCTCGGCCGGATGACGACGGGGCGGGCGGCCCTGGCGGGTGCCGGCACGGGGGCCTGGTTCGGGCTCTTCATCGGGCTGCTGTTCGGCATCTTCACCGCCGGCAACTGGGTCGCGGCGATCCTGGTCGGGCTCGTCGTCGGCGCGATCTGGGGAGCGGTGTTCGGCGCGGTCGCGCACGCGATGACCGGCGGGCGGCGCGACTTCACCTCGGCCAGCTCGCTGCGCGCCGGCCAGTACGCGGTGCTCGTCGACGCGCAGTACGCCGAGCAGGCGCGTCAGCTGCTCGGCCGGATGCACATGGCGGCCGCACCGCCCGCCCGCTGAGGCCCTCGCCGGGGTCGCCCGCCGGCCGCGACCGGCCCCGGCCCCTCTGTCCGGCAGCCGGCGTCCGCCCCAAACGGACGCCGGCTTCCGGGCCGGCCCGGGCCGGCGGCGACCCGCCCCGGCCCGGAAGCACCCTTCAAAGCTGAACGGCACTGCCGCCTCGCGGGTGACCGCGCTCACGGGACACTAGTTAAATTTTGAAAGAGTGCTACTGTCATGGCGTGACCGAGAGCCTGGACAGTGCCCGACTCGCCGCCTGGCGCGCCTACATCGAGGCCAGCCAGCGGCTCTACACGCGGCTGGAGGACGATCTGCGCGCCGCCAGCGCGCTCAGCTTCGCCGACTACCACGTGCTCGTCCTGCTCTCCGAGGCGCCGGGCCAGCGGCTGCGGATGGGCGAGCTGGCGAGCCGGCTGGTCTTCTCGCCCAGCCGGCTGACGTACCAGATCACCACCATGCAGCGGCGCGGCCTGGTCGCCCGGGAGTCCTGTCCCGACGACCGCCGCGGCAGCGAGGCCGTGCTCACCGCCGCCGGGCTGCTGGCCCTGCGCGAGGCCGCCCCGCACCACCTGCGGTCGGTGCGCGCCCACCTGATGGACGACCTCGACGACGCCGAGGTCGCCTGCCTCACCCGGATCTTCGAGCGACTCGGCCGGCGCCTGCGCGCGGACCGCGACGCGTCGACCGCCCACCCGCACAGCTGAGGAGCCCCCGATGCCCGCCATCACCGTCGACAACGTGCTCGTCCTGCCCCGCCTGCCCAGGCTCGACGAGTCCACGGCGTTCCGCCCGGTCCGCCGGCTGACCACCGCGCCCAGCGGCTACGAGGGCGAGGGCTTCCCGGTCCGCCGGGCGTTCGCCGGCGTGCCGGTCGGCGAGCTGGACCCGTTCATCCACCTGGACCAGATGGGCGAGGTGGACTATGCCCCGGGCGAGCCGAAGGGCACGGCCTGGCATCCGCACCGCGGCTTCGAGACGGTGACCTACATGATCGACGGGATCATGGACCACCAGGACTCGCAGGGCGGCGGCGGCACGATCACCAACGGCGACACCCAGTGGATGACGGCCGCGAGCGGCCTGCTGCACATCGAGGCACCGCCGGAGCACCTCGTCATGAGCGGCGGGCTGTTCCACGGCACCCAGCTCTGGGTCAACCTGCCCCGGGCCGCGAAGATGAACCCGCCCCGCTACCAGGACATCCGCGGTCGCGAGGCGGCCCTGCTGACCACGCCCGACGGCGGCGCGCTGATCCGGGTGATCGCCGGCGAGATCGCCGGGCACCGGGGGCCGGGCTCCACCCACACCCCGATCACCATCACGCACGTCACCGTGCAGCCGGGCGCCCGCGTCGACCTGCCGTGGCGGCCGGACTTCAACGCCCTGGTCTACGTGCTGGGCGGGCGGGGCACGGTGGGCACCGACGGGCGGCCGGTGCACACCGGGCAGCTCGCCGTGCACGGTTCCGGCGACGCGCTGACCTTCGCCGCGGACGCCAGCCAGGACAGCCACACCCCGACGCTGGACCTCTACATCATGGGCGGCGAGCCGATCCGGGAGCCGGTGGCGCACTACGGCCCGTTCGTCATGAACACCCGCGACGAGCTGCTCCAGGCGTTCGAGGACTTCAAGGCCGGTCGGCTCGGTGTCGTCCCCGCGGAGCGGCTGCCACACACCGACGGTGAGGCCCCGAGGCCCTGATCCGAGGCGCGGACGGTGGGCGCCCCCGGCACGGCCGGGTGGCGCCCACCGGCGCGTCGGGACATGGCGCCCACCGGGCGCGTCAGGGCGTTGCCCCCACCGGCGCGGCGGGACGTGACGTCAGGAGACGGCGAAGATGCCCGCGACTCCCAGGATCACCATGAGCAACACCGTCACCAGCGCGCCCCGCTCGCTTTCGACCGCCTGCTCGCGGTACTCGGTCACGGGGTTCGTCGTCTCGCCGGGCATGGTGTTGCCTCCTCGGTGTTCGCGTCGTGATCGGACGGGCTGTCGGGGGCCGTCCGACCGGTCACCGGAGTGCCGGCCGGGATGCGGACCCGCGACACGGGTCCTACCGTGAGGACGTTGTCGACCTCGGGGGGCTGGAACGGTGGCACCACGCAACTGGTTCCTGAGCGCAGCCGAACGCGCCAACCCGGTCTCAGAGTTACCCGTCTGGAGCACCGGAAACCTTGCCGAGCCGTTAATTCACGGTGCCGCGTACTTCGACCGGCTGGTCGACGAGGTGCAGGCGCTGGAGGCCGGCGACCACCTCTTCTTCACCGACTGGCGGGGTGACCCGGACCAACGGTTGCGCCCGGACGGGCCGACCGTGGCGCAGCTCTTCGCGCGCGCCGCGCAGCGGGGCGTGGTGGTCAAGGGCCTGATCTGGCGCTCCCACCTCGACCTCCTGGCCTACAGCGAGGCGGAGAACCGCAACCTGAGCGAGACGGTCTCCGCCGCCGGTGGCGAGGTGCTGCTCGACCAGCGGGTCCGCCGGGGCGGCTCGCACCACCAGAAGCTGGTGGTACTGCGGCACCTGCGCGCGCCGGAACGGGACGTCGCCTTCGCCGGCGGGATCGACCTGTGTCACAGCCGCCGCGACGACGCCGCCCACCGGGGTGACCCGCAGGCGGTGCAGATGTCCGCCCGCTACGGCGACCACCCGCCCTGGCACGACGTGCAGCTCGCGGTGCGGGGGCCGGTGGTGGGCGCGCTGGACACCACCTTCCGGGAGCGCTGGAGCGACCCGATGCCGCTGGACTCGGAGAACCCGCTCGCCTACCTGCGCGACCGGCTGCGCCGCGCGGACCTGCGGCCCGACCCGCTGCCGCCGCAGCCGGCCGACCCGCCACCCTGCGGCCCGCACGACGTCCAGGTGCTGCGCACCTACCCCGCGGTCCGGCCCCGCTACTCCTTCGCCCCCGACGGCGAGCGCACGGTGGCCCGCGGCTACACCAAGGCGGTCCGGCGGGCCCGGCGGCTGATCTACCTGGAGGACCAGTACCTGTGGTCCAGCGAGGTCGCCGACCTGTTCGCCCGGGCGCTGCGGGAGAATCCCGACCTGCACCTGGTCGCGGTGGTCCCCCGGTTCCCGGACGTGGACGGCCGGCTGGCGCTGCCGCCCAACACCGTGGGCCGCGAGCAGGCGCTGTCGCTCTGCGAGCGGGCGGCCCCGGACCGGGTGCACGTGCTCGACGTGGAGAACCACGCCGGCACCCCGGTCTACGTGCACGCCAAGGTGTGCGTGGTCGACGACGTGTGGGCCAGCGTGGGCAGCGACAACTTCAACCGCCGGTCCTGGACGCACGACAGCGAGCTGTCCTGCGCGGTGCTGGACGGCACCCGGGACGACCGGGCGCCGACCGACCCGGCCGGCCTCGGCGACGGCGCCCGGGTCTTCGCCCGGGACCTGCGGCTGCGGCTGTGGCGCGAGCACCTGGACCGCGACCCCGACGGCGGCGAGGACGCCGACCTGATCGACCCGGCCGACGCCGTGGCGGCGATCAGCGCCGCCGCCGACGCGCTGCAACGGTGGTACGACGACGGGCAGGCCGGCCCAAGGCCGCCGGGCCGGCTGCTGCCGCACCGCGCGGAACGGCTGCCCTGGTACACCCGGGCCTGGGCGCTGCCGGCGTACCGGCTGGTCTACGACCCGGACGGCCGGCCGCTGCGGGCCCGTCGGGCGGGCACGTGGTGAGCGCTCGGGCCTGACCTCAGGCGGGTACGAAGAGGGCGTCGGCCCGGCTGCGGGCGGGCGCGGCCTCGACGGGGCCGGCGTCGGCGGTGTGCACCGTCAGCCCGCCGGGGTAGGCGAACGAGGCGCGCGGGGAGTAGAAGCCGAACCCGATCGTCAGCGGGTTCTCCGGGCGGAGCGCGTAGATCGGATGGGCCGGCTCCAGGAACTCCACCGACTCGATCACGAACGGGTCGACCGGTTCGGCGACGTACGGGTAGACGGCGCTGAGCAGCTGCCCGTCCCGTGCGGTGAAGTAGCGGTGGTGGCCGCTGCTGATCGCCCGGCCCGTCTCACCCACCTGGCAGCGGGCCCGGATCACCGGTACGCCGTCGATCTCCGTCTCGGCGACGATCTCCCCGTCGTGGTGCTCGATGCGGGTCCGGCCCACGACGGCGGGCGCCCCCCGCGCGGCGGCGTAGGCGCGGACCCGTGCGCTACAGGTCACATAGTCCGTCCACCAGCCGCCGGGGTTCGTCCCGCCCGGCGCGTCCACCCCCGCCAGCACCACCCCGAGGTAGGTCAGCGAGTACGCGCCGAAGCCGGAGGTCTGGCTCTCGTCGTCGACCACGTACTGGTTCATGAAGACCAGGCGGTCGGCCGACGGGCGCAGCCCGGCCGGCACCAGCGCCGCGACCGCGTCCGGGTCCGCCGGCAACCAGCCGAAGAAGAGCGTGCGGCTGTTGACGACGAGATGGGGGGCGGCGGGATCGAGCACGGCACCTCCGGATCGGGGCGGGTACCCGCACGCTACGGCCCGTCCCGTGGACGGGACAACGACGGAAAGCCGACATTCGGCGCCGGTCATCCGGGGTGACCGTGACCGCTCGGCCGGGCGGTCCGGACCGCCCGGATGCGGCATCGTCGATGTCCGACGGGGCCGGCTGACCGTACGCCCGAGGTAAGCCGGCCCACAATCCGAGGCCGCTTTGCCCGATTAGCGCCGTCCGTGCCATAAAATTACTTAAGTACATCGTACTTTCGGCTAGATTTCGTCATACCGATCGGGCTAAGGTGACTCCCGAACGGACATCTGAATCTAAACCTAAGCGTCACGTCTTTTATCCGCGGACGAGGTGCAGGGAGGACCACCCATGACCGCGCCAACGATCAGCGAGCCGGCGACCACGACAGCGCCGAGCACCGCCCAGAAGCTCGACCCGCGTGCGCTCACCGACAGCGCCGCGGACCTGCTCAACGCGATGGCCGCGCTGCCGGCCGGCCACCCGTCCCGCGCCGCCCTGCGCGACAGGGCGATCGAGGCCTGGCTGCCGCTCGCCAACCACCTCGCCCATCGCTACAGCGGCCGGGGCGAGCCCACCGACGACCTGGCCCAGACCGCCGCGGTCGGCCTGATCAAGGCGATCGACAAGTTCGACCCGTCCCGCGGCGTCGACTTCGCCGGCTACGCGATCCCCACCATCATCGGTGAGCTCAAGCGGCACTTCCGCGACCGCACCTGGGACATCCGGGTCCCCCGCCGGCTCCAGGAGCTGCGGCTGGCCATCTCCGACGCCAACAGCTCGCTGTTGCAGACCCTGGGCCGCTCGCCCACGGTGGCCGACATCGCCGCCCACCTCAAGCTCACCGAGGAAGAGGTCCTGGAGGGCCTGGAGGGCGCCCGCGCCTACAACGCGGTCTCGCTCTCCACCCCGACCGGCGACGGCGACCGCGCGACCGAGCTGGGCGACATGCTCGGCGGCGTGGACGGCGAGTTCGAGCTGGCCGAGCTGCGGGTCGCCCTCGGCCCGGCGCTGGCCACGCTCGACGAGCGGGAGCAGAAGATCCTCACGCTGCGGTTCTACGGCAACCTGACGCAGTCGCAGATCGCCGAGCAGATCGGCGTCTCGCAGATGCACGTGTCCCGGCTGCTGGCCCGCGCGCTGACCAAGCTGCGGGGTCAGCTCGACGGCACGTACTAGGGGTCGTGGGCGATGGCCGGGCCGGCGGGCCCGGCCATCGCCGTGTCCGGGGACGGGCGCTCCACCGCCGCAGAAAGACGCCCGGGTCACCCCCTCGCTGAGGATGACCCGGGGCAGGTGGAACCGGGCGCCGTCGTTCAGGCGGGCTGCCCGGCCGCCGTCGCTCCGCGGGCGGGCTCCCGCCACATCGGCCAGAACGGCGTGCCGTCGGGCAGGTGGAAGGGCTCGGCGACCTGGTAGCCGTGCCGCGCGTACAGGTCGCGACCGGTCTCGCTGGCGGCCTCCAGGTAACCGGGCACCCCCTCGGCGTCGAGCACGGCGTGGTGGTGCCGCAGCAGCGCGCTGCCCAGCCCCTGCCCCTGCCGGCCCGGTGCGACGGCGAGGAACGCCAGGTGGTGGTGGTCGGGGTGCGGGTGGTGGGCCTCGAAGAGCTTGTCCAGGTGGGCGAACCGGTCGGTCCACTCCCCGCAGGCCGCGGCCAGCCGGGCGTCGTAGTCCGCCGGCGGCGGGGCCGGGTCGCCCACCGAGGGGAACCAGACCGCGACCCCCGCCCGGTCCGCGGTCGCGTGGACGAGGCCGTACCGCATCGCGTGGTCCACCAGGATCGCGAAGTTGCCGGCCAGCACGGACTGCCGCCGCGCGGCGTCGGGCACCAGCCACCGGGGCGCGTCGAGGGCCATGAACGCCTCGGCGATCCGGCCGGCCACCAGCGACGTCTCCCGCGGCCCGAGCCGCTCGATGCGCACCTCGCTCACCGCCGCGCCGCCGTCCCGCTCGGGACGGGCCCGCCGAGGTGGGCGGCCGGCGGCGCCGTCACCGCCACGCTCTCCGCGCCCAGACCGATCCGGGCGTACGTGTCGGGGCGGCTGCCGCGCAGCACCAGCGCCCACAGCAGGCCGAGCAGCGCGGCGACCGGGTAGACCGCCGGGACCGCCCAGCGCAGGGGCGAGTCCGGGGCCACCCCGAGCAGGTCGGCGAAGTTGACCACCGCGAGCAGGACGATCACGGCCAGGGCCACGGCGGCGAGGCCGGGGGCGACCGCGCGCCGCCACAGCGTCTCGTCGACACCGTCGCGGGCGAAGAAGGCGATCACCGCGACCGAGGTGGTGGCGATCAGCAGCAGCACCCCGAAGCCCCCGGCGGTGCCGACCCAGTAGAACAGCTGCACCACCGGGTCCCAGCCGTTGAGCGCGTAGAGCAGGATCACCACGAGGCCGAGCGCGCTCTGCGCGAGGGAGGCGGCCCGGGGCGAGCCGGTGCGCGGCGAGGTCTGCCCGAACACGGCCGGCAGCACCCGCTCCCGGCCGAGCGCGAACGTGTACCGGGCGGTGGTGTTGTGGAAGGAGATCATCGCGGCGAGCACCGAGGTCAGGAAGAGCGCCTGGCCGATGGTGACGGCGGTGCCCCCGAGGTGCGCCTCGGCCAGGTTGAAGATCAGTCCGATGCTCTGCTCGCCCGCCTCGGCGGCGATCCGGTCCGGCCCGACGGCGACGGTCATGCTCCACGACGACAGCGCGTAGATCCCCGCGATGATGGCGATGGAGAGATAGGTGGCCAACCGCACCGTCCGCCGCGGGTCCTTGCTCTCCTCGCTGAACACCACGGCGGACTCGAAGCCCACGAAGCCCAGGATGGCCAGCACCAGCACCGCGCCGGCGCCGGGCACGACGAGGTTCTCCGGTGACAGCGCGGCGAAGCTGACGTCCCCGCCGGCCGGGTGGGTCAGCTGCCCGAGGTCGAAGACCACGATCACCACCATCTCGGCGACCAGCAGCGCCGCCAGCACCAGGCCGTTCAGGTCGATGCGGAGCAGCCCGAGCACGCCGACCGTCGCCCAGGCGACCAGCGCCACCACCCACCACGCCGGGGCCACCCCGAACAGGCGGCCCAGCACCGGTTCCGCGGCGGCGCCGATGGTGCCGTAGAGCCCCACCTGGAGGGCGTTGTACGCGATCAGCGCCACCCAGGCGGCGCCGACGCCGGCCGGCCGGCCCAGCCCACGGGCGACGTAGGCGTAGAACGCGCCGGCGTTGGCCATCCGCCGGGCCATCGCCACGTACCCGATGGAGAAGAGAGCGAGCACCGCGGCCACCGTCAGGAAGGCCAGCGGGATGCCGAGCACCCCGACGACCCCGTAGCCGGTGGTGACGACGCCGGCCACGACGGTCAGCGGGGCGGCGGCGGAGAGGACGAAGAAGATCACCGACGGCACGCCGAGCCGGCCACGGGCCAGGGCCTCGGAGACGTTGCTCGGTCGGTCGAGCGTGGGGGTCGACATACGCGGACTCCGGTTCGAGGGGAGGGAGGGGTGGAGGGCGTCAGCCGACGCCGCGCAGCACGGCGGCGCCGACGGCGGCTTCGGTGTGCGCCACGAGTTCCCGCAGCGGCGGGGGCAGCGCCGGGATGAGCACGCCCAGCCGGTGGTGCGCCCGGGGGCCGGCGCTCCACAGCACCTCGCGGCTCAGCCCGGCGGCGACGACCAGACCCAGCAGTGTCCCGTCGGGCACGCTCGGCGGTTCCGGCCGGTCGAGCAGGGCGCGCAGCCGGGTGGCCGGCCAGGCCACCGCGTTGAGGTCGATCGGCAGGTAGCTGACGGTGGTGCGCAGCAGCCGCCGGGTCTCCTGCCGGCGCAGCACCCCCGCTCTGACCAGCCGCTCGCCCACCGAGGTGGTGGCGGTCTGCGCCAGGAAGCTCAGCCAGGTACGCACCGGGTGCTGCTGCGTCTCGCCGACCAGCTGGTCCAGCACGGTGTGCGCCAGCGCGTCGGCCGGCGGGCGACGGTCGAGCACCGTGACGACCCCGGCGGAGACGGTGGCGTGTCCACGCAGGACCAGTTCGCCGAGCAGCCCTGCGGCGAGGCCGAGGCCGGTCGCCGTCGGGTGCAGCTTCGCCTTGCCCCGACTGTCGTTGTGGGTGATCAGGAAGAACTCGTCGGCGATGTGCAACCGGTCCTCCCGCACGGGTTGTCCACAGTGTTCGCAACCGGGCAAGGATGCACCGGCCGTGACTGCAACGCAACTCCCGTTTATGGAAGTTGCACTCCGTGCTGGCCCCACCTGCGGATCTTGCCGTGACAGACTCGGAGGGTGACCGCGAGCCCCACCGTCCGCCGCCGCCGCATCGCCCGGGAACTCCGCCAGCTCCGCGAGCGCGCGGGCATGACCCTGGACGTCGCCGCCCGGCAACTGGACATGTCCAAGAGCAACCTGTCCCGCATCGAGAACGCCCAGATCGGCATCAAGCCGCGCGACGTCCGGGCCGCGCTGGCGCTGTACGAGGTGACCGGGGCCGACGCCGAGGCGCTCATCGAGATCGCCCGCGGGGCGCAGCAGCGCGGCTGGTGGCAGAAGTACAGCGACGTCCTGCCGGAGTGGTTCGAGTTCTACGTCGGGCTGGAGGCGGAGGCGGCGAGCCTGCGCACGTACGAGGTCGAGGCGGTGCCCGGGCTGCTGCAGACCGAGGCGTACGCGCGGGAGGTCTTCCGGCGCACCGCGGGCGAGGACGGGATCGAGCGCAAGGTCGCCGCGCGGCTGCATCGGCAGAACGTGCTGCACCGCGACAATCCGGTCGAGTTGTCGGTGGTGCTCAACGAGGCGGTGCTCTGCCGCCCGGTCGGCGGCAACGCCGTGATGGCCGACCAGATGGCCCACCTCGCGAAGGTCTCTCAACTACCGAACGTGACCCTCCAGGTACTTCCGTTCTCCGCCGGCGGGCACCCGGCGATGAACGCGCCGTACGTCGTGCTGACGTTCGCCGACACCGCCGACGCGGCCGTGGTTTACCTGGAAAACCTCACGATGGGGCTGGCTCTGGAGGAGGCCGGGCAGGTGCGCGGGTATAGCCTTGTGCACGAGGAGATGTGCCGGATGGCACTCGGTCCGGAGGCGTCCCTGACCCGCCTGATGGAAGCTTCTCGTCACTTTGCGTGACCGTTGACGCGGCGCGCCGGCACAGACGGGGGTACCGCGATGAGCGCGCTCGACCTGACCCGCGCCCAGTGGCGCACCAGCAGCCGCAGCGTGGGCAACGGCAACTGCGTGGAGGTCGCCGCCGCCGGGGACCGGATCGCCGTCCGGGACAGCAAGGACCGGCCCGGCCCCGTGCTCGCCTTCCCGGCGTCGGCCTGGCGCGCCTTCGTCACCGGCGTCGACGGGGTACGCCCCGGCTGAGCCGTTTCCGGGCGGTGCGAGACTGGGCCGTGCTCTCGGACGTGCCCCTCGACCTGCCCGTACGCCCGGTGCTGCCGGAACTGGTCGCGGCGCTGCGCGGCGCCGGCGCCGGGGTGCTGGTCGCCCCACCCGGCACCGGCAAGACGACCCTCGCCCCGCTGGCCGTGGCCGACGAGGTCCCCGGGCGCGTGCTGGTCGCCCAGCCGCGCCGGGTGGCGGCCCGCGCGGCGGCGCGCCGGATGGCCGCGCTGCTCGGCGAGCCGCTCGGCGAGCGGATCGGGTACGCCGTGCGCGGCGAGCGCCGCAGCGGACCCCGGACCCGCGTCGAGGTGGTCACCACCGGGCTGCTGGTGCGGCGGCTGCACCGCGATCCCGAGCTGGCCGGCACCGGCGCCGTGCTGCTCGACGAGTGCCACGAGCGGCAGCTCGACGCCGACCTGGCGCTCGCGTTCGCGGTGGAGGCCCGGGCCGCGCTGCGCCCCGACCTCTGGCTGCTGGCGATGTCGGCCACCCCCGAGGCGGACCGCTTCGCCGCGCTGCTCGGCGGCGGCGGCGCTCCCGCGCCGATCGTCCGGGCGTCCTCGGCCCTGCACCCGGTGACCCGGATCTGGGCGCCGCCACCCCGGCCGGTGGCCGCGCCGGGGGCCGGTCCGGTCGACCGGGGCCTGCTCGACCACGTCGCAGCGACGGTGCGCCGGGCGCTGCGCGAGTGCGACGGTGACGTGCTGGTCTTCCTGCCCGGGGCCGGCGAGATCGGTGCCGTCGCGGGCCGGCTGGCCGACCTGCGCGACGCGGTCGCCGTCCTGCCGCTGCACGGCCGGCAGCGCGGCGCCGACCAGGACGCGGCGCTGCGACCGGCCGACCGGCGGCGGGTGGTGCTGGCGACGGCGGTGGCGGAGAGCAGCCTGACCGTGCCGGGCGTCCGGGTGGTGGTGGACGCCGGGCTGTCCCGGGTCGCCCGGATGGACCTGGCCCGGGGCCTGGGCGCCCTGGTCACCGTCGGCGTGTCCCGGGCGGCGGCCACCCAGCGGGCCGGCCGCGCGGGCCGGGAGGCGCCCGGGCACGTCTACCGCTGCTGGTCGGCCGCGACCCACGAGCGGCTGACCGCGCAGCCGGAGCCGGAGATCGCGACCGCCGACCTGACCGGCTTCGCCCTGGAGCTGGCCGCCTGGGGTTCGCCGGACGGCGCCGGGCTGGCCCTGCCCGACCCGCCCCCGGCGGCGTCGATGACGGTGGCCCGCGACACCCTCACCACCCTCGGCGCGCTCGACGCCGACGGGCGGATCACCGACCGGGGCCGGGCGATCGCTGCGGTCGGGGCGCACCCCCGGCTGGCCCGGGCGCTGCTCGACGGGGCCGCCCGGGTGGGGGCGGACCGGGCGGCGGAGATCGTGGCGCTGCTCGCCGAGGACACCGCCGCCGGGCCGGGCGACGACCTGACCGCCGCGTGGCGCCGGCTGCGCGCGGGCGCGGACCCTGGTGCCACGGCCCGCTGGCGTGCGGAGGTACGCCGACTGCGCGCCGCCCTGCCCGACGCGCGATCGGGACGGCCCGACCGGGGCCGCCCGCCCCTTGCTTCCGACGCACCGGCGGGAGGCACCGGCCGGTCGAGGTCGGCCGGCGACCCCGCGCGGGCCGGCGAAGCGGGCCGGTTGACCGACGACCTGGCCGCCGGGCTGCTGGTCGGGCTGGCCCACCCGGAGCGGCTGGCCCGGGTGCGGCGGCCGGGCGGCTCGGCGTACCTGATGAGCGGCGGGACCGCGGCGGAGCTGGCGCCCGGGTCGGCGCTGGCCGGCGCCGACTGGCTGGCGGTCGCGGTGGCGGACCGCTCCCCCGGCGCGCCGACCGCCCGGGTGCGGCTGGCCACCCCGCTCGACGAGGCGACCGCCCGGGAGGCGGGCGGGCCGCTGTTGCGCACCGAGCGGGAGGTCGGCTGGGCCGGCGAGGACGTGGTGGCCCGGGAGGTGCTGCGGCTGGGCGCGATCGAGCTGGTCGAGCGGCCGCTCGCCCAGCCCGATCCGGCGGAGGTGGCGGGGGCCCTGCTGACCGGCCTGCGCCGTACCGGCCTCGGCCTGCTGACCTGGACCCCGGCGGCGC
This sequence comes from Micromonospora sp. WMMD737, assembly GCF_049179055.1. Classification (NCBI taxonomy): domain Bacteria; kingdom Bacillati; phylum Actinomycetota; class Actinomycetes; order Micromonosporales; family Micromonosporaceae; genus Micromonospora; species Micromonospora sp. WMMD737. The sequence goes on along the minus strand of NZ_JBMHMH010000001.1, from coordinate 7,190,711 downwards.
GGGCGCTGCGCGAGCGCCTGGCGTTCTGCCGGCACGCGCTCGGCGGCGACTGGCCCGACGTGGGCGACGAGGCGCTGCTCGCCGACGCGCCCGCCTGGCTGGGCCCGGAGCTGGCCCGCGCCCGCCGCCGCGCGGACCTGGCCCGCCTCGACGTGGCCGGCGCGCTGCGCCGGCTGCTGCCGTGGGCGCTGGCGGCGCGGCTGGACGAGGTGGCGCCGGAGCGGATCGCGGTGCCGAGCGGGTCGCGGATCCGGCTCGACTACGCCGACCCGGCGGCGCCGGTGCTCGCGGTCAAGCTCCAGGAGACCTTCGGCTGGCGGGACGCGCCGCGCATCGCCGACGGCCGGGTGCCGGTGCTGCTGCACCTGCTCTCGCCGGCCGGGCGGCCGGTGGCGGTCACCGCCGACCTGGCCTCCTTCTGGCGCACCGGCTATCCGCAGGTACGCGGGGAGCTGCGCGGGCGCTACCCGCGCCACCCCTGGCCGGAGGACCCGACCACGGCCCCGCCCACCCGGCACGCCACCCCGCGCCGGCGCTGAGCGGGCTCATGTCGTCGCCTCCCTGCGGTCGGCGACGCCACGAGGCTCCAGGGCGCTGAACCGGCTGGTTCGCTCGCGACGCTCGCTCACTCCTGCACGACGTCGGCGACGACCACCGTGACGTTGTCCGGCCCGCCGGCGCGCAGCGCCAGGTCGATCAGCCGGCGGGCGCAGTCCGCGCGGTCGGGGTGCTCGGCGAGCACCTCGGCGAGGGTGTCCGGGCGGACGACGTTGGACAGCCCGTCGCTGCACAGCAGCCAGCGGTCCCCGGCCCACGGCACCATCGTCGCGTACGCCGGGGAGACCTCCTCGCCCTGCAACGCCTGGGTGACCACGGCCCGGCGGGGGTGGCTGCTGGCCTGGTCGGCGGTGATCACCCCCTGGTCGACGAGCATCTGCACGAACGTGTCGTCGCGGGTGATCTGCTTGAGCACGCCTTCGCGGAACAGGTAGGCGCGGGAGTCGCCGACGTGGGCGAGGGCCAGGCAGCTGCCCGTCCGGGCGAAGAGCAGGGCGGTCAGCGTGGTGCCCATGCCCTGCCGCTCCGGATCCTCGGCGACCGCCTGGTGGATCCGCTCGGTGGCGAGCTGGATGCCGCTCTGCAGTGCGGCCACCAGCGCGTGCTCCGGGGTCTCCACGTCCAGCGGAGCGACCGCGTCGATGGCGATCGCGCTGGCCAGGTCGCCGGCCGCCATCCCGCCCATGCCGTCGGCGACGGCGACGAGCCAGGTGCCGGCGTGCAGGGCGTCCTGGTTTCCGCTGCGGATCAGCCCACGGTCGCTCGTTCCCACGGAACGCAGCTTCAGGGTCATGGGTGGCAGCCTGCCAGGCGGAGGGCTCAGTTGTCTCTAGGAGATCAGGACCTCGGCGCGTCGCGCGGCGAATCTCACTGTCCCGGGGGCCCGTCGGGCGGGCCCACGCCATCCAGCCGGGTCGATTGACAGGGTGCCGGAGGCACTGGAACCATCGACAGGACCTGGGAGCGCTCCCAGGTCGTCACCGCCATCCCCCGTCCCCGCAGTCGTCCGGAAGGAACACCCGTGACGCCATCCCGACGTCGCCTCGCGCTGCTCGCGACCGCGACCGCCCTCGCCCTGACCGGAGCCACCGCCGGCACGGCCCACGCCGAACCGCCCCCCGACGCCCCCGAGCAGATCGACAACGGCGACTTCAGCGCCGGCGTGTCCCCCTGGTTCTCCTACGGCACCGGCCCGCTCGCGGTCACCGACGGCCGGCTCTGCGCCACGGTGCCCGGCGGCCTGGCCAACCCGTGGGACGCCGGCATCGGCCAGGACGGCGTGCCGCTGGTCGCCGGGGCCGAGTACACGCTCGGCTTCGACGTCTCCGCCACCCCCGGCGCCGCCGTCAAGGCCGTCCTGCAACTGGGCACCGCCCCCTACACCACGTACGCCAGCGTCGACGCCACCGCCAGCGGCACCGCCCAGCGCTTCGAGAAGACGTTCACGGTGCCCGAGGCGAACCCGGCCGCCCAACTGATCTTCCAGGTCGGCGGTGCCGCCGCCGAGCAGACCGTCTGCCTGGACGACGTCTCGCTGCGCGGCGGCGACCCGCCCGCGCCGTACGTGCCCGACACCGGGCCACGGGTGCGGGTCAACCAGGTCGGCTACCTGCCCGGCGGGCCGAAGAACGCCACAGTGGTGACGACGGCGACCGAGGCCCTGCCCTGGCAGCTGAAGTCGGCCGCCGGCGCGGTCCTGGCCAGCGGCAGCACCACCCCGCGCGGCGTGGACGCCGCCTCCGGGCAGAACGTGCAGACGCTCGACTTCTCGTCGTACCGGACCCCGGGGGCGGGGCTGACCCTGACCGTCGACGGCGAGACCAGCCACCCCTTCGACATCTCCGGCACCCTCTACGACCGGCTGCGCGCCGACTCCCTCCAGTTCTTCTACGCCCAGCGCAGCGGCATCGCCATCGACGGCGACCTGATCGGCGCGGAGTACGCCCGCCCGGCCGGGCACCTCGACGTGGCACCCAACAAGGGCGACACCAACGTGCCCTGCCAGCCGGGCGTCTGCGACTACTCCCTGGACGTGCGCGGCGGCTGGTACGACGCCGGCGACCACGGCAAGTACGTGGTCAACGGCGGCATCGCCACCTACCAGCTGCTGAACACCTTCGAGCGGACCCGCACGGCCGCCACCGCCGGGCACGGCGCGGCCCTCGGCGACAGCACGCTGCGGGTGCCCGAGCGCGGCAACGGCGTACCGGACGTGCTCGACGAGGCGCGCTGGGAGCTGGAGTTCCTGCTGCGCATGCAGGTGCCGGCCGGCAAGCCGCTCGCCGGGATGGCCCACCACAAGATCCACGACCGGAACTGGACCGGGCTGCCGCTCGCCCCGCACGACGACCCCGAGCAGCGCGAGCTGCACCCGCCGTCGACCGCCGCCACCCTCAACCTGGCCGCCGTCGCCGCCCAGTGCGCGCGGCTCTTCGCCCCCTACGACGCGGCCTTCGCCAAGCGCTGCGACACGGCGGCGAAGACGGCCTACGCCGCCGCCAAGGCCAACCCGACGCGGTACGCCAGCCCCACCGACAGCACCGGCGGCGGCGCGTACGACGACACGAACGTCACCGACGAGTTCTACTGGGCCGCCGCCGAGCTCTTCCTGACCACCGGCGAGCAGCCGTACCTGGCGGACCTGACCGCGTCGCCGCACCACACCGGCAACGTGTTCGACCCGCGCGGCTTCGGCTGGCAGGGCGTCGCCGCCCTGGGCCGGCTCGACCTGGCCACCGTGCCGAACGGGCTGCCGGCCGCCGACCTGGCCCGCGTACGCGCCTCCGTCACCGCCGCCGCCGACGCCCACCTCGCCGAGGCGGCCCGGCAGGCGTACGGGCTGCCGATGCCCGGCGACGCCGGCAGCTACTTCTGGGGCGGCAACAGCAACATCATCAACAACGCGGTCGTGCTGGCCACCGCCTTCGACCTGACCCGCGACGCGAAGTACCGCGACGGCGCGGTGCAGGCGATGGACTACGTCCTCGGCCGCAACGCCCTGAACATCTCGTACGTGACCGGGTGGGGCGAGCACGCGGCCGAGAACCAGCACAGCCGGATCTTCGGCCACCAGCTCGACCCCGACCTGCCGAAGCCGCCCGCCGGCTCGCTGGCCGGCGGCCCGAACGCCGCCCTCCAGGACCCGTTCGCCGCCAAGCTGCTCGCCGGCTGCAAGCCGATGTTCTGCTACGTCGACGACATCAACTCGTACGCGACCAACGAGGTGGCGATCAACTGGAACTCGGCGCTGGCCTGGATCGCCTCGTTCATGGCCGACCAGGGTGACTCGAAGGCGGTGCCGGCGCCCACCTGCACCGCCACGTACACCAACTACGGCACCTGGGAGGGCGGCACCGGGTTCACCGCCCAGGTGACCATCCGCAACACCGGCACCAGCGCGATCGACGGCTGGGCGGCCCGCTTCGCCTTCACCGGCGACCAGAAGGTACGCGAGGCGTGGCTGGCCAAGGCGACCCAGGCGGGGGCCACGGTCACCGCCAAGAACGAGTCGTACAACGCCAGGATCGCCCCGGGCGGCACCGTCACCTTCGGCTTCAACGCGGTGACCGGCGGCGGCGCCAACCCGGCACCCGGCCTGATCACCGTCAACGGCGCGGCCTGCGCGCTCTCCTGACCGACCCGTGCTCCGGTACGCCCCGACGATCCGTCGCCCCGGCCGCACCGGCTGAGGATCGTCCCAGGTGACGAGCGCACCGCCCGCGTAACGGCCTCCCTCGGATCCCCGGGGGAGGCCGTTACCGGGTCCGGCCGTCGATTCTCGGTGGACGGCCTCCCGGGGCGTACGACAGGGTGTCCGACATGGACGACGCGGAGCGGCGGGTCTGGTCGCGACTGCCGGACGGCACCCGGAGCGCGCTGGCCGGCCTGAGCCCGGCGGACCTGCGCACGCTGCTGCTGGCGGTGGCCCGGGACCGGGCGGCGGCGGTACGCCCGGCGGACCTGGTCCGCCGCTGGCGCACGGACCGCTTCACCCGGCCGGCAGCGGCCGACCCCCGCGCGCTGGCCGCCGTCGAGGCCCGCCTGTGGGAACTGCTCCCGACGGAGTTCGCCGGCGTCGAACTCTCTCCCGTCGCGCCGCTCGGCACCTGCGCGGTCGTCACGCCGATGAGCCAGAACCGCATCGTCACCACCTTCCGCGCCACCGAGGTGCTCAGCGACCCCACCAACGCGCTCGCGATCGAGGCCGCGGTACGCCGCCGGGAGCAGCCGGCCGACGGCACCGTGCACCTGGCCGCCTGCCACCGGGTGCTGCGGGCGCAGGACTTCGGGCCGACCCGGTCGGCGCACTTCCAGCTCTTCACGCTGGTCTCCAGCGCCCGCGACACCGGCTCGGGGCGCACCGAGGCACGGCTGCTCACCCTGCACCTGGCGTACTGGCGCACGGTGCTCGCCACCCTGCTGCCGCAATCGGCGGCGGCCCGGGTGCGCCTGACCGTGCTGGACAGCCCCGTCGTCGGGGAACGGATCGCCGACACCGTCCGGCCGACGCTGGGCCCGTCGGGCGTACCGCTCGTTGACGAACCGGAGCGCCGACGCGGCCGGGGCTACTACGTCGACGCGGCGCTGCGGATCACCGCCGGCGAGGTCCAACTCGGCGACGGCGGCTTCACGGACTGGACCGCCAGGATGACGAGCGACGCCAAGGAACGCTGCCTGACCTCCTGCCTGGCCACGGAACCCCTGACCACCCTCACCCCCTGACCCCCTCACCCCTCCCTCCCACCCCGGCGTGGTCGATCATGTAGTTGTGGTGGGCGGCATGCCCTGGATCGCACCTTTCGCGGGGCACCACAACTGCATGATCGACGCAGTAGGGGCGGCACGGGCGGGGGCGGGGGCGGGGGCGGGTGTAGGAGCATGTCCGTCATGAGCGATCGAGGGAGCCTGGGGCTGCGGTGCGGCGGGCCCGACGACGCGCCCGCCGTGCTGCGGCTGCTCGACGACGCCACCGCCTGGCTGGCGGCGCGGGGCCGCACCGGCCAGTGGGGCACCGAAGCGGCCTCGACCGACCCGCGGCGGATCGCGCAGGCCGAGGCCTGGACGAGCGGCGGCGGGCTGTGGCTGGCGACGCTCGCCGACCGGCCGGTCGGCGCCCTGGTGGTCGGGACGGCGACCGAGTACGTGCCACCCGCCACCGAACCCGAGCTGTACGTGAACCTGCTGGTCACCGACCGCGCGCACGCCGGGTCGGGCATCGGCGGCCGGCTCCTGGCGCACGCCGCGGAGCTGGCCCGGGAGCGCGGGCTCGGCCTGCTGCGGGTGGACTGCTACGCGGGCGACGACGGTGCGCTGGTCCGCTGGTACGAGCGGCAGGGCTTCACCGCCACCGACCCGTTCACGGTCGAGCGCCCGGGCCGCGACCCGTGGCCCGGGCAGGTCCTCGCCCGCCGCCTGCCCTGACCCGCTCGCCCGTCGACACGGCTCGTCCCCGACAGCGGCCCGGGCCGCCACCGCTCAGCCGGCACCGCGCAGGCCCGGGCCGCCACCGCTCAGCCGGCACCGCGCAGGCCCGGGCCGCCACCGCTCAGCCGGCACCGCGCAGGCCCGGGCCGCCACCGCTCAGCCGGCACCGCGCAGGCCCCGACGGGACCGCTCAGCCGGCGCTGCGCAGCTTCGGCAGCACCTCGGCGCCGAACGCGTCGATGAAGTCCCGCTGCTCCTGCCCGACGTGGTGCAGGGCGATCTGGTCGAAGCCCAGCTCCAGGTACTCCTCCAGCCAGCCGACGTGCCGGCCGAGGTCGGCGGAGACGTTCACGACGTCGTGGACCTTCTCCATCGGCACGTCCCGCGAGACCACGTCGAAGTGCTCCGGGGTCTCCAGGTCCCAGCAGACCGGCGGGGCGAAGACGTTGCTGCGCCACTGGTCGTACGCGAGCCGCTCGGCCTCGGCCTGCTCCGGCGCCCAGCTCACGTGCACCTGGAGGTGCAGCGGCCCGCGCCCGCCGGCGTCCCGGTACGCGTCGATCATCTGCCGCAGGTGCGCGGTCGGGGCGTTCACGGTGATCAACCCGTCCGCCCACTCGGCGCACCAGCGGGCGGTGGCCACGCTGACCGCCGCCCCGATCAGCGCCGGCGGTTCCTCCGGCCGGGTCCACAGCCTCGCCCGGTCCACCTGGACCAGGCCGTCGTGGCTGACCTCCTCGCCGGCCAGCAGCGCGCGGATCACGTCCACGCACTCGCGCAGCCGGGCGTTGCGGACGTCCTTGCGCGGCCAGGCGTCGCCGGTGATGTGCTCGTTGCTCGCCTCGCCGGTGCCGAGGGCGGCCCAGAACCGGCCCGGGTACATCGCGCCCAAAGTGCCGATCGCCTGGGCGATGATCGCCGGGTGGTAGCGCTGACCGGGGGCGTTGACCACCCCGAACGGCAGGTTGGTCGCCTGGAGCGCGGCGCCGAGCCAGGACCAGGCGAAGCCGGACTGGCCCTGCCGCTCGCTCCAGGGCGCGAAGTGGTCCGAGGACATGGCGGCGTCGAAGCCGGCCCGCTCGGCGTGGATCACCGCCTCCAGCAGGGCGCGGGGATGGATCTGCTCGTGGGACGCGTGGAAGCCGAACACCGTCATGGCGTCATTCCGTACCCACGACGGCGTCCGGTTACGCCGACGGAGCCGGGCGGGGCTACTCCGCGTGCGCCCCGGCGCCGGCCGAGGCGGCCCCCTCGCCCACCCAGACCGTCTTGGTGTTGCAGAACTCCCGCATGCCGAGCGCGGAGAGCTCGCGGCCGTAGCCGGAGTTCTTCACCCCGCCGAAGGGCAGTTCCGGGTACGACGTGGTCATCCCGTTGACGAAGACGTTCCCGGCGTCGAGGTCGACGGCGAAGCGCTCCTGCTCCTCCGGGTCCCGGGTCCAGGCGTTGGCTCCCAGGCCGAAGGAGGTGCCGTTGGCCACCTCGATCGCCTCGTCGTACGACGACACCCGGTAGAGGCCCGCGACGGGCCCGAAGACCTCCTCGGACCACATCCGCATCTCCGGCCGCAGGTCGGTGACCACCGTCGGCGGGTAGAACCAGCCGGGGCCGGCGGGCGGCTCGCCGCCGCAGAGCACGGTGGCGCCCTTGTCGACGGCGTCGCGCACCTGGGCGTGGATCTCGTCCCGCCCACCCTCACTGGCCAGCGGGCCGACGTCGGTGCCGGCGTCCATCGGGTCGCCGACCCGCAGGGCCGACATGTTCGCGGCGAACTGCTCGGCGAAGGCGTCGAACACGTCGGCGTGCACGATGAACCGCTTCGCGGCGATGCAGGACTGGCCGTTGTTCTGGCAGCGGGCGGTGGTGGCGACCTCGGCGGCCCGGTCCAGGTCGGCCGAGGGCATCACCACGAACGGGTCGCTGCCGCCGAGCTCCAGCACGGTCTTCTTCAGCTCCCGGCCGGCGATCTGGGCGATCGAGCGGCCGGCGCCCTCGCTGCCCGTCAGCGTCGCCGCGCGCACCCGCGGGTCGCTGAGCACCCGGTCGACCTCGGCCGAGCCGACCAGCAGGGTGGTGAACGCCCCCTCGGGGAAGCCGGCGCGGCGGAACAGGTCCTCCAGCAGCAGCGCGGTCTGCGGCACGTTGGAGGCGTGCTTGAGCAGGCCGGTGTTGCCGGCCATCAGGGCGGGCGCGGCGAACCGCATCACCTGCCACAGCGGGAAGTTCCACGGCATCACCGCGAGCACCGGCCCGATCGGCTGGTAGCGGACGAAGGCCCGGGTGGCCTTGACCGCTCCCGCGTCGGCGGGCTCGTCGGCGAGGAACTCGGCCGCCTTCGCCGCGTAGAAGCGGCAGGCGGCGGCGCACTTGGTGACCTCCGCCTGGGCCGAGGCGTACGTCTTGCCCATCTCGGTGGTCATCAGCCGGGCGGTCTCGTCGCGCTCGGCCTCCAGCAGGTCGGCCGCCGCGTTCAGCCAGCGCCCGCGCTGGTCGACGGTGGTGCCGCGCAGCTGGCGGTACGCCAGGTCGGCCCGCTCGATCGCGGCGTCGATCTGCTCCGGCGACATCGGGTCGTAGGTCTTGAGCGTCTGTCCCGTGGCGGGATTGGTGCTCGCGATGGGCATCTCGTACTCCTGTCACTCGAAGAGTGAGTGGCGGGTTCCCGGTTCCTCCCGGCGGCGGGCGGCGCGGCGCCGCTGGATGATGATCAGATCGACCACGGCGACCACCGCGAAGACCACGCAGAGGACCCCGAGCCACACCAGGTCGGCGTTGAACGCCAGCACCGCGAAGACGGTCATGGTCACCAGACCGAACCCGGCGAGCAGGAGCCGCATGTTGAGCGCGCTGTAGGCGTGGCCGACCGTGCCACGGGCGCGCCGGGGCTGCGATCTCGTCATCTCACCGGCCTACCCCCGATCGACCCGCTTAACCCGACCCTGCGGTGGGCCCCGGGGCTCCCCCCCCTCGCCCCTCACGCGGGTTGGCCGGCCGCCACCCCGCAGATCGACCGCGCCGCCCTCGCCGGTCGACCGCGCCACCCCGCCGGTCGACCGCGCCGGTCCCGCCGGCCCGCCGGTCCCGCCGCGTCGGCCCTCGCGGTGGGCCGCGTCACCCCGCTGGTGGGGTGCGTTACACCGGTGGCCCGTGAGCCTGTCGAACCGGCTCCGAGCGGAGAGGATGGCCGGTATGACGATGACCCACGCGCTGCCGGTGACCGTCGCCGTCGCCCGGCGCACCGACCCCGCCCGGACCAGCGAGATGGTGGCCTGGATGCGGGCCGGCACGGCGCTGGCCGAGGCGTTCCCGGGGTTCCTCGGGTCCGGCTGGGTACGCAGCGCGCCCGGCTCCGGGGAGTGGCACATCATCTACCGCTTCGCCGACCACGACACGCTGCGCCGCTGGGAGGAGTCCCCGCAGCGGCACTGGTGGCTCTCCTCGGCGCAGGGCATCGTCGAGCACACGCGGGTCGAGCGGCGTACCGGCGTCGAGGGCTGGTTCGACCCGCCGCGCGAGCACGTGACGCAGACCGTGCCGGTCAGCGCCGAGCCGACGGTCCCGCCGCCCTCCCCGCCGCGCTGGAAGCAGGCGGTGACGATCTGGCTGGCGTTCTTCCCGCTCAGCCTGACCGCGACGCTGCTCACCAGCCGTTTCCTCCCGGACGTGCCGCTGGCCGCCCGGGTGCTGATGATGACCCTCACGCTGACCCCGCTGATGACCTACCTGGTGCTGCCCCGGATCACCCGGACCCTGCACTGGTGGCTGCACGGCCAGCCCGCGCCCTGGCGCGCCGACCCCCGCCTGGCCCGCTGACCCCGCCCGACGTATCGATCCGCTAGCATGCGAAGCCGCGCCGGAACAGCCCTCTGCCGCATTGTCGACAGCGGCGGGTGGCCCCGCCGGGGCCGCGCTTAGAGTTACCGCGCTGTCGCTCTCCGCTGCGGGACTGGGGATGGTATGCCTCGACGCTGGGTCACCGTGGCCGCCTGCCTGCTGGCGCTGGTCGCGCTCGCCTGCGAGGGCGGCGGGGAGCCCGGCTCCCGCCCACCACGGGAGACGCCGTCGCCCGGCTCGCCCGGCGGCATCGCGGCCCTCGGCGACTCGATCAGCACCGGCTTCGGCTCCTGCCTGGTGCTCGTCTCGTGCGAGCGCAACTCCTGGTCCACCGGCGACGGGCTGCGCGTCGACAGCCTCTACCGGCGGCTGCTCGACCGGAACCCGGCGATCCGGGGCAGGGCCCACAACCACGCCAGCCCCGGGGCCCGCGCGGCGTCGCTGGAGGGGCAGGCCCAGCGGGCGGTACGCGACCGCGTCGACCACGTCACCGTGCTGATCGGCGCCAACGACGTGTGCCGGGGCGGCATCGAGGCGATGACCCCGGTGAAGCAGTTCCGCGCCGACGTGGACCGCGGCCTGCGGGTGCTGCGGAAGGGGCGGCCGAAGGCCCGGGTGCTGGTGGTGAGCGTGCCCAACCTGCACCGGCTCTGGGAGGTCGGGCACACCGACGCGCGGGCGGTGCGGGCCTGGAAGCGGGGCGTCTGCCCGGCGCTGCTGGCGAATCCCACCTCGACGGACCCGCTCGACCGGGCCCGCCGGGCGGCCGTGCGGGAGCGGATCGCCGACTACAACGCCCAGCTCGCCGCCGCCTGCCGGGCGTACGGCTCGCGCTGCCGGCACGACGGCGGGGCGGTGCACCGGGTGCGGTTCGACCTGGAGCTGGTCAACCCGCTGGACTGGTTCCACCCCAACGCCGCCGGGCAGGACCGGCTGGCCGACGTGGCGTGGCGCGCCTCGGGCCTCGGCTCCTGACCCTGCCGGCCGACCGCGCGCCCACAGGGGCGGGCGGTCGGGCGGCGGGTGGCAGCCGGCGTCAGGGCCGGCGGGGTTCGGGGACGGTCGGTCCGCCGTACTGGCGGTAGAGGGCGTGGGAGCGCACGGCGAGGTCCTTGGTGGCCGACGAGTTGGCCCAGGTGCCGAGCACGATCGCCGCGCCGGGCACCACCTTGGCGAAGATCCGCTTCGCCGCGCGCACCCCGGCCATCTGGGCCAGTCGCACCCCGAGGCGCAGCATGACCTTGCCGAGCGGGTTCTGCCCCCCGCTGCCGAAGAGTGCCCCGGCGCGCTCCCGGCCGGCGGCCACCCCGAGCGCGAGCCGGGCGCTCTCGGCGACCTTGTGCACCTTCTGCAACACCAGCAGGTCGGTGGCCCGGTCGCCGTGCAGCGGGTCGACCCCGTACGCGGCGGCGACGTGCAGCACCATCCGGGCCTGGGTCCAGGCCAGGATCCCCACGTCGATCACGGCGCCGGGCAGCCCGGCGGCGCCCGAGACCGCCCCCGAGAGCCGGGCGTGGTTGACGAACTTGCGTACCGCCTGCTCCGCCAGGGCCTCGGCGGGGACGCCGGGCTGCTCGGCCCGGGCCCGGGCGGCCCACTGCGCCGCCTCCGGCCCCAGCCGGCGTACGGCCTCCAGGGCGAGGTGCTCCGGAGCGTACTGCGGGTCCTCCCGCATCCGGTCCCAGAGCTTGAGCGGCGGCGCCTCGGTGGCCTCCTGCGTCGGTACCGGAACCACGGCCGGCGGCTGAGGTCCTCCGGCGACGTGCTGGTCGTCGGCGGGCGCGGGATCGGTCACAGGGTCTCCCGGGGGTCGGAGAGGTCGGCGGTGACGGGTCAGCGGCGGTTCTGGAGCTTGGCCGCGAGACCCCGGAGCTTCTGCTGGGTGGCGGGCTTGGCCAGCTCGCGACGGCCACGGTCGACCATCTGCTGACCCTTGGGCGAACGCAGGAAGGTGCTGATCCGCTGCATCAGTGACATGTCGTCCTCCAGTCGGTGGTGCCTGTTCCATGTGTACCTCGGAGCGACAACTCATGTACCCCGGATGCGCGAACCGCAACCGTCCACTGTGGTTGGTGAAAGCCTACTGCCCGGCCTCCAGGCACGCCGCGACGACCTTGGTGGCGCGCCACTCGTGCTTGGCGTAGTGCTCCGGGTAGGCGGAGATCTGCACCGCCTGGGCGGCGTCGGTGAGCCGCATCTGCTGCCAGCCCGGCACCCGCGCCAGCGCCGAGAGGAACTGCCGGGTGGCGAATTCCGGGTCCATCAGCTCACCGACCTCGCCCCAGCCGCTGCTGGAGCGCTGCTGGAACAGCCCGACCGAGTCGTGGTCCCACCCGATGCCCTGGTGCGGGTACTCGCGGGACTCCGGGAGCACCCCGCTGGCGACGTTGTAGAGGTTGCTCTCCTGCATCGCGGTGGCGACCGCGATCACCAGCGCGCGCCGGGGCATCCCCATCTCGCGCCCGGTCCGCACGATCTCCTCGGCGTTCTCCATCTGGGCGTCGTCGAGCCCGACGACCGGGGCGGGGTCGACCGGCTTGCGGGTGGTCTTCTCCGGTGCCGGGGTGGCGGTGTCGGGGTCGGCGGCGCGGGTCGGGCTGGCGGAGGCGGCGACGCGTTCCACCTTGCGGGAGGCCGGGTCCGGCTCGGCGCGCTCGGCGAGCGCGGAGGGGGCGGCGGCGGGGGCCGGGTCGGCGGAGTCGTCCCGCGCGCCCTGGGCGACGGCGGTCAGGCCGAGGCAGCACAGCACGCCGGTGGCGAGGGCGATCCGGGCCCGGGCGGGCCCGCGGTTCAGCAGGTGGGCGTATGCCCCGGCGGCACGGAGGGCGGTTGACCGAACGTACGAGGGGGTATCGTTCGAACGGCCAACCGGGTCACCGGGGGCGATCTGGTCGTCGAGGGTGCGGTCGTCACGCATCAGCCGAGGCTAGGCAGGCCCACCCGGCGATCACCCCGGGTGATCTCGTGGCTTTCCTCACGATTTGGGCCGGGTCGGGTGGACGCCCCTGCCGCCCCGGGCAGCCCGGGGGACGGACCTCGCGGACCGGTCAGACCTCCGGGTCGCCCCGGCCCGCCCCTGCGCGCCCGGAACACGGACAAACCCCCGCTGCCCGGTCCATGATCCCCAAACTCGCCCGTTCGGCCGATAGCCTGGTCGTCCTGACGGTCAGCGTTCCTCGTCCGCCGGTGGGCTTGCGGGCATACGCCCGATTACCGGACAGGTGACGACCCGCGGCGGGGCGCGGCGAGGAATGCACGAGGATGGCGGGTACGTTCCCCGAACCGGGTGCCCTCGCGCGGCGACCCGTACGCACGACCAGGGAGGTCCGCACCGGTGCTCGACCCACACGAGCTCTACGAGCTCACCGACGATCTGCCCGACCTAGGTCAGCCGGTCCTGATCCAGACCCTCACCGGCTTCGTCGACGCCGGCAGCGCCACCCGACTGGCCAGGGAGCAGCTGCTCACCTCCCTGGACGCCCGCCCGATCGCCCGGTTCGACGTCGACCAGCTCTTCGACTACCGCTCGCGCCGCCCGGTGATGACCTTCGTCGAGGACCACTGGGAGGCGTACGACGCCCCGGAGCTGGAGCTGCACCTGCTCCGCGACGACGACGAGACCCCCTTCCTGCTGCTCACCGGCCCGGAGCCGGACCTGCAGTGGGAGCGCTTCGTGGCCGCGGTGGCCGGCATCTCCGCACGGCTGGACGTCCGGCTCACCGTCGGGCTCAACTCGATCCCGATGGCCGTGCCGCACACCCGGCCCGCCGGGGTGACCGCACACGCCACCCGCCGCGAGCTGATCGCGGGCTACGAGCCGTGGTTGCAGCGGGTGCAGGTGCCGGGCAGCGTCGGGCACCTCCTGGAGTACCGCCTCGGCGAGCTGGGCCGTGACGCCCTCGGCTTCGCCGCCCACGTGCCGCACTACGTGGCGCAGACGGAGTACCCGGCCGCCGCCGAGGTGCTGCTCGCCTCCGTGTCCCGCAGCACCGGGCTGCTGCTGCCCCGCGACGGTCTGCGTTCGGCGGCCGAGGTGGTCCGGGTGGAGATCGACCGGCAGGTCGCCCAGACCGACGACGCCGCCCAGCTGGTGCAGGCCCTCGAGGAGCAGTACGACGCGTTCGCGCGCGGCCGGGGCGAGCGGAACCTGCTGGCCGCCGAGGCCGGGCCGCTGCCCACCGCCGACGAGCTGGGCGCCGAACTGGAGCGGTTCCTGGCCGAGCAGACCCGCCCGGGCGACACCCCGGGCAGCTGAACCGGCGACGCGCGCGGGGATGGGGCAGGCTGGTCACATGCGCCTGGCGACCTGGAACGTGAACTCGGTGAAGGCCCGCCTGCCCCGGCTGCTGGACTGGTTGGCGGGCACGGGGCCCGACGTCGTCTGCCTTCAGGAGACGAAGTGCCCGGACGGCGCCTTCCCGGTGACCGAGGTGGGCGAGCTGGGCTACACGGTGGCCAGCCACAGCGACGGCCGGTGGAACGGGGTGGCGATCCTGTCCCGGGTCGGCCTGGCCGACGTCACGGTGGGGTTCCCCGGCGAACCGGGCTTCCCCGATCCCGAGGCCCGGGCCATCTCGGCCACCTGCGACGGGGTCCGGGTCTGGTCGGTGTACGTGCCGAACGGCCGGGCCCCGGACGACCCGCACTACGCGTACAAGCTCGCCTGGTTCGCGGCGCTGCGGGACGCGGTCGAGGCGGAGCTGACCGGCGGCCTGCCGCTGGCGGTCTGCGGCGACTTCAACGTGGCGCCCACCGACGCAGACGTCTGGGACCCGGCGTTGTTCACCCACTCCACGCACGTCACCCCGGCGGAGCGGGCGGCCCTCGCGGCGCTGCGCGACCTCGGGCTCTCCGACGTGGTGCCCACGCCGATGAAGGGCCCGCACCCGTTCACCTACTGGGACTACCGGGCCGGCATGTTCCACCAGAACAAGGGCATGCGGATCGACCTCGTCTACGCCTCGGCGCCGTTCGCCCGGGCGGTCCGCTCCGCGTACGTGGACCGGGAGGCGCGCAAGGGCAAGGGGCCCTCCGACCACGCGCCGATCGTGGTCGACGCCGACCTGGTTCCGGCCGTCGAGTCGTTCTGAGCCCCGACCTCGTCGCTAGGGTGGAGCCATGGCAGTCGTGAAGATCAACGCGATCGACGTCCCTCCCGGCGCGGGCGAGGAACTGGAGAAGCGGTTCGCCGCCCGGGCCGGGGCCGTGGAGAACTCCCCCGGCTTCCTCGGCTTCGAACTGCTGCGCCCGGTGGCCGGGGAGAACCGCTACTTCGTGTACACCCGCTGGGAGACCGAGGAGGCTTATCAGGCATGGGCCGCCGGCCCCTCCCGTGCCGCCCACGCCGGGACGGGCGAGAAGCGTCCCCCGGTCGCCTCCGGCGCCACCCTCCTGGAGTTCGAGGTCGTCCAGCAGGTCCCACCCCGCCCCTGACCCCCCTCCCTCCCCCGCCCCTGACCCCCCTCCCTCCCCCGCCCCTCCCCGCCCCCTCCCCAACGCGTTGATCATGAGGTTGGCGTCGAAGTCGATCTCCGTGGATGCCGCCAACCTCATGATCGACGGGATCGGGGGGCCGGAACGCGGGAGGGTCAGGCAGGGCGGGAGGAGAGCAGGGTGGCGAAGGCGATGATGTTGTCGGCGTAGCCCGTCCGGCCGCCGAGCCAGTCGCCGCCGCAGGTGATCAGGCGCAGGCCCGCGGGGCCCTCGTCGCCGTAGACCCGCTCCGCCGGCAGCCGCTCCTTGGGGAAGTGCTCCACGGAGTCGACCCGGAACACCACGACCGATCCGTCCGCCCGGGCCACCTCGACGGTGTCGCCCGGGCGCAGCTTGTGCAGGTCGTAGAAGACCGACGGGCCGCGCTTGGTGTCCACGTGCCCGACGATGACCGACGGGCCCGGCTCGCCCGGGGTGGGGCCCCGGTCGTACCAGCCGGTCTCGTCGGCCCGCTCCAGCGGCGGGACGGCGATGGAACCGTCCCGGGCCTGGCCGACGGGGGCCACCGGGGCGGACACCTTGATCGCGGGAATCGACAGGCGCACCGGCCGGCTGGCCGCCAGCGCGCCGTTCTCGCTGCGGGCCGGCCGGTCCTGTCCCCCGCCGGCGGCCCAGTCGAACGGCCCGGCGGTGCGCCCCAGGCCCGCGCCGGTGGCGAAGACCCCGGCCAGCACCAGCACCACGGCCAGCGGCACCGACCAGGGGCGGCGTCCGGGCGGCCGCGGGCTGCGGGCCGCTGCGGCGGCCGGCTGCGGGGCGGGTGTGGGGACCATGACCGGGCTCAGCGTCGGGCGGTACGCGGGCGGCGCGCCGACCGGACCGCGAGCACGATGCCGGTCACGATCAGCGCGAGGCCACCCGGAAGCAGCAGCCCACCCGTGACGCCACCTGCGCCTCCGCCGAACCCGGTCGCCGGGCCGCGACTGGGCTTCACGGCCTTGACGACCTGGAGCATGGTCGAGGCGGTCTCGCCGTCGCGGCACTCCAGCTTGATCCGGTAGTTGCCGGGCCGGGTGCGCTCCCGCACCATCGGCGCGGCCGTCAGCGTGCTGCCCTGCGGCTGCACCTGCACCCGGCCGAAGGCGTCCGAGACCACGGTCGCGGGGACCGAGTTGTCCTGGCAACTGGCCCGGATCCCCACCAGGAAGCCGGGCTCGACGGTGCTCGGGCTGACCTCGACGAAGACGCGCGGCCCCGGCGGCCCCGGCT
This sequence comes from Micromonospora sp. WMMD737, assembly GCF_049179055.1. Taxonomy (NCBI): domain Bacteria; kingdom Bacillati; phylum Actinomycetota; class Actinomycetes; order Micromonosporales; family Micromonosporaceae; genus Micromonospora; species Micromonospora sp. WMMD737. The sequence goes on along the minus strand of NZ_JBMHMH010000001.1, from coordinate 7,174,193 downwards.
GGGGCGCGCCGGCCCGGGCCAGCAGGGCGACGTTGGGCGGCTGGGCCACACCGGGCACGGCGGTGGCCGGCTGGACGGCCGGGGCCGGCGAGGCCGCGAGCAGGGGACCGGCGACCACGGTCACGATCGCCAGCGCCACACCGCCGCGGTGCACCGACATGACGCCCCCTCCCGGCGCGTTGGGGCAGTGCCGGGCACTACCAGACGCCCGGTCTGCCGTACGGGATGGATCCTCTCATCCTTGGGCGAACATCACATCCGATTCGGCGCGGTCGTCGCGTACCCTCGGGTCGTTGTGACCTCCACCGACTCCCCCGCCGCCGTCCCCGCGCCCGCCGCCGCCCGGACGATCCGGACCTTCCATCCGCGCCGTGGCCGGATGAGCAGCCGCCAGACGGACGCCCTCGACCGGCTCTGGCCGGTCTACGGCCTGGACGTGCCCGAGCGGCCCGGCACGCCGGTGGACCTGGCCGGCCTGTTCGGCCGACGGGCCCCGCTGGTGCTGGAGATCGGTTCCGGGATGGGCGACACCACGGCCGAGATGGCCGCCGCCGACCCCGACCGAGACTATCTGGCGGTCGAGGTGCACACGCCCGGGATCGCCAACCTGCTGGACCTGGTGGACCGGCACGGCCTGCGCAACGTACGGGTGGCGCAGGGCGACGCGCTGGACCTGGTCGCGGGCCTGCCGGAGGCGTCGCTGGCCGCGGTGCACGTCTTCTTCCCCGACCCCTGGCCCAAGTCCCGACACCACAAGCGGCGGATCATCCAGCCGGCCCACGTGGCGCTGCTGCGCTCCCGGCTGGTGCCCGGCGGCACCCTGCACTGCGCGACCGACTGGGCCGAGTACGCCGAGGCGATGCGCCAGACCCTGGACGCCGACCCGGGGCTGGCGAACGCGCACGACGGCTTCGCGCCCCGCCCCGCCCACCGCCCGGTCACCAAGTTCGAGCGCCGGGCCCTGCGGGCGGGTCGCCCGATCTTCGACCTGATCCACCGCCGGCCGTGAAAGGAAGGGCCCCCTGTCAACGGATTCCGTTGTACAGGGGGCCCTTCCTCACACCTCGGGCGCGCGGAGCCGGTTGGCGTTCGGGGGCATGGTCCAGGCACCATGGACGCGCTATGACGCTCACCGCCGCGCTGCCGACAAGCGCCGACCCCGACACCCTCTTCGACGCGTTCGCCGGCTGGGCGAAGGAGCGCGGCCTCGACCTCTACCCCCACCAGGAGGAGGCGGTCATCGAGATCGTCTCCGGCGCCAACGTGATCATGAATACGCCGACCGGCTCGGGCAAGAGCCTGGTCGCGATCGCGGCGCACTTCGCGGCCCTGGCCGACGACCGGACGACCTTCTACACCGCCCCGATCAAGGCGCTGGTGTCGGAGAAGTTCTTCGCCCTCTGCGAGGTCTTCGGCGCGGACAACGTGGGCATGCTGACCGGCGACGCCAGCGTCAACGCCGACGCGCCGATCATCTGCTGCACCGCCGAGATCCTCGCCAACCTGGCGCTGCGCGAGGGCGACCGGGCCGACGTCGGCCAGGTGGTCATGGACGAGTTCCACTTCTACGCCGAGCCCGACCGGGGCTGGGCGTGGCAGGTGCCGCTCATCGAGCTGCCGCAGGCGCAGTTCGTCCTGATGTCCGCCACGCTGGGCGACACCACCCGCTTCGTCGACGACCTGACCCGGCGCACCAACCGGCCCACCGCCGTCGTCCGCTCGGCCGAGCGGCCGGTCCCGCTGATCTTCTCGTACGCGATGACGCCGCTGCACGAGACCCTGGAAGAGCTGCTGGAGACGAAGCAGGCACCCGTCTACGTCGTGCACTTCACCCAGGCCGCCGCCCTCGAACGCGCCCAGGCGCTGATGAGCGTCAACGTCTGCACCCGCGCCGAGAAGGACATGATCGCCACCGCGATCGGGAACTTCCGGTTCACCTCCGGGTTCGGCAAGACCCTGTCCCGGCTGGTCCGGCACGGCATCGGCGTGCACCACGCCGGGATGCTGCCCAAGTACCGCCGGCTCGTCGAGACCCTCGCCCAGGCCGGCCTGCTCAAGGTCATCTGCGGCACCGACACCCTCGGCGTCGGCATCAACGTGCCGATCCGCACCGTGCTCTTCACCGGCCTGTCCAAGTACGACGGGGTGCGTACCCGGCTGCTCAAGGCCCGCGAGTTCCACCAGATCGCCGGCCGGGCCGGGCGGGCCGGGTTCGACACCGTCGGCCGGGTCGTCGTGCAGGCCCCCGAGCACGTCATCGACAACGAGAAGGCGCTCGCCAAGGCCGGCGACGACCCGAAGAAGCGGCGCAAGGTCGTGCGCAAGAAGCCGCCGGAGGGGTCGATCGGCTGGGGCAGGCCCACCTTCGACCGCCTGGTCGAGGCCGAGCCGGAGCCGCTCACCTCCAGCTTCCAGGTCAGCCACTCGATGCTGCTCAACGTCATCGGCCGGCCCGGCGACGCGTTCGCCGCGATGCGGCACCTGCTCACCGACAACCACGAGGACCGCGCCGCCCAGCGCCGGCACATCCGGCGGGCCATCGCCATCTACCGGGCGCTGCGCGCGGGCGGGGTCGTCGAGCAGCTCGACGAGCCCGACGAGACCGGGCGTCGGGTCCGCCTCACCGTCGACCTCCAGCTCGACTTCGCCCTCAACCAGCCGCTCTCGCCGCTGGCGCTGGCCACGATCGAGCTGCTCGACGTCGAGTCCCCCGCGTACGCCCTCGACGTGCTCTCGGTGGTCGAGTCGATCCTGGACGACCCGCGCCAGGTGCTCTCCGCGCAGCAGTTCAAGGCGCGCGGCGAGGCGGTCGCCGCGATGAAGGCCGAGGGCATCGAGTACGAGGCCCGCCTCGAGCTCCTCGACGGGGTGACCCACCCGAAGCCCCTCGCGGAGCTGCTGGACTCGGCGTACGAGATGTACCGGCAGGGGCACCCGTGGGTGGCCGACCACCAGCTCTCCCCCAAGTCCGTCGTCCGGGACATGTACGAGCGGGCGATGACCTTCACCGAGTACGTGCAGTTCTACGGGCTGACCCGGTCGGAGGGCCTGGTCCTGCGCTACCTCGCCGACGCGTACAAGACGCTGCGCCAGACGGTGCCCGAGGACGCCAAGACCGAGGAGCTGGTCGACCTCATCGAGTGGCTCGGCGAGCTGGTCCGGCAGGTCGACTCCAGCCTCATCGACGAGTGGGAGCGGCTGCGCAACCCCACCGACGCCGCCGAGGCGGCCGAGGCCCTGGACGACCGCGTGCCGGCGGTCACCCGTAACGCCCGGGCCTTCCGGGTGCTGGTGCGTAACGCCCTGTTCCGCCGGGTCGAGCTGGCCGCCCTGCGCCGCTGGTACGACCTCGGCGAGCTGGACGCCGCGTCGGGCTGGGACGCGGACGCCTGGGCCGACGCCCTGGAGCCGTACTTCGAGGCGTACGACTCGATCGGGGTGGGTCCGGACGCCCGCGGCCCGGCGCTGCTGATGATCGATCAGGGCCGGGAGCGGTGGACGGTCCGGCAGATCCTCGACGACCCCGAGGACGACCACGACTGGGGGATCAGCGCCGAGATCGACCTCGCGGCCTCCGACGAGGCGGGCGCGGCGGTCGTCCGGATCACCTCGGTCGGCCAGCTCTAGCCACCGCCACGACCGTGGAGCCGCCCCGCCGCGGGCTCCGCTGACGCCGCGCGTCCCGCCGCCTGCCGGGACGCGCGGCGGTCGCGTCGTCAGGAGGTGGTGAGGACGACGAGCTGCCGGGTCGACCGGGTCATCGCGACGTAGCGGTCGACCGCTCCCTCGACGCCGGCGCCGAACGCCTCCGGGTCGACGAGGACGACCAGGTCGAACTCGAGCCCCTTCGCCAGCTCGGGGGTCAGCGACCGGACGCGGGACGTCGCCCGGAACGTGGGGTCGCCGATGACGCAGGCGGTCCCCTCGGCGTGGGCGGCGAGCCAGGTGTCGAGGATCGCGTCCCGATCGGCGGCGGATCCGCGTACGACGGGAGCGCCGCCGCCGCGGATGGAGGTCGGCACGTTGGCGTCGGGGAGCACGGCCCGGATGACGGGCTCGGCCTCCGCCATGACCTCCTGCGGCGTCCGGTAGTTGACGGTCAGGGAGGTCACGGTGATCCGGTCGAGCCCGACGCGCTCCAGCCGTTCCCGCCACGACTCGGTGAACCCGCGCCGGGCCTGGGCGCGGTCCCCGACGATGGTGAAGCTCCCCGACGGGCAGCGCAGCAGCAGCATCTGCCACTCGGCGTCGGTCAGCTCCTGAGCCTCGTCCACCACGATGTGGGCGAACGGTCCGGCGAGCAGGTCCGGCTCCACGTGGGGCAGGGCGGTCTCGTCGACCAGGGCGTCCTGGAGGTCCAGCTGGCGCAGGCTCGACAGCACGCCCTCGCCGTCGTCGTAGGCGTCGGCCTCGATCAGGTCGTCGACGACGGCGGCCATGCGCGCGCGTTCGACGGCGACGACGGCCTCCTGCCGGCGCCTGCGCCCGGACGCCTCCGCGTCGCCGAGCCGCTGCCGCGCCGCGTCCAGCAGCGGCAGGTCGGACACCGTCCACGCCCCGGCGTCGCGGCGCTGGAGGGCGCGGACCTCGTCGGGGCTGAGCCAGGGAGCGCACCGGCGCAGGTAGGCGGGCACCGACCACAGGTCGCCGACGAGGTCGGTCGCCTCGATCAACGGCCAGGCCCGGTTGAACGCCGTACGCAGCTCCCGGTTGCGCAGCAGCGAGGCGCGGACCACGTCGTCGGGCTCGTCGCCGTCGTACTTCTCCACCAGGATCGTGAGCAGCTCCTCCCAGACCTCGTCGCGCGCCTCGTTGTGGGGCGTACCGGGCCCCGGCGCCTCGAACGCCTCGGCCCAGTCGGCGGCGCGCAGCCGGATGTCGGCCTCGTCCGTGCTGACCGTCATCGGGGCGCTCGGCGGCTCCTCGTAGAACCTGACGGCCGACTCGATCGCCTTCACCATCTCCGCCGACGACTTCAGGCGGGCCACCTCCGGGTCGGTCTCGACGCTCGCCGAAGCCCCCTCGGGCACGAGGTCGCGCAGGGTGCAGGTCTGCACCTCCTCCTCCCCCAGGCTGGGCAGCACGTCGGAGACGTACGCCAGGTAGGGCTGGTGCGGCCCGACGAACAGCACCCCGCCCCGGCGGTGACCGAGGCGCGGGTCGGCGTAGAGCAGGTACGCGGTGCGGTGCAGCGCGACGACGGTCTTGCCGGTGCCGGGACCGCCGTCCACGACGAGCGCCCCGCTCGACCCCGCGCGGATGATGGCGTCCTGGTCGGCCTGGATCGTGCCGAGCACGTCGCGCACCCGCGGCGACCGGCTGGCGCCCAGGCTGGCGATGAAGGCGGACTGGTCGTCGAGCGCGGCGGCGTGCCCCTCGAGGGCGTCCGGGGTGAACACCTCGTCCCAGTAGTCGGTGATCCGGCCGCGCGTCCAGCGGTACCTGCGGCGGCTCGCCAGGCCCATCGGGTTGGCTTGGGTCGCCGCGAAGAACGGCTCGGCCGCGGGGGAACGCCAGTCGAGCAGCAGCCGCCCGCCCGCGCCGTCGGTGAGGCCGCGCCGTCCGACGTACACGGGCGCGGGATCGTCGGCGCCGACCATGCGGCCGAGGCACAGGTCCACGCCGAAGCGGCGCAGTGTGCGCAGGCGGGCGGCCAGCCGGCGGACCTCCATGTCCCGGTCCACCGCCTGCCGGCCCTTGCCGCCGGGGGCCCGGCGCTCGGCGTCGAGGCGGTCGGACAACTCGGTGCCCGTCCGCTCGATGCTCCCGGCGACCGCCGCGAAGTGCTGCTCGTCGGCGGCGATCAGCGTCGGGTCGGCCTTGGCGGCGAGGCGGTCGGGAAGGTCGAACACGCTGGTCGTCAGGCGATCCACGTCGGTAACTCCACTCTCGTTTCCGGCTCCTGGCCCGCGATGCCGTGCGCCGCACGCGCGCACCGGGCGTCCGGCCATCGGCTCGACGTTTCCATTCGGCCGTACGTCGACGGCGACCCATGCTGTCGCTGGTCCCGTTTCCGCAGCTCGCGGCCTCGGCCGGTGATTCTGCGGCACGAATGGGGTCTTGCCGCAAGCCCCCGGGTGCGATATACCTTGAAAAGGGAAAGGGGTGAACACACTCCCTTTCCCTTTGTTTCTTTCCGGGGCGCGGAAAGCCTTTCGGAATCGGCGCCGCACAAGATGGCACCGCACAAGGCGGCAGCGGGGCGCGCCTCGGCGCGGGCCGTCGGCGCGGATCTCCCGCGGGCGCGTCGGGGCCCGTCCTCGCGCGGCTGCTACGCGCTGGGTACGCGAACCACGTCGTCGAAGAGTTCCTGCAGTCGGTTCCGGCAGCGCAGCAGCAGGCCGGTGATCTCGTCGAACGTCATTGCGTCCACCCGGCCGTGCTCCGACCACAGCGCCCGAACGGCTCTCTGGCTCTGCGTCAGATACAGCGCCGCGGAGTCGAGCAACCTGCTGAACTCGTCGTGGCGGTCCGCGGCGGCGAACCGGACCAGGTCGCGTGCGGCCAGCAGGGGATCTCCGGGGACCGCGAAGACGGTCGCCGGATCGTCGCCTGCCTGGTCCGCCACGATCCGCGCGAGGAAGTACTCGAGTTCGGCCGCGGCCAACGTCAGCCTGCCGACTGCCAGGACCGTCTCATCGGTGAGCCGCTGCATCGGCTCACCGTATCCGAGCACCGGCCCACGGCACCCCACCTCCCCGCGTGTCCCGGCTCCCCCGCGCCTCGATCAGCCGGTGCCGGTCGGCCGTCGGCGGACCGGGCGAGACAGTCCCCGCGAACCCTGGGAGATGTCACACCTGTCGATTAGAATGTGTGTACTAATCGAGGTCCTGACCTGGGAGGACGCCCGTGACCACGCCCGCCTCCGCCCCACCCACCCCCTACGCCACCCTGCTCGGCTTCACCCGCTACGTCGACCGCACCGGCCCGACCAAGGCCACCTTCGTCGGGGGCCTGCGCAAGCAGCGGGCCAGCCGCTCCGGCTTCAACCCGCACGGCCAGTTCGTCAAGGCGCTCAAGGCCGACATCGCCTTCCACACCGGCGGCACCCACCTCGACCAGGTGGTCGACGTGGTCAAGCCCCGCTGGCGACCGCTCTACCAGGCCCTCGTCCCCGGCGCGACGACCTGGCTGCGCTCCCTCGGCGAGCCGAGGGCCGTCGACCTCGCCCAGACCCGCGACGCGCTCGCGATGCTGGGCGACCTGCCCGTCAAGGTCAACCCCCAGTTCGGCGTACGGCACGCCGACGGTCGCGTCGAGGCCGTCCGACTGCACTTCGACGAGGCGCCGCCCAGCGAGGAGGCGACGCTCGCCACCCTGCACCTGATGGCCCGGCACATGGACGCGGTGCTCCCGCACGCCGAGCCGGTCCTGGTCGACGTCCGCCGTGGCGAGGCCCACCGCATGCCCGCCGACGCCCGCCCGGAGCAGATCGAGCGCTGGCTGGCCGGCGAGGCGGCGGCCTTCCGGGCCATCTGGGCCACCGCCGCCTGATCCCTGCCCACCACCCACCCGATCCCGCTCGCCCGGTCCGGCCGACGTGGCCGGGCCGGGCGGCTCGACCGACCCGCCCGGAAGCCCATATCCCGGGCGGCGGATCGACACGGCGGCCACCATCGTGAATCATCTATCTTCATGACCACCGGGTCCACGGACGCCCAACCGTCCGCCGAAATCGCCGACCACGACCAGGCTCCCGACCCCGGGGACCCCGGCCGACGGGACCGGTGGGGCTGGCTGCGCCACGAATGGACGCTGGCGGTGCTCGGCGGGCTGCTGCTGGCGGTGGTGCTGACCTGGCCGACGATGCGACATCCGGCGAGCACCATCCCCGGCGACATCGGCGACCCCACGTTGCAGTCGTGGCAGATGGCCTGGGCCGGGCACGCCGTGCTCAACAACCCGACCGGTCTCTGGCACTCGAACACGTTCTTCCCCGAGACCTACACGTACGCCTACAGCGACACCCTGCTCGGCTACGCCCCGTTCGGGATGCTCGGCTCGGGCTTCGAGGCCGCCCTGGTCCGCTACAACGTGATGTACGTGCTGGTGCACGCGTTGGCCTTCATCGGGGCGTACGCGCTGGCCCGGCAGCTCGGGGCGGGCCGGCTGGGCGGGGCGGTCGCCGGGATCGCGTGGGCGTACGCGCCCTGGCGGCTGGCGCACTCCGGCCACCTGAACATCCTGTCCAGCGGCGGGATCGCGTTGTGCCTGGCGATGCTGGCGCGCGGCCACGGCTGGTCGCTGCGGCACGGCTACCGGCCGGAGCGGCGGCGACCGGGCTGGGCCTTCGCGGGATGGCTCGTCGCCGCCTGGCAGATCAGTCTGGGCTTCGGCATCGGGCTGCCACTGGTCTACTTCCTGCTGGCCGCGGTGCTGGTCGGGGCCGGCGGCTACGGCTGGTCGTGGTGGCGGCGCGGGCGACGACCCGCGTTCGGCCGGCGGCTGCTGGTCGCCGACGTGGCCGGTGGCGCCGTCTTCGGCGCGGTGACGCTCCTGCTGGGCCTGGTCTACCTGAAGGTCGTCGACCTCAACCCGCAGGCCGAACGGTCGTTGGCCTGGACGGAGATGTTCTCGCCGCCGCTGATCGGCTTCGTCACCGCCCCGGCGGACTCGTGGTGGTGGGGCGAGCGGCACGCGGCGGCGCGGGAACAGCTGTCCTGGCCGCCGGAGATGGCGCTGCTGCCCGGGATGGTCCTGCTCGCGTTGGCCGCGGCGGGGCTGTTCGTCTCGGTCTACCCGGCCCGGCGCCGGGTCGCGTTGGCGCTCGGCGTGCTCGGCACGGTGCTGCTGGGCCTGGGCGTCACCCTCGGCGGCGACGGCGATCCGGGCTACCTGACGCTGTCGAAGCACCTGCCGGGCTGGGACGCGCTGCGGACGCCGGGCCGGATGATGCACTGGACGAGCCTGCTGCTGGCGGTGCTGGCGGCCGGCACGGTGACGGTGTTCGCCACGGCGGTGCGGCGCTGGTCGTCCCGGGGCTGGGCCAGGCTCCTGGCACCGGTGCTCCTGCTGGTGCCGCTGGCCCTGGTCGGGCTGGAGGGGGTCAACCGGACGCCGCATCCGGTGGTGCCGACGCCGCCGGCCGCGATGCGTACGGCGGCGGACCCGATGCTGGTGCTGCCCGCCGGCGGCGCGGTCGACCTGATCTTCATGTTGTGGACGACGGACGGGTTCCCCCGGGTCACGAACGGGCTGGGCGGGTTCGAGCCGGTGACCCAGGCGCAGACCCGGGTCGCGACGGCCACCTTCCCCGACGCGGGCAGCGTCGCGTACCTGCGCGGCATCGGGGTGCGGTCCGTGGTGGCCCTGCCGGGCTGGACCGCCGGGACGCCCTGGGAGGGCATCGCGGACCGGCCGATCGACGGGCTCGGCATCACCCGGGAGGAGATCGATGGTGTGCTGGTCTACCGCCTCTGAGCGGGGCGGCGCGGGGCGGGCGTCCTCGGGCGCCGGCCGGGCGGGGTGACGCAGGTGCGCCTGTCTCTGGTGGTGCCCTGCTTCAACGAGGAGGCCTCGGTGGAGCGCCTGCACACGGCGGTGACCGCCGCGGTCGCGGAGCTGACCGACGTCGAGATCGAGGTGGTCTACGTCGACGACGGCAGCTCCGACGGCACCCTCGTGGCGCTGCGTCGGCTCGCCGCCGCCGATCCCGCCGTGCGCTACACGTCGCTGAGCCGCAACTTCGGCAAGGAGGCGGCGATGCTGGCCGGGCTGGAGCGGGCCACGGGGGACGCGGTGGTCATCATGGACGCCGACCTCCAGCACCCGCCCCGGCTGTTGCCCGACATGGTCGCGTTGTACCGGCAGGGTTTCGACCAGGTCATCGCGCGCCGGGACCGGCGCGGTGACCGCCTCGTCCGGATGCTGGCCTCGCGGTCCTTCTACCGGGTGGTCAACTGGTGGATCGACGTGCGACTGCTGGACGGGGCGGGCGACTTCCGGCTGCTGTCCCGGCTGGCGGTGGACGCGGTGCTGGCGATGCCGGAGTACAACCGCTTCTCCAAGGGGCTGTTCTCCTGGATCGGCTTCCGCACGGTGGTGGTCGCGCACCGCAACGAGACCCGGCAGGCGGGCCGGAGCAGGTGGACGTTCGGCAAGCTGTTCAACTACGCGTTCGACGGGCTGCTGTCGTTCAACAACCGGCCGCTGCGGCTGGCGATCTACGGCGGCCTGTTCCTCACCCTGATCGCGGTGGTCTACATGGCCTGGGTGGTCGCCGACGCCGTCAGCAAGGGAATCGACGTTCCCGGCTACACCACCATCATCGTCAGCGTGATCGGTCTCGGCGGCATCCAGATGACGATCCTGGGCGTGATCGGGGAGTACATCGGCCGGATCTACTACGAGACCAAGCGTCGGCCGCACTACCTGGTCCAGGAGACCGAGGACCTCCTCACGCAGCACGGGGAGACGCCCCGGGTGCCGGACCAGCCGGCGGTGCACCCGGCCGAGCGGGTCCGGCAGGGCGGGCCGGCCCGCGAGAACCTCTCCCGGTACCGCTCGCTGCGGCGCGCCGCCGGCGAGTCCGTGACGGGCGACGCGCGGCAGCCGTAGCGGCTGCCGCGCGCGACACGGGTCAGGCGGTGAGGTACTTCGCCAGGTCGTCGAGGATCTTGTTGGCGGCGCCGATGCCGATGCCGGTCATCCAGATCTCGTCGGAGACGACGTGCGACTTGCCGGCCTTGACCGCCGACAGCCCCTTCCAGAGCGTCCCGCCGGTGACCTTGGCCTGCTCGGCGGCGGCCTTCTCGCCGTACGCGGTGACGAAGATGACGTCGCCGTCGACCTCGCCGATCCGCTCCGGGCTGACCCGGTCCATCCGCCGGTCCTCCTTGCCGGTGAGCTGCTGGCGCTCGGGGCGGCCCAGGCCGGTGTCGCCGATGACGATGCCGGAGAACGAGTCCGGCCCGTACACCCGGATCTCGGTCGGCATGAAGCGGACGATGGAGACCTTGCGGTCGGCCGCGTCGCCGAGCTTGCCGCCGAACTCCCTGGCCCGCGTCTCGTACGCGGCCAGCAGGTCCTTGGCCTGCTGCTCCTTGCCGAGCGCCGCGCCGTCGAAGAGGAAGTTCTCCTTCCAGGTGATGCCGACCTTCTCGGTGAAGACGGTCGGCGCGATGGCGGCCAGCTCGTCGTAGAACTTCTCCTGGCGGAACTTGCTGCCCAGGATCAGGTCCGGCTTGAGGGCGTTGATGGCCTCCAGGTCGGGCTCGGTGAGCACCCCGACCTCCTTGATGCCGGCGAGCTTCTCCTCGCCGAAGTAGGTCGGCCAGCTCTTCGCCTCGCCGGCGGTGGCGGCGCCGACCGGTGTGACGCCGAGTGTCAGGGCTGTGTCGATCTTGTCTGTGTCGAGCACGACGACCCGCTTGGGCTCCACCGGCACCTTGGTGGTGCCCATGGCGTGGACGATCTCCCGGGTCTGTCCGGTGGTGGTGTCGGCGACCGGGTCGCTCTCACCGCAGGCGGTGAGAGCGACGCCGAGGGCCAGCGCCGCGGTGAGGGCGGCGGCGAGACGACGCATCAGATTCCTTTCGAAGGGTGCGAGCCGGTCAGCGGCGTCGCCGCGTTCCCGACGGGCAGGCGGGTCAGGGAGGGACTGGTGAGCGCGGGCACCACCAGGGGCGCCCCGGTCACCGGGCAGGGCACGACCACGCAGTCGAGGCCGAAGACGTCCCGGACCAGGTCGGCGGTGAGGATCTCCCGGGGCGGCCCGGCGGCCACCACGGCACCGGAGCGCATGGCGATCAGGTGGTCGGCGTACCGGGCGGCCTGGTTGAGGTCGTGCAGTACGGCGACGACCGTCCGGCCCCGCTCGACGCGCAGCCGGTGCAGCAGGTCCAGCACCTCCACCTGGTGGGCGAGGTCGAGGAAGGTGGTGGGCTCGTCCAGCAGCAGCGCCTCGGTGTCCTGGGCGAGGGTCATGGCGATCCAGACACGCTGCCGCTGGCCCCCGGAGAGGGTGTCGACCGGCCGGTCCGCCAGCGCCGTCACGTCGGCGAGCGCCATGGCCCGGTCGACGGCGGCCCCGTCGGACTCCGACCACTGCCGCCACCACCGCTGGTACGGCTGCCGGCCCCGACCGACCAGGTCGGCGACGGTCACCCCCTCGGGCACCAGCGGGCTCTGCGGCAGCACGCCGAGGCGGCGGGCGACCTCGCGGGTCGGCAGGTCCCGGATGGCGGTGCCGTCCAGCAGTACGGCGCCGCGCCGGGGCGTGAGCAGGCGGGCGATGGTGCGCAGCAGGGTGGACTTGCCGCAGGCGTTCGGCCCGACGATCACCGTGAACGCGTCGCCGGGCAGCTCCAGGTCGAGCCCGTCCAGCACGGTCCGCTCGTCGTAGCCGGCGACCAGGTCGCGGGTGGAGAGCATCACGCCTCCTTGCCAGGGTGGGACATCACGAGGGCCGCCGCCGGCCGCGGAGCAGCAGGAAGATCAGGTACGGGCCACCAATGGCGGCGGTCAGCACCCCGGCGGGCAGCTGGGTGGGGGCGAACAGCCGCCGGCCACCCAGGTCGGCGAGCACCAGCAGCAGGGCCCCGAGCAACGCGGCGCACAGCAGCGGCGGGCGCTCGGCGCGGACCAGCCGCCGGGCCAGCTGCGGGGCGACGAGGGCCACGAAGTCCACCGCGCCCACCTGCGCGGTGACCATCGCGGCGGCCAGCACCCCCGTGCCGGCGAGGCCGACCCGGCGGGCCACCGGGCGCAGGCCGATCCCCCGGGCAGTGTCGTCGTCCAGGGCGGTGCTGTTCAGCGCCCAGCCGGCCCAGGCCAGCACCGGCAGGAGCGCGGCCAGGGTGAGGGCGATCCACAGGCTCTCGTTCCAGCCCTTGCCGGCGAGCGTGCCGATCAGCCAGATCTGCGCGCGCAGCCCGTCGATCGGGTCGGCGGTGAGCAGGACGACCTCGGTCAGGGCCCGCAGCGCGAAGGCGACCGCCACGCCGGCGAGCACGAACCGCTGGGCGGCCAGCCCGTGCCGGGCGCCGAGAAGGAACAGCAGCGCGGCGGCGACCAGCCCGCCGAGCAGCGCCGCCGGGGCCACGAGCACCGCCGCGGCGCCGGTCGTCAGGGCCACCGTCGCGGCGAGGCCGGCGCCCTGGGTGATGCCGACGACGTCGGGGCTGGCGAGCGGGTTGCGGGCCACGCTCTGGATCAGCGTGCCGGCCACCCCGAAGGCCGCGCCGGCCACCGCGGCCAGCACCAGCCGGGGCAGTCGCAGGTCGAGGACCACCAGGTCGTACGGGGTGCCGGCGCCGGAGAGGGCGCGCAGCACGTCGGCCGGGGCGACGTACGGGGTGCCCAGGGAGAGGCTGAGCACCCCCGCGGCGAGCAGCAGCACGACAAGCGCGGCGGCGACCAGCACGGAGCGGCGGCGGACCTGCACGCTGACCGGGCCGACCCGCACGAGCGACCGCCCCGGCAGCGCGGTGACGCCCACCCGGGGACGGCCCGCCGGCCGCCCGGCGGCGGGGGCGGCGGGGGCGCTCACGCCGTCACGACCTTCGCGCGGCGGACCAGGAAGGCCAGCAGCGGGGCGCCGATCAGCGCGGTGACGATGCCCGCGGGCACCTCCCCGGGCGGCGCGACGAGCCGCCCGACGACGTCGGCGCCGAGCAGCAGCGCGGGCCCGAGCAGCGCCGAGACCGCGAGGGTCCACCGGTGGTCGGCGCCGACCAGGGCGCGGGCCAGGTGCGGCACTGCGAGCCCCACGAACGCGATCGGCCCGGCGGCGGCGACGGCCGCCCCGGTGAGCAGCACCGCGGCGACGCCGCCGCCGATCCGGACCAGCCCGATCCGGTGCCCGAGGCCCCGGGCCACGTCGTCGCCGAGGGCGAGCGCGTCCAGGCCCCGCGCGACGAGGGCGGCCAGGACCAGCCCGGCGAGCACGAACGGCACCACCTGGGCGGCCACCGTGAGGTCCCGGCCGGTCAGCCCGCCGACCACCCAGAAGCGGTACTCCTCGAAGGTGCGGGCGTCCATGCTGAGCAGCGCGTACACCACGGAGGCGAGACTGGCGTCGAGGGCCGCGCCGACCAGCGCGAGGGTGACCGGGCTGGCGCCCTCGCGGGCCTTGGCCGCGACGGCGAAGACCAGCACGCCGGCCCCGAGCGCACCGGCGATGCCGAACCAGACGTACCCGGCGAGCGTGCCCACGCCGAAGACGGAGATGGCCAGCACCACGCCGAACGAGGCGCCGGCGCTGATGCCGAGGATCCGCGGTTCGGCCAGCGGGTTGCGGGTGAGGGCCTGGAAGAGGACACCGGCGACGGCGAGCGCCAGCCCGACGGCGAGGCCCAGTGCGGTGCGCGGCATCCGCAGTTCCCGCACGATCGTGGCGGCCTCGCCGCCGTCCGGGGCGACCAGCGCGCGCCACACCTCGTCGACGGCCAGCGCCCGGCTGCCGAGCGCGAAGCTCGCCAGCACGGCCAGCAGCAGCACCAGCGCGGCGGCGACCGTGACCGCGAGCCGACGCCCCCCACGCGCCCGGGGCCGGGTGCCGGCAGGTGCCGGGCGGGTGGCGAGGGTGGTCACGAGGCTCCTGCACGTTCGGGCTTAGGGTCGCCTAACCGTAGCGGAACGCCCTGGCCGGGCCTAACTCGCCGTCGTCGATCCGGGCGGCGCTGAGCAGGGCGGACAGCGCCGGATCCGGTCGGGCGGCGGCCCCGGCCGCCCTAGGGTTGTCAGCATGCGATTCGACCAGCACACCGTGGTGCTCCTGAGCCGGCCGACGGACGCGCCGCAGCTACCGCTGGACGCGGCCGACCGGTTGCAGGACGCCCACCTGGCCCACCACGCGGGGCTGGTGGAACAGGGGCTCGTCCTGGCCGCGGGGCCCTTCGTCGACGCCGACGACGAGCGGCTGCGCGGGTTCGTCGTGCTCTCCATCTCCCCGCAGGAGGCCCGAGAGCTCTACCACAACGACCCGGCCGTGCGGGCCGGGCGACTGGGCGTGCAGGTGATGAGCTGGATGGTGCCGGAGGGCATCGTGCGGTTCGAGAGCGTGCCGCTGCCCCGGTCGATCCTGGCGGCCGCCGCCGGCGACTGACGGCCCCGGGAGGTCAGTCGGCCGGTCGCGGCGCGGGGAGCGGGCCGGCGGGCCCGTCGAGCTGCTGGTCGGCCCAGACGTACGTCTCCGGCAGCAACTCGGCGACGTGCACCACGCGCAGCGCGTCCATCGGCCCGACGATGACCCGGACGGTGGGGAAGTAGTCGCGCAGCACCTGCCGGCAGCGCCCGCAGGGCGGGATCACCCCACGCCCCCGGTCGCCCACGGCGACGATCGTCTCCAGCTCGGTGACGCCCTGGGTGGCGGCGGCGCCGACGGCGACCACCTCGGCGCAGGGCCCACCGGTGAAGTGGTAGACGTTGACCCCGGTGAAGACCCGGCCGTCGGTGGTCCGCGCGGCGGCGGCGACCGTGTGGTTGTCGCTGCGGCAGCGCAGCTTGGCGACCGCCGTGGCGGCCTGCACCAGGGCCCGGTCGGTGTCCCGCATCGTCATTCCATCCCCCGCGGCCAAGGTCGGTCGGCGCCCCACTCTAGTCCGAGGCGGCACCGCCCCGCTTGCCCTGACGGGCGCCGCCGAGGGGCGTGTGCGCGGGCGGCCCGGGGCGGGGCGGCGGTAACCCGGGGGCGGTCCGGCCGTCGGCTGCCTATCCTTGGCGACGACATGCAGAATCCAGCCGCACCCGCCGCGACCGACCCCGTCCGCGAGCTGCACCGCCGCCTCCGTCCCCTGATGTTCCGCGACCAGCGCCGCCTGCAACGGCGCCTGGACGGGGTGCGCCGGCTGCGCGACCCGCAGCGCCGGGAGTCGGCGCTCGAGGAGATCGCCGCCGACGTGGCGCGGGCCGAGGCGGTGCTGGCGGGGCGGCGGGCCGCCGTGCCGGTGGTCACCTATCCGGCCCAGCTGCCGGTGAGCGAACGCAAGGACGACATCGCCGCCGCGATCCGCGACCACCAGGTGGTGATCGTGGCCGGCGAGACCGGCTCCGGCAAGACCACCCAGCTGCCGAAGATCTGCCTGGAGCTGGGGCGCGGGATCACCGGGCTGATCGGGCACACCCAGCCGCGCCGGCTGGCCGCGCGTACGGTGGCGGACCGGATCGCCGAGGAGCTCGGCACCGAGCTGGGCGACGTGGTCGGCTACAAGGTGCGCTTCAGCGACCAGGTGAGCGACCGCAGCCTGGTCAAGCTGATGACCGACGGCATCCTGCTCGCCGAGTTGCAGACCGACCGGATGCTGCGCCAGTACGACACGTTGATCATCGACGAGGCGCACGAGCGCAGCCTCAACATCGACTTCATCCTCGGCTACCTCCGGCAGCTCCTCCCCCGCCGCCCCGACCTCAAGGTGATCATCACCTCGGCGACCATCGAGACCGAGCGCTTCGCCCGGCACTTCGCGGGCCCGCCCACCGCGGACGAGCCCGACGGCGTACCGGCGCCGGTGGTCGAGGTCTCCGGGCGCACGTACCCGGTCGAGGTGCGCTACCGGCCGCTGGTCGAGGTGGCCGAGGGCGAGGACGACGGGGAGGACGAGGAGAACGTCCGCGACCAGGTCCAGGCCATCGGCGACGCCGTCGAGGAACTGGCGGCCGAGGGCCCCGGCGACGTCCTGGTCTTCCTCAGCGGCGAACGGGAGATCCGCGACACCGCCGACGCGCTGGGCAAGCTGGTGGAGAAGAGGCCGGCGCTGCGCGGCACCGAGATCCTGCCGCTCTACGCCCGGCTCTCCACCGCCGAGCAGCACCGGGTCTTCGCCCCGCACGCCGGGCGCCGGGTGGTGCTCGCGACCAACGTGGCGGAGACCTCGCTCACCGTGCCCGGCATCAAGTACGTGGTGGACCCGGGCACGGCCCGCATCTCCCGCTACAGCAGCCGGCTCAAGGTGCAGCGGCTGCCGATCGAGCCGGTCTCGCAGGCGTCGGCCAACCAGCGCAAGGGGCGCTGCGGGCGCACCTCGGACGGCATCTGCATCCGCCTCTACGACGAGCAGGACTTCCTGTCCCGCCCGGAGTTCACCGACCCGGAGATCCTGCGCACCAACCTCGCCTCGGTCATCCTCCAGATGACCTCGATCGGGCTCGGCGACGTCGCCGCGTTCCCGTTCATCGACCCGCCCGACCGGCGCAACGTCGCCGACGGCGTCAACCTGCTGCACGAGCTCGGCGCGCTGGACCCGGCCGAGGCAGACCCGGCGAAGCGGCTCACCCCGCTGGGCCGGCGGCTGGCCCAGCTCCCCGTCGATCCGCGGCTGGCCCGGATGGTCGTCGAGGGCGAGCGCAACGGCTGCGCCACCGAGGTGATGGTGATCGCCGCCGCGCTGTCCATCCAGGACCCGCGCGAGCGGCCCGCCGACAAGCAGGCCCAGGCCGACCAGGCGCACGCCCGGTTCACCGACCGCGAGTCGGACTTCGTGTCGCTGCTCAACCTGTGGCGGCACCTGCGCGAGCAGCAGCGCGAACTGTCGTCCAGCGCGTTCCGGCGGATGTGCAAGGCCGAATACCTCAACTACCTGCGCGTACGCGAGTGGCAGGACATCGTCAGCCAACTGCGCCAGGTGCTGCGTACCCCCGAAGAGGGACGAGCGACGCGCGACGGCGGCGGGCGCCGGGGCGGCGCGGACCTGCCGGAGGAGATCGACACCCCGAAGGTGCACCAGTCGCTGCTGCCCGGCCTGCTGTCGCACGTCGGGCTCAAGGACGCGCAGAAGCACGAGTACCTGGGCGCCCGGGGCGCGAAGTTCGCGCTCTTCCCCGGCTCGGCGCTGTTCAAGAAGCCGCCGCGCTGGGTGATGGCGGCCGAGCTGGTGGAGACCTCCCGCCTCTGGGGCCGGGTCGCCGGCCGGGTCGAACCCGAGTGGGTCGAACCGCTGGCCCAGCACCTGGTCAAGCGCAGCTACAGCGAGCCGCACTGGGAGAAGAAGCAGGCGGCCGTGATGGCCTACGAGAAGGTGACCCTCTACGGCATCCCGCTGGTCACCTCACGCAAGGTCAACTTCGGCCGGATCGACCCGGCGCTGTCCCGGGAGCTGTTCATCCGGCACGCCCTCGTCGAGGGCGACTGGCAGACCCACCACCACTTCTGGCGCGACAACCAGCGGCTGCTGGCGGAGATCGAGGAGCTGGAGCACCGCGCCCGGCGCCGCGACATCCTCGTCGACGACCAGACCGTCTTCGACTTCTACGACGCGCGCGTCCCGGCCGACGTGGTCTCCGGGCGGCACTTCGACGCCTGGTGGAAGAAGACCCGCCGGGAGCAGCCCGACCTGCTCACCTTCACCCGGGAGCTGCTGGTCAACGCCGGCCGCACCGGCGTGGACGAGGCCGACTATCCCGACGAGTGGTCCGCCGACGGGGTGACCCTGCCGCTGACCTACCGGTTCGAGCCGGGCACCCCGACCGACGGCGTGACAGTCGACATCCCGCTGCCGCTGCTCAACCAGGTGCCGGCGGAGAGCTTCGACTGGCAGGTGCCCGGGCTGCGCGAGGAACTCGTCGTCGCGCTCATCCGGTCGCTGCCCAAGGCGGTGCGCCGCAACTTCGTCCCGGTGCCGGACTACGCCCGCGCGGCGCTCGCCGCGATGCCGGCCGGTGAGGAGCCGCTGCTGGACGCGCTGACCCGGCAGCTGCGCCGGATGACCGGCGTCACCGTGCCCCGGGACGCGTGGGAGCCGGAGAAGCTGCCGCCGCACCTGCGCGTCCGTTTCCGGGTGCTCGACGAGGAGAACAAGCCGGTCGCCGAGGGCAAGGACCTGCCAGCCCTGCAACGCCAGCTCAAGGCGGAGGTACGCCAGGTCGTGGCCGCCGCCGCACCCGACGTGGCCCGTACCGGGCTGCGCGAGTGGAGCATCGGCGATCTTCCTCGCACCATCGAGCAGGTCCGTTCCGGCTACGCGGTGACCGCGTACCCGGCCCTGGTCGACGAGGGCGACACCGTCGGGGTGAAGGTCTTCGACTCCCCCGCCGAGCAGGAGGCCGCGCACTGGGCGGGCACGCGGCGGCTGCTGCGGCTGACCGTGCCGTCGCCGGCGAAGTTCCTCCAGGGGCGGCTGTCCAACGAGGCGAAGCTGGCGCTGAGCCGCAACCCGCACGGCGGCGTGCAGGAGCTGATCTCCGACGCGGCCGGGGCGGCCATCGACAAGCTGATCGGCGACGCGGGCGGCCCGGCCTGGGACGCCGAGGGCTTCGCCGCCCTGCGGGACAAGGTCCGGGCCGACCTGGTGGACACCGTGGTCGAGATCATGGACCGGGTGCGCCGGGTGCTCGCCGCCGCGTACGCGGTGGAGCAGCGCCTCGGCGCCACCCGGAACCTGGCGGTGGTGGCCGCGCTGGCCGACATCCGGGCCCAGCTGAACGGCCTGGTGCACAAGGGCTTCGTCACCGAGACCGGGTACGCGCGCCTGCCCGACCTGCTGCGCTACCTCACCGCGATCGAGCGGCGGCTGGACCGGCTGCCGGGCAACCCGCAGCGCGACAAGCAGCAGCAGGACCGGGTCGCGGTGGTGCAGAAGGAGTACCAGGAGATGCTCGCCGCGCTGCCGCCGGGGCGCCGGCAGTCGACGGCCGTCCGGCAGATCCGCTGGATGGTCGAGGAGCTGCGGGTGAACGTCTTCGCCCAGGCGCTGGGCACTCCGTACCCGGTGTCGGAGCAGCGGATCTACCGGGCGATGGACGAGGCCGAGGGCCGGTAGGGCGACCCGCGCAGCACCCGCAACAGCACCGGCGGGGAGAGCAGCCGCGTCGGCGGGTCGACGAGGTTCACCACCCGCAGGAACGCCGCGCCCAGCGCCGGGTCCCGGGTCGCCGCCTCGTGCAGCCGGCCCACGTACGCGTTGACCAGGCGTACCCGCGGCGAGCGGCGGCCGGGCACCTCGGGGAAGCGCAGGTCGGTGCCGACCGCGATGGACCACGGCCCGTCGATCAGCCGGGCCGCGCCCCGGAAGAACCGCCGGGCGAGCCGGTCGGACGGCCGCCGCAGCAGTCGGCGCAGCAACAGGGCCTCCAGCGCGGCCACCGTCATGCCCTGCCCGTAGACCGGGTTGAAGCTGCACACGGCGTCGGCCACCACCAGGTAGCCGGCCGGGAAGCGGCGCAGCCGCTCGTAGCGCCGCCGCACGCTGGCCGGGAACTTCATCGTCGCCGGTGGGCTCTCCGGCCGCGCCGTACGCAGCAGGTCGGCGATCTGCGGGGCGGCGAGGGTCTCGGCGAAGGCGGTCATCCCCTCGTCGTCGGCCGGCGGCTCCTCGCCGAGCATGCCGCTGAGCGCCACCGCGAACCGGCCCTGCTCCTGCACGGCGACGATGCCGCCCCGGGGCTGGCCGGGCACGGCGTTCGTGAGCGCGCCGAGCAGCCCCTCCAGGTGGTGCGGCTCCCGCCGGTAGGTGCGGGTGAGGTAGGTGACGCCGACCTTGACCCGCTCCTCCGGCGCCGGCCGGTAGCCCAGCTCGGCCAGCCACACCGGGCTGCGGGTGCCCCGGCCGCCGGCGTCGACGACGAGATCGGCGGTGACGGTGGTCGGGTCCCCGTCGCGGGGGCGCAGCCGTACGCCGGTGACCCGTGCCCGGTCGAGGGTGGTGGTCAGCCCCTCCACCTCGCAGCCCGCCACGATCCGCACCCCGGGCAGGGCGGACACCCGCTCCCGGACGACCTGCTCCAGCAGCGGCCGGCTGACCCCGAGGGCGAACAGCGGGGACGGCGCGCGCCGCATCCGGTGGCCGTTGTTGTACCAGTGGACCTGCTCGTGCAGGTCGACCGTGGGCACGCCCCGCGCGCTCAGCTCCGCCGAGATCCCGGGCAGCAGCTCCTCGAACGCCTGCCGGCCCCGGGTCAGCAGGACGTGCAACTGCCGCCCCTGCGGTACGCCCCGACGGCTCTCCGCCTGCTCGGGCAGCAGGTCACGGTCCACGAGGGTGACCCGCTCGTACGCCTCGGTGAGTGCGCAGGCGGTCAGCAGCCCGCCCATGCTCGCGCCGATCACCACGGCGCTGCCCGTTGCCATGCGGGCAGCGTAGGCGGGCCGGCGGGGCCCGGTCGTCTTCCGTCGTGCGCACCTGACGGCGTCGGCCGGCGCGGCCGGGCGGCGTGGGACCGGCGCGGTCCGGGCGGCGTGGGAGCGGCGCGGCCCGGCGGCCTGGGAGCGGCGCGGCCCGGCGGTGCGGAACCAGTGCGGCAGGGCGCGCGTGCCGGCGGGGTCAGAGGGGCTCGACGCCCGGCGGCAGATCCCCGCCGGTGGTGGCGTCGCGGACGTAGTCCAGCAGTATCCGGCGCAGCTCCCGGCCGGCGTGGGTGGGCACCACGTCGCGGCGCCGGGCGACCGCGATGGTCCGCCGGACGCCGGGTGGGGCCAGCCGGGTGACGCGCACGCCGGGGCGCCGGGCCACCACGATGCCGGGGACCAGCGCGACGCCCAGCCCGGCCTCGACGAAGCTCAGCACCGCGTCCATCTCGCCGCCGTCCACGGCGATGGTCGGCTCGAAGCCGGCCTCCCGGCAGGCCTGGAGGGTGGCGTCGCGCAGGTCGTAGCCCTCCCGGAACATCACCATCGGCTGGTCGCGCAGGTCCGCGACGCGCAGCTGCCCGGTCTCCGGGGCCACGGACAGCTCCTCGACGGAGGCGACCACCAGGCTCTCCCGCAGGATGGGGTCGGCGCGCAGCCCGGGGTCGGTGCCCTGGGCCGGCATGATGATCAGTGCCAGGTCGAGGTCGCCGCGGAGCAGGCCGCGGACCAGGTCCTGCGAGCCGCTCTCCTCCACCCGCAGGTCGATGGTGGGGTGGGCGTCGCGGAAGCGGCGCAGCACGGGCGGCGCGAGCGAGGTGGCGAGGCTGGGGGTGGCGCCGAGCCGGACCCGGCCACGGCGCAGGCCGACCAGCTCCTGCACCTCGCGGGTCGCGGTGTCGACGTCGGCGAGGATCCGCTTGGCCAGCGGCAGCAGCACCTCACCGGCCGCGGTGAGGGTGATGTTGCCCCTTACCCGCTCGAACAGCGGGGCGCCGAGGCCGTCCTCCAGGGCGTGAACTTGCTTACTCAACGAGGGCTGGGTGATGCCCACGATGTCGGCGGCTTGGGTGAAATGTCGTACTTCTGCCACCGCAACGAAGTACTTCAGCTGATGGAGCTGCATCTACATAGCCTATAGCTATGAAGACTGCGAGTTCGATGCATTGGACGACTGAATCAAGTGCTCCTAGCGTCGATCGCGTGGTAGTCACGAGAACTCGGTCGCCCATCCGCTCCAGCGTCGGCCTGAAGGCCGTCATGGCGGTGACGGGCATCATCCTGGTGCTGTTCCTCATCGCGCACATGCTCGGCAACCTGAAGATCTTCACGGGGGCGACCTCGTTCGACCACTACGCGCACTGGCTGCGCGAGATCGGCGCCCCGATCCTGCCCGGCGTGTGGTTCCTGTGGATCCTGCGGGTCGGCCTGCTGGTGTCGGTGCTCGGCCACATCTGGGCCGCGACCGCCCTCGCCGTGCGCGCCCGCGCCGCCCGCCCGGTGCAGTACGCGCACCGCAGGAAGGTCCAGGGCAGCTACGCGGCCCGCACCATGCGCTGGGGCGGCGTGATCATCCTGCTCTTCGTGATCTACCACATCCTGGACCTCACCACCGGCACGCTGAACCCGGTCGGCGACCCGAGCCGGCCGTACGCCAACGTGGTGGCCGACTTCGCCCCGGAGCGCTGGTACGTCACGCTCTTCTACACCCTGGCGGTCGTCACCCTCGGCTTCCACCTGCGGCACGGCCTGTTCAGCGCGCTGCGCAGCCTCGGCCAGCAGAGCCCGCGCGGCGAGCGGCGGGCCCGGGCCGTGGCGCTGGGCTTCGCCGTCGTGCTCTGCGCCGGCTACCTGGCGGTCCCGTTCGCCGTACTCACCGGATTGGTGTCCTGACATGGATCTCTACACCGAGGGCGACCCGATCGCCGACACCAAGGCTCCCGACGGCCCCATCGAGACCCGCTGGGAACGCCGCCGCTTCGAGGCCAAGCTGGTCAACCCGGCCAACCGCCGCAAGATGACCGTGATCGTGGTCGGCACCGGCCTGGCCGGCGGTTCGGCCGCCGCCACGCTGGGCGAGCAGGGCTACCGGGTCAAGACCTACTGCTACCAGGACAGCCCGCGCCGGGCGCACTCCATCGCCGCGCAGGGCGGCATCAACGCCGCCAAGAACTACCGCAACGACGGCGACTCGGTGCACCGGCTCTTCTACGACACCGTCAAGGGCGGCGACTTCCGCTCCCGGGAGTCCAACGTGCACCGGCTGGCCGAGGTCTCGGTCAACATCATCGACCAGTGCGTCGCCCAGGGCGTCCCGTTCGCCCGCGAATACGGCGGTCTGCTGGACACCCGCTCCTTCGGCGGCGCGCAGGTGCAGCGCACCTTCTACGCCCGGGGCCAGACGGGCCAGCAGCTGCTGCTCGGCGCGTACCAGGCGCTTGAGCGGCAGATCGGCCTCGGCAACGTGGAGATGAACACCCGGCACGAGATGCTGGAGCTGATCGTCGTCGACGGCAAGGCCCGCGGCATCGTCGTCCGGGACATGGTCACCGGCGAGATCACCACCGAGTTCGCGGACGCCGTCGTGCTCGCCTCCGGCGGCTACGGCAACGTCTTCTACCTCTCCACCAACGCCAAGGGCTGCAACGTCACCGCCACCTGGCGGGCCCACCGCAAGGGCGCGTACTTCGCCAACCCCTGCTACACGCAGATCCACCCGACCTGCATCCCGGTCTCCGGCGACCACCAGTCGAAGCTGACCCTGATGAGCGAGTCGCTGCGCAACGACGGCCGGGTCTGGGTGCCCAGGACCAAGGGCGACACCCGCAGTCCGCGGGAGATCCCCGAGGACGAGCGGGACTACTACCTGGAGCGGATCTACCCCTCCTTCGGCAACCTCGTCCCCCGCGACATCGCGTCGCGCGCCGCGAAGAACGTCTGCGACGAGGGGCGCGGCGTCGGCCAGACGGGGCTCGGCGTCTACCTCGACTTCTCCGACGCGATCGACCGGCTCGGCCGCAAGGCCATCGAGGCCAAGTACGGCAACCTCTTCGAGATGTACGAGCGGATCACCGGCGAGGACCCGTACGAGGTGCCGATGCGCATCTACCCCGCCGTGCACTACACGATGGGCGGCCTCTGGGTCGACTACGACCTCCAGTCGTCCATCCCGGGCCTGTTCGTGATCGGCGAGGCCAACTTCTCCGACCACGGCGCGAACCGGCTCGGCGCCTCGGCGCTGATGCAGGGCCTGGCCGACGGCTACTTCGTGCTGCCCAACACCGTCGCCCACTACCTGGCGTCCGGCCCGTTCGAGAAGGTCGACGCCACGCACCCGGCGGCCGTGCAGGCCCGCGCCGACGTCGAGGACCGGATCCAGCGGCTGCTGGCCGTCGACGGCGACCGGACCGTGGACTCGTTCCACCGCGAGCTGGGCCAGATCATGTGGGAGCACTGCGGCATGGAGCGCAGCGAGGCCGGGCTGCGCAAGGCGATCGACGAGATCCGTGCCCTGCGCGAGCAGTTCTGGCAGCGGGTCCGGGTGCCGGGCACCGGCGAGGGGCTCAACCAGTCGCTGGAGAAGGCCGGCCGGGTGGCCGACTTCTTCGAGCTGGCGGAGCTGATGTGCATCGACGCCCTGCACCGCGAGGAGTCCTGCGGCGGTCACTTCCGGGCCGAGCACCAGACGCCCGACGGTGAGGCCGAGCGCGACGACGACCGCTTCGCGTACGTGGCGGCCTGGGAGTTCACCGCCACCGGCGAGCCCTCGGTGCTGCACAAGGAAGACCTGAACTTCGAATACGTCCACCCCACGCAGCGGAGCTACAAGTGAACCTGACCCTGCGCATCTGGCGCCAGTCCGGCCCCGAGGACAAGGGTCGGATGGTGACCTACAAGGTCGACGACGTCTCCCCGGACATGTCGTTCCTGGAGATGCTCGACGTCCTCAACGAGCGGCTGATCCTCGCCGGCGAGGAGCCGGTGGCCTTCGACCACGACTGTCGCGAGGGCATCTGCGGCATGTGCGGCCTGATGATCAACGGCGACGCGCACGGGCCGCAGCGCGGCACCACCGCCTGCCAGCTGCACATGCGGCAGTTCTCCGACGGCGAGACGATCGACATCGAGCCGTGGCGGGCCCGGGCCTTCCCGGTCATCAAGGACCTGGTGGTCAACCGGGGCGCCTTCGACAAGATCATCGCGGCCGGCGGCTACATCACCGCGCCGACCGGCAGCGCCCCCGAGGCGCACTCGACCCCGGTCGCCAAGGCCAACGCGGACGCCGCCTTCGAGGCGGCGGAGTGCATCGGCTGCGGTGCCTGCGTGGCGGCCTGCCCGAACGGCTCCGCCATGCTCTTCACCGCCGCGAAGGTCACCCAGCTCTCGCTGCTGCCGCAGGGCCAGCCGGAGCGCTACACCCGGGTCATCGGCATGGTCGACGCGCACGACGAGGCCGGCTTCGGCGGCTGCACCAACGCCGGTGAGTGCACCGTGGTCTGCCCGAAGGGCATCCCGCTGAACACCATCGGCCGGCTCAACCGCGACTTCCTGATGGCCACCTCGAAGCGGGGCGACAACACCCCCGGTTCCTGAGGACACCAGCCTGAGGACACCAGCCTGACGACACCCGGGCGGACTGGACGGGCGGGCCGCCGCACCCACGCGGGTGTGGCGGCCCGCCCGCGTTCCGGTAGGGGCCCCGTCAGCCGGTGTACGCCCTGTCGGCCCCACGCCACGCCCCGGGTGACGTCCCTCGACGGCCCCTGTCGAGCTGCCCCGTCCGTGAGACCGGCCGTCACCGGCGGCGCGCGACGTGGAGGGCGGACGTCCCCCGTACCGACGGCACCCGCACGCTCCCCGCATCCCCACGCTCGCCGGCCGTCGTCAGTCCCCGCACGCCGTCCGTCACCGGCCGGTCGCTCTCTCCACGGGTCGCGGTCCGCGCCGCCATGTCCCGGTTCCCGCCCGCCCATCCCGCCGGGCGGTTTCCCGACCGACGCACCGCCTGCGCCACTCAACGGGCCGCCCCACGCCACGAGGCAGCTCGGCTTCGGTTCCCGCCCACCCAACCGCCGGGCGACTCCCCGACCGACGCGCCGCCTGTGCCACCCAACGGGCCGCCCCACCCCACGGGGCAGCTCGACAGCGCCCACGCGACACGCCCTGGCTCGGAGGGCCGACGGGCCTCGCGGGCCGAACGGAAGGCGCGGCGCGGCCCCAGCGCGCGGTACCACCACGTGAACGCCGCCGGGTGGGCCGCCGGTTCAAGTCGCCGGGGGCGGGTAGCAACCCCGGGGACGGCACGAGGAGGGGACGACGGGACATGAAGGCACTGACCTGGCAGGGCAAGCGGGACGTACGGGTGGAGGAGGTGCCCGATCCGCGGATCGAGGAGCCGACCGACGCCGTCGTCCGGATCACCTCGACCGCGATCTGCGGCTCCGACCTGCACCTGTACGAGGTGCTCGGGCCGTACCTGAAGCCCGGCGACGTCCTCGGCCACGAGCCGATGGGCATCGTCGAGGAGGTGGGCGCCGGGGTGACCCGGCTCAAGCCGGGCGACCGGGTGGTGGTGCCGTTCAACATCTCCTGCGGCTCCTGCTGGATGTGCGACCGGCAGCTGTACGCGCAGTGCGAGACCACCCAGGTGACGGCCGAGGGCAAGGGCGCCGCGCTGTTCGGCTACACGTCGCTCTACGGCTCGGTGCCCGGCGGGCAGGCGGAGTACCTGCGGGTGCCGCACGCCCAGTTCGGCCCGATCAAGGTGCCCGACACCGGGCCCGACGAGCGTTGGCTCTACCTCTCCGACATCCTGCCGACCGCCTGGCAGGCGGTGAAGTACGCCGACACCCCACGCGGCGGCACCCTCGCCGTCTTCGGGCTCGGGCCGGTCGGCCAGCTCTGCGCCCGCATCGGCCGACACCTCGGCGCGGACCGGGTCATCGGGCTGGACCTGGTGCCGGAGCGGTTGGCGATGGCCCGCCGGCACGGCATCGAGGTGCTCGACGTCAGCCAACTGGACGACGTGCCCAGCGCGCTGATCGACCTCGTCGACGGGCGCGGCCCCGACGCCGTCATCGACGCGGTGGGCATGGAGGCCCACGGCGCGCCCCTCGGCAAGCTCGCCCAGACCGCCGCCGGGCTGCTGCCGGACAAGCTCGCCCAGACCATGACCGACAAGGCGGGCGTCGACCGGCTGGTCGTGCTCAAGGCCGCGCTCAAGGCCGTCCGGCGGGGCGGCACGGTCTCCATCTCCGGCGTCTACGGCGGCGAGGTCGACCCGATGCCGCTGATGGAGATGTTCGACCGGGGCGTCCAGCTGCGGATGGGGCAGTGCCACGTGCGCCGGTGGACCGACGAGATCATCCCGCTGCTCTCCGGCGACGACGACCCGCTGGGCGTGGAGGACCTGCGGACCCACCGGGTGCCGCTGGTGGAGGCGCCGCAGGCGTACGAGATGTTCCAGAAGAAGGAGGACGGCTGCGTCAAGGTCGTGCTCGCACCGTGACCCGGACGGTGGTCGTGACCGGCGCGACCAGCGGGATCGGCCGGGCGGCGGCCCGGGCCTTCGCGGCACGCGGGGACCGCCTCGTGCTCGCCGCCCGCTCCCCCGCCGCCCTCGCCGCGGTGCGCGACGAGTGCCAGGCGGCGGGCGCGCAGGTGCTCCAGGTGCCCACCGACATCACCGCCGACGGCGCGCTGACGGCGCTCGCCGACGCGGCCCTCGACCGCTTCGGCGGCATCGACGTCTGGGTGCACACGGCGGCGGTGATGGCGTACGGCCGGTTCGAGGAGACCCCGGAGCGGGTCTTCGAGCAGGTGGTGCGCACCGATCTGCTCGCCGCCGCCGCGGTCGCCCGGGTGGCGCTGCGCCGCTTCTCGGCGGACGGCGGGGGAACGCTGATCCTCACCGGGTCGGTGCTCGGCCACATCACCGCGCCCTACATGAGCGGCTACGTGGCGAGCAAGTGGGGATTGCAGGGGTTGACCCGCACCCTGCAACAGGAGGCCCGGGAGACCCCGGGGGTGCACGTCTGCATCGTCAACCCGGGCAGTGTGGACACCCCGGTCTACCAGCGGGCCGCGAACTACCTCGGCCGGACCGGCCGGCCCCCGCCGCCCGTCACCACCCCGGAGCGGGTGGCGCGGGCCATCGTGGACTGCGCCGACCGGCCCCGCCGGGAGGTGTCGGTGGGCCGGGTCAACCTGGTCATGCGGGTCGGCTTCACCATGCTGCCGGGCGTCTACGACGCCCTCGTCGGGCCGTTGATGCGACTGCTCGGGCTGACCGACCGGCCGGTCGCACCGCACGACGGCACGGTGTTCGCGCCGGACCCGGCCGCCGCGTCGGTGCGCGGCGGCTGGCTGCCCGACCTCCAGCGGGTGGCGCGGGCCGTCGGGGAACTGCCCGGCCCGGTCGTGGCGGCCGTCCGGCGCCGGCTGCCGTGAGCGCCGCGCGGGATCACCGGCGTCGATCGTTTCGCCTAGGGTGGTGGGCTGGCCCACCACGACGGGAGAGACGATTGACTATCCGGGTGAACCGCAGGACCGCGCTGGGACTGGGCACGGTGGCCACGGCGGGAACGGTGCTCGGCGCCGCCGCGCCGGCGTCCGCCGCCCCCGAGGTCGCCGAACCGGCTCCGGCGACGCCCGGGCAGGCCGCCCGCCGGGTGGCCGCGATCTACGAGCGGCAGACGGTGGCAGCGGGCGGCAACTGGCAGGCGTACGTCAGCGTCGCCGACCCGGCCGGCGCCCCGGTGGTGGCCGTGTCCGACGAGCCGGACCGGCGCATCGAGGCGTACAGCGTCAACAAGATCGCGGTCGCCGTGGCGGTGCTCGACAAGGTCGACCGGGGACTGCTGACGCTCGACCAGCGGGTCGAGGTGACCGAGGCGATCGTGGTGCCCGGCGGGGACGGCATGTTCAGCCTCGACGGGGCGTACCCGAGCTTCGTGACGCTCGGGCACGTGCTGGCCAACCTGCTGACCGTCTCCGACGACACGGCCGTACGACTGTGCGGCCTGGTCTGCCCGGCCGCCGAGCTCAACGCGATCCTGCGCGGCAAGGGCTTCCCGAACACGCAGGTGCAGCCCGTCGCCAACCCCAACCGGTTCTTCCTCGGCACCAGCACCCCCCGGGAGACCCACGACCTGCTGCGCGCGCTGGTGGCCGGCACGCTGCTCTCGCCGGCCGGCACGGCGTTCGTGCTGCGGCTGCTGCGCGCTCCCGTCGCGTACACCGACGGGATCCGGCGGGTCATGTCCTCGACCGAGCGGGCCCGCGTCGCCACGAAGGCCGGCTGGTTCGCCGACGCCCGGCACGAGGCCGGGGTGATCTTCGACACGGCGGGCGCGCCCGTGCTGACGTACGCCCTCTTCGCCGACGGGCAGGCCGAGCCGGCCGACTACGGCGCGACGCACCCCGCCGTCGAGGCCCGCGCCCGGATGGGCCGGCGCTTCCTGGCCTCGGTGGACCGCCTCACCGGCACCGGCGTCACCCACCGGCCGACCGCCCAACGGCCCAGCAACGGCGGCTGAGCCGCCCCGCGACGTGCGGGGCCCGCCGTCCCGGCGGGCCCCGCCGACCTTCCGCCGGTCCCATGGTGACCGGGCTACCGTGTACGACGGGACACGGCGGAGGGACGACGATGGGCGCAGCACCGGAACGCGCGGGACCCGACCGGGCACTCGGGCGGCGGCTACGCGGGGCGGCCGGGCTGGCCGCGCTCGCCGGGCTCGCGTGGGTGGCCCGGGACGTGCCGGCGGCGCTCGGCGGCCGGCTCACCGGCGCCCGCGCGGAGCGGGCCGCCCGCTCGCCCCGGTTCCACGACGGCGTCTTCCGCAATCCGGGCGGCTCCCGCTCGATGGCCGGCGCCCCCGACCGCAACCTCGTCCGTGAGCTGATCTTCGGCAAGCAGAAGCGCCGGCCGAGCGTCGCCGTGCCGCTGTCGCGTCCGGGCGCCGCCCCGGCCACCGACGCCGGGCGTGAGCTGAACGTCGTCTGGTACGGCCACGCCTCCGCGCTGATCGAGATCGAGGGCCGCCGGGTGCTGCTCGACCCGGTGTGGAGCGACCGGTGCTCCCCGTCGAGCCTGGTCGGCCCGCGCCGCCTGCACCAGCCGCCGGTACGCCTCGACGAACTGCCCCCGGTGGACGCGATCCTGATCTCGCACGACCACTACGACCACCTCGACATGGCGACCGTCCACGCGCTGACCGCCCTACAGTCGGCGCCGTTCCTGGTGCCCCTGGGCGTGGGCGCGCACCTGGACCGGTGGGGCGTACCGGCCGGGCGGATCGTCGAGCTGGACTGGGAGGAGAGCCACCGCGTGGCGGGGCTGGAGATCACGGCCACCGCCGCACAGCACTTCTCCGGCCGGGGGCTGCGCCGCGACGGGACGCTCTGGAGCTCCTGGGTGGTCGCCGGCGCGCACCGCAAGGTCTTCTACACCGGCGACTCCGGCTACTTCGACGGCTACGCCGAGATCGGCGAGCGGCACGGGCCGTTCGACGTCACGCTCATGCAGATCGGGGCGTACGACCGGGCCTGGCCGAGCATCCACATGTTCCCCGAGGAGGCCGTCGCCGCCCACCTCGACCTGCGCGGCGGGCTGCTCCTACCGGTGCACTGGGCGACGTTCAACCTCGCCCTGCACGACTGGTCCGAGCCGGTGGACCGGATCTGGGCCGAGGCGAAGGCCCGGGACGTACGGCTGGCCGTGCCCCGCCCCGGCGAACGCGTGGTGGTGGACGACCCGCCGGCCGTCGACGGCTGGTGGCAGGCCGTCGCCTGAGCGCCCTCAGAGGACGAAGGCGTCGGTCCAGAGCGCCCCGGAGCGGCCCGACAGGGCGTCCAGCATGGCGACCGCCTGGCCGTCGGTGAGCTGGGCGACGAAGTCGACGATCGCCCGCCCGCGGGCCTTGCCGATCCGGTCCGGCGTACGCGGGTGCAGCTCCGCCTCGGCCAGCTCCACGAGGTCGTGCAGGCGGCGCGGCAGCCGGGACTCCTCCTCGGGGTCGAGCAGCCACTCCAGCAGCGCCTCCACCAGGGTGCCCAGCAGCCGGGCCTGCCCGCGCTGGTGCAGGGCCAGGTCCGGCCGGGCCAGCACGAACCGGTGGTGGACGAACTTGAGCACCTGCACCTCGTGCCACTGCGCGGGGGCGAGCAGCACGTGACCGGAGCGGACCGCCGGCTGCTCGACGACGGTGATCGCGTCGACGAAGCGGGTCGTCCACCGGGCGGAGAACCGGGCCACGTACTGCTCGGCCTCGATGGAGCCGTCGAAGGGCATGGCGAGCAGCCCCTCCACCAACTCCTCGCGGACGTGCTCGACGGCGGCGGCGAACGCCTCGTCGTCGGCGATCCAGGCGTCCTTGCGGTGCAGTTGCCGGCGCAGCCGCTCGATCGCCGAGCCGGGCCGGCGGGCGGCGGCGGCCAGGGCCGCGTCGGTGATGGCCCGGAAGTGCCCGCTCTCGCGCTGCCAGGCCATCAGCTCGGCGGCCACCGCGCCCTGCTGGAGCACCCCGACCCGGTAGAAGTCCTCCACGTCGTGGATCGCGTACGCGACGTCGTCGGCGGTGTCCATGATCGACGCCTCGGGGGTCTGCTGCCAGTCCGGGATGCGCCCCACGAACGGCTCCCGGGCCTGCCGCAGGTCGCCGAGCTCGGTCCGGTACGCCCCGAACTT
Source organism: Micromonospora sp. WMMD737 (assembly GCF_049179055.1). Classification (NCBI taxonomy): domain Bacteria; kingdom Bacillati; phylum Actinomycetota; class Actinomycetes; order Micromonosporales; family Micromonosporaceae; genus Micromonospora; species Micromonospora sp. WMMD737. The sequence continues at coordinate 7,142,508 of NZ_JBMHMH010000001.1, read as the reverse complement.
CGACGAGCCGCTGTCCGGGTCGTCCGGCGGCGGGGTGGCGCCGCGCGGCGGCGGGTCCAGCAGCCGGGGGTGCGGATCGGGATGGTCCAGCCGCGTCCACGGATACTTCAGCAGGGCCGCCCGCACCGCCGCCGTGAGGTCGAGGCCGGTGGTCGCCGCGCCGCGGATCTCGGTGCTGGTGACGATCCGGTACGACTGGGCGTTGCCCTCGAACCCGTCGGTCAACCCGAGCCGCTGCCGGGCCAGCCGGTCCAGCACCCGCTCCCCCAGGTGCCCGAACGGCGGGTGGCCGAGGTCGTGCGCGAGCGCGGCGGCCTCCACCACGTCCGGGTCGCAGCCGCCCAACTTCTCCAGCAGGTCGCGGTGCGCCTCGTCGGCGGTGAGCCGCTCGGCGATGGCACGCGCCACCTGCGCCACCTTGAGGCTGTGGGTCAGCCGGTTGTGCACGAGCAGGCCGGAGCCGCCGGGGCTGACCACCTGGGTCACGCCGTTGAGCCGGGCGAAGAACGGTGAGGCGACGATGCGGTCGCGGTCGGCCCGGAACGGGCTGGTGGCGAGGTCGCCGAGCGCCCGGGCGCTGCCGCCGAAGAGCCGCCGGGCGCGCGGGTCCACGGGATTTTCCATGATCGCCACGCTAGCGCAGCGGGCGGCGTCGCGGGCGGGCGGTGCGAGGAAGGGCGGGGCGGCACGCCGGGGCGGGGGCGGCGACGGGCGTCGGTGCGGGCCGGCACAATGCAGGGCGGAACCCACACCGAAGGCGGATCGAGATCGTGACCCTCTCTGTTCATCAGCGGATCGCCGACGAGCTCGGCGTCGCCGAGCGTCAGGTACGGGCGGCCGTGGAGCTGCTCGACGGCGGTGCGACCGTGCCGTTCATCGCCCGCTACCGCAAGGAGGCCACCGGCCTGCTCGACGACACCCAGCTGCGCACCCTGGAGGAGCGGCTGCGCTACCTGCGCGAGCTGGACGAGCGGCGCGCGGCGGTGCTGGAGTCGATCCGTGGCCAGGGCAAGCTCGACGAGGCCCTGGAAGCGCAGATCATGGCGGCCGACTCGAAGTCCCGCCTGGAGGACATCTACCTGCCGTACAAGCCCAAGCGCCGCACGCGGGCGCAGATCGCCCGCGAGGCCGGGCTGGAGCCGCTCGCCGAGTCGCTGCTGGCCGACCCGGGGCAGGACCCGCGCCAGGCCGCCGCCGGCTTCGTGGACGCGGAGAAGGGCGTGGCCGATGCCGCCGCCGCCCTGGAGGGCGCCCGCGCGATCCTCATCGAGCGCTTCGCCGAGGACGCCGACCTGATCGGCACGCTGCGCGAGCAGATGTGGTCGCGGGGCCGGCTGGCTTCCCGGGTACGCGACGGGCAGGAGTCGGCCGGCGCGAAGTTCGCCGACTACTTCGACTTCGCCGAGCCGTACCCGAAGCTGCCCTCGCACCGGATCCTGGCCATGTTCCGGGGCGAGAAGGAGGGCGTACTCGACCTGACCATGGAGCCCGAGGAGGCCGGCGAGGCCGACGCGGTGGTCACCGGGCCGAGCCGCTACGAGGCGGCGATCGCCGGGCGGTTCGGCATCACCGACCAGGGCCGGCCGGCGGACCGTTGGCTGGCCGACACGGTGCGCTGGGCCTGGCGTACGCGGATCCTCATCCACCTCGGGGCGGACCTGCGGATGCGGCTGTGGCAGGCGGCCGAGGAGGAGGCGGTGCGGGTCTTCGCGACCAACCTGCGTGACCTGCTGCTCGCCGCGCCGGCCGGCACCCGACCCACCATGGGGCTGGACCCGGGCCTGCGTACCGGTGTGAAGGTCGCCGTGGTGGACGCCACCGGCAAGGTGGTCGCCACCGACACGATCTACCCGCACGAGCCGCGCCGGCAGTGGGACGCCTCGATCGAGACCCTCGCCCGGCTGGCCGGGGCGCACGGCGTCGAGCTGGTCGCCATCGGCAACGGCACCGCCAGCCGGGAGACCGACAAGCTCGCCGGCGAGCTGATCAAGCGGTACCCGCAGCTCAACCTGACCAAGGTGGTGGTCTCCGAGGCCGGCGCGTCGGTCTACTCCGCCTCCGCGTACGCCTCCCAGGAGCTGCCCGGGCTGGACGTCTCGCTGCGCGGCGCGGTCTCCATCGCGCGCCGCCTGCAGGACCCGCTCGCCGAGCTGGTGAAGATCGACCCGCGCTCGATCGGGGTCGGCCAGTACCAGCACGACCTGTCGGAGGTGAAGCTGTCCCGGTCGCTGGACGCGGTGGTGGAGGACTGCGTCAACGCGGTCGGCGTCGACGTCAACACGGCCTCCGCGCCGCTGCTGACCCGGGTCTCGGGCATCGGCGCCGGGCTGGCGGAGAACATCGTGCTGCACCGCGACGCGAACGGTCCGTTCCGCACCCGCTCGGAGCTGAAGAAGGTCGCCCGGCTCGGGCCGAAGGCCTTCGAGCAGTGCGCCGGCTTCCTGCGTATCCCCGGCGGCGACGACCCGCTGGACTCCTCCAGCGTGCACCCCGAGGCGTACCCGGTGGTCCGCCGGATCCTGTCCACCACGGGGCAGGACCTGCGGTCGCTGATCGGCAGGAGCGCCATCCTGCGAGGGCTGCGGGCCACCGACTTCGTCGACGACACCTTCGGCCTGCCCACCGTCACCGACATCCTCGCCGAGCTGGAGAAGCCGGGCCGCGACCCGCGGCCGGAGTTCCGCACCGCCACCTTCGTCGAGGGGGTGGAGAAGATCGGCGACCTGGTCCCGGGCATGGTGCTGGAGGGCGTGGTGACCAACGTGGCCGCGTTCGGCGCGTTCGTGGACGTCGGCGTGCACCAGGACGGGCTGGTGCACGTCTCGGCGATGTCCCGGACGTTCGTGAAGGACCCGCGCGAGGTGGTCAAGTCCGGCGACGTGGTCCGGGTCAAGGTGCTCGACGTCGACGTGCCCCGCAAGCGGATCTCGCTCACCCTCCGGCTGGAGGACGACGCAGAGGCGGGCGCCGGACGCGGCGGCCCGGACGGCGGGCGCCGCGACCGTGGCGGTCAGGGCGGACCGCGCGGCGACCGGGGCGCCGCGCGGGGCGGGCAGGGCGGCCAGCCCGGCCAGGGCGGTGGACGCGGTGACCGGGGCGCGCAGGGCGGCGGGCGCGGCGGTCAGTCCGGGCAGGGCGGCGGGCGAGGCGGGGCGCAACGGCAGGGCCGTGGCGGAGCGGGACCCGCGCCGGCCAACGACGCCATGGCGGACGCGCTGCGCCGGGCCGGACTGGCCTGACGCCACGCCGGCCCACGAGCGACCCCCACCGACCGGACACCGAATCCCACGGTGACGGGCGGTGGGGCTGTCCGGTGGTGGGCGGTGGGGCGTACCGTCGCGTTCGTGGATGTGGGCGACGGCCTGGAGTGGCGGGAGCGGCAGCAGCGGGCGGTGCGGGCGCACGCGGCGGCCGACGAACGCCGGCGGGCGGCCGAGCGCACCGAGGCGGCGGAGCTGGTCGGTTGGTTCGTCGCCGAGGCGACCCGGCGCGGGCTGCCCACGGAACGGCTCACGGCCCGGGGGCTCGACGGGCGCGGCAGCTACCGGACGGGGCTGCGCGGCTGGTACGTCGACCGGGCCCGCACCCGGGCCGTCGACGTCGACGGGCGGTTCCACCTGCTGACCGTGGCCGGCGGACCGCGCGCCCTGCTGTTCGGAGTCGAGCCCCAGCCGAGTCCGCCGCCGCTCGTGGTCGGCGCGGGCGGTCGCGACGGCGAGTCGATCCCGCTGCGCACGCTGCTGGAGCGCCGGTTGGAGGCGGGCGGCGCGACGCCCTGAGCGGGGCGCGGTGTTCGGAGCAGCGCGTGGGGGCAGGCCTCCGGGCTGGGCGCGGGCGGCCCGGCGGCCCAGGCGGGTCAGCGGATGACGCCGCCCGGTCGGCGGAGCCGGCGCCGCCGGCCCAGGTGCCACCACCAGGCCTGCTGCACCAGCAGGGTGGCCAGGCCGGCGAGCAGGATCGCGCAGAGGTTGATCACCAGTTGGAGCGCCGAGCCGGACGCCTCGTGCCAGACCCCGTAGGCGACGGCGACGGCCGCGTTGGCGGCGGCCGGCACGGTGGTCACCGAGATGAGCACGCCGACCAGGCTGCCGGACTTCTTCGAGGTCAGGGAGAGCATGCCGGCGACTCCTGCCAGCAGGCCGACCACCCAGGACAGCGCGTCGGGCCGCCAGATGAAGTCGGTCAGGGGGCGTTCGGACTCCAGCATCCCGCGCTCGACCAGCCCCACCGCGTCCAGGCCCCAGGTGCTGAGGACGGTGACCACCATCGCGGCGAGGAAGCCGACCACCAGGGCCTGCACCGACCGGCCGATGACCGGCAGGTCGCGGCGCAGCAGCGCCACGCAGAGCGCCGCCAGGGGGCCGAACTCGGGGCCGACGACCATCGCGCCGACGATGAGGATCGGCTGGTCGAGCAGGACGCCGACGCCGGCGAGCATGGTGGCGACGGTGATCAGCACGAGGTAGGTGGCGGAGAGCTCCGTCTGCTCGCCGGTCTTGGCGGCGATCTCGTCCCAGACCACCGCGTCCGCCCCGCTGCCCGGCGCCTTCCGGGCCGCCCGGTCGGCCGCCGATGAGATGGCCAGCTCGACGTCGTCGGCCGAGATGGCGCCGCGCTCCTCCACACCGAGGCGCCGCAGCCCGGCCAGCACGTTGTCGGCGCTCTCCCGGACCACGTCGCAGAGGATGAGGTCGCCCGCCGGCTGACGGGCGGCGCCGGGGAGCACCGCCAGGTGGGTCACTCCGGGATCGGCGGCCAGCAGGTCCGCCACGGCCGAGGACTGGTCCGGCGGCGCGATCACCCTCAGATGCAGCACCGGATCTCCCCCGTGTCGTCGACCGTCGGCACTCTACTGCCGGCGCGCTCGCGTCGGGAAGCACGTCTTTCCGCGTCCGGCCGCGTCCTGACGGGCCGTTGCGCGGTTGACCTGTCGGGAACGGCGCGAGTGTCGCCATTTCGCACCACTGGCGCGTTCGCCCCTGTTAGAACGTGTTTGTCGACTGGTGCCCGACTCTGCCCTGGAGGTCGAAGCCTTGCCTGGTTCCGTGCACACGCCGGGAGGAAGCCTCGCGGAGCGGCCCCGACCGGAGGCCCTGAAGCGGGCGATCGACGTGCTGGCGGCCGCGGTGCTGCTGGTGCTGACCGCGCCGCTGGTCCTCGTCGTGGCGGTGCTGGTGGCGGCGGGACTCGGTCGGCCGGTGCTGTTCCGGCAGCCCCGCGTGGGGCGGCACGGCCGGGTGTTCGATCTGGTCAAGTTCCGCACCATGCTCCCGCCGGATCCGCTGCGGGGACGGGTGCGCGACGGGGACCGGCTGACGCCGCTGGGGCGCTTCCTGCGTTCCACCAGCCTGGACGAGCTGCCGACGCTGTGGAACGTGCTGCGCGGCGACATGAGCCTGGTCGGGCCCCGGCCCCTGCTCACCGAGTACCTGCCGCGCTACTCCCCCACCCAGGCCCGCCGGCACGAGGTCAGGCCGGGCGTCACCGGGCTGGCCCAGGTGCGTGGCCGCAACAGCCTGGGCTGGGAGGAGAAGCTGGACCTGGACGTCTGGTACGTCGACCACCGCAGCCTGCGGCTGGACCTGTCGATCCTCGCCGCGACCGTCCGCACCGTGCTGCGCCGGGAGGGTATCTCCGCGGCGGGCTCGGCCACGGCGCCCGAGTTCCTCGGCACGCCCCCGCCCGCCCCCGCGGCGCCGGGTCCCGCCGCCCTCACCGTTCCCGCCGGAGGTGGCCGATGAGCGGGACCATCCACCTGTCCCCGCCCGACGTCGGGCCGCTGGAGGAGTCGTACGTCGTCGCCGCCCTGCGGTCCGGCTGGGTCGCGCCCGTCGGCCCGGACCTCGACGCGTTCGAGCGCGAGGTCGCCACGCGGGTGGGCACCCGCGGGGCCGTCGCCGTGAGTTCCGGCACGGCCGCGCTGCACCTGGCGCTGCTCGGGGTGGGAGTCGGGCCCGGGGACGCCGTCATCGTGCCGACGCTGACGTTCGTGGCGAGCGCGAACGCGGTCCGCTACGCCGGCGCCCGGCCGGTCTTCGTCGACTGCGACCCGCACTCCGGGAACGTCGACGTGGCCCTCGTGGACGAGCTGATCCGGGCACTCGTCCTGCGGGGACAGCGCGTCGGCGCGGTCGTCCCCGTCGACCTCTTCGGCAGCTGCGCCGACCACACCGCGCTGGCCCCGGTCTGCGCGGCGGCGGGCGTACCGGTGGTCGAGGACGCCGCGGAGGCCCTCGGCGCGACCCATCACGGCCGGCCCGCCGGCTCCTTCGGCCAGGTGGGCATCCTCTCCTTCAACGGCAACAAGATCATGACCACCTCGGGCGGCGGGATGCTCGTCTCCGACGACACGGCCCTGCTGGCCCGGGCCCGGTTCCTGTCGACCCAGGCCCGCGAGCCGACGCCGCACTACGAGCACCGCGAGACGGGCTACAACTACCGGCTGAGCAACCTGCTCGCCGCGTTGGGCCGCGCCCAGCTCGTCCGGCTGGACGGGATGATCGCCCGGCGCCGGCACCTGCGCGACCAGTACGCCAAGCTCTTCGCCCCGATCCCGGGTGTGCGGCTGCTCGGCGTGGAGGACCCCGGTTCCAACTGCTGGCTGACCACCATCGCGGTCGACCCGCAGCGGGCCGGCTGGCGGGCCGCCGACCTGGCCACCCACCTGGCGGGGCGGGACATCGAGACCCGCCCGGTCTGGAAGCCGATGCACCTGCAACCGGCGTACGCCGACGCCGAGTGCCTCGTCACCGGGGTGGCCGAGCGGCTGTTCGCCGACGGGCTGGCCCTGCCCAGCGGCAGCGCGATGAACGAGCGGCAGGTCGGCCTCGTCCTCGCCGCCGTCGACGAGTTCCTGGCGGCCCGCATGGGAGGGTCGACGGCGTGACGGTCCCGCTGGTGGTCGTCGGCTGCGGCGGGCACGGCCGGGAGGTCCTCACGATCGCGCGGGCGATGGACGTCGCCGCCGGCCGGCCACGCTGGCGCCTCCTCGGGTTCGTCGACGACCGGCCCTCCGAGGAGAACCTGAAGCGGGTGCAACGGCTCGACGTGCCCTATCTCGGCGGGGTCGCCTGGCTACGCGACGCGCCCCCGGACGCGCACCACGTCGTCGGCATCGGCGACCCGCGCGTGCGGCGTGCGGTCGCCGCCCGGGTCGAGGCGTACGGCATACCGGCGGCGAGCCTCGTGCACCCGGCGGCGACGATCGGGCCGGACACGGTGCACGGCCCGGGCCTCGTCGCCTTCGCCGGGGCCCGGGTCACCACCAACGTCACGCTCGGCCGGCACGTGCACCTCAACCAGAACGCCACGGTCGGGCACGACTGCACCCTCGCCGACTTCGTCTCGGTCAATCCGCTGGCCGCCGTCTCGGGCGACTGTCACCTGGCGGAGGGGGTGCTGGTCGGCACGACGGCGGCCGTGCTGCAGGGCCTGCGGGTGGGCCGGGACAGCACCGTCGGGGCGGGCGCCTGCGTCGTCCGGGACGTGCCGGACGGTGTCGTGGTCAAGGGCGTGCCTGCCCGTTGACCCGACGAGCCCTCAGCCCCACGGACGAAAAATCGGTCATCAAACCCGAAACTCCCCAAAAATTATGTTCGGGCATGTATCAACCTAAAGAGCCTAAAAGCTCCTTTCGCCTGTAGCGGAAGCCCTCGGAGACGGACAGGGAGCACAGATGCCGCCCGAAGCAGAGGCCACCCGACTCGGTGAACAGATTTCACACCGGGCCAGGGCGCGTCGCCGCACCATCGGATTCCTCGCCACCGACAGCACCGCCTGGATCGGTGGGTTCACCGCAGCGGTCTGGTTCCGTTACGAACTCGACCTGGCCTCCGGCCAGCTCGCGCGTGCCGCCGCCTGCGGCGCCCTCGCCGCCGTCGTGCACGTCGCCGTCGCGGCGGTCCGCCGGATCTACTCCGGACGCCACCCGCTGGGCAGCCTCCAGGAGGTGCAGGGGGTCGCCGGCACGGCGGCCACCACGGCCGCGATCATGCTGATCGGGCTGCTGCCGGCCGGCGTACGACCGGTGCCGGCGAGCACCCCGCTGGTCGGCGGCGCCCTGGCGCTGCTGTTCATGCTGACCGCCCGGTTCACCTACCGGCACCGCCGTGACCTCGCCATGCGGCCCGACGCCCGGTCCTCCAACCCCGTGCTGCTCTTCGGGCTCGGCGACGCCGGGCAGGGACTGCTACGGGCCATGCTCGGCGATCCGCGGGGACGCTACCGGCCCGTGGGCGCCCTCGACGACGACCCCGACAAGCGGGACCTGCGCATCGGCGGCGTACGCGTGCTCGGCGGCCGTCAGGACGTGGCGGCGGCCGTCCGGCGCACCGGCGCGACGACGGTGATCTTCTCCGTCGCCAACGCCGACGCCGCGCTGATCCGGCAGATCCGCGAGGCCACCCTCCAGACCGGGGCGGCGTTCAAGGTGCTGCCGCCGGTGCGGGACCTCGTCGACCACCGGATCACCGTCACCGACGTCCGCGACGTGCAGATCGACGACCTGCTCGGCCGCCGACAGGTGGTCGCCGACATGGCGCTGAGCGGCGACGGGCTCAGCGGCCGGCGGATCCTGGTGACCGGCGCCGGCGGCTCCATCGGCTCGGAGCTGTGCCGGCAGCTGATGAAGGCGGACCCGGGCGAGCTGATGATGCTCGACCGCGACGAGTCGGCCCTGCACGGCCTCCAGATGTCACTGACCGGCCGGGCCATGCTGGACGGTCCCGAGCTGATCCTCGCCGACCTGCGCGACGACGAGGGCATCCGGCGGATCCTGCGGGAGCGCCGGCCGGACGTCATCTTCCACGCCGCCGCCCTCAAGCACCTCACGCTGCTGGAGCGGCACCCCGGCGAGGCGGTGAAGACGAACGTCTGGGGCACCCTCTCCGTGCTCGACGCCTGCCGCGACGTGGCCCGCTTCGTCAACATCTCCACCGACAAGGCCGCCGACCCGATCAGCGTCCTCGGCTACTCGAAGCGGATCACCGAGCGGCTGACCGCGCACGCCTCCTCCCGGTTCCCCGGCACCTTCCTCAGCGTCCGCTTCGGCAACGTGCTGAGCAGCCGCGGGTCGGTGGTGACCGCGTTCCAGCGGCAGATCGAGCTGGGCCACCCGCTCACCGTCACCCACCCGGAGGTGACCCGCTACCTGATGACGGTGCAGGAGGCGGTGCACCTGGTGTTGCAGGCCGCCGAGATCGGCCGCGACGGGGAGGCGCTGGTGCTGGACATGGGCGAGCCCGTCCGCATCGCCGACCTGGCCCGGCAGCTGGCCGAGCAGGCGGAGAGCGGCGTGCCGATCGTCTACACCGGGCTGCGCCCCGGCGAGAAGCTGCACGAGGACCTGTTCGGCACCGGCGAGACCGACGCCCGGCCGCTGCACCCGCTGGTGTCGCACGTGGCGGTGCCCGCCCTGGACCCGATCGAGGTCAGCGGACTCGACCCGTACGACGATCCGGAGAAGGTGGTCGCGCAGCTCGCCGCGCTCTGCGACCACCCGGTCGTGCCGGTCCCCCGCGCCTCGGTGCAGGTGCCGTTGTCCCGCTGACGCGCCACACAATGAGGGCCGGCGACCGGGAAGCTCCGGTCGCCGGCCCTCGCCGTACGGGTCAGCGGCGGATGCCCGCCCAGTCGTGGTGCCGGCGGACGGTGGAGAGGATGAAGTCGACCACCCGGCGGGAGGTGTCCGGGACCCGGTAGTCCACGGGGCACGGCACCCCCTGGGCGGCGACCTGGGCCACGGTGACCTCGACCGCCTCCACGACGCCCTGCGGGTCGAGCCCGGTCATGATGATCCCGCCGGCGTCCAGCGCCTCGGGGCGCTCGATCGACTCGCGCAGCGTCACGGCGGGGAAGCCGAGGATCGCGGCCTCCTCGCTGATCGTGCCGCTGTCGGAGAGCGTGCAGAACGCCCTGGTCTGCAGGTGCACGTAGTCGAAGAGGCCGAACGGCTCGTGGAACGCGATCCCGTCGAGGGCGGCGGCGTCGGGCGCCAGCGCCTCCAGCCGCTTGCGGGTACGCGGGTGCGTGGAGACCAGCACCGGGTGCCCCCACCGGTCGCGGACGGCCCGGAGGCAGTCGAGCAGGCGCTGGAGGCGGTCCGGCTGGTCCACGTTCTCCTCGCGGTGCGCGCTGACCACGAAGTACCGGCCGGGCGCGAGGTCGAGCTGGCGCAGGACGCCCGACGCGGCGACGTCGGCGCGGTAGTGCTCCAGCACCTCCCGCATGGGCGAGCCGGTGTGCAGGATCCGGCGCGGGTGCAGCCCCTCGGCCAGCAGGTTGCGCCGCGCGTGCTCGGTGTAGACCAGGTTGAAGTCGGCGACGTGGTCGACGAGCCGCCGGTTGGTCTCCTCGGGGACGTTGAGGTCGAAGCAGCGGTTGCCGGCCTCCATGTGGTAGACCGGCACCCGCATCCGCCGGGCCATCAGCGCGGCGATGCAGCTGTTGGTGTCGCCGAGCACGAGCAGCGCGTCCGGCCGGGTCTCGGCGATCGCCGTCTCCATGCCGACCAGCACGCCGCCCAGCACCCGGCCGAGCGACGAGGTGTCCACCCGCAGGAAGCGGTCCGGCTCGCGCAGCCGCAACTCCTTGAAGAAGACGTCGGAGAGGGTGCTGTCCCAGTTCTGCCCGGTGTGCACCAGCAGGTGGTCCACGGTGTCGTCGAGCCGGGCGATCACCCGGGACAGTCGGATGATCTCCGGTCGGGTGCCGACCACCGTCATGATCCGGGTCATGCCCGTCCTCTCTCTGCTGCCAGCTTGGTCATGATGTCCTCGAACTGGTCCACGCCCACCCGCAGCGACATGCGCTCCTGGTAGACCCGTCGGGCCCGCCGGCCCAGTTCCGCCCGGGCGTCCGCGGACTCGGCCGCCGCGACGGAGAAGCGCGCGGCGAGCGCACGCCAGTCCCCCGGCGGGGAGACCAGGCCGACCCCGGCCGAACGGACCAGGGCCGCGGCGTCGCCGCCCACCGACGCGATCACGGGACTGCCGCAGGCCAGCGCGGCCTGCAACTTCGACGGGATACTGCCGCGCAGCGCGGGCAGGTCGCGCAGGCAGATCAGCTGCCAGTCGGCGGCGGCGTACAGCGCGGCCATCCGTTCGGCGGGCCGCCGGCCGACGAACCGCACGTTGTCGGCGCCGAGATCCGCGGCGAGCCGGCGCGCGGCCTCCTCGCCGGCGCCGGAGCCCACGAGCACCAGATCGATCCGGTCGCGCACGACGGCCGCCGCCCGGATCGCGGTCTCGATCCCCTGCAACAGGCCGATGTTGCCGGCGAACATCACCGTGCAGCGCCCACGGTGGCCGAGCGCCGCACGGGCCTCGTCGGTGGCCGGCACCGGCCGGAACAGCGCGTCGTCGGTCCAGTTCCACACCACCCGCACCCGGTCCGGGTCCGCGCCCCGGGCCACGACCAGGTCGGCCATCGCCGGCGAGATCACCACCACGGCGCCGGCGAGGCGGTACGTCGCGCGCATCAGGGCCGCGACGCCGCGCTCCAGGGCCCGGCCCGCCCGGCCGGCGGGCGCCATGCCCGAGCCGAGCACCGACTCCGGCCACAGGTCCTGGACGTGCAGCACGATCGGCGTACGCCGGGCCAGGCGGACCAGCGCCGCGGCGGCAGCGGAGGTGGGTGGCGGGTGGTAGACGTAGGTGACGTCGACGCCGGCCAACCAGCGGACGCCGCCCAGCGCGCTGCTGGCCCCGAAGGACAGGTGGCTCAGCGCGCGCCGGGCGGCGGACGTGTCGTGGCTGGGATAGGCGGGCACCCGCCGCACGGCGACCGGCCCGTCGGCCTCGGTGTGTCGCCAGCGCTGCCGCCAGCCGGGGAAGATCCGGCCGTGCGGGTAGCTCGGGAAGGTGGTGAGCACCCGCACGTCGTGGTCGCGCTCGGCCAGTTGCCGCGCCAGGTTGCCGGGGATGAACACCCCTTCGGGCGGGTACCACTGGCTGACCAGGCCGATCCTCACGTGGCGGCCACGGCGCGCTCCGCCCGGCCCGGCTCCACCGGCTCGGGCCAGGTGTCCGGCCGTTCCGGGTCGAACAGCTCGTTCGTCCAGAACATGGTGACCAGGTCGTCGCCGCCGGTGTTGACCAGCTTGTGCGCCCACATGGTGGGCATGTCCACGAGTGCCGGCTCGTCGCCGGAGACCGCGAACCGCACCACCCCGGTGTCGCCGACCCGGCGCAGGCTGATCTCCGCCGTGCCACGCAGCACGACGAAGCGTTCCACCTTGGCCAGGTGGAAGTGCTCGCCCCGGGTGATGCCGGGGCGGGTGGTGGAGCAGAAGGTCTGGCCGCCTCCCCCGTGCGTCCTGACCGTCTCGACCAGCTCGCCCCGGGCGTCCGCCCGGCGCGGCAGCGCCAGCGGGTAGTGCGCCGGGAAGCAGTGCGAGCGGTAGGTGTTGAACAGCCGCACGTCGTGCCGGTCCACCAGGGCCGGCAGCTCGCCCGTGCGGTAGGTGGCGGCGACGTCGGCGAGCCGGTCGGCGAGGGCCCGTACGCCGGTCCGCAGCGCCGGCATGGCGGGGTCCCACGAGCCGCCGGCCGGGACGCCGACGAGCCGGGCCGCCGCGTCGGTGACGTGCACCAGGTTCAGCTCGCGGTCGCCGTGCACCTCCGGCTGCCCGCCCTCGGCGAGCAGCCGGCAGAACGTCGCGACCGCCGAGTTGTAGTACGGCCGGCCGTGCTCGCCGTACAGGTTGGGCAGCAGGACGTCGTCGAACGGCAGGCCCGTGTCGGCCAGGATGCCGGCGGCGGCGGCCTTGGCGTCGCCGTACGGGGTGCCGTTGCCGGCCTGCACCGAGTTGGCGAAGACCACCGCGCCGGGGGGCGTCGGGCAGTGCTTGAGGCCCTGCGCGAGCTGGGCGGCGAGCTGCACGTTGCCGGCGGCCACGTCGGCCGGCTCGCCCCGGTTGACCCCGGCCAGGTGCAGCACCCGGTCGACGCCGTCGAGCTTCGCCGCGACCCGCTCCGGGTCGGTCAGGTCGGCCCCGGTGACGACGACCGGCTCCGGCCGGCCGAGGACGCGCAGCAGCACCCGCACGTGCCAGCCGAGGAAGCCGCCGGCGCCGGTGACCGCCAGCCTCAGCACGCCAGCACCGGGTCCCGCAGGGCCAGCTCCGCGCGTACCTCCGGCAGCGTCTTCAGCAGCTCGACGATCTCCGGTACGCCCAGCCGCGGGGCGTTGGCGGAGTTGAAGTCCTCCCGCGGCCCCCGGCCCAGCTCGCCCTCGGAGACGTAGAGCGCGTAGTTGAGGTCGCGGGCGTCGAGCGGCACCCGGAGGAAGTCGCCGAAGTCGTCCGCCTGGGCGAGTTCCTCCCGGCTGGCCAGCGTCTCGTCCTGCTTCTCGCCGTGCCGTACCCCGATCACGTCGAGCTTCGCGGGCACGTCGAAGAGTTCGCAGACCGCCTCGGCCAGGTCGCCGACGGTGCAGGCGACGGCCTTGCGGATGAAGATGTCGCCGGGCCGGGCGTGCTGGAAGGCGTGCTCGACCAGCTCCACCGAGTCGTCCAGCGACATCAGGAAGCGGGTCATCCCCGGGTCCGTGACGGTGGGCGCCCGGCCCGCCTTGATCTGCTCGATGAACAGCGGGATCACCGAGCCGCGCGAGTACATGACGTTGCCGTACCGGACGCAGGAGACCGTGGTCGCGCTGTTCGGGTTGTTCCGGGCGTGCGCCTGGGCGACCTTCTCCATCATGGCCTTGCTCATCCCCATCGCGTTGACGGGGTGGACGGCCTTGTCGGTGCTCAGCACGACGACGGAGCCGACGCCGTTGCGCTCCGCCGCCTCGACGACGTTGGCGCTGCCCAGGACGTTGGTCCGCACCGCCTCCAGCGGGAAGAACTCGCACGAGGGCACCTGCTTGAGCGCCGCCGCGTGGAAGATGTGGTCGATCCCCCGGCTGGCCCGCAGCACCGAGTCGTAGTCGCGCACGTCCCCGACGTGGTAGCGGACCCGGTCGTCGCCGAGCTGCCGGCGCATGTCGTCCTGCTTGGCCTCGTCGCGGCTGAGCACCCGGACCTCGCCGACGCCACGGTCGAGGAGGCGGCGGACCATCGTCTTTCCAAAGGAACCCGTGCCGCCGGTGATGAGGACCCGGCGGCCGTTGGTCGAATACGTCACTGGTTGCTCCCCGTCTCGGTTCTGGGATCGCGACGGCCGCGCCGCAGTTCGCAGGGCGGCGGTCACACCTCCCGCAACGAGCCAGGCGAGCGGGGGGAACGCTCAAAACGGACGAACATGCCGTCAAGGCGGCAATACCACTGTGGGCCTCCGGTTGCCGGCCCTCGGGTCGACCGACATTCATGAAACACCCGAGGACGCCGCCGGGGTGCTGCTATAACGAGGGCACTCACCCATCGAGCAGACATCCGTCGGACGATCCTGCGCCGACAAGGCCGTAAGGGCAGGAGCGCGGACCACATGACGACGATCTCGACGAGGGCCACGCCGCGCGGCGCGACACAGGACGGCACAGGCGGCTGGAACGCCGCCTACATCCCCCTCAAGTTGGCCGTCGCCTATCTGGCCGGCACCTATGTGCTCTTCCTGACGCTCGGCCGCGCGGCGGAAAGCCCCGACCTGATGAAGCTCACCCTCTTCGTGTCGGCAACCATGGTGGCGCTGTGCGTCGGGTACGTCGTGCACGTGGCCCATGGGTCCTCGACCAGGTCGCTCCGGCCAGCCGCCGGCCGCCGTCACGCCGCACCCCGCAGACTGGTGGTCGTCTGCGCCACGTACGTTCTGCTCCTCGGGGTCGCGCAACTCCACGTGATCGGCATATCGGGTCCGGCCGAACTCGCACACGCCGTCACCAACCCCGGCGAGCGCTACTTTCTGCAACTACAGCAGGAGGGACAGTTCTCGCGCCCGGTACAGCTGCTCACGCTGCTGTCCGCGCTCTACCCTCTGCTCATACCAGTCGCCGTCCTCCACTGGTCGAAGCTCGGTCGGTTGCTACAGCTCTACGTCGTCGGCAGTCTTGCCTCCTACGCGGTCTACTACATGGCGATCGGCATCCTCAAGGGACTGGGTGACATGCTGATCTGGTGGGCAGCCAGCTATCTCCTGCTGCTCGGCTCCAGGTCGATACGCACCAGCCGGACGATGAGGCTGGCAAGCTGGCGGCACCTGGCAGCCTTCGCCGCAATGTTGGTGCTCTTCCTCGGTTACATGTCCTTCAACCAGAGCGACCGGGCACGGACATCGGGACAGGGCCCGGCCGTACAGGGCAGCCCCGTGGTCGCGGGCCTGATCGGAGAAGATCTCGCCGCAGGTCTCGCGATCACCATCTCCTATCCGACGCACGGATACCTGGGCCTCAGCCACAACCTGAGCGTGCCCTTCGAATGGACGAGGGGGACCGGATCGTCACCGGCGCTCAGCAGCTACATCGAGCAGTACACAGATCTCGACTCCCAGCGCGAACGGCGATACACCACTCGCACCGAGGTGGCGACCGGTTGGCCTGACGGGATGTACTGGTCGACCATCTACCCGTGGCTCGCCTCGGATCTGACATATCCTGGGGCCATTCTGCTCATGGCGGTGGTGGGATGGTTCCTTGCCAAGTTCTGGCATGAGGCCGTCCTTCAGCGACGCGTCCTGTCGATGGCCCTCTTCGGCCAACTCGCCCTGCTGATAGCCTTCGTGCCCGCCAACAATCAACTCGGTCAGACGAGACCGGCGCTGATCGGGTTCGTCTCGCTGTGCGCGTTGTCGGTGCTCGCCCGGATCCAACAACGCATGCTGCTGCAGAGCGCGACTGCTGCCTCATCGTTGCCCACCGGTCGACACCACCGGGACGCCGCTGGTGGTGCCATCCGAGGTCGTCGTCCCGTCAGCCTCTCCAGGGCCTGAGCCGCCACCGGGAGCGCGGCCCGGCCGCCCCTTGCCACGTGCCCCGCTCAGCCAGCGGCATCAGGCGTGACGGCCGACCTCGCACCTGTCTCGGCCGACGCCGACCCATCGGTACGGGAAACCCAGCGCCACAGTCCCTCGTAGCGGCCGAAGACCACGGGCAGCGCGTACTCGCCGGCCGCCTTCGCCCTGGCTCGCTCGCCGAGCCGGACACGACAGGCCGGGTCGCCCATCACCGCCGCCAGCGCGGCAGCGAGACGATCCGGCTCACGCGGCGGAACCACCACCCCGCAGCCGTCGCCCAGCATGTCCGCCACCGCCCCCACGTCGGTGGCCACCACCGCCCGTCCGAGCGCCATCGCCTCGAGGATCGCGTTGGGGAAGCCCTCCGAGTGACTCGGCAGCACGAAGACCTCGCACCTGGCCATGAGTTCAAGCAGGTCCTGTCCCGCCAGCTCGCCCGGGAAACTGACGGCATGCCCGTCCGCCAGCGGTCGGATCCGCCGCAGGTAGCCGCTCTCGCAGGGACCGGCGACCACCAACTCCCAGCCGGACGTGTCGATGCCGGACCAGGCGGACAGAAGTTCCTCGACACCCTTCGCGGGAATCACCCAGCCGGCGAAGAGCACCCGTTTGCGCGGAGTCTCGTGGTCGGCCGGCTCCGGCAGCGTCGACGTGTCGACGCAGTTGGGAATGCGCAGGAGGAGACCGTGATCGGCGTACATCCGGATGGCGCGCTCCGTGCGTTCGTCGAGGACCACCACCGCCGCGGCCCGCTCGACGACCCGCCGCATCAGGCGCCACTCCCTGCGGCACCCCGCCGCGATCTGCGGCACCCTGCCGAACCTGATGTGGTAGACGAACGGCACCCCGAACGCCCGGGACATCTGGAGCAGCACGAGATCGCGGACCGTGCCCAGATGCCCGGACGTGTTGACGTGCACGACGTCCGGCCGCCGCCGTACCATCTCCCAGCCGAGCGACCACGAGCTGCGGGCGATCTGGACGGCTCCCGCGACGACCCGCCGGAAGAGCGACGTCTGATGGATCGACCGGCCTCTGAGCGCGATGTCCACCACGACCAGGTCGACCGCGTCGACGTCCTGTGCGGCGCCCTCGATCATGCGGGTCCACCGTGCGATGCCCCCCTGCGGGGGCGGCAACGGCGAGACGAGAGCCACCCGGAGCGGACGGCTCACGACCGCGTCTCCCCCGCCGCACCCGCCACCCTGGCGAGATGGGACGCGAAGTCCGCGGCCACCTCCTGGCGTGAGTGGTGCGTCTTGGCGTAGGAGTGGCCGGCGTCCCCGAGCCGCTGCCGCAGCAGGGGATCCGCACAGAGTTGCGCGATCCGCCACGTCAACTGCGCCACGTCCTCCTCCCCCACCACCAGCCCGGCGCCCGCCGTCAGGATGTGCCGCATCGAGGCGAGTCCGGCCGGGCCGTGCCCGAGGACGGGTCGGCCTGCCGCCAGGTACTGCGGCAGTTTCGTCGAGAGCGACAGACGGGTGTACCGCGCGAGATCAGGCTCGAAGGACTCGACGTGGACGAGCACGTCCGCACCCCGCAGGATCGGGGCGACCTCCACGCTGTCGACCGACCGAGCCAGGTGCACCGCTGGCAGGTCGGCGAACGCGTGCGCGTAGCGTGCCAGGTCACGCTCCGGCGCGTACACCGTCAGCCGCGCGGGCGGACGCGGCGATCCCGTCCGCTCCAGCGCCGCTCCGATCCGGGCCAGTGCGGACCAGCGGCCCAGGTGCAGGCCGCCGACGTAGACGAACTCGAGCCCGTCCTCGACCGGCACCGACCCCGGCGCCTCGCGGCCCTCGCGGTACCCGTCGAAGGCGGCGCTGTCCACGCAGTTCATGAAGGCGGCGAAGGGAATCCGGTAGCGGCGGCGGTACTCGTCGGCCATGGGCCCGCTGATGCACAGCCCGGAACGGGAGAGCCGTACCGCCCTGCGAAGGCCCGCTTCGACCGCCCGCCGGCCGAGGCCGAGCAGTTCGCCGTCGGCGTAGAGGGTGCTCGGCCAGTCGTCCATGAAGTGCGGCACGATCGGCACCCCGCAGGTCCGGGCCAGGCCACAGGCCAGCCGCATGACCCGGACGCTGCCGAGCACCGAGTAGATGACGTCCGGACGGTACCGGCGGGCCCACCGGCGCAGTTCCCGTGGGACGACGAGCGGGCTCAGGTCCGCCATCGCCCGCATGTGCTGCCGCAGCCGCCCCTGCCACGACGGGACGGCGGAGCCGGAGCCCGGCACGGACACGCCGCCTGCGGAGCCCCTGGTCAGCAGACGCCGCACCCAGTAGTCGACCGGCGCGCTGCGCGGGTCCAGCGCGTAGTGGTGCCGGCAGACGTCCGTGGAGGGTGTCGTCGCGGAGATGTGGACCTGTGCCAGACGATCCGCCGGCCAGCCGCCGAAGAGGTTGGACAGCGTGATCCCGGTGCCGGTCGTACGCCCGAACGGTTCGGCGCCGACCACGAGTACACGGGGGTGCGGTGTCACGTCCGTCATCGATGAGGTTCCTTCGCTCGTGCCAGGTGGTTCCCGCACGCCAGGCGGTATCCGTACAGCGCCCCGGGAACCACCGTCAGCAGGTAGACCAGGGTGCCGGTGATCGGTACGGCGGCCACGCCGTACCGGCCGGCCGCGTACCACTTGAGGGGGATCGAGACGGCCAGGTAGAGCGTCCAACCCCACAGTTGGGGGCGGACGACGCCAGCGGCGTTCTGGACCATGAAGCACGGCGACATCGCGGCCAGCAGGATCCACCAGCCGGCGAGCCCGGCGAGCAGCCACACTCCCCCGGCGGGACGGACGCCCGCCCACGCTTCGAGCAGCGGGCCGCCGGCGATCACCAGACCGGTTCCCACGGTGACGCCGATACCGGACGACACGATCGTCATCCGGCGGCCCGTCCGCCGCACCCAGGCCAGTTCGCCGCGCGCGAGGGCGTCCCCGTTCGCCGACCACAACGGCACGTTCACCAGCGAGATGAGAACTCCCAGTTGGGCGAAGAGTCGCGCGGCGACCGCGAAGTCGGTGACGTCCCGCATCTGCAGCACGTGCGCGATCACGAGGGCGTCTGCGTTGATCGCCACGGACATGACAATCGTCAGCAGCAGGAACAGCCCGCCCAGGGCCAGCAGTTCCCGCGCACCGGCACGATCGGCCGCGCGCAACCCGGGCCGCAGTCCCGGCAGCGCGCGGCCGTACACCCAGCAACTGGTGAGCAGGTTCGTAAGGACCGGACCCGCCACACTGGCCGTCACCACGCCCACGGGCGGCAGGTCGACGTACACCGCGAGCAGCACCAGCGGCACCGTCATCAACCCGCCGAGCGCCTGCCACAGGTTGCTCTGTGCGACCTGCTGGTATGCGAACTGCACCCGGACGACCAGGGAGAGAGGCACGTTGACGACGAAGGCGGTGAGGCAGGCGAGCACGAACGGCTCCGCCGCGGCGCCGGCCGTGTCGCCGCCGGCGCCGAAGAGCCCCGACCACGGGACCAGCGGCGAAGTCGACCACAGGCACAGCAGGATCAGGCCGGCGATGGCGGTGAGCAGGAGATAGGCACTCGACACGTACCGGCGGGCGCGAGGGGTGTCACCCGTCGCGTAACAGGGTGCGAGTCTGGTCATCAGACCGTTGCCGAGACCGAGGTCGGCGAAGGCCGCCATCGCCGTCACGGTGCCGACCGCCGCCCACAGCCCGTAGAGATCCGGCCCGAGATCCCTGAGCAGCACCGGTATCAGCACGAGTGGGGTCACCACGCCGACCGCTCGGCAGACCACCGTTGCCGCCATGCCGGTGAGGAGACGTCGTTGGCGGTCACGGGCGGGCAGCGCCGCCGCGTCCGCCACCGTCACCGGGGGCGCGGGCCGCACCGTCGGTGCGCCGGTCATGGCCGCCCGCTCATGCTGCCCTGGCGGAGTAGCGCTTCAGCCGCAGGGCGGGCTTCTCCACCAGGTGCCAGGAGGCAGCCGCGCAGGCCAGGGTAAGCGCGAGCATAAGGACGACCAGGGCGGTGCCATGCACCGGCCAGTGGTCCCGGCCGAGCCAGATGAAGAAGTTGACCAGGGGCATGTGCCAGATGTACGCCCCGAAGCTCAGGTCGCCGATGCGAGCGGTGAGACCGTGGAATGCGGCCGGGCCGCGATACGCCAGCCAGAACACCAGGTAGGAGAGGGGAACGCCTGCCAACATGCCGAGCACGACGCGCCCCGACGGGCTGGTCAGGTGCTGTGCCCAGGTGAGCGCCAGGTATCCGCAGAGCGCGCCGAGCGCGACCACCCCCGACCGGGGTGCCCGCTGCCAGAGCCGTGACCACATGACGCCGAGCAGGAAGTAGCCGAGCCAGGGCAGGGTCGAGACGCCGAGCAGTTGCGCGACAGGGTGTTCGTCGGCCAGGCTCAACGACCAGGCGTACAGACCACACCCCGTCACGGCGACGAGTGCCGCGATGCCCGTCATCGCGCGGAACGAGCGACGAACGGCCAGCAGCACCAGCACCGGCACGATCATGTAGAAGCCGATCTCGGCCGGGATCGTCCAGAGGCTGCCGTTGATCACACCCGTACCGAAGTCGCTGAACAGGGACGGATGGTAGACCGGTACCAGCAACAGGGTGCTGCCGAACCAGCCGGCGAACCGGACGTCGGCCAGGGAACGGACGCCAATGACGCCGATGAGCAGGAGGGCCGCCGTCGTCACCAGCAGATAGACGTGGATGGCCGGTGCGACCCTCAGCAACCGGTTCCGGAAGTACTCGGTCCAGCCCCGGCCACTCCGCTGGCACCTGAGCGCCGAGGAGAAGACCAACCCGCCGCTGATGATGAAGAAGACGGCGACCCCGTCGCCGAACCACCTGGCGCTGCCCGGTTCGTACCAGAGAAAGCTACTGCCCGTGTGCTCCACGGCGTGCTGGACGACGACCGCGAGTGCCGCCAGCAGTCGCAGCAGATCGAAACAGTTGCCGCCCTGTTGTCGCGGAGATCCGGTCCGGCGTTCCGCCGAGCGGGCGATGGTCGTCATGTGAGGTCGTCTCCCAGCGATCGACATGTCCGTACAGCTGCCGCAACCGCAGCCCTACGCCTACCGCCGCCCGGTGAGTGATCCGAGGAACGCGGCGAGCGGGCCAGCGAACCTCCGGTGGTCGAAGGAGGATTCGGCTGTGGCGCGCGCGGCGAGGCGCATCTCCTCCCGCTGGGGGCGGGGAAGCACAGCCGCCCGCCGCAGCACCCGTTGGAGTTCGTCGCTGCGGTGATCGGCGCAGACAAGACCTTGCCGACCGTCGGCCAGGTACTGCCCGATGTCGCTCGTCAGGTTTGCGATCACCGGAGTTCCGCAGGCCAGGCTCTCCACGAACTTGGTGGGAAAACCGGCATGCGTGAACCTCTCGGACGGGCGAACCAGGATGCTGAAGTCCGCTCCCCGGACGATCTCCTCGACCTCCTGCTGCGGCACCCGGCCGGGCACCCGCACCGAGGGCGGCAGTTGGGCGCCACCGAGCATGCCTCGGACCTGCTCGATCGAGGGCCCGTAGACGGAGAGGGTGAGCCGCGTCGTGCGCCCGACCGTGTCAGCCGCGCGGATGATCGGCGTCAGCAGGTCCTTGCGTCCCGGTGTTCCGAAGTACACGACGTTGAGCGGACTGCCCTCCGCTCTGATCGCCTGGTCGCCGGTCTTCACCCCGAGGACGTCCAGCGTCGGCGGTACGCGCAGGACCCGGCATCCGCGTGCCCGGTAGTGGTGTTCCAGAAGGGAACTGATCGCGATGATCCCCTGACAGCGGGGGTAGTAGTGGTGCAACGCCAGCTTGGCGCTCAGGTGGGGCGGGCCGAGGGCTCCGCCCGGTAGCTGATGCGGGGCGTACCACTCCACGACGTCGGCGACAAGTGCGACGCCGTTCCGGCGGCACCACCGTCCCACCCGAGCCATGTACTGCGCTCCACCGCCGTAGACGACGACGCAGGACGGGCGGGTGGGCTGCGCGTCGAGCCACCGCACGGTCCGCGCACCGAGGCCGACGACCACCCGGATGGCCTTCGACACCGCGCTGGCACCGCCCGCGGGTCTCTCCCCCGCGCCGACATGCCAGACGGTGCCCGAGCCCGACGTCCCGGTGACCGCGACCGGCGTCGTCGGTCCGCTCTCACCGCTGACCACGAAGACGTCCGCGCCGGTCATGGCCATCGACTGGGCCAGGCCGAAGACGCGTCGCGAACCGGGCTCGCCCCAGGGGAACCGGAACGGCCCCACGTAGGCGATCCACGCCCTTCTACCTGTCATCGTCGCGCCAATCCGGTCGGCCTGACGCACCGCCGCTGTGCCGGCCGGCGGGGAGGACGTCACAGCTCGATGAGCACACGATCCGACATCCAACGGACGGTCTCCGCCAAGCCGGCGCGGAGCGGATACCGCCGCACGTCGGGGAACAGCTCCAGCAGTTGCGTGCAGTCGGCCTGCGAGTCGCGCACGTCGCCGGCCCGGGGCGGCCCGTGCACCACCTCGAGCCGTCGGCCGAGCACCTCCTCCAGCTCGGCGATCAGCTCCAGCAGGGAGATCCGCGCGCCGAAGGCGAGATTCACCACGTCGGGTGCGCAGACGCGCCGCAGGACCGCGTCGACGATCACGTCGGTGACACTGCCGACGTAGGTGAAGTCGCGGGTCTGGGTGCCGTCGCCGTGCACCTGGAGCGGTTGGCCCCGCAACGCCGCGGAGACGAAACGCGGCACCACGGCGGCGTACGCGTGGTTGGCGGCCTGACGGGGGCCGTAGACGTTGAAAAAGCGGAACGGCAGCACGTCGATGCCGTAGCAGGCGGCGTAGGCGAGCGTGTACGCCTCGGTGGCGAGCTTGGAGACCGCGTACGGGCTGACCGGCATCGGCCGCAGCGACTCCTGGCGGGGCAGGACGGGGTTGGCGCCGTAGACGGAGGACGACGAGGCGACCACGACGTGCGGGACCTCATGTCGGCGGACCGCCTCCAGCACGCTCAGCGTGCCCGTGGCGTTGGCGTGGTGGCTGCGCAGCGGGTCGTCGATGGAGCGGGGCACCGAGCCGAGGGCGCCGAGGTGGATCACGCTGGCGGCCCCGCTGACCGCCTCGTCGAGCAGGTCGGGGTCGAGGACGGTCGCGGTGAACAACCGGACCGGTGCGTCGAGGAGATTGTCCAGCGACCCGGTCGAGAGGTCGTCCACCACCACGATCTCGCTGACCTGTGGTGCGTCAGTGAGGGCGCGTACCAGGTTGGAGCCGATGAAACCGGCGCCACCGGTAACGACGATCTTCAAGGGTCCTCCTCGTGGTCCCGCCCGGCGCGCCAGCTGCGCGCGGGCACGGGGCACCGAGCCGTCGGGCCGTGCCCGCTTCGACCAACGACCGGCACACCGGTGCGTCACGCAGAATGTGCGGAACGTGACGACGGGGGCGCGTCGTGCGCCCACCGGCCCGCCTTCCGATACGCCCGTCGGGGCGCCTGGGATGTGGTGAGCTGTAGGCATGGACCGGAGCTGCCTCGGGCTGGTGCTGCACCCCACCCGGGACGTCTCCGAGGTGGTCGACACCATCGTGAACTGGGCCGCCCGGCACCACATCTCCCTGGCCGTACGCGCTGAGGACCGGCACCGCGTACCGGCCACGGTCGAACCGCTGCCGGTGGGCGAGGTGGCCCTCCGGTCGGACGCGCTGATCGCCATCGGCGGCGACGGGACGATGCTCGGCGCGCTCCGGTCGGCCGTCCACGATCCGAAACCGGTGCTCGGCGTACACGTCGGCAAGCTCGGCTTCCTCGTCGAGGTGGAGCCGCCCGAGCTACCGCGGGCCCTGGACCGGCTGGTGGCGCACGACTTCACGGTGGAGAACCACAGCTGCCTGGCCTGCGACGTCTGCGGCGACGACCTCGTCGCGTTCAACGACATCGCGCTGATCCGCCAGCCCGGTGCCGGCTTCGTCAGCGCCTCCCTCGCCGTCGACGGGCAGCAGTACGGGTACTACCGCTGCGACGCGCTGGTGGTCAGCACCCCGACCGGCTCGACCGCCTACAGCTACGCCGCCGGCGGCCCGCTCGTCTCGCCGGCCACCGAGGCGGTGGTGGTGACCCCGTCCGCCCCGATGGCCGGCATCTCCCGTGCGCTGGTGCTCTCCCCTCACGAGACGGTCCGCCTGCAACTGCGCGAGGGCTCCGGCCCGGTCGCGGTGGAGGTGGACGGCCTGGTCATCCGGGACGCCGCGACGGAGGGCGTCGTGCAGATCCGCTACCGGCACGACGCCGGCCTGGTGGTCCGCCTGGACCCGCGCCGCTACCAGGAACGCAACCAGCTCAAGCTGAGCCTGCTGGATTTGCCGTTGCTGCCCGAGCAGCTCCGCGAACTGCTGCCGGAGGGCCTCCGCGAGCGACTCAACCGCCGCGAGCTGCCCCCGCCCCGCTGACCGCTCGCTGCCCGGACGCCCTGCTGCGGGGGGTGGTGGGGCGCTGTCGAGCTGCCCCGTCCGTGAGACCAGCCGAAGCTGCCCGCCGCCCCATCCATGGGGGCAGCTCGACAGCAAGGTACGCCCCACGGACCGCTCCGCGCCCGGCACGCCCGGCCAGGCACCACCACATACCCGGTCCGGTCCGCCCATAGACCCGGTCCGGTCCGCCCGCAGGCCGGGGCTCGGCCAGCCCGCCCCACAAGCCAGGCCCGGCCGGCGCCGCCCGCAGGCCAGGACCAGCGATGCCACGCCGTCCGACCGCAACGGGCGGGCCGGTGATATCGAACTCAGCCCTTCTCGAGGACCTCGGAGACCAGGTCCTTCGCCTCCTGCTGGATCCGGGCGAGGTGCTCCGGGCCCTGGAAGGACTCGGCGTAGATCTTGTACACGTCCTCGGTGCCCGACGGCCGGGCGGCGAACCAGCCGGACTCCGTGGTCACCTTGAGCCCGCCGATCGACGCGCCGTTGCCCGGTGCGGTGGTGAGGGTCGCGGTGATCGGTTCGCCGGCCAGCTCGGTGGCGGTCACCTGCTCCGGCGAGAGCTTGCCGAGCACGGCCTTCTGCTCGCGGGTCGCCGGCGCGTCGATGCGGGCGTACGCGGGCGCGCCGAAGCGCTCGGCCAGCTCCGCCCAGTGCTCGCTGGGGGTGCGGCCCGTGGTCGCGATGATCTCGGCGGCGAGCAGGCAGAGCAGGAGGCCGTCCTTGTCGGTGGTCCAGGTGCCCCCGTCGCGGCGCAGGAAGGACGCGCCGGCGCTCTCCTCGCCGCCGAAGCCCACCGCCCCGTCGAGCAGCCCCGGCACGAACCACTTGAAGCCGACCGGCACCTCCAGCAGCGGGCGGCCCAGGTCGGCGGCGACCCGGTCGATCATCGAGGAGGAGACCAGGGTCTTGCCCACGGCGGCGGCCGGGCCCCACTGCGTCCGGGTGCGGAACAGGTGCCCGATCGCCACCGCGAGGTAGTGGTTGGGGTTCATCAGGCCGCCGTCGGGGGTGACGACGCCGTGCCGGTCGGCGTCGGCGTCGTTGCCGGTGGAGACCTGGTAGTCGGCGCGGGCGGCGATCAGGGAGGCCATCGCGTTCGGCGAGGAGCAGTCCATCCGGATCTTGCCGTCGCCGTCCAGGGTCATGAACCGCCAGGTCGGGTCGACCGTCGGGTTGACCACGGTCAGGTCCAGCCGGTGCCGCTCGGCGATCTCGCCCCAGTAGGCCACGCTCGCGCCGCCGAGCGGGTCGGCGCCGATGCGCACCCCGGCGTCGCGGATCGCGTCGACGTCGATCGCCGCCGGCAGGTCGTCGACGTAGCGGGCGAGGAAGTCGTACGACCCGGTGGTGTCGGCGGCGCGGGCCCGGGCGTACGGGATCCGCCGGACCTCCTTCAGCCCGTCGGCGAGGATGGCGTTGGCGCGGTCCTGGATCCACCTCGTGACGTCGGAGTCGGCCGGGCCGCCGTGGGTGGGGTTGTACTTGAAGCCGCCGTCGTCGGGCGGGTTGTGCGACGGGGTGATGACGATGCCGTCGGCGAGCCCGCTGGTGCGGCCCCGGTTGTGGGTGAGGATGGCGTGCGACACCGCCGGGGTGGGCGTGTAGCCGTCGCGGCTGTCGAGCAGCACGGTGACCTCGTTGGCGGCGAGGACCTCGAGCGCGTCCACGGCCGCCGGGGCGGAGAGCGCGTGGGTGTCGCGGCCGAGGAAGAGCGGCCCGTCCAGGCCCTGCTCGCGGCGGTAGTCGCAGAGCGCCTGGGTGACCGCCAGGATGTGGTCGGAGTTGAACGCGTGGCGCAGGCTCGACCCGCGGTGACCGGACGTGCCGAAGGAGACCTGCTGCGCCGGGTCCTGCGGATCGGGGTGCTCGGCGTAGTAGGCGGTCACCAGCCGCGGCACGTCGACCAGGTCGGCGGGCTGGGCGGGCTTGCCGGCCCGGGGATGACTGCTCACGGTTCCACCTTCTGTCCCTTGCCGATCACCACGATGCCGTTGTCGGAGACCGTGTAGCGCTGCCGGTCCTTCTCCAGGTCGACACCGATCTCGGCCCCCTCGGGCACGATCACGTTCTTGTCGAGGATCGCCCGGCGCACGACCGCGTGCCGGCCGATGTCGACCCCCTCCATCAGCACCGCGCCGTCCACGTGCGCCCAGGAGTGCACCTTCACCTTGGGCGAGACGACCGAGTTCTCCACCAGCGAGCCGGAGATCACCGCGCCGGGCGACACCATCGAGGCGACCGCCCGGCCGACCCGCTCGCCCCACTGGTGCACGAACTTGGCCGGCGGGTACGTCAGCTGCCCCGTGTAGATGGGCCAGTCGAAGTTGTAGAGGTTGAACACCGGGTGCACGTTGATCAGGTCCATGTGGGCGTCGTAGAAGGAGTCGAGCGTCCCCACGTCGCGCCAGTAGCCGCGGTCCCGGTCGGTGCTGCCGGGCACCTCGTTGTCACGGAAGTCGTAGACGTTGGCCTCGCCGCGCTCCACCAGCATCGGGATGATGCTGCCGCCCATGTCGTGCTTGCTCGTCTTGTCCTCCGCGTCGCGCTCGACCGCCTCGCACAGCGCCTTGGTGCTGAACACGTAGTTGCCCATCGAGGCGTAGATCTCATCGGGCGCGTCGGGCAGGCCGACCGCGTCGGTGGGCTTCTCGCGGAACGCCCGGATCCGCCGGCCGTCCTCGCCGACCTCGATGACGCCGAACTGGTCGGCCATCGACAGCGGCTGCCGGATGCCGGCCACCGTGACGCCGGCGCCGGAGGCGATGTGGTCCTCCACCATCTGCCGGGGGTCCATCCGGTAGATGTGGTCGGCGCCGAAGACGATCACGTGGTCGGGCTGCTCGTCGTGGATGAGGTTGAAGCTCTGGTAGATCGCGTCGGCGGAGCCGGCGAACCACCACGGGCCGCGCCGCTGCTGCGCCGGCACCGGGGTGACGTAGTTGCCGAGCAGCGTCGACATCCGCCACGTCTTGGTGATGTGCCGGTCCAGCGAGTGGGACTTGTACTGGGTCAGCACGACGATCTTGAGATAGCCGGCGTTCGCCAGGTTGGACAGGACGAAGTCGACCATGCGGTACATCCCGCCGAACGGGACGGCCGGCTTGGCCCGGTCCGTGGTGAGCGGCATCAGGCGCTTGCCTTCTCCGCCGGCCAGGACGATCGCGAGCACCTTGGCAGCCATGTCCAGACGCTATCTACCCCGCCGTCACTTCACCACTCGTACGGCACAGTTCCACAGCCGGGTGCGGCGGCGCGTTCTGCACTAGGGTGCCGTTCATGAACGACTCCGCCGGGCTGCGCGTCGACCTGCTGACCCGTGAGTACCCGCCCGAGGTCTACGGCGGCGCCGGTGTGCACGTCGAGTACCTGGCCCGGGAGCTGCGCCGGCTCGCCGACGTACGGGTGCACTGCTTCGGCGCGCCCCGCACCGGGGCGGGCGTCACCGCGTACGCCGAACCGGCGGGCCTGACCGGCGCGAACGCCGCGCTGCGGACGATGGGCGTGGACCTGGAGATGGCGGCGGCGTGCGCCGGCACGGACGTGGTGCACAGCCACACGTGGTACGCCAACTTCGCGGGGCACACGGCGAAGCTGCTGCACGGCGTGCCGCACGTGGTGACCGCGCACAGCCTGGAGCCGCTGCGGCCGTGGAAGGCCGAGCAGCTCGGCGGCGGCTACGCGCTCTCCTCCTGGTGCGAGCGCACGGCGTTCGAGGCGGCCGACGCGATCGTCGCGGTCAGCGAGGGGATGCGGCGCGACGTGCTGACCGCCTACCCGGCGGTGAACCCGGACCGGGTCCGGGTGGTGCACAACGGCATCGACACGGCGCAGTACGCCCCGGACCACGGCACGGACGTGCTGGACCGGCTCGGCATCGACCCGGCCCTGCCCAGCGTGGTGTACGTGGGGCGGATCACCCGGCAGAAGGGCCTGCCCTACCTGCTGCGCGCGGCGCGGGACCTGCCGGCGGACACCCAGCTGGTGCTGCTCGCCGGCGCACCGGACACCCCGGACATCGCCGCCGAGGTGGAGGGCCTGGTGGCGGAGCTACGGGCGAAGCGCTCCGGGGTGGTGTGGGTCGCGGAGATGCTGCCGAAGCACGAGGTGATCCAGGTGCTCACCCACGCGACGGTCTTCGTCTGCCCCTCGGTCTACGAGCCGATGGGCATCGTGAACCTGGAGGCGATGGCCTGCGAGACGGCGGTGGTGGCCACCGCCACCGGCGGCATCCCCGAGGTGGTCGCCGACGGCGAGACGGGGCTGCTGGTCCCCGTCGGGCAGGCCACCGACGGCTCCGGCCGGCCGCTGGACCCGGACCGCTTCGTGGCCGACCTGGCGGCGGCGATCAACGAGCTGCTCGCCGACCCGGCTCGCACCGCCGACCTCGGCCGGGCCGGGCGGCGGCGCGCCGTGGAGCACTTCTCCTGGGACACCATCGCCGCCCTCACCGTCGAGCTCTACCGCTCGCTGCTGAAGTGAGCAGGTGAGGCGCCGGCTGGCCGAGCGGCCTCAGCTCGTCGGGGTGATCAGATCGAGCTTCGGGAAATAGGTGCGGTAGCGGGTGCCGTCGCGGGTGAGCAGCCGATACCCGCACACCGCCGCGTGCGCCCCGATGTAGAAGTCGGCGATCGGCGACCGCTTGACCCCTCCCTGGGAGCGGTATCTCGCGTAGGCCTTCCCGGCCAGGAACCCGGCCGGGTAGGGCAGTTCCTCGCGGAGGAAGTCCGCCGCCGGAAGCGCCTCGTCGAACTCCTCGATGGTGTCGAACCGCACGGAGACCTCGGCGTAGACGATCGGGTTGATCACGAGTGCGCCGGCGTCCCGGGCGGTCACGAGGGCATCGCTCGACCAGTCCGCCCAGTTCGGGTCCTCGGTGAAGATGTCGAGCAGCACGTTCGTGTCCACCAGCGTCGTGGCCGAGTCGGCGGGCCGCGGTGCCAGCGCGCGGAGTCGCTCACTCCCCACGTAGCAACTCCATCAGCTCATCGGTGGACATGCCACGGGTCTGCTTCGCACCGCCGCGACCGCGCATGTGCCGGACCAGGCGCTGGCCCCTGGTCTCCGCGCCGCTCACCCGGACGATCCGCAGCGCACCGCCCTCCTCCACGACGTCCACCTCGTCGCCCTCGTGCAGCCCGTGTCGGGCCCGCAACGCGGCCGGGATCGTGACCTGACCCTTGCTGTTGAGCTTCATGACGCCCCCTCTACCACGTAATACCAACGATACGTATCAGAAGTGGAATCGGGCAGGACATGCGGAACCTCAGGTGACGTGCAGGGCGGCGGCGAGGCGGGCCAGGCCGGCGGGAGCGGCGGTGGACCGGGCCACGACGGCGACGAGGTCACGCACCGCCGGCCGCTCGTGCACCTCGCTGTGCGCGGTGCGTTCGGCGTCCAGCACCGCCCGCCCCGCCTCCGGCATTGCGCCAGCGAGAGCGTGCACGCGGGCCACGTCGAGCAGGTACGCCGCCCGGTGCTCGGGCGGCAGCCAGCGCCACTGCTCACCGGAGACCAGCCGCTCGTGGCGTACCGTCGCCTCCGCCGCGTCCCCGACGGCGGCCTCGGCCACCACCCGCGCCGCCTCGACCGACGCCCGGCCGAAGCTTCCGCCGGCCGCTGCGATCGTCGCAGCCTGGTCGAGCAGGCTGGGAACGCGGCGTTCGTCGCCCCGCTCGGCGGCGGCGAGGGCGGCTTGGAGCAGCAACGTCTCGCGCAGCGACGAGCCACCGGCACCGCCCGGCGCCAGGGCACCCGCAGCCGACTCGCGCGGCGGGCAACGGCGCGCGGCCACGACCGCCGCCTCCATCGCGGAGCGCCGCCGGCCGACGGCCCGCAACGCCTGACTCAGCGGTACGGTCGCGACGGCGGCCAGCCGTGCGTCGTCCGTGGCCAACGCGACGGCCATCCCCCGGTCGGCGGCCAGCCACGCCAGCTCCCCCTGCCCGACCTTGACCAGCACCAGGGCGACGAGGCCGTACGCCGGCACCAGCACCTCGTCGGTGGCCCGGCCGGGGCGGGCGGCCTGCGCGTCGCGGGCGGCGTCGAGCAGACCGGGCAGCAGGTCGAGCAGCATCGGGTACCGGGCGTGCCGGTAGCTCTGCTCGGCGTGGTCGAGGCGGGCCCGCACCTGCGCGACGTCGGGCGGCCGGGACGACGCCTCGACGTGGTAGCGGGCCAGGGCGGCCCGGACCCGCGCCACGCCGGTCACGGTGACGTCCGGTTGTCCGATCCGCTCCGCGAGCAGCACCTCCGTATCGATCCGGAGCGCCTCGGCGACCTCCCGCAGGTTCGACATCCGTTCCAGCCTGCGTACTCCGCGCTCGACCTTGTCCACCCAGCTCTTGGACTTGCCCAGGCGGTCGGCGAACTGCTGTTGCGTCATGTTGCGCCGCACCCGCCACTGGGCGACCCGGCGACCCACCGGCAGCTCGTTCACCGTCGGCCCGTCCCGTTCACCGCAGGATCCCGACCGCGACGAGCACGAGTACGAGCAGCGCGAGCGTGAGGCCGCAGGCGTACTGGCGACGGGTGAGCGGCGCGCGCTGCGGGCGGGGCGGACAGGGCACCTGATCCCCGTCGGGGTGCCGGGCGCGGGCACCCGGGACCGGATGCGCCGCCGGCAGCGGCCCGTCAGGCGGACGCTCGTCCATCTGTGCCTCCTTGCGGGTGAATACGAAGCGTGTGGTCAGGACGAGGTGTGCGAAACATGCGGTGTGGGCCAGGGCGCGTTTGGCGGGAGCGGACATCCGGTTCCCTCGCCCGGCCCGGGGCACTCCGCTGCTGACGAGAGAACCCCTGCCATCCGAAGGCACTGCCTTCACAGTCAACAGAGCATGCACGGCGCGTCACTCCGGGTGCGAAGATCGGTTCGCTGACGAGAGGTGGCGCCACCATGCCGCAAGCACCGTTGTATGAGCAGATCATCGCCGATGTAACGGCCTCCATCCGCGCGGGCACTCTTCAGCCCGGTGACAAGCTGCCGTCTATCGCCGAGATGCGCGAGCAGTACCAATCGAGCGCATGGCCCGTGCGATACGCGCTGCGGATCCTGGAGGAGAGAGGCTGGATCGTGACCCGGCAGGGCAAGGGATCGTTCGTGGCGCCGGAACCGCCCGCCTGAGCCATGCCACTTCCCACGCAGCGAGCTCCTGCTTCCGAATGTCGGGATCCCGGAAGATCCTGGTAGGCAAGTGACCCTGGAGGGGCCGATTTCTACCAAGGCCTATAACGATCCGGGGCAACAGCAGGTCGTCGGCATCCTCGTTGCATGCTCCTCGGCGGGGCGGGGCGGGGCGGGGCGGCGGGGGCGTGATGAGCAGCGCACTCCGTTGGTCGGCATCGGCAGGCGGGCGAGTCGTTGACGACATCAGCTCGACAGGGCATCAGGAGCTGGTGCAGCCCGCCGTCCTCGCCGGGGGCCGGGGTGGAGAAGGGGACGCTTGGCCGCGCGCGAAAGGATCTCGCGCAGTAGGTTGAACCGGTGACTGGACGGTTCCCGATCGAAGACGTCTCCCCCGTCGTCTCCTGCGGTCGTTACCCGGCCAAGGCGGTGGTCGACGAGCCGGTGCCGGTGTCGGCCCGCGCCTACCGGGAGGGGCACGACGCGCTCGGCTGCAACGTGGTCTGGCGCGGTCCCGACGGGCGGACCCGACCGTTCACCCGGATGCGCCCCGGCGAGCCCGGGCAGGACCGCTGGCACGCGGTGATCCGCCCCGACGCGGTCGGCGAGTGGACCTTCACCGTCGAGGCGTTCCAGGACCCGTACCTGACCTGGCAGAACGCGGTCACCAAGAAGATCGCCGCTGGTCAGGGGCCGGCGGACCTGGCCAACGACCTCGCCGAGGGCGCCCGGGTGCTGACCGCGGCCGTGGAGCTGGTGCCGGCCGACGACGCGGGGCGGGTCCGCGCGGCGGTGGCGGCGCTGGACGACGCCGACAGGGAGCTGCCCCGGCGGGTCGCCCCCGCGCTGGAGCTGGCCGACCTGCTCTGGGAGCACCCGGTCCGGGAGCTGGTCACCACCGGCGCGGAGCACCGGCTGTGGGTGGACCGCAGGCGGGCGCTCTTCTCCGCCTGGTACGAGTTCTTCCCCCGTTCGGAGGGCGCCATCCCGGCGACGGTCGACGCGCCGGCGCGCTCCGGCACGTTCGCCACCGCCGTCGAGCGCCTGCCCGGCGTCGCGGCGATGGGCTTCGACGTGCTCTACCTGCCGCCGATCCACCCGATCGGCCGGGTCAACCGCAAGGGCCCCAACAACTCGCTGACCGCCGGGCCGGACGACGTCGGCTCGCCGTGGGCCATCGGCGCCGCCGAGGGCGGCCACGACACCATCCACCCCGACCTGGGTACGCCGGAGGACTTCCGCGACTTCGTCGCCGCCGCCGCCGAGCAGGGCCTGGAGGTGGCGATGGACCTGGCGTTGCAGTGCGCGCCGGACCACCCGTGGGTGACCGAGCACCCGGAGTGGTTCACCACCCGGGCCGACGGCAGCATCGCGTACGCGGAGAACCCGCCGAAGAAGTACCAGGACATCTACCCCGTCAACTTCGACAACGATCCGGAGGGCATCCGGGCCGAGGTCCTGCGGGTGGTGCTGCACTGGGTCGGCGAGGGCATCCGGATCTTCCGGGTGGACAACCCGCACACCAAGCCGTTCGACTTCTGGCACTGGCTGATCGCCGAGGTGAAGAAGGTCGACCCGGACGTGCTCTTCCTCGCCGAGGCGTTCACTCGGCCGGCGATCATGCACGGGCTGGGCAAGATCGGCTTCACCCAGTCGTACACGTACTTCACCTGGCGCACGTCGGCGGCGGAGATGCGGGCGTACTGCGAGGAGCTGGTCGAGGCGGCCGACTACATGCGGCCCAACTTCTGGCCGAACACGCCGGACATCCTGCACGAGTCGTTGCAGCACGGCGGCCCGCCGATGTTCAAGATCCGGGCGGTGCTGGCCGCACTGCTCTCCCCCTCCTGGGGCATGTACGCCGGCTACGAGCTGTTCGAGCACGTCGCCCGCCCCGGCGCGGAGGAGTACCTCGACAACGAGAAGTACGAGCTGCGCCCCCGGGACTGGTCCGGCGCGCAGGCGCAGGGCCGCTCCCTCGCGCCGTTCATCGCGGTGCTCAACCGCGTACGCCGGGAGAACCCGGCCCTGCACCAGCTGCGCAACCTGGTCTTCCACGACATCGACAACCCGGCGCTGCTCTGCTGGTCCAAGCACGACCCGGACACGGGCAACACCGTGCTCGTGGTCTGCTCGTTCGACTCGCGTGAGGTGCAGTGGGGCAACACCACGCTGGACATGCCCGCGCTCGGCCTCGACTGGCACGACCGGTTCACGGTGCGCGACGAGCTGACCGGCGCCAGCTACGACTGGGGGCAGCGCAACGCCGTGCGCCTCGACCCGTACCTGCAACCGGCGCACGTGCTGACGGTGCGGCGACCCGCGCCCGGTGCCGGCCCCGCGCCGGCGCAGGCGGCGCCGGACCTGACCGTCGAAGACGTCCCCGACGACCTCTCGGGCGGCACCGCCCCCACCACTTCCGCCCAGAAGGACGACGCCCGATGGACCAGTTGATCGCCGGCGCCACGCACGACCCGCACGCCGTCCTCGGCGCGCACCCGGCCGACGGGCGCACGGTCGTCCGGACGCTGCGCCGGGACGCCGCCGACGTCGCCCTCGTCGTCGACGGCGAGCGGCACCGGATGCGGCGGGTGCACGACGTCGGCGTCTTCGAGGCGGAGGTCGCGGGCGAGGTGCTCGACTACCGCGTCGAGGTCGACGGCCGGACCCACGACGACCCGTACCGCTATCCGCCCACCCTGGGCGAGCTGGACCTGCACCTGATCGGCGAGGGCCGGCACGAGCGGCTCTGGGAGGCGCTCGGCGCGCGGGTCTTCGACGAGGGCGTGGCGTTCACCGTCTGGGCGCCGAACGCGCGCGGGGTGCGGGTGGTCGGGGACTTCGCGGGCTGGGCGCCGGACGACGGCTGGCCGATGCGCTCGCTCGGCGGCAGCGGGGTGTGGGAGCTGTTCGTCCCGGGCGTCGGGGCCGGGGCCCGCTACAAGTACCGGATCCTGGGCGCCGACGGGCAGTGGCGGGACAAGGCCGACCCCATGGCGGCGTACGCGGAGGTGCCGCCGGCCACCGCGTCGGTGGTGCACCACTCGACGTACGAGTGGGGCGACGCCGACTGGCTGGCGCGGCGGGCCCGACGGCAGCCGCACCAGGAGCCGATGAGCGTCTACGAGGTGCACCTCGGCTCGTGGCGCCCCGGGCTCAGTTACCGGGAGCTGGCCGAGCAGCTGACCGCGTACGTCACGGAGCTGGGCTTCACGCACGTGGAGTTGCTGCCCGTGATGGAGCACCCGTTCGGCGGCTCCTGGGGCTACCAGGTCACCGGCTACTACGCGCCGACGTCCCGCTTCGGCGACCCCGACGAGTTCCGGCACCTCGTGGACGCGCTGCACGCCGCTGGCGTCGGCGTCATCCTGGACTGGGTGCCGGCGCACTTCCCCAAGGACGAGTGGGCCCTCGGCCGCTTCGACGGCACCGCCCTCTACGAGCACCCCGACCCGCGCCGGGGCGAGCACCCCGACTGGGGCACGTACGTCTTCGACTTCGGCCGCCCGGAGGTGCGCAACTTCCTGGTCGCCAACGCGCTCTACTGGTGCGACCAGTTCCACGTCGACGGGCTGCGGGTGGACGCGGTCGCCTCGATGCTCTACCTGGACTACTCCCGCCAGGAGGGGCAGTGGCTGCCCAACCGGCACGGCGGCCGGGAGAACCTGGAGGCCATCGCGTTCATGCAGGAGGTCAACGCGACGGTCTACAAGCACCACGCCGGGGTGACGATGATCGCCGAGGAGTCCACCGCCTGGCCGGGGGTCACCCGCGCCACGGCCGACGGCGGGCTCGGCTTCGGCTTCAAGTGGAACATGGGCTGGATGCACGACACCCTGCTCTACACGTCGAAGGACCCCGTCCACCGGCAGCACCACCACCATCAGCTCACGTTCTCCCTGGCGTACGCCTGGAGCGAGAACTACGTGCTGCCGATCAGCCACGACGAGGTGGTGCACGGCAAGGGCTCCCTGGCCGGCAAGATGCCCGGCGACACCTGGCAGCGCCTGGCCAACGTACGCGCGCTGCTGGCGTACATGTGGGCGCACCCCGGCAAGCAGCTGCTCTTCATGGGCTGCGAGCTGGCCGACGACCGGGAGTGGAGCGAGGAGCGGGGCCTCGACTGGTACCTGCTGCACGACCCGGCCCGCGCCGGGGTGCAGCGGCTCGTCGGCGACCTGAACCGCGTCTACCGGGACACCCCCGCGCTGTGGGCGCAGGACACCGAGCCGGCCGGCTTCCGCTGGATCGCCGGCGACGACGTCGCCAACAACACCGTCTCGTTCGTCCGGATCGCCCCCGACGGCGCGACCCTGGTCTGCGTGGCGAACTTCTCCGCCCTGCCGCTGGAGGACTACCGGATCGGACTGCCGGCCGGCGGCACGTGGGCGGAGGTGCTCAACACCGACGCCCACCACTACGGCGGCTCGGGGGTCGGCAACCTGGGCGCCGTGCACGCCGAGGACGTGCCGTGGCACGGGCTGCCCGCCTCGGCGGCGCTGCGGGTGCCCCCGCTCGGCGTGCTCTGGCTGCGCCGCGACTGACCGGGTCGTTCCCCGGGACGTCAGGGCGCCCCGGGGAACGAGCGGGCTCAGAGGCGGGTGATTCGCACCGCGTCGGCGACGACGTACCCCTGGGTGCTGGTCCAGCGGCTGACCCCGACGACCTGGCGCGTGCCGGCGGCGAGGTCGTAGGTGCCGAGCACGCGCCACTGTCCGCCGCCGCTGCGCTGGTCGACGGTGGCGGTGACGTTCCCGTTCGCCGTCGCCACCAGGTGCGGGGTGGCGCTGTTGTAGCCGGGGTCGGCCGGGTACCAGACCTCGACCCGGTACGAGCCGGCTGCGGGCAGCGTCGCGGTGAACCAGGCCGGGTCGCTGACCGCCTGCGGGTTGGCGAACCGGTAGTTGGCCCCGTAGCGCGCCGGGAGGTACGACGACGTGCCCCAGGTGGTGGCGGCCGTGAAGCCGCCGGCCGTGGCGTTGTCCACGATCACGCTGAACGTACCGCCCGTGCCGGTGACCACCCGCGCGTTGCTGGCAACGCTCTCGTGGTGCAGCCTGTCCAGCGCCGTCACCAGGTAGCGGTACGTCGAGCCGGCCGCGGCGGTGGCGTCGGTGAACGTCCCGGTGCCGCCCGAGGCACGGACCGTGCCGAGCAGGTTGCGGGCGTCGGCCAGGTCGCAGGCGTCGACCGCGCCGTCGCCGGGCAGCCGGTACACCGCGTACGCGGCGGTGCTGCCGGTGGCGCCGCGCTGCCAGGTGAGGGTCACGCCGCCGGTGCCGCGTACCGCCGAGGTGAGGTTCGGAGCGGCGGGCGCGGCGCCGCCCACCCCGGCCGGCGCCAGCGCGGGCCGGCGGTAGTGGTCGGTCGCCGTCCGGGAGACGGCGCCGATGCGGTCCGCGCGGACGTCCTTGGCGCTGAAGTGGATGTCGCCGACGATCCTCGGGTAGCTGCGGTTCAGCGTGAGGTGGTCGGTCAGCTCGGCCGGGTCCTGCCAGGCGGCGTCCTGCCCGGACGCGCCGGCGCGGTAGGTGGCCTGCCCGACGAGCAGCTGCACGTCGGTGCCGGTCACGGTCTCGGACCACCAGCGGACCAGCTCCGCGTAGTCGGCCGCCGGGTGGCCGATGTGCCAGTAGATCTGCGGGGCGATGTAGTCGACCCACCCCTGCCGCACCCAGCGCCGGGTGTCGGCGTAGATCGCGTCGTACGACTGGAGGCCCGTGGTACGCGAGCCGAGCGGGTCGGTGCCGGCGTTGCGCCAGATGCCGAACGGGCTGACGCCGAGCTTCACCCACGGCTTGGCCGCCCGGATCTTGTCACGCATCTCCCGGACCAGCAGGTTGACGTTGTTGCGCCGCCAGTCGCCGATGGTGCTGAAACCGGCGCCGTACTGGGCGTAGGTGGCCTGGTCGGGGAAGGCCACCCCGCTGACCGGGTACGGGTAGAAGTAGTCGTCCCAGTGCACCGCGTCGATGTCGTAGCGCTTGACGGCGTCCATCATCGCGTCCTGCACGAAGGCGCGGACGGCGGGAATGCCGGGGTTGTAGTAGATGTGTCCGCCGTAGGTGACGGTCCAGCCCGGGTTCTTGCGGGCCGGGTGGCTGGCCGCCAGCTTGGTCAGGTCGGTGTGGTTCGCCACCCGGTACGGGTTGAACCAGGCGTGGAACTCCAGGTTGCGGGCGTGCGCCTCGGCCACCATGAAGGCCAGCGGGTCGTAGCCGGGGTTGCCGCCCTGGGTGCCGGTGAGCCACTGCGACCACGGCTCGTACGTCGACGGCCAGAACGCGTCGGCGGCGGGGCGGATCTGCACGACGACGGCGTTCATCCGCCGCTGCGTGGCCAGATCGAGCCAGCCCCGGTACTCCGCCTGCTGGGCGGCGGGGGTGAGCCCGGTGCGGCTGGGCCAGTCGATGTTGGCCACGCTGGCGATCCACATGCCGCGCAGCTGCCGCTTCGGAATGGCGGGGTCGGTCACGCAGGCCGCCTGGGCGGCGACGGGGACGGTATCCGACGCGGTCCCCGGCTCGGCGGGCGGGGCGGCGGGGGCGGCCGTGGGGAGGGCCACGCCGAGCGCCAGCGCCGCCACCAGCGCAAGCCCGGACAGGTATCGACCATAATCTCTACGCACGAAAAAGATGTTCAATGTTGCCGGCTTGTTGCGCAAGTATCCTTCACAATTTTTCGCCCCGCGAACCTCGCCCCGGGGCCGGACGAGAGAACCCGATGACGCGCCGACCACGGTGCGTGACCATCCAGCCAAAGAGCCCCGATTCTCACCCCGCGTAATCGGCACTTGCCCTGCGGAAAGGTAAGAACTCCCAACCCGACACCAGAAACGGGCGCTACAGGGCACTTCGCTCATTCCGCCAGGGAAACCTCAATGCCTCCGCGCGCACTTTGCTCTGCAGCCATATACGCGCCACTAACGCAGCGTGCCTGGTGCCGATATGGCTGCAGAGCAAAGCGAGCGGAGCGGAAGTAGCCGGAAGGAGGATTCGACCACTCTGCGTAACGTTCTTCGCTGTGACGGCCGCCAAGGAACGCTTCCCCCCGAGGGCGCGCCGCTCCGGGCGAAGTAGGGCGCTCCGAGCGAAGCAGGCTCCCCCGCCACCCGTTTGCCCGCAGCCGCCCGCAGCCGCCCGCAGCCGCCGGCAGCCGTAGCCACCCGCAGCCACCGCCTGCCGGCAGCGGCGGCGTCAGACGAGGCCGGCGTCGCGCAGCAGCTTCCACAGGCCGGCGCCGTCGGGCGCGGAGAGCCACTTCTGCCCCACGGGCCCCGCCGACGACTCGCCGGCCGGGGTGGGCAGGCTACCGGCCAGCACCGCCTGTGTGGGCGAGAGCCGGCGGATGCCCACACCGGCCACGTTCTCCGGGTGGGCGGCGGCGAACTCGCGATAGATCTCCGGGTCGTGCTGCCCGTCGTCGCCAACCAGCAGCCACTTGACCTCGGGGAACTCCTTGGCCAGCCGGGCCAGGGTGACCCGCTTGTGCTCCCGCCCGCTGCGGAACCAGCGGTCGGCGGTCGGTCCCCAGTCGGTCAGCAGCAGCGGCCCGGCCGGGTAGAGGTGCCGGGACAGGAACCGGGTCAGCGTCGGCGCCACGTTCCAGGCGCCCGTGGAGAGGTAGAAGACCGGGGCGCCCGGGTGCGCGGTGACCAACCGCTCGTAGAGCACCGCCATGCCGGGCACGGCGTTGCGGGCGTGCTCGTCGAGGACGAACGTGTTCCAGGCGGCGAGCAGCGGCCGGGGCAGCGCGGTGACCATGACCGTGTCGTCGATGTCGGAGAGGATGCCGAAGCGCACCTCCGGGTCGAGGATGCGCACCGGCGCCTCCACCGGCTCGGCGTCCGGCAGACTGATCCGCACCGAGCCCCAGCCGGGCGGCAGGTCCGCCTCGACCACGGCGTCGACGAACCCGCTGCGGTCGGCCCGCGCCTCGTGCCGTTCCCCGCCGGCCTCGATGGTGACCGTGACGTGCTTGGCCGGCAGCGTGGTGAAGCTGCGCCACCCGCGCACCTTCTCCAGCCGGCCGCGCTGGCGGGTGTCCGGCCGGCCCAGCAGCACCCGGCACATCACCCGCACCCAGCCGGGCGCGCCGTAGCCGGTGTACGCGATGACGTTCGTCCGCCAGCCGGTGCGCCGCAGCCGGCGCTCGACCAGCGAGTGCACGGCGTCCTCGATCCGCGCGGCCCGGTGCAGGTTCGGTACGGCCAACTGGCCGGCGGCAGTGGGTGGCACGCCAGCAACCCTGCCACAACCCGGCCACCTCGGCCACGCGAGGCGATCTTCCCCCGGCCGGCGGAGGGCCCGACGCCTTCCCCGGCCGCCGGGAGGCCCGACGTCGTGCCCGCCGTGGTCCGGCGGATCGTCCGCGCTGCGCCGATCCGCCCCGGCCGGGCCCGACGGCGTGAAACACTCCGGTCGGGACGACGACGGGGGCGTTGGTCGTGTCGCAACCAGTGCGCAAGCGTGGGCGGTGGCGCCCGCAGCTCGACCGGCCGGCGCTCGTGGCGCTGCTGTTCGGGCTCGCCGGGGTCGGCTACCGGCTGGTCCTGACCCTGCACACGGTGCCCGTGTCCAACAGCGACGAGGCGACGTTCGGGCTGGCCGCGCTGCACATCGCTCAGGGCCGCGAGCTGCCGGTCTTCCTCTACGGGCAGCGTTACATGGGGGTGCTGGAGTCGTACCTGGCCGCGCCGCTGATCGCGGTGGCCGGGCCGGGGTGGCCGCTGCTGCGCCTGCCGCTGCTGCTGCTCTACGCCCTCTTCCTCTGGCTGATCCACCGGCTGACCCGGCGGATCGGCTCGCCCTGGTTCGCCACCGGGATCGTCGGCCTGCTGGCGCTGGGCGGGGAACGGGTCGTCCGGGACCAGCTGACCGCGGTCGGCGGCCGCCCGGAGGTCAAGGTCGCGGTGCTGCTAATGCTGCTGATCGCGGTGGGACTCGCCCGGGGAACGGTGCGGCACCGCCGGCTGGCCGTCGGGCTCTTCGGTCTGCTCGCCGGGGTGTCCGTCTGGTCGGACTGGCTGATCCTGCCCTACCTGGCGGTGGCCGCGCTGGTGCTGGCGTGGGTGGCCCGCCGGGAGCTGCTCGGTTGGGCCGGGGCGCTGCTGCTGGCCGGGTTCGCCGTCGGGATCGCGCCGATGATCCGGGACAACCTGCTCGCCCCGCCCGGCGAGGACTCGCTGTCGGTGTTCCGCGAGATCAGCACCAAGGCGGGGCCGACGCCGCCGTGGTCGCGGCGCCTCGACGGCGGGCTGCTGGAGGGGGTGCCGCTGGCCGCCGGCCTCTGTCCGGTGGACGGCTGCGCCCGCTGGCAGGGCTGGTTCGGGCTGCTCTACCCCGTGCTGCTGGCGGTCGCCGCCGCGCTCGCCGTCCTCGCGTACCGCCGGGCCGCGGGCGCCCCGCGCGGCGAGCGGGTCGGCCCGGTGGTGCACCTCGCGCTGGTCGTCGGCGCGGCGCTGACCCTGCTGTCGTACGTGCGCAGCCCCCTCGCGGCCACCAGCCCCCTGGACAACGCCCGCTACCTGTCGGTGCTCCAGCTCTCCCTGCCGGCGGTGCTCTGGCCGCTCTGGGTGGCGGCGGTCGCCTGCTGGCGGGGCACGGTCGGCGCGTTCGGCCGCCTGGCCGGCGCGCTGGCCACCGCCGTGCTCGCCGCGCTGGCCGCGACCACGCTGGTGGTGACCGTGCTGTTCGCGGCCACCGGCACCGGGGCGTCCCGGACCGAGGAGCGGCAGGCCCGCGAGCTGGCCGACACGCTCCGCGCTGGCGGCCCCCGCGAGGTGTACGGGGACTACTGGACCTGCAACCGGCTGATCTTCAACACGGCCGAGGCGGTGGTGTGCGCGGTGCTCGACGGCGACCTCACCCCCGGGCAGAACCGCTATCCCGCGTACTGGCGGCAGGTGGGGCGGGCCGACCGGCCCGGGTACGTGCTGGAGGCCGGCTCGGCGGCGGAGCGGCGGCTGCGCCGGCTGCTGGGCGACCGGGCCGACGCCGCGCTGGTTGCCGACGTGGGCGGGTATCGCGTGTACCACCCCCGGACGCCGGTGCGGCCGTGGCGGTAGGGCCGGCCCGTACGCTGGCTGGACCGGCGCGCGGACGCCGCGCCGAGCCGAGGAGTCACCGATGCTCATCCTGCTGCCGCCCTCCGAGGGGAAGGCCGACGCCGACACCGGCCGGCGGCTCGACCTCGCCGGGCTCTCCCTGCCGGAGCTGACCGGCGCCCGGGAGGAGGTGCTGACGGCGCTGGTGGCGCTCAGCGCCGACGGCGACGAGGGGGCGGCCCTGGCGGCGCTGGGGATCAGCGAGGGCCAGCGCGGCGAGTTGCGCCGCAACGCCCGGCTGCGGGTGGCGGCCACCGCGCCCGCCGGCCGCGTCTACACCGGGGTGCTCTACGAGGCGCTCGATCTCGCCTCGCTGCCGGCGACCGCGCAGCGGGCCGCCCGCCGGTCGGTGCTGATCAGCTCGGGGCTCTGGGGCGCGGTACGCCTCACCGACCGGATCCCGCCCTACCGGTGCCCGATCGGGGCGCGGCTGCCGGGGCTCGGCGCGCTGTCGGCGTACTGGCGGCGGGCGCTCGCGCCGGCGATGGCCGCGGCGGCCGGCGACGGGCCGGTGCTCGACCTGCGCTCCGGCGCGTACGCGACCACCTGGGCGCCGCGCGGCGAGGTGGCCGACCGTACGGTGACCGTCCGGGTGCTGCACGAGCGGGAGGTCGACGGCGTGCCCGTCCGGTCGGTGGTGAGCCACTTCAACAAGGCGACCAAGGGCCGGCTGGTCCGGGACCTGCTGACCGCGGGCGCCCGGCCGCGTACCGTCGGCGGGCTGCTGACCGCGCTGCGCGACCTGAAGCATCCGGTGCTGGAGCAGCCCGCCCCGCCCGGTCGGCCACGCCAGGTCGACGTGATCGTCACGGAGCTGTAGGACAGCCGCAAGATTTCCTCAAGGCTGGGGCCGATCGGTTTCCCCGGCGGCGTCGAGCGACCACGGTAGAGGGACCCCGACGCCGACAAGGAGTGCCCACGTTGGCTCCCGAACAGATCCTGCTCGATCGGCCGCGCCTGCCCTCGACGCCGCCGCCGTTGGACTGGTCCACCCTGGCCGACGCGTTCGAGGCCGCCTGTCTGCTGCGCTGCACGCCCCCGCCGGCCGTCGTCGGCACCCGCCGGCCAACGGCGGAGCACCGGCCCCCGTCGGTGGAGTTCAACCGGGAGGAGGCGGCGCACCGCATGCGTCAGCTCCTGCACCGGCTGGACGTCCCCATCGAGCACGAGGTGACCGTGGGCGGCCTGCGCCGCCGCTTCGAGCTGCACCGGCTCTCCGTGCCGCACCAGCACCGGCCGGCGTACGCGAGGACGCTGGAGGCCGGTTGGCGGCAGGGCCGGCGCGAGCTGCTGGGCGGGCCGGTCCCGGGCGCGTCGACCGTACGGCGGGCGTGGCGGCCCCGGCTGGCCGCCGCCGCCTGGCGGGCCGCCCTGCTCGCCGGTGGGCGGCACGTCCGCCGGCACATCCTCGGCGTCCGGATCACCGACCGGGAACTGGCCGCCATCCTGGTACGCGGGGCCGCCCTGCTGGACGTTCCGGCGCTGCTGCGCCCCGGCACCGGCTGTTACCTGGTCTGTGTCGCCGACGGCCCGGACCGTCAGCGGATCCTGCACAGCACCGCGCTGGATCCCGCCCACCTGCGCGTGCGGTCCTGATTGCCGGATGAGCACGTCCGGCGGCGCTGCGGACCGGGCGCGTACCGCAGCGAGCTGACCATCGTCACCGACCCGCCGCCGGGTTCCTAGCCCGGTCGGTGGGCGGCGGGTTGCGGCGACGGCCCGCACGGCGCAGAGTGCAGCGCGTGAGTCGCACCGGGTTCCGCCGTGTCCGCCCGCGCCGTGTCCGCCCGCCGGCGCTGCTGGCGCTGCTGCTGGTGGTGGCGATGCCCGGCGTCGCCGGCTGCCAGGACGATCCCGAGCCACCGGTACGGATCCGGATCGCGACCGGCAGCCCGACGGCGGTCTACCACGCCTTCGGGCAGTCCCTGGCCGCCGTGCTCAACCGGGAGCTGCCGGACGTCCGGGCCAGCGTGGTGGTGACCGCCGCCTCGGCGGAGAACGTCCGGCTGGTCGGCTCCGGCGAGGCCGAGCTGGGTTTCACCCAGGCCGACGTGCTGCCGGCGGCACCGGCGACGCACCCGTCCGTGGTCGCGGTCGCCCGGGTCTACGACGATCTGCTGCACCTGGTCACCACCGCCGGCGGTCCCGTCCGCACCCTGAGCGACCTGCGCGGGCGGCGGGTGTCCGTGGGCGCGCCCGGCTCCGGCACCGAGATCACCGCCGTCCGGCTGCTGGAGGTGGCCCGCCTCGGTGGTGACCGGGTACGCCAGGAGCACCTCGGCCTCGACGACTCGGTCGCGGCGTTGCGGGCCGGCACGATCGACGCGTTCTTCTTCTCGGGCGGGCTGCCGGTCAGGGCGCTGGAGCAGCTCACGGACGACAGCGCGACCCGGATCGTCGACCTCGGCGAGTGGACCGGGCCGCTGCGCGAGAGCAACCCGGAGGTCTACGTCTCCCGGGACATCCCCCGCTCGGTGTACGGCACCGACCCGGTGACCACGGTGGCCAACCCGAACTTCCTGATCGTCCGGGCCGACCTGCCGACGCCGCTGATCCGGGAGGTGACCCGGCTGCTGATGGAACGCCGCCAGGAGTTGGCCGCCGCGCATCCGGCCGCCGGGCGGATGAGCCCCCGCTCGGCAATCGCCACCGCCCCCCTGCCGCTGCACCCCGGCGCGGCCGACTGGTACCGCGCCGCCAAGCCCTGACCCCGCGGCACCCTCGCGCCCGCCGCCAGGCCCGCCCTACGGCACGTCAGCGGGGTTAGCGGCGGCGTCGGCGAGGGTGGGGGCGGCGTCGGCGCGGGCGAGGGCGGCGGGGCCAGCGTCGGCGGGGGCGGCGGGGGCGGGGAACCAGAGGCCGGCGACCAGGCCGCGCGGCTCGCCCCCGCGCATGGTGAGCCGCCCGTCCGAGGCGTCGACCAGCACGGCGACGATGGTGAGGCCCAGCCCGGCCCCGTCGATGTTCTGCACCTCCGGGGCCCGCCAGAACCGCTCGGTCGCCTGCCCGAGCTGGCTGGCCGTCATGCCCGGCCCGGTGTCGCGGACCTCCAGGGCGGTGCCGTCGCCGTCGTGCCGGACGGTCACCGTCACCTCGCCACCGGCGTCGCTGAACTTGACCGCGTTGTCGAT
Source organism: Micromonospora sp. WMMD737 (assembly GCF_049179055.1). NCBI lineage: Bacteria > Bacillati > Actinomycetota > Actinomycetes > Micromonosporales > Micromonosporaceae > Micromonospora > Micromonospora sp. WMMD737. Next base: position 7,097,828 of record NZ_JBMHMH010000001.1, on the reverse strand, counting down.
CAGCGCGTCCAGGGCCTGGTCGATGGCGGTCGGCACGGTCCGCGCGTACGCCGGGGCGTCCCCGGCCACCAGCCGGAGGGTGATGCGGTGGTGCCGGGCGAGCGGCTCCCAGGCGGCCACCCGGGACGCGGCGACGGCCGCCGCGTCGACGGTGACCCGCTGGTTCTCCCGCCGCTCGGCGCGGGCCAGGGTCAGCAGCGCGTCCAGCACGAGGGCCAGCCGGTCGGTCTCCTCCAGGGCCAGTTGGTGCTCGGCACGCCCGTCCGCGTCGGTGAGGCTCGGGCCCAGCTCCTCCACCCGCAGCCGCAGCGCGGTCAGCGGATTGCGCAGCTGGTGGCTGGCGTGGGCGACGAAGGCCCGCTGCCGGTCCATCACGTCGGAGACGACGTCGGCCATGTGGTTGAAGCTGGTCGCCAGGCGACGCAGCTCCGGCGGGCCGAGCCGGTGCTGCACCCGCGCGCCACGGTCCCCCTCGGCGATCTCATGGGTGACCGCGTCCAGCTCGGTGACCGGGCGCAACACCCAACCGGCCAGCCCGAACGCGGTCAGCACGCAGGCCAGCACGGCGAGCAGGCCCGTTCCGGCCAGCGCCAGCCACCAGACGGTCACGGCCCGCCGGACCGGATCGGCGGGGGTGGTGATGACCACCGCCCCGAGCACCTCGCCACCGTCGTTGATCGGCACCGCCACGACGATCGGCCCGTCGACCCACGGCCAGACCGAGTCCGGCCCGCTGGCCTGCTGGCCGGAGAGCGCCATGTCCAACGCCTCGCGGGAACCCGGGGCCATCCGCCAGCTCCCGGAGGCCGCCACCGTCCGACGCTCCCGGTCGACCACCGCCGCGCCGATGTCGTACAGGGCGTCGTAGCTGCGCAGCTCGTTGGCGAGCGGGCCGGGGGTGCCGCCCCGCAGCGCCGGGCCGGCCAACGAGGCGAACCGGGTGGCGTCGGCGAGCCGGTCCGCGCGTACCCGGTCGGTCTCCCGGTTGGCCAGGGTGACCGCCAGCGGGGTCTCCAACGCGATCAGCACCAGCACCATCAACAGCAGATAGCTGATCACCAGCCGACGTCGCACGGCGTCCCCTCACTCGCCGCGCAGGCGGTAGCCGACCCCGCGTACGGTCTCCACCAGGCCGGGGTCGCCCAGCTTGCCACGCAGCGAGCCGACGTGCACCTCGACCGTGTGCCCGTCGCCCCAGGTCGAGCCCCAGGCGTCGAGCAGGATCCGTTCCCGGGCCACCGCCACGCCGGGCTGCCGGGCCAGGGAGAGCAGGACGTCGAACTCCTTGCGGGTCAGCGCCACCGGCCGGCCCCCGACGGTGACCGTCCGGGCGGCCACGTCGACGCGTACGGGCCCCACCTCGATCAGGTTGCGTTCCGGCACTGCGTGCGCCGCGCGGCGCAGCACCGCCTCGATGCGCGCCTGGAGTTCGGTCATGGAGAAGGGCTTGACCACGTAGTCGTCCGCGCCGAGCCGAAGGCCGAGCACCCGGTCCCGTTCCTCGCCCCGGGCGGTCACCGCGATGATGCCGAGCTGGCTGCTGCGCCGCCGCAGCTCCCGGCACAGGTCGGTGCCGTCCCCGTCGGGCAGGGTCAGGTCCAGCAGCACCAGGTCGCAGGGGGCCGCGCAGAGGGCCGCGGCGACGGTCGCGGCGTGCTCCACCTCGTACCCCCGGCGGGTGAGGGCGGAGGAGAGCGCGGCGGCCACCCGGCGGTCGTCCTCGACCAGCAGGATGCGCACCCGGGGCCCCCATTCGTCGGTCCGTCGACCCCGAATGGTGGCAGAAGTACGCCCGCGACGGGAGGCCCGGTCCCGCGCCGACCCGGCACCAGCCCCGTCGGCGCGCCGGCGCCGGGGCGCCGGTGGTGCTCGACCGGCAGGTCAGAGACCGAAGACCTCGTCGGCCGTGGCGTCGCGGACCCCGTCGACGAAGCCCCGGAAGCCGGGGTCGTCGTGGCTGGCGGGCACGCTGGTGACGATCTCGCCGGTGGCCTGGGTGACCGCGTCGACCAGGGGCGGATAGTCGATCTCGGCGTCCGGGAGGGTGTCGTCGTCCGCCTGGCCGAGGTTGATCACGTGCTGCACGTCCTCGGTCGGGGTGTCCGGGTCGCCGGCCCACTCGCCGCCGGCCCGGTGGCACTCGTCGTACAGCGCCCGCTGGCTGTCGGTCCAGTCCTCGTCGTAGCTCTCCATCGCCATCCCTCCGCGACCCGCTGCCCCGAGCATGCCCGGCGGCGGCGGGCACCGGGGCGGTACCGGGAAACCGGGACGGCCGCCGGGGCGACCGGCCGCGCGTAGGCTGCCGGGGTGATCTACAAGCTCCTCACCACCACCGAGTGGGACGACGCGCTGGCCGCCGGCCACCTGGACGGTACGGCGCTGGACCGGCAGTCCGGGTTCATCCACCTCTCCGGCGCCGACCAGGTGGTCGGTACGGCCCGGCGGTACTTCGCGGGCGCCACCGGGCTGACCCTGCTGACGGTGGACCCGGACCGGCTGGGCGACGCGCTGCGCTGGGAGCCGTCGCGCGACGGGGCGCTCTTCCCGCACCTGTACGGCCCGCTGCCGGTGCCCGCCGTGGTGGCCGCCGACGCGCTGCCGGCGGACCTGCCGGTCGCCGACGCGGTGGCGGCGCTGCTCGCCTGACGGGTCGCTATGCTACGCCGAGTCCGCTCCCCCGGCCTCGCCCGCGCGTCCCGGGGCGGGTGTGGCAGAACCGGTCCGCGCGATCGACGCCCGCCCGGCGTACGCCGACGCGGATCACCGACGGCGCGACGCCGCGCCCCGAGCCATGCGAGTTGAAGGATGACTGACAGCAGTTCCCTGCCCCCCTCCGTCTTCGTCCACCCGACGGCCGACGTCGAGGAGGGTGCCCGCGTCGGCGACGGCACGAAGGTCTGGCACCTTGCCCACATCCGGTCCTCGGCGCAGGTCGGCGCCGGCTGCGTCATCGGCCGCAACGTGTACGTCGACGCCGGCGTGACGGTCGGCGACCTGGTCAAGATCCAGAACAACGTCTCGGTGTACCAGGGCGTCACCATCGAGGACGAGGTCTTCGTCGGCCCGTGCGCGGTCTTCACCAACGACTTCCGGCCCCGGGCGCAGAATCCGGACTGGACGATCACGCCGACCCTGGTCCGCCGGGGCGCCTCGATCGGCGCCAACGCCACCCTCGTCTGCGGCATCGAGGTCGGCGAGTACGCGATGATCGCGGCCGGGTCCGTGGTGACCCGGGACGTGGCGCCGTACCAGCTCGTCGCCGGCAACCCGGCGCGCCCGAAGGGCTGGGTCGACGAGCGCGGCGAGGTCGTCTCGCGGGACGTGGAGAACCCGCCGCAGCGGGGCTGAACGGACGACGCGGGGGCGGTGACCGGCACCACCGGACACCGCCCCCGCGTCGACGCGTCAGCCGCAGAGCCGGTCGATCTCCGCCCGGAACCGGTCCATCGCGTTCGGCTCGTCCGGGCCCAGCAGGTACGTCTTCAGCTCCCGACGCGCCTCGGTCATCGGGTCGTCACCGGCCCGGGTCACCGCGACGATCTTCGGCAGTTCCCCGCAGTCCGCACCGAGCAGGTACGCGGCCCGGGCGGTGGGGTACCGGCGGCGGAACTCGTCCTCGGGCAGCCCGGCCGGGTTCGCCACGACGTACGGCCGCTGGCTCTGCATGAAGTCCGAGACGACGCTGGAGATGTCGCTGACCAGCAGGTCGGTCTGGTTGAAGCAGTCGAACAGCCCCGGCGCCCGGCCGGTGACCACGAGGTGCGCGTCGCCGGCGAGCGAGGTCGCGTCGCTCTGCCCGCCGGCGGCCCGGATCCGACGGACGATCCGGTCGTTGGCCGACCGGGCCTTGGCCGACCGGCTGCCGGTGAGCGGGTGCGGCTTGTAGATCACCCGCACCCCGGGGGTCGCCAGCAGCCCGGCGACGATCCGCTCGCCCATCAGCACCACGGAGGTGTGGTAGACCTCCTCCTCCAGCCAGCCCTCCCAGGTCGGGGCGTAGAGCACGGTGAACGGCCGCTGCGTGGCCGTCGAGCCGAAGGTGTGCACGCCGGCCAGCTGCGGCCGGCCGATCTCGACGATGTCGCGGTCGAGCACGCCGACGCCGCTGAGGGCGTAGCGTTCCCGCCCCGCCGGACCGGCCACCCAGACCTCGTCGTACACCTTGCTGTAGGGGTTGACGCTGGCCTGCTTGTCGCTGTCGCCGTGGCCGACGAAGACGTGCTTCACGCCCGGCTCGCGCAGCAGGTGGATGTTCGCGCCGACGTTCGCCACGTAGAGGGCGGCCCGGAGGCTGCCCAGTTCGAGGTTCATGAAGTCGGTGCCGGCGGGTACGCAGACCACCGGCAGGCGGGTGTCGGCGAGCGCCCGGAACGCCTCCTCCTGGCGCATCAGCACCACCGCCCGCCGGCCGGTCGCCTCGACCGGGGCCAGCCACATGTTGGCCTGGTAGACGTCCTTGACGGGGCCGGCGAAGTAGAGCGCCAGGTCCGGCTGCTCGCGGGCCAGCCAGCTCTGCACCGCCGGCAGCGCCGAGGTGGCCCGGCCGCGCCCACGCAGCCAGGTCAGCGCGAGCACGGCGGCGACCAGCGCCCCCGCCACCAGGGTGACCGCCGCGGTGAGCACCACCGGTGCCACGTCGTCGGCCAGCACCGCGACCACGGCCGCCGGCACCAGCGCCAGGTTGAGCAGGGGCAGCCGGTCGCCCTCGACGGCGACGGCCCAGGCCGGCGGCCGGGGCGCCCCGGAGGACCGCCCGACCTCGATGTTGCGGACGAAGGCGACGGCGGCGGCGCCCCGCTCGCCGAGGCGCGCCAGCACCCCCGTGCCGAGGGCGAGCGCCAGCAGCGCCGCGGGCAGCAGCAGCACCAGGACCAGCGCCGTCGGGCCGGGGCGGACCGCCGTCACGATCAGCAGGACGACCGCCAGGTCCCGGGCCAGGTGCCGGTACAGGCTGCCGATCCCGGCCTTGTCCAGCAGTTCCCCACCGGCCGGCCGGCGCAGCAGGGTGAGTTCACCGGCGGCCACGGCCAGGCCGGCGACCGCGAGGGGGATCATCCAGCCGAGGGCCCCGGCCAGCACCATGACGGCGTACGACAGCAGTAGCGTGCCGATGAGGCCGGCGTCCGGCTGCCTGCGCAGTTTGCTGAACAAAGACACGCTCCCCTATCGATCACCGGCGAATCCGGGCAGGTGCGACCTTAACGTGGCATGTCCTTCGAGTATTGCCGGGGTGTCGCGCGGCCCACCAGCGGGCCACGGCGGCACCCCGCTCGACGCGACGGGGCCCCGGCCGTTGTCGACCGGGGCCCCGTGACGCGACGGCGGATCAGCCGCCGATGACCACCCGCCGCACGCCGGCCCAGCGGGCCGGGTCGGTGACCCGGCGGCCGTCGACCAGGACGGTCACGCCGGGCAGGTCGGCGGGGCTGAGGGTGCGGTACTCCGCGTGGTCCGCCTGCACGACGGCCGCGCCGAGCGGCTCACCGTCGTACGGCGGCAGGCCGTGCGCGGTGAGTTCCTCGGCGGTGTACATCGGGTCCGAGACGTACGGCCGGGCACCCCGCCGCCGCAGCGCGTCCACGGTCGGGAAGACACCGGAGAAGGCGGTCTCCTTGACCCCGCCCCGGTAGGCGGCGCCCAGCACCAGCACCCCGACGTCGGTCAGGTCGCCGTAGGCGGCGGCGAGCAGGTCCACCGCGTACTCCGGCATGGCCGCGTTGGCCTCGCGGGCCGAGCGGACGACGGTGGCCGCCGGGTCGTTCCACAGGTACATCCGGGGGTAGATCGGGATGCAGTGCCCGCCGACCGCGATGCCCGGCTGGTGGATGTGGCTGTACGGCTGGGTGTTGCACGCCGCGATGACCTTGGTGACGTCCACGCCGACGGTGTCGGCGAAGCGGGCGAACTGGTTGGCCAGCCCGATGTTGACGTCCCGGTAGGTGGTCTCGGCCAGCTTGGCCAGCTCGGACGCCTCGGCGGAGCCGAGGTCCCAGACGCCGTTGGGCTGCTCCAGGTCGGGCCGCTCGTCGAAGTCCAGCACCGCCTCGTAGAAGCGCACGCCGTGCTCCGCCGACGCCTCGTCGACGCCGCCGACCAGCTTCGGGTAGCGGCGCAGGTCGGCGAAGACCCGCCCGGTGAGCACCCGCTCGGGGCTGAAGACCAGGTGGAAGTCCTTGCCCGCGGTCAGCCCCGAGCCCTCCTCGAGCATCGGCGCCCAGCGGTTACGGGTGGTGCCGACCGGCAGGGTGGTCTCGTAGCTGACCAGGGTGCCGGGCTTGAGGCCGGCGGCGATGGCGCGGGTCGCGTCGTCCATCCAGCCGAAGTCCGGCACGCCCTCGGCGTCCACGAAGAGCGGCACGACCACCACGACCGCCTCGGACTCGGCGACCGCGGCGGCGGTGTCGGTGGTGGCGCTCAGCAGCCCGGCGGCGACGGTCTCCTTGAGCTTGACGTCCAGGTCGGTCTCGCCCGGGAAGGGCACCGCCCCGTCGTTGACCAGCCCGACGACCCGCTCGGAGACGTCGGCACCGATCACCCGGTGGCCCTTCGTGGCGAACTGCACGGCGAGCGGCAGACCGATCTTCCCCAGCGCGACGACGCAGATGTTCATGGAACTACTTTCCTCCTAGTGGAAGCCTGCGTCGCAGGCGGGCCACCACCCGGCGCAGTGTCACCGGCGAGACGGCGATCACCAGGTGGCCCTTGTGGTTCGTGGTCGTGGTGAACACGTACAGCTGTCCGCCGTGCCGGTGGAGCACCCGCTGCCGGACCGGCGGACGTGGCCCGCGCAGCGGGGTGGAACCGCTCTCCCCGGCCGCCACGGCGGTGACCCGGACGGTCCGGGTCCGGCCTCCCTGCGGGAGGCCGGCGAGCAGGTCGACGGCCCGGAACGTGACCCGGACGGTGGTCCCCAGCGGGTCCTCCGTCAGGCCGGTGACCGTGCCGGCGGCCGAACCCACCTTGAAGGTGAGCCCGCCGTCGGCGAGCTCGGCGAGCTCCGGCCAGGGGCTGCGCGCGGCGACCGTCAGCGTCCTCTCCCCGCCCCGGTCGGGGGACCAGGTCGCGGAGACCGCCTCCAGCCGGGCGAGCCACTTGGGGTCGGACCGGCTGACCTCGAACCACTCCTCGGACAGCGCGGATCGGGGGTCGCCGAAGCCAGGGTACAGGGCGTACCAGCGCTCGTCCTGCACCACCGTGGGCGGCAGCCCCTCCTCGACGTCCTGCCTGATCACGGCCCGCAGGTCGGCGAGCGACCCGAGCCAGGCGGCGCCGATGCGCACCCGGGCGGTGACGCCCAGCCGGTCCCGGATGGGGTCCGTGAGGTGCTTGCGGGCCAGGTTGGCCACGCCCGCGCGGACCTGCTCCTGGACGTCGGGCTCCAACGTCAGGAAGTCGTCCTGGAGCAGCTTGGCGATCTCCCAGGTGAAGTGCCGGTACAACACCGCGTCGCGCCGCTCACCGGGCTCGATCAGCTCCGCCACCACCTCGACGACGCGCTCGACGCCGCGCAGCCGGGCGAGGTGGTTGCTGCGGTAGGTGATGTTGCCGGCGTTGAGCCGCTTGACCGCGTAGTAGTAGTCGTAGTCGGCGAGCACCGAGATGCGCCCGGCCCGCAGGCACGCCTCCAGGGTGAACGGCTGGTCGCTGCCGACCGGCATGTCCTCCGGGTAGCGCAGCGCGTACTTCTCGATCAGGTCGCGCCGGAACAGCTTGGTGTTCGACAGGGCGAACGGCAGCGCGGAGGAGAAGAGGTCCACCTCGGCCCGGGTGCTCTCGAAGATCGCCTGGTGCACGTAGCGTTCGTTGACCCCGACCATCCGGCCGAGCAGCACGTCGGAGCCCCACTCGTCGGCCGCGGCGACCATCCGGGCCAGCGCCTCCGGCCCGAGGTGGTCGTCGGCGCCGATGAACAGGACGTAGCGGCCGGTGGCGTGCTCCAGCGCGCGGTTGCTGGGGGCGGCGGGGCCGCCCGAGTTCGCCTGGTGCAGCACCTTCACGGTGCCCGGGTACGCCGCCGCGAAGCGGTCCAGCTCGGCGCCGCTGCCGTCGGTGGAGCCGTCGTCGACCGCGACGACCTCCAGCCGGTCCAGCCCGATGGTCTGCTCCACCAGGGAGGTCAGGCACCGGGTCAGGTCCGGCATCGTGTTGTAGACGGCCGTCACCACCGTCACGTCGGGCGTGGTCACGCGCCGACCCGCAGGGCTGGCGGCTCGGCGCCCGGGGTGGTGTCGTCACCGCCGGCACCGCGACCGGCGGGCAGCAGCCGGGAGTAGACACCGTCGAGCACCCGCGCCTGCGCCTCCCACGTCCACGACTCCAACAACCCCGGACGCTCGTACGCCTCCCGATAACGCCCCGGATCCCCCAACACCGCACGCACCACCCGCACGAAGTCCCCCACATCCTCCGCCCGGAACACCTCACCCTGCCCCGTCGACCGCACCGTCTCCGCCATCGTCCGCACATCACTGACCACCAACGGCAACCGCGCATGCGAATACTCGAAGAACTTCGTGATCAACGCAATCTCATGATTCGGCCAATGATGAATCGGAATGACCCCCACCGAAGCCCCCGACAAGAACGGCACCACCTGATGATGCGGCACGTACGACAACACGTGCACCCGCTCGGCCACCCCCAACTCACCCGCCCGCACCACCAACCCCTTCACGTACGCGGAGTCGGGCTTGTTGACCACGAAGGCGGCGTGCGCCCCGGGCAGTTGCGGCAGCGCCTCGACCATGACGTCGAGGCCGCGCCGCGCGGCGGCGACACCGCTGTAGACCAGCAGCGGCACGTCGGGCCCGATCCCGCAGAGCTGGCGGATGTCCGGCGCGGGCTCGTCACCGGGGCCGGGCAGCTCGGCCAGCGAGGGGGCGTTGAGCACGACCTCGGGCCGTTCGGCCAGGCCGTGCTCCTGCTGCAACAGGTCGGCCAGCCCGCCGGAGACGGTCGTCGCCGCGTCCGCGTACGGCACGAACTCCCGCTCGTGCGCCATGTTGCCCGGCAGCCACCGGACGTTGTCGCGCCACGCCTGCACGCCGGGGAGGTACTCGTGGGCGTCCCAGACGACCGCGACCCGCCGGCCCTTGGCGGCGGCCCGCAGCTTGGCCCGCGCGGCCACGCCGAGCATGCGGAAGTCGTTGGCGTGGATCAGGTCCGGGCGCAGTTCGTCGACCGTCGGGCCGTAGGCCAGCTCGTAGTCCCACAGCCCCGGCTCCAGCCGCCGCCAGGCGCCGTCGCCCTGCACGGCCTGCCAGAACCTGGTGTACGCCCGGTCCAGCGGCCCGTCCAGCTTCTTGCGGCCGCGCCGGGACCGGGTGAGCTGCCAGTGGCGGAACGAGACCCAGCGGCGGGTCGCCCCGGCGACCAGCTCCTCCGCGCGCAGCGCGTGCCACCGCAGCGGTGACGGACGGCCGGCGCCACCGGCGCGCGCGGCCACCGTCAGGGCGGCCCGCCGGAAGGTCAGGTCCGCCCGCCAGGCCTTCATCGCCTGGCTGCGGTGCGCGGCGATCCCGGTGGGCGGGTACGCCAGCGGCCAGCGCAGCCAGCCACGGCGGAACTCGTGCCGGCGCTTGGCCAGCGGCTCGGGCATCGGCAGCAGGCGCACCTCGGCGTCGCCGAGGTGCCAGCTCTGTTCGCGTCCGGCGGCTGTGCGGCCGAGCAGGACGACCTCCCAGCCGGCGTCGGCGGCCGAACGGGCGGCCTTCTGTACCCGGGAGTCACCGTTGACCCCGTTGTCGACCAGCATGACAACACGCCCCCGGGCGCCGGCGCCGCCGTTCAGCCCCATCGTCTGCTACTCCGCCTCTGCCCGGTGCTGTCCGGCCGGGTCACCCGGCCCGGATCCCGAGCGATTGTACGAGACCGCCGGCCGGCACCCTCGCACCATGGATGTGGGAAAGCGCGGGTCGACTTCGCCTCCGCGCGCCCCGGAGCGTACCCTCCCCGCTGTCCGTCCCGGCGCCGACCGCGTCGTTGCGCGCTCCGCGCGAGGAAACTGTCAGCCGGATACCTTCCGCCGGAAGTAGGGCGAGATGTCGAGTAGCCAAAACGTCGGTGACGCACCGGTGGCCGCGCCGGACGCCCGCCGGGCCCGTGTCCGGCTGGTGCTCGGCCTGCTCGCCGCCGCCGCGCTCGGCAGCCTGCTGTGGGTGGCCCGCTGGGAGACCGCGCCGCAGCACGCCTACCCGGACACCTACTGGTACGCCCGGCAGGCGGTCACCATGACCGGCACGCCGTCCGCCGAGGCGGACCGGTTCGCCGCCCGGCTGGTCTGCCGCCAGGGCATGCCGAGCCCGCGCCCGGGTGTCTCCTGCGTCGCCGCCACCCGGCAGTGGGCCGCCAGCATGCCCCCGCGCTACCAGCGGATCTTCACCACCCGGCCCGGCTACTCGCTGACCGTGGCACCGTTCGTGCTGGCCTTCGGGGAGCGGGGAATGGTGCTGGCCACCGCCGCGCTCGCCGTGCTGGCCGGCGTGTTGGCGGCCCTGGCGGTCCGGCTGCTCGGCGGTGGCCTGGTCAGCTCGCTCGCGGCCACCGCGCTGCTCTTCCTCCTGCCCACCGGGTTCTGGCTGAGCCGGCTGCTGGCCGAGGCCGGCGCGACGGCGTTCGCGTTGGCCGCGCTCTGCGCCGCCGTACCCCTGCTGCGGCCGGGCGGCCCGACGCGCGGCCGACTGCTGCTCGGCGGCGCGGTGCTGGCCGGGCTGCTCGCCTCGACCGTCACCCGGCCGGCGACCGGCCTGCTGCTGTCGGGCGCGCTGACGGCGGTGCTCGGCGCGCTGACCCTGGCCCGCCGCCGCCGGGCCGGCTGGGAGCCGGGGCTGGTCGTGCTCACCGCCGCCTGCGGCGTGGCCACTGCGGTCTGGCTCGGCCTCAGCGCCGCGCTGGACATCCCCGGCGCCGCGGAGACGCTCCAGGACAAGTTCACCGTGCACTTCACCCGGCCGGACGTGCCCGACCCGTGGCCCCGCCTGGTGGAGTTGAACCGGGACTTCTGGCCCGCCCAGCTCAACGCCTGGTGGAACGGGGGCGCGCCGCTGGCCGCCTCGCCGTTCCTGGCCCTGCTGCTGGTCGGCTTCGCCGCCCTGTTCCGGGCGCTGCCCGGTCGGGCCGCGCTGCTCTTCGCCACGGCCGGGGCGACCGGACTGCTCACGCTGGTGGCCCACCCCAAGGAGTCCGAGGCGGACCGGCTGGTCCTGGTCATCTGGCTGCCGGTGGTGGTCGGCCTCGCCATGCTGCTGGGCAGGCCCGCCCGGCCCGCCCCGGCGCCCGCCCCGGGCACGGCGGGCGGGCCGGACACGGCAGGCGCCCCGGACACCGCGGTCGGGCCGGGGCGGCAGCCCTCGGAGTAGGGACCGCCCGGGCGGTCAGCGGGTCAGCGGGCGGACGTCCCAGAGCCAGACGTCGTCGACTCGGCGGCCCGGGCCGAAGCACGCGTCCAGCACCGCGCGGAGCGCCTCGGCGCGGGGATGCCGGGGCAGCGCCACGGCGTCCGCCCGCCAGTGCCGCACGTCCAGCTCCGCCTGCGCGCGTTCCGCGGGGGTGATGGTGACCGGCGCCGGGCGTTCCCCGGTGGCCACCTGGGTCAGCAGGACCGCGGTGGGCCGGGGATCCACCCCCCACCGGCCGGTGTCGTCGGTGGGCGAGGTCGGTCCGAGGAAGTAGCCCTGCGGCACGGCGAAGCCGACTCCCGCGGCAGCGCCCCAGCGCACCGAGGTCATGTTCTCCACCGGCACCGGCACGAGCGTCCGCCCGGGCGCGACGTGCTCCCGCCACCCGCCGGCGGTGACGAAGTCGGGCACCTCCGGGCGGCCCACGGCCGGCAGCGGAGTGGGCAGCAGCGGCACCAGCGCGACTGCCAGCGCCACCGCGACCAGCGGCCGGACCGGCACGACGCCCACCCGGGCCGGGACCCGGCCGGAGAGCAGCCGGTCCACCACGATCGCCACGAGCACCCCGAGGGCGGCCGTGGTGATCAGGGCGAAGCGGGCCACCACCATCGCGTCGACCACCGGCAGGCCGTTCAACAGCCGGAACGGCCCGGGGACCCCGGGCCCGCGGACCGCCCAGTTGATCGTGTTGCCCAGCGAGAAGAGCGCCGCCAGCACCGCGGTGAACCCCAGCACCCGGACCAGGTGCTCCCGGCGCAGCCAGGCCACCGCGGCGACCGCCACCAGCACCAGCGGCCAGCCGTAGAAGCTGGCCTCCTCGGTGACGTTGGCGGCCAGCCGGCGGTCACCCTGCGGGCCGCCGCCGAGCGACTCGGTCGCGTAGCTGAAGTAGGAGGCGAGCCGCAGGGCGTACTTGTCGGGGTCGGTGGGGTGTCCGCTGCGGTGCTGCGGGCCGAGGAACTGCATCCAGAGCGGGTACGCCGTCACCAGCAGGGTCAGTGCGCCGGCGACACCCAGCACGGCCAGCGCCCGGGGAGCCGCGGCCAGCGCCGCCCGGGGCCGGAACAGCACGTGGCCCAGCAGCGCCATCACGCAGGCCAGGGCGAGGATGAAGAGGATCTCGACGCTGACGAAGAACTGCGCGGAGACCAGCGCGCCGAGGATGAGCCCGTCGCGCAGCGGGCGCCCGCCGCGGGTGAGCCGGGCCACCCGCCACACGATGAGCGGGACCAGCCACTGCGCGGTGATGTGCGGGTGACCGTTGCTGTGCGAGATGAGGGCCGGCGCGAAGGCGCAGCAGGCGGCGCCGACCAGCGCCGCCGCGCGGTTGCCGACCACGTGCCGGGAGAGCACCCAGTACCAGGCGAAGCCGGTGCCGGCGAGGTTGAGGGTCATCAGCACCAGGTAGGACAGCGAGGCGCCGCCGAGCAGGGTGACCGGCGCCAGCAGGATGCCGGGCAACTGGATGCCCACGTTGGTCATCAGGTTCACGCCGTCCGGCGCGTTCTGCAACGTCGTGAAGAACGGGTTCTCCAGGTTGGCCACCGCGTGCGCCGCGTGGGCCAGCATCCACTCGTTGAAGTCCTGGTCCGCCGGCTGCGCGCCGAGCACCCGGCCGTGCACGTCGCGCCAGCCCCGGGCGGTCACCCAGAGCGCGCCGGCGAGAAGGACGAGCACGGCGAGGAGGTCCGGCCGGCGCCGGCGGGACTCCCGGGGCGGGTCAGCCGGCGCGCGCTCCTCGGCGGCGTCGGTGGAGAGGTCTGTCGCCGGGGGATGCGCTGCGGTCACGGTGTTCGATCCTACTCATGGCGACACGCTCCACGGTGCCTCCGCTCCGGGCGCCGGGGGGTGCGCCGGAGCGGGCGGGTGGTCGGGCAGCAGCCGGGAGTAGACACCGTCGAGCACCCGCGCCTGCGCCTCCCACGTCCACGACTCCAACAACCCCGGACGCTCGTACGCCTCCCGATAACGCCCCGGATCCCCCAACACCGCACGCACCACCCGCACGAAGTCCCCCACATCCTCCGCCCGGAACACCTCACCCTGCCCCGTCGACCGCACCGTCTCCGCCATCGTCCGCACATCACTGACCACCAACGGCAACCGCGCATGCGAATACTCGAAGAACTTCGTGATCAACGCAATCTCATGATTCGGCCAATGATGAATCGGAATGACCCCCACCGAAGCCCCCGACAAGAACGGCACCACCTGATGATGCGGCACGTACGACAACACGTGCACCCGCTCGGCCACCCCCAACTCACCCGCCCGCACCACCAACCCCTTCACGTACGGGGCGGCGGGGCGGGGCACCACCAGCGCCACGTGCGCGCCGGGCAGCTCGGTGAGCGCCTCGACCATGATGCCGAGGCCCCGCTGTTCCGCCGCGGCACCGCTGTAGACCAGCAGCGGCACGTCCGGTCCGATCCCGCAGAGCTGGCGGATGTCGGGCACCCCGTCGCCGCCGCCCGCCGCGTCCGCGCTGCTCGGGGTGTTCAGCACGACGGTGGGCTGCTCGGGCAGGTCGTGCCGCTCGCGCAGCAGGTCGGCCAGCCCGTCGGAGACGGTGAGCACCGCGTCGGCGTACGGGGCGTACTCCCGCTCGTGGGCCGTGTTGGCCGGCAGCCACCGGGGGCTGTCGTTCCAGCGCCGGATGCCGGGCAGGAACTCGTGGGCGTCCCAGACCAGCGCGACGCGCCGGCCCTTGGCGGCGGCCCGCAGCTTGGCCCGCGCGCCGACCCCGAGCATGCGGAAGTCGTTGGCGTGGATCAGGTCCGGGCGCAGCTTGTCGACCACCGGCCCGTACGCCAGCTCGAAGTCCCACAGCTCCGGGTCGAGCCGGCGCCAGGCGCGGTCGCCGGCCACCGTCTGCCAGAACCTGGTGTAGAGCTGGTCGACCGGCGTGACCAGGCCCTTGCGCGCCTCCTGCGCCCGGTTGAGCTGACGGCGCCGCAGCGACACCCAGCGGCGCGACACCTTCGTCGCCAGCAGCTCACCGCGCAGCAGCTGCCGGCTCAGGGTCAGCCCGGCGGAGGAGCGCCCGTCCCCCCGGGCCTGGCTCAGCGCGCCGAGCCGCGCCTCCAGGTCGGCGCGGCGGGCGCGCACCTCCTGCTCGCGCCGGGCGGCGATGCCGGTGGGCGGGTACGCCAGCGGGCCGCGCACCCAGTGGCGGCGGAACTCGTGCGGCGCCCGGGCGAGCGAGGTGGTCATCGGCAGCAGCCGGACCTCGGCCCCGCCGAGCTGCCAGGTCTTGACCTTGCCCGTGGCCGAGCGGCCCAGCAGGACCACGTCCCAGCCGGCCTCGGCGGCCGAGGCGGCGGTCTTCTGCACCCGGGAGTCGCCCTCGACGGCGTTGTCCACGAGCATGACCACCCGACCCCGGGTGGCGGGGGTGGCCGGTCCGGCGGCGCCGTCGGTCATGGGTGTCTCCTCCGTCCGTACGGCCCCGTCGGGCCCCGGCGAGTGTACGGCAGCGGCGGACGCCCGGACGCCACGCTCCCGGTGCGCCGGGGCGGTCGACGGCCGTCGCGCGGTGGTCGACCCACCGGCCGCGGCGGCGTCGGCGGACACCCCCGCCCGGGGCACTAGCATGGCCCGGTGACCGCCTCCCACCCTGTCAACGTCGCGCCGGCCGTCGGGGCCGGCCCCACACCGTCGCCGGCCCCGCCCCGGTCGGACGGCGCCGTCGCCACCGCGCACCCGGAGGGCCGGGCCGGCGGACCACCACCGCGCGAGTACGGGCTGGACGCGCTGCGGGTCGTGGCGATCTGCGGCGTGGTGGCGATCCACGTCTTCGGCGTCATCGTCGGCCAGGACGACCTGCGCGGCAACCTCGGCTGGTGGGTCGCGACCGCCATCGACATCGGGGCGATCTGGACCGTGCCCGCGTTCATCATGATCAGCGGGGCGTTCGTGCTCGATCCGCGGGCGCACCGGGCCGGCCCGGCCGCGTTCTACCGCAAGCGGTTCGCCCGGATCCTCCCCGCCATGATCGTCTGGCACGTGGTGTACGTGGTCGTGGTGCGGATGGCGATGCGGGGCGAGGAGATGACCCTCACCCTGCTCACCCGGCTGCTGATCGACGGCAAGGTCTTCACCGCGCTGTACTTCCTCTGGCTGATCGCCGGGCTCTACGTGCTCGCGCCCGTCATCGCGCCGTTCCTGCACGCCGGCGGGCGGCACCGCGCGCTGGTCACCGCAGGGGTGGCGCTGGGCTGGACCATGGTGGCGTACATGATCCCGGGCATCGCCCTGATGCTTGGCGACTCCCGGCCGAACATCCTGACGAGCTGGAACCGGTGGTGGCCGTACGTCGGCTTCTTCATCGCCGGCTGGGCCCTGCGCCGGGTGGTGCTCAACCGGCTCTGGACGGCGCTCGCCCTGCTCGGCGCCGGCGTGCTGCTGGCCGAGGCGATCTGGCAGTTCGGGGTGGCGCCCCAGTACCGCCTGCTCCAGGTCACCTTCCCGGTGATGGCGACCGGCACCCTGGTCGCCGCCGCCACGCTGCTGATCTTCATGGCCTCGGTGAGCATCGGGTCCCGGGTCACCTGGCGCCCCACGGTGGGCCGCCTGGTGACGCGCCTCTCCGACGCCTCCTTCGGGGTGTTCCTGATCCACCTGCTGGTCTTCGAGGTCTTCCGGCAGCTCATCCCCGACGTGGAGGCCGGACGGTCGCTGGTGGTCATCGGGCTGACCTACCCGGCCGTGCTGGTGATCTCCTTCGCCGTCTCCATGCTGGCGTCGAAGATCCCGTACGTCCGCGCGGTCTTCTGACCGCCCCCACCGCGAGCACCGACGGCGGCCCGGACGATTCCGAATCGTCCGGGCCGCCTTCACGCGCGTGGGCCGGGCCTGACGGCCGACGGCCGCCCGGCTCCCGCCTCGGCGGGGGACGGACGGCCGTGGGCGCGTCGTGTCAGCGGAGGAACGAGGTGAGCTGCCGGGCCGTCCAGGTGCCGTCGTGGTAGGTGCGGGCGTACTCGGCGGAGGCGAGGCCGATCTTGGCGGTCGCCTCCCTGTCGTCGAGCAGGGACTCGACGACCGTGGTGAGGTCGGTCGGGGTGGCGTTGACGATCGGCAGGTCGCCGCCGACGGTCTTGGTGACCTGCTCGCTGAGGTAGGCCACCACCGGCTTGCCGGCGGCCATCGCCTCCACGGCGAAGGTGCCGAAGCTGCCGGTGGTGAACTGGTCGAGCACCAGGTCGCAGTCGCGGACCAGCTCGCGCATCTCCGCCCAGGCGACCCCCTCGGCCAGCCGCAGCTCGATGACGCCCCGGTCGTGCAGGGCCTGCATCGCCGGCAGGATCCGGTCGGTGCCCTTGGTCCACCGCTTGGACGGCGCGTGCAGCACCAGCGGGCGGGACCGCTGCATCACCGGCCGGTCGCACGCCCACGCGTCGACGTCCACCACCAGCGGGGCCCACGTCGCCCAGGGCAGGTCCTCCAGCAGGTCGGGCGTGGTCACGAAGGCCGGCAGCCCGGACTCCTCGGCCACCCGCCGGTTGCGCTCGGCCTTCTTCCGCAGCTTCGCCGCGATCCCGTCGGGAGCGTCGGTGAACAGGGAGAACTCGTGGCGCTGCTGGTGCCGGTCCGGATGCCGGATCTCGCTGCCGTGCGCCAGCAGCGCGACCTTGATCCCGGCCTTGTGCAACGCCGGCAGGTCACCCTCGATGTTGTCGCCGTTGAGCTGGCCGAACAGCGGCATGAACGCGTCCACCAGCACGTGGGTGTACTGGCTGAGCACCCGGTTGACCTGCTCCAGCTGGAAGTCGAGCTCCGGCTGGCGCAGCGAGTCGAGGTAGACGTCGGCCGGGTAGTCGAACGAGCCGGGCAGCTTGTTCATCACCACCTGCACCGACACGTCGGCGTTGTCCCGGCAGATGGCCCTGGCGAAGGCGGCGGCCTGACCGGCGTAGTTGGCCGGGCCGAGGCCGAGGCGGATCGGCGTGTCACCGATCTCACGCCAGCCGCCCAGGGGCCGCGGCTCGGCCGTGCCCGTCGACGGCGCGGTGACCGGACGCTCCTGCACCGTCCAGGGCACCTCGCGCGGGCCGGCCGGCGCGACGCCGGAGAGGTCCCGGTAGAGCTGGAGCAGCTTGCTGCTCTGCCGCTCCCAGGACAGCTCGTCGAGGATCGGCTCGCTGATGTGCGCGGCCAGCTCGGCCCGGCGGGCGGTGGCCCGCCGCGTCGCCGCCACGAAGCCCGCCACGTCGCCGGAGGTGAAGGTCTCCCCGATGTCGTGCCCCTCGACGAACGCCCGGACCACCTGCACGTCGCTCGTGACCAGGGGAAGGCCGGCATGCAGGTACTCGGAGACCTTCGTCGGCAGGGACAGCTCGCAGTTCGGGGTCCGCTGGAACGGGATCAGGCCAAGGTCGGCGGAGCTGAGGTAGTCGGCGACCTCGTACGGCGCGACGTAGGGCACCACGTGCACCCGGTCCCGCGTGCCGTTCGCCTCGGCCCGGGCGAGCAGATCCTCCAGCAGCGGGGTCATCCGGCCGCTGACCAGGGCCAGGTGGTGCTCCGGCAGCTGCGGCAGCGCCGCGATGACGGTGTCCAGCCCGCGTTCCTTGCCGATCCAGCCCGCGTACACCATCAGGGGCACGCCCTCGGCGACGCCGGCGCGCTCCCGCACCGAGGCGCTCACGGCGCCGCTGCGGATGCCCTCGCGCACCGGCGAGTTCCCCACCACCATCGGGGTCTTCGGCAGCCCGTACTCGGTCTGGAGCTTCTCCGCGATCTGCTCGGAGACGGTGACCACCGCGTCGGCCCGGCCGATGAACTCCCGCTCGGCGGCCCGCACGCCGCTGGCCTGCTGCGGCTTGGGCCAGGCGACGCCCTGCACGTACTCGTGGGCGTCGTAGAGCCAGACGCAGCCGCGCCCGCGCGCCCGCAGCCGCGCGGCGCTCATCGCCGCCGTCGGGATGGTGTTGATGTCGTTGGCGTGGATGACGTCCGGCTCCAGCTCCTCCAGCACCGGCCCGAACGCGAGGTCGATGTCGACGAGCGTCGGCCAGTCGGTCCGCCAGTCGCCGGTCGGCGGCAGCGGCTGGGTGCTGTGGAACTGTTCCCAGCCCCAGGCCCGCAGCCGGAACTGGTGCACCGCCTCGTGCGCCCGCAGCCAGGCGCGCGGCGGAGGCTTGCGCTTCGCCGTCTGCGTCCGGAGCCAGGCCTGGTGCGAGGCACGGTAGCGGGCCAGGGCGGACTTGTCCGGGATGCCGAACTGCGTCAGCGTGCGGCGGATCCGGTGCTCGCGGGCGGGCCGGCGGGACAGGGTCTGCGGCACCGGCACCCGGATGACCTGGATCGGTCCCATCGCGGACCGCTCCGGCTCACCCTTCTTGCGGCTGCTCCGGCCCACCAGGACCACGTCCCAGCCGTCCCGGGCGGCGGCGAGGGCGGTCTTCTGCACGCGGGAGTCGCCGGTGATGCCGTTGGCGACCAGTACGACGAGCCGCGGCGCTCGGCGGGGCGTTGACATGCGCTGTCCTTAGGTGGGAGGAGGGCTGGCGGTGCGAGGTGCCGGACCGCGGCCCGCCGGACGCGGACCGCGGTCGCCCATCGTCAGCGGGTGGGAACGGTGTCCCCCGCCGGGGACGCGGTGCCCGTCCCCACGGTGATCGTGCTGCCGTCGGTCGCGGAGCGCAGGACGGCGCCGGCCACCTCGACCGTACGCAGGCCCTGGCGCAGGGTCACGATGTCGCTCTCCTTGCCCTCGACCGCGTCGCGGAAGCGCTCGTGCTCGACGAGCAGCGGCTCCCGCTTCGGGATCGCGTAGCGCACCATGTCGCCCTCGGCGACGCCGCGGAACGCGCGCAGCGCCTCCCACTCGGTGTCGATGGCGCCGTTGGCGTAGAAGGTGAGGTCGGCGGTGAGGGTGTCGGCGACGAAGCAGCCCCGGTCACCGGTGATGACGGTGGACCGCTCCTTGAGCGGGCTCAGCCAGTTGACCAGGTGGTTGACCATGGTGCCGTCGGCGAGCTGCCCCACCACGGCGACCATGTCCTCGTGCAGCCGGCCGCTGCGCGACACCGTGCGGGCCGACACCGAGGTGTATTCCTGGCCGGTCACCCAGCTGGTCAGGTCGATGTCGTGGGTGGCCAGGTCCATCACCACGCCGACGTCGGCGATGCGGTGCGGGAAGGGGCCCTGCCGGCGGGTGACGACCTGGTAGACCTCGCCCAGCTCGCCCGCCTCCAGCCGGGTGCGCAGGTTCTGCAGGGCGGGGTTGTAACGCTCGATGTGCCCGACGCCGGCCACCAGGCCGGCGGCCTCGAATGCCTCCACGAGCCGCACCGCCGCGTCCACGCTCTGCGCGAGGGGCTTCTCGATCAGGGCGCTGACGCCGTTGGCGGCCAGCTCCAGGCCGACCTGCTCGTGCAGCGCCGTCGGGCAGGCCACCACCGCGTAGTCGACGCCGAGGGCGAGCAGGTCGCCGAGCTCGGGCACCACCGGCGCCCGCAGCGTGCCGGTGGTGTCGCCAGCCGGGTCGACGATGCCGACCAGCTCGACGCCGTCCAGGCCGGCGAGGACGCGGGCGTGGTTGCGGCCCATCGCGCCGAGGCCGATCAGGCCGGCGCGCAGCTTGCGGCCGGCGCTCACCGAGCACCCCCGGCCAGGTTCGCGCCCTCGGCGATGCGCTCCAGCTCGGCCTCGGTCAGCGAGGGGTGCACCGGCAGGGAGACGACCTCGGCGGCGGCGCGCTCGGTCTCCGGCAGGTCCCAGGGGCCGGGCTTGCCGTCCTCGGTCAGGTAGGGCTTGAGCCGGTGGATCGGGGTCGGGTAGTAGACGGCGTTGCCGATGCCCAGCTCGGTGAGGCGCTGCTGGGCGGCGTCCCGGTCACCCTGCACCCGCACCGTGTACTGGTGGTAGACGTGCCGGGCGGCGTCGGCGACCGGCGGGGTGACCATGCCGGTGATCTTCGAGTCGAGGAACTTGGCGTTCGCCCGGCGCTGCTCGGTCCACTCGCCGAGCTGGCCCAGCTGGACCCGGCCGATGGCGGCGGCGACGTCGGTCATCCGCATGTTCGCGCCGACGATCTCGTTGGCGTAGCGCTGCTCCATGCCCTGGTTGCGCAGCAGCCGCAGGGTGCGGGCCAGCTCGGCGTCGCCGGTGCTGACCATGCCGCCCTCCAGGGCGTGCATGTTCTTGGTGGGGTAGAAGCTGAAGCAGCCGGCGGTGCCGAACGCGCCCACCGGGGTGCCGTGCAGCGCGGCGCCGTGCGCCTGGGCGGCGTCCTCGACGACGGCCAGGCCGTGCCGCTCCGCGATCGCCATGATCCGGTCCATGGCGGCGGGGTGGCCGTAGAGGTGGACCGGCATGATCGCCACGGTGCGCGGGGTGACCGCGGCGGCGACCGCCTCCGGGTCGAGGCAGAAGCTGCCCGCCTCGATGTCCACGAAGACCGGCTCGGCGCCGACCAGCCGGACGGCGTTCGCGCTGGCCGCGAAGGAGAACGACGGCACGATGACCTCGTCACCCGGGCCGAAGCCCAGGGCCATGAGGGTGAGCTGCAGGGCGGAGGTGCCCGAGTTCACCGCGACGCAGTGCCGCCCGGCGACCAGCTCGCCGAACTCCTCCTCGAAGGCCGCGACCTCGGGACCCTGCACCACCCGGCCGCTGCGGAGCACCCGGACAGCCGCTTCGATCTCGGCGTCGCCGATGATCGGCCGTGCTGGGGGAATGAACTCTGGGTGCGGCCCAGCCATGGGGCATCCTCCTGTGTCAGATGGTGCTCGGGTGGGGGTTCGGGGTGCGATACTAGCCCGTTGCGAATCAGGCCGAGACCGACGAGGTCAACGTTTCACGCACCGGCCCGATGGGGTTCAGAAGTGGTCAGGGACCGGGTGTCCCACACCGCCGGCTCGTCGAGGGACGGACCGGTACATGCTACCCGCAGGGCCGCGACGATCGCGGCGGCCATGCGCGTGATCTCCGGCGTGTCAAGGGGTGTCCGCGAAATCGCCAGCCGCCAGTAGACCGGCCCGACGATCAGATCCGCCGCGCCGCGCCGGTCGGCGCCCGCCGGCAGCTCGCCCCGCTCGACCGCCCGGCCGATGACGAGTTCGCCGATCCGGTCCTGGTAGCCGGCCAGCGCGCGCTGGAGGGTCTCGGCGATCTGCGGGTTGCGCGCCGCCTCGGCGAGCAGGTCCGGGATGATCTGCGAGGCCAGCGGGTGCCGTAGCGCACCGGCGGCGACGAGCAGCAGCAGCTCCACGTCCCCGTGCAGGCTCCCGGCGTCGACCATGGGCAGCTTGCGGCCGGCGACCGCGGAGACCATGTCGAGCACCAGTTCGAGCTTGGAGCGCCACCGGCGGTAGATCGCCGTCTTGCTGACCCCGGCCCGCCGGGCCACCGCCTCTATCGACAACCGGCCGTAGCCGACCTCCGCCAGCTCCTGCGTGACCGCGCGGCGGATGGCCGTGGTGATGTCGTCACGGAGCACCGCCGCACCGGCCGGCACCCGCCTCTTATCGGTCTTCACGTGCAACAATGTAGCGCAGCGACGGTACGGTTGCGTCCCGACGTGTTTTCCACTACGGTTCGCCCGGCGACGAGGCGGCGCTCCGCACGGCCACGCTCTCCCGTCGTCGCGCACAACCCGTTGGCACGAAAGAGATCGGAGCGCCTAACCATGGCCAACACCACGGTGGCGGACCCGGATTCCGGGCTCACCGGGGCCCAGCTCGCCAAGCGGTACGGGCTCCGGTTCGCCGGCGAACGGCCGTCCCTCGGCGAATACGCCGGGCAGCTCTGGCGCTACCGGCACTTCATCGCCGCGTACGCCAACGCCAAGCTGGTGGCGTCGTTCAGCAACGCCCGGCTCGGGCAGCTGTGGCAGGTGCTCACCCCGCTGACTAACGCGGCGGTCTACTACCTGATCTTCGGTATGGTGCTGGAGCAGGACCGGACCCCGAACTTCATCGCCTACCTCTGCACCGGCCTGTTCATCTTCAACTTCACCCAGACCGCGGTGCAGAACGGCACGCAGTCGATCACCAGCAACCTGGGCCTGATCCGGGCGCTGCACTTCCCCCGGGCCTGCCTGCCGCTGGCCGTGACGATCACCCAGTTCCAGCAGCTGCTCGGCTCGATGGTGGTGCTCATTCTCATCGTGCTGGTGACCGGCGAGCCGATCACCCTGGCCTGGCTGATGCTGCCGCCGGCGATCCTGCTCCAGACGATCTTCAACGCCGGGCTGACCATGGCGATGGCCCGGATGGGCTCGAAGCTGGCGGACCTCAAGCAGGTCATGCCCTTCGTCATGCGCGCCTGGATGTACGGCTCCGGGGTGCTCTACAGCGTGACCCTCTTCGAGGAGCAGCTGCCCGCCTGGGCCGCCAGGCTGGTCGAGCTCAACCCCGCGCTGGTCTACATCGAGCTGGCCCGGGTCTCGCTGCTGGAGAACACGCCGACGCTCAGCTCCTCCCTGCCCCAGCTCTGGGTGACGGCGCTGGGCTGGGCGATCGTGATGGGCGTCGGGGGTTTCATCTACTTCTGGCGAGGCGAACAGGAGTACGGCCGTGGTTGATCACTTCGAGTCGTCCAACGACGTGACGGTGACGCTGCCCAGGGTGCAGGAGCGCATCCCCACCGTGGTGGTGGACGACGCCCACGTCATCTACCGGATCCACAAGGGCGCCGGTGGTGGCGGCGGCCCCGTCGGCGCGCTCAAGCGGATCATGAGCCGCACCTCGGCGCCGAACATCCAGGAGGTGCACGCGGTCAAGGGGGTCAGCTTCACCGCGTACCGGGGCGAGGCCGTCGGGCTGATCGGCAGCAACGGCTCCGGCAAGTCGACCATGCTGCGCGCCATCGCCGGCCTGCTGCCGGTCAACCGCGGCGCGGTCTACACGCAGGGGCAGCCCTCGCTGCTCGGCGTCAACGCGGCCCTGCTCAACGACCTCTCCGGCGAGCGCAACGTCGTGCTGGGCTGTCTGGCCATGGGCATGTCGCCCGAGGAGGTGCAGCGGCGGACCCCGGAGATCATCGACTTCTCCGGCATCAACCAGCGGGGCGACTTCGCCTCGCTGCCGATGCGCACCTACTCCTCCGGCATGGGCGCCCGGCTGCGCTTCTCCATCGCCGCGGCCAAGAAGCACGACGTGCTGCTCATCGACGAGGCCCTCGCCACCGGCGACAAGATCTTCCGCAAGCGCAGCGAGCGGCGGGTGCGGGAGCTGCGGGAGGGCGCCGGCACGGTGTTCCTCGTCAGCCACCAGCTCTCCTCGATCCGGGACACCTGCGAGCGGACGATCTGGCTGGAATCGGGCGTCCTGCGCATGGACGGCCCGACCGACGAGGTCGTCCGGGAGTACGAGGCGTTCAGCGGCAAGTAGCACGACGGCGCACGTACGGCATCCGCCCGGTGCCGGCCGACCGCGTCGCCCCGTGGGGGCGGCGCGGTCCGCGCGTTAAGGTTCATCCGGTCGCCGCGCGGGCGGAACCTTCTGTTCACGCACCCTGAGAGTGAGGCTTCGGCAATGACGCAGGACCACACCACTGGCCCGGACGCCGCACCGGAGGACCCGGCGCCGTGGCGGCCCTCGCGGACGGTGGCGGTGGTGCTGGCCGGCGGCACCGGGACCCGGCTGGGCCTCGGCATCCCGAAGCAGCTGCTGAAGATCGCCGGTAAGCCGATCATCGAGCACACCCTGGCGGTCTTCGAGGCGGCGCCCGAGATCGACGAGATCGTCGTGCTGATGGCCACCGGCCACGTCGCCGACGCCCAGCAGATCGTCGACAAGGCCGGCTTCCGCAAGGTCACCAAGGTGATCGAGGGCGGCGACACCCGCAACGCCACCACCCGGATCGCGCTCGACGCCGTCGGCGAGGGCGACTGCAACATCCTCTTCCACGACGCGGTGCGGCCCCTGGTCAGCGGCCGGATCGTGCGGGAGTGCGTGAACGCGCTCTGGACGTACTCGGCGGTCGACGTGGCCATCCCGTCGGCAGACACGATCGTCCAGGTCGACGAGGACGACTGCATCACCGACATCCCCGTGCGCTCCTCGCTGCGCCGGGGCCAGACCCCGCAGGCGTTCCGCTCGGGCACCATCCGCGAGGCCTACCGGCTCGCCGAGGACGACCCGCACTTCGCCGCGACCGACGACTGCGGGGTGGTGCTGCGCTACCTGCCCGGCACCCCGATCAAGGTCATCGACGGCTCCGACGAGAACATCAAGGTCACCCACCCGGTCGACGTGCACCTGGCGGACAAGCTGTTCCAGCTCGCCGCCGCGCAGGCGCCCCGGGTGACCGACGAGCGCAGCTACACCGAGGAGCTGACCGGCCGGACCATCGTGGTCTTCGGTGGCAGCTACGGCATCGGCCACGACCTCGCCGAGCTGGCCCGCCGCTACGGCGCGCAGGTCTTCCCGTTCAGCCGCTCCAGCACCGGCACCCACGTCGAGCGCGCCGAGGAGGTCGAGGCGGCGCTGAAGACCGCCTTCGAGGCCACCGGGCGGATCGACCACGTGGTGGTCACCGCCGGCGTCCTGGAGAAGGGCGCCCTCGCCGAGATGGACCAGGAGACCATGGACCGGGTGCTCCAGATCAACTTCGTGGGGCCGGTCATCGTGGCCCGCCAGTCGCTGCCCTACCTCCAGCAGACCAAGGGCCAGCTGCTGCTCTACACCTCCAGCTCCTACACCCGGGGCCGCGCCGACTACGCGCTCTACTCCTCCACCAAGGCGGCCCTGGTCAACCTCACCCAGGCGCTCTCCGACGAGTGGGCGGAGTTCGGCGTACGGGTCAACTGCGTCAACCCCGAGCGGACCGCGACGCCGATGCGCACCAAGGCGTTCGGCGAGGAGCCGGAGCACACCCTGCTCGCGGCCGAGACCGTAGCCCAGGCGTCGCTGGACGTGCTGATCTCGGACCTGACCGGCCAGGTCATCGACGTGCGTCGCGCGCCCGGCGAGGTGCCGGCCCAGCCGGGACCGGCGCGGGTCGAGCGGGACGCCAGCCCGGCCGACGCCGGCTGACGACGGATCTCTGGCACGGCGGAAAACGGAGCCGACATGCGTGGTGACCTGGTTCGGAAGCTGCTCGCCCGCGCGCTGGCCACCGGCCTGGCGGTGCTGGCGTTCCTCGTCGTCGCGCTGACCGGCGCGACCGGCTGGGGGCTGGGGCTGGCCGTGGCCGCCCTCGCGGCGGCCACCTGGGAGCGGCGGGTGCGCCCGGGCGCCGACAACGCCGCCGAGACCACGCTTGTCGCGGCGGCGATCCTGGTCGGCTACGCCCGCCGCCTCGACGCCGGGTTCGATCCCGCGCTGGCCGTGACCGCACTGGCCCTGCTGGGGCTGGTGCTGCTGGTCAACCCACTCCGCGACGCCGGCGGCCTGGAGGTGCGCGCCGCGAACCTGCCGGTGCGCTCGTGGACACCGCTGGTCGCCGCCCGCCTCGGCGACGCGCTGGCGGGGCTGCTCGCCCTGCTGGCGCTGGCGGCCGTCGCGGGCCTGCCGGCCGGTGTCGCGCTGGCGGCCGTCGCCCTGGTCGCCGCCGGCGCCGCGGCGGTCGGGCTGGACCTGGCCCGGCGCAAGTTCCGGCCGGGGGCCGGCGGTTCGGCGGTGTCCCGCGCGCTGCGCCGGCACCAGCCCGAGTTCCTGCTGCACTTCTCCGCGCCGCCCGGCTCGGAGTACCAGGTCACCATGTGGCTGCCGTACCTGGAGCGGATCGGCCGGCCGTTCCTGGTGATGGTGCGCGAGCCGGAGTTCCTGCCCCTGGTCGCCGCGGCCACCAGCGCGCCCGTGGTCTACTGCCCCACCACCAGGGCCATGGACGAGGCGCTGGTGCCGAGCCTGCGGGTGGCGTTCTACGTCAACCACGGCGCGAAGAACAGCCACTGCATCCGCTACACCCAGCTGACCCACGTCCAGCTGCACCACGGCGACAGCGACAAGGCCCCCAGCGCCAACCCGGTCTCGGCGATCTTCGACCGGATCTTCGTCGCCGGCCAGGCCGCCATCGACCGGTACGCCCGCGCCGGGGTGGACATCCCGGCGGAGAAGTTCGTCGTCGTCGGCCGCCCGCAGGTCGAGTCGATCGAGGTACGCCCGGAGCCGGCGCGCGGGCGGGCCAACCCGACCGTGCTCTACACGCCGACCTGGACCGGGCACAACGCGGACGCGAACTACTGCTCCCTGCCGGTGGCCGAGACGCTGCTGCGCCGGCTGCTCGACCGGGGCGCGACGGTGATCCTGCGGGCCCACCCGTACACCTCGCAGAACCCGGCCTCCGCCCGGCAGCTGGGCCGGCTCACCGAGCTGCTGGCCGCCGACCGGGCCCGCAGCGGCCGGCAGCACGTCTTCGGGGCCGCCGCCAGTCGGGAGCTGACCCTGACCGAGTGCGTGAACCGCTCGGACGCGCTGGTCTCCGACGTGTCCGGGGTGATCTCCGACTACCTCTACTCCGGCAAGCCCTACGCGGTGACCGACATGGTGGGCTCCGGCGACCGGTTCCCCGAGCAGTTCCCGCTCGCCGGGTCGGGCTACGTGCTGCGGCGCGACATGGCGAACGTGGACGAGGTGCTGACCGCGCTGCTGGACACCGATCCGCTGGCGTCGGCGCGGTGGGCCACCCGGAGCCGCTACCTGGGCGACTTCCCCGCCGAGTCGTACGCCGAAGCGTTCCTGGCGGCCGCCCGGCGCCAGCTCGACGAGGGCTGGCGGACGCCCGCCCCGCGCACGGGCGGCGCGACCGGCCTGCCGCTCGACCCGGACGAGGCGACCCTCTCCCCCGCCACCTGACCGCCCCGGTCGGAGAGGCACACCGGCCACGACGGCGGACCTCCGGGCCGTTCGCGGGGGGCGTCAGCGGTACGGCTCGACGAGGTCCAGGACCGCCTCGGGGGCCTCGACGTGGGCGTTGTGCCCGAGGCCGGGCAGGGTGGCGACCGGCACCCCCAGCTCGGTGAGCTGGGCGTCGGTGACCATGGGGTCGTGCTCGCCGCGGGCCAGCAGCACGGGCACGTCGGTCGCCGCCAGCAGGGCGGGCAGCTCTGGCGCGCCCACGCCGAACGCGGCCGGGTCCATCGCCAGCCGCCAGCGGCCGTCGACCTGCCGCAGCCCCGCCTCCACGACGGGGTGTTCCGGGGCGAAGAGCCCGGTCAGGCCGGCCACCCGCAGGTAGCGGCGGGCCGCCTCGTCCCGGCTGGCGAACCAGGTCACCGGCCGGGCCGCCAGCTCACCCGCCTTGGCCAGCTCCGCCGGCGACCAGACGGCCTTGATGCCGAGCCCGACGACGGCGTCGACGGGCAGCCCGGCGCCCCGGGCGGCCAGCGCCAGCCCGACCACCCCGCCGAGGGAGTGCCCCAGCACGACGAGCCGGTCCCCCGGCGCGAGCCCCGCGGCGATCCGCGCGGCCAGCCCCGGGAAGGAGTACTCCGGCAGCGGCGGCGACCAGCCGTGGCCGGCGAGGTCCGGCGCCAGCCACCGCCCCGCCCACCGATGCTCCAGCAGCGGCGCCCAGGGCAGCCACACGTCGCCGGTCGCGCCCATGCCGTGCAGGAGCAGGAGCACCCGCCGGCCGTCCCGGTCACCCGACTCATCGACCATGGGCGCAGTGTGCCACCCGTCGGGCGCCGCGGGCGAGGGCCGTGACCCGGACACGACATCGGGCGCCGACCCCCCGGGTGAGGAGCCGACGCCCGACGGCGTCGCTCAGGCGGAGTAGCCGCGGGTGGCGGCCCAGTTCGCCAGGGCGATGGTGCTCATCCAGTACGACGCGGTCGCCGGGTTCGCCGAGTCGGCGATCTTCACCAGCCGCCCCTCGTCCTGGTAGCCGACCACCGCGACGTAGTGGCCGCCGGGGAAGGAGTGCCAGCCGCCGTCGGTGTCCGTGGCGCTACCGGCGACGTTGACCACGACGCCCCGCCCGTCGGCGATGGCCGCGACGACGTCGGCCTGGAGCCGGTCCATCTGGGCCGGGGTGGCGGCGCCACCGGGGATCATCCGGGTCCGGTACGGGTCGCCCTTCACCGTCGCGTTCAGCACGCGGGTGGTGTCCTGGGCCGAGTCGGTGCCCATCTGGTCGGTGCCCAGCTGGGCACCGAGGGCGTCCTGGCTGCGCGCGATGCCGGCGGCGCTGAGGGCGTGCCGGACGGCCGCCGGACCACAGTTGTAGAAGGTGGTCTGGGCCTGGTAGTCGTAGTCCAGGCTCTTGGCGGCCGGCGGCTTCGGCGGCGCCGGCTTGCGGGTCAGGTCCGGGTCCGGGGCGGCGCTGGACGCGCTGGCCGACGGGGCGGCGCTGGACGCGGCCGGGGCGGCGCTGGACGGGGCGGGCGCGACCCGGGCCTGGCTGCGCGAGGCCGCGGCGTCGTCCCGCAGCTCGGTGGCGGCCACCGGGGCCTGCGCGGCGGCGGGGGCCTCGTCGGCTCCGGCCAGCAGCGCGCCCGTGCCCGACGCCAGCACGAGCGCCGCGGCGGACGCGGCGGCCAGCTGGTACGGACGCTCGGACGTGAGGCGACGCAGCTGTCGCTTGAGGTGGTGCTTCACGGTTTCCTCCACGGGCTCGGGGGGTGAGCGGCCGTCGGTCCGCGCCGAGGGCAGGACGGACCGCCGCGCGGACGGGCGTCCGGGCGGGTGGTGGACCACTCAGGGGATGCGCCCGGGACGCCGGGCGACGGACGGTGACCGGTGGGTCAGCTCATGACCTGCGGGCGGACGAGCGCGGTCACCGCGGCGCCGTGGAGACGGCGGCACAACCGAGGGGTGTACGGGTGTGGCATGAAGATGGAACTCCTTCCGACACCGCCGACCGGGTTAGCTGACGGATTCGGGCGGGAAGAACGCCCTACCACGGGCCCACGGCCCACGGATTCACCCCAACGAGCACTGGGTCCCCGGTTCGTCGTTCACGATTAGGCGGGTCGGCGCGGCGTCGCCTCTGGCGATCGGGTACCGCACCGGACGCGCCGACATTACTGGCCGGTCCGCGCCCTGCCAACCCCGTCCCACCTGCCTAAACCTTGATCGGGAGACAATTTTTGCGGGCACTTCGCCACTGACGCGACTCAATGGGACGACCGTTTCTGCGCGCACCTTGAGGCGACAACGGGACAAGTGGCGGGCAGCGGCGCCGAAACCCCGACAGGAATCGGCCGGGCCGCGCCCGATGACCGGTTCGCCGACGTGGTGACCGGCGTCACCGAAACGGTCGGGATTTCGTCGCCCGGACTCTCCGGCCGCCGGGGGCGCTCAGCGCGAGTCGGCGTACGTCGGTCGGTGGTCGCCCTGCGGATCGGCGGCCCGGGGGCGCGGCACGGCGCTGCCCCGGTCCCCCGGCGCCGCCCCGGGGCCGCCGGAGTCCTTCCCGGCGCCGTCCCCGTCCCGCGGCGTCCGGGCCGGCCTGCGCGGGGTGAGCAGCCGCATCATCGGCGTCTCGACGAGCCGGTGCAACAGGCCGGCCAGGGCCAGGTTGACCAGCAGGAAGCCGAGCACCACCGCCAGCCCCCACCAGCCGGTGAAGCCGACGCCCCAGTCGCCGGTGAGCCGCAGGACGGTGATCATCACGAGGACGTGCACCAGATAGAAGGCGAAGGAGACCTCGCCCAGCCAGACCATCTGCCGGGACCGCCACGGCGAGCGCCGCCCGCGCACGTCCGCGTCCGCCGCCGCGGCGATGACCAGGATGTACGCGACCGAGAGCAGCGCAGCCCACAGCTCGGCGCGGACCCACTGCGCGGCGACCACCCAGGTCGCCACGAAGAGCAGGCTGGCCAGCGGCAGGCCCGGCCCGCGCCACCGGCCACGCCGCATCAGCTCGGCGGCGGCGACGCCCATCCAGAACTCCAGCGACCGCACCGGCGGGAAGATCTGGGTGAACCACCAGCGGCTCTCCTCGGGCACCAGCGCCTGGGCCGGCCAGAGCGCCAGGATGAGCAGCGGCACCGCGACCACGACCGCCCACAGGGCCCACGGTCGGGCCCGGCGGATCAGCGGCAGCGCCAACGGCAGGCAGAGGTAGAAGAAGAACTCGCAGGACAGCGACCAGCTGACCGTGTTGATGCTGTAGAAGTGGCCCGGCCGCGGGTCCCACGCCTGAAGGAGGAACAGGTTCTCCACCGCCACGAACCGGTCCACGGGGTCGGCGAACCAGGCCGCGACCGCCAGCGCCGCCACCCACAGCACCACGTGGCTCGGCCAGATCTTGGCCACCCGGCGCCGCCAGAACGCCCGACGGGTGTCGGTGGGGCGGGCCGACCAGACCAGCACGAAGCCGCTGAGGATGAAGAAGAACTGCACGCCCGACAGCCCGAGGGCGAAGGCCCAATCCACGACGGCCTTCTGGCCGGGCTCGGCGATGATGCCCATCGTCGCGACGTGGAAGCCGAAGACGAGCAGGGCGGCGACCCAGCGCAGCCCGGTCAGCGACGGCAGGCGGCTGGCCGGGGACGCGTGCCGGGCGGCCGGCGCGACGGTCGCGGCGTCGTTCATGCCGGCATCCCGACGATCCGCAGGGTCACCAGCACGTACGTCTCCTCCTCGACCCCGTCCTCAGGGCCCCGAAGGTGCCCCGTGGCGGTCCACCGCTCGGCGCCGCCCCGCCGGGCACCCTACCCGCCGGGCCTGAGGCTCTGTTCCGTCCCGTCCGCGAGTGCCCGTTCTGTCCCGTGGGGTAATCCCGGGTCCCCCCGTCCCTCCGTGACCGTTGCGTCCCCATCCGTGACGGCGGTGGCGGGCCTCCGGGTTCCGGCCGATCGGGTGGCTAGTATTCCCAGACCCGGAGGTGACGAGAGGCGGGCGGATGCACCAGCGAATCCTGATGCGGGCGAAGAAGGGCCCGTTCGACGTCTACTCGGCGGAGGAGACGCACGAGCGGAACTGGATCGGCGACAACAACGGCAACCTCGTCTTCAGCCACGCCGCCCACAAGCTCCTGCGCACCGCCACCGCCGAGATCACCTCGACCGAGTTCAGGATCAACCCGCGCGACGCCGACATGATCAACGAGCGGTACGACGTCTACGTCGTACCGCTCGCCAACGCCTTCCGCCGCAGCTACGCCCACCGCGTCGAGGCCATGACGAAGCTCATCGAGCAGCTGAAGATCCCGGTGGTGGTGCTCGGGGTGGGCGTGCAGACCGACGTCAACGGCGACCGGGAGTACCTCCGCCCCATCGACGACGTCGTGACCCGCTTCGTACGGGCGGTCCTCGACCGCTCGCACAGCATCGGCGTACGCGGCGAGATCACCCGTGACTACCTGCGCACCCTGGGCTTCTCGGCCGTCGACGTGATCGGCTGCCCGTCGATGTTCCTGCACGGCGACAGCCTGCGGGTGGAGAAGAGGAAGGCGTCCCTGTCGCCCGACGACAGGCTCGCGCTCACCGTCTCCCCGTACGTCACGTCGATGGCGGAGATCATCGCCCGGCACCACGAGCGGTACCCGAACCTGCGCTACCTGCCGCAGGACCTCAAGACGCTCGGCACCCTGCTCTACGGCGACGCCCCCGGCGACCGGGGCAGGACCAGCAGGATCCCGATCCACACCTCGCACCCGCTGTTCACCGAGGACAAGGTGCGGATGTTCGTCGACCCCTGGACCTGGATGGACTACCTCTCCGGGTTCGACTTCGCGTTCGGCACCCGGATCCACGGCACCATCACCGCGCTCATCGCCGGCACGCCCGGCTACCTCTTCGCGCACGACTCGCGCACCCTGGAACTCGCCCGGTACTTCGAGATCCCGCACCGGGTGATGAAGGACGTGCCGGTCGACGTCGACGCCGCCCAGCTCTACGCGGAGGCGGACTACACGGCGCTCAACGCCGGCCACAAGTCGCGCTACGAGACGATGCTCGCCTTCCTCACCAAGCACGACCTGGGCCACGCCTTCGCCGACGGCGACAGCGCGGCCCGGTTCGACGCGCAGGTGCGCTCCACCGCCTTCCCGCCCGCCGTACGCCCGGCCGCCGCGACCGCCCCCGACGCGCTGCTGGAGCGGATCCAGTGGCTGCGCGACCGCAACGTCGAGCTGCGCAAGGAGACGGAGACGCTGCGCGGGCAGCGCCTGCAGGCCCGGGTCAAGCAGGTGATCGGCGGCCGGGTGCGCCGGATGCTGAACCGCTGAGGCGGGGTCCGCACCGTCCGACCGGCCCCTCTTGACGGCGGGTCGGCGGGCGGGCGACGCGTCCGTACACCTGTACCAACACGCCGGGTACGCTGGGCGGATGACCGGGGCCGCCTACCAGCCGTCGATGTTCGACCTCACCGCCACCGGACCGTCGCTGAGCCCGCTGGCCGACCGGCTGCGCCGGCACCCGCTCACCCACGGCGCGTGGGTCGACCATCTCCCCGGCTGGGTCACCGGCTCCGACCAGGTCTTCGACGTCCTGCTGCGGGACGTCCCCTGGCGGGCCGAGCGCCGCACGATGTACGACGCCGAGGTCGACGTGCCCCGGCTGCTCTGCTGGTACGCCGGGCACCGCCCGCTGCCGCACCCGCTACTCACCGAGGCGCGCGCCGCCCTCACCCGGCACTACGCCCCCGAGCTCGGCGAGCCCTTCGTCACCGCCGGCATGTGCCTCTACCGCTCCGGCCGGGACAGCGTCGCCTGGCACGGCGACACCCAGGGCCGCTCCGCACACACCGACACCATGGTCGCCATCGTCTCGTTCGGCTCGCCACGCACACTGCTGCTGCGGCCCCGCGGCGGCGGCGACAGCCTGCGCTTCCCACTCGGCCACGGCGACCTCGTGGTGATGGGCGGCTCCTGCCAGCGCACCTGGGAGCACGCCGTGCCCAAGACCACCCGCCCCGTCGGGCCCCGCGTCAGCGTCCAGTTCCGCCCCGCCGGCGTCGCCTGACCCGCCCCGACGCAGGCAACCGTCGCGTCCCCCAACGGCGGCGCCCAGGCCACCAGCCGAAACCCTGCCGGGCCACCGGCCGGGCCGAGCCGGGCCTCTGCTAGAAACGACTCCTGGGTTTCACCTGCGCCCCCGTCACCTCTTGACGACGCGAAGGGCGTTCCATGACCCAGTCATCCACCGAGCCGCGCTCCCGTTGGTCCGCCTGGGCGGTCCACGGCGACGGCCGGTCCATCCGCCCCGGCGACGTGGTCCACCCCGACGAACGCCTCTCCTGGCCGCGCACCCTCGGCGTCGGCGTGCAGCACGTCGTCGCGATGTTCGGCGCCACCTTCACGGTGCCGCTCATCACCGGCTTCCCGCCGGCCACCACGCTCTTCTTCTCCGGGCTCGGCACGCTGCTGTTCCTGCTGATCACCGGCAACCGGCTGCCCTCGTACCTCGGCTCGTCCTTCGCCTTCATCGCGCCGGTGCTGGCGGCCAAGGCCGGCGGCGACATCGGCCCGGCGCTCGGCGGCATCGTCGTCGCCGGCGCGGCGCTGGCCGCCGTCGGCCTGATCGTCCAGCTCGCCGGATCGCGCTGGATCGACGCGCTGATGCCGCCCGTGGTCACCGGGGCGATCGTCGCGCTGATCGGCCTGAACCTCGCCCCGGTCGCCTGGGACGGCGACGGGAGCGGCACCGGCGTGAAGGCGCAGCCGCTGATCGCGGTGGTGACCCTGGCCGCCATCCTGCTCGCCACAGTGGCCTTCCGGGGCTTCCTGGCCCGGCTCTCCATCCTGCTGGGGGTGGTGGTCGGCTGGGTCCTCGCCGCCGTGCTCGGCGACCTGGATCCGAAGGCGGTCGACGGCCTGCGGGACGCCGCCTGGGTCGGCCTGCCCGAGTTCCACGCGCCGAGCTTCAGTCTGCGCGCGGTCGTGCTGGTGATCCCGGTGATCCTGGTGCTGATCGCCGAGAACGCCGGGCACGTGAAGGCGGTCGCCGCGATGACCGGCCGCAACCTGGACCGCGACATGGGCCGGGCGTTCATGGGCGACGGCCTGGCCACGATGCTCGCCGGCTCCGGCGGCGGCTCCGGCACCACCACCTACGCGGAGAACATCGGCGTGATGGCGGCGACCCGGGTCTACTCCACCGCCGCGTACTGGGTGGCCGGCCTGACGGCGGTGCTGCTCGGGCTCAGCCCGAAGTTCGGCGCGCTGATCCTCACCGTGCCGGCCGGCGTGCTCGGCGGCGCCACCACCGCCCTGTACGGCCTGATCGCCATCCTCGGCGCGCGGATCTGGATCGAGAGCCGGGTGGACTTCCACGACCCGGTGAACCTCATGACCGCCGCCGTCGCGGTGATCGTCGGCGCGGCCAACTACACCCTCACCGCCGGCGACCTCTCGTTCAACGGCATCGCCCTCGGCACCGCCGCGGCCCTGACCGTCTACCACGGCATGCGCCTGGTGACCCACCTCCGCGGCACCACCCCCACCCGCTGACCCAACCCGGCCCCCCGCCCCGCCCCTCGCAGCGTTGATCATGAAGTTAGCGGGGCAATATGCCCGATTCCGACCAGCCAACCTCATGATCGACGGGGGCAGGTGAACCGGCGGGGGGGGCGGGAGGCGGGAGTGCCAGCGACCCGTCGAGCGGGGCTGGGTGGAGCGCAGGGAGCAGGAAGGGCCGGCTGCGGTGCAGCCGACCCTTCCTGCTGACAGGTCAGTCGCGTTCGATCTGGTGGCCGACGACGGTGGGACCCAGCATCACGGCGAAGCCGGAGCCGTCGCGGCGCGGGTCCGCCGCCGGCAGCTCCACCGGCTCGCCGGTGGCGGTGGCGGCCACCGGACGCGACCCGACCCAGGCGACGGCCACGTCGGTCTCACCCTTGAGGAAGCGGTGGGCGCGCACGCCGCCGGTCGCCCGCCCCTTCGCCGGGTACGCCTGGAACGGCGTCACCTTCACCGTGGCGCCCGTGGAGGTGACCACCATCGGCTCGCCGTGACCCGGATCATCGGTGCGGACCGCACCGAAGAACACCACCCGGGCACCGGCGGGCAGGTTGATGCCCGACATGCCGCCGCCCTTGGTCCCCTGCGGCCGGACCAGCCCCGCGGCGAACCGCAGCAGCGACGCCTCCGACGTGACGAAGGTGAGCGTCTCCGCGCCGTCGGTGAGCCAGGTCGCCCCGACCACCTCGTCGCCCTCCCGCAGGCCGATCACCTCGAACTCGTCCGAGCGCACGGGCCACTCCGGCGCGCAGACCTTGACCACGCCCTGCCGGGTGCCCAGGGCGAGGCCCGGGGAGCCCTCGGCCGTCGGCCCGAGCGGGGCCAGCCCGACCACGGTCTCCCCCGATTCCAGCGGCACCAGCTCGGCGGCGGCCATCCCGCCGCGCAGCGACACCGTCCCCGCCTGCTCGGGCAGGACCGGCAACGGCAGCACGTCGACCTTGAACGCCCGGCCGGCGCTGGTCACCAGCAGCACCTTCCCCCGGGCGGTGGAGTGCACGACGGCGCGTACGGCATCGTGCTTGGTCCGGCCGTGCCGCCGGCGGCCCTCGGACGCCTCCTCCGACTCCGCCGCCGTCCGGGCGACCAGCCCGGTCGCGGAGAGGATCACCTGGCAGGGGTCGTCGGCGACCTCCAGCGGGCCGGCCGGCGCGGACGCGGCCAGCACCTCCTTGAGGTCCCCGTCGACGAGCGTGGTGCGGCGCGGGACGCCGAACTGCTTCACCACCGCCGCCAGCTCGTCGGAGACGACCTTCTTCAGCACCTTCGGGTCGTCGAGGATCGTGGAGAGCTCGGCGATCTCCTTGCGGAGCTTCTCCTGCTCGGCCTCCAGCTCGATCCGGTCGTACTTGGTCAGCCGGCGCAGCGGGGTGTCCAGGATGTAGGTGGCCTGGATCTCGGAGAGCCTGAACTTCTGCATCAGGCCGTCCTTGGCGGCCTGGGCGTCCTCGCTGGCCCGGATGAGCTTGACCACCTTGTCGATGTCGAGCAGGGCGATCAGCAGGCCGTCGACCAGGTGCAGCCGCTCCTCGCGCTTGCGGCGGCGGTACGAGCTGCGCCGGGTCACCACCTCGTAGCGGTGGGCCAGGAAGACCTCCAGCAGCGCCTTCAGCCCGAGGGTCCGCGGCTGCCCGTCGACCAGCACCAGGTTGTTGACGCCGAACGACTGCTCCAGCGGGGTGAGCCGGTAGAGGTCGGCGAGCAACGCCTGCGGGTTGACGCCGACCTTGCACTCGACGACCAGGCGGGTGCCGCTCTCCCGGTCGGTGAGGTCCTTGACGTCGGCGATGCCGGTGAGCCGCTTGGTCTTGTTGACCTCGTTGGTGATGGCCGCGATGACCTTCTCGGCACCGACGCCGTACGGCAGCTCCACGACGGTGATCGCCTGCCGGCCCCGGCTGCCCTCCAGCGGGCCGATCTCGACCTTGCCCCGCATCCGCACGACGCCGCGCCCGGTCTCGTAGGCCCGACGCACCTCGTCGAGCCCGAGCAGCAGGCCGCCGGTGGGCAGGTCGGGGCCCGGGACGAACTCCATGAGCTTGTCGAGGGTGGCGTCGGGGTGGTTGATCAGCCAGCGGGCGGCGGAGACCACCTCGCCGAGGTTGTGCGGGATCATGTTGGTCGCCATGCCGACCGCGATCCCCGACGCGCCGTTGACCAGCAGGTTGGGGAACGCGGCGGGCAGCACGGTGGGCTGGGTCAGCGAGCCGTCGTAGTTGGGCTCGACGTCGACCGTGTCCTCGCCCAGCTCGCCGACGAGCAGCATCGCCTCGCGCGACATCCGGGCCTCGGTGTAGCGCGCCGCCGCCGGCCCGTCGTCCGGGCTGCCGAAGTTGCCGTGCCCGTCGATGAGTGGCACGTTCAACGAGAAGTCCTGGGCGAGCCGGACCATCGCGTCGTAGATCGCCGTGTCGCCGTGCGGGTGGTAGCGGCCCATCACGTCGCCGACCACCCGGGCGGACTTCACGTGCGCCCGGTCGGGGCGGAAGCCCGCCTCGTTCATCGCGTAGAGGATGCGCCGGTGCACCGGCTTGAGGCCGTCGCGGGCGTCGGGCAGGGCCCGGGAGTGGATCACCGAGAAGGCGTACTCCAGGTAGGAGTCGGAGACCTCGGTGACCAGCGGGTTGTCGAAGACCCGCGCGCCGGCCTGGTCGAAGGCGGACAGGTCCACCTTGGCGCGGTCGTCCTTGCGGCGTGCCATCGTTCAGCTTCCCTCTCGGCGGGCGGTGCTCATGCGTCGATCGCCTCGCGGTCGACCCGGTCGGCGGAGTCGATCAGCCAGTTGCGGCGCGGCTCGACCTTCTCCCCCATCAGCAGTTCGAGGATCCGCTCGGCGGCGTCGACGTCGTCGAGGGTGATCCGGCGGACGGCCCGGGTGGCCGGGTTCATCGTCGTCTCCCACAACTCGTCGGCGTCCATCTCGCCGAGACCCTTGAAGCGCGGGATCGGGGTGACGATCTGCTTGCCGGCCTTCTCCAGCTTGCGGACCGTCGCCTCCATCTCCGCCTGGGTGTAGGTGTAGATCGTCTGCGGGTTGCGCCCCCTGGTGGTGATCTTGTGCAGGGGCGGCATCGCCGCGTAGAGGCGGCCGGCCTCGATCAGCGGTCGCATGTAGCGGGCGAACAGCGTGATCAGCAGGGTGCGGATGTGCGCGCCGTCCACGTCGGCGTCCGCCATGATCAGCACCCGGCCGTAGCGCATGGCCGACAGGTCGAACGTGCGGCCGGAGCCGGCGCCGAGCACCTGCACGATGGCGGCACACTCGGCGTTGTCCAGCACCTGCTGGAGGTTGGCCTTCTGCACGTTGAGGATCTTGCCTCGAATCGGAAGAAGCGCCTGATATTCGGCAGATCGGGCAAGTCGCCCCGTCCCGAGTGCGCTGTCCCCCTCCACGATGAACAGCTCACTGCGCTCGATCCCCGCCGCGCGGCAGTCGACCAGCTTCGGCGGCATCGACGCGCCCTCCAGGGCGGTCTTGCGCCGGGCGGCGTCCTTCTGCTGCTTCTGGGTCAGCCGCACCCGCGCCGCGTCGACGATCTTCTGGAGGACCGTACGCGCCTCGGCCTTGGTCCGGCGGTCCTCCAGCCACGCCTTCAGGTGCTGCTCGACCAGCCCCTGGATCACCTTCGTGATGCCGGCGGTGGAGAGCTCGTCCTTGGTCTGCGAGGTGAACTGCGGCTCCGGGATCCGGACGTGCACGACCGCGGTCATGCCCTCCAGCACGTCGTCGAGGGTCGGCGGGTCCTCCTTGGCCTTGAGCAGGCCACGGGTGTTGCGGACGGCGTCGGCGAGGGTACGCGCCAGGCCGCGCTCGAAGCCCTTGCGGTGGGTGCCGCCGTGCGCGTTGCGGATGGTGTTGGTGAAGCACTCGACGGTGCGCTCGTAGCCTGTGCCCCAGCGGAAGGCCACCTCGACCTCGGCCCGACGCTGCACGTTGGACTGCATGACGCCGTTGGCGTCGGCGGCGTTCTCCCGGTAGGTGCCCTCGCCGGTGACCATCAGCATGCCGGAGACGGGCCGGTCGCCGGCCGGGGCGAGGAACTCCACCATGTCCGTCAGGCCGTCGGGGTAGTGGAAGCTCTCCTCGGTCGGCTCCTCGCCGGTGTGGTCGCGCAGCGTGTAGTTCACGCCCGGCACCAGGAACGCCGTGTTGCGCAGCTTCATCCGCACGGCCTCGGCGTCCAGGCGGGCGCCGGTCTCGAAGTAGCGCGCGTCGTGCCACCAGCGGATCGAGGTGCCGGTGCGCTGGCCGCGCTTCATCGCGCCGACGATCTGGAGGCCGGGGCCCGGGGTGAACGCCGCGTCGGGACCGTCGCCGTCGAAGATCCCCGGCACGCCGTGCCGGAACGACATCGCGTGGACCTTGCCGCCCCGGCGTACGGTCACGTCGAACCGGCGGGACAGGGCGTTGACCGCCGAGGCGCCCACGCCGTGCAGACCGCCGGAGGTCTTGTAGCCGGAGCCGCCGAACTTGCCGCCCGCGTGCAGCCGGGTGAGCACCAGCTCGACGCCGGAGATGCCGGACTTCGCGTGCACG
Source organism: Micromonospora sp. WMMD737 (assembly GCF_049179055.1). NCBI lineage: Bacteria > Bacillati > Actinomycetota > Actinomycetes > Micromonosporales > Micromonosporaceae > Micromonospora > Micromonospora sp. WMMD737. The sequence goes on along the minus strand of NZ_JBMHMH010000001.1, from coordinate 7,058,588 downwards.
TCGGTGGGGATGCCCCGACCGTCGTCGTCGACCTGGACCGAGCCGTCGGCGTGCAGCGTCACCTCCACCTTCGTGGCGTGGCCGGCGACGCCCTCGTCCGTCGAGTTGTCGAGGATCTCGTTGACGAGGTGACCCACGCCACGGCTGTCGGTGGAGCCGATGTACATGCCGGGCCGCTTGCGGACGGCGTCCAGCCCCTCGAGGTGCGTGAGGTCGTCGGCCCCATACAGGGTCTCAGGCTCTGCGGTCAACTGGTCGTACTCCCAGGTCTCGGCGATGTGGTGCCGCGTCCGACGTCGTCGGCCGGCCCGCGCGCCGCAGCGAGCCTAACCGGGAGATGCGACAGGACGACGGCACCCCGCAGCGAGGCACGCGCCTCGTCGCGGGTCGGGCCCGGGCGGCAGGGTAGCGCGTTCCGCCCGGTTCCGGCATATCGGAGCCACCGTGACCGGTTTGCGTGCGGGGCCGGTCGCGGGTGGTCCACCCGGACAACAACGATGCCGTGGCCGGCCTTCCCCCACGCGGCGGGCGCCACCACGGACGCCGGGCCCCGGGCACCCGGACGCCGGGGTTCTCCGGGCGGCAACGCCGGCCCTCGGGCACGGGAACGCCGGTTCTCCGGGCGCCCCTGGTGGCCGGTGTCACGGGCCGCCGACACTCCACCGCCGACGCGCCGGACCTGCGCTCCGACCGCCGACGCCGCCGGGGCCACGGCCGGGGCGAGTGTGTCCCTCTCGGAAAGATCTTGTTACGGGCCATTGACGCCCGTCGCGCCGGAGTGATCTGATCGCGCCCTCGGAGGATCTTTCACGTTTCGATGGACAGTTAGGGGACGTCATGTCCAGGTTCCGTCGTACCGCACTCGCGGCGGCGCTCGCCGTCGCCACCGCCACCCTGTCGACCGCCGTCGGGCTGAGCGCCCCGGCCTCGGCGGCCCCGCCCACCGCCGCGGTGGCGCTCGGCGACAGCTTCATCAGCGGCGAGGGCGCCGGGGCGTACACCCCGGTGACCGACGCCAACGGGGTCGCCCAGGGCTTCCCGGGCTGGACGGCCGCGAACAACAACGCGTTCTTCTGCCACCGCTCGGCGAACGCCTCACTGCACCGGGCCAACCTGCCGGGCATCCAGGACCGGTTCAACCTCGCCTGCTCCGGCGGGCAGCCGCACGACATCGCCGCCGCCTCCTCGGCCCGGGCCAACGGCCGTCAGGTGGCCGCCCAGCTCGACCAGCTCCGCGCGGTCGGCCGGACCCACGACATCGACCTGGTGCTGCTCGGGCTCGGCTCGAACAACAGCTCGTTCACCTTCGGCAACGTCGCGGAGAAGTGCGCCAACCGGTTCATCGCCGACGCCTGGACCGGCTGGTGGGAGTTCTGGGCCTACCTGAACGGCCCCGTCGAGCAGAAGCCCTGCTCCGACGCCGACCTGGCCACCGCCGCCCAGTGGAGCGCCGCGACGGCGGAGACCACCTCGGCCGTACGCCAGCTCCTCGCCACGCTGCGCGAGATCGACGCCGACGGCCAGCACCGGATCGTCTTCCAGGACTACACCAACCCGCTGCCGTTCGACCTCGCCCCCGGGTTCCACGAGGAGGACAGCCGGGACGACACCCGGGACAAGTTCCGCGCGCTGGGCGCCGAGCGGTACGCGGCCGGCTGCCCGATCCACCGGGCCAGCCTGCTGCCGGGGCACCGCTTCTCGCAGGGGCTGGGCACCCTGGTGAAGTCCACCCGGGACACCCTGGCCGCCGAGTTCCCCGGCGCGGACCTGGTCTACCTCAACGTGCAGCGGGCCTTCGACGGTGCCCGCCTCTGCGAGTCGGGCACCAGCCCGGCCGGCACCCTGGCCACCCCGATCCGGTTGCAGGACAGCCCGCCCAACGGCGTCTTCGTCACCAGCCTCGCCGGCAAGGACAAGATCGCCATCCAGCGGATCGCGAACACCTGCGTGAGCTACTTCCAGACCTGCCAGGAGTCGTGGCACCCGAACGCCGCCGGCCACCAGGTGCTCGGGCAGTGCCTGACGGGCGCGGCCACCACGGGTGCGCGTTCCGTGGCCTGCGTCCGCGCCGGGGACGGCTCGATCACGGTCTCCTGACCGCGACCGCGTCCCGGAACCCCGTGCCGCCCGGCACGGGGTTCCGCCACGTCCGGGCCCGGAACGGACCGACGCGGCAACGGTGAGGGGCACCGGTCCGCCGGCCACGGACAGCCGACTCAGTCACGGACGACTGGCACGGCCACGGACGGCGGTGGATCAGTCGCGGGTGGCCACGCCGAGCACGTGCGGGGCGGCGGGGGCCGGGAGTCGGCTGTCGGGGAAGCGGAACGCGTCCAGCTCGGTGACGGTGAAGCCCGCCGCCCCGATCGCGGCCACCGTGTCGCGGCCCGTGTGGCAGCCGCCGCAGAGCAGCGGCCAGACGGTCGCGTCGGCCAACCGCTGCACGCGGCGCAGGCCGGGACTCTGCGCGCGTACGTGCTCGAAGAAGCGCACCTGACCACCGGGCCGCAGCACCCGGCGGGCCTCGCGCAGCGCGGCGGCCTGGTCGGGCACCGAGCAGAGGACCAGGGAGAGCACCACCGCGTCGGCGTCGCCGTCGGGCGCCGGCAGCGCCTCGGCGAGGCCGTCGACCACCTCCACGGGTACGGGAGCCGTGGCCGCCGCCTCCCGGGCCGCCGCCCGGAGCCGGGGCTCCGGTTCCACCGCCAGCACCCGCTCGACGGTGCCCGGGTAGTGCGCGAAGGTGCGGCCGTTGCCGGCGCCGACCTCGACCACCCGGCCCGCCAGGCCGGCGACGAGGCGCCGCCGGTGAGCGGCCGCCCCGGCGCGGTCCATCGCCACGCTCGCCCGCTGGAACACCCGGGCGAAGACCGGGTGGGAGACCGCGTTGCCGGGCATCGTCACTTCTCAGACCGGACCGGGTACGACCGGCCGGGCTCCGGCGGGCCCGACAGGCGACGGCGTTGCGTGGGGCTCCGGCGGGCCCGACACGGTCGCGGAGGGCGACGCGCCGCGCCCCGGCGGCCCCCCGGACGGCGTCGCGTCGGTCGCCGGCCGGGGGCGGGGCAGGCCGAGGGCGAGCAGCGCCGGGCCGGTCGGCCCGGCGACGAGCTCGCCGAGGGTCACGTCGTCCAGCACGGCGAGGAAGGCGTCGCGGGCGCGGCGCAGTTCGCCGCGCAGCCGGCAGGCCGCGCGCAACGAGCAGGCCGGCTCGTCGCAGGACACCACCTCGTCGTCGCCCTCGAAGGCCCGGACCACGTGTCCGACCGTGGCGTTCCCGCCGTCCTCGGCGAAGGCCACCCCGCCGGAACGACCCCGGATGGTGACCAGCACCCCGAGCCGCTGCAACCGCTGCACCACCTTGGCGACGTGGTTGCGGGGCAGGTCGAGCTGGTCGGAGAGCTCGTCCACGGTCATCCGTCGCGGGTTCGCGGCGGCGAGCATGGCGATGCGCAGCGCCATGTCGGTGGACCGGTTGAGCTTCACGCCTCGACCCTAGCCAGCGCGGTCGACCGCCCACCACGGCCGGCCGGGCCCCGGATGTGATCCGGACGACCCTCGACCCGGGACCTTCGGCCCTGAAGAGGTATTTCTAATACCTGTTTTGCTGTCGGGGCCCGAGCGGTTCAGTCCAGAAGGAGACAGTCGTGCTCTCGGAGTCCTCAGCAGCAGTGGTGACGGCGACCCTGCCCGCCGTGCAGGCGCACGGCGAGGCGATCACCGGCCGGTTCTACGAGCGGATGTTCGACGCGCACCCCGAACTGCTGAACATCTTCAACCGCAGCAACCAGGCCACCGGCACCCAGAAGGCCGCCCTCGCCGCCGCCGTGGTCGCGTACGCGGAGCACCTGACCGGCGGCAGCCACGCACCGTGGGGGCCGATCCTGGACCGCATCGCGCACAAGCACGCCTCGCTCGGCATCACCGCCACCCAGTACACGATCGTCGGCCGGCACCTGCTCGCCGCCGTCGGCGAGGTGCTCGGCGACGCGGTCACCGACGAGGTCGCGGCGGCCTGGGACGAGGTCTACTGGCTGCTGGCCTGCGAGCTGATCGCCCGGGAGGCGCGCCTCTACACCGTGGCCGGGCTGGCCGAGGGCGAGCCGGTCTGGCGGGACTGGCGGGTCGTCGCCCGGGCCACCGAGGCGCTGGACGTCGTGTCGTTCACCCTGGTCCCGGCCGACGGCGGCCCGGTGCCCACCTTCGTCCCGGGCCAGTACACCTCGGTCGCCGTCGACCTCGGCGGCGGGCGCGGTCAGCAGATCCGCCAGTACAGCCTCTCCGGCCGTCCCGGTGCCGACCACTGGCGGATCACCGTCAAGCGCGTACGCGGTGTCGGCGACGCCCCCGACGGCATGGTCTCCACCTTCCTGCACGAGTGCGTGGGTGTCGACGACGTCCTCCGGCTCAGCCCGGCGTTCGGCGAGGTCAGCGCAGTGGCCGGGGAGGGCCCGCTGCTGCTGGTCAGCGCGGGCATCGGCCTGACCCCGGCGATGGCAGCCCTGGAGCACCTGGCCGCCACCGAGCCGCAGCGCCCGGTGGTGCTGGTGCACGCCGACCGGGCCGGCGCGGCGCACGCGTTCCGCGGCGAACTGCCGCGCCTGCACGCCGCGCTGCCCAACCTGCGCACCGCCCTCTGGTACGAGGACCTCACCGACGGCGAACTGGCCGGGGTGACCGCCGAGGTCGTCGCAGGCCGGGTCGACCCGGCGTTGATCCCGCTCTCCCCCGACGCCCACGTGCACCTCTGCGGGCCGCTGCCGTTCATGAACACCGTCCGGGGCGGCCTGCTGCGCCGGGGGGTGCCGGTGGAGCGGATCGCCTACGAGGTCTTCGGGCCGGGCATGCTCCACGACGACCGGTCCTGACCGGCCGCGACCGGGCGGTCACGGGCGGTGGGGCGGTTCGCCCCGCCGCCCGCCGGCCTCTCCACCCGACGGACGGCCCGTCAGGACGAGCCGGGCAGGCGGCGGTTAGGAGGGAAGGTCGGGGGTAGGGACTTCTGCGGCGGGGTCCGCCAGGCGGCGAGGAGACGCCCCGGGGCTCGACCGGGTCCCCGCCGACGGGCCGGCCGATGGAGGAAGCACATGCGTATCGCGATGATCTCGGAGCACGCCAGTCCGCTCGCCGTCGGAGGGGTGGAGGAATCCGGCGGTCAGCACACGCACGTGGCGGAACTCGCCGCCGCGCTGGTCGGCGAGGGGCACGACGTCCGCGTCTACACCCGCCGGGACTCCACCGTCCCGCCCGACTCCGTGGTCACCCCGGACGGCTACCGGGTGTGCCACGTGCCGGCCGGTCCGGCACTGCGGGTGCCGAGGGACGAGCTGCTGCCGCACCTGGGCGAGTTCGGGCGCTGGCTGGCCGGTCAGTGGCGCGACGGCGACTGGGCGCCGGACGTGGCGCACGCCCACTTCTGGACGAGCGGGCTGGCCACCCTGCACGCCGGCCGGCGCACCGGGGTGCCGGTGGTGCTGACGTACCACAGCCTCGGCTCGGTGAAGCGGCGGTTGCCGGGCGCCCGGGACACCAGCCCACCGGGCCGGGTGGGCTACGAGCGGGCCCTGGGCCGGGCCGCCGACCGGATCATCGTGCAGTGCCAGGACGAGGTCGGCGAGCTGGTCCGCCTCGGCGTGCCCCGGTCGCGGATGACGATGGTCCCCGCCGGGGTCGACCAGGAGCTGTTCCGTCCCGACGGGCCCGTCGCCCCGCGCGACCCGGCCCGCCCCCGGATCATCACCGTCGGCCGGATGGTGGAGCGCAAGGGCATCCAGGACGTCATCCGAGCGCTGCCGGCCGTGCCGGACGCCGAGTGCGTGGTGGTCGGCGGCCCGCCGGCGGAGTTGCTCCCCGCGGACGGCTTCGCCCGTCGGCTCCGCGCGCTCGCCGAGTCGTGCGGGGTCGCCGACCGGGTGAAGCTGCTGGGTGGGCTGCCCCGGGAGGAGCTGGCCCCGTGGTACCGCTCGGCGGACCTGCTGGTGGCCGCCCCCTGGTACGAGCCGTTCGGGTTCACCCCGCTGGAGGGCATGGCGTGCGGCGTACCGGTCGTCGGCACGAACGTCGGCGGGATCGCCGACACCGTGGTCGACGGCCTGACCGGCGACCTCGTGCCGCCCCGGGACCCCCGGGCCCTCGGCACCGCGGTCCGCCGGCTGCTCGCCGACAAGGTCCGTCGCTTCGCGTACGCGACGGCGGCGCTGGACCGGATCCGCAACCGGTACTCGTGGAAGCGCTGCGCCGAGCAGCTGAGCACGGTCTACGCCACGGTCAGCACGGTCGGCCGGCCCGCCCCGGCGGTGGCGTAGCGCGGGGTGGTGGTGGGCGCCCCCCGGTCGTCGCCCGGGACGTGACGCCCACCACCCCACGGTTACCCGCCGGTAGCCTCGGGCCGTAGCCTGGGCCGGTGAACGCGACGGGGGAATACCGGCAGGAGTTCGTCGAGGTCGACGGGGCCCGCCTCGGGCTACAGGTGTATCCGGATCCGGAGGGCGTCGCCGACGCCCCGCTGGTGCTGATCACGCCCGCGATGGGCGTCCGGGCGCGCTACTACCGGCCGTTCGCCGCCGCGCTGCGCGCCGCCGGCCTGGCCGTGGCGGTGGCCGACCTACGCGGCACCGGGGAGAGCAGCCCGAAGCCGAGCCGCGCCTGCCGGTACGGCTACCCGGAACTGGCCGCCGACGTGGGCGCCGCGCTGGCGGCGCTCAAGTCCCGGCGGGACGGGCGCAGGACGCTGCTGCTCGGGCACTCCCTCGGCGGGCAGGCGGCGCTGCTGCACCTCGCCCTGCACGGCGAGCACGACGTCGACGGGCTGGCGCTGGTCGCCGTCGGCGTACCGTGGTGGCGCAGCTACCCGGGCCTGCGCGGGTACGGCGTCCTGCCGTACACCCAGGGGATCGCGGCGACCGCCCGGCTGCTCGGCGTCTGGCCGGGCTGGGGCTTCGGCGGCCGGCAGGCGCGCGGGGTCATCCGGGACTGGGCGTACACGGCGCGGACCGGGCGCTTCCCGCACCTCGACGGGGTGGACGCCGAGGCGGCCGTGCGGGCGCTGCGGACCCCCGTCCTCGCGGTCAGCGTCGACGACGACCAGTACACCCCGCACGAGACCGTCGACCACCTGTGCGCGAAGCTGGTCGCGGCGCCCGTCGCGCGCGAGCGCTACACGCCGGCGCAGGCCGGCGCCCGAATGGACCACTTCACCTGGGTACGCGCGAGCGCCCCGCTGGCGGCCCGGGTGGCCCGCTTCGCCGCCGACCTGCCGGCCCGCTGACCCTGGCGGCACGCGTCCCGGGCGGCGCGACCACCGCCCGGGACGCGTGCCGCTCACTCGTCGGTGTCGACGGGCACCATCTCGCCGTCGCGCTCCACGCGGGTCTCGCCGCGCTCGGCGGGCGGCGGCACCTGGGCCGTGGTCCTGCGCGGATCGTTGTCCGGGTGCATCAGCACCGCGTCGGTCGACGCGGTCTTCTCCCGGCTCTCCTCGGGCTGCGACATCCGCTTCCCCTCTCGCTCGGGTCGTCCGACGAACTACCCGCGCCGGCCCCGACGACTCCTCGCACCCTCTCCGGCGACAGGGCCACGGGTCCGGTATCTGTGCGGCCGAGGCGTATCGGCAGGTCACGGGCGGGATTAGCCGGCCGGGCGGCGGGTATGCCGCACCGCCCGACACGGTGGAAGGGGATCAGATGTCCGAACGGCACACCGCACTGCGCTCGATGCACGACCTGGGCCTGGCGGCCTGGTTCGGGGGCTCCCTGATGGGAGCGTTCGGCGTCAACGGCGCGGCGGCACAGATGAACGACTCGACCCAGCGGTTGCCGATGGCCTCGGCCGGCTGGGCCCGGTGGACCCCGGTGAACGCCGCGGCGATCGGCGCCCACCTGGCGGGGGCCGTCGGGGAACTGGTGACGGAGAGCCCCCGGGTGGCCGCCCAGTCGGGGGTGGCCCGGGCCAGCACGCTGAAGACCGCGTTGACGGTCGGCGCGCTGGCGGTGACCGGCTACAGCCGACTGCTCGGCATGAAGCTGGAGAAGGCCGGCGGACCGGCGGTCGAGGGGGTCACCGAGCCGAACTCGCACACGCCGTCGAACGTGGCGTCGTGCCAGCGGCAGATGCGGATGCTCCAGTGGGCGATCCCGGCGATGACCGGGGCGCTCATCGTGATGACCGCGTACATGGGCGAGCAGCAGAAGCCCGGCGAGGTGTTCCGGGGGATGTTCGGGCGCATGGGCGGCATGCGGAACGCCCCGAAGGGGCTGGGCGCGCTCATGGCGATGGGCGGGACCAGGCAGAAGCGGATGGCGAAGTCCGGCCGCTGCTGACCGACGTGCCGCCGGACGGCGTCCCGCCGACTCCTCGGCGGCGGGGCGCCGCTGCGCGCGTCCCCACCCGCCCGCGCCGGGGCCCCGGGGCGCGGCGAGGCATGACCGCCCCGGTGACGGGCATTCGGGGCCGGTACCGGCGGACCGAGCAGCGAGGTGGCCATGACGGCAGGAGAGGGACGCGGCGGGGGCCGACGCGCACCGGAGGCGACCACGCCCTGGGTGACCAGGGACGGCATGGACGCGGAGGCGCCGTGGGGCGTCGGTGAGCACGACCCCATGAACGAGGGCAGCGAGGAGACCGCCGTGCCGGAAGGGCGGCGCGGGGAGCGGCGGGCCGACGAGCCGGCGGGACCGTCCGGCCCCGCCGGGCGGCACGGCTTCGGCCCGGTCGAACCGACACCCACGCGGCCGGCGGGCCCCGGCGCGCCGCCCGACCCGGCGCCGGCCCGACGGTCCTTCCCCGACGCCGCCGACGTCGAGGAGCGGACGGAGGACGCGCTGCGGACCAGGGGCCGACGTTCCTGACCGGCACGCCCCGGCGCGGGGCTGCACGAGGCGTGGCTCCCCGACCTGGGCGCCCCCCTGCTGCGGACGCACGCCGACGAGGCCGAGCCGCGCGGACGGGACCGCCCCCGGCCGGAACGCCCGGCGGTCAGGCGCGCCCCGCCGCCCGCAGCAGCCGGAGCTGACCGATCTCGGCCGCGTTCTTCATCAGCTCGGCGTTGACCCAGCCGAGCATGTGCGCCACCGTGTGGCCCGGGTCGTCCTGCCACGGGAACGGCGCGGTGCCGTCGAGGTCGGCGTCGGTGAGCCGGTCGAGGTGCCCCAGCCACTCGGCGCGCAGGCCCCGCAGCCAGGCGACCGTCGGCTCGCCCGCGCCCGGCCATCGCACGTCGGTGCGCTGCCGTGCCGGCCGTCCCCCGAGATGGTCCATGGTCACCGTCCACCACCAGCCCATGTGCCAGGACAGCCAGCCGATCGTCGGGACCGGCACGGGGTCGGGTTCGGTGTCGGCCCAGTCGGGTGTCCAGCCGCCGGCAGGATCGCGACGCACCGTCCAGCAGAGCGCGGCCGGTTCCCAGAGGAAGTCCGCCGCGTCGAGGCGCTCGAGGTGGTACTCGAACAGCGACCATGTCAGGTCGAACTGCCAGCGCAGGAGCGCACGGGAGGTTGTCGCCATCCGGCGATCATGCCGGAGGGCACCGGCCCGGTCCACGGAATTGGACCCCGCGCGGCGGGGTCAGCCGCCGGCGCTGTCCTCTCCGGCGACCTCGGCCGGGTCCGCCGCCACCGGGTGACCGGTGTCGTCCACCAGAGCGGGCGCCATGCTGCCGCCGTGCGCCTCCTGCGCCTCCCGGGTCTCGCGCGCCGCCGCGTCCTCCGGTACGCCCGGCGTCACCTCCCCGGGGTGCTCCTGCCGCTGCTCACCCATCACCGCGTCCCCTTCCGTCGCTCACGCCCCCGCCGGTACCCGGGCGGCCGGCGGGGAAACCTGGCCGCCGTGCCGACGATCCCGTGCTCAGGAGGGCGAACCGGCTCCCGCCCGGTCGCGTCCCGCCGGGCGGACCCCGAGCAGCTGCGCGAGTCGGGCGGCGTCACGCTGGGCCTGGTCGCCGCAGCAGTTGTTGAACAGCGCGTGCAGCTCCCCCGCCTGCCCGGCCAGCTCGACCAGGAGTTCCGACCAGCGGCGCAGTTCCTCGTCGCCGTACGCGTAGCGGAACTTCTCCTGCTTGTCCCCCGTCTCCCAGGCGGTGCTGTGGCCGTGGAACCGGACGACCGCCAGCTCCGCCGTGGCGAACAGGATGGGCGGCACCGACGAGGCGTGCCCCTGCGGCATGTCGACGCAGACGAACGACAGCCCGCGCTCCCGCAGGAACCCGAGCGTGTCCAGCGCGGCGGTGCCGTCGAACCAGGACGCGTGGCGCAGCTCGACGGCGACCCGCCACGGCTGGCACCGCTCCGCCAGCTCGGCGATGCGCCGCTCGGCGGCGGCCCCACGGGCCAGCCACGGCGGAAACTGGAGCAGGACCGCGCCGAGCCGGTCGGCCGCCGCGATCGGGTCCAGCGCCGCGCGGAACCGGTCCCACAGCTCGTCGTACGCGGCCGCGGGGAGGTCCCGGCGGCGGATCCGGCTCGGGCCGCCGGCCGGGCGCAGGTCGCGGGGCAGCGCCGCCACCGGTGTCGGGTGACCGGTGAAGAGGCTGAACGCCTTGACGTCGAAGGTGAAGCCCTCGGGCGTGGCGTCCACCCAGCCTCGCGTCGTCTCCGGCACGGGCACCGCGTAGTAGGAGGTGTCCACCTCGACCAGCGGGAAGCGCCCGGCGTAGAAGTCGAGCCGACCGGCCGGGGTGTTGGCCGCGCGGGGATACCAGCCCGAACGCAGCAGCATCTGGTCCGCCCAGGACGACGTGCCCACCTTGATCACACCCATGTGATCCAGTGCACCGCGCACCGGACGAATCGGCAACCGCTGGCGGAAACCCGGCGTCCGGGCATTCCGCGCGGGGCGATCGACCGACGCCAGTGATCATGGGCGGACCCGCGGAACCGGTCGGTCCCGGCCGGCACTTGTCGGACGTCACACCCCGGCCCGTGTGACGGCCCGACGGCCCGTGACGCTGAGGGACACGAGATGAACGCACACCGGATGGACCAGGAGACCGTCGAGCGGCTGCTCGACGGCCCTGTCCTCGACCCGCAGGACGGCCCGCAGCCCCTCACGTCGCTGTTGGCGGCGGTCCGCGCCACGCCCCACGCCGACGAACTGGCCGGCGAGGAGACGGCCGTCCGGGCCTACCGGCTGGCCCGGGCCGGCAACCCCCTCGGCCGGCCGGAGCCACGCCGCCGTCGCGCCCTCACGGGGTTCGGCGTACGCGCCGCGCTGGCCGGTGCCGCCCTCGCCCTCACGGGCGGGGTGGCCCTCGCCGCCACCGGGGGCGCGCTGCCCCATCCGCTGCGGGGACCGGCACCCACCACCGCCGCTCCCAAGCCCGCCCCCACCACGGGCGCCGCCCCCACGAGGGCCCACCATCCGCCGTCCGCCCCCACGGGCGGGATGGACGGTCGGCCGGAGCCGGACGCGGCGGTGCGGGAGTCGTGCCGGGCGTACCGGGCGGACGCCGGCGACGGCGGTCTCCCGGACGCGGCCGCCTTCGGCGACCTGATCCGCGCCGCCGGTGGCCACGGGGAGGTGGCCGGCTACTGCGAGCGGGTGCTGGCCGACGCGCCGCAGAGCCCCGCCCCGCACGGCAGCCCCTCCAGCGGGCCGACGGTCACGCCGACCGGCCACCCCGGAGCCGACCCGACGGGCCACCCCGGAACCGACCCGACGGGCCATCCGGGAGCGGAGCCGACCGGCCGACCCGGAGCCGACCCGACCGGCCGACCCGGAGCCGACCCGACCGGCCGACCCGGAGCCGACCCGACCGGCCGACCCGGAGCCGACCCGACCGGCCGACCCGGAGCCGACCCGACCGGCCGACCCGGAGCCGACCCGACCGGCCGACCCGGAGCCGACCCGACCGGCCGACCCGGAGCCGACCCGGGCCGGCGGACCGGGTCGCCGCCCGCGGCATCGCCGTCGGCCACGGCCGCGCGACCGGCCGGGCCCGGCCCCGCCCACCTTCCGCCGGCGCAGGGGCGCCACACCGCCGCGCCGAGCGTCGGCGGGTGGGCTGACCGGACCGCCGAACCGCCGGGTTGAGCGGCGGCGAGGCGGGCTGACCGGGCGGCGCTCGTCCCTGCCGGCACGCCCTCCCCCGGCGGCTGGCCCGCGTGGCGTCGGCCGGTGACCTCGGCTCCAGGCTGCTGGTAGCTTGCCCCGATGAGTCTGCGGCGTCGACGCGTGGCGGTGGTCTTCCGCCTGGCGATCGTGATCAGCGTGCTGGCCGGGATCGTGCTCACCGCGCTCGGTTCCGCCACGCTCACCGGCCTGCTGCCCTACTTCACGATCCAGAGCAACCTCGCCGTCGGGCTCTTCGCCGGATACGCCGCCTGGCTGGCCCGGCAGGACCGGCCCGAGCCGCCCTCGGCGCTCAAGGGCGCGGTCACGCTCTACATCACCATCACCGGCGTGGTCTACCACCTGGTGCTGGCCAACCCGGCCAGCCCGTTCGCGATGCCGCAGGCCGACCGTACGCTCGGCGAGGCGCTGGGCAACCAGTTCCTGCACACCGTCGTGCCCCTGCTGGCGGTGGCGGACTGGGCGCTGTTCGACCGGCGGGGCCGGCTCCGCCCGCGCTACGCGGCCTGGTGGCTGGCGTTCCCCCTCGGATACCTCGGCTTCGCGCTGCTGCGCGGGCTGGTGGTGGACAGGTACCCGTACCCGTTCATCGACGCGGGCGAGTTGGGCTACGCCGGGGTGGCCGTCAGCGCGGTCTTCTTCGCCGCCGCGTTCTGGCTGCTGGGCCTGCTCCTCGTCGCCGTCGACCGGGGCCTGGGCCGCCGTGCCGGAGCGCCGGCCGCCCCCTCGACCGGCCCGGACGCCCCCTCGATGGCCCCGGACGCCCCCTCGATGACCCCCGAAACCCGCTCCACGGCCCCGGACGCCGCCCGGCCCGACGCGACGGCCCTGCCCTGAGGTCCACGCCTGCGGCGGCCCACCGCCACCGGAGCGTCGCGGCGGGCCGTTTGGGCTCCCGCGGAACGGGCAGCCGGCAGGCGGACCGGAAGCGGGAGAACGGGAGGCGTCATGCGCGCGCTGCGATTGCCCAACTGGAAGTCGGAGCCCGAACTGGTCGAGGTCGACGAGCCGACCCCGGGCCCGGGTCAGGTGGTCGTGAAGATCGGCGGTGCCGGCGCCTGCCACTCCGACCTGCACCTGATGCACGACTTCGAGGCCGGCGCGGTGCCCTGGAACCCGCCGTTCATCCTCGGCCACGAGAACGCCGGCTGGGTGCACGCGCTCGGCGACGGGGTGAGCGGGCTGACGGTGGGGCAGCCGGTGGCCGTCTACGGGCCGTGGGGCTGCGGCACCTGCGAACGCTGCCGGGTGGGCGTCGAGTCGTACTGCGAGAACGTCGCCGGGGCGCCGGTGCCCGGCGGGGGCGGCGGCCTCGGCCTGGACGGCGGCATGGCCGAGTACATGCTGGTGCCGCACGCCCGGCTCGTCGTGCCGCTGCCCGACGGGCTCGACCCGGTGCTGGCGGCGCCGCTGACCGACGCCGGGCTCACCCCGTACCACGCGATCCGCCGGTCCTGGGCGAAGCTCGGTCCGACCAGCACCGCCGTGGTGATCGGCGTGGGCGGGCTCGGGCACGTCGGCGTGCAGATCCTCAAGGCGACCACCGCGGCCCGGGTGATCGCGGTGGACACCCGCGAGGAGGCGCTGAGGCTCGGCGAGGAGTGCGGCGCCGACCTCACCATGCTCTCCGGCGCGGACACCGCCCAGGAGATCCGCCAGGCCACCGGCGGCCGGGGCGCCGACGTGGTCCTGGACTTCGTCGGCGCCGACCCGACCCTCGCGCTCGGCGCCGCCGCCGCCCGCACCGTCGGCGACCTCACCATCGTCGGCATCGGCGGCGGCACCCTGCCGGTGGGCTTCTTCTCGGTGCCGTACGAGGTGAGCATCCAGACCACGTACTGGGGCAGCCGGCCGGAACTCATCGAGGTGCTCGAACTGGGCGCCCGGGGCCTGGTGAAGCCGAAGGCCAGCACCTTCCCGCTGGACGAGGCGGTCGTCGCGTACCGGAAGATGCGCGACGGCACGCTGGAGGGCCGGGCGGTCGTCGTGCCGTGACCACCGCGACCCTAGGATGATCATGTGGTCGCGGCGCTGGAGCTCTACCTGGACACCGACGCCACCCGGCGGATCCGGGTGCTCTGGGACGCGCTGGAGTCCGAGGGCGTGCAGAGCATGCGGTCGCTGCTGGAGCAGCGTCACCGGCCACACGTCTCACTCGCCGTCGCGACCCGCTTCGATCCGGAGCGGGTCGCGGCGGCGTTGCGCGGGACGGTGGTGGCCGCGCCGCTGCGGCTGAGCTTCGCGCACGCCGGGCAGTTCGTCGGCCGGGTGCTGTGGCTGGGCCCGACCCCCACCGCCGAACTGCTCGCGCATCACGCACGGGTGCACGACCGGCTGGCCCAGGCGGGGATCGAGCTGGTCGAGCACTACCGGCCGGGGCGTTGGGTGCCGCACTGCACGCTGTCGATGCGGGTGCCGAACGCCCTGATGGCCGCCGCCGTGCGCCGTTGCCTGGAGATGCTGCCGCTGGAGGCCACCGTCGTCGGCGCGGCCCTCACCGACCACGCCCGGGGCATCTCCCAGCCGTTGCCGTAGCCGGACCGTGGACGGGTCGTCGGCACGACGAGCCGCTTGTCCGTGTCACGCCGGGGGTGGATCCTGTAGGGAATCGACAGAAACGAATCTATGGAGGTTCGATGCGTCGTCTCCCGCCCGCCCTGCTCCTGCTCGCCGCGCTGCTGCTCGGCCTGCCGACGCCCGCCCACGCCGCCCCCGGCCACGGCGGGGCCGCCCCCGACCACGACACCGGCCGCGCCGCGGCCGCGCTCGCGCAGGTCCGCACCGCCGGCACCGCCTGGGGGCTCGACCCCGCCACCGGCCGGATGACCCTGACCGTCGACGACACCGTCTCCGCCCGGGACGTCGCCGCGCTGCGGGCGACCGCCGCCCGGGCCGGTGCGGTGCTCCGGCACGAGCCGGGCGAGCTGCGCATCCTCATCGCCGGCGGGCAGGCGATCTACAGCGGCGGCCGGTGCTCCCTCGGCGCCAACGTCCGCAGCGGCACCACCTACTACTTCGTCACCGCCGGCCACTGCACCTCCGTCGGCACGACCTGGTACGCCAACAGCGCGCAAACCACAGTCCTCGGCAGCCGGGCGGGCAGCAGCTTCCCCGGCAACGACTACGGGCTGGTCCGCTACACGAGCCGGGTCGCCCACCCCAGCGCCGTCTACACGTACCCCGGCCTGCTCACCATCAACGGCGCCGGCAACGCCTACGTCGGCCAGGCGGTCTGTCGCAGCGGCTCCACGACGGGGGTGCGCTGCGGCACGGTCACCGCGCTCAACGCGACCGTCAACTACGCCGAGGGCAGCGTCTCCGGCCTGATCCGCACCAACATCTGCGCCGAGCCGGGCGACAGCGGCGGGCCGCTCTACGCCGCCGGCACCGGCACCATCCTCGGCATCCTCTCCGGTGGCAGCGGCAACTGCACCAGCGGTGGCACCACCTACTACCAGCCGATCATGGAGATCCTGGCCGCGTACGGCGTGACCGTCCCCTGACCCGTCGAGGCCCGGCCCGGCCCGCGCGACGGGCCGGGCCGGGCGCGGCGGGTCAGCCCTTGCGGCCGGTGGTGGCGATGCCCTCGACGAAGTGCCGCTGGGCGAGGAAGAACAGCACGAGCATCGGCACGGTCGCGATGACGCTGCCCGCGAGCACGACCTCCCACTGCTGCTCGCCGCCGTAGCCGAAGCGGTCCAGCACCACCTTGAGCCCGCGCGGCAGGGTGTACAGCTCCTCGTCGCGCAGGTAGATCAGCGGCTTCATCAGGTCCGTCCAGCTCGCCTTGAACTCGAAGACGAAGGCCACCAGCAGGGCGGGCCGGATCAGCGGGAAGGCCAGCTTCCAGAACAGCTGCGGATAGCTCGCCCCGTCGACCCGGGCCGCCTCGAAGTACTCGCGGGGCAGCGAGAGCAGGAACTGCCGCAGCAGGAAGATGTAGAACGCCGAGCCGAAGAGGTTGCCCGCCCACAGCGGCACCTGGGTGCCGGTCAGCCGCAGTTCCGTCCAGATCAGGTACGTCGGGATCATGGTCACCGCGAACGGCAGCATCATCGTCGCGAGCACCAGGCCGAACAGCAGGTCGCGCCCCGGGAACCGGAAGTACGCGAAACCGAACGCCACCCACGCGCTGGACAGCGTCACCGCGACCGCCGCCGCCGTGCCGACCACCACGCTGTTGGCCAGCCAGGTCACCATCGGCACCGCCTGCCACGCGTCGGCGTAGTTCCCCGGCGCGAACGGGGTGGGCAGGAACCCGCCGGAGAAGACGTACTCGCGGGGTCGCAGCGAGGCGCCGATCAGCCAGACGAACGGCAGCATGAACACCACGGCGGCGCCGACGAGCGCGACCACGAACAGCACCCGCTGCCACAGCGGGCGCCCGCTCTCCTCGGCCGTCGCGCGGCGGCCGGCGTCCCCCGGCGCGGTCACGGGTCCGGGCGCGGCGACCGCCCGCTCGACAGTGGCGGTCACGACCGGTCCCCCTCGTAGTAGACGAACCGGTTGCCGAGCTTCACCTGCACCAGCGTGATGATCAGGATGATCACGAAGAGCAGCCAGGCCATCGCGGAGGCGAAGCCCATGTGCAGGAACTGGAACGCCTCCTGGAACAGGTGGATCACGTAGAACGACGCCGCGTCGCTGTTGAACGACCCCTGCGTCTGCCGGTTGCCGAAGTACATGGTGTAGACCTCGGTGAACATCTGCAGCGACGAGATGGTGTTGACGATCAGTGTGAAGAACAGCGCGCCCGAGATCATCGGCAGCGTCACGTGCCGGAACCGCGCCCAGCCCCCGGCGCCGTCGATGCTCGCCGCCTCGTACAGGTCACGCGGCACGTTCTGCAGGGCGGCCAGGTAGATGATCACGGTGGAGCCGAGGCTCCACAGGCTCATCAGGACGATGCCGGGCATCACCCAGTCCGGGTCGGTGGTCCAGCTCGGACCCTCGACCCCGACCAGGGCGAGGCCGCGGTTGATCAGGCCGTCCTGGGTGTTGAGCAGGAGCAGGAACAGGATGCCCACGGCCACCGCCGGGGTCATCACCGGCAAATAGAAGACGGTACGGAAGAAGCCCTGCAACCGTCCCACCCGCTTCAGCAGCACCGCCAGCCCCAGCGAGATCGCCATCACCAGCGGTACGTGCAGGACGGTGTAGTACACGGTGTTGCCGAGGCTGCGCGCCACCATCGGGTCGGACATCAGCTCCCGGTAGTTGTCCAGCCCCGTGTACCGGGGGGCGCTGATCGCGTCGTACTCCGTGAGGCTGAGCCAGGCGCTGGCGATCATCGGCCCGGCGTTGAAGACCAGGAAACCGACGATCCACGGCGCCAGGAAGAGGTACGCCCAGCGCGCCTCCCGCCGGGCCAGCGGCGTACGGCGCCGCCGGCCCGTGGGAGCGGGGACGGTGGTGACGGCCATCCCCCCGGGCCTACTTCGAGGCCTTGTCGAGGGCGGCGGTCGCCTCCTGCTGGGCGCGGGCGAGGGCCTGCGCCGGTTGCGCCTGACCCGAGAGGACCCGGTTGACGGCGTCCGTCCAGGCCTTGTCGAACTCGGCGCCGGCCGGCGAGGCCGGCATCGCGAACGCGGCGTCCTGCACCGAGCGGATGGTGGCCACCGCGTCGTCGAAGCGCTTGTTGCCGGTCGGCTGGTAGATCTCGTCGAAGATCTTCTGGTCGGCGGCGACGTTGCCCGTGTAGACGCCGGTGAACGGCTGGCCGGCGGCCTTGCGCGCGTCGGCGCGGGCCTTGGCGGCGGCGACCCAGGTGTCGGTGGCGGTGACCTTCCTGGCGAAGGCGCACGCGGCGTCCGGGTTCTTCGCGCCCTTGGGGATCACCCAGGCCTGCCCCGAGGAGAGGGTCAGCGGCTTGCCCTGCCGGTCGACGAACGGCTTGACCACCAGTTCGGCCTTCGGGCTGTTCTTGGCGGCCTGGTTGAGGAACCACTCCTCCATGGGCCAGGCGACGATCTGGTTCTTCGCGAGCGGGTTCTGCGCACCGAAGAAGTCGAAGGTGTCGCGGAAGGACTTGAACTTGCCCCAGCCGCCCTGGTCCTGGATCAGCCGCACGCCGGTGGTGAGCGCCTCGGCGACCTTCGGGTCGTCGAGGTTGGCCTTGGTGCCGTCGGCGGAGAGGATGTCGACCCCGTTGGCCTTGGCCCACAGGGGCAGGAACTCGGGGATCTTCGGGTCGATGCCGATGCGGGAGAGCCGGCCGCCGGAGACGGTGGCGAGCTTGGCGTTGAGCGCGGGCAGCCCGGCCCAGTCCGCGAGGTCGACGTCGGCGGCGGTCAGGCCCGCCTGCCGCAGCAGCGCCTCGTTGAGGTAGAGCACCCGGACGCTGGAGAACTCGGGGATGCCGTAGACGGTGCCGTCGAGGGTGACCTGGTCCTTCGCGGCCGGCCGGTACTGCCCCATGTCGACGTCCTGCTTGTCGACGCAGTCGGTCAGCGGCTGGACGGAGCCGCGCTTGGCGTACGTGCCGACCAGCTTGCGGTCCATGTAGACCAGGTCGGGCGGGTTGCCGGAGGCGACCGCGGAGAGGAACTGCTGCTCGTCGAAGGCTCCCTCGACGATCTTCATCTCGACGCCCGGGTTGTCGCGCTTGAACGCGTCGACGCGCGTGGTCGCGATCTCGTCGGACAAACCGAAGCCCATCGTGGACAGCGTGCCTGTGGTGGCGGTACCGCCGCCCTCGTCGCCGTCACCGCCGACGCCCCCGCATCCGCTGACCGCCAGGGCGAGCACCCCGGCGATCGCGGCAGCACGCACCGTCCGTGTCATTGTCTCTCCTCCTGCCGATCGGCGGGCACCGATGCCCGCCTCGACCGGCACTTCTCCGGTCCGCGACCGCGCTAAACGTCTTCAGGAGGAATTGGCGTTTGTGGGAAACACAGGTCGAAAGGGAGCGCCGCCCCGACGCCGCCGGGCGGCAGCAGCTCAGGCGGCCCGGGGAGTGAGCAGATAGTCGTCGGCCTCGGGACTCCACCGCAGGTCGACGACGCCGCTGGTGGCAGCCGCCTTGCAGAACTGGAGGAAGCTGCGGTAACCCAGCTTCTTCTCGCTGAAGTCGGGCCGCGCCCGGCGCAGCTGGTTCTTCAGCCCGGAGAGGGCCACCGCGCCCTCGTCTCCGGCGAGGTCCGACACCACAGAGCCGAGCAGCCCGAACGCCACCTCCCGGTCGCCGTGCTCGGGCAGCGAGACCTCGGGGTCGCCCTTGGCGGGTCCCTCCGCCAGCTCGACCACGTTGTGCTGGGCGAGGTGCCGCATGAGCTCCCCGAAGGTGCGGAACCCGTAGTCGGACTCGCTGAACGTCGGGTCCTTGCGCAGCAGGGTGCGCTTCAAGGTCGAGGCCGTCACCTCGCCGCTCGAACTGCCCTGGAGGCCGGCGACGGTCTGCGCCACGAGCACGGCGAGCGTGTCGACGTCCCGGCCGGCCTCCTCGGCCGCCGGCTGCGGCTCGGGCTCCTGCTCCACCCGCGGCACGTCGGGGCTGGGCAGGCGGGCCGGGCGGCCCCGCCGGACCCGGGCGGGAGGGATGTCGACGCCCTCCAACCGGTCGTAGTAGAGGAACTCGTCGCACGCGGGCGGCAGCAGCGCCGAGGTCGACTTCTCCACGCCCACCCCGATGACGCGCTTGTTCAGCTCCCGGAGCTTGTGGACCAACGGGGTGAAGTCGCTGTCGCCGGTGCAGATCACGAAGGTCGAGATGTACCCGCGCTCGAAGGCCAGCTCCACCGCGTCCACGGCCATCTTGATGTCGGCGGCGTTCTTGCGCGAGGCCCCCATCCGCTGGGGAATCTCGATCAGCTCGACGTGCGACCGCGTGAGCATCCGCCGGTCCTCGTCGAAGTACGACCAGTCCGCGTACGCCCGGCGCACCACCACCCGGCCGCGCTCGGCGAGGGCGTCGGCGATGGGACGGAAGTCGAAGGCCACGCCGCCGAGGTGGTCGCGGGCCCCCAGCGCGAGGTTCTCGTAGTCGAGGAAGAGGGCGATGCGGTCTTCGTGATCCACGCAGGTCAGCCTACCCCCGGCGGGGCGTCGCACCGTCGCGTCCGCCGCTGGCCCGCCGGGGCATCCGGCCACCGGGTAGTGCTGGCCCTACCCGGGAACTACCTCCAGACGGCTGGGTCGGCGCGTCGCCCGCCGTTAGCGTCAGCGGCATGACGACAGCCCGTCCCCTGTGCCTGGCCGAGGCGCTGCGCCGGCCCGGATACCTGCTCTCCCCGTGGCCGTGGCGCGCGCTGGCCTACCTGCTCACCACCGTCCCGGTCGCCGGGGTGCTCGCCGTCGGGCTGCTCGTCGTCGCGGCGCCCCTGCTGGCGGCGGTCAACGCCGCCCGGCAGGGCCGCCCGGTCGAGCTGCCCCTCGTGCTGTTCCTGGCCGTCGGCGCGCTGACGGTACTGGCGTCGGCCCCGGTCGTGAGCATCGCGGTGACCGCCGTGGAACGGCAGCGGCTCGGCCTCGTGGACGGGCGGCCGTTGCCGGCGTACCGGTGGCGGGGCCTGGCCGCGCGCTACACCGGCGCCGACGCGTGGCGGGAGGTCGCTCACACCTTCTGGCTGGGCGGCGTCGTGCCGCTCGGCTACGCCGTGTCCACCCTGCTCGTGCTGCTCGACCTCACGCTTGTCGCCAGCCCCTGGCTGGTGGGCGACGCCGACGAGGTCATCGTGGTCTGGACCACCGTCGACACGGCCGGCGAGGCCGTCCCGTACGCCGTCCTCGGGGTCCTGCTCCTCCCGGTGCTCTGGTACGGGCTCGGCGTGCTCGCCGCGGCCCAGGGCGCGGTGGCGCGGTGGCTGCTCGGCCGGCCCGCCGACGGGGCGGCCCTGCGGGAGGTCAGCCGCTCGCGGGCCCGGCTGGTCGACGCGTACGAGACCGAACGCCGCCGCATCGAGCGCGACATGCACGACGGCGCGCAGCCCCGGCTGACCAGCCTCACCCTCCACCTGGGCCTGGCCCGGCTGGACGTGCCCGAGGACTCCCCCGCCGCCGCCCCGCTCGCCGTGGCGCACGACCAGGCCAAGAACCTGATGGTCGAGCTCCGGCAGATCGTGCAGGGCATCCGCCCGCAGAGCCTCACCGACCTCGGCCTGGCCGGCGCGGTACGGGAACTGGCCGGCGAGGCCACCGTCCCGGTCACCGTCCACGCCGACCTCGGGCAGCCGCTGCCCGAACTCGTCGAGAGCACCGCGTACTTCGTGGTGTCGGAGGCGCTGGGCAACGTCGTCCGGCACGCCGGGGCGACCCGGGCCGAGGTCCGGCTCGTCCAGGCCGACGGCGAACTCGTCGTCGAGATCTCCGACGACGGCCACGGCGGGGCCGACCCGGCGCGGGGCACCGGCCTGACCGGCCTCGCCGACCGGGTCGCCGCAGTCGACGGGCGGCTGCTGCTCGCCAGCCCGCCCGGCGGCCCCACGCTCGTCCGGGTGGAGTTGCCGTGCCGCCGGTGACGCGCGTCGTGCTCGCCGAGGACGAGGTCCTCCTGCGTGAGGGCCTCGCCGGCCTGCTGGCCCGGTTCGACTTCGAGGTGGTCGCCGCCGTCGGCACGGCACCGCAGTTGCGCGACGCGGTCCGGGCGCACGAGCCGGATCTGGTGGTGACCGACATCCGGATGCCGCCCGGCCCGCACGACGACGGGCTGCGGGCCGCCGTCGACCTGCGCGCCGAACGGCCCCGGCTCGCCGTCATGGTGCTGAGCCAGCACGTGCAGGCCGAGTACGCCGCCGCCCTGCTCGCCAGCGGCGACGGCCGGGGCGTCGGCTACCTGCTCAAGGACCGGATCGCCGAGGTCGCCGAGTTCGCCGGGCAGCTGCGTACGGTCGCCGGCGGCGGCACGATCGTCGACCCCGACGTGGTGCGGCGGCTGCTGCACCGCCCGCGCGACCCGCTCGCGGCCCTGTCCGCCCGGGAGCGCGAGGTGCTGACGCTGCTCGCCGAGGGGCACTCCAACGCGGCGATCGCCGCGCGGCTGCACGTCACCGAGGCGGCCATCGGCAAGCACATCGGCAACGTCCTGGCGAAGCTCGGCCTGCCGCCCAGCGACGACACCAACCGCCGGGTGCTGGCGGCCCTCACCTACCTGCGCGCGGGCCCGTCGCCACGGTAGCCACCTCCGGCGCGACTGGTGGCCGGCTCCGGCGCGGCCGTGCGCCGGGCAGGTGCGGCCGTGCGCCGGGCAGGCGCGACCGTGCGCCGGGCAGGTGCAACCGTGCGCCGGGCAGGTGCAACCGCCGCGCCGAAAGTTGCGGTCCCGATCTCCCGCCGTTCACCCGCGCCCCGATAGCATCGCTGCTCATGAATACGAGGAGCAGTACCCGTTCGGGCCCCAGAAGGCTGGCGATGGCGTTCGCACTGGCCGTCGCCCTGGTGGCGCCCGTGGCGGTCACGGCGGCGGCGTCGGCCGCCGGGCCCCTTACCGTGGCCCAGGCGCTCGCCGCGCAGGACGGCCGGACGGCCGCCGTGACCGGCTACGTCATCGGCCAGCCGACCAGCGCCACGACGGTGCTCAGGTCCGGCTTCACCGCCGACACCGCGATCGCGATCGCCGACACGGCCGCCGAGACCGGCGCGAGCAGGATGCTCTACGTCCAGGTCACCGCCGCCTACCGGAGCACGTTCGGGCTGCTCACCAACCCGGGCCTGCGGGGCCAGCGGATCACCGCCACCGGCACGCTCACCGCCTACTTCAGCCACGGCGGCCTGAAGAACCCGACGGCGATGACCCTCGGCGGCACCACGCCATCGCCGAGCCAGTCCCCGACTCCGGCCCCCACGGGCACCCCGGTACCCGGCGGCGACTACGACTCCACCTACTACGCCAACGCGATCGGCAAGTCCGGCACGGCGCTGCGCAGCTCGCTGCACTCGATCATCAAGGTGCAGACGAAGCTCTCCTACGACCAGGTGTGGGAGGCGCTGAAGGACACCGACCAGGACCCGGCCAACACCAACAACGTCATCCTGCTCAACACCGGCCGGTCGCAGAGCAAGAGCAGCAACGGCGGCGGCGTGAACGACTGGAACCGCGAGCACGTCTGGGCCAAGTCGCACGGCGACTTCGGCACCGCGACCGGGCCGGGCACGGACGTCCACCACCTCCGGCCGGAGGACGTCTCGGTCAACTCGACGCGCGGCAACAAGGACTTCGACACCGGCGGCAGCCCCGTCGCCGAGGCGCCGGGCTGCTACACCGACGCCGACTCGTGGGAGCCGCGCAACGCGGTCAAGGGCGACGTGGCACGCATGCTGATGTACATGGCGATCCGGTACGAGGGCACCGACGGCTGGCCCAACCTGGAGCTGAACCAGTCGGTCAACAACGGCAGTGCGCCGTACCACGGCAAGATGTCGGTGCTGCTCCAGTGGAACCTGGCCGACCCGCCGGACGCCTTCGAGAAGCGCCGCAACCAGCGGATCTACGAGCGCTGGCAGGGCAACCGGAACCCGTTCGTCGACCACCCGGAGTGGGCGACCGCCATCTGGGGCTGACCTCGCCACCGCGGCGTGTCCCGGCCGGTCCTCCGTCGGGGGACCGGCCGACCGGCGGGCGGTCGATCGGCACCCGCCCGTGGGACCGGCGTGCCACGCGCCGCGCCCGCGCCTGATCCGTCCGCCCGCGCCCCGGACGGACCCGGCAGGCCGGCGGGCCCGGGCGGATCCACCGGCCCGGCCCGCCGGGGCGGAGATCGTCACCGCGCGCCGGCGGGTTCCGGGACGAACGGCAGGCTCCTCGGCTGCACCGGCTGGGCCTCGCCGGCCGGGTGTCGCCACAGCCCCCGCGCGCGCAGGATCGGCAGCACGCCCTCGCCGAACCAGTACGCCTCCTCCAGGTGCGGGTGGCCGGAGAGGATGAACTCGTCCAGGCCGAGCGCGTGGTACTCGGCGATCCGGTCCGCCACCTCCGTGTGGCTGCCCACCAGGGCCGTGCCGGCGCCGCCCCGGACCAGGCCGAAGCCGGCCCAGAGGTTGGGCGCGACCTCCAGCCCGTCGCGGGAGCCCCCGTGCAGGTCGAGCATCCGGCGCTGCCCCTCGGACTCGCTGCCGCGCAGCCCCGCCTGGGCTGCCCGCAGGTCGTCCTCGGCGATGCCGTCGAGCAGGCGGCGGGCCTGCGCCCAGGCCTCCTCGGCGGTGTCCCGGGTGATGACGTGCAGCCGGATGCCGAAGCGCAGCTCGCGGCCGGCCTCGGCGGCCAGCGCACGGACCCGGTCGAGCTTGCCGGCCACCTGGGCCGGCGGCTCGCCCCAGGTCAGGTAGACGTCGCTGTGCCGCACCGCCACCGGCAGCGCGGCGGCGGAGGAGCCGCCGAAGTAGATGGGCGGGACCGGGTCGGGCAGCCGGTTGAGCCGGCCCTGCGCGATCCGCAGGTGCTCGCCGGCGTGGTCGACGGTCTCGCCGCGCCACAGCGCCCGCACGACGTGCAGGAACTCGTCGGTGCGCGCGTACCGGGCGTCCTTGTCCAGGAAGTCGCCGTAGGCGCGCTGCTCGTGCGACTCGCCGCCGGTGACGACGTTGACCATCAGCCGGCCGCCGGAGAGCCGCTGGAACGTCGAGGCCATCTGCGCCGCCAGCGCGGGCGTGAGCAGTCCGGGGCGGAAGGCGACCAGGAACTTCAGCCGCTCGGTCACCTCGGTGAGCATCGCGGTGCTCAGCCAGGCGTCCTCGCACCAGGCGCCGGTCGGGGTGAGCGCGCCGACGAAGCCGAGCTGCTCGGCGGTCCGCGCGATCTGGCCCAGGTAGGCGACGGTCGCCGGGCGGGCGCCGCCGGCCGTGCCGACCGGCACGCCGTGGCCCCCGCCGACGATGTCCCGGCTGTCGCCGTAGGTGGGCAGGAACCAGTGGAAGGTGAGGGCCATCCGGATCTTTCCTCCAGTGCGGTGGCGAGAAGAGGTGCGGCGGAGCATGCGGCCGGCGGTCGGGTGCTCCTGAGGGGTGGGACGATCCCGGCGACAGTCTACCCATAAAACCTATCGGGTTAGTAGGCTTAATGCGATCGGCGGCTGTCAGTGCCGTCGCGCCCCCAGGTCCATCTCCGTAGGAGCTGTCATGCGAACCCCCAGAACGGCCCTCCCCCGTCGGCACCGCCTGGTGACGGCACTGCTCACCGCCGTGGCACTGGTCGCGGTCGGCGGCGTCAGCGCCTGCGGCGACGGGTCCGCGGCGGCCGGCGGCGACGAGGGCCCACTTCGGATCGGCTACCAGCGCTTCGGCGGACTGAGCCTGGTCAAGGCCCGCAACGCCGCTCCCGATGTGGAGTGGTCGTTGTTCGAGAGCGGCCCGGCGCTCACCGAGGCGCTCAAGGCCGGCTCGATCGACATCGGGCAGGTCGGCGAGGCGCCGCCCGTCTTCGCCGCGGCGGCCAAGATCCCGTTCTCCGTCATCGGCACCTCCGCGCCCGTCCCGCAGGGCGAGGCGGTGCTGGTCAAGGACGACAGCGGTTACCGCACCTTCGCCGACCTGCGGGGCAGGACGGTGGCCCTGAACAAGGGCTCCAACGTGCACTGGCTGCTCGTGCGCCTGCTGGAGGCGCACAAGATGACGTTGGACGACATCAACGTCAGGTACCTCAAGCCCGCCGAGGGACGGCCCGCGTTCGACAACGGGCAGGTCGACGCCTGGATCATCTGGGACCCGTACTTCGCCCTGGCCGAGCGGCCCGGGGTCCGGGTGCTCGCCGACGCCACCGGCCTCGCCAGCAACCGGGAGTACGTCCTGGCCGCCCCGGACGCCGTGCAGAACCGGTCGGACGACATCCAGGCGTTCCT
Organism: Micromonospora sp. WMMD737; assembly: GCF_049179055.1. NCBI lineage: Bacteria > Bacillati > Actinomycetota > Actinomycetes > Micromonosporales > Micromonosporaceae > Micromonospora > Micromonospora sp. WMMD737. Next base: position 7,032,759 of record NZ_JBMHMH010000001.1, on the reverse strand, counting down.
GCGGACGTACCGGACGGTGACGGACTGGGGCATCGCCAACCCCGACGAGCGCGCCCGCACCCTCGCGCCAGAGCTGAAGATCGCGCAGGACGTCACCGAACGCGCCCTGCTCCGCAGCGCCAAGCCCCTGTCCCCGGTCACCCCGGCCATCGGCGACGAACTCCAGGCGATCGCGGACGGCTTCGTCGCGCTGAAGCTCGTCCCGGGGCCGGTCGACATCCGGGGCCGCGTCGACGGCCGGTTCAACGAGGTCTTCCAGTGAGTCGTACGACGCTGGCCGACGCCCCGGCCCCGGCGACCGCACCGACGTGGCCTGAGCGACCCGCGCGGCCGGCCCGGCGGTGGCGCCGGGCCGCCAGCCCGCTGCTGCTGGTGCTCTGCTGGGAGCTGGCCGCCCGGATCGGGCTGCTGGCGCCCGAGAAGCTGCCGACGCCGAGCGACGTGCTGGCCACCGGATGGCGGCTGTCCCGCGACGGCACCCTGGCCGTCCACCTGGTCGACTCGCTCACCCGGGCCGGCGTCGGCCTGCTGATCGGCGGGGGTCTCGCCCTGCTGCTCGGTACCGTGGCGGGGTTGCTCCGGCTCGGCGACGACCTCGTCGACCCCCCGGTGCAGATGGCCCGGATGCTTCCCCACCTGGGACTGGTGCCGCTGCTGATCATCTGGGTCGGCATCGGCGAGTCGCTCAAGATCAGTCTGGTGGCCCTGGGTGCGTTCTTCCCGATCTACTTCAACACCTACGCCGGCATCCGGGACATCGACGAACGCCTCGTCGAGGCGGCCCGGACGTGCGGGCTGGGGCAGGCCGCCCGGCTGCGCCACGTGGTGCTGCCCGGCGCGCTGCCCGCCCTCTTCCTCGGCCTACGCCTGGCGATCGGGGCGGCCTGGCTCAGCCTGGTCGTCGGCGAGCAGGTCAACGCCCAGACCGGGATCGGCTTCCTGATGATGGAGGCCCGCGAGTTCAGCCAGACGGACGTGGTCGTGCTCGGCCTGCTGATCTACGCGCTGCTCGGCCTGGCGTCCGACCTGGCGCTGCGTGTCGCGGAGAGGAGGACGCTGACATGGCGTCGCGGACTGCGGGCGACCTGACGGACGCGGGGCCGGTGCTGACCGCCCGCACCGTACGCCGGGCCTTCGGCCCGACGGTCGTGCTGGCCGGCGTCGATCTGACCATCGCCCCCGGCGAGGTGGTGGCCCTGCTGGGCGGCAGCGGCTCCGGCAAGAGCACCCTGCTGCGCATCCTCGCCGGCCTCGACGGCGAGGCCACCGGCGGGACCACCGTGCACGGCACGGCCGCCGTGGTGTTCCAGGAGCACCGGCTGCTGCCCTGGAAACGGGTGGCCGAGAACGTCGGGCTCGGCCTGTCCGGCCCGGATACGGACCGACGGATCGACCGGGCCCTGACCGAGGTCGGGCTCGCCGACCGGCGCCGCGCCTGGCCCGCCGAGCTCTCCGGCGGCCAGGCCCAGCGGGTGGCCGTCGCCCGGGCGCTGGTCCGCGAGCCCGACCTGCTGCTGCTCGACGAGCCGTTCGGCGCCCTCGACGCGCTCACCCGGCTGCGGATGCAGGGGCTGCTGCGCCGGCTGCGCGCCGAGCACGGCTTCGCCGCCCTGCTGGTCACCCACGACGTGGACGAGGCCCTGCTGCTCGCCGACCGGATCCTGCTGCTGGAAGGGGGCGTCATCGCCGAGGAACTCCCGGTCGACCTGGGCAACGGCCGTACGCCGGACGATCCGGCCTTCGGCGCGCTGCGCCGCCACCTGCTGGACCGCCTCGGCGTGCCGGCCGCCTGACCGCGCCGCCGGCCCCGCACCGGCCGGCCGTCGCCGCCGAGATCCGTCCACGGCCCCGGCCCCACCCGGCAGATCCGGGTGGGGCCGGGGCCGCTCACGCCGATCCGGGCCGACCGGCGGGAAGCCGGGTCACGCGGCCTCTCGGCCCGCCCCGTCGACCCCGGTGTAGCGGCCCTGGTGGTGCAGCAGCGGCGAGCCGCCGTCGGCGTGCCGGATCAGTTCCGGCTCGGCCAGCACGACGGCGTGATCGCCGACGGGCACCCGGTCGACGACCCGGCAGAGCAGCCAGGCCAGGACGCCCCCGAGGATCGGCGCCCCCTCCGGTCCGGTACGCCACCGGGTGGGGGTGGCGAACCGGTCGATGCCGCTGGTGGCGAAGGTGCGGGCCAGTTCCCGCTGGTCTTCGGCGAGCAGGTGCACCGCCACGTGGCGGGCGCCCGCCAGGGTCGGCCAACTGGACGATCCGAGGTTCACGCAGAACGACACGACCGGCGGCACCAGCGACACCGAGGTGAACGACGTGGCGGTGAAGCCGACCGGCGGCGCGCCGGGCGCGGTGACCACGGTGACGGTGCTGGCCTGGTGGCGCAGCACCGTACGCAGCGCCCGGGCGTCGGCGTCGACCGTCCACCCACCCTCCGGGCCGTCCCGCCACTGTGGGACGAGGGGGTCGGTGTCGTGCCGCGCGATGACCATCGGAACCTTCCGGAGGGGAGTCAGGCAGAGAGTCGTGACGGAGCGGCGACGCCGGCCCTGCCGCCCGCGGCGACGCCACGCGGACCTCGGTCCACGGCGGCATCCTGGAGTCGGAGAGCGCCGGGACCAGGAACCGCACCCGCGGGTCGTCGACGACCGCGACGGGTGGCCGCGCCCGCCGCGTCGAGGTGGCAGGTGATCACCGAGGCGGCGACGAAGCCGGGAACCGACCGGTGCGCCCCTCGGGCGCGACGCGATCGGCGGTCAGGCCGCCGGGCGCGGACCGGGACAGAGCTGCGAGGCGACCCGCATCAGGTCGACGACCCGGCGGGAGGTGAACAGCGGTACGCGCGGCATGGCCCCATTTTCCTACCGGATCAGTAGGAATACAAGCCCCTTCGCCGCCGGTGGGCCGAAGGAGGTCGGCGCCGGCGGTGCGTTCCGTCAGCGTTGGCGGGCGTACGCCAGCGGCAGAGGGCTCGGCTGGCCGCTCCACGTGCCGGTCAGCACGGCGCCCTCCGACGCGGTGCCGCCGTCGGGGCGGCGCACGACGGCCAGCTCCACGGAGTCGGTGACGATGACGGTGAGGTCGTCCTCCACCACGCGACGCACGGCACCGACGGGCGGGACCTCGGCGCCCCGGGGGCCGCTGCCGGCGATGGTCATCGACAGCTCGCGGTACTCCCGCCGGCCGTCGACCTCGAAGTACTCCTGCGCCTGCCCGGCGTCGGCGAGGACGGCCGCCGCCAGCGTCGCGGCGTAGACGGGGTCGGCGCACGCGTCGTAGACCCAGCGGCGGCCGAGCACGGAGTGCTCGGTGGTGCCGACGAGCCAGTCGTCGCCGCCGTCGAGGGGCGCGTCGCGGTAGGTCAGCGGGACCTGGTGGATCGGCCCGTCGCCGGCCCTGACGATCAGCGTCTCGACGCCGACGGCGCCGGCCGGATCGTCGAACCGGTAGGCCGCCACGCGCTCGACGTCGGCGCCGGCCGGCCCCTGGTACCACGGTCGGCCGGGCAGCCACGCCGCCAGGAGTGCGAACTTCGTGGGGCGCATCTCCGCCCGGTACAACAGCGCCATACGCCGCATCGTAGGGGCACCTCCGTGCCCGCGCTGACCCGGCCGCACCGCGACGCGCCCGGCGCGAGCGGGGTCCCGGCGGGTCAGGCGGTGGCGTAGCGGTGCAGCCCGTCGACGTCGGACCGGGTCAGGCGGCCCTGGGCGAGCAGGAGTTCCAGGTGCGCCGCGGTCTCGGTGACGGCGAGCATGGCGTTGAACACGTCGAGGTCGGCCAGCCGGCGCTCCCGCCGGGTCCAGGGCAGCCGCGCGGCGACCTCGTACGCCGAACTCGCCCCCCGGGCCACGGCGGCCTCCGTCTCGTCGAGCCGCGCGCCGTGGTGCGCGACGAGTTCGTCGACCCGCGCGTGCACGCTCGGGGTCACCGGCCCGTGCGCGGGCAGCAGGCGCGCGTCCGGTCGCCCGCGCACCAGCGCGAGCGATGCCAGGAAGTCGCCGAGCGGGTTCGCCGACAGTGCGGCCTCGAAGCCGATCGAGGGCGTGATGGTGGGCAGCACGTGGTCACCGGCGAACAACAGGTGCGAGCCGGTGTCGTGGAAGACGACGTGCCCGCGCGTGTGGCCCGGCGTCTCGACGACGTGCAGGGTGCGCTCGCCGTGCCTGATCTGCTGACCGTCGTGGAACCAGTCGTCCGGCAGGTCCCAGTCCTCGGTGCTCAGCCGCGTCCCGGTCAACCCCGCCAGGGTGTCGGCCAGCTCGCCGGCGCCCAGCAGCCGCAGGCGGGCGAGCTGCTCGGCGAGCGGGTTCCGGTGCGGCGTCATGGACGCCGCCAGGCTGTCGCGCTCGCCGGCGCCGAGGCTCACCCGCATGCCGTACTCGCGGCGCAGGTGCACGGCCTGCGTGTAGTGGTCCCGGTGGACGTGCGTGACGAGGAACCGGCGCACGTCCCCCAGCGAGCAGTCCAGCTCCTTGAGCGCCGCGTCGAGCGCGGAGCGCGCCTCGGCGACCGCCCACCCGGAGTCGACGAGCACGAGACCGTCGTCGTCGCGCAGGACGTACACGTTCACCGCGCGCAGGCCGTCGTTCGGCAGCGGCAGCGGCACGCGATGGACGCCGGGGGCGACCTCGAACGTCCCGGGCGTGGTCCAGTCGTCGGAGTTGCCGGTGCCCGAGGTCATGATCCGACCATAGTGCGCGCCGCGACCCGCCCCGGCCCCTCGTCGGCGGCCGCGACGAGAATGGCGACGAAACGGTCGCACCAGGCCGCCACCGTCGCCCGGTCGAACAGGTCGGTGGAGTACTCCACGACGCCCCGCAGGCCGCCCTCGTGCGGGGTGACGACGGTGGCGTAGTCCCGGCGGGCGCAGCCGAGCCCCTGGTCGGTGACGTGCGTCACGAGCCCCGGCAGCCGCACCTCCGGCATCCCCGGATTCCAGCCGAACAGCGTCGTGGCGACCGGCGGCGGCATGCCGACCCGCCAGTGCGGATCGAGGGCCGCGTACACCTCGGCCAGGGGCGCCGGCTGGTGCCGGATCGCGTCGAGGAACACCCGGTCGGTGCCGGCCGTCAGCTCCGCGAAGGACGCCGCGCGCTCCAGCGGGGGCCGCAGCAGCAGCGGGCTGGTGAACAGGCCCACGACCGACTCGTCCTCGCGGTTGTCGCGGTGGGCGTACGGGCAGGCGAGCACCACGTCACGGGTGCCGGTGAGTTCGCGCACGAGCAGTGCGTACCCGCTGGCCAGGACGGGGAACAGGGTCGTGCCGCAGCGCTCGGCGAGGCCGGTCAGGCGGTCGGTCAGCTCGGCCGGGACGTCGAAGGCGAACTCGCTGCCCCGGCCGGAGGGCCGCGCCGGCCGTGGGCGGTCGGCCGGGAACGACACCGCGCGGGGCGCTCCGGCGAGCTGGTCCCGCCAGTACCGCAGGACGTCCGGCGGGACGGCGGTCGCGCGTTGCCGGCGCGCGTGGTCGACGTATCGTGCCGTCGGCGCGACGGGGGCCGCGCCCTGGCCGATCTCTGCGGCGTAGCCCCTGCCCAGCTCGTCGAGCAGTTGGAGCATCGACCAGCCGTCACCGCAGAGATGGTGCACGACCAGCATCAGCACCCACGCGCCGTCGTCCCGCCGCGCCAGCCGGGCCCGCAGCCATGGTCCCGTGTCCTCCGGGAAGGGCTCGCGGCCGGTCCGCACGCACCACTGCTCGACCTCGTCGGCGGCGAGGTCGCGCACCGGCAGGGTCCCCGGCCGGGCCGGGAGCACCTCCTGGACCAGCTCACCGGCGCGTTCCGCCAGGCGGGTGCGCAGCGCCTCGTGCCGGGCGACCAGGCCGTCGACCGCCCGTTGCAGGGCCGGCACGTCGAGCCGACCGGCGAGGGTCACCCGTACCGCCATGTGCACGGCCGGCGGGTCGGGGGCCTGCCGCTGACGGTGCCACATCAGTTCCTGCGGGTAGGTCGCCGGCGCCCGGTCCACGACCTCGGACCCGCCGTCCGCGGTCGTCAGGTCCCGCGCCATCGCCCGGATGCCCGGGCTGCGCAGCACCCGGTGCGCGCCGACCTTCAGGTCCAGCAGGTCCGTCAGCCGGTTCGCCAACCGTACGGCCGCCAGGGAGTGACCGCCCGCGGCGAAGAAGGGGACGTCCACCGGCAGCCGGGCCACCCCGAGCTCGGCGCACCAGGCGTCGTGGACGAGCTGCTCCGTGGCGGTGCGGGGACGGTCGGCGGCGCCGGTCACGACGGGTGCCGGCAGCCGCGACCGGTCCACCTTGCCGTTGTCCGTGGTGGGCAGGGTGTCCAGCAGTACCCAGGCCCGGGGCACGAGGTGTGCGGGCAGGCGCTCGGCCAGCACGGCGGCGAGCCGCTCCGCGCGGGTCGCGGCCGGTTCCCCGTCGTCGTCCGCCACGACGTACGCGGCGAGGTACGGCTCGTCGCCCCGGTCGTGCCGCGCGATGACGGTGGCCTGGCGTACCCCGGGCAGCGTGGCCAGCTCCGCGGCGGCCTCGCCGGGCTCCGTCCGCTGTCCGCCGATCTTGACCTGGTCGTCCACCCGTCCGACGAACTCGAGGGTCCCGTCGCCCCGTTCCCGGACCAGGTCCCCGGTCCGGTAGATCCGTGCCCCGGGCAGGCCGGGATCGGGCAGGAAGGCGGCGGCGGTCGCCGCGGGTCGGCCGAGGTAGCCCCGGGCCACGCCGGTTCCGCCGACGTACAGCTCCCCCACCGCCCCCCGTGGCACCGGCACACCGCGCTCGTCCAGCAGGTACAGCCGATGGTTGTCGACCGGGGTGCCGATGTCGACCGGCCCCGTGGCGTCCGCCCGCACGGGACCCGCCGTGGCGACGATGCTGCACTCGGTCGGACCGTAGGCGTTGATCACCTCGGCCGGGAAGCCGGCGGGCGGCCGGCGCCGGAGCTGGCTGCCGCCCACGACGAGGGTGCGCGGGGCGCGCGGGGGCATCGGAAGGGCGAAGACCAGCTCGGCGAGCGGCGCCGGCAGGAAGGCCACCGTGACGCCGCCGCGGGACCATTCCTCGACGAGGGCCGCGGGGTCGGTCCGCGCCTCCTCCGGTACGAGATGCACGGTGGCGCCGGCGGCGAGCGCCGGATAAATCTCGGCGAGGTTCGCGTCGAAGCCGAGTCCGAGCGCGTGGCCGACGGTGTCGGCGCCGGTGAGGGCGAGGGCCCGCACGTGCCAGTCGACGGCGTCCACGGCGGCCCGGTGCGGCACCAGGACGCCCTTCGGCCGGCCGGTCGAGCCGGACGTGTGGACGCACCAGGCCACCTGCTCCGCCGTCGGCACCCGGCCCGGGGCCGGCAGGTCCGGGTCACCGGGATCCTCGACCCGCAGGCAGACCGCGTCCGTCGGCGCGTCCGCGTCCCCCGTGGTGACCAGCAGCCGGGCGCCGCTGTCGGCGAACAGGGTGGCCACCCGGGCGGCGGGCAGCCCCGGATCGAGGGGGAGGAAGCCCGCGCCGGCCATCAGCACGGCGAGCTGGGCGGCGATCAGCTCCGGCCGGCGCGGCAGGAGCACCGCGACGAGGTCGTCGGGCCCGACGCCGGCGGCGGCGATCCGGCGGGCGAGCAGGTCGGCCCGCTCGCGCAGTTCGCGGTACGTCCACCGGGTCGGCCCGCACACGACCGCCACGGCGTCCGGGGTGCGGGCCGCCTGCCGCAGGAACAGCTCGTGCAGCCGGGCGTCGCCGACGGGTGTCCGCGGCCCGTGCAGGCGGTCGGCGGAGTCGTCCAGGTACGCCGCCAGGCCCGACAGCGGCTCGTCTGGCTCCCGGGTCGCCCGGTCGAGCAGCCGCTCGACGTAGTCCAGCAGCCGGCGCACCGTCGCCCGGTCGAGCACGTCGGTCCGGTACTCGACGTGGCAGCGCACGGTCTCGCCGTGTGACAGGTAGACGACCAGGTCGACCGGGGCCTTGTCCAGGCCCACCGGGATCGGCTCGGCGGTGACCCCCGGCAGGTCGAACTGGAACGCCGGGGCGCCGCGCTCGTACTCGACGACCACGTCGAAGAGCGGGTGGCGGCCGGCCTCCCGGTTCGGGGCGAGCGCGCTGACGAGGTCGTCGAAGGGCACGCCCGCGTGTTCGTACCCGTCCGCCGAGCGGTACTGGACCCGGGCGAGCAACTCCCGGAAGGTGGGGTCACCGCCGAGGTCCAGCCGCAGCGGCACGGTGTCGACGAAGAACCCGATCAGGTCCTCGGAATCCTCGTCGCGGCCGCTCATGCCGGTGCCGATCACCAGGTCCGGTTGGCCGCTGAACCGGAACAGCGCCACCCCGATCGCGCTGAGCAGCGTGGTGAACGGGGTGACCCGCTCGACGCGGCTGAGCTGCCGGACCCGTTCGGTCAGCTCCACCGGGATCTCCGCGAGGAGGCTCCCACCGGCGGCCGAGACGGCGGCCGGTCGCTGCCGGTCCGAGGGCAGCACGAGGGTGGGCGGCAGCGGATCGAGCAGGTCGAGCCAGTACGCCAGGCTCTTGTCCACGCCGTCCCGCGCCGACCGCGCACGCGCCCGGGCCAGCTCCGGGTAGCTGACCGGCAGCGGGGGCAGCACGGCCGTCGTACCGGTCGACCGGGCCCGGTAGCACGCGCCGACCTCGCGGGTCAGGACCGCGTACGAGCCGCCGTCGGTGGCCAGGTGGTGGAACGACATCACCAGCACGTGGTGTGTCGGGGAGAAGCGCAGCAGCTCGAACGCGAAGACCGGCCCCTCGACGAGGTCGAACACCCGCGCGCTCTCCCGGGCCATCGCCGCCCGCACCACGGCGTCCTCGTCGGCACCGGAATGCTCCCGCACCGGCAGGTCGACCGTCGCCGTCGGCCGGACGACCTGGCAGGGTTGCCCGTCGACTTCGCGGTAGGTCGTCCGCAGTGGCGCGTGCCGGTCCACGACGTCCTGCAACGCTCCGCGCAGCGCCCCCGTGTCGAGCGCGCCGCACAGCCGCACGGCCACGCCCTCCGTGTAGGCCGGGGTGCCCGGGTACGCCTGCTCGACCAGCCACAGCCGCCGCTGGCCGGGCGTCAGGGGCGCGATCTCGACGGCCGGCGGCGCGGCCATCTCGACGGGCTCCGGCGCCGCCGACCCGACGACTACCGCAGCCGGTACCGGGGCCACAGCCGCGGCCGGGGTCGGGGTCGGGGTCGGGGTTGGGGCTGAGGCCCGGGCCGGGGTTGGTCGACGGGGGGTGGCCCGCCGCAGCGCGTCGATGGCCGGCAGGCCGTCCCGCACGGTCCCCGCCGGCAGGCCGAAGTCGACGAAGCAGGCGATCTCGTCGGCGCCGGCGTCGAGGACCGCGTCGAGCACCGGCCGGCAACTCTCCGGCGAGCCGATCAGGGCCCGCTGCTCGCAGTACCGCTGGTAGGCACGGGACAACACGAACCGGACGTCCTCGTCGGGGGTGTCGGCGAGGTCGACGTTCATGCCCAGGCTGTTGACCACCTGGCCGAGCAGGCTGAACGAGGAGCGCAGGTAGGCGCAGAACGGCTCGAACGCCGTGGCCCGCGCCTGCTCGGCGTCGTCGCCGAGGAAGGTGTGCAGCAGCACCACCACCCGCCCCGCAGCGGGGTCCAGACCGTGTTCGGCCCGGGTACGCCGGTACAGCGCGACGTTCTCGGCCAGCCGCGCGACGTCCTGGGTCATCAGGTTGGTGACCACGCCGAGGCCGCGGCGGGCCGCCTCCCGGTAGCTGTCCGGGTTGCCGACGATCGCCGTGAAGGTCGGCGGTTCCGCCTGCACCGGGCGGGGGAACAGCCGGATGTCGACGTCTTCGCCGCTGCCCGACCGCGCGGTGATCGCCTCACCGCGCCAGAGCCGCCGTACGGTGTCGAGATTGTCGTACATCACCTGCTTGTGGCGACGGTAGTTGTCCGGGTAGAAGACGAAGTCGTTGGCGTGCCAACCGGGCGCGCACCCCAGCCCGACCCGTCCCCCGGAGAGGTTGTCCACCATGGACCATTCCTCGGCGACCCGGACGGGATGGTGCAGGGGCAGCACCACCGAGCCGGCGTTGAGGCGCAGCCGGCGGGTCCGGGTCGCGAGGGCCGCGGCGAGCACCGACGGGTTGGGAAAGAGCCCGCCGAAGGAGTGGAAGTGCCGTTCGGGCAACCACACCGCGTGGAAGTCGTGGGTGTCGGCGAACTCGGCGGCCTCGATGATGGTTCCGTAGGCGTCGTCCCGGGCCGAGTCGGGGTAGTCGCCGAAGAAGTACAGGCTGAAGTCGACGGTGTCCGGCGCGCCAGCGACCGACGCGGCCGACGCGGGCCGCGTCGACGGCTCGGGGGCGACGGCCGCACCCCCACCACTGGTGCCGCCGTGGGCGCTGCCGCCGGCGCCGAGAAGAGCGAGCTGGTCGCGCATCAGGTCCAGCTGGCGGTGCACGATCGTGACGAGGTCGGCCGGCACGTCCCGGGGAGCGTCGCCCGGGTCGGCCGGTGCCGCCGAAGCGACGGGCACGGGTGCCGACGGGTCGTGCACGGGAACTGACGCGGCGGGCATGGAAACCGACGCGACAGGGACGGAGGGCGACGCGGTCGGCGGACCGGCCGGCGGGGCCGCCGCAGGGAGCACGCCGGCCGAGGCGCCGCGCGTCACCGCCTCGGCGAGCCGGCGGGGGGTGTCCACGGCGGCGAACAGGTCCCGGACGGGAACCCGCACCCCGAACGCGTGGTCGATCTCCCGGGACATGGTGATCAGGAGCAGCGAGTCGGCACCGAGGTCGAGGAAGGTCTCGTCCGCATCGACCTCTCCCACGTCCAGTCCGAGCCGCTCGGCCGTCAGGGCCCGGACGCGCGCGAGCACCTGCTCGGCCCCGACGTCGAGTCCGGCCGGCGGCCGGGGCGCCCCCGGCTCGGCGGTCGCCGACGATCCGGCCGCGCCGCTCGCGGCAGGGGTGCCGGTCGCAACCCGGACATCGGTCGCGGCAGAAGTGTCGGCCGCGACCCGCACGTCGGTCGCGGCGGAGGTGCCGGTCGCGGCGGAGATGTCGGCCGCCCCGGGCGCGGAGACCCAGAACCGCCGGCGCTGGAACGGATAGGCCGGCAGTGGCACCGCCCGGCCACCGCAGTCGGCGGTCAGCGCGGCCCAGTCGACCGGGAACCCCGCCACGTGCAACTCCGCGACGGCCCGCCACAGTCCGTCGACCGGTGGAGTGCCACGACGTTGCGACGGCACCCACCACAGGTCGGATCCCGCGCCGCGGGCGATGCCGGTCAGCGCCCCGTCCGCGCCCGCCTCGACGACCGACCGCACGCCCTGCTCGGCGAGGGTGGCCACGGCGGCGCTCCAGGCGACCGGCTCGCGCGCCTGCCGGCACAGGTGGTCGGCGTCCGGCAGCCAGCCGGGCGGGCGTACCCGGCCGTCCAGGCTGCTGACCAGGGGCAGGCGGGTCGGTGCGAACTCCACCTCCCCGATCATCCGGCGGAGCCGGTCGAGGACCGCGTCCACGCCGGTCGAGTGGAACGCCCGGTCGACCGGGAGCGGGCGGGTCGCCACGCCGCGCCGTTCGGCTTCCCGGACGACCGCCGCCAGGGCATCCGGGGGACCCGCGAGCACGTGGTGCTCCGCGCCGTTGCGGGCCGCGATCTCCGCCGCCGACCCACGCAGCAGCTCACCGACCGTCGCTTCGTCGGCCAGCACCGCGCACATCGCGCCGGGTGGCAGCGCGTCGCGCATCAGGACTCCCCGGTGCGCGGCCAGCCCGACCGCGTCGCCCAGGGACAGCGCACCGGCCACGACCAGTGCGGCGTACTCGCCGACGCTGTGCCCGAGGACGACGTCCGGTGTGAGCCCCCACGACCGCCACAGCTCGGCGAACGCCACCGCGGTGACCACCAGCGCAGGCTGCGCCACGTCCGTCGGGCGGCCCGTTCCGACGGGGCGCTCCCGCAGCCGGGCGACGAGGTCGCCACCGGTCGCCCGGCGGTACGCGTCGGCCCCCTCGGCCAACACGTCCCGCGCGACCGGGAACCGCTCGGCGAGATCGAGGACGACGCAGCGACGGTCGCCCTGCCCGGGAAAGGCCAGCGCGAGCGGGGTGACGCCCGCCGGCTCCGCCCGGCCGGTCAGCACGTTTCCCGCCACGCCCGCCTCGACGTACCGGTGGAGGCCGTCGGCCAGCTCGGCGGCGGAGGTGCCGAGCGCGACCAGGCGGTGCCGGAGGTGGCGCCTGCGCCGCCCGGCGCTGGCGACCACGTCGGCCAACGCCGGCCCGGGGTCCTCGCGGAGCAGGTCACGGTGGCGGGCGGCCAGCTCCACCAGCGCCGACGGGTCGGCCGCCGACAGGGGCAGCAGTCCCGGCGCGGGCTGGGCCGGCGGCTCGTCCGACCGACGTCGGTCCGCCGGGGGCGGCTCCTCGACGATCACGTGGGCGTTGGTGCCGCCCACCCCCAACGCGCTGACGGCCGCCCGGCGCGGCCGCAGGTCCGCCGGCCACCGGGTGCCACGGGTGGGCACCGTGAAGGGGCCGGCGGCCAGGTCGATCGCCGGATTCGGCCGGCGGAAGTTGATCTGTGGGGCGACCCGGCCGGAACGCACGGTCAGGATCGTCTTGACCAGGCCGGCCATGCCCGCGCAACTGTCCAGGTGACCGATGTTCGCCTTGACCGAGCCGAGGAACGGTCGACCGCCCGCGTACACCTCGGCGAGGGCGTGGTGCTCCACCGGGTCGCCCAGGGCCGTGCCCGTACCGTGCGCCTCGACGTACCCGATCGACTCCGCCGGGACCCGCGCGGCGGCCAGCGCCCGCCGGGCGACGTCGACCTGCCCGGCCACCCCGGGTGCCGTGAAGCCCACCTTGCCGGCGCCGTCGTTGTTCACGGCCGAGCCGATGATCACGGCGTGCACGGTGTCGCCGTCGGCGAGAGCCCGATCGAGCGGCTTCAGCACCACGGCGGCGACGCCGTTGCCGCCGACCGTTCCGTCCGCGTCGGCGTCGAAGGGCCGGCACCGGCCGCTCGCCGACAGGATCGATCCCGGGGTGTGCCGGTAGCCCGTCACCTGCGGCACGTGTACAGCCACGGCGCCCGCGACCGCCTGGTCGACCTCGCCGTCGAGCAGCGCCCGCACCGCCAGGTGCACCGCCACGAGCGAGGTCGAGCAGGCGTTCTGCACGTTGATCGCCGGCCCGGTCAGCCCCAGCCGGTACGCCACCCGGGTGGCCAGGAAGTCCGGCTGGTTGCCGAGGGCGACGCCGATCGGGTCGGCCGGATCGGCGGAGACCGTCCGGTGGCCTAGCTGGCGGAGGTAGGTGTGGTGCGGATAGAGGTTCATCCCGCTGCCGGCGTAGAGGCCGGTCCGCAGCCCCCGCGCGTCGCCCGGGTGCCCGGCGTCCTCCAACGCGTGGTGACAGGTCTCCAGGAACAGCCGGTGCTGCGGGTCGAGCAGCTCCGCCTCCCGGGCGCTGATCGAGAAGAAGCCCGCGTCGAAGCCGGCGACGTCGTCGTCGAGGACCCCGCTGGCCGCCACGAAGTCAGGCGCGTCGACGGTGTCGCGTGGGATTCCCGCCGCGACGAGTTCGTCCGGTGTGAAGGCGCGCACGCTCTCCACCCCGGCGGTCAGGTTCGCCCAGTACTCGTCGACCGTACGCGCTCCGGGGAACCGGACCGCCATGCCGATCACCGCGATCCGCCGGTCCCGTACCGGCCCGCCGACGGGCTCCGCCGTGGGCGTGACCGCCGGGGCGGCGAGGTGCGCGCTGAGCGCGTCGACCGTCGGGTGGGCGAAGAGCACCGGCTGCGGGACCGGGCGCTCCAGTGCCCGCTCCAGGCGGGCCCGGAGACGGACGATCTCGACCGAGCCGATGCCGAGCTCGTAGAACGGACGCGCCGGGTCGACCTGGCCGCCCGTCAGGTCGCCGAGGATGCCGGTCAGCAGGGCGCGCACCTCCGCCCTGCCCGGTCCGGCCGCGCGCGCCGCCGGGACCCCGGCGGAGTCGGTGGTCGCCCGCCGCCCGTCGTGCGGCCGCTGCGGCGACCGGTCGGCCAGGCAGCGCCGGACCAGCTCCGCGTGCCGGATCTTCCCCCCGGTCGTACGCGGGAACTGCTCCGCGGGGAGCGACAGCACCCGCTCGGGTACGACCTGCCAGCGTCGGGCCACCGCCGCCCGCACCGCCTCGGCCACCCCCGTCGCGGGCGCGTCGTCGTCGGGCACGTAGAAGATCACCAGCGACTCGGTGCCGGTGCGGGGCTCCGGTACGCCGACGGCGGCCACCAGGCCGCGCCGTACCCCGGCCACCTCCCCCGCCACCTGCTCGACCTCGTGGCAGGGCAGGTTGTGCCCGTTGAGGATGATCATGTCCTTCGCCCGGCCGGTGATGGTGATCCGACCGTCCCGCATGAAGGCGAGGTCGCCGGTCTCCAGCCAGCCGTCGCCGTCGGGGAAGGCCAGGCGGTTCGCCTCCGGGTCGGCGAGGTACCCGGGCGTGACCCGCGCCGACGAGACCTGGAGCCGGCCGATGCGGCCCTCGGGAAGCACCGCGCCGGCGGCGTCGACGATCCGCAGGGTGGCACCGGGCGCGGGCGGCCCGACGGAGAGGAACTCGGTGACGTCGGCCGGGTCGTCGTCCTCGGCGTACTCCAGGTCGCCGCCCAGGCTCGCCGTACGGATCCGGAGGCGGGTGCCGGGCTCGGTGAAGGAGGCGAAGGTGATTCCCGTGCTGGTCTCCGACATGCCCCAGGCCGGCGTCATCGCCTCCGCCGGCACCCCGGTCGCGGCGACGAACGCCTCGAAGGTCTCCGGCAGGCACTGCTCCCCGCCGCTGACCATGCGGCGTACGCCGCCGAGGTCCCACGGTTCACCGGGGGCCCGGGCGACCGCGTCGGCCACCAGCCGCAGGCCGAAGTTGGGCGCCCAGCTGTGCGTGACCCGGTGCCGCCGCATCAGCTCCAGCCACCGCAGCGGATCGTCGAGCACCCACTCGGTGGCGACGTGGACGGACGTGGCACCGAGGAAGACGCCGCCGAGGTGGTAGAGCAGCAGGCCCGCGACGTGGTCCAGGGGGAGCCAGTTGAGCAGGACGTCCCGCGGGCCGATGTCGAGCATCGTCCGGGCGCCGACGGCGTATTCCGAGAGCCCCCGGTGCGTCAACGGGATCACCTTCGGCCGGCCGGTGCTGCCCGAGGAGAGCTGCAGCAGCGCCACCGACCCGGGGTCGGTGTCCGCCGCCTCCGGTACGGAAGGGGCGGGGCCGTCGGGAGCGGTCGCCGCGGCCAGCTCCGCCACCGCGACCACCCGGTCCCGCAGCGGCAGCCGGTCCAGCACGTCCAGGTCCTCCGGCCCGGCCAGCACCACGGGCTCCCCCAGCACCCGCCAGGCGTGCACGAGGGCGGCGGCGGTGGGGTTGTCCGCGTCGTACCCGGTGGGCGCGCCGACGGTGAGCGGCACGATCCCGCCGAGGACGCAGCCGAAGAAGGTCGGCCAGTACTGCGCACCCGAGGTGATCCGCAGGACGACGTGGGAGCCCCGCCCCAGGCCGTGGGCCCGCAGACCGGGCAGCGCCGCGCGCGCCTCGGCGAGCAGCCGCCCGTGGTCGAGAAACTCCTCGCGCCCGTCGGGACCCACGATCCGGATGCCCGCGTCCGGGTGGTTCCGGGCCGCCCGCAGCAGCGCCTCGTCCAGGGTCAGGGGATGGTCGACGGGGCCGGGGAGGCCCCCGCCGTGGCTGACGGCGGCGGGGCGGTCGGCGGACGTCGACTTCACGGTGCTACCTCGACTTCTTGCGTTTGGTACGGACGGTGCGCCGGCGTGCGGGCGTGGGAGATGAGGAAGGCACCGGCGGCGGCGAGCGCCAGGCCGTGCGCCAGCGCGACCACCGGCAGAGGCGCCAGGCGGTCGAGCGCGAAGGCGCTGACGATCATGCCGATGCCGAACCCCGCGTTCTGCGCCGAGCTGGCCAGGCCCATGAGTTGCGGCAGCCGGGAGGGCTCGACGGTCTGCAACCGGGTGGTGTAGCTGATCTCGGCGTAGCCGTCCGCCATGCCGGCGGCCAGCGCCAGGACGGCCACCAGCCAGATCGGGGGCCCCGCGAAGGCGAGCACGAACAGCAGCGACATCGCGCAGGTGGCGACGCCGAAGGCCCTCGGCGATCCCGGGCGGGAGGTGCCGGCGGCCCGCCGGGCGTACCACCGGCCGGCGACGAGACTGCCGACCGCCCAGGGCGTGGTGAACAGGGCGGCGAACGCGGCGGGGGCGTCGGGCCAGGCCAGGTTCGCGTACACCGGCAGGCCCACGTTGTGGGAGGCGGACCCGAACGCGTCGACGGACCGCACCGCGATCATGGCCAGGATCACCGGGGCGACCGCGGGCAGGAGGCGCCGGAGCCCCGCCCCGCGGCGGGAGCCCTTGGCGGGCGGCCCGGCGGGGCGGCCCACGACGCGCCAGGCGCGGACCGCGGAGAGCAGCAGGGCGGACAGCGCGAACGAGGTGGCGTCGAGCAGGAACGCGGCGTGGTAGCCGAACAGGGTCACGAGGATCCCCGCGCTGCCGAAGCCCAGCAGCATGGCCACCGAGCGGGCTGCCACCAGGTTCGCGTTGGCCCGGGCCAGGTCGTCCGGGCCGACCAGCGCGGGCAACCCGCTGCGCAGCGCGACCACCCACAGCGTCTGGCTCCCGCCGAGGAGCACGGCCAGCGTGTGCAGCATGGTCGGTTGCGCGGCGGACGGCATCGCGACCAGCAGCACCAGCGCGCCGGCCGACAGCAGGTCGCCGCCGATCATGAGCCTGGCCCGCGCGTACCGGCTGACCAGCGTGCCGGCGGCCAGCCCCATCAGCACGCCGGCGCACAGGCGGACCGCCATGAAGATCCCGGTGGACACGGCGGAGCCCGTGATCTCCAGGGTGAACAGCCCCAGCGCCACCATGTTCAGGAAGCTGCCGTACGTGGACACGGCGTGCGCGGCGATGACGAGACGGAGCGGACGTGCGGGAGGTTCCTCCGTTGCTGGCACCTGTCGAGATCCGCCCCGCTCATGATCGTGTATGGAGCGAGGATCATGCCATTGCTGGTACAGGCATCTCAATACGTCGAAGGATCGGCGCCCGCATCGCCGACGGCGGCTGTCCGCCCGCCGGGGCGCAGAGCCGTCCGGGGCACCCCCCGCCTTGCCGGCCGGGCGGGCGTGTGATTGGTTTCGGGGCAGACCAGATCAGCGGCACACCGAGGAGACACGCGTGGACGACCCGGTTCTCGTCGAGCGGGACGGTCCCGTGGAGACGTGGACGATCAACCTGCCGGAGGCCCGCAACCCCATCTCCGGCGACGACGTGATCGACGCGTTGGTGGCCCGGGTCGACGCGGTCAACGCCGACCGGTCGGTCCGGGCGGTCATCCTCACCGGCGCGGGCAGCGCCTTCTCCGCCGGCGGCAACGTCAAGGACATGGCGGACCGGGTCGGCCTCTTCGGCGGCGCCCCGCACGAGCTGCGCGACGGCTACCGCCGCGGCATCCAGCGGATCCCCCGGGCGATGTACGCGTGCGACGTGCCGCTGATCGCGGCGGTGAACGGAGCGGCCGTCGGCGCCGGCTGCGACCTGGCGCTCATGTGCGACCTGCGGATCGCCTCGGAGCGGGCGTTCTTCGCGGAGAGCTTCGTCAAGCTCGGCATCATCCCCGGCGACGGCGGCGCCTGGCTGCTGCCCCGGGCCGTCGGCGCCGCCCGGGCCGCCGAGATGACGCTGACCGGGGACCGGGTCGACGCCGCCACCGCCCTGGAGTGGGGGCTGGTCTCCCGGGTCGTGCCGCACGAGGAACTGCTCACCGAGGCGCGCCGGCTGGCCGACCGGGTGGCGGCGAACCCTCCGCACGCCGTGCGGATGGCCAAGAAGCTGCTGCGCGAGGCCCAGCACCAGAGCCTCGACAGCGTGCTGGAGCTCTCCGCCGCGATGCAGGCGCTGGCGCACCAGACCCGGGACCACGACGAGGCGGTCCGGGCCTTCCTCGACCGGCGCGAACCGCACTTCACCGGGGAGTGAGCGGACCGGCGGCCGGCGCGCCGCCGCAGGTGCCGGCCCCTGCTCACCCGCGCCACGATGTAAGGAAGGGCACCTTGCCATCGCGTACGCGATAGGAAGGTGCCCTTCCTTACCTTCGAGGGCGTCAGCGCTGCACGCGCGCGCCGGCACCCCGGACGAGCGCCTCGACCTCCCGGAGGCTGGCCATCGAGGTGTCGCCGGGCGTGGTCATCGCCAGCGCGCCGTGCGCCGCGCCGTACTCGACGGCCGTGGCCAGGTCGCCCTTCTCCATCAGCCCGTAGATCAGGCCGGAGGCGAAGCTGTCGCCGCCGCCGACCCGGTCCATGATCTCCAGGCCGGGCCGGTGGGTCGCCTCGACGAACCGCCCGTCGGCCCAGGCGATGGCGCCCCAGTCGTTGACGGTGGCCGTACGGACCGTACGCAGGGTGGTGGCGACGACCTTGAAGTTGTCGTACTCCCTGGTGGCCGCCTCGATCATCCGCTGGAAGTTGGCCACCTCCAGCTCGGACAGCGAGGCGTCGGTGTCGGGCACCTCGAAGCCCAGCGAGGCGGTGAAGTCCTCCTCGTTGCCGATCATGACGTCGACGTACCGGGCCAGCCGACGGTTCACCTCCTGCGCGCGGGCCTGCCCGCCGACCGCCTTCCAGAGGCTGGGCCGGTAGTTGAGGTCGTACGAGACGACGGTGCCGTGCCGGGCGGCGGCGGCCATCGCCGCCTCCATCGTCTCCGGGGTCGTCTCGGACAGGGCGGCGTAGATGCCGCCGGTGTGCAGCCACCGCACCCCCAGGGTGCCGAACAGGTGGTCCCAGTCCACCTGGTCGGGCCGGAGCTGGCTGGCGGCGCTGTGGCCGCGGTCGGAGGTGCCGACGGCGCCCCGGACGCCGAAGCCGCGCTCGGTGAAGTTCAGCCCGTTGCGCGCGGCGCGGCCGACCCCGTCGTAGGGCAGCCAGGTCACCAGCGACGTGTCCACCCCGCCCTGGAGCACGAGGTCCTCCAGCAGCCGGCCCACCTCGTTGTCGGCGAACGCGGTGACCACGGCGGTCCGCAGCCCGAAGCAGCGGCGCAGGCCGCGCGCCACGTTGTACTCGCCGCCGCCCTCCCAGGCGCGGAAGGTGCGGGCCGTGCGGACCCGGCCCTCGCCCGGGTCGAGCCGCAGCATGATCTCGCCGAGGGAGACCAGGTCGTACCGGCACTCGCCGGCCGGACGGATGGACAGCACGGCTCAGGCCTCCACGGCGGGTCGGGCGGCCTCGACGGCCGCGGCGGTGCGGGCGGTGACCTCGTCCCAGCGCCCGGCGGCGATCAGGTCGGGGGCGACCATCCAGGTGCCACCGACGGCCAGGACGGCCGGCAGGGCGAGGTAGTCGGAGAGGTTGGCGGTGTTGACCCCGCCGGTCGGGATGAACCGCACCGAGCGGTACGGCGCGGCGAGCGCCTTGATCATCGCGACGCCGCCGAGCTGCTCGGCGGGGAAGAACTTGACCGTGTCGAGCCCGGCGTCGAGGGCCATCTGGATCTCGGTGCCGGTGGCGACGCCGGGGAAGACGGGCACGCCCGCCTCCTGGCAGCGCCGGACGACCGCCGGGGAGAACCCGGGGGTGACGACGAACCGGGCGCCCGCCTCGACGGCCCGGTCGACCTGGGCCGGGGTCAGCACGGTGCCGGCGCCGACGAGCAGGTCGCCCCGCTCGGACATGACGCGGATCGACTCGGCCGCGGCGTCGGTGCGGAAGGTCACCTCGGCGCAGCGCAGCTCGCCGCGCACCAGCGCCTCGGCCAACGGGGCGGCGTCGCGGACGTCGTCGAGCACGACGACCGGCAGGATCCGGGCCGCGCCGACGGCCGCCACGACCGATGGGCTCTGTTCATCATTCTGTACGCCAGTCACATATGTGACCCTAGCGCCGCCGTCCGGCCTGTCAACCCCGCTAGAGTGGCGCCCATGACGCTGCCCGGCGGGTTCCAGCCCGTGAAGTCCTCCACCCGGACGCTGGAGGTGCTGGAGGCGCTGGCCGCCTCGCCGCAGCGGCGCTCGCTGGTCGACCTGGCCCGCGCGCTGGACATCCCGAAGAGCAGCCTGCACGGCATCCTGCGCACCATGGCCCAGCGCGGCTGGGTCGAGAGCGACCCGACCGGCACCCGCTTCGGGCTCGGGGTGCGCGCGCTCCAGGTCGGTGCCGCGTACCTCACCAGCGACGACACCGTGGGCCTGCTCGGCGGGGTGCTCGACGACCTGTCCCGGCAGTTCGGCGAGACCGTGCACCTCGGGCGCCTCGACGGCGCGCACATCGTCTACCTCGCCAAGCGCGAGTCGGTGCACCCGCTGCGGCTCTACAGCGCGATCGGCCGGCAACTGCCGGCGCACGCCACCGCCCTGGGCAAGGCGCTGCTCGCCGAGCGCCCCGACGAGTCGCTCGACGGGCTGCTGACCTGGCCGCTGTCCGCCCTCACCCCGCACACCGTCACCGACCCCGACGCGCTGCGCGCCGAGCTGGCCGCCGTCCGGGAGCGGGGGTACGCGGTGGACCGCGAGGAGAACACCGAGGGCATCGTCTGCTTCGCGACGGCCGTACCCCTGACGGCGCCGGCCACCGACGCGATCAGCCTGTCGGTGCCGGTGGCCCGGCTGGGCGCCGCCGGCGAGGACCGGATCGTCGCCGCGCTCCGCCGGGCCGTCGACCAGGTCCGGGCGGCGCGCGGCCTGCTCTCCACCGCCTGACCCGGCGCCGCTTCGACACCCCCGCCGCCCACCGCCGGGCCCGGCGCGGGCGCACACCGGCCGTCGCCGAGGGCGACGCGCGGGCCACAACTGGCAACCTTCTTGACAGATGTGTCGAGATATCGACAGACTTCTTTCAGAGAGCGCTCTCTTGATCCGTCTGCCACCCCTCGCCGCACCGGGAGAATCCTCTTGTCTCGAAGACTGCGCATGCTCGTCCCCGCCGCCGCCGGCCTCCTGCTCCTCGGCCTGACCCCGGCGGCGGGCCACGCCAGCGACACGTCCCCCACCGCCCCGGACCGCACCTCGGCTGCCCCGGCCGACCTCAGCCCCGCCCTGGTCGAGGCGATGCGCCGCGACCTCGGCCTCACCCCCACCCAGGTCGACGAACGCCTGCGCACCGAGGCCGCGGCACCGGTGGTCGAGCGGCGCCTGCGGGCGAAGCTCGGCACGGCGTTCGCCGGCGCGTGGATCCCGGCCGGCGGGCACCGGCTCACCGTCGCCGTCACGGACCGCGCGCTCGCCCCGGCCGTCCGCGCCGAGGGCGCCGACGTCGCGGTCGTGGCCCGCGACGAGCGCACCCTCGACTCGGTCAAGCGGGCCCTCGACCGGCGGGCCGCCGACGCCGATCCCCGCGACGTCCACGGCTGGCGCGTCGACGTCGCCCGCAACAGCGTGGTCGTGACGGCCCGCCCGGGCGCCACCGCCAAGGCGCTCGCGTACGCCAAGGCCGCCGGCGTGCCCGCGGACGCGATCCAGGTGGTCACCTCCGCCGACGCGCCCCGCCCGCTCTACGACATCCGCGGCGGCGACCAGTACGTGATCAACGGCAACACCCTCTGCTCGGTCGGCTTCGCGGTCGTCGGCGGCTTCGTCACCGCGGGCCACTGCGGGGGCGTCGGCAGCCCGACCCTCGGCTTCAACAACGTCTCCCAGGGCACGTTCGCGGGATCGTCGTTCCCCGGCAACGACTACGGGTGGGTACGCACCAACGGCTCCTGGACCCCACAGCCGTGGGTGAACAACTACTCGGGCGGCAACGTGACGGTCGCCGGCTCGCAGGACGCGGCGATCGGCAGCTCGGTCTGCCGCTCCGGGCGTACGACCGGCTGGCGCTGCGGGACCATCCTGGGTCGCAACGAGACAGTCAACTACCCGCAGGGCGCGGTGTCGGGCCTGACCCGCAGCAACGCCTGCGCCGAGGGCGGGGACTCCGGCGGGGCCTGGGTCTCCGGCAACCAGGCCCAGGGCGTCACCTCCGGCGGCTCCGGCAACTGCTCCACCGGCGGCACGACCTTCTTCCAGCCGGTCAACGAGATCCTCGGCGTCTACGGGCTGACCCTGGTGACCACCGGTGGCGGCGGCGGGAGCCGGCTGATCAGCAACTGGAACAACCGCTGCATCGACGTGCCGAACTCCAACTTCTCCGACGGGGTACCCCTGCAGACCTGGACCTGCAACGGCACCGCCGCGCAGTCGTGGACCTTCACCGGCGGCACGCTGCGTACCCAGAACAACAAGTGCATGGACGTGGCGTGGGGGTCCACCGCCAACGGCGCGGTCATCCAGATCGCCAACTGCAGCGGCAACCCGGCGCAGCAGTTCGTCCTGTCGGCGGCCGGTGACCTGGTCAACCCGCAGGCGAACAAGTGCGTCGACATCAAGGAGTGGAACAACTCCGACGGCGCCCGGCTGCACCTGTGGGACTGCCTCGGCGCCGCCAACCAGAAGTGGCGGCGCGGCTGACCCGGTGCCCGCCCGTCGTCGCACCCGCAGCGACCGGCCGATCGACCGCCGCGAGAGACGTCGCGCCGGCGCATCTTCGCCAAGGAGGTCCTACATGTTCAGAGTCCGTACCCGCCGCCGGCCGTGGGCGCTCGCCCTCGCCGCGACCGCGATCATCGCCGCCACGGCGGCAATCTCCGTACCGATCCACCCCGAACCGGCGCAGGCCGCCATCGGGGGGATCACCTGGCAGGACGAGTTCAACGCCTCCGCCGGCACGCCCGTCAACCAGAGCAAGTGGCGCTTCGACATCGGCGGCGGCGGCTGGGGCAACAACGAACGGCAGTACTACACCAACAGCACGAGCAACGCCGTGCACGACGGCCAGGGCAACCTGGTGATCACCGCCCGCCGGGAGAACCCCGCCAACTACCAGTGCCACTACGGCCGGTGCGAGTACACCTCGGCCCGGCTGCTCACGGCGGCCACGTTCACCCAGACGTACGGCCGGTTCGAGGCCCGCATCAAGATTCCGCGCGGGCAGGGCATCTGGCCGGCGTTCTGGATGCTCGGCAACGACATGGGCAGCGTGGGCTGGCCGAACGCGGGCGAGATCGACATCATGGAGAACATCGGCCGGGAGCCGAACACCGTCTACGGCACCATCCACGGCCCGGGCTACTCGGGCGGCGGCGGCATCACCGGCAGCCGCACCATCGGCCAGCCGCTCGCCGACACCTTCCACACCTACCGGGTGGACTGGGAACCGAACTCCATCATCTGGTACCTCGACGGCGTCGAGTTCCACCGGGTCGACCCGGGTCGGCTGGGCGGCAACCGCTGGGTGTTCGACCACCCCTTCTTCATGATCCTCAACGTGGCGGTGGGCGGAAACTGGCCGGGCTACCCCGACGCCTCCACGCAGTTCCCGCAGCAGATGCTCGTGGACTACGTACGGGTCTCGGGCTACACCTCGGGCGGCAACCCGCCGACGGGCACCAACGCGATCCGGGGCGCGCTCAGCGGTCGCTGCATCGACATCCCGAGCGCCAACCCGGTCGACGGGGCCAAGCTCCAGATCTGGGACTGCAACGGCACCGCCGCGCAGGCCTGGACGTTCGCCGCCGACGGCACGATCCGCGCGATGGGCAAGTGCATGGACCCGGCCTGGGCCGGCACGGCGAACGGCACCGAGGTCAACCTCGTCACCTGCAACGGCAACCCGGCGCAACGCTTCACGCTCAACGCCGCCGGTGACCTGGTCAACCTCAGCGCCAACCGCTGCGTCGACGTGCGGGACCGCAACCCCAACAACGGGGGCAAGCTCCAACTGTGGGACTGCACGGGCGACGCCAACCAGAAGTGGTCCCGCGTCTGATCCCTCGGGCAGTACGCGGGCGCCGGCGGGGTCGGCCGGGGCACACCGCCTCGACCGGCCCTGCCGGCTCGCGCCCCTCAGCGGCCGTCCTGCCGGTCCCGCACCACGACCGCCTCGTCGGCACACGTCACACCCTGTCCGGCACGCCACGCCCCACCCAACGCCGGACCTGCTCGGCCGCCTGGTCGGCGACGGCGTGCCCCAGGGGGCGAGTCACCAGGTCACTCAACGCGAACATGTCCAGGACCCGCCCCACGTAGGCCCAGTCCTCGACCAGGGCCAGGTCCGCGGGCTGCTGCTCAGCGAAGCCCGCGCGGAAGCCGTCCAGGAAGCCGGCGGGATAGTCATCACCGAACCGGGCCATGTTGGCGGCGTCGCCATACGGGCAACCGGAATAGCTGAACTCCCAGTCGAGCAGCGCATCCACCCGCCAACCGCCGCCCACGCGAGAGACCAGGATGTTCTTCGGGTTGATGTCGGCATGCACCAGCCGGGTGTGACCGTTGACGCCCTCCAGTGCCGACGAGTGGGCCGCGCACAACTCCACCCAGGCGCGACGCGTCCCGCCGTCGAGCCGGCCCTCGGGAACCGCGGCCATACACGCCTCAGCGACCTCGGCCAGTTGCTGCGACCACGGGTCTTCCTCCTTGATGGTGAGGTCCCCGTCGACGAAGAAGCCTCGTCGGTCGAACGTCACGACGGCGACCTCCGCGACGACCCCTCCGACCTCAGCCCCCAGCTCACCCGCTTCCACCCGGCCGAGATCACCCTTGGCGAGCACCCCGCTCAGCACATCGCCGTCCACATACTCGATGACCATCGCCGGCCGCACGCTCTCGTCCTCACCGGGCGTGACCAACAGGACGTCCGGAACTGGCACGTGCCGACGGGCAACGGCCATCACCCCGGCCTCGATCGCCGGGTCCGTTCCTCCGAACCGGGCAACGACCTGGCCGTCAGCAAGCGTGAGCAGACACGTCTCGTGAGAGAAGCCGCCCGCCAACACGGACGTCGTCATCACCTTGCTACCCAGTGCCGCCGCGATGCCCTCGAGTTCTTCGATCCGCATCGGCCCAGTCAAGCAGGACGGTAGGACATCCAACCGACCGAAGTTACGTGCCGACGTACGCAGCGACCGCTGCTCCGCGGAGTGGCGGCACCCGGCCCCGCCGTCCCCACCGGTTTAGGCCCGGCCCGGTCGCGGCCTTCTGCCGTTTGTCACCCCGTCAGGCCGGGCAAGGGGCCACAGTGACCCGCACCGATGAACCCCGCTCCGTCGAGTTCGGACGGTCGACCCTCCGGCTGGTCCGGAGGGCGGCCCTGGGGCTGCTCGCCCCCGCAGCGATCGGGGTCGTCGTCAGCCTGGTGCGGGGCCGGCCGTGGTGGGACGCGCTGTGGTACCTGCTGTTCGCCATGCTCTTCCACTCCTGGCGGCTACCGACCCTGCCGGGAGGCAGCCAGCGGACTCGCCTGCCGGTGCGGCTCGACGACCAGCGACTGGAGGTGTCGGGCCCCGGCGACACGACGCTGGCGATCGACTGGTCGAACGTCGAGCGCGCCGAGATCCGTGGGCGCCTGACGCCGCTGCTGCGCGTCGAGCCGGCCGATCCGGAGCTGACCCGACCACCGATGAGGCGATGGCAGTGGGCCGGGTACGGGCAGAGCCGCCCGTACGAGATCGTGGTGCCGCTCACCGGGATGACGCCCGGCCCGGGTGTGCTGCGCCGCGAGCTGGCCCGGCGGTTGCCGGGGGCCACCCGGGAGGACACCCTGGGGCTGCGGCAGTGAACCTGCTTGCCCACTGCCACACCGGTCGCCTACCGTCCGTCGGGCACCTCCCGGTGCGCAGGCAACGGCTACTTCCGCTTCCAACGGGGAGACGCGGGTGCGAATCCCGCCGCCGCCGGAAGGCGGTGTCGACCAGCAGCCCAGGTCACCTTGGCCCGCGAGGGCCAGTCTCCGTTGCCGCTTCGATCTCGGGAGGCGCCCGCGCCGCGTACCCGGTGCGACAGACACAGCTACTTCCTGGCTAGGAGCCTGGGCCCCGCGGTGGTGATTCGCGGCGCTGTGTCGGACCTCGGTCTCGGGTGCGCGGCGTCGCCCGTTCCGGCCTCCGCGACCACGGGCCGGCAAACTCCGTTGTCCGCTCGGCGCCGCCGCCGCTACGGTCGTGCCCGCACCTCCCGGTGCGAAGGCGACGGTTACATCTTGGAGGGGTGCCCGCACCCCGTTGAAGAGGCCGTCCGTCGCCGGCTCCGATCTCGGGAGGCGCGACCACGCCGCACGCCCGGTGCGCAGGTGACGGTTACTTCAGGGATCCGCGGGTTGGAGGTTCGAGTCCTCCGCCGCCTCCGGGCGGCTAGCTCAAGCGGCAGAGCAGCGGACAGGTCCGTCGCCGACCTCTGGTCTCGGGTGTGCGGTGCGGTCGCGCCTTCCGCTCCACCCACACGGGGTACGCGATGGCCAAGTTCAACCTCAAGCTGCGGCGCGACAAGCTGCCCGTCACCGCCGAGGGCGCGCCCGGCTTCGCCCGCGATCCACGGGCCGAGCTGTTCCTGCTGGGCGTGTCGAACATAGTCGGCGAGGACACCTTCTACGAGGGCGCCGCCGACCGGGACTCCCGGTTCCGCGAGCTGGTCGCCGCCGTGGCCGTCACCGACCCCGACTGGTTCGCGCGTTTCGTGCGGTGGCTGCGTACCGGCGCGATGCTGCGTTCCGCATCCGTCGTGGCCGCCCTGGAAGGTGCCCGCGCGCAGGTCGCCGCCGGCATCCCCGGTTCCCGGGCGGTGGTGGACTCCGCGTTGCAGCGGGCCGACGAGCCGGGCGAGGCCCTCGCGTACTGGCTGGGTCGCCACGGCCGGGCGATACCCAAGCCGGTCAAGCGGGGCGTCGCCGACGCGGTGACGCGGCTGTACCACGAGCGGAGCCTGCTCAAGTACGACGCCGACGGCAGCGCGGTGCGGTTCGGCGACGTCATCGACCTGACCCACCCGACGGCGCGGGACGAGCGGCAGGGCGACCTCTTCCGGCACGCGCTGGACCGCCGGCACAAGCGCGACAACCCGCTGCCCGGGTCCCTCACGGTGCTGGCGGCGCGGGCCGAGCTCATGGCGTTGCCGGTCGAGCGGCGCGTCGAGATCACCGACCCGGCGGTGCTGGGCGCGGCCGGCATGACCTGGGAGGCCCTCGCGGGCTGGCGGCAGACCGCGATGGACGCCGCGGCCTGGGAGGCGATCATCCCGACCATGGGCTACCTGGCGCTGCTGCGCAACCTGCGCAACTTCGACCGGGCCGGTGTCAGCGACACCGTCGCCGAGGCGGTGGCGGCCAGGCTGACCGACCCGGGCGAGGTCGCCCGGTCGCGCGTGCTGCCGATGCGGTACCTGTCGGCGTACAACGCGGCACCGGGCCTGCGGTGGGCGTACCCGTTGGAGCGGGCGTTGCAGCAGGCGCTGGCGCACGTGCCCGCCCTGGACGGGCGGACCCTGGTCCTGATCGACACGTCGGGGTCGATGAACAGCGCGTTCAGCAAGGACGGCACGCTGCGCTGCTGGGACGCGGCCACCGTGTTCGGCCTCGCGCTGGCCGCCCGCGCGCGGGACGCCACGGTGGTGTCGTTCTCCAACGCCAGCACGGTGTTCCCGGCCGTCGCCGGCGAGTCGGTGCTCGCGGCGGTGCGCCGGTTCAAGGAGGGTGGCTACTTCCACGGCGCCGGGACCCAGACCGAGAAGGCGGTGCGCGACCACTACGACCGGCACGACCGGGTGGTCATCCTCACCGACGAGCAGGCGCACTGGCACGGCGCGGCGGACGTCACGGCCGCCGTGCCCGCGCGGATACCGGTGTACACCTGGAACCTGGCCGGCTACCGGGTCGGGCACGCGCCGGCGGTTGGCAGCCGGCACACGTTCGGCGGCCTCTCCGACGCCGCGTTCGCGATGATTCCGCTCATCGAGGCGGGGTCACGCGACCAGTGGCCCTTCTGACCCGTGTCGCGGCGTCGGCCCCGTCGCCCGGGGCCTGCGCCGGGGCACGGCCGGCGGACGACGCCCATTGACGGTCGTCTCCGCACGTTGCAAGATGCGGGCGCACCCCTCGTGGTGTGAAGCTCCGGTGATCCCTGGCGTACCGCGATCAGGAGGCCCAGCACTGTGAATACCGGTCTGTCGCTCGTGCTCTTCCCCATCGCGCTGGGCATCGTCATGCTCGGCCTCGGGCTGACCCTGACCATCGCCGACTTCCGTCGCGTCGTCGCCTATCCCCGGGCCGTGATCATCTCCCTGGTCTGCCAGATGCTGGTCCTGCCGGCCGTCTGCCTGGGCCTGGTGCTCGCCGCCGACCTGCGCCCGGAGTTGGCCGTCGGAATGATGCTGCTCGCCGCCTCCCCCGGCGGCAGCACCGCCAGCCTCTTCAGCCACCTGTTCCAGGGCAACGTCGCGCTGAACGTCACCCTGACGGCCATCAACTCGGTGCTCGCCCTGTTCACGCTGCCGGTGATCGTCAACCTCTCCGTCGCCGCGTTCATGGGCTCCGACAGCTCGCTCGGCCTCCAGTTCGACAAGGTGCTCCAGGTGTTCGCCCTGGTGCTCATCCCGATCGCGATCGGCATGGCCGTCCGGCAGCGGCGTCCCGCGTTCGCCGAGCGCATGCAGCGACCGGTGAAGATCCTCTCCATCGTGGTCCTCATGGTCGTGATCGTCGGCGCGGTCCTCGGCGTCAAGGACGAACTCGCCGCCACCATCGGCGCGGTCGGCCTCATCGCCCTGCTGTTCAACCTGCTCAGCCTGGCCATCGGGTACGCGGCGCCGCGCCTGCTGCGCGTCGGGCACCGGGATTCCGTCGCGTCGTCGTTCGAGATCGGCGTCCACAACGCCACCCTGGCCATCACGATCGCGCTCAGCCCGGCCCTGCTCAACAACACCGACATCGGTATGCCGCCGGCGATCTACGGCATCCTGATGTTCTTCACCGCCACCGCCTTCGGCTTCGTCGCCGCCCGCCGATCCCGGACCGCGGACGATCCGAACCGCCTGCCCGCCCCGACGGCGTGAGCGGGCATTGAGACACACCGCGCGAGCGGCGGCGCGCCGTACCGCCGCTCGCGCGCGTCATCGGGCTTCCCCTGGTGTCCGGTCATGACGCCTGAGGGTCCCGACTTCACGGCCGGGCTGCCCCGCAAGCGCATGGGCGCCGGTCTGCTCATGACCGACTCCGCCGGCCGGGTCCTTCTCGTCGAGCCGGCGTACAAGACGTCGTGGGAGATTCCCGGCGGGTGCGTCGAGGCGGACGAGTCTCCGCACCGGACGGCGGCCCGTGAGTGCCGTGAAGAGCTCGGGCTCACCATCGAGCCAGGGCGGCTACTCGTCGTGGACTGGGTCTCCCCGCGCCATCCCAGGACCGAGGGGGTCATGTTCGTCTACGACGGGGGCCGGCTGACCCCGTCGCAGGCCGCCCGGATCGTGTTGTCGCCCGCCGAACTGCGGAGTTGGTCGTGGTGTGACCGGCGGGAGGCCGACGGACGGCTGGTCCCGGTGCTGGCCCGACGGGTCGCGGAGGCACTCGCGGCGCGCGACGACGGCGTCACCCGCTACCTGGAGGACGGCTTCCGGGTGAGCTGACCCGTCCCGGATCCGCTCCGTCTTCCCTGCCATGGGGTCTGGACCAGCGCGTCGTCGACAGTGACCATTGGTAGCTGTGTAAATACTGTGGGTTGGATTACTCGCTCCCCCACCGCCACCCGACCCGCGACCGCCGACCACGTCACCGCGCAGCGAGGAGACACGCCCGTGACCGGAGCCGCCACCCGCACCGAACGGGGCACCACGTCGGAACAGTCGGCTCCGGCAGGGGCGCAGTCGGTCCTGCCGGAGCTGCGGACGATGTACTGGGAGACCGGGATGCAGGCGCGGTCGGAAGCCGGCCTGTTCACCGTGTTCGCCGAACTGCCCCGGCTGGTCTGGACGGCGGTCCGGACCAGTTGGCGGGCCGACCGCCTCCGGACCTCGGTGGTGGCCGCCGCGACCCTCGGCGGTGGGGCGATGGCCGCCTTCGGGCTGCTGGCCACCCAGCGGGTGCTCGTCGAGCTGTTCGCCGGGGGCCCGACCACGGAGAAGGTGGTCGCCGCGACGCCCGCGCTCGCCGTGCTGGCGGGGGCGACCGCGCTGCGCGCCGGCATGGGCATCGCCACCGGGTACGCGCAGAACGGGCTCACCCCGCGGGTGAGCCGGGAGGTGGAACGCGGCCTGTTCGAGATGTCCACGGCGGTACGGCTGGAGGCGTTCGACGCCGACGCGTTCGCCGACGACATGGAGCGCGCCTCCCGGGGCACCGAGTCGACGGTCGACCTGGTGGAGTCGTCGATGAACCTGCTCGCCGGGCTGGCCGGCCTGCTCGCCGTGGCGGTCGCCGTCGTCGTCATCCACCCGCTGCTGCTGCTGGCGCTGCTGGTCGCGACGCTGCCCAAGGCCTGGGCGTCGCTGCGGGCCGGGCACCTGCGCTACCGGACCTACACGGCCGGCTCGGTGCGGCGGCGGCGGCTGTGGCTGCTGCACCGGCTGATGGCCGAGCGGGACTCGGCGCCGGAGCTGCGCTCCTACGGGCTGCGCCGCTTCCTGCTGGACCAGTACGACCGGGTGATGGAGGTCGAGACGGACATCGAGCTGGCCCTCGCCCGCCGGGTCACCACGACCACCACGGTCGGGGCGGTGATCGGCGGAATCGCCACCGCCGTGGTCTACCTCCTGCTCGGGCTGCTGCTCGTCGACGGTCAGATCCCGCTCGCGGCGGCGGCGACCTGCGTGGTCGCGGTGCAGGCCGCGCAGCGTTCGCTGGCCGTCACCACCTTCCAGGTCGACCGCGTCTACACCGAGGGTCAGCACTTCGGCGACTACACCGGGTTCATGACCCGCGCCGCCGACTACCTGCCCGATCCGGCGGCGGGCGCCGACCCCGGCCCGCTGCGCGAACTGGCCGTGCGGGAGGTCAGCCTGCGCTACCCCGACCGGGACGTCCCCGCCGTGGACCGCGTGACGCTGACGATCACGGCGGGGCAGACGGTGGCGTTCGTGGGCGAGAACGGCTCGGGCAAGACCACCCTCGCCGCGATGATCGCCACCCTGCGCGCGCCTTACCGAGGGCGTCATCTGCTGGAACGGGCGGCCCCTGCCCGAGTGGGACCTCGACCGGCTGCGGGCCCGCATCGCCGTGGTCACGCAGGAATACCACAAGTGGCCGTTCACGGCCGCGACGAACATCGCCGTCGGCGACGTCGAGAGCGAGGCCCGGCAGGACCGGATCGAGGCCGCCGCCGCCCGTGCCGTCGCGCACGACATGATCCAGGAGCTCCCCGACGGGTACGAGACGCTGCTCGACCGGACGTTCGCCAGGGGTCAGGACCTCTCCGGCGGCCAGTGGCAGCGCATCACCGCCGCCCGCGGCTTCCTCCGCGACGCCGAGCTGCTGGTCATGGACGAGCCCTCCTCCGCCCTCGACCCGCGCGCCGAGGACGCCCTCTTCCAGGCCATCCGGGACCGGCAGGGTCGGGCGACCACCATCCTCATCACCCACCGGCTGG
Source organism: Micromonospora sp. WMMD737 (assembly GCF_049179055.1). Classification (NCBI taxonomy): domain Bacteria; kingdom Bacillati; phylum Actinomycetota; class Actinomycetes; order Micromonosporales; family Micromonosporaceae; genus Micromonospora; species Micromonospora sp. WMMD737. The sequence goes on along the minus strand of NZ_JBMHMH010000001.1, from coordinate 7,001,397 downwards.
CCAACGTCCGGCACGCCGACCGGATCTTCGTCCTGCACGACGGCGCGCTGGTCGAGGCCGGCAGTCACGCCGAACTCGTCGCCGCCGGTGGCCGGTACGCCGAACTGTTCGCCCTCCAGGCCGCCGGCTACCACGGCGGCCAGGACGAGCACGCCCCCGCGCCACGGCAGCGTTGACCGACGGGCGCTCCGGCCCCCGGGGCGTCCCGAGGGCCGCAGCGTCGCGTCAGTGGATGATGACGGGAGCCTTCGGCTGCCCCTCCTGCTGGCCGTCGAGCAGGTGCGACGGCTCGCGCCGGCGCGGCAGGAACGCCACCGGGACGAACGTGAGGAGCACCAGCGCGAACGCGACCCAGAACGTGGTGGCGAAGGAGCTGGCGGCGAAGTCGAGGCCACGCTGGATGAGCGACGGGTCGACCGGGAACTGCTCGGCCAGCTCCGGCTGCTGCTGGAGGGCGATGGCGAGACCGGCCTCCGTCACCGGTTCCCCGCTCGGGTCGGTCGCCCCCGGGATCGGCCGGGATCCGTTCAGCTCGCTGGTGAGGATCACCGACATCATGGCGGCGCCCACGGACCCGCCGATCTGCTGGAGGATGTTGACCAGGGTGGAGCCGCGGGCCACGTCGTGCGCCTTGAGGGTCTTCAGCGCCGAGGTCATGATCGGCATCATGGTGCCGCCCATGCCCAGGCCCATGACGAACAGCGACCCGCAGAGCAGGACGTACGAGGTCTGCGGGTCGACCTGGGTGAAGGTGAAGAACCCGAGGGCGATGAGTGCCAGCGCGAACGGCACGGTACGGCCGACGGGGACCCGGTCGGCCAGCATCCCGGCCACCGGCATGGTCACCATCGCGCCGATGCCCTGCGGCGCGATCAGCAGGCCGGCGGTCAGCGTCGACTCGCCGCGGATCTGCAGGAAGTAGCTCGGGAACAGCAGGCCGGCGCCCATGAACGCGATGATGAACACGAACATGGTCACGGACGCGATGGTCAGGTTGCGGTTGGCGAACAGCCGCAGGTCCAGCAGGGGGTGCCGGGGCCGGAAGGAGTAGATGACGAAGGCGACAAGGAGCGCGCCGCCGAGCAGCATGGGTGCCCACACCCCGGTGTCGGCGAACGTGCCGGTCTCGGGCAGCGACGAGACGCCGTAGAGGAAGAGGGCGAGCCCCGGCGAGAGCATCAGCATGCCGAGGAAGTCGAACGACTCGGACGGCTCGGGGTTGTCCTTCGGCAGCGCGAGTGCGGCATAGACGAGCCCGACGGCGCCGATCGGCAGGTTGATCAGGAAGATCCAGTGCCAGCTCGCGATGTCGATCAGCCAGCCACCGAGGATCGGGCCGCCGATGGGCCCGAGCAGCATCGGGATGCCCAGGACGGCCATCAGCCGACCGATCCGGTGCGGACCGGCCGCCCGGGTCATGATGGTCATGCCCAGCGGCATGAGCATGCCGCCACCGAGGCCCTGGAGCACGCGGTAGCCGATCAGTTCCTCGAGGGTGTCGGCGGTGGCACACAGCCCTGACCCGATCGTGAAGAGGGCCAACGCGATCATGTAGAGGCGTTTGGTGCCGAACCGGTCGGCGGCCCAGCCGCTGAGTGGGATCACCGTGGCCAGGGCCAGCGTGTAGGCGGTCATGGTCCAGGCGACCTCGGCGTAGGACGCCTGGAACTCGCGCTGGAAGGTCGGCAGGGCGACGCCGACGACCGTCACGTCGAGGATCGACATGATCGCGCCGAGGACGACGACCCCGGCGATCTTGAGCACCGAGGCGTCGAGTTTGTCCGAGGTCGCGATGGATTGCTGTGTCACTAATACTCCTGGGTCCCCGTGGTGGCCGGCGCGAGCCGTGCCTCGACCTGTCACGTCCTGACACTGTCCGCAGGCAGACTAACGAGCGGCACCGACGATCGGCGTACGATTTCCGACCGCCGGGGAGTGGGCGACGCCACGTCGGCGAGCGGGTCGACCGCCGGACGGAGCACACCTTCGCGCGAAGGCGGTCAGCCCACCTTGGGTACGGCGCGGGAGATGATCGCGGCGAAGTCGACGCCGCGAGGCAGCGTGCCGTACGCCTGGCCGTGGTCGCCGCCGAGCCGGGAGGCGCAGAAGGCGTCGGCGACGGCGGGGTGGCCGTGCCGCACCAGCAGCGAGCCCTGCAGGACCAGGGCGAGCCGTTCGACGACCCGGCGGGCCCGCAGCTCGACGTCGTCGCGGTCGGACAGCTCGGCCTGCACCTCGCGTACGGCGGCGTCGAGCCGGGCGTCGGCGCCGGCGGCGGCCGTGACCTCGGCCCGGAACGCCGCCATGACCTCGGGTTCCCTGGCCAGGGCGCGCAGCACGTCCAGCGCGGCGACGTTGCCGGAGCCCTCCCAGATCGAGTTCAGCGGGGACTCGCGGAACAGCCTCGGCATGCCCGACTCCTCGACGTAGCCGTTGCCGCCCAGGCATTCGAGGGCCTCGGCGGCGTGCGCCGGCCAGCGCTTGCAGACCCAGTACTTGCCGACGGCGAGGGCGAGCCGCTTGAACGCGGTCTCGCCGGCGTCGCCGCGCGCGGACCGGTCGGTGGCCCCGGCGAGGCGCATCATCAGGACGGTGGCGGCCTCGGACTCGACCGCGAGGTCGGCGAGCACGTTGCGCATCAGGGGCGCCTCGACGAGGTACCGGCCGAAGGCCTGCCGGTGGGTGGCGTGGTGGGCGGCGGTGGTCACGCCCTGGCGCATGCCGGCCGCCGCGCCGATGACGCAGTCGAGGCGGGTCAGGTTGACCATGTCGATGATGGTGCGCACGCCACGGCCCTCGTCGCCGACCCGCCAGGCGACCGCGTGCTCGTACTCGACCTCGGCGGAGGCGTTGGAGCGGTTGCCGAGCTTGTCCTTGAGGCGCATCAGCCGCATCGGGTTGCGCGTGCCGTCGGGCAGGACGCGCGGGACGAGGAAGCAGGTGAGCCCGCCCGGCGCCTGGGCGAGGGTGAGGAAGAGGTCGCACATCGGCGCCGACGTGAACCACTTGTGCCCGAGCAGCCGGTAGGTGCCGTCCGGCTCGGGGCGGGCGGTGGTGGTGTTGGCGCGTACGTCCGAGCCGCCCTGCTTCTCCGTCATCGACATGCCGGCCAGCAGTCCCCGCTTGGCCAGCGGCGGACGCAGCCCGAAGTCGTACGACGTGGCGGTGAGCAGCGGCTCGTAGCGCGCGGCCAGCTCCGGGGCGTGCCGCAGCGCCGGCACGGCGGCGTAGGTCATCGAGATCGGGCAGCCGTGGCCGGCGTCGGGACGCCAGGTGTAGAACTTGGCCGCGCGGGCCACGTGCGCGCCCGGCCGGTCGTCCGCCCACGGCGCGGCGTGCAGGCCGTGCGTGACCGCCGTACGCATCAGCTCGTGCCAGGCCGGGTGGAACTCCACCTCGTCGACGCGGTGGCCGTGCCGGTCGTGGGTGCGCAGGACCGGCGGGTGCTCGTTCGCCAGCCGCCCGTGCTCGATCGCCTGCTCGCCGCCGCCGAGGCGGCCCAGCTCGTGCAGCTCGGCGGCGGCCCAGCCGGCGCCCTCGCGTTCGAGCCCGTCGAGCAGCGCCGCGTCGTCGGCCGTGTCGTGACCGACCAGCGGTGGAACCTGGTTGAGGACCTCGTGCGTCGTCACGGCGACACTCCCAGCGCGCGGTGGAGGAAGGCGATCAGGTGTTCGATGGTGCGCGGCCCGGCGACCCCGGCCGCCAGGGGGCCGACCATCGCCTCGGCCAGGGCGCCGACCAGCGCGGTGGCGGTCAGCTCGGGATCCTGCGGGGGAAGTTCGCCGCTCGCCACCCCCTGGGCGACGTGACCGGCGATCAGCTCGGCGTACGCGCGGCGGAAGACGAGCCGCTCGGCGTCGACGGCCGGGTCGGCCGGCTCGGCGAGCAGCGCGTACGCCAACCGGGGCGAGCGCAGCGCCCGGCCGGAGAACGTCTCGATGACGGCGGTGACCCGTTCGGCGACGGTGCCCTCCAGCGCCGCCGCGCGCGCCACCGCGTCCACCTCCCGCTGCGAGGCGGTGCGGAACACCTCGGCGACCAGGTCGGCCTTGGTGGGAAAGTGCCGGTAGACGCTGCCGGTCGCCATCCCGGCCCGCTCGGCGACGGCGGCGACCGAGCAGCCGGCGTACCCGTGCTCGGCCATGATCTCCAGCGCGGCGGCGATGATCCGCTCCCGGGACGCGCTCAGCCGGGCCTTCACGCGTTCGGTGCTCCGGTAGACCACGCAAGGATTGAACCATCATTCAATCCTTGCCGGCAAGGCGCCTGCCGGGCTGGCGTGCGACCCGCCCACGACGCGGTCTAGGCTCCCTCTCTTCGGCAGGCGTACGCCCCCGGAGTCCCCGAAGGCGGTCCCGCCGTGACCCCTGACCTGACCGACGTGAACCGCCGCCTGGACGCGGCGCTGGCGGGCGTGGCCGCCGCGTTCCGAGGCATGACCGCCCACCGGCGGGAGTCCAACTGCGAGTGTCACTGGGGCAGCGCCGAGGAGCTGGCGCTGCTCAAGACCCCGGACGCGCCGCTCGACGAGGACCTGCTCCGCCGCACGTACTGGACCACGGACTGGCACTACCCGGGGCCGCTCCTGCGCCGGATCCTGCCCCCGGTGACCCGACGCCTCGCGGCGGGTGAGGTGGAGTCCGTCTCCGGGATGGACCCCCTGGCCCGCCTGTTCGTCAAGGGCCGCTGGCAGGACTGGCCCGCCGCGCAACGCGACGCGGTACGGGAGTTCCTGGCAGCCTGGTGGCAGCACACGCTGGTGGATCCCGGGGCGAGGGTCCCCGCTAACGAGGCCCTGGCCTTCGTCGCCGAGGTCACCGGGCAGCTCGCCCCGTGGCTGGACACCTGGACGCGACTGCTGCCCGACCCGACGGCTCGGCGACGACTGGTCGCGGCGGCGGACGAGTGGTCGTACGACCTGGTCGTCGACCGTCTGCCCTGGTCGAGCTGGCGGGACGAGGAGGACACGGCATGCCTCGCGCTGTCGATGTGGGTGCTGCGGCACGCGCCGGCCGCGCTACGGGAACACGACGCGTCCGCCGAGCTGCGCGACCTCGTACAACTGCTGGCCCTCCCCGACGCCGACCGGTGGGACAAGCGCGGCTAGCCACGCGAGGCTGCCGGGAACGGCGAAAGGGGGCACCCCCGTCTCGGGAGTGCCCCCTGGGCCGCAGCCGGCACATGGTCCGCGGGCCGGCCGGGCCGGTGCGATGCGTCAGCAGCCCTGCCGGCGGCTGTAGATCTGGTGGCGCGCGCCCGCCCAGCCGATGTAGCCGACCGCCTCGACGCAGTAGGACGCCGTGCCGGTGACGCCGACCGGGCCGGCGTGGTAGCTGAAGTCACCGGAGTCGGTGTCCGCGCTGCCCGAGCGGGTGCAGTGCGCGCCCTCACCGGAACGCTCGGCGCAGCGGTAGATCTGCACGAAGGTGGGTGCCGACTTCCCGTAGGCCGCGCCCCGGTGGTAGAAGCACGCGCTGTTGGTGCCCCCGTTGCTGCTGTTGTAGTAGATCACCAGTTCGCCGTAGCCCGACGACTGCACCTGGCTGTAGATGATCGTGCCCGAGCAGGAGCCGGCCGCCTGGGCGGCGGGTGCGCCGATCGTCATGACCGACGCGACGGTCACCAGTGCCATCAGGGTCGAGAACACTCTCTTCATGGTCACCAAGGCCCAATCCACAGTCGACTGTCTTGCGTTGTGGATCATGATCGCACGACGCGCGCCCCGGCATCGCCCCGTGGGCGACACGCCGCCGGGCGTCAGAGCTGCCGCAGGATGGCCACCTTGTCGTACGCGACGGCGACCACGTCCGGCTTCCCGTCCCCGGTGACGTCGCCGACGGCCAGGGCGTCCTCCTGGAATCCGACCCCGTCGACGCTGTTCGTCGCGTACCCGCCGAGCGTTCCGGTCGGCCCCTGCAGGTGGACGCTCACCGCCAACCAGTTGGCGTGCGCGACGACCAGGTCGTTCCGGTTGTCGCCGGTCAGGTCGCCGATGACGAGCCCGGCGGCGCAGTCGTAGGCGGGATACCTGGTCGGCGTCGCGGCGAGCCCACCGGAGCCCTGCGCGAACACCTGGACGGCGGAGTCCGGGGTGTTGCCCTGGACGCTGGTCACCAGGTCGGCCCGCCCGTCGCCGGTCACGTCGCCGACCGCCGCGCCGAGGCCGACCCGGCGGTAGCCGTTGTCGTTCGCCGGCGTCCGGTAGGTCGTCGCCGGCCCGTAGGAACCGTCCGCGCGGCGTAGCCGCACCCAGGTGCCGTGGCCGTAGAACTGCGCGAGGTCGACCCGGGCGTCCCCGTCGAGGTCGGCCACGAAGACCTGGTTCACCGGCGCACCGGCCGTGAACGGCCCGGTGACCGTCGTGTACGCCGGGAACGTGTGCGTCGCGCTCTGCGCGTGGATCCGCACCTCGCCCTGCCTCGCGCCGACGACCAGGTCCGGACGCCCGTCACCGGTCACGTCCGCGATCGCGACGTCCTCGGCGCCACCTGCCACCAGCACCGGCGCGGCGAGCCGCCCGCCCCGCTGGAACAACACGTCGACGCCGGCGGACGAGGACATCGCCACGTCCGTACGCCCGTCGCCGTCGATGTCGCCGACCGCCAGCCGTACGTCGCTGTTGTAGCCGCCGTGCGCGGGGATCCTCGTGGGAGCGCCGTACCCGTGGTCGGCCTGCTGGGCGAAGACCAGCACCGAACTCGTCTGCGTGCCGTCGACGGCGTCCACGCCGACGACGATGTCACGCCGCCCGTCGCCGGTGACGTCGGCGACGGCGACCGCGTTGGTCGCGGTCGACCCCGTGGCGAGGTACCGCGCGGGCGCGAAGGTCCCGGCGCCCGCCGCCCCGGCGCGCGCCGGCACCGCCACCCCGGCCGCCACGGCGAGCGCCGCCGCCATCCCGACCCTGACCAGTCTGTCCATTCCGTCCCCCGTTCGCATCCCGGCCGTCGATCGACGGCCGCGCATGCGCCACGTGCCCCGGGCGCCGACGCCGCAAACCCCGCGCGACGCCGGCCCCTGGGCGGCCGGCACGGGGACGCGGCCTGCCCCGGCGGCGCGGACACCCGCCCACGCCGCGGCCGGCGTCACGGGGCGTGGCGCCACCAGGGGTTCTCGAAGACGAGAGCCTCGAGGTCACGGACGTTCTCGGCAACAGTCTGCGCGGGGATGTCCGGGCGTTGCAGCGAGACGCGGAGGTCCGCGGCGAGGTAGCTCGCCTCGCGCACCTCGCACTCCCGGCGCAGGGTGGCCGGGGACGTCCCCGTCTCGTCGGCGACGACGTCGAGGACGGCCTCCATGTGCGGGCCGCTGAACCGGACCAGGAAGAACCAGTCATCCATCGGTTCGCCGAAGCGCGCCCACTCGAAGTCCAGCAGCGCCGTCACACTGCGGTCGCGAGCGAGCCAGTTTCCCCAGTGGCAGTCCGCGTGGACCGGGACGGCCACGCTCGCCTGCGCCGGCGCGCCCTCCGCTATCGCCGCCAGACCGTCGAGCACCCGGCGAGGGATGATCCCGTCCCGGTTCAGGGCGGCGAGGTCCTCCACCTCGGCGAAGAGCGCGGCCCGGCTGACGAACCCGCCGTGGTCGAGCGTCTCCGCCAGCGTCTGCCGGGCGGGGGCCGAAGGCGTCCAACGGTGCAGTGCGTGCAGCCGCTGCACCGCCTCCGCCGCCAGCAGGCACGCGGTCACCTCGTCCACGCCGGGCATGTCCATGCCGGGCGTCGCCCCGGGCGCGCGGGCGTAGCAGGCGTAGCGGACCTCGCGGGTCTCCAGCTCGTAGCGCCCGCTGTCGAGCAGCGGCGCCGTGATGCCGGCGGGCAGGTGGGGCGCGAGGGCGATCTCCCGGTCCAGTCGCGAGTGGCGGTCGGCGTCGATGACCTTCACGACGATGTCCGCCCCCAGGTGGACGTGGTGCGAGAGGCTGTCGGCGACGGTCAGGGGGCCGGGGTCCCGGCCCAGGGCCGCCGTGGCGATCGCGTGGGCCACGTCGTGGGCCTGGCGCGGGTCGATCATCGGCGGTCGCACCGCGGCGTGGCCGTCGTCCTGGAGAGCGTCATCCGAGTGTCCGATCGTGAGGGCCGGTCGCCACACTATCCCCGTACGGCGATCGTCGCTGTCCACCCTCGACGTGCAGGCGGCCCTCACCCGGCCGTGGGAGTTCCCGCGGCCCCGAACCACCTGGCGAGCGCGACGTCGAGCGCCCGCTGGTCCTCGCCGACCCACGCGACGTGCCCGTCCGGCCGGAGCAGCACCGCCGGCACGCCCCACTCTTCGCTGGTGTCGGCGACGTGGTCGACCCGGTCGGCCCAGCCGTCCACCGACAGCCGCCCCGTCCGGTCGAGCAGCAGCCCGTTGCCGGTGCGCAACAGCTCGAACAGGCGCCCGGGCTTCAGCCCGACGTCGCGCAGCCGCCGCCCGAGCAGGTCGTGGCCCGCACCGAAGTCGTACCGGACGTCGATCGCCGTGATCTTCTCGATGAGGAACCGGTTGACGTCGTTGAAGTCCATGAGCTGCGCCAACAACCGCCGTACCGCCTGCGGTCCGGGCTCGTTGGTCGTCAGCTGCATCTGTGCGCGGGTGTTGTCCAGCACGTCGGCGGCCACCGGATGCCGCTCGGACTCGTAGCTGTCCAGCAGGTCGTCCGGCGCCCAGCCGTTGACGGCCGCCGCCAGCTTCCAGCCCAGGTTGAACGAGTCCTGGAGGCCGAGGTTGAGTCCCTGCCCACCCATGGGCGGGTGGACGTGCGCGGCGTCCCCGGCCAGGAACACCCGGCCGACCCGGTAGCGCTCGGCCTGGCGGGTCGCGTCGCCGAAGCGCGACAGCCAGCGCGGGGAGTGCGCGCCGAAGTCGGTGCCGGCGTACCTGCGTAGCTGTCGCGTGAACTCCTCGAACGTCGGCGGCACCGAACGGTCCTCGGCCACCCCCTCCGCCGGCACGACCGCCCGGAACACCCCCGGCTTGCCCGACGGCCCGATCCCGAACCGCTTCTCGGTCCTGCGCACCTCGGTCATCACCTCGGTGAGGTGTTCCGGGGACGCCGTCACCTCCATCTCGCCCAGCAGGGTGTCGATCTTCGACGGCTCGCCGGGGAACCCGACCCCGAGCAGTTTCCGAACCGTGCTGCGCCCACCGTCGCAGCCGACGACGAACCGCGCCCGCAACGCGGTCGCGGTCTCGCTTTCCAGGTGTACGGTCACGCCGTCGTCGTCCTGCGCCAGACCGACCACCGCACCACCGCGCCGGATCTCGGCCCCGACTTCGGCCGCGTGCTCGGCGAGCAGCCGGTCGGTGAGCGTCTGCGGAATGCCGAGTACGTATCCGTGGGCGGTGTCCAGCCCGGTCGGGGCGGGCTTTTCGATGCCCGCGAAGAATCCCCTGAGCGGATACTGCCTGCCGTTTTCGAGGAACCGCTCCAACAGACCCCGCTGATCCAGCACCTCGATACTGCGCACGTGCAGCCCGAGCGACCGCACGAACGGCGGCGGCTCGGCGTCCTTCTCCAGCACGAGCACGTGGACGCCCCGAAGACGCAATTCACTCGCCAGCATCATGCCGGTCGGGCCGCCGCCAACAATGATCAGATCGAACATGAATCCCCCATGGTGTGCCGATTCCTGCGCTCGGCCGACGATTCTGCGCCACGACCGGGGTCTTGCCGCAAGCCCTGGGGTGCGGTATATGTTGATGGTGGCAAGGAGTTCTCCTCCTTGCCTTTGTTGTTGCTCGGCCGCGGTCAGGTCCGGTCGGAGAGGACCGCTCCCACCGCGCGCTGGGCGAGGGCGCACATCGTGGGGTTGGTCTCCCGGTAGGCCGGCGGGGCATCGACCCCGGCAACCTCCGGTCAGGCGAGCGTCACCGGCTCCTCACGGACTGCCCTGCTGCCGGCGCGCCATCTCGGTGATCCAGACGGGCGCGAACGGAGACGTGCAGCCCGGGGAGGTCGGGTAGTCCCTGAGCACCCCCAGCCGCTCACCGATCTCGATCGCACGGGCGCGGTGCCCGGCGTGCTCGATCCCGATACGAGCCAGGCACTCGTTCATCGACCACTGCAGGCGATCCGGCGCGTCTCCCATCTCCGCCTCGATGACGTCGAGCAGTCCTGCGAGGTCGAGGCCTTCGGGCCTCTTCGTCACGCGTTCGGCGGTCAGGGCCCAGCCGGCACTCGCCACCACCGGATCAGGATCGGCGGACCACGCCAAGCGCAGCTCCTCGGAGTGCGGGTTCTTCTTCACCACGTAGTTCACGAGCCAGTCGTGCACCTTGGGTGTGCGCGCCTCGCGCAACATGGCGTCCAACTCGGCACGCCCGAACGCCTTCGGGCGGCAGATCAGGATCGCCAGCAGCCTCGCCGCGGTGTCGTCCGTCGCCCAGAGCCGGCACGCGAGTTCCTGCTGCGTCCTGAGCCGCTTCGCGAGCGCGCGCAGCTTGCCGAGGTGCACACCGTGGTCATCACCGTGTCTCCTGTTCACCTCGCGCGCCTTCGGGTCCTCGAGCGCGGCCAACTCGGCCAGCACCTCGGCCACGGTCGTCTCCGTCACCCCAGCCTCCTCCCCCGTCTGTGCGCTTCAGCCTACGAGGGTGGCGCGGGTGAACCAGCCGATCAGCGAGGGCATGGTCGGGACCACCCATCCGCTGTGGCGTCGTGGGCGCTTCGTCTGCGTGCCGGGCTCCGCTGGTCGCCGGTGGGCCTAAGGTGCAGCAGAACCCTGTGCTCGCGCCGGGTCGACGGATCCGCCCGTCGCGCTGGCTGGCTGCGGGGCCTCCGTGCCGGCCGACCGCGCCCGCAGCCGGCGTACCTCCGGCACCGCGAGCGTCGCTGCCGTGCCGACCGCGACGGCGCCCGCCCCGGCGACCAGCGTCGCGCTGGCTCCGATCAGGGCGCTCGCCGGGCCGGCCAGGGCATAACCGATGGGTTCGAAGGTGTAGGCGCCCAGCCAGTCGTACGAGCTGATCCGCGACAGGGTCTCCGGCGGGACGTTCTCGTGCATGGCCGTCTGCCAGTACGTCCAGAAGACGGACTGGGCGATCCCGCCGAGGAACGCGACCGCGGCGATGGCGACCGGGGAAGCCGCGACGGAGAGCAGCAGGAGCATGGGTACGAAGAGGAACGCGCCGGCCACCGCCGGGATCAACGGCCGCCGGGGGTGGGCCGACATGGCGACGAATCCACCGACGAACGCCCCGAGGCTGATCGCGCCCAGGATGAGGCCCCAGCTGGCCGGCCCACCGAGCTCGTCCTTCGCGATCAGCGGGCCGAGCACCATGAACGGCGCCAGGCCGAGCATCCGCACGAGCGCGCTCTGGAGGGTCACCGGCCAGAGCCACCTGCGCGACCGGAAGTCCTGCCAGCCGTCCCGAACGTCACGCAGCACGCTCTTGCCCGAGTTGGCGACGGGCGCGGCGCCGACCCGGATCGCGCTGATGAGCACGGCGCTGAGCAGGAAGGAAAGCGAGTCCAGCGCCAGCGCGTAACCGGCGCCGACCGCCACCACCAGCAGCCCGCCCAGAGCCGGCCCCACCACCCCCGCAGCCGCGATCATCAGCCCCCGCAGCGCGTTGGCCTCGCGGTGGTGCTCCGCCGGCACCGTCTCCGGTTGCAGCGCGCTGACGGCCGGGATGAAGAACGCCGAGGCGATTCCGGACACCACCTGCAACAGCAGGAGGTGCCAGATCCTGGCGTGGCCGGAGATCAGCAGCGCCGCCATCACGCCCTGCGACGCGAACCGCACCAGGTCGGCGGTGATCATGAGCCGGCGCCGGGACATCCGGTCCGCGACCGCGCCGCCGATCACGAGGAACAGCGCCAGGGAGAACGCCTCCACGGCGAGCACGAGCCCCAGGTCGGAGGCGGAACCGGTCAGGTCGAGCACCCCGAAGGCCAGGGCCACGACGGTGATCTGGTTGCCGAGCTGCGAGGTGATGCGCCCGCCGAGCAGCAGCCGGAAGTCCCGCTCCCGCAACACGCGCAACGATGGAAGTGTGAACAAGAGGGGGCCTCCTCAGAGCGGACGGACTGCGCCGTGCCGCGTCACGGCGGCGGTCACGAGCCCTCCATCCTCGCCCAACCGTCGGGCAAGGACGCCGCGAACTTCCGCCATCCAGCGAAGCGCTTGCTCCTCACGCGACGTCATGCCACATAGTCGGGGGCGTGGCGGAGCACCTGACGGTGGGGCGTGTGGCGGAATTGGCCGGGGTCAGCGTCCGCACCCTGCATCACTACGACGAGATCGGCCTCCTGGAGCCGTCGACGCGGACCGCGGCCGGGCACCGGGCCTACTCCGCGGGCGACGTGGAGCGGCTGCGTGAGGTGCTCGCCTACCGGCGGCTCGGCTTCGGGCTGCGCGAGATCGCGGATCTGGTCGACGACCCGGCCACCGACGCGGTCGCGCACCTGTGCCGGCTGCGCGGCCTGCTGGTGGACCAGCGCGACCGCGCTGCCGCCATGGTGACGGCCATAGACAGGGAACTGGAGGCACGGGCGATGGGGATCAGGACGACGCCGGAGGAGCAGCTGAAGGTGTTCGGCGCACAGTTGTACGACGCCATCGGCGCTGCCTACCCGGCGACGCGGCGCACGGAGCCACGGATCGCCGCCCGCATCTGGGACGCGCTGGGGGACGCACGGACGGTGCTGAACGTCGGGGCTGGCACCGGCTCCTACGAACCACCCGACCGGGACGTCACGGCCGTGGAACCGTCGGCGGTCATGCGGGCGCAGCGTCCCGCGGGCGCGGCGCCGTGCGTGGCCGCCCATGCGGAGAATCTGCCGTTCGAGGACCAGTCCTTCGACGCCGCGATGGCCGTCAGCACCCTCCACCACTGGCCGGACCCGGTCGCCGGGCTGCGTGAGATGCGGCGGGTGGCCCGCCGCGTGGTGGTCTTCACGTACGACGCGGATGACACCGGCTGGCGTGAACGGTTCTGGCTCACCCGCGACTACCTGCCCGAGTTCGCGAACCTTCTCGTCGGCTGGCCCTCACTGGCCGACCTGACCAGCGCGATCGGAGGACGCGCGGAGCCGTTGCTCGTCCCGTGGGACTGCGCCGACGGCTTCTTCGAGGCACACTGGCGCCGGCCCGAGGCGTACCTCGACGAACGTGTCCGCCGCGCGGTCTCGGTGTGGACCAGGGTCGGACCGCAGGCTGAGCAGCGGGCGGTCCGCAATCTCCGCGAAGACCTCGCCTCAGGCCGGTGGGCCGAACGCAACCGCGACCTCCTCGCCCTCGACACGGCAGAGCTCGGCCTCCGCCTGCTCGTGGCCTGAACCGCTGTGCACCATGCGGATGCGCCGGGTGACCGGCAGTGCTACGGCCCGTTCCCGACGGGGGAACGGGCCGTAGCTGTGGTGCAAGGGTGGACAGGGCGGCGGCCAGCCGGTGATCAGATGGTGAAACCGCCGTCCACGTTGATCGTCGCCCCGGTGACGTAGCGCCCGTCGGCGCTGGCGAGGAACGCCACCGCAGCGGCCACATCGGCCGGGTCCGCGTAGTGGCCGAGGGCGGTGAACCCGTTGATCGTGTCGGCGTTGGGGCCGTCGGCCGGGTTCAGTTCCGTGTCCGTGGCCCCTGGATTCACCAGATTCACGGTGATCGCTCTGCCGCCGAGTTCGCGTCCGAGTGCTTTGGTCAGGCCGATCAGGGCGGTCTTGCTCATCGCATACAGCGCGAAGCCCGGGAAGACGGCCCGCTCTGCCACGTTGCTGCCGATGTTGATGATCCGCCCACCGGCCGACATGTGTCGCACCGCAGCCTGGGAAGCGACGAACGGTGCCCGGACGTTGACCGCGACGGTCTGTTCGAACTCTTCCAGCTTCAATTGCTCCAACGGTCCGAGCAGGAACGCGCCGGCGTTGTTGACCAGGATGTCCAACCGACCCAGCTCGCCGGCGACCCGGTCGACCGCGCCGACCACAGCCGCCGGGTCGGCGCTGTCCGCCTGCACGGCGATGGCCCGCCGTCCCGCAGCCTTGATCCGGTCCACCACGTCATCGGCGCGCTGCTGATCCTGCTGGAACGTCAACGCCACGTCGGCGCCGCCCTCCGCCAAGCGCAACGCCACCGCGGCGCCGATGCCACGACCACCACCAGTAACCAGAGCTACCTTGCCGTCAAGTGCGTTGTTCATGACAGCAGCCTGGCCGACGGGAGACCGACCGTCTGGCGGCGATCGGACGGTGCGTTCTGTGAGTCACCGTCACGTGCCGTCGCCCCTGTGCTCGGGCTGCCGGCAGGCCGGTCTCGGTTGCCACGTGCCGGATGATCGTGGCGTGGAATACCTCGACCTGTCGCCGTACGACTACCTCGGCTTTCCCCTGCCGATGCGGGCCGTCGGGTGGCTGGGGCGCCGCCACGGAGTGCAGGACGCCAGCGCGACGCCGATGACCGGTGCCCAGTTGGAGCGGCTCAGGGCCGCCTCCCAGCGGCTCGGCAGCGTCACGCTCGGCTGGCACGACTGCGACTTCTGCGGGAACTTCGAGGGCAACGGCGAGTACCGCTACTACCTGCCCGACGGGAAGATCTACGCCGCGCCGATGATGATCCTGCATTACGTGGAGGAGCACGGATACCGGCCGCCCAGGGAGCTGCGCGACGGCTTACCGGCAGCCGAGCAACCGCCGTGGGACTGGCGCGCGGAGCGCTTGCACGCGGTGCTGCTGGACCCGTCGGAACACCCGGATTTCCGGTGCCAGGCCGCAGTCGACCTCGCGAACTGGAAAGACCCGCGCGCGCTGGACGCCCTGCGACGCGCCGCCCACGATGAGGAACTGGCCGACGTGGCAGGAGACGAGATCGGCCGCTCGTTGGCAGCGTTCATGGATCATGGCCTCGCCAAGGACCTACTCACCGAGGATCTGCACGTCATGGTGCGGTACGGCATCGACGAAGCGTCGGGCCGGTGAAGTCGCCGGGCATAGCGACCGCGCGACGCAGGTACTACATACTGAAAGGCAGGTCTTGTGGACGGCACACCGGTTACCCTCAGCCCGTACGATCCGCAATGGGCTGTGCTGTTCGAGCAGGAGCGGGTCATTATCGAGACCGCTCTAGCGCAATGGCTGGTCGGGCCGGTCGAGCACATCGGCTCCACATCGGTTCCCGGTCTGGCAGCAAAGCCGATCATCGACATGATGGCGCCGGTGCGCAGTCTGTCAGAGGCAGTAGCCGCCATCGAGGTGGTGACCGCTCTCGGTTACCGCAACGGTGTGCACCGTCCGGAGGAAGCGCACTACTTCTTCAAGCCGGAGACCGACAACTGGTGGGAGCGCACCTACCAGCTTCATCTCACCGAGCCGACCTCCCTGCTGTGGCGGCGACGAGTCGCGTTCCGCGATGCGCTGCGGTGCCGGGCGGATTACCGGTCCCGGTACGAGCGCCTCAAGCGCGATCTCGCGCACGCTCACGGCGCTGACATCATGGCCTACGCACGCAACAAGGACGATTTCGTCAACGAGGTCCTCGGCACGCGCGACAGGACGCAAGCCCCGACCGTCAGCGACACCCGGAAACCCTGACAATCTCTCACCCGCTGTGAAATGCCCATGCGTCTCTGTGTTCCTCCGGGTAGGGTCGCCAGCGCCGTACTGGTCAGCCAGCGGCATGACGACGGCGATCTGTTCGCTGCCCTTCCGGCCGCATCAGCCCGCCGAGCGATGGCGTGATGCTCAGCCGAAACCGGAGGCCCTCAGCAATGGCCCGCAAGACATATCAGGTCATCGTGCGTGGCAAGTTCGCGCCACTCGATGACGAGCAGCGGGCCGCACTGCTCGCCAAGGCTGACGAACACGACGTGTTCCGGGCGAAGTTCACCGAGGAAGGCACTGTGACCTACGAGCGGTCCCTGCTCGCCTTCACCTTCCGTTGCCTGGTCCCGGCCACCGAGGAGGACGAGGAAGCGACCGTGATTGGCAAGGCGGAAGCGCTCGCGGCAGCCGCCGTCTCGGGAATCGGTGCCGACTACCGCGACCTCACGTCGGTGTCGACCGACCTCGACGACATCA
The DNA here is from genome assembly GCF_049179055.1 of Micromonospora sp. WMMD737. Lineage (NCBI taxonomy): Bacteria > Bacillati > Actinomycetota > Actinomycetes > Micromonosporales > Micromonosporaceae > Micromonospora > Micromonospora sp. WMMD737. Next base: position 6,985,401 of record NZ_JBMHMH010000001.1, on the reverse strand, counting down.
AGATCCGCCGCCGACGGGAACACTGACACCCGTAGCCCGTCACGTCGATCACTAACGTGATGTGGCCCCCTCAGACCGGACGCTGCCTGACGGCGCTGAAGTGCGCCGCGAACGACGACGAGACGCGAGCAGCCGCCGGCAAGGCCTGGCACGAAACCGACCTGGCATCCATCACCCGCCATGGCACATCGATCGAGTCACGCAATTGCTTCGATCACCTTGTCGGTGTCCCGCATCCCTCGGTGCAGTCGCAGCAGGTGTCTCGGACAGCCAGGCCGACTCGCACACCTGCGGGACGCCGGCCGTCCAAGACCGTACCCAGGCGGGGCACCGTGACGAACGAACCCACCCGACGCGGGCTCGGAGACGTCCGGACCGCTGCACACCGTCGACACCATCGGCCCGTTCGTTGCTGTAGTTGATGTACGTCAATTTCTCTGGCAGGCTTGGCATTCGGATCAAACAGAGTGGAGTTCGTATGTCTGCACTTCGTCGGGTCGTCGCAGCCACAGCGCTGGTCGGGGCGGTGTCCGCGTCCGTCCTGCTCTCCGGGCCTGCGGTCGCCGCCGAGACCAAGGCCTTTTACGGCAACGGAATGAGTAACAACTACTTCACAGCGTTGACCAACGCCAACAACGCTGCACGCTCCCTTGCCAGCGCCGACGGCTTCGACCCGGACACGCAGTGCAGCCACGGTGGAAGCTTCACGACGCAGCCGTGGCCGGGCCTCTACTCGGTGCTGGCGCAGATCAACTGCACCCGCTGAGTATCCAACTCAGGGCCTTCGGGGGTTCGTGCTGCCTGGACTACTCCACCGCCCAGCGCGGCGTCACGTGCTCGCCCTCCGGCGCGTACTCGACGAACATCGGCCACGTCCGACTCGCGGGATCAACGCATGGCGACGCGTTCGCTGACGATCTGCTGACGCCCAACGACGACTGACGGTGGAATCAGCAGGAGCCACCCTCATCCGGGGGTGGCTCTTCTGCGTCACTTTGGTGGTGGGTGACCTGGGATTCCACCAGTCACCTCTTCGGTAAAAAACAGGACGCCGCACCGACTCTGACCTGACCTGCAGAAACGAGAAGCCGCAACCAGGAATGGACGCAGTTGCGAGCCGTTCGATGCAACCGGCATCGGCTGACGACGACTCCGGCGAACGGATGCCCGCAGCGGTCGCTGTTAGGCCCGCACCCGTGGGGCGGTCGATCCACCTGCTTCAGCAATCGCAGCGGTCACCCGGTTCTGCCCCCTGCCACGATCGACGAGTGTCCGGTTTCAGCATTACGCGCGCTGATCGCCGGATCAGTCGTAGTCTGCGTCCCTCCGCCCAAGCAGCGACTACATGGAGATGACAAGTGGAACCGGTGACGATGGTGGTGGCTGCCATGGCAGCCGGTGTATCGGCGGGACTGACGGAGACGACGTCCGGGGCCGTTGTCGACGCGTACCGATACCTTCGTGACGCGCTGCGCCGCCGTTCCGAGACGCACAGCTGGGACCCGGACGCACTGAGCGCCTACGAGGCCGACCCCCAGGCGAACGAACAGCGTCTGATCCGGCTCGTCGAAGCCACCGACAGCGGCCAGGACGAAGCGGTTCTTGCCGCCGCGGCACGCGTGCTCCGTCTTGTCGATCCTGGTGGCGCCGCCACCGGGAAATACATCGTGGACCTGCGCGACGCCAAGGGTGTGATCACTGGCGACGGAAACATTCAGATCAACCGCTTCTGACCGGCCGGGGTGAACCGCAATATGCAGCACAACGGCGTCGAAGGAGACGACGAAGGCAACCAGCGCGACCCACTCGTGGACGTACGGGACGGACGCGGCGTCATCGTCGGCCACAGCGGCACGATTATCAATCATTTCGGCAGCGAGCCCGATCTCACCGCCACCGCGCTCGCGGGCCTGCGCCCGCGTGCGGCCGCAGCCAGGATCGTGGACCTCTCGCGCGACCGGGCGCTGGTGCTGCTCACAGCCATGCCCGACAGGGCGGCCGCGGCGGTGCTCCAGGCACTGTTCGGGCTCAACGAAGACCGGACAGTCGCCCTGCTGGCAGAACTCAGCCCGGACCGGGCCGCCGAGCTCATCGCGCTGGCCCAGCTCGCCGACCTTGCCGACCTTCCCGAAGCAGTGGAAGCCATGGCGCATTGCCAGGACCGGTGGCGTGAGGTCTTCGATGCCCATCGGCAGGCTATCCACCGGTGTGGCCCGTCACAGGGACACGGCTACCGCGGATTCACTCAACGGTTTGCCAACGGCGCGATCTGCTGGAGCGCTGCCACCGGGGCACAACCGACGACATGGGCCATAGCAGCACACCACGACAGCCTTGGCGGGTGCGCTGGTCGGCTCGGCTTTCCACTCGCTCCGATGGAGAAGGCCCTGCCATCTCCATCGGGGACCCTCGGCACCCTGCAACGATTCGAGGGCTCCTTCGACTACGGCGATGGCACCCGCGCCAGGCAGCACGCGGCCGACGGCGCCGCAATCTACTGGGCCCCCCAGCATGGCGCGCACGCCGTCTGGGGCAGGATCGGCGAGTTCCACGAGAACCGGGGCGGGACGGCGGGAGATCTGGGCTTCCCGACCACCGATGAAACGGCTGTCGGACCATCCCGCTCAGGGGCCGGTGCCCGGGGTTGGCGGCAACGTTTCGAGGGCGGGACCGTGTACTTCACCCCCGAGACCGGCGCTGTCCGCGTCCCGACGGAGATCGCGGACTACCACGACGACGAGGGCGACGTTTCCGGAGTGCTGGGCTTCCCCCGTAGCCCTGTGACACAGGCCGCGGACTCGCCGCAGGGCACGTCGGGGCGCTTCCAGCGCTTCGAGGGCGAATGGGACTACCCGCCGGACGTGGCCGACCGGCTCCTGGGACTCGAACACGGCGGCGGCGCGACCGTCTACTGGTCCCGGGAGCACGGGGCCCACACGGTGCGCGCCGGCAACGGCCTCTGCTACGAACAGCTCGGGGGCACGGCCAGCTGGCTCGGGTTCCCGGTGTCCGACGAACAGGATGTCCAATCCACGTCGGGCGATCGGGGGACCGCGCAGACGTTCCAGGGCGGCATCATCTTCTACACAGAGACGCACGGGTCGCTACCCGTGTCTGATCCGGTTCTTCAGGCCGTGGCGGCGTCGGTCCCACCTACGGTCGCGTCGACGTGGGCGCACCTGATAGTTGACGCCATTGGGTTCCCCGTTTCCGCAGAGCAGTTGGTCGGTCCGAGCCGAGTTCAGCTCTTTCAACGGGGCGTGGTGACCACTGACGATGACCGCATCGAGGTATGGCGTAAGTAGAGCGCTACACGTGCGGCGATCCCGGCCCTCGACCTGCCAGACATCGACCGCGCCGATGCGCTATGGATGATCCTCGCCATCTCCGACGTACCCCGTCATCGCTACCACGCTCGTTCGGCGTCGGCTGAGCGCACGGCTGCCGACAGACGTCACGGGGTCCGTCGGCAGGTCTCCATGAAACCGACCCGCGAAGCACTCAAGCGGCTTGGTGACTCGCTCGACAGCTGACCGTTGCTGTACTTCACTGCTGTACGGGTAGCAGAAAGGCCACCTTCATCGATGGAAGGTGGCCTTTGACCTGCGTGGGCGATACTGGGATCGAACCAGTGACCTCTTCGGTGTGAACGAAGCGCTCTCCCGCTGAGCTAATCGCCCTCAGTGCCGCTGACTCTACCTGATCGAGGGATCGGACCGGAAATCCGGGGTCCGCGCGCCGCGCCGCGGTCGGTCGACCCGACAGGACGCCGGGTCGGTCCGGGTCAGTGCGTCGCCAGGTAGTGCAGCGCCTCGGCGACCACGTCGATGCCGAAGCTGTACTTCAGTGACAGCCAGACCACCGAGCCGACGAAGATCAGGCCGACGGAGCCGAGCACGAAGCGTACGGCCAGTGAGCGGTCCTTCACCCACTGGGTCCAGTTGTGCACGTGCCGGCGGGTGAAGCCGAGCAGCCGGCGGGCCCAGTGGAACTCGACGGCCCAGATGCCGAGGCCGGCGATCACCAGCAGCCAGCCCGGCCCGGGTAGCGGGATGAGGGCGATGCCGATGGTGACGACGAGGGCGCCGGCGATGGCGACGAGGATCTTGAGGGTGACCCGTCCGGTCGGGTTGGCCCGGATCAGGTCGAGGGTGGTGCTCAGCCGCTGCCGCCAGCGGGGTCGCTGCCGCTGCTCGGCCAGCGTCGTGGCGCCTGCGCCATCCCGGTCGGTCGTCGGCCGACCGGGCCGGTCGTGCTGCTCCGTCGGCACCCCGTACCCCCGCCTTTCGGCTGCTCGGGCCGCGACGTTCGGCGGGCCCGGCACTGCCATCGGATCCACTGAGGATCGTTTCGTAACCATTTCCTCCCCCAGTGTGGCTCGCGCCCGTCACTGCAACGGCCGACTGGACGTTACCGGAGTAAGTCGACGACTGAACCACCCGATGCCGGGCGGGATCACGCACTGGGCAGAACCGGAAATCCTACATGAATATTCACATTCACGCGGCCTTTCCGACCCCCTTCCCACCACTGGGTGAAGTCAGCGTATGGCGGAGCGTAGCCAGGAGTAGCACCTGAGTATGGGAAAAGCGGGACACGCGCGTTCCGCAGCGGTGCCGGGGGGAGATCGTCCATGAGTGTCATCCGACCGACGACCGTAGAGGTCGAGACGTCGCTAAGGCTCGTCGCACCTGACGCCACCGCCTTGCCGGTGCGTGCCAGTCTGCGTTACGACCCTGCTGATCCGTATGCGGTCCATGTCCTGTTCCACGCCGAATCCGCCGGCGGAGAGGCGGTCAGCTGGTCGTTCGCCCGGGAGCTGCTGGTCACGGGCCTCGACGAGCCGGCCGGCATCGGCGACGTGCGGGTCTGGCCCTGGGCCACCCCGCGCGGGGACTTCGTCGCGCTGGCGCTGTCGTCGCCCGACGGCAACGCCCTGTTCGAGGTGCCGCGCAGCGTCCTGGTGCGCTTCCTGCGGCGGACCTACGTCGTCGTCCCGCGCGGCCGCGAGGCCGAGCACCTGGACGTCGACACCGCGGTGACCCGGCTGCTCGCCGGCCGCTGAACCACCGGCCACACCGGCCGTCCGGGGCCGCGCGGATCTGCCGAGTCCGCGCGGCTCCGGCCCACCAGGGGGTACGCGCACCGTCTCCCGCCCTTCGTCAGGCTCAGCCGTGGGTGGTGATGCCGCCGTCGACCGGGATCACCGCACCCGTGAGGTACGCGCCGGCGCGGGACGACAGGTAGATCGCGGTGCCGGCCATGTCCTCCGGCCGGCCGATCCGGCCCAGCGGCACCTGGCCCTCGATGGCTGCCCGGGACGCGGGGTCGTCCAGCGCGAACGCCATCATCTTGCTCTCGAACGGCCCGGGCGCGATCGCGTTGACGGTGATCTGCTCGCCGGCGAGCTGGTGGGCCAGGCTGCGGGTGAGCATGTGCACGGCGGCCTTGGTCGCCGAGTACGCGTACACCTCCATCATCGGGACCCGGATGCCGTCGATGGAGCCGATGTTGATCACGCGGGCCGGGTCGTCGGCGCTGGCCGACGCGCGCAGCGCGGGCAGCAGCGCGGTGGTGAGCCGGAAGACGGCCTTGACGTTGACGGCCCAGAGCTTGTCGAACGCGCTCTCCGGGTACGACTCCAGCGGTGCGCCCCACGTCGCGCCCGCGTTGTTGACCAGCACGTCGAGCCGGTCGAACCGCTCCCGGACGGCGGCGGCCAAGCCCTCGGCGCCCGCGTCGTCGCCGAGGTCGGCGGGGATGGCCTCGCAGCGCCCCTCGGCGGAGAGTTCCTTGGCCACGGCCTCGCAGACGTCCGCCTTGCGGGACGAGATGACCACGTGTGCGCCGGCCCGGACGAAGCCCTGGGCGATCATCAGGCCGATCCCCCGCGAGCCGCCGGTGACCAGGACCGTCTTGCCTTCGACCGAGAACAGATCCGTCATGCCCATCCCATCGCGAGTCGGCCGGGGCCGCCGGGGGCGGGGCGGCCCGGGTCCGGCGCGGACCGGCTCCGGCCGTGCCTCCACCGGACGGCGCTACCGTTCGGTAACGTAGCCCGCCCCCGACGACCTCGACAACCCCCGCCGGGCGCCCGCGTGGCCCGGCGCACCGCTCGGCCGGCGGGCCGGAGCCACGGCGTGACTGGCCGGCCGCTGGCCTGGGCGGCCGTCCCGGGATGCGTCGACCGTCGCCCCGGGCTACCGTCGCAGGCGATGGTCTCTTCCGGTCAGCTCTCCCCCGCTCCGCCCGGCAAGCCGGCGACCGCCCCCGCCGAGATCGACACGGTCGTCCTCGGTGACCTCGCCCCTGAGCCGCGCTGGCCTCGTCCGGTGCTGCTGGAGAAGGACCTGCTCGTGCTGACCACGGGCGGACACGGCACGGCCGAGCTGGACTTCCGCGCCCTGCCCTGCCGCCCCGGCACGCTGCTGCGGGTGCGCGCCGGCCAGGTGCTGCGCTGCGCCGGCCCGCAGCTCGACGCGACGGTGGTGCGCTGGGATCCGGCGGCGCTGCACGGGCTCGACGTCGACCCGGACGCCGTCCCGGCCTGGCTCCAGCTCGCCGGCGAGGACGAGGACGCGGTGATCAACGAGGTGAGCCAGCTGGCGGTGGACTGCCAGCGGCACCGGGGGTTGGGCGTCGCGCGCGGACTGCTCCGCCACCAGCTCGCCGTGCTGCTGCTGCGGCTGTCGATGCTGCCCGAACGCGCCCACCCGGCGACGCGGGCGGAGGCCGCCACCTTCCATCGGCTGTGCCGCGAGGTCGAACGCGGCTACCAGCACACCCGCCGGGTCGAGGACTACGCCGCCCGGCTGGGCTGCTCGGTGCGTACGCTCACCCGGGCCTGCCTGGCGGTGACCGGACGCAGCGCCAAGCAGGTGGTCGACGAGCGGGTGGCCCTCCAGGCGAGCCGGCTGCTGGCCGCCACCGACGAGCCGATCGCCCGCATCGGCCGGCGGCTGGGCTTCTCCGAGCCGACGAACTTCGGCCGGTTCTTCACCCGGGAGGTCGGGGTGAGCCCGGGCGCGTTCCGCGCGGCCCGCGAGCAGCCGGTACCCGGGCCGGTGGTCCGTCCCCGCCCGCCCGCCGACGCGGCCGGCCGACCGGGCGGGGCATGATGTCGGGGTGCAGATCTCCGCGCGCGGCGACTACGCGGTACGGGCGGCCCTGAGCCTCGCCACCGCGTACCCTCGGCTGCTGTCCACCCAGGCCATCGCCACGGAGCAGGACATGCCGCGCAAGTTCCTGGAGGCCGTCCTGGCCGACCTGCGGCGGGCCGGCATCGTCCGGGCGCAGCGCGGCGCCGAGGGCGGCTACACGCTGGCCCGGCCGCCGCGCGAGGTGACCGTCGGTGCGGTGCTGCGCGCCGTGGAGGGTCCGCTGGCCGGGGTGCGCGGGCTGCGCCCGGAGGAGACCAGCTACGAGGGCGCGGCGGAGAACCTCCCCGGGCTCTGGGTCGCGGTGCGGGCCGCCGTGCGACGGGTGGTCGACGAGGTGAGCCTCGCGGAGATAATCAGTGGCCGGTTGCCCGCCCACGTCCGTAGGTTGACGGCTTTGCCCGACGCCTGGGAGCCGCGCTGATGCCCACCCCCGTCCTGCACACCGACCGCCTGCTGCTGGAGCCCTACCGGCCGGACGACGCCGAGGACGCCGTGTCGCTGCTCGTCGACCCGGAGGTGGGCCGGTTCATGGGCGACGGCCCGCTGAGCGCCGAGGCGGCCGGCGCCCTCTTCGGGCGGATCTTCACGAAGGTCTACGCGGAAGACCTCTTCGACGTCTGGGCGGTGCGCCGGGACGGTCGCTACGTCGGGCACGCCGAGATCAAGCGGACGGACCAGGTCGACGGTCACGAGATCATCTACGCGCTGGCGAAGCCGGCCTGGGGCGCCGGTCTCGGCACGGAGCTGGCCCGGGCCCTGGTCCGCTACGGCTTCGACACCCTCGGCCTGCCCCGCGTGTACGCGACGGTCGCCGACGCCAACCACGCCTCGCTGTCGCTGCTGGCCAGGATCGGCTTCGTCCACGAACGCGACATCGCCGAGGACGACGGCAGCACGACCCGCGTGCTCGTCGTCGACCGCGCCCCCGCCTGACCAGGGCCGGCCGGCCGCGCCTCGGGGGCCCGGCCCTCGTCAGTGCCCCGGCGGCGGGCCCGTCGTGGTGTAGCCGCCCCGGTGGTAGACCAGCGGGTCCCCGTCCTCGCCGCCGCCGAGCGCGAGCGGCTCGACCACGAAGAGGGTGTGGTCGCCGAGCGGCACCCGGTGCGCGACCCGGCACAGCAGCCGGGCCAGCGCTCCGGTCAGCAGCGGCACGTCGAACGGCCCCGGCGTCCAGTGCGGATAGGCGGCGAACCGGTCGATCCCACCGGTGGCGAAGACCCGGGCGGCCTCCCGCTGGTGGGCGCCGAGCAGGTGCACGGCGACGTGCTCGGCGCGGGCGAAGACGGGCCAGCTCGACGAGGCGGTCCCGAGGCAGAACGAGACCAGCGGCGGGTCCAGCGAGACCGACGTGAACGACGTGGCGGTGAAGCCGGCCCGGACGGGCCCGCCGGAGGCGTCCGGGTGGGCCGGCGCGGTGCCAGGGGCGACGGCGGTGACGACGGTGACGGTGGCGGCCTGCCGGCGCAGCAGCGTCCGGAACAGGTCCCGGTCCACCGGCAGCAGGTCGGCGTCGCCCTGCCTGAGCCACTCCACGGTGGTCACGCCGGCTGCGGGGTCGGGTGGGCGCCGGAGGCGCCGGGCAGCCCTGCGTCGACGGGCAGGCGAGCCGCGTGGAGAAGATCGTCCCGCTGCGTCATCGCCCCATGCTGCCGGGGGCCGGGGCCCCGGTCAATGCCCCTATCGGAGACGGGATCGACGTCGGCCGACACCGCCTCGAACCCCTATGCCGGCAGGTGGGGTTCGACGCCCTCGGACGCACGGGCGCCCCACCACCGTCCAGAGCGGACGGGCTGGGGTTTCACGATTCGGCGATCCGGGCATGTTCGGGTTCGACAGGGCAGGGAAGGGAATCGAAGGGAGTCCGACGATGGGTCTGATGTTCCGCAAGCGCAAGAAGTACGGTCCGATCATCCTGAACTTCACCGAGAACGGCTTCTCCTCCTGGAGCATCAAGATCGGTCGCTGGTCCTGGAACTCGCGGGCCAAGGCGCACCGGGTCGACCTGCCGGGTCCGCTGTCCTGGAAGCAGGACAAGTCCCGGGCGTGAGGTCCCGAGGTCGAGCGGGGTGCCGGTGATCCACCGGCACCCCGCTCGACGTTCGCGTCAGGACGCCGGCCCGTCCCCGCGCGCCGAGACGACCACGTCCCCGCCGAGCCGGCCGTGCTCCGGGTCGCGGGTCGCCTCCCCCGCGTCGAGCAGGCCGGTCAGCGCCCGGACGGCGTCGGACGACCGGTAGGCGGTCGCCGTGAGGGCGTGCCGGCGCAGCTCGGTGACCGTACGCGGACCGGAGCGCGCCAGCTCCGCCAGCAGTTCGCGGCGTAGCGGGCCGGGCTCCGGGGCCGCGACGACGTCGAGCAGCCGCCCCGCCGGGTCGCGGTAGCGCACGCCGGCGGCACCGTCGACCGCCCAGAGCGCCTCCTTGAACGCCTCCAGGCTCTTGTCCGACCCCGTCGCGAAGGCGAGCAGCCGCGCCGGGGCCCCGTCGGCGGGCACCAGCTCCACCTCGGTCGTCAGCGGGAACCCGGCGTCGGCGAGAGCGGCGCGCGCGGGGGTGCCGGCGGCGGTGGCGAGCAGCACGTCCGCCGGCTTGCCGATCGCCGCGGCGGTCAGCACGGCGGGATCGGCGGCGGCGTCGTCCACGACGGACAGCAGGGGCGCGCCGGCCGCGCCGGCCGCCTTGACCGCCACCGGCAGCCGGGCCGGTCCGCCGGGCACGAGGTGCACGGCGACGCCCGCCGGCAGCTCCGCCTCCACGGCGCCGAGCCGGGCCGGCAGTTCCTCGGTGCCGTCGGCGAGCACCAGCACGGTGAGCTGGCGACCCCGCAGCCGGTCGGCGTGCCGGGCGACCACCCGCAGCGCGGCCTCCGCGAAGCCGGCGTCGCCGCCGGCGTACGCCAGGGCCAGGGTGGCCCGCCGGGCGCGGTGCAGCGCCCCCGGCAGCCAGGTCTCCAGGTGTCGGACGAGCAGCTCGCGCAGGACGGCGTCGGTCGGCATGCTGCCGTTCTACCGCACGCCCGTCCCGGGCCGGGCACAGCTCCCCCATCCGGGCCGGACGGCGCGGCGCGCGGTCGGGGCGGCGTCGGTGTCCCCGGGCCGGCCAGGACGGGACGCCGTCGGGGTCAGGCCGGGACGGAGACGCCCACGCCGCCACGGGTCTGGCCGCCGTAGCGCCGCCGCTCGGCGTCCAGGTCGAGCCGGCCGATCCGCTTGCGGGCGGCCAGGGCGGCGTCGTCGAGCCGGTCGGCGGGCACCAGCCAGACGATCTCGAACTCCAGCCCGTCCGGGTCCTGGCCGTAGAGGCTCTTGGTGGTGCCGTGGTCGGACGCGCCGACCAGGGCGCCGGCGGCGGCGAGCCGCTGGGCGGTCACCTCCAGCTCGTCGAGGGTGTCGACCTCCCAGGCCAGGTGGTAGAGCCCGACGGTGCCGCGGCCGGCGGTGGAGGGGCCGGTGCCCGCGCCGACCTCGAACAGGCCGAGGTCGTGGTCGTTGGTGGAGCCGGGCGCCTGGAGGAAGGCGGCGCCCCCGAAGCCGTCCGGCGTCATCGGGATCGGCCGGAAGCCCAGCACGTCGCGGTAGAAGGCGACGCTGCGGGCGAGGTCACTGACGTAGAGCACGGCGTGGTTGAGGCGGTGGATTCCCATGCCACCGACGCTAGCGCGGTTTTGTTGAACGTTCAACTATCTTGCGTATGATGGGCGTCATGACCCGCTGGCTGGACCCCGACGAGCAGCGCACCTGGCGCGCGTACCTGACCGCCTCCCGGGCGCTGATGGAGGCGCTGGACCGGGAGCTGCAACGCGACGCCGGGATGCCGCACGCCTACTACGAGATCCTGGTCCGGCTCTCCGAGGCGCCGCAGCGGCGGCTGCGGATGAGCGACCTCGCCGAGGTCAGCGGCTCCTCGCGCAGCCGGCTCTCGCACGCCGTGGCCCGGCTGGAGGCGGCCGGCTGGGTCCGCCGCGAGGAGTGCCCCACCGACCGGCGCGGGCAGATCGCGGTCCTCACCGAGGAGGGATTCGCCACCCTCGCCGCCGCCGCGCCCGGCCACGTCGAGGGGGTACGCCGGCACCTGTTCGACGCGCTGAACCCGGCCCAGGTGGACCAGTTGCGCCGGATCAGCGAGACGCTCGCCGCACACCTGACCGGTTCTTGACCAATACACTCCCGCTCGGGTCTTGTACTTACCGTCGTCGGATGAGCACGATGGGGCGTGCCTTCCGGCTTCGGTGAACTGACTGACCAGGCGCATTACCTGGTGTCCTCCGGCGACCTCGCCGGTGCCCAACGGCTGCTCGCCGACGCGCTGACCGACGCCGACCCGCGTCCGGCCAACGCCACACCCGAGCTGGCCGAGGCCGCCAGCCTCCAGGCCCGCGTGCTGGTCGCCCTCGGCGAGCCGCACTCGGCCCGGGGCTGGGCCGCCTTCGCGTACGCGGCCGCGACCCGGCTGCACGGGCGCTCCGACCAGCGCACGGTGGCCGCCGCGGCCACCCTCGCGGCGGTGCTGCACCGGGTCGGCAGCTGGTCGCGCGCCGCCCGGCTCTACCAGGAAGTGATCATCGAGCTGACCGCGCTCGACGGTCCCGAGTCGCTACGGGTGCTCGCCGCCCACGCCGACCTGGCCACCGTGGAGTACGCGCGCGGCCAGTGCCAGGTGGCCCGCGACCGGCTGCTGGACGCCTGGGAGCTGCACCGCGAGGTCTACGGCGACGGGCACCCCAGCGGCATCAAGATGCTGGCCCGGCTCGGGGCGATGCGGCGTGACTGCGGGCAGTTCGCCGAGGCGCACGACAACCTGGCGCTGGCCAGGGAGCTGTGCCGGCAGCACCTGCCGGCGGACGACCCGCTGGCCACGCAGGTGGCGGGGCTGGCCAGGGCGGCGGCCAACCCGGACCACGTCTGCGCCGACACCGCGCCCGTCGACCGGGACGGTCCGATCGTGCCGTCCGCGCGTACCCCGCCTCCGGGCGACGGGCCGGCGACGGCACAGCACCCCTCGCAGGCGGGCTACCGCCCGGCGGAGCCGGACCCGTACGCCGGGCCGCCGCACGTGGTGCCGACGCCCCGGCAGCCGACGGAGGACCCGCCGCCCGGCTGGTGGCCGCCCGAGGCCGACGCCGGGGACGGGCCGGCCGACAGCGCTGTGCCGCCGGCGGTCGTCCCCCTGGCCGGCGGCGCCACCGAGGAGGCCGAGGGGGTGCACCGGGTCCGCCAGCCCGGCGCGCCCGAGGAGCCCTACCAGCCGTCGCGGCTGCTGCCGGTGCCGGTGCACCGCGCCCCGTCCCGGCGCGGCAACCGGCTGCTGCCGCTCGCCGTCGGCGGCGTCCTGGTGGTGCTGCTGGGCACGGCCGCGGTGATCGCCGGGGTGGCCGGGGTCGACGGTGACCCCGACCCGGCACCCCCGGCGGCCACCGGCGCACCGGCCTCCACGCGGGCCGGGGACCCGGCCGGCACGGGCGCCCCGCCCGCCGCCGGCCCCACGGCCGGGGCCGTGGCCTCCCCCGGCAGCCCGCCGGGTTCGGTGACGCTGCGCGACAACCGCGACAACGTGGCGCTGCGCTGGACGTACCCGGCCGGCGGCGAGGGCCCGGTGGTCATCTCGGGCGGCCGGGAGGGCCAGGCGCAGACGGCCTTCGCCAACCTGCCCGCCGGCACCACCGCCTTCGTCGTCTACGGACTGAACCGCAGCACCGACTACTGCTTCACCGTCGCGGTCGTGTGGTCGACCGACACGATCGCCCGCGCCCAGCAGGTCTGCACCCGCCGCGGCTGACGGCCCGTCTTGGCTGACGGTCAGTCGCGGCTGACGGGCCGTCGGCGACTGACGGGCCGCTCCGGCTGACGGGCCGTCGCGGGTCCCGGTGGCGCGGCGCCGATCGCGGGTGCGGCGGGCGGTCCGGCTGGGCCACCGTCCGGCGTGACCCGGTCCGTCAGGGCCGCTCCGGGTCGGGCAGGGCCGGCAGCAGCAGCCGTACCCGCAGCCCCGGACCGCCGCCCCTGCCAGGGCGGGCGTCGGTCAGGACGATGCCGCCGCCGGCCCGGCGGACCAGCTCGCGCACGATGGCCAGCCCGAGGCCCGCGCCGCCGTCGTCCCGGGCGCGGGCGTCGTCGAGCCGGGTGAACCGCCCGAAGACCCGCTCCCGGTCCGCGGCCGGGATCCCCGGCCCGTCGTCGGTCACCGTCACCAGGTGGTACGCCCCCGCGCCGCTGCCGCCCGCTCCCCCGCCCGCGGTCCCGCCGTCCGACACTCCCCGACCGGCCGTCCCGCCGTCCACCGCTCCCGGGCCGGCTGTCCAGCCGTCCGCCGCTTCCCGGCTGGCCAGACGGCCGTCCACCGCTCCCCGACCGGCCGTCCCGCCGACGCCGCCCGCCTCGTCGGCGCCCGGACCGGCGGTCAGCACCACCTCGCCGTGGGCGTACCGGACGGCGTTGTCGACCAGGTTGGTGAGGATCCGGCGCAGCTCGTCGGGATCGCCCTCGGTCCACAGCGGCGTCACCGGCGCGTCGAGGCGCACCGGCGGCGACGGGTACCGGGCGGCCACCGCCGCCAGCAGGGCCCCCAACTCGACCGGCCCGGTGGCCCGCGCCGTCGGCCGCTCGTCGAGCCGGGCCAGCAGCAGCAGGTCGTCGACGAGCCGGCCGAGCCGCTCGGTGTCGGCGAGCAGGTTCGCCGACACCGCCGTCCAGTCCGTCCGGTCGGCGAGCCGCCGGGCGACCTCCAGCTCGGTACGGATGTTCGTCAGCGGACTGCGCAGCTCGTGGGCGGCGTCGGCGACGAACGCCCGCTGCCGGTCCCGGGCGGACTCCAGCCGGCCCAGCATCCCGTTGAGCGTGACCGCCAGCCGGTGGATCTCGTCCTGCGACGCCGGTACGGGCAGCCGCCCGCCCCCGTCCCGCCCGGTGATCTCCTCGGCGCCCCGGCGCAGCGCCTCCACCGGGCGCAGGGTCGCGCCGACCACCCGCCACGCCACGGCGGCCAGCACCGCCACCAGCAGCGGGAAGCTCACCAGCAGGATGGTCCGTACGACGTGCGCGCTGTGCCGTACGTCCGCCAGCGACCGGGCCACCAGGACGGTGCGCGGGTCGGCGGCGGTGCCCGCCGGTACGGTCACCACCCGCACCGGCCCGGCCAGGCCGACCCGCTCCCCCGACACCGTCAGCCGCTGCCGCGCGCCGGTGTCGATCCGTTCCGGCGACACCATCGGCACCAGCCGGTCGGCGTCGATCGAGGCGGCCCGGACCCGGCCCTCGGCGTCGATCACCTGCACCCGGACCTGTCCACCGGCCACCGGCAGCGGATCGGGCAGGACCTCCTCGGCGGCGAGCAGCGCGACCGCGTCGGCGGTCTGGAACGCCTCGGTGTCCACGGCGCGTTGCAGGGCCCAGCCCAGCACCGCGAGCAGGACGAGCCCGCCGACGGCCAGTCCCCCCGACACCCCGAGCACCCCGACCGCCATCAGCCGCCCGCGCAGCCCGAGCGCGCCGCGCACCCCGGCAAGGAAGGGCACCTTCCTACCGCGTACGCGGTAGGAAGGTGCCCTTCCTTCGCTCTTCACGGGGCGAGCCGGTAGCCGGCGCCCCGGACCGTCTCCAGGCGCTCGCGGCCGATCTTGCGCCGCAGGTACCCCACGTACACCTCGACGGCGTTGGGCGCCGTCTCGACGCTGGCGTCCCAGACGTGGTCGAGCAGCTCCGTCTTGGAGACCACCTCGCCGGGGCGGCGCATCAGGTAGTCGAGCAGCGCGAACTCGCGGCTGGTCAGCGCGACCTCGGCGTCGGCCCGGGTCACCCGCCGCCGGGCCGGGTCGAGCCGCAGGTCGCCGACCGCCAGGACCGTGGGGCGTTCGGGGGCGCCGCGACGCAACAGGGCCCGCAGCCGGGCCAGCAGCACGACGTACGAGAAGGGCTTGGTGAGGTAGTCGTCGGCCCCGCAGTCCAGCCCGTCGGCCTGGTCGTACTCGCCGTCCTTCGCCGAGAGCATGAGCACCGGGAGCCAGTGCTCCTCGGCGCGCAGCCGGCGCACCAGCTCGTAGCCGGAGAGGCCGGGCAGCATCACGTCGAGGATCATCGCGTCGTACCCGCCGTGCCGGGCCGCGTCGAGCCCCGCCGGGCCGGTCGCCGCCACGTCCACCGCGAACCCCTCGGCCTGCAGACCCCGTTGCAGGGCGGACGCCAGCCGCGACTCGTCCTCCACCACCAGCAACCGCACGGGGTCAAGGGTGCCACCCGTGCGGGCGGTCGCACGGTCGTCCTCAGCGCCCTCACAGCGTCGTTCGGGCAGGATGTCGGCAGGAGGTGTCACATGTCCGTCCTGAAGAGCCGTCCCGTCCTACGCTGGCTGGTCCCGGTGACCGCCGTCGTGACCGTCATCGGCGGCGGCGCCGCGCTCGGCACGTTCGCCGCCC
Source organism: Micromonospora sp. WMMD737 (assembly GCF_049179055.1). Classification (NCBI taxonomy): domain Bacteria; kingdom Bacillati; phylum Actinomycetota; class Actinomycetes; order Micromonosporales; family Micromonosporaceae; genus Micromonospora; species Micromonospora sp. WMMD737. The sequence goes on along the minus strand of NZ_JBMHMH010000001.1, from coordinate 6,969,835 downwards.
AGGCCGAGCCGAGCCTGCCGCCGCGTACCGCCGCCCAACTCCTGGTCGACCTGCAGACCTCCCGGCTGGAGGGGCTCTCCGGCACGGTCGTGCAGCGCGCCGACCTGGGTCTGCCGCCGCTGGCCGGCCTGGTCGCCGGCGACGGGCCGGCCGGCCTGCTGACCGGCACGCACACGCTGCGGGTCTGGCACTCCGGGCCCGACCGGCAGCGCATCGCCCTCGTGGACACGCTGGGCGAGCGGGACGTCATCCGCAACGGCCGCGACGTGTGGGCCTGGAACAGCCGGTCCAACACCGCCACCCACCGCACGCTGCCCGAGGGCGCCGCCGGGGCCGGGAGCCAGGAGTTGCCGGTCACCCCCGGGGAGGCGGCCGACCGGGCCCTGGCGGCGATCAGCCCGAGCACCGAGGTGAGCGTCGGCCGGTCCGCCACGGTCGCCGGCCGGGACGCGTACGAGCTGGTGCTCGCCCCGCGCGACGCCGCCTCGCTGGTGCACCAGGTGCGCATCGCCATCGACGCGCGCGAGCACGTGCCGCTGCGCTTCGAGGTCTTCGCCGACGGCAGCGACAAGCCGGCCTTCGAGATGGCCTTCACCCAGGTGTCGTACGCCCGGCCGGACGCCGAGCAGTTCACCTTCAACCCGCCGCCCGGGGTGAAGGTGACCGAGGAGACCGCCGGGAGGCAGCCCGCCGACGCGCCCGGGAAGCGCCCGGCGCACGGCGAGCGGCCGGACGTGCGTACCGTCGGCGAGAGCTGGGCCACGGTGGTGGTCGCGCGGCTCGACGGCGCCGGCGCGCCCGCCGACCGGGCCGGGGACGGGTCGACCGGCGACGCGGCGGCGCTGCTCGGCAGGCTGCCGAAGGTCAGCGGCGACTGGGGCAGCGGCCGGCTGCTGACCGGGAAGCTGTTCAGCGCGCTGCTCACCGACGACGGCCGGCTCATCGCCGGAGCGGTGACGCCCGAGCGGCTCTACGAGGTCGCCAGGGGCTGAGGACCGGCAGTCCCGGGGGCCCGCCACGCGGCGGGCCCCCGCTGTCTGTGCGGGGCGGCCTGTGGCGTGGCCCGACGCGCTTGGTCGCGGCGGCCGGCGCACGGTATCTTTCTCAGTTCAGGCAACAAAAAAGAACGGCCATCGAAAGCCGTTCCGAGAGAGATGCTAACCAAATGGGAGACGGCTTGTCAAGGCATTCCGCCGATTCCGCCGAATTGCAGTCCGATGACGAAATCGGCCGCGAACAGGAATACGTCTCGATGCTCTACCGCCGGCTGGACGAGCTGCGCGAGCAGGCGTCCCAACGGTTGACCGAGGAGCTGCGGGCGACCGGTGGCACGCTCCAGGCCCGTTCCCAGCGCGACAGCGCGGTGCGGATGTACGCCGACCAGGTCGAGCAGCTCTCCGCCGTCGAGAGCGGCCTCTGCTTCGGCCGGCTCGACACCGACGACGGCGGCCCGCACTACATCGGCCGGATCGGCATCTTCGACACCGGCGGCGACTACGACCCGCTGCTGATGGACTGGCGTGCCCCGGCGGCCCGCGCCTTCTACCTCGCCACCGCGGCCAACTCCCAGGGGGTGCGCCGCCGCCGGCACCTGCGCACCCGGGAACGCAAGGTGATCGCCCTCAACGACGAGGTGCTGGACCTGGACACCGCCTCCCCCACCGCCCACGAGGAGCTGACCGGCGAGGCGTCGCTGCTCGCCGCGCTCAACGCCGGGCGCACCGGCCGGATGCGCGACATCGTCGAGACCATCCAGGCCGAGCAGGACCGGATCATCCGCGCCGACCTGCCGGGCGTACTGGTCGTGCAGGGTGGCCCCGGCACCGGCAAGACCGCCGTCGCGCTGCACCGCGCGGCGTACCTGCTCTACACCCACCGCGAGCAGCTCTCCACCCGGGGCGTGCTCATGGTCGGGCCGAACGCCACGTTCCTGCGCTACATCTCCCAGGTGCTCCCGGCGCTGGCCGAGACGGGCGTGCTCCTGCGGACGCAGGGCGACCTCTTCCCGGGGGTCAGCGCCCGCCGCGCCGAGCCCGCCGAGACCGCCGCGCTCAAGGGCCGCGCGGTGCTGGTCGAGGTGCTGGCCGCCGCCGTACGGGACCGGCAGTGGGTGCCCGACGAGCCGCTGGAGATCGAGCTGCCGCAGCAGGAGGTGCTGCTGCTCGACCCGGAGACCGTCCGCGCGGCCCGGGACCGGGCCCGCCGCTCCGAGCGGCCGCACAACCTGGCCCGGGCGCTCTTCGACGTCGAGATCGTCCACGCCCTGGCGGCCCAGGTCGCCGAGCGGATCGGCGCGGACCCGCTGGGCGGGGAGAACCTGCTCGACGAGGCCGACGTGGCGGAGATCCGCCGCGAGCTGCGGGAGGAGCCCGAGGTGCGGGCCGCGCTGGACCAGCTCTGGCCGGTGCTCACCCCGCAGCGCCTGCTCGCCGACCTGTACGCCTCCCCCGACCGGATCGCCGCCGCCGCACCCATGCTCAGCGAGGACGAGCGGGCCCTGCTGCACCGCGAGCCGGGCGGCTGGACGCCGGCCGACGTCCCGCTGCTCGACGAGGCGGCCGAGCTGCTCGGCGAGGACGAGCGCGCCGCCGCCGCCCGCCGGGAGCGGATCCGGGCCCTGCAACGGGAGTACGCCGAGGGCGTGCTGGAGATCGCCCGGGGCTCCCGCTCCATCGACGTGGAGGACGAGGCCGACGGCGGTGAGATTCTCGGCGTCACCGACCTGATCGACGCCGACCGGCTGCTGGAGCGGCAGGAGGAGGCGGACCGGCTCACCACCGCCCAGCGGGCCGCGGCCGACCGGGGTTGGGCGTTCGGGCACGTGATCGTCGACGAGGCACAGGAGCTCTCGCCGATGGCCTGGCGGCTGCTGATGCGCCGCTGCCCGAGCCGCTCCATGACCATCGTCGGCGACGTGGCGCAGACCGGCGCGCTGTCCGGCACCCCGTCCTGGGCCGACGCGCTGGAGCCGTACGTGGCGCAGCGCTGGCGGCTGGAGGAGCTGACCGTCAGCTACCGCACCCCGGCCGAGATCATGGCGGTCGCCGCCGACGTGCTCACCGAGATCGACCCGGCGCTGCGCCCACCCCGCTCCGTACGCTCCAGCGGTGTGCCGCCGTGGGACCGCGCGGTGGCACCGGAGCGCCTGGCGGCGGAGCTGGTCGCCGCCACCACCCGGGAGGCTGCCGGCCTGGACGACGGCCGGCTCGGAGTGATCGTGCCGGCCGGTCGGGTGGACGAGCTGGGCGCCGCGCTCACCGCAGCCCTGCCCGAGGCGGCCATCGGCGAGGACCCGGAGCTGGAGAGCCGCGTGGTGGTGCTCACCGTCGGCCAGGCAAAGGGCCTCGAATTCGACTCGGTCGTCCTGGTCGACCCCGACCGCATCGTGGCGGAGTCACCCCGGGGCCGCAGCGACCTCTACGTCGCCCTCACCCGCGCCACCCAACGCCTCGGCATCCTCCGCCCCACCTGACCCGCCGGCCCCGTTGCGCCTGCCGGCCCGGTTCCACCCGCCGGCCCCGTTGCGTCCGCCGGCCTCCTGCGACCGGGTCGGCGGGTCACTCCGGGGTGAAGTCGCCTACCTGGCTGGCGATGCCGGACTGGTCGCTGGTGGAGCCACCCGCCGGGGTGCTCAGGCCGCCGGTGGTGGCGTCGCCCGTGGTGGTCGGCGCCACCTTGCCCGGGTGCCGCTCCGGCTGGCGTGCCACCCGGCGCACGCTGGCCGGGCCGGCGGTGCCGCCGGTCGTGGTGACGGCGCCCTGCCCCCGGGTCGGTCCACCGTCGCGCAGCACCTCCGGGTCGACCGGAACGTGCGCCGGGTCGTCCGGGTCCTCGTCCTGGATGACCCGCTGCACGTCGGTAGGGGGCACGGTCACCTCGTCGAGAACGCCCTCGCCGTACACGCCACCGGCGATCCGCTCCTCGGCCCGCCGGGCGGCGTCCTGTCGCACGTCGTCCTCACGCATGTCCATCACCTCACAGGAGTGGTCGGTCCGACCTGCGTGCCCGCCACCCCCACCAACAAACCCGCCCACCTCCCGCCCCGCTGTCCCACCGCCGCGCGCCGCCCCACCCACCCCCGGCGTCGATCATGCAGTCGTGGTGCCCGTGGGATACCGATTCAGGCGTTTTGCACCCCACCACAACTGCATGGTCGACGCCGGACTTCGCGGCGCGGGCCGGGCCCGGGTGGGTGCGGGGAGGGGGCAAGTTTCCGGGGTGCCGGGGGTGTTACTGCCCCCGTCGGGTCGGGTAGACGGCGGGTGTCCCCGCCATGCACGCGAACCGTGCCGTGGCCGACACGCGGTAGCGGGGCGAGGGAACGCAGGTACGACTCATCGCATCCTGAGGAGGACAAGATGAGCACGCAGGCTGCTTCCACCAGGCCGATGAACCGGCCGACGCAGGACGCGCCCAACCGGGCGATGCAGGACCGGGCGATGCAGGACCGGGCCATGCAGGAGACGCCCACCCGCCCGATGCCGATGATGCACGACGGGCACCGGGAGGCCATGCAGGCACCCGGCACGGAGACCAAGCCGTCGCTGCGTACGACCGAGTTCTGGGTCTACATCGCGGCCGTGATCGGCGTGCTGGCCGCCTCGCAGCTGGTCGGCCAGAACTCGACCGGCGTGGACATCTTCCGAGCCGACAACGCCTGGTTCATGATCACGCTGCTGACCATCGGGTACCTGGGTAGCCGTGGTCTGGCCAAGGCCGGCAGCAACTGGCGCAGTGGTGAGGAGCGCAAGGCCCGGCACTGACCGGGCGACGCACCACGGCAACGGTGGCCCCCGGGACTACGGTCCCGGGGGCCACCGTCGTGTGTGGTCCTACTCCTCGAAGCCGCCGAAGTCCTCACCGTCGCCCTCGAAGGCGTCGCCGATCATGTCGCCGACGATCATGCCCCCGACGGCTCCCATCGCGGCACCGGCGACGACGCCGCCCATGCCGACGCCACGGCCGTGACCATGCCCGTGCCCGTGGCCGCCGAAGCCGTGGGCGCCGCGCAGGCTGCCGTAGCGGGACGTCGTCTCCCGCAGCCAGCCGTCGACGACCTGGACCCAGTCCGTCGTGTCGGCGTCGGCGTGCGAGAGCCGGTAGTGGCCGAAGGCGTCGTGCCCGGGGGTCAGGAACCCGCCGCGCTTGTCGCACTCCAGGATGACCTCGACGCCGTGCGGGCTGGTCACGAAGGTCAGCTCGACCTCGTTGATGGTGCTCGCGTACTGGGGCGAGGCGAAGAACTCGATCTCCTGGTAGAACGGCAGCGTCTGCTGCGTGCCGCGGATGTGGCCGCGCTCCAGGTCGGCGTGCTTGAACCGGAAGCCGAGCCGCTGGAACGCCTCCAGGATCCGCTCGTGCACCGGCAGCGGGTGCACGTTGACCTGGTCCAGGTCGCCCTTGTCGACCGCCCGGGCGATGGCCAGCTCGGTGCGCAGCCCCATCGTCATGCCGCGCAGTCGCTGGCCGTAGACGTCGGTGATCGGCGTCTCCCACGGGACCGGGAGCTGGAACGGCAGGGAGAGCTGCTGCTTCGCGGCGAGCTGGAACGCGCCGCTGACCGGCAGCCGGTGGAACTCCATCACGCCGGCGTACTCGGTGTCACCGCCCTCGATCTCGACCCGGGTGACCAGGCTGACGACGACCTGCTCGACGTTGGCCGGGGCGTCCCCGCCCTGCAGGTTGACCTGACCCTCGAGGGTCAGGCCGGGGCGGGTGTTCGGGTTGGTCAGGACGGTGTCGACGCTCGGCCCGCCCACTCCGAACGCGCTCAACATCTTCTTGAAGACCATCGGAACTCCCGTGCAAAGACACCCTGCTCCACCTTGGAGCCGGTCGCTGACTTGCCCGGACCCTACCGAGAACCGCTGTGAAGTGCCTGTGAAGGCACGCCAGTCGGATGTACGCCCGAGGATGGGAGGCAGGGGCAGGGGGCACTCGTGCCACGTTCGCCCCCTCGAACTCACCCGGTCGGGGGACGGTACGTCCGGCCGATCGTTCCGCTCCGGTGCAGCGATTGGCGGCGGCGCTGAACGCTTCGAAGCAACAAAGGCGGGAAACCGAGATGTCATGACCAAGAGCCCCGCGAGCGGGAGCGCCGACTGGGCTCGCTCCACGACAAACAGGCCAGAGGGTCGGTAATCCTGCTTCCGGCGGCACCTGTCTCCGCTGCCGAGGAGAATCGTCCGCTGCGGAAGCAGCCCCACGGGTGTCAGCCGGCCTCGACGACGATCAGCTCGCCCACCTGCCCGGCGAGCTGGTCGCGCGCCTCCTCGGGCAGCCCGGCGTCGGTGACGAGCACGTCGGCCTCGGAGAGCGGGGCGATGGTGGCCATTCCGATCGTCTCCCACTTGGTGTGGTCGGCGAGCACCACCAAGCGCCGGGCCGCGCCGACCAGGCACCGGTCGGTGCCCGCCTCCAGCAGGTTCGGCGTGGTGAATCCGGTACGCGGGCTCATCCCGTGTACGCCGAGGAAGAGCACGTCGACGTTGAGGGCGCTGATCGCCGCCTCGGCCACCGGCCCGGTCAGGGCGTCCGACGGGGTACGGATCCCGCCGGTCAGCACGACCGTCTGGTCGGCGCCCGGGTGCTGGTGCAGGGCCTCGGAGACGGGGATGGAGTTGGTCACCACGGTCAGGCCGCGTACGTCCGCCAGCAGGGTGGCCAGCGCGGCGGTCGTGGTGCCGGCGGAGAGCGCGACGGCCATGCCGGGCTCGACCAGGGCGGCGGCCCGTTCGGCGATGGCCCGCTTCTCGGCCCGCTGCCGCAGCGACTTCGCGGCGAAGCCGGGCTCGTCGCCGGGTCCGGGGCCGACCAGGGTCGCGCCGCCGTGGACCTTGTCGACCAGTCCCCGCTCGGCCAGCACCTCCAGGTCGCGCCGGATCGTCATGTCCGAGACGCCGAACCGGCTCACCAACTGGCTGACCCGCACGCCGCCGCGCTGCCGGATCATCTCGAGGATCGCGGCCTGTCGCTGTCGGGCCAGCATCCGGAGGACCTCCTTCGCACCGTCACGCCGCGGACGAGCGGGCCGCCGCACCGCCGGACGAGCGGGCCGGGCCGTCCGACGCGCGGGCCGGGTCGTCCGACGCGCGGGCCGGGTCGTCCGACGTACCGGCCGGGTCGTCGGAACTGCCGGCCGCCGCGGCCGCCGGTGCCTCGCGGATGACGGCCACCTCGCCAGCCGGCACGACCAGGTCGCCGGAGCAGCGCGCGCCGGTCAGCAGGTCCACGCCGGTGGCGTCGAGCCGGGCGTCGGCGTCGGTGTGGTTGATGACGAAGAGCCAGGTGCGGTCGCCGGCGCGGCGCCGGACCACCTCCACCTCGGCGGGGACCCGCGCCGCCGGGCGCACCCCCGACTCGGCCACCAGCCGGGCCACCAGCCGGTCCGTCGCCGCCGCGTCCAGCCGGGTGCCGACGTACCAGGCCGCGCCCGCGCCGACCGGATGCCGGGTCAGCGCCGGCACGCCCGGCAGGGGCCCGTCGGCGTACGCGGCGAGCACCTGCGCGCCCTCGGGATGCAGCCACTCCGTCCACACGTCGGCGACCGCGCCGTCGTCCAGGGTCACCCGCTCCCCCGCCCGCAGCGGGAAGAACTCCTCGACACGGACGCCCAGCAGTTCCCGGAACGCCCCCGGGTAGCCGCCGAGGCGGATGTGGTCGTGCTCGTCGACGATGCCGCTGAAGTACGTGACCAGGGCGGTCCCACCGGCCTCGACGTACGCGCGCAGCGCCGCGGCGTGCGCGTCGCGCACCAGGTAGAGGGTGGGCGCCAGCACCAGCCGGTAGCGGGACAGGTCGGTGGCCGGGTGCACGACGTCGGCGGTGATCCCGGCCCGCCACAGCGCGTCGTGCAGCGCGCCGAGGCGGTCGGCGTACGTGACGTCGACGGTCGGGTGCGAGTCGAGTTCGGCGCCCCACCACGCCTCGTAGTCGAACAGGATCGCCACCTCGGCGTCGACCCGGCTGCCGCGCACCTCGGCGAGGGCCCGCAGGTCCGCGCCGAGCCGGCACACCTCGCGGAACACCTTGGTCTCCGGACCGGCGTGCGGCAGCAGCGCGGAGTGGAACTTCTCCGCCCCGGCGCGGGAGGCCCGCCACTGGAAGAAGAGCACCCCGTCCGCGCCGCGCGCCACGTGCGCCAGGCTGTTGCGACGCAACTGGCCGGGTGCCTTGGCGACGTTGCGCGGCTGCCAGTTGACCGCGCTGGTGGAGTGCTCCATCAGCAGCCACGGGTCGCCGCCGGCGACGCCCCGGGTGTGGTCGGCCGCGAGGGCGAGCCCGACGTGGGCGCGCGGGTCGGCGGCGGTGAGGTAGTGGTCGTTGGCGACGACGTCCACGTCGGACGCCCAGGAGTGGTAGTCGAGGTACTTGATGCCGGTGCCGATCATGAAGTTCGTGGTGACCGGCTGGCGGACCCGGCGCGTGAGCACCTCGCGCTCGGCGCGCAGTTGGGCGCGCTGCTCGTCGGAGGAGAAGCGCAGGAAGTCCAGTTGCTGGGTGGGATTGGCGAAGGTCGGCGCCGTGCGCGGCGGGTTGATCTCGGCCCAGTCGCCGTAGCGCTGGCTCCAGAAGGCCGTGCCCCAGGCGTGGTTGAGCCCGTCCAGGTTGCCGTAGCGCTCGCGCAGCCAGCGGCGGAACGCCCCGGCGCTGACGTCGCAGTAGCAGTGCACGTTGTGGCAGCCCAGCTCGTTGGAGACGTGCCACATGACCACGGCCGGATGGTCGGCGTACCGGGTGGCGAGGGCCTCGACCAGGGCCAGCGACCGCTCCCGGAACACGGGCGAGCTGGGGCAGTACGCCTGCCGCCCGCCCGGCCAGAGGATCGTGCCGTCGGCGCGCCGGGGCAGCGTCTCCGGGTGCCGGTGGGCGAGCCACGGGGGCGGGCTGGCGGTGGCGGTGGCCAGGTCGACCGAGATCCCGCCGCCGTGCAGCACGTCCATCGCCCCGTCCAGCCAGCCGAACTCGTACGCGCCGGGGGCGGGCTCCAGCAGCGCCCAGGAGAAGATCCCCACCGACACCAGGTTGACCCCGGCCCGGCGCATCAGCGCGACGTCCTCGGCCCAGGTCGACTCGGGCCACTGCTCGGGGTTGTAGTCGGCACCGAACCAGATGTCGTCACCCTGCCATCGCCACATGGATGCAGAGCGTGCCCGGCCGCGGCAGCCAAGTCAACACGTTCCAACATCGATCATCTTTACAACGTTTACCTCTCGACGGCCTTGTCGCAACCGGGTTGTCGGGAGATTGCCGCCCCCTTGACACCGCCCGGAGGACGAGTAGCTTGAGGCGCCACTGGCAATTCGTGTTCGCCAATGTGGATTCGCGATGGATCCGGGTGTGTGTTCACGGTTGCCGGGACACCGCCACCGACGGCCCTCGGGCACCTCTTCATCCGCAGGAGGCACCATGTCCCGTCCCCGCACCCGAGCCGAGTACCTCGCCCGGCTCGTACCCCCCTCCGTGGCCGGCCTCGACCGTCGTTCGCTGCTGGCCGGCGCGGCCGGCACCACCGCGCTGCTCGGCACGGGCCTGCTCGCCGGCTGCGGTTCCGACTCCGGCGGCTCCGGCGCCAAGACGGTGTCGCTGGGCTCCAACCAGTCCGACCCGAAGCCCAAGGAGGTGATCGCGAAGGTCATGGACGGCTTCCGGACCTCGTCCGGCCTCGAGGTCGCCGTCAACACGGTCGACCACAACACGTTCCAGGAGAACATCAACAACTATCTCCAGGGCAAGCCGGACGACGTGTTCATGTGGTTCGCCGGCTACCGGATGCGCTTCTTCGCCGCCCGGGGCCTCGCCGGCGACCTCAGCGACGTCTGGGGCAGGCTCTCCGGGATGTCCGACGCGTTCCGCAAGGCGTCGACCGGCGACGACGGCAAGCAGTACTTCGTGCCGTCGTCGTACTACCCGTGGGCCGTCTTCTACCGCAGGTCCGTCTGGCAGCAGAACGGCTACCAGGTGCCGAAGACCCTCGACGACCTGACCGCGCTCGCCGGTCAGATGAAGAAGGACGGGCTCACCCCGATCGCCTTCGCCGACAAGGACGGCTGGCCGGCGATGGGCACCTTCGACATCCTCAACCTGCGGATCAACGGCTACCAGTTCCACATCGACCTGATGGCCGGCAAGGAGTCCTGGACCTCCGACAAGGTGAAGAAGGTCTTCGACACCTGGCGCGGCCTGCTGCCCCTGCACCAGCCCGACAGCCTCGGCCGGACCTGGCAGGAGGCCGCCCAGTCGTTGCAGCAGAAGAAGAGCGGCATGTACCTGCTCGGCCTCTTCGTCGGCCAGCAGTTCGACGGCGCCGACCTGGCCGACCTCGACTTCTTCACCTTCCCCGAGATCGACCCGGCGATCGGCGCCAAGGCCCTGGACGCGCCCATCGACGGCTACATGATGGCCCGCAAGCCGAAGCAGGAAGCCAACGCCAGGAAGCTGCTGGAGTACGTCGGCTCGAAGGCGGCCGCCGACATCACCGTCAAGAACGACCCGAGCACGCTGGTCGCCAACAGCGAGGCCGACACCAGCGGCTACAGCGCCCTGCAGAAGAAGGCCGCCGAGCTGGTCGGCTCGGCCACCGAGATCGCCCAGTTCCTGGACCGCGACACCCGCCCGGACTTCGCCTCCACGGTGATCATCCCGGCGCTCCAGCAGTTCATCAAGGATCCGAAGGACATCGACGGGCTGACGTCGAGCATCGAGAACCAGAAGAAGTCGATCTTCACCGACTGACGGCGAGAGGGTGAGGGCACCGTGTCCGACCTGCCCCTGATCCAAGCGGATCGCGCCGCGCCGCCACCGGCCGCGACCACCTCCACGGGTGGTCGCCGCCGGCGCGTACGGCTGCTGTCCCGCACCGACCGCGTGGTCGTCGCGCTCATGGTGGCCGTACCGCTGCTGCTCGTCGTCGGCCTGGTCTGGCTGCCGGCGGGCGCCACCGTGCTGCTCTCCGGCACCGACTGGGACGGCATCGGCCCGGTCTCCGAGATCGAGTGGGTCGGCGGCCGCAACTACGCCGACGTGGTCCAGAACTACCCGCCGTTCGTGCCGGCCGTGCAGAACAACCTGTTCTGGCTGGCGGCGCTGTTCGTGGTGGCCACCCCGTTCGGCATGTTCCTGGCCGTCCTGCTCGACAAGGAGTTGCGCGGCACCCGCTTCTACCAGACCGCGCTCTACCTGCCGGTGGTGCTCTCCCTGGCACTGATCGGCTTCGTCTGGCAGCTGCTCTACTCCCGCGACCAGGGCCTGGTCAACGCCGTCCTCGGCACCGGCGTCGACTGGTACGGCGACCCGGACGTCAACATCTGGGCCGTGCTGGTGGCGGCCGGCTGGCGGCACGTCGGCTACATCATGCTGCTCTACCTGGCCGGGCTGAAGGGCGTCGACCCGTCGCTGCGGGAGGCCGCCGCCGTGGACGGCGCGTCGGAGGGCCGGACGTTCTTCAAGGTGATCTTCCCGGTCCTGCGGCCCATCAACATCATCGTGCTGGTGGTGACGGTGATCGAGTCGCTGCGCGCGTTCGACCTGGTCTGGGTCATCAACAAGGGCCGCAACGGCCTGGAACTGATCTCCGCACTGGTCACCCAGAACGTGGTCGGCGAGGCGAGCCGGATCGGCTTCGGCTCGGCGCTGGCCACCGTCATGCTCGTCGTCTCGCTGGTCTTCATCACCGTCTACCTGGCGACCGTGCTGCGGGAGGGACGCCGATGAGCACCGCGACCGTGCCCCGGGAGGACCGGACCGCCCCCGCGACCGGACGCCGCCCGCCGCCGCGCCCGGCCCGGGTGGTGCTGCACGTGTTCCTCGCGGCGGTGGCGATCGGTTGGCTCTTCCCGATCCTCTGGGCCGTGCTGACCTCCCTGCGGTCCTACGAGTACACGGCCGCCAACGGCTACGTCTCGCTCGGCGGGTGGACCCTCGACAACTACGTCACCGCCTGGCGGACCGCCGAGTTCGGCAAGCACTTCCTCAACTCCGTCTACATCACCGTGCCGGCGGTGCTGCTGACCCTCTTCCTCGCCTCGTGCGTGGCGTTCGTCATCGCCCGGTTCAGCTGGAAGACCAACATCGCCCTGCTCGGCCTGTTCACCGCGGCGAACCTGCTGCCCCAGCAGGCCCTGCTGATCCCGCTGTTCCGGCTCTTCACCCAGGTGCCGCTGCCGGCGTTCATGAGCGACTCCGAGCTGCTCTACGACAGCTACTGGGGGCTGATCCTGGTCAACGTCGCCTTCCAGTGCGGCTTCTGCGTCTTCGTGCTCAGCAACTACATGAAGGCACTGCCGCGCGACCTCTACGAAGCGGCGATGGTCGACGGGGCCAGCGTCTGGCGGCAGTACTGGCAGGTGACCATGCCGCTGTGCCGGCCGGCCCTGGCCGCGCTGGCCACCCTGGAGGTGACCTGGATCTACAACGAGTTCTTCTGGGCTACCGTGCTCATGCGCACGGGGGACAAGTTCCCGGTGACGAGTTCGCTCAACAACCTGCGCGGTGAGTTCTTCACCGACAACAACCTGGTCTCGGCCGGCTCGGTGCTGGTCGCGATCCCGACCCTGGTGATCTTCTTCCTGTTGCAGAGGCAGTTCGTCCGGGGCCTGACCCTGGGGGCTTCCAAAGGATGACCATCGTCCACCTGCGCCGCGCCCGGACCAGCCTGGTGCTCGACGCGCGCGACCCGGGGCTGCCCCGGGTCGCGCACTGGGGCGCCGACCTCGGCCCCGTCCCACCCGACGACCTGCCCGCCCTGGTCGACGCCACCGTCGCGCCGGTCGTACGCAGCAGCTTCGACGCGCCGACGGTGCTGTCCCTGCTGCCCGAGGCGTCCGCCGGCTGGGGCGGCCGGCCGGCGCTCGCCGGGCACCGCGAGCGCCGGGACTGGTCCACCGCCTTCCGGCTGACCGGTCTCGACGTCGCCGACGACGGCACCGGCCCCGCCCGGGTCACCGTCCGGGCGGCCGACGGCGGGGCCGGGCTGTCGCTGACCGTCGAGATCGCGCTCGACCCGACCGGCCTGGTGCTGCTGCGGCACCGGCTGCGCAACGACGGCGACACGGCGTACGAGCTGCGGGAGCTGACGCCGGTCCTGCCGGTGCCGGCGGTCGCCACCGAGCTGCTCGACCTGACCGGCCGGTGGTGCCGGGAGCGGTCCCCGCAGCGGCACCCGTGGCCGATGGGCGCCTGGGTGCGCGAGGGGCGGCACGGCCGCACCGGGCACGACGCCACCCTGCTGCTGGTCGCCGGCACGGCCGGTTTCGGCTTCGGTCACGGCGAGGTGTGGGCGGTGCACACCGCGTGGAGCGGCGACCACGTGACCGTCGCCGAACGGCGGCCGACGGGCGAGTCCACCCTCGGCGGCGGCGAACTGCTCACCCCCGGCGAGGTGGTGCTCGACCCGGGCGGGGAGTACGCCACCCCGCTGCTGTACGCGGTCTTCTCCGCCGCCGGGCTGGACGGGCTCAGCGACGTCCTGCACACCCACCTGCGCGCCCGCCCGCAGCACCCGGCCACGCCCCGCCCGGTCACCCTCAACGTCTGGGAGGCCGTCTACTTCGACCACGACCTGGACCGGCTCCGCACGCTGGCCGACCAGGCCGCCGAGGTCGGGGTGGAACGCTTCGTGCTCGACGACGGCTGGTTCCGGGGCCGCCGCCACGACCGCGCCGGCCTCGGCGACTGGTACGTCGACGACACCGTCTGGCCGGACGGCCTGCACCCGCTCATCGACCACGTACGCGGGCACGGGATGCAGTTCGGGCTCTGGGTGGAACCGGAGATGGTCAACCCCGACTCCGAGGTGTTCCGGGCCCACCCGGAGTGGGTGCTGTCGGCGCCCGGCCGGCTGCCGCCCGCCTGGCGCCACCAGCAGGTGCTCGACCTGGCCCAGCCGCCGGCGTACGCGTACCTGCTGGAACGGCTGGACGCGCTGCTCACCAGGCACCCCGGCATCGGCTACCTCAAGTGGGACCACAACCGGGACCTGACCGAGGCGGGGCACCAGGGCCGCCCCGGGGTGCGCGAGCAGACCCTGGCGGTATACCGGCTCCTGGACGAGCTGCGCCACCGCCACCCGGGCGTGGAGATCGAGAGCTGCGCGTCCGGGGGCGCCCGGGTGGACCTGGAGATCCTGCGGCGCACCGACCGGGTGTGGGCCAGCGACTGCAACGACGCCCTGGAGCGGCTGGCCATCCAGCGCTGGACGGGGCTGCTGCTCCCGCCCGAGCTGGTCGGCAGCCACATCGGCCCGGAGCGCTCGCACACCACCGACCGCGTGCACGACCTGGGTTTCCGGGCGTCGACCGCGCTCTTCGGCCACCACGGCATCGAGTGGGACATCGGCACGATCGACGCGGCACAGCGCGGCGAACTGGCCGCCTGGGTCGCGCTGCACAAGCGGCTCCGCCCGCTGCTGCACGCCGGCCGGGTGGTCCGGGTCGACCATCCGGACCCGGCCGTCTGGGCGCACGGCGTCATCGCCCACGACGGCTCCCACGCGGTGTACGCCGTGGCCCAGCTGGCCACCTCGGTGACCCAGGCGCCCGGGCCGGTCCGGCTCCCCGGCCTCGACCCCCGCCGCCGGTACGCGGTGCGGCCCGCCGCCGGAGTGCCGGAGCCCGCGACGATCCAGCGGGCCGCCCCGGGTTGGCTGGCCGCCGGCGGCGTGACCCTCGGCGGCGCGGTGCTGGCGGCCGTCGGGCTCCAGATGCCCGCGCTGCATCCCGAGCAGACCGTGTTGCTGGAGGTCGCCGCCGTCGACTGACCGCGCACGGAATTGCGGCGGCCAGGAGTGGGCGGTGGCCGCGTGGTCGGAACTGTTCGTCGCGGCCCGAGGGAGAGCCGGCCCCCGCGCCGTGGGCGCGGGGGCCGGCGGTCAGGCGGTCGCTGTCACTCGCCGTCCATCTTCATGCTCGGCCACCAGCCGTAGACGGCCCGGCCGACGCGCCACGAGCCGAAGGGCACGTTGAACCCGCCGTCAGCCTTCGCCGTGAAGGTGTGCAGCCCGATGCCGTCGTCGGTGTACTGGTAGAGGATGGCCAGGTCGTCGCGCTTGTCGCCGTCGTAGTCGCCGGAGACCAGCTTGCTCCTGGCGAACTGGCCGAAGATCGTCGACGTCCAGGAGGCCAGCGGGGCGTCGAAGTTCCCGTCCGCCCTGGCCGTCCAGGTGAACAGCCGCAGGCCGTTGTCGGCGAGGAGGACGGCGACGTCGTCGCGGCCGTCGCCGTTGAAGTCTCCCTCGGCGAGCTTCATCGAGGCCAGCGCCCCGAACGGCTTGTCCGCCGGGGTCGACCAGGAGGTGTAGCCGGTGCCGAACTTGCCGTCGGCCTGGCCGGGCCAGGTGATCACCGCCATGGACCCGTTGCCGTACGCGTAGAAGAGGCTGGCGTCGTGCCGGCCGTCGCCGTTGACGTCTCCGGCGAAGACCGAGGTGCTCGACCAGTGGCCGAAGTTGGACGCCCGCCACGCCTCGATGGGCGCGTCGAAGCCGCCGTCGGGGCGGGCGAGCCAGTTGATCCAGGCCTCGTCGCCGTTGCCGTAGCCGTAGAAGGCGGTCAGGTCGGCCCGGCCGTCGCCGTTGAAGTCACCGGAGGTCATCTTCATGCTCGCCAGGTGGCCGAAGTTGCTGCCGTACGTCCAGGAGCGGATCGGCGCGCCGTGCTTGCCGTCCGGGCGGGTGATGAACGTGTCGATGGCGAAGCTGCCGTCGGTGCGGGTGGACAGCACGGCGACGTCCTTGATGCCGTCGCCGTCGAAGTCGTCGTTGAACACCTTGACCCGGTCGGCGGCGTACGCTCCGCCGCCGCCCTTCCACTCGCCGAGCGGGGCGTCGAATCCTCCGGTGGAGGTGGCGGGGAAGGTCTGTGGCGCGACGTCGCCGTTGGCGTACACGTAGAGGAAGTTGACGTCCTCGTTGCGGTCGACGGCCGGACCCTGCGGCATGGTGGCGGCCAGCCAGGGGCCCAGGTCGTCCACGCGGGTCTCCACCGCGTCCCGGCGCGTCCCGGTCTCGGCCAGGCACCCGCCCTGCCACGACGTGTGGTGCAGGGCCACGAGCTGCGGCTTGCCGTCGACGAGCCGGACGGTCGGACCACCGAGGTCGCCCCGGCAGATCGCGGCCTGCCCGCTGCCCAGGATCGCCAGCGTGCCGGCGTTCACGCCCTGCACGGCGAAGATGCCGGTGTGCAGCTGATCCGGCACCCAGGTGGTGGCGGTACGACCGAACCCGGCGACCGTCAGCTGCTCGCCCACGGCGGGGACGGCGCCCAGCGGCACCGGGGCCACGCCGACCCGCGCGGCGAGCCGGACGAGCACCACGTCGCGGGTGGGGTGCGGCACGATCCGGAAGACCGGCACGACCGCGCCGGTCGACGCGGTGAGGTCGGGGCGGCCCACGGTCACGGTGGCCGGCTTCGTGGGCTTGCCGGCGACGACCGGCTGGCCGGCGACGCTGAAGCAGCTCTTGGCGGTCAGCACCCACCACGGGTCGATGAGCGCGCCGCTACAGGCCTTGAGGCCGGGCCCTACCTCGATCTTCGCGGCGAACGCGAAGGAGCCGTCGCTGACGGCGGCGCCTCCGGTGACGGCCTGGGCCGGCGCGACGCCGAGCAACCCGGCCAGCAGTGCGGTGGCGAGCAGGCCGGCGGCCCGGGCTGTCCGCCGACGGTACGACGATGGCACAGACGATCCCTTCCGGATCAACTGGCAGGGGCCGGGTACGACGACAGGCGGCGCGACGGCCACGCGTGGCGTACGGCTTTCCCATGGCGACCGGCGCGTACGGCCGAGTGTGACGCCATGGGGAGTCGCGCCCAGCCGTGCGGCTGAGCACGATCGCGGACGATCATGAACGACAAGGACCCCCGTGTCCCTTGCGGACGTGCGAACGCCAGGAGGCGATCGCAGGGTCACCGTAGGCACGCGTACCGTCGACCGCTGCCCGGTCGGGGGTGGGGTATCCCACATCGTCGATGTCTTGCGCAGCCTCCGCCACGGCCCCTATGGGCCCGGGCCCCGACCGGGCGTTCCCATCGGGCGGCGCGGCCTCCCGCCGACCCGGGATGCGGCGGTGGCCGGGCCCGCGCGGGGCCCGGCCACCGGTGGTACGGGGAGTCCTCAGCTCGCGGTGCAGGTCACCGCGGGCGTGGCGTTGGTGCCGTTCCAGCTGGCGATGAAGCCGAAGCTGGTGCTGGCGCCGGCGCCCAGCCGGCCGTTGTAGTCGACGTTGCGGGCCGTGACGGTCGACCCGCTGCTGCTCAGGGCGGCGTTCCAGGACTGGCTGACGGTCTGGCCGTTGGCGAACGTCCACTTCGTCGTCCAGCCGGTGATCGCCGCCGAGCCGGCGGTCACCTTCACCTCACCCTGGAAGCCACCCTGCCACTGGTTGGTCACCGTGTACGTCGCCGTGCAACCGCCCGGCGGCGGGGTGCTCGGCGGCGGGGTCGTGGGCGGGGGCGTGGTGGGCGGCGGGGTGGTGGGCGGAGGCGTCGTCGGCGGCGGGGTGGTCGGGGGCGGGGTGCCGCCGAAGACCGTCGCCTCCTTCGCGGTGGCCTTGATCCCGTTCGCCCCGTTGAAGATGCGCTGGCCCCAGGTGCTCAGCGCGGCGGGGTTGAAGTTGGTGACCATGTCGAGGTACTCGACGCCCCCGCCGTTGCCGCTCCACGACCAGCCCAGGTAACCGATCCCGTTGGCCTGGCTGTAGGAGAGGATGGTGTCCTCGTCGGGGTTGCCGTCGGAGTGGTCGAAGCCGAACTCGCCGACCACGATCGGCAGCTTCGCGGCGCGGAACCGGCCGAGGTAGTCGCTGATCTCGGCGGCGGTGTCGAAGACGCCGTACATGTGGATGGAGAAGACCGTGTTCTTCTGCGGGTCGGCGGCGAACACCGACGCGGCGTTGTCGCGCATGGTGAACGACCAGTCCTGACCCCAGTTCGGGGCGTCGACCATGATGGTGTGCGTCAGGCCGCCCGTACGCAGCCGCTTGATGGCGTTGGCGGTGTCGGTCGCCCAGGTGCCGTAGCCCTGGTTGCCGTACGGCTCGTTGCCGATGTTGACGATGACGTACTTCTCCTGGCCGGCGAGGGCGCTGGAGACGCTGAGCCAGTAGTCGACCGCCTGGTCCAGGGTGGCCGCCCCGCTCTGCTCGCCGTAGCCGGTGGTGTCGTGCACCTCCAGCACGCAGATCAGCCGGTTGGCCTTGCACAGCGAGATGACGTTGGCGACGTCGGCGGTGTCGTTCTTCGCCCACCGCTGGCCGCTGGCCAGCACCACCCGCACCGTGTTCGCCCCGAGCGCCTTGATGTTGGCGAAGGAGCTGGTCTGCTGCTGGTACCAGGTGTGCGCGTGGTTCACGCCACGCATGACGAACTCGCTGCCGTTGGCGTCGTAGAGCTTGCCGTCGGCGACGGAGAAGCCGGTCGCGGCCCGCGCGGGCTGCCCGAACGCCAACACGGCGACCAGCAACGCGAGCAGGGCCGCACCGGCGGCGGAGAGTCTTTTCTTCATGGCCTTCCTCAAAGGGAGGACCCCCGCTGCCCAGGTGGGGGTGGGACGTCACAGGGGATGGCGGCTGCAGCCCGACAGCCGCCGCCCGGCTCCCGGCGGCGCAGGGATCAGCGTAGGCCGGTCGGGCCGGTCACGCAATGAACCGGTTAAGCAGCGGACCGCCGACACCGGACGCGAGGGTTGACCCGACCTGGCAGGGGTATCCGGGGATGATCCGCCCGGGTCGGAAGGAGACACCCATGGTCAAGGTCGGCTACACCCTGATGTGCGAGCAGGCCGGTCCGAAGCAACTGGTCGACTACGCGGTGCGGGCGGAGGCGGCCGGCTTCGACCAGCTCGTCATCTCCGACCACTACTACCCCTGGCTGGACTCCCAGGGCCACTCCCCGTACGCCTGGTCGGTGCTCGGCGCGGTCGCGCACGCCACCAGCCGGGCGGAGCTGATGTCCTTCGTCACCTGCCCGATCCGCCGCTACCACCCGGCGGTCGTGGCGCAGAAGGCCAGCACGGTCGGGGTCCTCTCGGACGGCCGGTTCACCCTCGGCCTCGGCGCGGGTGAGAACCTCAACGAGCACGTGGTCGGCGGCTGGCCGCACGTGCAGCAGCGGCACGAGATGTTCGAGGAGGCCCTCCAGATCATCCGGCCCCTGCTCAACGGGGAGACGCTGACCTTCTCGGGCAACCACTACGACGTGCCCGACGCGTACGTGTGGGACCGGCCGGCCCGCCCGGTGCCGATGGCCGTCGCCGCCTCCGGCCGCCAGTCGGTCACCCTCGCCGCCGAGTACGGCAACGGCCTCGTCGCGACCGAGCCGGACCCGCACATCATCGAGATGTACGACGAGGCCGGCGGGGCCGGGCAGCCCCGCTACGGGCAGGTGGCCATCTGCTACGGCCCGGACGAGGCGGAGTGCCGCAAGATCGTGCACGACCAGTTCCGCTGGTTCGGGATGGGCTGGAAGGTCAACGCCGACCTGCCCGGGCCGGAGTCGTTCGCCTCCGCCACCCAGTTCGTCCGCGAGGAGGACGTGGCCGAGGGGATCTCCTGCGGGCCCGACGTGGACCGGCACGTCGAGGCGTTCCGCAAGTTCGTCGACGCCGGCTTCACCCACGTGGCGATCGTGCAGGTCGGCGGCGGGACGCAGCCGATGTTCCTGGACTGGGCGCAGGAGCAGCTCCTGCCGAGGCTGCGCGAGCTGTGAGGGCGGCACCCGTGCGGCGTCCCCGGGTGACCCCGCCGGGCCGCTTCGGTCCGGCGGAGCTGCGCCTCGCGCTGGCCGCCCCGAAGCCGGCCGCCGGGCTGACCAGCGAGTGGCGGCTGGTCGACGGCATCCGTACGCACACCCGCCGCGCCGGCGACCCCGGCACCGCCGCCACCCCGGTCGTGCTGGTGCACGGGCTGGCCGTGTCCCACCGCTACCTGACCCCGCTCGCCCTCGCGCTGGCCGACACCCACCCGGTGTACGCGCCCGACCTGCCCGGCTTCGGGCTGACCGAGCGCCCCGGCCGCGCGTTCGACGTGCCCCGGCACGCCGCGCACCTGGCCGCCTGGCTGGCCGCGTACCGGATGCCGCCCGTCTGCCTGCTCGGGCACTCGTTCGGCGCGGAGGTCGTCGCGGCGCTCGCCGCCCGGCACCCCGACGCGGTCGCGGCGGTGGTGCTCGCCGGCCCGACCAGCGACCCGGCCGCCCGGTCCCGGCGGGGACAGTTCGGGCGCTGGCTGGTGGACACCCTGCGGGAGGCGCCGTTGCAGGCGCCGATCCTGCTCCGGGACGTCCTCGACGCCCGCCCCTGGCGGGTCCACGCGACGCTGTCGCACTCGGTGCGCAACGGCATCGAGGCGGACCTGGTCCGCATCGCCGCGCCCACCCTGGTGGTGGCCGGCTCCCGGGACCCGGTCGTGCCGCCGTCCTGGCGAGCGCAGGTGGGCCGGCTGGTGCCGCACGCCCGTACGGTCACCGTGCCGGGCGCCGCGCACAACGTCGTGACCACCGCACCGGCGCAGGTCGCCGACGCGGTCCGCGCCCTGCTGTCCCCCACACTCACGAACAGGTGACGACATGCGTATCGGCAACACGGAGATCCGTCCGGCCGGCGGCGGCCTGGGCTGCCTGCTGATGATCCTCTTCTCGATCGTCGCCTCGGTCGTCCTGACCGTGCTGCTCAACCTGCTCCTGTAACCCTGCTCCGGCTCGGGCGGTGGCTCCGGCTCCGGCTCCGGCTTCGGCTTCGGCTTCGGCTTCGGCTTCGAGATCTTGGTAGGGAAGTGCCCCTGGAGGGGCCGTTTCTTGCCAAGATCTCGCTCGGGCACCGCTCGTCGGGCACCGCTCGTCGGGTGCCCTCCGCCGTCGTCGCGGCGTCCGCGGGTCAGCCGCGCAGGCCGAAAGCGGTCAGCGCCTCACGGGTCGCCTGGCGAACCGGGTCCACGACAGCGCGGCGCACCCAGCGGACGGCCGGCGACACGGTCGCGCGCCACACGGCGGCCACCGCCCGACCCACCGGGCGGACGGCGTGCCGCCACAGCCAGCCCGCCCCGAGCACGAACGGCCGCAGCGTGAGCGCGTAACACCACCAGAGCAGCCGGCCGGCTGCCCACCACGCCCAGCCGAGCGCGCCGAGCAGCACCCGCCCCACCGCCGCCAGCCACCGCCCGACCACCACGAGCCCCGCCGCCAGCCACCGGCCGACCGCCACGAGCCCCGCCACCAGCAGGCGTCCGAGCGGCGCGAGGAGCCGGGCCAGCCAGCGCAGCGGAACCCAGATCAGGTGGTACGCCAACCAGGCCAGCGGTATCCACACCACCGTCCGGGCCAGCCAGGTCAGCCCGCGTGCGAGCCAGACCAACGGCACCCAGACCAGCGTGCGCAGCAGCCAGGACAGGCCAAGGCCGAGCCAGCGCAGCAGCCAGGCCAGGCCGCGGCCGAGCCAGCTCAGCGGCGCCCACACCAGGGTCCGCAACAGCCAGCCCAGCGGGCGCAGCAGCCAGCGGTGCAGCCACCGGCCGACGGCGGCGACCATCTCCCACGCCAGCCGGACGGGCACCACCACTACCAGCGCGATTCCCCGGACGACGGCGACCAGCAGCGGGGTGGGCGGGGACCCGGCGTTTCCCGGATCCGCGCTCGGCGAGTCGATCACCGGCTCACGGTAGTCAGCACCGGCAACGCGCCGCCCTCCCGGCCCTCCGGGGAGGACCGGGGTCGCCCGGCCCGGCCGACCAGGCGAGCGGGGCGGCCGGGCAGGGCGGGCGGGCAGGGCGGGCGGTCAAGCGGGGGCACGCGAGGGCAGGCCGGCCGAGCAGGCGAGGGCAGGGCGGTCAGGGCAGGCCCGGGCAGAGCGGTCAGGGCGGGCGGGGCACGCGAGGGCAGGGCGGTCAGGGCCGGCGGGCAGGGCGGGCGTAAGCGGGGCAGGGCGGTCAGGCGGGGTCGAGGTCCAGGTCCGCCACGACCGGATAGTGGTCGGAGGCGTACTCGGTCTCGCCGCCCCGCAGCACCCGGCAGTCGCGCACCCGGCCGGCGAGCGCCGCCGTGCCGAGCAGGTAGTCCAGCCGCATCCCGGAGAACTCCGCCCCGCCGCCGTGCCGGGTGGGCGCGGTCAGCCCGCCGTCGGGCGCCCCCGCCGTCGCGTACAGGTCGACCAGGCCGGCGGCGAGCAGCCGGGCCACCGCGCGGGTCTCCACCGTCCGCCCGTCCCGGCGCAGGTGACGGCGGCGGTACGCGGCCGGCAGCCGGGCGATGCGGTCGGTGTGGTCGGCGACCGGGTCGAGGGTGTTGAGGTCCCCGGCCAGCAGTCCCAGCTCCCCCGGCGCGCGGCGCAGCGCGGCGGCGACCCAGCCCGCCTCGACGCGCCGCCGCAGGCCCCAGTACGGGTCGAGGTGGACGCTCAGCACCGTCAGCGGGCCGGCGGTGGTCGCCACGGTGACCCGCTGCGCGGCATGGTGGAACGGCCGGCGTACCCGGGTCGCGGCGAGGACGCGCAGCGGCGGGCGCAGCAGCACCGCCACCGGCTGGCCGAAGCAGGAACGGGCCAGGTGGGGTCGCATCCCCACCCGGCCCGCGAAATCGGCGAGCACGCCGCCCGCAGCTGCGCGGAGGCCACCGGCTGGGGCAGGCCCAGCGGCCGGCCGCTCGTCGAAGCCCCGTAACTCCTGCAACGCCAGCACGTCCGGCCGCTGGTCGACGACGACCCGGACCAGCAGGTCCCGGCGGTCGGCGCCGCCGGCGTCCCGTCCGCCGGTGCGGATGTTCCAGGTCATCGCCCGCAGCATCGGCGGCGTCAGTCCGCCCGACCGGCCTTGGCCAGCTCGTCGTCGAGGGTGTGCACGTCCTCGGACTCGATGCTCGGCCGGTTGCCCTCGTGGACGTCCTCGTTGGGGCGGAGCACCCAGTAGAGCAGCCCGATCCAGAGGGTGGTGAGGATGATCGCGCCCATGAAGTCGGTGGGGTGGTGCATCCCCCGGTACATCCGGCTGATGGCCACGCCGGCCGGCATCACGACCGCCAGCGCCACGAAGATCCACCGCCACCACCGGTCGGTACGCGGGAAGACGATCACCGCGATCGCCACCCAGACGCAGAGCGTGGCGGCGATGTGGCCGGACGGGAAGGAGGAGGTCGGCATCGGCCCGTCGAGGTTGCCGACGGGCGGTCGCGGCCGGTCGACCGCGGCGGCGGAGGCGAGGAAGAGGCTCAGCTCGCCGAACATGGTCAGTGCCACGAAGAGCACCGGCCGCCAACGCCGCCAGACGGCCAGCACGAGCGGGCAGAAGACCAGCGAGATGAGCAGGATGGCGTGGGTGTCGCCGACCTTGCTCCACCAGTAGCTGAAGTCGTCCCGGCCGGGGGTGCGGTGCTCGGCGAACCACCTCGGCACGTCCGTGTCCAGGGTGGCGAAGAAGGTGCCGCCGGCGTGGTAGCTGACGAACATGCCGAAGCCGTAGAGCGCGCCGAGGATCAGCACCCAGCCGACGATCAGCTCGAACACGGCGGCCCGGGGGTGCGGCAACAGGTGCGCCTCGTCGGGGGCGGGCGCCACGTCGTGCGCGGCCTCCGGCTCCAGCCCGTCGGTCAACGCCGGGACCGGCCGGCCGCGCTCCAACCGCCAGAGCCGGAAGGCGTACGCGGTGACGCCGAGCCAGGCGGCGCCGAGCAGCCAGGCCCCCAGCACGTCCGAGACGAAGTGCACGCCCAGCGCGATCCGGGTCAGTCCGATGAGGAAGACGACGAGGGCGACCAGGGCGATCGCGGGCTTGCGCCAGCGGCGCGACATGGCCGGCAGGAAGACCAGCAGCAGCGCCCCGTACGCGACCATCGAGCCGAGCGCGTGGCCGCTGGGGAAGCTGTCCCCGGCGTACGTGCCGATGGGCACGTCCACCTCGGGGCGCAGCCGGTCGACAAGCGTCTTGAGCGCCGGGTCGAGGACGAGCGCGCCGACGCCGGTGACGATGAGGAACACCGCGAGCCGCCCCTGCTTGCGGATCAGCAGCCCGACCACGGCGACCGACACCAGCCAGATGATGACGGCCCGCCCGCCGAGGTCGGTGAGCGCGTTGAGCACGGTCACCAGCGGCCCGTGCGGGGCGACCAGGTCGTTGAGCCAGGCGGCCACGCCGTGGTCGACGTCGTAGAGCGGGGACCACCGGGTCCGGACCAGCACGAGGAGAATCCCGAACCCGACCCCGGCACCGAGGACGATCGCCAGGCCGGCGAGCGTACGCTCAGTGAAGTGACCCAAGGGTCGTCGCAACGCCTCTTTGACCGCGCCCACGGCAGCCTCCCTCTCGCTTCTGGCGTGCCGCATTACCCGATCGGCGCTCCGCGTACACCGGGGGATGTCCGATGCGGAGCTAGAGGGAGCTCATCTCGCCGGTGTCGTGGATCTCCTGGCGCTCGGCCTCGGGCTCCCAGAGGTCGGGCTGGGCGGGCTCGCGCACCCCGATGCGCAGCGCCTCCAGCTGGGCGGCGAAGGAGAGTCCACCGAAGAGGGCCATGCCGGTCAGGTTGGCCCAGAGCAGCAACGCCATCATCCCGGTCAGCGCCCCGTACGTCTGGCCGAACCCGCCGCTGAACCGCACGTACGCGGCGAGCAGGAGGCTGGCCAGCCACCACAGCGCGGTGGCGATGCCGGCGCCGAAGAAGAGCCAGGACAGGCCGGGCTGCTTGCGGCGGGGAGCGTGCCGGAAGATCACCGCGACGGCGAGGACGGTCAGGCCCAGGCTGAGCGGCCAGCGCACCACGTTCCAGAGGCCGTTGGCGAACTCGCCCCAGGCGTAGTGTCGCTGCACCGAGTCGCCCATCGGGCCGCCGCCGACGAGGATCAGGAACCCGGTGAGCGCCGGTACGCCGGCGGTGAGGGCGAGGACGCTCGCGCGGACGTACTTCCACAGCGCGGGCCGGTCCCGCTCCACGCCGTAGATCCGGTTGGCGCCGCGCTCGATCTGGGCCATGGTGGTGGTCAGCGCGACCAGGCCGGTGAGCATGCCGAGGCCGAGCGCCAGCTCCCCGGCGCGTTCGGTGCGGTCCCCCTCGCCGAGCAGCTCGGCCACCATCGGTTCGCTCGCCCCGGGGGTGAGGGCCAGGACCGTGTCGGCGACCACCCGGCCGCCCTCCTCCACGCCGAGTTCGCTGATCAGACCGGTCAGCGCGATCAGGAACGGCACCACGGCGAGGCAGAGTTGCAGCGCGAAGGCGCGCGAGTGGCTGAACCCGTCGCCGTAGCGGAACCGGATGAACGCGTCGCGCAGCAGGTGCCAGCCGCCCTGCCGGCGCAGTGTGTGCCAGGCGTCGTCGGCGTTGAGTTCCTCGTCGGACATCAGCCGGGTCTCCGGCACGATGCGGGTGCTACTCACGGCGGGCTTCCTCGATCAGCTGCTCACCACGCTCGGCGGCCGCCTTCGCGTCCTCGGCCAGGTCGGGATCCTGCGCCGGCTGCGGCACGCAGAGCCACAGCGCCCGCCGCCGGATCTCGGCCTTCAGGGTGCGACCCGGCTCGATGAGATCGCCGTCGAGCTCCCGGGGCTGGGCCCGGTTGCTGGTGATCTCCACCCGCCTGGCCTTGAAGACCTCCATGCGGGGGACGCGGTCCTGGCGGCGTACGACCGCCCAGCCGAGCGCCAGCCATTGCCGCAGCGTACGCGGGGTGAGCACCGCGACGTCGAGGTAGCCGTCGTCCGGTTCGGCGTCGGTGAGCAGCCGCACCCCGCCCTGGAGGCGGCCGACGTTGGCGACGAGGACGGAGCGGGCCCGGCGGCGGATGGGCTGCTGGTCGTCGATGCGGATGGAGACCCGCATCGGCCGGTCGCGCAGGTGCCGGGCGGCCCCCACGACGTACGCCGGCCAGCCGATCCGCTTCTTGGTGGTCTCCGAGGTGTCGGCGAGCATCTGGGCGTCGAAGCCCATGCCGGCCATCACCGTGAAGTAGTGGTCCTCGACCGCGCCGACGTCGAGCAGCCGGCGGCCACGCTCGACGGCGACCTCCAGCCCGGCGGCCAGGTCACCCGAGAGGCCCAGGTTGGCCGCGAGCAGGTTGCCGGTGCCCTGGGGCAGCACGGCGAGCGCCACCTCGGTGCCGACCAGGCCGCTGACGCAGGCCATCACGGTGCCGTCGCCGCCGCACGCGAAGACGACGTCCACGCCGGCCTCGACCGCCTCCTGCGTCTGGCCGCGGCCCGGGTCCTCGACCGTGGTCTCGAACCACAGCGGCTCGGGCCAGCCGGCCGCGGCGAGGGCGTCGTGGACCGTCTGACGCAGTTCGTCGAGGTCGGCCACCTTCACCGGGTTGACCACCACGGCGGAGCGCAGGCCACCGCCGTCGGGTGCCGCGCGTCGCTTGTCCTGTCGAGGGTCCACGGCGCCAGTGTGCAGCAGATCCGGCACGGCAGCGACCCGGCGGCGCGGTGATGTTACGCGCAGCGCAAACACGTTTGCCCCCGCCCGGGACCGTTCCCCACCCACCCCACCCCACCCCCACCCCACCCCGCCTGCGCCCCGTCGATCATGAGGTTGGCGGTGGTCCTGGAGATCGACATCACCGCCAACCTCATGATCGACGGGCAGGGGGCGGGGCGGGGGCGGGGGTCAGGCGGGGGCGGGGGTCAGGCGGGGGCGGGGGTCAGGCGGGGGTGCGGAGAGCCGTCTCGACGCGGCGACGCAGGTCGTCGAGGTCGGCGCCGGCCTCGGTGAGCACCCGTGCGCCCAGCCCATGGCCCTCGCGGAGCACGCCGAGCAGGATGTGCTCCGTGCCGATGTGGCGGTGGCGCAGCCGCAACGCCTCCCGCAGCGCAAGCTCCAGCACCTTCTTGGCGCGCGGGGAGAAGGGGCCGCCCGCGTACCGCCAGCGACCCCAGCGGCGGCGCGGCGCCGGCGCGGCCTCGCGCAGCGCGTCCGGGCCGAAGGACTCCTCGATCCGGGCCACGATGGCGGCCAGGTCGATGCCGATCTCGTGCAGGGCCGCCGCGTCGGCGTCGGCGAGGCCGGTGGCTCCGCGCGCGGTGTGCCGGCGGACGCGGGCCCGCAGGTCGTCGGCGCGGAGGCCGGCCTCGGCGAGCACCCGGGCGGCGAGGTTGTCGCCGTCGGAGAGCAGGGCGAGCAGCAGGTGCTCGGTCCCGACGGGCCGCTCGCCCTCGGTCCGGGCCTCGTCCCGGGCGTACCGCACGACCGTGCGGGCCCGGTCGGTGAACCGTTCGAACATCACGCCTCCCAGGAGGATCCGACCGCCGGACGACCGGCGTGCTTCTTGTGGACCGCCTGCCGGCTGACCTCGAGCTCGTCGGCGATCTCCTGCCAGGACCAGCCCTGTCGACGGGCGTTGTCCACCTGGACCACCTCGAGCCGTTCGAGCAACCGGCGCAGCGCGCGGACGGCGCGCAGTCCGACCCGGGGGTCGGTGCTGCCGGCTGCCGCCGCGAGTTCCGTTGCCTGACTCATGTCGTCAACTTACGTTGACATCGCGACCACGTCAACCCATGTTGACAACACTCGTCCGGGCCACCGGACGCCAGGCGTGGGTGCGCAGCGAAACGGGGGAGACGACGGAAGATCCCCCCTCTATGGTGGTCCGATGGCGTCGGTAAAGCAGGTCCAGGTCACCTTCGACTGCGCAGAACCTGAGCGCGTCGCTCGTTTCTGGTGCGAGGCGTTGGGATACGTCGTACCGCCGCCACCGGAGGGGTTCGCCACCTGGGAAGACTTCGATCGCGCGCTGCCGCCCGAGCGGCAGGGTTCCGCGTTCGCCTGCGGCGATCCCACAGGTGTGGGCCCGCGACTGTTCTTCCAGCGCGTTCCCGAAGGCAAGGTCGTCAAGAACCGGCTGCATCTCGACGTGCGGGTCGGCACCGGACTCGTGGGTGAGGAGCGCGTGGCCGCGCTCGAGGCGGAATGCGCTCGACTGGTCGCGCTCGGCGCGGTGCGCGTGCGACTGCTGACTGCCGACGGCTACGACGAGTCGTGCCTCGTGATGCAGGACGTCGAGGGCAACGAGTTCTGTCTCGACTGAGTGGCCGCGAACGGGGCAACCCGGACCACCTGCCCCGGCAACCCACAGTACGATCCGCCGGTGCCCCTCCTCCGCCGGCCGCCGCGCCGAGGTCACCGTGCCCGGTGACGTGCACCGTCTCCCGCTCGGCGAGGTCACGCTGGAGTTCGCCGGCGGCAGCGTGGTCGGCAACCGCTACCCGGCCAACTTCGACGTGCTGCACGTCGACCCCGCCCTGCCCTTCGTCGCGGTGGTCGACGGCATGGGCGCCGGCGAGGGCAGCCGCCGGGCCGGCACGACGGCCATGGGCACTCTCGTCGCGCAGGTCCGGGCCGCCTGGCCCGCGGTCGACGCGCGCCAGTTGCGCGCCGCCGTGGCCCACGTCCAGTCAGCCGTACGCGCCGCCGGCGCACAGTTGGCGGAGCTGACCGGCTGCACCCTGACCGCCCTGCTCGTGGAGCCCGACGGCGGGCAGGGCTGGCTCGTCCAGCTCGGCGACTCCCGCGCCTACCGCCTGCGCGACGGCCTGCTGGAACTCCTCACCGTCGACCACACTGCGGCCTGGCTGGGCGTACTGCACGGCTGGTACCCGGTCGGCTCCCCCGCCGCCGACCGCGCCCGCTACCAGCTCACCCGCTACGCCGGCCATCCGGACGAGCCGGAGGCGGACCTGCTCGCGGTGTCGCTGCGCCCCGGCGACGTCTGGCTGCTCTGCACCGACGGCGTCAGCGACCAGGTCGACTACCACCTGATGCGGGAACTCCTGGCGGCACCGCGACCGGAGGAAGCGGTGCGGGACCTGCTCCACGGCACCCTGGAGGCCGGCGGCGACGACAACGCCACCGCCGTGATCGTCCGGGTCCACGCCACGACTCCCCGCTGAAGGGGGTCCACCCGCCGCAGACGCCGCTGGCCGGCACCCCGAGATTGGGTGCCGGCCAGCGGCGATTCGGCTACTGCTGTCAGCTGTTCCAGTGCTCGGCCACCCAGGCCGGCGGTCCCACTGGGCGTAGTGGTCGGGGTAGGCCGACACCTGCACCGTCTGCACAGATTTCGCGGCACGGCAGTCAGCGGGGAGCGGGCGCGGCGAAGAATCGGACGTCGAGCGTGGTCAGAACCTGGGCGGTGGCGGTCGCGGTGTCAGTCTGGGGGGCGGTTGCGGGCGAGCTTGATGAGCAGCACCACCAGCAGACCGATGCCGAAGACGACCATCAGGCAGCAGTCGAAGCCACCGAACCCGGGCTTGGCGGGGCGTGCGTTCTGTCCCGCCCGCACCACGATCTCACCGCTGCCCGACGATGCCCAGGCCGCGACCGGCATGAACACCGAGAGCCCGACCGTACCGAGGACCGTGCCCAGGCGGCCCCGCCACTTGTCCCACGCAGACATGGCCCCATCATCGCCGGGACCCGCAACCGGGGCGCGGCGGACTACAACCGGGCCTGCACGGCACGCACAGGCCGGCAGACGCCGAACTGGCCGGGCCCCGGGTTGCGGGGTCCGGCCAGTCGGGCGTTGATTCTCACGACGGGGGTACAGGTCAGCTGTTCCAGTGCTCGGTGACGAGGTCGGCGGCCATCTGCTCCCACTGGGCGTAGTGGTCCGGGTAGGCCGAGACCTGCACGGTCTGCGCGGCCTTGGTCAGCGGCATGTCCTGCCACCCGTCGACCTGCTTGAGGCCCTTCAGGAACGCCGTCGTCGAGTACTCGGGGTCGGTGATCTGCTCGACCGTGCCCCACCCGGAGGACGGGCGCTGCTGGAACAGGCCCTGCGAGTCGTGGTCGTTGCGGTCACCCAGGTGACCCAGGTTCTCCAGCTTCGACTCCTGCAGTGCGGTGGCGATGGAGACGACGGCGGCGCGCTCGTCCATGCCGGCCTTCTTCGTCGCCGCGATGATGGCCTTGACGTTGGCGACCTGCTCGTCGGAGAGGTCGATACGCGACTGCGCGCCCTGCACACCGTGCGGGATCAGCTTGCCCGTGTCGACCGACGGCTTGTCGGCCTGCACGGCCACCGCCACTGCCCTGGCGTCCACGGACGGGGCCGCGTGCGCGGTCGCGGGACCGGCGAACACGCCACCGGCGAACGCGAGACCAGCAATACCGAGAACGCTCTTACGCATGATCGTGTTCATCAGAAACGCTCCATTCGGGGGTCGGCACCCACACACCGAAGGGGGATCGGCTTCACGCGGATGCAAGCACCGTCCGGCGCTCATGAACTCACGGAGGATCTCCAGCGAACCTGGAGAGGATCTCCGACATTGAGCCGGAGGAAAGATCAGATCGGCCGTGCCGGCCGGAGGACCCGTGCGGGCCAGAAGGGGGCCGAGCTGTCGTGCGGGGCGGGGGACGCCCTCGCGTCGGCCGGACCATGTGTAACCACCGCCGGCCCGCCATCATTCCGGGCGCCCCGGGCCCGCCATCTGTCGGGGCGGCGTGACCTCGGCGGCGTGGTCTTGCTCGGCCGTACGCAGGATGTAACGACCCCGCCCCCGCCACGATTCCGCCCCCACGATGCCCCCGGTCACACCCCCAAACCGCACACCCGGCACCGACACGCCAACCCGCTGACGACTCACCGGCTCAAGCCGCCCCAGCCAGCTACCACGAAACCGGACATCCGGTCACACCCGGGTCCACGGGTTATCGACTCCCGGCTCACTTGCTCGGCCGGCTCACCGAGGCCCCTTGGGCTCGTCGTGCTCATCCAAGTGAACCCGGGTGAGCCGGGGTGGGCCCGATGAGCCGGAAGGGCCCGGTGAGCCGGATGGGCCCGGTGAGCCGGATGGGCCCGACGGGCCGGACGGGCCGGACGGGCCGGGTCACTCGGGTCACTGCCGTCACCAAAGTCGCCTCGGATCCCGGGTCACGGAGGTACCGATGGAGATCTTGGTACGAGAGGCCCCCTGGAGGGGCCGTTTCTTGCCAAGATCTCCGGCAGCCCGGCGGGCGGACGCGAGAGCTTGCCAAGATCTCCAGTGGGATCCCGGCGAACGGCGCGAGAGTGGGCACCGACGGGGTGTGGCCCGCCGTGCCCGGCGCAGGGATCAAGCCTGACCGCCCGGAGCCGGGCACGGCGGGCCACACCCCCACCACGACGCACCGCAACCACCCGACGCACACACACCCCGAGCACGGGCCCGGCCCCGCAGACACCCCAGCCCGAAACCCCCGCCCCTCCGTCGCCCGCGATCCCGCCCCACCGTGCTACCGGCGCGACTAGCCTCGACAGGAGGGCCGGGCGCGACGCCTGCGGAGGTGATTCGGATGGCCGCACCCACCGACGCGGCGGTGCTGGTCGGGCTCGGCACGGAGCGCAACCTGCCCGTGGTCAGGCTGGCCGCGCAGGAGGCCGCCGCGCACAACCGTCCGCTGTGTCTGCTGCACGCGTTCAACTGGACGGCCGCGCTGCAAGCGCCGTCGGTCGCGGGGCCACGCGCGGACGCCGAGGAGCTGATGTCCCGGGCCACGGAGATCGTCGCCGAGGTCGAGCCGGGGCTGCCGGTGGGCGGCGAGATCGTCGAAGGTGCCCTCGTCGACACCCTGGTCCGCCGGTCGGAGACGGCGTTCCTGCTCGCCGTCGGGGACGGCGGCATGGCGACCAGCGGCGAGTGCGTGTCGGTCGAAGCGCCCACGGTGCAGCTCGCCGCCCGCGCCGGCTGCCCGGTGCTGGTGGTCCGCCGGGAGCCGCCCCCGCAGGGGCCGGTGCTGGTCGGGGTGGACGGCTCCGACAGCTCGCAGGCCGCGTTGGAGTGGGCGTTCGAGTGCGCGGCCCGGCGGAAGGCGCGGCTGTCAGCGGTCCGCGTCGTCGAGTCGGAGCAGGGCGCGGAGGATGCCGAGCTGCTCGTCGGGCTGGTGGAGCGGTCGGCGCGTCGGTTTCCGTCGGTGGCCGTGGAGTGCCACACGATCCGCGGCGATCCCGGCAATGTCCTGGTGGAGCAGTCCCGTTCGGCGCAGGTGGTGCTGGTCGCCGCCCGGGGCGACGAGCCGTGGCGGGGCATGCTCGGCGCGGTGAGTCAGGCGCTGCTCTACCACTCCCCCGCCCCGGTGATCGTCGTGCGCGGGCTGACGGGGATTCCGGGGCACGGGCGCGATGCCCGGCACCCACGGGACCAACGGCCCTGATCCACACCGGCGTCGACAGGCGATGCTGGGGCCGGCCCGGACGAATCCGCGCTCCGAGGATGCAGGATTCCCCTACCCGCGAGAGGCTCATGCAGTATGGACACCGCTCTCGACCTGCACAGCCCCCTGACCGATGACGAGCTGCGCCGGCTGGACGCCTACTGGCGGGCGGCGAACTACCTGACCGTCGGGCAGATCTACCTGCTGGACAATCCGCTGCTGCGCGAGCCGCTGGCGCCCGAGCACGTCAAGCCGCGACTGCTCGGCCACTGGGGCACCAGTCCCGGCCTGAACCTGCTCTACGCCCACCTCAACCGGGTCATCGTCGCCCGCGACCTGTCCGCCCTGTTCGTCACAGGTCCCGGTCACGGCGGCCCGGCGATCGTCGCGAACACCTGGCTGGAGGGCACCTGGAGCGAGGTGTACCACCACATCGGCCGCGACGAGGCCGGCATGGCAGGTCTGTTCCGCCAGTTCTCGTTCCCCGGCGGCATCCCCAGCCACGTGGCGGCGGAGGTGCCGGGTTCGATCCACGAGGGCGGCGAGCTGGGGTACGCGCTCAGCCACGCCTACGGCGCGGCGTTCGACAACCCGGACCTGCTGGTGGCCTGCGTCATCGGCGACGGGGAGGCGGAGACCGGCCCGCTGGCGGGAAGCTGGCTCTCCAACGTCTTCCTCAACCCGGCCCGCGACGGCGCGGTGCTGCCGATCCTGCACCTCAACGGCTACAAGATCGCCAATCCGACGGTGCTGGACCGGATCGACGAGGACGACCTCCTCGCCATGATGCGCGGCTTCGGCTACGAGCCGTACGTGGTCGCCGGCGACGACCCGGCGACGGTGCACCAGGCGCTCGCCGGCACGCTGGACCGGGCGCTGGACGAGATCGGCGCCATCCAGCGGCGGGCCCGCTCGGGCGGCGCCGTCGAGCGCCCCCGCTGGCCGATGATCGTCCTGCGTACGCCGAAGGGCTGGACCGGTCCGCGGGACGTCGACGGCAAACAGGTCGAGGGCACCTACCGCGCGCACCAGGTGCCGCTGTCCGAGGTGCGCAAGAACCCGGAGCACCTGGCCGAGCTGGAGCGCTGGCTGCGCAGCTACCGGCCGGAGGAACTCTTCGACGCCACCGGCGCACCGGTCGCCGAGCTGGCCGCGCTGCCGCCCAGGGGCGAGCGGCGGATGAGCGCCAACCCGGTCACCAACGGCGGGACGGTGCTGCGGGACCTGACGTTGCCGGACTTCCGCGAGTACGCCGTCGACGTGCAGCGGCCCGGCGAGACCGTGGCCGGCGCGACCGGGGCCCTCGGCCCGTGGGTCCGCGACGTGATCACCGCCAACCCGCAGACGTTCCGCCTCTTCGGCCCGGACGAGGTGGCCTCGAACCGGCTCGGCGCGGCGTTCGAGGTCACCGGCCGGGCCTGGATGGCCGGCACCGTGCCCGGCGACGACCACCTCTCCGCCGACGGGCGGGTGATGGAGGTCCTCTCCGAGCACCTCTGCCAGGGCTGGCTGGAGGGCTACCTGCTGACCGGCCGGCACGGCATCTTCACCAGCTACGAGGCGTTCATCCACATCGTCGACTCCATGGTCAACCAGCACGCCAAGTGGCTGAAGGTGACCCGGGGCATCCCGTGGCGCAGTCCGGTGGCCTCGCTGAACTACCTGCTCTCGAGCCACGTGTGGCGCCAGGACCACAACGGCTTCTCCCACCAGGACCCGGGCTTCATCGACCACGTGATGAACAAGAAGGCCGAGGTGGTACGCGTCTACCTGCCGCCGGACGCCAACACCCTGCTCTCCACGATGGACCACTGCCTGCGCAGCCGGCACTACGTCAACGTGGTGGTGGCCGGCAAGCAGCCCGCCCCGAACTGGCTGTCGATGGACGAGGCCGTGCAGCACTGCCGGCGCGGCATCGGGATCTGGGACTGGGCCAGCACGGACGCCGGCAGCGAGCCGGACGTGGTGCTCGCCTGCGCCGGGGACGTGCCGACGCTGGAGACGCTGGCCGCCGCGGACCTGCTGCACCGGCACCTGCCGGAGCTGAAGGTACGGGTCGTCAACGTGGTCGACCTGATGCGCCTGCAACCGCCGACGGAGCACCCGCACGGACTGTCGGACAAGGAGTTCGACACGATCTTCACGCGGGACAGGCAGGTCATCTTCGCGTACCACGGCTATCCGTGGCTCATCCACCGGCTGACCTACCGGCGGACCAACCACGAGAACCTGCACGTACGCGGCTACAAGGAGGAGGGCACCACCACCACGCCGTTCGACATGGTGATGCTCAACGACCTGGACCGCTTCCACCTGGTCATCGACGTCATCGACCGGGTGCCGGGGCTGGCCGACCGGGCCGCCCACCTGCGGCAGGAGATGGTCGACGCGCGCCAGTCCTGCCGGGACTACACCCGCGAACACGGCGAGGACGACCCCCGGGTCGCGGAGTGGCGCTGGGTCCGCGAGACGGACCCGGGACTCCGGGGGGACCAGTGAGCGCGAGGAGTGAGCTTGCGAGCCCCGCAGTCGCGAACGAAAGGCCAGCACCAGTGAGCGCGAGGAGTGAGCTTGCGAGCCCCGCAGTCGCGAACGAAAGGCCAGCACCAGTGAGCGCGAGGAGTGAGCTTGCGAGCCCCGCAGTCGCGAACGAAAGGCCGGTACCAGCGGGCGCGAGGAGTCACCTGGTGACCCCCGCAGCCGCGAACGAGAGGTGGACCCGATGAGCGGCAACGAGATCCTGGTCGGCTACGACGGCTCCGCCGACGCCTCCGCCGCGCTGGAGTGGGCGCTGGAGGAGGCCGGCCGCAGCGGACGGCCGGTGCGGTTGGCGTACGTCTTCGAGTGGCTCACCGTGGCCGGCTGGATCGGTCCCGGCGTCGCTCCCGGCGTCTGGCCTGACGAGACGGCCCGCCGGCAGGTCGAGGAGCTGGTCCGCAAGGCGGCGGCGGACGCGTCCGCCGCGCACCCGGAACTGACGGTCACGGGTGAGGTGTTCGACGGGCCGCCCGCGCTGGTGCTCCAGGAACGTTCGGCGCAGGCGGACCTGCTGGTGCTGGGCACCCGGGGACACGGCGGCTTCGGCGGGCTGCTGGTGGGCTCCACCGCCGTCGCGGTCACCGCCCATGCGCACTGCCCCGTGGTGGTGATCCGCGGCGAGGCCGCTGCCGGTGGCCGGAGCGGGCACATCCTGGTCGGCGTGGACGGCTCGGAGTGTTCGCTGCTCGCGCTGGGCTTCGCGTTCGAGCAGGCAGCGGCCCGACGGGTGCCCCTGCGCGTGGTGCGGGCCTGGCACGCGCCCGCCGGTCAGCGCCCGCCGACGGGTCCCGAGGCGCGGGAGGCCTCGGCGGTCGACCGGGCCGAGCTGGACGAGCCGCTCGCCCGGTGGGGTGCGACGTTCCCCGACGTGGCCGTCACCGTGGAGGTCACGGAGGGCAGCGCCGCGTCCCTGCTGGTCGACGCCAGCCGCGACGCGCGTCTGGTGGTGGTGGGCACCAGGGGCCGGGGCGGCCTGAAGGGGATGCTGCTCGGCTCGGTCAGCCAGCAGCTCATCCAGCACGCGCACTGCCCGGTGGCGGTGGTCCGGGAACGCTGAGCGGTCAGGAAGGGCCCTCTGCCATCGCATCCTGATGTGCAGGGGGCCCTTCCTTGCACACAGCACCAGCCGCCGGCCACGCCACGACGCCCGGCGGGGCGCTCAGCGGCTCTCGGCGGGTTCCGCCGGGCTGAGCGAGAAGTAGTCCTCCTCCTCCTGGGCGAGGTGCAGCCGCAGGATGGCCGCCAGGCCGTAGAGGGCGGCGAGCAGGTCGGTGAGCTGGTCCCGGCGCAGCGGGCCGTCGCCGGCCTGCGCGAGGTGGGCGCCGATCCGGTCCACCAGCCGCCGGATCTCCACGTGGGCGCGGCTCATCGTCGAGGTGGCCTCGGCGCTGCCCAGCGGGTCGGCCAGCGCCGGATAGAGCTGGCGCTCCTCGGCCGCCTCGTGCGGCAGCACCTGGTCGACCAGCCGGCGGTGCGTCCCGCGCAGCGTCGGCAGGCACTGCGGCGCGTCCGGCGCGGTGGCGACCAGGTCGGCGGTGTCCGTCAGCGCGGCGAGCACGTCGCGGATCCCGCCGTGTTCGGCCGCGTACCGGTCGAGCAGCTCCCGGGTGCCCGGCGGCACGTCGCGGCGGCGTAGCCCGCCCCCGAGGGCGCGCAGCGCATTGAGGATCACCAGCACGTCGATGCCCTCCTGGAGGAACGCCCCGGCGACCGGCGGGAGCCAGCCCAGGGCCGCGGCCAGCATCGCCAGCACCGCGAGGCCCATCCCCACGCTGGCGCTCTGCACCGCGATCCTGCGGGCGTACCGGGCGATCTCCACCGCGTCGGCGAGCCGGTCCAGCCGGTCGACGGTGAGCACCGCGTCGGCGACGTCGGCCGAGGCGGTCGCCCCGGTGGCGCCCATGGCCACGCCGACGTGCGCCTCGGCGAGGGCGGGGGCGTCGTTCACCCCGTCGCCGACCATCACGGTGACGGCCTGGCGCGCCTCCTCACGTACGCGGGTCGCCTTCTCCGCGGGGTCGCACCGGGCCACCACGTCGTCCACGCCCACCACCCCCGCCACCTGGGCGGCGACGTCGGGCCGGTCCCCGGTGACCATCACGATGCGCCGCAGCCCCGCCTCGCGCAGCCGGCGCACGGTGCGGCGCGCGTCGGGGCGTACCGGGTCCTCCAGCAGGATCGCCCCGAGCGGGTCCCGCTCGCCGCTGACCCAGACCACCGAGCGGCCGGCCAGCTCGGCGCGGGACCGGGCGCTCCCCGCCCAGTCGGGCAGGTCACCGTCGAGCTGGCCGACCCGCACCTGCCGCCCGTCGACCGATCCGCGTACGCCCCGGCCCGGCTCCTCGGTCACCCCCGCCGGCTCGGTCAGCGACAGGCCCCGCTCGCGCGCCTGCGCCACCAGCGCGCGGGCCAGCACGTGCGGGGAGAGCTGCTCGACGGAGGCGGCGAGACGCAGCACGTCGTCGCGGTCGCCGCCGGGGGCGGCCACGACCTCGGCGGCGCGGGGGCGGCCGGCCGTCAGTGTGCCGGTCTTGTCGACCAGCAGGGTGCGGGCCCGGCCGAGCAGCTCCAGGGAGCCGCCGTCGCGGACCAGCACCCCGCGCCGGGCGGTACGCGACAGCCCCGACACGATCGCGATGGGGGTGGCCAGCAGCAGCGGGCACGGGGTGGCGACCACCAGCACGGCCACCGCCCGCACGAACTCCCCGGAGAGCAGCCAGCCCAGCCCCGCCAGGACCAGGGTGAACGGCACGAACGCGGCGGCGTACCGGTCGGCGAGGCGCACCATCGGCGCCTTGTGGGCGGTCGCCTCCTCGGCGAGCCGGACGATCCCCGCGTACGTGCTCCCCGCCGCGTCGCGCGTCGCCCGCATCCCGAAGCCGGCACCGGCGTTGACCACGCCGCTGGCTACCTGCTCGCCGGCCGCGCGCCGCACCAGTTGGGACTCACCGGTGACCACCGACTCGTCGAGGGTCACCGGCTCGTCGACCTGCCCGTCGACCGGCACCACGTCGCCCGGCCCGACGAGCAGCCGGTCCCCCGCCGCCACCCGGTCCAGCGGCACCTCCTCGACGCTCCCGCCCGGGCCGCGCCGGCGGGCGGTGCGGGGGGCGCGGGTGAGCAGCGACCGCAGGTCCCGGGTCGCCCGCCCCTGGGCGTACGCCTCCAGCGCCCGCCCCGTGGCCAGCATCACCGCGATCACCGCCCCGGCCAGGTACTCCCGCACCACCAGCGCGCCGACCAGGACCAGCACGGCGATCACGTCCACCCCGAACTGCCGGCGCCACAGCTGCCGCAGCACCGACCAGGCGGCGGGCAACAGGGCGGCCACGGTGGCGGACGCCCACACCACCTCGGCCGCGCCCCGACGGCCGGCGAGCCACAGCACCGCCCCGGCCAGCACCAGCACCGTCACCCCGGTCAGGGGCGCCCAGAGCAGCAGGCGCGAGCGGTCCCGCCGTACCGGCTGCTCCGGCACGCACTCGCGCGGTTCCGTTCCCACCTGCGGATCGTCTCAGCGCCCACCGCGCCCGGGAGGGCATCCGCGCGAACCGGCAAGGGCTAGCTGCCCTGCCCCGCGGGGACCTACGTACCGTGCGTCGGCAGAGGGGATGGCGCAGGATGGAGCGGCAACCCCGCCCGGGGCACCGTCGGGCTGGGGCACGATGGGAAGAAACGGAAAGGTCGTGACCATGAGCCACGAGACACCGGCGGCGGAGCGTCCGCTGACCACCGCACTCGCGGAGGCCGCCGCGACGGCCGGGCACGCCCCGTCGGTGCACAACAGCCAACCGTGGCGGTGGCGGGTGCTGCCGGACGCGCTGGAGCTGCGGGTGGTCCGCGACCCGAAGCTGACGGCGACCGACCCGGAGGGCCGCCTGCTGGCGTACAGCTGCGGGGCGGCGCTGCACCACGCGCGGGTCGCGCTGACCGCGGAGGGCTGGACCGCCGTCGTGGAGCGGATGCCCGACCCGACCGACCAGGACCTGCTGGCCCGGCTGACCGGGATGGCCCGCGCGGAGACCGACCCGGAGGCCATGCGCCTGGTGCAGTGCATGCAGGTGCGGCACACCGACCGGCGCCCGGTCAGCGAGGAGCCGGTGCCGACCGCCGCTCTCGGGGAGATCGCCTCGGCGGTCGCCGCCGAAGGCTGCCAGCTCCAGTTCCTCGACCGCGACAACGTCCTGGAGCTGGCCGCGGTCGCCAGCCGCGCCGCCTCGGTCGAGGCGGAGGACTCGCAGCTGCGCGAGGAGTTGGAGTACTGGACCAGCCGGGCCGGCACCGGCACCGGCCTGCCGCCGGAGGTGCTGCCCGCGGAGGCGCCGCAGACCACCGTGCCGGCGCGCGACTTCGGCCGCCCCGGCACCCTGCCGGTCGGTCCCGGCCACGACCGGGCCGCCGTGTACGGGCTGCTCTACGGCGACGAGGACGAGCCGGACAGCTGGCTGCGCGCCGGCGAGGCGCTCTCGGCCGCGTGGCTGACCGCGACCCGGCTCGGGATCTCCGTGGTGCCGCTGAGCGGGGTCGTGGAGGTCGCGGGCACCCGGCAGACGCTGCGCGGGCTGCTGGCGGGCCTCGGCTACCCGTACCTCGTGATCCGGCTGGGGCTCGCGGACCCGGCGCACGCGGGCCCGCCGCACACCCCGCGCCTGGAGGCCGCGCAGGTCGTCGACACCTCGGCGGTGCGCTCCCCCGACGCGTGACGCGGGCAGGACCACGGCCACCGGGCGGTTACCATCGCCCGGTGGCCGCCAGCGAACCGAGTCCCCGCCCCGAACCGCACGTGACCCCTTCCCTGGGGCTCAGCCCGCTGTCCCGGGTACGGCTCGACGAGCTGCTCCAGGAGATGCTGGACCGCGTCGGCGAGGTGGTGACCAGCCGGGAGCGGCTGCGTGCCCTGCTCGACGCGGTGGTCGGCATCGGCACGGACCTGGACCTGCGCAGCACCCTGCAACGGATCGTGGAGTCGGCCTGCGAGCTGGTCGGCGCCCGCTACGGCGCGCTGGGCGTGATCGGCCACGACCGCCTGCTGCACGACTTCATCACCTACGGCATCGACGCGGAGCTGCACGCCAGGATCGGTGACCTGCCCCACGGGCGGGGCGTGCTCGGCCTGCTCATCGACGACCCCCGCCCGCTGCGGATGCCCGACATCACCCGGCACCCGCAGTCCTTCGGGTTCCCGCCGCACCACCCGCCGATGCACAGCTTCCTCGGCGTTCCCGTGCGCATCCGCGACCATGTCTTCGGCAACCTCTACCTCGCCGAGAAGCAGGGCGGCGCGGAGTTCACCGAGGACGACGAGGAGATCGTCGTCGCGCTCGCCGCCGCGGCCGGCGTGGCGATCGAGAACGCCCGCCTCTACGCGCTGGCCCACCGCCGGGAACGCTGGCTCGCGGCGACCGCCGAGATCACCACCGTGCTGCTGGGCGAGGTGCGCCGCACCGACGCGTTGACGCTGGTGGCGCGGCGCGCCCGCGAGGTCGCCGAGGCGGAGGTCGCCCTCGTGCTGCTCTACGACCCCGACGGCGAGAAGTTCACCGTCGAGGTGGTCGACGGGGCCGACGAGCAGGCCGGCGCCCTGGTCGGCACCGCGTTGCCGGCGGCCGAGACGAGCTTCGCCGCCGCCGTCATCGAGGGCCGGCACGACCAGGTGGCGGACCTGGCCCACGCCGCGCCCTGGCCGGCGCTGCTGCGTACCGGCCCGGCGATGATCGCGCCGCTAGCCACTGCCGACACCCTGCACGGGGTGCTGGTGATCGCGCACCGGGCCGACCGGGCGCCCGTCGCCAACGACGACGACATGGCCCTGCTGGGCAGCTTCGCCGGGCAGGCCGCGCTGGCCCTGGAGCGGGCCCGCGGGCAGGAGGAGCGGGAGCTGCTGGTGGTCCTGGAGGACCGCGAGCGCATCGCCCGGGACCTGCACGACGTGGTCATCCAGCGGCTCTTCGCCACCGGCCTGCAGTTGCAGAGCGCCGCCCCGATGACGACGAAGCCGGAGGTCGCCCGGCGGATCAACGCGGCGGTCGACGACCTGGACGCCACGATCAAGGACATCCGCCGCACCATCTTCGAGCTGCGCACCCCGATGAGCGCGGCGCTGCGCACCGAGATCCGGGAGGCGATCGAGGTGGCCGCCGAGTCGCTGGGCCACCGGCCCCGCCTGGAGCTGACCGGGCCGATTGACAGCGCCGTCCCCGACGCGGTCCGCCCGGACCTCACCGCCGTGCTGCGGGAGGCGCTCTCCAACGCCGTACGGCACGCGCAGGCCGACCGCGTGGCGGTGGCGGTGCGGGTCGAGGCGGGCCGGGTGACCGTGACCGTCACCGACGACGGGGTGGGCTGCGACCCGGCCGCCGCGCGGGGCGGCCTGGTCAACCTGCGCGAGCGCGCCGAGCGCCACGACGGCGAGTTCGTGGTACGCCGGGCGGTGCCCCGGGGCACCGAGGTGTGCTGGTCGGTGCCGCTGCGCGACTGAGCCCGCAGGCGGTGCTGCCGGGCGACTGGGCCCGCAGACGGTGCCGCCGCGCGGCTGGGCCCGCAGGCGGTTTCGTTACGCGGCTGGGCCCGCAGGCGGTGCCGCCGGTGCGACTGGGGCCCGCAGGCGTCAGTGGGACTTGCCGAGGAGGCGGGTGGCGAGGACGGCCGCCTGGGTGCGGCGCTCCAGGCCCAGCTTGGCCAGCACGCTGGAGACGTAGTTCTTCACGGTCTTCTCGGCCAGGAACATCTTCCCGGCGATCTCCCGGTTGGTGAGGCCCTCGGCCACGTACTCCAGGATCCGCCGCTCCTGCTCGGTGAGGGACTTCAGCTCGCGGGGCTGCTCGACGCCGCTGCGGATGCGCTCCAGCACCCGGGTGGTGATCGCCGGGTCGAGCAGCGACTGCCCGGCCGCCACCCGCCGCACCGCGTCGACGAGGTC
The DNA here is from genome assembly GCF_049179055.1 of Micromonospora sp. WMMD737. Taxonomy (NCBI): domain Bacteria; kingdom Bacillati; phylum Actinomycetota; class Actinomycetes; order Micromonosporales; family Micromonosporaceae; genus Micromonospora; species Micromonospora sp. WMMD737. Next base: position 6,928,285 of record NZ_JBMHMH010000001.1, on the reverse strand, counting down.
GGTGCCGCGGATCTGCTTCAGCACGTAGCCGGAGGCGCCGGCCATGATCGCCGCGAAGAGCGCCTCGTCGTCCTCGTACGAGGTGAGGATCAGGCCCTTGATCGAGGAGTCCACGGCCCGGACGTCCCGGCACACGTCGATGCCGTTGCCGTCGGGCAGCCGCGCGTCGAGGATCGCCACGTCCGGCCGCAGCGCCGGGATGCGCCGGGCCGCCTCCTGGGCGAGGCCGGACTCGCCGACCACCTCGATGTCCCCGCTGCTTTCCAGCAGGTCGGCCAGGCCACGGCGGACGACCTCGTGGTCGTCGAGCAGGAACACGCGGATCATCCCTCGTTTCTACCCGCTGTCGACCCCTTCCCGCACGGGTCGAAGGTCCCGAACCGGCAACGCCCGCGCCACCGGCGGCCCGAACGGGCCCGCCGACCAGTGACAGGGCGGTCGAGCCGAGGTCACCGGCCCGCGACACGGCCGAAGTCCCGCACGTGCGACGGGGCCGGTCGGGCCCGGCGGGACGGGACGTCCGGCCCTGCCCGGGCGACGCCCCGGCGACGCACCGTGGAGACGTACCACCCGCCGGCGCACGATCTGCCACGGAAGGAGCACGACCATGGACATCCGCTTCACCGTCGAGCAGCTACGGGCCGCCGCCACCGACGCCGTACGCGCGCCGTCGCTGCACAACACCCAGCCGTGGCGGTTCCGGCTGCGCGACGGCGGCATCGAGGTGCTGGTCGACCCGGACCGGCGGCTGCCGGCCACCGACCCCACCGGCTGGGGCGTGCGGATCGCCTGCGGGGCGGCGCTGTTCAACCTGCGGCTCGCCCTGGCCGTTGCCGGCACCCCGGCGACGGTGCGGCTGCGCCCCTACCCGGCCCAGCCGGACGTGGTGGCCCGGCTGGTGCCGGACGTGCCGCGCCGCCCCACCCCCGCCGAGCAGGCCCTGCACGCCGCCATCCCCCGCCGGTTCAGCAACCGCGCGCCGTTCTGGCCCGACCCGGTTCCCGCCGACGCCCGCTGGCGCCTCACCGAGGCGGCCCGCACCGAGCAGTGCTGGCTGGAGCTGGTGGTCGGCGTCAGCGCGGTGAACGCGTTCGGCGAACTCGCCCGCAGCTCCCACCGGGTGCTGGAGCGCAGCCCGCAGTACCGGGCCGAACGCCAGGAGTGGGTGCGCTCCGCGCCCGCCCCGGACGGCATTCCGGCCGCGTCCGGCGGCCCGCAGGGCGAACCGCAGGACCTGCTGCCGTCGCGGGGCTTCGGCGGCCTCGACCGGGCGCCCGGGCGGGACTTCGAACCCGAGCCGCTGGTGGCGGTGCTCGGCTCGCCCGGCAACACGGCCGTCGACCAGGTCGTCGCCGGGCAGGCGTTGCAGCGGGTGCTGCTGACCGCGACGGACTCGGGGCTGGCGGCGTCGATGCTGTCCCAGCCGATCGAGGTGCCGTCGGCGCGCGAGCAGCTGCGGCTGTCGCTGGGGCGCTTCGGCACCCCGCAGATGGTGCTGCGCGTCGGCTACGGCCAGCCGGGCTGGCCGACCCCCCGCCGCGACGTGGACGAGGTGCTCGACCTGCCGGTCACCCGGTCCTGACCGGCAGGTCGAGCCGGCACCTTCCGTCCGACCGGATCAGGCGTCACCCGCGCCCGTCGCGGCGAGCAGCGCCGCCTCGCGGTCGGGGTCGAGCCCGACGGGGGCGCGCTGCGGTCGGCCCGCCCGGGGCGGGACGGTGCCCACCTTCCGCAGCCACGCCCAGGTGTCGGCGACCGTCTCGGCCGCCGGGCGGCAGGTCAGCCCGGCCGCGTACGCGCGCTCGACGCCGCGCTCCTGCAACCAGCGGTACGCGTGCCCGGCCGGGACCCAGATCGGCAGGTCGTTCCACGGCTCCACGCCGGCGGCCAGGATCGGCTCCGGGTCGGTCCAGCGCAGCCGGGCGTCGGCGTCGGTGGCCGCGACGCAGGCGTCGAGCAGCTCCCCCATCGTCGCGTGCCCGGGGCGGCTCACCGCGTTGAACGTCCCGCCCGGGCCCGCCGCGCCCAGGTCCAGCATCCAGCCCGCCAGGTCCCGCACGTCGACGTACTGCACCGGCAGGTCGACCGGGCCGGGCGCCAGCACGTCTCCGCCCCGCGCGATGCGCGTCAGCCACCAGGGCAGCCGGCCGATGTCCTCCCCCGGCCCGAGGATCAGCCCGGCCCGGGCGATCAGCGCCCGCTCGCCGAACGTCTCCCGCACGGCCCGCTCGGCGCCGGCCTTGTTGGTTGGATAGCCGCCCTCGTCGGCGTCCGGCTCCGCGTCCACCACCGGAGCGTCCTCGCCCACCCCGGCCGCGACGGGCGGCGCGTAGACGGAGCCGCTGGAGACGTAGACGTACCGGCCGACGCGGTCGACCAGCGCGCGGGCGGCGTCGCGCGCCGCGCGGGGCGCGCCGTCCCAGGTGTCGACCACCAGGTCCCACTCGCCGTCCGCGAGCGCCGCCAGGCCGCCGGGCGCGGTCCGGTCACCCCGCAACCGGTGTACGCCCTCCGGCGTCGCGCCGTGCAGCCCCCGGTTGAACACGGTCACCGCCCAACCCCGCCGTACGCCCTCGGCGACCGTCGCGCCGCCCACGAATCCCGTTCCGCCCAGCACCAGCAGCCTCATGCGCTCCACTGTGCCCGCTCCGGGCGGCGCGCCGGTTCCGTGTTCACGGTCAGCGGATCTGCCCACGGCAGAACCCCCGGCCGGACGGAAACGATCCGAAGTGGACGGCGGATGCCTCCGGCCGGTGAAGGAAGAGCTGTTTGACAGCGCGCGCGTCCGGTTCGCCCCCGACGGGCAGGACCGCGCTCGGCGCCCCGTCGGGAACCCGACACGTCCTCCCCCGCCGCGCCGTCGTTCCGTAGCGTTCCGGGTGCTTTCGGATCGGTCTGGGGGAGGCACGGGTGTCCGAGGTCGTCGTTGAGGTCAGTTTCACGCCGCTGCCGGAGGACGACGACTTCGTCCTCGACCAGCTGACTGACGAGCTCGTGGAGGACCTCGGCGACATCGGCGAGGTGCGGCGGCTCGAGGCGCCCACCGGCCCCGACAGCAAGGGCGTCGGCGAGCTGGTGCTGGCCACCGTGGCCGCGGTCGCCGGCGCCGACCCGGGCTACGCGCAGGCACTCGTGGACCTGGTGGTGGGCTTCCTCAACCGCAACCAGGGCCGCCGGGCACACCTGAAGATCGGTGCCGTCGAGCTGACCATCGACCAGGCGACCAAGGCGGAGACCGCCCAGCTGATCGACCTCGTCCGTGATGCGATCGCGCATTCCCGCTGATGGGTCGGCACGCCCTGGTGCTCGGCACGGCGACCTACCACGCCGCCCCGAAGCTCACCGCGCTGCCCGGCGTCCGGCAGGACGTCGAACAGGTGCGGACCGTGCTGGACAGCGACGGCGACTTCGACAGCGTCGACGCCCACGTCGACCTGCCCGCGGCGCGCATGAAGCAGGTCGTCGAGGAGTTCTACGGCGCCCGGCGCACCGGTGATCTCGCGCTCTTCTACTACTCCGGCCACGGCGTCCAGCACGACGACCGGCAGTCCCTCTTCTTCGGCACCATCGACACCGACACGACTCTCCTGCACACCACGGCGTTCGATGTCGAGGGCGTCCTGCGGCACATGCTCAACCACACCAAGGCCAGCCAGAAGGTGGTCCTGCTGGACTGCTGCTTCTCGGGCTCGTTCACCGCCCGTCACCGGTTCAGCGGCGGCGTACGGCAGGAGCCCCGGCGTCTCAAGCGCGAGCGTGGCACGTTCATGCTCCAGTCGAGCAGCCATCTGAAGGCGTCGAAGGCGCAGGGCCCGGACCGGCCCTCGGTCTTCACCGAGGTCCTGCTCACCGGCCTCCGCGGTGCGGCCCGGGCGACCGCGGAGGACGGCTGGCTCACCGCGAGCGACCTTTCCCGGTACGCGATGACCGAGATGTCACGTCGCCGGGAGGAGAAGCCGGTCGAGTCGAGCGAAGGCGTCACCGACCCGATCCCGCTGGTCGCGGGGTCGGACGAACGGCCACCGCGGAGCCCAGGCGTACGGAGCGACGAGCCGGAGGACGCACCCTTCGACACCGAGCGGTGGCGTCGTCTGCTCAACTACCACGTCGCCTGCCTGCAACGCTCCGCCGTCCTGCAGTTCTTCGTGAACCCGGCGAACAAGGACTCGTACCTCGCTGCGCCCGCGGGCCGGGAGATCATGCTCTCGGCCACCGAGCCGGTCGCACTGAAGGAGCGCGGCCAGCGGCTGGCCGGGCTGGCCGAGGCGGGTGGCCGCTGTCTGCAGTACGGCTACCCGGTCGTGGCGCTGCCGCAGAAGGGCACCCAGCAGGTACGACTGGCGCCCCTGCTCGTCTCGGACCTGACCGTGGGAGACGACGGGTTGGCGCACCCGGCGCCGCCACAGCCCAGTCCGGCCCTGATCGACCATTTCCAGCTGGCTGCGGTCGAGGCGGACGAACTGCGGCAGGCAGTGGCCGAACGACTCGTCCCCGGCGAGCACAAGTCCCTCGCCGAGGTGGCCGAGCTGGTGGCGAACACGTTCGGACTGAAGCCGGTGTCCGCCCTCGACCCGGAGAATCTGGTCGGGATGGTCAACCGCGGGCCCGTCAACCGGGTGCAGAACGCCGGGATGCTGTTCGCCGCGGGCAGCGCGGAGTCCCCTGAGCGACAGCTCATCGAGGACCTGCAGGACATCATCAAGAACGCGGGGAAGAGCGCATCGACCGCACTCGGCACGTTGTCGAGCGGTGTCGAGGCCGGGGCGGATGAGCAGGATGCCGACGTCCTGACGGTGGCGTTGAGTTCGGTCAACGAGACTCAGGAGGACGTCATCCGGGCGGCGATGAGCCGACCCCTCACTGTCGCGCAGGGACCGCCCGGCACCGGCAAGAGCCAACTGGTGACCGCATTGCTGGCGACCGCCACGGCTGCCGGGCAGAGCGTGCTGATCGGCTCGACCAACAACCGGGCCGTCGACGAGGTCGTCGAGCGGGTCACCGGCATGGTGGGCCCGGGCCTGGTGCTGCGTACCGGGAACAAGGAGTACCGGCAGCAGGAGCCGCAGTACCTCGCCGAGGTGATGCAGGCATGGCCACCGCCTGTGCCGGAGGCCGGCGGACCGGCCAACGAGCTACGACTCGTGGCGCAGGAGATCAAGCGGTTACGCGAGGATCTCGACGAGCGTCGCCGCCTCGAACGGGATCTCGCCGACCTCGCCTTCGAACGGGACCGCTCACTCGCCGACACCGACGACGCCGTCCTGGCCAAGCTGGTCGACCTCACCGACCGGGCACTGACGAGCCGGTGGTTCGGGTGGTGGTATCGCAGGCGACTGCGGTCGCGAGGCGTGTGCGACCGGGATGCGACCACCGCCCTCGGCGAACAGGCGGTCATCGAGCAGTGCTGGCGCGAGCGACGCCAGCGACTCCAGTCCCGGCCGGGCACCGCCGAAGAAGTCTGGAAGCGGCTACGGACGCTGCAACACGACACCAGACCCGCGCACAGCGACCAACTGGTGCGGGCACAGATCGCCGCCCGGGTGGCCGGCAACACGACCCTGCTCCGCAACCGCGCCGACGAGATGGCCAAGCCGGAAGCACGAAGCTGGGCCTACATGAGCGAGCTTCTCGCCGCGCTACCGGGCTGGGCCGTCACCGCGATGTCCGCCCGCCGGCTGCTGCCCAGGGCAGGGCTGTTCGACCTGGTGATCATCGACGAAGCCGCGCAGTGCACCGTCGCTGCCATCCTGCCGATGCTCTACCGGGCGAAACGTGCCCTGATCATCGGCGACCCGCGCCAGCTCACACCGGTCGTCGAGCTCTCCGACACCGACGACCGGGGCGAGCAGGCCCGCGCCGGGCTCGGACACGAGTGGCTGACCAGCCGGCGGCTCACCCACCGGAACCACTCGGCGTACGAGGCGTTCGCGACCGCGGCGGGCAGCACCATCCTGCTCGACGAGCACTACCGCTGCCACCCGGAGATCATCGACGCCCCGAACCGGGTCGTCTACCAGAACCGGCTGACGGTTCTCACCGACCCGGCCCGGCTGGCCGCACCGGCCGAGTCCGCCACCCGCTGGGTGGACGTGTCCGGCCGCTTCACCCGGGGCGCCACAGGCTCCGGCCGCAACGCTGACGAGGTTCACGCCGTGGTGGACGAGGTCCAGCGGCTGCGCAAGGAGTACCCGGGCGTCACGATCGGCGTGGTGACGCCACTGGCCGAGCAGCAGCGGATCCTGGACCGCGCGCTCCAGGACGCCGGCCTCGCCGACGACCTGCGGTGCGCGTGCTGGCCGATCTCGCCAGCCCGCCCGCGCCGACGGCCACGGACGCCGGCGTCGACGCGCGGCCCGTCGACCAACTGATCGCCGGTCTACGCGAGGCCGGGCTGACAGTGCGTTGGGGCACGCCACTTCCGGGTTATCCGGTCGACCTCACGCTCCGCCTTCGCGACAAAAGCCTGGCGGTGCTTGTCGACGATCCCGAGGGTGACCCGGATGGAAGGCCGCTACGACGGATCCTGAGCAGGCTCGACATCGTCGCCGCGGCCACGGAGGTCAGGCGGGTACCGGCCTGGCGCTGTCTCGCCGAACCGGAGCAGGTGGTGAAGGAACTGCGCGACGCAGTCGAGGGAGGCATTCGCAAGGGCGACGCCTGATCACCGTTCATCAAGGAAGACAGCTGGTGGGCGATACTGGGTTTGAACCAGTGACCTCTTCCGTGTCAAGGAAGCGCGCTCCCACTGCGCCAATCGCCCGGGGTGACCGCCCGACCCGGCAGGCCGGATCACGAGGGGCGGATCGCGAGCGGACGACGGGATTCGAACCCGCGACCCTCACCTTGGCAAGGTGATGCGCTACCAGCTGCGCTACGTCCGCGTGCCGCCGGTGTTCGTCGGCGACGGGGGAAACTCTACCCGACGGCAAGATCGCCTGGCACGCCGCCCCGCCGACGACCGGACCGGGCGATGATTGCGCTGGTAGACCACGGGGTACTGGGGCCATCGACAGCACACCACATCCCCTGACCAAGGAGGCTGTCGTGGGTATCGGCACCAGCATCTTCCTGATCGCGCTCGGCGCGATCCTCACCTTCGCGCTCGACGCGAGCCTCGGCGGCATCAACCTCGACGTCGTCGGGTGGATCCTGATGGCCGCCGGCGTGCTCGGCCTCATCATGACCACGCTCATCTGGGGACGCCGCCGCCAGGTGGTCAGCACGACCGAGCCGGTCGAGTACCGGCGGGTCGAGGAGCGCCGGGACGTCGCACCGCCGCTCTGACGCTCATCCACGCGGCCGCCGGAGCTGAACGGTCGCGCAACGCACTGCCGACGTGCCGGTCACCCGGAGCAGGGTGGCCGGCACATCGCGTCCGCCAGCCGAAAGCTCCGCCTGGGTGGGGAACGACGAAGGCCCGTCACCATTCGGTGACGGGCCTTCGTGTTGGTGGGCGATACTGGGTTTGAACCAGTGACCTCTTCCGTGTCAAGGAAGCGCGCTCCCACTGCGCCAATCGCCCTCGCTTGTTACCGAGGTGGGGACGGGATTTGAACCCGCGTACACGGCTTTGCAGGCCGTTGCCTCGCCTCTCGGCCACCCCACCGAGGTTGCCCCCGTCATGCGTGGCGGCAGCTCCGAGCGGACGACGGGATTCGAACCCGCGACCCTCACCTTGGCAAGGTGATGCGCTACCAGCTGCGCTACGTCCGCACGTCTCCGGCGTTAACCGGTGACGGGTGAGAACTTTAGCCGAGCGGGCGAGCGGTTGCCAAATCGGGGTGGCTGCCGGCGAGTCGGGTGGGACCGGCCCGCCGCACACCTGCGGCGGAAGGGTGACGTACCGCCCGCCACCTAGGCTTCCTAGGAGGATGGGCCGGGCTCGTCCCGCCGCCCGCAGCCGCGGCGGGCTGCGGACAGGATCCGCTCCGGGAACTGTCCGGATTCCGACTCTGGCGGGCAGGACGGACCGTGATCCGTAACTGCCCGTGTTCGATCGGATGGGCTACGGTAACGGCGTGACGAGACGTGCGGCGGAGATCCGCCTGGATGCCCTGCTGCGCACGGCCTGTGACGTGATCGTGGAACGCGGCCTGGCCAACACCCGCACGGCCGACGTGGCCCAGGCCGCCGGGGTGAGCCAGGCGCTGGTCTTCTACCACTTCGCCACGAAGGACCGGCTGCTCGCGCAGGCGTTCGCGTACGCGGTGGAGCAGGATCTGGCCCGCCTGGACGCGGTGATGCGCTCCAGCGCCCCGCCCCTGACCAAGCTCCGCCGGATCGTCCGGCTCTACACGCCGGCGGGCCGGGCGACCTCCTGGGCGATGTGGATCGACGGCTGGGCGGAGTCGCTGCGTACCCCGGAATTGGAGAAGCTCTCCCGCCGGCTCGACCTGCGCTGGCGCGAGGACCTGGCCACGGTCATCTCGGACGGGGTCCGCGACGGCACCTTCGAGTGCGCCGACCCGTCCGGGGCGGCGTGGCGGATCAGCGCGGTGATGGACGGGCTGGCGGTGCAGCTCGCGGTGCACGACCGGGTGATCTCCCGCCGGCAGTTCGCCGAGTGGGTGCGCCTGCTCACCGCCCGCGAGCTGGGGCTCGACCCGACGCAGCTGGACTGAGCCGGGCCCGGCCGGCGCGACCGGCGCTCCGGCCGCCCGCGAAGCCGGCAAAACGGCTCGGCTCCCCGGGGCAGCCGGAACAATCGTCGGCATGGACCCGCTGGAGACGTACCGCCGCAGCCTGGCCGAGTTCACCGACCGGGTGGCGCAGGTCGGCCCCGACCAGTGGTCGGACCCGACCCCGTGCCCCGACTGGGACGTCCGGACGCTGGTCAACCACGTGGTGGGCGAGGACCGGTGGAGCGTCGCGCTGCTCGCGGGGCGGACGATCGAGCAGGTCGGCGACCGCTACGACGGCGACGTGCTCGGCCCGGACCCCGCCGGCGCGGCCCGGGAGGCGGCGGGGCAGGCCGAGCTGGCCTTCACCCACCCGGGGGCGCTGGAGCGCACCGTCGGGCTCTCCTCCGGCGAGACCCCCGCCGACGAGTACCTGCACCAACTGACCGCGGAGCACCTGATCCACGGCTGGGACCTCGCCGTGGCGATCGGCGCGGACCCCCGGCTGGACGCCGACGCGGTCGCCGCGTGCGCGCAGTGGTTCGCTCAGCGGATCGGCGACTACCAGCGGGGCCGGCTGGTCCGGCCGGAGGTCGACGTGCCGGCGCGGGCGGACGAGCAGGACCGCCTCGTCGCCGCCTTCGGCCGCGACCCCGACTGGGCGCCGTGAGGGACCGACCGGCCGCGGCGGGGGTCGCGCGGCGGGCCGGGACGCGGACCCGGTCGTCAGGCGGCCGCCGGGCCACGTCGACGGCGCTCCCGCAGCCGGCGCAGGGCCGGCGGGTGGACGTTGGCCAGCGTCAGGTCCCCGCCGTAGTGGGCGAGCACCCGGTGGTCCATCAGCCGGCGCCACACCGGCGGCACCAGCGCGGCCAGCACCATCGTGGCGTAGCCGGCGGGCAGCTGCGGGGAGGACTCGAAGGTGCGCAGCGTCTGGTAGCGGCGCAGCGGGTTCGCGTGGTGGTCGCTGTGCCGCTGGAGCTGGAAGAGGAAGATGTTGGTCACGCTGCGGTCGCTGTTCCAGCTGTGCCGGGGGTCGACCTTCTCGTAGCGCCCGGCGGGGGTGCGCTGCCGCGCCAACCCGTAGTGCTCCAGGTAGTTGACCACCTCGAGCAGGGAGAACCCGACCACCGCCTGGAGCGCAAGGTACGGCAGTACGCCCGGGCCGAGGGCGACGGCCAGCGCCGCGTAGAGCGCGAGGGTCATCGCGAACGCGTTGAGCACGTCGTTGCGCCACGTCCACGGGCTGCGGCCCCGCAGGCGGAACCGGGCGGCCTCCAGCCGCCACGCCGAGCGCAGGCTGCCTGAGACCGTACGCGGCCAGAACGCCCAGAAGCTCTCCCCCAGCCGGGCGCTGGCCGGGTCCTCCGGTGTGGCGACGCGGGTGTGGTGGCCCCGGTTGTGCTCGACGTGGAAGTGCCCGTACGCGGCCGGCGCGAGGGCCACCTTGGACAGCCAGCGCTCCACCGTCTCGCGCTTGTGGCCCAGCTCGTGGGCGGTGTTGATGGCGATGCCGTCGACCACACCCATCGTGGCGACCAGGCCCGCCGCCCCGGCCACCGTCAGGTCGCCCCGGGCCCAGACCGCGCAGCAGAGCACCAGCCCGGCGTACTGGGCGGGCAGATAGAGATAGGTCAGCCAGCGGTAGTAGCCGTCGGCGGCCAGCCGAGGCACCGCCTCGTCGGGCGGGTTGCGCCGGTCCTCGCCGACCAGCAGGTCGACCACCGGGATCAGGACGAACACGGCGGCGGGGGTGAGCCACCAGGCCCAGGCGTCGCCGGTGGCCCGCCAGGTCGCCCAGCCGACGAACGGCAGCGTCGGGACGAGCAGTGCCAGCGGCCACCAGGGCCGGCGGGTGTCCCGCCAGCCGGCGGCGGTGGCGGGCGCTGTGGGGTCGAGGGCCATGGCCGGCCTCCGCTCTGTCGCGGTCCTCCCTCGACTGTGACAGCCGTCACGTCTGTGTACAAGGGACTGTTTTTGTCGAAACCAGCGCGGGAAGGGGCGCCGCTCCGGCATCCGCGAGGGCTCCCGCGACGCGCCGGGCCGCCTTGAGTAGGCGCGACCCTTGTCCCCACCCAGGCAGGCTGATATCCACAGATGCGCATGCGTAACCACGCTGCGCGGGCCGGCGGAGGGCCGGCCACCCCGCTCCCACGAGGAGGTCCCGTGGCACAACCGGAGTGGACACCCTGGATGAGTCGGCGTCGACGCCGGCTCATCCCCGTCCTGGCGGCGACCGCGGTGGCGGCCGCGCTGCTGCCCACCGGACCCACCGCAGCCGCCCCCACCGGCGGTGCCTCCGCCGAGCGGCGCTCCGGCCCGTTCGCCGAGGGGCAGCACCAGCACGCCGACGTCGACAACCGCCCGGGTACCGCCGCCCCCGACGCGCGGCAGCGGGGCCTGGCGCGCAGCGCCGACCCGGACGCCCGCTGGAACCGGCTCGGCACCCCGCACGCGCTCGGCCCCGGCAGCGCGCCCCTCGCCACCGGCCTGCCCGCCGAGCCGGAGGCGGCCGCCCGCGCGTACCTCACCGGGCACCAGGACCTCTTCGGGCTGGACGCCGCGGCGGTCGACGCGATGGACCGGGTGCTGGTCCGCCCGGTCGGCGCCGGCGCCGTCGTCACCCTCCGGCAGCGCTTCGGCGACCTGCCGGCCGGGCACGACGGCCTGGTCACCGTCGCGGTCGCCGGCGGCAAGGTCCTCGCGGTCAGCTCCTCGCTGTCCCGGGACACCGACGCGCCGGCGCCGGCCACCCTCACCGACGAGCAGGCGTACGCCGCGGCGCGCGCCGACGCCGGCCTGACCGCCGAGGCGGTACGCAGCCACAGCGTCCGCGCCGTCGCCGTGCCCACCCCGCTCGACGGGCCCCGGGCCGCGTACGAGGTGACCCTGATCGGCGCCGACACCGACCACCCGGCGGCGTTCACCACGTACGTCGACGGGATCACCGGGCAGGTGCTGGTCCGCGAGGACCTCGTCGACTTCGACTCGGACAACCCGAGCTGGGCGGTCTTCCCGGCCACCCCGCCGCGCGACCTCGGCCCCGGGCAGGACCCCCGGGTGCGCTGGTGCGGCGACCCCGCGCCGGGCTGCCAGGCGGCCTTCCGCGACCCGGCCACCGGGCAACCGTGGGACGTCGACGCGGCCACCGGCACGCCGACGGGCACCGCCCGGGGCAACTCCGCCAACACCGTGCTGTCCTGGGGCGGCGGCACGCCGGCCGTACCGGCCACGCCCAGCCTCCAGCGCCGCTACGAGTACCCGTTCACCGACCAGTGGCACCAGGCCCGCTGCAACCCGGAGGTGTTCACCTCGGCGCAGCGCAACGACGGCGACGCCGCGATCGCCAACCTGTTCGCCATGCACAACCGGATGCACGACTGGGCCTGGCACCTCGGCTTCACCGAGGCGACCTGGAACCTCCAGGCGGTGAACCTGACCCCGCACGGCCTGGGCGGCGACGCCGAGCAGGGCCGCGCCCAGCAGGGTGCGCTCAGCGGCAACCGGAACAACGCCAACCAGGGCACGCCGCGCGACGGCCTGCCGCCGACCACCAACATGTACCTGTGGCAGCCGCAGGCCGGCGGGCCGTACCCGCCCTGCGTGGACGGCGACTACGACATGACGGTGATCGGGCACGAGTACACCCACGCCATCACCAACCGGATGATCGCCGGCCCGGACAGCGGCATCAGCGGGCACCAGGGCGGCTCGATGGGCGAGTCGTGGAGCGACCTGCTCGCCGCCGAGTACCTGTTCCAGCACGGGCTGCGCGCCCCCGGCGAGACGCCCTACGTCACCGGCGGCTACGTCACCGGCAACCTGGTCAGCGGCATCCGCAACCACGACTTCAGCCGCAGCCCGCTGAACTACTCCGACGTCGGCTACAACACCGGCGGGCCCGCCGTGCACGCCGATGGCGAGATCTGGAGCGCCACCAACTTCCGGGTGCGCGCCGCGATGATGAAGCGCTACGGGGTCGGCACCCCGCAGCGGCAGCTCGACTGCGCGCAGGGCAGGGTGGCGGTGGAGCAGTGCCCGGGCAACCGGCGCTGGTCGCAGCTGGTCTTCGACTCGTTCCTGCTCCAGGCCGCCAGCCAGGTGAGCATGCTCGACATGCGGGACAACATGCTCACCGCCGACCTGCTGCGCTTCGGCGGCGCCAACCAGGACCTGCTCTGGGCGGAGTTCGCCCGCTCCGGGATGGGCCGCGACGCCGCCACCAACGGCGCCGCCGACACGGACCCGACGCCGAGCTTCGCCGCTCCGGGCGCCGACAACGCCGTGCTCACCCTGCGCCCGAAGGGCGACAGCGCCGACGCGCCGATCCGGGTGTACGTCGGGGCGTACGAGGCGCGGGCGGTGCCGGTGGCCGACACCGACCCGGCCACCGCCCTGCTGGACACCGTCGAGCTGGTGCCCGGCACGTACCAGCTGCTCGCCGTCGCGCCCGGCTTCGGCCACCAGCGGCTGACCGTGGTCGCCAAGGCCGGCAAGGAGGGGTACGTCGACCTGCGGATGAGCCGGAACCTGGCGTCCACGGCGTCCGGCGCGACGGTCACCGGCGACGGGGTCAACCTGGACCGCATCGCCGACGACACCGAGGCCACCAACTGGGCCTCCCTGGACGGGGTGGCCGGTCGGCAGGTGACCGTGGCGCTGCCCGGGGACGCGCCGCAGGTCGTGAAGCGGGTGAACGTCAGCGCCATGCTGCGCCCGGCGATCGCCGGCGACGCCGACGCGGGCGGCCAGAACGCGCTCAGCGCGCTGCGCTCGTTCGCGGTGTCGGCGTGCAACGCGAAGACGACCGACTGCGCGGATCCGGCGAACTGGCGGCGGATCCACACCAGCGCGCCCGACGCGTTCCCGGGCGGGGCGTACCGGGCGTACGTGCCGGACATCAACCTGCGCGAGTTCGCGGTGCCGACCACGCTGGCCACGCACCTGCGGTTGGAGGTGCTCGCCAGCCAGTGCACCGGCGGCCCCGCCTACGCCGGTGAGCAGGACGACGACCCGGCGACCACCACCGACTGCGCGACGGCCAGCCCGGCGCGTACGCAGGTGCGCATCGCCGAGTTCCAGGCGTTCTCGAAGTGACCGCCCGTCGGGGCCGGTCGGCGCGCCGGCCGGCCCCGACGGACCACCTCCGGCCGTCGACCCGGGCGGACCGCCGCCGGGCATGCGTCCCCCGTGACTGCGCCGGACAGTCGTACCTGTGGCCCTCGGTCAGCGGCGTGCCGCCCGCCACCGCGCGGGCACGGCGGCCCGTTCCCGGCGCCGGTCCGGCCCGACGTCGTCGTCCGCGCCGGCCGCCCGCGTCAGGTGACGCAGCCGCAGCAGCAGGCCGAGGCCGAGCGAGAGCAGCAGCCCACCGAGCAGGAACGCTGCCTGCACGGCCCCGAAACCGCCCGCCCCCGCCACCGGCCGCCCCGCGCCGGCCGCTGGCGGCGCCCCGGCGGCCACCGGCTGGTCGGTCGCCGAGTCGTCGGTCGTCGGCTCGTCGGTGGTGGGCGCCGCCCCCGGCTCCGCCGCTCCCCCCGTCTCCCCTGCCGGTCCGGTCGTGTCCGCCGGGGCGGGGCGAGGCTCCGGCTCCCCGGGCGCGGCCGTCCGGGCGGTCGACCCGACCACCGACCGCGTGGCCGTCTGTCGGGACAGCAGCCGCAGGTTCGCGTCGTACGCCTCCGCCGCGAGGGTGATCCGCCCCCGGGTGACGTCCCCGGCGAAGGCCAACCGGTAGCGGGCGGTGACCGTCCGCCCGGGGCAGAGCGTGCCCGGGTCGAGCCGACGGTCGGTCAGCCGGGCCACCTCCCCGTCGGCGCGGACGTCCAGCGGGAACGAGCCGGTCTCCTCGATCCGGTCCACCCTGACCTGGTCGAGCCGCATCCCGCGCACCCGCAGCACCATCGACCAGCGGACCTTGACGCAGCCGCCGTCGTCGCGGGAGACCACGGCGGAGACGGTCTCCACCCGCCCCCCGGCGGTGAACTCGTCCGGCAGGCCGCTCAGCTCGGTGGCGAAGGCCGCCTGCGCGGGCGCGGGCAGACCCGCCCCGGTCAGGCAGCCGAGCACCACCCCGGCCCGTAGCGCGTACCGCCACACGGTCGCCACCGTTCCCACCTCCCGTCGGTCGTCGCCAACCCGCAACGCTGCCAGCGCCGCCGGCCGGCCGGTAGACGGGCGTGTTCGCACCGGTCGCCAAGCGCGGCGGCCGATTTCACCGCGAGTGGTGAACCGGTCACCCCCTCCCCGCGACACGCCGGGCCCGACGACCGCGCGGCGGCGACCGGCCGAGGGGTGACCGCGCGGCGGCGACCGGCTCGCGGCGGCCGGCCGGGGCGGCCCTCGACCGGCCGCCGGTCGGGGGCGATCCGGGGTGGCGCCGGTCGGTGGGTTCGGGCGGCGGGGGACAATCGCCGGCGTGTCCGACCTTTCCGCCGCCTTCGTCCGCCTGCACGCCAGTCTCTCCCCGGTCGCCTTCGTTCCCGAGGTGCGGCTGCACCAGGCGGACGACGCCATCGGCCTGTGGGAGCTGACGGAGGGCGAGTTCCGCAGCGCGCAGCCGCCGCCGTTCTGGGCCTTCGCCTGGGCCGGCGGGCAGGCGCTGGCCCGGTACGTCACCGACCACCCGGAGCTGGTCGCCGGCCGCCGGGTGCTGGACCTCGCCGCGGGCTCCGGCCTGGTCGCCATCGCCGCCGCGCGGGCCGGCGCCGCCGCCGTGCGCGCCGTGGAGATCGACGAGCTGGCCGTCGCCGCCGTCGCGGTCAACGCCGAGGCCAACGGGGTACGCGTCGACGCCGAGCTCGGCGACGTCCTCGACGGCGACGCCGGTGGGGCCGAGGTGGTGCTCGCCGGGGACGTGTTCTACAGCCAGGCGATGGCCAACCGGGTGCTGCGCTTCCTGCTCCGGGCCGCCCGCGCCGGGGCCCAGGTGCTGGTCGGCGACCCCGGCCGGGCCTTCCTGCCGCACGACCGCTTCGACGAGCTGGCCGTCTACGACGTGCCGGTGCCCGAGACGCTGGAGAGCGTACGGGTGAAGCGCACCACGGTGTGGCAGTTGCGGGCGGGGCTGCCGGGGGCGGGCCGCTAGCGTGTCGGCGTGCTGTTCCGGAGCTGGGCGCATACCGCCGACGCGCACTGGCCGGACGTGGCCCGGGTACGCGACCACGTGGGGGTCGCGCACCTGGTCGTGACCCGGCACGCCCTGGTCCGTGAGGTGCTCACCGATCCGGCGACGTACCGGCCGGACAACGCGCTGGACGCGGTGACCCCGATCCCGGTGGCCGCGCTGCGGGTGCTGGCCGGGCACCGGTTCCGGCTGCCGCCGACCCTGGCGAACAACGGTGGCGCCAGCCACCCGGCGATCCGGGCGATCGTCGCCGACGCCCTGCACCCGACGCGGGTCGCCGCGCAGCGGCCCTGGCTGACCGATCTGGTCCGGGAGCGCGTCGGCGGCATCGCCGCCACCCTGGCCGCCGGCGGGTCGGTGGACCTGTACGCCCGGCTCGCCGCCGACCTGCCGCTGCTGGTGCTGGCCCGGCTGGTCGAGCTGCCGGACGCGCCGGTCGGCGCGGTGAAGGAGTTCGCCCGCGCCGCGCTGGAACTGTTCTGGGCGCCCCTGGACGCCGACCGGCAGCAGGCCCTCGCCGTCGAGGTGGGCCGCTTCCACCGGGTGCTGCGGGAGTTCGCCGCGACCGGGGGCGGGCTGGCCGGGTCGCTGCGGGCCGCCGGGCACCCGCCCGACGTGGTGGTGGGTGCGCTGTTCTTCCTGCTGGTGGCCGGCCAGGAGACCACCTCGCAGTTCCTCACCCTGCTGTTGCACCGGCTGACCGGCGAGCCGGCCGTGCTCGCCGGCCTGCGCGACGGCACCGTCGGGGCCGCCGACGTCGTCGAGGAGGGGCTGCGGCTGGAGCCGCCGATCGTGACCTGGCGACGGGTGGCGGCGGTGGACGCGATGCTGGGCGGGACGGCGGTGCCGGCGGGCACCAGCATCGTGCTCTGGCTGGCTCGCGCCGGCCGCGACCCGGCCACCGTCGACGCGCCGGACGAGTTCCGGCCCGGGCAGCGCGGTTCACGCCGGCACCTGGCCTTCGGGGCCGGAGCGCACCGCTGCGTAGGCGACCAGTTGGCCCGGATGGAGGCGGCCGTGGTGGTCGCGGAGACCGCCCCGCTGCTGGACGGCGTCAGCGTGCTCCGCGAGCCGTGGTGCCCGGACAACCTGACCTTCCGGATGCCCGACGCGTTCGTCGTCCGCCAGCGCTGAGCGCCTCCCGACCACGTCGCGTCCCCCAGTGGCCGGCCGGGCGCCGTCCGGGGCGACCGGCACCGTCCCGGGCACCCTCCGGGACGACGGGCTACGGGCACGCCGACTCTCGCCGGACGTGGCCACCGGACCGCACAGCCGACGGCGACGGGCGACAGGCACGCTGTCGAGCTGCCCCATCTGTGAGACCAGCCCGATGCCCTGGAACGCCCCCCACGCCGAGGCGTCCCCGCGTCGACGCTCCCGATCGCCAGGCCGAGGCGTCCCCCGCGTCGACGCTTCCGTTCGCCGGTAAGGGGAACCGGTCTGAGCCCGCTGCCCAGTCAGCGGGGTCGCCAGGACCGCAGGCGGCCCTGATCCGGACAGCGGAGCGCCTGCCCCGTCGATGCGGGCAGCTCGACAGTGTCGGGCGACCGCCATCGCCGCCCGCAGACCGCGGGGCGCGGGGCGCGGGGCGAGCTGACGAAAGTCAGTGCCGGAGGGTGTCGTTCGGGCGCGGCGACGGCACGGGGCCTGGACCTAGCGTCGGCGCATGATCACATTACGTGGGTTGACGAAGCGGTTCGGGGGCACGACCGCCGTCGACGCCCTGACCGTCGACATCGGGCCGGGGCGGGTCACCGGATTCCTCGGTCCGAACGGCGCGGGCAAGTCCACCACCATGCGGATGATCCTCGGGTTGGACCGGCCCACCGCCGGGCAGGCGCTCGTGCGCGGGCGGGCGTACCGGCAGCTGCGGCGCCCGCTGCACGAGGTCGGCGCGCTGCTCGACGCCCGGGCCGTCCATCCCGCCCGCTCGGGTCGGGCGCACCTGCTCGCGATGGCCCGCAGCAACGGGATACCGGACCGCCGGGTGGACGAGGTGCTCGCCACGGTGGGGCTGGACGCCCGTACCGCCCGACGAGCCACGGGAACACCCCGGCGAAGAGCAGCACGGAGGCGAGCAGGAACCAGGTGCCCGCGCCGGTGCCGAGCAGCCCCAGGTTGAGCGCGGTGCCGCCGGCCGCGAGCGCGGCGAAGGCGACGGCGGCCGTACGGGCGGTGGCGCTGCGGCGACCGGTCAGGTAACTGAACACCGGGATCGCGAAGAGGAAGTTGCCGTCCAGGAGCGACCCGAGCACCACGACGACCAGGGCGACCACCGGCCAGCGCCGGCTCACCGCGACCGCCACCGTGAGCAGCAGGAGCGTGCCGGCGAGCCGGGCGGTGGCCGGCCCCGCGTGCGGCGGGGTGACAAGCGCGTACGCGATCGGGGCAGCGGTCGTCGCCCACAGGAGCAGGTCGCCGAGCCGCCGCCGGACGACCTCCCGGCACCGCACCGCGCCGCCCACCCGGACGGACCACCAGTTCCCCACGGCGGTCAGGCTACCCACGCCCGACCTGCGCCGGCACCGACGAAAGTCAGGTGCTCAGCTGATCTCCTCGGCCCACGCGCGCCAGTCGTCGAGCACCCCGTACAAGGCGGGGGTGAGCCAGCCGGACGCGGACCGGCGGAAGACCCCCGGATCCATCGCCCCGGTCCCGGCCGGCAGGGCGCCCAGCAGGTTCGGGACCAGGTCGGTCAGGTTGGCCCAGTGCACCAGCTCCGGCGCGGCCGGCCACGCGCCGACCACCACGCCGGCCGGCACCGCGCGGCGCTCCAGCGCCTCCAGCGTCAGCGCCGTGTGGTTCAGGGTGCCCAGACCGGCCCGGGTCACCACCACCGCCGGGCAGCCCAGCGCCACCGCCAGGTCCGCCACCGTCCAGGAGCGGCCCTCCGGCCGCAGCCCCATCGGTACGAGCAGGCCGCCCGCGCCCTCGACGAGCACCAGGTCGTGCTTGTCGGCCTCCTCGCGGACCGCGTCGACGGCGGTGTCCAGCGCCAGCGGCTCCAGCTGGGCGACCCGGGCCGCCGCCAGCGGGGCGAGCGGGTCGGGGAAGCTGGCCAGGGTCCTGCCGGTCAGCGGGGCGGCCAGCCGGTTGACCGCGTCGACGTCGCCCGGCTCGCCGCCGGCCGTACCCGTCTGGGCGGGCTTGACCACCGCGACCCGCAGGCCGGCCGCCTGCGCGGCGGCCGCGATCGCCGCGGTGACCACCGTCTTGCCGACGTCGGTGTCGGTGCCGGTCACCAGCACCGGCCCGCGCCACGGCCCGGTCATGTCCCCACCCCGACTCAAGGAGCACACTCCACGATGGTCTCCAGGGCCCGCTCGAAGTCCGCCCGGGGGACGCCGGCGCCGATGGTCAGCCGCAGCCGGGACCGGCCGTCCGGGGTCGACGGGGGCCGGAAACAGCCGACGGCGACTCCCCGGTCGCGGCAGTCGGCCGCCCAGGCGCTCGCCGCCTCGGGGCCGGGGGCGGTGACCGAGACGACCGCGCCGTCGGGGGCGGAGACCGCCAGCCCGGCGGCGCCCAGCCGGCGGACGACCAGGGCGGCCCGCTCGGCCAGTTCCGCGCGCAGGTCGTCGCCGGCGCGGGCCAGCCCGACGGCGGCGTGCACGCCCGCGGCCACGGCCGGGGGCAGCGCGGTGTCGAAGATGAAGGTCCGGCCGGTCTCGATCACGTGCCGGACGAACTCCGCCGGCCCGGCGACCACCCCGCCCGCGCCGCCGAGGGCCTTGGAGAGGGTGGCGGTGACGACCACGTCGGGCTGGCCGGCGAGGCCGGCGGCGGCGACACCCCCGGCGCCGGCCGGGCCGGTCACCCCGAGGGCGTGCGCGTCGTCGACCAGCAGCAGCGCGCCGTGTTCCCGGGCGACGGCGTGCAGCCGGGCCAGCGGGGCGAGGTCGCCGTCGACGGAGAAGACCGACTCGGTGACGACCACCGCCGGCCGGCCGGGCGCGGCGGCGAGGGCGGCGGCCACCGCCGCGATGTCCGCGTGTGGGGTCACCACGGTCTCCGCGCCCGAGATCCGGCAGCCGTCGATCAGGGAGGCGTGGTTGTGGGCGTCGGAGACGAGCAGCGTACGAGGCCGCACCAGCGCCCGGACCGCCCCGAGGTTGGCCAGGTAGCCGGAGGAGAAGACGAGTGCCCGTTCGGCGCCGAGCCAGTCGGCGAGGGCGTCCTCGAGCGCGTGGTGGGCGTCGGTGGAGCCGCGCACCAGCCGCGACCCGGTGGCCCCCAGCCCGTACGCCGACAGCGCCCGCGCCGCCGCGGCGGTGACCTCGGGGTGGGTGGCCAGGCCGAGGTAGTCGTTGCCGGCCAGGTCGACCACGGCGTCGCCGGCGGCCCTCGGTCGCAGCCGGCGGGTCAGCCCCGCCTTCGCGCGCAGTTCGGCGCGGCGGTCGAGCGCCGCCAGCCAGTCCGCCACCGTCACCCCCACGCCGCCCGGCCGGCCGCCGTCGGCCGCTTCCGCCGGGCGAAATTACCACCCGCCGGCCAGCGCCCGGCGTGTCCACCCCTGCGTCCGGGTGCCGACACGCGGGCCGTTCATCCCGGCCAGCTGGCCTTGTAGGGTACGAGCCATGCCAGAGATCCTCGACCAGGCCCGAACCCAGGTGCTGGAGAACGGCGTCGGTCTCGACGAGGCCGGCGTCCTCGCCGTGCTGAACCTGCCCGACGAGCAGCTGCCCGCCGCCCTCCAGCTCGCCCACGAGGTGCGGATGCGGTGGTGCGGGCCCGAGGTGGAGGTCGAGGGGATCGTCTCCCTGAAGACCGGCGGGTGCCCGGAGGACTGCCACTTCTGCTCGCAGTCGGGCCTCTTCACCTCCCCGGTCCGGTCGGTCTGGCTGGACATCCCCTCGCTGGTCGAGGCGGCGAAGCAGACCGCGGCGACCGGGGCGACGGAGTTCTGCATCGTGGCGGCCGTGCGCGGCCCGGACGCCCGGCTGATGAAGCAGATGCGCGAGGGCGTCGCCGCGATCAAGGCCGAGGTCGACATCCAGGTCGCCGCGTCGCTGGGCATGCTCAGCCAGGAGCAGGTCGACGAGCTGGTCGACATGGGCGTGCACCGCTACAACCACAACCTGGAGACCTGCCGCTCCTACTTCCCCAACGTGGTCACCACGCACTCCTGGGAGGAGCGCTGGGAGACCCTGCGGATGGTCCGCGAGTCCGGCATGGAGGTCTGCTGCGGCGGCATCCTCGGCCTCGGCGAGACGGTGGAGCAGCGGGCCGAGTTCGCCGCGCAGCTCGCCGAGCTGGACCCGCACGAGGTGCCGCTGAACTTCCTCAACCCCCGCCCCGGCACCCCGCTGGGCGACCGGCCGGTGGTGGAGGGCAAGGACGCGCTGCGCGCCATCGCCGCCTTCCGGCTGGCCATGCCGCGCACCATCCTGCGGTACGCGGGTGGCCGGGAGCTCACCCTCGGTGACCTGGGCACCCGCGACGGCCTGCTGGGCGGCATCAACGCGGTCATCGTCGGCAACTACCTGACCACGCTGGGCCGGCCGGCGACGGCCGACCTGGAGCTGCTCGACGACCTGAAGATGCCGGTCAAGGCGCTCTCCGCGACGCTGTGAGCGCCCCGGTGACGACGAGTGACGCGATGCCGGCGACCGACACGGTGCCGGCGGGTGACGCGGCGACGGTGGCCGGCGGGGCGTCGGGCGTCTGGTGCGACCGCTGCGGCGAGACCGTGGCGGCCGGGTCGCACGACGGGTGCGCGGCGGCCCGGGTGCTGGAGCCGCCGCGCTTCTGCGCGCACTGCCGCCGCCGGATGAAGGTGCAGGTGCTGCCGGTGGGCTGGGCGGCGGTCTGCGTCGAGCACGGCGAGATCCGGGGCTGAGGGGGATGCTGCGCGGCCGGGCGGTGACCCTGCGGCCGGCGGGCGCCGGGGACGTGCCGGCGCTCGCCGCGATCCGGGCCACCCCGGAGGTCCGGCGCTGGTGGCGCGGCGGCGACGACCTCGCCGCCGCCGTCCGGGCCGACCTCGCCGACGAGGCCCTGACGGTGTACGCGATCGAGCACGACGGCCGGGTGGTCGGCGCGATCCAGTGGTACGCCGAGGAAGACCCCGACTACCGGCACGCCAGCATGGACGTCTTCCTCGACCCGGCGGTACGCGGCGCGGGGCTGGGCGGGGACGCGATCCGCACCCTGGTCCGGCACCTGATCGACGAGCACGGCCACCACCGGTTCACCATCGACCCGGCGGCGGCGAACACGGCGGCCGTCCGGGCGTACGCGAAGGTCGGCTTCCGCCCCGTCGGGGTGCTGCGCCGCTACGAGCGCGGCGAGGACGGGCGGTGGCACGACGGGCTGCTGATGGACCTGCTCGCCGACGACCTGGCCGACTGAGCCGGAAGGCCGCCCGGCCGCGCCTGTCGGTCAGCCGTCCCAGACGAGGTCGCCGTCGGGCAGCCGGCGGGCGCCCTCGGCGGGGCGGTGCGGGTTGAGCCGGCCGTCGGGCATCAGGTGGGACACCGGCACGCCGCGCCCCAGCACGGCGACGTCGGCGATCAGCCGCCGGTGGCAGCGCCACCAGACGCTCTCGCTGCACATCACCGCCGTGGTCCGGCCCGCCGCGTCGGCCAGCACCGCGTCCAGCGCCGCCCGGAAGTCGGCGGTACGGGTGTACGCCGCGTACGCCCGGAAGGCGGCCACGGTCCACCAGGTGTCCGGCTCGTCGGTGCCGGCCGGGGTGTGCCGCCGGCCGCCGAGGCGCTGTTCCCAGCGGTAGTCCACGCCGGCCGCCGGCAGCCAGCGGGCCAGTTCCTCCCGGCGTACGTCGGGGTTGGTCCGGCTCGCCGGGAACCGCCGCACGTCCACGACGAGCGCGACCCCGGCGCCGGCCAGCAGCTCGCCCAGCCGCTCCCGATCGGCCGCCCCGTGCCCCACCGTCAGCAACTCCACGAGGAGGGGATGCCCCGAATCGCGGGCGGCTACCGCCCGGGATCCCCGCGCGGGGCGGCGGGCGGCATGGCCGGCGGCGAGGCTGCGACGGGTGCACCCCGACCTTCCGGCCGACGAGGCCGACGCGCTCGACTGGCTGACGTTCGAGCAGGCCGGCGTCGTCACCACCGCCCAGGCGACCCGTTCGCTGACCGAGGGCACCGTACGCGGACGCGTGCGCTCCGGGCGGTGGCGCGCGATCTGCCGGGGCGTCGTGCTGATGGGCAACGGCCGGCTGACCCGGGACCAGCAGCTGTGGGTGGCGGTGCTCGCCGCGGGCCCCGGTGCGGTCCTGGCCGGCCCGACGGCTGCCGCCGAGGCGGGCGTACGCAGACTGCGGCGCGAGCCGCTGCACGTGCTCGTGCCGGCGCACCGGCGGGCGGGGCGCACCGTGCTGGGGCGGCTGCCGATCGACATGCCGGCGGTCGTCGTGCACCGCGCGTCGGTGCTGCCAGCGGCACACCTCCAGCTCGCCCGACCGCCGCGCACCACCACCGGGCACTGGTGGACGCGGCCGGCTGGGCCCGCACCGTCGACGAGGCGCAGGCGGCGCTGGCGGCCGGCTG
This sequence comes from Micromonospora sp. WMMD737, assembly GCF_049179055.1. Lineage (NCBI taxonomy): Bacteria > Bacillati > Actinomycetota > Actinomycetes > Micromonosporales > Micromonosporaceae > Micromonospora > Micromonospora sp. WMMD737. Next base: position 6,905,030 of record NZ_JBMHMH010000001.1, on the reverse strand, counting down.
TCAGCAGCGACGGGTCACGCCGGCGGAGTTGTCGGCGGCGCTGGACGCGCTGCCCCGGGCCCGTCGGCGGGCGCTGATCCGGCAGACAGTGGCCGACATCGCGGGTGGCGCGGAGGCGCTCTCGGAGATCGACTTCGTCCGGCTCTGCCGCCGCCACGGCCTGCCCGCGCCCCACCTCCAGCAGCGGCGCGCCGACGCCGCCGGGCGGACGCGGTGGCTCGACGCGTACTGGCGGGAGTGCGGGTTGCACGTCGAGATCGACGGCGCGCACCACATGGACGTCCGGCACTGGGCGGCCGACATGAGACGCCAGAACGACGTCTGGACCTCGGGGGACCGCATCCTCCGCTTCCCGGCGTGGCTGGTCCGCGCCCGCCCCGACGAGGTGGCCGACTCGCTCCGCCGCGCCCTGACCGCGGCGGGCTGGCGCCCCGAGGCGTGAATCTTGGACAGTTGCCGTTCCCAGCGAACGGCAACTGTCCAAGATTGCGCCGGTGGCGCGGACGGTGACGTCCGCGCCAGGCCGCCGGTGGCACGGACGGTGACGTCCACGCCAGCCCCGCCGGTGGCGCGGACAGCGCCATCGGCGGGGTGGTGCGTCAGGAGATGGTGCAGGGGGTGCCGTTGAGGGTGAACGCGGTGGGCTTCGGGTTCGATCCGGTGTGGGTGCCGTTGAAGCCGAAGCTGGTCGACGCGCCCGGGGCGAGCCGGCCGTTGTAGGAGAGGCTGGTGGCGGTGACCGCGGCGCCGGTCTGGGTCCACGTCGCCGACCAGCCCTGGCCGACCTTCTGCCCGGCGTGGGGGAAGGTGAAGGCGAGCGTCCAGCCGTCGATCGCGGTGGTTCCCGTGTTGGTGAGGGTGACGTTCGCGGTGAAGCCGCTGTCCCAGCCGCTGGTCGTCCAGGTCACGGCGCAACCGCCGGACGCGGGCGGGTCGGCGGTGGTGACGGCGACCGGCGCGGACGCCGCCGAGGCGTTGCCGGCCGCGTCCACCGCCACCACGTGGAACTGGTACGCGGTCGCGGCGGTCAGCCCGGTCACCGCCACGGTGGTGCCGGTGGGCGAGCCGACCAGCGCGTCGGTCGCGCCGGCCTCGCGGTAGACCCGGTAACCGGTGACGCCGACGTTGTCGGTCGACGCGGCCCAGTTCAGGGTGAGCCCGGTGGCGGTGACCGCCGAGGCGGTCGGGGTGCCGGGGCGGGTCGGCGCGACGGTGTCGGGTGCCGGGGCGGCGGGCGTGGTCACCTCGGCCACGGGCGAGGCGGCCGAGCGGTTGCCGGCGCCGTCGCGGGCCCGCACCGTGAACCGGTACGTCCGCTCGGGCAGCAGCCGGGTCACCGCCAGGGTGTTGGTGGTCGAGTTGAGCAGAACGAGCGCGTCGCTGCCGACCTGCGCCTGGGTGACCTCGTAGCCGGCCAGTCCGCTGCCGCCGGCGTCGGTGGACGCGGGCCAGGTCAGGGTCAGCCCGGTCGCGGTGACGGCCGAGGCGACGGGGGTGCCGGGGGTGGTCGGCGCGGTGGTGTCCGGGGTGGCCGGGCCGGGCTCCTCGCCCCAGATCCGGGTGCCGCCGGAGTAGAGGGTGACCTTCCGGTTCGGCCCGGCCGTCGCCTGGTACGACGGGTCGTTCGTCGGGTCCCAGGTGCCGCCCTCGGGCACGCCGATCTTGAACTGCACCTCCATCCGGTGCTGCGACTGCCCGGCGGGCGCGATGGTGTGCCCGGTGCAGTCCACCTCGACGTACCAGATGTCGCCGGAGAACTGCCTGGCCGTGGCCGGCGACGGGCAGCCCTGGGTGTAGCCGGGGGTGACCGTGACGGGGCCGGTGCCGTCGGGGCGGAAGTAGTAGCGGAACTTGCCGTCGGTCAGGGCGCGGGCCGGGAAGGCCGACTTGTTGTAGATCATGGTCTTGAGGCCGGTGGCGCGCGGCTCGGCCTGCATCACCGTGGTCTCCACGGTCAGCTCGTCGATGTCCGGCGTCTCGGCGCGGGGGAAGCCGGCGAGCGGGGTGCCGCCGTACTCCTGGGCGAGCCGGGCCAGCGCGGAGCTGAAGCCGGCGTTGTAGTCGGTGGCGACCTCGTTCATCACGTAGTCCGACCGGTTGTCGGTGTACGCGTCGTTGGCCGCCGACGGGCCGCCGACCAGCGCGCCGTAGAGGGTGTGCCGGGTCTCGACGGGCACGGTCTGGCTGTCCCACCAGGAGCCGTGCGCGGTGCGGTGGTGCGGGTTCTTCGGCGAGTTGGCGCCGAAGCCGATGACGTAGCTGGAGGCGCGAGGGTTGTCGCCGAGCGCGTAGTTGATCTGCCGGACGGCGAAGTCCTTGTAGCGGGCCTTGCGGGTGGCGTCGGTGGTCTTGTCGCTGTAGACGAGTGCCGCGAAGGAGGTGTTCGCCGCGTAGCGCAGCGCGCCCCACGAGTCGAGCACGGCCATCCCGCCGGGCGAGTACGGCACCCGCTGCCCGTTGACGCCGACGGTCCAGTAGTCGAGCCAGCGATTGGCGTCGTCGACGTACTTCTGCTTGCCGGTCAGGTTGGCCAACAGCACGTACGCCCCGAACTGCTTGTTGTCCCAGGCGATGGTCCACTTGTAGGAGCGGGTGGTGCTCTGGTTCTCGGTGCCGAGCTTGTCGTACTCGCTCTCGGCCTTGGCGAGGTAGGCGGCCTCGCCGGTGGCCCGGTGCAGCCAGATCGCGGACCAGACCAGCTCGTCCTGCCAGCCGCTCCAGGAGCGGTAGAAGCTGGTCGCGTCGGTGATGCACTCGTGGTAGCTCTTGCGCACCGTGTCGGCGAACGTGTGCAGCTGCCTGGCGTGCCCGAGCAGCTTGTCGGCGTAGGCGGCGTCGGTGGGCCGGAAGACCATCGACGACGCGGCCATCGCCGCCGCCGTCTCGCCGGCCAGGTCCGCGCCGCCGCAGCTCGCGTCGATCTTGTACGCGGGCCGCGCCATCGGCATCACCTCGGCCGGGCCCCACCACTTGTGGTCGTCGTCGCCCTTGCCGACCTGTCCGTAGAGGACGTTGGGCGCCGGGTGCGCCTTGATGAAGTAGTCGTTGACGAAGCGCAGGTTGTTGAGCAGGTGCGGCAGCTGGCCGGAGGCGACGTAGCCGGCGCGGTACTCGACGGCGCCCCAGGCGAGCATGGTGGCGCTGAACGCCATCGGGAAGCCGAACTTGACGTGGTCCCCTGCGTCGTACCAGCCGCCGGTGAGGTCGAGCCCGACGTCGGCGCCGTCGGTGAGCGCGGAGTCGCCGCGCCAGGAGACCCGGTTCCAGTCGGGCAGCGGGCCGGACTGCTGCGCCTCGTAGAAGTAGAGCGACTTCTGCAACGCCTCGGCGTAGTTGAAGGTGGCGGCGGGTGCCGCGGCGGCGGGCGCGGTCCGCGTGGCGGCCCCGGCGGCGGGCGTCGCGGCGGAGGCGGGCGCCGGGGCGGTGACGGCGAGGGCGAGGCCGGCGGCGAGGGCGCTGCCGGCGGCCAGCAGGCGGGGCAGCCAGGGCTGCTCGCCCGGCCGGCGCGGACGTCTCGGGTGACGCATGACGGGGCTCCTGTCGGTGGCGTCGCCGGCGGCACCGGGGACGGCGTGCGGGGTGGTGGTCGGGGCGTGCCGGCGAGGGTGGTGGGGGTACGGCCACGGGTCCGGGAGCGCTCCCATGGATGAACGACAATGTAATGCGGCGGTCGCCGGTTTGTGAAGACGCGCGCGGTGCGCCTGCGATGCGCCCGCGCGGGGGCGCTGACAGGAAAGCCCTTACCTGCGCACCTGACGTACGTCACACCATCGACATCGATGGATTAAATTTCGGCGTACGGGCAGGTCATCGTCAGGAAGGGTGGGCGCCGACACGCGTCGCGACCGGGCGGGCGACAGGCCGGGCGTTCCGGCATACGAACGTACTGTTGCCCGCCCCTTTCCGGCGCGCGACAGTACGCCCACACCAGCGGTGCCATCGACGTTGCCGCTCCCCCGGCCAACCTGAGGAGATCGCGATGGCTCTACGACTCGCCGACGGCACCGCCTGGTCCGACACCCTCGCCCGCGCGGTGGCCGCCGCGCCCGAGGCGTTCGGCTCCCCGGTCGACGGTGTCACCACCCTGCACAACCTCGTCCGCGGCGACTGGCACGCGGTGGGCACCCCCAGCCCCGTACGCACGCCGGTCGACAACACCGTGCTGGTCAACCTGGCCCGCCTCGACGCGGAGTCCGCCCGCGCCGCGGTCGCGCACGCCGCCGCCGCGCACCGGGCCTGGGCCGACACCCCGCTCGCCGACCGCAAGGCCCGGGTCACCGACGCCCTGGACGCGCTCACCGCCCACCGCGACCTGCTCGCGCTGCTGCTGGTCTGGGAGATCGGCAAGCCGTGGCGGCTGGCCTGCGCCGACGTGGACCGGGCGCTCGACGGCGTCCGGTGGTACGTCGAGGAGATCGACCGGATGCTCGCCGACGGCCGGGAGCCGCTGCCGGGACCGGTCAGCAACATCGCGTCGTGGAACTACCCGATGAGCGTGCTCGTGCACGCCGAGCTGGTGCAGCTGCTCGCCGGCAACGCGGTCATCGCCAAGACCCCGTCACAGGGCGGGGCGGTCTGCCTCACCGTCGCGCACGCGCTGATGCGCCGGGCCGGGCTGCCCGCCACCCTGGTCTCCGGCGGCGGCGAGGAGCTGTCCGAGGTGCTCGTCCGGGCGCCGGAGATCGGCGCGGTGGCGTTCGTCGGCGGGCGCTCGAACGGCGGCAAGGTCGCCGCCGCGCTGCTCGACTCCGACAAGCGGCACTTCATCGAGCAGGAGGGCCTCAACGCCTGGGGCATCTGGAACTTCTCCCAGTGGGACCTGCTCGCCGGGCACCTCAAGAAGGGCTTCGAGTACGGCAAGCAGCGCTGCACCGCGTACCCGCGTTTCGTGGTCCAGCGGGACCTCGTCGACGAGTTCCTCGACATGTACCTGCCGGTCGTCCGCTCCGTCCGGTTCGGGCACCCGCTCGCCGTCGGCGACGACTGGGCCGCCGGCGACCCGCTGCCCGAGCTGGACTTCGGCCCGCTGATCAGCGCCGCCAAGGCCGACGAGCTGCGCCGCAAGGTCGACGAGGCGGTACGCGGCGGCGCGGTGCCGCTGCACCGGGGCAAGCTCACCGGCGCGCCGTTCCTCGACGGGCAGGACACCTCCGCGTACGTGGCCCCGTCGGTGCTGCTGGCCCCGCCCGGCCGGTCCCGGCTCATGCACGCCGAGCCGTTCGGCCCGGTCGACACCATCGTCGTGGTGGACACCACCGACGAGCTGCTGGCCGCGATGAACGCCTCGAACGGCGCGCTGGTCGCCTCGCTGGCCTGCGACGACGAGGAGCTGGCCGGCAAGCTCGCGGTCGACCTCCAGGCATTCAAGGTGGGCATCAACAAGCCGCGCTCCCGGGGCGACCGGGACGAGCCGTTCGGCGGCCGGGGCGCGTCCTGGAAGGGCGCCTTCGTCGGCGGCGACCTGCTGGTGCACGCGGTGACCCAGGGCGGCGACGGCCGCCTCTACGGCAACTTCCCCGACTACAACAGCTACCCGACGACCTGAGGTGCAAGGAAGGGCACCCTGCTGACGGATGGCGATTGCAGGGTGCCCTTCCTGACAGCCCGGCGGCGCGACGGCTCAGCCGTGCCGCGCGGACGCGCCCTCGGCCAGCGGAACGGTGAGGGTCACCAGGCCGCCGTCCCGCTCGGCCGGCGTGGGCCGGCCGAGCCGCCGCACGGTACGCAGCATCGGGGTGTTCTCCGCCTGGACGTGCAGCACCAGGGCCACGTAGCCGGCCTGTTCCGCGTGCCGGACCACCCGGCGCAGCAGGGCCGAGCCGAGGCCCCGTCGCTGCCAGTCGTCGCGGACCAGCAGCGCCACCTCGGCCTCGTCGCCCTCGGCGAGCAGGTTCGCCATCGCCACCACCGACTCCGCCTCCCCGGCGTCGCCGCCCGCCGTGGCGAGCAGGGTCACGCCCCGGGCCGGCTCCAGCAGCCGACGCAGCCGGGCCGTGGCCGGCGTCCCCGCGCCGCCGAGGTAACGCCGGTGCCGGCTCCCCGGCGAGCACTCCTCGTGCAGCTCGACCACGCCGGGCAGGTCGTCGGCGACGGCCGGCCGTACGGACACCTCGGCGCCGTCGGGCAGCACCAGGGTGACCTGTTCCGCGGCCCGGCGCGCGACGGCGGCCGACAGCTCGACCAGGGCCTGCGCGCGGGCGTACTCGGCCGGGGTGAAGCCCGGCGCGGCGCGGCGCAGCGCGAACGACCCGCCGGCGGGATCCTCCAGCAGCATGGTCGTGTCGGCGATCCCGCAGCCCGCGCCGGCGGGCGACGGTCGCCAGGTGACCGTGTCCGCGCCGAGCAGGGCGCGCAGCGCCTCCCCGGCCGCGTCGGGGTCCCGCACCAGCCGGGTGGCCAGGCCGAGGGCCCGGGTCGGCTGGTCGGCGAGCCCGCGCGCCTCGCTGCGCGCCACCCAGCAGTCCCGGCCCCGCCCCCGGTGCACGGCGGCGACGAGGCCGGCCTCGTCGAGCGTGTCCGGCGCGTCGACCAGGAAGTCGTCGACGGCACCTCGCTCGGTGGTGTGCACCTGCACGGCGAGGATGTTGACCCCCCGCAACGCCAGGCTGGCCGTGAGCACCGACAGGTAGCCCGGCCGGTCGTCCACGGTCGCTCGGATCCGCCACAGCGTCATGGTTCGCTCCCTTCCGCCCACGACCCTCGTCGGTGGCTGTTGCGGGCCGGTTGCCCGGGGGTGACGGCTCCGGTTCCGTCACGCGACCTGCGCCACAGTGGCCGCCACCGCCGGGCCGGCGCAGAGGTTCACGCCGGGCCGGCGCAGAGGTCCAAATCGGGCGGGCGTTGGGACGCGCGGGCCGACTCAGGGCTTCGCGGCCACCGGCGGCGCCCCGACCAGGTCGAGCCGGTCGCCGAGGATCACCGCGGCGGCCCGGACGAGCTGTGCCAGCCGGTCCACCTCCGTGGCGTGGAACGCCGCCGCGGCCGGCGTCCCGGCGCACTCCCGGGCCACCACCAGCACCAGGCCGGCCCGGCCGAACGGCGCGACCGCGACGTGCGCGCCGCCGGGCGTGCTGATCGCCCGGGCGCGCAGCGGGGTCACCTCCGGCAACCGCATCGGTACGGGCGCGCGCCAGCTCGCGTACCCGACGGTCGCCTCCCCGGCGGCGCCGGTCCGGGCGGCCCAGTCCACCGGCACCACGGCGGCGACCGCCCAGTCGGCGGCGAGCAGCCCGGGAACGGCGTCGACAAGCGTGGCGACGCCGTCGACCGGGTTGGCCGCGACCTGGGCCAGCAGCTCGGCGTCCTGCCCGGAGGTGGTGGGCGCGCCGATCGCCCGCCACACCCCGTCCACCCGGACGCCGGGGATCGCCGCCAGCCCCGCGAGCAGCCGCTCGACCCGCGCCGCGCCCGGCCAGACCACGGTGAAGTCGTCCACCGCCCGCCCACCGAGCCGCTCCAGGACGACCACCTGGACGATGTCGGCGCCGGACACGCCCATGGTGCGCGCCACCTGACCGAGCGTGCCCGGACGGTCCGGCAGGGTGACCCGAACTCGCAGCAACATGTCTGAACCCCTCCGCTCGGCGGGCCGGCACCGCTGGCCGGCAGGCTGGGCCCCAGCCTGGCCGGTGGCCGTTTCGCCCCTGTTGCCGCGGCATGTCCCGAGGGTCAACTCCCGACCTTGACAACATGGCGGACCTGCCATCAACTAATCGGATGACCGAGCCGGCCGTCGACGCGCACGGGCCGGGCAGCAGCCCCGCCGCCGCCTCCCCCCGCGGGCTGGATCTCGACCGGCTCGCCGCCCACCTGGCCCGGCACCGGCCCGAGCTGGCCGACGGCCCGCTGCGGGCCCGGCTGATCGCCGGCGGCAAGTCCAACCTGACCTACCTGCTGCACGCCGGCGGGCACGAGGTCGTGCTGCGCCGCCCGCCGCTCGGGCACGTGCTGGCCACCGCGCACGACATGGCCCGGGAGTACCGGGTGATCTCCGCGCTGGCGCCGACCGACGTGCCGGTGCCCGCCGCGCTGCTGCTCTGCGAGGACGCCGAGGTGATCGGCGCGCCCTTCTACCTGATGGAGCGGGTGCACGGCGAGGTGTTGCGTACCCGCGCCCAGACCGACCCGCTCACGGACGACCAGCGGCGGGAGCTGGCGCTGGCGATGATGGACACCCTCGCCGCGCTGCACGCGGTCGAGCCCGCCTCGGTGGGGCTGGGCGACTTCGGCCGCCCGGAGGGCTACCTCGCGCGGCAGGTCCGCCGGTGGGCCGGCCAGCTCGACCGGTCCCGCAGCCGGCCGCTGCCCGGCATCGATCAGCTGCGGGACCTGCTCGCCGGCACCGTGCCGGAGGGCGCCAACGCCGGCCGGATCGTGCACGGCGACTACCGGCTGGACAACCTGCTCGCCACCGTCGACCCGGTGGCCGTACGGGCCGTGCTCGACTGGGAGATGGCCACCCTCGGCGACCCGCTGGCCGACCTCGGGCTGCTGCTGACCTACTGGGACGTGCTCGGCGGCAGCGAATCGGCCGCCGGCAACCCGGTCGCCGACGGGCTCGGCCCGCGCGCCGGGTTCCCCACCGGGACGGAGCTGATCGAGCGGTACGCCGGGCGCGGCGACGTCGACGTCGGGCCGCTGCACTGGCACGTCGCGCTCGGCTGCTTCAAGCTCGCGGTGATCTGCGAGGGCATCCACTACCGGCACACGCTCGGGCAGACGCTCGGCGAGGGCTTCGACCGGATCGGCGACATGGTGGCACCGCTGGTCGAACACGGGCTGACCGCCGCCAGGGAGCGTTGATGGACTTCGCCTACGACACCCGCACCGAGCAGCTGCGGGCCGAGCTGACCGCGTTCCTGGACGAGCACGTGTACCCGGCCGAGCCGGTGCACGCCGCACAGGTGGCCGCCGCCGGCGACCCGTGGGCCCGGCCCCCGGTGATGGCCGAGCTGAAGGCCGAGGCACGCAAGCGCGGCCTGTGGAACCTCTTCCTTCCCGACCCGCGCCACGGCGCCGGCCTGACCAACCTCCAGTACGCCCCGTTGGCCGAGCTGACCGGGCGCAGCCCGCACCTGGCCCCGGAGGCGCTCAACTGCGCCGCGCCCGACACGGGCAACATGGAGCTGCTCGCCGAGTTCGGCTCGCCGGAGCAGCAGGAGCGCTGGCTGCGCCCGCTGCTGGAGGGCGAGATCCGCTCCGCGTTCTGCATGACCGAGCCGGAGGTGGCGTCCTCGGACGCGACGAACATCGCCACCCGGATCACCCGCGACGGCGACCACTACGTCATCGACGGGCGCAAGTGGTGGTCGTCGGGGGCGATGGACCCGCGCTGCGAGATCTTCATCGTGATGGGCAAGACCGACCCGGAGGCCGACCGGCACCGCCAGCAGAGCATGATCCTGGTGCCCCGGGACACCCCGGGCGTCGTCGTGCGGCGGGGCATGACGGTGTTCGGCTACAGCGACGCCTCACACGGCGGCCACGCCGAGGTCGACTTCACCGACGTCCGCGTACCGGTGGAGAACCTGGTCGGGGCGGAGGGCGCCGGCTTCGCGATCGCCCAGGCCCGGCTCGGTCCCGGCCGGATCCACCACTGCATGCGGCTGGTCGGCATGGCGGAGCGGGCCCTGGAGCTGCTCTGCCGGCGGGCGCTCGAGCGGGTCGCGTTCGGCCGGCCGCTCGCCGAGCAGGGCGTGGTGCGCGAGTGGATCGCCGAGTCCCGGGTGCGCATCGAACAGGCCCGGCTGCTGGTGCTCAAGACCGCCTGGCTGATGGACACGGTCGGCAACAAGGGCGCGCACACCGAGATCCAGGCCATCAAGATCGCCACTCCCGCCATGGCCGAGTGGGTGATCGACAAGGCCATCCAGGCGTACGGCGGGGCCGGCGTCAGCCAGGACACTCCGCTCGCCGCCCTCTGGGCCCAGTCGCGGACGCTGCGCCTCGCGGACGGCCCCGACGAGGTCCACCGCTCCTCGCTGGCCAAGCGCGAACTGCGCCGCTGGTCGGACTGACGAGCGGCGGGACGGGCCGACAGACGGCGGGCAGCGGGCAGCGGGCAGCGGGCAGCGACATACTGCCGCGTCGGCGCTGTCGAGCTGCTGTCGCAGACGACTCAGTGACAGCGGACGACCCTCGCGCAGCCACCGCCCTCACGTCCGGACCGCAGCGGCGGTCGCGGGCGTTGGCGGTGCTGTCGTAGACGACTCAGCTCGACAGGCACAGCGGCGGGTGCCGCCCGGGGCGGAGAGAGCGGCGCGGGACCGGTCGCCACCGGCGACGGCGGGGTCCGGGGTCGGGCAGGCGCGGCGAACCGGGGTCAGGCGGAGGCGCGTTCGATCAGCTGGGTGTCCAGGAGGATGTGGGGTGACGGGAGCTCGTCGCCGCGGATGCGGCTGACCAGCAGGCGGGCCATCTGCCGGCCCATCTCCTCCACCGGCTGGAAGACCGTGGTCAGCGGCGGCTCGGCCTGCCGGGCGATCGGGGCGTCGTCGAAGCCGATCACCGCGACGTCCTCCGGCACCCGCCGTCCCGCCTCGCGCAGCGCGCGCAGCGCCCCGAACGCCATCAGGTCGGAGGCGACGAAGACGGCGTCGAGGTCGGGGCAGTCCTCCAGCAGCCGACGCATCCCGGCCGCTCCGCTGCCCTCGCTGAAGTCGCCGTACGCGATCATGGCGGGATCGACCCCGCCCCCGGCGGCCCTGACCGCCTCCTTGTAGCCGGTCAGCCGGCCCAGGCCGGCGCCCATGTCCTGCGGGCCGGCGATGGTGGCGATGCGCCGCCGCCCCCGACCGGCCAGGTGTTCCACCGCCCGCCGGGCGCCGCCCACGTTGTCCACGTCGACGTAGTACGCCGGCTGCGCGCCGGGTTGCAGCATCCGGGCCGGACGGCCGCCGAGCACGGTGGGCAGGCCACGCTCCTCCAGCAGGGTGGGCAGCGGGTCGGAGTCGTGCAGCGACAGCAGCAGGACCCCGTCGACGTGCTGGTTCGTCAGGTGGTGCTCGACCCGCTCCCGCTCGATCGGCGACTGCACCATGGCCAGCCAGAGCTGCAACGGGGTCTCCAGCAGCCCCGAGCTGACGCCCCGGACGATGCCGGCGAAGAACGGCTCGGTGAAGACCCGGTCACCGGATTCCGACACCACCAGGGCGATCGAGTCGGTGCGCTGGGTCACCAGGGCACGGGCGGCCCGGTTCGGCACGTACCCCAGCTCGGCGATGGCCTGCTGCACCGCGGCGCGCGCCTCGGGGCTCACCTGGGGTGAGCCGTTGACCACCCGGGAGACCGTCCCGCGACCGACGCCGGCGCGGGCGGCGACGGCGTCGAGGGTCGGGCGCCCGAGCGACCGGGTGCGCTGCGTTGTCATTGTCTGCTCCTCCGACGGCGGACCGGCCCCGGCGCCACCCCGTGCGGGGTGGCGCCGGGGCCGCCCGTTGATGGCTGGCCCTGGCCTATTGTGCGGCCAGACCGTTGCGTCGGATCACCTCGGCGTACCACCTGGCGCTGGACTTGGGGATGCGGACCTGGGTGTCGTAGTCGACGTGGACCATCCCGAACCGCTTGGTGTAGCCCCAGGCCCACTCGAAATTATCCATCAGCGACCAGGCGAAGTACCCGCGCAGGGGCACCCCGGCCTCGATCGCCTCGTGCGCGGCGCGCAGGTGGGCGTCGAAGTACGCCAGCCGGTCGGCGTCGTCGACCCGCCCGTCGACCACCTCGTCCACGAAGGCCGAGCCGTTCTCGGTGACGTAGAGCGGCAGGTCGGTGTACTCCTCGTGTACCCGGCGCAGCGTCTCCACCAGGCCGGGGGCGTCGATCTCCCAGTTCATGTCGGTCACCGGGACGCCCCGGGTGACGAACCGGACGTCCTCGCTGCCCGGCCAGCACGACGGCGCCCGCCAGTACGGCTCCGGCTCGGCGTCGGGGTCCGGCGCGGCGACGACGTGGCGGCTGTAGTAGTTGACGCCGACCACGTCCAGCGGGGTGGAGATGGTCGCCAGGTCCCCGTCGCGCACGTGCCCGAAGTCGGTGACCTTGGCGAGGTCGGCCATCAGGTCCGCCGGGTAGGACCCGCGCAGCAGCGGGTCCAGGAAGAAGCGGTTGGCCAGCCCGTCGATGCGCCGCGCGGCGTCGACGTCGGCGGGCGCCTCGCTGGCCGGGGTGACCGGGTAGAGGTTGACCGTCACCCCGACCTCGGCGGTCGGCCGGGCCGCGCGCAGCGCCTGCACCGCGAGGCCGTGGCCGAGCATCAAGTGGTGTCCGGCCCGTACGGCGTCCGCGCCGTCCGAGCGGCCCGGCGCGTGCACCCCGGAGCCGTAGCCGAGGAACGCCGAGCACCACGGCTCGTTCAGCGTGGTCCAGTAGCGCACCCGGTCGCCGAGCGCGTCGGCGACCAGCGTGGCGTAGTCGGCGAACCGCGCGGCGGTGTCCCGGGCCGGCCAGCCGCCGACGTCCTCCAGCGGCTGCGGCAGGTCCCAGTGGTAGAGGGTCAGCCACGGCTCGATCCCGTGCCCCAGCAGTTCGTCGACGAGCCGCCGGTAGAAGTCGAGCCCCTCGGCGTTGGCCGGGCCGGTGCCGCCCGGCTGCACCCGCGGCCAGGAGACCGAGAACCGGTACGACTTCAGCCCCAGCTCGGCCATCAGCGCGACGTCGGAACCCAGCCGGTGGTAGTGGTCGCAGGCCACGTCACCGGTGTGCCCCTCGACGACCCGCCCCGGGGTATGGCTGAAGGTGTCCCAGATCGACGGGGTCCGGCCGCCCTCGGCCGCCGCGCCCTCGATCTGGTACGCGGCGGTGGCCGCGCCCCAGAGGAAGCCGGGCGGGAAGGTCAGCGGCGGACGGTCGTCGACGACGCCGACGGCGGGTGGGCTGGCGGGGTTGCTCACGACTTGACGGCACCTTCCATGATGCCGCCCACGATCTGGCGGCCGAACACGATGAACACGATCACCAACGGTAGAGTGCCGACCGCCGTGGCGGCGAACACCTGCGAGTAGTCGGTGTAGTAGGCGTACGACAGGAAGGCCAGCGAGACCTGGAGCGTCGGGTTCTCGGAGGTGAGCACCGCGTACGGCCACAGGAACGAGTTCCAGGTCTCCATGAACGTCAGCAGGCCGAGCACGGCGGCGGCCGGCCGCAGCGCGGGCAGCACGATGCTCCAGTAGATGCGGAAGGTGCTCGCCCCGTCCACCCGGCCCGCCTCGATCAGCTCGTCGGAGATGGCCTGGGTGGCGTACTGCCGCATCATGAACACGCCGAACGCGCTGACCAGGAACGGCACGGTCACCGCGTAGAGGGTGTCGAACCAGTTGAGGTCCTGGATCATGCCCCAGAGCGGGATGAGGCCGAGCTGCGTCGGGATCATCATGGTGACGATGATCGTCAGCAGCAGGGCGTTGCGGCCCCGGAAGCGCAGCTTGGCGAAGGCGAAGCCGGCCAGCGAGCCGGTGATCACCACGGAGACCGTCACGATGCCGGAGACGATCACCGAGTTGAGCAGGCCGGTGAGGAAGTTGGCCGCCTCGTTGTCGAGCACGCGGCCGAAGTTGTCGCCGAACGACCCGGCCGGCGTGACCGGCGGCGGGACGTCGTTGATCGAGTCGAGGCTGCGGGTGGCGATGACCACCATGTAGTAGAACGGGTAGATCGAGAAGAGCGTCGCCAGGACGAGCGCGACGTAGGTCAGCGGGCTGGTGCGCCACAGGCGCCGGGATGCCGAGTTCATCTGGGCGTTCCTCACTTCACCGTGCGGCGGACGAGCAGGAAGTTGATCCCCGAGACGAGGGCGATCATCAGGAACATCGCCCAGGCGACCGCGGCGCCGTAGCCGGCGGTGTTGAGGTTCTCGATGCCCAGCTCGTACATGTACATGGCCAGGGTCTGGAACTCGCGCTGGTCGCCGCCGATGATGTTGCCGTTGGCGAAGACGAGCGGCTCGGTGAAGAGCTGGAGCCCGCCGATCGTGGAGAGGATCACCACGAAGACGAAGGTCGGCGTGAGCATCGGCAGGGTGATCCGCCAGAACTGCTTCCACTGGCTCGCGCCGTCGAGCGCCGCCGCCTCGTACAGGTCACGCGGGATGGCCTGCATGCCCGCGAGCAGGATCAGGGTGTTGTAGCCGGTCCACCGCCAGTTGACCATGGAGGCGATGGCGCTCCAGGAACTCCAGCGCTCGGCGTCCCAGTCGACCGCGTCGATCCCGACGAAGCTCAGCAGCCAGTTGATGACGCCGAAGTCGCGCTGGAAGAGCATGCCGAAGACGATCGCGACGGCGGCCACCGAGACCACGTTCGGCATGAAGATCGCCAGCCGGAAGAACGTGCGCGCGCGCAGGAACGTGCGGTTGAGCAGGTTCGCCAGGAACAGGGCGAGCAGCAGCTGCGGGATGGTCGACAGCAGGAAGATGCCGAAGGTGTTGAGGGTGGCGTTCCAGAAGTACTCGTCCTTGACCAGGGCGACGTAGTTGTCGAACCCGATGAAGGTGTGGTCCCCGATCAGGTTCCAGTCGTGCAGGGACATCCAGGCGGTCCGCAGCATCGGGTAGAGCCCGAAGATGCCGAAGACCACGAAGAACGGCGCGATGTAGAGGTACGGCGAGTACTTGAGGTCCAGCCGGGTCAGCGAGTGCGACCGGGACCGGCGCCGCGCGGGCGGGCGGGGTGGCGGTGCGGCGGGAGACGGCGGCGCCGTCGTGGCCGAGAGGCTCATGCGGGGTCCTTTCCCGGCGTCGGCACGGGCGCGCGCCGACGCCCAGGCGCTCTTACGCGAAAACGGGACGGCGCCGATGGCGTCCGGGGCGGAACGGGGACGGCGCCGGTGGCGTCCGGGTGTGTGGACCCGGACGCCACCTGGCGACGAGGTGGGTCAGAAGGCGCCCTGCGTCTTGGCGTCCTTCGCGAACTGCTCCCAGGCCTTGTCCTTCGTGGCCTGTCCCTGTTCGTACGAGCGCAGCGCCGGCTCGAACGCGTTCTCCTTCACCGCCTGGTGCTTCGGGCCGAGGTGCAGCGGCTGGATCTTGGCGACGCTGTCACCGAAGATCTTGCCGGTCGGCGCGTTGTTGAAGTACTCGTTGGTGTAGCCGAGGAACTCCTGGTTCTTCAGCGCCTCGAGGTTGGTCGGCAGCGGGCCCTTGAGCTTGAACGCCGCCACCTGGCTCTGCGCGTTGGTCAGGTACTCGGCGAGCTTCGCCGCCTCCTTCGGGTACTTGCTCTGGGTCGGCACGCCGAGCCAGGAGCCACCCCAGTTGCCGGCCCCGCCGGGCACCGGTGCGACGTCCCACTTGCCCTTGTTCTCGGGGCCGGAGTTGTCCGCGACGATGCCGAGCATCCAGGACGGGCAGAAGGTCGCCGCGAAGGTGCCCTGCTTGAAGCCGGCCGACCACTCCGGCGACCAGGTCGCCGTCTCGGCGGTGATGTTGGCGTCGGCCATCGCGACCGCGGTGTCCCAGGAGGTCTTCACCGCCGCGCTCTTGTCCGCGATGACGTTGTCGTCCTTGTCGTAGAACAGGTCGCCACCCTGCTGGAACATCACCGCGCTGGCGGCGGTGGTGACCGAGTCGAGCAGGCCCTTGCCGGTCGCGGTGCGGTACTTCTTGCCGGTCTCGATGAAGGCGTTCCAGTCCGGCCAGAGGGCCGCGACCTGGTCCCGCTCGGTCGGCAGCTTGGCCGCCTGGAAGAGGTCGCGGCGGTAGCAGACGGCGAGGCTGCCGACGTCGGTCGGCAGGCCGATCAGCCGACCGTCCGGCGCCTTGCCCAGCTCCCACTTCCAGGGCAGGTAGTCCTTGCTGTGGTCGGCGACCAGCGGAGCGAGGTCGGCCCAGTTGGCCGGGTTGGCCTTGAACTCGTTGAGGATGCCCTCTTCCAGGGCGACCACGTCGGCCGCGCCCTTGCCGGTGGCCAGCGCCCGGACGATCTTCGGCCGGTACTCGCCGAGCTGCGCGGTCTTGCGCAGCTCGACCTTGATGCCGGTGTCCTTCTCGTACTGCTTGATGATCTCGTCGTAACCGAACTCGCCGAACGTGTCGACGACCAGCTTGGCGGGCTTCTCGCCGGCCGCCGGCGCGTCGTCGTCCTTGCCGCAGGCCGCGAGACCGCCGATGGCGGTTATCGCGGCCAGGGCGGCAGCCGCCATGCGGGTACGCCGCGTGGTGAGGCTCATCGGAGACCCCTCTTTCGGTGGTGAGGCTGACTGGGTGTGGTGGGGGGTGCCGTGCGCGCCGTCGGTGCCGGTCGGGGCCGGCGGTCGACGTCCGGAGCGGGGCGCGGGTGAGTCGTGCCACGTTCGCGGGAGCGCTCCCATGAGATTGCCGGCGGGTGTCGGAGGTGTCAATAGGCCTATGGGAGCGTTCCCAGATCGTTACCGCGTGTGCGTACGCCCCGACTGCCGCACGTCGCGGGCCGAGCCGCCGGGCGGCGCCACCTGGACACCCGCCCCGTTGAAGCGGTTCAGCACGTCCGGGCGCGGGCGGAGGACACGCTGAGCGGCCCGTCGCGCACCCTGCGTGCGGCCGGCACGCGCCGCAGCCGAGGCAGCCGGAACGCGTTTCAGCCGAAGCGGTTCAGCGGCGGGACCGCGCGGCGAGGGCGGCGCAGCGGTTCAGCAGAAGCGGCGCAGCAGGGTGCCGGCCCGGCCCGCGTCGAAGTCGGCCGGGTCGAACCGGTCGCCCACCCGGTCCCGCGCCTCCCGGTGCCCGGGGTGAGCCGGATCCGCCAGCGCGGCCAGCAGCGCCTGGTAGCCGGCCGGGCCGCCGACGTCCTCGGGCGGGCACGCCCGCTCGCCGTCCAGGCAGGACGGGTACCGCCCGTCCGGATCGGCCGTGCAGGCGTCCTCCACCACCAGGTCGTGCTCCCACCAGTCGCCGAAGTCGTACGTGTAGTGGAAGCGGCTGCCCTTGCCGAGCACCGCGTCGAGGCGGACGTCCAACTCGTCGCGCAGGGCCAACTCGCCGTCCGGATCGGGCTCGCCGTACTGGCGGCCCTCGATCTCGAACGAGTGCAGGTGGCAGTCCCGCCAGCCCATGGCGTGCTGCACCACCCGGTGCAGCCGGTCGAGGGTGTAGCCGCCCGGGACGAGCACCCTGCGCCAGACGGGCGGCCGGACCCCGGCCAGGGAAATCTTCAGCTGGAAGATCTGACGCGGCATGCTGTCCCATCCTTCCTCGGCATAGGCTGCGGGCATGATCTGCCGAGCGTGCCGGGCCAGGCGGCACGACGACTGTCCGGGGCGGAACTGGTGCGACTGCCAGCACCGTACCCCCCGACCCACCCCTCCGGTCACCGGTCCGGCCGGCGAATGAACGCCGGAATCCCGATTTCGGCGCTCTGGCCGCAGGCGTCGGCGCGACCGCTGGACGACGCCGCTCTCACCGCGCTCTACGGCCGCTCCGACCGCCCCCACCTGCGGATGAACTTCGTGACCAGCGTGGACGGCGGCGTCTCCGTCGACGGCTACTCCGCCGGGCTATCGAGCGAGGCGGACAAGCGCGTCTTCGGGCTGCTGCGCATGCTCTGCGACGCCCTGCTCGTGGCCGCCGGCACGCTGCGGCACGAGGGCTACCGGGCGGTACGCCTCAACGAGCGGCGCCGGGCGTGGCGCCGCGAGCACGGGCTCGCCGAGTACCCGACGCTGGTCGTCGTCTCCGGCTCGCTCGACCTCGACCCGGCGCAGGCCGCGTTCGCCGACGCGCCGGTGCGGCCCGTGGTGCTCACCCGGGCCGACGCCGTGGCACCGCCCGGCCTGACCGGGGTCGCCGACGTGGTGCGCTGCGGCGACGACCGGGTCGACCTCGCAGCGGGCCTGGCCGAGCTGCGCCGCCGCGGCCTCGGCCAGGTGCTCTGCGAGGGCGGCCCGCAGCTGTTCGGCGCGCTCACCGCCGCAGACCTCGTGGACGAGGTCTGCCTCACCGTCGCCCCGCTGCTGGCCGGGGCGGGCCCGGGGCGGATCACCGCCGGCGACCCCAGCGACGTACGCCACCTACCGCTGCGGCACGTGCTCGCCGCCGCCGACGGGGTGCTCATGCTCCGCTACGCCCGCGACCGACCGTGACCGGGCGGGCACCCTGCGGTTGACGGGCGCCGATGGCGGGGTGGCGTCCGCCGCGTCGCGTGGCAACGTGTCGTACTCCTCGGGCAGGATGCAGGGCGTGTGCCCCGACCGCGACGACCAGCCGACCGGAGTTGCCCGATGACTGACGACGGGTTCGACGGCCCGGGCGAGGTGGTCGGCCGGGTGCTGGGCACCGCCGACGCCACCCCCCTGCAGTTCTGGACCGCGGTCTCCCCCGGCAGCTACCTCCAGCTCGACGACGTCGTGGTGACCCGGCGGGAGCTGCCCGACCGCGAGCCGGTGACGATCGCCGGGGTGGTCACACAGGTCCGCGCCCGGCACGAGGGCGCCCAGTTCGACTCCGACGTCTTCGCCATCGCCGACGGCACGCTGCCCGCGCAGGTGCAGGAAGCCGCCGAGATCACCACGACCCGCGTCGACCCGGAGCTCTACGTGCCACCGTCGCCCGGTGCGGTGGTGCACCGCGCCGAGGGCGACGCCCGGGCCCGGGCGCTGCACTTCGACCGGATGGAGCGGCGCATCCCGATGGGCATGGGCCGCGACGGGGTGCCGGTCTACCTCAACGCCGACTTCCTCGACGGCAGCCGGGGCGCGCACGTGTCGATCTCCGGCATCTCCGGGGTCGCCACGAAGACGAGCTTCGCCACCTTCCTGCTCTACTCGGTCTTCCGCTCCGGGGTGCTGGGCGGCGACGCCGTCAACGCCAAGGCGCTCATCTTCAACGTCAAGGGCGAGGACCTGCTCTTCCTCGACCATCCCAACACCCGGCTGGACGACCCCACCCGCGCCGCGTACGCGAAGCTCGGCCTGGCCGCCGGGGCGTTCCCGGACGTGCGGGTCTACGCCCCGCCCCGGGTGGGCGACTCCTCCGGCACGCCCGACGTGAGCAGCCGCCTCACCGGGGTGGACAGCTTCTACTGGACGCTGAGCGAGTTCTGCGCCGACCGCCTGCTGCCCTACGTGTTCGCCGACGCCGACGACGAACGCCAGCAGTACACGATGGTGGTGCACTCGGTCACCGCCCACCTGGCCCGGCACGCGCAGCCCGCCGACGGCGGCATCAGCATCGACGGGGTGCGGCTCGGCTCGTACGCCGACCTGGTCGACCACGTCGTCGAGCAGCTCAACGACGACGAGACCCGCTCCGACTGGGCGGGCAGCGCCGTCGGGCTGGGCACGGTCAACGCGTTCGCCCGGCGGTTGATCGGCAGCAAGAAGGACCTGTCCCGGCTGATCCGGGGCGACCTGGCCACCCGCCGCCCGCACTCGATCAACACCGCCGAGAGCGCCCAGGTCACCGTGGTCGACCTGCACAACCTCCCGGACCGCGCGCAGCGTTTCGTGGTCGGCGTGACGCTCAAGAGCGAGTTCGAGCGCAAGGAGAAGGCCGGCACCGCCAAGCCGCTGCTCTTCGTGGTGCTCGACGAGCTCAACAAGTACGCCCCCCGCGAGGGCTCCTCCCCCATCAAGGAGGTGCTGCTCGACATCGCCGAGCGGGGCCGCTCGCTCGGGGTGATCCTGGTCGGCGCCCAGCAGACGGCGAGCGAGGTGGAGCGGCGGATCGTCACCAACTCGGCGATCCGGGTGGTGGGCCGGCTCGACCCGGCCGAGGCGTCCCGTCCGGAGTACGGCTTCCTGCCGCCCGCCCAGCGCCAGCGCGCGCTGCTGGCCAAGCCGGGCACGATGTTCGTCAACCAGCCCGACATCCCGGTGCCGCTCTGCCTGGAGTTCCCGTTCCCGGCCTGGGCCACCCGGGTCTCCGAGGCCGGCCGCGCTCCGTCCGAGACGCTCCGGTCGATCACCCAGTCCGTCGACCCGTTCGCCGTCGTCGGCTCCGGTGGCGGCACCTCCGACGACGACATCCCCTTCTAGGGGAGACACCGGTGAGCGCGAGGAGTGAGCTTGCGAGCCCCGCAGTCGCGAACGAAAGGCTGGCACCGGTGAGCGCGAGGAGTGAGCTTGCGAGCCCCGCAGTCGCGAACGAAAGGTCGGCACCGTGAAGATCCTGCACACCTCCGACTGGCACGTCGGCAAGGTCCTCAAGGGGCAGTCGCGGGCCGAGGAGCACAAGCGGGTCCTGGCCGGCGTGATCGACGTCGCCCGCGCCGAGTCGCCCGACCTGGTCATCGTCGCCGGTGACCTCTACGACACCGCCGCCCCGACGCCCGAGGCCACCCGGCTGGTCACCCGGGCCCTGACCGCGCTGCGCCGCACCGGCGCCGACGTGGTCGCCATCGGCGGCAACCACGACAACGGCCAGGCCCTCGACGCACTGCGGCCCTGGGCCGAGGCCGCCGGGATCACCCTGCGCGGCGGCGTCCGGGACAACCCCGACGAGCACGTCATCGACGGCACCACCGCCGGCGGGGAGCGCTGGCGCCTGGCCGCGCTGCCGTTCCTCTCCCAGCGCTACGCCATCCGCGCCGTGGAGATGTACGAGCTGACCGCCGCCGAGACCACCCAGACGTACGCCGACCACCTGGGCCGGGTGCTGGGCCGGCTGACCGAGAGCTTCACCGAGCCGGACCGGGTGCACCTGGTCACCGCCCACCTGACCGTGGTGGGCGCGACCACGGGCGGCGGTGAGCGCGACGCGCACACGGTGCTGGGCTACGCGGTGCCGGCGACCGTCTTCCCGGGGACGGCGCACTACGTGGCGCTGGGCCACCTGCACCGCTCGCAGCGGGTGCAGGGCCCCTGCCCGATCCGCTACAGCGGCAGCCCGCTGGCGGTCGACTTCGGCGAGCAGGAGAACGTGCCGTCGGTGACCGTCGTCGAGGTCACGGCGACCACGGCGGCGCAGGTCCGCGAGGTGCCGGTGACCGCCGCCACCACGCTGCGGACGGTCCGGGGCACCCTGGCCCAGCTCGCCGAGATGCAGGTGCCGGACGCCTGGCTGCGCGTGTACGTCCGGGAGCAGCCGCGCGCCGGGCTGCGCGAGGAGGTCCAGGAGCTGCTCCCGCAGGCCCTGGAGATCCGGATCGATCCGGAGCTGGTGCCCGCCCCGGGCAGCGGCACGCGGGTGGCGCAGCGGGCGGGCCGCTCGCCCCGGCAGCTCTTCGCCGACTACCTCGACAGCCGGGGGCACACCGACGACGGGGTGCGGGAGCTCTTCGACGAGCTCTTCGAGGAGGTCGAGCACTGATGCGGCCGATGCGGCTGGACATGGCGGGCTTCACCGTCTTCCGCGACGAGACCACGATCGACTTCACCGACGCCGACTTCTTCGCGCTGGTGGGGCCGACCGGCTCCGGCAAGTCGACGGTGCTGGACGCCATCTGCTTCGCCCTCTACGGCACGGTGCCCCGCTGGGGTGGGACGCGCGGGCTGGGCAACGCCCTGGCGCCGTCGGCGACCGAGGCGCGGGTGCGGCTGGTCTTCGAGTCGGCCGGTTCCCGCTACGTGGCGACCCGGGTGGTCCGCCGGGACGGCCGGGGCAACGTCAAGACGGCCAACGCCGGGTTGCAGCTGATGCCGGCCGGTTTCGACGTGACCAAGCTCGACACCGGGCTGAGCCCCGACGACCTCGGCGAGGTGGTGGCCGGCACCCCCGCCGAGATGGAGCAGGCGGTGCTGGAGGCGGTCGGGCTGCCGTACGAGCAGTTCACCAGCTGCGTGGTGCTGCCGCAGGGGCAGTTCGCGGACTTCCTGCACGCCAAGCCGGCCACCCGGCAGCAGATCCTGGTCAACCTGCTCGGCCTCGGGGTCTACGAGGACGTGCAGAAGCGGGCGACTGCGCGGGCCGCGCAGGCCGAGGCGAAGCTGGAGGCGGTCGACCAGGCGCTCGCCGGGCTCACCGGCGTCGACGACGCCGCGCTGGAGGCGGCGACCGGGCAGGTCGACCGGATGCGGGAGCTGGCCGGGTCGGTGGCGGGCGCCGTACCGGAGCTGGAGGCCGCCCGGGCGACGGCGCGGGAGGCGGGCACGGCCCTGGCGGCGCTCGACGCCGACCTGACGGTGCTGGCCGCCGTGCGCGCGCCGGACGGGGTGGCGGAGGTGGCCCGGGCGGTCGCGGCGGCGCGGGCCGGCGCGGACGAGGCGGCGACGGCGGTGTCGCTGGCCGAGGAGCGGGAGGAGAAGCTGCGGGGCGAGCTGGCCGCCGCCGGTGACGAGAGCGCGCTGCGGCTGTTGCTGCGGGCGTACACCGATCGGGAGAAGCTGGCCGGCGAGGCGGAGGCGGTCCGCGCGGCGGTGACCGGGGCGCAGGCCGAGCACGGCGCGGCGGTGGCGGCGCTGGCCGAGGCGCGGGCGGCGGCCGAGCGGGCCGAGGCGGAGCTGGAGGCGGCCTTCCGCGCCCATGAGGAGGCGAAGGCGACCGACCAGGCGGTGGCGCTGCGCGCGCACCTGCGTGCCGGGGCCGCCTGCCCGGTCTGCGAGCAGACCGTCGCGTCGGTGCCGGCGGTGCCGGCCGACTCGGCGGTGGCCGCCGCGACGGCGGCGGGACGGGAGGCGCGGGCCGCCAGCAAGGCCGCCCAGTCCGTGGTGCAGGACCGCGACGGCGCGGCCCGGGAGCTGGAGCGGGTGCTGCTGCGCGCGCGGGCCCGCCAGGACCAGGTGCAGGCCCGGCTGGCCGAGCTGGACGACCAGCTGGCCGGGGCGGCCGAGCCGGCGGTGCTGCGCCGCGAGCTGGACGACCACGCGCGGCTGCGCCGGGCGCTGGAGGAGTCGGCGGCGGCGGTGCGGGGTGGCCGGGACGCCGCCCGGCGGGCCCGGGCGGCGGTGGACGCCGCCGAGGAGCGGCTGCGGGCGACCTGGCGGGCGTTCGACGCGACCCGCGACGGGCTGGCCCGGTTCGGGCCGCCGACGGCGGACCGGGAGGACCTGGGCGCCGCGTGGGCCGCCCTGACCGAGTGGGCCGGCGAGGAGTCGGCGCGCCGCCGCGCGGAGCGGGCCGGGCGGGCCGCGGCGGTGACGCAGGCCGAGGCGGTGGCCGCCGGCGTCGGCGAGCGCATCGCGGGTTTCCTCGCCGCCGCCGGGCTGCCGCCCACCGACGATCCGCTACGCGCCACCGACCGCGCCCTGGAACGGGCCGAAGCCGACCTGCGCGAGCTGGAGCGGCGCCGGGAACAGGCGGGTGACCTGCGCGAGCAGCGGGCCGGCTACGAGCGCGAGGCGCAGGTGGCGCGGGCCCTCGCGGGGCACCTGCGGGCCAACAACTTCGAGCGGTGGCTGCTCGCCGAGGCGTTGGACCTGCTTGTCGACGGCGCCTCGGGCATCCTGCGGGAGCTGTCCGGCGGGCAGTACGACCTGGTGCACGACAAGGGCGAGTTCTTCGTGGTCGACCACCACGACGCGGGGCTCCGCCGGGGCGTGCGCACCCTGTCGGGCGGCGAGACCTTCCAGGCGTCGCTGGCGCTGGCGCTGGCCTTGTCGGAGCAGCTCGCCGGGTTGTCCACGACGGCGGCGAGCCTGGAGTCGATCGTGCTGGACGAGGGCTTCGGCACGCTCGACGTGGCCACCCTCGACACGGTGGCCGCCACGCTGGAGAGCCTGGCCGCCCGGGGCGACCGGATGGTCGGGGTGGTCACCCACGTGCCCGCCCTGGCCGAACGCATCCCGGTCCGCTTCGAGGTCAGCAAGGACGCCCGGTCGGCGCGGGTCGAGCGGACCGGCCGGTGAGCGGGGCCCCGGCGCGCGCGACGGGAGGTCCGCTGCGGTGACCGATCCCCGGTTCTTCGTCGACGCGTGGGATCCCGCCTACGGCGCCTCGTTCGAGGCGGCGGGCGGCGGCGGTCCGGCGGCGCCGAGCAGCGCCCAGGTCGACGCGGACGCCGAGCTGCCGGCGGTGGACTGGCGGGCGATCGGGCCGCGTCCCGGCGTACGGGCCCCCGACGTGGTGCTGCTCGTCGACGGGGTACGCCGGATCGACGCGAGCGTGTGGACCGCGGAGGACGACGGGGCGTCCTTCCCCGGCCTGGCCGCGTCGTACGCCGCCGGGGTGGTCCGGTGCGACCTGGAGCGCGGCGCGGCGCAGCTGGCCGGCGCGCGGGTCGGTCGGGGGCTGTTCACGGCCAGCCCCTCGGCGGTGGACGTGGTGGCCGGCAGCGTCCGCTACCCGGTGCACCGGGTCAGCGGCACGGGCGAGCTGAACAAGCTCCCGGCCGCCGTGCAGGGGCCGCTGACCGCGCTCGAGGTGGAGGTCTCGGGGGCGGCGCGCACCGACGGCGACCTGCTGGTGGTCGACGGCCCGCTGCGCAACCGGCGGCAGCTGCCGCGCACGGTCGGCTACATCAAGACCCAGCACAGCCAGTACCTGGACGCCCGGCTGACCGCCGTGGTCACCGGGTTGGCGGCCGGTGAGCGCTCCCCGGTGTTCAAGCTCGGCACGGCCTGGGGCGGCTGGTCGTGGTATCTGCGGCTGCCGGTGGCCCTCGGCGCGCCGTGGGCGGGCATCGTCCGGATGGAGTGCTCCGCCGAGCTGGACATCGACGAGGCGGTGGGGCTGGCCGACCTGTCGCTGGTCACGCTGCCCCGTTTCGCCTCCACCCCCTACAAGGACCCGCGGGCGCCGCAGAACCTGATCCCGATCGCCGGCCTGGAGCGCCGGCTGCGGGCGCTGCTCGGCGACGCGCGGCTGCTGCACCGGGTGCTCACCGCCGCCGCCCGGGGACGGCGCTGATGGGTCGCAAGCGGGCGGCCGACACGGTGGCCGCGCGGGTGGACACCGGCCAGGCCGAGCTGGTGCCCGATCCGGACCGGACGGGATCGTGGACGCTGCTGCTGGACGGCGCCCCGCAGTCGCACGTGGACCTCGCCGACCCCACGCACCTGGAGTTCGAGTACGTCCGGCGGCTCGCCGCCGCGATCGACCTGGTGGCGCCGGCCGGCGCGCCGCTGCGGGTGCTGCACCTCGGCGGCGGCGCGCTGACCCTGCCCCGCTACGTGTCGGCCACCCGGCCCGGCTCCACCCAGCGGGTGGTCGAGGTGGACGGCGCGCTGGTGGAACTGGTCCGTCAGTCCCTGCCGTGGCAGCCGGATCCCCGGCTCAAGGTGCGGGTGGCCGACGCTCGGGCGGTGCTCGCCGCCAGCCGGGACGCCAGCTACGACGTCGTGGTGGCCGACGTCTTCGCCGGTGCCCGCACCCCGGCCCACCTGACCTCGGTGGAGTACGCCGCCGAGGTGGCCCGGGTGCTGCGGCCCAGCGGCTTCCACCTGGCGAACGTCGCCGACGGCCCGCCGCTGCGCCACGCCCGGGCGCAGGTCGCCACCCTCCGGTCGGTGCTGCCCCGGGCCTGCCTCGTCGGCGACGCGGCGGTGCTGCGCGGGCGACGCTACGGCAACCTGGTGCTGGTGGCCGGCCGGGTCGAGCCGCCGGTGCCGGAGCTGACCCGGCGCGCCGCCGGGGACTGGTTCCCCGGTCGGGTGCTGGCGGGCGGGGAACTCGACCGCTTCGCGGGCGGGGCGCCGGTCGTCCGCGATGCCGACGCCACCGACTCGACCCCGCCGCCGCCCGGGATCTTCTCCGTGCGCCGCTGAGCGGAGCCCGCTCCGTGGATCGTCGGGCGAGGTGCCCACGCCGGGCGCGGGTCCGGCGGATGCCGAAGCGGAATCTTTTCCGGGTGCCGTTGATCCGTTCGCGTGGGCGCTGCGTACCAACGGGCGGCCGTGCCCGTGGGAGGCGGCCGATGTCATCGGACACCCGGAGGTCTGCATGCACGCGGTGGCGGCCGGTTGGCACGGCGACAGGGCGCGACCGGACTGGATGTCCGCGCGGTCCCAGTCCCGGCCGGACGCGGCGGCACGCGGGGTCGACGCCCACCAGGCGCCTCGCCAGAATGGGCCGGTGACGCCGAAATCCGCCCCGGGGCGCCACCAGGCGGCACCGTCCACCGAGGCGGGTCACTCGGATCGCCTGATCCGGCTGCTCTACGCCGAGCACGCCGGGCCGCTGCTGGCGTTCGTCATGCGGCTCACCGGTGGCGACCGGCAGCGGGCGGAGGACATCGTCCAGGAGACGCTGCTGCGGGCGTGGCGCAACGCGCACCGGCTGGGCGTGCAGGGGCAGGGCTCGCTGCGGCCGTGGCTGGTCACGGTGGCCCGGCGGATCGCCATCGACGAGCACCGCAGCGTGCAGGCCCGGCCCGCCGAGACGTACGACCGGGACCTGACGGCGTTCGCCGAGGCGGACAGCACCGACCGGGTGCTGCGCACGATGACGGTGGCGGACGCGCTGCGTACGCTGAGCCAGTCGCACCGGGAGATCCTGGTGGCCACGTACTTCCGGGGTCGGACGGTGCCGGAGGCGGCCGAGGAGCTGGGCCTTCCGCTCGGCACCGCCAAGTCGCGGGTCTACTACGCGCTGCGCGCGCTGCGCACGGCTCTGCAGGAACGGGGGGTGACGGAATGAGCCGGGCGGACCACATGGACGTCGCGGCGTACGCGCTCGGCGTGCTGGACGAGCGCGACACGGAACGGTTCGAGGAGCACCTCGCCACCTGCTGGGCGTGCGCCGCCGAGCTGGAGACGATGGTGCCGGTCGTGGGCCTGCTCTCCGACATCGACGGCGAGACGATGGCCGCGCTGGAGCAGACCCGCACCGACCCGGCCCTGCTGGACCGTACGCTGGTCGCGGTCCGCGCCCACCGGCGGCGCAACCGGTTCCGGCAGCTGCTCGCCACGGCGGCGGCGGTGCTGGTCCTCGGTGGGGCGACCGGGCTCGGCTTCGCCCGCATCGCCGGCGACAGTGCCCCCGAGGTGGTGGCCGAGCCGACCGCCACCGCGCAGGTCGCCCCGCCGACGGTCAGCCGTTCCAGCGATCCGAACGACCCGGACATCGGCGGGACGCTGCCGGAGGGCGACCCGGTCAACGTCGTCGACCCGACCACCGGCGTCGAGGCGACCTTCTTCGTCGTGTCGAAGGACTTCGGCACGGGCGTGGACTTCATCCTCGCCAAGCTGCCCGGGCCCCGGACGTGCCGGCTCGTCGTGGTGCGGAGGAACAACAGCACCGAGGTGGTCTCCACCTGGTCGGTGCCCGGCACCGGGTACGGCACCAACGCGCGCCCCGAAAAGCTGAGCCTGTCGGCGTCGACGTCGACGCGGCTCGACGACATCAAGCAGTTCCAGGTGCAGTCGGTGGACGCCGGCGGGGTGGCGAGCCCGCTGGTCACGGTGCAGATGTAGCACCCGTCGCGGAATCGGCGCCGGTCGGCCCTCACGACCGGCGTCGATTCCGCGTGCCGTTTCCACGAATGCTGTCGGCGGAAACCGCACTCGTCGCGGGAAACGGATCTCCGGCCCGTTCGGTTCAACGAATTCCCGTGACATCGACCACGCTTTCGCATTCAACCTTGACAACGTTCGATCCGTATTGACCGGTGAACCGCATCAACGAGGAGGGCACGTGGCACAGATGAAGCGAACCGTCATCGTGGCGAGCGCGATGGTCGCGTTGACGGCCTGCGCTCCCGCCGGTTACGAGGGGGCGAACCCGGGCGCGGCCAACCCGGTCGCCGTGACCGCCGCCGAACCCACCGCGGCGGCCGAGCCCTCGGTCCCGCCGTCCCCGGCCGCCGACGCGCCGCCCGCCGACGCGGACCTGACCGAGGAGCTCAACGGCCGGAAGGTCGCCCGGATGGGCAGCGTGGTCACCGACCAGGACGGGTGGATCCTCTACCGCTTCGACAAGGACACCAACGACCCGCCCTCGTCGAACTGCGTCGACAAGTGCGCCCAGTTGTGGCCCCCGGCGCTGACCGACGGCGACCCGGAGCTCACCGCCGTCTCCGACGACAAGGTCGGCACCGTCACCCGCCAGGACGGCACCCGGCAGATCACCCTCGGCGGCTGGCCGCTCTACCGCTACGTCGGGGACAAGAAGCCCGGCCAGTGGAAGGGCCAGGGCGTCGGGGGCACCTGGTTCGTGGTCGCGCCGGACGGGAAGAAGAACCTCAGTTGCCTGCCGCCGGGCACCCCGAAGCCGGTCGCCCCGCCGTCCGACGACAAGGCCGGGCAGGGCGACTCGGACTACTCGTACTGACGGCGCGGTCCCGGTGGCCGGTCCCGGCGCGGCCGGTCGCCGCCTCGGGACCGGCGACGGCACCGGCCGCGTGCGCCCGGCGGTGTCGCCGGTCACGGGGCGGGGACGTGACAGCATGTGCGGGTGACCGGGACCGAACCCACCGCGCGTCGGGAGCTGCGCCCGCCCGCCGGGTACCGGCTGGCCGCGTCGGTCCGGGCGCTGACCTTCAGCCCGTACGACCCCTGCGCGCGCGTCGCGGCCGGCACCTTCTGGTGGGCCGCCCGCACCCCGGACGGTCCGGCCACCCTCGCCCTGCGGCCGGCCGGCGGCACCCTGCTCGCCGAGGGCTACGGCCCGGGAGCCGACCTGGTGGTGCAGCGGGCCGACGCGGTCGCCGGGCTCCGCGACGACGTGAGCGGGTTCGGGGCGCTCGCCGCCGCCCACCCCGTGGTGGCGCGGCTCGCGGCCCAGCACCGGGGGCTGCGCATGCCCGCCACCGGGCAGGTCTTCCGCCAACTGCTGCGGGCGGTCTTCGAGCAGAAGGTGACCGGCAAGGAGGCCTACCGGGCGTACGCGGCGACGGTGCGGCACTTCGGCGAGGCGGCGCCCGGGCCGATGCAGCCGCTGCTGCTGCCGCCGGAGCCGGCGGCGGTGGCCGCCACCCCGTACTGGGTGTTCCACCCGTTCGGCGTGGAGCAGCGCCGGGCCGAGACGCTGCGCCGCGTGGCGGCCGTCGCCGACCGGCTGGAGCGCTGCGCGGACTCCGCCGAGGCCACCCGCCGGCTCACCGCCGTCGCCGGCATCGGCCCGTGGACCGCCGCCGAGGTGGTGCGCATCGCGTACGGGGACCCGGACGCCGTCAGCGTCGGCGACTTCCACGTGCCGAACACGGTGGCCTGGGCCCTGGCGGGCGAGCCGCGCGGCGACGACGCCCGGATGCTGGCCCTGCTGGAGCCGTTCCGGGGGCACCGGGGGCGGGTCTGCGTGCTGCTGGCGGCCGGTGGCGTCCAGGCGCCGAAGTACGGTCCGCGGATGCCGATCCGCTCCTTCGCCCGGTTCTGACGGGGGTCCCGCCGACGGGTGACGACGGTGCGGGTCAGGGTCGGGCGCAGAGGCGGCGCAGGGTGCGGCCGAGCCACCAGGCGTACGCCCGCTGGAAGGCCCGACCGGCCGGCCCCGCCGCGCGCATGACCCAGCGGTCCGGCCGGCTGAACGCGACCACCTCGAACCAGACGCGGCCGGCGGCGTCGCGGCTGACCACGAACGCCTCCTCGCCGCGCGCCGGGTGCCCGGGCAGCGTGCCGTACCCGAAGCCGGCCCGCCGCCCGTCGTCGACGGCCCAGACCACCTCGCAGGGCGCGGCCAGCCGCAGCGGGCCGACGCCCAGCCGGGAGACCACCCGGACCCCGGGCGCGGCGCGCTCGGCGGCGGCGTCGATCCGGATGCCGGCAGCCCGGTGCAGGCGCCAGCCGAGCACGGCGTCCCCGGCCGCCGGGAAGCAGGAGTCGGGCAGCCGGACCCGGTGCCGCACGTGCCGCCAGCCGGCCGGCAGCTCGCCGGTCTCGGTGGCGCCGACGTGCGGATAGGTCAGTGCCGGCACGGCGCACCCCCACGGCTCGACGGGACACCGCCAGCGTACGGGCGGCGCGGGCGACCCGCCCGACGGCCTGTGGTTGGCTGTCGGAGTGATCATCGAGCCGCGCATCGCCCCCGCCGACGTCACGGACGCCGGCGAGATCCTCACCGTGCAGCGCGCCGCGTACGTCACCGAGGCGCAGCGCTACGCCGACCCGTTCCTGCCCCCGCTGACCGAGACCCTGGACGAGGTGCGGGCCGCGCTGGCGGGCCCGGCGACGGTGCTCACCGCCCGGCTCGGCGACCGGCTGGTCGGCTCCGTGCGGGCGCACGTCGACGGCGACACCGCCCACATCGGCCGGCTCTCCGTGGCCCCGGACCAGCACGGCCGGGGCGTCGGCGGGCGGCTGTTGCGCGCGGTGGAGACGGCCTGCGCCGCCCGGGTGCGCCGCTTCGCGCTCTTCACGGGCGCGGACACCGAGCAGAACCTGCGGTTCTACCACCGGCACGGCTACCGGGTGGTGGGGCACTCCACGGACGCGAACGGCATCCGGCTCGCCCAGCTGGAGAAGGCGGTCAGTCCCGCTCGCAGCGGCGCCTGAGCCCGTCGGCCTCCATCCGCAGGTAGCGGCGCATCAGGTCGCCGTAGAGCCAGCCGACGGGCCCGGCGAGCGGCCCGGACTGCGTGAGGGTCAGCTCGACGCGGCTGCGCCCGTCGGGCAGCGGCAGCACCCGGTGCTCGCCGAGCGTGCGCACCCCCGGGCTGCCCGAGACCCAGGAGAACGACCGGCCCTCGGTCAGCTCGGTGACCCGCCACACCGCCGGTCGCAGCTTCGGCTGGGCGAGCCGGGCGGTGGCGCCCACCGCGAGCGGTCCCGCCTCCCCCCGCAGCGCCCGACGCACCGAGGGCGTCCACTCCGGCCACCGCTCGACGTCGACCAGCACCGCCCAGACCCGTCCCGCCTCGGCGGCCACCTCCGTACCGGCCTCGAACCGCATCGCGTCCCCTCCCCGTGTCGACGCCCGGCGGCGCCGCTGCCAGTCTCGACGACGCCGCGCGCGGGATCGTGACGAGGCGCCCGCCGGCCGGTCCGTGTCCGCCGGCGCGGGGGGGGTGCCGGATCGGCGGGTCGGCGGCGTCCGCCGGGCTCGGCCGCCGCCGGCTCAGGCGGCCTCGCGCAGGTCGGCCAGCCCGAGGGGGGTACGCCGGCGCAGCAGTTCCTCCAGCTCCGCCACCGAGCCGGCCTCGCCGAGCACGTCCTTGCCCCCGCCGAACTGGCGGGGATAGCGGCGCACCAGCCGGTACCGGTAGCGGCCCCGGATCAGCTCGACGCTCACCCGCCACCGCCCGCAGCACCCGCAAACCCACTCCGACACCCCGCGAAGGTAGCTCTGACCTGCGCTTTTGTGATTCGCCCGGTGCGGTACGAGCCGCGCGCGGCCGGACACGCCACCCGCCGCGCGGACGTGATCTGCCTCACGATTGTCGGTGCGGTCTGGTTGACTGGTCGCCGTGAAGCTGCCGATCAGTCCGCCGGTCGAGCCGATGCTGGCCAAGAGCGTCCCGCGGGTCCCCACCGCGCCGGGGATGACCTACGAGCCGAAGTGGGACGGCTTCCGGTGCATCGTGTTCCGCGACGGCGACGAGGTGGAGCTGTCCAGCCGGGGCGGCAAGTCGATGACGCGCTACTTCCCCGAGGTGGTCGAGCAGGCCCGCCGCCAGTTGCCCGAGCGGTGCGCGGTCGACGGCGAGCTGATCGTGATCCGGCGCGACGGGCCGGACGGGCAGCCCCGGCTGGACTTCGAGCTGCTGGCCCAGCGCGTCCACCCGGCCGCGTCCCGGGTGCGGATGCTGGCCGAGACGACGCCGGCCGACTTCGTCGCCTTCGACCTGCTCGCCCTCGACGACGAGACGCTGCTCGACGAGCCCTATCCGCGGCGCCGGGCCCGGCTGGAGTCGGCGCTGGCCGGGGTCCGGCCGCCGGTGCACGTCACGCAGGTCACCACCGACGTCGACACCGCCCACCGCTGGTTCGACGTCTTCGAGGGCGCCGGCCTGGACGGCCTGATCGCCAAGCCCGCCGACCTGCCCTACGAGCCGGGCAAGCGGCTCATGTTCAAGGTCAAGCACGCCCGCACGGCCGACGTGGTGGTGGCCGGCTTCCGCTGGCACAAGTCCGGCCCGGTGGTCGGCTCGCTCCTGCTCGGCCTCTACGACGACGACGGGGTCCTGCACCACGTCGGGGTGAGCGCGTCGTTCACGATGGCCCGCCGCGCGGAGCTGCTGGAGGAGCTGGAGCCCTACCGTGACGTCGGCGCCGACCACCCGTGGGTGCACGGCGACCACGAACGCGGCCAGCGCCTCCCCGGCGGGGTGAGCCGCTGGACGGGCGCCCGCAACCTCGAGTGGGAGCCGCTGCGCCCCGAGCTGGTGGTCGAGGTCGGCTACGACGCCATGGAGGGCGACCGGTTCCGGCACACCGCCCGGTTCGTCCGCTGGCGGCCCGACCGGGAACCGCAATCCTGCCGCTACGACCAGCTCGACCGGCCCGTACGGTTCGATGTGGACCAGGTGCTGCGCGGCGATCCCACGGTGACCGTGAGGTCCGCCGCCGGTGCGGCGTAGCCTGGCCGTCGACCCGATCACGGAGGCTCGCTCGTGACCCGCATCCTCGACCGGATCCGCCGGTTCCGGCTCACCCTCGCCGGGCTGGCCGCCGCCGCGCTGGTCGCCGCCGGCTGCACCCTTCCGGCGATCGCGCCCCGGACGGAGGCCGGCGGCGAGGCCGCCGCCCCCGGCACGGCGCCCACCTGGCGGGCCTGCCCGGAGGTGGCCGAGGAGCTGGTCGGGCGCGGCGCGTCGGGCATGCGCTACGAGTGCGCGCGGATCAAGGTGCCGCGCGACTGGGGCACGGGCGCGGGTGGCGGGGCGACCGCCGGCCCGGGCGCCGGGCAGACCTTCGAGATCGCGCTGCTGCGGGCCCGGTCGACGAAGCAGCGCGACCGGATCGGCTCGCTGGTGATCAACCCGGGCGGGCCCGGCGGGTCCGGCGTGGACACCGCCGTCTACCTCTCCTTCGGCCCGGGCTTCGGCGGCCTGCCCGCCTCGATCACCGACCGGTTCGACATCGTCGGCTTCGACCCGCGCGGGGTGTCCCGCTCCAGCCCGGTCAAGTGCATCCCCGACGCCGAGCTGGACGCCAGCTTCGGCTACGACCCCGACCCGGAGAGCCAGGAGTCGTTCGACGGCTTCGTCGCGCTCAGCCGGAAGATCGGGCGCGGCTGCGGCGACCGCTACGGCGACCAGCTGCCGCTCTACGGCACCGAGCAGGCCGCCCGGGACATGGACGCGGTCCGCGCCGCCGTCGGCGACGACAAGCTGACCTACCTCGGCTATTCCTACGGCACCCTGCTCGGGGCCACCTACGCCCAGCTCTACCCGCAGCGGGTGCGGGCGCTGGTCCTCGACGGCGCGGTCGACCCGCGACAGGGCCTGATCGCCGGCTCCGAGGGCCAGGCCAAGGGCTTCGAGCGGGCCTTCGGCAACTTCACCACGTGGTGCGCGGCCAACGCCGGGCGCTGCCCGATCGCCCCGAACGCCCGGGCCGCGGTCACCTCGGCGATCGACAAGGCGCGGGTGTCCCCGGTACGCGGTGACGACGGCCGGGAGGCCACCGCGGGCTGGGTCTTCTACGCGATCATCTCGTCGCTCTACACCGAGTCGGGGTGGCAGGAGCTGGCCGTCGCCATCGACAAGCTGGAGGGCGGCGACCCGGGCGACGTGTTCCGCCTCGCCGACGCGTACGCCGACCGGGACGCCGACGGGCACTACTCGAACATGTTCGACGCCAACCTGGCGGTCAACTGCGCCGACGAGGAGGAGAAGCCGAGCCGGGAGCGGATCCGGCAGCTCCAGTCGCAGTGGCGGGCGAAGTACCCGCTGTTCGGGCCGGCCCTGGCCGTCGGCCTGCTCTCCTGCGCCGAGTGGCCCGGCGGTCGCGACCCGTACCCGACGGGCCGGGCCGACGGGGCGCCGCCGATCCTGGTGGTGGGCACCACCGGCGACCCCGCGACGCCCTACGAGCAGACCCCGGCGCTGGCCGGGATGCTCGGCGTGGGCCGGGTGCTCACCTGGGAGGGCGAGGGGCACACCGCGTACCCGCAGACCTCCTGCGTCACCGAGGCGGTCGACGCCTACCTGATCGACCTGACCGTGCCCCGGGAGGGGCTGCGCTGCCCGGCCCGCTGACCGGCCGCTCCGGCGGCAGGTCGGGCAGGTCGATGCCCTGCCGGGCGGCCATCTCCTCCAGCAGCGCCCGCATCCGGCGCACGTCGGCCTTGAGCTGCTCCTGCTCCTCGTGCTCGAAGGCGTCGTCGTCGACGATGAGCTGGCTGGCGAAGTGCGCCGTGATCAACGGGATGACCAGCAGCACCATGGTGGAGATGAGCAGCGCGGCGAGGGTGCGGCCCTGCCAGCTCACCGGCGAGATGTCGCCGTAGCCGACGGTGGACGCGGTCACCACCGCCCACCAGACGGCGTCCGCCGGGCTGCGGTTCTCCACGTGGCCGTAGATCACGCCGGCCACCACGATCATCAACAGGTACGAGATGATCAACGTACGGGGCGAGTTGGCGAACCAGACCAGCCCCCGGTAGATCAGCCGGAACGGCAGCAGCAGGGCGTCCATGGACAGTCATGTTGCCCGGCCCGGGCAAGCGCCGCCCGCCCATCGGTCCCGCTCGCTGTGCCACGCTGGGCGGCATGAGTGACGTGATCTTCCGCGAGGCCGTCCGCGCCGACCTGCCAGCCGTGGTCGCCCTGCTCGCCGACGACGTGCTCGGCAGGACCCGCGACTTCACGGCTGTCGACGCCGCGTACGAGAAGGCGTTCGCCGACATCGACGCCGACCCGCGCAACCAGCTGATCGTGGCCGACGCGGACGGGGAGCTGCTCGGCTGCATGCAGCTCACGTACATCCCCGGCCTGGGCCGGCACGGCGCGGAGCGGCAGCTGATCGAGGCGGTCCGGGTCCGCTCCGACCTACGCGGGCGGGGCCTCGGCCGGCAGATGATCACCTGGGCGGTCGACCAGGCGAAGCAGCGTGGCTGCGCCCTGGTCCAGCTCACCACCGACAAGACCCGCCAGGACGCCCACCGCTTCTACGTCAACCTGGGCTTCCTCCCCACCCACGAGGGCATGAAACTCCCCCTCTAACCCACCCGCCCCACGCCCCACGCCCCACGCCCCACGCCCCACGCCCCGGCGATCATGCAGTTGTGGCGCCCCGCAAAAAGGGCAAAGTGGTGAACAAATCCCACCACAACTGCATGATCGACGCGAGCGGGCGCGACGCGAGCGGGCGCGACGCGAGCGGGCGCGACGCGAGCGGGCGCGACGCGAGCGGGCGCGACGCGAGCGGGCGCGACGCGAGCGGGCGCGACGCGAGCGGGCGCGACGCAGCGGGGGGCGGGAGGAGAGGGGGTCAGGTGGGGAGGAGGTGGCCGTCGCGGAGGGTGAGGACGCGGTCGGCGAGGTCGATCAGGGCCGGATCGTGGGTGGCGACCAGCGCGGTCATGCCCCGGGCGTGCACGACCGCCCGGAGCAGGTCCATGATCGACCGGCCGGTCTCGGAGTCGAGTTGGCCGGTGGGCTCGTCGGCGATCAGCAGGTCCGGCTCGTTGGCCAGGGCCCGCGCCACCGCCACCCGCTGCTGCTGCCCGCCCGAGAGTTCGTACGGGCGCTGGCCCGCGTGCCCGCCGAGGCCCACCAGCTCCAGCAGCACCGCCACCCGCTCCTCCCGCTCGGCCGCCGGGACCCGCGCCAGGCGCAGCGGTACGCCGACGTTCTCGGCGGCGGACAGGATCGGCACCAGCCCGAAGGTCTGGAACACGAAGCCGACCGTGCCGCGGCGCAGCTCCAGCAGCTCCTTCTCACCGGCGCCGGTGACGTCGTGCCCGGCGACCACCACCCGGCCCGAGTCGGGCCGGTCCAGCCCGCCAACCAGGTTCAGCAGGGTCGTCTTGCCCGCCCCGGAGCGACCCCGCACGGCCACCAGCTCGCCCCGCCCGGCCGAGAACGACACGTCCCGTACGGCGTGCACCGCGTGCTCGCCGCGGCCGAACGTGCGGCTGACCCCCTCCACCCGGACCACCTCGTCGGTGACCGTGGCGCCCGCCACCGCCCCGGCCGTCCGGCCGTCCGACGTCACGTCGTGCTCGCTCATGATCCCGCCCCGCTGTGCTCGGCGCGGTCGACCGGATCGACCACGCGGTACCGACTGATGCCCCGTCCGCCCACGGCGACGGCCTTCCGCCCGCCCACCGCGCCGGCTTCCCGACCGCGGTCCGCGGCAATGCCCCGCCCGCCCACCGCGACAGCTTCCCGCCCGCTCACCGTGGCGATGCCACGCCCGCTGGCCGCGCAGGCCTCCCGACCGCTGACCGTGGCGATGCCCCGACCGCTCACCGCGGCGTCTCCCGCTCGTCCTGCGGCCGGTCGCCCGGGCGTACCTCCACGTGGTCCGGCTCCAGGTTGAGCCGCACCCGGTCGCGCAGCGACAACGCGTCCACGAACGGCGCCGGCAGCTGCATCCGGCCGCTGCGGTCGAGCACTGCGTACTCCTCGCTGACCAGTTCGGTGCTGCCGTCGGCGCCGATCCGCGCGGTCCGGCGTACCTCGGAGGCGGTCCGGCCGTCGCGGATCGCGACGGTCCGGCGGACCTGGGTGGCCACGGCGTGGTCGTGGGTGACCACCACGATGGTGACGCCCAGCTCGGCGTTGATGGTGCGCAGCGCCCCGAAGACGTCGGCCCCGGTCGCCTCGTCCAGCTCACCGGTCGGCTCGTCGGCGAAGAGCACCTCGGGGTCGTTGGCCACCGCCACCGCCACCGCGCAGCGCTGCTGCTCGCCGCCGCTGAGCTGCCCGGGCCGCCGGTCGGCGCAGTGACCGACCCCGACCAGGTCGAGCAGCTCCCGGGCCCGCTCGCGGTGGGCGCGCCGGCCGCCGCGCCGCCCGGCGAGCCGCATCGGCAGCTCGACGTTCTCCAGCGCGGTCAGGTACGGCAGCAGGTTGCGGCCGGTCTGCTGCCAGACGAAGCCGACCATGCTCCGCCGGTAGCTCAGTCGCCGCCGGGTGGAGAGGTTGAGCAGGTCGTAGTCGCCCACCCGGGCGATGCCGGCGGTGGGCGTGTCCAGCCCGGAGAGGATGTTCAACAGCGTCGACTTGCCGGACCCGGAGGCGCCCACGATCGCCACCAGCTCGCCCCGGTCGATGACCAGGTCGAGCCCCTGCAACGCGACGACCTCCACCCCCTCGGTCTTGAAGATCCGGACCAGCCCGTCGCAGACGATGTGCCCGCGCAACCGGTCCCGGCCACCCGCCCGCTCGGCCGCACGCTGGGCGGCCCGCTGTTGCAGGGCGGCCAGGTCCGGCACGGCGGTGGTCTCCGCGGTAGCGGTCATTGTCAGTTCTCCTCTCCGAGCCGGAGCACCTCACCGAGGCGCATCCGGCGGTTGTTCAGGGCCTCGACGGCGACCGCGAAGCCGAGGGCGAGTGCACCGAGCGCGACGACGGCGGCCGCCAGGCCGGGCTCGAACGCCACCCGGACCTCGACCCCGTCGGTGAAGGCGGACAGGCCGAGCACCGGGGTGAGCAACAGCGGCAGGACCGTGCCGACCAGCGCACCGGTCACCACCGAGACGCCCACCAGCGGGACCAGCTCCACCAGCAGCAGCCCGCGCCACTGGCGTCGGGACAGGCCGAGGGTGCGCAGCCGGGAGAGCACCTGGCCGCGCTCGCGGGCACCGGCGAGCACCGTGAAGGCGATCGCGAGCAGGCCGAGCGCCGTCCCACCGGCGGCGCCGGCGGTGAAGCCGAAGGCGAGCACCCCGTTGGCGCCGCCCTCACCCACCTGCCGGCGGGTGTCCGCGAAGGTCAGCAACTCCACGCCGCGCGGGCGCTCCCGGCCGGTGACGGCCCCGCCGGTCTGGAAGCGGGACTGTCCCGCGTCGCCGGCCCGGCGCAGCGCCTCGCCGTCCAGGTCGTCGCCGGCCACCAGGAAGCCGGTCGGCACGGCGGCGTAGTCCCGCCGGGGCAGGGACTGCCAGGGCAGGACGACGAACCGGCTGCTCTCCGCGCGCAGCAGCGGGAAGCTCTCCGCCTGCCCGGCGACCCGGAACTCGTACCGCTGGCCCTGGGCGCTGACGAAGGCGGAGCCGTCGAGGCCCGCGTCGGCCAGCTCGGCGGCGACCGTCGGGGAGACCACCGCGGGCAGCGGACCGCCTCCCCCGGCGGGGGCGAGCAGGGCCGCCGGCACGGTCACGTCGACGCCGGACTCGCGGACGATCCGGGCCAGGGCCGGACCGTCGACCATGAGCACGGTCACCCCGCCGAGCCGGGTCTCGGTGCCGACGGCGTCCTTCGCCAGGCGTTGACCCGTCTCGTACAGCACCGGACTCGCGGCGCGGACCCCCGGCAGCCGCTCCAGCTCGGCGCCCGTGTCCGGGGCGATCCGGTCGCCCAGGATCAGGGCGTCGGCGGGGACCACCCGGCTGGCTGCCCGGTCCCGGCTCGCCTCGATCCCGGCGGCCGTCACCGCGCAGAACGCCGCCGTCGCGATGGCCAGCACGACGACCACCAGCGGTACGGCGACGACCGACCGGCCGGCCCGGGCGGTGCCCAGGAAGGCGACGCTGCCCCGGGCCCGGGCCGCGAGCCGGCTGACCAGCCGCAGCGGCCACGGGTACAACCGCATCGCGACCACCGCCGCGGCGACGGCCAGCAGCACCGGCACGGAGACCAGCAGCGGGTCGACCTCGCCGGGGGTGAGGCCGCGGCGGCGCAGCAGTACGACGGCGAGACCCGCGAGGACCAGCAGCCCCGCCTCCACCGTGAGGCGACGCGCGGAGGGGCGCGACCGGATCAGGTCGCGCCGACCGGCACCGCCCCTGGACGCGGCGAGGGTGGCCACCGGCAGCGCGAGGGCCACCAGGACGGTCGCGGCGACGGCGAACCACAGGGTCCCACCCGGCGCCCCCGGGGCCAGGCCACCGATCATCCAGCCGAGCGCGCCGGCGGGCGGCACCACCAGCAGCGCCTCGGTCAGACTGCGGCCCGCGCTCGTGGTGGCCGCCCCGCCCCGGGCCCGCAGCAGGGTGAACTCGGACCGGCGGCGGCGCACCAGCAGCCCGGCGGCCAGCACGACGAGGCCGGCCAGGGTGGCCAGTACGCCCGCGGCGATGACCCCGAGCACCGTCCGGGCGCTGTCCACCTCGGCCGCGAACTCCCCCAGCGGGAGGTCCAGCCCCTGCACGACGTTGCGGCCTTCCGCCTCCCGGGTCAGCTGCTGGAGTCCGCCGATCACCTGGTCCAGCTCGCGTGCGTCGATCCCGTCGGCGCCCATCCGGTAGCGCCAGCTGAACGCCAGCGGCCAGCCGGCGACGGCCTGACGGTTCAACGCGGCGGCGTCGACGACCCCCACGGCGATGAAGGGATCACCGTCCCCGGGCGGCTCGCCGACCCGCAGCAACGGCGGCAGGCCGTCCCAGAACCCGTCGGTGTCGTCGCGGGGCGCGAAGAGACCGACCACGTCGACCGTGGCGCGGGGCGGGGCAGCGGGCGAGACGGGTCCCGGCGCGGCGAGGGTGAGCCGGCTGCCGACCCGCAGGTTCAGCTGGCGGGCCGCGTCGGCGGCCAGCGCCACCTGCACCGGCTCGCCCTCCGGCGCGTCGGCCGGCCAGCGCCCGTCGACAAGCGTGCCGGCCTCCGCCGTCCCGGACACGGCCCGCAGGCCCAGGTCGACCAGGAGGTTCTTCGCCGCCAGGTCCGGACCGACCACCCGGCTGGGCCTGGTCTCCGCGGTGAACCACCGCCGCTCGACCATCCGGCGTACGACCGGCGGCATCCCGGCCTCCAGCGTCGCCAGGTCGCCCTGGCGGGTGGCCACCGGGGAGCCGCCCTCGTTCGTCGGGACGAGCGGACCGGTCGAGTACGTCACGTCCCGCTGCTGCGCCGGCACGGTGCCCAGGTGCGCCCGCAGGCCCTGCTCGGCGTGCGCGTTGACCATCCTGGGCACGCCGCTGATGACCAGCGTGGCGACCAGCGTCAACGCCGCGAGGAGCAGGAACTGCCCGCCGTACGCCCGAATCCGGCGGGCCACCGCCCCGATGCTCACCACGCCCCGTCTCCGCTCCTTCTCGTCCCTACGCTCCACCCGGTCACCGGTCTCCCCCGATCCGCAGCTGCGCCACGGCCACCCGCTGCCGGATGCCGAGGGCGATGAACGCGCTGAAGGCGAGTGCCGCCAGCAGCAGGCCGAGCGCGGTCAGGCCGATGGGCAGCCAGGGCAGCACGAAGGCGGCCTCCGGCACCGGCCGGCCGGCGGACGGCGTGAGGATGACCAGCGGGGCCATGGTCGCGCCGACCGCGGCGCCCAGCAGCAGGCCGACGCCGACGCCGATCCCGGCCAGGAAGGTCTGCTCGGCCAGCAGCGCCCGGGCCAGCAGCCGGGGGCTCGCGCCGAGCGTGTGCAGCACGGCGAACTCCCCGAGCCGGTGCCGGGCGGTGGCCCAGACGTCGACGATCAGGCCGACCAGGGCCAGCAGCACCGAGCCGAGCGCCGCGGCGAGCAGCCCCGTGCGGGCCCCCTGCCAGTACGGGTCGCCGGCGGCCCGCTCGGCCACCTCCCGCCGGTCGAGCAGCGTCGTGCCGGTCAGGTCGGCCGCCGCGCGGGCCGCCTCGGCGTGGCCGGCGCCCTCGGTGCCCAGCCACCACTCCGGCACCGGCCGGACCCCGCCCCGGTCCCGGATCAGCCAGTCCGCCGCCGCCGGCAGGTCCAGCAGCACGCCCTCGCCGGTCGCGGACGGCACCGCGTCCAGCTCGCCCACCAGCGTGACCGGCAGCGTCGCGCCGGACAGCACGAGATCGACCGTGTCGCCGACGCGCAGGCTCAACGCGTCGCGTACGGCCGGGGTCATCAGTGCGGGGACCGGCCGGTTCTCGCCGGCCGGCACCACGGCGAAGCGGCTCGGCGGCTGGAACGCGAATCGGCCGCCCTCGCGGTACTCGACCTCCCAGTCGGCCTTCAGCCCGGCGGCCGTGGCCGACGCACCGACCGGTTTGCCCTGGCCGTCGACGGCCACCCACCCGCCGTCCAGCGACGCCGGCCGGGCCGCGCCGTCGGCGCCGACCAGCCGCAGGTCCGACACCTCGAGGCGGTACGCCCGCCCGCGCGCGCTCCCGCCGTCGGCCTCGAAACCGGACAGTCGTAGGGCGCCCTCCCCGGCGGGGACGGCGACGGTGAACGGCGCCGGCCGGCCGTCGCTGCCGCTGCTGCCCGCCGGAAGCCGGAAGGCCAGCCCGTCCGCCCGGGTCAGCAGCACCCAGAGGCCGATCTGGTGCGGCGTGACGGCGTCGCGCACGGGGGTGCGTACCGTGCCGGTGAGCGACCGGGTGCCGGCGGGCAGTTCCAGCCCGCTCGGCGCGCCGCGCGCCCGGGTCAGCCGGTCGAGCAGTGCCGGCGCGGGCTCGTCGGTCAGCCTCTCGTTGAGTCGCAGCACGCCGGCCGCGGCCGCGGCGTCGAGGCTCACCACCGTCGTCGGCAGGTCGGCGCGGCCGAGGCGGATCTCGTCCCGCCAGGCCGGCAGCGCCTCGCGGACGCCGGGCAGTGCGGCGAGCTGACCGGCCCGGCCGTCGGGAGCCGAGCCGGTGCGCTCGACGACCCGCAGGTCGGCGCCGACGGTGTGGTCGGCCTGGTCGGCCTGCGACAGCTCGCCCGTGGTCACCAGCGACCACGCCAGGGTGCTGCCGCCGACGGCGAGGGCGAGCAGCAGCACGGGGCCGGCGTGCGGGCGCCGCCCCGCCTGCCACATACCGAACATGGTCGCGGTCCAGGGTCTGCGGTCGACGAAGCGCTCGGCGAAGCGGGTCGCGGGCGGCAGCAGCCGCAACGCCACGACCGCGCCGGCCAGCACGCCCAGCGTCGGTGCCGCGACCAGCAGCGGGTCCACCCCGAGCCGGCCGGCCGCCCCGGCGACCGGCGACGAGTACTGGCGCAGCTGGGTCCAGGCCAGCACCGCGAAGCCGACCAGCACCAGGTCGAGGCTGGCCCG
The DNA here is from genome assembly GCF_049179055.1 of Micromonospora sp. WMMD737. Taxonomy (NCBI): domain Bacteria; kingdom Bacillati; phylum Actinomycetota; class Actinomycetes; order Micromonosporales; family Micromonosporaceae; genus Micromonospora; species Micromonospora sp. WMMD737. The sequence continues at coordinate 6,863,320 of NZ_JBMHMH010000001.1, read as the reverse complement.
CTGGACGCTCGCGGCGCGGGTGGGCCGGGACCGGGCCGCCATGTCGGCGACGTAGGTGCCGGCCCCCCGCAACGTCGGGACGACCATCGCGACCAGGCAGCCGGCGGCGGTGGCGGCCGCGGCGGCCCACGTCAGCGTGGTGTTGCCGGCGGCGAGCGTCAGCGGGGTGGCGCCGCCGGTACCCACGTGCCGCAGCGCCTCGCCGGCGATCAGGGGCCCCAGCACGCCGGCGGGCAGGACGACCAGGGCCGCCTCCCGGGCCGCCAGGCCGGCCAGTTGCCGCCGCGCGGCGCCCCGGGCCCTCAGCAGGGCGGTCTGGCCGCGCCGGTCCTCGTGCAGCAGGGCGGCGACGAGCACCAGCGCGTACCCGCCGAGGACGACGATCAGCAGCAGCGGGGTGGCCAGCGAGGAACGGCCCACCAGGTCGGCCCGGGTGACGCGGTCGAGGAGCCGGTCGATCGCCGTGACGGTCTGGCCGGAGGAGCCCAGCCCGGCCGCCTCGGGCACCTCGGCGAGGGCCGCGGTGAGCGCCTGCCGCACGTCGGACAGCCGGCCCGCGCCGGCCGCCGCCGCGAGGTCCGGCTCGACGACCCAGGACGCCGACACCGAGCCCGGGTACGTGGCGACGAAGTCCGCCGGGTCCAGCACGAACGGCCCGTACGAGGTGCCGGCGTCCGCGGCGCTGCCCGCCCCGACCCCGGGTGCCAGCCGCCAGTACGGGTCGGCCGCGTCGCGGGGCCGCCAGGTCCCGACGAGCACCACCGTGCTGGCCTCGTCGGACCGGCGGTCCAGCATCGGCACCCGGTCACCGACGCTCATTCCGAGCACGCCGGCGACCTTCTCCGGCAGGGTGACCTGTAGCGGCGAGGCTCCCGGGGCGGGCCAGGCACCGCCGGTCAGCTCGGCGTGGCGGGGCAGGTCGTCGAGGGCCGCCAGGGTGGCGAAGACGGGGTCGTCGTCGCGGGCCACGGGGCCGAGGTCGCCGGTCAGCTCGCGGCCACCGCCGTAGCGGGCGGCGTCGACGGTGACCGGCGCGCCGCCGAGGCCGGCGGCGAACCCGTCCCGGACGGCCCGGTCCCGGGCGGCGAACTCGGCCGCGTCCCGGCCGGCCGTGCCACTGACCAGGAGGCTGCGCTCCTCGAACGACGCCCCGCTGAGCAGGGCACGCTGGCCCGCCTCGACGGCCCGCCGGTTGTAGTCGGAAAGCCCGGTGACCAACGCGACCGCCACCAGGGCCGCGACCACCGCGGCGAGCAGCAGCCCACGCGCCTCGCGGGCCCGCCTCCACACCAGCTTCATCCGATGCCCTCCCCTGGCCCGCTGTCGGGCCGACGACCAGGGAGAGCGGTGACGTGCCGGGAAAGGTTCGCGCCCGTTACTTGATCGTTATCCGGAGGCGCCCGACCGGTGGGCGGGGCCGGCGACCCGGCGAGGGTGGCGCGGTGCGCGGGTGTGCTTCGATCACCGGATGGAGATCGCCCTCACCGCCCTCATGGTGGCCGTCGTCGCGCTACTCGCCGCCCAGTTGCCGGGCAGGACCGAGCAGGCGCGGACCGCGTACCGGATCGCCGAGATCGAGCGCCGGCTCCGGCTGGTGATGGACCACCTGGGCGTCGTGGACGCCTCGCCCGTGCCGCCGGAGGTGGGGCAGCACCTGGCCCGGGGCGACAAGATCAAGGCGATCGCCGCGTACCGGAAGGCGACCGGCGCGGACCTGCGCTCGGCCAAGGAGGCGGTGGAGGCGTACGGCGACCGCCGGTGACGGCGGACACGCGTCCCGGCGGCGGGCCGGCGGCGTCGGGCGGGCCGGTCAGCGGGGGCGGTCGCGGTCCTTGGAGGGCTGCACGCGCTTCGGCTCGCCGGGCATCTTCGGGTGGTCCGGCGGGTAGGGCATGTCGCCCTGGCCGGCGGTGTCGTCCCGGTCGGCCCACTCCAGCAGCGGGCTGATGTCCCACGCGGTGTCGTCGATGCCGGCGTGCGGATCGCCGCGCTCGGCCAGCCGGGCCGGGACGGTGCGCAGGTCGAAGTCGTCGGGGTCGACGTCGGGCAGCTCGTCCCAGGTGACCGGGGTGGACACGGTGGCCCGGGCGTTGGCCCGCAGCGAGTATGCGCAGGCGATCGTGCGGTCGCGGGCCATCTGGTTGTAGTCGACGAAGACGCGCTCGCCCCGCTGCTCCTTCCACCAGGCGGTGGTCACCAGCTCCGGCCGGCGCCGCTCCAGCTCGCGGGCCAGCGCGATGGTGGCCCGGCGCACCTCGGTGAACGTCCAGCGTGGCGCGATCCGCAGGTAGACGTGCACGCCACGGCCGCCGGAGGTCTTCGGCCAGCCGGTGGCGCCCAGCTCGTCGAGGAGCCCGCGCAGCTCCCCGGCGGCGGAGACCGCGTCGGCGAAGTCGGTGCCGGGCTGCGGGTCGAAGTCGATGCGCAACTCGTCGGGGCGGTCGACGTCGGCGGCACGCACCGGCCACGGGTGGAACACGATGGTGCCCATCTGGGCGGCCCAGGCCACGTGGGCCAGGTCGGCGGGGCAGAGCTCGGCCGCGCTGCGACCGCTCGGGAAGCTGATCGTGGTCGTGCGCACCCAGGGCGGCACGCCCCGGGCGGGCACCCGCTTCTGGAAGAACGCCTCCCCCTCGACGCCCTCCGGGAAGCGCTGCAACGTGGTGGGACGCTCGCGCAGGGCGCGCATGATGCCGTCGCCCACCGCGAGGTAGTAGTGGAAGACGTCGGCCTTGGTGAAGCCGCGCTGCGGGAACATCACCCGGTCGGGGCTGGTCAGCCGGACGTCGTGCCCGGCCACCTCGATCAGTTCGGCCGCAGCCTTCGTGCCACCCATTGCGCGACCATATGCCACACCTCCGACGTCCGACGTACCGTTGGCGGGTGAGTCTTGACGAGAGTGAACTGCCCCGTACCGAGGAAGAGTGGCGGGTCCGGCTCAGCCCGGAGGAGTTCCGGGTGCTGCGGGAGGCCGGCACCGAGCGCCCGTGGACCGGCGAGTACGTCGACACGAAGACGCCCGGGATGTACCACTGCCGGGCCTGCGGCGCGCAGCTCTACCCCAGCGACACGAAGTTCGACTCGCACTGCGGGTGGCCCAGCTTCGACGACGCCATCCCCGGCGCGGTCAAGGAGATCGATGACCGCAGCCTGGGGATGAGCCGCACCGAGATCCGCTGCGCCCGGTGCGACAGCCACCTGGGTCACGTCTTCCGGGGCGAGGGTTTCACCCCGAAGGACACCCGGCACTGCGTCAACTCCGTCTCCATCCGGCTGGAGCCGCGCGCCGGGGCCTGATCCGGCGCCCGGGTTCAGGCCTTCCGGGTTGGGGTCAGCCCGGCCATCAGCGAGACCTGGGCCGTACGCGACCGCTCGACGCGGCCGGCGAAGTCGCCCACGCGCGGGTCGGCGCCGACCTTCTGGTGCGCCCGGGCCAGGTCGGCCGCCGCCTCCTGGTGCGGGACGAGCAGGCCGAGCAGGACGCGGTCGACCTCGCCGTCCGGGGCGGCCCGCAGGCGTGCCATGTCCTCGGCGGCGGTCCCGTGCTGTCCGTGGTCGTGCCGGCGGGCGGCGTCGGCGGCGGCCGGTCCGGCGTCGCGCAGCCAGCCGCGCATCGTGGCGAGTTCGTCGGTCTCGGTGACCTCGATGGCGGCGACGAGGGTGTGCAGCTTCCGGTCGGTCACCCGGTCGCGGCTGAGCCGCACCATCTCCAGCGTCTGCTCGGTGTGTGCCGCCAACATGGCCAGGAAGACCACGTCCAGGCCGTTCATCTCGGTCGCGCTGGCCGCGGCCGGCCCCGGCGGCGCGTGGGCGGGCGACGCCGGGGCGGTCCGTGCGACGCAGCCGGGGACGGTCAGCAGGACGGCGAGCAGGGCGACCGTGGGCAGCCGTCGCATGGCGTACTCCGATCCGGGAGGGGATGACGGGTGCGGGCGCCGGAGGGACGGGCCGCACCCGTCCGGTCAGACCTGCGTCCAGAGCGCCGGCACGTGCGGCGGTTCCCAACCGGGGATCGCGGTGTGCGCCTGCCGGCAGCGGTACGTCAGCCCGCCGTAGGTGACCTGGTCGCCGGCCTGGTAGGCCCGGCCCGCCGTCCAGCTGCCGCCCGGCGCGGGCGGGGTGGTCGGGGCGGCGGTGGGGGTCGGGGTGGGCGACGGGGCCGGCGGGGTCGGGCTCGGGGTGGGCGACGGGTTGCCGCCCCCGCCGACCTGGAGGTCGACGCAGGAGTAGAACGCGTTGGCGGTGTCCGCGATGTTCCACACGGCGAGGACCTTCTGCCGTCCCGGGTAGCCACCCAGGTTGACGGTGTGCGAGACGGTGGCGCCGGGCTGCTGCCCGCTGCCGTTGAAGACGGCCACCCGGGTGCCGCCGATGAAGTACTCCCAGTTGCTGGTGGCGTGCCGGGCGGTGTTGGTCCAGGTGAAGGTGACGGAGCTGCCGACCGAGGTGGCGGGCCAGCCCCGGCTGTCGTCGTTGAGGACGGCGAACTGGGCGATCCCCGCGTGGCAGCTGCGCAGCCCCTTCGGCCCCTCGACGCTCTGCGGCTCGTACTTGATCTGCCCGCAGTCGGGGACCCGCCCCTGGGCGCAGAGCGCCTGGCGGCTCGGCGGGCCGGACACGTAGCCGTGGGCCTGGGCGGGCGCCGCGACGGCGAGTGCGGAGACGACGGCACCCGTCGCCACGAGCGGGATGGTGATTCTTCGACGCATTGGTGGCAGCTCCTTCGGACTTCAGCCTGGTGAGGTGCCATTCAACATAAATTAAAGCTTGTTAACAGTAAAGACTCCTGTCAATAGAAACATCGCGCCTTCTGCACACGCAGGGTGACCGTCAGAGCAGCAACAGGCTGCCCCGCTCGTCCACCCGGTCCGCGGACTCGTCGTCCAGCCAGACGCCACCGGTGGCGAGGTAGCGGAAGCGGTACTCCCCCGGGCCGAGTCGTACGGTGACCGTCCGGGTGCCGTCCCGACGCGGAAGGAGTTCGTGCCGTCCCGGCTCCCAGCCGTTGAAGGAGCCGACCACGCTGACCGGGCCGGGCGGGGTGTCGCGGGGCAGGCTGAAGGTCACCCGCACCTGGTTGCCGAAGAGCTTGTTCCGCTTGATCATGTCGTGTTCCTCCGGGGTCGCGCGCGGTCACCCGGTACAACGCCCGACACGCCGGAGGCGACACGCCGCCACCCCGGAGTGACCTGGGCCGATCCGCCCGCCCGGCCCCGTCCGGTTGCGGCACGCTCGGAGAAACGTGTCGGTTTTCGGGGGGTTCTGTCGTGGCGACGTGCGAGGTCTGCGGTAACGACTACTGGATGGCGTTCGAGGTGCGGACCGTCAGCGGCGACGTGCACACCTTCGACTGCTTCGAGTGCGCCGCGCACAAGCTGGCGCCGATCTGCGAGCACTGCGAGGTCAAGATCGTCGGGCACGGGGTGGAGGTGTCCGGCCGGTTCTTCTGCTGCGCGCACTGCGCCCGCGCGGAGGAGGGCGCCCGGGGCGCCGAGATCCGCGACGCGGTCGGCGCCCGCCCCGCCTGAGGCCGGCGGTCGGCCGGCCGCCGCCATGGCCGCCCGGCCGGCCGGGGCCACCGGCGGCACGCGGGGCAGCGGGGCGGCCGACCCACGGGCCCGGCCTACCATCGGGGAGTGCCACAGCCCCCCGTGCCGAGGACCGCCTCGTTCGCCGAACTCGACGCCCGCACCTTCCACGACCTGCTCCGGCTCCGGATCGACGTGTTCGTGGTGGAGCAGGCGTGCCCGTACCCGGAACTCGACGGGCGCGACGTCGAACCGGGCACCCGCCACCTCTGGCTCGACGACGGCGGCGCGCCCCTGGCGTACCTGCGGATCCTCGCCGACCCGGGCGGCGTGGCGCGGATCGGGCGGGTGGTGGTGGCGCCGAAGGCGCGCGGCGGCGGGCACGCGGGCCGGCTGATGGCCGCGGCGCTGGAGTTGGTCGGCGACCGCCCCTGCGTGCTGGAGGCCCAGTCCCACCTGGTCGGCCTCTACGCCCGTCACGGCTTCGCCGTCGCCGGCCCCGAGTACGTCGAGGACGGCATCCCGCACACCCCGATGCGCCGGGAAGGAATTGACCGAAGCCGATAAATATGACAGCCTCCGGGCAGAGCCGTCGCGGAAGCCACGCAGCGTGCACGGGAGGGGCAACTCCCGGGCCGTCCGGGCGTCGTCGTCCGACCTCTCCTCCCGGGGGCTCCCCATGTCCACTCAACTTCGCACCTCCCGCCTGGCATGGCTGCTCGCCGTCGCGGCGATCGCCGTGCTGCTGCTGACCACGGCCCTGGCCAACCCCGTGTCGGCGCACGGCTCCGTGGTGGACCCGGCGTCACGCAACTACGGCTGCTGGCAGCGCTGGGGCAGCGACTTCCAGAATCCGCGGATGGCCACCGAGGACCCGATGTGCTGGCAGGCCTGGCAGGCCAACCCGAACGCCATGTGGAACTGGAACGGCCTGTTCCGCGAGGGCGTCGCCGGCAACCACCAGGCCGCCATCCCCGACGGCCAGCTCTGCTCCGGCGGCCGGACCGAGGGCGGTCGCTACAACGCCCTCGACACGGTTGGCGCCTGGAAGACCGCCCCGGTCTCCAGCAACTTCCGGGTCCGCCTCTACGACCAGGCCAGTCACGGCGCGGACTACATCCGGGTGTACGTGACCAGGCAGGGCTTCAACGCGCTCACCGAGCCACTGGGCTGGGACGACCTGGAACTGGTCGGCCAGATCGGCAACACCCCGGCGTCGGGGTGGAAGCCGGAGCCCACAGGCGTGTCCATCGAGATCCCGGCGAACGCGCCGGGGCGGACCGGGCGGCACGTCGTCTACACCATCTGGCAGGCCAGCCACCTCGACCAGTCGTACTACCTGTGCAGCGACGTCGACTTCTCCGGCGGGCCGACCAACCCACCGCCGACGACGCCGCCGCCCACCACTCCCCCGCCCACCACTCCCCCGCCGACCACCCCGCCGCCCACGACCCCGCCCCCGGCCGGGGCCTGCACGGCGACCTACCGGATCACCGGGCAGTGGACCGGCGGGTTCCAGGGCGAGGTGACGGTGACCGCCGGTGGCGGGGCCGTCAGGGGCTGGTCCGTGACCTGGACCTACGCCAACGGCCAGCAGGTCACGTCGGCGTGGAACGCGACCGTGACCACCAGCGGCACGCGGGTCGTCGCCCGCAACGCGGAGCACAACGGGTCCCTGGCCCCCGGGGCGAGCACCACGTTCGGCTTCCTCGGCTCGTGGTCCGGCACCAACAGCGTGCCGACACCCACCTGCACGACCGTGGTCTGAGCCGCACCGGAACCCCGGCCGGGGTCGCAGCCCACTCCCTCCGGGCGCGACCCCGGCCGGCCCGACGGCGTGAAGCGGCGGGCAGGCGGGCGTCAGACGAGGCCGTTGACGATGTCGGCGACCGAGCGGCGACGACCGGTGTAGAACGGGATCTCCTCCCGGACGTGCCGGCGGGCGCCGGAGGCCCGCAGGTCACGCATCAGGTCGACGATCCGGTGCAGCTCGTCGGCCTCGAACGCGAGCATCCACTCGTAGTCGCCGAGCGCGAACGAGGCGACCGTGTTGGCCCGTACGTCCGGGTAGCCGCGGGCCATCTTGCCGTGCTCGGCGAGCAGCTCGCGCCGCTCGGCGTCCGGCAGCAGGTACCACTCGTAGGAGCGGACGAACGGGTAGACGCACACGTAGGAGCGCGCCTCCTCGCCGGCCAGGAACGCCGGGATGTGGCTCTTGTTGAACTCCGCCGGCCGGTGCAGCGCCATCTGCGACCAGACCGGCGTGAGCGCCCGACCCAGCGTGGTACGGCGGAACCGCAGGTACGCGTCCTGGAGGTCGTCGCTGGAGGCGGAGTGCCACCAGATCATCAGGTCGGCGTCGGCGCGCAGACCCGAGACGTCGTACGTGCCGCGGACGACCACGTCCTTGCCGGCCAGCTCCGCGAAGAGCGCCTCGACCTCGCCGGTGACGTTGTCGCGCAGCGACGGCAGCGGGCTGCTGGCCCGGTACACCGACCACATCGTGTAGCGGATGCTGTCGTTGAGATCCCGCAGCCGGGCCGCGTTGGTCTGCTCGGTCATGTCCCCGGTCCTCCCAGTGCTGTGATGATCTCCTCGGCCGCCGTCTCGCCGGAGCGGACGCAGATCGGGATGCCCACCCCGTCGTACCCGGCGCCGGCCAGGACCAGGGTCGGATGGCTCGCCCGCAGGGCCGCCCGCGCGGCGGCCACCCGGTCGGCGTGCCCCGGGGTGTACTGCGGCAGCGACCCGCCCCAGCGCTGCACGTGGCCGGCGACCGGTGCGGGCAGCGGCACGCCGAGCACCGCCGACAGCTCCCGGTGCACGGTGGCGGCCAGGTCCTCGTCGGTGCGCTGCACCTGCCGTTCCTCGCCGTAGCGGCCCACGGAGGCGCGGACGAGCGCCAGTCCGTCGGCGCGGCGCAGGTGGCCCCACTTGGTGGTGAAGAAGGTCGACGCCTTGATCAGCAGACCCTCGGTGCCCGGCACCAGGAAGCCGGACAGCTCCGGCAGCTCCGGCTCGGGCAGCGCCAGGGTGACCAGCGCGACGCTGGCGTAGTCCAGCCCGCCGACGCCCTCGGCCACCTGTGGGGCCGGGCCGCCGAGCAGCCGGGCCGCCGGGCGGGCCGGCACGGCCAGCACCACGGCGTCGACGTCGACCGACTCCGCCTCGCGGGTGGGGCCTACGGTCAGCCGCCACCCGGCCCCGGCCGGGGTCAGCTCGCGTACCGCCGCGCCCCGCCGGATCGTCGCCCCGCTGGCCGCCGCCGCGGCCTCGACCAGCGTGCTGAGCCCGCCGGCCAGGGTGCCGAAGACCGGTGCCCCCGGCGCGCGGGGGGCCGCGGCCTGCGCGGCGCGCACCGCGCCCACCAGGGTGTGCTCCACCCGGGCGGAGCGGGCCAGCGCGGGCATCGTGGTGGTCAGGGAGAGGTCGTCGGCCCGGCCGGCGTAGACGCCGCCGAGCATCGGGTCGACCAGCCGGTCGACCACCTCGTCGCCGAACCGGGCCCGGACCAGCGCGCCGACGGAGACGTCCTCGTCCGCGCCGAGCAGCGGACGGCCGGCGTCGACGTCGGCGTCCGCCGCCGGCCGCGCGACCGTGGCCACCCGCTCCAGATCCCCGGGTACGCCGACCAGCGTGCCGCCCGGGATCGGGCGCAGCCCCCCGTCGACGACGAGCGCGGCCTGCCCGACGGTGGGGTGCACGATCCGCTCCCCCAGGCCGAGCCGGCGGACCAGGGCCACGGCGGCGGACTCGCCCCCGGCCGGGTCGCGCATCAGGAACGACTCGGCGCCGAACTCCACAGGTGAGCCGGCCAGCTCCCCGGTGCGCAGCTTGCCGCCGAGCGCGCCGGACTGCTCGTACACCGTGATCTCGGTGCCGGCGGGAGCGCGGTCGCGCAACCGGACCGCGGCGGCCAGCCCGGCGATCCCGCCGCCGACCACCGCCACCCGCCACGGCGCCCGCATGCCGCTCAGCCCCGGTCGCCCGACTCGGCGGACAGCTCGTGCACCAGGGCGACCACCCGGGTCAGCACGTCGGGGTCGGTCTCCGGCAGCACCCCGTGCCCCAGGTTGAACACGTGCCCGGGGGCGGCCCGGCCCTGCTCCAGGATCCGCCGCACCTCGGCCTCGACCACCGGCCACGGCGCGAACAGCACGCACGGGTCGAGGTTGCCCTGCACCGCCCGCTCCGGCCCGATCCGCCGGGTCGCCGCGTCCAGCGGCGTACGCCAGTCGACGCCCACCACGTCGGCGCCGGCCTCGCCCATCGCGCCGAGCAGCTCGCCGGTGCCCACCCCGAAGTGGATCCGGGGCACGCCCGCGTCGGCCAGCCCGGCCAGCACGCCCGCCGAGTGCGGCAGCACGAAGCGGCGGTAGTCGGCCTCCGACAGCGCGCCGGCCCACGAGTCGAAGAGCTGCACCGCGGACACGCCGGCGGCCACCTGCACCCGCAGGAACTCCAACGTCACCTCGGCAAGCCGGCCGCAGAGGGCGTGCCACAGCTCCGGCTGGCCGTACATCATCGCCTTGGTCTTCGCGTGGGTCCGCGACGGGCCGCCCTCGACCAGGTAGCTGGCCAGGGTGAACGGCGCGCCGGCGAAGCCGATCAACGGGGTGTCGCCCAGCTCGGCGACGAGCATCCGGACCGCCTCGTCCACGTACGACACGTCGTCGCGGGTGATCGGCCGGATCCGCTCCACGTCGGTCAGCGTGCGCACGGGCTCGGCGACCACCGGGCCGGTGCCGGGCACGATGTCCAGGTCCACCCCGGCGGCGGCGACCGGCACCACGATGTCGCTGAACAGGATCGCGGCGTCCACGCCGTGCCGGCGTACCGGCTGGAGGGTGATCTCGGTGACCAGGTCGGGGCGGCGGCAGGACTCCAGCATCGCCACGTTGGCCCTGATCGCGCGGTACTCCGGCAGCGACCGGCCGGCCTGGCGCATAAACCAGACGGGGGTGTGCGGGCCGGGCTGACGCCGGCAGGCCCGGACGAAGGGCGAGTCGGCCGGTCCGCCGGGGCGGGGGTCTTCGTCTCGGGCGTCGGCGCCCGTCGTCGTGGTGCTCATCGCGGCCATCGTGCCACGGGGGACGCGACCGGCAGCGGGCAGCGCCGCCTTTTGTGACCCCGGTCAGCCCGCTGGCGGCGGGCACCCACGACATGCCCGCTCCGGGCGGTGGCGGCGGGGCCCGGCCGGCGGTGGCGGCGGCCCCGGCGTGGGACGGCATCGGCGCGCCTCTCGGGCGGGCGGGCGGCCGGCGGCATAGGCTGCCGGCATGGCCCCCCCGATCGCGCTCCCGGAGACCTTCGCCCGCGCGGTCACCGGGCTGCGGTCCGCGGCGCCCCGGTCGGAGATCGTGCTGGAGGAGGTCGGCGCGCCACAGCGCCTCGCCCCGTACGCCTTCGCGCTCTCCGCCACCGTCCTGCGCGACGGCGAGGAGGTGGCCTCCGGGCGGCTGATCCTGCTGCACGACCCGGCCGGTCACGAGGCGTGGCAGGGCACCCTGCGGCTGGTCACCTACGTGACGGCGGAGCTGGAGGTCGACCTGGCCGCCGACCCGCTGCTGCCGGGGGTGGGCTGGACGTGGCTGACCGACGCGCTGGAGGCGCAGGACGCGGAGCACCGGGCGATCGGCGGCACCATCACCCAGACCATGTCGACGCGCTTCGGTGACCTGGCCGGGCCACCCGCCGCCGGCGACATCGAGATCCGCGCCTCCTGGACGCCTGTCGACGACGACCTCGCCCCGCACCTGCTGGCCTGGTGCGCGCTGCTGGCCTCGACCGCCGGGCTTCCCCCGCCCGGGGTGACCGCGCTGCCGGAGCGTCGCCCCGCCGGCGCGGCCTGACCCCGCGACGGGTCACCTCACAGATACTTCTCGGCCTCGTTGCAGACCTTGTCCATGCCCTGGATGGCCCTGTCGTAGGCCGCCTTGTTGCCGTTCGCCGCCGCGGCGAGCGCGGTGGTGAGCTTGTCGAGGCAGTTGGCGATGACCTTCTTCTGCCGGGCCTGCTCGTCCCGGTCGTTGCGGGTGCCGGTGAGGTCCTGCTCGGTGTCGCCGAGCTTGTCCCGGACCGCCTGGAGGTCGGTCTTGAGCTTCTCGATCTCCTTGCCGTTCGCCGTGATGGTGCCGTCGCGCTGGCTGACCTCGCTGGCCATCTTCTTCTCGGTCCGGTCCAGCTCGTTGGTGGTCGACACGAACAGGCCGGTCATCACCCCGCCGAGGACGAAGAGCAGCCCGGCCACGACCGCCAGGACGAGCACCTTGTGGCTCTTGCGGGGGCCGCCGGGGGCGGGGGCACCGAAGGGCGGGGCGGAGCCGGGCGGGGCGGAGCCGGGCGGGGCGGACAACGGCTGCCCGAAGGCCGGCCCGGAGGCCGGGGGGACCGACATCGGCTGCCCGAAGGCCGGCCCGGAGGCCTGACCGGCGTGGGGCGACGCGCTGCCGGGGCCGTAGCCGGGCGACGCCGGCGGCGCGGACTGCGGGTAGCCGGAGGGCCCGGCCGGCGGCGCCGACTGGGGGTAGCCGGCGGACGGGGCCGGGTTGTACTGCTGCGGCGCCGGGGCGTACTGCTGGCCGGCGTCCTGCTGTTCGGGCGTGTACGGGCGCGGGCTGCCGTAGGTGGTGCCGTGCGGGGCGCCGCCCGACGGTGGCTGACCGGGCGCGGCCGGCGGGTACGGCGGGTAGCCCTCCGGCCCGGTCGGTGGTTGGGACATGTCGTTCTTCCTCCACGGGTGCTGGTCCGGCGCGTGAGCCGCCGGGCCGAGGGGGCGGTTGGGCGCTGACGGGGTCAGCAGATCTTGAAACCGTCGCAGGCGACCTTGATCGGTACGGCGAGACCGATCCCCTCGGCGTTGCGGGCCTTGGCGGTGGCGATGCCGACGACCTGCTTGCTGCCGTTGATGACCGGGCCGCCCGAGTTGCCGGGGTTGATCGGGGCGTCGAACTGGATGACCGGGCCCTCGCCGCCGCCGGCCTCGCGGAAGGCGCTCACCACGCCGGTGGTGACGCTGTCCTCCAGGCCGAGCGGCGCGCCGACGACCACGATCTGCTGGCCGGACTTCACGGCGGCGGGCGCCGCGACCAGGCCGGTGAACTTGCCGTTGGTCCGCAGGTGGGCGACGTCGTTGGCCTCGTCGACGCGCACGATGGTCGCCGGGAAGCGCTGATCGGTGCGCTCCAGGAAGACCTCCCGCTCGCCGGTCTGCCAGAGCGCGTCCACCACGTGGTAGTTGGTGAACAGGTTGGTGCCCCCGCCCGCGGCCGGCTTGCCGATCGCGAACGCGGTGCCGGTGGAGTTGCCAGCCCGTACCCGGAACACGCTGGGCAGCACGGCGCTGGCCACGGCCTCCGGGTTGAACGCGGCGCCGGCCTGCTTCTCCAGCGCCCCCGCCCGGGACTCCAGGCCGTCGAGCCGGGTGCCGTCGGCCGCCTGCGCCGCCGCCACCCTGCTGTCGGTGTCGCCCAGCCGGTTCGAGAGCCGGTTGATCTGGTACGCCTGCACGCCCGTCACCACGGCCAGCAGGCCGGCGAGCACGAGCGCGGTGACGGTGAGCCCGCGCCCCTTCGTCGCCGGCACCGGCGTGGCGGGGTACGGCTGGCCCGGCCCGGGGCCCTGGGGGTGGCCGTGGGCGGGCGGCTGGCCGGGGACACCGGGCGGCGTGGACCCGGACGCGGGGGGCCAGCCGGGCCCCGGGGTGGCCCCGGGCGGCGTCGACGGGCCCGGGGCGGTGGACGGCGCGCCGCCGTGTCCCCAGCCGCCGGCGGCGGGGGCCGGGGCGGGCGCGGCGGCGGGGGCGGGCGCGTTGGCCGGGGCCGCGCCCCACTGGCCTGGCTGCGCCGGCGGCGACCAGGCAGGGCGGGAGGCCGGGGGCTGCCCGGGGGCGCCCGGCGGCAGGTACGCGGAGCCGACCGGCTCGATCCGGGGCGGCAGTGGCCCGGGGCGGGCCGTCCCTGGCGGGAACCCGCCGTCGCCCGGTCCCGCCGGGCCCTTGTCCGCCGACCCGTAGCCAGTCATGATCGCCTTGCCCTCCCCGTAGACGCCCCGCTCCGCGCGCGGGACCCTGATGATGCCGTACCCGCGCAACGGCCCGATGGACCGTACCTGCGTCAACGGGCTTTGTCTTCCCCTATGTCCGGCCCCTGAGGGACATCCGGCGGTCGCCCGGCGACACACACCGGACCGGCTTCACCCACCGCGTCGTGTCGCGCACTAGGGTTGTCAGGTGACCGACGAACCACCCCTGCGCCGTCGGCCCGCCGAAAGCCGTACGGGAAACGATGCGCACCACCCGCCGTCGGCCCGACCGGAGCCGGAGGCCGCGGGGACCGAAGCGACCACCGACGGGCCCGTTCCGCTGACCGCCCCGCGCGAGGGCACACCTCAGCCGGCGGCCACGCCTGGCGAGCTGGACGACGTCGTGGCCCGCTTCGCCGCAGGCACCGGCCCCGTCGCCCTCGACGCCGAACGCGCCTCCGGCTACCGCTACAGCCAGCGGGCCTACCTGGTGCAGCTGCGCCGGGCCGGTTCCGGCACGGCGCTGATCGACCCGCTGCCGCTGCCCGACCTGAGCACCCTCGACACGGTGATCGGTGAGGCGGAGTGGGTGCTGCACGCCGCCAGCCAGGATCTGCCCTGCCTGGCCGAGCTGGGGCTGCGGCCCCGCCGGCTGTTCGACACCGAACTGGCCGCCCGGCTGGCCGGATTCGAGCGGGTCGGCCTGGCCGCGCTGACCGAGCAGCTGCTCGGCTACAGCCTGGAGAAGCACCACTCGGCGGCCGACTGGTCGAGCCGCCCGCTGCCGGAGTCCTGGCTGACCTACGCCGCGCTCGACGTGGAGATGCTTGTCGACCTGCGCGACGCGCTCGACGAGGAGCTGGCCCGGCAGGGCAAGTCCGCGTGGGCGGCGGAAGAGTTCGCCGCGCTGGTGCGCACCGGTGCCCGGCCGCCGAGGGTGCGGGCCGAGCCGTGGCGCCGCACGTCCGGCATCCACCGGGTGCGCGGCGCGCGGGCCCAGGCCCGGGTCCGTTCCCTCTGGTACGCGCGGGACCAGATCGCCGCGCGGCGCGACGCCGCCCCGGGGCGGGTGCTGCCGGACTCGGCCATCGTCGCGGCGGCGGAGCTGGATCCGAGGGACGAGAAGACCCTGCTCACCCTGCCCGGCTTCGGTGGCCGCTCGGTACGCCGGCTGGCCCGCACCTGGCTCGCCGCGCTCGACGACGCGCGGCAGCTGCCCGAGGACGCGCTGCCGGTCGCCCCGACGGTCGAGGGTCCCCCGCCGCCGCACCGCTGGGCGGAACGGGACCCGGTGGCGGCGGCCCGGCTGGCCCGCTGCCGGGAGGTGGTGGTCCGGATCGCCAGCGCGCACCAGCTGCCGCCGGAGAACCTGATCGCCCCCGACTCGGTCCGCCGGCTGGCGTGGGTACCCCCGGAGGAGGTCACGGAGGCGGCCGTCGCGGAGACCCTCCGGGGCTTCAACGCCCGCGAGTGGCAGATCACCCTGCTCCTTCCCGCCCTCACGGAGGCCCTCACCGATCCGCCCCCCGCCCCTTGACCCGGCGGTGTGGGGTGGGCCACACGGGGGCGGGTGCCAGTGTTGGTTACTGGCGAGTAGCATCCGGAGGAACACGCCCGTGCCGGCGACCTTCGTCCGGTCCGTAGTGCCGCCTGCCGGCACGCAGGCCGGATCAGGTCGAAGAGGAGGCTCAAGTGCCCCGTGAAGTCCGGGATGTCGTCTTCGTCGACGGCGTCCGTACCCCGTTCGGCAAGGCGGGTGGCATGTACGCCAACACCCGCGCCGACGACCTGGTGATCCGCTGCATCCGCGAGCTGCTGCGCCGTAACCCGCAGCTGCCGCCGGAGCGGGTCGAGGAGGTCGCGATCGCCGCCACCACCCAGATCGGCGACCAGGGCCTCACCATCGGCCGGACCGCCGCCCTGCTGGCGGGCCTGCCCAAGACCGTCCCCGGCTTCGCGATCGACCGGATGTGCGCCGGCGCCATGACCGCGGTGACCACCGTCGCCAGCGGCATCGCCATGGGCGCCTACGACGTCGCCATCGCCGGCGGCGTCGAGCACATGGGCCGCCACCCGATGGGCGAGGGCGTCGACCCCAACCCGCGGATCGTCGCCGAGAAGCTCGTCGACCCGTCCGCGCTGGTCATGGGCGCGACCGCGGAGAACCTGCACGACCGGGTCCCGCACATCACCAAGGCGCGCACCGACGCGTTCGCGCTCGCCTCGCAGCAGAAGACCGCCAAGGCGTACGCCAACGGCAAGCTCCAGGACGACCTGGTGTCCGTGGCGGTCCGCGACGAGGAGAACGCCTGGGGCATGGCCACGGTCGACGAGGCCCCCCGCGACACCTCGCTGGAGAAGCTCGCCACCCTGAAGACCCCGTTCCGCCCGCACGGCAAGGTCACCGCGGGCAACGCGGCCGGCCTGAACGACGGCGCCACCGCCAGCCTGCTCGCCTCCGAGGACGTCGCCCGCGAGCTGGGCCTGCCGGTCGCCATGCGGCTGGTGTCGTTCGGCTTCGTCGGCGTCGAGCCCGAGGTGATGGGCGTCGGCCCGATCCCGTCGACCGAGAAGGCGCTGCGCCTCGCCGGCCTGACCATCGACGACATCGGCCTGTTCGAGCTGAACGAGGCGTTCGCCGTGCAGGTGCTCGCCTTCCTCGACCACTTCGGCATCGCCGACGACGACCCGCGGGTCAACCCGTGGGGCGGCGCGATCGCCATCGGCCACCCACTCGCCTCCTCGGGCGTGCGGCTGATGACCCAGCTCGCCCGGCAGTTCGCCGAGCACCCCGAGGTCCGCTACGGCGTCACCGCCATGTGCATCGGCATCGGCATGGGCGGCACGGTCATCTGGGAGAACCCGCACTGGGAGGGTGGAGACAAGTGAGCGCGCTCGCCGCACCGAACGAGGTCGTCACCCGGGCGCTGCTGCGCCAGGTGAACGTACCGGGGCTGGACCGGCCGGCCGCCCTGATCACCCTGGACAACGGCTTCGACCACACCAAGCCCAACAGCTTCGGCCCGGGCGGCCTGACCAGCCTGGACGAGGCGATCACCGCCGCCCTGGCCGCGAACCCGGCGTTCGTCGCGGTCACCGGCAAGCCGTACGTCTTCTGCGTGGGCGCGGACATCACCAGCCTCCCGCAGCTCGCCGACCGCGAGCAGGCGCTGGAGATCGGGCGGCTCGGCCACCGGGTCTTCGCCCGGCTGAAGGACAGCGAGGTCCCGACCTTCGCCTTCGTCAACGGCGCGGCGATGGGCGGCGGCCTGGAGCTGGCCCTGCACTGCCACTACCGGACGCTCTCCGGCGGGGTGGCGGCGCTGGCGCTGCCCGAGGTCTTCCTCGGCCTGGTCCCCGGTTGGGGCGGCACGCAGCTGCTGCCGAACCTGATCGGCATCCCGGCCGCGACCCAGGTGATCATCCAGAACCCGCTGATGCAGAACAAGATGCTCAAGCCGAAGCAGGCCGCCGAGATGGGCATCGCGGACGTGCTGCTGGAGCCGGCGGACTTCCTGGAGCGGTCCCTGGAGTGGGCGGCCGGCGTCGTCCGGGGCGAGGTCACCGTGACCCGGCCCGAGGTCGACAAGGACATGTGGGCGGGCGTGCTCTACTTCGCCCGGCAGACCCTCGATGCGCGGCTGCACGGCGCGGTCCCGGCCGCGTACAAGGCGCTGGACCTGCTGGAGACGGCGAAGGACGCCGACTTCGCCACCGGCACCGCCGCCGAGGACGAGGCCCTCGCGGACCTGGTCTTCTCCGAGGAGCTGCGCAGCGGCCTCTACGCGTTCGACCTGGCGCAGCGACGGGCCAAGCGGCCGGCCGGCGCGCCGGACAAGGGGCTGGCCCGCCCGGTCACCAAGGTGGGCATCGTCGGCGCCGGCCTGATGGCCAGCCAGCTCGCCCTGCTCTTCGCCCGCCGCCTCCAGGTGCCTGTCGTCATGACCGACCTGGACCAGGCCCGGGTGGACAAGGGCGTCGGCTACGTGCACACCCAGATCGAGAAGGCCGTCAGCAAGGGCCGGATGGACAAGGGTACGGCCGCCAAGCTGTACGGCCTGGTCAGCGGCTCCGTCGACAAGGGCGTCTTCGCGGATGCCGACTTCGTCATCGAGGCGGTCTTCGAGGACCTGGCCGTCAAGAAGCAGGTCTGGGCCGAGCTGGAGAAGATCGTCAAGCCGGAGGCGGTGCTGGCCACCAACACCTCCAGCCTGTCGATCACGGCGATGGCGGAGGAGCTGGAGCACCCCGAGCGGGTGGTCGGCTTCCACTTCTTCAACCCCGTGGCGGTGCTGCCGCTGCTGGAGATCGTCCGGGGCGAGCGCACCGACGACGCCACGCTCGCCACCGCGTTCGCGGTCGGCAAGCAGCTGAAGAAGTCCTCCGTGCTGGTCTCCGACGCCCCGGCGTTCGTGGTCAACCGGCTGCTCACCCGCTTCCTCGGCACCGTCTTCGCCGCCGTGGACGCGGGCACCCCGCTGGACGTGGCCAACAGCGCGCTGGACCCGCTGGGCCTGCCGATGCGCCCGCTCGCCCTGCTCCAGCTCGTCGGGCCGGCCGTCGCGTACCACGTGGGCGGCACCCTGCACGCCGCGTTCCCGGACCGCTTCGGCGTCAGCGAGAACCTCAAGCGGATCGCCGACTCCGGCCAGCCGATCGTCGTCGACGACCAGATCAACGACGAGGTGGCCAAGCTGCTCGTGGTGGGCGACCAGCCGCTCACCGCCGAGCAGGTGCGCCAGAACGCGCTCGACGCGCTGGCGCAGGAGATCCGGCTCATGCTCGACGAGGGCGTCGTCGCCGAGGCGCAGGACATCGACCTGTGCATGATCCTCGGCGCGGGTTGGCCGTTCCACCTGGGCGGCATCACGCCGTACCTGGACCGGACCGGCACCTCGGAGCGGGTGACCGGCCAGCGGTTCCTGCCCCCCGGTGCGGCCAGCCTCCCCGCCTGACAGGTGTAGGGAAGGGCCCCTTCCTGACGCCTTGGGTTCTAGGGATCGTTGCAACGCCTGACCTGATCAGGGGTTGCAGTGTTCGAGATCCGTGGGGATCGCCGGCCGCAGGGAGCGAAGAAGCTTCGCGCGGAGCGTCAGGCATATTTGGATCTTGTGGCGCGGGGTGTAAGTACGAGTGAAGCGTGCCGGCTGGTCGGGATCAATCGCAAGACTGGTCACCGCTGGCGGTACGGCCGCACGATCCAGACGAAGGCCGGGCAGCAGGGAGTACCTCCCGCTGCCCGGTCTTTGGCCGTGGCAGACCGGTTTCTGTCTCAGGCCGAGCGGATCGTGATCGCTGATCGGCTGCGGGAGGGTGCCTCGCAGGCGGCGATCGCCGCTGAGCTGCGGCGTTCGCCAGGCACGATCAGCCGGGAGATCCGCCGCAATCGGCACCCGGACAGCGGTGACTACCGGCCCTACGCAGCCCAGCAACGCGCCGACAGCAGGCGGCCTCGTCCGAAGATCGGCAAAATCACCGCGTGCCCGGCGCTGCGGGAACACGTCCAGGCCATGCTGGATTGCAAGCACAGCCCGGAACAGATCAGCCGTCGGCTGCGCCGTGACTTTCCCGAGCGGAACGAGCTGCACGTGTCACACGAGACGATCTACCAGGCGCTCTACGTCCAGGGCCGTGGCGAACTGCGCCGAGAACTGACCGCCGCGCTGCGCACCGGCCGTGCGGTGCGACGTCCCCGCCGTCAGCCTGGCCAGCGCCAGCCCCGCTTCACCCATCCGATGGTGATGATCAGCGAACGGCCCGCCGAGGCCGACGACCGTGCCGTGCCCGGACATTGGGAAGGCGACCTAATCATCGGCAAGGACAACGGCTCCGCCATCGGCACACTTGTCGAACGCTCCGCCCGCTACGTCCTGCTCGTGCACCTGGGCGCCGGCCGCAGCGCCGACCGGGTCCGCGACGGCCTGCTCACCGCCATGGCCACCCTGCCGCACCATCTGAAACGGTCTCTGACCTGGGACCAAGGCATCGAGATGGCGATGCACCATCAGTTCAGCATCACCGCGCAGATGCCGGTCTACTTCTGCGACCCGCACTCACCCTGGCAACGCGGCTCCAACGAGAACACCAACGGACTGCTGCGCCAGTACTTCCCCAAAGGCACCGACCTGGCCGTCCACAGCCCCGACCACCTCGCCACCGTCGCCGCCGAACTCAACGGCCGCCCACGCAAAACGCTCGGCTGGGACACCCCAGCCGAGCGCCTCGCTAAGCTCCTAGCCGTCACCGACTAGCCAACGCGTTGCAACGACCCCTTGAAACCGCCCGCTATGCGTCAGGAAGGGGCCCTTCCCTACCCCAACGCCCCCCGCGTTCGCGGTGGTTGCCCCGTCCAGCTTGGATGGAGGTGGCCACCGCGTTCGTCGTTGCGGCCGATACGGTCGGGGTCGGGACAGCGGTAGCGTGCCGTGGCTGGCTACGATCACCCGTTCGCACCCTCGCCTGGAGCTGATCATGTCCTCACCGCCGGTCGATCCCTGGTCCGGGCAGCCGGAGCACGACACCCACTACGACTTCCATCCGCCGCGACCGGACGGCTACCCGGCACCGCCCGCCGATGGTTGGGCGTCCCCGCCGGGCGGGCAGCCGCCGGCGGGTGGCGGCTGGCCCACCACGCCGCACCCCCACCCCCCGCAGGCCCAGCCGCATCCCGGACCCACCTCCGCCCAGCCGTACTCCGGACCCACCTCGGGCCAGCCATATCCGGGGCCTGCGTCCGCCCAGCCGTACCCGGGACCCACGTCCGCCCAGCCGCACCCCGGGCCCACCTCGGGCCAGCCGTACCCCGGGCCCACGTCGGCCCAGCCGCATCCCACGCAGCCGTACGGTGGCTATCCCGCGACGCCGCAGGGCGGGTTCCCAGCCAGCCCGTACGCCGGCTACCCGCCCCCTCCCGGCGCGGGCCGGCCGGCCAGGCCCCACCAGCTGGTGCTGTCCCTCGGCATCGTCGGGCTGCTGGTGCTCTGCCTCGGCGGAGGTGGCATCGCCTACCTCGCCTACGAGGGCGACCAGGGCACCGACCCCAGGCCCACGCCGACCGCGTCCCCCACCGCGGCGGCGCCGAGCGCCACGCCGAGCGCCGACACCTCGTCCGAAGCCACCCCGTCGCCGGAGTCCAGCGACGCCCCGCAGATCAGGGTCGTCACGCCGGAGACGCTCGGGGGCCGCCCGAAGAGCACCGAGCCGACCCTGCGGAAGGCCGCCGACGACATGGTCCGCGAGCTGCGGACCTCGGTGCGCGGCGAGACCGGCGTCGCGGGCGCCTTCTACGGCAGCGCCGACGAGCGAAACATGGTCATGGTGATCGCCGCCAGCACCTTCGTGCTCAACCCGGAACGGGAGCTCGACGACGCGGTCAAGGGCATCTCGAAGGACCTGGCCGTCAAGCGGTTGACCACCATCGCCCCCGGGCCGCTCGGCGGCCTGGCCAAGTGCGGCGACGGCGAGTCGGCCGGCGTGCCGCTGGGCGTCTGCGCGTGGGCCGACCACGGCAGCGTCGGGCTCATCGTCATGTTCTTCTCCTCGTCGGCAGCCACGGCGGCGGAGTTCGTCGGCTTCCGCAGCCAGATCGAGCAGAAGTACTGACCACCACCCGCCCGGTGCGCGCCGCCGCCCACGACCGACGCGGGGCGTCGGGCGTGGCCGGGGCCGCACGAATCACCATCTCCCTCGCGCAGACCCGGAGCTGACCGATGTCCTACCCACCCGCCAACTCCTACCCGCCGCCGGACGGCGGGGGCGGCCCGTACGGCTCGTACCCGCCGCCACAGCCCGGCGGATACGGACCGCCACCGGCACAACCCGGCGGGTACGGACCGCCGCCGTCGCAGGCCGGCGGGTACGGACCACCGCCCCAGGCCGGCGGGTACGGGCCACCGCCCCAGGCCGGCGGGTACGGGCCGCCGCCATACGGGGGCCTGTCGGGGGCGTACGGCGGCCCGCCGGCACCGCGGAAGTCGAACGCCGGCAAGATCGTGCTGATCTCGCTCGCCGTGGTGCTGGTGCTCTGCCTGGGCGGCGCGGCGATCGTCGCCTTCGCCGTCAAGGACGACGTCAAGGAGACCGTCGACGCCACCCGGACCCGGGTCGTCGCGCCGGCCACCCTCGCCGGGCGGCCCAGGGCGACGGACCCGACCCTCCAGGCCGGCGCCCGGGAGCTCGAGGCGGAACTCAACAAGACGATCCCCGGCGCCAGCAGCACCGTCGGCGAGTTCTACGGCACCCTCACCGGCAAAGACCTCGTGATGATCGCCGCCGCGTCCGGCTTGAACCCGGACCCGGTCAAGACGCTCGAGGACACCATCAGGGGCGCGCGCACCAGCGACGTACGGCTGGGCGAGATGAAGACCGTGGATCCGGGACCGCTCGGCGGCGAGGCCAAGTGCGGCGACGCCAAGGCGCAGGACGTGCCGCTCGGCGTCTGCGTGTGGAGCGACAAGGGCAGCGTCGGCATGGTCATCATCTACTTCAAGACGGGCCAGCAGGCCCACGCCGAGTTCGCCACCATCCGGGGACAGGTCGAGCAGAAGTCCTGACCCGTACGGCAGCGCGGGGCCCGCCCACGACGGTGGACGGGCCCCTTTCGCGTCAGCCCGCCGTGGCGGCCCGCTCGGCGGCGCTGCGCAGCACGCAGAACTCGTTGCCCTCCGGGTCGGCGAGCACCACCCAGCCCGAACCGTCGGGGCGGCGCTGGTCGGCGACCTGGGTGGCACCGATGCCCACCAGGCGCGCGACCTCCTCGTCCCGGGTCCGGTCCGTGGGCTCCAGGTCGAGGTGGAGGCGGTTCTTCACCTCCTTGCCGTCCGGCACCGCCACGAAGAGCACCTCCGGTCCTCCCGGGGGCAGCAGCATGGCCTCCGGGTCGCCGGGGAAGTCGTCCGGCTGGCGGGAGCAGTCGAAGACCTGCGCCCAGAAGCCGGACAGCGCGTACGTGTCGCGGCAGTCGATGCAGAC
This sequence comes from Micromonospora sp. WMMD737, assembly GCF_049179055.1. NCBI lineage: Bacteria > Bacillati > Actinomycetota > Actinomycetes > Micromonosporales > Micromonosporaceae > Micromonospora > Micromonospora sp. WMMD737. The sequence goes on along the minus strand of NZ_JBMHMH010000001.1, from coordinate 6,840,800 downwards.
GTTGTGGATCCGTGCGCTCACGGGTGTTCCTCCTCGATGGTCGTACCCGCCCGCTCCGTCGCGCCTACGCCGAGCGCCCGCTCGGCCTCCCGCGCCCGGGTCCGGCCGGCCGGTTCGAGACGGACGCGCGCCCGACTCTGCACCGACCCGGCCCCGGGGACCTGTGGGAGGAAGACGTGCGGAGTGGTGCCGCCCGGCGCTGGCAGCGCCGCCTCCGGGCCGCCGGAGGCGGCGTCGGCGTGCCGGGCGTACCCGGGCACGGCCGGCCAGGAGCCGGAGAGGGCGTAGGTGTCGTGACAGTCGAAACTGCTGTTGTGGATCCGTGGATACACGGAGTTCCTCCGCTGGGGATGAGGCGCCCCGCGTGCGTGAGGGTCAGCCGGCGAGACGGGGCGCGGAGATCATGACGGTGAACATCGACGCACCCCCCTCCGGTTCTCGAGCTGACGCCGTGATCCTTCCATCGGGCCCGCACTCCCCGCAACCCCGGGGTGGCCCGTCACCGCCGGGCGGCCGGCTCCTGGGCGGTGACCGCCGGGGCCGCCTCCGCCGCCGGCAGGGTCACCGTGACCTCCAGCCCGCCACCGGTCTGGGCGACCACCTTCACGGTGCCGCCGTGCGCGTCGCAGACCGCCCGGACGATCGAGAGCCCGAGGCCCGAGCCGCGCGCGCCGGTACGCTCCCGGCCGCCGCGCCGGAACGGCTCGAACAGGCCGGGCACGTCGGCCTGGTCCACCTCGAAACCGGTGTTGCCCACCACCAGCCACGACCGGCACCCGTCCGACCCGGTACGCACCCAGACCCGGCCGTGCAGGTGGTTGTAGCGGATCGCGTTCTCGATCAGGTTGCCGGCCAGCCGGTCCAGCAGCCCGGGATCGCCGACGACCGGCGCTGACTCCAGCGAGGTCTGCACCCGCAGCTTGATCCGCTCGACCTCCCGGCGTACCGCCGACAGGGCGTTGGCGGTGCCGGCGGCGAGGTCGCACTCGGTGCGGCGGCCCAGCCGGCGGCCCGCCTGGGCCTCGCTGCGGGCGAGCACCAGCAGGGCGTCGACCAGCCCGTTGGCCCGCTCGGAGGCGTCCCGGACCACGGTGGCCATCCGGCGGTACTCGGCGGCGTCCGCCTCGTCGTCGCTGAGCGTCACGTCGATCTCGGTACGCATCACCGCGAGGGGGGTCCGCAGCTCGTGCGAGGCGTTGGCCACGAAGCGCTTCTGCGCCTCGAACGCGGCGGCGATGCGGTCCAGCATCTCGTCGAAGGTCTCCGCCAGCTCGGCCACCTCGTCGTCGGCGCCCGAATAGCCGATCCGCTGGTCCAGGGTGGTCTCGCCCAACCGGCGGGCGGTGGCGGTGACCTGGTGCAGCGGTCGCAGCGCCCGGCCGGCGACCGCGTACGCGCCGGCCACCCCGACGACGCTGATCGCCAGCAGCGCCACCAGGCCCTTGACCAGCAGCTCCGCGCTGGCCGCGTCGACCAGTTGGCGCTGCCACTGCGCGGCGTCCAGCGACCGGCCGTCCGCCAGCACCACCACGGTGCCGGGCAGCAGCTCGTCGGTCGGGCGCAGCGCGTCGCGGACCAGCAGCCAGGCCAGCAGCACCAGGATCGCGCCCGCGCCGACCAGCAGCACCCCGTTGAGCAGGGTCAGCCGCAGCCGCAGCGTCGGCCGCAGCAGGGCCCGCCGGGTCGCGCCACCAGCCTTCGTCCGCGACTGCGGGGCTCGCAAAACCGGCTCACTCCTCGCGCTCACAGCGCCACCTTCATTCGCGACTGCGGGGCTCGCAAAACCGGCTCACTCCTCGCGCTCACAGGGCCCCCGCCCCCGTCCCCGTCCCCGCCGTGCGGTAGCCCGCACCGACCACCGTCTCGATCAGCGGCGGGTCGCCGAGCTTCTTGCGCAGCGTCATCACGGTGACCCGGACGATCGTGGTGAACGGATCGGTGTTGGCGTCCCAGACCCGTTCCAGCAGTTCCTCGCTGGAGACCACGGCGCCGCGCGCCTTGAGCAGCTCGCAGAGCACGCCGAACTCCTTGTTGGTCAGGTCGACCGGCTGGCCGCCCCGGGTGGCCACCCGGCGGGCCGGGTCGAGAACCAGATCGGCGAGTTCGAGCACCGGCGGCGCGGCCGGGGTGGCCCGCCGGCCGAGCGCCTGCACCCGGGCGACCAGCTCGTCGAAGGCGAACGGCTTCGGCAGGTAGTCGTCCGCGCCGAGCTGCAGCCCCTCCACCCGGTCGGCGACGGTGCCGCTGGCCGTCAGCATCAGCACCCGGGTGAGCGTGCCGGAGGCGGCCAGCTCGGCGCAGATCTGGTCACCGTGCATGCCGGGCAGGTCCCGGTCGAGCACCACCACGTCGTACCGCGTGACGAACGCCATCTCGTGGCCGCTGTCGCCGTCGTAGGCGACGTCCACCGCCATCCCCCGCTTGCGCAGCCCCCGCGCGATCGCGTCGGCGAGGTTGCGCTCGTCCTCGACCACCAGTACCCGCATCCCGGCCTCCTCGCGCCCCTGACCACCCACAACCTAGTGCCGGCAGCCAAACCGCCCCGCACCCGCCGTCCCGGCCCGCCCCGTTGCAGAAAACCTTCGTCGTACGCAATGCTCTTGGCGGCAACCTTCACGACGGACGGGAAGACACATGACCGACGCGGCGCCGACGATCCGACGGGACGTCACCTACCGGGGCTTCCGCCTTCCCGGCGACGCCGGGCTGGGCAGCCTGTCCGGGCTGCGCGCGGGCGGACGGGGCCTCGAACTGGCCGATCCGGCCGACCGGCTCGACCACACCGACGCCGACGGCCGCACCCGGCGGTACGCGGCCGGCAGCTGGACGTCCCCGCCCGTGCCGGTCGGCTTCGCCGTGCGCGACGTCGTGCCCTCGTGGACCGGGGACACCCCCGGCGACTGCTGGCTGCGGGTGGAGCTGCGGGGCTGGCACGACGACGCGCCGGCCACCGGGTGGTACGTCCTCGCCGACTGGGCGGCCGACGACCACGCGATCCGCCGGACGTCCGTGCCCGGGCAGCGCGACGCCGACGCCCGGGTGGACACGGACACGCTGGTGGTGACGGGCGCGACCGTCACCGGCTGGCAGGTCCGGGTGACCCTGCTCCGGCCCGAGGACACCGACGCGACCCCGGTGCTGCGCGCGGTCGGGGCGGTCGCCGCGGGCCCGCGCCCGACGGCTGCGGCCGGGGCGTCCCGACCCACCGCAGCGGGCTCCCCGCCGGTGGCGGCCGGGCCCGCCCCGGTCACCGGGCCCGGGTCCCTCGCCCCGGGTCCCACCCCTGCGGGTGGGTCCGCCGCGACGGCGCCGGCCGCCTGGGGCACGGTCCTGGACGTGCCGCGCTACTCGCAGCGGCTGCACGCCGGCGCCCACCCGCAGTGGGGTGGCGGCGGGGACGCCTGGTGCAGCCCCACCTGCACCTCGATGGTGCTGGCCTTCTGGGACGCCGCCCCGGCCCCGACCCGGTACGCCTGGGTGGCTCCGGCCGGCCCCCGCCCGGTGGTGGTGCACGCTGCGCGACACTGCTACGACCACGCCTTCGCCGGGGCCGGCAACTGGGCGTTCAACACCGCGTACGCGGGCCTGCACGGGGTGGACGCCTTCGTCACCCGGCTGCGGTCGCTGGCCGAGGCGGAGGCGTTCGTGGCCACCGGCATCCCGCTGATCGTCTCCGCCGCGTTCACGTCGGGCGAGGTGCCCGGGCTGGACTACGACACCGCCGGGCACCTGATGGTGCTGGTGGGCTTCACCGCCACGGGCGCGCCGGTGCTCAACGACCCGTACGCCCCGGACGACGACGGGGTGCGCCGGACCGTCGACCGGGACCGGTTCGAGGCCGCCTGGCAGGGTGGCAGCGGCGGGGTGGCGTACGTGCTCCGCCCGCCCGGTGTGCCGCTCCCCCCGGCGCCGGAGCAGCCCAACTGGTGACCCCGGCGGCGTCCGTGGCACCGGACGCGCGGCGGCTCAACCGGGATAGCGCCAGACGCCGAGCTCGCCCGTCTGCAGCCGGCACACCACCGTGTCGGCCCGGCTGCGGCAGTCCCCGGACGCGCCGCGGAGCACGTCCAGCACCCGGGCCCGGCCGGCGGCGACGTCCAGCTCGGCGACCACCACCCCGCCACCGGCGGCGGCCGGCCGCACGGCGAGGATCCGTTCGTCGGCGTGCCAGGTCATCAGCTGCCAGGTGCCCAGGTCGGCCACTTCCCGACCGGTGGCCGCGTCGAGCACGCCCAGCCGGTCGCCGAGGGGCCCGGGCGCGACCGCCAGGAGCCGGCCGCCCTGTGCCGACAGCACCCCGAACCACCGCTCGCCGACCCACCGGAGCGCGCCGGTCGCCGGGTCGAGCGCGACGAACCTGTTCCCCCCTGGCACGCACACCAGCTCGCCGCACTCGGTGACGTGCTCCACCATGGGGACGCGCGCCTCCCACCGCCGCCGCAGCCCGTCCAGCCCGTAGGCGGTCACCACGCCCGCGGTCGACCGGACGACCAGCAGCAGGTCGAACGCCACCACCACGTGCCCGGAGGTCTCGTCGAGGCCCAGGTCCGCCGAGTGCACCAGGGCGCCGGAGCGGGGGTCGCGCACCTCGACCCGCCCCTCGGCGGGGAGCAGGACGATCCGCTCGACCCGCCCGTCGCGGAGACTGTACGTCGCGCCCCCACGCGTCGTCGGCACCGACCAGAGGGCCCGCCCGGAGGCCGGATCCACCGACCGCACGGCGCCGCCCTCCTCCCCGCCGGTCTGCATCAGCAGGATCCCGGCCGGGTCCCACCAGGGGTAGCCGGGCTGCCGCCAGAGCCCGCGGCCGGTCGCGGCGTCCAGGGCGATCGTCTGCCCGTCGTCCTGGTCCCCGGTGACCGAGAAGAGCACCGACCCCGGCCCGGTCTGGACCTGCCAGAACCGGCCCGCCCCCGCGACCCGGGAGCGCCACACCGGGGTGGGCGGGGCGGCGTCGGCCGGCGCCCGCTCGGGCAGGGCGTACGCGCGCACCTCGACGGTCCCCTCGGGCTCCCCCTCGGCCGGCTCGACGACGTAGAGCCGGTCGCCGTGCAGGAACGCCTCCGACCCGAGCCGGGCCGGCACGACGAGCCCGACCCGGGCCGGCACCGGAGCGGCCGCCGCCACGGTGGCCACGAGGAACGCGAGCGCCAACGCGACCCGCACCGGGCGACCGACGGCGCGCGGCGGGCGCGGCGGCGGCGCCTCGCGGCCCGGCTCGTCGCGCACCTCGCCGAGGTCGATGAGCGTCACGCCCGCCCCTTCCGGTCGCGGTCACCGGGCAGTTCCCACACGCCCAACCCACCGTCCTCGCGCCGGCACGCGACGAACGACCCGCGAGCGCCGCACTCCCCCACCACGCCGCGCAGCGCCGCCAGCACCCGCACGCCCTCCCCACGCTCGTCGATCCGGCCGACCAGGTACCGCCCGTCGCGCTGCCGGCGGTGCACGGTCGTCGCGTCGGCCGAGAGCATCCCCGGGGGGCCGGCACGCCAGCGGCCCAGTTGCCGCACCGGCCGGCCGGTCGCCGCGTCGAGCAGCACATGCTCCGTGGCGCCACCGGAGAAGCGCCGGACGGCCAGCAGCCGGCCCTCGACGGCGACCGGCCCCAGCGCCGCGTTCTCGCTCCGCCAGCGCAGGGCGCCGGTGGCGGGATCGAGCAGCCGGATGGCGGGCGACCCGTCGTCCACACAGATCAGGACGCCGCAGTCGTAGGCCTCCGGCCGGTCGGCCGGGCCACGGGGCACGCTCCACCGTTGGCGCAGGCCGGGGATCTCGTAGCCGCTGAGGGCGCCGCTGGCGTCGGTGAGCAGCACCAGCTCCTCCGTGACCGTCAGCACGCGGGATCGGTCGGGCACGGCGGTCGCGGCGCGCGCCGCGCCCGTGTCGGGGTCGCGCAGCTCCAGCCGCCCGTCGGCGAGCACCGTCAGCAGGCTTATCCGCTGGTCCCGCCGCGACAGGTGGGCGTCCTCGAAGGCCAGCGGCTGCGACCACCGGACGGCACCGGTGGCGGGGTCCACCGAGCGCAGCACCGACGCGCCCGATCCGGCGAAGCTCGACAGCAGCAGGTGCCCGGCCGACGTGGCGCCGCGCAACTGCCCCTCGCCCCGCCAGCGCACCCCGCCGTCGGCGAGGGAGAGCCCGACCACCTCGGACGCCGTCCGGTCCCCGGCCAGGCCGACCGCCAGCAGGTCGCCGGCCCGGACGGCGTGGAACACCCGCCCCGGCGCGGGCAACGGCACCCGCCACAGGGGACGGCCGGAGGGCAGCCGGTGGGCGGCCAGCCGCGACACCGGGTCCCCGTCGGCCACCGTGGCGGGGCCCGACGGCTCCGCCACCAGCAGGACCCCGTCGACGAACACGAGACTCGCGTCCGGGCCGGCCGGCACCGTGACGCCCGGCGGTTGCGCGGGCCACGGCGCGGCGGCCGCCGACGTCACCAGGCAGAGCAGGGCGACCAGGGCCGGCGCCCAGCGGCGGAGGAACCGGCCCGGGCCGGGCCCGGCGGCCCCGTCGACGTCCCGTCGCTCGCCCAGGTCGATGACCGTCACGTGGCGTCCTCCCCGTCACACCGTGGCCTCCGGCGGACCGGCAAATCGGCCGTGGGGACACCGGCCCGGCAAAAGCGACGCCGGAGCGCCTGTACGATGGCGCGTCGTGGCTGTGCCGGTGGTAGACCCCTCGCTGAACTCCGTCTCCGAGCCCGTCGCGGCCGAGCCGACGCGCCGGCCCCGGCGCAGGCCCTCCCGCGCCGACGTACTGGCCATCGGAGCCTATGTCCTGCTCGGCGTTTTCGTGTGCCTGAACTACTGGGTCGACGTGCAGAACCGGGTGTCGTCGCACCTGCCCACCGACCACAGCTGGTTCGAGTGGCTCTTCTCGCACGGCGCGTACTCGGTGCGGCACCTGGAGAACCCGCTGTTCACCGAGCGGCAGAACGCCCCGGACGGGGTGAACATGATGGCGAACACCTCGCTGCTCGGGGTGACGCTGCCGCTGGCGCCGCTGACCATGCTCCTCGGCCCGCAGGTCATGTACGCCCTCTACCTGGGCGGTGCGCTGGCCGCGACCGCCGGCACGTCGTACTGGATGCTGTCGCGGCACCTGGTGCGCTCGCGCGCGGCGGCCTTCGTCGGCGGCGCGTTCCTCGGCTTCGCGCCGGGCATCGTGCACCACGCCAACGGCCAGCCCAACTTCGTCTCGAACTTCCTGCTGCCGCTGATCGTGGTGCGGGTGCTCCGGCTCGGCGAGCCCGGCCGGTGGCGGCGCAACGGGATCGTGCTCGGCCTGCTGGTGGCGTACCAGATCTTCATCAACGAGGAGATGCTGCTGCTCACCGCGCTGGCCTGCCTGGTCGTCGTGGTCGCGTACGCGATCATGCGGCCGGCGCGGACGCGGGCGGTGGCCGGCACCTTCGCCGCCGCGCTCGGCGTGGGCGGCGCTCTGGCGCTGCTGCTGACGGCCTACCCGATCTGGTTCCAGTTCAACGGCCCGCAGTCCTACCGGGGGTTGCAGGGCGGGGTGTTCCACAGCTGGGGCGAGGACCTGGCCGCCTTCGTCACCTTCGCCCGCGACACGGTGGCCGGCGACGAGGCGGTGGAGAAGACCATCGGGCTGACCGAGCAGAACACCTGGTTCGGCTGGCCGCTGGTGCTGCTGTCGCTGGTGGCGCTGGTGCTGCTGGTCCGCCGCTCGCTCGCCGCCCGCATCCTCGCGGTGCTGGTGGTGGTCTTCACGGTGGCCTCGATCGGCCCGAAGGTACGGATCAACGGGGTGGAGACGGAGACGGACGGCCCGTGGGCCTACATCTCCGACGACCTGCCGCTGGTCGAGATGATGATGCCGACCCGGCTGGCCCTGGTGGTGGCGGCGGCGCTCGGCGTGCTGCTCGCCCTGGCCTGGGACACCGTCGCCGGCGGCGGTCGCCCGCCGGTGCCGGCCCCCCGCGCCGGGTCCGACGGCGACGACCGCGCGGCCGGTGCCGAGGCCGCCGGGCCGCGCCGCCGCTGGCTCCGGCCGGTCGGGTACGCGGCCGTCGCGCTCGCCGTGCTGCCGCTGTTCCCGCGTCCGCTGCCCGCGGAGCCCGTCGACCCGCCGCCGCACTTCATCACCGCCGGCGGCTGGCGCCCGTACGTGCCGGAGGGCCGGACCCTGGTGCCGGTGCCGATCCCGAGCAACGTGCACGGCCTGCCCACGCTGCGCTGGAGCGCGCTGACGCAGCACGCGTTCCCGATCCCGGGCGGCTACTTCATCGGGCCGAACGAGCTGGGCGAGGGCGTCTTCGGCGCGCCCAACCGTCCGACCAGCACCCTGATCTACTCCACGATGGACTCCAACGCGGTCCCCGCGCTGACCGACGAGAACCGCCGCCAGGCCGTCGAGGACCTGCGCTTCTGGCGCGCGTCCGTGGTGGTCCTCGGCGCGCATCCCCGCGAGGCGGTCCTGCGCGAGCTGATGACCGCGCTGATCGGCCCGCCCCAGCGCGTCGACGACGTGTGGCTCTGGGACGTCCGGCCGCTCGTCGGCTGAGCCGTCAGCCCACCAGCGGGCGGACGTCCCAGACGTGGGCACCGGCCACCTCCCGGCCGGGCCCGAGCAGCGCGTCGAGCGTACGGCGCACCGGCTCGCCGTGGTGCAGTCCACCCTGCACCACCAGGGCGGCGCGCCAGTGCCGCAGGTCCTCGACCGCCTGCCGGCGGTGCTCGTCGGTGACCACCGGCACCTCGCCGGTCTCGGCCACCCGGCGCAGCAGCTCGGCGGTGGGACGGTCCGGGGCGCCCCACCGGGCGGCCGGGTCGTCGGCGCTCCGGGGGCCGATGAAGTAGCCGCCCGGGGCCGGGAAGGCCAGCCCCGTGCGGGCCGACCAGAGCATCGCCGGGCTGAGCCCCGCGCCGGTCACCGGCGGCACCGGGACCAGGGTCCGGCCCGGCGGTACGTGGGGCCGCCAGCCGCCCTCGGCCACGAACGCCGGCACCGGCCAGGCCGGCACGGTCCGGATCGGGGTGGGGATCAGTGGCAGCAGCGCGGCGGCCACCGCCCCGCCCCAGAGCAGCCGCACGGGCACGGCACCTACCCGGGCCTCGGCCTCGGGGCGCAGCCGATCGGCCTCGGCCACGGGGCGCAGCCGGTCCAGGGAGAGGGCGAGCAGGATGCCCAGCACCGGGACGCAGACCAGCGGGAAGCGCGCCGGCACCGCGTGGTCGAGCAGCGGCAGCGCGGCGACCAGCCGGTACGGCCCGGGGATCCCGGTCGACGTGCCGTCCAGGCGGACCTGCTCGCCCAGCGAGAGCAGCGCGAAGAGCAGCCCGCAGGCGGCCAGCGCGCGCACCAGCGGCCGGCGCCACAGCCAGATCACGATCACCACGGCGAGCACCAGCAGCCCCGGGCCGAAGAAGGAGTTCTCCTCGGTGGGGTTCGGCGCGAGCAGGCCGGGCAGGTGGTCGTCGCCGAGCACCGTCTGCCGCGCCGAGGCGGTGAAGGAAGCGGCGTCGAGCTGGTAGCCGTACGCGTGGAAGGGCATCCCCCGGTAGTGGCCCGGGCCGAAGAACTGGAACCACAGCGGGTACGCCAGCAGCGGCAGCGCCACCGCCACCCCGACCGCGAGGCGGCCGAGCAGCGCCGGTGCCCGCCGACGCGCGCTCTGCCGGTCGGCCGCCGCGTACGCCAGCGCGAACGTCCCGGCGGCGAGGACCAGGAAGGCCAGCACCTCCTCGCCGAGGAAGAGCTGGTACGCCACCAGCAGCCCGAGCAGCGTCCCGTGCCGCCACACCCGGCGCGGGTCCGGGTGGAACACCAGCGCCAGGATCACCGGCACCAGGAACTGCGCCGCCATGTGCAGGTGCGCCCCGGCCTGCGCGACCATGCCGGGGGCGAAGCCGCAGAAGAGCCCGCCGACGGCCGCCGCCGCCCGGGAGCCGACGAGCCGGCGGCGCAGCACCGCGTACCAGGCGGTCGCCGTGCCGGCGAGGCAGCAGACCACGGCCACCAGGAACGCGACCTGCGAGCCGAAGAGCAGGGTGACCGGGGTCAGCGGCACGCCCAGGCCCAGCACCGAGGTGTTGGCCATCAGGTTCACCCCGTCCGGGGCGTTCAGCTCCCCGCTGTACAGCGGGTTCTCCAGGCCCGTCACCGCCCGGGCCGCGCGGGCCAGCATCCACTCGAAGAGGACCTGGTCCCCCGCCTGGTGGAACAGCCGCCCCGGGCGACCCCACTGGCCGAGGGTCAGCAGCACGGCCAGGGCGAGGTAGCCGGCGACGACCAGCGCGTCCGGCGCGCGCACCGGCAGCCGGCGGGACCGCCGGGCGGGTGCCGCCCCGGCGGTGCCGGTCGCCGCCGGGGCGGTCATCAGGTCGGCTGGTCGGTCAGCGCCCGGACGTCCCAGACCCAGACGTCCAGCTCCCGGCGGCCGGGACCGACCAGCTGCTCGACGGTGCGCCGCAGCTGCTCGGAGTGGTGCTGGCCGACCGGGAGCACCAGGATGGCCGCCCGCCAGTACCGCAGCTCGTCGAGCGAGCGGCGGCGCTGCCGGTCGTCCAGCTTCGGGATGCGGCCGGTCGAGGCGACCTCCTCCAGCAGCCGCCCGACGCCGCTGGGCCGGCCGCCGAAGCGGCCGGGGTCGCCGGTGTTGCCGTTGCGCGGCGCCAGGAAGTAGCCGCCGGGGATCTTGAAGTCGAGGTTGGTGGAGGCGGCCCAGCGCATCCCGTGGGTGTGTCCCATGTTCGGCACCGGGATCGGCACCAGCGTCTGGTCCGGACCGACGTAGCCGCGCCACCGGTCGGCGGTGATGAAGTCCGGTACGGGCGGACGGGAGGTCACCTTCAGCGGCATCGGCGCGATCGGCAGCAGCGCGAGGACGAGCCCGGCCACGGTGAGCGTACGCAGCGTGCGCCGCTCGACCGGCAGCGTCCGGGAGCGCTCGACGGCGAGCGCCAGCAGGATGCCCACCACCACGCTGGTGATCAGGCCGAAGCGGGTGGGCACCACCGCGTCGAGCAGGGGCAGCCGGACCAGCCACTCCCAGGGCCCGGTGAACAGCTCCCGGTGCCACCAGGACACCCGCTCGCCGAGGGAGAGCACCGCGAAGAACGCCCCGGTCGCGGCGAGCGCCCGGACCAGCATCTCCCGGCGCAGCCAGGCCACGATGCCGACGGCCATCAGGGCGAGGCTCCAACCGAAGAAGGCGTTCTCCTCCGAGTAGTTCGGCGCGAGGTTGGCGTTGGCGCGCTCGTCGCCGCCGATCGTCGGCGAGCCGGGCGCGAAGAAGGCCGCGATGTCGTTGCCGTAGTCGCGGACCGCGTCGCTCAGGCCGTGGTACGCCATCGGCCCGGCGAACTGGACATAGAGCGGGTACGCCAGCAGCGACCCGGCGAGCACGGTGCAGATCGCGAGGGCCTTGGCCAGCGGTCGCCACGCCGCCGACCAGAGCCCGGGCCGCTGGGCGAGCACGGCGAGCAGGAACACCCCGCAGGCGAGCGCCGTGAAGAGCAGGATCTCCTCGTTGATGAACGCCTGGGCGGTGACCATCAGGGCGAGCAGCACGCCGTCGCGCCACGGCCGCCGGGACCGGGTGATGACCAGCACCCGCCAGACGATGAACGGCAGCAGGAACTGCGAGATGATGTTGGGGTGCCAGTTGGCGTGCGACAGCATCGCCGGCGAGAACCCGCAGAACCAGCCGCCGACGGCCGCCGCCAGCGGGCTGCGCACGACGTGCCGGGAGAGCACGAAGTACCAGGCCGAGGCCGTGCCGGCGAGCGCGAGCGTGACCAGCACCACGAAGGTCACGGCCGGCCCGAAGAGCAGCGTCACCGGGACCATCGGGATGCCCAGCGCGAGGATGGCCGTGTTGGCCATCAGGTTGACCCCGTCGGGGTAGTTGAACTGCTCGGTGAAGAACGGGAACTCGCCGTGCAGGACCACGCGTACCGAGTGGGCGAGGAAGAACTGCACCTGGGCCGGGTCGCTGCTGTAGAGCGAGGCCACCCGGCCGGCCGGGTCCACCCAGATCTGGCTGGTGACCCACACCGCGGCGAGCAGGAACAGGCCGAAGACCGTGAGGTCCTGCCGTCGCCGGGTCCACCGCCGGGGCCGGGCCGCGCCGTCCGCCCCGCCGGCCCCGCCGGAGGGGGCGGTGGCGTCGGTCGCTTCGGTGGTGGTCACGGCCGCGCCGGGGGCGTCGGCCTCTTCGGCGCGGGCGGCCCCGCCCGGCGTACGGTCACCGGCGCCCACGGGCGGCGCCACGGGTTCGGACGCGGGGGCCGCGGCGGCGTCGGATTCCGACCAGGATTCGGCGCGGGTCTCGGCAGGCGTCACAGTCGGCGGAGTCTACCCGAGCGGGACATTCACCCTGAAACCACGGCAGTGTCCTCTGTGGTCGGCGTCGCCCACCGCCCGCGACCTGCGCACGGACGGTGGGCGAGGTGGCGCGTCCCGGTGATCCGACATCTCGTACTATGGCGCTTTCCGTTGAACGACGGCTGAGGCGATCGAGGGGGCGTACAGGTGGCTCCAGTCCGCCGGCGCGGCATCATGGCCACCGCACTGCTGACCCTGCTGCTCACCGCGACCGCCTGCGGGCCGGTGGCCGACCGGCAGCCGGGCGACCTGCGGGTCGGCTACGACAGCCTGGACGGCGACCTGACGGTCTGGCCGCCACGCGGCACCCTGGCGGGCGACGCCGCCGTCAGGTCGGCGGTGACCGAGGCGGTACGCGACTGGCGGTCACCGGCCGACGACCGGGTGCACCTGCCCACGTCCGGGATCCTCTGGTCCGGCGAGGTCGGCGGCGCGCCGCTGGCCCTGGTCGCCGCGGACGTGCCCGGCGAGAGCGCCTCCTGGCTGCTCCAGGTCACCACCGAGGACGGCCGGTACGCGGTCACCCGCGCCGCCGAGTACACCGACCCCGGCTACCTCGTCTACTCCGACGTGCTCCCCGTGCACACCTCCGACGGGCGGCGCTACCTCACGTCGGGCCGGGTGCAGCGGCTGCTCGGGCCGGACGGCCGCGCCCTGCGGCACACCGACGGCCTCACCGAGCCGGTGACCGTGCCGGCCTGCCGGGCGGTGCCGGTGACCGCCACGCTCAGGGCCACCGAGGCGCTGCCCCGGGGCCGTGCCGCCGACCGGCTGCTGGACCTCGGCACCGGCACCACCGACCCGCGCTACCCCCTCGTACGCGACGAGAGCGGCTCCGGCAAGCGGGCCCTCACGGGCCTGGACACCTGCGCGCTCGCCGGCGAGGAGGGCCCGTTCGGCAGCGTCCCCCGGCGCATCGGCGACCGGGACGCGCCGCGCTCGGTGCCGTCGTCGTGGCCGATGACCAAGCTGACCGTACGCACCCTCGGCGAGGTGGCCCTCGGCGGCGGCGAGCCGGCGGAGCTGGAGCAGCTGAGCTGGGAGACGGCCGACGGCACGATGACCGCCGTGGTCTACCGCCCCGCCGACGGGGGCACGCCGGTGGTCTCCCCCGCCGACCGCGCCAACCCGTTGCAGACGTACACGCTGCCGGTGCCGGGGCAGCCGCTGGCCGTGCTGAGCTGGCGGCCGACCGCCGACAGTTCGCTGTCCACGCCGCCGGACACGCCCCGGCTGGTGGACCGGCCGGGGCTGGTCGTGGTGCCGGCGCCGACCCGGTCGGAGACGTTCAGCCTCGCCGAGGCGGAGAAGACGCACTACCGCTCCCTCGGCGGTCGCTGACCCGGCGTCGGCGTCCGTCGACCCGGCGTTCCCTCGGCGTCCGCTGACCGGCGCCTGAGACGCCGACGGCGGGTGGCCCGGTCTCCCGGGGCACCCGCCGTCGGCGGTCTGGAACTCAGTTCTGCGCGGTCGCGTCGTCGGCGGCGATCACCGGCTCGACCTGCTCCACGTCCAGCCGGGAGATCCAGCCGGTGACGTCGCGGGCCACGTCCTGCGCGGTCAGGCCGAGGTCGGCGAGGATCTGCGCGCGGCTGCCGTGCGGGTGCCAGTCGGCCGGCACGCCCAGGTCCTTCAGCGGCACCCGGACGTCGGCGTCCCGCATCGCCTGGGCGAGGGCGTCCCCGACGCCACCGACCCGGACGCCGTCCTCGACGGTGACCACGAGGCGGTGCCCGGCGGCCAGCTCGACGAGCTCGGCCGGGACCGGCCGGACCCAGCGCGGGTCGACCACGGTGACGCCGTAGCCCTGCTCGGCGACCCGGGTGGCCACCTCCATGCCCAGGTGGCCGAAGGAGCCGACCGCCACCAGCAGCACGTCCTTGCGCGCCGCCTCGGCCAGCACGTCGACGGTGCCGACCCGGCGCACGGCCGGCAGGTCGGCGGCCACGGTGCCGGTCGGGAAGCGGACGATGGTGGGGCCGTCGTCGACGCCCACCGCCTCGCGCAGCTCCTCGCGCAGGGTGGCGGCGTCGCGGGGCGCGGCGATCCGCAGGCCCGGCACGACACCGAAGATCGACATGTCCCACATGCCGTAGTGGCTGGGCCCGTCGGGGCCGGTGATGCCGGCCCGGTCCAGCACGAAGGTCACCGGCAGCTTGTGCATCGCCACGTCCAGCAGGACCTGGTCGAAGGCGCGGTTGAGGAAGGTCGCGTAGACCGCCACCACGGGGTGCAGCCCGCCGAGGGCCAGGCCGGCGGCCGAGGTGGCCGCGTGCTGCTCGGCGATGCCCACGTCGTAGACCCGGTTCGGGTGCTTGCGGGCCAGCTTGGCGAGGCCGGTGGGCTCGGCCATCGCGGCGGTGATGCCCACCACGTCGGGCCGCTCGTCGGCGATCGCGACCAGCTCGTCGGCGAAGACGCCGGTCCACTTCACCGACGGGGCGGCGACCGACTTGCCGGTCGCGACGTCGAAGGCGCCGGGGCCGTGGAAGCAGTCGGCCTCGTCCTCCTCGGCCGGGCGGTAGCCGTAGCCCTTGCGGGTGACGGCGTGCACGATGACCGGGCCGCCGAAGTTCTTCGCCGCCCGCAGCGCCGACTCGACCGCGGCCACGTCGTGCCCGTCGACCGGGCCGACGTACTTGATGCCGAGGTCCTCGAACATCGCCTGCGGGGCGACCGCGTCCTTGATGCCCCGCTTGACGGCGTGCAGCACCTCGTACATCGGCCGGCCGACCAGCGGCGTCGAGCCGAGCGCCTCCTTGACGGTGTCGAGCACCTTCTCGTAGCCGGGGTTGAGCCGCAGCGAGGAGAGGTGGTCGGCGAGGCCGCCGATGGTCGGCGCGTAGGAGCGGCCGTTGTCGTTGACCACGATCACCAGCGGGTTGCCGGCGGTGGCGATGTTGTTCAGCGCCTCCCAGCACATGCCGCCGGTGAGCGCGCCGTCGCCGACCACGGCGACCACGCTGCGCTGCTCGCCCCGCAGCTTGTACGCCTTGGCCAGGCCGTCGGCGTAGGACAGGGCGGTGGAGGCGTGCGAGTTCTCGATGAGGTCGTGCTCGCTCTCGGCCTGGCTCGGGTAACCCGAGAGGCCGCCGCGCTGCTTCAACTTGTCGAAGCCGACCTGCCGGCCCGTGACGATCTTGTGCACGTACGCCTGGTGGCCGGTGTCGAACAGCAGCCGGTCGCGCGGGGAGTCGAAGACCCGGTGCATGGCCAGCGTCAGCTCGACCACGCCCAGGTTGGGGCCGATGTGCCCGCCGGTACGTGAGACCTTGGCGACCAGGAAGTCACGGATCTCGGCGGCGAGGACGTCCAACTCCTCGGCGGACATCCGCTTGACGTCCTGCGGACCCCGGACGGTGGCCAGCAGCCCGGTGTGGTGGACCGTGCCCTCTTCAACGCTCATGACGCAAGAGTCTATCGGCCGCCCGACACTCCGCAGGCCGGCCCGGACGCCCGCCCACCGACGGGGGGCGCTGAGCGCCTGGTCAGCCCCCGGATGGATCGCGCACGCCCGGGTCCCGCCTCCGGTGCTCAGGCCGCGATCCGCAGCCGCCGGGGCGCCGGGACGGCCGGGGCGCCCCGGTACGCCGGCCCGGACGGGGTCCAGGAGCCCAGCACGGCGGCCCGGTCGGCGCCGGTCACCGAGGGCAGCGCGCCGGGCAGCCCGTGCCAGGAGAGCCAGCCCAGCAGGGCGAACGCGTACGCCTCCTTGGCCTGCGCGGGCACCCCCAGCTCGTCGGTGGTGCGCAGCCGCCAGCGCCCCGCCCCGAGGGCGGCCAGCCGGGCGGTCAGGGTGGGGTTGCGCACCCCGCCGCCGGCCGCCACCACCTCCGCCACGCCGTGCCGGTCGCACTCGGCGGCCACCACCCGGGCGGTCAGCTCGGTCAGGGTGGCGAGCACGTCGTCGGCCGGCACCGCCTCGCCGAGGGCGGCCAACCGGGCGTCCAGGTAGCCGGCGTGGAACAGCTCCTTGCCTGTCGACTTGGGCGGCGCCGCCGCGTAGTACGGCTCGGCGAGCAGCGCGTCGAGCAGGCCGGGGTGCACCCGACCGGCCGCCGCGCGGGCGCCGTCAAGGTCGCAGGGCCGCCCGAGGAGGCGGCGGGCCGCCGCGTCGAGCAGCGCGTTGGCGGGCCCGACGTCGTACCCGAGCACCGGCGCGCCCGGCGCGAGCACCGTGAGGTTGGCGATGCCGCCCAGGTTGAGCGCGGCGCGCGGGGCCGCGCCGTCGGCCGGGTCGAGCAGCAGCGCGTCGAACGCCGGGACCAGGGGCGCGCCCTGCCCGCCGGCCGCGACGTCCGCCGAGCGCAGGTCGCTGAGCACGGGTACGCCCACCCGGGCGGCCACCCGGGCCACCGAGCCCAGTTGCAGGGTCCCCCGGGCGCGCCCGTCGGCGACCCAGTGGAAGACCGTCTGCCCGGGCGAGACCACCGCGTCGACCGCCCCGCCGGCCAGCTCGACACCGATCGCCGCCGCCTCGGCGAAGACCTCGCCGAGGCGGTTGTCCAGCCGGCAGACGGCCTCGATCGTGGTGCTTTCGGGCGGCAGCAGCGCGCCGATCGCCTCGCGCAGCCCGTCGTCGTAGTCGAGGGCGCGGTGCCCCAGCGGGCGCAGCCGCAGCGTGTCCCCGTCGAGGGTGAACTCGGCGGCGGCCACGTCCACCCCGTCGTAGGAGGTCCCCGACATCAGCCCGACGATCTTCATGACGTCAGGCTAACGGTGGACTCAGTCGGGCGGCAGGAGCAGACCGACCAGTTCGACGTGCTGGGTCATCGGGAACAGGTCGAACCCGCGCAGCACGGTCAACCGCCACCCCAGCCCGGCGAAGGTGCGCACGTCGCGGGCGAAGGCGGCCGGGTCGCAGGCCACGTACGCCACCGCGCGGGGACCGGCGGCCACGATGTCGCGCACCACCCGGGCGCCCGCCCCGGAGCGCGGCGGGTCGAGCACCACCACGTCCACCGGCCCGGTGATCCGGCGGCGGGCCAGCGCGGTCTCCACCCGGCCGGCACGACCTCCACCCGGGGCAGGTCGCGCAGGTTCTCCCGGGCGGCGGCGACGCCCTGGGCCGCCGACTCGACCACTGTGACGCGGCCCGCGTCGCCGACCCGGTCGGCGAGCGCGGCGGCGAAGAGCCCCGCCCCGCCGTAGAGGTCCCAGGCCCGCTCCCCCGGGCGCGGGTCGACCAACGTGAGCACGGCGTCGACAAGGGTGTCGGCGGCGGCCGGGTGGACCTGCCAGAACGACGACGCCGGCAGCGTCCACTCCCGGCCGGCGGCCACCTCGCGGACCCGGTCCGGGCCGCTCACCGTGCGGGGCACCCCGTCGGCGACGGCGGTCACGGCCACGTCCCCGCCGGTGGAGGCGACGGTCTCGACCGCGTCCGCGTCCGGCCAGCGCGCCCCGGTCGGGGCCAGCACGGGCAGCTCGCGGATCGCCGGGTGGGCGATCAGGCAGCGGTCGATCGGGACCACCTCGTGCGAGCGGTGCTTGAGCAGGCCGGCCCGGCCCGCCCCGTCGACGGCGTAGCGGACCCGGGAGCGCCAGCCGAGGGGCCCGCCGGGCAGCGCCTCGACCCGGACGCCGAGGGCGTCCAGCTCGGCATCGGTGAGCCCGCCGAGGCGGGTGAGCTGCTCGCGCACCACCGCCGCCTTCCAGTCGAGCTGGGCGGCCGGGGCGACGTGTTGCAGGTCGCACCCGCCACACCGGCCCGGCTTCGCGTACGGGCAGGGCTGCTCGACCCGGTCCGGGGCGGCCTCGAGCACGCTCACCGCGTCGGCCCGGACGAACCCCTTGTGCACCTCGGTGACCTCGGCGACCACCCGCTCTCCGGGCAGCGCGTGCCGGACGAAGACCACCTGGCCGTCCACCCGTGCGACGCAGTGCCCGCCGGGCGCGACCGCCCCCACGGTCAGCTCGACCCGCTCGGCCTCCTCCAGCCCGCGGCCGTTCCCGTGCGCGCTCACCGTTCACCTCCACCACTCGGGCCGCTCTCGCCGGGCGGTGCGGACACGACGGGCGGGACGCTCGGCGGCAGGGTGCCGCGCGGCGCGACCCGGGGACCGCGTGCGGGCCCCCGGCTCAGTGTGGCGTCCAGCCGGTCCAGGTCCTTGCCGGCGGTCGAGGCGAGCTGCCACGGCACGCTGGTCACCATCACCCCCGGTTCGAAGAGCAGCCGGCCCTTCAGGCGCAGTGCGCTCTGGTTGTGCAGCAGGTGCTCCCACCAGCGCCCCACCACGTACTCCGGGATGAAGACCGTGACCACGTCGCGCGGCGACTCCCGGCGGACGCCGGCCACGTAGTTCAGGATCGGGCGGGTGATCTCCCGGTACGGCGAGTCGACCACGGTCAGCGGGACGGGCAGGTCCCGCCGCTCCCACTCCGCCTGCAACTCCCGGGTGTCCTTCTCGTCGACGTTGACGGTCACCGCGGTCAGCGTGTCCGGCCGGGTGGCCCGGGCGTACGCGATCGCCCGCAGCGTCGGCTTGTGCAGCTTGCTGACCAGCACGACGGCGTGGTTGCGGGCGGGCAGCACGGCGCGGCCCTCGTCCGGCGGGGTCAGCTCCGCGGCGATCCGGTCGTAGTGCCGGCGGATGCCCAGCATCAGCACGTAGATCATCGCCATCGCGGCGATGGCGATCCACGCGCCGAGCAGGAACTTGGTGACGAGCACGACGACCAGCACCGCGCCGGTCATCGCCATGCCGAAGGTGTTGATCGCCCGGGAGCGGAGCATCCGCCGGCGCGCCTGCGGGTCCCGCGCGGTCCTCAGGTGCCGGTTCCAGTGCCGGATCATGCCGGCCTGGGAGAGCGTGAAGGAGACGAAGACGCCCACGATGTAGAGCTGGATGAGCTTGGTCACCTCGGCCTGGAAGCCGACGATCAGCACGATCGCGGCGACGGCCAGGAAGACGATGCCGTTGGAGAAGGCCAGCCGGTCGCCGCGGGTGTGCAGCTGCCGGGGCAGGTAGCGGTCCTGGGCGAGGATCGAGCCGAGCACCGGGAAGCCGTTGAAGGCGGTGTTCGCGGCCAGGAAGAGGATCAGCGCGGTGACCCCGGCGACCACGAAGAGCAGCACCGAGCCGGAGCCGAAGACCGTCTCCCCGAGCTGGGTGGTGACGGTCTTCTGCACGTACCCCTCGGGGCCGGAGATGATCTGTAGCCTCGGGTCCTCGACGAACTGCAGGCCGGTGAGGCGGGACAGCCAGATGATGCCGACCAGCATCGCCACCGAGATGGTGCCGAGCAGCAGCAGCGTGGTGGCCGCGTTGCGGCTCTTCGGCGCCTTGAACGCCGGCACCCCGTTGGAGATCGCCTCCACGCCGGTCAGCGCCGCGCAGCCCGACGAGAAGGTGCGCAGCAGCAGGAAGACCAGGGCGAAGCCGGTGACGCTGTGCTCGGCCTGGATCTCCAGGCTGGCGCTGGGCGCGCGCAGGTCGTGGCCGAGCACGAAGACCCGGACCAGGCCGGTGAGCAGCATCCCGACCATCACGATGATGAAGCCGTAGGTGGGGATGGCGAAGGCCGTGCCGGACTCCCGCAGGCCGCGCAGGTTCACCGCGGTGAGCAGCACCACCGCGGTGACCGCGATCAGCACCTTGTGGGTGGCCACGAACGGCACCACCGAGCCCAGGTTGGCCACCCCGGAGGAGACCGAGACCGCGACCGTGAGCACGTAGTCCACCAGCAGCGCGCTGGCCACCGCGACCCCCGCCCGGGGCCCGAGGTTGACCGTGGCCACCTCGTAGTCGCCGCCGCCCGAGGGGTAGGCGTGCACGTTCTGCCGGTAGCTGGCGACGACGGTGAGCATCACCACCACGACGGCCAGGGCGATCCACGGCGAGAAGAAGTACGCCGAGGCGCCGGCGATGGAGAGGGTCAGCAGGATCTCGTCGGGCGCGTACGCGACGCTGGAGAGCGCGTCGGACGCGAACACGGGCAGCGCGATGCGCTTGGGCAGAAGCGTGTGCTTGAGCCGGTCGGACCGGAACGGTCGACCGAGGAGCAGCCGCTTCAGCAGCGAGGTGGGTCTGGCCACAACGGCCAAGCGTACGACCCCCCGGATGTGCCTCGTGGGGTGGCCGATCGCAACGTGGCGCGGCGGCGGAGTACCGTCGGTCCGCACTCGCGTCGGGAACGTGGCAGGCTCGCAGACGGCACGCTCACCGGCCGGGTGTGGCGCACCTTGAGGAGGGACGCGGTGCATGTCGTGATCATGGGTTGTGGCCGGGTCGGCTCGACCCTCGCCTACAGCCTGGAGTCCCGGGGGCACTCGGTCGCGGTCATCGACCACGACGCCGACGCCTTCCGCCGGCTCGGCCCGGACTTCGCCGGGATCACCGTCACCGGCGCCGGCTTCGACGGGGAGGTGCTGCGGCAGGCCGGCATCGAGCGGGCGGATGCCTTCGCGGCCGTCTCCAGCGGCGACAACTCCAACATCATCTCGGCCCGGCTCGCCCGGGAGACGTTCGGCGTGTCCCGGGTGGCGGCGCGGATCTACGACCAGCGCCGCGCGCAGGTCTACGAGCGGCTCGGCATCCCCACCGTGGCCACCGTCCGGTGGACCGCCGAACGGATGCTGCGGCACCTGGTGCCGGAGGGGAACGTGGAGATCTTCCGCGACCCGACGAGCACGGTGTCGATCATCGAGGTGCCGGTGCACAAGGACTGGGTCAGCCGGCCGGTACGCGCCCTGGAGGGGGCGACCGGGGCCCGGGTGGCGTACCTGATCCGCTTCGGCATCGGCACGCTGCCGACCAGCTCCAGCGTGGTCCAGGAGGGCGACCAGCTCTTCATGCTGGTCACCGACGACATCGCGGAGACGGTCACGTCGGTGGCGGCGGCGCCGCCGGAAGGAGGGCTGTGAGCATGCGCATCGCCATCGCCGGCGCGGGCAACGTGGGCCGCTCGATCGCCCAGGAGCTGATCGACAACGGCCACCAGGTGATGCTCATCGAGCGCCAGCCCAGGATGCTCCGCCCCGACCGGGTGCCGGCCGCCGACTGGGTGCTGGCCGACGCCTGCGAGCTGGCCAGCCTGGAGGAGGCCGACATCGCCGGCTGCGACGTGGTGGTCGCGGCCACCGGGGACGACAAGGTCAACCTGGTGGTCTCGCTGCTGGCCAAGACCGAGTTCGCGGTGCCCCGGGTGGTGGCCCGCGTCAACCGGGCCGAGAACGAGTGGCTCTTCACCGAGCAGTGGGGCGTCGACGTCGCGGTGAGCAAGCCGCGGGTGATGGCGGCCCTGGTCGAGGAGGCGGTCACCGTCGGCGACCTGGTCCGGCTGATGACGTTCCGGCAGGGCGAGGCGAACCTGGTGGAGATCACCCTGCCGCCGACCGCCCCGTACGTCGGGGAGCCGTTGCGCGCGGTCCCACTGCCCCGCGACTCGGCGCTGGTGGCGATCCTGCGCGGCAAGCGGGTGCTGGTGCCCACGCCGGACGACCCGTTGGAGGCCGGCGACGAGCTGATCTTCGTGTGCACCGCGGAGGTCGAGGACGCGGTCCGCGCGGTGGTGCTCGGAGCGGACAGCGTCGAGCGCACCCGCGAGCAGCGCTGAGGCGGCGGCCTCAGCCGCCGGGCAGTGCGGTGGGCCGGCTCAGCCGCCGGGCAGCGCCTCGGACTCCGCCTCCCGGGTGACCCGGCGGACCGTCCAGACCGTGATCAGCAGCAGCAGCACGTACGGCGGGTAGCCCAGCACCAGCCGCGCCACGCCGAGCGCCGTGTCCTGGTGGGCGAGGTAGAGCCCCGCCTGCACGCCCACCTTGGCCAGCCACACCACGCCCCACAGCACGGTGAGCCCGGTGAACGTGCGCACCAGGCGCGGGTCGGAGCGCCACTCGGAGCGGCCCTTGGCCACCAGCACCGACCAGATCCACCCCACCAGGGGCTGCCGGATGGCGGCCGAGAGCAGCAGGGCCAGGCCGTAGCCGATGCCGTAGAGGATGCCGGGGAGGTAGAAGTCGCGCTCGTCGCCGGTGCGCCAGGCGATCGCGGCGCCGACGGCCACGCCGAAGAGCCCGTTGACCGCGTGCCGGATTGGCCGGCGCTGCGCCAGCCGGAGCCCGGCGATCGCGAGGGCCACCACCACCGAGGCGATCACGGCGGGCCGCAGCTCGCCGATGATGTTGGCCAGCACGAAGACGACCACCGGGATGCTGGACTCGACCAGGCCCCGCCAGCCGCCGAGCTGGTCGGCCATCTGCTCGGCGAGGGTGGGCAGCGGCTCCTCGCCCTGCGGATCGCTCGCCGGCTGTGCCGCCCGGTGCTGTCCCGTCGTCATCGCACGCCTTCCGTCCGCCGCGGCCACCGGGTCACTTCGGCGGTTCCAGCTCGTAGTACGGGTTGTAGATGACCTTGCGGTCGTCGCGCACCGCCACCCGGCCGCGCGCGGTCAGGTGCCGGCCGGGCTCGATCCCGGCGATGTGCCGCCGGCCCAGCCAGACCAGGGTCACCACGTCGCTGCCGTCGTAGAGGTCCGCCTCCAGCGTGGGCAGGTTGGTCCGCGGGGTGTAGACGACCGTACGCAGCCGACCGGCCACCGAGACCACCTGACCCCGCGTGCACTGCCCGGCCGGAACACCGCCGTGCTCGGCGCTCTCCCGGCGCAGCTCCTGCGCCTCGATCTCCGCCTCGCTCGCCGTGAGCCGGCGCAGCATGCGGCGCAGCGGACCCCGGCCCTCGTCGGTCGACATGACCTCCGCGTCACCCTCTCCACGCTGGGCCGACGCGTCGCCGGCGCCCGGGACGGCCCCGGCGACGCCGGAACCGTCCCGCCAGCGTACGCCGACGGGGCCGGTCCCGGCGCGTCGTGACCGTCGGTCACGCCTCGCGGGGCGCGGGCGCGGGGTTGCCGTCGGCCGGCGCCTCCTGGACCGCCTGGTCGGCCACCTCACGGGGCAGCCGCAGCGGCAGCGGCTCGCGCACCGGCTTGGCCTCCTGGCCCCGGTCGACCACCAGGCCGTCGAGGCACTCGGCCAGCGGGCCGGCGGCGGCCGGGTCGGTGGCCACCTCGCCCTGGTAGACGCCGCGGACCATCCAGCGCGGCCCGTCGATGCCGACGAACCGCAGGTCGGTCAGCCCGTCCGGGGTACGCACGCGGGCGTGCAGCTCGATGCCGTACTCGCCCTGGACCTCCTGGGCCGCCGCGCCGTCGTTGAACAGCGACTTGCGGATCTCCTCGCGCACCTCGTCCCAGATGCCCTCGGAGCGCGGCGCGGCGAAGACACCGAGCTGGAGCGCGTTCGGGCCGTGCACGAGCACGACCTGCTGGATCACGCCCTCCGGGTCGGCCTGCACCCGCACCTCGACGTCGCGCACCGCCGGGATGTGCAGGCTGCCCAGGTCGAGCCGCTGCACTCCCTCGGGCGCCTCGGAGATGTCGTACGGGCCGCGGGCCGGGGTCGACTCCTCGTGCGAGTCGAGGACCTCGGTCGTCCGCTCGTCACGGGCGTGCCGTCCGGCACTGTCCCGCTTCCGGGAGAAGATCACTGCGCCAACCCTCCGCTGTTCGCTCTCACCCTGCCACCTCTTCCGTCCGGCCGCCTGCCCGGTCCCGCTCTTCCCGCCGCACGTCCGGCGACCGCCGTCCGTCCGGTGCCTCCGGGGCCGCGTCCTGTCCGCCGTCCGCCGGGGACGGCACCAGGCCGGCGTGGCCGCCCGTGGAGCCGTGGCCGCCGGTCCCGCGCCGGGACGCGGGCAGCTCGGCCACCGGCCGGAAGTCCGCCCGTGCCACCCGTTGCACGACGAGCTGCGCGATGCGGTCACCACGGGAGATCTTCGCCGGTGTCTCCCGATCATGGTTGATCAGGTTGACCAGGATCTCACCCCGGTAGCCGGCGTCGACCGTACCGGGCGCGTTGAGCACCGTCACGCCGAGTCTGGCCGCGAGCCCCGAACGGGGGTGGACCAGGCCCACGTACCCCTCGGGCAACGCGATCGCCACGCCGGTCGGGACCAGGGCCCGGCCGCCGGGTGGCAGCTCGACGTCCGCCGCGGCCACCAGGTCCGCGCCGGCATCGCCGGGATGGGCGTACGCCGGCAGCGGCAGCTCGGGGTCGAGCTGCCGTACGGGCACGGGTACGACGTCGGTCACGGTTCTCCTCTTCCGTCCGTTTCCTGGGGTGACCCTGCCATCCTGCCGGTTCCGTCGCCCGTCGTGCGCCGTACCCTCGCAGGAGTGAGCCTGTCACCATCCTCGCCGTCCCCGGCGCCGCCCGCCGCGGTGCCCCCGCAGCACGCCGAGCGGCTCGGTCTGCCCTGGTGGCTGTGGCTGGGTGGCCTGGCCGCGGCCGCGCTGCTGGCCCTCGAGGTCTGGATGGGCGCCCCCGGCGTCCGCGCCTGGCTGCCCTTCGTCGTGCTGCTCCCGGCGACCGTCGCCGGCCTGGCCTGGCTGGGCCGGATCCGGATCGCCGTACGCGACGACGAGCTGCGGGTGGACGACGCCCGGCTGCCCGTCCGGTTCGTCGCCGACGTCGTCCCGTTGGACGCCGCCGGCCGGCGTGAGGTGCTCGGGGTCGGCGCCGACCCGCTGGCGTTCGTGGTGCAGCGGCCGTGGATCCCCGGCGCCGTGCAGGTGGTCCTCGACGACCCGGCCGACCCCACCCCGTTCTGGGTGGTCAGCACCCGGCACCCGGTCGAGCTGGCCGAGGCGCTCCTCGCCGCCCGCGACGCCGCCCGGCCCTGAGCCGTCCGGCGCCCGGTCGCGCCGTCCCCCTGCCCGACGCCGGGCCCCCGCTCGGGGCCGGTCTCCTGCCCGGCTGCCGCCCGTTCGCCCGGCGTCGGTCCTCCGCTCCGGCCCCGGTTCCCTGCCCGGCTGCCGCCCGTTCGCCCGGCGCTGTCCCGCGACGTTGGCGACCCGGGCCGTGCTCGCTGCCGTCGCCGGCTCAGCGGGCGCCGGGGAGGGCCGGCGGGGCGTCCGGCAGGGCCTTGGCCTGGCGACGCAGGTCGCTGCGGAGCTGGTCCGCCATGGTCCGGGTGGCCCGGCGGTTGAGGTAGCTGGCCACCGCCGCCCCGGTGAGGAAGGGCCCGAGGGTGGTCAGGTTGCGGCCGAAGCGCTTGAGCAGCGTGTCCCGCAGCTCCTTGCGCGCGGCGGTGCCCAGCACGGCGCTCACGCCGACACCGGGCATCATCGGGTTGATCCCCCGCTGGCCGGCCCAGGACTGCACCAGCGCGACCGCCCGCTGGGTGCCGCCGCCCGGCACCGGGACCCCGTAGACCTCGTGCAGTTCGCCGATCAGCTTCAGTTCGACCGCCACCACGGCGACCGTCTCGGCGGCCAGCAGGACCGGCGCGGAGAGCAGGGTCGGGGCGACCGCCCACTCGACCGCCGCCACTCCCCCGCCGGCGGCGCCGATGCCGGCCGTCGTCCGCGCGGCGTTGCGGACCAGCCGCTCGGCCAACGCCTCGCCGTCCAGGCCGTCGAAGTGCCGGCGCAGGGTGGCCAGGTCGCGTACGGGCACGTGCGGGGCGACCTCGGCGACCGTGTCGACCATCCAGCGCACCGCGCTCTTCGGCTTGAACAGGTCGGTCAGCCCACGCGCCCGCGCCTGCCCGACGAGTCGGCCGAGCAGTTGCCGCCGGCGCGCCGGCGCGACGTCGTCGGCGGTCAGGGCCGCGACGGTGGCACCCAGCTCGTCCGTGCCGCGCGCGGGCACCGCGTCGACGTGGTCGTCCCGCGCGGCGGGGGCGTCCGCGCCGTCGGCCCGGCCCTGGTCCGCGCCACGCGTGCCGCCGGACTCGCTCCGCTCGCTCATGGTCCGACCTCCCGAATGGACCGACGTCGTCATGACGGTCACCCGTCAACGAGTCAAGCAGGTCCCCGGGAATGCCGCACGGCGACTCGGGCAGCGGCGGCCCCGACGAGGGAGCCGCCGCTGGTGCGGACGCACGGTGTCAGACGCACTCGCGGCAGATCAGGTCGCCGTTGCGCTCGACCGCCAACTGGCTGCGGTGGTGCACCAGGAAGCAGCGGGCACACCGGAACTCGTCCTGCTGCATCGGCAGCACCTTGACCGTGAGTTCCTCGTCCGCCAGGTCGGCGCCGGGCAGCTCGAAGCTCTCGGCCACCTCGGCCTCGTCGACGTCCACGGCGCCCGACTGTGAGTCGACGCGTCGGGCCTTGAGCTCTTCCAGGCTGTCCTCGCCGAGGTCGACCTCGTCGCGACGCGGGGCGTCGTAGTCGGTGGCCATCGGTTTCACTCTCCCATATCGATGTTGTCGCTTCCGGTTGTAACGCCGGACGACGCTGTTTCGGTTCCGCTGGCCGGCCACCACTTGTGTCGGTCACCCGACCCGAAGACAGCACGGACGGAGGCATCCCCAAGGAACACCCGACGAGCGCGGAACCATACCCCCCCATTTGGCGAGGCATGTATACCGCCCTCGTGGCTGAGATGTACGCCCCCGCACGCGAAGTTGTTCCCAATGTGACTCAGGCGACACGAAGATAGGGGTAGTACTACCCGGTTCCCGGATGGCGCGCCGGCATGTCCGGCTGTTTCCACGCGACGGCCGGACAACCGTTAACCTCAGCGGCGTACTCGACGGCCGGCGGGGCGGCCCGACCACCGGCGGCCGCCACCACCCACCCACTGTCCGGGGAGCACCCTGATGAGCTTTGCACGAGTGCGAGCACTCGTTGTCGTCGGCCTGCTGGCGGTGCTGGCCCTCGTCTTCGTGGTCGTCGCACTGGTCCGCGACACCCAGAGCAGCGCCGGCCTCGCCGGAGGCTGTCCCGAGGGCTGGCCGATGGCCGACGTGACCTTGCGGGAACCCAAGGACGTCAAGATCAACGTCTACAACGCCACCGACGAACCGGGTCGGGCCAGCACCGTCGCGGACGACTTCCGCAACCGCAAGTTCCAGGTCAAGAAGGTCGGCAACGAGAAGAAGCACATCGACGACATCGCGGTCCTGCGCTACGGCCCGAAGGGTGTCGGCTCGGCGCACCTGCTGCGGGCGTACTTCCTCGACAACGCCGAGTGGGACTACGACGCCAAGCGCACCGACGACGTCGTCGACGTAGTGCTCGGCGGCGGCTTCCAGCAGCTCGCCACCACCACCGAGGTCAACCAGTCCCTGGGCGACCTCGGCGCGCCGGTCGCACCGGCCGAGTCCTGCCCGATGTCCGAGGACGACTGACCACGCCGTGCCCCCGGTCCCGCCGGGGGCACGGCGCCGGCCGGTCAGGGACCGCCCGAGGCGTCCAGGTCCGCGAGGCGGTCGTGCAGCGGCTTGAACAGCGCCGCCGGCGCGGCGATCACCAGGTCCGGGCCCGCCGGCAGCCCGCCCAGCCCGGCGACCAGCAGCCCGGCCTCGCTCGCCACCAGGGCACCGGCGGCCTGGTCCCAGGCGGCGAGCCCCTTCTCGTAGTAGGCGTCCACCCGGCCCTCCGCGGCCAGGCAGAGATCCAGCGCCGCGGCGCCGAACCGGCGGATGTCCCGGATGTGCGGGATCAGCTCGGCGACCACCCGGGCCTGGTGCGCCCGGCGCCCCGGGTCGTAGCCGAAACCCGTGGCGACCAGCGCCTGGCCGAGATCGGTCTCCGTGGAGCAGCGCAGCCGCTCGCCGTCGCGCCAGGCGCCCCCGCCGGCGGTGGCCGTCCACTCCTCGCCGGTGCTGACGTTGCGCACCACCCCGGCGACCACCTCGCCGTCGACCTCGGCGGCGAGCGACACCGCGCAGTGCGGGATCCCGTAGAGGTAGTTGACCGTGCCGTCGATCGGGTCCACGATCCAGCGGACGCCGCCGGGGCCGACCGGGCCGGTCTCCCCCGCCCCGTACTCCTCGCCGAGGACGGCGTCGCCCGGCCGCAGCCGGCGCAGCGCGTCGATCACCTGCCGCTCGACCGCCCGGTCGGCCGCGGTCACCACGTCGGTGACCGTGCTCTTGGTGGCCGCCACCGACACGCCCTCGACCCGCATCCGGTACGCGGTGGCGGCCGCGTCCCGGGCCACCTCGACCGCGATGTCCAGCAGTTCCGCCGGCGCCGAGCGATCCATCGTTCGTCCCCTTCCCGCACGGCCGGGGTGTTCCGGGTCACGCGCTGTACCATCCTTACAAAGTCCACATCTACGTCGAATCGGCGGTCCCCGCCGCCGGTCCGCCGTGCGGCGAGGGATGATCGCCGCAGACGGCGTTACAATTCACCCCTGCCCACGCTGCGACGGACCGCCAACGACCGGCCGGCCCGGGACACGGGGGTACCTCAACCACATCGCCCGGCAAGGTGCCCCGCTCTGCGTCGGACGACCCGGCCGTGCTCGCTCTTCGCCTCCGGAAGGTCATTCGTGACAGAACCCCGCCAGACCGGCGCCGACGTTCGCTCGCTCACCGACACTCTGATCGCCCACGCGCAGAGCGCCGGCGGCCAGCTCACGTCGGCTCAGCTCGCGCGCACCGTCGAGTCCGCCGAGGTGACTCCGGCCCAGGCCAAGAAGATCCTGCGGGCGCTCTCCGAGGCGGGAGTGACCGTGGTGGTCGACGGCTCGGCGAGCACCCGCCGCCGCGTCGCCGCCGCCCGATCGGCCACCCCCGCGTCCCGGGCCACCACCGCCAAGACCACCAAGAAGGCCGTCGCGCCCGCCCCGAAGCAGGCGCCCGCCGCGGACGAGGCCCCGGCGCCCGCCCCGCGCAAGGCCGCCCCGCGCAAGGCCACCGGCACCACCGCCGAGGTGGCCGCCAAGGCCGCCGCGCCCGCGAAGGCGACCAAGTCGACCCGGGCCACCAAGGCCACGGTCGCGGCGGCCGGCGCCAAGCCGGCCAAGGCCGGCGGCAAGGCCAAGGGCGAGGGCGCCGAGGGCGACATCGACCCGGAGGAGCTGGCCGCCGCGATCGAGGACGTGGTCGTCGAGGAGCCGGCGGAGCTGACCCGCGCCGCCGAGACCGACGCCGCCAACTCGGCCAGCGACAACGACTTCGAGTGGGACGACGAGGAGTCCGAGGCGCTCAAGCAGGCGCGTCGCGACGCGGAGCTGACCGCCTCCGCCGACTCGGTCCGGGCCTACCTCAAGCAGATCGGCAAGGTCCCGCTGCTCAACGCCGAGCAGGAGGTGGAGCTGGCCAAGCGGATCGAGGCCGGGCTCTACGCCGCGGAGCGGCTGCGCGCGGCCGACGAGGGCGAGGAGAAGCTCACCCGCGAGATGCAGCGGGACCTGGGCTGGATCTCGCGCGACGGCGAGCGCGCCAAGAACCACCTGCTGGAGGCCAACCTCCGGCTGGTCGTCTCGCTGGCCAAGCGCTACACCGGTCGCGGCATGGCCTTCCTCGACCTGATCCAGGAGGGCAACCTCGGCCTGATCCGCGCGGTCGAGAAGTTCGACTACACCAAGGGCTACAAGTTCTCCACGTACGCCACCTGGTGGATCCGGCAGGCGATCACCCGGGCCATGGCCGACCAGGCCCGCACCATCCGCATCCCGGTGCACATGGTCGAGGTCATCAACAAGCTCGGCCGCATCCAGCGCGAGCTGCTCCAGGACCTGGGCCGCGAGCCCACCCCGGAGGAGCTCGCCAAGGAGATGGACATCACACCGGAGAAGGTGCTGGAGATCCAGCAGTACGCCCGGGAGCCCATCTCGCTGGACCAGACCATCGGCGACGAGGGCGACAGCCAGCTCGGTGACTTCATCGAGGACTCCGAGGCCGTGGTCGCGGTCGACGCGGTCTCGTTCTCGCTCCTGCAGGATCAGCTCCAGCAGGTGCTGCAGACGTTGTCCGAGCGTGAGGCGGGGGTGGTACGCCTGCGCTTCGGGCTGACCGACGGCCAGCCGCGCACGCTGGACGAGATCGGCCAGGTCTACGGGGTGACCCGGGAACGCATCCGGCAGATCGAGTCCAAGACGATGTCCAAGTTGCGCCACCCGTCGCGTTCGCAGGTGCTCCGGGACTACCTGGACTGATCGCGATCGTCAACCGAACGTGTCGTTTTGACCACCTGGCGTGCAACGTCGGAAGGTGATCGTTCGGTTGCACGATTGTGATCGTTGACGTGGCACCCTTGGTGCACGGCACACTGTCCCTGCCATGTGTGACCTCGGTCCCCCGCGGGCACACAGGGAAGGCAGCGCCGGGACAGGGTGTTGCACGATAGGTGAGCAAAGACCGAAGAGAGTGTTCATCGGTGACGACCAGAGGAGGAAGGCGATGACCCCGACCCTCACGCCGCCGCCCGAGACGGTGGCTCCCCCAGCCGCCGATGAACGGTGCGACCGCTGCAATGCTGCCGGCAAGCTCCGGATCACTCTGGCGGGTGGGAGCGAGCTGGTGTTCTGTGGGCACCACGCGAACAAGTACGCGGAGGATCTCGTGAAGATCACCGTGCGGTTCGCGACGGACCCGGAGTTCAGCTGGCGTGGCGCCGATCTGATGGCGAACTGAGATCCGCAAACCCACGACATAGCCGGCCGGAGGCCCCCTGAGGGGCCTCCGGCCGGCTTTTGGCGTCCCCCCGCCCGGCCACGCCCGCGCCGCCCGGCACGCCCGTTACCGGGCACCGGTGGCGGGCCGGTCGACAGCCGTCAGAGGGTCTGGACGGTGGCGATGCGTTCCTCGAGCTGCTCGATGGTGGCCTGGGCGCTCGGCGGGCCGCCGCAGAGGCGGCGCAGCTCCGCGTGGATCTTCCCGTGCGGCTGCCCCGTGCGGTGGTGCCGGGCGGCCACGAGGGCGTTCAGTTGGCGGCGTAGGGCGACCCGACGCTGGGCGGCACTCATTGGTGCCGGCGGCGCCGTGGGCGCCGCAGCGGCCGCCTCAGCCGGCCTGGCGGCCCGGCGGCGCTGGGCCGCGAGCTGTTCCTGCTGCCGCTTGGTCAGCAGCAAAGCCACCTGGTCGGCGGTGAGCAGCCCGGGCAGGCCCAGGTACTCCTCCTCCTCGGGGGTGCCGGCCTGGGCGGCGGTGCCGAACGAGGCGCCGTCGAAGATCACCTGGTCCAGCTCGGCCGTGGCGGAGAGCGCCGCGAAGCGCTTCTCCAGTTCGCCGCTGGCCTGGTCGTCGCGCTGGGCGCGCTCCAGCAGGTCGTCGTCGAAGCCCTCGCGGTCCTTGGGCTTGCCCAGCACGTGGTCCCGCTCGACCTCCATCTCGCTGGCCAGCCCGAGCAGGTGCGGCACGCTGGGCAGGAAGACCGAGGCGGTCTCGCCGGGGCGGCGGGCGCGGACGAACCGGCCGATCGCCTGCGCGAAGTAGAGCGGGGTGCTGGCGCTGGTCGCGTACACGCCGACCGCCAGCCGGGGGATGTCGACGCCCTCGGAGACCATCCGGACCGCCACCAGCCAGCGCTGCTCGGACGCCGCGAACGTCGCGATCCGCGCCGAGGCGCCCACGTCGTCGGAGAGCACCACCGCCGCGCGCTCGCCTGTGACCTGCTCGATGAGCTTCGCGTACGAGCGGGCGGTCTGCTGGTCGCTGGCGATGATCAGCCCGCCGGCGTCGGGCATCCCCGCGTTGCGCAGCACGGTCAGCCGGGCGTCGGCGGCCCGCAGCACCTGCGGCATCCAGTCGCCGGCCGGGTCGAGCGCGGTGCGCCACGCCTGCGCGACGAGGTCCTGGGTCATCGGCTCGCCGAGCCGCGCCGCCAACTCCTCCCCCGCGTTGGTGCGCCACCGGGTCTCCCCCGAGTACGCCAGGAAGAGCACCGGCCGGACGACGCCGTCGCGCAGCGCGTCGGCGTAGCCGTAGACCGAGTCGGCGCGGGAGCGCAGCAGACCGTCCCCGCCGCGCTCGTACTCGACGAACGGGATCGGATTGTCGTCGGAGCGGAACGGGGTCCCGGTGAGCATCAACCGGCGCTCGGCACCCTCGAAGGCCGCCTTCACCCCGTCGCCCCAGGAGCGGCTGTCCCCCGCGTGGTGGATCTCGTCGAGGACGACCAGGGTGCGCCGGGTGAGGGTGCGCCGCTTGTGCACGTGCGGCGCCATGCCCACCTGCGCGTACGTTACGACCGCGCCGTGGAAGTCGGCGGAGGAGTGCAGGTCGGCGTTGCGGAAGGCGGCGTCGAGCTGGATGCCGACCCGGGCCGCCGCCTGCGCCCACTGGGTCTTCAGGTGCTCGGTGGGTGCCACCACGGTCACCGCCTCGACGGTGCCGTCGGCGAGCAGCTCGGCGGCGATCCGCAGGGCGAAGGTGGTCTTTCCGGCGCCGGGGGTGGCGACCGCCGTGAAGTCGGGGTCCCGCCGACGCAGGTACTCCACGAGTGCCTTGCGCTGCCATGCGCGCAGTGCCGGAAACGTCTCGATCGCCGGCAACCGGGCCGCCACGGGAAGCTCCTCTCCGACCGCCTGACGGCGGACCCCGGGCGAGGGCCACGGGTACCGCCGCCCATGAAAACGCCTCCGCGCAGTGGGTGCCGCGAAGGCCGACCCAGCATAACCAGCGCCGCCCCGCCGGGCCCACGCGACATACGGGCCACGCCGGTCCCACCGCCTCCGCCCCGGGCCCCGAGGCTGGCACCACGGGGGAGGCATCACGGGTCAGGAGTCAGGGGAGAACGCCTTTCGGCTCTGCCTTTGGCCGCCGCTGCGTTATCCATGACGATATGGTCGAATAGTCGACTTCGTGCAGGCCTTCGCCAACGAGGCCCAGGTCTCGCCGTGCCGCCTCGTAAAAATTGGACCGGGCGGGGCCGGACAGTTCGAGCGCCTGCGCGAACCTGGCCACATCGTACGAATCCTCGGAGACGATGCTCACCAGGCTCCAGATCGTCCGGTGCCACTGCCGCGCCGCCTCGACGGCCTGCGGGGTGCCGACCAACAGCACGGTCTCCCACTTGGCCGCACGTGCGGCATCCGCTGCCTGCAGTCGTACGAGATCGTCGGGAGATGCCGAGGAATCCGTGTCACGGTGCCGGCGCGCGTCCACCTCCAGGGTCAGCTGGAAGAGCTCCTTCACTGCGCCGGCGTAGTTCGCGTAGGCTGCCGCCCTCATGTCGCCCCACCGGGCCTGATGCTCCCGACGCCACCTGGACCGCTCGGTCGACGTCGACACGAGATAGGACCCCAGAGCGCCGATCAGCACGCCCGCAAGGGTTGGCAACTGCTGGAGAAGTGCAGACAAGACGATCTCCGCTCTCTTGGCGGACCGACCTGGCACTCATCTTCCCACCACGAAGCAACAGGGTCGTGGATCGCGGAACGGGCTGCCGTCACTCCCGCCGGCCGCGCATGCCGGTCCTGGGCGGCCGCGTGGTCGGCACCGGCGCGGACCACCGGCGGCGCAGCGACACCAGGCGCAGCAGGAAGACGAAGACCGCCGCGGCCGTGAGCCAGGCGGCGTTGGCGTGCCCGAGGGCGTCCAGCAGCACCACGAGGATCGAGCCGGCGAGCGCGGCGACGGCGTAGATCTCCCGCCGCAGCACCACCGGGATCTCGGCGGTGAGCAGGTCCCGCCCGAGGCCGCCGCCGATCGCGGTGAGCATGCCGATCACGCAGGCCCCCACCGCCGGCACCTGGGCATCGAGGGCCTTGACCGTGCCGGTGACGGTGAACAGCGCCAGCCCGGCCGCGTCCAGCACCAGCACGGTGGTGCGCAGCCGGGCGAACTCGGGGTGCAGCCAGAAGACGGCCGCGGCGGTGACGGCGGCCGTGGCGGCGTACCGCCAGTCGCCGAAGGCCAGCGGCGGCGCCTCGTCGATCGCCAGGTCCCGGAAGATCCCGCCACCGAGCGCGGCCACGAAGCCGACGAAGACGACGCCGAAGAGGTCGAGCCGTTTGGCAACCGCCGCGGAGGCCCCGGAGGCGGCGAAGACCGCCACCCCGGTGAGGTCGGCGAGGAGCAGGGCGGTGGAGGTGGTCACCGGCGAAGGTTACGTGCGCGACCGGGAGGGTCGCCCGCGCTCACTCGCCCCAGGAGTCGTAGATCTCCTTGCACTTCGGGCAGACCGGCGATCCGGGCTTGGCGGCCTTGGTGACCGGGAAGGTCTCCCCGCACAGCGCGACGACGAAAGTGCCCATGACGGCGCTCTCGGCGATCTTCTCCTTGCGCACGTAGTGGAACATCTCGGGACCGGTGTCGGCGTCCTTCAGCTCCGGACGCTCGAGAACCTCTGTGCTCACTTCTGCACCTCCGACCGTCAAGTCTGGCAGGTCACCCCCGCTCCGGTCCACTTCAGGTCGCCCGGACCGGGGCCGTACGGTGGTGACGTG
Source organism: Micromonospora sp. WMMD737 (assembly GCF_049179055.1). Classification (NCBI taxonomy): domain Bacteria; kingdom Bacillati; phylum Actinomycetota; class Actinomycetes; order Micromonosporales; family Micromonosporaceae; genus Micromonospora; species Micromonospora sp. WMMD737. Next base: position 6,806,314 of record NZ_JBMHMH010000001.1, on the reverse strand, counting down.
ACCGACTTTCACATCCGCTACGGCAGCGAGGTTGCCGACGCCCTGCGCGACGGGCGTCCCGTCGTCGCCCTGGAGAGCACCATCGTCTCGCACGGCCTGCCCCGGCCGGACAACCTGCGGGTGGCCCGCGAGATCGAGCAGGCCGTCCGGGACGCGGGCGCGGTCCCGGCGACCATCGGCATGGTCGGCGGGCGGCTCGTGGTGGGTCTCGACGACGCGGAGCTGACCCGGCTCGCCACCGTCGACGGGGTTGCCAAGCTCTCCGTACGCGATCTCGCCCTCGCCGCCGCGACCGGCGCGGACGGTGCCACGACGGTGGCCGCGACCAGCGCGGTGGCCGACGCCGCCGGGATCGGCGTGTTCGCCACCGGCGGCCTCGGCGGGGTGCACCGCGAGGCGGCGCAGACCTTCGACGAGTCCGCCGACCTGGTCACCCTGGCCCGTACGCCGATCGCGGTGGTCTGCGCCGGGGTCAAGTCGATCCTCGACGTGGGCGCGACCCTGGAGCGGCTGGAGACCCTCGGCGTCGGCGTGGTCGGCTTCCGGACCCGGCGCTTCCCCGGTTTCTTCATCACCGACGGCGGCTTCGACCTGGTCTGGTCGCTGGAGTCCCCGGAGCAGGTCGCGGACGTGCTGGCGGCCCGCGAGCAGCACGGCGCACACCACGGCGGCCTGATCGTGGCCAACCCGCTGCCGACCGACGAGCAGCTCGACCCGGAACTGCACGACCGCACCCTCGCCGACGGGCTCGCCCTGCTGGAGCGCGACGGGGTGACCGGCAAGGACGTGACGCCCTACCTGCTCGCACACTTCCACTCGGCGACCGAGGGGGCGAGCCTCGCGGTGAACGTCCGGATCATCCTGCGCAACGCCGACCTCGCGGCCCGGATCGCCGTCGCCGCGGCCGCCCGCCGCGCCGGGGCATGACCGCAGGGCGCGTCCTCGTCGTCGGTGACCTGATCACCGACGTGGTGGCGGTGCTGGCGGGGCCGGTGGCCACCGGATCGGACACGCCGGCGGCGATCCGGTTCAGCGGCGGCGGCCAGGCCGCCAACACCGCGGCCTGGCTCGCCGCGCAGGGCGTACCTGTCACGCTGGTCGGTGCCGTCGGCGACGACGACGCCGGGCGGGACCGGGTGGCCGAATTGGAGCGGGCGGGGGTCGACTGCGCGACGCGGGTGTGCCCCGACCGCGCCACCGGGACGGTCATCGTGCTGGCCACGGCCGGGGAGCGGTCGATGATCACCGAGCGGGGCGCGAACCTGCGGCTGACCCCGGGCGACGTCGACGCGGCCCTGACGGCGGCGCCGGACGCGCGGCACCTGCACCTGTCCGGGTACACCCTGCTGGACGCCGAGTCCCGACCGGCGGGGCTGCGGGCGTTGGCCGCCGCCCGCGAGCGCGGGCTCACCACCAGTGTCGACGCGGCCTCCGCGGCCCCGCTGCGGCGGGTCGGCGCGGCGGCCTTCCTGTCCTGGGTACGCGGGGTCGACCTGCTCCTGGTCAACGCCGACGAGGCCACGGTGCTGGCCGGCGGGCTGGACCCGGCGGCGCAGGGGCGGGCGCTGTCGGCCTCCGCCCGGCGGATCGTCGTCAAGCAGGGCGAGGCCGGGGCGGTCTGGGTGGACCGGGACGCCGCGGTGGCCGTGGCGCCGGCCCGCCGGGTGTCGGTGGTCGACGTCACGGGGGCCGGGGACGCGTTCGCGGCCGGGCTGCTGGCCGCCTGGCTCGACGGCGCCCAGCCGGCGGTGGCGCTGGGCCGCGCCGGCGACCTCGGCGCCCTCGCGGTCTCCCAGATCGGCGCCCGCCCCTCCCCCTGACGTGTGGGCCGGAGGGCGGGGTGGGATCAGGGCTCGGCGTCGATGATCTTGTGCGGGCGCTCCTCGGCGGTGAGGCTCATCGGCGGGGTCTCGTCCCGGTGCCGCGGCTGGAAGCGGTTGGCCAGCCGGTGCTCCTCCTTGGGCGGGCGGTCGTTGGCCAGCAGCACGGCCAGCCACGGAATGAGCACCATGCCCAGGGCCACCATCGGCAGCCAGAGCCAGAGCAGCGGGGCCTGCACGCCGACCAGGACGGCACCGACGATCACGCAGGCCACCCGGATGCCCATCATCAGCACGTAACGCTTCTGACGGCTGGTGAGCTGGTCGTCCTGGCTGCGCGAGGCGTCGGTGATCAGGATCGGCTGGTACGCCTGACGCTTCACCACGGACCTCCTCGAGGGGGTTACGCCCCATCCTGTCACCTGCGGCGCGTGATCAGCGAAAATCGCTCGACCCGGCCCCGTGTTACCTGCGTGGTACGCTCGCGCCGTGGGCAGCAGGTTCAGCTTCACCGACGAGGCGTTGGCCAACCTGAGGGTCTACGACGTCACGCCCGGGGAAGTCTGGGAGGCGCTGCACAGCACCCGCCGGGTCATCCGACACCTCGGCGACGACGTGATGGTCGTCTACGCCGCCGCCCGCCGGGGGCGTCGGCTGGCCGTGCTGCTCGCCGAGGCCGACGGCACCGACAACGACTGGGACATCCTCTCCGCCCGCGAGCTGAGCGACGTCGAGGCGAAACGCTACGACGAGGCCGTGCGGAGATCTCGCCGATGAGGAGGCGGTGACGATGAACCGTAACGACGCGACCAAGCAGTTCCACAGCGGCGGTGACCGGCTCGCGGAGCTGATCGACGGGAGCCAGCAGGTGGAGCTTCCCACCCCCGACACCGACACCCCCATGGTCAGCCGCTCGGTGCGCCTGCCGCTGGAGACGTACGAGCGGGTCCGCGCCGCCGCCGACGCACGCGGCATCGGGGTCACCACCCTCATGCGGCAGTGGATCGAGGCCGGCCTGGCAGACCTGGACGACTCGGCCACGGTCTCCCTCGCCGACGTCCGGCGGGCGCTGGCCGCCCTCTCCCGGCCGACCGCCGCCTGACCCGCCCCGTCACGGCGCGGGGAACTCGCCCCCACCGGTCCCGCCGTGCCCGAGCGGCGACGCGGCCGACTCGGGCGGGCGGCCCCTGCTGCGCCACGCGTCGGCGGACGCCACCCCCGCCAGCACCACGGCGACCAGCGCCAGGGCCACCATCGGCGACACCAGGGTGAGCGCCGGGCCCAGCAGGAGCAACACCAGCAGGCCCGCCACCCGAGACCGGGACACCCGGCCGAAGATCTCGTACTCGAAGCGGGCCCGGGCCGCCAGGAAGATCGCCGGGCCGCCGACGACGAAGACCAGCCAGGTCGGGTCGGTCCGGCCGTGCGGGTGCGCGATCACCAGTTCGTAACCGACGGCGGTGCTCAGCACGCCGACCACGATGACCAGATGGGTGCTGCTGGCGGAGGTGCCCAGCCGCCCGGGCGACCGGGCCACCCGCAGCGCCTCGGCGAGCAGGTGACCCGCCCGGTGGAAGTAGATCCGCCAGAGCAGCGCCGTGGTGGCGAAGGCGGTCGCGAAGGCGCCGGCCCGGTCGGCGGTGAACTCCGCGCCGCTGTACGTCAGCCCGATGACCAGGATGGTCTCCCCCAGCGAGATGAGGAAGATCTGCTGGTAGCGGTCGGCCAGGTGCTCACCGGCGATCAGCCAGCCGGCGGTGCGCGCCGGGCCCAGCCGGGGCAGCGGCCAGCCGAGCAGCAGGCCGGCGAAGTCGACGGCCACGGCGAGCGCCCAGAGTGGCAGGCGCAGTTCCTCCGGCCCGACCGCGCCGGTCAGCCACGGCACGGCCCCCGCGGCGGCCCAGGCGAGGAGCCGCAGCGGGACCGTGCGGCGCGGATGGCGGCGCAGGGCCGTGGCGATGATCAGAGGCCGGACGAGCATCACCGCCAGGTACGCCAGCACGAACGAGGGTGCCCGGTCCTCGAACGCCCGGGGCAGCGCCACGGCCATCACCATGGCGCCGAACATCGTCCCGACCACGACGAACTGGATCACCGGCTGCTCCGGCTCGTACCGGCTGGTGACCCAGGTGGTGATCGACCAGAGCAGCCACAGGGCCAGGAAGAGCACGCCCGTGCGCCCGATCTCGGCCAGCAGCGTCCCGACGGAGCCTCCGGTGCCCTCGACCAGACGCAGCGAGACCCGGGTCAGCGCGAAGACGAAGACCAGGTCGAAGAAGAGCTCCAGGAAGGTGGCCCTGGGCGAGCTGTCCTCCGGCCGCAGCAACCGCCCGCCGCGTTCGTCCGTCATCGGCTGTCCGTCGTCGCCATCCTGGCTACAACGACCGCCACGACGGCGCGGTTGCGTCAGCCCTCGCCGGACTTCGCCTTCGCCGCCGCCTTCATCTGCTGCTTGTACTCGCGCACCCGGCGCAGCGAGTCCGCGTCGGTGACGTCGGCCACCGACCGCTGGGCGTCCGGGTCACCGTAGTCGCCGGCCGCCTCCCGCCAGTCCCTTGGCGTGACCCCGAACCGCTTGCCGAGCAGCGCGACGAAGATCTGCGCCTTCTGCCTGCCGAAGCCGGGCAGCTCACCGACCCGGCGCAGCAGCTCCCGGCCGTCGGCCACGTCCGACCAGAGCCCGGTGGCGTCGCCGTCGTACCGGTCGACGAGGGTCCGGCACACCTCCTGCACCCGGGCCGCCATCGCCTTCGGGAAGCGGTGCAGCGCCGGCGGCTGGGCGAACAGGGCGACCAGCGCCTCCGGGTCGTGGTCGGCCAGCTCCCGGGCGTCCAGGTCGCGCCCGAGGCGCTGCGCCAGCACGTACGGCGAGGAGAACGCCTTCTCCATCGGCACCTGCTGGTCGAGGACCATCCCCAGCAACAGGGCCAGCGGATCCCGGTTGACGAGTTCGTTGGCCTCGGGGTCGATGGGCAGTGCGAGCGTCATGGCGCCATCCTGCCCTGACCGGAGACGGCGGAGGCGCGTACGCCGCAGTTGGCGACGCACGTGTCGGCAGGCGCGTGCCGGCGACGGAGCGCAGGTGGCCCGGCTGCGTGCGCTGATCCCCCGGGTGGCCGGACCCCGCCGCCGGGCACCAGGCAGGATGGCGACGTGGACGGACACGACATGTTGCTCTCCCCCGCCGGCGTCGAGGCGCTACGGACCGCGCTGACGCGGGCCGGGTTCACCTCGAACGGCATCGCCACCCGGCTCGGCCCGCAGGCCACCGGCGGGGTGGCCCGCAACGACTTCCGGGCCGCGCTGCGCGCCACCGAGGACCGCGACCCGCTCGGCACCCTGATCCGGGTGTTCGTCTGCGAGCAGACCGAGCCGGAAGATGCCGTGGCCGCCGCGCTGGCGCCGCTGGCGCTGGCCGAGGCGCTCGCCGGAGGTCTGGTCGAGCGGCACGGCGACGGGCTGCGGATGGGGGTGGACCTGGAGCCGTACGGGGACGAGTGGTGGGTGCTCGCCGACGTGCCGGCCAGTGCCCGGCCCGGCCGCCCGCTGCACGCCGAGCACGTGCTCGGCATCGGCGGGGCGACGCAGACGCTGATCGGCGCGACCGTCCGCCGGCCCGTCGAGTCCGCGCTGGACCTGGGCACCGGGTCCGGCGTGCAGGCCCTGCACCTGGCCAGCCACGCGCGGCGGGTCACCGCCACCGACCTGTCGGCGCGGGCGCTGCGCTTCGCCGCCACCACCGCCGCGCTCAACGGCCAGGACTGGGAACTCCTCCGTGGTGACATGGTCGCCCCCGTCGCCGGGAGGCGCTTCGACCTGGTGGTGAGCAACCCGCCGTTCGTGGTGGGCCCCGGCACCACCACGCACGTCTACCGCGACTCGGGGCGGGTCGGCGACGCGATCGGCGCGGAACTGGCCGCCGCCGCGCCGGGCCTGCTCACCGAGGGCGGCACGATGCAGTACCTGGCCAACTGGGTGCACGTCGCCGGGGAGGACTGGGGCGAGCGGGTGACCGGCTGGTTCGCCGGCACGGGGCTGGACGCCTGGGTCATCCAGCGTGAGGTGGCCGACCCGATGGCGTACGTCAACCTGTGGCTCACCGACGTCGGCGAGGCGGCCGACCCGCGCCGGATGGCGGACTGGCTGGACTGGTTCGACGCGCACAAGGTGGAGGCGGTCGGCTTCGGCATCGTCTCGCTGCGCCGCTCGGGCCACGACGACCCGGTCGTGCGGGTGGAGGACCTGCGCCAGCGGGTGGAGGCGCCGCTCGGCGACCGGGTCGACACGTGGTTCGACCGCCAGGACTGGCTGCGCGCCCGCGACACCGACGGGCTGCTCGCCGCCCGCTTCCGGGCCGCCGAGGGCCTCCAGCTGCGGCAGGAGGCCACCATGGGCGACGAGGGCTGGGCGGTGGACCGGCAGGTGCTGGCCATGCCGCACGGCCTGCGCTGGACCGAGGAGATCGACCCGCTCGTCCTGGCCCTGGTCGGCGGCGCCGACGGGCGGCTGGCGCTACGCGACCAGCTCGCCCTGCTCGCCGCCGCGCACGACGTCGCCCCCGGGGAGCTGGCCGAGGCGGCCGGGCCGATCGTCGCGCACCTCGTCGAGCGCGGCTTCATCGAGCCGGTGACCGGCTGATGCGGGCCGTGGTGCAGACCGTCGGCCGGGCCGCCGTGACGGTCGACGGCGAGGTGGTCGGCGCGATCGACGACGGGCTGCTGGTGCTGCTCGGGGTGACCCACACCGACACCGTGGAGACCGCCCTGACCATGGCCCGCAAGGTACACGAGCTGCGGATCCTCGACGAGGAGCGGTCCGCGGCGGACACCGGCGCGCCGGTCCTGGTGGTCAGCCAGTTCACCCTCTACGGCGACGCCCGCAAGGGCCGCCGTCCGAGCTGGACGGCGGCGGCCCCGGCCGAGGTCGCGGAGCCCCTGGTGACGGAGGTCGTGGCGGCGCTGCGCACCCGGGGCGCGAAGGTGGAGACCGGCCGCTTCCGCGCCCACATGCTGGTCGAGAGCGTCAACGTAGGCCCCCGTACGGTGCTGCTCGACATCTGACCGGCCCGGCGTGCACCCGCCCGCCATCGCCGCTCAGGCCGACCACCACCCACGACAAGCCGGTGGCGGAGTCGCGCCGTGGCACAACCCCGCCGCCGGCAACTGTTCACGCGAATGCAGCGACGACGGTAGAACCGTCGCATGTCATCCCCCTCACAGCCCTTCACCTGGGTCTACGCGAGACGGCGCCTGACCGCCGCCGCCGCGTCGGCCGGTCTGGTCGCGGCCGGCCTCGCCGCGATCCAGACGCCGGCCACGGCGGCCGCCCCGCCCCCGGCCGGCCCGGCCGCCCCAGCGGTCGCCCGAGGCACCCACACGGTCACCCTGATCACCGGCGACGTGGTCACGGTGACCACCTTCGCCGACGGCAAGGCCACCGCCGAGGTCGACCGGCCCGACGACGCCACCGGCGGCGTGCGCTTCCGGCAGAGCGGCGACGACCTGTACGTCCTGCCCGACGAGGCCCTGCCGCTGCTGGACAGCGACAAGCTCGACCGGCGGCTGTTCAACGTCACCGACCTCATCGAGATGGGGTACGACGACGCGAAGACGCCGACGCTGCCGCTGATCGCGTCGTACACCCCGGCGAAGGCCCGCACGGCGAAGCCGGCGCCACCGCGCGGCGCGAAGCTGGTCCGCGACCTGCCCAGCATCCAGGGCGCGGCCCTGACCACCGAGAAGAAGCAGGCCCGCACCCTCTGGTCCACCGTCGCGCCCGCCACGGCGGCGGCGCCGGCCAGGGCCCTCGGCGGCGGGGTGACGAAGCTCTGGCTCGACGGCCGGGTGACGGCGGCGCTGAAGGAGAGCGTGCCCCAGGTCGGCGCGCCCGCCGCGTGGGCCGCCGGGTACGACGGCAGTGGGGTGCGGGTCGCGGTGCTCGACACCGGGGTCGACCCCGGCCACCCGGACCTGGTCGACCAGGTCGACGACAAGGTCAGCTTCGTGCCGGGCGAGGACACCTCCGACGTCAACGGGCACGGCACCCACGTCGCCTCGACGATCGCCGGCACCGGCGCGGCCTCCGGCGGCGGCAACCGGGGCGTCGCCCCGGGCGCGGACCTGATCGTCGGCAAGGTGCTCGACAACGGCGGGTACGGCCTGGACTCCTGGATCATCGCCGGCATGCAGTGGGCGGCCGAGTCCGGGGCCGACGTGGTCAACATGAGCCTCGGCGACGGCTCGCTGACCGACGGCACCGACCCGATGACCGCCGCCGTGGAGACGCTCTCCGCGCGGCACGGCACCCTCTTCGTCGTCGCCTCCGGCAACGCCGGCCCGCAGACCATCGGGTCGCCCGGCACCGCGCCGAGCGCGCTGACGGTCGGCGCGGTCGACAAGCAGGACGCGCTGGCGGGCTTCTCCAGCACCGGCCCGCTGGCCCGCACCGGCGCGCTCAAGCCGGACCTCGCCGCGCCCGGCGTCGGGATCGTCGCGGCCCGCTCGCAGCAGGCCGCCGGCGAGGGCGCGTACCAGGGCATGGACGGCACCTCGATGGCCACGCCGCACGTCGCCGGGGCCGCCGCGATCCTCGCCCAGCGGCACCCCGACTGGTCCGGTCAGCAGCTCAAGGACGCCCTGATGAGCAGCGCGAAGGGCCTGTCCGGCGAGTACCGCCCGTACCAGGTGGGCACCGGTCGGCTGGACGTGGCGGCGGCGGTGCGCGGCACCGTACGCGCCACCGGCTCGGCGTTCTTCGGCAACTTCGACTGGCCGCACGAGCCGACCGACGCCCCGGTCACCCGGTCGGTGACCTTCACCAACTCCGGCACCGCCGCCGTGACCCTCGACCTCGCCCTGACCGGCGGCGGCCCGTTCGCGCTGGGCGCCTCCTCGGTGACCGTGCCGGCGGGCGGCAGCGCCGACGTGGCGGTCACCGGTGACCCGCGCGGCGACGCCCACGGCGAGCTGACCGGCTACCTGGTCGGCACCGACGCCGCCACCGGCACGGCGGTCACCCGTACCGCGCTGGGGCTGCTCAAGGAGAACGAGCGGTACGACCTGAAGGTCAAGCTGGTCGGCCGCGACGGCAAGCCGGCCAGCGCGACGGTCCTGGTGAACCGGGCCGGCGACGTCAACCCCGGGCAGTATCCGGTCACCGGCGAGCGGACGCTGCGGCTGCCGAAGGGGACCTACACGGTGGAGGCCGTGCTGGACGTCCCCGGCGAGCGGTCCGACCGGCTCGGCTTCGCCCTGCTGGTGGACCCGGAGACCGTGCTCGACCGGGGCGCCGAGGTGGTGCTGGACGCGCGCCGGGCCCGCCTGCTCGACACCACCGCGCCGGAGCGGACCGAGGACCGGCAGCGCAAGCTGGACTACACCGTCGGGTACGCCGACGGCAGCGACTTCCGGGCGGCGTACCAGCTGCCGATCCGCTACGACGACCTGTACGTCCTGCCGACCGAGCGGGTCGGCGCGGTGTCGTTCACCATGGCGGCGCGGTGGCGCAAGGGCGAGCCGATGCTGAGCCTGCGCGTCCCCGGCCGGGCCCCCATCGACGCCACGGTGCAGCCGGGCAGCACGATCACCGCCGGCACCGAGACCCTGCGCCCGGTCCACGCGGGCACCGGCGCCGCGGACGAGTACGCCGGCCTCGACGTCAAGGGCCGGGCCGTGGTGGTGACCCGCAGCGACGCGGTCGACCCCACCGCCCGCGCCGCCGCTGCGGTGGCCGCCGGGGCGAAGCTGCTGCTGGTCGTCAACGACGGCGCCGGCATCCTCAACGAGTACGTCGGCGAGTCCGCCATCCCCGTCGCCACCGTGCACCGCGACGCCGGCAGGCAGCTCATCGCCGCGACCCGGGGCGGGCCGCGCAAGCTGACCGTCACGCGGACCCCGTACGCCGGCTACGTCTACGACCTGGCCCGCGTCTGGCCCGGACAGGTGCCGGACCGGCCGCTCGCCTACCACCCCCGGCAGCGGGACCTGGGCCGGATCGACGCCCGCTACCACGCGGCCGTGGACTCCCCCGGCTCCGGCTACCGCTACGACATGGTCTTCAGCCCCTCGTTCGGCTTCCAGGAGCCCGAGTCGCACCCGGGCACCCGCACCGAGTGGGTCACGCCCGACGTGGTCTGGCACGAGGTGCACGACCAGGGCGGCTGGACCGACACGGCCTACCTGAACACGTACGCCAAGGGCAGCACGACCAGGCTGGACTGGTTCGCGCCGGCCGTCCGGCCGGCCTTCAGCCGGGCGTTCGGGGTGCGCAACAGCCGCTACCGGGACTACATGACCCTGAACGTGCAGGCCTGGAGCCCGTCGGACGACGTGCTGGAGCACGGCGGCAACATGGAGTGGGGCTCGGTGCCGACCCACCTCAAGCTCTACCAGGACGACAAGCTGGTGGACGAGAACACCTGGAACGCGGACCTGCAGTGGGCGGAGGTGCCGGCCGGCACGCTGCCGTACCGCCTGGTGCTGGACGCCTCGCGGCCGGCCGACCGGTGGCGGCTGTCCACCCGCACGCACACCGAGTGGGACTTCGTCTCCGGCTCCAACACCGCCGACACCTTCGTCCCGTTCGCGCTGCTCCAGCTCGACTACGCGCTGGAGACCGACCTGCGCGGCGACGTGAAGGCGGGCACCACCCAGCGGATCAGCGTCAAGGCCGGGCCGCAGCCGGGCGGCACCGGCACCGGCACTGTCACGTCGGTCACGCTGGACGTCTCGTACGACGACGGCGCCACCTGGCGGAAGGTCACGCTGCGCAAGGGCGCGGGTGACCGCTGGACCGGCTCGCTCGCCCTGCCGAAGCAGCCGGGCGGCTTCGTGTCGGTGCGGGCCGGCGCCAGGACGGACGCCGGCTTCGGCATCCGGCAGGAACTCATCCGGGCGTACGGCCTGCGGTGAGATGGTTGGCGGGGCCCCGGGACGCGGCGCGTTCCGGGGCCCTTCCCGACGACCCGTCGGCCTTCCCGGGCTGGTCAGGACCGGTGTCCGTGTCCCATACTCTGCCTGCCGCAGCGGGCAGAGGGAGGCAGCCACCGATGCTGGGCGCGTTGGGTCTGAGCCCCGAGGACGAGGCGGTCTACGGCCTGCTGGTCCGGCGGGGCCAGGCCGGGCCCGCCGAGCTGGGCGACGCCCTGCGGCTGCCCGCCGCGACGGTCGAGGCGGCGCTGTCGCAGCTGACCGCGTACGGCCTGGTGAAGCGAGGTCCGGACGGGCAGTTCTCGGTGGCGCCGCCCGCCGTCGCGCTCGGGGCGCTGATCAGCGAGCAGCGGGGCGCCCTGCACAACGCGGAACTCGCGTTGGTCCGGCTCGCCGAGGAGTACCGCTCGTCGATCGCGGGGCGCACCATCGACGAGCTGATCGAGGTGGTCAGCGGCGTCGACGCCGTCCGGCACCGGTTCGCGCAGGTGCAGCACGCCGCCCGAACGCAGGTACGCAGCTTCGTCACCACCCCGTTCATCGCCGTACCGCCGGGCGCCAACGCGGTGGAGTCGGCGGCGGTCGGCCAGGGGGTGCGCTTTCGCGTCGTCATCGACCGGCCGACACTGGCCGAACCGGGGGTGGTCGCCGAGACGCTGGAGTCGCTGCGCGACGGCGTCGAGGTGCGGGTGGTCGACCACCTGCCGATCAAGCTGATCCTGGCCGACGCGGAGCTGGCCCTGGTGCCGCTGACCGCCGTACCCGGTGGCGAGCCCGGTGCGGTGCTGCTGCACCGCACCGGGCTGCTGGCGGCGATGGACGCGCTTTTCGAGATCGTCTGGCGGCACGCCCACCCGCTCGACTCCTCGGCGCTGACCGCCCCCGCCGGCGACAGCGCCGACCGCCAGGCGGCCGACGGCCCGACCGAACTCGACCGGAAGATCATGGCGCTGCTGGTGGCCGGGCTCACCGACCCGGTCGTCGCCGCCCAGCTCGACCTGTCGTTGCGGACCCTCCAGCGGCGCCTGCGCCACCTCATGGACCTCGCGGGGGTGCAGACCCGGATGCAGCTCGGCTGGCACGCCGCGCGCCACGGCTGGGCCTGACGGGGCCGTGGGCCCGGCGGGCCCGCGGCAGGGCCGGCGCACACCGTGGCGTCAGGAGAAGAGGCCGCGGCGTTGCAGCGACTGACGGATCCAGCCGTCGAGCTGGGGGGCGAAGTCGGTGCGCTCCGCGGTGGCGTGGTCGACGGCGAAGCGGCCGAAGGCGTCCCGGCCCTCGGTGAACAGCCCGCCGCGCTTGTCCAGCTCCAGCACCACCTGGATCTGCTGCGGGTCGGTGACGAGGGTGACCTCCAGCTGGTTGATCGCCCCGGCGTACTGCGGCGCCGGGTAGAACTCGATCTCCTGGTAGAAGGGCAGGGTCTGCCGTACGCCGTAGATGTGGCCCCGCTCCACGTCGGCCCGGGCGAACCGGAAGCCCAGCCGCAGGAACGCCTCCAGGATCTTCTGCTGGGACGGCAGCGGGTGCACCGCCACCGCGTCCAGGTCGCCCTTGTCCACCGCGCGGGCCACCTCCAGCTCCGTCCGCAGCCCCATCGTCATCCCGTGCAGGTGCTGCCCGTACAGCTCGGTGAGCGGCGTCTCCCACGGCACGGCGAAGCGGAACGGGATGTCGTGGCGCTGCCCCGGGGCGAGCTGGAAGGCGCCAGTCGCGGCCTGCCGGTGGAACTCCTGCGTGGTCTCGTAGTCGTTGTCGCCGCTCTCGACCTCGACCCGGGTGACCAGGCCCAGGGCGACGTACGACACGTCCACGGGGTGGTCGCCGCCGGCCACGTGGATGACGCCCTCCAGCTGGCCGCCGGGGCGGCAGTTCGGATTCGTCAGCACGGTTTCCACGGACGGGCCACCCACACCCATCGCCTGCATGAGCCGCTTGAAGACCACGACACCCTCCACAACCTGTTCGGTACGCCGACGTCGCCGGCGGGCCGGCCGTGCGGGCCGACCGCTGGCACGGTAACCGCCGGCGGCAACCAGCGCTCGGCGACGAGCCGCCCACGCTGAGCAGGGCATCGACGGAATTCGTGTCGGTTCCCCGATCGCCTCACTCCCGTTTCACGCCCCGCCCGCCAAGCTGTGTGTCACACCGGCACCACTGGGCCGGATCGAACGGCACAGACGTGGACACGGGGAGAAACTGAGATGGCCCTGCAGATGACGGAGCACCGGACGCGCCCGGCCGGCACCACCGAGGCCGCGAGCGCCACCGACACCCTGACCGACCTCGACGCCACCGACGAGCGCGGCGTCTCCACGGACCTGGTCCGGGCATACCTGAACGGGATCGGCCGGACGAAGCTGCTGACCGCCGCCCAGGAGGTCGACCTCGCCAAGCGGATCGAGGCCGGGCTGTTCGCCGAGGAGAAACTCGCGACCTGCACCCCCGTCTCGGCGGAGTTGCGGGCCGATCTGGGGCTGGTCGTCGCGCAGGGCCGCGCCGCGAAGGACCACCTGCTGGAGGCCAACCTGCGCCTGGTGGTCAGCATCGCCAAGCGGTACACCGGTCGCGGCATGGCGTTCCTCGACCTGATCCAGGAGGGCAACCTCGGCCTGATCCGCGCGGTCGAGAAGTTCGACTACGCCAAGGGCTACAAGTTCTCCACGTACGCCACCTGGTGGATCCGGCAGGCGATCACCCGGGCCATGGCCGACCAGGCCCGCACCATCCGCATCCCGGTGCACATGGTCGAGCAGGTCAACCGCATGGTCCGGGCCCGCCGCGAGCTCTCCGTCTCGCTGGGCCGCGAGCCCACCGTCGCCGAGGTCGCCCGGGCCATGGACATCCCGGAGTTCCAGGTCATCGAGCTGATCTCGTACGACCGGGAGCCGGTCAGCCTCGACCAGGCGGTCGGCGAGGACGGCGAGAGCGCCCTCGGCGACTTCGTCGCCGCCGTCGACCCGAGCGCCGAGCCGGGCGACGCCGCCGCACAGGGCGAGCTGCGCAACGAGGTCAGCATCGTGCTGTCCACCCTGTCGCAGCGGGAGCAGGCCGTGATCCGGCTCCGCTTCGGCCTCGACGACGGCCGGCAGCGCACCCTCGACGAGGTCGGCCGGGAGTTCGGCCTGTCCCGGGAGCGGATCCGGCAGATCGAGAAGGTGACCCTGCTGAAGCTGCGTGACCCGGAGCGGGCGCAGCGCCTGGAGGCGTACGCCTGCTGACGTTCCTGGACCACGCGAGGCCCCGGCGGTTCGCCGGGGCCTCGCGTATGTCCGGGCCGTGGTCCTTGATCCCGGCTGCCCGACGGGCTACCAATAGCCATGAACTGGACCCTGGAAGTGGTGGTCGTGCCGGTGTCCGACGTGGACCGGGCCAAGGCGTTCTACGCCGACCGGCTCGGCTTCGCCGTCGACCACGACACGGCCTTCGGCGACGACGCGCGGATCGTGCAGCTGACCCCGCCCGGCTCAGGCTGCTCCATCGTGATCGGCAAGGGGGTGGTGCCGCAGATGCCCCCCGGCTCGCTCAAGGGCCTCCAGCTCGTCGTGCCCGACCTGCGCAGGGCGCGGGCCGAGCTGGTCGAGCGCGGCGTCGAGGTCGGCGAGATCCAGGTCGTCGGCGAGAACCCCCGCCCGGTGCCCGACCCGCTGGACAACGTCGGCTTCCTCTTCTTCGCCGACCCCGACGGCAACGCCTGGGCGGTGCAACAGATCTCCGAGCGGGCCTGACCGCCGCCCCGCCCGGAACCGCGCGGCGCGAGGGCGGCCACTTCAGAGGCGGCGGGGGCCGGTGTCGGGGCGGGCCACGGCGGAGCCGACCCGCACGGTGGCGTGCAGCACCGAGATGCCGTCGGGGCGGGCGAGCACCGGGTTGAGGCTCAGCGCACGGACCCGGGGCTGCTCGTCGGCGAGTCGGCCGACCCGCAGCAGCAGGTCCGCCAGGGCCGCCCGGTCCACCGGCGCCGCGCCGCGGTGCCCGCGCAGCAGCGGCGCCGCCCGGGGCTCGTCGACCAGCTCGGCCGCGTCCAGGTCGGTCAGCGGCACCGCCCGCCAGGCCCGGTCGCCGAGCAGCTCCGTGGCGACCCCGCCCAGCCCGAAGCCGACCACCGGGCCGAACGCCGGGTCCTCCACCAGCTCGACCACGCAGGCCACCCCGGGCGGCACCATCGGCTGCACCAGGACGTCCGCGCCGAAGACCGCCGACATCTCCGCGTACGCGCGGTGCACCGTGGCCGGGTCGGGCAGGTCGAGCCGGACCGCGCCGAGGTCGAGGCGGTGCCGCAGGCCGGGGGCGGCGGCCTTGAGGGCCACCGGGAAACCCAGCCGGGTCGCCGCGTCGACGGCCTCCGCGGCGGAGCGCGCCGGCACCGACTCGACCACGTCGATCCCGTACGCCGCGAGCAGTCCCGCCGGGTCGAGGGCCTCCGGGCGCAGGGCGGCGTGGGCGGCCGCCCGGTCCACGCGGGGCAGTTCCGGCGGCACCCCGGCGGGCCGGCGCAGCCAGTCGGCGTACGCGGTGACCCGGGCGAGGGCGCGCACGGCCTCCTCCACGCTCGGATAGGCGGGCACCCCGGCGGGCGTACGGCCGACCAGGAACGTCGCCACGGCCGGCTTGCCGGCGGCGAACGCGCTCGGCAGCGCGGCCGTGAAGTCCGCCTCCGTGTCGGTGAGCTGGCCGGGCAGCGGCGGGGCGAACACCACCACCAGCGCGTCCACCTCGTCGTCGGCACCCGCCTCGGCGAGCGCGGCGGCGAACTCGGCCGCGCCGGCGCGCGGGCCGACGTCGCGCGGGTAGCCCCGGGCGACGGTGAGCCCCTGCCCGGCGCAGGCGGTGGCCGCCAGCCCCGTCAGCGCCGAGGAGTTGCCGACCACGCCGACGCGCGGCCCGGCGGGCAGCGGCTGGTGGGCCAGCAGCACCCCGACGTCGAGCAGCTCGGCGACGGTGTCCACCCGGATCACGCCGGAGTGGGCGAACAGCGCGGCGACCGCCACCTCGTCCGGGCCGGCGGAGTCGCCCACCCCGGGCGGCCGGGCCGGCGAGGCGAGCGCCACGACGGGCTTGTCCCGGCCGATCCGGCGCGCCAGCCGGGCGAACTTGCGCGGGTTGCCGAAGGTCTCCAGGTACAACATGATCACGTCGGTGCCGGGGTCGTCCTGCCAGTACTGGAGCAGGTCGTTTCCCGAGACGTCGGCCCGGTTGCCGGCCGAGACGAAGCTCGACAGGCCCAGCCCCCGCCGGTCGGCCTCGGCCAGCAGCGCCACCCCGAACGCGCCGGACTGGCTGAAGATGCCCACCCGGCCGGGCACCGGCAGCCGGGGGGCGAGGGTGGCGTTGAGGCGTACGGCCGGGTCGGTGTTGGCCACCCCCAGGCAGTTCGGGCCGACCACGCGCATGCCCGCCGCGTACGCCGCGCGGACCAGCGCGCGCTGCGCGGCCGCGCCCTCGCCGCCGGCCTCGGCGAAGCCCGCCGAGATGACCACCAGGCCGTGCGCCCCCGCGGCGGCCGCGTCGGCCACCACCTCGATCGCCGCCTCCGGTGGGACCGCCACCACGGCCAGGTCGACCGGCACGCCGGCATCGGCCGCCGAGGAGTACGCGGGCAGCCCGGCGACCGTCGTCGCGCCCGGATGCACCGGGACCACCGCGCCGAGGTAGCCGCCGTCGCGCAGGTGCCCGAGCACCGCCGCGCCGACGCCCTGCCCGGTGGCGCTGGCGCCGTAGACGGCGACGCCGCGCGGCGCGAGCAGCCGGGCGACGGAGCGGGCCTCGGTGCGGTGCTCCCGGCCACGCTGCACCTCCAGCGTCGCGTCGGTGGGGGCGATCGGGAAGCTCAGGTGCACCACGCCGTCGGCGAACTGCCGCTGCACCTGGTAGCCGAAGTCGGAGAAGACCCGCAGCATCGCGCCGTTGGCCGGCAGCACCTCCGCCACGAAGTTGGCGATGTCGTTGCGGCGGGCGGCGTCGGCCAGGTGCTCCAGCAGCACCGAGCCGATGCCCCGGCCCTGGTAGGCGTCCTCGACCACGAACGCCACCTCGGCCTCGGGGGCCTGCGGGCCGAGCCGCTCGTAGCGGCCGACGGCGACGATCCGGTCGCCGACCAGCACCACGAACGCCTCCCGGTCGCGGTGGTCGACGTTGACGAAGCGTTGCAGGTCGCGCTCGGGGATGCGCGGGTACGGCGAGAAGTAGCGCAGGTAGCGGGTGCGCTCGGAGAAGCGCGAGTGCATCGCCACGATGCCCGGCCCGTCCGACGGGCGGATCGGCCGCAACTGCACGGTGCTGCCGTCGCTGAGCAGCACGTCCACCGGTTGTTCCACAGTGGTCACCTGTGCGGTCCCCTCCGCCCGCCGGATCAGTCGCGCGGGTCGTGCGGATCGAGCCCGAACAGCGGGAAGGCGGTCTTGCGGGCCGCCGCGATCGCCCGGTCCACGGCGCTCGGCTCGCCGGTCGGCTGCCACGGCTCGTACGCCGGGTCCACGTCGTCGGTCATCCGCAGCGGGATCTGCCGGCCCGGCCGGCGCGCGGCGGCCAGCTCCCGCCACGCCGGCGGGGTCAGCGTCGCCGGGTCGACGGGCTCCCCGGCCGCCACCGCGAGCAGGTGCGTCCAGGCCCGGGGCACCACCTCGACCAGCGCGTACCCGCCGCCACCGGTGGCCACCCAGCGGCCCTCGCAGAGCTCGTCCGCGAGCGCCCGCAGGGCCAGGTAGGTGGCGCGCTGCCCGTCCACGGAGAGGTTCAGGTCGGCGAGCGGGTCGAGCCGGTGCGCGTCGGCCCCGCACTGCGTCACCAGCACCTGCGGCCGAAACGCGCGCAGCACCGACGGCACCACCGCGTGGAAGGCGCGCTGCCAACCCGCGTCGTCCACCCCGGGCGGCAGCGGGACGTTGACGGCGCTGCCCTCGGCGCCCGGCCCGCCCGTCTCGTCGGGAAAGCCGGTGCCCGGGAAGAGCGCCAGCGGCGTCTCGTGCACGCTGACCGTGAGCACCCGGGGATCGTTCCAGAAGACCTGCTGCACCCCGTCGCCGTGGTGCACGTCCACGTCCACGTACGCGACCCGCTCAGCGCCCAGGTCGAGCAGGCGGGCGATGGCCACCGCCGGATCGTTGTAGACGCAGAACCCGGCCGCCCGGGCCGGCATGGCGTGGTGCAGGCCGCCGGCCACGTTGACCGCCCGCCGGGCCTCGCCCCGCCAGACCGCCTCGGCCGCCGCCACCGTGGCGCCGGCGACCAGCGCGCTCGACTCGTGCATCCCCTCGAAGACGGGGTTGTCGGAGGTACCCAGCCCGAAGCCGGCGAAGAGCGGATCGCGGGGGGCGACCTTCACCGCGGCGAGGTAGCGCGGGTCGTGCACCCGGCTCAGCAGCGCGTCGTCGGCGGGCTCCGGCTTCACCAGCCGCACCCCGGGACGCGCGAGGACACCCAACTCCCGGGCGAGGGCGAAGGTCAGCTCCACCCGTACCGGGTCGAGGGGATGGTCCCCCATGTCGTAGGCGAGCAGCGACTCGTCCCACACCACCACCGTGTCGTCGGACATGGCCCCATCGTCGCACGCGCACCCCGGCACGCCCGCGCACGCGCTGCTCAGCCGCCGGGTGTCGTCCGCGCGGGCTTCCGCTCGGCCGAACGGGTGTCGCCGGGTGTCGCCCGGTTCCCGCTGCCCGCTCGGCCGACGGGTGCCGCCGGCGCCCGTTGCCCGCTCAGGCGGTGGGGGTCGCTCCGGTGCCCACCGGGCGGGCCGGGTCGGCCACCCAGTTGCTCCACGAGCCGACGTAGAGCGCGGCGTCCGGGCGGCCGGCCAGGTGCAGCGCGAACACGGCCTGCGCGGCGGTCACCCCCGACCCGCAGTACGCCCCGACCGGCCGGTCGTCGCCCACCCCGGCGGCGGCGAAGCGCTCGCGCAGCGCCTCGGCGGCGGGGAACCGGCCCTCGGCGACGTACTCGCCGGCGGGCAGGTTCACCGCGCCGGGGACGTGACCGGCGACCGGGTCGATCAGCTCGGTCTCGCCCCGGTAGCGGGGCGCGGCGCGCACGTCGAGCAGGACACCGTCGTCGGCCGCGGCCAACCGGGCCGCCTCCCCCGCGTCGAGCACCGGCAACGCTCCGGGCCGCACCTCCACGTCGCCCGGCTCCGGGGTCGGCACCTCCGTGCTGACGGGCAGCCCGGCGGCCAGCCACGCCGGGAAGCCGCCGTGCAGCAGCCGTACCGGCCGGTGGCCCGCCCAGCGCAGGGTCCACCAGGCGCGGGCGGCGGCCATGCCGTCGCCGCCGTCGTACACCACGACGGGACGACCGGCGCGCACGCCGGCGGCCCGCAGCGCGGCCTGGAGGACGGCGGGGTCGGGCAGCGGGTGGCGGCCGGCGGGGCCGGGCGGCCCGCAGAGCGCCGTGTCCAGGTCGACGAAGACCGCGCCGGGCAGGTGACCAGCGGCGTAGTCCTCCCGCCCCGGCGCGCCGACGAGCCGCCAGCGCACGTCGAGCAGCGTGGGCGGGTCGGGCTGGCCGAGTTCGACCGCGAGCCGACCAGCCTCGACAAGAAGATCATCGGAGGCGGACATGGCGTCCAGTCAACACCATCGCGGCACCGACCTGGCGGTTCGCCGTGGGTCGTTCGCTGAACACCGAGGTAGCATCGTTGGCCGGAGGTCCGCTGACGTGAAGCATGATCTGGTCGACACGACCGAGATGTACCTCAAGACCATCCTCGAGCTGGAGGAGGAGGGAGTGCCGCCCCTGCGCGCCCGCATCGCCGAACGGCTGGGGCAGAGCGGGCCGACCGTCAGCCAGACCGTCGCCCGGATGGAGCGCGACGGCCTGCTGACCGTCGAGGGCGACCGCCACCTGGCGCTCACCGCGCACGGCCGCAGCAACGCGGTCTCCGTGATGCGCAAGCACCGCCTCGCCGAGCTGCTGCTGGTCAACGTGATCGGGATGCCCTACGAGGAGGCCCACGAGGAGGCCTGCCGGTGGGAGCACGTGATGAGCGACGCCGTCGAGAAGCGGGTCTACGACCTGCTGAACCGGCCGACCCGCTCGCCGTACGGCAACCCGATCCCGGGGCTGGACGAGCTGGGTACGCCGGAGCAGGCGACCGCCGCCCCGATCGAGGGCGAGCGCAACCTGGCGTTCCCCGGGCTGTCGGGGCCGGTCGTGGTGCGCCGCATCTGCGAGAGCGTGCAGACCGACGCGGACGTGCTCCGGCAGCTGCACGCCGCCGGCGTCGACCCGGGCGCGACCGTGACGGTGGCGCAGGAACGCGACGGGGTGTCGATCGACCGCTCGGGCGACCGCATCAGGCTGCCGCGCGAGGTAGCCTCCCGGGTCTTCGTCGCGGCCCACTGACCCGCCGCGCCGACGCCCGCACACAGCAGGCGCAGCAGCTTGAGGCGAGGCGGTTCACGCTGTGCCGGGGCGGCTTCGTCACCCCTGGCCGGGGTCAGATGGCGCGGGTGTCGAGTCCCTGGGCCAGGGCGACGAGGGCGGTGGTGAGCTTCTCGGCCTCCGCCCTGTCGGCGTCGCGCGCCGTGGCGTAGCGCAGGGTGGCGAGGCGGCCCTCGGCAGCCAGCCACCCCACTTCGGCGACCGGCCCGAAGGCGCCCTTGGGCGAGGTGGTCCGCCGGTACGCCTTCTGGCCGAGCCCGGAGACCTTGGTCGCCTTCTCCGGCACCACGTCGGCGGTGAAGGTCGCCGCGTCGATCGATGCCCGGGTGACGGTCAGCGTCAGCTCCGGCAGCGGCTCCTGTCCCGCGCGCACCACGCAGGTGTGACTGTCGCCTGTGGCGCTTGCTGCGGCGACGTCGAAGCGGACGCCGGCGTGCTGCTCGATCACGCCGAAGTCCAGCAACCGGAACGCCCCGCCGGACGAGGCGGCGGCCATGTCGACCGTGATTGGCGCGGCAGGCGGTAGGGCCACCGGTTCTGCCTCCGCGCCGCAGCCCGTCGCCAGCAGCAGGGTCACACTGGCAAGCCGGACCCGCCCGCTCACCGCAACCTCCTGTTATTGAAACTTCATCTTGATGCGCTAACCACGATAAGTGCGTAGGGGCTGTTTCGACATAGGCCGAGAGTCCCGGAAAGACAGCGATCGACCACAGATCCGATGCCTGCACCGGGAGTTTTGCTGCCCTGTCCTACCTCATGGCGATCGCGCTGTCCCGCAGCAACTTGGACCACCGACTTGCCTCATGCACACCGAGCGCACTCACAGGCACAGTCCGTGGCGGCCTTCGATGCCGGACGGCAGGCACCTTTCGTCCTGGCTCCACTTGCGGTAAGGCCATCATGCACCTGGCCTCAGTCTTCGCTACCAGCGCCTGGCAACACGTGCCGGACCGAGTTGGCGCTCACCGCGCATCCTGGAATCACCCCCGACGGCGAAATTGAGTTAGCGGGCCAGGCACGGCAAGGTCCGCCATACCAATTACAGCAATCGCTTCCTTCTGATACCGCTCCAGATCTTCGAACCAGGTCGGATAATCGCCGCGACGACTAAAAAATCTGACAGTAGCTCCCTGGAGCAAAAAATCTTCGTCTCCCTCATCCACCGATATGCCCACTACCGCTAGCAGGCGGTCAGCCTCAGGAAGAGCGGCGGCATCTTTCAGCATGCGAGCAGCAAAAGAGATACCTCTCACCGCCGCCCTGCTCAAATAAGTTTCCCTGTTGTCCGCAATGTCGAACAGGGAAACGTAGACGTCGTTCACTTCATACTCATACAGCCCCACTTCTGAGGCGTCTATGTCGTTACGCCATCCAGGTCCCGACAAAGACTTGAGCAAAATGGCGCCGCCAGGGCCGAGCACCCAGCCGGCCCTCGCGACTTCATCCAATTCAGGTGGCAGGTCGCGGCTTGGGTCCACAACCCCCTGCACAAGAACGTCGAACATGCGTGAATTCATCTTCACGGCGGCGTGATCCTTAGGTATTGATAGGCTCTATTAATGGCACTTTGCGGCACCTGCTTTGCGAGTTTCGGCGCCAACTCTTCTCCGCTCGCCGAAATCCACTTCCCCGTTTCCTGATGGTAGTAGTACTTGCCTGATGCACCCCGCCCCATAGGCTGTAGATGAATATTTGCACCCGGACGTCCGGGATTCTGATTCTCGAGATCGATCCGGAACCGACCGTTCTTGTCCAAGTGTACGGTCTTGCTGTTAATTACCGGGGCGTCGGGGCTGCTGGTGAGACGGGCAGCAACAGGACACGAGTTGTGCACGAGGAGCGACGTATCGCCTGCGAGCACGTAGTACGTATGAATGTCGCGAACTGTGAGGTTATACGCGGCACCCCTGCCGATCGACGTCTCGCTCAAGCTGCCGACCGCCACCGAATCACCAGAAGCTGTCTGCAACGCGGCGCTGCGGTTGAGGGCGTCCGCCCGTTCCCACCGACGGTCCGTGGCGTTCCAGAACGGGTGATCCTCGGTGGTGACCAGCGCAGCACCGGCGACGGTTAGTGCATAAAGGTCGTCCTCGTGCGACCAGACGTGGGTGACCTCGCGATCACCCCGTTCACCGGTCTCCGGATTCGTCGCGACAACGAAGTCCCCGACACTGATCTGACTGATGGGCTTCGTGCTGCCGTCGGCCATTAGCACTTCGGTTTCGCCAGCGAAACTACATGCCGCGTCAGCACCTTCGAGTAGCGCTTTCCCAATCGGCCCAGCCGCCTTCAACTTCCCGATCGGCACAAAGCCGACCGCCGTCCAGGCGCATCCCGAGACCTGACCCTTCAAACAATTCTGGGCGTCGGTGATGCCGAGTAGGTCTTTCAGCCCCTGCGCTGAAGCCTTGGCCTTCGCTTTCTCCAGTTCGGCGCAGATCTCCGGGTTGTTGTAGCAGAAAACCCATTCCTCGACCACCTCGCGCTGGAACATGTCCAGATTGGTGATGTGGGTGTAGTACCGGAACTGAGCGCCGTTCTCGATGGTCATCTTGCCGGGTGCCGGCATGGCTCGCCCGTCGTCGTCGTGCTTGCCGGTAAAACCGCCGGTACCGCCGGGACCGTCAGGTTCATCCTTCTCGCAGGCGACGGGCCAGCACGGGTTGTCTTCCTTTGCGTCCTGGTTTGCGTCCTCGTTGCCAGGGACGTAGCCGGAACAGTCGAACTTGGCGCAGTCGTCCGGGATCAGGCCAGTGGGGTCGCTGCTGGTGACAGGGGTGTTGTTGGCGTACGCGTAGCCGTTCCACTGCTCGGGGTCGGCGAGGTCCATGAGCGGGTCTACCGCGACGAACTTGCCGATGGCCGGGTCGTAGGGGCGTGCGCCGATGTTGGTCAGGCCGGTGGTGTCGGGGCCGCCGTCGCGCGTGCCGCCCACGAAGCCGAGCTGGTTCGGCCAGGCGGCGGGCGCCGAGCCGCGCACCCCGCCGTACGGGGTCTGGCGTTGCGGGGTGATCGCCTGGTTGCCCGAGGCGATGGCGAACTGCTGGGTGCCCTGGTGGTCGGTGACGAGCCAGGTGACGCCGGTGCCGGGCTGACGCATGGCGTACATCTGGCCGAGGTGGCTGTAGTAGCGCGTCGCCGACTTGGTGCCGCTGCTGGTGGTGTAGCGGATCTCCAGACCCGGCAGGTAGAGGGTCTTGCCCGTCGGATCGCGCGCGATGAGGCGGGCGCCGTCGGCGTCGTACAGGTAGCTGTGGTTCTTCCCGCCGTCGGTGAGGCCGACGAGCCTGCTCTCGCTGTCCCAGGTCAGTGCCTGGCTGCCGGTCCCGGCCGGGCAGGTGTTGTTGACGGCGGTCGCGCTCGGCCGGCAGGTCATGTTGCCCGCCGCGTCGAAACGGTAGTTGCGGGTGCCCGCGCCGACCCCGGTCGTGACGACCTGCTGAGCCCCGTGGGGCTGGGCCGCACCGGGGGCCGGGTACGTGTAGGTGGATTCGGTGGTCGTGGTGCCGTGCCTGGTCTCCTTGGCCCGGTTGCCGACCGACGTGCCGACCGGATCGAAGGTCCAGGAGTGCCAGTACGGCGCAGGTCCGCCCAGCCCGGTCACCGTCGCCGCGGGTGCGCAGTCGCCGGACGAGGGCGTCCAGGCCGCCGTCAGCCGCCTCGCGTAGTCGTAGTCGAAGCACTGGACGTCGGCCGCACCGCCGGTCGGGGCGTCGGCGATCCGGGTGATGTTGCCGGCCTCGTCGTAGTCGTACTTCAGATCGGCGACGGGCTGCGGCGTGACCTGCCGGCTCGTGGTCGCCCGTGACAGCCGGCCGGTGCTGTCGTCGTACGTCCAGGAGCGGTCGAGGTAGTTCTGGGCGGTCTG
This sequence comes from Micromonospora sp. WMMD737, assembly GCF_049179055.1. Classification (NCBI taxonomy): domain Bacteria; kingdom Bacillati; phylum Actinomycetota; class Actinomycetes; order Micromonosporales; family Micromonosporaceae; genus Micromonospora; species Micromonospora sp. WMMD737. Next base: position 6,782,321 of record NZ_JBMHMH010000001.1, on the reverse strand, counting down.
CTGGTAGCGGACGAGGCCCAGCTCGGCGAACGCGTTGTAGTCGGTGTTGACGACGTACTGGCCGGCGTTGGGCCAGTTCGTCTTGACCTGCTCGGCGAGGCCCGTCACCTCGTCGTAGGTGAAGGTGAGCTGCTCGCCGCCGAGGCTTCCCGCGTTCGGGTACGTGGCGGACGCGACGCTGACCCCGTCCGCCTTGTACGAGCGGGTGAAGCTGTAGGTGCCGTTGAGCCCGGTCTCGGAGGCGGGAACGACGTAGTCCTCGCCCATCGACTTGTAGAGGGCCGTGTAGCCCCGGACGCGCATCTTGTACTCGTTGACGCCGAGGTCCGTCCAGCGGCTGGTCGACGCCAACTGGCCCTTCGCGCCCGTGGGGTCGTACGCCCAGGTGGCGCGCTTGTTCGCCGTCGCGATCGAGGTGTCGTAGACGGCGTCCTTACGGCCGAGGCTGTCGTAGTGGTAGACGAGCTTCTTGCCACGCGCGTCGACCGTGTGCTCGAGGTCGCCGTAGTCGTTGTACGTCGACTCCGTACGGCCCCGGTCGGGGTCCTCCGCCGCGGTCTGCCGGCCCCGGATGTCGTACTCGTACGTCCACTCGTTGCCGGCGGCTTCGGCGACCCCGGTGAGCTGCTGCTTCCGGTTGTAGGTGTAGGTGCTGGCGTCGTGCGGCCCGGCGACGGAACCGCCCGAGTGCCGGCGCACCTCGATCGTCTTGCCGGCGGCATTGGTGATCGTGGTGGTCGGCGTCCCGCCGTCGTCAGGCGGGGTGACGTAGACCCGGTCACCGCCGTACGCGGTGGTGGTGCGCCACTTCTCCAGGCCGCTGCTGGTCAGGATGCTGGCCGTGGTGCGGCCCGCCCGGTCGTACAGGTTCACCGTCTGGCTGTTCGCCTCCCACGCCGCGATCGACTTCAGGTTGGTGCCGGCTGTCAGGTCCGGGTCGTGGTGTCGGCCGTTGGTGTACGCCACCCGCCCGGCGGCGTCGTAGACGGTCTCGCTGAACACGGTGCCGCCACCGGCGACGGCGGCAGTCTGGGTCTGTCGCGGGCGGAGCAGGCCGTCGGAGAGCGCGTGGCTGGTGACGTACTTGCCCTCGGCGTTCAGCACCCGGGTCGTGACGGCGTTGGCGCCCCCGCTGTTGCGGATGGTGTAGGTGTACTCGTAGGAGGGGGGGGCCGGGTTGGCCGGGTCGGTACCCATCGGCCGGTTCGGCAGCCAGACCTTCCGCAGCCGGCCGAGCCCGTCGTACTGCAGGTCGGTCATCCTGCCGTTGGCGTCCGTGGACCGCTTGGCGAGGCCCCAGCCCGGGATCATGTCCTGGCTCGTCGTCCAGTCCAGGTGGTTCCTGGTCTCCACCTTCGTGACGGGGCCCCCGGCCGCCGGGGTGTAGGTCGTGGTCGTCTTGTTCCCGCGGATGTCGTAGGCGTCCTCCACCCGGCCGTGGGCGTCGTAGGTCGAGGTGCCCGTGGTCAGCCAGACCGTCCCGCCAGACGGGGACCAGTCCTTCAGCGTTTCGACCTTCGTGGGGTTGCCCTCGGTGGGCGCCACGCCGTACGCCTCGCCGTCGTAGGACGTGCGGACGTCGTTGACGATGTCGTCCCTGCTGGTGGGCGCGGTGCCGCAGGGCAGGGCGAAGGTCTCGACCCGGACGGAGGTGGCGAGGATGTTCCTGTCGGCGTTGCGCGCGTACGTCGTCCGCATGCACTGCTCGTCGCCGGACTGGGTCACGTCGCCGAGGTCGCTGGCGGTGACCTCCATGCCGTACTCGTCGAAGCCGTTGGTCTTCTTCGTCACCCGCCACCCACGGCCCGCGTCCAGCTTGACGGCGTTCCAGCTCGTCTGGACGCCGGTGTAGCGGGCGTACGTGGTGGTCTGGCCCATGTCCCGGGTCGCGGTGGCCGCCGACTGCCACGCCTGGCTGGCCCCCCGCGACACGACATCGGTCTCGACGCCGTTGTAGGTGATCTGCTCGCGGACCTGCCCGGCGAGGGCGTCCTCGTCGTTGACCTGGGGCGCGTCGGCGGCATCCGAGACGTCGCCGTCGCCGTTGAGGTCGAGCGCGGCGAGCGTCACGGTGCGGGTGCCGCCGCTCGGGGCCGCCCGGTCGCCGTGCATGCCCCGGTAGTAGCGGGTCTCGGCCAGGGTCTCCTGACCGTCGGTGCCCTTGCGGACCTGGACCCGCCCGTAGCCCCGGTAGTCGGACCAGGTACGGAACTTGTCCTTCGTCATGCCGTCGTCCGTGGCGTGCCGCCACGCCGCGCCGCCGAGATAGTCGTACGTGGTGACGACGTCCGTGCCGCCGACGGTGCCGTCCGACTCGTGGATCTCCTCGACCACGTACTTGTGGAAGTAGTCGGTCTCGATCACATTCGTGAACGGGTCCTCGGTGAGCACCGGATAGCACCGCAGGGTGTTGCTCTGCGGCGAGGACGGCATGGGCCCGTCGGTGTCGCACTCCGGCGGGGAGTAGACCACCGTGATCTTGCCGCCGGCCTCGGTCCAGACGGTGTTCATCCGCAGCCAGTGCATCGGCGGCTTGCCGTCGTCGGTCTTGTCGACCCGGTTGGGCCGCTGCACGAAGTCGAAATTGATCTCCGGCAGCGTCACGGGCTCGCCGATGTGTCCGGTGTGCTGGATCGACTCCAGCCACATGCCGTCGCGGGAGGCGTCACCATTCGGCGGGAAGGTGTGCCTCAGGTCCCAGCTCTCCACGTCGCCGGAGACGCCGGCGACCTTCGTGGTGATCTTCGACAGGCGGCGGGTGCTCCAGAAGGTCGGCGAGTACTTGCCGGGGCACTGGGTGCCGGTGCACTCCTGGTCCCAGGGCGTGTCCGGCCAGCGGGCCGGGTCGTCGTGGTCGGTGCAGTCCGACAGGCACCGGTCGGACGTGGCGAAGAAGACCTGCGCGGTCGGGGTGACGGAACGGTCGGTCGCGCCCCGGTCCCAGGTGCCGTAGTCGATGCGGGTGACGTTCGAGGCCCGGACGTAGGAGACCTCGTCGCTGTCCGTGGCGTTCGCGGCGTACTTGTTGGTCTCCCGGCTGTACCAGAGCGACATGGTGCCGCCGTGGGTGTCGACGACGTAGTCGAGGTTCCAGCGCCACGCCTGCTCGCAGTGGGCGGCGGCGAAGCTGCTGTTCCAGCAGGGCTCGTTCTCGTGGTTGCCGTAGACGCGAACGGTGTTGGTGGAGGCCGTGCCCGTCGTGTGACCGGGCAGGTCGTCGAGCCCGAAGAAGTACTGGGTGCCGTCGGCGGCCGTCACCTTCCAGTGCTCACCGTTGTTGTCGCCGTTGGCCGCGCCCGCCAACTTCTCGACCTTCGCCGCGTCGTCGTTCTTCGGTCGCCACACGCCGGTCGCCGTGTCCCTGACCAACTCGGTCGACCGCCCGTTGAGCGAGAGCACCGCGTTGTCCGTGCCCCAGCACTGGTCGCCGACCTGGTCGTCGTTGGTGGCGCCGTTGGCGGTGTCGTCAAAGCAGGGCACGTACCGCCGCTCGATGAAGCCGGGGTGGTAGTCGAAACCCTCCCCGACCCACGACGGCTGGTTGTTCGAGGCGTCGCTGCGACCGTCGACCGCGCTCGACGAGTACGCCAGCGACACGGTCGGCGTCGGACCCGTGGCGGGCGGCACCCGTACGGGGTAGGACCAGGAGAAGTCGCCGCTCGACCCGCCGGCGCTCCAGCTCGACGACGCCTGCAGCGGCGTCGCGCCGTAGTCACCGGCCGACCCGGATGCGGCAGCGGCCAGGGCGACCAGCGACGTCGCGGCGGCGGAGGAGATCTCCACCTCGGCGGACACCCGGTTGGTCGCCCCGTCGTTGCGCGAGGCGAGCGGACGACCGCCGCACCCCGCCTTCTCCGGCGTGGTCAGCGCGCACTCGGGCAGCGCCACCAGGCGGAGCCGGGTCGACCAATCCGCCCCGAAGGCCGCCGCGAATCCGGAGTAGTCCACCCCCAGGCTCATCCGGCCCGCACCCGGCTGACCGTCGGCGCGCGCGACCCGCAGCACCACGCCGTCACGCCACCCCGCCGGGACCTTGGCACGGTCGAGGACCTCGACCCGGGCCCGGCTCACGGCGGTGGACGCGGTGGCTCGCGAGTGTGCGCTCTTCGCCACCGCCGGACCGACGTACACCGGCAGGGCACCGACCCGAGTCGCCGCGGACGGTGACGTCGTCGCGGCGGTCCTGTTCTCGGAGGCCGGCACGACGCCCGCCTCCGCAACGCCGGCCGAGGGCCAGGTGACCTTCCCGGCGGGCCGCCTGTTCGCACCCTGGGACAGGTCGGCCGGACGCGGCTTCGACCTGACCGGCTTCGCGGAGACCGGCTTCGGCTGCGTGACGCCGAGGCCGACCGGCGGTGCGGCGACCGCCGGCCGAGGCTGGGCGGTCAGCGTGGAGGCCAGCATGACGAGAGCCAGGCTCCCGGCCAGACCCATCCGCAACCGGCTCTCGGGGCGCCAGAACGAGGACCGGGAATCGCGCCGCGCCACGGTGGCCGGCGACGGACGAGCAGACATGGCAAATCTCCGCCGTGAGGGGTGGGCAGTGGTCAGGGCTTCTTGAGTGCGAAGTTTCGTACCGCTTCCGGCACGGGTCTCGCTTGCTCAGAGCCCTTCATGGAGTGCTGCGACCTCGCGGTCCGACATGGCTCCCGCGTAAACCTTGATCTGATCGAGGTTCCCCGCGAGATGTCCCCATGTCGTGTGGCCGGCTCCGACATAGAACGGCTCAGAGGAGACGGCGCCGTCGACACCCGTCGCCACCTGTTGCTGTCGCACCCCGTTGAGGTAGAGGCGGACCTCTCCCGCACTCGCATCGAACACACCGACGACATGTGTCCACTCACCGGGTCTGGTCTGCTCCAGCGAGTCTGCCCACGCTGCCGACCACACCGGTGCACCCGTCGCGGACGGTGTCAGCACAGAGAAGGCCCACCTGTTGCTCGCCGCCACATAGAGCGCGACCGAGCCTTCATCGAGTTGGTTCCTTCCCTGCCGCACGACAACCTGTTCCTTGCCGTTGAGGGAATCGATGCGGACCCAGGCCGACACGGTCAGGGACTGGCCCGTGTTGACGACGGGTCCACTCGCAGCGGCGTAACCGGTCTTGGTGGTTGCCGCGCCGTAGCCGTCGGGCTGCGGGTGGTTCAGCCAGAGGGAGTCGTTGTCGTCGTACGCGTCGCCGGTGAAGCCGACGTTCTGTCCGTCGGAGTACGGGTCGGTGCATCCGTGAAGATCCAGCGACTGACCCCAGTAGCTTGAACTCACCGGAGATGCGCAGCCCGACGAAAGTCCTCCGCTGAAGTCCCAGTTCGCCACCTGCACCGGCGCCAGGATCCCGGGTATCGCGTGCGTACCCGCCTCGGCGCTGACGTCGGTGCCTCTCAGGTCGTCGATGGTTAGCGCGCGGTTCCAGAAACGAACATCGGTGAGGCCACCCCTCCAATGCGTGGTCATGTAGGGAACTCCACCAGGCACCTTGTACTGCGCAGCCCCGACGACCAGTGAACCCGCCCCTGTCCACCCGGCCGCAGTGCGCACGGCGAAGCCTGCGAGATTCCCGTTGACGTAGAGCTCCACCTGTCCGGTGGCCGCGTCGAAGGAACCCGCGAGGTGGGTCCACTTGCCGACCTGCCGAGGGGCGACGGAGACCGAGGACACGACGTGCAGCCAGCCGGGACCCTGGTCAGAGTCGGCATCGGGAAGACTGAAGGACCACTTCGGCTCGCCGTTGTGGACGCGATAGCCAAGGTAGAAGGCACTCAGGCTGGCACCGGACTTGCTGACCGCCGTCCAAGTGCTGGTGGGGAGATCCGGGTCCCCGTCACTCGGATCCGCGTCTGCCATCCGCACCCATGCCGAGACACTGAACGACTTGCTCGTATCAAGCGCAACGCCGCTGGTGGAGAGGTACGAGTTGGCGGCGAATGCCGGGGTCGACTCGTTGTGGATCCGGCTGTTGGCCGCCCAGCTCACGGTGCCACTGGGCGTCAGTTGCACCTGGTTGATCACGTCGGAGAAATTGTGGCCGTCGATGGTGTCGAGTGGCCAGTGCGCGACCGGCGCGGAGGGGCCGTTCACCAGGAACCGGTGTCCCGTGATGTCACTGCGCTTGCTGGCACTGTCGACGCTGTAGACCTCCAGCACGTTGTAGCCGAATCGCCGCGGCGTCAGGGTCACCGTGTACGACGCGCCGGCGGCCACGGTCACCGTCGTCAGCGGGGTCGTCTGCCCGGCCCAGCCGTACACGTACTTCACGGCGTCCTGCGAGCCGGCGACGAAGGTGAAGGACCCCGAGACTCCGGGTCCGCCGTGGGCAGTGCCGTCGTCCGGGTACGCCGTCGAGGTCACCGTCGGGGGCAGCGGCTTGGAGACGTCCACCGTGAAGCTGCACCAGGCCGTCCAATCCGAGTACTGGCCCGCCCTGTCCCTGGTCTGCACCTGCCACTCGTACGTCTTGCCCTCCGAGCCGGCCCCGAGGCTGATGACGCCGGACTCGCCGTAGTTGTTGCCCGGCTTGGTCTGCCCCGTCTTCGCCGTGACCGTCGTGGTGCCCTTCAGCCGGTACTGGAAGTAGCCCACCAGGCTGTCCGTGGCGCCGTCCGCGTCGCCGTAGAACGCCTTGAGCACCGGCGAGGCGGTGCCGATCGTCGCGCCGCACGCCTGGCCGGACGTGGTCAGGCCGGTCGGCACGGCCGGCTTGGAGTTGTAGGTGACCTCGAGCCACGCCTTGCTGGTGTAGAACTTCTTCCACCGGCTCTCGAAGTCCTCCCCCACCCCGGACGGATTGCACGCGCACAGGCCCACTGTGTAAACGGACCATGCGTTGGTGGCGGCGTGCTGGAGGTCCGACACCACGGTGGTGCTGGAGAACTCCGCGTCGTCGTCGGGCTGGATCGTCCCGCAGCCGCCCGCCTCGTTCGCGTTGCCCTCCCACGAGTCGAGGTAGGTGGCCGGCAGCGGCCGGGTGGTCCAGGCCATCCGGCCGCCGCTCGCCACCGTGATGGCGTTCGTCCGGTAGGCGTAGACCCAGGTCGGATCGCAGGAGTACGAGTGGTCGAGCGTGACCCGGATCGTCCCGCCCAGGATCTGCTTGCCCTTGAGGCCGGACACGTTGAAGTCGTAGTAGGAGCGGTAGCGCTCCCCGTTGCCGCCCTCGGGGTACGGCTGGCGTCCCACCCGGGCCACGGTGGTGTCGTTGTTCTCGCCGTTGCTGGTGGAGTACGCCCACTTCGTCCGCAGCTTCTCGAACTCCGGATCGATGTAGATCGGGTAGGTGAGCCCAGGATCGGCCATCAGTGCGGCGTCGGGGGTGACGGTGAACTGGGTGCCCGACGCGGCGACGCGCACCTTCGCGCTTCGCGAGGTCACCGCCGGTTCGGTGGCGGTGGCCCGTTCGCCCGGCGGGGTCTTCAGCCGTGCTGCCGCCACAGCCGGCAGCACCTCGCCAGCCCGGGCCGGGTCGTCGGAGGAGTCCCACATCCGCGCCGGCGCCGAGGTGGCGACGGTGACCCCTGCGGCGGTCACCAACCGCATGGCACCATCGGCGGCCTGGGCGATCCTCATGTCCCCGCCGGTGCGGTAGCGCAACGCCTTGATCGCCGGCTGTGCGGCGGCCTCGGGGGTGAGCACCTCCACCACGTGCGTGTAACCCTCGGCGGTCGCCGTGACGTGCAGGTTGACGTCCTTCAGCACGGACGGGTACGTGGCGGTGGGGCCGTTCACCTGAGGCTTCGGCAACGGTCCCAGCGGCCAGCCGAGGGTGAAGGTCGACCCGGCCTCCCGCCACGTCACGAGCGGCCCCGTGCCGCCGGTGGAGAACGACACGTCGGCCAGGGTCGCGCTCGGAACCAACCTGTCGCCCCGCTGACGCAGGCCGGGGTCGATGGCCGCCCAGGAGCCGTCCGCGCGGCGTACCCGCTGGGGCGCGACCGCCGCGACCAGCTTGCGGACGCCGTCCGGGGCGACGGTGACGTGCGCGTACTCCGTGCGCTCGCTGAGCGCCTCGACCGGCCGGCCGCAGGCCGCCGCCAGCCTGGCTGCCGCCGCCTCGTTCGGCGCCTCGGCGCTGCCACATTCCCGCTGGGGCGCCGGAGCGGGTGCGGCGACGGCTGGCGGAGCCACCACGAGCCCGCCGCCCGAGACGCCGACACTGACGGACGTCAGCCAGATGAAGGCACGACGCTTCCACGACACGACCACGAGGTCCCCCGAATCACCCGCACAATAGCGAGCGAACTTTAGAGATCCTCTGCCCGACGAGTAAATACCCGACTACAAACTGCCGCCACCAAAGCCTCAGGCCCGGACAAAGACCCACCCCTGGTAGCCGTAGGTAATCCCCTACCCGGTGGAAGACCCCCTACGCTGGTCAGTCGTCGACGTACGGACAGTGCCGGCAGCCGCGCCCGCAGCAGGTGCCGCGCCGGGCCAGGAAACCCGCGCTGAGCACGAAGAGACCGGTGGCCGGGTCGAGGTAGCCGGCCTCGCCTGCGGTCAGGGCGGCGGCGTGCGCGGCCAGGATCCGCTCCCGGTCCGGGTGCTCCGCCGGCAGCCGGGACGGGTGCGGCTCGGTCAGCGGCCGGTCCGCCAGCGGTCGTCGCTCTCCGGTCACCGGCGCAGTCTAGAGACCCGCTCGTCGGCGCCTGCCCGGGGCGAGGCGCCGGTCCACCGCCGGATCCCGCAGGTCGCGGCGCTGCGAATGGCCGACGCGACACGGTGGGCGCAGCGCGGCGCGCCGGCCGGCGTGGGATCGGATAACCAGTGGCGTCGATCCGGGCGGGGCCGGGAGGCTGACCGGATGGACCACGGACGGGCCGGGCGCCCGCGAACCGCGTCGGATCCCCCGGGGTCGGCGGCCTCCCCACGGCGGTCACCGACCCGCGTTGGGGATCCGACGTGACGCAGCAGGCCGCCAGGCCCGTCGGAGGTGCCGCCCCGAAACGGCCCTCGCTGCTGCGCACCCGCAACTTCGGGCTGCTCCTGGCCGGGCAGACGGTCAGCGAGCTGGGCAACCGGGTCTCCAACGTGGCGGTGCCGCTGCTCGCCGTCGGCACGCTCGACGCCAGTGTCTTACAGGTCTCGCTGCTGACGGCGCTCGCCTGGCTGCCGTACCTGGTCTTCTCCCTGCCCGCCGGGATCCTCGCCGACCGGGTCGACCAGCGGCGGCTGATGGTCGCCTGCGACCTGGGCCGCGCGGCGTTGCTGCTGTCGGTGCCGGTGGTCGCCCTGGCCGACCTGCTCACCCTCGGTTTCCTGTACGCGGTGGTCGGGCTCTCCGGCGTGCTCACCGTCCTGTTCACCGTGGCCCACAAGAGCATGCTGCCGAGGCTGGTGCCGCCGGACCGGCTCGTGGACGCCAACGCGAAGCTCACCGTCAGCCAGGATTCCGCCGAGCTCATCGGTCCGACGGTCGGCGGCGTGCTCGTCGGGCTCGTCGGCGCCGCGAGGACCTTCGTCGTCACCGGCCTCGCCTTCGCCGTGAGCGGGTTGACCCTGCTGCTGATCCGGCAGGCCCCGGGCGAGCCCGTGCCCCGGCGCGACCGGGTGCCGCTGCGGGTGGAGATGACCGAAGGGCTGGGCTTCATCCGCCGCCAGCCGATCCTGCGCAGCATCCTCGCCTGCACCACCGCCTCGAACTTCTTCGTCATGGCGTCCGGCTCCATCGAGGTGGTCTTCCTCCTCAAGGAGCTGCACGCCACGCCGGCGCTGGTCGGGCTGGTCTTCTCGGTCAGCGCGGTGGGCGGCCTGGTGGTCGGCGCGTTCGCCGGCCGGTTGACCGCGTGGCTCGGCTCGGCCCGGGTGATCTGGGTGGCGATGGCCGCCCCGGGTCCGCTCTACCTGCTCATGCCCCTGGCTCGGCCCGGCTGGGGGATGCTGCTCTACGGCATCGGCCTGGCCGCGTTCTCCGCCAACGCGGTGCTCTACAACGTGGCCACCCTCACGTACCGGCAGCGGATCACGCCGCCCGCCCTGCTGGGCCGGGTGAACGCGGCGTTCCTCTGGGTCTGTTTCGGCGTGATCCCGCTCGGCGCGCTCACCGGCGGCACGCTCGCCAGCCAGCTCGGGCTGCGGCCGGCGCTGTGGATCTGCGTCCTCGGCACGTGGAGCGCCGCGCTCTTCGTCGTCCTCTCCCCGCTGCGGCGGATGCGGGACATGCCGGCGGCCTGACCGGTCGATGCCAGCCCTGGCTCCGGGCGGAACCCGACGCCGGCCGATCGGGCCGCACGCTGCGCCGGGTGGCCCCGGGCACCGGGCCGTCCCCGGTACGCACGGAAGCACGTTGGCTTTCCGCTCCGCCCGGCCTATGGTGGCTGCATGTGTTCGACCGGTCAGCAGATCAGCACCGCCGTCGTGGTGACGGCGGCGCCCGCTGCTGCCTGCCGGTGTGCCCTCCGGGTGAACGTGGCGACCCGGGTGGTGCGATCCGCGGTCGCGCCGTCGTGCGCCGGCTCGGTCGCCTCCCGACTGCCGAGCCCCGCCGGACGTGGCCCTCCGTGAACCGATTGCAACTTCTGCGAACGGCCACCAGGGCGAAGCTATCCAGCTTCGGCCCTTTTTCTTTTTCCCGAGGAGCTACGCCATGACCACACCCACCCAGTCCAGCGAGCAGAAGTGGCTCGACGACCTGCGTACGACGCTGACCAACGACTTCGAGGCGCAGACCGTGCGGCTCACGCAGCTGACCGCCGACACCGGTGACCCGGGCGAGGCGCACACCCAGAGCGCGCTGATCGCCGCCACCCGGCGGAGCATCGAGCAGGTCAGCGGGGCGCTGCGCCGCCTCGCCGAGGGCCGCTACGGCATCTGCGAGCGCTGCTCCGCCGCGATCCCCCGGGAGCGCCTGGAAGTGCTGCCGCACGCCCGCTTCTGCGTGCCCTGCCAGCAGAAGCAGCAGTGACGTACGCGGGCTGCCGTGCCCGGTGCACGGCACGGCAGCCCGTCGGGTCACCCGAACCAGGTCATCGCCTGCCCGTGCGGGCTCGTCCAGGCCAGTGGCCGGCCGTCCAGCGCGAGCACGTTGTACAGCGCCTCGTCCGGCGGCTCCGGCAACGCGTCGTGGGGCAGCACGTCCGGGGACTCGTTGGAGATCCAGTGGCCGGGCAGTCCGCGTACCACCTGGGCGAACGCCTCCCGGCGCGGCGCCGGCACCTGGTAGAGCACGCTGGTGTGGAACACGACAAGCGTCGCGCCGGCCGGCGCCAACGCGGCCAGCGCGGGCAGGTCGTCCATCATGTCGCCGCGCACGAGCAGCGGCGGGTCGGACGCGGCGACGGCCGCGGCGGCCCGCAGCCGGGCGCGACGGTGCGTGTGCTCCGGCCAGATGAGGGCGTCGAGCCAGGCCACGTCCGCCGGCTCGGTCACCCGCAGCGGATTCAGGTCCAGGCCGGCCCGCCACACCACCTCCGGTAGCCGCTCCGGCGGGGCCAGTCCGGTGGCCGCGCAACCGAGGACCGGTTCGCCCGCGCCGAGCGCGTGGTCGCCGTAGCGGTAGGCGTACCGGTCGGGGTAGAGGCAGAGCCCGGCGGACGCGCCGACCTCCAGCAACGCCAGCGGCTGCGGCAACGCGGCGAGCACGGGCAGCAGCACGGCACACCGCCCGGGCTCGTTCGTCTGGGTCGCGCGGGTGCGCAGTTCCGCCTCGATCGCCGGCCAGTTCGCCAGCGCGAAGTCGCGGAAGGCCGCCGGGTCGTCGACCGGCCCGCCGAGCAGTCGTACGACGCCGAACAGCAGGTTCGGCTGCCGCCTGGCCGGCGGCAGCGCGGCGAGCAGGGCCAGCAGTTCGTCGTCGCGGGAGACAGCGAGGGACAGGCGCTCGTACGCGGGCGACACGCCGCGCGCCTCCCGGGTGGCGAACTCGACGTACGTCTGGTGGGTCGTCATGTACCGATGGTCGCCGATGTCCACGAACCGAGCGGGGCGGGCCGGCAGATACCCGCCGACCCGCCCCGCTCGGTTCGTACGTCAGCTGCAGCCGCTGGTGGAGCCGCAGCCCTCGCACACGTAGCAGCTACCGGCCGGGCGCATCTTCGTACCGCAGGTGAAGCAGAGCGGCGCGTCGGCGGCCTTGCCGATCACGGTCTCCAGCAGTTCGGTGCTGGAACCCACGGACGGCGCCGGCTTGGCGGCGGCGACGTCGGCGGTCTCCTGCGCCGGCTGGGCGACCGGGCCGGTCTTCGGCTCGGTCGGCGCCTCGACCGGGGCGGAGGCGGCCATCGCGGTGAGGTCCGCACCGCTCGCCTCCGCCTCCGCCTCGGCCCGGAGCTGGGCGGCCCGCTCGCTGGCGGTGAAGATGCCCAGCTCCGCGCGGCGCTCGTACGGCAGGAAGTCCAGCGCCAGGCGACGGAAGATGTAGTCCATCACCGAGGCGGCCATCCGCACGTCCGGGTCGTCGGTCATGCCGGCCGGCTCGAAGCGCATGTTGGTGAACTTGCTGACGTACGTCTCCAGTGGGACGCCGTACTGGAGACCGATGGAGATGGCCACCGAGAAGGCGTCCATCACGCCGGCCAGGGTCGAGCCCTGCTTCGACATCTTGAGGAAGACCTCGCCGAGGCCGTCGTCCGGGTAGGACGAGGCGGTGAGGTAGCCCTCGGCGCCGCCGACGGAGAAGCTGACCGTCTGGGACGGGCGCTTCTTCGGCAGCCGCTTGCGCACCGGGCGGTACTCGACGACCTTCTCGACGACCTTCTCCACCTCGGCGGCCGGGACCTCCGTGGTCGCGGCGGCCTTGTTCGGCTTGGCGACCGACAGGGGCTGGCCGACCTTGCAGTTGTCGCGGTAGATCGCCAGCGCCTTGAGGCCGAGCTTCCAGCCCTCGAAGTAGATCTTCTCGACGTCCTCGACGGTGGCCTGCTCCGGCATGTTGACCGTCTTGGAGATGGCGCCGGAGATGAACGGCTGGACGGCCGCCATCATCCGCACGTGGCCCATCGGGGCGATGGACCGCTCGCCCATCGCGCAGTCGAAGACCGGGTAGTGCTCCGGCTTGAGGCCGGGGGCGTCGACCACGTGGCCGTGGTCGGCGATGTGCTCGACGATCGCCTCGACCTGCTCCTCGGGGTAGCCCAGGCTGCGCAGGGCGCGCGGCACGGTCTGGTTGACGATCTGCATCGAGCCGCCGCCGACCAGCTTCTTGAACTTGACCAGCGCCAGGTCCGGCTCCACGCCGGTGGTGTCGCAGTCCATCATCAGGCCGATGGTGCCGGTCGGCGCGAGCACGCTGGCCTGGGAGTTGCGCCAGCCGAACTTGTCACCGATCTTGTTGCCCTGGGTCCACTGCTTCGTCGCCTCGCGGACGAGCGCGGTGGCCACGGTGCCCGAGGGCTTGATCTCGTCGTTGGCGGCGGCGTGCTTGCGCATGACCCGCTTGTGCGGCTCGGCGTTGCGGGCGTAGCCGTCGTACGCGCCGACGACGCCGGCCAGCTCGGCCGAGCGGCGGTACGCGGTGCCGGTCATCAGCGAGGTGATCGCCGCGGCGACCGAGCGGCCCTGCTCCGAGTCGTAGGGCAGGCCGGAAGCCATCAGCAGGGCGCCCAGGTTGGCGTAGCCGATGCCGAGCTGCCGGTAGGCGCGGGTGGTCTCGCCGATCTTCTCGGTAGGGAAGTCGGCGAAGCAGATCGAGATGTCCATCGCGGTGATGACGAACTCGACGGACCGGACGAACTTCTCCACCTCGAAGCCGCCGTCGGCGCGGAGGAACTTCATCAGGTTGAGCGAGGCCAGGTTGCACGAGGAGTTGTCCAGGTGCAGGTACTCCGAGCACGGGTTCGACGCGGTGATCCGCCCGGTCTCCGGGCAGGTGTGCCAGTCGTTGATGGTGTCGTCGTACTGCAGGCCGGGGTCGGCGCACTCCCAGGCGGCGTGGGAGATGGTGCGGAACAGGTTCTTGGCGTCGATGGTCTCGATGACCGCGCCGTCGAGCCGGCCGCGCAGGTCGAAGCCGCCGCCGTTCTCCACGGCGGTCATGAACTCGTCGGAGACCCGGACGGAGTTGTTGGCGTTCTGGTACTGCACGCTGACGATGTCGGCGCCGCCGAGGTCCATGTCGAACCCGGCGTCGCGCAGCGCGCGGATCTTGTCCTCCTCGCGCGCCTTGGTGACCACGAACTCCTGGATGTCCGGGTGGTCCACGTCGAGGATGACCATCTTCGCCGCGCGCCGGGTGGCGCCGCCGGACTTGATGGTGCCGGCGGAGGCGTCCGCGCCGCGCATGAAGCTGACCGGGCCGGAGGCGTTGCCGCCGGAGGAGAGCAGCTCGCGCGAGGAGCGGATCCGGGACAGGTTGACGCCGGAGCCGGAGCCGCCCTTGAAGATCAGCCCCTCCTCCTTGTACCAGTCCAGGATGGAGTCCATCGAGTCGTCGACGGCCAGGATGAAGCAGGCGCTGACCTGCTGCGGCGAGGGCGTGCCGACGTTGAACCAGACGGGCGAGTTGAAGCTGAACACCTGGTGCAGCAGCATCCAGGTCAGCTCGTGGGCGAACATCTCGGCGTCGGCCGGGCCGGCGAAGTAGCCGTACTCCTCACCCGCCGTGCGGTAGGTGGTGACCACCCGGTCGATCAGCTGCCGCAGCGACCACTCCCGCTCCGGGGTGCCCACGGCGCCCCGGAAGTACTTGGTGGTCACGATGTTCGCCGCGTTGACGCTCCACGACTCCGGGAACTCGACGCCGCGCTGCTCGAAGTTGACCGAGCCGTCCCGCCAGTTGGTCATGACGATGTCGCGACGCTCCCAGGCGACCTCGTCGTAGGGGTGCACCCCCTCGGTCGTCCAGACCCGCTCGATCTTGAGCCCCGCGCCGGCCTTGTTGCGTGCCCTGCTGGTTGTCACACCGTCCCCCGACATCTCATCCGCCCCCTCGTCCGCACGGCCAACCGCCGCCCGATCCGACTGTCAACAAACTGCGAAGAATTCAACTGGTACGGCCGGCGGCCTCTGCCGCGTCGGCCCCGGCGCCCTCCCGGGCGCGCGCGGCGGCTCGCAGCGTCTCGATCTCGCGCTCGAAGTCGGCGAGCGAGTCGAACGACCGGTAGACGCTGGCGAACCGCATGTAGGCGACCTCGTCCAGGTCCCGTAGCGGACCCAGGATGGCCAGCCCCACCTCGTGGCTGGGGATCTCGGCGGCCCCCTTGGCCCGGACGGTCTCCTCGACCTTCTGCGCGAGCAGCGCGAGCGAGTCGTCGTCCACGGGCCGGCCCTGGCACGCCTTGCGCACCCCGCCGACGATCTTCGTACGACTGAACGGCTCGGTCACCCCGCTGCGCTTGACGACCGCGAGGACCGCCTCCTCGACGGTGGTGAACCGCTTGCCGCACTCCGGGCAGGATCGCCGCCGGCGGATCAACTGGCCGTCGTCGGCCTCCCGCGAGTCGACCACCCGGGAGTCGGCGTGCCGGCAGTACGGACACCGCATCGCACCCGACCTCCTTCGTCGATCGCGGGTCCGCCGACCGCTCGCCGGGCACGCGTCAGCGCGACGGAGCCATCTGTCGATGGTCTTCGCCGTGTCGACGGTGCCGGAGTGCGGTGGGTAGTCGAACCCAACCTGTAGGCGACTTACGCCCGTGTGACTACTACATCTAGGGGTTGACCGTAGGCCGCTGCGGATCGGAGGTCAAGTTGGCCGGCGTGTCCGGCGCGTCACCCGACTCCCGGGTCGACCGGCACCGCCGCCCGCCGCAGGACCAACCGTCCGACGCCCCCGCGGGTTACCGGTCCGGCCGGTGCGAAACGGCCGACGATCGGACGAAAGTCGAACACCCGTTCGACCCGGCGTACCATTTATCAGAACACGAGTACGAGCGGAGCGGTTTTTCACCCCGACACGCCGAGCAAGGTCGTACAGATGTTTGAAAATGACCGATCTCACCTATACGGTCTTGAACAACCGGGCGCGGAATCCTCCGTCCACCGGCTACTCGCACCACCGCAGACATCAGCACCACCGCACGCACCACGAGCCGCCAAGGCACCCAGCGCCGACCAGGGAGGACGGACGTGACCGAGGATCGGGCCAGCCGGCCGAAGAGCCCGCAGCAGATCACCGAGGCGGGACCGCCGGCCACCCGACGCCGGGGCGCCGCGCGCAGCCGGACCGGGCAGCCCGCCGTGCGCCCGGTCACCCCGGTGGTCAGCGCCTTCCCCGACCCCGCGACGGTGGACCTCACCGCCCGGCAACGCCGGATCCTGGAGTTCATCCGCACCTGGGTCGAGCGGCACGGCTACCCGCCGAGCGTGCGCGAGATCGGCGAGGCCGTCGGCCTGGTCTCGCCGTCCAGCGTCGCCTACCAGCTCAAGGAGCTGGAGAAGAAGGGCTTCCTGCGCCGCGACCCCAACCGGCCGCGCGCCGTGGACGTCCGGGCGCCCGCCGAGGTCGACGACGAACTGGCCCGCTCGCAGCGTCCCGCCCCGGCCTACGTGCCGATGCTGGGCCGGATCGCGGCCGGTGGCCCGATCCTGGCCGAGCAGGCCGTGGAGGACATCTTCCCCCTCCCCCGCGAGCTGGTGGGTGAGGGCGAGGTCTTCATGCTCCAGGTCAAGGGCGACTCGATGCTGGACGCGGCGATCTGCGACGGCGACTGGGTCGTGGTCCGGCAGCAGCCGACCGCCGAGGCCGGCGACATCGTCGCCGCCATGCTCGACGGCGAGGCGACCGTCAAGACCTACCGCCGCCGCGACGGGCACGTCTGGCTCATGCCGCAGAACCCGGCCTTCGATCCGATCCCCGGCGACGACGCCACGATCATGGGCCGGGTCGTCGCGGTGCTGCGCCGCATCTGATCCGCCACCACGCCGGGTGGCCGCCGTCGGCGGCCACCCGGGCACCGTGCCGCTCAGCTGCGGGTCCTGAGCGTCCGTTGCCGTCTCCGGCAGGCCCAGCCTCAGTAGCGGTCGCCTCGATAGCGGTCGCCTCGGTAGCCCCGGCCACCACCGGGCACGTGGCCGTAACCGCGACCGTCGTCGGGGCCGTCGTCGCGCCGGCGGACCGGCCGCTGGCCACGGGGGTCCGACTCGTCGCCCCGACGCGGCGGCTCCGCCCGGCCACCGCCGTAGACGCCACCGCCCGGCTGCCCGCCGCCACCGTAGACACCGCCACCGGGACGACCGCCGCCCTGGCGACCACCGCCACCGCCCTGGCGCCCGCCACCGCCCTGACGGCCACCGTCGCCGCCCTGACGGCCGCCACCCTGGCGACCACCGCCCTGGCGACCACCGCTACCACCATGGCGTCCACCGCCTCCCGGCGGCGGACCACCCGGGCCGGGCGGCCCGTCCACGGGCGGGCGACCGCCGCCGTAGACCCCGCCGCCGCCAGCAGCCGGACGGGCGCCACCGTAGACGCCACCGCCAGCCGGGCGGGCGGCACCGGGGCCCCCGCCGGCCGGCGCGGGACCGCCGCGCCCACCGGCCGGGCCGCCGTAGACCCCGGCCGCCGGCGCACCGCCGTAGACGCCGCCCCGGCCCCGGTCGCCCGGCGGAACGAAGCCGCCGTCCGCCGGCCCACGCCGGTCGTCGTCGAGGACGTCGTCGCGGTCGGCACCGTCGTCGTCGCGGGGCGGCGCCGGCTTGCGCCGGGACCGGAGGATGCCGAAGACACCCGCCGCCACCATCAGCGCGCCGATCACCCCCACGGCCGCGATCAGGTACGTGATGTCGCTCAGGCTCAGGCCGTCGACCCAGGACTGGCCGGCCTTCTTCGGCGCGCCGCCACCGCCCGCCACCGGCTTCGCGCCCTCCGAGGAGGGCGTGTAGCCGAGGATGTCGATCGGTGCGTCCTCGTCGAGCTGGCCGCCGTCGGAGACGGTCAGGAAGGTCTTGCCGTCGGGGCTGTAGGTGATCGCCTCACCGAACGGGTCGGCGAGCGCCGTCACCCGGGGTTTGCCGCCGGTCAGGGCCGCCACGAGGTTGCCGTCGGTCACGTCGTACTCGAAGGCGTCGGCGTAGGTGCGCACCACCACCCGGGAGCCGTCGGGGGACCGGGCCGCACCGGTGATCGCGACGCGGCCCGGGGCGCCGAGCCGGTTGTCCGTGTCCGTCTCCGGCAGGCTGATCTCGCCGACCTTCTTCATCGGTACGGCCGGGGTGTCCCCGCTCTTCATCTTCTCGGCGGGGGTGAAGATCTGGGCCTTGCCGGACATCACCTTGGTGATGATCAACGGGTTGCCGTCGTCGCCGATCAACAGCGCCTCGGCGTCGTGCGGCTTGCCCTCCGGGTAGGAGAGGCGGTGCAGCACCGGCCGCTTCGACCCGTTGACCGGCATGCTCCACAGCGCCACCCGCTCGCGACGCTCCCGGCTGGTGACGTTGTCACCGGTGTCGGCGATCCAGATCGTCGTGCCGTCCGGGGAAAGCGCCAGGTCCTCGGTGTCGAACGGCCCCTGACCCGAGTAGCGGACCGGCTCCTTCGCGATCCCGCACTTGGTGTCGAGGAAGAAGACCCGCTTGCGGCTC
The DNA here is from genome assembly GCF_049179055.1 of Micromonospora sp. WMMD737. Lineage (NCBI taxonomy): Bacteria > Bacillati > Actinomycetota > Actinomycetes > Micromonosporales > Micromonosporaceae > Micromonospora > Micromonospora sp. WMMD737. The sequence goes on along the minus strand of NZ_JBMHMH010000001.1, from coordinate 6,763,871 downwards.
TCCACGTCGGTGCCGTCGTTGATCACGATGTAGCCGCTCTTGGTGGCCACCAGGCCCGACAGCTCCCGCAGCCGCTCGTCGGTGACCGTGCACCGCTTCTTGCCGGGAGCTGCCGCGAGCGGGGACGCGGCCGAGGCGGGCGCCGCCGCCAGGGCGACTCCGGTACACGCCACGGTCGCCCCCAGCAAGCCGAGGGCGACCGTGACCGAAGAAACAGCGCGGCGCATTGAATCAGTGTCGCATGCCGGGCGTTTCCGACGCGTGACGCCGGGAGGGCGTCACCGGGCGCCCGCGACCGCCTGGTCCTCGTCCGCCCGGAACGGCGCCAACTCGGCGGCGAGCGCCTCACCGACCCGCACGTGCACCAGGGTGCCCTCCGGCAGGTGGGAGGTGCTCAGCACCTCGCCCTGACGGTGCACCCGGGCCACCAGGTCGCCCCGGTCGTACGGCAGCACCGCGCGGACCTCCACGGCCGGGCGGGGCAGCCGTGCCTCGACGGCCTCGCGCAGCCCGTCGATCCCGCGTCCCGTGTGGGCGGAGACGAACACCGCGTCCGGCCAGAGCCGCTTGAGCCGCAGCAGCGTCTCCTCGTCGGCCGCGTCGGTCTTGTTGACCACCAGCAGCTCGGGCAGCCTGTCGGCGCCCACCTCGGCGAGCACCTCGTGGACCGCCCGGACCTGCTCCTCCGGGTCCGGGTGGGTGCCGTCGACGACGTGCACCACCAGGTCGGCCTCGGCGACCTCCTCCAGGGTCGAGCGGAACGCCTCGACGATCTGGTGGGGCAGGTGCCGGACGAATCCGACCGTGTCGGAGAGGGTGTAGAGCCGCCCGTCAGCCGTGGTGGCCTTGCGGGTGGTCGGGTCGAGGGTGGCGAAGAGGGCGTTCTCCACCAGCACACCCGCGCCGGTGAGCCGGTTGAGCAGGCTCGACTTGCCGGCGTTGGTGTAGCCGGCGATGGCCACGGCCGGCACGGCGTTGCGGGAACGCCGGGCGCGCTTGGTCTGGCGTACGGTCCGCATGCCCTTGATCTCCCGGCGCAGCCGGGCGATGCGGTGGCGGATCCGACGCCGGTCGGTCTCCAGCTTCGTCTCACCGGGACCGCGCAGACCCACGCCGCCGCCGGCGCCGCCGCCGCGACCGCTACCACCGGTCTGCCGCGAGAGGGTCTCACCCCAACCGCGCAGGCGCGGCAGCAGGTATTCGAGCTGGGCCAGCTCGACCTGCGCCTTGCCCTCCTTGCTCTTGGCGTGCTGGGCGAAGATGTCGAGGATCAGCGCGGTGCGGTCGACCACCTTGACCTTGGTGCGCTGCTCCAGGTTGCGCAGCTGGGACGGCGACAGCTCGCCGTCGCAGATCACCGTGTCGGCGCCGGTGGAGAGCACCACCGAGCCGAGGTCGTCGACCTTGCCCCGGCCGACGTAGGTGGCGGGGTCGGGGCGGGTGCGCCGCTGGATCAGCCCCTCGAGCACCTGCGAGCCGGCGGTCTCCGCCAGCGCGGCCAGCTCGGTGAGGGAATTTTCGGCGTCGCTCTGCGAGCCCTCGGTCCAGACGCCGACGAGCACCACGCGCTCCAGGCGCAGCTGGCGGTATTCGACCTCGGTGATGTCCGCGAGCTCGGTGGAGAGGCCGGGGACCCGCCGCAGCGCCTGCCGCTCCGACAGCTCGAACTCACCGGTGGTGGCGTCGAGCTCGTCGTCCTCGTAGGGAAGAAGGGTCTCCTGGTTGTGCAAGCCGGTCTCCTGTCCGTTCTGTCACGTACCGAGCAATCCTGACATGTGTCAACGCGGAACGCACCCGCTATATGCCCGCTCGAACGGGCCACAAAAGTGGGGGCGGATGCCGGAGGGGCCCGCCGGGGCGAGTAGAAATGCGGGGCAGCCGTTCAGCGTCGACGGAGGGACCCCGTGGCCATCACCCGACTTCCAAGTGCCGGATTCTCGATCACGATTCGGATCGCCGTGCCGGCGGACGCGTCCTCGATCGGCCGGCTGACCACCTCCGTGGGTGAGGCCGGGGCGATCGTCACCGCGCTCGACGTGGTGGACTCCGACCCGACCCACGTGCTCGTCGACCTGACCTGCGACACCGCCGACGCCAGCCACGCCGACCAGGTGGTCGACGCGTTGACGGCGCTGGACGGCGTGGACGTGCGCAAGGTGTCCGACCGGACCTTCCTCCTGCACCTCGGCGGCAAGATCGAGGTCAGCTCGAAGGTGGCGCTGCGCAACCGCGACGAGCTGTCCCGGGCGTACACCCCGGGGGTGGCGCGGGTCTGCATGGCGATCGCGGAGAACCCGGCCGACGCCCGCCGGCTGACCATCAAGCGCAACACCGTGGCCGTGGTCAGCGACGGCTCCGCCGTGCTGGGCCTGGGCAACCTCGGGCCGGCGGCGTCGCTGCCGGTGATGGAGGGCAAGGCGGCGCTGTTCAAGCGCTTCGGTGGGGTGGACGCCTGGCCGGTCGTGCTCGACACCCAGGACACCGACGAGATCGTGCAGATCGTCAAGGCCATCGCCCCGGCGTACGGCGGGATCAACCTGGAGGACATCGCCGCGCCGCGCTGCTTCGAGATCGAGGCGCGGCTGCGCGAGGCGCTGGACATCCCGGTCTTCCACGACGACCAGCACGGCACCGCGATCTGCGTGCTGGCCGCGCTCACCAACGCGCTGCGCGTCGTGGGCAAGCAGCTCGCGGACGTCCGGGTCGTGGTCTCCGGCGCGGGCGCGGCCGGCACCGCGATCATGAAGCTGCTGCTGCGCCAGGGCGTCGGCGACATCATCGCGTACGACCGGCAGGGCGCCCTGCACCGCGACCAGAGCGGGCTCAACCCGGCCTGGCAGTGGCTGGCCGAGAACACCAACAAGGAGAACTACTCCGGCGACCTGGCCGGGGCGGTACGCGGCGCGGACGTCTTCATCGGGGTGAGCGCGCCGAACCTGCTCACCGGCGACGACATCGCCACGATGGCCAAGGACTCCATCGTCTTCGCGCTGGCCAACCCGGACCCGGAGGTCGACCCGCGGGAGGCGCGCAAGCACGCCGCCGTGGTCGCCACCGGCCGCTCCGACCAGCCGAACCAGATCAACAACGTGCTCGCCTTCCCGGGTGTCTTCCGGGGCATGCTGGACGCGCACGCCGAGGAGTTCACCGAGGAGATGGCGATCGCGGCGGCCCGGGCCATCGCGGACGTGGTCGGCGAGGACAAGATCAACCCGACGGTGATCGTGCCCAGCGTCTTCGACTCCCGGGTCTCGCCGGCGGTCGCCGCAGCGGTCCGCGCCGCCGCCCAGAACCCGGCCCCCGCCCCGGCTGCCGACCCGGGCCCCGCCGACCTCCCCGAGATCGCCGCCGAAGCCAGCGCCACCCCCTGACCCCTGCCCCGCCCCGCCCCGCCCCGCCCCGCCCTGCCCCGCCCCGCCCCGCCCGGGACGATCATGGAGTTGTGGTGCCCCGCAAATGGGGTGCTGGAGGGCAATACGCCCACCACAACTGCATGATCGACGCGTCCCGGGGAAGGGTGCGGCCTGGGGAAGGGGAGGGTGCGCTTTGGGGAGGGGCGGAATCAGGGGGTTGTCAGGGTGGTGGGGTCGAGGGTGCCGGTGGCTACCAGGGTGGCCGGGCCGGCCAGCCAGCAGGAGTCGTCCGTCACCGTGACCGAGAGGCGTCCGCCGGGGACGTCCACCGCCAGCACGCCGGTGTCCCGGCCCGCGTCGCGCAGGGCCACCGCGGCCACCGCGCAGGCGCCCGTACCGCAGGAGAGGGTCTCGGCGGAGCCGCGCTCGTACACGCGCATGAGCACGTGGCCGTCGGTGTCGTCGACGGGCTCGCCGGGGGCCGTGAACTCCACGTTCACCCCGGCGGGGAAGACCGCCGGGTCGACGTCGGGGGCCCGGGTGAGGTCGAGCGCGGTCAGCTCCAGCCCCGCCGGCAGCGCGCAGACGAGGTGCGGGTTGCCCACGTCCACGGCCGTGCCGGGCAGGGTCAGTCCGCCGAGGGTGGCGGTCGCGGTGTCGTACAGCCGGGGGCGGCGCATCTCGACGGCGATGGCGTCGGCCGTGACCAGCGCGCGCACGACGCCGGCCCGGGTGGCCACTGGCAGCGCCCCTTCCGCCGGCTCGGCCAGCCCGGAGGCGACCAGGTAGCGGACGAAGACCCGGGCGCCGTTGCCGCACATCTCCGCGAACGACCCGTCGGCGTTCCAGTAGTCCATGAACCACTCGGCCTCGCCGGCCAGTCCGGCGCCCTCCGGATGCGCGCTTGCCCGGACCACCCGCAGCACGCCGTCGCCGCCGAGGCCGCGCCGCCGGTCGCAGAGGGCCGCGACCAGCCCCGGTGTCAGGTCGAGCCGGTTGTCCGGGTCGGGGAGGATGACGAAGTCGTTGCCGGTGCCGTGGCCCTTGGTGAACTGCACGCCATCCATCATCGCGCAGCGGCGGGGAGCAGGCGCAGGGCGGCCGGGACCAGCTCCGGGGCCGCCGAGTCCAGCCAGTGGATCCGCGGGTCGCGACGGAACCAGGACCGCTGCCGCCGGACGAAGCGCCTGGTGGCCCGGACGGTCTCGTCGTGCGCCTCGGCCTCGGTCAGCTCCCCGGCGAGGAAGCGCAGCACCTGCTGGTAGCCGAGGGCGCGGCTGGCCGTACGTCCCTCGGGCAGGCCGCGCCCCACCAGGTCCCGGGTCTCGGCGACCAGCCCGTCGGCCCACATCCGGTCCACCCGCAGGGCGATCCGCTCGTCCAGCAGCGCGGTGTCCAGGTCCACGCCGAGCTGCACCGAGGGGTAGTACGGGGTCGGTTCGGGCAGCGCGGCGGTGAACGGCGCCCCGGTCAGCTCGACGACCTCCAGGGCGCGCACGATCCGCCGGCCGTTGCCGGGCAGGATCCCCGCCGCGGCGGCCGGGTCGGCCTCGCGCAGCCGGGCGTACAGGGGGGCGGGGCCGGCCTCGGTCAGCTCCCGTTCCAGCCGCTCCCGCACCACCGGGTCGGTGCCGGGGAACTCGAAGCGCTCCAGCACCGCCCGCACGTAGAGGCCGGAGCCGCCGACCAGCAGCGGCACCCGGCCCCGGGCCAGGACGTCGTCGACGGCGGCGCGGGCCAGCCGCTGGTACTCGGCGACGCTCGCCGGCTCGGTGACGTCCCAGATGTCCAGCAGGTGGTGCGGCACCCCCTCGCGCTCGGCCGGGGTGAGCTTGGCGGTGCCCACGTCCATGCCCCGGTAGAGCTGCATCGAGTCGGCGTTGACCACCTCGCCGTCGAGGGCGTGCGCGAGGGCGATGCTCAGCGCCGACTTGCCGGCCGCCGTCGGCCCGACCACGGCCACGACCGTCCCGGCGGGCGGACGGGCGGTCACGCCGGCGCCCAGGAGGCGACGAGGTAGGCGACGCCGTACGGCGCCGAGTGGTGACGCAGCTCGCCGCGCCAGTCGCCGCCCGTCGCGCGGACCGCGCCGGCCAACACCTGCCAGGGCGCCCGCCCGGCGGCCCTCAGCTCCGCCGACAGGACCGGGTCCAGGTCGAGCAGGGCGTCGGCGTCCGCGTCGGCCAGGGCGCGGGCGACCCCGTCGTCGTACGCCTCGGCGCGCGGGTCGTCGTAGCCGGGCGACTTCGGGCCACGGCAGGCCGACCCGTCCCCCGTCACCAGCAGGGCGGTACGCGGCTCCGTCGCCGCGCCGAGCGCCGCCCCCAGCTCGGCACACTCCGCCGGGGAGGCGTCGGACGCGACGGAGCGGGCCAGCCGGGGCAGTTTGGTGCCGGAGCGGCCGACAAGCCACGCGCCGATGGTCAGGCTCAGCGGCAGCCGTTCGCCGCCGGCGCAGTTCACCTTCCACAGCCGCACGCTTCGGTCGAGGCCGTACCGCCGCAGGGAGCCGTGGTCGGCCGCGTTGAAGCGGGTGGTCTCCGGCCCGCCGCCGACCAGGACGATCACCTCGGGGCCGGCGGCGAGCAGCCCGGCGACGGCGGCGTCGCAGGCGGCGCGGAGCTCGTCCAGCTCGGGCGCGGCAGCACCGGCCAACTCGGGAACGATCAGCGGCGGGTGGGGGCAGACGGCAGCGGCGACCAGGGGCACCCGGCAACGGTATCGGCACGACGGCGCCCGGCGCCCCGCACCCGGGCTCTTCGGGCCGCCGCTGCCGCCCGGTCCTAGCCGGCGGGCCGCCTGCGTGGCCGGGGTCGCCACGCCGACGACGACACCCGCCCGTCCGGCACGTCGTACGCCGGATTCCGACACTCCTCCCAGGGAGCCTGTGCGCGGGCGCTAGGACACCGTATGGTCACGGTCGGCGATAGGCGCTCGACGGGAACGGGGTCGCACCTGTGACAATGCCGGGGGAAACTTTGCTGCGCCGTGGCGGCGATCGCGGGACTGCTCCCCGACGCCGGGAGAACGAGGATGGGCACATGAGCGACTGGACTGCCTTCGGACGGGTGGACGCGGACGGCACCGTGTACGTCAAGACCGCCGACGGCGAGCGGGTGGTCGGATCCTGGCAGGCGGGAGCGCCCGAGGAGGGGCTGGCCCACTTCGCCCGCCGCTTCGACGACCTGGTGACCGAGGTCAACCTGACGGAGGCCCGGCTCAACTCGGGTGCCGCCGACGCCGGCCATTCACTGACCACCATCCGGCGGATCCGCGCGTCGCTGGCCGAGGCGCACGTCGTCGGCGACATCGACGCGCTGGCCGCCCGGCTGGACCGGCTCGCCACGGTCGCCGAGGAGAAGGCCGGCGAGGCCAAGGCCGCGCGGGACGCCGCCCGCGGCGAGGCGCTCGCCCGCAAGCAGGCCCTCGTGGAGGAGGCGGAGAAGCTGGCCGCCGAGTCGACCGGCTGGAAGACCGCCGGGGACCGGCTCAAGGAGATCCTCGACGAGTGGAAGACCATCCGCGGGGTCGACAAGAAGGCCGACGGCGAGCTGTGGAAGCGGTTCGCCGCGGCGCGGGACGGCTTCACCCGCCGCCGGGGCGCCCACTTCGCCTCCCTTGACGCGCAGCGCAAGCAGGCGCAGACGGTCAAGGAGGAGCTGGTCGCCGAGGCCGAGAAGCTCAAGGACTCCACCGACTGGGCGGCCACCGCCAACCAGCTCAAGGACCTGATGAACCAGTGGAAGGCCGCTCCCCGGGCCTCCAAGGAGGCCGAGCAGAAGCTCTGGGAACGGTTCCGGGGCGCGCAGGACGAGTTCTTCACCCGGCGCAGCGAGGTCTTCTCCGCCCGCGACAACGAGCAGCGGGGCAACCTGGAGCGCAAGCAGGCGCTGCTCGCCGAGGCCGAGGCGCTGGACGTCGACGGCGACCCGAAGGGCGCGCAGGCCAAGCTGCGGGACATCCAGGCCCAGTGGCACGAGGCCGGCCGGGTGCCCCGCGAGGCGGCGGCCGGGCTGGAGCGCCGGCTGCGCGCGATCGACGAGAAGGTCCGCGAGGTGATGGACTCCGCGTGGCGGCGCACCACCAAGGAGGACAACCCCCTGCTCGCCCAGATGCGCGCGCAGGTCGCCGAGGCCGAGGAGCGGCTGGCCCGGGCCCAGGCGGCCGGGGACGCCCGGCGGGTCAAGGAGGCCGAGCAGGCGCTGGCCTCCAAGCGGCAGTTCCTCCAGCTCGCCGAGCAGGCCGGCTGAGCCGGACCGACCCACCCCGGCGCGCCCCGAGCCACCTCGGACCGAGCCACCACGGAAGCCCCCGATCCGCCACGGACCGGGGGCTTCCGCCTGTCCGCCCGCAGCCGCCCGGGCCGGGCACGCGACGGTTGACGCATCGAGGCTGGCTGATCACAATGAGCGGCGGAGCCAGGTCCGGCACCGGCGCGAGGGCACCGGCGGCGCACACCGCGTCGTCGGGGGACGCCGGTGGTACCGCGAGCGGCCGCATCCCCACGTGGCACGTCCCGTCGCGCCCTGTCCGCGTACTCCCTGAGGGAGCGTGACGGCCGTCGCCCGGTTTCCCGCCCGCGCCGCCGGTGGCGGCGGCGGGCAGTTCGAAGTGGAGCTCGCATGCACCGACGCAGCGCCCTCGGCGGCGCGATCACCGCGCTCGCCACCGCCGCGGCCGGCGTCCTCGTCGCCGCCGCCGTCAGCACCGCCCCGGCCGTCGCCGCCCCCGCCGGCACCGGGACCGGCTATCTGCACACCAACGGCAACAAGATCGTCGACAGCACCGGCGCGACGGTACGCATCACCGGCATCAACTGGTTCGGCATGGAGACCGACAACAAGACCTTCCACGGGTTGTGGTCCACGAACCCGTGGCGGGGACAGATCGACAAGATGGCCAGCCTCGGCTACAACACGCTGCGCGTGCCGTACTCGAACGACGCGCTGAAGCCGGGCGCCACGGCCAGCGGCATCAACGACTTCGTCAACCCGGACCTGGTCGGGCTCTCCCCGTTGCAGATCCTCGACAAGGTGATCAACTACGCCGGCGGCAAGGGGATGCGGGTCATCCTCGACCGGCACCGGCCGACCTCCGCCGGCCAGTCCGCGCTCTGGTACACCCCGACGGTCTCCGAGGCGACCTGGATCAACGACTGGAAGATGCTCGCCCAGCGGTACGCCGGCAACACCACGGTGATCGGGGCGGACCTGCACAACGAGCCGCACGCCGAGGGGACCAACCCGGCGGCCACCGGCGCGTGCTGGGGCTGCGGCGATCCGGCGCGGGACTGGCGGCTGGCCGCCGAGCGGGCCGGCAACGCGATCCTGTCGGTGCAGCCGAACTGGCTGATCTTCGTGGAGGGCGTGAGCTGCCCCAGCGGCGGCCTCTCCAACGTCTGGGACAACGATCCGAGCAACGACGAGGACTGCGGCTGGTGGGGCGGCAACCTGACCAAGGCCAAGGACTTCCCGGTCCGGCTCGACGTGCCGAACCGGCTGGTCTACTCGCCGCACGAGTACGCCACCTCGGTCTTCGAGCAGAACTGGTTCAAGTCCCCCGACTTCCCGGCGAACCTGCCGGGCATCTGGGACAAGTACTGGGGTTACCTCTACAAGCAGAACATCGCGCCGATCATGATGGGCGAGTTCGGCAGCACCCTGGCCGATCCGCGGGACAGGGTGTGGCTGGAGAAGCTGATGGCCTACACCGGCACCGGGGTCGACGGGATGTCCTTCACCTACTGGTCGTGGAACCCGAACTCCGGTGACACCGGGGGCATCGCGCTCGACGACTGGACGAACATCAACACCACCAAGCAGGCCATCCTCCAGCCGTACCTGATCGCGCCGGTGGGCGGCGGGGGCGGCCCCACCGGCACGCCGACGGCCACCCCGACCTCGTCGCCGCCTCCGCCGACCGGGGGCTGCACGGGCGCGTACCGGCAGGTCAACGCGTGGCAGGGCGGCTTCCAGGGGGAGCTGACGGTGACGAACACCGGCACCGAGACGGTCAACCCGTGGCAGGTCACCTGGGCCTGGCCGGCCGGGGTGAGCCTGGCCAGCGGCTGGAACGCCACGGTGACCCAGTCCGGCACCACGGTGACCGCGGCGGCGCCGACCTGGGCGGGCGCGCTGGCGCCGGGCGCCTCGGTGACGGTCGGCTTCACCGCCAACGGCCCGTCCGCCGCGCCGGGCGCGGTGAAGCTCAACGGCGTCGCCTGCTGATCCGTCTCCGACCGCCGCCGGATCCAGGTGTGACCGGCTGAGCGCACCGGCCGGGGCCTGCGCGCGCAGGCCCCGGCCGGTCGCGGGTCAGTGCGCGGCGCAGCCGGTCGTCGGCGCGGGCGCCGCGGCCGGCGCGCCGATCGTGGGCAGCCCGAGCAGCACCCCCGGCGTACGCGGCGCGCGCCCCGCCTCGGCCGCGTCGCCGGCCCGGGTGCGCCGGTGCGACAGCGGCTCGCCGTCGGCGTTGAGGTGGTGTGGTGCGGCGTAGGTGATGGTGGTGTGCACGACGTCGCCGGGGCGGATCCGCCCGGCGAGGGAACCGGCGTCGCCCTGCTGGCCGGTCGCGCCGGTGGCGAAGTGGACCAGGCGGCCGTCGCGGGCGCGGCCGGACATCCGACCCGTGCGCTCGTCCTTGCGCCCCTCGCCGACGGCGACCAGCACCTCGACGGTCTCCCCCACCAGCTTCTTGTTCTCCGCCCAGGTGATCTCCTCCACGCAGGCGATCAGCCGCTCGTAGCGCTCCTGCACGACCTGCTTGGGCAGCTGGCCGTCCATGGTGGCGGCCGGGGTGCCGGGGCGCTTGGAGTACTGGAAGGTGAACGCCGAGGAGAACCGGGCCTCGCGCACCACGTCGAGGGTGCGCTCGAAGTCGGCGTCGGTCTCGCCGGGGAAGCCGACGATGATGTCGGTGGTGATCGCCGCGTCCGGCATCGCCGCCCGGACCTTCTCGATGATGCCCAGGTAGCGGTCGGACCGGTACGAGCGGCGCATCGCGCGCAGCACGTCGTCGGAGCCGGACTGGAGCGGCATGTGCAGCGAGTGGCAGACGTTTGGCGTCTCGGCCATCGCGGCGATCACGTCGTCGGTGAAGTCCTTCGGGTGCGGGCTGGTGAACCGGACCCGCTCCAGCCCGTCGATGTCGCCGCAGGCCCGCAGCAGCTTGCCGAAGGCGAGCCGGTCGCCGAACTCGACGCCGTAGGAGTTGACGTTCTGCCCGAGCAGGGTCACCTCCAGCACGCCCTCGTCGACCAGGGCGCGGACCTCGGAGAGGATGTCGCCGGGGCGGCGGTCCTTCTCCTTGCCCCGCAGAGAGGGCACGATGCAGAACGTGCAGGTGTTGTTGCAGCCGACGGAGATCGACACCCAGCCCGCGTACGTGGACTCGCGCCGGGTGGGCAGCGTCGAGGGGAAGACGTCGAGGGACTCGAGGATCTCCACCTCGGCCGCCGTGTTGTGCCGGGCCCGCTCCAGCAGCACCGGCAGCGACCCGATGTTGTGCGTGCCGAACACCACGTCGACCCAGGGCGCCTTGCGGACGATCTCGCCCCGGTCCTTCTGGGCCAGGCAGCCGCCCACGGCGATCTGCATCCCCGGGTGCCTGGCCTTGACGGGGCGCAGGTGACCGAGGTTGCCGTAGAGCCGGTTGTCGGCGTTCTCCCGGACGGCGCAGGTGTTGAACACCACCACGTCCGGGTCGTCGTCGGCTTCGGCGGCGCGCACGTAGCCCGCCTGCTCCAGCAGGCCGGAGATGCGCTCGGAGTCGTGCACGTTCATCTGGCAGCCGTAGGTGCGCACCTGATAGGTGCGCGGGCTGCTCGCCGCTGCGGTAGTCATGACCCGGACAGCGTATCCGGGCCCACCGACCGGAATTAACGAGGAGGAGCCGTGTGCCGGAGCATCAAGACCCTTCGTGAGCCGTACGTCGCCGAGGTGACCCCGGGCGACGTCGACGCGGCGGCGTTGCAGTACGTCCGCAAGATCTCGGGTTTCCGCAAGCCCGCCGCCCACAACGCCGCGGCCTTCGACGCGGCGGTCGCCGCCGTCGCCGCGGCCACCGCGACCCTGCTCGCCGAGCTGGAGGTACGCGGCGGCCGCTCCACCAGCCCGGCGAGCTGATCCCGCCGCCGGGCCGGGACGGGGGCCTCACCCCCGCCGGCCCGGCTTTCGGGCTGCCTCCGCCGGCCCGGCTTTCGGGCTGCCTCCGCCGCGCCGGCACGGGGGCCGGCGGCGGGTGCGCGCGTCAGGCGGCGGCGAGCGCCGGGAGCACCGAGTCCGGCGCCCAGCGCGAGCGGTGGCACTGCGACCAGCCGCGACAGCGGGGGTCGGCGTCGGTGCACAGCCGCTGGTCGGCGAGCACCTCGCCGTCGTCGGTCTCCCGGACGTCGAAGTGCACCGGCCGGATCGTGCTGTCGGGCGCGACGAGCAGGTGCCGCCCGGCGTCCAGCGTGTCGTCGCGCAGCAGGCAGTTGCGGTCCAGCAGCCGCGCCAGCGCGGCGATGCTGCCGTGCTCGGAGAGCCCTTCGGGCACCCCGTAGCAGTCCACGATCGTGGCGAACTCCCCTGGCGCCTGCCAGACGTCGCAGATCACCGCGTACGTCGGCAGGCGGGCGGGGTCCGCCGCCGCCAGGGGCATCACCACCCGGCCGAGCGCCTCGGCCAGTGCCGGGTAGACCTCCACCGGCCGCACCTGCTCGATTCTCCAGTTCCACAGCTCGGTCATGCCGCCTCCTCGCTGTGCTCGTCCCACCGGCCTCCGGATCGGGCCTTACTGACGATGGTGGGGTGCATATGACCTCAGCCGGGGGCAAGTTACCGGTCTGTGACCATTCCGGGCAAAATTTCCCCGAGCGCCATTGCTCCGAGTAGCGGAAAGGTGACAGTTTATCGGGTACCGTGGCCCGATCCGGACGCCACACGCCGGGCGGCCCGCCCTCAGCGCACGACGACGCGGTGCTCCCCCGGCGGCAGCAGCTCGCCGATCACGGTGGCGCCCGGCAGTTCGCCGGCGACCAGCAGCCCGCCCGAGGTCTGCGCGTCGGCCAGCAGCAGCCGCTCCTCCTCGCCGACACCGCCGAAGTCGGTCCACGGGGTGACCCAGTCCAGGTTGCGCCGGCTGCCGCCGCTGACGTGCCCGTCGCGTACCGCCTCCCGGGCGCCGGCCAGGTAGGGCACCCGGGCGGCGTCGATCGCCACCGTCAGGCGGCTCGCCCGGGCCAGCTTGGACGCGTGCCCGAGCAGACCGAAGCCGGTCACGTCGGTGCCGCAGCGGACCCCGGCCGCCAGCGCGGCCCGCGCCGCGTCGCGGTTGAGGGTGGTCATCGCGGCGACCGCCTCGGGGAAGCTCTCGCCGGTGGCCTTGTGCCGGGTGTTGAGCACCCCGACGCCGAGCGACTTGGTCAGCGACAGCGGCAGCCCCGCCCGGCCGGCGTCCAGGGTGATCAGCTCCTCCGGCCGGACCACGCCGGTGACGGCCAGCCCGTACTTGGGGCCCTCGTCGTCGACGCTGTGCCCGCCGGCGAGGTGGCAGCCGGCGTCGCGGGCCACGTCCTGCCCGCCGCGCAGCACCTCCCGGGCCAGCTCCAGCGGCAGCACGTCGCGCGGCCAGCAGAGCAGGTTGAGCGCGACGAGGGGGGTGCCGCCCATGGCGTACACGTCGGAGAGGGCGTTCGTCGCGGCGATGCGCCCCCAGTCGTACGCGTCGTCGACGACCGGGGTGAAGAAGTCGGCAGTGGTGACCAGGCCGGTGCGCTCGTCGAGCCGGACCACCGCGGCGTCGTCGCCGTGATCGAGCCCGACGAGCAGCTCGGCGGTGCCGGTGGCCGGGCCGAGCCCGGCAACCATGGTCTCCAGCTCCCCCGGGGGGATCTTGCACGCGCAGCCGCCGCCCCGGGCGTACCGGGTGAGCCGTACCGGTTCGGTCATCCCCACATGATCGCCGAACCGCTCCACGCGATGGCAACCGGCGGGCCCGGATCGCGGTCAAAATCGGACTCTTGACCCCGTTCTGAACTGGTGTTATCGCTCCGTGACCAACTGAGTTGCGTCCCGCCACATCCCCCCGCCTACAGTTGCCCAACCGGGGGTCACCCGACCCCGCGCGACGACAGGGACGGTGAACGACGTGACGACGGGCGAACCGCTCATCGTGCTGGACTCGGTCAACAAGTGGTTCGGGCCGCTGCACGTGCTGGACGACGTCTCGCTGTCGGTCGGGCGCGGCGAGGTGGTCGTGGTGATCGGCCCGTCGGGCTCCGGCAAGTCGACGCTGTGCCGCACCATCAACCGCCTCGAACCGATCAACTCCGGCACGATCACCTTCGACGGGCAGCCGCTGCCGGCCGAGGGCAAGGCGCTGGCGAAGCTGCGCAGCGAGGTCGGCATGGTGTTCCAGTCGTTCAACCTCTTCGCGCACAAGACGATCCTCGAGAACGTCACGCTCGGGCCGGTCAAGGTCCGCAAGGAGAAGCCGGCGGCGGCGCGCGAGCGCGGCCTGGCCCTGCTGGACCGGGTCGGTATCGCCAACCAGGCCGACAAGTTCCCGGCCCAGCTCTCCGGCGGCCAGCAGCAGCGGGTGGCGATCGCCCGGGCGCTGGCCATGCAGCCCAAGGCGATGCTCTTCGACGAGCCGACCAGCGCGCTGGACCCGGAGATGGTCGGCGAGGTGCTGGACGTGATGACGTCGCTGGCCAGCGAGGGCATGACCATGGTCGTGGTGACCCACGAGATGGGCTTCGCCCGGCACGCGGCGAACCGCGTCATCTTCATGGCCGACGGCCAGCTGGTCGAGGACGCGCCGCCGGCCGAGTTCTTCGCCAACCCGCGCAGCGAGCGCGCCAAGGACTTCCTGTCCAAGATCCTCACGCACTAGGCGTCCGTACCTGGAGCGCGCCGTCCCCCGGCGGGTTCCGTCGAAGAAGGAGAAGTGTATGCGTATCACGCGCGTAGCGGCGCTCGCGGCGGCCGCCACCCTGGCGCTCGGCATGACCGCCTGCGGTGGCGACGACGCCGACGAGGGCACCGGCGCCGGCAGCAAGTCCTTCGCCGCCGGCAGCACGATGGAGCGCCTCAACAAGGCCCAGGCCATCAAGATCGGCACGAAGTTCGACCAGCCCGGCTTCGGCCAGAAGGGCCTGTCCGGCAAGCCGGAGGGCTTCGACGTCGAGGTCGCGAAGATCATCGTCAAGGAGCTGGGCATCCCCGAGGACAAGATCGAGTGGGTCGAGGCCCCCTCGAAGGTCCGCGAGGACGTGATCGTGAACGGCACCGTCGACCTGGTCGCCGCCACCTACACGATCAACGACAAGCGCAAGGAGCGCATCGCGTTCGCCGGGCCCTACTACGAGGCCGGCCAGAACATCATGGTGAAGAAGGACGAGGCCGCCATCACCGGGCCGGACTCGTTCAAGGACGGCGCCAAGAAGGTCTGCTCCGTCACCGGCTCCACGCCGGCCGAGGAGATCAAGAAGTACGTCAAGGACGTCGCCACCCAGCTGGTGCTCTTCGACACCTACGACAAGTGCCGCGACGCCCTCAAGGGCGGCCAGGTCGACGCCGTCACCACGGACAACGTGATCCTGCTCGGCTACATCGCCAAGGACGAGGCGTCCTTCAAGCTGGCCGGCGAGAACTTCACCAAGGAGCCGTACGGCCTCGGGGTGAAGAAGGAGGACACCGACTTCCGCAACTTCGTCAACGACACGCTGGAGAAGGCGTTCGCCGACGGCAGCTGGAAGAAGGCCTGGGACGACACCGCCGGCAAGTTCGGCGCCGAGCTCGGCAGCGCGCCGACCGTCAACCGCTACTGAGCTGATCCGTTGATCTGGAGGGTGGGGAGGAAGACCGGCCCGTGAGTGTGCTCATCGACAAGTTCGACGTCTTCGCGGGTGGTTTCTGGCTCACCCTCCAGATCTGCGTACTCGCCGCGATCGGCGCCCTGATCCTGGGCGCCGTCCTGGCGGTGCTGCGGATCTCCCCGGTGCCGCCGCTGCGGGCGGTCGGCACCGGCTACGTGAACGTGTTCCGCAACATGCCGCTGACCGTGGTGATGTTCTTCGCCGCGTTCGGCCTGCCGGCGCTCGGCTCCAACGCCGACTTCCTGCGCATCCCCGGCCTCGACGCGGTGTTCAGCCGCCTCGACACCGATCTGCCGTACTTCCGCTTCGCGCTGATCGCGCTGGTGCTCTACACCGCGGCGTTCGTCTGCGAGGCGCTGCGCTCCGGCGTGAACGCCGTACCCGCCGGCCAGGCGGAGGCCGCCCGGTCGCTGGGCCTCACCTTCGGCCAGAATCTGCGGTACGTGGTGCTGCCGCAGTCCTGGAAGGCCTCGGTGGTGCCGCTCGGCTCGGTGATCATCGCGATGATCAAGAACTCGGCGCTCGTCGGCTTCTTCGGCGTGGTCGGCGACCTCTCGCAGACCGCCGACCAGCTCACCTCGGCCGAGGGCTACGCCTTCGTCCCCGTCGCCATCGGCATCTCGATCGGATATCTGATCATGACCGTCCCCCTCGGCGCGCTCCTCGACCGGATCGAGAAGCGGCAGGCGGTGGCCCGATGAGCCAGCAGAGCGTCCTCTACGACGTCCCCGGCCCCCGGCAGCGCCGGCTCACGCTGATCGGCAGCGTGGTGGCGACGGTGCTGCTGCTCGCCGCCGCGTACCTCCTGGTCTACCGTCCGCTGGACGACAAGGGCCAGTTCTCGATGGAGCTCTGGGGGCCGCTGATCGACCCCTCCAACGAGAACTTCTCGCTGGTGTGGGACCGGATCGGCCTCGGCTTCAAGAACACGCTGACCGCCGCCGCCCTCGCGATCGTCTCCTCGCTGGTGGTCGGCACCCTGCTCGCGGTGCTGCGGATCCAGCTCAAGAGCCTGACCCAGCGCCGCTTCACCGGGCTCGCCACGCCGGTGGCGTACCTGCTGCGCGGGCTGAGCACGCTGCTGTCGGCGGTCACCCGCGTCTGCGTCGAGGTGTTCCGGGGCCTGCCCGTGGTCATCACGATCTTCTTCGTGGCCCGCGGCTTCCCCGAGTTCGGCGTCTCGTTCGACACGCTGTGGTACCTGGTCATCGGCCTGACCATCTACAACTCGGTGGTGATCGCCGAGATCCTCCGCTCCGGCATGGAGGGCCTGCCCGGCGGGCAGGCCGAGGCGGCTGCCGCGATCGGGCTCTCCCCGGCGCAGACCACCCGGATGATCCTGCTGCCGCAGGCGTTCCGGATCATGCTGCCGGCGCTGATCAGCCAGCTCGTCGTGGTGCTCAAGGACACCTCGCTGGGCTTCATCATCAGCTACGAGGAGACCCTGAACATCGGCAAGCAGATCATCGGCGTGCTGGACAACCCGATCCAGGTCTACGTGGTGATCGCGGTCATGTTCATCGTGGTGAACTACGCGCTGTCGAAGCTGGCCCAGTACGTGCAGCACCGGCTCTCCCGGGGCCGCAAGACCGCCGGCACCCCGGCCCAGAAGCCGCCCCCGGCCGCGCTCACCGCGCAGGCGGAGGGCACCGGCGGCGCCTGACCCCTGACGTACGACGAAAAGGCCGGCCCGATCATCGGGCCGGCCCTTCGTGTTGACGCCGTCAGCGGGCGATCTCGGTGACCCGGGACTCGCGGACCACGGTCACCCGGATCTGCCCCGGGTAGGTCAGCTCCTCCTCGATCTGCTTGGCCACGTCGCGGGCCAGCACGGCCGCGCCGATGTCGTCGACGTCGTCCGGCTTGACCATCACCCGGATCTCCCGGCCGGCCTGCATGGCGAAGACCTTCTCCACGCCGATCTTGCCGGCCGCGATCTCCTCGATCCGCTCCAGCCGCTTGACGTACGCCTCCAGGCTCTCCCGCCGGGCCCCCGGCCGGCCGCCCGAGCAGGCGTCCGACGCCTGGGTGAGGACAGCCTCGATGGTCTGCGGCGGCACCTCGTTGTGGTGCGCCTCGATGGCGTGCACGACGTCCTCGCTCTCGCCGTACTTGCGGGCGAGGTCGGCGCCGATGATGGCGTGGCTGCCCTCCACCTCGTGCGTGAGCGCCTTGCCGATGTCGTGCAGGAACGCCGAGCGCTTGATGATCGGCACGTCCAGCCGCAACTCGGCGGCCATGATGCCGGCGATGTGCGCGGTCTCCACCAGGTGCTTGAGCACGTTCTGCCCGTACGACGTCCGGTAGCGCAGCCGGCCGAGCAGGGTGACCAGCTCCGGGTGGATCTCGGTGATGCCGACCTCGACCAGGGCGTCCTCGGCGGCCCGCTGGCAGAGCTCCTCCACCTCGTGCCGGGCCAGGTCGTAGACCTCCTCGATGCGGTGCGGGTGGATCCGCCCGTCCAGGACCAGCTTCTCCAGGGTCAGCCGCCCCACCTCCCGGCGCACCGGGTCGAAGCAGGAGAGCAGCACCGCCTCGGGGGTGTCGTCGATGATCAGGTTCACGCCGGTGACCGACTCGAAGGCGCGGATGTTGCGGCCCTCCCGGCCGATGATCCGCCCCTTCATCTCGTCGCCGGGCAGGTGCAGGACACTGACCACGCTCTCGGCGGTCTGCTCGCTGGCGACCCGCTGGATGGCGTCGACGACGATGTGCCGGGCGCGCTGCTCGGCGGTGCCGCGGGCGTCGGACTCGATGTCGCGGACCAGCAGCGCGGCCTCCCGCTTGGCCTGGACCTCGATCGCCTCGATCAGCTCCGCCCGGGCCGCGTCGGCGGTGAGGCCGGCGACCCGCTCCAGCTCGCGGCGCCGCTGCTCCTCCGCCTCGGCCAGCTCGGCCTCGCGCTGGGCGAGGGCGGCCTCACGGGCCGACAGTGCCGCGCTGGCGGCGGTGAGCTGCCGTTCCCGCTCGGCGAGGCGCTCCACCTCCTCGGTGTGCAGCCGCTCGCGCTCGTCCATCCGGGCCGCCCGCCGGTCCACCTCGGCGGCCTGCTCCCGGGTGGTGGCGGCGAGCACCGCGACCTCCCGCTCGCCGCTGCGCCGGGCGGTGGCCCGCAACTGCTCCGCGTCCGCCTCGGCCTGCTTGTGGGCCCGCTCCAGGACGGTGTCGGCCTCCGCCCGGGCGTCGTCGAGCACCCGGCGGGCCTCCGCCCGGGCCGCCTTCGCCTCGGCCTTCGCGGCGGCCGCCTCGGTACGGGCCGCCGCGGCGGCGGACTTCGCCACGTCGATCGTGCTGTTGGCCTCGTCGGCGGCGGTGCGCAGGGCCGCGAGGGACTGCTCCTGCCGGTCCTTCTCGGCGATGAAGGCGGGGTCCCCGGGCGCCGGCGCCGCACCGAACCGGCGCAGCGCCCGTACGCCGAGCAGCACCGCCCCGAGCACGACCACGGTCAGGACCAGCACCACGGCGAGGATCACGATGTCGAACCCGCTCATGCCGGCGCCCCGCTCCGCCCGATGGCCACAGGGCCCGGCCCGACCGGCCCGCTCATGTCGGGACCCCGGTGGAACTGCGCCGCCTCGCCATGGCCGCCTCCCCTGAACGTCGGGACCGCAGCGACCGTGCCGATGGGCACGCACCCTGCGGCTGTGGACGCCCGACCGGAGCGACTGGCCGTGGGGTAGCTTCCGTCGGCGGTGCCCACGCGGGAGCATCGCCGACGGCCGGGTGCAGTTGTCGCGCCAGCGTCGGACCGGCCAGTCCGAAGCTGCCGCCAATGGCCGATCGGATCGGCCAAAGTGATGCTGTTCCGTTACGCGATCTATGTTGTGCGCTTAGCCTGCGCTTGGTCGGGCAATGTGAGCCTGTATGGCGAGGCTAGGTCTCCCGGGGGGCTCCGGTCAAGAACTCATGATCAAACCCCCCGAACGGAGAGAAGTTGTCGCGTCACGCACCGCTGATGCGCGCCCGGACACGGGCGGACAAAACGGCTGCGGACCGGGTCGCGCGGCGCGTCGGCCCTGCTCAGCAGGGCGGCCCGTACGCACCCGCCGACGCACCGCCCGGCGGCCGTCCGCGAAGCCGCCGGCGCGCGGCAGGCCGGCTGTGACGCAACCCTCTGCGCCGCGACGCTCGCCGGAGCCCACGAGGGCACCACTCCCCCGGATCGGGGTGGGTCAGCGGGCACCCGCCGCCAGTGCCGCCGCCACCAGTGCGGCGTTGTCGGGCGCGGGTGAGCCGTCGGGCATCGACAGCGTGTCCTCCAGCCCGACGCGGCTGTGCAGGCCCCGGCGCACCGCCTCGGTCAGCACCGGCCAGGTCGCCGGCCCCTCGGCATGCAGCAGGACCGGCGGGCTCCCGGCCGCAGGGGACGGCAGCGCGGCCAGCATCGCGGCGGCGTCCGCGAGCGCCACCGCCCGGTCCTCGGCCATGCACTCGATCAGGATCCGCCCGGCCGGCACGCGCCACCGCGCGTACGCCCCGACCGCGTCGACCGTCCAGAGCCCCGCCTCGACCATGACGCCCCGCTCGTGCAGCGCCGTCGCCACCGCCTCCGCGCCCGGCTCGTGAGCGTTGACCGAGGCGAAGTCGGGCAGCACGGTCCAGGCCCGGACAGCGGCCACCCGGGCGGCCGGCTGCGCCTCGATCCAGGCCCCGGTGCTCACCCCCACCGGCAGCCCCGGTCGGGCGGCCCGGATCGCGTCCAGCGCAGCGGCGACCACAAGTGGGTGCAGGGATTCGCGGCCGGCGGCGTCCCGGGGATGCACGTGCACCGCCCCTGCGCCGAGCCCCGCGCAGCGGGCCGCGTCGGCCGCCAACTCGGCCGGGGTGACCGGCACCGCCGGATGCTCGGCACGCCCTCGGGCCCCGTTGAGGCACGCCTTCAACACGAAGTCTCCCCTCGCCCACTGCCGGGCCTGCGGCCCTGCCGACACACGCCTCCAGCACGGGCCCGCCGCCGGGCTCAGCGGCCCGTCGCGACGCGACCGCAACACGGCGTCCCACCGCCCGGGCTCAGCGGCCCGTCGTCACGCGCCTCCCGCAGCGGGCCCTTCCGGCCCGGCGCTCCGCTCACCCTGGGGAGCGGCTGTCCCGCTCCAGCTCGCCCTCGGCGTCGGCGAGCGCGTCCGCGTCGATCTGCTCGGCGAACTCGGCCGCCTCGGCGCTCTGTGCCGCGAGGGCGTCCTTCACCGCCCGGATCGCCACGCCCGGCGGGTAGCCCTTGCGGGCCAGCATGGCCACCAGCCGCCGGAAGACCGCGTCCAGCTCGCCCCTGGCGGTGCGCAGCTTCCGCTCGACCAGGGCCCGAGCTGTCTCGGCCTCGGTCTCCTCGTCCAGCTCGCCGAGGGCCTCGCTCGCGACCTCGCCGTCCACCCCGCGTTGGCGCAGCTCGTTGGCGAGTGCCCGGCGGGCGAGGCCCCGGCCGGAGTGCCGGCTGGCCACCCAGGCCCGGGCGAACGCGGCGTCGTCGATGATGCCGACCTCGTCGTAGCGGTCGAGCACCTGCGCCGAGACCTCGTCGGAGACGCCCCGCTTCGCCAGCGCCCCGGCCAGCTCGGCCCGGGTGCGGGGCCGGACGGCCAGCTGGCGCAGGCAGATCTCCCGCGCCAGCTCGGCCTCGTCGCGCGGCGGGGCCGGGGGCGCCTCGGGATCGGTGTCGTCGGTACGGCCGCACCGGCCCCGACGGGGCCGGGGCGCGCTGTCGTCACCCGCGCGGGCGGGGCTGGCATCCCAGCCCCGCCCGGTGCGGGCGCGTCGTCCTGCCACGGGTCAGGGACCGGTCAGAAGTCGACCGGCGGCAGCTCCGGGCCACCGGCGGCGTCGCCCGCGCCGACCCCGACGCCGAGCTTCTCCAGGATCTTCTTCTCGATCTCGGCGGCGACGTCCGGGTTCTCCCGGAGGAACTCGCGGGCCTTCTCCTTGCCCTGGCCCAGCTGGTCGCCGTCGTAGGTGTACCAGGCGCCGGACTTGCGGATGATCGCCTGCTCCACGCCGACGTCGATCAGCGAGCCCTCGCGGGAGATGCCCTTGCCGTACATGATGTCGAACTCGGCCTGCTTGAACGGCGCGGCGACCTTGTTCTTCACGACCTTGACCCGGGTGCGGTTGCCGACCACGTCGGTGCCGTCCTTGAGGCTCTCGATGCGGCGCACGTCGAGCCGGACCGAGGCGTAGAACTTCAGCGCCCGACCACCCGTGGTGGTCTCGGGGCTGCCGAACATCACGCCGATCTTCTCGCGGAGCTGGTTGATGAAGATCGCCGTGGTGCCGGTGTTGTTGAGCACACCGGTGATCTTCCGCAGCGCCTGGCTCATCAGCCGGGCCTGCAGACCCACGTGGCTGTCGCCCATCTCGCCCTCGATCTCGGCGCGCGGCACCAGGGCAGCCACCGAGTCGATGACGATGATGTCGATCGCGCCGGAGCGGACCAGCATGTCCGTGATCTCCAGCGCCTGCTCGCCGGTGTCCGGCTGGGAGACCAGCAGGGCGTCGGTGTCGACGCCGAGGGCCTTGGCGTATTCCGGGTCGAGCGCGTGCTCGGCGTCGACGAAGGCGGCGATGCCGCCGGCCCGCTGGGCGTTGGCCACCGCGTGCAGGGCCACCGTGGTCTTACCGCTGGACTCCGGACCGTAGATCTCGACGACCCGGCCCCGGGGCAGACCGCCCACGCCGAGCGCCACGTCGAGCGCGATCGAACCCGTCGGAATCACCGACGTCTGGACGACCGGCCGCTCTCCCAGCCGCATCACCGAACCCTTGCCGAACTGCTTGTCGATCTGAGCGAGAGCAAGGTCGAGTGCCTTCTCCCGGTCGGGCCCTGCGGCCATGTTTGCCACCCCTGCCTTCGCCGGCGTCTTTCCTGAGCTTCGCGTCACGCGGACACGCTAGGCGCTGGGTCCGACAGAAAACCAGCCGACCGGCCGTGAGCTGTGGACGAGCACCCCGCTGTGGACAATAGCCGAACAGGTGTACGAGGCGGCAAGCGACACGCGGAAGCCACGAAACGGCTGCTCAGCGTAGCCGCGCGGGCACCCGGTCGGGATAGGCGGCGCAGACCGCCCGCCACACCACGTGGGTCTGCTCACCCGACGCCAGGGCCTGCTCGATGGTCCGCCCGCCGAGCTGCGAGAGCACCTGGTCGCGGGCGATGCTGCCCGCGTAGCCGGGCCCGAAGGCATCCTCCAGCCGGGACCAGAAGTCGGTCAGCCGCACGTGATCAGTCCTCCTCGTCCGGTGCCCCCACCGGCACCGGCCGCAACGCTAGCGTCACCAGGGGCACCACCGCGACCGCCGCGAGCCCGGTGAGCACCGGGTAACCGGCCGCCTCCACGACAAACCCGCTGACCGCCCCGGCGGCGGCGCCGGCCAGGCCCATGGTCAGGTCGGAGAGCCCCTGCACGCTCGGCCGGATCCCCACCGGCACGGACTCCGACAGCAGCGTCGAGCCCGCGACCATGGTCCCCGACCAACCCAGGCCGAGCAGGAACAACCCGACCGAGAGCCAGGCCGTGTGGTGCCCGGCCGTGCCGGCGACCGCGCACGCCGTGAGCAGCAGCCCGACGCCGCCGAGGATCACCGCCCGGCGACCGACCCGGTCGGTGAGCCAGCCCGCCACCGGGGCGAGCGCGTACATGCCGGCGATGTGCAGGCTCAGCACGAGACCGACCACCCGCAGCACGTCGGCGTCGTCGTGCCACTCGTGCAGGCGCACGGGGGTCATCACCATCACCGCGACCATGACCAGGTGGCCGACCGCCACCGCGACGATGCCGAGCCGGGCGGCCGGCCGCGCGCGTACCACCGCCCAGGCGGCCCGCATGCCCGCACCGCGCCGGGCGGTCGGCGCCGGCGGGGCGACGGGGGTCGCCGGGGTGCCGGCCGCCGCCAGCCGGCGCGCCGTGAGCAGCGGGTCCGGCCGCAGCAGCGCCAGGATCGCCCCGGCGGCCAGCACGAGCGCGACGGCGCTGAACGCGAACGGACCGGCCAGCGTCGGCAGCCCCCACCCGCTGGTGGTGCGGTCGGCGAGCGAGGCGAAGTTCGGCGCGGCGACCGCGCCGATGGTGGTGGCCCAGACGATCAACGAGAGCTGGCGGCCCCGGCGCGCCGGCTCGGCCAGGTCCACCGCCGTGTAGCGGGCCTGGAGGTTGGCCGCGCTGCCGCCGCCGAACAGGAGCATGCCGAGGAAGAGCAGCGGGACCCAGCGGGTCACCGCGGCGAGGACCACCAGGGCGCCGCCGGCCGCGCCGGTGAGGTACGCGACGACCAGGCCGGGCCGCCGGCCACGCACGGTCATGATCCGGGTGACCGGCACGGCGAGCAACGCCCCGCCCACCACGGCGGCGCTGCTGACCAGGCCCGCGACGGCGGTGCCGGCGACGTCGGAGGCGAGCAGCGCCCCGACGGCGACGCCGATGGTCACCCCGATCCCGCCGACGATCTGGGTGACGAAGAGCAGCCGCAGGGTACGCCGCTGGATGGGCGCGACGTCGGCGGCGACGAGCGGCGCGACGAGGTCGGTGGCCATGGCGGCTCCTTCGAGGTAAGGGGCGAGGTGCCATCTCATCCTTGCGCACCCCGCCCCGCCACCCGGCAGCCCGTCGGCGTTACAACCCCAGGCCCCGGCCGATGATCTCCTTCATGATCTCGGTGGTGCCGCCGTAGATCGTCTGCACCCGCCCGTCCAGCCACGCCTTCGCCACCGGGTACTCCAGCATGTAGCCGTAGCCGCCGTGCAGCTGCACGCAACGGTCGGAGACCCTGTTCTGCAGCTCGGTGGTCCACCACTTCGCCTTGGCCGCATCGGTGACCGAGAGCCGACCGGCGCCGTACTCCGCGACGCAGTGGTTGACGAAGGTACGGGCAATGGTGACCTCGGTGTCCAGCTCGGCCAGCAGGAAGCGGTTGTGCTGGAACGCGCCGATCGGCCGGCCGAACGCCTGCCGGGAGCGGGCATAGTCGAGGGTGACGGCGAGCAGCCGCTCGGCGGCGGCCACCGCGACGACCGCGATGCTGAGCCGCTCCCGGGGCAGGTTGGCCATCAGGTGGTAGAAGCCGTGGTTCTCGGTGCCGATCAGGTTTTCCGCCGGCACCCGGCAGTCGTCGAAGAACAGCTCGGCGGTGTCGTTGGCCTTGAGCCCGACCTTGGCCAGCCGCCGGCCCCGGGAGAAGCCGGGGGTGCCGCTCTCCACCGCGATCAGGCTCACCCCGTGCGCGCCCTGCTCCGGCGCGGTACGCACGACCACGACCACCAGGTCGGCCATCTCCCCGTTGGTGATGAAGGTCTTCTGGCCGTTGAGCACCCAGCCGTCGCCTTCGCGGACCGCGCTCGTGCGGATCCCGGCCAGGTCGGAGCCGGCGCCGGGCTCGCTCATCGCGATCGCGGTGACCAGGTCGCCGGAGCAGAACCCGGGCAGCCAGCGCTTGCGCTGCTCGTCGGTGGTCAGCTCGGTCAGGTACGGCGCCACCACGTCGTTGTGCAGGCCGAAGCCGAGCCCCGTGCAGCCGCTGGCGACGATCTCCTCGTCCAGCACGGCGTTGAACCGGAAGTCCCGCTGCCCGCCGCCGCCGTACTCCGCGTCGACGTCCATGCCCAGCAGGCCGGCCGCCCCGGCCCGGCGCCACACCTCGCGGTCGACGATGCCGTCGGCCTCCCAGCGCTCGTGGTGGGGCACCGCCTCGCGGGTCAGGAACTCGCGGCACAGCTCGCGGAACTCCTCGTGATCGCGCTCGTAGAGATGCTGCTCCATGGCGGCAAGTGTGGCACCGCTCACCCGTCCGCCGGTCGGTGCCACAGGCGAATCTTGGACAGTTGCCGTTCGCGGCGAACGGCAACTGTCCAAGATCGACGTGGAGTCTCTCGCGAGGCCGGGCACCGGCCGGCGGGCACCGGCCGGTCAGCCGCCGAGGGTGCGGGCTGCCACGGTGAGGTCGGCGACCAGCCCCTCGTACGCCTTGTCCTGGTCGTCGGCGCGCAACACGGCGGACGGGTGGATGGTGGCCAGCAGCCGGGCCGGCGGCGCGTCGGCGACGCCGCCCGCGGAGTCCACCGGCACCCGCCGGAAGTCCTCCGGGTGCTGGGCCGACTCCGGCCAGGGCAGCAGCTCGCCGCGCTGGCGGGTGACCCGGAACGTGGGGCCGAGCAGGGCCTTGGCGGCGGTGGCGCCGAGCACCACCACGATCTCGGGGCGGAGCTGGGCGAACTCGGCCACCAGCCAGGGCCGGCAGGCGGTGACGTGCACCCGGTCCGGGGTCTGGTGGATGCGTCGCTTGCCGCGCAGCTCGAAGCGGAAGTGCTTCACGACGTTGGTGAGGTAGATGTGGCCGGGGTCGAGCCGGGCGTCGTCGACCGCCCTGCGCAGCAGCCGGCCGGCGGGGCCGACGAACGGCAGGCCCTTCTGGTCCTCCAGGTCGCCGGGCTGCTCGCCGACGAAGACCACCCGGGCACTGGCGTCGCCGCGACCGAAGACCGTCTGCGACGCGTCCCGGTGAAGCTCGCAGCCCCGGCAGCCGGCGGCGGCGGTGCGCAGGTCGTCGAGGGTGTCGGCGCGCGGCGGGATGAACTTCTGCGCGCCCGGCGCGGTCCCGGTCTGCTCGGCCATGGTGACCGTTCTACCCGATGCGAAAGGGAACACGCGCTCCCGGCTCACGCCGTGAAGCCGGGGGTGGGGACGGGCCGGACGGCCCGGGCCACGGCCTCGGCCAGGTCCGGGATCTCCGCCTCGTCGAGCGAGCTGACGGTGATCCGCAGCGCCGGCGGGCCGGCGATGCGGTGCAGCGCGCCGGGCGCGACCGCCCAGCCGGCGTCGCGCAGCGCGGTCAGCACGCTGGTCTCGTCGTCGACCGGCAGCCAGACGTTGATGCCGCTGCGGCCGTGGGCGACCAGGCCGTGGCCGGCGAGCGCATCGATCAGCCCCGTGCGCCGCCGCTCGTAGCTGCCGGCGGCCCGGTCCACCAGCCCGGCCACGGCCGGGTCGCGCCAGAGCGCCAGGACGAGCCGTTGCAGCACGGTGGAGACCCAGCCGGCGCCGACCCGGGCCCGACCGGCCACCCGGGCCACCGTGGTCTCGTCGCCGACCAGCACGGCCACCCGCAGGTCGGGGCCGAACGGCTTGCTCACCGAGCGGACGAAGGCCCACGCCGGGGTCGCCCCGGCGAGCGGATGCAGCGGTACGCGGGCCAGCTCGGCGGCGTGGTCGTCCTCGATCAGCAACAGGTCGGACCGGCCGGCGAGCAGGGCGCGCAGCTCCCCGGCCCGCTCGGCGGAGACCGCCGCGCCGGTGGGGTTCTGGGCCCGGCTCGTCACGATTAGCGCCCGCGCGCCGGCGGCGAGCGCGGCGGCGACCCCGGCGACCAGCGGACCGTCGTCGTCGACCGGCACGCCGATCGGCCGCAGCCCGAGCGCGGCGACCAG
Organism: Micromonospora sp. WMMD737; assembly: GCF_049179055.1. Lineage (NCBI taxonomy): Bacteria > Bacillati > Actinomycetota > Actinomycetes > Micromonosporales > Micromonosporaceae > Micromonospora > Micromonospora sp. WMMD737. The sequence continues at coordinate 6,737,251 of NZ_JBMHMH010000001.1, read as the reverse complement.
GTCGAGCAGGTTGGCCCAGCCCGGGTCTTCGACCGCGACCGCGTCGCCGGGGCGCAGGTGCGCGCCGAGCAGCCGCTCGATGCCGTCCAGCGCGCCGCCGGTGACGGTCAGCTCCGTCGCCGGTACGCCGTCGGCGGCCAGCCGCTCGCGGGCCGCCTCGGCCAGGTCGGGCAGCACCCCGGCCGCGGGGTAGCCGACCGGCTCGCCCGCGGCGGCGGCGAGGCCGGCGAGGTGCGCCCCGAGGGGCGGCAGCAGCCGCACGTCCGGCTCGCCCCGGGAGAGGTCGCGCAGGCCGGGGGCGGTCGGCGGGCGCAACGCGGAGCGGCGGGACGCCACGGGCGGCCGGGGCCGGACCCGGGTGCCGTGCCGGCCGGCGGTGACCACCAGGCCGCGCTGGCGCAGCTCCTGGTAGGCGCGGGCCGCCGTGGCCGGGCTCACCGCGAGCCGGGCGGCGAGCTCCCGCACCGGGGGCAGCGCGTCGCCGGGGGCGAGGGCGGCGGAGCGGATGCCCGATTCGATGCTGGCCGAAATCTCGGCGGCCGTCGTACCGGCGACCTGATAGCGTGCTGACACAAATCAGGGATTGTACTAGAACAAAGGTCGAGCCATGTACGCACCCACCGACCGGACCACCGCCAGCCGCTCCCGGGAACGGATGAGCTACGACGAGACCGCCGCGCACGCGATCCTCGACGAGGCGTACGACTGCGCGCTCGGGTTCACCGTCGACGGCGAGCCCCGGGTGCTGCCCACCCTGCACGTCCGCGTCGGCGACACCCTCTACCTGCACGGCTCCACCGGCAGCCGGCCGCTGCTCGCCGCCCGGGGCGACGGGCTGCCGGTCTGCGTCGCCGTCACCCTGCTCGACGGCCTCGTCTACGGCCGCTCACAGTTCCACCACAGCGCCAACTACCGCTCGGTGGTCGCCCACGGCACCGCCCGACTGGTCACCGACCAGCGGGAGAAGCTGCGGATGCTGACCGCCCTGGTGGAGAAGGCCGCCGCCGGGCGCAGCGCCGACAGCCGACCCCCGTCGCGCCGGGAGCTGGCCGAGACGGCCGTGCTGGCCCTGCCGTTGCGCGAGGTGTCGGTGCGCGCCCGCACCGGCGGCGTACGCGACGAGGAGACCGACCTCGCCCTGCCGCACTGGGCCGGCGTGGTGCCGCTGCGGCTGACCGCCGGGCTGCCCGAGCCCGACGCCGGGGTGACCGCGCCGGTGCCGGCGTACCTGCGGGAGCGGACCTCGCCGTGGCTCGACCCGGCGGTGCTGCGCGGGGAGCACGTGCTGCTGGAACCGCTCGACCTCGCGCACGCCGACGAGCTGCACGCCGCGACCGCCGACCCGGAGGTCTGGCGGCACCTGGGCAGCCCGCAGCCGGCCGACGCCGCCGGCACCGCCGACGGGATCGCCACCGCGCTGGCCGCCCACCGGCGGGGCGAGCGGGTGCCCTGGGCGCAGCGCTGCGCGGTGACCGGGGCGGTGGTCGGCACCACCTCCTTCTACGAGGTGGACCCGGAGCGCCGGGCGGTGGCGATCGGCTACACCTACCTGGGCCGGCCCTGGTGGCGCACCGCGATCAACACGGAGGCGAAGCTGCTGCTGCTCACCCGCGCCTTCGAGGAGCTGGGCGCGGAGCGGGTGGTCTGGCACACCGACATCCGCAACGAGCGCTCGCAGCGGGCCATCGAGCGCCTCGGCGCGTCCCGCGAGGGGGTGCTGCGGCGGCACCGGCTCCGGCCGGACGGCTCCTGGCGGGACACCGTGCAGTATTCGATGATCGTCGACGAGTGGCCGAACGCACAGGTCACGCTCCGGGAAAGGCTTCGCCGGACGGCACCTGTGGCCCCATGATGGCGGGCGTGCTGGGCATCACCGACATCTGGACGTACGTGCTGGGCACCGTGGCGATCGTTCTGCTGCCCGGTCCCAACTCCCTCTTCGTGCTCTCCACCGCCGCGCAGCGGGGCGTGGCGACCGGCTACCGGGCGGCCGGCGGGGTCTTCGTCGGCGACGGGATACTCATGTTCCTCTCCGCCGCCGGCGTGGCGTCGCTGGTCCAGGCGTACCCGCCGCTCTTCCTCGTGATCAAGTACGCCGGCGCCGCGTACCTCGGCTATGTGGGGTTGACCATGCTGCGCGGCGCGTGGCGGCGCTGGCGGACGCGCAACGACCCGGCCACCCCGCGGCTCATCGACGCCGCGGAGCCGGCGGCGCTGCGCAGCCCCTTCCGCAAGGCGCTGGTGATCAGCCTGCTCAACCCGAAGGCGATCCTCTTCTTCGTCTCGTTCTTCATCCAGTTCGTGGACCCGGGCTACGCCTGGCCGGCGCTGTCGTTCCTGCTGCTCGGCCTGATCGCCCAGGTCACCAGCGCGCTCTACCTGACCGCGCTGATCTTCACGGGCACGTTCCTGGCGGCCCAGTTCCGGCGGCGCCACCGCCTGGCCGCCGGCGCCACCACCGGCGTCGCCGCGCTCTTCCTCGGCTTCAGCCTCAAGCTGGCCACCGCCACCGCCTGACCCGGTCGGGTCAGGTGCCGTCGCCGCCGCCGGAGCCGCCGACGCCGGCTCCGCCGGCCGTGCCGCCCAGTCCGAAGCCGGGGTGGATCGGCTCGTCCGGCGGGCGGCTGACGTGCGCCGACCCCGAGAGGGTCGCCGACCAGTCGGCGTGCGCGGCGGCCGCGGCGTGCCGGTTGATCGCCGTACGCAGCCAGGCGTCCACGGTCGCGATCCAGTCCCGCTGGTCGGCGCCCACGTGCCAGACCCGGAACCGGCTGATGCTCTGGTGGGTGATCCCGGCCAGGGCCAGCCGCCGGTCCAGCCAGAGGATCACCTCCAGGCCCGCCGGCTCGGCGATGAAGATCAATTCCAGCTCGGTGATCGGCCCGGCGTAGAGCGGCGCCACCCAGTAGCCCAGCCGCTGGTGCAGCGGCAGGGTCTGCGCCACCCCCGGCAGCCGCCCGTCGACCAGGCCGGCCTGGCGCATGCTGAAGCCGAGCGTGTCGAGGGCAGCCAGGACGTGCGACTGGGTGGGCAGCGGATGCACGAAGACCGGCACCATCGCGCCCTGGTCGAGGCGGGGCTCGACCGCCACCTCCGTACGCAGCCCCATCCGCAGGCTGAGCAGGGGCACCCCGCCGAACACGGTCACCGGGGTCTCCCACGGCAGCGGGAACTCGAACGGGATCGACCGGCCCCGCCCGGCCCGCAGCACGAAGGCGTCGGCCACCGTCGCCTGGTGGAACTGCACCAGGCGACGGGGCGCCTCCGGGTCGTCCGGCTCGGCCGTGGTGACCAGGCCGAGCCGGACGTGCAGGACGGGTACGTCGGTGGAGCCGGCGACGACGGTGACCCGCCCCGGCAGCCGCAGCCCGGGACGGGTGCTCGCGTTGGCCAGGGCGGTCCGCACCGACAGTCCGGTCCAGCCGGACTCGGGCGACACCCCCGTCAACCGCACGGCACTCCCCCGTCCGTCACCGGGCCAGCTCGGCCACTTCCATGGTCGCGGACCTCGCGCGGGGCCCCTCCATGGTCGCGGACCTCGCGCGTGGCCCCCTATATGGTCGCGGACCTCGCGCGTGGCCGCCTTGACTTCGGCGAGCAGCGGCCACCTATCCGGTTTCATCTCATGCGTCGACCGCGCGGCACCGGGTCGGTCTCGTCGTCGAACTCGCCGATGACCTCCTCCAGCAGGTCCTCCAGCGCGACGAACCCGACCGGCCGGGTCGGCCCGCCACCGTTGCGCACCAGCGCGAGCTGGGACTGCCGGGCGCGCATCTCCGCCACGGCGTCGGTCACCGACGCCGAGGCCGGCAGGGTGAGGGCGTTGGTCATCAGGTCGCCGGCGGTGACCGCGCGCCCCGTGGTGGTGGCCCGCACCGCCTCCCGGACGTGGACCAGGCCGCAGACGTCGCCGTTGGCGTCCAGCACGGCCAGCCGCGACCGGCCGCTGTCCCGGCTGACCTGCTCGATCCGGTCGGCGCCCTCGCCCCGGCGCACCGTCACCATCTGGTCGAACGGCTCCATCACCTGGGCCACCGTGGTGCCCTGCAACTCCAGCATGCTGGTCAGCATCTGGTGCTGCTCCGCGCCCAGCAGCCCGTGCTCACGCGACTGCTCCAGCAGCATGCGCAGCTCGTCCGGGCCGTGCACCTGGGCGAGCTGGTCCTGCGGGTTGACCTTGACCAGCCGCAGCATCGCGTTGGCCAGGGCGTTCATCACCGACAGCACCGGGCGGGCGACCCGCGCGAAGGCGCGGAACGGCAGCGCCAGCAGCACCGCCGAGCGCTCCGGGTCGGTGATCGCCCAGGACTTCGGCGCCATCTCCCCGACCACCAGGTGCAGGAAGGTGACGAGACTCAGCGCGAAGATCAGCGCGATCACGTGGCTCGCGGCGTCCGGCAGCCCGACCGCGTGCAGCAGCGGGCTCAGCAGGTGCTCGATCGCCGGCTCGGCCAGCGCGCCGAGCCCCAGGGTGCAGAGCGTGATGCCGAGCTGCGCGCCGGCGAGCATCAGGGACAGCTCGCGTACGCCGTCGAGCGCGGCCCGGGCGGCCCGGCCGCCTCCGGCGGCCGCGTGCTCCAGCCGGTAACGCTTGCTGGCCACCAGGGCGAACTCGGCGGCCACGAAGAAGCCGTTCAACGCCAGCAGGATCACCGACGTGAAGAGTGCGATGCCGGGGCTCATGCGGACACCTCCCCGGGCTCGGCGATCCGCAGTCGGACCGAGTCGGCCACGTGCCGGTCGACGGCCAGCACCTCGACCAGGGCGCGCGGCTCCTCCGCGCCGTCCTCGCCGTCGGCCGGCAGGCTGATCTCCAGCCGGTCACCGACCTCGGGGACCCGTCCCAGCTCCCGCATGACCAGGCCGGAGAGCGTGTCGTACTCCGGTGCCTCGGGCAGCGAGATGCCGGTGCTGTCGGCCACCTCGTCGATGCGCCAGCGGGCCGGCACCACCCAGGAGCCGTCCTCCTGGCGGGCCGGAGCGCGCTCCGGCGGGTCGTCCTCGTCCCGGATCGGGCCGACGAGTTCCTCGGCGATGTCCTCCAGCGTGATCACGCCGGCGAAGCCGCCGTACTCGTCGACCACGCAGGCGAGCTGCCGGTGGCCGGAGCGCAGCCGGTCCAGCACCGTCGGCAGCGGCAGGGTCTCCGGCACCAGCAGCGGGGGGCCGGCGACCGCGCTGACCGGGGTGCTCGCGCGCCGCTCCGGGGGTACGCCGAGCACGTCGGCGATGCCGACCACGCCGACGAGGTCGTCGACGCCCTCGGTGCCGCGCACGGGGAAGCGGGACTTGCCGGTGTCGAGCAGCTCGACCACCCGGCTGAGCGGCTCGTGCGCGCGTACGGTGTGCACGTCGACGCGGGGCACCATGACCTCGCCCGCGGTCAGCCCCCGGAAGTCGAGGCCCCGGTCGAGCAGCGTGGACATCTCGTCGGTGAGGTGCCCCTCCTGGCGGGACTCGGCGATGATCTGTTCCAGGTCCTGCGGGGTGGCGCCGCTGGGCAGCTCCTCGATCGGCTCGATGCCGACGCGGCGCAGCAGCCGGACCGCGGCCCGGTCGAAGAGCTTGATCAGCGGACCGGCGACCTTGAGGTAGATCAGGGTGGAGCTGCTCAGGGCCTTCGCGAGGGGCTCGGGCCGGGCGATGGCGAGGTTCTTCGGGGCCAGCTCGCCGAGGACCATCTGCACCACGGTGGCGATGACCAGGGCCAGGGCCACGGAGAGCGGCAGCGTGACGGCCGTGGAGACACCGGCGAGCCCGAGCAGCTCGGCCAGCCCGGCACCGAGGAACGGCTCGGCGACGTAACCGACCAGCAGGGCGGTGACGGTGATGCCGAGCTGCGCGCCGGAGAGCATGAACGACAGCCTCGCGGTCACCTCCAGCGCGCGGGCGGCGGCCTTGTCGCCGTCGTCGGCCAGCTGCTTGAGCCGGCCCCGGTCCACGGCGACGTAGCCGAACTCCTGGGCCACGAAGTAGCCCGTGGCGACGGTGAGAACGATGATGAGTAGAAGACCAACGACGATCAACACGGGTCGCTCAGGGCTCCCGGGGTCGTCGGGGTCGGGATACGCCGGGCACGACCCGGCTGGCTACTGCTGCCCTCCTGGGCAGAAGAGTCGATCATGCGGCCCATTTTATCGGGATCAGCTGGATATCCGCTGAAGGTGTGCCGAAGGCCCCCGACGTCCGCGGCGCGAGGCAGCCGCAGGCCGCGGGTCAGGACGGCTCGCCCCCGCCACCCGTACGGCGGTCGGCGGACGCGAGTTCGTCGGCGTCGAGCAGGCCCGGCTCGACCCGGCCGGCCCGGTACGCGGCCCGGCCGATCATCTGGGCCGCCACGGGGGCGGTGGCCAGTTGGAAGATCCCGACCAGCGCCACCATGCCCAGGTCGGCCGGGGTACGCAGGCGCAGCGCCACGCCGAGCAGCAGGAGCAGCACCCCGAGCACCTGCGGCTTGGTCGCGGCGTGCATCCGGTCCAGGGTGCCCGGGAAGCGCAGCACCCCGATCCCGGCGGCGAGGCTCAGCAGGGCGCCGGCCACCAGGCAGCCGCCGCCCAGCCAGTCGGCCAGCGTGCCCCACATCAGGCCTCCCCGTCCTCGCGTACGGCGAAGCGGACCAGCGACACCGACCCGACGAAGCCGAGCATGGACAGCGCCACCAGCACCGGCAGGGTGGTGGCGTGGTGGTTCACCGCGGCCTCCGCCCCGACCGCGCCGACCATCGTGGCGAGCAGCATGTCGGCCGCGACCACCCGGTCGATCAGCGACGGCCCCCGGTAGAGCCGGATCAGGGCCAGCAGCGCGGTCACCGAGAACAGGACGGTGAGGGTGGCGGCGAGGAACGTGATCACGGTTCGGGTCCCCTCTCGACGGGATCGGCGCTGACCCGGCGCACCTCGGCGTCCGAGCCGACCGCGCGGACGAGCCGCCGCTCGACGGCGAGGATCCGTTGCCGGCTGCCGCGCAGGTCCTGCGGGCCGTGGGTGTCGAACACGTGCACGTAGAGGACTCCGACGTCCCGGTCCACCTCGACGATCAGCGTGCCCGGCACCAGCGAGATCGCCTCGGCGGTGAGCGCCAGGTTCAGGTCGGTACGCACCCGGAGGCGGACCGCGATGATCGCCGACCGGGGCTGGTATCCGGGCTGCACCGCGACCCGGGCGACGTGCGCGCTGGCGCTTACCAGTTCGCCGACGAAGCGCACCGCGAAGACGACCAGCGGCCCGGGGCGCAGCCGGCCGCCGAAGCTCACCGGCGGCAGCGGGAAGAACAGCAGCACGGCGCCGGCCACCAGCGTCCCGCCCGCGAGATTGCCCCACGAGAAGTCCCCCCAGAGCAGGCTCCAGACCAGCACCAGCCAGCCGAAGGCGATCAACCGGTCGCGCCGCCGCCCCCGCCCGCGCGGTGGTGCCCCGGAGGCGGGCGTCACGGGGCACCGACCGGCAGCACGGAGCGGATGTACGGGGTGCGCTCGCGCAGGTCGACCGCCGCGTCGGCGGTGACGTCGAACAGCGGCCCGGCGACGACGGTCAGCGCCAGCCCCAGCCCGACCAGCGCGATCGTCGCGCCGACCATCAGCGCCGGCAGGTGGACGACCGGCTCGGTGGTGGCCAGCCGGGGCGCGCGCCAGAAGGCGATGTTCCATACCCGCGAGGCCACGTAGAGGGTGAGCAGGCTCGTCACCGTCCCCGCCGCGACCAGCACGCCGGGCAGCGGCTCGCCGGCCGCGACGCCGGCCTGGAGCAGGCCGAGCTTGCCGAGGAACCCGGAGAAGGGCGGAATCCCGGCGAGGTTCATGGCGGGGACGAAGAAGAGGACGCCGAGCAGCGGGGCCGCCCGGGCCAGCCCGCCGATGCGGCGCAGGTCGGTGCTGCCGGCCCGCTCCTCGACGAGGCCGGCGACCAGGAACAGCGTGGTCTGGATGGTGATGTGGTGCACCACGTAGAAGATCGCGCCGGAGAGCCCGGCGACGGTGCTCAGCCCCACTCCGAAGATCATGTAGCCGATGTGGCTGACCAGGGTGAAGGAGAAGAGCCGCTTCATGTCCGACTGGGCGACCGCGCCGAGGATGCCGACCACCATGGTCAGCCCGGCCACCACCATCAGCAGCCCGGAGACGTGGCCGCCGGGGAAGAGCAGCGTCTCGGTGCGGATGATCGCGTACACGCCGACCTTGGTGAGCAGGCCGGCGAAGACCGCCGTGACGGGAGCCGGCGCCGTCGGGTAGCTGTCCGGCAACCAGGCCGAGAGCGGGAAGACAGCCGCCTTGACCCCGAAGGCGAGCAGCAGCATCAGCTCGAGGGTCAGCCGTACGCCGTCGGGCAGCGCGTCCAGCCGGTGCGCCAACTGGGCCATGTTCAGCGTGCCGGTGGCCGCGTACACCAGCCCCACCGAGGCGAGAAAGATCATCGAGGAGAGGATGCTGACCACCACGTACGTCGAGCCGGTGCGGATCCGGGTCTCGGTGCCGCCGAGGGTGATCAGCACGAAGCTCGCGGCCAGCAGGATCTCGAAGCCGACGAAGAGGTTGAACAGGTCGCCGGCGAGGAACGCGTTGGTCACGCCGGCGGTCAATACCAGGTAGGTCGGGTGGTAGATGGTCACCGGGACGGTCTCGCCGAAGTCCCCCTGCCCCTGGCCGACGGAGTAGAGCAGCACGCACAGGGTCACCGCCGAGGAGACCACCAGCATCAGCGCGGCGAGCTGGTCCGCGACCAGCACGATGCCCACCGGCGCCGGCCATCCGCCGACCTGGACCACCACCGGCCCGTGCCGGTACGCCTGCACCAGCAGCACCGCCGCCACCGCCAGCGTGGCGGTCAGGCAGGCCACGCTGACGAGGCGTTGCAGCCCGGGCCACCGGGCCAGCAGCAGGGTCAGCGCCGCGCCCAGCAGCGGCACCACCACGGGCAGCGGCACGAGCCAGCTCATCGGGCGCCCCGTCCCGCGTACCCGGTCATCCGGGGCCGTCCCCGCGCGGGTGCCGGCGCGGCGGCTCCGGGTCGACCTGCTCGGGGTCGGCGTCCGGGCCCTCGCCGCCGAGGTCGGCGGCGGCCAGTTCGCTGCGCTCGGCCGCGTGCCTGATCTGCCGGTCCTCGATGTCGTCGGGGACCTCGTCGTCGCCCGTGAGGTACCAGCTGCGGTAGCTGACCGCCAGCAGGAACGCGGTCAGCCCGAAGGTGATCACGATGGCGGTGAGGATCATGGCCTGCGGCAGCGCGTCGCTCAACGTGCCGGCGGGCGCCGTGCCGACCACCGGGGCGGCACCCGAGCGCCCGCCGAGCAGGATGAGCGCGTTCACCCCGTTGCCGAGCAGGATGACGCCGAGCAGGATCCGGGTCAGGCTGCGTTCCAGCAGCAGGGTGACCCCGCAGCCGACCAGCACCCCGGCGGCGACGACCAGCACCAGGGTCGGCCCCGCGCCGGCCGTCCTCACGCCCGCTCCCCCTGCCCGTCGACCCGCAGGCCGCCCCCGGACTCGCCGGCCGCCTCGATGTGCCGGTCCACCTCGGCGCCGAGGCTGCGCAGGATGTCCAGCACCAGCCCGACCACGACCAGGTAGACGCCCACGTCGAAGAAGAGGGACGTGACCAGGTAGAAGTCCCCGATCACCGGCAGCCACAGGTTGATCCGGGCGCTCTCGAGCACCGTGCCGCCCGCGAACAGGGCGACGGCGCCGGTGCCGATCGAGACGAAGAGGCCGGCGCCGAGCACCGTGCCGGCGCCGACCGGGGCGGCCTCGGCCAGCTCGTAGCGACCGCCGGCCAGGTAGCGCACGGCCAGCGCCAGGCTCGCCACCAGGCCGCCGGCGAAGCCGCCGCCCGGCGCGTTGTGGCCGGCGAAGAGCAGGAACAGGGAGAAGACCACCACCGTGTGGAAGACCAGGCGGGTCACCACCTCGAGAACGATCGAGCGCTGCCGCTCGTGCAGGGTCGCCCCGCCGCGCAGCCAGACCCGGTGCCCCGGCCGCTGCACCCGGTTCGGCCGCTCCGGGCGGCGCGGGCGGGGCCCGGTCCGGGACCGCTGGAAGACCAGGCTGGCCACGCCGGTCGCGGCCACCACCAGCACCGACAGCTCGCCCATCGTGTCCCAGGCCCGGATGTCGACCAGGGTCACGTTGACGACGTTGCGGCCGTAGCCGTGGGTGACGGCCAGGTCCGGGAACGCGGCGGAGATGGTGGGCGCCCGCCTGGCCGAGGCGGCGGTCAGGGCCAGCCCGCCCACCACCACGCCGACCACCAGCCCGATCGTCCGACGCGCCCACTTCAGGCGTCTCGGTCGGGCCGAGAACCGCTCCGGCAACCGGCGCAGCACCAGCACGAACACCGCGATGGTGGCGGTCTCGACGAGGAACTGGGTCAGTGCCAGGTCCGGCGCGCCGTAGACCACGAAGAGCATCGCCGTGCCGTAGCCCGTCATGCCCACCAGCAGCATGGCCGTCAGCCGCCGGCGGGCGCCCACCGCCAGCACCGCCGCGACGGTCACCACCGCCACCACCACGACCTGCAGCGGGCTGTCCCAGAGGGCGATCCGTTCCCGCCACGGACGGGTGGCCAGCATCGCCCCGCCGGGCACCAGGGCGAGCACGATCAGGATGATGCCGAGGTACTGCGGCAGCGAGCCCCGCTGGGTCGCGCCGGTGACCCTCATGGCCAGCCGGTCGAAGCGGCGGACGAGCCACTCGTACCCCTGGTTGCCGCTGACCGGGACGTGCAGCCGGGCCAGCACCGGGGCGAGCGGGCCGCGCAGCGCGAACAGCGCCGCGCCGCCGGCCACGGCCAGCGCGGAGAAGCCGAGCGCGGGGCTGAGGCCGTGCCAGAGCGCCAGGTCCTTGCCGACGACGCCGAACGACTCGGCGTACGGGCGGAGCAGGCCGTCGAGGATCCCGGCGGCCGGGCCGGCGGCCAGCCCGACGGCGGCCAGCAGGGCCGGCGGGGCGAGCATCGACGCGGGGATCCGCCCGGGCGCGGCCGGTTCCACGCCGGGCCGGGTGGCGAACGCGCCCCAGACGAAGCGGGCGCTGTAGGCGACGGTGAGCGCGGTGCCCACCACCAGCACGGCGACGACGGCGGGCCGGTCGGTGAAGGCGGCCAGCACGGCCTCCTTGGCGACGAAGCCGACAAGCGGTGGCAGCCCGGCCATCGAGGCGGCGGCGAGCACCGTCACGGTGACGAGCAGCGGCGCCCGGCGCCCCAGCCCGGACAGCTCCCGCAGGTCGCGGGTGCCGGTGCCGTGGTCGATGATGCCGACGACGAGGAAGAGCGGCGCCTTGAACAGGGCGTGCGCCAGCAGCATCGCCACCCCGGCGAGCGCCGTGTCGGGGGTGCCGGCCCCGACGGCCACCGCGATCAGGCCGAGCTGGCTGACCGTGCCGTACGCCAGCAGCAGCTTCAGGTCGGTCTGCCGCAGCGCCGCCCAGCCTCCGGTCAGCATGGTGGCCAGGCCGGCGACCACGACCACCGGCCGCCACGGGCCGGCGCTCGCCAGCACCGGGGCGAGCAGCGCGATCAGGTAGACGCCGGCCTTCACCATCGCGGCGGCGTGCAGGTACGCGCTCACCGGCGTGGGCGCCGCCATCGCCACCGGCAGCCACGAGCTGAACGGCAGCAACGCCGACTTGGACAGTGCCCCGACGAGGATCAGCACGACCGCCGCGACGAGGTACGCCCCGCCCGGCAGCGGGGCGGCGGCGATCTCCGACCAGCGGTAGGTGCCGGCGTGCCCGCCGAGCATGATGAACCCCACCAGCATCGCCAGCCCGCCGAACGTGGTCACGGTCAGCGCCTGCGCCGCCGCCCACCGGCTGGCCCGCCGCTCGGCGCTGTGCCCGATCAGCAGGTACGAGAAGACCGTGGTGAGCTCCCAGCAGACGTAGAGCAGCAGCAGGTCGTCGGCGAGGACCAGGCCGAGCATCGCCCCCGCGAAGGCCACCAGCACGGCCGCGAACCGGGCCACGCCGGCGGACTCCCGGCCGAAGTAGTGGGCGCTGTAGACCAGGACCAGCGCGCCGACGCCACCGACGAGCAGGGTCATCAGCCAGGACAGGGTGGTCAGCCGCAGCGCCAGGTCGACGCCGAGCTGGCCGATCCACGGGTACGTCTCGACCACCGCCCCGCCGTCGTGGACGGCGGGCGTGCGGGCCAGCGCCCAGCCGAACGCCGCCGCCGGCGCCAGCGCCAGCGGGTAGCAGGCGCGGGGACCCCACCACCGGACGAGCAGTGGCGCGACGAGGGCCGCCACGAAGTGGAGGATCAGCAGTACGAGCACCCGCGCTCCCGGTCGAGGTGGCTGCGGCGCGCGCCGGAGGTGGGACGGCACCTAGGTGCGATCACACGCCAGATCGTCGCCCGGCGGGCGGTTTTGCGCGAATTCGTCCCGTTGTCGCCCGCGTGCGGGTAACCGGTCGAGGCGGCCGGCCAGCCGTCAGCCGAGGGCGACGCGCAGGGGCCGGCGGGCGCAGGCCGGGGGCGGCCGTCAGCCGACGGCGACGTCGGCGGTGGGGGTGGGGGCGACGACGGGCTCCCGGGCGGGGCGCTCACGACGGGGCTCCACCAGCAGGTCGGGGCGGCCGAGCTGGATCACGACCTTGTTGACCACCCGCTGAGCGGCGGCGAGGGAGCGCACCGGCAGCAACCGGCCCCGGCTCTCCCGGCGCAGCACGAAGTAGTGCACCGCGGCGCGGACCTGCCCCCGGTCGGCCGCGCTGGCCTGCGCGGTGGAGACGACCAGCTCCCGCAGCGCGGCGGCGAGCCGCTCGGCCAGCTCCAGCTCCGGGCCGGACAGCCCGGTGCGGACGGCAGCGAGGTGACTGTCGACCTTGCGGATGAGCACGTCGGTGCCGGGCTCGAAGCTCCGCTGCTCGACGGTCAATCCGATCTCCTCCACCCCGGGCCGACGCTCCGGGTGAAGTTACTTTATGTTGTGGGGCACAAGCAACCAGTTAAGTAAGACTTAACGGATTGAACGCGCAAACATCGCGTATGAGCCGGAGCGGGGCAATGGCCCTCCGCCCAGAGCCTCGATGTCACACCGTCGGGGCAGGATGGAGGGCGTGACGGATGCGATGGCGGGTTTCGGCGCGGCCACCCGGGAGTGGTTCGGTGCCGCCTTCGCCGCGCCCACCGCCGCCCAGACCGGCGCCTGGGGCTCCGTCTCCGCCGGGCGCAGCGCGCTGGTGGTGGCCCCCACCGGCTCGGGCAAGACGCTGGCCGCGTTCCTCTGGTCGCTCGACCGGCTCGCCCGCGAGCCCGCCCCGGCCGACCCCCGGCAGCGGTGCCGGGTGCTCTACGTCAGCCCGCTCAAGGCGCTCGCGGTCGACGTCGAGCGCAACCTGCGCACCCCCCTCGCGGGCATCCGCCAGGCCGCCACCCGGCTCGGCGTCGCCCCGCCGGAGATCACCGTGGGGATGCGCACCGGCGACACCCCCGCCGACGAGCGGCGGGCCTTCGCCCGCACCCCGCCGGACATCCTCATCACCACACCCGAGTCGCTGTTCCTGCTGCTCACCTCCGCCGCCCGCGACTCCCTGCGCGGCGTCGAGACGGTGATCCTCGACGAGGTGCACGCCGTCGCCGGCACCAAACGCGGCGCCCATCTCGCGCTCTCCCTGGAACGCCTCGACGAGCTGCTGCCGGCCCCGGCACAGCGGATCGGCCTCTCCGCCACCGTCCGGCCCGTCGACGCGTGCGCCCGTTTCCTCGGCGGCGCCCGCCCCGTCGACGTGGTCGCGCCGCCCACCGCCAAGACGATCGAGGTCAGCGTCCAGGTGCCGGTGGAGGACATGACCCGCCTCGACGAGCAGGAGCCGCCGGAGGACGACCTCGGTGGCCTCGGCGCGCGCCGGGCGTCCATCTGGCCGGCGGTCGAGGAACGCGTCTTCTCCCTGGTCAGGGCACACCGCTCGACAATCGTCTTCACCAACTCCCGGCGTTCCGCCGAGCGCCTCTGCGCCCGGCTCAACGAGCTGGCCGGCGAGGAGCTGGCCGGCGGGCCCACGCCGTCGCCGCGCGGCGCACAGGAGTGGGGCGGCCCCGAAGGGCCGGTGCGCGTCGGCCGCACGCCGGCGGAGCTGATGGCGCAGGCCGGCGCGGCGGCCGGCGCACCGGCGGTGATCGCCCGCGCCCACCACGGCAGCGTCTCCCGGGAGGAGCGCAAGCACATCGAGGAGGCGCTCAAGTCCGGCCAGCTGCCCGCCGTGGTGGCCACCTCCAGCCTGGAGCTGGGCATCGACATGGGCGCCGTCGACCTGGTGGTGCAGATCGAGGCGCCGCCCAGCGTGGCCGCCGGCCTGCAACGGGTGGGCCGGGCCGGGCACCAGGTCGGCGCGGTCTCCCGGGGGGTGGTCTTCCCCAAGCACCGGGGCGACCTGCTCTCGTGCACGGTGGTGGCCGAGCGGATGGCCGAGGGCGCCATCGAGGAGCTGCACCACCCGCGCAACCCGCTCGACGTGCTGGCCCAGCAGATCGTCGCCATGGTGGCGCTGGAGCCGTGGCGCGTCGGTGACCTGGCCGTGCTCGTACGCCGGGCGGCGCCCTTCGCCGAGCTGCCCGACTCGGCGCTGCACGCCGTGCTCGACATGCTCTCCGGCCGCTACCCGTCCACCGCGTTCGCCGAGCTGCGGCCCCGGCTGGTCTGGGACCGCGCCACCGACACGCTCACCGGCCGGCCCGGCGCGCAGCGGCTCGCGGTGACCAGCGGCGGCACGATCCCCGACCGGGGCCTCTTCGGCGTCTTCCTGGCGGGGGCCGAGCGGGCCGCCCGGGTCGGCGAGCTGGACGAGGAGATGGTCTACGAGTCCCGCGTCGGCGACGTCTTCCTGCTCGGTTCGTCGTCCTGGCGGATCGAGGAGATCACCCCCGACCGGGTGCTGGTTTCCCCGGCCCCCGGGCAGGCGGCGAAGATGCCGTTCTGGAAGGGCGACCAGCTCGGCCGCCCCGTCGAGCTGGGCCGGGCCATCGGCGCCCGGGTGCGCGCCCTGCTGCGGCAGAGCGACGAGACGGCGGTCGCCGCGCTGCGGGCCGGCGGCCTGGACGACTGGGCCGCCGGCAACCTGATGGCCTACCTGCGCGAGCAGCGCGCCGCCACCCGCTCCCTGCCCGACGACCGCACCGTAGTGGTCGAGCGGTTCCGCGACGAGCTGGGCGACTGGCGGCTGGCCGTGCACAGCGTGCTCGGCGCCCGGGTCAACGGGCCGTGGGCGCTGGCCATCGGCCGCCGGCTCGCCGAGCGCTACGGCGTGGACGCCCAGGTGATGCCGTCCGACGACGGCATCGTGGTCCGCCTGCCGGACACGGCGGAGGAGCCGCCCGGCGCCGACGTGGTGGTCTTCGAGCCCGAGGAGATCGCCCAGCTCGTCGAGGAGTCGGTCGGCACGTCCGCGCTCTTCGCGTCCCGGTTCCGCGAGTGCGCCGCCCGGTCGCTGCTGCTGCCCCGCCGCGACCCGCGCCGCCGCCAGCCGCTGTGGCAGCAGCGGCAACGCGCCGCCCAGCTGCTCGACGTCGCCCGCGAGTACGCCGACTTCCCGGTCACCCTGGAGGCCGCCCGGGAGTGTCTCCAGGACGTCTTCGACCAGCCGGCGCTGGCCGAGTTGATGCGCGACCTGGCCGCCCGCAAGGTGCGCCTGGTCGAGGTGGAGACCGCCCAGCCGTCGCCGTTCGCCCGGTCGCTGCTCTTCGGCTACGTCGGCGCCTTCCTCTACGAGGGCGACGCGCCGCTGGCCGAACGCCGGGCCGCCGCGCTGGCGCTGGACTCGACCCTGCTCGGCGAGCTGCTCGGCCGGGTCGACCTGCGGGAGCTGCTCGATCCGGCGGTGCTGGCCGAGACCGGGCGGCAGCTGCGCTGGCTGACCGAGCAGCGCCGCCCGCGCGACGCGGAGGACGTGGTCGAGCTGCTCCGCGTGGTCGGCGACCTGTCGGAGGCGGAGCTGGCCGAGCGGGGCGCCGCCCCCGCCTGGCTGACCGAGCTGGCGGCGGCCCGCCGGGTGCTACGCGTGCGCGTCGCCGGCGAGGAGCGCTGGGTGGGCGTCGAGGACGCGGCGCGGCTGCGCGACGCCCTCGGTGTGGCCCTGCCCGTCGGGGTGGCCGAGGCCTACCTCGCCCCGGTGGCCGATCCGCTCGGCGACCTGGTCGCCCGCTACGCGCGTACGCACGGGCCGTTCGCCGCCGCCACCTGCGCGGCCCGTTTCGGGCTCGGCGTCTTCGTGGTCGAGCAGACGCTGCGCCGGCTCGCCGCCACCGGTCGGGTGGTGGCCGGCGAGTTCACCCCCGACACGGCCGGCAGCCAGTGGTGCGACGCGGAGGTGCTGCGGCTGCTGCGGCGCCGGTCCCTGGCCGCGCTGCGCCGGGAGATCGAGCCGGTGCCGCCCCGCGCGCTGGCCGCGTTCCTGCCCCGCTGGCAACAGGTCGGCTCGTCCGCGCGGGGGGTGGAGGCGCTGGCCGCCGCCGTGGAGCAGTTGCAGGGCGCGGCGGTGCCGGCGTCGGCCCTGGAACGGCTGGTGCTGCCCGGCCGGGTCGCCGACTACTCCCCCGCTCAGCTCGACGAGCTCTGCGCCAGCGGCGAGGTGCTCTGGGCCGGCTCCGGGGCCATCTCCGGCGGGGACGGCTGGGTCACGCTGGCCTACGCGGACGTCGCGCCGCTGCTGCTCGCCCCGCCCGACGAGGCGCTCACCCGCACCCCGCTGCACGACGCGGTGCTGGACGCGCTCGGCGACGGGCAGGCGCTGTTCTTCCGGTCGCTGTCCGACCGGGTCGGCTCGACCGACGACGCCGCGCTGAGCGCCGTCGTCTGGGACCTGGTGTGGGCCGGTCACCTCACCAACGACACCCTGGCGCCGTTGCGCGCGGCGCTCGGCGGCGGTGGGGCGCACCGGTCCCGTGCCACCGCGCCGCGCACCCGTTACCGGCGCCCCGGGCGGGTGGCCCTGCCGACGCGTGTGGGCCCGCCGACCGTGGCCGGCCGCTGGTCGCGGCTGCCGGAGCGCGACACCGACCCGACCCGGCGCGCCGCGGCCCTGGCCGACGTGCTGCTCGAACGGCACGGCGTGGTGACCCGGGGAGCGGTCATGGCCGAGCAGGTGACCGGCGGTTTCGCCGCGGTCTATCCGGTGCTCTCGGCGCTGGAGGAGCGCGGCGCGGCCCGGCGGGGCTACTTCGTCGAGGGGCTGGGCGCGGCGCAGTTCGCGGTGCCGGGGGCGGTGGACCGGATCCGGGCGCTGGCCGAGCCGACCGACGGCGGGCGGGGGCGTGGCGGGCCCGCCCTGGTGCTCGCCGCCACCGATCCGGCCAACCCTTACGGTGCGGCGCTGTCCTGGCCGGAGCGGGTGGTCGACTCGGGCGACGGGACGGCCCCGGCGACCGGGCACCGGGCGGGGCGCAAGGCCGGCGCCGTGGTGGTGCTGGTCGCCGGTGACCTGGTGCTCTACGTCGAACGCGGCGGGCGGACTATCCTCTCCTTCACCGACGACACCGACCTGCTGACGGCGGCCGGGAAGGCGCTCGCCGACGCGGTCCACTCCGGCGCGTTGGGCGCGATGTCGGTGGAGCGGGCCGACGGCGAGGCGGTGCGCTCCTCGCCGCTGCGCGACGCCCTCACCGCCGCCGGCTTCCGGGCCACCCCGCGCGGCCTGCGCCTGCGCGGCTGACCCGCACCGTCAGCGCAGCCCGGTGAGGACCTTCTCGTACCTGGCGCGATCGGCGGCGGGGGTCTTCGCCTCCAGGTAGTTGAGCACCACCGTGCCCCGCCGGAACGACTGGCCGCCCCACGTCTCGGCGATGTCGCTGGCGCTGGTCTCGTCGGGGAAGACGTACACGGTGACGGCGTCCGTCGCGACCAGCTCGGAGCAGCCCAGGCCGAGCCCGTCCGGGCCGCACTCGACCGACCGGTCCCGGGGGTTCGGCACCTTCAGCCCGGCGGCCTTGAACGCGTCGACGACCTGCCGCGCGCCGGGCGTCCCGGTCGGGCGGGCCGGCAGCTCGACCGGCGGCGGGCTGGCGGGGCGGCGCTGGGTGGGCCCGCCGGCGCTCGGAGCCGCCGGGCCCGCCCTCGTCGGCCGGGCGCTCGGCGGGGCGGCGGGCGTCGCCGTGGCTTCCGTTGAGCCGGTCGGGCCCGGGGACGGCACGTCGGCCGGGGTCGACGCCGTGGCGGCCGGTGGCGCGGCGCGCCGGTCCTCCGCGTCGTCGCCGCAGGCGGCGGTGAGGGCGGCGGCGATAACGAGCACCGCGACGGCGGGCAGGCTCCGGTTGGTCACCCCTGGCAGTCTGCCCAACCGGATCCCGTCCCGGCAGTGGCCGGTCGGTCAGTGCGGCTGTCCCATTTCTGCCAGACCGCTCCGGTCGACCGGGGCGGTCTGACGGCGTCGGTACGATCCCGACCGGTCGACGAGGGGAGCCGACGATGAGCGTGGTGGACGGGGCGGACGGGATGACCGTCCGGCCGGCGCGGGCCGGGGACCGGGCGGCCGTGGACGCGCTGCACGAACGCGAGTGGGGCGGGCCGTACGTCGTCGCCCACGACACCCGGTACGACCTGCGTACGCTGCCCACGCTGGTGGCGACCGACGGGGCCGGGGCGGTCGTCGGGGCGCTCGCCCACCACGACGACGCCGACGGGCTGGAGGTGGTCAGCGTGGTGGCCGCGACGCCCGGCGGCGGCGTCGGCACGGCGCTGCTGGCGGCGGCCGGCGAGGTGGCCCGGGCCGGCGGCCGGACCCGGCTCTGGCTCGTCACCACGAACGACAACCTGCGGGCGCTGCGCTTCTACCAGCGGCGCGGGCTGCGGCTGGTGCGCGTGGACCGGGGCGCGGTGGACCGGGCCCGCCAGCTCAAGCCGAGCATCCCGGTGGTCGGCGAGGACGGCATCGAGTTGCACGACGAACTGGTCCTGGAACTGCCCCTCACCGCCGACGGACGGGTCCCCGCCGGCCGCCCGGTGCACGGTCGGCGGGTCGTCGCCGGCCCGCCCGCCGGTGCGGCCCGCGCCCCGTGGATCTCGCTGACCACCGACTACGGCCTGGCCGACGGATTCGTCGCCGCCTGCCACGGGGTGATCGCGCGGCTGGCGCCGGAGGCCCGGGTCGTCGACGTCACCCACCTCGTCCCGCCGGCCGACGTACGCCGGGGCGCGGCGGTGCTCGCGCAGGCCGTGCCGCACCTGCCGCTCGGGGTGCACGTGGCCGTCGTCGACCCGGGCGTGGGCACCACCCGGCGGGGCGTCGCGCTGGCCACGCCCCGCGGGCTGCTGGTGGGGCCGGACAACGGCCTGCTGGTGGAGGCCGCCGAGGCGCTGGGTGGGGTGACCGCGGCCGTCGAGCTGACCGACCCGGAGTGGCTCGCGCCCGAGGTGTCACGCACGTTCCACGGCCGGGACGTCTTCGCGCCGGTCGCCGCGCGGCTGGCGCTCGGCGCACCGCTGTCCGGGGTCGGCCCGGCGGTCGACCCGGAGTCCCTGGTCCGGCTGCCGGCGCCGGTGCTCCGGCGGGAGGCGGACGGGTTCACGGCCGAGGTGCTGACCGTCGACCACTTCGGCAACGTCCAACTGGCCGCGCCGGCCGACCTGCTGGCGCCGTTGCCGGTCCGGGTCCGGGTGCGACCGGGCGCGGGTGCCGGGCCCGACCGGGAGGCCGTGCACGGGCGCACCTTCGGCGACGCCGGACCGGGCGGACTGCTGGTGCACGCCGACTCCGCCGGCCTGGTCGCCGTGGCGGTCAACGGCGGCCGGGCGGTGGACCTGCTGGCGGTGGCGCCGGGCGACCTGCTGCGCGTCACGGCCGGCTGAGCAGCGGGCCGGCCGGGCGAGGTGCCGGGCGGGCGACCCGGGCGCCGGGCCGGACCGGAGCCGGCCGGCCCGGCGGGCGTACGCGGGTGGTGGTCAGCAGAGCGGCACGGTGCCGCCGTAGACCGCCGAGACGTACGCGTGGCTGACGTACTGGCCGCCGGTGAGGCGGTTCCACCGGTTGGTGGTCCGGTACGGGCCGACGACGGTCTGCCCGGTCACGTAGCACTCGATCGGCACGTTGGCGTACCGGGCGGCCAGGCCGCGCACCGCGTACCCCGTGCCGGCGCCGGCGCGGATGTTGAGCGGACCGTCGCCGACCACGCCGCGCGGACCGCTGCCGGTCCACAGGTACGCCACGTCCACCCAGGCGTTGGTGGTGAGCTGCAGCCCGTCCCAGAAGGTGCCGTCGGCGAGGTCGACGCCGGCCGGGTTCAACACGACCCGCCCGAACTGGTCAAGCCCGCCGTTGTAGCCGTACTGGTAGGCCGCCTGTGCCTGCGGCCGGCCCTGCGGGAGGTCCTTCCAGTTCTCCCGGACGGCGCTGAGGTTCCAGTAGTCGTCCCGGGTGTTCCACGGGCCGACGTCCCAGACCGGGGCGTACTCGCAGCGGCTGCCCGTGGTGGTGCAGACCCGCACGGTGTAGTCGCCGGTGTTCGCCGGGGCCAGGGCGCGCCGGGACGGCAGCGCCACGAAGTGGTCCCTGGCCACGATCGTGTGCCCGTTGGCGGTCACCTCGCCGACCAGCCCGATCCGCGTCGCGTACACCCGGTAGGTGGGGCCGGGCGAGGCGGCGACGGCGGCGACGGTGTCGGCGGTGAGTCGCACGGCGCGCACCTCCGCGGTCGCGTCCGGCCGGCTCGCAGTGAGCACCACCCGGGTCTGCACGCGGGTGACCGGCCGGTCGAAGACCGCTCCGCCAGTGGCCTCGCGCCACTCGGTCCAGCCCGCCGCCCGCCAGCCCCGCACCTGGGCCTCGGCGGTGCCGCCGGCGGCGGTGCGGGCGTCGACGGCGGCGCGGATCCGGGTGGCCGGCCGGGCCAGGGTGCGCGGCGGCGCGAGGAAGATCCCCTCGGCGACCGCGCTGCGGGGCGCGCGGGACCGCGCGAGACGGGGATCTGCCAGCCGGAGCCCGGCGCGGGTGTGCCGGACGTTGACGTCGTCGGCGTCGACGCGGGAGAGGTCGGTGCTCCACCGTTCGCCGGCGGCGGCGAGGGCGGGGCCCGGGGCGGGTACGAGGGCGAGGGCGAGGATGACGGTCAGGGCGGCGGTACGGGCGCGACGTTGGGGCAGAATCATGGGCATTCTCCTCAGAACTCCCTGATCGTGCCCTTGTCGGTAGATCGACAGGAACCACCATACAAATAGCGACACATGCGAATTCGGCTCGGACGAGGAAGGATGGACGGGTGCCCGAAGGCGACACCGTCTGGAACACCGCCCGCGTACTGCACCGTGCCCTGGCCGGCGCCCGCCTGACCGGCAGCGACTTCCGGGTGCCGCAGCTCGCCGCGGCCGACCTCGCCGGCTGGACGGTGCGGGAGTCGGCCAGCCGGGGCAAGCACCTGCTGCTGCGGCTCACCGCCCCACCGCACGCCACGCCGCCGCCCGACGCCCCGATCGCACCGCAGGCCGGCGGCACCGCCCCGGCGCAGGGCGGCGGCACCGCCCCGGCGCAGGGCGGCACGGCCCCAGCGCAGGCCGGCACCGCCTCGGCGCAGGCCGGCACCGCCTCGGCGCAGGGTGGCGGTGCGACCGGGGACACGGCACCGGGAGACGACGGCGGGGCGCGCTGGACACTGCACTCGCACCTGCGGATGGACGGCGCCTGGCGGGCGTACGCGCCCGGGGAGCGCTGGGCGGCCCGGCCGGCGCACCTGATCCGGGTCGTGCTGCGCAGCGCGCGGGCGGTCGCCGTCGGCTACCACCTGCACGAGCTGGCGCTGGTGCCGACCGCCGAGGAGGAGTCGCTCGTCGGGCACCTCGGCCCCGACCTGCTCGGCGCGGACTGGGACCCGGCGGAGGCGGTGCGCCGGTTGGCCGCCGATCCGGACGTCACCATCTCCGAGGCGCTGCTGGACCAGCGCAACCTGGCCGGCGTCGGCAACCTCTACAAGTGCGAGGTGCTCTTCCTGCGCGGCGTCTCGCCGTGGACCCCGGTGCGCGCGGTGCCGGACCTCGCCGGCACCGTCGCCCTCGCGCAGAAGCTGCTCGCGGCGAACCGGGGCCGCTGGACGCAGAGCACCACCGGATCGCTGCGCCGGGGGCAGACCAGCTACGTCTACGGCCGGCGCGCCCAGCCCTGCCGCCGGTGCGGCACCGCGATCCGCAAGGAGGAACTGGGCGAGCGGGTCACCTACTGGTGCCCGGTCTGCCAGCCGGAGCGTCCCGCCGACTGAGGCGGCCGGACCGGTGCGACACCGCGCGTGTCCTGCCTCGCGCATGGCGGGTAGCCGCCCGCAGCCACCCGGTCGGCGTGTCGGGCGGGACACTCCGCCGGCAGGGCGGCGAGTCGCGTCCTTGCCACAGATACGGACGATTGGGTACTTCCTAACACCGCCGTCGAGGTCGCATGCTGCGGTTGACTCCTCACGCATCGTCAGCGACGCGCGACCGGTCCGCCACGCCGACGTGGTGCCCGCCGCGCCCGGACACCGGGGAGAGCCATGGAGCTGTTCCGCAGACTCCGGATCCCGTGGGCGGAGCGGGCGAGCGCCCGTGCCGAGCACGACGCCGACGCGACCGGGGCGGGTCCCGTGCCGGCAGCCCGGCGCGCGGCCGAGCCGGTCGCCGCGCCGGCCAGCCTCGACCCGGCCGCCGTGCCGCGCTACTTCGGTCCGCTGCCGAACCAGGCCCGCAGCCCGCTGCCGGTCGTCGACGCCGACGGCTGCGTGCTGCCCGGCACCGGCATCCGCAAGTTCGTCGACGCGCTGCCCCGCCCCGGCGCGCTCGGCCGCACCGAGCTCGGCGCCCATCTGCCGGTGGCGGTGCCGGACACCGTCAGCTATCCGGGCTGCGACTACTACGAGATCGGCCTGGAGCAGTACGCGCAGCGGCTGCACCGGGACCTGCCGGCGACCCGGCTGCGCGGCTACCGGCAGCTCAACCTCGGCACGGACGCCCACGGGCACAACACGGTCGCACCGGCGGGGCGCCCCTGGCACCTCGGCCCGCTGATCCTGGCCCGGCGCGGCCGGCCGGTCCGGGTCAAGTTCATCAACCAGCTCCCCACCGGCCGCTCCGGCGAGCTCTTCCTGCCGGTCGACCCGACCGTCGACGGCGCCGGGGCCGGCCCGCTCGACGGCCCGGCGCCCTACCCGCAGAACCGGGCGGTGCTGCGGCTGGCGGGCGCGCACACCGGCTGGACCAGCGCCGGCAACCCCTGGCAGTGGGTGACGCCGGCCGGCGAGATCACGCCCTACCCGACGGGGCCCGGCCTGACCCACGTGCCCGACATGCCGCCGCCCGGCGCGGGCGCGACCACGCTCTACTACCCGAACGAGCAGAGCGGGCGGCTGTGCTGGTTCCACGACAACACCGTCGGCCTGGCCCGGCTCACCGTCTACTCCGGCCAGGTCGCCCTCTACCTGCTCACCGACCCCGCCGAGGAGCGGCTCGTCGCCGACGGGGTGCTCCCCGCCGACCAGTTGCCCCTGGTGATCGAGGACAAGACGTTCGTGCCGGAGGACGCCCAGCTCGCCGGGGAGGACCCGACGTGGGACCGGGACCGCTGGGGCTCCCTGGGCAGCCTCTGGCACCCGCACGTCTACCAGCCCCGGCAGAACCCGCACCGGGCCGACGGGACGAACCCGACCGGCCGGTGGGACTACGGCCCGTGGTCGCGTACGGGCGACGACGTCGGGCAGCGGGAGCACGGCGGTACGCGGCACCGGGCGGAGCCCGTGCCGAACCCGCACCACGATCCCGTCGCCGACCCCGACGAGCCGCCGCTCGCGCCCGGCGTCCCGCACCCGTCGGCGGTGCCGGACGCGTTCGGCGACACCGTGCTGGTCAACGGGATCGCGTACCCGTACCTGGAGGTCGAGCCGAGGACGTACCGGTTCCGCATCCTCAACGCCTGCCTGGACCGCGGCCTGAACCTCCAGCTCTACCGGGCCCGCTCGGACGGACCGATGTGGGACCCGGATGGCGCTCTGGCCGACGCCGACGCCGGCGAGGTGCCGATGGTGGAGGCGGTACGCGCGCCGGAGCGGCCCGCCGGCTGGCCGACGGACGGGCGCGACGGCGGGGTGCCGGACCCGCGTGCCGCCGGCCCGGAGCTCGTCCAGATCGGCAACGAGTGCGGCCTGCTGCCCGCGCCGGTGGTCGTGCCGAACCGGCCGGTGAGCTACCGGTACGACCGGCGCGACCCGACCGTGCTCAACGTCGACGCGCACGCGCTGCTGCTCGCCCCGGGGGAGGCGGCCGACGTGCTCGTCGACTTCTCCACCGTCGCACCCGGCGGCACGCTGATCCTCTACAACGACTGCCCGGCCCCGCTGCCCGGCTTCGACCCGCGTGCCGACCACTTCACCGGCGCCCCGGACCGCGGCGCCGAGGGCGGCGCGCCGCCGACCCGCCCCGGGTACGGGCCGAACACCCGCACCCTGCTCCAGTTCCGGGTCGTCGGCACCCCGGCGCCGCCGTACGACCTGGCCCGGCTGCGCGAGCGCCTGCCCGAGGCGTACGCGGCCAGCCAGCGCCCGCCGATCGTGCCGCAGCCGGCGTACGACGTGGCGTTCGGCACCCGGACCGCGCGCGACACGGTGGTCCCGGTGCACGCCGCGACGGTCAGCTTCGTCCCGGCCGGCGCCGCCGCCCCGGTGCTGCTGCCGCTGGAGGTCAAGGCGGTGCAGCAGGTCTTCGAACCGGACCACGGCCGGCTCGTCGGCCGGCTCGGCGTCGGGCACCCGCACGCCGGGCCGCTCTCCCCCACCGTCCTGCCGCTCGGTCCGACCGACCCGGCCACGGAGGTGCTGCACGTCAGCGATCCGGCCGTCGCGGTGGGCGGGCCCGGCGACGGCACCCAGCTCTGGCGGATCCGCGGCAACAGCCGGCAAACCCAGCCGGTGCGGTTCACCGGCTGCGACGTGCAGCTGGTCGGCCGGGTCGGCTGGGACGGCGCCACCCGGCCGCCGCACCCGGCGGAGCGGGGCTGGAAGCAGGTCGTCCGGGTCGACCCGCGCGAGGACGTGATCGTCGCGCTCCGGCCGGTCGCGCCGCCCCTGCCGTTCAAGATCGGCGACAGCGTACGGCTGCTCGACCCGCTACGGCCGGCGGGCGCCCGGACCGGCTCGACCCCGGTCAGCCCGGTCGACGGCCGACCCGCGGTCGTGGTGAACCAGCTCGTCAACCTCGGTTGGGAGTACCACTGGCACAGCCAGCTCGGCGGCCACCGGGACCAGGGCATGATCCGGCCGCTGGTGCTGCGGGTGTCGCCCCGGGCACCGACCGGGCTGACCGCGACCCCCGCCCCCGGCTCGGCCACCGCGCTGCCCGCGATCGCGCTGACCTGGACGGGCAACGGGAGCCGGCCAGCGGCCACCAGCCACCTGCTCCAGCGGGCCACGGACGCCGCCTTCACGGAGGGCCTCACGGCGATCACCGTGGCGGCCACGGCGACCCGCTACACCGACGCCAGCGTCACCCCCGGGGTGACCTACCACTACCGGATCCGGGCGGAGAACGCGGTGAGCTGCTCCACGTGGTCCAACAGCGTGCCGGCCTCGGTGCACCTCGCCGCGCCGGCCGGGCTGACCGCGGCGATCCCGCCGGCCGCGCCGCTGCGGATCGCGCTGCGCTGGGCCAACCGCTCCTTCGCGACCGGGATCGACGTGCAGCGGGCCACCAACCCGACGTTCAGCAGCGGGCCGGGCACCACCGCGATCGGCGTCGGCGACAACCATCTCGACATCGCCGTCGCCCCCGACACCACCTACTACTACCGGGTGCGGACCACCTATCTCGGCGCCGCGTCGGCCTGGTCGACGGTGGCCCGGGCGACCACCCCGCCGGCGCCGGGCCCACCCACGGGGGTGACCGCCACCGCGACGGCACCCGGGCCGGACACGGCGACGGTCATCCTCGCCTGGGCGGCGAGCACGCCGGCCGCACCGGGCGCGGGGTTCATCGTGCAGCGGGCGCTGGACCCGGCGTTCAGCCGGGAGGTGGCGACCTTCACCGTCACCGGCCGGGGCTTCACCAACACCGGGCTGGCGCGCGGCGTCACCTACCACTACCGGATCCGGTCGTTCAACGTCGTCGGCAGTTCCCCGTTCACCGGCCCGGTCCCGGTAACCACACCCCCCTGACCCCTCCCCGCCCCCGCCCCCGGGCCCGCGTCGATCATGCAGTTGTGGCGGGGTGCAAAGCACCTGAAAAGGTGCCGATCCGGCACCACAACTGCATGATCGACCGCGCGGGAGGGGCGGGAGGGGCGGGGTGGGGCGGGGTGGGGCGGGGTGGGGCGGGGTCAGGGGGTGCGGAGGGGGGCGCCGACGCCGCGGAGTTCGGTCAGGGCCGTGGCGACGCCGTGCAGCAGGTCGGTCGCCTCGGTGAGCCGGGAGGCGGCCGGGTGCGCGGCGTCGGGGTGGGCTTCCCCGGCGACGTAGCCGGCAGCGGCCACGACGAGCCGCTCGTACGCGGTGACGCCCTGCTCCAGCTGCGCGCTCAGGGCCCGGTGCGCCTCGGCCAGCGCCGGCCGGGACTCGGCCGGGGCAAGCCGCAGCGTGCGCTCGACGCTGGCCACCCGGTCGGCGAGGTCCCGCAGCGACCGGTCGGCCTCGGCGGCCTCCAGCACGGCCGGCGAGGCGAGCCCCGTGAGCCGGCCGGTCATCCCGGCGAGGGCCAACGCGGCCCGGTCCAGCCGGGCCCACGGCTCGGCGGCGCTGGTGCCGCGCAGCGCCACCCGGGAACGCACCCGGCGGACCTCGGCCAGCACGCCGGGGCCGACGGGGAGCCGCTCCACGGCGGCGACCAGCCTGGCGCGGGACCGGGCGGCGGCCTCGGCCGGGTCGAGCGCCGGTGGTGCCGGCCGGGCGGCCAGCGCCCGCAGGTCGACCCAGCGCCAGGCGGCGAGCACCAGCGCGCCGCCCGCCCCGGCCGCCCAGGCCGCGTCGGGCAGCCCCAGCCCGGCGTACGGGGTCAGCACGGCGGCGGCGCCGCCCAGGCCGCCGGCCGTGACGCTCCACCGGCGCGCGGACCGCCGCAACCGGCTCAGGCGCCGGAAGTACCGCGTGCGCTCGTCTGCCACCTCTGCCTCCTCGACCCGGCCGCTCAGCCGGCGGCGGTGGTGTCTCCGGTGCCACGTTCCCGGCCCATGCTGGCCCGGATCTCGTTCAGCCGGGCGGCGGCCGCCGGGTCGGCGGCCGGTGCGGCGGGCTGGGCCTGCTCCACACCCGGTCGTTCCTGCTTGCCGCCGAGCTGCTCGCCGGCCATGCTCGACCGGATCTGCTCCAGCCGGGAGGAGCCGGCCGCGTCCAGGGTCGACTTCTGGATCTCCAGCATGCGGCCCTCGACGGAGTTGCCGGCCAGTTCCGCGCGGCCCATGGCCGTGGCGTACCGCTGCTCGATGCGGTCGCGCACCTCGTCGAGCGAGGGCGTGTTGGCGGGGGCGGTCAGCGACGACATCGACTCCAGCGAGCGGGCCACGCTCTCCTGCATCTTGGCCTGCTCCAGCTGGCTGAGCAGCTTGGTGCGCTCGGCGAGCTTCTGCTGGAGGATCATCGAGTTGTTCTCGACCGCCCGGCGGGCCTGGGCGGCGGCGCCGAGCGCCTGGTCGTGCAGGGTCTTGAGGTCCTCCGTGGCCTGCTCGGCCGAGACCAGCTGGGTGGCCAGGGTCTGCGCGGACTGCTCGTAGCGACCGGCCTCGGTCTCGTCGCCCCGGGCGCGGGCCTGGTCGGCGAGGACCAGTGCCTGGCGGGCGTTGGCCTGCAACCGCTCGACCTCGGACATCTGACGGGACAGCTTCATCTCCAGCTGCCGCTGGTTGCCGATCACGGCTGCGGCCTGCTGGACCAGCGCCTGGTGCTGGCGCTGGGCCTCCTCGATGGCCTGCTGGATCTGCACCTTCGGATCGGCGTGCTCGTCGATCCTGGCGCCGAAGAGCGCCATCAGGTACTTCCACCCCTTGACGAACGGGTTCGCCATCTTTGCGTTGTCCCCTCAGTAGCGTCGCTCCGCCTGGACCGCGCCGGGTGCTCCCGGCCGGCTCCGGCGCGGCAGTGGCTCCATCGTCCCAGCCGGACGCCACGGGGGCATCCGTACCGGCGAGCGAAGCGAGCGCCGACGCCGTCCGCGATCAAGGGTACGCGGCGGCGTCGAGGCCGACCACGTGGCGAGAAAGAGGGGGTGGATCAGGCGGCGCAGACCACGTCGCGCTCGCTGCCCCGGACCCGGGAGCTGCGCAGGGTGGCCTTGAGCGGGGAGTCCTGGCGGACCTGCACGGCGACCGTGCCGTCCGAGCTGACCTGGTGCACGCCCCGACCCGTGCTCCTGCGGACGGTGACTGGCGCGGCCGGCTCGTCCTGCACCGGCACCAGCACGCCGGGCATCTGCTCGGCGAGGGCGACGGTGTCGCTGACCTCACGCAGCAGCTCGGACAGGCGCGCACCGAGGGCGTCGCAGATCGCGGCCAGCAGCTCGCTGGAGGGCTCCTTCTGGCCGCGTTCGATCTCGGAGAGGTAGCCGAGGCTGACGTTGGCGGCGGAGGAGACCTCGCGCAGGGTGCGGTGCTGCCCCTGCCGGCGCGCCCGCAGTGCGTCACCGATCACGCGGCGTAGCAGGACCATTCGCACCTCCCCCTGAGGGACACCACTCTTCCAGGCGGCCCGTCCGGCACGTCGAGCCGGACCGGTCGTCGGAGCCTTCCCGCAACCGTACCCGTTGCGGGCCCCCACGACATCCCACCCCGCCCCTCGGATCCTCAGAAGGCCGTCAGCGGCGGCCCGCGCCGGCCGCGTCGGTCCGCCCGCCGTCGGCCCCGGCCGCCCGGCCGTCGGACGCCGCCGCCGCGGCGGCGTCGGTCTGGTGGATCCGCGCGGCGAGCAGCCGCAACGCCTCGACGACCGCGGCCGAGCGGACGTGGTCGCGACCGCCGTCCAGGTCGAGCTGCCGGACCTCGGTGCCGGACGGCCCGGCCACCGCGACGTAGACCAGCCCGACCGGCTTGCCGTCCTGCGGTTCGGGACCGGCCACCCCGGTGGTGGCCAGGCCCCAGTCGGCCCCGCAGCGGCGCCGGCCGCCCTCGGCGAGGGCCACCGCCACGTCCGGGTCGACCGGCCCCCGGTCGGCAAGCAGGTCCTCCGGTACGTCGGCGAGCAGCGACTTGAGCTCGGTGGCGTAGACCACCAGGCCGCCCCGGTAGATCCCGCTCACCCCGGCGATCTCCACGATCGAGGCGGCCAGCAGGCCGCCCGTGAGCGACTCGACGGTGGCCAGGGTCTCGTGCCGTTCCGAGAGGCTGTGCACCACGCCGGCCGCCGGGCTCCCGGCCGGCCGCGTTCCGTCAGCGTCACTGTCCATGTCCCGGATCCTTTCCCCGCCCCGTCGGCCCTACTCATCCTTCCCGACGGGCGCGGCTCCGGGCGGGAGAGGGCGGGGCCGGGGCGGAAGAGTGCGGACGGTACGGGCGCCGGGTCAGGCGGCCGGGCGGCGCAGCCGGAGGGCCTGCGCGACGTAGTCGAAGCCGGTGACCACCGTGACGCCGACCGCGGCAACCATGATCCACGGGCCGACGGCGGCGAGCACGGCCG
The DNA here is from genome assembly GCF_049179055.1 of Micromonospora sp. WMMD737. Classification (NCBI taxonomy): domain Bacteria; kingdom Bacillati; phylum Actinomycetota; class Actinomycetes; order Micromonosporales; family Micromonosporaceae; genus Micromonospora; species Micromonospora sp. WMMD737. The sequence goes on along the minus strand of NZ_JBMHMH010000001.1, from coordinate 6,707,732 downwards.
GCATGGGCCACAGGTACCACGTGATGGCCAGGATCTGGAGCGCAGTCTTGATCTTGCCGCCCCGGCTGGCCGCGATCACGCCGTGGCGGATCACCCAGAAGCGCAGCGCGGTGATGCCCAGCTCGCGGACGAGGATCACGGCGGTCACCCACCAGGGCAGCTGGTCGTACCAGGAGAGCAGCAGCAGCGCCGCACCGGTGAGCGCCTTGTCGGCGATCGGGTCGGCGACCTTGCCCACCGAGGTGACCAGGGCGAACCGGCGGGCGATCCAGCCGTCCACGAGGTCGGTCGCCGAGGCGACGGCGAAGATCAGGCAGGCGACCATCCGCCAGCCGGCGTGGTCCATGGCGGAGGCGACCACGGACGCCGCGAAGACCGGCACCAGGACCAGCCGCAGCGCGGTGAGCGCGTTGGCCGCGTTCATCACCGGCACGCCGGCCACCACCGGCGCGGGCGTCGATTCCGTCGCCCCGGTCATCGCCGCGCCCCGCTCCGGCGGCCGTGGCGTACCTGGCACCCCACCACGTGGCTCCCCCGCTCCGTCCGGGCCCGCCGTCACCGTGTTGCGCCGGGCGCCGCCGAGATCATCTCATCCGGGACCGCCACCAGGTCCACTCCCTCGGTGCTGGTCACCGTCGCCCGCACCAGGTCACCCGGGCGCAGCGCGGCCAGGTCGACCCCGCCGTCGGCCGGGGCGACGAGGGTGGTCGAGCCGTCGACCTCGGGCGCCTGGTGGGCCGCCCGCCCCTCGACCACGCCGTCCTCGACCGAGTCGACAAGCACCTCGACCGTGGAGCCCAGGCGCTCCTCGGCGCGCTGCGAGCAGAGCTCGTCGGCGAGCGCGCTGAGCTTGTCGTAGCGGCGCTTGACCGTGGCGGCGGAGACCTTGCCGGACAGCCCGGCGGCCTCGGTGCCGTCCTCGTCGCTGTAGTCGAACACCCCGATCGCGTCGAGCCGCGCCTCGGTCAGGAACCGGACCAGCTCCTGGTAGTCGCCACGGGTCTCGCCCGGGAAGCCGACGATGAAGTTGCTCCGCGCGCCCGCGTCCGGGGCCAGCGCGCGGGCGCTCGCCAGCAGCTCCAGGAACCGCTCGGTGGAGCCGAAACGGCGCATCCGGCGCAGCACCGGCTCGCTGGAGTGCTGGAACGACAGGTCGAAGTAGGGCGCCACGCCGGGCGTGGTGGCGATCGCCTCGACCAGCCCGGGCCGGGTCTCGGCCGGCTGGAGGTAGCTCGCCCGCACCCGGACGATGCCGTCGATCGCGGCGAGCTGGGGCAGCAGCTTCTCCAGCGCCCGGGGGTCGCCCAGGTCCTTGCCGTAGGAGGTGGAGTTCTCGCTGACCAGCACCAGCTCGCGGACGCCGGTCTTGGCCAGCCACTCCGCCTCGGCGAGCAGCTCGTCCGGCGTACGGGAGACGAAGGCGCCGCGGAAGGCGGGGATGGCGCAGAACGCGCAGCGCCGGTCGCAGCCGCTGGCCAGCTTGAGCGAGGCGACCGGGCCGGTGTCGAGCCGGTGGCGCAGCACCTGGCGCAGGTGGGCCGGGGTGTGCTCGTCGGTCTCGGTGACGCCCCGCACCGGGGTGCCGTGGCCGGGCAGCGACACCCCGCTGTCCCGCCGGGAGACGGGGGTGAGGGGCAGCAGCTCGCGCCGGTCGCGCGGCGTGTGCGCGCCGATCCGCTCGCCGGCCACCACCGCGTCCAGCCGGGCGGCGATGTCCGGGTAGTCGTCGAAGCTCAGCACCGCCTGCGCCTCGGGGAGGCTGTCGGCCAGCTCGCGGCCGTACCGCTCGGCCATGCAGCCGGCGGCGACCACCTTGGCGCCGGTGTCGGCGGCGGCCAGCAGGGTCTGGATGGAGTCCTGCTTCGCCTTCTCCACGAAGCCGCACGTGTTCACGACCACCACGTCGGCGCCCTCGCCGTCGGTGGTGACCTGCCAGCCGTCGGCGTGCAGCCGGGCGGCCAGCTCCTCCGAGTCGACCTCGTTGCGGGCACAGCCCAGGGTCAGCAGGGCGACACGGCGGCCGTCGGCGGGGGAAGGGGAGGTGGCAGACACCATCCGAGGGTACCGGGCGCGCGACCGGCGGCCGCCAACGGCGGGCCGCCCGCACGCTCCCGGCGGCCGCGGCCCGCTCAGACCGCCGCCGCGCCCACCCCGACCAGCCGGTCGAGCAGGAAGACCTCCGTGCCGGCCAGGCCGGTCGAGCAGAAGACCGAGACCTGGTCCGCGCCGGTCCGGCCGGGGACGGCGCCGGCCAGCACCGCGCCCAGGTCGCGCAACCGCCCGGCGTACGCGGGCAGCGTCGCCAGCATCGGCGGGTCGTACGCGGCCGCCTGCGCCGGCGAGTCGGTGACCAGGAGGTCGGCGGCGTCCAGCAGGTCGGTGCCGAACTCGTGCCGGTCGACCTGCTTGAAGCCGACCGCGTTGACGTGGGTGCCGGGGGCCAGGTCGGCGGCGTCGAGCACGGGGCCGACGGCGGTGGTGGCGAGCACCACGACGTCGCGGTCCCGGACGGCGGCCCGCGCCGAGTCCACCGCCCGCGCCGGCACGCCTAGCTCGGCGCGGACCCGGGCGGCGAACGACTCCCGCCGGGCGACGGAGCGGCTGTGCACGGTGACCTCGCGCAGCGGGCGGACGGCGGCGGCGGCCCAGACCTGGGTCCACGCCTGCCCGCCGGAGCCGATCACGCCCAGGGTGGCGGCGTCCGGCCGGGCCAGGGCGGCCACGGCGACCCCACCGAGCCCGCCGGTACGCCGGGAGCCCAGTTCCTCCCCGACCGCCACCGCCCGGACCGCCCCGGTGCGCCCGTCGTGCAGCACGACCACCTGCTCGCTCTCCGGGTGCCCGAACGTGTCGTACGAGCGGTAGCCGTACCACTCGCCGGTGAGGTGGCCGGCGGTGAGCACCATCCGTCCCCCGCCCAGCGGCGCGGCGGCCCGGGGCGGGGCCACCAGGCGGCCGGCGTACGCGGCGAGCAGGGCGTCCCGCATCGCGGCGACCGTGGTGGGGGCGTCCAGCGCGGCGGCGACCTCGGGATCGGAGAAGAGCAGCGGCATACCCCGATACTGCAAGTTGAAGTGAGGTTCACGTCAACCCGTGGTGGCCCGGCTCACCCCGGAAGCCCCCGGCCGGTGCTACCGTCGGTCGTGGCGGCCCCAGGTCGCCCCGGACGAGTGGTGGGCGTACCCGGTCAGGCCAAGACGCCCCGCGTGTGTGTACCGAACCCACTCCTCCCGGCCCGCTGGTCCGGGCGCCTACGCAGAGGTGATGTTCCATGGCCTGGATCGTGCTGGTGATCTCCGGACTTCTCGAGACCGCGTGGGCGATCGCCCTCGACCGCAGCGCCGGCTTCACGCGGCTCGTCCCGTCGCTGGTCTTCGTGGTGACCCTGGTGCTCAGCATGGCCGGCCTGGCGTACGCGCTGCGCGAGATCCCGGTCGGCACCGGCTACGTCGTCTGGGTCGGCATCGGGGCGGTCGGCACCGCCCTGGTCGGGATGCTCGCGCTGAACGAGCCGGCCAGCCTGCCCCGGATAGCCTGCCTGCTGCTGGTGGTCGCCGGCGTCGTCGGCCTGAAGGTCTTCCACTGACCGGCGTCCACAGGGGCGAGGCGTGACGGACGACCACAGTGGGTAGAGCTGTGCCTGGCATCGGAAAGGCTCTCACCCACGGAGGCAGACATGGCCAACATGCACTCGACCGCCCGCCCGCGCACCAACGCCGCCCGCATCTGCACCATCGTGGGCTTCGTGTTCGCGGTCCTCGCGCTCCTGCTCAACCCGCTCATCTTCGGCGTGATCGGGCTGGTCCTGGGCATCGTCGGCGCCGTGCTCGGTGACAAGCCGCTCGGCTGGTACGCCGCCGCCGCCAACGTGGCCGCCATCGTGATCAGCCTGCTGATCATCAACGCGCTCGTCAACAACTGACCCACCGCTCCCCCAGCGGAGACCGGGCCCGCCGGCGTGCCGGCGGGCCCGTCGCGTGTGTGGACAGCGGGTCCGTCGCGTGACTGGCCGGCGGGTCCGTCGCGTGTGTCGCCGGGGGTCCTAGTCCTCGCCGCCGCGCAGGCCGACCAGGACCTCCTCCAGCTCGTCCGGCTTGACCAGCACGTCCCGGGCCTTGGACCCCTCCGACGGGCCGACCACGCCCCGGGTCTCCATGAGGTCCATCAGCCGCCCCGCCTTGGCGAAGCCGACCCGCAGCTTGCGCTGGAGCATCGAGGTCGAGCCGAACTGCGAGGTGACCACCAGCTCGACCGCCTGCACCAGCAGGTCGAGGTCGTCGCCGATCTCCTCGTCGATCTTCTTCTTGCCGGCGTCCGGCGCGACGAGCACGTCCGGGCGGAACTCCGGCTCGCGCTGGTCCTTGCAGAACTTCACCACGTCGGCGATCTCGCGCTCGGTCACCCAGGCGCCCTGGATCCGGATCGGCTTCGAGGCGCCCATCGGCAGGAACAGGCCGTCGCCTCGGCCCAGCAGCTTCTCCGCGCCCGGCTGGTCGAGGATGACCCGCGAGTCCGCCAGCGAGGAGGTGGCGAACGCCAGGCGGGACGGCACGTTGGCCTTGATCAGGCCGGTGACCACGTCGACCGACGGGCGTTGGGTGGCCAGCACCAGGTGGATGCCGGCCGCGCGGGCGAGCTGGGTGATCCGGACGACCGAGTCCTCCACGTCGCGTGGGGCGACCATCATCAGGTCGGCCAGCTCGTCCACGATCACCAGCAGGTACGGGTACGGGCGCATCTCCCGCTCGCTGCCCGGCGGCGCCTTGATCTCGCCGTTGCGCACCTTGCGGTTGAAGTCGTCGATGTGCCGGACCCCGTTGGCGGCGAGGTCGTCGTAGCGCATGTCCATCTCGCGGACGACCCACTCCAGCGAGTCGGCCGCCTTCTTCGCGTTGGTCACGATCGGGGTGACCAGGTGCGGGATGCCCTCGTAGCCCGTCATCTCGACCCGCTTCGGGTCGATCAGCAGCAGCCGCACCTCGTCCGGCGTGGCCCGGGTGAGGATGGACACCAGCAGCGAGTTCAGGCAGGACGACTTGCCCGCGCCCGTCGCGCCGGCGATCAGGATGTGCGGCATCTTGGCGAGGTTGGCCACCACGTAGCCGCCCTCGATGTCCTTGCCGAGCGCCACCACCATCGGGTGGTGATCACTGGTGGCGGCCCGCGACCGCAGCACGTCGCCGAGCGCCACGTTCTCCGGGTCGGTGTTCGGGATCTCCACCCCGACCGCGCTCTTGCCCGGGATCGGGCTGAGGATCCGCACGTCCGGCGACTTCACCGCGTACGCGATGTTGCGGGAGAGCTGGGTGATCCGCTCGACCTTTACGCCCGGGCCCAGCTCCACCTCGTAGCGGGTGACGGTGGGCCCGCGGGTGAACCCGGTGACGGCCGCGTCCACGCCGAACTGCTCGAAGACGCCGGTGAGCGCGACGATCACCTCGTCGTTGGCCTTGCTCCGGGACTTCGGGGCCGCGCCGCTGCCGAGGATGTTCGCCGGCGGCAGCGTGTAGTCGCCCGCCAGCCCGGTCAGCGCGAGCTGCTCGGCCCGCGTCGGGGCGGGCGAGTGCTCCGGCGGCTCCGCCGGCTTGCGGGTGGCCGGCACCCTGCCCGGGGGCTTGCGGGGCAGCACCAGGGTCTCCTGGAGGTCCACCCCGTCGAGGTCGTCGTCGAACTCCGCCGGGTCGGGCGGCGGCGGGGCCGCCCGCTTCGCCGCGCGCTTACGGGGCGCCGGCCGGGCGGGCGCCTCGTCCGTCTCCTCCTCCACCACCGGCGGGGCGATCCGGGTGCCGAACAGCAGGCCGAGCCGCTCCGGGACCTTGTTGATCGGGGTCGCGGTGACCACCAGCAGGCCGAAGACCAGCAGCAGGATCAGCAGCGGCACGGCCACCCAGGCGGTGACCGCCCGCTCCATCAGGCTGCCGACGCCGGCGCCGACCAGGCCGCCGGCGAAGTCGCGCTGGCCCGCGTCGGCCGGGTCCTGTCCGATGTGCAGCATCGCGGCGGTGGCGACCAGCATGGACGTCCAGCCGACCAGGCCCCGGCCGCGGTGCTCGGGATCGACGGGCTCGCGCATCAGCCGCCACGCGCCGATCATCAGCAGGACCGGCACCACGACCGAGATCGCGCCGAGGAAGAGCCGGAAGGTGTCGGCCAGCCGCGCGCCGACCGGGCCGGCGCCGGAGAACCAGAGGGCCACCGCGCTGAGCAGGGCGAGGCCGAAGACCAGCAGGCCCGCGCCGTCGCGGCGCTGCTCCGGGTCGAGCCCCCGGGCGGAGCCGGCCTGCCGGAACGCCCAGCCGAGGCCGTGCGCCATCCCCATCCACAGTGTGCGGACCGCCTGCCCGACCATCGGACCCGGGCCGGACCGGGCCGCCGGCCGCCGCCGGGCCGCCGCGCGGGCGGTCTTCTTCGCCGGCTGACGGGCACGACTGTTCGTGGTGCCACGCGGCGACGCGCCGCGTCGCCGGCTCGCCTGAGAGGTACGGCCCGCCATAGCATCAACCTAATGGCGTGACCCGGCAGATCGCCGCCTTTCCGGGTCGTGTCCGCGTGTCGCAGCGCGGGCCCCGCCGCGTCACGTGATATCTGCCTCAGAAGGGTTGCCCCCATGTCGTCGCCGGGAACCGAGGACGGTCGGGACGGCCACCTGGCCGGGCACCCGGGGGCGCTGGAACCGCTGACCGGCGAGCTGATCGCCGCCGTGCTGCACAGCCGGGGATACCGCGTCCAGGCCGACGCCGACGGCGACCTGGTCGGCCGCTGGGACGACAGCTTGATCTGGTTCCTGCGCCCCGGCGCCAACGGCGAGCTGCTCCAGATCCGCACCCTGACCGCGCCGGCGTTCCCCATCGAGTACGTGCCGGCGCTGCACGCCTTCTGCAACGCGTGGAACCACGACCGGCTCTGGCCGAAGGCGTTCGTGCACGTCGAGGACGACGGGCGGGCCCGGATCTGCGGCGAGGTCATCACCGACCTGGAACGTGGCGTCACCGCGCACCAGCTCGACCAGCTGCTCGACTGCGGCATCGCCACCGGCTGCCAGCTCGCCACCGAGGTGGCCCGGCTGCCCGGTGGGGTGGTGGCGTGACGGGCCGCGGCGGGGACCTGGCCGGTCGCGGCCTCGACCCGTTCGGGCTGCCCGGCTGGTGGAGCGGGCTGCGGCGCGGGGGCCGGGGACCCGACCCCGCGCTGGCCGGAGCGCTCGCCGACGCCCGCGACACCCCCGACGGCGAGGCCCGCAGCACCGAGCTGGAACGCATCGCCGCGCACGCCGACGCCACGGGCGACGACCGGACGGCGCTGGCGGCCCGGTTCGCGCTCATCGAGGCGTACCTCCTGCACGGGCAGCGGTGGCGGCTGGTCGAGCCGGTGCGCCGCTGCCTCGCCACGGTGGAGCGCCGCCCCGACCTGCTGGCGGCAGACCAGGCCGAGCCGCTGCGGCGCTACCGGCGGTACGCGGTCGAGGCCCTGCTCGGCTCGCCCCGGGTCGGGCTGGACCAGGCCCGGGCCATGCTGGACGACCTCGCCGCGCGCGCCGCCGACGACCCGGCGGTGGTCGCCGAGCTGCGCTGCCGCATCGCCGACCACCTCGGCGACGAGCCCACCGCCCGGCGATGGTACGACCGCTGGTCGACCGCCGGAACGGGGCCGGTCGGCGGCTGCCCGGACTGCGCGGTGGCCCGACGGGCGGAACTGCTCGCCGGCTGGGGCGACCACCGGGCCGCCCTGGCCGCCCTGCCGGACTCCGCGCATGGCGGCGTCGACTGCACCGAGCAGCCGGAGCGGACGCTGGTCGCCGGGCTGCTGTCCTGGCTGCGGACCGGCCAGCCGGAGCGGGCGGCCGAGGCGCACGTGCGGGCATACCGGCGGCACCGGCGGGAGCGGGCCGCCTTCCCGCTGCTCGCCACGCACCTGCGGTGGTGCGCGCTGGCTGGGCACCCCGCCCGGGGCGTCGACGTCCTCGCCGAGCAGCTGCCCCGGCTGGACCGGCCGCACGACGACCTGTCCGCGATGGAGTTCGCCGCCGCCGGTGCGCTGGTCTGCGCCCTCGCCGTGGAGGCCGGGCTCGGCGGGCGGACGGTGCACCGCCCGGCGTACGGGGTGCGGCCGGCCGCCGAGCTCGACGTGGCCACGCTGGGCGCCACCCTGCTCGGGGTGGCCACCGCGCTGGCCGGCAGCTTCGACGCCCGCAACGGCACCGGCCACCAGTCCGGCCGGATCGCGTCCTGGCTGGCCGAACGGCCGGCCGCCGCACCGGTGCCCCTGCCGCCCGACGACGCCGCGGACGACCACGCCGACGACCCGCCCGACGACGTCCTGCCGGACGGGGAGCCACGCCCGCTGAGCCTGGCGATGATCACCGCCGAGCTGGACCGGCGCGGGGACCGGTACGCGGTGGACGACCGTGGCGCCGTCACGGGCCGGTGGGGCGAGGCGCTGATCCAGTTCCGGCGCGCCGGCGAGCGGGGCGAGATCCTCCAGGCCCGGTCCGTGGCGAACCGCCGGCTGCCGGCCGACCGGCTCGCGGAGGCGTACGCCTTCTGCAACGCCTGGAACCACGACCGGCTGCTGCCGAAGGCGTACGTGCACGAGCGGGAGGGCGAGCTGCTGCTGGCCGGCCACGTCGCCACCGACCTGGCGCACGGGGTGGCCCCGGCCCAGCTCACCGTCCTGCTCGACGCGGCCGTGGACACCGGCGTCGCGTACGCCGAGGCGGTCGCCGCCCTGCCCTGACCTCGTCGGGCCGGGCGGCGGCCCACCGGTGAGGTCCGAAACCCGCCGGACGATCTCCTGCCGCCCTGCTGGACTGGCACCCATGACGACGACGCACCACAAGCGCACCGCCCTGCTCCTGCACTCCCTGCACCGCCCCGGCTCCCCGCTCGTCCTGCCCAACGCCTGGGACGTGGCGAGCGCCCGGATCGTGGCCGACTGCGGCGCGGCGGCGGTCGCCACCACCAGCGCCGGCGTCTCGTGGAGCCTGGGCGCCCCGGACGGGGACGAACTGGACCGCGGGCGCGCCCTGGCGGTGGTCGCCCGCGTCGCCGCCGCCGTCACGGTCCCGGTCACCGCGGACATCGAGAGCGGGTACGCCGCCGACCCGGCCGGGGTCGCCCACACCGTGACCGGGGTGCTGGCCGCCGGCGCGGTCGGCGTGAACATCGAGGACGCCGCGCCGGCCGGGACGTCCCCGCTGCGCCCGGTCGACGAACAGTGCGCCCGGATCCGGGCCGCCCGGGAGGCTGCGGACGCGGCGGGGGTGCGGCTCTTCGTCAACGCCCGCACCGACGTGTTCCTGCGGGCGGTGGGCGACCCGGCGGACCGGCTGGCGGAGACGCTGCGCCGCGCGGTCGCGTACCGGGCGGCGGGCGCGGACGGGATCTTCGTGCCGGGCGTGGCCGACGCCGAGACCATCGCCGCGCTGGTCGCCGGCATCGAGGGGCCGGTCAACGTGCTCACCGGGCCAGGTGGGCTCCCCGTCACCACGCTGGCAGGGCTGGGGGTGGCCCGGGTCAGCCTCGGCTCGGCGCTCGCCGAGGCCGCGTACGGGCTGGTCCGCCGGGCCGCCACGGAGGCGCTGCGCTCCGGGTCGTACGACTCGCTGGCCGGCGCGATGAGCTACGGCGAGTTGAACGCGCTGCTGGCCTGACGCGGGCCGGCCGGCGACATCGCCGGCCTGCTCGACACGACCGTGGACACGGCCGTCGGGTACGCGGAGCCGCCCTGACGGGCTTCCGACACCGTGCAACCGGAGGTCGGTCCGGGTGGTCTCTCCATCACCCACACCGAATCCCGGGAGTTCACGATGACGCATCCGTTCCGCGCCGGCGCCGTGGCGGCCACCGCCCTGCTCGCCCTGGCGGCCCCCGCCCCGTTGGCACTGGCCGCCCCCGCCCCGCCCGCGTCGGCGCACGACCCCACACCCACCCCGACCACGGCCGACGGGCCGACCATCGTCGCCCGGCCGGATCTGGTCTTCCTCAGCGGCGACCCGTGGCACCCGGCGGGACCCCTGGAGGTCCTTGTCAGCAACGTCGGAAAGGCGGCGGCGAAGGGCTTCTTCGTCCTGCGCCTGCCGTCCGGGCTGACCGTGACCTCGGGTGGCGACTGCCGTGGCGCCGGATCGCCCCAGACCTGGGTCTGCGGTGGCACGCAGGTGCCGGCCGGTGGCCGGCAGGAGTACCGGCTGGCACTGCGGGCGACGGCGGCCGAGCCGGTCTTCGGCGTGAGCAGCTGGGGGTCCGTCGCCGGCCGGGACGCCGCCGGTGGCACGGAGGGCCCCACGGACTTCCGCGTCAACTGGCCGGACCGGACGTCGCTGCGGCTGCGGGCCACCGCCAGCCCGGTCGTCGACGCGTCGATGGGGCTGACGGTCCGGGTACGCAACACCGGCACCTTCGCCCTCGGCGGCTACTCGCTGAATCTCGTCCCCCCGAAGGGTGTGCAGGTGATCTGGCCGCTGTGCTCGGACAGCGGTCGGCTGGCCGGCGAGGGGTGCGAGATCATCCGGTCCGGCGCGCTGAAGGCGGGCGCCACGGACACGGTGCAGATCCGCCTCGCCGTCAGCGAGAGGGCGGGAAGCATCCGCCTGTATCTCGCGCCCACCAACCGGTACACCAACAAGGACACCTCGGTCACCGTGCCCGTGCCGGGCGGTACGGGGGGCGGGGCCCCGACGACTCCGCCGGCGGCGACCCCGAGCGCCACGTCGACGCCGAGCGCCACGTCGGCCGCGACGACGCCCGCCGGGGACGGGGCCGGGCTGCCCCGCACCGGTCCGGCCGGCACCACGTACGCCCTGTTCGGTGCGGCGCTGCTGGCCCTCGGGGCCGGCCTGCTGCTACTGCTGCGCCGCCGGCTCGGCCGCCACTGAGCTCCGCTGACCGGGGGCCGGCCCCCGGTCGGGCTCCGGGTCGGTCGCCGACGTGCACGGGGATGTCGGCGACCGGCCGGTCGCGGTGCCGCGGGGTGAGCCGCCGGGCCGGCCCGCCGCACGGCGACGCCCGCCGGCACACGGGGTGCGGGCGGGCGTCGCGGCGGCGCGGGGTCAGACCTCGACGACGGTCGGGACGATCATGGGCCGACGGCGGTACGCGTCGTTCACCCACCGTCCCACGGTGCGCCGGACGATCTGCTGGAGCTGGTGCGGATCGGTGATGCCGTCGGAGGCCGCCCGGTTCAGTGCCTCGGTGACCAGCGGGATCACCGGGCTGAACGCCTCCGGGTCCTCGGAGAAGCCCTTCGCCGACAGGGTCGGGCCGCCCACCACCTTGCCGGTCACCGAGTCGACCACCACGGTGGTGGCGATGAACCCGCCGTCGCCGAGGATCCGGCGCTCCGTGAGCAGCGACTCGCTGACGTCGCCGACGGCGAGGCCGTCGACGTAGACGTAGCGGCTCTTCACGTGCCCGACCAGGCTGGCCCGGCCCTCGACGAGGTCGACGACGTCGCCGTCCTCGCAGAGCACCACCCGGTCGGGGGCGACGCCGGACTCGATGCCGAGGCGGGCGTGCGCGCGCAGGTGCCGCCACTCGCCGTGCACCGGCATCAGGTTGCTGGGACGGACCACGTTGAGCAGGTAGAGCAGCTCGCCGGCGGGGGCGTGGCCGGAGACGTGCACCTTGGCCACGTCCTTGTGCACCACCACGGCGCCGGCCCGGGCCAGCCGGTTGATCACCCGGTAGACCGAGGTCTCGTTGCCGGGCACCAGCGAGGAGGCGAGCACCACGGTGTCGCCGGGGGCGATGGTGATGTGCCGGTGGTCGCCGCTGGCCATCCGGCCCAGGGCGCTCATCGGCTCGCCCTGCGAACCGGTGGACATCAGCACGATCTGCTCGGGCGGCATGTTCGTCGCCTCTTCCAGCCCGACGACCAGCCCGGACGGGATGTTGAGCAGCCCCAGGTCGCGGGCGATGCCCATGTTGCGGACCATGGACCGGCCGATGAGGGCGACCTTGCGACCGTGCTCGGCGGCGGAGTCGAACACCTGCTGCACCCGGTGCACGTGCGAGGCGAAGGAGGCGACGATGATCCGCCCCTTGGCCTTCGCGAAGATCGAGTCGAGCACCGGCCCGATCTCCCGCTCGGGGGTGACGAAGCCGGGGATCTCCGCGTTGGTGGAGTCCGAGAGCAGCAGGTCCACGCCCTCGGCGCCGAGCCGGGCGAACCCGGCCAGGTCGGTGATCCGGCCGTCCAACGGGAGCTGGTCCATCTTGAAGTCGCCGGTGTGCAGCACCAGGCCGGCGGGGGTGCGGATGGCGACCGCGAGCGCGTCGGGGATCGAGTGGTTGACCGCGAAGAACTCGCACTCGAACGGGCCGAGCCGCTCCCGGCCCCCCTCCCGAACGGTCAGCGTGTAGGGCTGGATCCGCCGCTCGGCCAGCTTCGCCTCGACCAGGGCGAGGGTGAACTGGGAGCCGACCAGCGGGATGTCGGGCTTGTGCGCGAGCAGGTAGGGCACCGCGCCGATGTGGTCCTCGTGGCCGTGGGTCAGCACGATCGCCTGGACGTCGTCGAGCCGGTCCAGGATCGGACCGAAGTCGGGCAGGATCAGGTCGACCCCGGGCTGCTCCACGTCGGGGAAGAGCACCCCGCAGTCGACCACCAGCAGCTTGCCGTCGTACTCGAAGACGGTCATGTTGCGACCGATGGCGCCGAGCCCGCCGAGCGGGATGATCCGCAGCCCACCCTCCGGCAGCGGCGGGGGCAGTTCCGTCTCGAAGTGCGCCTCGGTCACGCGTCCACCTCATTCTGCGACGCCGTCACTCGGCGTCCGTCGTGTCGTTCGGTCATTCGGGCAGTTCCAGGCCCGCCGCCGCGCTGTCGGCGCGGAGCTGGGCGATCTCGTCGTCGGTCGCCCCGACCAGCGGCAGACGCACCGGCCCGGCGGGCTTCCCGGCAGCCGCCAGGCCCGCCTTCACCAGGATCACGCCCTGGGTACGGAAGATGCCGGTGAACAGCGGCAGCAGCCGCCGGTGCAGGCTCAGCGCGGTGGCGGTGTCCCCCGCGTCGTACGCCTCGATCATCTGCTTGGTGAGCGCGCCGGTGAAGTGGGTCGAGGTGCCGACCACGCCCACGCCGCCCACGGCCAGCGCGGGCAGGGTGAGTGCGTCCTCGCCGCTGTAGAAGGCGAGGTTCGTCCGGCTGGTGACCCAGCTCGTGGCGGTCAGGTCGCCCTTGGCGTCCTTCACCGCGACGATCCGGGCGTGTTCGGCCAGGCGCACCATCGTCTCGGTGTCGATCGGCACGCCCGCCCGGTGCGGGATGTCGTAGAGCATCACCGGCAGCCCGGTGGCGTCCGCCACGGCGGTGAAGTGCCGCAGCAGGCCGCTCTGCGGCGGCTTGTTGTAGTAGGGCGTCACCACGAGCAGGCCGTGCGCGCCCGCCTTCTCGGCGGTCGTGGAGAGCTCGATGGTGTGCCGGGTGTCGTTGGTGCCGACCCCGGCCACGACCTTGGCGCGGTCACCGACGGCCTCCACCACGGCCCGGATCAGCTGTTCCTTCTCGGCCTCGGTGGTGGTCGGCGACTCGCCGGTGGTGCCGTTGACCACCAGCGCGTCGTTGCCCTGCTCGTCGACCAGGTAGCTGGCGAGCCGCGCGGCGCCGTCGAGGTCGAGCGAGCCGTCGGCGGTGAACGGGGTCACCATGGCCGTGAGCACTCGCCCGAAGGGGCGGGACACCGCTCGGGCGGGCGTGTCAGGGTGGTCGTGCGTCATGCCACCAACCTAGCGGACGACCACCGGCGCCCCGCCGGGGAAGCCCTCAGGACTCACTCGGCGTGCGGGCTCGCCGCGACCTCGGTGCCGTCGGGCAGGGCCGAGATGACGAAGTCGGCGAAGACGTTCGGGGCGACGCCCTGGAGCTGCCGCAGGCACTCCACCGCCAGCTCGCGGATCTCCACGTCGGCGTGCTCCGTCGCGCGCATGGCGATGAAGTGCCGCCAGGCCCGGTAGTTGCCGGTCACCACGATGCGCGTCTCGGTGGCGTTGGGCAGCACGGCGCGGGCCGCCTGCCGGGCCTGCTTGCGCCGCAGCGTGGCGTTCTCCACGTCGGCGAAGCGCCGCTCCAGCCCCTCCAGCAGCTCGTTGTACGCGCGCACGCTCGCCTCGGCCGCCGCCACGAACTTCTTGTGCAGCTCCGGGTCGTCGGCGATCACCGAGGGCTCGACCATGGCGGCGTCGCGCTCCGGCACGTACCGCTGGGAGAGCTGGGAGTACGAGAAGTGCCGGTGCCGGATCAGCTCGTGGGTGAACGAGCGGGAGACCCCGCTGAAGTAGAAGCTGACCGAGCCGTGCTCCAGCACGCTCAGGTGGCCGACCTCCAGGATGTGTGCGAGGTAACCGGCGTTGGTGGCGGTGGCCGGGTTCGGCTTCTTCCAGCTCTGGTAGCAGGCCCGGCCGGCGAACTCCGCGAGCGCCTGGCCGCCCTCGGCGTCGGTCGACCACGGCACGTCGTCGGGGGCCTCGAAGTGCGTCCACGCGACGAGCTTGACCTGGGGCTGCACCATCTCCGGCATTCCTGGGACTGTAGTGGCCCGGCGGTCGCGGGGAAAAGCCGGGCTCGCCGGCCGAACGGTCCTTGAGCTGCGAATAGTGGTCGGGTGCGGGTCCACCCGGGTCGGCGGGTGTCCAATATCTCGGTGCTCGGCACACCCGCGCAGCAGTGAACGGGCGCCTCGCGCTGCGCGGGGCCGGGCCGGGGACGGGGCCGGGCGCGGACGGGGCCGGGCGAAGCTGGGCGGGACGGGCCGGGCAGGGCGCTGCGCTGGGCCGGGCGCAGACGGGGCCAGGCCGCGGACGGGGCCGGGCAGGGCAGGGCAGGGCGCGGACGGTCTGGGGAGCTACTCGCCGCGCTGTCGAGCTGCCCCACGGATGAGGGCACAGCTCCGTTCGAGCGGTCCCTCCGGCAAGCCCCCGGGTGGTCCCATGGACGGGGCAGCTCGACAGCGACAACAAAGCCATCCCCACACAGCCGCCGGACCCACCCAGGCACCGCACGCGGTCCCGTGGACGGGGCAGCTCGACAGCAGCCGGCCAGCAATCCCGCAGGCCCGCGACCCGGCCGGCACGCTGACGGCCACCAACGCCGCGATCCCACCGACGCGCCACGCGCGGCCCGGGAACGGGCGGGTCAGACCCAGCCGGGAACGGGCGGGGTCAGACGTAGAGGGAGGTGAAGGGTGCCCAGGGCAGGTTGCGCAGGATCGTGAAGGCCAGCCAGGCGGCCAGGAAGACGCCGATCACCCGGGAGCTGATCCGCAGCTCGGGCAGGCGCCAGCCGAACGCCTGCTTCCCGGCCCACGCGACGAAGAGGTAGGCCAGGAAGGGCAGCGCGAAGACGAAGAGGAAGTGGTGCCGGGCGGCGGCCGGCAGGTCGGCGTGCAGCACGTACCAGAGCGCGCGGGTGCCGCCGCAGCCCGGGCAGTCCAGCCCCGTGGTGAGCTTGAGCAGGCAGCTCGGCGCGGCGTCGGGCGCCGAGCGGGTGGGGTCGCTGATCAGCGCGTAGCCGATGCCGGCGGCGACGCAGCCGAGCGCGGCCAGCGGGACCGCCCAGCGCGGGGAGCGCTCGTAGAGGCGGACGACGAAGCGGGTGAGCCGGTCCGGCTCGGCGACGGGGTAGGCCGCCGCCCCCGGATAGGGCGAACCCGGATAGGGCGGCGCCTGGTCCGTGGGCCACCCGTCGGCCGGTGCAGTCGGTGCAGTCGGGCCCGCCTGGGGCGGGGCGTCGAGCCCACCCGTCTGCGGATGCGACGGGGAGGCCGGTCCGTCAACGCTCGTCACGTCGCTCACCGTACACCGGCCACGCCCGCCAGCGCCGCGGCCAGCGGGACTGCCAGGTCGCCGGCGGCGGGCGGGGCCATCGCGTCGAGGCCCAGCCAGCCGGCGAGGCGATGCAGCTCGGCGGCGAGCGCCAGCGCGGTCTCGCCCCGGTCGACGCCCGGCTCGGCCCAGGCGGCGGGCACCAGCAGCACGCCGGCCTTGCGGTCGGCCTTGAGGTCGACCCGGGCGGTGAAGCGCTCCCCCTGGAGGAAGGGCAGCACGTAGTAGCCGTATACCCGCTGCGGCGCCGGCACGTAGATCTCGATGCGGTAGCTGAAGTCGAAGAGGCGCTCGGCGCGGGCCCGCTCCCAGACCACCGGGTCGAACGGGCTGACCAGGGTGTTGCCGCGCACCCAGCGGGGCAGCCGCGCCCCGGCGTGCAGCCAGGCGGGCCGCTGCCAGCCCTGCACGGCGACCGGCAGCAGCTCGCCCGCCTCGACCAGCTCGGCGATGGCCTGCCGGGCGCCGGCCACCGGCAGCCGGAAGTAGTCGCGCAGCTCCGGCTCGGCGGCCACCCCGAGTGAGCGCGCGGCGATCCTCATCAGTGCCCGGTGCGCCTCGGCGTCGGTCGGCGTGGGCGCGTCGAGCACGGCGGCCGGCAGCACCCGCTCCGGCAGGTCGTAGCGGCGGGCGAACGACGTGGTGCGCTCGGCGGCGGTCACCTCCCCCGCCCAGAACAGGAACTCCAGCGCCCGCTTGACCGCCGACCAGTTCCACCCCCAGTTGCCGGTCTCCCGGGGCGCGTCGTGCTCGATCTCGGCGGCGGTGAGGGGACCCCGGGCGGCCACCTCGTCGCGTACCCAGGCGACCAGGCCCGGCTGTTCCTCGGCGATCCGCCGCATCCCGCCCCAGGAATCCGAGCGGGACCGGGCCATCCGCCAGCGCAGCAACGGGTGCAGCCCGACGGGCAGCAGCGACGCCTCGTGGCCCCAGTATTCGAACAGCTCCCGTGGGCGGCGGTAGGCGGCGTCGTCGAGCAACGCGGTCGGGTAGGGCCCGAGCCGGCTGTAGGGCGGCAGGTAGTGCGCCCGTTGCAGCACGTTTACCGAGTCCATCTGGATCAGCCCGACCCGGTCGAGCACCCGACGCAGGTGCCGGCGGGTGGGCACGCCCGTGGGCGCGGGGTCGGCGAAGCCCTGGGCGGCGAGCGCCACCCGACGTGCCTGGGCGAGCGAGAGCGATTCCGGTGCGGCCATCGTCGGGCACCCTAATCCACCGGTACGACACCGGTGCGGACGCTGGACCCGTCACCCGCCGGGGCATAGAACGGACGCATGCTCACGATCCGCCGCGAGGAGCCCGACGACGCCGAGGCGGTCGCCCGAGTGCACATCCACGGCTGGCAGGCCGGCTACGCCGGGATCATGCCCGAGGAGGTGCTGCGGCGGCTCAACGTCGCGGCCTGGGCGCAGCGCCGCCGGGACCTCGGCACCGCCGATCCGGAACACCCGTTCACCACCCTGCTCGCCGAGGTCGACGGGACGCTGGCCGGGTTCACCACGTTCGGCCCGTACCGCAACAACCAGGACCGTGGCGACCTCGACGCCGCGCACGGCGAGGTGGTGGCGATGTACGTCGAGCCGGACTGCTGGGGCGACGGCACGGCGCGGGCGCTGCTGGCCGCGGCGCGCGACGGGCTTGTCGCCCGGGGCTGGTCGGACTACCGGCTCTGGGTCCTGGAGGCCAACCACCGGGCCCGCCGGTTCTACGAGCGGGCCGGGCTGTCACCGGACGGTGAGCGGTCGACCTATCCGGTGCCGCTGGCCGGCGGGCGCCCGCCGGTCGGGCTGGTCGAGCTGCGGTACGCCGGACTCCTCGACGGCTGATCCGGCGGGCCCCTCCCGGGGCCGGTCGACCGGGTCGGTGTCGCCCACCCGCCGGACCGGCAGGAACGCCAGCAGCGCCAGGCTGATCCAGACGTAGGTGTTGCTGCCGAGGAAGCCGTCGAGCCCGGTGAAGTCCTTCTCCCAGGCCCAGACGATCCGGCTGATCAGGAAGCCGTACCCGACGATCGCGGCGCCCAGCAGGACGCGGCGCCGGCGGCTGCCGGTGGGCGCGGCCATCCCGTTGTCCACCAGCAGGATCAGCGCGGGCAGCAGCCAGACCAGGTGGTGCACCCAGGTGACCGGGCTGACCAGGCACATCACCGCACCCGTCAGCGCCAGGCCGGTCGCCTCGTCGCCGGCGGCCACGGCGGCGCGGGAGCGCCAGGCCCACAGCGCCAGCGTGGCCAGCACCAGCGCCAGCCAGGCCAGGGTGCTCGGGTGTTCCGGGTTGAGCCGGGCGACCACGCCGCGCAGCGACTGGTTGGAGACGAACGCCAACTCACCCACCCGGCCGGTGTTCCACAGCGCTTCCGTCCAGAACTCCCGCGAGGCGTCGGGGAAGAGCGCGGCGGCCAGCAGGGTCACACTGGCCGCGGTGGCCATCGAGGTGACCGCGGCCCGCCAGCGGCGGGTGACCAGCAGGTAGACGATGAAGATGCCCGGGGTCAGCTTGATCGCGGTGGCCAGCCCGATGCCCACGCCCGCCCACCGGTTGCCGGCCGGCAGCAGCCGGAGCAGGTCGATCGCGACCAGGAAGAGCAGCAGCATGTTGACCTGGCCGAAGTTGACCGTCTCGCGCATCGGCTCGTACGCGGCGGCCAGGCAGAGCGCCACGGCGAGGGCGAACCAGCGGGTCCAGCCCGACCGGCGGGAGACCGGGTCGATCAGCCACCAGAAGAGCACGGCGGTGACCACCACGCTGGCGGCCACGCTCACCGCGATCGCCGCCCACCACGGCAGGTACGCCATCGGCAGCATGACCAGGGCGGCGAAGGGCGGGTACGTGAAGCCGTACTGGGTGCCGGGCTTGAGGAAGTCGTAGATCTCCCCGCCGTCGTGCACCCACCAGGTCAGCGCGCCGTAGTAGACCTTGAGGTCGAAGAAGCCGTGCCGGACGGCCGCGACGGACAGGAAGGCGGTCACCGCGACGGCGAGCGCGACGACGCCGACGACCTGCTGGATCGTCCGTGGGGGACCCTGCGCCACCATCGCCTCCCTCGCCCTGCGTAGGCTTCCGTCCCATGGCTCTCGGGTACGTCCGCCCGGCGCGTCCGGAAGACGCCGGCGAGATCGCACGCATCCAACTCGCGACCTGGCGGGTCGCCTATCGCCGGATCCTGCCCCGGCACGTGCTCGACAACCTGGACGAGGCGTGGCTCGCCAGGCGGTGGAGCGCGGCCGTGCAGGAGCCGCCCTCCGGCGCCCACCGGGTGCTGGTCGCCGTCGAACAGGCCGAGCAATCCTATCTGGTGGGGTTCGCCGCCTCCGGTCCGGCCGACGCCGAGGCGCTCGCCCCGGGTGAGCCGGCGGAGGTCCTCGGGCCGGACGTCGCCGCGGTGACGGACCTGCTGGTGGAGCCGCGCTGGGGCCGGCGGGGGCACGGCAGCCGGCTGCTCGCCGCGACCGTCGACCTGTGGCGTGCCGACGGGTTCACCCGCGCGCTGGCCTGGGCCTTCGACGGCGACGCGGCGACCCGCAAGTTCCTCACCAGCACCGGCTGGGAGCCCGACGGCGCGGCCCGCGCGCTGGACGTGGAGGACATGCTCGTCCCGCAGGTGCGGCTGCACGTGGCGGTGCCGGGGGAGGCGGATCCGGCGGACGCGACGCCCACCGAGGCGACACTCCGGACCTGACGCCGGATGCCTCGTCACCGGCACCGGCGCCGCCCGGGGACTGACCGGGCCGAGCGGCCCCGGACCCGGACCGCACCGGGCCGGGCGTTCCCGGACTCGGCCCGCGCCGATTCGCGCTCCCCGGCCCGCCGGTGCCGGCGATCCGCCGGACACTGTCGGGGGTGTCGCCTACCGTGACCCCATGGTCGCGGTGGCGGCATCCACGAGAGGGAGGCATCGGGCATGTTCGCGGACACGATGGCGTGGAGCAGTTTCTCGGTGGACGACCCCGACCGGGCCGAACGGTTCTACGCCGACACGCTCGGCCTGCGGGTGTCGCGGGACGACGCCATGGGCGGTCTGCTGACGTTGCACCTCGCCGGGGGCCGGGACGTGATGGTCTACCCGAAGGCGGACCACACCCCCGCGGCCCACACGGTGCTCAACTTCCCCGTCGACGACGTCGACCGGGCCGTCGACGAGCTGACCGCGCGCGGGGTGCGGTTCGCGCGCTACCCCGGGATGCCCCAGGACGACAAGGGCGTCATGCGCGGCAACGGGCCGACGATCGCGTGGTTCACCGACCCGGCCGGCAACATCATGTCCGTGATCGAGGAAGGCTGACCGGTCAGGCGTGCGGCGGGCCCTGGGTGGGCGCGACGAGTTCGACGACCAGTTCGTCGTCCTCCATCGCCCCGGTGGGCACGAAGCCGAGGCTCGTGTAGAGGCGGGCGGCCTGGGCGTTGTCGGGGTGGTAGGAGAGCCGGACGGGGTGACCGCCGTCCTGGCCGCCCAGCCACGCGGCCAGGGTGCGCACGGCCGCCCGACCGACGCCCCGGTCCTGCTCGGCCGCGTCGACCACCATGCCGCCGATCCAGCGGGACCCGTCGTCGTCGACGCCCCACATGACGTGCCCGACAACGGTCTCGTCCGCGTAGACCGCCAGGGAGGTCCACACGTCGGAGCGCATGGTCAGCAGCAGGTAGCGGGCGGCCAGCGCCGCCACCCACCCGCGCTGGTCGTCGCGCGGGGCGACGTCGGCCACCGCCCGCCAGTTGTCGTCGTCGACCGGGCGCAGGGTCACCCGGCGCCCGGCCCGGTCGGAGAGTCCAGAATCGATCACCCGGGCAGCCTAGGGGCCGCCGGGCGCCGCCGCGACCGCTTTGCCCGTCAGTCGAGCAGGGCGTCCAGGCCGACGGTCAGCCCGGGCCGGGTGCGGACCGCGCGGACGGCCAGCAGCACGCCGGGCATGAACGAGACCCGGTCGTACGAGTCGTGCCGGATGGTCAGCGTCTCCCCCAGGGTGCCGAAGAGCACCTCCTGGTGGGCGACGAGGCCGGTGGCGCGCACGGCGTGCACGCGCACCCCGTCGATGTCGGCGCCCCGGGCGCCCGCGACCTCGTCCTTGGTGGCGTCCGGCACCGGGCCGAGGCCGGCCTCGGCGCGGGCGGCCGCGACCAGCCGCGCGGTGTGCGTGGCGGTGCCGCTGGGGGCGTCCAGCTTGCGGGGATGGTGCTGCTCGACGATCTCGACCGACTCGAAGTGCCGGGCGGCGCGGGCGGCGAACTGCATCATCAGCACCGCGCCGATGCCGAAGTTGGGGGCGATCACCACACCCACCCCGGGCTTGTGGGCCAGCCAGCCGCGCACCCGCTCCAGCCGCTGCTCGGTGAAGCCGGTGGTGCCGACCACCGCGTTGATGCCCTGGTCGATGCACCAGTGCAGGTGGTCCATGACGACGTCGGGGGTGGTGAAGTCGACGACCACCTCGGCCCCGGCGTCGGACGCGGCGAAGAGGCCGTCGCCCTCGTCGACCATGGCCACCAGCTCCATGTCGGCGGCGGCGTCCACGGCCCGGCACACCTCGACGCCCATCCGGCCCCTGGCGCCCAGCACGCCGACCCGGATCAGCTCGTCCGGGCTCTTCTCCTGCTCGTCAGTCACGGGGCACAACCTATCCCAATCGGGACGCGCGCATCCGGGCGGACCGTCAGCCGGCGGGACGCCACCATCCGGGCCGACCGACAGCCGCCGGGACGCGCGCACCGGGCGGGAGTGCGGGGCGGGTCAGCGGGCGGCGAAGTCGTTCGCGCCGAACGGGCCGACCACCGCCAGCGACATCGGCCGGCTCAGCAGCTCGGCGGCCAGGGTGTTGACGTCGGCCACGGTGACCGCGTCGACCCGGCCCAGCAGCTCGTCGACCGGCATCAGGTGGCCGTAGAGCAGCTCGCCCTTGGCCAGCCGGCTCATCCGCGAGCCCGTGTCCTCCAGCCCCAGCACGAACGAGCCCTTGCTCATCCCCTTGCCGCGGGCCACCTCGGCCTCGGTCAGGCCGTCGGCGGCCACCCGGGCCAGTTCGGCCCGGGTCAGCTCCAGCACCTCGTCGACCTTGCCCGGTGCGCAGCCGGCGTAGACGGCGAAGAGGCCGCTGTCGGCGTACTGGCTGGCGTAGGAGTAGACCGAGTAGGCGAGGCCGCGCCGCTCGCGGATCTCCTGGAACAGCCGGCTCGACATGCCGCCGCCGAGGATGTTGTTGAGCACGCCGAGGGCGAAGCGCCGCTCGTCGAGCCGGTCGATGCCGGGGCAGCCGAGGATGACGTGCGCCTGCTCGGTCTCCTTCGGCTCCACCAGGGTGGTGGCGGGCTTCGTGCGTACGGCCGGGGTGGCCGACCGGTGCGGCGCGGGCGTCGCCGGGTCGGTGTCCAGCGGGGTGCCGCGCAGCGCCTGACGGACCAGCTTGACCACCGTGGCGTGGTCGAGGTTGCCGGCGGCGGCGACGACGATCCGCGGCGGGGTGTAGTGGCGGCGGTAGAAGCCCTGGATCTGCCGCCGGGTCATCGGCGTGACGGTCTCCTCGGTGCCGGAGATCAGCCGGCCCAGCGGGTGGTCGCCGTAGGCGGCCCGGGCGAAGAGGTCGTGCACCTCGTCGCCGGGCTCGTCGTCGTGCATGGCGATCTCTTCGAGGATCACGCCCCGCTCGGTCTCCACGTCGGCCGGCTCCAGCAGCGAGTCGGCGACCGCGTCGCACATGACGTCGATGGCCAGCGGCAGGTCCTCGTCCAGCACGCGGGCGTAGTAGCAGGTGTATTCCTTGGTGGTGAAGGCGTTGGTCTCGCCGCCCACCGCCTCGATCTCCGCGGAGATCTCCAGCGCGCTGCGCTTGTTGGTGCCCTTGAAGAGCAGGTGCTCCAGGAAGTGCGCCGCGCCGGCCTGCGGCCCGGTCTCGTCGCGCGAGCCGACCGCGACCCAGACGCCGAACGAGACGCTGCGCATCGCCGGGATCGCCTCGGTGAGCACGCGCAGCCCGCTGGGCAGCACGGTACGGCGTACCGTGCCGCCCAGCGGGTCGTCGCTGATGGTGCGGGTCACCGCCCGGGCGGCGCCGCCGGAGCGGGCCGTCCCGGCCCCCCGGTGCGAGGCTCCCGCGGGGCCCGGAACGGACGCCACCCCCCGTCGATCCGGCGGAAACGGCGCGCTGACGGCCCGACTCACGTGTTGCTCCCAGATCGACGAGGGGTGGGGTGATGCGATGGTGCGGTACGTCAGCTGCGCCGGGTGCGGCGACGCGGACGCTCGCCGCCCTCGCCACCCTCGCCGCCGCCCTCGCCGCGCTCGCCGCCGCCCGGTCCACGACCGCCCCGGTCGCCGCCGCGCTCACGGTCGCCCCGGTCGCGCGGAGCCCGGTCGTCCCGGTCCCGGCCGGCCGGACGCTCGCCGCCAGCGGCCTCGCCGGCGGCCGGCGCCTCGGTGCCCTCCGGCCGGACCTTGTCCAGGTAGATCTTGCCGCGGGCGTCGATGTCCGCGATCTCGACCTCGACCCGGTCGCCGACGTTGAGGTAGTCCTCGACCTTCTCGACCCGCTTGCCGTCGCCCACCTTGGAGATGTGCAGCAGGCCGTCGCGGCCCGGCAGCAGCGAGATGAACGCGCCGAACGCGGCGGTCTTGACCACCGTGCCGAGGAAGCGCTCCCCGGCCTTCGGCAGCGTCGGGTTGGCGATGCCGTTGATCCGGTCCACCGCCGCCTGGGCCGACGGGCCGTTGGTGGCGCCGACGTAGATCGTGCCGTCGTCCTCGATGGAGATCTCGGCGCCGGTCTCGTCCTGGATCGCGTTGATGGTCTGCCCCTTCGGGCCGATCACCATGCCGATCTTGTCGACCGGGATCTTGACGGTGGTGACCCGCGGGGCGTGCTCCGACATCTCGGCCGGGGCCTCGATCGCCGCCTGCATCACGCCGAGGATGGTCTGCCGGGCCTCGTACGCCTGCTGCAGCGCGGCGGCCAGCACGTCCGACGGGATGCCGTTGAGCTTGGTGTCGAGCTGGAGCGCGGTGACGAACTCGGGCGTGCCGGCGACCTTGAAGTCCATGTCGCCGAACGCGTCCTCGGCGCCGAGGATGTCGGTAAGCGTCACGTACTCGGTCTTGCCGTCCACCTCGTCCGAGATGAGCCCCATGGCGATGCCGGCGACCGGCGCCTTCAGCGGCACACCGGCGGAGAGCAGGCCCAGCGTCGAGGCGCAGACCGAGCCCATCGAGGTGGAGCCGTTGGAGCCGAGCGCCTCGGAGACCTGCCGGATGGCGTAGGGGAACTCCTCGCGCGACGGCAGCACCGGGATCAGCGCCCGCTCGGCGAGCGCGCCGTGGCCGATCTCGCGCCGCTTCGGCGAGCCGACCCGGCCGGTCTCACCGGTCGAGTACGGCGGGAAGTTGTAGTTGTGCATGTAGCGCTTGCGGTTCTCCGGGGACAGGGTGTCCACCATCTGCTCCATGCGCAGCATGTTCAGCGTGGTGACGCCCAGGATCTGGGTCTCGCCACGCTCGAACAGCGCCGAGCCGTGCACCCGGGGCAGCACGCCGACCTCGGCGGTCAGCGGGCGGATGTCGCGCGGGCCGCGGCCGTCGATGCGGACCTGCTCGCGCAGCACCCGGTTACGCACCTCGGACTTGGTGAGCGACCGGAAGGCGGCGCTGAGCTCCTTCTCGCGGCCCTCGAAGCGACCGCCGAGCTCCTCGGCGACCTTGGCCTTGATGCGGTCGAGGGCCTCCTCGCGGTCGGCCTTGCCGGCGATCTGGAGGGCCTCGGCGACCTCGGCGCGGGCCAGGTCGGCCACCGCCTCGTAGACGTCGTCCTGGTAGTCCAGGAACACGGGGAACTCGGCGACGGGCTTGGCGGCCACCTCGGCCAGCTCGCTCTGCGCGCGGCACAGCTCGCGGATCGCCGGCTTCGCGGCCTCCAGGCCGCTGGCCACGATCTCCTCGGTCGGCGCGGTCGCGCCGCCCGCGATCAGGGTCACGGCGTGCGGCGTCGCCTCGGCCTCGACCATCATGATCGCGACGTCGCCGTCCGGCAGCGAGCGGCCGGCCACGACCATGTCGAAGGTGGCCCGGGCCAGCTCCTCCAGGGTCGGGAAGGCCACCCACTGGCCGTCGATGTGCGCGACCCGGGTCGCCCCGATCGGGCCGGAGAACGGCAGGCCGGAGAGCTTGGTCGACATCGAGGCGGCGTTGATCGCCACGACGTCGTAGGGGTGCTGCGGGTCGAGCGCGAGGATGGTCTCGACGACCTGGACCTCGTTGCGCAGGCCCTTGACGAAGGACGGGCGCAGCGGCCGGTCGATCAGCCGGCAGGTGAGGATCGCGTCCTCGCTGGGGCGGCCCTCGCGGCGGAAGAACGAGCCGGGGATGCGGCCCGCGGCGTACATCCGCTCCTCGACGTCGACGGTCAGCGGGAAGAAGTCGAACTGCTCCTTCGGCTGCTTGCCGGCGGTGGTGGCGGAGAGGACGACCGTCTCGCCGAGCTGGGCGACGACGGAGCCGGCGGCCTGACGGGCCAGCCGGCCGGTGGAAAAGGTGATCTCACGGGTGCCGAAGGACCCGTTGTCGATCACGGCGGTGCGGGATTCGGTGCCGAGGTTGGTCTCGGTCATGGTGCTGTCGTGCTCCTTCGCATCGGGGGCCCACGACGCGGGGAGCTGCTCAGACGGCCGGTCTTCGATCGAAGCGCCCGGGTGGCCGGCGCGAGGCCGGGGTGCCCGGGGGCCACTACCGGAGACCGGTACGCTGACCGGCTCCCTTTTCAGGTGGTCGCGCGGCCCGGTTTTCGTGTGGCGGCGAAGCGGGGGAGCGGCCCGGTCGGGCCACTCCCCCGTCACGTCACCGGCGCAGACCGAGCCGCTCGATGAGCGACCGGTAGCGGTTGATGTCCTTCTTCTGGACGTAGTTGAGCAGCCGACGGCGGCGGCCGACCAGCAGCAGCAGCCCACGGCGGCTGTGGTGGTCGTGCTTGTGCACCTTCAGGTGCTCCGTCAGCTCGGCGATCCGCTTGGTGAGGACCGCGACCTGCACCTCCGGCGAACCGGTGTCGCCGTCGGCGGTCGCGTACTCCGCGCGGATCTTGGCCTTGGCTTCCTGGTCGAGCGCCATGTTCTCCCTGTTTCGTGGGTTGTTCGATGATGTCCGTCGGATCGGTCAGTGGACCGGAAACGGACCGGTACCTCGCACCCGCGGCGTCGTGCAGGCACGCGAGGCCCCACGTCGGTCAGCCGACGTCCCCGCCAGACTACCAGCCCTGCCGGGTGGGGGCCTGTCAAGGGCCGCGACGCGGTCAGCCGAGCACGCGCCGGGTCCGCTCGACGTCCTGGTTCATCTGGGCGATCAACGGCTCGATCGCGTCGTAACGGATCTGCCCGCGCAGGTGCGCCACGAAGTCCAGCGCCAGCCGCTCGCCGTAGAGGTCGCCGGTGAAGTCGAGCACGTACGCCTCCACCCGCCGCTCCCGGCCGGAGAACGTCGGGTTGGTGCCGACCGACACCGCCGCCGCCAGGGGCTCGGTGTGGCCCCGGCGCACCAGCCGGGCGGCGTAGACGCCGTCGGCGGGGATCGCCGCGTACCGGTGGCAGAGCAGGTTGGCGGTGGGGAAGCCCAGCTCGCGGCCGCGCTGGTCGCCGCGTACCACCACGCCCTCCACGCGGTGCGGGCGGCCGAGCGCGGCGGCCGCCGCCGTCACGTCCCCCGCGTCGACGCAGGAGCGGATGTACGTGGAGGAGTAGACCGTGCCCGCCTCGGCGACCAGCGGGGCGCCCTCCACGGCGAAGCCGAAGGTGCGACCGAGCCGCTCCAGCAGCGCCACGTCGCCGGCGGCCTTGTGCCCGAAGCGGAAGTTGTCGCCCACCACGACAAGCGCGGCGTGCAGGTGTTCGACCAGGATGTCGTGCACGAACGCCTCGGCGGGCAGCCGGGAGAACTCCGGGGTGAACGGCACCACGCAGAGCACGTCCACGCCGAGCGCCTCGATCAGCTCGGCCTTGCGGGCGGTCTCGGTGAGCACCGCCGGGTGCGAACCGGGGCGCACCACCTCGGCCGGGTGCGGGTCGAAGGTGACCACCACCGACTGCACGCCCAGCTCGCGGGCCCGGGACACGGCGTGCCCGATGGTCGCCTGGTGTCCCTTGTGCACACCGTCGAAGACGCCGATGGTGACGACCGACCGCCCCCAGCCGCCAGGCGCCGCGTCGTACCCCCGCCACCGCTGCATGCCGCTCCTCCCCTGCCTTCCGCGGCGGCCCGCACCGGCCGCCGTCCCCCGCCCCCGTCAGGCGGGGGCGAGCACGATCTCCGCGCGGGCCCGGCCGTCCCGCTCGCTGACGATAGCGATCAGCCCGCCGTCGGGGCCGAAGACCGCGTAGGGCCCGGCGATTCCCACCGGGTCGAGCGGCCCGCCGTGGGAGAGCACCTTCGCCTCGTCGGCGCCGGCGTCGCGGCGCGGGAAGAACCGGTCGGCCGCCGCCGCCAGCGGCAGGTTCACCACCTCGGGGGCGCGCTGCTCCAGCTCGTCGAGGGTGGCGGCCTCCGCGAGGGCGAAGTTCCCGACGGCGGTACGGCGCAGCGCCGTCAGGTGCCCGCCCACCCCGAGCGCCAGGCCCGCGTCCCGGGCGATCGCCCGGATGTAGGTGCCGGAGGAGCAGGTCACGTCGATGTCCACGTCGACGACGTCGGGCGCGTCGCGGCGTACCGCCAGCAGCTCCAGCCGGGACACGGTGACCCGGCGGGCGGGCAGCTCGACGCTCTCCCCCTCGCGCACCCGCTTGTACGCCCGCTGCCCGTCGACCTTGATGGCGCTGACGGCGCTCGGCACCTGGTCGATCTCCCCGGTCAGCGCGGCCAGGGCCGCCCGGACGACCTCGTCGGTGACCTGCCCGGCCGGGGTGGTGGCGATCACGTCGCCCTCGGCGTCGTCGGTGACGGTGGCCTGGCCGAGCCGGACGGTGGCCGTGTAGCTCTTGTGCGCGCCGATCACGTAGGTGAGCAGGCGGGTGGCCCGCCCGACCCCGATCACCAGGACGCCGGTGGCCATCGGGTCGAGGGTGCCGCCGTGCCCCACCCGGCGGGTGCGCGCCAACCGGCGGATGCGCGCCACCACGTCGTGCGACGTCATGCCGCCGGGCTTGTCGACCACGATCAGACCGTCTGTGCTCACGACACCCAAGCCTGCCAGACCGGGCCCGACGCCCCGCCGCCGCCGTACGTCCGCAGCGGCTCCTGAGCCGCTCGCCGCCCGCGCGGCGGTAAAGACCGCCTCCGATGGTCGGCCGATGTGCCGTCAGCCACTCGGGCGGGATCACGGCGGCGGAGGCGTACGGGATCACGTCCCGGGCGGCCGGGTGCGAAGATCATGCGCCCTCGACGGACCGTTCACCAAGGACCTGCCCATGACCAGCCCTCCGCCGGCGGACGAGCCGTCCCCGCCAGTCCAGTCGGCTCCCCTGGCCTCTCACGACGAGCCGGGACCGGTCCCGGAGTGGCTGCGTCAGCCGGCCGAGGAGCACCCGGTCGGCGCCCTGGAACGGCTCCGCCTGTTCTGGGAGGGGCACACCCGCGCGGTCACCGCCGTGGTCGGGGGCGGACTGGTCCTCGTACTCCTGCTCGGTGTGGGGTGGTTCGACCTGTGGCGACGGGCCGGGGAGACGCCGCGCGGCTACCCGACGACCAGCCCGCCGCCGGGCGTCTCCGCGACGAGCGACACGACGCCCGCGTCGCCCGCGTCGGCCGCCGACAGCTTCGCGGGCACCCCGGCGGCGGCCTTCGCCAAGGGGGCGGCCGGGATCACGCTGCCGCCCGCCCGGCGCACGGGTGTGTTCAGCGCCACCGAGGTGGCGGCGGCCCTCGCGGATGTCCGCGCCGCGCTGCGGCTCGCCCGGCTGGACCGGAAGTTCCTGGCCGGTGGGGAGCTGGACCGGTTCGTGCGGATGTTCGCTCCGGAAATCCGGTCGAGCATGCGAGCCGACTTCCGCACCGACTCCTTCGCCACGTACGCGACCCGGCTGGCCCCGGGTGCCCGACTGACCGCCGACGAGCCCCGGGTCAAGGGACGGGTCACCTACCGGGCGACCCGGGACAGCGACGGCATCCGGGTGTTGGAGATCACCACCAACTTCGTCTGGGCGTACGCGTTCCGCACCCTCGACCCCACTCCGGGCGCCGGTGTGGTGGTCGTCCACGACACCGTCGTCTGGCACGTGCCGCATCCCGACGACGTCACGAAGGCGAGCGTCGGGCTCTGGCTCTGGAAGGCGGACTCGTACGCCTCCAACATGGACTGCGCGTCGTTCGACAAGGGTCTGCTGGATCTCGGCGCCCCGAGCTACGACCTTCCGGTCGAGACGGAGGACCCGGACGCGGTGTTCGACCCCGATCGTTCGCTGGACATCGCAGACACCTGCTGACCTGCCCTCGCGTGCCGGGTGGTGATCCGGGCGACTTCTTCGACCTGGCCGCCCCGATGGCGTCCACCTCGCTGTGCTGAGGCTCAGCGCACCGCGCCGACCACGGCCCAGGCCCCGGAGCGCAGCCGCAGCAGCAGGGCCACCAGCCGGAGCACCACGAAGAGCGTGAGGCCCGCCCAGATGCCGCCGAGGCCGAGGTCGAGCCCGTACGCCAGCCAGATGGCGGGCAGGAAGCCGCCGAGCGCGGCCAGGAGAGTGAGGTTGCGCAGGTAGCGGACGTCGCCCGCGCCGATCAGCACCCCGTCGAGGGCGAACACGACGCCGGCCAGCGGCAGCATCGCCACGAACCACGGCCAGGCGAGCATGGCCTGCTCGCGTACCTGCGGATCGGAGCTGAACCAGCCGGGGACCACGCCGGCGCCGGCGGTGACGAGCACGGCGAACGCCACGCCGCAGACGCCGCCGAGCAGCCCGATCCGGCGGGCCAGGTCCCGGGCCGCGGCGGCCTCGCCGGCTCCGAGAGCGGCGCCGACCAGGGACTGGGCGGCGATGGCGAGCGCGTCGAGCACCAGGGCGGTGAAGAACCACAGTTGCAGGGCGATCTGGTGCGCGCCGACGGCGGCGGCCCCGAAGCGGGCGGCGACGGCGGTGGCGGAGAGGAAGCTGGCCTGGAACGCGACGCCCCTGATGAGCAGGTCCCGGCTGAGCGCCAACTGCTGCCCGATCAGCCTCGGGCGCGGGCGCAGCGAGACCCGCTCGGCGACCAGCGCCCCGGCGAAGAGCACCCCGCCGATGGTCTGCGCGATCACGTTGGCCACGGCGGAGCCGACCAGTCCGAGCCCGGCCGGATAGACCAGCAGCGGGCAGAGCACGGCGGAGAGCACGTTCGGGCCGAGCACGAACATCAGCGGGCGGCGCATGTCCTGCACGCCGCGCAGCCAGCCGTTGCCGGCGGCGGCGAGCAGCAGCCCGGGCGCGCCGAGCGCCGCGACCCGCAGCCACTGCGCGGCGGCGTCGGCCACCTCGCCGGGGCCTCCGGCGAGGGTACGCGCCAGCGCCCCGCCGCCGATCTGCATGCCGAGCGCGACCAGCACCCCCACCCCGAGGGCCAACCACGACGCCTGCACGCCCTCGGCGACGGCGGACGCCCGGTCGCCCGCCCCGAACCGTCGGGCCGACCGCCCCGTGGTGCCGTACGCGACCACGGTGCCGAGCCAGGCGATGAGCGTCAGCACCGTGCCGCCGACGGCGAGGGCGGCCAGCGGCACCCGGCCGAGGTGCCCCACCACCGCCGTGTCCACGAGCACGTAGATCGGTTCGGCGGCCAGCACCACCAGCGCCGGCAGGGCCAGCGCGGCGATCCGGCGGGGCGCGACGGCGCGGGGTTCGAAGGCGACGGACTGGCTCATCGCCGCCGATCCTGGCACGGCCAGGTAAGGATCGCAAGCGGCGTGGTTACTTACCGGGAGAGAGGTGGACGACGGTCACCGCGCCGAGCAGGAGCACTCCCCCGACGAGCACCGGCACGGGCAGCGACTCACCCACGATCCAGCCCGCGAGCAGCACGGCGGTGAGCGGCTCCGCCAGGGTGGCCAGCGCGGCGGCGCTGCCGGTGATGCTGCGCAACCCGGCGTAGAACAGGGCGTACGCCACCGCCGTGGTGACCACCCCGAGGTGGAGCAGCAGCCCGATCGGCGCGAGCCGGGCCGGAACGCCGATCCCCTCGGCCAGCGCGATCGGGGCCAGCGCCAACGCGCCGACCGCCGCCGACACGGTGGTGAGTGTCATCGGCGCGACGCGCTGGGCGGCGTGCCGGCTCAGCACCGTGCTGGCGGCGTAGCCCACCCCCGAGCCGAACGCCGCGAGCAGCCCGAGCAGCGGGCGCGGCGCGGTCGTGCCCGGCTCCCCGACCGACACCGTGATCAGCACGAGGCCGATGACGCCCGCCACCAGGGCACCCAGCATCGTCCGCCCGGGCAGCCGCCGCGCGCGCAGCGACTCCCAGCCGAAGATGAGGACCGGGGCGAGCCCCAGGCTGACCACGGTGGCCACCCCGACGCCGCCCGACGCGACGGCGAGGAAGTACAAGGCCTGGTAACCCCCCGAGCCCGATCCCCACGCCGACGAGGGCGACCGGTTCCGACCGCAGCGCCGCGAGCACCGGCCCGAGGCGGCGCGCGAGCAGGGCGACCAGCACCAGCGCGCCGATGGCGAGACGGTGGAACCCGATGGCCGTCGGGGTGAGCGTGGTGGACTCGCGGACGAGCTGCACGGCGACGCCGGTGGTGCCCCAGAGCACGGCGGCGGCGGTGACGTACAGCAGCCCTCGGCGTACGCCGCCGGCCGGGTCGCGGCGCGGGTGCGGAATGGACGGGGACGCGGAGGGGCCAGACAGTGACGTTCGGGACACAGGTGCGCTCCAGGGCGGATCGAGACGCTGACAGGGGACGACGTCTGTCGGAGCGCACGCACGACGAAGAAGAGGCGGGCGTTACCACCTGGGTTCTGCGGCCCCGGTCAGGCGGGGCACGTGCGGAGGACCGGTGGCAGTCGCCGCACGTGGGGACGCGACCGGTGGTGGGGCGCTCCGGTCAGGAGCGCGGCGGGGGCAGAACGCCCTGGAACGGCCTCATGCCCGCACCCTAGCGCAGCACCGTCCCGGCCTGCCCCGGGATTCCGGTGTCCGTCGGCGGTTCGGGCTGGCCGCCGACGTACTCCGCCATCAGGCGGTCGACCCACTCCGGTTGCCGGACACGTTCCGGGAGGAACTGCCGCATCACCGGCTTGACGTCGAGGACCGGGGTGCCGTCGACCGCATCCAGCCCGCGTACCCGCAGCTTTCGGCCGCCTGCCGAGACGACGTCGCAGACGGTGCAGCCGATCCGGTTGGGCCGTCGCGGACCGCGGTCGGCGAACACCCCGGCCTCGGGCAGGTCGGCCCGGGGCCGCGACGGCCAGCGGGCGTCGCCCGGGGTCACCCAGCCGGGCTGCCGGTGCTGGTGGATCCGCGGAAGGCCGAGCCGGCGGGCGACCTCGCGGGACAGGGTGCTCCTACCGGCGCCCGCGCTGCCGACGACGGGACCCGGCGCACGCGGGATCCGTCACGGCCGGGCTGCGCGACCGCCGGGGCCGACCGGCCGGCGGGCGCACCGGCGAAGTTGTCCGACCTACCGGCGGTCCGGGCGGAGAGCCGCGCACGGGCGGGGGCGGCGGACGGCCGGGACCGGGGCCGGATGGGCGGTGACGCTGTCGGCGCGGGACGCCGGCGACGTCACCGCCGGTCGGCGTCGGTCACTGACGGGTGTCCATGGACGTCTGCAGCGCGCGGCGCATCTGCTCGCGGGCCTCGTCGGTGGTCTGCGGCTTGGGCTTGCTCGGCATGGTGGTCCCCTTCCAGGGCGTGGGCCGCCGACCGGCGGCAGCCCTCACGGGCGGTCGTGCTGCGCGCCCGGCAGCGGTCCGGGGTCACCGGAGCGGCTGTGGGCAGCGAGAGCCCGGGTCGGTCCGACCCTGGAGGGAGGCGCCACCGGGTGCGGCGACACCGCCCACGGCCAGCGCCGCCACACGACGCCGGCCGATTCCCAAGCTATCGTTCAGTTCCACATGCTGCCCGGTGTTCCCGCGATTTGGACTCACGTTCGTCCGGAGCCGGCGCGCGTCACGGGTCCCCGACGGGGTGCGGTGGCGCGGTCAGCGGGCCAGGAAGTGCCAGCCCAGCCACCACCAGAAGCCGAACAGGCCGATCCGGCCGACCGGCACCGGGCCCACCTCGTAGCGCATCACGTAGGCGCAGACCTCGCCGATCGTGGGGATCCGCGAGCCCTCGCGGCGGGCCGCCCACTCGACGGCGGCGAAGAGAATCAGGGAGGCCACGAAGCCCCCGATGGCCAGCATCCGCATCATCGCCGCACCAGCCCCCAGAACGCCGACAGCCAGCCCAGCCAGACCGCCGAGCGGACCAGCTGGTCCTCCAGCAGCGGATCGGCCAGCCGCGAGAAGGTGGGAAAGTCGTCGCCCGCCGCCAGCACGAACGTGGTCCCCTCGAAGACCCCGAAGACCACCACCGGCAGGGCCCACCAGGCCGCCGGGGTGCCCAGCCGTCGTGGCGCGGGCCGCCGGGGCACCCGGTTGCTCAGGCCCAGCCAGATCAGCACCCCGCCGGTGCCGAGGGTCCAGAGATTGGCCTCGGTCGAGAAGGACGGGAACCGGCCGCCGACCAGTGAGAGGCAGACGAGCACCGGCACGGTGACGGCGGGACGGTCCCAGGCGCGGGGCGCCTCGACGGTGAGGTCGTGGGGCTGTTCCATCCCGCGATTCTCCCCGTACTCGCCGCAACCGGGAAGACGGACACTCCCCGAGCTCTCCCTGATCTTCGGAGTGCCGAGCCTTCCGATCAGCGCCGGCCGGGGCCGGTCAGCGCGCCGTCGAGCTCCGCGCGGATCCGGTCGACGACCTCGTCGACCGTCCCCGAACCGGTAAAGCCGGCGGCGAAGCGGTGGCCACCGCCGCCCAGCGCGACCGCCACCCGGCTGACGTCGACCGCGCCCTTGCTGCGCATCGACACCGCCCAGTCGCCGGTCGGCGTCTGCTTGACCACGCAGCTCACGTCGGCCTCGGCGGTGCACCGGACCGAGTCGATCAGCGCCTCCAGCACGTACGGGCGCTGGTCGTGCCGGGCCAGGTCGTCCTGGGTCGCGTACGTCCACACCAGACCGTGTCCGGCGGCCCCGGCGGGTTCGAGACGGGCCCGGCCGAGCACCTCGCCGAAGAGGCGGACGGCGCCGAACGGCCGGGTGTCGAAGATCCGGCGGGAGATGTCACCGGGCCGGATGCCGGTCGCCAGCAGGCGAGCCGCCAGCTGGTGCACCGCCGGGGTCGTCGCCTCGAACCGGAACGAGCCGGTGTCGGTGCTCAGGGCGACGTAGAGACACTCCGCGATTTCGGCGTCCAGCGGGACGCCGAGCCGGGCGAGCAGCCCCTCGGCGACCACCGAGGTGGCCGCCGCGTGCGGGTCCACCAGGTTGATCCGGCCGAAGCGGGTGTTCGACGCGTGGTGGTCGAGCACCAGCGCGGCGCCGGCGGTCTCCAGCCGGTCGACCAGGTCGCCGAGGCGCGACTCGCTGGCCGCGTCGAAGCAGATCACCAGGTCCGGGTCCGGGTACGCCTCGGTCGCCGGCACCAGCAGGTCGAGCCCGGGCAGCCCCCGGAACGGCTCCGGCACCTCCGGCGGACCGGGGAAGGTCGCCTGCATCCGCCGCACGCCCAGCCGGCGCAGCCCGAGCCCGAAGCCGAGCATGCTGCCCAGCGCGTCCCCGTCCGGGTTGACGTGGCAGATCAGCAGCACCCGCCCGTCCGGCGGCAGGTCCCGCACGGCCGCGACGGCGGCGGCCCAGTCCGCCTCGGTCGGGCCGGAGTCGACCGGTGGCGGTGCCTCGGCGAGGGCGCCACCGGTCGTGCCGCCGGAGGGCTCGGTCACCGCGGGTCCCCGCCCCGGGGCGGGGTCTCGTCGGCGTCCTCGTCGGCGTCGCGCGCCTCGTCCTCGTCCTCGTCCAGCCGGTACGGCTGGGGCTCGCCCGCGTACTCGGCCCGGGCGGCGATGCGCTGCACCTCAGCGTCGGCGTTGCGGGCCTGGGCGAGCAGGTCGTCGATGTGCTTGACCTGATCCTGCACGTCGTCCAGGACGAAGGTCAGCGTCGGCGAGTGCCGCAGCCCGAGCGCCTTGCCGACGGTGCTGCGCAGCATGCCCTTGGCGCTCTCCAGCGCCGCCGCCGTGCCCGCCTGGGCAGCCGCGTCGCCGAGCACCGTGTAGAAGACGGTCGCGTCGCGCAGGTCGGCGGTGATCCGGGCGTCGGTGATGGTGATCATGCCGAGCCGGGGATCCTTGATCTGGCTGCGCACCACCGACGCCACCAGTTCACGCACCCGCTCCGCGTGCCGGCGTACCTTGGCCGGATCCGACATCTTCGCCACCTCCACGGCGTACCGCTCCCGGCCGCCGCCCGGCGACGCGGAGCGCCCCGGAGCCGACGGCCCAACAACTCGAACACTACCCGCGCGGCCACCCGCGCCGCGCGCCGCCGGCACCGTCCCGGCCACCCGGCGGACGGCGCCGCCGGGTCAGTCCTCTTCGCCGTACAGCCGCCGGCGCACCGAGAGCAACTCGGTCTCCGGCCGGCCGGCCACCAGGCGCTCGCAGGAGTCCAGCACCTCGCGGACGTGCGACGCCTCGGCGGCCACCACGGCCACGGCGATCTCGGCCCGACCGTGCAGGTCGAGCGCTCCCACTTCGGCGGCCGACACCTCGAAACGGCGCAGCGCCGCCACGATCGGCCGTACGTATGATCTCTTGGCCTTGAGCGACCTGGAGTCGCCCGGCAGCAGCAGGTCGAAGACCGCGGTTCCGGTGAACATCGCCCCGGACGATACCCGCACGACCCCCCACATGATCAAGGGGTTTACGCCTTTCGGCGCAAACCCCTCGATCAGTGGTTCAGCGGATCAGGCGCGAACCTTCTCCCGCATCTCGAAGGTCTCGATGATGTCGCCGACCTGGACGTTGTTGTAACCACCCAGGGTCAGACCACACTCGAAGCCCTCGCGCACCTCCGTGGCGTCGTCCTTGAACCGCTTGAGCGAGCTGATGGTGAGGTTGTCCGCCACCACCGACCCGTCCCGCAGCAGGCGCGCCTTGGCGTTGCGCCGGATGATGCCCGACCGGACGATGCAACCGGAGATGTTGCCGATCTTGGACGAGCGGAAGACGTCGCGGATCTCCGCGGTGCCCAGCTCGGCCTCCTCGTACTCCGGCTTGAGCAGGCCCTTGAGCGCGGCCTCGATCTCCTCGATGGCCTGGTAGATCACGGTGTAGTACCGGATCTCCACAGCCTCGCGGTCGGCGATCTCGCGGACCTTGTTGGCGGCCCGCACGTTGAAACCGATGATCGTGACCGGCTCGGACGACGCGCTCGCGAGCATGACGTCGCTCTCGGTGATCGCGCCCACGCCCCGGTGGATGATCCTGAGCTGGACCTCCTCCGGGATGTCGAGGTTGAACAGCGCGTCCTCGAGGGCCTCCACGGAACCGGAGACGTCGCCCTTGAGCACCAGGTTGAGCGAGGTCTTCTCGCCCTCCTTGAGCTGCTCCATGAGCGTCTCGAGGGTGGCCCGGCCGCGGGAGTTGGCGAACGACGCCGCCCGCCGCCGCGCCTGCCGCTGCTCGGCGATCTGGCGCACCGTGCGGTCGTCCTCGGCCGCCAGGAACGTGTCGCCGGCACCGGGCACCGCGGTCAGACCGAGCACCAGGACCGGACGGGCCGGACCCGCCTCGGCGACCTGGTTGCCGTTCTCGTCGAGCATCGCCCGGACCCGGCCGTGCGCCCCGCCGGCGACGATGGAGTCGCCCGCCCGCAGGGTGCCCTTCTGCACCAGCACCGTCGCCACCGCACCGCGGCCCTTGTCCAGGTGCGCCTCGATGGCCACACCCTGCGCCGGCCCGTCGATCGGAGCGGTCAGCTCCAGCGACGCGTCGGCGGTCAGCAGGACCGCCTCGAGCAGCTCGTCGATGCCGATGCCCGGCTTCGCCGCCACGTTGACGAACATGGTGTCGCCGCCGTACTCCTCGGCGACCAGGCCGTACTCGGTCAGCTGCTGGCGGACCTTGTCCGGGTTCGCCTCCGGCTTGTCGACCTTGTTGACCGCCACCACGATCGGCACGTCGGCCGCCTTGGCGTGGTTCAACGCCTCGATCGTCTGCGGCATGACACCGTCGTCGGCCGCGACGACGAGCACCACGATGTCGGTGACCTGTGCACCACGGGCACGCATGGCGGTGAACGCCTCGTGACCCGGGGTGTCGATGAAGGTAACCGCGCGGTCCTCGCCCTCGTGCGGCACGTGGACCTGGTAGGCACCGATGTGCTGGGTGATGCCACCCGCCTCGCCGGCCACGACGTTCGCCTTGCGGATCGCGTCGAGCAGCTTGGTCTTACCGTGGTCGACGTGACCCATGACGGTCACGACCGGCGCACGGTCGACCAGGCGGTCCTCCGCGACCTCGGCGTCGAGGTCGATGTTGAACTGCGCGAGCAGCTCGCGGTCCTCGTCCTCCGGGCTGACGATCTGCACGTTGAAGCCGAGGTGCTCACCCAGCAGGAGCAGGGTGTCGTCGGAGCACGACTGGGTCGCCGTGACCATCTCGCCCAGGTTGAACATCTCCTGGACCAGCGAACCCGGGTTGGCGTTGATCTTGTCGGCGAAGTCCGACAGCGAGGCGCCACG
This sequence comes from Micromonospora sp. WMMD737, assembly GCF_049179055.1. Lineage (NCBI taxonomy): Bacteria > Bacillati > Actinomycetota > Actinomycetes > Micromonosporales > Micromonosporaceae > Micromonospora > Micromonospora sp. WMMD737. The sequence continues at coordinate 6,670,257 of NZ_JBMHMH010000001.1, read as the reverse complement.
GGAGAGCCGGACGACCTGACCCTGACCCCGGGGGGCACCCGAGCTCATGGTCGGGGCCGACAGGTTGTCGAACTCCTGTCTGCGCTGCTTCTTGGACTTGCGACCGCGCGTCGGCCGGCCACCCGGACGCCCGAAGGCACCCGCGGCGCCGCCGCCACGGCCACGACCGCCACCACCCGGACGACCGCCGCCGCCGGCCGGAGCACCCGGACGGAAACCGCCGCCCGGCGCACCGCCGCCGCCACCGGGACCGCCACGGTAGCCACCGCCACCGCCGCCGCCACCGGGACCGCCGCGGAAGCCACCGCCACCGCCGCCGCCACCGGGACCGCCGCGGAAGCCACCGCCACCGCCGCCGCCACCGGGACGACCCGCGCCGCCACCGGGACCGCGACCGGCGCCACCGGGGCCGGGGCGACCGGTAGCGGGACGCTGGCTCGGCATGGAGGCCGGGCTCGGACGGGGCGGCATGGAGGCCGGGCTCGGACGCGGCGGCATGCCGGCCGGGCTGGGCCGGGGACCACCCGCACCGGCGGCCGGAGGCCGCTGCTGCTGCTGGCTGCCCTGGATGCCGAACGGGTTGTTACCGGCGCCGCGCGCCGGCGGACGCCCGCCCGGACGACCACCCGGGCCCGGTGCCGGCGTGCCGGGACGACCGGCGGCCGGGGAACCCGGGCGGGGCGGCATGGCACCCGGACCCGGTCGGGGACCGGGACGGTTGCCACCGTCCGCCGGGGGCTCCCGGCGGACGGTCTCACGCTGCTGCTGCCGAGCGGCCTGGGCGGCCTTGACCGCCGCCTCCTGCTCGGCCTTCAGCGCGGCGGCACGCGCCTCGGCGGCCGCCACCTCGATGTCGTGGGCACTCGCCGGCTTGGCGACCGGGGCCGCGGGCTGCGGCGGACCGGGCACCGGGCCCTTGGGCTTGGGACCGGGCGCCGGCGCGGCCGGCCGCCGGGGCGGCATCGGCTTGGCCGAGACCCGGGGCCCACCGGGGGCCGGAGAGGGCGTCGGGGTCGGGGTCGGCGCCGGGGCGGCCGCCGGTGGGGCGGCCGGTGCCGGAGAACCGGCGCCGGCGACGAATGCGCTCCGCAGCCGTCGGGCGACGGGCGCCTCGACGGTGCTGGACGCGGACTTCACGAACTCGCCCATCTCCTTGAGCTTGGCGAGAACGGTCTTGCTTTCGACCCCGAGCTCTTTTGCAAGCTCGTGTACGCGGGCCTTACCTGCCACTGCACTCCTCACTCCGAGGTCGTGCGGGCAGCACCCGCAGCGACCTCACTCGTGCACTTGAAGCCTGGTCATTTCAGGGACTTCATCGTGTGCTCATGTCGGTCGTCCTACCCTGCTAGCGACCCTCGCCCGGTCGGGCTGACCGGACGTAGTGGTTGGCGCATCGACGTGCTCCGCAAGCTCACCGTGGTCGGGGACCCCGGTGAGGCGCAGCGCACGCCCGAAAGCGCGTCGCCGCACCGCTTGCGCGAAGCAGGCCGGATCCGGGTGCATGTTCGCTCCCCGACCCGGCAGCCTGCGGGCCGGATCGGGCCGGAGGCTGTGACCAGCCTCGTCGCCGACCGCGACGATCCGCAGCAATTCGCTGGCCGGCGCACGTCGCCGGCAACCCACACAGGTGCGTTCCGGCAGCGCGCGTCGTACCACTGGAGAAAGTCTACCCCTAGGCGCCCGAGATCGCGCCGCCCGGCTCCGGGACGTGATCAGCTCCGCCCCGGCCGGCGGCACCGGACTGCTCGGCGTCGGACCGGATGTCGATCCGCCAACCGGTCAACCGGGCAGCAAGTCGGGCGTTCTGCCCCTCCCGGCCGATGGCGAGGGAGAGCTGGAAGTCCGGGACGGTGACCCGGGCGGTGCGGGTGGCCAGGTCGACCACCTCGACCCGCAGGGCCTTGGCCGGCGACAGGGCGTTGCCGACGAACGTCGCCGGGTCGTCCGACCAGTCGATGATGTCGATCTTCTCGCCGTGCAGCTCGCTCATGACGGCCCGTACCCGCTGCCCCATCGGGCCGATGCAGGCGCCCTTGGCGTTGACCCCCTGGGTGGTGGAGCGGACCGCGATCTTCGTGCGGTGACCCGCCTCACGTGCGATCGCGCCGATCTCGACCGTGCCGTCGGCGATCTCCGGCACCTCGAGCGCGAAGAGCTTCTTGACCAGCGCCGGGTGCGACCGGGAGAGGGTGATCTGCGGCCCGCGCATCCCCTTGGCCACGTGCACCACCACGCAGCGGATCCGCTCGCCGTGCGCGTAGCGCTCGCCGGGCACCTGCTCGGACTGCGGCAGGACGCCCTCCAGCTTGCCGAGGTCGACGCTGACGATGCCCTTCTCGCTGCGCGCCTCGTGCGCCTGCACCACGCCGGTGACCAGGTCACCGTCGCGGCCCACGTACTCGCCGAAGTGCACCTCGTCGGTGGCCTCCCGCAGTCGCTGGAGGATCACCTGCTTGGCCGTCATGGCGGCGATCCGCCCGAAGTCGTGCGGGGTGTCGTCCCACTCCCGTACGACGGTGCCGTCGTCGTCCAGCTCCTGCGCGTAGACCAGGGCCGCGCCGGACTTGCGGTCGATCTCCACCCGGGCGTGCGACTCCGCCCCCTCGGTGTGCCGGTAGGCGGTCAGCAGCGCGGTCTCGATCGCCGCGAGGATCGTGTCGAACGGGATCTCCCGCTCGCGCTCGAGTGCGCGCAGCGCCGCGAGGTCGATGTTCACCTCTCCTCGTCCTCCACATCATCTTCGTCGTCGAAGTCGTCGGTGTCGTCCATGTCGTCGGGTTCGTCCGTCTCCTCGATCTCGTCGAGGCGGTGGAACTCGACCTGCACCCGGCCGGGGCCGAGCTCTGCGTACGTCCACGCGGCGCGGCCGGCGTCGGTCTCCAGCACCACGCGCTCGTCGTCGGCCTCGACCACCCGGCCGGTGACCTGCCGGTCGCCGGTGGGCTGCCCGGCCCGCTCGCCGGACGGGGCGCCCGCGCCGCGGGCGGTCACCTTCACCAGCCGGCCGACGTTGCGCCGCCAGTGCCGGGGCAGCGTGAGCGGGCGGTCCACGCCGGGGGAGCTGACCTCCAGCTGGTACTCCCCGGCGACGAGGTCACCGGAGGCCTCCTCGGCCGCGTCGAGAGCCGCGGAGACGGCCCGGGAGACCTCGGCGACGGCATCCAGGTTGATCCCACCGTCGGCGTCCACGATCACCCGCACCACGTGCCGCCGGCCGGCGCGGGACACGGAGAGTTCCTCCAGGTCGTAACCGGCGGCGGCGACCACCGGCTCGATCACCTCGCGCAGCCGGGCCCGCCGGGCGGCGAGGTCGCCGCGCGGGCCGCCGGCACGCTCCCCGCCCCGTGGGGCGTCGGCGCGTCGGGGTCTCCCCGCCGGACCCGTCGACCTCGTGGCACGGCCACGCTGCGTCATCTCCGCACCCTCCTGCTGATCGACGGCACCCGGTCGGCCGCCATGCCGGCACGCCACCGGAGCTGACGCGCCGGTGGCTGCGCAGAGCGTAACGCGCCTGCCGCGCGTCGGGCCGGGCGGCGCACCGACGCCGGTCGCCCACGTACGGCCGGTGATGGTGTTGACTTGTCCGGTGGCGACGGGCAGAACGACACGACGCGGCGAGACGACCGGGCATTCCCGGCGAAAGGTGCTGCGCGCCGGGGTGCTCCTGGCGCTCGGCGGAGCGGCGGCGCCGCTGACCGGCTGCGGCCTCCTGAGCCGCGACGACGAGCCCACCCCCGGGCCGGATCCGCTCACGCCGCTGCTCGACGAGTCGCTCCGGCTCGCCGCCGGGCACCGGGACGCCGCTGCCGCGCACCCCGCGCTCGCCGGCCTGCTCACGCCGATCGCCGAGGCGCACCGCGCGCACGCGACCGAACTGGCCCGGCTCATCGGCGTACCGCTGCCCTCGGCCTCCGCCGCGGCCACGCCCGCCGCGCCGGGCGACCCGGCGGCGGCGCGGGCCGCGCTGCGCGAGGACGAGCGCGCCGCCCGGGAGGCGGCGACCCGGGCCTGTGCGGCGGCGCCGGCGGAGCGGGCCGCGCTGCTCGCCTCGATCGCCGCCGCCCGGGCCACGCACGTGGAGGCGCTGAGGTGACCGCGCCGGCACCGCCGGGGCCGGCCGGGGCGCTGGGTGCGGCGCTCTCCGCCGAGTACGCCGCGATCTGGGCCTACGGGCCCATCGGGGTACGCCTCACCGGCGCCGCCCGGACCACCGCGAAGGAGGCGGAGGCCGCGCACCGGCGCCGCCGCGACGACCTGATCGTGCAGTTGAGCGCCGGTGGCGGGATCGTCCCGCCGGACCGGGCCGGCTACACGCTGCCGTTCCCGGTCACCGACCGGGCGAGCGCGCTGCGGCTGGCCGCCGAGGTGGAGGAGCGCACGGCCGCGTTCTGGCGGGCGGTGGTGCCGGCCACCAGCGGCGCCGACCGGGACAGGGCCCTGGCCGCCCTGGTCGAGTACGCCGTACAGGCCACCCGCTGGCGACGGACGGCCGGGATCACCCCGCTGACGGTGCCGTTCCCGGGTCGACCCGCCTGACCGGACGGCCCTCGACGCCCACTCCGGTTGCGGGTCGCATACCAGGTATGCATACTCCGTTGCCATGTCCATCCGTCACGGGCTGCTCGCCCTGCTCGAACGCGGCCAGATGTACGGCTACCAGCTGCGCGCCGCGTTCGAGGAGTCGACCGGCTCGACCTGGCCGCTGAACATCGGGCAGGTCTACACCACCCTGTCCCGGCTGGAGCGGGACGGGCTGGTCCGGTCGCTGCCCGAGAGCGAGACGGGGCAGCGCCCGTACGAGATCACCGACGCCGGGCGGACGGACCTGGCCCTGTGGTTCGCCACCCCGATCAGCCGCACCGACCGGCCCCGGGACGAGCTGGCGATCAAGCTCGCCCTCGCGCTGACCACCCCCGGGGTGGACGTCCGGTCGGTGGTGCAGACCCAGCGCAGCGCGACCATGCGGACGTTGCAGGAGTTGACCCGGTTGAAGTACGCCAGCGACCGCCCCGAGGACCTGCCGTGGCGGCTGGTGCTGGACGCCATGGTCTTCCAGGCCGAGGCCGAGGTGCGCTGGCTGGACCACTGCGAGACCAGCCTCGTGCGCTACCGTCCGGCGGAGCCCGGCCGCGTCCCGACGACGTCTGCCGAGGCGGTGGACCGGGCGGACGAGGAGGCGCGACGGTGAGCACGGGGAACCGGCCGGCGGACGGGAGCCCGACCACGCCGGTGCTGGACGTACGTGACGTGCACCGCACCCACGGCGCCGGCGCGGCGGCCGTGCACGCGCTGCGCGGGGTGAGCCTCGCCGTGCGCGCGGGGGAACTCGTCGCCGTGATGGGACCCTCCGGCTCGGGGAAGTCGACCCTGCTCGCCCTGGCCGGCGGGCTGGACGGCCCGACCGCGGGCGAGGTGTACGTGGAGGGCGAGCCGCTCGGCGCCCTCGACCGGCGGCGGCTGGCCCAGGTGCGGCGCCGCCGCATCGGCTACGTCTTCCAGGACCTCAACCTGCTCGGCAGCCTCAGCGCCGTGGAGAACGTCGCCCTCCCCCTCGAACTCGACGGCACGGGCGTACGCCGGGCCCGCCGCCTCGCGCTGAACGCGCTGGCCGAGGTGGGCCTGCCCGAGCTGGGCGACCGGTTCCCCGACCAGCTCTCCGGCGGGCAGCAGCAGCGGGTGGCCATCGCCCGCGCGCTCGTCGGGCAGCGCCGGCTGGTGCTCGCCGACGAACCGACCGGCGCGCTGGACTCGCAGACCGGCGAGGCGGTGCTGCACCTGCTGCGCCGGCGCGTCGACGCCGGGGCCGCCGCCGTGCTGGTCACCCACGAGGCACGCCACGCCGCCTGGGCCGACCGGGTGGTCTTCCTGCGCGACGGGGTGCTCGTCGACACGACGGCCCCGCTGGGCAGCGTGGAGCAGCTGCTGAGCGGCAGCGGTCGGTGAGCGCGGGCCGGGGCGGCCGGCTCGCCCGGGCCGCCGGTTCCTGGTGGGCCGCGCTGCGGATCGCCCGGCGGGAGGCCCGGCGGGCCCGGGGGCGTACGGCGCTGGTGCTCGCGATGATCACGCTGCCGGTGCTGGTGCTGAGCTTCACCGCGGTGAGCTGGCGGATGTCCGAGCTGACCCCGGTCGAGCGGGCCGACCGCCAGCTCGGCGCGGCCGACGCGGAGCTGAGCTGGGTGACGCGGACCCCCCTCGTGCAGAGCGCCTGGGCCGACGCCTGGCGTACCGACCCGGACGACGGTCCGTCGGCCGGGCCCGTCACCGCCGGGCAGGTGGCCGCCCTGCTGCCGGCCGGGAGCCGGGTGGTCCCGCTGCGCCGCTGGGTGTCGTTCGACGCCCTGGTCGGCGAACGGATCGACGACACGCTCACGGGCCGCGCCGTGGACCTCGCCGATCCGCTCGGGCGGGGGCTGGTCCGGTTCCACGCGGGGCGGGCGCCGGCCGGGCCGGACGAGATCGCGGTCAGCCCGGCGGCCCTGCGCCGCCTCGACGCCCGGCTCGGCGGCACCGTCACCTCCGGCGACGGTGCCCGCTCGTGGCGGGTGGTCGGGGTGGCCGAGTACCCCGACGACCTGGGCCCGGTGGTGACGCTGCACCCGTCGGAGGGGCGGATGGAGGCCGAGCCGGGCACGAGCTGGCTGGTCGACCTGCCCGGCGACCCCGACGAGGAGCTGTTCCGCCGGCTCAACGCCCACGGCGTCGTCGTGCACGCCCGGGTCCCCGCACCGGCGTCGGACACCGTCACGTTCGCGCCGTACGGCCGCTCCGCCATGGACGTGGAGGGGATGAGCGTCTCGGTGCTCGTCGGCGGGCTGGGGCTGCTGGAGGTGGTGCTGCTCGTCGGGCCGGCCTTCGCGGTCGGCGTACGGCGGCGGCGCCGGGACCTCGCGCTGGTCGCCGTGGCGGGCGGGGACGACGCCCACCTGCGCCGCATCGTGCTGGCCGACGGCGTGGTGCTGGGCGCCGTCGGCGCCGCCCTCGGGGTCGCGCTGGGCGTCGCCGCCGCGTTCGCCGGCCGCTCCCTGGTGGAGCAGCACCTCTTCGGCGCGCGCTTCGGCGCGTACCGCTGCTGGCCGGAGGCGCTCGCGGCGATCGCCGCCGTCGCGGTGCTGGCCGGGGTGCTGGCCGCGCTGGCCCCGGCCTGGACGGCCGCCCGGCAGGACGTGGTGGCGGGGCTGGCCGGCCGGCGCACCCCGCCGGCGCACCGGCGACGCTGGTTGACCGTCGGGGCGGTCCTGACCGCCGCCGGGGCCGCGGTGGCCGCGTTCGGGGCGGCCCGGACGGCGCCGGCGGTCATCCTGGCCGGCCTCGTCCTCGGCGAACTGGGCCTGGTCTTCGCCACCCCGACGCTTGTCGGCCTGCTCGCCCGCCTCGGGCGGTCGCTGCCGCTGGCGCCCCGGATCGCGCTGCGCGACGCCAGCCGCAACCGGTCGTCGACCGCGCCCGCGATCTCCGCCGTGATGGCCGCGGTCGCCGGCAGCGTCGCCATCGGGGTGTACCTGGCCAGCGACGACGCCCGGTCGGCCACGATGTACCTGCCGGCCCTGCCGGCCACCACGGTGCTGGTCACCGGGTCGGACGGGGAAACCCTGCCCGACCTGCCCGGGGTCAGCGAGGCCGCGCGCGCCCACCTGGGGGTCCGGACGGTGGCGCCGCTGGCGGAGCCCCGGTGCGGGACGGCCACCGACCTGTGCGAGGTCTCGCCGGTGCTGCCCGCCGAGCGCGTCTGCCCGTGGACGCCGGGCGACAGGCTCACCCCGGAGCAGCAGCGCCGCGCCCGTGCCGACGCACGCTGCGCGGAACCCGAGGAGCACCTCGGCCGGTACTTCCACGTCCTGGTGGACGACGGGTCGGCCCTGCCGGCGCTCACCGGCGCCGCCCCCGCCGACGTCGCCGCCGCCGCTGCCGTGCTGCGGGCCGGCGGCGCGGTCGTGACCGATCCGCGCTACGTGCGCGACGGGCGGGTCGACGTGCGGGTGACCCGCGCCGGGCAGGCCCGGCCCGATCCCCAGGCCCTCACCACCGTCGCCGGGTATCCGCTGCCCACCGCGCTGGGGGCGGACCGGCTGCTGCTCTCCCCGGCGGCCGCCGGGCGGCTCGGCCTGAGCGTCCACCCGCTCGGCTGGGCGATCGCCGCCGACGGCGTGCCCGACGAGGACCGGCAGGACCGGTTCGTCGCCGCCGTACGTCCGCTGCACGCGCAGGTCGAGATCGACCGGGGCACGCAGGGCGACGCGGGGCGGCCGCTGCTGCTCCTGCTGGCCGCCGCCGCCGGGGTGATCACCCTGGGCGCCGCCGCCATCGCCACCGGGTTGGCGGCGGCCGAGGGGCGGGCCGACCTGTCCACCCTCGCGGCGGTCGGCGCCGGCCCGGGACTGCGCCGGCTGCTCTCGCTCTGCCAGTCCGGGGTGATCGCCGTGCTGGGCTCCGCGCTCGGCATCGTCGCCGGGCTCGGCTCCGCGTCGATCATCCTGACCGCCCTCAACCGCCGGTACGCCGCGCTGTGGCCGGTCACGGAGCCGTACCCGGTGGTGGTCCCCTGGACCACGCTCGGCGTCCTGGTGGTGGTGCCGCTGGTCGCGATGCTCGGCGCGGGCCTCTTCACCCGGTCCCGGCTGCCGGTCGAGCGACGTCTCGACTGACGGGCCGCGAAGGGGCACACTGGTCGCCGTGCCCGTACTGGGAGCCCTGACCCGCCGCGTCGGTCACCACCGCTGGTTCGGCGCCGCCGTCCGCCTGCTCGTCCCCGCCGACCGGATGGTGGGGCGGCTCACCCGGGGGCGGGTGGTCGCGCTCGGGCTCATCCCGTCGCTGGTCATCACGACCACCGGCCGCCGCTCCGGCAAGCCGCGCAGCAATCCGCTGCTCTACGTGCCCGACGGCGACGCGTACGTGGTGGTCGGCTCCAACTTCGGCCAGACCCACCAGCCCGGCTGGGCGATGAACCTGCGCGCCGATCCGGCCGCCGAGGTGGCCGTCAAGGGCCGCCGCGTCCCGGTGCGCGCCGAGGTCGCCACCGGCGCCGAACGGGACCGCCTCTGGACGCTGCTGGTCACCGAGTGGCCCGCCTACCGCGCGTACGCCCAGCGGGCCGGCGGCCGGGAGATCCTCGTCTTCCGGCTGGTGCCCACCGGGCGCGGCGTGCCGGGCGGGCCCACCGCCCGCGAATAGGCTGGTGCGGTGACCGGCGCCGACGGCGAACCCCACCCCGACGATCCACGGTGGGCGGTGGCCGAACGGGTCGCCGACGCCGTGCGCCGGCGGTTCCCGGCCGACGTGCTGGCGGTCGCGGTGCACGGCCCGCTCGCCCACGGCGACGACGACGGCGGCGGGGACGGCGAGGTCGGGCTGCTGGTGGTGACGTACCGGCCCGGCGGCGGGCCGTCCCCGGCGACCCGGCGGGTCGACGGCGTGCTGGTCGACCTGACCGTGGCCGGCGCCGACGACTACCTGCGCCAGGCAAGCTTGATCTCCCCGCTCTGGCCGTTGACCGCCGACCGCTACGTCAGCACCCGGGCGCTGCACGACCCCACCGGCTGGCTGCGCACGCTGCGCGACGCGCACCTGGGCCGGCTGGCCCGGGCCCGGCCGGCCGAGTTCAGCACGGCGGCCCGCCGGGCCTGGTACCGGGGCGGCGCGGCGCACGCCCGGGCCGCCCGGCTGGCCGAGTGGTACGAGACCGACCAGGCGCTGCTGATGCTCGGCGAGGCGCGACTGGCGGCGGCCACGGTCGCCGGCCTGCTCAGCCGCACCTACTTCCGGGACCCGGGCGACGCGGTGCGTCGGACGGGACTGGCGGGCGCGGACATGACCGAGGTGGGCGTCGTCCTGACCCGCCAGGCGGACGAGCTGGCGGCCCGGGGCCGCCCCGTCGACGGCACGGTCGACGACCTTCTCGACGGCTGACACCGCGCCGGACGGCGCCCGCCGCCCGGCGGTGGCGGGAGAGCCGGCGCGGGAAGGTCAGCCGAGCCCGCCCTGCACGCCGATGAGGGTGCCGACGAGATAGGTGGCGCCGGCCGCCGCCGCGCCGAGCAGGAGCTGACGCAGACCGCCGGACCACCAGGGCCGGGCGGTGAACCGGGCGACCACCGCCCCGGCCACGAAGAGCCCGAGCCCGCCGACCGCGAGCGCCAGCCACAGGCTGGTCGCGCCGAACAGGTACGTCAGCAGCGGCACCAGCGCCCCGACCGAGAAGAACAGGAACGACGAGATCGCCGCGGCCCACGGGCTGGGCTGCTCGTCCGGGTCGACGCCGAGCTCCTCCCGGACGTGCACCCGCAGCGCCTCCTCCGGGTTGCGCCGGACGGCCTGGGCGACCTCCATGGCCAGGTCGGGCGGCAGTCCCCGGGCGACCCACGCCTCGGCCAGCTCGCGCGCCTCCGCCTCGGGGTGCCGCTCCAACTCGCGACGCTCCTTGGCGACCTCGGCCGCGACCTGCTCGTTCGCCGAGCGGACGCTGGTGTATTCCCCCAGCCCCATCGAGATGGCGCCGGCCACCAGGCCGGCCACGCCGGTGAGCACGACGCTGCGCGGCGACACCCCGCCGCCCGCCACCCCGGCGATCAGGGCGATGTTGGTGACCAGCCCGTCCATCGCCCCGAAGACGGCGGGGCGCAGCCAACCGCCGGAGACGTCCGCGTGGTGCGCCTCACGCAGCGCCGCCGGGGTCTCCGTCACGGCAGCGTGAGGATCTCGTGGCCGTCCTCGGTCACCACGATGGTGTGCTCGAACTGGGCCGTCCACCTGCGGTCCTTCGTCACCACGGTCCAGCCGTCGTCCCACATGTCGTACTCGTGGGTGCCGAGGGTGATCATCGGCTCGATGGTGAAGGTCATCCCCGGCTCCATCACGTCCGTGGGGCGGGGGCTGTCGTAGTGCGGCACGTAGAGCCCGCTGTGGAACGCCTCGCCGATCCCGTGACCGGTGAAGTCGCGCACCACGCCGTAGCCGAAGCGCTTCGCGTACGACTCGATGACCCGGCCGATCACGTTGATCTGGCGGCCCGGGGCGACCGCGCGGATGCCGCGCATCATCGCCTCGTGGGTGCGCTCGACCAGCAGCCGGGCCTCCTCGTCGACCTCGCCCACGCAGAAGGTGGCGTCCGTGTCGCCGTGCACCCCGTCGAGGTAGGCGGTCACGTCGACGTTGATGATGTCGCCGTCGGCCAGCACGGTGGAGTCGGGGATGCCGTGGCAGATCACCTCGTTGAGGCTGGTGCAGCAGGACTTCGGAAAGCCCCGGTAGCCAAGCGTCGACGGGTAGGCGCCGTGGTCGCAGAGGAACTCGTGCACGACCCGGTCGATCTCGTCGGTGCTGACGCCCGGCTTGCAGTGCTCGCCGGCGAGCTGGGTGGCCTGCGCCGCGAGCCGACCGGCGACCCGCATCTTCTCGATGGTCTCCGGGGTCTGCACGTGCGAGCCGCGCCACTCCTGCGGACGCTTCTTGCCCACGTACTCCGGGCGGACGATGTGGGCGGGCACGGGCCGCAGCGGGGTGAGCGTGCCGGGGGTCAGCGGCGCACGGACGGTCATGAGGCGAGTTTATCGCCGCGCCCGGTGGTGACCCCCGCCACCGCCCGCCGGGAGCGGTTGTTGCCGTGCCCGGTCGGCTGTGCGATTGTGGCTCCGTGGATCAAGGGGGCGGCGCGTCTCCCGTCTTCTCCGCCAGCGCGGAGATCGACGGCGACCACCTGCGTGTCCTGGTCACCGGCGAGGTCGACATGGCCACCGCCGACGTCATGTTCCAGACCGCGCTGCGGGAGCCGGCCGAGCGGGTGACGCTCGACCTGCGGGCGGTCACCTTCTTCGACTCGGCGGCCATCCACGCCGTGGTCCGGCTGGCCCAGCACCTCCCCGGCGCGCTCACCGTGCTGCCGTCGCGGCAGGTCCACCGGGTGCTGGACATCTCCGGCCTGGCCGACCAGGCCTGGCTCCGCCCGGCCTGACCCCCCGCACCCCCGCGCCGCAGGGCCGGTCGCGCGCCGGAGCAGCGCCGGCCGCGCTCAGTCCGCCAGCCGCCGGCGCAGCGTCACCTCGGTCCCCTCGGCGGTACGGTGCACCGACAGCTCTCCCAGCGCCTCGATGAGGGACAGCCCCCGCCCCCGGAAGCCCGATCCGGTCGACTCCCGCCACCGGCCGCTGTCGCGCACCGTGGCGACCACCGTCCGGTCGGAGATGGTCACCTCGACGCCGATCGTCGGCTCGGCCGGCTCGACCGGGTGCTCGATGGCGTTGGCGGCCGCCTCGGAGACGGCGACGGTCAGGTCGAACAGGTCCGTCTCGCTGACCTTGTGCGCGACCAGGAAGTCCTCCAGCCGCTTGCGCAGCACGCTGAGCCGGGTGGGATCGGCCGGCAGCCGCAGCGCGAACCGGTTGAGTTCCGCGGCCTCCAGGGCGAGCACCGCGACGTCGTCGCGCAACGGCCGCCCGGCGACCCGCTCCACCACGGCGTCGATCAGGTCGGTCACGTGCTCGCCGGGGGTGGCCGCGTCCTGCCGCAGCGTGGCCAGCGCGGCGTCGATGCCGAGCTGCCGGTCCTCGATCAGCCCGTCGGTGAAGAGCAGCAGCCGGCTCCCGGCGGCCAGCTCCCCCTCGACCGTCCGGTAGGCCGTGCCGGGGATCGCCCCGACCGGCGGCCCGAGCGCCCGGTCGTGCAGGAACGCCACGTCGTCTCCTCGGATCAGCAGCGGGGACGGGTGCCCGGCGCTGGCGTACCGCATCCGGCCGGTGCGGGGGCTGAACCACAGGCAGAACACCGTCGCGAAGGAGCGGCCGTCGTTGGTGCCGACGAGCCGGTTGAGCCGGGTCAGCGACTCGCCGGGATCGAAGCCCTCCAGGACGTACGCCCGCAGCGCGTTGCGCAGCTGGCCCATGGCGGCGGCCGCTCGCACGCCCTTGCCGACCACGTCGCCGATCGCCAGCACCAGCTCGTCGTCGCCGAGCGCGACGACGTCGTACCAGTCCCCGCCGACCTCCACGTCGGCGCTGCCCGGCAGGTAGCGGCTGGCCACCAGGGCGCCCGGCAGCTGCGGCAGCGACCGGGGCAGCAGGCTGTGCTGGAGCGTGGTGGCGATGCGGTGCTCGGCCTCGTAGAGCTGGGCGTTCTCCAGCCGCACGCCGACCAGCCGGGCGAGCTGGGTGAGCGCGGCCTCGTCGGTGTGGATCCCGTCGCCGTCCGGACGCCAGACCCGCAGGTCGCCGAGCCGCTCGCCGGCGGTGCCGGTCAGCGGCAGCACGAAGGACGGCTCGATCGAGGCCAGTCCGCCGCCGTCGGCCTCGAAGCGCATCCCGGTGGCGGAGACCACCACCCGGGCGGCTTCGGCGAGGCTCAGGGCGTGCCGCGCGGCGACCTGGAGCACGTCGGCCGTGGAGCGGGCGGTGTTGACCGCGACCGCCGCGTCGGCCAGGGCCCGCAGCCCCCGGATGATCTGGCCGCGGAGCTGGCCCAGCTCGACGTTGGCCCGTACCCGGGCGGTCAGCTCCTGGCCGGAGAAGGGCTTGGTGAGGTAGTCGTCGGCGCCGACCGCGAGCCCGGCGACCTCCTCGGCGGAGCCGGCCCGGGCGGAGAGCAGCACGATCGGCAGGTGCCGGGTACGCGGATCCGCGCGCAACGCGGCGACCAGCCCGAACCCGTCGAGCCGGGGCATCATCACGTCGGTCAGCACCAGGTCGAACGAGCCGTCGACGGCGTGCCGCAGCGCCTCCACGCCGTCGGTGACCGCGACCACCTCCCAGGACGGGGAGAGCAGCCGGGTGACGTGCTCGCGCAGGTCGGCGTTGTCGTCGGCGACCAGGATCCGGCCGGCGGCGCCGGTCCCCCGGGCCGAGCCGGCACCGTCGGCCGGCCCGGCGGCGCCGGTCCAGAGCGCCGTCTCCGCGACGTAGAGGTCGGCCTGCGCCAGCTCGACCTGCGCCGGCGGGCCGGCGTCGACGACCCGCTCGGCCGGCAGGTGCCCGGCGCCGAACGGAACGGTCACGGTGAACGTGCTGCCCTCGTCGACGCGGCTGTGCACGGCCACCTCGCCGCCGTGCATCTCGACCAGCTCGCGGACCAGTGCCAGGCCGATCCCGGTGCCCTCGTGGCTGCGCGACCGCACCCCGGGCACCCGGTGGAAGCGCTCGAAGATCTGCGGCAGTTCCTCCGGCACGATGCCGACGCCGGTGTCGGTGACCTCCAGCCGGGCGGCCCCGTCGACGGCGCGGATCCGCACCCGGATCTCGCCGTCGAAGGTGAACTTCACCGCGTTCGAGACCAGGTTGAGGACGACCTTCTCCCACATGTCCCGGTCCACGAAGACCGGCGCCGGCAGCGGCGGGCAGTCCACGACCAGGCGCAGCCCCGTCCGCTGGGTGGCCGACCGGAACGTGCTGGCCAGGCGGGCGGTGTAGTCGGCGAGGTCGGTGGGCTGGTAGCGGGCGGCCAGCCGCCCCGACTCCAGCCGGGAGAAGTCGAGCACCGTGTTGACAAGCTTGAGCAGCCGCAGCGCGTTGCGGTGCATGGTGGCGAGCCGTTCGGTGTACGCCTGCGGCAGCGCCGGGTCGGCCAGCAGGTCCTCCAGCGGGCCGAGCACCAGGGTCAGCGGGGTGCGGAACTCGTGGCTGACGTTGGCGAAGAAGTTGGTCTTGGCCCGGTCCAGGGCGGCCAGCTCGGCGGCGCGGGTGCGTTCCTGCTCGTACGCCTGCTGCCGCCCGACGGCCCGGGAGAGCTGCGCGGCGACCAGGTCGAAGAAGTCCCGGTACTCGTCGGTGAGCGGCTGTCGGCGGGCGACGCCGACGGCCAGCGCGCCCACGGTCTCGTTCCCGGCCGTGACGGGCAGCACCAGCGCCTCGCCGGTCGCGTCGGCCGGAGCCTCGGTGAGCAGGTCCGTGACGGCGACGGTGGCGGCGGCGCCGGTGGCGGTGACCTCGGCGAGCCGCGCCGGCGGGGGCGTGGCGACCGCCCGTGGGCCGACTCCGCCGCACCCGGTCAGGACCAGGTTCCCGGCCTCGTCGGACAGGTACACCAGCGAGAACGGCACGTCCGGCCGGTGCCGGTCGAGCACCGCCGCCGCGACCCGGCCCAGCTCGGGCCGGCTGTCCACCTCGGCCAGGTCGGTGCCCAACTCGGCCAGCAGCCGCAGCCGGCGCTCCCCGACCACCCGGCCAGTGGTCTCGTTGACGATGCAGAAGACACCGGCGACGGTGCCGTCGGCGGCCAGGATCGGGTCGTAGGAGACGTCGAAGTACGTCTCTTCCAGGAAGCCGCGCCGGTCGAGCGGGAAAGGGTGGTCCTGCGCGCGGTACGACCGGCCGTTGCGTCGGACGCCCTCCAGCAGCGGCCCGAGCACGCTCCAGGTCTCCGACCAGTGCTCGCGGGCCGGCTGGCCCAGCACGTCCGGGTGCTTGCCACCGATCGTGGGGCGGTAGGGGTCGTTGTAGAAGGCGAGTTCGTCCTCGCCCCAGAACATGACGATCTGCGCGCTGGAGGCGAGCATGAGGCCGATGGCCGAGCAGAGCGCCGGCGGCCACCGGTCGGGGGTGCCGAGCGGGTGGGCGGACCAGTCGAAGCGGCCCATCAACCCGCCCATCTCGCCGCCGCCGGCGAAGGCGGCGGCCAGCAACGGGGGAAGATCAACCTCCTGGCCCACCTCGGACGGGCAACCCTCGTCCACGCCCCCCTGGGCCGAGCTCATAGTTCCTCCCGCTCCGGCCGTCACCGCCTCGGTCCGGTGATCCGACCGGCCGTGCCCCGGTTGGTACCCCGACGGACGAGCAACGTAACGCATACCGCCCGCCGTGCGCTGTTCATGTCCGCCGCACCGGGCCGCCATCCCCCGGACGCGGCGTCGCGGGGCCGGGTCCACACAGGACGGCTGGTCACCCGAACCTGGACCAGCGCCGCATTTCAGTCCCGTGCACGGGACGATACGGCCTCGGGTGAGCACCACCCCCGGGATCGACTGTGATGTGCGACACCCCACCCGCCCGACGCAGCGCTGGCGGGGAGTGTGTCACCGGCGCGTCGGGCCGACCCGGCCTTCCCGGGCGGCCCGGACCAGTGCGGCGATCGGTCGCGGATCGGGCTCGTTCTCCGGGTGCCACTGCACGCCGAGCAGGAAGGGCCGGTGCGGGTCCTCGACCGCCTCGACCACCCCGTCGTCGGACCAGCCGGTCACCGCCAGCCGGCCCGGGTCGGCCACCGCCTGGTGGTGGTAGGAGTTGACCCGGTCCACCCCGGCCATCACCGTCGCGGCCAGGCTGGCCGGGGCGAACCGCACGCCGTGCCCGCCGTAGACGCCGGGGGCGGGGCGGTGCAGGTCGTGCCCCACCAGGTCCGGCAGGTGCTGGTGCAGCGCCCCACCCGCGGCGACGGCGAGCAGTTGCATCCCCCGGCAGACCCCGAGGACCGGCAGGTCGGTGTCGAGCGCCGCGGTGAGCAGGGCCAGCTCGCCCGCGTCGCGGCCGGGCCGGCTCTCGGTGCGGGGCGCCGGCGGCTGGCCGTACCGGGCCGGGTCGACGTCCGCGCCGCCGGCCAGGACCAGCCCGTCGAGCACCCGCAGCACGTCCGCGTCGCGGTCGTCCGGGGGCAGCACCACCGCCCGGCCCCCGGCCGCGGTGACCGCCCGGACGTACGCCTCGGGCAGCAGCACCGCCGGCACGTCCCGCCACACCCCCCAGCCGACCGGCTCGACGTACGCGGTGATCCCGATCAGTGGCCGGCTCACAGCGGGGTGACGTACGCGCCGGTGATGCCGCCGTCCACGACGAACTGCGCGGCGGTCATGAAGGACGAGTCGTCGCTGGCCAGGAACGCCACCGCGGCGGCGATCTCCTCCGGCTCGCCGAACCGCCCCATCGGCACGTGCACCAGCCGGCGGGCGGCCCGCTCCGGGTCGGCGGCGAAGAGCTCCAGCAGCAGCGGGGTGGCGACCGGGCCGGGGCAGAGCGCGTTGACGCGGATGCCCTCCCGGGCGAACTGCACGCCCAGCTCCCTGGTCATCGCCAGCACCCCGCCCTTGCTCGCCGTGTACGCGATCTGCGAGGTGGCCGCCCCCATCAGGGCCACGAACGACGCGGTGTTGATGATCGAGCCCTTGCCCTGCCGGCGCATGTGCGGGATGACGTGCTTGCAGCAGAGGTAGACGCTCGTGGTGTTGACCCGCAGCACGCGCTCCCAGGCGTCCAGCCCCGTGGTCAGGATGGAGTCGTCCTCCGGCGGGGAGATGCCGGCGTTGTTGAAGGCGACGTCGATCCGCCCGTGCCGCTCGGCCACCCCGTCGAAGAGGTCCCGTACGGCCGCCTCGTCGGCGACGTCGGTGGCGACGAACTCGCCGCCGACCTCCTCGGCGGCCCGCCCACCCGCCTCCGCGTCGACGTCCACGCAGACCACCCGGGCCCCCTCGGCGGCGAAGCGCCGCACGGTGGCCAGCCCGATCCCGCTGCCCGCCCCGGTGACCACGGCCACCCGGCCCTCAAGTCGACCCCGCACCTGATCACTCCTCCGTCGCGATGAACACGTTCTTGACGTCCGTGAAGGCGTGCAGCGCGTCGGGGCCCAGCTCGCGGCCCAGCCCGGAGCGCTTCATCCCGCCGAACGGCGTCCAGTAGCGCACCGAGGAGTGCGAGTTGACGCTGAGGTTGCCCGCCTCCACGGCCCGCGCCACCCGGACCGCCCGGCCCACGTCCCGGGTCCAGACCGAGCCGGACAGCCCGTACTCGGTGTCGTTGGCGAGGCGGATCGCGTCGGCCTCGTCGTCGAACGGGAGCACCGAGACGACCGGGCCGAAGATCTCCTCGCGCCAGTGCCGGTCCGCCGTCGAGCCGGCGAGCAGCACCGTCGGGGCGTACCAGAAGCCGGGGCCGTCGGGGCGGGAGCCGGTGAAGGCGACCTTCGCCCCGTCGACGTACCCGGCCACCCGGTCCCGCTGGGCGGCGGAGATCAACGGACCCATCTCGGCCGTGTCCCGGGACGGGTCCTCCACCCGCAGCGCCCGCACCGCCGGTTCGAGCAGCTCCAGGAACCGGTCGTACACCGGCCGCTGGACCAGGATCCGCGACCGGGCGCAGCAGTCCTGGCCGGCGTTGTCGAAGACGGCGTACGGGGCGGTGGCCGCCGCCCGCTCCAGGTCCGCGTCGGCGAAGACGAGGTTGGCGCTCTTGCCGCCCAGCTCCAGGGTCAGCCGCTTCACCTGCGCGGCGCAGCCGGCCATGATCCGGGTGCCCACCTCCGTGGAACCGGTGAAGCAGACCTTGCGGACGGCGGGGTGGGTGACGAACCTCTCCCCCACCACCGACCCGGCGCCCGGCAGCACGGTGAACACGTCGTCGGGCACGCCCGCCTCGCGCGCCAGCTCCGCCAGGCGCAGCGCCGTCAGCGGGGTCAGCTCGGCGGGCTTGAGCACCACGGTGTTGCCGGCCGCGAGCGCCGGCGCGAAGCCCCAGGCGGCGATGGGCATCGGGAAGTTCCACGGCACGATCACCCCGACCACGCCGAGCGGCTCGTGGAACGTCACGTCCAGCCCGCCCGGCACCGGGATCTGCCGCCCGGTCAGCCGCTCGGGCGCGCCCGCGTAGTAGTCGAGGACATCGCGGACGTTGCCCGCCTCCCACCGCGCGTTGCCGATGGTGTGCCCGGAGTTGCGCACCTCCAGCCGCGCCAGCTCCTCCAGGTGCGCGTCGACCACCGCCGCGAACCGCCGCAACACCCGCGCCCGCTCCCCCGGCGCCACCGCCCGCCAGCGCCGGAACGCCGCGTCCGCCCGCGCGATCGCCGCGTCGACCTCCCCGACCGACGTGGCGGCCACGACCCCGACGACCTCCCCGGAAGCCGGATCCAC
The DNA here is from genome assembly GCF_049179055.1 of Micromonospora sp. WMMD737. Taxonomy (NCBI): domain Bacteria; kingdom Bacillati; phylum Actinomycetota; class Actinomycetes; order Micromonosporales; family Micromonosporaceae; genus Micromonospora; species Micromonospora sp. WMMD737. Next base: position 6,651,440 of record NZ_JBMHMH010000001.1, on the reverse strand, counting down.
CACCTCACTCACGCGTCCACCCCTCCCTCTCCTCCGCCGCCCGCCCCTCCGCGGCGTCGATCATGCAGTTGTGGTGCCTCACAAAAGCCGCAAATCATCCTCGAACGCTCACCAGAACTGCATGATCGACTGCCGGACGGGCGGTCAGAGGCGTTCGAAGCCACGGATCAGCTCCCAGTCCGTCACGGCGGCGTCGAAGGCCGTCAGCTCGATGCGCGCCTGGTTGGCGTAGTGGGCCGTCACCTCGTCGCCGAACGCCTCGGCGGCCACCGTCGAGCCCTCCCACAGGGCCAGGGCGTCGCGGAGCGTGCCGGGGACCCGTTCGGCGGCCGGATCGTCGTACGCGTTGCCGGTGCACTCCTCGCCCAGTTCCAGCTCGCGCTCGATGCCGTGCACCGCGCCGGCGACGAGGGCCGCGATCGCCAGGTACGGGTTCACGTCCGCCCCCGGCACCCGGTTCTCCACCCGCATGCCCTGGCCGTGCCCGACCAGCCGCAGCGCGCAGGTGCGGTTGTCCGTGCCCCAGCGCAGCGCGGTGGGGGCGAACGACCCGGGCTGGTAGCGCTTGTACGAGTTGATGTTCGGGGCGAACAGGAGGCTGAACTCGCGCATCGTGGCCAGCAGCCCGGCCAGCACCCGCTGCCCGGTCGTCGACAGGTGCGCCGGCCCGTCGCCGAGCATCGCCGAGCGGCCGTCGGCGTCGCGCAGCGAGAAGTGGATGTGGCAGGAGTTGCCCTCGCGCGCGTTCGGCTTGGCCATGAAGGTGATCGACATGCCCTCCTGGGCGGCGATCTCCTTCGCCCCGTTCTTGTAGATCACGTGGTGGTCGGCGCAGGCCACCGCCTCGTCGTAGCGGAAGGCGATCTCGTGCTGGCCGAGGTTGCACTCTCCCTTCGCGCTCTCCGGGGTTAGCCCCGCCCCAGCCATCTCCCGCCGGATGCGGCGCAGCAGCGGCTCCACCCGCGCGGTGCCGAGCAGGGAGTAGTCCACGTTGTACTGGTTGGCCGGGGTCAGGTCCCGGTAGCCGCGCTGCCAGGCTTCCTCGTACGAGTCGCGGAACAGCACGAACTCCAGCTCGGTGCCGGCGTACGCGGTCAGCCCGTGCGCGGCCAGCCGGTCGAGCTGCCGGCGCAGGATCTGCCGGGGCGAGGCGACCACCGGGGACCCGTCCAGCCAGGCCAGGTCGGCCAGGAGCAGCGCGCTGCCCGGCTGCCAGGGCATCCGCCGCAGCGTCTCGAAGTCCGGCACCATGGCGAAGTCGCCGTAGCCGCGTTCCCAGCTCGACATCGCGTACCCGTCGACGGTGTTCATGTCGACGTCGACGGCGAGCAGGTAGTTGCAGCCCTCGCTGCCGTGCGCGGCCACCTGGTCGAGGAAGTAGGGCGCGTGGAACCGCTTGCCCTGCAACCGGCCCTGCATGTCGACCAGGGCCAGCACCACGGTGTCGATCTCATCCTCTGCGACGGCGACCCGCAGTTGTTCCAACGTGAGCGGAGCTTTCCTCATCGGCGGGCCTCCATCACCAAGGTCTACTGGCTGAACCGGTGGACCGTCAATGCCCCGCCCGGCATCCCGGCAACCGCCCCGGCACGCACCCGGGCCGCGCCGCAGCGCAGCCGCCGGACCTGGCAGCCGCCGTCGCCCTGCCCGCCCGGTCCCACCCCTGCCCGCCACCGCTGGCGGCCGCCCCCTGTCAGCCGGCCCATGCCGGCCCACCCCTGTCCGTCCACCCTTGCCGCCGGCCCTTGTCCGACCTGTCCCTGTCCGACCGGTCCCTGTCCGACCGGCTCCTGCCCGACCGGGCCCTGCCCGACCGGGCCCTGTCGAGCTGCCCCGTGCGGTGGGGCAGCTCGACAGGGGCCAGACGGCACACGGCGGCCCCGGCCGGCACGCCCGGCGCCCGCGGGCGGGCAGGCCCGGCGCCGCAGGTCGGCAGGCCCGGCGCCGCAGGTCGGCAGGCTGGCCGAGCCGGGCAAATTACGTTGCCGTGCCGGCTCGTGGACCGCATGCTTGAGCCCGTGACCAGGCCCGATCGCGACGGGCCACCGCCGGGCGCTCGGACCGCCCGGCACGCGGCGGCGCGGGGCACGTCACCTCTCTCTCACCGTACGGCGTTGCGCCGTACCCGACGCCCGCCCCGCGCCGCCCGCACCGCACCCGCATCGGCTCGAACCGAGCGACCGGCCCGGCCCGCACAGGTCCGATCCGCACTGCACCGCACCGATTCCGTCGGGGCAAGCGGCACGCACCGCACCGGTTCGATCCGGCGTGGCCGCCCGCGTCTGCTCAGGTGAGCAGCAGCCCGGCGACCCAGAGCGCGGCGACGAGCAGACCGGCGAGGAACTCGACAAGCATGGACAGGCCGGCCGCCGCGACCGCCTGCTTCGTCGCCGGCCACGCCAGCCGGGAGTCGCCCAGCCGCAGCCGCTCCGCCGCCCACACCCCGCCGACGAAGCCGAGCACCAGCCCGATCACCGGGACCACGAAGAAGCCGACCAGGCCCAGCAGGCCACCGGCGAGCAGCGACGAGGTGGGCACCCCGGTGCGTTTCAGGTTCCGCCCCGGCCAGGCGTACTTGACGACGGTGCCGCCCGCGGCGACCACGGTCGCGGCGGCGAGCACCGCCCAGCGGCCGGGCCCGGCGCCGCCGAAGATCGCCCAGACCAGCACCCCGCCCCAGCACAGCGGCAGCGCCGGCAGGCCGGGCACCACCACCCCGGCGAGCCCGGCGAGGATCGCCAACCCGGCGAGTACGGCGACCGCCGCCTCGCTGTCCGTCAGGCTCATGCCGTCGCTCCCCGGTCGTCGTCGCGTAGCCGGGCGGTGATCTCCGCCGCCGGTGCGGGCGGGCCGAAGAACCGGCCCTGCCCGGTGTCGCAGCGCAGCGCGCGCAGCCGCTCGGCCTGCACCCCGGTCTCCACCGCCTCGGCGGTCACCCACAGCTCCAGCGCGTGCGCCAGCCGCACCAGCGCGTCCACGATCCGTTCGTCCCGGTGGTCGGGCACCGCCTCGACGTCCTCACCCCGGATGCCCTCGACGAACGGCCCGGCCAGCTTGAGGCAGTGGATCGGCAGCCGGCGCAGGTACGCCAGGTTGGAGTAGCCGGTGCCGAAGTCGTCGATCGCCATCCGTACGCCGAGGGCGGCCAGTCGGTGCAGCGACCGCAGCGGCTCCCCGGCGGTGCCCATCACCGCGCTCTCCGTCAGCTCCAGTTGCAGCAGGTCCGCCGGCAGCCCGGTGGAGGCCAGCGCGTCGGCCACGGTGTCCACGATCCCCGGGTCGTCGGCCTGCCGGGCGGCCAGGTTGACGCTGACCACCAGCTGCGCCCGGGGGAACTCGCGCCGCCACGCCTCCGCGTCCCGGCAGGCCTGCCGCAGCACCCACTCGCCGAGCCGGACGATCAGGCCGGTCTCCTCGGCGAGCCCGATGAACCGGTCCGGCCCGATCAGCCCCAGCTCCGGGTGCTGCCACCGGACCAGCGCCTCCACGGCCAGCATCGAGCCCTCGACCAGGGACACGATCGGCTGGTAGTGCACGACGAACTCGCCCCGGTCCAGCGCGGCCGGCAGCCCGGCGGCCAGGGCGGAGCGGGCGATGTCCCGGGCACCGCGCTCCGGGTCGTAGACCGCCCACCGGCCCCGACCCTCCGCCTTCGCCCAGTAGAGCGTGGTGTCGGCGGCCTTCATCAGTTCCGAGGCGCTCGTTCCGCCGACCGGGCACTCGACGATCCCGACGCTCGCCGACACCGCGAGCTGCTGCTCGCCGATGCGGACCGGGGCGGAGACCGCCGCCAGGGCCAGCTCGGCGACACCCACCGCGTCGTCGATCCCGGCGCCGTCGTCGACCAGGATGACGAACTCGTCCCCGCCCATCCGGGCGACGAGGTGGCCGCGGCCCGCGACGCAGTCGGCGAGCCGCTTGGCGATCACCACGAGCAGCCGGTCGCCGAGGTCGTGGCCGAGGCTGTCGTTGATCGCCTTGAAGCCGTCCAGGTCGAGGAAGCAGACCCCGACCCGTCGGGCCGCGTCGGCGACGTCGAAGACCCGGCCCAGCGTCTCGAAGAACAGCGTCCGGTTGGGCAGGCCGGTGAGCGGGTCGTGCAGCGCCTGGAAGCGCAGCCGCTGCTGGAGTTCGTGCCGCTCGGTGATGTCCTCGATCATCGCGACGGTGAACCGGGGCCGGCCGTCGTCGTGGCGGATCAGCGAGACGGACAGGTCCGTCCAGACCACGCTGCCGTCCTTGCGGTAGTAGCGCTTCTCCACCCGGGCCCGGTCCTGCTTGCCCTCGATCAGCTCCTGGTAGAGCTCCCACATCCCGGCCGCGTCGTCGGGGTGGAACAGCGCGGCCACATTGGTCTCGCGCAGCTCCTCGATGGAGTAGCCGAGCATGTCCGCGAACGCCTGGTTGACGTCGATGATCTGGCCGTCGACACCGGCGATGCCGATCCCCGTGGCCGCCCCCACGAAGACGGCCCGGAACCGGGCCTCGCTGTCGCGCAGGGCCTGCTCCACGTCGTCGCGGGCCTGCCACGCCGAGCGGGCGATCCGCTCCTGCTGCGCGAAGGTGCGGTCGCGCAGGGCGCGGCCGAAGCCGGCGGCGAGTCCGCCCTGCAACGCCGCGATGTGTTGCGCCGTCCCGTCCCGGTGGGCCCGGCCCGGCACCACCCGGGCGGCGAACCGGTCGCCGAGGGCCCGCACCGACCAGTCGAGCACCCGGGGCTCGGTCAGGTGCTCCTCGACCAGCGCGCGCCCCACCTCCTCGGCCGGCAGGGGCGAGAAGGGCTCCGCGAGCAGGGCCTGGGCCAGCCGGACCGTGTGCAGGTGCAGCAGGCGCTCGGTCTCCGCCGCGCTGAGCGGCACGAAACCGAGCCGGCGCACCGCCCTGGCCCACTCGGCCGCGTACCACTGGGCGCCCGACCGGCTGAGGTCGTCGCCGCCGGGCTCCGGGACGGCGGCCATCGGCTCAGGCGGTGGGCTGGTCGTACCGGGCGACGCCACCGAAGGCGCCGAACCGCTCCGGGTGCTCGTCGACGTCGGAGGGCGAGTCGGGGCGCCACAGCGGCATGTGCACCACACCCGGCTCCAGGAGCGTCCAGTCGCCGAAGAAGCTCGTCACCTCGGCCCGGGAGCGCAAGGTGATCTCGGTGTCGGTACGCGCCGAGAGGCGCTGCGCGTCGAGCATCTCCTGCGGCTGGTCCTCGAACGTGGAGTGCGAGACGACCAGGTGGCTGCCCGGAGCAGCGGCGGCCCGGAGGGTGGCCAGGATCTCGCCGGGGCGGTCGGCGTCCCGGACGAAGTGCACCACCCCGGCGAGCAGGATGCCCAGCGGCCGGCTGAAGTCGAGCAGCCCCAGGTCACGGGCGGCCGCCAGGATCCGCTCCGGCTCCCGCAGGTCACCGTGGATCACCCCGGTCAGCTCGTCGCCGGCGAGCAGTTCCCGGCTGTGCGCCACCGCGACCGGGTCGATGTCGACGTAGACCACCCGGGCCTTCGGATTGGCCGTCTGGGCCACCTCGTGCACGTTGCCCACGGTGGGGATGCCGGAGCCGATGTCGAGGAACTGGTCGATGCCGGCGTCGAGCAGCGTGCGTACGGCGCGACGCAGGAACTCCCGGCCGGCGCGCATGGTCGCCGCCAGGTTGGGCGTCATGGCGGCGATCTGCTCGGCGAGCTGCCGGTCGATCTCGAAGTTGTGCGCCCCGCCGAGGAAGTAGTCGTACACCCGGGCCGCGCTCGGGCGGGTGAGGTCGATCTCGGCGGGAAGTCCGTCCGGCATCTGCACTGCTGCACCTCATGGTCGTCGCCGCGGTGCGGGAGGGAGCCGGTGCCGCGGTCACGTGGGGTACGCGAGGCACCGGCCGACCCGCGGGTCGTGTGGTGCTCACCACTCTAGGCCGCGTACTGCCGGCTCCGGGAGGTCCCATGACCCACTTCGTCGGCCCGTCGGATGTCCGTCACGGACCCGCCCGCCGGCACGGCTCCGCCCCCGCCGGTGACGAGCCTCCGCCGCCCACGGCAGCGGAGCCCCCGGACCGGGCGGGCAGCGGCGGCGGCCCTGGCCGACCCCGGGTCAGCCGGCGGACTCCAGCAGCAGCGAGATGCCCTGCCCCACGCCGACGCACATGGTGGCCAGCGCCCGCCGGCCGCCCCGGCGGCGCAGCTCCAGCGCGGCCGTCAGTGCCAGCCGGGCGCCGCTGGCGCCGAGCGGGTGCCCGAGCGCGATCGCCCCGCCGTTCGGGTTGACGTGCTCGGCGTCCGTCGGCAGGCCCAGCTCGCGCAGCACCGCGACGGACTGCGCGGCGAACGCCTCGTTCAGCTCGATCACGTCGACCGCGTCGAGGCCGAGGCCGAGGCGGTCGAGCAGCTTCCGGGTGGCCGGCACCGGCCCGACGCCCATCACCCGCGGCGGTACGCCGGCCGCGGCGGCGCCGGCGACCCGGGCCAGCGGGGTGAGGCCGTAGCGGGCCACGGCGGCCTCGGAGGCGACCAGCAGCGCCACCGCGCCGTCGTTGACGCCCGACGAGTTGCCGGCGGTCACCGTGCCGCCCTCGCGGAACGGGGTGGGCAGCGCGGCGAGCTTCTCCAGCGAGGTCTCCCGGGGGTGCTCGTCGACCTCGACGAGCTTGGTCTCGCGCCGCCCCGCCGGCACGGTCACTCCCACGATCTCCTCGGCGAACCGGCCGTCGGCCTGCGCCTTCGCGGCCCGCTGCTGCGACCGGTACGCGAACTCGTCCTGCTCGGCGCGGCCGACGCCGTACGCGGCGGCGACGTTCTCCGCCGTCTCCGGCATGGAGTCGATGCCCCAGTGCTTCTTCATCAGCGGGTTGACCAGCCGCCAACCGATGGTGGTGTCGTAGACCTCGGCGGTGCGGGAGAACGGGGTGGTCGCCTTCGGCATCACGAACGGGGCGCGGCTCATGCTCTCCACCCCGCCGGCCACCACGAGGTCCGCCTCGCCGGCCACGACGGAGCGGGCCGCGGTGGCGAGGGCGTCCAGGCCGGAGCCGCAGAGCCGGTTGACCGTGCTGCCGGGCACCTCCTCGGGCAGCCCGCCGAGCAGCGCCGCCATCCGGGCCACGTTGCGGTTGTCCTCGCCGGCCTGGTTGGCGCAGCCCAGGATCACGTCGTCCACCCGCGCCCAGTCCACCGACGGGTGTCGGGCGACCAGCTCGCGGATCACGTGCGCGGCCAGGTCGTCGGGGCGGACGCCGGCGAGGGCGCCGGCGTAGCGGCCGATCGGGGTGCGGACACCGGCCACCAGGTATGCCACGGTCATCAGCGCGATCCTTCGGGGGATGGGAAGGGGCGGGGGCGGGGCGGTTCCGGGTCGCGGGGACGCCCGGCAGCCAGGATATCCGCGCGCGCAGCGGATAGGTTGGCGGCATGGCCCGGGCCCAGTTCAGCGCAGAGACCAGTGGCGGCGGCGAGTTCGTCCGCCAGCCCAACCGGTTCACCGGTCGGGTCACCCCGGACTCCGACTCCCCGCCCGGCGGCGGGCCGGACGCGCAGGGCCGGTGGCCGCTGGAGTCGGGCCGCTACCGGCTGATCTGGTGCCGGGCCTGCCCGTGGGCGCACCGGGCCCGGATCGTGCGCGGCCTGCTCGGCCTGGCGGACGCGATCTCCCTCGGCACGGTCGACCCGATCCGCGACGAGCGGGGCTGGCGGTTCGCCCTCGACCCGGACGGGTTCGACCCGGTGCTCGGCATCGGCTTCCTCTCCGAGGCGTACCTGGCCACCGACCCCGACTACACCGGGCGGGTCACGGTGCCGGCGCTCGTCGACACGCGCACCGGCCGGGTGGTAACGAACGACTATCCGCAGCTCACCCTGGACCTGTCCACCGAGTGGCGGAGCCTGCACGGGCCGGGGGCGCCGGACCTCTACCCGGTCGAGCTCCGCCCGGAGATCGACGCGCTGATGGCGGAGATCCACCGGGACGTCAACAACGGGGTCTACCGGTGCGGCTTCGCCACCTCGCAGGCCGCGTACGACGAGGCGTTCACGGCGCTGTTCGCCCGGCTCGACGCGCTCTCCGAGCGGCTGGCGGGCCGGCGCTACCTGATGGGCGACGCGATCACGGAGGCCGACGTGCGGCTCTTCACCACCCTGGTCCGCTTCGACGTGGCATACCACGGGCACTTCAAGTGCAACCGGCAGAAGCTCACCGAACTGCCGGTGCTCTGGGCGTACGCGCGGGACCTGTTCCAGACGCCGGGCTTCGGCGAGACGGTCGACTTCGACCACATCAAGCGGCACTACTACGGCACCCACGCGGCGATCAACCCGACGGGGATCGTCCCGCTCGGCCCCGACACCTCCGGCTGGACCACGCCGCACGGGCGTGGCTGAGCCGCGCCGGGCCGACCCGCGTACCGCCCCGCCCCGGGCCGCCGCCGCGTCGGCCTCCGCCGCCTGCGTCCTCGCGGGCGCGGTCGCGGTGACCGTCGCCGTGGTCGCCGGTCCGGGACCGGGCCTGACCGGGTACGTCAGCGAGGCGGGCGTCACCGACAGCGCGTACGCCCCGGCGTACCGGATCGGGGTCTTCGCCCTGGCGGCCGGGTTGCTGCTGCTCGCGGCGGCGCTGCCCCCGGTGCTGCGGGCGGCGGCCGGGCTGCTCGCGGCCGGGAGCGTCTTCGCGCTGGTCTCCGGGGCGGTGACGTGCAGCGCCGGCTGCCCGCTGCCGCCGTTCGAGCAGGCGACCACCGCGGACCTGGTGCACGGCGCGGCGAGCATCCTCGCGGTGGCCGCGGTGGTCCTCGCGATGCTGGCGATCATGCTCACCCGGGCCGCGCCGCCGGCGCTGCGCCGGATGGCCGCGGTGGCCCTGGCGGCGGCCCTGCCGCTGGCGGGCGCGACCGCCGTGGCCATGCTCTTCGTGGGGCGCGGCAGCCTGATCGCCGTGCTGGAGCGGCTGCTGCTGCTGGTGGCCGTCCTGTGGGGCACGGCCGCCGCGACCGCCGTCGCCCTCCGCCGGTGAGCCGGAGCACGTCGGGACGCCGGAGATGGGGCATCGGTCCCTTCGTGCACCTGCTGTAAGGAGCGTCACCGCAGGGACTCCTTCCGCAGCATCGACGGCCGGCGTTATCCTCGGCGGCGATGACCAACGTCTGGCACCTGACCGTGCGCCTGTATGTCGACCTTCGACTGCAGGCCAGCGGCGTCTGTCCGGCGCAGCCGCTCTCCTGACGCTGCCCCGTTCCGACCTCCAGACCCTGGGACACACCCTCATGGCTTCCGCCCTGCGCAAGATCCCCTTCTCCGTGCAGATCCTGCTCGGCCTCGTCCTCGGCGTGGCGCTCGGCTTCCTCGCCCGCGCCAACGACCTGAGCTGGCTCACCAGCACCCTCGACACCGTCGGCGGCCTCTTCGTCCAGCTGCTCAAGCTGGCCGTACCGCCGCTGGTCTTCACCGCCATCGTCGTCAGCGTGGTCAGCCTGCGCGGGGTGGCCAACGCCGCCCGGCTGGCCCTGAAGACCCTGCTCTGGTTCGGCGTCACCGCGCTGATCGCGGTGGGCGTCGGCATCGGTCTCGGCCTGCTCACCGACCCGGGCCGCGGCGTCACCCTCGACACCGCCGGCGCCACCGCGCCCACGCGGACCGGCTCGTGGACCGACTTCCTCACCGGCATCGTGCCGACCAACCCGGTCGGCGCGTTCGTCGACGGCAACGTCCTCCAGATCGTCTTCCTGGCCCTCGTCGTCGGCGCGGCGGCGCTGCTGGTCGGCGAGCCCGCGGAGCCGTTCGTGGCGATCAACCGCGCGCTGCTGGAGATCGTCCAGAAGGCCCTGTGGTGGGTCATCCGGCTCGCCCCGATCGGCACGCTCGGCCTGATCGGCAACGCCGTCGCCTCGTACGGCTGGGACCTGGTGGCCCCGCTCGCCAAGTTCACCACCGCCGTCTACGTCGGCTGCGCGATCGTGCTCTTCGTGGTCTACCCGCTGCTGCTGGTGGGCGCCGGCCGGCTCAACCCGCTGCGCTTCTTCGCCGGCGCCTGGCCCGCGATCGAGCTGGCGTTCGTCTCCCGCTCCTCGGTGGGCACGATGCCGGTGACCCAGCGTTCGGTCGAGCGCCTCGGCGTCCCCCGCGAGTACGCCTCCTTCGCGGTGCCGTTCGGCGCCACCACGAAGATGGACGGCTGCGCGGCGATCTACCCGGCGCTGGCCGCGATCTTCGTCGCCCAGGTCTTCGGGGTGGACCTCGGCGTCACCGACTACCTGCTGATCGCCTTCGTCTCGGTGGTCGGCTCGGCGGCCACCGCCGGCCTGACCGGCGCGATCGTGATGCTCACCCTGACGCTGAGCACGCTGGGCCTGCCGCTGGCCGGCGCCGGTCTGCTGCTGGCGATCGACCCGATCCTGGACATGATCCGCACCGCCACCAACGTCGCCGGACAGGCGCTGGTGCCGACGATCGTCGCCGCCCGCGAGGGCACCCTGGACCGGGCCGCGTACGACTCGGCGGGCCGGCGCTCGCCGCTCGCCCCGGCGGACGCCGACGGCGACGGCCCGCGCCGCGCCGAGGAGCTGAGCCCCGTCCCGGCCTGAGCCACCCCGGCGCGACCCGACGAGTCGGGGAGGACCCCGCCCCGGGGGCCTCCCCGCGTCCGAGAGGATGACCGCATGAGTGTCCTGTTCACCCCGCTGACCCTGCGCAGCGTGACCCTGCCCAACCGGATCGCCCTGGCGCCGATGTGCCAGTACACCGCCGGCCCGGACGGCCTGCCCACCGACTGGCACCTCGTGCACCTGGGCGCCCGGGCGGTCGGCGGCGCGGGCCTGGTGATGACCGAGGCCACGGCCGTGCTGCCCGAGGGACGGATCAGCCCGCAGGACACCGGGCTCTGGTCCGGGGCGCACGTCGACGCCTGGCGGCCGGTGACCGCCTTCGTCGCCGCGCACGGCGCGGTGCCGGTCGTGCAGCTCGCGCACGCCGGGTTCAAGGCCTCGACGTACCGCCCGTGGGCGACCCGGCGGGGCGGGGTGCCCGACGCCGAGGGCGGCTGGACCCCGGTCGGCCCGGGGTCCGCGCCGTTCGTGCCCGACTACCGGGTGCCGACCGCCCTGGACGAGGCGGGCATCGCCGGCGTCGTCGAGGCGTTCGCGGCGGCGGCCGGCCGGGCGGTCGACGCCGGGTTCGCGGCCGTGGAGATCCACGCCGCGCACGGCTACCTGCTGCACGAGTTCCTCTCCCCGCTGACGAACCACCGCGACGACGGCTGGGGCGGGGACCGCTCCGGCCGGATGCGGCTCACGCTGGAGGTGGCGCGGGCGGTCCGTGCGGCGGTCGGCGAGGACGTGCCCGTACTGACCCGCATCTCGGCCACCGACTGGGAGCCGACGGGCTGGACGGCCGAGGACAGCGTGGTGCTCGCCGGCGAACTGGCCGCCGCCGGGGTGGACCTGGTCGACTGCTCCTCGGGCGGCGCGTCGGCCACCGCGACCATCCCGGTCGGCCCCGGCTACCAGGTGCCGCTGGCCGCCCGGGTACGCCGGGAGGCGGGCGTGGCCACCGGCGCGGTCGGCCTGATCGTCGAGCCGGAGCAGGCCGAGGAGATCGTCGCGTCCGGCGACGCCGACCTGGTGCTGCTCGGGCGGGAACTCCTGCGCGACCCGTACTGGCCGCACCGGGCCGCCGCCAAGCTCGGCGCCACCCCCACCTGGCCCGCCCAGTACGCCCGCGCCACCTGACCCACCCCACCCCCACCCCCCGGGGTCCACCCGCGCCGATCATGAGGTTGGCGGCGATGTCGATCTCCATCCGTGCCGCCAACCTCATGATCGACGGACCGGACCGGACCGGACCGGACCGGACCGGGGTGGGGCCGGGTGGGGTCAGCCGGCCAGGTGGGACCAGTGGGCTTCCAGGTCGCGCCAGGGGCCCTGGGCGGCGACCGTGCCGGACTGGAGGACCACGACGTGGTCGGCCCGGACCAGCGCGGCGCGCTTCGAGGTCGAACCCACCACGGTCACGCCGTGCTCGCGTAGCGCCTGCCACAACGCCAGCTCGGTGGTGACGTCCAGCGCCGAGGAGACGTCGTCGGCCACCAGCAGCTCGGTACGGGGGGCGAGCGCCCGGGCCAGCGCGAGGCGCTGCAACTGCCCGCCCGAGAGCCGGGTGCCCTTGTGCCCGATCAGCAGCCCGAGCCCGCCGCCGGCCGCCGCCAGGTCGTGGTCGAGCTGGGCGGTCGACACCGCCGCCGCGGCGTCCACCTGGTGGCCGAGGGTGATGTTGTCGGCCACCGTGCCGGAGAGCACCCGGGGCAGCTGGCCGACGTAGCCCACCTGGTGGGGGCGCAGGAACAGCTCCGGCTCGGTGACGGGGTCGCCGTTCCAGGTCAGCCGCCCGGTGTGCGGGGCGATGCCGGCCAGCGCCCGCAGCAGCGACGACTTGCCCGAGCCGACCGGGCCGACGACCAGCACCAGCTGCCCGCGTTCCACCGTCAGGTCGACGTCGCGTACGGCCACCGTCCCGTCGGTGTGCCGGACGCCGAAGCCGGTCAGCTCCAGCCGGCGCAGCGGGTGCCGGGGCGGCACGACGGGCGCCGGGGCGGTCCCCGCGCCGAGGTCCACCCCCGGCACCGCCGCCGAGTACGCCTCCACGCCGGTCATCGCCACCGTCCGTCGGGTCCACACCCGCGCCGACGGGATCTGCGAGATCAGCGAGGCCGTCGTCCACGCGAACCAGCGGGCCGCGGCCAGGGTGGCGACCGCGACCAGGGTGGCGCCGGCCGAGAGCTGCCCGGCCAGGAAGAGCGCCCACGCGCCGATCGGCAACAGGCCGCTGACCAGCGACGGGGTCGAGCGGGACCAGACCTGCACGGAGATCTCCCGGCGTTGCCGGTCGCTGCGCACCACGTCGAGGTCGGCCAGGTGGGCCAGCACCGGGCGGGTGGCCCCGGCGAGTTTGACCGTACGGGCGGCCGACAGCGAGGAGACCAGCGCGGTGGCGAACGCGGCCCGCGCCGCGACGGTGGCCCGCGCCGACCGTTCCAGGTGGGGGCCGAACAGCGTGGCGGCGAGTCCGGAGACGAGCATCGTGCCCGCGAAGAAGAGCCCCGGCACCACGCTGCCGGTGACGGCGGTCATCGTGACCAGGAGCACCAGCGAGAGCCCCTGGTCCATCAGGTTGTCGGCGAGCTGCACCACCCGCTCGGTGTCGCCGCCCTGGGCCACCACCTCCGCCGGCGTGTGCCGGCTGACCCGGCGGGGTCCGGTCTGGCCGTGCACCAGGCGCAGGCTGATCCGCAGCATCTGCCGGACCCACCACTGCGGGAAGCGCAGGCCGTTGAGGTACGGCACCGGCAGGGTCACCAGCAGGCCGACGACGATCCCGAGCGCCGGCTGCCACGGGTCGCCGGTGCCGTCGACCACGTCCGCCCAGAGCCAGGGCAGCACCGGCCCGTCCAGCCCGAGGAGCACGGCCAGCAGGAACAACGCCAGCGAGGCCAGCCCGTACCGCGCGTCGTTGAGGCACAGCCGCAGGATCTCCCGCAGTCCGCGCAGCCCCCGCGGGGACGTCGGCTCCGGCTCCCCGGGGGCTTCGGACCCGCTCCGACCCGCCCGGCCGTCGGCCGACCCGCCCGGCTCGGTCGGGGTCGCGGGGACCGCCCCGACCGGCGGCGCGGCCGGGACTCCGACCGGCGGCACGACCGTGGGCGTGGCCGGCGGAACGGCCGGCGGGCCGACCGGGGGCGTCGCCGGTGGGAGGGCCTCGTCCGGGCCGGTGGTCGGCCACGGGTCCGACGGGCCGGTCAGCAGGTCGACCCCGCCGGAACGACCGCCCGGCGCCGCGTGGGCGTACGCGGTGGCGTGGCTGGTGGCGAGCAGTTCGGCGAAGCGTTCCGAGGAGTCCAGCGGCCCGGCCTCGACGACCGCGCCGTCGGCCATCACCACCACCTCGTCGCAGCGGCGTACGGAGGAGAGGCGGTGGGCGATGACGATGCCGATCCGGTCCCGCAGCAACCGCTCGGTGGCCTGCTGCACGCGCGCCTCGGTCACCGGGTCGAGGCGGGCGGTGGCCTCGTCGAGGATCACCACGTGCGGGTCGCGCACCAGGATCCGGGCGAAGGCGACCAGTTGCTCCTGCCCGGCCGAGAGCACGTGCCCGCCGTCGCCCAGCCGGGTCCGCAGCCCGGCGGGCAGCTCGGCGATCCAGCCGTCGAGCCCCAGCTCGCGCAGCGCCCGGGCGGCGGCGTCGAGCAGGTCCGGATCGAACAGCGCGACGTTCTCGGCGAGGGTCCCGGCGAGGATCTCGGTGCGCTGGGGCACCACGGCGATCCACCGGCGCAGCGCCTCGACGTCGAGGTCGCACACGTCGTCGCCGGCCAGGAAGACCGTGCCGGGCGGCACGTCGACGGCCCGGGTGAGCACCTTCGCCAGGGTGGACTTGCCGGAGCCGGTCCGGCCGACCAGCGCGTACGAGCGGCCCCGGGTGAAGGTCAGGTCGACGTCGTGCAGCGCGGGGCCGCGCCCGTCGTCGGCGCCCCCGTAGCGGAAGGTGAGGCCCCGCACCACCAGGTCGCCCTCGTTCGGGGCGGCCCCGCCCACGGGCTCCTGCCGGGAGCCCGCCAGCAGCTGCACCCGCCCCCAGGCGCCGAGGGCGTACTGGAGTTCGGGGACCATCCGGCTGACGTGCTCGACGGTCATGCCGAAGCCGATGGCCAGCAGCCAGATCGCGGTGAGCCGGGCGCCGTCGACCCGGCCGGTGACCAGCGCCCACGCGCCGCCGAGCACCACGGCCGCGATCCCGACCCGGATGACGCCGGCGGCCACGGTGGTGACCTGGGCGGACATCCGCCACACGCGCACCCCGCGACTGAGCACCTCGGCGGCCCGCTGGGCGTAGAGGCGCAGCACGTACGGCCGGGCCAGGCTGGTGCGTACGTCGTCCTGGCCGTGGATGGCCTCCTCCATCACCGCGGCGAGGTCGGACCAGGCCTCCTCCTCGGCCATCCGGGCCGGGCCGATCCGTGCGGTGGGCCTACGCAGGCCGACGGCCAGCAGCACGGTCAGCAGCAGCATCCCGAGGCCGGCCGGCCACCACACCGCGAGGGCGACGACGGTCGACAGCACGCCCGCGGCGAGGCCCTGCGCGATCCGTACGCCCTGGTTGCGCACCGCGGCGGCGACCTGGTAGACGTCGCCGTCGATGCGGTCGAGCAACTCGCCGACCGGGGTGGTCTCCAGGGTCGGCAGGTCCTGCCCGAGCGCGACCCGGCACAGCCGGCGCCGCACGTCGGCGGACCAGTCGGCGGTCAGCCCGGCCATCAGCAGGCTCACCGCGAGGTCGGTGAGGACGGCGGCGACCAGCGCCACGGCGAGCAGCGCGAAGAACCCGGCGGCGCGGTGCACCAGGACGGGGCCGGCCAGCGCGGCGGCGGCGGCCTGGCCCCCGGCGCCGAGCACGATCAGGCAGGTCACGATCGCCATTCGGCGGGGCGAGGTGGCCCACATGTCCCGGAGCAGACGCATGACGGAGTCCCTTCTCCGCAGACCGGGGCGGAGCATCCAGCCTGGTCGGTGGAGCCGGCCGGCTCAACGCATTTACCGGCCGTTCACCTGGCCGGAGGCCGGTGCGTGGGCCGCGCCGACCGGGAGCCGCCCCGCGCGGACGCCACGAAGGAGTGGCTCAGAGCGGGCGCCGCGAAGGGTGGCTCAGAAGAGCACGGTGGCGAGCGTGCCGACCGGGCGGAATCCGCAGCGCTCGTAGACCCGGCGGGCCGGCAGGTTGAAGTCGTTGACGTAGAGGCTGACGGTCGGGGCGACCCGCAGCAGCGCGTCGCGCACCACCGCCGCCATGGCGGCCGACGCGATGCCCCGGCCCCGCCACTCGGGGGCCACCCAGACGCCCTGCACCTGGGCGGTCCGGCGGGTCACCACGGCCAGCTCGGCCTTGAACACCACCTGACCGTCGACGAACCGGGCGTACGCCCGCCCGGTCCGGACCAGGTCGGTGACCCGCCGCCGGTAGCCGCGCCCGCCGTCGTCGGCGAGCGGCGAGACACCGACCTCCTCGGTGTACATCGCCACCGCCGCCGGGAAGAGCCGGTCGACCTCGCTGGCGCGTACCCGCCGCACCTCCGGGTCCGCCCGCAGCGCCGGCAGCGCGTCGGTCGCCAGCAACGGCTGGTTGGGGCGTACGTCCCGGGCCGGCCCCCAGACGGCGGAGAGGCGGTCCCAGAGGCCGAGCACCGCGTCGGCCCGGCCCACGATCGACGAGCAGAGCCGCTCCTCGCCGGCGAGCAGGTCGGCGTAGGCGGCGACGGCCGGCTCGGTGGCGAGCACGGGGGTCAGGTTGCCGCCGAGCCAGCAGATCGACTCCAGGTTGCGGCGGCTGCCGTAGCCCAGCACCCGCCCCTCGGCACGCCACCAGGCCAGGCCACGCGCCGTGATCCGCTCGGCGACCTGCGCGCCCGCGAACGGGTCGAGGTCGAGCAGCCGCTCGACCGCGCGGCGCTCCGACTCCCCCAGTTGGCGTACCGGCACCGTCAGCACGGCTACCAGCCTGCCAGATCCGCCTGGTGCCGCGCCGGTCGAGTGACCAGTGGGACGCCTGCACCGTGACGGGACACGGAGCGTACGCCCGGCGCAAGCGCGCCGGCCCCGGCCGCCGGCGGGGGCGGTCGGGGCCGGCGCGCGACGGCGCGGTGGGTCAGTGCACGCTGACGGTGGCGCCGGGGAGCAGGCCGCGCAGCTCCTCGGGCAGCTCGGCGCCCATCTCGTCGGCGATGCGCAGGGCCTCCTCGATCAGGGTCTCCACGATCTGCGCCTCGGGCACGGTCTTGACGACCTTGCCCTTGACGAAGATCTGGCCCTTGCCGTTGCCGGAGGCCACCCCGAGGTCGGCCTCGCGGGCCTCGCCCGGGCCGTTCACGACGCAGCCCATCACGGCGACCCGCAGCGGCACCGGCAGCCCCTCCAGGCCGGCGGTGACCTCCTCGGCCAGCTTGTAGACGTCGACCTGGGCCCGGCCGCAGGACGGGCAGGAGACGATCTCCAGGCCCCGCTCGCGCAGCCCGAGCGACTCCAGGATCTGGTTGCCGACCTTGATCTCCTCCACCGGCGGCGCCGACAGCGAGACCCGGATCGTGTCGCCGATCCCCTCGGCCAGCAGCGCGCCGAAGGCGACCGCCGACTTGATGGTGCCCTGGAAGGCCGGGCCCGCCTCGGTGACGCCCAGGTGCAGCGGGTAGTCGCACTTCTCGGCGAGCTGACGGTAGGCCCGGATCATCACCACCGGGTCGTTGTGCTTGACCGAGATCTTGATGTCGCGGAAGCCGTGCTCCTCGAACAGCGAGCACTCCCACAGCGCCGACTCGACGAGCGCCTCGGCGGTGGCCTTGCCGTACTTGGCGAGCAGCCGCTTGTCCAGCGAGCCGGCGTTGACGCCGATCCGGATCGGCACGCCCGCGTCGCCGGCCGCCTTGGCGATCTCCTTGACCTTGTCGTCGAACTGGCGGATGTTGCCCGGGTTGACCCGGACCGCCGCGCAGCCGGCGTCGATGGCGGCGAAGACGTACTTCGGCTGGAAATGGATGTCGGCGATCACCGGGATCTGCGACTTCCGCGCGATCGCGGGCAGCGCCTCCACGTCGTCCTGGCTGGGCACGGCGACCCGGACGATCTGGCAGCCGGACGCGGTCAGCTCGGCGATCTGCTGGAGGGTGGCGTTGACGTCGGAGGTGAGGGTGGTGGTCATCGACTGCACCGACACCGGCGCGCCCCCACCGACCGGGACCGGACCGACCATGATCTGGCGGCTGACCCGGCGCGGGGCGAGCGGCGGGGGCGGTACGGCGGGGATACCGAGACTGACAGCGGTCACTTCAGGCACTCACCTTGAGAAGAGCGTGATCGGGTTGACGACGTCCGCGGTGATGGTCAGCAGCGTGAACACGCCACCGATCAGGATCACCGCGTACGTGAGAGGCATGAGCTTGAGGTAGTCGACGCGCCCGGGGTCGGCGCGGCCGATGCGGGCGTAGAGCCAGGAGCGGGCCCGCTCGAACCAGGCGATGGCGATGTGCCCGCCGTCGAGCGGCAGCAGCGGCAGCAGGTTGAACACGCCGATGAAGAAGTTCAGCGAGACGAAGAGCATGAAGAACAGCAGCCAGGCGTCGTTCTCGACGGCCTCGCCGCCGAGCCGGCTGGCGCCGACCACGCTGATCGGGGTGTCGATGTCCCGCTCCTCGCCGGTGATCGCCGCCCACAGCGCGGGGACCTTCTGCGGGATGCGCTTCATCGCCTCGAAGGTGTTCACCGCCATGTCGCCGGTGAAGTCGGCGGTCGCGCCGAACGCCCCGACCGGCCCGTACGTGATCCGGGTCGGGGTGCTGGGCACGAGGCCGACGCCGAGCGCGGCGACCGCGGCGACCTGGCCCTTCGGGTCGTCGAGCGGGGGCCGCTGGGTCTGCGCGAGCACCGTGCTGGTCGTGGCCGGCTGGCCGTCGCGGACGTACGCGATCTGCGCCGTGTCGCCCGGCTTGAGGGTGCGCAGGGTGGTGAGCAGCTGCCCGTAGTCGTTGATCGGCGTGCCGTTGATCCCGGTGATCCGGTCGCCGTCGCGCAGCTGCGCCTGGGCGGCGGGGCTGGCGGGATCGGCGGTGGTGCACTCGCGCAGGGTGTTCTCCGGGACCACGCACTTCGACAGCTGGATGACCGCCGGCTCCTTGCGGATCTCGGCCTCGGTGCTGGGGAACTGCGGGTTGGGCAGCCCGGCGCTGACCGCGATGATCCAGAGGGCGATCAGGGCGAGGGCGAAGTGGGTGATCGAGCCGGCGGACATCACGATCGTCCGCTTCCACACCGGGAAGCGCCACATCGCGCGCGGCTCGTCGGCCGGGTCGACGTCGTCGTCCTGGGGGGTCATCCCGACGATCTTGCAGAAGCCGCCGAGCGGAATGCCCTTGACGCCGTACTCGGTCTCGCCCCGCTTGAAGGACCAGAGGGTGGGGCCGAATCCGACGAAGTACTTGGTGACCTTCATCCCGAACGCCTTGGCGGTGAGCAGGTGCCCCGCCTCGTGCAGGCTCACCGAGATGAGGATCGCGAGGGCGAAGAGCACCACCCCGAGCAGGTACGCCATCAAGCTCCTTCCACCGAACCCGCGATGATGATCTCCTGCGCGTGCGCGCGCGCCCACGACTCCGCCGCGAGCACGTCCTCGACGGTACCTGGTTCGTCGAAGTCGGGAGCGTCGTCCAGCACCCGCCGGAGGGTGTCGACGATGCCGAGGAAGGGCAGCCGGCCGGCCACGAACGCCGCCACGCACTCCTCGTTCGCCGCGTTGTAGATCGCCGGCCGGCAGCGGCCGGCCTCGCCGGCGGCCTTGGCCAGCGCGACGGCCGGGAACGCCTCGTCGTCCAGCGGCGCGAACTCCCAGGTGTGGGCCTTCGTCCAGTCGACGGCCGCGGCGGCGTCGGGCACCCGGTCGGGCCAGCCGAGGGCGACCGCGATCGGCAGCCGCATGTCGGGCGGGCTGGCCTGGGCGATGGTGGAGCCGTCGACGAACTCGACCATCGAGTGGATCACCGAGGTCGGGTGCACGGTCACCGTGATGTCGGCGTACGGCACGTCGAACAGCTCGTGCGCCTCGATCACCTCCAGCGCCTTGTTGACCATCGTGGCGGAGTTGATCGTGACGACCGGCCCCATGTTCCAGGTCGGGTGGGCGAGCGCCTGCTCGGGCGTGACCTGCGTCAACTCGTCGCGGCGCCGGCCCCGGAACGGGCCGCCGCTGGCGGTGACGATCAGCCGCCGCACCTCGCCCCGGGCGCCGGAGCGCAGGCACTGGGCGAGCGCGGTGTGCTCGGAGTCGACGGGGACGAGCTGCTCCGGCCGCGTCACCGCCGCCCTGACCAGCGAGCCGCCGGCCACGAGCGACTCCTTGTTGGCGAGCGCGAGCGTACGCCCGGCGCGCAGCGCGGCCAGCGTCGGCGCGAGCCCGAGCGAGCCGACCACCCCGTTGAGCACGACGTCGCAGGGCCACTGCGCCAGCTCGGTCATCGCGTCCGGGCCGGCCACGATCTTGGGAAGCTTGAAGTCGCCGGTGGCCCAGCCGCGCCGGCTCGCCTCGGCGTAGAAGGCGAGCTGGAGGTCCTGCGCGGCGGACGCCTTCGCCACGCCGACCGCGTCGACGCGCAGTTCGAGGGCCTGGGCGGCGAGCAGCTCGACGTTGCCGCCGCCGGCGCCGAGCGCCACCACCCGGAACCGGTCCGGGTTACGCCGCACGATGTCGATGGCCTGTGTGCCGATCGAACCGGTGGAGCCGAGCAGGACGAGTTCCCGGGGCGAAGTCACCGGGCCATTCTTCCCCACCGTCGCTGTGCCCCCGCTGGGAGCCTCAACCCTCGGCGTCGGCCTGCCCCTCCGGCGCTTCCTCGTCTCCCTCGGGTGCCTCCTCGCCCTCCTCCGGCGCCTCCTCGCCGAGCAGGTCGCCCGGGTCGATGGAGAACTCGAACGGCTCCCTCATGACGAACCGGGTACCTGCGGCGGCGGCCGCCACCGGCCGGTACTCCCCCTCGACGAGCTCGAACAACGCGATGGTGGGCACCCGGTTCCGCAGATCGACGCGGAGGAAGAACGGCACGCCGGCGGCGGCATACTCCCGGGGCCGGTCGATGACGTCCTTGCGACGGTTGCCGGGCGACACGATCTCACCGAGCAGCACGGCGTGCCCGATGTCCATCGTCGTCCGCCCGCCACCCGGCACGTCGAGAATGACGATGTCCGGGATGAAGAGGTCGTCGCCCGAGACGACGTTCGTCTCGAGGTAGAGCCACAGCTTGGCCCGGCGGGCCGCCTGCTTGAGAAGGTACGCGAGATCCAACTCCGCGTCCTGGTGGTCATAACCGGCATGTGGCGTCACGATCACGCTTCCGCTCAGGACCTCAACCTTGGGGCCGTTGGTCTCCGGCAACAGGTCGAGGGCGAGCTGGGCGGTCCACGGCTCGTCGCGCCACCGCAGCACGTCGAACGAAGGCTCGGTGGGCTGCGACGCGGGTTCGGCCTGCTGCGGCGCCGGCTCGGGCGCGAAAGCTGCCTGGGCCATCCGGGCTCACCCCCTCAGCGGACATTCTGCTCAGGTCAGCCTAGCCGCCGCAGCCCTCGCCGCACGGGATCGCACACCGGGTCCGACGCCGGCCGCCCCCAGCCCGGCGCGCGCAGCTTTCTTTCATTACATCGATCGTCGTGGTTGAATTTCGACATGCGAAGAGGTCTCGTCTGGCTGGCGGCCCTGCTGGTCGCCGCTCCCCTGCTCGTCAGCCCGGGCGTGGCCCAGGCTGCCACCACCACCCCCTCGCTGGTCATCGCCAGCGACTTCCCCGATCCCGACGTCGTCAAGTTCGGCAGCACCTACTACGCGTACTCGACGAACAACGGCCACGGCAACGTCCCGGTCGCCACGGCCAGCTCGCTGACCGGAGCGTGGACCAGGCGGGCCGACGCGATGCCGACGCTCGGCGCCTGGGCCAACGGGGGCCTGACCTGGGCGCCCGACGTGTCGCAGCGGGCCGACGGGCGCTACCTGCTCTACTACACCGCCCGCAGCCGGGCCACCGGCCGGCAGTGCCTCGGCGCCGCGCTGGCCACCTCGCCGCTCGGACCGTTCACCTCCGTCGGCACCGGACCGCTGGTCTGCAACGCCGGCGAGGGCGGCGACATCGACGCGGCGAGCTTCACCGACAGCACCGGCCTGCGCTACCTGCTCTACAAGGACGACGGCAACGCCATCGGCCAGCCGACGAGCCTGTGGCTGCAACAGGTCGCGGCCGACGGGGTGACCCTCCAGGGCGCCCGGGTGGAGCTGCTGCGCAGCGGGCGCGCCGAGGAGGCCGGCATCATCGAGGCGCCGGTGCTGACCAAGGTCGGCGCGCAGTACGTGCTGTTCTACTCCCTCGGCGGTTACGGCGGCGACGGCTACCAGACCAGCTACGCCACGTCGGCCTCGCTGACCGGCCCGTACACGAAGGCGTACCGCTCGCTGATGACCACCGCGTCGCTGGACTCGGCCGTGCGGGGGCCGGGCGGCGCGGACGTGGTCCGCGAGGCCGGCGGCGACCACATCGTGTTCCACGGCTGGATCAACAACTACTCCGCCCGGGGCATGTACGTGGCGGCGCTGGGCTGGGCCGGCGGGAACCCCGTGGTGCGGGGCAGCCGGGTGCGATACGAGGCCGAACGCGGCACGCTCAACCACTGCGGGGTGCGCGCCGCCCCGAACACGTCGCAGGGCCAGGTGGTGGCGTACATCGACTACGCGGACAGCTGGGTCGAGGTGACCGTCTTCGCGCCCCGGGCGGGCGGCTACCGCGCCCACGTGGCCTACGCGGCCGGCTACGGCGACGCCCAGCACACGCTGACGGTCAACGGCGCGAACCCGAAGGTCGTCACCTACCCCAACACGGGCTGGGACGTCTGGCGGCAGGTGGGCGTCGACGTCACGCTCAACGCGGGCTTCAACACGCTCCGGTTCACCCACCTGAGCCGCTGGGCGGAACTCGACTTCGTCGAGGTGGCGTAGCCGCCCCGCCCGAGCCCGCCGGCTCCCCGAGATCTTGGTAGGAAACGGCCCCTGGAGGGGCGCTCTCTCACCAAGATCTCGGTCCGGCGGGACGGCCTCAGCGACCGCTTCAATCACCTGGGTCCGGGCGCGGTGACCCCACCGGTCAGCACGAAGGTCTCCAGGGACTCGCCGCCGTACCAGTCCGAGCGGCGGCCGACGTGGGTCATGCCGAGCCGGCGGGCCACCGCCATCGACGCCTCGTTGCCGGGGGCCACGACGGCGTGGACCTCCCGGGTGCCGGCGGCCAGCTCCCGCTCCACCGCCGCCCGGGCCGCCTCGGTGGCGTACCCGTGGCCCCACGAGTCGGGGTGCAGGTGCCAGCCCACCTCGATGTCCTCGGTCAGCGTGCCCTCGTCCCGCCCGGGCAGCGGCTTGAGCAGCACCGTGCCGGCCACCACGCCGGTGTCGCGGACCTCGATCGCCCAGGTGCCGTAGCGGCCGCCGTGCCCCGCGTGCCGCTCCCGCCACGTCGCGAGCCGGTCGGCGGCCTGCGCCGGGTCGGTCAGCGGCAGGCCGGGCGCGCCCAGCCAGCGGGTGACCTCGGGCCGGGAGTAGATGTCGAAGATCCGGGCCAGGTCGGCCGGGTCGACGGTCCATTCCCGCAGCACCAGACGCCGGGTGGTGAGAACGCTCATGGCCCGTGATCGTAATGAGTGACGCGAGGCGGTACGGGGAAAGAAGCCGCGATGGGCGGCGGATGGCAACGGGCGAAGCGGGTCACCAGTGCGGCGTTCCGCCCGCTGCGGGGCCGGGACCTGTCCCTGCACGCCGCCGCCATCACCTTCTACGGGGCGATCGCCGTGGTGCCGGTGGCCCTGCTGGCGATCTGGCTGACCTCGCTGCTGGCGGGCGCCGAGCGGGTACGCCGGCTCACCTCGTACGCCGTGGACACGCTGCCGGACGCGATCGGCGCGCCCCACGCGGTGCAGGCGCTGGTCGGGGCGGGGGTGGGGCTGACCCCGCTGCTGGCCCTGGCGTCGCTGCTGCCGGCGTCGCTCTACGGCGAGGGGCTGCGCCGCGCCTTCGTCTCGGTCGCCGTGCCGCGCAGCGAGGAGTCGCTGGTCGGCTGGCGGGGCCGGCTGCTGCTGCTGCCGCTGCTGGCGCCGGCCCCGGCCCTGCTGCTGTCGATCCTGCTCGCGCTACCCACGACCACCGGGCTGGTCCGGCAGGGCGGCTGGACCGGCGCGCTGGGGGTGGTGCTGTCGTTCCTGGCGGTCTGGCTGGTGCTCACCCCGGTGCTGCTCTGGGTGTTCCGGGTGGTCGGCCCGGCGTCGCCGGACTGGCTCTCCGCGCTGGGCGTCGGGTCGTTCACCGCCGCCAACCTCTCCGGCTTCCTGCACGGCTTCGTGCTCTTCGCCTCGCTCCCGATCGACCTGGGGGTGCCGTTCGGGGGCTTCGACGAGATCGGTGCGGGGGTGGCGGTCCTGCTCTGGCTCTACCTCTTCCACGTGATCGTGCTGGCCGGCTACTCCGCCACCCTCGCCCTCTCCGCCTGGCGCGCCCGCCGCGCCGCCGGGCCGCCCGCCGAGCGGGCGGCCGATCAGGGCCGGAAGGGACCGGAGACCTCGTAGGTGATCCCGTCGGCGCCGGTGGAGCTGCCGGAGGCCCCACGCTGGGAGGAGAAGTAGAGACGCGACCCGTCGGGGGAGAACGCCGGGCCGGTGAGCTCCGAGCCGGACTGGCCGAGCAGCCGCAGGAACGGGCTGACCGCCCCGGCCGGGGTGATCACGTTGATCTCCATGTTGCCGCCGTCCTCGGCGACGTAGAGGTCTCCGCCGGACGTGCCGGTGATGTTGTCCACCCCGGTCAGCGGCGCGGCGCCCGCCGGCACCAGCGAGTCGTCGTAGGCCAGGTCGAGGCGCTGGTTCACCGCGTCGTACGCCCACACCCGGTTGTCGCCCTTCGTGGTGAACCAGCAGGTGCCCCGGTCGTACCAGCAGCCCTCGCCCCCGTCGAAGTGCCGCGCGGCGCCGACCTGCCAGCGGGTCGGCACCGGGAAGCCGTCCCGGTCCGGCAGGTCCCGCCAGGTCACCGGCCCGGTCACCTGGTCGGCCGGGGCGCAGAGCACCTGCACCCTCCCGGTGCGCAGGTCGCCCCAGGTGTCGGGAACGAAGCGGTAGAAGCAGCCGTCGTCCTCGTCCTCGGTCAGGTAGACCACCCGCCGGTCCGGGTCGCAGGCGGCGGCCTCGTGGGTGAACCGGCCCATCCGGGTCCGTTCCTCGGCGGCCCGGCTGCCGTCCGGCCAGGTCTCGAAGACCCGGCCCAGCGGCACCTCCTCGCAGGAGAGCCAGGTGCCCCAGGGGGTCGCCCCGCCGGCGCAGTTGACGTTGGTCCCGCCGAGGATCCGGTACGCCGCCGCGATCGAGCCGTCGGCCCGGAACCGCACCGCCGAGGCGCCGCCGACCAGCGGCACCTCGGAGTTCGAGACGTAGATCCAGCCGTCACCGGCCGGGAAGCAGGCCCCGCCGTCCGGCGCCCAGTGCCACACGTACGACGTGCCGGCCACCCGCTGCCCGGAGCGGGCGACGACGCGGCTGGTGAAGCCGGCCGGCAGGTGCAGGCCGTTGCCGTCGGCGGCGAGCAGGTCGCCGTACGGGCCGGGGCCGGGCTGGGCGGGGGCGGCGAGCGCGGCGCCGGCCCAGAGGCTGCCGGCGAAGGCGGCGCCGCCGGCCACGGTGGCGCGCAGGACGGTACGACGGTCCATTGGAGGCCTCCCGGAGGGACGGGGACGATGCCCCGTCGACGCTAGGGCCGACGGGGCATCGATGGAAGCCTCTATTTGGTGAACGCGGGGTGACGGGTCTCCGGGTCCGCAGGCCGGGGCTCGGCGGACTCGTGCAGGCCGAAGCGGCGGTGGAAGCGGGCGAGCGGGGCGGGGGCCCACCAGTTCCAGTGGCCGAGCAGCCGCATCGTGGCCGGCACCAGCAGCGCCCGCACCAGCGTCGCGTCCACCACGATCGCCACGATCATGCCGATCCCGATGAGCTTGATGTACGCCATCTCGCCGGTGGCGAAGCCCGCCACCACGATGATCAGCAGGAGCGCGGCGGCGGTGATGATCCGCCCGGTGTGCTGGAGCCCGGCCGCCACCGAGGCGGTGTTGTCGCCCGTGCGGTCCCACTCCTCGCGCACCCGGGAGAGCAGGAACACCTCGTAGTCGGTGGCCAGCCCGAAGAGCACGGCGAGCATGAGGATCGGGTTGCTGGGCTCGATGAACCCGGTCGGGGTGAAGCCGAGCAGGTCGGCGAAGTGACCGTCCTGGAAGATCCAGACCACCACCCCGAACGACGCGCCGATCGACACCAGGTTCATCAGCACCGCCTTGACCGGCAGCACCAGCGAGCCGAAGGCGAGGAACAGCAGCACCAGGGTCGCGGCGGCCATCAGCAGGGCCATCCAGGGCAGCCGGTCGCCGAGGCCGTCGATCAGGTCGAGGTCGACGGCGGGCCGGCCGCCGACGAGCACCTCGGCGCCGTCCGGCGCGGGCAGGTCGCGCAGCGCCCGGACCACGTCCTGCGCCGTGTCGCCGGCCGGCTCCCCCGGGTAGGTGACGGTCAGCAGCGTCGACGTGCCCCGGTTGGCCGCCACCTGCACCCCGGTCACGCCGGGCACGGCGGCCACCCGGTCGGCGAAGGGCTGCGCCTGCTCCGGAGACGCCCCGGAGACCAGCACGTCGATCGGCGAGATCGTGCCGCCGGCGAACTCCGCGGCGACCCGCTCGGAGACCACCCGAGGCTCGGCGTCCGGCGGCAGCACCCGGTCGTCGAACCCGCCGAAGGAGACCCCCAGGAACGGCGCGGCCAGCATCGCGAGCAGCACGGTCACCCCGACCAGGTAGCGCACCGGGCGGCGCATCACGCTATGCGCGATGCGGGCCCAGGCGCCGCCCGTCTCCCCCGCCGTCGGCCGCCCGCCGCGCGCCCCACGCCGCCACGGCAGCGGTACGCGCAGAGCGTCGATCCGGCGGCCGAGCACCGCGAGCAGGGCCGGCAGCACGGTCAGCGCCGCCAGCATGGCGACCAGCACGGCGGCGATCCCGCCGAGGCCCATCGAGCGCAGGAACGCCTGGGGGAAGATCAGCAGGCTGGCCATGGCGAGCGCGATGGTGAGCCCGGAGACCAGCACCGTACGCCCGGCCGTGAGCATGGTGCGCCGGATCGCGGCGGGGGTGTCGTGGCCGGCCGCCAACTCCTCGCGGAACCGGCTGACCACGAAGAGGGAGTAGTCGACCGCCATGCCCAGGCCGATCAGGGTGATGACGTTGATGGCGAAGACCGACACGTCGGTGACCAGGGTGACCAGCCGGACGGTGACGAACGCGCCGAGGATGGCCAGCCCGCCGATCAGCAGGGGCGTGGACGCGGCCACCAGCCCGCCGAAGATCAGCACGAGCAGCACCAGCAGCACCGGCATGGAGAGCAGTTCCGCGCGGGTGATGTCCTTGGTGGTCTGGGTGTTCGACTCGTGCAGGGCAGCCGTCGCGCCGCCGACCTCGGTCCGTACGCCGGACGCGTCGAGGGCCGGCCGCAGCTCCTCGTACGCGGCGGTCTTGTCGTCCTTGTCGGCGGCCCGGAGCTGGATCAGCGCGTAGGTGGCCCGGCGGTCTGTGGAGAGCAGCGCGGGGGCCTGCGTGTCGTACCAGGTGGTGACGCTGGTGATCTCGGCACGCGCGCGCAGCCCCGTGACGGTGGCCGTGACCGGGTCGCGGAAGGCCGGCTGGTCGACGGACGCCGTGTCGCTGGACCAGAGCACGACGAGGTCGGCGCCCTGTGGCCCCAGCTCGCGGCCGATCCGCTCGGCGGCCCTGCTGGACTCGCTGGCCGGGTCGTCGAAGCCGCCCCCGGTGAGCTGCCCGAAGACCCCCGCCCCCCAGGTCGACCCGACAGCGACCAGCACCAGGGCGGCGGCCAGCACCGCCCAGCGCAGCCGCACCACCATGTGTCCCCACCAGGCGAACATTCGCCTCTCCCTCCACAGATGGCTAAGCTGCTACCATCGCTAATTTCAGTGAACGCCGTTAACTATCGCAACGGTGTTTCCTCTGGTCAAGGTGGTTGTCGATGGCCGCACCCACTCGGCGGGAACGCCTGCGCACGGCGACCGTCGCCGAGATCAAGGACGGGGCACGCCGGCTGCTGGTGACGGGCGGGGTCGAAGCGATCTCGCTGCGGGCCATCGCCCGCGACATGGGCATGACGGCGCCGGCCATCTACCGCTACTTCCCGAGCCTGGAGGCGCTGGTCGCGGCCCTCGCCGCCGATTTCTACAACGAGCTACGGGTCTGGCTGGAGGCGGCCCGGGACGACGCCGGGGACGAGCCGGTCGCGCGGTTGCTGGCGATGTCCCGGGCGTTCCGCGCCTGGTCGATGGCGCACCCCGCCGAGTTCGGGCTGATCTTCGGCGCCCCCGTCCCGGGGCGGACCGCCTTCGTCGACGGCCGCGCCACCCCGGACCATCCCGGCGCCCGCCTCGGCGCCGTCTTCATCCAGCCGATCCTCGACCTGTGGCGCCGCTCCCCCTTCCGCGCCCCATCCGACGAGTTGCTCCGGCGGCACCTGGACGGGCGGCTGGAGCCGCTGCGGCTCAGCCACGGCGAGGTGCCGATCGAGGTCGCGTACGCCTTCCTCTCGGGCTGGACCCGCCTCTACGGGCTGGTCGCCATGGAGGTCTTCCACCAGTTCGACTGGGCGGTCACCGAGGCCGAGGCGCTGTTCGAGCTGGAACTGGAGACGTTTGCCGCCCAACTGCAGCCCGCCGCGCCCCCGGACGACAGCCCGCCGCCACGGCAGGCAAGCCCAGGCCGACCGGCGGTGGAAGGGCTGACCGGCGGCGGCTGCGGGCAGTAGGCTCCCCCGGCATGGGTGACGAGCTGCCGCCCCGGGCCGACGTGGTGATCGTCGGCGCCGGGCACAACGGTCTGGTGTCCGCGATCCTGCTCGCCCGCGCCGGGCTCGACGTGCTGGTGCTGGAGGCGGCGGACGTCATCGGCGGGGCCACCCGCACCGAGGCGCCGTTCCCGAAGGTGCCGGGGCTGCGCCACTCCACCGGGTCGTACCTGCTCGGGCTGATGCCGCCGGAGCTGCTCGCCGCGCTGGACGTGCGCATCCCCGTACTGCGCCGCGACCCGCACTACTTCCTGCCCACCCCCGGCGGACCCGGCTCGCCGTACCTGCTCTTCGGCAGCGACACGGCGGCCACCCGCGCGCAGCTCGCCGAGTTCTTCTCCCCCGCCGACGTGGCCGCCGACGACGCCCTCCAGGCCGAGCTGGCCGCGCTGCGCGACGACCTCGCCCCGGCATGGCTGGCCGAGCCGCTGCCCGTCGAGGAGACCGCCGAGCGGTACGTCCGGCCGGCACTGCGGCAGGTCTTCGTCGACCTGGTCCGCGGCTCGGTCGCCGACCACCTGGCCCGCTTCGACTTCCGCTCCGAGCTGCTGATGAGCATGTACGCGGTCACCGACGGCCTCTCCGGGCTCAACGCCGGCCCCGACGATCCCGGCACCGGGCACAACTTCCTCGTGCACAACATGTGCCGGCTGCCCGGCTCCGACGGCACGTGGATGATCGCCGAGGGCGGGATGGGCACCGTGTCGCGCACCTTCGCCGGGGCCGCCCGGGCCGCCGGCGCGACGATCCGCACCGGCACGCCGGTCAGCGCGATCACCCTGGACGGCGGCGCGGCCAGCGGAGTGGTGCTCGCCGACGGGCGGGAGATCGGCGCGCGGGTGGTGCTCGGCGCGTGCGACCCGTACCGCCTGATGGACCTGCTGCCCGACGGCGCGCTCCCGGCGCCGCTGGCCGAGCGGATGGCGGCGGTCCGCCGCCCCGGCACGACGCTCAAGCTCAACCTGGCGCTGACCGGGCTGCCCCGCTTCTCCTGCCTGCCCCAGGGCTCCCCGAGCCCGTTCGGCTCGACCATCCACCTGCTGCCCGGCTCGGAGTCCCTGACCGGTGGCGGCGGCGAGTCGCCGATGGCGGCGCTGCGCGCCATGTGGGCGGACGTGCAAGCGGGGCGGCTGCCCGCCGAGCCGACCATCGAGTGGTACCTGCACACCACCGTCGACCCGTCACTTTCCGACGGCCGGCACCACTCGTCGGCGCTCTTCGTGCAGTCGGTGCCGTACGAGCTGGCCGGCACCACCTGGGACGAGGCGCTGCCCGGCTACGTCGACCGGCTGATCGCGATCTGCGAGCGGTACGCCCCCGGCACCGGTGACCTGATCGCCGACGCCGTGCCGCTGCCGCCGCCCGGCATCGAGGCGCACTTCGGCATCACCGGGGGGCACATCCACCACGTCGACAACACCGTCTCGTTCACGGACCGGATGCCGTACGCCACAGGCGTCGACGGCGTCTACGCGGGCAGCGCCGGCTGCCACCCGGCCGGCAGCGTCATCGGCGCGGCCGGCCACAACGCCGCCCGCCGCATCCTCACCGACCTCACCCCCTGACCCACCCACCCCGCCGCCCCGCCGCCTTGAGCGTCGATCATGCAGTTGCGGTGCCCGATACGGGACGGTAACCGCCGTTATGCGGGCCGCCACAACTGCATGATCGACCCCGCAGGAGGGCGGGAGGGTGGGTCAGGCGGTGGTGGGGGTGGCGTCTGCGCGGTGGGCCCGGACCTTGTGGCCGACGCTGGTCAGGCAGCGGCCACTGGCCAGGTCGAACTTCCAGCCGTGCAGCTGGCAGGTGAGCTGGTCGCCCTCGACGATGCCGAACCGGGTCAGGTCCGCCTTCAGGTGCGGGCAGCGCCGCTGCACCACCCAGTCGCCGAGGGTGATGTCCTCGGCGTCGCTGGAGCGCTCGTGCTCGTCGTACCAGCCCTCCGCGTACTGGAGACGCTCGGTGGAGAGGCACTTGAAGAAGGCGTAGACGAACTCGTTGTACTGGCCGATCCGGGCCGCCGAGAAGCGGCAGGAGAGGAAGAGGGAGTTGACCCAGTCCACCTCGCCGATGTGCAGCAGGTGCTCGATCAGCGCCCGCTCGGTGCGGAACCGGTAGCGGACCTTCTCGTCGGCGTACGGCCGGACCTGCTTGCCCGGGAAGTCCACCACGATCGACTCGACGCTCTCGCCGTCGTAGCCCACCAGGTCGAAGCGGACCGGACCGCCGACCCCCTTGGCCAGGTAGATCGACTCCTCCAGCAGGGGCTCGATCCGGCGCTGCATCTCCTTGAGCACGTCCACCTCGGGGTGCCGCCAGGACGCCTTCTCGGCCTCGATGACCGGCCGCTTGCGCTCGCGCATCTCCTCCAGGTGGGCCACCTTGTTGGCGAAGAACTCCTCCACTGGCACCGGGTGCGTCGTGCTGGCTCCGGTGGTGGTGATCTCCGCGACGCTGCCCGGGAGCAGCACGACGCCGTTGGTGCCGCCGACCTTGGCGTACTCGCTCAGGAAGACCGACTGGTCGGGGAAGATGTTGCCCTCGTCGCCGTGGATGTCGTTGAACTGCCACAGCTCGTCGTCGAGGAAGCAGGGCGGGCCGGCGATCGGGAAGACGTGGTCGGCCTTCAGGTCGTCGATGTAGCGCCAGGTGCGGTCGAACTGCCGGTCGCGCTTCTGCTTGCCGAACGCCGTCTTCGCCGCCTGCGGCAGCTCGTAGACCATCGGGTACCAGATCGCGCCGGAGAACTGGAGCATGTGCGCGTGCACGTGGCCCAGCTCGGCGAAGACGCTCAGGTCGGTGGGGCGGGCGTCGTTCTGGTTGAGCAGCCGCACCCCGTCGTACTCCACCCAGAGCGAGGAGTCGCCGATCGGGCCGTCGGTCGGGCTGGTCAGCGCCTGGATCATGATCTTCAGGCCGCCGTCCAGCTCCACGACCTGCTCGTTCGGCGCCTTCAGGAACTTGGTGAAGCCCAGCTCCCGCAGCTCGTCCTCCATCTCGGAGGTGGGGAACGCGGGCAGCAGCACGGTGGCGTCCTTCGACACGAAGCGCTTCAGGTGCGCCGCGTCGAAGTGGTCCCGGTGCAGGTGCGACACGTAGAGGTAGTCGACGTCGCCGAGGGCCTCCCAGTCGAGCAGGGAGTTGTCCGGAAACGGGAACCATGAGGCGAAATAGGCCGGATTGACCCACGGGTCGCACAGGATGCTGCCCGCGGCCGTGTCGATCCGCATGCTGGCGTGCCCCGTACCGGTCACTCGCACCGCAGTTCCCCCTCAAAACGACAAACAAGGTGTACGCCAGAAACGCTACCGGAGGGAGTCTGGCGACCTACCCGCGACGCCGGTAGTGCCGATGCGCCCGGGTGGAGCCGGGCCCTTGGTCCCGACGCCGGCGACCGCCACCCGCCCGCTGCCGGGCACCGTGCCGAAGCCCCTGCCTGCCCTCGTACGTGCCCCGGGCCCACGCCCGCCGCGCCCGTGCGGATCGTGCGGTCCGCCCCATCAGTCGGACCCAGCGCCGGGCCCGGCACGAGGCGTGCCAGACTAACCGGAGATCCGATCGCGAGGGAAGGACCGACAGTGGCAGGAAGCGAGCCGGTAACGTCGCCAGACCAGCACAAGCCCGGGCACCGCAAGTCCGGGCGGATCGGCGCGGTGGTCTCCGCGCTGGCCCTGCTGGCGATGCTCTGCGGCAACCACGAGGGCAGGGTCGAGAACATCTGGCTGATCGGCCTGGCCGTGCTGCTGCTGCTCATCGTCATCGGCGACACCGTGCTGCGGCGCAACGGCCTGCGGTCCTGACCGCACCCGCGTCAGCCGGCGTCGCACCGGTCCGCGCGCCGGAGGCCACACGCACGAGGGCCCGCCCCCGACCGGGGAGCGGGCCCTCGCCGTACGCGGATCAGCGGCCGAACAGGATGTCCTGCACGTCCTTGAGCGCGGCGTCGACCTCGGCCTCGAAGTAGCCGCCGGGCACCAACCCGAAGCGCAGCGTGTCCAGCTCCTTCGGGTTCACCGGCATCGGGTTGCGCCCCTGCATGCCGCCCAGCAGCGTGTCGAAGAACCGGTCGACCTGGTCGGGGTCGTACCCGCTGCCGAACCGACGCACCTGGAAGCTGCGACGGATCTGGTCGACGCGGTAGAGGTCGCTGCCGGGCGGTCCGGCCATCGGCGGGCCGACCATCGGCGGCGGGCCACCGACGGGTGGGCCGGCAACGGGTGGGCCACCCACCGGCGGACCACCGACCGGCGGACCGGCGTGCGGTGGGCCGCCGAAGCCCGGCTGCGGCTGCGGAGGAGGCGGCCCGGCCGGGCCCCGGCCCCGCAGGTCACGCAGATCCCGCTCGGGCATCCGGATCTCGGCGGTCATGTCGGCGCGAGCGCGCCGACCGGCCTCGAACCCGTCGAAACGCGGCTCGTCCCCGTAGCCACCGGGACCGTCGCCGTAGCCACCGCCGGGGCGGTCGCCGTAGCCGCCCGGACCGTCGCCGTAGCCACCGCCCGGACCGTCGCCGTACTTGCCGGGGCCGTCGCCGTAGCCACCGCCGGGGCCGTCACCGTAGTTGCCCGGGCCGTCACCGTAGCCACCGCCGGGGCCGTCACCGTAGTTGCCGGGACGGTCGCCGTAGTTGCCGGGACCGTCGCCGTAGCCGCTGGGGCCGGCGGGCAGGCCGCGCGGTGGCGGAGCGCCGTGGCCCATCGGGGCGCCCGGTCCCATCGGGCCGGGACCGCCGGGGCCGCCGGGGCCGCGCGGCGGTTCGTAGCCGCCCCGCGGGGCGTCGTAACCACCGGCGAAGGCTCCGGTGGGCTCGTCGTAGCGGCCGTAGCGGTCGCCGGGCGGACCGGCCTGTGCCGGCATCGGCCGGGGCGGCATCGGCTGCGGAACCGGCGACATGCCGCGGTCGTCGCGCACCGGGGGGCCCATGCGGTCGGGCGGACCCATCCGGTCGGGCGGACCCATCCGATCGGGGGCACCCAGGCGGTCGGGCGGGCCCAGGCGGTCGGCGTCGCGGGGGTCGCCGCCGCGGCCGCCGGCGCCACCGCGCTCCTCCAGCTCGGCCAGCTGCCGCTCGACCCGGTCGAGGTGCAGGTCGACCTGCCACTCGTCGTAGCCGTTGAAGCGGACCCGGAAGACGACGTCGTGGACCTCCTGGGAGGCGACGGGGGCGCCCACCGGACGGCCGTCGAGCGTCGCCTCGACCCGGTCCAGGAAGGCGTCGACCTCGTCGACCTTGTATCCCCGGCGGAGCGCCTTACGCCGGAAACGCTGACCCTGACTCGCCACTATGTCTCCTGGTCTCGTTCGCTACGCCCGGTCACGCCTTCTCCCCGGCCCGGTCGGTGTCGGTGTCAATGTCCTCGGCGGCGGCGAGCTGCCCGCACGCTCCGTCGATCTCGCGACCCCGGGTGTCCCGCACGGTCGTCGACACCCCGGCCTCGCGCAGCCGCCGGACGAACTCCCGCTCGACCGGCTTCGGGCTGGCGTCCCAACGGCTGCCCGGAGTCGGGTTGAGGGGGATGAGGTTCACGTGGGTCAGCTTCCCGGCCAGCAGCCGCCCGAGCAGATCGGCTCTCCACGGCTGGTCGTTCACGTCTCTGATCATGGCGTACTCGATCGACACCCGACGCCCCGTGCGGGCCGCGTAGTCCCACGCCGCGTCCAGCACCTCGGACACCTTCCAGCGCTGGTTGACCGGCACGAGTTCGTCGCGCAGCTCATCATCGGGGGCGTGCAGCGACAACGCAAGGGTCACCGAGAGGTCTTCGCTGGCCAGTCGGCGGATGGCCGGGACCAGGCCCACCGTGGAGACCGTGATGTGGCGCTGCGACAGCCCGAGCCCCTCGGGCGCCGGGGCGACCAGCCGGCGGATCGCCGCGACCACCCGGGAGTAGTTGGCCAGCGGCTCGCCCATGCCCATGAAGACCACGTGCGACAGGCGCGGCGGCGAACCCGCCACCGCCCCGGAGGCGGCCACCCCGGCCAGGTAGACCGCCTGGTCGACGATCTCGGCGGTGGAGAGGTTGCGGGTCAGCCCCGCCTGCCCGGTGGCGCAGAACGGGCAGGCCATGCCGCAGCCGGCCTGGCTGGAGATGCAGACGGTGACGCGGTCCGGGTAACCCATCAGCACGCTCTCCACCAGCGAGCCGTCGTGCAGCCGCCAGAGCGCCTTGCGGGTCGCGCCGTCGTCGCAGGCCAGCTCGCGGACCGGGGTGAGCAGCCGGGGCAGGAGCTGGTCGGCGAGCTTCTCCCGGGTGGCGGCCGGCAGGTCGGTCATCTGCTCCGGGTCGCGCACCAGCCGACCGAAGTAGTGGGTGGAGACCTGCTTGGCGCGGAACGCCGGCTCCCCCAGCTCGGCGACCAGGGCTCGGCGGCCGGCGAGGTCGAGATCGGCGAGGTGGCGGGGAGGCATCGCGGGCCGCCGCCCGGGGGCGTCGGGGTCTGCGGGGATCAGGGGCAAGCTCGTCATGGCGCGTCCAGTCTGTCACGCCGGACGGCCGACACACCTGTCCGGAGGTGCCGAATCGCCCCCCGCCGCCTGGGCGGGACCACTGACGACGGGTGATTCACGCCTCACTCCAGCACCGGGACGAAGACCGCCAGGAGCAGGTACGCGGTCGGCAGCGCGAAGAGGATCGAGTCCAACCGGTCCATCAGGCCGCCGTGCCCGGGGAGCAGGTTGCTCATGTCCTTCACCCCGAGATCCCGCTTGATCATGGACTCGGCGAGGTCACCGAGGACGGCGGCGCCGGAGACCGCCACCCCGAAGAGCGCGCCCCACCACGGGGCAACGTCGAGGAGCAGCCAGAGCAGCAGGGCACTGCCCAGCGCCGCGGCGGTGACCGAGCCGGCGAAGCCCTCCCAGGACTTCTTCGGGCTGATCGAGGGGGCCATCGGATGCTTGCCGAAGCTGACGCCGGCCGCGTACCCGCCCGTGTCGGAGAGGACCACCGCGGCCAGCGTCACCAGCACCCGCAGGTCGCCGTCCTCGGGCACCGCCGCCAGGAGCGCGGCGAAGCCGCCGAGGAACGGCACGTACACGGCGATGAGGGCGGCCGCGGTCAGGTCACGCTGGAAGCCGCCCGGCCCGTCGCCGAGCCGCCAGACCATGGTGCCCAGCACGGTCACCAGCAGGCCGAGGCTGAGCGCGTCGGGGCCGGAGAACCAGGCCAGCCCGATGGTGAGCACCCCGCCGGCGATCAGCGGCACCAGCGGCGGGTGCGCGCCGCTGCGGCGTACCGCCCGGGCCATCTCCCACATGCCGATGGCGACCGCCGCGGCCACCACCACCAGGAAGGCGGTCCGGTAGAAGAACAGCGGCACCACGATCAGGGCGCCGAGGCCCACGCCGACGGCGATGGCCGCCGGCAGGTTGCGCCCGGCC
The DNA here is from genome assembly GCF_049179055.1 of Micromonospora sp. WMMD737. Classification (NCBI taxonomy): domain Bacteria; kingdom Bacillati; phylum Actinomycetota; class Actinomycetes; order Micromonosporales; family Micromonosporaceae; genus Micromonospora; species Micromonospora sp. WMMD737. The sequence goes on along the minus strand of NZ_JBMHMH010000001.1, from coordinate 6,615,612 downwards.
CGGCTCGGGACGGGCTGCTGGGTCGGGGGCCGGTCGGCGCCGGCCCGTCGCCGACCGCGCTGCCGGCGGCCCGGGGACCGCGCGGGCTCCGGCTCCGGCGCGACGTCCCGGACCGGTTCGAGCTGGGCGGTCGGGTACTCGGAGTCGTCGGGACGGTCGCGGTGGCCGTTCATCGCCGCCGGTTCACCGGCCGCCGCCACGTCGGCGTGCGGGCGGGAGCGGGCCGGCACTTCGGCGTACGCGTCGGGGAGCGCTGCGGGACGGCGGTCCCACCGGCCCGGATCGATCTCGGGCTCCGGCCAGGGGAGGGCGGGCACCGGGGCGGGAGCGGGCGCGTCGGGGCGGTCCCAGCCGCGGGGCTCGGCGCTGCCGTGGGGATCGAGGTGGGACATCACGCACCGAGCGGGACCGGTACGAGATCCACCAGATGACGCACAACCACAACCATTCCCCTACCCGCGCGACTGTTCCGTCCGGTTGACCCGCCCGACGGCCGGCCGATTCCCACCGTTCACCGCAGGGTGCCGGGAATCCTGCCGAGCCTACTGCACCCGCCGATCCCTCACGTCCGACCGGCCCCGTGCCGGCCCGCCGACGACGGTGGCACCGGGCCCGCCGCCAGAGATCGGGCGGTGGAGCGCCGGTGCCACGACGTCGTCGTCGCCGGCGGAGTGCCGGCGCGCGGTTCACACCTCGAGAAGCTCGTTCTCCTTGTGCTTGACCAGGTCGTCGACGGCGGCGACGAAGCGCTGGGTCAGGTCGTCGAGTTCCTTCTCGGCGCGGCGGCCGTCGTCCTCGCCGACCTCGCCGTCCTTGACGAGCCGGTCCAGCTCCTCCTTGCCCTTGCGGCGGATGTTGCGGATGGCCACCTTGGCCTCCTCACCCTTGTGCCGGGCGACCTTGATCATCTCTCGGCGGCGCTCCTCGGTCATCTGCGGGAGCAGGATGCGGAGCTGGTTGCCCTCGTTGTTCGGGTTGGCGCCGAGGTCGGAGTCGCGGATCGCCTTCTCCATGGCGTTGATCTGCGAGTTGTCGTACGGCTTGATGATCACCATGCGCGGCTCGGGGACCCCGATGGACGCCATCTGGGGCAGCGGCGTGGGGCTGCCGTAGTAGTCGATGATGATCTTGGAGAACATGGCGGCGTTGGCGCGACCGGTGCGGATCGCGCCGAACTCCTCCTTGGCGTGCTCGATCGCACGCTCCATCTTCTCCTCGGCCTCGAGGAGGGTGTCGTCGATCACCGGTCTCCTCGCCTCCTTCTGTGCTCGTCGTGGGCTTGTCGTGTCGGAGGGACCGCTGAGGTCGGGTCGGGCCGCTCAGGCGGTGATCAGGGTGCCGATCTTGTCGCCGCCCACGGCCCGGATGATGGTGTCGTCGCCCTGCGCGCCGAAGACCAGCATCGGCAGGCCGTTCTCCATGCACAGGCTGAACGCGGCGGCGTCGGCGACCCGCAGGTTGCGCCGCAGCACCTCGGAGAAGGTGATCGCGTCGAACTTGCTGGCGGTCGGGTCGATCCGCGGGTCGGCGGTGTAGACGCCGTCCACGCCGTTCTTGCTCATCAGCACCACGTCGGCGCGGATCTCGAGGGCCCGCTGGGCGGCCACGGTGTCGGTGGAGAAGTACGGCATGCCCGCGCCCGCGCCGAAGATGACCACGCGGCCCTTCTCCAGGTGCCGGATGGCGCGCAGCGGGATGTACGGCTCGGCGACCTGGGCCATCGTGATCGCGCTCTGCACGCGCGTCTCGATGCCCTCCTTCTCCAGGAAGTCCTGCAACGCGAGGCAGTTCATCACGGTGCCGAGCATGCCCATGTAGTCGGCCCGGGCCCGGTCCATGCCGCGCTTCTGCAACTCCGCGCCCCGGAAGAAGTTGCCGCCGCCGACCACCACCGAGACCTGCACGCCGCGGCGGACCACGGTGGCGATCTGCCGGGCGATGGCCTGCACGACGTCCGGGTCCACCCCGATCGCGCCACCGCCGAACACCTCACCGGAGAGCTTCAGCACCACCCGGCGGGCCCGACCGGGGGGTGGCGCCGTCGGATCGTCCGCCGCCAGACTCCGGTCACTCACAACCTGCGTCATCCGCCCCGCCCTTCCCCATGCGCACGTCCCGTACGCCGCGTACCGCGAAACTGCCGTAGCCGACCCTATGTGACGAGGAGGCCGCGGTGCCTGTCACGTACACCGGCGGCCTCCTCGTCGACGTTTCCCTGCCCGCGGGGCGCGGAGCGCCCGGGGCGGCTCAGGCCTGGCCGACCTCGAACCGCACGAAGCGGGTGACCTCGATGCCGGCATCGGCCAGCAGCTGCTTCACCGACTTCTTGTTGTCGGCGACCGACGCCTGCTCGAGCAGGACGTAGTCCTTGAAGAACGCGTTCACCCGACCCTCGACGATCTTCGGCAGGGCCGCCTCGGGCTTGTTCTCCTCGCGGGCGGTCTGCTCGGCGATGCGCCGCTCGGAGTCGACGACGTCGGCCGGCACCTCGTCCCGGGTGAGGTACTTCGGCCGCATCGCGGCGATCTGCATCGCCACGCCCCGGGCGTCCGAGTCGGACGCCTCGTCGCCGGCCGTGCTGGTGTACTGCACCAGCACGCCGACCGCCGGGGGCAGGTCCTGGCTCTTGCGGTGCAGGTAGACGGCGGTGGTGCCGTCGAGCTTGGCGAAGCGGTTCAGGACGAGCTTCTCGCCGATCTTGGCGGACTGCTCCTGCACCAGGTCGGCGACGGTCTTGCCGTCCAGCTCGGTGGCGAGCAGCTCCTCGGCGGTGCCGACGCCGCTGCGCTCGCCGTGCTCCACCAGCTGCTGGGCCAGCTCGATGAACGCGTCGGTCTTGGCGACGAAGTCGGTCTCGCAGTTGAGCTCGAGCAGCGCCTTGCCGGAGTGGGCGATCAGACCGTTGGCGGCCGTACGGCCAGCCCGCTTGCCGACGTCCTTGGCGCCCTTGACGCGCAGGATCTCGACGGCCTTGTCGAAGTCGCCCTCGGCCTCGGTCAGCGCCTTCTTGCAGTCCATCATGCCGGCGCCGGTGAGGTCGCGGAGCTTCTTGACGTCCGCGGCGGTGAAGTTGGACATGGCTCTCTCTTCGGTGTTGAGACTGCGGGTGGGTTGGTCCTGGTGCCGGTTACCCGGATCCGGGCGCGACGTGCCCGGTGTACCCGCCGCTCCCCGCCGCCCGGGAGAGCGGGCGGCGGGGAGGCGGCGGTGCGGTCACTCCGCGGCGGCGGTCGCCGGCTGCTCGACCGGCTGGGCCTGCTCGGCCTGCGGGGCCTGCTCGGCCTGCTCGTCGGCCTTCTTCGGCTCCTCGAGCAGCTCGCGCTCCCACTCGGCCAGCGGCTCGTCGGAGGCGACGCCCGGCTCCGGCTTCTCGTCGCTGCCGCGACGACGGCCGGAACGGGCGATCAGGCCGTCGGCGACGGCGGCGGCCACGACCTTGGTCAGCAGCTCGGCCGAGCGGATCGCGTCGTCGTTGCCCGGGATCGGGAAGTCGACCTCGTCCGGGTCGCAGTTGGTGTCGAGCACCGCAATGACCGGGATGCCCAGCTTGCGGGCCTCGTCGACGGCGATGTGCTCCTTCTTGGTGTCGACCACCCAGATCGCGGCCGGGAGCTTCTGCATGTCCCGCAGACCGCCGAGCGTGCGGGTCAGCTTGATCTTCTCGCGGGAGAGCTGCAGGGTCTCCTTCTTGGTGTACCCGGCGGCGGTGCCGCTCAGGTCACCCAGGGCCTCCAGCTCCTTCATCCGCTGGAGCCGCTTGTAGACCGTCTGGAAGTTGGTCAGCATGCCGCCGAGCCAGCGGTGGTTGACGTAGGGCTGACCGACCCGGGTCGCCTGCTCGGCGATGGCCTCCTGGGCCTGCTTCTTGGTGCCGACGAAGAGGATGCTGCCACCCTCGGCGACGGTCCCGCGCACGAACGAGTAGGCCTTCTCGATGTAGTCGAGGGTCTGGCGCAGGTCGATGATGTAGATACCGTTGCGCTCGGTGAAGATGAAGCGCTTCATCTTCGGGTTCCAGCGCCGGGTCTGGTGCCCGAAGTGGACACCGCTCTCCAGCAGCTGACGCATGGTCACGACGGCCATGGTGGGGTACTCCTCGTGGTCCCTGGTTGTCCCGCCCGGCCAGGCGGCCGAGCGTCCTGGCGCCCGGTCGGCGGCCATGGCGGGCCCGACCAAGATCGGGACCAGGGAGGCCGTCGCCCCACGACGACTCGTGGAGAGGGCGCGCGAGGTCGACCGCGCGAGGCGGTCGCCAGTCGACCAGTGTACGCCCCTTCCCCGCCCCCGATGCCTCGGGTGCGGGGAAGGGGTCGGAACGCCCATTTCCGGCACTCGGCGCGCCCGCCCCGGCCGGGGCCGGCCGTCAGGCGGGGCGGTCCTGACGGTCGAGGGTCAGCGGACCGCGAGCGCGGCGGCGACGAAGAGCACCAGGCCCACGGTCAGGTACGCCGTCGGCGGACGCAGCCAGCCCCGGCTCCCCTCCGCGAGCGACAGCCCGCCGGTGCGCAGCCCGTACAGGCCGATCGCGAAGATCGGCAGGCCGCAGACCAGGAAGATCCCCACCACGACGTCGGCCGCCGAGACCGGGTCGCCGGTCACGCCGCTGAGCAGCACCCGCATCGCGGGCACCTCGAACACCAGGACCAGCAGGGTGAAGAGCGCGGCCAGCGCCGGCCGCCGCGTCCGGTAGACCCCGTCGCCCGCCGGCGTTCCCGGGTGCGGGGCGACCACCGGCGGGTACGCCGGCAGCTCCCCCGGCGCGAGGTCGCCGCGGGGCGCGATCGGCGGCATCGGCCCGGTCGGCATCTCCAGCGGGTGCGGGGGCTCGACCGGCCGGGCGGGCCCGTCGACCGGCGTCTCCGCCGGGCTCGCGGCCTCCGCCACCCGACCGGGCGCGACGATCGGGTAGCCGCCCAGCGGGGCCGGGCGGGCCGGCTCCACGGTCCGCTCGACGGGTCCCGCCCCGCCCAGCGCGTCGACGCCCGACGTCGACAGCGCGTCGCGGGCCTCCCTCGACTCCCGGGCGGCGCGCCGGCCCGGGCGGTCGGCGGGCAGTTCCCCGGAGACGTCCGGGTCCACCTCGGCCCGGCGCGAGCGGCTCGCCCGGTATCCCTCGGTCTCCGACCGGGCGTCCCCGAGCGGCGGCACCGCCGCGAAGCGCCCCGAATCGGCCTCGCCGAACCTCCCGGGCTCCGATCCCGTGGCGGCGAACCGGCCGGAGTCCTCGGGGCCGGTGACGGCGAACCGGCCGGAATCCTCCGGTCCCGGCACGGCGAACCGGCCCGGGTCCTCCCGTCCCGTGGCCGCGAACCGGCCCGAGTCCTCCGACCCGCCGAAGCGGCCCCGGTCGGAGTCGACCGCCGCGAAGCGCCCCGAGTCGGGCTCGACGGCGCCGAACCGGCCCGAGTCGGGCTCGACGGCCGCGAAGCGCCCGGAGTCGGGCTCCGCCGACGTGCCGAAGCGTCCTGGCTCGCCGCGTCGGGTCCCCGTGGAGTCGCCGTAGCGGCCGTCCTCGGCGGACCGGCGCTGCTCGGGGGCGTTCAGGTCGTCGTCCCGGTACCGGCTCTCGGCCGGACCGCGCCAGTCCGCCTCCCCGTAGCCGCTCTCGCGGTCACGGTCGCGGTCGGCCGGATACCAGCGCGACTCCTGATCTTCGACAAAGTTCCGTCGTCCGTCCACGTCCGGCACGGTATGCGACCGGCTCCACGGGCGCCATTCGCCCCCGGGACATCCGCGCCACCGGGAGCACCGGTCACCCGCGCCACTGGTCGGGGACGGCGGCGGGCGGGCAGGCGGCGGGCGGGTCGGCCCAGCTCAGCGCCGCACCGCGTGGCCCGTGGCGGCGGTCCACCGAGGCGGGCCGCATAGCACGACGAGGGCATGATCGTCCGTTCGTCCACAGTGCACCCGTCGTCCACAGTTTGCGGGGCACGGGGCGGCGGTTGCCCGCCCGCCGGGTGCACCGTGCCGGACATGACGAAGCGGAACCAGGCGGTCGGCGCGTACGGGGAGCGGTGCGCCGTCCGGCACCTGATCGGGGCGGGACTGCGCCCGGTGGCCCGGAACTGGCGCTGCCCGGCCGGGGAGATCGACATCATCGCCTGGGACGGGCCGGTGCTCGCCTTCTGCGAGGTGAAGACCCGCCGCACCGACGAGTTCGGGCCGCCTGCGGAGGCGGTCGTACCGGCCAAGGCGCGGCGGCTGCGCGGGCTCGCCGCCCGGTGGCTCGCCGACACCGGCACCACCGCCGACGAGGTGCGCTTCGACGTCGTCTCCGTACGCCTGACCGGCGCGGGCGCCGCCCGGGTCGAGCACCTCAAGGGGGCGTTCTGATGGGCGGACCCGACCGGACCGGGTGTGGCGTCGAGCGACGGCGGGTGGCGTCGTGAGCTACGCGAAGGTGCTCTGCGTGGGCCTGGTGGGCGTCACCGGGCACCTCGTGGAGGTCGAGGCCGACCTGGCCGCCGGCCTGCCGGCGGTGGTCATCTCGGGGCTGCCGGACACCGCCCTGCACGAGGCCCGGGACCGGGTCCGCGCGGCCGTGGTCAACTCCGGTCAGCGGTGGCCCAACCGGCGGATCACCCTCAATCTGCTGCCGGCCGACCTGCCGAAGTTCGGCTCCGCGTTCGACCTGGCGATCGCGGCGGCCCTGCTGGGCGGCTCCGGCGAGCTGCCGCTGCTGCCCCTGGAACACGTGGTGGTCCTGGGCGAGCTGGGCCTCGACGGCACGGTCCGCCCGGTGCGTGGTGTGCTGCCGATGGTCGCCGCGGCCGCCCGGGCGGGCGTCGGGAAGGTGATCGTCCCGGCCGGCAACGCCGCCGAGGCGGCGGTCGTCCCCGGGGTCCGGGTTCGGGCGGTCGACACGCTGCACCGGCTGGTCAGCTTCGTCCGCGACGGCTCGCCCCTGATCGAGCCGGAGCCGGACGGCCCGTCGCCGGCCGGCGGCGGGCCCGACCTGGCCGAGGTCGCCGGGCAAGGGCTGGGCCGGCGGGCACTGGAGGTCGCCGCGGCGGGCGGGCACCACCTGGCGCTGGTCGGGCCGCCGGGAGCCGGCAAGACCATGCTCGCCGAGCGCCTCCCGTCGATCCTGCCCGAGCTGGACGACGAGGCCGCGCTGGAGGTCACCGCGCTGCACTCGATCGCCGGGCTGCTGCCACCGGGCGGCCGGTTGCTGCGCCGCCCGCCGTTCCAGGCACCGCACCACACGGCGACGGTGCCGTCGCTGGTCGGCGGCGGTTCCGGACTGGCCCGCCCCGGCGCGATCTCGCTCGCCCACCGGGGCGTGCTCTTCCTCGACGAGGCGCCCGAGTTCAGCCGGGGCGCGCTGGAGGCGCTGCGCCAACCGCTGGAGAACGGCCGGGTCCGGCTGGTCCGCAGCCGGGGCGGCGCCGAGTACCCGGCCCGTACGCAGCTGGTGCTGGCGGCCAACCCGTGCCCGTGCGCCAAGCCGGCCGGGGACGCGTACTGCGAGTGCCCGCCGCAGGCCCGGCGGCGCTACCTCAGCCGGCTCTCCGGGCCGTTGCTGGACCGGATCGACGTGCAGGTGAAGCTGCCACCCGTCCGCGCGGCCGAGCTCATGCAGGCCACCGTCGACAGCGAACCCTCCGCCACCGTCGCCGCGCGGGTGGCGGTGGCCCGGCAGGCGGCGGCCACCCGCTGGGCGGTGCTCGGTCACCGGCTCAACGCCGAGATACCCGGCCCGTACCTGCGCCGACCGCCCTGGCGGTTGCCCGGGCCGGACACGGCCGAGCTGCGGGTCCGGCTGGACGCCGGGTCGCTGTCGGCCCGCGGCTTCGACCGGATCATCCGCCTGGCCTGGACGATCGCGGACCTGGACGGTCGGGACCGCCCCGACCGGGAGGACGTCCGGGAGGCCATCCAACTGAGGACGGGGGACGCGACGTGAGCACCGACGAGGAGACCCTGGCCAGGGTGGCGCTCACCTGGCTCGCCGAGCCCGGCACCTGGTCGGTGCACCGGCTGGTCGACCGGCTCGGCCCGGTGGCGACGCTCGACCTCCTGCTCGACGGGGGCGCGCCGGAGGAGACGCTACGCAACACCGTGGCGGCCCGTTGCGCGGCCGGCGACGCCCGGGCCGTCGCGGCCGAGGCGCTGGCCCGCACGGACCGCCTCGGCGCCCGGCTCGTCGTCCCCGGCGACGACGAGTGGCCCGTCCGGGTCGGCGACCTGCGCCGGCTCCGGCTGCCCGGCGCCTACCGACGGGTGGACATCGAGACCGCCCCGCCGCTCTGCTTCTGGGTCCGCGGCTCGTGGCCGCTCGCAGAGGCGTTCGACCGCTCCGTCGCGGTCGTCGGCGCCCGCGCCGCCACCGGGTACGGCACGCACGTCGCCACGGAGCTCGGCTACGGACTGGCCGACCGGGACTGGACAGTCGTCTCCGGCGGAGCCTTCGGCATCGACGCCGCGGCCCACCGGGGCGCGCTCAACGCCGGTGGCCTGACCGTGGCGGTGCTCGCCTGCGGCGTGGACCGCCCGTACCCGATGGGCAACGCGGCGTTGTTCGACCGGATCGCCGACACCGGGCTGCTGGTCAGCGAGTGGATGCCGGGAGCCGATCCGCTCCGGCCCCGGTTCCTCATCCGCAACCGGGTGATCGCGGCGGGCACCCTCGGCACGGTGCTGGTGGAGGCGGCCGCCCGCAGCGGCGCCACCCAGACCACCCACCGGGCGCTCGCCCTGGGCAGGCCCAGCATGGTGGTGCCCGGCCCGGTCACGTCGGCGATGTCCGTCGGCGCGCACGAGACGCTGCGGGAATATCCGAAGGCCCGGCTGGTGACCGGCGTCGCGCAGGTGCTGGAGGAGGTCGGACGGATCGGGGAGCTGGCCCCCGTGCCGCGCGGCGCGCAGCGCCCGGTCGATCTGCTCGACGACGACGCGCGGGCCGTCGTCGAGGCGTTGCCCCGCCGGGGCACGGTGGGCGTCGACGTCCTCGCCGCGCGGGCCGGGGTGCCCGTCCGTACCGCGCTGCGGAAACTGTCGATGCTCGAGGAACTGGCCCTGGTGCTCCGCCGCGACGACGGGTACGCCCTCGCGCCCCCGCCAGCCGGGAACGCGTCCGCCGGACGACCGGCGACGCCGGAGGGACCGTGATCCGCCGGACGGACGAGGAGCCGCCGTCAGTCACCCTCGAAGCGGATCTCCATCGCGCGGTCCTGCCGGCAGCGCCGCGCCAACCGGTCCAGCCGGCGCACGTGCGTCAGCTCCGGCGTCGACCGGGACACCTCGGCGAGGCAGCGCACCTCGGCGAGGAGCTGCGGCGCCTGGCCGGCAGGGACCACCAGCTCGCCGACCGGATCCACCCGGTCGAGCAGAGGGGTACGCCCGCTGCCACGGACGCGCCGGACGAGGTTCAGCAGCACGTCGTCGGGATCGGGCAGCACCTCGGCCGGCACGAGGCGACGCCGGTCGGAGCCCACCCCGACCGCCCGGTAGAGGACGACGTCCACCCCCATGCCCGGTCCCCCTTCGTCGAGCCTGGTCCCGTCGCACGGCGACCACGGCCAGGGCCCACACCCGTTGGTACGACAAGTCTGCGCGCACCGGCCGACGCAATCCACCACCTGGGCCGCGCGTCCGCGCCTGAAGCACCCGCGAGCCGGCACGGCCGGTCACCGCCTCGCCGCCCGGTCGGCCCGGTGCCCAGCCGGTGGCCGGCAGCCCGGTGCGCTGCCCGGCCCGGTGGTCTGCCGGTGGCCGGCAGCCATGCGCTGCCCGGCCCCGGAGCCCAGCCGGTGTCCGGCGGCCAGGTGCGCCGTCCGGCGAGGTGGCGTCGGGCGGCCAGTGCCCTGCTCGGCCCGGTGGCCTGCCGGTGGCGTCGGGCGACCGTAGGCTGGTCCCGTGCCGCCCGAGGATCCGCCGCCCATCGCCACCACGGCCTCGACCCGCACCCAGGTGGACCGAGGGGTGCGGCCTCCCGTGCGGCCCGGCCAGGCGGCGCCCGCACCTCGGCCCGGCGTGGCAGGGACGCGTACGCGAGGCACACCGGACAGCCGGCGGGTGGCGGCGAGGGGACCGCGGTGAGCCGGGAGGCGAACGGCACCCGGGCGACCCACGAGGCGCTCCCACCGGCGATGCGCGAGGCGGTGGACGACTTCGCCGGATACCTTGCCGCCGTGCGCAACCGGTCCGCCCACACCGTCCGGGCGTACGTCGGTGACGTGGTGTCGCTGTTGGACCACGCCCACCGGATGGGCTGCGCCGAACTGCCGGAGCTGGACCTCGCCGTGCTACGCAGCTGGCTGGCCAAGCAGCGGACGATGGGGGCCGCGCGGACGTCGCTCGCCCGCCGGGCGGCCTCGGCGCGGACGTTCAGCGCGTGGGCCCACCGCTGCGGGCTGCTCCCCGCCGACGTGGCCGGCGCCCTGTCCAGCCCGCGCGCCCACCGGGACCTGCCGACCGTGCTGCGTGCCGACCAGGCGGCCGCCCTGGTCGAAGCGCCGGGCCGGGCCGGGCCGCCACCCCCCGCCGAGGGCGGCTCAGGACCGCCGTCACCCGACGGGAAGGGCGCCCGCCCGGCGTCGCCCGACGGTGAGGGCTCCCGGCCAGCATCACCCGACCAGAAGGGCGCCCGCCCGGCGTCGCCCTCCGACGACGGGTCCGGGCCGGCGTCGCCAGAGTCGTCGGGTCCCTCCCCTGCGGCTGACCACGTCGCCGAGGCGGTACTGCTGCGGGACCGGGCGCTGTTGGAGCTGCTCTACGGCACGGGGGTGCGGATCAGCGAGGCGTGCGGCCTCGACGTCGCCGACGTCGACCACGCGCGACGGGTCGTGCGGGTGTTCGGCAAGGGTGGCCGGGAACGGGCCGTGCCGTACGGGGTGCCGGCGCAGCGGGCGCTCGACGAGTGGCTGCGCCACGGCCGGCCGGCGCTGGCCGCGCCGCACTCCCGCGACGCGCTGCTGCTCGGCGCCCGCGGCGGACGGCTCAACCCGACGACGGCACGGCGGATCGTCGGCGGGTACGCGGAGGCCGCCGGCCTGCCTCCGATCAGCCCGCACGGGCTGCGCCACTCGGCGGCCACCCACCTGCTGGAGGGCGGCGCCGACCTGCGGGCGGTGCAGGAACTGCTGGGGCACTCGTCCCTGGCGAGCACCCAGATCTACACCCACGTGTCCGTGGAGCGGCTCCGCGCCGCCTACCGCCAGGCCCACCCACGCGCCTGAGTCCCGCCGCCGCAGGCCACCCGGACCCAAGCGGCCTGGACCAGGTCCCGCGCAGCCGGGCCCGGACGCGAGCGGCCCGGACTTGAGCAGCCAGGTCGGACGCGAGCGGTCTGGACCCGAGCAGCCGGGCCTGGACCCGAGCAGCCAGGATCCGAGCGGCCCGGGAGCGGCAGCCGGGCCCGGGCTGCCGGCAGGCAGGGGCGGGTGCTCAGGTCCGGCGCGGCGACGAGCCCGGCCCGTCGGGGGCTGAGCCCCGGAGCACGACGTGCGGCTCGCGCCCGAGGTCCAGGCACATCCGCACGTCGTCGTAGCGTTCGTCGCCCACCTCGATGACGTTCGGCAGCCGCCCCCACTCACGGAAGCCGAGGCGCTCGTACAGCTCGATGGCACCGTGGTTGTTGCCGCGCACCCCCAGCGCGAGGGTCTCGACGCCGGCCTTGCGGGCGTCGTCGATGAGCGCGCCGGTGACGAGCCGACCGATGCCGCGGCCCCGGGCGGCGGGGTGTGCGGTGATCTTCTCCAGGTCGGCGTAGTGGGTGAAGATCGGCTTCGGACCGCGCCGCCACGACCCGGTGCCCACCACCCGGTCGTCGAGCACGGCGAGGACCAGCGCGGCGTCGCCGGCCCCGACGAGACCGAGCACCCCGTCCAGCCAGGCCTCGGTCTCGGCGCGGCCGGGCGGGACCGCGTACCCGATCGCGCCGCCCCGCTCGGCCACGGCGTGCAGCACCCGGTGCACCTCGGCGCGCAGCTGCCGGTCGGCGGCGGTCGGCCAGCGCAGTTCGACGTCCATGACCAGCGATTCTCCGGGATCGAGGACGGTCGACCGGCACGGGCTCGAGGGAACCGCGTCCCGGGTGGGCGCCCGACGGACCGTACCGGCGGAACGGCGGCGATGGATCGACCGGTCGCTACGATCATCAAGTGAGCCTCCCGCAGCCGCCCGAGCCGATCGCGGCAGCCCGCCTGCTCTTCTCGCTCGACCCGGCGGTCAGCCACCTGAACCACGGTTCGTTCGGCGCGGTACCGATCGCCGTGCAGCGGGCCCAGCAGCGGCTGCGCGACGAGATGGAGGCCAATCCGCTGCGCTTCTTCACGCAGGGCCTGGTCGACCGGATCGCCCACACCCGCCGGCACCTGGCCGGCTTCCTGGGCGCCGACCCGGACGGCACCGCCCTCGTCCCGAACGCCACCACCGGCGTGGCGGTGGTGCTCCAGTCGCTCGGCCTGCGTCCGGGCGACGAGGTGCTCACCACCGACCACGGGTACGGCGCGGTCGGCCTCGCCATCGCCCGGGAGTGCCGGCGTACGGGGGCGGTCGAGCGGACCCTGCCCGTCCCGTTGGCCGCCTCGGGCGAGGAGATCGTCCAGATCGTCCGCGCCGGGCTGCGCCCCGGCCGGACCCGGCTGCTCGTCGTGGACCAGCTCACCTCGGCCACCGCCCGGCTCTTCCCCGTCGCCGCGATCGTCGGCGTGGCCCGGGAGCACGGGATACCGGTCCTCGTCGACGCCGCACACGCCCCGGGCATGCTTCCGGCGCCGGTGCGCGACGTCGGCGCCGACTTTTGGGTGGGCAACCTGCACAAGTGGGCGTACGCGCCACGCGGCACGGCCGTGCTGGCGGTCGCCCCGCCGTGGCGGGAACGGATCGAGCCGCTGGTCGTCTCCTGGGAGCAGGAGTCCGGGTTCCCCGGCCGCGTCGAGTGGGCGGCGACGCAGGACTACACGGGCTGGCTGGCCGCGCCGGTGGGCCTGTTCACGCTGCGCAGCCTCGGCGTGGACCGGGTGCGCGGGCACAACGCCGCGCTGGCGGCGTACGGCCAGCGGCTGCTGGAGGACGCGCTCGGGGTGGCCCCCGTCGACCTGCCGGACCCCGGCGGGCCGGGGGTCGCCATGCGGATCGTCCCGCTGCCGGCGGGCCTGGGCGCCACGCTCGACGCGGCGCGGGCGCTGCGGGAACGGATCGCCGAGCGGCTCGGCACCGAGGTCGCCGTCATGGCCTGGAACGGACGCGGCTGGCTGCGGCTCTGTGCCCAGGTCTACAACACCCCCGACGAGTACGAGCGGCTCGCGGTGCGGCTGCCCCCGCTGCTCGCCCAGCGCTGAGGGCCCGGTCGTCCCCGTCGAGCGGCAGCAGCCGCACGGGTCCCAGGCCGAGCAGGGCCAGCGGATCCAGGTAGTCGGCGCCGCGCCGCAGCCCCCAGTGCAGGCAGGCGGGAGCGGGGCAGCCCGGGTGGCCGGCGAGGAGGGTGCCCAGCGGCGCCCTGGCCGCCAGGGTCTCGCCGGGCCGGACCGCCGGCGACACCGGCTCGTGGGTGGTCCGCAGCCCGTCGGCGTGCCCCACGGTGACGACGGGACGGCCGGCGACCAGACCGGCGAAGAGCACCGTGCCGGCGCCGGCGGCCCGCACGGTCGCGCCCGGCGCGGCGGCCAGGTCGACGCCCCGGTGCCCGGGCAGCCACGGCCGGGGCGGCGGGTCGAACCGGCGCACCGGGCGCGGGACGCCGTCGAGTGGCCACCGGAACCGCACGGCCCCGGCCGGCGCGACCCCGGACGGTGCGACCACAGCCGTCATGACCACGGCCGGCGCGAACCCGGGCGGTGCGAACCCGGGCGGCGCCGCCGGGACGAGCGGTCGCTCCGGCGCCGGGACCGGCCGGGCGGCGGGCGCGGCGGGTCCGAGGGACAGCAGGGCCGCGCAGAGCGCGACGGCGGTACGGGCGGCAGGTCGCATGGGCGCAGCCTGCGCGGCACCCGCCCGTCCCCGCCACCCCCGGCACCCCTGCCTGTGGACGGCTGTCCTCCTGTGGACGGCCCCCCAAAGGGCCGGGCGGTCTGCTAGGCGCGCTGGTTCCTGGGCGTGCCCGGCAGCGCCGGCGAGGCCCTAGGCTGGGACGGGCGCACGGCGGAGCCGCCGCCGTCCGGCCGGGGAGGTCCTCGATGACCACTGTGCACGATGCCAGCGGGCCCTCCCGCGTGGCGGAACCCGGCGAGGGCATCACCGTCGAGGAGTTGCAGCTCGCCGCCCGCAACCACGGCATCCCGCTGGAGGCGCTGCGCTACGACGTGACCCCGGCCGGCCTGCACTACCTGCTCATCCACTACGACATCCCGGACCTCGACCCGGACGCGCACGCGCTGACGGTGGCCGGCGCGGTGGACCGGCCGCTGACCCTCGACCTCGCGGCGCTGCGCGGGCGGCCCCGGGTCACCCGCCGGGTCACGTTGGAGTGCGCCGGCAACGGGCGCGCCCTGCTGCACCCCCGGCCGGTGAGCCAGCCGTGGCTGGTCGAGGCGGTCGGCAACGCGGAGTGGACCGGCACCCCGCTGGCGCCGCTGCTGCGCGAGGCGGGGATCGCCGCCGACGCCGTGGACGTGGTCTTCACGGGCGCCGACCACGGCGTGGAACGCGGCGTCGAGCAGGACTACCAGCGGGCGCTGCCGGCCGCCGACGCGCTGCGCGAGGAGGTGCTGCTGGCGTACGAGATGAACGGCGCTCCGCTGCTGCCGCAGCACGGTGCCCCGTTGCGGCTGATCGTGCCCGGCTGGTACGGCATGGCGCACGTCAAGTGGCTGCGCGCGATCGACGTACGCACCGAGGCGTTCGACGGCTACCAGAACGCGGTCGCCTACCGGCTGCGGCGGGACGCGGACGATCCCGGGGTGCCGGTGACCCGGATCGAGCCGCGGGCGCTGGTCCGGCCGCCCGGCTTCCCCGACTTCATGTCCCGCACCCGCGTGCTGCGGCCCGGTCCGTGCACGCTGGACGGTCGCGCCTGGTCCGGCCACGCCCCGGTCGTCTCGGTGGAGGTGACCACCGACGGCGGGGCCAGTTGGCGACCGGCCATCCTGGACGAGCAGGTCGGCGGGGAGTTCGCCTGGCGCCGGTGGCGCTACGAGTGGGCGGCGGAGCCGGGGCGGCACGTCCTCGGGGCCCGCGCCACCGACGCCTCCGGGCGCAGCCAGCCGGTCGAGCAGCCGTGGAACCGGGGCGGCTTCGCGAACAACCTCGTCCAGCGGGTCGAGGTCGTGGTGCCGGCGGGGTGATCCGGGCTGCCGGGGAGCAGCGGGGTGACGGCCGCGCGGCGGTGGGGGCGCCGACGGGGCCGTACGGCCGGCGGTGGGGCCGCCGGACGGGCGGCGGAGCGGTGGGTCAGCCGCCGAAGCCGGAGTCGGCGGGCAGCGAGATGTCGGGCTTCTCCAGCTCCTCGACGTTGACGTCCTTGAAGGTCATCACCCGGACGTTCTTCACGAACCGGGCGGGACGGTACATGTCCCACACCCAGGCGTCGTGCATCTCGACCTCGAAGTAGACCTCGCCGTCGGAGTTGCGCACGTGCAGGTCGACCTGGTTGGCCAGGTAGAACCGGCGCTCCGTCTCCACCACGTAGGAGAACTGGCGGACGATGTCGCGGTACTCCCGGTAGAGCTGGAGCTCCATCTCGGTCTCGTACTTCTCGAGGTCTTCCGCGCTCATCGCACTCCGCCTTCCATGACCACATCTTCCCCCACCGACGCCGGAGGCTGAGGCTGCTCGCCCAACGCCACGCCGACGGTACCCCCTGGCGGGCAGGAGCGCTCCATCGGCTCGTCCCGCCTCGCGTCCGCCGGCCGACGCGCCCGGGGTGGGGCGCCGTCGCGACCGGAGACCGTCGCCACGTTGACGTACGAGAACCGGTGCTCCCGGCACGGCCCCCGGTCCCGCAGCGCCGCGGTGTGTTCCGCGGTGATGTAACCCTTGTGCTCGGCGAACCCGTAGCCCGGGAACGCCCCGTCGAGCTCGACCATCATCCGGTCCCGGGTGACCTTGGCGAGTACGCTCGCCGCCGCGACGCAGGCGGCCACCCGGTCGCCCTTCCACACGGCCAGCCCCGGCACGTCGAGGCCGTCCACGCCGAAGCCGTCGGTCAGCACGTAGTCGGGGCGGATCGTCAGCGACGCCAGCGCGCGGCGCATCGCGGCCAGGTTGCTCACGTGCAGGCCCCGCTCGTCGACCTCCTCGGCGGGGATCACCACCACGGCGTACGCCAGCGCGCGGGCCACGACCTCGTCGTGGATCCGCTCCCGGCTGGCGGGGGTGAGCAGCTTGGAGTCGGCCAGCCCGTCGATCTCGCCGCGACGGCCCTCGGGCAGGATCGCGGCGGCGGCGACCAGCGGCCCGGCGCAGGCGCCGCGACCCGCCTCGTCGGCCCCGGCGACGTGCCGGAAGCCGCGCCGCTGCAACGCGCGCTCCAGCGCGTAGAGGCCACCCTCGCGGCGCACCACCGTGCGCGGGGGCGTCAGCACGGCGCATCCTGCCCGGCCGTCGGCGCGGGCGCGGCGGCCAGCGCCCGGGCCAGCACCGTCGTCAGGTCCGGCGGGTAGTACCGCTCGCCGCTGGCGGTCAGCTCGTCCGGCGACCACCACCGGTGGGCGGCGACGGTGGCCCGCTCGATCTCGCTGAAGCCGGCGGTGTCGACCTCGTGGCCCGCCACCCGCACCAGGAAGAACTCCTGCTCCTGCCGGTACCACACGCCGTCGAAGGGGAACTCCGTCACGTCGCGGTGCACGGGCGCCCCGAACGCCGGGGCCGGCAGCCGCAGCCCGGTCTCCTCGGCCAGCTCCCGCGCCGCGCACTCGGGGTAGGTCTCCCCCTCGTCCAGGCCGCCGCCGGGGGTGAACCACCAGCGCCCGTGCTCGGGACGGGCCGGGTCGGAGCCGCAGAAGAGCAGCACCCGACCCGCCGTGTCGACGAGCAGGACGCGCGCCGCACGCCGAGGGGTGTAGACGGTCACCGCACCAGCCTGCCAGACGCCGCCGACAACGCACACGCCCGGCGGCCCCTACGGTTCGGGGATGGCCTCGTACGGCTTCGGGACGCTCAGCCAGGTGGCCCGGCCGACGGGCCAGAAGACGGTGAAGGCCCGCCCCACGACCTCGCCCTCGGGAATCGTGGCGACGGTGATGTCCTGACCGGACTGCTGCCAGTGCTCCAGCGAGTCGCCCGACGCCTCGCGGTGGTCGCCCATCACCCAGAGCCGGCCCTTCGGGACGGTGATGTCGAACTCCTCGGCGGTCTTGTCGCCGGGGTAGATGTAGGGCTCGTCCAGCGACTTGCCGTTGATCACCAGCCGGTCCTGCGCGTCGCAGCAGACCACGTGGTCGCCGCCGACGCCGATGACGCGCTTGATGAAGTCCTCGCCGTCGGGGTTGGCGCTCCACTCCAGGGGGGCCTTGAAGACGATCACCTCGCCCCGGTGCGGGGACCGGAAGTCGTAGACCAGCTTGTTGACCAGCACCCGATCGTCGATCTGGAGGGTGTTCTCCATCGACGGGGAGGGGATGAAGAAGGTCTGCAGCACGAAGGCGCGCACCAGTACCGCGACCAGGATCGCCACACCCAGGAGGATGGGCAGCTCCTTCCAGAAGGAACTGCGCGGCTTGTCGGTCTGCTCGTCAATCACGGCACGAGCCTACGTTGCCCGACCCGACGCCACCGTCCGGAACGCGCGAGAACGGCGAGCGCGACAGCGGTCGGGGCGAGCAGCACCAAATCGCCGTCCGGCGTGGGGCGGACCGGGGGCGGGGCGCCGGTGGAGGCGGCCGGCGGGTCGGCGACGTCGTCGAAGGTCGCGGGCACCGACAGGGCGCTCCAGCGCGACGACGGCCAGACGACGGTGAACGCCCGGCCCACCACGTTCTCGATCGGCACCGGGCCCTGGCAGCGGGCGTCCTGGGAGACCATCCGGTGGTCGCCCATGACGAAGATCTGCCCGGGCGGGACCACGACCTCGTCGAAGCGCCGGGACCGGCACTCGCGGGGGTTGGGCGGGATGTCGAGCGGCGAGTCGCGCAGGACGTACGACGACTCGTCGAGCGGCGTGCCGTTGACCAGCACCCGCCCCTCGGCGTCGCAGCACTTCACCCGGTCGCCGGGCAGGCCGATCACCCGCTTGATGAAGTCCTTCTCGCCGGGGCGGCTGACGCCGACCAGGTCGCCGACGGTCCGGCTGAGCTTGCCCGCGAACCCGGGCTCCGGCCCCTCGGCGACCTGCGGGGCCCAGCGGTCGGTGCCCCGGAAGACGACGACCTCGCCCCGCACTGGGTCGCGCACGTCGTAGACGACCTTGTTGACCAGGACCCGGTCACCGACGAGGAGGGTGTCCTCCATCGAGCCGGAGGGGATGAAGAACGCCTGGAGCAGGAAGGTGCGGATCAGCACCGCGAGGCAGAACGCGACGACCAGCAGCAGCGGCAGCTCCTGCCAGAGCGGCATCTGTCGGCGGGGTCGGCGGGCGCGTCGTCGCCAGGGGTCGACGGCGCCGTCCTCGTCAAGCGTCTGCACCACGCCACTCTCCGGTCAGCAGAAATGACACTACCGCCCGGGAACCCTGTCGGGGCTCCCCGGGCGGTAGTGGTCGTCGCTCCGCCGTCGTGGCGGGACGTCGCCCGGCTGCGCCCGTAGCGACCAGGGTAGTGCGGTCCGGTCGGTACGACATACGCGCAGCTCGGGCGGCGTGGCGAGCGCGAGGTCAGCTCGGCTGCTTCTCGCGCTTCTCCTTGATCTTGGCCTTCTTGCCCCGCAGCTCGCGCAGGTAGTAGAGCTTGGCGCGGCGGACGTCACCGCGGGTCACGACCTCGATCCGGTCGATCGCCGGGCTGTTGATCGGGTAGGTGCGCTCGACACCGACGCCGAAGCTGATCTTGCGGACCGAGAAGGTCTCGCGCAGACCGTCACCCTGGCGGCGGATGACGACGCCCTGGAAGATCTGGACACGGGACCGGTTGCCCTCGACGACCCGGGCGTGCACCTTGACGGTGTCACCGGCACGGAAGTCGGGGAGGTCGGTGCGCTTCGACTGGGCGTCAAGGGCGTCCAGGATGTTCATCGCTGCGTCCTCGTGAGGCTCACGGCGCACCGTCAATCGGTGCGCGGGTGGGTGATTCTGATCCCCGGGTGGTGGTCGGTGACCGACCCCGGTCGAGGATCCTCGCAGCCGGCCGCGGCGCGGCCGGTTGCGGCAACCCCCCTACTTTGCCACATCCCCCGGCGGCACCTGAAATCCGGCCCGGTCCAGCGCGGCGACGTCCCGTTTGTCCAGGCGCTGCGGGTCCACGGCGGCGAGCATGTCGGGACGACGCGTCGCGGTGCGGGTCAGCGCTTCGTCCCGCCGCCAGCGGGCGATCCTGCCGTGGTCACCGGAGCGGAGCACCTCCGGCACCTCCAGCCCCCGCCAGGTCGCCGGCTTCGTGTACATGGGGGCCTCCAGCAACCCGTGGGCGTGCGACTCCTCGGCCAGCGAACCCGCGTTGCCGAGCACGCCGGGCAGCAGCCGGGTGACCGCCTCCAGGATCACCAGCACCGCCACCTCGCCGCCGAAGAGGACGTAGTCGCCGAGGGAGACCTCGGTCACCGGCATCCGGGTCGCGGCGTGGTCGAGCACCCGCTGGTCGATGCCCTCGTACCGGCCGCAGGCGAAGAGCAGGTGTGGCTCGGCGGCCAGCTCGTGCGCCATCGCCTGGGTGAAGGGGGCGCCGGTCGGGGCCGGCACCACCAGCCGGGGCGCGGTCACCTCCGCCGGGGCGAGGGCGTCGAGCGCCTCGCCCCACGGCTCCGGCCGCATCACCATGCCGGGCCCGCCGCCGTAGGGCGTGTCGTCGACCGTGCGATGCACGTCGTGGGTCCAGATCCGCAGATCGTGTACGGCCAGCCGCAGCGTGCCGTTCGCCCGCGCCCTGCCGATCAACGACAGGTCCAGCGGGGCGAAGTACTCCGGGAAGATCGACACGATGTCGACGCGCATGCGGGGGTGCTCCAGCGGTTCTACAGATCGAGCAGACCGGCCGGCGGGTCGACGACGACGCGACCGCCGGCGAGGTCAACCTCGGGGACGATCGCCTTGACGAACGGGATGAGCGCGGTGCCGCCCTCGGGACGGCGCAGCACCAGCAGGTCGGAGGAGGGGGCGTGGTCGATCCGGGCCACCTCGCCCAGCCGGTCTCCGGCCGGGGTGACCACGGCCAGCCCGACGAGCTGGTGGTCGTGGAACTCCTCCGGGTCCTCCGGCGGGGCGACCTCGGCGCTGTCGACCGCGACCAGCGTGCCGCGCAGCGCCTCGGCGACGTCCCGGTCCCCGATGCCCTCGAACGCGACGAGCATCCGCCCCTGGTGCCAGCGGGCGGACTCCACGACCAGTTCGGCGGGCACCCGGAAGGCCACCCCCTGCGCGGGCGCGGCCGGCGACGGCTGAGGCGCCCCGGGCTCGGTGTGCCGCGCCCGGGGTGTCGCCCCCGGCATGGTGCTGAGCACCATACCGGGGGCGAACCGTGCTTCGGGCTCGTCGGTCCGCACCTCCACGGTGACCTCACCGCGGATGCCGTGCGGCTTGCCGACCCTGCCGACGACGAGCAGCATCAGTACGAGTCGACGATGTCGACGCGCACGCCGCGCCCGCCGATGGAGCCGATCACCTGGCGCAGCGCCTTGGCGGTCCGGCCGGACCGCCCGATCACCGTGCCGAGGTCCTCCGGGTGCACGCGGACTTCCAGCCGCTTGCCCCGACGGGAGTCGACCATCCGGACGCGTACGTCATCGGGGTGGTCGACGATGCCCTTGACCAGGTGCTCCAACGCCGGACGCAGAGGCATGTCAGGCCTGCTCACCGGCGTCGGCAGCGGCAGCCGGGGCCTCGGCCGGAGCCTCGGTCTTCGGCGCCTCGGCCGGAGCCTCGGCCTTGGCGGCCTTCTTGGCCGGCTTCGCCGGCGCCTCGGCCAGCCCGGCGGCGGCCTTCGCCTCGGCCTCGTACGCCGCGGTGCGGTCGACCCGCTCCGGGGCGACCTTCAGCGGCGGCGGGGCCGGCAGGCCCTTGAACTTCTGCCAGTCACCGGTCAGCTCCAGCAGCCGCTGCACCGCCTCGCTCGGCTGGGCGCCGACGGACAGCCAGTACTGGACCCGCTCCGACTTGACCTCGATCACCGAAGGGTCTTCCTTCGGCTGGTAGACCCCGACGAACTCGATCGCCCGGCCGTCGCGCTTGGTGCGCGAGTCGGCGATGACGATGCGGTACTGCGGGTTGCGGATCTTGCCCATCCGCAGGAGCCGGATCTTTACGGCCACAGTTGTTTCGCTCCTGTTGCGATCTCACCTGCCCGGTACGGGCGGTGCACGGGTGAGTGTCGACCGGCACAGTGGGGTTGGGCCGGAGACTGCTCGGTGGACTGGCGACGTGCCCGGGTTAGAGGGCGCCGGACGCGCGCCGGATACCAGCCAGCCATTCTGCCAGATCGGGCCCGGAACTCTCACACCGGACCGCCCCCGGTCACCCGCCCGGCGGCAGAAGTGGCCGAAAGCACAGTCGCCGGGCGGCGGCCTGCCCCACCGGTCGGGGGCGGTGCGCGGGCGGGCCGGGCCGGGTCAGCGCACCGGGGGACGGTCCCAGCCGGGCGGCAGCCCGTCGGGGACGGTCCAGTCGGGCGGCGGGGTGAAGTCGCACCAGGTGCCGTCGAACGGGAACTCCCCCGCCTCGGCCAGCGCGATCACCCGCTTCCCCTCGGCGCGGACCGCGTCGGCGTCGGTCACCCAGTAGTGGTCGGGGAAGGCGAGCCGCTCGGCGAACTCCCCCTCGTCCTTCCACTCCCAGCCCAGGTCGGGGCGGACGACCACGTCGAGGTCCTGGTCCACCATGTCGACGCCGGCGAGCGTGCCGTCGTCCCAGCGCACCCCGGGCTCCTCCAGGTTGACGTACCAGGTGGCGAAGCGGTCGTGCGCGTCGCGGAACCACCACACGGAGTGGGCCGCCCCGGCGGGCAGGAACTTGAGCACCGAGGGGCCGTCCCACCGGCCGGTGGCCAGGCGGTACGACGAGGAGATCCACTCGCTGAACGGCACCGCCCGCATGCCCAGCCCGGCCTCGGTGACCTCGCTCGCGACCGGGGAGTCACGGGGCACCCAGAGCAGCAGGCCCCGGTCGTCGTCGCTGACCACCCGCGCGGTGCGTACCCAGCCGATCCGGCCCCGGCGCACGTTGCGGTGCACGATCAGCCGCCCAGGTTCGAATCTCACGCACCGACCCTACCGGCCCCCACCCCCGGCCCCCGCCCACCGCTCCGAGGTGCAAGGAAGGGACCCTTCCTCTGCCTCAGGCCTCAGGAAGGTGCCCTTCCTGACGCCTGAGGGAGCCGCCGCGGGTGAGGGGGTGGGCGGACCTCAGTAGGCGCGGGCCAGGATGGCGACCAGGTCGGGCTCGTCCTCGGAGTCGGGCACCGAGCCGTCGGCGCGCAGCAGGCAGCGCACGGTGACGCCCTGGCCGTTGGCCTCCGCCTCGCCCTGCACGCCGACCGCCGACCACGGCACCATGGCCCAGCCGGTGGCCGCCGCCTCGATCGCCTCGGCGAGGGTCGACACCTCGACCGTGCGGGACTTCCGGTGGGCCAGCGCCTGGTCGTGCAGGGCCCGCTGGTCGGCGTCGAGGGCGGCCAGCACGGCGGTCACCACGTCGGCCACCGGCGTCGGGGACTTCGAGCCGTCGGTGCGCCGGACCACGACCGCGTTGCCGGCGGCCAGGTCGCGGGGGCCGACCTCGACGCGTACGGGATAGCCGCGCAGCTCGGCGTCGACGGCCCGGCGGCCGAACGGCGTGTCGACGCGGTCGTCGAGCGCGACCCGGACGCCCGCGTCGCGCAGGCCGTCGCGCAGCTTGGCCGCCGCCTCCCCGACGCCCTCGCCGTCCTTGACCACCATGACGTACGCCTGCACGGGCGCCAGCTTCGGCGGCACCCGCAGGCCGTTGTCGTCGCCGTGGCACATGATCAGGCCGCCGAGCATCCGGGTCGAGGTGCCCCAGGAGGTCGTCCACGCGTGCTCCCGGCCGCCCTCGGCCGACGAGTAGCTG
This sequence comes from Micromonospora sp. WMMD737, assembly GCF_049179055.1. Lineage (NCBI taxonomy): Bacteria > Bacillati > Actinomycetota > Actinomycetes > Micromonosporales > Micromonosporaceae > Micromonospora > Micromonospora sp. WMMD737. The sequence continues at coordinate 6,592,562 of NZ_JBMHMH010000001.1, read as the reverse complement.
ATGTCGAACGCCTTGGCGAAGTTCTGCCCCAGCTCGTGGCTGGTGCCGAGCTGGAGGGCCTTGCCGTCACCCATCATGCCTTCGCAGGTGTAGGTGGCGGTGGCGCCGGCGAAGCGCTCGCGGGCGGTCTTCAGGCCGACGACCACCGGGATGCCGAGCACGTTGACCATCAGGTCCTCGTACGCCTCGTGCAGGATCCGGCGGGCGTAGGCGCGGGCGTCGTCGCGGGTCGCGTGCGCGGTGTGCCCCTCCTGCCAGAGGAACTCGCTGGTGCGCAGGAAGATCCGGGGGCGCAGCTCCCAGCGGACCACGTTGGCCCACTGGTTGAGCAGCAGCGGCAGGTCCCGGTAGGAGTCGATCCACTTGGCCATGAACTCGCCGATGACGGTCTCGCTGGTGGGGCGCACCACCACCGGCTCGGCGAGCTGCTTGCCGCCGCCGTGGGTGACCACCGCCAGCTCCGGCGAGAAGCCCTCGACGTGCTCGGCCTCGCGCTTGAGGTAGCTCTCCGGGATGAAGAGCGGGAAGTACGCGTTCTCCGCGCCCGCCGCCTTGATCCGGGCGTCCATCTCGGCCTGCATCCGCTCCCAGATGGCGTAGCCGGCCGGGCGGATGACCATGGTCCCCCGGACCGGGCCGTTGTCGGCCAGCTTCGCCTTGGCGATCAGGTCCTGGTACCAGCGGGGAAAGTCCTCCGCACGGGGAGTGAGCACGCGTGCCATGACCGCACATCCTATGCGTCGGCCGAAGGGACGACGTCATCGGGCGCGACGTCGGCGGTCTCCGCCGTGCCGGTCGGTGCGGCCGGGCTAGGATTCGACCACCATGGGTGAGGTGAGGGACGGCACCCGTTCCCGGGACGCGATCGTCGAGGCCGCCCGGGCATTGACCATCGCGACCGGCTGGGACGGCGTCCGGATGGGTGCCGTCGCGCGCGCGGCGGGGGTCAGCCGGCAGACGGTCTACAACGAGTTCGGCACCAAGGCGGGGCTGGCCGAGGCGCTCGCCCGGCGGGAGGTCGACAGGTTCGTCGGCGACGTACGCGCCCTGCTGCGCGCCCACGGCGACGACGTGCGGGCCGCCGCGCACGCCACCATCTCGCACACCCTCACGCAGGCGGCCGACGACCCGCTGATCAAGGCCGTCCTGACCAGCTCCCGGGGCGGCTCGGACGACCTGCTGCCCTACCTGACCACCCGGTCGGAGCTGGTCCTGACCGAGGCCACCGAGGTGCTGCTGGAGTGGGCCGACGGCGTGCTGCCGGGCGCCGACCGCGACGCCGTCGCGTTCGCCACGGACTCGGTCGTCCGGTTGGTGATCAGCCACATCGTCCTGCCCGGCGCCCCCGTCGCGCAGACCGCCGCCGCCCTCGCCGACCTCGCGGTGTACCTGCTCCTGCACGCGGTCACCCAGGCCCACACCGGCTGACCGGGCGCCGCCCCGGGCAGCGCCGCACCGCCGGCCGGAGCGCCACCGGCCCGACCGGGCGCCTCCCCCGCCGACCGCCCGGGCGCGACGGGTCAGCGGACGACGCGACCGCGCAGCACGATGCGGGCGGGGGTGCGTACGGCGCGCAGGTCGACGCGCGGGTCCTCGGCGTAGACGACGAGGTCCGCCAGGCCGCCCTCGACCAGTCCGGGGAAGCCGAGCCACTCGCGGGCCCGCCAGGACGCGGCGGCGAGCACGTCGGTGGTGGACATGCCGGCCTGCTCGTGCAGCAGCAGCATCTCCTCCGCGGCGAGGCCGTGGTCGATGCCGCCGCCCGCGTCCGTGCCCACGTAGATCGGGACCCCGGCCTCGTGCGCCGAGCGGACCACCTCGGGGAAGCGGTCGCGCAGCGCGAGCATGTGCTCGGCGTAGCCGGGGAACTTGGCCCGGGCCTGCTCGGCGATCCCGCCGAAGGTCCGAATGTTGATCATCGTGGGGATGAGCGCGGTGCCCCGGCGGGCCATCTCGTCGATCAGGTCCAGGCTGAGGCCCGTGCCGTGCTCCACCGAGTCCACCCCGGCGCGCACCATGATCTCGACGGCCGACTCGGAGAAGGTGTGCACGGCGGCGCGTACCCCGGCGGCGTGCGCGGCCCGCACGGCGGCCGCCATGGTGTCGGCGTCCCAGGCCGGGGCCAGGTCGCCGACGCCCCGGTCGATCCAGTCGCCGACCAGCTTCACCCAGCCGTTGCCGGCGCGCGCCTGCGCGGCCACCGTCGCCGCCACCTCCGCCGCGCCGACCTCGACGCCGATGTCGCGCAGGTAGCGCTTCGGCGGCGCGACGTGCCGGCCGGCGCGGGCCAGCCGCGGCAGGTCGGGCTCGTCGTCGAGTTCGGGGTACGGGTACGGCGACCCGGCGTCGCGGATGGCGAGGACCCCGGCGTCCCGGTCGACCCGGGCCAGCTCGCGGGCCTGGTCGAGCGAGGTGATCGGGGCGCCGCCGCGGGCGATGCCGATGTGGCAGTGCGCGTCGATCAGACCGGGCAGCACGAACCCGCCGTCGGCGATCGTCTCCGCACCGGCGACCGGGGTGAAGGTGACCCGGTCGCCGACCAGCCACAGGTCACGGACCTCGTCGTCGGGCAGCACCACGCCGCGTACGTGCCAGGCCATGCGTCCTCCGTCTGCGCGAAAGGGGGCGGTCCGCCCGCCATTCTTCCCGCCCTGCGCGGCCGGCGGCGTTCAGCCCTCGTCGCGCGCCAGCAGCCCGGCCCGCCGCGCGGTCAGCGCGGGCAGGTCGACGGAGACCTTCCAGGGCCGCTCGGTGACGAAGAGGTCCTCGGTGTGGGTCACCGCCTCGTACTCGCCGGTGGGGCCGAGCGTGTATTCCGTGAGGGTCATCCGCTCGTGCAGCGGGTCGACCACCCAGTACGTCCGCACCCCGGCGTGCGCGTAGACCTTTGCCTTGTCGTAGAGGTCGCGGAACGTGGAGGACGGCGAGAGGACCTCGACGGCCAGCAGCGCGTCCTCGACGGGAACGGGCGAGCGGTCGGCGTGCTCGCGGCGGATGGCGACGACGTCGGGGCGCGGCTCGTTGCGGCGGTCGATGCGCATCGACAGGTCGATGCTGACCAGGTAGTCGGCGGGGCAGTTGACCTCGAGCGCGAGCAGCAGTCGCACGCAGAGGTCCTGATGCACGGCGGTGGGGGACGGCACGATCAACCTTCCGTTGACCAACTCGTACGGAAGGTCCTTCGGCAGGTCGCCGAGGTCGTCGACCGTCCACTCCGACCGGTCGGGCAGGATGGGTGCCACGGTCTTAACGCTTCCCCACGACTGAAGGCCGGGGGATATCTGGCTCAGACCGCACAGCGCCACCGCCCCGAAGGGAGGTGAGCACGTGTCTTATGTCGTCGGCGCCAGCACGGTCGCGTTCTACCGTGGCGAGGATCGTCCTCGCGGCGTTCAGGTCGCGCCCGGCGGTGTACCCGCAGTCGTCGCACCTGAAAGTTCTGACACCCAACCCGAGGCGTTCCTTGGTTCTCGTACCGCACTCGGAGCAGGTCATCGTGGTGTAGGCGGGCGGCACCAGCACCACCTTCCGGCCCGCCCGCATGCCACGGTCGATCAGTTCCCATTTGGCGGCACCGATTGCGGCGTCCGCGGCTTTGCGGGCCATCGTGGTCCTGGTCAGAAACCTCGGTTTGAAGTCCTCAACGGCGATCACGCTGTGGTCATCCACGACCTTCTTCGCCCACTGGCGGGCGTCGTGGATGTTCTGCCTGGCCGCCTTCTTGTGCAGCTTGGCGGCCTGCTGCTTGGCCCGCAGATAGCCCTTCGAGGGGGCGCGTCCGCGGGGGCGGCGCCGACGGCTCATCTTGCGCTGCACCTTGGCCATCGTGGCGGCGCACCGCTTGCGGTGGCCGAGGTGAGGCAGGTCGTAGGCGGGGTCCGTGGTGGTGGCGGTGGTGCTGACACCCCAGTCGACACCGATCTTACCGTCTGCGGCGGGCGCGTGTGTGGCTTCGCGGCGGACCACGAACGAGGCGTACCAGTGGCCGAGCGAGTCCTGGTAGACGCGCACACTGGTCGGATTCGACGGCAGCTCACGGGACCAGACCACCGGGATGTCGATTCCGCCAGCCAGGCGCAACCGGCGGTCGCGGATGGTGAATCCACGCACGGTGTACCCAAGGCTGGGCAGAGCCTTCTTGCGCCGCTTGGCCGTTGGCCGTCCGCGGCCCTTGACCTTGAACGAGTGCTGCAAGGCCAATGCATAGGTGCGCAGTGTTTGCTGCTGGGCGACCTGGGAGCCGTCCCGCAGCCACGGGTGCCGGCTCCGCGCTTCGGTAAGCAGCTTGGACAACTTGCAGAAGGTGGGCTTGCGGCCGGCCTTCTGCTGGTGGACGGCTTCGTTCCACAGCCACCGGCACCGGCCCCACTCCTCGGACAGTGCGGCCACTGCGGTCGCGCCGGGGCGCAACCGGTAGGTGTATCGCACTGTCTCGTCCACACCCATGGCCAGAGCCAGGGGTTTCTCGGGCGGGCTCTTGATGACTCCTCCCTCCAGGGGCACGCCATCACCCTAGGCAAGGATCATGCCACCCGCCGTCAGCGACACACCTCAGCGGGGCTGACCGCCGCCGCCCTTGCCAAGCTTGTTGAAGTCGATCTTCGGCAGCTTGAAGCCCGGGGGCAGCCCCTGGCCGCCGGCCAGGTCGTTCGGATCCATGCCCGGCGGGAGCTGCGGCATCCCGCCCGGGAAGCCGCCCGGCATCTGAGCGCCCGCCCCGGCGCGCGGCCGGTTGCCGCCCTTGGTGCCCTTGCGCTTGTTCTTCGGCGACTTGGTCGCCTTGCGCCGGCCGCCGCCCGGCAGGCCCATCATGCCGCCCATCTGCTTCATCATCTTCTGCGCGTCGGCGAAGCGGTTGAGCAGCTGGTTGACGTCCATCACCGTGACGCCGGAGCCGTTGGCGATGCGGGCCCGGCGCGAGCCGTTGATGATCTTCGGGTTGGTGCGCTCGGCGGGGGTCATCGACCGGATGATCGCGGTGACCCGGTCGAAGTGCTTGTCGTCGACCTCGGCGAGCTGGTCCTTCATCTGCCCCATGCCCGGCATCATGGCCAGCACGTTGGCGATGGGGCCCATCCGCCGGACCGCGATGAGCTGGTCGAGGAAGTCCTCCAGGGTGAACTGCTCGCCGCCCATCAGCTTGGCGGTCATCTTCTCCTTCTGATCGGTGTCGAAGGCCTGCTCGGCCTGCTCGATCAGAGTGAGGACGTCGCCCATGCCGAGGATCCGGCTGGCCATCCGGTCGGGGTGGAAGACGTCGAAGTCCTCCAGCTTCTCGCCGGTGGAGGCGAAGAGGATCGGCTGCCCGGTGACCTCCCGGACCGACAGCGCGGCACCACCGCGGGCGTCGCCGTCGAGCTTGGAGAGGACCACGCCGGTGATGCCCACGCCGTCGCGGAACGCCTCGGCGGTGCGCACCGCGTCCTGGCCGACCATGGCGTCGATGACGAAGATGACCTCGTCCGGCTCGACCGCGTCGCGGATGTCGGCGGCCTGCTGCATCATCTCGGCGTCGATGCCGAGCCGGCCGGCGGTGTCGACGATGACGATGTCCCGGGCGGCCCGCTTCGCGTGCTCGATCGAGGCGCGCGCCACCTGCACCGGGTCGCCGGTGCCGTTGCCGGGCTCGGGGGCGTACACCTCGACGCCGGCGCGGCCACCGAGCACCTGGAGCTGCCCGACGGCGTTGGGGCGCTGGAGGTCGGCGGCGACCAGCAGCGGCTGGTGGCCCTGGGCCTTGAGCCAGCGGGCCAGCTTGCCGGCGAGGGTGGTCTTACCGGAACCCTGGAGGCCGGCGAGCATGATCACCGTCGGCGGCTGCTTGGCGAACTGGAGCCGCCGCCCCTCGCCGCCGAGGACGTTGATCAGCTCCTCGTTGACGATCTTGATGATCTGCTGCGCCGGGTTGAGCGCCTGGGAGACCTCGGCGCCGCGCGCCCGCTCCTTGACGTTGGCGATGAAGCCCTTGACCACCGGCAGCGCGACGTCCGCCTCCAGCAGCGCGAGGCGGATCTCGCGCGCGGTGGCGTCGATGTCGGCGTCGGTGAGCCGGCCCTTGCCGCGGAGCTTGGTGAAGATCCCGGACAGGCGGTCACTCAAGGTGTCAAACACGCGAACATCCCGTTTGTCAGTGTTCCGGCGGGCAGATCGGCGACCGGGCGAGGTGTCCGGCCACCGCTAGGGTAGCCGGCCAGCCCTACGGCCGCTTCGGCCCGGGCGCAGCTGACCCCGGCCATTCGGGCGGGACCACCAAGATCGCGGGGCCGGGAGGGCGGGGGCCCGACGGTGGCAGGGGCCCTTCCTCCACCTCAGGCGTCAACAGGGGGCCCTTCCTTACACGGCGGCCAGCACCGCCGCCTCCAGACGGGCCCGGGTCGTGTCGTCCGGCCAGCCGCCGACGAGGTAGAAGGCGTCCACCACGTCGCCGCCGAGGGTGGAGATGCGGGCCGCGCGCACCTGGGCGCCGGCCTCGTCGAGGGCGCAGGTGACCCGGTAGAGCAGCCCTACCGCGTCGGCGGCGCGCAGCTCCAGCAGCACGGCGTCCGTGGCCGCCTCGCGGTGCCAGACCACCCGGGGCGCGGCCGGATCGGACCGCGCCGCCAGGGCCCGGCCGCGCAGCCGCTGGGTGACCGAGACGTCGCCGTTCACCGCGCGGCGCAGGTCGGCGCCGAGGGCGATCGGGTCGGGCGCGAGGCCGTACCGGGGCTGCACGCGGCACTCGACCAGGGCCCGGCCGTCGACGGTGGAGGCGTCGGCGGAGAGCACCTCCAGCCGGTGCAGCGCCAGGCAGCCGGCCACCGTCGCGAGCAGGCCGCGCCGGTCCGCCGCGGCCACCGCCACCCGGTCTGCCGTCAGGTGTACGACCGGCAGGGGCCCCGCCAGCAGGGCCGGATCGGGGGCGGGCGGGGCGGGCAGCGCGCCCGTGTCCAGCGCGGTCCGTACCCGGGTGACCAACTCGGTGACCAGGCGGCCCTTCCAGTCCGACCAGGCGGCCGGACCGGTGGCGGCGGCGTCGGCCCGCACCAGTGCGTGCAGCAGGTCCAGCGTGGTCGGGTCGCCGACCCGCTCGGCCACCCCGGCGATGGTGACCGGGTCGGCCAGGTCCCGTCGGGTGGCCACGTCGGGCAGGAGCAGGTGCAGCCGGACCAGCGTGCCGATCAGCGCCACCTCCGGCTCGGGCAGGCCGATCCGGGCGGCCACCGCCGCCGCCAGCGGCACCCCGACCGTGCTGTGGTCGCCGGGAAGCCCCTTGCCGACGTCGTGCAGGAGTGCGCCGAGCAGCAGCAGGTCGGGGCGGTCCACCTCGCGGGTGTGCCGGCTGGCCTCGTACGCGGTCTGCACGAGGTGCCGGTCGAGGGTGAACCGGTGCACGGGGTTGTGCTGCGGCAGGCTGCGCAGCCGGGTCCACTCGGGCAGCCAGCCCTCGATCAGCCCGTACCGGTCGCAGGTCTCCCAGGCCGGCACCAGGCCGGGACCGGCGCCGAGCAGGGTGATCAGCGCGGCCCGGGCCTCGGCCGGCCACGGCGCCGGCAGCGGCGGGCAGTACGCGGCCAGCCACTCGCAGGTGGCCCGGGCGATGGGCAGCCGGGTGACGGCCGCGGCGGCGGCGACCCGCAGCGACAGGCTCGGGTCGGGGCGTGCCCCGATGGCGGTGCGGGCCAGCACCAGCTCACCGTCGTGCTCGACGACGTCCCGGGCGACCGGTCGGCGCAGCGGGCGCCCGTCGCCGCCCCGGCGGCGGCCGGAGCGGAGCCGGTCGGCGGCGCGGAAGGCGTCGTCGAGGGCGTGGCTGACGGTCCGGGCGTCCCCGGCGACCCGGCGCAGCAGCGCGTCGCCATCGCCGACCAGCTCGGTTCCACCGGGTACGGGCTGCCGGAGCCCGAGCAGCGCGGCGACCCCGTCGCGTTCCTGGGCGATCAGCCGGTCCACCCGGCGGCCGCTCTGCCGGTGCAGCGCGTCCCGGGTGTCGAGCAGCCGCAGGTGCGCGGCGCGGACGGCGGGGCGCAGCGCGTCGGTGATCCCGGCGGTGGCGATCGCCCGCAGGATGCCCACGTCGCGCAGCCCGCCGGCCGCCTCCTTCAGGTCGCCCTCCAGCAGGAACGCCAGCTCGCCGTGGGCGGCCCAGCGGGCGGCGGTGATCTCGCGGAGCGCCGGGAGCTGGCGTACGGCGGTGCGCCGCCAGTGGTCGGCGGCGGTGCGGACGAGGGTGTCCGCGAGCGCGGCGTCCCCGGCGACCAGCCGCGCGTCGAGCAGCCCGAGGGCCACCTTCACGTCGTCCTGGGCGACGGAGAGCGCCTCGGCGACGGTCCGGACGGAGTGGTCCAGCCGCAGCCCGGCGTCCCACACGGGATACCAGACCGAGGCGGCCAGCTCGTCCACGCCGGGCACCCCGGCGTGCAGCAGCACGAGGTCGAGGTCGCCGTGCGGCGCGCACTGCCGGCGGCCCAGCCCGCCGACGGCGATCAGCGCCACCCCGGGCCGCTGCGGGAGCAGCCCGCGCAGCCACCGGTCGTACGCGTCGGCCCGCGCGGCCCGCGCCGTCGCCCCGATGCCGCCGTCGACGCCGACGACCTCGTCGACCAGGAGGGCGGCGGCACCGTTGCCGGTGTGTTCCGACGCGTTCTTCCTGGTCGACGAGGTCATGTCGGTGGGTGGCCGGTCAGAGCGCGTCGAGGCCGCGCTCGCCGGTACGGACCCGGACGACCTCCTCGACGGCGGTCACCCAGACCTTCCCGTCGCCGATCTTGCCGGTCCGGGCGGCACCGACGACGGCGTCCACGATCTTGTCGACGTCGATCTCGTCGGTGAGCACCTCCACCCGGATCTTGGGCAGGAACTCGACCGTGTACTCGGCACCCCGGTAGACCTCGGTGTGCCCCTTCTGCCGCCCGTAGCCCTGGACCTCGCTGACGGTCAGGCCGGCCACGCCGAGGGCGTGCAGGGCCTCCTTCACCGCGTCCAGCTGGTACGGCTTGATGACCGCGGTCACCAGCTTCATGTCCAACCCCTCCATCCCAGGAACGTTAACGGGCGACCTTCTCGGCGGCGGACCCGGCGGCCGGCTCGGCCGGCTCGGCAGCCGCAGCCGGCACGGTGGGCTCGGCAGGCACGGTGGGCGCGGTCGCCGGCTCCGTCGCCGGCCTGGCGCCGGTCAGCCCGGCCATGGCGAACGCGCTGCCCCCGCCGCTGCCGGCGGCCGGCGACAGGTCGTAGCCGCTCTCGGCGTGCTCGGCGATGTCGATGCCGCCGACCTCGTCCTCGGCCCGCAGGCGGAAGCCGATCGTCTTCTCGATGCCGAAGGCGAGCACCCAGGCCACCGCGAAGGACCAGACGGTGACGATCAGGCCGGCCAGGGCCTGCCGGCCGAGCTGGGTCACCCCGCCGCCGTAGAAGAGCCCGTCGGAGGCGCCGATCACGTCGCTGATCGCGCCGTTGACCGAGTTGGTGGCGAAGAGGCCGAGCCAGAGCGAGCCGATCCAGCCGCCGACGAAGTGCACGCCGACCACGTCGAGCGAGTCGTCGTAGCCGAGCTTGTACTTGAGGCTGATCGCCAGCGCGCAGACCGCCCCGGCGACGAGACCGAGCAGCACCGCCGCCCAGGGGGCGATGAAGCCGCAGGCCGGGGTGATGGCGACCAGGCCGGCGATGGCGCCGGACGAGGCGCCGACCAGGGTCGGCTTCCGGTCCTTGATCCATTCGACGACGATCCAGCCGAGCACGGCGGCGGCCGTGGCGAGCTGGGTGTTGATGAAGGCCAGGCCGGCGACCGAGTCGACGGTGAGCTCGGAACCGGCGTTGAAGCCGAACCAGCCGAACCAGAGCAGCCCGGCGCCGAGCGCGACGAGCGGGATGTTGTGCGGCTTCATCCCCTCCCGGGGCCAGCCGAGCCGCTTGCCCAGCACCAGCACCAGGGCCAGGGCCGCCGCGCCGGCGTTGATGTGCACCGCGGTGCCGCCGGCGAAGTCGAGCGCGTGCAGGTCGCCGCCGATGATGCCGCCGCCCCACACCCAGTGCGCGACCGGGAAGTAGACGAGCGTCGCCCAGCCGAACGCGAAGAGCAGCCAGCCGGCGAACTTCGCCCGGTCGGAGATCGCGCCGCTGATCAGCGCGACGGTGATCACGGCGAACATCATCTGGAAGGCCATGAACACGTAGAGCGGGACGCCGATGCCGCTCGGGTTCTCCGCCGTCGCGCCCCAGAGGTCGGTCTCGGCGAGGAAGGTCTTGGTGCCGAGGTAGGCGCCCGGGTCGCCCCAGAGCCCGTTGACATCGCTACCGAAGGCGATGCTGAAACCGTAGAACCACCACAAGACAGAGATGAGCCCGATCGCGGAGAAGCTCATCATCATCATGTTCAGTACACCCTTGGACCGGTTGAGGCCGCCGTAGAACAGCGCCAGTCCGGGCGTCATGAGCAGCACGAGCGCCGTCGACACCAGCAACCACACGGTGTTGCCGGAATCGATCGTGGGTGCCTCAGGCACGCTGGCCTCCTAAAGGTGAAGTTCCCTCCTTCCCGGCTTCCGGGGCAGCGTCGCCCGTACGCCGGATGGGCGGAAGCCTGCTCGCTCCCTGTTTCCCCCAGCGTCACCCGTCGATTTCCGAACGGTGACGGGTTGTTTCGGACGTGTGAAGAGAAGCTCACCGCCGGCCGGCGCGGCCGACCGCACGGACCGCTCAGCGCAGCGCGTACTCCAGGGCGTTGCGCTCGTAGTCGAGCAGCCGCAGGTCCCGCATCGGCCGGCGCAGGTGCCCTTTGTGCACGATCCGGACGAAGGCCGGCTCACCGGCGGCGGCCATCCGGCGGATGCCCTCCACGTGGTCCACGATCCGCTTGCGGATGGTCCGGATCAGCCGGTGCCGGTCCCGGGGGATGAGCCCGTACGCGTCGGCGAAGAGGCGCAGCCGGCGCGGCCGGTCGGGGTGCTTCCAGCCGAGCGTGATCGAGTCCCGGTCGGAGAAGATCGGCACCCAGGTCCAGGCCGCGTACGCCACGTCGTAGATCCGGGCGCCGGGCGAGGCGAGGTCGAAGTCGATCAGCCCCAGGGTGCCGTCGGGCCGCCAGATCACGTTGTGCGGGGCGGCGTCGTGGTGGCAGATCACCTCGGTGTCCGGCGGCGGCGGTCCGAACGAGCGCCACACCGCCCCGGGCGGCGGGACGAAGCCGTACTGGGCGTCGTGGAACATGCGCAGCATGGTGGCGACGGTCACCAGTGCCTCGTCGGTGACCCAGTGCGGGGCCAGCGGGTACTCCCCGCACTCCCCCTCCAGGTACGACAGGACCTCCCGGTTGCGCTCGTCCATGCCCAGCGCGCGGGGGGCGCCGGTGAACCCGACGTACTCCAGGTGGCGCAGCAGGGCGTGCACCGAGGGCGTCCACGGCCCGGCGTTGCGCCGGACCGTGTCGCCGACCCGGACGACGGTGCTGACGTTCCCGCCGTGCAGCGGGATCTCCTGCGAAGTCACGTACGGTCTCCCGAGGCCCGTCGACGGGTGGCTGGGGTCGCGCCACCCGGCGTAGGCGCGATCGTCGGTCGTCACTGCGAGGTTACGCGTCCCGGGCGAGCGGCTCGGTACCGAGCAGCGCGTCGACGAACTGGGCGGGGTCGAACGGGGCCAGGTCGTCCTTGCCCTCGCCGAGCCCGACCAGCTTGACCGGGATACCCAGTTTGCGCTGCACGGCGATCACGATGCCGCCCTTGGCGGTGCCGTCGAGCTTGCTGAGCACGACACCTGTCACGTTGACCGCCTCGGTGAAGACCCGGGCCTGCTCCAGCCCGTTCTGCCCGGTGGTGGCGTCGAGGATCAGCAGTGTCTCGTCGATCGGGCCGTGCTTCTCCACCACCCGCTTGACCTTGCCCAGCTCGTCCATCAGGCCGATCTTGTTCTGGAGGCGGCCGGCGGTGTCGATCAGCACGGTGTCCACGCCGGTGTCGATGCCCCGCTTGACGGCGTCGAAGGCCACGCTGGCCGGGTCGGCCGCCTCGGGTCCCCGCACGGTCTCCGCGCCGACCCGACCGCCCCAGGTCTCCAGCTGGTCCGCGGCGGCGGCCCGGAAGGTGTCGGCGGCGCCGAGCAGCACGCTGCGGCCGTCGGCGACGAGCACCCGGGCGATCTTGCCGCAGGTGGTGGTCTTGCCCGCGCCGTTGACGCCGACCACCAGCACGACCGCCGGCACGCCCTCCTTGGGCGCGGTCCGCAGGGACCGGTCCAGGGTCGGGTCGAGCGCGTTGACCAGCTCGGCGGCGAGCAGGGCCCGCAGCTCGCCGCCGGAGCGGGTGCCGAGGACCCGGGTCCGCTCGCGCAGCCGGTCGACGATGTCGCGGGTGGCGTCGACGCCGACGTCGGCGGTGATCAGGCTGTCCTCGATCTCCTCCCACGTGTCCTCGTCGAGGTGGTCGCGGCTGAGCAGGCCGAGCAGGCTCTTGCCGAAGACGTTCTGCGAGCGGGACAGCCGGGAGCGCAGCCGGACCAGCCGGCCGGCGGTCGGCTCGGGGACCTCCAGCACCGGTGCCGGGGCCTCCACCACCGGCGGCTCCACCAGGATCCCGGTGGACAACTCGGCCTCCGGTGCCTGGACCGGCGGGCCGGCCAGGTCCTCCTCGGCCCGGGTGTCGACCTCCGTCTTCGGCAGCGGCGGCTCCGGTCGCCGGCGCAACCGCGGCACGACCAGCCCGATGCCGCCAAGGATCAGCACGCCGAGCAGGGCGAGCGCGATGAGGAGGTATTCGGTCATGCCGGAATCCTGTCAGATGCCGGCGGAGCTGTCCCAGCCACCGCTCCCGACCGCGTCCACGGAGGCCGGCGGTAGGCTCGGTCACAGCCAGCAGTGGTGCGACCGCCGGCCGGGTAGTAAAGATGAAGTCTGCTCATCTGGAGGTCGACCATGCCCGCGGCACACCTGCTCATCGGCCCGTTGCTCCGCAGGGTGGTCGGCACGTCGGCCACCGTCTGGGTGGAGACCAGCGCGCCCGCGGTGGTCACCGTCCGTACCGCCGACGGCGCGGGCGGCACCGCGCCCACCTTCTCCGCGTACGACCACCACTACGCCCTCGTCGTCGTGGAGGGGCTCACCCCCGACAGCGCCACCACCTACGAGGTGCTGATCGACGACGAGGTCGCCTGGCCGGTGCCGAAGAGCAACTTCCCGCCCAGCGTGATCCGCACCCGGGCAGCCGACGACCTCGACCAGCCGGTCCGGTTGGTCTTCGGCTCCTGCCGGGAGACCACCCAGCACGCCACCACCCGGCGGCTGCCCCCGGACGCCCTCGACGCGTACGCCCGGCGGCTCATGGCCGACCCGGACCCGGCCGGGGTGCCCGACCTGCTGGTGCTCCTCGGCGACCAGGTCTACGCGGACGTGACGTCGCCCACGGTCCGGCGGCTGTTGAAGCGGCGCCGCCGCCGGCCGAAGGGCGCGCCGGGCGACCAGGTGGTCAGCTTCGACGAGTACACGAAGCTCTACCTGGAGTCCTGGCGGGACCCGGAGATCCGCTGGCTCTTCTCCACCGTGCCGAGCGTGATGATCTTCGACGACCACGAGGTCATCGACGACTGGAACACCTCGGCCTCCTGGCGCTCCGACATGCGCGAGCAGCCGTGGTGGGCGGAGCGGATCACCAGCGGCCTCGCCTCGTACTGGGTCTACCAGCACCTGGGCAACCTCTCCCCCGACGAGATCGCCGCCGACCCGGTCTACGCCAAGGTCGTCGCGGCGGAGGACGCCACGGGCGTGCTGCGCGAGTTCGGGCAGCGGGTCGACACCGAGGCCGACCTCGCCCACGACACCGAGCGGTGGCGCGCCGTGCAGTACCAGTGGAGCTACGCGCTGGACCTGGGCCGGACCCGGCTGGTCATGCTCGACAACCGGTGCAGCCGGGTGCTGGAGCCGGGCCAGCGGGCGATGCTGCCCCCGGGCGAGTGGTCGTGGTTCCTCGACCGTGCCCACGGCGTCTACGACCACCTCGTGGTCGGCGCGTCCCTGCCGTGGCTGCTGCCGCCCGGCATCCACCACGTGGAGGCGTGGAACGAGAAGTTGGCCGACTCGCGGCGGCCCTGGGTCGCCCGGCTGGCCGAGAAGCTGCGCCGGGGGCTGGACCTGGAGCACTGGGCCGCGTTCCGCCGCTCGTTCGACGCGCTCGGCGCGCTCTTCGCCCGCCTCGGCAGCGGCACCCCCGGCGAGCCCGGCGAGCGCGTCGGGGCCGGCCCGGCGTACGCGCCACCGGCGTCGATCAGCGTGCTCTCCGGCGACGTGCACCACTCGTACGTGGCGCGGGCCCGGTTCGACGACCGGAGCGTGGTCACCCCGGTGCACCAGCTCACCTGCTCACCCATCCACAACCAGGTCCCGGCCGGGATGCGCCCGCTGATGAAGCTCGGCTGGTCGTCCGGGCCGTCCGGGGCCACCCGGGCGCTGGCCCGCACCGCCGGCGTACGCCGCCCGCCGTTCCGCTGGAAGCGGCTGGCCGGGCCGTACTTCGGCAACGCGGTCGCCACGCTGGTGCACGCTGGCCGGACGGCAGAGGTGACCATCGAGGGCACCACCAGCGACGGCCACCTGCGCGAGGTCATGCGCCAGCGGCTGACCCCCGGCGGGTGAGCCTCCCGCCGGGCCCCGGCCCGCCCGCCCGCGACGGGCGGGCCACCACCCACGCGCGGCGTCCCGGTAAACCGCTCGCCGGTTGTCGGAGGTGCCGGCCAGGATGACCGGCATGACCTGGCGAGCACCGGAGATCAACCGGACCCCTGAGCCCTATGTCGGCGACGAGCGCACCATGCTGGAGGGCTGGCTGGACTACCACCGGCAGACCCTGCTGCTCAAGTGCGCCGGGCTGACCGCCGAACAACTGAAGACGCCCAGCGTCGAGCCCTCCGGGCTCACCCTGCTCGGCCTGGTCCGGCACCTGACCGAGGTGGAGGCCTGGTGGTTCCGGGAGAACCTCGCCGGGCAGCAGGTCGACTATCCCTACTTCACGCCCGACAACCCGGACGCCGACCACGACGTCAGCGCCGCCGACGCCGAGGCCGACTTCGCCACCTTCCACCGGGAGGTCGCGCTGGCCCGCGCCGCCGCCGCCGGCCGGTCGCTCGACGAGACCTTCACCGAGGTCGGCCCGAAGCGCCGGACGTTCAACCTGCGCTGGATCTACGTGCACATGATCGAGGAGTACGCCCGGCACAACGGTCACGCCGACCTGATCCGCGAACGCATCGACGGCGTCACGGGCGATTGACATCCTCTCCGCCCTGAAGGACGGAGATTCCCTCCACGCTGCGCGTGGAACACGCGGCGTCCGGGTGGGTTACCGCTTCGCCGCGCGGTGCCGGGACGAGTCCCGGTCTTACCCGCGCTCCACGGTCGTTTCGACTCTCCGCCTGTCCGGCGGCGAGCACGTTGATGGCGGCGTTGACGTCCCGATCGTGGGCTGCCCCGCAGGGGCAGTCCCACATCCGAACATTGAGCGCCATCTTCTCGTTGACCCGGCCGCACTGTGAGCACATGCGGGTAGACGGGAAGAACCGGTCCACCCGGCCGAATGTGCGCCCGTACCTCGCGGCCTTGTACTCCAGCATGCCGGTGAACTGTGCCCACCCGGCGTCGTGCACGCTCTTGGCGAGCCGGGTCCGGCAGAGACCGACCACGCACAAGTCCTCGACATACACCGCTTGGTTTTCGCGGATGATCGTCGTAGACAGTTTGTGCTGCCAGTCCCGCCGGGTATCGGCCACCCGCGCATGAGCGCGAGCGACCTTGACGACGGCCTTCTTCCGGTTGGCCGAGCCCTTCTGCTTGCGGGAGAGGGCCTGCTGCAACCGCTTGAGCCTGCGGGCCGCACGGCGCAGGAACTTCGGTGCGGCAACCTTCGTGCCGTCCGACAGCACCGCGAAATGGGTTAGCCCCAGGTCGATACCCCACCTCGGACGCGATCGGCGGCAACGCCTCGTCCTGCCCCGTGGTCACCACGAACGAGGCGAAGTACCGTCCCGCCGCGTCCTTGATGATCGCCACGGACGACGGGTCCGAGGGAAGCGACCGGGACCAGCGGACCGCGAGGTCGCCGATCTTCGGCAACCTCAGCCGGCCGTTGTCCAGCACCTTGAACCGGGAGTTCATGGTGAACCGGATGGCTTGCCGGTTGTCCTTGCGTGACCGGAACCGGGGCGGGGCGACCGTGCGGCCCTTGCGCTCGCCCGAGATTGAGTTGAAGAAGTTGCGGTAGGCGGTGTTCAGGTCCGCGAGGGCCTGCTGCAACACCACGGCGGACACCTCGCCCAGCCACGCCCGCTCGGGGGTCGCCTTCGCTTGGGTGATGATCCGCTTGGACAGTTCGGCGTCCGAGACGTACGGCAAGCCCTGCTCGCGGGCTTCCTGCCGCAAGCGCAGCCCGTCGTTGAACACCACCCGCGCGCATCCGAACGCCCGAGCCAACGTTTCCTGCTCGCCCGGCGTCGGGTAGACGCGGAAGTTGTAACGAAGCCGCACGCTCACAAGTGTACACAAGACTACCATGGGGTCCATGAGTGACCCGAGAGAGAACGAGATCAGCGTCCGCGAGCTGCGCAAAGCGCTCGCCGGGGCGCTCAACGACGTTGCCGTGTACGGCAAGACCCTCTACGTGACCAACCATGGTCGCCGGATCGCCGCCATCGTGCCGGTGCCGGTGGCCGAGCAGAGCGAACGGGCGCGAGGCTAGGGCACTACTCGGGCCTTGGCGGCCCTCCCAGCGCGGGTCTTCACCCCCGGCCTGAAGACCGGAGCACTGGCCCGTATTCCGGTAGCCCCCGCCGGGGCGGGCCGGCGACCGGTCAGTACGCCAGGGCGGCCCGCGCGTACCGCAGGTCGGCCGGGCCGCTCCAGCGCAGCGCCGACAGGCCGGCGACGCGGGCGCCCCGGATCGCCCAGTCCTCGTCGTCGAGGAAGAGCACGCGGGCCGCCGGGGTCTCCAGGGCCGCGCAGGCCGCCTGGAAGTACTCCTTCGCCGGCTTGTTCACCCCGACCCTGGACGAGTTGACCACCACGTCGAACTCGTCCGTCAGGTCGAGCGCGGCGAGGTCGGCGTCGAGCAGGTCCGTGGCGTTCGTGCCGAGCCCGACGCGGATGCCGCCGGCCCGCGCCTCGCGGACGAAGGCGAGCACCTCGGGGTCCACCTCGCCCCGGTAGCGCTGCCACTGCTCCACGGCGGCCCGGGCCCGCTCGGGGCCGCCCACGGAGTCGGCAAGCGCGTCGGCCACGCTGGCCATCCAGTCGGCGTGGCTGACCCGGCCGGTCAGCACCGGCTGGAGCCGCCCCCACTGCATGGCGATCTCGGTGAGTACGCCGTCGGACAGGCCGTACTCCCGCTCCACCCCGGCGGCCACCGCCGGGTCCCACCGGCGCAGGACGCCGTCGAAGTCCACCAGGAGCGCCGTCGCCCGTTCCCGACCCACTACTCGTTCTCCTCGCCGCGGCCACGCCGCTCGTCCCCGTCGGCCCGGTTGAGCCGTTGGCTGATCACCTGGGTCACCCCGTTGCGCATGGTCACGCCGTACAGGGCGTCGGCGACCTCCATCGTCCGCTTCTGGTGCGTGATGACGATGAGCTGGCTCTTCTCCCGCAACTGGGCCAGCAGCGTGATCAGCCGCCCCAGGTTGACGTCGTCGAGCGCCGCCTCGACCTCGTCCATGATGTAGAACGGGCTGGGCCGGGCGCGGAAGATGGCCACCAGCATCGCCACCGCCGTCAGCGAACGCTCGCCGCCCGAGAGCAGCGACAGCCGCTTGATCTTCTTGCCCGGCGGGCGGGCCTCGACCTCGATGCCGGTGGTGAGCAGGTCGTCGGGGTCGGTCAGCACGAGCCGCCCCTCGCCACCGGGGAAGAGCACGGTGAAGACCTGCTGGAACTCCCGCGCGGTGTCGGCGAACGCGCTGGCGAAGACCTCCAGGATCCGGTCGTCGACGTCCTTGACCACGGTGAGCAGGTCGCGGCGGGTGGCCTTGAGGTCCTCCAGCTGCTCCGAGAGAAACTTGTAGCGCTCCTCCAGCGCGGCGAACTCCTCCAGGGCCAGCGGGTTCACCTTGCCGAGCAGGGCCAGTTCCCGTTCCGCCTTGGCGGCCCGCTTCTCCTGCACGGGCCGCTCGTAGCGAACCGGCTCGGGCACCGGCAGGCCGTCGCGTTCGGCCGCCGCCACGTCGGCCTGGGTGGGCGGGACGGGCTGGGCCGGGCCGTACTCGGCGACGAGGGTCTCCACGTCCAGGCCGAAGTCCTCGGCGGCCTTCGCCTCCAGCTGCTCGATACGCAGCCGCTGCTCGGCGCGGGCCACCTCGTCGCGGTGCACCTGGCTGGTCAGCCGCTCCAGCTCCGCGCCGAGCCGCTTGGCCGCGCCGCGTACCTCCTGGAGCTCGGCCTCGCGGGCGGCGCGCTCGCGCGCCACGGCGTCGCGGTGCTCCTCGGCCGCGGCGATCGAGGTGGCCAGCCGGGTGAGGGCCTCCCGGGCCCCGCCCGCGACGGCCCGGGCGATCCCCGCGCCCCGGGTGCGCGCCGCCCGCCGCGCCGCCGCGCGTTCCCGCGCGGCCCGCTCGGCGGTGGCCTGCCGGCGCAGGGAGTCCGCGCGGCCGGCGATCGAGGAGACCCGTTCCTCGGCGGTACGCACCGCGAGCCGGACCTCCATCTCGTTCTGCCGCGCCTGCGGCACCATCGTGGCGAGCTGGTCGCGGTCCTCCGTGGAGGGTTCCGCGTCGACGGGGGTCTCCTCGGCCAGCCGCAGCCGCTCCTCCAGCTCGGCGAGGGTGAGCAGGTCCCGCTCCCGGGCGGCCTCGGCGCGGGCCCGGGACTCGCCGAGCCGGTCGGTCTCCGCCTTCGCCGAGCGGGCCGCCGCGCCCAGCTCGGCCAGCCGGCGGGCGGCGGCGTTGCGGTGGCTCTCCGCCTCCCGCTTGGCAGCGGCGGCGTGCTGCACCGTCTCCTTGGCGGCGGCCACCTCGGCGCGGGCGTCGACGAGCTGTTCGCGCAGCTCCGCGCCGGTCTGCTCGGCGGCGAGCCGGTTCGACCGGGCCTCCTCGACGGCGGCCTGCACCTCGATGAAGCTGGGCGCCTTGGCGGACCCGCCAGCCGCCGCGTACGCCCCGACCACGTCGCCGTCGGGGGTGACCGCGCGCAGCTCCGGGTTGCCGGCGACCACCTCGGCCGCGGCGGCGAGATCGTCGACCAGCACCACGTCGCGCAGCGCCCGGTGCACCGCCGGGCGGAGCTGCGGGGAGCACTCCACCAGGTCGGGCGCCCAGCGGGCGCCGTCGGGCAGCTTCGGCCGCAGCGCGTCGGCGGCCCCGTCCATGCCCGGCCCGGCGGGGCTGCCGACCAGCAGGCCGGCGCGACCGGCGTCGGAGATCTTCAGCAGCCGCATGGCCTCGACCGCCTCGTCGACGCCACTGACCGCGACCGCGTCGGCGAGCCCGCCGAGCGCGGCGGCGAGCGCGGCCTCCTGCCCCGGCGCGACCGTGAGCAGCCCGGCCAGGCTGCCCAGCAGGCCCGGGACCTCGTCGGCGCGGGCCAGCAGCGCGCCCGCGCCGTCCTTGCGGCGCAGGCCGAGGGCGAGCGCCTCCTCCCGGGCCTTCCAGGTGGCGGCGTCCTTCTCGGCCGCCCGCTCCGCGTCGGTCAGCGACCGCACGGTGGCCTGCGCCCGCTCCTGGGCGGCGACCGCCTCGGCGTGCCGGGCGTCGAGGTCGGCGTTGTCCCGGTCGGCCTCGGTGGACTGCTCGGCGACCGCGTCGAGTTCGGCCTGGGCCTGGTCGGCCCGCGCGAGCGCGTCGGCGTGCGCGGTGGCGAGCCGCTCGATCTCCTCGCCGGCGCTGGTGGTCCGGGCGCGGGCGGAGTTGACCTGACCGGTCAGCCGGGCCAGGCCCTCCCGCCGGTCGGCGATCGCCTTGGCGGCGGCGACCAGCTCGCGTTCGGCGGCGGCGAGCTGCCGCTCCAGCTCCTGGCGGTGCTCGACGGCCTCGGCCAGCCGGATCTGGTCGTCGGTCAGCGCGCCGCGCAGCTCCTCCTCCTGCTCGCGGATCCGCTCGGCCTCGGCCTCCAGTTGCTCGGGGTCGCGACCGGGGCGCTCGTCGTCGGGGGTGGCGCTGAGGTGCCGCAGCCGCTCCCGGGCGAGCTGCTCGATGGAGCGGAACCGCTCGGAGAGGGCGGAGAGCTTGTACCAGGTGTCCTGGGCGGCGGCCAGCAGCGGCGCGTCCTCGGCGAGGGCCGCCTCCAGCTCGGCCAGCCGCGCCTGCACCTCGCTGTGTTCGGCCTCGACCTGCTCGCGCCGCTCGCGCACCGCGGTCTCGTCGGCGATCTCCCGGTCCAGGGTGGCGCGCAGGGTGGCCAGGTCGTCGGCGAGCAGCCGTAGCCGGGCGTCGCGCAGGTTGGCCTGGATGGCGGCGGCGCGGCGGGCCACCTCCGCCTGCCGGCCCAGCGGCTTGAGCTGGCGGCGCAGCTCGGCGGTGAGGTCGGTGAGCCGGTTGAGGTTCGTCTGCATCGCGTCGAGCTTCCGCAGCGCCTTCTCCTTGCGCTTGCGGTGCTTGAGGACGCCGGCCGCCTCCTCGACGAACGACCGCCGGTCCTCCGGCTTGGCGTGCAGCATCCCGTCGAGTCGACCCTGGCCGACGATGATGTGCATCTCCCGGCCGATGCCGGAGTCCGACAGCAGCTCCTGGATGTCGAGCAGCCGGCAGGTGTCGCCGTTGATCTCGTACTCGCTCTCGCCGGAGCGGAACATCCGGCGGGTGATCGACACCTCGGTGTACTCGATCGGCAGCGCGCCGTCGGTGTTGTCGATCGTGAGGGTCACCTCGGCCCGGCCCAGCGGGGCCCGGCCGGCGGTGCCGGCGAAGATGACGTCCTCCATCTTGCCGCCGCGCAGCGCCTTGGCGCCCTGCTCGCCGAGCACCCAGGCGATGGCGTCGACGACGTTGGACTTGCCGGAGCCGTTGGGGCCGACCACGCAGGTGATCCCCGGCTCCAGCTTGAGCGTCGTCGCGGAGGCGAAGGACTTGAAGCCCTTCACCGTCAGGCTCTTGAGATGCACCTTCTCGATCCTCGTCCGGTGGCCGCCGTACCGTCGCCGGCTGCGCGGACCTGGGTGAACCCGCAGACTAACCCGGGACCGGGAGCCGCCGGGCACGCGACCCGCCTGGCGACCGCCGGGCGCCCGTCCCGGGCGGCGCTGGCCGGCCCGCCCGGGTGCGGCCCGTCCGTCGGCCGGAGTCGTACGGGAATCGTCGCGGCGGGCCGCACAAGATCACGAATTGGCGCGGCGAAAAGGGGTGCGGACAGAGCTGCGCGCCGGCACAGAAGTGTCGGCGCGCTCTTTTTGCGTGATGCGATTCAGTTTTGCGATCTGAAGATCAGGTCAGCGCGGGCTCGGCCAGACGGAGCAGATCGTCCGCCTCCGCCGCAGCCGCCGCGAGCCGATCGTTCTCGGCACGCAGCCGCGTGATCTCGAACTCCAGAGCCCGAACCGTGGTACGCAGTCGGGTGACCTCGTCGAGCAGACGCCGATCGGGCGCCGCACCTACGTGGCCGTACAGGGCCTTAGCCATGTTGACTCCTTGATATGCGCTGCCGGAAGGGCCGGCCAACGCGCGCCCACATGTGTACGCGGCTGTCACCCCAGACGATTCTGGGCATGACCGGGCGCGACTGGCGACACCTACATATTGAGCCGACACCCCCTCTTTCGTCAAGTTCTCGCAGGCCGTAGATCATTTCCACGTCGACCTGTCCACTTGCCGGGGGGCTGCCACAAGGCGCGGACACACTCTGTCCGGACACCTTGACTCTACGCCTCGGATCCCGGGAAGTCCCCACCCTGCCGGCCGGCTTCCCCTTAACTCTTCCTTAGCCACGTTGCCGCTGTTCACGCCCGCCACGTAGCGTCACCCCGGCCCGCAAGCGACCCCTTGGAGGCAGAGGCGTGTACGGCTGGACCGACCCGAACCACCCGGACGGCGCCGACCGGCGCCGCGAGCAGCCGCTGGGCGAGGAGCCGCCCAGCTGGCTCACCGACCGTCCGGAGCCGAGGTCCGCCTACCTCTTCGGGGACGACCCGGAGCAGCCCGCCGACGAGTGGCACCGCGACCAGCCGACCGCCCGCTGGCAGCCCGAGCCCGCCGCGCCGGCCGGGACCTGGCAGCCGCAGACCTCCGATGCGACCGCGCACTGGCAGCACGAGCCCACCGATGCCCGGACCGCGCATTGGCAGCACGAGCGCGACGACGCCCGGACCGCGCACTGGCAGGGTGCCCCCATCGACGCCCCGGCAGCGCGTTGGCAGGCCGAGCGCGACGACGCTCCGGCCACGCGCTGGCAGCCCGAGCCGACCGGCCACGCCGCGCGCTGGCAGGCCGAGCCGATGGACGCCCCGACCGCTCCCGTCGACCTCACCGCGCTCCGGGCCGCCCCGGCCGCAGCCGTGCCGCCCGTGGCCGACGGCCGGCACCGCCCGCGCCGCCGGTTCCCCCGCCCGCTGGTGATCGGCGGTGCCGCCGCGGCCGCCACGCTGGTGGTGAGCCTCGGCGTCGGCGCGGTCGCGCTGACCGGCGACGGCCCGGCGACCGACCCCACCGCCGTCGACGACACGATCGCCGCCGCCCCGGTGCTGCCGGGCGGCGGGTCGGCACCCGGCGACGCGCTGGCCCCGCCCACCCCGAGCGCCACCCCGAGCACCGCGCCGACCACCGCCAGGCCCACCCCGTCGGCCACGAAGAGCGCCAGGCCGACGCCAGCGCCGTCGCGTACGACCGCGCCCTCGCGGCGCAGCGCCGAACGGAGCACGGCGCCGGCCGGCGGCGGCACGAAGGCCCCGGTCAGCAGCGGGGCGGGCAGCCAGGCCAGCCAGGTGGTCGCCCTGGTCAACGCCGAGCGCGCCAAGGCCGGCTGCGGCGCGGTGAGCATCGACGACAAGCTGACGACCGCCGCCCAGCGGCACAGCCAGGACCAGGCCGACCACCGCAACATGTCGCACACGGGCAGCGACGGCAGCAACGTCGGGACCCGGCTGGACCGGGTCGGCTACTCCTGGCGCACCTACGGCGAGAACGTCGCCTGGAACCAGAAGACGCCGGCCGCCGTCATGGACGCCTGGATGAACAGCTCCGGACACCGGGCCAACATCCTGAACTGCGCCTTCACCGAGATCGGCGTCGGCGTCGCCAACAGCAACGGGCCGTACTGGACGCAGGTCTTCGCCGCGCCGCGCTGAACGCGAGTCGTGGCCGGGGCCGTACTCGTTTGACCGGGTGAGGTACGCCGACACGGCGTACCCGCTCCGGGCGGTGTGCCGCCGCCCGCGACCCGGGAGCTGCCGATGCGGATCCGGCCGCGTACGCGCGCCGTCGGGCGGGGCCTGCGGGCCTGCGTCGCACTCGCCCTGCTGAGCGTGCTCGCCGCCTGCCGGCCGGACCTGGCCGCGCCCGGTGCCCCGACCGCCTGGCCGGCGGCGTCGGCGGGCCGGTGGCAGTGGCAGTGGCAGCTCAGCGGCGTGCTGGACCTCACCGTCGACGCCGACGTCTTCCTGCTCGACCCGGTCGCCACCACCGCCGCGCAGACCGCCGAGCTGCGTTCCCGGGACCGCCGGCTGGTCTGCCAGGTGCACGTCGGTTCCGTCCTGCCGACCGACCCGGACGCGGACCGCCTCCCGGCCGCCGTACGGGGTGCCGCGTCCCGCCGGCCGCAGGGCCGCTGGCTCGACGTACGGCAGTGGGACGCGTTGCGGCCGGTGCTGGCCGACCGGTTCCGGCTCTGCCGGGGCAAGGGCTTCGGGGCGGTCGCACTGGCCGACGCCGACGGGTACGCGCACCGGTCCGGCTTCCCGCTCGACTTCGACGACCAACTGCGGTTCAACCGCCGGCTGGCCGAGCTGGCCCGCTCGCTGAGCCTCTCCCCCGGCCTGATCAACGACCTGGGGCAGGTGGCCGCCCTGGCCCCGGACTTCGACTTCGCCGTCAACGAGGAGTGCGTGCGGCTGGACCAGTGCGCCCGGCTGCTGCCGTTCGTCGAGGCCGGCAAGCCGGTGTTCCACGTGGAGTACGCCGGCTCGACGACGGACTTCTGCGTCACCACGCTGGGCTACGGCCTCTCCTCGATCCGCAAGGAACGCCGGCTCGACGCGTGGCTGCTCCCCTGCGCGGTGCCCTGACCACCGGCACCCGCTCGCGGGCCGGGCCGGGGAATGCGCCGCCCGTGCCCCGCACACCGCGCGGGGTCAGCCCCGCAGGGCCGCCCGGGGGCGGGGCTGGCAGCGCGGGCAGCTGTACGACGAACGGTTCATGAACGCCTCGCGGCGCACCGGTGCGCCGCACCGGTGGCACGGCAGGCCCTCCCGGCCGTAGACGTTCAGCGCCCGGTCGAAGTAGCCGCTCTCCCCGTTCACGTTGACGTAGAGGGCGTCGAAGCTGGTGCCGCCGGACTTGATCGCCTCGCCGAGGACGTCCCGGACGTGGCCCAGCAGCCGCAGCGCGGCCGGGCCGGTCAGCGCGTCGGTGGGGCGGGCGCCGTGCAGCCTCGCCCGCCACAGCGCCTCGTCGGCGTAGATGTTGCCCACGCCGGAGATCAGCGTCTGGTCCAGCAGCGCCCGCTTGACCTCCGTACGCCGCCGGCGCAGCGCGGCGGCGAACGCCGCGTCGGAGAACTGCGGGTCCATCGGGTCCCGCGCGATGTGCGCGATCTCCGCCGGCAGCTCCGCGCCCCCGGCCGAGACCGACAGGCCGCCGAACGTGCGCTGGTCGACGAAGCGCAGCTCGGGACCGTCGTCGGAGAACCGGAAGCGGACCCGCAGGTGCGTCTCGTCGGGGGCGTCGGCCGGCTGCACCAGCAGCTGACCCGACATGCCCAGGTGCCCGATCACGGCGTCGCCGCTGTCCAGCGGCAGCCACAGGTACTTGCCGCGCCGGCGCACGTCCAGCACCGTCCGGTCGGCCAGCACGTCGGCGAAGTGCCCGCCGCCGGGGGTGTGCCGGCGTACCGCGCGGGGGTGGCGCACCTCGACGGAGGAGATCCGCCGGCCGGTGACCCACCGGGCCAGCCCTTGCCGGACAGTCTCGACCTCCGGCAGCTCAGGCACGGCCCAGCCCCGCCTCGGCGGTCTGCGCCGTCCCGTCCCCGGGCGCCGGGTCCTCCGGCCCGACCGGCTCCCGCTCCGCCTGCTCCGTGAGCGTCCGCCAGGCCGCCTCCGCGGCCCGCTGCTCGGCCTCCTTCTTGCTGCGCCCGTCGGCCCCGCCGTAGCGGTTGCCGGCGACGACCACCCAGGCGGTGAACGTCTTGAGGTGGTCCGGGCCGGTGCCCTCGATGCGGTACTCGGGGACGCCGAGCCCGAGCGCCGCCGTCAGCTCCTGGAGGCTGGTCTTCCAGTCCAGGGCCGCGCCCCGGCCGGCCGACTCGGCCATCAGCGGGTCGAAGAGCCGGTGGATGACGATGGCGGCGGTGTCCAGCCCGTACTGGAGGTAGATCGCGCCGAGCAGCGCCTCCAGGGTGTCGGCGAGGATGCTCGCCTTGTCCCGGCCGCCGGTGGTCTCCTCCCCCTTGCCGAGCAGCAGGTAGGCGCCGAGCCCGTCCGGGCCGAGGCCCCGGGCCACGTCGGCGAGGGCCCGCATGTTGACCACGCTGGCCCGAAGCTTGGCCAGCTGTCCCTCGGGCAGGTCGGGGTGGTTGTGGAAGAGCGCGGTGGTGATCACCACGCCGAGCACCGAGTCGCCCAGGAACTCCAACCGCTCGTTGGTGGGCAGGCCGCCGTTCTCGTACGCGTACGAGCGGTGGGTCAGCGCGCGCTGGAGCAGCTCCGGATCCAGGCTGACGCCGAACGCGGCTTCCAGGTGACCGACGGACGCCCGCCGCCGCTTGTCGTTGCTCATGATGTGGGTACCTCGGTGTCGGTGGAGCGGTCTGTGCGTTCCTCGCGGTCGCCCGCCTCGGCGCCGTCGAGCAGCGCGCGGACGTGGTCGGTGGCGCGTCGTCGCCAGAGATGGGCGGCCAGCGCGATGCCCGCGGCGACGTCCTCGGCGCGGGCGGCGCCATGGCAGACGACGACCGTCCCGGCGACCCCGAGCAGGGCCGCCGCGCGCGGGGCGCCGCCGCCGGACGGGGGCCCACCGGCCATCGCGTACGCGCCCTCGATCGCCTTGAGCAGCACGTTACCGGTGAACCCGTCGGTGACCACCACATCGGCGCGCGTGCCGAGGGAGACGTCGTACCCCTCGACCAGGCCGACGTAGCGGCCGTCGCAGGGCAGCGACGCGGCGGCGAGGACGGGGTCGGCGAGCCGGCGGGCGCGGTCGCCCTTGCCCGCCTCGGTGCCCACCGACAGCAGCCCCACCCGGGGCGCGACGACGGCGTGTGCCACCGCCGCGTAGGCGGCGCCGAGCACGGCGTGGCGGGCCAGGGTGGCCGGGCGCGGCTCCAGCGAGCCGCCGACGTCCAGCAGGACCACGGGGCCGGCGACGGCCGGCAGGGTGGCGATCAGCGCCGGACGGCGCACGTCCGGCCAGCGGCCGAGGCCGAGCGCGACGGCGGTGACGGTGGCGCCGGTGGATCCGGCGGAGACGAGCGCGTCGGCGACGCCGTCGCGGACGGCGTGCACCGCCGCGCGGACGGTGCTGTCGGCACGGGCGGCCACGGGATGGTCGGCCATGCCGACGACGGCGCGGACGGGCCGCACGGTGACCCGGGCACGCTGTGCCGGGTCGAGGGCGCGGACCACCTCGCCGGCGGCCTCGGCCGGGCCGACGAGGAGCAGGTGCAGGTCCGGGTCGGCACGCACGGCCCGCAGAGCGCCGTCAACCACGACGGCGGGAGCGTCGTCCCCGCCGAGGAGGTCAACGGCGATCCGCGCGGTGCCCGGCTCCATCGGAACGCCGGCCGGAACAGGCCGGCCGGCGTCGGAGGGAGCCGGGGCACCGGGCGATTGCCAGGGTGCGCGCGCCGCCCGACCGAGGGTCGGGGGCGTCACTCGGCGTCCAGGTCAGACCTCGAGGACCTGGCGGCCGTTGTAGGTGCCGCAGACGGAGCAGGCGGCGTGGGGCAGCTTCGCCGACTTGCACTGGGGGCAGGCCACGGTCGCGACCACGGTCGCCTTCCAGTTCGCCCGGCGGGCGCGGGTGTTGCTGCGCGACATCTTGCGCTTGGGGACGGCCACGGTTCCTACTCCTCTTTACGGTTCAGTTGCGACAGGCCCGCCCAACGCGGGTCGATCTGCTCGTGACTGTGGTCGGCCGGCAGATCGTCCAAGTGCACCCCGCATTCGGGGCACAGGCCTGGGCAGTCCTCCCGGCAGAGCGGGTTGGTCGGCAGCGTGAGCACCACCGCGTCCCGCAGCGCCGGCTCCAGGTCGATCAGATCGCCCTGCATCCGGCCCACCTCGTCCTCGTCGGTCGTGGTGTCCGTGGTGCTGTTCTCGTACGCGTACAGCTCCTGGATCCGCACGGCCAGCGAGTCGTCGATCTCGCGAAGGCAGCGACCGCACTCGCCCCGGACGCGACCGCTGACGGTCCCGGAGACGAGCACGCCCTCGGACACCGACTCCAACCTCAGGTCGAGGTCGAGGTCCGCGCCCTCCGGCACGGCGATCATCTCGCCGCCGAGGTCCGCCGGTGCCGGCACCACCCGCTTTTCCGTACGCAACGCACCAGGCCGGCGCGGCAGCTCCCTCGTGTCGAGGACCAGCGGCGACCTGGGGTTGAGTGTCGAAGGCGTGTGTTTGGGCATAGTCAGACTCCGGCCGGTGAGAGGCCGACAAAAAAGGTTACCTGGGCGACCGCCGGACCGTCGAACCGGGGGCGGCGCCCGCCCCATCCGCCGGCTGGTGAGGTGCCGCTCAGAAGGGTAGCGGGCGGTCCGCCTCCTCCCCACCGAAGGTGCCGATCTCGCGCAGCGCGTGCATCTTGTCCCGCCCGCGCTCTATCGAGGCCAGCGCCCGGGTGAGGAACTGCTCGAAGTTGGCCAGCGCGGTATCGACGTAGTCGTCGACCTCCTCGCGCAGGCGCTGCGCCTCCGCGCGGGCCTCCGCGATGATCCGCGCGCCCTCGTGCTCGGCGGAGACCGTGATCTCGTTCACCGAGACCAGCCGGGCGTGTTCCGCCTCACCCTCGCTGATGATCCGGTCGGCCTCGCGCTTGCCGGCCTCCATGATCTTGTCCCGCTCGTCCAGCAGCGCGGCGGCCCGACGCAGGTCGGCGGGGAGTTCGGCGCGCAGCTCATCGAGGATCGCGATGAACTCACCCCGGTCGACCATGCAGTTGTTGCGCGACATCGGGACGGAGCGCGCCTGCTCCACCATGGCGATCAGTTCGTCGATGCGATCGAGCGGGTCCACCGGTACCTCACTCCTGTCGTTCGTCGGGCCGACCTACATGATGCGGGCTACGGCCGGTTTCCCGCTGCACACATCATGTCGCGCCCCGACCACAGGGCGCCGCTCACCCCGGCCCGGCGCGTCGCGGTACGCCACGGCGCCGTCCCCCGACCGGGCACGGCGCCGGCGGGGGTGGCGGCCCGGGCGGTCAGTCGCGCGACGGCGGGACGAGCCGGGCGCTCAACTCCTCGCGGACCCGGTCGGGCACGTGGGCGGAGATGTCGCCGCCCCACTTCGCCACGTCCTTGACCAGGCTGGAGGAGAGGAACGAGTAGAGCGGATTGGTCGGCATGAACAGGGTCTCGACGCCGGCCAGGCCGATGTTCATCTGCGCCATCTGCAACTCGTAGTCGAAGTCGCTGACCGCCCGCAGGCCCTTGATCAGCACGCTCGCCTGCTGCGCCCGGCAGAAGTCGACAAGCAGGCCGCGGAACGACTCGACCCGGACGTTGTCGTAGGAGGCGGTCACCTCGCGGAGCATGTCGATCCGCTCCTCGACGGTGAACAGGCCGCTCTTCGACTGGTTGACCAGCACGCCCACGATCACCTCGTCGAACAGCCGGCTCGCCCGGCCGACGATGTCGAGGTGCCCGTTGGTGACCGGATCGAACGAGCCGGGACACACCGCACGTCTCATGATCGGCGACCGTACCAAAGGGTCGTCTCGCCGTAGCGCCGGCTGCGCTCGCCGGTGATGCCCTGCACCCACCCGACGGGGCCCGTGCGGCTGGACCGCTCCACCACCACCAGGGCGTCCGGGGCCAGCCAGCCGCCGTCGACCAGCGCGACGAGCATCGCCGTGATCTCCGCGTCCGGCACCGCGTAGGGCGGGTCGGCGAAGACCACGTCGTACGGGTCGCCGTCCGGGCCGGCCGCCAGCACGGTGGCGACCTTGCCGGTGACCAGCCGGGCGGCCGGCGCGGCGCGCAACGTGGCCACGTTCTCCCGGACCACCCGGGCCGCCCGGGGGTCGGACTCCACCAGCAGCACGTGCGCGGCCCCCCGGGAGAGGGCCTCAAGGCCGACCGCCCCCGAGCCGGCGTAGAGGTCGGCGAAGCGGGCGCCGGCCAGGTCGACCTCGGCCTGCACGGCGCTGAACAGCGCCTCGCGCACCCGGTCCGACGTCGGCCGGGTGCCCGCGCCGGGCGGCGCGGCGATCCGCCGCCCACCAAGGGTTCCGGCCACGATCCGGGTCACCGTCGCTCCCTGCCCATGCCCCGACGCTACGCGACCGCCCGGCCGGTGGACGAAGCACCCGAGGCGACGAGCGGGCCCTCCACGACCTGTCGGCCCCGCCGGCCCGCACCGGGGACGCGTCCGCCGCCCGGTCGGCGTCCGCACCCGATCAACGCGCCTCGGGGGGACCGAGCACCGACGTGACCGTGGCCGGGTCGACCTCGGCCTGGTTGCTCAGCAGCACGAGCCGCTGGTCCGAGTCGGGCAACCAGGCCGCGAACGCCTTGTAGCCGCCGTTGTCCCCCGAGTGGTGCAGCGCCCGCCTGCCGGCCAGCGGGCCGACGAAGAACCCGTAGCCGTACGCCTCCCCGGGCCGGCCGGTCGGCGCGTGTGGGGCGGTCATCGCCGTCACCGAGGCCGGGGCGAGCAGCCGGCCCCGGCGCGGCACGTCGAGCCAGGTGAGCAGGTCCGTCCCGGTGCACCAGACGTCACCCGCGCCCATGCTCACGGTCGCCAGGTCCCAGGACGGCACCGGACGGCCGCCCTCGTGTCCGACCGCCACGTCCGGCCGCCCGTCGCCCGCACCGGCGAAGCTGCCCGTCATGCCCAGCGGCGCGAAGACCTCCTCGGCGAGGAACTCGGCGTACGGCCGGTCGGCCGCGCGCTCGACGGCCCGGGCCAACAGCACGTAGCCGGGGCTGCTGTAGTGCCACCCGGCTCCGGGCCGGAACAGCGGCCGCACCGCGGCGAACGAGCGGAGCAGGTCGTCCGGCTCGGCCGGGTCGGCGAGACCGACCGCCGGGTACTGCTCCCAGTGGCCCAGGCCCGAGGTGTGGGTGAGCAGATGGTGCAGCGTGATGCCGGACCACTCCGGTGGCGGGCCGGGCAGCCAGCGCACGACCGGATCGGACAGGCTCAGCGCACCCCGCTCGGCGAGCAACAGCACCGCCGCGGCGGCCATCTGCTTGCTGATCGAGGCGATCTGGAACCGGGTCCCGGGAGCGCAGCCGACACCGGTGCTCCGATCGGCCACCCCGGCGACCTGTTCGGTCAGGATCTCGTCGCCTCGGGCCAGCAGGAGCACGCCGCTGTCTAATGAGGATGCCGACATCCTTCGGAGCCTAGATCAGCCCTTCTCCAGGTATTCGGCGCGTTCCTCGTCGACCAGGGCCGCCGCCGACGCGGCCAGCGCCGGATGCCGGGCCAGCTCCGGGTCCTCCTCGACCAGGGCGATCGCCTCGGCCCGGGCGTCGCGGATCAGGTCGGCGTCGCGCAGCAGCGACAGCAGCCGCAGGTGCGAGCGGCGCCCCGACTGGGTGGCGCCCAGCACGTCGCCCTCCCGGCGCTGCTCCAGATCCAGCTCGGCGAGCTTGAACCCGTCGGTGGTGGAGGCCACCGCGTCGAGCCGCTCCCGCGCGGGCGTGCCCTCCAGCGCCTCGGTGACCAGCAGGCAGAGCCCCGGGGCGGAGCCCCGGCCGACCCGGCCGCGCAGCTGGTGCAGCTGGGAGACGCCGAACCGGTCGGCGTCGAGCACGATCATCACGGTCGCGTTCGGCACGTTGACGCCCACCTCGACCACGGTCGTGGCGACCAGCACGTCGAGGTCGCCGGCCGCGAAGGAGCGCATCACCGCGTCCTTCTCGTCGGCCGGCAGCCGGCCGTGCAGCACGCCGATGCGCAGGCCGTGCAGCGGCCCCTCGGCGAGCAGCGGCGCCACCTCGGTGACCGCCATCGGCGGACGCCGCCCGTTGTCGTCCTCCGATGGCGGCTCCTCCTCGCTCGCCGGCCCCTCCCCGATGCGCGGGCAGACGACGTACGCCTGGTGCCCGGCGGCCACCTCCTCGCGCACCCGGCGCCAGGCCCGGTCCAGGAAGGCCGGCTTCTCGGCGACCGGGACCACGTGCGAGGCGATCGGCGAGCGGCCCTGCGGCAGCTGGGAGAGCGTGGAGGTCTCCAGGTCGCCGTAGACGGTCATCGCCACCGTGCGCGGGATCGGGGTGGCCGTCATCACCAGCACGTGCGGCGGCTGCTCGGCCTTGGCGCGCAGCGCGTCGCGCTGCTCCACGCCGAAGCGGTGCTGCTCGTCGACCACCACCAGGCCGAGGTCGGCGAAGTCGACGCCCTCGTAGAGCAGGGCGTGGGTGCCGAGCACGATGCCGGCGGCGCCGCTGGCGACCTCGGCCAGCGCCCGCCGGCGGGCCGCCGCGCCCAGCGAGCCGGTGACCAGCTCGACCCGGGTGGCGTCGTCGGCCGCGCCCAGCTCGCCGGCCCGCCCGAGCGGCCCCAGCAGGTCGAGGATGCCCCGGTGGTGCTGCGCGGCGAGCACCTCGGTCGGGGCCAGCAGCGCGGCCTGCCCGCCCGCGTCGACCACCTGGAGCATCGCGCGCAGCGCGACCACCGTCTTGCCGGAGCCGACCTCGCCCTGGAGCAGCCGGTGCATCGGGTGGGCCGTGGCCAGGTCCGCCGCGATCTCCACGCCCACGTCGTGCTGGCCGGGCGTCAGCTCGTAGGGCAGCCGGGCGTCGAAGGCGTCGAGCAGGCCGCCGGGCTTCGCCGGGCGGGGCCGGGCCGGCGAGGCGGCGGCGCGGTGCTTGCGCTGCACCAGGGTGAGCTGCACGGCGAAGGCCTCATCCCACTTGAGCCGGTGCCGGGCCCGGTAGAGCGCCTCCTTGCTGGTCGGCCGGTGGATCTCGCGCAGCGCCGTGTCGATGCCGCCCAGGTTGCGGCTCGCCCGCAGGGTCGCGGGCAGCGGATCCTCCGGCGCGGTGAACGTGTCCAGCACCACCCGGACGCAGCGGGCGATCACCCAGGTGGGCACCGCCGCGGCGGCCGGGTAGACCGGGATCAGCGCGCCCGCGAACTCCTCGATCTCCTCGTTGGCCGCCGCCTCGCCGTCGCCGCCCTCCCCGAGCAGGACGTACTCCGGGCCGTTGAGCTGCCGCTTGCCCCGGAACTCGGTGACCTTGCCGGCGAAGAGCCCCCAGCGGCCGGGACGCAGCTCGCGCTCGCGCCAGGCCTGGTTGCCGAAGAAGGTCAGGGTCAGGGTGCCGCCCGAGCCGTCGCCGACCGTCACCTCCAGCAGGTTGCCCCGGCGCTGGCGCATCGGGCGTACGGCGGTGCGCTGCACCTGGGCCAGCACGGTGGCCTGCTCGCCGACGTCGAGCGACCGGATGTCGGTGTGCTCGCCGCGCTCGTCGTAGCGGCGCGGGAAGTGGTAGACCAGGTCGCCTGCGGTGTGCAGGTCGAGGTGCCCGGCGAGGGCCTTCGCGGTCTTCTCGCCGACCAGCTTCTTCAGCGGCGTGTCCATCGTCGCCGGTTCGGACGTCATTCGACCCCCACCAGGAGCGGATAGTGCGGCTGCCCGCCCGGATATGCCTGCACCTCGACGAACGGCCAGCGCTGCCCGACGTGCTCGCGGACCGCGTCGGCCAGCCCGTCGGGAGCGTCCGCCCCCGAGAGCAGGGTCACCAGCTCACCGCCGCCGCCGAGCATCCGGTCGACCACGGCGGCACAGGTGTCGGTCAGGTCGGACCCGATCAGGTGCACCTCCCCCTCGACCAGCGCCAGCACGTCGCCGGGACGGCAGGGGCCGGCGACGGTCAGCGCCTCGCGGCGGGCGTAGCAGACCTCGGCGTAGCGGCACGCGCCGGCCGCCTCGGCCATCGCGATCACGTCGTCGGCGAAGCGCCGCTTCGGGTCGCGTACGGCGAGGGCGGCCAGCGCCTGCACCGGTGAGCGGGTCGGCACCACGCTGACCTTGACGCCGAGCCCGTGCGCCTCCCGGGCGGCGGCGTTCGCCACCGCCTGTGTGTCGGGGTCGTTGGGCAGCACCACCACGCGGGCCGCCCCGGTGGCGCGGATCGCGTCCAGCAGCTCGCCGATCGACGGGTTGCCGGGCACCACCGTCGCGCCCTCGCCGGCGAACAGCTCGGCGATGCCCGCGCCGGCGGCCACCACCACGGCGGCCCGCCCGTCCGCCGCCGCCTCGGGGGGCGACACCGGTGCGAGCTGGTCGGCGAAGCGGGTCACCGAGATGCGGTGCGGCCGGCCCGCCACCACGCCCGCCTCGATGGCCGCGCCCACGTCGTTGACATGCACGTGCACGTTCCAGGTGCCCGTGCCGGCGTTGCCGTCGCCGACGACCACCAGCGAGTCGCCCAGGGCCGCCAGCTCGTCCCGCAGCCGGGCCACCGCCTCCGGCCCGGCGTCGAGCAGGAACTGCACCTCGTACGCGTACTCCTCGGAACCGGTCTCGCGCACGGCGGTGGCCGGCGGGCGGACCGGGCGCGGCGCGGGCGCGGGACGCTCGGGGCTCTCGCCGGTCACGACCTCGACCAGGGCGTCGAGCAGCAGGCACAGGCCCCGGCCGCCGGCGTCCACGACGCCGGCCCGGGCCAGCGCCGGAAGCTGCTCTGGGGTGCGCGCCAGGGCGTGCGCAGCCCCGCCCGCCGCCGCCCGGACGACCGCCCGCAGGTCGTCGCTGTCGGCCCGCTCGGCGGCGTGCGCCGCCGCGGCGACGACGCTGAGCAGCGTGCCCTCGACCGGGCGGGCGACCGCGGCGTAGGCGGCGGCGGTGCCGTCGCGCAGGGCGGCGGCCAGCTCGCGCCCCCGCACGGCGGGCGCGGCGGCGACGGCGTCGGCGAAGCCGCGCAGGATCTGCGACAGGATCACCCCCGAGTTGCCCCGGGCGCCCAGCAGCGCGCCCCGGGCCATCAGCCGCAACGCGTGCCCGTGCGCGGTGGGCCCGTCCTCCGGGAGGGTGCCGAGGTCCATCGCGAGCGCCTGCTGGGCCGAGGTGAGGGTGAGCACCATGTTGGTGCCGGTGTCGCCGTCGGGCACCGGGTAGACGTTCAGGTCGTCGATCTCGCCCTGGTGGCGCTTGAGCGCGACCAGCCCGCCCGCGCACCAACGGCGGACCGCGGCGGCGTCGAGGGTGTCCAGCACGGCGAGAAGCCTACTGGCGCGCACCGACACGCGCCGGGGTCCACGCGACTCCCCCGGCGTGTCCGGCAGCCGCGCGACACCCACTATCGTCGTGGCGTGTCCCCCGTGCGGCGATGTCGCGGGGGGCGGGTGCGGGCCGGGCGAACCGGGACCGCGTCGCGCGGTCACGCCCCCCACCCTGGGCCGGCGTCCGGGGCCGGTTGGTCGGGCCCCGGGTCATCGGGTAACCTGGCCAGGTTGCCCGGGCTGCGCCTGGCGGCGACCTCATGAACGTTTCAATCCCAGGAGTATCCCGTGGCTAGCGTGTGCGACGTCTGTGGCAAGGGACCGGGCTTCGGCCACAACGTGTCCCACTCGCACCGGCGGACCAACCGCCGCTGGAACCCGAACATCCAGTCGGTGCGTACCCCGGCCGGTGGCGGCAACACCAAGAAGTTGAAGGTCTGCACCTCCTGCATCAAGGCGGGCAAGGTCACCCGCGCCTGACGCGGTAGGCCCCAGTTTCACACTCGTCATTGCCGGCGGGCCCTTGTGGTCCGCCGGCTCTGTCGTGTCCGGCGACTCCCCGCCTCCGACGCCCGCCCGCGCATGTGGCGCGCCGGTGCCGGGGGCCGGACGGCCCCCGGCGCGAGGCGGCTCAAGGCGCGCGGGACGGGTCAGGGCACGCGCGAGGCGGGTCAGAGCGTGCGGGCGAAGGAGATGCAGCCCGGGGCGTCGCGGTAGAAGCCGAAGTTCGGGATGCGCTCGTAGCCGGCCGCCGTGTACATGGCGATGGCCTCCGGCTGCTTGTCGCCGCACTCCAGGACGATCCGCTTGCGCCCGTGTTCCCGCGCGGAGCGCTCCACCGCCGCCAGCACCGCCCGGGCCACGCCCCGGCCCCGGGCCGCCGGCGCGGTGTACATCCGCTTCAGCTCGGCGGTGTCGCCCTCGTCACCGTGGCTGCGCCAGCCGCCGCAGCCGACCGGCTCGCCGCCGAGGTGGGCGACGAGGAAGGCGCCGGCGGGCGGCACGAACTCGCCCGGGTCGACCGGGGTCTCGTCGCCGCTGCCGCCGTACCGGGCTCCCAGGTCGGCCAGCGCGGCGCGGATCAGCCCCTGCGCCACCGGCGAGTCGAAGCGCTCGGCCCGAATCTCGATCTCACTCACGGAGTAAAGGGTACGACGCCTGTCGGCCCTTACCGGAAGTGGTCCCAGCCAGCGGGTCCGTCGTACGGCTGCCCGTCGACCGTGACACCCGAGCCCTCCGTCACCCGCCCGATCGGCCGCCAGTCCGCCGGCAGCGCCACCGCCGACGGGAAGGTCGCGGCCAGCGCGTGGTCCTCGCCCCCGGCGAGGAGCCAGGAGTACGGGTCGACGCCGAGTGCCTGGGCGGCGTCGCGCATCTGCCGGGGCACCTCGAAGGCGTCCCGGCGCACGTCCACGGCGACCCCGCTCGCCTTCGCCACGTGCCCGACGTCGGCGAGCAGCCCGTCCGACACATCGATCATGGCGGTGGCGCCGAGCCGGGCGGCGTGCGGCCCCGCCGCGTACGGCACCTCGGGCCGCCGGCAGGCCTCCACCAGCAGCCGGGGCGTACGGAAGCCCCGGGAGAGCACGGTCAGCCCGGCCGCCGCGTACCCGATGCGGCCGGCCAGGGCCAGCACGTCACCGGGCCGCGCGCCGGAGCGCGTCACCGGCGGCCGGCCGCCCAGGTCGCCGAGGGCCGTGACCGCGATGGTCAGCGTCGGGCTGCCCGACATGTCCCCGCCCACCACGCTCGCGCCGACCTTCGCCGCCTCGGCGGCCAGCCCGTCGGCGAGTTCCTCGGCCCACCCGGGATCCAGCTCGGGCGGCATGCAGAGCGCCACCAGCAGCGCGGTCGGCTGCGCCCCCATCGCGGCGATGTCGGCCAGGTTCGCCGCCGCCGCCCGGTGGCCGACGTCACGCGCGCTGGACCAGTCCCGCCGGAAGTGCCGCCCCTCCACCAGCACGTCGGTCGAGGCCGCGACCCGGCCGTCCGGGGCGGCCACCACCGCCGCGTCGTCCCCCGGGCCCAGCAGTACCGTCGATCCGTACGACAACCGGGCGGTCACCCGGTCGATCAGGCCGAACTCGCCGATCCCCGCGACACTCATGCCGCTCCTCCGCCGTGCTGCTCGCTCACCGCTTCTCCTTGACCACCGATAGGGATCAGACCAGGTCCGTAAGGTACTTTCTCCCTTCGGGCCGCTCCAGAGCGGCGACGGACGGAGGTCGAGTCGTGGTACAGGCGTACATCCTCATCCAGACCGAGGTCGGCCGGGCGCGTGACGTGGCCGGTCTCATCTCGGACCTTGCCGGCGTGGTACGCGTCGACGCCGTCACCGGGCCGTACGACGTGGTCGTGCTCACCGAGGCGAACACCGTCGACGAGCTCGGCAAACTCATCGTCAGCAAGGTGCAGATGGTGCCCGGCATCACCCGCACCCTCACGTGTTCGGTGGTGCGCCTGTAAGTGGACAAGATCACTGACTCTCCCGTGACCGATTCCGCCCAGCCGGACGAGGTGGCCCCCGACCGGCCGACCCGCGACCGCACGACGCGCGGCGCGGCGCTGATCGCCACGCTTATCGCGCTGCCGGTCACCGTGCTGGTGGGCGCGTTCGCGTTCGCCCAACTCTCCCCCGACGAGCGGGCCGAGCCGGCCGCCACGCCGAGCGCGACCGCCACGAGCGCCGGACCGCGCTCCACCGCCCCGGTCGAGATGGCCGCGCCGGCGCTGGCCGAACGGCCCGCCACGGTCTGCCGCGCCCTGCTCTCCCAGCTGCCGCCCACGGTCAACGACCTCGCCCAGCGCCCGGTCACGGCCGGCCCGGAGCAGAACGCCGCGTACGGCGACCCGGCGGTCACCGTCGCCTGCGGCGGGGCCAAGCCGGCCGTCGACGACACCGACCACGTCTGGACGGTCAACCGGGTCTGCTGGTACGCCAGCGAGGAACGCGACGCCACCGTGCTCACCACCATGGACCGGGAGACCGCCGTCACGGTCCGCGTGCCGCACTTCTACGGGCAGGGGTTGCAGTGGGTCGCCCCCGTCTCGGACACGATCGTGGCCTCGGTGCCCTCCGTCGCCGACACCCCGAGCGGCTGCCGGACCTGACGCCCGCCCCGTCCCGTCCCGCGTGGACGGGCAACGGTCAGGAAGGGCACCTTCCTGTGCACCAGGCGTCAGGAAGGTGCCCTTCCTCACACCTCAGTGCAGGCCGACGCCGCGGTGCAGGGCGGTGCGGATGAGGCGGTTGACCAGCTTCGGGTACTCCAGCCCGGACGCCGCCCACATGCGCGGGAACATCGAGGTCGGGGTGAAGCCCGGCATGGTGTTGATCTCGTTGAGGTAGACGTCCAGCTCCGGGGTGACGAAGAAGTCGACCCGGGCCAGGCCCGCGCAGTCGAGCGCGGTGAAGGCGCGGGTGGCGTACTCCCGGACCTGGCGGGTCACCCGCTCCGGCAGGCCGGCGGGGATGTCGTACTCGCAGGCGGACTCGGAGTCGATGTACTTCGCCTCGAAGTCGTAGAAGTCGTAGTCCCCGACCACCCGGACCTCGGCCAGCACGGACGCCTCCGGCGCGCCGCCGGCCTCGCCCTCCAGCACGCCGCACTCGATCTCGCGCCCGACGACCGCACCCTCGACGAGCACCTTCGGGTCGATCTGCCGGGCGGTGGCGACCGCCGCGTCGAGGTCGGCCCAGTCGTCGACCTTGCTGATGCCGAACGACGAACCGGCCCGGGAGGGCTTCACGAAGACCGGCAGGCCGAGCCGCTCCTTGTCCGCCTCGCTCAGCGTCATCCCGTTGCGCAGCACCGCGTACGGGCCCACCGGGATGCCCTCGGCGGCGCAGAGCTTCTTGGTGAACTCCTTGTCCATGGCGGCGGCGGAGGCGAAGACGTTCGCCCCGACGTACGGGATGCCGGCCATCTCCAGCATGCCCTGGATGGTGCCGTCCTCGCCGTACGCGCCGTGCAGCACCGGGAAGACCACGTCGACGTCGGCGAGCGCCCGGGGACCCTCGGTCGGGTCGAGCACCATGAGCCCGTTGCCGGTCGGGTCGGCGCGCAGCACGATGTCGGTGCCGGACTCGGCGGTGATCTCCGGCAGCCGGCGCGCGTCGATCGCCAACTGGCCGGGGTCGCCGCTGGTCAGCACCCACTGGCCGGCCCGGGTGATGCCCACCGGCACCACCTCGAACTCGTCCGGGTCGAGGGCGCCGAGGACGCTGCCGGCGCTGACGCAGGAGATGCCGTGCTCCGGGCTGCGGCCGCCGAACACGATCGCCACGCGGGTCCTGCCTGGGGTGGTCACTGCGTCACCTCTTCGTACGCGACTGCTCCGGTCGTGGCGCTCACCCGGTTGACCTTACTGTGCGTGGCGGGCGCCGGATGCCGATACCCGGGGACAGCCGGACCGCCGCAGCAACCGGTCAACAAAGGATATACGTTCCGTAACTGCCCGTACGGGGACGGTGACGGCACGGGGCGCCCACTACGCTGCACGTCCTATGAGCGCTGATCCCCTCATCGAGTCCCTGACGGCGGCCCTGGACGCCCGCCCCGACGACCTGCCGCTGCGCCTGCACCTCGCCGCGCTGCTGCTGGACGCCGGCCGGGCCGGGGAGGCGATCGCGCAGGTCGGGCAGGCCCTCGCCCGGGATCCGGGCAACGGCCAGGCGCAGGCGCTGATGCAGCGGGCGCTGGGCGGCTCCGTACCCCCGCCGCCGACGCCGCCCCCGGCGGACCCGCGACCGCCGGCGCAGCGCCCGGCACCGGCCGGGCCCGGCGGTTCCGCCGCGACCGCCGACCAGGATCCCCTCGCCGCCTACGAGCAGGAACTGGCCGACGTGGTGCCGCCACGGTTCGCCCGCGCCGGCGACGAGCCGGAGCCGGTCACCGGCCACTCCGACCGGGTGTACGACGTGGAGTCCTCCGGCATCCGGCTGGCCGACGTGGGCGGCATGTCGGCGGTCAAGGAGCGGCTGGAGCTGGCCTTCCTCGGCCCGTTGCGCAACCCGGAGCTGCGCAGGATGTACGGCAAGAGCCTCCGCGGCGGCCTGATGCTCTACGGCCCGCCCGGCTGCGGCAAGACGTTCCTGGCCCGGGCGGTCGCCGGGGAGATGGGCGCGAAGTTCATCTCGCTGTCCATCGTGGACGTGCTCGACATGTGGATGGGCAACTCGGAGCGCAACCTGCACGAGCTGTTCCAGGCGGCCCGCCGCAACGCGCCCTGCGTGCTCTTCCTGGACGAGGTCGACGCGCTGGGGCACAAGCGCTCGCAGGTCGGCTCCAGTTCGATGCGGACGCTGGGCAACCAGCTGCTGGCGGAGCTGGACGGGATGGAGGGCAGCAACGAGGGGGTCTTCGTGCTGGCCGCCACCAACACCCCGTGGGACGTCGACCCGGCGCTGCGCCGTCCCGGACGGCTCGACCGGGTGGTGCTGGTGCTGCCGCCGGACGCCGAGGCGCGCCGCGCCATCCTGGAGTACCACCTGCGGGAGCGGCCGATCGCGGGGATCGACCTGCGGAAGATCGTGGCGGCCACCGAGGACTACTCGGGCGCCGACCTGGCCCACCTCTGCGAGACGGCCGCCGAGTTCGCGATGGCCGACTCGGTACGCACCGGCGAGGTGCGGATGATCGAGCACCGGGACCTGGAGCGGGCGGTCAAGGAGGTCCGGCCGTCGACGAAGCCGTGGATGGCCACCGCCCGCAACGTGGCGATGTTCGCCAACGAGGGGGGCGTCTACGACGACCTGGTCGCCTACCTGAAGCGGCGCCGGATGCTGTGACGCCGGACGGCCCGGCGGGGCGCCGGGCCGCGCCTCCCGCCGGGCCGGGCCGCCTGCCGGGCGGCCCTCCCACCCGGCGGGGCCGCCTCCCGCGACCGCACCGTCCTCGGCGGCGTCAGCCGCGCGCGTGCCGCCGGCCGATGGCGATCACCTTGACCCGCTGCCGGCCGGCCCGCACCATGCCCAGCGCCATGAACGCGCCCGCGATCCGGTCCGCCGCCTCGCGGCTGCTCGCCCCGACCACCTGACGGCGGCGCTCGGGGCAGTTGCGTTCGTCGCGTCCGGCGCCCTCGGCCGGCCGCACGTCGGTGAGCACCACCAGGAACCGCGTCATCGGTGCCCGCCGGGGCGGTCGGCGCGGGCCTGTCGGGCAGTACGCACGTCGGGTCCCTTCCGGCTGACGGGCCACGGGGCGTGGCACGCGGCGATCGGGTACGGGGGAGAAACCCGATCGCCGCGCGCCCCTTCCCCTCCGGTCGCTCACCACCGCCGTCGCCACGACAACCGGCAGTGAGGACGCGATGACAGATTGGCATGTCCACAGCCATGAATGCAACTCTCATCGGCGTTCTCTCATCTACACGTTCCCGAGAAGATGTGCGACGATCGATGCATGGCTCCGAAGACCGCCCGTGCCCGGCGACTGGGCATCGCGCTGCGCACCCACCGGGAAGCCGCCGGCCTCACGCTGGAGGCGGCGGCGGACGAGATCAGCAGCACCCGCAGCACCCTGTCCCGCTACGAGAACGCGCAGACGCTGGTCAGCCCCGCCACCGTGCGCGCCCTGCTCACCCTCTACGGGGTCGGTGCCGACGAGGTGGCCGCCGCCGTGCAGCTCGCCAAGGACGCGCGCAAGCCCGGCTGGTGGGTGTCGTACTCACACCTGCTCGACCGGCGCACCATCGACTTCATCGCGCTGGAGGCCGAGGCCACCGGCATCGCCAACTTCGAGCCCTCGGTGGTGCCGGGGCTGTTGCAGACCGCCGACTACGTCCGGGGAGTGATGCGCGGCGGCCCGCACACCCTGCGCGACGACGAGGTGGAGCAGCGGGTCCAGTTCCGGCTCGACCGGCAGCAGCGGCTCATCAGTGACCAGCCGCCGATCCTGGACGCCATCATCGACGAGGGCGCGCTGCTGCGGCCCGTCGGCGACCGGTCGGTGATGGAGTCGCAGCTGCACCACCTGGTCAAGATGGGCGAGCTGCCCAACATCACGGTCCAGGTGATCCCGCTCGCCGCCGGCTACCACCGGGGCACCCGGGGCTCGCTGCACATCCTGGAGTTCGCAGACCCGGAGGACCCGATCATCGCCTCGGTCGAGACGGTGGCCGGGCAGATGGTCCTCGACCGGCCGGGCGACCTGCGTACCTGCACCAAGATCATGGAGCACCTGCGGACCGTCGCGCTCAGCCCG
Source organism: Micromonospora sp. WMMD737 (assembly GCF_049179055.1). NCBI lineage: Bacteria > Bacillati > Actinomycetota > Actinomycetes > Micromonosporales > Micromonosporaceae > Micromonospora > Micromonospora sp. WMMD737. Next base: position 6,550,876 of record NZ_JBMHMH010000001.1, on the reverse strand, counting down.
GCGGACAGCCGCGACCAGCTCCTCCAACTCCTGAAGGGACGGTAGGACCATGACACCGACGATCAGCGCGGCGCTGGCCGTGGCGCGGTGGCGCAAGAGCAGCCGCAGCGGCGACGAGGGGGCGTGCGTGGAGATGGCGGTGGTCCCGGGCACGGTCGCCGTCCGCGACTCCAAGGACCCGTCCGGCCCCGCGCTGCTCTTCCCGCCGGCCGCCTGGGCCGCCTTCGTCGGGGCGCCGCCCGGACACTGACCCCTCCCTCCGGGGGCGCCGGCGCGCCCGCTGACCCGTCGCGCCGGCGCCCCGCCGGCGGCGGTCCCACCGATGGGAGCCGGTGGGGCCGTCGCCCGGCGGGGTCGGATCCGACGGGCGACGACCGGCCGCACCGCCTCGCCACCGAAGGCGGCGGAGCGCCCCCTCCCGGCGGGGAGACGGGCGGTCAGCCCGCGACGACCGGGCGGGTCAGCCCGGCGGAGAGGCGTGCGGGTCAGCCCGCGACGACCGGGTGGGGCGCGGGGCCGGCGCGCAGCGCCTCCAGCGCCGCGATGGCCACGCCCCGGGCGCCTGCCATGTCCCGCTCGGGCACCAGGGCGAAGGTGGCCGACGCGGCCTGCTCCTCCCGCAGCACCGTGTGCTCCCGCACCGTCGCGAGGAACCAGTCCCGGAACTCCGGGGCCGCCTCCACCACCCCACCCCCGACGAAGTACGCGTGCGGATCGGTGAAGTTGGCCGCCACGGTGAAGAGTCGCCCCAGCGCCATCGCCTGCTGGGTGAACACCTCCCGGGCCAACGCGTCGCCGCGCTCGCCGTAGCCCCGGACCAGCTTCGCCGCCCGCTCCGGCGGCTCGGCGGCCAGCGGATGGTCCGGAAACCGTCCCAGCCAGTACGGCAGCAGGTTCCGCCCGATGGCGGTCAGCGAGGCGACGCTCTCGGCGTCCCCGGCGAAGCCGCAGGCGCACGTGGGCACCGGCTGGTCCGGCGCGAGCAGCCCGGTCAGCGGAATGTGCACGTGGCCCAGTTCGCCGGCCATCCCGGCCGCCCCGGCGACCACCCGGCCCGCCTCGACCACACCGCCGCCCAGCCCCGTGCCGACGATGGCCGACACCGACGAGCGGCGCATCGCCTCCGCGCCGAAGTGCGCGTGGTGGGCGTAGAGCGCGGCGGCGTTGCCGTCGTTGTGGTAGAGCACCGGCAGGCCGAGCCGCCGTTCCAGGGCCGTCCGCACGTCGTAGCCGCGCCAGGCCGGCTGGGAGAAGTTGGTCGACCCGCGGGAGGAGATCACCCCGGTGGCGCTCGCCGGCCCGGGCGTGTCCAGCCCGACCGCGCGCACCGACGTGCGGGGCACCCCGGTCAGCGCCAGCACCCCGTCGAACGCGCGGGCCAGCGCCTCGATCGCCGCCGCCGGGCCGGCGCGTACCTCGCTCGGGTTCTCCACCAGGCCGTCCACCAGGAACCGGCCGTCCACGGTGAGCACCGTGGCGTTGTTGCTGGTCCCCCCGTTGTCGAGCCCGACGACCACCGGCACGTCCGCACCACCCACGACAACCGCCTTCCGCCGCCACGCCTGCCGTGAGGCTAGTTCCCCTTCCCCGCCCCCGCCAGGCCGCGGCGACGGACGAGGGTCAGCCCGGGCGGCGGGCCGAGACGGCGGTGGCGTCCCGGTCGTCGTCCCGGGTCACCGTGGGGTGCAGGCCCACGGCGGTCAGCGCCGCGCGGAGCGCCTCCACCTGCGCCTCCCCCGTCTCGACCACCAGGTGCCCGCCCGGGGCCAGCCAGCGCGCCGCGCCCTCGGCGACGCGGCGCAGCACCGCCAGGCCGTCCGGCCCGCCGTCGAGGGCCACCGGCGCCTCGTGCAGCCGGGCCTCCGGCGGCATCAGCGCCACCGCCGCCGTCGGCACGTAGGGGGCGTTGGCCAGCACCAGGTCCAGCCGGCCCCGCCAGCGGGCCGGCAGCGGGTCGTACAGGTCGCCCTCGTAGACCGGCACGGCCAGCGGGGCCAGGTTGCGCCGGGCGCAGGCGACGGCGGCGGGGTCCACGTCGGCGGCGGCCAGCCAGCGCGGCGCGAGCCGGCGGGCCAGCGCCACGGTGGTGGCGCCGGAGCCGCAGCACAGGTCCACCACGGCCGCCGCCGGGCCGGTCACCGCGACGGCGACGTCGACCAGCAGGGCGGTACGCGCACGCGGCACGAACACGCCGGGGTCGACGGCGATCCGCTCGCCGCAGAACTCGGCCCAGCCGAGCACGTACTCCAGCGGCAGCCCGGCGACCCGGCGGTCGACCAGGCCGGCCAGCGCCTCGGCCGAGTCGGCGGCGGCGATCAGCAGCTCCGCCTCGTCCTCGGCGTAGACGCAGCCGGCGGCGCGCAGCCGGTGCACGAGGGCGGGCCGGTCGGGGCGGAAGGAGAAGACGGTCACGGGGCGCCTCCGGGCCGGTGTCCGGTGCTCAGCGGCTGGCGTCCAGTGCGGCGGTCACGTCGGCGACCAGGTCGACGGCGTCCTCGACCCCGCAGGAGAGCCGGACGAAGCCGGGCGGAGTGTCGTCGCCCCACTGTGCCCGCCGGTCGGCGGTGGTGTGCAGGCCGCCGAAGGAGGTGGCCGCGGCCACCAGCCGGGCCGCGTCGAGGAACCGCGCCACCCGCCCGGCGTCGCCGAGGTCGAAGCAGAGCACCCCGGGGATCCGTCGCATCTGGACCGACGCCACCGGGTGGGCCGGGTCGCCGGGCAGCCCCGGCCAGCGCAGCCCGGTCACGTCGTCGCGCCCCGCGAGCAGCCCGGCGAGGGCCTGCGCGTTCGCGGTCTGCCGGGCCAGCCGCAGGTCGAGGGTGGCCAGCGACCGGTGCGCGAGCCAGGCGTCGAACGCGCCCGGCACGGCCCCGGTGACGTTCCGCCAGGCGGTGACCGCGTCCCGCAGCTCGGGCGAGCGGGTCGCGACGTAGCCCAGCAGCAGGTCGGAGTGCCCCGTCAGGGCCTTCGTCCCGGAGGCCACCACGACGTCGGCGCCCAGGTCGAGCGGGCGCTGCCCGAGCGGCGTCGCCGTGGTGTTGTCGACCGCCACCAGGGCGCCGGCGGCGTGCGCCCGGGCGGCCAGCGCCGCCACGTCGGCGACGTCCAGGCCCGGGTTGGCCGGGGTCTCCAGCAGCACCAGGCGTACGCCGTCGAAGGCCGGGTGCGGGCCGGCGGTCGGGGCGAGGAGCACCCGTACGCCGATGCCCTCCAGCGTGTCGGCGGCGAAGGCCCGGACGGCGAAGTACCCGTCCGACGGGAGCACCACCGTGTCCCCCGGCCGCAGCAGCGTCAGCAGCAGCCCGGTGATCGCGGCCTGCCCGCTGGCGAAGACCCGGCAGTCGCCCCCCTCCAGCTCCCCGACCGCCGCCTCCAGCAGCCGCCGGGTGGGGTTGTCCGGCCGGCCGTAGCCGTCGGGCGCCGCCGCCGGCCCCGCCCACGGGTCCAGGTGGTACGGCGCGGCGAACACCGGCCCGGGCAGGAACGGCTGGCCGGGAGCCGGCTCGGGCAGGCCGGCGCGGACGCAGCGGGTGCCGTCGTGGTGCTCGGTCACGTCGCTCACTCCGGCTTGGTGGTGCGGCTCATCAGCGCCTCGACGGCGAGCCGGGGGTCCATCCCCTCGTGGCAGACCAGCTCGACCTGCTCGGTGATCGGCATCTCCACCGCGTGCGCCCGGGCCAGGTCGCGCAGGGCCAGCGCGCTCTTGACGCCCTCGGCGGTCTGCCGGGTGGCGACGCGGGCCTCCTCCAGGGTCGCGCCCCGGCCCAGGTGCTCGCCGAAGGTGCGGTTGCGGGCCAGCGGCGACGAGCAGGAGGCGACGAGGTCGCCCATCCCCGCCAGGCCGGCGAAGGTGAGCGGGTCGGCACCCAGGGCCACCCCGAGCCGGGCCGTCTCGGCCAGTCCCCGGGTGACGAGCATGGCCCGGGTGTTGTCGCCGAACCCCATCGCCACGGCGATGCCGTACGCCAGGGCGATCACGTTCTTCACCGCGCCGCCCAGCTCGCAGCCGATCACGTCGTCGTTGGTGTACGGGCGGAAGTAGGGCGTGGTGATGGAGCGCTGCACCTGCGTGGCCCGGTCCTGATCGGTGCAGGCGACCACGGTGGCGGCGGGCTGCTCGGCGGCGATCTCCGGGGCCAGGTTGGGGCCGGAGACCACCACCACCCGGTCCGCCGCCACCCCGGCGGTCTCCACGATCACCTCGCTCATCCGCCTGGTGGTGCCGAGCTCGATGCCCTTCATCAGCGAGACCAGGGTGGCGTCCGGGTGCAGGTGCGCGGTCCACTCGGCCAGGTTGCCGCGCAGCGTCTGCGACGGTACGGCCAGCACCACCTGCTCGGCCCCGGTGATCGCCTCGGCGGCGTCGCCCGTCGCCGTGACCCGCGACGGCAGCAGCACGTCCGGCAGGTACTCCGGGTTGCGCCGCTCGGCCCGGATCGTGTCGGCGACCGCCCGGCGGCGGGCCCAGACGGTGACGTCCCGCCCGGCGTCGGCGAGGATCTTGGCGAACGCGGTGCCCCACGAGCCGGCACCCAGGACCGCGACGTGCCCGCTCACGCCGCCGCCCCCGGCCGCCGATCGACGGCGGGGCGCGCCGTCCGTTCCCACAGTGGTGGCGGGGTGCCGCCCCGGATCTCGGTGAGCATGTCACGAAGGCGCAGCATGATGGTGTCGGTCATCTCCTCGAGGACGGCCTTCGTCGGGGTCGACCCGGCCCACCGGCCCAGGTCGACGGGGGGTCCGGCGACCACGGTCACCGGGATCCGGGGGCGCGGGTCCAGTCGGGACCGGCGCGGGTCGAAGATCCGCTCCGGGCCCCACATGACGAGCGGGACCACCGGCGCCCCGGTGGCGAGCGCGAGGCGGGCGGCGCCGGTCTTGCCCTTCATCGGCCACAGCTCCGGTTCGCGGGTGATGGTGCCCTCCGGGTAGATCACCACCGCGCCGCCCTGGTCGAGCGCGGCGACGAGGTGGTCCAGCGACCGCACCGCGTCCACGGTGTTGCGCTCGACCGGGATCTGCCGGCACCGGTGCAGGATCCAGCCGATCACCGGGACCCGGAACACGCTGGCCTTGCCGAGGAACTGCGGCCAACGGCCGGAGTCGTAGACGAAGTGGGCCGCGACGAGCGGGTCGGCGTGCGAGATGTGGTTCGGCACGATGATCACGCCGCCGTCGCCGCGCAGGTGCTCCATGCCGCGCCAGGTGCGCCGGGTCCAGACGGTCATCACCGGCTTGACCAGCACCACGGCGAACCATTGCCAGAACCCCAGCCTCCGCCGTGTCACCGCGCCTCCTCGTGCCGCCCCGCCCCGCACCGGATCCGCACCCGGTGACGCCCGCAGCGGAAATCATGCCTGCTCGACCCGGGTCCGGCCAGAGAGGGTACCGCCGGACGGCTGGCAGGATGGCGGTGTGAGTCAGCCGAGGTGGACCGTGGTGGTGCCCGTGAAGCGCCTGGCCGCCGCGAAGAGCCGGCTGCGGGGGGCGCTGCCGGCCGTACCGCACGAGGAACTGGCGCTGGCCCTGGCCGCCGACACGGTCGCCGCGGTGCGGGCCTGCCCGGCGGTGGCGGGGGTGCTGGTCGTCACCGACGACGCCCGGGTGGCCGAGGCCGCCCGCCGCGCCGGCGCCCGGGCGCTGCCCGACGCCCCCGGCGCCGGGCTGAACGCCGCCTTCCGGCACGGCGCGTCGGTCGCGGGCGGCGGCTGGGTGGCCGGGCTCACCGCCGACCTGCCCGCGTTGCGCCCGGCCGAGCTGGCGGCGGCGCTGCGGGCGGCCCAGGCCGCGCCCCCGGGCGTACGCGGGTACGTGGCCGACGCCCCCGGCCAGGGCACCGTGCTGCTGGCCGCGCCGCCGGGCGTGGCCATGGATCCCCGCTTCGGGGTCGGCTCGGCCGCCGCGCACGCCGCGAGCGGGGCGCTCACCCTCACCGGGGACTGGCCGAGCCTGCGCCGGGACGTGGACACCGCCGCCGACCTGGCCGCAGCGGCCCGGCTCGGGCTGGGGCCCCGCACGGCCGCGTTGGCCGCCGCCTCCTGCCCGGCCTGAGGGCGTGTAGCGTGCGGGTCATGCAGGGCACGGTGGCCACCTACGACGCGGCGACCCGCAGCGGGACGCTGCTCCTCGACGACGGCACCGAGCTGGCCTTCCCGGCCCGGGCGTTCGACGCCTCCGGACTGCGCCTGCTCCGCCTCGGCCAGCGGTTGCGCGTCGAGACCGACGACACCGGCGCGGTGGTCCGGGTGACATTGCCGACGATGGCCTGAGCGGCTGGTCGAAGTTCATTTTGCGTTAACCGCATCCGGGAGATTATGGGCAGGTGAGCACCCCTCGCAAGCCCCGCGCCAGCCGCCCGTCCACCGACCCGGCCGCCCCCCGCAACGGCACCCGGTCCCGGGGTGCCGACGGCCGCTTCCACGTTGACCCGACCGCCGCGACTCCGGAGGCGACGCCGGCTGCGTCCCCCGGCGAGGCGCCCGCGGCGACCCCCGGCGAGGCGTCCGCCGCGACCCCGGGCGGAGCGTCCGCCGCGACCGGTTCGGCCGACGCCGCCGGTGCCGACGGTGCGGCCGCCTCCGCCGGGCTGGAGGAGGTGCTGGACGCGGCGCCGCCCGTCGAGGCGCCGGCGCCCGACCTCGTCGACGAGCCCCCCGCGGCGCAGCCGCTGCCGGAGGACCGCTTCCTCAACCGGGAACTCTCCTGGCTCGACTTCAACGCCCGGGTGCTGGCGCTCGCCGAGGACCCGCGCACGCCGCTGCTGGAACGGGCCAAGTTCCTGGCCATCTTCGCCAGCAACCTCGACGAGTTCTACATGGTGCGGGTCGCCGGGCTGAAGCGCCGGCTCCAGGCCGGCCTGCCGGTACGCGGCGGGGACCGGATGCCGCTGCGCACCCAGCTGGAGCTGGTCGCCGGGAAGGCCGCGACGCTGGTGGCCCGGCACTCGGCCTGCTTCACCGACGAGGTGCTGCCGAAGCTGGCCGCCGAGGACATCCGGATCCTGCGCTGGGCCGACCTGGACGACCCCGAGCGGGAACGGCTGCGCGCGTACTTCCGGGAGCAGATCTTCCCGGTGCTGACCCCACTGGCGGTGGACCCGGCGCATCCCTTCCCGTACATCTCCGGGCGGTCGCTCAACCTCGCGGTGGCGGTCCGCGACCCGGACGGCGGCTCGGAGTTCTTCGCCCGGGTCAAGGTGCCGAACAACGTGCCCCGCTTCGTCCGGGTGCACCGCGACCTGCCGGGCGTGCGGATGCTGCCGGTGGAGGACCTGATCTCGGTGCACCTGGGGCAGCTCTTCTCCGGCATGCAGGTGGTCGAGTGCCACCTGTTCCGGGTCACCCGCAACGCCGAGGTGGAGGTCGACGAGGACCGCGACGAGGACCTGCTCCAGGCCCTGGAACGGGAACTGGCCCGGCGCCGGTTCGGCCCGCCCGTGCGGCTGGAGGTGGCCGCCTCGGTCTCCGACCACGTGCTGGAGCTGCTCGTCCGCGAGCTGGACATGCACGACCAGGAGGTGCTGCGGGTGCCCGGCCTGCTCGACCTCTCCGCGCTCTGGCAGCTCTACGACGAGGCCGACCGCCCGGACCTGAAGGATCCGCCGTTCGTGCCGGCCACCCACCCGCGCCTCACCGAGGGCGAGGTGCCGCGCAGCGTCTTCGCGACCCTGCGCGACGGCGACATCCTGGTCCACCACCCGTACCACTCGTTCGCCACCAGCGTGCAGCGCTTCATCGAGCAGGCCGCCGCGGACCCGGACGTGCTGGCCATCAAGCAGACCCTCTACCGCACCAGCGGCGACTCCCCGATCGTGGACGCGCTCGTCGACGCGGCGGCCGCCGGCAAGCAGGTGGTGGTGCTGGTCGAGCTGAAGGCGCGCTTCGACGAGGTGGCCAACATCGGCTGGGCGCGCAAGCTGGAGCGCGCCGGCTGCCACGTCGTCTACGGCCTGGTCGGGCTCAAGACGCACTGCAAGACCGCCCTGGTGGTACGCCAGGAGGGCAACCAGATCCGCCGCTACTGCCACATCGGCACCGGCAACTACCACCCGAAGACCGCCCGGCTCTACGAGGACTTCGGCATGCTCACCGCCGACCCGGAGATCGGGGCCGACCTGACCGACCTGTTCAACGTCCTCACCGGCTACAGCCGGCAGACCGCGTACCGCCGGCTGCTGGTGGCGCCGCAGGGCATCCGCAGCGGCCTCATCGAACGCATCGAGCGGGAGATCGCGCACGTCCGGCTGGGCATGCCCGGCCTCGTGCAGATCAAGGTGAACTCGCTTGTCGACGAGAAGATCACGGACGCGCTCTACCGGGCCTCCCGGGCGGGGGTCCACGTGGACCTGGTGATCAGGGGCATGTGCACGCTGCGCCCGGGGGTGCCCGGCCTGTCGGAGAACATCCGGGTCCGCTCGATCCTGGGCCGGTTCCTGGAGCACTCCCGGATCTTCCGGTTCGGCAACGACGGCGACGCCGAGTTCTGGATGGGCTCGGCCGACCTGATGCACCGCAACCTGGACCGCCGGGTCGAGGCGCTGGTGCGGGTGAGCGACCCCGTCGCCCGGGCCGAGCTGGACCACGTGCTGACCGCCGCGATGAGCCCCGACGTGGACGCGTTCGAGCTGGCGGCGGACGGCACCTGGAGCCGGCGTACCGGCACGGCCGATGAACCGCGGGTCCACCTCCAGGAGTTGCTGCTGCGTCGCGTCGGTGGCACGGCGGGCTGACCGGTACCCGCATAGGCTGACCTGATGCTGGATGAGCGGGATGCGGCCGGCCCCGGCCGGGGCCGGCCGCCCGGGTTCCCCGACGCCGCGCCCCCGATCCGGGCGGCGGGTGGTGTCGTGTGGCGCCCCGCCGACGACCCCGGGCCGGTCGGGGGGCCGGCCGCCGGGAGCACGGGCGCCGCCCCGCACGCCGGGGTGCTGGTCTGCCTCGTGCACCGGCCCCGCTACGGCGACTGGTCGCTGCCCAAGGGCAAGCTGGAGCCGGGCGAGCATCCGCTGCGCGCCGCCGTGCGGGAGGTCGCCGAGGAGACCGACGTCCGGGCGGTGCCGCAGGTGCGGCTGCCCACCGTGCGCTACCGCAGCGAGGGCCGTCCGAAGGTGGTCGACTACTGGTCGATGCGGACGGTGGCCGCCGGCGGCTTCCAGCCGGGCACCGAGGTCGACGACGTGCGCTGGCTCGGCGTGGACGAGGCGGTCCGGCTGGTCAGCTACCCGCACGACGCCGAGGTGCTGGCCGCGTTCGCGGCCCTGCCGACGGTCACCGGGACGGTGGCGCTGGTCCGGCACGCCCACGCCGGCAAGCGGGCCACCTGGTCGGGCCCGGACACCGGCCGGCCGCTCGACGCCCGGGGCTGGGCGCAGGCCCATGCGCTCGCCCCGCTGGTGGCGCTGCTCCGCCCGGTACGCCTGCTGTCGGCCTCGGCCCGCCGCTGCGTACAGACCCTCGACCCGGCGGCGGCGCTGCTCGACCTGCCGATCGAGATCGACGGCGACCTGGACGAGCCGCGGCCGGGCCAGCAGCCCGACGAGTGCGCGCTGGCCGCCGCCGCCCGCCTGACCGCGCTGGCGGCCACCGGCGAGCCGGTGGGGGTGTGCAGCCAGGGCAAGGTGATTCCGGGCGCCCTGGCCCGGCTCAGCGGGCGGCCGGGCGACTTCACCACCCCGAAGGGCGGCGGCTGGCTGCTCGCCTTCGCCAGCGACCGCCTGCTCGCCGTCGACCGCCTCTGACCGCGCGCCCACACCGGCCGGCCGGTCCCGACCGGCCCCCGTGGGACGGCGGGTCAGGGCCGGCCCGCCGGACAGCGGGTCAGAGCGGCCCGTCGGACAGCGGGTCAGGCCGGCGGGTCAGGCCGGCGGGTCAGGCCGGTGGCAGGGTCAGCGTCACCGCGACCGGCAGGTGGTCGCTGGCCGTCCCGGGCGGGGCCGCCGCGTCGCCGGCGGCCAGGCCGGGCGTGACGAAGACGTGGTCGATCTGCTGGCGCGGGGCGTCCGCGGGGCTGGTCGGCAGGGGGCGGGCGGCGGCGAGCGCGTCGACCAGACCGGCCCGGGTGAACTCGGCGAACGCCGGGTCGCCCGGCTCAGTGTTCAGGTCGCCGGCGACCACCAGGGGCCGGCCGGCCGCGTACCGCACGGCGAAGTCGGCGACCGCGCGGGCCTGGACCACCGGGTCCTCGCCGGGCGGCGGTTGCAGGTGGGTGGCGACGACCGCCAGGCGGACGCCCCCGCTGAAGTTCACGGTGACGCCGAGGGCCTGCGCCCCGGTGGGCGCGCCGACCGCCGGCAGCGGCCGGGTCCGCGCCGCGTCCAGCGGCCACCGGCTCAGCACGGCGTCGCCCCAGAGCGGATCGGCGGCCGGCGCGAAGACGTACGGCATGTCCAGCCGCTCCGCCAGCAGGTCGAGCGTGTCGTGGCCGCCGTTGAGCAGCCAGCCCCGGTCCACCTCGCTGAGTGCCACGACGTCGGCCCCGGCGACGGCCCGCGCCAGCGCGTCCGGGTCGAAGCGGCCGTGGATCCCGAACCCCATCCGCACGTTGTACGCCGCCACCCGCACCGTCCCCGGCGGCCCGTCCCGGTTGGTGGCGGAGAGCAGCTCGTCGCTGGCGACCGCGGCCAGCAGCGTCACCACGGCGGCGGTGGCGGCCGTCCACACCGGCGGCAGCGGCGGCCGGGCCGGCCCCGGGGTGGGACGCCCCGCCAGCGCGACGGCGGCGACCAGCACCGCCACCGCCACCGGCACCCCGGCGTTGGGGTGGCCGAGGTCGTAGGCGGAGTAGTAGGCCACCGCCGCGACGGCGAAGACGAGCATCCCGGCGACGGCCGCGTACCCGCGCCGCCCGGCCGCCCGCGCCGGGTCCTGCCCGTCACCGGCCGCCCGCGCCGGGGCTGACGCGCTGCCCGCCGGGTCCTGCCCAGCGCCGTCGGGGACCGGGGTGCGGGCTTCGTCCGCGCCGTCGTCGCCCCGCCCGTCCGCCGCGCCGGCCGACGCCAGGCACGCGCCGAGACCGACGGCGGTGAGCAGGACGGCCGGCAGCAGCAACTCCCCGCGTCCGAGGGCGACGAGGACGGCCCCGCCGACCAGGGCCACCGGCCCGAGCCACCGCCAGGCGCCCCGGCGGGGCGGGGCCAGCGCGGCGAGCAGGAACCCGCCGACCGCCACGGCGAGCGGGGCGGGGCCGAACAGCGGCACGGTGGCCACCCCCACCTCGTCGGCGGGATCCGACCGCAGCAGACCGAACTGGTACGACATCGCCGTCCGGGCGACCGCCGGGGAGAGCGCCACCATGCCGGCGAGCAGCAGCGCCGGCCCGGCCAGCAGCCAGCTCCGTACGCCGCCCGCCCCGGCCGGCGGCACGGGCCGCGCCTGCCCCGCCAGGAAGAGCCCCGCGACCCCGACGGCCACCAACCACGCCGGCCAGTCCCCGAAGAACGCCGAGCGGTACGTGTCCAGCACCGTGTGCAGGACGGCCCCGACCGCCAGCCCGAGCGCCAACCCGGGCACGGGGCGGTCGGTGCCGGCGGCGACACCGGCGAGCCAGACCAGCCCGGCGAGCAGCCCGGCCGTGGCGAGCCAGAGCTGGAGCCGCCCGCCCGGCTGACCGTTGACGGCGAGCCGCGCCACGACCAGCAGCACCGCGGCGACGAGCGTCACGGGGCGGGCGCCGACGCGACGGATCAGCGCGGGCGCGGCCAGGGCGAGCAGGAACCAGCCGAACGCGAACGCCCCCAGCAGTTCGGCGGGGGTCGAGGCGGCCTGCCCGAAGATGGTGATGACCGCCGGCAGGAAGACGCGCAGCACGTCGACGAGGAGCACGACGCCCAGGGCGAGGGTGACGGTGGTGAGGTGGCGGTAGCGCACCGGGCTGCCTTTCGCCGACCGGAAGGGGTGCGGCGATTCTGCGGGCGGGGCGCGGTCGGGGTCAACGGGTGGGGGTGGACACGGCGAAGGGCGCCCACCGTCGGTGGACGCCCTTGCCGTACCGCCAGGTTCAGCGCTTGGTGGCGGCCTTCTTCGCCGCCGCCTTCTTTGCCGGCGCCTTCTTCGCCGCCGCGCTCTTGCTCGCCGTCGCGGCGGTCTTCTTCGCCGCCGTGGCCTTGGTCGCCGCAGTGGTCTTCTTCGCCGGGGCGGCCTTGGTGGTCGCGGTCTTCTTCGCCGCGGTGGTCTTGGTCGCCTTCGCCGCGGGGGCCTTCTTGGCCGCCGCGGTCGCCTTGGTCCCGGTCGCCTTGGTCCCGGTCGCCTTCGCGCCCGCGGCCTTGGCTCCGGTGGCCTTGGCACCCGTGGCCTTGGCACCCGTGGCCTTCGCCCCGGTGGCCTTGGCACCCGTCGTCTTGGCCGCCGCGGTGGTCTTGGCGGCGGACGTGGTCTTGGCGGCGGCAGCCGTGGTCTTCTTCGCCGCCGCCGTGGCCTTCGGCACCTTGCCGCTGGCCACCATCTCCTTGAAGCCGGCGCCGGGCCGGAAGGTCGGGACGGATGTCTTCTTGACCTTCACCGCCTCGCCGGTCCGTGGGTTGCGCGCTGTTCGGGCGCCCCGGACGCGCTTTTCGAACGCTCCGAATCCGGTGATCGCCACCTTCTCGCCCTTGGTGACCGCCGCCTGGACCTCAGCGAGGACCGCGTCGAGCGCGGCCGTCGCCGTCTTCCGGTCCCCCAGGCGAACGGCGAGCGCCTCGATGAGCTCGGCCTTGTTCACGACTTCCTCCCGATTGTGCAACTGACTCGACGCGAGCCATTCTGCGCGCACGGTATGCCCTGTGCTGCCGGGACACAAACATTCGGTCGAAAAAAGCCCTTGTGTCGTAACGGATTCGCCCCCACCGGTGAGACCGGCGGGGGCGGAAACCGCTGTGGGATCGGGCGTACGGCTATGCGACCGAGGGCAGGAACGGCGGCCGGGCGGCCTCGAAGGCGCTGATCTCCGCCTCGTGGCGGAGGGTGAGTCCAATGTCGTCCAAGCCCTCCAGCAGCCGCCAACGGCTGAAGTCGTCCATCGGGAACGACCAGGTGGCCTCGCCGACACGCACCTCGCGAGCGGTCAGGTCCACGGTGACGGCGGTGGTCGGGTCGGCCTCCACCAGGTCCCAGATCTCCTCGACCGCCTTCAATTCCAGCTCGACCGGGAGCAGCCCCTCCTTGAGGGCGTTGCCCCGGAAGATGTCGCCGAAGCGGGGCGCGATCACGGCGCGGAACCCCCAGTCGCGCAGCGCCCAGACGGCGTGCTCCCGGGAGGAGCCGGTGCCGAACTCCGGACCGGCCACAAGAATCGAGGCACCCGAATAGGCTTCATCGTTGAGCACGAATTCCGGGTCCTCCCGCCAGGCGCTGAACAACCCGTCCGCGAAACCGGTCCGGGTCACCCGCTTGAGGTACACGGCGGGGATGATCTGATCGGTGTCCACGTTGGATCGCCGCAGCGGCACGGCGGTGCCCGTGTGGGTGGTGAACCTCTCCATCTGGGTGCCCTTCTACAGGTCGGCGGGAGCGGCCAGCCGGCCGGCCACGGCGGTGGCGGCGGCGACCGGCGGGGAGACCAGGTGGGTGCGTCCGCCCCGGCCCTGGCGGCCCTCGAAGTTGCGGTTGGAGGTGGAGGCGGAGCGCTGGCCCGGCGAGAGCGTGTCCGGGTTCATCCCCAGGCACATGGAGCAGCCGGCGAAGCGCCACTCGGCGCCGGCGTCGGTGAAGACCTTGTCCAGCCCCTCCGACTCGGCCGCCTCGCGCACGGCGGCGGAACCGGGCACCACCAGCATCCGTACCCCGTCGGCGACCCGCTGTCCGCGCAGCACGTCGGCGGCGGCCCGGAGGTCCTCCAGCCGGCCGTTGGTGCAGGACCCGACGAAGACCACGTCGACCGCGAGGTCGCGCAGCGGGGTGCCGGGGCGCAGGTCCATGTACTCCAGCGCGCGCCGGGCGGCGGTCCGCTCGGCCTCGGTGACGAACTCCTCGGGCGTGGGCACCACGGCGCCCAGCGGCGCGCCCTGGCCCGGGTTGGTGCCCCAGGTCACGAACGGGGTGACCGCGCCGGCGTCCAGGGTCACCTCGGCGTCGAAGGTGGCGCCCTCGTCCGTGGGCAGGGTCCGCCACCAGGCCAGCGCCGCGTCCCAGTCGGCGCCCTTCGGGGCGTTCGGCCGCCCCTTCAGGTACGCGAAGGTGGTCTCGTCCGGCGCGATCATGCCGGCCTTGGCGCCCCACTCGATGGACATGTTGGCGATGGTCATCCGCCCCTCCATGGACAGCGACCGGATCGCCTCGCCGCGGTACTCGACGATGTGCCCGCGGCCGCCGCCCGTACCCACCTGGGCGATCAGCGCGAGCACCAGGTCCTTGGCGGTGACCCCGGGGGCGAGCCGCCCGGTCACGTTCACCGCCATCGTCTTCGGCCGGCTCTGCGGCAGCGTCTGGGTGGCCAGCACGTGTTCGACCTCACTCGTGCCGATGCCGAACGCGAGCGCGCCGAACGCGCCGTGGGTGGCGGTGTGCGAGTCCCCGCAGACGATGGTCATGCCGGGCTGGGTGACGCCGAGCTGCGGGCCGATGACGTGCACGATGCCCTGGTTCTCGTCGCCCAGCGGGTGCAGCCGCACCCCGAACTCGGCGCAGTTGCGGCGCAGCGTCTCGATCTGCGTACGCGAGGTGGGGTCGGCGATGGTGAGCAGATCGCCGCGCCGCAGGCGGAACGACGGGTCGGCGTACCCCGTCGGGGTGTTGTGGTCCTCCGTCGCGAGCGTGAGGTCGGTGCGGCGCACCCGGCGCCCGGCGAGGCGCAGCCCGTCGAAGGCCTGCGGGCTCGTCACCTCGTGCAGCAGGTGCAGGTCGATGAAGAGCAGATCGGGCTCGCCCTCGGCGGACCGTACGACGTGCGCGTCCCAGACCTTCTCGGCCAGGGTCCTCGGCTCGGTAGTAGTGACTCCCACCATCTGGACATCCTAAATTCTGGGAGGTAAGTTTCGGCTTGTGGGACACAGTATGAGCGGTGTCGGCGTTCTCGACAAGGCGGTGGTCATCCTGGCCGCCTGCGTCGACGGCGCCAGCCTGGCCGAACTCGTTGAACGCACCAAGCTGCCCCGGGCCACCGCGCACCGGCTGGCGCAGGCGCTGGAGATCCACCGGATGCTCGTCCGGGACACCCAGGGTCGCTGGCGTCCCGGCCCGCGCCTGGGTGAGCTCGCCAATGCCGCCCCGGACGTGCTCCTGACGGCGGCGGAGCCGCTGCTGGCGGCGCTGCGGGACGCGACGGGCGAAAGCGCCCAGCTCTACCTGCGCCGCGCCGACGAGCGCATCTGCGTGGCCGCCGCCGAGCGGGCCAGCGGCCTGCGGGACACCGTGCCGGTCGGCTCGGTGCTGCCGATGACGGCGGGCTCCGCGGCGCAGATCCTGCTCGCCTGGGAGCCGCCCGAGGCCGTGATGCCGCTGCTGCCCCGGTCGAAGTTCACCGGCCGCACCCTGGCCGAGGTACGCCGCCGGGGCTGGGCGCAGAGCGTGGCCGAACGCGAGGCCGGTGTGGCGAGCGTCTCGGCGCCGATCCGCGACCGCACCGGTCGGGTCATCGCCGCGATCAGCATCTCCGGGCCCATCGAGCGCCTGGGACGCCGCCCCGGCGAACGCCACGCGATGGCCGTGGTCCGGGCCGGCCAACGCCTCTCCGGCCTCTGACCCCACCACCCACCGCCCGGGGCACGGGCCGGGCGGGGTGGAATGCCGAACGGCCCGTTCCACCGGAGTGGAACGGGCCGTTCTGAGATGTAGCCCCGACCGGATTCGAACCGGCGCTACCGCCTTGAGAGGGCGGCGTCCTGGGCCGCTAGACGACGGGGCCAAGACTTCACTGCTTCCACCGCCCTTGCGAGCGGTGCCGCTGTAGTCTAGCGGCGGCCCCACCGGGACGGAAATCGGGGCGACCGGACGGTCGTTTCGGCACGCCACCACCCGGACGACATCGCAGCCGGCCGGCGTCGGGCCACCCGTGCCGACGGCGGCAGGCAACCCGCGGGGCCCACGGGGCGACGAACAGCGTCGGCGCGGGACATGCGAAACGGCCCGCCCCACCGGAGTGGAACGGGCCGTTCTGAGATGTAGCCCCGACCGGATTCGAACCGGCGCTACCGCCTTGAGAGGGCGGCGTCCTGGGCCGCTAGACGACGGGGCCAGAACCTGACTTGCGGCACCGCCCTGCCGAGCGGTGCCGCTGGACTCTATCAGAGAGAACCCCGATCCCCTGAACGGGAACCGGAGTCGTCTCCTACGAGATCCAGCGCTCGAAGCTCTTGCGAACCTCGGCTGCGCTGGGGTACCAGGACTCGAACCTAGACTAACTGAACCAGAATCAGTCGGGCTGCCAATTACCCCATACCCCATTGGCCCCTTGCGGTGCCGGGATCAAACTTTACCCTCCCGGTGCCAGCAGGCCAAATCGAGTCCCCCAAACCGCCCCTGAACTGCGGAAACGGGGCCTCGACGCGGATCAGGCGACGGGCACCACCGGGTTGGTGAGGTCTCCGATCCCCTCGATCCGCACGGTGACCGTATCCCCGTCCAGCAGCGGGCTAACCCCCGCCGGTGTGCCCGTGAGCACCACGTCGCCGGGGAGCAGCGTCATCACGTGCGAGACGTACGACACCAGGGCCGGCACATCGAAGACCATGTCGCGGGTCCGGCCGAGCTGGCGGACCTCCATCTCCTCCGGATTGCGACCCACCTCACAGCGGATCTCCAGGTCGCGGACGTCGAGCCCGGTGGTGATCCACGGCCCGATCGGGCAGAACGAGTCGAAGCCCTTGGCGCGGGTCCACTGCCCGTCGGAGCGCTGGAGGTCCCGGGCGGTGACGTCGTTGGCGCAGGTGTAGCCGAAGATGGCCCGCTCCGCGGCGGCCCGGTCGGCCCGGCGGGCGCCCGGCGCGCCGATCACCACGGCCAGTTCGGCCTCGTGCTCGACCTTCTTCGAGAAGATCGGCAACCGGATCGCGTCGCGGGGCCCGATCACGGAGGTGGACGGTTTGAGGAAGAGCAGCGGCTCCTTCGGCACCTCGCTGCCGTGCTCGGCGGCGTGCTCGGCGTAGTTGCGGCCGACGCAGACGACCTTGCTGGGCAGGATCGGCGAGAGCAGGCGGACGTCCGACAGCGCCCAGCGGGCACCGCTGAAGGTGATCTGGCCGAACGGGTGGCCCTCGATCTCGGCGATGGTCAGGCCCTGCGGGCCCGCCTCCGCTTCGCCCTCGACGACCCCGAACGACATTCCCTTGGCATGAGCAAAACGAGCGATACGCACCAGGCCAATCTAGCCCCGGCGACCCGCGACCCGGCCGACGCCGCAGTCAGGCGCGCCCCGGGACGCCGGAAGGGCGCACCCTACGACACCGTCCGCTCGCGGGGGCGGAGTTCGCGACTTCGTACCCGCCCGATGTCGTCGCGCCCCTAGCGTCGGCTCCGGAGGTTCGTTCGTATGCCTGCATCGACACGACACCACAGGGCCCTCGCAGTGTTCGTACACTGCCTCGGCATTCTCTCCGCCGTGCCGGCACTGCCGGCGGCGGCGCCACCCGCGGCGGCCGCGCCACCACCGGTGGTCGCGCCGACCCCGGAGCCGGCGATGCCGTCGGCGCCGCCGGCCGTGCCCACCCCGACCCGGGCCGCCCCGCCGGTGGCGAAGCCGCCGGTCACGGTCGCGGTGGTGCCGGAGAGCACGCCGGCGCCGCGCTACCGGATCCAGGTCCGCAACAGCGGTGGCACGCCGGTGGACACCACCGTCCGGCAGGAGCTGCCACCCGGGGCCTCGGCGACCGCCATCACCGCCGGGGGCCGGGCCACCCGGGGCACCGGGCAGTCGGCCACCGAGGTGACCTGGCAGCTGAAGCTGCCCGCCCGCAGCACCACCACCCTGGGCACGGCGCTCACCGCCGCCGCCCCGGCCCGGCCGCTGACCGCGCCGGCCTGCGCCTACGCCCGCGACGGCAGCCGGCCGTACGACTGCGCGACCGCGACCTGGAACGCGGGCGTGCCGGCCGCCGCGCCCGCGCGTTCCGAAGCGCCGCCGTGGCGCCGGACGCCGGTGCTGCTGGCCGGGCTCGGCACGGTGACGGTGCTCGCAATGGGCGGGGTGTGGACCTGGCGCCGGCGCCGCCGACCGGTCGCCGCGGCCCTCTCCGGCCAGCATCCGGGGACCGTCTACCCGCGCCCGGCCGCGCCACGACCGGAACAGCTCCGCCGCAAGCCGTCCGTCTGGTTGATCGTCCCGGTGGCCGCCGCCGTGCTCGCCGGCACGGTGGGCACCGCCGCCTGGACGGCCACCCGGCAGGTCGCGGCCGTCGACACCGACAGCCAGCCGACCAGCGGCGCGTGGCTGGGCCAGGGGGTCAACGGCGCCGTCGGCGAGCCGCTGCGAGAGTCGGCGTTCGAGTTCACCGTGTACCGCGTCGCGTGCGAGCCCGGCGCCGCGGCCCGGCAGTGCGAGGCGACGGTCGGGGTGCGCAACCTCACCCCGGAGCAGCAGAGCTGGCACGGCCGGCTGCAACGGGCGTACCTGCCCGACGGCAACTTCGTCAGCACGGACGAGCAGGCGACCCGGGCGGCCAACCAGGGCCGGGACGTCTTCGCCCAGCCGATGGCGGCCGGCAGCCGGACGGTGCTGCCGCTGGTCTTCACCGTCGCCGGGAAGGCGCCGCCGGAGCAGCTCGAGCTGCGCAGCGGGGTGTTCTCCGCCGGGGTCCGGGTGGACGTGCCCTGACCGGGCGCCGGGCGGCGGTCGTACCCTTGGCGTCGTGACCGCCGCCCTCGCCCCGCCGACCTGGGTTGCCCTCCTGGAGGCGCACGAGAGGCGTGCGGACGCCCTCACCGCGGGCCACCGCGCCCGCAGGGCCACGGGGGAACGCCACGCGATCGACGACTTCCTGTACGACTACTACGGCACCCGGCCCTCCGTGCTCCGACGGTGGCACCCGGGGGTGGGCGTCTCCCTGGCGCCGGGGCCGGACGGCTCCGCCCCGCACCGGCAGTGGCGTTGGTACGCGACGACGGCGGACGGGGCGGTGAGCTTCGACGTCGCGGCGTTCCTCGTCGACCGGGCCGAGTCGGTGCGCTTCATCCACCGCCTGCTGTCCGCGATCGTGTCGCGACCCGCCTTCACCGGCTGCTTCGGCCTGCACGAGTGGGCGATGGTGTACCGCCAGCGGGAGCACCGGCACCCGCTCCCCCTGCGACTCGGGCAGGAGGGCACCGACGCGGTCGTCGAGTCGCACCAGATCCGCTGCACGCACTTCGACGCGTTCCGCTTCTTCACCCCGGACGCGGTCGGCCTCAACCGGCTCCGACCCACGAGGGAGAGCCAGGTGGAACTCGACCAGCCGGGCTGCCTGCACGCATCGATGGACTGCCACAAGTGGGCGACCAAGTTGGGGCCCGCGGTTCCGGGGGACCTGGCGCTCGACTGCTTCGAGCTGGCGAGGGACATCCGGCTACTCGACATGCAGGCGTCCCCGTACGACTTCTCCTCCTACGGGCAGCCCGCGGTGGCCATCGAGACGCCGGAGGGCAAGGCCGAGTACGTGGCGCGGCAACGCGAGTTCGCGCAGCGTGCCGGCCAGCTACGCGCCCGGCTCATCGGTGTCTGCGCGGCACTGCTCGCGGGCTAGTCGCCGTCGACGCGGCGATCGCGCTTACGCTGTGAGCGGCGTTTCTTGTCGGCCAGCCGGCGCTCCTTCGCGCCCCGCGACGGGCGGGTGGGCCGGCGGGGCGGGGGCGGCGGGGCGGCGGCCTCGCGCAGCAGCGCGGCCAGCCGTTCGCGGGCGGCCTCCCGGTTGGCCAGCTGCGCCCGGTGCTCGCTGGCGGCCACGGTGAGCACGCCGTCGACCAGCCGGCCGGCGAGCCGCTCCAGCGCCCGCGCCCGCAGCGGCTCGGGCACGCCGGGCGAGGCGGCCAGGTCGTAGCTCAGCTCGACGCGCGAGTCGGTGGTGTTGACGCCCTGGCCGCCGGGCCCGGACGACCGGGAGAACCGTTCCCGCAGCTCGGCGGCGGGAACGGTCCACCGGTCGTTCACCCGCAGTCCGTCGTCCACCCCCCGAGGGCTAGCGCCCCTGCCGGACGCTCGGGGTGGCGGACGGGCCCGGGGTCTGCGCGGGTGGGTCGGGACTGTCGTCGGAGTCGGCGGCGGCGTAGGCGACCGCCCCCACCAGCAGCAGGGCGATCACCCCGATCTTCGTGGTGGCCACCTTGATCAGCAGCCACGCGGCGCTCCGGGCGCCGGGCACGGTCTTCTTGACGGTCTGGTAGTCGGCCCACCCGCGTCGTGCCCGGGCGTACGCCGACCCCACACCGGTACCGATCAACAGGCCCACCAGCAGGAGGACCACGATTCCAGGACGCTCCACCCGAGCCAGTTATCCATACTCAGCGTGATATTTCCATTGGCCGATCATTCCGCGCCGGGTATCCGACAGTTTTCACATTCCCGGGCCGCCCCCGGACGGCGTGCCCGCAGCTCAGCCGCCCTTCCCGATGATCGTGTCGGCGGTCTGCTGCACCTGTTCGATGGGAATGGCGAAGCCGATGCCGATCGAGCCGTTCCCGTCGATCGTGGCGATGGCCGTGTTCACCCCGACCACCTCGCCGCGGGCGTTGACCAGTGGGCCGCCCGAGTTGCCCGGGTTGATCGAGGCGTCGGTCTGCACGGCGGTGTGCCGGTTGTCGCCGAGGCGTACCTGCCGGTCCAGGGCGCTGACGATGCCGGCGGTGACGGTGCCGGACAGCCCGAGCGGCGAGCCGACCGCCAGCACCGGCTCCCCCACCCGGGTGGATCCCGGCTTGGCCAGCGGCAACGCCGCCAGGCCGGCCGACTGCGGCACCCGCAGCACGGCGAGGTCGCTGCGCGGCTCCCGCCCGACGACCTCGGCGGCGAACCGCCGCCCGTCGGGCAGTTCCACCGTCACCGAGCCCCCGCGCCCCTTGGCCAGGATGTGGTCGTTGGTGATGATGTGCTGCTGGTCGTCGACGGCGAAGCCGGAGCCGGAGGCCGAGGCGCCGCCGGCCCCGCCCACCAGCACCGAGACCACCCCCGGCACCGTCTTCCCGGCCGCGGTGACCAGTTCCGCCGGCACCGGGGCCGCCGAGGCCGCCGCCGGGCCAGGTGCCTCGTCCCGGCCGGCCACGATGCCGCCGGCCACCGCCCCGGAGACGGTCGACAGGGCCACCACCGCCAGGGCCGCCAGCACCCGCCCGCGCGGGCCGCGGCCCGCCGGGCCACCGTCGGGGTCGGACCCGCCCCACCGGGCCCGCCCGTCGGAATCCAGCTCCGGGGAGATGAACCAGGGGCCGCGCGGTTCGCCCAGCCCGGTCTGCACTGCCATGCGTACGCTCCTCACGTGTCCTTCTCGACGGCGGCCGTACGGGTCAGGGCAGCCGGGCGAACCAGCGCATCGAGCCGGCCGCCGCGCCCATGGCGAACACCAGCCCGAGACCGATGAACCGGGCCGAGACGTCCTGCCGTTCGATGCGGTAGCCGACCGAGGTGCCGATGTCGTCGTAGACGGCGCGCAGCTCGTCGCTCGTGCTGGCCTCGTGGAACACGCCCCCGGTCTCCTCGGCGACCGCGCGCAGGGTCTGCCCGTCGACGGGCACCTGGATCGGCCGGCCGCCCCGGTCCACCGTGCCGTCCGGGGTGCCGAAGGAGATGGTGTGCACCGGCACCTTCATGTCGATCGCCTCGGACGCGGCCTCCATCGGGTCGATGCCGGAGGTGTTCGCCCCGTCGGAGAGCAGGATGATCCGGGCCGGCGGCGGGTCCTTCGCCGCCTGGCTGTCGAAGCCCTTCACCGCGCCGAGCGAGGTGCTGATGGCCTCTCCGATCGCGGTGCCCTGCACCCCGGTGGCCCCCTCGACCAGCCGCTCGACGCCCTCGTGCAGCGCCTCCCGGTCGGTGCTCGGCGGCACCAGCACCGCCGCGCTGCCGGCGAAGGCGACCAGCCCGACGTTGAACTCGTCCGGCAGGCCGTCGACGAAGCGCCGGGCGGACTCCTTGGCGGCGCTGAGCCGGTCCGGTTCCACGTCGCCGGCGAGCATCGAGGTGGAGACGTCCACGGCGACCATCACCGTGGCCCGTTCGCGGGGCACCCGGACCTCCGCCGTGGGCCGGGCGAAGCCGACCACCAGCAGCGCCAGCATGGCCACGAAGAGCCCGGCCGGCACGTGCCGCCGCCAGGCCGGGCGGTGCGGCGCGACCCGGTCCAGCAGCCGCAGGTTGGTGAAGCGGACGGCGTACCGACTGCGGCGGCGCTGCATGAGCAGGTAGCCGACGGCCAGGGCGAGCACCCCGAGCAGGAGCCAGAGCCGGACGGGCGACTGCCAGATCACGCCGCACCTCCCCGGGCCGCCCGCGCCGGGGCGGCGGCGAGGCGCCGCTGGGCGTGCACGTGCCGCACGATGTCGGCCCCCCAGTCCCGGTCGGTGCGCAGCGGCAGGTGCGTGGCCCCGCTGCGGCGCAGCGCCTGGCGTACCTGCTCGCGCTGGGCGGTCGCGGCGGCGGCGTAGCGCTCGCGCAGCGCGCGGTCGCCGGTCCAGACCTCGCGCCGCCGCCCGGTCTCCGGGTCGACGAGGGTGACCAGTCCGACGTCGGGTAGCTCCAGCTCCCGGGGGTCGGTGACCTGCACGGCGAGCACCTGGTGCCGCGCGGCGAGGCGGCGCAGGGGCACCTCCCAGGACGGCGACTGCCCCGGGTCGTCGGGCAGTCCGTCGAGGAAGTCCGAGACCACCACGACGAGGCCGCGGCGCAGCGCCACCCGGTGCACGGCGGCCAGCCCGTCGGCCAGGTCGGGGCCCGCCGGCGCCGGCTCGTCCCGGTCGTGGCCGCCGACGCGCGGGGCGGTCAGCAGGGCCCGGAGCAGCCCGAGCAGATGGGTACGTCCGCTGCGGGGCGGGAACCGGCGCAGCCCGTCCGGGCCGAGCACCTGCGCGCCGAGGCGGTTGCCCACGCCGCCGGTGAGGAAGCCGACCGCCGCGACGGCCGCCACGGCCAGTTCCCGCTTGTCCAGTTCGGCGGTGCCGTACTCCATGCTGGGGCTCGCGTCGACCAGCAGCCAGGTGGTCAGCTCCCGGTCGGCGTCGACCTCGCGTACGTGCGGGACCGTGGTGCGGGCGGTCACCGCCCAGTCCATCCGGCGCACCTCGTCCTCACCGGGCCGGTACTCCCGGCTGCCGGCGGTCTCGCTGCCGGGCCCGGGCAGCAGGCCCCGGTACCGGCCGTGCAGCAGCCCGTCGAGCCGGCGCGTGACGGTCAGCTCCAGCCGGCGCAGCCGCCGGTCGGAGGTGAGGTCGGCCAGTCCCGGGTCGGCCGGACCGGGGGCCGGCGCGGTGGCCCCGCGCCACCTCATGCCGCCGCCAGGTCGGCCGCGTGTTCCGGGTGGGCGGTGGCGACCCGCGGCGGCGGCACGACCTCCACCAGCCGACGGACCACCGCCTCGGCGGACACCCCGTCGGCGACCGCGTCGAAGGAGAGCACCAGCCGGTGGGCGAGCACGTCGACGGCGAGTTCGCGGACGTCCTCGGGCAGCACGTACCCGCGACCGCGCAGGAGCGCCTGGGCCCGCGCGGCACGGACCAGGCCGAGGGTGGCCCGGGGACTTGCCCCGTACGCGAGCAGCGGGGCGATCTCGGACAGGCCGAACCGGCCGGGGTCCCGGGTGGCGAAGATCAGCCGGACCACGTACTCGGCGATCGCGTGGTGCACGAAGACGTGGGCGGCGCGGGCCTGGAGGTCCCGCAGCCGCTGCGGGTCGAGCACCCGCCGGGCGACGGGCCGGTCGGCGCTCATCCGGTAGAGGATGGCGAGTTCGTCGGCGTCGCTCGGGTAGTCGACGACGACCTTCATCAGGAACCGGTCGCGCTGCGCCTCCGGTAGTTGGTAGACCCCCTCGGACTCGATGGGGTTCTGGGTGGCCAGCACCAGGAACGGCTCGGGCACGGGAAAGCTGCGCCCGCCGATGGAGACCTGCCGCTCGGCCATCGCCTCCAGCAGGGCGGACTGCACCTTGGCCGGGGCCCGGTTGATCTCGTCGGCGAGCACCAGGTTCGCCATGATCGGGCCCAGCTCGATGTCGAAGTCCTCGCGCGACGCGCGGTAGATCCTGGTGCCGACGATGTCGGAGGGGACCAGGTCCGGGGTGAACTGGATCCGGGAGAAGGTGCCGCCGACCACGGTGGCCAGGGTCTGCGCGGCGAGCGTCTTGGCCACCCCGGGCACGCCCTCCAGGAGGCAGTGCCCGTCTGCGATGAGGGCGGTGAGCAGGCGCTCGACGAGCCGATCCTGCCCGACGATCACGCGTTTGACCTCGAAGAGCGTCTGTTCCAGCTCGGCCGGGGTCGCATCGGGATCGGCCGGGCTGGGCACGCTGACCAGGGTGTCCGAGATGTCCGTCACGGTGCTTGCTTCCCGTGCCGACCGTCGGACAAACGTCGGATTATCGGCCCCGGGGCGACCCTTAGCGGCCCGAACCAGGACAACCCTCCCGCCCGGCCCCCCACCCCGACCCCCGCCCCCCCACACCCCGACCCCCGCGCCCCCACGCCTTGAGGCCCGCGTCGATCATGCAGTTGCGGCGCCCCGCACAAGGCGCGATTCAGGGCATAACCCCCACCACACCTGCATGATCGACGCGCGAGGGGACGGGCGGGACGGGCGGGGCGGGCGCGGCGGCGCCGGCCCCCACACCCAGGTGTGGGGGCCGGCGTCGTCAGGCGGTACTCAGTTGGCGACGACCAGGTGGAACGGCCGGTCGGCCGCGCTCCCCGACGAGCTGCGGGTCTGGATGAAGACCGCGTTCGGCGTCTGGAGCCGCGGCGCGACGGAGATCTCGCCACCCGGGGGGACGTTGTACGGGTCGGTGGTGCCGATGGTGGCGTGGAACGCCTTCAGCGAGACGTTGTAGTTGAACAGCACCTGGTACTGCCCGGGGCCGTACCGGGTGGCGGAGACCACCTCGGGCGAGCCACGGAGCAGGACGCCGTTGCTGGCGACGACGGCGGAGGCGACCGTGCCCGGCGCGCTCGCCAGCGCGGAGGGGCCCTGCGCCAGCGCGTCCTTGGCCTTGCGGGCCTCGGCGGGGGTCACCGCCGGTTGGCTGCCGGAGCCGGGCTGGCGGGCGGCCGGCTGGGCGACCTCGGCGGGCGCCTGGGCCGCCGGCTGGGCGACGGCGATGCCGCCTCCGGCCAGGGTGAGCGCCAGCGCGGCGAACGCCACCGCCACCGCCTTGCGTCGGAAGAGTGTGGTCATGACAGGTCTCCCTTTTGTTGACCGTGCGGATTCGACCGGACCCACCGAACGCGGGGCGGCCGACTTCCATTCTTTCGGGCCGGGAAATAGCGACAACCGCCTGGAGCCCACGCCTTCAGGCCGCACCTAGTTGTTGCCGCTTCAACGATTTTCACCGGCTCTGAGCTGGTATTACTACTCAGAGTTTCGACGTCTCAACCCACTGGAAGGTAGCACCGAAAAATGCCGGGCGTCAATAGTCGATCACGCCCCGCAAATTACTCGCATAATCGTGAGAAGCGAACGCTCGACCATTCACGAACGGGTCACGCGAACTGCGTCGGAGCCGCCGCGTGGGCGCGTTCGGGGCCGCCGGCCGGGCGCTCGGGCGCTATCCTCCGGCCGTGATCGTCGAGACCGCGGGGCCGGCGACGGGGCGCCGGACGGCGCGGCTGCGCACCGCGCTCTGCTGGGCCGCCGTCGCGCCCGGGGTCGCCTGGGCGGCGGTACGACTGGGCGGCCTCGACCGGGGGCCGCTGGTGCAGCTGCTCGCCTTCACCCCGTACGCCGCCGCGGGAAGCCTCCTGCCGCTGGTGCTCGCGCTCGCCCTGCGGCGCCGGTGGCCCGCGGTGGTCGCGGCTCTGGTCACGGCGACCCTGGTGGCCGTGGTGGCGCCCCGGGCACTGCCGTCCGGCCAGCCCCCGGCCGGCGGGCCGACGGTGCGGCTGCTGACCGCCAACCTGCTCGCCGGGGCCGGCGACGCGCGGGCGCTGGTCGACCTGGTCCGGCGGCACCGGGTCGACGTGCTCGCCGTGCAGGAGTTCACCCCGGACGCCGAGGCGGAGCTGGACCGGCTCGGCCTGCCCGGGCTGCTCCCCCACCGGCAGCTCCACCCGCAGATCGGCACCGTCGGCTCCGGCCTCTACGCGCGGTTCCCGATCAGCGACGGCGGCGTCCGGCACAACCGCGGCGGCTGGGGCTTCGACCAGGCCTACGGCACGGTGGCGGTGCCCGGGGCGCCGGCGGTCCGGGTCGAGTCGGCGCACCCGTCGGCCCCGTACGCGGTGGACCAGGTCGGCCACTGGCGCGCCGACCTGGCGGCGCAGCCGCCCGCCACCCCGGACGGGCCGCTGCGGATCCTCGCCGGCGACTTCAACGCCACCCTCGACCACGCCCCGCTGCGCGCCCTGCTGGACACCGGCTACGTCGACGCCGCCGACCAGGTCGGCGCGGGCCTGGTCGGCACGTGGGGCCCGTACGACGGGGACCCGATCCCGCCGGTGACCATCGACCACGTGCTGGTCGACCGGCGGATCGCGGTGCGCGCGGTCACCGTGCACCCCCTGCGGGGCAGCGACCACCGCGCCGTCCTGGCCGAGCTGCGCCTCCCGGTCGGGTGAGGCCCCGGCTGCCGGTACGCGGGGGCCGGGGCGGCTCAGACCCGGGCGCGGTCGAGGCCGTAGGTGAGCGCGTCGACGAGGGCGTGCCAGGACGCCTCGACGACGTTGGGGTGCACGCCGACCGTAGTCCAGTCGCGGTTGCTGCCGTCGACCGTCTCCAGCAGCACCCGGGTCACCGCGCCGGTGCCGTGGGTGCCCTCCAGGATCCGCACCTTGTAGTCGGCCAGCTCGAAGTCGCGCAGCTCCGGGTAGTGCCGGGCCAGCCCGACCCGCAGCGCCTCGTCCAGGGCGTTGACCGGACCGTTGCCCTCGGCGGTGGCGATCACCCGCTCCCCGCGTACGCGGATCTTGACGGTCGCCTCCGAGACCACCGCGCCGTCCTCCCGGTGCTCGACCAGCACCCGGTACGACTCCAGCGCGAACGGCCGGGCGGGGGCGGTGTCCAGCTCCGAGCGGACCAGCAGCTCGAACGACGCGTCGGCGGCCTCGAACGACCAGCCGCCGGCCTCCAGTTCCTTGACCCGCCGGGTGACCCGCGACAGCGCCTCCGGATGGCCGGCCAGGTCGAGGCCGAGCTCGCGGCTCTTGAGCTCGACGCTGGCCCGGCCGGCCATCTCGGTGACGAGGATCCGCATGTCGTTGCCCACCACCTGTGGGTCCACGTGGTTGTAGAGCAGCGGATCCACCTTGATCGCGCTCGCGTGCAGCCCCGCCTTGTGGGCGAAGGCCGCGGCCCCGACGTATGCCTGGTGGGTGTCGGGGGCGATGTTGGCGATCTCGGCGATGGCGTGGGAGACCCGCACCATCTGCCCCAGGCAGCCCTCCGGTAGGACGGGCAGCCCGAGCTTGAGCTGGAGGTTGGCGACCACGGCGAAGATGTCGGCGTTGCCGGGGCGCTCGCCGTAGCCGTTGGCGGTGCCCTGGAAGTGGCGCACCCCCGCCTCGACGGCGGCGACGGTGTTGGCCACCGCGCAGGACGTGTCGTTCTGGCAGTGGATGCCGAGCAGTTCCGGGCCGACGCCCAGTCGCGCGGTCAGGTCGGCGATGGCGGCGGTCACCTGGGAGGGCAGCATCCCGCCGTTGGTGTCGCAGAGCACCACCCGCTCGGCGCCGGCGGCCAGCGCGGTCTCCACGACGGCGGCCGTGTACGCCGGGTCTGACCGGTAGCCGTCGAAGAAGTGCTCCCCGTCGACGAAGACCCGGCGCCCCTCGGCCACCAGGTGCGCCACCGTGTCGCGGACCATCGCCAGGTTCTCGGACCCGGTGGTGCGCAGCGCCCGCTCGACGTGCCGCAGGTCCGCCTTGGCGACCAGGGCGACCGCCGGCGTCTGCGCGTCGAGCAGGCCGCGGACCTGCGGATCATCGCCGACGGGCACCCCGGCCCGCCGGGTCGCCCCGAACGCGACCAGCAGCGCGTGCTTCAGGTCGAGTTCGGCGCGCGCCCGGCGGAAGAACTCGGTGTCCTTCGGCACCGCGCCCGGCCAGCCCCCCTCGATGAAGCCGACCCCGAACTCGTCGAGCAGGCGGGCCACCGCGAGCTTGTCGACCACCGAGTAACTGAGCCCCTCGCGCTGGGCGCCGTCGCGCAGCGTGGTGTCGTACACCTGGAACGTCATCAGGGAGTCCTTTCTCAGAGCAACAAAAAGACCCCCCGCGGATGCGGGAGGTCTGCGCGCTCGGCGGAGGGGAGGCCGGCGCGCTAGGTGCGAATAATCAGGTCGGTGCTGGTCACGATCGCCACTCTGCCATCCGGACCCCGGTTTTGGGAGGCGTAATCCACATGGCGGGACGGTGACGGAGGGTCCCGATACCGCACGGGCGGCTGGCTCGCCGGCACGACCCGCCGCCGGTGATCGACTTCACAAGTCACCCGGCCGCCGACCGGCGGAAACAACGCTGGGGAAGTATCTGGAACCGATCCAGTTACCGGCCTCGCGCCGCTGTCAAGGAGGACCTGTGCTCACTGTCGGTGACCGCTTCCCCGAGTACGAACTCACCGCCTGCGTGTCGCTTGACGCCGACAAGGCGTTCGAGTCGATCGACCACAAGTCGCACCAGGGGAAGTGGCGCGTCGTCTTCTTCTGGCCGAAGGACTTCACCTTCGTCTGCCCGACCGAGATCGCGGAGTTCGGCCGGCTGAACGAGGAGTTCGCCGACCGGGACGCCCAGGTCCTCGGCGTGTCGGTGGACAACGAGTTCGTCCACTACGCGTGGCGCAAGGACCACCCGGACCTGCGCGAGCTGCCGTTCCCGATGCTGAGCGACGTCAAGCGTGAGCTGACCGCCGCCTGCGGCGTGCTCGGCGAGGACGGCGTGGCCCAGCGGGCGACCTTCATCGTCGACCCGGACAACGAGATCCAGTTCGTCATGGTGACCGCCGGCTCGGTCGGCCGCAACGTCTCCGAGGTGCTGCGGGTGCTCGACGCCCTCCAGACCGACGAGCTCTGCCCGTGCAACTGGAACAAGGGCGGCGAGACCCTGGACGCCACCAAGCTCCTCGCCGGCGCCGGGGCCTGACCATGGGTCTGGACGCGGTCAAGGCGGCTCTGCCCGAGTACGCCAAGGACATCAAGCTCAACCTCGGCT
The DNA here is from genome assembly GCF_049179055.1 of Micromonospora sp. WMMD737. NCBI lineage: Bacteria > Bacillati > Actinomycetota > Actinomycetes > Micromonosporales > Micromonosporaceae > Micromonospora > Micromonospora sp. WMMD737. The sequence goes on along the minus strand of NZ_JBMHMH010000001.1, from coordinate 6,521,660 downwards.
CCACCATCGCCACCAGCACGCTGAAGCCGGAGCAGGCGTGGGGCACCGCCCTGGCCTGTGCCGTCGCGGCGCGCAATCCGGTGGTGCTGCGCGAGATCGCGGCCGAGGCGACCACGCACCTCGGGCCGGAGGCGGTCGAGGCCGCCAAGGGCGCCGCCGCGATCATGGCGATGAACAACGTCTACTACCGGGCCAAGCACCTGATCGGCGACGAGCAGTACCAGTCGATCCCGGCGCGGCTGCGGATGCAGATCATCGCCAAGCCGGGCGTGGACAAGGCCGACTTCGAGCTCTGGTGCCTGGCGGTCTCGGCGATCACCGGCTGCGGGGTGTGCCTGGAGTCGCACGAGAAGACCCTGCGCAACGCGGGCTTCAGCCGCGAGCAGGTGCACGAGGGACTGCGCATCGCCGCCGTCGTGCACGCCGCCGCGGTGACCCTGGACGCCCAGGCCGCGCTCGCCTGACGGGTACCACACGCAGGGCCGGCGCCGCGATACGGCGCCGGCCCTGCGTCGTCCCCGGCACCCGGCCCGCGCCGGCTCCAGCGCCCGCCCGCGTCGTCCCCGGAGCCCGGCCCGCGCCGTCCCCGGCGCCCGCCCCGCCGTTTCCGGTGGCGACGGCCCGGGTAGCTCCTCGGGAGCAGACGAGAGACACCCGGACCGGCGAGACGACTGGCGACAGTCGGGGCAGGAGTTGTCAGATGGACAGGCTCGACCCGCACAGCACCCACGGCAGCCCGGATCCGCTGCGCGGCGGCGGCCAGGGCGAGTTCGCCGGCGGCGCCCCGGCCGGCACGTTCGACCCGTGGCGCTACCGCGACACCGCGAGGGTCGCCGACGCCGACCTGGTCGGCTACAAGGTCGAGGCCACCGACGGCGGCATCGGCAAGATCGACAGCGCCAGTCACGAGGTCAACGACAGCTACCTCGTGGTGGACACCGGGCCGTGGATCTTCGGCCGGAAGGTCATGATCCCGGCCGGCACCGTCAACCACGTCGACCACGACGAGCGCAAGGTGTACGTCGACCGGAGCAAGGACCAGATCAAGGCCGCCCCGGAGTACGACGAGACCGCCGACACCGACCCCACCTACCGGGACCGCCTCGGCGGCTACTACGACGAGACGTACTCGGCCATCCCGCCCGGCACCGCCCGCTGACCGGCACGGCGCGCGACGGCCTCTTGCGGATCGTGGGAGGCCGTTACCGTGTCAGCGTGGACTCCATCGAGGTCGGTCGCCGGATCCCCTTCTCCGCGACGTTCAACTTCCGCGACGTGGGCGGGCACGTCGGCCACGACGGTCGCACGGTGCGCCCGGGGCGGCTCTACCGCTCCGACTCCCTGCACCGCATCGACGACACCGACCGGGAGGCGTTCGCCGCCCTCGGCGTCCGCACGGTCATCGACCTACGCCGCCCGTACGAGGTGGAGCGTGACGGCCGCGTCCCCCACTTCGACGGCCTGACCTGGCGCAACATCCACCCGGAGCACGCGGAGTGGGGCGAGCGGCCCTACCGTCCCGGCACCGACCTGGCCCGCTACCTGGCCGACCGGTACGCCGACCTCGCCGGGACGGGCACCGCCGGGCTCGCCGAGGCGATCGGGCTGATCGCCGACGACGCCAGCGCCCCCGTGGTCGTGCACTGCGTCGCCGGCAAGGACCGCACGGGCATCGTCTGCGGGCTCACCCTCGCGGTGCTCGGCGTCGCCGACGACGACATCGCCGCCGACTACGCCCTGAGCACCGAGGCCGGCGAGCGCTACCGCGCCTGGTTCGAGGCCACCGGCCAGCGGGCGGGGCACACCCTGCCGGTGCTCACCTGCCCCGCCGAGGCCATGACGCTCTTCCTCGCCGAGCTGCGGGAGGCCCACGGCTCGGTGGAGGGCTACCTGCGCCACGCCGGCGTCACCGACGCCCAACTCGCCGCGCTGCGCGAGCACCTGCTGACCTGACCCCGCCCTCCCGTGACGGCGCCGCCCCCGCACCGGGCGGCGCGGGGGCGGGACGGTGCCGTCGGGGGCCAATCAGAGGATGCGGCGGACCCAGCCGTGCGGGTCGGCGGCCCGGCCCCGCTGGAGGTCGACGAGCTGCTGGCGCAGGGCCGTCGTGACCCGCCCGGGCTCGCCGCCACCCACCAGGAACTCGCCGTCGGGGAAGCGCACCCGCCCGATCGGGGTGACGACCGCGGCGGTGCCGCAGGCGAACACCTCACGGAGCCGGCCGCTCGCGGCGTCCGCCTGCCAGTCGGCGAAGCTCACCGGCCGCTCCTCGATCCGGTGCCCGGCGTCGGCGGCCAGGGTGAGCACCGACTCCCGGGTGATGCCGGGCAGGATCGTGCCGGTCAGCGGCGGGGTGACCACGGTGTCGTCGTCGTAGACGAAGAACACGTTCATGCCGCCCAGCTCGTCGACGTAGCGCCGCTCCACCGCGTCCAGGAAGACCACCTGGTCGCAGCCGTGCTCGATCGCCTCGGCCTGCGCCACCAGCGAGGCGGCGTAGTTGCCGCCGCACTTCGCCGCGCCGGTGCCGCCCGGGGCGGCCCGGGTGTAGTCCGGCGAGACCCAGACCGTCACCGGCTTCACCCCGCCGGAGAAGTACGCCCCGACCGGCGAGGCGATCACCACGTAGAGGTATTCGTTGGCGGGCCGGACGCCGAGGAACACCTCGCTGGCGAACATGAACGGCCGCAGGTAGAGGCTGCCGTCCTCGCCCTCGGGGATCCAGCCCTGGTCGGCGTCCACGAGCTGACGCAGCGAGTCGACGAACGCCTCCTCGGGCAGCGGCGGCATCGCCATGCGCCGGGCGGAGGCGGCGAACCGGGCGGCGTTGGCCTCCGGGCGGAACATGGTGACCCCGCCGTCGGCCGTCCGGTAGGCCTTCAGCCCCTCGAAGATCTCCTGCGCGTAGTGCAGCACCGCGGCGGCCGGGTCCATCGGGATCGGCGCCCGCGCCTCGACCCGGGCGTCGTACCAGCCCTTGCCGTCGGCGTAGCGGATGGTGACCATGTGGTCGGTGAAGACCCGCCCGAACCCCGGGTTGGCCAGCAGGGCGGCCCGGTCGGCGACGGATACCGGCGCGGGATTCGGACGGATCTCGAAGTCGAGCTTGTCACCACCGCTCATCGCGCTGACCTCCCTGCGGGACTACGGCACGCGGGTCCGCATGCCGAGAAACTGGTGCGAGAAACTTACCCCGAACGGTCGTTCAGCGGGTAGCGCCGCCCGGCGTACCGGCAGCGCCGGGCGGGTGCGCGCCGCCGGACCGGGGTGCGGCCGGGCGGCGTCGCCGGGACCTCGGGGTGGGTGGCCGGCGGCCTCAGGAGGTGGCGTACCCGGCCAGCCGGTCGCCGACCTCCTCGGTGCGCAGTGCCGCGCCCGGGGCCCGTCCGGCCAGCTCCACACCCACCGCGGCGGTGACCCGGGCGGCGGCGTCGGCGTGCCCGAGCTGGTCGAGCAGCAGGGCCGCCGAGAGTACGGCCGCCACCGGGTCGGCCACGCCGCGCCCGGCGATGTCCGGCGCAGAGCCGTGTACCGGCTCGAACATCGAGGGGTACGCCCCCTCGGGGTTGATGCTGCCGCTGGCGGCCAGCCCGATCCCGCCGGTGACGGCGGCGGCGATGTCGGTGAGGATGTCGCCGAACAGGTTGTCGGTGACCACCACGTCGTAGCGCTGCGGCTGGGTGACCAGGAACATCGCGGCGGCGTCGACGTGCTGGTACTCCGTGGTCACGTCGGGGTGCTCGGCCGCCACGGCCTCGAACGCACGCGCCCACAGCGAACCGGCGTGGGTCAGCACGTTGGTCTTGTGCACGAGGGTGACCTTGCGCCGCTCCCGGCGCGTGGCGCGGGCGAAGGCGTCGCGGATGACCCGCTCGACGCCGTGCCGGGTGTTCAGGCTCTCCTCGGTGGCGACCTCCGCAGGGGTGCCCCGGTGCAGCGCGCCGCCGGCGCCGGCGTAGAGACCCTCGGTGCCCTCGCGGACCACCACGAGGTCGACCTCGCCGGGCTTGACGCTGGCCAGCGGCCCGGGCACGCCGGGCCAGAGCCGCGACGGGCGCAGGTTGACGTACTGGTCGAAGGCGAAGCGCAGCTTGAGCAGCAGGCCCCGCTCCAGCACGCCCGGCGGCACGGTCGGGTCGCCGACGGCGCCGAGCAGGATCGCGTCGTGCCCGGCCAGCTCGGTGAGCACCGAGTCGGGCAGCACCTCGCCGGTGCGGTGCCAGCGGGCCGCGCCGAGGTCGTACTCGGTGGCGTCCACCCCCGGCAGCACGGCGTCGATGACCTTGCGGGCCTGCGCGACCACCTCGGGTCCGATCCCGTCCCCGGCCACCACCGCGATCCGTGCCACGTCCCTGTGCTCCCTCGCCTCGCCGTTTCGTCCGACCGTACGCCGCTGTCCCGCCTCCCGGTACGGACCTTCCATCATGCGGGAAAGGAGGATGCACAGGATCCTCCCAGGTGGCATTCATGGCGGGGTCATCTCCGCTGCCTAGCGTGGTGACAAGCGGGTCAACGGGGGCCCGTGACGGGGGCCGCGAGGACGCGGCCGGCGTCAGCGAGGGAGCAGCGTCATGCGGATCGACCAGCAGCCACGGACCCGATGGGTGGACCAGTCGGCCTTCCAGCCGCGCCGGCCGGACCTGCGGCTGGGCGCCCGCAGTCACCGCGTGGACCGCTCCGGCACGGTCGGGGAGGACCGCATCGCCGTCCAGCACACCGTGCGGACGACCACGGCGGAATACTCGCTGCTGCTCAACGCCCCCGAGTGGCTGGGCCGTCGCGGTGTCGGGGAGGCGCTGCGGGACGCGGTGGCGGAACTGCGGGCCATCGACCTCACCTACGGCCCGACCCGGCCGGAGAGCCTGGTCTCCCGCCTGCGCCGGGGGGAGATCAGCCCTGACTCGTACCCGCCGCTGGCCGACCTGGTGGACCGCTGCGCGGCGATGCGGGCGGCCACCGACGGCTGGTTCGACGCCTGGGCGGTGCCCGGCGGCTTCGACCCCGGCGGCCTGCTCGGCGGGTGGGCGGTGGAGCGGGCCGCCGCCCGGCTGCGCGCCGCCGGCATCCACGACTACGCCGTGCTCAGCGGCGCCGACCTGGTCGTCCGCGGGCACGCGGCGCACGGCGGCCCGTGGCGGGTGGCGGTGCACCACCCGACGGACCAGCACCGGGCGCCGCTCGTACTGGAGATGACCGCGGGCGCGGTCGGCACCTCGGGGGTGAGCGGCCGGCAGGGGCACGTCGTGGACCCGCACACCGGGGAGCCCGCCGACCAGCTGACCGCCGCGACGGTCGTCGGGCCGGACCTCGCCGTCGCCGACGCCTACGCCACCGCGCTCTACGCCGCCGGGCCGGCCGGGCTGGACTGGTTCCGCGACGGGTCGGACTACCGCGTGCTCTTCGCCCACCGCCGCTGAGCCGGCCCCGCGTCGGCCCGGCGGGTGGGCCGGGCGCGCGATCGGCCCCCACGGTCTCGGCAACGACCGTGAGGGCCGGTCAGCGACGAGTGCGCGTGGCTCGCGCAATCGAGGGGTGCGGGCCGGTCGGCCGGACGTCGACCTCGTCACCCGAAGACGGGCCCACGCCGCGAGCTCGGCCAGTGACCGCACAGATACGCTAGCGAATCGACGCAACTCAACGCAAGGGTCTCCACAGCGGACCGTCGTGACTGGAGCGTGCCGATCCGGGCCGGCGGGCCGATTTCGACGCGGGGACAGGCGGATGGCACGCTGTCCGCCGTGAGTTTCGACCTGAGCGTGTGGGCCCTGGCGGACGGGGCGACACCCGAGGACGTGCGGGCGGCGGTGCTGCGGTGCCGGCAGGGACAGCACGTCGACCGGTACCCGGACCCGCGGGTGGTGGCGTTCTACCGCGCCATCACCGGCAGCTACCCGGACCGGCCGGCCGGCCCCGGCACCCCGTGGGCGGTGGCACCGCTGCACGCGGCCAGCGACCACGTGGAGCTGAACCTGCACCCGACCTGCGAGGACCAGGTGCTGCTCGACATCGAACGGCTGGCCGGCGCGTACGACCTGATGCTCTTCGACGCGCAGGACGGCTCGGTCTACCCGCCGCCGGCCCGCCTGCCCGGCTGACCGCTCCCCGGACACGACGAGGGGCCCGGCGGATCGCCGGGCCCCCCGCTGTCGCACGCTCAGGTCACTCGTCGCGCAGGTCCGCCGCGCTGGCCGCGACCGCGCCGATCGACTCCGCCGCCGAGGTGAGCAGGTCCGCGCCGAGCGCCTGGTCGACCGTGAGGGTCATCAGGGTCTCGCCGCCGGCCTCGCGGCGGGCCACCTGCATCGCCGCGATGTTGACGCCGGCCTCGCCGAGCAGCGTCCCGACCGTGCCGACCACGCCCGGGCGGTCGACGTAGCGCAGGAAGACCAGGATGCCCTCCGCGCCGATCTCCACGTCGAAGCCGTCGACCTCGGTGAGCTTGAGGACGTCGCGGCCGCCGGCGGTGGTCACCGTGCCGGAGACGCTGACCGTACGGCCGTCGGGCAGCGCGCCACGGACGGTGACCAGGTTGGGGTGGTCGGCCGAGTCGGACTGGGCGACAAGCGTGACCTCGACACCGCGCTCGGCGGCCAGGTGCGGCGCGTTGACGTAGGTGACCTGCTCCTCGACCACCGAGCTGAACAGCCCCTTGGTGGCGGCGAGCTTCAGCACCGACACGTCGTGGTTGACGATCTCGCCGCGCACCTCGACGGTGACGCTGGCGGCCACCCCGCCCGCGACGGCGGTGAAGGCCCGGCCGAGCTTCTCGGCCAGCGGCAGCAGCGGGCGTACGTCCTCGGCGACCACGCCACCGGCCTGCACGTTGACGGCGTCCGGCACGAACTCGCCCTGCAACGCCAGCTTCACGCTCTTGGCCACCGCCAGGCCGGCCTTGTCCTGCGCCTCACCGGTGGAGGCGCCCAGGTGCGGGGTGGCGACCACGTTGTCGAACGCGAACAGCGGCGAGGAGGTGCAGGGCTCCTTGGCGTAGACGTCCACGCCCGCGCCGGCGACCCGGCCCTCCGCGATCGCGTCGGCCAGGGCCTGCTCGTCGACGAGCCCGCCCCGGGCGGCGTTGACGATCCGGACGCCGGGCTTGACGACGGCCAGCTCCTTCTCGCCGATCAGGCCCACGGTCTCCGGGGTCTTCGGTAGGTGGATCGAGATGAAGTCGCTCTCCCGCAGCAGCTCCTCCAGGCCCACCAGGCGGACGCCGAGCTGGGCCGCGCGGGCCGGCTGGATGTAGGGGTCGTACGCGATCAGCCGGGTGCCGAAGGCGGCGATCCGCTGGGCGAAGAGCACGCCGATGCGGCCGAGGCCGACCACGCCGACGGTCTTGCCCTGGATCTCGACGCCGGTGTACTTCGACCGCTTCCACTCCCCCGCCTTCAGCGCGGCGCTGGCGCTGGCGGTGTTGCGGGCCACCGCGAGCAGCAGCGCGAGGGCCTGCTCGGCGGCGGAGACGATGTTGGAGGTGGGAGCGTTGACGACCATGACGCCCCGCGCGGTGGCGGCCGGCACCTCGACGTTGTCCAGACCCACGCCCGCCCGGGCGACGACCTTCAGCCGGGGCGCGGCGGCGATCGCCTCGGCGTCGATCTGGGTGGCACTGCGCACGATGACGGCGTCGGCCTCGGAGAGCGCCGAGAGCAGGGCCGGACGGTCGGTGCCGTCGACGTGACGGACGTCGAAGTCGTGGGCGAGCACCTCGATGGCGGCGGGGGCGAGTTCTTCGGCGATCAGTACGACAGGAGTCATTGGTCCTCGTAGTTGTCGTCAGAGGTGGGCCGGGCTGCGGGACGCCGCGCTGCGCCCTGCGCTGATCCGGGCCATGGCCGTCAGGTGCCGGCTACGCACCTACCCCGCGATCGTAGGGGGCCGGCCGGCCGGCATGTCCCGGACTACGGGGTGAGTGCCCTCACAACGGGTGACGACGCGCCGGTGAACGACGCGCGGCGTGGCGGTACGCACAGGCAGCGGCCCGGTCCGGGCGCCGGGGAGAGCGCCCGGGCCGGGCCGCCGGGGGTGTGCGTCAGGCAGTCTCGGTGATCGGGCGGTCGACCCAGCTCATCATGCCGCGCAGCTTGCTGCCGGTCTCCTCGATCGGGTGCGCCGCGCCCTCGGCCTGCCACTTGCTGAAGTTGGGCCGGCCGGCCTCGTCCTCGGCCACCCACTCCCGGGCGAACTCGCCGGACTGGACCTCGCTGAGGATCTTGCGCATCTCCTCCTTGACCCGGGCGTCGATGACGCGCGGGCCGCGGGAGAGGTCGCCGTACTCGGCCGTGTCGGAGATGCTGTAGCGCATCTTCGCGATGCCGCCCTCGTACATGAGGTCGACGATCAGCTTCAGCTCGTGCAGGCACTCGAAGTAGGCCACCTCGGGGGCGTAGCCCGCCTCGGTGAGCACCTCGAAGCCGGTCTGCACGAGCGCCGCCGCGCCGCCGCAGAGCACCGCCTGCTCGCCGAAGAGGTCGGTCTCGGTCTCCTCGGTGAAGGTGGTCCGGATGACGCCGGCCCGGGTGCCGCCGATGCCCTTGGCGTACGACAGGGCCAGCGCGAGGGCGCTGCCGCTGGCGTCCTGCTCGACGGCGACCAGGCAGGGCACGCCCTTGCCGTCGGCGTACTGGCGGCGGACCAGGTGGCCCGGGCCCTTCGGCGCGACCATCGCCACGTCGACGTCGGCCGGCGGCTTGATCAGGCCGTAGCGGATGTTGAAGCCGTGGCCGAAGAAGAGCGCCTTGCCCGGGGCCAGGTTCGGCGCGATCGACTCGGCGTAGATGCTGCGCTGGGCGGTGTCCGGCGCGAGGACCATGATGACGTCGGCCTCGGCCGCCGCGTCGGCCGGCGTGAGCACCCGCAGGCCCTGCTCCTCGGCCTTGGCCCGGCTCTTGGAGGCCTCCGGCAGACCGATCACCACGTCGACCCCGGAGTCGCGCAGCGACAGCGCGTGGGCGTGGCCCTGGCTGCCGTAGCCGATCACCGCCACCTTGCGGCCCTGGATCAGGCCCAGGTCGGCATCGTCGTCGTAGTACACCTCAACGCTCATGATTTCCCTTTCGTACGGCGGCCCGGGCGGCCCGTCGTGGATCTGTGCGGTGTCGGTCCCAGGCGGCGCGACGCGCCGGCACTGGTCGGGCGGTCCCGGCCGGCGCGGGGCGCCGGCCGGGTCGGGGTCAGGCGGCCCGGAGCGAGGGTCCGGCGGTGATCGAACGCGAGCCGCGCCCGATCGCCACCAGCCCGGACTGGACCATCTCCTTGATCCCGAACGGTTCGAGGTCGCGCAGCAGCGCGTCGAGCTTGTCCGGGGTGCCGGTGGCCTCGATGGTCAGCGTGTCCGGCGCCACGTCGACCACCCGGGCCCGGAACAGGCCCACCGTCTCCAGCACCTGCGCCCGCGCCGCGCGGTCGGCGCGCACCTTGACCAGGAGCAGCTCCCGGGCGACCGAGACCTGCGGGTCCAGCTCGACGATCTTGAGCACGTTGACCAGCTTGTTGAGCTGCTTGGTGACCTGCTCCAGCGGGGACGACTCGGCGTTGACCACGATGGTGATCCGCGAGACGTCCGGGTTCTCGGTCTCCCCGACGGCGAGACTGTCGATGTTGAAGCCGCGCCGGGAGAACAGCCCGGAGACCCGGGCCAGGACGCCCGGCTTGTTCTCCACCAGGACGCTCAGGGTGTGCATGGTCATCAGATGTCATCCTCGTCGAAGGCCGGGCGGACGCCCCGGGCGAACATGATCTCGTCGTTGCTGGTGCCGGCGGCGACCATCGGCCACACCATGGCGTCCTTGCCGACGACGAAGTCGATGACCACCGGGGCGTCGTCGATGGCCATCGCGGCGGCGATGGTCGCGTCGACGTCCTCGGCGTTCTCGCAGCGCAGGCCCACGCAGCCGAGCGCTTCGGCGAGCTTCAGGAAGTCGGGGATGCGGTGCTTGTGGGTGCCGAGGTCGGTGTTGGAGTAGCGCTCCCCGTAGAACAGGGTCTGCCACTGCCGCACCATGCCGAGGTTGCCGTTGTTGATCACGGCGATCTTGACCGGGATGCCCTCCAGCGCGCAGGTGGCCAGCTCCTGGTTCGTCATCTGGAAGCAGCCGTCGCCGTCGATCGCCCACACCACCGTGTCGGGCTTGCCCACCTTGGCGCCCATGGCCGCCGGCACCGCGTAACCCATCGTGCCGAGGCCGCCGGAGTTCAACCAGGTGTACGGCTTCTCGTAGGAGATGAACTGCGAGGCCCACATCTGGTGCTGGCCGACCCCCGCGACGTAGATCGCGTCCGGGCCGACCAGCTCGCCGAGCCGCTTGATCACGTACTGCGGGGAGAGGGTGCCGTCGGCCGGCTCCTCGTAGCCCAGCGGGTACCGCTTGCGCAGGTCGTCGAGCTGGGTCCACCAGTCGGCGAGGTCGGCCCGCCGGCCGGCCGCCTGCTCGTTGGTCACCGCCGCGATCAGCTCGTCGATGACGTGCCGGGCGTCCCCGACGATCGGGACGTCCGCGTGCCGGTTCTTGCCGATCTCGGCCGGGTCGATGTCGGCGTGCACCACCGCCGCGTCCGGGGCGAACGAGTCCAGCTTGCCGGTGACCCGGTCGTCGAAGCGGGCGCCCAGGGCCACGATCAGGTCGGCCTTCTGCAGGCCGTAGACCGCGGAGACCGTGCCGTGCATGCCGGGCATGCCCAGGTGCTGCGGGTGCGAGTCGGGGAACGCGCCGAGGGCCATCAGCGTGGTGACCACCGGGATCCCGGTCAGCTCGGCCAGCCGGCGCAGCCCCTCCGTGGCGCCGGCCTTCAGCACGCCGCCACCGACGTAGAGCACCGGGCGCCGGGCGGTGGCCATCAGCCGGGCCGCCTCGCGGATCTGCTTGCCGTGCGGGTGCAGGGTCGGGCGGTAGCCGGGCAGGTCCAGCGTCGGCGGCCAGGTGAAGGTGGTGGGCGCCTGGAGGACGTCCTTGGGGATGTCGACCAGGACCGGCCCGGGCCGGCCGGTGGCGGCCAGGTGGAACGCCTCGGCCAGCACCCGGGGGATCTCCTCGGCCTCCTGCACCAGGAAGTTGTGCTTGGTGACCGGCAGGGTGATGCCCTGGATGTCCGCCTCCTGGAAGGCGTCCGTGCCGATCGAGGGCCGCGCGACCTGACCGGTGATCGCCACGATCGGCACCGAGTCCATGTACGCGTCGGCGATCGGGGTGACCAGGTTCGTCGCGCCGGGACCGGAGGTGGCCATGCAGACCCCCACCCGGCCGGTCGCCTGGGCGTAGCCCGTCGCCGCGTGCCCGGCGCCCTGCTCGTGGCGGACCAGGATGTGCCGGACGGTGGAGTCGTAGAGCGGGTCGTACGCCGGCAGGATGGCGCCGCCCGGGATGCCGAAGACGACGTCGACGCCGAGCGCCTCGAGGGACCGCACGAGCGAACCGGCGCCGCTGACCTGGGCCGGAGCGGGTGTGCGTACCCCCGGGACGGCCGGGGTGGCCGCGGTGCGGGCGGCGCCGGCGTGCTCGGCGTCGCTCGCGGGCTCGGCGACCGTGCGGGCCCGCCGGGCGGAATGGGCGAGTGTCTCTGGCGTGGGTCTCGTCATGGCGGTTCAGGCCTTCGGCTGGAGTGGGTGCGGCTGTTCGAGCGGGTGACGCGGGCTGACGCCCGGCGTCGATGGGTCCGACGGCAACAAAAAAGCCCTCGTGCAGGTTGCACGGGGCCAGCGCACTCTCGATGTGGAGAGTGCGCTCAGGTAAGTACTCGCAGCGACCGGTACGACGACATGCGGCAAGCCTGACGCATCTCACGCGATGAGTCAACTGATCCCACATGTTGGTTCACGGACCGCCGGGTTTCACCCGTCCGGGGCGCTAGGAACCCTGCTCCACCTGCGCGGACCCCGGCCCGGAGGGGCGCGGGGCGGGCAGCGTCGGCAGCCGCCGGGGCGGCGGGGCGGCGGGCGGGCCGGCCGGGGCGGGCGTCGGGGCCGGGCGGGCGCCGGGGGACGTGGCCGCCTCCAGCATCGCCTCCAGGTGCTCGGCCGGCACGCCCCAGCCGAAGAGCGCCCCCTGGCCGAACCGGCAGCCGGCGGCGACCACGGCGGCCAGCTCCGTCGGCGTGGTCACCCCCTCGGCGATGACCTCCAGGCCGAGCTGGTGGCCGAGGCGCATGACGATGTCGACCATCGGCGCGAACGCCGGGCCGTCCCGGCCCACCGGCCGCACCGGCTCGTGCTCCGCGACCAGCCCGTGGTCGATCTTGAGGATGTCGATCGGCAGGCGGCGCAGCTGGCCCAGCGAGGAGTACCCGGCGCCGAAGTCGTCCAGCGCGATCCGGACACCCGTCAGCCGTAGCGCCGTCAGCCGCCGGATCAGCTCGTCCAGGTCCGTCGCGACGGCGTGCTCGGTGACCTCCAGCACCAGCCGCTGCGGCGGCACCCGGTGGGCGCGCAGCGCCTCGGCGACCTGGACCACGTACTCCGGGGCGTGCAGCTCGCGGGGGGACACGTTGACCGAGACCCAGACGTCGTGGCCGTCGGCCAGCCAGCGGGAGAGCTGGTGGCACGCCTGGTGCAGCACCCAGGCCCCCAGCTTGGTGATCATCCCGCACTCCTCCGCCAGCGGGATGAACTCGTCCGGGCCGACCTTGCCCAGCACCGGGTGCCGCCAGCGCAGCAGCGCCTCCGCGCCCACCGGGCGCACCGAGGGCAGCGAGGCGACCGGCTGGAACACCAGGCGCAGCTCGTCGCGCTCGATCGCGCCGCGCAGCTCGTGCTCCAGCGTGGTACGCCGGCGCAGCAGCTGGTCGTACGCGGCGTCGTAGCGCTCGATCCGGTTCTTGCCGCGCTGCTTGGCGTAGCGCAGCGCCAGGTCGGCGTGGCGCAGCAGCAGCTCCACGTCGGGCTCGCCCGTCCAGCCGGCCACCCCGATGCTCACCGACAGGAAGACCGGCCCCTCCGGCTGGTCGTAGGCGCGCCCGAGCACGCCGAGCAGGCGCTCGGCGACCCGGTCCGCGTCGGCGGGCTGGCCGTGCATCAGCACCGCGAACTCGTCGCCGCCGAGCCGGGCCGCCACGTCGCCGGGGCGCAGGTTGGCGCGCAGCCGCTCGCCGACCTCGGCCAGCACCGCGTCGCCCACGTCGTGCCCGCGCATGTCGTTGACGTGCTTGAAGCCGTCGAGGTCGAGCCCGAGCAGCACGCAGGGGGCGCCGGCCTCGGCGCACCGGTGCAGCGCCTGCAACAGCCCTCGCCGGTTGGCCAGCCCGGTGAGCTGGTCGGTGTGTGCCAGCTCGCGGAAGTGCGCCTCCCGCTCGGCCAGCCGCCGGGCGTAGCCGCGCACGTCGTGCAGCGTGAGGTACTGCCGGGTCACCAGGGCGAAGCCCTCCGCGCTGCCGGCGACGATGCCGAGCGCGTCGAACCGGCCGTCCTGGAGCAGGTGGTACATCGCCGAGGCGGCCATGGCGAACATCGGCACGAACGCGTAGGCACCGTCGCGGCGGATCAGGTCGGGGGGCGGTCGGTCCGCCGCGTCCGGGCGGCGGCCGGCGGACGCGGCGGCGACCAGGCCGGCGGCGAGCACTCCCGCCCCGACCAGCGCCATGCCCGGCCCGGCCTGGCAGAGGCCGGTGGCGATGCCGAGCCCGCCGCAGGTCACGGCGGTGGCCCCGGCGCCGACCCAGGCGGCGCGAGCGCGCGGCGGCGGGGCGCGCAAGGCCACGATGAGGGCGAGCCCGGCGGTCAGGGCCGCGCTGACCGTGGCGAGCAGGATCGGCACGCAGGCCATCGGGGTGGCGTCGCCGAGCAGCCGGGTGGGCTCGGAGAAGACCACCCAGCCGACGAACCAGAACGCCGCCGCCATCACCAGGCCGTCGAGCGCCAGCCGGACGGTGGCCGCCGCCGTGGCGGCCACGCCGGGCAGCCGGAGCAGCCCGGCGGAGAAGAGCAGCCCGCTGATCGCCGTGCCGATCGCCACGACGCCGGCCCAGCCGGTGTGCCCGTCCGGGGCGTGGCCCGCGTGCCCGGCGGTGGAAAGCGCCACGGCCGCCCCGACCAGCAGGGTGACCAGCGCCACCCCGGACGCGGCGGCGAGCAGCGCGTACGCCTGCCGGTGCGGCCCGGCGCCGCGCCGGACGCCGATGGCCGACAGCGCGGTGGCCGCCGCGGCGATCAGCCCGCACAGCACCGCGACCGCGACCATGCCCGGGGGGAACTGCACGTCCCAACTGTGCCGGATGCGCGCGCGGCGTGGGGGCCCGGGTGTGCAACCTTTGGGACACGTCGCGCACGGCGGCCGGGCGTCCCGACGGCGGTGTAACACTTGTGGGCATGCCTGAGCTGCGGTCGAAGACCTCCACGCACGGTCGGACGATGGCCGGCGCCCGGGCCCTCTGGCGGGCCACCGGGATGACCGACGACGACTTCGGCAAGCCGATCGTCGCCATCGCCAACAGCTTCACCCAGTTCGTACCCGGTCACGTGCACCTCAAGGACATGGGCGGGCTGGTCGCCGAGGCGGTGGCGGAGGCCGGCGGGGTGGGCCGCGAGTTCAACACGATCGCCGTGGACGACGGCATCGCCATGGGTCACGGCGGCATGCTCTACTCCCTGCCCAGCCGGGAGCTGATCGCCGACGCGGTGGAGTACATGGTCAACGCGCACTGCGCCGACGCCCTGGTCTGCATCTCGAACTGCGACAAGATCACCCCGGGCATGCTGCTGGCCGCCCTGCGGCTGAACATCCCGGCCGTCTTCGTCTCCGGCGGGCCGATGGAGGCCGGCAAGACCGTGGCGATCGAGGGCGTCGTGCACTCCAAGATCGACCTGATCGACGCGATGATCGCCTCCTCCAACGAGGCCGTCACCGACGACCAGCTCGGCGAGATCGAGCGGTCGGCCTGCCCGACCTGCGGCTCCTGCTCCGGCATGTTCACCGCCAACTCGATGAACTGCCTCACCGAGGCGATCGGCCTGGCGCTGCCGGGCAACGGCTCGACGCTGGCCACCCATGCCGCGCGCCGGTCGCTCTTCGTCGAGGCCGGCCGCACCGCCGTGGAGATCGCCAAGCGGTGGTACGACGGCGACGACGCCTCCGTGCTGCCCCGCGCGGTCGCCAGCCGGGCCGCGTTCGAGAACGCCGTCGCGCTCGACGTGGCGATGGGCGGCTCGACCAACACGATCCTGCACCTGCTCGCCGCCGCCCGCGAGGCCGAGCTGGACTTCGGCGTCGCCGACATCGACGCCGTCTCCCGCCGGGTGCCCTGCCTGGCCAAGGTCGCCCCGAACTCCCCGAACTACCACATGGAGGACGTGCACCGGGCCGGCGGCATCCCGGCCATCCTCGGCGAACTGGACCGGGCCGGCCTGCTGCACCGGGACGTGCACGCGGTGCACTCGCCCAACCTGGAGCGCTGGCTCGCCGACTGGGACGTCCGGGGCGGTTCGCCGACGCCGGAGGCGGTCGAGCTGTTCCACGCCGCCCCGGGCGGGGTGCGCACCGTCGAGCCGTTCTCCACCACCAACCGCTGGTCGTCGCTGGACACCGACGCCGCCGGGGGCTGCGTGCGGGACCTCGCGCACGCCTACAGCGCCGACGGCGGCCTGGCGATCCTGCACGGCAACCTCGCGCCGGACGGCTGCGTGGTGAAGACCGCCGGGGTGCCCGAGGAGTGCCTGACCTTTCGCGGCCCGGCCAAGGTCTACGAGTCCCAGGACGACGCCGTCGAGGCGATCCTCAACAAGCGGATCGTCGCCGGCGACGTGGTGGTGATCCGCTACGAGGGCCCGAAGGGCGGCCCCGGCATGCAGGAGATGCTCTACCCCACCTCGTTCCTCAAGGGCCGGGGGCTGGGCCGCTCCTGCGCGCTGCTCACCGACGGCCGCTTCTCCGGCGGCACCTCCGGGCTCTCCATCGGGCACGTCTCCCCGGAGGCGGCCTCCGGCGGGCTGATCGCCCTCGTCGAGTCCGGCGACGAGATCGTCATCGACATCCCCGGCCGGTCGATCGAGCTGAACGTGGCCCCCGACGTGCTGGAGGCCCGGCGCATCGCGCAGGAGAAGCGCGACAGGCCGTACACCCCGGTCGACCGGCAGCGGCCGGTGTCCGCGGCGCTGCGCGCGTACGCCTCGATGGCCACCTCGGCCAGCGACGGCGCCTACCGCCGCGTCCCGGAGTAGGAAGCGACGGTCACGGCGGATCTTGGTAGGAAACGGCCCCTCCAGGGGCGCTTTCCTACCAAGATCCGCTCGGGCGCCGGCGCGGTCGGCGCGGTCGGCCGGGTCAGCCGGCGAGGTCGTTGACGCAGCGTAGGACGGGGCGGGTGGTCAGGGCCGCCGGGTCCAGCGGCCCGGCCGCACGCACCGTGAACGTGGCCGTCTCCCCCGGTAGGAGGGTGAGCAGCGCCTCGTCGGCCTCGGCCGCCGGGTCGAGGCGGTCCGGGAAGAGCGTCACGTCGCGCAGGATCGTGCGGGCGGTGACCCGGACCCGCTGGCCGCCGTCGACCGGCTCGACCGTCGCGTCGTACCGGGCCGCCGGCCAGTCGGCGTCGCGGTCCTCGGCGAAGAACCAGAGCGCCCGCTCCGCCGTCCCGCCCGCCTCGGCCACCAGCAGCTCGCGCCGGGCCTCGTCCGGCCGCGCCAGCTCCGCCGGCAGCGCCAGCTCGATCCTGGCGTACGCGCCGACGTCCACCTCCAGCGTGGTCTTCGCCCGTGGCTCGCCGGCCAGGGTCAGCCGGGTCACCGAGGCGGTCGCCCGCCACGGGGTCGCCCCGTCGTTGACCGCGACCAGGGCCAGGCCGCCGTCGCGGGGTTGGACGGTCAGCAGCCGGTCGGCGTACGCCCGGCGCAGCGCGTACCACAGGGGCTTGCGGCGGCCGTCGCCGTCGACGGCCGACCACGAGGTCACCGGCCAGCAGTCGTTGAGCTGCCAGACGATCGTGCCCGCGCAGACGTCCCGGTGGGAGCGGAAGTGCTCGACGGCGAGCTGGATCGCGCGCGCCTGGTTGAGCTGGGTCAGCCAGTGCCAGTCGTCGAAGTCCGCCGGCACCGGCAGGTGGGCGTCGAGCCCGCGCCGGAGCTTGGCGTCGCCGTCGATGGCCTTCTGGTGGTGCGCCATGCCGGGCGAGTCGGGTGCCAGCGGCTCGTCCGACAGCGCCCGGCGCAGCGTCGCGTACGCGGGCGGGGCCTGGTAGCCGAACTCGGCGACGAAGCGCGGCACGTACTCGCGGTACTTCGTGTAGTCGTCGGTGTTCCAGACGTCCCAGATGTGCGTGGTGCCGTGCGCCGGGTCGTTGGGGTGGATCTCCTCGCTGCCGGACCACGGGCTGCCGGGCCAGTACGGCCGCGTCGGGTCCAGCTCGCCGACGATCCGGGGCAGCAGTTCCAGGTAGTAGCCGCGTCCCCAGGTGCGCCCCGCGAGGGGCTCCTGCCAGTCCCAGTCGTGCCAGCCCCAGATGTTCTCGTTGTTGCCGGTCCAGAGCACGAGCGACGGGTGCGGCGCCAGCCGGACCACCTGCTCGGCGGCCTCGGCGGCCACCTCGGCGCGCAGCGGCTCCTCCTCGGGGTAGGCGGCGCAGGCGAAGAGGAAGTCCTGCTGCACGAGCAGGCCCAGCTCGTCGGCGAGGTCGTAGAAGTCGTCCGACTCGTACCGGCCGCCGCCCCAGACGCGCAGCAGGTTGACGTTCGCGTCGGCGGCCTGCCGGAACCGGTGCGCCAGCCGGTCCCGGGTGATCCGGGTGGGGAACGCGTCGTCGGGGATCCAGTTGACCCCCCGGACGAAGACCGGGGTGTCGTTGACGTGCAGGGCGAACGGGGTGCCGTGCGCGTCGGGGGTGGTGTCGAGGCGTACCGAGCGGAAGCCGATCCGCCGCGACCAGGTGTCGAGCGGGTGGTCGTCGGCGTCGTGCAGGGTCACCTCCAGCGGGTGCAGCGGCTGGTCGCCGTACCCCCTGGGCCACCAGAGCGCCGGGTCGCGGACGGTGAGGGTCAGCACGGCCGTGCGCTCCCCCGCCGGGATCGTCGCCCCGGCCGCCGCGCCGGCGACGGTCGCCCGCACGGTGAGCGGCCCGTCCCCGGCCCGCTCGACCTCGACGTACAACTCCACCCGGCCCTCGCCGGCCTCGACGGTCACCAGGGGACGCACGACGGCCAGCCTGGCCGCGGACCAGGCGTGCAGCCCGATCTCCTGCCAGATGCCGGCGGTGACCAGGGTCGGCCCCCAGTCCCAGCCGAAGTTGCAGGCCATCTTGCGGATGAACGGGAAGGGCTCCGGGTAGGCGTTCGGCCGGTCCCCGAGCCGGTCCCGCTGCGCCTCGGCGTAGCCGTAGGCGGAGTCGAAGCGTACGGCCAGGGTGTTGGACCCGGCGACCAGCCGCCACCGGACGTCGTAGCGGTGGCCACGGTGCATGTTCTCGGCGCGGCCGACCTCGGTGCCGTTGAGGGTGAGCGTGGCGACGGTGTCGAGGCCGGCGCAGACGAGGTCGACCCGCTCGTCGCCGCCCGGCCGATGGGTGAAGGTGGTCTCGTAGACCCAGTCGGTGCGGCCGATCCAGGCGAGGGACTTCTCGTTGTCGTCCAGGTACGGGTCGGGGATCAGGCCGGCGGCCAGCAGGTCGGTGTGCACGCAGCCGGGGACGGTGGCCGGCACGGCGCGGCCCGCGATCCCTGCCGGCACCTGCGGCCCCTCGACCGCCCGCAGGGTCCAGCCCTCGTGCAACGCTTGCCGGGTCACGACTTCACCGCACCTTCCATGATTCCGCGGACGATCTGACGGCCACCGATGAAGAGCATCACCAGCAGCGGGAGGGTGGCGACCAGGGCGCCGGCCAGCACCCGCCGGTACAGCACGTAGTTGCCGCTGGCGAGGTCGGAGAGGGCGACCATCGAGGTCGGATAGTCGGTGCCACCGAGGGTGATCAGCGGCCACTGGAACTCGTTCCAGGTGGCGACGAAGGTCAGCAGGCCGAGCACCGCCATGGCGGGCCGGACCGCCGGCACCACCACGCTCCAGAAGATCCGCATGGTGCTCGCGCCGTCCATCCGCGCGGCCTCGACCAGCTCGTCGGGGACCGCGTCGAGGATGAACTGCCGCATGTAGAAGACGCCGAACGCGGTGACCAGGCCGGGCACGATCACCGCGAGGAGGGTGCCGTTCCAGCCGCCCTCGCCGGGCATCCGGCCCATCAGGATGTAGAGGGCGACGACGCCGAGCTGGTTCGGCACCGTCATGGTCAGGACGACCATGACCATCAGCGCGTTGCGCCCCTTGAACCGCAGCTTGGCGAAGGCGAAGCCGGCCAACGCGCAGAAAAAGAGCACCGACGCCGTCACCACCGACGACACGATCACGCTGTTGCCGAGCGACTGGAGGAAGAACACGTCCTGCATGGAGAAGACCTCCCGCAGGTTCGTGACGAGCTGACCGCCGGGCAGCACCTGCGGCGGGATCTGCGCCAGCGCCTCGTCGGTGTTCGTGGCGATGACGAACATCCAGTAGAGCGGGAACGCCGAGAACGCGATCACGACGCTCAGGAACAGGTAGGTCCAGACGGTGCCGGGCATGTGCTGCGGCGCCCGACCCATCAGCGCTCCCCGCCGGGGATTCGAGGCGCTCATTTCTTCCCACCCCCGAGACGGTTCGTGATCAGGGCGTTGATCGCCGCGACGAGCAGGATGACCAGGAAGAGGGCCCAGGACATGGCGGCGGCGTAGCCGAGGTTGAGGTCCCGCCAGCCGACCTTGTAGATGAGCTGCGCGACGGTCTGCCACTGCCCGTCGTCGCCGCCGAGGCCCAGGGCCGGGTTGGCGTCGAAGAGCATCGGCTCGGTGAACAGTTGCAGGCCGCCGATGGTGGAGAGCACGACGGTGAAGATGACCACCGGCCGGATCATCGGCACGGTGATCCGCCACAGCTGGCGCCACGGCCCGGCCCCGTCGACGGCGGCGGCCTCGTAGACGTCGCGCGGGATGGACTGCATGGCGGCCAGGTAGAGCAGCGCGTTGTAGCCGATCCACTTCCAGTTGACCATGGTGGCGATGGCGATCCAGGAGGACCACTTCGCGGACCGCCAGTCGATCGGCTCGGTCTCGCCGATGCCGAGCAGCGACAGCGCCCAGTTGGCGATGCCGGTGTCCCGGGCGAAGACCACGGAGAAGATCAGCGTGGAGGCCGTCACCGGGGTGATGTACGGCAGCAGCACCCCGACCCGGAACCAGGTCTGGGCCCGCAGCTTCCGGTTCAGCAGCGACGCGACGATCAGCGCCAGCAGCAGCTGCGGCACGGTGGAGAGCAGGAAGATGCCGAAGGTGTTGGCGAGCGCGTTGAAGAAGTCGTCGTCGGTGAAGAGTCGGCGGAAGTTCTCCAGCCCGGCCCAGCCGGTGAGCGTCGGGTCGTCGAGCCGCCAGTGGCGCAGGGCGACGACGCCGTTGAAGACGATCGGGAATAGCCCGAAGACGGCGAAGAGCAGGAAGAACGGGGCGATCAGCAGGTACGGCACGTAGCGCACGTCGAAGCGGTACAACCGGGTGCGCCAGCCGCCCGGCTCTGGTCGGCGGCCCCGGCGTTCGGCCGTCGCACCGGGCTCCTGGCCGGGCCGGGGCGCCGTGGGGGCGGCGCGGGTGGTGGACATCGGGGCACCTCCAGGCACCGAAGTCAGGGCCGGTCGGGGCGCGGCACGGGCCCGCCCCGACCGGCGAGCGGTCAGGACCTGGCGGCCTTCTCGGCTTCCTTGACCGCCTCGGTCCACGCCTGGTCGGGCTTGCCCTTCAGGTTTCCGGTGGCCAGCCGGTTGAGGACGTTCTCCACCGCCACCCGGGTCGGGCCGTTGCGCTTGCCGAGGTACTGCGGGGTCAGGCTCTCCGCCGTCCTGGAGAAGATCTGCCCCACCGGGGCGTTGTTGAAGAAGGGGTTGGTGAAGTCCCTGATCGCCGGGTCCTGGTAGAGCGCCGGCTGGGACGGCAGGTTGCCGACCTTCTTGAAGATCTCGATCTGCTGCTCGGGCTGGATCAGCCACTCGACGAACTTGTACGCCTCGTCGACGTTCTTGCCCTGCTTGGGGATGGTCAGGAACGAGCCGCCCCAGTTGCCGCCGCCGCCGGGGATCGCGGCCACGTCCCACTTGCCGCTGGTGCCGGGGGCGGTGTTCTTGATGTGTCCCTGCATCCAGGCCGGGCAGGCGAGCACAGCGAAGTTGCCCTTGACGAAGCCGCTGTTCCACTCGGGGGAGAACGCGGTGAGGTTGGCCGAGAGGTCCGCGGCGATGGTCCGGGCCGCCACGTCGAAGGCGACCTTCGGGCCGCCGTCCATCTTGAGCGCCTCGCTCTCGTCGTAGAAGCCGACCGGCTGCTGCCCGAGGACGGGGTTGAAGACGTTGGTGCCGGCGTCGATGAACTTCTTGCCACTGCGGGCCGTGTACTGCTGGCCGACCTCGATGAACTTGTCCCAGGTGGGCCAGAGCGCGGAGACCTGGTCGCGCCCGGAGGGCAGGCCGGCGGCGGCGAACAGGTCGGTGCGGTAGCACATGGCCAGGCCGCCCACGTCGGTGCCGAGGCCGATCTGGGTCTTGCCGTCGGGCGTCAGGGTCTGCTTCCACTTCCACGGCAGGTACTTCTGCTCGTACGTGCCGGCGCCCTTGTCGAGCAGGTTGACGAACTTGTCGGCCTGGCCGCGGAACTGGACGACGAAGCCCTCGTCGACGGCGGCGATGTCCGGCGCGCCGGAGCCGGCGACGAGCTTCTTCTGCAGGTCCTCGTGCTGGGCGTTGTACTCGCCGGTGTTCAGGCTGATCTTGACGTTCGGGTTGGCGGCCTCGTACTTCGCCTTGAGCTCGTCGAGCCCGAAGTCGCCCCAGAAGTTGATTTTCAGGGTGACCTGGCCGCCCGCCTGGGAGTCGCCGCCACCTCCGCTGTTGCCGCTGCACGCCGCGACCATGACCAGGCTGACCGCGCCGACGGCGGCCGTCCTGGCCCAGTGCGTCAAGGACCGTCTCATGTCATCCTCCGCGCCAGATGGAAACGCTCCCGACATCGAGAGTCGTTGACTGAACCGGATAAGTTCCGCCACCGTACGGGGCGGTTTCGACGCTGTCAACGGGCAGTAACGATCGGTGCCTCGCGGTAATCTGCACCTGTCATGGGAGCGCGATCATGGGAGGTGGAGGCATTTCTGCGAGACGGCGGGACGCGGTCCCGCAGCGCGGTCCGGGACCGAGCCGAACCGCACCAGATCACTTAACCGGGAAAGTCGACGGCAGTCCCGACGCCGGGCACCGGTCGTGCCGGCCCGCTCCGGGGCCGGTGCAGTAGCGTGGACCGCCGCCGGTCGCCCCGGCCTCGTGGTGACACCCGCCCGGGCGGGAGAGTGGAGGAGTACGCCGGTGAAGCGGCCCACGATCGCCGACGTCGCCCGCCGCGCCGGGGTGTCCAAGGGGGCGGTCTCCTACGCGCTGAACGGCCAGCCCGGGGTCTCCGAGGCCACCCGGCAGCGGATCCTCGCCATCGCCGCCGAGATCGGCTTCAACCCGAGTCGCGCCGCCCGCTCCCTCTCCGGGGCCACCGCCGACGCGGTCGGCCTCGCCCTCTGCCGCCCCGCCCGCACGCTCGGCATCGAGCCGTTCTTCATGGAGCTGATCAGCGGCGTCGAGGCCGAGCTCTCCGCCCGGTCGTACGCGCTCACCCTCCAGATGGTGGCCGACCAGGAGGCGGAGGTCGCGGTCTACCGCCGGTGGTGGGGTGAGCGCCGCGTCGACGGCGTCCTCGTCTGCGACCTGCGCGCCGACGACCGCCGGGTGCCGGTGCTGGAGGAGTTGGGCCTGCCCGCGGTGGTGATCGGCGGCCCGGGCGGCACCGGCGGGCTGGCCAGCGTCTGGTCCGACGACGCGGCGGCGCTGGTGGAGACCGTGGAGTACCTGGTCGCCCTCGGCCACCGCCGGATCGCCCGCGTCGGCGGCCTGCCCGCCCTGCTGCACACCGAGATCCGCACCGAGGCGTTCACCCAGGTGTGCCGCCGGCTCGGCCTGGCCGACGCGGTCACGGTGCCGTCGGACTACACCGGCGAGGAGGGGGCGCGCGCCACCCGGCGGCTGCTCAGCTCGGCCGGCCGCCCCACCGCCGTGATCTACGACAACGACGTGATGGCGATAGCGGGGCTGTCGGTGGCCCAGGAGATGGGCCTCGCCGTGCCGGGTGAGGTGTCCATCGTGGCCTGGGACGACTCGCCGCTCTGCCAGCTGGTGCACCCGCCGCTGACCGCGCTCGGCCGGGACATCCCGGCGTACGGCGCGCACGCCGCCCGGGAGCTGCTGGCGGTGATCGGCGGCGCGCCGGCCCGGCAGGTGCAGGACGGGACCGCCCACCTCACGCCCCGGGGCAGCACGGCCCCGCCGCGCGCGGGCTGAGCCCGACCGCGCCGACCCGGGCCCCCCGCCCGCCCGCCTCCCGGCCGGGGCGACGGCAGGAGCCGTAGGCGGCGGTCCACCTTAACCGGTTAATCGATCCCCCGGGCCGCGCTGCGGCACCCCGGCCCCACCCGCCCGGCTCGGCACAGCTGAGGCCGGCGGGCCTCCGTCCGATCAGTGTGAACGTCTGGTGTCGGGAGGTTGATGGTGGTAACTTTCTCGCCACTTGCAAGACCTTGCAGAAACATTCGTCATTCTGTGACGCGATCCGTCACGTCACTGTCCGGTCCGGACAATCCCCCCAGTCGACGGCTGTCACGCAAGGCACCCCGTCCCCCTCGGCCCCCGCCGACAACCACCCCCGAGGAGCTCCGATGCATCCCAGCACCGGACGAAGACGACGGACGATCGCGGCCGCGCTGGCCGCCGGGATCGCCGTCGGGCTGGCCCCGCTCAGCACGGCCTCCGCCGCGAACTCCGTGACCGTCTACTACCGACCCGCCGCCACCTGGACCGGCCAGGTCAACGTCCACTACGCGCCGGACGGCGGCGCGTGGACGGCCGTGCCCGGGGTGGCGATGGAGGCGGCGTGCGCCGGCTGGCGTAAACGCACCATCGACGCCGGTAGCGCCACCGGCCTCCAGGTGGTGTTCAACCACAACGGCGCCACCTGGGACAACAACCGGGGCGCGAACTACCGCACCGGCACCGGGACGGTGACCGTCGCGGACGGCGTGGTCGGCACGGACGACCCCTGCGCCGGCACCCCCTCGCCCACGCCCACCCCGTCGAACCCGCCGACCGGCCGGACGGCCGAGGTGTGGTACCACGTCGGGACCAGGGGCTGGGCCGCCGCGAACATCCACTACCAGCCCGTGGGCGGGGCCTGGACCACCGTCCCCGGCGTGCCGATGCAGGCGGGCTGCGCCGGATGGGCCCGCCGGGTGGTCGACCTCGGCACCGCCGCCACGCTCCGGGCGGCGTTCAACAACGGCGCCGGCGCCTGGGACAACAACAACGGCGCGGACTACGCCCTGGGCGCCGGGGTGAGCACCGTCAGGGCGGGCGTGGTGACCGCCGGCGCGGCCTCGCCGTGCCCGCCCGACACGCCGGACACCACCGCGCCGTCCACCCCCACGGGACTGGGCGCGACCGCGAACGGGCTGCGCGTCGCGGTCTCCTGGGCCGCGGCCACCGACGACCGCGGGGTCACCGGCTACCGGCTCACCCGCACCGGCGGGTCGCAGGGCACCGTCACGGTGACCACCGCCGGCACCGGCCACGTCGACGACGCGCTGAGCCCGCAGACCCGCTACGAGTACACCGTCCGGGCGTACGACGCGGCCGGCAACACCTCCCCGGCCAGTCCCCCCGTGGCGGTCACCACCGGCACCACCACACCCCCGCCCGCGGCCGGCACCCCGCTCGGCGGCGACCCCCGCGAGGACAGCATCTACTTCGTCATGACCGCCCGGTTCGCCGACGGCGACGCCACCAACAACCGGGGCGGCAGCCAGCACGCCAAGTCCGGCAACGCGGCCAACGACGACCCGATGTTCCGCGGCGACTTCAAGGGCCTGATCGACAAGCTCGACTACGTCAAGGGGCTCGGCTTCTCCGCCCTCTGGATCACCCCGGTCGTGCTGAACCGGTCCGACTACGACTTCCACGGCTACCACGGCTGGGACTTCCAGCGGGTCGACCCGAGGCTGGAGAGCCCCGGCGCGAGCTACCAGGACCTGATCAACGCCGCGCACGCCAAGGGCATCAAGGTCTTCCAGGACGTGGTCTACAACCACAGCTCCCGCTGGGGCGCCAAGGGCCTGTTCACCCCCACGGTGTACGGCGCCCGCGACGAGCAGTGGAAGTGGATGTACAGCAAGCAGGAGCCGGGCCGCGCGTACGACCCCATGGTCGAGCACCCCGGCACCGACCCGGAGCTGACCCCGGCGCAGAACGCCCTCGCCAAGGGACGGCCCTACAACGGCGACGTCTGGTCGAGCACCGCGCCGCCCGGAAACCAGTGCCCGCGCTGGGGCGCCCCGGCCGGCACCAGCCCCGAGGGCTTCCGCCTCTACGAGTGCCAGTGGCCGACCCCGACCAGCAAGCTCTTCCCGGCCGACCTGTACCACCAGTGCTGGATCGGCAACTGGGAGGGCGAGGACTCGCGCAGCTGCTGGCTGCACGAGGACCTGGCCGACTTCAACACCGAGAACGCCACCGTGCAGAAGTACCTGATCGACACGTACAACAAGTACATCGACATGGGGGTCGACGGCTTCCGCATCGACACGGCCGTGCACATCCCCCGCGTCACCTGGAACCGGCGCTTCCTGCCGGCGATCCAGCAGCACGCGCTGGCCAGGCACGGCGAGAAGGGTCGGGACTTCTACGTCTTCGGCGAGGTCGCCGCGTTCGTCAACGACAAGTGGAACCGGGGCTCGGTGAACCACTCGGCGCAGTTCTTCACCTGGAAGGAGCGCAAGGAGTACAGCCCCGACGACGTGCGCGCGGCCATCGAGCAGTACGACCACGAGCAGCTGCTCGGCCCGAACGGGCAGCCGACCAGCGACAACGCCTTCCTGCGCGGGAACACCTACCACGCGCCGGACCACTCGAAGTTCTCCGGCATGAACGTCATCGACATGCGCATGCACATGAACTTCGGCGACGCGCACAACGCCTTCGGCAACGGCAAGGACTCCGACGACAGCTACAACGACGCGACCTACAACGTCGTCTACGTCGACAGCCACGACTACGGTCCGAACAAGTCGAACACCCGCTACACCGGGGGCACCGGCGCCTGGGCGGAGAACATGAGCCTCATGTGGACGTTCCGGGGGATCCCGACGCTCTACTACGGCTCGGAGATCGAGTTCCAGAAGGGCGCGAAGATCGACTGCGGGCCGACCTGCCCGCTGGCCACCACCGGGCGCGCCTACTACGGCGGCCACCTTGCGGGCACGGTCACCGCGGCCGGCTTCGGCCGGGTCGCCTCCGCCACCGGCCCCGTGGCCAGCACGCTGGACAAGCCGCTGGTCAAGCACGTGCAGCGGCTCAACCAGATCCGCCGGGCGGTGCCGGCCCTGCAGAAGGGGCAGTACTCGACCGAGGGGATCAGCGGCGCCATGGCGTACAAGCGGCGCTTCACCGCCGGCGGCGTGGACAGCTTCGCGCTGGTCACGGTCTCCGGGAGCGCGACGTTCACCGGCGTGCCCAACGGCCGGTACGTCGACGCGGTCACCGGCGACGTCCGGACGGTCACCAACGGGACCCTGACGGCGACCGTCAGCGGGCAGGGCAACCTGCGGGTGTACGTGCTGGACCTGCCGGGCAACCCGGCGCCGGGCAAGGTCGGCGACACCGGCCCCTACCTGCGGTGACGCCCGTGTCGGAGGCGGCAGGTCCGGCCGCCTCCGACACCGCCTGCGGCCCGACCCGCACCCGGGTCGGGCCGCCGCTCACGCCGCGACCACCGGCAACTGGAGTTCGGTGACGCCCTTCTCGGGCTCGTCCGGGCAGTAGTCCAGGTACAGCTCGCGGGTGTACCCGTCGGCCCGCCAGCCGTTCGCCTCGATCCAGGTGGCGAGCGCCTGGATGCTGCCCTCCACCTCGTCCATCGGCCCGTGGTGGATGATCGTCGCCGCGGTGGGCACCGCGGGCAGGTCGACGACGCCGAAGTCCCGGGCCGCCGAGGGGTCGGCGGCCACCGTCACCCCGGCGTGCACCACGACGGACTCGCCCTCCCCCGTCGCCTCGTACCAGGCCAGCCCCGGGCCGGAGGGCACGACGCCCGCCGCGGCGAGGCGCCGGAACAGCTCCGCGTAGAGCGGCTGGATCACGGTGGAGATGTCCGGCGTCTCGTAGCTGCGGGCCACCCCGGTCAGCTCCGCCACCCGGACTGCGGGCAGTTCCTTGAGTACGACGTCCTGGCTGGCCATCCGACCCTCCGTCTCGATCATGCGGAGCCTCGCCTCGACCCCGGCCAGCCGGGCGGTGTCGGCCGCCAGTTGGGCCTCCAACTGGGACCGGCGCAGCCGCAGCATGCCGCGCAGTTCGGCGACCTCGACGGCGTCGTCGAGGATCGCCCGCACCTGCCCGAGGGTGAGCCCCAGTTCCTTGAGGGCGATCACCCGGTTGAGCCGGCGCAGCTGCTCGGCCCGGTAGAACCGGTACCCGGTGTGCGGGTCGACGGCGGCCGGGCGGAGCAGCCCGATGCTGTCGTAGTGACGCAGCATGCGGACCGACACGCGGCCGAGCCCGGCGAAGTCTCCGATGGTGAACATTGCCCCTCACACGTTCGGCCCTGACACGGTGTCAGAGTCAACCAGGCGGGGGCGGGGAATGCCGGCCCGGTCAGCGCGAGGCCGACGGGAATTCCTCGAAGTACGCCTCGACCCGCTCGGCGGTGGCCGGGCGGGCCAGCGCGAAGCCCTGCCCGTACCGGCAGCCGGCCCGCCGCGCGCCGTCGACCAGGCTCGCCGACTCCAACTCCTCGGCCACGATGTCCAGCCCCAGCCGGTCCCCCACGTTCACCACCACGTCGATCAGCGGGCGCTGCGGGTCCGCCGGGTCCACCAGCTGCGGGCCGACCTTGAGCAGGTCGATCGGCAGCCGGCGGAGCTGTGCCAGCGAGGCGTGCTCGGCCCGGAAGTCGTCCAGCGCGGTGCGTACGCCCAGTGAGCGCAGCCCGGCCAGCCGGGCCACCACCGTCGGCAGCTCGGCACCGACCCGGGGCTCCGCCACCTCGACCACCAGCCGGTCCGGCGACAACCCGTACGCGTCGAGCACGGCCGCCGTGCGCGGCACGAAGTCGGGGGAGGCCAACTCCCGGACGGTCACGTTCACCGCCATCCAGAGCTGCCGGCTGCCCGCCGACCAGGCGGCGAGCTGCCGGCAGGCCCGGTCCAGCACCCAGCAGCCCAGCTCGCCCACGACGTCGAGGTCCTCGGCCACCGGCAGGAACTCGGCGGGAAGCACCGTGCCGAGCACCGGGCTGCGCCAGCGCAGCAGCGCCTCCGTGCCGACCGGCTGCCGGTCGGCCAGGTCGAGCACCGGCTGGTAGACGAGGTCCAACTCGCCCCGGGCGACCGCCCCGGGCAGCTCCCGTTCCAGGTCGAGCCGGCGGACGAGCTGCTCCTCCAGGTAGGCGTCGTACCACTCGACCCGGTCCCGGCCGAGCTGCACGGCCCGCCGCCGGGCCAGGTCCGCCTGGCGCAGCACGTCCTCCGGGCCGCCGTTGCCGATCTCGGCGAGCCCGATGCCGGCCCGCAGCCGCAGCGACCCGCCCGCCGTGGGGTAGGGCTCGGTGAGCGCGGCGAGCAGCCGGGTGCCCAGCGCGTACGCCAGCACCGGCCCGACCTCGGTGACCACGGCGAAGCCGGTGGCGGTGACGTCCGCGAGCAGGTCCCGGGGGCCGACCACCGCGCGGGCCCGGCGGAGCACCTCGGCCAGCACGTCCTCGCGGCCCTGGTGCCCGTCGGGGGCGGGACCGGGTCCGTCGAGGTCGACGACGAGCAGCGCGCCGGCGGGGGCCGGCGCGTTCCGGAGGGCGGCGAGGGCCCGCAGCAGCGCCGGTCGGTCCACGGGCGCGCCGGACCGGTCCGGGCCCGCCGGGCGGTGCCCGACCGGCGGGCCGCCGGGACCGGTCGGCTGCGCCGGGTCGTCCGCCCGGAGCAGGTCGCGCAGCACCAACGGCGGGGCCAGCGCGAGCGCGAGCAGGACCGCGGTGAGGTCCGGCGACCCGCCGTCGCGCAGCTGCCATCCGACGGCCGCCACGGCCGCGGCGGTCGGGACCACGGCCCGGGGCCACACCCTGGTCGGCGGGGCGGGCGGGTCCGGCTCGGGGCGGGTCGCCCGCCGCGCCCCCGCCGCCGTCAGCAGCACCCCACCCACCAGCGGGGGTACGGATACCAGCGCCGCCCGCTCCGGTGCCGTGCCCGCCTGCAGGGCGGCCAGCACCACCAGCCCGGACAGGGTGAGCGCCGCCCCGCCCCGGCAGCGGGCCGCGCCGGTCCGCCGGTGCGGCCCGGTCAGCACCGTGAGCGCGGCGAGCGCGAGCCCGCCCAGGGCCACGGCCACGGCGAACCGCACCGGCGGGTCGAGGGCGTCGCGGGGCAGCAGCAGCCAGCCGGCGGGGACCAGCCCCAGGCCGGCGGCGGTCGCGTCGGCGGCTCCACGGAGCCGGAGCCGGGCGGACGGGCGGGACCGCCGCGCCGCCGGAGGCAGGCCCGCGACGAACAACGCGGCGGAGGCGGCCAGCCCCGACACGACGACGGCGGAGCGTTGGCCCGGTTCGGCGAGCGGGAGCACGGCGGCGGTGAGCCCCGCCGTCACCACCGCGGCGTCGAGCAGCACGGCGACGCGTCGGGGCGGCGCCGCACGCCGGCGGGCGGCGCGGGACCGGGTGGGGACCGGCGCGGGGGTCGGCGGCGGGGCGGCGGTGAGCCGAGAGAGCCGCGCGCCGGCCAGGGCGCAGCTGGCCGCGCCGGCCAGCGCCACGACGGCCAGGGCGGGCACCCGACCGGCCGCGCCGGCGAACAGGAGCAGCGCGACGGCGGCGAGGACGAGGGTGTCCGGCAGTGTCGGACGGGGGATGGACGCGCGTTGCGGGTACGCGAGGGGCACGGCGGTCGCCTTCGTGAGGGGGCACGGGCGGTGCGACGGTGCGGGGCTGCGGACCCGGGGTTGGTCCGCTGCCCATCAGTCGCCAACGAGCGGGCCACGAGGTCGGTGACGCCGAGTCGACAGTGATCCCCGTCACCGACGCTCGGGTCCACCGCCCGGCGCGTACCGGGGCCGGCGGGGGTGGGATCATCGGGGGGTGAGCAGTCCCGACACCGTCCACTTCCGGCACAACCAGGCCATCCTGGCCGCCGCGATCGTCGCCTTCTTCGGCGCCCTGCCGGTGGCCGGCGCCCGGTGGTACCTGCTGCCGGTGCTGCTCGTCCCGCTCGCCGTCACGGTGTGGGCGTGGCGGGCCGGCACCGACGCGGACGCCCGCGAGCTGCGCCTGCGGGCGCTGGTCGGGCAGCGCCGGATCAGCTGGGACCGGGTCGTCGAGCTGGCCGCCGACCCGCGCGGCCGGGCGGTCGCCCGGCTCGACGACGGCCAGCGCGTCACGCTGCCGGCCGTACGCGGCACCGACCTGCCCCGGCTGATCTCGGCCACCGGCCAGAGCCTGCCCGGCGCGACCGGCTGAGCACCGTCGCGCCGGCACCGCTCAGTAGCCGTCCACCACCGTGTTGATCAGCGGCTCGCCGGCGGCGAACCGGCGGACCTGGTCGCCGACCAGCCGGTACGCGCGCGGCAGCAGGCCGCGCACCGATCCGGCCACGTGCGGGGTGAGCAGCACGTTCGGCATCGTCCACAGCTCGTGGTCGGCGGGCAGCGGCTCGGGGTCGGTGACGTCCAGCGCGGCCGAGATCCGGCCGGTACGCAGCTCGGCGACCAGCGCCTCCGTCCGGGCCACCGGCCCACGGGCGGCGTTGACCAGCAGCGCGCCGTCCCGCATGGCGGCGAGGAACTTCTCGTCCACCAGCCCCCGGGTCTGCTCGGTCAGCGGCACCAGCAGCACCACCACGTCGGCCTCGGCGAGCAGCCCCGGCAGCTCCGCCACGCCGTGCACGCCCTGCTCCGGACGGGCGGTCCGGGCCACCAGCGTGAAGCTCACCTCGAACGGCGCGAGCCGGTCGCGTACCGCCGTGCCGATCGAGCCCGCCCCGACGATCAGCACCCGCTTGCCGGCCAGCTCGTCGGTGGGGGCCACCTCGTCGTACGCCCAGTCGCGCCGGGCCTGCGCCCGGGCGAGGGCGGGGAAGGCGCGCAGCTGGGACAGGATCGCCGCGACCACCCACTCGGCGGTGGACGGGTCGTGCACCCCCCTGGCGTCGCAGAGCGTCACGCGGGGCGGGACCCGGCCCGCCCACGCGTCCGCCCCGGCGGAGAGGAGCTGCACCACCTCCAGGTCGGGCAGCTCGCCCAGCAGGGCGGTGGCGTCCCCGCTGGCCAGGAAGGGCGGCACCCAGAACCGGACGCCAGCGGCCTCCGAGGGGAGCCGGGAGACGCCCCCGGCCACCTCGACCGTGACCTCCGGCGGCAGCTCACCGAGGAGCGTCCGGCCGGCCTGGTGCGGAATCCATACCTTCACGCCCGCCGACGATAGCCCCCGACGGTGGCGTACGCCGGGCGGGGCGGCTCCCGGCACCCGGACGGGCCCCGCCCGCTGCGGGCGAGTGACCAGGGCGACGGTCCGGCGACCGCGTCGATTCCGGTCCGGAGGGGGTATAAGGGAGGACCGGAGTGCCGGTCGGCCTCCATCCGCACGGACAGGTGGTCGATGACCGAAGGCTCCCGCGACGACGCCCCGGAGCGGGCCGACCCGATTGCGGCGCTCCGCGATCCCGATCGGCTGCGCTCCCTCGCCGAGACCCGGCTGACGGCCGCCCCCGACGAGGCGTTCGACCGGTTCGCCCGGCTGGTCGGGGACCTGCTCGACGTGCCGGTCGCGCTGGTCTCCCTGGTCGACGCCGAGCGCCAGTTCTTCCCCGGCGAGGTGGGACTGGCCCGGCCGTGGGCCGACCGGCGGCAGACCCCGCTGAGCCACTCGTTCTGCCAGCACGTCGTCGGCCTCGGCACCCCGATGCTGCTGCCCGACGCCCGGCTCCATCCCGCCCTGCGGGACAACCTCGCCGTGCCCGAGCTGGGCGTGGTCGCGTACGCCGGGATGCCGCTGACGGACCTGGAGGGTCGCGTCCTCGGCTCGCTCTGCGCGATCGACGACAAGCCCCGCGACTGGAGCGCCGAGCAGCTGCGGACGCTCGCCGACCTGGCCGCCGCCTGCTCCTCCGAGCTGCGGTTGCGGATCGCCCTCGACGGCGCCGAGCAGGCGCGGCGGCGCGCCGAGGAGGCCAACGGCCGGCTGGAACTGCTGGCCGGGCTGGCCGGGACGCTGGCCGGCACGCTCGACGTGGCCACCGCGCTGCGCCACCTGCGCGAGACGATGGTGCCGCTGCTGGCCGACTGGTCCCTGGTGACGCTGGTCGGGCCGGACGGGGCGCCGCGCGACGTGACCGCCGCACACCGCGACCCGGCCCGGGTCCCGGACGTCGCCCGCTTCGCCGAGCTGATGCGCACGGGGTTGAGCGCCCACTCGATCACCCGGGCGGTGCTGCGCACCGGCCGGCCCGTCCTGGCCGCCGCGGCGACCCTCGACGACGTGCGCCGGGGCACGGTCGGGCCGGAGATGCCGGCACTCGCCGCCCGCCTCGGCTTCTCCTCGCACCTCAGCGTGCCGATCATCGACGCCGAGCGGGTGCTCGGCTGCATCACCCTGATCAACGGCCCGCAGCGGCGCGACTTCGACGAGAGCGACCTGCTGATCGCCGAGGACATCGGCCGCCGGGCCGGTCAGGCGATCGGCAACAGCCGGATGTACGGCGAACAGCGGCACGTCGCGCACGTGCTGCAACACAGCATGCTGCCGGAACTGCCGGTCACCCGGGACCTCGAACTGGCCGCCCGCTACCAGCCGGCGGCGGACCGCGTCGAGGTCGGCGGCGACTGGTACGACGCCTTCCGCCAGCCGGGCGGGGAGCTGATCGCGGCGATCGGCGACGTGGCCGGGCACGACATCGAGGCCGCCGCGACCATGGGGCAGCTGCGCAACCTGGTCCGGGGCAACGCGTACGGCCGGCCCGACGCGGTAGGCGAGCTGATGAGCCGCCTGGACGAGACGATCCGCGGCCTGCACCTGCGGACGGCGGCCACGGCGGCCCTGGTGCGGCTGCACGCCGACGGGGCCGGCGGCCAGCGGGTCACCTGGTGCAACGCGGGGCACCCCCCGCCGCTCGTGGTCCGGACCGGCGGCGCGGTGGAGGTGCTCGCCGGGGCGCCGGAGCCGCTGCTCGGGCTGAACCGGCCGGTACGGCGCACCACCCGGCACACCCACCTGGCCGTCGGCGACACCCTGCTGCTCTACACCGACGGCCTCATCGAGCGGCGGGACCGGCCCATCGACGAGGGGATGGCGGAGCTGCTCGCCCGGCTGGCGGGCACCGACCGGCTGGCGCTGGGCGATCTCTGTGACCTGCTGCTGACCACCGCGCCCCGCCGGGAGGACGACGTCGCGCTGCTGGCCGTCCGGGCGATCTGACCACCCCACGGAGTCGGTCCGATCCGTCGACCCCGGTGGGACGTTCCGGCGGGCTACCCTGGGCCGGGTGAGCGCCCGTCCCCCGTACCCCCGCACCCACCGTCTCCGGACGGCCCTGGCGGCCTCGTGCGCGGCGCTGCTGCTGGCGACCGCCGGTTGCAGCCTCGGCGAGCCGGAGCCCGACCCGGCCGGTGAGCCGCCGACCTTCCCGACGCCGTCGGCGACGGCGAGCCCCGGCGGCGCCGGCCAGGAGGTCGTCACCACCGTGCTGGCCAAGGGCCTGCGGGTGCCGTGGGGGATCGCCTTCCTGCCCGACGGCGCCGCCCTGGTCACCGAGCGCGACAGCGGCCGGATCCTGCGGGTCGGCCCCGAGTCGGGCCCCGACGGGCTGAAGGTCACCCCGGTGCAGACCATCGCCGACGTGGCGGCCTCCGGCGAGGGCGGGCTGATGGGCATCGCCGTCTCGCCCGACTACCAGCGCGACAAGTCGGTCTTCGTCTACTACACGACCGAGCGGGACAACCGGATCGCCCGGCTGGAGCTGGGCGGCACGCCGGCCCCGATCCTCACCGGCATCCCCAAGGCCGGCATCCACAACGGCGGCGGCCTGGCCTTCGGCCCGGACGGCCTGCTCTACGCGAGCACCGGCGACGCCGGCGACCGGCCGCAGGCGCAGGACGCCAAGCGCCTCGGCGGCAAGATCCTTCGGATCACGAAGGACGGCAAGCCGGCGCCCGGCAACCCGTTCCCGAACTCCCCCGTGTGGTCGCTGGGCCACCGCAACGTCCAGGGCATCGCCTGGGACGCCGGCAAGCGGATGTACGCCGTGGAGTTCGGCCAGAACACCTGGGACGAGATCAACCAGGTCACCAAGGGGCGCAACTACGGATGGCCCACGGTCGAGGGGCGCGGCGACGACAAGCGCTTCGTCAACCCCGTCGCCCAGTGGCCGACGTCGGACGCGTCCTGCTCCGGGCTCACCGCCGTGGACCGGCTGCTCGTCACCGCGTGCCTGCGCGGCGAGCGACTCTGGCTGGTCGAGCTGACCGACACCGGCGCCGTGCTCGGCCAGCCGCGCGAGCTGCTGACCGACCGCTTCGGGCGGCTGCGTGCCGTGGCTGCCGCTCCCGACGGCTCGATCTGGGTGAGCACCTCCAACCACGACGGGCGGGGCCAGCCGCAACCCGAGGACGACCGGCTGCTGCGGCTGGTCTTCGCGGGCGGCGGGGCCGGCCGGAGCTGACGCACCGGCTCGTCCGGGTTTCCCAAGATCCTTCAGTGGGCAGGTCAGAATCTCACCATGGACGGCCAGGAGAACGAACAGCACGCGAACCGGGGCGAGGACGCCCCGGCGACCGGTCCTGCCCCACGCCCGGCGCTCCGGCGGGGTGACGCCGACCGGACCGGCCGGCGAGCCCTCCGCGCGACCGGGTGGACCCTGGCGGTCCTCGTCGTCGCCGTGGTCGGCGTGGTGATCGGCGTGCTCGCCGGCGGCCGGGTCAGCACCGACATCGGCCCGTTCCAGGCCGACCTCACGGTCGCGCCGGCGCTGGGCGGCGGCACCACCGTCGACATCCCGCCGCTGGGCGCGCTGCTGCTCGACAGCCACGACGGGCCGACCCACCTGACGGTGGAGCTGGGCGCTCTGGACCAGAGCCGCACGGAGGCGCTGCTCGACGATCCGGCGAGCATCAACCGGGCCAGCCAGTCGGCCGTCGACGACGTCCGCGAGGGCGTGCTGCGCCTCGGCCTGCGGACGCTGGCCTCGACGGTGCTGGTCACCCTGCTGCTGGCGCTGCTGCTCTTCCGTGACACCCGCCGGGCGGCCTGGGCGGGCGGGCTGGCGCTGGTGATCACCGCCGCCAGCCTCGGCACCGCCGCGGCCACCATCCGGCCGGAGTCGATCGAGGAGCCGCGCTACGAGGGGCTGCTGGTCAACGCCCCCGCGATCGTCGGTGACGCCCGGCGGATCGCGAACGACTACACCCGGTACGCCGAGCAGCTCCAGCGCATCGTCGGCAACGTCAGCCAGCTCTACACCACCGTGTCGTCGCTGCCGGTCTACGAGCCCGCCCCCGGCACGACCCGCGTACTGCACGTCTCCGACATGCACCTCAACCCGACCGGCTGGCAGCTCATCCGCACCGTCGTCGAGCAGTTCGGCATCGACGTGGTGATCGACACCGGGGACATCACCGACTGGGGCTCCGAGCCGGAGGCCTCGTACGTCGGCTCGATCGGCCTGCTCAGGAAGCCGTACGTCTACATCCGGGGCAACCACGACTCGGGGCGGACCGCGGCGGCCGTGGCCCGCCAGCCGAACGCGATCGTGCTGAGCAACACGACCACCACGGTCGCGGGGCTGACCATCGCCGGCATCGGCGACCCGCGCTTCACCCCCGACAAGAACACCTCGCCGGCGGGCAGCGGGCTCACCCAGCAGACCGCGGACCAGCTCATCGGCGTCGGCGAACAGCTCGCGGCCACCGTACGCAGCTCGCCGCGCCCGGTGAACATCGCGCTGGTGCACGACCCGGCCTCCGCCGGGCCCCTGTCGGGCGCGTGCCCGCTGGTGCTCGCCGGGCACACCCACGACCGGCAGGTCTCGAAGCTGCCCGAGGTGCCCGGGAAGGGGCCCACCCAGCTGATGGTGCAGGGGTCCACGGGCGGTGCCGGCCTGCGCGGCCTGGAGGGCGAGAAGCCCACCCCGCTGTCGATGACGGTGCTCTACTTCGACAAGGACAAGCTGCTCCAGGCGTACGACGACATCACCGTCGGCGGCACGGGGCAGGCGCAGGTGAACCTGGAGCGGCACGTCGTGGAGGACCCGAAGGCGGGTGCTCCCGTCCCGGTCACCCCCACCCCGACCCGCTGACCCCGAGCCCGCTGGCCTCCGTCCTCTGACCCGAGCGCTGGCCACGGCCCCGCTGGTCCCCACTCGCCGGCCTCGACATGCTGGCTCCGACCCGTCGACCTCGGCATGCCGACCAGCTGACCGTCGCCGCGTCGACCGGGCTCGCCCCGTGGGGTAGACCCGGCACGCCTGTGGAGACCCGGCACGCCCTGAACGCCGCGCGTGTGATGGCCCCGCATGACCGGCCGGGCCTCCGACAGCCCTGCCCTGATCGTCCGGCGGTGGTTCCCGAGTGTCGGGCGGTTGTCCTGGCCGTCACCCCGCTGCAGTAGGAGGTCAGCAGACCCTCCTGGTACGCGTAGTGGTCCACGTAGTCCGGGCGGATGGTCATCTACCCAGCCTGCAACCGTCACCCTAAGTAGCGACACCCGTTCGGAGCCGACCATGCCCTCGGACGCTTTGCTCTGCAGCCACGGATGCACCAGTGACCCATCGTGACGATTCGTTGTCAGCTCTCGACGGGTGCGATTTGCGCCGTAGCTGGTCAGGGGCCTGGTGCCTCCATGGCTGCAGAGCAAAGGGTGCAAGCAGGCACTGCCGCGCCTCTCGCCCACCGTCACACTCCGTCACACGGCGCTCGAATCACTCTCGGTAACCAGCTCTCGGATCCCGGCTGGCCCCTGCGCCGGATGACCGTAGGAGGCCTTGACGCTGCCCGGCGATGGCACGAGCGTTTCGCACCCATAAGGCTGGGGTCCCGGGTCCCGGGTCCCGGGTCCCGAGTCCCGGTCGCGCTTCTGCGCCCATGCCGGCAGGCTCGCCCAGCCGCCGCCCACCCCGCCGCCGCCGTCCACCCGCCGCCGCAACCCACTGCACCCGTACCCGCGCCCCGCCCGCCCCGCCCTCA
Organism: Micromonospora sp. WMMD737; assembly: GCF_049179055.1. NCBI lineage: Bacteria > Bacillati > Actinomycetota > Actinomycetes > Micromonosporales > Micromonosporaceae > Micromonospora > Micromonospora sp. WMMD737. The sequence goes on along the minus strand of NZ_JBMHMH010000001.1, from coordinate 6,484,385 downwards.
GCCACAGCCACAGCCGATTGCCACCGACCACGGCAGCCGCCGACCACCGTCGGCCACCGCAGCCGCAACCGCGCCCAGCACAGTCGCATCGGCACCTTGCAGCCGCAGCCCAGCTCAGCCGACCACGCCGAGGTAAACGGACGACCCTCCGCACCAGGCCCCGTGGTGCCGGACGCCCGCGCGGCGCGTGACGGGCCGCGACAGGCTCCTGCGGGTCAGCGCAGGGACAGGACAGGGCCAGCGCAGGGACAGGACAGGTCAGCGCAGGGACAGGGCCGCGAGGGCGGCGTTGACGATGCTGCCGGGCAGCAGGTCGTGCAGGTCGTACAGCTCGTGGACGCTGCCGGACTGGCCGAACTCGTCCACGCCCAGCGGCACCGCCGGGGCGGCGAGCGCCGAGCCGAGCCAGGCCATGGCGTGCGAGGCGGCGTCGTGCACCGTCACCACCGGCACCCGGTCGGCGAACGCCGAGCGCAGCGCGCCCGGCACGCTCGGCACGGTGGCCGTGCGTACGCCCTGGCGCAGCGTGCGCTGCCAGGCCCGGTAGAGCCGGTCCAGCGAGGTGACGTCGACGACGTGCGCGGCGATGCCCTCGTCGGCCAGCTCCGCCGCCGCGGCGAGCACCTCGGGCAGCACCGCGCCGGAGGCGGCGAGCTGCACCACCGGGGCGTCGGCCAGGTGCGGGTACGCCTCGTGGGCGTCGACCAGACGGTACGCCCCGGCGACCGCCTGCCGGCGCAGCACCGCGTCGCCGAGCCGGGCCCGCGCCGCCTCGAAGGGCGCCTGGTCGATCGGACGGGTGCTGAGCCGGAAGTAGTACGCCCCGTCCTCGGCCGGAGCGGCGGTCGCCGACGGGGCGGCCCCGCCGGCGATCTGCCCCAGCGCGTCGCAGAGCAGCCAGTCCAGGGTGGCCGCGTACGCGGGTTCGAGGAACGTCACCCCGGGCAGCTCCAGGCCCACCGAGGCGGTGATGGTCGACTGGTGGGCGCCGCCCTCCGGGGCGAGCGTGATGCCCGACGGGGTGCCGGCGACCACGAACCGGGAGCCGGAGTAGGTGCCGTAGAGGAACGCGTCCAGGCCACGCAGCACGAACGGGTCGTAGACCGTGCCGACCGGCAGCAGCGGCTGCGCCGACAGGTCCCAGGCGAGGCCGAGCTGCCCGAGCAGCAGGAACAGGTTCATCTCCGAGATGCCCAGCTCGATGTGCTGCCCGGCGGGGCTCTCCGTCCAGCGCAGCATCCGGTCCTCGGTCCAGGAGCGCTGCTCGGTCGGGGCGAAGACGCCTGTCTTGTTGATGAACCCGGCCAGGTTGGTGGAGGTCGCCACGTCCGGCGCGGTGGTCACCAGGTAGCGGCCCACCTCCGGGTTGCGGGCCAGCTCGACCAGCACCCGGCCGAAGACCTCCTGGGTCGAGATCGGCTTGTTCGCGCGTACCCGCGTCGTGTCCGGGACGGTGACGCCCAGCGCCCGCTCGCGGGGCGCGCGGGACAGTGCCTCCCGGCGCTCGTTGGCCCGGATGCCGGCCTCCGACGCCGGGTCCAGGCGGTCCCACTCGGTCTCCCGCGTCAGGCCCTGCGCGGCGCGCAGCGCATCGACCTGCTCGGCGGTGAGCAGCGCCGAGTGGTTGCGCGGATTGCCGGCGATCGGCAGACCCCACCCCTTGACGGTGTACGCGAAGACCACGCTGGGCCGGTCGGTGACCGCATCGCACTGGGCGTACGCGTCGAGCATCGCCGCCATGTCGTGCCCGCCCAGGTCGGTGACGAGCGGCCCCAGCTCGTCGTCGCCGACGTCGGCGATGAACGCCTCGATGCCGTCGGGCGCGCCGTCGAGGAACTGCTTGCGCAGCGCCGCGCCGGTGAGCCCGAACAGCGACTGGTACTGCTCGTTGGGCATCGCGTCGATCCAGTCGCGCAGCGCCTCGCCGCCCGGCCGGGCGTACGCCTCGGCGAGCCGGCGGCCGTACTTGACCTCCACCACGTGCCAGCCGGCGGCCTCGAACTGGCCCCGCCACTGGTTGATCCGCACCCCGGGCACCACCCGGTCCAGCGACTGCCGGTTGAAGTCGACCAGCCACGTCACGTTGCCCAGGCCGGTGGTGGCCGGGTCGGCGACGGCCTCCCAGATGTTGCCCTCGTCCAGCTCGGCGTCGCCGATCAGCGCGACGAACCGGGAGTGCGGGCGGGCGCCGAAGTGCGCGTCGACGTAGCGGCGGGTCGCGGCGGCGAAGAGCGGCGCCGCCGCGCCGAGCCCGACGGAGCCGGTGGAGAAGTCGACCTCGTCGGGGTCCTTGGTCCGCGACGGGTACGACTGGAGCCCGCCCCGGGCGCGCAGCCTCGTCAGGTAGGAGCGGTCGAGGTTGCCCAGCAGGTACTGGATGGCGTGGAAGACCGGCGAGGCGTGTGGCTTGACCGCCACCCGGTCCTCGGCGTCGAGGTGCGCGAACCACAGCGCCGTCATGGCGGTGACCAGCGAGGCGCTGGACGCCTGGTGCCCGCCGACCTTCACCCCGTCGCCGGTGTCCCGGTCGTGGTTGGCCGCGTCCACGATCCGGGTCGCGAGCCAGAGCACCCGCTGCTGGATCTCGTCGAGGACGTCGAGGTCGGGCTGGTTCACGGTGGCTCCATCCGGACGTCGCCATTGACGCCCTACCGAGGGGTGTGCGGTGCCGCTCCGCCGACACCCACCCCGTTGATCATGAGGTTGACGGCAGTCGTCGATCTTCAAACTGCCGTCAACCTCATGATCGACGCAGGCGGGGTGGGGGTGGGGTGGGGGTGGGTGGTCAGGAGGGGGTGTTGAGGCGGTTCAGGATCAGCTCGCGGACGGTCTTGGCGTCGGCCTGGCCGCGGGTGGTCTTCATGACCGCGCCGACCAGGGCTCCCGCCGCGGCGACCTTGCCGCTGCGGATCTTCTCGGCGATGTCGGGGTTGGCGGCGATCGCCTCGTCGACGGCGGCGGTGAGCGCGCCCGTGTCGGAGACGACCTCCAGGCCCCGGTTGGTCATGATCTCGGTCGGCGAGCCCTCGCCAGCCACCACGCCCTCCAGGACGGTACGGGCCAGCTTGTCGTTGAGCTTGCCGGCGTCGACCAGGCCCTGGAGCTCGGCGACCTGGCTCGGGGTGGCCCCGATGTCGGCCAGCTCCACGCCGGTCTCGTTGGCCCGCCGCGACAGCTCGCCCAGCCACCACTTGCGGGCGGCGGCCGGGGTGGCGCCAGCGGCGACCGTGGCCTCGATCAGCTCGACCGCGCCGGCGTTGAGCACCGACTGCATGTCCGCGTCGGAGAGGCCCCACTGCTCCTGGAGCCGCCGGCGGTGCAGCCGGGGCAGCTCGGGCAGGGCGGCCTTCAGCTCGGCGACCCAGGCGGTGTCCGGCGCCAGCGGCACCAGGTCCGGCTCCGGGAAGTACCGGTAGTCGGTCGCGGTCTCCTTGGAGCGGCCCGGCGTGGTGTCGCCGGTGTCCTCGTGGAAGTGCCGGGTCTCCTGGGTGATCCGGCCGCCCGCGTCGAGCACGGACGCCTGCCGGATGATCTCCGAGCGGACCGCCCGCTCGACCGACCGCAGCGAGTTGACGTTCTTGGTCTCGGTGCGGGTGCCCCACTCCTCGCCGGGCAGGTTGAGGGAGGTGTTCACGTCGCAGCGCAGCGACCCCTCCTCCATCCGCACGTCGGAGACGCCCAGCGAGCGGATCACGTCGCGCAGCTCGGTGACGTACGCGCGGGCCACCTCGGGGGCGAGCGCACCGGTGCCGGGGACCGGCTTGGTAACGATCTCCACCAGCGGGATGCCGGCCCGGTTGTAGTCGACAAGCGACTCGGTGGCGCCGTGGATGCGACCGGTGGCGCCGCCGACGTGCAGCGTCTTGCCGGTGTCCTCCTCCAGGTGCACCCGCTCGATGCCGATGCGCACCAGCTCGCCGTTGACCTCGACGTCCAGGTAGCCCTCGAAGCACAGCGGCTCGTCGTACTGGCTGATCTGGAAGTCCTTCGGCATGTCCGGGTAGAAGTAGTTCTTCCGCGCGAAGCGGCACCACTCGGCGATCGAGCAGTTCAGCGCCAGGCCGATCCGGATCGTCGCCTCGATGGCGGCCCGGTTGGCGACCGGCAGCGAGCCGGGCAGGCCCAGGCAGACCGGGCAGACCCGGGTGTTCGGCTCGCCACCGAAGTCGGTCGGGCAGCCGCAGAACATCTTGGTGTTCGTGCCCAGCTCGACGTGGGTCTCCAGGCCGATCACCGGTTCGTAGCGCGCGACGACCTCGTCGTACGCGGGCAGTGTCGTCGTCATCTGAGCTCCTGCCTCACAGTGCCGGTGGGGTGAACGTGCCGACGGCGCTCTCCAGCGCGGCGGCGACCCGGTACATCCGGTCGTCGGCCATCGTCGGGGCCATGATCTGGAAGCCGACCGGCAGCCCGTCGGAGAGTCCGCACGGCACCGAGATGCCCGGCCCGCCGTACAGGTTCGTCGGGATGGTGAACAGGTCGGCCAGGTACATCTGGTACGGGTCGGCGGTGCGCGCCCCGAGCGGGAACGCCACGAACGGGGTGGTCGGCGAGATCAGCGCGTCGACCTGCTCGAACGCCGAGGTGAAGTCCCGGGTGATGAGGGTACGGACCTTCTGCGCCTGCCCGTAGTAGGCGTCGTAGTAGCCCGACGAGAGCGCGTACGTCCCGATCATGATCCGGCGCTTGACCTCGGCGCCGAAGCCGGCCTCCCGGGTCAGCGACATGACCTCCTCCAGCGACCGGTTGCCGTCGTCGCCGACCCGCAGGCCGAAGCGGACGCCGTCGAACCGGGCCAGGTTGGAGGATGCCTCGCTCGGGGCGATCAGGTAGTACGCCGGCAGCGCGTAGCGGAAGTGGGGGCAGGACACCTCGACGATCTCGGCGCCCAGCTTGGCCAGCGCGTCGACCGACTCGCGGAACGCCGCCGTCACGCCCGGCTCGGCGCCCTCGGCGGCGAACTCGGTGACGATGCCGAGCTTCACGCCCGTCAGGTCGCCGGTCGCGCCGAGCCTGGCGGCGGCCACCACGTCCGGCACGGGCTGCGGGATCGAGGTGGAGTCGCGCGGGTCGTGCCCGCCGATCACCTCGTGCAGCAGCGCGGCGTCCAGCACCGTACGGGCGCAGGGGCCGGGGGTGTCCAGGGAGGACGAGAACGCCACCAGGCCGTAGCGGGAGGTGCCGCCGTAGGTGGGCTTCGCGCCGACGGTGCCGGTGACCGCGCCGGGCTGGCGGATCGAGCCGCCGGTGTCGGAGCCGATCGCCAGCGGCGCCTCGTACGCGGCCAGCGCCGCGGAGCTGCCGCCGCCCGAGCCACCCGGGATGCGGCTCAGGTCCCACGGGTTGTGCGTCGGACCGTACGCCGAGTACTCCGTGGAGGAGCCCATCGCGAACTCGTCCATGTTGGTCTTGCCGAGCATCACCGTGCCGGCGGCGCGCAGCCGCTGCACGATCGTCGAGTCGTACGGCGGGCGCCAGCCCTCCAGGATCTTCGACCCGACGGTGGTCGGCACGCCCTTGGTGGTCAGCACGTCCTTGACGGCGATCGGCACGCCGGCCAGCGGGCCCAGCTCCTCGCCTGCGGCGCGGCGGGCGTCGACCTCGGCGGCGGCGGCGAGCGCGCCCTCGGAGTCGACGTGCAGGAACGCGTTCACCCGGTCGTCGACGGCGGCGATCCGGTCCAGGTGCGCCCGGGTCACCTCGACGGCGGAGGCCTCACCGGAGGCGACGAGCCCGGCGATCTCCGTCGCGGTCAGTCTGGTCAGATCGCTCATGACGCCACTCCGCTTCGCTCCGTGCCGCCATGAGGCACCATCGCACTGAGCCTGATGGTTCGCTCGCTGCGCTCGCTCATGACGCCACATCCTCGTCCAGGATCCGCGGTACGCGGAACCGCTGCTCCTCGGCGTCGGGCGCACCCGACAGCGCCTCCTGCGGGGTCAACCCGGGCACCACGACGTCGTCGCGCAGGACGTTGGTCAGCGGCACCGAGTGCGACGTCGGCGGAATGTCCGCCGCGGTGACCTCGCCGACCTGCGCGACCGCCTGGAGGATCACGTCGAGCTGGCCGGCGAAGGTGTCCAGCTCCTCCTCCGTGACGGCTAGCCGCGACAGTCGCGCCAGGTGCGCGACCTCCTCGCGGGAGATGGCGGCCATCGGTGCCCCCTTCGTGACGGTGCTGCGGGTCGGACCGGGTGTCGGCCGCGCGGCCGAGATGCGTGACGCGCGGTGACCGGAGCGAGTCTATTGTTCCGCCCCGGCGGCGCGTCCCCGACTCCCCCTCCGGCGCGGCGGGCGCCCCCAACTCCCCTCTCCGAGCCTGCGCCGCCGGACCGCCGGCCGGGACACGACGCGGCCGACGCGGCGGGGCGTCGGGTGCCGACGGCCGCGCCGCGCGGGGAGCGTGGCTCAGCGGGCGTGCCGGCGGGGGATCTCCGCGTCGGGGCTGGGCGTCGGGCGGACCGGCCGGTAGCGGGCCAGCCAGCCGACCAGCTCCTCGGCCGGCATCGGGCGGGCGTAGAACCAGCCCTGTGCCGCGTCGCAGCCCGCCGCGTGCAGCATGCGCCAGGTGCGCTCGTCCTCGACGCCCTCGGCGACCACCCGCAGCCCGAGCGCCTTCGCCAGCTCGATCGTCGACTTGACGATCGCCGCGTCGTCGGCGTCCTCGACCATCCCCAGCACGAAGGAACGGTCCACCTTCACCTCTGACAGCGGCAGCCGCCGCAGGTGCTGGAGGGAGGAGTAGCCGGTGCCGAAGTCGTCCAGCGAGATGCCCACGCCGATCCGGTGCAGCCGGGTGATGGTGGCCAGCACCCGACGCGGGTCGGCCATCAGGGCACCCTCGGTGATCTCCAGTTGCAGCCGCTGCGGCGGCACGCCGTAGCGGGCGAGCCGGTCGGCGATCTGGTCGGCGATCTCCCCGGTGTGCAGGTCCCGCACGCTGACGTTGAGCGCCGCCGGCAGGCCCATCCCGGCGGCCGACCACTTGGCGAGCTGTTCCACCACGTCGTCCACCACCCGGCGGGTGAGCAGCCGCATCACCGCGCTCTGCTCGGCGACCCGGATCAGCTCCTCCGGGTCCACCATCCCCCGGCGGGGGTGCCGCCAGCGCAGCAGCGCCTCCACGCCGACCACCTCGCCGGTCGCGATGGCGACCTGCGGCTGGTAGTACATGGTGATCTCGCCCGCGTCGACGACCGCAGCGGTGTCCGCGTCCCGCCGGCCGGCCGCGTCGTGCCGGGCACCGCGCCGGCCCGTCGGGGCCCGGTCGCCGCCGCGATCCCCCGCGCCGTCGTCGACGGGCGGCCCCTGCCGGCGTACGACCGCGCCGCCCTGCCTGCCGGGGTGCCCGGCGCCGTTGCGGCGGCCGGGACGGTCGCCCCGGTCGGGGCCGGTCTCCCCCGCCGCCATCGTCCGGCGGCGGATCGGGTCCGCGGCGGTCACGATCCGGTTGATCAGCTCGTCGCCGGGCGGCGGACCGGGCCGCTCCCGGCGGCGGCGCAGCCTCCAGCGGCCGGAGCCGGACGTGAGGCCGGAGCCAGGCGTGAGGTCGGCGCCGGACGCCAGGCCCGAGCCGGGCGTGAGGCCGGCGACGTCGGCCGGGAGTTCGGCCCCGTCCCCGCCCCGCGCGCCGCCGGCCCGCCCGTCATCCGGCAGCCGGCCGGCCGGCGTCGGTCCCGCCGGGACGGCCACCGCCCCGTCGCCCGGGACGCCGGCACCGTCCCCGGCGGGCGGGGCGGTCTCGGGACGGCCCGCCTCCAGCACCCGGCGCAGGTCCGCGAGCAGGCCGAGCCGCTCCGCGGAGTTGTGGTCGGACTCGGCCGCGTAGACCGCCACGGTGTCGTTGCGGTGCTTGGCGTCGTACATCGCCACGTCGGCGTGGCGCATCAGGGTCGCGAAGTCCTCGCCGTGCTCCGGGAAGAGCGCGATGCCGATCGAGCCGCCCACGTCGAGCGGCAACCCGTCCAGCGACACCGGCTCGGCCAGCGCCCGGACCACCCGGCCGGCGAGCTCCCGCGCGTCGTCGACGTCGGCCAGGCCGGTCATCACGATGGCGAACTCGTCCCCGCCCAGCCGGGCGACCATGCCCTCGCCGACCACGTCGGTCAGCCGTGCGCTCACCTCGACCAGCAGTCGGTCCCCCACCGCGTGCCCGAGCGCGTCGTTGACGTTCTTGAAGCGGTCGAGGTCGATCAGGAGCAGGGCCAGCCGGGCGGCGGGCTCGCCGCGGGCCGCCCGTTCGGAGTGCACGTGCACCTGCTCGCCGACCTCGGCCAGCAGCGCCTTGCGGTTGGGCAGGCCGGTGAGCGGGTCCAGGGAGGCGAGCTGCTGCTGCTCGACGCTGAGCCGGGCCATCCGGTAGACGGCGAACAGCGGCACCAGCACCAGCGGGATCAGCGCCGCACTGGCCCGCGCCGCCGCGACCAGCACCGGAGCGAGCAGCAGCAACGAGCCGGTGGAGAGCAGCTCGAAGCCCAGCCCCTGCCGCAGGCTGGGCCACCACCGGTCGCCGAAGCGCAGCCGGACGGCCGCGCTGACCAGCGCGTAGTTGACGGCGAACCAGGCCACCGTCGCGCCGCCCACCGCCAGCACGTCCGTGCCGCGCAGCCGGCCGCCGTCGAAGATGCTCCCGGGCCCCAGCCAGGTGACCGCGTACGCAGCGCCGAGGGCTGCCGCGTACTGGGCGGCGTTGAAGGCGGTCCGCCATGGGGCGTGGCCCATCCGCCAGCCGGAGACGACGACGGCCACCGCCTGCACCAGGACCGCCGGGCCGAACCCCCAGCCGAGCAGGATGGCGAAGGTGAAGCAGGTGGACGGGAAGACCGCGGAGGTCTGCCGGCGCCCGGGCGGGACGAACGGACGCGCGTCGCAGCCGACGGCCAGGGCCGCCATCACCCAGAACGCCACCGGCAGCCGCGGCAGCTCGGCCGGAAGGTCGAGCAGCGGGCGTACGCAGAGCACCGCCGCCAGCGCGGTCACCGACCAGACGAAGGCGAAGAACGGGCGTGCCCGGCCAGGCGGAACGGAGTTTCGCGAGTCCGCGGACTCCATCACACCTCCCGAGGGCTCGGTCCACGGGCGTGACCGGTCGCACGCCGTGCCACCAATGAAACGCCCTCCGTGTCGTAATGCCCGGCACGACAGTCGCGAATCGGTCGTAGTCGTAATTAAGTTGGTATCTCGACCGGGCGCCTCCCCGGCCGTCGCGGCCCGGCCAGTCGACCCCGTCCTGCCTGCCCCGCCGGGTCGGTGGCCGCTACCGCCCGTCGTCACTCCTCGGTGCGGGCGACCTCCCGGGCGGCCTCCGGGCCGGCGTCGAGCAGCACCCGGAAGCCGTCCTCGTCCAGGACCGGCACCTTCAGGCTGGCCGCCTTGTCGGCCTTCGAGCCGGGATTCTCGCCCACCACGACGAAGGACGTCTTCTTGGAGACGGACCCGCTGACCTTGCCGCCCCGGCTCTGGATCGCCTCGGACGCCTGGTCGCGGCTGAACCCGGGCAGCGTGCCGGTCACCACGACGGTGAGCCCCTCCAGAGGCCGCGGCCCTTCGTCGAGGGCCTCCTCCGCCATCCGTACGCCGGCCTCGCGCCACTTGCGGACCACCTCGCGGTGCCAGTCGACGGCGAACCATTCCCGGATGCTCGCCGCGATCGTCGGCCCGACGCCGTCGACCGAGGAGAGCTCCTCCTCGCCGGCCCGGTCGATCGCCTCGATGGAGCGGAAGTGCCGGGCGAGCGCCTGCGCGGCGGTGGGGCCGACGTGCCGGATGGACAGGCCCACCAGCACCCGCCACAGGTCGCGTTCCCTGGCCACGGCCAGGTTGTCGAGCAGCTTGACGGCGTTGCTGCCGAGCGTGCCGTCCTTGTTGACGAAGAAGGGCGAGCGGGACAGCTGCTTCTCGTCCAACGAGAACAGGTCGCCCTCGTCGGTGATGACCTGGGCGTCGAGCAGCGCCGCCGCGCCCTTGTAGCCCAGCGCCTCGATGTCGAACACCTTGCGGCCGGCGAGGTGGTAGACCCGCTCGCGCAGCTGACCGGGGCAGGTGCGCGAGTTGGGGCAGCGGATGTCGACGTCCGCCTCCTTCGCTGGCGCGAGCGGCGTGCCGCAGGCCGGGCAGGTGGTGGGCATGACGAACGGCCGGGCGTCGGCGGGGCGCAGGTCGACCACCGGGCCGAGCACCTCGGGGATCACGTCGCCGGCCTTGCGCAGCACCACGGTGTCGCCGATCAGGACGCCCTTGCGTTCGACCTCCCGGGCGTTGTGCAGGGTGGCGTAGGCGACGGTGGAGCCGGCCACCTTGACCGGCTGGAGGACGGCGCGCGGCGTGACCCGGCCGGTGCGCCCGACCTCGACGTCGATGTCGAGCAGCTTCGTGTTCACCTCCTCCGGCGGATATTTGAAGGCGATCGCCCAGCGCGGCGCCCGGCTGGTCGAGCCGAGCCGACCCTGGATGGAGACCGGGTCGACCTTGACCACCACGCCGTCGATCTCGTGCTCGACGTCGTGCCGGTGCTCGGCGTAGTGGGCGATGTATTCCGCGACACCGGCCAGGTCGGGCACCACCCGCCAGCGGTCACTGGTCGGCAGCCCCCACGCCTTCAACGCCGCGTAGGACTCGGACTGCGTCACCGGCTGGAAGCCGCGGCGGGCGCCGATGCCGTGCACCACCAGGCGCAGCGGCCGGGAGGCGGTGATCCGCGGGTCCTTCTGGCGCAGGCTGCCGGCGGCGGCGTTGCGCGGGTTGGCGAACGGCGGCTTGCCCTGCTCGACCAGCCCGGCGTTGAGGTCGGCGAAGGCCGCCACCGGGAAGTAGATCTCGCCCCGGACCTCGACGAACTCGGGCACGTCGCCGAACTCGGCCGACGTGGCGAGCTGGCCCGGCACGTCGCGGATGCTGCGCACGTTGGCGGTGACGTCCTCGCCGGTGCGGCCGTCGCCGCGGGTCGCCGCCCGGACCAGCCGCCCGCGCTCGTAGGTGAGGTTGATGGCGAGCCCGTCGACCTTCAGCTCGCACAGGTAGGGCACCGACCCGCCCGCGTCGCGCTCGACCCGCTCGGCCCAGGCTGCCAGCTCCTCGTCGGCGAAGGCGTTGTCGAGCGAGAGCATCCGCTCGGCGTGGGCGACGGGGGTGAAGTCGGTGGAGAAGGTGCCGCCGACCCGCTGCGTCGGCGACTCGGGGGTGCGCAGCGCCGGGAACTGCTCCTCCAGCGCCTCCAGCTCCCGCAACTGCCGGTCGAACTCGGCGTCGGGGATGGTCGGCGCGTCCAGCACGTAGTAGCGGTACTGGTGTTCCGTCAGCTCCTGGCTGAGCGTGGCGTGCCGTTCCCGGGCGTCGGGGGTCGGTTCGGCGCCGGCGGCCGCCTCCTGTGCCGGAGTGACCTGCTGGGCGATGGTTTCCTCGGACACCGTGCGACCTCCCGTGATTCCGCTACCTCGGCACCGTATCGGTCCGGTGGGACAATCCGCCGGCCGCCCGTCGCGCCCGACCGGCGCGGGGGCCCCGGCCGTGCGAGGATCGCCGGACGGCGGGGCCGCGGGGGCGGATCCGCTCCGCCGTCGAACCCGCGGCGTCCGCGCCGCGCCCACTGACCAGGCGGGGGTACGGATGCCGGAATGGCTGCTCTGGGCGGCGGCGATCGTGCTGGCCGTGGCCGCCGGCTGGGCGTGGAACGACCGGCGGCGGGGCGGCCGTGACGCCGCTCCGCGTCCGCCCCGCCGACCGGGCAGCCGGCCCGGCCGCCGGAGACCGTCGGGCGGTCCCGGCCGGTCCACCGCGCCGCCCCGACCGCGTACCGCCGAGCGGTTCCCCGGCGGGGCGCCGCGTCCCGGCGAGATCTGGTGGGCCGACGTGCCGTACGCCGACGGCACCGGCTCGAAGGTCCGGCCCTGCCTGGTGCTGCGGGCCGACGACGGGGGCGCCGACGTCCTGAAGATCACCAGTCAGGACAAGAGCGCCCGCGACGACCACGTCCGCATCCCGACCCGCGAGTGGGACCCCGACGCCGACCACGACAGCTTCGTCGACCTGGCCGAGCCGGCGCACGTCCCGCTCGCCGACTTCTCCCGCCGTGCCGGCGACTGCGACCCCGCCCTGTGGCGGCGCATCCGCCGCCTCCCCCACCTGCCGGGCGCCTGACCCGCGCCGGAGCGGGCGACCGTGCCGGGCACCTGACCGCGTCGGAGCGACCGCGCCAAGTGCCTGACCCGCCTTGGAGCGTGGCCGCCGGCGACGGTGGCGGCCCGCCGTCCCGGGCCGGCCGCACCGCCGATGCCGCCCGCCCGGGAAGCTTCGCGGGTCAGTCCCAGGCCCGGGCCAGGGTGGTGAGCTGGTCGGCGTACTCGATGCGGGCGGCCCACGGGGCGGGCCAGGCCGCCATGCCCAGCGCGGTGCCGACGAAGGCGCCGGCCAGCGCGGCGATCGAGTCGGAGTCGCCGGCGGTGGTGGCGCCCCGGGCCAGCGCCGCCACCGGGTCGTCGGCGTGCCGGATCGCGCAGAACAGGGCCGTGGCCAGCGCCTCCTCGGCGATCCAGCCCTCGCCGGTGTGCCGGCACGGGTCCCCGCCGTCGTCCGGACCGGCGAGCGCGGCGTCGAGGCGGCCGAGGACCGCGAGGCACTCGTCCCAGCCCCGGGCGATGAAGTCCTCCGGCGCGTCCACGCCGGGGCGCTGCCACAGGTCGCCCAGCCAGTCGGCGCGGTAGACCCGCCGCTGGTCGCGGGCCCGGTCGACGAGCAGCCGGGGCAGCTCCGCCAGCGCCGCGCCGTCGCGCAGCAGCCGCACCGCGTACGCGGTCAGCTCGCTGGCCGCGAGGCCGGTCGGGTGGCCGTGGGTCAGCCCCGCCTGGAGCTGGGCCAGCCCGGCGAGGGTGTCGAGGTCGACGTCGACCAGGCCGACCGGGGTGACCCGCATGTTTGCCCCGCAGCCCTTCGAGCCGGCCACCGTCGCCTCCTGCCAACGCACCCCGCGCTCCAGTTCGGCGCAGGCCCGCAGGCAGGTCATGCCCGGCGCCCGGTTGTTCTCCGGGCTGGCCGCCCAGTCGAGGAAACGCCTCCGCAGCAGCGGCTCGACCGCCTCCAGGGTCGGCGCCGGCGCGTCGTGCAGCGCCCAGCCGACCGCCAGCGCCATCTGCGTGTCGTCGGTCACCAGCGCCGGATCGCCGGCGAGGTCGCGCGGGCCGGCCGGCCCGTAGCGGCGAACGATCTCGGCGACCGTGAGGAACTCGGTCGGCTTGCCCAGCGCGTCACCGTAGGCGAGGCCGAAGAGGGAGCCGGCGGCCCGCCGGAGCGAGGTGTCGATCATTCCCGCGATCATGCCGCCCGCCCGCAACCCGCACCACTCCACGCCATCGCGGGCATCGCCGGCACTGGCCACCCGGCCGCGAGGGCGCGCGGCCCGCCGTGCTGCTGGGCCCAGAGCGTGACGGTCCGGTCAGTCGGAGAAGACCAGGCAGAAGGGGTGACCGGCCGGGTCCGCGTAGACCCGGAAGTCGTCGCCCTCGCCGGGCAGCCGCCGCGCGCCGAGCGCCAGCACCCGCTTCTCGGCCGCCGCCACGTCCGCCACCTGCACGTCCAGGTGGAACTGCTGCGGGCGCTCCGGGTCGGGCCACGTCGGCGGGCGCAGGTCGGGCGCCTTCTGGAAGGCGAGCCGGTGCCCCAATCCGGCGATCACGACCCAGCCGTCGTCGCTGGCGTCGCCGTCGAGGGGCAGGCCCAGCAGCTCCGAGTAGAAACCGGCCAGGGCCCGGGGGTCGGGGCAGTCGATGACCACGGTGCGCAGTTGTCCGATCATGTCGGCCTTCCTGCCCCGCCCGTACGACGGCAAACGTCAGTCCTCGGCGAGCCGCCGACCCGCGTCCCGGCAGGCGGCGAGCACCGCGCGCGCGTACTGCCCGGGGGCGTTGGCGAGGCCGCAGGCGGGGGTCACCACGACCTGCTCGGCGAGCTGGCGGCGGGGGAACCCGAGGCGGTCCCAGAGCTGGCGTACGCGATCGGCGACCTGCGCCGAGGTCGGCGCGCGACCGGCGGACGACGGCGTGGTGGGCACTGCGCCGGCCAGCAGCCCGAGCCCCGCGTCGATCGCCTCGCCCAGCGGGTCCAGGTCGGTGACGAGGCCGAGGTCGAGGGCGACGCCGACGGCGCCGGTCGAGCGGATCAGCTCCAGCGGCACGTCCGGCGCGCAGCAGTGCACCACGGTCGGCACCCCGGCCGCCTCGACGACGGTGCGCAGCAGCGACGCGGCGACGCTCGGATCCACGGCCCGGTACGCGCCGAGCCCGCTCTCGGTGGGCACCCGCCCGGCGAGCACCGTCGGCAGCGACGGCTCGTCGAGCTGGAGCAGCACGGTGGCGCGCGGCAGCCGGCGGGCGACCGCCGCCACGTGCCCGCGCAGCCCTTCGGCGAGCGAGTTGGTGAGGTCCCGGACCGCCCCGGGGTCGCGCAGCATCCGGCCGCCGATCGGCAGTTCCAGGGACGCCGCCAGGGTCAACGGGCCGCCGACCTGGATCTTGACCGGCCCCGCATACTCCTCGGCCTGCTCGGCGAGCTGGTCGAGGTCGCGTTCCATCAGGTCGCGGGCGCGGCGCACGTCCCGCCCCGGGCGCGGCGCGATCCGCCAGCGGGCGGCGTACAGCTCCACCGGCAACTCGACCAGCAGGCCGCCGGTCCGGCCGATCAAATCGGCGCCGGGGCCCCGGCCCGGCAGCTCCGGCAGGTGGGGCAGGGCGGGAAGCTCACCGAGGACGATCCGCTGCGCCTCGGCGATGTCGGTGCCGGGAAGCGAACCGATGCCGGTCGCCGCGCCGGCCGGCCAGGGCCACACCTGATCTGTCACGGCCGAAGACTATCCGGTACGCGGACGCCCGCCGCCCGGGACCGGACGGGGGCGACCTGCCGACGCCCGCGCCGGAGGCACGCTCCCGGTCCCGGGGTCAGCCGGCGATGGTGGCGGAGCCGAGCACGACGTCGCCGGCCGGGTCCGGCCGGTACGCCACGATCGCCTGGCCGGCGGCCACCCCACGGACGGGGCGGCGCAGCTCGGCGCGCAGCCCGTCGGCGGTCAGCTCGACCGTCGCCGGCACCACGTCCCCGTGCGCCCGCAGCTGCACCTCGCACTCCAGCGGCGCGTCGGGGCGCGGGCCGCCCGTCCACACCGGACGCTCGGCGCGCACCCGGGAGACCTCCAGCGCCTCGGCCGGGCCCACGGTCACGGTGTTGGTCTTCGGCGTGATGGAGAGCACGTAGCGGGGCCGGCCGTCCGGCGCCGGGCGGTCCAGGTGCAGGCCACGTCGCTGCCCGACCGTGTACGCGTACGCGCCGGTGTGGCTGCCGACCACCGCGCCGGTGGCGGCGTCCACCACCTCGCCGGGTGCCTCGCCGAGCCGCTGGGCGAGGAAGCCGCGGGTGTCCCCGTCGGCGATGAAGCAGATGTCGTGCGAGTCCGGCTTGTCGGCCACCGCCAGCCCCCGCCGCGCGGCCTCCTCGCGGACCTGCGCCTTCGTCGAGTCGCCGAGCGGGAAGATCGAGCGGTCCAGCTGCTCGCGGGTGAGCACCGCCAGCACGTACGACTGGTCCTTGGGCAGGTCGACGCTGCGACGCAACAGGCCGTCGGCGCCGAGCCGGGCATGGTGGCCGGTGACCACGGCGTCGAAGCCCAGGGCCACGGCCCGGTCCAGCACCGCGGCAAACTTGATCTTCTCGTTGCAGCGCAGGCACGGATTGGGCGTACGCCCGGCCGCGTACTCCGCGACGAAGTCGTCCACCACGTCGGCGTGGAAGCGGTCGGCCATGTCCCAGACGTAGAACGGGATGCCGATGACGTCGGCGGCCCGCCGGGCGTCCCGGGAGTCCTCCAGGGTGCAGCAGCCGCGCGCGCCCGTGCGATAGGTCTGCGGGTTGCGGGCCAGCGCCAGGTGCACGCCGGTCACGTCGTGTCCCGCTTCGACGGCCCGCGCCGCCGCGACCGCCGAGTCGACCCCGCCCGACATCGCCGCCAACACCCTCACCGGCTCACTCCCTTCACCCCACCGACCCTATCCCCGCCCCACCCCCACCCACCCACCCCGCCCCGCCACCCTCTTTCACCCCGCTCTCCCCCCACCCCACCCCACCCACGCCGCTCTCCCACCCACCCCGTCCTCCCACCCACCCCGTCCTCCCGCCCACCCCGTCGATCATGGAGTTGTGGTGGTGGGCAAATGCCGCTAAAGGTGATGTTTCGGGCGCCACAGCTGCATGATCGGCCCACGGGGTGGGGCGGGGCGGGGCGGGGCGGGCACGGGTGGATCCGGCGCGGGGCGGAGTGCGCGCGGGGTGGCGTGGGGCGGGGCGGGGTGGGAGGGGAAGGACCGGGGGGGTCAGCGGGGGGTGCGGAGGGCGGCGGCGCGGCGGGCGCGCTCGACGGCGGCCGGGAGGGCGGCGATGAGGGCGTCGACGTCGGCGGGGGTGCTGGTGTGGCCGAGGGTGAAGCGCAGCGAGGAGCGGGCGCGGTCGTCGTCGGCGCCCATGGCGAGCAGCACGTGTGAGGGCTGGGCCACCCCGGCGGAGCAGGCGGAGCCGGTCGAACAGGCGATGCCCTGCGCGTCGAGCAGGAGCAGCAGGGCGTCGCCCTCGCAGCCCGGGAAGGAGAAGTGCGCGTTGCCCGGCAGCCGGTCGGTCGGGTCGCCGTTGAAGACGACCTCGGGCACCGCGTGCCGGACCCGCTCCACCAGGTCGTCGCGGAGCGCGGCGACGCGGGTCGCGTACTCCTGCTGGCCCTTGACCGCCGCCTCCACCGCGACCGCGAAGGCCACGATGCCGGCGGTGTCGAGGGTGCCGGAGCGCACGTCGCGCTCCTGGCCGCCGCCGTGCAGCAGCGGGGTGGCCGAGACGTCGCGGGCGAGCAGCAGGGCGCCGACCCCGGCGGGACCGCCGAGTTTGTGCCCGGTGACGGTAAGCGCGGCGACCCCGGCGGCGGAGAAGTCGACAGGCACCTGCCCGACCGCCTGGATCGCGTCGGTGTGGAACGGCACCCCGTGCTCGGCGGCGACCGCGGCCAGCTCGGCGACCGGCTGCACGGTGCCGACCTCGTTGTTGGCCCACATCGCCGTCACCACGGCGACCCGGTCGCCGTGGGCGGCCAGCTCGGCGCGCAGCTCGTCGGGGCTGAGCCGGCCGGCGGCGTCGACGGAGAGCCAGCCCACGCCGGCCCCCTCGTGGTCGACGAGCCAGTCCACCACGTCGAGCACGGCGTGGTGCTCGACGGCGCTGGACACCACCCGGTCCCGCCGGGGGTCGGCGGACCGGCGGGCCCAGAAGATGCCCTTCACCGCGAGGTTGTCGCTCTCGGTCCCGCCGCCGGTGAAGACGACCTCGGAGGGCCGGGCGCCCAGCGCGGCGGCCACCCGCTCCCGCGACTCCTCCACCCGTCGCCGGGCACGGCGGCCCGCCGCGTGCAGTGAGGACGCGTTGCCGACCTCGCGGGCGGTGGCGACGTACGCCTCCAGTGCCTCGTCGAGCATCGGAGTGGTCGCCGCGTGATCCAGGTAAGCCATCACGGTTCAGCCTACGACCGCAGCCGGACCCGGCGGAGGCCGGAGTACGCCGTGCGGGGCCGGAGCGGAAGGCGTGCGCTTCCCGCCCCGGCCCGCGCCCGCGTGGAACCGGGGATCCGGTCAGGCCGGCACGGCGGTGACCACGATGTTGTCGCGGTACCGGCGTGCCTCGGCGTCGAACGGCCCGCCGCAGGTGATCAGGGTCAGCCGGGGCTTGCCGTCCCGGGCGAAGTAGCGGTCGAGGGGGATCTTCGTCTTCCGGTACTCCTCCCGGGCGACGACCCGGTACTCCCTGCGGACGCCGTCGCCGCCGGTGGCGGTGAGGGTGTCGCCGCGGTCCAGCTCGCGGAGCCGGAAGAAGGCGCCCTCGCCCTGGGTGGCGCTGTCCACGTGCCCGGCGACGACCACCGACCCGGCCTGCGCCTCCAGCCCGGGGCCGTGGCGGTACCAGCCGATCCGGTCCACGCTGGGCGGCACCTCGAACTCGCCGGTCGCGCCGTTGACGCCCACCGCGTCGACCGTGGCGGTGACGTCGATGGCGGGGATGACCAGCCGTACGGGCGGGACGGTCCGCGTACCGCCGGGCAGCCCGCCCCGGGTCACCGGCACCGACGGGCCGGCGGCCGGCGGGCTCGCGGTGGCGCCGGCCAGGTCGGCGGCCTCGGTCGCGCCGACGTCCCCGGCCGGCCGGGAGCCGCAGGCGACCACGGTCGCGACGGTGAGCGCGGCGACGCCGGCGGCCACGGCCGCCAGCGCCCCGCGGTGGCGCACCGTCACCGGCGACCGGTCCGGGCGGTGGCGACCCGCGCGCCGCCGCCGACCAGGAGCAGCGCGCCGGCGCCGGTCAGCACGTACCACCAGGTGTCCACGCCGGTGCCGGCCCGGCCGCCGTCGCCGCTGGGCACCCCGGCCGGGGCCGAGTGCAGGCCGGTGATGGTCTGCGCCACGACGTCGAGGTTCTTCGCCTCGGCCGAGCCGATGGCGTACACGATCGTCGCGGTGCCCTCCTTGAGGTCGAGGTCCGCCGGCCCGATCGCCACGGTGTCGGTGCCGGCGAGCACCACGTCCGCCTTGACGGCGCCCGCGTCGACGTCGCCCTTGGCCTCGTTCGGGTTGGTGAGGTCCTCGAAGACGGGGGTGCCGCCGGCGCGCACGTCCACCGCCGGGGCGGCGGCGGTGTGCCGGACGATCAGCCGGGCCTTGCCGGCGGCGACCTTGCCGGTGTCGTTGACGAACGGCGTGATCTTCGGCTTGCCGGCGGCGTCGAGGTGGGCGGCGATGCTGATGTTCGCCCCGCCCGGCACCGCGGCGTCGTCGACGCTGAGGATGGCCTGGGCGATCGGCTCGCCGGGCTTGGTGAGGGCGATGTCGTACGCGCCCTCCTCGAGGTTGAGCGGGCCGGCCACGTCGCCGGGCTTGAAGTTGTCCAGCGTCTTCTCGCCGTTGACGTACACGTCGACAGGGGTGTCCGGGATGCCGTGCACGACGGAGACCTTGGACGTGGCGGCGTACGCGGGGGTGGCGGTGAGGGCGCCGGCTCCGGCGAACGTCAGCGCGGCGACCGCGCCGCCCGCGGCGACCCGACGGAAGTACGAGAGCTGCATGCCTGCCTCCTGGTGATTGGTGCTGGTTCGTCAGGCCTGGTGTGCAAAACGAGTTACGCCCGGTCCACCGCCGCCGGATGCGACCGGAGGCAACTTCTTTTGGTCCGTCGAAGCCGCATCCGTGCGCCGCCCGCGAAGCGAAGAGCTGCTGAGACCAGACCGACCGGAGGTGGGGGCGATGGCTGTGGGAGTTACAGTCGGGCATGCCCCCTGGAAGGCGAGCCGCCCTGTGACAGCGGCACGGCAGGAGCCGTACCCACCCGAGGACGACCTCGCCGCCCGCTTCCGCGCGGGCGACGAACGGGCGCTGCGGGAGGCGTACGACCGCTACGGCCGGGCGGTCCTGCACCTGGCCACCAGCACGTTGGCCAACCGCAGCGACGCGGAGGACGTGACCCAGACCACCTTCGTGGCCGCCTGGCTGGGGCGGGACACCTTCGACCCGGCCAAGGGCTCGCTGGTCGGCTGGCTGCTCGGCATCGGCCGCCGCAAGGTGATCGACCGGCTGCGGGCCTCCGCGCGGGAGAACCGGGTGGTGGAGACGGTCCGGCAGTTGCCGGAGTCGGCGCCGACCGGCCCGGATCCGGACACGGTGGTCGACCGGCTGGTGGTCGCCGACGAGCTGGCCCGGCTGCCCGACGACCAGCGGCGGATGCTGGAGTTGGCGTTCTTCGACGACCTGACCCACCAGCAGATCGCGACGGTGACCGGGGTGCCGCTCGGCACGGTCAAGAGTCACATCCGGCGCGGCATGGCCAGCTTGAAACGCAGATGGGAGGTGGACGGTGCCGCACCTGGACCACGACCGGCTGGTCTTCCTGGCGCTCGGTGAGACCGAGGCGGACGCCGGAGAGAACACCCACCTCGACACCTGCGCGCACTGCCGGGCCGAGATGGAGACCCTCCAGCACGTGGCCGGCCTCGGCGCCGACGCCCAGGGCCTGCACGACCTGCCCGATCCGCCGGAGCACGTCTGGCAGGGCATCGTCACGGAGATCCGCGCGGCGCAGGCCCTCCCGGCGCTGCCCGGGCCGCGCGCCGATCGGTCGCCCGACGAGCGCCCCTCCGGCGACCGGCCGTCCGACCGGTCGGGCGGGGTGCTCCTCGCGCCGAGGCGTGGGCGCTGGTCGCGCTGGGCCGTGACCGCCGCGACGGCGGTGGCCGCCGCCGCGATCGGGGTCGTCGGCACCGTCGCCGTGCTCGACACGACCGGGTCGACGCCGGAGCCCGCCCCACGGCGGGTGGTGCTGGCCAGCGCGCCGCTGAAGGCGTACGGGGAGACGCCGCCGGACGCCAGCGGTGAGGCCCGGGTCTTCGACGACGGCCGGCTGCACCTGCATCTGGCGAATCTCCCGGACGTCCCGGGGTACTACGAGGTCTGGCTCATCAACCCACGGAACATGGAGATGTTCTCGGTCGGCGTCCTCGGCGACGCGACGGACGAGTTGCTGCCGTTGCCGCCGAACGTGGACCTTGAGGCATACTCGGTTGTCGACGTCTCCGCCGAGACGTACGACAACAACACCGCCCACTCCGGCAAGAGCCTGGTGAGGGGCACCCTGACGGGCTGATCGGCGGGCCGGCTCAGCTCCCCGGCCCGCCGATCAGCTCCCATCGCCGGCCCCGGGCCGGCGGGTCCCGCTGACTCAGGCGTGATGGTCCAGTGCCCGTCCTCCGTGGCCGCCTGTCGCGTCCGGGGCCAGCCTGCCGCGGCTCGTTCCGGCGGCCGGAGAAACGGCGAGGGCCGGAAACCGTCGCCACGGTTCCCGGCCCTCACTCGGACGGAGTCAGCTCACTTGCGCTTGCGGATCTCGTCGGCGGCCTGCGGGACGATCTTGAACAGGTCGCCCACCACACCGAAGTCGGCCAACTCGAAGATCGGCGCCTCACCGTCCTTGTTGACCGCGACGATCGTCTTCGACGTCTGCATACCCGCCCGGTGCTGGATCGCACCAGAGATACCCAGCGCGACGTAGAGCTGCGGAGAGACCGTCTTACCGGTCTGACCCACCTGGAACTGGTGCGGGTAGTAACCGGAGTCCACCGCCGCACGCGACGCCCCCACGGCGCCACCGAGCAGGTCGGCCAACTCCTCGACCAGCTTGAAGTTGTCGGCGTTACCCACACCCCGACCACCCGAGACGACCACACCGGCCTCGGTCAGCTCCGGACGCGAACCCTTCTGCTCCGCGACCCGCTCAACGACCCTGGCCAGCTTGTCGGTCTCCGCCACCGCCACGGTGAGCTGCTCGACCGCCGGGCTCGCCGCCGCCGGGACCGGGTTCACCGAGTTCGGCCGGACCGTCACCAACGGCAGACCACGGGTCACCTTCGACTTCACGATCGTGGAACCGGCGAACGCCACCTGCGTGGCGGTGCCGTCAGCGGCCAGTGCGACCACGTCGGTCAGGACGCCGTTGTCCAACTTCACCGCCAGCCGGGCCGCGATCTCCTTGCCCTCCTGCGACGACGCCAACAACACCGCCGCCGGCTGCACCCGCGAGACCAGCTCGGCCACCACGGTCGCCTTCGGGGCCACCAGGTAGCCGTCGATCTCCTCACTCTCAGCCGCGTAGATCTTCTCCGCGCCGTACTCACCCAGCTTGGCGCTCAACGCCTCGGCGGCGCCGGGGCCGCCGAGCACGACCGCGCTCGCGGTGCCCAGCTCGCGGGCGAGGGTGAGCATCTCCAGGGTGACCTTCTTGACGCCGAACTCCCGAGTGGCTTCGACGACGACCAGAACCTCAGACATGACCCCAACCCCTCACACGAACTTCTCGGTGGCGAGGAACTCGACCAGCTTCACGCCGCCGTCGCCCTCATCGGTGACCTTCGCCCCGCCGGAGCGCGGCGGACGCTTGGAATGCTCCAGCACCGCGCTGGTCGCGCCCTCGAAGCCCACCTCGGCCGCAGCGACACCCAGGTCGCCCAGGGACAGCGTCTGCACCGGCTTCTTCTTCGCGGCCATGATGCCCTTGAAGGACGGATACCGCGGCTCGTTGATGGTGTCCCACACGGAGACCACGGCGGGCGTGGTGGCGGTGACCACCTCGTAGCCCTCCTCGGTCTGCCGCTCGACGGTCAGGGTCGAGCCGTCGACGGTGAGCTTGCGGGCGCCGGTCAGCGCCGCGATGCCCAACCGCTCGGCGAGCATGTGCGGCAAGACCTGCACCCGACCGTCGGTCGACTCACTGCCACACAGCACCAGATCGGCGTTCAACTGACCGAGCGCGGCGGCGAGCACCTTCGACGTCGCGACCGCGCAGGAACCGTGCAGGGCGTCATCCACCACGTGCACCGCCTTGTCCGGACCCATGGACAACGCCTTACGGATCGACTCGGTCGCCCGGTCCGGACCCATCGTCAGAACCGTCACCTCACCCCCGTGGGCCTCCTTGATCTTCAACGCCTCCTCGATGGCGTACTCGTCCATCTCGTTGATGACGTTGTTCGCCGAACCGCGGTCGACGGTGTTGTCGTCAGCACGCAGGCTGCGGTCCGCGCCCGAATCAGGCACCTGCTTGACGAGTACGACGATGTTCATCGCGCTTCGACGACCCTCCTGTTGGTGTTGCGATCGCTCGCCCGGTCTGGGGCGCAGCCTCGCGCGTCCGTTGACGCCGGTCAACCACGCGGTGCTGTGCAGTTGCCCACGGCGCAATGTTACCTGCCAGTAGCATCCGGCTCCGGCGACCTCAGGGTGACACAGCTCACGAACGACCCTGCGGGCGGGTAATCTGACGAATCGGGAGGTGTCACGATATGCCAGAAACCGCCAGCGAAGGGCAGCTCGACGTCCCGCGGCACCGCTGCCGCCGGACGCGGCCCGAGGCGTACCGCTGCGCCTGCGGCCGGCTCCGCGACCGCTGCGTCCGGGCCACCGTCCGGGCGCTCTGGTCGCCGGCCCGGCTCACGCCGGCTGATCGAGCGCGTCCCGGATCCGCTCGATGACCGCCGCCTCGGCCGGGGCCACCCCCCGGTGCGCGGCGGCCACCCGCTCGGCAGCGGACAGCACGACCTCGCGGTAGCCCGCCACGTCCCCCGGCGCCTTCTCCCGCAGGATCCGCACGGAACTGCCCAGCGCCGGCAGCACCACCGCCTCGATCTCCAGCGCCGAGTCCCGGGGCAGCTTCGGCAGCGGACCGCTGGTCAGCGCCTCCTTCACCACCCCGCTGCTGTCGGCCATCGCACCGGAGGCGGCGAAACTCTCCCGGAACAGGGCGAGCATCCCCGGGTCCGCGTTGGCCACCAGGAACACCGCCCCGAACGCGCCCGTCTTGAGGGTCAGCCGCTCCTCGGCCGTCAACCGCTGCTCCATGATCACGGAGTGTAGACGTACGGGGTGGCGGTCGTGACCGGGACGAGACCGAGCCGCTGGAGGATCGGCCGGCTCTCCGGCGAGCAGTCCACCTGGAGCAGCGTCCTGCCGCGCTGCTCGGCCAGGCGCGCCCGGTACGCGACCAGCGCCCGGTAGACGCCCCGCCGCCGCCACTGCGGCAGGGTCGAGCCGCCCCAGAGGGTCGCGAAGCCGGTGTTCGCCTGGTAGCGGACCCAGCCGGCGCTGACCACGGTGTCGTCCGCCTCGGCGACGACGACGGTGATGGACTGCGGGTCGGCCTCGATCTCCCGCGCCAGGCCGGTCACCAGGTGGCTGCGGTCGTCGTGCCAGACCGCCTCCTCCATTGCGGCGATGCGCGCCAGGTCCTCCCGGGCGCTGACCTCGCGCAGGCGTACCCCCTCGGGCAGCACGGGCACGGCGGCGGCCAGTGCCGCGACCGGACCGACCACGACGGTCTCCTCCGCCTCCGGGACGAACCCGGCGGCGCGCAGCCGATCGGGCAGGTCGGCCGGCTGGTCGTGGCCGTTGAGCTTCCACTCCACCGCCTCGCCGCGCTGGCGGAAGAACTCCACCTGCCGGGCGATCAACGCGTCCAGTTCGGCCCCGGCGAGCCCGTCCAGCGTGCGGTACGTGAGGAAGCCGCGATGGTCGAGGCCGAGGACGCGGACCAGCGGGCCGTCCCGTTCCACGGTGACCCCGGCCGGCAGCGGGTCCGGAATCTCCGGGCGGATCTGGGCGTCGTAGGCGTCTCGCAACGTGCGGGCGTCAAGATCGGTCATCACTCGAGGCTACGGCCGGCCGAAAACGGATAATGACCACGTGTGGCAGGCGATCAGGCGGTGGTTCGACCCGCGCGAGCTGCGGGCGGTGGGCAGCACCCCCGACTACCGGTTCTCGCTGGCCAACGAGCGGACCTTCCTGGCCTGGCTGCGTACCGGGCTGGCACTTGTCGCGGGCGGGCTGGCCGCCGCGCAGTTCCTGCCGCAGGCGCACCTGCGGGAGGTGGTCGCCGTCGCGCTGCTGCTGCTGGGCGGCACGGTCGCCGTGCGGGCGGTCGACCACTGGGCGCGTACGGAGCGGGCCATCCGGCTCGGCGAGGAGCTGCCCGCCTCGCGCTTCCCGGCGGTGCTCGCCCTCGCCGTCGGCGTCGGCGCGCTGCTGCTGGTCGCGGCCGTGCTGGCCCGGGCGGTCGGCGGCCCGTGAGCCACCAGACGGAGCCGCCACGGCGGGACCGGCCGGCGCGCGACCCCGGGCTGCAACCCGAGCGGACCCGGCTGGCCTGGCGGCGTACGGCCTTGGCGCTCACCGTGATCATGGTGCTGACCGTGCGGCTCGCGCTCACCGGCCCGGCCGCCGACGGGACGCTCGGCGCGCTGGTCGCCGGGGTCGCCGTGCTGGGCTGGGGCGCGGCGCTGGCGGTCTGCTGGCGGCGGGCCACCGGCACCGGTCCGCTCCCCGGCTACGGGCGGTCGCTGCCCCTGGTCGCCCTCGCCACGGCCGGCTTCGCGCTGCTCGGCACCCTCCTGGCGGCGAGCGGCCTGGGTTGACGGGGCCCGGTGCGCCATGATTGACGCATGGCCCGGCTCTACGTCCTCCTCTTCGTCGTGCAGATCGTCCTCGCCGTCTGCGCGCTGATCAGCTGCCTCTCCGCCGAGGAGGGCGAGATCAAAGCCCTGCCCCGGATCGCCTGGGTGCTGATCATCCTGTTCTTCCCGCTGCTCGGCTCCCTCGCCTGGTTCGCCGCCGGGCGTGAGCGCGTCCCCGGGCGGCCCGCTGGCGGAACGCCGAAGGGCCGGCTCCTGCCGCCCCGGGAGCGGCCCCGCCCGGTCGCCCCCGACGACGACCCCGAGTTCCTCCGCTCGCTCGGCGAGCGTTCCCGGCGCGAGGACGGCGAGCTGTTCCGCCGCTGGGAGGAGGACCTGCGCCGCCGCGAGGACGAGATGCGCCGGCGCGACGGCGAGCCGCCGCGCGAGGAGGACCGGCCCGAGGGGTCCACGCCCGCGTCCTGAGCCCGCCGCCGTCGCCGGCCGCCCGGCGACGGCAGCGGACCCGGCTCAGGCCAGGTTCGACGAGCGGGGGTACGCGTCGGCCGGGTCGGTGAGCACGTTGACCAGGTACGGCACGCCGGCGTCGAACGCCCGCCGCAGCGCCGGGCCGAGATCGCCCGCCTTCGCCACCGTCTCGCCGGCCCCGCCGAGGGCGCTCACGACGTGGTCGTAGCGCAGCTCCGGCTGGAGGTCGGCGGCGACGTCGTAGCCGTACATGGCGCGCATGGGGTGCTTCTCCAGGCCCCAGATGCCGTTGTTGCCGACCACGATCACCACCGGCAGCTTCTGCCGGGCGAGGGACTCCACGTCCATCAGCGAGAAGCCGGCCGCGCCGTCGCCCATGAGGACGCAGATCTGCCGGTCGGGGTGACTGACCCGGGCGCCCATCGCGTAGCCCATGCCGGTGCCCAGGCAGCCGTACGGGCCGGGGTCGAGCCAGGTGCCGGGCTGCGCGGGCTCCAGGTAGCGGCCGGCGTACGAGACGAAGTCGCCGCCGTCGCCGATGGTGATGGCGTCGCGGGCCAGGACCTTGCGCAGCTCGCCGTAGATCCGGGCGGGCCGGATCGGGTCCGTCTCGGCGGACATCTCCTCGGCGTCGCGGGCCTTCGCGGCGTCCTCGGCGGTACGCAGCTCGGCGATCCAGTCGGCGTGGTCGGCCCGGTCGCCCGGGTGGTCGGCCAGGGCGGTGAGGATCAGCCGGAGGTCGCCGGCGGGGGCGGCGGCCGGCTGCACGTGCGCGGCCCGCTGGCTGGGCGCGTCGACGATGTGCACCACCTGGGCGTCGCCGAAGTCGCCGAAGCTGAGCCGGAAGTCGAGCGGGGTGCCGATCACCACGACCACGTCGGCGCCACGCAGCGCCACGCGACGGGCCTTGGCGAAGGCGAGCGGGTGCTCCGGCGGCAGCGCGCCCCGGCCCATCCCGTTGGTGAAGACCGGCACCTGGAGCGACTCGGCGGCGGCCCGCAGGGCGTCGACCGCGTCCCCGGCGTAGACGTCGGAGCCGGCGATGATCACCGGGCGGCTCGCGGCGGCGACCAGGCCGGCCGCCTTCGCCACCTCGTCGGGGTCGGGCTCGACCGGCGCGATGCCCGGCAGCGCGGGCAGCTCGGCGTCGGAGACCGAGAAGACCGCCTCCAGGGGGAAGTCGAGGAAGACCGGGCCCCGGTGCGGGGTGAGCGCGGTGGTCAGCGCCGCGGTCACCGCGCGCGGGATGTCGTCGGGGCTGAACACCGTCTCGGCGTGCTTGGTGACGGGGGCGACCAGCGGCAGGTGGTCCATCTCCTGGAGGCTGCCCGAGCCCCAGCGGAACTGCGGGGCCCGGCCGCCCAGCACCAGCACCGGGGAGGCGTTGAAGTACGCGCTCGTCAGCCCGGAGATGCCGTTGGTGACGCCGGGGCCGGCGGTGAGCACGGCGAGGCCGGGTCGGCGCTGGAGCTTCGCCACCGCCTCGGCGGCGAAGACCGCCGACTGCTCGTGCCGTACGTCGTAGAGGGGGAAGCCGGTCTTGTGCGCGGCGTCGTAGAGCGGAAAGACGTGCCCGCCGGAGAGGGTGAACATCTCCCGCACCCCGTACGCACGCAGCGCCGCGAGTGCGAGCTCCCCGCCGTGACCTTCGATCCGCTCCGTCATCGCCACTCTCCCCTTCGTCCGCATGGCCGGAGTCACACGCTACTCACCGGTAGGCGGAATGTGAACAGTTCTCTCGACTCGATGCCCGGGCCGGCGGGCCACCCCGCCGGCCTGGGCCGGTCAACGACCGGTGAAGTCCGGCTTGCGCTTCGCCACGAACGCCGCCATGCCCTCGCGCCGGTCGTCGGTGGCGAACAGCGCCGCGAAGAGCTGGCTCTCCCAGGCCAGGCCGGAGTTCAGGTCCATGTCCAGACCGGCGTCGACGGCGAGCTTGGCGGCGCGCAGGGCCTGCACCGGACCGGTGAGGTACGGGCGGACCAGCTCGACCGCGGTGTCGTAGACCTCGGCCGCCGGGGCGACCCGGTCGGCCAGGCCGATCCGCAGGGCCTCCTGGGCGTCGACCATCCGGCCGGACATGATCAGGTCCTTGGCACGGGCCGGGCCGACCAGACGGGCCAGCCGCTGGGTGCCGCCCGCGCCGGGGATGATGCCGAGCTTGATCTCCGGCTGCCCGAGCTTGGCGTCCTCGGCCACCACCCGCCAGTCGCACGCCAGCGCCAGCTCGCAGCCGCCGCCGAGGGCGTAGCCGGTGATCGCGGCGACGACCGGCTTGGGGATCCGGGAGATCGCGCCGAGCGCGCTGGACAGGTCGGCCGCCCGGTCCGCCATGTCCACGTAGGACATGTCGGCCATCTCCTTGATGTCCGCGCCGGCCGCGAAGACCTTCTCCCCGCCGTACACGATGACGGCGCGGACGCCCGGGTCGGCGGTGGCCGCCGCCGCGGCGGCGCGCAGCTCCTCCTGTACCTGGGTGTTCAGGGCGTTCATCGGCGGCCGCTCCAGCCGGATGGTGCCGATGCCGTCCCTGGTCTCCAACCGCACGAACTCGCCCACGCTGGCCCTCACTTCCTCGTCGAAGTCGCGTGCCAACCTTACGGCCCGGGTCGTTGGGGTAAGTAGTGTGGTCTCAGGCCCGCCACCGGGAGTACCGCCATGATCACGTACTACGACGACAGGTCCGTGCAGGTCACCTCGACCGCCGTCCGGGTGGACGGCCGGACCTTCCGGCTGGCCGACATCAGCATGGTCTGGCACCAACGCGGCAGCCGGTCCTGGCGGGTGCTCGTCGGGCGCGGCGCGATCGGCGCGGCGCTCGCCGGCCCCCTGGTCGCCGCCGCCCTCGGCATCGCGCTGGCGCTCTGGCTGGACCGCTCCCTCACCGTCACCATCGCCATCGTCGGCGCCTCGGTGCTGATCGGGCTCGCGGTCGGCCCGGTCGCCGACTTCCTCTTCGAGCACCTCGACCGCTCTTACGCCCGGGGCAGCCGGCAGTTGGAGATCTGGGCCCGCTGGCGCGGCCAGCCGGTGCGCCTGCTGTGCACCGGCGACGCGCTGCGCTTCGGCCAGATCTACCGGGCGGTGCAGCGGGCCGTCGAGGCGGGCCAGCCCGTGTCGCCCCGCCGCCGCTAGAACCGGATCGGCTCGTCCGGCAGCATGCCCAGGCCGCGCAGCAGCCCGAACAGGTCCTGCTCGCCCCAGAACTGCACGATCCGGCCACCGGCCAGCCGGTACATCTTGCAGGCGCTCTGCACCGCCGTCGCGCCGGTGGCGTCCCGCCGGTAGGTCTGCGCCAGCGACACCACCACGCGGTCGCCGGCCGCGAAGATCTCGACGATCTCCTGGTCGAGCACCGTCAGCCCCGGCGAGGTGACGGCCCCCTCGACGAAGTGCCGCCCCCGGACCGGCGTGCCGGAACCGTAGATCTGCACGTCCTCGTCGACCACCTCGCGCAGCTCCGCCAGGTCCTTGGTGACGAAGGTCCGCAGGTAGCGGCGGACCACCTCGACGTTGCGCTCCTGCTCCGTCATGACCGGTCACGGTACCGCCCCGAACCGCCCGGTGCCGCCCCGAACCGCCCGGTGCCGCCCCGGACCGCCCGGGCCGTCCCGAACGACGGGCTGGCGGCGTGGGCCGTGGGGTCCCTCGCTGGGCACGGTGGCCTGCCGCCCGCGCTGTCGAGCTGCCCCGCCCGACGGGGCAGGCGCGCCGGTCGGCCCTTTGGCTCGCACGCCGCTGAGCGGTCCCATGAACGGGGCAGCTCGACAGCCGTCCGAGCGGCTTCGGCGTCAACTCCGGGGTCGAACTCCGGTCCGCCCTGCCGAGGGCCGTTCGCTCCGAGACCCTTGTGGTGGCGTCGCAACGCGAAACGAGGCCGCAGCGGTGGCGTTCCCACGTGGAGCGGCGGCGCGGACGGCGCGGACGGCGCCACCCGTGCGGCAGTGGTTAGGCTTAGTGATGACCATCTATTACCGGGACGACGCGGTGCAGGTGACGTCGGAGTCGATCCGGGCCGGAGGCCACGCCGTGGCGATCGCCGACGTGACGTACGTCTGGCACGCGCAGGGGCCGAAGACGCTGGCGGTACGGGGACGGGTGCTGGGGCGCGGCGTCCTGGTCCTGCTCCTCTCGCTGCCGCCCCTGGTCGCGGTGGTCTGCGTGCTCTCGCTGGCCTGGTCGGCGCAGGACCGGGGCGAGTGGCAGCTGGCGCTGATCATCCTCGCCGCGTGCGTGGTCGGTGCGCTGGCCCTCGCCCCCTTCCTGGAGATCCCGCTCGGCTGGCTCGACCGCTCCTACGAGCGGGGCAGCAAGGTGCACGAGCTCTGGGTCCAGCACCACGGCCGGGAGGTGCTGCTGCTGCGCACCCCGGACGCCCTGCGGTTCGGGCAGATCTACCGGGCGGTGCAGCGCGCGGTCGAGCAGTACACCGACTCCTGACCCCGCTCCCGTCGCCCTGTCCGGCGGCGCGGGCGCGGGCGACGCACACTTGGTGCCATGGTGATTCCCCTCCCCCGGCCGGCCGCGGTCGTCGGTCTGACCCGTTCCGCCCTCGACCAGGCCCTCGGCTCGGCGGCCTCGTTCGCCGCCGTGCCGGCCCGCGCGTTCGCCGTGCTGGACTCGGTGGAGGCCCTGCTCAAGCGGGTCGACGGCGTGGTGGACCGCATCGACGGCGTGGTGGACCGGATCGAGCAGACCCTCGACCGCACCGACCGGGTGCTCACCGACGCCGAGGGCGCGGTACGGGAGGTGGCCGTCATCAGCGCCGCCGCGACCACCGCGATCGAGACGGCCACCGAGGTCGCCGCCGCCGCGGCCGTCGTGGTCGGCGAGGCGGAGAAGGTGTCCCGCACGGCCGGCGCGGTGGTCGCCGAGGCCGACGCGGTGGCCGTACGGGCCGCCGGCACCGTGGGCACCGCGGCGGAGGCTGCGGCCACCGCCGCGGAGCTGCTGACGGCGTACGAGCCGGCGCTGCGCCGGGGCGCCCCGATGGCGAACCGCTTCGTCGAGCAGCTCAGCCACGAGGAGGTGAACGCCGCGATCCGGCTCGTCGACGAGCTGCCGAAGCTCAAACAGCACCTGACCGCGGACGTCCTGCCGATCCTGGCCACCCTGGACCGGGTCGGCCCGGACCTGCACGACCTGCTCGACGTCACCCGCGACCTGAAGCTCGCCGTCGCCGGCATCCCCGGGCTGGGCATGCTCCGCCGCCGGGGCGAGAAGCTCACCGACGACGCCGAGGCGTGACCGCCGCGCACCGTCGCGATCGTCCTGTCGGACGGACTCCCCCGGGTGGCGGGTCGACCGGATCAGGCGGGGACGTACAGCTCGTCGATCTCGGCCCGGGTGGGCAGCGCGACGGAGGCACCGAGCCGGCGGGCGCAGGCCGCCCCGGCCGCCGCCGCCCAGCGCACCGCGTCGACCACGTCCCGACCTTCGCCCCAGGCCACGGCGAGCGCGGCGGTGAAGGCGTCCCCGGCGGCCGTGGAGTCCACCACGTCCACCTTGACCGCCGGCACGTGCACGGCGGTGCCGTCCCGGTCCCCGTACCAGGCGCCCTCCGCGCCGAGGGTCAGCACCGCCCGGGGCGCCAGGTCGAGCAGGGCCGACGGCTCGTCCCGGCCGCGCCCGGTGAGCGCCTGCGCCTCGGTCTCGTTGACCACCAGCAGGTCGGTCGCCGCCAGCAGCTCCGGCGGCACCGGCACGGCCGGGGCGGCGTTGAGCACCACCCGGGTGCCGGCCGCCCGGGCGACGACGGCCGCCTCGGTCACCGTCGCGACCGGGATCTCCAGCTGCGCGAGCAGCACGTCCGCCCCGCGTACGGCGGTCAGCTCGGGCTCGGTCAGGCCCGTCATCGAGGCGTTGGCCCCCGGGCTGACCAGGATCGCGTTCTCGCCCTCGGCGTTGACCATCACCAGCGCCACGCCCGACGTGCCGTACGTCGTGCGGAGCTGCCCGGTGTCGACCCCGGCGGCGGTGATCCGCGCCCGCAGGGTGACGCCGAACGAGTCGGAGCCGATCGCCCCGAGGAAGGCGCAGGAGGCGCCGGCCCGGGCGGCGGCGACGGCCTGGTTGGCGCCCTTGCCGCCGGGCACCATGACGAAGTCGGTGCCGAGCAGGGTCTCCCCCGGTCGGGGCAGGGCGGGGGCGGTGCCCACCAGGTCCATGTTGGCGCTGCCCACCACGACGACCCGGGTCTGCCGCATCCTCGCCTCCCCCTCAGGCGGCGCGGGCGGTGAACCGGTCGCCGGAGCGCTCGACCACCAGCGGCAGCCCGAAGGTCTTGGAGAGGTTGTCCCCGGTCAGCGTGTCGTCGAGGAGCCCCTGCGCCACCACGCCGCCCTCGCGCAGCAGCAGCGCGTGGGTGAAGCCGGGCGGGATCTCCTCCACGTGGTGGGTCACCAGCACCAGCGCCGGGGCGTCCGGGTCGTACGCCAGCTCGGCCAGCCGGGCGACCAGGTCCTCGCGACCGCCCAGGTCGAGCCCGGCGGCGGGCTCGTCGAGCAGCAGCAGCTCCGGGTCCGTCATCAGCGCGCGGGCGATCTGCACCCGCTTGCGCTCCCCCTCGGAGAGGGTGCCGTAGGCGCGTTCGGCGAGGCCGCCGATGCCGAGCTGACCCAGCAGGGCGCGGGCCCGGGCCTCGTCGCTGCTGTCGTAGCTCTCCCGCCAGCGACCGACGACCGACCAGGCGGCCGTGACGACGACGTCGCTGACCCGCTCGTCGGCGGGCACCCGCTCGGCGAGGGCGGCGGTGGAGAGCCCGATGCGGGTCCGCAGCTCGTTGACGTCGGTGCGGCCGATCCGCTCGCCGAGCACGTGGGCGGTGCCGGTGGTCGGGTGCAGCCGCCCGGCGGCGAGGTTGAGCAGGGTCGTCTTTCCCGCGCCGTTCGGCCCGAGCACCACCCAGCGCTCGTCCAGCTCGACCCGCCAGTCGACGTCGTGCAGCAGTGCCGTGCCAGCCCGGCGTACGCCGACGCCGTCGAGGCTGACCACCAGATCCTCGTCCCCAGTCACCCGACCATCCAACCACGCAACGCGGGGCGCCCCCCACGGGCGGCGCCCCGGCCATAGGGTGGGGCGCCGTGTCGTTGGTCACCACAAGCGGAGGACGGTCCATGCCCGATCGGAGCAGGGAGCCGCGCGGATGAGCGCGGTCATCGAGATCGAAGGGCTGCGCAAGACCTTCCACAGCGTGCGGCAGGGCCGCCGGGTGGCGGTCGACGGCTTCGACCTGCTGGTGGAGGCCGGCCAGATCCACGGTTTCCTCGGCCCCAACGGGTCGGGCAAGACCACCACGCTGCGCGCCCTGCTCGGGCTGGTGCGGGCCGACGCGGGTCGGATGACGGTGCTGGGCGTCCCCTCGCCGGACGGGCTGCCCCTGGTGGCCGGGCGGGTCGGCGCGATCGTGGAGAGCCCGCAGTTCTTCGGCAACTTCACCGGCCGCCGCACCCTGCGCCTGCTCGCCCGGGCCGGCGGGGTGCCGGTCGCCCGGGTCGACGAGGTGTTGGAGCAGGTGGGCCTGCGAGACCGGGGCGACGAGCGGGTCAAGGGCTACTCGCTGGGCATGAAGCAGCGGCTGGCGGTGGCCTCCGCCCTGCTCAAGGACCCGGAGCTGCTGATCCTGGACGAGCCGGCGAACGGGCTGGACCCGGCCGGCATCCGGGAGATGCGGGACCTGATGCGCTCGCTGGCGGAGGCCGGCGTGACCGTGCTGGTCTCCAGCCACATCCTGGCCGAGATCCAGCTGATCTGCGACCACGTGACGATCATCTCGCGGGGCCGGCGGGTGGCCGCCGGGCGCGTCGACGAGGTGCTGGCCGGCTTCGACCGGCACGAGCTGCTGGTGCGGGTGGACGATCCGCAGCGGGCCGTGGAGCTGCTGACGGCGGCCGGGCTGGCGGCGACCGGCCACGACGACCACCTGGTGGTGGGCGGCGTGGACGACGCCACCGAGGTCAGCCGCACCCTCGGCGAGGCGGGCCTCTGGGTGCGCGAGCTGACCCCGCTGCGGCCCGACCTGGAGAGCGCCTTCCTCGAACTGACCGGCACGGCGACGCACCCGACGCTGCCCCT
Source organism: Micromonospora sp. WMMD737 (assembly GCF_049179055.1). Classification (NCBI taxonomy): domain Bacteria; kingdom Bacillati; phylum Actinomycetota; class Actinomycetes; order Micromonosporales; family Micromonosporaceae; genus Micromonospora; species Micromonospora sp. WMMD737. Next base: position 6,450,832 of record NZ_JBMHMH010000001.1, on the reverse strand, counting down.
GCAGGTGGACGACTCGGTGCTGCCCGACGGCGGGGCCGCCGAACCGGTGATCGACCTCGACGAGCGGGGAGTGGACGCGTGAACCTGGTCCGTGCCGAGCTGGAGCGTCTGGGCGCCCGGCGCTTCGTGCAGCTCATGCTCGTCCTACTGGTGCTCGCGTTCGGCGTCACGGCGGCGACCACCCTGGCGAGTTCCCACCGGCCCACCGCCCAGGAGGTCTTCGACGCCCAGCAGGCCGCCGCCGCGGCGCGCAGCGAGTTGGAGCGCACCCACCAGCTCTGCCTGGACCGGCAGCGCGGCGTCGTGCAGGCGGACGACGTGCAGGAGTACGTCCCCGACGACTGCAGCGAGGTCGACCCGGCCCTGATGGAGCGGGCGCCCGTGGCGTCCGACTACCTCGCCGGGGTGTTCACCTTCGCCGAGGAGGCCAAGCCGCTGCTCTACTTCCTCATCGCCTTCCTCGCGCTCTTCGGCTTCCTGGTCGGCGCCTCCTACATCGGCGCCGACCTGAACTCCGGTGGCGTGGTCAACCTGCTGCTCTGGCGTCCCCGGCGGATGACCGTGCTCGGCACCAAGCTGGGCACGCTGCTCGGCGGGACGGCGCTGCTGTCCGTGCTGGCCTCGGCGGCGTACCTCGGGACGTTCTGGCTGATCGCGCAGGTCGCCGGGCGCCCGGGGCGGCTCGACGGGGAGTTCTGGGGCTCGCTGGGCGCGAACTGGGGGCGCGGCATGCTGCTGGTGCTGCTGCTCACCGTGGTCGGGTTCGCCGTCGCCACCCTGGGCCGGCACACCTCGGCGGCGCTCGGCGCGATCGCCGGCTACCTGGTGGTGTGGGAGCTGGGCGCCCGGCTGGTGATGGAGATCCTGGAGGTCGTCAAGGTGGACCGGTACATGCTCTCCAGCTACGCCGCCGCCCTGCTCAACGGCCGGGTCGAGTTCTGGGACTACCGGGCGTGCGACAACGGGGTCTCCAGTTCCTGCGACGGCCTCTACGTGGTGACCTGGCAGCCGGCGCTGGTGTTGCTGCTCGGGCTGACCGGCGCGCTGGCCGCCGCCGCCTTCGTGGCGTTCCGCCGCCGCGACCTGATGTGACGCCCCGTCCGCCGTCGGCGGGCGCGGGCGCGGCAGGACCTTGCAGTGTCCGGGCCCGCGATGAAATATTCCTTCACATGACGCCGGGCCGCCGCCGACCTCGCCGACCCTGGTCGGCGGGGTCCGGCGCGCGGCCCGCGCCGGCTGTCGGCCGACTCCGGTCAGCCGACAGTCGAGCCGAAGACCTCGTCGCGGACGGCGTCCAGCGCGGTACGCAGCGCACCCCGCAGGATCGGCTCCTCGGTCAGCCCCGTCGGCACGACCCGGGGACGGACCAGCGTGATCGCCGCGACCTCGTGCTGCACGCGCTCGGCCAGCGCCGCCCCGCCGGCCTGGCCGACCTCGCCGGCGAGCACCACCAGCGGCGGGTCCAGCACCACGCAGGTGCTCGCCACGCCCAGCGCCAGCCGGCGGGCCACCTCGTCGAGCATCGGGCCGCCCGCCGTGCCGTCGGCCACCGCCGCCCGTACCGCGACCGCGCCGCTGTCGTCCGGGTAGCCGTGCGCGCGGGCCAGGTCGCGGACCGCGTCCGCGCCGATCAGCTGCTGGAACGCCGGCTTCGCCCGGCGGGACACGTCGCGCGGGATGGGCGCCCCGGGCACCGGCAGGTAGCCGATCTCGCCGGCGGCGCCGCTGCTGCCGTGGTGCAGCCGGCCGCCCAGCACGATCGCCAGGCCGACGCCGGCGCCGACCCAGACCAGCACGAAGTCCGTCAGCCCCTGGGCCGCGCCCGACTGCGCCTCGGCGACGGCGGCCAGGTTCACGTCGTTCTCGAAGACCACCGGGGTGTGCAGGTCGTCCCGGAGCGCGGCGAGCAGACCGGTGTGCCAGCGGGGCAGGTTGAAGGCGAACGTGATGTCGCCCGTGCCCGGGTCGACGAGGCCGGGGGTGCCCAGCACGATCCGCCGTACGCTCGACAGCTGCGCCCCGGCGCTGCTCGCGGCCTGGACGACCGCGTTGTGCACCACCCCGACGGGGTCGTCGGTGTCCCGGGTCGACTGCTCGACGCGGCCGATCACCGCTCCGGTGATGTCCGCGCAGGCGGCGACCACCCGGTCGGCGCCCACGTCCACCCCGACCACATGCGCGCTGCCGGGCCGCACGGCGTAGAGCTGGGCGTTGGGTCCCCGCCCGCCGGCCTGCTCGCCGACGCGCGTGACGAGGCCCCGCTCCTCCAGCCGCTCGACGAGCTGGGAGGCGGTGACCTTGGACAGCCCGGTCAGCTCGCCGAGCCGGGCCCGGGTGAGTGGCCCCCGCTCCAGCAGCAGCTCCAACGCCGCGCGGTCGTTCAGCGCCCGCAACAGGCGGGGGGTGCCGGGCAGCCGGGTCGCACTCATGCCACGTCCTCTAGTTTTGGTAAACCTTGCTAACTGTAAACCGACCTGCGAGCGGGTAGCCGACAGCGTATCGGCCGCCCGGGAGCGGGGTGGTCGGCCGACCCGGTACGTCACCGACCCCCGCCGGTACGACTTCCGTGCCGCGGGGACGAAAGGGGAAGATCACGTGGGGCTGGATCCAGGACTGCGCCGGCTCGCGCTCGGCACGCTGCTCGCCGCGTATCCGGGGCCGGTTCCCCCGGGCTGGGCGGTCGACCTGGTCGCCGAGGGGCTCGCGGGGCACACCCTGTTCGGCACCAACGTCCACGATCCGGGGCAGGTGGCGGCGAGCACCGCCGCCCTGCGGGCCGGCCGGCCGGACGTGCTGATCGCGATCGACGAGGAGGGCGGCGACGTCACCCGGCTGGCGCACGCCACCGGCAGCCCGTACCCGGGCAACGCGGCGCTCGGCGCGATCGACGAGGTGGCACTGACCCGCCGCGTCTACGAGGCCATCGGCGCGGAGCTGGCCGCCCTCGGCGTCACCGTCAACCTCGCGCCGACCGTGGACGTGAACACCGCCGACGAGAACCCGGTGATCGGCACCCGCTCGTTCGGCGCCGACCCGGCCCGGGTCGCCGCGCACTCGGCCGCCGCCGTCACCGGCCTCCAGGCCGCCGGGGTCGCCGCCTGCGCCAAGCACTTCCCGGGCCACGGCGCGACGGTCGCCGACTCCCACCACGAGCTGCCCACCGTGGACGTGCCGCTCGACGTACTGCGCCGGCGCGACCTGCCGCCGTTCGCCGCTGTCGTCGAGGCCGGCGCGCGGGCCGTGATGACCGCGCACATCCGGGTGCCGGCGCTGACCGGCGACGGCCCCGCCACGTTCAGCCGGGCGGTCCTGGTCGACCTGCTCCGCGGCGAGTACGGCTTCACCGGCACGGTCATCACCGACGCGCTGGAGATGAAGGGCGCCGCGGTGGCCGCCGGCGGGGTCGGCCCGGCCGCCGTCCGGGCCCTGGCCGCCGGCGCCGACCTGCTGTGCATCGGCGCCCAGGTCGACGCCGAGCTGGTCGAGCGGGTGGTCGCGGAGATCGTCGGCGCGCTCGGCGACGGCCGCCTGGACCGGTCGCGGGTGGAGGAGGCTGCCGGCCGCGCCGCCGCGCTCGCCGCCTGGACCCGGACCGCCGGCGCGACGCCGGCCGCCCCCGACGGACTCGGGTACGCCGCGGCGCGGCGCGCCGTACGGGTGGAGGGGGAGCTGACCGGCCTGGACCGCCCGCTGGTCGTCCAGCTGCACGCCGCGTCGACCATCGCCGAGGGGCGGGTGCCGTGGGGCCTCGGCCCGCACCTGGACGGCACGGAGGAGCTGCGGGTGGTCGCCACCGAGACCGGACCGGCCGCCCTGCGCCAGCTCGCCGGGGACCGGCCGATCGTGCTGGTCGGCCGCCATCTGCACCGGCTGCCGGGCGGCGCGGACCTGGTGACCGCGCTGGCCGCCGAGCATCCGGTGACCGTGGTCGAGATGGGCTGGCCCTCCCGGTGGCGGCCGGCCGGCGTACGGGCGTTCGTCACCACGTACGGCGCGAGCCACGCCTGCGGCCGCGCGGCGGCCGAGGTGCTCGGCCTGGCCGGCTGACGCGGCACCGGGGGTACCCGCCGGCAGGTGGCGGTCGCTCCCGGCCGGGCCCGGCCGGCTTCGACCGGGCCCGGCCGGGGTATGCGACAGCATGACCGCCACCGACCCATGGCACCGGGCCCTGGCCGACCTCGTGTCCCGGTCCCACCGGCTGCCGCCGGACGAGCTCGCGGCCACGGTCGACGCCGCGCTGCGGCCGTTGGGCGTGACGGCGACCGTGTACCTGGTCGACGCCGAGCAGCACGGCCTGCGCCCGCTGCCCGGGACGAGGCGGGCGGTGCCGGAGGTGCTGCCGATCGACACCAGCCTCGCGGGGCGCGCCTTCACCCAGGTCGAGGTGCACGCGGGGCAGGGGCCACCGCCCCGGCTGTGGGTGCCGATCGTCAACGGCACCGACCGGCTGGGGCTGCTGGAGGTGTTCCCGCCGGCCGACGCCGACCTCGCCGACGAGGCGCTGCGGGACGGCTGCCGGCTCGTCTCCGGGCTCGTCGGCCACCTGGTCACCAGCAAGGGCGACTACGGGGACGCCCTGCACCGGGTGCGGCGCAGCCGGCCGATGGGAGTCTCCGCCGAGCTGCTCTGGAACCTGCTCCCGCCGCTGACCTTCGCCACCTCGGAGGCGGTGGTCAGCGCCCTGCTCGAGCCCTGCTACGAGGTCGGCGGGGACGCCTTCGACTACGCGGTGCACGACGGGACCCTGACGCTGGCGATCCTCGACGGGGTCGGGCACGGCCTGCCGGCGGTGCTCACCACCTCGGTGGCGCTGTCGGCGCTGCGGGCGGCCCGGCGTGCCGGCGCGGACCTGCCGGGGCTGGTCCGGGCGGTGGACGCCGCGATCGCCGGCCAGTGGGACGACGCGCGGTTCGTCACCGCCGTGCTCGCCGAGTTCGACACCGGCTCCGGAACGCTGCGGTACGTCAACGCGGGGCACCCGCCGCCGGTGCTGCTGCGCCGGGGACGGGCCGTGCAGGAGCTGACCGGGGGCCGCCGGCTCCCGCTCGGCCTGCCCGACGGCCGCGTCGAGGTGGCGCGGACCCGGCTGGAGCCCGGTGACCGGCTGCTGCTGCACACCGACGGAGTGACCGAGGCGCGCGACGCGGCGGGCGAGATGTTCGGGCTCTCCCGCCTGGCGGACCTCGCCGAGCGGCACATCGGTTCCGGGCGGCCGGCGGCGGAGACGCTGCGCCGCCTCAGTCACGCGGTGACGGAACACCAGGGCGGTACGCACCAGGACGACGCGACCCTGCTGCTGGTCGAGTGGTCCGCCGCCGCGGCGGCGAACTCGGAGCCCTGAGTCAGTCCAGCCCGCGCCATCCCCGCGCGACGGGCGCCTCGGCGTCGGCGAGCCCGAGCAGGGTGCCGACCCCGGTGATCCGAAGGACCCGCGCCACGCCCGGCTGCGGGCCGGTCACCCGCATCGTCACGTCGCGCTCGCGGCCCACGGAGACGCCGTGCACCAGGACGCGTACGCCGCTGGAGTCCAGGAACCGCAGGTCGGCGAGGTCGACGACGACCTCCCGGACGCCGGGTCGGCGCAGCGCCTCGGTGAGCGTCGCCTCGAACTCGCCGGCGGTGGCCATGTCGATCTCACCGGCCGGGCGCAGGACCACCTGGCCCGGCTCCGCGTTCCGCTCACCCGGGTCCATGGCCGCCTCACCGTCGAAGGTCGCGCCGGCTCCGGCGCGACTCGACCATACCGACCCCCGCCCGACCGGACCACGCCGACGGCCACGAGGACGACTTGAACGCGTTCAAGAAGTCGCCTACGCTGAGGCGACAACATTTGAACACGTTCAAGAGGGGCGTCGGCGATGGATACGAAGGTCTGGATGTACCTGGTCTACCTGGCGGTCAGCATCGGGTTGACCGTCTGGGTGGCCCGGGCGCTGTCGCGCAACGGACTGGTCTTCCTGGAAGAGGTCTTCGCCGACGAACGGCTGGCCAAGGCCGTCAACAGCCTGCTCGTCGTCGGCTTCTACCTGCTCAACCTCGGCTACGTCACGGTGGCCATGAAGCACCCCGACCCGGTCGGGTCCACCGCCCAGGCCATGGAGGAGCTGTCCCTCAAGATCGGCCTGGTGCTGCTGGTCCTCGGCGCGCTGCACTTCTTCAACGTCTTCGCGCTCGGCCGGTACCGCCGTGGCCGGCTGCGCCAGTTCGCCACCCATCCGCCGCTCGCCCCGGTCGGCCGGCTCCCGATGCCGCCCGCACCCCGCGGCCCGCACCCCGCCGGGCCGCACCCCGCTGGTGCTCACCCCGCTGGTGCTCACCCTGCCGCCCCGCACCCCGCCGGCCCGGGGGCGGAGACCGGGCCGGCCGGCAGCCCGCCCGTCCGATGACCGCCGGGCCCGTCGGGTCGGGCGGACTCCCGGACGCCACCGCGCACGGGGGCGGTGGCGTCCGGGGGTTCACCGTCCTCTACGACGCGCACTGCCCACTGTGCCGGTCCGCCCGGCGCTGGCTGGCGTCCCGCGCCCAGCTCGTACCCCTGGAGTTCGTGCCGGCCGGCTCGGCCGAGGCCCGGCGGCGCTTCCCCGGCCTGGACCACGACGCCACGCTGCGCGACCTGACCGTGGTCGCGGACACCGGCGAGGTGTACGCGGGGGACGGCGCCTGGTTCGCCTGCCTCTGGGCCCTGGCCGACCACCGGGGCGCCGCCGAGCGGCTGGCCCGACCGTACTTGCTCCCCCTGGCCCGGCGGCTGGTCGCCGCCGCCGCCTCGGTCCGCGAACGCGTTCGCGACCCGTGGGCGGAGCCGGGCGACGACCTGGCGGGATACGGTGACCCCGATGACCGAGCAGACTGCGCCGACGACCGCTGCGGGTGAGCCGGCGACCGCGCGCGGCGAGCAGACCCGGCAGCTCATCCTGGACACCGCGATGCGGCTGTTCCGCGAGCGCGGGTACGCCCGGACCACCATGCGCGCCATCGCCCAGGAGGCCGGAGTGGCGGTGGGCAACGCCTACTACTACTTCGGCTCCAAGGAACACCTGATCCAGGAGTTCTACGCCCGTTCCCAGGTGGAGCACCGGGCGGCGGCCGGGCCGGTGCTCGCCCGGGAACCCGACCTCGCCGCCCGGCTGGCCGGGGTCATGCACGCCGGGATCGACGTGCTCACCCCGTCGCACTCCTTCGCCGCCAGCTTCTTCAAGACGGCGGCGGAGCCGACCTCCCCGCTGAGCCCGTTCTCGGCGGAGTCGTCCGGCCCGCGCGAGGCGGCTATCGGTCTCTTCGCCGAGGCGCTGGAGGGCTCCACCGCCCGGGTCGACCCGGAGTTGCGCCCACACCTGCCGGAGCTGCTCTGGTTGGGCTACATGGGGGTGGTGCTCTACTGGGTCTACGACCGCTCGCCCGGCCAGACCCGCACCCGGCAGCTGATCGACGGCGCGGTGCCGTTGGTCGACCGGCTGGTGGGACTGTCCCGGTTGCGCGTGCTACGCCCGGTGACCCGGCAGGTGCTCGACCTCATTCGTACGCTGCGTCACTGACCCCTCACGACGCCATCCCCTGAATAGTCGCAGGTCAAGTCCGCTATTCGACACCCGGATCGCACCTATGGCATCTTGCCTTCACTCCCACAGTTACGTAGCGTGATCGGTGCGCACGTCACCCGCGGGACCCTGGGGGAGACTGCGGACCGTGGATCCGGCCCGGGATCCACGGTCCGCGCCCCACCGCGAGGGGGCACGCTCAGGGCGGGTAGACGCCGAACGAGCGCCAGCCCCGCTCGGGGAAGCCGGCGGCGGTCGCCACCCGCGCGGAGGCGGTGTTGGCGGGATCGTGCAGGTACGTCGGGACGGCCCCCTCGTCGAGCACCCGGCGCGCCGCCTGGGCCACCAGCCGCCGGGCAAGCCCCCGCCCCCGGGCCGCCGGCACGGTGCCGACGGCAAGTTCGTGGCCGTACGCGTCGTGCCGCTTGATCCCGACGCCGGCCAGGTAGCGCCCCCGGGCGTCGCGCACCACCAGCACCGGCCGGTCGAACAGGCGCAGCCAGGACGGCAGCCCGGCGGCGCCCGGAGGTGTCCACGCCCCCACGTCCCGTAGCGGGGCCGGCGCCACGCTCCACCGGAACACGTCGTCGTGCACCGCCCAGGCGGGTCGTCCGACCGCGGCGGGCAGCGCCGGAAGCGGCGGCCCGCCCGGCAGCCGGGCCAGCTCGCGGACCGCCGCGACCCGGTCGGGAGCCACGGAGAGCACGGTGCTCGCGCCGGCGGTCACCGCGACGGCGGGCCGGAGCCGGCCGTCCCAGGCCGGTCGGGCCCGTCGGTGCGAGCCGACCACGTGCAGCCCGGGCCCCGCCGGCCACTGGCCGAGCCAGCTCGCCAGGTGCAGGTGCAGCCGCCGGTCGAGCATCGCCGCCCACCTCCCCGCGGCCGTCGTGGTCATTCGGCGTCCGGGCCGCCGACGCCCGGCCCGCCTCGCCGACGATCACCGTACGCGGGCGCGGTGGCTCCGCGTCACCGAATTAGTCACGGGGCGGGCCGCCCGGCGTCCCGTGACCCGGCGGGCCCGGCGCCGTGGCACGCGGGCCGGCGTCGAGGGTTGGGCGGCGCGGCGGGCGGGTAGACGTACAGGTACGTCGATGACCGCGGGTTCGTGGGACGGTGGCCGATCACGGGAACCAGACGCATCGACCGTCCGTCATATTCATTTTCATACATGGACAACTTTGTTTGGGACGGTATGGTCATGCCGAATCAGCCGAACGACCGGTACCACCAGGCCCCCGAGCGACTCTGGCGGGCCAGCGAGGCCGCCGGGCGGTTCCCGGCCCAGTCGGCGTACCGGGGTCACCGCGCCGGGGCCGAGGCGCTGCCGTGGAGCGAGGTGGACAAGCAGCCCGCCGGCGCCGCCTCGCCCGGCGGACTGAACACCCGCTGACCGTCCCGCGCGGCGGGGGGCTGCGCGACACACCCGGACGGTCCACCGGCGGCTTTCGCACACCTGTCGGGTAATTTCTTCTGGTCCGGCATCCCGGCCAACGACAGGAGAAGCTCCGCGCATGGGCAAGAAGACGATCCACGTCTCCGACTTCAGCGGCACGGTCATCCAGCCCGACGACGAGGTGGTCCGCGTCGTCGTCCTGGAACACCCTGACCTGGTCGCGGGGCCCGTGCGGTTGGACGCCACCCCGGTCGAGGTGGAGGGCATCGACGACGCCGCGCTGGACGTCGCGGTGGTCGAGATCCACGACCGGCACGGCGACGGCGAGCCGCGCCGGGTGGTGCTCACCGCGAGCGAGTTCGACGCGATGGCGACCGACGTGCCGATGGCGCAGCTGCTGAAGACGGCCGAGCGGGTCCGTCCGCCGAAGGCCCGCAAGGGCGCGGAACGGGTCGACTACGGCACGATCGAGCACGCCGGCAGGCCGCACCGGGGCCGGGTCACCGAGGAGGAGGCCCGGTTGGTGCGCGAGCGGCTCGACGAGGTCAACAAGCGGCTCGCCGACGCCGGGATCCGTCAGGTCGACCCGACGGACCCCGAGCACGCCGCCCGCTACGGCTTCCCCGGCGCCTCCTGACGGTCGGCCCCGACCGCCGCAGTCAGTCCCGCACCTGGATCGCCCGCAGGGCCGCCGCCACCCACTCCTCGACGGCGGCCTTGGTGACGCCGAGTTCGCTGAGCACACCGGTGCCGTTCTCGTGCTCCAGCAGGGCGAGCAGGATGTGCTCGGTGCCGATGTAGTTGTGCCCCAGCCGCAGGGCTTCCCGGAAGGTCAGCTCCAGCGCCTTCTTGCCCTGGGCGTCGTACGGGATCAGGTCGGGCACCTCGGCCGCCGGTGGCGGCAGCGCGGCGGTCGCGGCCTCGCGCACCCGCTCCAGCGGCACACCCCCGGCGACGATCGCCTTCGCGGCCAGCGCCTCGGGCTCGCTGAGCAGCCCCAGCACCAGGTGCTCGGGGCGGATCTCGGCGTGCCCGGTGGCCCGGGCCTCGTTCTGCGATGCCATCACCACGTTGCGGGCGCGGGGGGTGAACCGGGCGAAGCCCTGCTGCGGGTCGAGCGGCGGGTCGTCAGCCTTCGGCACGAAGCGCTTCTGTGCCGCCTGCTTGCTGACGCCCATGCTGCGGCCGATGTCGGTCCAGGACGCGCCCGAGCGGCGGGCCTGGTCGACGAAGTGGCCGATCAGGTGGTCGGCGATCTCGCCGAGATGGTCGGCCGCGATGACCGCGTCGGTGAGCTGGTCGAGCGCATCGGGGTGCGCCTTCTTGATCGCCCGGATCAGGTCGTCCAGGCGTACCGGGTTGTTCATCTGGGTGGGTTCCGTCATGCGTCAACCATAGGTTGACGCCTCCTGATCGTCAACCCTAAGTTGACGATGATCGACCGTGGCGCACCCCGAGCCCGCGACCCCATCGGATGACGGTGCGTGACGGATCGTAGGAAAGTTTCACCATTGCTCCCGGCGATATAGAAGATTTACGATCCGGTCTCCATCGTCCAACCGCCCCTTCGGGGCGAGCATCGGAGGCAACATGTGTGACGCACCGGAGACAGCCGGCCTGAGCCGCCTACCGGCCCGACGCCGCACCCTCCTCACGGCGCTCGGCGTCGGCGTGGGGATCGGGGTCGTCGGCCTGCCCAGCCCCGCGCTGGCCGCCGTCGCCGGCTGGAGCAACCCGACGCGCGGCACGCTGACCTCCGGCTACAAGACCCCCAGCCGGCCGACGCACACCGGCTGGGACGTGGCCAACAGCCAGGGCACCCCGGTCTACGCCACGGCTGCCGGGACCGTCCGGGACATCAAGACCAACTCGTACCCGGGTGACACGGCGAGCGGCCCGCTGGCCGGTCGCACCGGCAACAGCGTCCACATCAACCACGCCGACGGCTACTTCTCCTACTACGGCCACCTGTACCGGGTGCTGGTCAACGCCGGCCAGCAGGTCAGCTGCGGCCAGTTGGTCGGCCTGATGGGCACCACCGGCAACTCGACCGGCCCGCACCTGCACTTCGAGATCCACAACCCCCGGCTGACCTCGATGGACCCCCGGGTCTTCCTGGCCAACCGGGGCATCACCCTCGGCTCCACGGCCCCGGTGGGCAGCACCGGCTACCCGAGCGTCGGCCAGGGCGCCTCGGGCTGGGTGCCCCGGGTGATCCAGTACCTGGTGCGGGCGCGCGGCGTCTCCGTCGTGGTGGACGGGGTCTACGGGCCGGGCTGCGCCGCCTCGGTCAGGTCGTTCCAGAGCGGCCGGGGCCTCTACGCCGACGGCATGGTCGGCCCGATCACCTGGACCGCGCTCGTGCTGCCCCTGCGGGAGGGCAACTCCGGAGACCTGGTGCGCGGCCTGCAGACCGCGCTCAACGCCCGGGGGGCGAGCCTCCTCGTCGACGGCGGCTTCGGTGCGGTCACCACCAGCGCGGTACGCAACTTCCAGAGCCGCAACGGCCTCGTCGTCGACGGCCTCGTCGGCCCGGTGACCTGGAGCGTGCTCATCTGAGCGGGCCCGTCAGAGCCAGCCGTTGTCCCGGGCGGTGCGGAACGCCTCCGCCCGGTTGGCCACCCCGAGCTTGCTGACCGCCGCGGAGAGGTGGTTGCGGACCGTGCCCGCCGACAGGTGGGTACGCCGGGCCACCTCCGCCACCGGCGTGTCGTACTCGGCCAGCCGCAGCACGTCCAGCTCGCGGGGCGTGAGCGGGCACTCGGGCGCGGTGAGCGCGTCGGCGGCCAGCGCCGGGTCGACGTACCGGCCGCCGGCGTGCACGCGGCGGATGACGTCGGCGAGCGTCCCGCCCGGCGCGCCCTTGGGCAGGAACCCCTTGGCCCCGGCCGCCAGCGCGCGTTGCAGGTGCGGCGGCCGGCCGTGCCCGGTCAGGATCACCACCTTGCAGGCGGGCAGGACGCGCGCCAGCTCGGCGGTCACCTCCAGCCCGTCCAGGGCCGGCATCTGGAGGTCCACGACGGCGACGTCCGGCCGATGGGCGAGCGCGGCGGTGACGGCGGCCCGCCCGTCCGGCGCCTCGGTCACCACCTCCAGGTCGGACTCGAGACCGAGCAGGGCGGCCAGCGCCGCGCGGATCAGGTCCTCGTCGTCGGCGAGCAGCACCCTGATCACGGGCGGGTCCGTACCGTCACGTCGAGGCGGAACACCCCGTCGTCGATCCGGTGGCGCAGGGTCCCCCCGGCCTCGGCCAGCCGCTCGGCCAGCCCGCGCAGCCCGAAGCTGTGCCGGTCCGGCGACGCCCCCTCGGCGCCGTCGTTCGTCATGGTCATCCGTACCTCGTCCTCGTCCTGGCCGATCTCGATGGTGCACCAGGTGGCCCGGCTGTGCCGCAACACGTTGGTGCTGGCCTCCCGCAGCACCGCGACGAGCTGCCGGGCGATCTCCGACGGTACGTCGTCCGGCGGCAGCGCGACCGCGCAGCGGATGCCGGAGGAACGCAGCACCTGCTCCACCGCGGCGATCTGGTCCCCGAGGTCCACCGCACGGTACCCGTGCACCACCTCGCGCAGCTCGACCAGCGCCGACGCGGCCAGCCGCTGCACCTCGGCGGCCTCCCGGCTGGCGCGCCCGGCGTCCGTCGCCGCCAGCCGGGACGCCAGCTCGGCCTTGAGCGCGATGACCGAGAGGCTGTGCCCGAGCAGGTCGTGCACGTCGCGGGCGAAGCGCAGCCGCTCCTCGGTGGCGGCGAGCCGCCCCTGGGCGGCCCGTCCCCGCTGCGCCTGGACGAGCAGCCCCCACAGCCAGAGCTGGAGGGCGTTCCACGCGGCCATGGAGAGGCCGGCGACCAGCACGATGGTGACCTGACCGCGGACCGGGGCCCCGTTCCAGGCCGCCACCCCGGCGGCCGTCGCCACCGACAGCAGCACCGCCGGGCCGGCGGCCCACCACTGCCGCAGCAGGGACACCGAGCCGATGACCGACGCCCCCAGGAATCCCCAGGTCGCCCACTCCGGCCCGCCCACGGGCCCGACCAGCGGTACGGAGAGCACGGCGGCGCAGACGAACACGGCGAGCAGACGGCGCCGCGTCGACTCGGCCAGCCACGGGGTGATCGCCCCGTACAGCGCTCCGCTCTGCGCGGCGACGAACAGGACGACGCCCACCGCCCCGGCCGCCGCCCAGCGGGGATCCTCCTCCCGCGACAGTCCGACGGCGGCCAGCAGCAGCGTGCCCAGGACGCCGCTGCCGACGGTGCTCAACGTGACGGCACGGGCGCGGCGCAGGCCGACGTCACGCTCGACCTGCGCCCGCTCCATGCTCACGCTCCCGTTGCCAGGTGGCGCGATGACCTCGATCATCCGTGCCGGGGCTCCCAGCGGAAGTACCGGACGGCCGTGAACAGCGACACCGCCAGCCAGACCAGCAGCACCCCGAAGGAGGGCAGCGTCTCGACAAGCGTCCCGACGAAGCTCAGGGCCTGGCCCTCGTCGGTGCGGGCGAGCCAGCCGACGCGCATGATCTCGGTGAACGGCCCCATGGGCAGGAACCAGAGGATCCGTTCCAACGACTCCGGCAGCGCGCCGAGCGGCAGCAGCGCACCCGGCGTGGCCAGGAAGATCACCAGGCTCGGCAGGGTGGTCAGCATGGCCGCCTCGGAGCTGCGGGTGATCGCGGAGAGCGCCGCCGAGAAGGCCGCCAGGATCGCGGACCCGATCAGCAGCGCCACCGCCATGACCAGCGGGTTCTTCGGCATCGGCAGGTCGAGCGCCAGCATGGCGTAGCCGGCCAGCACGACGAACTGGGCGAGGAAGATCGCCACGGTGCTGCTGGCCGTGCCGAGCAGGATGGTGCGGTCCGAGGCGAGCCCCGCCCGCAGCCGCTTGAGCACCAGTTCCTGGCGGCGCGACGCGTACACGGTGGTCAGGTGGTGGTGCACCAGGAAGACCATGATCAGGGTGGTGATGCTGACGACCCGACGCACGCCGGGCACCGTCTGGCCGCCGTACTCGCTGACGAGCAGGATGGCGATCATCAGCGGGGTCACCACGGACATGGCGGTGGCCGTCCAGTTGCGACGCAGCGCCAGCAGCTCCATCTTGAGCATCGCGGCCATCTGCCAGAGCGGCCTGGTCGCCCGGTCGCGCGGGGTGGCGGTGGTGGTGGGGCTCTGCGTCGTCATCGTCCCGCTCATCGGGCGGCCTCCGGTTCCGCGTGCTGGTCGGTCTGGTCGTGGTCGGCGGCGATGTCCAGGAAGACATCCTCCAGGGTGGCCGGTCGGGCCGACAGGGACGCCAGCCGGACGTCGCCCGCGTTGGCCCATTCGAGCAGCCGGGTGAGGTCGGTCTGGAGGTGGCGGGACTCGTACGTGACCCGGTCGCCGTCGACCATGCGGGCGGCGTGCGGCAGGTCGGGAAGGGCGTCCGTCGCCGGCAGCCGGAAGCTGATCCGGGCGGGCAGGGTGCGTACGACGTCCTCCGGGGCGCCCGTGGCGACGATGCTCCCGCCCCGCATGATGGCCACCCGGTCGGCGAGGACCTCCGCCTCCTCCAGGTAGTGCGTGGTGAGCAGGACGGTGGTCCCACCCTTCTGGAGTTCCCGGACGACGTCCCAGGTGCGGCGCCGGGAGGCCGGGTCCATGCCGGTGGTCGGCTCGTCGAGGAAGAGCACCTCCGGCCGGCCGAGCACGGCCAGCGCCAGCTCCAGCCGCCGGCCCTCACCGCCGGAGAGCTGCTCGACCGCCACGTTCATCCGGCCGCCGAGGTCGACCAGGTCCAGCACCTCCGCGGTGGTCTGCGGGCGGACGGTGAGGGAGCGCCAGATCTCCACCGTCTCCCGGACGGTCAGCGCACCGGTGAACCCGCCGTGCTGGAGCATCACCCCCGTGCGGGGACGCAGCGCGGCCCGGTCCCGCACCGGATCCAGCCCGAGCACCCGGACCCGGCCGGAGGTGGCCGGTTGCAGTCCCTCCAGGACCTCGATGGTGGTGGTCTTGCCGGCACCGTTGGTGCCCAGCAGGGCGAACAGCTCGCCCCGTTGGATCCGCAGCGAGATCCCCCGCACCGCCTCGAACTCCCCGTAACTGCGGCGCAGCCCGTCCACTTCGATCACGACGTCATCCATGCTTCACAGGCTGCCGTCGACCGGCGACAGAACCAACCCCCGCCGCGTCACGTTCCTACCGTGTCGTACGCATGCCTCACCCGTGCGTCCGCCACGCCCGCCCCCGGCGGCTCACCCGGTGGTGGCGACGAACGGCGGCACGTCCACCGGGAGTTCCGGCAGCACCCCCGCGAGAGCCTGGACCTTCGACCACGTCATGGTCACCTGGTCGAGGTCCCCCTCCCCCAGCGGGACGCCCAGCTCGCCGAACGCCTGGGCCAGCCGCTCCCGCCGGACGGGGTCGACACCGTCGGCGGGCGCCTCCGGGGCGCAGACCGCCGCGAGGTCCGTCACGACCTCCAGCTTCGGCTCGCGCTCGTGCCAACCCGTACGCCGCTGGTAGACGTCGGCGACGGCGGCCAGCTCGAAGTCGCGGCCGGGAGCGGCGGCCAGTTGCAGCGACAGCGGCAACCCGTCGCCGTCGGCCCCCATCGGCAGCGCCAGCGCGGGGAAGCCGACCGCGCTCCAGATGCTGGGCAGGAAGGAGATCGTCTGGAGGCTGGCCTGGTCGTCGTAGCGGGGGGCGGCGGACGGCCAGGCGGGCGTGGCGATGACGTCGACGTCCCGCAACCGCGCCCGCAGGGCCTCGGCGCCCCACCCACGCACCCGCTGGGCCCGCAGGTACGTCTCCGCCGGGAGCACGCCGCCGAGCGCGACGTTCCACCGGAACGGCCGGCCGTAGTCGTTCCAACGCGCCCGGAACTGCGCCCCGTGCACCTCGAACGCCTCCACCAGCATCGTCACGAGCTGCGCGGCGAAGAGCGGGAACGCCTCGTCGAGGGGCACGTCGACGACCTCCGCCCCGGCGGCGCGCAGCTCGTCGAGCGCGGCGTCGAAGGCGGCGGCGGTGTCGTCGGTCAGCGCGGCGGCGTACCGCACGAGGTCGCCCGGGACGCCGACGCGGACGCCCGCGAGGTCGGCGAGCGCCGGCCGGGACAGCTCCGCGGGCCGGTCCGCCATCACGGCGAGCAGCCGCGCGCACTCCCGGGCCGTACGGGCCAGCGGACCCGCCGTCTCGACCGACCGCGCCAGCGGGCGGACGCCCGCCGCCGGCAGGAGGCCCTGCGTCGGCTTCAGCCCGGTCACGCCGCACAGCGCGGCCGGGATCCGGATGCTGCCGTTGCTGTCGGTGCCGACACCCGCGTCGAAGAACCCGGCGGGGATGCCGTTGGCGCTGCCGCAGCTCGACCCGCCGGTCCACCGGTGGGGGTCCCACGGGTTACGTGGCACCGGGAAGGACGCGTCCGGGTCCGGCCGGGACAGCGCGTGCTCCGCCATCGTGGTCTTGCCCACGATCACCGCGCCCGCCGCGCGCAGCCGTGCCACCACGGTCGCGTCGCGGTCGGTCCACCAGGCCGCGTCGTGCACGACGCTCTGGCAGGTGCTCGGCGCGCCGGCGACGGCGACGACGTCCTTGACGCCGATCAGCGTGCCGCGCAGCGGCCCGTCCGTGCCGGGGTCGTCGGCCGGGAAGCGGTGCAGGAAGGTGCCGAGCATCGGCCCGAGCCGGTCGGCCCGCTCGGCTGCGGCGGCGAGGCGGTCCATGTCAGCTCACCACCCGGTGACCGGGCCGGCCGGTCGCGACGGTTCGCGGGGCGGCGGAATTGACGGGCCGGTTACCGGGCAATTCCCGTTCGGTGCCCGGCACGGTTTCCCGAAAGAAGTCGGTGTGTGGAAAGGCGAACAACTCGGCCGTGGCGTCGTCACGACCCATGACATCCGTTCCCGCGTCGACGGTCGACGAATGACCGTCACCGTTCCGCCTCTGACGTGCCACGAACACCTCCCCGCACGGGCCACCGAATGCGCAGCCCAGGACCACGACAGGTCCGACGATGGCGGGTACGGCCATCGCGGGGTAACCCCTACGGTCACCCCTCACCACCCCGGAATAAGGCGCCTCGGACGCCAATTCTCGCGGCGGCGGCCCCGGAATTCCTGGCTCCCCGCTCCCTAGCGCTGCTAAATACTATTCGCATACCCGCACCGATCTAAATGGGGAAATCAATGAGCAACGCAATCGCGAACCTCGTGGCCACACCCACGCTCGGTGCGGTGGACCCACAGGCGATCGACGTGGCGGACGTGCACAAGAGCTACGGCGACGTGCGCGCCGTCAACGGCATCGACCTGCGGATCGCTCCCGGCGAGGTGGTCGCGTTGCTCGGGCCCAACGGCGCAGGCAAGTCCACGCTCGTCGACATGATCCTGGGGCTCACCCGCCCCGACCGTGGCGAGATCCGGGTCTTCGGGCACACCCCCCGGGAGGCCATCACCCGGGGCGTCATCGGGGCGACGCTCCAGGACGGCGCGCTGCTCGACGACGTGTCGATCCGCGAGCTGCTCACGATGGTGGCGTCGCTGCACACCGCCCCGCTGCCGATCGCCGAGGTGCTGCGCCGCACCGACCTCACCGACGTCGCCGACCGCCGCAGCCGGCTCTCCGGCGGTCAGCGCCAGCGGCTGCGGCTGGCCATGACCCTCGTGTCCGACCCGAAGCTGCTGGTGCTGGACGAGCCGACGGTGGCGATGGACGTCGAGTCCCGCCACGTGTTCTGGGCCGCCATGCGGGAGTTCACCGACTCCGGGCGCACCGTGGTGTTCGCCTCCCACTACATGGAGGAGGCCGAGGAGTTCGCCGACCGGGTGGTGCTCGTCCAGGCCGGGAAGATCATCGCCGACGGCACGGTCACGGAGATCCGCTCCGTGGTGGCGGGGCGCTCGCTGGCGGCCACCGTCCCGGACGCGACGGTCGAGCAGCTGCGCCTGCTGCCCGGCGTGATGACCGCCGAGGCCCGTGGCCAGCGTGTCGAGATCGTCAGTTCCGACTCCGACGCCACCGCCCGCGAGTTGTTCGCCCGCTTCCCCCAGGCCTACGACGTCGAGATCGGCGCCCTCGGCCTGGAACAGGCGTTCCTGGCCCTCACCGCGACGAAGGGCGGGGCCGCCTGATGAGCGCCAGCTTCCTCAAGCTCGAAGTGAAGCGGGTGATCCGGGCCCGCAAGTTCTGGATCGCCGCGTTCCTGTTCCCGACGCTGCTCTACCTGATGCAGGCCAACCTGTTCGACATGATGCAGGCCAACATGTTCCGCGGTGGGGCCGGCGGAGGCGCCGGCATCAACTTCAGCGAGCACCTGCTCGGCAGTCTCGCCGCCTTCGGGGCGATCTTCGTCGCGCTGAACGTCGGCACGCGGGTGGCGATCGAGCGGTCCACCGGATGGCAGCGCCAACTGCGCATCACCCCCCTGTCCCCGACCTCCTACCTGGCGGCGAAGCTGGCCGCGGCGATGGTGGTGGCGCTGCCGGCGATCACGGCGGTGGCGCTCACCGGCGCGCTGTTGCAGGGCGTCCGGCTGCCGGTGGGCGGCTGGCTCCAACTGGTGCTCGGGGTGTGGCTCGGCACGCTGCCGTTCGCGCTGCTGGGCGTCTTCATCGGCCAGGTCGCCACGGCCGAGAGCGTGCAGGTCCTCACCTCCGTCTCGCACATGCTGCTCGGCGTGCTCGGCGGCGCGCTGATCCCGTCGGTCGCGTTCCCCGACTGGATGCAGACGGCGTCCGCGATCATGCCGAGCCACTGGCTGGCCGAGATCGGGCACGGCCCGTTCGAGGACACCGCCCGGCTCGGGCTCGCCGCCGTGGTGCTCGCGGGCTGGACCGTCGTGCTCGGCGGCGCCGTGATCCTGCGGTACCTGAAGGACAGCGCCCGCGTCTGAGCGCCCGCGACCGGGAGCGCCGGGCCGCACCCCTGAACGACGAACGTACGCACCGCTACGACGAGGGATCCCATCGTGAAGAAGAACTCCTGGCAGATACTGCGCAAGGGCGGGCCGGGCGGCCTCACGCTCACCGTCGACTTCACCAGCACCGGCCGCACCCAGGCGTGCTTCCGCGACCTGGTGCCCCTGTTGAGCGCGCCCGGCGAGATCTGGGAGACCGTGGCACCCGCCTCCGGCGCCGAGGACACCATGTCCGGCGCCGACTACGTCGAGCGGTGGGCGAAGGGCGTACGCCGGCGGGAACGCACCGTCGACACCGTGATCGGCTACTGCGTGGGCGCGGTGTTCGCCGCCCCCCTCGCGGCCCGGCTGGCCGAGTCGCAGGACGAGGCGCCCAGGCTGGTCCTGCTGGACCCCGAGCTGCCGAACATCGTCGGGCTGTACCGGGACTTCCACGCCGCCGCGGACGCGCTGAAGACCATCCTCACCCCCGAGGAGATCGCGGCGTTCCACGCCGACGGCCAGGCGGTGCAGGAGAAGCACGGGCTCGAGGACCTCAGCCTCATCGGTCCCGCGCTCGCCGGGATCTTCCGCGACGCGATCGACGTGGCGGGCCGCCGGCTCGGCCTGGACGACGACGTCCGGGCCGAACTGGGCGGCAGCTTCGCCTCGTTCGTCGGCTACCTGCGGGCGGCGACGGAGATCGACCCCGCCCCGCAGTGGGCGACGGCGACGGCGATCACCTCCGCGCACTCGACCCAGCGCGGGCAGGGCTTCGGGCGCACCATCCCGCTCGCCGTCGACCACGACCAGATGCTGCGCCACCCCGACGTCGCCGCGACGGTCTCCGGCCTGATGACCGGTGCGGACGCCGGTCAGCGGATCGCGGGGTAGCGCGTGGCACCGGGCCCGGCGGGCGGCGAGCCCGCGCTCTTCACCGACCTGTTCGCCGCACAGGTGCGGCGCACCCCGGACGCCACCGCCGTCGTGTGGGGCGAGCAGCGCAGGACGTACGCCGAGCTGGACGCCGAGGCGAACCGCCTCGCGCACCGGCTGGTGTCGCTCGGCGCGGGCCCGGAGCGGCTCGTGGCGATCGGGATCCGCTCGGCGCACCTGGTGGTCGCCGCCCTCGCCACCCTCAAGGCCGGGGCCGCCTACCTGCCGCTGGACCTCAGCTACCCGGCGCAGCGGCTGGAGCACATGCTCACCGACGCGCGGCCCATGCTGCTGCTGACCACCGGCGACGACCAGCACGCGGTGCCGGCGGCCGACCTGCCGCGCGTCCTGCTCGACGACCCGGACGCGTACGCCGGCCAGCCGGACACCGACGTCGCCGACGCCGACCGGCTCGCCCCGCTGCGGCCCGCCAACGTCGCGTACGTCATCTACACCTCCGGCTCCACCGGCAGCCCGAAGGGCGTGGTGATCGAGCACCGCCAGCTCGGCACGTACCTGCGCCACGTCGTGCGGTCCTACCCGGGCGTACGCGGCCGGGCGCTGCTGCACTCCTCGTTCGCGTTCGACCTGACGGTCACCGCGTTCTACGCGCCGCTGATGACGGGCGGCTGCGTGCACATCGGCGCCCTCGAGGAGATGGGCACGCCCGCCGCCGGACCGGCCGGGCAGCAGCGGCCCACCTTCGTCAAGGTGACGCCGTCGCACATCCCGCTGCTCACCGCGCTGCCGGCCCAGGCGTCCCCGACCGGGGAGCTGATGGCCGGCGGCGAACTGCTGCTCGGCGAGACCATCGACGCCTGGCGCCGCCGGCACCCGGGCGCGCGGGTGGTCAACGAGTACGGCCCGACGGAGACGACCGTCGGGTGCAGCACCGTGGTCATCGAGCCCGACCAGCCGGTGCCGCCGGGGCCGCTGCCCATCGGTCAGCCCATGCCCGACGTGCGCTACCACGTGCTGGACGACGAGCTGCGCCCGGTGCGGCCCGGCGAGATCGGCGAGCTGCACATCGCGGGCGGCCAGTTGGCCCGGGGCTACCTGCACCGGCCGGGCCTGACCGCCGAACGGTTCCTGCCCGACCCGTTCGGCCCGCCCGGCTCGCGCATGTACCGCTCCGGCGACCGGATCCGGCCCACCGAGGACGGCGAGTACGAGTTCTGCGGGCGGGTCGACAACCAGGCCAAGATCCGCGGCTACCGCATCGAGCTGGGCGAGATCGAGGCGGCACTGCTGCGCCGTCCCGAGGTGCGGCACGCGGCGGCGGTGATCCGTACGGACACGCCGGACGTCAAGCAGCTCGTCGCGTATGTCGTGCCCGGGGAGGGCGCGAGGATCGACGCGCAGCAGCTGCGCAAGGACCTCGCCGAGACGCTGCCGGAGTACATGGTGCCGAGCGCCGTGGTGAGCCTCCCGGCGCTGCCGCTGACCGTGAACCGCAAGCTCGACACGGCGGCCCTGCCGGCGCCGGAGGTCGCGGCGACCCCGGGCGGGCGGGCGCCGGCCGACGAGTTGCAGGCGCTGCTCTGCGAGCTCTTCGCCACCTACACGGCCGTCTCCTCGATCGGCGTCGACGACGACTTCTTCCTCCGGGGCGGCACCAGCCTCGGCGCCGCCCAACTGGTCAACGAGGCACGCCGGCGCGGGCTCACCCTGTCGCTGCGCGACGTGCTGGAAAACCGGACCGTGGCGCGGCTCGCCGAGGTCTGCGCCGACACCGACCGAGGGGACGAGTGAGCATGAGCATCGCGGCCAGCAGGAAGGAAGCAGCCATGTGGCTGCTCGAGCGGCTGGTGCCGGACACCGGGGTCAACAACGTGGCGGTCGCCTTCGAGGTGGCCGGCCGGATCGACCGCGGGCTGTTCACGGCGGCGCTGCGGGCGGTGCTGGCCCGGCACGAGGTGTTGCGCACCGTGTTCCGCTCCGACGACGCGACGCTGACCCGGGAGGTGCTCTCCGCCGACCAGCTCGACGTGCCCGTGGTGGACATCCCGGCCGGCGACGACGGGATGGACGCCGACCTGACCGCGTTCGCCGCCGAGCCCTTCGAGATCGACGGCCGCCCCCTGCTGCGGGCGGGGATCCGCGCGGGCGCGGACGCCGACGTGTGCTGCGTCGTCGTGCACCACCTGAACTTCGATGCCATGTCGACCACGATCCTGCTACGCGAGCTGCTCGCCGGCTACGAGGCGCTCGCGGCGGGCGGCCGGCCCGACGACGCCCCGCTGGCCGCCCTCGCGGAGCGCGCGCCGAACGAGCGCAGCGTCGCGTACTGGCGCAAGAACCTCGACGGGCTGCGGGCCGCCGAGGCGGGCCTGTGGTGCGCCCTGCCGCCCGTCGGGGCGCCGTCCCTGCGCGCCCGCACCGTCCACCACGAGCTCTCCGCGCCGGCCCGCGCCGTGGTGCGCCGCTTCCAGCGCGAACTGCGCGCCTCCGAGGCCGTCGTGCTGCTCGCGGCGTACTCGGTGCTGCTCGCCCAGCACGGCGCGGGCTCCGACGTGGTCATCGGCACCCCGGTGAACGTGCGCGACCAGCGCAGCATGAACGCCATCGGCTACCACGCGAACCTGGTGCCGCTGCGGGTGCGGGTCGACCCGGACGCCGACTTCCGCGCCGTCGTCAAGCAGACGCGCAGCACCTTCCTGGAGGCGATCAGCCACGCCGACGTACCGCTGGAGCACGTCTCCCCCGCCGTGCTCGGCGACGCGCCGTCGTCGTGGCGCAGCTCGTTCTTCCGGCACCTGTTCAACTACGTGCCCGGCACCGTCGACGCCTCCGCCACCCTGACCGGGATGCCGGTGCGCCACGTCATGGTGGAGAACGGCTACAGCCGCTTCGACCTCGAGTTCTTCATCATGCCGGGCGAGGACGCGACCACCGTCCGCGCGGCGTTCTGCGTCGACGCCTTCGACGCCGCCGACGTCGGGCTGCTGCTGCAACGGTACGACGCGCTGCTCGTGCGGCTGGGCGACGACCTGGAGCGGCCGGTGGCGCAGCTGTCCCGCCGGGGCGCGGACGACCTCGCCCTGCCGGCGTCGCCGCCGGAGACGGCCACCACGGCGTCCGTGCTGGACGCCGTGCACGCGACGGTCGCCGCGAGCCCGGACCTCGTCGCGGTGCGCGACGGCACCCAGGACGTGTCGTACGGCCGGCTTTGGTCGGCGGCGCTCGCCACCCGGGACCTGGTCGCCGCCGCGGACGGGAGCACGGTCGCCGTGCTGGCGCCGCGCGGCGCGGAGCTGGCCGCCGCGTGGCTCGGCGTGTGGCTGGCGGGCAGGCGCTGCGTCCTGCTCGATCCGACCCAGCCGATCCCCGACCTCGCCGCGCGGCTGGCCGACTCGGGTGCCGCCCCGGTGCTGGCGGCCGAGGGCCTCCCCGTGCCCGGCGCGGTACGCATCCCCGCCGTTCCCGCCGCCGGCGACGCGGTCCGCACCGACGCGCCGTCCGGTGTCGACCTCGACGCGGTGGCCTACCTGGAGTACGACCTCGACGCGCCCGCCCCGCTCGCCGTGACCGTCACGCACCGGGCGCTGGCCTGCGCCGTCGCGCGGCTCGCCGGGCAGGTCGCCGCCACCGGACCGGCCGTCACCGCCTGGCTGGGCAGCGCCGCCACCGAGGCGGCGCTGACGGAGCTGCTGGTGGCGCTGACCACCGGCGGCCGGGTCGTCGTCGCCCCCGACCAGGCCCGCGCCGACGGCCACGCGCTCGGCGAGCTGGTCCAGTCGCACGGCGTGACCGTGGTGCAGGCGCCGCCGGCGGTGTGGCGCCAGGTGGTCGAGCACGCGGGTGACCGGCTCGCGGGCCGCGCCGTCCTGGTGGCCCACGAACCGCTCCCCCGCCCCCTCGCCGCGCAGCTGCGCGCCACCGGCGGCACGCCGTACCACGGCTACACCACGCCAGGCGTCGCCGGGTACGCCGCGCTCGACGGCGGACGGGACGGCACCGGTGTCCTCCCGGCGACCCGCGTGTTCGTCGCCGAGCCCGGCACCGATCACGAGCTGGGCATCGGCGTACGCGGAGAGCTGTGCGTCGCGGGCGACACGCTGGCCGCCGGCTACCACGGCCGGCCGGAGCTGACCGCCGCCCGGTTCGGCGAGCACCCCACCCACGGGCGGTTCCACCGCACCGGTGACCTCGCGCGACTGCTGCCGGACGGCCGGATCGACGTCGTCGGCCCCCTGTCGGCCCACGTACGCGTCGCCGGCCAGCGGATCCACCTCCGCGACATCGAGTCCGTCCTCGCCGCCCACCCGGACGTGGAGGCGGTCGCCGCCGTCGACGCGCAGGACGGCACGGTCGTCGCGTTCGTCGAGTCCCGCAAGCCCGACGTGGCGGAGCGGCTGCGGGAGCACGCCCGCGCCGCCCTGCCGCTCACGCCCGACCTGGTCGTGCTGAACCAGTTGCCGGTCACCGTGGCGGGCACCGTGGACCGCGCGGCCCTCGTCGCGCTCGCGGCGGCGCGGGCGGCGGCCGAGGCGGACCCGCCGGACGAGACGACCGCCGCCCTGGTCGGGATCTGGACCGAGATGCTCGACCGGCCGGGCCTGCACGCGGACTCGAACTTCTTCGCCAGCGGTGGCCACTCGCTGCTGGGCGCCCAGCTCGTGCAGCGGGTGCGGACCGAACTGTCGATGCCGGTCCAGCTCGCCGACCTGTTCGCCAACCCGACGCCACGGCAGCTCGCGGAGCACCTGCAGGACGCGTTCTGGGACGACGACGAGGACGACGACTGACCGATCGCTCCACCCCCACACCGTCTCGGACCCTCAGCAGAGGAGGCTCGGCGTGACCGTCGACGTCCAGCCCACACGCAGTACAGACCGTTCGATCGTCCTGACCCGCGAGGAGAACATCGAGGTCGACACGATCGCCCGCTACCTGGCGGGCCGACCGCCGCGCCTGGTGGACTCGCCCGCCTGGCTCGAAACGGCCCGCGAACTCTCCAGCAACCTGCCCGTACGCCTGCGCCAGATGGTGCGGCGCTTCGCCTGGGACCCCGGGCCCGACGCCGTGCTGCTGGTGCGGAACCTGCCCGTGGACGCCGACGAGCTGCCGCGCACGCCCACGGTGGCCGGCTCGGCGCAGCGCGAGTCCACCGTGCCCGCCGCCGCGCAGGTGCTGCTCGGGCTGCAACTCGGGGAGCTCATCGCCTTCAAGGAGGAGAAGAGCGGCGCGCTGGTGCAGGACGTCGTGCCGGTGCCGGGCATGGAGAAGTTCCAGGGCAACGCGGGCTCGGTGACCCTGTCCATGCACGTGGAGAACGCCTTCCACGTCTACCGCCCGGACTACGTCGGGCTGCACTGCCTGCGCAACGACCACGACAACGTGGCCGGGTTGCAGGTGACGTCGATCCGCAACGCGCTGCCCCTGCTGTCCGAGCAGGTCCGCAAGGTGCTGCACGAGCCACGGTTCGTCACCGAGCCGCCGGCGTCGTTCGGCGACCTGCGCAGCGCGCCGGAACCGCACGGCATCCTCAGCGGCAGCCCCGAGGACCCGGACGTCCAGGTCGACTTCCAGAGTTCGTTCCCCCTCGACCCGGAGGCCACGCAGGCGCTGTCGATGCTCGGCGACGCGCTGCGCACCGTCCGCCGGACGTTCATCCTGGAACCCGGCGACCTCGCGTTCGTCGACAACCGGCTGGCCCTGCACGGCCGGACCGAGTTCACGCCCCGCTACGACGGCTACGACCGGTGGCTCCAGCGGATCTTCGTGCACCGCGACTTCCGGCGCTCCCGGGCCCTGCGCCCGCAGGACGGGAACGTGCTCGACAGCGGCAACTGACGGCCCGACCGAAGGTCGGCGAGCTGGCCCGTACGCACGGACCAGCTCGCCGACGACGGACCGTGGGACGCGGTGGTGACCGGCGCCGGAACACGGCAGCCGCACCACCGCGTCCGTGTGTGGTGGCCCCACCAGCGCGTCCGTGCGGTAGCCCCGCCCGCGTGTCCATGCGGTAGCCGCACCAGCGCGTCCGTGCGGTAGCCGCACCCGCGTCCGTGGTGGTGGCCCCACCAGCGCGTCTGTGCGGGTGCCGCCCGCCGGCGACGGCGCCTGCCCGCGCAGGCCCCGTCCGGCGCCGCGCGTCCCGACCGGTCCGCATTCCCCGACCGCGGTGTCGAGCCCCGCGCTCGGGCGTGGCACCATTCGCACCTGACCGATCGGTGCGTGCCCCCACGCGGCCGCCATTCGCCTCCCGGCGCGAGGGTCGACCATTCCGCGTCGCCCGGTCGCCCGCCCCGGCACATTCACCGGCCGGCGACTCCCGTCAATTCGTCGCGCGGAATGGTCACGCGGGCCGGGGCGCGGCCCTGCCGTGGCACACCGGTTCTTCCGCGCCCGGATCTGGAAAACGGTGGCGCCGGGCAGGCGGGGAGGCGACGGGGAGAGAAGGCGTCCCGGTCCGCGTCGTTACCGATCCGCACCGGTGCGCGGGCGCCGTTCCCGCACCGTGTGTGCGCCGTTCATCGGACCCGGATGACGGACTCATGCCCCACCACCACCCGACAATGCCTGACCAGCAACTCCACACTGCCAACCCAATAACCCCCACCATGCACCCACACCTCCTGCGGGGTGCCCTAGGGGTGCCTCCCCAATGACCACCGATGGGAAACTCAACACCCACCCCACCCCCACACCGAAACACCGGAGCACACCCATGCGCTTCTCCGTACTCGGCAGCACCGAAGTCACCAACAACGGCCACCACCTCGAACTCGGCGGAATCCGCCAACGCGCAATCCTCGGCTACCTCCTCCTCAACGCCAACAAAGTCGTCGCCACCAGCCAAATCCTCCACGCCATGTGGGACGGCAACCCACCCCCCACCGCCCGCAAAATGGTCCAGAACGCCGTCTCCGGCATCCGCCGCATGCTCACCCACAACACCGACCCCACCACCAACCCCACCCTGCGCACCCACCCACCCGGCTACCAACTCCGCATCGACACCGAAACCATCGACCTCTACCGCTTCCGCAGACTCGTCCGCGAAGGCCGCCACGCCACCACCACCAACAACCCCACCCGCGCCGCCCAACTCCTCA
Organism: Micromonospora sp. WMMD737; assembly: GCF_049179055.1. NCBI lineage: Bacteria > Bacillati > Actinomycetota > Actinomycetes > Micromonosporales > Micromonosporaceae > Micromonospora > Micromonospora sp. WMMD737. The sequence goes on along the minus strand of NZ_JBMHMH010000001.1, from coordinate 6,424,026 downwards.
CCGAAGCACTCACCCTCTGGCGCGGACGCGCCCTCGCCGACCTCGTCGAAACCGGCACCTGCTGGTCAGAACTCGCCGCCATCGAAGACGAACGACTCTCCGCACTCGAAGACCGCCTCGACGCCGAACTCGCCTGCGGCCGACACCGCGAAATCACCCCCGAACTCGAAATCCTCACCGCCACCGAACCCCTCCGCGAACGCCTCTGCCACCAATTCATGCTCGCCCTCTACCGCAGCGGCCGCCAAGTCGACGCCCTGCGCGTCTACCGACGCACCCGCGAAGCCCTCGTCGACGGCCTCGGCCTCGAACCCGGCCGCAGCCTCCAAGAACTCCAACAACGCATCCTCGAACACGACGCCAAAATCCAGATCCCCGCACTCACCCACTAACCCACCGATCCACTCCGCACCAGCCACGATCGCCTCCACGATTACCCGAGGGTGGACCGTCTGCGGGCAACATCAGGAGCGCGCGGTCCGTGACGCCTGGCGCACCGGAGGCCGACGGCGATTCCTGCTCAGACCACAGCGAGGACGACATGGCGAACAAGTGCCCGGCGCACGGGCATCAGATGGTGATGGACGACGACTACTTCGCTAGCCCGTACGCGGCGTACGAGGTCTACGCGTCACTGCACGAAAAGGGTGCCGTGCACCGCACCTGCCTGCCCGACCACGGCCCCGTGTGGCTGGTGACCGGCCACGCCGAGGTCTACTCCGCGCTCCGCGACAGGCGCCTCGCGCGGCCCCGCGAGTACAGCAACGGGGACTTCACCAGCAAGCGCTTCCCGGAGGGCGAGGCGACCGGGACGATCGTCACCCTCGACCCGCCGGAGCACACGCGGCTCAAGAAGATGATCAACTTCACCTTCCTGCCCCGCAACCTGGAGACCTTCCGCCCCCGGGTGCACCAGCTGGTCAAGGCCCGGCTGGACGCGATCGAGGAGGCCGGCGGCGGCGACCTGGTCGAGGACTACGCGGCCATCCTGCCGATCACGATCGTCTGCGACGTGCTCGGCATCCGCGAGGAGTACCGCAAGGACCTGAAGCACTGGGCGGACCTGGTGTTCAGCGGCGACAACGAGACCAACGCGATGGTCCGCACGAAGATGTCACACTTCATGAACATGGTCCGCGAGGAGAAGACGAAGGAGCCCGGCGAGGACCTCTTCTCGTACTGGATCCACGCCAAGAACGCCGACGGCGAGCCCGAACTCAACGTCTACCAGGTGATGGCCCTGGCCCTGCTGACGATGCTGGGCGGGTACGACACCACCGCGGGCATGATCGGCCGGGGCGCGCTGGCGCTGCTCGACAGCCCGGAGACGCTGGAGCGGCTCCGCAAGGACCCGGACCTCTTCGACGTGGCCGTCGAGGAGCTGCTGCGCCGCAACGGCTCCGTGCACCACGGCTTCCGCCGCTTCGCCACGGAGGACATGGAGATCGACGGCACGAAGATCGCCAAGGGCGAGACGGTGCTGCTGCACCTGACCGCGGCGGGCAACGACCCGAAGCGGTTCCCCGACCCGCAGGTGCTCGACATCGACCGCGAGGACAAGGGGCACGTGGCGTTCGGCGGTGGCCCGCACTTCTGCTCGGGTTCGGAGCTGGCCCGGATGGAGACGACCATCGCCCTCCGGGAGCTGTTCATGCGTTTCCCGAACATCAAGCTCGCCGCGCCCCGGGAGTCGCTCAAGGTCCGGCGTACGCCGCTGGTGCCGGCGCTGATCTCCCTGCCGGTCACGGTCTGAGCGCTACGGAAGACGCGGTCCGCCGGTCACCCCGCGAGGTGGCCGGCGGATCGCGTTCTGTCGGCCCGGGCCGCCCGGTGGACCGCCCTGGCCCGGCCGCAGCGGAAACGAAGAAAGGCCGCCCACGGCGGCCGGTGCGGAACGTCGGCCCGCCGGGCGTGGTCGCACCCGGCGGGCCCCGCCGTCATCGCTTCGGGGCGATCGGCGTCCCGTCCTGTGCGTCGATCACCGAGATGGCCTCCACGGGGCAGAATTCGGCGGCCTCGATCACCTGGTCGGACGGCGCCACCACGTCGGCCAGCGGCCGGGAGACGGGGTCCATCGCGAAGTGGTCCGGCGCGCTGCCCACGCAGAAACCCGAGCTGATGCAGCGCTTCGATTCCACCACCAGCCGCCACCCGGCCTGGTCGCCGGCCTCATCCACGCTCACCACTGCTCCTCTCGTCGTGCGTGCACTGTGTCGGGTTGCCGGGCCGCGCGTGGCGGCCTACCAAGTCGCGGCGCGAGCCGGCCCACGTCAGCTCACCACCGAGTACTTCTGCCAGCCGGTCGCGACGACCTCCGGCGCGGACAGCGTCGCGAACGGCCGGTCCGGGTCGAACGTGCCGTGGTGCAGGTGGACGACGAGCGTGCCGTCGGGGCGCAGACCCAGCACGTCCGGGCGGCCGTCGAGGTCGATGTCGGTGACCGTGACGATCTCGTACTCCTGCCAGCCGTGGGCGAGCGTGAACCACCGGCCCTCGCCGCGCCACCACGGGCCCTCGCCGGAGGTGTCGTGCGCGAACTCGCACAGGTCGAGGTCGCCGTTCGCCCGCCGGACCAGCAGATCGGCCCGGCCGGTGCCGGTGAAGTCGGCCATCGCGAGCGGGAAGTCGTCGACGTCGACGGTCACCATGCGGTGCGCGGTGCGGTCGTACGTCTCGTTCTGCCGGACCTGCCGCTGGTTGAAGAACGCGTCGACGTGGCCCGCGTTCTGCTCGCGGCCGAACATGTCGTCACAGCCGTCCAGGTCCAGGTCCGCGATGCCGAGGGTCTCCCACTTCTTGTCGTCGCGGGCACCGGAGATGCGGATCGGCTCGCCGAGGGTGTCGAGACCGTTCAGCCCGCCCCTGTTCGGATAGAGGAAGATCCCGTGGGTCTCGTTCATGTGCGTCATGCTGACGCCGATGACGTCGGCGTAGCCGTTGCCGTTGACGTCGATCGGACGGACCAGCCCGTGGTTGCGGTACGGGTGGAAGCCGGTGCTGATCAGCTCCGGCTCGCCGAAGGTCTCGCCACCCCGGAAGCTGCCGCTGTGCGGGAAGACCAGCAGTTCGCCCGTGACGTCGTCACGGACCATGATGTCCATCCTCCCGTCCCCGTTGAACGAACGGCAGTGACCGTTCCCGCTCATGCGTGCCACAAATAACCTCCACGTACGCCCCGAAATGCGAAAGCCCGATCGTTCCGACCGGAGATCGAGAAACGGCGGGAATCAGCGGAACCTGACGTGCGAACGGTTCAGCTCGCCCACCGAGGAGACCCCGAGCAGCTTCATGGTGACCTCGATCTCCCGGCTCAGGATCTCCATGGCCCGTACGACGCCGCGCCGGCCGCCGGCCATCAGGCCGTACTGGTAGGCCCGGCCGACCACTGCGGCGCTGGCGCCCAGGGCGATCGCCGCCACGATGTCGGCGCCCGAGGTGATGCCGGTGTCGACGAGCACCTCGACCCGGTCGCCCACCTCGTCCACGACGTCGGGAAGCAGCTCGACGGGCACCGGGGCCCGGTCGAGCTTGCGTCCGCCGTGCGTGGACAGCCACACCCCGTCGACCCCGACGTCCGCGACCCGCCTGGCGTCGGCGACGCTCTGCACGCCCTTGGCGACGAGCTTGCCCGACCAGGCGCCGCGCAGCCACTCGACGTCGTCGATGGACAGCCGCGGGTTGAACACCCGCTTGATCATGTCGGAGGCGGACCCGCCGGTGGCCTTGAGCACCTGCGGGGACGGGGTGCCGGCCCGCCACTGCCGCATCCACCAGCCCGGGTGCAGGAACGCCTCGGCGATGGTGCCGACGCTCATCGACGGCGGGATGGTCAGGCCGTTGCGGATGTCGCGGCGGCGCGGCACGGAGATCGGCGTGTCCAGCGTCAGCAGGATGGTGTCGAACTTCGCCTCCTCGGCGAGCGCGATCAGTTCCTTGACCATCGCCCGGTCCTCGGCGAAGTACAGCTGGAACCAGTGCCGGCCCTCCGGCGCGGCGGCGGCGACGTCCGCCAGCGAGGTGGTCGCGAGGGTGGAGACCGAGTACGGGATGCCGAACTGCTGCGCCACCGACGCGACGGCCGGCTCGCCCTCGGCGTGCATCACCCGGTTGAAGCCGACCGGCGCCAGGGCGAACGGCAGCTTCTGCCGCTTGCCGAGCACCGTCCGGCTGGTGTCCAGGTGGGACACGTCGCGCAGCACCGACGGCTGGAACTCGATGTTGGCGAACGTCTCGCGGGCGCGGCTGAGGCTGCGCTCGCTGTCCGCCGCCCCGTCGCAGTAGTCGAACACCATCCGGGGCACCGCCCGGCGGGCCACGTCGCGCAGATCGGCGATGCCCGCCGCGCGCAGCAGCCGGCGTTCCGTCGGGTTCCACGCCACCTTGGGCGGCTTGATCAGCGTGCTCATCCGAGCGGACTTGCTCATGAGGGCTTCCTTCCGGGAGGGGGGTGACGAAGGTCCGCTCCTCGTCGTGGGGGGTCTGCTACGCGACGAGGGCCCGCTGGGCGAGCAGTTCCTCGACCACCTCGGCAGGAGTCGGGTGGTCGTAGACGAGCGCGGCGGTCAACTCCAGCCCGGTGAGGGCCTCGAGCCGGCGGCGCAGTTCCACGGCGGTGAGGGAGGAGAAACCGATGTCGAGGAACTCCTGGTTCTCGTCGACCGTGGCGGCCGACGGCAGACCGAGCGTGTACGCGGTCTGGGCCCGTACCACGTGGGACAGCACCGCGCGGGTCTCGGCCTCGTCGGCGCCGTCGAGCAGCCGGCGCAACGCGTCGGGGCTGTCGGCGTCGAGCGTGTCCTCGGCGGCCTCGGTGACGTGGCGCATCGCGTCCGGCAGGTCCCGCAGCAGCGGGCTCGGCCGGTACCGGGTGTAGTCGGGTACGAACGAGGGCCAGTCCACGGCGGCGGCGACCCGGCCGGACGCGCCCGTGCCCACCGCCGCGCCGAACTGCTCGACGGTGACGTCCGGGCCGACCGCGATCGACACCGCCCCGTCGCGCTGCTGGGCGATCGCGTCGAACACGGCGGCCGTCCCGGCGGCCCCGGCGATGCCGAACATCTCGTCGGCCGTGTGCACGAGCACGAGCCGCTCGGCGCTGGCGGCGAGGGCGGTCGCGACCGGGTCGTCGGCGTCGCTGGTGACGACCACCGTGTCGGCGGCCCCCGTGGTGACCGTCGCGCCCGCCGCCTCCAGCAGGGCGGCGATCCGGTCCGCCAGCGGCCCGCCGTGCAGCGCGACCGGGCCCGCCGGCCGCCACGGCTCACCGGTCGGCGCGGGGGCCGCGACGAGCCGGCGGGCGAAGACGCCCGCCGAGCGCAGCGCCACCTGGTCCTCGCCGGCGCCCCGGGTGAGCACCCGGCACAGGGCGGTCAGCGTCCGCTCGTCGAGCGTCTCCGGCAGGTCGACGACCCCGCCCCAGGCCCGGGGCGTGGCGAGGGCGGTGGACCGGCCGAAGCCGTACGCCGCCGCCCCGTCCAGGTCGGTGATCCGCTCGGTGGGGGTGACCGCAGCCGCGCCCCGGGTCAGGCACCACACGGGGGCCTCGACGCGGGACTCGTCGAGGGCCCGCAGCAGCCCGGCCGGGGTGGGGCCGGCGGACGTCGTCAGCACCCCCGCCGCCACGTGTTCGGGCACCAGGTCGAGCAGCTCGTCCGCCGTGCCCTCGCGGTACACGCGGACGTCGGCGCCGTGCCGGGCCATCGCCTCGCCGATCCGGTCGGCGTCCGCCGGCACCAGCCACACGCCCCGCAGCGCGGGCACCGGCAGCTCCGTGACCGGGGACCACCGCAGCTGGTAGCCGGGCGCGGGCCCGCGTCGCCACGACGACAGCGCCACCGCCACGTCCTTCAGGGTCGCGGTGTCGTCCAGGCCCAGCAGCGCGCCCAGGTCGTCGCGCTCGACCGCGGCCCAGAAGTCGTCGCCGGGCGCGGCGGCGGCGGGCGGGTCCGGCCACAGGCGGGTGCGCTGGAAGGCGTACGTGGGCAGGGCGACCGGGCGCGCGCCGGCGAAGAAGGCCGGCCAGTCGACGGGTACGCCGCGGTTGTGCAGGCGGGCGAGCGCCTCGGTCGCCACCTGCGGCCCGTCCCGGTCGGCGCGCTGGGCGGGCACGAACTCGCCGTCGGCCACGCACTCCCGGCCGAGCGCGGTGAGCACCGCGTCCGGGCCCAGTTCGAGGAAGGTGCGTACGCCGCGTGCCGCCAGCGCCTCGACGGCCGCGGCGAACCGGACCGTCGCCCGTACCTGACGCACCCAGTACTCGGGGGTCAGCTCGGCGGGCTCACCGGTGACCGTGGAGAGCACCGGGATCGTCGGCGGGTGGTGGGTGACGGACCCGGCCACCGCGCGGAACTCGTCGAGCATGGGCTCCATCAGCGGCGAGTGGAACGCGTGCGACACGGTGAGCCGCCTGGTCTTGCGGCCGCTGGCGGCCAGCTTTTCGGCGACCGCCAGGGTGGCGGCCTCCTCGCCGGAGAGCACGACCGAGGTGGGGCCGTTGACGGCGGCGATCGCCACGGCGTCGGAGAGCAGCGGGACGACCTCGTCCTCGGTGGTGCGTACGGCCACCATCGCACCGCCGGTCGGCAGCGCCTGCATCAGCCGGCCGCGGGCGGCCACCAGCCGGGCGGCGTCCGGCAGGGTGAGGACCCCCGCCACGTGCGCCGCCGCCAGCTCACCGATCGAGTGCCCCGCCACGAAGTCCGGCCGCACCCCCCACGACTCGAACAACCGGAACAGCGCCACCTCCACCGCGAACAACGCCGGCTGCGCCCACCCCGTCTGATGCACCTCCTCGGAACCCAACACCTCCCGCAACGGCCGCTCCAGATGCCCGTCCAGCTCCGCACACACCTCGTCGAACGCCGCCGCGAACACCGGAAAGCCCATCAGCTCCCCCGCCATCGCGACCCGCTGCGACCCCTGACCGGTGAAGAGCACGGCGGTCGCCCCGGCGGTGTCGGCGACCCCGCCGACCACTCCGGGGGCGTTCTCGCCACGGGCCAGCGCGGCCAGTCCGGCGCGCAGCTCGGCCAGGTCCCGGCCGAGCACGACCGCCCGGTGCCGCAGGGCGGTACGGGTGGTGGCGAGCGAGAAGCCGGCGTCCACGGCGGACGCCGCGTCGGTGAGGTGGGCGGCGAGCCGGGCCGCCTGGTCGCGCAGCGCGGCCTGGTCCCGGCCGGACACCACCAGGGGCACCACCGGCACCTCGGCCGTCGAGTCCACCACCACGGGCTCGGGCGCCTGCTCGATGATCGCGTGCGCGTTGGTGCCGGAGATGCCGAACGAGGAGACGCCGGCGCGGCGCGGGCGTCCCGTCTCCGGCCACGGCACCGCAGCGGTCAGCAGTTGGACGGCCCCGTCCGCCCAGTCCACGTGCGGCGACGGCGCGTCGACGTGCAGCGTCGGCGGCAGCAGGCCGTGCCGGATCGCCTCCACCATCTTGATCACCCCGGCGACGCCGGCGGCGGCCTGGGTGTGCCCGATGTTCGACTTGATCGAGCCGACCCAGAGCGGGTGCTCGCCCCGGTCGCGGCCGTACGTCGCGATGAGCGACCGGGCCTCGATCGGGTCGCCCAGGGTGGTGCCGGTGCCGTGCGCCTCGACGGCGTCCACGTCGGCCGGTCGCAGCCCCGCGTCGGCGAGCGCCTGGTTGACCAGGCGCTGCTGGGACGGCCCGTTCGGCGCGGTCATGCCGTTGCTCGCGCCGTCCTGGTTGACGGCGGTGCTGCGCACGACGGCGAGCACGGGGTGGCCGTTGCGGCGCGCGTCGGAGAGCCGTTCGAGCACCAGGACGCCGACGCCCTCGCCCCAGCCGGTGCCGTCGGCGCCGGCCGCGAAGGACTTGCACCGGCCGTCCGGCGCGAGGGCCCGCTGGCGGCTGAAGTCGATGAACGCGTTGGGCGTCGCGAGCACGGTCACGCCGCCGGCCAGGGCGAGGGAGCATTCGCCCCGGCGCAGCGACTGGGCGGCCAGGTGCAGGGTGACCAGCGAGGACGAGCAGGCCGTGTCGACGGTGACCGCCGGCCCCTCCAGCCCCAGCGCGTACGACACCCGGCCGGAGACCACGCCGCCGGCGACGCCGGTGCCGATGAAGCCGTCGAGCTCGGGGGGCAGGTGCTGAAGGTGCGCGGTGTAGTCGTGGTACATCAGGCCGGCGAACACCCCCGTGCGACTGCCGCGCAGGGTGGTGGGATCGATGCCGGCGCGCTCGACGGCCTCCCACGAGGTCTCCAGGAACAGCCGCTGCTGCGGGTCCATGGCCAGGGCCTCGCGGCGGGAGATGCCGAAGAACTCGGCGTCGAACCAGGCCGCGTCGTACAGGAAGGCGCCCTCCCCGCAGTAGGTGCGGCCGGGCTTGTCCGGGTCCGGGTCGACGAGGTTGTCGATGTCCCAGCCCCGGTCGGTCGGGAAGCCGGCCACCGCGTCGACGCCCCCCGCGACCAGGTCCCACAGCTTCTCCGGGGAGGTGGCGCCGCCGGGGAACCGGCAGCCCATGCCGACGATCGCGATGGGGTCGTCGGTGCCGTCGGTGGCGGCCACGACCACGGCTGCGGCCGACCCTCCGGCGAAGAGTTCCGCGTCCAGGTGCTCGGCCAGCGTGGTGGGGTTCGGGTAGTCGAAGACCAGCGTGACGGGCAGCCGCAGGCCGACGACCGCGTTGAGGCGGTTGCGGAACTCGACGGCGGTGAGCGAGTCGAAGCCCAGCTCCTTGAACGCCTTCGTCGCGCCCACCGCCTCGGCGCCGCCGTGCCCCAGCACGACCGCGACCTGCGTACGGACGATGTCGACAAGCTCCTTGCGGCGCTCGGCCGGGCCGCGACCGGCGAGCGCCGCGACCAGGTCGGAGGCCGCCGCGGCGTCGGCGGAGACCTGGCGTCGCGCCGGGGTGCGGACCAGGCCGCGCAGCACCGGGGGCAGCACGCCGCCGCTCGCCTGCTCCCGCAGGGCGGCGAGGTCCAGGTGGATCGGCACGAGGGCGGCCTCGGGCGCGCCGAGCGCCTCGTCGAAGAGCGCGAGCCCGTCCTCGGTGGAGAGGGGACGCACACCGGAGCGCCGCATCCGGGCGAGGTCGGCGTCGTCGAGCGCGCCGGTGAGGCCGGTGCGCTGCGCCCACATGCCCCACGCCAGCGCCACCGCGGGCAGGCCCCGGGCACGCCGGTACGCGGCGAACGCGTCGACGAAGGCGTTGGCCGCAGCGTAGTTGCCCTGGCCGGGGCCGCCGAGGACGCCCGCGGCGGAGGAGAAGGCGACGAACGCGCTCACGTCGCCGGCCAGCTCGTGCAGGTTGACGAGCGCGTCGACCTTGGGGCGCAGCGCGGTCGCGACCCGCTCCGGCGTGAGCGACAGGATCATCCCGTCGTCCAGGACGCCGGCCGTGTGCACGACCGCCGTGGGCGGGTGCTCCGCGACGAGCGCGGCCAGCGCCTCGCGGTCGGCGGCGTCGCAGGCGGCGACCGTCACGTGCACGCCCTGGGCGGTCAGCTCGTCGTGCAGCGTCCGCAGGTCCCCGGTCATGCCGCGACGGCCCGCGAGCACGAGGCGACGGACGCCGTGGCGCGCGACGAGGTGCCGGGCGACGAGGCGGCCGAGCGTGCCCGACGCCCCGGTGACGAGGACCGTGCCGGTGATCTCCGGTGGCGTGCCCGGCTGCCCGGACGCCTTCGCGATGCGCGGTACGAGGACCTCGGTGCCGCGCAGGGCGAGCTGCGGCTCGCCCGAGCGCAGCGCCGGCACGAGGTTCGGCGCCCACTGCCCGCCCGCCACGTCGACGAGCACGATCCGGCCGGGGTTCTCGGACGCGGCCGAGCGCAGCAGGCCCCACACGGCGGCGAGCGCCGGCCGGGTCGCGTCGGTGGCCCCCTCGGTCAGCACGACCAGGCGGGCGGCGGCGAACCGGTCGTCGGCGAGCCACTCCTGGACGGCGGCGAGGGCGTGCTCCACCGCCCGGTAGGTGGCCCCGACCAGGTCGTCGCCGTCGGCGGTGACCGGGAGGACCACGAAGTCGGGGACCTCGCCGATCGCGGCGAGGCTGTCGTACGCGGTGGCGCCGGGCAGCTCGCCGCCCACGACCGCCAGCGTGGCCGCGCCGTCGGTCACCGGGACGGGCACCCAGTCGAGCACGTGCATCGCCTGGTGGCGCGGGTTGGTCAGGTCGGCGAGCGCGTTCGCGGGCAGGCGGCGCACGGCCAGCGCGTCGATCGTGGCCACCGGCGCGCCGGCGTGGTCGGCGACGGTCACCGCGACGGCGTTCGGGCCCGCCGACCGGATGGTGACCCGCAGCCGGGCGGCACCGGTGGCGTGCAGGGTCACCCCGTGCCAGGCGAAGGGCAGCCAGGGCCCACCCTCGCCGTCGTCGGAGGTGAACACGCCCAGGCCGAGCGGGTGCAGCGCCGCGTCGAGCACCGCGGGGTGCAGGCCGAAGCCCGCGACCTTCGCCGCCTCGGGGGCGGTGACCTCGGCGAACAGCTCGTCGCCCCGCCGCCACACCGACCCCAGGCCGCCGAAGGCGGGGCCGTACGTCACGTCGAGCGCCGCGAACCGGTCGTACAGCTCGGCGGTGTCCAGGGCCTCGGCGCCCTCGGGCGGCCACACGCCCGCCGGGGCCGCCGCGCGGTCGTCGGCGCCGGAGGTCCCGGTGCCCAGGGTGCCGGTGGCGTGCCGGGTCCACGGCCCGTCGCCGTCGGGCCGCGAGTGGACGGTCAGCCGCCGGGCGCCGTCCGGGCCAGGCTCGCCGACGCGGAGCTGGACCTGCACCGCGCCCCGCTCCGGCACCACCAGGGGCGCTTCGAGCGTGAGCTCCTCGACCTCGGTGGCGCCCACCTCGTCGCCGGCGCGGACCGCCAGCTCGACGAAGGCCGTGCCGGGCAGGAAGATCCGGCCCGCCACCCGGTGGTCGGCGAGCCACGGGTGCGCCGAGGTCGACAGCCGGCCGGTGAGCAGCACCCCGTCCGCGCCGGCCAGCGACACGGTCGCGCCGAGCAGCGGGTGGCCGGTGGAGCCGAGGCCGAGGCCGGTGGCGTCGACCGGGCCGCCCGCCCCGCTGGGCCAGTAGGTGCGGCGCTGGAAGGCGTACGTGGGCAGGGCGACCGGTCCGGCGGGGGCGGTGACCAGCGTGGCCCAGTCCGGCTGCACGCCCCGGGTGTGCGCCTGCCCCAGCGACAGCAGGAACCGGCGCAGGCCGCCCTCGTCGCGGCGCAGCGTGCCGACGACCGAGCCGCCGCCCGCCTCGTCGAGCAGGTCCTGCACGGCGGGTACGAGCACCGGGTGCGAGCTGACCTCGACGAAGGAGTCGATGCCGTCGGCGATGACACCGCGTACGGTCTGCTCGAACTCGACGGTCTGCCGCAGGTTGCGGTACCAGTACTCGGCGACCAGCTCGGCGGTGTCGAGCAGCTCACCGGTGACGGTCGAGTAGAGCGGCACGTCGCCGGTGCGGGGCCGCACGGGGGCGAGGACCCGGAGCAGCTCGTCGCGCATCGACTCGACGTGCGCGGAGTGCGAGGCGTAGTCGACGTCGATGCGCCGGGCGCGTACCCCGTCGCGCTCGCACTCGGCGAGCAGCTCGTCGAGCGCCTCGGGCGCGCCGGAGACGACCACGGTGGACGGCCCGTTCACGGCGGCGACGGACAGCCCGGGCCGCAGCCGCCGGGCGAGGGTCGCGACCGGCTCGGACACGGACACCATGCCGCCCCGCCCGGCGAGGTCCACGGCGATCAGCTGGCTGCGCCGGGTCACCACCAGGGCGGCGTCGTCCAGGGTGAGCGCGCCGGCCACGCAGGCGGCGGCGATCTCGCCCTGGGAGTGCCCGACGACGGCGGCGGGCTCGATCCCGTGGGAGCGCCACAGCGCCGCCAGCGAGACCATCATGGCGAACAGCGCCGGCTGGACGACGTCGACCCGCTCCAGGGAGGCGGCGCCGGGAACGCCGCGCAGCACGTCGAGCAGCGACCAGTCGGTGTGCCGGTCCACGGCGGTGGCGCACTCCGCCATCCGCTCGGCGAAGACGGGTGCGGTGTCCAGCAGCTCGGCGGCCATCCCCAGCCACTGCGAGCCCTGGCCGGGGAAGAGGAACGCGGTGCGCTCGCCGGCGTCGGCGAGCCCGGTGACGAGGTTGCGGGCCGCACCGCCGTCGGCGAGCGCGTCGAGCGCGGCGGACAGCTCGTCCCGGTCCCCGACGAGGACGGCGCGGTGCGGGAGGCGGGCGCGGGTGCTGGCGAGCGCGTACGCGACGTCGTGCGTGCCGAGGTCGTCGCTCAGGCGGTCGCGCAGCCGGACCGCCTGCTCGCGCAGCGCCGCCTCGGTCCGGGCCGACAGCACCCAGGTGGCGGGGCCCTCGGCCGGCGGGGCGCTCTGCGGGGCCTCGGCGGCCGGTGGCTCCTCGATCAGCACGTGGGCGTTGGTGCCCGAGATGCCGAACGACGAGACGCCCGCCCGCCGCGGGTTCTCGCCCCGTGGCCACCGCACCGGCTCGCTGAGCAGCTGGACGGCGCCGTCGGCCCAGTCCACGTGGTGCGACGGCTTGTCGACGTGCAGGGTGCGGGGCAGCTCCTCGTGCCGCAGCGCCATGACCATCTTGATCACGCCCGCGACGCCGGCGGCGGCCTGGGTGTGGCCGAAGTTCGACTTCACCGAGCCGAGCCAGAGCGGCCGGTCACGCTCCTGGCCGTAGGTGGCGATGAGCGACTGGGCCTCGATCGGGTCGCCCAGCGTGGTGCCCGTGCCGTGCGCCTCGACCGCGTCCACGTCGGCCGTGGTGAGCCCGGCGTTCGCCAGCGCGGCCCGGATGACCCGCTGCTGCGACGGCCCGTTCGGCGCGGTGAGGCCGTTCGACGCGCCGTCCTGGTTGACGGCCGAGCCGCGCACCACCGCCAGGACGCGGTGCCCGTTGCGGCGCGCGTCCGACAGCTTCTCCAGCACGAGTACGCCGACGCCCTCGCCGAACGCGGTGCCGTCCGCCGCCGAGGCGAACGCCTTCACCCGGCCGTCCGGGGCGAGCCCCTTCTGGCTGGAGAACTCGATGAACGTGCCGGGCGTGGAGATGACGCAGGTGCCGCCGGCCAGCGCGAGGTCGCAGTCGCCGCTGCGCAGCGCGTGCGCGGCCACGTGCACCGCCACCAGCGACGACGAGCAGGCCGTGTCCACGGTGACGGCAGGGCCCTCCAGCCCCAGCACGTACGACACCCGGCCGGACACGACGCTGCCCGCGACCCCGGTCATCGTGTAGCCGATCAGCGCGTCCACGTCGCGCTGCATGGCGTTCAGGTACTCGACGCTGTTCGCGCCGACGAACACGCCGGTCCGGCTGCCCCGCAGCGAGTGCGGGTCGATCCCGGCGTGCTCGAACGCCTCCCACGACGTCTCCAGCATCAGCCGCTGCTGCGGGTCCATGGCGAGCGCCTCGCGCGGGCTGATGCCGAAGAAGCCCGCGTCGAAGTCGGTGGCGTCCGGGATGAAGCCGCCCCGCCGCACGTAGCTGGTGCCGGAGCCGCTGTCCGGGTCGAACAGGTCGTCCAGGTCCCAGCCCCGGTTGGTGGGGAAGTCGGTGATGCCGTCGCCGCCGGACGACACCAGCTCCCACAGGTCGTCGGCGGAGCGCACGCCGCCGGGGAAGCGGCAGCCGATGCCGACGATGGCGATCGGCTCCCGCTCCGTCGCGGTACGCAGCTTCCGCCGCGTCTCGTGCAGGTCGGCCGTCACGCGCCGGAGGTACTCGACAAGCTGCTCTTCGTTCGCCATCAGTAAGCCCTCCTCAGCGCGTCCGGTTCAGGCGGCGCCGAGTTCGTCGTCGATGAACCGCAACAGCTCGTCGGCGGAGGCGGTCTTCAGCACCAGGCCCACGTCGGGTCCGTCGGGTTCGGCGTCCACGTCGGACCTGCCACGCCAATTCGACATCACCGCGTGCAACCGATCGGTAATCCGTGCCTTGACCGCGTCCTCCAGACCCGCCGCACCGGCCTGGGCGAACGAGCGTTCCAGCCGGTCCAGCTCGGCCAACAGCCCTGCGGCCGGGTCCACCTCGGCCGGGGCCAGCCCGGCCAGCAGGTGGTCGGTGAGCGCCGCGGCGGTCGGGTGGTCGAACACCATGGTGGCGGAGAGTTTCAGGCCGGTGGCCGCCTTCAGCCGGTTGCGGAACTCGACAGCGGTGAGCGAGTCGAAGCCCAGCTCGGTGAACGGCCGGTCGGGGTCCACGGCGCTCGCGCCGGCGTGGCCGAGCACGGCGGCGGCCTGTGCCTTGACGAACTCCAGCGCGGTGTGCCGCCGCTGCGGGCCGCTCTGGCTCGCCAGGTGGTCGCGCAGGGCGCCGGGCGACTGTGCCGCCTGCTCCACCGACCGTCGGGACGGGCCCCGCACCAGGCCACGCAGCAGCGCGGGCAGCAGGCCCGACCGGCCCAGCTCGCGCAGTGCCGCCGGGTCCATCGGCATCGGCACCAGCAGCGCCTCGTCGACCAGCTCCGCCGCGTCGTACAGCGCCATGCCCTGCTCCACCGACAGCTCCAGCAGGCCGACGCGGGCCATCCGGGCGCGGTCGTTGGCGTCGAGGTGCGCGGTCATCCCGCTCGCCTCGCTCCACAGGCCCCAGGCCAGCGAACGGGCGGGCAGCCCGGCCGCCCGGCGCCGCGCCACGAGCGCGTCCAGGAAGGTGTTCGCCGCCGCGTAGTTGCCCTGCCCGGGGCCGCCCATCGTGCCGGCCGCCGCGGAGAACACGACGAACTCGGCCAGCTCGGCGTCCAGGGTCAGCTCGTGCAGGTTGACCGCCGCGTCGACCTTGGGCCGCAGCACCGCGTCGACCTGCTCCGGGGTCAGCGCGGCGACCAGGCCGTCGTCGAGGACGCCCGCCGTGTGCACCACGGCGGTCAGCGGGTGCGCGGCGGGCACCCGGGCCAGGGTCCCGGCCAGCGCCGCGCGGTCCGCCGCGTCGCACGCCGCGACGGTGACCTCCGCGCCGTACGAGGTCAGCTCGGCCACCAGCTCGGCGGCCCCGGGGGCGTCCGGGCCACGGCGGCTGGTCAGCAGGAGGTGCCGCACCCCGCGCCGGGTCACCAGGTGCCGGGCCAGCAGACCGCCGAGGGTGCCGGTGCCGCCCGTGACGAGCACCGTGCCGTCGGGGTCCCGCCGGGGCGGCGCGGTGAGCACGAGCTTGCCGACGTGCCGGGCCTTGGACATGAACCGGAACGCCTCCGGGGCGCGCCGGATGTCGTACGACCGCACCGGCAGCGGCGTGAGGTCGCCCGTCCCGAACAGGGCGACCACGTCGCGCAGGATCGCGCCGACCCGGTCCGGGTCGATGGCGAGCAGGTCGAACGCCTGGTAGGCGACGCCCGGGTGGTCGGCGGCGACCCGGTCCGGGTCCCGCACGTCGGTCTTGCCCATCTCGACGAACCGGCCGCCCGCGCCGAGCAGGCGCAGCGAGGCGTCGACGAACTCCTTCGCCAACGAGTCGATCACCACGTCGATGCCGGCCGCGCCGAAGCGCTCCTCGAACTCGAGGGTGCGGGAGTTGCCGATGTGCGTGTCCGGCAGCCCCATCGCGCGCAGCGCGTCCCACTTGCCGGTGCTGGCGGTGCCGTACACCTCCGCGCCGAGGTGCCGGGCGAGGCGGACCGCCGCCATGCCGACGCCACCGGCCGCGGCGTGCACCAGCACCCGCTCCCCCGGCTTGACCTGGGCCAGGTCGACAAGCGCGTAGTAGGCGGTGCAGAACGCGATAGGCGTCGACGCCGCCGTGGCGAACGACCAGCCCGACGGCACCGGCACGACCATCCGCGCGTCGGTGACGACCTCGGTGCCGAAGGCGCCGTAGAACAGGCCCATGACCCGGTCGCCGACCGCGACGGCGGTCACGTCCGGCGCGGTCTCGACGACCACGCCGGCGCCCTCGCCGCCCATCACGCCGCCGCCGGGGTACATGTCGAGGGCGATCAGCACGTCCCGGAAGTTCAGGCCGGCGGCCCGCATCGCGATGCGCACCTGGCCCGGCCCCAGCGGACGCGGTTCCTCCGCCTCGGGCAGCAGCGCCAGGTTGTCCAGCGTGCCGCGTTCGGTGACGTCCAGCCGCCAGCGCTCGGCCGGCGGCGCCGCCAGCGCGGGGCTGCTCGCCGCGCGGGCGAGCCGGGGGGCCAGCAGGACGCCGTCGCGGACAGCGAGCTGCGGCTCGTCGGCCGCGACCGCCGCCGCGAGCGCCCGGTGCGGCTCGCGGTCGTCGACGTCGAGCAGGACGAAGCGGTCCGGGTGCTCGCTCTGGGCCGACCGGAGCAGTCCCCACACCGGCGAGCTGGGCAGGTCGGGGGCCGCCTCCTGCACGCTCACCGCGTCCCGGGTGACGACGACCAGCCGGGCGTCGGCGAACCGCTCGTCGGCGAGCCACTCGCGCAGCACCGCGAGGGTGTCGTGGACGACCCGGTGGGCCGCCCCGGCGGCGTCGTCGGCCGCGCCGGCCGCGCAGGGCAGCACGACCAGGGCGGGCGTCGGCGCGCCGTCGGCCACCCGGGCCCGCAGGGTCGCCAGGTCCGGGTACGCGTCGGTGACGAGGCCGGCGTCCTGCGGCAGGGTGCACCCGCCGAGGGCCGCCCAGCGGGCGTCCGGCGCGGTCGCGGGGGCGGCGACCGGGGTCCACTCCAGGCGGAACAGGGCGTCGTGGTGCGTGGCCGGCTGTGCGGGGGCGCTGGCCTCCCGCAGCACCAGCGACTCGACCTCGGCGACCACGGTATTGCCCTGGTCGGCGACGGTCACCGCGACCGTGTTCCGGCCGCGCGGACGCAGCCGGACGCGCAGCTCCGTCGCCCCGATGGCGTGCACGGAGACGCCGCTCCACTCGAACGGCAGCAGCGCCCCGGTGCCGCTGGTGACGAGCGCGAGCGGGTGCAGCGCGGCGTCGAGCAGCGCCGGGTGCAGGCCGTAACCGGCCGCCGTCCGGGCGGCCTCCGCCGGCAGGGCCACCTCGGCGAAGATCTCCTCGCCCTGCCGCCACACCCGGCGTACGCCCTGGAACGTCGGGCCGTACGTGAGACCGGCCGCGGCCAGGGTGGCGTACAGCTCGTCGGACGCGACCGGCTCGGCCGCCGGCGGCCACGCGGTGTCGAAGCCGCCCGCCGGCTCCCCGGGGGCGAGCAGGCCGACGCCGTTGCGCACCCACGGCGCCGCGTCGGTGGCGACCCCGTCCGGCCGGGAGTGGACGGTCAGCTGCCGCTGCCCGTTCTCGTCGGGCGCGCCGACGCGCAGCTGCACCTGGACCCCGCCCTTCTCCGGCAGCACCAGGGGCGCGGTCAGGGTCAGCTCCTCGACCCGGCCGCAGTCGACCTCGTCGCCGGCACGCACCGCGAGATCCACGAGCGCGGTCCCGGGCACGAACACCTGCCCGCCGACCCGGTGGTCGGCCAGCCACGGGTGCGCGGCCACCGAGATGCGGCCGGTGAACAGCAGGCCGTCGGTGTCGGCCAGCGCGACCGCCGCGCCGAGCAGCGGGTGCTCGGTGGCGGCGAGCCCCAGCCCGGCCGCGTCGGCGGTGGCCGTGCCGACGGCCGGCCAGTACCGCTCGTGCTGGAACGGGTAGCCGGGCAGCCGGACCCGGCGCGCGCCCTCGACACCCCACGTGGGGTGCACGCCGTGCACGTGCGCCTCGCCGAGGGAGAGCAGGAAGCGCGCCAGTCCCCCCTCGTCGCGGCGCAGCGAGCCGACCACGGTGGCGGTGGCCTCCGCGTCGTCGATGACGTCCTGCACGCCGATGGTGAGCACGGGGTGCGGGCTGACCTCGACGATCGTGGTGACGCCCGCGTCGAGCAGGGCCCGGACGGCGGGCTCGTACCAGACGGTCTGGCGCAGGTTGCGGTACCAGTACTCGGCGTCCATCGCGACGTCGTCCAGCCAGCGGTCGTCCACTGTCGAGTAGAGCGGCACCTCGGGCCGGCGGGGCGCCAGCCCGGCCAGCACGTCGCGCAGCTCCTCGTGCAGCTCCTCCACGTACGCCGAGTGCGACGCGTAGTCCACGTCGATGCGCTTGGCGCGCACGCCGTCGCGCTGGCACTCCGCCAGCAGCTCGTCGAGGGCGTCCAGCTCGCCGGCCGCCACCGTCGAGCGCGGCCCGTTGACGGTCGCCACGGTCACCCGGCCGTCGAAGCGCTCCAGCCGGTCGCGCACCTCGGCCACCGGCAGCGGCACGGAGACCATGCCGCCCTTGCCGGACAGGCGCAGCAGGGCGCGGCTGCGCAGGGCGACGACCCGGGCCGCGTCCGCCACGGAGAGCGCGCCCGCCACGCAGGCGGCGGCGATCTCGCCCTGGGAGTGCCCCACCACGGCGGCGGGCTCGACCCCGTGGGAACGCCACAGCTCGGCCAGCGACACCATGACGGCGAACAGGACGGGCTGGACGACGTCCACCCGGTCCAGCTCCTCCCCCTGCCGCAGGACGGCCTCCAGGGACCAGTCGACGTGCGGCGCCAGCGCGGCCTCGCACTCGGCCATCCGGGCGGCGAAGACCGGGGCGGTGTCGAGCAGCTCCACGGCCATGCCGATCCACTGCGAGCCCTGCCCGGGGAAGGAGAACGCCACCTTCCCCGGCGTGCCGGCGGCGACCCCGGTGGCCAGGTTCGGCGCGGGCTCCCCCGCGGCGAGCGCGGCGAGGCCGGCGCGCAGCTCGTCGGCGCCGCCCACCACGACCGCGCGGCGCGGGTGGGTGGCCCGCAGCGCCAGCGAGTACGCCAGGTCGCGGGGCGCCACCTCGGCCAGAAGCGGCTCGAGGTCGGCGGCCTGCCGGCGCAGCGCCCCGTCGGAGCGGGCGGAGAGCACGAGCGCGACCGGCCCGTCGTCGGGCGTCCGCTCGGCCTCGGGCACCTCCGGCGCCTCCTCGATGACGAGGTGGGCGTTGGTGCCGCTGAACCCGAACGACGAGACGCCGCCGCGACGCGGGTGGCCGTTGCGGCCCCACGGCTGCGGTTCGGCGAGCAGCCGCACCCCGCCCGACCAGTCGACGTGGGCCGTCGGCTCGGCCACGTGCAGGGTCCGGGGCAGTTCGCCGTGCCGCAGCGCGAGCACCACCTTGATCACCCCGGCGACGCCGGCGGCGGCCTGGGTGTGCCCGATGTTCGACTTCACCGAGCCCAGCCAGAGCGGGCGCTCGGCGGCGCGGTCCCGGCCGTACGTGGCGAAGAGCGCGTCGACCTCGATGGGGTCGCCCAGCGTGGTGCCGGTGCCGTGCGCCTCGACCACGTCCACGTCGGCGGTGGAGAGCCCCGCGTCGGCGAGCGCCTGCCGGATGACCCGCTGCTGCGAGGGGCCGTTGGGCGCGGTCAGCCCGTTGGACGCGCCGTCCTGGTTGACCGCGGTCCCGCGTACCACGGCGAGGACCTCGTGGCCGGCGGCGAGCGCGTCGGAGAGCCGTTCGAGGACGACCACGCCGATGCCCTCGCCCCAGTTGGTGCCGTCCGCGCCGGCCGCGAACGCCTTGCAGCGCCCGTCCGGGGCGAGCCCGCGCATCCGGCTGAACTCCAGGAACGCGCCCGGCGTCGACATGGCGGTGACGCCGCCCGCGACCGCCATCGCGCACTCGCCCGAGCGCAGCGCCCGCACCGCCAGGTGCATCGCCACCAGCGACGACGAGCAGGCGGTGTCCACGGTCACGGCCGGGCCCTCCAGCCCCAGCACGTACGAGAGGCGACCGGAGAGGATGCTCGCGGCGTTGCCGGTGGCCATGAAGCCTTCCGCGCTCGCCCCGGCCGCGCCGGTGATCCGGGCGTAGTCGACGTTGTTGGCGCCGACGTACACGCCTGTCGCGCTGCCCCGCAGCCCGGTCGGGTCGATGCCGGCGTCCTCGAAGGCCGCCCAGGACGCCTCCAGCACCAGCCGCTGCTGCGGGTCCATGGCCTCCGCCTCGCGGGGGCTGATGCCGAAGAAGGCCGCGTCGAAGCCCGGCAGGTCGGCGAGGAAGCCGCCCTCGCGGACGTAGCTGGTCCCGGAGTGCTCCGGGTCGGGGTGGAACAGGCCGTCGAGGTCCCAGCCGCGGTCGGTGGGGAACGGGCCGATGCCGTCGCGCCCCTCGCGCAGCATCGTCCACAGCTCCTCGGGCGAACTGACGCCCCCGGGGAAGCGGCAGCTCATGCCGACGATGGCGATCGGCTCGTCGGCGGCGACGGTGCCGACGACCACCTCGGTGCGACCGGTCTCCAGCAGGTGCTCGGCCAGCGCGACCGGGGTCGGGTAGTCGAAGGCGACGGCCGCGGAGAGCCGTACGCCGGTGGCCTCGACCATCCGGTTGCGGAACTCCACGGCGGTGACCGAGTCGAAGCCCAGTTCCTTGAACGCGGAGGCCGGCTCGACCGCCTCCGGGCCCGCGTAGCCGAGCGTGAGCGCGACCTGGGTGCGGACCAGCCCGACGACGTGGTCGAGGCGGTCCGCCTCGGGCAGGTCGGCGAGCCGGCGGGCGAAGTCCGACGAGGTGGCGGTCTCGGCCGGCTCCTCGTCGGCCACGGCCTCGGGGATGGTGTCGAAGAGCCGGCTCGGTCGCAGCGCGGTGAACGACGGCACGAAGGTGGCCCAGTCCACGTCGGCGAGCACGACGTCCGTGTCCCCGGCCGCCAGGGCCGTACGCATGGCGGCGACGGCCCGCTCCGGGGCCATCGGCGCCAGGCCCCGCTTGCGCAGCGAGGCCGAGATGTCGTCGTCCACCAGCGTGCTCTCGGCCCACGGGCCCCAGGCGAGGGCGATGGCGACCTGTCCCCGGGCGCGCCGCGCCTCGGCGAGGGCGCACAGGTGCGCGTTGCCGGCGGCGTAGGCGGCCTGCCCGCCGCTGCCCCAGACGCCGGCCACGGAGGAGAAGAGCACGAACTCGTCGAGGTCGCGGTCTGCGAAGATCGCGTCGAGGTGGGTGGCGCCGGCGACCTTGGCGGAGACGACGTCGGCGTACTCGGCGAGGTCCATGTCGACGATGCCGGTCAGCTGTGCCAGCCCCGCCACGTGCACCACGGCGCGTACGTCGGGGTAGCCGTCGACGACCGCCGCCAGGGCTCCCCGGTCGGCCACGTCGCAGGCGACGACGTCGACCTGCGCGCCCAGTCCGCGCAGCTCGTCGAGCGCCTCGGCGGGGGCGGTGCCGCGCCGGCTCAGCAGCACGACCCGCTCGGCGCCGTGGCGCGCGTACAGGCGGGCGGCCTCGATGCCGAGGGTGCCGGTGCCGCCGGTGATCAGCACGGTGCCGGACGCGCCGCGCCAGCGCGGGGAGCCGGTCACCGGCGCGCGGTGCAGCCGGCGGACGAACACCCCGTCGGGGCGCACCGCGACCTGGTCCTCCCCGATACCCGCGAGCACGCCGGCCAGCGCGGCGGCGGCGCGCCCGTCCAGCTCGGCGGGCAGGTCGACCAGGCCGCCCCAGGTGTCGGGCAGCTCCAGCGCGGCGACCCGGCCGAGGCCCCACACCTGCGACTGGGCCACGGCGGTCAGCGGGTCGGCCGGGGAGGTCGCGACGGCCCCACGGGTGAGGCACCACAGCCTGGCGCCCCGCCCGGCGAGCGCGCGGATCAGGTCGAGGGTGGCGGCGGCACCCGCCGGGACGCCGGGGTGGCCGGGCAGGAACGCCTCGTCGAGCGCGAGGAGGGAGACCACGCCGGCCGGTTCCGCGTCGAGGTGGTTGGCCAGGTCCGCCGGGCCGGTGGTGACGACCGTGGCGCCGTGCGCGGTGAGCGCGTCGGCCACCGCCGCGCCCGCGTCGCCCGGAGCCGCCGGGTCGGCGACCACCAGCAGCCAGGTGCCGGTCAGCGTCGCCGGGGTGCCGCCGGGGCGGCGCTCCCAGCGGGCCTCGTAGCGCCAGCGGTCCAGCGCGGAGCGCTCCTGCCGTCCCCGGCGCCACGCGGAGAGCGCGGGCAGCACCGACGCCAGGGGCGCCTGCGGGTCCACGTCGAGCGTGGTGACCACCGTGTCGAGGTCACCGCTGTCCACCGCCGCCCACAGGCCGTCGTCGTCGCCGGCCTGGCCGGAGCCGGCCGGGTCCACGCTGTCCTGCCAGAAACGCTCGTGCTGGAAGGGGTACGTCGGCAGGTCCACCCAGGACCGTCCGGACCGGTGGTAGAACGCCTCCGGGTCCAGCGTGACACCCCGGGTCTCCAGCCGCGCCAGCGCCTCCACCAGGGCAGTCGGCTCGTCGCGGTCCCGGCGCAGCACCGGCGCGGCCAGCACGTCGCCGTCCAGGCAGTCCGCCGCCATGGTGGCGAGCACCGAGTCCGGGCCCAGTTCGAGGAACGTCGTGGCGCCGGTCGCGGCGGCGGCGCGTACCGCGTCCGCGAAGCGCACCGTCGCGCGGACCTGCCCGACCCAGTAGTCGGGCGTCGCCAGCTCGTCGCCCGCGGGCGCGCCGGTGACCGTGGAGACCAGCGGGATGTTCGGCGGCGCGTACGAGACCGTCTCGGCCACCGCCCGGAACTGCGCGAGCATCGGGTCCATCAGCGGCGAGTGGAAGGCGTGCGACACGGTCAGCCGCCGGGTGCGGCGGTCGGCGAACCGCTCGGCCACGGCCGCCACCGCCTCCTCGGTGCCGGAGACGACCACCGAGTCCGGGCCGTTGACGGCGGCGATGTCGGCGTCCGTACCGA
Organism: Micromonospora sp. WMMD737; assembly: GCF_049179055.1. Lineage (NCBI taxonomy): Bacteria > Bacillati > Actinomycetota > Actinomycetes > Micromonosporales > Micromonosporaceae > Micromonospora > Micromonospora sp. WMMD737. Next base: position 6,401,455 of record NZ_JBMHMH010000001.1, on the reverse strand, counting down.
CCAGCGGCGCGACCTCGTCCTCGGTGGCCTGCACGGCGAGCATCGCCCCGCCGGCCGGCAGCGCCTGCATCAACCGGCCCCGGGCGGCGACCAGGCGGGCCGCGTCGGCGAGCGTGAACACCCCCGCGACGTGCGCGGCGGCCAGCTCGCCGATCGAGTGCCCGGCCAGGACCGAGGGGGTGACGCCCCACGAGCGGACGAGCCGGTACAGGGCCACCTCGACGGCGAAGAGGGCAGGCTGGGTCCAGCCGGTCAGGTGCAGGTCCTCGGTGTCGAGGACGTCGCGCAGCGGCCGGTCCAGGTGCGGGTCCAGGGCGGCGCACACCTCGTCGAACGCCGCCGCGAACTCGGGGTACGCCGCGTACAGCCCGCGGCCCATGCCGAGGCGCTGCGCGCCCTGCCCGGAGAAGAGCATCGCGACCCCGCCGTCGGCCACCCGGCCGCGGACCAGGTTGGCGGCCTGCTCGTCGCGGGCCAGGGCGCCCAGGCCGGCGGCCAGTTCCTCGGCGGTGCCGCCGAGCACCGCGGCCCGGTGCGCGAAGCGGGACCGGGTGGTGGCCAGGGCGTAACCCAGCTCGGCCGGCTCCACCTGCGACACCACGGCGGAGAGCCGCCGCGCCTGGTCCCGCAGCGCGTTGGCGTCGCGGGCGGTGAGCAGCAGCGACGTGACCGGCGCGGCGGCCGGCTCGGGCGCGGCGGCGGCCGGCGCCTGCTCCACGATCACGTGGGCGTTGGTGCCGCTGAACCCGAACGACGAGACCGCGGCCCGGCGCGGCTGCCCGGTCTGCGGCCACTGCGTGGCGGCGGTCAGCAGCCGTACGTTGCCGGCCGTCCAGTCCACCTGGTCCGACGGCTGCTCGGCGTGCAGCGTCGCGGGCAGGACGCCGCGCCGGATCGCCTCCACCATCTTGATGACCCCGGCGACCCCGGCCGCGGCCTGGGTGTGGCCGATGTTCGACTTCACCGAGCCGAGCCAGAGCGGGTCCTCCCGGTCCTGGCCGTACGTGGCGAGCAGCGCCTGCGCCTCGATCGGGTCGCCCAGGGTCGTGCCGGTGCCGTGCCCCTCGACCACGTCGACCTGGCGCGTCGACAGGCCCGCGTCGACAAGCGCGGCCTCGATGACCCGCTGCTGGGACGGCCCGTTGGGCGCGGTCAGCCCGTTCGACGCGCCGTCCTGGTTGACCGCGGAGCCCCGCACGACCGCCAGGACGCGGTGGCCGTGCTCGATCGCGTCCGACAGCCGCTCCACCAGCAGCACGCCGACGCCCTCGGCGAACCCGGTGCCGTCGGCGTCCGCCGAGTACGAGCGGCACCGCCCGTCCGGTGACAGGCCACGCTGGCGGGAGAACTCGACGAACGTCAGCGGCGTCGCCATGACCGAGACGCCGCCGACGAGCGCGAGGGTGCAGTCGCCCCGGCGCAGCGCCTGGATCGCCAGGTGCAGCGCGACGAGCGACGACGAGCAGGCGGTGTCGACGGTGACCGCCGGCCCCTCCAGCCCCAGGGTGTAGGCGACCCGGCCGGAGACCACGCTGCCGGAGCTGTTGCTGCCCGCGTAGTCGTGGTACATCAGGCCGGTGAAGACGCCGGTGGGGCTGCCGGCGAGCGAGGCGGGGTCGATGCCGGCGCGCTCCAGCGTCTCCCACGCGACCTCCAGCAGCAGCCGCTGCTGGGGGTCCAGGCCGACCGCCTCGCGGGGGCTGATGCCGAAGAACGTCGGGTCGAAGTCCGCCGCGTCGTACAGGAAACCGCCGCGCGAGGTGTACGAGGTGCCCTCCCGCTGCGACCGGGGGTCGTACAGCGACTCCAGGTCCCAGCCGCGGTCGGTCGGGAACGCGCCGGTGGCGTCGGTCCCGGACTCCACCAACCGCCACAGGTCCTCGGGGCTCGTCACGCCGCCGGGGTACCGGCAGGCCATGCCGACGATCGCGACCGGCTCGTGCGCGGACGCCTCCACCTCGTGCAGGCGCTGCCGGGTCTTCTGCAGGTCGACCGTGACCCGCTTCAGGTAGTCCCGGAGCTTGTCCTCGTTGGCCACTACGGTCGCCCTCCTCGCACTGTCATGAGATCCCCAGCTCGCTGTCGATGAGAGCGAAGACCTCGTCGTCGGTCGCGGATTCGATGTCGTTGCCGGTGGACGCCGGCTCGCCGCCCAGCTTCGAGAGCACGTCGCGCAGCCGCAGCGTCAGCCGGGTGCGGGACTGCTCGTCGACGTCCGACAGGACCGCCTCGAGGCGGTCGAGTTCGGCGAACGCGGCCAGCACCGCGTTGGTGTCGCCCGCCTCGCCGGAGAGTTCGGCGCGCAGGTACGCGGCGAGGGCCTTCGACGTGGGGTGGTCGAACACCAGCGTCGCGGGCAGTCGCAGCCCGGTCGCCGCGTTCACCCGGTTGCGCAGCTCGACCGCGGTGAGCGAGTCGAAGCCGAGCTCGTTGAACGGCCGGTCGGCGGCGACCGCGCCCGGGTCCGGGTAGGCCAGCACCCCCGCCACCTGGGTACGCACCACATCGAGCAGGATCGCCTCGGCCTCCTCGGCGTCCCGGCCGGCGAGCCGCTGCCGCAGCGCGTCGGCCGCTCCCGCGTCGGCGCCGGCCGTCCGCCGGGCGGGCACCCGGACCAGCCCGCTCAGCACCGGTGGCACCATGCCCGCGACGGCGCGTTCCCGCAGGGCCCGGTGGTCGAGCTTGATGGGCGCCACCATGCCCCCGGTGTGCAGCGCCGCGTCGAAGAGCTCCAGCGCCTCCTCGACTCCGAGCGCGCCGACGCCGGAGCGCGACATGCGCCGCAGGTCGGCCTCGGTCAGCTGCTCCGCCATGCCCGCCTGCTCCCAGCGGCCCCAGGCCAGCGACACGGCCGGCAGGCCGTTCGCCCGCCGGTGCTGGGCGAGCGCGTCCAGGTAGGCGTTGCCGGCGGCGTAGTTGCCCTGGCCGGGCCCACCGAGCACCCCGGAGGCCGACGAGAACAGCACGAACGCGGTCAGGTCCCCGGTCAGCTCGTGCAGGTTCGTCGCGGCGTCGACCTTGGGCCGCAGCACCCGGTCGACCCGCTCGGGGGTGAGCGAGGAGATGACGGCGTCGTCGACGACGCCGGCCGTGTGCACCACGCCGCGCACCGGGTGCGCCGCGAGCAGCGCGGCGAGGGCGGCCCGGTCGGCGACGTCGCACGCGGCGACGGTGACCTCGGCGCCGAGTGCGACGAGTTCGTCGCGCAGCTCGGCCACGCCCTCGGCGGCGGGGCCGCTGCGGCTGGCCAGCACCAGCTCGCGTACGCCGTGCCGGGCGACCAGGTGCCGGGCGACGAGCCGGCCGAGCGCGCCGGTGGCGCCGGTGACCAGGACGGTCCCCTCGAACCCGGTCGCGGCGGCCTCGTCGGTGGCGCCGGCCCGCGCCAGGCGGGGCACCAGGACATCGGCGCCGCGGACGGCGAGCTGCGGCTCGTCGGAGCCGAGCGCGGCCGACAGGCCGGTCCCGGCGGCCCGGTCGTCGTCGACGTCGACCAGGACTAACCGGTCGCCGTGCTCGGACTGCGCGGAGCGGACCAGGCCCCAGGCCGCCGCCCCGGCGAGGTCGGTGACGTCGCCGTCGGGGCGGGTGGCCACCGCGCCGCCGGTCAGGACGGCGAGGCGGGCGGCGGCGAACCGCTCGTCGGCGAGCCACTGCTGCGCCAGGGCGAGGACCTGGTGGGTGGCCGCGCGGGCCCGCGCGTCCTCCGCGACGCCCCGGTCCGGGGTGCACCGCGCCACCACCACCTCGGGCACCGCGGCACCGGCGTCGACGGCGGCGGCGAGGGCCGCCAGGTCCGGGTACGCGGGCGCGTCGAGGCCGTCGATCCGCTCCCCGAGCACCGCGAGGGTGCGCGGCCGGGGCGACCCGGTCAGCGGCGTCCAGTCCAGGCGCAGCAGCGACTCGTGCCGGTCGCGGCGCAGCGCCGCCAGCTGTTCGGGCGACACCGGGCGTACCGCCAGCGCCTCGACCGAGGCCACCGGAGCGCCGGCCGCGTCGGCCAGGGTGATGGCCACCGTGCCGTCGCCCGGCACGATCCGGGCCCGCAGCCGGTCGGCGCCCGCCGCGTGCACGGTGAATCCGCGCCACGAGAACGGCAGCACCGGGTCGCCGTCGCCGGTCGACGCCACCGCGTGCAGGACGGCGTCCAGCAGCGCCGGGTGCAGGCCGAAGCGGCCGGCGTCGTCGTGGGCCTGCTCGGGCAGGGTGAGCTCCGCGAACACCTCGTCGCCGCGCCGCCACGCCGCGGTCAGGCCCTGGAAGACCGGGCCGTAACGCAGGCCGCGCGCGAACAGGTCGTCGTACGCCGTGGCGACGTCGACCGGCTCCGCGTCCGGCGGCCAGGCCCGCAGGTCGGCGCCGGCGGTCCCGGCCGGGGTCAGCCGGCCCACCGCGTGGGTGGTCCACCCGTCCCCGTCCTCGGTCCGCGAGTGGACGCCCACCTCCCGGCCGCCGTCGGGCGCCGGTTCGCCCACCGTCACGCGCACCTGGACGCCGCCGGAGTCCGGCAGCACCAGCGGCGCCTCCAACGTCAGCTCCTCGACGCGCGGGCAGCCGACCTCGCGGCCGGTGTGGGCCGCCAGCTCGACCAGCGCCGCACCGGGCAGCAGCACCAGGTCCGCCACCGCGTGGTCGGCCAGCCACGGGTGGGTGGTCAGCGCGAGGCGGCCGGTGAAGACCGCGCCGCCGTCCGGCAGCTCGACCGCCGCGCCCAGCAGCGGGTGGTTGGCCCGCGTCTGGCCCAGCCCGCTCGCGTCGCCGGTGCCGGCGCCCGCCCGGGGCCAGTACGGCTGGTGCTGGAACGCGGACGTGGGCAGTTCGACGGTCCGCCCCGGCACCACCGAGGGCCAGTCGACGGGCGTGCCGCGCACCGCGAGCCGGGCGAGCGCGGTGGCCACGGTCTCCGGCTCGGCGCGGCCCTTGCGGCACGCCGGGATCCACTCGCCGTCGGCCACGTTGCGCCCGAGCGCGGTCAGCACCGCGTCGGGGCCGATCTCCAGGAAGGTGGTGGCCCCGGCCGCGGCCAGCGTGGCGACGGCGTCGGCGTACCGGACCGGCTCGCGCACCTGTCGCACCCAGTGCTCGGCGTCCAGCGTGGTGGGCCCGCCCGTGACCGTCGAGACCAGCGCGACGGCCGGCTCCCGGCAGTCCACCTGGGCCACCACCGCGCGGTACTCGTCGAGCATGGGGTCCATCAGCGGCGAGTGGAACGCGTGCGACACGGTCAGCCGCCGCGCCCTGCGGCCCTTCCCCGACAGCTTCTCGGCCACGGCGAGGGTGGCGGCCTCCTCGCCGGAGAGCACCACCGACTCCGGCCCGTTCACGGCCGCGATCGCCACGGCGTCGGAGAGCAGCGGGACGACCTCGTCCTCGGTGGCGCGTACGGCCACCATCGCGCCACCGGTGGGCAGCGCCTGCATCAGCCGGCCCCGCGCCGCGACGACCTTCGCGGCGTCGGCCAGCGACCAGACCCCCGCCACGTGCGCCGCCGCCAGCTCACCGATCGAGTGCCCCGCCACGAAGTCCGGCCGCACCCCCCACGACTCGAACAACCGGAACAGCGCCACCTCCACCGCGAACAACGCCGGCTGCGCCCACCCCGTCTGATGCACCTCCTCGGAGTCCAGCACCTCCCGCAACGGCCGCTCAAGGTGCCCGTCGAGTTCCGCGCACACCTCGTCGAACGCCGCCGCGAACGCGGGGAAGGCCATCAGCTCCCCCGCCATGCCCACCCGCTGCGACCCCTGCCCGGTGAAGACCATGGCGAGCTTCCCGCCGTCGGCCGTGCCGGTCACCACCTCGTCGCCGAGCAGCACCGCGCGGTGCGCGAACCCGGCCCGCCCGGTGGCGAGGGTGTACGCGACGTCGACGGGGCGCAGCGTCGGGTCGGCGGCCACGTGGGCGCGCAGCCGCGGGATCTGCTCCCGCAGCCCCTCCTCGGTCCGTGCGGAGAGCAGCCACGGCGTGAACGGCACGGCCGGCTCGTCGGCCGGCGGCGCCGGGTCGGCCTGCTCCAGTACGACGTGGGCGTTGGTGCCGCTGATGCCGAAGGACGACACGGCGGCCCGCAGCGGGCGGTCGGCGGCGGTGAGCGGGACGCTCTCCGAGGCGACGCGTACCGCGCCGGCGGACCAGTCCACGTGCGGCGAGGGCTCGTCCACGTGCAGGGTCTGCGGGAGCACGCCGTGGCGCAGCGCCAGCACCATCTTCATGATGCCGGCGACCCCGGCGGCGGCCTGCGTGTGCCCGAGGTTCGACTTGACCGAACCGAGCAGCACGGGGGTGGCCCGGTCCTGGCCGTACGTGGCGAGGACGGCCTGCGCCTCGATCGGGTCGCCCAGCGTGGTGCCGGTGCCGTGCGCCTCGACCACGTCGACCTCGGACGGCGACAGCCGCGCGTCGGCCAGGGCGGCCCGGATCACCCGCTGCTGCGACGGCCCGTTGGGTGCGGTGAGCCCGTTGGAGGCGCCGTCGGAGTTGACGGCCGAGCCGCGCACCACGGCCAGTACGGGGTGCCCGTTCCGCCGGGCGTCGGAGAGCCGCTCGACCACCAGCACGCCGACGCCCTCGGAGAGCGACGTGCCGTCGGCCGCGCCGGCGAACGACTTGCACCGCCCGTCGGGGGCGAGGTTGCGCTGCCGGGAGAACTCCAGGAAGGTGCCCGGCGTCGACATCACCGACACGCCACCGGCGAGCGCGAGGGAGCACTCCCCGTTGCGCAGCGCGGAGATGGCGAGGTGCAGGGCGACCAGCGACGACGAGCAGGCGGTGTCGACGGTCATCGTCGGGCCCTCCAGCCCGAGCGTGTACGAGATCCGGCCGGAGATGACACCGCCGGAGTTGCCGGTGGAGAGGAACCCGTCGACCGACTCGGCGGAGCGGCTCAGCACGGTGCCGTAGTCGTTGTACATGACGCCCGCGTACACGCCGGTGCGGCTGCCGCGCAGCCTGGTCGGGTCGAGGCCGGCTCGCTCCAGCGCCTCCCACGAGGTCTCCAGCAGCAGCCGCTGCTGCGGGTCCATCGCCAGCGCCTCGCGCGGGGAGATGCCGAAGAAGCCGGGGTCGAAGTGGGCCGCGTCGTGGAGGAAGCCGCCCCGGTCGACGTAGCTGGTGCCCGGCGTGTCCGGGTCGGGGTCGAAGAGCGCGTCGAGGTTCCATCCCCGGTTGCCGGGGAACGGCCCGATCGCGTCGCCGCCGCCGACCAGCAGCCGCCACAGGTCCTCGGGCGTACGCACGTCGCCGGGGAAGCGGCAGGCCATGCCGACGATGGCGACCGGCTCGTGGTCGTGCCGGGTCACGGCGACGTCCGCCGTCGCGGTCCGCCCGCCGGCCAACTGCGACACCAGGTGACCGGCCAGCGCCTCCGGCGTCGGGTAGTCGAACACCAGGGTCGCCGGCAGCCGCAGCCCGGTCGCCGCGCCGAGCTGGTTGCGCAGGTCGAGCGCGGTGAGCGAGTCGAAGCCCAGCTCCTTGAAGGGGCGCCCGGCCGGCAGCTTGTCCGCCCGGGCGTAGCCGAGGACGGACGCGACCCGGGTGAGCACCACCTCCAGCACGACCTCCGCCCAGCGCTCGCCGGGCACCTCGGCCAGCCGCTGGGCGAGGGAGGAGCCGCCCACCGCCCGGCGGGCCGGGGCGCGGACCAGGCCGCGCAGCAGCGTCGGCGGTTCCCGGTCGTCGCGGCCGAACGCGGCGAGGTCCACCGGCACCGGCGCGAGCAGTGCGTCGGCCGACCGGACGGCGGCGTCGAACAGCGCCAGGCCGTCCTTGCTGGACAGCTCGCTCATGCCGCTGCGCGCCATCCGGCCCAGCTGCGCGCCGCCCACGTCGGCGGTCATCTCGCTGCGCTCGGCCCACAGCCCCCAGGCGAGCGAGTGGGCGGGCAGTCCCGCGGCCCGGCGCCGCGTTGCGAGCGCGTCGAGCAGCGCGTTCGCGGCGGCGTAGGCGCCCTGGCCGGGGCTGCCGAAGATGCCGGCGGCCGAGGAGAACAGCACGAAGGCGCTGACGTCCCCGGCCAGCTCGTGCAGGTGCCAGGCCGCGTCCACCTTGGGTCGCAGCACCGCGGCCAGCTGGTCGGGGGCGAGCGTGGCGATGGTGGCGTCGCCCATCACGCCCGCCGTGTGCACGACGCCGGTGACCGGGTGGTCCGCCAGCAGCGCCGCGACCTGGTCGCGGTCGGCGACGTCGCACGCCAGCACCGTCACTGTCGCGCCCAGCTCGGCGAGTTCGTCGCGCAGCTCCGCCGCGCCGGCGGCGGCGAGGCCGCGGCGGCTGGTCAGCACGAGGTCGCGTACGCCGTGCCCGGTGACCAGGTGGCGGGCGACCAGCCCGCCCAGGGTGCCGGTGCCGCCGGTGACGAGCACCCGGCTGTCCGGCCCGAACACCGCCGGCCCGGCGACGTCCTGCTCGGGCACCCGGGCCAGGCGGGGCGCGCGCACCACGCCGTCGCGGACGGTGAGCACCGGCTCGCCCGTCGCCAGCGCCGCCGCCACCAGTTCGTCGGCGGTGTCGTCGGCCTCCAGCAGGACGATCCGCTCCGGGTTCTCCGCCTGCGCGGAGCGGACCAGGCCGTGCACCGCCGCGCCGGCGAGGTCGTCCGGGCGGGTCACCACGACGAGCCGGGTCTCGGCCTGGCGGGGGTCGGCGAGCCACTGCTGGATCGTGGTCAGCGCGTACGCCGTGAGGTCGGGCACCGCGGCGATGCCGGGCGCGGCGGAGAAGCACGGCAGGAAGAGCGTGTCGGCGGCCACGTCGGCCAGCGCCACCGGCGGCGCGCCGAAGATCGCCGTGTCGCCCAGCGTCTGCCACGTGCCGCGCTCGCCCCGGCCGGCGGGCAGCGGCACGTGCTCCAGCCGGAACAGCGACTCGACGAAGCCGCTGCGGCCCTTGAGCGCCTGCGGGGCCACCGTGCGTACGGTGAGCGCCGCCACGGAGGCGACGGGGGCGCCCGTGTGGTCCGCGAGGAGCAGGGTCGCGCTGTCCGCCCCCGTCCTGGTGAGCCGGACGCGCAGGCTCGTCGCGCCGGCCCCGTGCAGCGTCACGCCGTTCCACGAGAACGGCAGCTTCGCCGCCCCGTCCCCGACGTCCGCGGCGAGCGCGTGCAGGGCGACGTCGAACAGCGCCGGGTGCAGGCCGAACCCGTCGACGTCGACGCCCTGCGGCAGGGCCACCTCGGCGTACGTCTCGTCGCCGCGCCGCCACGCGGCCCGCAGGCCCTGGAACACCGGGCCGTACCGCAGGCCGAGCCCGGCGAGCCGGTCGTACAGGTCGCCGAGGTCGACGGCCAGCGCGTCGGCGGGCGGCCACTCGGTGAGCTGCTCCCCCGTTGCCGTGGCGGCGGCGAGGACACCGGTGGCGTGCCGGGTCCACATGCCGATCCTCGCCTCGGTGTCGGTCTGCCCGTAGACGCCGAGCGCGCGGCGGCCGTGCTCGTCCGGTGCCTCCACCGTGAGCCGCAGGGCCACCCCGCCGTGCGCCGGCACGACGAGCGGGGCGGTGATGACGAGTTCCTCGACGGCCGGGCAACCGACCTCGTCGCCGGCGCGGACGGCCAGCTCGACAAGCGCCGTGCCAGGCAGCAGGACGGTGTCCAGGACGGCGTGGTCGGCCAGCCACGGGTGCGTCTCCAGGCTGATCCGGCCGGCGAGCACGACGAGGTCCCGCTCCGGGACGGTGAGCGCGGCGCCGAGCAGCGGGTGGCCCACGACGTCGATGCCGAGGCCGCGGGCGTCCACGGCGGACGCCGCCGCGAGCTGCCAGTACCGCTGGTGCTGGAACGCGTACGTCGGCAGCGGGGCCGGGACGCCGCGGGTGTGCGGGGACCAGTCGACGGCGACCCCGCGCACGTACGCCTCGGCCAGGGAGAGCTGGAAACGCGACAGGCCGCCCTCGTCGCGCCGCAGCGAGCCGACGAGCGCGGCCGGGGCGTCGGCGCGGTCCAGGATCTCGCGTACCCCCATGCCGAGCACAGGGTGGGGGCTGATCTCCACGAGGACGTCGTGCCCGTCGGCGAGCAGGCGGTCGATGGCATCCTCGAACCGGACCGTGCCGCGCAGGTTCGCGTACCAGTAGTCGGCGTCGAGGGTGGCGGTGTCGACGACCTCGCCGGTGAGCGTGGAGTACAGCGGCACGTCGGCGCTTCGCGGCCGGACGTCGGCGAGGACGTGCAGCAGCTCGTCCCGGATGGCCTCGACCTGCGCGGAGTGCGAGGCGTAGTCCACGGGGATCATCCGCATCCGCACGCCGTCGGCCTCGCACGCGGCCAGCAGCTCGGCGAGGGCGTCGGGCTCGCCGGAGACGACGGTGGCGGCGGGACCGTTGACCGCCGCGACGGAGATCCGCTCGCCCCACCGGGCGAGCAGCGCCTCCACGTCCGCCCGGGGCGCCGCCACCGAGGCCATGCCGCCGCGACCGGCCAGGCCGGCGGCGATCGCCCGGCTGCGCAGCGCGACCACGCGGGCGCCGTCGTCGAGGGTGAGCGCGCCGGCGACGACGGCGGCGGCGATCTCGCCCTGCGAGTGCCCCACCACGGCGGCGGGCCGCACGCCGTACGAGCGCCACAGCGCCGCGAGCGACACCATCACGGCGAACAGGACGGGCTGCACCACGTCCACCCGCTCGAGCGACGGCGCGCCGGGCACGCCCCGGACGACGTCCAGCAGCGACCAGTCGGTGAACGCGTCGACGGCGCGGGCGCACTCGTCCATCCGGTCCGCGAACACCTCGGCGGTGTCCATCAGCTCGACGGCCATGCCCGCCCACTGCGAGCCCTGGCCGGGGAACATGAAGACGACCCGGGGCTCGTCGCTCAGCACGGCGCCGGTGGCGACGGTCGGCCCGGGTTCGTCCGCCGCGACGGCGGCCAGGCCGGCCCGCAGTTCGGCGGGGTCCGCGCCGACCACGACCGCGCGGTGCTCGAACCGGGCGCGCGTCGCCAGGGCGGCGGCGACGTCGGCCGGGGCGGCGGGGTGCCGGTCGAGGTGGGCCACCAGCCGGGCCGCCTGCTCGCGCCGGGCCGCGGGCGTACGGCCGGACACCACCCACGGCACCGGTCCGGTCGCCGCCACGGTGGGCTGCGCGGCCTCCGGCGCGGGCGGCTCCTCGATGATCACGTGGGCGTTGGTGCCGCTCACGCCGAACGACGAGACGCCGGCGCGGGACGGTTCCGCGCCCCGGGGCCAGGCGACGGCCTCGGTCAGCAGGTCGACCGAGCCCTCGGTCCAGTCGACCTGGTCGCTGGGGGCGTCCACGTGCAGCGTCTTCGGCAGCAGCCGGTGCCGCATGGCGAGCACCATCTTGATGATGCCGCCGACGCCGGCCGCGGCCTGGGTGTGACCGATGTTGGACTTGACCGAGCCGAGCCACAGCGGCCGGTCCCGGTCCTGACCGTAGGTGGCGAGGATGGCCTGTGCCTCGATCGGGTCGCCGAGGGTGGTGCCGGTGCCGTGCGCCTCGACCACGTCGATCTGGTTGGCCGACAGCCGCGCGTTGGCCAGCGCCGCCTGGATGACCCGCTGCTGCGCCGGCCCGTTCGGGGCGGTCAGGCCGTTGGAGGCGCCGTCCTGGTTGACCGCCGTCCCGCGGACGACGGCGAGCACCTGGTGCCCGTTGCGTCGGGCGTCGGTGAGCCGCTCCACGATCAGCATGCCGACGCCCTCGGCGAAGCCGGTGCCGTCGGCGGCGGCGGCGAAGGACTTGCACCGGCCGTCCGGCGACAGCCCGCGCTGCTTGGAGAACGCGACGTAGGTCTCCGGGGTCGCCATCACGGTGACCCCGCCGGCCAGCGCGAGCGAGCACTCGCCGTTGCGCAGGGCCTGCACGGCCAGGTGCAGGGCGACCAGCGACGACGAGCACGCGGTGTCGACGGTGACGGCGGGCCCCTCCAGGCCGAAGGTGTACGCCACCCGGCCGGAGGCGATCGCGCCGGTGGCGTTGTTCTCCGCGTAGTCGTGGTACATCATCCCGGCGAAGACGCCCGTGTCGCTGCCGCGCAGCCCGGTCGGGTCGATGCCGGCGTTCTCGAGGGCCTCCCACGACGTCTCCAGCAGCAGCCGCTGCTGCGGGTCCATCGTCAACGCCTCGCGCGGGCTGATCCCGAAGAACTCCGGGTCGAACTGGGCCGCGTCGTGCAGGAAGCCGCCCTCGCGGGTGTACGAGCGTCCCGGCGTGCCGGGCGTGGGGTCGTAGAGCTCCGCGACGTTCCAGCCGCGGTCGGTGGGGAAGCCGGTGATGCCGTCACCGCCGGCGGCGACGAGGTCCCACAGGTCGTCGGGGGTCCGCACCCCGCCGGGGTAGCGGCAGGCCATGCCGACGATGGCGATCGGCTCGCGCAGCGTCGAGTTGAGCTTGCGGTTCTGCTCCCGCAGCCACTCGTTCTCCTTGAGCGAGGCCCGCAGCGCGGTGACGAGCTTCTCCTCCGAGTTGGCCATGTGGTCAGCTCCCCGCTTCCGTCGTCGCTTCACCGAGGTCGGCGAGCGCCATGCTGATCAGTGCGTCGGCGTCCATGTCGTCGATGGATCCGCTGGGTGCGGCGTCCGGCTCGGCGGCGGCGACCCGGACGCCGCCCAGTTCGAGCAGGCTGTCCATCAGGCCGGCGTCCCGGAGCCGGCTGAGGGGGATGGCGAGCAGGATGCGGCGGACCTCGTCCTCCGGCAGCCCGCCGTCGCTGCCGGTGTCGGGGACGAGCCGCTCGTACAGCAGCTCCGCGACCGCGCGGGTGTTGGGCCGGTCGAAGGTCAGGGTGGCGGGCAGCCGCAGGCCGGTCGCGGCGTTGAGCTGGTTGCGCAGTTCCAGCGCGGCGAGCGAGTCGAAACCCAGCTCGGTGAAGGCGCGGCCGGGGTCGACGGCGTCGGGGTCGCGGTGCCCGAGCACCGTCGCGACGTTCGTGCGGACCAGGTCCAGCAGCAGGTCCGCGCACTCCGGTCCGGACCGGCCGGCCAGGCGCGCGGCGAGGCCGTCGCCGGTGGACGCCGCCCGCCGGGTCCGGGGACGGACCAGGCCGCGGTAGAGCGGGCCGTCGACCACACCGAGGTCGAGCCCGATGGGTACGAGGACCGGCGCGGCGCAGGTGAGCGCGGCGTCGAACAGCCGCAGGCCCTCGTCGACCGGCAGGGCGCGTACGCCCGCCTGGGCCAGCCGCTGCCGCCCCGCGCCGGTCAGCTCGCCCGCCATCCCCCCGTCCCACATGCCCCACGCCAGGGACTGCCCGCTCAGGCCGGCCGCCCGGCGTCGCACGACCAGCGCGTCCAGGAATGCGTTTGCGGCGGAGTACGCCGCCTGGCCCACGTTGCCGAACACGCCCGCCGCCGACGAGAACACCACGAACGCCGACAGGGGCGTCCCGGCCGTCACCTCGTGCAGGTGCCACGCCGCGTCCACCTTCGGCGCCAGCACCCGGTCGAGGCGCTCCGTCGACAACGACGCCAGCAGGCCGTCGTCCACCACGCCGGCGACGTGCACGACCGCCGACAGGTCGCAGCCGGCGACCAGCTTCGCCACCGCGTCGCGGTCGGCCACGTCGCAGGCCGCCCAGCGCACCGACGCGCCCGACGCGGTCAGCTCCGCCGCCAACTCCTCGGCGCCCGGGGCGCCCGCGCCACGGCGGGACACCAGCAGCAGGTCGCGCACCCCGTGCACCGCCACCACGTGCCGGGCCACCACCGCGCCCAACGCGCCGGACGCGCCGGAGACCAGCACCGTCCCGGCGTCGAGGTCCGTGGCGACCGGGTCGGCGGTGGCCGCCCGGGCCAGCCGGGCGGCGTACGGGACGCCGTCGCGGACCACGAGCTGCGGCTCGTCGTCGGCCAGCAGCACGTCGCCGTCGACCAGGACGACGCGGTCGGGGTGCTCGGCCTGGACCGAGCGGACGAACCCCCACACGGCGGCGCCCGCGAGGTCGGTGACGTCCTCGCCGGGCAGGGCCACCGCGCCGCGGGTACGCACGACGATCCGGGGTCCGGCGGGTTCGGCCAGCCACGACGTGAGCTCGTCGAGGACGCGGTGCAGCACGGCGCGGACGCCGGCCGGGGTGTCCGCCGGGGCGGGGCCGGGCGGGAACGTGGTCGTGTCGAGCAGCCGTACGTCCCCGTCCTGCCCTGCGGCTGCCGGCACGGGGGTCCAGGTCAGCTCGTACAGCGAGTCGTGGTGGGTCGGGCGGGCGTCGAGCGCGCCGAGCGGCCGGGTCTCCAGCCTGCCCACCGACACCACGGGAGCGCCCGTGCCGTCCGTCGCGGTGATCGCCCAGCCGGAGTCGACGGGGGCGATGCGGACCCGCAGGGCGGTGGCGTTCGTGGCGTGCAGCACGACATGCTGCCACGAGAACGGGAGCACGGTGTTGCCCGTGCCGGCGGGGTCGGCCAGCAGCGGGGCGTGCAGCGCGGCGTCCAGCAGGGCGGGGTGCAGCGCGAAGCGCTCGTCCGCCTCGGGGAGGGTGACCTCGGCGAACAGTTCGTCGCCGCGTTCCCAGACCGCCGTGACGCCACGGAACGCCCGCCCGTACTCGTAGCCGGAGTCGGCGAGCCGGTCGTAGGCGTCGGTCAGGTCGACCGGCCGGGCGTCGGCGGGGGGCCACTCGGTCACGGTGTCCGGCGCGGCGACCGCGTCCGCGGCGACGAGTCCGGTGGCGTGCGCCGTCCAGGTCCCGGTGTGCTCGCCGCGCGAGTGGATCTCGACGGTGCGGCGGCCCTCCTCGTCCGGCTCGCCGACGCGCAACCGCAGTTGCACCGCGCCGTCGGTGGGCAGGACCAGCGGGGCGACCGTGGTCAGCTCCTCCAGCACCGGGCAGCCGACCGCGTCCGCGGCGTGCACCGCGAGTTCGACGAGCGCCGCGCCGGGAACGAGCACGACGCCCGCGACGACGTGGTCGGCGAGCCACGGGTGGGTGCCGGTCGACAGCCGGCCGGTGTAGACGACGCCGTCGAAGTCGGGCAGCGCGACGGCCGCGCCGAGCAGGGGGTGCTCGGTGTCGGCGAGCCCGAGCCGGCTCGCCGCCCCGGTCGCGGCGGCGTTCTCCGCCCAGTACCGCTGGCGTTCGAAGGGGTACGTCGGCAGCTCCGTGGTCCGGGCGCCGGCGAAGAACGTGGGCCAGTCGACCGGGACGCCACGGGTGTGCAGGTCGGCGACGGCCCTGGTGAGGGTGTGCGTCTCGGATTGTCCTCGGCGGGTGGTGGCGATGGCGGTGGCGTCGCCGGCGGCGGCGGTGGCGAGGACGGTGTCGGGGCCGATCTCGAGGAAGGTGTCGACGTCGTGGGTGGTGGTGAGGGTGGTGACGGCGTCGTGGAAGCGGACGGCCCGGCGGACCTGGTCGACCCAGTGGTCGGCGGTGGGTCGCAGCGGTTGGCCGTCGACGGTGGAGACGAGGGGGATGCGGGGTTCGTGGTGGGTGACGGACGCGGCGACGGCCCGGTAGTCGTCGAGCATCGGGTCCATCAGGTGGGAGTGGAAGGCGTGCGAGACGGTGAGGCGCTTCGTCCGGTGGCCCTGGGCGGCGAGTGCGTCGGCGGCGGCGCGGGTGGCGGTGTCGTCGCCGGAGATGACGACGTTGGTGGCGGTGTTGACGGCGGCGATGCCGACGGTGCCGGTGAGGTGGGGGGTGACCTGGTCCTCGGTCGCCTCGACGGCGATCATCGCGCCGCCGGCCGGGAGTGCCTGCATGAGGCGGGCGCGGGCGGCGACGAGGGTGGCGGCGTCGGTGAGGTCGAGGACGCCGGCGATGTGGGCGGCGGCGAGTTCGCCGATCGAGTGTCCGGCGACGGCGTGGGGGTGCACGCCCCAGGATTCGAGGAGTCGGTGCAGGGCGACCTCGAAGGCGAACAGGGCGGGCTGGGTGTAGCCGGTCCGGTGCAGCTCGTCGGTGTCGATGACCTCGCGTAGGGGCCGGTCGAGGTGCTTGTCGAGGGCGGCGCAGGCTTCGTCGAAGGCGGCGGCGAAGACGGGGTACGCGGCGGCGAGTTCGGCGCCCATGCCCGGCCGCTGCGCGCCCTGCCCCGTGAACAGGAAGGCGAGCCGCCCGCCCGTGCCGGCGGGGGTCGGCTGCACGCCGGCCTCCAGCGCGCGTACCAGCTCCGCGAGGTCGCGGCCCACCACCGCGGCGCGGTGCTCGAACGCGGTGCGCCCGACGGCCAGCGTGAACCCGACGGCCAGGGCGAACCCGGCGTCCTCGGGGTCGCGGCCCGCCACCGCGCCGGCCAGGCGCGCGGCCTGCGCCCGTACCGCCTCCGGCGTCCGTCCGGAGAGGACCCACGGGATCACCGGCGGCTCGGCCGCGGCGACGGGCTCGGGGGCCTCCGCCGGCTCGGGCTCCTCCAGCACCACGTGGGCGTTGGTGCCGCTGATGCCGAACGACGACACGGCGGCACGACGCGGGCGGTCGCCGGCGGGCCACGCCACCGGCTCGGTCAGCAGCGACACCGCCCCCGCCGACCAGTCGACCTTCGGGGACGGCTCGTCGACGTGCAGGGTGCGCGGCAGCAGCCCGTGCCGCAGCGCGCCCACCATCTTGATCAGGCCGGCGACGCCGGCCGCGGCCTGGGTGTGGCCGATGTTCGACTTGATCGAGCCCAGCCAGAGCGGCCGGTCGCGGTCCCGCCCATAGGTGGCCAGGATCGCCTGCGCCTCGATCGGGTCGCCCAGGACGGTGCCCGTGCCGTGCGCCTCGACCACGTCGACCTGGCTCGCCGACAGTCGCGCGTTGGCCAGCGCGGCCCGGATCACCCGCTGCTGCGCCGGCCCGTTCGGGGCGGTCAGGCCGTTGGAGGCCCCGTCGGAGTTGACGGCCGTGCCCCGGACCACCGCCAGCACGCGGTGGCCGTTGCGCCGCGCGTCCGACAGCCGCTCCAGCACGAGCACGCCGACGCCCTCGGACCAGCCGGTCCCGTCGGCGGCGGCGGCGAAGGACTTGCAGCGGCCGTCCGGCGACAGCCCGCGCTGCCGGGAGAACTCGATGAACGTCTCCGGGGTCGCCATCACCGTCACGCCGCCGGCCAGCGCCAGCGTGCACTCGCCGTTGCGCAGCGCCTGCCCGGCGAGGTGCAGGGCGACCAGCGACGACGAGCAGGCGGTGTCGACGGTGACCGCCGGCCCCTCCAGCCCGAACGTGTACGCCACCCGACCCGAGGCGATCGAGCCCGTGGAGCTGTTGCCCGTGTAGTCGTGGTACATCATTCCGGCGAACACGCCGGTGGCACTGCCCCGCAGCCCCGCCGGGTCGATGCCCGCGTTCTCCAACGCCTCCCACGAGGTCTCCAGCAGCAGCCGCTGCTGCGGGTCCGTGGTCAACGCCTCGCGCGGGCTGATCCCGAAGAACTCGGCGTCGAAGTTCGCGGCGTCGGGCAGGAAGCCGCCCTCGCGGGTGTACGACCGGCCCGGCGTGCCGGGCGTGGGGTCGTACAGCTCCCCCACGTTCCAGCCCCGGTCCGTGGGGAAGCCGCCGATCCCGTCGCGTCCGGCGGCGACCAGGTCCCACAGGTCCTCCGGCGTACGCACGCCCCCCGGATACCGGCACGCCATTCCGACGATCGCGATGGGCTCGTGCGCGGCCTCCTCCGCGTCACGCAGCTTCCGCCGCGTCTCGCGCAGCTCCGCTGTCGTCCGCCTGAGGTAGTCGAGCAGCTTTTCCTCGTTGTCGGGCATCGACGTCACTCCAAGGGCGGACCGGTGGGGGATCGTGTGCTAGAGCGGGATGCGCCCGTGCGCGCCGCGCCGCCGGACGGGGCCGGCGGCGGGCGCGGACACGGGACGGGCCCGGGTGTCCTCCGGGCGGACGACCTCGGCGACCACGCCGAGGTCGGGTGCGCGGTGGGGGCCGCCCACGACCCGCCCGTGTTCTGCGACGCCACGCGCCACGAGTTCGCGGCGTCCGGTCCCGCCGGGCGCCGCGATCGTCGTGTGGTGGATGGCGGCGAGGGCGTCGAGCGGCGTGGCGTCGGGCGGCGTGGCGTCGAGCAGCGTGGCGCCGCGCCGCCGTGCCGGCCGGGGCAGCCGGTGCAGCGGGGCGCGGCGTTCGCGCTCGGTGGTCATCGCGATCAGCTCACCCTGCGCTCGTGACCCTGCCAGAATCGCTCGCGCAGCTCGCGGCGCAGGATCTTGCCGCTGGGGTTGCGGGGCACCCGGTCGATGAACTCGTAGTGCAGGGGCTGCTTGAAGGCGGCGAGCTTGCCGCGCAGGTGCAGGGCGAGGTCGCTCTCGGTGAGCTGCTGCCCCTCCACCGGCACCACGAACGCGTGCACGGCCTCGCCCCAGCGCTCGTCCGGCACGCCCACGACGGCCGACTCGGCGACCAGCGGGTGGCGCCCGATGACGTGCTCGACCTCCGCCGGGTAGACGTTCTCCCCCGCCACGATGATCATGTCCTTGATCCGGTCCCGGATGAACAGGTAGCCGTCCTCGTCCAGCACGCCCGCGTCACCGGTGACCACCCACCCGTCGACGAGCGTCTTCGCCGTGGCCTCGGGCAGGTTCCAGTACTCGACCATCGCCGCCGGCGTACGCAGCCAGACCTCGCCGATCTCGCCGGGCGGCAGCGGCTCGCCCCGGCTGTCGGCGATCTTGACCTCGAAACCCGGGTAGGGGCGCCCCGCCGCCTGCATCCGGCCGCTGTCCGGCGTGTGGTCGGCCGGGGGCAGGCAGATGGCCGTGTTGCCGGTCTCGGTCAGGCCGTAGATCTGGGCGAACTCGCAGCCGAAACCCTCGACGCAGCGGGCCAGCAGCGCCGCCGAGATGGGCGCGCCGCCATAGACCACCTTGCGCAGCGAGGTGAAGTCCTCCTTCGACACGCCGGGCTCCGCCAGCAGCAGCCGCAGCATCGCGGGCACCAGGCAGGCGGTGGTGACGCGCAGCGTCCTGATCAGCTCGACCGCGCCCGCCGTGGTGAACTCGCGCATCACGACGTTCGTCACGCCCGACACGAAGCCCTGCGTCGCCCACCACAGGCCGCCGATGTGGAAACCGGCCATGCCGACGAGGCTGACGTCGCCCTCGCGCCAGTCGATCCAGTCCAGTTCCGCCGAGGCGAGCGCCTGGCGTACCGCGAAGAAGCTGCGGTGCGCGAGTACGACGCCCTTCGGCAGGCCCGTCGTGCCGCTGGTGTACATCTGCACCAGCGGCGTGTCGGGGGTGACCCTGGCCAGCACGTTCGCGTCCGGTTGCGCCGACACCCAGGCGGTGAAGCCGGCCCCGGCGGCACCCGGCTCGTCGAGCCCGACCACCCCGGTCAGCGTCGGCAGTTCCGCCGCCAGCTTCTCGGCGACGGCGGCCGAGTCCGAGTCGACGAAGAGCAGGGCCGCGCCCGAGTCGCGCAGGATGTGCTCGACCTCGCCGGCGGCCAGCCGCCAGTTGATCGGCACCAGCACCACGCCGGTCTTCGCGGCGCCGAAGAGCAGCTCGTAGTAGTGCTCGGACTCCCTGCCCAGGTAGGCGATGCGGTCACCGGGGCGCAGGCCCGCCGCCTGGAGGGCGCGCGCGACCTGGTTGCTGACGCGGTGCAGGGTGGCGTAGTCGACGCGCCGGCCCTCGCAGACCATGGCGACGACGTCCGGCTGCTGGACGGCGTGCCTGCGCACCACGTCGACGAGGGTGCGCAACTGAACAGTCACCGGGTCCTCCTCAGGGGACGTACGGGTGGGGGCGGCTCACGCCGCGTCGGCCTGGAAACGCATGCCGGGCGGGTTGACCAGCGCCATCCGTACCTCGCCGTCGGCGACGCCACCCTGGGTGTCCCAGAAGCGCCAGGGCATGTCGATGATCTGGACCGGCTTGCTGCGGTTGCGCTCGCTGAACTCGGCGAAGGAGACCTCGCCGTGGAACGACGACGAGTCGATCGGCCGGCGGAACCTGCTGGTGAAGTTCGCGATCAGCATGTCCGGCAGCTGCTTGGCCCAGTAGTCCTCCATCGTCCACGCGGCCAGCGCGGGCACCGCCCGCTCCTGGACGCACTTGGCGATCAGGTAGTACATGAGCTGGTTGAAGCAGATGTTCACCTCGACCGAGTTGAGGTGACCGGTGTCGTCGATGTAGCACGGGTACGGGATGGCGAACTCGCCCTCCGCGCTCGCCAGCCCGTTGGCGACGGTGACCGTCGCGGACTTCAGGTACTGGGTCTTCGGCCTCGCGTACGGGCGCAGCACGTCCGAAAGCAGTCCCGGGTCGTTGGCAAATGTCGCACGCCCGATAGGCGCACTGTTCTTCACCGGCGATGTGGTCATTGCTATTCCTCCTTTGCGCACGAGTGCGAAATTGAAGGTAATCGCGGCCGGCCCATCAGCCGGTAACAGCGGAAGAACTCAGCCGACGCCCGTGGCGGACCCGGCCGACGAGCCGGTCCAGCAGCATGTCGGAGGTGAGCGACAGGTCCGCGAGCAGCGGGTCGGTCGACAGCAGCGCCAGGTGCAGCGCCTGGATCCGCTCCGAGGGCTCGATGCCGAGTTCGTTCATCATCCGCCGCCGGAACCGCAGGTAGACCTCCAGCGCCGCCGGCGTGCGGCCCGACCGGTGCAGCGCGAGCATCAGCATCGTGTGCGCCGACTCGTGCAGCGGGTGCTCCACGACCAGCGACGCGAGCTCGGAGGTCGCCTCCCGGTGCCGGCCCAGGCAGAGGTCGGCGTCGATCCTGGTGGTGTACGCGTAGAACCGTCGCTCCTCGAGCCGCGCGGCCTGGGCGCGCAGCTGCGGGCCCCACTGGCCCTGGTGCACGACGTTGCCGCGCCAGAGCGCCAGCGACCGGCGCAGGTGCGCGCCAGCCTGTTCGTAGTCGCCCGCGTGCATCGCCGCGGTGCCCGCCGTGACCAGCTCGTCGAACTCGACGATGTCGAGCTGCTTCGGGTCCGCCCGCAGCGTGTAGCCCCCGGAGCAGGTGAGCAGGACGTCGCGCGCGATGTCCTCGACGGAGCCGCCGAGCACGCCGCGGAAGAGCTTGCGCACCTTGAACATGTACGTCTGGAGGGTGGCGTGGGCGGTGCGGGGCGCCCCCGTGCTCCACAGCTCCCGGACGAGCACCGACGCGCCGACCGGCTGGTTCACGTTGAACAGCAACGCGGACAGGACCAGCCGCAGCTTCGGTGCGCTCGGTGCGATGTCGACCCCGTCGTGCCGGATGACGAGCGGGCCGAGCAGTTCGAACCGCAGCCCGGCGAGCGGGTTCCCCGCCGGGTGCCGGGGCGGCACGACCGGCGGCGGCTCGGCGCGCCGGACTTCCGTCGCGGGTTCGGCCGCCGACTCCAGCAACGCGGCGAGGAGCGTCAGTTTCTCCTCGTGCGACATCGATCCCAGTTCCGCAAACTTGGTAATCATTTCGCCGACCTCGCTATCAGTCGGATCCACCGCACTTTCCACTGCCGACGATCGTGTCGGCGTACTGGTTCCGTGACGGGAGCGACGATTCCGACCAGGGGGAGTCAGGACAGGCTTCTACGCTATTCCAAGCGAAGGTCGAGCCGATAGTGACCGCGTCATGGACGGGCATGACCAAACGAGGGGGCAGCATGTGACCGCGGCACTTGCCCGCAGCCTGCGCTGCCGCGAGGCTGGCTGGAGGCACGCTGGAGTGTCGCTGGAGCGGCACTGGTCGAGCAGGGAGCAGCCATGTCGGGTGGGGATGCACAGCTGCGCGTCGGGTTCAAGCGGCACCTGCGGGCCCACGTGGTACGCGGCGACGCGGTCTACCTGCTCTCCGAGCGCGGAGCGACCTCGGTCAGCGGGGCGCACGTCGAGGCCCTCGCCCCGCTGCTCGACGGCACCCGTGACCTGACGGAACTGGTCCGGGACAGTCCGGCCGGGATGTCGCCCGCCGAGATCGGCACGGTGGTCCGGCGGCTCGTCGACGCCGGCCTGGTGACGCTGCGGCCGGCGCGGGAGGCGGAGGCCGACGAGCCCGCGCTCGCGTACTGGGAGGCGGCGGGTCTGGACCCCACCGCCGCCGTACGGGCCACCGCCACCGCCCGGGTCGACCTCGTCCGCGTCGGCGGCCGTGCGGAGGACGCCGTGGCGGCGACGGACGCGCTGCGCGCGGCCGGGTTGACGGTGACGCCGGTGTCCGGGAACTTTTCGGCCCCGCCCGCCGACTTATCGATTGTGCTCTGTGAGGACTACCTCGACGAGGGGTTGGCTGCCGTCGACGCCGCGCATCGCGCGGCAGGCCGGCCCTGGCTCCTCGCGAAGCCGGGCGGCGCACAGGTGTGGGTGGGGCCCGTGTTCGACCCCGCCGCCGCGACGGGGTGCTGGCACTGCCTGGGGCACCGGCTGCGCGGCCACCGCCAGGCCGAGACGCGCCTGCGCGCCGTCGTCGGCCCCGGCACGGAGATCGGCACCCCGCCGGTGTCGCTGCCCCCGCTCGGCGCCGCCGCCCTGCACCTGGTGGCGTTGGAGGCAGCGAAGTGGACGGCCGGGCTCCGGCACGACGGGCAGCGCGCGGTGTGGACGTTGGACAGCGTCACCCTGCGCGGCGCCCACCACGAGGTGCGCGCCCGGCCGCAGTGCCCCGAGTGCGGCGACCCCGGCATCGAGCGGGACCGGGCGTTCCGCCCCGTGCCGCTGCGCAGCCGGCCGAAGGCGTCCCGCTCCGGCGGCAGCCACCGCGCCCTGCCGCCGGAGCGGGTGCTGCGCGACTACGGGCACCTGGTGAGCCCGGTCAGCGGCGTGGTCAAGGAGATCACCCGCGACGGGCGGGGCCCGGCCTTCTTCAACTCGTTCCGCTCCGGCCCGAATCTCGCGATGACCACGCGCAGGAACGCCGAGCAGATGCGTTTCGCGCTGCGGGCCGAGAACGGCGGCAAGGGCGTGACCCCCGTGCACGCCGAGGTGAGCGCGCTGTGCGAGGCCATCGAGCGGCACAGCGCGTACTTCCACGGCGACGAGGCCCGGGTCACGGGCAGCTACGCCGAGCTGGCCGGCACCGCCGTCCACCCCGACGACTGCCTGCTGTTCGACGAGCGGCAGTACGCCGACCGCGACCGCTGGAACGCCACCTGCTCGCCGTTCCAGTACGTGTGCGCGCCGTTCGACGACGCGGCCGTGACGAGCTGGACCCCGGTGTGGTCGCTCACCGAGCAGCGGCACCGCCTGCTGCCCACCTCGATGCTCTACTTCAACGTGCCGGAGCAGCACGGCGGGATGTCGCTGTGCGCGGACTCCAACGGCAACGCCGCCGGCAGCAGCCTGGAGGACGCGCTGCTCCAGGGCCTGCTGGAGGTGGTGGAGCGCGACGCCGTGGCCCTCTGGTGGTACAACCGCACCCAGGCCCCCGCGGTCGACCTGGACAGCTTCCGCGACCGCTGGATCGACGAGCTGAGGGAGGTCTACGCGGGCCTGCACCGCGAGGTGTGGGTGCTGGACGTGTCGTCGGACGTCGGGATCCCCACCATGGCCGCGCTGTCCCGGCGCACCGACAAGCGGTGCGAGGACATCATGTTCGGCTTCGGCGCCCACCCCGACCCGCGGGCGGCGCTGGTCCGCGCGCTCACCGAGATGAACCAGTTGATGCCGACCGTGGCGGAGGTCGGCGGCGACGACGACGGCGGGTACGGCTGGTCCGATCCGGACGCCGTACGGTGGTGGCGCACCGCCACCTGGGCCGGGGACGCCTACCTGCGGCCCGATCCGGCGGTGCCGGCGCGCCGGCTCGCCGACTACCGCCACACCCCGACGGACGACCTGCTGGCCGACGTCCGCTCGGTGCAGCACAGGTTGGAGGCACTGGGACTCGACGTGCTGGTGCTCGACCAGACCCGCCCGGACGTCGGGCTCCCCGTGGTGAAGGCCATCGTGCCGGGGATGCGCGGCTTCTGGGCGAGGTTCGCGCCGGGCAGACTGTTCGACGTCCCGGTGCAGCTCGGCAGGCTCGACCGCCCCACGGAGTACGAGAACCTCAACCCGATACCACTTTTCGTGTAGAGCGGGGTGCACGTGGCCCCAGCCACGCCCGTCGAGGAGCCAGGTTGCCATCCGACGCCGACACGTCCCGCCCCGGACCGAGCCTGTCGCTGTGGTCCTTCCGGGACGACGTGACCATCGAGACGGCTGAGGACGGCAGTCTGACCATCCTCACCCGCTGGGGCGACGTCCCGGTGGGCCGCCCCGCGCCCGCCGTCGAGGAGGTCCTGCACCGCATGACCTACGGGCCGGTCGCGCTCGGCAACGTCGCCGGGCTGGACGGGCACGCCCTCCGGTCGCTCCTCGACCGTCTGCCCGGCCGGATAGTCCGCTCGCTCGGC
Organism: Micromonospora sp. WMMD737; assembly: GCF_049179055.1. NCBI lineage: Bacteria > Bacillati > Actinomycetota > Actinomycetes > Micromonosporales > Micromonosporaceae > Micromonospora > Micromonospora sp. WMMD737. The sequence goes on along the minus strand of NZ_JBMHMH010000001.1, from coordinate 6,377,258 downwards.
TCGCGGGACTCACCGGTGCCGCTGCTGTCCGTCCAGCCGGTGTCCCCGCTGGGGGTGTTCGAGCTGCCGGAGGTGGCCGAGGACCAGCCGGTCAGGTTGTCCCGTTTCGCGTTCGCCCACCAGCGGGACGGGGAACTGGTGCTCGAGTCCCCGCTGTCGCACCACCGGGTGCTGCTGCACCGGCCGCAGGTGTCGCTGGTGCTCGGCGCGCTCCCCCGCGCGACCACCGTCGTCGAGGTGGCGCGGCGGGTCGGCCTGGCGCTGCCCGGGGTGGCCGACGTCGTCGCCTACCTGGTCGGCGCGGGCATGGTCGTCGTCGGTGCGGCCGGCACGTCGCGGTTCCACGAGGACTCCGACCCCACGCTGGCGATGTGGTCGCCGTACGACCTGCTGTTCCACTCGCGCAGCAGGCTCGGCACGCACGACGACCCCGCCGGCGCGACGTTCCGTCACGTCGCGACCCTGCCGCCCCCTGCCGCCGTCAAGCCGGCGCCCGCCGGGCCGCGGATCCCGATGTACCGGCCGCCCGTCCCGGTTCCGCACGGGATGACGCTCACCGAGGCCGTCGACCAGCGCCGGTCCACCCGCACGTTCGCCGAGGCGGCGCCGTCGACCCGCGAACTCGGGGAACTGCTCTTCCACACGGCGCGGGTCCGGATGCAGACGGTGGCCACGGCTCCGGACAACGTGCGGTACACGGTGACGCGACGGCCGTATCCCAGCGCGGGTTCGCTGTACGAGCTGGAGTTGTACCTGACGGTGGACCGCTGCCCGGACCTGCGGCGCGGGATCTACCACTACAGTCCGGTCGAGCACGCGCTGACCCTCGTCAACTCCAGTCCGGCGGACATCGACGAGATGCTCGACAACGCCCGGGTGTCCGTCGGGGGCCGGCGGCCCCCGCCGGTGCTGATCACCATGACCGCGCGGGTGGGCAGGCTCTCCTGGGTGTACGACAGCATCTCCTACGCCACCACCCTGAAGCACGTCGGCATGCTCCAGCAGACGCTCTGCCTCGTCGCCACGATGCTCGGGCTCGCCACGTGCGCCCTGACCATGGGCGACGCCAGGGTCTCCGCATCGGCGTTCGGGCTCGACTGGCCGGCGGAGGTCGGAGTCGGCGAATTCGCCATCGGACTACCCGAAAACGACATGTCCTGTAACGACGAGTACCTGGGCGTGCACGGAATGTGAATAGGCCGATCGACCGCCGGCAAATGGTTCGGCGACACTTCGCGGGCGGGCGCGAAAACAGCATTCAGGATGCGTGCGGGCGCGTGATAGAACGGGGTTAATTGCGCCGGCCCGACAGGGGATGCCAAGTTGATCAAGGTGTTGTTGGCCGAGGACATGCACATGGTCCGCGATGCGCTGGTCGCGTTGCTCAACCTGGAGCCGGACATCGAGGTCGTCGCCGCGGTCGCCTCGGGCACGGAGATCCTCCCCATGGCGCGGCGGTTCCGGCCCGACGTCGCCGTGATCGACATCGACCTGCCGGGCAAGGACGGGCTCTCCGCCATCGCCGACATCCAGGTCCACCTGCCGGAGATCCGCACCCTGGTCCTGACCGCGCTCGGCCGACCGGGCACCCTGCGCCGGGCGTTGTCCGCCAAGGCGACCGGCTTCCTGCTGAAGGACGCCCCGACCGAGCAGCTGGTCGACGCCATCCGCAGCGTCGCCGCCGGCCGCCGGGTCGTCGACAGCCAGCTCGCGATGTCCGCCTGGGACAGCGCCGAGTGCCCCCTCACGGCGCGCGAGACCGAAGTCCTCCGCCTCACGGCGGAGGGACTCCAGGCCGTCGACATCGCGGCGCAGATGTTCCTGTCAGTCGGCACCGTCCGCAACTACCTGACCACGATCGTCAACAAGCTCTCCGCGCGCAACCGCGTCGACGCCATCCGGGTCGCCCGGGAGGCCGGCTGGTTGTGACCGGGACGCCCCGTGGCGCTCCAGCCGCAGGGGCACCCTGGCGCAGAGCCGGAACTGGTCCGGCTGCTGGTCGACCGTCAGCGAGCCGCCGATCTCCTCGGCGCGTACGCACAGGTTGCGCAGCCCGTTCCGACCGCTGCCCGGGTCCCTGGGCGGCCCGACGGCCAGGTCGTCGTTCACGATCTCGATCCAGGCGTCGTCCTGCGTCTGCCGGATGGTGATGTCGCAGCGCTTGGCCTTGCTGTGCCGCAGGATGTTGGTCACCCCCTCCCGCAGCACCGTGGCGAGCACCGTGCTCACCTGGACCGGCAGGTCCAGGTGGTCGCTGTCCAGCTGCACCTGGATGTCTGCGGCGGACAGCACGGACACGGCGGACCGGCACTCCTCCTCCAGCGACAGTTCGCGGTAGCCACTGGCGACGGTCCGCGCGTCCGAGAGCGCGACCCGCGATATCTCCAGGATCTCCAGCAGCTGGTCGCTCGCCTCCTGCGGTGACTTCTCCATCAGCCGGTGCACCAGCTCGATCTTGAGCGAGATGGCGGACAGACTGTAGCCGAGCAGGTCGTGCAGGTCGCGGGCGAACCGCAGCCGCTCCCGCAGCACCGCCATGCGGGCGATCTCCGCACGGCTCTCCTGCACCTCGACGACGAGGGCGGTCAGCCGGGACAACCCGTACACCACGAGCCCTGTCGTGACGGTGGAGATCGCGGTGTAGAGCATGTCGATCGGCGCGCGGGTGAAGATCCACTGCGCGACGGCCATCGACGCGACGATGAGGACGAAGGTCACCCACGCCGTGACCGCCCGCAGCACGAGCAGCACGCTGCCCGCCAGGAAGCCCGGCATGCCGACCCACGCCTGCCCGAAGGTCAGGATCGGCAGGTAGACCAGCGCGGCCTGGGTGGCGAGGACGCCGTAGCCCAGCGGCGTGCGCAGGCGTCCGTGGTCCCGGCCGTACCACAGCAACTGCATCGCCATCAGGACGGCGATGCACGTGAACGACAGCGCGATGGCGACCGGACCGACCGGCAGGAACATGACGTGGATGAAGCCGATGAGACTGATGCTTGCGAAGACGGCGGTGACGACGCCCATCGCGAGACGGGGCGCCGGTAGCGGCGCGGCCCCTCGCGATGATGAGCGCCCTGGTGTGACGGAGAGGTTCACGGCAGCAGCGCTCTCGTATGCTCTAGCGCAGCCGGTGTACGCCCAGAGGCCAACTGGCCCCGTACCCGGTGTGGCCGGCCCCCCGCCAGCCGCGATGCCCGGTGACGGGCGTCGATCCAACAACCACGACACACTCCCCAGTGATCGACCCGAGGGCGGGAATGCCTCGTCGACCCGCGCAGGAACCCGGTGCGGCCGATCGGACGCCGACAGGCGTCGCACCTCACCGAGTTGTTACGCAACGCAAACGATTTTGACGGATTCCCGGCCCCGAATTGCGATGTGCCCTTACGGACACCTTCCCCCTTGAGGGTCGACCTTTCCACAAAAAAATGACGGCCGTCAAGCCGTCCATCCCTGGCCGCCGAAGCGCGAAAGGGTCCTAATCGATGCTAGGGAACATTTGCCACCGTCACGTCATATCCTCTAGTAGGGACATTTGGCGCGGGGGCCGCCGCGCGGTGGTGAGGGCCTACCGGGGCAGCGCCGGACGCCGCCGAGGGGCCGGTGCCAGGACCGACACGAGGTCGCGGCGGGCCCGCGCGACGCGGGAGCGGATCGTGCCGACGGGACAGCCGCACAGTTCGGCCGCCTCCGCGTATCCGAGGCCGACGACCTGGGTGAGCACGAACGCGTCGCGGCGGGCCGCGGGCAGCGTGCGTACCGCGAGGTTGAGCGCGACCGTGTCGTCCGGGCCGGGCAGGTGGTGGGCCGCGGAACGCTCCGCGGTGGCCTGCCAGTCCTGGTCGGACACGATCCGGGGCCGGCTCGCGGCGGCGCGGAAGTGGTCGGCGGCCACGTGCCGCGCGATGGCCAGCAGCCAGGACCGTGCGTGGTGGCGCCCGGTGAACAGGTGCGCGCTGCCCAGCGCGCGGACGAACGTCTCCTGCGTCAGGTCCTCGGCGTCGGCGTGCCCCACCAGATAGACCAGGAATCGCCAGACGTCACGCTGCGTGCTGCGGACGAGAGGATCCGCCGCGGAACGGTCGCCGCGCCCGACGGCCAGGGCCAGAGCCGTGACCGCGCTTTCTTCCAGTGGCTCCGACATGAATTCACGGTAACCATGCGGGATGCGGAGAAGAACGGATTCCAGTGGCAGTCCAGTCGGCCTCATCGCCGGGAACCAGAATTCGGTGGAACCGTTCGGGCAGCGTGCCGGGCGTCCCGGGGACCGCGCAGCGCACGGGCGCGGGGAACGCGGCGACGGGCGCGCGCCCGACGGGGGCCGCCCGCCCGGGGCGCGCCGCCCGCCCGACGGGGTGCCGCCCGGCCGGGTCCGGCCGGGCGGCGGGCACGTGCGCCGCACCCGGCTCAGCCCGTCTTGGCCAGCGGCCGGGCGCCGTACGTGACGCGGACGACCCCGTCGTCGTGACGTTCCGTCTCGGCGGTGACCCCGAAGACCCCGGACAGCACCTGGGGGGTGAGCGCCTCCAGCACCGGCCCCGACGCGACCACCTCCCCGCGGTCCAGCACGACGAGGCGGTCGCAGCTGCGCACCGCGAGGTCCAGGTCGTGCAGCACCGCCAGCGTGGTGACGGCCAGCGTGTGCACCAGTTCCAGCAGCTCGAACCGGGCCCGGATGTCCAGGTGGTTGGTCGGCTCGTCGAGCACCAGGAGCTGCGGCTGCTGGGCCAGCGCCCGGGCGAGCAGCACCCGCTGCCGCTCACCGCCGGACAGCGAGCCGTAGATCCGGTCCGCGTGCCCCAGCATGCCGGTGCGCTCCAGCGCGTCGACGACGATGTCGTTGTCGTCGGCCGTCTCGCGGTCGAACACCCCCTTGTGCGGGGTCCGACCCAGCGCGGCGACCTCCCGCACGGTCAGGCCCGGCGGGGTGGGGCTGTTCTGCAGGACGGCGGCGGTCCGCCGCGCAGCCGCCCGCGCCGACAGCGACCAGACGTCCTCGTCGCCGAGCAGCACCTTCCCGTCGGCGGGCCGGACCGACCGGTAGATGGTCCGCAGGAGCGTGGACTTGCCGCTGCCGTTGGGGCCGATCAGGCCGACGACCTCGCCGGGCGCGACCTCCATGCTGACGTCGCGGAGGATCGGCGTGCCACCGATGGAGACGCACACCTGCTGCACCTGAAGCTTCATCGAAAACCTCCGTGGAAACCCCCGGCTCTAGCCGTGGGGAGGAAACGGAACTCCTGCGGAGCAGGACAGGAAAGGCCGATCCGCGGTCAAGGAGGATGGGGGTCCACCCGCACGTCAACGCAAGGCTTACTGGCTATGTTGCTAGGCTGTGAGCCATGGCCAGGTAGGAAGTCAAGAGTGGGACAGGCTCCTATCCCGGCGCATCAGCCAGATGAAGAACGGTGCGCCGAAGAGGGCGGTCAGGATGTTGAGGGGCAACTCGTTCGGCGGGTCGACCGTCCGGCACAGCAGGTCGACGACCACGAGGTAGACCGCGCCGACGAGGGCCGCGAGCGGCAGCACCCGGCGGTGGTCCACGCCGAACGCGAGCCGTACCAGGTGGGGCACCATCAGCCCGACGAAGCCGATGCCGCCGGCCACGGCGATGAGCACGCCCGCGAGCAGCGACGTCAGGACGATCGACACGATCCGCAGCCGCTTGACGTCGATCCCGAGCGCGGTCGCCGACTCGTCGCCGGTGACGAGCGCGTTGAACTGCCGGGCGTACATGGTCAGCAGCACGGTCACCGCGAGGACGACCACCCCCGCGACCTGGAGTTGCTCCCAGCGGGCGCCCGCGACGCTGCCGAGCAGCCAGAACATGATCTGGCGCATGTTGTTGGGCGTCGTCTGCAACTGGAGCAGGCTCGTGATCGAGGTGAACACGTAGCTGATCGCGACGCCCGCGAGCACGAGCCGGACCGGGTTGAGCCGACCGTGCTGCTGCCCGAGGGTGAAGACCAGCGCCACCGCCAGCATCGCGCCGACGAACGCCGCACCCGACACCCCGAGTCCGCCGGCCGCGCCGGCGCCCAGCGCCATCACGGTGACGGCGCCGACCGAGCCGCCCGCCGACACCCCGAGGATGAAGGGGTCGGCGAGCGGGTTGGCCACGAGGGCCTGCAACACGACGCCCGCGACCGCGAGCCCGGCGCCGCACAGCGCGGCCAGCAGCACCCGTGGGATCCGGAAGGTCCAGACGATCTGGTCGTGGGCCGGGTCCACGGCGGGGGTCGCCCCGGTCAGGTGCGCCCAGACGATCCGGCCGGTGTCGCCGATGGAGACCGGCACCGAGCCGACGGCCGCCGCGACGAGGATCAGGACGACCAGCAGTACGCCGAGCACGAGCAGACACAGCGGCAGGGGCGCGCCGTGCAGGGGGGCGGGCCGGGTGGCGGGGCGCTTCGGCGCGGCCGACACCCGGCTGTTCGTGGAACGCGACAAGGTGGTCATGGCGCTCAGAACGCCTCGGGGTGCGCGGCCTGCGCGATCTTGGCGACCGCGAGGTGGTTGCTGGGGCCGAGGTAGATCGAGTCGGACAACACGACGTAGCGGTTGTTCTTCGCCGCGTCCCACTGCGGGAACTGGGCGAGCAGCTTCTTCGCGTCCGCGTCCGGATCCTTCGACATGTAGTTCACGACGAGCAGGACGTCCACGTCGGCCTTGGCGACCTGCTCGCGGGAGAGGTTGGCGAACATCTGGTCGGTGGCGCCCTCGAAGGCGTTCACCGCGCCCGACTTGGCCATGATGTCGTTCCAGATCCCGTTGCCGCCGACCGAGCTGAACTCCCCGCCCATCGCCATGCCGGGGATGATCAGCATGACCTTCTGCTTCGGCAGGCTCGCGGTCTTCGTCCCGACCTCGGCGATGCGCGCCTTCGAGTCGGCGATGATCTTCTCGGCGCGCTCGGACACCCCGAAGATGGCCCCGAGGTCGCGCAGCAGCGCGTAGCTGTCCTCGACGGTCGGCGTGCCGGAGACCGTGCCGACCTCGCCGCACGAGCTCTTCGGGGCGTACGTGTTGGCCCCGACGGCCGCGAGGTCGTCGCGGGTCGCGAAGCCCGCCTCGGCGCGGAAGCCGCCGTCGTACGTGGAGATCACGAAGTCGGGCGTCAGCCCGATCATGGCCTCACGCGGGATGTCCGACATGTCGTTGAGCTTGATGTTGCCCGTCGGCAGCTTCTTGATCGCGTCGACCCGGCCGTCGACCTCGGAGGCGCCGTAGGACTGCGCGTTGGCGACGATCCGGTCGGCGACGCCGAGTTCCAGCAGCGCGGAGACCTCCGCGACCGACCCGCCGTTCATCACGACCACGCGGCTCGGCGCCTGCTGGTAGGTGTACTTCTTGCCGCAGTTGGTGATCGTCACCGGGTAGCCCGCCTTCGGCGGGTCGTTCGACTGGCCGGCCTCGCTCTTGGCCGTCGAGCAGGCCGTCGTGAGAAGCAGGGCGGCGACGGCCGCCGCGAAGGGGAGTCGCTTGAGTTTCATCCGGTCCTCCGAGCAGTTGACGTGGTGACGGGCGACGGCGCCGCCGCCTCTTCCGGTTCCGCTGCCGCGGCCGCGGGCTTGGGCAGGTGGTGCAGACGGACACTGACCAGGCCGGCGCAGATCGCGGAGGCCGCGAGCAGGAGCGCGGTGACCGCGAAGGCCGTCGCGTGGTCGGCGAAGGGCACGTCGGGGTCGCCGGGCGTCGCGCCGAGCACGGTGCGGTAGCAGACCCCCGCGACCGCGACCCCGAGCGCCAGGCCGAACTGCGTCACGGTGGTCGCCATGCCGGACGCCGCGCCCGCCTCGGCGGGCCTGACCCGGCCGAGGATCCCGGCCACCAGGGGTGAGACGACCAGGCCCTGCCCGAAGCCGGCCAGCGTGACCACCGCGACGAGCATGGGCGCCTGCGCGGACTCGGGCGCCTGGACGACGGCCGCGCTGGCCAGCAGGACGGCGGCGAGCAGGCCGCAGCCCACGGCCGGGGTCGGCGCCGAGACCAGGCGTGCCACCCGGCGGCTCGCCGCGGAGCCCAGCGAGAAGCCGATCCCGAGCGGTACGAACATCAGCGCCGCCGTGAGCGGCGTGAAGCGCAGCCCCGTCTGCAGGTAGTAGGTGAACACGAGGAAGAGCCCCGAGTTCGTGGCGAACAGCGCCAGCACCGTCAGCAGGGACAGCCGCATCCCGGGGGCGGTGACGACCCGCGGCGGGAACAGCGGCTCGCCGCCCTCGCGGTGCAGGCGCCGCTGCTGGCGCACCAGCACGACGGCCAGGACGAGGGCGAGCGGCACGCCGAGCCACAGCCACGGCGAGCCGTCCGTCCCGAAGACCAGGGGCACGAGCAGGGCGGGGGCCGCCACGATGGTGAGCGCCGCGCCCGCGAGGTCGAGGCGGTGCGGCGCCTTCGGCACGGTACGCGGCAGGATCCCGCCCAGCGCCAGGATCGCGATCCCGACGGGCACGTTGACGAGCAGCGCCGGCCGCCAGCCGAGACCGAAGAGGTCGGCCTCGACGATGAGACCGCCGCCCGCGATGCCGCTGATCACGCCCAGGCCGATGACCACGCCGTAGACGCTGATGGCCCTCGCCAGCCGGTCCGGATCCTGCATCGTGGCCCGGATGATCGCGAGCACCTGGGGCGCCATGAACGCCGCCGTGGCGCCCTGGAGGAAGCGGGCCACGATGAGCAGGTCGGCGTCCGGCGCGATGCCGCACAGCAACGAGGTCACCGTGAAGCCGGCGACGCCCCAGAGGAACACCGTGCGGTGGCCCATCCGGTCGCCGAGCCGCGCGCCGGTGACCATCAGGGCCCCGAACGCGATCACGTACGCGGCGCCGACGAACTGGATCTGGTCGAAGCCCGCGTCGAGGTCGCGCTGGATGGACGGGCTGGCCACGTTGACGACGAAGCCGTCCACCTGGGTCATGAACGTCGCGGCGAGGACCGCGCCGAGCCCGAGCCACTCACGCCGTTCGCTCATGTTGCCCTCCGAAGGTCGCCGACAGGTGCGAGTACGGCGCCGACCCGCGCCAGGGGACCGGCGGCGAGCATGCCGTCGTGGGTGCAGTCCAGCCGGTGCACGTCGATGCGCCCGTCGACGTGTGGCGCCCAGCTCCGCGGGCCGGGCCAGTCCGGTGTCTTGCCCTCGGTCGCCTCGACGACCAGCACGTCGGCGCCGAGGCGCCGGGGCGTCCAGCCGGCGGCGAGCTGCGAGTTGCGCGCGAAGGCGTCGTACGCGAGGCGACGCTGCGCCTCGTCGAGGCCGCCGAGCACGGCCTGGCCGAGCACTGCGGCGGCCGCCTCGTGCTCGGCGGGCGGCGGCAGCTCCCGCCAGGCGGCCGGCACCGGATACGAGTCGAGCAGCGCGAGCAGGGCCACCGCCTCGCCCGACTCCGCGAGCTGCGTGGCCATCTCGTGGGCCACCAGGCCGCCGAACGAGGCGCCGAGCAGGTGGTACGGCCCGGCGGGCTGGATCTCACGGATGCGGCGCACGTGGTCGGCGGCCAGGTCGGCGACGCTCGCGCACCCGGCGGCGGCGACCGACTGGAGTCCGTACACCGGGCGGTCGGGCAGGCTCGCCAGCAGCGCGGCGTAGGACCACGCCAGCCCGGTCGCCGGCGCGACGCAGAACAGCGGTGGCCCGCTCCCCCGCGTCCGCAACGGGAGCAGCACCTCCGTCGAGCCGCCGCCGGTGTCCGTGGCGAGCGCCGGCGCGAGCTTCGCGACGGTCGGTGCCTCGAACACCGTCCGGATGCTGATCTCCACGCCGAACTCGGCGCGTACCCGGCCCATCAGCCGGGCGACGAGCAGGGAGTGCCCGCCGAGCGAGAAGAAGTCGTCGTCGATGCCGACCTCCGGCAGGCCGAGCAGGTCGGCGAAGAGACCGCACAGCACCGCCTCGCGGTGGTCGCGGGGCGCGCGACCGCCGACCGTGGCGGCCAGGTCCGGCGCGGGCAGCGCCGCGCGGTCGAGCTTGCCGTTCGTGGTACGCGGGATCGCCTCCAGCGCGACGAACGCGGGCGGCACCATGTAGTCGGGCAGCCGCTCCGCCACGAACTGCCGCAGCGCGGCGGGCTCCGGCGCGGCGTCGCCCACCGGCACGACGTAGCCGACGAGCCGCACATGACCGGGCGCGTCCTCGCGGGGCACCACCGCCGCCTGGGCGACCGCGGGGTGGGCCAGCAGGACCGCCTCGATCTCCCCCGGTTCGATGCGGAAGCCCCGGATCTTGACCTGGTCGTCCGCGCGGCCGAGGAACTCCAGGGTGCCGTCGCGCCGCCAGCGGGCGAGGTCGCCGGTGCGGTACATCCGGCTGCCCGGGGGGCCGAAGGGATCCGTCACGAACCGCTCGGCGGTCTGCTCCGGACGGTCGTGGTAGCCGCGGGCGACCGGCGCCCCGGCGAAGTACAGCTCGCCCACCGTGCCGGGCGGGACGAGCCCGCGCGCCGGGTCCAGCACGTACGCCCTGGTGTTGGTCAGCGGCCTGCCCACGATCGGCTCGGCGCTCTCGGAGAGCCGGCACCAGAGGGTGTCGACCGTGCACTCGGTGGGGCCGTACAGGTTGTAGACGGTCGTGCCGGCGTCGCGCAGGGCCGTCCAGAGCGCGGGGCCGGTGGCCTCGCCGCCGAGCGCGAGCACGGCGGGCCGGTGCCGGCCGGCGTCGAGGAACCCGTTCGCCACCAGTTCCTCGGCGTACGTGGGGGTGATGTCCATGAAGTCGATCCCGTGCCGGTCGACGTAGTCGAGCATGGCGGCGGGGTCCCGACGCCGGTCGTCGTCGACGAAGTGCAGCTCGTGGCCGTCGAGCAGCCACAGCAGGCCCTCCCACGACGTGTCGAACGACAGCGACGCGGACAGCGCGGCCCGGCACACCCGGCCGGCGGCGGCCGGTCGGATCATCGTGTCGCGGTGGTGGTGGAAGAGGTTGACCAGGCCACGGTGCTCGACCACGACGCCCTTCGGCACGCCCGTGGAGCCGGACGTGTAGATGAGGCAGGCCGCGTGCTCCGGCGCGACGCCGGTGTCCGGTACGGGCGCGTCGGGCGCCTCGGCCAGTTCCGCGACGGTCGCGGGGGCGTCCACGAGCAGGACCGGGACCTCCGACTGCCGGTGCCCGGCCCACAGCGCCCCGGTGGCGAGCAGCACGACGGGCGCGCTGTCGGCGAGCATCGCCGCGACCCGCCGGGCGGGCAGGTCCGGGTCGACGGGCACGTACGCGGCGCCGGCCTTGAGCACGGCGAGCAGCGCCACGATCGCCTCGGAGGTGCGGGGCAGCAGGAGCCCCACGTGCCGGTCGGGGCCGGCCCCCCGGGCGACGAGCAGGTGGGCGAGGCGGTCGGCGCGGCGGTCGAGTTCGGCGAAGGTCAGCGTGGCGTCGCCGGCCACCAGCGCCGTACGGTCCGGCGTCGCGGCGGCCTGTGCCGCGAACAGCGCGGGTACGGTCACCGCCGGCAGGGGCCGGGCCGTGTCGTTCCACTCCTCCAACAGGAGCCGGCGCTCGCCGTCGAGGAGCAGGTCGACGTCGGCGACCGGAGTGTCGGCGGCGTCGGTCACGCGGCGCAGGAAGGCCAGGAACCGGGTCAGGTGACCGGTGAACTCCTCGTCGTCGTAGCAGTTCGGGTTGGCGTCGAGGACGATCCGCAGTCCGCTGCCGTCCGCCCGGTCGTACACGTGGACCACCAGGTCCTCGACGAGCCCGGCGCTGACGTTGTGCACGACGCCCCGGTGCCCGGCGAAGCGCAGGCCGTAGTCGAACGGCATGATGTTGACCGACGGGCCGAACAGCTTGCGCTCGCTGGCGACCATCCGCAGGTCGCGGCGCAGTTGCTCGTAGCGGTAGCGCAGGTGCGGGCGCCCGGCCCGCAGCTCCGCCGCGACCTGCGCGGTGAGGCCCGCCAGTGTGGCGGTGGGCTCGACGCGGACCCACAGCGGCACGACGTTGGTGACCATGCACGGCACCCGCAGCGACACCGAACCGAGCCGCGCCATGACCGGCAGCGCGAGCGTCAGCTCGTCCGCGCCGGTCATCCGGTGCAGGTACGCCGCGAAGGCCGCGATGACGGTCTCGCTCCACGTGGTTCCGGTGGCCTTGGCGACCGCCTTCAACGCGTCGACGCCGGCGGTGTCGAGGTCCGCGGTGGCGCGGCGCACCGTCCGCCCCAGCTTTCCCGTGCGGCGGGCGAGCACCACCGGCGCCGGCCGGCCCTGCGCCCGGGTCGTCCAGTGCTCGCGCGCGGCGGCGTACCTGTCCGAGTCGGCGTAGGCCCGGTCCTCGTCGACCACGGCGGCCAGCGACCCGAACGTCCGGGGCGGGGGTTCACGCCCCTCGACGAGGGCGGTGTAGAGCTCGGCGACCCGGCGGGCGACCAGGGACAGCCCGTACCCGTCCAGGGCGATGTGGTGCACCCGCTGGTACCACAGGAGGTGGTCCGGGCCGAGCCGGAGGAACGCCTGCCGGAACAGCGGGTCCTTGCGCAGGTCGACGGGGGTGTCGAGGTCGGCGCGCATCCAGGCCGTCGCGGCGGCGAGCGGATCCGCCTCGGCGCTGGTGTCGATGGTGTGCAGCGGCCACGAGCCGTCGTCGCGGGGGCGTTGCCACGGGCGCCCGTCGGCGTCCTCCTCGAACACCACGTTCAGCGCCTCGGCCTCGCCGACGGCCCCGCGCACCGCCGCCTCCAGCAGCGGCACGTCGACCGGGCCGCGGATCTCCACGTACTCGGCGGTGTTGAACGCGGGGCTGTCCGGGTCGAACTGCTGACCGGTCCAGATGCCCTCCTGGGCGGCGCCCAGCGGCAACGGCTCAGCCATCGCCGCCCACCAGCAGCTTCACCCAGTGCTCCACCGTCGGCCGCTCGGCCAGATCGACGAAGCTGACCTCGGCGCCGGCGTCGCGCCACCGCTCGATGAGCGTCATCAGGCGCACCGAGTCCAGGCCGCAGTCGAACAGATCCTCCGCGTCGAAACTCTCGTCCGGGCGACGGTGGAGCATCTCGGCGACGTCCGCCCTGATCCTCGCCGCCGTCAACTGACCTGCCACGTCATGCCTCTCGACCTCGTGCGATGTGGACATCGGTGGGATCCGACGGCGACGCCGTCGGATCCCACCGCGGATCGAACGTCCGTGCGGGACTAGGCGGCGTCCACGTCGTCGTAGACGGTGACGCGGTAGGACACGGCCGGCTCCGGCGTCGCGGTGTGCAGCGCCCGGTGGACCAGGCTCTGGTTGTCCCAGAGGAGCATGTCGCCCTTCTCGAACGTCTGGAGGTGGATGTTCTCGTGCTCGTAGGTGCGGTCGAGCTGGCCGGTGGCCGTGAGCAGCTCGGCCAGCAGTTCCGGCCGGTCGTTGCCGTCCGCGTCCTGCACCGACAGCGTGAAGCCCTCGCTCAGGTAGAGCAGGGTCTCGTCCGTGTGCGGGTGCGGGAACGCGAGCGGGCTCGTCACCGGCGGGGTCTTCGCGTTGACCTCGTCGATGATCTCCGAGATCGGCCGGTAGACGTCGGTCGGCCGGATCTTGAAGTACCGCAGCACGCTGTGCGTCGCCGTCTTGTCCTTGACGGCCAGCTTCAGCTCCTCGGAGAGCTGCTCGTAGGCGGTCGCCAGGTTGATGAAGTAGGTGCCCCGGTTCTTCGACGGCACGACCTGCGGGTAGATCATGGTGATGTCGAACGGACGCGGCATGAACTGGTAGTCCGAGTGCCAGAACTTTCCGGTCTTCGGCACCCCGATCTGGCGGCCGTCCTCCTCCTTGACGTTGGAGGAGACGAACACCTCCTTCACCTCGGGGTGGTGGTAGACCGGCTCGTAGTACTCCGCGACCCGGCCCAGCCGCTGGCCGAGCGCCAGGAACTGCCGCGGCGACAGGTCCTGGTTCTTCAGCACGACGATCTTGTTCGAGTAGATGGCCTTCTTCAGCTCGACGATGTCCTCCGGCGAGGCGGTTTCCGCGTCGAAACCCTCCACGATCACGCCGAACTTCTTTCCAGCCTGCGGGGTGATTTTCATTCGCACTCCTCTGAGCGGTGGTCCCGGGCTCCGCGTACCTCAGTAGTCGCGTCCGGTCGGTCAACAGTTCCCGCCCCGACAGATGTGTGGGGCCGAATTGCCTGCTCAATTACCGCGCTGTGGGTTCACATTTCCGCGAACTCCTCTGCGAGTCTCGGCCTGCCTCTCCCGCAGCACCTCGGCGTGACAGGCGTGGATGACGGCAGCGGCGGTGTGCGGGTCGTCGCGTACGACGAAGTGACCGCTGCCGGGAATGACGTAGTGCTGCGCCCTCGGGAGCACCCGCCGGGCCCGCAGCGCGTCGCGCAACGGGACCACGCGGTCCTGGTCGGCCCAGACGAGGTTCACCGGCGTCGTGTCGAAGGCGTCGGCGCGGAACGAGTAGAGCCCCGCGTACCGGCTCAGGGCGGACAGGTCGCTGGTGATCATCGAGGTCACGTCGGCGGCGGCCACGTCCGGCCGGAGGGCGGCGGGCCGGGCCGACACGCTGCCCATGACCATCCTGCGGACCACCCCCCGGTTGAGCAGCCGCCCCCGCGTCCTCGGCCCCACCGCGGCGCTCATCCGCAGGATCGCGTGGGTCCGCACCACGCACATCGAGGCGTGGCAGACCGCCCGGAACCCGATGCTGCACAGGGCGGTCACCGCCGCGACGGGCACCCGACGCGCCAGTTCGAGCGCGATCACCCCGCCGAGCGAGTGCCCGACCACGTGCGGCCTGCGCAGCCCCAGCGCGGCGATCCGCTCCGCGACGTACTCGGCGAGCCTCGGCACGACGTCCCGGTCGTACGCGAGCCCGGGCACGCTGCCATGACCGGGCAGGTCGATCGCGAGGGTCCGGGCGAAGCCCGGGATGCGTTCGACGACGGCGTCCCAGCTCGCCCGGCCGAGACCGGCCGCGTGCAGCAGCAGGAGCTGAGGATCCTCCGCGAGCCGGCTCGGCTCGGCCATGGTGCGGCTCCGTTTCTTCCGTACGGACGTGCGCGCTCGACGCGTCAGGAGGCGGTGACCATCGGGGCGCGCGACGCCTCGGCCGTGTCGGCCCGCTCCGGGAGTTCGTTGCCGGCGAGCGCCTTGAACCGCCGCAGCCGCAGGCTGTTCGACACCACGAACACCGAACTGCCGGCCATGATCAGACCCGCCAGCATCGGATTGAGCAGCCCGCTCGCCGCGAGCGGGATGGCCGCGACGTTGTACGCGAAGGCCCAGAACAGGTTGCCCTTGATCGTGCCGAGGGTGCGCCGCGACAGCCGGATGGCGTCCGCGGCCACCCGCAGGTCGCCGCGGACCACCGTCAGGTCGCCGGACTCGATCGCCACGTCGCTGCCGGTGCCCATCGCGATGCCCAGGTCGGCCTGCGCGAGGGCGGCGGCGTCGTTGACGCCGTCGCCGACCATCGCGACGACCTTGCCGTCGGCCTGGAGCCGCTTGACCAGCTCGACCTTCCCGGCGGGGAGGACCTCGGCGACCACGTCGTCGATCCCCACCTCCGCCGCGATCGCCGCCGCCACCGCGGCGTTGTCGCCGGTCAGCAGGATCGGGTGCAGCCCGAGCCGCTTGAACTGCGCCACCGCCGCCGCGCTTGTGGACTTCACCCGGTCGGACACGACGAGCATCCCCCGCAGGGCGCCGTCCCAGCCGACCATGACCGACGTACGGCCCGCCGCGTCGGCCGTCGCCTTGGCGGCGACCAGCTCCGGGGGCAGGTCGGTCGCCCACGCGCCCAGCAGCGACGCCCGGCCGACGACGACCTCGTGGCCGTCGACGGTGCCGCGCACGCCGACGCCGGCCTCGCTGGCGAAGTCCGCAACCGGGGGCAGTTCGCCGCACCGGTCCCTGGCTCCCGCGACGACGGCCCGGGCGATGGGGTGCTCCGACGCGCTCTCCAGTGCGCCGGCGAGCCGCAGCAGCTGGACGTCGTCCTCCCCGTCGACGGGGACGACCTCCACGACGGACATCTCGCCGGTGGTCACCGTGCCGGTCTTGTCGAGCACGACGGTGTCGACGGTCCGCGTGGACTCCAACACCTGCGGTCCCTTGATGAGGATGCCGAGCTGGGCGCCCCGGCCGGTGCCGACCAGCAGCGCGGTCGGCGTCGCCAGTCCCAGCGCGCACGGGCAGGCGATGATCAGTACGGCCACGGCGGCGGTGAACGCGGCCGCCGCCGGCTGGCCGGAGCCGAGCCAGTAGCCCAGCGTGGCGAGCGACAGCGCGATCACCCCTGGCACGAACACCGCCGACACCTGGTCCGCGAGCCGCTGGACGGCGGCCTTGCCGGTCTGCGCGTCCTCGACGAGCCTGGCCATCTGCGCGAGCTGCGTCTCGCCGCCCACCTTCGTGGCGCGGACGACGAGCCGCCCGCCGGCGTTCACCGTCGCGCCGACGACCTCGTCGCCCGGTCCCACCTCGACGGGCACGGACTCGCCGGTGAGCATGCTCGCGTCGACCGCCGAGGAGCCCTCCTCCACGACGCCGTCGGTCGCCACCTTCTCGCCGGGCCGCACGAGGAACCGGTCGCCGACGGCGAGGGCCGAGATCGGCACGATCGCCTCGGCGCCGTCGCGCAGCACCGTCACGTCCTTGGCGCCCAGCGACAGCAGCGCGCGCAGCGCGGCGCCGGATCGGCGCTTCGCGCGGGCCTCGAAGTACCGGCCGCAGAGGATGAACAGGGTCACGCCCGCGGCGACCTCCAGGTACATGTTGCCCTCGCCGGGCGTCCGCTCCAGGGTGATCCGGAACGGGTGCCGCATGCCGGGCACGCCGGCGGTGCCGAGGAACAGCGTGTACAGCGACCACACGAACGCGGCGAGCGTGCCCACCGAGACCAGCGTGTCCATCGAGGCGGCGGCGTGCCGGAGGTTGGCGAAGGCGGCCCGGTGGAACGGCCACGCCCCCCACACCACGACCGGCGCGCTCAACGTGAGGCAGGCCCACTGCCAGTACTCGAACTGGAGCTGGGAGAACATCGACATCGCGATGACCGGCACCGCCAGCACGGCGACGACCCAGAGGCGGTGGCGGGCCGCCCGCAGCTCACGGTCGTGCTCGGCCTCCTCCGCGGCCGCCGGATCCGGGACGTCCGCCGCCGGTGCCGCAGGCGGCAGCACCGGTCGGGCCGTGAAGCCGATCTCCTCGACGGCGGCGATCACCGTCTCCCGCGACACCTGGGGCGCGAGGAGCACCTTCGCCTTCTCGGTGGCGTAGTTGACGGTCGCCTCCACCCCGTCGATGTCGTTGAGGCGCTTCTCGATGCGCGCGGCGCAGGCCGCGCACGTCATGCCGCCGATCAGCAGTTCCAGGTGGTTCTCGGCCCTGGCCGTGCGCGGCTGCACCGGCCGGGCCGTGAAGCCGATCTCCTCGACGGCGGCGATCACCCGCGCCTGCGTGGTCCCGGGCGGGAGGAGCACCTTCGCCTTCTCGGTGGCGTAGTTGACGGTCGCCTCCACCCCGTCGATGTCGTTGAGGCGCTTCTCGATGCGCGCGGCGCAGGCCGCGCACGTCATGCCGCCGATCAGCAGTTCCAGGTGGTTCTCAGCCGTGGCCATGCTCGGTGCCCCCCTCCGTGCCGCCGCCGGTCGTGTCGGCCGGGACAGCGGCTCCGCCGTTGCGCACGGCCTCCTCGTTGCGGGCCTTGGCCGCCGCGAAGGCCTCCTCGCTCAGGCCGTGGGGCGGCGGGTTGGGGCCCTTCACGCGCAGCGTGAACGACGCCGTGCGCACGACGCCCTGGTGCTGGAAGTCCAGGAACAGCCGGTAGTCGCCGAAGCTCGGCGCGGTGGCGTGGAACAGGACGTCCGGACCGGGCGCGGTCTGCCCGTCGCCCGGCGTGCCGTCGGGGTGCACGTGCAGGTACGCCATGTCGCCGTCGCGCAGCGCGACCAGGTGCCCGAAGGCGCCGAGGTACGGCTCCAGGTCGGTGACCGGCTTGCCGTCCTTCGCGACGCTGAGCGTCAGCTTGCCGCTCTTGCCGGGCGTCAGCTCGCCGCCGAGGGTCACCGTGTAGCCGTCGACCGTCGAGGTGGTCGACGGCGCGGGCAGCGCCTCCGGCCGGTAGTCGCCCGACACCGACACGTCCGCCCCGAGCGTCTCGCCGTGGATGCCCCACAGCGGCATGTAGTCGGCGAAGACGCGGTACTCGCCCGCCGCCGCGAAGGTCAGCGGCACCCGCCACACGCCGTCCGAGCCGAGGTTCGGGTGGACGTGCTGGAAGTTCGACAGGTCGCGCCGCGCCACGATCAGGTGCATCAGCTTCTCGTGCTGCGGCTTGTACTTCACCAGCGGCGTGCCGTCGTGCTGCAGGATCTGGAAGGCGAAGGTCTGCTTCGTGCCCGCCCGGACGTTGTCCGTGATCACCTTCAGGTTCATGCTCTCGTGGTTGATGGTGAGGCCGTACGAGGACTCCTCGGCCACGGCGGCCGGCTTGGCGGCGGGTGCGGCCGCGGGAGCGGCGGTCGGCGGCGGTCCGACCACGCGGCCGACGGTGTAGGCGCTCCCCAGCACCAACACCAGGGCGAGCGCGAACGCGCCGAGCTTCGTCAAGGTCTTCATGAATAACCGTCCTGTTTCGACAGGGTTGGCGTGGAAGCGGGCAGGGTTTCGGGGGTGCGGTGGTCGGCCGGTGGGCTCACCGGTCCCCGCCGGGGTCCGGGCCGGGTGTCCGGCCCCACCGCAGCAGGCACGCCCCGAGCGACATCCCCCCGCCGAACGCCAGCAGGAGGACGAGGTCGCCGTCGCGGAGCAGCCCGGCCCGGTTGGCGTGGTCGAGGGTGAGCGGCACCGAGGCGCTGCCGACGTTCGCGTACTCCTCCACCGTGCGGTGCGTGTGCGCGGCGGTCAGCCCGCACGCGCGTACCAGCTCGTCGAGGAGCAGGCCGTTGGGCTGGTGCGGCACCACGTGCGCGACGTCCGCCGCGCCGACGCCCGCCCTGGCCAGCAGCTTGTCCACGAACGGCGGGACGTCCTGGAGGACGAGCTCGGTGACGCCACGGCCGTGCATGCGGAAGAAGTGGCCGCCGTCCGCCACCGTCGTCGCGGACGCCGGCAGCCTGCTGCCGCCCGCCGCCACCCCGATCAGGCCGCTGGCGTCGCCCCGGCTGGCCAGCTCGTACTCGACGACACCTCGCCCCGCTGCCGTCGTCCCCACGACGGCAGCGCCGGCGCCGTCACCGAACAGCACGGCCGTGCGCCGGTCGTCGAAGTCGAGGATGCGCGAGTACACGTCGGCGCCGACCACGAGCGCGTGGGTGCCGGGCCGGTCCGCCACCAGCGACTGCGCCAGCACCAGGGCGTGCACGAACCCCGCGCACACCGCGTTGACGTCGAAGCACGCGGCCCCGTACGCGCCGAGACGGTCCTGCACGAGGCAGGCCGTCGGCGGCTGCGGGTGGTCCGGGGTCGACGTCGACACGATGAGGTAGTCGACGCGGTCGGCACCGATGCCCGCGTCCCGCAGGGCGCGGGACGCGGCCCGCACGGCCAGGTCCGACGTGGCCTCCTCCGCCGCCGCGAAACGGCGCGAACGAATGGCGGTCTTGCGTACGATCCATTCCGGGCTGGCGCCCGGTACGCGACGCGCGATTTCCTCGTTCGACAATGCTCGCGCGGGCACCCAGGATCCGGTGCCCAGAATTCCGACGGATGAGGACACAGCAGCCTCCAGAGAGGAGAGGCATTTCGTGTCTGCAAATTAGCCGAGTCGAGCCATCGGCCGCAATCATGTTCGCCATCCGTCGACACGACTCGAAGCGCAAATTACCGAGCGATGGCGGTAACAATTTCAGGGCGATGGAACGCGCAATTTCCGGGCCGCCCGGGAACCCGCTGACGACACCCCGGCGCACGGTTCACCCGTGCAGTTCTCCCGGGTCGTACGTGACGCGCGGGGATGGGATCCGGCGCGTCCCCGCCGCCATGCTGACGGCACGACCGACCGCGTGGCGACGCCCGCGGCACGGCCGGCGACCCGCGGGGCGGACCGGCGCCCGCCGGCGCCCACGCGACCAGGACCGGACGGAGGCCCTCCGATGACAGCGCAGCTCCTCGAGACCACCCACCGCACGGGCGGGCCCGGCGGGTGGCGGCCCCGGGACGCGACGGCAGGGACGGATCCGCGTCGGCACGAACCGACGGTAACCGATACCATGCATTCCGTGGCGACCGTGATCCGGCAGGCGACGGCACCGAGCGCGCCGCTGCCCGGGGCGGCGCGGCCGGGCGTGCCGGGGCCCGGCACGCGCCACGTCCGCCGGGAGTCGTGGCGTTGATGGTCACCGGGATCCGGCCCACCGGCCTGACGGAGACCCCCGCCGCGCCGGCTGACGCCCTGTCCACCCCGGGCATGCGGCGGGCGAGGCTGTGCATCCTGGCGGGCGCCGCGAGCGGCGTGGCGGCGTGCGTACTGCTCGCCGCCCTGGAGCTGCGTCGCGAGCCCGACCCGCGCGGGATCGTGCTCGGGGCGGCGGGGTCGCTGCTCCTGGTCCTGGCGCTGGCCGCGGCGCTGCACCGGTCGGTCATGCCGTGGCGGGCGACGACGGCCGGCCGGTGGCTGGTCGCCGGCTGCGTCACGGCCGCCGTGCTGTCCGTCCCGCTCGTCGGG
This sequence comes from Micromonospora sp. WMMD737, assembly GCF_049179055.1. Classification (NCBI taxonomy): domain Bacteria; kingdom Bacillati; phylum Actinomycetota; class Actinomycetes; order Micromonosporales; family Micromonosporaceae; genus Micromonospora; species Micromonospora sp. WMMD737. The sequence goes on along the minus strand of NZ_JBMHMH010000001.1, from coordinate 6,356,674 downwards.
CCGGTCGGCGGCACCCCGGGGCGGGCCTGGGCGTTCGTGGGGGCCGCGCTCGTCGGGGCCGCGCCGCTGCTGCTGCCGGTCCGGTGCGCGGTGACCCTGATGGCCGGGACGGTGCTGGTGGCCGCGGCGACGGCCTGGTGGCTCGGCGGTCCCGTGCGCGACGCGGTGACCGTGACGGTGGTGCTCGGGCTGACGGTGGCGACGTGGAACGTGCTGCACCTGTGGTTCTGGACGTTCCGGGCACAGGCCCGGGAGGGGCACGACGCCCTGGCCCGCCTGGCGGCGGCCGAGGAGCGACTGCGGTGCGCCCGGGACGTCTACGCCCTGCTCGCGAACGAGTTGTCGGCGCTCGTCCTCAAGGCGGAGCTGGCGTCGCGGCTGGCGCTGGTCGACGGGGAGCGGACCAGGAAGGAGACCGCCGAGATGCGGGCGCTCGCGGCGGCCGCGTCGGCCCGGATGCGCGAGGCCGTGCACGGCTACCGCAGCGTCGGCCTGCGCGAGCAGACGCAGACGGTGGCACGGGTGCTGCGCAACGCCGGCGTACGGTGCTCCGTGACGCAGCCGGAGCGCGACCTGCCGCCCGCGCTCACCGCGCCGCTGGTGTCCGTGCTGCGCGAGGCCGGCGCCCACGTGCTGCGGCACGGCGAGGCGCGGTGGTGCACGATCGAGATCGCCGGCGAGGCGTCCGGGGCGCGGTTGACGGTGGTCAACGACGGGGCCGGCGACGGGGCGCCGGACCTCGACGGCAGCGGGCTGCCGGGGCTGGCCGACCGGCTGCGCGACGCGGGCGGCACGCTGCGCACCTGGCGGGAGGACGGCACGTTCACCGTGCAGGCCAGCGTCCGGGCCGGGTCGTGAGTGGAGCCGACGGCAGCACCCGCCGCAACGGACGACGGACCGCGCCCACCCCGCCGGTGGGCACGGTCCGCCGCGCGCCGCTCAGCCGGTGGCCGTCAGCGTCCCGCCGGGCAGGAGGCACTCGTCGGCCGTGGGCCACCGCGTCGGATCGTCGCCGAGGGTGACGAGCTCGGCGACCTGGAGGCGACACCACGGCGACACGGAGATGTCGCCGGTGCCCACCGCGTACACGAAGTCCGCCCAGGCGACCCACTCGAAGTCGCCGATGGCGGCCGGGTCGGGGGTGGGGCGGTCGTCGGTCACCACCCGGAACACCGGGGACACGGCGTTCTCCGCCACGCCGTTGTCCATCGTGGCGCGGTACCGGAAGGCGGGCAGGACCAGCTCCGGCGCGGGCGCGGACAGGCCGAGCTCGGCGCGTACGGTGCGGGTCACCGCCGCGGGGACCGGTTCCCCCGGCACGGGGTGCCCGTAGCACGAGTTCGTCCAGATCCCCGGCCAGGTGCGCGTCCGGTCGCTGCGCATGGTGAGCAGCAGCTTCGCGTCGCTGGTGAAGACGTAACAGGAGAACGCCAGGTGCAACGGCGTACGCAGGTGGTGCACCGTCGCGCCCTCGGTGGCGCCCACCGGCCGTCCCTCCTCGTCGAGCAGCACGACCTGCGCCATGGTGTCCCTCCCCACCGGGACTCAGCTCGCCTGTGCGAAGGCGGCGGCGATCACGGTTCCCCAGCCGGTGCTCGCCACCTGCAACGGCACCAGCTTCGCCCGGGGCCGCAGGAACGCCAGCGCGTCCGTGAGGGGCTTGCCGCGCACGCCGCGCCAGGTGCCCGACACGTGCACCAACGCGAACGCGATGGCGGCGATCATCGGCACGGCACCCCAGGTGAAGCCGCCGATGGCGAGCACCGACACGCACACCGTGGAGCCGCCGACCGCGATCAGCCCGCTCGCGACGGCCATCGCGCGGGTCAGGCCCAACGCGCGTACGCACGTGCGGATGTTGAACGCCGCGTCCTCCGGCCAGTCCTCGGCCGTGTTGACCATGACGATGCCGACCTGGTTCAGCCCGAAGCCGATGATCACGGCCAGCAGCGGCCACGACAGCTCACCGGGCACCGACCGGACGACGACGAGCATCGGCAGCCAGATCAGCACGGCGGCGAGGCCGGGGATCTGCCCCACGCCGGAGCTCTTCAGGTGGACCGGCGGGATGGAGTACTGGGCGCCGATCCAGAGGGTGAACGCGACCAGGGGCAGGATGTCCCAGTGCCCGGTGCGGAAGGTGAAGTAGGTCGCGAGGGCCAGCACACCCGCGCCCGTGGCGGCGATCTGCCAGCGGACGTTGCGCAGCCCCAGCCCGTACACCGCCTGGGACAGCCACGTCTTGTACACGGCGTCGACGTCGCGGTCGGCGTACGCGTTGGTCATGTCGATGAAGTGCATGATGGACAGCGCCATCACGATCACCAGCGCGAAGTGGACCGAGGCCAGGGTGCTCAGGTCGTCGACCGACAGCAGCGACGGGATCGCGTAGATGGCCAGCATCACGGGCAGGAACTCGACCCGGCGGATGCGGATGGAGTGGTAGATCGGGCGCCGCGCGGTGGCCGGCGCCGGTGTGGACGCGCCCGCGCGCGCCTCTTCGACGGTCATGGTGTCTTCCTTCGGGGTTGAGGACCTTCGGTGGCACCCGCGGGGCCCTGACCGGGGTCAGAGGATCTGGATCCGCTGGAGGTGCCGGGAGGAGTTGCCGCGGAAGGCGTTGCGACCGTGCAGCAGCGCCTGGTTGTCGACGACCACGATGTCGCCGTCGACCCACTCGTGGTGGTAGCAGACGTCCGGGTGGTGCAGCCGCTCGCGCAGGTCGGCCATGAACGGCTCGGCCTCCTCCGCCGACCTGCCGCCGATGGTCACCCACACCGGGTTGCGGTAGCGTTCCGGGTCGAGCGGCTCGCCGTACCGCATGATCGTCTCGCCGGTCTCCGAGTGCGTGGTGAGCAGCGGCGACACGGTCTCGCCGCCGTAGTAGCCGAGCTTCTCCGTGCGGTAGCTGACCTCCGTCGCCGCCCACTCGCGCACCAGCTCCGGCGAGGCGCGCCGGATCACGTCGGTGCTGTCGGAGAACACCGTCTCGCCGCCGCCGCCGGGCACCGGCGCCTCGAGGCACTGGAAGAGGAAGAACCGCGGCGCGGCCCGCGCGAACGCGCCGTCCCAGTGGAACGGCACGTCCGTACGGCTGAACAGGTAGTTCTTCGGGTCCTCCTGGACCACCAGGTCCAGGACGGCGCCGAAGTCCCAGGTCAGCACCTCGCCCCAGGTCTCGCAATAGGCGACGAGGTCCTCCGTGTCGAGCAGGGGGAAGCCGCGCAGCACGACCACCTTGGACTCGATCGTCCAGCGCTCCAGCGTCGCGGGCGCGATGTCCCGCAGGTCGGCGCCGTCGTGCTCCGCCGTCACCAGCGTGCCGAACGGCGCCAGCGGCGTCCGCTGCACCCGCAGCTCGTCTGCCGTGGTCATGAGGCGATCTCCTCCTGCCGGAAGTGGGGGTTGACGTAGTGGCTCGGCCGGCCGTTGCGCCAGACCAGCGAGGCCCGGTCCCGCTCGGCCTGGCTCCGCTTGACCAGCGTCAGGTTGACGCCGTCGTCGAGGACGACGCCGTGCCACGGCGTCAGCCAGCTGTCCCTGGTCCGGATGAGGTGCAGCCCGATCTTCTCGGCGTGCCGGGGCTGCGGGTGGATCGACAGCCGCAGCGAGTCGGGGAACTTCGTGCCCACCAGGTCTCCCCAGGCACGGCTGCGCCGGATCATCTGGTACGCGAACTCCTTGCAGTGCTCGCGCAGCTTGGTCCGGCTCAGCTCGGGGTGCAGCGGGCCCTGGTCCTCGAGCATGAACCGGTGCATGCCGTTGAACAGCGACCGGGCGCCCAGGTCGGTCAGCACCTCGGCGCGGATGTCCGCGAGCGGCGTGGCGTACCCGGCGAGGAGCCGAGCGCGCATCTCGTCGTAGGACATCGCCCCGAACGCGTCGTCGAGCGAGTACATCGAGACCGAGGACGCGCCGGTCTGGTCGATGATGCGTTGCAGTTCCGTGCGGTACGCGGTCACGTCCTCGTCGGGGATGCCGAGCAGGTCGGAGAAGACGTGACCGTCGGAGCAGATGAGGATCCGCGCGCCCGCCGGGTGGTAGTGGCTCACCTGCTCGCAGAAGGACTGGAGGAACTCCACGGAGATCCGCTCACCGAGGTCGGGTAGCGAACCGACCACCTTCTCCGGGTTGCGGGACTTCGCGGGGAACGCCGGCAGCACGAAGTGCAGCGGCTCGCCGCTGCGTACGTACCGGCCCACCCGTTCCTCGTGGGTCGCGAAGCAGTCGTCGCACGGCTGCGCCCCGCACGGGTCGTCGGCGTGCTCGAGACGGCGGAAGCGGAAGACCAGTTCGAGTATCTGCCGGGCGAGCGTGCGCTCCCGGCTACCGACCTGTTCGTCCTCGGCAACGGTCATGTCGTGTCCGATCGCATCGTGGTTTCCTTGTCGCCCGAGGGCGGGCCGACCGGGGCGACGCGCCGGCGCCGCGTGCCACGCGCGCCCTTCGGCGGGTCGATGTGCACCAGCTCCGTACGCGTGCTGATCTTCAACTTCCGGTAGGCCCGCGTCAGGTGCTGCTCGACGGTGCTGACGGTGATGAACAGGCGGTCGCCGATCTCGCGGTTGGTGTGCCCGCGGGCGGCCAGGTTCACGACGCGGCGCTCGGCGTCGGTAAGCGTGGCGAGCCCGTCCTTCGCGCCGGCCACCCCGGCTTCGAGGGTGTCGTCGGACGGCTTGAGCTTGCGCCGCAACAGCTCGGCGTGGCAGCCCTCGGCGAGCTGGAGGGCGTGCGCGCCCATCATCTTGGCGCGCCCGAACTCGCCGAGGGCGTGCCCGGTCTGGCTCAGGTCCGCGAAGACGTGCGCGAGTTCGTGCCGGTCGCCGCTGGCGTGCAGCAGGTCCATCGCCTCGCGCAGCATCACCTGCCGTTGCTTCGGCGCGTACGCCGCCGCCAACGCCCGCAGCCCCATGCCCTTGGCGCGCGGGGCGTCGCCACCCGGCAGCGCCAGGTGTTCCGTGACCAGCTTCCGGGCCTGGTCGGGCCGGCCCATCCGGACGTACAGCCGGGCGAGGTCGACCCGCCACGGCAGCGCGGACGGGTCGTCGGCGCCCCAACCGACGGCGAGCTGGCCGGCGGTCTGGAAGTCGGCGAGCGCGGCGTGCCGCCGGTCCACGGCGTCGTAGTAGACGCCCCGGGCCCGCAGGTACTGCGGCCAGAACAGGCTCTGGCGCATCGCGGCCGGCGTCGGCTCCCGCAGGGCCGCCTCGGCCTCGGCCAGCTGCCCGGTCATCGTGCAGGCCAGGACCAGGTGCGCGAGCGGCGAGCCGACGGCGACGCCCCACGCGGTGGGCGGCATCGTGGCCAGCGCGTCGCGCGCGTGCCGCTCGGCGGCGGCGAGGTCGCCGCGGCACAGCGCGACGGCGGCCCGTACGTCGGTCAGGACGGCCCGCCAGCTCGTGATCCCGTGCGACTCGGCCTCCTCCGCCAGCTTCTCGCACCAGTCGGCGGCACGGTCGAGCTGGTCGGCGCCGATCAGCACCCGCAGCGCGTGCCACACCGACACCAGGAGGGAGTCACCGGGGCGGGCGCGTTGCAGCACCTCCTCGGCGCGGTCGACCGCCGCGCCCGGCCCGGGGTCGCCCGGACCGTCGCCGCCGTGCGGGCGGCAGTGCCGCAGCCACTCGCGGGTGGCGAGGTCGTCGGCGCCGAGGTCGGGGTCCGGGTGCGTGGTGAGGTCGCCCACCCCGTCGAGCGCCTCCACCGCCTCGTCGTGCCTGCCCTGCCAGGCGAGCGACCGGGCGAGCAGCAGCGTGTCGGCCTCGTCGAGGAGGCCGGCGCGAGCCGCCCCCGCCAGCGACGACAGGTGCCGCGGAACCGCCTCGGGGTCGCTGCGCCAGTGCACCCGGACGAGGGCCGCCTCCACGGCGGCCCGCTCGCGGTCGTCCTCGGTGGATCGCAGCGCCAGTTCCAGGCAGTCCACGGCGTGCCGTGCGGCGCCGCCGGCGACGGCCTCCCCGGCCGCCGCGACCAGCACCGGCACGGCCCAGGATCCGGCCGGCCCACCGACGCCCACGAGGTGCGCGGCCACCTCGGCGGCGGACGCGCCGTCCTCGTGGAGCAGGAGCGCGGCCCGCGACCGCAGGTCCGACTGCGTCTGCGGCGGGCAGTCGTCGAGCACCGCCGCGCGTACCGCCGGATGGTGGTAGGAGTGCCCCTCGGTGAGGCCCGCCTCGGCGAGCGCGCCGAGCACCTGCCGGGTGGTCGCCGCGCAGAGGCCCACCAGCCCGGTGACGAGCCCGGGGGACGCGGACGGGCCGACGACCGCGAGGGCGCGGGCGACGTCGAGCAGCCGGGGGTCGCTGCGGTGCAGGCAGGCGAGCGCGGCCTGGACGAACGACGCGCCCACCGTCGGCGCGACGTCCCCGTCGGCGCCGGTGAGGGCGTCGTCGAGCAGCGCGTGTACGAGCATCGGGTTGCCGCCGCTGACGGCGTGCGCCGACGCGGCGAGCCGCCGGGCGGCCTCCGGCCGGATCCGCTCGGCGAGCAGTCGCCCGACGCCCTCGGGCGACAGCGGGAGCAGCCGCAGGTGACGGCAGTGCGGCTGCCGCGTGAGCTCCGCGCGGAACGCCGCCGCCTCGGGCCGCGCGCCCACGCATCCGCTCAGCACGAGCAGCACCCGCGCGAACCGGATGCGCCGTTGCAGGTACAGCAGCGCCTGCAACGACAGGGAGTCCGCGAACTGGACGTCGTCGACGACCACCACCAGGGGCTTGTCGGCGGCCACGTCGAGGAGGACCTGGCAGACGTCCTCCAGCAGTTGCGCGTCACCGTGCCGCAGGGTGGGGGCGTCCGGGTTACCCGCCGGCCCGGTGTCGCGCCGCAGCAGCGGCAGGTGGCCGGTCGAGGTGGTCTGGGCCCGGAGGCTGTGGAACAGCTGTCCCACCACCCCCAGGGGGATCATGCTCTCCGCGACCGAACAGGCGGCGGTCAGCACCAGCGCGCCCTCGCCGACGGCCACCTCGGTCACGGCGTTCACCAGTCGGGTCTTCCCGCTGGCGACGCCGCCGTCGACCAGCGCGACCCGGCCCTGGCCCGCGGCAGCCGTCGCGTACGTCTCGACGAGGTCGGACAGCAGGTGTTCTCTCTCGATCAGTGCCATTTGGGTCACCTCCGGACACTCCTGAGGCTCGGGTCGACCGGCGACTCACCCCGGTTGTTCGGCGTGGGCGACCGTGGCGGCGCCGCGCGAGGCCGAGCTGAGCGACCGGGTGTGCGCCCTGATGCTGCGCAGCACCGCGGACATGTTGTCGTTGAGATAGAAGTGACCGCCCGGGTGGACGACGAACTCGAACCCCGCGTCGGTGTGTTCCCGCCACGCCTTCGCCTCGTCGACCGTCACCCGCGGGTCGCTGTCACCGATGTGCGCGACGATCGGGCAGTCCAGGCGTGGCCCGGGCCGGTACTCGTAGGTCTCGGCCGCGGTGTAGTCCGAGCGGATGGCCGGCAGGACCATCCGCAGCACGTCCTCGTCCTCCAGCAGCGCGCTGTCGGTGCCCGCCAGGGCGCGTACCTCGGCGATCAGGCCGGCGTCGTCCCGCAGGTGGGTCCGCTCCTCCTTGCGCAGGTGCGGAGCCCGCCTGCCGGAGACGAACAGCGCGGTCGGGCCTACGCCCGCCTGCCGCAGCCGCAGCGCGACCTCGTAGCCGATGGTCGCGCCGAGGCTGTGGCCGAAGACGGTGAGCGGCCGGTCGACCAGCGGCAGCAGCACCGTCACCAGTCGGTCCGCGATCTCGTGGACCGAGGTGAGGCCCGGCTCCCGCAACCGGTCCTGCCGACCGGGGTACTGGACGGCGAGCACGTCGACCTCGGGTGCGAGCGTCCTGGCCACCCGGGCGAAGTAGCTCGCCGAGCCGCCGGCGTGCGGCAGGCACAGCAGCCTGGTCACCGCCTCGTCCGCCGGGTGGAACCGTCGCACCCACAGGTCGGTGTCCGTCATCTCGTTCCCCCGCGAATCAGCTCGTGGTCGCCGGTGGCGGTCGCCCCGGATCCGTCAGCGGGCCGAGTCCACCCGGGCCTCGCTCCAGCTGATGGTGGTGGGCCGGACCGCCGCCAGGTCGCTGGTGGTCCAGCTGTCCACGACGTCGATGCGCACGTCACCGTCCCCCGGAGCGTCGGCACCGTCGAAGAAGAAGGCATTGAGAATCTCGGTCGCGTTGACAGACATGGGAGTCCCCTCTCGCACAGCTTGGCCCGGTGGTGCGGAACGCCATCTAAACCTGCTGGACGGGTACGTGTTTCAACAAGGTCTGCGTTCACCGTCTGCGCGAAGGTTCGTCACAGCGCATTCGTGAATCGCTCATACCCGTCACACGCGGCAGGCCCGGTGACTTTTGTCAATACCTGACCCGGCCGTCCGGGCGCCGCGAGCGCGGTGTCCAGGGTGGACTCCCAGCCCAGGAAGCCCTTGCGTGGCAAGGGTCACATGCGGCGGGGCCGCCGGCGCCGCGGGCCGGGGGAATTGCTCCCCACCGGCCGTGGGAGCAACCTTCGGCAGCTCACCGGCACCTTTCCCCGTGTGCACGTGCGCCGTTCATCGGACCCGGATGACGGACTCACGCCCCACCACCACCCGACAATGCCTGACCAGCAACTCCACACTGCCAACCCAATAACCCCCACCATGCACCCACACCTCCTGCGGGGTGCCCTAGGGGTGCCTCCCCAATGACCACCGATGGGAAACTCAACACCCACCCCACCCCCACACCGAAACACCGGAGCACACCCATGCGCTTCTCCGTACTCGGCAGCACCGAAGTCACCAACAACGGCCACCACCTCGAACTCGGCGGAATCCGCCAACGCGCAATCCTCGGCTACCTCCTCCTCAACGCCAACAAAGTCGTCGCCACCAGCCAAATCCTCCACGCCATGTGGGACGGCAACCCACCCCCCACCGCCCGCAAAATGGTCCAGAACGCCGTCTCCGGCATCCGCCGCATGCTCACCCACAACACCGACCCCACCACCAACCCCACCCTGCGCACCCACCCACCCGGCTACCAACTCCGCATCGACACCGAAACCATCGACCTCTACCGCTTCCGCAGACTCGTCCGCGAAGGCCGCCACGCCACCACCACCAACAACCCCACCCGCGCCGCCCAACTCCTCACCGAAGCACTCACCCTCTGGCGCGGACGCGCCCTCGCCGACCTCGTCGAAACCGGCACCTGCTGGTCAGAACTCGCCGCCATCGAAGACGAACGACTCTCCGCACTCGAAGACCGCCTCGACGCCGAACTCGCCTGCGGCCGACACCGCGAAATCACCCCCGAACTCGAAATCCTCACCGCCACCGAACCCCTCCGCGAACGCCTCTGCCACCAATTCATGCTCGCCCTCTACCGCAGCGGCCGCCAAGTCGACGCCCTGCGCGTCTACCGACGCACCCGCGAAGCCCTCGTCGACGGCCTCGGCCTCGAACCCGGCCGCAGCCTCCAAGAACTCCAACAACGCATCCTCGAACACGACGCCAAAATCCAGATCCCCGCACTCACCCACTAACCCACGGCCGTGACCGCCCGCCGTACCGACGGCCCCCCGGACGCACCGCCGCCCGGCCCGCGTCGCGGGCCGGGCGGCGTCGTGTCCGCCTACCGGTGGTTCAGCAGCACCGGCAGCGACGCCACGTCGTTCGCCATGAACGAGCGCAGCGGCTGGATCTCGTCCGGCGCCACGGCCAGCGCGAGGCGCGGGAAGCGGGCGAACAGCGCCGGCACCGCCACGACCGCCTCCAGGCGCGCCAGGCGGGCGCCGGGGCAGAAGTGCGGACCCGCCCCGAACGCGAGGTGCTCCTTGTTCTCCCGGTCGATGTCGAACACGTCCGGGTTCTCGTGGACGGCCGGGTCGCGGCCGTGCGCCAGGTAGCTGATGAGGATGGCGTCGCCCGCCCGGATGACGACCCCCTCGCCGAGGTCGATGTCCTCCTTCGCCCAGCGCATCGGCAGTGCCGCCACCGGGCAGTGCGCCCGCAGCGCCTCCTCGATCGCGTCCGGCCAGCGGGCCGGGTCGGCCAGCAGGGTCGCCAGCTGGTCCGGGTTGGCGAGCAGCTCGCGGACCGTGTGGTCGATCAGCGTCACGGTCGTCTGGCTGCCGCCGCCGATGAGCAGCAGCAGCATGTCGACCAGCTCCTGCTCGCTGAGCGGCTCCTCACCCTCCACCCGGGCCGCCATCAGGAAGCTCGTCAGGTCGTCGGACGGCTCACGGCGCTTGAGGTCGATCAGCGTACGCATGGCGACGTTCATGTCGACGTAGACCGCGGCCGACTCCTCCTCCGGCACGTTGTCGGTGTTCAACACCACGCGCAGGATGCGCAGCACCTCGGGCCGCAGGTCGTCCGGCACCCCGAACAGGTCGCAGATCACCCTGGTCGGCAACTGCTGGGAGTAGATGGTGTGCAGGTCGACCGGCTCGTCCGCCGGGTGCGTCGCCAGGTCGTCGAGCAGCCGCCGGGCGACGAGCTCCACGTGCGGACGCATCGCGTCGATCCGCTTCGGGGTCAGCGCCGGCGCCACGAGCTGCCGCAGGCGCTGGTGCTCGCGGCCCTCCGCCGTGGACATGGACTCGACGTCCACCCACGGCGACAGCCACTTGATCTCGCCGGGGGTGTAGCTGGGCACGTTCTTCTTGACGTTGCGGGAGACCCCGGGGTGGGTCAGCAGGCGCCGGACCACGTCGCCGCGGGTGATCGACCAGGCCAACATGCCTTCCGGCAGCTCGACGGCCACCGCGGGGCCGGCCGCACGGAACTCGTCGATCTGCGCGTACAGGCACTTGCCGCCGCGACTGTCGATCTGGGTGGTGGGGGCAGCGCTGAAGTCGACCATAGTGCGCCTCCTACGATGGTGAGGGTACGCAGAGAAAGGTAACTGTCAATCGGGAACTGTCGGGTAACCGCTTTCTCGCGCCCGCCACGAATTCGCCTGGACAAAGGCGCAGATCATTGCGTCAGGCCGGCTGACCAACCTATCGTCCTACCACGACACGTGTCAGGGAGCGGCGATCCCGCCCTACTCACCGAATTCCGCGGCAACCCCAATTGTTAACGCGTGTGCGGAGGCAGAAACATGGACAGGATTCGCCGGGTCGGCGTCGTCGGGTGCGGGGTCATGGGCGCCGGGATCGCCGAGACGTGCGCGAGGGCCGGCTTGGACGTGCTCGTCGCGGTGTCGCGGCCGGCCTCCCTCGTACCGGGCCGGGCGCGGCTGACCGCGTCGCTGGATCGCGCGGTGGGCCGGGGCAAGCTCAGCGAGGCGGATCGGGACGCGACGCTGGGTCGGGTGTCCTTCACCGCCGACCTGACGGACTTCGCCGACCGGCAGCTGGTGGTCGAGGCCGCCTCGGAGCAGGAGTCGATCAAGCTCGACGTGTTCGCCACCCTCGACAAGGTCGTCGAGGACGAGGACGCGATCCTCGGCTCGAACACGTCCTCACTGCCCATCGTGAAGCTCGGCGGCGTCACCGCCAGGCCCGAGCAGGTGGTGGGCATCCACTTCTTCAACCCCGCGCCGGTGCTCCCCCTCGTGGAGGTCGTCGGCTCGGTGCGTACGGACCCGCGGACCGTCGAGACCGTCGACGCGTTCGTCACCGAGGTGCTCGGCAAGCAGGTCGTCCGCGCCAAGGACCGCGCGGGCTTCGTGGTGAACGCGCTGCTGATCCCGTACCTGCTCTCCGCCGTGCGGATGGTGGAGTCCGGGATGGCGTCGGTGGCCGACATCGACAAGGCGATGACGCTCGGCTGCGCGCACCCGATGGGTCCGCTGCGCCTCGTCGACCTGATCGGGCTCGACATCGTGGCCGCGATCAGCGAGTCGCTGTACCGGGAGTTCCGGGAGCCGCACTACTCGCCGCCGCCGCTGCTCGCCCGCATGGTGGCCGGCGGCATGCTCGGCAAGAAGTGCGGCCGGGGCTTCTACGAGTACGGGCGATGAGCCCGTCCCCCGCGGAGGTGGGCCGAACCATGGACCTCGTCGACCGTCTGCACCGCGTCGTCGCCGACGCGAAGTACCTGTCCCTGTCCACCGTCTCCCCCGACCGCCAGCCGTGGACGGCGGTGCTGCAGTACGCGTGGCTGCCCGACCCGCTGCGCTTCCTGTTCGGCTCCGCGACCCAGTCCCGGCACAGCAGGCACGTGGCGGCCCGCCCGACGGTGAGCGGGGCCCTCTTCGTCACCGGCGACGGCGGGCTCACCGAGGTCGACGGCGCCCAGTTCACCGGCACCTGCCGGGAGCTGACCGCCGACGAGGTACGCGCACACCACGCGACGTTCTACGACGCCCTGCTGCCGGACGAGGCCAGCAGGGCGGAGTACACCCTGCCCGTGTCGGCGCTGCTGCCGCCGGCAGAGCACCGCATCTACCAGATCTCGGTGGACCGCGTGTGGCTCGTCGACACCAGCACCTGGATCGAGGACCGGATCGACCGCCGGATCGAGGTGGACCTGCCCTGAGCGGGGCGGGTCCACCCCGGTCCCGGGGTCACTCGGCCATCGTCGCCCAGAACACCGCCTCGTAGGCGTGCACCATCCGCGCCGCGCGCAGCGCCTCCACCGGGTCGTCGCCCGCCGCGAGGCCGGTCGACACCACGCCGGCCGCCTGCTCCAGCACCTCGTCCGGCGTCTCGGCGAAGTAGCGGAAGTGCGCGACCGCCTCGTCGGAGAACCCGTAGCGCGCCTGGAGGGCGTCGGCCATCCGGGCGTAGAAGCCGCCCGACTCCTCGACGTTGACCAGCAGGGCCAGCGGGATCGCCGACCGCGGCCCGAACACGGCGGTCCGGACGATGAAGGAGGGGTACGCCTGGGCCAGCGGTCGCGGCTCGTGCGCCCGCAGCTCCTTCTCCCCCAGGCCCACGGCGGCGGCGAAGGCCGGCAGCAGGTCCAGCGCCTCCTCCTCGGCGCCCGCCATGGCCAGGAACAGCGGCTCGGGGAAGCGGGCCGCCAGGAACGCGAAGCTGCTCCGGTCGCTGGACACCAGGTGGTACAGCTCGCCGGCCAGGGCGCGCAGCCGGTCGGCCGACACCTCACCGCGCTCCAGCAGCTCCAGGAACCGGTTGGGCGCCAGCTCCAGCGACCGCCGGCCCTGTGCCACCAGCTCTGCCACGTGCTCGTCCACTAGTCACCTCCGAATCGTGCGGTGCAGGTTCGGGCCGCTCGCCGGTCCCGGTACGGGCTCGGCGATCCACGGCCCCTCGATGGACGCGTCGAGCACGCCCTCTTCCAGCCAGGTGAAGCTGCCGTCCAGCACCCGCCGGGCGACCGCGACGTCGTCGGCGTCGGTGTTGGCCCACAGCCCCCGGCAGAGTTCCGCCACCCGCTGCCGGGACTGTCGGCAGAACGCGTCGGCCAACTCGACCGCCGTGCCGCCGAGCGCCCTGGCGTACACGCAGGCGGCGGTCATCACGTACAGCTCGGCGGCGACGTCCACGACGCGGCCGAGGAACAGCTGCCGCTCGGCGACCGCCTCGCCCCACCGCTCCCGGCCCCGGTCGAGGTGCCGGGCCAGCTCGGCGCACGTCGCGGCGGCGGACGACAGGTGCCCGGCCAGCACGCCGAAGTCGGGCGGCGGCGCGGACGGCGCGGACCCCTCCGACGGGCCCTCCTCGTCCGCCAGCGCGTCGGTCCCGACGAACACCCGCAGCGCCTCGCTGGAGCCGTCGAAGATCCGGCCGATGCGCAGGTCCCGGAACAGCTGCTCGACGGGGACGCCGCGCTCGCCGCGCGCGGCGGCCGACTCGGCGGTCTCGTACCCGCGACCGCCCCGGATCTGCATCAGCTCGTCGACGATCCGCCACGCCTGCTCCGACGCGAACAGCTTCGCGAGCTCGGCCTCGGTGTGCGTGTCCAGCACGCCGGCGTCGGCGTGCCGGCCGGACACCTCGACCATGGCCTCCAGCGCGAAGGCGGTCGCCGCGATGTAGGCGATCTTGCCCGCCACCGCCTCGTGCTCGCCGATCGGCCGGTCCCACTGCACGCGGACGCCGGACCACTCGCGGGCGATCTTCAGGCTCCACTTGGCGGCGGCGGCGCAGACGGCGGGCATCGACAGCCGGCCGGTGTCCTGCGCGGCGAGCGCCACCTGGAGCCCCTGCCCCTCCGGCCCGATCCGGCGGCTCGCGGGCACCACGACCCGGTGCAGCCGGACGACCCCGTTCTCCAGGCCGCGCAGCCCCAGGAAGGAGCTGCGGTGCTCCACCGTGACCCCCGGCGCGTCGGCCTCCACCACGAACGCGGACATGCCTCCCGGGCCGCTCTCCGAGGGCGGGACCAGGGCCATCACCACGATCAGATGGGCGATGGTGCCGTTTGTCGTCCACAGCTTCACCCCGTCGAGGCGGTAGCCGCCGTCGCCGGTGGGGGTGGCGGTGGTCCGCATCCGGAAGGGGTCGTTGCCGATGTCGGGCTCGGTGAGGGCGAAGGCGGAGAGCTCGCGTACGCACCTCGGCAGCAGCTCGCGCTTCTGCGCGTCGGTGCCGAACAGCCGCAGCGGCTGGATGAGGCCGATCGCCTGGTGCGCGCCGAGCAGCTCACCGAGCGAGGAGTGCGCCGTGCTGACGATCATCAGCGCCCGGTGGTAGCAGACCCCGGACAGGCCGAGCCCGCCGTACTCCCTGGGGAGCTTGATGGCGAACGCGCCGAGGTCGCGCAGGCCGTCGACCACCTCGTCGGGGATCCGGTCCTCGCGCTCGATGAGCCGGCCGTCCACCTTGTCGGTGCAGAACGCGCGCAGCCGCGCGAGGAACGCCTCGGCGTCGGCGTCGAGGCCGGCGTCGGGCAGCGGGTCGAGCAGGTCGACCCGCAGCCTGCCGCGCAGGAGTTCGCTGCCGAAACTCGGTCTGGTCATCGTTGCCTCCCCGTTGCGCGGGTGGGTCTGGATCGGGACACGGGCCGGGCCACGTTCGACTCGCGTGAGCGGGTGCGCCCGTGGCCCGGTCCTCGACGTGGGTCAGCTCGCCGGCACGGCCTTGATCAGCGAGAGAGGGCCCGCGGCGCCGTGGCCGCACCACTCGACGGTGAAGCCGGTCTCGGCGAGCAGGGACCGGAACTCGCTCTCGGTGCGCTCCCGGCCGCCGGCGGTCACCAGCATGTTGATGTCCGTGTAGAACATCACCGGGTTGTCGGTGTTCGCGGTGTCCGGCAGCACCGATCCGACGATCAGCAGCGTGGCGTCGGCGGGGATGTGGGCACGCACCGTGGCCAGCAGCTTCCGGGCGTTCTCGTCGTCCCAGTCCTGGAAGACGCTCTTGATGACGTACAGGTCGCCGCCCTCGGGGACCGACGAGAAGAAGTCGCCGGCCACGATCTCGCACCGGTCGGCGACCCCGGCGGTGGCGAGCACACCGGCGGCCTCGGCCACGCCCGCGGCGCTGTCGAAGCACACCCCCCGCAGGTGGGCGTGGGTGCCGAGGATCGCGGCGAGCAGCGTCCCGTCGCCGCCGCCGACATCCACGACGGTACGCACGCCGGAGTAGTCGTACCCGTCGGCGACGAGCTGGGCGGACGCCCTCGACTCCTGCCCCATCGCCACGTTGAACAGCGCGGACAGCTCGGGGTTCTCGGCGAGGTGCACGTACGCGTTCTTGCCGTGCACGTGGTCGAAGGCGCACTCGCCGGTCTCGATGGTGTGCCGCACCTGCTGCCAGGACGCGAAGAGCGTGGGGTTGGTGAAGAACCGGGTGAACGCCCACAGCGAGTTCGGCGAGTCGGTGCGCAGCTGCTCGCCCACCTCGGTCAGGCGGAACTCGCCGGGCGCCGGCTCGACCAGCACGCCGATGGCCACGAGGGTGCGCAGCAGCCGGTGCAGCGACGGCGCGTGGGTACCCGTCGCCTCGGCGAGCTGCGCGCTCGTGACCCGGCCGTCGTGGATGTGGTCGGCGAGCTTCAGCTCGGCGGCGAGCGCGAGCGACTGCGAGGCCATGTAGCCGCCGATGATCTCGATCAGGGCGGCGCGGTTGCGGATCTTGGAGGCCAGGGTGGCCGGAACGGTGCTGGTCATGAGGCATGCCTTTCCGCGAGGGGGTGTCGAACCCACACGTTGGGCTCGACGTAGACGGCGTGGTCGTGGTCGACGTTCACCGCGACCGGGGTCAGGGCACCCGGCACGACGACCGGTCCGCTGGTGTCGAAGGGCAACCCGGTCCAGTCGCGCCACTGCGCGAGGCTGCCGGAGATCGTCATGGAGGCCGGGCAGACCTGGAGGACCTCCCCGCCCGCCCGGACGTGCACGCGCAGCCACGGGTCGGCCGGCAGCCCGTCGTCGCGGGTCCGGGCCGCGTACTCCGGCATCGGCTCGTGCGGCTCGGCGTGCTTGCCGCTGGGGCGCACCGGCCCGACGACGTCGCGGTAGCCGTGCCGGCGGGCGTTGTCCTTGACGGCAGCCAGGACGCGCCCCGACATGTTCCGGGCCTGCATGCCCGGCACCACAGCGATCTCCAGCGCGCACAGCGCGGTGAGCCGGCGGCCGGCGGCGGTGTCGAGCATGCTCATCCCCAGCACCGCGTCCCAGCCGGTGTCGGGCAGGCTCGCCGGGTCACCGTCCCAGGCGAACGGCACGGCGGCCGCGCGGGCCACCACCTTGTCGTCGGCGTCGAGCACCACGAGCTGGTGCTCCGGGTACCGGTCGAGGGCCCAGCCGACCACCATCGGCTCGGGCGGGATGTACTCGGGCCAGGAGGCCTCCATGTGGAGCATCCCGTCCAGCAGGTCCGGTCGCTCCGCGAGCGTCAGCACGCGCACGGGGTCACCTCCCTCGGTCAGGCGGCCAGGCTGCGCGCGGGCAGCGGGTCCGCGGGCATGGCGCAGTGGTCGTCGGCGTGCCTGCGCAGCAGCGCCAGGTATTCGGTACGGGGCACCGCGACCGCGCCGATGAGCTTCGCGTGGTCGCCGTCGTGCTGGACGTCGACCGCCACGCCGCCGCTCTCCGCGACGCGCCGCACCAGGCACGCGACCGCGACCTTCGCGGCGCCGCTGCGCAGGGCGAACTGGGAGTCGGCGCTGAACACGCCGCCGACGCGTACGCCGAACGTGCCGCCGACCAGCTCGTCGCCCTCCCACACCTCGACGCTGTGGGCGTGCCCCGCCGCGTGCAGCTCGCGCAGCGCCGACACGAGCCGGTCGGTCAGCCACCGGGGCTCGCGGCCCACGCGGCAGTGCTGGACCACCCGGTCGAAGCAGACGTCGAGCGTCGTCGTCCACTCGACCTTGTTGCGCAGCTGCCGCCGCAGGCTGCGCTGGATGCGGGCCTGGTCGACGCGGATCACCGGGCGCGGGTCGGGCGAGCACCAGGCGACGGCGTACGGGTCCGCGCTCCCGGCGAGCACCGCGATCCGGCCGGCGGCGACGTCCGCCTCGTAGGTGAACTCGCTGACGATCTTCCGCTCCTCGGTGTCGGCCGGGAAGGGGAACAGCCCGTGCCGGTAGGCGCCGAGGAGCGTCGTCGCGGACAGGTCGTCGCCGAACGCGACCGGGCCCTCGGTGGGGGCGTGGGTGAGGTCGAGCGTCTCCCAGCCCATCACGCGGCCCGCAGGAACCCGGTGCGGGTCAGGTAGCCGATGTAGCGGTCGAGCATCTCCGCGTCCACCGTCGGGATCTCGATGCCGCTGCCGCGTAACGCGTGCTCCACGTTGGTGCGGGAGAAGACGGGGAACGTCGTCTCCAGGTACATCTCCGCGACGCTCATCTGGCCCGTCGCGCAGCGGTCGATGAACAGCGGTGCGAAGGGGGTCATCGGATGGTCGGGTTGTTCGACCGCGACGCGCACCATCTCGTCGAGCCACTCGGCCCAGGTCACCTCGCGGATGTCGTGCCCGTACGCCCGCAGGCGCTCGACCAGCACCGAGATGTTGACCTTCCCGGGGTTGGTGAGGTGGTAGACCTCGCCGGCAGGCCGGGACGCCCGGGCGATGTGCGCGACCGCGGCGGCGAACACGTCGACAGGCGTGTAGTCCAGCGGCAGCTCCGCGACGGGGGCGGTGCCGGTGTCCACCACGAACTTCTTCATGGCGCACATCTCGGTGGCGATGTTCCACGCGCCGTTGACCCGGTCGCCGGAGATGTCGGCGGCCCGGTAGATCGCCACCGGCAGCCCCTGCTCCGCCGCCCGGTGCAGCAGCGCCTCGGCCACCCACTTGCTCTCCACGTAGCCGACGGAGAGGTGGTCGGCGTACGCCAGCGGAGTGTCCTCGTCGACGTGCCGGACGCCGGCGGTGCCGAAGCCCGCGACGACGGCCATGGTCGACGTGTAGTGGACCGGGACGTTGCGGTGCCGCGCGGCCATCCGGATGATCTCGCGGGTGCCGTCGACGTTCGCCGGCCGCATGTGCGAGTACGGGTAGATGAAGTTGACGGCCCCGCCGGGGTGGTGGATGACGTCGACCGTGCGCGCCAGCTCGTCGAAGGCCGCCTCGGACAGGCCGAGCCCGGGTGCCGCGAGATCGCCGGGGACGGCGACGATCCGGCCCGCCGCCTGGTGACCGGCGAGGTCCTCGCCGAAGTAGTGCCGCGCGTTGGCCTGGATGCGGGCCAGGCCCTGCTCCGGCCCGTCGGCGCGTACGAGGCAGTGCACCACGGCGTCCGTGCTCGTCAGCAGCTCCCGCAGCAGGTAGATGCCCAGGAAGCCGGTGGCGCCGGTGAGGAACACGTGGCGGGGGTCCTGCCAGCGCGGCTCGTCGGACACGTCGCGCCGGACCTGCACGTCCAGCTCCGTCTCGGCGGCGAAGTCCACCCGCTTGCGGGTGTCGTCGCCGGCGAGCGTGCCCTCCCGGGCCTCCCGCACCGCCCGCGCCAGGCCGCGCGGCGTCGCGTCCTCCAGCAGCAGCCGGATCAGCGGACGTACCTGGGTGATGAGCACGCCGAAGGAGCCGCGGATCTTCGCGAGCAGCTCGGCGGCGAGGATCGAGTTGCCGCCCTGCGCGAAGAAGTTGTCGTCCGGCAGCACCCGCGGCACGCCGAGCACCTGCCCCCACAGCCGGGTCACGCCGCGCTCCACCAGGTCGACGGGTGCGTCGTCCGCCGCCTCGGCGGCGACCGTCGCGGTGCCCGGCGCGGGCAGCGCGGCCAGGTCGACCTTGCCGTTGGTCTTCAGCGGCAGTTCGTCGAGGGCGACGAACGCCGTCGGCACCATGTAGTCGGGCAGGTGGCGGCCGACGAACTCGCGCAGCTCCGCGACGTCCAGGGGCCGTGGGCCGGTGTGGTACGCGACCAGGCGCCGCTGGCCGTCGTGCTCGTAGGTGGTGACGGCGACCGTGTCGACGTCGTCGTGCGCCGCCAACGCCGCCTCGATCTCGCCGGGCTCCACCCGGAAACCACGGATCTTGACCTGCCGGTCGATGCGCCCGATCACCTCGAGGTTGCCCTCGGCGGTCCAGGCGCCCAGGTCGCCGGTCCGGTACATCCGCGCGCCGGGCTCGGACGCGAACGGGTCCGCGCGGAAGCGGCCGGCGTCGTCCTCGGTCAGGTAGCCGCGCGCCACGCCGCGACCGCCGATGTGGATCTCACCGCGCTCGCCGGGGCCGACCGGCCGGCCGTGCTCGTCGAGGACGTACACGACGGTGCCGGGCAGCGGCCGGCCAACGGGGGCCGCGCCGCGGGCGGGCAGCACGTCGGCGGTCAGCTCCATCAGGCAGGAGGTGATCGTGGTCTCGGTGAGCCCGTAGGCGTTGACCAGCCGTACCCCGGGCATCAGGTCCAGCGCCGTGCGGCAGTCCTCCGCGTTGACCGCCTCGCCGCCCACGATCACCAGCCGGACCGGCAGGTCGCCGGCCCCCGCGCCGGCCTCGGCGAGGAAGCGGCGCCAGTACGCGGGGGTCAGGTCCATCACGGTGACCCCGTGGTGGCGCAGCCGCTCCGGCAGCTCGCTGGGCGCCCAGCTCAGCTCGGGCAGCACCAGCGTCGCCCCGCCCAGCAGCGCGACCGTGATCTGCTCGATGGAGGTGTCGAAGGAGAGCGCGCCGAACTGCAGCACCCGGTCGTCGGGGGTGACGCCGTAGCGGCCGACCAACTCCCCGCACAGGTGGCTCAGCGAGTCGTGGTTGACCACGACGCCCTTCGGCGTACCCGTGGATCCCGACGTGTAGATGATGTAGGCGGCGTCCCCGCCGCCCTCCGCCACGGCCGGGGCGGTCGCGGCGCCGTCCGCGACGCCCGCGGTGAGCGCCCTGACCGGCAGGTCGGCGAAACGCGCCAGGTCGCGGGCGTGGGTGATGACGGTGGTGCAGTCGGTCTCCTTCACGAACGCCTCGACCCGGCTGTCCGGCAGCCCCGGATCCACGGGCAGGTAGGCCGCGCCCGCCTTCCAGATGGCGAGCAGGCCGACGATGGCGTCGATGGAGCGTTCCAGGTGGACCATGACCACGGAGTCCGCGCCGACGCCCTCGTCGACGAGGTGGCGGGCCAGGCCGTTCGCCCGGCGCTCCAGCTCCGCGTAGCTGACGTGCGCGTCGCCCTGCACGACCGCGGTCCGGTCGGGCTGCGACGCCGCGCGGACGGCGATGAGTTCGTGGACACGCGGTTGCGTACGGATGTTCATGTTTTCCCTCGGGTGTGAGCACGGTCGTACCCGTGGATTTACCTGCCGCTGACCCAACGAAATTCGATACGGGCGACACTACTGCCTGAGGGCGGTTCCCCCGACTACCAGAATGAGCATGGAACCAGAATTGACACTACTCATCAGGGTAGTCATTTGGGCGCGGTCCACCCTTCGTCGAATTCAACGTGAAGGACGCCGGAAATCGCTATGTCGCAGTGCTGTCCGGAAGGTCCGGAGCGCCCGCTACGCCGCGGAGGAGACCGGCACGTGGCGGACGAGTTCCGCCCGCGACGAGATGCCCAGCCGGCGGAACAGGCCGCGCAGGTGGTAGTTGACCGTGTGCGGCGACAGCCGTACCCGGGTCGCGATCTGCCGGTTGGTCATGCCCTCGGCGACGAGCCGCGCGATGGCCCGCTCGACGCCGCTGAACGACTCCCACGCGCCGCCGGCGTCCGGGCGGTACTCGCGGGCGGCGGGCGCGGAGCGCAGCCCGATCCTGCGCCGCAGGTCGGCGGGGGCCACGGGCTCCGCCGACGGGTCGGCGGCGCGGGACGCACCGGTCACGGTCCGGCGCCGGCGCAGCCGGTCGCGGTCGGCGCGGAGCGCCTGCCGCACGGCGGGCGGCAGGGCGTCGAGCACCGCCCACCACACAAGTTCGTGCCGGAAGGCGAGGTCGTCGCCCACCCAGTCGAGCAGACCGGCGTCGAGCAGCGCGTCCAGGTCCGGCAGCAGCTGGGCGGTGTTCCGCCGGGTCATCGCCGTCAGCTCCGCGAGCTGGCAGGACCGACCGAGCACGGCGGCCACCCGCAGCAGCTGCCACGATCCGGTCGGCGCGCCGCGCAACGTGGCACGGACCAGCTCCTGGACCCGCTTCGGCGTCCGCGCCCGGCCGGGCCCGGCGGTGACGCCCTCGACGCGGATCCCCTCGCGCAGCGCGGCCAGCAGCAGCGGGTCCCCCGCCGCGGCGGCGACGAGCAGGCGCATGGCAGGATCCGCCACGACACCCGGCGGATCGGCGACGAGCCGACCCACGGCGTCCCCGGACAGCGGGCGGCCCGCCTGGGCGAGCGCCCCGACCATCTGCGACAACTGCTCGTCCTCGTATGCCACGACGCAATCGTGCACGTGAATGTCTGCCGGTCTCAACATTGCCTTACCGTCAGGTACGCCGAGCAATTACCCGCACGTGGGGGAAGCGACACCGCAGCGGCTTGCCAACGGGTGACCCGGGATTGCTTCGATCAATGTAATGACGTCGCGAGAGAGGCGGGCAGTTGTGGAACCCGTTGTGGTCCAGGATTTCGTACCGGCGATCGACCTGTCGGGCCGCACCACCGCCGAGGGGCGCGCGGCCATCGCGGCAGCCATCGGCAAGGCGTGCGAGGGTTCGGGGTTCTTCACCGTCGTGGGGCACGGCGTGCCCCGGGAGCTGGTGAACCGCATGTACACCACCACGAAGACCTTCTTCACCCGACCGGAGGAGGAGAAGGACCGGAGCGCGAACCGCGGCTCCGGGGTGTCGGGCCTGCGCCGCCCGGGCGGCCCGTACGAGGCGTTCGCCGCGCACGTGACGGGCGACCTGAGCGACGAGGAGCGCGCGCGGCTCGGCACGCACCCGGCCACCTGGAAGGCGGCGAACATCTGGCCGGACGACGACTTCAAGGCGGTCTGGTACGAGTACATCGCCGCCATGACCGAGCTGTCGGCCGACATCATGCGGCTGTTCGCGCTCGCCCTCGGGCTGCCGGAGAACTTCTTCGACAGCAAGTTCGACGAGCACGTGTCCCTGATCATCGCCAACTACTACTACCCGACGCCCGACGACGGCGTGCTGCGGCGGGAGATGCACACCGACTGGGGCAGCCTGACGGTGCTCTACGTGGAGGACGAGCTGGGCGGGCTCCAGGTGCGGCGCGGCGACGACGACTGGCTGGACGTGCCCGCCATCCCCGGCAGCTTCGTGGTGAACATCGGCGACCTGATGGCGTTCTGGACCGGCGGCCGGTGGGCGTCGACCGTGCACCGGGTGGTCAACCCGGAGGGGACGGACGCGCCGTCGCGCGTCTCCATCCCCTTCTTCTACCTGCCCAACCACGACACCACCATCGAGCCCATGCGCCCGCTGGCCCAGGAGAGCGCCGAGGCCGGGCTCGACCGGGTGACCGTCGGCGAGTGGTTCTCGCACAAGATGCAGTCGACGTACCAGGCTTCCGCGTAGCCGACCCCGCGGCGCCCGCCGGACCGCCCCGCAGACGCGGTCGGCCGACGGGCGCCGCGCGGTGGCGGCCGCCGGGCGTTCGGCACGCCCAGCGCATCGGCACCGGGCGGCCCGCCGGGCGGCGGTCCGGTGTCAGAGGGAACGCACCGCGCCCGGCACGGTGAACTCGATGGTCTCGCGGGCGACCTCGCGCTCCACCACCGTCACCGGCCCGCGCGCCCGCAGCGCCTCGACCACGCCCTCGACCAGGCGCGGCGGGGCAGACGCGCCCGCGGTGACCCCGACCGTACTGACACCCGCCAGCCACTCCGGCAGGATCTCCGCCGCGTCCTCGATGAGGTGGGCCGGTCGGCCCGCGCGGCGGGCCAGCTCGACGAGCCGTTGTGTGTTCGCCGAGTTCGTCGAGCCGACCACGAGCACGAGGTCGGACTCCTCGGCGACCGTACGCAACGCCGCCTGCCGGTTGGTCGAGGCGTAGCAGATGTCGGCCGAGGACGGCCCGCGCAGCGCGGGGAACCGCTGGCGCAGCACGTCGAGCACCTCGGCGGTCTCGTCCACGGCGAGCGTGGTCTGGGTCAGGTACGACACCCGGTCCGGGTCGGGCACCTGGACCGCGTGCGCGTCCTCCAGCGACTGCACGAGGAGCATCCGCTCCGGTGCCTCGCCCAGGGTGCCCTCGGTCTCCTCGTGCCCCGCGTGCCCCACGAGCAGGACGGTGTCCCCACGGTCGGCGTACCGGCGCGCCTCCGTGTGCACCTTCGCCACCAGCGGACACGTCGCGTCGAACACCTCCAGGCCGAGCCGGTCGGCCTCGGCGCGCACCACGGGCGACACCCCGTGCGCCGAGAACACCACGGTCGCGCCGGCGGGCACCTCGGCGAGTTCCTCGACGAACACGGCGCCGCGCGACTCCAGGTCGGCGACGACGTGCGCGTTGTGGACGATCTGTTTGCGGACGTACACCGGGCTGCCCCGGCTGGCGAGCGCACGCTCGACGATCTCGATCGCACGCTCGACACCGGCGCAGAACGCACGCGGTGCCGCGAGCAGTACCGTTACGGACTCGGCTTCGGACATCGCGCACTCCTTCCCACGCATCTCCGCAGTATCGAGCCGCGTCCTCGCAATCCGGTGGGGTCCCGATGGAGCACCAGCGACGACGCCCGGCGCCGGGACGTCCGCTACCCGTTCACCTGGTAGGCGGCGAGGACCGTCTCGGAGATGAGGCGGGGGGCGTCCGCCCGGTCCACCTGCCCGCTGGCCACGTCGGCGGCGGCGCCCTTCATGATGTGGTGCAGGACGCCGGTCAGCCAGCTGGCCGGCAGGTCGACCCGGAACACCCCCTCGTCCTGGCCCCGGCGGATCAACTGGTCGACGCGTCGCGCCGGCTCGGCGTGCAGCTGGTGCACGCGCTCGGGCGGCAGCGACGCCTGGGCCGCCTCCAGCACGGCGCTCGACTGGGCGATCAGCAGCCAGCTCGACCGGATCAGCACGCGCAGCGCGTCCCGCGGGTCGCCGGTCAGGTCGAGGCCCGCCAGGAGTTCCTCCCCCTCGGCCAGCACCCGGGTCAGCGCGGCCTCGACCAGGGCGTCCCGGGACGGGAAGTGACCGTAGAGGGTCACCCGGCCCACCCGCGCCGCCTGCGCGATGTCGCTGACGCTGGCGTCGGGGTCGCGGCTCAGGCAGCTCACCGCCGCCTCCAGGATCCTCTCCACGTTCTGCTGGGCGTCGGCCCGGCGGGTCGGCTTGGCGAGTGGGCGAGTCATGGAACTTCCCCTAAGTCGAACAGGCGTGCATGAGTTAACGTGTCTCCGTAACTTGAACACTACCGTTCAACTTGGCGGAGGAGCCTGGCAGCCATGGCGGAACCTGTGACCGCAACCGAAACTCACACACCCGCGAGTCCGCATCCGCAGCGCTGGCGGATCCTGGGCCTCGTCGGCATCGCCCAACTGATGCTGATCCTGGACGTCACCGTCGTCGCGATCGCCCTGCCGCACATGGGGTCGGACCTGGGGATGGACCGGGAAGCCCTCACGTGGGTGGTGAGTGGATACACCCTCACCTTCGGCGGCCTGCTGCTGCTCGGCGGGCGCGCCGCGGACCTGTTCGGCGCCCGGCGCCTCGTCCTCGCCGCGCTCCTGCTGTTCAGCGCCGCGTCCCTGACGGCAGGGCTGGCGACCAGCGGCCCCATGCTGCTGGGCGGTCGCGTCGGGCAGGGCCTCGCGGCGGCGCTCCTCTCCCCCGCCGCCCTGTCCCTGGTCGTCACGATCTTCGACGGCGACGAGCGCAACAAGGCGCTCGGCATCTGGTCGGCGCTCGGCGGCGGCGGTGCCGCCCTGGGCGTCCTCCTCGGCGGCCTGCTCACCGCCGGGCCGGGCTGGCCCTGGGTGTTCTTCGTCAACGTGCCGGTCGGGATCATCCTGCTGCTGGCCCTCCGGATGCAGCTTCCGCCCCAGGCGCCCACCGGCGCGCCGGGCCGGCTCGACGTGCCCGGCGCGGTGCTGGTGACGGCCGCCACCGGATCGCTGATCTACGCGCTGATCCGCGCCGGCGACGTCGGCTGGGCCGACCCGACGATCCTGGCGCTGCTGGTGGCCGCCGTGCTCCTCTACGCCGCGTTCGTCGTCTGGCAGCGCCGCGCCGCGAGCCCGCTGATGGACGTACGGCTGCTGTTCCGCCGGCCGGTGGCGACCGGGGCGCTGCTGATCCTCGTCGCGACCGCGCTGATGATCACCGTCTTCTTCCTGGGCACGTTCTACCTCCAGAACCACCAGGGCTACGGCGCGCTGCGCACCGGGCTGCTCTTCCTGCCCGTGGCGATCACGACCATGCTCGGCGCGAACGCCGCCGGCCGCGTCATCGGCCGGATCGGGGCGCGCACCCTCGGCGTCCTCGGCCTGCTCGTCGCGGCGGCCGGCATGGCGGTCCCCGCCTTCGTCGACGGGACCCTGGCCCTCGTCATCGGGGTGGCCGTCGCCGCCTCCGGCACGGGCGTCCTCTTCGTCGTGGCGTCCGCCGTCGCGCTCGGCCAGGTCGCGCCGCACGAGGCCGGCCTGGCGTCCGGCATCGTCAGCACCTTCCACGAGTTCGGCGCCTCGCTCGGTGCCGCCGTCGTGTCGAGCATGGCCGCGGCGAGCATCGCGGGCACCAGCACCGCCGGCTTCTCCCGAGGCTTCACCACCGGCGCCGTCATCGCCGTCGCCGCCGCCGTCCTGGCCTTCGTCATCACCCCCCGGCCGGCCCACTGAGCCCCGACCCGGTGGCCGGTGGGGGCCCGCCCACCGACCACCGGGTCGGACATCCTCCACCACGCCCCCGACAGGCGGGCGCGGGAACGACCGGTGGGCCCGCCCACCGGCCGCCGGGTCGGAGCCCGGCACGCCCCGGGGACGCGCGGGCGCCGGCCACCGTCACATCGACGGGCCGGCACTCACCGGCGGACCCGCGGCGCGATCCAGGCGCCGAGGCTGTCGCCGTGGCACTGCTCGACGCTTGTGGTGCTGACCCGCAGCGACACCTGAGTCGAGTCGCTGATGTCCACCTTGACCGGGCGGGTCCGTCCGAGGCCGACCGTGGTGGTGAAGACCTCCTTGCGGTCGGAGAGCACGGTGAACCGCAGCGGCATGCCCTTCGGGGACTCGTCGGCGATGCCCACGGCCGCCTCGAAGACCCTGAACTGCCGGCTCACCACGAACGTGACCGTGTAGTTGTCGTTCAACCAGCACGGGGACGCGGTCAGCACCGCCTCGTGCCGCTTCCCGGCGACCATCAGCGGCTCCTGCTCCCAGCCCTCGAAGTCGTCCACCTCGCGCATCTCCGTCAGCGGAACCACGCCGGCCGGGGGCGACGACGCGGTGACCGGGGACGAATCGGGTGCAGGGGTGGGGTCGGTGGACGCCGCCGGCGGGGTCGGCGAGGGCTGCCCGCTGGACGGGGCACCCTCGACCGGCGGCGCGGCACCGCCGCCGCCGCTGTCGCGGGTCAGCTCCAGCGCGACGGGAATGGCCGCCGCGACGACCGTGGCCACGGCGGCGATGACCGCCCCGACGATCGCGGGATTGGACGAGCGGAGGCGCCTCGGGACAGACACCGTTCGATTATGGCAACGTCGCGCACGCGCGCCGGACGACCGGCGGGCCGGGTCCGGCGGCGATCCGCGCGCCGGGTCCGACGGGCGGACGCGCCGGGCCGCCGCCGGTCAGTGCCCGAGCCGGTCGAGGATCCTGGCCGCCACGTCGAGGGTGTTCCCCTCGGGCGCGGCGGGACAGCCGCCGATCGTCCCCCGCCAGCGCTCCTCGTGCGCGACGACGCGGGCACGCAGGACGTCGACGTCCGGCGCCTGCCCCGTCGTCGCCGCCCGGGCCAGCCAGGTCGCCCACAGCTCCCACCGGGGCAGGTAGTAGTCCCGGACGAGCCCGGCCCAGTGCCGCCCGGAGTAGTCGTGCAGCCCGCTGGTCTGGTGGCCCCACACGGAGACCAGACTGCGGGCGTCGCGCTCCATGACGTCGGCCTCGGCGGGCGAGTCGCCCCACGCGCGGGCGTCGTCGATCCACCGGCCGACGCGCGATTCGGCGCGCGTGCCGGCGAGCTCGTCGAGGTCGAGCAGATCCGCCCGGAACCGGGCGAAGTGGTCCAGGACCCCGTCCCCGTCCCGCTCGGCGAAGGCCGCCAGCATCCCACGGATGTGGATCCGGGATCCCTGCGCCAGGACGTGACCGACCAGCTCGACCAGGTCCCGCTCGACCTGCTCCCGGACCCCGGCCTCCGGCGCCCGCCCGAGCAGCAGCCGGGCGGCCGAGGCGATCCGCGGCAGGGCGCCGAGGACCATGGGGTCGTTCTCGGCGTCGATGTTGGCCGACTGCCGCTGCGGCTCCGCGTCCTGCGGGACGAACTCGCCGGCCAGCCGCTGGGCGGCGAACGGCGCGTCGGCCGACCACGGCCGGGCGATGACAGGGGACGGGATGGACCGGGTGCGCCCCGGCGCGTAGAGCGTGTCGGCCAGGAGCCGCCAGGCCAGGGCGAAGTCCTCGTGCCCGGACGCGTAGCGCTGCCGTGCGAACGACCGCAGCCAGTCGTCCAGTCGGGGCACGCCCCAGGTCAGGTCGGTGGCCAACTCGTAGAAGACGCTGTTGTTCTCGACCGCCTCCGGTGCCAGCCCGACGCCCGCCAGCCGGGCCGGCCGCGTACGCCGCAGCTCGTCGACGTCGCGACGCAGCCCGTCCAGGTCGCCGAAGAGCGCGAAGCGGCCCCCGAAGTTGTGGATGGCGCACCACACCCAGCGCCGCCCGAACATGCCGTCGCGGCGCCACATGGGGGCGTGCTCGCCCCACAGGTCCAGCAGGAGCAGCCGCTCGTCGGGCACGTCGGCCAGGAACGCGCGTACGCGGTCGGGCCGCCAGAAGTCGCGCTGGTAGTGGAACGGCCAGCCCTGGAGCACCCAGGTCGCCTCCGGGTCGCCGTCCGCCATCGCCCGGTAGACGGCCCGGCCGACCGACGCCAGGTAGTCGGGTTCCCCGGACGGCGGCACCGACTCGATGAACGGGTCGACGGCGTAGTGGTGGTCGGTGCCGAACAGCTCCCGCTGGATGCCCAGGAACTCCGCCGTCAGCGACGCGAACCGCTCGCTGTCGGGGCCGAGGATCGGGGTACGCCAGCCCTGCCACTCGATCTCGCCGGCCGACGGGTCGGCCAGCTCCGGGGGGACGTGCCCGCCGAACACGGGCAGGACGGGCGTCATGCCCAGCGCGCGCTGCCGGTCGAGGATCCGCTGCCCCAGCTCGACGTGGCGGCTGATCCAGCGCGACGGCAGCGGCCCGCCGAACGAGTTCGTGTTGCCCATGAACGTCCACGGGAAGTGCGCCGCGCTGCCGATCCACTCGTCGACCCGGGCCGCGTCGAGCCCGGCCCGCCGGAACGTCTCCGCCAGCACCGCCTCGTGGCCGACCTGCATGAGCGGATGGGTGACGCCGTGCAGCGCCATCCAGTCGATCTCCCGCTCCCAGCGGTCCCAGTCCCAGAACGCCGCCGAGTAGCCGTAGGTCACGGTGTTGAGGTGGTAGCGGACCGCGAACGGGCTGTTCAGCCGCGTCGGGGGCGCGTCCGGCCAGGGCATCGGCCGGGGCGCGAGCCGGGGCTGTTCCCAGGTCACCTGACGGCCGGCGTACGCCTTCAGGTACTGCCCGAACGCGGCGGCAGCGGCCACCGGATCCGACCCGCGCAGCGTCAGGACGCCGTCGCGGCACTCGTAGCCGGCGACGGCCGCGTCGTCACCGGCGGGGATCCGCTCCACCCGCACGTCGTCGGCCGTGCCGGCGACGCGGGCCACGAGGGCACGCACCTCGTCCACCGTCACAGCTCCTCGACGGTGCGGTTCAGCCGCGACCGCTCGGCGGCGAACGCGACGAGGTGGCTCTCCACGCTCTCCTCCAGGGAGCTGGGGGCCGCCTCGACGTCCTCGCCGGACAGCCGGCTCCGAACCCGCCCGGTGAAGTCGAGCATCAGCCCGGCGTCGCCGCCGCCGTGTCCGGAGAACGCCTCGATGACCTCGTCGACGACCCCCTGACTGCCGCTGCCGACCTGGAACGTCTCGTCGGTCCGCCGCCCCTCCACCGTGGGCGGCGTGTCGGTGAAGGTCGCCAGGCTGATCCGGCCCGAACGCATGTCCGCGGTGATCTGCCCGTGGCTGCCCATCAACGTGAGCGTGCGGGTGTTCCACGCGGTGAACGCCGAGACCACGAGCGACGCCGTGACGCCGTTGCCGAAGCGCAGCGCCGCCGTCTGGTGGTCGACGACGTCGTTGTCCATCCGGTAGACGCACCGGCCGTAGTCGGTCAGCCGCAGGGCCCGCCGCCGGCCGGCCACGCTCGTGTCGTTCGTGACGACCGTGACGGGTGGCCCGTCGACGTCGGCGAGCTGGTCGACGTAGAGGCGCTCGGCGTTGTACGGGCAGGTGTCGGCGACGGCGCACCCGTCGACGCAGCGCTCGGTCGAGCCCTTCGGCGCGTGCTCGACCCGGAAGTGGCGGCGCTCGCCGAACGAGGCGACAGTCGTGCAGGGCGACCCGACCAGCCACCGGAGGATGTCGATGTCGTGGCACGCCTTCGCCAGCAGCATCGGGCTCGACTGGTCGGTCCGGTGCCAGTTGCCGCGCACGTAGCTGTGCGCGAAGTGCCAGTACGCCACGTTCTCGATGTGCGAGATGCCCTGCAACTCGCCGATCCGGCCCTCGTCGAGCAGGCGGCGCAGGGTCTGGAAGAACGGGGTGTAGCGCAGCACGTGGGCGACGGTGACCGTACCGGCGCTGCCGCGGGCCGCGACGGTCAGCCGGTGCAGGTCCTCGGCGGTCGGCGCGATGGGCTTCTCGAGCAGGACGTGGTGTCCCAGTTCGAGGGCCCGGAGGGTGGGGTCGACGTGGTCCCGGTCCGGGGTGGCGACGATGACCGCGTCCCACGGTCCGCGCGTCGAGAGCGCCTGCTGCCAGCCGGTGAAGCGTCGGTCCGCCGGGACGGCGTGGGCGTCGCCCAGTCCGTCGCGGCGCTCCGCGTCGGGCTCGGCGACCGCGACGACCCGCGCCGCGTCGGGGTGCTCCAGGCACCACTGGGCGTACGCGTGCGCGCCGCGCCCTCCCGCGCCGAGCACGAGCAGTCGTACCGGTCCCGATCCCGGGGACACAGGGCCTGCCACGTCGATCATCCTTTCGGTGTTCACTTGTCCGCCCCGGAGGTCAGTCCGGTGACGATGTAGCGCTGGGCGAGGAAGAAGATGACGATGACCGGTACGGTCACCGCGATGGAGCCGGCCAGGAGCACGGTCACGGGCACCTGGAAGTCGGTGAGCTGGGCGAGGCCGAGCGGAGCCGTCCACCGGGACCGGTCCTGCACGAGGAAGAGCAGCGCGTAGAAGTACTCGTTCCAGGCGATCATGAAGACGTAGATGGCGGTCGCCACGACGCCGGGCAGCGCGATCGGCAGCACGACCTTGCGCAGCATCGTCGGCAGCGAGCAGCCGTCGAGCAGCGCCGCCTCCTCGACGCTCTCCGGCAGGGCGAGGAAGTAGTTGCGCATCATGTAGAGCGCGACCGGGACGGTGGCGGCGACGTAGATGACGAGCAGCCCCACGAGCGACCTGGTCAGCCCCAGCCGGCTCAGGATGACGAACTTCGGCACCGCGAGCACGATGCCCGGGAAGAGGTAGACGGCGAGGATGATCCCGCTCGTGAAGCGCCGGCCCCGGTAGCGCAGGCGGGCCACGGCGTACGCGCCGAAGATGCACGCGACGATCGACACCGCGACGGTGGCCAGGGCGACCAGCAGGGAGTTGACCACGAACCGGCCGAGCCCGAAGCCGCCCGCCGACTCGTCCTTCATCGCCGTCACGTAGCTGGACAGGTCGATCTCGCCGAGGCCGGGGACGACGTCGAGGGGTTCCAGCAGCACCGCCGAGAACGGGCGCAGCGAGAGCAGCACCCCGTAGAGCACGGGTCCCACGGCGCAGACGAGCGCGACGGTGATGAGCGTCCACCGCAGGACGTTGACCGGGCGCGAGGGCCGCATCGCCGAACTCACAACGCCTCCTTCCGCCGGGAGAGCAGGACGTAGCCGGCCAGCAGCACGCAGAGGATCAGCGACATCAGCAGTCCGTACGCCGCCGCGCTGCCGATGTCGGACCGGGTGACCAGCTCGGTGTAGACCTTGATCGCCATGACCTGGGTGCCGCCGGCGCCCTCGGTCAGCAGGTAGACGTCGTTGAAGTTCTGGAACGACCAGATGAACCGCATCAGCAGCAACAGCAGGAGCACCCCCCGCAGCTGGGGAAGGATGATGTGGCGCAGGTTCTGCCACCGGGACGCCCCGTCCAGGGCCGCGGCCTCCTCGATCCCGCCGGGCACGTTCTGCAAGCGCGCCATGACGAACAGGAAGGCCAGCGGGAACGACTTCCAGATCTCGAAGGCGACGACGACGAGCAGCGACACCGGTACGGGCAGACCCGCCACGTCGGTCGAGGTGGTGCTGAGGAAGCCGATCGGGCTCTGCCAGCCGAGGTACTCCATGCCGATCGCGTTGACGATGCCGTACTGCGGGTTGAGCATCGTGCGCCAGATCATCGCCGCCGCGATGACCGGCAGCACGTACGGGATCAGCAGCAGCGCGCGGACGAGCCCGCGCCCCCGGAAGGGGCGGCGCAGGGCGAGGGCGAGGGCCGTTCCGACGCCGATAGACCCGAGCGTGGTCAGGGTCGCGTAGGCGACGGTGGTCCAGAGCGCACCCCAGAACGCGTCCGACCGCCAGGCGTCGGCGATGTTCTCGAAGGTCCATTCGATGGTGGACGGCGACAGCCGGGGGATGTCGATCAGCCGCGTGTCGGAGAACCCGAAGATGACGACCAGGACGAACGGGAGCAGGACGACCAGCGCGAGCAGCAGCAGGGTCGGACCGGTGAGGAGCTGGCCGTTGAGGTTCTCCCGCTGGGAGCGGCTGAGCCGCTCCCAGCGGGAGGACCGCACTGTCGGCGTGCTCACAGTTCGGCCTGGACCTTCTTGACCTCTTCGGCCATCGCCTTCGTGATGTCGCCCGGCGACTGCCCGCCGTAGAGCCGCTCGAGGAACTGCGCGAGCACGTTCTCGGCGGTGACCGCGCCGGCCAGCGGCGAGTCCTTCGTGCCCATGCCCCACAGGCTCACGGCGTTGACGCCCTCGCGGATCTGGGTCACCATCTCCGGGCCGTACAGCTCGGCGACGGAGCTCTTGGCCTCCGGGCCGATGCCCAGCTTGCCCCACGCGTCGAGGTACGCGTTCGGCTCGGCCTTGGTGCCGTTGCGCAGCGGGATCCGGCCCTCGGTCGCCGAGGCGAGCGTGTCCGAGTAGCCGTCCTCCAGCATGAACTTGATGAACTCCTTCGCCCCGGCGGTGTTGGCGCCCTCGGGGATGCCGTAGCCGAGGGTCGCGCCGTACTGCGCCGGGTGGTTGCGGTCGAGCACGGTGATGAATCCGGAGTTCTTCGACAGGAACGCCGGGTCGGCCTTGCACTGCGCGCAGGTCGGCGGGTTCGCCGAGTCGAGGCCGGCCAGCTCGTCGAGGATGTGGGTCGAGAAGAGCAGCATCGAGGACTTGCCGGCGAGGTAGGCCGCCCGCGCGCTGGTCACGTCGAAGTCGCCCTGCGCGCTGGAGTCACGCAGGACCTTGAACTGCTCGGCCGCCCGGGTGCACTCCGGCGAGTCGATGGTGACCTTGCCGTCCTGCACGAGCTGGCAGCCCGCGCTCTGGAACATCGAGTAGATGGCCTCGGTCCCCGAGGCGGTGCCGGACTGGGTGCCCAGGGCGATGCCGGACACCCCGGTCGCCTTCATCGTGGTGGCGGCCTTCGCCACCTCCTCGAGGTTGGTCGGCACCGCGACGTTCGCCGCCTGGAGGAGGTCCTTGCGGTACACCAGCAGGTGCACCCAGCCGTCGCTCGGCACGGCGCCGACCTTGTCGTCCAGGCTGAACGCCTTCAGGGCGTTGGCGTTGAACGTCTCGGCCCCGAGGTCCTTGACGACCTCCTCGGCGGCGCCGGTGTTCAGCAGCCCCTGGGAACGCCAGGCGGCCGTGGTCGTGGAGCTGTGCAGCATCACGTCGGGCACGTCCCCGGAGGCGGCGCCCGTCGCCAGGGCCTGCTTCTGGTCGGCCTCGCTGAGCGGCACGACCTTCACGGCGATGCCGGTCTTCTCGGTGAACCGGGCCGCGACCTTCTCCTGCGCCGCGACCCGCTGCGGGGTCGTCTGCGGCGTCCAGAAGGTGATCTCCTTGGCCTTCTCCGCCTCCGACTCGGACCCGCCGCAGGCGGCGAGCATGGTGAGCGCGGTCGCGGCGGCGAGAGCCGCCGCCCACCGGCGCTTCGTCAGGTGGACCATGTGCTGTCTCTCCTCGATCTGCTTGGTGACGACGGTCAGGACCGCTCGACGGCCCCGCGCATGACGTGCCCCTGGGAGTTCGCCGGCGGGCGCACGCCGAGCAGGGCGCTGATGGTGGCGGCCACGTCGACCAGGCCGACGTTGCGCAGCGGGACGCCGCGGCGGATCCCGGCGCCGGAGAGCACCATCGGGACCTGCGCCTCCGGCAGGGCGCCGTGCGAGGCGCGGGGGGCGCCGTCGGCGAGCGTGGAGAGGTGGTACGGCTCGACCGGCTCCACCACGAGGTCGCCGAGCTTGTCGCTGGCCTTCAACCGGCGCAGGTTCTGCTGGTCGCGGACGGCCGCGATGCCCGGGATGCCCCGGATGATCCCGGCGATGCGGCGGGCGTTCTCCGGGGTGTCCGCCCGGCCCCGCAGGGTGATGTCGGCGGTACGCGGGGCGGGCACGACGACGATCTCGCTGGCCGGATCCGGTACGCCGCCCGAGCTGGCGACGACCTGGACCTTGAGGCCGGTCGCGGAGAGCCGGTCGAGCACCTCGGGCAGCAGCGGGACGGTCCACTCCCGGGCGCCGTGGTCGGCCGTGACGACGAACGCCGTCCGGTCCAGGACGCCGGCCTCGCGGGCGGCCTCGCGGACCCGCCCGATCTGGGCGTCCACGCGGGCCAGGGCGGCGGGCAGGTCGGGGTCGGAGAACCCGCCGTCGTGCAGTACGCCGTCGACGTCGTCGCAGTAGACGGTGATCAGGTCCGGGATCGCGGCGGGGTCGACCATGGTGCCGCCGGAGTTGACCGGTTCGCCGCGCAGCAGCGCGATCGCCTGGTCGGCGCGGGTCTCGCAGTTGCCGCCCGGCTGGGTGTACAGCGCGGCGGGGTCGCCGTACGTCGCGCCGTAGTTCTGCACCGCGTACCACTGGAGGTAGGCGGCCGTGCGGTCCTGCCGCTTCAGCGAGTGGGCGATCGTCTCCACGCCGGGCTCGATGTAGCGCTCCTGGGAGACGCCGCGGTCGGCCTCCTGGTTGTAGTAGTAGCCGGTGTTGCGGTGCACGGCCGGGTACGCGCCCGTCGCGGTGGTCGTCCGCGACGAGTTGGAGTACGACGAGTACGAACCGTCGGCCACGCCGAAGGTGCCCTCCCCGATGAGCGCCCGGAGGTTCGGCAGCTCGGCCAGTCCGGCGTAGCGCCCCGTGAGGAAGCGCGGGTCGAACCCGTCGAAGTCGAACATGATCACGTGCTGGGCGGGCCGCGCACCGCCCGCCGCCGGTGCCGACACCGCCGGGGTCGCCGGCAGTACGGCCGCCGCGAGCAGCACGACCGCGCCGGCCGCGCCGGCCCTGACCGCGCTGGAACGCCTGATCGGATGCGCCACCCTCTGCCTCCTCGAACCGTCGGACCCGTGGGCGAGAGTCTGCCGGAGACACGAGGGAGATTGTCAAGATGCCAGTGTGAGATGCAAGATACGCGCATGCAAAACCTCTCGGCTGACGGGAATGGTCGATCCTTGGACGAACTCGACCGCCAGATCGTCGGCGCCCTGCTCGCCCACCCGCGGGCCACCCACGCGCAGATCGGCGAGGCGGTTTTCACCTCGGAGGCCACCGTCTCCCGCCGGGTCCCGCGACTCCTGCGCAGCGGTGCGGTGCGGATCATCGGGGTCATGGACGGCGAGGCGACCCGCCGGGCGCGATCGCTGTTCGTACGGCTGCGCTGCCGCCCGGACGCCGCCGGCCGCTCCGCCGAACACCTGGCCCGGTGGCAGGAGTGCGGCTCCGTCAAGCTGCTCACGGGCAGCGTCGACTGCGTGGCCGAGGTCTCCTACACCTCCAACGAGCACCTGCTCCAGCTCATGTTCGAGCAACTGCCCGGCCTGGACGGTGTCCTGGCGATATGGAGCAACCAGGTCATCCGGAGGTTCTGCACACCACACAACTGGAGCCCGAGCCTGCTGCCGGCCGAGGTCGTCGACGAGCTACGGGCGCAGCGGACGGACCACTGGAACGAACAGACACCCGTCGAGACGCCGTCCCGGCTCAGCCGACTCGACGAGCTGATCATCGCCAGTCTCGCCACGGACGGTCGCCAGGGCTGGCAGCAGCTCGCCGAGCGGTGCGGCGCGAGCCCCGCCACCGTACGGCGGCGGGCCGAGGCGATGATGGCGGCGGGATTCCTGCGCATGCGGACCGTCGTCGAGCCCAGCCTCGTCGGGCTCGCCGTGAACGCCTTCGTCACCCTCAGCGTCAACCCCACACAGCTCGGACAGGCCGGCGAACTGCTCGCCGCGCACCCCGCCGTACTCATGATCTCCGCGACGACCGGGGACCGGAACCTGTGCGGCGAGATCGCGCTGGAGAGCGACGCCGCCCTCTACGAGTTCCTGTCCGGCACCATCGGCCAACTCCCCGGCCTCCAGCACGCGGACGTGGCCGTCGCCCTGCGTTCCGTCAAGCGGGCGGGCATGATCCTGCCGCCCGCGCCGCCCGCAGGCGAGACCAACCGTCGCAGTGTGGCCGCCCCACCCAGATGACCGACCTGCTCGACCGCGGGGCAGCGGGAACGCCTCGCGTGGGCTACGAAACGATCGGGAGCACGTCGGCGTCGCCCCCGGTCTGGGGCAGCCCGGCGGCTGCGGCGACGACCTGGACGGCGTCCTCCAGCGTGGTGGACTCCGGGAGGACGAGTTCGTCGGGCCAGCCGAGGACGTCGTGGGCGGCGTACCAGCCACTCATCTGCGCGGCGGTGAACTCACCGGCCTGCGGGCGCGTCAGGTGCCGGCGCAGGGTCTCGGGCAGGGACACGTCGAGGTAGACGAAGAGCGACCGCCCTCGATGGCCGTCCCGGAGCGCCGTCAGGACGGCCCGGTGGCGGACGGTGTGCAGGATACCCTCCAGCACGACGTGGTAACCGTGGTCGAGCGCGAACCGTACGGTCTGTTCGATCAACGCCGGCGCCGCGCCGCCGGGCTTGTCGCGCTCGCGCAACACGACGCGGCGCAGGTAGTCCTGTTCGACAAGCGCACAGCCCCGGCCGTGCCGACGCCGCAGCTCCCGGGCGATGCTGCTCTTGCCCGAGCCGGAGTTGCCCCGGATGCAGACGAGGATCGTGTCCGCGCTGCCGGTCGGGACGGCGTCGGCGTCGGCGTCGGCGTCGGCGTCGGCGTCGGCGTCGGCGTCGGCGTCGGCGTCGGCGTCGGCGTCGGCGTCGGCGTCGGCGTCGGCGTCGGCATCCATGGTGCCCCCTCGCGGTCTGGTCGTTGCGTACGGTCAGGCCCAGGGCGACGACGCATGGAGCCATTGGCGATCTTGACAGTCTCGGCCTCGTTGGGACACCCTCTGGGCCAGATCGCGCCCGAAGGTCCATGGCTCACGGGCGTGCAGCTGCACGGTCGATATTCCACATAGGTACATGGAGGCTCACTTGCGTCGGAATATCGCAGTCAGCATGGCAGCGCTTGTCGCCGCGCTCGGGATCCTGGTTCCTCAGGGCTCCGCGCTCGCCGCCAGTGGCGCACCGTTCAAGCTGCCCTACCGGGCTGGACACGCGTACACCATCACCCAGACCCCCGGGAGCGGCTACTCCCACAACGACGGCTACAACCGGCATGCCGTCGACTTCGCGATGCCGCAGGGCACCCCGATCGTCGCCTCGGCCGCCGGCACCGTCCGCTTCGAGGGATGGAGCAGCGGCGGAGGCATAATCGCCCTGATCGACCACGGCAACAATCGATGCTCCCAGTACGCCCACCTCAGCACCACCATCGTCGACAGAGGGCAATGGGTGGCGCAGGGGCAGCACATCGGCGCGTCCGGCGCCACCGGAAATGTGACCGGTCCACATCTGCACTGGAACGTCGTCTACTGCGACTCTCAGCTCAGTCGCGAGATCCCCAATACGGTGGAGAACGGCACCAGCTATCCCACCGGCACCGCACCGGTGAGCCAGAACCGCCTTTCCACCAGCCTGCCGGGAGCTGACGGCGAACGGGTGTCCGACTTCAGCGGTGACGGTGCCGCCGACGTCCTGGGGGTCGCCGCCAACGGCGACTTCTGGTACTACCCGCACAACCTCTCCGGTCTCAGCACCCCGGTGAAGATCGGGGTCGGTTGGGCAGCCTTCAGGCACGTGATGGCCGCGGACTGGAGCGGCGACGGCGCCGCCGACGTCCTGGGGGTCGATTCCTCAGGAAGGCTGCTGTACTACCCGAACAACAGCTACAAACTGTCTGGCTACACGCAGATCGGGAATGGCTGGGCGGGCTTCAAGCACGTGATGGCCGCGGACTGGAGCGGCGACGGCGCCGCCGACGTCCTGGGAGTCGACGCCAACGGAAACCTCTGGTACTACCCCCACAACGGAGCCAGCCTCGGCGACCCCGTCAAAATCGGGAACGGCTGGGCCACCTTCAGACACGTCATGGCCGCCGACTGGAGCGGCGACGGCGCCGCCGACGTCCTGGGAGTCGACGCCAACGGAAACCTCTGGTACTACCCCCACAACGGAGCCAGCCTCGGCAACCCCGTCAAGATCGGGAACGGCTGGGCCACCTTCGTACACGTCATGTGACGGTGACGATCCACCAGGGCGGGTCGGTTCAGGCACCAGACCGGGTGCCCCGGCCGACCCGCCGGCCGGAGCGCCGCGCCGGGAACGGGCGAGGCGCGGCGCGTTCAGTCCGGCAGGAGCGGACGCATGAACGTCCTCTCGTAGCGCAGGACGCATCCTGACTCGTCGCGGATCCGGTCCGCGTCGACGAACTCCGGATCCTCACCGAACCGCGAGCGGTAGCGCTCGTAGGCGGCCAGGCTGTCGAAACTGAACAGGGCCTCCGCCCGGTCGCTGGCACCCTCGGCCGGCAGGAAGTAGCCGTGATGGACACCGCCGTGCCGTGCCACCAGTCGCATCCACTCGCGGGCGAAGCGCTCGAACGCCTCCAGCTTGGTCGGATCGATGGTGTAGTGCACCACGCAAGTGATCATCAGGCCACCATAGGCCGCGCGGAAGCGTCAGGCAGATATCGGCCGGTGCCGCCCAATCAACGCCGACCGGGACGCGGTGGTCATCGTCGTACTGCAACTGCTGGTGATCGGCCGTCTCAACGGGCGCAGCCGCTCGTGGGCCCTCGCCGCCGTCGGCCTCGTGTTCGCCATCTCCTGGCTGGTGCTCGGCATCGGTGGCCTGGCGGGCCGGGACAACGCCCTCCTCGCGGCCTGCTGTGTGGTGGCCTACGCGGCGATCTTCGCGTTGGGCGAGACGATGCTCGCCCCGGTGCTTCCGATGCTGACGAACATTCTCGCCTCGCGACGAGTTGCGCGGCCGCTACAACGCGATGAACTCGATGACCACCGGCATCAGCGGGGTGATCGGCCCGGTCACCGCCGGCCCGCTGATCGGCACCGGCAACGCCACGGCCTGGGTGGTCATGGTCGTCGGTGGTTGCCTGCTGGCCTCGGCCGTGGGGCTGTCGCTGCGCCGCCTGCTCACCCCGTTGCAGGACGGTCGGGTGCCGCCCGGGACGGCCCACCCACCACCGCGCTGCTCTCCCGGACCAGCACCGTGTGCGGCGCGATGATCCGGGTCGGGGCCACGTCGGGCAGGGCGATCCGGCTCGTGACCCGGGCGACGGCCTCGCGGGCGATGAAGGCGGTGTCGACGCTGACGGTGCTCAGGGCGGGCCGCGCGTACCGCGCCTCCTCGCTGTTGCCGATGCCGACCACGGCGACGTCTTCCGGGACGCGCAGGCCCGCGTCGAAGACGGCCCGCATCGCACCGATCGCCAGCAGGTCCGAAAAGCACAGCAGCCCGTCCGGACGCTGGTCCTGCGCCAGCAGCGTCCGGGCGGCACGGTAGCCGTGGTCACGGCGGTGCAGCAGCGCGGGTTGGAGGTGTCCCGGCGACTCGGCGAGGCCGGCCCGCTGCAGGGCCCGTCGGTAGCCGACCGTCCGACATCGCGCCCGGGTGGAGGACTCGTCCGGACCGACGCCGATCGCGGCGATCTGTCGACAGCCCGCGCGCAGGAGGTGCTCGGTGGCGTCCTGGGTCGCCCCGGCGTGGTCGACGGTGATGTTGTCCCACCGGTGGTCGCTGCTCTCGCCGAGCAGCACGAGTGGCGCGCCGGCGCCGGCCTGTTCCCTGACCAGTTCCGGCGGGGCGTCGTCGGCCACCAGGATGATGCCGTCGACCAGCGCGTGGTGGGTGCCTCCGGGCGGGGGGTGGCCGCAGTGGTCGGCGCCGGCGTGGTCGATGACCACGCGGTATCCCAGGCGGCAGGCGCTGCTGACGATCTCGCGGGCGAGGCTGTCGAACCGGGGGGCCTCGCCGCCGGGCACCACCAGCGCGAGCAGGTGGGTGTAGCCGGTACGGAGGTTGCGCGCGAACAGGTTGGGACGGTAGTTGAGCTGCTCGATGGCGTCCTGCACGCGCTGCCGCAGGTCGTCGCTGATGTACGGGTAGCCGTTGACGACGTTGGAGACGGACTTCACGGACACCCTGGCGAGCCGTGCCACGTCCTTGAGAGTGGCGGCCACCATGCCTCCTCCGCTGTCGCCTGCTCGGAGCCGACACCCCGTGATCGGCAAAGGATCAGCCACAGGCGTCCGGCCAGGCGCCGCTGACACTGCCAAAGCCGTTTTGCCGGTGTAACTGGGATGTTCGCAAGGACCACCAACCCTGTCAAGGGACGCGACTGGTGCCCGGTGCGCGCCTGGTCGACAATGTCCGCAGGCCGGTAGGGGTGGAGCAGGTGGTGGCGCCGACTCCGGCGACGACCGGCCACCAACCGTTTCATCGCAGGAGGTTGGCCGTGAGCGACCAGGCAGGGGTGCCCGCCGCCGCCCGGCTGGTGCTGGATCTCGTCAACACCTTCGAACCCCAGGTGGGCGAGGAGACCCTGACGTCACCCGACCGGCTCCGCGACTGGTTGGTCGAACGGGATCTCGTCGAAGCCGGTACGCGGCTGGCACCGTCCGACGTCGCCACGATCACCACGATCCGCGAGCACCTGCGCACGGTGCTCCGGGCGCACGCAGGGCCGCCCGTCGACGTCGTGCCGGTCGCGCACCAGCGGCTCAACCAGGCGCTGGCCGGGTTCCCCGTGCGGCTGGTCTTCGCCGGCGGGTCCTTCCGACTGGTCTCCGTCGAAGACGAGCCGCTGCACCGTGCCCTGGGTGGGCTGATGGACGCGCTCCGCCGCTGCGCGGAGGAGCACTCCTGGGGCCGGCTCAAGGTGTGTGACCGGGACACCTGCCGGTGGGCCTTCTACGACGCGTCCCGCAACCAGACCCGCCGATGGTGCTCGATGGCCGGTTGCGGCAACTACGTCAAGATGCGGCGCGCCCACGCCGTCCGGAAGAGCCGGGCGGCGGCCCCGTGACCATCGGCCGGAGCTACCCGGCGCGGATGACGAGCAGGGGTACGCGATGAGAAATGCGGTCGTCATCGGCGCGAGCCAGGGGCTCGGCGCCCACCTGGCGACGCGGCTGGCGCAGGATGGTTGGGCTGTCACCGGGGTGCGCGGACGGCCCGCCGTGCGGCCACCCGCGCCGGTTCACCCCCGCCGGGCGACCGTGATGATCTCCGGGCTCGTCTCGGTGAACGCGCCGCCCTGCCAGTCGCCGAACCGCTCCTCGACCACCAGACCGGCGCCGGTCAGAAACGACGACAGCGTCGCCACGTCCAGGAACCTCAGCGCGCTGTGGCTGGTACGCGGTCCCGGCCCACGCGGGCTGGAGAACGTCGTGGTGAACCGCACGATGCCGGGCTCGGCCGGCGGCTCGGCGTCGTACTCCATCCGGACGGTGCCACCACGGGCGTCGACGCCCTCCACCGCGTGCTCCGGCGTCCACCGTTCCCAGGCCCGCGCCGCCGGGTTACGGGTCTCGAACAGGAACCGGCCGTCGTCGGTCAGTGCCGACCGGACCGCCGCCAACGCGGATCGCAGCTCATCGTCGGTGACGAAGACCTGAAACGCGTGGCCGGTCATCACGACGAGGTCGAACTCCCCCTCCCAGCGCACCGAGCCCAGGTCACCCAGCACCCACTCGACGTCGGAACGGCTACGGGCCCGCGCCAGCATGCCGGCCCCAGGGTCCAGCCCGCACAGACGCCCCTGGTGCCCGGCCGCACGCGCCCGGTGCAGCAACAGGCCCGTCCCGCACCCCACGTCGAGCACGGCACGCGCCGACATCACCCACGGCAGGTAGAAGGCCAGGTCGTCGCGCTGGTCCCAGGAGCAGAACACGTCGTACAGCTCGGCGAGATCGGGATCGGCGT
Source organism: Micromonospora sp. WMMD737 (assembly GCF_049179055.1). Lineage (NCBI taxonomy): Bacteria > Bacillati > Actinomycetota > Actinomycetes > Micromonosporales > Micromonosporaceae > Micromonospora > Micromonospora sp. WMMD737. The sequence continues at coordinate 6,314,775 of NZ_JBMHMH010000001.1, read as the reverse complement.
ACTGGTGATCGACCACCCCATCTGTCTACCCGCGCGCCTCGCGACCCACAACCGGCCGAACCCGCGGATCAAGAGATTGGTGTTGATCGAGTCGTTCGTCTACGAAAGGGCAGCGTCACGCCCTCGGACGGAGTACCGACGCTGAGGTCTGATCGCCCGGAACCTTGATCCCATTCGAAGACCGTCGCGCCCTACGCAGGGCACTCTGCGTGGACACCAGGGCAACGGTAAGGTACCGCGATCAATGTGGACTTGGCACTGGGGACGGGGTTTCGAGCTTGAGAGAACAACGGCTTGCCCAGCTGCGAGACCGCGTGCAGCGGCACCTCACCACCCGTGCCCCGGAGCCGGTACTCGCGCCGGAGGCGATCGGCGAGCTGGTCGACCTACTCTGCTCGGTGCCGGACCCTCTCGACGACCTCCCGGTCACCCAGGCCGCAGGGCTGTTGCTGATGGCCCAGGTCTCCGCCGCTGCCAACCCCGATGCGGTGCCGAAGGCGATGGTGGCGCTGGAGCTGCTCGCCCCTGTGTACCTGTGCGGGTATGAGGTGCCGGACGTGGTCCGCGAGCAGTTCGAGCGCCATCCGCCGGCCGAGCCGGACACGGCCTCGACGCTGGCGTCGCTCGGCCGACTCCTGTACGGGCGGGCGCTGTCCAGTCCTGACGAGAACACCCTGGACCAGGCCGTCGCCCTGCTGACCCGCGCCGTCGCGCTGGCCGAGCCCGACCACGCCGAGTATGCGCGCAGCCTGACCAACCTGGGCAGCATGCTGCTGACCCGATTCGAACGCGCAGGCGACCTGGACGACCTGGAAATCGCGATCAACCTCACCGAGACGGCCGTCGACGCCACCGCACCCGGCGACGCCGAGCGCGGTACCTATCTGAGCAACCTGGGCAACGCCCTGCTGACCCGGTTCGAACAGCTGGCGAGCGAGGCCGACCTGGACGCCGCGATCGAGGCGCATCAGGCGGCGGTGACCGGCTGGCCCGACGATCCGGAGCACGCCGCAATGCGTGCCAACCTCGACCTCGCTCTGCGGGCCCGGGCCAGGTTCCGCGACCAGATCAGCGAGCTCGACCGGATGATCGAGGTGGCGCGGTCCGGGTCAGCGGAGCAGCTGAGCGATCTGCTGCAGATCCGGTTCGACCACGCCGGCGATCGAGCGGATCTGGAGGAGGCGATCCAGGTGCGTCGGGCCGCCCTCGCCGCAGCGGTCGACGACGCCGAGCGGGCCGATCACCGGGCCCGGCTCGCCGATCTCCTCCTGAGCAGGTTCGTTCACCTCGGACGCAGCGAGGACATCGGGGACGCCGTTGCCTACGGCCGCGCGGCGGTGGCGGCGACCCCGGCCGGGGATCCGGAGCTTGCCGGGCGCCAGCTGCATCTCGCCAACGCACTCAATCGCCGGTATCGGGTGACCGGTGGTCTGGATGACATCGAGGAGGCCGCCGCACTCGGCCGCAGGGCCGTGGACGGCACGCCCGCCGCCGACCCCAACCGCGCCGCGCACCTCTCGTCGCTCTGCGTGACTCTGTGCTCGCTGGCTGAGCGCACCGGCCGAATCGCCGACCTCGACGAGGCGATCGAGGCGGGGCGGACTGCCGTCGACACCGCGCCGCCGCACACCCCGTACCGGTCGGCTTTCCTGGGCAATCTCGGTGCCGCTCTGCTGGCCCGGTTCCGGCATACGGGCGGTCAGGCCGACCTGGCCGCATCCCTGGACGCGCTACGCCATGCCGCGCTCGCCGCGCCTGCGGCCAGTCCCGAGCGGGCGACCGTGCTGGCCAACCTCTGCGGCGCCCTGCTGACCAGCTACGACTCGCTGCGCCGACGCGAGGATCTCGACGAGGCGATCGACGCTGGCCGCTCGGCCGTCCAGCTGACGCCGGCCGGTCACACGGCCCTCGGGACGCGGCTGTCGAATCTCGCCGGCGCGTTGCGGACCCGGTTCACGGTGGGCGCGGACGTCGCCGACCTGGACGAGGCGATCGACGCGAGCCGGTCGGCGGTGCAGGCGCTGCCGCCGGGCCATCCGGGCCGGCCCGCCGCACTGTCGAACGAGTCACTCGCCCTGCATAGCCGATACGAGCACCTCCACCGGCCGGACGACCTCGACGAGGCAGTGCGGGCGGTACGGGCCGCGATCGGCGAGACGCCGGCCGATCACCCGTACCACACCGCGTACCTGCTGAACCTGGGCCAGGCGCTGCGCCAGCGCTGGACCCGGACCGGAGATCCCGCCGATCTCGACGAAGCCGTCGCCGTGTCCCGGGAAGCGGCGTCCGCGGAGGTGGGACCGACCCGGTTCCGGGCGGCGGCAGCGGCCTTCCAGGCGAGCCTCGCCGCTGCCGAGGGCCGCTGGACCGACGCGATGACGGGGTACGCGGCCGCCGCCGACCTCACGGCTCGGACCGTTGCCCGGCACATCACCCGCAGCGACCGCGAACACCTGCTCGACGGCATGGGCGGCACGGTGGCCGACGCCGTCGCGTCGTGTGTGCGGGCCGGTGCGATCGGCCGCGGCGTCGAACTGTTCGAGCAGGGACGCGGCATACTGCTGAGTGAGGCGCTCGACAGCCGCACCGACCTCACCGCGCTCGCCGAACGCCACCCCGAGATGGCCGAGCGGTTCACGGCGCTGCGTCAGGAGCTCGACTCGCCCGACCCGGCGGGCGACGCCGTGGCGCTGCGCAGGGCGGCCGCAGCATACGACCGGCTCGTCGCGGACATTCGAGACCTGCCGGAGTTCGGCGCCTTCCTGCGTCCGCCAACGATCGAGCAGCTCCGGCCGGACGAGGGCCACGCGGTGATCGTGACCGTGTCGGCGTTCGGTTCCTACGCGGTCGTCCTGCCGGCCGCCGGCGACCTCACCGCCGTCGCGCTGCCCGAGCTCACGCCGGACGGCCTGCTGACGGAGGTCCTCGCGTACCTGCACGCGCTCGACGACATCAACGCGAACGCGGCGCGGCGACGGGCGCGCAGCCAGGACCAGCTGGCCCGGACGCTGGGCTGGCTGTGGGACACCATCGCCGGCCCCGTACTCGACCACCTGGGCATCACCGGGGCGCCGGTCGCCGGGCAGCGCCCGCCGCGGCTGTGGTGGTGTCCGGCGGGCCCGCTGACGCTGCTGCCCCTGCACGCCGCGGGCCACCACGGCACGGCCTCGGACGCGGTGCCGCGGGCGGTGCATGACCGGGTGATCGCGTCCACCACGCCGACGCTGCGAGCCCTCGCTCACGCCCGCCGCACCGGCACGGAACAGCCCCGGGATCTCCAGGGACTCGTGGTGGCGATGCCATACACCCCCGGCGGCACCGCCGACCTGTTCGGCGCGGAGACGGAGGCGGAAATCGTCGAAGAGTACTGCCCCGGCAGCGTCGATGTCCTCAGCGGTACGGCCGCGACGCGCGACGTCGTGCTCGCCGCCCTGGCCGAGGCGCGGTGGGCGCACTTCGCCTGCCACGGCTACACCGACCTGCACGACCCGTCGAGCAGCCGGCTCCTCCTCGCCGACCACCACGACCGGCCGCTCACCGTGGTGGACGTGGCCGGGCTACGGCTCGACGGCGGCGAACTGGCATACCTGTCCGCGTGCTCCACCGCACAGCCCGGCGCCCGACTGAACGACGAGGTGATCCACCTGGCGTCAGCGTTCCAGCTGGCCGGCTTCCGGCACGTCGTCGGCACGCTCTGGCCGGTCGGCGACCGGCACGCCGTGGACGTCGCCGAACTCGTCTACGCGGCACTCGCCGACGGCGCAGACATCGCCACAGCCGTGCACGACGCCGCCCGGCGTATGCGCGACCGCTGGCCCGACAACCCATCGGTCTGGGCGTCACACATCCACATCGGCCCCTGACGGACGGCCCAGCACCAGCGTCGCAACGCACTCCGCATGGTCCTCGTCCGCTGCCGACAGCACCATCCCGCCGGTACCGGTGCCGCACTCGACATAGGCCACGAGAGCCGGGTGCGCACCAGTCTCCGGCGTGCGGTGCACGAACACGAACCGGCCCTCCACGACCGTCACCAGGGCGATCCCATGGGCCCGCGCGAACGCGACCGCCCCGGACTGGTACGGCGCGGTGGCCACCATGACGCCCTTGTGCGCGCCGACGCTCTGCACCTTCTGGTAGAGCACCTGGACGAGCTCGCGCTTGATCGGATTGCGGTGCAGCTTCGCCTCGACGATCACCAGGAACGCCAGGCCCGCGAACCGGTACCGGACGGTCGCATCCAGATCGTAGCCGCCATCCAGACCGGTGAGCTTGTCGTGCAGCGTGACCACGAGGTCGTCCACCTCCGGCCCGGCGGATCGCAGCAGCTCGTCGGCGACGAAAGCCTCGAACCGCGCCGGGGTGATCTCGGCCGGCGGAAATCTCACCACGGCGTGGTCATCCTCGATCACACGCGAACGCTACCCGTTGCGCCGTACCGCAGTCAGCACAGGGCGATTCCCACCGGTGCGACCGCCCAGTCAGCCTGACCGGCCGATCGGGCTGCACCCAGTCGGTCAGGGTGCTGTTGATCCCCAGATCGCGCGCTACCTGCGCGATCGACTTCCCGGTCTCACGCACGATTTCGACCGCACCCGCGCGGACCTCCGGATCAAACCGGCGTCTCGTCCCAGCCATGAACCCCTATCCCTCAAGTTCCGGCCTCCACGTTACGAGGGGAAGAGAATTGCATGAAATCCGGCGACTCGGCCGGAAGGCCTGTAAGCCCACGACCTCCACGCCTTCGTTGCGGAGGAACCGGACCCGCGCGCCCCAGGTCGAGGCGGAGTCCGGTCGCAGTCAGCGGCTCGCGGGCGTACCGACAACTTAAGAGCATTGACACTGATCAAGCTTTCGGGCACACTTTCCGCAGTCGCCTCAGCGCAGACGGTGAGCCCCTTGTAGCAAGCGTGTTTTTCGAGCAGGGCACATAGATCGGGCCGCGTCCTCACAATGGTCGTGAGGGATGCGTAAAACCTTGCAAGAGCATCTGGTCGTCGGTGGGTCTTCGCCTGCCGGGCGCTTTCGCGCGCCTGCGTGACTGCGTGGCGGAGTTCTGCCAGTCGTGCGTAGTGGTCTCGATTAGCGCCTGAAGGCCGGGTGTCGTATTCGTGGCCGAGGCGGTTGATCCAGGCCCAGATCGTGAGTTCGCCTGTTCGTTTTCCATGAATCGGAGATCTAGTGCGCATCGCCTTTCTCACCACGACTCAGCATGGTCACCTCAACCCGTACATTCCGGTGGTCAGTGCGCTCCAAGCCGCCGGCAATGAGGTTGTGCTGCTGCTGCTGTCTGCGGACGGTGGCGCGCTCGGCGAGCAGCGTCGCCAGGCTCTGGGCGCGGCGGTGGTCCACATGGTCGGAGAGGTCCAGATGGCGCCGTGGAGCGACGATCCGGCAAAGATCGGTCCGATGCTCGAGTCGTCACCGGTGGCGGACCAGGTGGCTGATGCGCTGCGGGCGGCGGCGCCGGACTTCACGCTACTCGATTCGCTGCCGGTACTGGCGGCAGCGATGGCCGGGGCGCAGGCGTCCGGTGTGCCGTACGGGATGATATGGGCAAACCTGGGCGGAGTATGTCCAAGGGAGCGCCGGCAAGGTCGCTGGCTGTACGACGAACAGGTTGGCGACTACCTGACCAGGCGCGGAGTGTTGTGGTCGACCCGGACTCATTCGGCGCGTTCGCCGATTCTCAATCTCATGCCGACGATTCCCTCGCTCGTCGGAGATGAAGCGGTCACCGACGACGGTGTGCAGCTGGTCGGGTTGCCGGGTGCGGCAGGAAGACGCGGCGACGAGGTCGCCTTTCCCGGCCTGGAGGAGATCGACCCCGGCCGGCCGCTGGTGTTCGTCTCCTTCGGCACGATCTTCTTCAGGCGGCCCGACCTCCTCCGCACGGTGATCATGGGGGCGGTGAAGACCGGTGCGCAGGTGATCGCCTCAGTGGGAGATCTCGCTGAGGAACTCGCGCTGCCCGCTGACGTGCTTACCGCCCCGTACGTGCCACAACGTGAGGTGCTCGAGCGCGCCGATGCGTTCATCACCCACGGCGGCTACAACTCGGTGGCGGAGTCGATCCGGGCGGCGACACCAATGCTGGTGATCCCGCTGGCTGTGGACCAGCCCATTCAGGCGCACTTCGTAAAAACCGCAGGCTTCGGGACGGCATTGGAGCCGGCCGACGTCACAGAACAGGCGGTCGCCGACGCTGTCACCAATCTGCTTGATCCCGGCCGGGACTACCGGGCGCGGCTGCGCGCGGCGCAGCCCGAGTGCGGCGATTCCGCCGCGCGCACGGCAGAACTGGTCATCAGCATGGGCGAGAAGCTACCGCGAAAGGGGGAGCAGTGACGATAGAACTGCAGCGGCCGGTGGGCGAGCGGATCGTCTTCGACGATCTTGACAGTTTCTCATTCCGGGTGGACCGCCGGGCCTATACAGACGACGACGTGGCCGCACAGGAGATGACCAAGATCTTCGATCGTTGCTGGTTGTACGTCGGGCACGAATCGGAGGTGCCCGCGCCGGGCTCCTACGTGTCACGTGACGTGGGAGGGCGCCCGGTGGTCATGGCGCGCGGCTCCGACGGGGTGATTCGGGTGTTTGCCAACAGCTGCCCGCACCGCGGGGCTCTGATCTGCTCGCAGTCAGCCGGGCAGGCCAGATCGTTCCGGTGCCCGTACCACGACTGGACGTTCTCCAACCGGGGTGACCTGGTCGGAGTTCCGCTCCCGGACGGGTACGGCCCCGGCTTCCGCAAGTCCGACTTCGGCCTGTCGCGGCACCGCAGCGACAGTTACCGGGGTTTCGTGTTCGCGACCTTCGATCCTGAGCAGCCGCGCACCCTGACCGAGCATCTGGCGGGCGCGACGGAGTACCTCGATCTGATCGCCGACCAGTCCGAAGTGGGAATGGAGGTGATCCAAGGTGCGCAATTGCACGGGGCTCGGGCCAACTGGAAGCTCATGATGGAGAACAGCGTCGACATCTACCACTTCCGCGCCCTGCACAAGCGTTACGTGAGCTACATCGAGTCACTTGGGACGACGGCACCGCGACGACGAGGCGGCTTCGCCCGCGCGCTCGGACGGGGGCATGGCGCCAACGAGTTGGTACCGGCGGCAGCCCGACCGCTCGCCTACTGGACGCCGATGTTCCCCCCCGAGGTCAGGTCACGGATGGAGGCGACGGCCGCACGGTTCGTCGAACGGTTCGGCGCCGAACGCGCTCAACGGATCACCGGCGCCAACCGGGCGTTGATGATCTTCCCGAATCTGATGATCATCGACGCGATCGGGATCACCATCCGCAAGATCGACCCGGTCAGCGCCGGCCAGATGTCCATAACCTCAGTCGCGCTGGCCCCCAGGGACGAGGATCCGGACATCCGGGAACTGCGTAAGAGTCACTACCTGACCTTCCTCGGTCCCGCCGGCTTCGCCACCCCCGACGACATCGAGATCATCGAGTCCTGTCAACGGGGCTACCTCAATCGCACGCTCCGCTACTCCGACCTGTCACGCGGAATGGCCAAGGATGTCCCCGAGACCACCGACGAACTCCCGGCCCGCGAGTTCTGGCGGCAGTGGGACCGGCTGATGCACGACGGCGACGACGACCACGAGGAAGCTCACCACGTCACTCAGCGGGCCGAGAGGCAAGGGGCGCAACGGCGATGACCACCGACACGATCAACACCGAGCCGGCGGTAGACGAGTCGGCCCAGATGCGGCTGTGGCACCGGGTGAGCCAGTTCCTCTTCCGTGAGGCGCGGCTGCTCGACGAGTGGCGCCTGCGCGAGTGGTACGACGAGATGCTGACCGACGACATCCGCTACCTGGTGCCGGCTACCGACGTCCGGGGCGAGTCGACCGATGCGCTCGGGCTCATCGACGACAACGCCGCCCGGCTGCGCCAGCGGATCGAGCAACTCCTCAACGGCGAGGTGTGGTGCGAGAATCCCCGGTCGCGGACGAATCGGATGATCAGCAACGTGGAGATCCTGGCCGATCGGGGCAAGCACCTCGATGTGGCGGCGAATGTCGTCGTGTACCGGTTCGGGCACGGGCGCTCTGACTCCTACGTCGGAAAATGTCGGCTCGAACTCGCCGTCGAGGGCGAGTCGTTCCGGGTCCGGAGACGTCTCGTGGTGCTCGACCACGAGAGTCTTTACGAACACGGAAAGCTCAGCGTCATCCTCTGAGACCTGACAGGACACGGCCCTCCAGCCTTGGCGCAGGGGTGGGTCTGGTTCTGGCTGCGCCGTACCGCTGCTCGTCGCCTTCGTGGCGTCGTAGAAATTCACCGCTGTCCGACAGGCCACCTGGCAACACGAAGGAGTGATCGATGGACCAGTCGCTTGCCCGACATGAGCGGGGTGAGGCCATGTTCAAGCACGTCTTCGGCCGTGAACCCCGCCCAGGCTCCTATCCTGACTTCCTCCGGCTCACCATCGATCACTTGTTCGGTGAGATCTGGACCCGCCCGCACCTGAGCGTCGAGGAGCGCGAGTTGATCGCGCTGACCGCGGTCACCCTGGCCCGGACCGACTGGGAGCTGCGCGGCCACATCGGTGCCGCCCTGCACCTCGGGATGCCACGGGAGAAGATCGTCGAAATCATCATCCAGCTCGCCTACTACGGGGGCTGGCCGGTCGCCAACAACGGGCTGCGCATCGCCCAAGAGGTGTTCGCCGAGCTCGACGCTGGCAAGGACACCGACAATGACCAGTGACCCCGCTCCCCTCGACCCCGCCGTCAAGGTCGATCTCTGGCGCCAGCGGTTCTTCGAGGCCCAGGCGGCCGCCGAAGAGTTCATCCTCGGCGTGCACGGCGATGAGGGCGTGTCCGCGTGGATCCAGGCGAACTCGCGCATCACTGCGGACCTCCTGCAATCGCAGCGGCCCGCCGGAGAGTCTGCCACCGTCCACTTCATGACCCGGCTGCAGCGCCAACTGCTGCTCTACGACTCGGCAGTGACCAGCGAGCCCCAGCCCTCTGGCACCGTCCTGCGCAACGCCGAGTGTGGGATCCTGCGGTACCGCAGACAGGCCGCCAGCGCCGGCGTCAAACTGACTTTCGCATCACCATGTCCGTACTGTCAGGAACTCAACACCGCCATCGCCGCCCGCTACGTCGAATCGGACGTCACGGTGTCGTGCGAACAGTCAGGCGACGGATGCACCTGGCGCGCGGAATCCCGTCACGTTCCAGGGGACGGCGCGACCGGGTCACCTGACCGCGGCGGAACCGTAGATTAGACCGACAGCAGCGGCGTCGATCTTCGAGTGTCGGGCCGACATCGAACTTCTGGCAACTTGTTGCTCGGCTTCCCACGTCGGGAATTCCGGCTTCTGATTCGGAATGGAGACCGCCGATGAAGGCATCAGTCATTGTGCCGACATTCAACTCGTCCGCGCTGCTGGACAGATGCCTTCGCACGTTCCGTGCACAGAGGCTGGCCGCCTCCGATTCCCTCGAAGTGCTCGTCGTCGATGATGGATCGACCGACCCGACAGCAGAGACGGTGCAGCGTCACCTGATGGCCGACTCCCGGTTCCGCTACCTGCATCTGCCTCGTTCCGCGACGTCGTCGAGAAGTGCCGCAAGAAATCGCGGTGCGGCAGAGGCGACCGGCGACATCCTGATTTTTGTCGATGGCGATCAACTGGTTCCGCCCACCTTCGTCGATCGACATCTTCGCCACTACCGAGTCATGCCCGAGAAGAAGGCCGTCATCGGCTTCAGAAAATACCTGCGGGCTCCGGACGCGTTCGACGATCGCTTCATCAAGGACGGCGCCGAGGAATTCCTTGGCGGCTTGATCAAGAGCGACATCAGGCTGGACCTGCTGGATCGCCTGAGCCATCTCGGTGGCGACCTGAAGACGTCGTGGCATCTGTTCTTCACCTGCAACGTCTCTGTTCCGAGCGTCGACTACAAGCGCGTCGGTGGGTTCAACGAGGGATTTCGGGGATGGGGCCTGGAGGATTCCGAGTTGGGGTACAGGCTGGGGCGCTCCGGCACGCAGATCGTCTTCGACGAAGAAAGCTTCGCCTACCATCAAGGGCCGCCCCTGAGCCCCAACAAACCTGCCTACGAGGGGTGGCTGAAGAACTTGATCCTGTTCACTGCGCTGCACAAGGAAGCTCCCGAGGTGATCCTGCAGGCCATGCTTGCGCCGATCTTCAACCCTGCGGTCGGTGCCAACTGGACCGACCTCTACGAGCAGTTCGAGATGTGCGCAAGGTCGACCCCCGCAACCTTTCCTGGGTCACGTGTCCAGGTTGAGGACGACTTTCCTGCTCCTGTCGCGTAGGCAGAGCTGGGGACGGTTCCGACACGCTTCGGTGAACGTCCTCGCCTACACCTCCCTACGTCACTAGATTGATGAAGTCGCATACCCCGACCGAAGTCGTCGATGTTGCCGGCCTCGGTCGGCACGTCACGTGCAGGGCTCCTGCCATGCGCCGATAGGGTTCACAGCCGCACGGGAGGCGCCTGGTGGTGACGATGCACGAAAGGTCAGTGTGGGCGGAATTCGTTCACGGCCACAGGTCGCGCCTTGACGGGCGCATGAGCATCCTGCACCTGGTGCCCAACGCCGGTTGGCCGCTGGTTTCGTCCGCCGTGATGGTCCAGATCGCCGCAGGGATCCTGCCGGTCGCGTTCATCCTCGCCACCTCAGCCGTGGTCGCCCGAGTGCCGGACGCGGTAGCCGGCGGGCTCGGGTCGGTGGCCTGGAGCGATCTTCGGACCAACTTGATCCTCGCGGCGGCCGCGTTCTTCGGAGTGCAGCTGCTGCTGCCGGTACAGGAACTGCTCGGCAACCTGATCCGCCGTCGCCTCGACGACCTCGTCCGTGACCGGTTGATGGCGGCCTCCCAAGCGAGCGGCGGCGTGGCCGTCATGGAGGATCCAGAGCTGCTCGATCACGTCGCCGACGCCAAGGACCGGCTGCGGACCGAAATGTGGTCGCCGGGTGCCGCGGGCGCCGGTCAGATCGCGCTGATCTCGCGGTACCTACAGACCGTGCTCGCCGCTGGGCTCACGTCGGTCGCCTTCGTGTGGTGGGCCGGGCCAGCTCTGCTCGTCGCGGCCCTGACGATCCGCTTCGGCTACCGCCTCGGCCTGTCGGTGTTCACGGAGGTCTTCCGGAGCACCGCCCGGCTGCGGCGCCGCAGCGAATATCTCCGCACCATGCTGCTCCAGCCCGCGGCGGCGAAGGAGTTGCGGGTCTTCGGCCTTCTACCTTGGTTGCAGCAGGAGTACACGTCGGCCGCCATGGACGCCGTGCTCCCGGTCTGGCGGGCCCGGCGTCGGCTGTTCTACGGCCCGTACATTCTCTATGTTCTTGCCGCCTTCGTGCTGCTGGGCGCGGTGCTGACGGAAGCGGCTCAGGCAACGGCAGCCGGACTGCTCGGCTTGGGCGGGTTGATACTCGTATTCCAGGCGTCCCTGGCCGCCATGAGGATCGGCGGGTTCATCGCCGAGTCCGATGTGGCGACCGAGCAGGGCCTCAATGCCTACCGGTCGGTGGAGCGGATCGAGAGGATGAGCGAAGCCGACGCCCGCGCCACCGAGAGCGGCAGGGGTGATCCGGCTGGACTGCCCAGGACGGTGCTGAGATTCGACAAGGTGTCCTTCGCCTACCCGGGCGGGCCACCGGTGCTGAACGACCTTGACCTCACCATCGAGGCCGGCCGGTCGCTGGCGATCGTCGGCCTCAACGGCGCAGGCAAGACCACCCTCGTGAAACTGTTGGCCCGGCTCTACGAGCCGACGGCCGGGGTGATCACCGCTGACGGCGTCGACATCCGGACCTTCCCGGCCACGGCGTGGCAGCGCCGGGTTGCGGCGATCTTCCAGGACTTCACCCACTTCGAGTTGCCAGTGCGCGACAACGTCGCCTTCGGCGCGATCGAGATGCTCACAGAGACGGAGCGCGCCGACAAGGTGGTCCGGGCTGCCCTGGAGAAGGCCGGCGCGGCGGATTTCGTCAGTCATCTCCCCCGCGGCCTGGAGACTCCACTGTCGCGGCGATACGCCGGCGGCACCGAGCTGTCCGGCGGGCAGTGGCAGCGGATCGCGATCGCCCGCGCTCTCGTCGCCGTCGAGGGTGGCGCCAGCATTCTCGTCCTCGACGAGCCGACCGCCAACCTGGACGTGCGGTCGGAGGTGGCGTTCTTCGAGCGGTTCCTCGACCTGACCCGGGGAGTCACCAGCGTGGTCATCTCGCACCGGTTCTCCACGGTGCGCCGTGCCGACCGGATCGTCGTGCTGGAACACGGTCGCGTCGTCGAGGAAGGCACCCACCAAGAACTGCTCGCCCTCGACGGTCGCTACGCGGAGCTGTTTCGGCTTCAGGCTGCGCGGTTCACCGAGGAAGAGGGAGAAGGCAGTGAATAGAATTCCGCGCAGTGTCGGCGCGACGCTGGCCTCGGCGTGGCGACTCGACCCGGGAAGGCTGATCACCGCCGCCCTGTTGATGATGCTCGGCGCCGTGAGTGGCCCCCTGCTGGCGCTCTTTCTGGGTGTGGCAGTCGACGCGGCCCTCGACCGGCGGACCGATGTCGCGGTCTGGACAGCGGCGGCCGCCGCCGTGAGTGTCCTGCTCAGCTTGACGATGGAGCACTTCGCCCACATCTTCTTCTTCGAGCTCGGTGATCTGCACAAGCAGGATACCGAGCGTCAGCTCGGCGACCTGGCGCACGGGCCGGTCGGGCTGGCGCTGCACGAACGGCGGGACGCCGCAGATCGCTTCGAGCTGCTCCGACAGCAGTCGTGGACGCTGAGTCAGAGCGTGCAGACCGTCCTGACGATCGGGGTGCTACTCACCCAGATCACCCTGACCGCTGTGCTGCTCGCCCGCATCGAGCCGTGGCTGCTCCTGCTGCCGGTCTTCGGTGTCCCCCCGCTGATCGCCGGGCGGCTGGCCGAGAAGCGGCTGGAACGTGCCGAACTCGCGACCGCCGAGTCGACCCGCATGAGCTGGCACCTGTTCGATCTGGCCCTCAGCTCGATCGCTGCCAAGGAGATTCGGCTCTTCGGGCTCGGCGGAGAGCTCCGCCGCCGCCACGGGATGGTCCGCCGCGAGGTGGACAGCCGCTTGCGCCGGGCTGAATGTGCCGGCGCGGCCCTGCGGTTCACCGGTCAGCTGATCTTCGCGCTCGGGTACATCGGCTCCATCGTCCTGGTCGTCCGCGCCGCTATCAGCGGCGAGCGCACCGTCGGCGACGTCGTCCTCGCCATCACGCTGGCCGTGCAGACCAACGCGCAAGCTGCCGGCGCCGTCGCGCTCGCCCAGGCGCTGCAACGCAACGCCCGCGCCTTCGGCTGGTTGAGCTGGATCCGCGACGCCACGCCGCCGGAACCCGGCCCGCCGGCTGACCAGACACCGCCCGCCGTCCTCACCGACGGCATCGAGCTGCGTGACGTCGCGTTCCGCTACCCGGGCACCGATACCGACGTGCTGCAAGGCCTCAACCTGCGCATCCCTTCCGGCACGATCGTGGCCATCGTCGGCGACAACGGTGCCGGCAAGTCCACCCTGGTCAAGCTGCTCTGCCAGTTCTACCGGCCGACCGCAGGCGAGATCACCATAGATGGCGCCGACCTGCGGCGGCTCGACCCGCTGGGATGGCGCCGACGGATCTCCGCCAGCTTCCAGGACTACGTCCGGCTGGAGCTGCGGGCCAGAAGCAGCGTCGGCCTCGGTGACCTGCCTCGATTCGACGAACCAGGCGTGGTGGAGCGGGCGGTCCGGCGAGCAGACGCGCAGGAGGTGATCGACCGGCTGCCGATCGGCCTGGAGACCTACCTGGGCAAGTCCTACGACAACGGCGTTGAACTGTCGGGCGGGCAGTGGCAGCGCATCGCGTTGAGCCGGTCGATGATGCGCGACGATCCGCTGCTGCTGTTGCTCGACGAGCCCGCCGCCGCCTTGGACCCGCTGACCGAGCATGCCTTGTTCGACCGGTACTCCGACGCGGCGCGTGACGTGGGGATCCGTACCGGCGGCGTCACGGTCTTCGTGTCACACCGGTTCTCGACCGTCCGGATGGCTGACTTGATCCTGGTCGTGTCGGACGGGCGGATCGCAGAGTCCGGCAGCCACGACGAGCTTCTGGCGCTCAACGGGATGTACGCCGAGTTCTTCAGTCTGCAGGCGGCCGCCTATCGCTGATCGCTGATCGTCAAGGCTTCACAGGTGTCACCGGGCCAGCTCGACGAGCCCCGCCCACAGCGCCCGCTCGGGATCGAGGTGGGCGCCGGCATCGCAGAACGCCTTGGGCTGGCCCGGCCGCCCCTCCCCGTCGACGAGCATCAGCCACAGGGCGGGGATCTTCTCCGGAATGGTGATGTCGAAGACGTGCAGCCGGCTGCAGTGGCCGTTGCCCAACACCCTCGGTGCCCTCGGCGCTGCCGGGACCATCGCCCTGCTCAGTCGGCCGGTGCAGGCGCGCCTGGTCGCCAGCCTGCGCCCGTGAACAGCCCTCGACCGGCGACGCCCTCCGTCCACGGCGTACCGCTGCCCGCAGCCGGCCTGGACGAGTTCCAGCACACCCCCGCCCGGTTGAACGTCTGCGCTCTGCTCGCCCCGGCCGAGTGGGTGCTGTTCTCCTTCCTGCGCGACAGCATCGGCACCAGCGACTCCAACGCCTACCTGGCCAGCCGTGAAGATCTCGTCGCGCGAGCGCGCGGCACAGCCGAAAGCGCACGCCAGCGTCCGGCTGGCGGTGACCGGCTCGCCGACGACGGTGGGCGCCCCCTGCCGGTGGACGACCGCTTGTCCGAAAGCGGTCAACCCACTCGGGACGGCGTCTTCTCGTCGCCGAACTGATCGGCGAAGTCGAGCCAGCCGCTGGCACAGGCACGGGCGACCGCGTCCAACGAATGCCGGCAGTGCACGGGTGCCACGCCCTCCATCGAGCCGGGCTGCTCGAGGAACGCCAGCGTGGCCGACACCAGTCGGAGCAGCGCCCGGCCCTGGTCCGTGTAGCGCAGCGCCGGCTCCTGGACCAGCCACTCCAACTGGGCCCGAATCCTGCGCACGCTGAGCTGGCCGGCGTCCGCCGCGACCCGCTGTGCCGCCACGGGCCGCGCCGCGCCAGCGGTGTGGCTGACCAGCTCGGGCTCACCGCCCAACATCCGCCGCCGTACGTCCAGGGCGGTGCCGACGGACACGCCGGCGCGGCGGGCCACCTCGCGCAGGCTGGTGGACGGTTCCTCGCGCATGATCTCCTCGGCCGTCCGGCGGCCCGCCTCGGCGGAGAGCGGGTGGCGCCTGCCGTCGCGGCCGATCCGGGTCCCGAGCCGCTGACCGAGGTCGGTCGAATCCTGTCGCACCTTCGCGACCGTACGCGGCGCGACCCCGCACACGGAGGCGATCCAGCGGTCCGACCAGTCGGGATACGTGTGCAGGATGCGCCGTACCGCCGCCGCCCGGTCCTTCCCGCGCAGTGCCTTGCCGTGGGCCGCGTTGAGCCGCACCGCGAGGACGAACGCCTCCTCGGGGGTCCCGTCGAAGTACACCACGGGCACCTGCCGCTGGCCACGCGTGCGCGCCGCGGCCAGCCGGTGCAGCCCGTCCACCACCCGCATCGTCGACCGGTGCACGACCAGTGGCGGCAGCTCGTCCGCCAGCCCGGCCAGGTGTCGCACATGAGAGCCATCGATGCCGTCGAGCCGGGGTGAGAGCCCGTCCCGCAGCAGGGCGACGTCCACCTGTTCGACCTTGCCACGGATGCGCTCGAGCGCATCCGCCACATGATCCGCCGCCGAAGCGGCCTGCGGAAGTGCGACGTCGGTCCTCGCCGCCGGTACAGGACACATCTGCCTTTTTCCCATCAGGAAGCCGCGACCCGGACAACCCCGTCGGTCGGGTGGGCAGCTAGAAGCTAGCGCGCTCCGGAGACCGGTGGGTACAACCGCCGTACACGCTGCGTACAAGCCGCTCGCAGGCTCGGCCGACGACCGGCACCGCGTGACCCACCCGCCCGCACCCGGGCAACGGGAAGGGGCCCGGGGGCGGTCAGCCCACGGGCCCCTTCCAGGTCCAGCCTCCGGTCAGTCGACGGGAGGCGGTGGGGGAAGCACGTGCCGGTGGAAGACCGGACGCTCGGTCGCTGCGCTGGTCGTACGGGCACGGGCCGCGCCGGCGATCCACGAGGTCGGCTCCTGGACGGTGTACAACCGCAGCGAGCCGGCGGGGGTACGGGCGAGGTAGGCCACGTTCGCCCCGTTGGCGTTGACGAAGCTGAACGCGGTCGGGTCGGTGGCGTAGGTCTCGAACGTGTCCTGCGCCGGGATCCAGGCGCCCCACGTGCCGCTGCCCTGCGCCGTCTCGGCGGCGTAGTGGATGTAGCCGTCGGTGCCGCGCACGTAGACCCCGATCCGGCCGGTGACCGGGCTCAGCAGCGCGCTCGGCGCACCCGCCGGGGCGACGCCGGAGCCGCCGACCTGCGTCCACGTTCCGGTGAAGGTGCCGTCGACACGGCGTTCCGTGGCCGCGATCCGGCCGGCGGAGTTCCGCGAGAAGATCCGCAGCCGGTAGCCGGGCATCACCACCACGGCCGGGGTGCCGGTGAAGCCGCTGCCGCCGAGGCTGGTCCACGCCCCCAGCGTGCCTCCCGTGTACACGGCCGCCTGCAAGGTGCCGGCGCTGTCCGCGACGACAACCAGGGCGCTCGCGTTGGCCAGGGGGACCGCCACCGGGGTGCCGGTCAGGCCGGTGCCACCGAGCTTGCGCCAGGCCAGCAGGTCCGCGTGCGCCGGGTCCTGCCGCCGGGCCCACAGGGCGCCGCCCGCGTCCACCGCGAACACGACTTCACGCTGGTCGGAGAGGCGTGCCACGGCGGGGCTGGTGGCCATCCGGCCGCCCAGGTCGGCCCAGCCACCCCAGCCGGGGCTGCCGGCGGCCGACTGGGTACGGGTCCAGACATCGCTGTTGATGTTGCGAGCAGTGACCCGGACCAGGTTCTGGGTGTTCTCCGACACCGCCGGCACGCCGCTGAAGCCCTCGCTGCCGGAGACCGCGGTCAGTTGCAGCGAGCTGAAGTTGTCCGGGCTCATCCGGCCGTGCAGCAGCCGGCCGATGTTGTCGGTGTGCGCGAGCTCGATGCTGTTGGAGCTGGCCTGCGTCACGCTCGCCGCGGCGTACTGGGCCACCGGCACCGCCGGCCGGGCCGGGACGTGCGAGGCGGTCAACGTGCAGGCGTTGGTGATGGCCGCGACGTTGCTGAAGCTCTGCCAGCCGGAGGTGCTGATGGTCCGGCGCAGGACCACCCAGGTGTTGTTGTCCTCGCGGAAGCGGTACTGCGCCATGAGCCCGCCGGCCTCGATGCCGAACAGGGTGTCCCCGCCGGCCGAGACGACGCCCTTGGTGAACACGTTCCAGCCCGTGCCGAGCGACTGGTGGTAGTCGATCCACCGCTGGCTGTCCGCGTCGTACCGGTAGCGGTAGAGCCGGCCGTCGGTGGCGTCCCGGGCGAACAGCACGCCCTGGCCGGCGGCGACGATGAGGTTGTACCGGCCCCACCCGGTGTCGAGCAGGCGGTCCGAGAAGGCCCACGCGCCGGCCGCCTCGTCGTAGCGGTAGGTGCGCAGCCTGCCCAGCCCGTCGACGGCGTAGAAGTCGCCCCGCTCGTCGACAGTAATCTTGTTCCGGGCGCTGGCGCTCGCGAACTGGGTGAAGCCGGTGCTGATCCGCTGGCCTTCGCTGCCGTTGATCTTCTCCCACCCGCTGCTCGTCCAGCGGTAGCGGTACAGCCCGCTCGCGTTGATGCCGTAGACCCGCCCGTCCGGGCCACCGATGACCCGGCCGTAGGTCTGCCAGCCGTTGCCGATCTGGCTGCGGCTCGCGAAGCTCAGGCTCGTGCTGCCGGGTGAGTTGACCGGGTAACGCCAGAGCCTGCCGCCGGTGTCCGCGCCGAAGAACGACGTCTGGGCGACGCAGCTCACCGTGTCGGCGGCGTGCGCGGGCGTCGGCTGGACCACCGCCAGCAGCGCCGCGGCCAGCGCCGCGACCTGCGCGGCGGCCAGCCCGCCGCGCCATCGTGACCGATTCATGACATGCCTTTCCATCGAGCTGGCGTCCCCGGTCGCCGCCGGTTCCCTTCAGGAGCGGCGTGCCGGTGGACGGCCAGCTGATCAATATCGGGAGGTGAGGTGCTGGTGTACCGGTGTCGGGTGGGCGCGCAACCCTGCCGCGCCCACCCGTGGTGCTCAGGCCGGTGGGGCGGGAAGGGTGTGCGCGGCGAAGACGCCGCGCGCGACCGCCGGGACGGCGGCCTCTCCGGCCTCGTCCGTCGCCGTGGTCGAGTTACGGCCGGCCGCGCTGGCGAGGCCGGCGACCGGTTGCCGTTCGTAGATGCGGCTGGCGTTGTTGGCGTTGCGGAACAGGATCAGCCACGTCTGCCCCGCGCTGTTGGTCACCGGCACGATCGTCGGATCCGTCGCCGTGGCCTCGAACAGGTCCGGGATCGCCGGGGACCACCCGCTGAACTCACCCGAGGCCTGCGTCGTCTCCCAGGACAGCATCACCTGACCCGACGGGCTGCGGGTGACCACCGCCGTACGACCCAGCACCGGATCCAGCACCGCCGCCGGCGCGCCCGCCGACACGTACGACCCCAGCGACGTCCACGCTGCCGGGAACGTCCCCGCCGCGTCCTGGTACTTCGTCGCGATCGTCCCGTCGACCGTCCGCACGAACACCCGCATCCGGTAGCCGGGATACGTCACCACGGCCGGGGCGCCGGTGCCGGTGCCACCGAGGTTCGTCCACGCCGACAGGACGCCCTCGACGAACTCCGTCGTCGCCACCGCGCCCGACGCCGTACGCAGGAACAACCGCACGCCGGTGCGGGTCGGCGCGACGACCGGGGTGCCGGTGAAGTCCTGGTCGGCCAGGGGCCGCCAAGCCGGGATCGTGCCCGTCTGCTGGTGGACCCACAGTTTCCCGTCGGCGTCCACCGCGAACACGGCCATCGTCCCGGACGGCAGCCGGGTCACGGCCGGAGCCCCGGCCATCGAGCCGCCGAAGTCCGCCCAGGCGCCCCACGTCGCCGCACCCACCGCCGTCTGCGTCTTCGCCCACACGTCCGAATCCGAGTAACGGGCCGCCACCTGCACCCGGCCGTCACCCAGCACGCCCAGCGACGGCCGGCCCGAGAACGCCTCGTTGCCCGACACCACGGTCCACTGCACCGAACCGAAGTTGTCCACGTCGGTCTGGTGCCCGATCAGCACCCGGCCGATGTTGTCGGTGTACGCGTACTCGACCATCCCCAGCGACGCGCCCGCCACCGGGCCGGCCTGCGCACCCACCGACGCCGCGTACGACTCCACCTCCGCCGGCGGGACCGGATCGGCGAAGTATCCCTGGATGTCCACGATGAGGCGGGTGGACGTGGGCAGCGTGTGCCTCAGCCGGATCGCGCCGTCGGTGCCGGGCTGGACGACGGCCAGGGCGCCCACGGTATGGGTCTTGCGCATGTGCACCTGGTAGGTGGACGGCACGGCACCGCCCGTCGGCCACACCTGGACGCTGCCGGCGGCGCCTGGGGCGACGGCGGTCACGTTGAGGACCACGCCGGCGACGCCCCGGGTGGGCATCCCGAGCTTGCCGGTCACCTGCACGTCGACCACCCCGCCCGCCGCGACGGAGCCGTCGTACAGCCGGGTGGCCGCCAGGTGGCGGAAACCGGCTCCCTGACCGGCCTCGCCGCTGACGTAGCCGTACGGCGCGACGACCAGGTCGACGGCGGCCCCGCTCTTGTTGAAGAAGGTGGCCTGCCCGGCCGAGGAGAGCGGCACCGAGACGAGGTGCCCCTGGTGCCCGGTCTCCTCGAAGCTCACCGCCGAGTGCGACGGCGCGCCGCCGCCGGCCGGCATCACGCCGAACCAACCCGGCGCGGTCACGTTGACGGCGATCACGTTGGCCAGCACGGCGGTCGCGGTCGCCGGGATCGCGCCGCCGGTCAGGGTCACCGTGCGGGAGCCCTGCGCGGGGACCTTCGCCTTGGTCGTTCCCGTGCCGTCCCGGGTGTCGACCAACTTGTTCGGCACGACCGGCACGAACCCGCCGCCGCCCCCGACCGTGGAGCGGAAGTAGCCCTGCGCGGTGACGATGACGTGCGAGCTGCCGGAGTCCTGCCGGACGGCTATCCGGCCGTTGCTGCCCGGCCGGACGACCGCGGTGTTGGAGATCTGCTCCTTCGGGGAGGTGTTGAGCATCGAGACCCCGTTCGGCGTGGTGCCGTCCGGGTAGGCCCGCAGGTAGGTGGTGGCGGTGCCGTCCGTCGTCACCAGCCGGATCAGCACCGCGCTCACCCCGGCGGAGGGAACGCCACCGACGCCCAGCACCGGGAACGACACCACGCCGCCGGCCCCGACGACGCCGGTGCGCCCGCCGACCCCGGAACGGGTGTCCAGCAACGCGACTCCGCTGGGCAGCGGCACGTAGTCGCCGCCCAACCCGGCCGCGTCCGCGGCGGCGGGCGACGGCCGCGAGACGGCCACGCCCAACGCCGCCACCAGCAGCACCAACACGGTCAGCAGCCGGGCCGGCCGCCGTCTGTACGTGCCTTCGGTCAACACGTCACTTCCCTTGTCGTCGTTGTTCGCCTGTGGATGTGTGTGGGTGTCGAGGCGGCGGGCGGCGTCACTAGCCCAGTGGGACCCCCGGTGAACCCCCCGGTGGGACCCAGAGATCCTGGATGGTCTCCAGGATGTCCTCGACCTGGCCGGTGACGCTCTTCGGCAGTTCTGCCCGCTTGCCCCGCCCCTCGATCTCCCTCCGCAGCTCCTCCATGCGGTCGGCGTTCTGCCGCTGGGCGGTGCCGTTGCGCAGGTCGGAGGCGTCGTCCAGCTTCGAGTCGCCGCAGTCGCACTTGCCCGAGGGCTTCCTGCCGGTCACCGATTCGGGCAGGTTCGACGGGCCGTGGGCCGGGCAGCCGGCGTCGGTGTTGTGCACCAGCAGGTCCAGCGCGCCGGCGAGCACGTAGAACGTGTGCGTCGTGTCGACGGTGAGGTTGTAGACCCGCTCCCGCTCGGTCCGTTCCCGGGTGGCCAGCACGGTCCCGGTCCCCCCGGTGGAGGTCAGCAACCGCTCGCCGTCGGCCAGGTCGCCGGCCTCGACCCAGGTGTCGCGCTCCGGTGACCAGAACGGATGGCCCTCGGTGGCGGTCACCGAGGCGGTGGCCGAACCGCTCGGGCCGTCGGTGTCCACCTCGACCTCGACCAGTTCCTTGCGCCCCTCGCCGACGATGACGGCGGTGACCGCGAAGGCCCCCGTGCGGCCGGTGGTGGGATCGGTGGAGAGCACCTTCTCCCCCACCTCGACCTCGCTGATCGGCTTGGTCGAGCCGTCGGCCATGCGGACCAGCGTGTCGCCGGTGAAGCTGTTGCCGGTGGCGCAGGACGCGACGTCGGCCGCGTCGTCCGCCCGCCGGGCGGTGGGCACCCGGGTTCCCCCGCGGACGACATCGGCGATCTCGTCGCCGTGCTTGGCCGCCATCCGCGCCGCCCGCGCCGCCCGCACCGCGCCGCCGCCGACCCCGCCGAGCGCGAAGCCGGCCACGGTCGCCGCCGTCCAGGCGCACGCCTCGAGGTCGCCCTTGCTCACGCAGTCGACCAGGTCGGTGACGCCGACGGCCTCGGCGGCGAAGCTGAGCGCGTCCTTCACGTACGGGGCGGCCGCCTGGGCGAAGTCCGCCACCGCCTCGGTCGCCTTGGAGACCTCCTCGACGACGTTGCCGACCGCCTGGACCGCCGACTGGTAGATGACCTTGGTCGCCTGGACCGTGTCGGCCACCACGTCCCGGACGGTGGCGACCACCGCGGCCGGGATGTGCGCCGCCGCCGAGACCACCGTCTTGATGGTCGACACGACAGGCTTGAGCGCGGCGGCCACGGCCTTGACCGGGTTGTGCTTGACCGCGTACTCGATGGCCCGGCGCGCGGTCTCGGTGACCCGCCGCTTCATCTCGTGGATCACCCGGCGCGCCTGCTCGGCCTTCTGCCTCGCCCAGGTCATCCCCGCCGAGGCGGCCGTGCTCACCGTCTGCCACGCGCGGGACGCCTTGCTGGCGACCCAGTTCGCCGCGGACCTGATCTTGCTGCCGACCCAGCTGACGGCGGTGCGGGCCTTGTCGTAGAGCCACCTGGCTCCGTTGGATATCGCGTTGCCCACCTTCCTGATGGCCGAGCCGACCCAGCTGGCCGCCCGCTTCACGCCCGCCCAGGCGTAGCTGGCCGCCCGCTTCACCCCCGACCAGGCGCTGGCGGCGACCCGCTTCACCCCGGACCAGGCGTTGGAGGCGACCCGCTTCACTCCCGACCAGGCGTTGGAGGCCGTCTTCTTGACCCGGTTGACCACGGACTTGCACCAGCCGCACGAGGGCCAGTAACCGTCCGGGTCGATGTGCGCCAGCGGGTCGCCCGCCGCGTACGTGTACCGGTTCGCCAGGATCGAGTCGCCGGTGCTGTAGTTGGCGGTGTCGCGGGAGACGAAGCCGCCGGTGCCGGGCTCGTACCAGCGCGCGCCCATGTCGACCTGGCCGGTGGTCGGGTCGGTCCAGTCGCCCTGGAAGCCCAGGTCGCCCGTGTCACCCTCGGTGGCGACGACCGCGCCGAAGGGGTCGTACGCCTTCGAGTCGGTGAGCTCGGTCAGCGCGGTGTCCGTGGGGTCGATGCCGGCCACCACGTCGCCGTGCCCGTCGGTGAGGGCCAGCAGCTGCTCGTCGCCCTCGCCCACGGCGAGGACCTCGCCGGCCGGCCCCCGCGAGAAGCGGCCGGTGCCGTCGCTGACCACGTCGTCGGCCAGACCGGCGTACCCGAACGGCGAGCTGCCACGGGCCGCCACCCGGTTCAACGCGTCGTACGTGTACGTCACGCTGCCCGCGGTGGTGAGCCGGTCGAACGCGTCGAAGGTGTACTTCTCGGTCAGCCCGGCGCTGGTTCGCGAGGCGAGCGTGCCCCGCGCGGTGTAGGTGTAGGTGTAGTCCGAGTCGGACAGCAGCCGGTTGCGCTCGTCGTAGCTGGCCGTCTTCGCGCCCGCCCGGATCCGGTTGCCGGAGGCGTCCCAGGCGTACGCCACGGTGCCCTGCGGCCCGGTCCACGAGATCAGGCGCCCGGCCAGGTCGTAGGCGTAGGTGTGCTTGCCCGCCCCGGCCGTTCCGGCCGTGGTCTTGCCGATGAGCTTGTCGTCGGCGTCGTAGGTGTAGTTGACCGAGCTGACCGACTGCCCGGTCGCGTTGCGGGTGACGTCGCTGCTCAGGCGCGCCAGGTTGTCGTAGGCGAAGGTGCGGGTGCGGCCGGAGCCGTAGTCGATGCCGATCGGCTGCCCGGCGGCGTCGTAGGTGTAGCGCTGGGTGACGCCGGTGATGCCGTCCCGGGCCGCGGTCAGCCGCTGCCGGGTGTAGGTGTAGCTGGCGGTCCCGGACGCGTCGGTCTGGCTGGTCAGCAGGCTGTCCGCGTCGTACTGGAAGCGGGCGGTGCCGGCCCGGCCGGTGGCGCTGAGCATGTTGCCCCGGTCGTCGTAGCTGTACGTGTCGGTGCCGACCGGCGCGGCGGCCCGGACCAGCCGGCCGGCCAGGTCGTAGCCGAGGGTGCGCTCCGGGCTGCCGGCACCGCTGCCGGTCTCGCCGGTCAGCCGGCCCGCCGCGTCGTAGCTGCGCAGCCGGTTCACCCCGCCGGGCGCGGTGAGCCTGGTCGGCTGCGCGCCGATGTTGTACGCCACCGTCCAGGTGCGGTCGGCCGCGTTCGGGTGGGCGGTGGTGGCCGGCTCGATCTGCGACTCCAGCAGGCCCCAACTGTTGTAGGTGGAGATGGTGCGGTTGCCCCGGCCGTCGGTGTAGCGGGTGGGGTTGCCGGCCGCGTCGTAGCCGAAGCCGGTGGTGATCGAGGAACTGGTGGTGGTCGGCTCCACCTGCCGGACCAGCCGGCCGAGCGTGTCGTACTCGTAGGTGGTGGTGACGCCGCGCGGGCTGACCGCCGAGGTCAGGTTGCCGGCGGCGTCGTAGCCGTAGGTCTGGGTGCGCAGGGTCGAGCCGTCCGGCGCCACGTCCGACTCGGCCGTGATCAGCCCGAGCAGGTCGTAGTCGATCCGCTCGGTACGCCCCAGCCCGTCGCTGACGCGCACCTGCCGGCCGGCGTAGTCGTAGCCGTAGCTGGTGGCCACCCCGGCGGGGTCGACCACCCGGGTGAGCTGGCCGAACACGTCGTACGTGTTGGTGGTGGTGGCGCCACCGGGCGACACGACCGACGTGACGTTGCCGCCGTCGTCGTAGCGGTACTGCCTGGTGAGGGTGCGCGGGGTCGGGTACCGCTCCAGCACCGTCGCGGTCACCTGGCGGTCGAGGTCGTCGTAGGTCGCCTCGGTCCGGCTGCCGGTGGGGCTGGTCGCCGACAGCAGCTCACCCGTGCGGGTGTAGGTGTACCGGGTCACCGCCCGGTCCGCGGTGCCCGCCGGCTCGTCCCGGCTGACCAGGCGACCCATCTGGTCGTACTGGTACCGGGTGGCGTTGCCACGCGCGTCGACGGTCTCGACCACGTTGCCCGCCGGGTCGTAGCGGGCCGTCGTGGTGGGCTGCAACGCGCTCACCCCGGCCGGCGGCGCGTACGTCGGGGCGGTGCTGCCGACCTGACGGCCCAGCCGGTTGTAGGTGAAGCTGCTGATCTTGCCCCGGGCGTCGGCCGTGTGCACCGTCTCGTCGAAGGTGTTGTAGCCGGTGACGGTGGTCGGCGTGACGGTGGTCGGCGCGCCGCCGTTCTCCTCGGCGGCCACCGCCGGGGCGACCACCCGGATCTGGCGGCCCAGCTCGTCGTGCGTGTAGCGGATCGTCCGCCCGAGCGGGTCGGTGGCGGCGGTCAGCAGCCCGCGCTGGTCGTACGCGCTGGTGGTGACCCGGGTGACCGTGCCGGCGACGACCGTCTGGCGGACCGGGTTGCCGCTGTCGTCGTAGGCGTAGTCGACCTGCTCACCGGCGGTGGACAGGGTCCACGGCACGTTGGACGGCCGCCCGGCGCGGGTCATCCGGGTGACGTTGCCCATCGTGTCGTACGTGTACGACGTGGTCAGCGCGGCGGCACCGGGATTGACCACGATGCTGGCGACGGCGCCGGCGGGAGTGTACGTCTGCTGGGTGACCGAGGTGCCGTTGGCCGAGGCCTGCCGGGTGCGGTTGCCGGCGCCGTCGTACGTGTTCTCCTCCACGACGTAGTCGCGCTTGCTGCCGTCCGGGTTGCGGAAGTTCTTCAGCACGAGGCGGTGCAGCTGGTCGTCGCCGTAGTACTGGTACTCCAGCCGCCGGCCCATCGCGTCGGTGTCGCTGGCCATCCGGCCGGCGTGGTCGTAGGTGTAGGTGTGCAGCACCAGGTAGTCGCCGGTGCTGGGGCCCTCGTCGCCGGCGTACGCCCGCAGGCGCACCTCGGCCAGGGCGTTGCGCGCGGTGTAGGCGTAGTCGTACCGGTTGCCGTTCGCGTCCACGACGGTGGTCTCGTTGCCGAACCGGTCGTAGTTCTTGACGGTCTCGTTGCCCTCCGCGTCCGTGGTCTTGATCGGCCGGTTGGACTGGTCGTACTCCCAGGTGCTCACGCGGGTCTCGTCGTCGCCGCGCACGTCGTCGACCTCGACGCGGATCACGTTGCCGTCCACGTCGTAGGAGGTCGTGGAGCGCTTCTGGTGCGCCTGGCCCGTCACCGCGTCGGTGGTGGCCGGCGCGGTGACGCTGACCGGCCGGGACAGCGCGTCGTAGGTGTGGCTCGTGACCACCCCCGCCGGGTGGCTGTCGGAGATCTCCGTGGTGGTGAGCAGCCGACCCAACGCGTCGTAGGTGTGGGTGGTGACCAGCCCCGACGGCTCCGTGGTCCGGTAGAGGTCGCCGTTCTGGTAGTACGCGTAGCGGGTGATCTTGCCGCGCGCATCGGTGGTGGTCAGCAGCAGGCCGGCCGGCACGGTGCCGCCGCCGTACGCCGCCTCGCCGCCGGTGGTGTAGGTGTGCCGTACGGTGCCGCCGTCCGGGTTGACCTGCGTCGCCAGCTCGCCGAACGGCGTGTGGGTGTAGCTGGTCCGGTAGGTGTTGTCGGTGGCGCTGGCCGAACGCCCGTCCCGCGACTCGGTCGGCAGGTCGTTACGCGGGTCGAACGGGTCCGTCACCGTCGCCGGGTAGGTCGTGTAGGCGGTGTGGCAGACCCCGCCTGCGCGGCAGGTCCGCTTGGAGGTGACGTTGCCGCGCTGGTCGTGGCCCATCCGCACGGCGTCGCCGTTCTCGTTCGTGACCACGGTCTGGTTGCCGCGGTCGTCGTACTCGAACGTGCGGATCGCCATGCCCTCCAGCGGGTGCCGCACGAACACCGGCCCGCCCGCGTCCCCTGGGATGACGGTGCAGAACGAGGGGTCACCCGGATCGGGCGTGGAGCACACCTCCGTCGGCGGCGGGGGCGGTGGCGGCGTGGGCGAGCCGGGCCGGTCCTCCTCGCGGATCTCCAGGCCGAGCGGCGTGCCCGAACGCAGCAACTGGCCGCTGAGCGCGTCGTACTCGAACAGGTGCGGCCGGTTCGCCGGGTCCAGCACCTGCACGCTGCGGCGCAGGTCGGTGTCGCCGCCGAAGACCAGCGGTGCGCCGATGGTCCACATGCCGCCGTGCCGGTCGGTGTGCTTCGTGACCCGGTCGGCCGCGGTGTCGTAACTGAACTGCGCCGCGATCTTGCCGCTCGGCAGGGTCACCGTGGTCAGTTGGTCGGTGCCGGCGGCGTACCGGTGGTGCGCGGTGACCGCCGCCTGGCCCAGCGGGTGGGAGTAGACGGCCACCTCGTCGATGACACCGGCGAAGTGCCGGCGGGCCGTCGTGCCCCACGCCGGCCAGGACGCCGGGGTGGTCGCGTACGCCGCGCCGAGCTGGTTGAAGGTGAGCAGCGAGTGCTCGACCGTCGTGCCGGTGCGCTCGGCCATCTTGACGCCGTCGAGGTAGAGCGTCTGCACGCCGCCCATCGCCGACAGCACCGCGTGGTGCCAGCGCCCGTCGTTGACGGCAGCGGTCGAGGTCAGCGGCGCGATCGGAGGGCCGCCGAACTGGCCACGGAGCAGGCCGTCGGTGCCCACGTACAGCACCGGCACGCCCGTGGTGGAGGCGGCGCCGAGCGCCTTGTCCTGGTAGCCCAGCAGCGGGCCGCCACCGCCGGTGGTGCTGGCCTTGAACCACAGCTCGACCGCGGTGTCGCGGGCCTTCTTCACCGCGCCCTTGGGCAGGTCGACGAGCGAGGAGGTGCCGTTGAAGGTGGCCGCGGTGTTGCCGGTGCCGGTCAGCGCGCCCGCCGTGCCGAGGGTCACGCCCGTGTGGACACCCGCGTCCTTGCCCAGGTTGACGGCGACCTCGCTGCCGGCGGCGGTGCCCTGCGGCTCGCCCAGGCGCCAGTACGACTCGGGCTTCGCGTCAAGGACACCGGTGCGGTAGTTCGAGCCGGCCGCGTAGCCGTACCGGGTGCAGGCGTTGCCCGGGGCGCAGACCGAGGTGAGCAGGTCGCCGCTGTAGGTGTAGGTCCAGGTCGGCGCCACGCCGTTGACCGCGTCCGCGGCGACGCTCGTCACGTGCGCGCCGGTCCAGGTGAAGGTCAGCGACCGGCCGGCCGTGTTGGTCTGGCTGTTGGAGACCCGGGCCCGGGCCAGCTTGCCGTCGGTGGCGTTGTAGGTGAGCACGATCGACCGCAGGGCCGCGTCGGTGATCTTCGTGAGCCGGCCGGCGGCGGAGAACTGGTACGTCGTCCTCGCCTTGTCGACAAGTGTCCAGAGGGTGCCGTTCCAGGTCAGCGAGGCGGTGCGGCCGGCCGGGGCGGCGAAGGTGCCGTCGGGGTTGCGGCCGAAGCGCACCTGCTGGCCGTCCGGGTAGGTGACCAGCACGTTGCCGGAGCCGTCCGCGTCGGGGACGACGCCCATGTCGTACCGGGTCGACCAGCCTGCGCCGAACGCGCCGGCGCGGCGCGGGTCGAGGCTGTTGTAGGTGCGGACCAGGTTCAGCTCGGGACCGACGGTGGTGACCGTGGCGTCCACCGCGGTGGTGGACACGTTGCCGGTCTGGGCGTCGAACTCGCGGTCGCGCGCCGCCGTCGTCGCGCCCGCGATCCGCGAGGTGATCTCCGGCTGGGGCACGGCGGTGAGCAGCGTCGAGGTCGGCGACGGCACCTCGTTGCCGCCGTCCTTGACGATCACCCGCCACCGGTAGGTCTTGCTCCAGGACAGCCGGCCGGCCGGCACCGTCCAGGCGGTTCTGGCCTGGAAACCGGAGTCGAAGCAGCCGGTCGTGCCGCCGGCCGCCGTCTGCTCGCACACCTCGAACCTGTAGGACAGCGACAGTCCCGGGGGCGCGTCGATGTCCAGCGCACGGGCCCACAGCTGCGGGGTCAGGGTCTGCGCGGAGTAGCCGTTCGGCGGGTACAGCTCCTGCACGACCGGTGGGATGTCGACGACCTCGAGCACCATCCGGGCGGGCGGCACCTGGTGGTCGGTGAAGACCACGCCCCCGGTACGCACCATCGTGAAGTCGAGGAAGTACCGCCCCGGCGGCAGGGCCTTGATGGTCGCGTTGAGGGTCACCGCGGCGCCACGGGCCACCGGGGCCGTCAGGTTGGCCGCGCGCTGCTGGGTGACCGCCGCGCCGGTCTTGGCGTTGTAGGCCCGGTAGGCCAGGTAGTAGTCGCCGACCGCCCACGCGCCGGCGCTGCGGTTGGTCACCGTCACGGCGACCCGGCCGTCCTGGTTCTGCAACACCGGCGGGTTGGGCACCGGCTTCGGGATCTGGTACGAGGCGTTGTACGGGCTGTGCGTCACGTACAGCCTCGGCGGGTTGGCCGTCTGGGGGCCGGCGAACCGCTTGCCGCTGAGCGGATCGGTGGAGGCGCGCAGCGACAGGCCGTGGTTGGCCTGTTCCCCGTTGACCCACCGCTGCACCAGGTTGCCCCCGGCGCCGCCCAGGTCGAACGCCTCGGCCGCGGTCGGGCAGGCCGAGGAGCTCTCGCCGAACGCCACGTGCCCGTGCGCGAACGACCGGGTGGCCAGCGCGGCGCCGACCGCCGGCCCGGGGTAGGAGTAGCCGGTGCCGGCCGACCACGCGGCCGTCACGGGGTGCACGGTCACCTCGCGGGCCCGGCAGGAGTCGGCGTCGTAGTTGACCACCTGGAGCTGGGCGCCGTAGATGGTGTGGTGCCGCAGCCGGTCCACCAGCCCGCCGAACTTGACGTACGACGCGGCGTTGGCGCCGTCCACCGTACCGACGCGCAGCTCGCTGGCGCCCGAGGCGGAGCCGCCGCCGTGCACGTACATGGCCGAGTCGGCGGCGCCCTCGGCGACGGGCAGTTCGACCGTCGGGTCCAGGCGGACCGGGTAGACCCGGGCCGGGTCGCGCAGCCAGCCGTCGTCCACGGACACCCGCAGGTGGGGCTTACCACCGACGGTACGCAGCTGGTAGCTGACGGCCATCGAGGTCATCGGAACCGGCGCGGCGTCGACCATGTGGCCGGGTGGGAAGACGGCCCGCACCGTGCCGGCCGCGTCGGACAGCTCCACGGAGCCGTCGCGCACCGCCGCGGTGAGCCCTTCGAGGCCCAGCGGGAAGTCGTACACCCGTGAGGCCTTCGGGGAGCGCAGGACCAGCGTCTCCTTCAGCGCGCCGGGGCGCGACTCCAGCTCCAGGTCCACGCCGGGCAGCACGCCGCGGTAGGTGACCAACGCCCCGTCGGCCTCTCCGGGAACCGACGCGGCGCCGGCCAGCCCGTACGACACGGCCTGACCGCCGGCGAGGGCGAAGCGGGCCACGGCCGGCGCGTCGGCCCGGGCAGCGAGCCGGACCTGCACCGCGTCCGCCGTGTTGCGCCAGCCCGAGGCGGCGTCGCCGGTCAGCCGCGGGTCGATCGGCGCCCAGCCGCCGGTGGCGGTCCGGAAGTTCACCGGCGCCGCGGAGAAGACGGTGGTCTGGGTGCCGTCGGCATTCGCGTAGACCCGCCGGTACGCGTCGCGCTGCGGCGCGAGCTCCCGACTGGTGGCCGACTGATAGCCGCGCGCCGGTGTGACCGGTGGCTGCTGCATGGTCGCCGTGTTCGCCGGGACACTCGGTCGCTGCGTCAGCGAGTGCTGCGGGTAGCGCGACCGCTGGGAGGCGGGGACCTTCCGGTTCGTCCGCGACCGCGTCGCCGCGACGGTCTCCGACTCGCCCTCCCACCGCTGTCGCGGCGCCTCGGCCCTGCCCTGCCCACCACCGGCCCCGTCGGCCAGCACGTCGAGGCCCGCCTTCGGGGGATCGATCGGCGGCGGCAGCTCCCCCACCCCGGTCACCGCGATGACCAGGGCCATCGCCCCCGCCAGCGCCGGGACCAGCCTGCGACGCAGTGGCGGTCGCGCGTGCCACAGCCCGGGGAGCAGGTCGACGGCCCGGTCACCTGACGTGCTCTTGTTGCCGTCGCGCATCGCCGACCTCCGTGGCGCACAGAAGTGTTCTTCCGCACCGCGGCACGCGATGCCGCCAATGGATATCGTGGTGCGGCACCCCGGTTCGACGTCGATACCCAACCGTTATCCACAGTGGAAGTTCAACCGCTGTCCGGTGGCCGGCTGAACGCATGCGGACGCGTCGGCGCGACGTGGGAACATCCTGGGCGATACCGGGCCGCGTCCGCGCTGAACTGCTCCCGCTCATCCTCGCTGCCGGCTGGTGAACGTCCCGGCGCGCTGGCGCACCACCTCCGGCAACCACTCCACCACCGCAGAAACGCCAGCCAGCCGGCGCCGTCCTCCTCGGAGGCGACATCCAGGCCGAGGACTTCACGTTGACCGTCGGCGTTGACGCCGACCGCGACCAGCGCGTGGACGTTGACGGTGCGACCGGCCTCGCGGACCTTCATCGTCAGCGCGTCCATCCATACGAACGTGTAATGGCCCGAGTCGAGGGGCCGGTTGCGGAGCGCCTCCACCTGCACGTCCAGATGGGCGGCCATCTCTGAGACCTGCGACTTCGACAGCTGCCGGATCCCGAGCTGCTCCACCAGTTTCTCCACCCGCCGCGTCGACACCCCGAGCAGGTAACTCGTGGCAACCACCGACACCAGGGCCTGCTCGGCCCGCCGCCGGTGCGTCAGCAGCCAGTCGGGAAAGTAGCTGCCCTGCCGCAGCTTCGGGATCGCCAGGTCGATCGTCCCGGCTCGGGTGTCCCATTCGCGCTGCCGGTATCCGTTGCGGGAGTTGACCCGCTCGTCGCTGCGCTGCCCGTAGCCAGCGCCGCAGATCGCATCCGCCTCGGCAGACATCACCGCCTGCACGAACGTCTTGATCATCGCCTGCAACATGTCCGGCGACGCGCCCTCGATCTGCTCGCGCAGCAGGTCAACAGGGTTCACACTCTCTGATGCGGCCATCGCGTCCTCTTCTCCTTCTTTGACTTGGTCGTCTTGAAGGATCGACGCGATGGCCGTCTCTCATCGACGCAACACGCCCATCACGGGCAAGTCGCACACCACTTCCCTGGACGCAACCCCGTCGGTAGCGCACGCCTGCCGGCACGGAGCAGCAGCGAGACGAATGCCTTGGGGAAAGCGCGGAGGTAGCCGGTGGCAGGGTGAGGGCTAGCCTCTTGGGTCATGTCCGACCCTGCGCCGCGTGCCTTGCTGTTCCTTGACGTGGACGGCACCCTCATCCCGCTCGGCACACCCACGGCGGCTCAGCCGAGCATGCCGCATGGCCACACCCAGGCACCGGCCCTACCGGCCGACGCCCATCCCCTGCTACACAAGGTCAATCCGGCACACGGCCGCCGGCTGAAGGCTCTGCCATGTGATCTGGTGTGGGCGACGACCTGGATGCGCGACGCGAACGACGTACTCGCACCCCTGCTCGGGCTACCGACCCTGCCCGTCGTGGACTGGCCCGACTCCGACGAGGTTGGCGTCCTGCACTGGAAGACACGTGGGCTGGTCGAATGGGCGCAGAGACGCCCCTTCGTCTGGATCGACGACGAGATCTCCCACGCCGATCAGCAGTGGGTATCGACTCATCACCACGCCCCGGCCCTGCTACATCGAGTCGATCCCCGTCGCGGACTGACCGAGCTCGACTTCACTGTCATTGAGAGCTGGCTCAGGCGGGCGTGGTAGGGCGAGCTCCATGCCGTCGCAGTCGCCGTGCTTGACGGGCTGTCTGACCACTCGGGACCGGCGTTGACGAACGGTGCGCCGGAACGGCGACACCGGTAGCCGGCTTGGCTGCTCTACGGGGACGGAACGCTCGGAAGCAGGTCGTCGTCGAGTCCGGTCTGGGGTAGCCCGGCGGCAGCGGCGAGGGCCTCGACGGCGTCGACCAGGGTGGTGGTCTCCGGTAGGACGAGTTCGCCTGGCCAGCCCAGGACGTCATGGGCGGCGTACCAGCCGCTCATGTGCTCGGCCGTGAACTCAGTGGCCTGCGGGCGGGTGAGATGCCGGCGCAGGGTCTCGGCCAGGGACACGTCGAGGTAGCAGAACAGGGACCGCCCTCGGTGGCCGTCCCGCAGGGAAGTCAGCATGCTTCGGTGGCGGCTGCTGTGCATGATGCCCTCCAGCACGACGTGATAGCCGTGGTCCAGCGCGAACCGAACGGTCTGCCCGATCAACGCCGGTGCCGCACCACCGGGCCTGTCCCGCTCGCGTAGCAGGATGCGGCGTAGGTAGTCCTGCTCGACCAGGGCGCAGCCCCGACCGTGCCGGCGTCGTAGCTCGCGGGCGATGCTGCTCTTGCCCGAGCCGGAGTTGCCCCGGATGCAGACGAGGATCGTATCCGGGCTGCCAGTGGGTTCGGCGACCACGATGCCTCC
The DNA here is from genome assembly GCF_049179055.1 of Micromonospora sp. WMMD737. NCBI lineage: Bacteria > Bacillati > Actinomycetota > Actinomycetes > Micromonosporales > Micromonosporaceae > Micromonospora > Micromonospora sp. WMMD737. Next base: position 6,281,948 of record NZ_JBMHMH010000001.1, on the reverse strand, counting down.
TCTGCTTCAGTCGTTGCGGACGGTGAGGTCGAGGGCGGCGATGATCAGCTGAGTGAGGTCGGGAAGCTGGTCCGCGCCGAGGGTGACGCCGCGCAGGTTGTCCAGCGGCGTTTTGAGGCCGTGGAGCCGACTGCCCCGCAGGTCGATGCCGTCGAGGTGGCAGGAGTCCAGTTCCAGGTCGGCGAGGTCACATGACCGCAGCGCGATGCGAGGTAGGCGGCAGGAGGACCACGCGCCGTTGGTGAGAGTGCAGTCGGTGAACGCGACCGAGCCGGCGGCGGTGACGCGGTGGAAGGTGGCGTAGTCGAAGCGGCAGCCGTCGAACAGGACGTCCTTGAGTCGTACGTCGGTGAGTCTGGTGCCGGTGAACCGGGAGCCGGTGATCGCACACCGCTCGATGGTGATGCCGGTCAGGGTCGCGCCGGAGAAGTCGGTGCGGGTGATCTCACAGCCGTAGAGGCTGCCGGCTTCCCAGGTGCTCTCGCTCAGGTCCACGCCGGTGATCAGGCTGCTGCGGATACTGACGTCCTCAAGGTGCGAGCCGTGCCACGCTGCGCCCTCGACGACGGCCTCGGTGAGGCTGCCGTCCAGGTCCGACGTGGTGTCGAGGTCGTCCGGTTCGAGGTCCGGCAGCAGGACCTTCACGTCGCCGATCGTGGTGGTACGCATGTGTCCTCAACCTGTGTGGGCGCGGGGTGGGCACGCCACCCCGCGCGTCCCGTCGCGGGGCTACGTCTTCTTGTTCCAGTTGTCCCAGCCGGGTCGACTGTCGAACCTACCCTTGTTGTCCCAGGTGGGGCGGTTGTCGAACTTCGCCGCGTCGATCGACGCTACCGACCGCTCCGGGTCCACGCCGAGGCGGGCGAGTTGCTCGGGTGTAGCGTTGACGAGGACCGCGAGGGCGCTGGTCATGGTGCTTCTCCTTGAGGGGTGAGGTGATCCGCAGCCGCACGGACGAGGGCCTGTCGGGTGGTCCGGCAGTAGGTCGTTTCTCGGGCGGTGAACGTCGAGTGCTCGAAGTAGCGGTTGCCGGCCTGGGCGCCACGGCAGAAGTCGTAGAAGGTGCAGTGGTCGGCGCAGTCGTTGAGGGCCGTAACGAACTCGGCGACGTAGCCCAGGTCGCCGGCGCCGGCGATCATGGCGGTGATGGGTTGCTGGAGGACGTTGCCGGCGATGAAGTCGCCATATCGCGGCTCGGTGATGCCGAGCAGCTCCGGTGACAGCAGCACCACCTGCCCGTCCCAGGAGACGGTCGGGATCGGCTCGTACGGGGCGTGGTCGACGTGCCCGGCGCGGGTGGCGGCGAGATAGTCGGTCAGCCGGTCCACGTCGCGGATCCGCAGCGGGCTGCCGCCGACGCGCCGTGCGATAAGGCGCTGCCAGAACCGGTACGCGGCATCCTCCGACACCGGTGCCCGGTCGGCGCCCTCCTGCTCTTCGATGTTGAAGCCCACCGACTCGCAGCCGGGCAGACCGGCGAAGAAATCGACGAGGGCTTCCGCGTGGCCGATGGTTTCCGGGGTGACAACGCAGATCACCGAGTACCCCAGCTCCGCGTCGGCCAGGGCCTGCATGCCGCGCAGGGTCCGGGCATCCGTTGACGTGCCGGCCCGGTCGAGGCGGTTCCGGTTCAACACGCCGGGTCCGTCGAGGCTGACCCCGACCTCGAAGCCGTAGGTGGCGAAAAGCTCGCACCACTGGCGGTTGATCAGCGTGGCGTTCGTCTGGATCTCGTGACGCACAATGCCCGCGCGCCGCAGCTCCTCGAACGGAGCCAGTAGATCCCGGAACAGCCCGATGGGTGTGGCGGTGGGTTCGCCCCCGTGCCACACGACGCTTACGGGATGACCGCTGTTCTGCTGGGCGATCGACTCGGCGCAGGCCTGCGCGACCGCGCCGCTCATCAGGCGGAGGGATCGCCGGTCGGGCAGGTAGCAGTAGGTGCAGTCGAGGTTGCAGAAGCTCGTCGGCTGCACGACCAGGGTGTGGAAGCTGCCGGCGATCGCCGGCTGGCCGGTGGCGCCGATGAGGCCGATGCCGTTCACGAGGAGCCCTCTTCGAGGCTGACGGCCGTGGTGGTGGTGCTGACGCGGTAGGCGTGGGTGTGACGGACGGGCCAGCCGAGGAACCGGTCGGACATGTCGGCGGCGCTGCCCGTGACGCTCGGGTTGAGCCGGTGCAGGTCGTCGATCGAGTCATGCAGGCAGCCGGCCAGGTAGAGGAACAGGCTCACCTGCACTTCTCGGTACTCGGCTAGGAGCGCGAGCTTCGCTGCGCCGCAGGGCCATGGCTGCCCGCATCGGCGGCACAGCCACAGCGGGCGCATCGGCAGATGTTCCATCTCGGCTGGCACGGGCCGGCTTGCCGCGAGACGGCGCTGCTGCCCCGTCACCGGCGACCGCCCTCGCGGGCCTGCTGCGCGAACAGCCGACGCCACACGAAGGTGAGCAGCGGCGGATCAGCGGGCCACACCTGCCCCGGACAGGCCGTCCACCTCGGTTCGGGACGCCGGGACTGGCCGGACATGACGTTACGCGAGACGTACAGCGTCATGCCGCCACCCCCCACCAGAGACGATGAGCGGCGGGCTCGCCGGGGGAATGGCGAGCCCGCCGCCGCATCACGGCGGCTGGGAGCAGACCGCCGATCGCCCGCCCGCGCAGCCCTCATGGCAGTACGCAGGCGGGGCCTGTTCCCCACGACTGAGGGAGTATCGGAAGCTGGTGTCCGACGCGCCGGCAGACTCCCTTGCCTTGCGGGGACTTCGTCGTTCATGCCGAGCTCCCTGGCGTGAGGCTGCGATTGCGTGCTGGCCATCTACTCGTCAGGAGTGGCGCCCAGCACAATCAGGTTCGCCCGGTGAGCGCGGCGCGGGAATGTCCTGTCGGTGCACTCACGGTGCACCTGCCAGCACGCCAAGTGTCGTTACGATCGTCCGGCCGACAACTGTCCCCAGCGAGAGGACGTGCGATGGCTGCGGTGACGACCTGGACCGGCCGGGAAGCGAACGCGCTGCGCCAGGCGTTGCGGATGAGCGTCACTGGCTTCGCCGAACACCTCGGTGCGGCCCGGCGGACGGTGGCCAAGTGGAGCAGCCAGGGCGACAAGATCCACCTGCGTGCGGACATGCAGGCCGCCCTGGACACGGTGCTGGCGCGAGCCACCCCAGAGGTCCGCGAGCGCTTCGAAGCACTGGTGAGAGCAGGTACCAGCGGTGCACTTGCGGATCCCGCGCCGCTGACTGTCACCGCCACGCACGTCCATACTGGCGCAGGCGGTACTCACCACATCGACTCGGACGGCGACGTGCGGCGCAGAGATCTCCTGACAGGCGTGACGATCAGCGGCATCGCCCTGCCGCACGTCGCAACCCTGCTCAACGCACTGGTCGCACCATCGCCTCGCGGCACCGAGCCGGTCGCTCTACCGCTTCGGCAATTCGCTCGAGACGTCGCCGCCGCGAAGATCGAGTACCAGGCGTGCCGGTATGAGCAGGTTCTCGTCCGACTCGTGGCCCTCTTGCCTGCCCTCGAACCGACTCGCGCGAACAGCGAAGGCGAGCAGCTAGCGCAGCTCGACGCCTTGGCCGGCGACCTCTACCACGTCGTCGGCAGCGTATTACTGAAGGTCGGTGACAAGGGCATGGCCTTGGTCGCCGCTGAACGCAGCACCCGCGCCGCTGCGATCAGTCAGGATCCGGTGGCGATGGCAGCGAGCGCCCGGATCATGACCCACGCCCTGATGAGCAACGGCCACACGGCACAGGCACGGCAGTTCGCCGAAGACGCGGCCGAAACCCTCCGGCGCAGCACCCGTCTCGCCTCGACCGAGGCGGTCGCCGTCTACGGCGCTCTGCTGCTCCGTGGTGCCATCGCCGCTGCCCGCAACGAGGACCGGGACAACGCACAAGCCATGCTCGACGAAGCCGCCGATGCCGCCGGACGGCTCGGCTACGACGGCAACGACCGGTGGACCGGCTTCGGCACCACCAACGTCCTGCTGCACCGCGTCAACATCGCGCTGACCCTGGGCGACGCCGGCACCGCCATCGCTCTCGCTCGCCAGGTACCGCTGGACAAGATCGACCTCGCCGAACGCAAGGCCTCCCTGTTCGTCGACGTGGCACGCGCCTACACGCAGTGGGGACGCTACGAGCAAGGCCTGGACGCTCTACGCGGCGCCTATCAGGTGGCACCAGAGGAGATCCGGTGCCGGCCAGCGGTTCAACGCATCGCCAGCGACCTGGCAGTCCTTACCCGGGGACACGTTCGCAGCACAGTCCTCGACTTCGCCCAGCACGCTGGGATCTGCGTATGACCAACGGCCACCTGCAGATCGTTGTCTGCGCTGCCGGGCCCGCCCCAGATGTGACACAACTGGTCGCCAATGCGACGCAGCAGTCGTGGACAACGGCGGTCACCGCCACCCCCAGCGCCCTCGACTTCATCGACGCGGCAGCGATAGAGCGGCTGACCGGGCACCCGGTCCGATCCACCTACCGGTCGTCCCCCGGCACCCGCCGCTCCCTCCCCGCCACGGACGCACTCATCATCGCCCCCGCCACCTACAACTCCGTAAACAAGATCGCCCTCGGCATCGCCGACAACTACGCGATGACGACGATCGCAGAGCTGATCGGCCGGCAGGTGCCTACCGTGGTCGTCCCGTTCGTCAACGCCGCCCTGGCCAACCGCGCACCTTTCCAGCGCGCCGTGACGAATCTCCGCGACGAGCGCGTACGGGTCATCCTCGGGACCGAGGACGGATGGGAGCCGCACCCGTCCGGCAGCGGCAACAGCCGCCAGCGGGCCTTTCCGTGGACGGCGGCGTTCGAGGCAGCGACCCGGATGGCTGGCGACACGCCGGACAGCAGCACCGATCGGCGCTGATCCAGCTTGGGTCCACCGGCTGGATAGCTTGTGTCCACGATCACGACACCGTGTCTATGGCTTACCGGAACTGTCCAACCGCTCCCGAGCACCCGGTGAGCACCCAGCCACCGCCCGCGTACACGAAAAAGGCCCCGACCCGGTGTGAACCACCAGGCCAGAGCCTTTATTGCTGGTGCGCCGCCAGGGACTCGAACCCCGAACCCGCGGATTAAGAGTCCGCTGCTCTGCCAGTTGAGCTAGCGGCGCTCGTTGGCAACGGGGAGAAGATTAGCATGCCTCCCGAGGGGGGTTCCAATCCGATCCCCGGCTCCCCCCTTCGGCCGAGCTTACCCGGCATTCGAGGACGAATCGGCCGGGCGCACGAGGACAGGGGGCGGACAAACGGCGACCATGCGGCACGATGTGCGCCAGGTACGCGAGAACAGAGGTGGGGATGGGCATGTTCGCGCGGGCCGGGGCGATGGTGGGCGCCCTCGGCCTGGTGGCGTCGCTGGCTCTGACGGGCTGCGGCGCGGAGCAGAAGAAGCAGGCGGAGTTCGTCGGCGGCACCGCGCCGGCCACGTCGGCCACACCGGGTGCGGCGGGCACCCCGGCCGAGCCGGGCACCCCGGCCGCGCCGAGCGGTCCGCCGCTGACGGTGAGCCCGGCCGACGGGGGGAAGAACCGGCCGGTCAGCTCCGAGATCAGCGCCGAGGTGCCCGGCGGCGGGAAGGTGTCCAGCGTCACGCTGGCCGCCGCCAACGGCGGCCAGGTCGAGGGGCGCCTGCGCGCCGACGGCTCGTCCTGGGTCCCGTCGAAGCCGCTGAAGTACGGCACCCGTTACACGGCCACGGTCACCGCCACCGGCCCCGACGGAACGACCAGCCAGGGCAAGAGCACCTTCACCACGATGGCGAAGCCCAAGTCGGTGATCAGCTCCGGCCTCTACCTCTTCGACGACAAGACCTACGGCGTGGCGATGCCGGTGGTCACCGAGTTCCACCCGGGGATCCCGAAGAAGGACCGGGCGGCGGTGCAGAAGCGCATGTTCGTGCAGACCGATCCGCCGCAGCCGGGCGCCTGGCACTGGGTGGAGAACGGCACCCAGGCCTACTACCGCGCTCCGGAGTACTGGAAGCCCGGCACCACGCTCACCGTCCGGATCGCACTGGCCGGCATCCCGCTGAGCAACGGCCGCTACGGCAACGTCGACCGTGCGGCGACCGCCAAGATCGGCCGGGCGTTCGAGATGCAGGTGGACAACGCCACCAAGAAGATGACGGTGTACGAGGACGGCCAGGTGGTCCGCACCCTGCCGGTGAGCCTGGGCAAGAAGAAGACCCCGTCCTCCAGCGGCACGATGGTCGTGATGGAGAAGAAGGAGTCCACGGTCTTCGACACCCGCGACGATCCGGACCCGGCGAACCGCTACGTGACGGAGATCGACTTCGCCCAGCGGCTCACCTGGGGCGGCGAGTACATCCACGCGGCGCCCTGGTCGGAGCACGTGCAGGGCCGGCAGAACGTCTCGCACGGCTGCGTCAACGTCTCCATGGCGAACGCCCGCTGGCTGTTCGGGAAGACCAAGGTGGGCGACCCGATCACCATCAAGGGCACCGAGCGCACGCTGGCACCGGGCAACGGCTGGACGGCGTGGAGCCAGAGCTGGTCCGAGTTCGTCAAGGGCAGCGCGGTGCCGGTGCCGGAGGCCGGCGAGGGGTCGGCCTTCTGAGGCACACCCACCGACGATCCGGCGACCGGCCCGCACCCGCGGGCCGGTCGCCGTTTTCGTGGCCCTGCCGCAACGCCGTCCGGGCCGCGACGCCGGCGACGCCCGGGAGCCCGCGCTACCGGCAGGTGCGCGGGTCGGGAAAGGCGAGCGCGCCTCGGCAAAGCCATGGATCTTATCAACATCCGGACATCTCGTACGGCGTGTTTCGGTTCACCTTGCGGAACGGGTACCTGCCCCGGTGCGTCAGTGAGGGACGATGGGCAACCGGGGACCACGACTGTGAGGGAATCATGCGAGCTGTCCAGGACCAGCTGATCCGGCACGGGGACGACCGGCGGGGTCGACGACGCCGTGGGTTCGCGGCGGCGGTGCTCGCCGTGACGCTCGCGCTGGCCTCCGCCTGCACCGACGGCGGCGGGGGCAAGCCCTCGGGCGGCTGGCAGAACGGCGACGACCAGCCCGCCGCGCCGAAGGCGGCGGCCACCATCGTCGAGCCCAAGGCCGACGCGAAGGACGTGCCCGCGTCCACCGGCATCACCTTCACGGCGACGGAGGCGGAGCAGACCAGCGTCGAGCTGAAGGACTCCGCCGGTGGGGCCGTCGAGGGCGAGCTGGCGGTCGACGGCAGGAGTTGGCTGCCCGCCGGCGCGCTGAAGTACGGCGAGACGTACACCGCGACGGTGACCGCGACCGGCGAGGACGGCCGACCGGCTACGGCGACCAGCACCTTCACCACCATGGCGAAGCCCGGCAAGCAGGTCCGGATCAGCAGTTTCCTGGGTGACGACCAGGTCGTCGGCGTCGGCATGCCGCTGATCGTGAAGTTCAGCCGGGCGGTCCCGGAGGACTACCGCGACGACGTGCAGAGCCGGATGACTGTCACCTCCGTACCGGCGCAGGAGGGCATCTGGCACTGGGTCAGCCCGACCGAGATCCGCTACCGCCCGAAGGAGTTCTGGAAGGCGAACAGCACGGTCTCCTACCGCGTCCAGGCCGGGGGCCTGCCGCTGGGCGGCGGCTGGTACGGCCGGGCGGACCTCAGCGTCGGCATCAAGGTCGGCCCGGCGGTGGTCATGACGGTGGACAACAAGACCAAGCGGATGACCGTCACGAAGGACGGCTCTGTGATCAAGACCATCCCGGTCAGCCTCGGCAAGAAGAGCACCCCGTCCTCCAGCGGCACGATGGTGGTCATCGAGAAGCTGCGCAAGACGGTCTTCGACACCTTTGAGGAGCTGGGCCCCGAGGAGGGCTACCGCACCAAGATCGACTACGCCCAGCGGCTGACCTGGGGCGGCGAGTTCATCCACGCCGCGCCCTGGTCGGAGGGGCAGCAGGGCCGGGTGAACGTCTCGCACGGCTGCGTGAACGTCTCGATGGCCAACGGCGCCTGGCTGTTCGCCAACACCCGCGTCGGCGACCCGATCACGGTCAAGGGCACGGAGCGCAAGCTCCAGAACGGCAACGGCTGGACCGACTGGAACATGAGCTGGGAGCAGTACGTCAAGGGCAGCGCCCTGCCGTACGAGCCGCCCACCGAGGCCGCCCCGGAGCAGACCGGCGAGCCCACGGTCACCCCGACCACCTGAGCCCCGCAACGCCGAAGGCCCCCTCCGCGAGGAGGGGGCCTTCGGTAACCGGGTGACTGATGGGAATTGAACCCACGACAACCGGGACCACAACCCGGTGCTCTGCCAACTGAGCTACAGCCACCATGCCGTTCACACCCGATGGATCCACGCCCGGTCGATCGCCCCGGGCGGGGTGCGGACCAATAATAGCCCCACCCCCGCCCGCCGCGTCCAGCGGGTTCCGCCGGGCCGGCTCAGAGTCCGGCTGCTATTGCCTTGGCGGTCTCCACGTCCGGCCCGGGCAGGGGCACGAAGAGGGTCCGCCGGTAGTACTCCAACTCCCGGATGCTCTCCCGGACGTCGGCCAGGGCCCGGTGCGCGAGCCCCTTCTGGGGCTGGCCGAAGTACACCCGGGGGTACCAACGGCGGCACAGCTCCTTGATCGACGAGACGTCGATCATCCGGTAGTGCAGGTGCGCGTCGAGGCGGGGCATGTCCCGGGTGATGAAGCCCCGGTCGGTGGCGATCGAGTTGCCGCACAGCGGGGCCGTACGCGGATCCTTCACGTGGCTGGCCACGTAGTCCAGGACCATGTCCTCGGCCTCGGCGAGGGTCACCGTGGAGCGCCGGACCTCCTCGGTCAGCCCCGACTTGGCGTGCATCGTCGCCACGATCTCGGGCATCGCCTCCAGCGCCGCCTCATCGGCGTGGATCACCACGTCGACGCCGTCCCCGAGCACGTTGAGGTCGGGATCCGTGACGAGCGCGGCGACCTCGATCAGCTTGTCCCTGCCGAGGTCCAACCCGGTCATCTCACAGTCGATCCAGACGAGAAGATCAGCCACCGGGACAGCCTACGCGCAGCCCACCCGGCCGCGCGCCCGCGCACAGGGGCGCGCGGTGACCGCTAGGGTTTCCTCCGTGCCAGCCGAACCCGCCGCACCGCCCGCCGTCACCGACGACGATCCCGGTGGCCGTACGGTCCGTCGGCTCGTCGCCCTGCTGGCGCTGGCCGCCGTGCTGCCGGCGCTCTACCTGCCCGGCATGGTGCACGACTTCTTCGACCTGAAGATCTACATGCGGGCGATGGACTGGTGGGCGGCCGGGAACCCGCTCTACGACTACGTGCAGCCCGACCGGGTGCAGGGCGAGCTCTACTTCACCTACCCGCCCTTCAGCGCGCTGCTGCTGCGCCCGTTCGCGCTGCTGCCGCTGGGCGCCACCGTGGCGATCTTCACGATCCTGACGGGCCTGGCGGTGGTGGTCACGACCCGGTGGCTGCTCGCGCCGGTGATCGCCCGGCACGGGTTGCCCCGTGTGTTCAGCCTCACCGTGGCTGTCCTGTTGGTGCTGGCCGTCGAGAGCACCCGCGAGACGATCACCTTCGGTCAGATCAACATGCTGCTGGTCGTGCTGATCCTGGCGGACCTGCTCTTCGCCGTACCCCGGGCGAGCCGGTGGGCCGGCGTGGGCGTCGGGCTGGCGACGGCGCTCAAGCTCTTCCCGGGCATCTTCATCGTCTACCTGCTGGCCACCCGCCGGTGGCGGGCGGCGGCGGTGGCGAGCGCGACGGCCGCCGCCGCGACCCTGCTCGCCGCCGCGGTCGCGCCGCGCGACTCGTGGCGGTTCTGGACCCACGAGCTGTGGGCGACCGACCGGGTCGGCCGCACCGACTACACCGGCAATCAGTCGCTGTTGGGCCTGCTCAGCCGCATCACCGCGCCGGAGAAGCCCCACCAGCTGCTCTGGCTGCTGCTGGTGGCGGCCGTCGCCGGGTACGGGCTGTGGCGCGCCGCGCGGGCCGCCCGCGCCGGGGACACGCTCACCGGCCTCGCCCTGACCGGACTGGTCGGCTCGCTGGTCAGCCCCATCACCTGGACCCACCACATCTACTGGTTCATCCCGGCGGTGGTGGTGCTGACGGACGCGGCGCTGAGCGCCGACGCCACGACCGGCGAGGGCGCCCGTCGGCGACGTCTGCTGGCGGCACTCGCCGTCGGCACCTCGGCCCTCATCGTGTACGGGGTGGTGACCTTCCACGACTGGGGCATCGCCCCGGTGCGTACGGACTCGCCGGGCGAGTTCCTGGTGCGCAACACGTACGTGCTGCTGAGCCTGCTGCTGCTGGTGGCCCTGCCGGTGCGGCGGGAGTACCGCAGGTCACCGGAAATGGACAGTCTTCCCAAGTAGCGCCTTCATCGCTAATCTGGTCGTAACTACCTCAGACGTCTCTCGGGTAGCACCGATCCCCCGGTGAGGGCGGCCCTCCGCGTCGGCAGCGCGGAGGGCCGCCCGCCGTCCGGGCCCCGCGTGGGATGCCGGCACAGGGGGCGGAGGCCGGACGCGGGTCAGCGCGGATCGTCGGGCGACTGCCGGCCGGAGTCGGAAGTGCCGGCACCGGAAGCGGCAGCGCCGGGAGTGCCAGCCTCGGAAGCGGCGGCGTCGGCAGTGCCGGCACCGGAAGCGGCGGAGCCATGAGCGCCAGCGCCGGCAGCGGCGGCGCCATGAGCGCCAGCGCCGGCAGCGGCAGCGCCGGAAGGGGCGGGGCGGCGGCGGTCCGCTGCGGAGACCGGGTCGGCCGTCTCCTCAGGGGCGGCCGGCGGCCAGGCCAGGGTGAGGTTCACCTCGGGCGGCCGGAGCGCCGGGTCGCCTTCGGCGAGGTCGGCGAGCGTCGCGGGGCGGCGGGCGGGCACCGGCCCGATCGCCGGCCGGGCCCCCGTGGGGGCGGCGCCGACCGAGGCGAGCTGACGCCCGGCGACGCGCGACCGGTCGCTGTCCCGGGTCGGCTGCGCGCCGAGGCCGGCGAGCGAGGTCACCCCGAGGCGGCCGGCGAGCACCGGCACCTGGTCCGGCTCGACCACGAAGACCACCTCGCGGGGCCGCACCGGGCGCAGCAGGAGCAGGGCCAGCGCCACCGCCAGCACCCCGCCGGCCAGCAGCCCGGCGGTCGTCGGGGCGGTCCAGCCGGCGCGCAGGCCGGCGCGCAGTTCCAGGCTCAGGTCGGCCCGCCCGTCGGGACGCATCACCACCAGGCTCAGCCGCCGGTCGGCCAGCTCCGCCGGGGTCCACTCCAGCGCGCCGATGCCCTCGCGTACCCAGAAGGGCTGGCCGATCGGCGCGACCGACGGCGTGGGGCCGGCGGACGGTGCGGGATTGGCGGACGGCGCGGGGCCGGCGGGCTGCAGCCGGACCGGCAGCGGCCCCCGGGCCAGCGCCACCCGGCGCACCTCGGCATGCGCAACCGGCTCGAGCCAGCGCCGCACCTCGTCGGCGGGCGCCAGGCCGACGAAGGCCGGGCCGTCGGGCGTCCGCGCGTCCAGCCGGAGTCGGGCCTGCCCGGCGCGGGTGAACGGCGCCTCGGCCCGCAGCAGCTCGTCCACGTCCCGGACGACCATCGCGTGACCCGGGGTCTGCACGGTCTCGAACCGGGCGCTGAAGGCGCCACCCGGGTCGGCCTGCCGGGCGAGCAGCGTGAGCGCCCCACCGGCGAGCAGCGCCGTGATCCCGACCGTCAGCAGCAGCATGGCGGCGAGCACCCGCACGATCCGCATTCGCCTCGTCCCCCTCCGTAGCCGGATACCCGGCCGACCTTACCGACGTGGGGCGAACCAGCAGCGGATATCCACGGCACGGGGCCAGGAAAGCAGCCGGCCCGCCGGATGGTCCGACGGGCCGGTGGGCGGTACGACCGGGTCACTCCTGCGACGTCGGCGCCCGCCGCGTACGCGAGAACGCGAGCCCGCCGAGCAGCAGGCCGCCCACGCCGGCGACCAGGCCGGCGACCGCGAGCCCGGTGGCCACGTCGTCGCTCCCGGCGTCGTCATCGTCGTCGTCGCTGGCGGCCTGCGGCGCGGCGGTGCCGGTAGGGGCGGCCGACGGCGAGGCCGCCGTGAGGGTGAGCACCGGGGCGGGGTTCTCCGGCTCCTCGCCGCCGGGGAGCGGCTCCTCGATCCACCGCTGCACGTTGCCGTCGGAGTAGGTCTGCAAGGTCTTGAAGACCATCGTCTCGACCTGCGGCAGCGGCCCCATCGACACCGGGAACTCCTGGAACTGGCCGGGCTTGACCGCCGCGCTCCCGGTGGCCGTCCAGGTGAGCTTGGAGACGACCTCGCTGAGCTGGCTGCCGTGCACCTCGACCGGCGGGTCCACCTTGCGCTTCTCCACCGCCACCGTCCAGCCGGGCACCGGCATGGTCGACACGGAGCCGACGGGCGCGTTCTCCGGCAGCACGACCTCCAGCTTCGTGGTGGAGGCCGTGTCGCTCTCGTTCGGCACCCGGAAGGCGAACCGGCCGTAGCCGCCCTGGGTCGCCTCCTGCGGGTTGACCGTGACGTGGGCCGAGGCGGGCGCCGCGAAGCCGAGGACGGCGGTGGCGACGGCGCCGAGCGCCAGTGCGGCGGCGGCGCTTGCGGTACGCCGGTGACGGATCATGGTGCGAGCCTTCCTGTTACCTGATCGGCACGGTGGCGGTCACCGTGGCCTGGTCGATGTCCGAGGTGCGGGCCGTGATGCGCAACTGCCACTCCCCCGCAGCCGGAAAGTTGATCTCGCCGGTGGCGTGGTTGTCGGTCAACGGCAGCAGCGGTACCTGGATCGCTTCGATCCCCGCCGCCGGCAGGGCGACCGTGGCCCGCCACTCCACCACCGGCTGGGGCCGGTTGTCCTTCGTGTACGCGTAGAAGTGCACGGTGTTGTTGCCCCGCTCGGCCGGGTCCAGCTCGATCTGGAGGTCGTAGTTCGGGCTGGACAGCGTCGTGGAGAAGAAGCCACCCGTCGAGCCGGCCACGTCGGCGCCGGCGGTGCGGGCCGGGGTGGTCTGCACCAGGACGGCGGACAGGCCGAGGACCACCGCCGTGATCGCCAGTTCCGCCCAGACCGCCCGCCGCATCGACGTCGGCCGGCCGGCCGCGGTGCGCCGGCGCACCAGCTGCCGGGAGTACGCGGCCACCGCGATCACCAGCGCGAAGAGCCCGATCTTGCCCAGCACCAGCCGGCCGTAGGTGGTGTCGACAAGCGCGCGGGGGGTGGCCACCTCGATCAGCGCCTGGACGGTGCCGGCGAGCAGCAGCGCCGAGACGGCCAGCGCCGCCCAGCGCGACCAGATCGGCAGGATCGCGCCCAACTCACGCTCGTCGGCCCGGGTCAGCAGGAAGACGGCGAGCATCACCAGCCCGCCCATCCATACCGCCATGCCGCCCAGGTGGACGGCGTCGACGACCACGGAGACCGCCGGGGCGGGCGAGGCCGCCGGGTGCCCGGCCAGCGGCCAGGTCACCAGCGCCGCCGCCCCGAGCACGCCCAGGATGACCAGATCGCTCCGCTCGACCGGCCCCGCCATCAGGGGTCGGAGCAGGAAAGCCGCCGCGGCCAGCAGGCCCAGCCGGACCAGGTGCGCGGCGCCGAAGGAGCTGCCCAGCACGTCGCTCAGCCCCTCGCCGGTGACGTCGAACACGCCGCCGCCGGCGGTGTAGGGCACCTGGAGCAGGAGGTTCGCCACCGTGGAGACCGTCAGCAGGCCGAGCCCGGCCCAGGCCAGCCGGGCCGGGCCGCGCCGGGGCAGCCGCCGGGGCCAGAGGACGGCGAGCACCAGCGTCGGTCCGACGAGCAGCAGCAGGCCGGCGTAGCCGGCGTACTTGGCGACCTTGACCGCGTTGCCGACGACCGGGTCGGCCCGGCTGTCGTCCCCGCTGTCGACCGGGGGCGTCGAGGGCGCGCCGACGGAGTAGGTGAACGCGCCCGACACGGGGTGGCTGTCGGAGGAGATGACCCGGTAGCTGACCAGGTAGGTGCCGCGCGCCCCGGCGGGGTCGACCGGCACGGTGACGACGGTGCCCTCGAAGGCCGGTTCGCCGCGGTCGGCGCGGGAGCCGTCCGGTGCGATCACCCGGATCTTGCCGGTCACCTTGCGGACGGGCTCGCTGAACGTGAGGACGACCTCCGCCGGCGCGTTCGACACCACGGCCGAGGCGATGGGGCTGCTGCTCACCAGCACCGCGTGGGCGCTGGCGGGGCCGGCGGGGGCGATCAGCAGGGCGACGACGGTGACCAGCAGGCCGGCGACGGCGAGCAGCCGGGCGACCGGGCGGCGGATGGCGACACTCATGCCGGCAATGCTCTCGAATCCGACCGGTCCGGCGCGACTCCGACCATGCCCCGCGCCGCCGGAACCCGCCCGCCCGGGACGACTCCGAGGATGCCCCGCGCCGCCGGAACCCGCCCGCCCGGGACGACTCCGAGGATGCCCCGCGCCGCCGGAACCGGCCGGGTCGGCCCGGCCGGGGCGACGTCAGCCATGACGGGCCAGGAGTACGGTCGACGGCCGGCGGTCCGGCTCGTCGCTGACCCGTCCCAGCGCCCACAGCAGCCCCGCCTGCACCACGGCGGCCAGGTGCCCGACCTCGTGCACCAGCGCCGTCGTCGAGTTGGCGATGTCCACCGCGCTGGTGCCGGCCAGGCAGACAGCCAGCACCAGCGCCACCGGCACGAACGCCCGGGCGCGCTCGGGTCGCCACGCGGCCAGCGCGAACCCGACGGCCAGCGCCACGTCGAAGGAGGCCATCTCGCGGCTCGTGTGTGGGTCGAGGGTCACGCCCAGCCCGGCCAGCAGGACGGGCAGGGCGATCGCCAGCTGGGCGACCGCGGCCACCGCGACCGCCACCCGCAGCACCTGACGGCGGGCCGCCCTGGCCGCCGCCCGGGTGCGTCCGGCCGCCAGCGAATCGGCGGCGACCGCCGCCAGCACCGACGCGGTCAGGTCGGGCACCGCCACCGCCTGCACCCGGACCAGCCGGGTGACCTGCTCGGCGCGGGTCAGCCAGGCCCGGCAGCCGGGGCAGCTCTCCGCGTGCGCGTCCAGCACCGCCGGCGCCGCCAGCGGGTCCTCCCCGTCCAGCCGCGCCGACAGCGCCGCGCGTACGTCGTCGCATGTCATGTGGGGATAGTCGTGCGACGCACCGGTTTAGTTCCCCGGGGTGGCGCAGGCCATGGAAGGGTCGAAGGACCCTCCCCCGCCCGACCACGCCGCGTAACCTGGACTGTCGTGATCCCCGCCCCGCGCGAGACCCCCGCCGCCAGTCCGACCGGTGACGCGGGCGTCGCTGCGCGGGAATCGGCGACCGAGTGGGCGCTGGCCGCCCGCGACGGGGACCCCGTCGCCCAGGCCGCCTTCGTCCGGCTGACCCAGGCCGAGGTGTGGCGCTTCACCGCCGCGCTCGTCGACCCGGACAGCGCCGACGACCTGACCCAGGACACCTACCTGCGGGCGTTCCGGGCGCTGCCGGCGTTCGAGGGCCGCTCCAGCGCCCGCACCTGGCTGCTGGGCATCGCCCGCCGGGCCTGCGCCGACCACCTGCGCGCCGTCGTGCGTCGCCGCCGGCTCGGCGAGCGGCTCGCCGCCGACGCCTGGACCGACCGGCCACACCCGGACCCCGCCGGCCAGCTCGGCGCCGCCGACCTGGTCCGCCGGCTGCCCGCCGAGCGCCGCGCGGCGTTCGTGCTCACCCAACTGCTCGGCCTGTCGTACGCCGAGGCCGCCGCCGTGGAGGGGGTGCCCGTGGGCACCATCCGCTCGCGGGTGGCCCGGGCCCGCAACGACCTCGTCGAGGCGGTCGGCGACGCCCTCGCCGGATGACCGGGAACTTCCGCCGGGGACGGGACGACCAATGATCGTGACCGCACCGCACACCCGGGTCGCCCGCTGGCCCGCCGTCCGCCCCTGGATCGGGGTCGCCGTCCGGCTGGGCCTGGCCGCCGTGTGGCTCGTCGCCGGCGGCAGCAAGGTCGGTGACCTGGCCGCCTCCGGTCGCGCCGTCAACGCCTACCAGGTCATGCCGTACGACCTCGCCACGGTGATCGGCGCGGCGCTGCCCTTCGTCGAGCTGGCCCTGGGCCTGCTGCTGCTGCTCGGCCTGGCCACCCGGCTCTCCGCCGGGGTGTCCGCGGCGCTGCTGGTGGTCTTCATCGTCGGCATCGTCTCGGCCTGGAGTCGGGGCCTCGCCATCGACTGCGGCTGCTTCGGCGCCGGCGGGGAGCTCGCCGAGGGCCAGAGCCCGAGCTACCTCCCGGAGATCCTCCGGGACCTGGGATTCCTGGCGCTGGCCGGGTTCCTGCTGATCTGGCCCCGCACCCCCGTCTCGGTGGACGGCTGGCTGGCGGGGGACACATCCGTGGAGGACGAGGATGAGTAGTCGCAAGGGGCAGAAGGGCTCCGCCCGGGTGGTCCGCGAGCAGTTGGCCCGGGAGCGGCGGCGCAAGCGGACGCTCTGGGTCTCCGTGGCCGCCGTGACCGTCCTGGTCGTCGCCGGCCTGATCGGCTGGAGCGTCTACTCCAGCCAGCGCTCCGACGACTTCACCGCGCCGACCGGCTCGAACGAGGCCGGCACCGGGGTCGTCGCCGGCTCGGGCCCGGTCACCATCGACGTCTACGAGGACTTCCTCTGCCCGGCCTGCAAGCAGTTCGAGCAGGCCAGCGGCCCGACCCTCGACCAGCTGATCAGCGAGGGCAAGGTGCGGGTCGTCTACCACCCGGTGGCGTACCTGAACCGCTTCTCCAGCACCCAGTACTCGACCCGCTCCTCGGCCGCCTCCGGCTGCGCGGCGGAGGGCGGCCGATACCGGGAGTACGCCAAGGCGCTGTTCGACCGGCAGCCGCCGGAGGGCGGCGCGGGGCTCAGCGACGGGGAACTGGCCGACATCGCGGCGGGCGCCGGCCTCGACCGGGACGGCTTCGCCTCCTGTCTGCGGGAGGGCACCTTCAAGCCGTGGACCGAGCACGTGACGCAGGAGGCCAGCAAGGCCAACATCACCGGCACCCCGACGATCCTGGTCGACGGCGAGGAGATCGCCGACCGCAGCCCGGAGGGGATCAAGTCGGCGGTGGAGGCGGCCGGCAGGTGATCCGCGACCTGGTGACCCGCGCCGGCCTGGTGCTCGCCGGCACGCTGACGGCGACTGTCGCGTTCGCCGCCCCGGCCGCCGCGCACGGCGCGGACGCTCCCGACGGCACCGACTACCGCACCGAGGTGACCGCCGTCGCCCCGGCCCGCCCCGAGCTGAGCGTACGGGTGATCGAGGCGGGCGCGCGGCTGGAGCTGACCAACACCGGCGACCGCGCCGTCGAGGTGCTCGGCTACTCCGGCGAGCCCTACCTGCGGGTCGGCCCCGACGGCGTGTACGAGAACGTCCGCTCCCCCGCGACGTACCTGAACCGGACCATCGCCGGGGACACGCGGCTGCCGGCCGAGGCGAACCCCGCCGCCGCACCGGACTGGCGGCGCGTCGACGACTCCGCCACCGCGCGCTGGCACGACCAGCGGGCACTCTGGCGGGAGTCGGCACCGCCGCCGCAGGTGCGCGCCGCCCCGGACCGGGAGCACCGGGTGCGGGACTGGACGGTGCCGCTGCGCACCGAGACCGGGACGGGGGAGATCCGCGGCACCCTCGACTGGGTGCCGCCGCCGGACGCGTACGTCTGGTGGGTGGTCGCCACGGTCGGGCTGCTGGCCGTGGGGGCTCTCGGGCTGTTGCCGGCCCGCTCCGGGCCGGGCGCCCGGGCGCTGGCCGGGCTCGGCGGACTGCTGGTCGTCGGCGGGGTGGCCGCGGTGGTGTTCACCGTGGGCCGGGAGGTCGACGCCGGCGCGCGGGGCGTGGGCGGGGTGCTGACCGGCCTGCTCGGCGGGCAGGTCTGGGCGCTGCTGACCGGGCTCGGCGCCGTCGCCGCCGGGGTCTTCGCGCTGGCCCGCCGGCCGGCGGCCGACTTCGCGCTGGCGCTGGCCGGGGCCTGCCTGGCGCTCTTCGCCGGGGTGGCCAACGCCGCCGTCTTCGCCCGCGCCGTCGCCCCCGTGCCGTGGCCGGCGACGACGGCCCGGATCCTGGTCGCCCTGATCCTCGTCGCCGGCGCCGGCGCCACGGCGGCCGGCGCCCTCCGCCTCCACGCCGCCCGCCCCACCCCCACCCCCACTCCCCCCACCCCCACTCCCCCCACCCCGCCCCCCACCCCGCCCTCCACCCCCGCCCCGCGCGTCGATCATGGAGTTGTGGTGGGGGACGAACCAGAGCATAAGAGGTCTGATCGGGCACCATGAGTGCATGATCGACGCCTCGGGGGTGGGGCGTGGGGGTGCGGGGGGCTCAGCGGGGGGTGGGGGTGGGGGTGAAGCCTCGGGGGAGTTCGAGGCGGTGGCGGGCGAGGCGGTCGGCGTCCGCCAGGAGATCGGCCGTGGGGGCGTCGGCGACGATGCGGCCGGCGTCCAGGATGACCGAGCGGTCGCAGAGTTCCAGGGCGTACGGCAGATCGTGGGTGACCATCAGCAGGGTCACCGGCAGGGCGCGCAGGATGCCGGCCAGCTCGCGGCGAGCCGCCGGATCGAGGTTGGACGACGGCTCGTCGAGGACGAGGATCTCCGGGTGCATGGCGAGCACGGTGGCCACCGCCACGCGGCGCCGCTGCCCGAAGGAGAGGTGGTGCGGCGCGCGGTCCCGGTGCTCGCCCATCCCGACGGCGGCGAGGGCCTCGTCCACCCGGGCGGACAGCTCCGCCCCGCGCAGGCCCAGGTTGGCCGGCCCGAACGCCACGTCCTCGGCGACCGTGGGCAGGAAGAGCTGGTCGTCCGGGTCCTGGAAGACGATGCCCACCCGGCGGCGTACCTCGGCGAGCGTAGCCCGGTCCTGGCTGACGGCCAGCCCGCCCCGCCGACGCTCACGCTCCCCTCGGCCGGGGTGAGGATGCCGTTGAGGTGCAGCACCAGCGTGGTCTTCCCGGCGCCGTTGGGGCCGAGCAGCGCCACCCGGTCGCCGCGCGGCACGGTCAGGTCCACCCCGTGCAGGGCGACGTGCCCGTCCGGATACGCGTAGCGGACGCCACGAACGTCCAGGGAGAGGGCGGTCTGCACGGCTCCGATCATGTCAGCACGACGGCCATGGCGGCGATGCCGGCCGCCAGGGCCGGCACGGTGGCCGCGACCAGCCACTGCCCGGCGGTCGCCGCACCCGCGCCCTGCCACACCGCCGGCATCCGCCCGGTGTAGCCGCGCGACAGCATCGCCAGGTAGACCCGCTCGCCGCGTTCGAACGCGCGCAGGAAGAGCGCGCCGACGCCGGTCGCGAAGCCGCGCAACTGCCACAGGAAGCGCGGATCGTCGCCCCGGGACATCCGCGCCACCCGCATCCGGCGGGCCTCGCCGACCAGCACGTCCAGGTAGCGCAGCATGAACGTGGCGATCTGGGTGAGGATCTGGGGGCAGCGCAGCCGGTCCAGGCCGACGATCAGGTCCCGGGTCGTGGTCGTCGCGGCGAGCACCAACGAGGCGAGCACGCCGAGGGTGCCCTTGGCGACGATGTTCCACGCCCCGAGCAGCCCGTCGGACGACAGGCTCAGGCCGAGCACCTCGACCCGCTCACCGGCGCCGAGAAACGGCAGCGCCACCGCGAACAGCACGAACGGCAGCTCGATCAGCGACCGGCGCAGCAGCCAGCCGGGCCC
Organism: Micromonospora sp. WMMD737; assembly: GCF_049179055.1. Classification (NCBI taxonomy): domain Bacteria; kingdom Bacillati; phylum Actinomycetota; class Actinomycetes; order Micromonosporales; family Micromonosporaceae; genus Micromonospora; species Micromonospora sp. WMMD737. Next base: position 6,262,295 of record NZ_JBMHMH010000001.1, on the reverse strand, counting down.
CACCCGGGCCAGCGTCGCCACCACCGCGACCAGCAGGGCGTACGCGCCGAAGGCCCAGAAGGCCCCGCGCGGGGTGCCGACCACGGCGAGGGTGAACGCCACCATCGCCGCGATCTTGACCTCGGGCGGGAGCCGGTGCACCGGTGACGCGGCGTCCCGGTACAGCACGTGCGCGTGCCCGGCGCCCATCCGGCCGCTACTCCCGGCCCGACGCCCCGACGGGGGTACGGGCGCCCCCGGCCGCGTCCTCGTCCCGGGGGTCGCGGCGGCGGACCAGCCAGAACGCCCCGCCGGCCACCGCGAAGGTGAGCAGCACGCCGAGGACGCCGGACAGGCCGGTGGAGAGGAACTCGTTGTCGATCCCCGCCACCCCGTAGTCGGCCAGCGGCCCGCCGACCTCGTGTTCGCGCTCCCGCTGGGCGGGGCAGCTGCCGCCGGTGATGTTGTCGTCGGCGTCGAAGGTGCAGCCCTCGCGCAGCGACGAGTCCAGCCCGTCGGGGTGGGACGAGGCGAAGTTGCTGACCACCCCGGCGAGGAGCAGGGCCACCAGCAGCCCGCCGACGACGAATCCCCAGGAACGCTTCCTCACCGGACACCTCCGACGGCCGGGACGGCGGGCGTGGGCGCCGCGCGCAGCCCGCGCAGCGCGTAGACGAGATCCGGCCGGACCTTCGCGACGGTGACCACCGTGGTCGCGGTGATCAGGCCCTCGCCGATGCCGATCAGCAGGTGCACGCCGGCCATCGTGCCGGCCAGACCGCCCAGGTTGCCGCCGAGGTCGGTGGTGCCGCCGAGCTGGTACTGGAGCACGAAGCCCATCGACGCGACCACCACGCTGACCAGCGCGGAGACGAAGGCGGTCACGCCCAGGCCGGCCGGGGTGCGCGGCAGCACCCGGAGCAGCAGCGCGATCAGCAGGTACGCCGCGGCGGTGCCGAGCACGGCCATGTTGGTGATGTTGAGCCCGAGCATGGCCACGCCGCCGTCGCCGAAGACGAGCGCCTGCACGACCAGCACCACGGCCACGCAGAGCGCGCCGACCCACGGGCCGACCAGCATCGCGGCGAGCGCCCCGCCGAGCAGGTGACCGCTGACGCCGGCGGTGAAGATCGGGAAGTTGAGCATCTGCACGGCGAAGATGAACGCCGCCACGAGCCCGGCCATCGGGGCCAACCGGTCGTCCAGGTCGCGCCTGCCGCGCAGGACGCAGAACGTCATCGCGAGCAGCGCCACCGCCGCGAAGACCGCCGCGACGGGACCGTCGATGATCCCGTTCGAGATGTGCATCGCCAGGTTCTCCACGCGGCCTCCCACGCGTCGCCCGGCCAGGCCTGGCCGTTGACGTCAGCCTATTTCCCAAGCTTGGCTGTTGCCAATAGCTGGCAACTGGCGTACGCCCGATTGCGCGTCCGCCGCCGACCCGACGTGCCGGACGGGGCGGCGTTCCGGTCGGGCCGGCGCGCCGCCCCCGAGGCGGCCGGGACGCGTTCCGGTCGGGGTCGGCGTGCCGTCCGGGGACGGCCGGGGCCAGCGGTAGGGTCGTGCCATGACCGCGCCCGACCGCCTCTCCCCCGGTGACCCCGCGCCCGAGTTCAGCCTCCCCACCGACACCGGCGAGACGCTCTCGCTGACCGGCCTGCGCGGCCGCAAGGTCGTGCTCTATGCCTACCCGGCGGCCATGACGCCCGGCTGCACCAAGCAGGCCTGCGACTTCCGTGACTCGCTCGCCTCGCTCCAGGCCGCCGGCTACGAGGTCGTCGGGATCTCGCCCGACAAGCCGGAGAAGCTGGCGAAGTTCCGCGAGCGCGACGCCATCACCTTCCCGCTGGTCGCCGACACCGACAAGGCCGTGCTGAGCGCCTACGGCGCGTACGGCGAGAAGCAGTCGTACGGCAGGACGGTGACCGGCGTGATCCGCTCGACCTTCGTCATCGACGCGGACGGCAAGATCGAGCGCGCGCTCTACAACGTGAAGGCCACCGGCCACGTCGCCAAGCTGCGCCGGGATCTCGGGCTGGACTGAGATCGCCGCCCGCGCCGGGACCGAGCCCACCACCGGTGCGGCGCGACACTCTAGACTCAGCGGGTCGGCGGGAGTGGCGTAACGGCAGCCGCGGTAGGTTTAGGTCCTATTGTCCGAAAGGACGTGGGGGTTCGAATCCCCCCTCCCGCACCGAGCGCTCTGTCGCGCGCATCACGATCGCGGGTCGGCGCGGGGCCCGCGCGGTCAGGATTACCGGGTGAGCCTGCGCTTCGTCCTCGATCCCGAGCTGACCCCCGAGTTGCGGGAACGGATCGTCGCCCTCTGGGTCGACGTCACCAACGCCGGCGGGGCGGTCGGCTTCGTGCCACCGGTCACCGTCGCCGACGTCCGGCACACCGCGGACCCCACCTTCGCCGGCATCGCGGAGGGCCCGGACCGCCTCCTCGTGGGGTACGCGGGCGAGCGGCCCGTCGCCGCGCTTATCTTCTGCGACAACCGGTTCGACCTGAAGGCGCACTGGTGCGTGCTGAAGCGGGTGATGGTCCACCCGGACACCCAGGGCAACGGGTACGGCGCCGCGCTGATGCGCGAGGCCGAGCGCCTCGGCCGCGGGATGGGATGGGAGGCGCTGCACGTGACCGTCCGGGACGGGCTGGGGCTCGACCGGTTCTACCGGGGGCTCGGTTACCGGGAGATCGGGCGGCTGCCCGGCGCGCTGCGGGTCGCCCCCGGCGACGACCGCGACGAGATCCTCATGTGGCGGGACCTGACCGCCCCGTCGGGGCCCGGGCGCTGAGCCGAGCCCGGCCTCAGCCCCCGCAGGCGCGCGGCAACGTGGACCCGAGCGCGGAGGGCTCGACCGCAGCCTCCGCCACCGGCCGGCCGGAGGACCGCACCGCCGACGGGGTCGCCGGGGCCGTGCCGGCCGGATCGGGCCGGGCCGAGGGGGACCGCATGGGCGACGGTGGGCGGGTCGCGGCGGCGCCGCCCCGGCCGTACATCCGGACCGAGCCGCGTTGGACCTGCCCCGGCGCCATCCGGACGCCGGTGGCGGTGACCCGGTGCCCCCGGGTGTCGGTGACCCGGATCTCGTACGGGCCGGGCCCGACGCCGGACGGGACGAGCCAGTAGTTGTAGTCCTCCCGCGCCGCCGAGCGCCAGCCACCGGCGCCCGTCGGCCGCACGTCGACGGCGCGCAGCGGGTTGCCGTGGCCGGCGACCAGGACGGCGAACCACCACCGCGACGAACCCTCCTTCATCCGGAAGGTGAGCGGGCCGGTCAGCGGCGGGTCGGCCACCGCGCGGTAGCTGACCTGCACGACGCCCTCCGCGGGGTTGGCGATCCGGGCGAACGCCTCCCGGGAGAGGTCGAGGTGGCCGGCGGCGCACTCCGGGCACTGGTCCGTGACGAGTACCCGCACGGTGCCCTGCGGGCCGGTCACGTCGAGGTGGCCGCCGCAGGCCGCGCCGGCCGCGTACGCGTCGGGGCCCAGTGCGACGTAGAGCCGGTTCGCGGGCGCGGCCGGGTAGGAGCAGTTCCCGCCGGCGCCCTTCGAGTCGTAGAAGGTGGCCTGTCCCTCGTGGACGACGCCGGCAGCGGGCGGTGCGGCGAGGGCGGGCGACGCGGCGCAGGCGGGGGTGGGCCCGGAGCGCAGGGTCACACTGAGGCCGAGCACCGCCGCGAGCGTCGCGACACCGCCGGCGGCGAGCCGGCGGGGGGCCCGGGAGCGTGGCGCGCGGCGGCGTCCGGGGGCGCGCAGGTCTGCCGTGGGAGCGGTACCGTCGGTCACGCCGGTCGATGCTGCCGTACCGCCGCCGCGGCGGACAAGTCCGCCGGACCGAGGCGCCGCGCCGAGGCCCGCCACGAGCGAGGATCCACCCGACGGCACGCTAAGCGGCCCACCGGGTCGCCGGTCAGTCCTCCACCACCAGCTCGTCGCCGAGCGCGACGCTGCCCGCGTCCGCCGGAACGAGATGGAGTCCGAAGAGGAGCTTCTGCCGCACCTTGCGGTGCCGGGCGAGGGTGCGCAGCGGTTCCTTTCCGCGTACTCCCGTGTCCTGGTCGGTGGTGGTGACCACGCAGCGGTCGCACGGCCCGGCGGCGCGGAAGCGGGCGGCGCCGATGCGCAGCGACCGGCCGGCCCAGTCGTCCTCGGCCCAGGCCGGCGCGCCCTCCACCACCAGGTTGGGGCGGAATCGCGCCATCGGCACGGGCTCCTCGCCGGCCTCGGCGAGCCACCCGTTGAGCGCGTCGAGCGAGGCGGCGGTGGCCAGCAGCAGCGGGTAGGCGTCGGCGAAGCTGACCTGCTCACCGGTGTCGTGCTCCCGGTCCCCCGGCGGGATGTGCCGGGTCGGTCGGGCGAGCCAGACCAGCCGGACGGCGCGGCCCAGGAACGCGCCGATCCAGGCGTCGGCCGCCGGTCCGGCGGGGAGCGCGGGAACGGGCAGCTTGCGGTTGCGGAAGGTCCGCACCGCGACGGGTTCGCCGCCGACGGGCTCGGGCACGGCCAGGTCGTCGTGCCCCTCGGCGCGCAGCAGCAGGCCGCCGTCGTGGGGCGTGGCGTGCAGGCCGACCAGGCGCGTGGTCTCCCGCTGGGTGACGCCGACGCCGTCCGCGTCGACGATCATCCAGCGCCGGTCGCCGGCCAGGCCCCACGGCTCGACGCCCGCGACGTCGTGGTCGAGCCGGCGACAACCCTTGACGGGGTACGTGTGGATGGCGCTCAACCGCATCCGCCCACCCTGCCACGGCCCGCGCGCGACCGTCGCCCCGCCTGCTCCCGTACCGGGTCGTCGCGACGGGACGCGCGCTCAGCGTGCCCCGGCTGGTCGAGCACCTCCGGCACCTCGCGCCGGCCCGGCCCACACGACCGCTATCACCAGGCGACGCCGATGCCGTCCCCCGGGTACCAGTGGTTGGCGGGGGTCTCCCGGTAGGCGAGGAACCGCCGGCCGGTGCGCTCGGCGTGCTCGGCGAGCACGTTGGTGGCGGTGACGTTGTCGGTCAGCAGGATCGCGCCCGGGGCCAACCTGCCCTCGACCGCCTCGAACTCGCGCTTCTCGTGGGCCCGGCTGTGGTCGCTGTCGTGCAGGAAGAGGTCGACCGGCCGGTCCAGCGCGCCGATGGAGGCGATCGAGTCCCCGATCACCAGGTCGACCACCTCCGACCAGGGCGCGGTCCGGGCGAGGTAGCCGGCCTCCGGGTTGATGTCCAGCGAGGTGACCCGGCCGGGCTGCCCCTCGGCGGCGTTGCGCAGCAGCGCGGCGGCGAGCACGCAACTGCCGAGCCCCTTGTCGACGCCGGTCTCGACCACGTGCGTCGGCTTCGTGGCGCGCACGATGGCGTACCAGCCGATGCGGCGGGCGTAGCGGACCTGCCGGTCGGCCAGGCCCCGGCGGGCGGTGCCGGCGGTGGCGGACTCGATGTGCCGGCGCAGCACGTCGTCCGACTCGATCTCGGCGAAGTACGCGCGGACCTGCTTGACCGGCACGTCGCAGATCACGCTGACGAACCAGGCGAGGTGGTGTCGGCTCAGCTTGGTCAGCTCGTACGTGTAGTTGTGGTGCTCACGCGAGGTGACCAGCCAGCGGGCCGAGGTGCGCAGCACCTTGGCGTCGTGGCGGGCGACGCGGGCCAGGCGCTTGGGAAAGGCCGCGACGGGGGCGAGGGGGGTGCGGGCGATGGCCCGTCGAAGCTTCGTTGCGTCCACGCAAGGGTTCTACCAGTCGCAGGCGGTCAGGTGTAGTGGAAGCTGGCGCTGGCGCCGGTGAAGTGGGCGAGCGAAAGGTGGGGCGGGATGCGACCGAGCGGGAGCACCTCGGACCAGAGGCACTCCCGCTCGGGAGGTTCACCATCACAGACGTTCAGCGACCGGAATCAGCGATCACTTCAATGGAGTACGGATCTCCGCGCGAAGTTCAGCCAGGCCGTCGTCGCCACCCTTCGCCTCGGCCCAGGCAATGATCTTCAGGACGTCGGGCAAGGGCAGCCCGAACTCCTCTCGCGCCGCGCGTCCCGCCTGGATGTACCGGCCTTCGCCGTGATCTCTGATGGCGCGCGCCACGTCGCCGATGTCGCCGCCCTCGTTCACGATTCTGCGAAGGAACGGATGCCACTCGTCCCATTCGATCACTCATGGCCTCCCGAAGGTGATCCGCACCGGCTTGCCCGGAAGAACCTTCTGATCGACGTGGAGGATCTTCGTGAAGCCGTGCTCACGTGCCATCTTGCCGGTCCAGGTCGCCCAGGCCGCTTCTGTGGGGGTCTTCCCGGCGGCAAGCGCGGCGGCGAAGGAATCCTTGTTGGAGTCCACGAGGTTACCTTCAACCGTCTTCACGCGGCTCCCGAACAGCGACATGATCCGAATGAAGATGTCTCTGCCTCGGACGGGGGACCCCTCTGTGACCTCGACCAGCATCCAGAGACCGCCCTTGTCGTCGAGATAGGCGTCGAACAGGCTCTTGCTCTCCGGGTGCCGCCACTCGTATTCGGTCTCCCGTACCGTTTCGACGCCACACCCTGGCGCGGATTGCGGTGCCGCCAGTGAGATCTGCCGTGCATCCTGAACGGCCGACGGGGCAGGCGCGGCGGCCGTGGAAACTCCGACAGGAGCGAGCAGCGCGACACCTGCGAGGGTGACGGCACTGCCTCGCCACAGGCAGGAGGTGACCTCCACCATCTTCAGTCGGATGGCGTTCATCGCCTTCAGCTCCGCCTGTGCCTTCTTGGCGTTCTGGTTGGCGATGTAGAGAGCACGTGCACTCTGGAAGCCGGCGCTGATGAGCTTCGCGGCACCGAGGAACACCAGGGTCTCGAGCGCTGTCTGGCCGAGTTTGAGCAGGGTCTGCGCGAGGGTCTGATCCCCGTTGATCAGCTTGTAGACGTTGAGCCCGACCTCGCCCACGGTGAGCAGGGTCCCCGCGACGGCTCCGCAGACGACGGTGGCGACGCAGAGCACGATGGCGAGCGCCCCGACCGGAGCGAGAGTGGCGACGAGCCCCTTCACCAACTCGGCGAAGAAGATCAGCGGCTGCATCCCCTTGAACTCGGGGTCGAGGGTGGAGTGGATGCAGTTCTGGTAGAGCTGGCTGCCCTGGGGATAGATGTCGCAGAGGGCGGCGTTGGTGTAGGCCCGGTTGGCCAGCTCCGCCGGGTCGGGGACGACGTTGGCGACGCAGTTGCGGTACCACTCGTGCTGCGTGCCGCTCAGAATCCTCTCGAGTTCGACGATGGGATCGGCCGCGTACTCCGTGTGGCACTTCGCGATCTCGAGGCCCTGGGCGTGGGAGTACGTGTCGTACGCCTGCTTGGCGGCCGCGACGGCGGCGTTGGCGTCCTCTCCGGCGGCCCTGGCCGAGTCGTACGCACGCTTGGCGGCGGCATTGGCCTCCGCAGCAGCCTTGATCGCCTTCTTGTGCGAGGCGACCGCCCAGGCGGCGGACCGGATGGCGCTGCGGGCCGAGGCGTTGGCCCGGGTGGACGCGTCCTTGGCGGTCGCGACAGCGGCTGCGGCCTTCTGCACCGACTGGGCGGCCTGGTTCGCGTAGCCCCTCGCCTTGTTCGCGAATCCCTCCGCCTTGCCCGCCGAGAGCAGCGCGTCCCGGGCGTGCTGCTCGGCCAGAGCGGCGTCGTTACGCGCCCGTGCCGCGACGGCCTGCGCCTCGAACGAGTTCGTCACGGCGGTCTCTGCGACCTCGTTGATCCGCTCGAGGAGGCTGCCGACGACCGTGAGGTGAATGGCGTTGTCGTAGTCCCGCTCGGCGGCGACGTACCGGCCGCTCTCGAGGAATTCCCGCAGGCCGGGCGCGGGCCCGTCCAGAGCGACCTGGGCTGCGGCCTTGAGCTCCGGCCCGCTGGCCGGATCGGCCAGGACCTGGTTGACCCGCACACGCTCGCCGATGGCGGCAGCCGTGTACTGGCCCGTGTCCAGGAAGTCGCGCAGAGCCTGCAGGGTGTCGGCGTCCAGCGCCTCCTGCGCCTTCTGCTGGAGCACGACGTCACCCGCGGTACGGGCGGCGGCGAGGATCTGGTTGACCTTCAGCCGATCCTGCGTGTAGCGCCCCGGGTAGTTCTGGGTCCGCAGGAACTGCGCGACGACCGCGTCGCTGCCGGCCAACGCCGCCAGCGCCGCGTCCCGCAGTGCGGTGTTCTCGGTGATCGCCAGGTCCATGACCGCCTGGCGGTTGTCCCGGGCCTCGGCGGCGGCGAGCCCGGTCCGGACGAACGCGACCGCCTGCTCATCGCTGCCCGCGAGGGCCGCCAAGGCAGCCTGCTGCGTCCAGGCGCCCCGCGACGACGTGAGGTTCAGCGCAACCTGCCGGCTGGCGGCGACGACCCTGGCCGGCGCGGTGGCGGGGTTCTGGACCTCGGCGATCAGGCCCTTGGTCTCCGCATCCCGCTTCGCCGCCTGCTCGACGTCCCAGTCGCCCGCGCGCTGCTGGGACTCGTACTCAACATTCGCCGACTGCGCGGCCTCCAGCCCCTGGTCCCGGGAGACCGCCAGCCGCTCCACGTCGGCCTCGCGGGCCGCCTCGTAGACGGCCGCCGCCTGCACGCCGGCGTTCACCGCGTCCGTGGCCGCCTGCGTCGCCGCGTTGGCGTACTCGGTGGCGCGTTTCGCCGCCTCGACCGCCTCGCCGGCGTGGTCGGCCGCGAAGATCGCGGCCTGCGCCGCAGCCCGGGCGTTCACCGCCGCGCGCTTCGCGGCGTCGCGGGCCGCGTAGGCGGCATTGATCGCCACCTGGAGGTACTTCTCCGCGGCGGCCGCCGCCCTGGTGGCCCGGTCGGCGTTGGCCCGGGCCCGGTTGGCCGCGGCCACCGCCTCCCGGGCGTCAGCGCCGGCGCTGTTGGCGTGCCTGGCGGCGTCGTCGTTCGCGGCCGCGGCCGACCTCGCGTGGGCGGCGGCCGACTTTGCCGCTGCCACGGCGTCCCGGCCCGCCTCGATCGCCTTGCCGGCCGCGTCGGCCTTCTTGGCGAATTCCTCCGCGTCCCGGGCCGCCGCGTTGGCCTGCTCCGCCTTCGCCCGGGCGTCCGCCGCCTTCGTCCTGTCCGTCGCCGCGTCGGCAGCTGCCTTGTATGCCTTGGTCGCCGCCTGACCGGCCTTCGAGGCCGCGGACGCCGCCCGTGCGGCGGCGGTCGAGGCGGCCCGTGCCGCACGGCTCGCGGCGGCGGCCGCCTGCACGGCGACCTTCGCCGCCTGCGCCGCCTTCTGCGCCGCGACTGCGGCTCGCCTCGCCTGGGCGGCAGCCTCCTTCATGTTCGACCTCGCGGCCTCGGTGGCCCGCGCAGCGTCCGCCGCGGCCCGCCGGGCAGCATCGGACGCGGCCTTCGCCCGGTCCGCCTCCTGCGTGGCGTGCTTCGTCTCCCGGGCGGCCACCTCGCCTGCGGCCTGCGCCTGGGCCAGCAGACCGCTGAGGGTGGCGACCTCCTCGTCCTGGGCCGCCGCCACCGACCAGCCGTACGCCAGGAAGGTCTCGAGCGCCTCCGGCGTTCCCGCGTCGAGCGCCTTCTGCCCGGCCGCGCGGACCTGCGGCCCGCCCGTGGCCATCGCCTGGTTGATCCGCAGTCGCTGATCGGTCTGCCACTGCAACTGCCAGCCGGAGTCGAGGAACGCCCGCATCACCGCCGGGTTCTCGGAGTCGAGGGCCTGCTGCGCCGCCTCGCGGACCTGGTCGCCCCCGACGGCCATCACCTGGTTGACCGACAGTCGGGTGTCGATGTCGGAAGGCCCCTGCCAGCCATGCGAGAGGAACGCCGAGACCGCCTCCAGGTCGCCGGCGTCGGCGGCGTCCAGCGCCTGCTGGGCGGCGGCCCGCACCGAGGGCCCGCCTTCGCTCACCACGCCGGCGACCGCGTCGAGTTCGTCGAATCGCTGGGCCTTCTCCAGACCACCGTTGAGGAACTCACTGACCTGCGCGTCGGTACCGAGCAGCGCGATCTCGGCCGCCGCCCGGACCTGCATTCCCCCCGACTTCCAGGCGTTGACGACCAGCGTGCGGTCCGGGGGGACCGCCGGGTCCTCGGCCCGAGCGGGCGTGGCTCGCAGGAAGCCGACGAGCAGTGCCAGCACCATGAGCGCTGCGACGAGCGCTCGGCGTCGGACGGCGCCCGGAAGAGGAGGTTTGGACAGAAAAACACCAGGTGACGTACTCACGGTCACTCCGATCCCCGTTGGATGATGCGCAGGACTGGCCCGTGCCGCAGTGGGACGAGCCGAGGAGCACCTCGACGGTTCGGACCGTCGAGGTGCTCATGTCGCAGGAAGACGCGACCGGCTGACGTCAGCCGGTCACCGTGAGCCGAAGGAGCATCGTGGGCGAAGCGGTCGGGTCGGCACCCTGACCCACCTGGGTGCTGCCGTCCGGGTCCACGTCGACCGTGATCTCCTCGCCCTCGTCGCTCTCGAGCTCCGCGGTCACCTCGTGGCCCGTGCCCGTGCGCTGGCCGTCACCGCGGATCTCGTACACCCCGGGAACCTCGAGCTCGAGCCACCCGGACGGAGAGGTCACCTTGAAACAGACGCGTCCGATGCCGTCGGCGCCGATCTGCTCGTGGGTGGTCCGAACCTTCAACAGGCCGATGTCACCGACCGGCGGCGTGGCACAGTCGACCAGAAGAATGTGCCCGTCGCCCCGGATCAACCTGACATTCTGCGTCGCGAGGATCTCGGCGGCGTTCGGGTAGCTGAAGTCCTCGACGATCGATCCACCGTTGATCTCGGTCGGTACGTCGGTGGGATCCGCCGCGAGGGCGCCTCCCACCCCGACCGCACCGCCCGCGAGGACCACGGCTGTCGCCGCGGCGCCGATCAGCACGCCTCTCGACCGGATGGACAACTTCATGGATGCGCTCCTGTCTGGAAGTGGAGTGCCCGAAACCATCCAGTCGCCCGAATAGCCACACCCGGCTGCCCTGACAGCCGGTGCCCCCGTCGGCCAACGAGACGATCGCGAAGCGCCGTAACCGTAGAGTCACCCGACACCCGGCCGCAGCCCCAGCAGACAATGAGGACATTCGACGTCAACGCGAGCCACGGCGTCGCTGTGGGGGACCACCGCCGCGCTGGCCGCGGACGGACTCGCCGCTCGGGCGCTGCGGTCGCATGACGAGGTGGACGGGTCTGCACGGACGGTGACCGGCCATCAGCCGGATGAGGGTACGCGCACGTCCTCGCGGATAAGTAGCATCGCCGCCATGCCAGTTCCACAACAGTCCGTCGAGCCGGAGGCGGTCGCCGACCAGACCGAACGTCAGCCGGGCAAGCACGCGAAGCCTCGTCGCCGGTGGCGACGCGTCGCCCTCATCAGCCTGCTGGTGGTGGCGCTGCTCGGCGGCGGTGGCATGATCGCCGGTGGGCTCTACCTGCGTTCGGTGGAGTCGGACATCGAGCGCGTCGACGCGTTCGCGGACGTCCCCGAGGCGGGGCGCCCGCAGGCGGTGGCCAAGGGCGCGATGAACATCCTGATCCTGGGCAGCGACACCCGCGACCCGGAGAGCACGTCGGGCTCGCGCACCGACACGATCATCCTGGCCCACCTGCCGAAGGACCGGTCGAGCGCACAGCTCATCTCGATCCCCCGGGACACCTGGGTCGCCGTGCCCCGGTCCAAGGAGGGCAACCAGGGCGGCCGGGACGCGAAGATCAACGCAGCGTACGCATGGGGTGGCGTGCCGTTGATGGTGCAGACCGTCGAGAAGTTCACGAGCGTGCGGATCGACCACGTCATGATGGTCGACTTCGCGGGGTTCAAGGAGATCATCGACGCCCTGGGCGGCATCGACATCAACGCGGAGAAGAACTTCACCTCGATCCACCCCCCGTTCCGCACCTTCCGGCAGGGGATGCAGCGGATGGACGGCGAGACGGCACTCGACTACTCGCGCCAGCGCAAGCAGTTCCCCGACGGGGACTTCGCCCGCATCCGACACCAGCAGCAGGTCATCAAGGCCATCCTCGACCGGGCCGTGTCCGGGGGCATCGTCACGAACCCGGGAAAGCTGAACTCCTTCGTCAAGGCCACGTCGAATGCCGTGTCGGTGGACGAGGACATGTCGCTGCTGAGCATGGCGACCGACCTGCGCGGCCTGCGCGGCAACAACCTGCGCTTCATCACCAGCCCGACGAAGGGCACCGGTCGGGTGGGCAGTGAGAGCGTCGTGTTCGCGAACACCGACAAGGCCAGGTCCTTCTACGACGCGGTTCGGCGGGACGCCGTAGCAGACATCCTCAACGCCGGAAAGTAGGAGGTTGGACTGCCCGATGCGGCTCTGGTGGGCCGCCCGCCCCGGTCGTATCCTTCGTTCGCCTCGAAGCCGCCATGTGCCGCCTCAGGGGCAGTCAACGGGGAAGGACCAACCATGTCCAGGCAACAGGCGATGGGCCACCATGCCACGACACCGCAGCACGATGAGGTGGCGGCACGAGGCATGGCAGTGGGGGTGAGCGACGAGACGGACGCCACCGGTTCGCTGCCCGCCTCCACGCCACCGGCAGGCGGTCAGGCGAGCGGAGCGCCCCGGCCCGGCCTCGACGTGACGGCGGTCCTGCCGTACGCCAGTTCCCGCGCGTCCACGCGCACCCGGGGGCTGCGGGCCTGGATGATGACCGCCCCCGTCGACGTGGCCGCCCTGTTGGCGCCCCTGCTGTTCAGCCACCAGTACTGGCGCGGGACGCTGGGCATGGCCGGCCTGACGGTGGCCATCTTCGCGGCGGGCGGGCTCTACCGGGCCCGTCGCCACGTGAGCATCCTCGACGAGCTGCCGAGCCTCTGCGGACGGTTGCTCGCGTCCGCGGCCGTGGTCACCATCGTCGCGGCACTGCGTCACGACTCCGCCGACTACGTGGGCGGGTTCGCGCGTGGGGTGATCATCGCGGCCGGGCTGGTCCTCGTCGGCCGGGTCTTCTCGCGGGAGTTCGCCACCATCGCGCGCAAGCGTCGGTGGGTGGAGCACAACGCCATCATCATCGGCAGCGGCCCGATCGCCGTGGAACTCGCCCGGCTGTTGCGCCGCTACCCCCAGTACGGGCTGCGCTTCGTCGGCTGCGTCGACTCCACGCGCCCGCAGACGCCGGCGGCGCTTCCACTGATCGGCACCCTGGACCAGCTGGAACCGCTCGTGCGGATGGTCGAGTGCGACGTGCTCATCATCGCCGATCCGATCTGCCCGGAGCTGACCCTGATGGAGGTCCTGCGCCAGCCCCGCAGCGCGAGCTGCGACCTGTGGGCCGTGCCGCGGCTCTGGGGCTCCCGTTCGCACGGCGACCACATCGGTGCGATCCCGATCGTCAAGGTCGGCGACATCACGCTGTCCGGGCCCCGCTGGGCGCTCAAGCGCGCGTCGGACATCGCCTTCGCCGCCACCGCGTTGCTCCTGCTGAGCCCCGTGCTGCTGCTCTGCGCGATCGCGACGCTCCTCGACGGCGGTCCCGGCATCTTCTTCTACCAGGAACGGATCGGTCGCCACGGCAAGCCGTTCCACATCATCAAGTTCCGCTCGATGCGTCCCGTCGACGAGCACGAGTCGCAGACGAACTGGTCGATCGCGCACGACCAGCGCGTCGGACCGATCGGCCGTTTCATGCGCCGCACGTCGCTGGACGAGCTGCCGCAGCTCTGGAACATCCTGCGGGGCGACATGAGCGTCGTCGGGCCCCGGCCCGAGCGGCCGTTCTTCGTCGAGAAGTTCTCGGCCGAGTACCCCAACTACGCCATGCGTCACCGGGTCGCGGTGGGGCTCACCGGGCTGGCGCAGGTCAGTGGCCTGCGCGGCGACACCCCGATCTCCGACCGGGCGCGGTTCGACAACTACTACATCGAGAACTGGTCGCTGTGGCTCGACGCCAAGGTGCTGATCCGGACGGTGTCCGAAGTCTTCCGCGGCGGTGGTCGCTGAGCCGTTGAGCGGGGGCCGTCCTCTCGACGGCCCATCCGACCGGGGATTCCGCGGGTACCTCGGCCCCGGCCCCACAGTCTGCTGTTTCCTGTGCGCGCTCGCCGTCCACCGCGCGCCGAGTGCTTGGAGAGTCAATTGCCGGACGTTTCGGTCGTGATCCCGACCACGGGCAGGCCCAGCATCGCGGAGGCGGTGCTGTCGGCACGCGGGCAGCAGGGGGTGTCCGTACACATCGTTGTCGTGTGCGACCTGGCCGAGATTCCCGCGTCCGTGCAGGAACTGCGGGGCCACGTGGACGAGATCGTGTGCACCGGCGGGGGCCGGCGGGGCTCGCACGCGCGCAACCTCGGGGTCGCGCACGCCGCCCCGGGCAGCCACGTGGCGTTCCTGGACGACGACGACACCTGGCTCCCGACGAAGCTGGCGGTCCAGGTGCCGGTGGTCGACCGGCTGGCCGCCGAGGGCTGGCTGCCCGTCGTGTCGTCCCGGATCCTGCAACGCAAGGCCGGCGCCGCTCCCCTCCCGACCGCCGCCCCGGAAACGCTGATCAGCGACGGCATGCTTCCCGAGGACTACCTCTTCCGCCGCCGGCACCTCGGCGTCGGCCGCCAGTCGCTGCCCACGTCCACCCTGGTGACCACCCACGAACTGGCCACCCGGTGCCCGTGGGACGAGACGTTGCCCCGGCACCAGGACTGGGACTGGCTGGTGCGGGCGGCCCGCCTGCCCCGCGCCAGGATCGTGCAGGTGGAGGAGGCCACCGCCGTCTACACCGTGGGCAGCCCCGGCTCCATCTCCGCCCGTGCCGACTGGCGCCAGTCGTGGGAGTGGGCCAAGCGGTGGGAGGGCGTGTGGTCCCCCGAGACCTTCTCCGACTTCATCGCCGCGCAGACCCTCCGCTACGCCCTCCAGTCCCGCGACGGGCAGGGCGTACGGGAGATGGTGCGCGCCATCCGCCGGAACTCGCCGCCGTCGGCCCGTAACGCGGTGCTGGCCGCTCTCGGTCTCGTGCCGCGCGCCACCCTGGAACGGGTGGCGATGCGCAAGTCCCGCGTCGCCGCCGGTGCCCGCCCGACCGACGGAGAACGCTGATGCGTCTGCACTTCGTGCTGCCCCAACTGGAGCCCTTCTACGGCATGGAGCGGGCCGCCGCGCTGCTCATGCAGGGCCTCCGGGCGCAGGGCGTGGAGGTCTCCGCGACCGTGATGTCGCGGGGGATCCCGGCCGGCCTCGGCGACCTGCCGATCGACACCCTCAACCTGGGGTCCCGGATCACCCGCCTGATGGAGGCGATGCCGCCGCTGCGCCGACGGTTGCAGGCCCTGCCGAAGGACGTCGAGATCGTGGCCAGCGGCCTGTGGGGTAGCGTGCCGGCGGGCGCGGCGCTCGCCGGGTCCGGCAGGAGCTTCGTGGCATGGGAACACTCCCTGCTCCCGGAGCGGCTGCGCATCGACCGCAGGGTGCGGACGCTCGCCCGGGTCACCCGGGTCGGTGTGCTGCGGCCCCGGCTCGTCGTGGCCGTCTCGGGGGGCGTCGCGAGGACCGTACGGCACCTCGCACCGGAGCAACCCGTCGTCACCATCACCAACCCGATGCCGCTCACCCCGTTCGTCGCGCCCCGGGACGTCGTCGACCCGCACAGGATCCAACTCCTCACCACGGCGGCCTTCCGTCCGTACAAGAACCACTCCTGTGCCCTGTCCGCCCTCGCCCTCCTGCCGGAGACCTACCACCTGACGCTGGCCGGCGACGGCGAAGAACGTGAACTGCTCCAGAACCAGGCGCGTGACCTGGGCCTGGAGGGTCGCGTGACGTTCCTGGGCCGGGTTCCCGGCGTCGGTGGGCTCCTCGCCGGGGCCGACCTGCTGGTGCACCCCTCCCGAGCCGAGACGTTCGGGTTCAGCCTGGTCGAGGCGGCCGAGGCCGGCCTGCCCGTCGCCACGCTGCCGGTGCCCGCGCTGGACGAGTTGATCCCGACGCTGGTGCCGGGGGCGCTGGCGGCGGCGCCCACCCCCGTGGCGCTCGCGGAGGCGGTGCGGAGGATGACGCAGGAGGCGCGTCCCACCCACGCCGACTTCGAGAAGGCCTGGCACGCACGCTGTGCGGCCCTCGACCCCGCCGTGGTCAGCCGCCAGTGGGTGGAGGCGTTGCAGCGGTGACGCTCGCCCGGGGCACGGCCGGGTCCGTGGCGGCCCCCGAAGGTGCCCGCCCGCGATCACACCGGCGGAGGTCCGCCCTGTCCGGCCGGGGCGACGGCTTCCTGCGCAAGTCCGGGAAGTTCTTCACCGGGACCCTGCTGCGGACCATCGCGCAGGGCGCGCTCTTCGTTCTCCTCGCGCGGGAGATGCCGATCGACACCTACGGGTTGTTCGTCGGCATCACCGCGCTCATCGCCGTGGTGTCGCCGTTCGCGTCGGCCGGGGCGCCGAGCCTGATCTTCCAGAGCTACGCCGACTCGCCGTCCGACTGGCCCCGCCATCTCGCCCGGGGCCTGCTGCTCACCCTCGTCTTCGGCGCGGGCGCGACGGTCCTGGTGACCGCCGCGGGGGTGGCCATCTGGGGCGCCCAGGTGAGCGTGGTCGCGGTCGCCTGCCTCGCCTTCGCCGACCTGGTGGCGTGGCGCCTGGTCGAGGTCGTGGCCGCCTCGGTGCAGGCCCGGGGCCAGGTCTTCCTCGCCTCGGTCATCCCCGCACTCCTGCACGTGTGTCGGTTGGCCGGGGCGCTGGCCCTGGGCATCGCGGCCGCGGAACCGATGACGCTGTACGGCTGGGCGACCCTGTCGGCCGTCATCTCCGCCGTCATCAGCGTGCTCGTGATCGGGTTCGGGCTGCGCGGCGCGGGCGGGTTCGGCTTCGACATCCGCGGCGCACTGGGGCAGGCCCGGACCGGGATGCTGTTCGCCGTGGGGCTGTCGGCCCAGACCGTCTACAACGACCTCGACAAGGTCATGCTGTCGCGACTGAGTACCCCCGAGAGCGCCGCCATCTACGCGGCGGCGTACCGGGTGGTCGACTTCGCGTACACCCCCGGCCGTTCCATGGCGGCGGTCGCGTACCCCAAGTTCTTCGAGGCCGGCCGGGACGGGACCCGGGCCGCCTTCGCCCTCACCCGGCGGCTGCTGCCGCGCTACCTGATGTTCAGCGCGCCTGCCAGCCTGGCGCTCGTCGCGTTCGCGTGGACGATGCCGTACGTCTTCGGGGCCGAGTTCGCGGCGGCAGAGACGGCGCTGCAGGGGCTGAGCGCGCTGCTCGTGCTGAAGGCGCTGCACTACCTCGCGGCCGACACCCTCTCGGGCAGCCGGATGCAGGGCCGCCGTACGGTGTGTCAGATCGCGGTCGGGGTCGTCAACGCGTTGCTGAACGTCTGGCTCATCCCCGCCTACGGTTGGCAGGGAGCCGTCGTCTCCAGCCTGGTCTGCGACGCGCTCCTCTGCGTACTGCTGTGGGGCTGCCTCGCCGCCGCCCTCCGCCGGCAGCCGCCGGGTGACGCCGTGCCGGCCGCCGGTCCGACGCCGTCGAGAGAAAGGGCCTGAGTTGGTCGGCCTCTTCGGTTTCCTGCTGACGGTGAGTGGTCTCACGGTGGCCGTCTGGCTGGTCCGTGCCCGACGGCAGGTCACCGCGTCCTTCGGTGGCGGCGCACCGACGGTCGCCCTCATCGGGTTCGCGGTGCTCACCAACGCCGCGCCCGTGCTCGCCGGCGACCGCAGTTCCGCGCTCATCGGGCTGCTGGTGCTGTGCCTGCTGGTCTGGCTGGTCGTGTCCGGCCGCCGCAGCCTGCGTGGCTCCACCGACATCTGGCGCCGGATCAGCCTGCTGATGGCCGGTGCGCTGCTCGCCTGGTGTTTCGCCGTCGACAGCCTCAGTGGTGCCGGGCTCTACGGCTCGAGACTCGCGGCGTACGGGGCGTCCGCGCTGCTGCTGCTCGCCTTGGCCCTGCTGTCCCGGGACACCGCCCTCACCAGCCGGGCGATGGCCTGGACGGGGCTGGCCGTCCTGTCGGTGATGACGATCCCGACCCTCTTCTCCGGGCAGTCGTGGCGGGCGTGCACCGCCGGGAAGCTGGAGAAGTGCTCGATGGCGGGGGCGCTGTTCAAGAGTTTCTACGACTCCGAGAACTACATCGCCATGCTCGCGTCGTTCACGCTGGTCGCCAGCCTCTGCGCGATGCGGAGGCTGGAACTGCTGGCATCGGCGTCCTTCTGCCTGCTGATCATCGTCGCCACGGGCTCGCGCACCAGCTACCTGGCCCTCGCCGCCGCCGGCCTCTGGCTGCTGGGCAGCCTCGTCCTCGAACGGTGGCGGCAGTTCCCCCGGATCAGCTTCCCCCTCTGCGTGGCCCTGGTGGTGGCCGCCCTCGGGCTGGCCACCTACCTGACGTGGACGGCGTCGAAGACCACCCTGAGCAATCGCGGCAACATCTGGATGGCCGCCCGCGAGTACATCGCCGGCACGGAGGCGACCGGCGTCGGGGTCTCCAAGTGGTACTACCTGCGCGACGTCGGCGAGGCGCCCACCCACTTCTTCCACTCGGGGTACGTCCTGGTCATCTTCGCCGGTGGCCTGGTCGCGCTGACGCTGTGGGGCCTGTGGGCGACGACCCTGCTGCACGGGAGCGTCACCGACGGTCGGGCCTTCTCCGCGAAGGCGCCCGTCGTGCTGCTCGTCGTCTACTCGTTCACCGAGGTCACCTGGAACCCGCTCTCGGTCGACGGGCTGTCGTGGATCTTCATCGCGCTCATGCTGACCTCGTCGGCGTCCGCCACGGCGGACCCGGTGCCGGCCGCCGGGCCGGTCGACGCCGCCGACCGGCCGGACGGGCGGTGGGCGGCGCTGCGGAAGCTGACGCCGTGGCACGCACAGGGCCGGGCGGGGCGCTGACCGATCGGTGAGCCTGCGGGCCCGCCGGAGCGCGGCGCGCAGCGGCGACCAGGCGCTGGCCAGCCCTGCCCGGGTGGATCACGAGCCGCCGGCGGGAGGAGGGCCGGCGGCGATCGTCAGGTTGTGGAAGGCCAGCAGCCCGGTGCCCGTCGCGTTGACGATCCACGGCCCCGCCCCGGCGTGGCCCAGGTAGCTCACCCCCGAGACGCCGTCGGCCGGGCCGGACAGGGTCAGCACCAGCCGGCCGCCGTCGCGGTACGCGACGCCGGTGACGGTGACGGTGCCGCCATGGACGCGGAAGTCCGCCTGCGCCCCGGGCTGGACCGTGAGCGGGTCGTCGTCGCGCAGTTGGACGACCACCTCGGTGCGTCGGGCGTCGGCGAAGGCCGCCGACCGCGGGTCGGGGGAGGCCACCCCGTCCCCCGGGCCGCCGTACAGGTCGTGGGCCAGCACGCGGAAGACCCGGTCGCCCAGCTCGCGGTAGCCCTGCTCCCACGCGAAGTGGCAGCCCTCGTGGCCGGACAGGCCGTTGGTGGACAGCACCGTCACGCCGAGGGTGTCGCGCATCCGCCGCTGGGCCTCCCGCAGTTGGCCGGTACCACTGTCACCGCAGGGCGAGGTGCGCACCTGGAAGACGTAGTAGCGGCTTCCGCCGGGAATGTCGGTGCCGATCTCCCGCCGCCAGTCGCCGAGCAGGGCGGTGAACCCGGCCACGTGCCGCGCGGCGTCGTCGTCGTCCGACTCGCCCTGGTACCAGAGCACGGCCCTGACCCGCCCGGCCACCCCGGCGGCCACCAGACGCTGCCGCAGGCGACCGTAGTTGGTGGCGAGGTCGCCCGGGCTGGCGTCGTTGCGCTGGAAGAACGAGACGGGCCTGCCGTTCTCGGCGCCGTTGAGGACGGCCACCGGCACCTGGTAGGTGTCCGAGAGCCGGTGGGCCATCCGGATCCCCCACTGGCCGACGGAGCCGGGCTGCCGGATCGCCTCGCTGACCGCGTAGTTCCATCCCCGGTCGGACGCCGAGAGCGTACGGTCCACGGTGGACGAGCCGTAGCTGCGGACGAAGGGCGACTCCTCCCCCGCGGACGATCCCCGGTACTTCGCCGAGACGGCGTTGGACTGGCCCTGGATGACGTAGACGTCGCCCGCGACCACCCCGTCCCAGAGGCCGACCCGGCGGCTCAGACCGTCGCCCAGCACGTGCAGCTCGAAGCGGTACTCCCGCAGCGCCGCCAGGATGCGCCGGCGGAAGGCGAAGTCACCGGTACCGGTGACCGGCAGGGTCTCCTCCCAGCCCTCGGCCCCGCTGGTGATCTTGAGGCGTACGGCCCTGACGCGGGCGTCGTGCACCTTGCCGGTGACGGGCACCACGGCCCCGTTCTCGGCGTCCCTCGGGTACAGCTGGCGGTCGCGGGGGTGTTGGGCGAGGGTGAGCACCGACGGCCTCGCGTACACCGTCAGCCGGCGCTCGGTGAAGGCGCCCGCGTTGTCGGCCAGCGTCCAGTCGGGGTGGCCGTCGGGGGCGGTACCGATGCCGAGCGACAGCGTGTTCTTCTTCGAGGTGAACCCGTTGACCGCGAGCACCGTCTGCGGTGCGACGGTGGAGGGGCGGGTGGGGGCGACCAGGTGGACCTGGAACGAGCCGTACCCGAGGGCGCCCCGCAGGTCGTCGTCGGCGTCGAACCGGGCGGCGGAGGCGCCGGGCACCTGGCCGGACGCCCCGGCGTTGTACGAGTTCGGCCACATCTCCAGGTAACCGGGAAGCCCCGTGCCGGTCGTCAGGCCCGCCACGTTGGACGCGATCTCCAGGTCACTGACCCGCTGTCGCACGATCTGGCCGCTCCGGGTCGGCAGACCGAGGCGGCGGGCGTCGGTGGTGAACGGCGCCATCGCGGTCCACACCCACTGTCGGCCGGCCGGGCCGGTCAGTTCCAGGCAGTAGCCGACCCGGTCGAAGCCGCGAGCCACCTCGGCGGTGCGGTCGAACGCGTACGCCGGGTTGCGGTTGGTCCAGTCGACGCGGTCGGGCAGGTCCACCGCCGCGACCGGCGTGAAGCCGGCCATGCCGGTGACGTGCGCCGCGCACGTCGTGCCGTCGACCGGGGCCGCCGTCGGTCGCGCCCCGTCGCCGCCGGGCGTCGACCACGCCGCCTGCGGCATTCCCGCTGGCGACGAGGGCCAGGCGAGCACCGCCAGCGAGAGGACGAGCAGCCCGACCGTCCCCACGGCGATCCAGACCTTCCGGGGCACGGACCGGAAGCGCTGGAAGGGGGAGAGAGCATCGGGCACCCTCGGACCTCCACTGGTCGGACGGTTCGTCGCCGGCAAGGCTATGCGATGCGCGGCGTCGGTTCGTGCCCCGGGACCTGCGACCACGCCACGCTCCCGGCGTCGCCCCTCGACCCCCGTCGCAAGGCGGGGCGGTCGGCGCGGGGCGGGACATGACCCGTCGTCATTGTCTGCGATGATGCCCGCCATGGCCGCTACCACCACGACGCCCGCGGTGGGCACCCGGTCCGTCGGGATCGACACCCTCCGGATCATCGGAATCGCGGCCGTCGTCGTCGGCCACGTCTGGATCGACGACACCACCAGGGCGGTCATCTACACCTGGCACGTCCCGTTGTTCTTCGTCCTCACCGGCTACTTCTGGACGCCCGGCCGACCGATCGGCGGCGAGTTGCGCAAGCGGTGGCAGACCCTCGGCGTGCCGTACCTGGCCTGGCTGGTGATCCTGCTCGCGATGCTCGCCGCCGCGGCGGCGGTGAAGGGCGGCGTGGGATCGGACACCTTCACCGGAGCGCTGTACGGGGGCACGGCCGCCGTCCGGCCGTTCTCGGCGTTCTGGTTCGTCTCGGTGCTGTTCCTGATCGCGGTCGCGTACCGCTGGCTGGAGCGGCTCGGGACGGCCGTCACCTGGGGGGTGGCCCTGGCGGGGCTGCTGGCCGCCCACCTCGCTCCGGACGTGGTCACGGCCGGGCCGCTCGGCGTGTTCCTCGTCCCGGCCTGCCTGCTGTTCGTGCTCTGCGGTCGCCACCTGCGTGGGCTGCGGTCGCGGTTGTCCGCCGGCATGGGCGCCGGCATGGTCTCGGCCGGTACGGGCCTGGTGCTGATCGGTGCGAGTGGCTCGCTGGACATCAAGGCCGGCGACTTCGGCAACCCGGTGTTCGGTGTGCTGACCGCGATCCTGCTCAGCTGCGGATTCATCCTGCTGGCCGAGGCTCTCGACGGGCGCGTCGGCGCGTCCGCGGCGCACGTCGTCGGCCGGCTCGCCGCCTGCGGCATCGCCGTCGTGCTGAGCCACGCGGCGGTGCTCTGGGTCCTGCGCACGGGCCCGGACGGCGGGTGGCCCGACCTGGCGGCCACCCTCGTGCTGCCCTGGGCCTTCGCGCTGGTCGTGCTGGGCACGCGCCTCGGCCCCTACCTCACCGGTACGGGCGGACGCCGGCCGTAGGCGCCGGACGGGCGCGGCCGCCGGGATACGCGCCAGGCCCGCTCTACGTCCGGTTCCCCCGCCGGCTGAACAACATCGCGATCAGCGCGACGAGCCCGATCAGGAGCACGACACCGGAGGCGACGAGCAGCGGCACCGCCCAGCCCGGCCGGGCCGACGAGCCGCCCTCGCCGCCACCGCTGTCGACGGCCGCCTGACGGTACGCCTGGGCCAGCAGGTTGGCCGGGGACTGCTCCAGCACCCCGGAGAAGCGGGAGATCGCGACCGACTCGTCGCCGGCGAAGTACGCGTCCAGGCCGGAGCGGTAGAGCTTGTCGGGCTCACCGAGGCTGTTCTGCACCCCCGCCGCGCCGAGCAGGCCGGTCATCGTGGACACCGGCGCGACCAGCCGGTTGGCCTTGTCGGGCCGGAGGAGGTCGTTGTCGAGCAACCCGACGACGCGGCCCTGCGGGTCGATCGCGATCCCGCCCCGGGAGTAGAGGCCGACGTCCTCGCTGATGCGGTACGCGCCGACCGTGGACTGGGTGTCCACCCCGGTCACCCGCACGGGCTTGGACAGCACCGTGTAGGTGGCGGACCGGAAGCTGGCGTCGGTGGTGCCGTAGCCCAGGATCAGCAGCGGGGTCTCCGGGCTGACGGCGGCGGAGGGGTTCAGCTCGGCGGCGGGGAGGTTCTGCTGGGCGAGCTTGACCAGCGCGAGGTTGCCCTCTTCCAGCGTGAGTGCCCGGACGATGGTGCCGGGGATCGCCGGGCTGTCCGTGACGTCGCCCTTGGCCGCGTTCAGCTGTCCGAAGAGCTTGACCTCGGGTGCCGTCGTGGCCTCCGCGCCGGTGAAGCGGGTCGTCCTCATCCTGGCCCGCGTGTAGGCGGAGATGTCCTTCGCGTCGAGCTTCTTCTCGCTGACGAGGACGTTGGCCAGGGCGGAGAGGGCGCCGGCGAGCACGATGTCCTCGGTCGGCTGCACGCACTGACCATTGGTGAGGACGTGTCCGTCGTGGTTGACCACGAACCCGCTGCATCGCCGGCTGAACGTGACGGGTGCCTCCCGCAGCGGGGCGTCGCCCTGCTTGTTCCGCACGTAGCCGGTGAAGATGACCTCCACGAAGACCATGGACGGGGCCGCTGTCGCCAGCGCCCGTTCCTCCGGGCTGTAGAGGGCTGCCTGCGCCCAGGGCTTGAGGCCCGGGTTGACCGGGGTGGCGGTCGGGAAGGCGGTGGAGGTGGGCGCGGGCGCAGCCGCCGGCTCGCCCGAGCCGCCCGTCGTGACCGCCCAGCCGCCGACCCCGGCGCCCAGGGCCGCCACCAGCAGCAGCGCGGCGACGACGACCCAACGCCCGGTACGGCGCGGTGGCGGGGTGGAGGACTGGATCCGGCGGGCCGGCGCGGCGAACGGGTCGCCCGGCGGCGGCTCGGCCGACGAGCGGGGCTGCACGACCGGCATCTGGACCGTCTCGCCGGCCACCGGCGCCGGGACGCCCTGGGACGCGGCGGGCGAGGCCGGAGCGGCCGAGACGGGGTACGGGGCCGCCGACGCCGGCTGGGCCGAGACCGGACTGGTGTGCATCGCCCACGGCACATGCGGCATCCCGGACACCGGATGCGGCATCCCGGAGACGGGGTGAGGGACCCCGGAGACCGACTGCGGGATTCCGGAGACCTGCTGGGGAGGGGCCGAGACGGGGGGCACGGCGGCCGGCGCGGGCTCGTACTCGACGCCGAGCGCCCGGAAGAGCTTTTCGGCCCCCGGGCCCACCTCGGAGGAGTACGCCACCCAGGGCGAGGCGGCCGAGAAGTCCGCGTACGTGTAGGGCAGCGCGTTCGGCGCCTGCGCCTGCGCGAGGGAGTTGACGATCCCCGCGAACGCCTCCCGCCACCCGGGGGCTGCGGCCACTGCGGCGTCCAGGACCGCCACGGTGACCAGGCGGCCCTGTCCGTCGATGGCAGCCCAGGCCTTTCCGACCGGAGATCCGCCCAACATGTGGGTGAACCTGTAGGGGCCTTCCGGCTGCATGCGCACTCCTCCGCTCAACGCCGTGGGGATAGTACCGAGGCAGGACCAGCTCTCCCCCTGCCGGTCGCTGGCCCGACACTCAGCGGGACGGGCAGTTCCCCGGGGGAACTCCGCGACGGGCGGTTGCTTTGTGAAAGTTTTCATGCATAGAGTCGCGGCATGAATGAGGGAGCTGTCGTGGTGCCCACCGAGCGGGTGCTGGACCTGTTCCAGGGGGTCCGGCTCACCCCCACCCAGCGCCGCATCGCGCACTGCCTCGTGCAGCACGCGCCGGCCGCCGCGTACCTGTCGGCGGCCGAGGTCGCCGAGCTGGCGGGGGTCAGCCAGCCGTCGGTCACCCGGTTCGCGGTCGCGCTCGGCCACGACGGCTACCCCGCGCTGCGCCGCCGGCTGCGCGAGCTGTCCGCCGGCGCCCCGGGCGACGCGACCGACGCCGGCAACGAGCTCCAGCAGGCGGTACGCGCCGAGATCGGCAACCTCGACCGCCTCGCCGGGCAGCTCGCCGACCGGGACCGGATCGCCGAGACCGGGAGGCTGCTGGCCGCCAGCCGCCCCCTGCCGGTGCTGGGCCTGCGCGCCGCCGCCCCGCTGGCCGCCTACTTCGCCTACTTCGCCGCGAAGGTGCACCCCGACGTGCGGGTGCTCGACGACGGCGGCAGCCTGCTCACCGACCGCCTCGAACAGGCCGCCGAGGCCGGGGCGGGCGCCCTGCTCGCCTTCGTCCTGCCCCGCTATCCCCGGGAGACCCTGGACGCGCTGCGCGAGGCCCGGGCCGCGGGCCTCACCGTGGTGGCCATCACCGACTCACCGGTCAGCCCGGCCACCGAGCACGCCGACGTGGTGCTGCCCGCCGCCGTCGGCGCGCAGCTCGTCTTCGACCTGCACACCGCGCCGATGACCCTGGCCATGGTGCTGCTCCAGGCCATCTGCGACGCCACCCCGACCGACACCCAGCGCCGGCTGGAGGCCTTCGAAGCCTCCGCCGCCCGCCGCCAGTTGTTCCTCGGATGACCCGGAGGAGAGCCGAGATGACCCAGCCCGTACGCGCCGCACGCGGCACCGAACGCACCGCCCGTGGGTGGCCCCAGGAGGCCGCGCTGCGGATGCTGATGAACAACCTCGACCCGCAGGTGGCCGAGCGCCCCGACGACCTGGTGGTCTACGGCGGCACCGGAAAGGCGGCGCGGGACTGGCCGTCGTACCACGCGCTGGTGCGCACCCTGACCGACCTGCGCGACGACGAGACCATGCTGGTGCAGTCCGGCCGGCCGGTGGGCGTCATGCGTACGCACGAGTGGGCGCCCCGGGTGCTGCTGGCCAACTCGAACCTGGTGGGCGACTGGGCCACCTGGCCGGAGTTCCGCCGCCTCGAACAGCTCGGCCTCACCATGTACGGGCAGATGACCGCCGGCTCGTGGATCTACATCGGCACCCAGGGCATCCTCCAGGGCACCTACGAGACGTTCGCCGCCGTCGCCGCGAAGAAGTTCGGCGGCACCCTGGCGGGCACGCTGACGCTGACCGCCGGCTGCGGCGGGATGGGCGGGGCGCAGCCCCTCGCGGTCACCATGAACGGTGGCGTCTGCCTGATCGTCGACGTGGACCGGACCCGCCTGGACCGGCGGGTGCACGACCGCTACCTCGACGAGGTCGCCGACTCCCTGGACGACGCCGTCGCGCGGGTGCTCGCCGCGAAGCGGGACCGGCGGGCGCTGAGCGTCGGCGTGGTGGGCAACGCGGCGACGGTCTTCCCGGAGCTGCTGCGCCGGGGCGTCGACATCGACATCGTGACCGACCAGACCAGCGCGCACGACCCGCTGTCGTACGTGCCGGAGGGGGTGGAGCTGGTTGACGCGCCCGACTACGCGAAGGCGAAGCCCGCCGAGTTCACCGATCGGGCGCGGGCGTCGATGGCGAAGCACGTCGAGGCGATGGTCGGGTTCCTCGACGCCGGCGCGGAGGTCTTCGACTACGGCAACTCGATCCGGGGCGAGGCGAAGCTCGGCGGGTTCGAGCGGGCCTTCGACTTCCCCGGCTTCGTGCCCGCGTACATCCGGCCGTTGTTCTGCGAGGGGAAGGGCCCGTTCCGGTGGGCGGCGCTCTCCGGCGACCCGGCCGACATCGCGGCCACCGACCGGGCGATCCTGGAGCTGTTCCCGGAGAACGAGTCCCTCGCGCGGTGGATCCGGATGGCCGGCGAGCGGGTCGCGTTCCAGGGCCTGCCGGCGCGGATCTGCTGGCTCGGCTACGGCGAGCGGGACAAGGCCGGCGTGCGGTTCAACGAGATGGTCGCCTCCGGCGAGCTGTCCGCGCCCGTGGTGATCGGCCGGGACCACCTGGACTGCGGCAGCGTGGCGAGTCCCTACCGGGAGACCGAGGCGATGGCCGACGGCTCCGACGCCGTGGCCGACTGGCCGCTGCTCAACGCGCTGGTCAACACCGCCAGCGGCGCGTCCTGGGTGTCGATCCACCACGGCGGCGGGGTCGGCATCGGCCGGTCCATCCACGCCGGGCAGGTCTGCGTCGCCGACGGCACGGCGCTGGCCGGGCAGAAGATCGAGCGGGTGCTGACCAACGACCCGGCGATGGGCGTCATCCGGCACGTCGACGCCGGCTACGACGCCGCCCGCGAGGTCGCGCAGGCCACCGGCGTCCGCACCCCCATGGCCGAGGGCGGCAACCCGTGAGCGACCTCGCCGACCGGTTCCGGGCGCTGTGGGACGAGATCGCACCGGTCGGGCGCGACGAGCGCAGCGGCGGCTACCTGCGGTACGCGCTGACCGAGCCGGAGCTGCGGCTGCGGGAGTGGTTCCGCGCGCAGGCCGACCGCCGGGGCATGCCGGTCACCGACGACGGCAACGGCAACCTGTTCGCCCGGTGGGGTGACCCGGAGGCCGGCGACGCGGTGCTGACGGGCAGCCACTTCGACTCGGTGCCGCACGGCGGGGCCTACGACGGGCCGCTCGGGATCGTCAGCGCGTTCCTCGCCGTCGACGAGCTGCGCGCGGCCGGCGTCGCGCCGGCCCGACCCGTGGTGGTCGGCGCGTTCGTCGAGGAGGAGGGCGCGCGCTTCGGCGTACCGTGCCTGGGCTCGCGCCTGCTCGCCGGGGAGATCGCGGTGGAGCGCGCGGCCGGGTTGCGCGACGCCGGCGGGGTGAGCTTCGCCGAGGCGCTGGGCGCCCGGCCGGCGGGCGCCCGGCCCGAGCTGCTCGGCGGCTTCGCCGCCTTCGTCGAGCTGCACGTCGAGCAGGGCCGCGCGATGGTGGACGCCGGCGCGCCGGTCGGGGTGGCGAGCGCGATCTGGCCGCACGGCCGCTGGCGCTTCGAGTTCACCGGCGAGGGCAACCACGCCGGTACGACCCGGATGGCCGACCGCCGCGACCCCATGCTGACGTACGCCTTCACGGTGCTGGCGGCCAACAAGGAGGCGCGGCTGCGCGGCGCCCACGCCACCGTCGGCCGGGTGGCGGTGGAGCCGAACGCCACCAACGCGATCCCGTCGAAGGTGACCGGCTGGCTGGACGCCCGGGCCGCCGAGCCGGAGACCCTGACGGGGCTTGTCGACGCGGTACGCGCGAAGGCCGCCGAGCGGGCCCGCCGCGACGGTACGGAGCTGGCGCTGACCGAGGAGTCGGCCACCCCGCTGGTCTCCTTCGACGGTGGCCTGGCCGACCGGCTGGCGGCCCTGCTCGACGCACCGGTGCTGCCGACCGGGGCCGGGCACGACGCCGGGGTGCTCGCCGCGCACCTGCCCACGGCGATGCTCTTCGTGCGTAACCCGACGGGGGTGTCGCACTCGCCGGCGGAGTCGGCCAGCGACGCCGACTGCGCGGCCGGGGTCACCGCCCTGGCCCGGGTGCTGGAGGAGCTGACGTGCCGCTGACCGCCCGACCGTGCACGCGCAGGTCTGCCGCAGTCGCCGGACGCGGCCCTCGCCCGGCCCGTCCGGCGCACGCTGTCGAACTGCCCGCGCGGACGGGGCGACGCCCCCACCCGGCTCACCCCACCGGCACTGTCGAACTGCCCGCACGGACGGGGCAGCGCCCCCGCCCGGCCCACTCCGCAGGCACTGTCGAGCTGCCCGCGCGGACGGGGCAGCGGACGGGAAGGGCTGGTTCGTTGGGCACGGTGGCGGCGCCGACGGGGTGGGGCCTGCGTGGCGCGCGGCGCTCGGACGGGCGCCCGGATGCGGCGGTCCCACGGACGGGGCAGCTCGACAGGGGGCAGACGACATGACCGGGACCCGCTGGCTGGCCGAGTACGCCTGGCTGCCCGACCACGCCGAGCCGACCGCCGACGTGCTGATCGAGGCGACCGACGGGCGGATCACCGGGGTGACCCCGCTGACGGCCGGGAGCACGCCGCCCGCCGGGGTCGAGGTCATGACCGATGCCGAGCGGCTGCCCGGGCTGACCCTGCCCGGGCTCGCCAACGCCCACTCGCACGCGTTCCACCGGGCGCTGCGCGGGCGCACCCACGGCGGGCGCGGCGACTTCTGGACCTGGCGCGACCGGATGTACGCGGTGGCGCAGCGGCTCGACCCGGACTCGTACCTGGCCCTGGCCCGGGCGGTCTACGCCGAGATGGCGCTGGCCGGCGTCACCTGCGTCGGCGAGTTCCACTACGTGCACCACGACCCGGACGGCACCCCGTACGCCGACCCGAACGTGATGGGTGCGGCGCTGGTCGAGGCCGCCGCGCACGCCGGGATCCGGATCACCCTGCTGGACACCTGCTACCTCACCGCCACCGTCGACGGGGAGCCGCTCGCCGGGCCGCAGCGGCGCTTCGGCGACGGCGACGCGCTGCGCTGGGCGGAGCGGGTCGACGCGTTCCGGCCCACCGACGACCACGTCCGGGTCGGTGCGGCGATCCACTCGGTGCGGGCGGTGCCGGCCGGGCAGCTCGCCACCGTGGCCGGGTGGGCGGACCGGCGTGGGGCGCCGCTGCACGTGCACCTCTCCGAGCAGCCGGCGGAGAACGACGCCTGCCGGGCCACGCACGGCTGCACCCCGGCCCGGCTGCTCGCCGACCGGGGGGCGCTCGGCCCGAACACGACGGCCGTGCACGCCACCCACCTGACCGGCGGCGATCTCACGCTGCTCGGGGACGCCGGCACGGGCGTCTGCCTCTGCCCGACCACCGAGCGGGACCTGGCCGACGGGATCGGCCCGGCCCGGCGGATGGCCGACGTCGGCCTGCCGCTCAGCCTGGGCAGCGACAGCCACGCCGTGATCGACCTCTTCGAGGAGGCCCGCGCGGTGGAGCTGGACGAGCGGCTGCGCACCCGCCGGCGCGGCCACTTCGCCCCCGCCGAGCTGCGCGACGCGGCCACCGTGGGCGGTCACGCCGCGCTGGGCTGGCGCGACGCCGGGCGGATCGCCGTGGGGGCCCGCGCCGACCTGGTGACCGTACGGCTGGACAGCCCGCGCACGGCCGGCGTACCGCCGGTGGGGGTGTGGTTCGCGGCCGGCGCGGCCGACGTCACGCACGTCGTGGTGGACGGCCGGCCGGTGGTGCGCGACGGCCGGCACCTCACGGTCGACGTGCCGGCCGAACTGACCGCGGCGATCGAGGAGGTGACCTCATGAGCAGTCTGCTGGTCGACGACATCGGCGAGCTGGTGACCAACGAGCCCGGGGGCGAGGGCGGACCGCTGGGCATCCGGCGCGACGTCGCCCTGCTGGTCGAGGACGGGCGGGTGGCCTGGGTCGGGCCGTCCCGCGACGCGCCGGCCGCCGACCGACGCCTGGACGCGCAGGGGGCCGCCGTGCTGCCCGGCTTCGTGGACAGCCACGCCCACCTGGTCTTCGCCGGGGACCGGGCCGCCGAGTTCGCCGCCCGGATGGCCGGGCAGCCGTACACCGGTGGCGGCATCCGGACCACGGTCGGCGCCACCCGGGCCGCCGGCGACGACGAGCTGCGGGCCACCGTGCGGCGGCTGCGCGGCGAGGCGCTGCGGCAGGGCACCACCACCATGGAGATCAAGAGCGGGTACGGCCTCACCGTCGCCGACGAGGCCCGCTCGCTGCGGATCGCCGCCGAGGTCAGCGAGGAGACCACGTTCCTCGGCGCCCACGTGGTCCCGGCCGAGTACGCCGACCGCCCCGACGACTACGTGGGTCTGGTGTGCGGGCCGATGCTGGCCGCCGCCGCGCCGCACGCGCGCTGGATCGACGTCTTCTGCGAGCGGGGCGCGTTCGACGTGGACCACGCCCGCGCGATCCTCGCCTGCGGGCAGGCCGTCGGGCTGGGCGTGCGGGTGCACGCCAACCAGCTCGGCCCCGGGCCGGGCGTCCAGCTCGGCGTGGAGCTGGGCGCCGCCAGCGTCGACCACTGCACCCACCTCACCGACGCCGACGTCGACGCGCTGGCCTCCGCCCGGTTCGACTGCATGTGCGCCGACAGCCGGCACACCACCACGGTCGCCACCCTGCTGCCCGGCGCCGAGTTCTCCACCCGGTCGCCCTACCCGGACGCCCGCCGGCTGCTCGACGCCGGCGTCACCGTGGCGCTGGCGACGGACTGCAACCCCGGTTCGTCGTACACGTCGTCGATGCCGTTCTGCGTGGCGCTCGCCGTACGCGAGATGCGGATGACCCCGGCGGAGGCCGTCTGGGCCGCGACCGCCGGCGGCGCGCGGGCGCTGCGCCGCGACGACATCGGGCGGCTCGGCGTGGGGGCGCGGGCCGACCTGATCATTCTCGACGCCCCGTCCCACCTGCACCTGGCCTACCGGCCGGGGGTGCCACTGATCCGCCAGGTTCTGCGCAACGGAGTGCCGCAATGACCGTGACCATCCTGCCCACCGGGATCTCCCCCGCCGACGTGCTCGCCGTGGCGCGCGGTTCCGCCAAGGTCGTCCTCGATCCGGCCACCGTGGACGCCATGACCACCAGCCGGTCCATCGTCGACGGTATCGAGGCCGCCGGCCGCCCGGTCTACGGCGTCTCCACCGGCTTCGGCGCGCTGGCGAACACCTTCGTCGCGCCCGAACGGCGGGCCGAGCTACAGCACGCGCTGATCCGCTCGCACGCCGCCGGGGTGGGCGCGCCGATGCCGCGCGAGGTGGTCCGGGCCATGATGCTGCTGCGGGTCCGCTCGCTGGCGCTCGGCCGCTCCGGGGTCCGGCCCCTGCTCGCCGAGGCGCTTGTCGACCTGCTCAACCACGACGTGACGCCGTGGGTGCCGGAGCACGGCTCGCTGGGTGCCTCCGGCGACCTGGCGCCGCTGGCGCACTGCGCGCTGGTGCTGCTCGGCGAGGGCTGGGTGCTCGGCCCGGCCGGCGAGCGGCTGCCCGCCGCCGACGCGCTGCGCCGGGCCGGCCTGTCGCCGGTCGGGCTGGCCGCCAAGGAGGGGCTGGCGCTGATCAACGGCACCGACGGCATGCTCGGCATGCTGCTGCTGGCGATCCACGACGCCGCGCACCTGCTCACGATGGCCGACGTCACCGCCGCCCTCGCCATCGAGGCGATGCTCGGCTCGGAGCGGCCGTTCCTGCCGGAGCTGCACGCCATCCGGCCGCACCCCGGGCAGTCGGCCTCGGCGGCGAACATCCACCGGCTGCTCCAGGACTCCCGGGTGATGGACTCGCACCGCGACGACCTCGCGCACGCGGTGCAGGACGCGTACTCGATGCGGTGCGCTCCGCAGGTCGCCGGGGCGGCCCGGGACACGCTGG
This sequence comes from Micromonospora sp. WMMD737, assembly GCF_049179055.1. Taxonomy (NCBI): domain Bacteria; kingdom Bacillati; phylum Actinomycetota; class Actinomycetes; order Micromonosporales; family Micromonosporaceae; genus Micromonospora; species Micromonospora sp. WMMD737. The sequence goes on along the minus strand of NZ_JBMHMH010000001.1, from coordinate 6,230,395 downwards.
ACTTCGTCCGTACGGTGGCCGGGCGGGAGCTGGTCTCGGTGGTGGACAACCCGGTGGTGCTGCCCGACGGCCGCGTCGAGTCGACCGGCAACTTCCACGGCGCGCCGCTCGGCTTCGCCGCGGACTTCCTGGCCATCGCCGCCGCCGAGGTGGGCGCGATCGCCGAGCGCCGGGTGGACCGGCTGCTCGACGTCACCCGGTCCCGGGAGCTGCCGGCGTTCCTCTCCCCCGACGCGGGGGTCAACTCCGGGCTGATGATCGCCCAGTACACGGCGGCCGGGATCGTCGCGGAGAACCGGCGGCTCGCCGCGCCGGCGTCGGTGGACTCGCTGCCCACCAGCGGCATGCAGGAGGACCACGTATCGATGGGTTGGGCGGCGGCCAAGAAGCTGCGCACCGTGCTGGACAACCTGACCAGCCTGCTCGCCGTCGAGCTGCTCGCCGGGGTACGCGGGCTCCAGCTGCGCGCCCCGCTCACCCCGTCGCCGGCCGGCCGGGCGGCCGTCGCGGCGCTCGGCGGGATCGCCGGGGAACCCGGGCCGGACGTCTTCCTGGCCCCGCTGATGGAGGCCGCCCGGGCCGTGCTGGCCGGGCCCGAGCTGCGCGCCGCCATCGAGCGCGAGATCGGCCCCCTCGACTGACGGCCGTCCCGGGCCGCCGTGGCGCCCACGGTGGCCCGGGGCACCGGCCGGGTCTCAGCCCGCCAGCACCGCCACGCCGATCAGCACGGGCACGGCGGTCACCGTCGACAGCAGGATCGAGTCGCGCGCCAGGACCGTGCCCCGGCCGTAGCGGATCGCGTAGACGAAGACGTTCTGCGCCGTCGGCAGTGCGGCGGTGACCGTGCAGGCCAGCACGAGGCCGGGCGGCAGCCCCATCGCGAAGCGGGCGACGAGGTAGGCGACGGCCGGCTGGACCACCGTCTTGAGGACGACCGCGAGCCGGACGTCGCGTCCGGTGTCGCCGGAACCGGGCCGCGGCGCGCCGTGCAGGGAGAGGCCGTACGCGATCAGCGTGGCGGGCACCGCCATCGCGGCGACGAGTTCGATCGGCCGCAGGACCGGCTCCGGCGGCAGCCAGCCGGTCAGGCTGGCCGCGACGCCCAGCGCGCACGCGATGGTGACCGGGTTGGTCAGCGGCTGGAGCAGCACCGTGCCGAGCGCCGGCCGGCTGCCCGCCGTGGCCGCCTCGAGGAACGCGAACGCGACGGGCGTCATGACGACCAGTTGGAACATCAGCACGGGCGCGACGAACGAGGCGTCCCCGAGGACGTAGACCGCGACGGGGATGCCGATGTTCGCCGCGTTGACGTACGACGAGGCCAGCGCGCCGATCGTGGCGTCCGCGACGGAACGGTGCCAGCAGAGCCGCGCGACGGCGACGAACACCGACGCCACGGCGGTGGTGCTCACCACCGTGACGACGAGGGCGGACGAGACGACCGCGGGCACGTCCGCCCGGGCCACCGTCTCGAACAGCAGCGCCGGAGTCGCGACGAAGAACGCGACGCGGGAGAGGACGGTGGCCGCGTCCGGTCCCAGCACCCCGCCGCGGCCGAGGGCGTAGCCGACGGCGATGACGGTGACGATGACGGCGAACCCCGTCAGCACCCCTGCCACCGGGGCGGGTCCGTCAGCTCGCGGGCGGCAGCACCTTGGCGACCAGCTTGGCCAGCTCGCGCAGCGCCTTGCCCCGGTGGCTGACCGCGTCCTTCTCCTGCGGCGTCAGCTCGGCGTTGGTGCGGTCCTGGCCGTCGCCGAGGAAGATCGGGTCGTAGCCGAACCCGCCGTCGCCGCGCGGCGACCGGAGCAGCCGGCCGCTCTGCCGGCCGTCGACCAGGTGCTCCTTGCCGCCGGGCAGCACCAGGGCCACCGTGCAGACGAAGGACGCGGCCCGGTTCTCGTCGGGCAGGTCCGCGATCTGGTCCAGCACGAGCTGGAGGTTGGCCTGGTCGTTGCCGTGCCGGCCGGCCCAGCGGGCGCTGAACACCCCCGGCATGCCGTTGAGGGCCTCGACGGCCAGCCCGGAGTCGTCGGCGATCGTCGGCAGGCCGGTGCGCCGGCAGCCCTCCCGCGCCTTGATCAGCGCGTTCTCGCCGAAGGTCAGGCCGCTCTCGGGCAGCTCCGGGTACTCCTCGACGTCGTCGAGCCCGATCAGGGCGACGCGGTGCGCGCCGAGCGCGCCGTCGAGGATCCGCTGGAGCTCGACGAGCTTCTTGCGGTTACGGGTGGCGAGCAGCACCTTGTTCATGAGTTCAACGCCTTCCGCTGGGCTTCGGCCAGTTCCACGCAGCCGGCGACGGCCAGGTCGAGCAGCGCGTCGAGCTGCTCGCGGGCGAACACGCCCGCCTCGCCGGTGCCCTGCACCTCGACGAACTCGCCGGTGCCGGTGCACACCACGTTCATGTCGACCTCGGCGGCGACGTCCTCGGTGTAGTCGAGGTCCAGCCGGGGCTCGCCGTCGATGATCCCGACGCTGATCGCGGCCACCGAGCGCTGCATCACCTTCTCCGGCTTGCCGGCCAGCGACTTGCGCCCGGCCAGCCAGGTCACCGCGTCGTGCAGCGCCACGTACGCGCCGGTGATCGCGGCGGTGCGGGTGCCGCCGTCGGCCTGGAGCACGTCGCAGTCGAGCACGATCGAGTTCTCGCCGAGGGCCTTCAGGTCGATGGACGCGCGCAGGCTCCGCCCGATCAGCCGGGAGATCTCGTGCGTACGCCCACCGACGCGGCCCTTCACGCTCTCCCGGTCGGAGCGGGTGTTGGTGGCCCGCGGCAGCATCGCGTACTCGGCGGTGACCCAGCCGAGCCCGGAGCCCTTGCGCCAGCGGGGCACGCCCTCGGTCACGCTGGCGGTGCAGAGCACCCGGGTGCCGCCGAACTCCACGAGCACCGAGCCCTCCGGATGGGTGCTCCAGCCCCGGGTCAACGTCACAGGTCGGAGTTCGTCGGGTCGCCGCCCGTCAGGTCGTGCCATCCCTGCACCCTATGCGGTGTCCCGATCGGTGCGCCCCGGGGTGTCCCGCCCCGGCGCGGCGGCCGGTCAGATCTCGTAGCTGGCGCCGGGCCGGACCACCTCGAGCGGCCCGGCGAAGGCGGCGCCGGCCGACGCCACGGTGTGCGCCTCGCTGCCCCAGGCGGGCACGAGGTGGGTGAGCAGCAGCCGGCCCACCCCCGCCTTGGTCGCCACCTCGCCGGCCTCCCCGCCGGTCAGGTGCAGGTCCGGCGGGTTCTCCACGCCGTCGAGGTAGCTCGCCTCGCAGAGGAACGTGTCGGCGTCCTGGGCCAGCCGTAGCAGCGCGTCGCAGGGCGCGGTGTCCGAGGAGTAGCAGAGCACCCGGCCGCCGTGCTCCAGCCGGACGCCGTACGTCTCGACGGGGTGGTTCACCCGGTCGACGGTGACCGCGAACGGGCCGATCGGGAAGGTGCCGGGTTCGAGGGCGTAGAACTGGTAGACGTCCTCGACCGTGCCGTCCTCCTGCCCGTACGCGGCGGCCAGCCGGTCGGGTGCGCCGGCGGGGGCGTAGACGGGCAGCGACGGGTAGGGGCCGTCCGGGGCGTAGCGGCGGACCACCACGTACGTCACCGCGTCGAGGATGTGGTCGCAGTGCAGGTGGGTGAGGATGATGGCGTCGGGGGCGTGCAGCCCCGCGTAGCGCTGGAGGTTGGACAGCGACCCGGAGCCGAAGTCGACGAGCAGCCGGAAGCCGTCCGCCTCGACGAGGTAGGCCGAGCAGGGGGACTCGGGACCGGGGAAACTGCCCGCGCAGCCCAGGACGGTCAGTCGCATCGAGTCTTCTCACTGTAACTATGCGTAGTTTCCGCGTCGACAGTTCCGCTGTGGATGATCTCTAGCGACGCGTACACCACGCAGGGCAGCCTACGCGCGCCCGCGCGACGACAAGGGTCATCCACAGGAAGTTGTCACCAACGTGACACCCGCCCGGGCCGCCCGCCCGGATCCCGTGACGAGACGGCGTCCATCGGTAGCGCTGGGTGAGCGGGCCGGCGGCCTAGCGGGGGCCGCGACGGGCGGCCGGGCCACCGACGTGGGTCGGTGGCCCGGCCACTCGACGTCACGCCCAGAGCTGGCCCTCCAGGGCCTCCTCCGCGTCGGCGAGGGTGCCGCCGTACGCCCCGGTGGAGAGGTACTTCCAGCCGCCGTCGCAGACCACGAAGGCCACGTCGGCCCGCTGGCCGGCGCGGACGGCCTCGTGCGCCACCGCCAGGGCGGCGTGCAGGATCGCGCCCGTGGAGAAACCGGCGAAGATGCCCTCCACCTCGACGAGCTGCCGGGTCCGCAGCACCGCGTCGCGGGTGCCGACGGAGAAGCGCCGGGACAGCACCGACGCGTCGTAGAGCTCGGGGACGTAGCCCTCGTCGATGTTGCGCAGCCCGTAGACCAGCTCGCCGTAGCGCGGCTCGGCCGCGACGACCTGGATGCCGTCGACCTTCTCGCGCAGGTAGCGCCCGGTGCCCATCAGCGTCCCGGTGGTGCCGAGGCCCGCCACGAAGTGCGTGATCGTGGGCAGGTCGTGCAGCAGCTCCGGGCCGGTGGTCTCGTAGTGCGCCCGGGCGTTCCCCTCGTTGCCGTACTGGTAGAGCATGACCCAGTCGGGGTGCTCGGCCGAGATCTGCTTGGCGGTGGCGACCGCCTGGTTGGAGCCGCCCGCCGCCGGCGAGAAGATGATCTCCGCGCCGTACATCCGGAGCAGCTGCACCCGCTCGGTCGAGACGTTCTCCGGCATCACGCAGACCAGCCGGTAGCCGCGCAGCTTGGCCACCATCGCCAGCGAGATGCCGGTGTTGCCGCTCGTCGGTTCGAGGATCGTGTCGCCCGGCCGGAGCCGGCCGGCCTCCTCCGCCGCCCGGACCATGAACGTGGCCGCCCGGTCCTTGATGCTGCCGGTCGGGTTCCGGTCCTCCAGCTTCGCCCAGAGCCGCACCGGCGGCGCCCCGTCGGGCACCGTCGGCGAGAGCCGGGGCAGCCCGACCAGGGGCGTCCCCCCGCAGGCGTCGAGAAGGCTGTCGTACCGCGCCATGGCGACCGCCCCCGTCAGCGGGCGGCGGCGGCCGACCGCGCGGCGACCGCGACGCCGTGCTGGGCGATCGCGGCAGCCGCGGCGAAGCCGAACGCGCCACCGGCGACGGCCGGCAGGATGGTCACGCTGTCGCCGTCGTTGAGCTTGGCGTCCAGCGCGCCGAGGAAACGGACATCCTCGTCGTTGACGTAGACGTTGACGAAGCGGTGCAGCGCACCGGCGTCGGTGACCAGCCGGGCCTTCAGGCCGGCGTGCCGGGAGTCCAGGTCGGCGAGCAGGTCGCCCAGCGTGTCGCCGGTGCCCTCGACGACCTTCGCGCCGCCGGTGTAGCTGCGCAGGATGGTGGGGATGCGAACCTCGATGGCCATGGTGTCGTGCTCCTCGATGATGGTCGGGCGTGCCGAAGGGTGACGGGACGTGGACGGGTGTGACGGCGCTGGATCAGCGGCCGGAACACTCGTAGTCGACCGTCGCCGGGCTCTGCCCGAACATGTAGGACTGCACGGCGTGCGGGTCCACCCCCGCGTCCACGATCCGGACCGGCTCCTCGGTCACCACGCCGTCGACGATCCGGAAGGAGCGGATCTCCTCCGTGTCGGCGTCGCGGGTGGAGACCAGCAGGTAGTGCGCGCCGGGCTCGCCGGCGAACGAGATGTCCGTGCGGGACGGGTAGGCCTCCGTGGCGGTGTGCGAGTGGTAGATGACGACGGGCTCCTCGTCCCGGTCGTCCATCTCGCGCCACACCCGCAGCTGCTCCATCGAGTCGAACTCGTAGAACGTCATGGAACGGGCCGCGTTGTCCATCGGAATGTGCCGGGTGGGGGTGTCGCTGCCGGCGGGACCGGCGACCACGCCGCACGCCTCGTCGGGGTGGTCCCGCCGGGCGTGGGCGACGATCGCGTCGATGATCGACCGGTCGATGCTCAGCACGTGGTCCAGCCTAACGCGTACCTGCCGCGTCCTTAAGGTGGTGCCGGTCACGCCTAGTCGATCAAGGCGTTGAGCAGGGATTCCTGGAGGTAGCCGAGGTACGCGTAGACCGACAGTTGGAACACCCGGCTGGAGGTCGGGTCCTCGGCGACCGCGTCGTCGAGCTCCTCGCCGAGGTCGGTGCCGTCCTTGATCTCCAGCCGGACGCCCATCGCCAGCCGGGCGTCGTTGAGCGCCCGCAGCCACGCCTCGGCCGCCTCCGCGTCGAGACGCACCTCGCCGCCGGCCTCGTCGGGCAGCGACGCGAGGATCGCGCCGGCCTGGTCGATCTTGGCGGTCTTGAGGTCGCCCTCGGTGTAGCGGCGGAACTCGGCCGTGCCGGACGGGTCCTCCGGGTAGACCTCGGGGAAGAGCCGGCCCACCACCGGGTCGGTGTGGTCGAAGCCGTCGGTGAGCAGCCCGACCACCTCGGATGCCACCTTCCGCAGCACCCGCACCTCGTCGACGGCGAAGGTGACGACGTAGCGGTCGCCCTGGCGACGGAACATGCTCACGACCGGTCCACCGTCGCCCACAGCCCGTACGCGTGCAGCTGCGACGCGTCGTGCTCCATCCGCTCCCGGGCGCCGCTGGAGACCACGGCACGACCCTTGTGGTGCACGTCGAGCATGAGCTGTTCCGCCTTCTCCCGGCTGTAGCCGAAGAGCTTCTGAAAGACCCAGGTCACGTACGTCATGAGGTTGACCGGGTCGTCCCACACGATCGTCACCCACGGCCGGTCGGACGCCGGCACCTCATCGGTGTCCGGCGTCTCGACAGGTGCAACCTGCGGAGCCGCCATGCCCCCCATCGTGCCACCGGACTCGCCCAACCGAGGAACCGGAACGCCGGCCCGGCGCGGATCGCCGCGTCCTGCCTGGTCAAGGGCGTCGGCGACAGCGGGCGGCGGCCGCCCGGTGCCGACGCCGCAGGCGACCGGACCGCCCTCAGGCGAGCAGGATGCCGTGGTCGACAGCATCGGAGAGCACCCCGTCCAGCGAAAGGCGGACCACCTCGAACCGCCGGGTCACCTCCCGGCACAGTTCCAGTTCGACCTCCCGCAGCGCGCGCTGCGCCCAGGCACGGGCGGCGTTGGGGTCGTGGTTGCCGGGGCTGCGCCAGTGCTGCCAGCAGCCGCCCGAGAGGGCCACGGCCACCGGCGGGAGCACCTCCTCGCGCACCACGCCCGGGTAGCTCGCCAGCGTGTCAGTCGCGCCGGTCCCGGTCAGCCCCGCCACGCCGCCGGTGCTGGTGACGAGCAGCACGCGGTCCAGCTCGTGCTCGCCCCGGTGCTCCGTCAGGCCCCAGCGCACCGGGACGTCGAGGCGCCGCCGTACGCCCGCCGGCAGCGGCGCGCCGAAGACCCGACCGGCGACCTCCTCGACGAGCCGGCGCACCGCCTCGTCGCACTGGGCGGTGGCCAGCAGCGACAGCGCCTCCATCTCGCGGTCGAGCAGCTGCGGCAGGCCGGCGCAGCCGACCCCGAAGACGATCTCCTGCACCACGCGGAGGTGGATGTTCGCCACCTCCAGGGCGAGGTGCTGACGGATGCGCCGGGCGGAGGACCGGGCCTGCCGGTCGAGCTGCTCCGACCAGCCGCCCGGGTCGGCCACCACCGGCACCCGGCCGTGCGACCCCGGCAGCACCGGCGGCTCGGCGCTCGACCGTCGCAGCCCCTCGTCGGCGGCCCAGCCGACCAGCGCCCGGCGCAGGTCCGCCCCGTCACCCGCGGCGTCGATCGGGAACCAGCGGGCGTCGGCGAGCCCGGGCACGGCGGCCAGCAGGGCCGCCCGGTGGGCCTCGACGGTGACCGCGACCGGGTCCACCGGTGCGGGGGCCGACCCGACGGACGCCCCCGTGCCCTCCGTCGTGGCCGCGCCCTCCGGCACCGGGGCCCAGCCGCCCGCGCCCGGGGTGACCGCGAAGACGACCCCGACGCCGGCACGGGCCAGGTCGGCGAGCAGGTGGAGCTCGACCGCGGTGAAGGCCTGGTCGGCGGCGATCACGAAGAGCACCGCCCCGGACCGGCCCGCCGCGTCGAGCAGCAGCCGGCCGCCGGCCGCCCCGAGGTCACCCGTGTCCGGCGTGTCGACGAGACTGAAGTGCCGCAGCAGGGGCTCGGGCAGGCTCAGCTCGACCCGGCGCGGTGGGCGCGCGAGCGCCGGCCCGGCGGCCAGCCGGTCGGCGCCGTAGGAGTGGGGCTGGCGGTAGCCGGGCACGTACGCGGCCCGCGTCGGCACCCGGGAGTGGCGCACCACGAGCCAGCTGCCGGCGGGCACGGCGAGCATGGCGGGATCGAGCTGGAGCAGGCGGGCGAGCACCTCGCGCCGCCCCGCGGCGGCCGGGCCGACGCCGATCACGGCAAGCGGCTCCTCCGGGCGGGGCTCGGTCACCCCCAGCCGGACGGGCAGCCGGTCCCGACGGGGCAGCTCGGCGGCTCCGGCCATGTCGTCGGGGCTGTCGACCGCGGGGAGAGGACCGGGCTTCATCGAAAGCGGCCTCCCGTGGCAGGCGACCGGCAGCGGCCGGCCGCGTGGAATCGTCCGGTGACGGCACCCGGATGCCGGAAGAGTACGGGCGGCCAGGCCCCGGAACCGAACACTTCGAATACTCAGAGGTAATCACGAGACTACTCAACTTCGGTGCGTGACGATGTGCACGCGGACGGATTCCGGTCGATATGCTGCCCCGATGAGTCGGTGGGGGTTCGTCGGCCGAACGGATGAGCTCAACCGTCTGCTGTCGGCGGTGACCGGCGCGGAGCGGCGGGGCATCTTCTTCAGCGGCAACGCGGGCATCGGCAAGAGCCGCCTGCTGCGCGAGGGGATGGCGGCCCTCCCCCGCGACGGGTACGCCGTCTGGACGATCGCGGCCAGCGCCACCACGGCCGCGCTCCCCTTCGGCGGTCTCGTCCAGGTGCTCCCGACGGAGCAGCCGCAGGGCCTCTCCCCCGCCGGCATCCTGCGCTGGGCGGTGGACGTGCTGCAACAGCAGGCGGCCGGCCGCAGGATCGTGCTCGCGGTCGACGACGCGCACCTGCTCGACCCGCCGTCGGCGGCGCTGGTGCACCTGGTGGCCCGCTCCGACAACGCCGCGGTCGTCGGCACGTCCCGCGACGGCGAGCAGCTCCCGCTGCCGATCCGCGCCCTGTGGACCGACGGGCTGGTCGACCACGTCGAGCTGAGGCCGCTGCCGCCGGCCGAGACCACGCGGCTGCTCTCCGCCATCCTGGAGGGGCCGGTCGACGCCACCTCCGCCGACCGGCTCGGCCGGCTCTCCGAGGGCAACCCGCTGCTGCTGCGCGAGCTGGTCTTCGCCGCCGACCGCGGGGAGCTGACCCGCACGTACGGGATCTGGAAGTGGACCGGCCGGCTGGAGCTGGCGCCCAACCTGGCCGACCTGATCGACGTGCGGATCGGCCAGCTCACCCCGGGCGTACGCGGGGTGGTGGAGCTGGTCGCCTTCGGTGAACCGCTCGGCCTGCACCTGCTCAACCAGGCCGCCGACCCGGTCGACGTGGAGACCGCCGAGGAACGCGGGCTGATCGCCGTGGAACACGACGACCGCCGGGCGAACGTGCGGCTGGCCCACCCGCTCTACGGCGAGGTGATGCGCCGCCGCTGCCCCGTCAGCCGGACCCGACGGTTGCAGGCCCGCCTCGCCGAGCTGCTGGAGCTGGTCGGCAAGCGACGCCGCGACGACCTGCTCCGGGTGGCCGTGTGGCGGCTCGACTCGGGCACCGCGCAGGATCCGACCCTGCTGCTCGACGCGGCCCGGCAGGCGTTCGCCCGCTACGACGTACCGCTGGCGACCCGGCTGGCCCGCGCGGCGCTCGACGCGGGCGGCGGCTTCGACGCGGCGGAGCTGCTGGCCACCATCCTCATGTTCGCCGACCGGCCGGACGAGGCGATCGGGGTGCTGGACGCGGTCGCCGCCGACATCGAGGGCGACCGGCGGCTGAGTCGCTGGCTGACCGTGCGGGGCATGGTCAGCTACTGGGGCCTGAGCCGGGAGTCCACGGTGGAGGAGATCGCCGCCCGCCGGTCGACCCTCGCCGACTCCGCCGACCAGGCCCGGGTGCTCGCCTTCGAGGGGATCATGCGGCTGCACCGGCTGGACACCGGCATCGCGCTGCGGCTCGGGCAGACGGTGCTGGACCGGCCGGCCGCGAGCGTCGCCGCCCGGGAGCTGGCGCGCAGCACGATCGCCCACCTCCAGGCCGCGCAGGGGCAGCTGCACCGCAGCGCCACCGCGATCAACCGGGTGCAGGCCGAGGCGGGCCGGTGGCGGGCGGACATGCCGTACCTGCAACTGGCCCTGGAGCTGGCCCGGGGCACCCGGCTGGCGCTCGCGGGCGACCTGGCCGGCATCGACGCGATCGTGGCCGACGAGTTCGCCGACCTGGCCGGGGCGGGCGACTTCCGGCTCGGCACCGGCTACCTGGCCATCCTCCAGGCGTACGCGGCCCGGCTGCGCGGCCAGAGCGACGCGGCGCTGCGGACCAGCCTCGGCGCCTGCGCGGTGCTCGCCACCAGCCGGGTCTACGCGGGACTGGCCCAGGCCGAGCGGGCCCAGGCGGCGGCGCTGCGGGGCGACGCCGCGCAGGCGGCCGAGGCGATGGCCGAGGCCGACCGCACCCACGCCCCGGGCATGATCGTGCTGTACCCGTGGCTGGAGCAGGCCCGGGGTGCGGTGCTCGCCGCCGGTGGCGACGTGTCCGGCGCCGTGAAGCACCTGAGCGGGCTGGCCGACCGGCTGCGCGCCGACGGCTTCGCCGGCCACGAGGTGCACGTGCTGCACGACCTGGTCCGGCTGGGCCAGGCGAGCGCGCCGCTCGGCCCGACCTGCTCCGACGGCGGCCGGCGCACCGTCGCGCAGCGGCTCGCCGAGCTCTCCGAACGGGTCGACGGGCTGCTGCCCCCGCTGCTCGCCCGGCACGCCCGGGCCACCGCGGGCGGCTGCGCCGACGAGTTGCTGGCGGTCGCCGACGGCTTCGACGCGCTCGACCTGACCGTCTACGCGGCGGAGGCCACCGCCACCGCCCTGGACCGGCTGCGTCGGCGGCGGTCCCCGGCGGCGGCCGCCGCCCGGGAACGCCTCGCCGCCCTGCTCGGCCGCTGCGACCTGATCCGTACCCCGGCGTTGCAGGCCAGTTCCCCGGCGCTGAGCGAACGCGAGTGGCAGGTGGCCCGGCTCGCCGCCGACGGGGTGACCAGCCGGGTCATCGCCGAGCGGCTCTTCCTCTCCGCCCGCACGGTGGAGAACCACCTACAGCGGATCTACGGCAAGCTCGGCGTCGCCGGCCGGGCCGAGCTGCGGGCCGCCCTGCGGACGATCCCGGGCCACGACGGCGGCGATGGCGGGTGAACCCTAGGCTGGGGCGGTGAGCACCCTTCGCCCCGCGCTGCTGACCGACCACTACGAGCTGACCATGGTCAGTGCCGCCCTCCGCGACGGCTCCGCCGACCGCCGCTGCGTCTTGGAGGTGTTCAGCCGCCGGCTGCCCGCCGGTCGTCGCTACGGGGTGGTGGCCGGCACGGGCCGGCTGATGGAGCTGATCCGCGACTTCCGCTTCGACGCCGACGAGGTCGACTTCCTGCGGCGTACCGGGGTGGTCGACGAGCAGGCCGCCGCCTGGCTGCGCGACTACCGCTTCACTGGCGACATCGAGGGCTACGCGGAGGGCGAGCTGTTCTTCCCCAGCTCGCCGATCCTCACCGTCTCCGGCGGCTTCGCCGAGTGCGTGGTGCTGGAGACGCTCATCCTCTCCGTGCTCAACCACGACAGCGCCGTGGCCGCCGCCGCCGCGCGGATGGTCACCGCGGCGCGCGGGCGGACCCTCATCGAGATGGGCTCCCGGCGGGCGCACGAGGAGGCGGCGGTGGCCGCGGCGCGGGCCGCGTACCTGGCCGGTTTCCGGTTCACCTCGAACCTCGCCGCCGGGCAGCGCTACGGCATCCCGACCGCCGGCACGGCCGCGCACGCGTTCACCCTGCTGCACTCCGACGAGCGGGCCGCGTTCGCCTCGCAGGTCGCCACGCTGGGCAAGGACACCACGCTGCTGGTCGACACGTACGACATCAGCCAGGGCATCCGCAACGCGATCGCGGTGGCCGGGCCCGACCTGCGGGCGGTGCGGATCGACTCGGGCGACCTGGCGGTGATCGCGCAGCAGTCCCGCGAGCTGCTCGACTCGCTGGGCGCCACCGAGACCAAGATCATCGTCTCCGGTGACCTCGACGAGCACGCCATCGCCTCGCTGGCCGCCGAACCGGTCGACATGTACGGCGCGGGCACCGCCGTGGTCACCGGCTCCGGCGCGCCGACCGCCGGGCTGGTCTACAAGCTCGTCGAGGTCGAGGGCCGCCCGGTGGTCAAGCGCTCCGAGCACAAGGCCACCATCGGCGGCCGGAAGGTGGCCGTACGCCGGCACAAGCCGACCGGCACCGCCACCGAGGAGATCGTCGTGCCGCAGGGCGTGCCCGATCCCCGGCCCAACGACCGGCTGCTCCAGCACTCGTTCCTGGCCGGCGGCGAGCCGGTCGACCGGCCGAGTCTGGACGAGTCGCGGGAGCACCTGCGACAGTGCCTGATCTCCATCCCCTGGGAGGGCCTCAAGCTCTCCGCCGGCGACCCGGCCATCCCGGTCACGGTCGTCCCGGCCGACTGACGAAGGAGCAGCAGGTGAGCAACGCGTTGATCATCGTGGACGTGCAGAACGACTTCTGCGAGGGCGGCTCCCTGGCCGTCGGCGGCGGGGCCGGCGTGGCGGCCGGGATCACCCAGCTCCTCGCCGCCGAGCCGGACCGCTGGGACCACGTCGTCGCGACGAAGGACTACCACATCGACCCGGGCGCCCACTTCGGCGATCCGCCGGACTTCGTCGACTCCTGGCCCCGGCACTGCGTGGTGGGCACCCCGGGTTCGGAGTTCCACCCCGAGCTGGCCACCGACCGGATCGAGGCGATCTTCCACAAGGGCGAGTACGCGGCCGCGTACTCCGGCTTCGAGGGGCACGCCGAGGACGGCGAGTGCCTGGCCGACTGGCTGCGCCGGCACGGCGTGGACCGGGTCGACGTGGTGGGGATCGCCACCGACCACTGCGTACGGGCGACCGCCCTGGACGCCGCCCGGGAGGGCTTCGCCACCACCGTCCTGCTGGACCTCACCGCCGCCGTCGCCCCGCCCACCACGGACGTCGCACTGCGGGCGATGGACGGCGCCGGGGTGACCCTGCGCGGGGAGCCTGTGATCAGGGCCGCATGAGGCCGTAATTCGTTGGCGGGTGTCGTACCTCCGGCCGAGGATGTCCGGCGGAGGTACGCACCGACATGAACCTGAAGCCTTACCGGGAGGCGCTCGCCCTGCCCGGTCTCCGGTCGTTGCTGCTGGTGTCGGTGCTCGCCCGCGTCCCGCTCACCGCGACCGGGGTGACCCTGACGTTCTACGTCGTGCTCGACCTCGGGCGCGGCTACGGAGCGGCCGGGCTCGTCGGCGCGGCGGTCACCGTGGGAGCCGCGATCGGCGGCCCGCTGCTCGGCCGCCTGGTCGACCGGCGCGGCCTGCGGCCCGTGCTCGTGCTGACCGGGATCGCCGAGGCCGCCTTCTGGTCCACCGCGCCGATGCTGCCGTACCCGGTGCTGCTGCCCGCCGCGTTCCTGGCCGGCTCGCTCGCCCTGCCGATCTTCTCGGTGATCCGGCAGTCCATCGCCGCCATGGTGCCGCCGGAGCGGCGCCGCCCCGCGTACGCGCTGGACTCGATGTCGGTGGAGCTGTCGTTCATGGTCGGCCCCGCGCTGGCCGTGGCGGCGGCCACCGCGATCTCCCCGCGCACCACGCTCCACCTGGTGGGCGCCGGCATCGTCGCCGCCGGCGTCGCGTTCTGGGTGCTGAACCCGCCCGTGCGCGGCGGCGGCGAGCCGGCCGGGCCGCAGCCGCGGGTGCCCCGCCGGTCGTGGCTCACCCCGCGCCTGCTCGCCGTGCTGGCGGTCAGCGCCGCCGGCATGCTGGTGCTCGGCGGCACCGACGTGGCGGTGGTCGCCGTGCTGCGGGAGAACGGCGACGTCGGGTGGACGGGCGCCGTCCTCGCCGTCTGGGCGGTCGCGTCGCTTGTCGGCGGCTTCGCGTACGGGGCGGTCACCCGCTCCTTCCCGCCGCTGATCCTGATGGCCGCGCTCAGTCTCTGCACCATCCCGGTCGGGCTGGGCGGAGCGCACTGGTGGCTGCTCTGCCTGGCGCTGATCCCCGCCGGGGCGCTCTGCGCGCCGACCATCGCGGCCACCTCGGACGCGGTCAGCCGGCTGGTCCCCGCCTCCGTACGCGGCGAGGCGATGGGCCTGCACGGCTCGGCGGTCACGATCGGCATGGCGGTGGGCGCGCCCCTCGCGGGCGCCGTCATCGACGCCTCCGCACCGGCCTGGGGCTTCGCGGTCACCGGGGCGGTCGGGGCGCTGGTGGCGCTGGCCGTGCTCCCGATCGAGCTGCGCCGCCGCCGCACCGCCGCCACCCTCGCACCCACCCCCGAACTCGTCCCGGCCCCCGCCAGCTGACCCCGGCGCCCCCCGGCCCGACGCTCGGGCCCGGCGGCCCTGACTCAGTCGTCCCTGGCCCGGCGGCCCTGGCTCGGCGGCCCTGGCTTCCCGACCTCCCTGGCACGGGCCGGTCCTGACAGACCTACGAGGGCCGTCGGGCCGTCGGCCGGGGCTTACCCCTCGCAACGGCGACGGGCGCCACCCCGGGTGGGGTGGCGCCCGTCGTACGTGGTGCGGAGCTTCAGCGCCGGTCGGCGTCGCTCGCGGTGTCCTCGCGGTAGCTGGCACCGCCGTCGGACTCGCTGGTCAGCGGCTTGGCGCCGCCCTCCGGCGGGCCGGCCAGGCTCTGGCCGCCGGCCGCCAGCTCCGGGAACTTGAGGTCGAACGCCGGCCGCTCGGAGCGGATCCGCGGCATCCGGTCGAAGTTCCGCAGCGGAGGCGGGGAGCTGGTCGCCCACTCCAGCGAGTTGCCGTGACCCCACGGGTCGTCGACCTCGACCACCGGGCCGGCCTTGTACGACTTCCAGCAGTTCCAGATGAACGGCAGGGTCGAGATGCCGGTGATGAACGCGCCGATGGTGGAGACCATGTTCAGCGTGGTGAAGCCGTCGCCGGGCAGGTAGTCGGCGTACCGGCGCGGCATGCCCTCGTTGCCCAGCCAGTGCTGCACCAGGAACGTGGTGTGGAAGCCGATCATGGTCAGCCAGAAGTGCACCTTGCCCAGCCGCTCGTCGAGCATCCGGCCGAACATCTTCGGGAACCAGAAGTAGATGCCGGCGAAGACGGCGAACACGATCGTGCCGAAGAGCACGTAGTGGAAGTGGGCCACCACGAAGTACGAGTCGTGCAGGTGGAAGTCGATCGGCGGGCTGGCCAGCAGCACGCCGGTGAGACCACCGAAGAGGAAGGTGACCAGGAAGCCGATCGAGAAGAGCATCGGCGTCTCGAAGCTGATCTGGCCGCGCCACATGGTGCCGATCCAGTTGAAGAACTTCATACCGGTCGGCACGGCGATCAGGTAGCTCAGGAAGCTGAAGAACGGCAGCAGCACCTGGCCGGTGGAGAACATGTGGTGCGCCCAGACGCTCATCGACAGACCGGCGATGGCGATGGTCGCGGCGACCAGGCCCTTGTAGCCGAAGATCGGCTTACGGGAGAAGACCGGGATGATCTCCGAGATGATGCCGAAGAACGGCAGCGCGATGATGTACACCTCGGGGTGGCCGAAGAACCAGAAGAGGTGCTGGTAGAGCATCGGCCCGCCGGTCGCGGGGTCGTAGACGTGGGCGCCCAGGAGCCGGTCGGCGGCGAGCGCCATCAGCGCGGCGGCCAGCAGCGGGAAGACCAGGATCACCAGGAGACCGGTGACCAGGATGTTCCAGGTGAAGATCGGCATCCGGAACATCGTCATGCCGGGCGCGCGCAGGGTCAGGATCGTGGTGATCACGTTGACCGCGCCGAGGATCGAGCCCAGACCCGAGATGACCAGGCCGACGACCCACAGGTTCGCGCCCACGCCGGGCGAGTGCTCGACGGAGCTCAGCGGCGCGTAGGCGGTCCAGCCGAAGTCGGCCGCGCCACCCGGGGTGAGGAAGCCGACCATGGTCATCGTGCCGCCGAAGAGGAACAGCCAGTAGGCGAAGCTGTTCAGCCGGGGGAACGCCACGTCGGGCGCGCCGATCTGCAGCGGCACCACGTAGTTCGCGAAGGCGAACACGATAGGCGTCGCGAAGAACAGCAGCATGATCGTGCCGTGCATGGTGAACAGCTGGTTGTACTGCTCGGGCGACAGGAACTGCAGCCCGGGCCGGGCCAGCTCGGCCCGCATGATCAGGGCCATCAGGCCACCGATCATGAAGAACGCGAACGCGGTGACCATGTACATGATCCCGATCTGCTTCGCGTCCGTGGTACGCAGCAGCCGCGCGATGGCCGACCCCTTGACCGGCGCTCGGACCGGCCAGGGCCGGGTCACGACCGGCTTGGGTGCGACGGTGGTCACGAGTGGCCTCCGGTTCTGGGTTGTCCCGCTCGGCACGCGCTGGTTATCTGCGGGCCGTCATCCGCAAGGAGGATAGTCCCCGGCAGGTGGCTACGCCGCGTGGGGTGGGCGGGTAGCCTGCACGACCCCGGCGCACCGGGCCCTCGGCCGCCGGCCGCTACAGCGGGCCGAGCAGCAGCCGGTAGTGCTCGCCGAAGATCCGGTCGCCGCGCCCGCGCAGCAGCGGGTCGCGCAGCGCCGGCGGCACGTCCCGGGTCCGGTTGCGGTCCCGGGTCCGGTCCCGCACCCATCGCGTACGCGGGCGACGACGACTCTCGTACGCCGCCAGAGCCGCCTCGACGTCGCCTCCGGCCGCGCGGAGGGAGTCGGCGAGCACCACGGCGTCCTCCAGCGCCATCGCCGCGCCCTGCGACAGCGTCGGTGCGGTGGCGTGCGCGGCGTCCCCGACGAGCAGCACCCGCCCCCGGGACCAGCAGCCCAGTTCCACCTCCTCGGTGACCCCGACGTGCACCCGGTCCAGCGCCTCCAGCACGGCGGGCACCGGCCCGCCGTAGTCGCCGAAGAGCTCGCGCAGCCGGGCCGTCGGGTCGGCCGGCGCGACGGTGCCGGCCTCGTCGGCGTAGCAGTGCAGCCGCCCGGCGCCGATCGGCACCACCAGGAAGCCGGCGCGCTGGCCGAGCAGGGCGGTCCACTCGGCGACCGGGGGCCCGTCGCGCACCACGCTGCGGTAGACGACCTGGCCGGCGGGTCGGGGCGGACCGCCGAGCGCGGCCAGGGCCCGGATCGAGGAGCGCGGCCCGTCGGCGCCGACGACGAGGTCGTACTCGGCGGCGGTGCCGTCGACGAAGGTGACGCCGACGGAGTCCGGCAGCAGGTCGACGGCGCGCACCTCGGCGCCGTGCCGGACGGCGCCGCCCGCACCGGTGAGCAGCACCCGGTGCAGTTCCGTCCGGGGCAGCGCCCGGCACTCGCCGACCCCGGACCAGAGCGCGTCGAGGTCCACCTCGCACAGCGGCGCCCCGGTTGCGTCGAGGAACCGCTGCCGGTGGATGACGTGCCCGAGCGGGCGTACGGGCCCGTCGAGGTCGAGGCGGCACAGCGCCCGGGCCGCGTTGCCGGGTAGGTAGAGACCGGTCTCGGCGTTCTCGCCCGGGGGCAGCCTCTCGGTGACGTCGGGGCGGAAGCCCGCCATCCGCAGCGCCCGGGCCACGGCCAGACCGGCGATGCCCGCGCCGACGACGAGGATGCGCAGGGGAGAGCCACCCATGGTGGTGTACGCCTCCGGAGGGGTTCGGCACGCGTTGGAGGCAAGACACTACTCGGCGCAATCGGCACACACCAGAGTCAATCGTCCCAGACGAAACACTCCTCGGCGCCCGCCGCGCCTGCTTCGGGGGACCACCTGCCCACCGAGCGACTTGGGCGTGACAAACCTCACTTACCTCTCCAATACCCCAGGCCCGTTGCGCTGCGGTTTCAGAGATGTAAATGTGTCGAAGGGCTGTGGGAGCGCTCCCGGCCCCATCCGACTCCGTCCGGCGTTCCGCGCCGAAGCCGAAGGAGCATCATGAAACGTCCACTCCGGGCCCTCGCGGCAGCCGCGCTGCTCGCCGCCGGCTCGATCGTCGCCGTGGCCCTCGGCGGCACCGCCAGCGCCGACACGCAGATCTGCGAGCAATACGGCTCCACCACCATCCAGGGCCGCTACGTGGTGCAGAACAACCGCTGGGGCACCACCGCCCAGCAGTGCATCAACGTCACCGGCAGCGGCTTCGAGATCACCACCCAGAACGGCAGCAACCCGACCAACGGCGCGCCGACCGCGTACCCGTCGATCTTCCTCGGCTGCCACTACACCAACTGCTCCCCCGGCACCAACCTGCCGATCCAGGTCAGCCAGATCAGCAGCGCCACGAGCAGCATCGCCTACCGGTACGTCAGCAACGCCGTCTACAACGCCTCGTACGACATCTGGCTGGACCCGTCGCCGAAGCGGGACGGGGTGAACCAGATGGAGATCATGATCTGGCTCAACCGGCAGGGGCCGATCCAGCCCATCGGCTCCCCGGTCGGCACCGCCACCATCGACGGGCGGAGCTGGGAGGTGTGGCGCGGCAGCAACGGCTCCAACAACGTCATCTCGTACCTGGCCCCGTCGGCGATCAGCAGCGCGAACCTCAACCTGCTGGCGTTCATCAACGACACCCGCAACCGGGGCGCGATCACCAACTCCTGGTACCTGACCAGCATCCAGGCCGGCTTCGAGCCGTGGCAGGGCGGCGCCGGCCTCGCGGTGACGTCGTTCTCGGCGGCGGTAAACGGCGGCGGCAACCCGCCGCCCACGACCGCGCCGCCCACCACGCCCCCGCCGAGCACTCCCCCGCCGGGCGGTGCCGGATGCGCGGTGAAGTACACGCCGAACTCCTGGAGCAACGGCTTCACCGCCGACGTGCAGATCACCAACACCGGGTCGAGCCCGATCAACGGCTGGACGCTGGCCTACAACCTGCCGGCCGGGCAGCAGATCACCAGCTCGTGGAACGCCACGGTGAGTCAGAGCGGCTCGGCGGTGACCGCGCGGAACATCAGCTGGAACGGTTCGCTCGCCCCGGGCGGCACGGCCAGCTTCGGCTACCAGGGCACGCTGAGCGGCGCGTACGCGTCCCCGACCAGCTTCACCCTCAACGGGACCGCCTGCTCGCGCTCCTGAACGCCGGACGCGACGTCCGCCGGGCCACCCCGGTGCCTGGCGGACGTCGCGTGTCTCAGGGCCGGCCGGGTCAGACCCGGGTGAGCCGGACGGCGTCGGCGATGACGAGGCCGGCGGCGGAGCTCCACCGGCTGACCGCGACCCGGTTGGCGTCCCCGGCCGGCAGCGTGAACGTGCCGAGGGAGCGCCACTGCCCGCCGGTCGCCGCCTGGTTGACGATGACCGTCCGGTTGCCGGTGGTGGTGGCCACGATGTACGGCGTCGCGGTGTTGTAGCCGGAGACCGCCGGCCACCACGCGTCGACCCGGTAGTTCGCGGTCGCCGGCACGTTGAACTTGTACCAGGCGGCGTCGCTGGCGGCGACGGGCTGGGCGAAGCGGTAGTCGGTCCCGTAGCGCTGGGCCGAGTACGCCGAGGTGCCCCAACTGGCGCTGGCGGTGAAGCGGCCGGCGGTGGAGTTGTCCACCACGGAGCTCCAGGCGGGGACGCCGCCCGACATCTTCGCGGCGACGTCGGCGCGCATCGTGTTCAGGTCGATGAAGGACGGGTCGATCTTGCCGCTGGTGCTCGTCTCGCGGTGGCCCCGGGCGTAGCTGGCGTCCTTGCCCAACCGCTTGAGCACGGCGGCCGTGGCGGCGATCGACGCGTTGTACTGCGCCGCCGTCATCTCCTGGTTGACGCCGTTGTAGTCGATCTCCCACCCGATCATCAGGGTGTTGCCGTCGCCGGCGGGGATCGGCCCGCTGCCCCGGCTGACGCCCGCGTGGTTGCAGCGGCCGGCGGAGATGACGTGGAAGACGCCGTGGTAGTCGACGAGGGCCTGGCAGAGCGGGCCGGGCAGGTCGGACCGGCCGTTGATGCAGATGTTGAGCGCCGGGTGCGGGTTGCTGGCGCTGGAGGTGGCGGCCGTGTGGTGCCAGAGCACACCGATCGGGTCGAACGAGCCGGGACGCATGCGGTTGACCCAGTCGCCGTGGGTGACGACCTGGACGCCCGCTCCCCGCAGGACGTCCACCAGCCAGGGAATGGTGGCCATCAGGACTCCCCGAGCAGGTCGGCGAGGCACTCGGCCTTCGGCGCGGCGAGCGGCGCGGCGCTCGCCGTGGCGGGCTTGGCGGCTACGGCCACCGCGGTGGCCACCAGGGCCGACATGCCCAGCACCCCGCGTCGGGGGAGGCGGGCGGGTCGTGACGCGTTCATGGCGCTCCTTCAGACAAGGGCGGAGGGGTTCCGACTCATCGATGAACTGGTGACGCGCACGGTATATCGTCACGAGCATCTATGTCGATACCCTTCATCGCCCCTATTCAGGCTGAAGGAAATTGGCAACGGCTGACCCCCGACCGGGCCCCGCTCCCGACGCCGGCAGGGGTTCGTCAGGGGTTGCCGAGGGCGTCGATGTCGCGCATCTCCTCGGCGGTCAGCGAAAAGTGGAAGATGTCGGCGTTGACGCGGATCCGCTCCGGGGTCACCGACTTGGGGATGACCACGATCTCGTGGTCGACGTGCCAGCGGAGCACCACCTGGGCCGGGGAGACGTCGTGCGCGGCGGCGATGCGGGTCAGCACCGGATGGGCGAGGTCGCTGGTCTTGAACGGGCTGTAACCCTCCAGCACCACTCCCCGGTCCCGGTGCTCCTTGTGCCGCTGCCGGTCGTACAACGAGGGGCTCCACCGGATCTGGTTGACGGCCGGGTTCTCCTCGGTCGCCTGGATCAGCTCGTCGAGCTGCCCGGTGCCGTAGTTGCTCACCCCCACCGCGCGCGCGAGCCCCTCGTCCCGGGCGGCGAGCAGCTCGCGCCAGACGGGGATGTTGTCCGCCGGGTTCTCCGGCGGCCAGTGGATCAGCCACAGGTCGACGTGGTCGGTGCCGAGCGCGGTCAGGCTGGCCTCGAGCGTCTCCCGCTCCCGTCCGACGCGATCCGGCGGCAGCTTGGTGGTGACGAAGACGTCCTCGCGGCGCAGCCCGCTCTCCTGGACCGCCCGACCGACCTCCTCCTCGTTGCCGTACATCGTGGCGGTGTCGACGTGGCGGTAGCCGGCGTCGAGCGCGGCGAGCACCGCGTCGTACCCGGCCTGGCCGGTGGCCTGCCAGGTGCCGAAGCCGAGCAGGGGCATCCGCACCTCGCCCGGGAGCGCAACGGTGGGCTGGTCCTCGTGGTCCATGCCGCGGTCTACCCGTGATGACCCACGACATTCCCGGGCGACCGGACACCCGGGCGCCGGGCAGGTCGGCGCGGATTGCCGGAGAATGCGGATGTGGCTGACCCGCTGGAGGAGTACCGGCGCAGACGGGACGCGGCGCGCACCCCGGAGCCGGTGCCGGAGCGCCCCCCGAGGAGGAAGCGGACCGCCGACGGCACTGCCCGGTTCGTGATCCAGCAGCACCACGCCCGCAGCCTGCACTGGGACCTGCGCCTGGAGCACGAGGGGGTGCTGGCCTCCTGGGCGGTGCCGCGCGGGCTGCCCCGCGACGCCGGCCGCAACCATCTCGCCGTGCACACCGAGGACCACCCGATGGAATACCTCGACTTCCACGGCGAGATCCCGGCCGGCGAGTACGGCGGCGGCCGGATGACCGTCCACGACCGGGGCACCTACCACTGCGAGAAGTGGCGCGACGACGAGGTGATCGTCGTGCTGGACGGCGAGCGCACCTCCGGGCGGTACGTCCTCTTCGCCACCGGCGGCAGGAGCGGGCGGGACTGGATGGTCCGGCGCACCGACCCGCCGCCGGAGGGCTGGACGAGCATGCCGGAGCTGGTCCGCCCGATGCACCCCACCCGGGCGGCGAAACTGCCGGCGGACGAGCCGGAATGGGGCTACGAGCTGCGCTGGGACGGGCTGCGCGCGGTCGCGTACGTCTCGGGTGGGCGGCTGCGGCTGCTCGCGGAGGACGACGAGGACGTCTCCGGGACGTACCCCTGGCTGCGGGAGCTGGCCGAGGAGCTGGCGCCCACCGAGGCCGTGCTGGACGGCGTCCTGGTGCGCATCGACCGGGCCGGTCGGGTGCGGCCGGCGCGCGGCGGACGCCGGACCCCCGACGCCCAGTACCTGATCTTCGATCTGCTCTGGATGGAGGGCGTGACCAGCCTCGACCTGCCGTACGCGCAGCGCCGGGAGCTGCTCGACGGCCTGGCGCTCGCCGGCCCGCACTGGCAGACTCCGCCGTGGTTTCCCGGTGCCGGCCGGGAGGCGCTGCGGACCGGGCGGGAGCAGGGGCTGCCCGGGGTGGTGGCGAAGCGCCTTGACTCGGTCTACGAGCCGGGCGGGCGCAGCCGGCGCTGGCTGAGCATCGACGCGAGCCGAGACACGAGCTGAGACGGCGAGGAGCATCGTGTACCTGACGCACCTGGAGTGCCCGCGCTGCGGGCGGGAGCACGACGCCGCCAAGCTGACCAACCTCTGCGACTGCGGATCCCCGCTGCTGGCCCGCTACGACCTGGCGGCGGTGGCGAAGGTGCTCACCCCGGAACGGTTCCCCCTGCGCCCGGCCGACCTGTGGCGCTACCGCGAGCTGCTGCCGGTGGCCGACCCCCGGCACGAGACCACGCTGGGCGAGGGCTGGACGCCGCTGCTGCGCACCCCGACCTACGGCGCGGAGATCGGCATCGCGGACCTGCTGGTCAAGGACGAGGGGCTGACCCCCACCGGCTCGTTCAAGGCGCGCGGCGCGGCGGTGGGCGTCAGCCGGGCCCGCGAGCTGGGCGTGACGCGCATCGCCATGCCCACCAACGGCAACGCGGGCGCGGCCTGGGCCACCTACGCCGCGCGGGCCGGGCTGGGCGCGACCATCGTCATGCCGCTGGACGCGCCGGCCATCTGCCGGCGCGAGTGCGTGGCCGCCGGAGCCGACCTGCGCCTGGTCGACGGGCTGATCGGCGACGCCGGGCGGCACGTCGCGGGGCTGGTCGCCGGCTCCGGCGGCGCGATCTTCGACGCCGGCACGCTGCGGGAGCCGTACCGGCTCGAGGGCAAGAAGACGATGGGGTACGAGATCGTCGAGCAGCTCGGCTGGCAGGTGCCGGACGTGATCATCTATCCGACCGGCGGCGGGGTCGGCCTGATCGGCATCCACAAGGCGCTGCACGAGCTGCGCGAGCTGGGCTGGATCGAGGACAAGCTGCCCCGCCTGGTCGCGGTGCAGTCGACGGGCTGCGCGCCGATCGTCCGCGCCTTCGCCGCCGGTGAGCAGCGGGCGCGCCCCTGGGCCGACGCGCACACCGTGGCGTTCGGCATCACCGTGCCGGCCCCGCTCGGCGACGAGCTGATCCTCGACGCGCTGCGCGCCAGCGCCGGCACCGCGATCGCCGTGGACGACGCCGAGATCCTGGCCGACCTGCGGGACTTCGCCGCCCGCGAAGGGCTGCTGCTCTGCCCGGAGGGGGCCGCCTGCCTGACCGCCGCCCGGCACCTGCGCGCCGGCGGCTGGATCCGGGCCGGCGAACGCGTGGTGGTGCTCAACACCGGGGCCGGCGTGAAGTACCCGGAGACGGTGGACGTCACCGACGTACCGGTGCTGCCGGCCTGACGTCCTTACCCGCTGTCAGTCCGTGGTGGGGTCGGTCAGCCGCCAGGCGGCGCTGACCAGGCCGATGTGCGACAGCGCCTGCGGGGTGTTGCCGACCTGCGCGCCGGTACGCGGGTCGATCTGCTCGCTGAACAGGCCGATGTCGTTGGCGTGCCCGAGCAGCCGCTCGAAGAGCGCCTCGGCCCGGCCCTGCTCACCGGCCAGGACCAGGCACTCCACCAGCCAGAACGAGCAGGGCAGGAAGCCCGCCGGGTCGGTGTCCCAGCGGCGGAGGAGTCCCTCCCCGGCGCCCAGCCCCCGCTCGACGGCCTCGATGGTCGCGCGCATCCGCGGGTCGGTCGCCGGCAGGAAGCCCACCAGCGGCAGCAGCAGCACGGAGGCGTCCAGCTCCGGCGAGCCGAACGCGCCGCCGTACGCGCCGGTCCGCTCGTGCCAGCCGTCGCGCAGCACGACGGTCCGGATCTCGTCGCGGATCCTCGCCCACCGCCGGGCGTCGGCCCGGTCGCCGAGCCGGGGCGCGAGCCGCACCGCCCGGTCCAGCGCCACCCAGCAGAGCACCTTCGACGTGAGGTAGTGCCGGTCGGTGTCCCGGGTCTCCCAGATGCCCCGGTCCGGCAGGTGCCAGGTGGCGGCGACCTGCTCGGCCAGGCCGAGCACCATCTCGCGCAGTTCCGTGTCGAACGACTCCCCGAGGTGGTCGCGCAGCTGCCAGACCGCCGAGAGCACCTCGCCCGGCACGTCGAGCTGGCGCTGCCGCCAGGCGTCGTTGCCGACCCGCACCGGCAGGCTGCCGCCGTAGCCGCGCAGGTGGGCGCACTCGTGCTCGGAGACGTCCCGCTCCCCCTCCAGGCCGAAGAGCACGGGCACGGGGTCGGGGCCGACCCGGCCGATCGAGCGGGCCGCCCAGGCGAAGAGCCGGGACGCCTCGGACGGGCAGGCGGCCACCCAGAGGGCGCGCAGCGTCATGGCGAAGTCGCGCAGCCACGAGTAGCGGTAGTCGTAGTTGCGGTCGCCGCCGATCCGCTCCGGCAGCGACGTGGTCAGGGCCGCGACCACCGCGCCACTGCGGGCGTACGTGAGGCCGGTGAGCACGGTCGCGCTGTGCCGGACCTGCTCCCGGTAGCGGCCGTCGTAGTGGTGCGACTCGCGGTACGCCTGCCAGGCCTGCACCGTCTCGGCGAGCGCGGCCACCGGCTCCAGCCGGGCCGGCGCCGTCCCGTACGCCTGCCCGTACGCCACGTCGAAGCCGACCACCTGCCCGGCGGAGACCTCGAACTCCTGCCGGACCCGGTCCCGGTCGACGTGCGGCTTCACCCCGCCGGTGTGCAGGGCCAGCACGACCGGGCCGGCCGCGGCCAGCACCCCGCCGTCGGGCTGCCCGTGCAGGTACGGGGTGAGCAGGCCGTACTCCGGGCGGGGGCGGAAGTCGAGCGACATCCGCACCCGCCCGGCCAGTCCCTCCACGACCCGTAGCAGCACCGCCGGGGAGTTCATCCCCAGCTGGTGGCCGCGGGCGCCGAGCTCGGCGGCGAGCGCGTCGGTGACCGCGACGCTCCCCTCCGGCGTGTGGTGCACGGTGCGCAGCACCAGCGTGTCGGCCACGTACGCCCGCTCCACCCGGTGCCCGGGAAGCCCGGCGGCGGTGGGCGCCAGCCGGAAGTGCCCGGCCTCCGTGTCGAGCACGCGGCCGAAGACCGACGGGGAGTCGAACCGGTCCGGACACCACCAGTCGATCGAGCCGTCCCGACCGACCAGGGCGCCCGAACGGCAGTCGGAGAGGAACCCGTAGTCGGAGATCGCCAGTTGGTCCACCCGCTGCGGGTACCCCGTTGCGGCCGCCTCAGGCGGCACCGACGGTCAGGAGGTGGGCGGCTCGTCCTCGCCGGCGGCCTCGGCGGCGTCGGCCTCCTCCTTGGTCCGGTGCACCGCCTGGTCGGCGTGCTCGGGCGGGCCGTAGACCGTGTAGAGCACCAGGGGGTTGGGGCCGGTGTTGACGAAGTTGTGCTTCGTGCCGGCCGGCACCACCACCAGGTCGCCCTGCACGACCTCGCGCTTCTCCCCCGCCACCTGCGCCTCGCCCGTACCGCTGACGAAGGTCAGGATCTGGTCGATGTCCTCGTGGACCTCCTCGCCGATCTCGCCACCCGGCGGAATCGTCATGATCACCAGCTGGGTGTGCTCACCGGTCCACAGCACCCGCCGGAAGTCCGGGCTCTTCTCGGCGACGGTCGCGATAGTGAAATGCTCCATGCCGACGCACATACCCGCTACGGCCCGACGCCACGCCGGGACTCGCAGATGGTGGAATTCGCCACTCCTCGGGGGTTTCGATCCCTGACGGGCGGGGATCGAGGGAGTAGCCGGCGCACGGTGGCCGGTCGAGCCAGGTCCCCGCCGGCGTACCGCCGTACGGCTGCGGTGGTGGGAGACGGCCAGAGCGCGGCGACGTTCCGATCCCCGGGATCCGAACGGCGCCGCGCGCTCGTGTCCGGCTCAGTCGTCGTCCTCGACCGACACCGGCTCCAGCCCCACGCAGCGCAGCTTCAGCTCGAACTCCCCGGACGGGCCGGCGAAGGCGACCTCCACGTCGTCGTCCGGCCCCGGCTCCGCGTCCGAGACCCGGTAGCCCGGCGCGGGCGTCCAGGAGACCAGCCGTACCCCACCCGGCCCGCACTCGACCACCGCGCTGCCACCCGTCGTGGCGAAGGCCCGACGTGCTCCCGCCGGGGTCGAGCCCTTCGCTCCCGGCGACGGCGGCCCGTCGGTCCCGCCCGCCGCCGGGGACGACGGTCCGCCGGCCCCGGGGACGGTGGGCCTGGGCGAGGACAGGGCGCGCTCGATCTCCTCCTGGCTGAGCACCCCGCCGGGGGTGCCGGCGATGCTCTCCCCCACCCACCGGATCGCGGCCACCCCGATCAGGGTGGCGAGGGCGGCGGTGGCCAGCCAACCGGCGACGGCGAGGAACGAACGGCGGCGCATTCCCCGAGTCTGACCGATCCGAGGTTGGGACGAGCACCGGACGAGGCTAAGGGAGGGTTAACGTCCGGGCCGGCGCGCCGCGTGGCGGCTAGCCTGCCACCTGTGGCCCGCCTGCTGCTCATCGAGGACGACCTGACGATCCGTACGCCGCTGCTGCGGGCACTGCGCGAGCGGGGGCACGCGGTGGCCGCCGCCTCGACGGCGATGACCGGCCTGCGCGACGCGCTGGACGACCGGCCCGACCTGGTGGTGCTCGACCTGGGACTGCCCGATCTGGACGGCCGCGAGCTGCTGCGGATGCTCCGCGCGGTCAGCGCCGTGCCGGTGATCGTCGCGACCGCCCGCGACGACGAGACCGAGATCGTCGGGGTGCTCGACGCCGGGGCGGACGACTACGTGGTGAAGCCGTTCACGGCCGCGCAGCTCGACGCGCGGATCCGGGCGGTGCTGCGGCGCGGGAGCGGGTCCGCCCCGGAGGAGGACCCGGCACTGGTGGTGGGCGGCCTGCGGGTCGACCCGCGGTCGCGGCAGGTCACCCTGGACGGTGCGCCCGTCGAGCTGACCCCGCGCGAGTTCGACCTGCTGCACCACCTCGCGGGCCGGCCCGGCCAGGTGGTCACCAAGCGGGAGCTGCTCGCCGAGGTGTGGCGGGTCCCGTACGGCGGCGCCGACAAGACCGTGGACGTGCACCTGTCCTGGCTGCGACGCAAGCTCGGGGAGAGCGCGCAGGCGCCCCGCTACCTGCACACCGTGCGGGGCGTCGGGGTCCGGCTCGAAGCGCCGGGGAGCGCCGGATGAGGGCCCGACTGACGCTGCTGGTCGCCGCGGTCAGCGTGCTCACCCTGGTCGCCTTCCTGGTGCCGCTGGCGCTGCTGGTGCGTACGGTCGCGGCGGACCGGGCCACCGTGCGGGCCACGGCCGACGCGCAGAGCCTCGTCACCGTCGTCGGCACCGCTGACACCGCGACGATCCGGCTGACCGTCGACCAGCTGGCCACGGAGTCGGCGCGGCCGGTGACGGTGTTCCTGCCCGACGGCACGGTGCTCGGCGCCCCGGCCCCCCGTACGGCCGCCGTGGCGCTCGCCGAACGGGGGCAGAGCCTCACCGCCGAGTCCGGGCGGGGGCGGGAGGTGGTGATCGCCGTGCAGGGGCGTCCGGACGGCACCGGCGTGATCCGTACGGTGGTCCCGCCCGCCGAGCTGACCGCCGGGGTGACCCGGTCCTGGCTGGTCCTGGCCCTGCTCGGCGTGCTGCTGGTGCTGATCGGGCTGGCCGTCGCCGACCGGCTGGCGCGCACCCTGGTCCGGCCGATCGGTGAACTCTCGGCGGTGTCGCACCGGCTGGCGAACGCGGAGCTGGCCGCGCGCGTAAAGCCGGCCGGGCCGCGCGAGCTGCGCGAGGTGGCCGGCGCCCTCAACCACTTGGCCGGCCGGATCCAGGTGCTGCTGGTGCAGGAGCGGGAGGAGGTCGCGGACCTCTCGCACCGCCTGCGTACCCCGCTGACGGCGCTCCGTCTGGAGGCCGAGGCGCTGCGCGACCCGGAGGACGCCGCCCGGGTGACCGCGGCCGTGGACGGGCTGGAGCGGGCGGTCACGGGCCTGATCCGACAGGCCCGGTGGCGGGTGCCGACGGCCGGGGCGGCCAGCGCCGACGCGGCGGCCGTGGTGGCCGAGCGGGTGGCGTTCTGGTCGGTGCTGGCCGAGGACACCGGGCGGGCCGTGACGCTCGACCTGGCGCCGGGACCGCTGCCGGTGGGCGTGCCCGCCGACGAGCTGGCGGCGGCGGTGGACGCCCTGCTCGGCAACGTCTTCGCGCACACTCCGGACGGCACCGCGTTCGCCGTCCGGCTGACGGCGCAGGAGGCGGGCCGGGCGGCGCTGGTCGTGGCGGACGAGGGTCCGGGGATGCCGCCCGGCACGATCGGCCGGGGCGCGAGCACCGCCGGCTCGACCGGTCTGGGCCTGGACATCGCCCGCCGCGCCGCCCAGTCCAGCGGTGGCCGCCTCACCCTGCACGCCGCGCCCTCCGGGGGCGCCGAGGTACGCCTCGAACTGGGCCCGCCCCCGTCCTGACCCTCCTCCGGTCGCGCCCGGACAGGCTTAACCCGGCCTTAGCGTTCGGGCAGCGTGGTGCTATCCGGGCGGGCGCGATCCTGGGAACCAGCAACCGAGGAAGGGTGAACGAGATGAAGCGCAAGTCCCTGATGCTGGCGTCGCTCGGAGGCGCGGCCGTGCTCGTCGTGACCGGCGCGACCTTCGGCGTCGCGGCGGCCGACAACGGCACGGCCCGGGCGACCACCTTGGCCGCCACCACCGCCCCGACGGCCCCGGCCACGCCGGGCACCCCGAGCGGCACCGGGAGCAGCGCCCCGGCGACGAGCGGCGCGCCGACCACCAGCGGCACCCCGGCGACGCCCGGCTCCCCGTCGGGCAGTGCTGCGCCGGCCACCGGCGACGACGCGGTGAGCGAGCAGCGGGCCGGCGAGATCGCGCTGGCCCGGGCGGGCGGCGGCAAGATCGTCGAGGTCGAGCGCGAGGACGAGGACGGCCGGGCCGTGTGGAGCGTCGAGATCGTGGCCGGGCAGACCGAGCACGAGATCGACGTCGACCGGGGCGACGGCTCGGTGGTCAAGGCCGAGCAGGAGCCGGTCGACGACGACGATGACGACGACGACCGGGACGACGATGACGACTCGGACGACGACGACGGCGACGACGACTGACCCGTCGCCGGTAGCGCCGCCGTCCCGCACCGCGGGGCGGCGGCGTCGTCGTCGCGGGCTGCGGCGGCGGTCTGCGCCGGCCACTCGGCGCGTGGGTGCGGCGGGCGGGCCCGGCCCAGGACACGACGACCGGGACCCGACGCCCTCCGGCGAGTTGTCGTCGCCTCCGGCGGCCGCCCGCCCCGGCGGGCGGGACGGGCCGGTCGGCCCTGTGACCGACACCGATGTCTGGCTACATTGGGGTATGGTGCCCGCCCACGAGGGCCGGGCGGCGGAACCGGTCTACCGCCCCATCCTCGCCAACCGGCGGGGTGAGCTGGAGGCGCTCGGTCATCTCGACGACGTCGTCGCCCCCCTGCTCGCCCCGGTCCTCCAGGTGTCCGTCCTCGATCAGTTCACGCTTGACGTGCTCCGTCGGCTGCCCGACGGGCTGCTCACGGCCGTCGACGTCACCGGCCTGCCCGACGCCCCGGAGGCCGAGCTGGTCCGCTGGGGCGTACCGCTGGTCCCGGTGATCGGGCTCGCGGACAGTGACCGGCGCCTGGTGGCGCACGGCGCCGCGGCCCGGGCCCACGCCCAGCGGGCGGTCGTCCGGCTGCGGGTCGGTCTCGATCGCGCCGGCCCGGACGCGGCCACGGCGGCGGCGGAGCGGGTCTGGCGGCTCACGGGCCTGGTGCCCGAGCAGTGCGACCTGCTCCTCGACGCGGGCGACGTGTGCTGCCGGGCCGACGTACGGGTGGCCGAGCCCCGGGTCCGCCGGTTGTCGGAGTGGGCCCGCCGGCACGCCTGGCGCTCCGTGAGCGTGGCGGCGGGCGGGATGCCCCCGGCGGTGTCCGCCCTGCCCACCGACGAGCCGGTGCGCGTCGACCGCTGGGACTGGCAGCTCTGGCAGCGGCTGGCCGACCTCGGCGTCGGGTACGGCGACTACGGCGTCGGCTCCGCGGTGCCCGGCGCCGACCAGGCGGGAGACCGGCTGCCCACGGTCCGCTACACCGCCGACGGCGTCTGGTGGGTGTACCGCTGGTCGCGGCGGGGCGGACGCGGCGACGACCGGTTCGCGGACCTGTGCCGCACCGTGGTCTCGTCGCCGCACTGGCCGGCCACGGGCGCGGCCTTCTCCTGGGGTGACCACGAGATCCTGCGGCGGGCCCGCCGGGGCGCCGGCGCCGGGTCCGCCAGCAACTGGGCGGCGTGGAGCACCTCGCACCACCTGGCGCACGTGCTGGCCGCGCTGCCGCAGCGGGGGCGGGAGTCCCGGCCGTGGCGGTCCGATCAGGCGCCGCCGGAGCGGGGCCGTCCCGCCCGGCCGCACCGCAACGGGGAGACCCGCCGGGCCGGCTGAGCGCCTCCCCGCCGGGCACCGGTGGGGAGGCGGCGCCCGGCCGTCACTGCTTCTCGGTGAACCCGAACTGCACGATGCCCTCGTCGTCGACGCTCGCGTCCACCGACGCGTCGCCGAGCAGCTCGGCGGCGTCGGAGTCCAGGAAGATGCGGGCGCCCTGGTTGTCGACCACGTGGTCGCCCTCGGCCGGTTCGGCGACCAGTTCGACGGTGAGCGACCCCGCGTCGGTGTCGGCGGCGATCCGCACTCCGCCGTCCTCGGCGACGTCCTGCTGGTTGGCGAGGTCTCGGATGACCAGCACGGCGTTGTCGGTCATGGTGAGCATGGCGGAACTCCTCGTGGATTCTCGGATTCGCGGTGCGGGACCGGGCTCGGCCCGCGGGCGAGCACACGTGGGAGGCGATGGAAGGGCGACACGCACATCGCCGTCGCGCTTCGGGGCAGCTCAGGGCCCCTCCACGGCCTACGGTGCCCCCTGCCGGGGCATCCGTCAAATAGAGCGGGGTCAGTGCGCGGCACGGGCCGGGGCGAACCGGGCCCGGATCTCGCGTACCGCCGCGCGGCCCGCCCGGTTGGCGCCGATCGTGCTCGCGGAGGGGCCGTACCCGATCAGGTGAATCCGCTCGTCGGCGACCACCCGGGTGCCGTCCATCGTGATACCGCCGCCCGGCGCGCGCAGGCGCAGCGGCGCGAGATGGTCCAGCGCGGCCCGGAAACCGGTGCACCACAGGATCACGTCGGCGGGCACGAACCGCCCGTCGTCCCAGGCCACCCCGTCCGGCGTGATCCGGTCGAAGACGGGTAACCGGTCGAGCACGCCGCGCTCGCGCAGCCGGCGCAGTTCCGGCGTGAGCGGCAGCCCGGTCACCCCGACCACGCTGTCCGGCGGCCGGCCCGCGCGTACCGCCGCGTCGACCAGGGCCACCGCCGCCCGCCCCCGCTCGGGGGTGAACTCCTCGTCGCGGAAGTCGGGCGGGCGCCGGGTCACCCAGGTGGTGCCGGCGGCCACGGTGGAGACCTCGGCGAGCAACTGGACGGCCGACGTCCCGCCGCCCACCACCACGATCCGCCGGCCGGCGAACTCCGCCGGTCCCCGGTAGCCGGCGGTGTGCACCTGCCGGCCCCGGAAGGTCGACCGGCCGGGGTAGTGCGGCCAGAACGGTCGGGTCCAGGTGCCGGTGGCGTTGACCAGGGCACGGGTGGTCCAGGAGCCGTGGTCGGTGTGCACGGCGAGCCGGCCGTCGGCCCGGTCGCGCACCTCCCGGACCCGCACGGGCCGCCGCACCGGCAGGTCGAACTCGCGCTCGTACGCGGCGAAGTAGGCGCTGACCACCTCGGCCGCCGGCCGGTCGGGCCCGGCCACCGGGAAGGGCAGGCCGGGCAGGTCGTGGAAGCCGTGCACCCGGTCGAGCCGCAGCGTGGGCCAGCGGTGCCGCCACGCCCCACCCGGCCCGTCGCCCCCGTCGAGGACCACGAAGCCGTCCCCGGGGGCGAACCCGGCGCGGGCCAGATGGTGGCCGGCGGAGAGGCCGGCCTGCCCGGCCCCGATCACCAGCACGTCGACGGAGCGCTCGTCCATGCCGGTTACAACACGGGCGGGCCCGCCCGGCTGCCCGCCCGGAGCGTCTCGCCGGTCACAGCCGCCGGGCCCACGGAAAATTTCTTTCCATCGACGCCCTTTTCTGGCAGATACCTGCATGGCAGCATCACCCCATGCATCGTCGTCTCTTCCCCCGGACGCTCGCGCTGGCGGCACTCGTCGCCGCCGCGGCCACGGCGGGCGCGCCCACCGCCACCGCCGAGTCCCCGACCCCCGCGGCGACCCGGCTGAACGCCACCATCGACGCGATCCTCGCCGACAGCCGGCTGGCCGGGGCGCAGGCCTCGGTGGTGGTCAAGGACGCGACCACCGGAGAGACGGTCTACCACCGCAACGGCGACCGCCGCCTGGTGCCCGCCTCCAACACCAAGCTGCTGACCTCGGCGGCGGCGCTGGAACTGCTCGGGCCGGGCCACCACTTCAGCACCGAGGTGCGGACCAGCGGCGCCCGCCGTGCGGGCCTGGTCTCCGGCAACCTCTACCTGCGCGGCGGCGGCGACCCGACCATGCTCGCCGCCGACTACGACGCCCTGGCCGCGCGGGTCGCCGCCGCGGGCGTCCGGGTCGTCACCGGCAACCTGGTGGCCGACGACACCCGCTACGACAGCACCCGCCTCGGCCCCGACTGGACCTGGGACGACGAGCCGTACTACTACGCCGCGCAGGTCTCCGCCCTGACCGTGGCCCCGGACACCGACTACGACGCGGGCACCGTCATCGTCCACGCCGCCCCCGGCGCGACCGCCGGCGCGCGTCCGGTCGTCACCACCACCCCGGCCACCCGGTACCTGAAGATCGACAACCGGGCCGAGACGGTCGCCGGCGGGGAGACGTCGGTCTCCTTCGAGCGCGCGCACGGCAGCAACACGGTCGTGGTGACCGGGCAGATCGCGCTCGGCGCCACGCCGGCGAACGACTGGGTCAGCGTCTGGGAGCCCACCGGCTACGCCGCCGACGTCTTCCGCTCGGCGCTGCGCCGGCACGGCGTACGGGTGCTCGGCCGGACGGTGCTCGGCCAGGCCACCCCGGAGGGCGCGGCCGAGGTGGCGCGGCACCGCTCGATGCCCCTGGCCCAGCTGATGGTGCCGTTCCTCAAGCTGTCCAACAACGGGCACGCCGAGGTGCTGACCAAGGAGATCGGCCGGGTGCTCTCCGGCTCCGGCACCTGGTCGGCCGGGCTGACCGCGATCAGCGAGTACGTCGCCGACGCCGGGATGGACACCGGCACGCTGCGCCAGCGCGACGGCTCCGGGCTCTCCCGGCGCAACCTGATCCCCGCCGACGAGTTCGTGGACCTGCTCACCGCCGTGCGCGACGAGCCCTGGTTCGACACCTGGTACGCGGCCCTGCCGGTCGCCGGCGAGGCGGACCGGTTCGTCGGCGGCACGCTGCGCAGCCGGATGCGGGGCACGGCGGCGGCGGGCAACGTGCACGCCAAGACCGGCAGCCTGACCGGCGTCTCCGGCCTCTCGGGCTACGTCACCGACGCCGACGGGCGGGTGCTGGCGTTCTCGATCCTGCTCAACAACTACCTGGCGTCCTCGGTGAAGACGCTCGAGGACCAGATCGCGATCGCGCTGGCCTCGTACACCGAGAGGAGCGTGACCGGCGCGCGGGCCGCGGCCCCCACGGCGCCCGACACCCCCCGGGTCCCGGAGGGCCTGGAGTGCGCCTGGGTCAAGCCGAACGCCTGCTGACCGGCCGGCGGGGCCCGGTGCGGGGGCCCCGCCGGCACTCAGGCGCCGGGGCGGTGCGGCAGCTCGGCCGCCGGGTCGCCGCGCTCGATCAGCGCGGCGATCTCGGCGGGACGCAGGCCTCGCTGCGCCAGCACCCGGGCACCCCAGCGGTGCAGCCGGCACGGGTGCGGGCTGGCGTCGTTGCGGCAGACCGTCCCGCCGGACCAGGTCCGGGGCGCGTGCACCACGACCGCCCGCACGGCGAACTGGGCGTCCTCGACGGTCACGTACGGCGGCAGCGGGATCTCCCGGAGCACCTCCCCGGACGGCTCCCCGGCGCCCCGGGGGGCGGTCGGACGGACGGTGCGGGCGGTGACGCTGCTCATCGGTGTGGCCTCCACAAGGGATGGTCGGAGATGGACAGCAGAAAGCTACGACAGCCGCGACGCGGCGCGACGGACAAACTGTCCCGCAGGGTGGACGCGGACCCGCCCGCCGGCGCCGGACGGCGCCCGGGCGGGACCGCCGCCGGGGCGGAGCCGCCGGTCAGCCGGCCGCCCGCGCCCGCAGCCGGGCGGCCGTCCGGCGGGGGTCGTAGTCGTCGGCGACGCCGTCGACGATCAGCGTCGCGCCCGGGATGTGCCGGGTGCGCAGCGGCAGGATCTCCTGGTACGCCGGCGAGTCGTACCAGGCCCGGGCCCGGTCCAGGTCGGGGAACTCGATGATGACCACGGTGCCCGGCCAGTCGCCCTCCCTGACCTCCACCTCGGCGCCGTGCACCCGGAACCGGCCGCCGAACGGGTCCAGCGTGGCCTGGATCCGCTCGATGTAGGTGAGGATGTCCTCGTGGGCCGGGGTGTCGTAGAGGTGGGCGAGCGCGAACGCGGGCATGGTGCCTCCCGGGAGCCGGTCCGCCCGGCCGGACGACCGGGGCGGTACGCCGAGTCTCCCGCCGGCGCGTGCCCGGCGTCGATTACCCGTGGGGTAACGACGGCGGCGGCTCGCCCCGCTCAGACGCGGTCGAGCACGACGACGGGGATCTCCCGGTCGGTCTTCTCCTGGTACTCGTCGTACGCCGGCCAGATGGCGGCCATCGTGGACCACATGCGCGGCTTCTCCCCGGCCGTCGCGGTACGGGCCCGCGCGGTGAACCGCTCGGCGCCCACCTGCACCTCGACCAGCGGCTCGTCGAGCAGGTTGAGGTACCAGGCCGGGTGCTTCGGGTCGCCGCCCGGCGAGGCGACGACCAGGTAGGCGTCGCCGTCGCGGCCGTAGATCAGCGCGGTGCGCCGCAGCTTCCCGCTGCGCCGGCCCCGGGTGGTCAGCAGCAGCGTGAAGACCCCGGGCTGCCACTCGTGCCCCTCGGCGCCGCCGGTCTCGACGTACCGCCGGATGTGGTCGGCCACCCAGCCCTGCGGGCTGTCCAGCACCTGCTCGCCCATCGGCCCTCCCGTTCACCCTCGTGCACCCGGTCGTCGCGATCACGCTACTCCGGGCGGCGGCCGGTCGCCGGGCGAACGGGGCCGCCCGGGCACCGGGGTCAGCGCAGCGCGACCGCCTGGACGCCGACGTTGCCGCAGTCGTCGCTGAACGCCTGCTCCACCGTCCAGGTCAGCACCAGCCGGCTGCCCTTCGGCGCCTGGAACCGGATGGTGAACTCGGTGGACCGGCTGGTGTGCCGGTCCTCGATCCGCAGGGTCCGGCTCGGACCGCCGACGGAGAGGCGGGCGTCCAGCCGTCCCCGGGCCATCCACACCCCGCCGTACAGCCGGACGGTGCGCGCCTGGCCGTCGGCGGCCACCGCGAGCGTGAAGCCGCTGCCGGCGCCGCACCGGTAGACCCCGTGCGGCGAGCCGCTCGCCGACGCCACCGGGTTGCCGTCGCGCCAGCTGAAGCTCTCCTGGTTGTCGTCCCAGCCGCCCCGCCGGCCGGTGCCGCCCTCGTCACGGATCTCGCCGGAGCCGCCGCGCTTGCGGACCGTCGACTCCGCGCCGCGCAGGCCCCAGTGGACCCAGTCGCGGCGGCCCACCGTGGTCAGGTCGACCTCGCCCGGCGCCTCGGCCATGCTGGCGGCGAGCACCGCCCGCACCGGCGGTGCCGACGTCGACGGCTTCGGTGGCGTCGGGGACGGGCTCGGCGGACGCTGCCGGGGCCGCAGCCCGGGCGAGACCAGGCCGGCGTCGAGGTCGCGTCCCTCCAGCCCGGGGAAGCCGCTCGGCCGGCCGGCGTCCGCCGGTACGTCGCCGGCGGTCTCCCCGCCCGGCTCGGGGTCGCCGGCGGTCAGGTACGACACGAGGGCGACCAGGCAGGCGACCACGGCGATCCCCTCGACGGCCCACCGGCGGCGCTGCCTCGCCCGGGCCAGCCGCCGCAGGCCGGTGCGGGTGTGCCCGGCCTGCGGAAGGGGCGGATGCCGTGTCCCGGGCGGGGCAGCCGGGTCGCCGTGTCCCGACGGCCGGATGTGCTGTCGGGTGAGGTCTTCCTCCGCCACCGGCCCTCCACTCCCCACCGGCCCCGGCCGGACGCGGCCGTCCGTTGTGGGCGGCCCGCGCCCGCACCGCCTCGTCCGTCGCGCCGGACGGACGGGCGTGTCCAGTTCGTCACCGGACGGTAGCGGACATCGACCGGGACGATGGTCCCGGGTCGGGCCGCTGCGATCCGGACGCCCGGGGTCGGCTGTCTCAGCGGATCTCGAAGCCCAGCGCCTGCGCGATCACCATGGCCTGCGTGGCGTCGACGATCGCCCCGGCCCGCTCCACTGCCGTCGGGTCGAGCGCGGTGAGGTCGCTGCCGCGCAGGTCGGCCCCGGTCAGCCGGCAGCGGTGCAGCTGCGCGGCGGAGAGGTCGACGCCGGTCACCGTGGCCCCGGTCAGGTTGGCCCCGGTCAGGTCCGCCTCGCGCATCCGCACGTCGGTGATGCGGACCCCGCGCAGGTCGGCACCGGGCAGCGCGACGAACGACCAGTCGCCGCCGGCGACCGTCAGCGGTCGCAGGTCGCACTGGACGAAGGTGCTGCCCACGAGCTTGCAGCCGGTGAACTCCGCCTCGAAGAGGTTGCACCGCTGGAAGGTGCAGCGGGTGAAGGCCGAGTCGGTGTGCCGGGAGGAGTTGAAGCGGGTGTTGCCGAAGGTGCAGCCGTCGAAGACCGCGCCCCGGCTCACCGCCTCGGACAGGTCGACGTCGAAGAACGTGCAGCGGACGAAGTGCCGGTCCACCAACTCCTCGGCGTACCAGTCCTCGTTGCGGAAGGTCTCGTCCTCGGTCAGCTCGGGCATCGGACCAGGCTATCGAGGGAGTGGGACAACGGCGGGCCGCCCCTTCCGGCGAGGCGTACCGGCTAGTAGTTTCGGCGACGTGAGTGTGGCACGCAGCATCGACCCGGACCAGATCGGCTTCGACCCGGCGCGGTTGGCGCGCATCGACGAGCACTTCGGCAGGTACGTCGACGACGGCCGCCTCGCCGGTTTCCAGGTGCTGGTCACCCGCCGCGGCGAGATCGCCCACTCGTCGACGTACGGGCTGCGCGACGCGGAGGCGGGCAGGCCCGTCGAGGCGGACACGCTCTGGCGCATCTACTCGATGACCAAGCCCGTCACCTCCGTCGCCGCCATGATCCTGTGGGAGGAGGGCCGCTTCGAGCTGACCGACGAGATCAGCCGATGGCTGCCCGAGTTCGCCGACCTGCGGGTCTACTCCAAGGGCTCGGCGCTCAAGCCCTTCACGGTGCCGGCGGTCGAGCCGATCCGGGTGTGGCACCTGCTCACCCACACCGCCGGCCTGACGTACGGCTTCATGCAGACCTCGGTGGTCGACGGCATCTACCGGGCCGCCGGCTACGACCTGTACCCGCCGGCGGACGTCGACCTGGCGACGGCCTGCCAGGCGTTCGGCGAGCTGCCCCTGCTGTTCCAGCCCGGCACCGCCTGGGGCTACTCGGTCGCCACCGACGTGCTCGGCCGGCTCGTGGAGGTGGTCTCCGGGCAGAGCCTCGACGCCTTCTTCGCCGACCGGATCTTCCGCCCGCTGGGCATGACCGACACGCACTGGTGGGCCGAGGGCGACACCGCCGACCGGCTCGCCGCCCTCTACGCGCCCGACCCGCGCACCGGCCGCGCGTTCCGCTACGACAAGCTGGGCGCCCTGGCGTACGAGAAGCCGCTGCTGCTCTCCGGCGGCGGCGGCCTGATCTCCAGCGCCGCCGACTACCACCGGTTCACCCAGATGCTGCTGCGTGGCGGCGAGCTGGACGGGGCACGCCTGCTGGGGCCGCGCACGGTGCGCTTCATGACCCGCAACCACCTGCCCGGCGGGCAGGACCTGGGGACCCTCTCCACCGGCGGCTTCGCCGAGACCACCCTCGACGGGATCGGCTTCGGGCTCGGCTTCGCCGTGGTCGACGACCCAGTGCCGAGCCGGGTGCCGAGCAGCCCCGGCGAGTACTACTGGGGCGGCGTGGCGAGCACGGCCTTCTGGGTCGACCCGGCCGAGGAGGTCACGGCCCTGTTCTTCACCCAGCTCATGCCGTCGAGCACCTACCCGATCCGGCCGCAGCTGCGGCAGCTCGTCTACTCCGCCCTGGTCGACTGAGCCCGGGCGCGCCTCGCCCGCGACGGCCGGGATCGCGGTAACGGCACCGGCCGGTCGGGGAGGTCAATAGCCTGGAGGCGGACCAGGTCGGGCAGGACGGGAGGCGGTCGGCCATGAGCAACATCGTCGTGTTCGGCGCGGGTGGCACCGCGGGGTCGCGGATCGCCGCCGAGGCGGTCGGCCGGGGGCACCGGGTCACCGCGGCGGTACGCCGGCCGGAGGCCACCTCGTACCTGCCGCCGGCGGTCACGGTGGTCACCGGGGACGCCACCAGCGAGCGGAGCGTACGCGAGCTGGCGCCCGACACGGACGCCATGGTGGTGGCGATCGGCGGCGGCGAGCACGCCCTCTGGCTCGACGCGGCGCGCAACCTGGTCGGCGCGCTGCGCGGCATGCCGGCCGCGCCCCGGATCATCCACGTGGGTGGCGGGTCGACCCTGCTCACCCCGAAGGGCACCCGCTACCTCGACGAGCCGGACTTCCCCGAGGAGTACCGCGAGGCGGCGCGCGGGCAGGCCGAGGCCCTCGACTTCTACCGCTCCTCGGCCGACGGGGTGACCTGGACGTACGTCTCGCCGCCGCCGCTGGAGTTCCACCCGGGCGAGCGCACCGGGCACTACCGCACTGGCGGCGACCAGCCGGTGACCGACCACGAGGGCCGCTCGGTGCTCAGCTACGAGGACCTGGCGGTGGCGATCGTGGACGAGATCGAACAGCCGCGCCACGAGAACGCCCGCTTCACCGCCGCGTACTGAGGGCTTACCCGGGCAGCCGCAGGTGTCTTGGGCGCTGTCGAGCTGCCCCGTCTGTGCGACCGGCCCCCGCCCCATCCGTGCGGGCAGCTCGACAGCGTGCGCACGGTCGGTCGGCGCAGCTCGAGCGCTGCCGTGGCGTGCCCCGCGAGGCCGGCAGCGCCCCGACGGCTCGGCCCAACGGCCCGACGGCGCGGGGCAGCGGCAGGTTGGCGGGCCGTCAGTCGGCGAGGCGGGCGGGGAAGCCGCCGGTGGCGATCGGGCCCCAGGCGTCGATGGTGACCCGGATCAGCGACTTGCCCTGGCGAACCATCGCCGCCCGGTACTCGTCCCAGTCCGGGTGCTCGCCCGAGATGCAGCGGAAGTAGTCCACCAGCGGTTCCAGCGCCGCCGGCAGGTCCAGCACCTCGGCGGTGCCGTCGAGCTGCACCCACGGGCCGTTCCAGTCGTCGGAGAGCACGCACGCCGACACCCGTGGGTCGCGGCGGATGTTGGCGACCTTGGCCCGCTCGGGATAGGTGGAGATCACCAACCGGCCCTCGCCGTCCACCCCGGCGGACACCGGGGACGACTGCGGCCGACCGTCGGCGCGGGTGGTCATGAGCACCACCCGGTGCCGCGGCCGGAGGAACTCGGTCAGCCCGGCCCGGTCGACCCGGGTGTTCGTCGCGATGCTGCGTGCCATCGTTCGTTCCTACCAGGGCTTCCGTCGCCCGGCGACCGCACCGGAGGGAACGGACCCGACGCACGCACGCGGCGGCGCGGCGGCCGGATCGCGGCGCGGTGGCCTCAGCGG
Organism: Micromonospora sp. WMMD737; assembly: GCF_049179055.1. Classification (NCBI taxonomy): domain Bacteria; kingdom Bacillati; phylum Actinomycetota; class Actinomycetes; order Micromonosporales; family Micromonosporaceae; genus Micromonospora; species Micromonospora sp. WMMD737. The sequence goes on along the minus strand of NZ_JBMHMH010000001.1, from coordinate 6,190,159 downwards.
GGTCGCGGGGCGGCGCGGCCGGCGGCGGGCTGGGCCGGCACCCGGGGGCGGACGGAGGGCCGCCAGGCGCGGCCGTTGGCGTAGATCACCCGGAAGCCGAGGTACGAGGCGAGGGGCGCCCAGTGCGCGGAGCCCATCCGCAGCTCGGCGGCGTTGTGGCGCTGCCCGTTGGCCAGCACGTCGAGCAGGACGGTCTCGAAGGCGGCCGACTCGACCCAGTCCACCTCCCGGGTGTACCCGCAGATCAGGGCCGCTCCGGTGGCGTCGAGGAAGTCCCGCAGCACCGCGTCGGAGGCGCGCAGCACCGAACAGCTGCCGAAATAGAGCCGCCGGCCCTCGCAGCGACCCGCCATCAGCTCGGCGACGTCGGCGAGCGCCACCGATTCCCAGTCGGTGAGGCAGAGCCGGCTCGGCTCGCCGTGCATGGCGAAGAAGCCGACCCGGTGGTCGGCGTACTGCTTGAGCAGCCAGCGGTCGACGAAGTAGAAGAGTTCGTCGCGGGTGGCCGCGTCCTTGTGGATGAAACGGATCTTTCCGAGCCGTTCGAGCAGTTCCAGGGTGGGCAGGACGGAGCCGCGCTCGTTGAGGTCGCGGTGCCACTGGCCCTCGATGCAGAAGACGCCACCGCGTGCCATGCCGCCCCCTCCCCCGGTCCCGCCGGCGCTGACGTTACCGGGTCGAGCCGGCGGGAGAACATCACCCGGCGCGTGCCGACCTGCGGCTTTGCGCGCCGTTCGCGCTTTCCTGTGGCCTGTTGCCGATCAATGGGCGATTCGCAATTCGCGTAATGCCCAGGCAACGCTCAGGAACGGCGAATCGTGAGGACAATTCTTGTTAATCGCCGCGAACCACCCGTCGGCCTGCCACTGTGGAAATGCGGGACGGGCAGGCCGATGTCCCGGGTGCCACCCCATTCCCACTCCTATCGGGAGGACTTCTGTGCGCGTTAACACCCTGAAACGGGCCGCTGTCGCATTCGCCCTGGCGTTGCCGGCAGCCGCTGTCGCCACGGTGGCCGCCGCGCCAGCGGCCCACGCCGACGGCTGCTACACGTGGAAGCGCAACCTCTACCAGGGGCGCTCCGGCGACGACGTCCGCCAGTTGCAGATCCGGGTCGCCGGGTGGGCCGGCAACCGGGACATCGTGGAGAACGACGGCCGCTACGGACCGAAGACCGCCGCCGCGGTCAAGCGGTTCCAGGCCGCGTACGGGCTGCGCGCCGACGGCATCGCCGGACCGCAGACATACGGCAAGCTCTACGCCCTCCAGGACGACGACTGCACGCCGCGGCACTTCAGCTACAGCGAGATGGACGACGGCTGCGGTCGTGGGGGCTGGAACGGCGGTCCGCTCTCCGCCGCGCAGACCCGGCAGAACGCGCTGCGCACGATGTGGAAGCTGGAGGCGTTGCGGCACAGCCTCGGCGACAAGCCCCTCCTCGTCAGCAGCGGTTTCCGCAGCCGCACCTGCAACGACCAGGTCGGCGGGGCGTCCGACAGCCAGCACCTCTACGGCAACGCCGCCGACGTGGTGTCGCGCACCAGCTCGCTGTGCCAGATCGCCCGCGACGCCCGCAACCGGGGCTTCAGCGGGATCTACGGTCCCGGTTACCCGGACCACGACGACCACGTGCACGTGGACTCGCGGCGGGAGAACAACAGCGACGACACCCCGAACACCACCAGCTGGTCCGCGCCGGACTGCGGCATCGGCGCCGGCCGCGACTGAGCCGGGCGGACGGGCCACGCCGAGCCGGGCGGGCAGGCCACGCCGAGCCGGGCGGGCAGGCCACGCCGAGCCGGGCGAACGAGGACGCCGGTCCGGTGCGCGGGTGCCACCCCGCGCACCGGGCCGGCGTCGTGTCCCCGGGTCCCGCCGAGGGCGTACCTCCGCCCGGCGTACCGGGGACCGGCGGTCCCGCCGGGCGGGCGTACCTCCGCTCGACGTGCCGGGGACCGGCGGTCCCGCCGGCGGACGAACCCGCTCAGCTCGCCCGGGGCCAGCGCGGCGCGGTGGCGGGGGGAGCCACCGGCCGGGCTGGGCCGGCGGGACGGGCGCCGGGCGCGACCGCGCGCGGGCCGCCCGGGTGCCCGCCGGTGGTACGTGCTGCGCGGCTGGCCGGCGCGGGGCCGGTCACCGTGAACGGGAACGGCACGTGCACGAAGGGGTTGCCGTGCCGCACCAGGGCGTCGATCTGCCGCTCGTTGAGCCCGTGCCGCGTCAGCACCCGCCGACCCCAGCGGTGCAGCCGGCACGGGTACGTCGCGCCGTCGTTGCGGCACAGCGGCCCGGCCGGCCACTCCTCCGCGGCGTGCACCACCACCGCCCGGACCGCGAGCCGGACGTCCTCGGGCGTCAGGGGCGCCGGCACCGGCACCTCGCCCAGGATCTGGTCGATGGGATCCGTCGACTGCTCACCAACCCGCACGGCAGGCCTCCCGCGGCTCCGGCAGCGGTGCGGCTGACCCGCCGCACCGCATCCTCGGCGACTGGTACGGCCCCCGCCCCCGGAAGGTTCAATCGCGCCTCAGACGAGGCCGGCGTCGTGCACCAGCAGGGCGACCTGGACCCGGTTGTTGAGGCCGAGCTTCACCAGCAGCCGCGACACGTACGCCTTGACGGTCGCGACGCTCATGAACAGCTCGGCGGCGATCTCCGCGTTCGTCCGGCCCTGCCCGAGCGCGACCGCGACCTCGCGCTCCCGGTCGCTGAGCCCGGCGAGCTGCCGCAGTGCCCGCTCCCGGCGCGGGTCGGGGCCGCCCGCCGCGCCCGGCGCGGTCACGTGGTCGATCAGCCGGCGGGTCACCGCCGGGGAGAGCGTCGCCTCGCCCGCCGCCACCCGGCGCACCGCCCGCACGATCTCGGCCGGCGGGGTGTCCTTGAGCAGGAAGCCGCCGGCCCCGGCCCGCAACGCCCGGAGCACCTGCTCGTCGGCGTCGAAGGTGGTCAGCACCAGCACCTCGGGCGGGTCGGGCGACGCGCGCAGCGCCTCGGTGGCCGCGAGACCGTCGAGCCGGGGCATCCGGATGTCCATCAGCACCACGTCCGGCGCGCAGGCGGCCACGGCGGCAGGCACCTCGCTGCCGTCGGCGGCCTCCCCGACCACGAGCAGGTCCGGCACCCCGCCGAGGATCATCGACAGACCGGCCCGCACCAGCGCGTCGTCGTCGACGAGCAGCACCCGTACCGGCCAGCCGGGGTCGGGGCCCGGCCCGCTCACGCCGGCCACGGCAGCCAGGCGGCCAGCCGGAAGTCGCCCACGTCGTCCCGCCCGTACTCCAGCCGGCCGCCGGCCAGGCTGACCCGCTCCGCGATGCCGACCAGGCCGGTGCCGGCGCCGGGGATCTCCGGGCCGGCGATGCCGCCGACGGGCCACCGGTTGCGGATCTCCACGGTCAGCCCGTCGCCGGGGGCGCCGGCCACGTCGACGGTGACCGCCGCGCCGGCGGCGTGCTTGCGGGCGTTGGTGAGCCCCTCCTGCACGATCCGGTAGACGCTGCGCCCCACCGCCGCCGGCACCCGTTCCGCCGAGGTGACCACCTCGCGGACGCCGATCCGCGCCCCGGCCGACCTGGACTCCTCGACGAGCGCCGGCAGATCGCCCAGGGTGGGCTGCGGTCGCTCGGGATCCCCCTCGGCGGTGCTCTCCGCGCGGAGCACCCCGATCACCTCGCGCAGATCCTGCAACGCGGAGTGGGCGCTGCCCCGGATCACCCCGGCCGCCCGCGCCACCTCCTCCGGCGGCGCGTCGGGGCGGAACTCCAGCGCGCCGGCGTGCAGGCTGAGCAGCGAGATCCGGTGTGCCAGCACGTCGTGCATCTCGCGGGCGATCCGGGTGCGCTCCAGGTGCCGGGCCTGCGCCACCCGCAACTGCTGCTCCGCCTCGGCCCGCTCGGCGCGCTCGCGCAGCGACACGACGAGCTGCCGCCGGGCCCGGACGAACATCCCCCACGCCAGCACGGAGAGGCTGAGCACCACCCCCCAGGCGGTGGTCACCCAGTACGGCATCTGCGGGTCCGGGCGCAGGTAGCTGAAGGCGAAGTTGGTGACCAGGCCGGCGGCGGTCAATCCCAGCGCGACGGCCGTGCGCCGGTGCACCACCACGGTGAAGTAGATGATCAGCAGCGGGATCGCCGCCGCCATCGAGAACAGGGTCAGCGGCACGGTCGCGACGGCGAGGCCCACCGGCCACCGGCGCCGCAGCCAGATCAGCGCGCAGCAGGCGAGCCCGATCAGGGCGTCGGCCGGGACCATCCAGCGCTGCGGCAGCGGCGTGGCGAACTCCGGGTCGGCCGAGGCCGCGTCGGCCGTGGCCAGCAGCACCCAGCCGAGGGAGAGCAGGAAGCAGAGGCCGTCCACCACCCAGTCGCGGGTGGTGCGACGCGGCCCCCGCCCCACCCGCGCCGCCGGATCGACGCTCAGCGCCCCCGGCAGCAGCCAGGGGTGCTCCGGTACGGCGGCACTGGTCACGCGACCATGCTAGGCAGCCGCCCGGCGGGCCGACCAGCTACCAAAGTCGAGACCCTGGCGTCGACCAAGGTAGCCGCCGGACGAGACCGTCGGCCGCAGCGCGTGACCGGGTGGCTCCGGCAGCGTGGCCGGCATGATCAGCGTGGAACACCTCACCAAACGGTACGGGCGGCACACCGCCGTCGACGACGTGTCGTTCCGTTGTGAGCCGGGCACCGTCACCGGCTTCCTGGGACCGAACGGCGCCGGCAAGTCCACCACCATGCGGATGATCTGCGGCCTCACCCCGCCCAGCGGCGGCGGCGCGACGGTCGGCGGCCGGCCGTACCGGGAACTGCCCAACCCCGGGCGGGAGGTGGGCGTGCTGCTGGACGCCTCGGCCCAGCACGCCGGGCGCACCGGGCGGGAGGCGCTGACCGTGGCCGCGGCGACCATGGGCGTGGACCGCCGGCAGGTCGCCACCAAGCTCGACCTGGTCGGGCTGAACGAGGTCGCGGCGAAGCGCCGCCTCCGGGCGTACTCGTTGGGGATGCGGCAGCGGCTCGGCCTCGCGCACGCGCTGCTGGGCGACCCCCGGGTGCTGATCCTCGACGAGCCGGCCAACGGCCTCGACCCGGAGGGGATCTTCTGGATGCGCGGCCTGCTGCGCGACTTCGCCGACCGGGGCGGCACCGTGCTGCTCTCCTCCCACCTGCTGCGCGAGGTGGAGGCGGTCGCGGACCGGTTGGTGGTCATCGGGGGCGGCCGGATCGTGGCCCAGGGCGACAAGGCCGAGCTGCTGGCCGGCGGCGGGACGCTGGTGCGGGCCCGCGACGCCGGGGCGCTGCGCGGCGCGTTGGAGCGGGCCGGGCTGGCGGCCACCGAGGGCGCCGAGGGGCTGCTGGTCCACGCCGACGCCGAGGCGGTCGGGCAGGCCGCCGCCGACGCCGGCGTCGCCCTCACCGAACTGCGGTCGGCCGGCAGCGGCGGCCTGGAACAGCTCTTCCTCACCCTGACCGCCGGCGCGTCGACCCAGGAGGCCGTCCGATGACCACCGCCACCACCGCCAGCCCGCCCGCCACCGCCGCGCCCCAGCGCCACTCCGGCGTACGCCGGCCGTCGCTGCTCCGGCTCACCGGCGTGGAGCTGCGCAAGCTCGTCGACACCCGGGCCGGGCTCTGGCTGCTGATCACCATCGGGCTGCTCGCCGCCGCCCTCGTGGTGGTCCAGTTGATCTGGTCGGACGACGCCGCGCAGACCTTCCCCAACTTCTTCCTCCCCTCGATGCTGCCGATCGGCCTGCTGCTGCCCGTGCTGGGCATCCTGTCGATCACCGGGGAGTGGTCCCAGCGCACGGCGCTCACCACGTTCGCCCTGGTGCCCCGGCGGGGCCGGGTGATCGTCGCGAAGCTGGTCGCGATGGTGCTGGCGGCCCTGGCCTCGGTGCTGGTGAGCCTCGGCGTGGCCGCCGCCGGCACGCTGGTCGCCGGGGCCACCGGGGGCGCCGGCACCTGGCGCCTGGAGTGGGCCCTGGTGCTGCACGCCGTGGTGCTCCAGGTGGCAAACGTGCTGATGGGGGCCGGCTTCGGCCTGCTGCTGCTGAACACCCCGCTGGCGATCGTCGGCTACCTGCTGCTGCCGACCGCCTGGTCGATCCTCGGCGAGATGATCCGACCGCTGCGCGGCCCGGCGGGCTGGCTGGACACGGGCCGGACCATGGAGCCGCTGCTCACGCCCGACGTGACCGCCGGGCAGTGGGGACGCCTCGCCGTGTCGCTGCTGGTCTGGCTGGCCGTGCCACTGGTCGCGGGGCTGGTCCGCACGCTGCGGCGCGAGGTGTCCTGACGGTGGACGGCTACGGTGCGCCCACCGCCGTCGACGGCGGCGCGGCGGAACTGGCGATCCTCTGGGGCGGGTTCCCGGCACTCGGCGCGGGCGCCGGATGGCTGCTCGTCGCCGGCGCGGAGTGGGTCGCCGGGCTGTCCTGGGCTCCCGCGCAGGACCTGTTCGAGCTGGTCGCCCGGCTGCCGGACCCGCAGGCCGGCATCGGCGGGCTGGCCGTCGGCACGCTGGGCGGCCTGCTGGTCGCCGCCGTCGGCACCGCCGAACGGCTCGCCGTCACCGTCGACGCCGAACGGGTCCGGCTGCGCCGCGACCGCACGGACCGGCAGATCGGGCGGCGACCGGTGCGCGCCGTCTTCGTCGACGGCAAGGAACTGGTGCTGCTCGGCGCGGACGACGAGGAACTGGTCCGGGAGCGGTCGGACCTGGCCGTCGACCGGCTGCGCGACGCCTTCCGCGCGCACGGCTGGCCGTGGGCCGACGGCGACCCGCACCGGGACGCGTACCGGCGGTGGGTGCCGGGCCTGCCGGGACTGCCGACCGGCGCGGACGCGCTGCTGCGGGCCCGGCAGCGGGCCCTCGACGCCGACCGGGGCGGCGAGGCCCGGGAGCTGCGCGGCGAACTGGGCCGCACCGGGGTGGTGCTCCGCGACGACGGCCGGCGGCAGTACTGGCGGCTGACCCGTGCCGCCCCGCGACCCCGGCCGGAGGACGCGACTTCGGCTGAGCCGGAGGTCGAGGGCCGGTAGCGTTGCTCCCGACGGGGCCCGGGGCACGGGGAGCGCGCGATGACCGAGCAGCAGCCGTACCGGGTGGTGGCCCGGCACCCCGGCTTCGAGCTGCGCCGCTACCCGGCCCACCTGGTCGCCGAGGTGCGGGCGGAGGGCGCGTTCGAGCAGGCCGCCCGGGACGCCTTCCGGCCGCTGGGCGCGTACCTGCGCGGTGCCAACCACGCGCGGCGCTCGACCGCCCGGGAGACGGGCCCGCAGACGATCGCGATGACGGCCCCGTTCGTACAGGAGGAGGGGGACCGGCCGGGCCACTGGCTGGTGTGGCTCGTGATGCCGGCGGGCCTGACCCCCGACACGCTGCCCGAGCCGGCGGACCCCCGGGTGCGCACCCGGATGGTCCCGGAACAGCTCGCCGCCGCGACGCGCTTCGCGGGCCGCTGGACGGCCCGGGCGTTCGACCGGCGGGCGACCGCGCTGGGCCGGGCGGTCACCGCGGCCGGGCTGCGCCCCACCGGCGCGGTCCGGTACGCGCGCTTCGATCCGCCGTGGAAGCCGTGGTTCCTGCGCCACAACGAGGTAGTGCTGCCGATCGCCGAGTGAGCCGGGTGCCGCGTCCCGGCACGGGGCGCTCCCGGCCGGACCGGCACCCGGGTGTAGCCGGTGAAGGTCATGAGCACCTGCGACAGCGCGTCGCGAAACGGCACCCACCACCGTCGCCCTCTCCCACCCGACCCCGAGCAGGGGAACTCCAACAGCCTCACCCGCCCCAACCCTCGGCGTCGATCATGAGGTTGGCGGCACGGACTCCGGCATTTCCCCCCGCCAACCTCATGATCACCGGCCGGGGTCAGGGCGGGTGGGATGGGGTTAGGGGGTGAGGATCACGATGGCCAGGGCCGCCAGGGCGGCGCGCCGGCCAGCGCGGGCAGCCCCCGCCAGCGGTACGCGGCCAGGACGATCCCGGCCGCCGAGAGGCCGGCGCCGACCGGCCAGGGCCAGCCGGGGATCACCGACCAGTCGCCCAGCCGGTGGCCCAGGGCGAGGTCGCGGTCGCCCAGGCCGGCGGTCCGGACCTGGCCGTTCTCCAGCACGGCGACGGCGAGGCCGCAGTGGCCCTCGGGGTCGGGCACCGCCGCGCGGACGTCGGCGGCCAACGCGGTGTCGCCGGTGCTCTGCCCGGTCAGCCGGGGTGCGCGCGGCATGATCCCGACGGCGGCGACCGCGGCGACGAGACCGACGACCAGGGTGAGGACGGTTGGCTTGCGCATGGTGATCCCTACGTCGGGGTGGGTCAGCGGCGGGCGGCGGTGAGGATGGCCAGCAGCGGCACGACCCGCTCGGCCGGGACGACGTAGTGGCCCCGGCCGGCGCTGCGCAGCCAGCCGGCGGCGGTGAGCTGGCGCAGGTGGTGGTGCAGCTGGCCGGTGGTGCCGAGGCCCTCGATTTCGGCCAGCTCGCCGGTGCCGTGCCGGCCGCCGAGGATCTCTCGCAGCAGGCGCAGCCGCACCGGGTGCGCGAGGGCGGTCAGCGCGCCGGCCAGCTCCGTCCAGTCACCGGCGAGCACGTCGTCGACCATGAGGCCGTACTGCCAGTCGTAGCGCTGGTCGTCGAGGTGGACGGTGCCGGTGTAGAGCACCGCGCCGCCGCCGTCGGCCGGAATCCGTTGCTTCAGCCCGTCGAGCGCCCAGAAGGCGTCGCCGGTCGCCCGGGGCGGCTCGGCCGAGGGTGGGTCCGCCCCGAGTCGCTCCGTCAAAGCCGCGACCTGCGCCTCCAACGCGCTCAGCCGCTCCTCGATCTCCGCCATACGTCGATATTACGAACTTGCGTAGTTACGTGTAAAGGCGGACCGCCGGAGCGGGTGCCGCGCCGGTCCGCCGGCCCGCTACCGTTCCCGGTCTGGGGAGGTGCCGGTGTACGTCGTATCGGTGATCAACTACAAGGGCGGGGTCGGCAAGACCACTGTGACCGCCAACCTCGGTGCCGAGCTGGCCAACCGCGGGATGAGGGTGCTGCTCATCGACCTCGATCCGCAGGCCAGCCTCACCTTCGGCTTCTACGACCCCGACGACTGGCGGGACCGGCTGCGCGACGGCCGGACGGTGAAGCGCTGGTACGACGGCCTGCGCGGGGACACCCCCGCGACGACCCTGGGCGAGCTGGTCGTCTCCCCCGGCCCGGCCAACGCGCGGCTCAGCGGCGCCGGCCGCCTCGACCTGATCGCGTCCCACCTCCAGCTCGTCGACATCGACCTGGCGCTGGCCCGGGCGGTGGCCGACGGCGACGAGTACGACGCCGAGCTGTTCCGGGTGCGCGGCTCCCTGGCCGAGGGGCTGCACGACGACGCGCTCGGCGGCTACGACATGGTGCTGATCGACTGCCCGCCGAACTTCAACGTGGTCACCCAGTCGGCCATCATCGCCAGCGACCATCTGCTCATCCCGGCCAAGGCCGACTACCTGTCCACGCTGGGCATCGACTACCTGCACGGCAACGTCCGGGAACTGGTCGACCAGTACAACGCCGACGCCCGCCGGTTCGCCACCACCCGCCGGCACCACAAGGTCGCCCCCGACGTGGCCGGCGTGGTGTTCACGATGATCCAGCTCATGGCGCAGCGGCCGATCGCCGCCCACCAGGGCTACATGGACCAGGTCCGGGCGCTCGGCCTGCCGGTCTTCCCCACCCCGCTGCGGGAGAACGTGACCGTGTTCGCCACGAACACCCCGCGCGGCGTGCCCGTGGTGCTCCGCGACCGGATCGCCACCCCGGCGGTCCGCGACGAGCTGCGCCGGCTCGCCACCGAGTTCCTCGACCACCTCCAGCCCGAGCGGGCCGGGGCGTGACCGACCCGAGCCGCGACGTCGCCGACCTGGTGGCCGCGCTGCTGCGGGGGCTGCCCGCCGCCGACCTCGCCGCCCTGGCCCAGGGGCGGGCCCGGCTCGCGGTGGTGCCGGTCGACCCGGCCCCACCGCCGGCCGGAACCACCCCCGCCGGGCACCCGGCCACGGCACGCGCCGACCGGCCCAGTCCCGCCGGGCACCCGGCCGCATTGTCGGCCGACCGGACCTCTCCCGCCGGGCAACCGGCTGCCGTATCCGCCGACCGCACCGCCCCCGCCGGGCACCCGGCTGCCGTATCCGCCGACCGGGGCGGGGCCGCCGCGCGCCCGTCAGCCCGGCGGGCGGCGTCCGCGCCGGACCCGGTGGCGGCCCGGGCCGCGCTGGCGTCCATGTCCCGCCGCGACGACGGTACGGCGTACCTCTCCGGCTGGACCGCCCGCGACCTGCGGATGCTCGCCGCGAGCCTGGAGTTGCGCGGCGTCGCCGGGCTGCGGAAGGCGGACCTGGTCGCCCGCATCGTCGACCGCACCATCGGCTTCCGCCTCGCCTCCGACGCCATCCGCCGGCTCTGACGCCGGACCCCGCCTTCCGCCGGCTCTGACGCCGGACCGGAGCGGACGGCGTCTCCGGCGTCCGCGGGGGCCCCGGCCCGGCTCCGCCGCGCCGTCCGGGCACCGGGCACGGCGATGGCCGGGCCTGCCCCGTCCCGGCCATCGCCCACCGTCCCCGCTAGCCGATCGTGCAGGCCAGTCCGTCGAGGGTGAAGCCGACCGGGCGGTCGTTGCTCGTGGACCAACCGGCGAGGAAGCCGAACTCGACCGTCCCGCCGGCGGGCAGGGCGGAGTTCCAGGACGTGGGGGTGACCGACACGTCCGGGCCGTCCTGCCGGACCGTGCCGTTCCAGAGCTGGCTGATCCGCTGCCCGTCCGGGAACCGCCAGCGCACCGTCCAGCCGTCGTGCGCCCGCCCGCCGGTGTTGGTGATCCTGACGCTCGCCTGGAAGCCGCCCGGCCACTGGTTGGAGACGGTGTACGTCGCCCGGCAGGCGTCCGGCCCCCCGGTCGGCGAGACCGTCGGCGAAACGGTCGGGTTGACGGTCGGCGAGACCGTCGGGCTGACGGTCGGCGAGACCGTCGGGCTGACGGTCGGCGAAACGGTCGGGCTGACCGTCGGGCTGACCGTCGGCGTCGGGGTCGGATTGATCCGGGTCGGGTCGACGATCCCCCAGTACGCCGGCTTGGCCTGGAGTTCCGTGTCGAAGAGCAGCGGCGCGTCCTTGCGGGCCACCGGGAAGGTGTCCAGCCAGGTGTCGTCGTCCGCCAGCCCCCACAGGGTCACCGAGGTCAACTCGTCGGCGTAGCGGCGGTAGAGGGCGAACAGGTCCCGGTAGCGGTACGCCTGGGTCAGCAGCCGGTCGGCCGGCGGGGTGGGGAAGGACTCGCTGCTGTTGACGTAGATGCTGACGTCCATCTCGGTGACCTGCTGCTCCACCCCGAGCGGGACGAACGCCTGGAGCATCGCCTCGGTCTCGGCGATCGACGGCCACTGGACGTTGACGTGCATCTGGTGCCCGACGCCGTCGATCGGCACCCCTTCGGCGCGCAGTTGGCTCACCAGGTCGCGCAGCTTGTCGCGCTTGGCCGGCACGTTGGTGTTGTAGTCGTTGATGTAGAGCTTGGCCGTCGGCGCGACCTCCCGGGCCACCCGGAACGCGGTCCGCAGGTAGTCCAGCCCGCTGATCTCGTGCCAGCGGCTGCGCCGCAGCCCGTCGGACTGGTTCTCGTCGATCACCTCGTTGGCGACGTCCCAGACCCCGATCGCGTCGCCGTAGCGCCCGACGACCGCGCGGATGTGCGCCTCCAGCCGGGACAGCAGCAGGGCCTTGTCGGCCGGGTCCGAGGTCAGCGGGGTGCCGTCGGTGTCGGTGAAGACCCAGGCCGGGGTCTGCTGGTGCCAGACGAGGGTGTGTCCGCGTACCGCCAGGTCGTTGTCCGTGGCGAAGCCGACCTGCGCGTCGGCGTCGGCCCACCGGAAGGTGCCCTCGGTCGGCTGGGTGGCGTCCCACTTGAGCGCGTTGCCCGGGGTCACCGTGTCGAAGTGCCGGCGCAGCAGGGTGGCCTGGTCGCCGATGATCTGCCGGTTGCCGATCGCCGCTCCGATCGGGAAGTCGGCGGCCAGCACCTCACGCAGGGCCGGGATGTCGGTCTGCACCGGCTTGGTCGGCTGGTACGCCATGGCGAAGTCGTCGATGTGCAGGTCGGCGGTGCCGCTGGCGGTCTCCACGTACGCAGACAGCCCGTCCACGTCGTGCGCGAGCACGTACGTGCCGGTGAGCCGGACCCAGGCGTCGGCGGTGACGGCGGTGTCGCCCACCACCTGGTCGTAGGCGGAGGTGCCGCCGGAGTCGCGCTGCACGCTGAGCCGGACCTGGCCGGGCGACTGGCCGGCGGCCAGCCGCACCCACACCGTCAGCGTGTAGCGGGTGCCCTTGACCATCTCGTCGAGCAGGTCCAGGGCGGGGCCCTGCCAACTCGCGGTGCGGCCGGAGGTGAGCAGGCTGCGGGTGCCGCCGTGGGCGACGGCGGTGCTGACCGCGACGGTCTCCCCGGCCCGGGGCCGGAAGCCCTGGGTGGTGCCGTCCTCGAAGGTGGCGTCGAGCACCACGACGGGGTCGGCGGCGCGGGCGGGCGGGCTGGTCAGTGGAACGGCGGCGGCCACGGCGACGGTGGCGAGGCAGGCCAGGGCCAGCAGCCCCGGCAGAAGGCGGTGACGGCGCGTCCAGGGAGCGCGCATGGCGGTGTCCTTCCGGTACGGATGGGTGCGCGCGGACCGCTGGGCGAGGCTTCTCGCTTGAGGCGGTCGCACGCCGGTCGACCGGCATGAGCCCGCATGCCGGTGTCCGTGGTCCCGCTCCGCTCGCGGCACCCGTCGCCGGGGGCCGCTGTCGAGAACCGATGGTACGGATCACGGACCCGGCACTCCAGCGCGGTGTGCTGAGCGGCGGGCCCCGCCCCGGCGACGACGTCCGCGGCCGACGTCGACCCACGCCCTAGGCTGGCCCGTACCGGCGGGTCGAGGAGGTCGTGTGGACAGGTGGGTCGCGTTGCTGCGCGGGGTCAACGTCGGCGGCGCGAAGGTCGCCATGGCCGACCTGCGCCGGCTGGTCACCGGCCTCGGCCACCAGGACGTGCAGACGTACCTGCAGAGCGGGAACGTGGTCTTCGGGAGCACGGTGCGCGACGCCGACGCGCTGGCGCGGGGCATCGAGCGGGCCATCGCCGACGAGCTGGGGCTGACGGTGCCGGTGCTGGTGCGCAGCGGCCGGGAACTGGCGGCGGTGGCCGGCGGCAACCCGTACGCCGCCCGGGAGGACGACCCCACGCGGCTGCTGGTGGTCTTCCTCGCGACCGCGCCCGACCCGGCCGCCGTGGCCGCCCTGACCGTGCCCGACGGCGAGAACCTGGCGTTCACGGTCGCCGGTCGCGAGGTCTACCTGCACTATCCCGACGGCGGCTACGGCCGGTCGAGGTTCACCAACAACCACCTGGAGAAGAAGCTCGGCCTGGTGGCGACCACCCGCAACTGGCGCTCGGTGCGGGCGCTGGCCGGGCTGTCGACGGGCTGAGCCCTCGCCGCCGGTCCCGCGTCGGCGGCCGACCGGGGCGCGACGACGGGCCGGGGGCTGCCGCCCGCGGCCCGTCGCGCGTCGCTCAGAAGTGGTACGCGGTGTGGTACTCCGGCACGATCACCCGGCTGCGCGGGGAGACCCGGCGGATGGCGGCGAGGAACGCGTCCAGCCGCTCGCGGTCCGTCGGCGCCATGGGCACGGGGTTGCGCAGCTCGGTCTCGAAGTTGTCGAAGTGCACCGGCACCACGACCTTCGGCCGGTCGAGCGCGTCGAGCAGCCGTTCCGCGTAGTCGGCGGTGACCGTGGTGCTCGGCAGCGCCAGCATGGCCACGTCGGGGGCCAGCCCGGTCAGGTTCCGCTCGGCGAAGTCGCTGGCGCCCATGAAGAAGACCGACGGGCCGCCGGGCACCCGCAGCTGGTACGCGAGGGTGTCGCCCTCGGGCAGGTCGGCGATGGTCTCCGGCTTCGCCGGCTGGCTGACCCGTACGCCGGGGAAGGCCATCGAGTACGACTTGTTGCGGCTGTGCAGGGAGCTGACCACCTCCACGGTGTACGCGCCGAAGTCCAGCACCTCCCCGCCGCGCACCGGGCTGAGCTGCCCCGACGGCAGCCCGTACGCCAGCCCGAGGTGGTAGGCGGTCAGCGTGCCGAAGACCCGGGCGCCGGTGCGGCCGGCGATGTGCGGCACGTCCATGTAGTGGTCCCAATGGGTGTGCGTGACGAGCACCGTCTCGGCCCGGTCCACCAGGGAGTCCACGACGTCGGTGCGCACCTCCAGCTTCCTGGTCTGGTCGAAGGCGCCCCTGAACAGCCCCGTGTCGATCCGGCTGAGGAAGGGGTCGACCAGGACGGTCCGGTCGCCGACGTCGATGCGCCAGGCGGACGTACCCCACCAGCGGAAGCTGACCGGGCCGCTGCGGCGGCCGGCCGGGGCGGCGGCGACCGGCGGCGCGGCGTGTGCCGGGCCGGTGAGTGCGGTGCCGGCGAGCCCGCCGGCGGTGACCAGCGCGGTGCTGGCGGCGGCGTCGCGAAGGAAGCGGCGGCGGTCGATGTCGGGCATGCGGAACTCTCCCCGTCGTGGTGCTGATCGGTCGGTGCCGAGCCAACCAGCACGACCCCCGCCAGGTCCAAGATCCATGGCCGACACGGCCGATACCCGTCGGCATATCGGGCCAGCTCAGCGGGGTCGGCGGCAGCGCCTCGCGCCCGAAAGATCAGCCGGCGCGCAGGTCCTCGACGGCGGCTCGGGCGGCCTGACCCATCGCCAGGTCCACGTCGATGCGGCGGGTGGCGAGCTGCGTGGCGCGGACGAAGACGGCGACGGCGTACCGCCCGCCGTCGGGGTACTCGGCCACGCCCGCCTCCAGGTGCAGGCCCGGCAGGGTGCCCGTCTTGCCGGTCACCCGCACGCCCGGCGGGAAGCCGGCGGCCAGCCGGGTCCAGAAGAGCTGCCGGGCCATCCAGCCCCGGACCATCGCGCACGCCTCGGGCGGGCCGGCCTCGTCGCGCCAGATCAGGCCGAGCAGCCGGGTGATCTCCCGGGCGGTGCTCGACGTGGTGTGCGCCGGGTCGAACATCCGCATCGCGCGGACCCGCTCGGGCGGCAGGGTGGGAAAGATCCGGGCGAAGTCTTCCTCCGTACGCGCGCCGACGTCGGCGAGCATCGTCTCGACCAGCTGCCGAGGGCCGCCGACGATCCGGGTACGCGGCAGCCCCAGCTCGGCGGCGAGCATCGGCAGCACGTCCGCCCCGACCCGGCGCAGCAGCAGGTCGGCGGCGGTGTTGTCGCTGACCGACATGGCGAAGTAGGCCAGGTCCCGCAGCGACACCTCGGCGTCGTCGGCGCAGCCGGCGATCCCCCATCCGCCGAGCCGGTCGTCGACGGTGACGAGGACCCGTTCCCGGGGGTCGAGCTGGCCGGCGACGACCTGCCGGGCGAACTCCAGCACCAGCAGCACCTTGAAGATCGAGGCGATCACCACCTGCTCGTCCGCCCGGACCGCCACCTCCCGCCGGTCGCCGGGCTCCCCCGTACCGGCACCGCCGCCGGCCGCGTCGAGGTCGACGACGTGCAGGCAGCCGGTGACCCCGGCCCGCTCGAAGATCTCCACGATCCGCTCCGCCACCACACTGCGCACGGTAGCCGCTGCCCCGTCCCCGCCGGCCGCCGCCAGCGCCCGACGCCCGACGCCCTACGCCGACGCCCGACGCCCGACACTCGGCGCCCGGCGCGCCCGGCACTCGGCACCAGATCTTGGTAGAAAAGTGCCCCCCGAGGGGCGCTTCGGTACCAAGATCTCGCCGCGACGCGGACGCGGACGGGGTTGCGGACGCGGGCGCGGACGTGTTCGCGGTCGCGGTTGCGGGCGGGCGCTGGCGTAGGGTCCGGCCGTGGACCTGCTCCGGCACCTGCGGCACTTCGTGGTGGTCGCCGACGAGCTGCACTTCGGGCGGGCGGCCGAGCGGCTCGGCATGGCCCAGCCGCCGCTGAGCCAGTCGGTGCAGCGCCTGGAGCGGGAGCTGGCGGTCGAGCTGTTCGACCGGTCCCGGCGGCAGGTGCGGCTGACCACCGCCGGCCAGTTGCTCCTCGGCGAGGCCGAGGAACTGCTGGCCGGGGAGGGCCGGCTGCGCAACCTGATGCGGCAGGTGCGCGACGGGGTGTCGGGGGTGCTCCGGGCGGGGGTGCCGCCGGAGACACCCGCCGTGACCCTGCGCGAGCTGCTCGACCGGCTGGCCGAGCGCGCCCCCGGGCTCGACGTGGACCTGCACGAGCTGACCAGCGGCGAGCAGGAGCGGATGCTCAGCGAGGGACGGCTGGACGTCGGCCTGCTGCACCATCCCGTCACCGACGACGGGCTGCGCCTCGGCGCCGCCGTCGACGTACCGCTGGGGGTGCTGTTGCCGCGCGCCTCGGCGCTGGCCCGGGGACGGCAGGTCGAGCTGGCGGCGCTGGCCGGACTGGACCTGGTGACCGCGCCCCGGGCCACCGCGCCCGGCTGGCACGACCACCTGCTGGAGGTCTGCCGCCGGCACGGGTTCACGCCGGGGCGGGTCCGCCCGGCGCGGAACCCGGAGTTCCTCTTCGGGCTGGTGCTGGCGGGCGGCGGGGTCGCCGTCGAGCCGGCGGCGACGGCGCGCCGGGAGCCCCGGATCGCCTGGCGGCCGGTCGCCGGGTCGCCGCTGGTCCGGCGCACCTCGGCGGCCTGGCCGCGCCGGGCCGCGCACCCGGCCGCGCCGATGTTCGGGCAGCTCGCGGCGGAGGTGCTGGCCGACGGGTCGGAGCCTCCGGCGCCGCCGCCCGGGCCGGCGCCCCGCCCCTGGCCGGTGCTCTTCGACGAGCCGGCCTGACCACCGGTGGGAAGGCCCCGGATCAGGGGTACGCCACTGGTCGGCACCCCCGGCGTGGAGACGCTTGCGCGCACCGGCGCGCCCGGTCACCGCGCCGGCCCTCCCCTTCCCAGGCATCCGTGGCAGCACCCGCCGCCGGCATCGCGCCCCGCCAGTTCCGATCTGGCGGGGCGCTGGCCGCCGTCTCGCGCCCGACGGGTGGAACCGGAGCCGGGAGGGGGAGCCATGACGCCACTGCGCCTCGCCGTGATCATCGGCAGCACCCGGGAGGGGCGGGCGGGCGACCGGATCGGCCGCTGGTTCGTCGACCGGGCGCGGCGGCGCGACGAGTTGGCGGTGACGGTCGTCGACCTCGCCGACCACGACCTCCCCGCGAGCTGCCCGGCTGAGCCGACTCCCGCGATCGGGTCGTTCGTCGCGCAGGTCGCGCGGGCGGAGGCGTTCGTCGTGGTCACCCCCGAGTACAACCACAGCTTCCCGGGCTCGTTGAAACAGGCGATCGACCACGCGTACGACGAGTGGCAGGCCAAACCGGTCGGCTTCGTGTCGTACGGGTGCGGTTCCATCGGCCTGCACGCGGTCGAGCAGCTCCGCACGGTCTTCACCGCACTGCACGCGGTCACGATGCGCGACGTCGTCGGTGTCGACCTGCTCGACGGAGCGCCGTCACCCCCGACGGCCGACCGCTGCGAGCGGGCTGCCGACGTCCTGCTCGACCAGCTCCACTGGTGGGGCCTGGCCCTGCGCGAGGGCCGCGCGGCGCGCCCGTACGTCTCCTGAACGTGTGACACATGAGGAAGGTAGGGAGCATGACACGCACCACCGGCCTGGCCATCGAGGCCGAGGGCCTGACCCGATCGTTCGGGGACACCCGGGCGCTCGCCGGCATGGATCTCCAGGTCCCCGCCGGCACCGTCTACGGGCTGCTCGGCCCGAACGGCGCCGGCAAGACCACTGCGGTACGGGTGCTGGCGACGCTGCTGCGCCCCGACGGCGGACGGGCCCGCGTCTTCGGGCACGACGTCGTCACCGAGGCCAACACCGTGCGCGCCCGGATGAGCCTGACCGGCCAGTACGCCTCCGTGGACGAGGACCTGACGGGGCTGGAGAACCTGATGCTCCTCGCCCGCCTGCTCGGGCACCGCAAGCCGGCCGCCCGGGAACGGGCGGAGGGCATGCTCGCCGCGTTCGGCCTGACCGACGCGGCCGACCGGCAGGTCAAGAAGTACTCGGGCGGCATGCGGCGGCGCATCGACATCGCGGCGAGCATCCTCAACACCCCCGACCTGCTGTTCCTCGACGAGCCGACGACGGGGCTGGACCCGCGCAGCCGCAACCAGGTGTGGGAGATCGTCCGGGCCGTCGTGGCACACGGCACGACGGTGCTGCTGACCACGCAGTACCTGGACGAGGCCGACCAGCTCGCCGGCCGCATCGCGGTGGTGGACCACGGCCGGGTGATCGCGGAGGGCACCCCGGGCGAGCTGAAGTCCTCGGTCGGCTCCGGCACCGTCCACCTGCGGCTGCGCGACCCCGGGCGGCGGCCGGAGGCGGAGAAGCTGCTCCAGGCGGCCCTCGGCGTGCCGGTGCAGCTCGCACCCGATCCGGTCGCGCTGACCGCGCGGGTCGGCGGCGACGGCAGCGACCTCGACGCCAGCGAGCAGGCGGCCCGCGCGCTCGGGGACCTGGCCCGCGCCGGCATCGTCGTCGACGACTTCTCCCTCGGTCAGCCGAGCCTGGACGAGGTCTTCCTGGCCCTGACCGACCACCCCGCCGTCGCGGCCGACGAGCGGGACGACCAGCTGGAGGCAGCCCGATGACAAACGCCACCACGACCGGGCGGGCCCCGTCCGTCTACGTGCCCTCGACGGAGGCGCTCGCCACCGTCCTCGCGCCCGGTGCGCGACCGCCCAGGCCCGGCGCGCTGTCGGCGTCGCTGACGTTCGGCTGGCGCGCGCTGCTGAAGATCAAGCACGTGCCGGAGCAGCTCTTCGACGTGACGGCGTTCCCGATCATCATGGTGCTGATGTTCACGTACCTGTTCGGTGGCGCCCTCGCCGACAGCCCGCGCGACTACCTCCAGTTCTTCCTGCCCGGGATCATGGTGACGAGCGTCGTGATGATCACCATGTACACCGGCGTCGGGCTGAACACCGACATCGAGAAGGGCGTCTTCGACCGGTTCCGGACGCTGTCGGTCTGGCGGCCCGCCCCGCTGGTCGGCATGATCTTCGGCGACGTGCTGCGGTACGTGCTGGCGGCCGTGGTCATCCTCGGCGTCGGGCTGGTGCTCGGGTTCCGGCCCGACGGCGGACTGACCGGCGTGCTGGCCGGGATCGGTCTGTTGGTGGCCTTCTCGTTCGCGTTCTCCTGGGTCTGGACGTTCTTCGGTCTCGTCCTGCGCAGCGAGAAGTCCGTGATGGGCGCGAGCATGATGGTGCTGTTCCCGCTGACCTTCCTCAGCAACGTGTTCGTCGAGCCCGCGACGATGCCCGGCTGGCTCCAGGCGTTCGTCAAGGTCAACCCGATCACGCAGCTGGTGGCCTCGGTACGCGCCGTCATGTCGGGAACCTCGGACGCGTCGGCGATCATGTGGACGCTGCTGTGGACCGCCGGCTTCCTGGTGGTCTTCGGCACGCTGACGATGTACCGCTACAACCGCCGCTGATCCTGCCGACGACGGGCACCGCCACGCAGGTGGTGGTGCCCGTCGCCGTACCGTGGCCGGCTAGGAGTCGACCCGGACGGTGCTGGCCGTGCCGCCGGCAGCGGTGACGCGGACCTCGGTGGCGTCGGCGGGTAGCAGCGCCGCGCCGCGCCCGGCGTCGTGCCACTCCCCCGCGCCGACCCGGTAGCTCAGCGCCGCGCCCTCGGCGACGACGAGGACACCCTGCCCGTCGGGCAGCCGCAGCCGCACCGGCAGTGGCGCGTTCCAGTCGATGAATCCGCTGGCCACCGGTTGCAGGGGCGCGCCGGCGTGGGCGAGCAGGGCGATCGCGCGGGTGGGATCGTCGTCGTACTGGATGGTCAGCAGCAGCAGCTGCCGTCCGTCGGGGGCCGCCCCGTAGACGGTCAGGCTGGGAGAGCCCCCAGCCCGGTGGGCGCCGCCGAGATCGACATAGGCGGCCAGCGCGTCCGTCGCGAAGACGTCCCTGCCGACCTGCGCGGCGGGGGCGTCACCCCACACCCGGTCCGCGCCGGGCAGCGTGTAGGTGACCGACCGCGGCTGCGGACTGGCCTGCCGGTCGGCGAAGAGGATGTCGTTCGCGTTGGCGATGTGGACGGCGGTCGTCGCGCTGACCGGCTTCCTGGCCAGGGCGACGGTCACCCTGTCGCGCTGCGGCGGCACCGACAGCACAGCGGCCCCGTCCCGGAACTCCACCGGCTGGAAGGTGCGCTCGATCCGGCCGTCGGCCGCGTACTGGAACGTCGGCGAGAACTCCACCGGCTTCCCTGCGTCGAGCACGACCAGCACGTCGCGTCCCGGCCCGAGCAGCGCTGCCTGCCAGCTGCCGTAGCTGCCGGCATCGGTCACGGTCTCCCGCGTCATGACCCGCGGCCCGTCGGCGGTGGGCTCGACGAACGCGGCATAGCCGATCATCCGCTCGCCGGCCGGCTCCCACACTTCGGAGGTGGCGGTGGCCCGCTGCGCGACGTAGGCGGCGGGCCCGGCCGGCGTGTTCCCCGCCCAGACCACGTGCGGATCGCCTTCGACAGCGGTGCCGGCGTCCCCCGCCCCGTCCCGCCACGCCTGCCGGACCTGCCGCAGATACCTGCCGTCGCCGGCCAGATCGCCGCGGGTGGGTTCGTCGAACAGCGGCGAGGCGACCTCCGCCACGGCCCCGCCGTCCGCGAGGTGGAGCGCACCGCCGACGGGCACCGCCACCACGACCGCGCACACGGCGGCCAGGACGGCGCGACGTCGCCGCAACCGGCGACGCCCACCCCGTCGTACGTCGTCGAGCAGGGTCGGCGGGCCGACGAGGTCATCGGTCACCCGATGCAGGACGCCCCGCACGTCACGCTCTTGGATGGTCATCGCGCACTCCCGGTGTGGGTCGGGGCGGACAGGACGAGGCTCGACCCGGCCAGCGCCACCCGGAGGTGGGCGAGGCCCCGGGAGGCGTGGCTCTTCACGGTGCCCTCGGAGCAGCGCAGCGCCCCGGCGACCTCGGCGACCGACAGGTCCTCCAGGTAGCGCAGCACGACGG
This sequence comes from Micromonospora sp. WMMD737, assembly GCF_049179055.1. Lineage (NCBI taxonomy): Bacteria > Bacillati > Actinomycetota > Actinomycetes > Micromonosporales > Micromonosporaceae > Micromonospora > Micromonospora sp. WMMD737. The sequence goes on along the minus strand of NZ_JBMHMH010000001.1, from coordinate 6,169,110 downwards.
CGGCGCGCTGCCGGGGCGGCAGGGTACGCAGCGCCGCGACGACCGCCTGGCGCAGCGCGATGTCGTCAGCGTGGTCCCGGGCGACCCCGTCGTTGTCGCCCAACGCCTGCTCCGGCCGCCGGGACCGCCACCGCCACCGGTTGATCGACCGGTTCACCAGGGCCCGCCGGGCGTACGCCTCCGGGGAGGTGCGCAGCCGGCGCCACCGCACGTACATCTGCTCCAGCACCTCCTGGAGCAGGTCCTCGGCCGTGTGCCGGTCGCCGGTCAGCAGATAGGCCACCCGCAACAGCGCCACCGACCGGGTACGGACGAAGTCGTCGAACTCCGTGGCATGCGCCTCTCGCATCTGGCCCCTCCCGGGTCTCTCAGTCAGCAAGACACCGTGGAGGGCTGCCGGGTTTACCGGCCCTCGCCGACGACGAGCGACCGGTGCCCGGGGGCTAGAGGCGCCAGGGCAGTGGCTCGGGCGGGAGGTAGCGGCAGGTGCTACCCGTGGAGACGGTGTCGCGCAGGTGGGCGGCGAGGCCCGGGTGGCGCTGGTCGAGCTTGCGCAGCGCGTCCCGGATGCGGGCGGTGACCGTCTTGCGGGCCCGCTCGGCCTCGTCACCCAGGCGTCGGCTGCGGCCGGCCAGCCCGGCGGCGGCACGCAGCTCGGCGAGCAGGGCGCCGCGCTCGGCGTCGAGGTCGGCCAACCTCCGCTCGTCGCCGCGTTCGGCGGCACGGTCGATCTCGTCGTCGAGCCGTTCCAGGTGCCGCCGGTAGCGGGCCTTCGCCTCGTCGTCGAGGACCGGGTCGCCGCCCATCCGGCGGGCCGCGACGAGTGCCGGCCCGGCGGCCGGGTCGAGCAACTCGACCGCCGGGACGTCGACGCCCGGCCGGCTGAGCAGCACGTGCAGGTCGCGTAGCCCCTTCGCGTCGGGCAGGTGCACCACCACGCCGGCGTAGGCGAGCTGCCAGACCGGCCCGTCGCGGCGGAACCCGTACGCCTGGTCCGCCTGCCGCCCCACGGCGGACGGGTCCGGCCCGGCGGCGACCGCCGGCGCGCCGGGCGCCCCGGTCCCCACCGTCGGCGCGCCGGGCGGCCCGGCGGTGACGGCCCGCACCGGAGCTGGGCCGGCGTCCGGTGCGACGGTCGACGCCGGGCGCGGACCGGCGACCGCGGCGACGACCCCCGGCCGGCCGGCGGGCGACGCCTCGGCCTCCGTCGACGGCGCCCCGGCCAGGCGGCGGGCCGTCGAGTGCATGCCGAGGTCGTCGGCGTCGCGGACGGTGGTGGCGCGCAGCGCGGCGGCGGCCGCCGCGTCGCCGGGACGGTCCCGCCCGGTCAGCGCGTCGGCCAGCGCGGCGCGGGCGACGACCGACCACGGGCGGGCGCCCAGCCGGTCGGCGGAGTCGCGGGCGGCGCAGAAGCCCGTCACCGCGTCGTCCCAGCGTTCCTGCGCGGCGTCGACGAGGGCCAGCCAGTAATCGACGGGGCCGCTGAGGTCGCAGCCGAACAACGCCGACATCCACTGCCCGCGGTGCGGTCGCAGCGCGTCGCGGGCCTCGGCGCAGCGCCGGGGGTCGCGACTGACGGCGGCGACCCCGGCGCGCAGCCGCAGCCACAGCGGCGACACCGATCCCGGGTACGTCGTGCCGGCGGCCTCGATGCCGGCGACCACCCGTTGGGCCGCCTCGACGTCGCCGCGCTCGGCCGCGGTGATGCCCCGGACGAGTTCCGGATGGGGGTAGCCGGTCGAGGGCAGCTCGTCGAGCAGGGCGTCGACCTCGTCGGCCCGGCCCTGCAGGTGCAGCCGCGACCAGCGCAGGTGGTGACCCATGAAGGCGAAGTCGGAGTGCTCCCACTCGCTGAGGGCGGTCAGCTCGCCGACCAGTTCGTCGGAGCGGGCGAAGTCGCCACGGAAGGCCGCGACGATGGCGTCGTCCATCGTGGCGGCCGCCCGGTACCGGGCGTCGCCCTGGCGGGCGCCGGTGACGAAGGTGGCGAGTTCGTCCTGGTAGCGGGGGTCGCCCAGCTCCAGCAGGGCGACCCAGCGCAGCGCGGTCGCCCAGAGCGCCGTCTCCCGGTCGCCACCGCGGCGCGCCACGTCCCGGATCTCGGCGGTGATCGCGGCCCGGTCGCGGGCCGAGCCCAGCCCCCAGGTGGTGTCGTGGCGGGCCCACAGGCTGAAGGTGAGCGCCTCGTCGTCGTGCCCCCGCCGGGCCAGGGACTCCGTGGCGGCGATCAGGTCGGCGACCATCGTGCCGACCGGGACGGCGCCCGCGGACCCGCCGATCAACCGCCGGTACGCCTCCCGCAGCACGCCCTCCGGATCGGCGAGCCGCCCGGGGCCGTCGGCGTGGCGGCGGTGGACGACGAGGGCGACCCGGGCCAGCACCACCGGATCGTCGGCCGCCACGGCCAGCGTGGTGGCCTCGGCGAGCAGCCGCCGGGCCTCGTCGCCCGCGCCCGAGTGGTGCAGCAGCTCGCCCAGCTCGATCATGATCTTCACGCGTCGGGCCGGGTCGTCGGCGACGTCGAGCGCCCGGCGGAAGTGGACCACCGACTCGTCGATGGCCAGCCGGCCGGTCGCGGCGCGGGCCGCGGCGACCAGCAGCTCGGCGGCGCGGGACGGGTCGAGGTGGGCGCCGGCGAGGTGGGCGTGCCGGGCCAGGTCGGCCGGGATCAGCCGCTCGGCGAGCGCCGGCGCGCCGTCGACGGCCCGGACGACCGCCGCGTGCCGAAAGCGCCGGTCGTCGTCGGGCAGCGCGTCGTAGAGCGTCTCCCGCACGAGGTCGTGAACGAAGGCGAACCGGCCGCCGCCACGGGACACCACGAGCCGGGCGGTCACCGCCCGGTCGAGCAGCCGGTCGGCCTGCGCCGCCGGCAGGCCCGCGCAGGCGGCGAGGACCGGCCGGTGGAACTCCCGGCCGAGCACGGCGGCGGCGGTGAGCGCCTCGACGACCGCCGCCGGCAACTGGGCGAGGCGGCCTCGCACCGCCTCGCGTACGCCCGGGGGGATCGTGCCGATCCGGCCGTCGGCACGCCAGATCCGGGCGGTCTGCTCCACGAAGAACGGGTTGCCGCCGGTGCGCCGGTGCACCTCGTCGAGGAGGTCGGCGTCGGGTGCCCGGCCGGCCGCCCGGGTCATCAGCGCGGCCACCTCGTCGCGGGACAGGCCGGTGAGGGTGAGCGTGGTCGCCTTCGCCACCAGCGGCATCAGCAGCCCGCGCAGCGGGTGCTCGGGTGACTCGACCTCGGCGTCGCGGTAGGTGCCGATGAGCAGCAGCCGTTCGAACCAGGTGTGCTGGGCGGCGAAGCGCAGCAGCCGCATCGAGGCGGGGTCGGCCCAGTGCAGGTCGTCGAGCACGACCACGACCGGCCGGCGCTGGGACACCGCGACCAGCGCGGTGGTCACCGCGTCGTGCAGCGCGAACTCCTCCTGGTCGACGCGGTCGTCACCGCTCCGACCGCCGGCCGCCTCGCCGGCCGCGCCGTCGACCGCCCCGGCGTCGCCGTCCGCCGGCTCCCCCGTGGTGCCGCCGGCCGCCTCGCCGAGCAGCGCCGCCAGGGCCGGCTCGGCCGACTCCCGGGCCAACGCCCAGTCGTCGGTCGAGCGGCGCAGGCCGCGCAGCACCTGCACCCAGGGCCAGTAGCCGGGGGCGCTGTCGGAATCCCAGCAGGCCGCCCCGAGCACCAGCGCGCCTCGGCGGCGGGCCTCGCCGGCCGCCGCCGTGACCAGCGTCGTCTTGCCGATGCCGGGCTCCCCGGCGACGAGGACCAGGCCGCCGTGACTGGTGGTCACCCGGTCGATCTCGGCGCGCAGCAGACCCGCGGGATGCTCCCGCCCGATGACGTCCCCGTCGTGCCGCGGATCCATGACGCCCAGACCGTAGCGGAACGGTGGGACATCGCGAGCCCTTTACGCGCGGCGACGCCGCCGCCCGCCCGTGTGCGCGGGTCCGCCCCGGCGGGCGGACCCGCGCACGAGCAGGCGGGCGGTCGGGTGTTCAGCGGGCGTCGGTGACCACGTGGGAGCAGGCGGCGCAGGCGGCCCGGCCCTGCTCCGCGTACCACCGACAGGTCCGGCGGATCGCGCAGCGCGGCAGGTCGTCCTCCACCGGACCGGCGACCTCCTGGAAGGACGCCGCCACCCGTTCGCCGAGGCCGCAGTGCGCTCCGGTCCAGAAGCCGCACTTCGACGTGACGCACGGGCCGGCCAGCCGGTACCGGGACTCGACCGGGGTGTCCGTGCCGGCCTGGGCGAGGGCGACCTCGGCGGGGAGCGCGGGCGTCACGTAGGCGACCCGCCCCGCCGGAGTGATCATGCCGAGGAACACCGTGGCGTTGGCCGCGGGGGTGCTCGGGCACATCCGCTCCGGCGGGTCCGGCCGGTGGGCGGTGTCCGTCACCGCTGCATCCAGAAGCCGATGTCGTTGATCTTCTGGCCCAGCTCCTCGGCGAACGGGCCGTCGATGACCCAGAGGCCGTACCACTCGGGGCGGAGCTTGATGTTGGCGTGCCCGACGGCGAGCGGGTTGGTCAGCCTCTTGCCGGCGGTGGAGAGGGCGTTGAGGCCCGCCTTCTGGATCTCGCTCGCGATCAGGCTCTGCTGTTCGACGGTCAGGTCGACGCCGTCGACGACGAAACGGAACTCGCTGCGTGCCATGTCCTACCTCCGATGGTCAGTACGAATCGGTCCGCAGCCCGCGCCGCAGACTCGCCCTGGTGAATGCCGCCCAGCCGGAGCGGGAGGTGGGGTCGCCCCCGTGCCCGGCCCGGCTCAGGTGCTCGCGCCAGTCGGTCGCGTCGGCGGCGCGCAGCCCCCACAGCTCCCGGCAGGCGGTGGCGGCGAACGCGACCTGCCCGGCCGAGCCGGTCCAGCCGGCGGGGCCGTCGGCCACCCGCAGCGCGCCACCCGCCCCGACGCGTACCGACGGGAAGTGGTGGTGCAGGCTGGCGAGGGTGGCCAGGTGGGCGGCGTCCGGGCGCCCGGCGGCGAAGGCGTCGCGCGTCTCGTCGTCCCGGGTGACCCGGATGGCGTGCAGCGTGAACGCGTCGCCGTCGCCGCCGACCTGGCCCTCGACCTCCGTCGGGGTGCTCCAGATCCGGGGCGAGTTGGCCGACCAGAAGGCCAGCCAGGCGTCGAGGCGTTCGTGGAAGTCCGCCTGGAAGCGGGCCGGTCCGCCGGCGAGCCGGGCGGTGGCGATCCGGTCCCGGGCGACGGGACGCCGGGCCGGTCCTGCCGGGGACGCTCCCCCGGCGGATGGCGCGGCGTGTGCGGCGCTGGCTCCGGCGACGGTGGCCGCCGAGGCCGCGGCGGCGCCGAGCAGGATCCGGCGCCGGGAAAGTGGGGAATGGGATTCGTTCATGGCCCGCCTTTCATGGACGGCCTTTGCCACGACACGCTATCGACAGACGTAGATCAAAAGAGACGTCGCCCTATCGGTGAACCGACACGAAAACCGGTGATCGACGGCGGCGGAATCCCGCGCACTGTGCACTGCGCCCCCGCCGGCCGGACGGCCACCTAACGATTGATAAGCATCCATCGGCACTCGTAGCATCATCGCCATGCGTGCCCGTCGCGTCACTCTCGCCGTCGCCCTCGCCGCGCTGCTGAGCCCGTTCGCCGTCGGCGCCGCGCGGGCGGACGACGCCCCGGCGCTCACCACCCCCGGCAGCCCCGTCGTCGTGGTCGACGAGCCCCACCGCCTCACCCTCTCCTGGACGCCCTCGACCTGGGTGGGCGAGCCGGCCGGCGAGGAACCGATCACGTACGAGGTGCGGGCGCGGCTGGGCCCGTACGTCTACCGGAGCCTCGGCAGCACCACCGCCACCACCCTGACGCTGACCAACCTGGCGCCGGGCAGCGAGTACCGGCTCGTCGTCAGCGCCTACACCCTCGGCGGCTACTCCGACCCGTCCCCCGTCACCCCGCTCCGCACCGCGTACGGGCGGGCCAAGGTCAGCTACCTCAACCTCGACTGGTCGCCGACGGACAACCAGATCCAGCACGTCCTGAAAGTCACCAACACCGGCACCGGGCCGCTCGACCTCACCGCCGTGCGGGTGCGCTACCACCTGACCTTCGAGGGCGGCGACACCTCGCTGGTGCCGAACTGCGACTGGGCGGCGCTGGGCTGCGACCGGATCCGCCGCGACGTGACGTTCTTCCCGCCGCCCCTGCCGCCCGGCGGTCCGCCCACGCCGACACCCACCCCGACGCCGACCCGGTACCCGCTGCCGGGCACGCCGGTCCCCGGCTGGGTGGAGCTGACCTTCACCGGGGGCGTCCTCGCCCCGGGCGCGTCGTCCGGGCCGATCCAGCTGCGCCACCACCGGCCCGGGTGGACCGACATCGACGAGCGCGACGACCCGAGCTGGCGCGCCGCCACCGGCCAGTGGGCCGACAACAGCCGGATCACCCTCGACGTCGACGGCGTACGCGAGTTCGGTGACACGTTCGCCTGACGAACACCGGCCGGTGGAACCACCCGCGGTACCACCGGCCGGCGCCGAGTGACTACGCCGTCGCGCAGATGGCGTACGCGGTGCTGGTCCAGTTGCCGGTGAACGTGTCCTCCTCGTACGCGCCGACGGTGGCGGTGGCCGGCGCGGCGGCCGGGCCGCCGTTGGGGCGGAAGTCGTCGACGACGGCTTCGCCGGTCACGCCGTTGAGCTCGTAGCCGGCGCCGGTCAGCACCTTCCCGACCGGGCAGGCCGCAGCGGTGCTGTGGAAGTCGTTCGAGTCGCTGGGGCTCACCGCGGAGGTGCGGACCAGACCGGCGAGGGGGTTGGCGCAGATCGCGTACGCCGTCGCGGACCAGTTGCCGGCGAAGGCGTCGGCCTCGTACGCGCCCACGAAGACCGAGGTCGGCGCGGCGGCCGAGCCGCCGTTGGGGCGGAAGTCGTCGACCACGCCCTCGCCCGTGACGCCGTTGAGCTCGTGGCCCGTCCCGGTCAGCACCTTGCCCACCGGGCAGGTCGCCGTGACGCTGCGGAAGTCGGCCGAGTCGCTGACGCTGGTCGCGGCGATCCGCACCAGACCGGCGACGGGGTTGGCGCAGATGGCGTACGCGGTGAGGGACCAGTTGCCCGCGAACGCCTCCGCCTCGTACGCCCCGACGGTGACGGCGGTCGGCGCGGCGGCCGGGCCGCCGTTGGGGCGCAGGTCGTCGACCACGGCCTCGCCGGTCGCCCCGTTGAGCTCGTAGCCCGTCCCGGTCAGCACCTTGCCCACCGGGCAGGTCGCCGTGACGCTGCGGAAGTCGGCCGAGTCGTTGGCGCTCGTCGCGGCGATCCGCACGAGGCCGGGGACGGCGGCCGAGGCGGGTGCGGCGGGGACGACCACCCCGGCCGCCACGGCGACGCCGAGGATGAGGGTGAACGCGTGGGGTCGGAGCCGGCGGGCTGCTGCCTGAGCTGACATGGAATTCTCCTGTCTGTCGCCTCGGCGGTGACCTCCCGCAGGTGTCGGGTGCGACCGTGACGAGGCGCTGCGATTGACGCGCTCACGCTATGTAGTCGCGCGACCAGGCATTATCCCCAACCTGACTACGTCAAGTAGTCGACTGATTGCCCCCGCTCGGGCCGCCACGCCCGCCGGCATCTCGGATCGCCGGCGGGCGGGCGGCGGCAGGCGGAGCCGTGGTCCGGTCGCGCCGTCAGGCGGTGTAGAGGATCTTCACGCCGTTGAGGCTCGTCGCCGAGACGGTCGCGCCGCGGACGCCGGAGTTGAGGTTGCGCCAGCCGTTGTTGCTCGCCGCCTCGTGGACCATGCCCCCGGCGACGGTGTAGACGTGCTTGACGCCGTTGAAGTTGATCGCGGCCAACGCGTCGGGGCTGATCCCGGAGATGTTGGAGTTCAGGTTGCGCCAACCGTTGTTGCTCGCCGCCTCGTGGACCGTACCCCCGATCACGGTGTAGACGATCTTCACGCCGTTGAAGTTGATCGCAGCCAACGCGTTCGCGCTGACCCCCGAGATGTTGGAGTTCAGGTTGCGCCAACCGTTGTTGCTCGCCGCCTCGTGGACCGTACCCCCGACCACCGTGTAGACGATCTTCACGCCGTTGAAGTTGATCGCGGCCAACGCGTTCGCGCTGACCCCCGAGATGCCGGTGTTCAGGTTGCGCCAACCGTTGTTGCTCGCCGCCTCGTGGACCATGCCCCCGATCACGGTGTAGATGTACTTGACGCCGTCGACGTGGATCACGGCGAGCGCGTTGTTGCTGACCCCCGAGATGCCGGTCCACAGGTTGCGCCACCCGGTGTCGCTGGACGCCTCGTACACCCGGCCGTCGTTGACCGTGTAGAGCAGCTTGTTGGTGCCCATGACCATCGACGCGGTGGTCGAGCCGGTGATGCTGTTGACCGGCAGCATCTGCCACCCGCTGTGGCTGCCGGACTCGTACACCTGGCGGTTGGAGCTGACCTGCCCGCAGTTGTGGCTGGTCATGTTCCGGGCCGACGAGACGGGGCCGGAGATGTAGAGCGGTCCCGTGTTCGGGCTGCCGTCGGACGTGATGCCGGAGGGCACGCCGTGGAAGTACGCCTCGGTCTTGACACCGTCGCGCGTCTGCTCGTAGTGCAGGTGCGGGCCGGTCGAGTTCCCGGTGCTGCCGACCCGGCCGATCTGCTGGCCGGTCGACACCCACTGCCCGGCGCGCACCGGCGGGGACTCGATCATGTGCGCGTAGCTGCTCCGCCAGCCGCCGCCGTGGTCGATCACCACGTACCAGCCGCCGCCGCTGGTCCAGCCGGCGAACGTGACGGTGCCGGCGTACGAGGCGAGGATCGGCCGGCCGTTGCTGGCCCCGCCGGTGAAGGTCATGTCGATGTCGTAGTCGTCATGCCCGTAGTAGGTGGCCATCCGCCAGGTCTCGCCGCAGGGGAACGGCAGCTGGAAGTTCGGCCGTGGGCCCGCGGCCTGGGCCGGTGCGGCCACGACAGCGATGGCGCCCACCATGGCGAGCAGCACGGCGCCGACGCCGGCGAGGGCCAGGCGGGCCGAGGCGAGGACGCGGGCGGATAGACCCGTCATAGGGGAAGTTCCCTCCGGAGCCGGAATTTGATGTTGATGGATGCTAAGGCAGCCATCGACATCCGGCGAGAGGGGGCGGAGGTCCCGTCCGGCCGGTGGCGGGCGGCCGGGTCAGGCGGCCACCGTCGTGCCGGCGAGCAGGGCGAGGATCGTCTGGTTCGCCTCCCAGCCGTCCGGGAACTTGACCGGCACGTCGAGGTGCACGGTCTCCGTCGACGGGTGGGCGTCCAACAGCTCCCCGATCCCGGCGCGCGCCACCACGACGCACGCCTGGCGGTGCCGCGACGTCAACACGCAGAGCCGCCCCGACTCCAGGTGGAACGCGGTCGCGTCGCGCCGCCCCGACAGCGGGTGCAGCACGATCGTCACGTCGTACTCCCGGCCCTGGAGCCGGTTGGCGGTGTCGACGGTGATGCCGGCCCCCGCCGGCCCCAGGTGCGCGCGGATGGCGGCGGCCTGGTCGCGGTGGGCGGCCCCGACGGCGATCCGGTCGGCGGTGACCGGCGCGCCCGCCGGCGCGTGCTCGGAGACGGCGACCGCCCCCCGCTGGAGCACCCGCAGCGCCAGGGCCGCGCAGGCCGAGGCGGCCTCCGCATCGGTACGCAGGGTCTGCCGCGCCGGCAGCTCGTGCAGCGCCCAGCCGGTGGCCGCCGCCAGGTCCACCGTCCGGTCCAGGGCGTCGCCCGCCCCGGGCCCGCCGAGGCGCAACGCCCGGTCGGCCGGGCCGGTGCCGGCGCGGAACCCGGTGAACGGGTAGAACGCCGCCGCGACCACCGGCGCCGCCGAGGCGGGCAGCCGCCACGACACCGGCAGCCGGTGCACCGGCAGCTCCGGGTTGTGCCGCAGCAGCACCGCCACCGCCGACTGCATCGGATCCCAGGTCAGGCCCGTCCAGCGGCCCGTCTCCACCGTCGAGAACGGGTCGAGCTGACCGGGATCGCCGACGAACAGCGCCCGCTCGAACCGCCCGGCCACGCGCAGCAGGGCGTCCGAACGCATCTGGTACGCCTCGTCGACGATCGCCCACGGCCAGGAGCCCTCGGCGACCGTGGCCCACTTGGCGGCCGTACCGATGATGACGGCCGGACCGCCGAGGTCGGCGACCTTCGCGGCCACCCGGACCGTCTCGTGGCCCCTGACCCGCTCCGACGGCCGGTAGTCGGCGGCGGAGAGCCGCCCGATGCGCAGCTCGGGCGCCTTGCGCGCCAGGCGGTCGATGAGGTCGTCGACCTGCTCGTTGGTCTGCGCGATGATGATCAGCGGTTCGCCGGCGGCGGCCAGCTCGACGGCGGCGCGCACCACCAGTGTCGACTTGCCGGCCCCCGGCGGCGAGTCGACCACCACGCCGCGATGGTCGCCGGAGCGCAGGTCGGCCAGTACGGCGGCGATGACCCGTTCCGCCTCGACCGCCGGCGGCACCTCCAGCCCGGAGCGCATCGATTCCCCCTCCCACCGATCACCGGGACACTACGCCTGCCCCACCGCCGAGCGGTGGCGCCGTGCCCCGGTCAGGCCCCGCGCGACGGCCGGCCCCTCGACGGCCGCGGTGTCGGGCCGGTGGCGCGGGGCGGGCGCGGCGGGCCGCCACGGGACGCCGAAACCAGGCTCCCACCAGCGCGGACCCCACTAGCGTGAACGTGCGGGCGGGGACGCCTCCGTCCGGTAACCGGCCATGTCGACCATGGAGGTGTCCGTGCGCGGGCCGAAACGTGGTCCGGTCTGGGCGGCCCAACTGTGGCTGCGCCAGCGCCGGCGCCGGTGGCGCACCCGACGCGAACGCCGGACGGAGCGGGACCGCCGCCGGCGGAGCGACGAGCGGGCCGGCAACCGGGTCAGGTGGCGCTACCGCCGCTGGCTGCGGTGGACCATCGTCGCCGTCGCCTGGACGCTCCTGGGCTGGACCGTGCTCTCCCTGGTCCTGGCGATCCTCGGCACCGAGCCGAACTTCCTGCGGATGACCAGGTGGTGCAAGGGAGACCAGCCGAGGGCGTACTACTGCGGGGAGGTAGTGGGCTTCGTCAAGCCCCTGATGGTCGCGGCGCTGGGCGTCGCGTTCTTCTACTACTGGCGCTACGTCCCGGTCCGCCGCTGGTACCGGCGCAACGTGCTGCGCAACAGCCGGATGGTGCTGCCCAGCGTCGAACGGGGCCTCGACCCGAACGACGTCGTCGGCCGCGACGAGCTGTGCGAGCTGCTCATCCAGCGGCTGCGCGACAGGGCGACCCGGCGCCCGCTGCTGCTGGTGGGCGGCATCGGCACCGGCAAGACTGCCACCCTGGCACGCCTCGCGGAGCTGCTGATGGCCGCCGACGTCGTACCGGTCGGGGTCGACCTGCGGTCGGTCACCGACCGGAAGAAGCTCAACTTCCGCGAGCTCGCCGTCGAGGAGTTCGGACGCACCATCGACACCCGGCTGCGCGCCTCGGGCGAGGCCGACCGGATCTGGCGGCGGCTCTGGCTGGAGAACCGCCTCGTGGTGCTCGCCGACGGGCTGGAGGAGAGCCTCGCTGACGCCGGCGAGCCCGCCGACCGGGACAGCGTGCTGCGGGACGCCATCCATACCGCCGTCCGCGAGCGACTCCCCCTGGTGATCGCCTCGCGGCCCGACGACCCGCTGCGCGGGCTGGACGCGCTGCTGCTGCAACTGGAGCCGCTCGCCCAGGGCCCCGCCCTCGAATACGTGCAGGCCCGCAGCCGCCGCTCGGAGGCGGGCCACCGGTGGGAGCGCATCACCGAGTTGGTCAAGGCCGCCGACGTCGCGGACTCGCCGTTCTACCTGCGGGTCATCGGGCAGCTCCACGAGGTCGACCGGCTGGACCGCGTCGAGCCGGTGGGCCCGGGCCGGGTGGCGCTGCGCTGGTGCCTGCTGGAGGAGTTGTACGCCGCCACCGTCGCCGGCGACCTGTACGAGGACTACGGCCTGCCACAGGTCGAACGGTCCGACGCGATCGAGGTGCTCTCCGCCCTCGCCTGCATCGGACTGCGCGACAACCGGCTGTCGGTGCGGACGACGGAACTCACCGGCGGCGCCGGCGCCACCGACGCCGGCCGGCAGTGGATCCTGACCGAGCTACGCAACCGGCTGCAGAAGCTCGACGCCGGCAACGCGCAGGACGTCGGCCTGGCCGAGACCACCGGGGACGCGCTGAACATCGTGGTGAAGCGGCAGGAGGGGGTGCGTTTCCAGCACGGGGTGATCCAGGCGTACCTCGGCGCGCGCTTCCTCACCGCCGCCATGCGCGACCCCGGCTTCCTCGACCGCGCCTTCGCCCACCACCACGGACCGGGGCGGGAACTGCTGGCCGCCCTCACCCTGCACACCCGCAGCGCGGGCGCGTTCGCGCAACTGGACGGGCGACGCCAGCGGACCGTCCGGCCCGGGAACCTGCCCCGCCTCGGCGACGCCGTACGCCGCAGGGTGGGCCTGCCGGCGGAGAGCCGGGACGCGCTCGCCACCCGGAACATGTCGATCGACCTCGTGCGGCGGCTCTGCACCGAGGCGGCGCGCACCCCGAACCGCACCCGGGCGCTCGAGATGTTCGCGGCCGCGCTGGAGATGGACGCCGCCACCGGGCACACCTCGCACCGGCGGCTGGCCGACACCATCCACAGCGCCTGGTGCCACTACCAGGGCGACGGGTCCGTCACCGACCGCCCCCTCGAAGACGCCAAGATCGCCCTCGTGCACCGCTACGGCGACGCCGCCCGGCAGCTCGCGGAGCGGCCCCCCGACCCCACCGGGCTCCGGTCGCGGCGACCCACCCCGCAGTACGACCAGCTGTTCCTGATGATGGCCCACGAGGGGTCCTACCTGCCCCGGCTGGCCGCGGCCCGCGAGATCGCCGCCGGCGGCAACGCGGCCGTCCGCGCGCTGCACGGCCTCCTGTTCGACCCGCCGCGAGCGGACGAGTCACCGGACCGGGAGCGCCTCGACGAGATACGGACCTGGATGACGCCGTCGCTGTTCCTCTACGCCGACGACGAGCACGGACCCGGCGAACCCAACTGGTGCCACGAGGCCCACCGGGCCCTGCAACGCTGGGTGCACCGGCTGGCCACCGACACCACCGACGGGGCCCGCGTCTACGAGCTCACGCTCGCCCAGGGCTTCCGCCTCGCGGCGAACTGCCGGGTCTACCCGGCGCACCGCAGGCTGCTGATCGAGGAGGCCGAGAAGGCGCTGCGGTACTCCCGGTTCTGGTACTCGCACCTGGTGCTCATCCAGGCGCTGACCCTCCTGGCCCTGCCCCGCGATCCCGGCGAGACACTGCGCGAGCGGGGCCACGGGTCGGACCCGCGCGGGCTTGTCGACTTCTGGACCTCGATCGCCGGTGGCGGCGACCGCGCCCCGCACCGCCACAGCGGCACCGAGCACCCGCTCGTCCGCAAGGTCGCGGACCTGTGCGTCGAGTCGCTCGTCGACCGGCACCCCGAGCGACGCTGCTGGATCGACGAGCGCGAGATCGTCGGGCGGGTCGGGACGGTCAGCCCACAGCCCGGCATCCGCCGGCTCCAGGACTCCTGGCTGCCCGCCTCGCACGGCTGGGCCGTCCTGGAACCACGGGCGCAACGGCTGCTGGCCGACGTGATGCTGCTGCTCAACCTCGCCGACCGGGGCCGGGACAGCACCGAGCGGGCCCGCCGGCTCACCCGGGCCAGCCGGCCCGAGCTGCCGCCGTGCCTCACCATCGACCGCACCGCCATGCGCGTCACCCTCAGCCGCCGCCAGGCCCACGACGTCCAGCCCGGCTCCACCTGCATCGACGACTGCCCGTTCCGGCTGTGCCCGCTGCCGCCGAAGGGCGACGAGCTGCCGTACCAGATGGAGGAGGTCTTCTGCGCCCACCAGATCGACCTCGTCGGGCACTGGTTCCGGCCGGGCGCGCGGGCCGACTGGCAGGCGGTCAACCGCAGGGATCTGCGCGCGTTCTGGCACGAGATGTCCGAGCGGATGGCCCCCGCCTGGCGCAAGTGAGCCGTACGGGCGTCCGGCACCAGGCTTCGACGCATGTGGACGTCGCGATGGCACGGGCCTGGCGACGAAGGCGGCCCTGGTGCCGGCGGTCGGCCCCGGGGTGTCGTACATCCCTGGTCGTCCCGGGCTGGTCCACCGGGCGTCGAGCAGGCGACGGCCATCTGGTGTGCCGGACGGCAGGACTAGACACCGGCACACCGGGTACGCGCGGCCGGAACCTGGAGGTGGTGCCCGGATGGCGAGGTTCCTGTTCACGGCGACCTACACGGTCGAGGGGATCAACGGGTTGGTGAAGGAAGGCGGGGCGAGCCGCGTCGAGGTGATCCAGGCGTTGGTCGAGAACGCCGGCGGCCGGATGGAGTCGTTCGACTTCGGGCTCGGCCCTTACGACGTGTACGTGATCTGCGATCTTCCCGACCAGCAGACCGCCGTCGCCCTGGCCGCCACGATCCGGGCAGCCGGCGGCCTGGACACCCGGATCAACCCGCTGCTGAGCCCGCAGGACATGGACGAGGCGCTCCAGATGAGGATGGCCTACCGGCCGCCGGGAGCCTGACCCGCCGAATCGGCCGCCACGGGAGCCGACGTGGCAGCCGAGGCCGTCACGGCACTCGGGCCACCTTGCGGCGGTGGGCGCGCAGGGCCGCGGCGTCGGGATGGTCCGCTGTACGCACCGGAAGGTGCAGCTGGTCGCCGTTGCGGCGGATGTAGTGCGCGGCCTCCGCCTTGACCCGGATGCGGAGCTGGTCGTCGATCCAGATCAGGCCGCGGTCGAAGAGGTTGTGCACGTCGGCCCGGAGCAGCAGGCCGTTCGTCACCCTGTTCGTGGCGGGTCCGTCGTACGGCGAGATGTGTGCGGCCTGGAGGGCGGCTTCGGTGTCGCAGCCCGTGATGGCGCAGCGGCCCCCGTACGCCTCGAGAAGCCTGCGCCGGAAGTCTGCCTGCCCCTGGCGGGCGGTTACCTCCGCGAGCCGGCGGCGACGGCCCTCCGCCAGCGCCTCGGGCTCCGGCGCTCTGCTCGCCTCCAGCGCGTCGACGAGTCGATCGAACTCGGGCGCGTCCATTCCCCGCACGCCACGCACCGGGCCCGCTGTCAGGACGGGAACGTCCTCCCCGCTGTCGAGGAGATGCCGGGTCAGTGCGGCGTCCCATCGGATCGCCACCCGCCACTCCGGCCCGCCCTTCGTGGCCCGCTGGTACGGGCCGGCACAAGCGACGCCGGCCGCGACGAGGCGTCCGGGTGGCTCGGTGGCGTAGGCCCAGATCCGGTCTCCGGCGGCGATCTGGTGGTAGCCGGCGGAGAGCTGCCAGTCGACAACGGTGTCGCTGCGGAAGTACTCCCAGACGTCACCTCCCTTCCCCGACGAGTCACCACCGACATCCACCGGGTAGATCCAGTCGGTGTGCTCGCGTCGGCCGAGCACCGCGTCGGCGAGTAGCTGGTTGTGACCGCGGGCGTGCAGGGTCCGCGACCGGAGCAGCGGTTCGGTGAGGGCGCGGGCGGCAAGGACGACGCGCTCGTCCCCGAGCGCCGCGATCAGGGCCTCGACGTCGCCGGCGAGGACCTCCTGGTCCGGCCCGGCATCGACGTAGTCCGACGGCCATCTGGTCACGGCGGGATGGGCCGTCCGGAATTCCGTTGGCGTCCAGTGCCCGTCGAGCACCGACTTCCGGACGACCACGAAGCCCTCGGCCCGGGCGTTGGCGCCCGGCTCGGTCGGCTCGTGCAGCACGAACGTCTCCATCGTCTTCATGGAGACAGCCGACAGCCGTGGCGGATCCGTCCGGGTGCCGGGCAGGCAGGAAAGCGCCCAGTGGTCCCGCTCCGTGGCCGCCGCGTCCGGCACGACCGCGTCGAGGTAGATCCGGTTAGCCACCACGACGGAATCGAAGTACGGGCCGTCCGCCAGCCGCTCGAAGCGACTGACGGGATCCGTGGACGCGGTTCGCTGCCCGGGCAGCAGCCGATTGAACCGTGGATTCACCAGGGTGAGCAGTTCCGCCTTGAGCGCCTTCGGGTCACCCGTCTCCCGCCACCTGATCTCGCACCGGCCGAGCCACGCGGCGATCTCGGCGGCGGTCGCCTGCCGGCCGAGTTCCCGGTCGAGCAGCTCGCCGACCTGCTTGTGCAGCACCGACGAGCCCCGGTTGCCCCGCAGGTGGGCGCGGAGTCGTTCCCGCAGGGTCCGCCCCGTCTCGCCCACGTAGACGATGTCGCCGTCGAGAAGGACGACGTGTGTCCCCGGCGCGAGGGGCGCAAGGGCCGCGGTGTCGGGTGTGAACGGCCTCGGTGCGGTGAAGGGATCGAGCAGACCGTCGAGAGTGGAGTCCGGCATCCGGGGAGGCTACCGACGCCGACACGCTCCGGTGGCCCCGCAGGGGCCGTCGCGGAACCGCCGGGATCGACAGCCGTGGCTTGGCCATCCCCGGCACGCACCCGGCGGGGCATCCCAGCCAGCACTGCTCCGAGTGCAAGAATCGCGCACGTTGCGGATCATTGAGGAGGCGGCGTGAGCTTCGACTACCTCTTGACGGACCATCCAGCCTGGCAGACGGACGGCAACGACTTCCACCGCCTGCTGACAGACGACAAGGACGCTGCCTGGCTGCTCACGGTCCGCGGCTCACGGGCCACCTTCCGTGCCGTGTCCGGCGACGGTTCTCCACCACGCGTCGCCACATTCCTCGCGCCATCGCCGGCGCCACCGCAGGCCGCGCCCATCCACGAAGCCCTTTCGGCACTCGGCGCAGTAGGACGGCAGCACAACCCCAGCCTGTGGGATGCCCTGGCGACGGCAATCGTCCGGCAGGTCATCCGGGCCGGGCAGGCCCGTCGGCTCTATCGCGAGTTCTGCCTGCGCTTCGGCCCTGGGGTCGCGCTATCCGATGAGACGGACATTCACTCTTTCCCATCCCCGGAACGTGTGCTAACTCTGAGCGATGACGACTTTACCCACAGTGGTATGGCGTTCAAGCGGAAACCCTTGCGGCATGCGGCACAGGCGTTTCTCGCCCACGGCGAGGCATGGTCGAGACTCGCGCCGTCCGTACTGGTCAAGGAGCTTCAAACCATTCCTGGCATCGGCCCGTGGAGCGCAGGCGCGGCGGTCGCCGACTGGAGCAACGACTGGGCGCTCTATCCGTACGGCGATCTGGCGGTGCGCACCTGGGCGCGGCGGGCGAACCCGGACCATCACTGGCCCGCTGACGAACCGTCGTTCGCGCGAGCGTGGCGGCGAGTGACCGGTGACAGCCTCGCCACCTACACCGTGCTTACCCTTGCCCTCGGTTGCCGGCACAGCGGATCCATCTGACTTTCCGATCCTCGGCGCCCGTCCGAACGAACCGCTGGACCTGCTGCTGGTCAACGCCCCGCTGCGCGACTACGACCTTCGGCCCCGAGTCAACGACTTCACCCTGCCCGTGCTCGGAATGGGCTACATCGCCACCTATGCCGCTGCCCAGGGCTTCCACGTGGGCGTACTTGACGGCGAGTCCCTTGGCCTCAGCATCAGCCGGATCTGCGACATCGCCAACCAGGCCGCACCGCGATGGGTGGGCTTCAACCTTCTGGCGCCCACCTACGAGCTGAGTGCACGCATCGCAGCCGGGCTCGATCCGGCGATTCAGATCATGGTGGGTGGCCACCAGGCCAAAGCCATGCCTGCGATGGTCATCGACGACGTCCGGTTCGGCCGCTTGGAGGCCCTCGTCATCGGCGAGGGTGAGACGCGGGTCGCGGAGCTGCTTCAGGATCGTCGCAATCGGGCTGGGCTGCCCGGAGTCATGTGGCGCGATCCCGTCCTACGCACGCCGGTCACCGGAGGCATACCCGGCTCCGCGGGACACCTTGCCCCAGACATCAACCGACTGCCGTTCGTCGACCGACGCTACTTCGCTGCCGACCCGTACCGCCCAGGCGCCGGGCCGCTGGAGGCAGCCATGGTGGGTGCCCGAGGTTGCCCGTACGACTGTTCGTTCTGTGGGGCCGCCGTCAGCGCGAATCCGGATGTCACGATCCGTACCCGCGAGCCGGAGAACATCATCGCCGAGATGGACGAAGTCCACGCTCGCTACGGAGTGACGGCGTTCCGCTTCGTCGACGACCTCTTCCTCGGCTATGAGCGATTCATCCGACGCTGTATGGCTGCGTTCGGCGAAGCCAGGGTGGGCACCCGATATGTCTGGGACGCCACCGGTCGGATCAACGTACTCGCCCGAGCAGACGACAGGTTGCTTGAGACTCTGGCCGAGAACGGCTGTCGAGAGGTGGCGCTCGGCATTGAGTCTGGTAGCGCACGAGTGCTTGGCCACATCGGGAAACGGATCAATCCGGAACTGACCCGTCAGGTGGTACGCCGGCTCACCCGACTCGGTATCAGCGTCAAGGGCTACTTCATCCTCGGCTTGCCCACCGAGACCCGTACCGAACTCGATGCGACCGTCCAGCACGTCCACGAGCTGTGGGATCTTGCCGACAGCCAGCCCGGTTCCTTCCGGGCCAGTGTGTTCGAGTTCCGCCCGTATCCAGGAACGCCGGAGTGGCACCGGCTTCTGGCCACCGGTCGATACGACCCGGCGCAGTTGCTGGACTACGGCGCGGTCGACCTGACCAGCGACGGATTGGACGAAGCGATGCGAGAACGCGACGAGTTCAACTTCTCGGTGAATCTCCAGTTCGGTGAGGTTGAGCTGCCGTATGTGCGGCGCAGACTCGTCGAACTGGCCCGCGCCCAACACGGTCGATCGGCGTCGCTGTGAGCGGCCGGTTCATCGTCGTCGACGGCCCGAGTGGCGTCGGGAAGACCACGGCCACGGCGCTGCTGGCAGGCGCCCTGGCTGCTGAGGGCTGGCAGGTGCACCCGACGAAGGAACCGACCCGTACGAAGCTGGGTGAGACGGCGCGGTACGGAACGGATGACTACCGCGGTTTGACCCTCGCCTGCCTTGTCGCCGCTGACCGCTACCACCATCTGGAGACCGAGGTCCGGCCGGCACTGGCCGCCGGAAAGATCGTGTTGTGCGATCGCTACCTTGCCACGTCATTGGTGTTGCAGCGGCTTGACGGCGTGGATCCGGCCTTCATCTGGGACATCAACCGCCTCGCTGACCGCCCTGACCTCATAGTCATCCTCACGGGTGATCCGGCTAGCTCGCGTGCAAGAGCCGCCGCGCGGGGGATCCACAGCCGCTTTCATCGTGGCGGGCTCGACGCCGGCCGGCGGGAGATGGACCTCTACGTCCGAGTCTCACAAGAGCTGAGCGACGCCGGATTCGCGGTGCACGTCCATGACGTGGGCGAGCAGTCGCCTGACGACGTGGCCGCCACGCTCCTCGGTCCGGTCCGGGCGCTGCTGAAGGCAGGAGGTAACGGTCAGACCCCGACCGGCAGTGCCGCACGGATCAGTGAATCGTAGGTCTCGGTGCTGCGCTCCAACTCCACTTCCAAGGATCGGGCGAACTGGTCAAGGTCTCGCTGCACCTCGGCGGCCGGGCGCTGCCCGCCGACCATCGCCTCGATCTCGAAGAATGCACCCAGCCCGCGCACCTCATCGAGGCAGAGCGACATCTGCCCGAGTCGGGCGGTACGCCGAGTCTTCACGATGCGCACCGTGGGATAGAAACCCATCGCCAGGATCGCCTCGTGCATCTGGTCCCGGCCGAGCACCTCTGTCTCGTGCTCCTGACAGGCCAGCTCGTTGTCGAGCGGCTTCTTGACGCAGAAGACGTGCCGCCCGTCCTCCGTCCGCAGGCGGGCGAACACCGCGCCCGCCTTGCTCTGGCCGTAGCTCCAGCCGACGGCCGCGTACGCCTGGTCGTCCTGGTGCACCGGCCGCGAGAACGTCGCTCCTCGGGCTTCGAGCGCCTCGGTCAGCACCTCAGGATCATTGACCCGGTACTTGACCTCGATCTCCCGGAGCCCGTCGGTCATCACATCTCCATGGCTGCGGCGGTTGTGGACCGGGTCACTCAACCACAGGGCCGGACCGTTCCGGTGTTGACACTCTGATACCTGGTTGATCCCGTTGAAAGCGGCCCTTCCTTGCA
This sequence comes from Micromonospora sp. WMMD737, assembly GCF_049179055.1. NCBI lineage: Bacteria > Bacillati > Actinomycetota > Actinomycetes > Micromonosporales > Micromonosporaceae > Micromonospora > Micromonospora sp. WMMD737. Next base: position 6,149,060 of record NZ_JBMHMH010000001.1, on the reverse strand, counting down.
CAAAGCCGCCGAGCATCGGCGTGCGCGTCCTTGCTCATGCCAGGGCGGGCACGACCCGTTCGGTCATGCCCGCCCTGCCGTCGTCGTCCGTCTCGTTCGTGCCCCTGTGCTGCGACCGCGTAGCGTCAGCCGACGCGCTGGCGGGGGCGGGTCAGGGCGAAGCCGACCACGCCCGCGACGGCGGCCAGGATGCCGCCGCCGATGGTCCAGTACCAGCGGGACGACAGGCCCGGCCACCGCACCCAGTCGAACCAGCCGTCCTCCTCGTCACCGGCCGCCTCCGGGGCCGGAGTGCTGGCGGTCGGATCGCCGGCGAGCACCTTGCCCGGGTTCACCGCCGGGACCAGGGGCTCCTTCAGGTCGCCGCCCTCCGGCTCGGTGTCGCCGTCGGACTCCACCCCGACCAGCAGGCTCACCTCGATCGGCAGGCCCAGCTCCTGCTCCGGCAACTCGATGCCGGACAGTCGGACGTAGTAGGTGCCCGGCAACGGGTCACCCGACCACGGCTCGGCCCACGAGCGCACCTGGCGCAGTTCGCAGTCGAGTTCGACGGTGGTGGCACTCTTCGACGCCACCGGAGTCTGCGCCCCCGCGACACACGCCTGCCGGCGGCGCAGCCCGTCGAAGACCTCGACCGTCCAGGTGGAGTCGCCCTTCCGGCTCGCTGCGGCGGGCAGCGACACGGTGGCCGCCACGTGATGGGTGTCCCCCGCCGCGGCCGTGAACGACCAGTACAGGTAGTCGCCCACGGAGGCGCCGACGCGTACCGGCTGGCCGGGGCTGATGCCGGCGGCGGTGAGGAACGAGGTGCCGGCCTTGTTGATGGTGGCGGCCCCCGGCGACGGGGTGGGCGTGTCCGCACCGGCGGCGGCCGGCAGCGCGACGGCGATGCCGGTGGCGGCGAGCAGCACCGCTGCCCGGCGGGCCGGGATCGGAGCCTTCGTCATCGGGTCCTCCAGACCGCTACCCACCAACGGGTCAGCCAACCAACGATCAGCCCACTGAGCAGGCCCGCGAGCATGAGTACGCCCAACAGCACCCAGCCCCGGCCGAGACCCGGGCTGTTCGGGGCGGGCGACGCGTCGACCAGGTCGATGGTCAGTTCGAGCGGCATGCCCGGAGCCTGACCGGCGCCCGCCTTCGCGGAGAAGGAGTTGCTGACCACCAGGCAGACGACGGTGGGCTCGGGAGCCTTCTCCGTCGACTCCGTGAAGACGCCGCCCTTGTCGTCGTCCGCCGACTCCTCCTCGTCCTCGTCGTCCGCCGCCGACCAGCGCACGCCGGTCGACAGCACGTCGGTACGACCGCTGCCGGCGTCGTTGCCCCGGACCAGTTCCCGCCCGTCGGTGGCGGTGGCCCGCAGCAGTACGCCGTAGTCCCGGTTCAACGGCCGGTCCAGGCCGATGCTCACCGAGGCCCGCAGCTCCTGCCCCGGCTGGACCGGGATCCGGTACCACCGGTGCTCCTCGAAGCGCTCCCGGTCGGTGTAGACACCGGGGGTGAGCACGGGCGCCTTGGCGCAGACGTCGGTGCCGGCCACCTTCGCCGGCGTCTTCGTGTGCGTGTCCTTGGCCCGTTCCACGATCTGCTTGATCCGCCGGGTCAGGTCGTCCTTGCTCTGCGCGGAGGTGTACGTCCCGCCGGTCGCCGAGGCGATGCAGACGAGCTGCCTGCGTACCTTCTCGTCCGGGATGAGGCCGAGCGTGTCGACCACCAGACGCGTGCCCTGGGCGGCCAGCTCGCGGGCCACCTCGCAGGGGTCCGGCGGCGCGCAGGTGTCCTCGCCGTCGGTGATGAGCACGATGCGCCGGGTGGTCTCGCCGGTACCGAGGTCCTTCGCCGCCTCGCGCAGGGCCAGGCCGACGGGGGTGAAGCCGGTCGGGCGCAGGGTGGCGATGGCGTTCTTGGCCTTCACCCGGTCGACGGGACCGACCGGTACGAGCTGCTGGGTGTCCTGGCAGCCGGCCTTCTTGTCGTCGCCGCCGTAGGTGGCGCCGAGGACGCGGATGCCGAGATCCGTCGTCTCGGGCAGCGCGTCCACGACGTCGTTGAACGCCTCCTGGGCCACGGCGATACGGGAGCGCCCGCCGATGTCCTTGGCGCGCATCGAGCCGCTGACGTCGAGCACCAGCTCCACCTTGGGCGGCTCGACGGGTTCGGTTTCGTGCTCGTCGGCGTAGGCGGGAGCCACGCCCAGTGTCGGGAAGGCCACCAACAGTCCTAGGAGGACTGCTGGAAGCCGTCGTTTGATGATCACGGGGGCCGATCCTAGTGATCGCCAAGCCCGGGGCTAATCCGGCCGCGTCACCACCCTCTACTTTGGATCGCTCGAACCCATCGAGAGTCGACGCACTCCCTCGGTGGTCGTGGAAGCCGAGGCGGCTGCACCGGGGTCCTGACCGTCAGGGCACCAGTTCCGCCGGCAGGTGGATACGCTCGGCGGGCACCCCGACGGCGAGCAGCCGCAGCCGCGCGCCAGCGAGCATCGGGGGCGGGCCGCAGACGTACACGTCGTCGTCGGGGCGGCGGTGGTTGAGGGCGATGGTGAGGGCGTCGCCCTGCTCGGCGGGCTCGGCGCCGGGGTCGTGGCTGAAGGCGGGCACGACGGTCAGCCAGTCGTGGGCAGTCTGGAGCTTGTCGAGGGCCGTCGCGTCGTACAGGTCCGCGAAGATGCGCGCGCCGACGACCAGGGTCACCCGCCGGCCGTCGGGCGCGGCGGCGACCTGCTCGACCAGGGCGCGCAGCAGCGCCAGCCCGGTGCCGCCGGCCACGAGCAGCAGGTCCCGCCGCGCGGACGGGTCCAGGCTGAGGCCGGCGTCGCGTGGCGGGCCGAGGTGGAGCAGTTCGCCGGGGCGTACGTCGTGGACGAGGCTGTGGGCGACGGCCCCGGCGGCGACGGCGCGGACGTGCAGCTCGACGGTGCCGTCGGGGCGCGGGGCGTTGGCCGGGGAGAGCCAACGCCAGCGGCCGGGCCGGCGCGGCGTGCAGACCGGCACCGCCTGGCCGGGCCGGAAGGGCAGGCGCTGCCAGGGGCGTACGGTCAGGATCGCGATCGTGTCGCACGGCCGGTCGTGGCCGATCACCTCGGCGGGGCACCAGGCCAGGCCGTCCTCCGTGCGGGCGGCGGCGCGCCGCACGGCCTCGTCGGCGCGGCGGCCGGCGTGCTCCCAGGCGTCGGCGTGCCGCGGCGTCCACAGTGGCCGCGGGCGCCGGGCGACGGCGGCGAGCAGCGCGTCGCCGATGGTGGCGGCGTGCGGCAGCAGGCCATGCCGGCGGTACGCGCGGCCGAGCACCGCCAGCAGCGCCGCCCGCCCGGCCGGGTCGTCGCCGCCGACCGTGAGACGGCCGAGCGCGGCGAAGAGCAGCGGCGCGTCCCGCTCGGGCAGCAGGCCGGGCCGGCGATCCTCCAGCGTGCACCAGAAGTCGTCGGTGTCCCGCTCGATGGCTGCCTCCCAGGCGGCGGCGATGCTCACGCGCCCACCTCGCCGGCGAAGGCCCGGCGGGCGCGGGCGAGCCGCTCGTCGGGCACGTCGAGCGCCCAGAGCACCCCCGCCAGGTAGTCGACGACGCGCCGGTGCTGCTCCTCCGACAGGCCGAACCCGCGCCACGGGTCCTCTCTTGGCTGGCCTTCGAGAGCCGCGGCGAGGCCCGCCGCCAGGTGCGCGCCGAGCCGCTCCAGGTCGACCCCGATGAGGTACGGCGACAGCTCCGCGTCCGCCACGACGAGCCGCAGCCACTGGCCGACCGCCTCCTGGGCGGTCACGCCCAGCCGCCTTGCTCGATCGGGGCTCCGGCTTCCCCTGCGGTGGTGGTCAGGATCGGGATGGCGTCGCTCAGGGTGGTCACGTTCTTCTGCCCCTCGGGATGCGGCTGGTGGAGTGGCGCCGGGGCGGGCGGGAGCGGAGCTGTGTCGTTCGGGGACCGACACAGTTCCGGAGCCAGCACCCGCCCCGGGTCATGCGTCCACCATTTCTGAGCTGCGGAAAGACCAGAATGACCACGCACTGCACTTGACCGGTAACTGCGCTGCATATGCTGCAGGTAAGGTGCACGATGACCGTTCTCGACGTGATCGAAGGCGGCACGATGACACCCGTGCAGCGATGGACCGGCCGCGAGACGAAGGCACTCCGCTATGCGCTCCGCATGAGCATCCGTGACTTCGCCGTGCACCTGGGCGTGGCCGAACGGACCGTTTCCAAGTGGGAAGCCGGCGGGAAGAGCGTGACCCCCCGCCCTGAGATGCAGGCGGCCCTGGACACTGCACTTGCTCAGGCTGCCGACGAGGCTCGACGCCGGTTCGCGGCGGCGCTACCTCAGGCAAACCTGCCGGCTCCGGCTTCCGAGAGCGGGCTCAACCTTGGAGCCGTCGCGTGTGGGCAGGTTGCGCGGGCTCGTCAGGCCCTCGGACTGAGCGTCGAAGACTTCGCCGCCGTCCTGGCCCGGACGCTGACCTGGAGACCCACCGGTAACGACATCACCAACTGGGAGACAAGCACGGTCCCACCCGGGGACGTCGTACTCGCACTCTCCGCGATTCTCGATCCGTCCTCCGCTGCCCGCCAGGGCACAGATCGGTTCGGTGACCTCGTAGCCGTCCATACGAACCGCTCCGAGTTCTCGACTAACCTTCCGCCTGATCAACTGCTCAGCGGCGCGAGCACCGTGCGCGCCGTGGGCCTGTCGCTCAACCTCCTGTCGCAGGGTTACCCAGATCGCCTCTGGCACGACCTGGTCGAGGCCGGTGCGCACGTCCGCCTTCTGTTCCTCAATCCATCGGGGCAGGCTGTCCAGGCACGCGAGGCGGAGGAAGGCTTTCCGGCAGGGCAATTGTCAGGGCTGACGAAGCTCAACATCGAAACGCTGATGCGCGTGCGTGACCGGCTGCCCGACGGGCTCCAGGACCGCATGGAACTGGCGGTCTACGACGATACGTTGCGATTCAACGTCATCCTGGTCGACGATCTCTGCGTCGCGCAGCCGTACCTCGCGGAGAGCCGAGGGGTCGACTCCCCCGCGTTCGTCGCCAGGCGGAGACAGGCTCGCGGCGGCCTGTATCCGGTGTTCGAACAGCACTTCGAGACGCAGTGGCGACGGGGGCAGCGGTTGTGAGCGACTACGGACCACTCTTGCCTGTTGCGATCGAGGCGGTTGCACGGGCGGCAGAGGACATGCGGCGTAAGCCACCGGGTGCGCTCACAGCCAAGGGCGACCGCGACATGGCGTCCGCATTGGACTACGAGATCGAGCGCAGCGTCCGCGAGATGCTCCGCGTCGCGACTCCCGACATCGGGTTCCTCGGCGAGGAGGACGGCATCAGCGGGTCGGGAGAGCTGCAGTGGGTGCTCGATCCGATCGACGGGACGGCCAACTTCGTGCGAGGCATCCCGCTCTGCGCGGTGTCGCTCGGGCTGCTGCACCATGGCGAGGCGGTCCTCGGGGTCATCGAGCTGCCCTTCCTCGGCAACCGTTACGCCGCCGCCCAGGGCGACGGCGCAACGGTCGACGGCAAGCCGATTCGGGTGAGCCAAACGAGCCGGCTGAGCGAGGCGATCGTGGCGATCGGCGACTACGCCGTAGGCGAGGGCGCTGCGGCCAAGAACCGACTCCGGCTCGCGCTGACCGCACGGCTCGCCGAGTCCGCGCAGCGGATACGGATGACTGGCACGGCGGCGCTCGACCTAGCCTGGTTAGCCGAGGGTAGGCTCGACGCCTCGATAACTCTGTCTAACCACCCATGGGACATGACGGCGGGTGTGGCCATCGCCCGCGAAGCAGGCGCTCAGGTAGTGGGCGAGGACGGGAGCAGGCACGCTGCAAAATCGTCTGTAACAGTGGGTGTTGCGCCCACCCTGCTTGACAGCACCCTCGGTTTGCTCAGGGATGTGGGATGCCCGACATAAAACGCAGGCGCCTTACGGCGGTCCGACGCCAGCAATACTCGCACGGACGCCCTGCGTGTTTGGATGCAAACATTGGCAGCCAAAGCGCTTGGATGAGGGATGGACGGCACCGGAGAGAGCAGCAGTTACATCAACGCCAACAGGGCCCTACGCGACCAATTGGGTTGGGAATTCCTCGAAGGCTTGCCGAATGTCCACCTGGCATGGCTGACCAACAATCGGGTCACTGCACGGATGCAACCGTAGCCGAACCCAAAGGCATGCGGGTGCCAGTCAATCGCAAGGGATGCATACGGGTAGGATAGCCGTCAGCAAGGGCGCGCCTACCCCCATCCACCAATCCCGAAAGTAGGACCGTGAAGGCTAGCGAAGCAGCCAACGAAACGGCTGTCATAGAAGATGAAATCGCCAAGTCAAAGCGAGTTCCAGACTTTATTAGTGGACGTGACGTGCTCGCCACTCCGGAAGAGGTCGGAGCGGTGCAGCCTTTCGCCATACAATTGGTCGAAGACTACGGCTACCCAGTTCAAACAATCAGAACCCGACCCCAATGGCACGTAAAGTCCTCCCCTTCTGATCGCGCCAAGAAATATCCTGTCGATATCGCTGTGTTCAAGAACGACTCACATAGCGACGAAGACTTGTACATTGTAGTTGAGTGTAAGAAAAAGAAGCGGAAAGACGGGAAGGGGCAGCTCGAAGACTATCTTCGCCTCTCTAGGGCAGAGCTAGGTGTCTGGTTCAATGGCAGCGAGCGCCTTTTCTTGCGAAAAGTAGAGACTACCTCCGGAATAAAGTTTGAGGAGATTCCGAACATCCCGCGGTACGGGGAGCGGGTTGAGGATGTCGGCCTCTACAGTCGCGACTCTCTCCGACCAACTCACAATTTGCGAGCAACTTTCCGGGCGGCGCGCAACTATCTAGCTGCGAACGCTGTCGGGATGACTAGAGACGAGCCGCTAGCGCAGCAAATAATCAACTTGATTTTCTGCAAGATATACGACGAAAGATTTACTGCCCGTCAAGCAACTGTTCGCTTCAGAGCTGGCATCAACGAAAGCAGCGCGACAGTTGCTTCACGGATCCGTCAGATCTTTGCAGAGGTTAAACAGCAATACGACGACGTTTTCGAGATCAACGACACCCTGGATCTTGATGATCACTCAATCACGTATGTGGTGGGAGAGCTTCAGCCATATTCCCTTATTGAGTGCGATAGAGATGTCGTCGCAGATGCCTTCGAGACTTTCATTGGCCCTTCCCTGAAGGGCTCTCAAGGACAGTTCTTCACACCTCGAAACGTTGTTCGGCTAACTGCCGCTATGGTACGGCCGACCTCTAAAGACAAGATCGTTGATCCCGCTTGCGGATCAGGTGGATTTCTAGTTGAGATCTTGCGCACGCTATGGGAACAGGTCGAATCGAGAGGGGTGGGTTTGGGCTGGCCAACGCAGGAGATCGAGCATGAGAAGCAGAAGGTAGCGATCCGGGCAATCCGAGGGATAGACAAAGACGCATTCCTTGCTAAGGTAGCAAAAGCCTATATGGCAGTTCTCGGCGACGGCCGAGGAGGGATTTTCTGCGAAAACTCTCTCGCTCCTGCTTCATGGCACCCGAAGGCTGCCGATGAAGTTCGGGACAGCAACTTTACTGTCGTAGTAACTAATCCGCCTTTTGGGAAAAAGCTCAAAGTCCAGGATTCCTCGACGCTTTCAAACTTCAACCTGGGACGTCGATGGACCCGAGATCGCGATAGTGGTGAATTTGTCCGGAGCGGCTCAGTCCTTGAGGGTCAAGCGCCTCAAATCCTCTTCATCGAGCGCTGCTTGGACCTCCTGGGCTCCGGGGGACGACTCGGTATTGTCATACCAGAGTCTATGCTCTGCAACCCCTCGCATAAGTTCATCGTCTCGCACATCCTCAGCAGGGCGCGAATCCGTGCCGTTGTAAGCATGCCGGAGGAGCTGTTTCAGCCTTATACACATGCCAAGACAGCGATCGTTCTGATCGAAAAGCACAGGAGTGGCGAAGACAATAGCAGCGACTACCCCGTCTTCATGGCCGTTGCCCGCTGGTGTGGCCACGACTCGCGAGGCCACGAAATTCCGTACGACGACCTGCCTGAAATTACCCAACGTTTGAATAACTTCCTGGACGGCGAAGCTCTCGATTTCGACCATCTTGGTTTCACCGTTCAGGCAAGCCAAATTTCGGACATGGTGTACCTGCCTAAGTATTACAATCCCGAATTAAGGGAGCGCCTTTCAGATCTTTCCGAGACTCACGACCTAATCCCGCTCGGCAACCTTTCTGACACCAATCTCATTTCCGTGAACACTGGTCACGAGCCCGGGAAGCTGGCTTACGGAACCGGCCCAATTCCTTTTATCCGCACCTCAGATATTGCAAACTGGGAAATTAAGGGCGACCCGAAACACGGTGTTTCTGGAGAGATCTATAGCACCTACGCTGGACGCCAGGATGTAGAGGTTGGCGATATCTTGATGGTGCGAGACGGGACATACCTCGTCGGCACGTGTGCGATCGTGACTGAACTCGACGCGAAGATCCTGTTCCAGAGTCACATTCTGAAATTCAAGTCACTCGACCATGACAAGCTTGACCCATTTCTCCTATTGGCCCTACTGTCGGCGCCGATCGTCAAGGAACAAATTTGGTCGAAGCGTTTTACTCAGGACATCATCGACACGTTAGGAGGTCGGTGGCGTGAAGTTGTGTTACCAGTGCCGAAATCGGCACACGAAAGGAATCGAATCGCCGAAGCCGCGCGCACGGCTGTGGAACACAGAGTGGCAGCACGGCTAACCGCGCGACGTGCAATTATGCTCGTCGCACCACACGGATCTCTCGATCCCGAGGTAGACTACGACTTCCTGGTGATCGGTCGGCCGTAGCGGCAGCTCTACGGTCTCGTTTCGCGATGTTTCTGCTTTCGTTGTGGGATGTCCGGTGGCACAAATTTGTGCCACCGGATTCCCACACCATTCGCACTTAAGGTAGGGTAGCCCCGCCCTCATCCCCGCGCCAAACCTGCTCGGCAAGCTGAACGAGAGTTTCGCCTCCGGGAAGGACCCACTGGCGCGGACCCTGTACAGACACCCACGCGTCACGCCACTCAGCTAGTTCCCAGATGAGGGTCGTGAGACCAGAGGGCGAATAACGCTCACCATCAACCTCCCAAATAAGAGGTTTAGATTTACTGTTTGTCCAACGAGCTCGCGAACGACGAGGATCGGCATCGAGCCATTCTCCAATCGCTGATTGCTCCACCTCTCCGGTGGGTTGGAACAGTAGCGCAGTCCCCTCTGCCACGACCCCTGCATTGACTAGGAGGCTGACGGTATTGGGGCGTCGTGTTGGTCTTGCAGCTACGACGGGAGGATAGTCGGCAAGACTCTCACGTGCGTTTCCTGCCGCAAGAGAAGAACCTACTAGTTGAACAAGGCGTCGACACCTCTGCTCGTTAGTGAAAGTACTCGAAACGTAGGAGGTCCGACCAAATTCACTATTAACAGCCTGAATCATATGCAATAGGACAGCTTTAACAGTGTCCGGAATGCCATCGAAGCTCTTCTCCCAGTCGCTATCGGGATCTTCGATGCCCTCCTTACCGATCAACTCGAAGACTATGTGAGTAATCAACAAATCGCCATGCTCTGCAATTGCCGCAGCGCGGCCTCCCGACGAGGCCCTAAGGTCCCGCAGGGCGGCGTCTACTTTCCTCACCAGGCACACTGACCGCCAAATCTGATACGCGCTGGGCTGCTGACCGAAGAGTTGCTCATATATGCCGGCCTCCTTATCCCAAAGAAGACTAACGTCACGCTTCGCGCGCATCGCCATCGCTGGGTTACGATGGGCGCAGGCAAGAGCAATCGAAGCATGAATGATTGAGCAACCCGCTTCAGGAGGCGGCTGAAGATCCCCCCTCTTCAGCACATACTCTTTACGCAGCGAGAGCCTAAAATCCTCCTGAATCGCAACTTGCGTTTCGTCGATGGCTATAAAGTCTTGACGCTCCATATGATTCTGAGTGTTGGTAGCCTCAGTAACTTCAGTAGCGAACTGCTGCTCGCGGTCATCGACTACGATAACTCTAACGCTGACGAAAGCCTCACCGACCGCTGCCGGCGCCTCCTGGAATGCCCCATGCGCAGACGTTACGGTTTGCGCGCCGTTCACTACGCTCGCGTTGATCAGTTCGAGGCGAACAGGTTGACCTTTATCACGCTTCCCAAAGAAGTGTCGGACAACCTGATTACATAGCACGGTAATTCCATTGTTGAAATACCAAAACTTCTCCGGCTCGTCGATAAGTGTCTGCACGAGGCGTTGGTTAACTGCTGTTCTGCCCAGCGATTTCCTAACGTTTCTGACATAGAGGCGATCCCCGTGGTTCGCATACCAGCCTGCGAGCTCGTCTGCGGAAACCAGACCGTAGTATGCCTCATAGGGGGTGGACCTGTACTCCCATCCGGCAGACATCGTTGCTTCAACTGAAATCGGCGTAGGAGCAATGTCATCGCGGAGCGCCTGGAAGAAGTCGGTACCGGTTAGGATTTTGTGCTCAAGAGTACGGCCAAAGATGTTGAAGTCACGACCTGCATCTGTCAGCACCTCTTCAACCTCGGGGGCCATGTGGCCGTCGCCCATCACAGCGACAACAAGCACCACCCGGCAAAATGCTTCGCTAAGAACGGCCCTGACTTGAGGCTCGATTTTGCGAAATCTGTCGTTAAATCTTCCAAACTCCTGATCGTCCATCTGCTTGAAACCTCTGACGAGCTTATTTGCAGAGCCGGTGTCAATGCCCGCCTGGCCAAAATCGCTCCATTTGGCTTGAACTAGCCACAGCTCGGGAGAGCCATCAGATACAGCGACCGCATCGATTCCATAATCGTCGCGCCCATCAATCACTGCAGTCGCCGCCTCCACGCTGGTGCAGCCTGTCAGGTGTCGCACCGCCCTCGCAGCTAGGGCCCGGGATAGAAATTGCAGACGGCGTTGCACGGGATCGGTGGACTTTATATCGCTAACATCAATCAAGTCTTGGAACTCTTCAATTAGCGCGTCTTGTATCTGACGCACATGCCGAGGGATTTCCTTTTTGGCGGATGCCTTACTCAAAACAGATCTCCAAATACCCATGTTAACTCGACCCACATTGACCGAGCGAATCCCTTTGACCACCCTCCAGATTGCCTGCCAGGCGAGGCTCAATAGTTAATTCACCATTTATCCGGCCAGAAGGTCGGGCGGGTGTATGGGAATAATTATTGGCGCCAGCTACCTCCGCTGATACCAACATCAGCCCGGTGCAGCTGACTGTCGACTGCACGGCGGCATAGGCAGCTCGACGAGGCGCAGGGAATTATTATGTTTCGACCAAATCAGCCGATTTATTTAGAACACGGACCACCCATCACCTCCCCGCAAAGGCGCACACTACCGTCTAGGATCCGGCAGCGGGACCGCCTAGTCATCGGCTATCTGGGCTTTCCTCGCCTGTCCCGGCCCGTCAACGACCAGCAGAGCTGGTGTTGCCTTTCGAAATCTATTCTCGGTATCAGGACGTTCTCGCAGCTCACAGAGGGGAAGTCAATCAACTTGGCCCGCCAGCAACGCTGGCCCGAGGCGGCACCGTTAGACGACCACTTTCCTTATTGCCCTCTACTGTCGTAGTCCCGACACAAGCCTTCGAGGCGGCATCCAAGGGTACGGACAGTTACCTTGTCCAAGTGACGGACCTTGAGCGGGGCATCTACGAGCACCTCATCACCCGGGAGCTGGCCGATCGCCTCCAGCGCGTCAACCCCGCCCATATCCAGCACCATAAGCTCGACCCCGCCGACGCCCCCGACGCCCTCGCCCGTCACATCGCCGCCCTGGCCCACCGCGCCCTGCACGCCGTCCCCGCCGGCGACGACAAGCTCCACCGCCAGATCGAGCTAGCCAACCGCATCGCCGACGCCATAGCCGCCGAGAGCCCGCAGGCGTCCACGACACAAGACCAGGTCACCGACGCCAGGCACCTCCTGCATGCCATCGCCGCCCCACCCACCCCAACGGCACAACCGGCCTTCCCCCAGCGCCCCACCACCCCCCTCTCCACGGGCGCGCTGCTGGTCAACGGCCGCCACCAGCCCCGCATCGGCCACGAGGTCACCCACGAGATGGCGTCGGCGGAGCAGGTCGACCTGCTCTGCGCGTTCATCAAGTGGTACGGCCTGCGCATCGTCGAACCCGCCATCCGCGAACTGATCGCCCGGGGCGGCAAGCTGCGCGTCATCACCACGACCTACCTGGGCGCGACCGATCAGCGGGCCCTCGACCGGCTCGCCGAGCTGGGTGCCGAGATCAAGGTGTCCTACGAGACCAGGACCACCCGGCTGCACGCCAAGGCGTGGCTGTTCCGGCGCAACAACGGCATGACCACCGCGTACGTCGGGTCATCCAACCTGTCGAAGAGCGCGCTTATCGACGGCGTGGAGTGGAACGTGCGCGTCTCCAACGTCGAGCAGCCGCACGTCATCGACACGTTCACGGCCACCTTCGAGGACTACTGGAACGACCCGGCGTTCGAGGACTACGACGCCAGCCGGGACGCCGAGCGGCTGCGCAACGCCCTCAGCGGGGAGCGGCGCGAGGACTCGCCGACGCAGATCGCCAACCTGGACGTGCGGCCGTACCCGTACCAGGCGGAGATCCTCGCCGACCTGGACGCGGAGCGGCAGGTGCACGGCCGCCACCGGAACCTGGTGGTGATGGCCACCGGCACCGGCAAGACGGTCGTCGCGGCGCTGGACTTCCGGCGCCTGCACCGCAACAACCAGGTCGACTCGCTGCTCTTCGTCGCCCACCAGGAGCAGATCCTCACCCAGAGCCTCGCGACGTTCCGGCAGGTGATGCTCGACGGCAGCTTCGGCGAAACGCTGGTCGGGGGCAAGACCCCGACCAGGTGGCGGCACGTCTTCGCCTCCATCCAGTCGCTACACCGGCGGGAGATCGACCCCGAGGCGTACGACATGGTGATCGTCGACGAGTTCCATCACGCGGAGGCACCGACGTACGCCGGTCTGTTGGAGCGGCTTCGGCCGCGCGTACTGCTGGGGCTGACGGCGACCCCCGACCGGGCCGACGGTCGCGACGTGCGGCGGTGGTTCGACGGCCGCGTGGCGGTGGAGCTGCACCTGTGGGAGGCGCTGGAGCGGCAACTTCTCGCGCCGTTCCAGTATTTCGGGCTGCACGACGACGTGGACCTGTCGCGCCTGCGCTGGAAGCGCGGCCAGGGGTACGACCTCGGCGAGCTTGACGGCCTCTACACCGGCAACGACGCGCGGGCGCGGCTGGTGCTGAAGGCGGTACGCGACACAATAGACGTGGGCCGGATGCGGGCGCTCGGGTTCTGCGTGAGCATCGCCCACGCCCGCTTCATGGCGGAGTGGTTCACCCGGCACGGCGTGCCGTCGGCGGCGGTGGCCTCGCACGTGGATCGGCTCGCCCAGCATGACCTGTTGCGGGAGTTCAAGGCCGGCAAGCTGCGGGTGCTCTTCACCGTGGACCTGTTCAACGAGGGCGTCGACCTGCCGATGGTCGACACGATCCTGATGCTGCGGCCCACCGAGAGCGCCACGATCTTCCTCCAGCAGCTCGGCCGGGGCCTGCGCCTGGACGACGACAAGCCCTGCCTGACGGTGCTCGACTTCATCGGCGGGCAGCACGCCAACTTCCGCTTCGACCTGCGCTGGCGCGCCTTGACCGGCGTCAGCCGCCGGGAGATCAAAGAGGCGGTCGAGCAGGACTTCCCGTCGCTGCCCAGCGGATGCCACATCCAGCTCGATCCGGTCGCCCGCAGGGTCGTGCTCGACAACCTGCGTACCGTCATGCCGACGTCGAAGAACGGCCTGCTGGCGGAGCTGCGGCACCTCGGGGACGTCGGCCTCGCCGAGTTCCTGCGGGAGACCGGCGTGGAGATCGAGGACGTGTACCGGTCGGCGACCATCGGCGGGTGGACCGGGCTGCGACGGCTCGCCGGGCTGGAGTCGTCGACGCCGGGGCCGGACGACCGGGAGTTGGGCCGGGCCATCGGGCGGATGCTGCACCTCGACGATCCGGACCGGCTGGACCTGCTGGCCCGGGTGGCGGCGGGCGAGCGGCCGGACGCCGGGCGGCTGTGGGACATGCTGCACTTCGACCTGTGGGGGCCAAAAGCACCGCTGGCCCTCCGGGACGAGCGGCTGGCGCGGCTCTGGGCGGAGCCGGCCCGCTGCGCCGAGCTGCGGCAGGTGGCCGAGGTGCTACGCGACCGGATCCACCGGGTCACGCCGCAGCCGCTGTCGGCGGACGTGCCGCTGCGGGTGCACGCCCGCTACAGCCGCAACGAGGCGTGCGCCGCCTTCGGCATGCCGAACCCGGGATCGCTGCGGGAGGGGGTGAAGTGGCTGCCCGACGCCCAGGCGGATCTCTTCTTCGTCACCCTGGTCAAGTCGGAAACGCACTACTCCCCCACCACCATGTACGCAGACCGGGCCATCACCGACAGCCTGTTCCAGTGGGAGTCGCAGAGCACCACGTCGTCAGCCTCGGCGACCGGTCAGCGCTACGTCCACCACGCCTCGCGCGGCTCGACAGTGCATCTCTTCGTCCGGGAGACGCGGGTCGCGGACCGCGACCTGGGCGCGCCCGCCTACCTCTACGCCGGCCCGATGACCTACCGCGAGCACACCGGCGACCGCCCCATGCGGATCATCTGGCGACTGGCGTACGCCCTCCCCGCCGACGTGTACGCCACCGCCCGGACCATCGCCGCCTGAGCCTGTGAAGCTATCCGGCTGGCACGATCTCTCGGACCAACGCCCGCATCCGGGTACGGTCGGCGACGCTCGACGACATCTGTTTGAGGCCTGCCGCATCGGGCGTGCCGAAGAAGCGGTGCAGTACATCTGCGGCCTGACGCCCCGTGATGCTCACCGGCCACTCAGCGGCACGCAACCCGGCCGCGTGTGCCGCATGGATCAGGCGCCAGAGATCGACCGCATCCTTCGGGGCGAAACGTCCGCGGTAAGCGAGCGCTTTCAGACATAACGCTGACGTTACGTCCGGGAGTGCCATGCGCATGCTCAGATGGTCGTTGTTGGTGAGTTGGACGTCGACATCCAGCAACTCAGCGGGCCGGTGCAGGGCGAGGACGAGACCGGGGACCTCGTCGACCACCAGATCGCCGTGCCGTTGATTGGGCACCAGCACGCCCCGATATGACGGCGCAAGTATGTCGATCACCAGGCTCAGCTGCCCATATTCGTCTGCGCTGTCACGGGTGAACCGGTTCGCAGCCTCCCGTGATCGGTAGCCACGCTCGAGGAGCGCACCTGGTAGGCGAGGGTCAGCGATGACGCTCGGCAGTGCGGCGAAGTCAGCGTCAGCCGTCTCGCGCAGCGGCACCTGCTCGGAAACCCCATGGAGCGCCACAAGCAGCGTGACCATGTGCCCGCCGACAAGCCGGTAGTCCAGACCGAGAGCGGTAGTGATCTGTGCCAGGTCGGCAAGAGTCAGGAAACCCGTATCCGCGGCCCGGCTGGTCGAGACGACCGAAACCGGTTTCGGTGCCATCGGGTCCGCGCTCGACGATGTCGGCCCGGTCATGCCACATCCCTTCGGTCACGATGACGACGGCGTAGAACGTCCCACACGCGATGCGCCGCTTCCTCGCTGTCGGGGCCTGGCGAACGCCGGACGTCCCACAGGATCTGCAGCGGGTCGGCCAGCGGGAGGCTGTTCTTGACTGGCGTCGCCGAGCCGGAAGGCTGCCACAGGCCCGGGTCCCTCGGGACGTTGAACTCCAGGGTTGCCTCATCGCCCGCAGCAGGGACGAGGCCGGCGTCCTCCAGATTCGCTCCGGTTCGGCCATAGAGAACCGCACGGATGGGAGCGCGCCAGGGAGCCATGACGTCTGCA
The DNA here is from genome assembly GCF_049179055.1 of Micromonospora sp. WMMD737. NCBI lineage: Bacteria > Bacillati > Actinomycetota > Actinomycetes > Micromonosporales > Micromonosporaceae > Micromonospora > Micromonospora sp. WMMD737. The sequence goes on along the minus strand of NZ_JBMHMH010000001.1, from coordinate 6,133,182 downwards.
CCGACATCGCCGGAGACCACGACGGCAGTCGGTTCGGTTGCCCCGACCAACGCAACAACCGTCCGAGCCTGCTCAACTGCTGGCGCCATCCCGTACCACCGGGTGCTGATCCCACCCGGCCCGGGATAGGACTCCAACCACCAACGTATCGCCCCATCGATGTCCCGTACGGCCCATCCATTGGGGGTACGACGGACGATCTCTTGCCCAACCAGGACGTTCAGGGCCTGCGAGACGCGCGGCTGGGAAACGCCAGCGAGGGCGGCCAGTTCCCGCTGGCTGGCGTACGGACGCTGGAGCATTCTGCGGACCAGAGTGAAGGTGCCCCACGGCACCGGACCCCGCTTGGCGGGTCGCGTGGCGGCTTGCGGCGGAGGACGCAGCACTACTTCCATCCCGTCGATGCGTACCGTGCCGGTCACCTGCTGCCCGGTATCAACCAACCATGACCAGTCGGCTTCATCGACCGCTTGCCGTACCGCCGGTGAAGCCGCCGGGACAACGATCAGACACGGTTCTGGATGACGGCTGGTCAACGACGCGATGTTGCTGGGGCTCAGTGGCGTCGGCGATGAAACGACAGTCAGTAGAGCGCGGGCGCCCGCGTAGCTCAGTTCGACGCGGTCGGCACCATGAGGGACCAGCGTGACCCCAGCTTCGGTCAGGGCTTGCCACACAGATGCCGATATAAGCATTACCCACCCCCCTTGGGTAATACTTATACACCTCCTGACCTCACCACATGGCAGGGAACACTCAAACGCCGGCAGCGCTGATGCTATGCCGTGGACTCCCCGACCTGCGCCACCTTGACGTCAGGACGCGTGTGCCGAGGCATCCACCACCCGGTTGCTGGCGATGGCGAGTTCCTCGTCGGTGAACAGCGGCCGGAAGCGTGGCCGGATAACCACCGCCTCGGCCGTCAGGTCCACGCGCCCCCGCTCCCACAGCGCGGTGAACCCGTCGGAGACCAGCGGGTGGTGCAGGAGCTGGCGGGCCGTGGCGAGGCCGCCCTTCTCCGTCACCATCCGCAGCAGCAGGCCGGCGTGGTAGTTCGCCTCGTCCCGTGCCCGCTCGTACGTACGCACCATCGCCTCGTGGAACGCCGCTTCGAGCGCCCGGCGATCGGCCGAGGCCTCGACGGGCTCGTCCGCCGGCTCGGCCTCCTGGTCGTACGCCCGCACCATCGCCTGGTGCAGCGTCTCCTCCAGCTCCCGTCGGGCGGGCGTCCCCTCGCCCGCCGGTGCGGGCCGCGACTCGCCCGGGCCGCGCGGCTCGGGCGCGGGCCGGACCGGCGGCGTGGCCGGACGGGCGTCGCGGCTCTCGCCGCCCGACAGCCGCAGGAGCCGGGTGACGCTGCGGAAGCGTACGGCGGCGGGGCTGGCAGCCGGGAAGTACTGGACCAGGCCCGCGTGCCGGCCACGACTGTCCTCCACCGGCGTGTCGCGCTTCATCGACGCCGCGGCGATCACTGCCTTCGCCTCGTGCGGGCGTACCCAGCAGACCAGCCGCGCGCCGTTCGGGTGTGCCCGCTCGACTCGGACGTTGGCCCGGTACTTGCGCGCCTCGGCGGAGGCACTGTCGTGGTAGCGGGCCCACCCCAGGACCTTGCCCTCGTGTCGCACCGGCACGTCGCGGCAGTGCTGGTAGCTGTCCAGGGCGGCCACCGCCTCGTACGGCCGCAGCCAGGCCACGTTCCGGTAGCCGGCGGGCACGGGCACCATGCCGTCGTCCGGGGTCCCCGCCGGCTCGTCTGCCGATGGCGGGGGCGTGCCGGTCGTGGGCCGCACCGGGGGTGCCGCCACCCCGCGCGGCTCCTTGTCGCCGCTGCCCTCCGCTCCGGCGCGGGCTGTGTCCGTGCTGACCCGCGCAGTCTCGACGACCTCGGCGTCGATGACCGGCGCGGCCGTCGGGGACGAAACCTCGATTCCCAGCTCGGCGATCCGCTCCCACAGCGGCTCCAGGGCCACCTCCGGGTCCCGGCTGAAGACGCTCCCCCGGATGCGGACGAAGACGCAGTTGCCGACCCGCTCCAGCACCGCCTGGCGGCGCATGTCGCTCTCCCACTGGTCCGGCCCGTGGTAGGCGTCGCCGTCGCACTCGATGGCGAGCCGCCGCCCGTCGGGTGCGGGGAGGACGAAGTCGATCCGGTACCCGCCGATGCGGTACTGCGGCAGCGGCCGGTATCCCCGGGTCAGGACGCGGCGCAGCACCGCGCGTTCGAAGTCGCTGTCGCAGCGCTTCTCCAGGTCGTCGTAGGCCTCGTCGGCGGCGGTGACGTTCTGGCAGTAGGTGAGCAGCAGCCCCCGGGCGTCGTCCTCGCGCAGGTCGGCGGGCTGCACGGAGTGGAAGACCCAGAGCTGGTCGCGGGCGCGGGAGGCGGCGACGTTGACCCGCCGGTGGTGGTCGCGCTTGGTGAAGGCGGAGACCATGCCGTTGTGCGGGGAGACGACCGTGGAGACGAGCACGATGTCGCGTTCGTCGCCCTGGAAGGTGTACGGGTCGCCGACGCGCAGCCGGCGTCGTTCCATCTCCTCCTCGCCCACCACCTCGCGCAGGCGGGTGAGCAGGTAGATGGCCTGCCCGCTGGTGCTGAGCAGGCTCACCACGCCGATGGTGCGTCCCTCGTACGCGGGATCGGCAACGATCGTGGCGACCCGATCGACGAGGGCCTCGGCCTCGGCGACGTTGACGTTGCCGTAGGTGGGCAGGTCCTGGCGGATGCCCTCGGGCACGTGCACAGCGATCACGGGGTCGCCGATGCCGGCGGGCCGGTCGGTGCGCAGGGGCTCGATCTCGCCGCCGTAGTACGTCTGGCTGGAGAAGCCGATGATCGCCGGTACGGACCGGAAGTGCTCGGTGAGCAGGATCCGCTCGGGTGAGCGGCGTACGGCGTGGTCGTAGAGGCTGCTCTCCGGGTCGAAGTGCTCGGCGGAGGGCACGTCGACCAGGTGCGAGTTGATCAGGCCGGTGACCGTGCCGACGAACGACAGCTGCGGGCCGATCTGCTGGTCGTCGCCGACGACGACGGCCCGTTCGGCGAGGCTGAGGATCGGCAGGGAGAACATGTCCGCCTGCGACGCCTCGTCGACGATCACGACGTCGAAGTGGGCGCCGCCGGCGAACTGCTCGATGGCCCGGTCGACGGACATGACCCAGACGGGCACGGCGTCGACGGCGGAGTTCATGGCCCGCTGGGCGTGTGCCTGCCACTGGGCGGCGTTCTTGCCCGTACCCTTGCCGATCTTACGCAGGGCGGTGGTCCAGTCGGCGAGCGCGGCCCGGCGCCGGTCGTCGAGCGCCTTGGACACCTCCAGCCAGGACGAGGCGACGACGAGTTCCTGGGTCAGGCGGCGGATCCGCTCCCGCGTCTGCTCGATCCGGCGGCCAAGCGCGACGGGGTCGACGCTGCCGACGACGGCGTCGAACCAGGTCTGCGCGCGGCGCCACTGCCAGCGGTGCGGGCAGTCGGCCCCGGTGCCGCCGATCGCGACGGCGGTGCCGTCCTCGATCTGGGCGGTCCAGCCGGGCGCGACCGGCCGCAGCCGCTCGGTGAGCTGCGCGAAGCGTTGCGCGTCGGGGCGCAGGGCGGCGAGCCGGCGTACCTCGTCGAGGATGCCGTCCCACCCTTCGAGGTCGGCGCGCTGGCGGCTCTGGTCGAGCAGCCGCCACAGCTCGCTGGCGTCCGTGTGCGACATGCCCTCCTGGAGCAGCGTGCCGAGGGCCCGCTCGTCGGCGACGAGCCGGTCGTACTCGAACACGGTCGCGCAGCGGGAGACCAGGTCGGTGAGGGCGGTCAGCCGGCGTACGTCGACCGCCTGCTCGGCCCGGGGAAACAGCCGGCGGACGGTGGCGTGCAGGGCGGGCCAGCGGCGGCGGTCCCAGTCGAGCGCGGTGGCGGCGTCGGTGATGTGCCGGCCGACCCACAGGTCGGGCTGGTCGCCGAGGTCGTCGGAGAGGCTGAGCAGTTGCCGCCACTCGGCCCACCGGGTGTTCAGCTCGTGGCGCAGCCGCAGCCGGGTGACGTACGCGACGACGACGTCGACGTCCTCGGTGGTGCGCAGGGGCTCGCTGTCGATGCGGCATTCGGCGGCGAGCCGGGCGAGGGTGCCCTGGAAGAACCGGTTGACGCCCTTGCCGGTCGCGAATCGCTGCCGCAGCTCACCGAGCTGGGTCAGGAGGCGGCGCGGCTCGGCGAGCTGCACCTCGGGCACGCTCACCTGGTGGCCGGCCAGCGTCCGGGCCGCCGCGGTCAGGTCGGTGAGCGCGCGTTGGCAGGCCGCCACGTGGTCCTGCCACATGGTCTGCCAGTTCGGGTCGGCCTGCAACAGGGTGGCCAGCCGGTCGGTCCACGCGCCCTCGCGGGCGGCGAGCAGGGTCAGCGCCTGGCGCAGTTGACCGACGAGGTCGTCGAGCGCCTGCCGGCCGAACGACCGTACCTCCGGCAGGACGATCCCGGCGGCGGCGAGCCGGTCGAGTTCCTCGCGGGCGGCGGCGAGTTCGCGCCGCCCGGCGAGCACGGCGGCCGCCGCGGGCAGCTCGGCGGCCGTGGGCAGGTGCCGCAGCGCCTGGGTGCGGTCCTGTCGGACGGTACGCCGGGCGATGTCGAGCAGCTCGGTGAACTCCTCCACGCCCAGCGGCGCGGCCACGTCCGGCGCCACGGTGTCGGGGACGTCGCCGTAGCGGTCGGCCCGTTCCCGCAGCCAGTTACCGACGTCGCTCGGCGACAGCCGGATGCCGTCGATCTCGTAGTGCGCGGACTCGTTCTCGGCCATGGTGCGCAGGCCGCCGAGGGCCTGGCCGAGGTCCCGCTCGGCCTCCTCGAGCTGGCGTCGCAGCCGGTCGACGCGCCGCTGTTCGCCCCGCTTGTCGAGGGTCGCCCCGCGGTCGGAGAGTTCGCGGGCCGCCAGTTGGAGCTGTACGAGCTGGTCGGTGGAGCGGCCCAGCACCGCCAGGCAGAGCGACTGGATCTCCTTCGGCAGGCCGTCGCGCAGGACCCGCAGCGGGTCCTCCTTCTGCGCCACGACGAGCACCCGTTTGCCGTGCGCCATGAGGTGGCAGATCAGGTTGCGGATGGTGTGGGTCTTGCCCGTACCGGGTGGGCCCTGCACGGCGACGTTGCGGTGCTGCGCGAGCCGGCGCGCGATGGACTCCTGCGCCTCGTTGGTCGGCAGCGGCATGAGCAGCCGCTCCCCCAACGGGGCCCACCGCGCCGGCTGGTCCTGCGGCATCTCCAGCCGGCTCGGCTCGTGCGCCAGGATGGCGGCCAGCGAGCCGATGCTCGCGGTGTCGCCGGAGAGCAGCCGGGCGCGCAGCTCCTCCAGGAAGCGGCGCAGCATCCGCTGCCGGGGCCGGACGAAGAGCACGCCCGTGTCGTGCACGTGCGGGCCGGCCGGGGCTGCCGCACCGCTGTCCCTGACCACGGGATCGTGCCCGAGCCGGCGCAGTGCCCGCTCGAAGAACTCGACCCGGTCGAGGTCGTGCCAGACGTCGAGGTCGAGCTGACCGCCGGAGCCGGCCAGCGCGAGCAGTTGACCGAGGTAACGCTCGTCGAGACCGGTGAGCGGGTCGGTCTGGAGCCGTGGCGCGCCCTGCGGCACCACCGTGACCATCGACCGGTCGGCGTCGAACTCGATGGCGACCGGGGTCACCACCAGCGGGTACTGCACCCGGTGCCCGGCCACGTCGGTGCGGATGACGCCGTGGCCCCACACCAGCTCGTGGGTGGCGGCGTCCATGTCGACGCGGTGCTTGAGGTCGAACAGGCTGCGGTGCAGCTGCCGCGTCGCCTCCGTACGCCGGGTCTGGTCGGCCCAGGGGCGCCACTCCCGCTCCCGCCACTGCGCGAACCGCGCCTGGAGCCGCTCGATCGTCTCCTCGTCGCCGACGAGCCGGGGCTCCACGGCGTACGACGGCGCACCGGCCAGGTACGGCGTGAACTCCGGGGGCGTCCTGATCGGTCTCGGGGCGGCGGGCAGGCCGACGCGCAGCCAGCTGGCGCCGTCCGTCGAGACACCCACCTCGCAGGCGGCGTGCGCGGGGAAGTCGTGCTGCCAGAAGGCGTCGGCGGTGGGCACCGTCCGGGCCGGCTTCTCCAGCTGCGCCCGCACGGCCATCAGGTACTCGACCAGGGAGGTGGCCCGGTCCCGGATGAGTGCGGGCGATTCCGTCGAGGACGTGGAGCGGGAAAGCATGCGGCACCTTTGGTTCTGCTGGGTGGACCGGCCAGGACGGGACGGATCGACCTGTCGTCAGGAGATCGGCAGGCGGGCTCGTCGTACGAGCAGTCGGTCACCTCCGCGCTGACGCACGGCTCCCACCTCCCCACTGGCGGTCCCCGGACCCTACCCACAAGAGTCCTACCAGCGGGACCCCCGAGGTTCCACCGATCGGCCGGCCTCGGTTGGCCTGTTCCCGCCGTCAACAACCTACGAAGTCGATATTGCTCACGCGCAACTAGTTGCCGATGACGCCACATCCACCCTGCTCAGCGGGAGCAGCGGCGCCACGGCCGAGACTCGTCGCGGCGTCCGTTCCCGACAAACTGGCGCAGGTCGGCGCAGCGCCAGTGTCAGAGACGCGACAGCGGCGCCGAACGGAGTCTCCGTGTCACAGCCTGCTGGTAGCAACAACCCCATGATCACCGTCCGGCACGGCGACCTGCTCGACGCGGACGTCGAGGCGCTCGTCAACCCCGTCAACACAGTCGGCGTGATGGGCAAGGGTCTCGCCCTGGCCTTCAAGAGGGCCCATCCCGCGAACTTCACCGCGTACCGCGCGGCCTGCGCCGCCGGCACCGTCCGTCTCGGGCGGATGTTCGTGTACGACTCGGGCACGCCGGGCCGGCACCGCTACGTCGTCAACTTCCCGACCAAGGGCCACTGGCGCTCGCCGTCCCGCCTCGCTGGCATCGAATCCGGGCTACCCAATCTGGTACGCGTCCTGCGCGACGACCGCATCGCCTCGGTGGCGGTGCCGGCTCTCGGCTGCGGCAACGGCGGCCTCGACTGGGCCGAGGTCCGCCCCCTGATCGAGGCAGCCCTCGTCGACCTGCCAAACGTGCAGGTGTGTCTGTACGAGCCCACGTGACCTGTCAAGGAACACCAGCGACGAGCCTGTGCGCTTAACCGGCGGCTGACACATCCTTCCCGCCGCCGTGTATGCCGCCGCGTGAGCCATCTCGGCGCAACTCATCGCCTTGATGATCGCAGCGGCTGGTCGTTTGTACCCCCGTGCCATGCTCCCCACGGTGGTCCGCGCGAGATCGAGGTATGGGCATGGAGCTGCGTAAGAGTCGACGCTTGCTGGTTTTCAGCGCCTTTCTCCTGGCGATCGGTGTGCTCGTGCTGTTGGGCGGTAGCGCGGCCAGTTCGCCCCCTTCGGTTGGTGCATTGCTCCTGGGTGGAATCACGGCCCTGCTGGGTGGCGTATTCGTCGTCAGCGAGCTGAAGCCGTTCAGGTTCCTCATCGGGCCCGAGGGGCTGACCCTGCGGGTTGCCGGGCTCAACCGGCTGGTGCCGTGGGCCGAGATCGACGCGATTGTCCTTGATGAATCGGTGCCGTCGCCTGGCGGCAGCAAGCCCGCCTCCCCGTCGTTGTTGCTGGTGCCGGCCGCCGGGTCGACCATCGATCGCCCTCTTACTGCCCGGAGCCCGGTCGATGAACGAGCGAGCCTGGCCCTCCTCGACCTCAACAGGGTTCGACAGCCGGCGGATGAGGTGGCGGCGGCCCTCACTCGCTTCGGAGGAGGCCGCTTCACGGATGTCCGGCGACTACGCCGAGAGCGGTTCGACTCGCCCAACTTCGCCATCGGCCTGCGCGGTTACGACCCGGCGCGGGTGGACGAGCTGATCCGACGCGGCCAGGACGCGCTGATCTCGGGCCGGACGTTGCAGCGCTATCAGGTCAAAGCCGAGCTTGACGAGGCGCGTACTGACCTGCCCAGGGCCACGCGCGGCTACGACTGCGGACAGGTCGACGCGCTGCTGGAGGAGCTTTCCGCCGTGCTGGCGACCTGGGGTGGCGAGGGCGCCAAAGCTGAGTGAACGCCGTCCCACCACCGGATCCGGCCCGCTCCGCCGACGTGCGGGTGTCCCGCACCCGCCACCACGGTGGAGTCAGGGGGCAACGGACGCGAGCGACTGCTGAAGGTAGGTGTCGACGTCCGTGGCGTGGTAGACCCGCTCGCTCGCCTCGATCCCGTCGAGGAACATCGCGTACACGGCCGCCAGGCGCAGGGCCGCGACCGGCCGCAGCAGCTCCACGGCCCGCCCCGGCTCGCACCCCGGCACCTCGGCCCGCCACCGCGCGCACCACTCGGCGAGCACCGGGACGGCGTCGTCGTCCGCAAGGCCCTCCACCAGCCGCAGCGCGTCGAACGCCGGGTGTCCCACGAACGCGTCGCCCCAATCGATGACCACGTGCCGCCCGGCGTCGGCGCGCACGTTGCCCGGGTGCAGGTCCCCGTGCACGAGGGTGTCCGGCAGCCCGCACCCGCGTACCTCGTCGAGCCGCGCCGCCAGCCCCGCCAGCAGGGACCGCACCGGCGAGGTGTCCCAGCCGACCAGCCGGTCGCGGATCCAGGCCGGCAGGGCGCCGGCGCGCAGGTCGGGCACGCCCGCCGCGACCAGTTCCGCCACGTCGGGGGCGGAGCGCACCTGCACCGGGTGGAAGTCGGCGGCCATCGCCAGCCGCTCCTCGACGGGTGCGCCGTAGCGGTCCTCGCCGGGCACGTGCTCGATCAGCATCCGGCCGTCGCCGTCGTCGGCGAGCAGCGTCGACGTCCTCCCGGGCGCGGCCCGGCCGAGCCAGCGCAGCACGGCGGCCTCGTGCCGGAAGAACACCGGCACCTGCTTCAGCCAGGCCGTGCCGCCCGACCCGTCGAGCCGCCAGACCGCCGACAGGTTCCAGGTGCGCTGCTGGGTGACGGTCCGCGCCGGGCGGCCGAGCCGCCGCAGCTCGGCCGTCGCCCAGGCGAGGCTGCGCGCCGGCCCGCCGGGCTCGGCGTAGGGCGCGCGCAGCGGGTCCGCCGCGAGTGGGACGCGAGCTGGCAACAGCGGCACACTCGGCGGGCAGGCGACCTGACCGAGGTACGTGACCGTGCCGCCCATCGGCTGCGGCGCGTCCCCGGTCAGCAGGCGGAGCACGGCCACCTCGACGCCGTACCGCCGGCGGGCCTCGGCGACGACGGGGGCGACCTCCTGCCACCAGGGCGACGGGACCTCGAAGGGTGGCAGGGCGCCCAGCGGCGCGCCGTCGGCGTCGACCAGGGCGAGGGTCACGGTGCGGGACACGCCGGCACGCTACCGCCGCCCGCCGGGCCGCAGCGACCGGTTAACCGGCACCGCGCAGGTCGCCTTTCGGTCGCGAACCGGACACGCGACGTGTCGTACCGAGGCCATAGGCTCCTCACTGACGGTGCCGGCCATCGGACGGGGAGACATCATGGGTCAGGGCACAGCGGCCGACGACGCGTGGCCGGAGCGGCGACCGGAGCCGCCCTCACCGGCACCGCAGGCCCCGCCGCCACCCGCGCAGACCGGCCCGCCGCCACCCGCGCAGACCGGCCCGCCGCAGGCCCCGCCACCGGGATCGCCCCTGCCACCGGGATCGCCTCTGCCACCGGGATCGCCCCTGCCGGCCCACCATGCGCCGACGCCGACGCCACCGCCCTGGCAGGGGCCCGGGCAGGGGCAGCCGTGGGCGGGCGTACCACTGCGGGCCACCACGCCACCGCCGCACCCGGGCGCTCCTCCGCCGCACCCGCCGGCGCGCCGCAACCACACCGCCCTCTTCGTCGGCCTCGGCGGCGGCGCCTTCGCGCTCCTTCTGGTCTGCGCGCTGCTCGGCGTCCTCCTGGTCCGCACGATCGGCGACGATCCCGGCGAGCCTCCCGTCGACCCGCACGTCGCGCGGCAGATGGCAGCCGCCGACGACCTGGCCGACGCGGCGGTGACCGTGTCGGCCGTCCCCGGCGCCCGCTACACCGGCTGGTTCACCGGCGACGGGAGCCGGACAGCCCTCGACGCCCGGGTCACCGCCGAGGGCTCGACGCTGGCCGATCTCGTTGTGGACGGTCAGCGGATCCAGGCGCTCGACACCGGCGAGCGCACCTTTGTCAAGGCCCCCGTCGCCTACTGGCGGGCCACGGGTGTCGAGGCCGACACCATCAAGGAGTACGGCCGGCAGTGGGTCAAGGTCGCCGACGGGCATTTCGGCTTCGACCTCGGCGACTCGCTGGCCCCGTCGTTCCTGGCCGAGGTGCTGGCGGGCGAGGACGCCACCGACCTGCCCGTGCCCGGTCCGAGCACGACGATCGACGGCGTTCCGGCGCAGGTCGTCGAGGCGGGCGGGCTGAAGGTTCATGTGAGCACCACCGAGCCGCGACAGGTCCTGCGGGTGGCGTCGCGCTCGGGCGCCGGCCCGACGGTCACCGGCACCCGCAACGAGCAGGGGTCGGGCAGCGTCCGGCTGATCGGCCGGTACGGGCAGGCCGACGGGTTCGAGTTCGAGTTCGGTTTCGCCCGGCTCACCCCGGAGGAGACCGAGGAGTTCTTCCGCACCCTGACCACCCGCCTCAAGGAGCTGCGCAACTCGGTCGACTCCCAGGTCAGGTTCACGCTCGACGGGTCGATCACGCTTTCCCCCTGCACGGTCAACGGGTGCCGCGCCAACGTGACCCTGTCCAACCGGGTGACGTCGGGCTCGCCCTACCTGTCGGTCGACCGGCCCGTCAACGCGTCCATCACGACCTCGATGACGCTCGACGGTCGCCCGGTCGCCACCTGCACCACGACGAAGAGCATGCGGCCCAACGGCAGCGTCAGGACGTCCTGCTTCGCCCGTTACCGCATCCCGCCGTCGCGCAACCCCAGGATGCACACGGTCCGTGCGAATGCGTCGGCGGTGGCCCGCGCCATCGCGCAGGCCGACCTGAAGGCCATGGCCGACGACCTGGTCAAGGAGATCGTGCGCAACCGGCGGCTGCGCGCCTCGCCGACGGCCGCACCGGCCCGCACCGCACCGAACGCCCCCACGGCCCGTGCCAAGCCGAAGGTCACCCGCAGCCCGCTGGTCTTCCCCACCGCGACGTCGCCCAGCCTGACGCCCGCCCAGCAGCAGGTCAAGGCCCGGGTGGAGCAGCTCGCGAAGCAGGCCTGCCGGGAGACCGACTGGCTGCCGGAGCATACGGGCAGCACCTGGGGCACGGCCGTGCACAAGAGGTTCGCCGAGCTGATCGAGGCCGAGGGCGGCAACCTGCACAGCGAGGTCTCCTACCTCCGGGGCCGCCTCGCGCCGATGCGCTACAACCCTTACCTCGGACGCATGGCCTGGCCCAAAAACAGTAGGCGCGCCGACGTCGTGGTGGGGTCCGACCCACTGCGGCCCGAGTTCTTCCTCGACCTGAAGACGGGCGAGGAAACGATCAAACAAAAGTGGTACAACGAGCTCCACCAGAACCTGCCGGCGCAGTACCGCAACAAGCAGCTCCCGGTGTTCGAAGTACAGTGCTGACTGGTGGACACACAGGTGTGGATCGAGGCGCTGCGGCGCCATGTGCTTCCGGCCTTGGGCGACGGGTGGGAACTCGCCGGCGACTCGCTCGTGCACACCCCGGTCGGCTGGACGGCGGCGCGGGTCGTGCCACAGCCCTCGCAGTACGGGTCGGCGTTCTTCCTGCACGCGCAGGTGCAACTGCTGGCCGAGCCGGAGCCGGAGAGCTACACCTGCGGTTTCCGGCTGGGCCGCTGGGAGGCGCCGGGCACCCCCGCCGCCTACGCGCCGATCGCGGCGCAGGTGGTCGACGCGATCGTCTCCCGTGCCGTGCCGTTCTTCGACCGCTACGGCTCGCTCGACGGCTACCTGTCGCACCTGAAGGAACGCTCGGCCGACCTCGACCCGGGGCAGGAGTGGATCGACGTCCTGCTCGACGAGGAACTGACCTATGTCCACCTGCTGCTGGGTGACCTGCCTGCCGCCGAGGTGGCCGCCGCGTACGCCGGGCGTGCCGCCGAGCGCAACCGCGAGGATCCGCACCCCCTGGACTGGGTCGAGGAGGCCGCCGGACGGGTCTCCCGGGTCATCGCGGCGGCGCGCCGCGACCCGGCCGAGGCACGGGAGATGCTCGCGGGGCACGCCCGCGCGAACGCCGACGAGCTTTGGCTGGCCGGCAGAGCGACGCCGGTCCTGAGCCGGTAGCCAGCCCGCCCCGTCCTCGCCGTCCCGGCGGAACTCTTGCCGCGCCCCGGCGCGACGAGGACACCGACCCGCGATCCCCCGGGGCTCACCCCGTGCGCCGACGGCGGAGGGCGGCTGGCCGTCAGGGGCGGCGGGTGCGGGCGAGGGTGCCGACGACGGCGAGGGAGGCGACCGCCGCCCCGGCGAGCACCACGGCCATCGGCACGGCGCTGCCCTCGCCGCCCAGCCCGACCAGCGGCGCGGCCATCGCCCCCACCAGCGACTGGATGGTGCCGAGCAGGGCGGCGGCCGTGCCGGCGTGGGCGGGGTGCCGGTCCAGGGCGAGCGCGGTGCCGTTCGGCATCACCATGCCGAGGGATCCCATGAAGACGAAGAGCGCCACCGCCACCAGCGGCAGGCTGCCGAGCAGCGCGCCAGCGAGCAGGACGGCGGCGGCCAGCAGCCCCACGCCCAGCGGGCGCAGCAGCAGGGTGCGGGGCGCGAAGCGGTCCAGCAGGCGGGCGTTGAGCTGGCCGGCGGCGACCAGGGCGAGCGCGTTGACGCCGAAGATGAGGCTGAACGCGCCGGCCGAGACGCCGAAGACGTCCTGGAAGACGAAGGACGACCCGGAGATGTAGGCGAAGAGCGCGGCGAAGGCGAGGCCCTGCGCCAGCGCGTACCCGAGGAAGATCCGGTCGGTGAAGAGCGAGCGGCCGGCGGCGGCCGTGGCGGCGAGGCCGCCGGTGCTGCGCCGCGCGGCGGGCAGCGTCTCCGGCAGCCGCCACGCGACGGCGGCGGCGAGCAGCGCGCCGATCACGGCGAGGGCGACGAAGACGGTACGCCAGTCCCCGAAGCGCAGCACCAGGCTGCCGAAGGCGGGCGCGGCCATCGGGGCGACGCCGAAGACCAGGGTGAGCCGGGAGAAGTACTTGGCGGCCTCGCGGCCGGCGTAGAGGTCTCGCACGACGGCGCGGGCCACCACGACGCCCATGCCGCCGGCGAAGCCCTGCGCGAGCCGCGCGGCGGCCAGGGTCTCGGCCGACGGCACGGCCGCGCACACCAACGACAGCAGGGTGTACGCGGCGACGCCCACCAGCACGGGCCGGCGCCGCCCGAAGCGGTCGCTGAGCGGGCCGGTGACGAGCTGGCCGAGCGCCATGCCGACGAGGCAGGTGGTCAGCGAGAGCTGGATCTGCGCCTGGCTGGCGGACAGGTCGCGGGTCATCTCCGGGAACGCCGGCAGGTAGGTGTCCAGGGAGAGCGGCCCGAACGCGGTGAGCGTGCCGAGCAGCACCAGCAGCACGACGGCGGCCCGCCCGGTGGGCGCGGCGACGCGCTCGCCCGCTGTTACGGGCGGCGCGGTGGCGTGCGACATGGCGGTCCCCTCACTGACGGCTCGGCCCGGCTACGATAGCTCTGACTACAGAGCTATTGCGCCGACGAAGGGCCTGACTGTGACGGACGAGACGGTCGACCAGCTCGGCGGAGCGCTCGGCGACCTGCACAGGATGCTGCGCCGGACCGCCACCCAGCGGGTCGGCCGCACCGCCCTGCCGGACGCCCAGGTGGAGGTGCTGCGCCTCGTGCAGCGGCACCCGGGGATCGGCGTCCGCGAGGCCGCCGAACGGCTCGGCACCGCGCCGAACACGGTCAGCACCCTCGTCGGCGAGCTGACCACCGCCGGGCTGCTGCACCGGGAGCGGGACCCGGCCGACCGGCGCACGATCCGGCTGGAGCTGACCGACGCGGCACGGGAGCGGATGGTCGCGTACGGGCGGCACCGGCGCGACCTGCTCGCCGCCGCGCTGGCCGAGCTGGACGCCCCGGACCGCGAGACGCTGCTCGCCGCCGCCCCGGCGCTGCGCCGCCTCGCCGACCGGATGACGGGACGGGGCTGAGCCACCGGAGCCGGAACGGCCGGCGGCTTCGACGCTCCGGACGTGACTCACCATCGGAGCCCGGGCCGCGGCTCCGACGCTACGGTGGCGGTGAGCGGTTTCGGGTCGCACGTGGAGGGTCGTCGGGTGATGGAGCAGCGGATCAGCCTCGTGACGCTCGGCGTCGCCGACGTGGCCCGGGCACGCGCCTTCTACGAGCGGCTCGGCTGGCGCGGCCAGGAGGTCGAGGAGACCGTCTTCTTCCAGGCGGGTGGCTTGGCCCTGGCGCTGTGGAGCCGGGAGAAGCTGGCCGCCGACGCGGGCGTGCCCGACCGGGGCGCGGGCGGGTTCGGCGGGACGACGCTGGCGCAGAACGTCCGCTCCCGGGGCGAGGTCGACGAGCTGCTGACGGCGGCGGCCGACGCCGGGGCCGAGGTGACCGTGCCGGCACGCGAGACCTTCTACGGCGGCTACGCCGGCTGCTTCGCCGACCCCGACGGGCATGTCTGGGAGATCGCCTGGAACCCGGGCTTCCCCCTCGGCCCGGACGGCTCACTCACCGTCCCCGACCTCACTCCGCCGGACTGAGCGGTCAGGAGGCGACGCGGCGGGGGTACCCGTCGGTTTCGCGCGCCCACTGCTCGGCGGCCACGGAGAGGGCGTCGGCGGAGACGGTGAGCGTCAACGGGTAGACCGCGCCGAGCGGCTGCCGCCGCATCCAGGGCGGCAGCGACTCGTACGAGAACTCGACGGTCAGCGCCAGCCGCCGCCGGCGCAGCACCCGGGTGCGGAAGGCCAGGTTCGGCTCGGTGAAGCGGGCCACCGCGAGGGGCTCCGCCGGGTCACCTGTCGTCTCCGCCTGCTGCCGCAGCCAGCCCGCCAGCGCGTACGCCTCGGCCACCGTCAGGCAGGGTTCGAGGTGCGACCAGGCCTGCCCGTCGGCGGTGCGGGCGTCGGTCTCGACGAGCAGCCAGTCGTCCCAGTCCGCCGCCTCGTCCGGGTCGTCCGGCGGCTCGACCCCGGGCTGATAGCCCACCGGCCGGATCCTCACCCGGGCACCGTCGTCGGAGCGGATCTCCATCCTGTCATCATGACCGATCCCGAGGCGTCGATGGGGGCATCTCCGCAGCTCAGGACACCCCGGCGGACAGCGGTCCGGGGCGCCGGCGCCCCGGTCAGCGCACCGGGTCGTGGGTGCCGCACGGCACGTCGGGCCGGCAGCGGCGCACCCGGTCGGCCGCCATCCGCCCGCCGACGGCCAGCCCGTGGCGCTCCACGGCGGCGAGCCCGTACGCGCTGCACGTCGGGGTGAAGCGGCACTGCCCGGGCCAGCGGGGCGACAGCCACCGCCGGTAGCCGAGGATGGCGGCCCGCCCGGCCCGGTCCACCAGCGGCCCGCGCCCGGCGGCGACGGTCGGCGGTGCCGGGGCCCGGCCGGGCGACACGAGCCGGGCGCCCAACGCGCCCAGGGTCAGCAGGGTGGAGAAGAGCCCCAGGTCGCAGCAGGGGATGTCGCAGTTGCAGGCGTCGCAGTTGTCGAAACGGCTCTTCTTCTTGCGACGCTGGTTGCTCGGGAGGTAGATCACGGGAACATCATGCGACTTCCGCGCCACCCCGAATTCCTCGGATGGCGTGCCGTCGCCCCGGTGGTGGCCGGCCCGGTGGTGGCCGGCCCGGTGGTGGCCGGCCCGGTGGTGGCCGGCCCGGTGGTCAGCGCCAGACCGTGCGGCGCACGCCCTCGTGCCCGGCGCATGCGTCGCGCCGCCCGCCGGTGAGGCTGACCGAGCCGTCGCCGCACTGCACCAGGTGGCCCCGGCCGGCCCAGAACTCGGGTACGCAGTCGAACCAGTCGCAGATTTCGACGGCCGGCCTGCGGATGCGCTCGCCGCCGCAGAAGTCGTACCCCATGGGATTGGTCGGGGCGCCGCAGAGCCGCTCGCGGGCGGGCGTCGGCGTGGGTGCGGTGGTGCCACGTCGCGGTTTCGACGCGGCGGGCGGCACCTTCGCCTGCGCGGCCGGGAGGGCGACCGGCGGGGCGACGAAGGTCGGCGCGGGGGTCGCGGCGACGGCGACCTCCGAGCCGGTCGGGTCGGCGGGATCGGTGTCCAGCAGGGCGGCGGGCACCAGCAGGGCGATGCCTGCGGCGACGGCCACGGTGCGCCGGCCGCCGGGCACGAACGCGAAGGGCTGGGCCTGCGCCGGGGTCGCGATCTGCGGCCGGAACGGCTTGAGCTGCGCGTGCTCGGCGATCGCCTCGTCGAGCTGGTCGAGCACCGCGCCGCGCTGCTCGATGGCGTCGGCGAAGGCCAGGGTCAGCTTGAACCGGAAGTCGGCGGCGACGTCCGCCGGGAGCATCAGGCCGGAGGTGCGCCGCCGGTCCAGCACCTGCATGAGGGTGACCGGCGCGTGCGGGTCGTGGGCCAGGCCGGTCATCCTCCCGTACGCCCAGTCGCGCCGGCCGCGACCGCCGAGCAGCACCAGCCGGCGGTTGGTGATCACCGCCATGCCGGCGTCGGCGACCCGGACGCCGTCCGGCCTGCGGGGCCGCGGCGGCGCGGCCGCCGGGGCGACCGTCAGGTCGGGCGCGGGCAGCACGGTGGCGTGTCGCACCTCCACCAGCTGCGCGGCCGGCAGCACCCAGAACACCACCTCGTCGGGCGCGAGCTCCAGCGCCAGGCCGGCGCCCGCCGCGGCCGAGCCCTGGAACTCCTCGGCGAGGGTACGCAGGCGGCGCAGTTCGTCGTCGCGTCTTCGCCATGCCTTGTCGGCGCTGCGGAACTCCCGCCGCCGCCGTTCGTTCTGCCGGTGCACCCACCGGTACCGCCACGTGGAACCCGTCGAATCAGTCCTTGCCATGCCGACTCCTTCGCCGCGCAGGCCACCAACCGGGGTGTCACAACCGTCAACGGTGACAACGGCCGACGGGGACACGCCGCAACGGGCAAAATGGCCGAACGACGGGCGAAAACGGGCGATAGGTGGATTTCGTCGAGTCGATTCGCGTCGCCGGGCGTGTCCGGCACCGTCCCCACCCCACCCCACCGGACACCGCCACGGACGGTCGGTGGGCGACCGGGCGGAAATCTTGGCACGAGAGGGGCCCCTGGAGGGGCTGCTTGTTGCCAAGATCTGAAAGGTGGCCAGCGCGCGGACGCGAGACGCAGCCGTGAACGCGGTCGCGCCCGCCCGGTCGCGGTGACCGGACGGGCGCGACCGATCGCGGGTCAGTGGCGGCGGCCCTCCCCCACCCGGTAGGTGCGCAGGTTCGGGTCGGCCTTGATCTGCGCCTCCGTGTATTTGATCGTGTCCCAGCCCTTGCCCGAGTAGAGGCGGGTCTGGTCGCCGTACCAGGGCGAGTTCGGGTTGCTCGACTGCGAATAGGTGAGGATCTGCCGCCCCGAGGGGCCGTTGCGGCCCAGCTCGACGGCCATCACGAAGGACGAGCCGTGCACCACCTTCGGGTAGCCGACGCCCGGCGCCAACGGACCGATGATCATGTTGAAGACGCCGGCCTCGGCGCGTCCGCCGTGGATCGGGATGCGCCGGTCGCCGCGCGGCTCGGTCTGGATGTCGCCCAGGCGCGCGTCGAGCGGGATGCCGGCGAGCTTACGGACGGCGTCGGCGAGCGCGGTGAGCACGCGCGGGTCGGCGGTGTTGAGCCGGCTCGGGGTGCCCACCGGGTCGGCGGCGTCGAACGCGTCGGCGAACCGGATGCCGCCCGACAGGGCGAACTCGGTGAACAGGTGCGCGCCGCGGCTGTCCAGGTCGACGCGCAGGTCCCAGCCCTTCAGCGCCGCGCAGGCCCCGCGCAGGTCGACAGTGGTCCCGTCGGAGGCGGTCGCGGTGGGCTGCGCGGCGCACAACGCCACCAGGTCGTCGCGCAGCAGTTCGCCGCCGTACGCGCGGTTGCCGAAGACCGTCTGCCAGAGCCGGGACGTGGTGTAGCCCCGCCCCGGCAGCCCGTCGGTGCCGGCGAGCCGCTCCCGCACCTGCTCCACGCCGAGGCGCGTACGCAGGCTGCGCTCGGTGCGCTCGTTGCCGACGATGCGCGGGAAGCCCTCCAGCGGCGCCTCCGGGTTGGCCAGCCAGTGGCTGTCGTTGGAGTTGGTCACGTAGTCGGCGCGGAACCGGATCGGCAGGTTGGCCGGGCCGAGGATGCCGGGCACCGCCGCGTCGCGGTCGCGGCCCAGCGCACAGGCCGACCGGGAGCCGTCGAGGACGGCCTGGCCGCTGCTCGCGTAGAGCGGCTGGAACGGCGCGGGAATGCAGGCGGCGGCCAGCTCGTCGGTGACCCGGGGCACCACCGAGTGGTCGGCGTAGAGCGCCTCGCCACGGGCGTCGGCGGCGATCACGTTCACCCAGGGCAGGAACTGGTGCCGGTCGAGGACCTGCTTCAGCTCACGGACCGTCTTCGCCCGGCCCATCTCGAGCCAGCCGTCGAACGCCCGGTTGTTCGTCGCGTTGACGTCGGTGATCGCGTACGCGGCGGTGGTGGTCCAGTCGAAGGTGCCGGGGACGACGACCACCGGACCGAAGTGGGTGTCGTGGAAGGTGCGGCTGACCGGCACGGTGCCGCCACCCGGGGCGGGCACCTGGATGGTGACCGTGCGGGTGGTCATCTTCCGGGCCCGGCCGTCCACGTAGTACGACGTGGGGTCGCCGGGGACCAGCGCGAGCCGGTGCCAGACGAAGCGGCGGGCGGTGGAGACGGTGTGGCTCCAGGCGAGCGTGCGGTTGTGCCCGATCTCGATGATCGGGTCGCCGATGAGCGCCGCGCCCTCGACGTCGTAGCGGCCCGGGACCTTCAGGTGCATCCGGTAGAAGCGCTCCGCGCCCTCCCACGGGAAGTGCGGGTTGGCCAGCACCATCCCGCCGCCGTGCGTGGTGGCCCGCGCGCCCAGCCCGTACGCGTTGCTGCCGACGCCGGCAGGCGCGCCGTCACGGGCGGCGACGACCGCCGCGGCGCCCGGCGCGTCGAGGGCGGCGGCCGGACCGGTGGCCGTGGGCGGGGCGGCGGCGACGATCCCGTCGAGCACCGCCCGCGAGCCGGCCCGCACCATGCTGGCCCAGCTCGCGCGCCACATGTCCAGCTCGGTCAGCGGACGCACCCACGGCTTGCCCCGGCAGGCCGGGTCGGTGAGGTTCGCCGCGCCCGTGCGGCGCAGATAGCTGTTGTAGCCGGCGACGAAGCCGCGGATCTGGTCACGGACCTCGTCGGACGGCGAGTGCACGCCGTCGCGGGGCCCCTGCAGCAGCCGCTCGGCGGTGCGGTCGTCGATCGCCTTGCGGTAGAACAGGTCGCTGCGGACGTTCGCGTCCGTGGGGCCCGTCGCTCCGAAGTAGCGGGACCGCTCGGCGTTGACCGTGACGGTCTTCTCCGCGATGACGCAGATGTTGTCCTCGGCCTGGACGTGGCCGACGCCGAAGCCGAGGCTGGCGAAGGTGCGGGCGGTGATGTGCGGGACGCCGTACGACGCCCGACGGATCTCCGCCGAGTAGCCGCCGTCGTGGTGCCGCGCGGCGGCCGGCGGGACGCCGGCGACCGCTGTGGTGGCGACCGTGGCGAGGGCGGTGACCAGTGCGCAGAGCGGCCTTGGCCTCATCGGGACTTCCTCCCGTCCGGTGGACGTGTGAGAAGTTCACACGACCGGCATTCTCGCCGGGCGCGGGCGTGCCGAGGAAGACCCGACCGGGAAACCGGGTTGTTCCCCCTACGGACCCCCCGGACGCTGGGTAACGTCGGCGGCAGCCAGGGCCGACGAGGGGGTGGGACCGGTGGGCGACCCGCTCCGCCCGGTGGTGATCGGCGTCGACATCGGCACGACCAGCACCAAGGCGGTCGCGTACGACCTGGACGGCGCCCAGCTCGCCCACCACTCGGTCGGCTACCCCCTCGACGAACCCTTCCCCGGCTACGCGGAGCAGGACGCGCGGCACATCCACGCGGCGGTGCTGGAGTCGGTGCGCGTGGTCGTGGCGGAGCTGGACCGGCCGGTCGCCGGGCTCTCCTTCGGCACGGCGATGCACAGCCTGATCGGCCTGGACGCGGACGGCCGCCCGCTCACCCCGTCGGTCACCTGGGCCGACTCGCGGGCCAGCCGGCAGGCCGAGCGGCTGCGCGCGGTCCCGTCCGGGCTGGCGCTGCACCGCCGCACCGGCACCCCGGTGCACCCGATGGCACCGCTGCCCAAGCTGCTCTGGTTCGCCGAGCAGGAGCCGGTGCTGTTCGGGCGGGCGGCGTACTGGGTGGGCATCAAGGACTGGGTGCTGCTGCGGCTGTGCGACGCGCTGGTGACCGACCACTCGGTCGCCTCCGCCACCGGCCTGATGGACATGCACCAGCTCTCCTGGGACGAAGAGGCGCTCGGCGTCGCCGGGATCACCGCGGAGCAGTTGCCGGAGCTGGTCCCCACCACCACCGTGCTGCCCGGCCTCACCGCCGAGGCCGCCGCGGCGACCGGTCTGCCCCGGGACACGAAGGTGGTCGTCGGCGCCGGGGACGGCCCGCTGGCCAACCTCGGGCTCGGCGCGGTCGCCCCGGGCGTGATGGCCTGCACGATCGGCACCAGCGGCGCGATGCGGGTGATGGTGGAGCGCCCCGGCGTCGACCCGCTCGGCGGGGTGTTCTGCTACGCGCTGACCGAGCAACGCTGGGTGGTCGGCGGGGCGATCAACAACGGCGGCGTCGTGCTGGAGTGGACCGGCGACGCGCTCGCCCCGGAGCTGGGCGAGGACGCCGAGGAGGAGCTGCTGGCGCAGGCCGCGCGGGCGCCGGTCGGCTCCGGCGGTCTGATCATGCTGCCGTACCTGCTCAGCGAGCGCGCCCCGCACTGGAGCGCGCTGCCGCGCGGCGCGTACGTGGGGCTGACCAACGGGCACCGCCGGGCGCACCTGGTGCGGGCCGCGCTGGAGGGCGTCTGCCAGCAGTTGGCGCTGGTGCTGGCCTCGGTGCGGGCCGCCGGCAACGAGGTCCGGGAGATTCGCGCCAGCGGCGGCTTCGCGCGCAGCCCGCTGTGGCGGCAGATGCTGGCCGACGTGCTCGGCGTGCCGGTGCACTTCCCCGCCACGCGGGAGGGCTCCGGCTTCGGCGCGGCGCTGCTCGGCATGGAGGCGCTGGGGCTGATCCCCTCCATCGAGGTCGCCGCCCACCTGGTGCGCATCGAGGAGACGGCACGCCCGGATCCGGCCGCCGCCGCCACCTACGCCGCCCTGCTGCCGCTCTTCGCCGGGCTCTACGACGCGCTGGTTCCCACGTTCACCTCGCTGCGCCGCCTCGCCCCGGGCCTGACCCCGGCACCGGCACCGCCGAAGCGGTAGGGGCGCCGCCTCGCCCGGGGCCCGTCGCCGGCACCCGGTGCCGGCACCGCCGAAGTGGTAGGGCGCCGCCTCGCTCCGGGGCCTGCCGCCGGCACCGGCGTCGCCGACCGCCGTGGGGCGCCGCCCGGACGGGTGACGCCACCGGAGGCAGGCACGCCCACGAGATCAGTGTCCATATGGTGCAAACGTGAGCAAAGCAGACAAGAGGCGTTCGTCTTCCCGGTGGACGGCTGTCCGCGTACCGCTGGCGGTCGTCACGGCGCTGACGCTGGCGGCGGACCCCGCGGCGGCGGACGGCGGCGGACCGGGGCCCGGGCCCGAGCGACCCCCGGCCGCCTCGGCGGCGTGGCTGGCCTTCCCGGCGGGGTCTTCTCGGTGGACACCCGCACGCGCACGGTGCGCTACCGGGCGTGCGACGGCGACACCGGCCGGGCGTCCGACCCGGACATGCGGATCACCGGCCGGGCCGCGCGCGGCACGCTGGTCGTCGACGGCACGGCGTACGCCTACGACGTCCCGCTGGTCGGCCGCCGGTGGGGCACCCTGGAGGTGCTCCGCCCCGGCGACCGGCCGCAGCGGCGGACCGGCCCGGTGGTCACCGATCCCCCGCCGCCCACCGACCCGGTCGCCGGCCGCCGCCTGCTGCCGCTGACCGACCGGCTCCGGCAGGTGGTGGACGCCTCGGCCGGCACCAACCCGGCCGGCGTCACCGTCCGCGACCTCTCCGGCCGGTACGGCGGCCAGCAGATCGCGGTCGACGGCACGTTCCGCCCCAAGGCGGCCAGCGTGATCAAGCTGTGGATCCTCGTGGAGCTGCTGCGTCGGGTCGACTGCGGCCAGGTGTCGCTGGACGAGGGCGTGCTGGTCACCCCGGCCGACGTGGTCGACGGCACGGGCGAGCTCCAGCACGAGACGTTCCCGCAGGTGGTGAGCCTGCACCGGCTCGCCGAGTACACGATCGTCTACAGCGACAACACGGCCGCGAACGTGCTGATCGACCACCTGCGCGGGTTCGGGCCCGTCAACGCGCTCGCCGACTCGATGAACCAGTGGCAGACCCTCCTGGGCCGCAAGTTCCTCGACGAGGACGCCGCCCGGCGCGGCGAGGAGAACTACACCAGCCCGGACGACGTCGTCTCGCTGCTGGGCGCGGTCTGGGACGCGCAGATCCTCACCCCCGCCTCCCGGGACCTGCTGGTCGACTTCATGCGGCGGCAGACCCTGAACACCAAGATCCCCGCCGCACTGCCGCCCGGCGTGCCGGTCGCCCACAAGACCGGCGACCTGCCGGACGCCTCCCACGACGTGGGCTACTACCTGATCCCCGGCTCCGAGGTCGCGGTCGCGTTCCTCACCTCCGGCCCGATCGCCACCGGCGACGAGGTGGTCCGTCGCCTCGCCCGCACCGTCTACGACCACCTGGTCGCCCCCGCCGGGGCCGGCCGGACGCCGTGACGCCCGGCCGGCCCCGTCAGGGGGCCTCGACCCCGGAGATCAGGTAGCGGTGCACCTCCGCGCCGCGGATCGCCACCGCCTGCTCGGTCGACGGGCCGGAGCCCCGGAAGTCGAGCAGCTGCTCCTCGGACTCCCAGCGCTCGTAGACGTTGATCCGCCCCGGCTCGACCAGGTCCGCGCCGATCGCGAAGTCGACGCAGCCCGGCGCGGACCGCGCCTGCCGGACGACCTCCACGCAGTCGGCCAGGTAGGCGTCCCGCTGGTCCGGGTCGACGTAGAGACTGCCGGCGACGATGAACACTGCTGACCTCCGGGTACGGCCGCGCGTCAGGCGCGGGTGATGGCGTTGGCGTGGATGGCCTCGCCCAGGTACGCGGCCATCCCCGGCCTGATCGTCTCGAAGTACGCGGTGAACCGCTCGTCCGACACGTACATGTCGGCGAGACAGGTGTGCAGCTCGAACGGGCAGTCGTAGAACCAGCGGCTGATGAGCTGCCGGTGCTCCTCGGCCAGGTCCATGGCCGCCGGCCCGTCCGCGGGCGCCCCGGAGGCCATCACCTCGACGAACCGTCGCGCCCAGTCCTCGTTCTCGGCCTTGTTCCGCAGCCAGTCGTCCTTGGTGTAGCGGGCGACCCGCTCGTTCGACTGGCGGTACGCGTCGGTGTCGCCCCAGCGCTGCTCGACCTCCTCGGTGTGCGCGTCCGGGTCGAAGTCGCCGAAGACCTCGAACCGCTCCTGCGGGGTGAGTGGGATGTTCAACTTGCTCGCCTCCATCGCGAACTCGATCGCCGCGACCATCTCCTGGAGCTTCCTGATCCGTACGGACAGCAGCTCGTGCTGGCGACGCAGGTGCGACGCCCGGTCACTCGCCGGGTCGTCGAGGATCGCGGCGATCTCCTCCAGCGGGAACCCCAGCTCCCGGTAGTAGCGGATGTGCTGCAACCGGTCCAGGTCGGCGTCGTCGTAGCGCCGGTAGCCGGTGCTGCTGCGGCCACTGGGCGAGAGCAGTCCGATCCCGTCGTAGTGGTGCAGCGTCCGCACGGTCACGCCGGCCGCCTTCGCGACCTGTCCCACCGTGTAGGCCATGGTTCCCTCCCTTCCGCCACCGAGGCTCCCGCCTGCCGTTACGTGAGGGTCAAGCCCGATTGTGCGACCCGCGCCACGTGGGCGGCGGGCGTTCGGCCGACGCCGCTTGAACGCGTGTGGGCCGCCCGGTCTCCGGGCGGCCCACACGGTCGGTGCGTCAGGTCGTCAGGGTCTCACCAACGCCGGGTGCTGTCCGGCCACGAGTCGTACGGGACGGCCGACAGGATCGGGTCCCATCCGCTGCTGGTGGTGCCAGTCGGCACGTAGGCGGTCACGTCGGTGCCGCTGCCGTTGAACGGACTGTTGTCCAGGTGACCGGTGACCACGCCGTTGGCGTCGCGCCGGTAGTAGTGGCCCCCGCCCGGGGAGAAGAGCGAGGTCATGTTGCCCCAGCCGGTGGTCACCAGGTCCGTGCGGTGCCACACGTTGCTGGCGTCGATGTCGTACGCCACCAGGATGGTGCCGGCCGTGGCGATCAGCCGGTTCTTGCCGGTGGCGCCCAGCGTGGGCAGGGTGAACCCGGAGGCCTGGGTGCCGTCGCTGTTGTAGACCGTCCAGCCGGGGAAGTCGCCCGGTCCCGGCTTGGCCTTGGTCAGCTTGTAGCGGCGCAGGAAGCCGCCGGCTGTTCCGTACAGACCGCCGTTGCCGTCGTAGACCAGCCGGTCGTGGCTCCACCCGCTGGTGGCGATCGGCGCGGACACGGTGAAGGCCAACGGCTCGTGGCTGGTGACGTCCACCCGGTAGAGGTGCGAGTTGGTGCCGGTCATCACGATGGTGTCCGAGTTGAGGGTGGCCATCGCCTTCGGGGTGAAGCCGAGGGTCTGCGCCGAGACCGTGCTGACCATCTTCGCCCCGGTCACCGGGTCGAGCGCGGTGTACGACAGGCGCCCGTCGGGATTGGTGCCGAAGACCGAGACGAGCCCGCTCCAGGGCCGGGCGGAGAGCATCACCTGGTTCCAACCGGAGGTGCTGACCGGGTCGGTGGGGAAGCTCTGGATGTCGGTGCCGCTGCCGTCGACGGGGTTGGCGTCGCGGTAGCGGTCCAGCCGGCCGGTGGAGCTGCGGGCGTAGTAGAGGCCGCCGCCGGGCGAGACGAGGTGCGTCGGGCCCGCCCAGCCCGTGGTGGCCAGCGCGCTGACCGCCCAGCCGCCCGGGCCGTCGCCGTAGACGCGGTAGGAGAGCAGCCGCCCGTCGGAGACCGTGCCGAGGATCCGTCCGGGGGCCGGCGAGGTGATGGTCTTCTGACCGAAGCCGGAGGAGACCGCCACCGTCCGGGTGAGGTCCGCGCCGGTCGG
Source organism: Micromonospora sp. WMMD737 (assembly GCF_049179055.1). NCBI lineage: Bacteria > Bacillati > Actinomycetota > Actinomycetes > Micromonosporales > Micromonosporaceae > Micromonospora > Micromonospora sp. WMMD737. The sequence continues at coordinate 6,107,975 of NZ_JBMHMH010000001.1, read as the reverse complement.
CTTGGCGCTGGTGACCGTACGCCGGTAGAGCTGGTTGGTGCTGCCATGGATGTAGTAGAGGGAGCCGTAGCCGTCGTACGTGATCCGGTCGTACGGCGACCAGCCGGCGGTGATGCTCGTCTTGTTGAAGGTCAGCGGGTTGTATCCGGTGACGTCGATCCGGTACATGGTGCCGCCGGTGTCGGTGATCAGGATCGTGTTCTCGTTCAGCGTCGCCATCGCCTTGGGCGTGAAGCCGAGGGTGGCCGTCGACTGCCGGTTGGCCCGCAGGTCGCCGGTGGCGGAGTCGATGACGCCGTAGGTGAGCTGCCCGCTGGCGAGGACGCCGAAGATCTGCACGTCGGCGAGCTGCTCGCGGACCCAGGGGCCGAGGTCGTCGACGCGGGTGGCGGTCGCGCCGTCGCGGGTCTCACTCTCGCCCAGGCAGCCCTTCTGCCAGGACGTGGCGGCGATGGCGACCAGCTCGACGGTGCCCGCGACGTCGCGGAACGCCGGGCCGCCTGCGTCGCCCTTGCAGAGAGTGGCGCCGGCCGACGCCCCGACCAGCCCGACGGACCCGCCGGTCACGTCCTGGACGGTGAAGGAACCCTGGTGCAGCCGATCCGGCACCCACTCGGTGGCGGTACGGCCGTAGCCGGTGACCCGCAGGGTCTCGGCGGCGGTCGGCGCGGCGGTGGCGAGCGCGACCGTGGGCACGCCGGTGGCCGGGGCGGAGAGCCGTGCCAGGGCGAGGTTGCGGTCGGGGTGGGGCACGACGTGGGTGACGCGGCGCTGAGCGCCGGACGTGGTCGTGAGGTCCGTGCGCCCCACGAGCGCGGTGGTCGTCCGGGCGGGCGCGCCGGTGACGAGCTGATTGCTGCCGTCGGCGAAGCAGGACTTCGCCGTCACCAGCCAGTTCGGATCGACGAGCGCGCCGGAGCAGGCCCGGACGTCACCGAAGACGATCTTGGCGTTGAAGAGGTAGCTGCCGTCCGGGACCGGATCGGCGGCGGCGATCGCCGAGGCGGAGCCGCCGCCCAGCAGCCCGGCTGCGAGGGTGGCGCCCAGCAGGGCGACGCCCCACCGGCGTGCACGACGAGATGACAAAGTGGATCCCCCGTGGGTCTAGGCGTCGTCCGGGTCGAACCGCGCTGCCCGGATCGAGCGCATGCTATCGACCCGGGTGCATGACGGATGACCCTCGTCCGCAAACCCTCCACGGGGGACAATTGGCTGCCAACCGACCGTTGCCTGGCCAGCGTGGACGCGTCGGCCAGGCCCCGGCGGGACGGTCCGGGGCCTGGCCGATGCCGCGCCTACTGCACGGTGACGTTGTCCACGTAGACGGCGGAGCCGCCACCGGCGCCGCCGGCCGGCACGAACTGCACGCCGATCTCCCGGACGTCACCGAGGCTGGCCACCCCGCCGAGGTTCAGCACGAGGGTGGTGCCGGACGAGCCGACGGTGACCGCTCCGCTGTCGTACCACTGCCAGCCGGAACCGGTCTTCACGTACAGCTTGGCCTGGGTGCCGGCGGCATGGTTGCCCCACGGGGCGACCCGCGCGGTGGCCCGCAGCGTGCTCCGGCCGGCCAGGCTCTGGGTGACCGTACGGTGCAGGTAGCTGGCGCCCGCGGCGAGGTTGACGTCCGACTTCAGCGACCCGCTCCCCTGGCCGGCCCATTCGTTGACCCGCCACGGGCCGCCGGTGACGTTGGTCCCCGCCCAGCCCTCGGTGCCCGACTCGAACCCGTGCAGCAGCGAGCCGCCGCTGGGGGGCGGGGTGGTGCCATCGCCGCCGGGTTCGGTGATCGAGCCGAGGTCGACCTCGCCCCGGTTGGCGATCCAGGAGTTGTTGAACAGCGTCCCGGCACCCCGGTTGCGCGCCGGCCCCCAGCCGTCGTTCCAGGCCAGGAAGTACGTCGTCAGGGGGTAGTTCTGCTGGAACGCGGTGATCCACCGACCGTAGTCGAACGAGCCCTGACTGTCCGGGCCGATCTCGGAGAACGCGAACGGCTTGCCCAGCCCGACCAGCTCCGTGTACGCGGACTGGATGCCGGTGGCCTGCGGGTCGTCGTCGTAGGCATCCATGCCGACGATGTCGACGTAGGCCGCGCCCGGGTAGTAGGCAGTGCGGTTGCCCCGGCTGAAGTCGGCGGAGTAGACCCAGATCAGGTTGTCCAGGCCCTTGGTGGTGGTGAGGTAGCCGTACATCTGCTGCCACACCTGCCGGAAGGTGTGCGGGTCCCGGTTGCCCCACCAGAACCAGTCACCATTGACCTCGTGGAACGGCCGGAACAGCACCGGCACACCGGCGTTTTCCAGGTCCTGGAGGCCCTGGGCCATCTTGTCCATCAGCGACCGCCAACGGGCGCCGGCGGGGGTGCCCGGGTTGAGCAGGTCGGCGAAGTTGCTCATCGGAGTGTTCAGGCCGCCGCCGTTGGCGTTGGCCGGGCTGGGCGCGTGCACGCTGATGGTGACGAGGCCGCCGCTGCTGTGCCAGGACTTCAGGCTGGAGTTGCAGGACCAGTCGACCAGCGCGGTGATGTCGCTGTTGGTGGCCCAGCCGGAGCCGTAGTCGCAGCTGAGGAACGCGGGGTACTGGCCGGTGGCGTTGCGCAGCTCCTCGGTCTGGCTCATCGAGAAGCCGCTGTTGCTGTAGCCGCCGAAGAAGCCGGAGGCGATCCGGTTGCTGCCGCGGTTGGGCAGGTGGGCCAGCCAGTTGAGCACGTTCCGGCTGGCGGTGGAGGCGTTGGCGTTGGTCGGGCTGACGGTGTGCGCCTCGGCGCGACCGATGACGCTCAGCACGGAGGCGGCGGCGAGGGCGGTGGCGGCGGCGCTCAGCGCGAGGCGCAGTCTTCTGCTTCGCATGGTCACCTTTTCGGTCGGGGTGGTGGGTACGGACCCCGCGGCCGTCGGGGTTCATCCCAGTGCACTCCTGAACCGGTTAAGTTTCAAGCATGTAAATGTATTTCATGACGCAGGTCCCCGCCCTCCGGCGAAGCGGCCGGCGGTCCGCCGTGCGTCCACGGTGTCTCCTCGACCGCCGGGAACGCCCCCGCCGGCATGAACGCGTCCGACAGCGTGGTGTAGCAGAGCCGCTCCCCCACCTCGGGCACGCTGCCCGGCGGCGCGGTCAGCCCCCGGCCCATCCCGCCGGAGAGCTCCAGCACCACCTCGGTCTTGCCGTCCGCCGCCGGGGTCACGAAGACCACCCGGGCCTTCTGCGCCGGCCGGGTCGGCGAGTACAGCGTCGCGCCGACCGGCACCGACACCGGCTCGGTGGTGACCAGCTGGATCCGGGGTCGCAGCACCGGCCGCTTCCCGGTGTCGTCCACCCGCTTCGGGTCCGCCAGGGTCACCTCGCCGACGAACGCCTCACCGGTCAACCGGTGCTCCGCCATCACCAGCGGGTCGTCGTAGGCGCGCTGCACCGCGTAGGAGGTCAGGGCCCGTTCCAGCCGGTGCAGCCGCTGGGCGGCGGCGACCGCCCCGTCCCGGCGGGGTTGCGGCGCGCCGCCCGCGTCGACGTGCTCGGCGTAGCCGGTGAAGGCGTCCTTGTCGCCGTCCCACCGGCCGGCCACCCGGGCGCCCGGGGGCAGGCCGCGCAGCAGCCCCACGCCGCGCCACATCAGCTCCCAGGTGGGCGCGAGCTGGTCGCGCAGCAGCCGTTCCAGCTCCGCGTACGCCCCGGCGCGCGCGACCGGGTCGTCCTCGGCGGCGGCGTACGCGGCGACGGCCGGGGCGAGCCACCGGTTGTCGAAGTCCGGGTCGGTGGCCGGGCCGGCGGGCGGACAGGTCGCCGGGTCCTCGGCCCGGGCCGCCGCCTCGGCGCCGGTGAGCCCGGCGGGCGGGTCGATCCAACCGAGCAGCGCCGGCAGGTGCAGGTCCTCCACCACGCTCTGCCCGGTGGCCCAGTGCAGGGCCAGCGCGTCGGTCATCGCCAGCAGCGCCGACGAGCCGGGGTGCTCGGCCCGCTCGGCGAAGAAGGTCAGCCAGCGCCCGAGCACCGGTACCGACGGGTGCACCGGATGGTCCCCGTCGGGCCGGCGGAAGCGGGTGGAGCGGCCGAACAGCCGCAGGAAGGTGATCCCGGCGGGGTTCGGCACCAGCAGCTGCGGGGCGTCGACATGGCGGTACCGCACGTCCCTGCCCCGGTCGACAGGCACCGCCTCGGAGACGCCCCGGAACCCGTCCAGGTAGGGCAGCACGATCCCGGCCAGCTCGGCGGCGAACGCGAACCGCTGGTCACGGTTGCGGGGCTGCGGCACGATCAGCAGCCGCGCCGCGCCCGGGGCGTCGCCGACCAGCGCCGCCAGCGGCGCGTTGGCCTCGCCCGCCATCGCCAGCGGCACCAGCACCAGCGGCCGCGCGGACAGGTGCAGGTGCCGGACGGTGGCCACCGGCTGGGCCACCCCGGCGGCGAGCGCCTGGGCCCGGGCGAACGCGCGCAACGTGCTCATGCCGACCTGCCCGCACGGCCGGCGGCGGCTGGTGGCCGCGCCGCTCGACCCGGCCTCGCGAGTGAACCGGCGCGGGGCGGCGAGCGATCGGCCCTGTGGTGGCGACGGGCGACCGGCGTACTCATGCGGAGGTCCCGGTGAGGGCGTCGGCGCGCAACCGGGCGGCGGCCCGCAGCAGCGCGGCGGCCTCCTCCTGCCCGGGTTCCGGGGCGCGCTCGCCGGCGGCCAGCGCCAGCACGTCGTCGACCTCCGCGACCCCGCCGAGCGCCTCCCGGACCGGCCGGCCCAGCGCCCCGGTGTGCCCGCGCGCCTCGTGCCGGCAGAAGTACGCCAGCTCGCAGGCCGCCAGGCAGTCGGGCGCGTAGCGGGCCGGCACCTGCGACAGCGCGTCGAGCAGGGCCGCGGGCTCGACCGTCAGGTCGGCGGTGAAGTCCTCGGGCACGGCGGCCAGCAGCGCGTCGAGCCGGGCCATCCGGTCGAGCTGGCGGCGCAGCACCAGCAGTTGCTTGCGCACGTCGACCAGGCTGGCCACCGGCTGGAGGGCGAAGTCGCGCGGGCAGACCAGCACCGCGTCGTGCGACACCAGTTCCGGGTCGTGGCCGGCGGCGGCGAGCAGCTCGCGCAGGGCCAGCACGTAGACGGCGGACTGGATCGCGGCGGCGGACACCTTGGCCGGGTCGGCCTGGCCGTCGACCACCGGGAACGACTTGATCTCGACGACGTGGAACCGGCCGGCGAGCCGGGCGGCGACCAGGTCCGGCTCCAGGTGCACCCGGCGGCCGGCGACCTCCAGGCCGAGCAGCGGGTGGTCGAACAGGGCGGCGGTGTCGTCCGTCCCGCCGGGGGTGGCGCCGGTCAGCAGCGCGGCGGAGCGGCGGTGCCGGGCGGCCGTGTCGTCCTCGACGCCGTCGCCGAGGTCCGTCCAGCTCGCCGCCGCCGGCACCGGTACGCCCAGCCGCTCGGCGACCAGCCGCAGCAGCTCGGCCCCGCCGTCGGCCTTGACCTGCGCCTCGAACGCGTTGCCCCGGGTGATGGCGAACCGGGACTGCCCGAACCGGGCGGGAAAGCCGATCCGCTCGGCCAGCTTCGGCTTGTCCACCCCCGCGCCGTCCAGCACGGCCCGCCGGGTGCAGCCCGGGTTGCCGGTCAGGGCGGCGATGGTGCGCGCGTTGTGCCGCCTCGGTGGCACGCCGCCGCGGATCGCGGCCAGTCGTTCCTCGGTGCTCGTCACGATCCGCCACGATAGGCGGTCGCCGCCGCCCGCGCCCGGCGCCGCCCCGGCCGGTGGCACCCGCCGCGGCCGTCGGCCCGGGGCCGGGCCGCGCGGAACCGGCTCAGAGCAGGGCCGCGTACGGTCCCAGGACGCCGCAGCAGATCAGGCCGATGACGCCGAACGTGACCAGCATGATGCTGTAGTTCGACCAGAGCCCGAACTTCGTCACGTCCGTGCCGTAGCCGTCGTAGGCGCGGTTGCGCCAGCCGCCGAAGCGGAACGACAGGTGGTAGGCCGCGCCGGGCTGGGCGACCAGCGTGGTGGTGATCAGCGGCAGACCCATGAAGTCGGTGTACCGCAGATCGAGTGACCCGGGAGGAATCACCACGTACCAGGTGCCCTCGCCGGGGATCGGCACCGCCTGGCCGTTGACCTTGAACTTGCTCGTGGCGGGGGCGGGCACGATGTACGGGCCACGGTTCACCGTGACGGCGAGCACCGCGTAGCCGGGTGGGGGCGCGATCGGGTGGGGGTACGCCATCGGCGTCACGGGGCCCGGCACGTGCGGGTACGACGCATGAGGGGGGTATGACACCGCCACATCCTGGCACGGCCCCACCAGTCCGCCGCGCCTCGGCGGATCACGGATCGGTCAGCGCCCGGCGGAGCGGTTCCAGGGCGAACGGGGCAGGGCGGTGCCGGCCAGCGGCCGGCGGTCGCGGCGACGACGGCGGCCGGGGGTGCACGGCGGCCGGGAGACGGTGTGCACGGGTGCGGGCGCGGGCACGGCGGGCTGCCGGCCGATCAGCCAGCAGAGGAAACGGGCCATCGGTGGGCTCAGCCGACCGGGAGGCGCTCGGCCTCCGACCGGGAGATGTCGTACTGGGCGCCGCAGAAGGTGCACTGCTGCACGTAGCGGGTGCGGATCGGAATGAGCGGCACGAAGAACAGGCTGAACTTCGTCGATCGGCGCGTGATCACCTGCGCGGCCTGGTTGTGGCAGTTGCGGCAGACCTGCTGCACCACGCCGGACTGGCTGACCTTGGTGCGGAGCCCGAAGATGAAGAACATCGCCCCCCAGTACCCACGAGCCGCCCGACTATCACCTGCGACTTTCGACGACCCGGGGCGCGCTCGGGGCTGGAGCGCGCCCCGGGGGCGTGCGTCAGCTCGTCGCCTTCGCGGGCTGGGGTTCCAGGCCCGGCACCTCCGCGGGGAGCCAGATCGGCTGCCAGTCCTTCATCTCGTGGAACCGGCGCAGCTCGAACAGCGACGAGACCGACCCGGCCCACGCGCCGTACGGCGGGTTCTGCTCGTCGAAGCCGGACTGCACGAAGGTCAGCTTCGTCTTCCCCTGCGACTCGGCCAGCTCCCAGGTGCTGACGCCGGTCGGCCCCCAGTCCACCGACAGCTTCCGGCCCGGCTCCAGGTCGACGACCTTCGCCGCGTAGCCGTGCTCGAAGCCGCCCATGGCGTAGCGACCGCCGACCCAGGGCTCGATGCCGATCGGGTAGCCGAACCAGGCGCTGGCCTGCTCGGAGTCGGTCAGCGACTCGAACACCTTCGCCGCCGGCGCGTCGATCAGCAGCTCGCCGCGCATCTCGGCGGAGGCGAAGTCGACCTTCGGCAGCAGCGACTGCCCCGCCAGGTGGGCGGCCAGGTTGGCCAGCGACAGACTCCAGAACGTCTGGAGCACGCCCCGGATGCTGCTGCCGCTCATCGCCTCGGCGAAGTCGAAGTGGCTCTGGGTCAACGTCAGCACCGTGGTTTCGGGGCCCTCCGCGCGCAGGGCGAACTCGGTGGTGGTCTCCACCCCGTCGAGCAGCCAGGCGAAGCGCAGCGTGTCGTCGTCGACGTGCAGCAGCCGCTGGTGCGGCGCGTCGCCCTCCGGGGTGTGGCGGCCCCAGAACTCGTACCGTCGCGGCAGTTCGACCTCGGCGTGCTCGGCGAGCCAGACGCGCAGCTCGGCCGGGTCGGTCAGGGCGCGGCGGACGGCCTCGGCCGGCGCGGCGAGACGGACGGGCAGCCTCATCGGTTCAGTCACGTTCTTTCCCCTTCGGGTAGCAGGCCACGGCGAGCTTGAAGGCGTCGCCCTCGGCGCCCCCGTAGCGGGTGAACAGGTCCTGCAGAGTGCTCTGCAGGTCGTGCAGGAACTGCTGGCGGAGCTCCGCCGGCACCCGGATCTCGCCGGCGACCCCGACCGAGGGGAGTTCGGGGGCGGCGCGGTCGAGCCCGGCGATGTCCTCCTGGACCTCCTCCATCAGGTCCAGCAGGTAGCCGAGGCTCAGCTCGTCGCGGGCCCGGCGCAGGCCGATCCGGCCGACCAGCCGGGGTGACAGCCAGTAGGACCGGGCGGCGGCCTGGTAGATGCCCTCCGTGATGCCCCGGACCTTGCGTTCGCTGACCAGCTCGACCAGCCCGGCGGCGACGAGCTGCTTGACGTGGTAGTAGACGCGCTGCGGCGTCTGCTCCAGCCGGGTGGCGACCTCGGTGCAGGTACGCGGCTCGGCCAGTTGTCGCAGCACCTCGACGCGGTGCGGCTTGAGCAGGACCTCGGCCTGCTCGATCTGTTCCAGGTACAGGACGTCTCTCATGGCAAAATCAGTTTGTACGTACAAAATTTGTTTGTCAATAGCTTCGGCGACAGCCGCGCCGACGGGCGGCGCGGCTGTCGACGGCGGATCAGGGCAGCCAGTCGGGGCGCAGCGGGTAGCCGCTCGCCCCCTCCGGACCGAGGCGGGTGGCGAGCACCTGGTGCAGCTGGATGCCGTTGCGCTCGAACGCCAGCCGGGACCCGGCCATGTAGAGGCCCCACACCCGGGCCGTGCCCGGACCCACCTCCGAGACGCAGAAGTCCCAGTGCGCGACGAGGTTGCGGCACCAGCCGGCCAGCGTCAGCGCGTAGTGCAGCCGCAGGTTCTCCTCGTGCTGCACCTCCAGCCCGACGTCGTGGATCTCGCCGACCAGGCGCCCCGGGCCGGCCAGCTCCCCGTCGGGGAAGACGTAGCGGTCGATGAACGCGCCCGACCGGTGCGGCGCGCGGTTGTCGGCCCGCGTGATGCAGTGGTTCAGCAGCCGCCCGTCCGGCCGCAGCCGGTCCCGCAGGGCCCCGAAGTAGGCCGGGTAGTGGCGCACCCCGACGTGCTCGGTCAGGCCGATCGAGGAGACCGCGTCGAACTGCTCGCGCGGCGCGTCCCGGTAGTCGAGGTGGCGCACCTCGGCCAGGCCGCTCAGCCCCTCCCGCTCGATCGCCGCCCGGGCCCACTCGGCCTGCGCCCGGGACAGGGTCACCCCGAGCGCCTGCACGCCGTACTCGCGGGCCGCGTGCCGGACCATGCCGCCCCACCCGCAGCCCACGTCGAGCAGCCGCATCCCGGCCTTCAGCGCCAGCTTCTGGGCCACCAGGTCGTACTTGGCCGCCTGCGCCTGCTCCAGCGTGTCGTCGGGCGAGCGGAAGAGCGCGCACGTGTACGTCATCGACGGGCCGAGCACCTTCTCGTAGAAGGCGTTCGAGACGTCGTAGTGGTGGGAGATCGCGGTGCTGTCCCGGGTGCGGGAGTGCCGCAGCCCGTTCACCAGGCGCTTCCAGCGCGGCAGCGCCTCCTGCGGCGGGGGCGGCGGCGGCATCAGCCGCTCCCAGCCCAGCCCGCGCACCAGGGCCAGCCCCTCGGCCAGCGACGGCGTACGCAGCCGCAACTCGTCCTTGAGCACCCGCAACGCCTCGTACGGGTCGCCCGGGTGCACCCCCTGCAACGCCAGGTCGCCGCCGACGTACGCCCGGGCCATGCCCAGGTCGCCCGGGGCGGTGAGCAGGTAGGTCAGGCCCCGCTCGGAACGGATCGACAGGGTGATGCCGGCGTCGGCCGGGCCGACCGCGCTGCCGTCGTACCCGGTGACCCGCACCGGCAGGGCACCGCTCGTCAACGCGCGGACGACGTCCGCCACGGTCGGACCCGGGCGCCGGCTCCCCGCCGGCGGGCTGGCGGGAGCGCTCGCCGCCCCCTGGTCTCGATCGGTCAGGCTCATGCTCTCGCTACCGCCTTCTCGTACAGTCCGGTGAGCCGGTGGTCCGGGTCGTAACGGTCCTTCACCGCGCGCCACGTCGCGCCGCCGTAGAGCCGGTCGAAGGATTCCCGGTCGTAGTACGCGTCGGAGTAGAGCGACTTGTGGCCGCCCGACTCCGACACCATGCGCTCGATCACCCGGTTGACGTCGCCGTCGGCGGCCCCGGCCGCGATCGGCACGCTGCCCCAGAAGCCGACGTTCACGTAGTCCTGCCCGGCCCGGAGCGGATAGAGCGGCCAGGCCCGGGCCGATCCGGGACCGGACGGCTCGCGCAACCGCAGCGGACACAGCCAGACCGGGGTCATCCCGACCGTGCCGGCGAACCAGCGCAGGAACTCGGCCATCCGCTCCAGCGGGATCTCCACGTCCTGCACCACCCGCTCGCGCGCCGGCTGGCCCCGCAGGCGGTCGATCCGGGCGGCCACGCCGTGCCGGTGCTCCCACCGGACCAGCCGGTGGTAGACGTCGCTGCGCCGCCACCGCGCCGGCCAGACCCGCCGGAGCACCGGGTGCTGCACCCCGAACGCCGCCGAACACCAGAACCAGTCGGTGTCCCAGCGCCACAGATAGTCGTACGTGGTCAGTGCGTCGTGCGTGCGCCGGCGCAGCGAGCGGTAGTAGATGTCCTGTCCCGTGTAGTCGCTGGGCGGCGGCGCGTCGTCGGTGAAGGCGCCCAGCACCAGGTACGCCTCGCCGGGGCTGAACATCACCCCGTCCATCGCGTCCACCGCCTCCCCCGCCCAGGACCGGGTCGCGGCGACCTCGGCGATCGCGTCGGCGAGCGCCTCCAGCCGGGTGAACCGGACGTTGCGCAGGGCCACGAAGCGGCGTACCGGCTGGAGTTCGATGCGCAGCCGGGTGGCGTAGCCGAGGCTGCCCAGCGAGTTGGGGAACGCCGCGAAGAGGTCCGCGTGCTCCCCCTCCGGGCGGGCGGTGACGATCTCGCCAGCCCCGGTGAGCACGTCCATCTCGACCACCGACTCGTGCGGCAGGCCGTTGCGGAACGAGGTCGACTCGATGCCGAGACCGGTCACCGCCCCGCCGAGGGTGATGGTGCGCAACTGCGGCACGACCAGCGGCATCAGCCCGTGCGGCAGGGTCGCGTCGACCAGGTCCTCGTAGGTGCACATGCCCTGCACGTCGGCCGTGCGGGCGACCGGGTCCACGGCGAGCACGCCCGTGAGCCCGGTGACGTCCAGGCCCGGCGCGCGCGGGGCGGACCGGGGACGGAACAGGTTGGAGGTGCGCTTGGCCAGCCGCACCGGCGCGCCCGCGGGCACCGCCGCGTAGGACCGTCGCAACTGGGCCACCGCACCGTCGTGGTCGACCGGATGATGATCCACACGGACCGCACACATGCGATCACTGTACGCGCTGCAACCCTCGTGACGGGGGACGTCCACTGGTGCGTCCGCGACGTGGTCGGAGCACTGGCCGCCGCCGGGCCGGCGACATAACGTGGGAGCCATGCCGAGAGCCGTCTGGAACGACCTGGTCGTGGCCGAGAGCGACGACACCGTGCTGGTCGAGGGGAACCACTACTTCCCGCGCGCCGCCCTGCGCGACGACCTGCTCCGCGAGTCCGACACGCACACCGTCTGCCCGTGGAAGGGCACCGCGTCCTACTACACCCTGGAGCACGACGGCCGGACCATCGCCGACGCGGTCTGGTACTACCCGGAGCCGAAGCCGGAGGCGGAGATGGTCCGCGACCGGGTCGCCTTCTGGAAGGACGTCCGGGTCGTCGACTGACGCGCCTGCCGACGGGGACGCGCGGACCTCGCGTCATCGGTCGACGACAGCCGGCTCACCGACGCCGCCGCCGCATTCGCAGCCGGGCGGGCGGCTTGGCCGACCGGGGCCGCCGACGGGTCGTCGGGGCCGGAGCCGGTCGGCCCCCGCCCGGGTCGACCCACCACCCGAGGACCATCGCCGTCAGGAAGAGGCAGAAGATCCCGCCGATCAGGGACGCCTGCCACCCGTCCCCCGGCGGCCACGCCCTCGACGCGCCCGACCCGCTCACCCGGGCGGCGCGGCTCACCGGCTCCCCCGCGATCCGGGGATCGTCGTCGAAGCTCTCCTCGTACGTGACACCGTCGATCCGTACGGTGGCGTCGGCGGAGACGAACGTGCCCCCGCACCGCCACGGGTCGCCCCTGGCCCAGTCGTCGATCGCGCACCGGGAGAGGCTGACGGTCCCGCCGATTCCCCACCTCTCGGCCCGCAGCTGGTCGATGCCGTCGCCGAGGGGCATCAGGGTCAGCCAGAGGAAGAAGCCGACCAGCGCCGCCCCGAACAGGTTGGCCCACCCGAGATCCCACACGTGATCGACCCGCCGCAGCACCGCCTGCCGCAACCGCGCCATGTCGCAAGGGTAGGTGGCCGCCGCCACGTCCACCGCTGCCGGCACGGCCTGACCCGTCCGGTCATCCGGAGCGCAGCATGCGCAACTGGGCCAGGTGTTTCGGCAGGTGCACCCGGGTGTGCAGGTCGAGGGTGCGGGACCAGGGCAGCGGCTCGTCCACGACCAGGTCGAAGCCCTCGCGCAGGTGGGTCTCCACCGGGGTCTCGGCTGCCGCCGGGCCGAGCCGATCGGTCAGGGCACAGAGCTTCTGGCTCGTGGCCCGCAGCAGGGTGGCCAGCCCGTCCAGCCCACCGCACTCGGCCACCAGCGCGTCCACCTGGGGACGGTGGATGGTCTCCAGGTCGTAGTACGCGAACGGCGAGCCGGCGAGGACCGCCTCGGTCGCCTCGGTCATCAGCTCGTCGTTGGCGGCGAGGTGCGCGACGATCTGCTCGGCGCTGAGCTGCCCGGCCGGCGGCGGCCCGAACCCGCCCGCGTCGACCTCCGCGAGCACCTCCTCGTACGCCCCCCGCAACGCCCCGCTGTCCATGTCCCCAGTCAATCCCGGCCCGCGCTGTCCGGCCCGGAGTTCCTGCGGACGGTTCACCCGGAAGGGACCGGACGGAAACGCGTGCCGGGACGCCGAAGGGCTCACCGGGCGCTGTCGAGCTGCCCCGTCGACAGGACCAGCAGCGGCGGCCGGAGGAGAACCTTTGCCGTCGCCGGCCACGCGCAGGTCGGCCCGCCTCGCCGGCCACGCGCAGGTTGGCCCGCCTAGGCAGCCCCGCGCAGGTCGGCCCGCCTCGCCGGCCACGCGCAGGTCGGCCCCCTAGGCAGCCCCGCGCAGGTTGGCCGGCCTAGGCAGCCCCGCGTCGAACCGCCCCGCAGCCCGGACGGGCCGTGGTCTCACCAACGGGGCAGCTCGACAGCGTCCGAGGCAACACCACCCATGGGCCAGCCCTCCACCGGACCCGGCCCATGCACCAGGCCGGCACTGCACCAGCCTGAAACTGCACCAGCCCGGCCCTGCACCAGGGCTGGACACGGGCGCAGCCGCCCGGGCCCGTCGAATCCGCCAGATCAGCGACGGCGGGGTTGCCGGGTGCGGAGGTAGTCGGAGACCACGTACTCGCCGAGATCCTCCAGGTCGGGGGTGAACATCCGGCCCTTCGAGCGGCGGGCCACGGCGTCGACGAAGCGGCGCAGGCCGGGATCGTCACCGAGCATGAACAGGTTGAGCGTGGCCCCGTAGCGGGTGAGCCGGTCCACCTCGCCCACCGTCGCCGCGATCGTCTCCGGCAGCGGCGGCCAGTGGAACAGCGCCTCCCCGTCGTCCGGGTCCAGGTGGGCGGTCGGCTCCCCGTCGGTGACCACCAGCACCACCGGCTCGGCGTCCGGGTGCCGCCGCAGGTGCCGGGCGGCCAGCCGCAGCGCGTGCTGGAGGTTCGTGCCCTGCCGCAGGTCCGGCTCGACGGCGGCCAGCTCCTGCTGGGTCAGCGGCAGCGCCTCCAGGCCGAAGCCGACGATCTGCAACGCGTCCTGGGGGAACCGGGTGGCCATCAGGTGCGCCAGCGCCAACGCGGTCTGCTTCATCGGGCCCCACCGGCCCTGGGAGATCATCGAGTAGGAGAGGTCGACGCAGAGCACCACCGCCGCCGAGGCCCGCCGCTCGGTCTCCACCACCTCGAAGTCCTCGACGGCCAGCTGGACCGGCACACCGGAGCCGGCGCGGCGGACCGCCCGGGTCAGCGTCCGCACCACGTCCAGGGGCTGCTCGTCGCCGTACTCCCAGGGCCGGGAGCCGCCGCTGACCTCGCCGGCGGCGCCCGCCGCGCGCAGGTCGTGCTGGCCGCGCGGCCCGGCCGTCAGGTCCGCGAAGACCCGCCGCAGCGCCGTGCCGCCGAGCCGGCGCAGCGCCTTCGGGCTCAGGGTCAGCCCGTCGGCGTCCCGGCTCACCCAACCCTGCCGGCGCAGCTCCCGCTCCAGCTCCCGCAGCCGGCGTACGTCGTCGGCGGCGTCGCGGCCCAGCGTCCGGGCCACCGCGTCGACGTCGACGTCGTCCAGGGTGGCGCCCGCATGCTCCTGGTCGAGCTGGTCCAGCAGCTCGTCCAGCTCGGCGATCTCGCCGAGCGCGCCGGCGGCCTCGCCGTAGCCGAGCGGCCGCTCGCCCCGCACCCGCTCGCCCGGGCCCCGGTGCAGGTCGGGGCGGAGCGCCCGGAGGTTGGCGTCCAGCGCGGACAGCTCCCCGGCGAGCCGGTCGCCGAGCGACTGCCGCATCAGGCCGGCGAGCTCCTCACGCTGGCGGTCGGAGAGCGAGCGCATCAGCCGCTCACCGGCGGCCGAGCGCCGGGCCAGCACGTCGACCAGCTCGTCGACGTCGGCCGGCTGCTCGGGGAAGAACGCGCCGTGCCGGCGCATGAACTCGGCGAAGGCGTCGGTGGTGTCCTCCGACCGGGCGTGCCGGGCCAGCAGGTCGTTGAGGTCGCGCATCATCTCGGCCAGCCGCTGTTGCGCAGCCGGGTCCGCCGAGGCGCGAACCGCGTCGCGCAGCCCGGCGAAGCGCTGGCCGAGCACGTCGTCGCGCAGCCCGTCGAGGATCCGCTGGTACGTCCGGCGGGCCTCGTCGCTGCTCCACCGGTAGCCGGTCAGCTCCTCCACGGCGCGGGCCGTCGAGCGGGGCAGGTTGTCCAGCACCGCCTCGGCGAACCGCGCGTCGTCGCCGTCGCGCCCGCGCAGCTCGTCCCGCTCGGCGGCGAGCGCCTGGTCGAGCAGGGCCCTGGCCCTGGTGACCGCCCCGTCCAGGTCGCCCCGGCGCAACGCCTCCCGGCGCAGCCGCCTGGCCCGGGCGGCGAGGTCGTCGAGGCCGCCGCGCCCCTGGGGCCCCTGCCGCAGCAGGCTCCGCAGCGCCTCCCGGAGACTGCCGCCGGCCAGCACCTCGGCGCCGACGGCGTCCACCGCCCCCCGCACGTCGTACGGGGGCGCGAGCGGGTCGGGGCCGCCCCGCCACTGCCCGTACCGGAACCGGTCGCCGGCCATGCTCAGGCCCGGCCGCCGTAGCGGGTCCGACCGGAGTCGGTGACGTCCTTGCCGAGCCGGCGGGTCAGGTGCAGCCCCTCCAGGACGAACTCCACGCCGGCTGCGACCTGCTCCGGGGTGGGCGCGTCGCCCAGCCCGAGCCGGTCCAGCGCCTTGGCCAGGCCG
Source organism: Micromonospora sp. WMMD737 (assembly GCF_049179055.1). Taxonomy (NCBI): domain Bacteria; kingdom Bacillati; phylum Actinomycetota; class Actinomycetes; order Micromonosporales; family Micromonosporaceae; genus Micromonospora; species Micromonospora sp. WMMD737. The sequence goes on along the minus strand of NZ_JBMHMH010000001.1, from coordinate 6,092,711 downwards.
GGCACGGTGCCCACCTGGCGCAGCAGCTCGGCGGAGCTGACCAGCTCGCCGGTCTCGATGACGGCGTCCTCGTCGACGAGGGCGGTGAAGCCGGAGAGGTCCAGCCCCGCCAGCCGGGCCCGGAACGTCTCGGCGGTCGCGGTACGCAGCAGGTGGCCGAGGATCTCGACCTCCCGCCCCTCCTCGCCGCTCTCGAACTCGACCTTTCCGCGCAGCGTGCTCGTCACGGAAACCGCGTCCCCCACCCGCGCCACCGCCCCCTCGGAGGAAAGGAAGGGCACCGTGCCTGCGGCGGCCAGCAGGCCGGCGCGGCGCAGCGCGGCGGCGGCGACCGTCTCGGCGGCGGCGATGGCGAACCGGGCGGAGACCCCCGAGCGCGGGTCCACCGACGGCGACTCGCGCACCGCGCGGGCGAACCGCGCCAGGACCTCCAGCACGTGCTCCGGCACCTCGGCGACCAGGTCGGCCTCCTGCCGGATCAGGGCCAGCTCCAGGTCGAGGTCGACCGGGTAGTGGGTACGCACCTCGGCGCCGAAGCGGTCCTTCAGCGGGGTGATGATCCGGCCCCGGTTGGTGTAGTCCTCCGGGTTGGCGCTGGCCACCAGGAACAGGTCCAGCGGCAGCCGCAGCTGGTAGCCGCGGACCTGGATGTCCCGCTCCTCCAGCACGTTGAGCAGCGCCACCTGGATCCGCTCGGCCAGGTCCGGCAGCTCGTTGACGGCGAAGATGCCCCGGTTGGTACGCGGGACGAGACCGAAGTGGATCGTCTCCGGGTCGCCGAGCGTACGCCCCTGGGCGATCCGGATCGGGTCGACGTCGCCGATCAGGTCGCCGACGCTGGTGTCCGGGGTGGCCAGCTTCTCGCCGTAGCGCATCGAGCGGTGCAGCCACGCCACCGGCAGGTCGTCGCCGGCCTCGGCGACCAGCGCCCGGGAGCTGGGGGTGAGCGGGTGCAGCGGGTGCTCGTTGAGCACCGAGCCGGCGATCACCGGGGTCCACTCGTCGAGCAGGCCGACCAGCGAGCGGATGAGCCGGGTCTTGCCCTGGCCCCGCTCGCCCAGCAGCACCATGTCGTGCCCGGCGAGCAGGGCGCGCTCGACCTCGGGCAGCACCGTGTCGTCGTAGCCGACGATGCCGGGGAAGCGGTCGGCGCCGGAACGCATCCGGGCCAGGAGGTTGTCGCGGAGTTCCTGCTTGACCGTGCGGTACGCGTGGCCGGCCGCCCGCAGCGCGCCGAGCGTGCCGGGCAGGTCGGCCGGAGGTGCCGGGGTAACCGGGGAAGGCGCAGTCACCCGACCAACGCTAGCTCACGGCAGCGGGGGTGCCCGGTCCGTCGACCGGGCACCCCCGTCTCAGCCGCGTCCGCAGCTCCGGCAGGTGCCCCGGCGGCGCAGGTGGTACGCGTACGTGGCGGCGCCGAGCGCGACGCCCCAGAACGGCCAGAGCAGCATCGGCGCGGTGGCGAGGCTGAACCCGCCGGAGAAGTCCCAGAAGGCGGGGGTGGCGAGCAGGCCGAGACTCGCCGCGGTGACCGCCACCGCCACCAGCGTCGCCGGGACGACGGCCAGCCGGACCGGCACCGGGCGCCCGGCCAGGCCGATCATCCAGCGCGGGAACCGCTCGCCCCACCGCTGCACCAGCCCGAGGGTGAGGACCGCGCCCACCAGGGCGAACGCGCCCAGCCCGGCGCCCGCCCAGACCAGCCCGGAGTCGCGCATCTCGTCGAGGAACGACCGCTCGATGCCGAGCGGGACGCCGACCGCCCACGCGAGCCGGGTGATCGCGTACAGGGCGGGAACGGTGGCCGCGGTCCAGGCCGCCACGCGCCCCCAGCGGGCGGCCGAGTCGGGCGAGGTCCAGCCGTGGTCGGCGCCGTCGCGCCCGCACGTCGGGCAGGCGCCCGAGGTGCGCCGCTGCCAGCGCAGCACCGCCCCGGCCAGCAGCACCCCGCCGACCATGGCCGCGCACCGCGCGAACAGCGCCCAGGTGAACACGTCGGCGTAGTCCACCGGCGGCCAGCCGAACGGCGCGCCGACGATCAGGATCGGGAGGTAGCCGAGGATGACCAGCGCCTTCACGTCCGGCACGACGACGGCGAGCAGGAACGCGACAGCCCAGGCGTACGCCGACAGCAGCGTGTCCAGCGGTCGGGCCCGGCGGCGGGCCGGGCCGGTCATGGCGAGCGCGGCCACCGCGGCGCCGAGCAGCACCACGGCGAACAGCGGCGCGCCGACGTCGGTGGGGACCAGCCGGAGCAGGTTGGCCTCGCCGTCGACCGGATCGTTCGCCCCGAAGGGGTAGCCGGCGCCGGTGACGGCGGAGACCAGGGCGAGCAGCCCCCAGAGGCCGAGCCAGCCGGCGGCCAGCGGGGCGAGCCGGTCCAGCCGGCCCGGGGCCGGGCGATGGGTGGGAACGTTGGTCGTCGTCATGCTTCCCAGCCTCGGCCGGCGGGCCTCACCGGCCCTCCCGTGCGGCGGTGAACCGGCTCCCCCTCGGGAGGGAACGCTCAGCCCGACGGGGTGACGAACCCCGACTCGTACGCGGCGATCACCGCCTGGGTGCGGTCGCGGACGCCGAGCTTGGCCAGCACGTTGCCGACGTGGGTCTTCACCGTCTCCACCCCGACCACCAGGTGCGCGGCGATCTCCGGGTTGGACAGCCCGGTGGTCATCAGCCGCAGCACCTCCGCCTCCCGTTCGGTGAGCCGGGCGGCCGTCAGCCGGTCGGCGCCCCGCCCTCCGTACGCCCCGGCGAGGCGGCGGATGGCGGCGGGGAAGAGCAGCGACTCGCCCCGCGCGACGACCCGGACCGCCTCCACCACCTCGGCGGGCCGGGCCCGCTTGAGCAGGAACCCGCTCGCTCCGGCGCGGAGCGCGTCGTAGACGTACTCGTCGTTGGCGAACGTCGTCACCACCAGCACCCGGGGCGGGTCGGCGGAGGTGGCGAGCAGCCGCCGGGTGGCCTGGATGCCGTCGATGCCGGGCATCCGCACGTCCATCAGCACCACCTGCGGACGCAGCCGGGCGACCAGCGGCGGCACCTCCGCGCCGTCGGCGGCCTCGCCGAGCACCCGCAGGTCGGGCTGGGCGTCGAGGATGGCCCGCAGCCCGACCCGGATCAGCTCGTCGTCGTCGACGATCAGCACGCCGGTGGTCGTCGCGGTTCCGGTCGTCATCAGGTCCCCTCGAACGGCAGTCGCACCCGGATGCGCCAGCGGTCGCCGTCCGGCCCGACGGTCAGCCGGCCGCCGAGCAGCAGCACCCGTTCCCGCATCCCGTCCAGGCCCCGGCCGCCCCGCCCCGGGTCGGCGCGGCGGCGCCGGCCGACCGCGTTGTCCAGCTCCAGCTCCAGCGCGTCGGCGTGCACGTCGAGGCGCAGCGTGACCGGTCCCCGACCGTACCGGGCCGCGTTGGTCAGCCCCTCCTGGACGATCCGGTAGCCCTCCCGGGAGACCGCCGCCGGCAGGTCGGCCGGGTCGCCGGTGCGCCGGGCGTCGACCGGCAGGCCGGCCGCGCGGGTGTCGGCCACCAGCCGGTCCAGGTCGGCGAGCGTACGCTGCGGCGCCGGCGCGGCCCGCCGGCCGTCGGGCTCCCGGAGCAGCCCCAGCACGTGGTCGAGGTCGTCCATGGCAATCCGCCCGGCCTCCTCGATCGCGCCCAGCGCGCGCCGGACGAACTCCGGGTCCCGGTCGAGCAGTTCGCGGGCGGCCCCGGCCTGGAGGGTGGCGACGGTGAGGGCGTGGCCCACCGAGTCGTGCAGTTCCCGGGCCAGCCGGTTACGTTCGGCGAGCCGGGCGGTGTGCGCCTCCAGGGCCGCGATCCGTTCCGCCTGGGTCGGGCCGAGCAGCACCGGGGCCATCGACACCGCCAGCGCGCCCAGCCCGGCCACGGCGTAGCCGAGCGCCACCAGCACGACGACGCCGGCGAGGGTCAGCCAGCCGGTGTCGCGCCCGTCGAGCGGCCCGAACCGGTCGCCGCCGGTCACGCCGGTGTCGAGCCCGAACTGCTGCCCGATGAAGGCCAGCGCCATCGGCACGGCGCTGAACAGGGCGGCCACCACCAGCCCGCCGCTGACCAGGTGCAGCCCGATCCAGAGCGCCGAGCGCAGCCGGGTCTCCCGGTCGGCGACGTGCCCGGGAGCCGGGTCCGGCAGGTCGACGCCGAGCAGGGTCCGCGCGGCGGCGATCTCCAGTGCCCGGGGGCCGTCGAGGAAGACCGGGACCGCCGCGATGACCGCCGCGACGCCGAGCAGCGCCAGCACCAGCGGCCGGGGGATGTCCGACCGGGTCAGCAGCTGGGCGAAGGCCACCGCCAGCAGCGCGTACGGCAGCGCGAGCACCCCGCCGAGCAGCAGGAACACGCCGCGCCGCCAGGTGCTGCCGGCCGTCAGCGGGGCGAGGACCGCGCGGGGCTTCACCGGCCCATTCTGTCCCGGTCGCGCCCCGGGCCGACTCCCCCGCGTCGGGGAGATCGGCGTTCCGCTCAGCGGCGGTGTTCGTCGACGTAGCGCTGCGGGTCCTTGTCGGCGAAGGCCAGGTCGCGGCCGAACTTGTGCTCGCCGTGGAACGTCAGCCAGCGGCGGCCCAGCTCGGCCCGCAGCTCGACGCTCGCGTGCCGGCGGAAGTCGGGCAGCGCCTCGTCCTCCTCCTCGGCGAGGTGCTCGCTGTTCTCCCGGCGGGCGGTACGCACCGCCGCCCACCACTCGTCGGAGCCCACCGGGTGCAGCTTGGACTCGGCGACGGCGTCGCGGATCCTGTTGTGGTCGCCGATCGCGTCGGCGGTCTCGGCCTCGCCGTCGTCGCCGTGGCGCACCAGGTGCGGGTAGAGGATCGCCTCCTCCGCCTCGGCGTGCACGTCCAGGTGCAGGGCGAGCGCGTCCCAGATGGCCAGCAGCTCGTGCTCGTCGCGGGCGTCGTCGAGGCGGGCGAAGCCCCGGCGGAAGGCCGCGTGGTCGTCGAGGATCAGCGCGGTGATGTCGTCCATCGGCTCACCTTCCGGCTCGGGCCCGCAGCAGGCGGGGCGCCGCCGCCAGGCCGGTGATCGGGCGGAACTCCTTCGCCGCGCGGGCCAGCGCGGCGTGTTCGTCGTCGGCCAGGTCGATGTCGGCGGCAGCCGCGTTGCGTTCGACCTGTTCCACGCCGGACGCGCCGGGGATGGCCAGCACGTTCGGGTGGCGCAGCAGGTAGGCGAGGGCGATCTGGCTGGGCGTGGCGTCGTGCGCGTCGGCCACCTGCCGCAGGGTCTCGATCAGCGTCGCGCCGCGCTCCAGGTTCTCCGGCAGGAAGTACGGGTTGGCCCGGCGCACCGCGCCGCTCGGCGGGTTCTTCGCGTCGTACCGGCCGGAGAGGAAGCCCTGGGCCAGCGGGCTGTACGCGATGACGACGCGACCGGCCTGCTTCGCGTACGGCAGCAGGTCGTGCTCGGGCCCGCGGTCGACCATGCTGTAGCGGACCTGGTTGCTGAGCACCCGCCGGCCGAGCGCCGCCTCGGCGACCTGCCAGCGGCGCAGTCCGTAGTTGCTGACGCCGACCTCGCCGACCAGCCCGACGTCCTGCAACGCGCGCATGCCGCGCATGGTGGTGTGGTCGGCGACCAGCGGGTTGGCCTGGTGCACCTGGTAGAGGTCGAGGTGGGTGACGCCGAGCCGGGCGGCCGAGGCGACCGCCCGCTGCTGCACCACCGGGGCGACCGGCAGGATCGGCAGGATCTTGGTGGCGATCACGACCTTCGGCCGGTCGTCGCCGAGCGCCTCGCCGAGGATCCGCTCGCTGCGGCCGAAGCCGTACAGCTCGGCCGTGTCGAAGACGGTGATGCCGAGGTCGACGGCGCGCCGGACGATGTCGGCGGCCCGGCGCTCGTACTCGGGGCCGTAGCCCCACTCCCGGGACCCGAACTGCCAGGTGCCGAGGCCGATCTTGGACAGGGGCTTGGGGGTGTCGAGCGGGACGAAGCGCATGGTCCCGAAACTACCCCGGCGTCCGTTGTCGCAGGCCCGTTCGCCGCGCACGCCCGCCACCGGCGGGGATAGGGTCGGTGACCGTGACCTACCTCGCCGCGGATGAGCGCTACGACCAGATGACCTACCGGCGCAGCGGGCGCAGCGGACTGCGGCTGCCCGCCATCTCGCTCGGGCTGTGGCACAACTTCGGCCCGGACCGGCCGTACGAGCGGCAGCGCGACGTCGTCCGCCGCGCCTTCGACCTGGGCGTGACCCACTTCGACCTGGCCAACAACTACGGGCCGCCGCCGGGCAGCGCCGAGGAGAACTTCGGCCGGATGCTCGCCACCGACCTGCGGCCGTACCGGGACGAACTCGTCGTCTCCACGAAGGCCGGCTATCTGATGTGGCCCGGCCCGTACGGCGAGTGGGGCTCCCGCAAGTACCTGCTCTCCTCGCTGGACCAGTCGCTGCGCCGCCTCGGGCTGGACCACGTCGACATCTTCTACTCGCACCGCTTCGACCCGGACACCCCGCTGGAGGAGACGATGGGCGCCCTGGACGCCGTCGTCCGGGCCGGCAAGGCGCGCTACGTCGGCGTCTCCAACTACGACTCCGCGCAGACCGAGCGGGCCGCCGCGATCCTGCGCGACCTGGGTACGCCGCTGCTGATCAACCAGCCGTCGTACTCGATGCTCAACCGCTGGACGGAGGACGACGGCCTGCTGGACACGCTGGAGCGCGTCGGCGCGGGCTGCATCGCGTACAGCCCGCTCGCCCAGGGCCTGCTCACCGACCGCTACCTGGGCGGCATCCCGGCGGACTCCCGGGTGCGCACCAGCGTCTTCCTCAGCGAGAGCGACCTCGGCGAGGAGAAGATGGCCACCATCCGGGCGCTCGGCGCGATCGCCGAGCGACGCGGCCAGTCGCTGGCCCAGCTCGCGCTCGCCTGGGCGCTGCGCGACCCGCGGATGACCAGCGTGATCATCGGGGCGAGCAGCGTGCCGCAGCTGGAGGCGAACGTCGCCGCCCTGGACGACCTCGACCTCGGCGCCGAGGAGCTGGCCGAGATCGAGCGCCACCTCGGCCCCCGTACCCCATGAATGCTCGCGCCACCGGAGCAAAGTCTGGTGGACGCCACGGCGAGAAGCCGCGCGACGACCGAGCACAGGAGGTTAGCCAATGTTGACAATGAGTCGCAGGGCGAGGGTATCTTGGCCAGACTCACGTGGATGGATGGCTTCGATCCGCTGACCTGAGTCCAGAGAACTGGCCGCAGAGCCGAGGCGAGTTCGAGTCGCGGTCGCGATCTCCCCTGCCCGGACGACTGCGGCGAAACGGGGGAGAGCGACTTGGAGTTCAACGTCCTGGGACCAGTGGAGATGCGCCTCGATGGCCAGGGGGTACCCCTCGGCGGAACGAAGCCGCGCACTCTGCTCGCCGCGCTGCTCGTTCACCACGGCCAGGTGGTGCCCACGGAGCGCCTGTTCGAGGTGCTTTGGGGACCGCGTCCACCGAGCCGGGCCCGGGCCATCCTGCAGACGTACGTGTCGGGCCTCCGCCAGCTTCTCAGGCCCCTGGCAGGCAGGGCGAGCATCACCACCACGCCCCCCGGATACGCCCTGCGTCTCGCTCCCGGCATGCTCGACCGCGACGTCTTCGAGGAGCTGCTCGGCGCGGCGCGGCAGGCAACCGGCGAAGGTCGGAACGACGAGGCCGCCGGCCTTCTACGCCGGGCCCTGGCACACTGGCGCGGTCCCGCTCTCGGCGGCGTCGACAGCGACCTTCTCAGCGGTGAGGCAGCCCGTCTCGAAGAGCTGCGGCTCACCGCGGTGGAGGAACGCATCGGCGCGGACCTCGCGCTCGACCAACTGTCCGACGTGGCCGCCGAACTGATGGACCTCGTCCGACGCCATCCGTTCCGGGAACGGCTGCGTGGGCAGCTCATGACCGCTCTGTACGGCCTGGGGCGGCAGTCCGAGGCGTTGACCGTCTATCGGGACGGCCGTCGGAACCTGGTGGAGGAGTTCGGCGTCGAACCGGGAACCGGGCTGCGGACGCTCCACACACGTATCCTGCGCGGCGGCTCCGGAAGCGAGCCCACAGCCGCGCCGAGCCGATGGGACGAGCCGCCGCCGGGCGGGGCGCGCCACCACGGACCGCCAGCCCACGTGCCCGCCCAGCTGCCGGCCGCCCCGGCTGACTTCACCGGGCGTGCCATCGAGGCGACGCAGCTGACCACGGCGCTCACCCGGAGCCCCGCCGGCCGGCAGGCACTGGTACAGCTGGTGGTCGGTCCCGCGGGGTCGGGAAAGACCGCCCTGGCCGCGCACGTCGCGCACATGGTCACCACGCGGTACGGGGACGGCCAGCTCTACGCGGACCTGCGTGGCCTCGACGACGCGCCCGCCGAACCCTTCACGATCCTGGGTCGCTTCCTCCGGGCCCTCGCCCCGGCCGACGACCGCCTGCCGGCCAGCACCGTCGAGCGGGCCGCGCGGTACCGCACCCTGCTCGCCGGCCGGCGGATGCTCGTCGTACTCGACGACGCCCGCGACGAACGGCAGATCCGTCCTCTCCTACCCGGAACGGCCACGTGTGGCGTCCTGGTGACCGCCCGCCGCCGCCTCACCGGCCTCGCGGGGTGCCGCGTCACCGAACTCGACGCGATGCCGGACGTCGACGCCCGGGCCCTCCTCGCCTCGCTGATCGGCCCACGACGGGCCACCGCCGAGCCGGAGGCGGTCCAGCAGGTGCTACGAATGTGCAGCGGGTTACCGCTCGCCCTCCGAATCGCCGGCTCCCGGCTCGCCAGTCGAGAGCCGTGGCCTGTACGGCTGCTGGCCGACCGGTTGGCCGATGAGCGGCTGCGTCTCGACGAGCTCAGCGCCGGCGACCAGAATGTCCGCGGCAGCATCCACCGCAGCTACCGTCACCTGGACCGGCAGCAGCGCGCCGCGCTCGGGGTCTCCGCTCAGCTCGGTGTCGGCGAATTTCCCTCGTGGATCTTGGCCGCCGCGATGGGCGTGTCGGCCGCTGAGGCCGAGCGTGTGATGGAGGGGCTGGTCGACGCATGTCTGGTGGATCTCGTCCGGATCGACGAGGTCGGACAGGCCCGCTACCGCCTGCCCGACCTGGTACGCATCTACAGCCGCGAGCGGGCGTCCGGCGAGGGTCCGCCCGCGCGCGCAGTCGTCGCACGGGCGGTTGCCGGCTGGAGGCTGCTGCTCGACGCAGCGCGGGACGACGGCGCGCCACCCACCCGGCAGCCGGCGCGGGTCTGCCCGTCGACGCGCGCCTTCGGACGAGGATACTGAGCGATCCGGCGGCGTAGCTGGCTGCCGGGTGCGCGCCGTGGGCGGCGACCACCGTGCGGGCCAGTGAGCTGAACCTGGAGATGCCCATACCGGAGCTGACAACGCCCACCGGTGTTGTTCCGGAAACCGGGCCGCCCAAGGTGGCGCACCGGGGACCGCGCCGGCACGGACGTGAAAACGTCCGGCGCGTCGCCGGAGACGACGTGCGCCTAGCGGGGCCCTCACCGCGGCGCGGTCGCCGGACCGGGGTGCCGCGTCCACAGCGGATTCTGAGTCATCCCTGATCAGCTCTGACCCCTCCACACGGGTAGGTCGTGAGCGTCCCGCTCACGACCTACCCGATTCGGACTGGGCCTCGATCCCCTACGTCAGAGGACGCTCCATCTGCCGAAGGTACCGCCGGCTTCCACCTGGTTGACGCCGCCGAGCGTGTCACCGGTGGAGGCTGCGTAGATGGCGATACGTCGGCCGACGGCGTAGACGGCGGTCGGATCGCCGGTGATCACCGGACTGTCCGTACCACGAGCGGCCCAGGTGCCGAACACACCGCCAGCCCGGGGCTGACTGGCACCGTAGATGGTCTCACCACGGCGGGCATAGATCGCCACCCGACTGTCGTCGTCGACGAGCACGGCCGGGACGCCCGCGTACCCGCCGGTCGTGGTGAGGACCTGCCAGGCACCGAACCCGCCACCAGCGGTGGTCTGGTTGACTCCGACCACGTTGCCGCTCGTGCTGGTCGCGTAGATCGCGATCCGCCCCCCGACGGCGTGCACGGCGGTGGGATCGCTGGCGATCCCCGACCCACCGGTACCCCTCGCATTCCACCCACCGAACGGCCCGTTCGGCGCGCTCTGACTGGCCCCGTAGACCGTGCCGTTGCGCCGCACGTACAACGCCACCCGCTGCTGGGCGTCGACCAACGCCGTCGGCTTGCCCGCGTACCCGCCACCGGTGGTCAACTGCTGCCACGAACCGAACCCGCCACCGGCCTGGGTCTGCGTCACGCCGGCCACATCCCCACCACTGGTCGTGGCGTAGATCGCGATCCTGCCCTGACTCGCGTACACCGCCCGCGGATCCCCTGTCACCGCCGGAGAGCCGGAACCGATCGCGATCCACGCGCTGAACGCCCCACCCGTCTCACGCTGGCTGGTCCCGTAGATCGCCTCGCCACGCCGTACATACAACGCCACCCGATCATCGTCATCACGCAACACCGCCACCCGACCAGCGAACCCGCCCCCGGTCGACAACCGCTGCCACGGGTTGAACGTGCCACCCGCGGTTCCCTGACTGCGACCCCAGACGTCGCCGTCAGCCCGCACCACGTACACCGACACCCGGCCGGTGGACGACACCACCACCCCGTCCCGCGACACGTCATCCGACGAACCGGCAACTCCGTTCCGCCACTGCTCGACGGTTTCTCCGCGGAGTACGCTGAGCAGGGCCTCTTTGTTGTCGAAGCTCGTGACCTTGTTCCGGTCCTCGCTGAGGTGGATGTGCCACAGATGAGACGGGTCGGACGACACCGCGACGTCGTACCGGAAGTCCCAGCCCTCCACCGTGTCGTCGGTGTCGGTCTGCCCGTAGAACTCCCGCCATCCGTCCAGACGCGGATCGCTCGAATCCTTGCCCGAGGCCATGAGGCGGCTGGAGTAACGGGCGATGTTGCTGTAGTCCGAGGTGGCAGCCAGGTCGCCCGAGGGCAGGTGAAGATCTGGATTCGGGCCGGCCCCGTCGGCCAACAGCTCCAGGCTCTGCGCTTCCGGGAAGGTCCAGTCGTAGGCGGCAGCCTTGTCCGACGGGCCGCCCTGGTCCTCGCTGTCTCGGACGGAGTAGTTACTTGGGTCATTGGCTGCGCGGGTGTTGTGATAGCCCGACTTGGGGGCGTAGATCCCGCCGTTTTCGGAGCCTGGTTCGAGCTTGATCAGCTCCTCCATGAGCCACCACGAGGCATCGGTGATTCGAGCTGGATTCGGGTTTTCCCCGGCACTGGCCATGCTGGGTGCCGTGACGACGCCGGCGCCGAGAAGTGCCGGAGCGAGGACCATGGCGAGGATGGTGGGCAGGGGCCGTACGGCGACCCTGGTGCGGCTGCGTCGCATGAATGCCTTCCTGAAGGACCGATCTGCTTCAGCGACAGTGCCTGCCTCCTCTTCACAGATGGTTCCGCCAGACTCAAGAACTCCTCCAGCCATGCTTGACCGCGAGAGAGGTAGGGCCCACCGGATCACTCCGCCGCCGGCACGACCGCCGGAACTTCCGCACGGGCGGAGGGTGGAGTGCCCTCCTACTGTGGGCAGCCTGTCCCGCGCTGGAGCCCACCCGGCCGGAGCGCAGGTCCGACCTACCGGACCATCTGCGGCAGGTGGCGACCCGGGCAGAAACGCAGAAGCCCGGCTCGGGCGGATCGGCGAGATACCGTCCCCACGCCGGGGCTTCCCGTGAACTCTGGTCAGTAGATGTCGGCGTACGGCGACGCCCGGGAGAACGCCCTGAGCACGTCGAGGTCGTAGCCCTCCTCGAAGTTCGTCAGCTCCGTCAGCAGGTCCTCCGGCTCGTACCGGTACCGGCCGGCCCAGGTCTCGAACGACTCGACCTGTGCCGGGTCGGCGGCGCTGAAGCAGCGGTAGCCGCGCGGCGAGTTCCGGACCACCTCGTCGACCGCCGGGGCGAACCGGATGTCGATGTTCCACCGGATGCGGTCCGACACGTTGGGCGTCGAGCGGTGCAGCGTGGTGTCCGTGAAGATCACCACGTCGCCGGGCTCCATCCGGGCGGTGCTGACGGGGCCGTCCCCGACGGCCTCGTCCGACGTGCCGTACTCCCCGTTGGGCAGGCGGTCGCGGGAGATCCAGCCCCGGGTGTGCGAGCCGGTGACGAACTGGAGGCAGGCGGTGTCCTCGTCGACGGGCACCAGCGGGATCCACACCGACAGCAGCGGCCCGATCGAGGCGTCCCACCCCTTGTAGTAGTAGGCGTCCTGGTGCCAGGCGACCTGCTGGGTGCGGCCGTGGGGGTCGCGCGGCCGGGCGTTCCAGACGCCGTGCGCGTAGACCTCGTCGCCGATCAGGCTGCGCACCGGGCCGAGCAGCTCGGGGGTGCGCCACAGGTCGTACACCGGCCGGCCCACCAGGATCCGCCGCCAGGCGGCCGGTACGCGGACCTGGCTGGACTCGATCAGGCGCAGGTAGCGCTGGTCGTACGGCAGGTCCGCGAAGGTCTCCGTGATCACCCCGCGCTCCTGCCACTGCCGGGCGAGGTGGTCCACGACGCGGCTGAACGAGCCGTGCAGCGCGTCCAGCGTCCCGGTCGGGAGCACGCCCCGCAGGATGAGGTGCCCGTCGCGCCGGAACTGGTCCAGTTGCTCGGCTGTCAACGCGTGGGGGTGGTCCACCATCGGCTCCTTCGCTGGCCGCGCGGGATCGGGCCCAACCACCCGGCGGGGGAAAGGCCTCCAGTGGGGCGATCGTGACAGAAGGCCCGGTGGGCGACAACGCCTCACTTGTGCGACAGGACCCCTATTCCTGAGGGGACCAGGTCCGGGCCCGAGGAGGACACCAGCCGACGCCTACCATCCAGGATTGTGATCTCGACCGTGTGGCGGCTGCTCACCCGCCAGATCGATACGAACCCGGCCCAGGACGACGCCGTGCTGCGCGAGGCGTGCACGCAGGCGCGGTACGGCTCCGACACCGAATCCGCCCGGAAGGCTCTGGCTGCCACCCGGGGTGACCACGACCGTCGGGCGCGGTACGTCCGAGTCATGGCCGAGTCGACCGCCGGTGGGCTGGGCTCCCGGGTCGACCCCGCGACCGGCCGGGTCGACACCTCGGCCGCCTGGACCGACCGCTGGGCGGCGCGCACGCCCACCAGTCCGGATGCGCAACTCGTACGTGCCCGGTCCCTGGTGGCACGGGCCTGGGAGGTGCGCGGCGGGGACTGGGCCGCCAGCGTCCGCCCGGCGCAGTGGACCGAGTTCCACCGCCTGCTGCAACTGGCCCGGCAGGTGAACGATCTGGCGATGCGGCTCGCCCCCGAGGATCCCACGCCGTACGTGAACCTGTTGGACCTGATGATCGGCCAGAGCACGCCCCGGGAGGACGTCAAGGAGACGTGGCGTGAGCTGACCCGGCGCGACCCCTGGCATCGGGAGGGGCACATGCTCAAGCTGACCTACCACTGCCGGAAGTGGAGCGGCTCGCACGAGGCGATGTTCGACTTCGCCCGGTCGGTCGCCGCCGCGGCGCCCGCGGGGTCCCCGCTGCACGTGCTGCCGGTACAGGCCGCCGCCGAGTGGGCGCTGTGGGAGCAGGAGCGCGCGTCCCAGGGCAGCGCCGCCGGTGAGGTCAGCGAGCGGTGGCGGCAGGACCCGGTCATGCAGTCGGATCTCGACAACGCGCTGTCCCGGTGGTTCCACCAGCCGGCCACCCGGCACGCCGACTGGCTGAACGACGCGAACATCCTGGCGTACGGGCTGGCGCGCACCGGCCGCGACGCCGACGCCGCGCCGGTCTTCGCCTCGATCGGCCGGTACGTGACAGGCGTTCCGTGGGGCTGGTGGGACGGCGTACGCGGAGACACCGCCTTCATGCAGGCCCGCCGCCGCGCCCGCCGCGCCGCCTGACCGGCCGGAGAAAGGTCAGCGGCCTGGTCGAATCGCTCTCGACCAGGCCGCTGACCTGCAAAACAAGGGTGGAGCCGAGGGGACTCGAACCCCTGACCCCCACACTGCCAGTGTGGTGCGCTACCAGCTGCGCCACGGCCCCTTGCCTCGTCCCGGTCACCCGGGCACGAGAGAACTATACACAGCGCCCGCCGCATGGTCATCTCGCGGGGGCCCACCCCGCGCGGCTCAGTTGAGCGCCACGTCCGGCGGGAAGTGCGCGACCGCCGCCATCATGCCGCCCTGGCGGCGCAGCACCATCGGCCACAGGTCGTCCGGCCGGTCCACGAAGGCGTCGCCGGGCAGCGCGTCCAGCACGAACCAGGAGCCGTCCTCGATCTCCTGCTCCAACTGCCCCGTGCCCCAGCCGGAGTAGCCGGCGAAGACCCGGATGCCGGTGATGCCCTCCCGCAGCGCCCCCGGGTCGACGGAGAGGTCGAGGGTGCCGACCGCCCCGGAGACCTGGTGGAAACCCCTGAGCCGCTGCACCGGGTGGCGCATCCGGGCCAGGCAGATCGCCGAGTCGGGCTGCACGGGGCCGCCCTCGAAGAGCACCGCCGGGTCGCGGGCCAGGTCGCTCCAGTCGCCGAGCACGTCGGCGACCGGCACCTCGGTGGCCCGGTTGAGCACCACGCCGAGGGCGCCGCCGGGCTCGTGCGCCACCAACAGCACCACCGTACGGTCGAAGTTCGGGTCCTTCAGCGCCGGCGTCGCGACCAGCAGCCGCCCGGTCATCGACCCCGTCGCCCGCCCGCCGATCGCCTGCCCCTCTCCCTGCATGCCGGACACCCGTCAGACCGACCGGACCGGGACGCCCGGGGGCACCGGTGTCATCCGCGCTGTGAACGCCATGCCTGGCACCATAGCCTGCCCCCGGGGCGGTGGCTAAGGTCTGACGTGCGGTAGATCGGCGGACACGAGGGAGGGCCGATGGGTCCCACGGCGGAACTCGCGGTGATCGGCGGTTCGGGGCTCTACGCGTTGCTCGACAACGCGACCGAGCACGTGGTGGAGACGCCCTACGGGCCACCGTCCGACGCCGTCACGATCGCCGAGGTCAGCGGCCGGCGGGTGGCGTTCCTGCCCCGCCACGGCCGGGACCACCGCCACCCGCCGCACCTGATCCCCTACCGGGCCAACCTCTGGGCGCTGCGCTCCCTCGGCGTACGCCAGGTGCTCGCCCCCTGCGCCGTGGGCGGCCTGCGGCCGGACCTCGGGCCGGGCACGTTCGTGGTGCCCGACCAGCTGATCGACCGCACCAGCGGACGGACGCAGACCTACTACGACCGGGGCGCGGTGCACGTCTCCTTCGCCGACCCGTACTGCCCCTCGGGCCGACGTACGCTGCTGGCCGCCGCAGCCGGGCGGGACGTGCCCGCGGTGGACGGCGGGACGGTGGTGATCGTCGAGGGCCCGCGCTTCTCCACCCGTGCCGAGTCGCGGTGGTACGCCTCGATCGGCGGCACGGTGGTCAACATGACCGGCCACCCGGAGGCGGTGCTGGCCCGCGAGCTGGCCCTCTGCTACTCCTCGATCGCCCTGGTCACCGACCTCGACGCGGGCGTGGAGGGCGGCGGCGCGGTGACGCAGGAGGAGGTGTTCCGGGTCTTCGGGGAGAACACCGACCGGCTGCGGGGCCTGCTGCTGGCGGCCGTCGCCGCGCTACCGGCCGAGCGGGACTGCGCCTGCGGGCACGCGCTGGACGGCATTGCCCTCCCCTTCGCACTCCCCTGAGGAGCAGCGGCGAAAAGCCCTGGTTGCCTGAGTCATCCGGATAGATTCAGAGGCGATGGCTACGGTCCGCGACACCACGTACGACCTGCTCCGGGCCCTCGGCCTGACCACGGTCTTCGGCAACCCCGGCTCCACCGAGGAGCCGTTCCTGCGCGACTTCCCGGACGACTTCCACTACGTGCTCGCCCTGCACGAGGCGTCGGCCGTCGGCATGGCGGACGGCTACGCGCAGGCCACCGGCGGGGCGGCGCACGTCAACCTGCACACCGCCCCCGGCACGGGCAACGGCATGGGCAACCTGGTCACCGCGTGGCACAACCGCACCCCGCTGATCGTCACCGCCGGCCAGCAGACCCGGGAGATGCTGCTCATCGAGCCCCGGCTGGCCAGCCGGCGGGCCACCGAGTTGCCCCAGCCGTACGTGAAGTGGAGCCACGAGCCGGTCCGCGCGCAGGACGTCCCGGCGGCGTTGATGCGGGCGTACGCGACGGCGGTGCAGCCGCCCGCCGGGCCGGTCTTCCTCTCGCTGCCCCTCGACGACTGGGCGCAGCCGGCCGACCCGCCACCGCCGGTGCGGACGGTGGCGACCCGGTTCGCGCCCGACCCGCGCCGGCTGCGCGAGTTCGCCGCCGTGCTGGCCGCAAGCAGCGCGCCCGCGCTGGTGCTCGGCGCGGCCGTGGACCGGGCCGAGGGCTGGCCCGCCGCCGTGGCGCTGGCGGAGCGGCTCGCCGCGCCGGTCTGGTCGGCGCCCGCGCCGGAGCGGGCCGCCTTCCCCGAGGACCATCCGCAGTTCCGGGGGGTGCTCCCGTTCGCGATGGGGCCGCTCTCGGAGGCGCTGGACGGGCACGACACAGTGCTGGTGGTCGGCGCGCCGGTGTTCCGCTACTACCCGCACGTGCCGGGCGACCACCTGCCCGCCGGGGCCCGCCTGCTGCACGTCACCGACGACCCGGACGAGGCGGCCCGCGCGCCGGTGGGCGACAGCCTGCTCGCCGACGCCGGGCTGGCCCTGGCCGCCCTGGTCGACCTGCTCCCGGCGGCGGACCGGCCGGCGCCGCCGGCGCGCCCCGATCCGCCCCCGCCGGCGGACGGGCTGCCGTTGGCCCCGGACGCCCTCTTCGCGGCCCTGGCCCGGCACTGGCCGGCCGACGGGATCCTGGTCCAGGAGTCGCCGTCCAGCCTGCCGGCGCTGCGCCGCCGGCTGCGCGCCACCCGACCCGGGTCGTACTTCACGATGGCCAGCGGCGGCCTCGGGTACGGCCTGCCGGCGGCGGTCGGCATCGCGCTCGCGCAGCGCGACACCGGCCGGGGGCGGCCGGTGGTCGCGGTGATCGGGGACGGCTCGTTCCACTACTCGGTGCAGGCGCTCTGGACCGCCGCGCGGCTGCGCCTGCCGCTGGTCGTGGTGGTGCCGGTCAATCAGCAGTACGCCATCCTGAAGGCCTTCGCCGACTTCAAGGACACCCCGGGGGTGCCCGGGCTGGACCTGCCGGGGCTGGACATCACCGCGATCGCCCGGGGCTACGGCTGCACGGCCACCGTCGTGGAGACACCGGAGCAGCTCGGCGACGCCCTGGCCGCCGGCCTGCGCGCCGACGGCCCGACGGTGCTCCCGGTGCCGGTCAGCACCGAGGTGCCCCGGCTCCTGTGAGCCGCCACCCGGTAACTCCCGTCAGCGCGTCGCGAGGCGCAACGGCGCGCCGGTGAGCACGTCGAGGATCGGCCGGTCGCCCAGCGGCGCCTTCAGCGTGGCGGTGACCGGTTCCATCTTCAGCATCGCGTTGCACACTCCGGTGGCGCGGATCACGCTGCCGCCCACCACCACGACGTCGTCGCGCTCCTGCACCATCGGGGTGATCCCGGTGTCGCAGCTGCCCACGCCGAGCCGCCAGGTCAGCTCCGTGCCGTTCACGGACTGGACGTCCTGGGCACCGACCAGGCCCTCCGGGGCCGGGCGGGCGGGTGGGGCGGGCTCGGGCGGGGCGGTGACGGCCTGCGGCGCCACGGCGAGCCGGGCCACCGGCGCGGTGATCTCCTCGACGGTGAACAGCCACGCCGGCACCTGCGCCTCGCCCCGACTGGTGCGCACCGGCGCGGTGCCCAGCTTCACGGCCGTGACCGTCAGCGGGACGCAGGCGGTCTGCGAGTTGCTGCTCACCGGGCCGTCGGGCCCCGGCTCGATGGTGGGGCCGCCACCGGGGAGCTTGGACCCGGGGTCCCTGGGGCGGCCGTCGCACGGCGGCGGATCGCCCTGGTCGAGCTGCCCGTACGCGGTGGCGGCGCTGACCAGCGGGACGGTCAGCGTGCCGTCCGGGAACGTGATGGTGCCGTCGGCGGGCTGCGCGACGGGCATGTCGACCTGCTCGCGGTACCAGCCGTTGAGAAAGGCGATCTTGGTCTCGCCGGTGAAGCCCGGGTCGCCGACGAGCACCGTCGGGTCCTGCATCGGCACGTAACCGGACTTCCACGCCGGAAGCGGTCGCCACGAGTCGGCCACCTCGGTGGCCCGCTGGGCGAAGGCGTCGCGACGCGGGTCGGAGTCGACCGGGTCGACGGCCGGATCGGAGCCGGCCGGCGCGCACCCGGCGACGATCATCAACAGCGGAAGGCCCAGCAGGGCGGCGGTACGGCGCATGTGGATTGGACGCCGGTACGCCCACACCGGTTCCCCCTGGTCAGGTCTCTCCGCCGAGATCCGTCTCGTACGCCTCCCAGAGCAGGTCCGCGCCGCGCTGCCGGTGCCGGGCCAGAGCCCGTAACAGGTGCGCGGCCCGACCGAGGAGGTCGTCGAGCGAGGCGTCCGGCAGCTCCGCCGCCTGCTGGAGGGCGCTCAGCGCGGCGGTGATGGCGACGTGCTCCCGGGCCAGCAGGCGCACCCCACGTTCCAGCCGGGGCGCCTGGCCGAGCACCTCGGCGTAGAGGCCGGCGGGCCCCTCGGTGACCCGGACGTGCTCCGTGAAGCCCCGCCGCACGGGGCCGAGCCCCACGAGGAAACGTTCCCGCCAGCGCGGTCCGGCCGGCGCGACGGCCAGCGCCCGGGCGAGCGGATGCAGGTCCCCGGGCGGGGTGCCGGGGAGCCGGCGCGCGGCGGACGGCCGGAGCCCTCCGGGCGGGGTGGGCGGCTGCTGGATCGGACCGGTGACCATGGGCACCTCCCGCGTCGCGTCTGACCGCGTACAGCGATGGTGGACCCGCGCGTCCGCCCTGTCCAGAGGCGGGACGGACCTCATCGGTCCCATCCGCCCCTGCTGTCCCGTGCGAACCGGGCGCCCCAGCCGACCGGTCCCGACACGACGATGCGCCCCGGTCCGGTGGACCGGGGCGCATCGTCTGGTGGTGGAGGTGCCGGGAATCGAACCCGGGTCCTTCGCCGGTTTGTCAGGGCTTCTCCGAGCGCAGCTCGCTGTGCCTCTACTCGGCCCCACCGCTCACGCGAGCAAGTTGGTGTGACGGGCCCAGTCGCTGATTGATCTCGCCGCACGGACCCCGCGACCGGGTCCGATTGGCCAGCCTTCTAGCTGATGCCGGCTAACTGGGTCGAAGGCGCTCCCAGGCCGACAGACTCACTACTCGCCTCAGGCGGCGAGAGCGAAGTCAGCGCGATTGTTCTTGGCGCTTATTGGTTTCCGACGACCGATTCTCGAGACGACGTCGGCTTCCTCGGCTCGCTTCCCCTGTCGCTGCGTACGAAGTCGAAACCAGTCACCCCCTCGACAGGCCGCCGATGTGGCGGCACTGACAAGCGTAACGCCTGCCGCAACGGGTTTCATCCCGAGCCCCCGGCGGGCGCGTCGAACCGGACAGGACGGACATCTCAGTCGTCCATGCCCTTGCCACGCCGGCCGGCGACCCGGGCGATCTCCCGGTCCGCGTCCCGCTTGGCGAGGTCCTGCCGCTTGTCGTACGACTTCTTGCCCTTCGCCAGGGCGATCTCCACCTTGGCCCAGCCGTCGGAGAAGTAGACCTGCAACGGCACCATGGTCAGGCCGCCCTCGCGGGTCTTGCCGATCAGCCGGTCGATCTCCAGCCGCTTGAGCAGCAGCTTGCGGGTCCGCCGGGGCTCGTGGTTGGTCCACGTGCCCTGCGTGTACTCGGGGATGTGCATCCCGTGCAGGTAGAGCTCGCCGTCGCGCTCCTGGGCGAACGCGTCGACCAGCGACGCGCGCCCGGCCCGCAGCGACTTGACCTCGGTGCCGGTCAACGCCATGCCCGCCTCGTAGGTGTCGAGGATCGCGTAGTCGTGCCGGGCCTTCTTGTTGGAGGCGACGACCTTGCGTCCCTTTTCCCGTGGCATCGGCGCCACCCCCTTCCGGTGATCCGCGCCGGACGTGACCGGCCGCGGGGCGGAGATCATGCTACCCGAACGGCAACGGCCCTCCCGCGCCGTTTGTTCCTGGCGCGGGAGGGCCGTCGTCGAGCCGTACGGGCGTCAGACCCGCAGGTAGAAGCGGAGCGTGACCCAGGCGGTGATCGCGCTGACCAGGCCACCGACGCCGGCCATCAGCGGGAACATGAACAGGATGTCGCCCCAGCTGATCGGCGAGAGCAGGCCCTGCAGCGCCTGGAGCGACCCGTCGAAGAGCAGGTACTTGGCCGCGATGAGCGCCACCAGGCCGAGCAACGAGCCGATCAGGCCGGCGACCACGGCCTCCAGTACGAACGGCGCCTGGATGAACCAGTTCGACGCGCCGACCAGTTTCATGACCGCGACCTCACGCCGCTTGCTGTACGCCGCCACCTGGATCGTGTTGGCGACCAGGAGCAGGGCGGCGATGGCCATCACGATCGCGGCGGCCAGGGCGATGTTCTGGATCGAGGTGAGGATGTCGAAGATCTTGTCCAGCAGCCGGCTCTGGTCGACGATCTCGTCGACGCCCTCGACTTCCTTGTACTGGTCGTAGATGTTCTTGTACTGCTCCGGGTTGTTCAGCTTCAGCCGGAACGACTCGGGCAGGCTGTCCGCCTTGACGGCGCTGAGCAGGTCCGGAGCGTCCTGGAACATCTCCTGGAAACGCTTGTACGCCTCGTCCTTGTTGACGTAGAGGACCTCCTTGACCAGCGGATCGCCCTTCAGCTGGGCTTCCAACGCGCCGCGCTGCTCAGGGCTCACCTCCTGGGTGAGGAAGATCGAGACCTCGATGTTCTTGTAGTAGAGGTCCTTCATGTCGTCGACCTGGCGGTACATGAGACCGCTGGCGCCGAGCATGGTCAGCGAGACCGCCATCGTGATGATCATCGCGATGGTCATGGTCACGTTGCGCCACAGTCCGACCAGTACCTCGGACAGGACGTATTTCACGCGCATCGGGATTTCCTCCGGGTCTCCGGCATGAGGTGTTCGTCGTCAGGCTGCGCAGGGGTGGCGTCGACTCAGCCGTAGACGCCGCGGGCCTGGTCGCGCACGATGCGGCCGCTCTCGATCTCGATGACCCGGCGGCGCATCTGGTTCACGATGTTGGAGTCGTGCGTGACCATCACGACGGTCGTGCCGGTGCGGTTGATCCGGTCCAGCAGGCGCATGATCTCGATCGAGGTGTCCGGGTCCAGGTTTCCGGTCGGCTCGTCCGCGAGCAGGATCAGCGGACGGTTCACGAACGCCCGGGCGACGGCGACCCGCTGCTGCTCACCACCGGAGAGCTCGTGCGGGTAGCGGTGCTCCTTGCCACCGAGTCCGACCAGCTCCAGAACCTCGGGCACGACCCGGCGGGCGACCGCCTTGGTCTTGCCGATCACCTCGAGGGCGAACGCCACGTTCTCGTACGCGGTGCGGTTCGGCAGCAGCCGGAAGTCCTGGAACACGCAGCCGATGGAACGCCGGAAGTGGGGTCGCTTCCAGGAACGCATCGACGTGACGTCCTTGCTGTTGACGACGACCCGGCCCTTGTTGGGCGAGACCTCGTGCAGCAGCAGCTTGATGATGGTGGACTTGCCGGAGCCGGATGGACCGATGAAGAAGACGAACTCGCCCTTCTCGATCGAGACGGACACGTTGTCGAGCGAAGGCCGGGACGCCTTCGGGTACGTCTTCGTCACTTGCTCAAGCTGAATCACGGGTCGTGAGTCTACGCGGTGTAACCGAGGAGCCAAGCCCCACGCCCCGCCGTTGCGAGTCGCGTCATCCAATTCGGGCGTACCGGGAAGATCGACGACGCGCTCCGCCCATGGTTGATCACGCAGCGTCGCCGGCGAGCTGCTGCTGCTTGCGCCACCGGATGCCCGCCTCGAGGAACTTGTCCAGGTCGCCGTCGAAGACCGCCGTCGGGTTCCCGGTCTCCTGCTCCGTCCGGAGGTCCTTCACCATCTGGTACGGGTGCAGGACGTACGAGCGCATCTGGTCGCCCCACGAGCCGGCGGCGTCCGTCTTGAGGCCCTGGAGCTTGGCCTGCTCCTCCTGGCGCTTGCGCTCCAGCAGTCGGGCCTGCAGCACCCGCAGCGCGGACGCCTTGTTCTGCAACTGGGACTTCTCGTTCTGGCAGGTGACCACGATGCCGGTCGGGATGTGCGTGAGCCGCACGGCCGAGTCGGTGGTGTTGACGCTCTGCCCACCCGGGCCGGAGGAGCGGTAGACGTCCACCCGCACCTCGTTCTCGGGGATCTCGATGCTGTCGGTCTGCTCGACCACCGGCAGCACCTCGACGCCGGCGAAGCTGGTCTGCCGGCGCCCCTGGTTGTCGAAGGGGCTGATCCGCACCAGCCGGTGGGTGCCCGACTCGACGCTGAGCGTGCCGTACGCGTAGGGCACCTTGACCGTGAAGGTGGCCGACTTCAGGCCCGCCTCCTCGGCGTAGGAGGTCTCGTAGACCTCCGTCGGGTAGCCGTGCCGCTCCGCCCAGCGCAGGTACATCCGCAGCAGCATCTCGGCGAAGTCCGCCGCGTCCACGCCGCCGGCGCCGGCCCGGATGGCGACCAGCGCCTCCCGGGAGTCGTACTCGCCGGAGAGCAGGGTGCGGACCTCCATCTCCTCGATGGCCTTGCCCAGCGAGGCGATCTCCGCCTCGACCTCGGTGAGCACCCCCGGGTCGGACTCCGCCTCGGCCAGCTCCAGCAGCACCTTGGCGTCGTCGAGCCCGGAGCGGAGGCTGCCGAGCTTGCTGATCTCGCCGTTGACGTACGACAACTGGGAGGTCACCTGCTGGGCCTTCGCCTGGTCGTCCCACAGGTCGGGCGCGGAGGCCTCCTGCTCCAGGCGGTCCTTGTCCGCGCGCAGCCGGTCGATGTCGAGCACCGCCTCGATGTTGCGCAGGGTGGCGTCGAGGCCCTTGAGCTGTTCGGCGTAATCGGCAGCGGTCACGACAGACAAGGGTACTGCTCGTGCGAGGAGTGAGCTTGCGAGCCCCGCAGTCACGAGCCAAAAAGACCCAGCTCGTGCGAGGAGCGGGCCTGCGAGCCCCACAGTCACGAGCCAAAAAGTCCAGTTCGCGCGAGCAGCGGGCCCCGCAGCGGGGTGGTCAGGCGACCGGGGCGCTCTTCAGCCAGGACAGGGCGGCCTTGTGGTAGGCGACGGCGAACTCCAGCGCGCTGGCGTCGTACGCGTCGCCCTCCTTCTTGGCGTTCTTGACCTGCTCCCGGACCTTGGCCAGGGCCTCGGTGTGGTATTCGTTGGCCGCGGCCTGGAGGTTCTTGAGCTGGCTGGCCGAGTGCAGCTCGCCGAAGGCGATCCGCAGGGCGATCGGGTTGCGGATGGTGTCCCGCCCCGGCTCCTCGGCCAGCCAGCGGGAGAATGTCCGTTTTCCCGCTGCGGTGATCGCGTACGGCTGGCTGGAGCGCGGTCCGGGCTTGCCCATCCGGACCAGGCCCCGCTCGGCCAGCACCGGCAGCTCCCGGTAGACCTGACTACGCGTCATCGACCAGTACGGCGCCAGTCGGCGCTCGGCGGCGGCCATCAACTGGCCACCTGTCATGGGGCCCTCGTGGAGCAGCCCGAGCAGGGCCGCCGCCGTGGGGTTGACTCCGGAATCCGCCATGCCCCTCACGCTGCCACTTTGCCGACGCGGCGTCCAGGATTTGGCATTTTCGCCACCCGGTCGGGTTCCTATGTGCACTGTCGGCGCGAGACAGTGCGGCGAGGAGGCGCGGGACGGTCACAGTCGGCTACGCAGCTCCCACAGCTCCGGGTAGAACCGGGTCTCCACCCGGGAGCGCAGATAGGCTCCGCCGGCCGAGCCCCCGGTGCCGGGCTTCGTGCCGATCTGCCGCTCGGCCATCAGCACGTGCCGGGCCCGCCACAGCGAGAACGCCTGGTCGTGGGCGACCAGCGCCTCAGCGAGGTCCCACAGCGGCCCGAACCGCTCCCGGTCCCCGGCGATCGTGGCGTACGCGGCGAAGCGCGACTCCTCCTCGGTGACGTCGAAGCCGGCCCGGCCGAGCACGGCCAGGAAGCCGTCCCAGAGGCTCGGCTCGGCCAGCCGCCGCTCCAGGCGCTCCCGCTCGGCGTCGGGCAGCCCCCGGAAGCGGCGCAGGTAGTCGGGGTCCTTGAGGCCGGAAAGGAACTCGATCTCCCGGAACTGGGCGGACTGGAAGCCCGAGGCCGGGGCGAGCTTGGTGCGGAAGGCCAAAAAGTCCTGCGGGGTCATGGTGTCGATCACGTCGACCTGACCGATCAGGACCCGTTCCACCACGTGGCAGCGCTCCAGCCGGACCCGGGGCAGGTAGGTCTCGCCGTCCAGCATCCGGTCCCGGGCGTCGGTCAGCTCGGAGAGCAGCAGCTTGAACCACAGCTCGTAGACCTGGTGGATGGTGATGAAGAGCAGCTCGTCGTGGGAGGCCGGGTCGGACTCCGGCACCTGGGCGGCCAGCAGGTCGGCCAGCCGCAGGTAGTCGGTGTAGGTGAGCAGGCCACCCTGCTCGCCGAAGTGGGGATCCTGCGCGGGGGTGGGGTGGGTCACAGCGGCCACCGTACCGCCGTCGACCCACCCCCGCCCGCTGGCAAGGAAGGGCCCCTTCCTGAACACGAGGCGTTGAGAAGGGGCCCTTCCTCACACCTCAGCCTCAGCCCATGTGGGGGTAGGTGTGGTCGGTCGGCGCGACGAAGGTCTCCTTGATCGTCCGGGGCGACATCCACCGGACGAGGTTGTGCCAGGAGCCGGCCTTGTCGTTGGTGCCGCTGGCCCGGGCGCCGCCGAAGGGCTGCTGCCCGACCACCGCGCCGGTCGGCTTGTCGTTGATGTAGAAGTTGCCGGCGGCGTACCGCATCTTCTCGGCGACCGCGTCGACCACCCGGCGGTCCGTCGCGAAGATCGACCCGGTCAGGGCGTACGGCGCGATCGACTCGGCCTGGTCGACCACGTCGTCGAAGCGGCCGTCGTCGAAGACGTGCACGCCGAGGATCGGCCCGAAGTACTCGGTGGTGAACGTCTCGTGCGCCGCGTCGGTGCACTCGAACAGCGTGGGCCGGACGAAGAAGCCGACGGAGTCGTCGGCGGTGCCGCCGGCGAGGACCCGGCAGGCGTCGTCGCCGGAGATCAGCTCCAGCGCGGCGCGGTGCCGGTCGAACGCCTTGGCGTCGATCACGGCGCCGCCGAAGTTGCCGAAGTCGGTGACGTCGCCGTAGGTGAGGGACTCCGCGGTGGCGGCCAGCCGGTCGCGCAGCCCGCCCTCCCACAGCGACCGCGGGACGTACGCCCGGGACGCCGCCGAGCACTTCTGGCCCTGGTACTCGAAGGCGCCGCGGATCAGGGCGGTGTGCAGGGCGTCGACGTCGGCGCTGGTGTGCGCGACGACGAAGTCCTTGCCGCCGGTCTCGCCGACCAGTCGGGGGTAGCCCCGGTAGCGGGAGATGTTCTCGCCGACGGTCCGCCACAGGTGCTGGAAGACCTTCGTGGAGCCGGTGAAGTGGATGCCGGCCAGGTCCGGGTCGGCGAGCACCACGTCGGAGACCTCCTCGCCGCGCCCGGTGACCATGTTGATCACGCCGGGGGGCAGGCCGGCCGCCTCGAACAGCCGCATGGTGAAGTGCGCGGCGAACTGCTGGGTCGGGCCCGGCTTCCAGACCACGGTGTTGCCCAGCAGGGCCGGCGCCGAGGGCAGGTTGCCGGCGATGGCGGTGAAGTTGAACGGGGTGACCGCGTAGACGAAGCCCTCCAGCGGGCGGTGGTCGAAGCGGTTCCACACCCCCGGCGACGACATCGGCTGCGCCTCGAGCAGCTCTCGGGCGAAGTGCACGTTGAACCGGAGGAAGTCGATGAACTCGCAGGCCGCGTCGATCTCGGCCTGGATGACGGTCTTCGACTGGCCGAGCATGGTGGCCGCGTTCAGCGTGTCGCGCCACGGGCCGGCGAGCAGCTCGGCGGCGCGCAGGAAGATCGCGGCCCGCTCCTCGAACGGCAGGGCCCGCCACATCCCGGCGGCGTCCTTGGCGGCCTTCACGGCGGCGCGGGCGTCGTCGTGGGTGGCGTGTGCGGTGACGCCGAGCACGTGCGCGTGCTTGTGCGGCTGCACGACGTCGATCGACTCGCCACCGGCCATCCGCTGCTCACCGGCGATGGTCATCGGCAGGTCGATCCGCTCGGCGGCCAGCTCGGTCAGCCGCCGCTGGAGCCGTTCCCGGTCGGCACCGCCCGGCTCGTAGTTGCGGACCGGCTCGTTGCGCGGCTCGGGTACGGAGAACACAGCGTCCATCAAGGCTCCTGGCGATCTCGACAGCGGTGGCGAAACCGGACCCGCGGGCACCGGCCGGGTGACCGGCGCCGACGCCGTGCCGGGTTGACCGGTCACGGCAGCGGGACCTCTCCCCGATTCTTCCACGCCCCGCCCCCGGCCCTTCCACCCCGCGCGGGGCGGGCGACGGGGACGGGCGTGGTGGACGCGTACGCTGGGTGGCCGGTGAACTGCCGGCCCACCGGGGCCGGGCGTCCGTCGGAGGGAACACGATGACCAAGCAGCCCGGCAGCTCCGCAGCCGCGGAGTCGGACCGGTCGGCGCCGGCCGGCGACGCCGTTCCCGAGACGACGGACGCCGTCGGGGAAACCGCCGCCGAAGCGCAGGACGCCGCCGGGGACACCGCCGCCGAAGCGCAGGACGCCACCGGCGCCGCACCGGCGGACGAGACCGACGCGACCGGGGCCGGCCCCTCCGTCGACCCGCGGGGCGGGACGGCGCTGCCGCTCGCGCCCGGTGCGCCGGTGCTGGCGCTCCTGGCGCTCGGGTGGCTGGCCGCGATGCTCTGGTCGACCCGCGAGGTGATCAGCTCCGCGGCGGCCGGGCTCACCGCCATCAGCCTCTCCGCGTTCGCCCTGCCGGGGGTGATCTCGGCGGCGCTGGTCGCCGGCGCCGGCTTCGCCCTCTTCGGGGTCGACCTGCTCGCCCGCCGGGGCAGCGAGCGGGTCACCCTGCGCTTCGTGGCGGCGATCGGCACCGGCCTGCTCGTCGGGCTCGCCGCCGCGTTCGCGATCAACCTGACGTACGCCGACAACGCGACCACCAACGTGATCGCCGCCACCACCGCCGCGGCCGCGACCGTCGGCGGGGCCGTCGCCGGCGCGCGGAGCGGGTCCGTGGTCGGGGCCGTGGTGGCCGCCGCCCTCGGCACGCTGATCTTCGTGGTGGCCTTCAGCCGGGCCCGCGACCCGCTCTTCGACCTGTTCGGCGGCGGCGACGGCCAGGAGTCGCTGCTGAGCGCGGCCAAGTGGGTGTCCCGCACCGAGTCCCTGCTCGCCGGCCTGGTGGCCGGGCTGCTGGCCTTCGGGTACCTGACCCTGGCCCGCCGCCGGGCCGCCCGGCTCGACGCGGCGGCGCCCGCGCCCCGCTGGCCCGCCTACCTGCTGGCCGGCGCCGGCCCGGGCCTGCTCCTGATCGTCGCCGAGGTGATCATCCGGGTCGGCGGGCGGTCCCTGCTCGACCTGGCCGGGGCGCTGAGCGAGGCGGACGCGGTGGCCCAGACCTCGCTGGGCACCTCCCGGATCGACAACGCCATCTGGGTGCTCTTCGTCGGCGCCCTGACCGCGATGATCGCCTTCGGCCGCACCCTCGGGCCGGCCCACGCCGACGACGACGAGCCGGTCGAGGCCGCCCCCACCCGCTGACCTGGCGGCACCCGTCCCGCCCCGACCTCCCGCCCGCAGGCGGCGCGCGGGAGGTCAGGAGGTGGCGCGGAGCAGCAGGTCCAGCTCGGTGACGTCGTACCACTCCAGCTCGTGGTCCTCGGCGCCGTCGACCGTGAACTGCGCGTCCGGGTCGCCGGCCAGGGCCTCGGTGACCGCCTCCGCCGC
Organism: Micromonospora sp. WMMD737; assembly: GCF_049179055.1. Lineage (NCBI taxonomy): Bacteria > Bacillati > Actinomycetota > Actinomycetes > Micromonosporales > Micromonosporaceae > Micromonospora > Micromonospora sp. WMMD737. Next base: position 6,064,845 of record NZ_JBMHMH010000001.1, on the reverse strand, counting down.
AGCGGAGACGTCCTCGACCGCGTCGGCGCCGTCCACGTGGACGGCCGCCACGGCGCCCACCGGCACGGGGGCACTCAGCTCGACCGCGCTGGAGCCCAACTCCCCGTCGCCCCGGCCCACGGCCGAGGCGGGCAGGTCGACCGAGACGACGATCCGGCGGCGGGGCGCGTCGGGGTCGGCCCGGAGCAGCTGCAACGCGTCCTGCGCGGCCCGGGTGAAGGCGACGTACTCCAACTCCTCCTCGTCGCCCTCGGCGTACCACTCCCGCAGGGTGGGGGTCACCGCGTGCGCGGCGGCCACCGGCAGCCCGGCGCCGCGCAGGAGGGTCAGCATCGGGACGGTCGCCGGCACGTACACCCGGACAAGCTCCTCGGTCACCGGTCGTCTCCCCCGCTCAGGTCCCTGCGCCGGCTTCCGCCGGCCCCGGCCGATCATGCCCTATCCCCGTGACCGTCATACACCGCGCACCTTCTGCGGTGGAAGCGTCTCACCGGTGTGTCCCGGGGCGGCTCGGCGCAGGTCGCACCCGGGTGGCTGGGCCATGTCGGCCGTCGATGGCAAACTGAAGCAAACGACGCCAACCCCGGGGGTTTCCGTGGAGCCGAGGTTCCTGCTGCTCTCCGACGTGGCCACCGAGCTGAACGTGTCGGACTCGCAGGTCTACCACATGGTGCGCAGCGGCGAGCTGCCCGCGATCAAGATCGGCGGACGCGGCCAGTGGCGGGTGGAACGCGCCCGCCTGGAGGAGTACATCGAGCGCAAGTACGCCGAGACCGCCGACTGGGTGCGGAGCAATCCGCTGGCCGACCGCGACCCGGAGTAACCGGACCGATCCGAAGGGCCATTGACCGTAGGCTCTGGCGTGCCCGAAGATGGAAACTGTCGAAGGCAAACGAAGGCAAACGCAAGATCGTGGGAGGTTACCGGATGACCGATCACCGCCGACCCGGGCCGGCACGCCCTCCCGTGCGGCTGCGCCCCGCCCCCTCGTTCGAGCCGCCGTTCACCGACGACGACGCCGCCCACTGGCCGGCCCCGGGTCACGCCCAGCTCGTCCTCGACCTGTTCGAGCCGTCCCGGCGCGAGGCCGACCGGCCGCCCGGCCGACGACAGCGGCCGGTCCCGACCGGCCCCGGCCGTCGGCCCGCCGCCCCGCTGCCACTGGACGCGCTGGTGACCGCCACCCCCGAGGCGACCCGGGCCGCGCACCGGTTCGTCCGCACCTGCCTGGAGGTGCTCAACGGCTACCGCTCGCCCGGGCAGCTCAGGCCGCTGCTCGACCCGGCGCGGGCGGCCGGGCTGCTGCCCGAGCTGGCCCGCGCCACCGCCCGCTCCGGCCCGCCCCGCCGCCGGTCGACCCGCCCGGCCGTACGCCTGCTCCGGCTGCGGGTCTGTGAGCCGCGCACCGCCGCCGTCGAGGTGGCCGCGGTGCTCGCCGGCACGGGCGGGCGCACCTGGGCGATGGCGCTGCGCCTGGAGCACCGCCGGGGCAGCTGGCTCTGCACGGCCCTCCAGGTGCTCTGAGCCACCGGGCTCCGGCCACGACGCGCTGGGGCGCGGGCCGCGCATGGTGCTCACCCACGAGCCCGGGGCGGACCTGGTGCGCGCCGACCCGGCATTCGCCGAGGTGCCCGGCCCGGGTGGCCAGCCGCCCGGACGGTGGCCGAGACGGAAGCGAGCCGTGGTCCACGAGGACCACGGCTCGACTGCTCCGGCGGGCGCGGGCCCGCTCAGCTGCCGGTCACGCGCCGCCGTTGGGGGCGCCGTGGCAGCGCTTGTACTTCCGGCCGGACCCGCACGGGCACGGCGCGTTGCGGGACGGGCCGTTGCCGGCCTCCGCCTGCCCCGACGCCGCCCGCCGGTTGTTGCCGGCCGGGACGCCCGGGCCGCGCAGACCCGACGCCGGCCGCTGCGGCGCCGCCGGGGCGGTCGTGCCCGGCGCGGCCGGGGCGGCCGGTGCCGGACGACCGACGCCCAGCGCGGGCGCCTGCTGCTCGGCGTGCTCGACGGCCACCGCACCGGCGCCGGCCTCGCCGTCGATGGTCGGCGCGGAGTATTGCAGGCCCTGCTGCTGCGGGGCCCGGCCCAGGCCCTTGGCCCGGATCTCGACCGGCTTGTCGAGCAGCTGGACCTCCTCGGCCTCGGGCTCCGGCTCGTTGACCTGGACCTCGAGGTTGTAGAGGAAGCCGACCGTCTCCTCCTTGATGCCGTCCATCATCGTCGCGAACATGTCGAAGCCCTCGCGCTGGTATTCCACCACCGGGTCGCGCTGGGCGTACGCCCGCAGGCTGATGCCCTCCTGGAGGTAGTCCATCTCGTAGAGGTGCTCGCGCCACTTGCGGTCGATGACCTGGAGCAGGACCATCCGCTCCAGCTGGCGGGTGCCCTCCTCGCCGAGCTGCTCCTCGCGCCGGTCGTACGCGGCGTGCGCGTCCTCCTTGAGGCGGGAGAGCAGGAAGTCCGCGTCGATGCCGGCCCGCGAGCCGCCGGCCTCCTCCTCCATCTCCTCGATCGTGATGCCTACCGGGTAGAGCTGCTTCAGGCTGGCCCAGAGCTGCTCCAGGTCCCAGTCCTCGGCGTAGCCGTCGGCGGTGGCCCCCTGCACGTACGCGCCGACGACGTCGTCGATCATGTTGCGGACCTGGTCGGAGAGGTCCTCGCCGTTGAGCACCCGCAGCCGCTCGGCGTAGATCACCTGGCGCTGCTTGTTCATCACCTCGTCGTACTTGAGGACGTTCTTGCGGATCTCGGCGTTCTGGCCCTCGATCTGGGCCTGCGCGCTCTTGATCTGCTTGGTGACCATCTTCGACTCGATGGGCACGTCCTCCGGGATGTTGAAGCGCTCCATGACCGCCTCGACGGCGCCGGAGCGGAAGCGCTTCATCAGCTCGTCCTGGAGCGAGAGGTAGAAGCGGGACTCGCCCGGGTCACCCTGCCGGCCCGACCGACCGCGCAGCTGGTTGTCGATGCGCCGGGACTCGTGCCGCTCGGTGCCCAGCACGTAGAGCCCACCGGCGGCGGCGACCTCCTCCGCCTCGGCGTCGCAGGCCTGCTTCCACTGGGGCAGGACCTCCTCCATCGCCTTGGCGTACTCCTCCTCCTGCTCGACCGGGTCGAGGCCGCGCTGGCGCAGCTCGTTGGCGGCGAGGAACTCGGCGTTGCCGCCGAGCAGGATGTCGGTGCCACGACCGGCCATGTTGGTGGCGACGGTGACGGCGCCCTTGCGGCCGGCCTGGGCGACGATCTCGGCCTCCCGGGCGTGGAACTTGGCGTTCAGCACGGAGTGCGGAATGCCGCGCCGGCGCAGCAGCTGGGAGATGATCTCGGAATTCTCCACCGAGACGGTGCCGACGAGCACCGGCTGACCCATCGCGTGCCGCTCGGCGATGTCCTCCACCACGGCGTTGAACTTGGCCTTCTCGGTCTTGTAGATCACGTCCGGCCGGTCCTGGCGGACCATCGGCCGGTGGGTCGGGATCGTCACCACACCGACCTTGTAGACCTTGTTGAACTCGCCCGCCTCGGTCTGGGCGGTACCGGTCATGCCGGAGAGCTTCTCGTAGAGGCGGAAGTAGTTCTGGAGGGTGATGGTGGCCAGGGTCTGGTTCTCCTGCTTGATCTCCACCCCCTCCTTGGCCTCGATCGCCTGGTGCATGCCCTCGTTGTAGCGGCGGCCGTGCAGGATGCGCCCGGTGAACTCGTCGACGATCAGGACCTCGCCGTCGCTGACGATGTAGTCCTTGTCGCGCTTGTAGAGCTCCTTGGCCTTGATGGCGTTGTTGAGGTAGCCCACCAGCGGGGTGTTGACCGACTCGTAGAGGTTGTCGATACCCAGCCGGTCCTCGACCTTGGCCACGCCGCGCTCGGTGACGGCGATGGTGCGCTTGGAGTGGTCGACCTCGTAGTCGCCCTCGCCGTCCTTGCCGGCCTGGAGCCGGGCCACGACGCCCGCGAACTCGCCGTACCAGCGGGCGGAGTGCTCGGCCGGGCCGGAGATGATCAGCGGGGTGCGGGCCTCGTCGATGAGGATCGAGTCGACCTCGTCGACCACCGCGAAGTTGTGGCCGCGCTGGACCAGCTCCTCCTTCGACCACGCCATGTTGTCGCGCAGGTAGTCGAAGCCGAACTCGTTGTTGGTGCCGTAGGTGATGTCGCACTCGTAGGCGGCCCGGTGCTCGGTGGCCGGCCGGTTGGGCAGCACCACGCCGACGGTGAGGCCGAGGAACTCGTGCACCTGGCCCATCCAGGCGGCGTCCCGCTGGGCCAGGTAGTCGTTGACCGTGATGACGTGCACGCCCTTGCCGGAGAGCGCGTTGAGGTAGACCGGCATGACCGAGGTCAGGGTCTTGCCCTCACCGGTCTTCATCTCGGCGATGTTGCCGAAGTGCAGCGCCGCGCCGCCCATGACCTGGACGTCGTAGGGCCGCTGGCCGAGCACCCGGGCGGCCGCCTCACGGCAGACCGCGAACGCCTCCGGCAGCAGGTCGTCGAGGGTCTCGCCGTCGGCGAGCCGCTCCTTGAACTGGTCGGTCATGCCGCGCAACTCTTCGTCGGTGAGGTTGACGTAGTCGTCCTCGATCGAGTTGACGGCGGCGGCGATGGCCTTGAGCCGGCGCACCATACGGCCCTCGCCCGCGCGGAGGACCTTTTCCAGAATCGACACGGATCAACGCTCCCCTAGACAGTCTCGACCCATCGTAGGCGCTTCATCGGCGCGATGGTCACTGGTGGCGGCCCTCGGTGACGGCGAAACCGACATAACGCGCCCGACTCGCGCCGTCCCGCCGTAATCCGGTTACGCCGTCCGCGAACGTTCCGGCACGATGGCTCGGGTGGAGCCTGTGGAGATCACCGAAGACGGCCTGTTGCTGCGACCCTGGCGGGCGACCGACGCCGGCGCGGTGCACCGGGCCTGCCAGGATCCGGACATCCAGCGCTGGACCACCGTACCGCGCCCGTACCTGCCCGAACACGCCCACACATTCGTCACCGAGGTGGCCCCGGCCGACTGGGCGAAGGGCACCGGGGCGCCGTTCGCGGTCTGCGACGCCGCCACCGGCGAGCTGCTCGCCTCCTGCGGGCTCGTCTCGATCGACACCGGCCTGCGCTCCGGCGAGATCGGCTACTGGGCCGCGCCCTGGGCCCGGGGCGCGGGCGTCACCGTCCGGGCCGCCAGGGCCGTCGCCCGCTGGGCCTTCGACGCGCTGGAGCTGCGTCGGGTGATCTGGCAGGCCGAGGTCGGCAACCACGCCTCCCGCCTGGTCGCGCTCCGGGCGGGCTTCCGCGTCGAGGGCCGGCTGCGCCTCGCCGACCCCGCCCCCGGCGGCAGCGCGGAAGGCTGGATCGGCTCCCTGCTCCCCGGCGAGGTGCCCGCCCTCGGGGAGCCCGGTCCGGCCGGGCCGGGCACCCTGGACGCCCGCCGGGCCGCCGTCTTCGGCCGACCCCAGCCCGTCGTCTTCGCCACCGCCGGCCCCACCGAGCTGCGGCTGCGCCCCATGGAGGAGCGCGACCTGGACGCGGTCGTCGACACCTGCCGCGACCCGGAGAGCATCCGGTGGACCACCGTGCCCGACCCGTACGAGCGGGCGGACGCCGAGTCGTACCTGCACTTCGGCCGGGGCACCTGGGCCGGCGGCACCAGCGCCTGCTTCGTGGTCGCCGACGCCGAGGACCGGTACGTCGGCACGATCGACCTGCGGCTCTCCCCCGCCGACCCGCTGCTCGCCGACGTCGGCTTCATGACCGCGCCGCACGCCCGGGGCCGCGGCTTCATGCCGGCCGCGCTGACCGCGCTCAGCGCCTGGGGCTTCACCACCCTGGGCCTGGCCCGGATCGAGTGGAAGGCCAACGTCGGCAACACCGCCTCCCGCCGGGTCGCCGAGAAGGCCGGCTTCACGGTCGAGGGCACCGCCCGGGGCGGGCTCACCCACCGGGGCGCGCGGGTGGACGCCTGGGTCGGCGCACTGCTCGCCGGGGACCTGACGTGACGCCCGAGGTGATCGAGGCCCACGGGGTGCGGCTGCGGCAGTTCCGCCCGGACGACGTCGCCGACCTGGCCGCCGGCTGCGGCGACCCGGTCAACCTGCGGTTCAACCCCGGCATGCCGCAGCCGTACACCGAGGCCGACGCCCGCTGGTGGATCACCGAGGGCGCCCCGGCGGCCTGGGCCACCGGCGGGGCCGCGTACGCCATCGCCGACCGGACCACCGACCGGCTGGTCGGCGGCGCGGGCATCGGCCAGGTCGTGCCGCCGCGCCGGCAGGCGGAGGTGGGCTACTGGGTCGCGCCATGGGCGCGGCGGCGCGGGATCGCCAGCGCCGCGACGCGGGCCCTGGCCGACTCCGCGCTCCGGCACGGTCTCCACCGGCTGGAGCTGATGACCCACGCCGAGAATCCGGCCAGCCAGCGGGTGGCGCTCGCCGCCGGCTTCACCCACGAGGGGGTACGCCGGTCGGCCGGCCAGCTACGCGGCGGCGGACGGACGGACCTGCTCGCGTGGGTACGCCTCGCCGACGACCCGCCCGGTCCTGCCCCCCGGCTCCTGCCGGACCTGCCCGACGGCCGGCTCACCGACGGCGTGGTGACCCTGCGCCGGCTCGGCCCGGACGACGTCGACGTGATGTACCGCCTGCACACGCGGCCGGAGGTGGTGGCGAACCAGGCCCCGCCGGTGCCGCCGACCCGGGCGGCCGTCGAGCGGCGCTGCCTGCTGGCCGAGAGCGCATGGCTCACCGGCACCATCGCCCGGCTGCTGATCGTCGACGCGGTCACCGGCGAGCCGGCGGGCAGTTGCGGGCTCAGCCTCTCCGACCCGGCGGCCGGCGAGGGCTCGGTCGGCTACGCGCTTCTGCCCGACCAGCGGGGACGCGGGCTGGCCACCAGGGCGGTGCGGCTCCTGGCCGGCTGGGCGTTCGGTCCGGCCGGGATCGCCCGGCTGGTCGCCGGCACCGTGCCCGACAACACCGCCTCGCACGGGGTGCTGGAGCGGGTGGGATTCCGCCGGGAGGGCCTGCTGCTCGGACGGCTGCCGGGACTGGCCGGCAGCCGCATCGACGACCTGCTCTTCGGGCTGCTCCCCGACGATCTGCGCTGACCGGCCGCGCCCGGGGAGTCGCGCCGGGCGCCGGTGTCGAGCGCCGACACGGCGGGCGGGCCGGCCCTCGGCCGTGGTGGCGGAGTGGGCCGCCACCACGGCACGTGCCGATCAGGCGTCGAGGGAGATGATTCCGTAGTCGTAGGCGTGCCGCCGGTAGACGACGCTCGGGCGGCCGGACTCCTTGTCCTGGAACAGGTAGAAGTCGTGGCCGACGAGTTCCATCTGGAACAGGGCTTCGTCGACGGTCATCGGCTCGGCGGGGTGCACCTTCTCCCGCGCGATGTGCCAGGGCTGGTCGTGCTCCTCCTCGACCCGGTCGGCCACGGCGGTGGCCGTGGCGGAGCCCTCGGGGGACGCACCCAGCGGCCCGTCGAGACCGGCGACCGGCAGGCCGGCGGTGGCGGCGGCGACGGAGAGCGGCGCGTGCCGGCCCCGGTGGACGCGACGGCGGTCGGCCGCCCGGCGCAACCGGGTGTCCAGCTTGGCGATGGCCGCGTCGAGCGCGCTGTAGAAGTCGTTCGTGCAAGCCTCCGCCCGGATCACCGGGCCACGGGAAACGCAGGTGATTTCGACGCGCTGGCAGTGGTCGGCCTGGCGCGGATTGCGCTCGTGGAACAGCTCCACATCGACGCGAATAAGTTTATGGTCGTAGCGTTCGATCTTTGCGAGTTTCTCCGCCACGTGCACCCGGTAATGATCCGGCACTTCGACGTTACGGCCCTTGACCACGATGTCCATGTGACCTCCCTAGTTCGGACGGTCGTTCGTTCCGGCATCCGGTCGCACGCCCTGGGGGAGGCCCCACTCGGCGTCGACCGGTCAGTGCGGCTACGCCTCCTTTCACCACCGGGGGCGGATGGAAACACCTCCTACCCCCGACACGAAAACGCTAACTCCTGTTCGCCCGACAGTCACCCCCGGTCGCCGGGACAGCCAACAATTTTTCGCAGCTCATACACCAACGGGTGAAACGGAAACACGCACCGTCACAAAGTGCGCCGTCGCTCGGTCGCGGCGAGCACCGCGGCGACCGTCGGTGACAGTCCGCTCGCGGTCAGCGCCCGCCCCACCGCCGCAAGGGTGGACCCGGTGGTCAGGATGTCGTCGAGCACCACCACCGCCGCCCCGTCGGGCGCGGACGGGACCCGCGGGCGGACCCGGAAGGCCGCCTCGGCCGCCGCCGCCCTGCCGGCGCTGTCCAGCGTCACCGAGTCGGGGCGGGGCAGGGCCCGCAGGGGCCGCCGCACCCGCACCGGCCAGCCCGCCCGGCGCAGCCGGTCCGCGCAGTGCCGGGTCAGCCGGCCGAGGTGGTCGCCGTACCGGGCACGGGCCGCCGCCGCAGTGTCCGGCACCGGCACCAGCATCACCGGACGTACCCCGCCCACCGCCGCCGCCACGACCTCGGCGAGCAGCGCCCCCAGCGGCCGGGCCAGCCCGTGCCGGCCGTGGTCCTTGTACGCCAGCAGCGCCTCCCGCAGCGGTCCCGCGTACGGGCCGAGGGCGACGCAGGGCGGCAGGTCGGGCGGGGCGGGAGTGGGTCGTACGGCCCGGGGGCGCAGCGCGCCGAGCGCCGCCACGCACTCCGGGCACACGCCGTGCCGGAGCCCCGGCCGGCGCTCGCGGCAACCGGCGCACTCCACGGGCAGCACCAGGTCCGTGAGGTCCGCCCAGAGCCCGCCGAGATCCCGCACGGAGATCAGTAGAGGAAGAAGGGGGCGGTCGGGTTGCCGGCGCGCGCCCCGGCCGAGGGCGGCGCGACCTCCTGCACCTGCTCGGGCTGGATCCGCTCGAACGGGCCGCTGCGGTACGCCACCCCGTTCGCCTCGTACATCGCGGCGCCGACGCGCCCCACGGCGTTCGCCGGGTACGCGGCCAGGTGCGTCACCCGGGCGCCGATCTTGTCCTCCAGCCGGCTCTCCCGCGCGCCGTCCACGCTTACCTCGTAGACCGCCGGGCGGCCGACCGCGCCCGCGAGGACCAGGGCGTTCTCGCCGTACCAGTCGACGGCCGACAGGCTGGTCAGCCGGGTGTGCAGCCGACGGGCCGGGCCGGGGGTGACCCCCGCGCCGTCGGGGCTGAGGGCGGCGACGTAGAGCGCGCCCCCGGCGATGACGGCGATCCGGTGGCCGTCCAGCGAGGCCGCCACCGCGGTCACCGGGCCCGATACGCCCAGCGACACGGCGGTGAGCTGCGCCTGGGCGTCGAAGCGGTAGAGGCTGCCGTCGGCGACGACCAGCCCGGCCGGCTGCCCCCGGTACGTCGAGCGCAGCCAGACGGGCCGGCTCATGGCGGCGTAGCCCTTGGCGCTGCGGCGGAACACGGCCACCGGATCGGTGCCGGTGCCGACGGAGAGCCACTGCCGGCCGGCGTCGGAGACCACCAGCGCCGCCAGGATCTGGTTGTCGGCGCGGCTGAGCCCGGCGGACACGACGTTCCGGTTGGCCTTGGCGTCCACGGGCACCGGGCCGCTGGGCTCGCCGGCGTAGGCCAGCGGGTGGACGGCGCCCTCGTAGACGCAGAACCGCTGGAAGCTCTCCGTGAGCTGGTGCACCGGGCGCTCCAGGCGGCGCCGCTCCAGGTCCGGGATGAACTCCTGGGACTGGTTGCGGATCTTGATGTCGAGCGGCCCGTCGAGGTCGGACAGCGACCAGGCGAGCTGCGTGCCGAGCTGCTCCAGCCGGGTCTTGTCCTCCGGCATCTCCAGGTCGACCTCCCAGCGGCCGTCCGTCCGGGTGGCGTTGTTGATCAGGCGGGTGCCGTCCGGCAGCTTGCTCACCCCCGTGCCGAGCCAGGCCGAGGGGCCGGCCGTCAGCCACTTGACCACCTCGCTCACCCGCCGCTCGTCCGGCACCGCGAGCGGCAGGTAGCGCTGGTCGGGGACGAGACGGCTGCGGTCGTTGTTCCAGAAGTAGATCGTCCGGCTCTGGTAGTACGTCTCCAGCGCCTCGACGCTGAGCAGCAGCGCGGTCGGCGGGTTCGCCACGTACAGGCCCCCGTCGGCCAGGCCCTCCTGCCCGGCCTGGCTGCGCAGCTCGAACGTGTAGGTCGTGGTGCTCGTCTCCGGCGGGCCCAGCGTGCCGTCGGTGCGCAGCTGCCCGACCTGCTGCACCTTGAGGGTGACCTCGGTCCGGTCCGGCGCGTACACGATCACCGGCTCCTCGGTGAGCCGGACGACGGCCAGCGCGACCTCGCTGCCCTGCTTGGTCTGGAGGCGTTCGCGGTCGGCCGGGGTGATGAACTGCCGGACCCGCTGGTAGGCCCGGTCCGGCTCGCCGGCCGCCGCGGAGAGGAAGTTCTCGACGAACTGCTCGGCGTCGGTGCCGCCGGCGCTCCGGCTCGGGGGCTCACCCCGGCTGCCGCTGGTCGAGGCGCCCTCCGCCGCCGGCCCCGGCCCGTCCACCCGGACCTCGGTGTTCTCCGGGATGCCGCAGGCGGCCACGCCGCCCAGCAGCAGCGCTCCGCCGAGCAGGCCGGCGAGCAGCCGACGCCTCACGACCCCACCTCCGCGTGCCCCCCGTTGCCCGGCCGCCGCAGACCGACGGCCAGCGCGCCGTCGGTGCCGGGGCCGATCGCGAGCGCGCCCCCGGTGCCGGGGCCGATGGCCAGCAGCCCGCCCGCCCGGGGCCCGCCGAAGGGCAGCGTGGCGTCGGCCGGGACCAGCCGCAGCGGCGAGGTGGTCAGCCGGTCGCCGGCGCGCGACGGCAGGGTGAGCCGGAACTGGGCGCCCTGCCCGGGCGCGCCCCACGCCTCCAGCCAGCCGCCGTGCAGCCGGGCGTCCTCCAGGCTGATCGACAGGCCGAGCCCGGTGCCGCCGGTCTGCCGGGCCCGGGACGGGTCGGCCCGCCAGAAGCGGTTGAACACCAGCTTCTCCTCACCCGGCTTGAGGCCCACCCCGTGGTCGCGGACGGTGATCGCCACCGCCGTGTCGTCCACCCCGAGCGTGATCAGCACCGGCTTGGCCTCGCCGTGCTCGACGGCGTTGCCGACCAGGTTGCGCAGCACCCGCTCCACCCGCCGGGGGTCCACCTCGGCGATCACCGGGGTGCCGGGGACGTCCAGCTCGATGGCCACCCCGACGCGCTCGGCGAGGCCGGCCAGCCGGTCGGCCACCCGGTGCACGACCGGCACCAGGTCGGTCGGCTCCGAGTCGAGCATGGCGAAGCCGGCGTCGAAGCGGCTGATCTCCAGCAGGTCGGTGAGCAGCTCCTCGAACCTGTCCAGCTCGGCCTGGAGCAGCTCGGCGCTGCGGGCCACCGCCGGGTCGAACTCGTCGCGCTCCGCGAAGATCAGGTCGGCGGCCATCCGGACCGTGGTCAGCGGCGTGCGCAGCTCGTGCGAGACGTCGGAGGTGAAGCGGCGTTGCAGCCGGGACATCTCCTCCAGCCGCAGGATCTGCCGTTGCAGGTTGGTCGCCATCTGGTTGAACGACGCCGCCAGCAGGGCGAGGTCGTCCTCGCCGTTGACCACCATCCGCTGGTCGAGCAGGCCGGCGGAGAGCCGCTGGGCCGTGCGGGCGGCCACCCGTACCGGGGTCACCACCAGCCGGGTGACCAGGCCGGCGAGCAGGGCGAGCAGGAGCACCAGGGCCGCTCCGGTGGCGGCCACGGTGCCCCGTACGTCGGCGGCCGTTTTGTCCTGCCGGGCCAGCGGCACGAGGTAGTAGAGCTCCACCTGGCCGAACCGGGTGGGCACCGGCGAGCCGTAGACCAGGTACTTCGTGCGCTCCTCGCCGAGGCGCCCGGTGCGGATCTGGCTGGCGACCTTGCCCCCGGCGACGGTCTCGCGCAGCTCCCGGCTGATCAGCGGGCGCACGTTGACCGCGGGCGAGGACCGGGGCTGGATGGCCCCGGTGTGGTTGTCGGCGGTGAGCGCCACGATGACGCCGGTGGTCTGCTGCGGGTCACCGCCGGCCAGGTAGTTGACCGTGCCGTCGATGGTCTCCTGGAGCTGCCCCTCCTGCGGCTGGTTGTAGAGGCCGAACTGCTTCGCCGCGTAGTCCGCGCCGCTGCCCAGCCGTATCCGCACGTCGGTCTCGACGTTCTCCACCAGGATGCCGGTGATCTTGTCGGCGATCAGGTAGGCGAAACCGCCCACCAGCAGGCTCGACGCGACCAGTGTGATGGTCACCACCCGCAGCTGGAGCGACCGGCGCCAGCTCTGGTGCAGCCCGGCGACCAGGCGCGCGGCCCGGCCGCTCACGCCACGCCACAGCTCCCGCGCGGCGACACGCCGGCGCGGAGCTGCCGTCGGGGGGTCCGGAATCGGGGAGGTGGCCACAGTGTGACCAGGCTATCCGGTGCCCGCCTTGTAGCCCACGCCCCGCACGGTGAGGATGATTTCCGGCCGCTCCGGATCCGGTTCGATCTTGGCCCGCAGCCGCTGCACGTGCACGTTTACCAGCCGCGTGTCCGCCGCGTGCCGGTAGCCCCAGACCTGCTCCAGCAGCACCTCGCGGGTGAAGACCTGGCGCGGCTTGCGGGCGAGCGCGACCAGCAGGTCGAACTCCAGCGGCGTCAGCTTCACCTCCTCGCCGTTGCGGCTGACGGTGTGCGCCGGCACGTCGATGGTGATCTGGTTGCCGGGCGGCCCGATGGTCAGCATCTCCGGGGCGACGTCCTCGCCCCGGCGCAGCCGCGCCCGCATCCGGGCGACCAGCTCCTTGGGCTTGAACGGCTTGACCACGTAGTCGTCGGCGCCGGACTCCAGGCCGAGCACCACGTCGACGGTGTCGCTCTTGGCGGTCAGCATGACGATCGGCACGCCCGACTCGGCCCGGATCGACCGCGCCACGTCGATGCCGCTCATGCCGGGGAGCATGAGGTCGAGCAGGACGATGTCGGGGCGGTTCTCGCGGAACGCCGCCAGCGCCCGCTCCCCGTCGGCGACGAAGGAGGGCAGGAATCCCTCGCTGCGCAGGACGATGCCGAGCATCTCGGCGAGCGCGGGGTCGTCGTCGACCACCAGTACCCGGGCTCTCATGGGGTTAATGTTTCCATCCCCTTCAGTTGGTGGGATCCCCGTCACCCGGCACGGTACTGCCGTGGGCCGTCGCCGCCCAGCAACAGGTGCCCGGCGTCGCCGCCCCGACGTGCGGGTCCACCCGATCGGAACGGGCGTGTCACCATGATCCCCGCGTGCGCCGTCACGCGCCACCGCCGTCCGTCCCCAGGAGTACGCGTGCCCGACGCCGGCCCGACCGCCGTGCTCCCGCGCCGCCCCCTCACGGTCGGCGAACTGCTGGACTCCGCGGTCCTGCTGCTGCGGGGCCAGGCCCGGGTGCTGGTGCCGGTCGCCCTCGTACTGGCCGTGGCCGAGCAGCTCCTGCTGTACCCGCTGCGGCTCGCCGCCGACACGGCGCCACCCGCCTGGCTGCCGGAGTTCGGGCGGTTCGGCGCGTACTGGCTGCTGCTGGCGGTGGGGGCGGCGACCGAGGCGGTGATCGTCCTGCTGCTCGGAAATCCGGCCGCCCGGGCCGCCGGGGCCGCCCTGTTCGGCCGCGCGCCGGGCCCCCGGGAACTGCTCCGCCCGGCCGGCGCGCGCTGGGGCGCCACCGCGCTGCTCGCCGTGCTCGTCGGTGTGGTGATGTGCGGCTTCGCGCTGTTCGGGCCGGCGTGGATCGTCGGGTTCGCCCTGCTCGGCGCCGTGGCGCCGGCGCTGGTCGTCGACCGGGTGCATCCGCTGCGCGCCCCGCTGCGCGCCGCCGCCCTGGCCGTCCGCGGCGCCGGCCGGGCCGGCTGGATCCGGCTGCTCGGCTACCTCGTGTGGTGGATCGTGCGCGTCGGCCTCGGCATCGGCGTCTACGTCGGGCTGGACTCGTTCGACCTCGTCGACCGCGCCTGGGCCGGGTGGCTGTCGCTGGCCGTCTGGGCGGGCGTGAACAGCGTCGCCTACCCGGCCCTGGCCTGCCTGGACGCGGTGCTGCACCTGGAGACCCGGATGCGGACCGAGGGGCTGGACATCCGGCTCTCCCGAGCCCGGGCGGGCACGCCGGAGACCGTCCTGCTGGCGGCCGGGCGATGAGCCTCAGCCGGTGGTGGACCGAGACGACTGCGGCGCTCGGCGACCGGGTGCCGCTGCCCCTGGTCGCCCTGCTGCTGGTGCTCGCCGCGGTGCTGGTCGCGGTCGGCTGGTACACGTTCCCGGCCTGGGTCCCCCGGCGGTTGCCCCGGCTACGTCGACGCCGCCGGGAGACCGCGCCACCGGACGCCACGCCGCCGGTCGTCCCCGCGCCCCGCGAGCCCGAGCTGCCGGCCGCCGCGTACGTCTCCCTCGCGGACCGGTTCGCCGCCGAGGGCCGGTACGCCGAAGCCGTCCGGGAGCGGCTGCGCGCGATGGTCCGGGAGCTGACCGCCCGGCGCGTGGTGCAGCCGCAGCCCGGCATGACCGTCGCCGAACTGGTGCGGGCGGCGACGGACACCCGGCCCCAGGTGGGTCCACCGCTGAGCGCCGCCGGTGCGATCTTCTCCGAGCTCTGGTACGGCCAGCGCCCCGCCTCCGCCGAGCACGACCACCGGATGCGGGAGCACGCCGCCGACCTGGACCGGCTGCTGACCGGGCGACCCGAGGACGGGCCACGACCATGAGCGCACAGGCCACCGCCGTACCACCGGCGCCACGCGCGGACGTCGCCCCCCGGCGACGGCGCCGCCGGCTGCTGATCCCGCTGGGCCTGGCCGCGGCGCTGCTGGCCACCACCCTGATCACCCATGCGGTCGACCAGCCCGACCCCGGCGACCAGGGCTTCCTCTCCCCGGTCGCGACGGGGGACGACGGCGGCAGCCGGCTCGCCGACGCGCTGCGCGGGCAGGGCGTGACCGTGCAGCGGGAGACGGACACGCTGCGCGCCCTGCTGGCCGCGCGAAGTGGGGCGGCCACGCTCTTCGTGCCCGCGCCGGCGCTGCTGCACCCGGACACGGTCGGCGCGTTGGACTCGCTGCCCTCGACCACCAGGCCGGTGCTGGTGGACCCGTCGCGACGGGTGCTGGAGGCGGTCAGGCTGCTGCCGGTGCAACCGGCCGGTCGCCGGTGGGCCGCGCAGGCGGTGGGGCCGGACGCGCGGGGCCTGCCCTGCCCGCTGCCCGAGTTGCGGCAGCTCGGACGCGTGGCGGTCGGGCTGCAACGCTACGCGCTCGCCCCGGGCGCGTCGGCGCCCGTCGGGTTCTGCTTCGCCGACGGGCTCGCCCTGCTGCCCCGGGTCCCCGAGAGCACCGTGGCGGTGGGCGCCAGCGATCCGTTCCGCAACGACCGGCTCGACGAGTGGGACAACCGGGCGTTCGCCACCGCGCTGCTCGGCGGGACCGGCCGGGTGGTGTGGCTCGACCTGGACGGCCCCGAACCCCCGCCGGTCTTCGGCGACGGCAGCAGCGGCAGCCCGGCCTGGTCGCCGACGCCGGGCGGCTCCACCGGGTACGGCGGCCCGGGCGGCGGCACCGGCACCGGGGACGGCACCGGCGACGGGCGCCCCGGCGACCCGGCGGACCCGGGCGGGGAGAGCGATGACGACAGCGAGGACCGGAGCGAGGACCGGGCCGACAGGCCCGACCCGCCGAACCCGCTCTGGTCCGCCTTCCCCGGCTGGCTGTGGGCGTTGCTGGCCCAGCTCGCCGTCGCCGCCCTGCTGGCCGCGCTCTGGCGGGCCCGCCGGCTCGGCCCGCCGGCGGTGGAGCCGCTGCCGGTCACGGTCCGCTCGGCGGAGACGGTGCTGGGCCGGGCGCGGCTCTACGAGAAGGCGGGCGCCCGGGACGCGGCCGCGCGGACGCTGCGGAGCGCCGCCCTGGACCGCCTGACGCCCCGGCTGCACCTGCCGCCGACCGCGCCGCCGGCCGACGTGGCCGCCGCGGTCGCCGCCCGCACCGGCGACGACCCCCGGTGGACCGACGAGGTGCTGCACGGCGCCGCGCCCGAGACCGACCAGGACCTGCTGGACCTGGCCCGCGCGCTGGACCGGCTGACCCGCGTCGCCGCCCCGCACGCCCCCGACGGACCGCCCCCACCCGCCGAGGCCCCGCCACCGGCCGCCGACGGACCGCCTCCGTCAGCCGGACCGCCCGCAGCCGGGCCGCCCCCGCCAGCCGGGCCCGCCGAAGGGCCGCCCGGGGTGGGACCGCCAGTCGCACCGCACCCGCACCGAGCCGAAGGAGACCCCCGGTGACCCGACCCGCCGGTACCGCCGAGCCGCCGACCATCGACCCCGTCGACCCCCGCGCCGCCCTGCACCGGCTGCGCGCCGAGGTCGCCAAGGCGGTCGTCGGGCAGGACGCGGTCGTCACCGGCCTGGTCATCGCCCTGCTCTGCCGCGGGCACGTGCTGCTGGAGGGCGTGCCGGGCGTGGCCAAGACCCTGCTGATCCGCACCGTCGCCACCGCCCTCGACCTGGGATCCAAGCGGGTGCAGTTCACTCCGGACCTGATGCCGGGCGACGTCACCGGCTCGCTGATCTTCGACCCGCGCACCGCGGCCTTCACCTTCCGCGAGGGGCCGGTCTTCACCAACCTGCTGCTCGCCGACGAGATCAACCGGACGCCGCCGAAGACCCAGTCGGCGCTGCTGGAGGTGATGGAGGAGCGGCAGGTCTCGGTGGAGGGCGAACGGCGGCCGCTGCCCGACCCGTTCATCGTCGCCGCCACCCAGAACCCGATCGAGTACGAGGGCACCTACCCGCTGCCGGAGGCGCAGCTCGACCGGTTCCTGCTCAAGCTCACCGTGCCGCTGCCCAACCGGGACGAGGAGCTGGGCGTGCTCCGCGCGCACCACGCCGGCTTCGACCCGCGTGACCTGACCGCCGCCGGCGTACGGCCGGTGGCCGACGCGGCAGACCTGGCGGCGGCCCGGGCGGCGGTCGGCCGGGTGCACGTGGCCGAGCCGCTCTTCGGCTACGTCGTCGACCTCTGCCGGGCCACCCGCAACACCCCGGCGCTGGAGCTGGGCGCCTCGCCCCGGGGCGCCACCGCGCTGCTCAACACGGCGAAGGCGTGGGCCTGGCTGGCCGGCCGCGACCACGTCGTACCGGACGACGTGAAGGCGGTCGCCCGGCCGACGCTGCGGCACCGGCTGCGGCTGCGCCCCGAGGTGGAGCTGGAGGGCGTCGGCGTGGACCAGGTGCTGGACACGGTGCTCGCCACCGTGCCGACGCCGCGATGACCTGGCGGGCGGCGCTCCTGCTGGCGGTCGGCGCGCTGACCCTGCCGGCCTGGCCGTCGCCGTTCGCCGGGCTGCTGGTGATGACCGGGGCGGTGCTGCTGCTGGTGCTGCTCGACCGGGCGCTGGCCGCGCCGCCGGGCGCGCTCACGGCCGCCCGGCAGGGGGACCGCGCGGTCCGGCTCGGCGGCACCGCCACCGTCGCGCTGCTGCTGCACAACCCCTCCGGCCGTACGCTGCGGGCGCGCGTCCGCGACGCCTGGGTGCCCTCCGCCGGCGCCCGCCCCGACGTGCCGCCGGGACGGCTCGTGCACGTCGAGCCGGGCGCGACGGTGGCGCTGCCCACCCGGCTGACCCCGCTGCGGCGCGGCGACCGGCCGGCGGTGGCGGTGACCGTACGCTCGTTCGGGCCGCTGGGCCTCGGGTTCCGGCAGCGCTCCGGGCGGCCGGCGACCCCGCCGTGGACGCTGCGCGTGCTGCCCCGTTTCGACTCCCGCCGGCACCTGCCGGAGAAGCTGTCCCGGCTGCGGGTCATCGACGGCACCCAGGTGAGCCGGGGGCGGGGCCAGGGCACCGAGTTCGACACCCTCCGCGAGTACGTGGTGGGCGACGACGTGCGCTCGATCGACTGGCGGGCGAGCGCGCGCCGGGCCGACGTGCTGGTGCGTACGTGGCGGCCGGAGCGGGACCGCCGGCTGCTGTGCGTGCTGGACACCGGGCGGACGTCGGCGGTGCGGGTCGGCGACGAACCCCGGCTGGACACCGCGATCGACGCCGCGCTGCTGCTCACCGCCCTCGCCGCCCGCGCCGGCGACCGGGTCGACCTGCTCGCGGCCGACGCGGCGGTACGGGCCACGGTCACCGGCACCGGCGGCCCGGCCCTGCTCCCCCGCGTGGTGCACGCCCTCGCCCCGCTCCAGCCGACGCTTGTGGAGACGGACTTCGACCTGATCGCGGGCGAGCTGCTGCGCCGGCAGCGCCAGCGCAGCCTGGTGGTGCTCTTCACCGCGTTGGAGGCCGGTGCCCTCGGCGAGGGGCTGCTGCCGGTGCTCCCCCGGCTGGCCGCCCGGCACAAGGTGGTGATCGCGGCGACGCACGACCCGGTGCTGACCGCCCTCACCACGACCGTCCCGCAGCGCCCGGCGGACGCCTACGCCGCAGCGGCGGCCTGGCGCGCGCTGGCCGAACGCGACCGGGTGCGGGTGGCGCTGGCCCGCCACGGCGTGACGGTGGTGGACGCCCCGGCCGGCCGCCTGGCCCCCACCCTGGCCGACACCTACCTCCGCCTGAAGTCCCTGGGCCACCTCTGACCGGGTCCGGCGACACCCCACCGGCAGGCCCCGTCGATCATGAAGTTATTGCCCGTCCGCCCGGCGTGTCACGGCGACAACTTCATGATCAACGGGATCCGGGTGGGTGGCGCGGCGGCCGAGGAGCACCACGTACGCTCCGAAGGCGAGCCAGACGGCGGCGCCCACGGCCACGCGGAGCGCAATGGGCACGGGCGCGGGGGTCACGAACGCCTCGATGACGGCGGAGACCGCGAAGAGCCCCACCAGCCCGACGGCGACCAGCACGCCCTCGCGTCCCGCCCGGGCCACCGACTGCCCCCGGGTGAGCTGCGTCGGCGGCGCGATCCACGCCCACCCGATGCGCAGGCCCACCCCGGCGGCGACGAAGACGCCGGTGAGTTCCAGCAGCCCGTGCGGGGTGATCAGGCCGAAGAAGACGTCCGCGCGGCCATAGGCGACCATCACCCCGCCGACCACGCCGATGTTGAGCGCGTTCTGCCAGAGCAGGTAGAGCACCGGGACGATCAGCACCCCGGCGGCGAGGCACTGGGCGGCGAGCCAGGCGTTGTGTGTCCACAGGTGGAAGGCGAACGTCGGCGCGGAGAACTCGGTGTAGTAGCCGGCGAAGCCGGACTCGACCAGGTCGGCGGCCGCCGCCTCGCCGATGAAGGCCGCCGCCGTCTGCGGGTTGCCCGCGACGAACCAGATGAGGAAGAGGCTGAGCAGGCTGAACCCGGTCGCCACCCCGCACCACCAGGGCCAGGCGCGGTAGACCGCGGCGGGGAAGCCGGCCACGAAGAACCGCCCGACCGCCGCCCACGACGGACGCGGGCGCCCGGTGAGCCGGGCCCGGGCGCGCAGCACCACCTGGGAGAGCTGGCTGACCAGCGCCGGGTCGGGTGAACGGCTGCGCAGCACCGACAGCTGGGTGGTCGCCCGCTGGTAGAGGGCGACCAGCTCGTCGACCTCGGCGGCGTCGAGCCGGCCGCGCCCGGAGAGTTCCTCCAGCCGTCGCCACTGCCCGCCGTGTTCCGCGACGTACGCGTCGAGATCCACCGTCACCCCCGTCCGGCGATCATAGTGTTCACTGTCGGGGTGAGAGCACAACCTCGACCCGCCCCGTGGGGTGACGCCGGGCTGGTCAGCGGGGAGGCCGTGGAGCTGGACGTCCGGGCCGCCCGGATCGGTTCCCGGGTGCTCGCGCTGCTGCTCGACGTCCTGGCGCAGGCGGCCCTCATGCTGGTGCTGTCCGCGAGCGTCGGCGTCGCGCTGCTCAACCTGCCGGAGGGGCTGGTCGACGGCGCCCTGGCCGGCGGGATCGCCACGGTGGGCCTGATCCTGGTGCTGGTCGGCTACCCGGTGCTGTGCGAGCGGTTCAACCACGGCCGCACGCTGGGCAAGATGGCGGTCGGGCTGCGCGTGGTCAGCGCCGACGGCGCTTCGGTCGCGGCGCGGCAGTCGCTGATCCGGGCGCTGGTCGGCGTGGCCGTGGAGTGGCCCGGCCTGGTACTGCCGCTGGTGAGCTGGGTGGCCGGGGTGACGGTGATGGTGACCGACCGGCGCGGGCGTCGGCTGGGCGACCTGGTGGCGGGCACGCTGGTCGTGCACACCCGCACGGCGACCGCCTGGCGGCCCGTCCCCACGGCGGTCCCGGCGCTGGCCGGTTGGGCGGGCGCGGCGGACCTGAGCCGGCTCGACGACGGCCTGGCGTTGGCCGCCCGCCAGTACCTGGCCCGGGTGCACCAGCTGGCGGAGCCGGCGCGGGGGCGGTTGGGGCGCGGACTGTGGACCGAGGTCTCGGCGGTGGTCACGCCGCCCCCGCCTCCGGGCATGCCCGAGTCGGTCTACCTGGCCGCGGTCCTCGGCGAGCGGCACCGGCGGGCGAGGTACCGGCTGGGGCTCGGCCGGTCGGCCGCCGCGACGCTCTGGCCGGAGCTGACACTCCACCCGCCCGCGCCACCCCGCGCGACCGGGTCCGCCGCCGGGCCCGCAGGCGTCGCCACGTCTGAAGGCGCCGCCGGACCCGACCTCACCGCCGGGCCTGCGGGCACCGCCCGGCCCGACTTCACCGCCGGGCCCGCAGGCGTGGCCACGTCTGAAGGTGCCGCCGGGCCTGCGGGCACCGTTCCGCCCGGCACGGTCCGTCCGGCGGTGCCCGTCGGGGCGCCGGCCGCCGTGCCGGCGCAGCCCGTTCCGGGGGTACGGCCGGCGGTCGCCCCGGCGGCACCGGCGGGTGGCGTGCCCGTGCCCGACGCCGGCACCTGACCGGCGGGTGGGGGCGCGCACACGTCGCGACCTGGAATCCACTGCATCCGGGAGCGCCGCCGGTCACCCGGCTGTGGCAGGATCCGGCTCGCTCGCCCCTACCGAGACGGGAACATCGTGGCCGACGATCTGTTCACCCCCACCATCGCGCCGGCGGCGTACGGGACGCGACGCCGGCCGTGGCGACCGCAGTCGCTGATCTTCCCCGCCGTCTTCGCCGGTCCGCTGGCCGCCACCGTGCTGGCCCTGGTCAACGGGCACCGGCTGGGCCTGCCCCGTCGGACGAACCTGATGGTGCTCGGCGTCGGGCTGGCCGCGCTGACGGCCCGGCTGGCGCTCACGCTCGCCTTCCTCGACGACTGGGGGGACCGTCCCGTCCGGCTGATCGCGGCGCTGGCCGGCGCCGGGGTCTGGCTCGCCGCCTCCACCACGCAGAAACGTCCGTTCCGGGCCTACGAGCTGCGTGGCGACGAGCCGGCGTCGCTGTGGCTGCCCGGCCTCGGGGCGGTGCTCCTGTTCGGGGTCGTCGAGGCCCTGCTGTTCCTGCTGGTGGCCGCCGGATGACCGCCCCGGAGGCCCAGCTCGCCCGGGTGGCGCACCTGCTCGAGCTGAACCGCGCGGAGCAGGCCCTCGACGAGGTCGACCGGCTCCCGGCCGCCCTGGCCCTCAGCCCGGCGGCGTTCCGGCTGCGGGCGTACGCGCTGACCTCGCTGAGCCGCTGGGACGACCTGGCCGCCGTCGCCCGTCGGGGGCTCGCCGAGGCCGGCCCGGACCCCGAACTGCTCGGCCGGCTCGGCGTCGCGCTGCGCCACCGCCGCGAGTATCCCGCCGCCGAGCGGGCACTGCTCGACGCGCTCGCCATCGAGCCGGAGGACCCGTGGCTGCTGTGCCAGTACGCGCAGCTCTGCTCGGCCGTGGGGCAGCTCGACAAGGCGGAACGCCTGGTCGCCCGGGCCGCCACGATCAGCCCGCAGGAGCCTGCCGTCTTCGCGTGCCGCGTCCAGCTCGCGTACGCCCGAGGGGACGACCGGGAGGCCGACCGGATCGCCAGGGAGTTCCTCGGGGCGTGGCCGGACAATCCGGCGGCGCTCGCCCTGCACGGCGCCACCTCGGCACGGCGTGGCCGGTTGGGCACCGCGCGCCGCGCGTTCGGCCAGGCGGTGGCGCACGACCCGACCGATGCCGACTACGCCGAGGCGGCCTGGGAGGCGCAGGTGCACGCGCACCCGCTGCTGCTGCCGCTGCGCCCGCTGCACCGGCTGGGTATCTTCCGCACCTGGCTGCTCGCGGTCGGCGTCATCGTGCTGCTGAACGTCGTCGGTCTGGACGTGCTCGCCGGCCTGTTCGCCGTGGCCTGGATGCTCTTCTGCGTCTGGTCGTGGATCGCTCCGCCGCTGGTCCGCCGGATGGTGCTCGGCCGGTGGCGGTCGTGAGGGCGTTCGGGCCGTGGCTGGCCGTCCTCGCCGTGGTGCTGCTGCTCGACGCGCTGCGACTGCGCGCGTTGGCCGCCGTGGTCTCGGTGGCGTGGCTCGTCTGGTGCGTGTGGAGCTGGGTCCGCCCCGCCCGGCGCCGCTCCCGCCGGGGCTGACCGCCCGTCCCCACTCCCCCCGGAACTGACCGTCCGTCGCCGCTCCCGCCGGGACTGACCGCCCGGCGGCCGGCGACCGCCCGTGCTGACGCCGGCCGGCTCGCCCCGTGGCGGCGCGTCCGCCCCGGAAACGCCGACCGGGCCGGCCGCTCGGGAGGGAGCGGTCGGCCCGGTCGGCGCGGTCCGGTGTCAGTAGCGGTAGTGCTCCGGCTTGAACGGGCCCTCCACGGAGATGCCGAGGTAGGACGCCTGCTCCTTGGTCAGGGTGCTCAGCTTGGCGCCGAGCGCCTCCAGGTGCAGCCGGGCGACCTTCTCGTCGAGGTGCTTGGGCAGCACGTAGACGCCGATCGGGTATTCCTCGGTCTTGGTGAACAGCTCGATCTGGGCGATCGTCTGGTTGGCGAACGAGTTCGACATCACGAAGCTCGGGTGGCCGGTGGCGTTGCCCAGGTTGAGCAGGCGGCCCTCCGACAGCACGATGATGGCGTGCCCGTCGGCGAACTTCCAGAGGTCGACCTGCGGCTTGATGTTGACCCGCTCGACGTCGGAACGCTTCGCCAGGCCGGCCATGTCGATCTCGTTGTCGAAGTGGCCGATGTTGCCGACGATGGCCTGGTGCTTCATCCGAGCCATGTGCTCGTTGGTGATGACGTCGAAGCAGCCGGTGGCGGTGATGAAGATGTCGGCCTGCTCGACCACGTCGTCCAGGGTGGCGACCTGGTAGCCGTCCATCGCGGCCTGGAGCGCGCAGATCGGGTCGACCTCGGTCACCACGACCCGGGCGCCCTGGCCGCGCAGCGACTCGGCGCAGCCCTTGCCGACGTCGCCGTAGCCGAGCACGACCGCCATCTTGCCGCCGATCAGCACGTCGGTGGCCCGGTTGATGCCGTCGATCAGCGAGTGGCGGCAGCCGTACTTGTTGTCGAACTTGCTCTTCGTCACCGAGTCGTTGACGTTGATGGCGGGGAAGAGCAGGGTGCCGGCGCGGTGCATCTCGTAGAGCCGGTGCACGCCGGTGGTGGTCTCCTCGGTCACGCCCTTGATGCCGGCGGCGATCCGGGTCCACCGCTGGTTGTCCTCGGCGAGCGAACGGTGCAGCACGCCGAGGATGACCGCGTACTCCTCGGAGTCGGCGGACTCGACCGGCGGCACGGCGCCGGCCTTCTCGAACTCGGCGCCCTTGTGCACCAGCAGGGTGGCGTCGCCGCCGTCGTCGAGGATCATGTTGGGGCCCTGCCCGTCGGGCCAGGCGAGCACCTGCTCGGTGCACCACCAGTACTCCTCCAGGCTCTCGCCCTTCCAGGCGTAGACCGGGACGCCGGCCGGGGCCTCGGGGGTGCCCTCCGGGCCGACGACGATCGCGGCGGCGGCGTGGTCCTGGGTGGAGAAGATGTTGCAGGACGCCCAGCGGACCTGCGCGCCGAGCGCGACCAGGGTCTCGATGAGGACGGCGGTCTGGATGGTCATGTGCAGCGACCCGGTGATCCGGGCACCGGCGAGCGGCTGGGCGTCGGCGAACTCACGACGGATCGCCATCAGGCCGGGCATCTCGTGCTCGGCGAGCTGGATCTCCTTACGCCCGAACTCGGCGAGCGACAGATCCGCCACCTTGTAGTCGCCCTCGGCGAGAGTGCTCGGCCGGGCCTCGGACGGCGTGCCGCTGGCGGACGCCGGGAGGGTGCTGGTCATGAAATCTCCTGTCGGACGATGTGCTGCGCGACCATTCACCTTACGCGCGCGAGCCGCCGACGGGAGGACCGGTCGGGTGAAGTGAGCACGAAGACATCAGCGGACAGCGCACGGGGCGGTCGGTCGTGAACGGTGTCCCGTCCCTCGGCCGCCCGCCCCGTGCATCCCCCCGGTTTGGTTCCCCCGCGCGTTCTCGGACCTTCGTCGCGATAACGCTGCGTACTCATAGAGTCACACTCAGCCAAGGCTGCGTCAAGCTATTCCGGAAAAGTCGGACTTGCGCGTCGCCCCGCGCTGCGCCTGCACGCCCGCCGCCCCGCCGGTCAGCGCAGGCCGCAGCTCGCGACGTACGCCTCTCCCGCGCCGCCCAGGCGCAGCGGCCCGGCGGCGGCGCTGCCGACGGCCGCCCGTCCGGGCGCCAGCGTCACCGCGCCGGCCCCGTCGTCGACCGAGACCTCGCCGGAGCGGCAGAGCACCACCCGGGGCCCGGGCACCTCGACCGACACCGTCGGCAGACCCGCGTCCACCGTCACCCGGTGCAGCGCGAAGTCCTCCACCGGCACCGGCCACGTGACCAGGCCCGGGGCGAGGACCAGCGGCGGCACCACCGGGTCGCGCAGCACCTCGAAGCGCAGCACCCGCAGCAGCTCCTCGACGTCCACCCGCTTCGGCGTCAGCCCGCCGCGCAGCACGTTGTCGCTGGCCGCCATGATCTCCACGCCGGTGCCGCGCAGGTAGGCGTGCAGGTTGCCCGCCGGCATCCAGATCGCCTCGCCGGGGGCCAGCCGCACCCGGTTGAGCAGCATCGCCACCAGCACCCCGGGGTCGCCCGGGTAGGCGGCGGCCAGGTCCCGGGCCAGCTCCGCGTCCGGCCCCGCGACCGGCGCCGACGCCACGGCCGCCACCAGCGCGTCGCGCCCGTCGGCGGGCCAGGTCAGCAGCAGTCGTACGGCGTCACGCAGGCCCGCCGGCCCGGTCCGCAGCGCCGCCAGCACCGGCTCCAGCGCGGGTACGCCGAAGCCGGCCAGCGCCGCCGCCGAGGTCGCCGGGTCCCGGAAACCGCAGAGCGCCTCCATCGGCGAGAGCGCGACCAGCAGCTCCGGCTTGTGGTACGGATCGACGTAGTTGCGCTGCCCGTCGGGGCGGGCGGCGTCGGCGGCGTGCCCGGCGCGTGCCTGCTCGGCGTCCGGGTGCGCCTGGAGGCTCAGCGGGGCGTCGGCGGCGAGCACCTTGAGCAGGAACGGCAGCCGGGTGCCGAACCTGCCGACCAGCCGCTCGCCGAGCCAGTGGTGCGGCTCGGCGAGCAGCAGGTCGGTCAGGCTCACCCGGTCGCCGTCGCGGTCGACCAGGGCCGGGCCGCCCGGGTGGGCGCCCAGCCACAGTTCGGCCTCCGGGCCGTCGCTCGGCGCCGGCCGTCCCTGCAACTCGGCGATCGCCGAGCGGGACCCCCAGGCGTAGTCGCGGATCGGTCCGTGCAGCAGTTCCACCGGTCAGCTCCCGGGCCGCCCGGCGACCCCACCCGGCTCGGCGGGCGACGCGTTCCCGGCGACCGCCCGCTCGGCGCTGGCGTGGTAGATGTCCGGCTCCAGGTAGATCACCCGGGCGGTCGGCACGGCGGCGCGGATCCGACCCTCGACGGTGTTGATGCTCCGCGCCAGCACCTCGGCGGTGACGCCGGCCGGCACGGCGACCTTGGCGGCCACCATCAGCTCCTCGGGCCCGAGGTAGAGCGTCTTCATGTGGATGATCCGCTCGAACTCGGGGCCGTCGGTGACCGCCTTCTCCAGCGCGGCGACGTCGTGCGCCTCGGCGCCCTCACCGAGCAGCAGGCTCTTGGTCTCGATGGCCAGGATGATCGCGATGGCCACCAGCAGCACACCGATCATCGCGGTGCCCACCGCGTCCCACCGGCCGTTGCCGGTGATCAGCGTCATGCCCACGCCGAAGAGCGCGAAGACCAGGCCGACCAGCGCGCCCAGGTCCTCCAGCAGCACCACGGGCAGCTCGGGCGCCTTGGCACGCCGGACGAACTTCACCCACGACTGGTTGCCCCGGACGAGGTTGGACTCGACGATCGCGGTACGGAAGGAGAACGTCTCCATGATGATCGCCGCCACCAGCACCACGACCGGCACCCAGTGCCACGAGGTGATGCCCTCCGCGTGCGACCACTTGTGGTACGCCTCGTAGAGGGCGAACAGGCCACCGACGCTGAACAGCACGATGGAGACGATGAACGCGTAGATGTAGCGCTCCCGGCCGTAGCCGAACGGGTGCTGCGGGGTGGCCGCGCGCTTGGCCCGACGCCCGCCGAGCAGCAGCAGCCCCTGGTTGCCGGAGTCGGCGACCGAGTGGATCGACTCCGCCAGCATCGACGACGATCCGGTCAGCAGGAACGCGACGAACTTGGTGACGGCGATGCCGGCGTTGGCCAGCAGGGCGGCGACGATCGCCTTCGTACCACCGTTGGCGCTCACGCGGTCGCTCCGTCGTGTCGCGCGGCACCGCCGGGCATCGGCGCGACGCGCCGCTCGACCCGTCCCCTGCTATCGCTCACTGGTTTGCCAGCTCCTTCATTTCGGTGATGGCCGGCACGGCCATCGGGTCCAGTCCGTGTGCCAGGGCGAGGTAGATCGAGGCGAAGTCCGGCACGGCGACCAGCGAGGCGAGCCGCTCCAGCGCGGAGCCGCCCTCGGCGGTCACCACGTCGCAGCGCACGCCGCGCCGCTCGGCGAGGGTCTGCACGGCGTCCGCGCGGCGCTCCTCGACGTCGAGCGGCTCGTCGGCGTCGTCCTCCGGGTTCAGCCCGCCGTCGCGCAGCAGGACCAACCGCAGCCGGGTGCCCGACGGCGACTCCGCGTCGGGATCGGCGAAGATGTCGCGCTCCCCCTCGGCCAGACCGCCGAACACGCCGTCGAGCAGGCCGACCCGACCGCGCCCCGCCTCGCCGAGCGCCCCGCTGACCACGGGGTAGCGGGCGTTGGCGGACAGGGTGTCGCCGAACCGGCGGGCCGCGACCGTGGCCAGCGGCGACGAGCCCCAGACGATCGGCACCGAGCCGGCGAGGCCCAGGGCCAGCGACTTCGCGGGGTTGACGAAGGACTCGGCCGTCGGGCGGCAGCGGTCGGCGTCCGCGTCCAGCCGGGCCGCGGTCTCCGCCAGATCCGCCTCGTTGACCTTCACGAGCCCGAGCGTACGGGCGGCGAGCAGGACCGGCACGGTGAGCGCCCAGAGGCTGGCCCGGGCCGGGGCGCGCCGGGGCACCGGGATGAACGGCGCCCGGGCCCGCTCGGCCACGGACTGCAACTGCGAGTCGGGCGCGCCGACGGCGACCAGCCGGGCGCCCCGCCGGTGCGCGGCCTCGGCGGCGCCCAGCGCCTCGGGGCTGCGGCCGGACGCGCTGACGGCGATGACCACGTCGGCGGCGCCCACCCAGCCGGGCACACCGGCGCTGCGGTGCGGGATGACCGGCACCGGGCAGCGCGGCCCGGCGACGGTGGCCAGCACGTCACCGGTACGCCCGGCGGTGCCGATGCCGGCGATGACGACCGCCCGCGGGCGGCCCTCGTCGGCGAGCACCTGGAGGTTGGCCTCGGCAGCCAGCGCGGCCGTCTCGCGGACCTGCGCCCCGGCGGAGGCGGTGTGCCGCAGCATGCCGCCCGGGTCGTGCTCGGCCAGCGCGGCCGGGTCGTCGAGCAGTGCCTCGTCGGGCTCGCGCCGGCCGCTGACCCCGGCCGTGCCGTCGATCACGACTGCTCCGCGGGGCCGCGCGCCTCGTCCAGCAGCAGCACCGGCACGTCGTCGCGGACCTCGAAGATCCGGCCGCACTCGGTGCAGGTAAGCGTCTGCGCCTGCGCGTCGTAGTCGAGCGGGGCGTGATGCGTGTCCGGACAGGCGAGGATTTCCAGCAACTGCGGGTCCAGGGCCACGGCGCGGCTCCTTCCACGTATGCGGTCTCACCGATCGACGGTGCCGACCGGCGCAGGCGATCTTATCGGCGAACGCGGTCGAGCACCTCGTCACGGAGGGCGGTCATCCGCTCCCGCGTCGGGGCCTCGACGTTGAGCCGCAGCAGCGGCTCGGTGTTGGAGGCGCGCAGATTGAACCACGCGCCGTCCGGGAAGCGCAGGGTCAGCCCGTCCATCTCGTCGACGTCGGCCTGCGGGTAGGCGGCCCGCACCTCGGCCACCTTGGCGGCCTGGTCCGCCACCGTCGAGTTGATCTCGCCGGAGGCCACGTACCGCTCGTACTCGCCGGCCAGCACGGACAGCGGCAGCGACTGCTCGCCCAGGGCGGCCAGGGTGTGCAGCGCGGCGAGCATGCCGGTGTCGGCGAACCAGAAGTCGCGGAAGTAGTAGTGGGCTGAGTGCTCGCCGCCGAAGATCGCGTTCGTCCGGGCCATCTCCGCCTTGATGAAGGAGTGCCCGACCCGGGCGACGACCGGCTCGCCGCCGTGCTCGCGAATGATCTCCGGTACCGCCCGCGAGGTGATCAGGCCGTGGATCACCGTCGAGCCGGGGTGTTTGGCCAGCTCGCGGGCCGCCACCAGGGCCGTGACCGCCGACGGCGAGACCGGCTCACCGCGCTCGTCGACCACGAAGCAGCGGTCGGCGTCACCGTCGAACGCCAGGCCGATCTCGGCACCGTGCTCGACCACCGCGCGCTGGAGGTCGACCAGGTTGGCCGGGTCCAGCGGGTTGGCCTCGTGGTTGGGAAAGGTGCCGTCGAGTTCGAAGTAGAGCGGCACGATCTCCAGCGGCAGGGCCGGCAGGACGGCGTCGCCGAGCACGGCCGGGACGGTGTAGCCGGCCATGCCGTTGCCGGCGTCCACGACCACCTTCAGCGGACGGATGCCCGAGAGGTCGACCAGCTGCCGCAGGTACGCCGCGTAGTCGGCCAGCAGGTCGCGGCGCTCGGCCGGCGCGGCCGGCGTGCCGGTCGGACGCTCGCCCTTGTCCAGCAGGGCCTGCGCCCGCTCGCGGATCTCGGCCAGCCCGCTGTCCTGCCCGATCGGGCGAGCCCCGGAGCGGCACATCTTGATGCCGTTGTACTGCGCCGGGTTGTGGCTGGCGGTGAACATCGCGCCGGG
The DNA here is from genome assembly GCF_049179055.1 of Micromonospora sp. WMMD737. NCBI lineage: Bacteria > Bacillati > Actinomycetota > Actinomycetes > Micromonosporales > Micromonosporaceae > Micromonospora > Micromonospora sp. WMMD737. The sequence goes on along the minus strand of NZ_JBMHMH010000001.1, from coordinate 6,035,689 downwards.
CAGCCCCAGCGCGCCGGAGGCGTAGTAGAGCATGTCGGTCGAGGCGAGGCCCAGCTCGATGACGGCGCGCCCCTCGGCGCGCACGCCGGCGGCGAAGGCGGCGGCCAGAGCAGGACCGGTGGCGCGCATGTCGTGCGCGACGAGCGCCGCCCCGTCCCGCTCGCCGAAGCCGTCCAGCACCTGCGCGAAGGCCGTGCCGAGGGCCTCGGCGGCCTGCTCGTCCCACTGGTCCGGCACCGTCCCACGGACGTCGTAGGCCTTCACGATCTGGGACAGATCAGACACCGGTCTCGCTCCTCGCGCCGCAGGTCCTCAACGGCCTGAGCGTATCGGAGCGGCGCGGCGCGGCCCGGCTCAGCCGGGGAGCCGGGGCATGAACACCGTGTGGTCGCCACCGCCGGTCTCCGGCGGCGGGTCACCGGGCTTGCCCTGGGCGGGCGGCACGGGCGGCGGCGCCCCGTACTGCCCCGGCACCGGGGGCGCCGGCGGGGCCGACACGGGCGGGGCGGCCGGCGCGCCGGGCACCACCTGCGTGGCCTCCGGGGCCGGTGCCGGGCGGCTGCCGTACACGCCGCCGGCCGGGCGCGGGGCGGGCGCACCGCCGTACAGGCCGGGGACGGGCGGCTGCTGCCCGTACACCTGGCCGGGTGGGCCGGGGGCGGCGGCCGGGCCCTGCCCGGAGCGGTAGGTGGTGCCGCCGGGGTTGCGGGGCAGCGGCACGTGGCCCGGGTCGGCCGGCTCCTTGTCCGCCCGCGAGCGGCGGAACAGCAGGACGATGAGCAGGATCCCGACGGCGACCATGGCAATGCCGAAGAACATGACCACCGAGCCGCCGGAGGACTCCTCCTCGGCCGCGTTGCTGACGGCGCCCGCGCCCTGGCCGGCGGCCAGGCTCGGGTCCGCTGCGCCGGCCAGCACCTCGGTGGCGACCGCGCTCGGGGTGGGCGACGGCTTCTTCGACGGCTTCGGCGTCGGCGAGGGCGTGGCCCGGTCGCCGACCACCCGGGACGCCACCGCGCCCCGGCCCAGGGCCCGCCCGAGTGCGTCGCTGGCCGCGCCGCTGACGGTCAGCCGGCCGCCCGGCACCTCCGCGTCGAACGCCACCCGGTAGCGCACCGTGATGCTCTTGCCCTTGCAGAGCCTCGGCTTCAGGGGCGAGGTGGCCGACGTGGCCGCGCTGCCACCGCTCCCGGAGAGCGGCACCGGGAACCAGCGTCCGCCCACGTTGACCTGCGCGCTGACCTGGTCGGCGCGTAGGCCGGCCAGGCGCAACCCCAGTGCGGTACGCAGCAGCACGCAGCCGTCGCTGCGCTTGCGCACCTCGATCGAGACGCTCCCGGCGGAACCGCCGGCGGTGAAGCTGCCGGCCGAACGCACCCGGACCGAGTCGCCTGCGGCGAGCGCCGGCGTCGCGCCGAGCGCCACCAGGCCGCCCAGCAACGCGCAGACCGTCGCGAGCCGCGCCGCGTGCCGACGTACCGCCATGATCACCTCGCCGTTCCTCCCCCGACGGGGGTCCGCCGGTCAGGCTACTACCGGGCCCCGTCGGGGCCCGGTCATTGAGCGCTCCGGATGTGCGCCGTATTACCCCGCGACCGGGTCCGCGCACCCTGACCGGCGGCGTGACGGTCGTGCATCCGCCGGCGCGGGCCTGCCGGAACCGGCGGCGGCCCCAGACCGCGCCGGCCGTCGCCACGGCGGCGGCCTCGGGTGGCGCGGGCCATCGCTACGGGCGGCGTCAGGTGGGGCGGGCCATCGCCTCGACGGCGGCGTCAGATGGCGCGGGCCATCGCCTCGACGGCGGCGTCAGGTGGGGCGGGCGGTCGCCTCGGCGGCGGCCAGGGCGTCGCGGCAGAGCCGGTCGGCGGTACGGGTGGTCTCCGGCAGCCGGTAGCGCGGCGTCAACGCCAGCACCCGCGCGGTCGCGTCGTCGAGGCTCATCCGGTGGCCGACGCTGACGAAGACCGGCTTCACGCCGTCCCGGGTACGCAGCACCCGACCCACGGTCTCGCCCCCGTCGCGCAACGGCGTCCACGCGCCCCGACGCTGGGCCGGCGGCGTCCACTCCCCCAGCAGGGGCGTCTTGCCCACCCCGATGGCCGGCAGGCCGGTCACCACGCCCAGGTGGCAGGCGAGCCCGAACCGGCGCGGGTGGGCCAGCCCGTGCCCGTCACAGACCAGCAGCTCGGGAGGCACGGTCAGCCGGTCGAGCGCGTCGAGCAGCGCGGGCAACTCGCGGAAGGCGAAGAGCCCCGGGACGTATCCGAACGCGGGCCGGCCCACGCTCACCGCCGAGTCGACCACCGCGAGGGTCCGGGCGTCCAGCACGGTCACGGCCGCCGCCAGCCGGTCACCGCTCTCGGCGTACGCCACGTCCAGGCCGGCCACCGTCGCGGGCTCGGCCGGACCCGGCCCGACCAGGTCCACCAACGGCCGCAACCGCTCCTGTACGGCCAGCGCCTCCGCCACGCTGCCCGGCCTGTCGGTCCGGGGGTCCGACGCCCCGGTCGTCTCCACCCGCACGGCTCCGGGTTCGCCCGGCGTCACGACGGCCCGTCGGTGCGCGACCTGTCGACGCCCTGCCCGTCGGCACCCGGCGTCCCGACGCCCTCCGGACCGACCGTCTGCCGCTCGGCGCCCTGCTCGTGAGCGTCCCGCCCGTCGTCGCCCTTGCTGTCGTCGCCCTTGCTGTCGTCGCCCTTGCTCTCGGCGTCCTTCATGTCGTCGCCCGCACTGTCGGCGTCCTCGCCGTCGTCGTCCTCGCCGTCGGTGTCCTGGCTGCTGCCGGCTCCCAGGGCGACGGCGAAGGCCACCCCCATCGCGATGCCGACGCCCACCCCGGCGGCTCCGTCCAGTGCGGCCAGGCCGACGACCAGACCGAGCATGAGGCCGACCGGCCACGCCCAGGCGTTGGACTGCCACCCACCAGGGCGAGGCGACTTCTGCCCATTGTCTGATTCAGCCATTTCGCCATGGTATTCCGGCCTGACAACCCGCCCGGAACCCGCGACACTCCAGAGCGGCGGACGCCTATTGGCTGGGCTCCGAGCGGTAGCGCCTCGGCACGCTTCGGCGACTGCTTCGCCGCCGCCCGCGTCCGCGCCGGCTTCACCCCTCGCCCGGCCGGCGACCGTCTGCCGGAGACAGGCGCTCCACCTGCATGGACCACGGACCGGGCCGGGCCACCACGGCATCGGCGGCGCCAGAGTCCCGCCCGGGGTCTCGCGTCCAGTTTCGGAGGGCACGCGATCCGGTCCATCGCGGAGGCCGCGTCCGATGCTTCAGCGCCGCCTTCACCATGGTGGAGTGCCGCTACGGGCGCTTGATGATGGCTGCGACCTCCAGCCCTGCCAGTCGCAGTCCATCCTGCACCCGCTCCCACAAGCTCGCCTTCTCAGTCTCCGGCAGGGGGGCTGGGGCCTCCAGTTCAAGGCGCCACTCCTGTGAGTCGACGTCACGCCACAATTCGACTCGGACCACCTGCCCCTGGATTGCCCACTCCGCTTCCCCGAACAGCTCATCCCAATCGTCCGCCAGTCGGCCGACCCTGCTCAGATCAAACTCCGCGCGCAGTCGGTCGAGAGCAGCGCGGTCAACTGCTCCGGAAATGCGAAACACCCAACTATCGGCCACGGTTGCCCTCAATTATCCAGTCCGCTGACGTGAAGTGGGAGGATACCCCGTCGTCGGAGCGATCCGGCGGGCCCGTCCCAGGAAACACCGCTGGGACCACATCGCGCCCGAGCTCCCTGCCATACTTCTCGGCCCACGCGAAAAGGGCCGGGAAACACTTCCTCGCAACCTTCTTCGTGACAAATCCATACGTCCTGTTCACCACCCGAAGGTCGGGGAAATCGCGCCCGCCGACCAGCAGGGCTCTTTCGACCATAACGTCCGACGAAATTTGGAAGTCGAAATCGCTGGGCTCCTCCAACCCGAGCTTGTGCATCGAGTCGAAGGGCCGGCGCACCGGTAGCGCGCCGCCGCCTCTCCACTCTCTCATTCGCTCGACCGCCTCCGGATGGTCGGAGATCTGCTCCACCGTCGGCAACCTCTTGTGCGCCCCGGAGAAGAAGTTCGACGAGGAACCTTGAAGTCTGACATCGACCTGATCGCTGCGGATGCCGTCCGATTCCAGAGCGTCGAACAGATCTGCCGTCATCTGCTCGAAAGCCTCAGGTGTCAGACCGAGTGGAGCACGTCGTTCCGCCCACGCAACTACCGCATCAGGCGTCAACCCCAGAAACTCGCAGTCCCGGCGTTGGATCCTGTAACCGGAATCATCGGATGGCAGCAAAGCCTCGGCCCTTTTCCAGTCCGGCTCGGGCCCGTCCACCTCATGAGTCGCCGGGCCCTCAGGCAAGCCCGCCTGTTCCGCTCCCTGAGGAGCCGAGCCCGGTCCGTCCAGGAGATACATGCGGTTGAGGTGCAGTTCGCCGTATCCCTGGTCGGTGTCGGCGGGTGGGTACTGCGGTAGGTCTGGTCGTTGGCTGAATCGTCCTCGTCGGAGTCCGCCCAGTGGCATGGGTCTGCCGTCGGAGCCGAGGATCAGGACTTCGGTGTCGACGGCGTTGTGGGGGTGCGCGACGCCGTGGTGCCGGTAGAGGGGTGCAGTCGACACGGCGCCGGTCTGTGGGTCGAGGTAGAGGATGGTGCCGTTCTGGTTGAGGGCGACCCAGATGTGGGCGCCGCCCTGTTCCCAGTTGTTGATGACGAAGGCGAAGCTGCCGGGGCCGCCGAGGCGTAGTTGGGCGTGGAGGTTGCGGTATCCGGTGTCGATGGCGTGCTGCCGCTGGGTGCCCTGGATGTCCTGGGTGGGTTGGCAGAGGCGTTGGAAGCGACCTCCGGTGATGTCCTCCACCCGTCCGATGCCGTCTCGTTCGCCGTTGATGGGGCGTGTGACGTCGCCCGCCAGGTAGGCGTCGAAGGTGCGGGGGGCGGCCACCCGGGGGCGGCCGTGCATCCAGGTGTCGAACATCGACAGGGTGCAGTCGATGCAGTTGATGCCGCGGGTCGGGTCGGCCTGCGGTCCGCCGTCGTTGACCAGCTCGAACCAGCCGCCCTCTCGGGGGTCGGCGTTGCGGCGGACGCTGCCGTCGGGTTCTCGGGGCACCTGCCGCTCGATGTCGGTCTGGTGCAGCGCCAGCGGCGGACGCAGACCACCGGGCCGGCCGTAGTCACGTGACCGGTCGATCGGCGGCGGATAGTCGTCGCCCGTCAACGCCGAACGGTCGACGGTCTCCACCGCGCCGTACGCCAGGTCCCCGACGTCGTCGTTGATCCGACGGAAGTCCGCAGGATCGACGGCAACGACGCCTGGGGCGGTCGCTCCGGCGAGTACCGCTTCTGCCAGATCGTTCTGTTGGTGATACCAGCGCTCCCGGTCACGGGAACCCATGAAGTACCGCTCGGCGGCGGCGCGATGTCCGGCCCGCGCCAGGCGACGACCCTCGCTGACCAGCCACCGGGCTTCGTCGTAACTTCGTTCCGCGGCCTGACGCAGTCGCGCCGCACTGTCCAGACGGCGATTCTGCTCATGAGTCGTGCGCTGGAACTCGTAGTGCCCCCGGTAGCGGCGTCGCTCGAACGCGTCCTGGTCCGCGGCCCATCTGGCGGCGTACCACTCGGGCGTGCGCGGACGCGGAGGTGGCTGCCCTGCGGCTCTTGACGGGTGTGGCACCGCCTCGGGCGTCCGGTCTGTCGGTGACGGGGCTACGGGCTTCTCCAGCCCCACGCTTTGGACGCGCGATGACTCCGCCTGCAGCCCTGCGGTTCTCGCCAGCGTCTCACCGTACGCTGCCGGGCCTGTGGTGACCGGGGACGCCTGGGCCGGGATGCCGGCCAGCGGCGGGTTCGCCAGTGAACCGTTGGGTGCTGGCCCCACGATCGTCGGCGGACTGGCTGCCGTGGCACTGGCATGCGCGGCCAGCCCCGAACCGTGCACCGATTCGTTGGCCGGGCCAGGGGCAACCGACGGGGCATGAGCAACCGTCGGAGGTGCCGCAGGCGCGACGGAGGAGAGCGTCGGGTCGAGCGGGGCCCTGGGCGCCTCGACTTGCGACATCGAGAGTACGGCCGGATCCCCGGGGTCGACGCCAGGTGGGGGCGGTGGAGCGTTTCGTGCCTCTGCAGGCAGACCCTCAACTGCCGGGCTGACCACATGCGCATTGGAGACGGAGTCGGAAACCTGGAACGGTGTACTGGGCGAGGGTCCACGCTGCTCGGGAATCCGGCTGCCGGATTCGGGTGCACCAGCATCCGGAGGCGCATGAGTCACGGTCGCCGCCCTCGCCTCGTCTGCCGTGTCGACGCCGACGGCAGGCACTGATCGGGGCGTCTCCACGTCGGGCGTCAAAAGTGCCTGGCGGAACGCCTCCCCGCCTGGCATCGAACCTGCGATGGAGGTCGAGGGCTGGGTAGAGGCTTCACTGTCCACCGAGATGGAGGAAATTCCGGCCAGGGCACTCATCTGGCCGTTCAGCCGTGCCTGCAAGGCCGCGTCGGCCTGCGCAGTGGCGGAACCACGGGCACCGGACGCCGCCGCGCGGGCCGCGTCCTCCACCGAGGTCAACCCCTGGCCGGTGGCCAGGCGCGCGGCTTGGTCGGCCATCACCTCGCCGGCCATCTCGCGGCCGAAGTGCTCCCCGACCCGGGCACCCCGGCCGGTGGCGTGCCGCCCCAGACCCGCCAGCGGCGCCACCGCCCCGCCGGCCATACCGCCGAGCGCCGTGGTGCCCAACTCCGTCACGTCCAGCCCGTGCCGGCGGCCCGTCGAGTTCTGGTATGCCTGCGTGGCGAGGTTGATGCCACCCTCCTCGGCCGCCTCCGACACACCACTCAACGCCGCCCGACGACTGAACCCCCGCACACCGCCCTTGGTGACCTCCTTCGCCGCCCGCTCACCGGCCTCCTTGAGCCCCTGCTTGAGCGACTTACGCGCCAACTGGGCCATCAACCGCTTGAAGATCTGCTGCACGATCAGCCTGGTGGCCGCGATCGCCGCCCCGGCGGCGGGCGAGGCGGCACCGGCGGTGAGCACGGCGGCGACGGCCAGCGCCAACAACTCGACCACCAGGATGCCCAGCTCGATCCACACCTCGAGCTTCGCGCCCTCGATGTCGCAGCCGCACTCCTCCACCAGCCGACCCAGCTCCGTGCTGACTGCCAGCAGCACCGGCAGCGGAGCCTCGTCGCCCTCCGCCACCCGACGCCAGGCGGCGTCGAAGGCCGCCGCGACCGCCCCGACGCCGCCGTACCCGCCCCGCACCTCACCAGCGGCGGCAACGGCGTCGGCACGCGGCCCGACCAGGGCGGCGGCCACCCCGTACCACTGGTCCGCCAACTCCCAGACCGCCCGCTCGTTGCCCTCCGGCCACTCGACACCGATCACCCAGTCGAGGGCCTCGTAGACCCAGCCGGGCAACTGCCAGGGCGAGTAGTCCAGCGGGTGCGGGATGGGGCTCGGCAACACACTCATCCGGGTCTCCTCAGCGGATCAGCGCTGCTGGTGCCGGTCACCGACGCGGCCGAGCCGCCCCGCACCCGCCGCATCCGTCCGCAGGTTGGCGTCCACCGACCGGACCACGTCGGCGCCGAGGCCCTCCAGGTGCCGGCCCACGCCGTCCCACGCGCGAAGGACCAGTTCCTCGAAGCCGCGGTACTTCTGCTCGAACGCGGCCCCGATGTCGTCCTTGCCCCACGGCGAGCGGTCGCTCGCCGCCGCGATGGCGCCGCCCATCTGGCGGCGGCGTTCGGTGATGGCCTCGCCGGAGAGCGAGAGGTCGATGCCCCCGCGTCGGGCACGCTGCGGGTCGAGCCAGAGCTGACCGTCCATCACTCGCCCCGGCGCAGCACGGCGTCGGCCCGGCCCAGCAAGGAACCGAAGTCACCCGTACGCAGGAAGTCCGTCGCCCCGGAGCCGGCGGGCAGGTAGCCGGCCACGAGTTCCTGGGTGGCGGCAACCGCCGCAGCGCCGGCCTGGTGGACGGTGGCCGTGATCTTCCGGCTCAACGCCTTCGCGTCCCGGTCGTGGAAGACGGCGGGGTGCAGCTCAACCGAGATCAGCTCGCCGCGGGCACCGGCGGTGGCGGTCACCTGACCGTCCTCGGAGCGCTCGGTCACCCGCAGCTCGGCGAGCCGGCCCTGCAGCTCGTCCAGACCGGACCTCAGTCGCTGGTAGTCCCCGTACACCTCGTCGAACCGCGCCCGCAGCGCGCGATTGGCGTCCCGGTCCACACTCTCGGCCAACGCCACCCTCCCCCGGTTACCGTCGGTAGGGCGAACCATACCGGGCGCCACGAATCCGTGGGGTCCGGTACTTTCAAGCCGTGATCGATCGCCAGCAGGCCGAGCAACTCGCCACCGTGTGGGCCCGCCGCGAGTCACAACGCCTGGGACACGACTGCCGCCCCAGAGTCGACGAGTTCGACCTCGGCTACGTCATCACCGCCACCGTGCCCGTCGAGGCGGGCACGATGCCCGGCGACCTGCCCACCACCGTCGTCGACAAGACCACCGGCGAGACGACCACCTGGCCGCGCGTGCCGACCGACGTGGTCGCGCAGATGTACCGCCGCAGCCGCCCGCAAGGCCCCGGTGTGCCCCGCACCGTCGCCCCTGCCAGCCAACTGCTCCGCGAGATCCACCGCCTGCCCACCCCCAACACGGCGGCCCACCTGACGGTCGGGGGACGACTCTTCCGCGCCCAGGGCGCCAAGGGCGACATCACCCTCAACCATCACCCACTCGTGCGCTCCTACCTGGACGAACTTCCCGCCGGCCACCTCGTACGCGGCGGCGACCGGCACGCCGAGCTGATCGTCGTCTCCGACGTCCTGCACCACTACGATCACCACCGCGCCGCCGAAGGCATTGCGCCGCTCGGCATGGCCGACGCGGAGATGCTGCTGGGCGGTGCCCGCCTCGAGGTCTTCCGGGTGCGTGAGGCGGGCGACGCTTATGGCGGCAGGGCGGAGAGAGCCTGCGATTCGTGCGTCAACTTCCTGGTCCACTTCAACGCGCTCTCCTGGGCGGACCTGGCCTTCACCTCGGAGTGGCACCCGCACCCACAGCACCCGCATCATCCGGGCCGCTTCCCGGCTGCCGTAGCCGACGCGCTGATGGAGGGGGGCTGGGAGGACAGCGAGTTCAACCCCGCCCTGGCCGCCGGGGCGATCCGGGAGACGTGCGAGGTCGCCGGCCAGCGACACCGCCACGAGCCCTTCCCTGCGGCCGAGCGGGCGCTGACCGTCTTCCCCGCGATCGTGAGCAGCCGCCGGGGCCCCGGCGAGCAGGTCTGGATCAGTCGGTTCACGACCAACCCACTCCGGAGCGCGTACTCGGCCGACACGCTCGCCGACTTCGCCGCCGTACTCGGGACGAGACTCTTTCCCGTCGGCTCCGAGCACGGCGACAGCATCTTCGCCGTCGACGAGCGAGGGCGGGTCTTCGCGCTGGACCAGGCCGGCGAATGGTTCCTCGGCGAGGACATCGACGCCGCGCTGACCACCCTGCTGCTCGGCCGGGCGCCGGCCCGCGTACGCGACGACGGCACCTGGTGAGCGGGCGGCGCTACAGCGACAGGCCGGTCAGCACCATGACCCGGGGCTCCGTGTAGTCCTCCATGGCGCTGCGCACACCCTCCCGCCCGACGCCGCTGCCCTTCACCCCGCCGTACGGCATCTGGTCGGCCCGGTACGACGGCACGTCGCCGACGATCACCCCGCCCACCTCCAGGGCGCGGTGCGCCGCGAAGGCCGTGTCGAGGCGGTGGGTGAAGACCCCCGCCTGCAACCCGTACGCCGAGTCGTTGACGGCGGCGAACGCGGCCTGGTCGTGCGCGACGCGGGCGACCACCAGCACGGGCCCGAAGACCTCCTCGGCGCAGACCCTGGCGTCCGCCGGCACGCCGGAGAGCACGGTCGGCGGGTACGTCGCGCCGTCGCGCCGGCCGCCCAGCTCGATGGTGGCGCCGGCGGTGACGGCCTCGTCCACCCACGCCTCGACCCGGCGGGCGGCGTCGGCGGAGATCAGCGGCCCGACGTCGGTGAGGGGGTCGGACGGGTCGCCGACCCGCAGCTCCTGCACCGCCGCGACGAGGCGGGGCAGGAACGCGTCGTAGAGCCATTCGTGCACGTAGACCCGCTGCACGGCGATGCACGACTGGCCGGCCTGGTAGTTGGAGAACGTCGCGATGCGGTGCGCGGCGAAGGTCAGGTCCTCGGCGGTGTTCCAGTCCTCGCAGATCACGGCGGCGGCGTTGCCGCCCAGCTCCAGGGTGACGTGCTTTTCGGGCACCGAGCGGCGGATCGCCGCGCCGACCGGCCCGGAGCCGGTGAACGAGACCACCGGCAGCCGGGGGTCGGCGACCAGCTCGGCGGCGCGCTCGTTCGGTAGCGGCAGGACCGAGAACGTCCCCTCCGGCAGGTCGGTCTCGGCGAGCAGCTCGCCCAGCAGCAGTGCCGACAGCGGGGTGGCGGGGGCGGGCTTGACGATGATCGGGGTGCCGACCGCGATGGTCGGGGCGACCTTGTGCGCGACGAGGTTCAGCGGGAAGTTGAACGGCGCGATACCGAGCACCGGCCCCTTCGGCACCCGCCGGACCAGGGCGATCCGCCCGGTGGCGGCGGGGTCGGTGTCGAGGCGTTGCAGCTCGCCCGAGAAGCGCCGGGCCTCCTCGGCGGCCCAGCGGAAGGTCGAGACGGCCCGCCCGACCTCGGCGCGCGCCCACTTCAGCGGCTTGCCGTTCTCGGCGGTGATGAGCCGCGCGAACTCCTCGACCCGCTCGGCGAGCCGCCGGGACACGTGGTCCAGGGCCGCCGCGCGGACGTGCGCGGGCAGGGCCGCGACCTCCGCGGCCACCCCGGCGGCTGCCGCGACGGCCGCTTCGACCTGGCCGGCGGTGGCGAGGGTGGTACGACCGACGGCGCGCCCGTCGTACGGGTGGTGGACGGTCAGCTCGCCCTCGCCGTGGGCGGGGCGGGAGGCGACATGAAAGGCGACCGGGTCCACACGCAGCAGCGTAGACCTCCGCATGACAGTGAGCGCGGCTGATCCCTTACCGCAGTCCGCCCTCCAAACACAAGGTGCTCTCACGTCTCCACTTTTCGCCGCGCAGGCCCTACGCTCTTGCTCACTTTGATCAATTGCGATCGATGGCGGGACCCGCCGTCGTGTAGCGAGAGGAACACCCGAGGGATGACACTCCCCTATCCCGCCGCGCGCCGCTGGCGCGTCGGTGTGTTGACCGCCGCCGTCGCCACCGCCGTGGCGTTCGGCGCCCCCGCGACGGCTGCCCCCGCCGAGGGACAGATCCTCATGGCGGGCGGCGCCACCGCCGTCGACGACTCGTACATCGTGGTGTTCAAGGACACCTCGGTGGGCCGGACCGACGTCACGAAGAAGGCCCGTGACCTCGCCGGCCGGCACCGTGGCGCGGTCAACCGGACGTACCAGAACGCGCTGCGCGGGTTCGAGGCCCGGATGTCCGAGGCGGAGGCCAAGCGGCTCGCCGCCGACCCCTCGGTGCGCTACGTCCAGCAGAACCACACCATGCGGATCAGCGGTACGCAGAGCCCCACCCCGTCCTGGGGCCTGGACCGGCTCGACCAGCGCGCGCTGCCGCTGAACAACTCGTACACCTACCCGAACACTGGCTCGGGCGTGAAGGCGTACATCATCGACACCGGCATCCGGTTCGGCCACAGCGACTTCGGCGGTCGTGCCGTCACCGGCTTCGACTCCATCGACGGCGGCAGCGCCGACGACTGCAACGGGCACGGCACGCACGTGGCCGGCACGGTCGGCGGCACCGCCTACGGCGTGGCCAAGGGCGTCACGCTGGTCGGCGTCCGGGTGCTCGACTGCGAGGGCAGCGGCACCGACGCCGGCGTCATCTCCGGCGTCGACTGGGTGACCGGCGACCACGCCGCCGGCCAGCTCGCGGTGGCGAACATGAGCCTCGGCGGCGGCTTCAGCCAGGCCCTCAACGACGCGGTGGCCCGCTCCATCGCCGACGGCGTCACCTACGGCCTGGCGGCCGGCAACGACTACGGCGCGAACGCCTGCAACAGCTCGCCGGCCAGCCTCCTCGCCGGCATCACCGTCGGCTCGACCACCAACACCGACGCCCGCTCGTCGTTCTCCAACATCGGCACCTGCCTGGACATCTTCGCCCCCGGCAGCTCGATCACCTCGGCCTGGCACACCAGCAACACGGCCACGAACAGCATCAGCGGCACCTCGATGGCGACCCCGCACGTGGTCGGCGCCGCCGCGCTCGTGCTCGCCGCCAACCCGACGTTCACCCCGCAGCAGGTACGCGACAAGCTCGTCACCGACGCCACCAGCAACGCGGTGACCAGCCCCGGCACCGGCTCGCCCAACAAGCTGCTGTACGTCGGCGACGGCGGCACCACGCCCCCGCCGCCCCCGCCGCCCACCGGCTGCACCCAGACCAACGGCACCGACGTGACGATCAGCGACAACGCCACGGTGGAGAGCACCATCACCATCGCGGGCTGCACCGGCAACGCCGGCTCCGCCAGCACCGTCGCCGTGCAGATCGTGCACACCTACATCGGTGACCTCGCCGTCAGCCTCGTCGCCCCCGACGGCAGCGCCTACACCCTGCACAACCGCACCGGCGGCTCCGCCGACAACATCAACCAGACCTACACGGTCAACCTCTCCTCCGAGGTCGCCAACGGCACCTGGAAGCTGCGGGTCCAGGACGCGGGCGCCGGCGACACCGGCTACGTGAACAGCTGGACGCTCAACCTGGGCGGCTCCGGCACGACGAACTGCACCGGCACCAATGCCAACAACGTCACCGTCAACGACAGCGCGACGGTCACCAGCAGCATCGCGATCGCCGGCTGCACCGGTACCGCCTCGTCCACCAGCAAGGTCGCCGTGCAGATCGTGCACACCTACGTCGGTGACCTCGTCGTCAGCCTGGTCGCCCCCGACGGCAGCGCCTACACCCTGCACAACCGCACCGGCGGCTCCGCCGACAACATCAACCAGACCTACACGGTCAACCTCTCCACGGAGACCCGTAACGGCACCTGGAGCCTGCGCGTCCAGGACGCCGCCTCCGGCGACACCGGCTACATCGACGGCTGGACCCTGACCCTCTAAAAATTCGTCAGCTCAGCACACGGCCGCACCAGAGGGCCCCTCGCCACGCTCCGCCTGGCGAGGGGCCCTCTTCCTCCCACCCCACCCCACCCCACCCCACCCACCCCACCCCACCCCACCCACCCCACCCCACCCTGCCCCGCCCCGCCCCGCCCCGCCCCACCCCGCCCCGCCCCGCCCCGCCCCGCCCCGCCCCGCCCCGCCCCGGCGATCATGCAGTTGTGGCGGGCGGAATACCTCCATTGCCCCTTTCGTCAGGCACCACAAGTGCATGACCGACCCGGTCTGCCAGGTGCCGCTGCCTGCTACGGGCCACGAGTCGACATTCTTGGGGAGTGCCCGTTCTCTCCTCCAAACTGGACACAGTCGTCTCGGCGTCGTACATGATGTTCTGCCTGTACTCCCACGCTGCGAACGCGCAGCGGGATCGTTCGGAAGCAGGGCGACTGGCCTTCGCTGACGGGGTCGGGTTCGCCGCCAGCGCCGTCGGGGTGCGTACAGCAACCGAGGTCAGCCGGGCTTTCGTGTCGGTGGAGACCTGGTCACGGATGCCGCGGATCCTGCCGGAGCAGCGCCCGTTCGACTTCGCGATCGAGGGTCGCGTGGACTTTCCGGACGATTGTTGGCGCGTCGACGAGTCGCTCGACTCCCCAGTTCGGTGCGGCATCGAACTGCCGTCGGGTGCGGGCCGATACGGCGCGCGGGTGATCGCCTACAACCACAACGAGGTCCTCGACCGGTTCGAGATGGCGCAGGCTGGCACGGATGAGGAGTTCGCCGCCGCGTTGCACGAGATGAGACGGCTCATTCCCGAGGCGGCGGAGCGGTACCAGATCCAGCTGTGGCCGCTAGGGCGGCAGGGTTAGACCCACCGCGGGTACCGCCAAGCGCTGCCCTGACCACGAACTACGCCCCCGTCGAGCACGCCGGTCCAGATCAGGAGGCGAAGAGCGCCGCGATCGTGGAGATGATGTGGGCAGGGCGGCGGTACAGGTCCAGGTCGGTGAAGTAACGCATGCGCCAGCCATGTGCGGCGAGCCAGTTCATGCGGGAGCGGTCGTGGCGGAGGCGCTCACGGTCGAGGTGCGAACTCCCGTCGTACTCGATGCCGATCCGACGCTTCCGATAGCCGAGGTCCAGCCGGTAGATGCAGATGCCGTCTTCGTCCCGCACCCACAGTTGGGGATCCGGAGCGGGCAATCCGCCGTCGGCCAGCAGGAGCCGGAGCTGACTCTCCTGGCGGCATTCCGCTCTGGGGTCCGCGAGGTCGATCAGCTGTCGCGCCTGGCACACGGCTCGGAGCCGGGCATGCCGCGTCACCTCGGCCCGGAGTTGGTCAGGCCGACAGGCGCCCACGCGCAGGCACCGATCGAGCAGCGGCAGGGCGTTCATCCGATGCTGCGACCTGGCCAGATCGACAGCGCACCGGGCCGCAGGCGCGCAAGGTACCCCTTCCAGCAGAACCGCCTCCTGGACCGGCAGCACGGACTCATGCGTCACGACGCCCCGGATACGAGGTACGACGAGCCCGGCCGGCACGATCACATGTACGTCTTCGCTGGGCTCGGCTCCGAAGCCGTGCAGCCGGGCGCCGGTCTGGAAGCCGACCACGACCCCGTTCGGCAGCCTCTTGAAGATCGCCGTCAGTTGCTGGCCCTGGTCGACCGTTGGACCGTAGACGCCCCTCGACAGCCGGTGGATACGCCCCGTGTCGACGCTCCGTCTCACCTGCGCCCGACTCAGCCCCACGGAGATCAGCTCCGGATACCGGTACAGCCCCTCTGCCATGACCAGTCACCCTGCCGAGCGCGCCCCACTCGCACCACCCGCCCTGATGCCCCCTGTGGACAACGCCCCCTCTGTGGAAAAACCCCACCTCACCCCTGACGTGTGCTAGCCCGAGCGGCCCCGGCTCCACGACCGACGCGACGGCAACGCCGCTCGCCCCTCGTACGGCGGGCTGCACGCGCACACAGCTCCGTCGATCATGCACTTGTGGCGCCCAGAACGCCCGCATTCACGCCTTTCGCGGGGCACCACAACTGCATGATCGACGCGCCGGGCGGGCGGGCGGGCGGGGCGGGCGCGGGCGGGGGCGGGCGGGCGGGGGCGGGGGCGGGCGGGGGCGGGGCGGGGTTAGGGGGCTTTTTTGGGTCGGCGCGTTCTTAGGGTGGCGGGGAGCACCAGTAGCAGGGCGAGCAGGAACATGGCGGTGCCGATGACGTTGACCTGCGGCGGGATGCCCCGCTGGGCGGCACCCCAGACATACATGGGGAACGTGACGGTGGTGCCGGCGTTGAAGTTCGTGACGATGAAGTCGTCGAAGGAGAGCGAGAACGCGAGCAGCGCGGCGGCCACGATGCCCGGCAGCGCCAGCGGCAGGGTGATCCGCCGGAAGGTCTGCCACTCGCTCGCGTAGAGGTCCATCGCGGCCTCCTCCAGCCGGGGGTCCATCCCGGCCAGCCGCGCCCTGACGGTGACCACCACGAACGACAGGCAGAACATGACGTGGGCGACGACGACGGTCCAGAAGCCCTGCGGCACCCCGGCGGAGACGAAGAGGGCCAGCAGCGAGGTGCCCATCACCAGTTCGGGGGTGGCCATCGGCAGGAAGATCAGCACGTCGATCGCGGAACGGCCACGGAACCGGTGCCGCGCCAGCGCGAACGCCATCAGGGTGCCGAGCACCGTGGCGACCACGGTCGCGATGAAGCCGATCTGGACGCTGCGCACCACCGCGTCGCACATGTCGGAGGTGGCGCACGGGTTGCGCCAGTTGTCGAGGGTGAACTCGTCGAAGTCGTACGACAGGCGGCTGGAGGGGCGGTTGAAGGAGAGCGCGGCGACCACGGCGATCGGCAGGAGCAGGTAGCCGAGCACCAGCAGCGCCACGCCCGCCACCCAACGATCGGCCAGCCAGCGGAAGACCCGAGCGCTCACAGAGCTGGCCTTTCGCCCGCGACTGCGGGGCTCCGCTGCGCTGCACTCCTCGCGCTCGCAGGACCTTCTCCCGGAACCGTCCGGCGCAGGTAGCCGAAGACCACCGCGAGGATCGCCGCCATCAGCAGGAACGACAGCGCCGCGCCCTGCGGGTAGTCCAGCCGGACCAGGAACGCCGAGTCGATGACGTTGCCGATCATGTACTCGTTGGGGGTGCCGAGCAGTTCGGCGTTGATGTAGTCGCCGCTGGCGGGGATGAAGAACAGCAGCGTGCCGGCCACCAGGCCGGGCATGGACAACGGCAGGGTGACCCGGCGGAAGGTCCGCAGCGGGCCGGCGTAGAGGTCGCCGGCCGCCTCCAGCAGCCGGGGGTCCAACCGCTCCAGGCTCGCGTACAGGGGCAGCACCAGAAAGGGCAGGAAGTTGTACGTCAGGCCGAGCACCACGGCGACGGGGGTGGCGAGCAGCCGGCCGTCGGGGGCGAGCAGGTGCACGTCGCGCAGCAGCCCGACGAGCCAGCCGTTGTCCGACAGGATGGTCTTCCACGCGAGCGTGCGCACCAGGAAGCTGGTGAACATCGGCGCGACCACGCAGACCAGCAGCAGGTTCCTCCACCGGCCGGCCTTGCGCGCGATCGCGTACGCGAGCGGGTAGCCGGCCAGCAGCGCCAGCACCAGCGCGGCGCCCGCGTAGCCGAAGGACCGCCCGAACTGCGGCCAGTACGCGGCGAGCGCGTCCGGGTAGTTGCCGAAGGCCCACGTCATGGCGTACCCGGTGGCGAGCGAGCCGGCGGGGTCGTAGAGGCTGGCGGCGGCGAGCTGGAGCAGCGGCACCACGAAGAAGACGAGCAGCCACGCCGCCGCGGGCAGCAGCAGCAGGTACGGCAGGAGCCGGTGCCGCCCGGGCGGGCGGGGTGGCCCGGGTGCCGACGGCTGGGCGGCACCTGTGGGCGGGCGCGCGGGGGCGCTCACGAGGGTGCGCCGACCGGCTCGTCCCGCGCCGGAGCGCTCCGGTCCTGCCCGCCAGCCTCCCGGGGCAGCAGGAAGGCGTGCCGTGGCTCCCAGTACGCCGCCGCCTCCACCCCCACGGGCAGTGGACGGGTCGTGCCGCTGTTGGCCACGAACGCGGTCAGCTCGCCGCCCCAGCCGGTGCGCAGCAGGTACTGGGTGCTCACCCCCACGTAGGAGGCGTCGGTGACGATCCCGGTGACGTGCTGGCATCCGGCGGGGACCTGGTCGACGGAGTCGACCAGATGCAGCTTCTCCGGGCGTACGCCCAGGTGGACCGGCCCCCGGTCGACCCGGGCCCGGCCGGCGGGCACCGAGAAGCGACGGCCGTGCGCCGACACCGCCACCTCGTCCCCGGCCGCGCCGGCCGCCTCGCCGGCGAGCAGGTTGGACTGGCCGAGGAAGTTCGCCACGAACGCCGTGGCCGGGTATTCGTAGAGGTCGGCGGGGGCGCCGAGCTGCTCGATCCGCCCGGCGTCCAGCACCGCGACGGTGTCGGCCATCGTCATGGCCTCCTCCTGGTCGTGGGTGACGTGCACGAACGTGATGCCGACCTCGGTCTGGATCCGCTTGAGTTCGAGCTGCATCCGCCGGCGCAGCTTCAGGTCGAGCGCGCCGAGCGGCTCGTCCAGCAGCAGCACCTGCGGGCGGTTGACGAGGGCGCGGGCCAGCGCGACCCGCTGCTGCTGCCCGCCGGACAGCTCGGCGGGCCGGCGGTGGCCGTGGTCGTCGAGCTGCACCAGCGCGAGCATGCCCATGACCTCGTCGTCGACGGAGCGGATGCCCCGCCGGCGCAGGCCGAACGCCACGTTCTCGAAGACGTCCAGGTGCGGGAAGAGCGCGTAGCTCTGGAAGACGGTGTTCACCGGCCGCTTGTACGGGCGCAGCCGGGTGACGTCCCGTTCGCCCAGCAGCACCTGCCCGCCGGTCGGCTCCTCCAGCCCGGCGATCATCCGCAGCGTGGTGGTCTTGCCGCAGCCGGACGGGCCGAGCAGGGCGAAGAACGAGCCCTGCGGGACGGTCAGGTTGAGGTCGTCCACCGCGGTGACGCCGCCGAACCGCTTGGTGAGGTGCGCCAGCCGCAGGTCGCCGGCCGGGCTCCCGTGTCCCGCAGTCGTGGCACCCATCCCGCTCACGCCCCGATGACCCGCTGGAACTTGCTCTCGTACTCGCGTTCCTGCTTCTCGTCCAGCGCCATGAAGACCGCCGTCCTGGCGAGCATGGCGGCGTCGGGGAAGATGAGCGGGTGGGCGGCCAGCGCCGGGTCGATCTTCTCCATCTCGGCCTGCGCGCCCTGGACGGGGCAGATGTAGTTGACGTACGCCGCGAGCCGGGCGGCGACCGCCGGTTGGTAGTAGTAGTCGACGAGTTGCTCGGCGTTGCCCTTGTGGGTGGCCCTGTTCGGCACCAGCATGTTGTCGGACCAGAGCATCGCCCCGGACTCGGGCACCACAAATTTGATCTTGTCGTCCTCGAAGCCGAGCTGGATGGCGTCGCCGGACCAGCCGATGCAGGCGGCGATGTCGCCCTTGGCGAGTGCCGGCGCGTAGTCGTTGCCGGTGAACCGGCGGATCTGGCCCGAGTCGACGGCCTTCTTCAGCTTGGCGAGCGCCTCGTCGAACTGGGCGTCGCTGAAGTACGCCGGATCGTGGCCGTTCGACTGGAGCAGCAGGCCCATGGTGTCGTGCATCTCGGCCAGCGCGGTCACCCTGCCCCTGAGGTCGGGGCGGGTGAGCAGCTCGTCGACCGTACGGATCTCCTTGGTGACCCGGCCGTTGTAGGCGAGACCGGCCAGGCCGGACTGCCACGGGACGGCGAGGTGGTCCGCGGGGTCGAAGGACCGGTTGCGCAGCGAGGGCAGCAGGTTGGCCTGGACGTTGGGCAGCTTCGACTTGTCCAGCTTCTGGACCCAGCCGAGCCGGATCATCCGCGCCGCCAGCCAGTCGCTGAGGACCATGATGTCCCGCCCGGTGGGCTGGCACCCCGCGAGCTGGTGCTGCACCTTGCCGAAGAACTCCCTGTTGTCGTTGATGTCCTCGGTGTAGGTGACCCGGATGCCGCTCTTCTTGACGAACGCGTCCAGGGTGGGCCGCTTGGCGGTGTCGGCGTCGTCCACGTCCATGTACTGCGGCCAGTTGGAGAACGCCAGCGTCTTCTCGGTGCCGGACAGGTCCTCGCTGACGCAGCCGGCCTCCGTCTGGGTGGCGGCCCTGGTGCCGCAGCCCGCCAGGGAGCCGCCCGCCGCCAGCAGCGCCGCCGAGCCGAGGGCGCCGGTCAGCAGCCCACGCCGGGTGAGGGGCCGGAGGGGAGTTCGCATGTGACGACTCCTCTGGGTCATCGTCGGCGGGCAGGTGGGAGTGGCGCGCCGACGGGACGTCAGGTGCGGTGAACGACAGATATTGGCATGGGCCGACGGCGACGACGGACGGCGGGTGTCAGCGTGCGCGAAGGGCGATGACGCGACCACATCCTGCTCGACCGCCGGAGCGGTGCGGATCGTCGCGGGAGCGGTGCGGACCGTCGCGGTGACGGCCCTGTCCCGCCAGTGCGGCGTCCGTCTGCCGCACGCTGCGGCAGGCGTACGCCTGGGGCGCCGCCCCGGTCAGCCGGCGCGCCCGTGCCGGCCGGCCGACCCGACGAACGCCCGCCAGGCGTCCGGCGCGAAGGTGAGCACGCCCCCGGCGCGGTCCTTGCTGTCCCGCACGAGCACCCGACCGGGCAGGTTGTCGGCCACCTCGACGCAGTCGCCACCGTTGTTGCTGCTGCGGGTCGCGGTGCGCCAGCGGGCGTCGGTCATGTCCATGTCGTCGCCACTTCCCCGATCAGCTCGATCGACTGCCGTCGCGGCAGCGCCTCGCCCGCGACGCTCTCCCATCTCGCGCCCACGCTAGCAACGTCGGCACTCTCGGTCACCACCTGACCGCGAAGCTGGTTGTCCACATAGGCCGTCTCCGCGCCGTCGGGCAGGCGGATCAGCACGAACGGCCCGGCGAGCCCGGTGTGCCACGGCGTCCCGGCGGGGATCACCCGCACCTGCACGTGCTCCTGCGCGGCGGCCGCCAGCAGGTGGGCCAACTGCCCGGCCATCACCGCCCGGTCCCCCACCCGACGGTGCAGCACCACCTCGTCGATCACGGCGACGAGCTGGGGCGGGGCGTCCCGGGCCAGGATCGCCTGCCGGGCCAGCCGGCCGCCCACGATCTCGTCCACCTCGGCCGCCGGGAGTAGGCCGCCGGTCGCCAGCACCGCGCGGGCGTACCCCTCGGTCTGGAGCAGGCCCGGCACCAGCGATGGCTGGTAGGACCTGATCGAGACGGCGTCCTGCTCCAGCTCGGCCCACGGCCGGAACCACGGCAGGTCACGGCGGCGGAACGGCTCGGGCCACAGCTCGGCGGCGTCGCGCCCGAGGACCTCGGCGACGGCGATCCGGGTCCTGGGGTGCGGGATCCGCCCCGAGGCGAGCCACCGCCCCGCCGTCTTCGGGTCGACGCCCACCTTCTCCGCCAGCGACTCGGCGGTCTCGCCCTTCTCGGCCATCGCTACCCGCAGCGCCTCGTTCACCCCGCCAGTCCTCCGCTCCGCTCGCCCGCTCCACCGGGGGCCGCCAGCACCGCTCGCGCACTCCGCCGCCCTGTCACGCTGTGGCGCACGGTAGTCACGCTTCGCGCTGGCGTCTGCGGTCTGCCGGCGTGTCGGGGTGAGACATGTTCCGCCCATCTCAGGCGTGCCGAGAGGGTCCGGAAAGGGCCCGGAAGTGTCCAGTGGGGGCGCGTCCGCACTGGGCGCATGGACGGGGCAGCCCGACAGCGCGCGAACGGTGTGGTTGCGGCGGCCGGCCGGCTACCCCGTGGCCGGGAGGCCCGTGCGGGCGCGGGTCAGTGGTTCGGGGGGATGACGCGGAGGTGACCCCGGCGGCCCGTCTGGGGGGTCGAGTTGACGGTCTGGTCGTCCTCGGGCGGGCGCGGCGCCACCGGGCGGGCGGCCTCGCGGACGGCCTCGGCGAGGGCGACCAGATCGTCGGTGGTGGGCGGCGGGGGCTCGAACTCGCCCTCGTGCCGGACCACGTCCCAGCCGCGCGGCGCCGTCAGGCTCCGGGCGTGCGGTTCACAGAGGTCGTACGTGTGCGGCTCGGCGAACGCCGCCAGGGGGCCGACCACCGCTGTCGACTCGTTGTAGACATAGGTCAGCGTGGCGACCGCTTGCCGGGGGCAGCCGTTACGGGAGCAGCGCCGTGGTGACCTCACGGCGGCAGGGTATCTCCATTACCGGGTCCGGCGCACTGCTTCGCGTTGCGACACGCCCGTCACGGTGATCACAATTCGGCCGGTTGCGCGCCGGCGGGCCGCCGGGCGGGCGAGCGCCACCCCGCGGATGCCGACCGCGCCGCGCCGCGCCAGCGGCGCTGCCGCAGGCCAGGTCGGTGCGGGCGCTAACCTTTCCTCATGACGAGCCCGGAACACCGCCGCCCCGGCCCCGGCCGGCGCGCCCACCGCGACCGGCACGGGCGCGGCCTGCGCGGGCGGCTGGTGCCGGCGACGGTGCCGTTGGCGCGTACGAAGGCGGAGATCTTCGACGACCTGGTGCTGGACACGGTCGAGACCCTCGAACGGCGGTTCGCCAAGGAACTGGCCGGGGTCGAGTTCGCGGTGGAGGACGTTCCGCCGGACCTCAACGTCTACGACTCCGATGTGCTGGAGGACGGCGAGGTGCCGCTCGCCCGGCTGCTGCCGGGTCGCCCCGGCCGGCAGGAGGTGCCCCCGCGGATCGTGCTCTACCGCCGGCCGTTGGAGTTCCGTGCGATGGACCGCGAGGACCTCGCGGATCTCGTGCACGACGTGATCATCGAACAGGTGGCCAATCTGCTCGGGGTGGACCCCGACGAGTTGGCCTGAGCCGGGCGGCCCCCACCGCCCCGGCCCGGCAAGGCTCAGGCGACCCGCCGCTTGAGCTTGCGCCGCTCCCGCTCGGAGAGCCCGCCCCAGATCCCGAACCGCTCGTCGTGGCCGAGAGCGTATTCGAGGCATTCCGTCTTCACCTCGCAGCGCGAGCAGATCCGCTTCGCCTCGCGGGTCGAGCCGCCCTTCTCGGGAAAGAACGCCTCCGGATCGGTCTGGGAGCAAAGCGCCCGCTCCTGCCACTCCGGCGCGTTTCCGAGCAGGTCGGCCACCTCAAGCTGGCCGTCCATCAGATGCCTCCTTGTCGCGCACCGGCGTCATCGCCGCTGCAACCCCCCACGCGGAAGGCGTGCTTGTCCGTACGGTCCCGATTTGTTGCGTTCCGCGCGAACAACCCCATTCAAATTACACGCGTGTAATGCGTGCGCCGTCAAGCCGCACTTGATAATGGAGTCGTCCTCCCGACAACACTCCGGACGGCCACCCGGCCACCCGGCCTCGCAACCTGCCCTATCGATTCAGACCCCGGCCGAGTAACGCCCTCTCCGGCGAGTTGCCCGAGTTTTCTCCCGTGGCGCTCCCCCGCCGACCCGACGGGGCAGGCCGATGAGGACGCTCGGAAGTCACCCACCACGATTCGTTGATCTTGGTGGGGCACAGGTTAACCCGAGTTACCGCCGACCGCCCGCCGAGCGGGCGGCGACGCCGGTTCCGCTTCCACCATGTGGACGGTCATGTCGGCGGACCCAGGCCCGCCACCCCGCCCGTAACCGATGGCGCACTGCTCGATCGGTCGAATTCGGCGATCACTCCATGCGCGACGGAAATCCCGCCGATGGGCCGATCCGTCCCACCAGTCGGTATGCGGATCGGGACGCGGCACCGTGCTGCGATTCCAATGGCGGACTGCCGTCGAGCGGGACCACCGTCAGGGCGCCGCTGGCCGGGCTCATGACGCTGGCGACCTCAGTTTCTGGATGGTGGGGTTGCCCTCAAGACCGGGCACCTCAACGATGAGCCGCTGATAGACGGATTCCCGGAACGTCGCGAGCGCCGGAACGAGCTGCTGTCTCGACACCTGCGCGCTCTCCGAGCTCACGGACGGCCTGACCGAGATGACCGGACCCGGACCCTCAAGACGCACGACCTTGGAACTCTCCGTGAAGCCGAACGCCGCGTCCTCGCCGGACGAGAGTCGCCCCTCGGCGTGTCGCAGGGCCAGGGCCAGATCGACCAACGTCACGTGGCCCACCTTCGAGATGACCGTCATGTCGTCGATGGCGAAGTCCACCTGCGCCCCGAAATACTTGTAGCGGAGATCCATCTCGGAGACGGTGGCGGGATCGGACCCGTCCCGCAGCCGCCACGTCTCCCGCCAGGCGGACCCCGGCTTTGGAACGGAAAAATCCAGTTGAATCACTTCTGCCTCCGGCTGCCCAGCGCCTAGCATGAAAAGGCCGTCCGCCATCGCGGGATCCAGGCTACGTGAGGCTCGATGCCTATCGGCCGTACGCCGTCGTGCGCCTGCGGGCCGGTCGTCCGGCGGCCGTCGCGATGGCGATCAACTGTTCCTCGGTACGGGCCGAGCCGTTGCCGGAGCCGGCCATCCGGGAGATCGTCTCCTCCATCAGCGTGCCGCCCAGGTCGTTGCAGCCGCCCCGCAGCATCGCCGCCGTGCCCTCGTCGCCGAGCTTCACCCAGGAGCACTGGATGTTGTCGATCCGGCCGTGCAGCAGCAGCCGGGCCATCGCGTGCACGACCCGGTTCTCCCGCCACGTCGGCCCCGGGCGGGCGATGCCGGCCAGGTAGATCGGCGCGTTCGTGTGCACGAACGGCAGCGCCACGAACTCGGTGAACCCGCCCGTACGGTCCTGCAGCCCGGCCAGCACCCGGAAGTGCGCGAGCCACTGTCCGGGGTGGTCCACGTGGCCGTACATCATGGTGGAGCTGGACCGGATGCCCAGCTCGTGTGCCGTGCCGACCACGTCGACCCAGGCGGCGGCCGGCAGTTTGCCCTTGGTGAGCACCCAGCGCACGTCGTCGTCGAGGATCTCCGCGGCGGTGCCCGGGATGGTGTCCAGGCCGGCCTCGCGCAGCCCGGTCAGCCACTCCCGCACCGACACGCCGGCCTTCGCGGCGGCGGTGACGATCTCCATCGGCGAGAACGCGTGCACGTGCATCCCCGGCACCCGCGCCTTGATCGCCCGGACCAGGTCGGCGTAGACGGTCACCGGCAGCTTCGGGTCGATCCCGCCCTGGAGGCAGACCTCGCTGGCACCGGCCGCCCACGCCTCCTCGGCCCGGTCGGCGACCTGGTCCACCGACAGCCGGTACGCGTCGGCGTCCCGCTCCCGCTGGGCGAAGGCGCAGAACCGGCAGCCGACGTAGCAGACGTTGCTGAAGTTGATGTTGCGGTTGACCACGTACGTCACGTCGTCGCCGACCGCCGCCCGGCGCACGTCGTCGGCGAGCCGGCACAGCTCGTCGAGCGCCGGCCCGTCGGCGGCGAACAGCGCCAGCGCGGCATCGGCGTGCCGGGGCTCCAGCAGCGCCGCCGGGTCGTCGGCCGCCAGCCGCAGCCCGGCCCGCAGGTCGCCGTCGGTCCCGCCCCCGCCGCCGGTGGTGACCTTGCCGGCCACCTCGGACCAGTCGCCGTAGACGTGGTCGAAGTCGCCACGCCGGTCGCCGGTGCGCCCGGTGGTGTCGATCGTGGCGTGCAGGTCGGTCCGGCCGCCGTACGTCTCGTCGGGCTCCTGCCAGGGCCGGCCCACCGGACGGGCCTCCTCCACGGCCAGCCCCGTCGCCGGGTCGGCCAGCGCGCCGACGTGCGGCAGCAGGCGCGGGTCCAGCCACGGGTCGCCGGCCCGCACGTACTCGGGGTAGATCGTCAGCCGCTCGCGCAGGGTGAAGCCGGCCTTCTCCGTGTGCCGGGCCAGCTCGTCGATCTGCGGCCAGGGGCGCTCCGGGTTGACGTGGTCCGGCGTCAGCGGGGACACCCCGCCCCAGTCGTCGATGCCGGCGCGCAGCAGCAGGTCGTACTCGCCCGCGATGAGGTTCGGCGGGGCCTGGATCCGGGCCTTCGGCCCGAGCAGCACCCGGGCCACCGCCACCGTGGCGGCGAGGTCGTGCAGCTCCGCGTCGGGCATCCCGCGCATCGCCGTGTCCGGCTTCGCGCGGAAGTTCTGCACGATCACCTCCTGGAGGTGGCCGTACTCGCGGTGCGCCCGGCGGATCGCGAAGATCGCGTCGACCCGCTCGGCCGGGGTCTCGCCGATGCCGATCAGGATGCCGGTGGTGAACGGCACCCCGACCCGGCCCGCGTCGTCGAGCACCCGCAGCCGTACCGCCGGTTCCTTGTCCGGCGAGCCGAAGTGCGGGCCGCCCGGCTCCGACCACAGCCGGGTCGCCGTGGTCTCCAGCATCATCCCCATGCTGGGCGCGACGGGCTTGAGCCGCTGCAACTCCGACCAGGACAGCACGCCCGGGTTCAGGTGCGGCAGCAGCCCGGTCTCCTCCAGCACCGCCACCGCGCACGCGCGCAGGTAGTCGAGGGTCGAGTCGTAGCCGCGCTCGTCCAGCCACTGCCGGGCCGCCGGCCAGCGCTCCTCCGGCCGGTCGCCGAGCGTGAACAACGCCTCCTTGCAGCCCTGCGCCGCGCCCGCCCGCGCGATGGCGAGGACCTCGTCCCGGTCGAGGAAGGCCGCCGGCAGCCGGTGCGGCACGGTCGCGAAGGTGCAGTAGTGGCACCGGTCCCGGCACAGCCGGGTGAGGGGAATGAAGACCTTCTTCGAGTACGTGACCACGCCCGGCCGCCCGGCCTCGCGCAGCCCGGCGTCGCGCACGGCGCCCGCCACGTCGAGCAGCTCGTCCAGCGCCCCGCCCCGGGCGGCCAGCAGCGCGGTGGACTCGTCGACGTCGAGCGCCCGCCCGCTCGCGGCCCGGTGCAGTGCCCGCCGCACGCTCGCATCGGTCGGGCCGGGCACGGTGCGATCAACCATCCGCCCAGCCTAGGCGCTCAACCGCCCCGTCCCACCTCACCCACCCGGCCCACACGGTGACCCAGCGCACTCCACCCCCACGCCGCTCCCCGCGCACAGTTGGGTGGGACGGGGCAGTGGGGGTGGGACGGCGAGCGCCCCGCACGGGAGCCGTGCGGGGCGCTCGGGTGAGGCGGGGTCGCGGTCAGCGCGGGGCGTCGGGGCTCTCGCCGGGGTTGATGCGCTGGGTCCGGTCGGTCTCGTCGGCGGCGGGACGCGGGATCGCCTGGGTGGGCTCCGCCGGCTCGACGGGCTGGCGCGGGATCGCCTGCGTGGGGTCGGCCGAGGGCGGCTGGCCGAACGGCGGGGCGCTCTGCGGCTGGCCGAACGGGGGCGCGGACTGCGGGGCGGGAGCGGCCGGGGGCGCGGACTGCGGGGCCGGGGGCGCGGACTGCGGGGCCGGTGCGAACGGCGAGCCCGGCTGCGGGCCGCCGGCGTACGGCGCGGGCTGCTGACCGTACGGGGCGCCGTAGGGGCCCGGCGCCTGCCAGCCGCCCTGCTGACCGGGAACCTGCTGACCGGGGACCTGCTGGCCCGGGCCGGGGTAGCCGCCCTGCTGCTGGGGCCAGCCGGGCTGCGGCTGGCCGTACACGCCGGGCTGCGGCTTCGGCTTCGGCACGTAGTAGAGGGTGCGCCAGACCTTGAACACGACGTACGCGGCGACGGCGAACAGCGCCAGCCAGGCCACGCGGCTCAGCAGGCCCAGGAAGGCGTCGAGGATCTCGCCCTCGGCCAGCCGGTCGACCGTCCAGAAGAGGAAGGTCAGCCCGCCGAACAGCGCGCTGACGGCGTACTCGCCCAGGGCTACCTGGGTGATCAACTTCGCCTTCGGCACCGGGGGCTTCACGTGCGTGGCGAGCAGCACGGCCAGCAGCGGCAGGAATACCGACTCCACGCCGACGAAGGCGAAGAAGGCGCTGCCCGCCCGGCCGCCGATCGTGCTGTACTCGGTGGGCGTCACCAGCCGGATCAGGCCGACGAAGAGGAACACGGCGTTCGCGCCGAGGAGCACGAAGGCGGCGAGTTCACGCAGCGGCTTGGTCAGTTGGCTGGCCTGCGTCGCGTCGGTGGACGCGGGCTCGGCGGGGCTGGTCACGGGATCCCCCTCGGGGCGAATGCGGACAGTTGCCGACGTGAGCCTAGTCTCCCGGCCCACGCGCGGACCGGAGGCGGCCCGTGCGCGAGGATGGGCGGCATGCGCATCGTGGTTCTGACGGGCGGCATCGGAGGTGCTCGCTTCCTGGTCGGCGTGCGGGCGTACGCCCGGGAGGTCGGCGCCGAGGTGACCGCCGTGGTCAACGTCGGCGACGATCTGCTCCTGCACGGGCTCAAGGTCTGCCCCGACCTGGACAGCGTGATGTACACGCTGGGTGGCGGCGCGGATCCGGAGCGGGGCTGGGGGCGCGTCGGCGAGAGCTGGACGGTCAAGCAGGAACTGGCCGCGTACGGCGCCGAGCCGAGCTGGTTCGGGCTCGGCGACAAGGACATCGCCACCCACCTGGTGCGGACCACGATGGTCAACGCCGGCTACCCGCTGCACGCCGTCACCGAGGCGCTCGCCGCCCGCTGGCAGCCCGGCGTACGCATGCTGCCGGCGACCGACGACCGGCTGGAGACGCACGTGGTGGTGGACCTCGACGGCGGCCAGCGGGCGATCCACTTCCAGGAGTGGTGGGTACGCCACCGCGGCGACGTCCCCACCCACCGGTTCGTCTTCGTCGGCGCGGAGGCCGCCCGGCCGGCGCCCGGCGTGCTGGAGGCCGTCGCCAAAGCCGACGTGGTGCTGATCGCGCCGAGCAACCCGGTGGTGAGCGTCGCCCCGATCCTGGCCGTGCCCGGGCTACGCGAGGCGGTCTCCGACGGCCCCGCGCCGGTGGTCGGCGTGTCGCCGATCATCGGCGGCGCGCCGGTGCGCGGCATGGCCGACCGCTGCCTGGCGGTGCTCGGGGTGGAGTGCAGCGCGGCCGGCGTGGGCCGGCTCTACGGCGGCCGGTCCGCCGGCGGGCTGCTCGACGGCTGGCTGGTCGCCGAGGAGGACGCCGGCACGGTGGTGCCGGAGGTGACGGTCCGCGCGGCACCGCTGCGGATGACCGACGAGGCGGCGACGGCGGCCATGGTCCGCGCCGCGCTGGAGCTGACGTGAGGCTTGAGATCCTGCCGGTGCCGGGCATCGGCCACGTGTCCGAGGGCGACGACCTGGCGGCCCTGATCGCCACCGCCGCGCCCTGGTTGCGCGACGGCGACGTGCTGGTGGTGACCAGCAAGATCGTCTCGAAGGCGGAGGGGCGCCTCGTCGACGTCCCGGCGGACGGGCCCGAGCGGCTCGCCGCTCGGGACGAGGTGCTCGCCGCCGAGACGGCGCGGGTGGTGGCCACCCGGGGCGCGACCCGGATCGTGCAGACCCACCACGGCTTCGTGATGGCGTCGGCCGGCATCGACGCCTCGAACGTCGACAAGACCCGGCTGGTGCTGCTCCCCGAGGACCCGGACGCCTCCGCCCGGGCGCTGCGCGCCGCGCTGCGCGAGCGTCACGGCGTGGACGTCGCGGTGATCGTCAGCGACACGATGGGCCGGCCCTGGCGCAACGGGCTCACCGACGTGGCGCTCGGCGTCGCCGGGATGGACGCGATCCGCGACCACCGGGGCGAGGTCGACCCGTACGGCAACGAGCTCCAGCTCACCCAGATGGCGGTGGTGGACGAGCTGGCCGGCGCGGGCGAGCTGATCAAGGGCAAGTGTGACCAGATGCCCGTCGCGGTGGTGCGCGGCTACCTCACCGCGCCCCGGCCCGACGACGGCGTCGGCGCGTCGGCGCTGGTCCGGGACGCGTCGATGGACCTCTTCTCGCTGGGCACCGCCGAGGCGAGGGCCGCCGGGCTGGCCGCCGCCGCCACCCTGCCGGACGGCCCCAACCCGAGCCCGCCCGACCCGGAGGCCGTACGCCGGGCGATCGGCACGGTCGCGGGCGTGGTCGCGCCCGGCACGGTCTTCAGCCTGGTCGCCGACGAGGAGGCCCACGCCGGGCTGACCTCCCGGGTGCCCGGCTGGCCGGCGGAGGCGACGACGCTGGTGCTCGGTTCCCCGGCCACCCCGGCCGGCCCGGTCGACCTGGTCCGCTTCGGCGCCGACCTGCAACGCCTCCGCGCCGCCCTGGCGGCCGAGGGCGTCGCCTCCCTGCTGCTCCCCCCGCCCCCGGGCACCACCGCCAGCGCCGCGCTCGCCCTCTGACGGCACCCGGGCGGACAGGGGCCGGAGCCGGCTGACGGCAGCGGGCGCGCTCAGGAGTTGAGCATCGCCCGCCCCAACGGGGTCAGGGTGTGCAGGACGGTGTTGCGGTCGCGCTGGCTGACCAGCAGGCCGGCGTTGCGCAGCACGGTGGTGTGCTGGCTCGCGGCGGCGGCCGAGATGTTGAGCCGGCGGGCCACCTCGCCGGTGGTGCAGCCGTCGTCGCTGGCCGCCAGCACGGCGGCCCGGGTCCGGCCGAGCAGCGCGGCCAGCGCCTCCCGCCCCGGATCCGACGCACCGGGGCCGCCGCCCTCGCCGGGGGCCGGCAGCAGGCCGCCGAGCCGGTCCACCGGATAGACGAGGACCGGGGGCAGCGCCGGATCGAGCAGGGCCACCGGCGTGGCCGCGCAGAAGAACGACGGCACCAGCAGCAGGCCGCGCCCGCCCAGGTGCAGCTCCCGGCTGTGCGGGTAGTCGCGGATCTCCAGGACGCCGTCCTCCCAGCGCATGGCGGGCCGCATGCTGGCCAGCAGCCCCTCCACCCCGCCGTCGAGCAGGGCGCGGGCCCGCCGGGCCCGGTCGGCCTCCACCGCGGCCTGGATCCGGGTCCAGTACGGGTCGATCGCCAGACCCCGGTAGCGCTCCATCGCGCCGGTCAGACCGCGCAGGATGTCCGGCTCCCCCCGGGCCAGCGCCCCCGCGCCGACGGGCAGGGCACTGTTGGCGGCGAGCAGCGCCAGGTCGCGTTGCAGCAGGGCCGTGGGGGTGCTGCGGACCGCCTCCATGCCGGCGTCGAACCCCGACATGCTCTCGTACGGGGTGAGGAAGTCGGGGAAGTAGCCGCGGGGCGGGTTGAGCGTCAGCAGGAGGCGCAGCCCCGCCGAGTCGCTGACCTCGCGCAGCCCCTGCGTGACGCTACGCCGCCAGCCCGCCAGCAGCGGATCCCGGCCACGGCCGGGCAGCAGGTGCAGGCTGAGAACCAGCTCCCACACCGGATCCGCCGCCGGAGCCACCCGGGTCCGGAGGATGTCCTCGGCGGAAAAGTAGATCTTCAGCATGGACGGCTCCCGCGTCGCCCGGCAGAGGGGATGCCTGGCAACCGTTTGCACTGTACCTGGCCGGCACTTATCTCCGTCTTTAAGCGTGGACTGAAAGACCTCGACGCCTCCGGGGGCCGTTCGGCATGCTCTCACTGCCCGTACACGGGGGCGGGCACGTCACCCGACGCGCCTGGAAACGGGCACCCGGGGGGCGGGGAGAGACCGGCGACCGGGCGGCACCACGAGGGTCTGCGGGCCTGTTCCGCGGAGGTGTCGTCCGGCCGCCGGTCCACCACAGCTCAGGCGACCCAGAGCGCCACCCGATGGTCCTCGTCGGTGACGTAGAAGCTCTGCCCGTCCCACTCGGCCACCCCCTCCACATGGTGGAACGGCGCCAGGTCGGCCACCAGCTCGCCGGGGACCAGGTACTCGTCGCCCGGTGCGGAAAACCGCACGTGCCGGGAGGTGACCTCGCCGCCGGACGGATGGTCGTCGAGCAGCACCGAGCCCTTGCCCAACGCGTCGATCGACCCGACGATCGCCGCGTAGCCGCCGTCGTCCGTGGGCGTGATCGCCCGGAAGCCGGCCAGCGCGCCGGGCGGCGTCACCCCCGTCAGGACGTACGCCCCAGCCGCCCGCGGCCAGCTCGGCGCCGGGTCGAACATCTCCGGCACACCGGTCAGCTCGACCAGGATCGGCTCGCCGTCGGCGGTGACCGGGAACCGCAGTCCGAGCAGGACCCCGCCGGCCGGCGTGAAGGCCGCCGCCTCCACGTTCAGCGGCAGGTCGTCGGGAACGAGCCGGCTGACCCACCCCTTCGACCGGGCGGTGCCCCGGGCGACGGTCTCCCCGATGAACCGGGCCCGCACCCGCTCGCCCGGCGGCAGCGGGGTGAACGCCGCCTTGAGCAGGGCGTCGTTGACCGCCCGGTGCAGCCGGAACCGGTTGCGGACCACCTGCACCGGCAGGGGGCCCGCCGCCGCGTCGTCCTCGCGGAACCGGGCCACGAAGGCGCGTCGCGGGCGCAGCGGCCCCGCCTTCGACCCGAAGTGGGACCCGAAGACGTACACCCAGCCGTCGTGGTGGGCGAGCGCCTCGCCGTCCTCCGTGCGGCCGTTCTCGGCCCCGGCGTCGGCGGCCACGTGGTGGGCGACCCAGCGGCCGTCGTCCAGCTCCAGCAGCAGGGCCAGGCAGTGCTCCACCGGCCCCTCGTCGAGCACGGTCCAGAAGCCCCGCCGGGCACCGTGCGCCCGCAGCAGCGGCACGGAGCGCACCGGCAACAGATCGCTGGCCTCGTTGCCGGCCACGACGAACTCCAACAGACGCAGGGTCACCGGGCCAGGGTACGAAGCGTCGGCTCGTACAGTGTCGACATGGCCGACTTCCCCACCGCCGCCTCCCGACCGTCGGACGCGGAGCCGCGCGCGGCCGCGCCCGCCGGGACGGACGAGGCGCGGCACGCCGAGGTGTACGCGGCCCTGCACGCCGACGCCGTCGCGACGCTGAGCCGGTGGGAGCCGACCGGCCCGGCCGCCGCCGAGGCCCGCGACCGCACGGTCGCGCTGCTGGCCGCCGGGCCGGTGGCGATGAGCCGGGCGCACCGGCCGGGGCACGTCACGGCGAGCGCGCTGGTGCTCGACGCCACCGGGTCGCGGGTGCTGCTCTGCCTGCACGGCAAGTTCCGGCGGTGGGTGCAGCTCGGCGGCCACTGCGAGCCGGCCGACCGGACCCTCGCCGCCGCCGCCCTGCGCGAGGCCGGCGAGGAGTCCGGCATCGCCGGCCTGCGGATCGACCCCGTCCCGATCGACGTCGACATCCACCCGGTGAGCTGCCAGGGCGGCTCGCTGCACTACGACGTGCGCTTCGCCGTGCTCGCCCCGGCCGACGCCGTGGAGCGGGTCAGCGAGGAGTCCGAGGCGCTGGGCTGGTTCCCGCCGGACCGGCTGCCGGAGCCGCTGGCCGGCGGGACGGCGCACCTGGTCGCCCCGGCCCTGGCGACGCTCAGACGAGCCCCTCTTCGCCCCGTTCCTTGAGCTCGTCGACGACCTTCTTCACGTCCTGCGCCCGGTCGCGGGGGCAGACCAGCAGCGCGTCCGGGGTGTCGACGATGACCAGGTCGCGCACGCCGACGGCGGCCACCAGCCGCCCGGAGTGGGGCACCAGCACCAGTCCGGCGCTGTCCCGCAGCAGCACCCCCGGTTTGGCGTCGGCGCCGAGCACCACGTTGCCGTCCGCGTCGGCGGGCAGCACCTCGCCCAGGGTGTGGAAGTCGCCGACGTCGTTCCAGCCGAAGTCGCCCGGCACGGTCGCCACCCGGCCGGCGGTCGCCGCGCCCTCCATCACCGCGTAGTCGACGGAGATCTTCGGCAGCGTCGGCCAGACCGTGCCGAGCACGTCGTCCTGCTCCTCGGTGCCCCACGCCTCGGCGATCGCCACGATCCCGGCGTGCAGGGCGGGCTGCTGGCGGGCAAGCTCGGCGAGGAACACGTCGACCCGCCAGACGAACATGCTGGCGTTCCAGAGGTGCCGCCCGGAGCGCAGGTACGCCTCGGCCACCTCGGCGCTCGGCTTCTCCTTGAACTCGGCCACCGGCCGCAGCGGGCCACCGTCGACCGGGTCGCCGGTCTGGAGGTAGCCGTAGCCGGTCTCGGCCCGGGTCGGGGTGATGCCGACCGTCATCAGCAGGCCCTGCTCGGCGCCGCGTACCGCCTCCCGGACGACCTCCCGCCAGCGCTCCGGGTCACCGATCAGGTGGTCCGCGGCGAAGGAGCCCATCACCGCCTCCGGCTCGCGCCGCGCGATGACCGCGGCGGCCAGGGCGATCGCCGCGCACGAGTCCCGGGGCGAGGGCTCGACCAGGATGTTCTCCTCCGGCAGCCCGGCGAGCTGGCGCGCCACCGCCGTCACGTGCGCGGTCCCGGTGACCACCAGGGTGCGTTCGGCGGTGGTCAGCGGACCCAGCCGGTCCACCGTCGCCTGGAGCAGCGAGGCGGCGGAGCCGGTCAGCGGGTGGAGGAACTTGGGATGGCCGGCGCGGGACAGTGGCCACAATCTCGTGCCACTGCCACCCGCCGGGATCACGGCGTAGATCACCCGCACATCATGCCCGATTCGCCTGACCGGGGACGCATTCTCGCGCCGCCCGCCACGGCGGTCAGGCCCGGGCCCGGCTCCAGGCGGCGATGTGCACCTCGGCGCTGGACTCCCAGGTGAACTCCTTGGCCCGGTCGAACCCGGCCTTGGCCAGGGACAACCGCCGCTGCTCGTCGTCGAGCAACGCGGCCAGGTCCGTGGCGATCTGGTCGGGCGCCTCGCTGGTGTACGCGACCGCGTCGCCGCCCACCTCCGGCAGCGACAGCCGGGGCGTGGTGAGCACCGGGGCGGCGCACGCCATCGCCTCCAGGATCGGCAGGCCGAAACCCTCCCCGTAGGAGGGATAGGCGGCCACCAGCGCCCCGCCGAGGAAGCCGGGCAGGTCCGCGTAGCGGAGATAGCCGGGGCGGAGCAGCCGCAGGTGCGACGGGACCTCCGCCACCGCACGGTCGATGTCGTCGTCGTGACCCTGGCCGCCGGCGATCACCAGGGCCGGCGGATCCGCCCGCTCGGCCACCGCGCGGGCCCAGCCGCGGATCAGGTTCGGCACGTTCTTGCGCGGCTCCTTGGCCCCGAGGAAGGCCACGTAGTTGGTGCCGCCGAGCCCCAACCGGGCCCGGACCCGGGCCTTCTCCTCGTCGCTGGGCGCGTGGAAGGCCGCGTGGTCGACGCCGTGGTAGGCCACGTCGATCCGGGTGGGGTCCGCGTCGAGCAGCCGGATCAGCTCGTCCCGGGTGGCCTTGCTCGGCACGATCACCCGGTTGGCGCGGCGCAGCGACGTCTTGATCGCGCTGCGGAAGAAGGTGCGCCGCGACTTGTCGTAATGCTCCGGCTCGGTGAAGAACGTCGCGTCGTGCACGGTCACCGTGACGGGGCAGCCGGCGCGCAGCGGACAGGTGTAGAAGGGCGAGTGGAGCACCTGCGCGCCCACCTGCTGGGCGAGCAGCGGCAGGCCGGTCTGCTCCCAGGCGAGCCGGGCGGGGCGGTGCGCGACGGCCGCCGGGGCCGGGACGATCTCCGCACCGGGCAGCATCCGGGTGTAGCGCTCCAGGTCGGTACGCAGGCAGACGACGGCCAACTCCACCCCCGATCCGCACACCTTGCCGAGGGCGCCGAGCAGGCCGTCGACGTATCGACCGACACCACCACGGTCGACGGGGACACTCGTGGCGTCGATGAGCACGCGGGGCGGGCGGCCGGCGGTCACGGGGCGACTCCTTGAACTGACGGAACTGTGGGGAACAACACTCCGGCAAGCCTACGCCGGAGCCCGGCGCGGACGCTGACTGCGACCCGACCGTATGCCGACTTGTGGCCGTCATCTGGTACGACCGGTGGGCGTATCGTTCGCGCTGATGGCCGAGAACATTGCCCGGGTCTTCGCCGCCGCGATCGCGGCCGATCCGACCCGACCGCTGCTGACCTGGTACGACGACGCCACGGGCGAACGGACCGAGCTCTCCGGGGCCACGCTGGCGAACTGGGTGGCCAAGACGGCCAACCTGCTCGTCGACGAGGTGGCCGTGGGCCCCGGCGACGTCGCCGGGGTGTTGCTGCCCCCGCACTGGCAGACCGCCGCGGTGCTGCTCGGCTGCTGGTCGGCGGGGCTGACCGTCGCCGACACGCCGGGCGACGTGGACGTGCTCTTCACCGCCGCGACCCGGGTGGCCGAGGCCGACGCCTGGTCGGCGGGCGAGCGGTACGTCCTCGCCCTCGACCCGTTCGCCCTGCCGATGCGTCAGGTGCCGCCCGGCTTCGCCGACTACGTGTCGGAGGTACGCGCCCACGGCGACCACTTCAGCCCGTACGCCCCCGGCGGCCCGGGCGAGGCGGCGCTGCTGGGCCGCGCGACCGCCCGCGCCACGGAACTGGGCATCGCCTCGGGCGACCGGGTCCTGATCGACACGGGGAGGTATCCCGATCCGGTCGACTGGCTGCTCGCCCCGCTGACCGCCACCGCCACCACGGTCCTCTGCGCCAACCTGGACCCGTCCACCCTCCCCACCCGCACCACCACGGAACGGGTAACCCGCCCCCTCCCCTGACCCCCGCCCCTCCCGCCCCTCCCGCCCCTCCCCATCTCGGCGTCGATCATAGAGTTGTGGTGGACGGAAGATGCCGTTACGCCCCTTTCGCGGGGCACCACAACTGCATGATCGACGCGCGCCGGCGCGGCCACGCGCGGCCGGGCCCGGGCGGGGGTGGGGGGAGTGGGGTGGGAGGGGTGCGGGTCAGGGGCGGGGGGTGCGGGTCTGGGCGAGGGTGGCGAAGGCCGTGAGGGACTCCGGGTTGGCCAGGGCGCCCCTGGCCGCCGCCGAGTCCACCGGGGTGCCCGTGAGGATCTTCTTCACCGGCACCTCCAGCTTCTTGGCCGACAGGGTGCGCGGCACGGCCCGTACCTGGTGGATCTCGTCCGGGACGTGCCGGGGCGACAGCGCCGTACGCAGCTCGCGGCAGATCTTCTTCCGCATCGCGTCGTCCAGCTCCAGGCCCTCGGCGAGCACCACGAACAGCAGCAGCTCGCCGGCGCCGCCCTCGTCGTCCTCCAGGTGCACGACCACCGAGTCGACGACCTCGTCGAGCCCCTCGACCACCGAGTAGAACTCGGCGGTGCCGAGCCGCACGCCGCCCCTGTTCAGGGTGGCGTCGGAGCGGCCCGTGATCACGCAGCCGCCCCGGTCGTTGATGGTGATCCAGTCGCCGTGCCGCCAGACGCCCGGGTAGAGGTCGAAGTACGCCTCGCGGTAGCGGGTGCCGTCCGCGTCGTTCCAGAAGCCGACCGGCATGCTCGGCATCGGCTCGGTGATCACCAGCTCGCCCAGCTCGCCGACGACCGGCGTGCCGTCGGCCGAACGGGCCTCCACCTTGGCGCCGAGCGCCCGGCAGGTGATCTCACCGGCGTGCACCGCCAGCAGCGGCACGCCGCCGACGAAGCCGGTGCAGACGTCCGTGCCGCCGGAGAGCGACTGGAGTTGGAGGTCGTCGCCGACCGTCTCGTACACCCAGGTGAAGCCCTCGGCGGGCAGCGGCGCGCCGGTCGAACCGACCCCGCGCAGCGCGGACAGGTCGGCGGTCTCCTTCGGCACCAGCCCGGCCTTGCGGCAGGCCAGCAGGAACGGCGCGGACGTGCCGAAGTACGTGGTGCCGGTCTCCCCGGCCAGCCGCCACAGGGCGCCCAGGTCGGGGTGGCCCGGGTTGCCGTCGAAGAGCACGATTGCCGCACCCACCGCCGGCCCGGAGACCAGGAAGTTCCACATCATCCAGCCGGTGGTGGTGAACCAGAAGAACCGGTCCGCCGGGCCCAGGTCGTGGTGCAGGGCGAGCATCTTCAGGTGCTCCAGCAGGATGCCGCCGTGGCCGTGCACGATCGGCTTCGGCAGCCCCGTGGTGCCGGAGGAGTAGAGCACGTAGAGCGGGTGGTCGAAGGGGACCGGCGTGAAGGTCAGCGGCTCGTCGGTGTCGGCGGCCAGCTCCGACCAGGCCAGCGCGCCCTCGAACGCGCCCGCCGGCCGGTCCGGAGCGTCGCCGGACGGCGCGGTGGCCGGATCCCCGGCCGGGTCGAGGTAGGCGATGCCGACGGTGTGCTTCACCGACGGCAGGGCGGCCCGGATCGCGGCCACCTCGCCGCGCCGGTCGACCGGCTTGTCGCCGTAGCGGTAGCCGTCCACCGCGACGAGGACCTTCGGCTCGATCTGCTGCCACCGGTCGGTGACGCTGCGGGTGCCGAACTCCGGCGCGCATGAGGAGAAGATCGCGCCGAGGCTGCTGGTGGCGAGCAGCAGCACGTACGTCTCGGGGATGTTGGGCGCGTAGGCGGCGACCCGGTCGCCGGCGGTGACGCCGAGCCGGCGCAGCCCGGCGGCCACCCGGCGGACCTGCTCGCGCAGCTCGGCGGCGGTGAGGGTGACCGGCGCCCGGGTCTGGCCGTGCGCGATGACCACCGGGTCGTCGTCGGCCAGGCCCGGCATCCGCAGCACGTTCTCGGCGTAGTTGAGGGTGGCGCCGGGGAACCACCTGGTCCCGGGCATCCCCCGGCCGCTCAGCGTGGCGGTCGGCGGGGTGTGCGCGACCACCTCGAAGTGGTCCCAGACCGACCGCCAGAACGCGTCCAGGTCCGTGACCGACCAGCGCCACAGCTCGTCGTAGTCGGCGAAGTCCAGCCCCCGGTGCTCGCGCAGCCAGCGCAGGTAGCTTCCGATCCGGGACCGCTCGCGTACGTCCGCCGGCGGCGTCCACAGCACGTCACCCACTGCTCCACCCTCCCCTGGCCCCGCACGACACTGTGAAATGGGCCGTGGCGCCATCTTGCCCTACCTCAGAGCGCCATTCTCCGTACCCGACCTCCGTCGGCGCACGTGCCGGACCCACATGCCCTACCGCCCTGCTGTGTGTGCCGCGTCAGGAAGGGCACCTTCCTAGCGTTTTCTGTAGCGGAAGGCGCCCTTCCTTACACCCGGTCAGCCGGCGCGGTGGGCCTGGATGGCGCGGCGGCGGGCCAGCCGGTGGGCGCGGCGGATCTCCGCCTCCCGGAACCGGCGCTCGTCCTCCGGGCCCTCCGGCAGCACCGGCCGCACCGCCCGCGGCGCGCCGCCGAGGTCGACGCCCACGAAGACCAGGTACGCCGTGGCCACCCGCACCGGCTCGTCCTCGGCCGAGTCCCACCGCTCGGCCACCACCCGGACGCCGACCTCCATCGAGGTCTGCCCCGTCCAGTTCACCTGGGCGTGCGCGTGCAGCAGGTCACCGACCCGGACGGCCTCGGTGAAGACGATCTCGTCGATGGCCGCGGTGACCGCCGTGCCGCCGCTGTGCCGGGCCGCGGCGGCCCCCGCCACGTCGTCGATGAACTTCATCAGCACCCCGCCGTGCACGGTGCCGTAGAGGTTGACGTCGACCGCGGTCATGATCCGGCTCAGGGTGACCCGGGAGTAGGAGGTCGGCTTGCCGGCCGGCGCGGTGGAGGGGTGCTCGGTCATGTCGGAAACGGTACGGTGCGCGGATGCGACATCTCTGGAGCTTCCTCGCGGGGTTGGTGGTGGCGCCCGTCACGTGGGTGCTGGTCACCCTCGGGCAGGACGGGTCGGCGGGCACCGTCGACCGTTGGGTCGAGATCGGCACGTCGAACTCGGCCAATCTCATCGAGCCCGCCGTCTACCTCGCCGTCGGCGGGGTCCTGCTCGGCCTGCTCGGCACGCTGCGCACGTCACCGCTCGGCCCGCTCGTGGCCGGGCTGCTGCTCGCCACCCCGTACGTGGCGATGTTCGTCGCGCCCTTCGAGGTGCGGGACCGCATCCCGGACGGCTGGAAGGTCTTCGGCGACCCCCTGCCGCTGCACCTGCCGGTGGAGAACGGCACGCTCTTCCTGATCGGCCTGCTGCTGGTCGTGGCCACCTTCAGCGGGCAGCGCTGGCGGCGGTGGCCCCGACCGGCGGTCGAGCCGACGCCGGCGCCCGCCGAGGGGCCGGAGCGCAACGACTTCACCCTGACCGACTGGCCGCCGGCCGAGCCGACCGACCGGGACACCGCCCCGCCGAGCCTGGGCTACCCGGACCCGACGCCGACGGAACCGCTGCCGCGCCGCACCGGCGGAGGGTCGCCGTGGTCGGCGCCGCCGCGCACCGGCAACCGGCCGGAAGAGGACACGACGACCGAGATCCGGTGACGCCCCGGCCGGGAGCCGGGTGAGGATGCGGGCGGGCCGGACGACCGGCCCGCCCGCCGACCGGCTCAGCCCTTCAGGAGCTGGCGGGCCATCACGATGCGCTGCACCTGGTTGGTGCCCTCGTAGATCTGCGTGATCTTGGCGTCCCGCATCATCCGCTCGACCGGGTAGTCCCGGGTGTAGCCGTAGCCGCCGAGCAGCTGCACGGCGTCGGTGGTGATCTCCATGGCCGCGTCCGAGGCGAAGCACTTGGCCGCCGCGCCGAAGTAGGTCAGGTCGGCGTCGCCCCGCTCGGACTTGCCGGCCGCGGCGTACGTCAACTGCCGGGCCGCCTCCAGCTTCATGCCCATGTCGGCGAGCATGAACTGCACGCCCTGGAACTCGGCGACCGCCTTGCCGAACTGCTTGCGCTCCTGGACGTACCCCTTGGCGTAGTCGAGCGCGCCCTGGGCGATGCCGATGGCCTGCGCGGCGATGGTGACCCGGGTGTGGTCCAGGGTCTTCATCGCGGTGCCGAAGCCGGTGCCCTCGGCGCCGATCATGCGGTCCGCCGGGATCCGGACGTTGTCCAGGTAGACCTCGCGGGTCGGCGAGCCCTTGACGCCGAGCTTCTTCTCCGGGGCGCCGAAGCTGACCCCGGCATCGGACTTCTCGACCACGAAGGCGGAGATGCCCCGGGAGCGGGCGGACGGGTCGGTGACCGCGAAGACGGTGTAGAACTCCGACACCCCGGCGTTGGTGATCCAGCGCTTCACGCCGTTGAGCACCCAGTGATCGCCGTCACGCACCGCGCGGGTGGTCATCGACGCCGCGTCGCTGCCGGCCTCCGGCTCGGAGAGGCAGTACGAGAACATCGCCTCGCCCGCCGCCACCGGGGTCAGGTAGCGCCGCTTGAGCTCCTCGGAACCGGCCAGCAGCAGCGGCATCGTGCCGAGCTTGTTGACCGCCGGGATCAGCGAGGACGAGGCGCAGGCCCGCGCCACCTCCTCGATCACGATGGCCGTGGCCAGGGCGTCC
This sequence comes from Micromonospora sp. WMMD737, assembly GCF_049179055.1. Lineage (NCBI taxonomy): Bacteria > Bacillati > Actinomycetota > Actinomycetes > Micromonosporales > Micromonosporaceae > Micromonospora > Micromonospora sp. WMMD737. The sequence goes on along the minus strand of NZ_JBMHMH010000001.1, from coordinate 5,995,633 downwards.
GCGCCCGCGCCGCCGTACTCGACGGGGACGTGCGGTGCGTGGAAGTCGGCGGCCCGCAGCGCGTCGTAGGACGCCTTCGGGAACTCGCCGGTCTCGTCCGCCTCGGCGGCGCGCGGTGCCACCTTGGCCGCACAGACCTCACGGACCGCCTCCCGGATCGCCTCGTGCTCCTCGGGCAACCGGTAGACGTCGAACGACTGCTCTGCGGCCATGTCGGCCCCTCCCCTTCACCGCTATCATGCGCAGTCTGTAGCGTCTCCTGACCGCCGACGGCGCAGACTGAAGGATAGCGACCCGGTTCGGGGTCATGTTACCGCCGCGTAGCCTTGGACGTGGCGGAGCGCCGACGCCGCCCGGCGACGAAGGAACAGGCAGACGTTAGAGTCCCTCCGGTGCCCGCCCAGGCGCCGCAGCAGAACGCGACGCGACGACGCGACGCCAGCGCGAGCGGAGAAGACAGGCGTGACGATCCCGTACCCCAACACCCAGCCGATGCCCGCCATCGCCGCGGTGACGCCCCCCTCCGGCGCGCAGCGACCGCGGGTGACCTTCCTGGGCACCGGCTATCTCGGCGCGACCTACGCCATCTGCTACGCGGAACTCGGCTACGAGGTCCTCGGCTTCGACGTCGACGCAGACAAGATCGCCATGCTCAACGCCGGCGAGGTGCCGATCCACGAGCCCGGCCTCGACGAGCTGCTCAAGCGCAACCTGGCGGCCGGGCGGCTGCGGTTCAGCACGGACATCGCCGAGGTCGCCGAGTTCGGTGACGTGCACTTCATCTGCGTCGGCACCCCGCAGCGCGCCGACGGGATGGGCGCCGACCTGTCGTACGTCGAGGCATCGGTCACCAGCCTGGCCCAGCACCTGACCCGCAAGGCGCTGATCGTCGGCAAGTCGACAGTGCCGGTCGGCACCGCCGAGTGGGTGGAGCAGCTGGTCAGCAAGCACACCCCCGCCGACCTGGGCGTCGAGGTGGCGTGGAGCCCGGAGTTCCTCCAGGAGGGCTTCGCCGTCGACGACGTGCTGCGGCCCAACCGGATCGTCGTCGGCGTCAAGAGCGAGTGGGCCAACGGCATGCTCTACGCCGCGCACAAGGGCGTCTTCGACCTGGCCGCCACCGAGGACCGCGAGGTGCCCCTGGTGGTCACCGACTTCGCCACCGCCGAGCTGGTCAAGGTCGCCGCGAACGCCTTCCTCGCCACGAAGATCTCCTTCATCAACGCGATGGCCGAGGTCTGCGAGGCCTCCGGCGGCGACGTCACCCACCTCGCCCGGGCCATCGGCTTCGACCCGCGCATCGGCAACCGGTTCCTCCAGGCCGGGCTCGGCTTCGGCGGCGCCTGCCTGCCCAAGGACATCCGCGCGTTCCAGGCCCGCGCCCAGGAGCTGGGCGCCGGGGAGGCGCTGCGCTTCCTGCACGAGGTCGACCTGATCAACCTGCGCCGTCGGACCCGGGTGGTCCAGCTCGCCGCCGAGCTGCTCGGCCGCCGCTCCGGGCCCGCCGGACCGGATCTCTCCGGCACGCGCGTGGCCGTGCTCGGCGCGACCTTCAAGCCCAACACCGACGACGTACGCGACGCGCCGGCGCTCTCCGTCGCCTCGCTGCTGCGCAAGGCGGGCGCCGACGTGCACGTCTACGACCCGCAGGGCATGGAGCGGGCGCGCGCCGTGGCACCCGAGCTGGTCTACGAGCCCGGCATCAACGAGGCCGTGACCGGGGCGGACCTGGTCTGCGTACTCACCGAGTGGGCCGACTTCCGCAACGCCGACCCGGTGGCCCTCGGCGAGCTGGCCGCCGGACGCAAGGTGGTCGACGGCCGCAACTGCCTGGATTCGGCACTGTGGACGCAGGCCGGCTGGGAGTACCGCGGCATGGGCCGCCCCTGACGATCGACGACCGAACGGCCGGTCGCGGAGCACGCTCCGCGACCGGCCGTTCGCCTTACGCGTGGACGATCTTTGCCCCGGACCCGCCGACAACTGTCGAAATCCGCGCCCACATTGGGCATGCTGCCAAGGTGGGAGTCCACAGTGCGGGTGGAGGGGTGTCGTGGCGAGCTTTCAGTGCTCCTCGTGCGGCCGGGAGATCAAACCGGCCGCCAACTGCCCGCACTGCGGTGCGCACCAACCACAGTGGGTCGAGCACCTGGCGGAGATCGAGCGCTCGATCGCGGAGATGAAGGCCCGCGAGGCCGCCATCGCCAGCGAGCAGCGGCAGATCGCCGCCAAGATGCAGGCCGCGCTCTTCCAGCGGGACATCCTCGCCCACGCCGGTGAGGAACGTCTCAAGCAGGCCACCCGCCCCCGTCGGGTGCTGCGCCGCAGGCCGGGCCGCCGGCCGCCCACGGCCGCCACCGGCGCCCCGCCCCGGGTCCCCCGGCAGGGCACCCCGGCCGGCCCCGAGGACCCGCCGCCGCCCCCGCCGTCGACCGCCACCTGGCTCGACGCCGACGACCCGGAGCACCCCCCGGAGGCGTCCTCCCGCGAGGTGCAGAACATCCCCCTCGGGCTCGGCGCGCTGCTGCTGGGGGTCGCCGCCGTGGTCTTCGCCGCGGTGGCCACCAGCTCGATGGACGCGCTGGCCCGGCTGGGCATCCTGCTGCTCGCGACCGTGCTGATGCTGCTCGCCCCGCCGGTGCTGGCCCGGCGCGGGCTCACCTCGACCGCCGAGACCATCTCCGCGGTCGGCCTGCTCCTGGTGCCGCTCGCCGGCTACGCGCTGTGGGCGGTGGACCGGATCGGCAACGGCGGCGCCTCGGGCGCGATCTTCGCCGGCGTCATCTTCGCCGTCACCGCCGGCGTCTCCTTCGGCTACGCGGGCTGGACGGGGCTGCGCGCGCCCCGGTTCGCCACGGTGCTGGCCGCGCAGCCGGTGCTGCCGCTGCTGGCGTCCGACCGGATCACCGGCCCGGCCGGCTGGGCGCTCGTGCTGACCGCGGTGGCCCTGCTCGACCTCTGGCTGGCCCGGTCCGCGGTCACCGTGGAGCGTCCGGTCCGCCGGGACCTGCCCGGGCCCTCGGCGACACCCGCCGGGTCCCCGGCCACGCCCCGGCAGCGCCGCGCCGACAGCCGGCCGGAGGGGGTGCCCGAGGAGGCCGGCGAGGTCATCGACGGCGGGCTGCCGGCGCAGGAGCGGGGGCCGGCCACCCGCCCGGTGCCGTGGCTGCGCGAGCTGACCTGGGCGCTGCACGGGGTGGCGGTCGCCGTCGCCCTCGCGTACGCCGTCTCCGCCCTGCTGCGCGCGAGCACCGTGCCGGCCGCCACCGGGGCCGGCGTGGTGCTGCTGCTGGCCGCCGCGGTGGGGCTGGCCGGGACGCTGGTGCTGCGCCGGCCGCCGCTGCCCGACCTCGGCGCCGGGATCTTCACCCTCGCCGTGATCGGCGCGCTGAGCCGGATCGCCTCGGTGGCGTTCCCCGGGCGGGCGCTGCTGCTGATCGCGGCGGTCATCACGCTGACCGGGCTGGCCGTGCGGGCGGTGCCGGAGGCGGCCCGCCGCGGGCCGCAGCTCGCCTCGGCGGTGGCGCTCACGGTCAGCGGGGTGGTGGTCGCCGGAGGCGCCCTGCGCGCCGGGGTCGCCCCCGTCCGGGCCGCGCTGCCGGCCTGGGCGGCCGACCTGGACCGCTACCCGGCCGAGCTGTCGGCGGCCGTGGGACCGGCGGCCTGGCAGCTCGCCGCGAGCGCCTTCCTGCTGACCGTCGCCGCGGTGCTGGCCCTGCCGCCCGAGATCCGTCGGGAGTTCGCCGTGGTCGGCGCGGCGCTGACCGCGCTCGCCGTACCGGCGTCGTTCGGTCTCGGCTGGGCGGTGGCGCCCTGGCCGATGGTGCTGACGGCGGTCGGCATCGGGGTGGTCGGGCTCTCCGCCCGCACCGAACGCGCGGCGCTGGCGCACGCGGCGACCGCCGCCGGCGTCGGCCTGTTCGGCGCGGGCGCGGGACTGGCCCGGCCGGCGCTGACCGCCGCGGTCCTGCTCACCCTGTTCGCCGCCGGGGTCCTGGTCGCCGTGGCGCCCCGGATGCGGCTCGCCCCGGCGGCGGCCGACACCGTCTCCGCCTGGGCCGCCGGGGGCGCGGCGTTCGCGCTGCCGGGCGCGGTGGCCGCCTTCGTCGCCGCGACCGTGCCGGTCGATCCGACGCCCACCCCGGCGAGCCTGCGCGAGGTCACCGTCCCGGTGCTCGCGGCCAGCTTCCTGGCGGTCTGCGTCACCCTCGGACACGCCGCCATCGTGCAGGTCTCCCAGCGTCGCATCCCGACGCCGCTGGCGGTGGGCACCGCCCTCGGCGCGGTCACGGTCACCGCCGCCGCGTTCGGGGCCCCGGGCGCCACCGCCGCCGACGCCTGGGTCGGCGGCCTGCTGCTCGTCGCCGCCGCGATGGTGGTGTTCGCCGGTCCCATCGACGCCGGCCGGCGCTCCGACCTCACCCTGGACGGCTCCGACCTGGCCGCCGCGGCGGTGACCGCCGCCCTGATCGCCACCCTGGCCCGGATCGCGGCCGTGCTCGCCCCCGGCGGGCAGCTCGCCGTCGCCGCCGCGCTGGTGCTGGTGGTGGCCGTGGCCGCCCGGGCCATGCCGGAGGAGTGGCGACGGGGGCCGATCGTCGGCCTCGCCGTCGGCGGCGTGCTGATCGGGCTGCTGGCCGGCTGGAGCGCCCTGCGGGGCGGCCTGGGGGTGCTCGCCACCCCGGGCCCGATCTGGGCCGGTGACCTGACCGGTTGGCCGGCCGGGCCGACCGGTGGGTCGACGTGGCAGGCCCCGGTCGCGCTGGCCCTGCTCGGCGTCGCCGCCGCCGTCCTGCTGCCGCCACCGTGGAGGTACGACGTGTCGGGCGCGGCGGCCGTGCTCGCCACGATCGGCGCGCCGGCCGCGTTCGACCTGCCGTGGTGGTCGCCCGTCCTGGTCGGCGGCATGGTCGCCACCGTCTTCGGGGCCGCCGCCGTGGCCGCGGTCGATCCCCGCGCCGGCCTGTCCCGGGCGGTCGTGGCCGGTGTCGTCGCCCTGCACGCCGCCGGGGCGGGACTGGTCCGCCCGTGGACCACCGCGTTGGCGCTGGGCAGCATCGCGCTGATCGGCATCGTGGTGGCGGCGCTGGCCCGGTCGCTGGCCGTGCCGCTGGTGGAGGACATCGAGACCGAGGGGATGCCGCCGCACCTCGCCCAGATCGGGGGCGCCGCGGCCGGTGCCGCCCTGCTCGCGTTCCCGGGCGCCGTCGCGGCGCTGGCGGCCGAGTTCGGGCGTGCGCCGGAGGTGCTGATCACCGCCGCGTTGGCCGCGTCGAGCCTGGGCCTGGCGGCGGTGGCCGCCGTCCGGCGACGGATCCCGCAGTACCTGCCGTGGGCGAGCGCGGCGGTGGTCGGCGGCGCCACGGTGAGCGCCCTGGCCGCCGTCCCCGCCGGCATGCCCGTCGGCGTCTACGCCGCCGCGGCGGCCCTGCTCGGGGTGCTCGCCGAGCTGGTGCGGGGCGCGACGGAACCGCCGGTCGGCGCGGCCCAGCCGGTCCGGCGCTGGTCGGTGCTGCTGGACGGCGCGCTGCGGCGGCTGCCGGACGACGGCACGCGGCGCCGCTGGCGGGTCAGCCCCGCCGCCGGTGCGCTCGCCGCCGCCGCGCTGCCCACCGCCCTCGCGCTGGTGTCGATCGCGCCGTCCCTGGTCGTCGCCCTGGTCGACCCGCACCGCAGTCTGGGCCGGGTCTGGCAGGGGCCGCCGCCGGAGCTGCTCACCCCGCCCCCCGACGCGGTCGACGCGACCCACGTGCTGACCGCGCTGCTGCTCACCGCGACCGCCGCGCTGGCCGCCACCGGCTTCAGCGGCGGGCGACGCTCCCGGGCCGTGCCGGTGGTGCTGCCCGGTGCCGCCGTCACCCTGCTGATCACCCCGGTCTCGCTCGGCAACGGCTGGCCGGCGAGCACCCTGGCGGCGCTGTCGGTGTTCACCATCTCGATGCTGGGCCTGGCGCTCACCCCGCCCCCGCCGCTGGCCGAGCGGGCCCGCTCGCTGCGGCTGGCCCGGGTGCTCGTCTTCACCATCGGCCTGGCCGCCGGGAGCGCGGGCCTGGTCGGCGGCTTGGCGACGCGGGAGCTGACCCTGTTCACCCTGGGCGGCGCGGTCGGCGTCGGCGCGGTGGCCGCCATCTTCGGCACCACCCAGCGGGCGCGCATCCTCGGCTGGCTGTTCGCCTCGCTGATGGCGCAGCTCTTCGTGCTCACCGCCGGCCTGGTGGCCGGCCTCGCGGCCGTCTGGTCCGCGTTCGGCGTACTGGCGGTCGGCGCGGCCCTCCAGGTGTTCGCCGCGACCCTGCCCCGGCTGCGGCGCCCCGAGGCCCAGCGGGAGGCGGCCACCGTCGAGTGGAGCGGGTACGCCGCCGCCCTGATCGCCCTGGCGTTGGCGTTCGACTCGCCCCGGCACATCGCGGCGCTGCTGGCCGCCTGGGGTGCGGTGCTGGGCGTGGCGGCGACCCGACCGGGCCGCCGGCCGGTGGAGCGGCGCATCCTGTTCTGGGCGGTGGTGGTCTGCGAGATCGCCGCGTGGTGGATCCTGATGCGGGTGGCCGACGTGGCGCTGCCGGAGGCCTACACGCTGCCCTTCGCGGCGCTCGCCCTGCTCGTCGGCGTGCTGGAGTTGCGGCACCGGCCCGACCTGAGCAGTTGGGTCGCGTACGGGCCCGCGCTGGTCGCCGCGTTCGTGCCGACCCTGGCGATCGTGCTGGCCACCGACTCCAGCACGCTGCGCCAGGTGCTGCTGCTGCTCGGCGCCGTGGCCGTCCTCGTCTTCGGGTCGATGAGCCAGCAGCAGGCGCCGGTGATCGTGGGCGCCGCCGTGACGGCGATCGCGGCGGTGCACGCCCTGTTCAGCCTGGGCCCGTGGCTGGCGCTGATCCCCGTCGGCATCCTGCTGCTGGCGCTCGGCGCGAGCAACGAGCGCCGGCGCCGGGCCCAGGAACGCCTCCAGACGGCCCTGCGCGGCATGCGATGAGGTCGGCGGGGCCCGTCCCCCGGCGATCAGTCGCTACTGCTGGTTGGCCCCGTAGAGAGGCCGGCCGTTGGATCACCGGCCCGGAGAACACGTAGCGTGACTCCTCGGCTCGACCGCGCGCATGCCCCGTCTCCCCTTTGCTCTGCACCCATCGATGCAACAGTGACCGGGCGTGACGAATGCGTGAATCGTCAACCACTGCGGCTTCGCGAAAACCCCAGCTCAGGACGCTGGCGCGCGGAGGTATGCAGAGCAAAGGGCCGGAGGAGGGGTTGGCACCCCGAGCCGCCACCGTAACCCTGCGCAACACCGGCACCCATCACCGACAGCGACGAGTCCCAGGGTCCGTCCGGGCGCGGAAAGGTCAGGCGAGGGAGGCGCGCAGGGCCGCGTCCTTCTCGGCGACCAACTGCTCCAGGTCGGCCTGGTAGGCCGACATGCGGTCGAGCAGGGCGCGGTCGGCGGCGGCCAGGACACGGACGGCGAGCAGCCCCGCGTTGCGGGCGTTGCCGATCGACACGGTGGCCACCGGCACCCCGGCCGGCATCTGCACGATGGAGAGCAGCGAGTCCATCCCGTCGAGGTGCTTCAACGGCACCGGGACGCCGATCACGGGCAGCGGGGTGACCGAGGCGACCATCCCGGGCAGGGCGGCGGCGCCACCCGCTCCGGCGATGATGACCTTCAGGCCCCGGTCGGCTGCGGCGCGCCCGTAGTCGATCATCTTGATCGGCGTACGGTGCGCCGAGACGACCTCGACCTCGTACGGCACCTCGAACTCGTCCAGCACCTCGGCGGCGGCCTTCATCGTCGGCCAGTCCGAGTCGCTGCCCATGATCAGCCCAACGGTGCTCACGCGTGCCTGCCTTCCACTCGCGACTGCGGGGCCCGCAAGCTCACGCCCGCCCCTCCCGCAACCAGCGGGCGGCTCGCGCGGCCCGCGTCCGTACGTCGTCCAGGTCGTCCCCGAGCACCGTGACGTGCCCGATCTTGCGGCCGGGCCGCACCTGCTTGCCGTAGAGGTGCACCTTGGCGCCCGGCTCGGCCGCGAAGAGGTGGTGCAGCCGCTCGTCGATCGACATGCCGCCCGGCTCGCCACCGAGCACGTTCGCCATCACCACCACGGGAGCCGCCAGCGAGGTGTCGCCCATCGGGTAGTCGAGCACCGCCCGCAGGTGCTGCTCGAACTGCGACGTGCGTGCGCCCTCGATGGTCCAGTGCCCCGAGTTGTGCGGCCGCATCGCCAGCTCGTTCACGACGATCCGGCTGCCGCCCGGCGCGGCCCGGTCGGCGACCTCGAACAGCTCCACGGCGAGCAGGCCGACCACACCGAGCGCGGTGGCCAGGTCGATGGCGAGCTGCTGGGCGGCGACCGCCAGCTCCTCCGGCAGGCCGGGTGCGGAGGCGAGCACCTCGACGCAGATGCCGTCGCGCTGCACCGTCTCGACCACCGGGTACGCGGCGACCTGCCCGAACGGCGAGCGCGCCACCTGCACGGCCAGCTCCCGGCGCAGCGGCACCCGCTCCTCGACGATCAGCCGGGTGCCGCCGGCCAGCAGGGTCGTGGCCAGCTCCTCGGCCTGCGCCGCGTCGTCGACCAGCCACACGCCCCGGCCGTCGTACCCGCCGCGGGCCGCCTTGAGCACCACGGGCCAGCCGATCTCGTCGCCGAACGCCACCAGGTCGGCGGGCTCGGCGACTCCTCGCCACGCCGGGTTCGGCGCACCCAGCTCGCCGAGCCGCTCCCGCATGACCCGCTTGTCCTGGGCGTGCAGCAGCGCGTCGGCCGGCGGGAAGAGCTTCACGCCCTCGGCGGCCAGCGTGCGGATGTGCTCGGTGGGGACGTGCTCGTGGTCGAAGGTGACCACGTCGCAGGCCTTGGCGAAGGTGCGCAGCGCGGCGAGGTCGGTGTGGTCGCCGTACTGGACGTCGGCGGCGACCAGCGCGGCGCCGTCGTCGGGGGCCAGCGCGAGCACGCGCAGCGACTGGCCGAGGGCGATCGCGGACTGGTGGGTCATCCGGGCCAACTGGCCGCCGCCCACCATGCCGACAACGGGCAGACCGGTACGGGAATCCATAGCGGCGCCAGCCTATCGGGACGACCCGCCACCCGCGCCGCCGGATGGCCGAACACCCACCGCCGCAGCCGGGCGGCTCAACGCCGGGCGAGCTGGCCGACCAGGTCGTCCACCGTCGTCACCGGGCGCTCACAGACGAAACCCCGGCAGGCGTACGCGGTGGGCCGCCCGTCGACCATCGGCCGGTCGGCGAGCAGCGGCACCCCGGGCTGGCCCGGGCAGCCCGCCACGATCACCGCGCCGGGCGGGGCGTGCCGGTGTGCCGCCGCGACCAGCGGGTCCCCGGTCGGCTCGTCGGTGACCACCGCGATCTCGTACGGCCCGGAGAGCAGCGCCTCGCCGACGGTGGCCGCGTAGCCGGTGAACCGGGCGTGCCGGCCGACGATGGGCGCCACGGTCGACAGGGCGGCCTCGGCGGCCTCCCGGTAGCGGGTCTCCCCGGTCAGCGCCGCGTACGCGACCAGCGCCGCGACGATCGCCGAGCGCCCGGACGGGGTGGCGTTGTCGGTCGGGTCGGCGGGTCGGCTGACCAGCCGTTCGGCGTCGTCGGCGGTGTCGTAGAAGGCACCGCCCGGCGCGGCGAACCGCTCCAGCGCCACGTCGAGCAGTCCACCGGCCAGGGTCAGCCAGCGGCCCTGGCCGGTGAGCTGGTGCAGGGCGCAGAACGCCTCGGCCACGCAGCCGTGGTCCTCCAGCACCCCGGCCGGCTCGCCGACGACCCCACCGCGCGAGACGCGGCGCAGCCGCCCGACCACGAGGTGACGGTCGGCCAGCACCTCGCCGATCCGGACCGCCGCGGCGGCGGTGACGGGATCCCCGGTGAGCGCGGCGTGCTCGACCAGCGCGGTGACCGCGAGCCCGTTCCAGGCGGCGACCACCTTGTCGTCACGGGCCGGCTGGGGCCGGGCGTCGCGGACCTCGCGCAGCCGGGCCCGGATCCGCTCCCACCGCGCGGCCACCTCGGGCGCGACGTCGTCCACGTCCCGGGCCAGCCGCAGCACGCTCGTGCCGTGCTCGAACGTGCCCTCGTCGGTGACCGCGAACAGGTCGGCGGCGAAGCGGCCGTCGTCCTCCCCCAGCACCTCGACGAGCTGGGCCGGCGTCCAGGAGTAGGTGAGCCCCTCGACGCCCTCGGTGTCGGCGTCGAGGGCGGAGGCCAGGCCGCCCTCGGGGGTGCCCAGGTCGTCGATCATGAACGCGGCGGTCTCGGCGGCGACCCGGGCGGCGAGGGGATCGCCGGTCAGCCGCCAGAGCTGGGTGTACGCCCGCAGCAGCAGCGCGTTGTCGTAGAGCATCTTCTCGAAGTGCGGCACCGTCCAGTGCCCGTCGACCGAGTAGCGGGCGAAGCCGCCGGCCAGCTGGTCGTAGATGCCGCCCCGGGCCATCGCCTCGCAGGTGTGCCGGGCGATCTCCAGGCTGCGCGGCGAGCCGGTGCGCTGGTGGTGCCGCAGCAGGAAGAGCAGGTTCATGTGCGGCGGGAACTTCGGCGCGCCGCCGAAACCGCCGTTCACCTCGTCGTACTCCTTGGCGAGCTGGTCGGCCGCGGCGTCGAGCAGCGCGGCGTCCAGCGGCGCGGTGGGCCCGCCCACGGCCTGCGCGCCGCCGATCGCCTCGACCACGGCGGCGCCCTGCTGGACGACGGCGTCGCGCTGGTCCCGCCAGGCCGCGGCGACCGACTGGAGCAGCCGGACGAAGTTCGCCCGGGGGAAGTAGGTGCCGCAGAAGAACGGGGTGCCGTCGGGCGTGGCGAAGACGGTCATCGGCCACCCGCCCTGCCCGGTCATCGCCTGGGTGGCGGTCATGTAGACGGCGTCGACGTCGGGCCGTTCCTCGCGGTCCACCTTGACGCAGACGAAGTCGTCGTTCATGAGGGCGCCGACCTGCTCGTTCTCGAACGACTCGTGGGCCATCACGTGGCACCAGTGGCAGGCGGCGTAGCCGACCGAGATGAGCACCGGCACGTCCCGGCGCTTCGCCTCGGCGAACGCCTCGTCGCACCACGGCCACCAGTCGACCGGGTTGTCGGCGTGCTGGAGCAGGTACGGGCTCGTGGCGTCAGCGAGTCGGTTCACCCGACGACCATAACCACCCGGTGACGCGCCCGCCCGCGCTCCGACGTGGACCGGCCCTCCCCCGCAGTGCGGCGGGTGGGGTCAGGAGGCGCCGTCGGCGCGCAGCGGGAAGACGTTGGGGCGGGCCTCGTCGAGCAGGGTGCCGAGGACCGCCCCGATCTTGTCGGCCGGCATCGGCTTGAAGAAGTGGTAGCCCTGGGCGGCCGTGCAGCCCAGCTCGGCCAGCGCGAGGCGCTGCTCGGCGGTCTCCACGCCCTCGGCGACCACCCGCAGCCCCAGCTCGTGGGCGAGGCCGACGGTGGTCCGTACGATCGCCGCCGCCTCGGGGGAGTCTGCCATCCGGATCACGAAGGAACGGTCCACCTTCAGCTCGTCCACCGCGATCCGGGTGAGGAACGTCAGCGAGGAGAAGCCCGTGCCGAAGTCGTCGACGGCGAGCTGCACGCCCATCGACCGCAGGGTGGCGAGCACCTCGTCGATGACCTCCAGCTCGCTCATCACCACCGTCTCGGTGATCTCCAGGACCAGCCGGTCCGGCGGCACCTGGTGCCGGCGCAGGGCGTCGGCGATCTCGGTGGGCAGGCGGGGGTCGAGCAGGCTGCGCGCCGACAGGTTGACCGAGATCGGCACGTCGAGCCCGTCGCGGGCCCAGCCGGCGGCGACGGCGAGCGCCTTGTCCAGCACGTAGCGGGTGAAGGTGCCGAGCTGCTCGCTGTTCTCCACCGGGCGGATGAAGTCGTGCGGCCCGAGCCAGCCCCGGCGCGGGTGCCGCCAGCGGATCAGCGCCTCCACCCCCGTCGGGGCGCCGGTGGTCAGGTCGACCGCCGGCTGCAACGCCAGCACGAGCTGGTCGTCGGTCTTCAGCGCCTCGCGCAGCTCGGCCAGCAGGGCCAGCTGGTCGGTGCTGGCGGCGTCCCGGGCGGAGTCGTACGCGGCGACGCTGCCGCCGCCCTCCTTGGCCTGGTACATGGCGATGTCGGCCCGGCGCAGCAGCTCGGTCAGGTCGGCGGTGCCGGCGTCGGCGACCACCACCCCGACGGAGACCTCGACGGACATCCGCACCCCGGCCACCTCGGTCGGCGCGGCGAGCCGCTCGGCGATCTCGCGGGCCTGCCGCAGCGCGTACGCCATCGGGGCGGCCCGGTCGCCGATCACCGGGACCGACGTCAGCAGCAGCGCGAACTCGTCGCCGCCGAGGCGGGCGAGCAGGTCCCCGGGGCGGGCGAGGGCACCCAGCCGGTTGGCGGTCAACCGCAGCAACTGGTCGCCGGCCGCGTGCCCGAGGGTGTCGTTGACCTCCTTGAACTGGTCGATGTCGAGCAGCAGCAGCGCCACCGGGTGGTCGTGGGCGAGCTGGCGCAGCGCCTGGTCGCCCTTGCTGAGCAGGGCCGACCGGTTCACCAGCCCGGTGAGCTGGTCGTGCACCGCCTCGTACGACGAGCGGGCGGTGACCAGGCGCAGCTCGCGGTGGGTCGCGGCGTCGTGCAGCGCGGCAGCGAGCGCGTCGCCGAACGCGGCCACGGCGTCGCGTTCCCGGGCGTTGGGGGGCGCGCAGCGCGGGAACCGGACCCGCAGCTCGCCTACCTGGGCGGCACCCACGGAGAGGGTACGCACCAGCTCGTGGTCCTCCGGCTCGGTCCGGCCGGGCGGTGCGACCTCCCGGTCGACCAGCTGGCCGCCCGGGTCGCCGCGGTAGCGCCGCCACCGGCCGTCGCCCCGGGCCACGTCGACGTCGACGAGTTCGGCGTTGAACAGGGTCAGCGCGCCCGTCACGGCGGCCGTGGCGACGCCCCGCTCGTCGAGCTGGTTGAGCGCGGCGGTGGCCTCGGCGAAGGCCCGCCAGGTGCGCCGTTCCTGGTCGGCGCGGAGCCGGTGCCGGTACGTCTGCTGAAGCAGCCAGAGCGGCGGCGGGAGCAGCAGCAGCCAGCGCGCGTCGAGTTCCAGGAGCGCCACCACGACCAGGCCGACGGCCACGTTGCCGACGAACATCAGCAGCTTGCCCCGCAGGGCGGCGAGCAGCGGCGGCCCCACGGGGATGCCGTGCCGCAGCGCCAGGGTGGCGCCGCCGAGCCAGGCGGTGGCGAGAAGGTAGGTGACCGAGCCCGCGAGCACGGCCAGGGCGAGCGCCGGGGTCGGCGTCGCCAGCAGCGGCTCGCCGAGCACGGTGGTGACGGAGACGGCCAGGGCGGTGGCGGCGGTCAGCGACGCCGTGATCCGGACGACCTCCAGCACCGGCCGCCGGTCGCCGAGCAGCGACATGGCCGACCAGGCGAGCGCGGCGCCGAGGAGCGCGGCGGAGGGGAGCCAGCCGGTGGGCGTCAGGTAGAGGCAGATGATCAGCGCGGCCTCGCCCCAGGTGATGCTCACCATCCCGGCGGCGGTGCGGAAGCGCAGCCGGGCCAGCTGGGCGACGGCGAACACGGCGACGGCGAGGCCGAAGCGGGCCGGCCCGCCGAGCGGGTCGTCGGCGGGAAGGTGGGTCGGGGCGGTCCACCCCAGCCCGGCGGCGACCAGCGCGGTCAGCGCGACGGCGGCGGTGAGCAGGAGCAGCCGCGCGGGGGTGCCGCGGGCTCCGACCCGGTCGGTCGACTCGCCGGCCCTGCCGGAGGTCACCGGGCCGCTCCGCCCGCGGGCCGCTCGCCGGTACGACGGGCGGCCGCTGGTGTGGTGGTCATCGGCGCCCCCTCCCGCGCACGGCTCGGGAACTCTTGGTCCCCCCGGCGAGAGGCTAAGGCAAACCCGGTGGCCGCAACAGGGGGCGACGACCGGGTTCGACGTGAATCATGGGCGGACTAGCCGTTGCGACGCTGCTGACGCCCGGTGGGAGCGGCGGAGGATGAATCCTGCGTCAGCGCACCATCTGTCGGATCGACGACTGCCGCGTCCGCCTGGTCGGTGGTCGCCGGCGGGCCCTGCTGGGGGAACCGGTCGGGCAGCCGACGCAGCCGGGAGTTCATGTTGCGGATGAGCAGGACGGTGGCGGTGGCCAGAACGAGGATGAGGAAGAGGCCCATCGGCCCGGCCAGGCCACCCGTGCGGGTGTCCCCGAAGTTGTTCTGGGCGAGCACCTCTGCGGCGGTCAGCATGGCGTTCCTCCGGTGTGCGGTTGGTGACCAGGGTAGCCCCGGCCCGGATCAGCGGGCATGGGCCGTCTCGCGTACCCCGGCGAAGAGGTCCGACTCGGGCAGCGGGCTGTCGACCAGCGAGCGCACCAGCTCGAAGTCCTCCGTCGGCCACGCCCGCCGCTGCATCTCCATCGGCACCTGGAACCAGAAGCCGTCCGGGTCGATCTGGGTGGCGTGGGCGCGCAGCGCGTCGTCGCGGACCGGGAAGTAGTCGGCGCACTCGACCCGGGTCGTGATCCGGGGGCCCTTGTCGGGGCGGTCCTCCCAGCGCTTGATCCACTCCTCGTAGGGCGACGTCAGGCCGGCGGCGAGCAGCGTCTCGTGCAGCGCCATGATCTTGCCCTTGGAGAAGCCGATGTCGTAGTAGAGCTTCAGCGGCTGCCACGGCTCGCCCAGCTCCGGATAGCGCTCCGGGTCGCCTGCGGCCTCGAACGCGGCCACGCTGACCTTGTGGGTCATGATGTGGTCGGGGTGCGGGTAGCCGCCCTCCTCGTCGTACGTCGTGACGACGTGCGGACGGAACTGGCGCATCAGCCGCACCAGCGGGCCGGCCGCCACCTCGACGTCCTGGAGGGCGAAGCAGCCCTCGGGCAGCGGCGGCAGCGGGTCGCCCTCGGGCAGGCCGGAGTCGACGAAGCCGAGCCACGCCTGCTCGACGCCGAGGATCGCCCGCGCGGCGTCCATCTCCGCCCGGCGGACGTCGGCGATGTTGGCCCAGACGTCCGGTCGGTCCATCTTCGGGTTCAGCACGCTGCCGCGCTCGCCGCCGGTGCACGTGACCACCAGGACGTCCACGCCCTCGGCGACGTACTTCGCCATGGTCGCGGCGCCCTTGCTCGACTCGTCGTCGGGGTGTGCGTGGACGGCCATCAGTCGCAGTTGCTCTGCCAACGTCGGCGCTCCTCGTCTCTGGCCCCGGCGGACCCCCCGCGGGACCGCCCGGCTGACCTGCCGGAATCTTCCCCCCGCGCCGGGACCTGCCGGTGCCGACCTGTCATATTTGACGACGTGACGGGCTGGGAAGATGGAACTCTGCCATTCTTGCCGATGCCCCCGACAACGACGCCAGGAGATACCCGCCGGTGACCGAGACGCACGCCACACTTCCGCCGGGCGCGCCGGCCTTCCCGCCCGGCCGGTACGGCCGCCGCCGGGAACCCGGGCGTCGCCGGCCGCTGCTGGTGGCGCTGCTGGTGGTCGCCCTGGTCGCGGTCATGACCCTGGTCGCGGTGCGGCTCTACCGGCAGTACGGCGACCCGAACTACGACGCCGAGGTGATCACCTACACGGGGATAACCGACAGCCAGGTGCTTGTCGACTTCCGGGTCACCCTGCCGAAGGGGGGCTCGGCGGTCTGCCTGCTGCGCGCCCGGGACCGCGACGGCGCCGAGGTCGGCCGGGAAGAGGTCACGGTCACCGCCCGCCCCGACCAGCGGCAGGCGACCGCGCAGCACCGGCTGGCCACCACCGCCCGCCCCTTCGTCGGCGAGGTGCTGCGCTGCCGGCCCGCGGGCTGAGCGGCCACGGCGCGGGCTCGGGCGCGCGGCCCGGACAGCCTCGGCGGCCCGGGCACCGGGGGTAGCGCCGGCGTTCGAGCGCGCCCTGTGTCGTACCGCACTGGTAACTTGGAAGTTCACCTGTCAGCCAGCACGCACGAACGAGGAGAACGCCTGTGTCCACTGGCAACGAGGCGCCCGCCACCTGGCTGTCCCAGGACGCGTTCGACCGGCTCCAGGGCGAGCTCGACGAGCTGATCGCCAACCGGCCGGTCATCGCCGCCGAGATCAACGCCCGCCGCGAGGAGGGCGACCTGCGGGAGAACGGTGGCTACCACGCCGCCCGCGAGGAGCAGGGCAAGGCCGAGGGGCGCATCCTCTACCTCAAGGAGCTGCTCCGCACCGCCAAGGTGGGCGGGGCGCAGGCCGCCGACGCGGTGTCGCCCGGCATGGTCGTGACGATCTACTTCGACGACGACAAGGACGACACCGAGACCTTCCTGCTCGGCTCCCGGGAGATCGCGTCGACCACCGAGCTGACGGTCTACAGCCCGGAGTCGGCGCTGGGCCAGGCGATCCTGGGCGGTCGGGCCGGCCAGACCTGCACCTACACGGCCCCCAGCGGGGCCGACATCAAGGTGACCGTGGTCAGCTTCGAGCCGTTCTCCGGCTGAGTCCCCGCCGCCGGGCCGGAGCGGCCCGGGCTGGCGACACGGCCGCCCGGGCGCCGATCCGGCCGGGCGGCGACGACGAGCGACCCCGCGAGGCGTGGCACCGGTCCCGGTGTCACGCCTCGCCGGCGAAGACCACCTGGTAGCCGCTGGCCCGCAACGCGCTGATCAGCGTGTCGGAGTGCTCGACCCCCCGGGTCTCCACCGACAGGGCCACCTCCACCTCGCCCAGGCGCAGGTGCGGGTTGGCCCGCTGGTGCTCCACGTCCACCACGTTCGCCCGGTGCTCGGCGATCTCGCCGAGCAGCGACGCGAGCTGGCCGGGGCGGTCCGAGCAGCGCACCGTCACCCGCAGGTAGCGCCCGGCGGCGGCGAGGCCGTGCTCGATCACCCGCAGCATCAGCAGCGGGTCGATGTTGCCGCCGGAGAGCACCGCCACCACCGGCGCCTGCACCTCGACGACGCCCGCCAGCAGCGCGGCCACGCCCACCGCGCCGGCCGGCTCGACCACCTGCTTGCCCCGCTCCAGCAGCATCAGCAGCGCCCGGGAGATGTCCTCCTCGGAGACCGTGACGATCTCGTCCACCAGCTTGCGGACGTGGGTGAAGGTGAGCTCCCCCGGCCGGCCGACGGCGATGCCGTCCGCGATGGTGCCGAACGCCGGGAGGCGTACCGGCTCGCCGGCCACCAGGGAGGGCGGGAAGGCGGCGGCACCGGCGGCCTGCACCCCGATGATCCGCACGTCGGGCCGCAGCGCCTTGGCCGCCACCGCCATGCCGGAGACCAGCCCGCCGCCGCCCACCCCCGTGATGATCGTCCTGACCTCGGGGCACTGTTCGAGGATCTCCAGGGCCACCGTGCCCTGGCCGGCGATCACGTCCCGGTGGTCGAACGGGTGGATCAGCGTCGCGCCCGTCCGCTCGGCGTAGGTCTGCGCCGCGACCAGGGACTCGTCGACGGTGTTGCCGACCAGCTCGACCTGTGCGCCGTAGCCCTTGGTGGCGGCGACCTTCGGCAGCGGCGCGTTCACCGGCATGAAGACCGTGGCGTGCGTACCGACGAGGCCGGCGGCGAGCGCGACCCCCTGGGCGTGGTTGCCGGCGCTCGCCGCGACCACCCCGTCGGCCCGCTCCGCCTCCGACAGCCGCGAGATCCGCACGTACGCGCCGCGCACCTTGTACGAGCCGGCGCGTTGCAGGTTCTCGCACTTGAGCCACGTGGGCCCGCCCAGCGCCGCGCTGAGCGGCCGGGAGGGCTCCAGCGGGGTGGTGCGGACGACGTTGGCGAGAAGCTCCCGCGCGGCCCGTACGTCGGCGAGACCGACCAGTTCCGTCATGCCCTGATCGTGCCACCCGCCTCCCGCGCCGACGCGCGGCACGCCACCTCTCAGACGGGGGCGGGGATCCGCGGGTAGCCGGGGGCGTGGCGGGACCAGGGGGCCTGCATCTCGAACTGGCCGGCGACGCCGAGGAGCAGCAGCTCGCTGCCGGGCGGGCCGATCAGCTGCACCGCGACCGGCAGCCCGTCCGGGCGGCGGCCGACCGGCACCACCAGCGCGGGCAGGCCGGCGATGTTCCACGGCGCGGCGAACGGGGCGTACCTGACGTTGGTCAGCATGTTGGCCCGCCAGGACCGGCCGGACCAGCCGTCGGCCTCCGGCGGCGCGGTGGCCAGGGCGGGCGTGAGCAGCAGGTCGACCGAGTGGTCGGCGAAGAAGCCGATCGAGCGCTCGCGCCAGGCGGCCCGGTCGGCCTCCCGGACGTACCCCCGCCGCTGCGCCCACTCGCCGAGGGCGACGTGCCGGCGGCTGCGCCGCTGGAGGCCACGCCGGTCCAACCCGGCGGCGCGGACGTCGGCGGCCGCCGCGGCGAACCAGGTGGCGATGCCCTGCAGGCCCAGGGCCGTCGGGTAGACCGGGTCGGCCGGCACGGTGTCGTGGCCCGCCGCCGCGAGCAGCCGCCCGGCGGCGGCGACCGCGTCCCGGTTGGGCGCGTCGGCGTGCACGCCCCGCACGGGCGAGCGGAGTGAGACGCCCACCCGCAGCCGCTGCGGCGGCACCAGCTTGTCCGGACGGCGGCCGGCCAGCACCGAGAAGCCGACGGCCGCGTCGGCGACCGTGCTGGTCAGCATGCCGTGCTCGGTGAGCCCGAACCAGTCGTCCGCGCCGAGCTGGCACGGGACCACGCCCCGGCCCGGCTTGAGCCCGACCAGGCCGCAGCAGGCCGCCGGGATGCGGATCGAGCCGAGGCCGTCGTTGCCGTGGGCGATCGGCACCAGGCCGGCGGCCACGGCCGCGGCCGCGCCGCCGGACGAGCCGCCGGGGGTACGCCGGGTGTCCCAGGGGTTGCGGGTCACGGCCGTCTCGTCGTCGGTGAGGCCCCAGAGGCCGAGCTCCGGCATCCGGGTCACCCCGAGGATCACCGCGCCGGCACCGCGCAGCCGCCGGACCACCTCGTGGTCGGCCTCGGCCACCGGCGTACGCACCGCCGCCGACCCGTTCCAGGTGGGCAGCCCGGCGACGGGGGTGTTCTCCTTCACCGCCACCGGCACCCCGGCCAGCGGAAGGTTGGCCAGGTCCTCCTGCTCGTCGACCTTCTCCGCCTCGGTGATCGCCTCCCCGCCGCGTATCGTGCGGAACGCGGCGAGGTCGGCGTCGACCCGGGCGATGTGGTCCAGGTGGTCGGCGACGACCTGGGTGGCCGTGACGTCGCCCCGGCGTACGCCCCGGGCGATCTGCTTGGCGGTCGCCCCCACCCAGGTCGGCATGATGTCCTGCACGGCCACCCTCCCAGCCAGCGGTCAGCCCAGCGCCTGCTCCAGATCGGCGAGCAGGTCGTCGACCGTCTCGATGCCGACAGACAGTCGCACGAGATCGCCGGGAACTTCAAGCGGCGAGCCGGCAGCACTTGCGTGTGTCATCCGGCCCGGGTGCTCGATCAGGGATTCCACGCCGCCGAGCGACTCGGCGAGGATGAAGAGCTTCGTCCGGTTGCAGATCTCGACGGCGTGCTCCTCGCCGCCGGCGGCCCGGAACGAGATCATGCCGCCGAAGCGGCGCATCTGCTTCGCGGCCACCTCGTGGCCCGGGTGCGCGGGCAGCCCCGGGTAGATGACCTGACCGACCTTGGTGTGCCCGTCCAGGTAGGCCGCGATCCGCTCGGCGTTGTCGCAGTGCCGGTCCATGCGTACGCCCAGGGTCTTGATGCCGCGCAGGGTCAGCCACGCGTCGAAGGGGCCGTTGATGGCGCCCATCGCGTTCTGGTGGTAGCGCAGCTCCTCGCCGAGCCCGGCGTCGGCCGCGACCAGCGCGCCACCGACCACGTCGGAGTGGCCGCCGATGTACTTGGTGGTCGAGTGCACCACCACGTCCGCGCCGTGCGCGATCGGCTGCTGGAGGTACGGCGAGGCGAACGTGTTGTCGACGACCAGCAGGGCGCCCGCGTCGTGCGCGACGCCGGCCAGCGCGGCGATGTCGGCGATGCCGAGCAGCGGGTTGGTGGGCGTCTCCACCCAGACGATCCGGGTCCGGCCCGGCTCGACGGCGGCCCGGATCGCGTCGGGGTCGGAGACCTTCGCCGGGGTGAAGTCCAGCCCCCAGCGCTCGGCCACCCGGGCGAAGAGCCGGTACGTGCCGCCGTACGCGTCGTCGGGGATCACCACGTGGTCGCCCGGCTTGCAGACGGTACGCAGCAGGGTGTCCTCGGCGGCGAGGCCGCTGGCGAAGGCGAGCCCGACCGGGCCGCCCTCCAACGCGGCGAGGCACTCCTGGAGGGCGTCGCGGGTCGGGTTGCCGGAGCGGCTGTACTCGTAGCCCAGCCGGGGCGCGCCGACGGCGTCCTGGGCGTAGGTGCTGGTCTGGTAGATCGGTGGGATCACCGCGCCGGTGCGGGCCTCGGGGTCCTGGCCGGCGTGGATGGCGAGCGTGTCGAAGCCGTGACTCATCCCGTGAGGCTAATCCCCCGTCCCGAAGGCTGGAACGGAACGGTGCTGTCGGGTCCGCGCCCACGGCGGCGGGCCGGCGCGGGGCCGTCTCCCATCCTGGCGGCCGGCATAGCCTGGGCGGATGAGCGGGTGCGTGTTCTGCGGGATCGTGACCGGCGAGACGCCCGCCTTCCGGGTCGCCGACGAGCCCGACGGGGTGGCGTTCCTGGACACCCGGCCGGTCTTCAAGGGGCACGTGCTGGTGGTGCCGCGCACACACCTGGTCGCCCTGGCCGACCTGCCCGCCGAGGCGCTGGCCGGCTACTTCGGCCTGGTGCGGCGGCTCGCGGTCGCCGTGGAGGCCGGCACGGAGGCCGGTGGGACGTTCGTGGCGATGAACAACAAGGTGTCCCAGTCCGTCCCGCACCTGCACACCCACGTGGTGCCGCGGACGAAGGGCGACGGCCTGCGCGGCTTCTTCTGGCCGCGCACCCGCTACGCCGACGACGCCGAGGCCGAGACCTACGCCGCCCGCATCACCGCGGCCCTCTGACGCCGCCCAGCCGCCCGCAGTGGGCGGAGGCGGGCGGGGGCCGGCGGAGGGGGCAGAGCCCGGCGGTGCGGGCAGACGCCAGCGGAGCGGGCAGACGCAGGCTGGGCGGGCGGAGAACCGGGGCGAACGCGACAGCCCACGCGAAGCGGGGCAGGCGTGGCGGGCAGCGAACCGGGGCGGCAGGACCCCTTTGGTGCGCCACCTCTCGACCCCCTTCGTCACGCACGGTAGCGATGACCAGACGTCACGCTCTGCGACGGATACCCGGGACGCTCGGGATACCATCTCACGCCCTTTGCTCTGCAGCCATATCCGCACCACGCCACTGACCTGCCACGACACGAAACGCCCGCGCCGCCACGACAGGACCAGTCACCACCCAGCGTGACTGTTGCATATAGGGATGCAGAGCAAAGCGGGTGAGGCGAGGAAGGCGCAGCCGGCGAACAATGTCGCCGTGAGTAACGGAGCGGGCGGCGGACGTGACCGGCCCGGGCGCCCCACCGCCGCCCGGGGGAGCGACTGTGACCTTCTCGTGGGCGGCGGTCGCCTGAGTGTGGGTGGAGCGGGTAAGGAAGGCGGATCCGGCGGTGTTGCACGCTGGGAGAGTTACGAGAGGAGTCCCACCGTGTTCCTGCGCCGCATGAAGGCCGAACTGCCCACCTCCGACCAGGCCCTGCCGGGTCGCCTGATCGCGATGCCGATCGCGGACCGGCACGAGGTGCTGGGCACCCCGCTCAAGGGTCCCTTCCCGGAGGGCGCACAGGTGGCCGTGTTCGGCATGGGCTGCTTCTGGGGCGCCGAGCGGCTGTTCTGGACGCTGCCGGGTGTGATCACCACGTCCGCCGGCTACGCGGGCGGCATCACGCCGAACCCGACGTACGAGGAGGTGTGCTCGGGGATGACGGGGCACGCCGAAGTGGTCCAGGTGGTCTACGACCCCGCGACGATCAGCTACGAGGACCTGCTGAAGGTCTTCTGGGAGAACCACGACCCGACCCAGGGGATGCGCCAGGGCAACGACGTGGGCACCCAGTACCGGTCGACGATCTACGTGACCACGGACGAGCAGCTCGCCACCGCCCAGGCGTCCCGGGACGCGTTCGCACCGATCGTGGCGCGGGCCGGCAAGGGCGAGATCACCACCGAGATCGACCGGCTCGGCCAGTACTACTTCGCCGAGGACATGCACCAGCAGTACCTGGCGCCCACGAAGAACCCGAACGGGTACTGCAACCACGGCCCGAACGGGCTGAGCTGCCCCGTCGGCGTCGCCCGGGTGCCGTCCGACCTTCACTAAGGCGTGTTTCATAAGCAGGTCAGAGCCACTCGGTGATGATGGTGATGGTGAGGACGGCTTGGAAGCGGACTGCGAGCTTGTCGTATCGGGTGGCGACGCCGCGGTGGCGTTTGAGACGCGCGATGCCGTTCTCGACGGCGTGACGTAGCCGGTAGAGGTCTCGGTCGAAGGCGGGTGGGCGTCCGCCGCGGGAGCCTTTGGCTTTGCGGTGGGCGTCCTGGTCCTTCTTGCTCGGGATGCAGGCTCTGATACCGCGTGTCCGTAGGTAGCGGCGGTTGCCGCGGCTGGTGTAGGCCTTGTCGGCCAGGACCACATCGGGGCAGGTCCGGGGCCGGCCCACCCCGAGGCGAGTGACCCGGATGCGGCGCAGGACCGGGATGAACTGCGGACTGTCACCGCGGTGCCCCGCGGTCACGACCATTGACAGGACCTTCTGGCCCTGCTCACAGGCCAGATGCGTTTTGGTGGTCAGTCCACCACGGGAACGACCCAGCGCGTGATCGGCCGGCTCGTCATGCACCCCGCCAGGCGGTTCCTTCTGCAGGTGGCCGTCCTTGCGGGCGCCGGCGGCGTGCTGATGGGCGCGGCTGGTCATCGAGTCCACGCTCACCGTCCACCCGATTCGGCCCTGCGCGTCCCCGGCGGCCTGCAATGCCGACAGGATCTTGTCCCAGGTTCCGTCTCGCTGCCAGCGGCGGAACAGGCCGTAGACGGTGGGCCAGGGCGCGTACTCGGCAGGGACGTCACGCCACGGCGCGCCGATCCGGATCCGCCACCGGATCCCATCGATGAGCTGCCGTTTCTCCCACTTCGGCGGACGACCGTTACCCGACACGGCAGGCAGCAGCGGAGCGAGCCGCTGCCACTGCGCGTCCGTGAGGTCATGCCGCCTCGTCACCGCTAAGGTGGCCACGAGGTCTCCGGTGTGAAGTTCTAGCTTGGTCGCTGAACCATCTACCGGAGACCTCTTCAGTTATCGATCACCACCACGCCGTGACCTTCGCCGGCAACCACAACTTCTGAAACACGCCTTAGCCTCCTGGACAGAGCGGGCCGCACCGCTGCCCCGCCGACATCGACGTGGAGAATTCCTGCCCGAGGTGTCGTATCCGCCCGACGTCGTTCGTCGCGGAGATGGAGGCAGACAAAGGTCCGCCCGAGACGAGGGAGCAGACATGGCCGAGTACCTCATCTACTTCAACCAGCAGTGGGTGGGTGACCACACCGAGGAGTGGTTCCGCGCGCGTGGGCCGCTCGCCATGGCGGTCGTGGACGAGATGAAGGCGGCCGGGGCGTACGTGTTCGCCGGGGGCCTGGAGGAAGGGGACACCCCCGTCTTCAGCGCCGACGCCACGAGCGGCACGCTGGTGTTCACCGACGGGCCCTACGCCGAGACCAAGGAGTGGCTGGGCGGGCTGACCGTGGTGGACGTGGCCGACGTGGAAACGGCCCGGATGTGGGCCGGCAGGCTCGCGGAGGCATGCGGTTGGCCCCAGGAGGTCCGACGGTTCGGCCGCATCCCGCAACCCGGCGACGAGTGAGTGGGCAGGCCGGCGCGGCATCGGTCGCGCCGGCCTCCGCGCTTGCGGAACTGAGCAATCGATCACATCCGCCGCCGGGCGGAAACCGCCCCATCCGCCACTCCTGACGCGGTCCGCCACCGGAGCCGATACGTCCCGTGACGGAATCGCGCAGTGTAGCAAAACTTCAAGAAACTGTTATCAGCTCAACGGGCAATCCTCGTAGCCCTCTGGCAGCATTGCCTGGCATGTGCGGACTTGCGGGAGAGTTCCGCCGTGACGGCTCACGCGCCGACGTGTCGGCGGTGGAACGCATGGCGGCCACGATGAGCGACCGGGGGCCCGACGACAGCGGCGTCTGGGCCCAGGGCCCGACGGCCCTCGGACACCGCCGCCTGAAGATCATCGACCTCTCCGCCGCGAGCGGACAACCGCTGGTCGACCCCGGTGCGGGACTGACCGGAGTCTTCAACGGGTGCATCTACAACTACCGCGAGCTGCGCGCGGAACTCCAGGCCAAGGGCCACCGGTTCTTCTCCTCCGGCGACAGCGAGGTCGTGCTCAAGGCGTACGCCGAGTGGGGGCTCGACTTCGTCGACCGCCTGATCGGCATGTTCGCCGTGGCGATCAGCGAGCGGGACACCGGCCGGCTGGTGCTGGCCCGGGACCGGCTCGGCATCAAGCCGCTCTACCTGGCCGAGACGCCCGGCGCGGTGCGCTTCGCCAGCACCCTGCCCGCGCTGCTGGCCGGGGGCGGCGTCGACACCGGCATCGACCCGGTCGCGCTCGCGCACTACCTGAGCTTCCACAGCATCGTGCCGCCGCCGCGCACCATCCTGCGCGGTGTCACCAAGCTGCCCCCGGCGACCGTACGGGTCTACGAGGCGGACGGCCGCACCTCCGAGCGGGTCTACTGGGACCCGGCCTTCACCCGCTCCGCCGAGCGGGCCGGCTGGTCCGAGAAGGACTGGCAGGACGCCCTGCTGGAGTCGCTGACCACGGCCGTACGGCGGCGGATGGTCGCCGACGTGCCGGTCGGCGTGCTGCTCTCCGGCGGGCTGGACTCCAGCCTGGTGGTCGCCCTGCTCGCCGGCGAGGGCCAGCGCGGGCTGTCCACCTTCTCGATCGGCTTCGACGCTGTCGGCGGCCGGGAGGGCGACGAGTTCCGCTACTCCGACCTCGTCGCGAAGACGTTCGACACCGACCACCACCAGATCCGGGTGGCCGCCGCCGACCTGGTGCCGCCGCTGGAGTCGGCCGTCGCCGCGATGTCCGAGCCGATGGTCAGCCACGACTGCGTGGCGTTCTACCTGCTCAGCGAGGTGGTGTCGCAGCACGTCAAGGTCGTCCAGTCCGGCCAGGGCGCGGACGAGATCCTCGGCGGCTACCACTGGTACCCGCCGCTGGCCCGGGTCGGCCGGGACCGGGCGCTCGACACGTACGCCGGGGCCTTCTTCGACCGGGACGCGGCCGGGCTGGCCCGGGTGCTGAACCCGGCCTGGCTGACCGACGGCGACCCGGCGCGGGAGTTCGTGGCCGCGCACCTCGGCCGGGCCGGGGCGGAGACCGCCGTCGACGCCGGCCTGCGGATCGACACCCAGGTCATGCTGACCGACGACCCGGTCAAGCGGGTGGACAACATGACGATGGCGCACGGGCTGGAGGCCCGCGTGCCGTTCCTCGACCACGAGTTCGTCGAGCTCGCCGCGAGCTGCCCGCCGGAGCTGAAGCTGGCGCAGGGCGGCAAGGGCGTGCTCAAGGAGATCGGCCGCCGGGTGCTGCCGCACGAGGTCATCGACCGGCCGAAGGGCTACTTCCCCGTACCCGGCCTCACCCACCTGGAGGGCAAGCTCCTCGACCGGGTACGCGACGCGCTCTCCGCGCCCGAGGCCCGCCGCCGCGACCTGTTCCGCGCCGACTACGTCGACGCCCTGCTCGCCGACCCGAACGCCGAACTGACCCCGTTGAACGGAAACAAGCTGTGGCAACTCGGACTCCTGGAAATGTGGCTCCAGAGCCACGGAATCGACTCACCGTGACCGACACCCTGGCGACCGGCGCGGCCCGCACCGACCGGTCGCGCAACAGTCGGCGGCGGGAGCGGGTGGGCCCCGGCGGCGATCCGATGGCGCCGGAGCCGGCGGAGCCGCCGACCCGGGAGGGCCACACCGACGTGGTGCTGGACTGCGGCTGGGGGCGGCTCGTCTTCGGGCAGACCTTCGTCGACCAGGCCGCCGTCGCCGCCGTGCTGCGCTCCGAGGCCGCCGGCTCCCGGGACATCTGCATCTACCTGCGCGACCCGCACGTGCTGGTGTCCCGGCTGCCCGACGAGCTGTTCATCGATCCGTCGCTGACCTACCGGCTGCCGCTCGACGGTGACCGTCCGACCGGCGACGGCGACGTGCCGGGGCTGACCATCCGCCCGCTGGCCGACGCCGCCGACGCGGACGCGGTCAACCGGATCTACGCCCGTAACGGCATGGTCACCGCCGGGGTCGACGTGCTCGTCGCCAACGCGGCCACCGACCGGTTCCTGCACCTGGTCGCCGAGGACGCCACCGGCGAGATCGTCGGCACCATCACGGGCGTCGACCACGTCGCGGTCTTCGACGACCCGGAGAACGGCGCCAGCCTGTGGTGCCTCACCGTCGACTTCAACACCGCGCCGCCGGGCACCGGCCAGGCGCTGATCACCGCGCTGGCCGCCCGGCTGGTCGAGCGGGGCCGGGCGTACGTGGACCTGTCCGTGCTCGCCGAGAACGCCGGGGCGATCCGGCTCTACGAGCGGCTCGGCTTCTACCGCACGGCGACGCTCTGCGTGAAGCGGAAGAACCCGATCAACGAGCGGCTCTTCCTGCCCGCCATGCCCGAGGGGTACGACCAGCTCAACCCGTACGCCAGGATCGTCGCCGACGAGGCGATGCGGCGCGGCATCCGGGTGGAGGTCACCGACCCCGCCTGGGGTGAGCTGCGGCTGAGCAGCGGCGGGCGGACCGTGCTGACCCGCGAGTCGCTGTCGGAGCTGACCTCGGCGGTGGCGATGAGCCGCTGCGACGACAAGCGGGTCACCCGCCGGATCCTCACCGAGGCGGGGCTCTCCGTGCCGCGCGGCCGGACCGCCACCGGCGACGAGGGCGACGTCGCCTTCCTCGCCGAGGTCGGCCGGGTGGTGGTGAAACCGGCGCGGGGCGAGCAGGGCAACGGCATCACGGTGGGCGTACGGACCCCCGAGGCGCTGGCCGCCGCCGTCGAACTGGCGGCCCGGTTCTGCCCCGACGTGCTGATCGAGGAGATGCGCGCCGGCGAGGACCTGCGGGTCGTCGTCATCGACCACGAGGTGGTGGCCGCCGCGGTCCGGCGCCCCGCCTCGATCACCGGCGACGGGGTGCACGACATCGCCGAGCTGATCGAGCGGCAGAGCCGCCGCCGGGCCGCCGCCACCGGTGGCGAGTCCCGCATCCCGCTCGACGACATGACCCGCGACGTGCTCGCCGAGGCCGGCCACGAGCTGCACGACGTGCTGCCCGAGGGGCAGGTGCTGGCCGTACGCCGGACCGCGAACCTGCATACCGGCGGCACCATCCACGACGTCACCGCCGAGCTGCACCCCGCGATCGCCGAGGCGTGCGTGGCGGCCAGCCGGGCGCTGGACATCCCGGTCACCGGGCTGGACCTGCTGGTCGGCGCCCCGGACCAGCCGGAGCACGTGTTCATCGAGGCCAACGAGCGGCCCGGCCTGGCCAACCACGAGCCGCAGCCGACCGCCGAGCGCTTCGTGGACCTGCTCTTCCCCGGCACCCGGGCGCCGCAGCGGCTCTGGACCCCGGCCGGCCCGGGAGGTGCCGCGTGAGCCCGAGGCCCCTGGAGATCGACCTGGACTACCTGCGCCAGGTGCTGGTGGAACTGCTGGAGATCCCGAGCCCGTCGGGGCGTACGGACCACGTGCAGCAGTACGTCGGCGAGCGGCTCTCCGCGCTCGGCATCCCCTCCACGCTGACCCGCCGCGGCGCGCTGAGCGCCTGCCTGCCCGGCCCCCGCTCCACCGGCGCCGACCGGGCGATCGTGGTGCACACCGACACCATCGGCGGCATGGTGAAGCGGCTCAAGGAGAACGGCCGGCTGGAGCTGAAGACGATCGGTACGCACAGCGCCCGGTTCGCCGAGGGCGCCCACGTGCGGATCTTCACCGACGACCTGGAGCGGGTGATCACCGGCCAGGTGCTGCCGCTCAAGGCCAGCGGCCACCGCTACAACGACGACGTGGACCTCCAGGGCGTCGGCTGGCAGCACGTCGAGGTGCGGGTCGACGAGCCGGTCGAGGACGTGGCCGGGCTGCGCGCCCTCGGCATCGACGCGGGCGACTTCGTGGCGTTCCTGCCGAACCCGACGATCACCCCCAGCGGGTACGTCAAGTCCCGGCACCTGGACGACAAGGCCGGCGTGGCGGCGGTCCTCACCGCCCTCAAGGCGATGGTCGACGCCGGCGTACGCCCGGCGGTCACCGCGCACCTGCTGGTCACCGTGACCGAGGAGATCGGGCACGGGGCGTCGCACGGGCTCGACCCCGACGTGGCGGAGATCGTCTCCGTGGACGCGGCGGTGGTGGCGCCCGGCCAGCAGTCCCGCGAGGACGCGGCCACGCTGGCCATGGGCGACGGCGTGGGCCCGTTCGACTACCACCTGACCCGCAACCTGGCCTCGATCGCCGCCGAGCACGGGGTGGACCTGGTCCGGGACGTCTTCGAGTACTACCGCTCGGACGTGGCGGCGGCGGTGGAGGCCGGCGCGCACGCCCGGGTGGCGCTGCTCGGCTTCGGCGTGGACGCCACCCACGGGCACGAGCGCACCCACCTGGAGGGGCTGCGCCAGCTCACCCAACTGCTCTGCCTCTACCTCCAGAGCGACCTGGTCTTCCCCGAGTGGGACGCCGAGCCGGAGGGCGACCTGGCCGACTTCCCGTCGCTGGCCGTGCAGCCGGCCAGCGAGGAGGGCCCGCGCGAGGGCCCGATCGGCATCGCCGAGAACACCTGAGCGCCGCCCCGCCATTCCCCGGCGCCGTGTGATCGAAATCCGTTGCCGGCGGCGCGCGGGGTGGATAGCGTGGCGGTACACGGGAAAGGAGGTGGTCCAGACTTGTATAGCAATCGGACTCGTGAGGTGGCTGTCCGCTAGCCGCTGTCCTCGACAGTAAACTCGTCCGCCGCGAGGCGGGCACAGCACCATCGTCGAGACCGTGTGGCAGCGGTGCGGCGAAACCACGACAGCCACCCGACCCCCGGGGTGCCGGCCCAGTCCAGCCGGCCCGTGCGCGAGCACGGAAGCCCCGGGGGTCGACCCTTTCCGCAGGCCGGTTGGCCGACGCAGCCGGAGGTCACCGTGTCGATGCGCGAGCTGGTGGTGCTCGGCACGGCCAGCCAGACCCCCACCCGGCAGCGCAACCACAACGGCTACGTGCTGCGCTGGGACGGCGAGGTGATCCTCTTCGACCCGGGCGAGGGCAGCCAGCGGCAGCTCCTGCACACCACGGTCACCGCCACCGACCTGACCCGGATCTGCGTCACCCACTTCCACGGCGACCACTGCCTCGGCCTGCCCGGCACCATTCAGCGGCTCTCCCTCGACCGGGTGCCGCACCCGGTGGCGGTGCACTTCCCGGCCGGCGGCGCGGAATACTTCGCGCGGCTGCGGCACGCCGCCAGCTTCCACGAGACCGCCGAGCTGCGCGTCGAGCCCGTCGAGGCCGACGGGCAGCGGATCGCGCTGGACGTCGGCACGCTGGAGGCCCGCCGGCTGCGGCACCCGATCGAGACGTACGGCTACCGGCTCGTCGAGCCGGACGGCTGCCGGATGCTGCCGGAGAAGCTGGCCGCGTACGGCATCGCCGGGCCGGCGGTCGGGGAGCTGATCCGCGTCGGCCACCTCGACGTCGACGGGCGCCGCGTCACCCGCGAGGAGGTGAGCGTGCCCCGGCC
Organism: Micromonospora sp. WMMD737; assembly: GCF_049179055.1. Taxonomy (NCBI): domain Bacteria; kingdom Bacillati; phylum Actinomycetota; class Actinomycetes; order Micromonosporales; family Micromonosporaceae; genus Micromonospora; species Micromonospora sp. WMMD737. Next base: position 5,965,955 of record NZ_JBMHMH010000001.1, on the reverse strand, counting down.
CGGGCAGCGGTTCGCCTTCGTCATGGACACCGGCCTCTGCGACGGGGTGTACGCCCTCGCCGAGCACGCCGACCTGCTGGTCATCGAGTCGACGTTCCTCGAGTCGGAGGCCGCGCTGGCCGCCGAGGTCGGCCACCTCACGGCGGGCCAGGCCGCGCGGGTGGCGGCCGAGTCGGGCGTACGCCGGCTCGTGCTCACCCACTTCTCCCAGCGGTACGCCGACCCGGCCCGCTTCGCCGACGAGGCCCGCGCGCACTTCGCCGGCGACCTGGTGATCGCCGAGGACCTGACGACCGTGCAGGTCCCGCCCCGGCGGGTAGCCTCGGCCGGGTGACGGTCACCCTGCGCCCCGCCACCGTCGACGACCTGATGGCGGTGGGCGCGCTGCACCAGCGTTCCCGGGTCGCCGCCTACGCGTCCTTCCTGCCGGCGCGGGCACTGGCCGACCCGACCCCCGAGGCGATGGGCGCGTACTGGACCGAGCGGTGGACGTGGGAGCGGGACGAGCACCGGATGACGGTGGCCCTGCGCGCCGGCCGGCTGGTCGGCTTCAGCTATCTCGGCCCGGACGACGAGGGCGACCCGGCGACCGGCCTGCTCAACGCCATCCACCTCGAACCCGCCGAGCGCGGCCGGGGCACCGGGCGCACCCTGATGGTCGATGCCCTGGACGCCATGCGCGCCCGCGGCTGGTCCCGCGCGGTGCTCTGGGTGCTGCGGGACAACGCGCACGCCCGGCGCTTCTACGAGCGCGGCGGCTGGACCCCCACCGGCACCGAACGCGACGAACACATCGGCGGGCTGCTCACCCCCCAGCTCCGCTACGCCCGCCAGGTCTGAGGAAGGGCCCCTTGTCAACGCTATGCGCTGACAAGGGGCCCTTCCTTGACACGTCAGCGGGCGCCGAGGTGGGCCAGCAGGTCCTGCCGGGTGAGGACGCCCTTCGGCTTGCCGTCGACCAGCACCAGGGCGGCGTCGGACTTCTCCAGCAGGCCGACCGCCTCGCTCACCGGCTGCCCGCCGCCGATCATCGGCAGCGGCTCGGCCATGTGCCGCTCGATGGTGTCGTGCAGGTGCGCCTGGCCGGTGAAGAGCGCGTCGAGCAGGTCCTTCTCGGCGATCGAGCCGGCCACCTCGCCGGTCACCACCGGCGGCTCGGCCTTGAGCACCGGGAGCTGCGAGACGCCGTACTCGCGCATGTAGTCGATCGCGTCGCGGACCGTCTCGGTCGGGTGCACGTGCACCAGCTCGGGCAGGCCGCCCGGCTTGCCGGCGAGCGCGTCGGCGACCGTCGGCTCGGTGCCCGAGTTGTCCAGGAAGCCGTACCGGGCCATCCAGGTGTCGTTGAAGATCTTCGACAGGTAGCCCTTGCCGCTGTCCGGCAGCAGCACCACGACCACGTCGTCCGGGCCCGCCTTGCGGGCCACCTCCAGGGCGGCCACGACCGCCATCCCGCAGGAGCCGCCGACCAGCAGCCCCTCCTCGCGCGCCAACCGCCGGGTCATCTCGAAGGACGCCTTGTCGGAGACCTCGATGATCTCGTCGGCGACACCCCGGTCGTACGTCTCCGGCCAGAAGTCCTCGCCGACACCCTCGACCAGGTACGGCCGGCCGGTGCCGCCGGAGTAGACGGAACCCTCGGGGTCGGCGCCGACGACCTTGACCCGCCCCTCCGACGCCTCCTTCAGGTAGCGCCCGATGCCGGAGATGGTGCCGCCGGTGCCGACGCCCGCCACGAAGTGGGTGAGCTCGCCCCCGGTCTGCTCCCACAGCTCGGGGCCGGTGGTCTCGTAGTGCGAGCGCGGGTTGGCCGGGTTGCTGTACTGGTTGGGCTTCCACGCGCCGGGGATCTCCCGGGCCAGCCGGTCGGAGACGTTGTAGTAGGAGCGCGGGTCCTCCGGCGCGACGGCGGTCGGGCAGACCACCACCTCCGCGCCGTACGCGCGCAGCACGTCCTGCTTGTCCTGGCTGACCTTGTCGGGGCAGACGAAGACGCACCTGTAGCCCCGCAGTTGCGCCACCAGCGCCAGCCCGACGCCGGTGTTTCCGCTGGTCGGCTCGACGATCGTGCCGCCCGGCTGGAGGATGCCCGCCTTCTCCGCGTCCTCCACCATCCGCAGCGCGATCCGGTCCTTCACCGAGCCGCCCGGGTTGAGGTACTCCACCTTCGCCAGCACGGTGGCCTGGATCCCGGCCGTGACGTTGCGCAGCCGTACCAGCGGGGTGTTGCCGATCAACTCGACGACGTTGTCGTAGTACCGCACCTCGTTGTGCCCTTCTCCTCCGGCGCCGCCGGCGGCGGCCGGGCAGACGTCTTCTCGACGCCCCAGGGTACGTGGGTTCAGGACGCCACGTGCCCGGGGATCACCGAGCTGCGCCGGGCCTCCCACTCCAGGAACCGCTCGGTCTCGGCCAGCACGCTGCCGGCCAGCCAGGTCACCATGACCGCGTCGTCGGCCAGCCCGAAGATCGCCAGCGGGATCTCGGGAAGCAGGTCGACAGGCGAGACGATGTACGCCGTCGCCGCGGTCATCAGTGCCAGCCGCAGGCCGCCGTCGTACTCCCCCCGGGTGGTGGCCCGGATCATCCGCGGCAGCGCGCCCAGCCGCGCCCCGAGCGACGGCCCGCCCCGCGACCCGGCCGCGAGTGCCCGGGCCAGCGCGCTGAACGCCGCGGTGCGCTTCAATGTCTTCCCCATGTTCGGCCCCTCTCCACGTGCCAGGGTGGCGTCCCCGCGCAACCGTCCCCCGGTCACCCGTACAGGTACCCAGGACCGTCGCCTTCCAGGCACCCGCGAGCCGACACGACGACAGCGGTGTGTCGTGCCGGCGCGATAATGTCGCTGTATGGGGGTCGCTGGTTCCGTCGTCCCGGTTGGTCCGCGCTGGCAGCGCGCCCGGCAGGTCGCCCGCCTCGCGGCGATCGGCACGGGCGCCACCGCCGCGGCCGTGGTGGCGACCGGCGGCGTGCTCCTCGGGCAGGCCCGGCAGGCCCGCCGCACGATCCCGATGGCCGAGGCGCCCCCGCCGCGCTGCGACGGCGTCTACGGCGCGAAGCTGCCCGGCCCGCCCGTCACCGTCGTCGTGCTCGGCGACTCGTCGGCCGCCGGCTACGGCGTGCACCGCCGCCGGGAGACGCCCGGCGCCCTGCTCGCCACCGGGCTGTCCCGCCGCCTGCAACGCCCCGTCCGGCTGCACCGCTTCGCCGTGGTGGGCGCGATCTCGGCGGTGCTGCGCCACCAGGTGGAGGCGGCGCTGGAGTGTCAGCCCGACGTCGCGGTGATCCTGATCGGCGGCAACGACGTGACCAACCGCGCACCGTTCGCCCTGGCGGTGCGTTACCTGGTCGACGCGGTCCGCACGCTGCGCGCGGCCGGCTGCGAGGTGGTCGTCGGCACCTGCCCCGACCTGGGCGCGATCCGGCCGATCCAGCCGCCGCTGCGGTGGCTGGCCCGGCACTGGAGCCGGCAGCTCGCCGCCGCCCAGACGGTGGCCGTGGTCGAGGCCGGTGGCTGGACGGTCTCCCTCGGCGACCTGCTCGGTCCCCGGTTCACGGCGGAGCCGACCCGGATGTTCGCCTGGGACCGTTTCCACCCCTCGGCGGAGGGCTACGCGATGGCCGCCGCCGCCCTGCTGCCGACCGTGCTGTCCGCGCTCGGCGCGGGGCAGGAACGCCGCCCGACCCTCGTCCGGGACGAGGGCGTGCGCTCGCTGCCGCAGGCCGCCCAGGAGGCGGCCCGCCACGCGGGCACCGAGGTCAGCGGCACCCGGGTCAGGGGGCGCGAGCGCGGCCCCGCCGGCCGGTGGGCGCAACTGCGCCGACGGGCCTTCTTCGGTGTCGGCGCGGCGCCGCAGCCCAGCCCCGCCGCCGACTCACCCACACTGGAGGGACTGGCATGAGCGAGCGCTTCATCCCCTCGGGGCTCGCCAATCGACTGGGCCGGGCGGCGACGCTCAGCCTCATCGCCGGCACGGTCGGCGGCGCCGCCGTCCTCGCCGGTCAGGCCTTCGCCGCCCGGCACCGCCGGTACGCCGAGCCGGAGCTGGCGCTCGCCCTGCGCGCCACGGTCGGGCGGGCCGACGCGCCGCCGCTGCGCCTGGTGCTGCTCGGCGACTCGTCCGCCCTCGGCGTCGGGGTCGGCCGTCTCGACGAGACCATCGGCGGGCAGCTGGCCAACCTGCTCGCCGAGGGCCCGAGCGGTCGCCGGGTGCACCTGTCCAGCGTCGGCGTCTCCGGCTCACGCTCGACCGACCTGGCCACCCAGGTGGCCCGGGCGCTGCTCGGCGAGCGTCCCGACGTGGCGGTGATCCTGATCGGGGCGAACGACGCCACCACCCTGCGTCGTCCGGTGGAGGCCGCCGCCTACCTCGGGGCGGCCGTGCACCGGCTCCGCGAGGCCCGGGTGGAGGTGGTCGTCGGCACGTGCCCCGACCTGGGCGCCGTACGCGCGATCGCCCCGCCGCTGCGCAACGTGGTCGGCTGGTCGGGGCGGCGGGTGGCCCGCGCCCAGGCGGCGGCGGTGCTCGACGCCGGCGGCACGGTGGTCGACCTGGCCACCGAGACCGGCGCCGTGTTCCGGGCCGACGCCGGGACGCTGTGCCACGACGGCTACCACCCCTCCGCCGACGGCTACCGGGTCTGGGCGCACGCCCTGCTGCCGGCCGTCGCCGCCGCCGCGGCGGTCGCCTCCCGGCAGTGACCCGCCGGCCGCCCCCGCCCGGACGCGGTGCCCGCTTGCCGGCGCTGGTCGACCCCACCGTCCCGGCCGGGCACCGTCACTGACCCGCCGCTCGTCCCCCCTGTCCCGCCGGACGTGACATTTCCCGGCCGGCGGGCAGCTTCCGCCCGAAGTTACCGACGGGTTAACGTTGGTTCATGCCGACTGAGTCGTCCCGCGACGCCGTCATCGTCGCCACCGCCCGCTCCCCCATCGGCCGGGCGCACAAGGGTTCCCTGCGCGACGTCCGCCCGGACGACCTCGCCGCGACCATCGTGCGGGCCGCGCTGGACAAGGTCCCCCAGCTCGACCCGACCGAGATCGACGACCTCTACCTGGGGTGCGGTCTGCCCGGCGGCGAGCAGGGCTTCAACATGGCCCGGGTGGTCGCCACCCTGATGGGTCTGGACACCCTGCCCGGCGCGACGCTCACCCGCTACTGTGCGTCGTCGCTGCAGACCACCCGGATGGCGATGCACGCGATCCGGGCCGGCGAGGGCGACGTGTTCGTCTCCGCCGGCGTGGAGACCGTCTCCCGGTACGCCCGCGGCAACTCCGACGGGCTGCCGAAGGAGGCGCAGGCGCTGGTCGGCGGCGGCTGGGAGAATCCGCGCTTCGCCGCCGCCGCCGAGCGTTCCAAGGCCCGCGCCCAGGGCGGGGCCCCGGTCTGGACCGACCCGCGCGAGGCCGGCGAGCTGCCGGACATCTACCTGACCATGGGGCAGACCGCCGAGAACCTGGCCCAGGTGTACGACGTCACCCGCGCCGACATGGACGAGTTCGGCGTACGCAGCCAGAACCTCGCCGAGAAGGCCATCGCCGACGGCTTCTGGGCCCGGGAGATCACCCCGGTCACCGCGCCGGACGGCACGGTGGTCGGCACCGACGACGGCCCCCGCGCCGGGGTCACCCTGGAGGGCGTCTCCGGGCTGAAGCCGGTGTTCCGCCCGGACGGTCGCATCACCGCCGGCAACTGCTGCCCGCTGAACGACGGCGCCGCCGCCGTGGTGATCATGAGCGCCCAGCGGGCCAGGGACCTCGGCATCACGCCGTTGGCCCGGATCGTCTCCACCGGCGTGACCGCCCTCTCGCCGGAGATCATGGGCCTCGGTCCGGTCGAGGCCACCCGGCAGGCGCTCAAGCGGGCCGGGATGACCATCGACGACGTCGACCTGGTGGAGATCAACGAGGCGTTCGCCGCGCAGGTGATCCCCTCGTACCGCCAGCTCGGCATCCCGCTGGAGAAGCTGAACGTCGCCGGTGGCGCGATCGCCGTCGGGCACCCGTTCGGCATGACCGGCGCCCGGATCACCGGCACCCTGCTCAACGCCCTGGACTGGCACGACAAGACGATCGGCCTGGAGACCATGTGCGTGGGCGGCGGCCAGGGCATGGCCATGGTCGTCGAGCGCCTGAGCTGAGCGGACGGCGCCACCACGGGCTGCCCGGCCGGGCACCGGGATCGTTCCGAGCGGACCTCGCCGCCCGGCCGGAGCCCGGACGAGCTGTGGGCCGCCGTCCCCCCTGGAGGAGGGTCGCGGGTCGCCGTCAGCGCTAGAGAGCGTCGCGGGAGGCCGTCACCCTTGGAGAGCGTCGCGGTCCGCCGTCAGCCCTAGAGAGCGTCGTGGGTCGCTGGCGGCGCTAGAGAGCGTCGCGGGTCGCCGTGACCTCGGCGGCGGCCCGCGCCAGCACCTCCGGCGGCGGGGCGGCGGCGACCAGGTCGGCGGCCACCACGCGGAGCTGGTCGGGCAGCGCCAGGTCGTTGTCGAGCCGGGGCACCGTCCGCCGGGGTCCGCCCTCGACGTCGGCGGCCAGGTTGGCGATCTCCTGCACCAGCCGGTGCACGAGATCGGCGCGGGACACGTTGCCACCGGCAGCCACCGCCGCCCAGCGGGGCTGCTGCCAGTGCCCGACCTGGCGCACCAACAACTCCACCGCCCGCCCCAACTCCCCACCACCCACACCCGAAGTCTACGAACCCCTAAACCCCCCTCCCTTCCCCGCCCGCCCCGCCCCGCCCTGCCCTGCCCTGCCCTGCCCTGCCCTGCCCCGTCGATCATGGACTTGTGGTGGGCGACTGGGGATGTTTCGCACCTTTTGCGGGGTACCACAACTGCATGATCAACGGCGAGAGCTGGGACAGGGGCGGCGGGGAGGGAGGGGTCGGGGGCTGCGGATGGGGTCGGACGACGGCGCCCGCCCTCGCGAATGCGGGGGCGGGCGCCGGTCGGTCGCGGGCGACGGTCAGTCGTCGCCTTGGAAGTAGCTCAGCAGGCGCAGGATCTCGATGTAGAGCCAGACCAGGCTGACCAGGATGCCGAAGGCGGCGACCCAGGAGTAGCGCTGGGGCAGCCCCATCCGGACGCCGTCCTCGACCTCCTTGAAGCTGAGCACGAAGCTCAGCGAGGCCACCACGATGCAGACCAGGCTGAACCCGATCGCCAGCGGGCTGCCGTCGCGCAGGCCGGTGTTCACGCCGAAGAGCGCGAACACGAGGTTGATCAGCATGACGGCGAAGAGACCCGCCATCACGGCGATCATGCCCTTGACGAACTTCGGGGTGGCCCGGATGACCTTCGCCTTGTAGAGCATGGCCATCACGAAGAAGACACCGAACGTGGCGGTCACCGCCTGGACCACGATGCCGTCGTAGAGCGAGTTGAAGAACTTGCTGACCATGCCGACGAAGACGCCCTCGACGACGGCGTACGCGACGACCAGCGCCGGGTTCGCCATCCGGGAGAACGAGATGATCAGGCCGAGGACCAGGCCGACCACCGCCGCGCCGATCCAGGCCGCGCCGAGCAGCGCGTCGGGCACCAGCACCCAGGCGGCCGCGGCGGAGACGCCGAGGATGCCGAGGAGCGTGACGGTCTTGACCACCACGTCGTCGATCGACATGGTGTTGACGGTCGGCGGGGCGGCCGGGTAGCCGGCCTCCGTCGGGTACTGCTGGGGATAGCCGGGCTGTCCGTACGGCCCGGTCGGGGCGTACCCGGCGGAGCGCTCCCGCTCGGCCGCCTGGCCGAGCCGGGCGAGCACCGGGTTCGAAGTCTTCACTGTCAGGCCTCCCTCAGGGGGTCGTTGCACGTGAACGTGCACCCCCAAGAGTAAACGCCCAGGGCAGTCCCGTGGAGATCGCCAAGCTGAGCGGAAGCTGAGAGTGCGGCGTGCCCGGGGCGGGGGTCGAACCCGCACGCCTTGCGGCAGCCGCTTTTAAGGCGGCCGTGTCTGCCGTTCCACCACCCGGGCGGGTGACACCGCGCGGGTCGACACGCGTGGTGCAGTGTCACGGTAGCGGGTCGGCGGCGACCCGGCGTACCCCGGCAGGCGGGTCGCACTAGGGTCGAGACCGTGAGCAGCGCAGCCCCCACGGCCCCCGACGCCGTCCCTGACCAGGCTGTCCTCGCCGTCGACCGGCCGTCCCGCCGGCTTCGGGCGGCGCGCCTGCTGACCGCCGTCCACCGTCGCCGGGCGGACGTCACCGTCGTGCTGCTCTTCGTGGCGCTGGCCGGCTGGCTCACCCACGGGCTCTGGCCCGACCCGGCGGCCCGGGTCCTGGCGCTCAACCCGGAGGACCAGGCCCTCTACGAGTGGTTCCTCGCCGTCGACTCGCGGGCGCTGCTCGGCGACTTCGACCTGCTCACCGGGCGGCTCAACGCGCCGGACGGGGTCAACCTGATGACCAACACCACGGTCATCGCGCTCGGGGTGCTCCTCGCCCCGGTGACCCTGTCGTTCGGCGCGCCGGTGACCTTCGCCCTGCTCGCCATGGCGAACCTGGCGGGCACCGCGATCGCCTGGTACCTGCTCTTCACCCGGGTCCTGCGCGCCCGCCGGCTCGCCGCCGCGCTCGGGGCGGCGCTCTGCGGCTTCGGCCCGGGGATGGTCTCGCAGACCAACAGCCACCTGCACATGACCGCGCAGTGGCTGGTGCCGGTGATCGTCTGGCTGGTGGTCCGCATGCTGCGGGCCGCCGACCCGGCGGGCACCGCCGACGGGCCGGACCGCCGCCGGGTGGTCAGCTCGGCCGTCGGTCTGGCCGCGGCGGTCACCGCGCAGGTCTTCGTCGGCGAGGAGGTGCTCTTCCTCTGCGCGGTCACGCTGCTGGTGATGGCGGTCACCTACGCGGTGGCGGACCGGAACCTGGCCCGCCGCGCCCTGCCCGGCTTCGCCGCCGGGATGATGCTCGCCGCCGGGCTGGCCCTGGTCGTACTGGCCTGGCCGCTGTGGTTCCAGTTCGCCGGCCCGCAGGGCGTCTCGGACGGCATGTTCAGCCCGCACTACTTCTCGGCGGACCTGCGCAGCTGGTGGACCGTCTCGCCACTGTCGATCGCGGGCGGCGACGGGGCTGCCCGGCTGACCACCGGGCCGGCCGAGTACAACACCTTCCTCGGGCTGCCCCTGCTGCTGGTCGCCGCCGCCTGCGCGCTCTGGCTGGGCCGTCGCCCGCTGGTCGTCGCGTGCGTGGTCGGCACGCTCGTGACGGGGGCGCTGTCGCTCGGCCCCCGGGTGGTCGTCGACGGCGAACGCACCGCCGTCCCGGGCCCGTACGCCCTGCTCTCGGGCCTGCCCGTGGTGGACGGCGCGCTGCCGATGCGCTTCGCCCTCGCGGTGCTCCCGCTGATCGCCACGCTGCTGGTGCTGGCGGTCGACCGGGCGCTGCGCGGCGGCAGCGGCCGGGTACGCCGGCTGGTGCCGGCGGCGGTCGGCGTGGCGCTGCTGCCGCTGCTGCCGACCCCGCTGCCCACCGCCGAGCGCCCGCCGCTGCCCGAGTTCGTCACCGGCGGGCACTGGCGCCAGTGCGTCGAGCCGGGCGGGGTGCTGGTGCCGGTGCCGCTCGCCACGCCCAAGCAACCGTGGCCGATGCGCTGGGCGACCGCCGCCGACGCGGCGTTCGGCATGCCGGAGGGCTTCTTCATCGGCCCGTACGGTCGCGGCGGCACGGCGGCGATGGGCACCTACGCGCAGCCCACGTCGGCCCTCCTGGCCGAGGTCGGCCGGCGCGGCGGGCAACCCGTCATCGGGGACGAACAGCGCCGGCAGGCCGCGGAGGACGCGGAGTTCTGGGGCGCCTCCTGCGTGGCGCTGGCCGACGGCACCCCGCACGCCGACAGCCTCCGCGGCACGCTGGAGCAGCTCTACGGCCCCGCCACCCGGATCGCCGACGCCTGGACCTGGCGCGTCTGACGGGTGAGGAAGGGCCCCTATCGCGTACGCGATAGGGGCCCTTCCTCACATGAGATCGCGGGTCGGGTCCGTCAGGCGCGGCCGGCGCCGACCGGCTGCGACGCCTCGGCGAACTCCTCGCGCGGATCGTGCAGCTGGCCCAGGGCGACCACCTCGCGCTTGAGGAAGAACGCCAGCGACCAGTCGACCACGACCCGGACCTTGCGGTTCAACGACGGGATCCGGCTCATGTGGTACGTCCGGTGCATGAACCACGCCGGCCAGCCGGTCATCTTGATCCCGTACACCTGGGCCACGCCCTTGTGCAGGCCGAGGCTGGCGACGCTGCCGGCGTGCTTGTGCTTGTACTCCACCGGCTCCCGGCCACGGACGACGTTGACGATGTTGTCGGCCATCCGGGCGGCCTGGCGGACCGCGTGCTGGGCGCTCGGCGAGCAGTAGTTGCCGGGCTCCTTGGTCAGGTCCGGCACGGCCGCGCAGTCACCGGCGCTCCAGGCGCCGTCGACCACCCGGTCGCCGTCGACCACCTGGAGGGTCGGCAGGCAGGTGACCCGCCGCCGCTCGTCGCGGGGGAAGTCCGTCGCGTCCAGCATCGGCGACGGCTTCACGCCGGCCGTCCAGACGATGGTGTCGGAGCGGAAGCTGTCGCCGTCGGAGAGCTTCACCACCCCGTCGAGGCAGGACTCCAGGCGGGTGTCGAGCCGGATGTCCATGTTCCGCTTGAGCAGCTGCTGCACCGTGTAGGCGCCCATGTCCCGGTCGACCTCGGGCAGCACCCGCTGGGTCGCCTCGACCAGCACCCAGCGCATGTCCTCGGGCTTGAGCTCCGGGTAGTACTTCAGGGCGTCCCGGGCCATGTCCTCCATCTCGGCGAGCGCCTCGATGCCGGCGTAGCCGCCGCCGACGAAGGTGAAGGTCAGCGCCGACCGGCGGACGGCCGGGTCGGGCGTGGCGGCGGCCACGTCGAGCCGGTCCAGCACGTGGTTGCGCAGGTAGATGGCCTCGCCGATGGTCTTGAAGCCGATGCCGTGCTCGTGCAGGCCGGGGATCGGCAGCGTCCGGGAGACCGAACCCGGGGCGACGACCACGTGGTCGTACGGGATCTCCCGGGTGGGGCCGCTGATGGGCTGCACCACGGCGGTCTTGCGGTGGTGGTCGATCCGGGTCACCGCGCCCGCCACCACCTTGCACCGCCGCAACTCCCGCCGCAGCGGCACCACGGAGTGCCGGGGCGAGATGTTGCCGGCCGCCGCCTCGGGCAGGAACGGCTGGTAGGTCATGTGGGGCTGAGGGTCCACCACGACGACCTCGGCCTCACGGGAGCTGAGCTTCTTCGACAGGCGCAGTGCCGCGTAGAGACCGACGTGCCCGGCACCCACCACAAGGATCCGCTTCGGGTTCACGTCATCTATCTTTCCCCGCGCGGCCCGGCTAATCCCGCTCGCGCCCCTTCTCTGTGACGGAGCACAACCCCTGTGACCTGCATGACTTCCCCCGAAAGGGGCTGTCACCTGCGGCGCAGCAGCCACCCCAGCAACGCCGCCACCGCCACCGCCACGAGCAGACCCACCACCGTCGCCGCCTGGTGTCCGGCGTCACCACCGAGCCTGCCGACCTCGACCAGCAGGACACCGAGGACGAAGGTGGCCAGCAGCACCGCGCCGGCCCGGGCCAGCCACCGCACGATCAGGTTCGGGTCGACCACCGCGTCGTACGGCAGCACGGCGGCCAGCGCGCAGAGGGTGTGGGTGAGGTAGAGCACCGCCGCCACGGCGAGCAGCCGCCAGAGGGCGATCGGCCGGCCGTACCCGTCGGTGGCGACCAGCCAGCCGCCGACCGTGACCAGCGCCGCGAAGGTCGGCCAGACCCGGCGCGGCCCGACCGCCGGCAGGACCGCCACCGCCACGAGGGCGAGCAGCGGCCGTCCGAGCAGCACCTGCGAGGGGTACGCCAGCAGCAGGCCGACCAGGACGGTGAGGAAGATGCCGGCGCGCACCAGCAGCGGCGTCAGGCTGATCCGGGCGGCGGCGTACCGCAGCGCCCTGACCCGCTCGGTGACGGCGCTCATGGGGCCCGCCCTTCGTTCGCGACTGCGGGACTCCGCTGCGCTGCATTCCTCGCGCTCACGGGGCCCGCCCTTCGTTCGCGACTGCGGGACTCCGCTGCGCTACATTCCTCGCGCTCACCGGGCCACCCTCGGGGCGGTCGCCAGGCGGGCCACGTCCCGCAGCACCTCGTCGAGGCTGCCCGCGCCGGCCCACCGCACCACCGGCACGCCGTGCTCCCGCAGCTGCCCGATCATGGTGTCCCGGTCCAGCCGCCACAGCCGGTACGCCACCTCGGCCCAGCCCCGGTCCTTCGGCGGGGTGAGGTCCGCCGGCAGGGTGTCCACCGCGACCACGAACCGCCCGGAGCGGGTCAGCCGGGCCAGCATCTGTGCCGACCGCTCGTCGAGCAGCGGGGTGAGGACCACCACCAGCGCGTCCGCCGACAGCAACTGCGGCCCGAACACCTGGTCGTACGGCTCGTGCGGGGAGTGCTCCGCCCGCACCTCGAGCAGCCACTCCAGGACCGTCAGGTACTGCCGGCGGCCGGTGGCCGGGCGCAGCCGGCGGGCGGACGGGCCGTACTCGAGCATCGACACCCGGTCGCCACGGTGCAGGTAGTGCTCGGCGATCGCGGCGGCGGCCCGGACGGTGGTGTCCAGCACGGAGGCGGCCCCGGACACGCCGCCCGAGCGACCCGCCTCGGCGAGCACGTCGAGCAGCACCACCACCTCGGCGTCGCGGTCGGAGAGGGTGGCCGCCACGTGCAGTTGCCGGGCGCGCAGCGACACCCGCCAGTCGATCCGGCGCAGCCGGTCGCCCGGGGCGAAGACCCGTACGCCGGCCAGTTCGCCGCCCTCGCCGGGCCGGCGCGAGTGGTGCGCGCCGACCAGGCCGGCGGCCCGGGGCATCGCCTCGACCGCGTCGAACGGCTCGGTCCTCGGGTAGACCCGCAACCGGGACGGCTCGGCGATCACGGCGCGGGAGACCAGCAGTCCCTGCGCGGCGGCCGCCCGGGCGCCCGCCGGGCCGATGGGGTGCCGGCCCCAGCGCAGCGCCGTGCCGGTCAGCTCCAGGTCCACGGCCGCCGCCGTCGGGACGGCGGTCACGAACGGCCGGTCGGCGACGGACGGGGCGACGGGCGAGCTTGCCCCGGACGCGGTGGTCGCCCCGGCGATCGTCACCCGCTGCACCCGCAGCCACGGCGAGACCCGGCTGCGCACCACCGCCACGTCGTAGTCGATGAGGTCGGGGTTGCCGACGGTGACCGTGCCGGTCAGCTCGCCGCCCTCGACCAGGTGCCCCTCGTCGGCGGAGACCCAGATCTGCGGCAGGGCGGTCGGCCGGCGGCGCAGCGCGTACGCGGTGCCCAGCGCGAACGGGGCAGCCAGCACGACCAGGTCCACCCGGCCGAGCAGCACCCCCGCGATCAGCAGCAGCGCGGTGAGGAGCACCGCCCGGCCGAGCGCCCACGTGGGCACCCAGCCGGTCGCGGGTCCCGGCTCCGGTGGCGGCGACTCGACCCGGGGCGACACGGCGGACGCGACCATCAGTGCCCGGGGCCGGCGGCGTAGCTGGGCAGCGCACCGCTGGCGGGCGCCGGGGTCGCCTCCAGCACCTCGCCGACCACGAAGGACGGGTCGACACGACGCAACCACATCTCGGGGCGCAACGTGATCCGGTGCGCCAGGGCGGGTGCCGCGACCTCCTTGACGTCCTCCGGGACGACGTAGTCGCGGCCGGCCATCACGGCCCGTACGCGGGACAGCAGCAGCAGCGCCAGCGAACCGCGCGGCGAGGCGCCGACCAGCACCGACGGGTGTTCCCGGGTGGCGGCGGTCAGCGCGACGATGTAGCGGCCGACCGAGTCCTCCACGACCACGTCCTCCAGCGCGGCCTGCATGGCGCGCAGGGTCGCCGCGTCGACCACCGGCTTGATGTCCGCCTCCTCGCGGCGGCGGGCCATCCGCCGGCGCAGCACCTCCCACTCCTCCTCGGCCTCGGGGTAGCCGAAGGAGACCCGGAGCAGGAACCGGTCGAGCTGCGCCTCCGGCAGCGGGTACGTGCCCTCGTACTCGATGGGGTTGGCGGTGGCGAGCACGTGGAACGGCTCGTCCAGCTTGTACGTCACGCCCTCCACCGAGACCTGCTTCTCCTGCATCGCCTCCAGCAGGGCCGACTGGGTCTTCGGCGGGGTCCGGTTGATCTCGTCGGCGAGGAGCAGGTTGGTGAAGACCGGGCCGGCCCGGAACGAGAAGTCGCCGCTGCGCTGGTCGTACAGGAACGAACCGGTCACGTCGGCGGGCAGCAGGTCGGGGGTGAACTGGAGCCGGCGGAAGTCCAGCCCGAGCGCCTGGGCGAAGGACCGCGCGGTCAGCGTCTTGCCGAGGCCCGGCAGGTCCTCCAGCAGCACGTGGCCGCCGGCCAGGATGCCGGCGAGCACCAGCTCCAGCGCGTCCCGCTTGCCGACGACGACCTGACCGACCGCCTCCAGCACCGACCGGGCGAGGGGGCCGACCTCGGCGGCGGGCATCCTGCGGTCCACGTCGTTCATCACAGTCTCTCCAGTTCGGCGACGATCGCCGCGAGGTTGCGCGGCGACGGGGTGCGGCGAGGCGGGGTCTCCAGGAACTTCCACAGCTGGTCACCCAGCAGCACCCGGGCCCGGGCCGGATCCGACTCGCGGGTCACGCCGTGCCGCTGGCTCAGCCGCTCGTCGGCCAACTCCCCGAGCCGGGGCAGGATCACGGTGGTGAAGCGTTCGGGCCGGCTGGCCGACCAGTCCAGCGGCAGTTCCCAGCCGTTGATCGCGGTGCGCAGCGCGTCCCTGGCACCCCAGTTCCAGGTGCCGTCGTCGTCGGCGACAGGGGCCCGGCCGCCGCCGCGGGGCGGGGGCGGGGGCGTGAGGGCGGCGACGACGCGACGCACCACGAACAGCGCGACCACCCCGGCCACGAGGATCGGCAGCGAGACCCGCAGGCCCACCAGGCGCAGGCCGGCGACCAGCACGATCACGACGGCCGCGACGCCGGCCAGGGGACGCAGCACCCGGCCGACCCGCCCGCCCCGCCGGGGCTCGGCGCGTGCCGGCCGCTCGTCCTCGACGCTGAGCAGGTCGTCGATGCTGGTGCTGCTCACGGCATCACCTCGCCACGTCGGGCGGGCGCCGGCCGCGCCCCGCTCACGCCGGTGGGTGGCCCGGTCACGCCGGCACCTCCGTGTCGTCGGCGACCGCGACGGTCAACTCGCCGCGCAGCCGGCGCAGCGCCGCCCGGGCCTGGTCGCGGGTGCGCTCGTCGACCTCACGGGTGGCGTAGCGGGCCTCGCGGTAGACGTGGGCGAACTCGGCCAGCACGTCGGCGCTGGCGATGGCCGGGATGCCCACCGACGGGTCGCCCCGCAACAGCCGGGTGACCAGGTCGGTGGGGGTGTCGCCGGCCAGCCGGGGCACGCCGGCCCCGGCGGCGGCCTGCTCCAGGCGCACCCAGCAGGCGATCACCGCCGTACGCGGATCGGTGTCGCGGTCGTCCAACTCCTCCAGGCCGGCGTCGAGGGCGGCGGCCACCTCGCGGGCGGTGCCCTCGGGCGTCCGCCGGGACCGCTGGGCCGGCAGCGCCCTTGTGGTGCGGCGGATCGCGCCCCGGACCAACGTCCAGGTGAGATAGCCGAAGACGACGAGGATCGCCAGCCCGAGAAGTACGATGGCGACGGTGGCGATCCACTGCGGGATCGACGCCTGGGTGGCCTGGCCGGCGTCCCGCGGTTCGACGGGGATCGACTCGACCGGCTCGCCGCTCGGATACTCCGGCACGTACGGGATGTTGTCGGCGGCGGGCGGGATCCGGCTGGCGCCGATCGACGAGTGGGCGGACGAGAACGCGGCGACGGCCAGCAGGAGCACCACCGCCGCGACCGGCCACCACCTGCGCAGGACGCTGATTTGCATCGGGGGCTACCTCCGGATCGCCGGGGCGTGTCCCACGACTCGACGCGTTCCGTCCGTCATCGCCACCGCCCCCGCGCCTCAGTCCGCCCCGGCCAGTTGCTTCGCCCGGGCGAACACATCGTCCAGCATCCCTGGTGTCAGCCGCCCGGTGAAGGTGTTCTGCTGGCTGACGTGGTAGCAGCCGAGCAGCGCCGGGGCGCCCGTGCCGGACCAGTGTGCCCCATGGCCGAAGGCCGGTCGCGGGCTGGGCGGGCGCAGACCGTACACCTGGCGCAGCACCGGCCACCACGAGGCCCAGGCGAACGCACCCAGCGCGACCACGACGCGCAGGGTGGGCCGGATCAGCGCGACCTCGCGGTGCAGCCACGGCGCGCACGTGTCGCGCTCCTCGGGGGTGGGCTTGTTGTCCGGCGGGGCGCAGCGCACGGCGGAGAAGATCCGCAGGTCGCGCACGGTGAGCCCGTCGTCGGCGGCGACGCTGGTCGGCTGGTTGGCCAGCCCGGCCCGGTGCAACGCGGCGAACAGGACGTCGCCGGACCGGTCGCCGGTGAAGATGCGGCCCGTGCGGTTGCCGCCGTGCGCGGCGGGCGCCAGGCCGAGGATGGCGATGCGCGCGTCGGGGACGCCGAAGCCGGGCACCGGCCGGCCCCAGTATTCCTGGTCCCGGAAGGCCGCCCGGCGGACTCGGGCCACCTCCTCGCGCCACCGCACCAGCCGCGGGCAGGCGAAGCAGTCGCTGACGGCGGCGTCGAGGTCGGCCAGGTCGGTCGCCCGCGCGGCGCGGGCGACCACCTCGTCGGGCGTACGGGGCTCAGCCAAGCTTGGCCCGGAAGAGTTCGAGGGTGCGGGCCCAGGCGGTGGCGGCGGCGCGCTGGTCGAAGTGCTCCGGCCGGTCCTCGTTGAAGAAGGCGTGCGAGGTGCCGGGGTAGTCGTGGACCTGGCAGGTGCCGCCGGAGGTCTCGACGGCGCGGCGGACGGTGCGTACGCCGTCGGCGGCGGAGGTGCCGTCCTCTTCGGAGCAGTGGATGAGCGCCGCCTTGCCCGCGTAGTCGGGCCACTCGAGGCGCATCCCGTCCCACGGCAGCCGGGGATAGAAGGCGGTGGTGGCGACGATCCGCTCGGACCGGGTCGCCGCCCAGAGGGCCAGGCTCGCCCCGGCGCAGAAGCCCGCACAGCCCACCTTGCCGGCGACCTCGGGCCGGCTGGCGAGGTAGTCGGCCGCGCCGGCGATGTCCGCCGCCGCCTCGTCCATCTGCTGGCTGTTCAGCATCTGCCGGGGCTCACTCGGCTTGCTGGCCGGGCCGCCGTGCCGGAAGTCCGGGGCGAGGGCGACGAAACCGGCCTCGGCGAAGCGGTCCACGACCGCCCGGACGTGCGGCACCAGGCCCCACCAGTCCTGGATGACGATGACCGCAGGGCTGGTCGCACCGCCGGAGGGTATCGCGAGATACCCCTCGCCCGTCCCCCCGTTGCCGCGGTAGCTCACCATCTCGCCCATCGGCCGTCCTCCTAGCGGTCAGTCATCGTTGGCTGGTCGCACAGTGTTGCTACGTGTCGGTAGCCTGCCACGCCGTGAGCGCCCCGGGGAAGACGCCGGAACAGTGGCATACACCTCCTGTCTACGCCCCACCCACGGACGCCGACGGCGGCGCGGACGATGTCCGCGCCGCCGTCGGCGGTCCTGTCGTGCCGGGGGATCAGGCCTTCTTCGTCAGGCACAGCAGGTAGCCGGTCTTGCCCGGCTCGATGCTGTAGTAGACGTAGCCCTCCTGGCCCTCCTTGATGTACTGCCCGCACGCCTCGCCGGAGCGGGCCTGCGCCTGGGTCTGCCCGTCGACGCGGCCGACCACGTTGTAGACGGCGTCGGTGGAGGTGCACTCGACGACCTTCGCGCCGTCGACCTTCTCCTCCTTGGTGCCGGTCACCTCGGGCAGCTCGGCGATGCAGTCGCCGACCTTGGCCTCAGCGGTCTCGTCCTTGTTGAAGAAGTTGCCGATCGCCGAGCCGATGCCGAACTTGAGGCCCGCGACGACCAGGAACACGACGATCGCGCCCACGATGCCGAGCAGCTTCTTGGAACCGGACTTCTCGGCCTGGGGCTCCACCGGGGGCGGCGCCTGGACGGCCGACGGGGGCTGGGCGGCGTCCGGCGCGGGGGGCGGTGCGACCTGCTCTGACACGCGTTTTCCTTCCGGGGGGTGAGTGAGCAGACGACACCGTAGCGACCGGGACCGACAGCCGTTGCCCCGCTGGACTCATCCGTTCAGCTATTTCCCAGCTTCACTCCATGATCCTGTTCACGTCCGGCTCGGCGCGGGGGTGCCGGTCGGCATGCCCGTCGATGCGGGCGCGGGGGTCGAGGTGCCTGTCGGCGTGGGCGTCGGGGTCGGGTTGCCGCCCGGCACGGGCGCGGCCTCCGAAGGCGCGGGTACGGGCAGCCCCGGCGGGTTCAGCAGGGGCGGGGTGCTGGCGCCCGGCCGGGGCCCGAACGGCGCCCACTCCGGGCAGTACGGGTACGGGCGCAGCAGCGCGTTGTCCGTCTTCAGGTCCCGCCCGTCCGGGCAGATCGGACGACCGAGCCGGATCGGGTCGCCGTTCTGGTCGAAGAGCCGGGCGTTCTCCACGAGCCGCCCCTCGCTGTCGTAGACGTAGACGTCGCGGATGTGGTCGTACCGGCCGTCGATCGAGATCTGCTCGTAGTCGAGGTCGCCGCTGCCGACCCGGTCGTTCATGTCCGCCAGGCCGACCAGCCCGAAGATCACCAGCACCGCCGTGCCGACGTGCAGCACCCGCCGCTTGGGCCGGGTCAGGCCCGGCGTGTGGTGGCCGAGCCAGATCGAGGCGAGCACGCTGCCGGCGAGCAGCACCAGGCCGGCCAGCAGGCTGCCGTTGAGCTCGGGCAGCACGCCGAACGTGCCGCCGGTCGTGACCACCGTGGCGAGCATGGCGGCCAGGTAGCCCCGCAGCACCCACCACGCCGGCCGGAGCAGCCGGAGGAACTCGCTGGCCGAGGCGTACCCGAGAGGTGGTCCGAGTTGGACGTCCCAGCGGTGCGCCCGCGCGCGGAGCCGGTCCACGGCGAGACCGAGGCGACGGTTGCGGCGCCCGCCGCCGCTGGTGGCGCCGACCCCGGCCGCGGCGCGCAGCTCGGCCGCGTACGCCTCGGGCTCGCCGAGCCGGTCGACCAGCGAGCCGCCGGCCTCGGCGGCGACCTCGGCGAGGTGCTCCGGCAGGTCCTCGGTCAACTCGTCGCGGTGCGCCGGTGGCAGGTCGGCCAGCGCGGCCCGGACCCGTGCGGCGTAGTCCGCGATCTCCTGCTCAGTGACGGTCATGCCGCCATCCCCCGATCGTCGAGCAGTGCTTCCATGGTGGTGGCGAACGAGTGCCAGAGCTTGCCGGAGCGGGTGAGCTGGTCCCGGCCGGCGGCGTTGAGTGAGTAGTACTTGCGGTGCGGGCCGGATTCGCTCGGCACGACGTAGGTGGTCAGCAGGCCGGCGGCGTAGAGCCGGCGCAGCGTGCCGTAGACCGAGGCGTCGCCGACCTCCTCCAGCCCGGCGTCGCGCAGCCGGCGCAGGATGTCGTAGCCGTAGCCGTCCTCCTCCCGGAGCACGGCGAGGACCGCGAGGTCCAACACGCCCTTCAACAGTTGTGTGGTGTCCACGCATTGCACACTACTGCGCAATGCGAAGTACCGTCAACGGAACGCGCCGCGCGGGCCTGATGCACAGAAAGGGCCCCTTCCTATGCACGAGGCGTCAAGAAGGTGCCCTTCCTTACACCGCTGGCGGGCGCCTAGGCGGGTGAGCAGGGCATCGGCGGTGGCTCGGCCGCGCGCCGCCCGGTGGTGTCGCGCCGCGTGGTGCGCGGACGCTCACGACCAGCGGTCGCCCGCTGAGTTCGAGCGCGGCGGCCAGGATCGCCTGGCGACTCTTCTCGCTGCGCCGCTGAGGGTTCGGTGCTGCCGGCCGGCATCTGCGCCAGAATCCGTGCGGACGGATCAGACGTAGAGCTTGCGAAGTTCGCGGGCGATGTCGGCGACCTCGGTCAGCGTGCCACTGGCCACCGACATCACGAGGGCCTCAGCCTGATCGACGTCGACAACCTGGATCGGCACCTCGTTGAGGGCCAGGAAGACGCGCGCAGCCGCCCAGGCGAGACGCTTGTTCCCGTCGATCAGCGCATGGTTCATGCAGACCGAGTGGAGCAGCGCGGCGGCCTTGCTCCAGAGGTCGGTGTAGACCTCCTGACCAAACGCCACGGTGGCCGGGCGGACCACTGCGGACGACAGCAGACCGAAGTCACGGACCTGCGGCGTGTCACCCAGCACGACAGAGGCGACCTCCACGAGGTCATCGACCTCGAGGTAGTTGATCACTCGGCCAGCCGCCGCAACAGCTCGGCGTCGCGCTCGGCAACCTCGCCGGCAAGGTCCCGCACCCGAGCGCGACGGCTGCGCGCCGAGACGTACTCCTCGACCGCCACCACGATTGTGGCGTTCATCGATCGGTGCTCCTGGTCGGCGAGTTGCTTGAGCCGCTCGTGCAGCCCGTCAGGCAGATTGACCGTGGTGACCATATGAAAATCATACCGCTCCTACCCAGGGGTGATACCCGGGTTGGGGCCTACGCGAGGCTCCAGGCGATGCCGTCGAGGATGTCGTGCTCGGAGGCGACCACCGAGTCCATCCCCGCCCGCTCCATGATCACCCGGAGCACCAGGGCGCCCGCCCCGATCACGTCCGCGCGACCCGGGTGCATCACCGGGATCGCCAGCCGCTGCTCCCGGCTCTTGCCGAGCAGGTCGGTGGTCGTCGCGGCCACCGCGTCGTACGGCACGCGGGCGTGGTGGATGCGGCTCGGGTCGTACTCCTTGAGGCCCTGGGCGATCGCGACCACGGTGGTGACCGACCCGGCGAGCCCGACCAGCGTGGCGGCCTGCCGGCCCGGCACGGCCTCCAGTGCCCGGTCCACGGCGACCGCGATGTCGGCCTGCGCGGCGGCGACCTCGTCGGCACCCGGCGGGTCGCCGTGCAGGTGCCGCTCGGTCATCCGGACGCAGCCGATGTCCATCGAGATGGCCGCCTCGACGCCGCCCGCGCGGGTGCCGACGACGAACTCGGTCGAGCCGCCGCCGATGTCGACGACCAGATACGGCTCGCGCGCGTCGGCGGGCAGCCCGCGCACCGCGCCGGTGAAGGAGAGCCGCGCCTCCTCGTCGCCGGTCACCACCTCGGGCGCGACCCCGAGGGTCCGCTCGACCATCTCGCGGAACTCGGCGGCGTTGGAGGCGTCCCGGGACGCCGAGGTGGCGCACATCCGGACCCGCTCCGCGCCGAGCTTCTCGATCTCGGCGGCGTACGCGGCCAGCGCGACCCGCGTGCGCTCGATCGCCTCCGGGGCCAGCCGCCCCGTCTTGTCGACGCCCTGGCCGAGGCGCACGATCTGCATCCGTCGGCTCAGGTCGGCCAGCGGAGCCTCCGGACCCGCCGAGGCGTCCGGCAGGTCGGCGACCAGCAGTCGGATCGAGTTGGTCCCGCAGTCGATGGCGGCCACACGCGTCGTCACGGCAGCAACCCTACGTCAGGCGCGCTCAGGCGGCCCGGCGTCGCCCGCGTCCAGCAGTTCGGCGCCGAGCGGCGTCAACCGGTGCAGCACCGCGCCGCCGTCCCGGACGGTGGCGACGAGCCCGGCCGCCCGCAACGCCCCCGCGTGCTCGGACGCCGAGGAGGTGCTGATCCCGACGGCCCGGCCGAGCGCCGTGGTGGTGTGCCGGCCGGGGCCGGCGAGGCGGCGCAGCACCGCCGCCCGGGTCGCCCCCAGCAGGCGGCCCAGCGGATCGGGGGTGGTGGCCCTGATCAGGTGCGGCATCGGCGCGGGGTACACCACCAGCACCGGCCGGCCGGGCTCCACCAGCACCCGCGGATGCGGGCCGGCCAGCGGCGAGGGCAGCAGGAGCAGGCCGTGGCCGGTGCCGGGCAGTGAGGCGCTCCACCAGGTCCGCACCGTCAGCGTCGGCGCCTCCCACCGGATCGCCGGGTGCAGCGCGTTCAGCAGCCCGTCCAACCCGTGCGTGGCGAGCTGCGCGGTCGCCCCCGCCACGTGGTGCCGGTGCGCCTCCGTCAGGTCGGCCCAGTGCGGCGCGAGCACCGCGTCGTGCCAGGTGCCCAGGGCCCGGCCGAACAGGTCCATCATCTCCCCGTCGGCCTCGGCGAACCGCCTGCGCAGCGGCGTCGCGGGCAGCCGCGCGTACGCGGCAGCGACCTCCGCCCGGATGCGCCCGACGGGAGCCGCCCGGATCGCCTCCAGGCCGGCGGCGACCGATTCGAGGCCGTCCAGCGGGGTGAGGAAGTCGGGCAGGCGCCCGCGCGCGGGAAGCAGGTGCCGCAGCACGGAGGCGGCGGACCGGACCGGGCCCGACGCGGAGGCCGCGTCCGCCGCGGGGCCCGGCGTCATCCGGGCGGTGTCCGCGTCGTGCAGCGCCTGGCAGGCCAGCAGGGACATGCCGACCGGGTGCAGGCGATCGGCGAAGCGGACCCGGCACAGGTCCGCCAGTCCCAGGCGGAGACGGAGCATGCCAGCAGACTGCCGCTCTTCGGCCTGGACCGAAAGGGTTGCCCCGTTCGGGCGGGGCCATCCAGTGTGGACCGGGGTCACGGAGGGGGCGGGGCGTGCGACGGACGGTGGCAGTGCTGACGGGGCTGCTCTTCGCCGTCGTCGCCACGGCGTGCGGTGGGGACCGGGGTCAGTCCCGGGTCACGCCGGCCCCGTCGCCTTCGGGGGCCGTCGAGCGCCCCGCCGCCGGCGACCACCGGCTCACTCTGGTGCACGGCGGGGCCGACCGGCGCTACCTGCTGCACGCCCCGCCCGGCTACGACCCCGCCCGGCCCACCGCGCTGGTGATCGCCCTGCACTTCTATCCCGGCAGCGGCGCCCGCCTGCGGGAGATGGTGGGGCTGGACGCCGTGGCCGACCGGGAGAACTTCCTGGTCGCGTACCCGGACGGGCAGAACGGCGGCTTCAACGCGCTGATCTGCTGCGGGACGACCGACGACGTCGGCTTCCTCAAGGACCTCACCGCCCACCTCGTACGGACGTGGCGGGCCGATCCGGACCGGGTCTACCTCACCGGCATCTCCAACGGCGGGGACATGAGCTTCCGGGCCGCCGTCGAGGGCGAGAGGCTCTTCGCGGCGATCGGCGTGGTCAGCGGCGGCTACAGCGGCCCCCGGACGGCCCCCGAGACGTACGTGCCCCGGCGACCGGTCTCGGTGATCACCTTCATCGGCGGGCAGGACCGCTACGCCGACGTCTTCACCGAGGGCGTACGGACCTGGCAGCGACGGCTGCGTTGCACGCCGGTGACCGGCGCACCGCCGGCGGTCGCGCCGCGGGTCACCCGCACCGAGGCGCGGTGCGGCGACGGCAGCGACGTGACCGTCTACACCCTGCCCGACATGGGGCACTCGTGGCCCGGGGCGGCGACCGGCGAGCTGGCCGCCCCCGACGCGGGCCTCGACGCCACCGAACTCGTCTGGGACTTCTTCGCCGCCCACCCGCGCCGGAGCTGAGCGGGCCGGGCGCGGCCGGCGGCCCCGGGCCGCGCGTACCGGGCCGGTCAGAGGCGCAGCAGCATCCGGGTGTTGCCGAGCGTGTTCGGCTTGACGCGTTCCAGGTCCAGGAACTCGGCGACGCCCTCGTCGTACGAACGCAGCAGCTGCTCGTAGACCGGTTGCGGCACGGGCGCGCCGTCGATCTCGGTGAACCCGAACGAGCCGAAGAACCGCGTCTCGAAGGTGAGCACGAAGATCCGGGCCACCCCCAGTTCGCGGGCGCCGTCGATCAGCTCCGCGACGATCCGGTGGCCGAGCTTGCGCCCCCGGCAGGACGGGTCGACCGCCACCGTCCGGATCTCGGCCAGGTCCTCCCACATCACGTGCAGCGCGCCGCAGCCGACCACCGCGCCGTCGCCGGCCCGGACCGCGACCCGGAACTCCTGCACATGCTCGTAGAGGGTCACGGTTGCCTTGCTGAGCAGCCGCCGGTCGTCGGTGTAGGTGTCGACGAGCCGCCGGATGCCGCGCACGTCCGAGGTGCGGGCCCGCCGCACCACGACCTCGTCGGCCCCCGCCACGCCCCCGTCCGCGCCCGCCATGTCAGTCCGCCGCCGACACGTCCACGCACGGGCCGGCCGCCCACCACTTCTCCACCAGCGCCAGCGTCTCGTCGCCGAACGGGTTCACCCCGGGCCCGGCCCCGAGCGCGTGCCCAAGGTGCACGTGCAGGCACTTCACCCGGCCGGGCATCCCGCCGGCGGAGATGCCGGCGATCTCCGGCACCTCGCCGATCGCGTCCCGGCGGGCCAGGTAGTCCTCGTGCGCGGCGCGGTAGCGCGCGGCCAGCTCCGGGTCGGCGGCCAGCCGGTCCGCCATCTCCTTCATCAGCCCCGCCGACTCCAGCCGGCTGCACGCCGCCGTCGCCCGGGGGCAGGTCAGGTAGAACAGCGTCGGGAAGGGGGTGCCGTCGGCCAGGCGCGGGGTCGTCTCCACCACGTCCGGCAGGCCGCAGGGGCAGCGGTGGGCCACGGCCCGGGTGCCCCGGGGCGGGCGTCCGAGCTGCGCGGCCACCGCGGCCAGGTCGGCCTCGGTGGCCGGTTCGCGCCGGGGCGGGGGTACGGAGTCCGCCGCCGGCTCCTGCGGTGGTACGACGGTCACGATCCTGATCTCTCGTTCGATGCTCGGGTGCTGGTCACCGGTCGGGCTGCTCGCCGTTGGCGGCCTGCACGCTCGACCAGAGGGTGTCGTACCAGGAAGCGGGGGTGACGGGCGCCGACGGGGCCGCGGACGAACCGGCGTCCCGGGCGGCGCCCGCCGGGTCGGAGAGCACCACCAGCAGCGTCTCGCCCGGTGGGCCCATGAAGAACCGCTCCCTGGCCTGGATCTTGATGTATTCCGGGTCCTGCCACTTGGCCGCCCGCTCGGACAGCTCCTCGATCGCCTCCCGCTGGGCGGCCTGGGCGGCCTCCATCCGTTCGATGTCGGCCTGCTGGTCCAGGTAGACGCGCACCGGGTAGGTGTAGGCCAGGGCGAGCGCGATCAGCACCGCGAAGAGCACGGTGGCCCGCCCGGTGAGGCCCCGGGAGCGGGGTGCGGAGAGCCGCTTGACGGTGCCGGCGGCCGTACGACGGGCCGCGGCGGGCCGGCTCGCGGAGCGTACGCCCTCCGCGCCCCGGGTCGCCCCCGGCGCGCGACCGGCCGTGGCCCGCGACTCGGCGCGGACGCCGCCCTCGCGGACCGACGCCCGGGCGCCCCGGGCCCCGCCCGGCCGACCGGTGTGACCCGGCCGACGGGCGGGGCGCTGACCGCCCGGTGTGCGGCGCTGCTGCATCGTCACACCCCTCCCCCGAGGCCTCGCGCGTCTCAGGCCGAACGGTAGCGCGGGAAGGCGCCCGCCCCGGCGTACCGCGCCGCGTCGCCCAGCTCCTCCTCGATCCGCAGGAGCTGGTTGTACTTCGCGACCCGGTCCGAGCGGGCCGGGGCGCCGGTCTTGATCTGGCCGCAGCCGGTGGCCACCGCCAGGTCGGCGATGGTGGTGTCCTCGGTCTCGCCGGAACGGTGGCTCATCATGCACTTGAAGCCGGCCCGGTGGGCCAGGTCCACGGCGTCCAGGGTCTCGGTCAGCGAACCGATCTGGTTGACCTTCACCAGGACCGCGTTGGCGGCGTTCTCGGCGATGCCGCGGGCGATGCGCTGCGGGTTGGTGACGAACAGGTCGTCGCCGACGATCTGGACGCGGTCGCCGAGGGAGGCGGTCAGCGTCTGCCAGCCGGTCCAGTCGTCCTCGGCCAGCGGGTCCTCGATCGACACGATCGGGTAGTCGCCGGCGAGCTTGGTGTAGTAGTTGCTCATCTCCTCGGCGGTCTTCGCGGCGCCCTCGAAGGTGTAGGTGCCATTGTCGAAGAACTCGGTGGCGGCCACGTCGAGCGCGAAGACGATGTCGGTGCCGAGCCGGTAACCGGCCTTCTCGACCGCCTCGGCGATCAGGTCCAGGGCGGCGGCGTTGGTCGGCAGGTTCGGCGCGAAGCCGCCCTCGTCGCCGAGGCCGGTGGAGAGCTCCTTCTTCTTCAGCACCGACTTCAGCGCGTGGTAGACCTCCGCGCCGGAGCGCAGCGCCTCGCGGAAGCTGGGCGCGCCGATCGGCGCGATCATGAACTCCTGGATGTCGACGTTCGAGTCCGCGTGCGCGCCACCGTTGAGGATGTTCATCATCGGCACGGGCAGCAGGTGCGCGTTCGGGCCGCCCAGATAGCGGAAGAGGCTCAGCTCGGCGCTGCCGGCCGCCGCCTTGGCCACCGCCAGGGAGACGCCGAGGATGGCGTTCGCGCCCAGCTCGGACTTGCTGTCGGTGCCGTCGACGTCGAGCATCTTCTGGTCGATCAGCCGCTGCTCGCTGGCCTCGTAGCCGATCAGCTCGTCGACGATCTTGTCCTCGATGTTCGAGACCGCCTTCTCGACACCCTTGCCCTGGTAGCGGTCGGCGTCACCGTCGCGCAGTTCGATCGCTTCGAAGGCGCCCGTGGAGGCGCCGGAGGGCACCGCCGCCCGGGCGATCGTGCCGTCGTCGAGCCCGACCTCGACCTCGACGGTCGGGTTGCCCCGCGAGTCCAGAATCTCCCGCGCGACGATTCCCTCGATGGTTGCCACTGAGTCGCTCCTCGTTTGTGTGTTCCGGTCCGGTATGGGCCGCGACGGTGCGGCTGAGGCAGGTGTTGAACGCAGCGTATCGGGCGACGCTCGGACGCGGGCGGTCCGGGCGCTCGCCGGCCCGGCCCGAAACCTTCCTCCGGGCAGTGCTTTACACGGACATTCCCGGATTCTCGTGCCTCAACCGGCAACGGGTTTGCGCGCGGTTGACCCGATCGGCAAGGCTGGTCGCCATGCCCGCCGCCTCGACCACCCTCCGCATGCTCGCCGTGTCGGTCATCGCGTCGCTCACGGTGACCGGTTGTCAGACCCTCGACGACGCCGGCCGGACGATCGGGCGGTCCGACCTGGTGAACGACCTGGCCGCCCGGCTCGACCGGGCCCTGGAGCTGACCTACTCCGCCGACTACCAGCTCCCCGGCGGGCAGACCGCCGCCATCGCCCAGGCCCAGGACCCGGCCCGCTCCGCCTACACCTGGCCCGGCGGCAAGCTCACCGTCACCCCGGAGGCGACGACCCGCTGCGAGACCGCCGCCGGCCGCGCGACCTGCACCCTGGAGGCCCCGCCCGCGCCCAACGCGAAGCCCACGGTGACCATGTTCACCGAGGCCAAGCAGCGGGGGCTGGTGACGCCGCCGGTCGTCGTGGGGCTGCTCACCACCGCCGCGCTGGACCCGGAGGCGGTGATCGAGCAGAGCGACACCACCCTCGCCGGCAACCACGCCACCTGCGTCGACGTGGCGCAGTCGGCCGGGGACTTCACCGCCTGCGTGACCACCGACGGGGTGCTGGGCAGCTTCACCGGCCAGGTCGACGGCCGCCAGGTCGAGCTGGCCCTGAGCCGCTACCGCGAGACGGTCGACGGCGCGGTGTTCGACCTGCCGCCCGACGCCGGCGTCGTGGACCGCCGCCCGGCCAGCTCGTGACCGGTCCCAGTGACGGTCCTCACACGCCGAGCAGGGTGCGCAGATGGCGTGGGGGCGGGCAGTCGTGGGCGAGCATCGCGTCGTGCCACTCGCGTACCGCCACGCCGGCCGGGCGGGCGGCGGCGATCGCGGCCACCTCGCTGTAGCCGACGAAGTACGTCGAGAGCTGCGTCGAGGTGAGCAGGGCTCGCCGCCACTTGCCGGCCGCCTCCCCCTCCTCCTGGAAGCCCCGCCCCGTCATCAGCGCCATCGCCTCGGCCTCCGGCAGCTCCTCGCAGTGCACGAGCTGGTCCAGCAGCGCGTTGATGGTCATCCGGAGCTGCATCTTGAGCTGCTGCAACCGCACCGGCAGGCCGCCGAAGCCGAGGCCGGCCATCAGCTCCTCCGTGTAGACCGCCCAGCCCTCGATGAAGGGGCCCGACTCGGTCAGCGCGCGGACCCGGGTGGGGCCGACGTGCCGGCGGGCGTGGGCGAGCTGGAGGAAGTGCCCCGGCATCGCCTCGTGCACCGTCAGGTTGCGGATCATGTGGTCGTTGTACTCGCGGTAGAACGACTCGACCCGGTGCGCGGGCCAGTCCGCGGGGGTGGGCGCGATGCAGTAGAAGGTCGGCACGTCCGCCGTCTCCAGCGGGCCGGGCGAGTCGCAGTAGGCGACCGCCACGCCCCGGGCGAACTGCGGCATCTCCTGGATCACGCACGGGTCGTCGACCAGGGTGATCAGGTCGTGGGCGCGGACGAAGTCGGTCGCCTCGTCCAGGGTGACCGAGGCGAGGTCCACGATGGTGTGGTCGTCCGGGTGCTCGGCGGCCAGCAGGTCCAGCGCCCGGCGTACCGTCTCGTCGTCGGCCGGACCGCCGACCAGCTCGACGGCCGCCGCACGGATCTCCTCGCCGACCCGGTCCAGGTTGGCCCAGGCCCGGCGCTGGATCTCGGCGGCGCCCAGCTCCGTGTCGAGGGTGTGCCAGAGCCGCGCCTCCCAGCGGCGACGGCCCAGCCGCGGGTCCCGCCCGGGGCCGGCGTCGGCGGCCAGGCCCTGACGCAGCCACGCGACGAACTCCTCCAGCGCCGCGATCGCCGCGGTGGCGGCCGGCTCGACCCGGTCGTGCAGGGCGGGGGCCTGCGCGAGCAGCGCCGGCACCTCGTCGCGGATGAGCGCCGCCGTGCCGGTGAACTGCCCGACCGCCGTCTCCGCGTGGACGCGCGGCATGTCGCGCAGCGTCGCGCGCGCGGTCGCCAGCGCGTCCGGTACGGCGGCGAGCCGGCCCGCCAGGCTGGTCAGCCGCACGTCGGCCGGGGCGTACGGGCGGGCGAGCAGCGCGTGCAGCAGCGGCCCGGGGTTGTGCCGCAGCGGGTCCCACTCGTGCGCGCGGATGTCGCCGGACTCGAACAGTTCCCGGTCCACGAAGGAGGTGAGCAGCGCGTGGTCGACGCGCTGCTCGACGTCCAGGGCGTCCGGGTCCAGCTCGGCGAGCGCGTCCGCCGCCTCCTTGAGCATCGTCCGGTCGGCGGCGACCGCCTCGGCGGAGAGGTCCGGCAGCCGGTCGTCGTAACGGTGGTCGCCGGTGGAGGTCGCGACCCCCGGCCGGCTCTCCAGCAACGCGTCGACGATCCGCTCCGCGAGCGGCACAAACGATTCCACCCGCCGACCCTACCGGGTCGGCTCAGCCCTTTTCGGCCGCGCGGACCGCGTCCGCGTAGGCGAGGGCGGCGCGGCGCAGGGCCGCCTCCGGGTCCAGGCCCGCCTCGCGGGCCGCCGCGACCGTGGCGAGCAGGCCCGCACCGAGGCGCGCCTCCGGGTCCACCTGGGATTCCGCGAGGGGCGGCGGTACGGCGAGGCCCACCCGCCCGGCGCGCTCCAGGACCTTGGCGGCCAGGGCGAGGGCCGGCTGGCTGAGTGCGATGCCGTCCAGCACCGAGTCACGCGCCTTCTCGGCCCGCTTGATCCGCTCCCAGCTCGCCTCGATCTCCTCCAGCGTGCCGGCCTGGGCGTCGGCGAAGACGTGCGGGTTGCGCCGGACCATCTTGTCGACCAGCCCGCCGGCCACGTCGTCGACGGTCCACCGCTGCTCCTCGGGCAGCTCCTCGGCGAGGCGGGCGTGCAGCACCACCTGGAGCAGCACGTCGCCCAGCTCCTCGCGCAGCGCGTCGGTGTCCCCGGCGCTGATCGCGTCGTACGCCTCGTAGCACTCCTCGATCAGGAAACCGGCGAGGCTGCGGTGGGTCTGCGCGCGCTTCCAGGGATCGCCGCCGGGAGAGGCCAGCCGGTCCATCACCGCCACCGCGTCGAGCAGCCGGGCGCCCGGCGGGTCCCAGGAGCCGTACATCAGCTCCAGCTCGGCCAGGCCGGGCTCGCGGGCCAGCCGCAGGCCCAGCTCACGGGCCAGCGACTCGTCGCCGGCCGGGCCGGCCAGCCACACCGCGACGCCGTGCGCCGCCGCCGCGTCGAGCAGCGCCTGCGTCGCCCGGCCGTCGACCACGGTGACCTCGGCGCCCGCCGCGCGGACCGCCGTCGTCAGCTCGCTCTCCGCCCCCGTCAGCACCGGATGCCGGCGTACGACGTCCCACGCGGCGGCGGTCAGCAGCCCGGCCGGCAGCCGGGGCGAGGTGACGAGCAGGACGATCCGCGCCGGCATGCTCAGCTGTGGGTCTCGCCGGCCGCCTCGGGCGCGACGGTGGGCAGCGGGTCCGGGGTGGAGACGTCGGTGACCCCGTCGGAGCCGGCCTCGCCCAGCGGCACGCTCACCGCCGGCGCGTTGCCGGAGAAGCTCAGCACCGGGAACTCCAGCGGGCGGTAGCGGGGGTTGACCGTCACGTCGTACGCGGCGACCGCCTCGGCCAGCGACTTGCGGGTGGCCAGCGCGCCGCGCAGCTGCTCACCGTCGAGCTGGCGGGCGGCCGCCTCGTCGGGCACGTCGGCCGGGATGGCGCCCGCCTTGCGGCCCGCCGCCACCACGTCCGCAAGATCCTGCGCGGTCGGCTCGGCCGGCGCCCCGGTCGGCACTCCCGACAGGCAGTTGTAGAGCTCGGCGGACTGGCGCACGAAGCCGGTGTCGGGCGACAGGCCCAGCTGCTGGGCGACCTGCTCCGGCGCGACCTGCCCGCGCGGCTGGTAGTTCTTGTCCGCGGAGAGCCGCTCGCAGACCTCGGTCAACACCAGCATGCTGACGATCTGGCCGCGGTCGGGCAGCTGCGGCACCTGCGCCGGGGGCTGCCCCTCGGGCGCCTCGGGCTGACCGGTCGGCGTCGGGTTCTTCGCCCGCAGGTCGTCGACGACCCCGGTGACGGCATCCTCGGTGATCCGCAGGTCACCGACGTAGGCGGCGACACCGGGCTCGGCACGGCAACCGGAGAGGGCGACGAGGCCGAGCGCCACGCTGGCGACGGCGACAAGACGGCGAGCACGCATGTCGGTCACTCTCTCATGCCGCCCGGGGCGGCCGTGACACCGCCCACCGGTCTCCCCGCGCGCCCGCCCCGTGCGCGCCCGGGTCCCCACCGGCCGGCTGCCGGCCAGCCGTCGTCGACCGCCACTCACCGCGCGGCGGCTCCCGCCGTCGCCGGCTCGCCCAGGACGTCGGAGAGCAACTGGGCGCACCACTCCAGCAGGGCCTGGTCGCGCAGCGGCTCGCCGCCCACCCGCCGGGTGCTCGGCCGGGGCACGCTGACCTGGTCGAGCGCCTGCTTGTAGACCGAGTCCGGGTGGTAGCGCTTGAGCCGCAGCTGCTTCGAGTCGGGCAGCGGCAGCGGACCGAACCGGATGTGCTTGCCCTGCATGCTGACGTCGGTCAAGCCGTAGCGGCGGGCCAGCAGCCGGAACCGGGCCACGGCGACGAGGTTCTGCACCGGCGCGGGCGGCTCGCCGTAGCGGTCCGTCATCTCGGCGACCACCTCGCGCAGCCGGTCGGCGTCGCGGGCCTCGGCGAGCTTGCGGTACATCTCCAGGCGCAGCCGCTCCACGGCGACGTAGTCGTGCGGCAGGTGGGCGTCGACCGGCAGGTCGACCTTGACCTCGGTCTCCTCCTCCGGACGCTCGCCCTTGAACGCGGAGACCGCCTCGCCGACCATCCGCACGTACAGGTCGAAACCGACGCCCTCGATGTGCCCGGACTGCTCGCCGCCGAGCAGGTTGCCGGCGCCCCGGATCTCCAGGTCCTTCATCGCCACGTACATGCCGGCGCCCAGCTCGGTGTGCTGGGCGATGGTGGCCAGCCGCTCGTGGGCGTGCTCGGTGAGCGGCTTCTCCGGCGGGTAGAGGAAGTACGCGTACGCCCGCTCCCGGCCCCGGCCGACCCGGCCGCGGATCTGGTGCAGCTGGGCCAGGCCGAGCAGGTCCGCCCGCTCCACGATCAGGGTGTTGGCGTTGGGGATGTCGATGCCGGACTCCACGATCGTGGTGCATACCAGCACGTCGAACTCCTTCTCCCAGAAGCCGACCATGACCTTCTCCAGGGCCTCCTCGCCCATCTGGCCGTGCGCCACCGCGACCCGCGCCTCGGGCACCAGCTCGCGCAGCTTGCGGGCCGTCCGGTCGATCGACTCGACCCGGTTGTGCAGGTAGAAGACCTGCCCGTCGCGGAGCAGCTCGCGGTGGATGGAGGCGGCCACCTGCCGCTCGTCGTGCGCCCCGACGAAGGTGAGCACCGGGTGCCGCTCCTCCGGCGGGGTGGCGATCGTCGACATCTCCCGGATGCCGGTGATCGCCATCTCCAGGGTGCGCGGGATCGGCGTGGCCGACATGCTCAGCACGTCGACCGAGGCGCGCATCGTCTTCAGGTGCTCCTTGTGCTCGACGCCGAAGCGCTGCTCCTCGTCGACGATGACCAGGCCGAGCGACTTGAACCGGGTGGCCGCCTGGAGCAGCCGGTGGGTGCCGATGACGATGTCGGCGGTGCCCGCGGCGGCCATCTCCAGGGCCTGCTCCGCCTCCTTCGGCGTCTGGAAGCGGGAGAGCTGCCGGATGGTCACCGGGAACTGGCTCATCCGCTCGGCGAACGTGTTGTAGTGCTGCTGCACCAGCAGCGTGGTGGGCACCAGCACCGCCACCTGCTTGCCGTCCTGCACCGCCTTGAACGCCGCCCGGACGGCGATCTCCGTCTTGCCGTAGCCGACGTCGCCGCAGATCAGCCGGTCCATCGGGACGGTCTGCTCCATGTCCCGCTTGACCTCTTCGATCGCCGCGAGCTGGTCCGGCGTCTCCTGCCACGGGAAGGCGTCCTCCAGTTCCCGCTGCCACGGCGTGTCGGGGCCGAAGCTGTGCCCCTTGGACGCCTTGCGGGCGGCGTAGAGCTGGATGAGCTGGGCGGCGATCTCCTTGACCGCCTTGCGGGCCCGGGCCTTGGACTTCTGCCAGTCCGAGCCGCCCATCTTGTGCAGCGTGGGCTGCTCGCCGCCGACGTAGCGGGAGAGCTGGTCGAGCTGGTCGGTGGGGACGAAGAGCCGGTCGCCGGGCTGGCCGCGCTTGCTCGGGGCGTACTCGATGACCAGGTATTCGCGGGAGGCCCCGTTGACGGTGCGCTGCACCAGCTCGACGTAGCGGCCGATGCCGTGCTGCTCGTGCACGACGTGGTCGCCGGCCTTCAGCTCCAGCGGGTCGATGGTGTTGCGCCGCCGGCTCGGCATCTTGCGCATGTCGCGGGTCGAGGTGCCCCGCCCGCCGGTGACGTCGTTGCCGGTGAGCAGCACGAACCGGGACGCCTCGTCGACGAAGCCACCGGTCAGGCTGCCGCAGGCGACCAGCACCTCGCCGGGGGCGGGCGCGGTCGGGATCTCCTCGGTCAGCCGCGCGCCGAGGCCCGCGTCGCGGAGCACCTCGACCGCCCGCTGGGCGGGGCCGTGCCCCTCGAAGACCAGCGCGACCGACCAGCCCTCGCCGGTCCAGCGCGTGAGGTCGTCGACCACCCGGGCGGTCTCGCCGTGGTAGAGCGGGGCCGGCTGCGCGGAGAGGGTCACCGCGATCGCGTCGTCGGGGGTGACGTCGTACGCCTCCGGCCCGTCCTCCCAGGGCTGCCGGGCCGGAGCGGCCTCCGCCTCGGCCAACCCGAACGGCGACAGCGTCCACCAGGGCTGGCGCAGCTTCGCCGCGACGGCGCGTACGTCGCCCAGGGTCCGGAAGGCGGCGGCGCCGAGGTCGACGGGGGCCTGGCCACCGACGGCGGCCGCGGCCCAGCTCGCCTGGAGGAACTCGTCGGAGGTACGCACCAGGTCGTGCGCCCGGGTGCGGATCCGCTCCGGGTCGCACAGGATCACGTGGGTGCCGGCCGGCATGGCGTCCAGCAGCAGCTCCATCGAGTCGGCGCCGATCAGCGCCGGGGCCAGGGACTCCATCCCCTCCACCGGGATGCCCTCGGCCAGCTTGTCGAGGATCTCGGCCAGCTCCGGGTGTTCCTCGGCGAGGGCGGCGGCCCGCTTGCGCACCGACGGGGTGAGCAGCAGCTCCCGGCACGGCGGTGCCCACAGCTGCGGCACCTGCGCGATGGTGCGCTGGTCGGCGACGGCGAAGGTGCGGATCTCCTCCACCTCGTCGCCCCAGAACTCGACCCGCGACGGGTGCTCGTCGGTGGGCGGGAAGATGTCCAGGATGCCGCCGCGCACGGCGAACTCGCCCCGCTTGGTGACCAGGTCGACCCGCCCGTACGCCATGTCGGTCAACCGGCGGGCGACCTCCTCCAGATCGGCCTCCTGCCCGGCGGCGAGCTGCACCGGCTCCAGGTCGCCGAGGCCCTTGAGCTGCGGTTGCAGCAGCGACCGGACGGGCGCCACGACCACCCGCAGCGGGCCGGTGCGACCGTGCGCGTCGGCCGAACCGGGGTGCGCCAGCCGGCGCAGCACGGCCAGCCGACGGCCGACCGTGTCGGAGCGGGGCGACAGGCGCTCGTGCGGCAGCGTCTCCCACGACGGGAAGACCGTCACCTGCTCGGGCGGGAGCAGGCTGCCCAGCGCGGCGGCCAGGTCGTCGGCCTCCCGCGTGGTGGCGGTCACGGCGAGCACCGGCCGACCCGCGCCGCCGCCCGGCCCGCCGTCGCCGGCCCGGTCGGCGGCGACCGCCGCGACCGCGAAGGGGCGCAGCGCGGGCGGGGCGGTGATGTCGAGGCCGTCGACCTGCGCGGCACCGGAGCGCGCCAGGTCACGTGCCCGGGCCAGCCCCGGGTCGGCCAGGGCGGCGGAGAACAGACCGGTGAGCATGAGATCACTTCCAGCGGGAGGACACGACGATCACCCCTCGTCCGGCTGGACGGGGGGCCACCGGTCGACACTATCTCTCCGGTCGGACGAACCACCTCCGCGTAGGTTGGATCGTCGACAATCGGCGCAGGGCCACCCGGGGGGAGAACGGATGCCTGAGGGAACCGGCAGCGATCCACGCCGCAAGACCACGCCCGGCCGGTGGCGGGTGCTGGGTCACCCGGAGGGCATCCTGATCTACGAGGTGCGCTGCATCGTCGAGAGCCACGGCTGGACCGAGCCCGCCGCCGAGAGGTTCCACAACCTCATCCTCGGGCGGTCGGGGGCCTACCGACGGCGGCTCAACGGTCGTACGACCTTCTCGGACGCCACCTCCGTGCTGATCACCCGGCCGGGCGACGAGATGTCCGTGTCCCACCCGCTGGGCTGCGGCGACTCGTACACCTGTGTGCAGGTCGACCCGGCGGTGCTGGCCGGGCGCCCGGACGGGGCCCGCTGGCTGGAGACCGCCGGCTGGGAGGGCACCTCCGACGCGTCGCTCGACCTGGCACACCGGATGCTCATCGCGGAGTTCCGGCGGGGACTGGACCACTTCGAGATGACGGAGCGGCTGCACCGCTTCCTCGACGGGGTGCTCAGCCGTACCGGTGCCCTGGACGAGCCGGGGACGGACCTGGCACGGGCGGTCAGCCGCCGGCCCGCCACCCAGGCCGCCCACCGTCGCCTGGCCGACCGGGCCCGCGAGGTGCTCACCGCCGGCGACTACTCGCTCAGCCTCGACGAGGTGGCCCGCGAGGTGGGCGCCTCCCCGCACCACCTGAGCCGGGTGTTCCACCGGGTCACCGGCAGCAGCCTCACCGCCTACCGGAACCGGCTGCGGGTCCGGGCGGTGCTGGACACCCTCGCCGAGTCGGACGAACGGCCGCTGCGCACGGTGGCGGCGGAGCACGGCTTCGCCGACCAGGCCCACCTCACCCGGGTGGTCCGGGACCACGTGGGCCACCCCCCGGCCCACCTGCGCCGACTCCTCACCCACACCCGACGGCCCTGACCCCGCCTTCTCTCTCCCCCCACCCGCTGTCCCTGCGTTCGGGCCGGGTCGGGCGGCTGGGCCGGGTCGGATCGGGGGCGGGGTCTGAGTCGGCGGTCAACCGAGCATCGATGTTCAAGACCCGGGCCCGCCCGGCGGCCGAAGATGGAATCCGTCAGCCGGGATCGAACCGCCGGATCGGCGGTCGCGGGGTGCGCGGACCTGTTCGGGGAGGCCCGCAGCTCCACCCGGCTGCGACCTCGGCGACGGCGAGGCGCCGTCGCCGCCCGCCGGTGGTGCCGTACACCCCCCTGTACGGCACTCCGGTGGGCG
The DNA here is from genome assembly GCF_049179055.1 of Micromonospora sp. WMMD737. NCBI lineage: Bacteria > Bacillati > Actinomycetota > Actinomycetes > Micromonosporales > Micromonosporaceae > Micromonospora > Micromonospora sp. WMMD737. The sequence goes on along the minus strand of NZ_JBMHMH010000001.1, from coordinate 5,929,887 downwards.
CGGGGCGGCCCGCCCGAAGGATCTTGACGGGGATGGCCGGCCGTGATCGGCTGCGCTGATGGGCAACCAATGGCGGGCACAGTTCGACGCGGAGGTCACCTTCGCCAACGGCGGCGGGCTGCGGACCGACGGGTTCCGGCTGGACATCCCCGGCCGCGACATCACCGACGACGAGCTGGCGGCGCTGTTCGTCCGGCACCTCGGGCTGCTGATGGTGGCCGAGGTACGCATCACCGGCCGGACGATCATCGAGGAGCCGCACAAGGGCGGCCGGGGTGTGGCCGCCGAGGCCGGCCCGGACGACGGTTCCCGCCGACGGCTGGTCGAGCTGAGCCACGTCGTCACCGACGGCATGACCACCCTGCCGGGCTGGCCGGCGCCGCGGATCACCGAGTGGCTGACCCGGGAGGCGTCCCGCGCCAACTACGCCCCCGGCACGGAGTTCCAGGTGGGGCGCATCGACATGATCGCCAACACCGGCACGTACCTGGACACGCCCGCCCACCGCTTCGCCGGGGGCCCCGACCTCTCCGGTACCCCGCTGGACCGCCTCGCCGACCTGCCCGGCGTCGTGGTCCGGGTACCGGCCGGCACCCGCGCGGTGGACCGGCTGCTGCTGGCTCCGTACGACGTCGCCGGGCACGCGGTGCTGCTGCACACGGGCTGGTCGGCGCACTTCGGCACGGACCGGTACGGCGCGCCGGAGGCGCCCTACCTCACCGGCGACGGCGCCCGGGCCCTGGTCGACGCGGGCGCCGCCCTGGTCGGCATCGACTCGATCAACATCGACGACATGAGCCCGGCGGCGGCGGGCGAGCGACCGGCGCACAGCACCCTGCTGGCCGCCGGCGTGCCGATCGTGGAGCACCTGACCGGGCTCGACGCGCTGCCCCCGACCGGCTTCCGGTTCACGGCCGCCCCACCGATGGTGGCCGGCATGGGCACCTTCCCGGTACGGGCCTTCGCGGTCCTCGATCCCACCTGACCGACGACCAGCAGCCTGCCACCGGCACCACGGCCGGGTGGGTCAGTAGCGGACCGAGATCTGTCGGGTGGTCGCGTCGATACGGATCTCGCCGCCGTACGGGACGATCAGCTGCGGGTCGGTGTGGCCGAGGTCGACGTCGAAGACCACCACCGCGTCGGGGCAATAGGCGGCCAGCGCCCGGGTGACCGCCTCCCGTTGCGCCGCCGCCCAGTCCCGCCGCTCGTCGGGGGTGTGCTGCCGGGTGAAGTCCCACGCCTTCGGCCGGCCGACGAGGACCGCCGGGAAGCCGGCGAGCAGGCCGCGCTCCCCCATGTTGCGCAGGATCCGGAACACCTCGGTGGCCGGGGGCAACTCCTCGGAGGTCTCGACCATCAGCACCGACCCGGCCAGGTCCCCGGCGTCAGGGACCCGGTCGGCGGCCAGCAGCCAGTGCAGGATCTCCAGGTTGCCGCCCCAGGTGCGCCCCTCGATGACCGTCGACGGCCCCTGCCAGCGCCAGCCCTCGCCCGGGAACATCTCCGGCTCGTCGGCCAGCGTCGCCGGGTCCTGCCAGTCGTTCGGCCGGTCGCCCCACTGCGGCGCGGGGGTCAGGTCGTACCAGCCGGAGGTGAAGAGGGCCGCGCGCAGCGAGTCGAAGGTCAGCGGGTGCGGGCTGCCCGGCCGGCCGAGGTGCACGAGCACGGACCCGCCGTGGTACGACACGACGCCCAGCCGGTACAGGTGGTTGAGGACGTTCGTGTTGTCGGAGTAGCCGAAGTACGGCTTCGGGTTGGCCCGCAGCACGGCGTCGTCGAGGTGCGGGGTGACCGTGATCAGGTCGTCCCCGCCCACCGTGGCGAGCACGGCGGCGATCGTCGGGTCGGCGAAGGCGTCGGTCAGGTCCCGGGCCCGGTCGCGCGGGTCGGCGCCGAGTACCCGGGTGGTCGGGTACTCCACCGGCTCCAGGCCGAACTCCTCGCGCAGCCGGCGCAGCCCCAACTCGTACACGTGGGGGAAGAGGGCCGGCAGGCCGGCGGACGGCGAGACGACCGCGACCCGGTCTCCCGGTCGGGGCTTGGGGGGATAGTTCGGCGACGTCATGATCGGACGCTACCGACCGGCTCCAGCGGTTTTCCGCCGGTCCGGCCCGCCGGGACGCTGGCGGGCGGCCTCTAGGCTGGCCCCGCCGAAGTTGATCGAGCATTCGGAGGCCGCGTGAGCACCCCCGCCGGACATCCGCCGCAGCCCTTCCACCAAGGCCCACCGCACGGCGGCCCGTGGGCAGGCCCCGTGCCGCCGCCGGTGACCAGGCGCATCCCGGAGGACCAGCCCTTCGTGGTACGGCCCAACGTCGCGAAACGCGGCCTGCTGATGACGGGGGTGGTGCTGCTCCTCATCCTCCCGATCGCCTGCTGCGCCGGTCTCGGCATGGTGAACTCGTCCGATCCGCAGCTGCGCTCCCAGTCCGTGGTCGCGATCCTCGGCGTGGTGGGCTGCCTGCTGGCCCTGGTCGCCCTGCCGCTGGGGATCCAGCTCTGGCTGATCGGTTCCGGCGGCCCGGTGCTGGCGCTCGGCCCGGCCGGGCTCTGGATCCGCACCCGGCCGACCCGGGGCCAGGCGATCTGGCTGCCGTGGGAGGGCGTCGCGCGGATCTCCCGGCGCCGGTGGAGCCTGGAGAAGATGCTTGTGGTCACGCCACGCGACGCGCGGGCGCTCCAGCACCTCGGGGCGTTCACGGCGCTCGACAGCGCGGCCCTGAGCGCCTTCTACGGCTCGGGGCTGGTCGCCACGCTCAACTTCGCGGACCGGTCCGAGGCGGAGATCATGGCGGCGGTCGCCCACTACAGCGCGGGCCGCTGCCAACTCACCTGATCGACGCGGCGCCGGCAGCCCCGGCCGGGCCGAGAAACGCCACATACCGGGCACGGGCCGCCCTAGGCTGGCGGCGTGGACCAGGAGATGCGCGACGGGCTGCCGCGTACCGCCGCGCTGCTGCTCGGCACCCTGGTGCTCGCCACCGCGTTCATCACCGCGTACGTCGGCGCGCTGCACCGTCCCACGCCCCGCGACGTGCCGGTCGGGGTGGTGCGCGGCGACCAGAAGGCACAGGCCGTCCTCGCCGCCGTACGCAACCAGAGCGGCACCCTCGACGCCGTCGAGTACGCCGACCCGCGCGCCGCCGACGACGGCCTGCTCACCCGCGAGGTGTACGGGGTACTCGCCACCGGCGCCGAGGGCGGACTGGTGCTGACCACCGCGAGCGCCGCCGCGCCGGCCGCTACCGACGTCGTGGTCCGGGTCCTCGACACCGCCGCCCGGCAGGCGGAGATGCCGCTGCGGGTCACCGACGAGGTGCCGGTGGCCGCGACCGATCCGCGCGGGCTCGTGCCGTTCTACCTGGCCGTCGGGTACGTGCTGGGCGGCTACCTCGCCGCCACCGTGCTCGGCCTCGGCAACGGCACCGCCCCGCGCAGCCTGCGCCGCGCCGGGCTGCGGATCGCCGCGCTGGCCGTCTACAGCCTGGTGCTCGGGGCCGTCGGCGCGATCGTGGTGGGACCCGTCCTGGACGTCTGGGACCACGACCTGGTCGGCGTCGCCGCGAGCGGGGCGCTGGCGGTCCTCGCGGCGGCGATGATCGCCTCGGCGGTGCAGGGCTGGCTGGGGCTGTTCGGCACCGGGCTGGTGATCCTGCTGCTGGTCGTGCTCGGCAACCCCGGCTCCGGCGGCATCTACGCCCCCGAGTTCCTGCCGACCTGGCTGCGTGGCATGCACCGGTGGAACGTGCCGGGGCTCGCCACCGACCTGCTCAAGTCCGTCGTCTACTTCGACCGCCGGTCGACCGGCTGGCCGATCGCCGGGCTCACCATCTGGACGTCGCTGGGCATGGCGGGTGTGCTCAGCGCCACCCCGTTCCAGGCCCGCCGTCGCGCCGGCCGACGCCCCGCACCCGGCGCCACCAGCGAAGATGCGCCCGGCACCGGCTGAGATGTCAGGAAGGGCCCCTTCCTGTACCGCAGACGATTGCAAGGGTCCCCTCCTTCGCGGCGGGGGACGCGGATACGATCCAGGGAGTCGGACAGCGCTGTCCTTCGTACTCGCGTAAGGAGCGCATCGTGACCGACCAGCACGACCACGACGGCCCCGACGCCGCCCTGCGGGCCGACATCCGCCGCCTCGGCACCCTGCTCGGGCAGACCCTCGCCCGCCAGGAGGGCCGGCCGCTGCTCGACCTCGTCGAGGAGATCCGCGCCCAGGTGCGCTCGGACGCGCCCACCGCCGCGCAGCGCCTCGCCGGCCTGGACGTCACCACCGGCACCAAGCTGGCCCGCGCCTTCTCCACCTACTTCCACCTGGCGAACATCACCGAGCAGGTGCACCGGGCCCGGGAGTTGCGGCGCCGCCGGGCGGTGCAGGGCGGCTGGCTGGACCAGGCGGCCAAGATGATCGCCGAGCGCGGGGTGCCGGCCGAGGAGATCGCCGCGGCGGCCCGGCGGCTGGCGGTACGGCCCGTCTTCACCGCCCACCCGACCGAGGCGGCCCGCCGGTCGATCCTGTCCAAGCTGCGCGCCATCGCCGACGAGCTGGACACCGAGACCGCGAACGCGATCCTCTACGGCGCCAGCGACGAGGGCCCGGCCAACCGCCGCCTCGCGGAGCTGCTCGACCTGATGTGGCAGACCGACGAGCTGCGGCTGGACCGGCCGGACCCGACCGACGAGGCCCGCAACGCCATCTACTACCTGCGCGACCTGTACGCCGAGGCCGCCCCGCAGGTCCTCGACGACCTCGCCGACACGCTGCGCACCCTCGGCGTGGAGACCTCCCCCACGGCCCGGCCGTTGTCCTTCGGCACCTGGATCGGCGGCGACCGCGACGGCAACCCGTTCGTCACCCCGGCCGTGACCCGCGAGGTGCTGACGATCCAGCACGAGCACGGCATCGCGGCCACCGAGCAGGCGATGGACCACCTGATCGACGAGGTGTCGGTGTCCCGGCGGCTGCGCGGGGTGTCGCTCGACCTCTCCGCGAGCCTCGCCGCCGACCTGGACGCGCTGCCCGAGGTGGCGGCCCGGTTCCGCCGGGTCAACGCCGAGGAGCCCTACCGGCTCAAGGCCCGCTGCGTGAAGGCGAAGCTGGCCAACACCCGGCAGCGGCTGCGCCAGGGCACCGCGCACGTGCCCGGCCGGGACTACCGCGGCTCCGCCGAGCTGGTCGCCGACCTGGAGCTGCTGCGCGCCTCGCTGGCCCGCAACGCCGGCCAGCTCACCGCCGTGGGCCGGCTCGCCTCGACCATCCGTACGGTCTCCGCGTTCGGGCTGCACCTGGCGACCATGGACGTCCGGGAGCACGCCGAGGCGCACCACGCGGTGCTCGCCCAGCTCTACGCGGCCGTCGGCGAGGTCTCCGACTACCCGTCGCTGAGCCGGCAGGAGCGCACGAAGCTGCTCGCCGACGAGCTGACCGGTCGCCGGCCGCTCTCCACGCTGGACACCCCGCTGACCGAGGCGACCCGCAAGACGTTCGACGTGTTCGGCACCATCCGCGAGGCGCAGGACCGGTTCGGCAGCGAGGTCATCGAGTCGTACATCGTCTCGATGACGCTCGGCGTGGACGACGTGCTCGCCGCCGTGGTGCTGGCGCGCGAGGCCGGCCTGATCGACGTGCACAGCGGCCGGTCCCGGATCGGCTTCGTGCCGCTGCTGGAGACCCCGGCCGAGCTGAACACGGGCGGCGAACTCCTCGACGAGCTGCTCTCGCTGCCGGCGTACCGGGCGCTGGTGGCGGCGCGGGGCGACGTGCAGGAGGTGATGCTGGGCTACTCCGACTCCAACAAGGAGGCCGGCATCACCACCAGCCAGTGGTCCATCCACCGGGCCCAGCGCGCGCTGCGCGACGTGGCGGCCCGGCACGGCGTACACCTGCGGCTCTTCCACGGCCGCGGCGGCACGGTGGGTCGCGGCGGCGGGCCCACGCACGAGGCGATCCTGGCCCAGCCGTACGGCACCCTGGACGGCGCGATCAAGGTCACCGAGCAGGGTGAGGTCATCTCCGACAAGTACTCGCTGCCGTCGCTGGCGCGGGAGAACCTGGAGCTGACCCTGGCCGCGGTGCTCCAGGCCACCCTGCTGCACACCGCGCCCCGGCAGCCCGCCGAGATGCTGGAACGCTGGGACGCCACCATGGAGCTGGTCTCCGACTCGGCCTTCCGGTCGTACCGGTCGCTGGTCGAGGACCCGGACCTGCCCGCGTACTTCTGGGCGTCGACGCCGACGGAGCTGCTCGGCGCGCTGAACATCGGCTCCCGGCCGGCGAAGCGGCCGAACACCGGGGCCGGGCTCGCCGGGCTGCGCGCCATCCCGTGGGTGTTCGGCTGGACCCAGACCCGGCAGATCGTGCCCGGCTGGTTCGGGGTCGGCTCCGGCCTGGCAGCGGCCCGCGAGGCGGGGCTGGAGGACGTGCTTGCCGAGATGCACCGCAACTGGCACTTCTTCCGCACGTTCCTGTCGAACGTCGAGATGATGCTCACCAAGACCGACCTGAGCATCGCCCGCCGCTACGTCGAGACCCTGGTGCCGAAGAAGCTGCACCCGATCTTCCACAAGATCGAGCAGGAGTACGAGCTGACCAAGCAGGAGGTGCTGGCGGTGACCTCCTCGCCGGCCCTGCTGGAGAACTCCCCGGTGCTCCAGCGCACCCTGGCCGTCCGCGACACGTACCTGGAGCCGCTGCACCACCTCCAGGTGGCCCTGCTGCGCCAGTACCGGGAGTCCGGGGCCGCGGGCCGGGCGGTGGCCACGGCGCCGGGCGGCCGGCGTGCGCCGAGCGACGGTACGGCGCTGGAGCGGGCGCTGCTGACCACGGTCAACGGCATCGCCGCCGGCATGCGCAACACGGGCTGAGGTGTCAACGGCATCGCCGCCGGCATGCGCAACACGGGCTGAGGTGTCAGGAAGGGCACCTTCCTATGCAAGAAGCGACAGGAAGGTGCCCTTCCTTACACCGTGACCGGCGGGCTCGGCCCTAGAAGTCGCCGCCGCCGAACTCCCCGCCGCCAAAGTCTCCGCCGCCGCCGAAGTCTCCGCCCTGCTCGCCGAAGCCGGTGCCGTCGCCGAAGCCCTCCTGGTAGCCGGCCTCGTAGCCGTACCCGGGGTCGCCGAAGCCGGGCGAGAAGAGCGCGTCGGCGATCAGCATGCCGCCGAGGACACCCGCGCCGGCGCCCAGCGCGGTCTTCCACCACGGGGTGGAGTACCAGCCCGCCGGCACCGGCCGGCCCTGGTAGCGCCCGCCCGGGTAGTAGTAGGGGGTGTCGCGGCCGGGCTGCGGGCCGGCCTTGAAGGTCTGCCCCTGCACGTCGACCTGACGCTCCCGGGTGAGCTGCCCGGCGCCCTGCGCGGCGGCCAGCGGGGGCAGCTCGGGGCCGGGGTCGATGCCGAGCGCCACCCGGGCCGCCCGGGCGTAGGTCAGCCCTTCCAGCGAGGTCTCCCGGGCCAGGCGGTACTGCTCGACGCTGCGGGCCTGCTCCAGCTGGCTGCCGGCCGCGTTGTAACGCTCCCCGGCGTCGACCAGCGCCTGACGCACGGCCGGGTGGTCGCCGTGCAGGTTCATCACCTGGCCGCCGAGCCGCTCGTACCAGCGCTGGGCGTCGGCCCGCGCGTCGGCGAGGCGGCGCTCCGCCCGGGCGGCGCTCTCCCGGCGCCACCAGACGACCGCACCCACCAGCAGCACCACGAGGATGAGCAGCGGCAGATATCTCATGTCTGCGACGTTACCCAGGCCAGGCCAGCGCCACGCCTCCGATCGACGCAGCTCGGCGCTGCGGACCGGAGGCAGGGCGCGGGCAAGGGCAGGGGCGGGCCGGGCTAGTGTCGCCGGTCGAGGTTCCACACGACGGCGTGCACGTCGCCGCCGGTGGCGGCCAGCTGGCCGGCGACGAGCCCCCGGTCGTTGACGAAGCCCACCCTGCCGCCGGAGCGGCCGAGATCCAGCGGGCCGAGGTCGACGCTGCGGCCCCGCGCCCAGGCCACGCCGTGCTTCGCGCCGCTGGCGACGGTCGCCTCGCCGACCACGGTGCCGGCGGCGTTGATCGCCATGGCCTGGCTGTACGAGCCGCCGAGGGTGCCCAGATCGGTGACGACGCCGTGGTGCCACCGCACGGCGCGCATGTCCGTCGGGGTCTGCGCGCTGCCGGCGACCTGCCCGCGCCCGTTGACGCCCACCGGGTAGCTGTCGGTGCCGCCGAGGGTGCCGAGGTCCGTGAAGACACCGTCGTACCACAGGAAGGCGTGCCATCCGGAGCCGTCGACCCGCATGGTGCCGACCACCTGGCCCCGGTCGTTGATGCCGGTGGCCATGCTGGTCGAGCTGGTCGGCGGCGTCAGCCGGACCAGCCTGCCGTCGCGCCACAGCGCCGCCTCGGTGCTGGCCCCGTCCGCGCTGTTGGTGAAGCCGACGACGTCGCCGCGGTCGTTGATCGCCGCCGCGACGGTGTCGCCACCGCGACCGGGCAGGTCCGTGCTGATCCCGTTGCGCCAGCGGAACGCCCGGCCGTACTGGCCGCTGTCGTCGGTGTGTCTCGTGCCGATCACCTCGCCGCGCTCGTTGACGCCGACGGCCGAGGACGGCCCGTGGACGGCGGAGAGGTCGGTCATGACGCCGTCGCGCCACCGGAACGGCCTGGTCCGCCCGTCGGCCAGGACGGTGGTGCCGACCACCACGCCCCGCTCGTTGACGGCGGCGCCGTGGCTGTCCGTGCCCAGCGTGCCCAGGTCGGTCAGGGTCCCGTCCCGCCACACGAACGCGTGGACGCGGCCGTCGGCGGTCTGGCTGTCGCCGAGGACCAGCCCGGAGTCGGTGAGCCCGACGGGGACGCTCCAGTCGCCGCCCAGCGTCCCGAGGTCCCGCCAGCCGACGGCGCCGCCGGGCGGCGCGGCGACCACCGCGACCGGCGCGGCGAGGCCGGCGAGGAGGACTCCCGCCGCCGTCGCGACGAGTGTCCGTACGGGACGCAACCACCCAGCCATGCCGTCTCCCTCCGAGTCCCTGTCGTCACTCTGAGCCATGTCGCCGCTTCCTGTCTGCCCCGGAACGGCCCCACCCCGCCACGCCGCTCGGCACGATCGGCCACAACGTCCATCCGCGACAAAGGCGGCGGGTGCGACGAGAGCGGCACGGCGGCGCGTGGCGCGCCGGTCTGGCAAGCTCCGGGGGTGGACTTCTCGACGCTGGCCGTGGTGATCGTCTGCCTCTCCGCCGGGGGCGCGGCGGGCTGGTACGCCGCCCGGACCCGCTCGGCGACCGAGATAGCCCGGCTGGACGCCACGCTGCGGGCCACCCGGGAGGGCGAGGGGCGGCTCGAACAGTCCATGCGGGCGCTGAGCTACGAGGCCACCGCGCAGTCCCAGGAGGCGGTGGCGCGCGCCGTCGCCCCGCTGCACGACACGCTGCGCCGCTACGAGCAGCGCGTCGCCGAGCTGGAGCACGACCGCGTCGACGCGTACGCCGAGCTGCGGGAACAGGTCCGCACCATGAGCACGGTCTCGGGCGAGCTGCGCACCGAGACGAAGCAGCTGGTGGCGGCGCTGCGGGCGCCCCAGGTGCGGGGCCGCTGGGGCGAGCACCAGTTGCGCCGGATCGTCGAGGCGGCCGGCATGCTGGAGCACTGCGACTTCTCCGAGCAGGTCACCGCCGCCACCGACCACCAGGGGGTACGCCCCGACCTGGTGGTCCGGCTGCACGGCGGCCGGTCGGTGGTGGTGGACGCCAAGGCGCCGTTCGACGCCTACCTGACGGCGATGGAGGCCCGCGACGAGCGGGGCCGCGACACCCACCTCGACGCGCACGCGAAGCACCTGCGGGCGCACGTGAACGCGCTGGCCGCCAAGTCCTACTGGGCCGCGTTCGACAGCACACCGGAGTTCGTGGTGCTCTTCGTGCCGGCCGATCCGTTCCTCGACGTCGCGCTGCAACGCGACCCGACGCTGCTGGAGCACGCGTTCGCCCGCAACGTGGTGCTGGCGACGCCGGCCACCCTGGTCGCGCTGCTGCGTACGGTCGCCTACTCGTGGCGGCAGGAGGCGCTGGCGCGCAACGCGGTCGCGGTGCACTCGCTGGCCCGCGAGCTCTACGGGCGACTGTCGACCCTGGGCGAGCACGTCGGCAAGCTCGGCTCGTCGCTCGGCGGCGCGGTGACCGCGTACAACCGGGCCGTGGGATCGCTGGAGGCGCGCGTGCTGGTCAGCGCCCGCAAGCTCGCGGAGCTGGGGGTCTCCGACCGGGAGCTGGCCGCGCCCGCGCAGGTCGAGCTGGCGCCCCGTCAGCCGCAGGCCCCGGAACTGCTCGGAAATGCCGAGGCCGGGGCGCCGACCGGTCGGTCGGCACTGGACTGACGGCCGATACCTATCATCGCCGATGTGACAATGGACGCCCGCCCATGTCACGAAGTGGTCACAACGCACTCCGCGGTAGTGACAGTGACCAGCGGCAGCGCGAAGGATTCGCCTCACGCGTGCCCTGCATCTGAGGGCCCTGTTCTCTGGAGGAAAGAGAACGTGAGCAAACCCCGAAACCTGAGCCGGCGGACCTCCGCCGCGCTCTTCGCGTCGGTCGTGGCGGCCAGCGCGGTGACGGTGGCCGGTGGTGCCGCCACCGCGAGCGCCGCGCCGACCGCCGCACCCGACGCGTCCCAGGCCACCCCTGTGGAGGCGCTGGGCTCGCACGACGCCAAGCTGCTCGCCGAGGCGGAGGCGAAGAAGGCCCCGACCGTCACCCTGATCGTGGCCACCAAGAAGGGCGAGGCGAAGGACGTCGCCGCCGACCTCAAGAACCTGGGCGCGGCCGTCACCGAGCGGTACGACAGCATCGGCTACGTCCTGGCCAAGGTCCCCACCTCCAAGGTGGTCAAGGCGGCCACGCTGCCCGGCGTCTCCGCCGTCGACCTCGACGAGACCATCCAGCTGCCCGACCCGACGCCCGAGGTCGCCCCCAGCGGCAAGAAGGCGGCGAAGCAGGCCACGACGCTGGCCGGCCCCGGGGCCGACACCCCGGCCGCCAACCCCTACATGCCGACCAACGAGATCGGCGCGGTCGACTTCGTCGCCAAGAACCCCCAGTGGGACGGTCGCGGCGTCACGATCGGCATCATGGACTCCGGTGTGGACCTCGGTCACCCGGCGCTGCAGAAGACCACCACGGGCGAGCGGAAGATCGTCGACTGGGTGACCGCGACGGACCCGTTCGAGGACGCCACCTGGCGCCCGATGCTCACCGAGGTCACCGGTCCGACGTTCACCTCCGGTGGCGCGACCTGGACGGCCCCGGCGGGCACCTACCGGTTCAACCGGTTCAGCGAGTCGATCACGGCCGCCAGCGACCCGGCGGGTGACGTCAACCGCGACGGGGACCGGACCGACACGTTCGGCATCCTCTACGACCCGGCCACCCACAACATCTGGGTGGACGTCAACCAGAACAACGACTTCACCGACGACGCCCTGATGCGGCCGTACAAGGAGAAGTTCGACGTCGGGCACTTCGGCACCGACAACCCGGCCACCCCGGTGGTCGAGCGGATCCCGTTCGTGGTCGAGTACCGCGAGGACGTGGACACCGCCCCCATCGGCGGTCCCGGCCTGGTGGACTACGTCAACATCGGCATCGTCGAGAGCACCCACGGCACCCACGTCGCCGGCATCACCGCTGCCAACGACATGCTCGGCAACGGCGCCTTCGACGGTGCCGCGCCCGGTGCCAAGCTGGTCTCCGCCCGGGCCTGCTCGTGGGGTGGCGGCTGCACCTACGCCGCCCTCACCACCGGCATGGCCGACCTGGTGATCAACCGCAAGGTCGACGTGGTCAACATGTCGATCGGCGGTCTGCCGGCGCTGAACGACGGCAACAACGCCCGCGCCGAGCTGTACAACAACCTGATCACCACCTACGGCGTGCAGATGTTCATCTCGGCCGGCAACTCCGGCCCGGGCCTGAACACCATCGGCGACCCGTCGGTGGCCGCCAACGTGGTCAGCGTCGCGGCGAGCATCAGCAAGGACACCTGGCTGGCCAACTACGGCTCCGCGGTGAAGACGAAGAACGCGCTGTTCAACTTCTCCTCCCGGGGCCCGCGTGAGGACGGCGGCATCAAGCCGAACATCGCCGCCCCCGGCTCGGCCATCTCCACCGCCCCGACCTGGCAGGCCGGCAACGCGGTCCCCGAGGCCGGCTACCCGCTGCCCCCGGGCTACGCGATGCTGAACGGCACCTCGATGGCCTCCCCGCAGGCCGCCGGCGCCGCCGCGCTGCTGCTGTCGGCCGCCAAGGCGACCGACAAGGGCGTCACCCCGGCCGCGCTGCGCCGGGCGATCTACAGCTCGGCCAAGCCGATCAAGGACGTCCCGACGTACGGCCAGGGCTACGGCATGTTCAACGTGCCGGGCGCGTGGAAGCTGCTGCGCAAGGGCGTGGAGACGCGCTCCTACACCTCCGAGGCCCCGGTCTGCACCGTCCTGTCCGGTCAGCTGGGCACCCCGAACCTGGGCACCGGCCTCTACAACCGTTGCGCCTCCACCGAGGGTGGGCAGCGGATCGGCCAGTCGAAGAGCTACCAGGTCAAGCTCACCCGCACCAGCGGGCCGGCCGGCACCGTGAAGCACAACGTGGGTCTGCGCGGCAACGACGGCACCTTCACGGCGCCGAAGACCGTCTCGCTCCCGCTGAACAAGACCGTCACCGTCCCGGTCACCGCCAAGCCCGCCACCGCCGGCGCGCACGGCGCGATCATGACGATCGACGACCCGGCCACCTCGGTGATCGACTTCGAGGTCTCCACCGTCGTCGTCGCCTCGAACGACGTGAAGAAGCCGAACTTCTCCTTCTCGGCCGAGGGCTCGGTCGACCGGAACGGCTTCACCTCGTACTTCGTGACGGTTCCGCCGGGCGCGGGCGCCCTCCAGGTGAACCTGTCGGGCATCGCCACCGGTTCGCAGACCCGGTTCATCGCGTTCAACCCGTACGGCGTCCCGGTGGAGAGCACCTCCAGCCTCGCCTGCTACACCAACTTCTCCGACGCCAACGCCTGCAAGCCGCAGGAGCGCGACTACCAGAACCCGATCGCCGGTGTCTGGGAGATCGAGGTGGAGTCCCGTCGGACCTCGCCGTCGCTGAACAACCCGTTCCAGCTCACGGCGCGGGTGCAGGGTGTCGCGGTCGAGCCGGCCGTGGTCGAGCTGCCGTCGGTCACCGCCGGTGCGGCGACCCCGGTGACCTGGTCGCTGACCAACACCTTCGGCCCGGTCGCGGTGACCGGTCAGGGCGGTCCGCTCTCCAGCGTCCACGCTGAGCGGCCCACCATCGCCGAGGGCGCGTCGCAGGAATACATCGTGGAGGTGCCGGCGGGCGCGACCCGCTTCACCGCCCGGATCGGCAACCCGGCCAGCGCCGCGGCCGACCTCGACCTCTACGTCTTCCGTGGCGCCACGGAGGTCGGTCGGGCCGCCGACGGCGACTCCGAGGAGGCCGTGACCATCAACAACCCGCCGGCGGGCACCTACCGGGTGGTCGTCGAGGGTTACGCGGTGGACGGGGCCGGTGGCAGCACCGCCTACGACTACCGGGACTCGTTCTCCGCGGCGGCGCTGGGCAGCCTCTCGGCGCCCGCCACCCCGCTCAACCTGGCCCACGGCGCCACCGCCACCCTCACCGGTACGGTGACCGCCCAGTCCACCCCGGTCGCCGGTCGGGCGCTCTTCGGTGAGCTGTCCGTGGTGACCACCGAGGGCGCGGTCGTCGGCCGCGGTGCCGTCTCCATCGGCGCCGTGAACTGACCCGTCCCGCCCCGGAACACCGGAGCCCGTCCCCACCCGGGGGCGGGCTCCGCCCGTTGCGGTGCCCTCCGTCGCGACGCAGGCGACGTGTGTACCGGTCAGCCCCGGCGGGCGGTCTCGACCAGGAAGGGCGTGCCCTGCTGGCAGGTGGTGAGCAGGTCGCGCTGGACCCGGCCGGTGACCGTGACCTTCGTGCCCGGCTTCAGCAGGTCACGCGGGCCGCCGACCAGCAGGTAGTTGTCGAGCAGCAGGCAGTTGGGCTCCACCCCGGAGGTGACGGTCCCGGTCAGGGTGGTGCCGCCGGCCGGCGGCGTCTTCGTCGGCCCGCCGCTGGGCCTCGTGGGCGGGGGCAGGGCCGGCCCCGTCGGGTCCACCGGGTCGCCGGGGGTCGGCGGGACCGCGGGGCTGCTCGGATCAGGGCTGGGCGGGCTGGTCACCGGCTGCGCTCCCGTCGGGGTCGGGGTGGGGGTGTCGCCGGTACCGTCCTGCCCGCCGCAGGCGCTCAGCGCCACGCAGACGGCCAGCGCGGAGACCGCGAGCCGAAGAGTCCTCATACCCTGGTCTGACGCAGCGGGACCGCCCACCGTTCCGCCGGTCAGCCACGGGCCGCGGCGGCGGCCTTCATGTCCCGCTTGAGCTCCTGCGGCAGCGAGAAGGTCAACCGCTCGTTGGCGGTCACCACCTCGTCGACGTCGGTGAAGCCACGCGCGGCGAGGTGGGCGAGGACCTCCTGGACGAGCTGGTCGGGAACGCTGGCGCCCGAGGTCAGGCCGACCGTGCGCGCCCCCTCCAGCCACGCGTCGTCGATCTCGTGCGCGAAGTCGACGAGGTGCCCGGCGCGCGCCCCGGCGTCCAGGGCGACCTCGACGAGGCGTACCGAGTTGGAGGAGTTGGTTGACCCGACGACGATCATCACGTCGCACTCGGGCGCGATCTCCTTGACCACGTGCTGGCGGTTGGAGGTGGCGTAGCAGATGTCGTCGCTGGGCGGCGACTGGAGCATGGGCAGCCGCTTCTTGAGCCGGGCCACCGTCTCCAGCGTCTCGTCGACCGAGAGGGTGGTCTGGGAGAGCCAGACGACCTTGTTCGGGTCGCGGACGGTGATCCGGTCGGCGTCCTCGGGGCCGTCCACGAGCTGGATGTGCTCGGGGGCCTCGCCGGAGGTGCCGATGACCTCCTCGTGCCCCTCGTGGCCGATGAGCAGGATGTCGTAGTCCTCGGCGGCGAACCGCTTCGCCTCCTGGTGCACCTTGGTGACCAGCGGGCAGGTCGCGTCGATCGCCCGCAGCGAGCGGGTCCGGGCCTGCTCGTAGACCTCCGGGGCCACCCCGTGCGCGGAGAAGATGACGGTGGCGCCCTCCGGCACCTCCTCGTTCTCCTCCACGAAGATCGCGCCCTGGGCCTCCAGCGTCTGCACGACGTGCTTGTTGTGCACGATCTGCTTGCGTACGTAGATCGGGGCGCCGTAGAGCTTGAGTGCCTCCTCCACGGTCTGCACCGCGCGGTCCACGCCCGCGCAGTAGCCGCGGGGCTTGGCCAGGATCACGCGCTTGCCGGTCCGGGACGTCACTTCAGACTGAGTCACCCGCCCATCGTACGTGCCGCCAGAGAGGGCGACACGGGCCGCGACGCCACCACGGCGCGATGCCGGCCGCCCGCCACCCACCCCCGGCCGAGCCGCGCGGGACTGTCCGGGACGGGCCGTAGGGTGGGCGGGTGAGCACAGGCGAGGTGGGGCGGAGCACGTCCGAGGAGCCGTGGCCGGTCCGGGTGGTCAGCCAGAAGGTCGGCGCCTGGATCGCCCGGCTGGGCTGGGTGTGGGTGGACGGGCAGGTGGCGCAGATCAGCCGCCGGCCGGGCGCCAGCACCGTCTTCCTCACGCTGCGGGACCCGTCGGCCGACCTGAGCCTGACGGTCACCACCAACCGGGACGTCCTGGACGTCGGCGCCCCCGAGCTGCGCGAGGGCGCCCGGGTGGTGCTGCACGCCAAGCCGGAGTTCTACGCGGCCCGGGGCACGCTCAGCCTACGCGCCGACGAGATCCGGCAGGTCGGCCTCGGCGAGCTGCTGGCCCG
The DNA here is from genome assembly GCF_049179055.1 of Micromonospora sp. WMMD737. Lineage (NCBI taxonomy): Bacteria > Bacillati > Actinomycetota > Actinomycetes > Micromonosporales > Micromonosporaceae > Micromonospora > Micromonospora sp. WMMD737. The sequence continues at coordinate 5,914,027 of NZ_JBMHMH010000001.1, read as the reverse complement.
GCTGGAGAAGCTGAAGAAGCTGCTCGCGGCCGAAGGGCTGTTCGACCGGGCGCGCAAGCGCCGGCCGCCGTTCCTGCCCAACCGGGTGGGATTGATCACGGGTCGCGCCTCGGCCGCCGAGCGGGACGTGCTGACCAACGCCCGCCGGCGCTGGCCGGCGGTGGAGTTCCGCACGGTCAACGTGGCCGTGCAGGGGCCGGGCGCCGTCCCGCAGATCGTCGACGCGCTCAAGGTGCTGGACGCCGACCCGACCGTCGACGTGATCGTCATCGCCCGGGGCGGGGGCGGCATCGAGGACCTGCTGCCCTTCTCCGACGAGGCGCTCTGCCGGGCCGTCTTCGCCTGCCGTACGCCGGTGGTCAGCGCGATCGGCCACGAGACCGACGCACCGCTGGTCGACTACGTCGCCGACGTACGGGCCTCGACGCCGACCGACGCCGCCAAGCGCGTGGTCCCGGACCTCACCGAGGAGGTACGCGTCATCCGGCAGGCCCGGCACCGCCTCGAACGCGCGGTGCGCAACCTGGTGGACCGCGAGTCGCACCGGCTCGACGGCCTGCGCTCCCGACCGGTGCTGGCCCGGCCGCAGGTGATGGTCGACCAGCGGCTCGCCGACCTGACCGGGCTGCGCCAGCGGGCGGGGCGCTGCCTGGACCACCGGCTCGCCGCCGCCGACGACGACCTGCGGCACACCCTGGCCCGGCTGCGCGCCCTTTCCCCCGCCGCCACCCTCGACCGGGGCTACGCGATCGTCCAGCGCGCCGACGGCCAGGTCCTGCGCGCCGCGTCCGAGGTCGGCAAGGGCGACCCGCTCCGGGTACGCCTCGCCGAGGGCGAGCTGGCCGCGACGGTCGACGGCTGAACGGAAGCGGAACACACGATGGCGGGCCGGCGGCGACGGCCGACGCTGAACGGGAGCGGAAACACGATGGCGGGCCGGCTGCGCGGTCGACGCTGAACGGCGACGGGATCACGATGTGGTGGGATGGCAGCGATGACTGACGAGAAGAAGGCCGAACAGCTCAGCTACGAGCAGGCCCGCGCCGAGCTGGCGTCGGTGGTCGAGCGGCTGGAGACCGGCGGCACCACGCTGGAGGAGTCACTGGCGCTCTGGGAGCGCGGCGAGAAGCTGGCCGAGACCTGCCAGCGCTGGCTCGACGGCGCCCGCGCCCGCATAGACGCCGCCCGCCAGGACCCCACCCCCTGACCTCCCCCACCCGCGCCCCGACTCGCCCCGACCCGCCCGGCGATCATGGAGTTGTGGTGGGCGATACAGGGCGTTCTGCACCTTGTGTCACCCACCACAACTGCATGATCGGCGCGGGCGGGAGCGGGCGGGAGCGGCGCCGGGGGGTGGGGTTAGTTGAAGAGGTTGTAGAGCTCCTGCGGGGCCTCGACGACCTGGTCCGCCGGGGGCTTCTGGGCGGCGGTGGCGCTGCCGTAGTCCGAGTACGTGATCTTGATGTCCTGCGCCTGGTTCTGGCCGGCGGCCGGGATCTGGATGACCATCTCGCTGAGTCGGCCCTGCGGGTCGAGCTTCGCGGTGAACGGCACCGACTTCGCCTGCGCCCCGAGGGCCGTGATCACCGTCGGGTCCACCGAACCCGCCTCGGCAGCCTTCGACACGTCGATCGTGCCGGCGTACGCGCCGTCGCCGGTCTGGCGTACCTCCGTGATGCCCTGCGTCAGCACCTCGCTGCCGGCCGGGTCGACCTTGTCGAAGTCGAAGCCGAGGTTGCGGTTGCCCTTGATCCGGGTCTGGTCCAGGTGCTGGTACTTGCCGAGGTTGAGCTTCTGCACCCCCGGCACGCTCTTGGCGGTCGTGCCGCCGAGTTCGACCTTCACCCAGCTGTCCGGCTTGTAGTGGACGAGGTCGAGCTTCATGAACAGGTCGTCGGTCGGCTTGCCGATCGTCACCCGCATCTCGGCGCTCTGGGTGGGCTCGTGCACCCGTCCCTCGGCCGTCGAGCCGACGCCGGACATGGTGAACCGGAAGTTGCCGTTGCTGATCTCACGGGTGGAGGCCAGCAGCGCCTGCTTGGCGTCACCGGACGCCGGGGCCGCGCTGCCCGAGGGCGCGGGCGTGCCGGACGCCGAGACGGTCGGGGAGGCGGACGAGCCCGCCGTCGGGGTCCCGGAGGAGTTGCAGGCGGCCAGGCCGGGAGTGAAGAGGGCGGCGGCCACCAGGCCGGCGCTCAGGCGTCGAACAGTCATACGTGTCTCCCACATGGGTCACCCGACGCACCTGGCGGCGGCCGGAAACCGGGCGACGCACCTCGTCGGCTGCGCCGCGCGAACCCCCTGAGGCCGGCTGCCGGGGCGACCGGTCCGGGTCCGCCCCACTCCTGTTCCCTGTCGCCGCGTCGCACAATCACCGGGATGTCCGGTTGTCCCGGACGGGTGACCCCGGAACGCGGAAACGGGGCGGCCGAGGCCGCCCCGTTTCCGCGTGCCGGTGTTACTTGAGCATCTCGTACGTCGAGGCGGGGGCCTCGACGACCTGGTCCGCCGGCGGCTTCTGCGGGGTGGTGGCCTTGCCGTAGTCGGCGTAGGCGACCTTGATGTCGTGGGCCTTGGTGTCACCGGCCGCCGGGACGGAGATGACCAGCTCGGTGAGCCGGCCCTCCGCGTCCAGCTTGGCGGTGAAGGGCAGCGACTTGGCCTGCGCGCCGAGCGCCTTGACCAGGTCGGAGTCCAGGGCGGCCGAGCCGTCGCCCACGGCGGACGCGTCGAGCTTGCCGGCGTAGCTGCCCTCGGCGGTCTTCTGCACCTCGGTGATGCCCTTGGCGAGCACCGCGGTGCCCGCCGGGTCCAGGTCCTTCATGTTGAGGGCGAGGTCACCGCCGTCCTTGACCTTGGACTGGTCGAGGTGCTGGTACTTGCCCTTCATCTTGTCCGCGCCCGGGATCATCGCCCCCAGCTCGCCGAGGTCCATCTTCACCCAGCTGTCGGGCTCGATGTAGATCATCTCCATGCCGAAGGTCGAGCCGGAGCCGTCGTCGACCTTCATCGTGAACTGGGCGCTGTTGCTCGGCTTGTGCACCGAGCCCTGGCCGTTGACGCCGCCACCGGCGATCGTGAAGTTGAAGTTGCCCTTCTCGATCTCCTTGGTGGAGGCGAGCAGCGCCTCCTTGGGGTCGGCGGGCACGGCCGACGCCGCCGAGCCCGCGGCGGTCGGCGCGGGATCGTCCGACTTGCAGGCAGTCAGGCCGGGAACGAGCAGGGTGGCGGCGAGCACGCCGACGCTCCACCGTCGAATGTTCACAGTCAGTTGTCTCTCTTCACGAAACGATGAGCACCTGGCGGACTTCCGCCGCCGGGCAGTGAGCCGGGGCAGCGTAGCCGATCCGACCGACACCCGGGGGGCAGCCGTGGGAGCGGGCTACCGGATCGCCGAGGCCAGGTGCCGCAGTTCGTTGTCCCGGGCGTCGCCGACCACGATCACGGTCCGGTTGGGTTCGAGCAGGACCAGGGCCTGTTCGTTGCCGCGGGCGGTGTACCGCTGCCAGGAACGCCCGCCCAGGTCCGTCTGGCCCTGCGGTTGCCCCTCGGCGGTCAGCTCGGCGGGCAGCAGCCGCTCCGGAGGCACGCTGCTCTGCACCAACTGGGCGGCCCGCCCCTCCGGGGTGAGATAGCCGAGGCGCAGACTCGACCCGCCTTCGACGGTCTGGAAGTTCGCGCTGACCGTGCGCCAGCCGTCGTCCAGCCCCGCCGGCTCGCTGACCGGGAAGGCGTTGGCGGCCCGCGCCGACTCGAGGGCGGGCGCCGGGTCGACGGTCGTCGGCTGGTCGCCGCCGAGGAACCCCCGGTAGAAGGCGAGCAGCAGGGCGATCGGGATCAGCAGCACGAGCAGCGAGATCGCCATGTCCTTCGGCGAGCGCTCCGACTTGTGGGTGTCGACCGCGGGCGGCGGCGCGGGCCGCTCGCCCGTCTCCGCCCCGCCGTCGGGCGGGGCCGCCCCGGGGGCGCCGGCGGGTTCGACCAGCGCCGGCTCCCCTTCCGGTACGGCGGCGGCCCGGGTCGGGGCGACCGGCGGCTGGCCGTCCGGCGGCGTCGAGTCGGCGGGTACGCGATCGGCAGGCTGTGCGGCTTCCACCCCACCATCTTCGCAGCCTCCCGACCGGCCGTATCCGGGCCATCACCGCCCCGACCCCGCGCCGGGTGCGCGATCGTGTGAGGATCAGCGACAAACCCGGCAGCGGCGACGCCGCACCCTGCCGCCCCGCAACGTCGCGAGGAGGAGCCGTCATGACGAACACCAGGACGCGGATCCCACAGGATCTCGACCGCAACCTCGCCCTCGACCTGGTCCGGGTCACCGAAGCCGCGGCGATGGCCGCCGGTCGCTGGGTCGGTCGGGGCGACAAGGAGGGCGGCGACGGAGCCGCCGTCGACGCGATGCGCAAGCTGATCAACTCGATCCCCATGCGGGGCGTCGTGGTGATCGGCGAGGGTGAGAAGGACAACGCCCCGATGCTCTTCAACGGCGAGCACGTCGGCGACGGCACCGGCCCGGAGGTGGACGTCGCCGTCGACCCGGTCGACGGCACCACGCTGATGAGCAAGGGCATGCCGAACGCGGTGGCGGTGCTCGCCGTCTCCGAGCGGGGCGCGATGTTCGACCCGAGCGCGGTCTTCTACATGGAGAAGCTCGCCGTCGGCCCGGCGTACGCCGACGTGGTGGACATCAACGCCGGGGTGGCCGAGAACCTGCGCCGGATCGCCAAGGTCAAGGGCACCGACGTCTCCGAGGTCACGGTCTGCGTGCTGGACCGCAGCCGCCACGACGACCTGGTCACGCAGATCCGCCGGGTCGGGGCGGGCATCCGGTTCATCTCCGACGGCGACATCGCCGGCTCCATCGCGGCGGCCCGGGGCGAGTCCGACGTCGACGTGCTGATGGGCATCGGCGGCACCCCGGAGGGGATCATCTCCGCCTGCGCGCTGAAGTGCATGGGCGGGGCGATGCAGGCCAAGCTCTGGCCGCGCGACGCCGAGGAGCGGGAGAAGGCGCTCGCCGCCGGGCACGACCTGGACCGGGTGCTCACGACCGACGACCTCGTCACCGGGGACAACTGCTTCTTCGTGGCCACCGGCGTCACCTCCGGCGACCTGCTGCGGGGCGTCCGCTACCGGGCCGGTGGCGCGTACACGCAGTCGATCGTCATGCGCTCGAAGAGCGGCACGATCCGGGTGATCGACTCGTACCACCGGTTGGAGAAGCTCGCGCTCTACTCGGCCGTCGACTTCGACGGCCGCCCGCTGGCCGAACAGGAGTGAGCGTCGCCGGGACGCTGGCCACGCCAGCCACGTCGGCGGCCCGCCGGATCACCGGCGTGGGCCTCGCGACCGCCTCCGGGCTGGCCGTGGCCGTGCAGTCCCGGATCAACGGCGAGTTGGGCGTACGCCTGGCGGACGGGATCGCCGCCGCGGTCGTCTCGTTCGGGGTGGGTCTGCTGGTGCTGCTGGTGCTGGTCCCCGCCACCCCCGGTGGGCGGCGGGGGCTGGTCGCCCTGCGCGGCGCGCTCACCGACGGCACGCTGCGGCCGTGGCACTGCCTCGGCGGGGCGTGCGGCGCGCTCCTGGTGGCCGCCCAGGGGCTGACCATCGGCACCCTCGGCGTGGCGGTCTTCACCGTCGCGGTGGTCGCCGGCCAGTCCGGCAGCAGCCTGGCGGTCGACCGGGCCGGGATCGGTCCGGGCGGTCGCCAGCCGGTCACCGGCCAGCGGCTGGCCGGCGCGGCGCTGACCGTGGTCGCGGTGCTGCTGGCCGTCGGCGACCGGCTCGGCGACCCGGGCACCCTCGTGCTGGCCCTGCTGCCGCTGCTGGCCGGGGTGGCCATCGCCTGGCAGCAGGCGGTCAACGGCCGGGTACGGATGGCCGCCGGCAGCGCGCTGACCGCCACGCTCGTCAACTTCTCCGTCGGCACGGTGGCCCTGCTGGTCGCCTTCGCCGTCGACGTCGCGCTCCGGGGCTGGCCGGCGGGCGGCGCGCCGGCCGAGCCGTGGTTCTACCTGGGCGGGCCGATCGGGATCGTGTTCATCGCGATCGCCGCGGGGATCGTCCGGTTCACCGGCGTGCTGCTGCTCGGCCTGTCCACCATCGCCGGGCAGATCGTCGGCGCCGTGCTGCTGGACCTGCTGCTGCCCACGGCGGCCTCCCGCCCGGGCCCCGTCACCCTGCTCGGCGCGGCACTGACCCTGGTCGCGGTCGGAGTCGCCGCCCTGGCCCCGCCGCCCCGCCCCGGCCGCTGACGCCGCCACCGGCGGGCGTGCCGGACCCGGAGCCCGGGCCGGTGCCGGGGCCGCCGGCGCCGGGCGGCGTGCCGGACCGGAGCCCGACCGGCGCCGACCACGCCCCGTGCCGACCACGCCCCGTGCCCGCGCCGTCGCGGCCGGGGCCGCGTCCGGCAGCGGTGCGTCAGGTGCCGTCGGACGAGTGCCCGGGGAACAGGTGCGCGCTCGGGTCGATGGCCACCGCCGCGTTGTTGACCGCCGTGGCGGCCTCGCCGAAGCCGGTCGCGATCAGCCGCACCTTGCCCGGGTACTCCGTGATGTCGCCCGCCGCGAAGACCCGGGGCAGGTTGGTCGCCATCGCGCTGTCGACGACGATGTGCCGGCGGTCCAGCCGCAGCCCCCACTCGGCCAGCGGGCCGAGGTCGGCGGTGAAGCCGAGGGCGGCCACCACCGTGTCCACGGGCAGCAGCTCGGCCGCGCCGCCGCGTACGGTGATCTCGGCGCCGGTGACCGTGCCGTCGCCGTGCAGCCTGGTCACCTCGGCGTTGACGATCACGCGCACCGGCAGCCCCAGCACCCGGGCGACGGTGGCCGCGTGCGCCCGGAACTTCTCCCGCCGGTGCACCACCGTCACCGAGCGGGCCAGCGGCTCAAGCGTCGACGCCCAGTCGAAGGCGGAGTCGCCGCCACCGACGATCAGCACGTCCCGGTCGGCCAGCTCCGCCGGCTGCGGTACGAAGTAGACGATCCCGGCGCCGGCGAAGTGCTCCGCCACCGGCAGCGGGCGGGGCGTGAAGCTGCCCAGCCCACCGGTGACGATCACCGCCCCGCACCGCAGCTGCCCGCCCCCGGCGAGGCCGAGCACCGGCCGCCCGTCGGCGTACGAGAGCTTCTCGGCGCGGGTGCCGAGCAGGTAGCACGGGTCGAAGGGAGCCGCCTGGGCGACGAGGTTGGCCACCAGGTCCCGCCCCTTGACCGCCGGGAAGCCGGCGACGTCGTGGATCAGTTTCTCCGGGTACATGGCGGTGATCTGGCCGCCGGGCTCGGGCAGCGCGTCGACGACCGCGACGGAGAGCCCTCGGAATCCGGCGTAGTAGGCCGCGAACAGCCCGGCGGGGCCGGCCCCGATCACCGCGACATCGACCTCGCGCATGTGCGTACCGTCGCTTTCCGCTCACGGATCAACGCGTGCTGATCCCGACGGTAGGGCCGGCGGCGCGCCCGGGGCAAGCATGTCCCACCGGGCCGCGCGGCACCGGCGCGTCGACGCTCAGGGCATGGTGAGCGTGGACTCCGAGCGGTGGGGGCCGCCCAGGTCTCCCCGGCGGCGCCGGAAGATGATCGCGGCGACCACCCCGCCGAGCAGCCCGAACAGGTGACCCTGCCAGGAGATCCGCTCGTCGGTGGGGAGGATGCCGACCAGCTGCCAGCCGTAGAGCAGGCCGACGAGCAGGAAGACCGCGAAGTTCCACCAGCTCCGTTCGACGATGCCCCGGGTCAGCAGGATGCCCAGGTAGCCGAAGATGACCCCGCTCGCGCCGACCACCACGGAGGTCGACGAGCCGGTGAACCACACCCCCAGCCCGCTGACCAGGATGATGACGAGCGTCGACCAGAGGAAGCGGCGGGCGCCGGCGGCGAGCACGAAGGTGCCGAGCAGGATCAGCGGGATGCTGTTGCTGTAGAGGTGGTCGAAGCCGTGGTGCAGGAAGGGCGAGAAGAAGACCCCGTCGAGCCCGTCGATGCGCTTCGGGATGATTCCGGCCGTGGCGTCGAGACCGACCGCGAGTCCCTGGTCGAGGGCCTCGACGAGGAAGAGGAACGGCACCACCGCGCACATGGCGACGAAGGCCCGGCCGAGCGCGGCGTAGAACGCCTCGGTGCCGAACCGGTGCGGGTCGCCGCTTCCCGGGTGCAGGGTCACCCGTCAAGAGCTATCAGGTGTCGGGCGCAGCCGCCACTTCTGCGGCGATCCGTACCCGGAACGACGAGGGCGGGGTGTGTGGACGCCCACACACCCCGCCGTCGACTGTCGATCAGTACCAGCCCACGTCCTGCGAGTGGGCCCAGGCCTTGCAGGGCGAACCGTAGCGGCCCTCGATGTAGCCGAGGCCCCACTTGATCTGGGTCGCCGGGTTGGTCTGCCAGTCGTCGGCGACCGAGCCCATCTTGCTGCCCGGCAGCGACTGCGGGATGCCGTACGCCCCGGAGGAGGGGTTGCGGGCCTTGTGGTTCCAGCCGCTCTCCTTGTCCCAGAGCTTGTTCAGGCACGGGAACTGGTCCATCCCGAAGCCCGCCTTCACCATGAGCGCGCAGCCGACCTCGCGGTTGCCGCTGAACTCGGCGCAGGAGGCCGGGATGGGCCCGGTGTACGGCTTGCTCTCGGCGGCCTTCTCGGCCGCGGCCTTGGCGGCGGCCTCGCGGGCCTTCTTCCGCGACGCGGCGGCGGCCTCGGCCTCGCGGGCGCGCTTGGCGGCCTCCTTGGCCGCCGCGGCGGCGCGCAGCTTCGCCTGGTACTCGGCGGTCCGCTGCTTCGCGGACTGCACCTGCTGGGCGGCCTGCCGCTCGCGCTGGTAATCGAACTCGGCCTGCTCGACAGCGGCACCGACCTGCGCGGTCAGGCCCTGCTGCTGGGTCTGTCGGTCTTCACCCAGGTAGACACCGCCGGCAACGCCCACGGAGAGCAGTGCGACAGCGGCCGTACGGGCGCCGAACCGGCTCCACAGCCGACTCACGAAGTGGTCCCTTCGTCGGGTGCAAGGACACGGCGCGGGGCGGCGACCCGGGTGGGTCGCGTCCGCGCGTCGCGAGCGCCCCGACCCGGTGCCGGTCGCAGCCGACGTACCCCGGTGAATGCTGGCGTGTCCTGTGACGAACGATCACCAACGATCTTCTCGGTACGTGGGCGCTCGTGGGACACCATCGCGCACGGTGAGGCTGATGGGAAACGAAGAGCGCCAATTGTGATCTGCACCACAAAGAGAATGCTGACAAACCCCTACATAGCGACCGTCATTGCGGGATGTCCTCCAGAAGATCCGTCACCATCGCGGCGATCGGCGAGCGCTCCGAACGGCTGAGGGTGACGTGGGCGAAGAGCGGATGGCCCTTGAGCGCCTCGATCACGGCGGTCACCCCGTCGTGCCGGCCGACGCGGAGATTGTCCCGCTGGGCGACGTCGTGGGTGAGCACCACCCGGGAGCCCTGGCCGATGCGGGAGAGCACCGTGAGCAGCACCCCGCGCTCCAGCGACTGCGCCTCGTCCACGATCACGAACGCGTCGTGCAGGCTGCGGCCCCGGATGTGCGTCAGCGGCAGCACCTCCAGCAGGCCCCGCGAGGTGACCTCCTCCAGCACGTTCTCGTGCACCACCGCGCCGAGGGTGTCGAAGACCGCCTGCGCCCAGGGCGACATCTTCTCCGACTCCGAGCCGGGCAGGTAGCCCAGTTCCTGGCCGCCGACGGCGTAGAGCGGGCGGAAGACCACCACCTTCTTGTGCCGGCGGCGCTCCATCACCGCCTCCAGCCCGGCGCAGAGGGCCAGCGCCGACTTGCCGGTGCCGGCCCGCCCGCCCAGCGAGACGATGCCCACCGACTCGTCCAGCAGCAGGTCGAGCGCGATCCGCTGCTCGGCCGAGCGGCCGTGCAGCCCGAACGCCTCCCGGTCGCCACGGACCAGCCGTACGGTCTTGTCGGGCAGCACCCGGCCGAGCGCGGAGCCCCGGCCCGAGTGCAGCACCAGGCCGGTGTGGCAGGGCAGCCCGGCGGCGGCGTCCAGGTCCAGCGCCTCGCCGGCGTAGAGCCGGCCGATCTGCTCCTCGGCGAGTTCCAGCTCGGCCATCCCGGTCCAGGTGGGATCGCTGGCCTGGCCGTGCCGGTACTCGTCCGCCCGCAGGCCCACCGAGGCGGCCTTGACCCGCAGCGGCATGTCCTTGCTGACCAGGGTGACCTCCCGCCCCTCGGCGGCGAGGTTCAGCGCGACGGACAGGATCCGGGTGTCGTTGGAGTCGGTGCGGAACCCCGGCGGCAGCACGCCGTCGTCGGAGTGGTTGAGCTCCACCCGCAGCGTGCCGCCGGAGTCGTTGGCCGGCACCGGGCGGTCCAGCCGCCCGTGCCGGACCCGCAGCTCGTCCAGCATGCGCAGGGACTGCCGGGCGAACCAACCCAGCTCCGGATGGTGCCGCTTGCCCTCCAACTCGGAGATGACCACGAGGGGCAGGACCACCTCGTGCTCGGCGAACCGGTGGAAGGCCGCCGGGTCGGACAGGAGCACCGAGGTGTCCAGGACGAACGCCTGGCCCGCTGGTCGGGGCTCCTCGGTGTCCACCGGGGCGGCGGACGCGCCACGGCGGCTCCGGGTGGCGCGGCGGGTCGTGGCAGTCGCGGCCGGGGTCTGGTCGGTCCCGGCGGGCGTACGGCGAGTCGTCACAGGCCTGCTCCGACGGATGGGCACCCGCCACCCGCGTTCCGCCTCCTCCGGTGCCCGGGGACACGGGGTCGGATGCGGAACCCCGTGCGCGAGGTCGCAGATCCGGGCGGACCGGCTGGCCCGGGAGAACCCCGTGCCATGCCTAGACGCTAGCCGCGTCGGACCCCGTCGGCTAGTGGTCGGCGGTGGATCTCCGGGGACCGCCGGGTGAACTCGGTCGGCGGCGGATCCGGCCGGGATGCATGCCCCCTGCGCGCATCCCGGCCGGCGGGAACCACCGTCACCGGTCTGACGTGGTCCCGACGGTGCGTGTCCGCCGCGGACGACGCACCGCGTCCTGGTTCCGGTCGACGGGGCCTCGGGCTCCCCGTCGACCGGGGTTCAACCGGTCCGCCGGACCAGGGTGCCGGTCGGGTGCCGCCCGGCGACCGGGGCGACCGGCGTCGAGAACGACGAACCGGTGTACGTGGTCCCGGGCCGCACCACCGTGCCGGTGACCCGGGTGGCGGCGGGCGACGGGCCGGCCAGGGCGGACGCGATGGCGGCCTGGGCGTCGCGGCGACGTCGGTTCCAGGCCCCCCGGTCGCCGTCGAAGTAGCCCTGCCGGTAGCCGAACCGGTAGCCGATGCGGTAGCTGAGCTGACCGTGCAGCCGCCCGGCCGCGTAGCTCGTGGCGCCGAGGACGAGGACGAGGAAGACGGCGAGGAAGGGGCTCATCCGGCGGCTCCGGTGCGCCGCGTGTCCCGCCTCATCGCTCCTCCGGCTCGGTCGGCGTGGGCTCGGCGACCAGGAGCCGGTCCAGGTCGTCGGTGCTGACCTCCTCGACCAGCTCGACGCTGATCCGGCAGCCGTCCAGGACGACCTCGGCCACCGAGGAGCGGCGGATCTCCCCGCCGGCGTCGTAGACGCGGACGCTGACCTCGGGGCAGCCCAGGTGGGTACGCCAGGCGTCCCACTCGGTGCGGTCGCCGACGCTGAGTGACAGGTAACGGCAGCCCCGGGCGAGGTAGAGCCGCCATGGCGCGCTCAGGCCCGTGGCCACCCCCTCCGCGATCAGGCCGAAGGCCTGGGCACGGGTGGCTAGCTCGGTCACCACACCCCCCTCGCGCCGGGGGCGTGACGCATGTGAGCACTGATCGTCTCATGCACGTGACACACCGTAGATTGTCTCATGGGCGTGACAGTATCAGCTTTTCGTCCGGTTACGGCGGCCTCTACGGGCATCTATTCTACCCAGGTGACACCCCTCAGAAGCGGTGCCGGATCGTTTACCGGCATCCCGAAGAACACGTCACGTCCGCGTGACACCAGCGTGCCAGGACACGCACCGGTGGCCGGATGGTCGTACCGTCACCGGGTGACCGAGACGGCCAACGCACGGAAGATCGCCTTCGCCACCTTCGTCCGGAGGGCGCTCGACGAGGCCCGGGCCACCCGGGCGTGGAGCGGCACAGAGGTGTCCCGTCGCACCGGCGTCTCCCGGCAGACCATCAACCGCTGGGTCCGGGGCGACTGGGCGAGCGACCCCGAGGCCGAACGCGTGGTGGCGTTCTGCGAGGGCCTCGGCCTCAGCCCGGCGACCGCCTTCGCCGCGCTGGGCTGGGAACGCGCGAGCGCCCCGCGCAGCGCCCCGGCCACGCCGCCGATGGACCCGGACGTGGAGGCGCTGCTGCGGCGGCTGGTGGACCCCGACGTCTCCGACGCGGAGAAGTTCCACATCCGGGAAACCATCAGATATCTCGCGTACCGCCCCACCCTCCCGGTCCATGTCCGAAAACGAGGTAAACAGGCCGGCTAGTTCCTCAGATGGCGAAAGAACGGCAGGTCAGACTCATTCGTTTCGCTCCGGGGCCGGAACGGGCGCGCTAGCGTCCGTACTCGTACTGCTTGGGCTCGTCGTCGGCGGGGGGACGGGACAAGGCCGAACCCAGCCCTGCGGGACAGAAGGAGGGGTCTGTCCATGACCCTGAAGTGGATGGCAGTCGTGATCGCCACCGTGTCGCTGACACTGGGCGTGACCGGAAACGTGGTGACCCTGGCGGTCAACGGCGGGCAGCTTCCCCTGCTCGTCAACCTCGTCGCGCTCACCTCCGCCGGCACCGCGGTGATCCTGGCCGTGGTCGCCGAGCTGCACGACCGGCTCGACAACCGGGTCAGCGCGCTGACCGAATTCCTGGTCAACAAGCTGCAGGAGATCGAGGACCGCACCGGCGACCGCAACAGCGGCTTCGTCGAGGGTTACCTGCTCAACCACGGCCAGGAGGCCGCCGTCGTGCCGTTCGGCCGGCGGGGACGGGGAGCCGCCGAACGCTGACCGCCGGGCCCGTCGCACCCCGACCGCGCGCCCCCGGGGCGCCGGCCGGAGGCCACCTCTCGGCCGGGGAATGAGCCGCCCCGCCCGGGGTACGCTGTCGCGCGTGCCGCCGTTGAATCTGGGCAACCAGCAGCCGAGGAACCCGTTGGACGCCGACCAGGCCTGGCGGACGACCGCCGGGAGGGCGGCCGGGACCGTGCTCTTCTTCGACTTCGACGGCACCCTGGCGCCTGTCGACGACGATCCCACCGCCGTGCGTCCCGCCCCGAAGGTGCTGGCGGCGATCGAGGCGCTCGCCCCGGTCGTACGGCGGATCGCGATCGTCTCCGCGCGCCCGGTCGACTTCCTCCGCGACCACCTCGGTGGGCTCACCGGCGTCGACCTGTACGGCCTCTACGGCCTGGAGCACAGCCACTCCGGCGGCGAGACCGTGACGGAGCCGGCGGCCCTGCCCTGGGTGCCCACCATGGCCGAGCTGGCCGACCTGGCCCGGGCCGAGCTGCCCGAAGGCGCGCTGGTCGAGTACAAGCGGCTCTCCGTGGCGCTGCACTGGCGCACCGCGCCGCAGCTCGGCGCGGCCGTGGAACGCTGGGGCCAGGCCCAGGCCGAGCGGCTCGGGCTCAAGGTCCAGGCCGGGCGGATGGTGCTGGAGCTCAAGCCCCCGGTCGACCGCGACAAGGGCATGGTGATCGACGAGATCGTCCGGGACGCCGAGGGCGCCTGGTACTTCGGCGACGACGTCTCCGACATCAAGGCGTTCGCCGCGCTGCGGGCCCGGGCCGCCGCCGATCCGAGCTTCTTCGGCGTCTGCGTCGCCGTCGCCAACCCGGAGACGGGCCACGAGGTCGCGGAGGCCGCCGACCTGACCCTGGACTCCCCCGCCGCCCTCGGCGCCTTCCTCACCGACGCCGCCCGACACCTCACCTGACGTCCTCTCGCCCGGCTGGGCCGGGGCGCGCTCGCGGCCGGCCGGGCCGGCGAGGTGCTCCGGGTCGGTCAGGCGCCGTAGCGGCGCTGGCGGTTGGCGTACGAGCGCAGGGCGCGCAGGAAGTCGATGTGTCGGAAGTCCGGCCAGTTGAGCTCGCAGAAGTAGAACTCCGAGTGCGCCGACTGCCACAGCATGAAGCCGGAGAGGCGCTGCTCGCCGCTGGTGCGGATGACCAGGTCGGGGTCGGGCTGGCCCCGGGTGTAGAGGTGCTCGGCGATGTGCTCGACGTCCAGCACCTCGGCCAGTTCCTCGAGGGTGCCGCCGTTGGCGGCGTACTCCAGCAGCAGCGACCGCACCGCGTCGGTGATCTCCCGCCGGCCGCCGTAGCCGACCGCGATGTTGACCTCGGTCCCGCCGCTGCGGTCCCGGGTGCGTTCCTCGGCGGCCTTCAGCGCGGCGGCCGTCGAGGCCGGGAGCAGGTCGAGCGCGCCGACCATCCGCAGCCGCCAGGGGTTGCCCTCCTCGGCCAGCTCGACCACCAGGTCCTCGATGATCTGGAGCAGCGGGTCGAGCTCCTTGGCCGGTCGGCGCAGGTTGTCGGTGGCCAGGAGGTAGAGCGTCACGTGCTCGATGCCGGCCTGGTTGCACCAGCCCAGCATGTGCTTGATCTTGACGGCGCCCATCCGGTGGCCGTCGTTCGGGTCGACGTAGCCCATCTCCCGGGCCCACCTGCGGTTGCCGTCGCACATCACGCCGACGTGCCGGGGCACCGGCTTGCCCGCGAGCTTCGCCGTGAGGCGACGCTCGTACACGGAATAGATCAGGTCCCGCAGAGTCATCACCTTGCAGCGTAGCGACCTGCGCGCCGAATCACCGCCTCGGAGTCCGCTCCCACGCCGACAGACCGATGCCGATCATGCCCAACGTGCGGGCGTCGAGCCGCCCGTCGCCCAGCCCCAGCTCCACCACCGTCCGGTAGACGCGGTCGTCCCGACCCGCCGCGCGGACCGCGGCGTCGACCACCCGCCTGCGCCGGGCCAGCCACGCCGCGAGCGAGCTGTGCCGCAGGTGGGTGCCGAGGCGGCGGCGCAGCGTCGCCGCGTACCGCCGGGCGGCCTGCTCGGGCGAGCCGGCCGCCGCCGCGCCGGCGAGCGCGCCGGAGAGCAGCGCGTAGAAGATGCCCTCGCCGGTGAACGGGTTGATCAGGGAGAGCGCGTCGCCGGCGAGCAGCAGCCGGCCGCGCCCGGGGGCGGGACGGTGCGTCGACAGCGGCAGGTGGTGGGCCCGCAGGTCGGTGACCGTGGCCGGGTCCGTGCCGGGCAGCAGCGCGCCGAGCCGGTCGACCAGGTGCGCCCGGGTCAGCGGCTCGCCCCGCAACACCTCCCCGTACCCGACGTTCGCCCGGCCGTCCCCGATCGGGAACGACCAGGCGTACGCCGGCCAGCGCGGCGCCGAGGTGACGATGAGCTGTTCGGGCGGGCCGGGCAGCGCCGGGGCGTACCCCCGGATGGCGAGCGCCAGGTGCCGGTCGGGGTTCGGCCGGTGCCCGAGCGCCCGCCGGAGGACGGACCCGGCGCCGTCCGCGCCGACCACCGCCCGCCCCGCCAGCACGCCGTCGAGCACCACCCGGTCGGCCCGGACCTCGACGTGCCGCACCGCGTGCCGGCGCAGCCGCGCGCCGGCCGCGACCGCCGCCGCCACCAGCCGCGCGTCGAAGACCCTGCGGGGCACGGTGTACGCCGGCCGGGGCAGCGCCCGGGCCACGGCGCCGCCGCCCGGCCCGACCAGCCGCAACGCCGGCAGTGGCGCGTACCCGGTCACGGCGTCGGGCACCCCCAGCTCGTCCAGCACGTCCAGCGCGTGCGCGGCGATGCCGTCCCCGCACGCCTTGTCGCGGGGAAAGTCGGACCGGTCCAGCAGCAGTACGCTCGCCCCCGCCCGCCGGGCCGCCAGCGCGGCGGCCGACCCCGCCGGACCGGCCCCCACCACCACCACGTCGAACTCGTCGCCCACGGACTCGTCGCCCACGCGTCGCCTCCCACTGCCGGTCCGGCTCCTGCGGCCATCCTGCCGCCGCGGACGCGCACCGCGCCGAAACCCGCCCGGCACGTCAATGGGGACCACGAACTCACCGGCCGTCCTCCCGGGACCCTCCCGGCGTCCTCCCGAGGCCCTCCCGGCGTCCTCCCGAGGCCCTCCCGGCGTCCTCCCAAGGCCCTCGCGGCGGCCTGCCGGGGCCCTCCCGAGGCCCTCGCAGGACCCTCCCTGCGGCCCACGAACCGGAAGCCGAGGTCCGGCCGGGTCCCCGAACCATCCCCGGCAGCGACGGCGCCCTCCCCACGCATCGCGGGATGACGGCACGCAGGATCTTGGTAGCTACGTGCCCCTGGAGGGGCCTGTTCCTACCAAGATCCACGAAGATCGAGGCGGGGCGGGCCCGCGGGCGGTCTCCTGGGCGGGGCGGGCGGGGCGGGGCGGGGCGGGGCGGGCGGGGCGGGCCGCGGGCGGTCCTATGGGCGGGGCAGGTCGACAGCGCCAAGGCACCGTCTCCGGGCGGATGGGGAACGGGCCCTGTGGCCCTGCTCGGGCTGGCGCGCTACGTCGGGCGGGTGGTGCGTTCGGCGCGGGTGGCGCGCCAGAGGCCGTAGATCGTCAGCGCGGCGGCGGCCACCAGCGGGCCGCCGTCGCGGACCAGCCCGTCCGGGCCGAGCAGCCACCAGCACAGCGGCAGGTCGACGGCGAGCACGATCGCGGTGACGGCCACCAGCAGCGTGCGCGCCCAGCCCTTGCCGCGCATCAGGAAGGCGGTGCAGAAGAGCACCGCGTAGCTGGTCACGATCCCGGCGGCGAACCAGAACAGCACGGCGGGCACGGCGGCGAGCCGGTCGTCCAGCACCGCGCCGCCGGCGACCAGCGCCGGGACCAGCATGAGCGGGCTGTAGGTGAACGCCGCGACCCGGCTGGTGAGCAGCCAACCGCTGACCTCCGGCCGGCGGGGCGGGGTCTCCCGCCAGGAGATGCCCTCCCGGTCGATGACCAGGCGCGGCCGGTGGCGGACCAGGTGCCCCGACACCGCGGACGAGCGGTAGAGCAGCCAGACCACGGCGGCGCAGAGCACGGTGAGCAGGGCGAACCCGAGCAGCCCCGGCAGCGGCGGCACCCCCTGCCGGGGCACGATCAGCCGGCCGACCGCGAAGACCGTGGTCACCGCCAGGATCAGCCCGAACGGCCGGGCCACCGTCCGGCCCCGACGGACGTGCCCGATCAGCAGCAGGAAGCCGAGCGAACGGAGCATCGCCCAGCCCGTCCGTACCGCCAGCCCGAAGCCCTGCTCCGGGGCGTACCACCAGTTGAGCAGCTCGACCACGACGGTGGCCGCCGCGGTCAGCGCGAGCAGTGCGGTCAGCGCCCGGACGGCGGACGGCCGCCGGACCTCGGTCGCGGCGGCCGTCCTCATGGGATCCGATGATGCCCCGTCGGGGCTTCGGTCACACCTGTCCTCAGCGCTGCGGCGCCGCGTCGAGCCGGGCACGCAGCGCGTCCAGCTCGGCCCAGAGCACGCCCGGCAGCTTGTCGCCGAACTTCTCGAACCACTCGGTGACCATCGGGAGCTCCTTGCGCCACTCCTCCGGGTCGACCTTCAGTGCGATCCGGACGTCCTCCGGGGTCATGTCGAGGCCCTCGACGTCGAGCGCGTCCTGGGCCGGGACCATGCCGATCGGCGTCTCCACCGCCTCGGCGCGCCCCTCGATCCGCTCGATGATCCACTTGAGCACGCGGGAGTTCTCGCCGAAGCCGGGCCAGAGGAAGTTGCCCTCCGGGTCCTTGCGGAACCAGTTGACGTAGTAGATCTTCGGCAGCTTGGACTCGTCGCCGTCGGTGCCCTTGCCCATCTCGATCCAGTGCCGGAAGTAGTCGCCGGCGTGGTAGCCGATGAACGGGAGCATCGCCATCGGGTCGCGCCGGACGACGCCGACCGCGCCGGAGGCGGCGGCGGTGGTCTCCGAGGAGAGCGTGGCGCCCATGTAGACCCCGTGCACCCAGTCGCGGGCCTCGGTCACCAGCGGGATGGTGTCCCGGCGGCGACCGCCGAAGAGGATCGCGTCGATCGGCACGCCGTTCGGGTCGAAGTAGTCCTCGGCGAGGATCGGGCACTGGGTGATCGGGGTGCAGAACCGGCTGTTCGCGTGCGAGGAGAGGCTGTCGCTCTCCGGCGTCCAGTCGTTGCCCTTCCAGTCGACCAGGTGCGCCGGCGGCTCGCCCATGCCCTCCCACCAGATGTCCCCGTCGTCGGTCAGGGCGACGTTGGTGAAGACGGAGTTGCCGCGGTCCAGCGTCCGCATCGCGTTGGCGTTGGTCTTCCAGTCGGTACCGGGCGCGACGCCGAAGAGGCCGTACTCGGGGTTGACGGCGTAGAGGCGGCCGTCGGGGCCGAAGCGCATCCAGGCGATGTCGTCGCCGATGGTCTCGACCTTCCAGCCCGGGACGGTCGGCTCCAGCATGGCCAGGTTGGTCTTGCCGCAGGCCGACGGGAAGGCCCCGGCGACGTGGTAGACCTTGCCCTCCGGCGAGGTGATCTTGAGGATGAGCATGTGCTCGGCGAGCCAGCCCTCGTCGCGGCCCATCACGCTGGCGATCCGCAGCGAGTAGCACTTCTTGCCGAGCAGCGAGTTGCCGCCGTAGCCGGAGCCGAAGGACCAGATCTCCCGGGTCTCCGGGAAGTGCGAGATGTACTTGGTCTCGTTGCACGGCCACGCCACGTCCTGCTGGCCGGGGGCGAGCGGGGCGCCGATGGAGTGCAGCGCGTGGACGAAGTCCGCGTCGTCGCCCATGGCCTCCAGGACCTTGGCACCCATCCGGGTCATGATGCGCATCGACGCGACCACGTACGGGCTGTCGGTGATCTCGACGCCGAACATGGGGCTCTCGGCCTCGACCGGGCCCATGCAGAACGGAAGGACGTACATGGTGCGCCCGCGCATGCAACCGCGGTAGAGCTCCGTCATCGTCCGCTTCATCTCGGCCGGCGCCATCCAGTTGTTGGTGGGGCCGGCGTCCGCCTCGTCGACGGAGCAGATGTAGGTGCGCTCCTCGACCCGGGCGACGTCCGTCGGGTCGGTGCGCGCGTAGAACGAGTTGGGCTTCTTCTCGGGGTTGAGCCGGATCAAGGTGCCGGCCTCGACCAGCTCGTCGGTGAGGCGCCGCCACTCCTCGTCGGACCCGTCCACCCAGACGACGCGGTCGGGGGTGGTCAGTTCAGCGACCTCACGGACCCAGGCGAGCAGTTTCGGGTGGGACGTCGGGGCCTGATCGATACCCCGAACGGTAGCCGGAGCAACCATGACACATCTCCTTGTGGTCGACGCTGACCGATCTATGGGATGCACGAGTCTTGACGGCGCTATGCGTCGTCTTCGTGGAAACCTGGGATTGGCCTCAGCGTAAACCGGGCGAGGTCACCAGTCAGTGGGACTGGTTGTGAAGAACTGCACAAGGTACGGGCACGCTGCGGCATCACGAGCTAATACCCGCTTTCACGCGCAGTTTCACGCAAATCCTGTGGGGAACCCGTCACCGGTGCGGCTGGCGGCACCCGGGCGGCGGAACCCGCGAACCGCCCCGCAGGCCGCCGGATCTCGTTACGCTCTGTCCACAGGCGCACACCCGGGTGAGCGGTCCGCCGTTGCTACCCGTGCGGGATGACCCCAGCCGGTAGGCTCGCGTCGTGGCCGCGACGACGACCGGGGAGCCCGGCTCTCCGCAGACCCGCCCGGGTCTGGTCCGCTCGCTGGTGGACCGCTTCGGCCACCTGGTCCGTGAGCTGAGCAAGTTCGCCACCGTGGGCGGGATCGCCTTCCTGATCGACTTCGCGCTCTTCAACTACCTGACGAGCGTGCGGGGCGTCGAGCAGGTCACCGCGAAGACCATCTCGACGGTGATCGCGGCGTCCGTCGCGTTCGTCGGCAACCGGTTCTGGACGTGGCGGCACCGCAAGCGCTCCAACCCGGCCCGCGAGTACGCGCTGTTCTTCTTCTTCAACGGCGTCGGCCTGGGGATCGCCGTGGCCTGCCTGGCGGTCAGCCGCTACGGCCTGGGCAGCATCTGGCCGGAGGTGTTCCAGACCCCGCTGGCCGACAACATCGCCAGCTTCATCGTCGGCACCGGGCTCGGGACGCTGTTCCGGTTCTGGTCCTACCGACGGTTCGTCTTCGTCGAAGCGGGAACCCCCTCCGTTCCGGAAGAGAAGCACGACCGAGACCACCGGGCGTGACCTACCGCCCACCTTCGTCCCGGCCGGAGCCTGCCGGCCCCGCCCACTGCCCTAAGGTGTTCCGCATGCGTCTTGTCCGTCTGCTGCCTGAGCGCTGGCAGAAGTTCATCCACGAGGCGCTCAAGTTCGGAATCGTCGGCGGCGTCAACACCGTAATCAATTACGCCGTGTTCAATGTGCTCGCACTGACCGTTTTCGTGGACGGTCAACTGAAGGCGACGGTCATCGCGACAGTGGTGGCGACCATCACGTCTTATCTGATGAATCGCCACTGGACGTACCGGGATCGCCCCAAATCGGCCATGCGGCGCGAGTACGTCCTCTTCTTCCTCTTCAACGGTGCGGGCCTGCTCATCGAACTGGGCGTCCTGGCCGCCGCCAAGTACGGGCTGGGCCTGACCAGCCTGCTGGCCCTGAACGTGGCCAAGACCGGTGGCGTGCTGCTCGCGACGCTGTTCCGGTTCTGGTCCTACCGCACGTTCGTCTTCCAACCGGCGCCGGCCCACGCGGCCGAGACGTGGCACAGCATCCCGCGCGACGAGTGGGACACCATGGCCGAGATGGACCCGGTGGCCGAGTTGGCGGAGTCGATCTCCGAGCTGGAGGAGTCCGAACAGCCGCCCGGCGCCGCGCGGCGTGCCCCACGCGGCGCGGCCGGCCCCGAACCCGCGTCGGCGGCGGGCCCGGCGGCCCCGGTCCAGGGGCGCCCCGTCCCGCTCGACGCCGGCCTCGGCGGCTCCCTCGACCGGGAGCTGGAGGCGGAACTGGCCGCCGAACTCCAGGCCACCACCCGCCGCCCGCGCCGCCGCTGACCCACCCGCAGTCCTGACCCACCCGCAGTCCCGGCCCGACCGGCCCCGGCCCGCTCCCGGGCCACGCCGGCCGGGCCGTGCCGGTTCAGGCGCTCGGGTCCCGCAGCGGCTTGCCCTCGTGCAGGTCCGCCAGGATGTCGCGCATCTCGTCGTCGCCGAGGGAGTGCTTGTCGTGGTGGGCCTCCACCAGCTCGTAGAGCTTGGTCTGGACCCGGCCGACGCCCGGCACGTCGTGCAGGACGGACTGGCCGCGCTCGCCGGCGGACTCGATGGTGAGCGTCCCGCAGCCCAGCAGACGCTCCACGAACCGCTGGTTCATCGCGTGGTCGTTGATCCGGGTCAGCGGGATGTCCCGCCGGTCGCGCGAGAGCACCCCCTGCTGGAGCAGCACCCGCTCGTTCGTGAAGAGGTAGTGGGTGCTCCGCCAGACCAGGAACGGCCACAGGGCCAGCCACAGCACCGCCAGCAGGGCCAGGCCGCCGATGACGGCGAGCGCGATCGAGCCGCCCCCGCCGGACGGCAGCAGGACCAGGCCGGCCACCACCGCCGCGACGGCGAGCACGAGCACCGCGACCGGCCGGATCAGCGCCTTCCAGTGCGGGTGCAGGTGCAGCACGACGTGCTCGTCCTCGGTGAGCACGTCATCGGGGAACGCCACGGGAACCTCCTCGCAGAAACGGACGCGCTGACCGTAGCCGCTCCCCTCCCGCCGGGGGATCAGCCGCGCGGCGGGAGTCCGCGATCAGCGGAGATGCAGGACGTCGCCGGCCGCCAGGGCACGGGTGCCGGCGGGGGTGGCGACCAGGAGCTGGCCGTCGGCGTCCACGCCGGTCGCGGTGCCGGTCACCTCGTCGCCGCCGGGCAGCAGCACGCGTACCTGCCGGTCGATCGTCGCGCAGCTCGCCAGGTAGGCGTCGCGCAGGCCGCTGGCGACCGCGTCCCCGCCGGCCGCGCGCCACTCGCCGTACCAGTCGGCGATCCCACGCAGCAGCGCCCGCAGCAGCGGGTCCCGGTCGGTGGCCGCCGCGCCGGCCAGTTGCAGGGAGGTCGCCGGCAGCCCCGTCGGGTTCTCCGGCAGCTCGTCGGCGCGCAGCGTGACGTTGAGGCCGACACCGAGCACGATCGCGGGCGGCCCGGCCGGAGACTGCCCCGGCACCGCCTCGGCGAGGATGCCGGCACACTTCGCGTCGCCGACGAGCAGGTCGTTCGGCCACTTCAGGCCCGCATCCAGCTCCGCCAGCCGGGTCACCGTCTCGACCAGGGCGACGCCGGCGAGCAGCGGCAGCCAGCCGTACCCCGTCTGGGGCGCCGACGGCCAGCCACGGTCGGCGACGGCCTCCCCGGGGCGGAGCAGCACGCTGGTGGCGATGCCGGCCCGGGCCGGCGACTGCCAGGCCCGGCCGCGCCGGCCGCGCCCGGCGGTCTGCCGCTCCGCGACCACCACCAGGCCCTCGGGCTCGCCGGCCCGGGCCGCCTCGGCGACGTCCGCGTTTGTCGAGCCGGTCTCGAC
Source organism: Micromonospora sp. WMMD737 (assembly GCF_049179055.1). NCBI lineage: Bacteria > Bacillati > Actinomycetota > Actinomycetes > Micromonosporales > Micromonosporaceae > Micromonospora > Micromonospora sp. WMMD737. The sequence continues at coordinate 5,891,528 of NZ_JBMHMH010000001.1, read as the reverse complement.
GCGCAGGTCCAGGCGGGCCCAGGGCCCGTGCGGGGCGACCAGCGCCCGCCGCAGCCGCGCCGCCGACAGCGGCGGGCGGTCCAGATCGGTGTACGGCGAGCCCGGCATCCCGTCAGCCTACGGCCGCCCCCGTCCGGCCGACCGGGGACGTCGCGGCCCGGCTGAGGCGAACTGCACAGCGGCGGTGGCCTGAACCATCGTTATATTCCCAGGGTGACTACCGAGACCGGGATCAACATCCACAGCACCGCGGGCAAGCTGGCCGACCTGGATCGGCGGGTCGACGAGGCGGTGCACGCCGGGTCGGCGCGCGCGGTCGAGAAGCAGCACGCGAGGGGCAAGAAGACCGCCCGCGAGCGGATCGAGATGCTGCTCGACGAGGGTTCCTTCGTCGAGCTGGACGAGCTGGCCCGGCACCGGTCCACCAACTTCGGGTTGGCGAAGAGCCGCCCGTACGGCGACGGCGTCATCACCGGCTACGGCACCATCGACGGCCGGCAGGTCTGCGTCTTCGCCCAGGACTTCACCGTCTTCGGCGGCTCCCTCGGCGAGGTCTTCGGCGAGAAGATCGTCAAGGTCATGGACCTGGCCATGAAGATCGGCTGCCCGGTCGTCGGCATCAACGACTCCGGGGGCGCGCGCATCCAGGAGGGCGTCGCCTCGCTCGGTCTCTACGGCGAGATCTTCTTCCGCAACGTACGGGCCAGCGGCGTCATCCCGCAGATCTCCCTGATCATGGGCCCGTGCGCCGGCGGCGCGGTCTACTCCCCGGCGGTCACGGACTTCACGGTGATGGTCGACCAGACCTCGCACATGTTCATCACCGGCCCGGACGTCATCAAGACGGTCACCGGCGAGGACGTGGGCATGGAGGAGCTGGGCGGCGCCCGTACGCACAACTCGCGCAGCGGCAACGCGCACTACCTCGCCACGGACGAGCAGGACGCGATCGACTACGTCAAGGCGCTGCTGTCGTACCTGCCGTCGAACAACCTGGACGAGCCGGTGGTCTTCGACGCGCCCGCCGACCTCGACGTGACCGACGAGGACCGGGAGCTGGACACGCTGATCCCCGACTCGGCGAACCAGCCGTACGACATGCACCGGGTGATCGAGCACGTCCTCGACGACGGCGAGTTCCTGGAGGTCCAGCCGCTCTACGCGCAGAACATGGTCGTCGGCTACGGCCGGGTCGAGGGCCGACCGGTCGGCGTGGTCGCCAACCAGCCGATGCACTTCGCCGGCACCCTGGACATCGCCGCCTCGGAGAAGGCGGCGCGGTTCGTGCGCACCTGCGACGCGTTCAACATCCCGGTGCTCACCTTCGTGGACGTCCCCGGCTTCCTGCCCGGCACCGGCCAGGAGTGGGACGGCATCATCCGCCGGGGCGCGAAGCTCATCTACGCGTACGCCGAGGCCACCGTCCCGAAGGTCACCGTCATCACCCGCAAGGCGTACGGCGGGGCGTACGACGTGATGGGCTCCAAGCACCTCGGCGCGGATCTGAACTTCGCCTGGCCGACCGCGCAGATCGCGGTGATGGGGGCGCAGGGCGCGGTGAACATCCTCTACCGCTCGGAACTGGCCGCCGCCGAGGACCCGGCCGCCGTGCGGGCCGAGAAGATCGCCGAGTACGAGGACAAGCTCGCCAACCCGTACATCGCGGCGGAGCGCGGCTACGTGGACAGCGTCATCCCGCCGCACGAGACGCGCGCCCAGATCGTCCGCGCGCTGCGGGTGCTGCGCACCAAGCGCGAGACCCTGCCGCCGAAGAAGCACGGCAACATCCCGCTCTGACGCGGCCGACCCGTGCCCGGCCGACCCGCCGCCGGCCGGGCACGGGTCGGTCAGCAGCCTGGATTCGCCGACGCGCACATCCGGCGCGCCGCCGTCCTGCCCAGCGTCTGCAGGTCGGCGTAGCTCAGGCCGCCGGGGCGCGTTCCGGCGGTCGTGTCCTGCAGGGTCCCCGGGCTGAGCGCTACCACGGTGACCAGGTCGCCGACCCGCACCACCATCGTGACCTCGACCGCCTCGTCCGCGGCCGCCACCTTCCCGTTGGCCCGCAGGCGGGAGGGCAGCGACACGTGGCGCAACATCACGGACTCCTCGCCGGCGAATCCGCTGATCGGCGTCTCCCAGCGGTGCGTCTGGGTCGTCGCCACCGGACTGCCGCCAAAGAGCGTGGACTTCGTCAGCTGCCACTCGGCACAGGCGTTGAGCAGCAGCCCGACCAGGCCGAAGACCAGCCGGCCCTGGCCCGGATGGACACGGTAGACGTCCTGGGTGAGCGCCGGGCCCCGCGCCACCGGGCTCACCGGGGCCCAGAGCAGGGTCTGCGACCGCGAGTAGCGGGACGTGGGCGCCGCCGACGGCACGCCCCGCTCGCGGCCGCAGGACTCCAGCACCGGATCGACCCGTACCGGTTCCATCAGGCCGGCCTCGCCGAGCTGCACGCCGGTCCTCAGGGGCAGGTCCGCCGGGGCGAGCAGCGCGTCCTGCGGGATCTCGGTCGGCGCGGCGGTCGTCGGCGGCACGACGGTGGCGGCGGTCATGGGCGCCGGGACCGCGTCCTTCCGCCCGGCCCACTCCCCGACCGTCACGGCCGAGCCGGAGACGACGACGAGCACCGCGACGGCCGCCGTCAGCGCCGTACGCCTGCTGCGCCTGCGGGCCCGGGCGCGGATCTCCGCCGGCTCCGGCCAGCGGACCTCGCGCAGGTCCCGGTGCAGTCGCTCGACGAACGTCGTCTCGTCACGCATCGGCGGCCTCCTCCAGGTCAGAGACGGCGAGCAGCCCGGCGAGCGCGGCGCGCCCCCGGAAGAGTCGGGCCTTGACGGTGCCCACCGGGGCGGCCGTCTGCCGGGCCACCTCGGCGACCGGCATGCCGACCAGGTAGTAGAGGGCGATCGCGGTGCGCTGCTCCTCGGGGAGCCGGCGCAGGGCGGTGACCACCTCGACGGTGGCGGTGTCCGGGCCGGGCACGCTGTCGCCGGGGCCGTGGCGCAGGTAGGCGCGGGCCCGGCTGCGCAGGCTGCGCCACCGGCTGACCGCGATCCGGCTCGCCACCACCCGCACCCACGCCTCCGGCTCCTCGTACGCGCTCACCGTCGACCAACGCTGCCAGGCCCGGATGTACGCCTCCTGCACGGCGTCCTGCGCCTCGGCGAGGTCGCCCGTCAGCGCGTAGACGTAGCCGAGCAGCCGTTGGCGGCTGCCCCGGTAGAACTCGTCGAATCCGTCGACGTCCGGCACCTGCTACCTCCCCGTGACGGTCGCAGGGGACACGCGTCGGACGGTGCCGCCGGTTGCCCGGTCGACCTGTCATTTTCCGGGCGTCAGGCCGGCCTCGGTGAGGATCGGGCCGGCCAGCAGCAGCGCGCCGGCGCCGAGGGCGGCCAGGTTGACCAGGGCGAAGACGGTGACCCAGAAGAACGCCGGCAGCGGGGTGAGGCCGGCGAGCTGGTCGGCGTCGGAGGCGGGCATCCGACCCCGCGAGCGCAGCCGTTGCAGCTCCACCACCGGCCGCACCCCGCCGAGCAGCAGGAACCACACCCCGGCGTACGCGAACGCCGCCTGCACCTGCGGCTCGGCGTACCAGGAGACGGCGAGGACCACCCCGCCGGTGACCAGCAGCGAGAGCACGCCGAAGACGTTGCGGATCATGATCAGCATGGCCAGCAGCAGCGCCACGGCGACCCAGAGCAGCAGGGTGATCCGGTTGCCGCCGAGCAGCCACGCGCCGGCCAGCCCGACCAGCGGCGGGGCGACGTAGCCGGCGAGCAGGGTGAGGATCATCCCCGGGCCGGTGGGCCGGCCGGCGGAGAGAGTCAGCCCCGAGGTGTCCGAGTGCAGCCGGATGCCGTGCAGCCGGCGGCCGGTGAGCAGGGCGGCCAGCGCGTGCCCGCCCTCGTGGGCGATGGTGATGGCGTTGCGGGCGATCCGCCAGGGCAGCCGGGTGGAGACGACCACCAGGGCGACGGCGGCGGTCAGCAGCACCAGCAGGGGCGGTGGGTCCGGCTGCGCCGCGAACAGCTTGTCCCAGAGACCGCCGAGCCCGTCGATCGACACCATGGGGCGCGAGCCTACCGGCCCCGACCTGTGTCGCTGCGTCCTCGTCGGCCCGTATCGTGGAAGGCTGATCCGGTGGCGACAGGAACGGGAGGTGGACGCCGGTGACCGCGGCACCCCTGGAACCCCACGTCGGCCTGTGGACCGAGGCCGAGTACCTCGCCATGGGCGAGACGCCGAACCGGATCGAGTTGCTCGACGGGAGCCTGATCGTGAGCCCTGCCCCGAGCAAGCGGCACCAGCGGGTGTCGCGGCTACTGGCCAACAGCCTGGACGACGCCGCGGGTGTCCTCGCGGTCTTCGAGGCGGTGAACGTCCGGCTCGGCGTCGACCGCATCGTCATCCCCGACGTGGTGGTGGCCGACACCGACGACGAGGGCACCGTCGTCGAGGCGGGCGAGGTCGTCCTCGTCTGCGAGATCGTCTCGCCGGGGAACGCGGCCGCCGACCGGTTGGTCAAGATGCAGCTCTACGCGATCGCCGGGATCCCGTGGTACCTGCTGGTGGAGCAGGACGGCGCCGGCCACTCGCTACGGCTGCACCGGCTCGACGGCGCGCACTACGTCGAGGACCAGGTGGCGAAGCCGGGCGAGGAGTTCCGGATGGCCGAGCCGATCCGCTGGCGCGTCGACCCGGCCACGCTGCGCTGAGGCGGAGAGCGCCTCACCCGGTCCGCTCGCCGGCGGCGGAGACACCCGCCGTCAGGGTGGCCGGCTTCCGCCGTTCATGAAGATTTCCTTAGCTCCCCTTGCCATTCGGGGCACTTATCTCCAAAGATGAACGTCTATTCAGTCCGGCGTCCTTGGAGGCATCCATGACCCGTACCGGAACATCCCTGCGGCGGCTGCTGGCCGCCACCCTGGCGGCCCTCGCCACCGCGGCGGCGGGGCTCGTCGCGACCGCGACCCCCGCGGCGGCCGCCACCACGCCCGGCATCGACGTGTCCCACTACCAGGGCGCCATCAACTGGACCAGCGTCCGCAACGCGGGCATCCAGTTCGCCTTCATCAAGGCGACCGAGGGCACCAGCTACAAGGACCCGAGGTTCAACACGAACTACGTGGCCGCCTACAACGCCGGCGTCATCCGGGGCGCGTACCACTTCGCCCGGCCCAACATCTCCTCCGGGGCGGTGCAGGCGAACTACCTGGCCTCCAACGGTGGCGCCTGGTCGGCTGACAGCCGCACCCTCCCAGCCGCGCTGGACCTCGAGGCCAACCCGTACGCGGGCGGCTACTGCTACGGCCTGAGCACCACGGGCATGCGGAACTGGGTCCAGGACTTCCTCAACACCTACCGGGCGCGCACCGGCCGCTACGCCGTCATCTACACGACCACGAGCTGGTGGAACCAGTGCACCGGCAGCTGGAGCGCCCCGTGGGCGAACCACCCGCTCTGGGTCGCCCGCTGGTCGAGCACCGTCGGCGCGCTGCCGGCCGGGGCGCCGTTCTGGAGCTTCTGGCAGTACACGGACCGGGGCAGCGTCGCCGGAATCAGCGGCGGGGTCGACCGCAACCACTGGAACGGTGACCGGAGCCGGCTGATCGCCCTGGCCAACAACACCTGAGCCTGAATCACCTGGGGAGGCGGTTGGCGGCAGCGGGATCGGTTGTCACCGTACGGTCGACGACTGGTCCGGCTGCCGCCATGCCGCTCTCCTGGGCATCAGACCTGCCGTCGGGCCGCCACGGGCACGGTCGCCGCGTTCTCGCGGGCGAGCGCGTTGCGCCGGGCGAAGCGCCGGACGCCCACCCCGGCGAGGGTGACGGTGACGACGCTGAGCAGCGCGAACAGCAGCGGCAGGCCGGCGGCGGCGAGCAACAGGACGATGTCGCCGAGGGCCACGAGCATCCACAGTGCCACTCGGGGCCGGGCGTCCCTGAGTCGGTAACCCATGTCGTACCCTCCCTTCCGTCGTGAAAGGTCAGATACCCCGTACGGCGGAAGATCATGCGAGTCGATCTCGCAACGGGCGCGAATCCCGCGGGTCAGTCCTTGCGGTCGGGCACGAAGCCCTTGGCGATCCGGTCGAAGTTGGCCAGGTTGGCCTGCCAGTCCTTCGCGGCGACCTCCCAGCGCAGGGCGTAGCCGCGGTTCTTGGCCGTGACGAAGCCCCGGTTGCGGACGTGGATCCGCGTGCCGTCGCGGGTCTCCAGCCACTCCCAGTCCGCGCAGGTCTTCCAGTAGTCGCAGCGCTTGATGCTCAGGTACTGGTAGTCCTTCACGAAGTTCTTGCGGGCCGATTCGGCCCCCTTCCAGTCGGCGTAGGCGTCCGACTTCGGGCTGGACGTCCACTGCACCAGCAGCTCGCCCGGCCCGCCGGGCTCGTCGAAGACGACGGTGTTCGCTCCGGCGTTGCGGCGCACCCAGTTCGCCGGGATCGGCACCGTGAAGCCGCCCGGGTCCTTGTGCAGCTTCCAGCCCGCCGGCAGCGCGTCCGGGGTCGGCGACGGGGTGGCCGACGGCGTCGGGCTCGGCGCGGCGCTCGTGGGCGGGGCCGGCGCGGAGGACTGCGGCGGCTGCCCCTGCGAGGTCGCCGCGCCGGTCGGGTCGGCCTGCGGGGTGCCGCCGCCGTCGCCACCGTCGCCGCTCGTCAGCATCGGCACGACCACCACCAGGCCGATCAGCAGCAGCGCCACCAGCGCCCCGATCAGCACGTTGCGCCGGGTGTTGTTCGGCTTCGTGCCGTCGGACGCCACGACCGTCGCCCGGCCGGACGGCGGGCTCACCGGCGCGGGCATCACCGAGGTGGGATTCGCCGGCCTGCCGGGCGCCGGGTCCACCGGCTCGGCCTTCGTGTCGTCGAGCGCGGGCTTCGGCGGGTCGACCTTCGCCGTCGGGGCCGTGTCCGAGGTGGAGGATCCGACCTTCGCGGTCGGCACGGAGTCCGAGGAGAGCGCAGCCGTCGCGTCCTCGGTGGTGGACGCCGCGGCGGCACCGGCGGCGGCCGCCGCCAGCGGCGCGCGCGGCGCCGGCGGGCTGACCGGCTTGTCGGGCCCGCCCTCGGCCGGTCGCGGCGCCGGCACCAGCGGCGGGCGCGGCTCACGCGGACCGTTCGGCCCCGGCCGGCGTACGCCGTCGAGCAGCGGAATCGTGCGGGTGCGCTTGCCGCCGGCGCGGCGCAGCAACTTCTCCGCCACCTCGGCGGTGATCCGCTCCTTCGGGTCCTTGCGCAGCAGGCCGTTGAGCACCGGCTTGAGCGGCCCGGCGTTCTTCGGCGGCGGCATCGGCTCGGTGGCGAGCGCCGCCAGGGTGGCGATCGCCGACGGTCGCGCGTACGGCGACTTGCCCTCGACCGCCGCGTAGAGGGTGGCGCCCAGCGACCAGAGGTCGGCCTCCGGCCCGGCGGTGCCCTCGCGGGCCCGCTCCGGCGAGATGTACGCGGGCGACCCCAGCACCATGCCCGTGCGGGTCACGTTCGGGTCGCCGGGAATCGTGGCGAGGCCGAAATCGGTCAGCACCACCCGGCCGTCGTCGCCGAGCAGCACGTTGCCGGGCTTGACGTCGCGGTGCATCACGCCGGCCTTGTGCGCCGACTTCAGCGCGGCCAGCACGCCCAGGCCGATCTCCACGGCACGCGCCGGCGTCACCGGGCCGTCCTCGGCGAGCGTGTCCTGCAACGACTTCGACGCCACGTACTCCATGACGATCCACGGGTCGCCGTCGGTACGCAGCACGTCGAAGATGCGGACCACGTTGATGTGGTTGAGCCGGGCGATGGCCCGGGCCTCACGCAGCGAGCGTTCCCGCATCTCGCGGCGCTCCTCGTCGGTGAGGCTGGGCGGCGGGACGAGTTCCTTGATCGCCACGTCCCGGTGCAGCACCTCGTCGCGCGCCTTCCACACCCGACCCATGCCGCCCTGACCGAGCGGCGAGAGAAGCCGGTATCGGTCAGCGACGAGTTGGGGCAGCGCGTTCGACATCGCCCAGACGGTACCCGGAGCCGACGACGCTCACACCGCCGGCACGCCACTGTGCGGTTCAGGTCAACCTCTCCGCCGCGTACGCTGACGCCATGTCTGCCGAAGAGCCGCTGTTCCGGGTCGTCCGCGGGGTCCCCACCGCCGAGGAACTGGCCGCGCTGGTGGGCGCGATCGTCGTACGGTCCCGCCCGGCCGCCGCGACCCCTCCGGTCGCCGCGTCCGCCTGGGCCCGCTCCGGCCGGCCCGTCGCGGCGGCGGTCGCCGGCCCCGGCGCCTGGCGGGCGTCCGGCCTGCCCCGCTGACCTTTTCCGCACGGATCACCGCAGCTCGGCGCCCCTGCACACCCGTGGGGCAGCCGGTGTGTGCCGGGGCGGGGCTGCCGACACCCCCGGGGACCGATTAACCTCACTCAGGGAAACGACGCAGTGACAGGCAGGGAGGACCGATGATCCCCGAGGAGGACGGTCCAGCGTCCTGGCTCCGCGGCTACGGCGGCATCGAGGCCGACATCCGCCAGCTCCGCGAGTTCGCCGACAAGCTCCAGGCCGAAGTGGAACGCAACTACGACCCGCACCTGTCGTACATCGCCGCGGACCTGACAGCACCGGTTCCCAACCCGGCCGACGCGTTCATCGAGCTGGTCGACTTCCTGCGCGCGCACCACGAGACCCAGCAGGCCACCGCCGACATGGTCTGGGGCGTCCGCGACGTCACCGGCCACCTGGCCGTCGCCGCCGGCACCGTCGCCACCCGCTACACCGGGTCCGACGCCTTCGCCGCCGCGCGCGTGACCGACATCGAGCGGGCCCTCGCCAACCCGGACCCCACAGCGCCTCGCGGCGCGCCGCCGATGCTGCCTGATCCCACCGGGCCGGAACCCGCGCCGGGACAGGGACGGGGACAGGGTCCGGTGGTGCTGCCATGATCGAACGGGGCACCGGCGGCCGCACGTCCGCCCTCACCGACTGGCGGCTGATGGACGTCGCCAGCATGTGGGCCTGCCTCCAGGACCACGACACCACCAACCACTGGAAGCAGGTCGCCGGCTGGCGCAAGATCTGCGACCTCGCCCGGATGCACCTGAGCCGGCTCCAGGAATACCGCAAAGGGCTCGCCGAGGCATGGCCCCCGGAGACCAACGAGGCGGCCCGGGCGTACGTCCGCGAGCTGGACGAGCTCATCGACAAGGTGCAGCGCACGCACGACGCGGCCAGCGCCAACTACACCGCGCTCTCCGCCGCCACGCAGGCCATCAGCGCCACCCGCACACAACTGAAGAAGATCTACGAGACGTACGCCGTCAAGGTCCAGGAGAAGCAGACGTACGACGCGACGCTCGCCGACCCGAAGGCGGCCATGGGCAGCCGGGTCCCCGATCGTCCGGTGACGGATGCGGACCTCGAACGCCTCAACGTCCAGGCGCGCGGCATCATGTACGGCCTCAGCGGCGAACTCCAACACGCCCGAGTAATGCTCCGCCAACCACCACCCAGACCTAAGCCTTCACCTGGCATAGACCAGCCCAACCCCGACGTCTACGGGGGCGCCAGCTCTGCTGCTCCAGTAATTCCTCCCGTCGTTCCCGTGCCGTTGTCAAGTTCGACTACTTCGTCCGTTGCACGGCCGACCGCCAACGCGCGACAGATCTCCGCGCCAACCATCCGTAACGTCGGTCCTGTCCTCGGCGGGGTCAATCCCGGTGTAGCGCCTTCTCCAATCAATCCCGCAATGCCAGGTGCAACTCCACCCGGCCTCCCCGCTGGCTCCGGCAGTGGACCGATGCCTGCGATGCCGCCAAACGTGCGGCCCGGACACGGGATCTCTGGGTTGCCGATCGGTCAGCCTGGCCCTAGCAGCCGGCCGGTCAACGGAGCCATTCCGGGGCTCCCGCCTGCCACGCCGCCGGCATCACCGCGGCCCATGCCACCAGGTGGTCTGATCGGCGGAACCCCCGGAATGGGATTTGGACCATCGAGTGGCAGCGGTGCACAGCAACGTCGAGTTAACCCGATTGGTGGAGTAATCGGTGGCGGGGGCGCAGGCACCGCTCCGACCGGGGGCGCAGGCTCCCGCCCTGGGGCTGGCCGCAACTTAAGCGCGGTGCAGGGTATATCGCCAATCGGTGGAGCACCCGGCATGGGCACTGCACGTGCAGGCGGGGTGCCGGGCCGGTCGGGGCGGTACGACGGCAGCGACAAGGAGTCGCGACACTGGGATCCGGACCACCCATGGGAAGTGGACCGAGGCGTAAGCCCGGTAGTCCGCCCTCCGGACGAAGACGGCCCCATCGACCCAGGTCCGGCTATTGGCTTCAACCGTTGAAGACGAGGACCATTCAAGCCGCCTTGGCGCTCTTTAGTCTTACGGCGGCGCTTCTGCTACCGACCACCTCACATGCTTCGTCCACACGCACTGCTCCAGATCTGCACGGCCGCGACCGAATCCGGGGGGATCAGTGGCATCTGAGCTTCCTCAGAGTCGCCGAAGCGCACCGGATCAATCAAGGTGAAGGTGTAACCGTCGCGGTGCCAGACACCGGCGTTTACCCGCATCCCGATCTTGCCAGAAATCTGCGCCAGGGCACAGATTTCGTTGCTGGAGGTAGCGGCGACGGCAGGCAAGACCGAGACAGTCATGGAACGGGCATGGCAGGACTAATCGCTGCCCATGGAGACACTGGCAGCAAGGGGGCCCTCGGCATGGCACCAAGGGCAAAGATCCTGCCCATACGAGTAAAAATAGGCAACCAGGAAGGCACTAGCCATCAATTAGCGGATGCGATAAACTTCGCAATTACCAAGAATGTCAAGGTAATCAGCGTTTCAGCAACAGGGGCGGCAGATAGCCGGTTACTTACGGCAGTCGAAGCCGCGCTCCGCGCGGACATTGTTGTTGTCGCCGGAGCAGGCAACAAGCCAATTAGCCAACGAGTCGGCTTCCCCGCCTCTCACCCCGGCGTAATTGCAGTGGGCGGGATCGACCGAACCGGCCGTGTTGCCGCCGTCTCGGTTACTGGCCCCGAGGTTGATTTGGTAGCACCTGCTGTCGACATCTATAGCACAAGCGTGGACGGCAAGTACCGGAAAGGGACAGGAACCTCGGACTCCACAGCCATCGTCGCTGGGGCGGCAGCGTTGATCCGGTCCAAGTACCCGTACCTGCCTGCCTCCGAGGTGGCGCACAGGCTCACCGCCACAGCGATCGACAAGGGCCCGCCGGGACGGGACGACGAGTACGGCCACGGGGTCATCGACCTGGTGGCGGCGTTGACGGCTGACGTACCGCCGATGGGTTTCGGATCGGCGACGGCGAGCGTGCCGGCCCACACCCCCTCGACCACGACGGCGGTAGCGGAGCCGGCGGGCGACGGGAACGGCACGGCGACGGCCCGTGGCCTGGTCACCCTCGGCGTGATCGTGGCGGCCGGCGGCGCGTGGACGTTCATCGCCCGTCGGCGTCGTCGGGGCGACGACCCGCCGCCCCGCGTCAGTCGCTGAGCAACCCGGAGGACGGAGACGGGCGAGGAAGGGGGCGACACGTCCCACCCGGGACGTCGTCGTCCCGGTCAGCCGGTAACGTCGGCGACGTGCCGAAGTCCTTGCCGCTCCGCCTCGTGCTCGCCTCCGCCAGCCCTGCCCGCCGCAAGATTCTCCAGGCCGCCGGGATCGAGACGGACGTGCTGGTCAGCGGCGTCGACGAGCCCCTCGTGGTCACGGATCGGGCCGAGGAGCTCTGTCTGGAACTGGCCCGACTGAAGGCGCAGGCGGTACTCACCCGGCTGCGGCCGGCCGACGACCAGCGGACGCTGGTGATCGGGTGCGACTCGGTGCTGGCCTTCGACGGGGAGATCTTCGGCAAGCCGAGCGACGCAGCCGACGCCACCCGGCGCTGGGAGCGGATGCGCGGGCGCAGCGGCGTGCTGCACAGCGGGCACTGCCTGATCGACGTCGAGGCGGGGCGGCGGGCCGAGGCGGTCGCCTCCACCGTCGTGCACTTCGCCGACATCGGCGACGACGAGATCGCCACGTACGTCGGTACGGGCGAGCCGCTGGCCGTGGCGGGTGCCTTCACGATCGACGGCCTGGGTGGGCCCTTCGTGGAGCGGATCGAGGGTGATCCGAGCACGGTCATCGGGCTCAGCCTGCCGATGCTGCGCCGCCTTCTCGCCGAGTTGGACCTGCGGATCACAGATTTGTGGACAAAGGTCGCGCCCGGCAACCAGACGGTCGAGCCGCTCGGTTAGCGTCCGTTGATGACCACCAAGTCGATCCCGCTCACGTCGGAACTGCATTCGTACCTGGTCGGGCACGGGACGCCGCCGGACGAGATCATGCGGGACCTGGCCGAGGAGACCCGCGCGGCCCTGCCGAACGACGCGCAGATGCAGGTCGCACCGGAGCAGGCAGCCTTCCTGACCTTCCTCACCCGGCTGCTCGGGGTGCGGCAGGCCGTCGAGGTGGGCACGTTCACCGGCCTCTCGTCGCTGGCGATCGCCCGTGGGCTGCCCGAGGGCGGGCGGCTGACCTGCTTCGACATCTCTGAGGAGTTCACCGGCATCGCCCGGCGGTACTGGGCCCGCGCCGGCGTGGACGACCGGATCGAGCTGCGCATCGGCCCGGCCGGCGACACGCTGCGCGAGCTGCCCCACGAGCGCCACCTGGACTTCGCGTTCATCGACGCCGACAAGACCGGTTACCCGGTCTACTGGGCGGAGCTGGTGCCCCGGATGCGTCCCGGTGGGGTGATCGCGGTCGACAACGTGCTGCGTGGTGGCCGGGTGATCGCCCCGCAGAACGCCGACGACCGGGCCATCGCGGCGTTCAACGACGAGGTGCTCGCCGACGTCCGCGTCGACGCGGTGATGCTCCCGATCGCCGACGGCCTCACCCTGGCCCGAGTGCACTGACGCCCCACCTCATCGCGATCTTGGTAGGAAACGGCCCCTGGAGGGGCCGTTTCCTACCAAGATCCAGCGGGACCCAAGCTCCACCGGGACCCAAGCTCCACCGGAACCCAGGGTCCACCGGAACCCAAGATCCACCGGGACGCAAGATCCACGGGAGATGCAAGAACCGCCGGAGGACGCAAGAACCGCCGGAGATCCAAGATCCGCGAGGGGCGCTGGCGTCAGGCGGGGGTCGGGGATCGGATCTCGGCGGGGGCCGGGCGCAGGGCGCGGCCCAGGCGCGCGGCGAGCAGCGCAGCCGCCGCGATGAAGGCCGGCAGCAGCAGGAAGGCCAGGTGCGGTCCGACGCCGTCGGCCACCCAGCCGAGCGCGACCGGCGCGATCCCGAAGCCCACCCCCATCGAGTACGACGCGTAGCCGGCCGCCCGGTCCGCAGCCGGCCCGGCGACGGCGAGCGCGATCGAGATCGCCAGCGGGTAGTGCAGGGCGTTGCCGAGGCCGAGGACGACCAGGCCGGTGACGGCGAGCCAGCCGACCGGCGCGATCCAGAAGAGCGCGAACCCGGCCAGCGACACGCCCAGCGCGGCCAGCAGCAGCGGCACGGGCCGGTACCGCAGGGCGAGCCGGCCCCCGGCGAGCCGGCCCACGAACATGCCGCAGACGATCGCGGCGACGGCGGCCGAGGCGCCGCCGGCCGCCATCCCGGCGTGTGAGCGGAGCACGTCGGCCGTCCAGAGCGACAGGCAGACCTCGATCGAGCCGGTGACCGCCATCAGCACCCAGGCGATCCAGTACGCCACCGGCAGGCGCCGGCCGGGCCCGTGGGCGCCGGCCACCGAGGCCACCCCGCCGGAAGCCGAAGACCCGGAAGCCCGAGTGCCGGGAGCCGAAGAGCCGGCAGCCGCGGCAGCGGGGGCGGGCTGCGGCAGGCGTACGCGGAAGGTCACGGCGGCCAGCGCGACCAGCGCGATCAGGCCGACCTCGACGGCCATCGCCGGTCGCCAGCCCCATCCTGCGTCGACGCTGGCGCCGATGACCAGCGGGGCGAGGATGCCGGCGCCGGCGCAGACGGCGTTGGCCTCGGTCAGCGCCGCTGGCGCGCCGGCGCCGTGCCGGTCGGTGAGTACCACGGACACGCCGCTGATCACCAGCATGCCGAAGGTGGCGATCACGGCTACGGCGGTGATCGTGGCGGGCAGGGCGCGGACGACGCCCAGGGCGGCGACGCCGGCCGCCACGCCCGCCAGCCCGACCCAGATCGCCCGGCCCCGGCCGAGGCGGCGGGCCAGGGGTGCGAAGAGCGCCCCGCCGGCCAGCGCGCCGACGGCGATGCCGGTGCTGTGCAGGCTTGCGACGGCGGCGGAGGTGCCCTGTTCGTCGCGCAGCAGCGGCACGACCGGCCCGAAGCCGTAGAGGAAGAAGCCCCACAGTCCCAGCTGGGCGTAGGTCAGCCAGGTGAGCCGGTCACGGGTTAGCTGGGGCACCGGCCTCACGCTACAAGCGTCGGGCCGGCGCCCCGCCCGTGGTGAGAGGCAACTCTCCCCCGGCGTCAGGAAGGGCACCTTCCTCTACCGCAGGCGTCAGGAAGGTGCCCTTCCTTACACCTCAGCGGACGCTGCGGGCGAACTGGCGGGCGGCCCAGACGACGCCGGCGGCGGCGAGGAGGGCGATGATGCCGAGCCCCTGCCAGACCTTGTCGTCGCCGAGCTGGCCGGCGAAGAGGGCCCGGGTGCCGTCGACCGCCCAGGAGAACGGGTTCCACTCGGCGATGCCCTGGAGCCAGCCGGGGGCGAAGGTCAGCGGCAGCAGGATGCCGGAGAGCAGCAGCACCGGCTGGGCCACGGTGTTCATCAGCGGCGCCAGCGCGTCCTCGCTCTTGACCTTGAGCGCGATGCCGTAGGAGACGGCCGAGGTCATCAGCGCGATCAGGGCCAGCATGAGGTACGCCAGCAGCAGGTCGACGAGGGAGACGCGCAGGTCGAACAGGAGCGCGAGCAGGGTGATGATGACCGCCTGCACGATGAGCGACACCACGTCGCGCAGCGAGCGGCCGAGCAGCAGGGCGAGGCGGCTGACCGGGGTGACCCGGGAGCGTTCGATGACCCCGGCGCGCAGCTCGGCGATCAGGCCGAAGCCCTGGAAGAGGCCGCCGAAGATGGCCAGCAGCACCAGCAGGCCGGGTACGAAGATCTTGTAGGCCTCCGCCTGGGTGGGCGCGTTCAGCGCCGGCTTGAGCAGTGGGGCGAAGAGCAGCAGGTACATCACCGGCTGGAAGACGCCGACGAAGACCCAGACGGGGTTGCGCAGCAGTAGCTGGAGCTGCCGCTGGAAGATCAGCCAGGTGTCACGGGCGAGTTTCATGGGATCTCTCCGGTCGGGATCAGGACTCGCGCAGCGAGCGGCCGGTCTTGGTGAGGAAGACGTCGTCGAGGCTGGGCCGGTGCAGCTCGATGGACCTGAGCCCGAGGCCGGCGGTGTCGACGCGGCGCAGGATCTGCGGGATGGCGGTGGCGCCCTCGTCGACGTAGAGGCGTAGCCCGCCCTCCTCGGCGGTCTCCAGCTTGTTGACGTACGACTCGCCGTCGAGCAGCTGCGCGGCCTGCGGGGTGGCCGCCGCGTCGAGCCCGACCAGCACGACGTCGCCGGAGATCTCGCGCTTCAGCTCCGTCGGGGTGCCCTCCGCGACCACCTCGCCGTGATCCATGATCGCGATCCGGTCGCAGAGCGCGTCGGCCTCCTCCAGGTAGTGGGTGGTGATGAAGACGGTCATGCCGTCGCCCCGCAGCCGGCGGATCTCGTCCCACATGTGCGCCCGGCTCTGCGGGTCGAGGCCGGTCGTCGGCTCGTCGAGGAAGACGATGCTCGGCTCGTGGATGATGCCGAGGGCGATCTCCACCCGTCGGCGCTGACCGCCGGAGTAGGTCTTGCACTTGCGGTCGGCGTACTCGGTGAGCTGGAAGGCGTCGAGGGCGCGGGCGGCCCGCCGGTGCGCGTCGGCCTTGCCGATGCCGTACATCCGGGCGTGCAGGACGAGTTCCTCCCGGGCGGTGGACTCGTCCCACGTGCTGCCGCCCTGGGCGACGTAGCCGATGCGGCGGCGCACCTCGGCCGGGTCCTTGCGCAGGTCGGCACCGGCGACGGTCGCCTCGCCGCCGTCCGGCTCGATGAGCGTGGCCAGCATCCGCAGGGTGGTGGTCTTGCCGGCGCCGTTGGGGCCGAGGAAACCGAAGATCTCCCCCTCGGTGACCTTCAGGTCGACGCCGCGTACCGCGTCGACGGTCTTCGTCTGGCGACCCTCTCGGGAGCGGAACGACTTCCGCAACCCTCTGGTCTCGATCATCTCTGCTCCTGGTCGTCCGGGCCGGTGCCACCGGCCACCTGTCTGTCCCTCGGAGACGACGCCGGACGGCATGCTTCCCCCGTGGCGCCCCGGGCAGGCTAACGCGATATAGCTCTTTTGGTCAACGTTGATTATTCGCCCTCCGTCGGTCGGGGCGGCAGCCGCTCCTCCCAGCCCTCCCAGCCCTGCGCCCGCTCCAGCCCCTCGGGCAGGTACGACACCCCCGACTCGATCCGTTCCGCGATCCGCTCGCACCAGGAGATCTCCGCCTCGGAACGGGCGGTCCAGAGTTCGAACATCCACCCCACGTGCACCGGCTTGGTCGAACGCATCCAGCCAGAACTCAACGACGTACGCATCCACTCGACACCGGCGCGCAGCAGGTTCGCCCGGTTGCGCAGGGCGGCCGCCGCCTCCTCGCGCGGCATCGCGGGCAGGAAGGAGAACGCCGCCGCGAACGGATCCGGCGGCTCGTGCAGCTGCCACCACAGGCCGCGCAGCAGCGACTCGAACTCCTCCTCGCCCTTCGGCGTCACCTCGTACGTGGTGCGGGCCGGACGGGCGCCCACCTGCTCGGTGGCCACCTCGCGCAACAGCCCTTCCTGGGTCAGCTTGCGCAGGGCGTGGTAGATCGATCCGGGCTGCACGTTCGCCCACCTGTCGGCGCTCCAACTGAGCAGCTCACGGCGCACGTCGTAGCCGTGCACGGGCTGCATCCAGCGCACCAGCCCGAGGATCATCATTCGTGTGGCAGACACCGGACGAGCGTAATAAGCAAATTTGACTAGGGCGCGGTGAACAGTGCGGCATCCCACACTGAGCGATCGTTAGGGCCGCCACGGTGGCCGATACACTCCCGGTCAGTGACCCTCCGGGAGGAGCCAGCAAGGTGCGCAAGGTACTCATCGCCAACCGCGGCGAGATCGCCGTCCGCGTCATCCGCGCCTGTCGCGACGCCGGCCTCGGCAGCGTCGCCGTCTACGCGGACTCCGACCGGGACGCCCTGCACGCCACGCTGGCCGACGAGGCGTACGCGCTCGGCGGGGACACCGCCACCGACACGTACCTGCGGATCGACAAGCTGCTGGAGGTCGCCGCGAAGGCCGACGCCGACGCGATCCACCCCGGCTACGGCTTCCTCTCCGAGAACGCCGACTTCGCCCAGGCCGTGATCGACGCCGGGCTGACCTGGATCGGCCCCACCCCGCAGGCGATCCGGGACCTCGGCGACAAGGTCACCGCCCGGCACATCGCCCAGCGCGCCGGCGCGCCCCTGGTGCCCGGCACCCCCGACCCGGTCGGCGGCCCCGACGAGGTGTTGGCGTTCGCCGTCGACCACGGCCTGCCGGTCGCCATCAAGGCCGCCTTCGGCGGCGGCGGGCGCGGGCTCAAGGTGGCCCGCACCATGGAGGAGATCCCGCACCTTTTCGAGTCGGCCACCCGCGAGGCGGTCGCCGCGTTCGGCCGGGGCGAGTGCTTCGTCGAGCGCTACCTGGACCAGCCGCGCCACGTCGAGGCGCAGGTGCTGGCCGACCGGCACGGCAACGTGATCGTGGTCGGCACCCGGGACTGCTCGCTCCAGCGCCGCCACCAGAAGCTGGTCGAGGAGGCCCCCGCGCCGTTCCTCACGGACGCGCAGCGCGCCCAGATCCACGACAGCGCCAAGGCCATCTGCCGCGAGGCGGGCTACCACGGCGCCGGCACGGTGGAATACCTGGTCGGCGCCGACGGCACCATCTCGTTCCTGGAGGTCAACACCCGCCTCCAGGTCGAGCACCCGGTCACCGAGGAGACCGCCGGCATCGACCTGGTCCGCGAGCAGTTCCGGATCGCCGACGGCGAGCGGCTGCGGTTCACCGAGGACCCGACGCCGCGCGGGCACTCGATCGAGTTCCGGATCAACGGCGAGGACCCGGGCCGCAACTTCCTGCCCGCCCCCGGCACGGTCACCGCGCTGCGGCTGCCCACCGGCCCCGGCGTCCGGGTCGACACCGGCATCTCCGCCGGCGACGTGATCGGCGGCAACTTCGACTCGCTGCTGGCCAAGGTGATCATCACCGGCGAGACGCGTACCGAGGCGCTGGAGCGCGCCCGGCGCGCCCTGGACGAGATGGTCGTCGAGGGCATGGCCACCGCGCTGCCGTTCCACCGGCTGGTCGTCCGGGACGAGGCGTTCACCGCCGAGCCCTTCACCGTGCACACGCGGTGGATCGAGACCGAGTTCGACAACACCGTCGCTCCGTTCACCGCCGCCGCCGGCCCCGCCGACGCGCCGGCCGAGCGGGAGACCGTCGTGGTCGAGGTCGGGGGCAAGCGGCTGGAGGTCAGCCTCCCCGTGGGCCTCGGCGGGGGTACGGCCACCGCCGCGCCCGCCGCGCGCAAGCCGGCCCGCCGGGGCGGCGGGACCAAGGCCGGCGCCGCCGTCAGCGGGGATGCGCTCACCTCCCCGATGCAGGGCACCATCGTCAAGATCGCGGTCGCCGACGGCGACACCGTGGCCGAGGGCGACCTGGTCGTTGTGCTGGAGGCGATGAAGATGGAACAGCCGCTGCACGCCCACAAGGCGGGCACCGTCAGCGGCCTCGCGGCCGAGGTCGGCGCCGTCATCACCGCCGGCGCGGCGATCTGCACCATCGCCTGAGGTGTAAGGAAGGGCACCTTCCTGTCGTTTCCGGTACAGGAAGGTGCCCTTCCCAACGGCGCAGCACGGCGCGGCGGTCAGCGCAGTTCGGCGCCCGCCACCGTCCGGACGGCGGCGGTCAGCGCGTCCAGGGTGGCGGAGTCCACCCGCCAGTGCTGCCAGTACAACGGGCGGTCCAGGTGACGCCCGGCGCCGAGGTCGACGCAGCGTCCGGCGGCCACGTCGGCGCGGGCGATCCGCTCCGGGACCAGTCCCCAGCCGAGCCCGAGCCGCACCGCCTCGTTGAAGCCGTCGAAGGACGGGACGTAGTGGACCGGCGGGTCGAGCCGACGCCGGGTGACGGTGCGGGCGAACCGCAGCTGGAGCTGGTCCTTGCGGTCGAACGCCATCATCGGCGCCGACGCCAGGGCGGCCTCGGTGAGACCGTCGGGGAAGTGGCGCGCCGCGAACCCGGTCTCGGCGAGGGCGACGTACCGCATGGCGCCCAGCCGCTCCACCCGGCAGCCCTGCACGGCCTCGCGCTGCGCGGTCACGGCCGCCATCGCCGTGCCGTCGCGGATCAGCTCCGCCGTGTGGTCCTCGTCGTCCCGGCGGACGTCGAACAGCAGCGCCAGCTCGGTGGGCAGCCGCGCCAGCGCGCCGACGAACCAGGTGCCCAGCGAGTCCCCGTTCGCCACGACCGTCACCCGGGTGGGCGCGGGCCCGCCGAGGGCGGGCCGGGCGGCGTGCAGCGCCTCCCGTTCCAGCAGGGCCACCTGCCCGGCGAGCCGTAGCAGCGGCCGGCCCGCGTCGGTGGCCCGGCACGGCTTCGTCCGCTGGACGAGCACCTGACCGACGGACTGCTCCAGCGCCTTGAGCCGCTGGCTGACGGCCGAGGGGGTGACGTGCAGGGACCGGGCCGCCGCCTCGAAGCTGCCCTCGCGGACCACCGCGGCGAAGGTCCGGAGCTGCGTGGTGTCCAGCATGATGAAGCAGAGCTTATCCGGCATGAGAATCTTTAGCTGGGCTGCATCACGTGGGGCTCGTAGCCTCGGCTCGTGCCCGACATCCTCAGCAGCTCCGTGGCCGGCTCCGCCGCCGCCGGTTTCTCCCTCGCCATCGCGCTGATCGCCGCCATCGGCGCGCAGAACGCCTTCGTCCTGCGGCAGGGCCTGCGCCGCGAGCACGTCCTGCCGGTCGTCGCCGTCTGCGCCGCGTCCGACGCGCTGCTCATCGCGCTCGGCATCGCCGGCATGGGCGGCGCGACGGCGGAGCACCCCACCGCGCTCACCGCCGTCCGGTGGCTCGGCGCCGCGTTCCTGCTCGGGTACGCCGCGCTGGCCGCCCGCCGCGCGCTGCGTCCCGGCGCGCTCTCCCCCGCCGACCGGCCGCCGGCCACGCTCGGGGCGACGCTGCTGGCCTGCCTCGCGTTCACCTACCTCAACCCGCACGTGTACCTCGACACCGTCCTCCTGCTCGGCGGGGTGGCCCGCCAGCACCCGCACCACTGGGTCTTCGGCGCGGGCGCCGCGCTGGCCAGCGTGGTCTGGTTCACGGTCCTCGGCGCCGCCGCCCACCGGCTCGCGCCCGTGCTTGCCCGCCCGGTGGCGTGGCGGATCATCGACGGGACGGTGGCCGTCGTGATGGTGGCGGTCGCGGCCACCCTGCTGGTCGACTGACGACGCACACCCGCCGGTCGGGGTGTTTTCGGCTACCACCCGGGGCGCGGTCGACGGCGGGCGGGAATGATGGCGACGTGCGGTTTCTTCACGGCGCGGCTCCCGCGCACGACCTGACCTACAACGACGTCTTCATGGCGCCCGTCCGTTCCGAGGTGGGTTCGCGGCTCGACGTCGACCTGGCCACCCCCGACGGCACGGGCACCACCATCCCGCTGGTCGTGTCGAACATGACGGCGGTGTCCGGCCGCCGGATGGCCGAGACGGTCGCCCGGCGCGGCGCGATCGCGGTCATCCCGCAGGACATCCCCATCGAGGTGGTGGCGAACGTCGTCGCCTGGGTCAAGCGGCGCCACCTGGTGCACGACACGGCGATCACGCTGGGCCCGACCGACACCGTCGGCGACGCGATCCACCTGCTGCCGAAGCGGTCGCACGGCGCCGTGGTGGTGATCGACGAGGAGAGCCGGCCGGTGGGCGTGGTGACCGAGGCCGACACGGTCAGCGTGGACCGCTTCGCCCAGCTCCGGCACGTGATGTCCACAGAGCTGCACACCGTTTCGGCGGACGCGGACCCGCGTACCGGCTTCGAGCGGCTCTCGGCGGGGCGGCGCCGGTTGGCCCCGGTGGTCGACGCCGAGGGACGCCTGGTCGGGGTGCTGACCCGGCAGGGCGCGCTGCGGGCGACCCTCTACCGGCCGGCGGTGGACGACCGGGGCCGGCTGCGGATCGCCGCCGCCGTGGGCATCAACGGCGACGTGACCGGCAAGGCGGCGGCGCTGCTGGAGGCCGGGGTGGACACGCTGGTGGTGGACACCGCGCACGGCCACCAGGAACGCATGATCACCGCCCTGCGGGCGGTTCGCGCGCTGGACCCGGCGGTCCCGGTCGCGGCGGGCAACGTGGTGACCGCCGAGGGCGTACGCGACCTCGTGCGGGCGGGGGCCGACATCGTCAAGGTCGGCGTCGGCCCGGGTGCGATGTGCACCACCCGGATGATGACCGGGGTGGGCCGGCCGCAGTTCTCCGCCGTGCTCGACTGCGCCGCGGCGGCCCGGCAGCTCGGCAGGCACGTCTGGGCCGACGGCGGCGTGCGGCACCCGCGCGACGTGGCGCTGGCGCTGGCCGCCGGGGCCTCGAACGTGATGATCGGCTCCTGGTTCGCCGGCACCTACGAGTCCCCCGGCGACCTCTACACCGACGCCGACGGCCGGCGTTACAAGGAGAGCTTCGGCATGGCCTCGGCGCGGGCGGTCAGCGCGCGGACGGCCGACGACAGCGCGTACGACCGGGCCCGCAAGGCGGTCTTCGAGGAGGGCATCTCCTCGGCGCGGATGTACCTGGACCCGGCCCGCCCGGGCGTGGAGGACCTGATCGACGAGATCATCGCGGGGGTGCGGAGCGCCTTCACCTACGCGGGCGCCCGCGACCTCGCGGAGTTCCACGAGCGGGCCCTGGTCGGCGTGCAGAGCACGGCCGGCTACACCGAGGGGATGCCGCTGCCCACCAGCTGGTGACCCCGCCGCCACCGGCGGGCCGCGTCGCCACCCCGGGCCGCGCCGCCAGCCGGCTGACGCGGCCCGCCGGTGGCCGTCAGGGCTGCGGGAAGAGGCGGTGGATCACCTCGCGGGCCGCCTTCCGGGGGTCGTCGCCGACGCGGGGCGGCAGCGCGCCCGAGATCCAGAGCGTGGCGAAGCCGTGCACGATGGACCAGGCCGCGAGCGCGTCGCCCTGCGGATCCTCCGCCGTCGGGCGTCGCTCGGACAGCCCGGCGACGCCCGAGTGCAGCGCGGCCCCGGCGCGCTGGCGGGCCGCCACCAGCTCCTTCGTGTCGGCCCGGTAGAGGTCCGGACGGAACATCACCTCGAAGTGCGCGCGGTGGCGGACCGCGAAGTCGACGTACGCGACGCCCCGGTCGAGCAGTTCGCCGCCGGCGCCGTGCAGCGACTCGGCCAGCAGGTGGAAGCCCTCGGTGGCGAGGGCGGTGAGCAGCCCGGCCTTGTCGCCGAAGTGGTGGGCCGGGGCGGCGTGCGAGACGCCCGCCCGGCGGGCCAGGTCGCGCAGGCTCAGCGCCGCCGGGCCCGACTCCTCGATCACCTGCACCGCCGCCGCGAGCAGGGCGCGACGCAGGTCGCCGTGGTGGTAGCCGCGCGTTCCGGTCATGCCGCCATCATATCTTGTCATTGACAAGATGACACCTCCGGAGGCAATCTTGTCGGCGACAAGTTACGACCGAGGAGGTACCGATGGCTCCGTTGATCGCACTCGTGGCCGGCACCGCGCTAGCCCGGTTGGCCGGGCTGGCCGGCGTGGCCGCCCTCGACGGCTGGCATCCGGCGCTGCGGGTGGGCCTGGCGCTGATGTTCGTGGTGACCGGTGTTGCGCACTTCGCCCCCTCCTACCGGGCCGACATGATCGCGATGGTGCCGCCGCGCCTACCCCGGCCCGACCTGCTGGTCACCGTCACCGGCGTGCTGGAGCTGGTGGGCGCGGTCGGGCTGCTGGTGCCGGCGACCGCCCGCTGGACCGCGGCCGGGCTGGCCCTGCTGATGCTGGCCATGTTCCCGGCGAACGTCTCGGCGGTGCGGCGCGGGCTGACCCTGGCCGGCCGCCCGGCGACCCCCCTCGGCCCGCGTACGGCGGAGCAGATCCTCTTCGTCGGAGTGGCCCTCGCTATTTCGTTTGGGGCCTGACGTTCAGGGCGCTAATCTGCCGTCCATGGAACTGTTGACGCTACGAGACGTCCCGATAGGGCGACTGCTCGTGGTCGCCGGGCACGTCACCGGGCAGCGGTGGAACCGCTACCTGGCCGAGGCGCACGGCCTCACCCAGGCCGGGATGGTCGCTCTGATGACCCTCGCCGAGCACGGCGAACTGGCCCACCGCGCGGTCGCCGAGCACTGTTTCGTCCGGCCGGCCACCCTGACCGGCATCGTCGACACCCTCGAACGCGACGGCCTCGTCGAGCGGCAGCGCGACGAGGCCGACCGGCGCAGCGTCAAGATCGCGATCACCCCCGCCGGCCGCGCCCGGATCGACGCGCTGACCGCCATGATCCGCTCCGGGCAGCCGCTGACCTCGGTCGACGCCGATCCGGCGAAGGCGGCGGTGATCCGCGAGTTCCTCCTCGAGGTCATCGGCAACGGCGACCACGGCACCCCGGAAGGAAGCCCGGCATGCTGACCCGGCTGCTGCGTACGCACCTTCGCCCGTACCACCGGCCGCTGGCCGCCGTGGTGCTGCTCCAGTTCGTCGGCACCATGGCGTCGCTCTACCTGCCCAGCCTCAACGCCGACATCATCGACCTGGGCGTGGCCCGGGGCGACACCGGCTACATCATGCGCACCGGCGGCTGGATGCTCGCGGTCAGCCTGGTCCAGATCGTCTGCTCGGTCGCGGCCGTCTACCTCGGCGCGCGCACGGCGATGGCCTTCGGCCGGGACGTCCGGTCGTCGATCTTCGGGCACGTCAACCGCTTCTCCGCCCGCGAGGTCGCCCGGTTCGGCGCGCCCTCGCTGATCACCCGCAACACCAACGACGTGCAGCAGGTGCAGATGCTCGTGCTGATGAGCTGCACGATGCTCGTCGCCGTGCCCATCATGAGCGTCGGCGGCGTGGTGATGGCGCTGCGCGAGGACGTCGGGCTCTCCTGGCTGATGCTCGTCAGCGTGCCCGTGCTGGCCGTCGCCCTGTGGCTGATCATCCGGCGGATGGTGCCGGGCTTCCGGCTCATGCAGACCCGCATCGACACGGTCAACCGGGTGCTGCGCGAGCAGATCACCGGCATCCGGGTGGTGCGGGCGTTCGTCCGGGAGCCGTACGAGACGGACCGCTTCGCCACGGCGAACGCCGACCTCACCGCGACCGCCCTGCGGATCGGCCGCCTGATGGCGTTGATCTTCCCGGTGGTGATGCTGGTGCTCAACGTCTCCAGCGTCGCGGTGCTCTGGTTCGGCGCCGAGCGGGTGGACGCCGGGGCGATCCAGGTCGGCGCCCTCACCGCCTTCCTCCAGTACCTGATGCAGATCCTGATGGCCGTCATGATGGCCACCTTCATGCTGATGATGGTGCCGCGGGCGGCGGTCTGCGCCGAACGGATCGTCGAGGTGCTCGACACCGACTCCTCCGTGGTGCCCGCCGCCCGTCCGGTGACCGAGGTGACGAGCCACGGCGAGCTGGAGCTGCGCGACGTCGCGTTCCAGTACCCCGGGGCGGCCGAGCCGGTGCTGCGCGACGTGTCGTTCCGGGTGACGCCGGGGACGACGACGGCGGTCATCGGCAGCACGGGCGCGGGCAAGACCACCCTGCTGTCGCTCGTGCCCCGACTGGTCGACGCGACCGCCGGCGCGGTGCTGGTCGACGGCGTCGACGTGCGGGAGCTGGCACCGGACGAGCTGTGGCGCCGCATCGGGCTGGTGCCGCAGCGGCCGTACCTGTTCACCGGGACGGTGGCGAGCAACCTGCGCTACGGCAACCCGGACGCGACCGACGCGGAACTCTGGGAGGCGCTGGAGATCGCCCAGGCGCGGGACTTCGTCGAGGCGATGCCCGAAGGGCTGGCGGCGCCGATCGCGCAGGGCGGCACGAACGTCTCGGGCGGGCAACGGCAGCGGCTGGCCATCGCGCGGGCCCTGGTCCGGCGGCCGGAGATCTACCTCTTCGACGACTCGTTCTCCGCGCTCGACCTCGGCACGGACGCGCGGCTGCGGGCGGCGCTGCGCCCCGTCACCGCGGACGCCGCCGTGGTGATCGTGGCGCAGCGGGTCTCCACGATCGTCGGCGCCGACCAGATCGTCGTCCTCGAGAACGGGGGCGTGGTCGGGATCGGCCGGCACGACGAGCTACTACTCACCTGCCCGACCTACGCCGAGATCGTGGCGTCGCAGAACACCACGGAGGTGGTCGCGTGAGCGAGCGGAGCGAGCCCACCGTCAGGCGCGGCGGCGCGGGCGCGGGCGCGAGCGCCGTACCGCAGCAGAAGCCGGCCGCCGACGCCGCGACGCCGAAGCGGCTGCCGCCCGGCGGGCAGCGCGGCGGTCCGCACGCGGGCGTCGGGATGCCCGCCGAGCGGTCGATGAACTTCGGGCCCTCGGCCCGGCGGCTGCTGGGCCGGCTGCGCCCGCAGCGCCTCCAGCTCGTCGCCGTGATCGCGCTGGCCGTGCTCAGCGTCGGGCTCAGCGTGCTCGGGCCGAAGGTGCTCGGCTGGGCCACCGACCTGATCTTCACCGGGGTGATCGGCCGGCAGCTGCCGGCGGGCACCACCGCCGACCAGGCGGTGGCCGCCGCGCGGGCGGCCGGCAACGACAACTTCGCCGACATGCTCGCCCGGATGGACGTGGTGCCCGGCGTGGGCATCGACTTCACCGCGCTGGCGCGGGTGCTGCTGCTGGCGCTCGGGCTCTACCTGGTGGCCAGCCTGCTGATGTGGTGGCAGGGCTGGCTGCTCAACGGGGTGGTGCAGCGCACCGTGCTGCGGCTGCGCGCCGAGGTGGAGGAGAAGCTGAACCGGCTGCCGCTGCCCTACTTCGACCGGCAGCCCCGGGGCGAGCTGCTCAGCCGGGTCACCAACGACATCGACAACATCTCGACGAGCCTCCAGCAGACGCTGAGCCAGCTGCTCACCTCGCTGCTCACCGTCGTCGGCGTGCTCGCCATGATGTTCTGGATCTCGCCGCTGCTGGCCCTGGTGGCCCTGGTCGCGGTGCCGGTCTCGGTGGTCGTCACCGGTGCCATCGCCAAGCGGTCGCAGCAGCAGTTCATCGCCCAGTGGGCGCACACCGGCGAGCTGAACGGCCAGATCGAGGAGGCGTTCACCGGCCACGAGCTGGTCAAGGTCTTCGGCCGGCAGCGCGAGGTGGAGGCCGCCTTCACCGCCAAGAACGACGAGCTGTTCCGGGCGAGCTTCGGCGCCCAGTTCATCAGCGGGATCATCATGCCGGCGATGATGTTCGTCGGGAACCTCAGCTACGTGGCGATCGCCGTGGTCGGCGGCCTGCGGGTGGCGTCCGGGTCGATGAGCCTCGGCGACGTGCAGGCGTTCATCCAGTACTCGCGGCAGTTCACCCAGCCGCTCACCCAGGTCGCCTCGATGGCGAACCTGCTCCAGTCCGGGGTGGCCTCCGCCGAGCGGGTCTTCGCCGTGCTCGACGCCGAGGAGCAGAGCCCCGACCCGGCCGAGCCGGCCCGCGTACGCGACCCGCACGGCCGGGTCGAGTTCGCCAACGTCTCCTTCCGGTACGCCCCCGACAAGCCGCTGATCGAGGACCTCTCCCTGGTCGCCGAGCCCGGCCACACGGTCGCCATCGTGGGGCCGACCGGGGCCGGCAAGACCACGCTGGTCAACCTGGTCATGCGCTTCTACGAGCTGGACGCCGGCCGGATCACGCTCGACGGGGTGGACGTGACCACGATGCGCCGCGACGACCTGCGCGGCCGGATCGGCATGGTGCTCCAGGAGACCTGGCTCTTCGGGGGCACCATCCGCGACAACATCGCGTACGGCCGCCCCGGGGCGAGCGAGGAGGAGATCCTGGCCGCGGCCCGGGCCACGTTCGTGGACCGGTTCGTGCGCAGCCTGCCCGACGGCTACGACACGGTCATCGACGAGGAGGGCAGCAACGTCAGCGCCGGCGAGAAGCAGCTCATCACGATCGCCCGGGCCTTCCTCGCCGAGCCGTCGCTGCTGATCCTGGACGAGGCGACCAGCTCGGTGGACACCCGCACCGAGGTGCTGCTCCAGCGGGCGATGGCCGCGCTGCGGTCGGACCGGACGAGCTTCGTCATCGCGCACCGGCTCTCCACCATCCGCGACGCCGACCTGATCCTGATGATGGAGGACGGCCGGATCGTGGAGCAGGGCACGCACGAGGAACTGCTCGCCGCGCGGGGCGCGTACCACCGCCTGTACCGGTCGCAGTTCACCGCCGCCCTCCAGCCCGAACCCGACCCCGACGCCCAGCCGGGCCTCGACCTCCAGGCCGGCCCCGAGCCCGCGCCGCTCGAAGGGTCGTCCCGGTGACGGGGAGACCGCCGGCGGCTGCGGACGGGCGGTCGACGGGGTCGGGGCCGGGCGGGGGCTCAGCGGGTCGGCAGCAGGGCCGGGCCGCGGTCGGCCACCACCGCGCCGATCAGCCCGAGGGCGTCGGCGGCGGGCATCGGGTCCAGGGCCCGGCCGCCGCGCAACCGCAGGGAGACCGCGCCGTCGGCCGCCTCGCGGGGTCCGACGACGGCGGCGTACGGGACCCGGACGCGGGCCGCGTCGCGGATGCGGGAGCCCAGCGAGCCGGCCCCGTCGACCTCGACGCGCAGCCCGGCGGCCAGCGCGTCGCGGGCGAGCCGGGCCGCCGCCCCGGCCTGGTCGTCGCCGACGGGCAGCACCACCAGCTGCACCGGGGCGTACCAGGCGGGAAAGGCGCCCTCGTGCACCTCGATCAGGTACGCGAAGAGCCGCTCCATGCTGCCCACGAGGCTGCGGTGCACCATCACCGGTCGACGCCGCGCCCCCGACGCGTCGGTGTACGACAGGTCGAACCGCTCCGGCTTGTCGAAGTCGAGCTGGACGGTGGAGAGGGTGGACTCCCGCCCGGCGGCGTCCCGCACCTGGATGTCGATCTTCGGGCCGTAGAACGCGGCCTCACCCGGGGCCTCGGTGAACTCCACCCCGTCGAGCGCGGCGCGCAGCAGCTCCTCCGCCCGCGCCCACTCGGCGTCGTCCCCGACGTACTTCTCCCCCGGCCCGCGCAGCGACAGCCGGAACCCCGCCGGCCGTACGCCGAGCGCGGCGTGCGCCTCGCGGATCAGCCGGAGGATCTCGACGACCTCCTCGCCCACCTGCTCCAGGGCACAGAAGTTGTGCGCGTCGTTGAGCGAGATGGCGCGCACCCGGGCCAGCCCGCCGAGCACCCCCGAGCGCTCGGCGCGGTACATGCCGCCCAGCTCGGCGATCCGCAGCGGCAGCTCCCGGTAGGAGCGGCCCCGGGCCCGGAACACCAGGGCGTGGTGCGGGCAGAGCGCCGGCCGCAGCACGAACTCGTCGTCGGCGGAGAGCCGCATCGGCGGGAACATGTCGTCGGCGAAGTAGCCGAGATGGCCGGAGAGCTCGAAGAGTTCCCGCCTGCCCAGCGGCGGGGTGGACACGTGCCGGTAGCCGGCCCGGCGTTCCAGCTCGCGGACGTACTCCTCGACGGCGTGCCGGGCGGCGGCCCCGGCCGGCAGCCAGAGCGGCAGCCCGGCGCCGGCCAGCGGGTCGGAACCGAACAGCTCCAGCTCCCGGCCGAGCCTGCGGTGGTCGATCATGTCGCGCTCCTTGATCGGGTACGACCCGGAGGCGACCCGGTCACCGGACGCCGCGAGGCCCCGGGGCGGATCGCCCCGGGGCCTCGTCGACGGTCAGGTCAGTACGGCGCGCCGGGGTCTCCCGGCGTCGTGGTGGATACCGCACTGCGCATGCCGCGACGGTACGGCCCTGCCCATGGGGACCGCAGCCGGTTTTTCCGGGCGGCCCGGCACGGCTGCGGCGGGGGCGGGGGCGGAAGCGCGGACGGGCACGGGGGCGGGCCGCCGGCACGGGACCTGCCGACGGCCCGCGGCGGCCGCACCGTCAGGAACGGGGGACCCGACGGTCGTGGGGCCGCGCCCCGACAACGGTACGCCGGGGCGCCCCGGTCCGCCGACCCTCGGCGCTGCGCCCATCCGTCACCTGCGGCGGTCCCCGCTCGTTGTGTCCGGTGGCCCTGCCGTGTCGGTGGTCACCACGCGCCAGGGTCCCGCCCCGTGACGCCGGACGACCCGTCAGGCTCGGTAACCGCAATCGGCCCCGTCCGGCGAGGTGGCAGTCGTGCCCGAACTACTCACTGAGGTCGCAACGCCGGCCTGGGCGTACCTCGCACTGCTCGCGCTGCTGGTCGCCGACGCCTTCGTCCCCGTGATCCCCACCCAGGTCGTGATGATCACCGGCGGCGCGCTCACCGTCTACGGCGGGCTGAACCTGCCGGTTACCATCGCCGTCGGCGCGCTCGGCGTCTTCGTCGGGGACCTGGCCTGCTACCTGCTCGGGCGGGGCGCGCCGGACCGCCGGGCGCCGCGCGACGCCCAACGGGGCCGGGCCCGGCGCGTCGCCAGCCGGGTCACCCAGGGGCTGCGCCGACCCGGGCCGCTCGTGATCCTGCTCTGCCGCTTCGTGCCCGGCGGACGGATGGCGGCCTGCTTCTCGGCCGGCCGCAGCCGGTACCCGTACCGCCTCTTCCTGCTCTACGAGGGCCTGGCGGCGCTGGCCTGGGCGACGTACGGCGGGCTGGTCGGGCACCTCGGCGGCACGGCGCTCACCGAGTCCGCGTGGCGGCTGGCGCTGATCGCGGGGGTCGCGGCGGCCGGCTTCGCGGCGGCGGGCTGGGCCATGACCGCCGTCGGGGCCCGGCGGGCGGCCGAGTCGGTCGCGGTGCCGGTCGTCGTCGCGGCGAGGCGGGACGCGCCCGGGGCGGAGTGACCGGCCGCCCCGGCGCCGCCTAGGGGTGGTCCCGGGGGCCGATCTCGGTGGGCGGCCCGGATCCGTCTGGGGTCTCTCGCGGGACAGGCTGAGCCATGCGCGGAACCCGGAACAGTGGACTGCTGGCCCTCGGCGGGATCGCCCTGGCGACGCTGCTCGCCGTGATCGGCCACGTCGAGGTCAACGAGAACCTGGACCCGTGGACGCTGACCGTCAGCGACTACGCCGTCTCCGACCGGGGCGGCGTCATCGACGCCGCCATGCTGGTGCTCGCGGCGGCCACCGCCGTGCTCCTGCCCGCCCTGTGGCGCGGCCACCGGCCGCCCGCCGCCAAAGCGGGGCGGGCGGCCGAGGCGCTCCTGGCCGCCTGGGTCGGCGGGCTGCTGCTGGCCGCGGTGGTGCCGACGAACCAGCCCGGCCTGCCCATGGACACCGCCGCCTACGTCCACCGGTACGCCTCGGTGGTCGCCTTCCTGGCGCTGCCGGCCGCCGGTTGGCTGCTCGCCCGACGCCTGCCGGCAGCCGCCAGCCGCCGGGTACGCGGTCTCGCCACGGCCAGCGTGGTCCTGGCGGCGGCGATGGTCTGGTCCGCCTACCCCGGCGACCGGCTGCTGCTCGGCCTGGTCGAGCGCCTGCTGATCCTCACCGAGGTCGCCGTGCTCGTCGTCGTCGCGGTCACCCTGCTCCGCCGGGTCACTCCAGCTCGTGCAGCATGAGCTGGCGGGCGGCCTCGGTGATGGAGCCCGACAGGCTCGGGTAGATCGTGATCGTCTGGGCCAGCTCGTTGACCGTGAGGTTGTTCTCCACCGCCATGGTGATCGGCAGGATCAGCTCGCTCGCCTTCGGCGCCACCACCACGCCGCCGATCACCTGCCCGCTGGCCGGGCGGCAGAAGAGCTTGACGAAGCCGTCGGCGAGGCCGTCCATCTTGGCGCGGGCGTTGCCGTCCAGCGGCAGCATGACCTGCCGGGCCGGCACCTTGCCCGAGTCGACCTCGTCCTGCGAGACGCCCACGGTGGCCAGCTCCGGGTCGGTGAACACGTTCGCCGCGACGGTACGCAGCCGCAGCGGCCGGACCGCCTCGCCGAGCGCGTGCCACATCGCGATCCGGCCCTGCATGGCGGCGACGCTGGCCAGCGGCAGCACCCCGGTGCAGTCGCCGGCCGCGTAGATGCCGGGCACGTTGGTCCGGGAGACCCGGTCGACGGTGACGTAGCCGCCCCGGGCCAGCGCGACGCCGTACTCGGCCAGGCCCAGGTCGGCGGTGTTGGGGATGGAGCCGACCGCGATCAGCGCGTGCGAGCCGGCCACCTTGCGGCCGTCGGAGAGCTCGACCTCCACCCCGTCGGCGGTACGCCGGACCGCGTCGGCCCGGGAGTTGTTGAGGATGCTCATGCCCCGGTTGCGGAAGACCCGCTCGATGGCCATGGCCGCGTCGGCGTCCTCGTGCGGCATCACCCGGTCGCGGCTCGACACCAGCGTCACCGGCACGCCCATCGCCAGGTAGGCGCTGGCGAACTCCGCACCGGTGACGCCGGAGCCGACCACGATCAGGTGCTCGGGCAGCTCCGGCAGGTCGTACACCTGGCGCCAGGTCAGGATGCGCTCGCCGTCCGGTACGGCGGTGGGCAGCTGGCGCGGGGTGGCGCCGGTGGCGACCAGCACGGTCGACGCGGCGATGGACTGCTCGCCGCCGCCGTCGGTCGGGGTGACGAGCACCCGGTGGGTGTGCCCGAGGGTGTCCTCGCCGAGCCGGGCGGTGCCCGACACGAAGGTCACCCCGGCCTTGACCAGCTTGGCGTGGATGTCGGCGGACTGGGCGAGCGCGAGGCGCTTGACCCGCTCGTGCACCGCGCCGGCGTCGACCGTGACCGCCTCCAGGCCGTCGGAGTCCACCCCGAACTCCTCGGTGTCCCGGTAGCCGGTCACCACCTCCGAGCTGGCGATGAAGGTCTTCGACGGTACGCAGTCGGACAGCACGCAGGCCCCGCCGGCGCCCTCGGCCTCCACGACGGTGACATCAGCGTCCAGCTGCGCGGCGACCAGGGCCGCCTCGTAGCCGGCCGGTCCACCGCCGATGATCACGATCCGGCTCACAGGGCCATCCTTTCGTTCGCGACCGCGGGGCTCCGCTCCGCTGCGCTCCTCGCGCTCACCGTGCCCGCCCTTCGTCAGTGCTCACAGTGACTTTCTTCTCCCGAACGCGTCCGACACGCTCGGTCGTATTCTCCCCCACCCCGCGGGCGGGCTATCGTCATCGCCGTGCGTCATCACGCCGCCTACGGCTCTAACCTCGACCCCGCCCGCATGCGCGCCTACTGTCCGCATTCGCCGATGGTGGGCACCGGCTGGCTGGAAGGCTGGCGGCTCACCTTCGCGGGCGAGGACGTCATCGGCTGGGAGGGCGCGGTCAGCACGGTCGTCGAGTCGCCCGGCGACCGGGTCTTCGTGGCGATCTACGACATCCACCCCTACGACGCCGCCCAGCTCGACGAGCTGGAGGGGGTGACCGCCGGCACGTACCGCAAGCTGCACGTGCGGATCTCCACCCTCGACGGCGACGTGACCGCCTGGATCTACGTCTTCGACGGGTACGAGGGCGGGCTGCCCACGGCGTGGTACCTCTCGGAGATCGCGAACGCCGCCGAGAAGGCGGGCGCGCCGGACGACTACGTCACCGAGCTGCGGTCCCGTCCCACCGGCACCGCGTCGGCCTAGCCCGTACGGTCGGCACCGCGCGTATCCCACGGCCCCCAGTCTGCTCCGACGTCGGGCGGGGCCCCCATCCGGCCCCGCCCGGCGTCGTCAATCACACACCGGCGGCCGGCACGACCAGCTCGTACATGTCGACCCAGCGCACCTCGCGCAGCCCCACCGACCGGTAGAGCGAGAGCGGGGCGGTCGGGTTGGCCAGGTCGACCCCGAGGCCGACGGACTCCCGGCCCTTCTGCGCGTACCGGGCGAACGCGTGGTTCAGCAGCGCCGCCCCCACCCCGCGACGCCGGTGACCGGGCAGCACCGCGAGGTTCCTGACCCAACCCTCGTTCCGGTCGAGCGCCTGGTCGGACGACCGCAGTACGCCGGCGGGCCGCCCGTCCACCTCGGCGACGAACCACTCGTCCCAGGCCGTCCCGGGCCTGATGAGGGCCCGCCACCGGTCGTAGCCCGACGGCTCGTAGTCGGGGGTGTCGCGGAAGGCGGTGTCGAAGATCCGGTGGAAGTCGCGCAGCTCCGCCTCGTCGCCGGAACGCACCGGCCGGACCGTCACCCCGGGCGGCGGTGGCGGCGGCTCACCGGGCACCCCCGCCAACGACCGGCGCAGGAGCTGGTACCGCTTGACGAAGTCGAACCCCGCCTCGGTCAGCTCGGCCGCCCACCGGCGCTCGGGCTCGCAGGCGGGGCAGCGCACGGTCAGGTCCGGCAGGCCGCGCTCGGCGGCCCGCGCGGCCACCCGGTCCAGCTGCCGGGCCAGCAGCGGCCCCCGCACCTCCACGCCCCGGTCCGGGTCGACGAACACGTCGACGAACTCCCGCCCGGTGCCGGTCTCGTTCTGCAGGATCGCCCAGGCCACCAGGGCGCCCTCCGGATCGGTCACCACCCAGGAGTCCCGCTCCGGGTCGACGTTCGGCGCGGTGAGCGCGTCGCGCACGTCGTCGGCGTCGAAGTCCGGGTAGCCGATGGCGAAGGTGTCGGCGGCGTGCACCACCGCCAGGATCGCCGGTACGTCGTCCAGGGTGGGTCGGCGGGCGTGCCAGCCGGCGGGAAGAGTCACGGGGGCGATCCTGACAGGCGGGCCGGCGGGTCGCCGCCGATTTTCCGGCCCGCCCCGGCGGCCGGGTCCCGGCGCGGGCCCCGTTCAGGGCGGGCCGGGTCGCGGCGCGGCGGCTCAGCCCGGGTCGGTCAGGTGGGCCCGGGTCGCGGTGAGCAGCTCCACCAGTTCGGTGCCGTCGGCCGGGCCGAGCGCCGCGAAGGCCGGCGAGGCCAGCCGGTCGGTCACCGCCTCGGCCCAGAGCCGCCTGCGCACCAACGGCCCGACCGGCGGGTACGGCGGCGGCCAGCCGCAGGCGACCGCGCCCGCCTCCCCGTCCGGGCCGGCGAGCACGGCCTCCAGCGGGGTCATCCCGCTGGCCCGGACCGCGATCAGGTGGGCCCCGGCGAAGTGCTCCCGGAGCAGGCGCAGGCCGACGGCCGCCCGGGCGCCGGCCGTCCGGACCGGCACCGGCATGGCGCGCCAGGCCGCGAAGAGCGGCATGCCGCTGGCGTCCGCGGCGTCGACCGCGTGGCTGAGCAGGGCGGCGAGCCGGCTCACCCCGGCGAGGGCGTCGAGCCGCTCCTCGCCCCACCGGCAGCACTCGACCATCGTGGCGGCGGCCACCTCGACCGGCGGGACGACCCGGCGGGCCGCGTCCCAGCCGTCGGCGACCGCTTCGGGGGCCAGGAAGCCGAGGGCGGCGGCGACCGTCTCGGCGCGCACGTCCCCGAGGGCGCCGGCGCGACCGGTGACGTAGAACGCCCAGCCGGGGATGCCGAGCAGCCGGGCCCGACGCAGGGTGGTCGGGCAGCGGGTGAAGACGTCGCCGAGGTCCAGCACGATCGGCTTGCTGGCCGCGGCGACCTGTTCCGGCGTCATCCGCCCGCTCCCCGTCCGTCCACAGGGGTCAGTCTGCCGCGCCGCCGCCCGACTCGGCATCCCCCTCTTCGGCGTCGAGGGCCTCCACCGCCGCCTCGACCTCGCCGGCGCGGCGGCGCGCGGCCGTCACCGTGCGTTCCGCCCCGCGCCGGGCCAGCCTCGCCCGGCTCAGGTCCTGCTCGGCGACGGCCCGGCGCCGCTCCAGCTCGGCCAGTTCCGCCTCGATCGCGTCCAGGGCGCCGACGCCGTCGCGCTCGGCCGCCGTCGCGCCAACCAGCTCCGCCTCGGCGCGTTCCTGGTCGGTACGCGCCCTGGCCAGCTCCTTCTCCAGCGCCCGCCGGCGGCGCGCCCGCTCCGCCCGGGCGGCCCGTTCCGCCTGCTCGGCGCGGAGCGCGGCCCGGTCGACGCCGCCCCGCTGCTTCCCGGTCGGCTCGGGCCGGGGCGCCGGCTCCGGCTCCTCCCCGCCGGTCACCAGCCGCAGCTGGGGACGGGGCACCTCGCCGAAGCCGGCGTACGTGGCGGCCCGCAGCAGCCGGCCGGAGCGGACCTGTTCGGCCACGTCGGTGTCGGCGAGCGCGGCGTTGAGGGTGGCCTCCACCTCGCCCAGCGGCAGCTTCCCGGCCGGCGGGGCCTCCTCCGTCCCGGCCGCCAGCTTGCGTACCTCGGCGACGAGCGCGCCGACCACCGCCCGCCGTTGGGTGGAGAGTTCCCGCAGCCGGGGCCCGCGCAGCTCGCGTTGGGCGGTGCGCAGGGCCTCGGCGAGCTGGGCCAGGTCGGCGACCAGCTCGGGGCGGCGGATGGCGAGCAGGTTGACCAGCCAGGCCGCCACGGTGGGCCGGCGCAGCCGGGCGATCTCCCGGGCGGCCTTCGGGTCGCCGGCTCGGCGGGCCTCGGCGACGGCCTCGTCGCGGATCGCGACGAACCGGTCCGGCGGGGTGGTGTAGAGCCGGTGCACCAGCTCTCGGGGCGGGCCGGGCATCGCCGTCAGACGTCGATCCGGGTGCCCGGTTCGAGCCGGCGGTACTCCACGTCGGACAGCCGGGTGAAGTTGCCGTTGAGCACGTTGAGCCCGTTGTCGTTGAGCAGCCCGTCGTGCAGCGCGTACGCCCGGCGCGGGGCGACCGCCCGGAGGAAGTCCAGCGACTCGGAGAACTTCGTCCACGGCGCGTGGATCGGCAGGAAGAGCGTGTCGACCTGCGCGTCCTCGGGGACGACCAGGCTGTCCCCGGGGTGGTACACCGCGTCGTTCAGCAGGTACGCCAGGTTGTCGATCACCGGGATGTCGGGGTGGATCACGGCGTGCCGGCCGCCGTGGGCGCGTACCGGCACGCCGGCGGCCGTGAACGACTGTCCGGCTCGGACCGGGTCGAGCGCCTCGGCGGCGTCGCCCAGGGTGTCGGCCAGGGACGCGGGCCCGTGGATGACGAAGCGCCGTCGGTCGAGCTGCCGGGTGACCGCCTCGACGTCGAGGTGGTCGGGATGCTCGTGGGTGATCAGCACCGCGTCGGCCCCGTCGAGCGCAGCCGGATCGCTGAACACGCCCGGGTCGACGACCAGCACTCCCCCGTCGTGTTCCACCCGCAGGCAGGAGTGGGCGTACTTGGTCAGCTGCATCGTGACTCCAAGATTATCGAATCGTGATGTCCTGAGCGCAGTCTGCCGGAACCGACGTGGGGACGCGTCACGTCTGACGTATCGCCCCGCACGGGGGCGAGGACGATGGAGGCGGGATGGACGGACGGGATCGGCGACGTCGAGGCGTACGGCTGACGGCCGCCGCGCTGGTGGCGCTGTTCGCGCTCGCTGGTTGCGGCAGCGACGCGCGGGACAACGCCGACAGCAGGCCGGCGGCGGCCCCGGCGGACCGGGACCGGGCCGGCGGCGCGGCGGACCAGGCCGGTGGCGCGGCGGAGCAGGCGGGCGGCGCGGCGGAGCGGGGCGGCGGCAAGGCCGAGCAGGGCAGCGGCGCCGGCGCACCGGACCTGCGGGTCGACCAGCGCTCCATCATCTACACGGGCACGATGCGCGTGCAGGTGGACGATGTGGACGAGGCGGCGCGGAGCGCGATCGCCACGGTCACGGCGGCCGGCGGTTTCATCGGCGGCGACCAGCGGCGCAGCGCCGACGCGGACGCACGGGCCGAGCTGGAGCTGCGGGTGCCGGCGGCGAAGTTCCACGGCGTCGTCGACGAGCTGGCGAAGCTCGGCCGGCAGCAGCGGCGGGAGATCCGCACGGAGGACGTCACCGAGCAGATGGTCGACCTGGACGCGCGGATCACCACCCAGCGCGCCCGGGTGGAGAGCGCCCGCAAGCTGCTGGCGAAGGCGACCTCGATCAGCGACCTGGTGTCGCTGGAGAACGAGCTGTCCCGGCGGGAGGCCGACCTGGCGTCGCTGGAGGCGAAGAAGGAGCGGTTGGCGGACCTGACCAGCCTGTCGACGATCACCGTGTCGCTGGTCGGCCCCGACGCGAGCACCGCCGACGAGGAGACCGAGGTGGGCTTCCTGGCGGGCCTCAAGGGCGGCTGGAAGGTCTTCCTGACCTCCATGACCATCCTGCTGACGGTGCTGGGTGCGGTGCTGCCGTGGCTGCTGGCGATCGGCGTACCGGTGGCGGTGCTGCTGGTGGTGCTGCGCCGGCGGCGGCGGACGGCCCCGCCGGCGATGACGCCGACCGGACCGGCCGCGCCGCTGCCGCCTACCGCGCCGCCGCCAGTGCCCGCAGCGCGGTCTGGACCATGAGTCGTACGCCGACCGGGATGGCCCGCTCGTCCGCGTCGAACGAGGCCCGGTGCAGGTCCACGTTCGGGCCGGAGCGGCCGACGCCCAGCCGGGCGAGCGCGCCGGGGACGTACTCCAGGTACCAGGAGAAGTCCTCGCCGCCCATGCTCTGCGGGGTCTCGGCGACGCCCTCCGGCCCGAGCGCGGCGACGGTGGCGCCGGTCAGGACCTGGATGGCCCGGGAGTCGTTGCACACGGGCGGGCGGCCCCGCAGGTATTCCAGGTCGACGGTGGCCCCGGTCGGCGCGACGACGTCGCGGACCACCTGACCCACGATCTTGGGGGCCAGCTCCCAGGTGTCGCGGTCCATCACCCGCAGGGTGCCGGAGGCGCACGCCTCGGAGGGGATGACGTTGTAACGGGTGCCGGCCGAGGCGTGGCCGAAGACCAGCAGCAGCCCGCTGTTGGCCGGCACCCGGCGGCTGACCAGGGCCGGTACCTCGGTGATCAGGCGGCCCAGCGCGTCGACCAGGTCGACGGTCAGGTGCGGGCGGGCGGTGTGCCCGCCCGGGCCGGTGAGCCGGACGGTGACGTTGTCGGCGGCGGCGGTGATCGGGCCGACCCGCAGGCCGACCTGCCCGACCGGCAGGTTGGGGTCGCAGTGCAGCGCGAAGATCTGCACCACGTCGTCCAGGCCGCCGGCCTCGATGACCTCCAGCGAGCCGCAGGGCAGGATCTCCTCGGCGGGCTGGAAGATCAGCCGGACCCGGCCGGGCAGCTCGCCGAGGTCGGCGAGCTGGGCCAGCAGCATGCCGACGCCGAGCATCACGGTGGTGTGCACGTCGTGGCCGCAGGCGTGGCAGACGCCGTCCACCGTGGAGCGGTACGGCACGTCCTTCGAGTCGGTCAGCGGCAGGGCGTCGATGTCGGCGCGCAGCGCGACCACCGGGCCGTCGGGACGGCCGTCGATGTCGCAGATGACCCCGTTGCCCTTCGGCAGCAGCCGCGGCCTCAGCCCGGCCAGGGTGAGCTCCCGGGCGATCAGGGCGGCCGTCTCGAACTCCTCGCCGGAGAGCTCCGGGTGGGAGTGGAGGTGGCGACGGGTGGCGATAAGCCCGGGCACCCGGAGGGCGAGCAGGTGGTCCAGCTCGAACGGCAGGGGCTGGGAGCCGGACGGCGCCTCCGGCCAGGACGACGCCAGCTGGTTGCCGGTGGGCAGCGTCAACGCACTCGTCACGTCGAATTCTCGTTCGCTAGAGATGGATGGATCATCAGGAACAGCAGACAGCCTAGACCTCCGACGGTGACGCTGCGCAACGTCGTTCCGGTAGCCGTCGGACCGCACAGCGTCACGTATGCCCTGCTCGGAGCGCTCGTAGATCTGCGGGACAGCAGGTAGATCGCGGTCGAACGCCGTCATCCGCCTCCCACCTCCTACAACGCGTAATCGGCTCGGCCGCCGCGAAATCGATGCCGATCGCAGAGGCCGCTTTTCCGAATTGTCGCATTAGTCGGTCACACCGACGGACACTCCGACAATTACCCGACCATCGCCCGAGCGGGGGCACCCGAGACGGTCACACACTCCGTCGCCGACCAACCGCACACCGTGTGCGTCCACGTCCACCCGGTCGGGTTACCCCCGAACCCGTCCGGCACACGCCGTGGCCGGTCGGCCACGGCGCCCCGCACCGCGCGCGGCCCTCCGGCGGCGTCGCCGGGACTGCTCCACGCGCCCGCGCCGCCGATGGGCGGCCTGCGTCTGCTCCGACTGTAGCGCTCCGCCCCGCACGCCCGCGACCAGCGGGAACGCGCCGTGGGCGGGTCGTTACCCGGACGTGCACCGGCCGGTTACGGTGCAGGGGTCAAGCGGTGCCGCACCGACGCCGACGGCCGCCCGCCCCCGACGCGGCGGGGGGTCGGACGGCCGTCGGCCGACGTGATCAGAACCGGTCGCTCGGGCGGTACAGCCCCCACACCTGGCGCAGGGTGCCGCAGACCTCGCCCACGGTGGCGCGGGCCCGCAGCGCCTCCCGCATCGGGTAGAGCACGTTCTCCGTACCCTCGGCGGCGGCCCGTAGCTCGGCCAGTCCCCGCTCGACCGCCCCGGAGTCGCGCTCGGCACGCAGCCGGGCCAGCCGCTCCGCCTGCGCCGCCTCGATCGTCGGGTCGACCCGCAGCGGCTCGTACGGCTCCTCCTCGTCGACGGTGAACCGGTTGAGGCCCACCACCACCCGCTCGCCGGAGTCGATCTCCTGCGCGATCCGGTACGCGGACTGCTCGATCTCCCGCTTCTGGAAGCCCGCCTCGATGGCGTCGACCGCCGAGCCGTGGTCGGCCACCCGCTCCATCAGCTCGGTCGCCGCCGCCTCGATCTCGGCGGTCATCGCCTCCACCACGTACGAGCCGGCGAACGGGTCGACGGTGGCGGTCAGGTCCGTCTCGTACGCCAGCACCTGCTGGGTGCGCAGCGCCAGCCGGGCCGCCTTCTCGGTGGGCAGCGCGATCGCCTCGTCGAAGCTGTTGGTGTGCAGCGACTGGGTGCCGCCGAGCACCGCGCCGAGGCCCTGCACCGCCACCCGGACCAGGTTGACCTCCGGCTGCTGGGCGGTGAGCTGCACGCCCGCGGTCTGGGTGTGGAAGCGCAGCATCATCGACTTCGGGTTCCTGGCGCCGAAGTCGTCGCGCATCAGCCGGGCCCAGATCCGGCGGGCGGCCCGGAACTTGGCCACCTCCTCCAGCAGGGTGGTGCGGGCGACGAAGAAGAACGACAGCCGGGGCGCGAAGTCGTCCACGGCCAGGCCGGCCGCCAGCGCGGCCCGGACGTACTCGACGCCGTTGGCCAGGGTGAACGCGATCTCCTGCGCGGGCGACGCGCCGGCCTCGGCCATGTGGTAGCCGGAGATGGAGATGGTGTTCCACTTCGGCACCTCCTTGCGGCAGTAGCCGAAGGTGTCGGCGACCAGCCGCAGCGAGGGCTTCGGCGGGAAGATGTACGTCCCGCGGGCGATGTACTCCTTCAGGATGTCGTTCTGGATCGTGCCGTTGAGGGCCGAGCCGGCGACCCCGTTCTCCTCGGCCACGAGCTGGTAGAGCAGGAGCAGCACCGAGCCGGGCGCGTTGATGGTCATCGAGGTCGAGACCTTGTCGAGCGGGATGCCGTCGAAGAGCAGCCGCATGTCGTCGATCGAGTCGATGGCCACCCCGACCTTGCCCACCTCGCCGTGCGCGATCGGGTCGTCGGAGTCGTAGCCCATCTGCGTAGGCAGGTCGAAGGCCACGGAGAGACCCATCGTGCCGGCCCGCAACAACTGGTGGTACCGCGCGTTGGACTCGGTGGCGGTGCCGAAGCCGGCGTACTGGCGCATGGTCCAGGGGCGGGAGGTGTACATGGTGGGGTAGACCCCCCGCGCGTACGGGAACTCGCCCGGGCCGCCGAGCCGGGAGTCCAGATCCTCCGGAAGGTCCGCCGCCGTGTAGACGCCCTTGATCGGGAAACCGGACTCGCTTGACCGCGGTTCGCTCATTAGCGGATGGTAGGACGCGCGACGGCGTCGGCGGGTGAGGGATAGCGCACACCGGGCGACGCGTCGACGGGCATCGACGAGAGGTGAACGCTCGGACACGTACCGTCCAGTTCGACAAACGTCCGCCGCGTCGGGTTTCGCATCGGGCGTCGGAACCAGCAAGATAGGGGGGTTGTGTCCCAGCCCCCCTCGAATTCCCCCGGTGGCTTTTCTGTGACTCAGATCCCGACGTGGAGCGGCGGACCAGTCAGTTCCCCCAACGGACGCGCGACGCCCGGCACGACCATCGGCGAGCGCTACTCGCTGCGTTCGGCGGTGGGCAACGGCGGCATGGGCACGGTCTGGCGTGCCACTGACACACTCCTGCGGCGGGACGTGGCCGTCAAGGAGGTCGTCCTGCCCCCGGGGCTGGCCCCCAGCGACCGCGACGCCATGTACGAGCGCACCCTGCGCGAGGCCCGCGCGGCGGCGGCCATCCAGCACCCGGCCGTCGTCCAGGTCTACGACGTGGTCACCGAGGGCGGCCGGCCGTGGATCGTGATGGAGCTGCTCGACGCCCGCAGCCTCGCCGACATGGTGATCGAGGACGGGCCGGTCGCGCAGCGGGTGGTCGCCAAGATCGGCATCGCCCTGCTCGGCGCGCTGGAGGTGGCGCACGCGATCGGCGTGCTGCACCGCGACGTCAAGCCGGCCAACGTGCTGATCTGCGCCGACGGGCGCTGCGTGCTGACCGACTTCGGCGTGGCCCGGATGCCCACCGACGTGCAGCTCACCACCCCCGGGATGGTGCTCGGCTCGCCGCACTTCATCTCCCCCGAGCGGGCGATGGGCCAGGAGTTCGGCCCGCCGAGCGACCTCTTCTCGCTGGGCGTCACGCTCTACACGGCGGTGGAGGGGCGGCCCCCGTTCGACAAGGGCGACCCGATCGAGACCATGCACGCCGTGGTCGAGGACCCGCCCGCCCCGCCGCAGCGCAGCGGGCCCCTGGCCCGGGTGCTGATGGGCCTGTTGGAGAAGGACCCGGCCCGCCGCCTCGACGTGCACACCGCCCGGGCCATGCTGCGCGAGCTGCTCGCCGGCCCGCTGACCAGCAACGCCGCCGCGGTGAACTCGGTGACCGATCCCTACTCGGTGGTCCCGGTGCAGCAGCGGCCCGTGCCGGCCCCACCGGCCGCCGCGCCGGAGCAGCCGAAGCCGAGCGGGCAGATCGGCGGCCGGGCGATGCTCAACCCCGGCGAGTCGCTCACCGACCGGCTGGCGGCGCTGCGCCGGGGCGAGCGCCCCGCGCAGGCCGCCCTCGCCGCGAGCCCCGCCGCGATGGACGACACCAGCGCCGACGCCCTGGCCGGGCCGCTGCACACCCCCACCGGCGCGATGCCGGCGCCGAGCGGGTCCACGCCGGCCGGCCGCACCTACGGCGGCGCCGAGGCGACCCAGCGGATGACGTCCGGCGGGTCGGACGCCACCCAGCAGCTGCGCACCAACGCCGCCGGCCTGGTCGGCTTCAGCGGCCCGACCGAGGCGACCCAGCGGGTGAAGGCGGGCACGCCCACCTTCGGCACCCCGCCCGAGGCCACCCAGCGGGTGGGCGCGGGAGCGCCCGTCTTCGGCGCACCGCCGCC
Source organism: Micromonospora sp. WMMD737 (assembly GCF_049179055.1). Classification (NCBI taxonomy): domain Bacteria; kingdom Bacillati; phylum Actinomycetota; class Actinomycetes; order Micromonosporales; family Micromonosporaceae; genus Micromonospora; species Micromonospora sp. WMMD737. The sequence continues at coordinate 5,849,009 of NZ_JBMHMH010000001.1, read as the reverse complement.
GGAGGCCACCCAGCACCTGGGCGGCACCTACGGCGGCGGCCAGTGGTCGGTGCCGGGCACCGGGCAGCCGTGGGCGACCCCCGCCACCGCGCCCGCCGCGAGCGGCTCGGGCGGCGGCTTCGGCGGCCGGGTCGGCGCCGTCGGCAACCAGCTCGTCGGCACTGTCAAGGGCTGGCCGCGCAAGGTGCAGCTCGCCGCCGCCGGTGGCCTGGCCGCGCTGCTGCTGATCGGGGCGGTCGTCCTGTTCACCGGCGGCGACGACCCGGCGCCGACCGTCCCGCAGGCCGCCCCGACGTCGCAGGCCCCGGCCGCCGGCGTGCCCGAGATGAAGGAGCACACCGGCAAGGGCGTACGGGTCATGGTGCCGCAGGGCTGGGAGATCAAGAGCGCCGGCAACTGGGTGGACTACGTCGACCCGGAGGACGAGGGCCGCAAGGTCCGGATCCTGGTGGAGGACTTCCGCACCAACTCGATGCGCTGGGCCGAGGTCGCCGAGGACGGTCTGAAGAACCGCTCCAAGTCCTGCGCCAAGCCGTACGCCCAGCTCGCCATGAACGAGGTGCAGTGGGTCGGCAAGGCGGCGGCCGAGTTCGAGTACACCTGCGGCGAGGGCGAGGCCAAGCGGCACGGCGTGTGGCGCGGCGTGGTCCACGAGGGCAAGGTCTACTCGTTCTACCTCACCTCGACCGACACGAAGTTCGCCGACAGCCGGCCGATCTTCGACGAGATGGTGAAGTCGTTCCAGCTCACCGAGGCCGGCTGAGCCCGGGGGAAGCGCGGTGGTGATCCGCCGGCGTGCTATCAAGAGACATGCCGGCGGAAACCACTGACATCGACGACATTCGCGAGCAAGCACGGCGCTGGCTCGACGACGATCCCGACCCGGCCAGCCGGGAGGAGTTGCGGGCGGTGCTCGACCGCCTGCCGGCGAGCGCCCCGGAGCTGGCCGACCGCTTCGCCGGCCCGCTGACCTTCGGCACCGCCGGGCTGCGCGGCCCGCTGCGCGCCGGCCCCAACGGGATGAACCTCGCGGTGGTCACCCGGGCCGCCGCCGGGCTGGTCGGCTGGCTCGCCGCCCAGGGCGGCTCCGGCCCGCTGGTGATCGGGTACGACGCCCGGCACGGTTCCCGCGAGTTCGCCGAGCGGACCGCCCAGGTCGCCACCGGCGTGGGACGCCCGGCGCTGCTGCTGCCCCGCCCGCTGCCCACCCCCGTGCTCGCGTACGCGGTGCGCCACCTCGGGGCGGTCGCCGGGGTGATGGTGACCGCCAGCCACAACCCGCCGCAGGACAACGGCTACAAGGTCTACCTCGGCGCGGAACTGGGCGGGGCGCTCGGCGACGGCGCCCAGATCGTGCCCCCGGCCGACGCCGGCATCGAGGCCGCGATCCGGTCGGTCGGGCCGCTGGCCGAGGTGCCGCTCGGGCCGGCCGGTCAGGTGCTCGGCGACGACCTGGTGGCCTCCTACGTGGAGCGGGCCGCTGCCGTCATCGACCCGGACGGTTCGCGCGACCTGGCGGTGGCGTACACGCCGCTGCACGGGGTGGGCGCGGCGGTGCTCACCGCGGCGTTCGCCCGCGCGGGCTTCCCCGTGCCCGGTGTGGTGCCCGAGCAGGCCGAGCCCGATCCGGCGTTCCCGACCGTCTCCTTCCCCAACCCGGAGGAGCCGGGGGCGGTGGACCGGCTGGTCGCGCTGGCCGAGGCGACGGGCGCGGACATCGCCATCGCCAACGACCCCGACGCGGACCGCTGCGCGGTGGCCGTCCGGGACACCGGTCCCGCGGTGAGCACGCGGGCAGCGGTCGCCGGCCCGGATCAGCCGGCGGCGAACCCGCCCGGCTGGCGGATGCTACGCGGCGACGAGGTGGGCGTGCTGCTGGCCGACCACCTCATGCGGCGCGGCGTGACCGGCCTGTACGCCACCACGATCGTGTCGTCGTCGCTGCTGCGGGCGATGTGTGCCGCCCGGGGCCTGCCCTACGACGAGACGCTGACCGGGTTCAAGTGGATCGTACGGGCCGGCGGCGGGTCCGAGCCGCTGGTCTTCGGCTACGAGGAGGCGCTCGGCTACTGCGTCGCCCCCGGGCACGTACGCGACAAGGACGGCATCACCGCCGCGCTGGCCGTGGCGGAGCTGGCCGCCGGGCTCAAGGCGCAGGGGCGCACCCTGACCGACCGGCTGGACGAGCTGGCCGCCGAGTTCGGCGTGCACCACACGGACCAGCTCTCCGTACGGGTGGACGACCTGCGGCTGATCGCCGACGCGATGGCCCGGATCCGGGCCGCCACCCCGACGACGCTGCTCGGGCAGCCGGTCACCGAGGCGCAGGACCTGCTCCCCGAGGCGGACGTGGTGATCCTGCGTACCGGCACCGCCCGGGTGGTGATCCGCCCTTCGGGCACCGAGCCGAAGCTCAAGGCGTACCTGGAGGTGGTGGAGCCGGTGGCGGACGGCGACGTCGCTGCGGCCCGCGCCCGCGCAGGGGACGCGATCGCCACCCTCCGCACCGAAATGGCCACCACCCTGGGCCTCTGACCCCCCACCCCACCCCCACCCCACCCCCACCCCACCTCCGGCACGTCGATCATGAGGTTAGCGGCACTGGAAAGCGCTTCCCTGGGCCGCTAACCTCATGATCGACGGGGTGTCGGGGGGTGGGGTGGGTTCAGCCGGTGGGCCGGGTGGGTGGGTTCAGGCGGGTGGGGTCAGCGGCGGGGGCCCAGGGCGGCGTCGACGGCGCTGCCCAGGGCGGCCACGACGAGGCCGACGGAGGGGCGGACCACGGAGTCGTCCAGGCTGACGGTGCCGGAGAAGCCGGAGCCGCCGGCGATCTCCTCCAGCCGCTGCCGGGCCTCCCGGGCCGCGTCACCGCTCAGGCCGAGCGCCGGTTCCATCCGCAGCACCGCGACCAGGGTGGCCAGGGCCGCCGTCCGCTCGTCGGGCAGCTCGCCGCTGGCCAGCGCCTCGGCGAGCCGGCGTCGGGTGTCCGCCTCGACGGCCGGGTCCACCGTCGGGTAGCGGTGCACGTGGATGAAGCCCAGCTCGGTCTCGTCGACGTCGCGCACCACGCCCTGGGCGCACAGGTCGCCCAGGATCTTGTCGCGCAGGCCGTGCCGCAGCCGCTGCACCCAGGACGAGGGGCTGTGCGGCGTGTCGGCGGCCATGCGGGCGAGGACCCCGTCGACGAGCGGCTCGCCGGTGGGCGTCGGGTCGACCACCGTCAGGGACCCCTCGGAGTACACGATCCGCCCGGCCAGGGCCAGTTCGATCAGCACCGCGGCGGCCATCCCCAGGTCGAGGCTGATCCGCGGCATGGTCGCCTTGCCGGTCTCGTCGTCGTACGCGAGGAGAAGCAGCTCTTCGGCGAGCGCAACACCAGTCATGGCCGGAAACGGTAGCGGCTGCGCGCATCCCGCGCACGGACTCGCGCACGGATTCACGCGCCGCCGCGCGGCGGACCTCAGAAGCGGGGCATGCCGCCGAACTGGCGGTCGCCGGCGTCGCCGAGCCCCGGCACGATGAACATGCTGTCGTTGAGCCCCTCGTCGATCGAGGCGGTGACCAGGCGCAGCGGCAGGCCGGAGCGCTCCAGCCGCTCGATGCCGACGGGCGCGGCGAGCACGCAGAGCACGGTGATGTCGGTGCAGCCGCGGTCGGCCAGCAGCCGGCAGCAGTGCTCAAGCGAGCCACCGGTGGCGAGCATCGGGTCGAGCACCAGCACCGGCAGGCCGCTCAGGTCGCGCGGCAGCGACTCCATGTAGGCGCGCGGCTCGTACGTCTCCTCGTCCCGGGCCAGGCCGACGAAGCCCATCGAGGACTCCGGCAGCAGGCCGAGCGCGGCGTCGGCCATGCCCAGGCCGGCCCGCAGCACCGGTACGAGCAGCGGCGGGTTGGCCAGCCGGGTGCCCTCGGTGCCGGTGACGGGGGTCTGCACCGGGTACTTCTCGACGGGGAAGGAGCGCGCGGCCTCGTACACCAGCATGGTGGTGAGTTCGTGCAGCGCCGCCCGGAACGAGGAGGAGTCGGTGCGCGCGTCCCGCATGGCGGTCAGCCGCGACTGGGCGAGCGGATGGTCAATGACGTGTACGTCCACGATCGCTCAACCTACCGGTCCACCCGTCCCGGCACTGCGGGTGCGGCCGGACCGGCGACCTCGCTCACCACCGTGCCGGCGGCGGCACGGTGACCAAGATCACTGTCCGGCCGGGTGCGTAGACTTCGGGGCATGACGGCGACAGCGACGTCGGCCCGGTCGGAGCTCTCCGAGTTGGGACGATCCGAGACCGCTCTGCGGACCTTCCTGCACGGCCTGCCCGGCGTGGACCAGGTCGGCGCGGAGCAGCGGGCGGCACAGCTCGGCACCCGCTCCATCAAGACCACCGCCAAGGCCCAGGCCATCGACCTGGCGATCCGGATGGTCGACCTGACCACCCTCGAAGGGGCGGACACCCCGGGCAAGGTGCGGGCCCTCGCGGCCAAGGCGCTGCGCCCCGACCCGGCCGACCCGTCCTGCCCGCACGTGGGCGCGGTCTGCGTCTACCCGGCGATGGTCCCGCACGTGGCCGAGGTGCTGCGCGGCTCCGGTGCCGGGTCCGGGCGGCCATCCGGCGGATCGGAACAGGCGAACGGCGCCGCGCCGGCCGGACCTGGCATTGTGCACCTGGCCAGCGTGGCGACCGCCTTCCCGTCGGGCCAGGCCCCGCTGGAGGTCAAGCTCGCCGACACCCGGGCCGCCGTGGCGGCCGGCGCCGACGAGATCGACATGGTGATCAACCGGGGCGCCTTCCTCGCCGGCCGCTACCAGGAGGTCTACGACGAGATCGTGGCCACCAAGGATGCCTGCGGCGACGCGCACCTCAAGGTCATCCTGGAGACCGGCGAGCTGGCCACGTACGACAACGTGCGGCGCGCCTCCTGGCTGGCGATGCTGGCCGGCGGCGACTTCATCAAGACCTCCACCGGCAAGGTCCCGGTGGCGGCCACCCCGCCGGTGACCCTGGTGATGCTGGAGGCCGTCCGCGACTTCCGGGCCGCCACCGGCCGGCAGGTCGGCGTGAAGCCGGCCGGCGGCATCAAGACCACCAAGGACGCCATCAAGTACCTGGTGATGGTCAACGAGACCGTCGGCGCGGACTGGCTGGACCCGGACTGGTTCCGGTTCGGCGCCTCCAGCCTGCTCAACGACCTGCTCATGCAGCGCACCAAGCTGACGACCGGCACCTACTCCGGTCCCGACTACTTCACCCTGGACTGAGAGCCGATGTTCGAATACGCACCCGCCCCCGAGTCCCGCTCGGTGGTGGACCTGAAAGCCTCCTACGGGCTCTTCGTCGACGGGGAGTTCGTGGACCCCACCGACGGCGGCACGTTCAAGACGGTCAACCCGGCCTCCGAGGAGGTGCTCGCCGAGGTCGCCGAGGCCGGCGCGCAGGACGTGGACCGTGCCGTCCGGGCCGCCCGGAAGGCGTACGAGAAGGTCTGGGGCCCGATGCCGGGCCGGGACCGGGCGAAGTACCTCTTCCGGATCGCCCGGATCCTCCAGGAGCGCTCCCGCGAGCTGGCCGTGCTGGAGTCCCTGGACAACGGCAAGCCGATCAAGGAGTCGCGTGACGTCGACCTGCCCCTGGTCGCGGCGCACTTCTTCTACTACGCCGGCTGGGCCGACAAGCTGGAGCACGCGGGCTTCGGCGCGAACCCGCGCCCGCTGGGCGTGGCCGCGCAGGTCATCCCGTGGAACTTCCCGCTGCTGATGCTGGCGTGGAAGATCGCCCCGGCGCTGGCCGCCGGCAACACGGTGGTGCTGAAGCCGGCCGAGACGACGCCGCTGACGGCACTGCTCTTCGCCGAGATCTGCCAGCAGGCCGACCTGCCCGCCGGCGTGGTCAACATCGTGACGGGCGCCGGCGAGACCGGCCGGGCGCTGGTCGAGCACCAGGGCGTGGACAAGGTCGCCTTCACCGGTTCGACCGAGGTCGGCCGGGCCATCGCCCGCTCGGTCGCCGGCACCCGCAAGAAGCTCACCCTGGAGCTGGGCGGCAAGGCCGCCAACATCGTCTTCGACGACGCCCCGATCGACCAGGCCGTCGAGGGGATCGTCAACGGGATCTTCTTCAACCAGGGGCACGTCTGCTGCGCCGGCTCCCGGCTGCTGATCCAGGAGAACGTCGCGGACCGGGTGCTGGAGTCGCTGAAGCGGCGGATGGCGCAGCTGCGCGTCGGCGACCCGCTGGACAAGAACACCGACATCGGCGCGATCAACTCGGCCGCGCAGCTCGCGCGGATCCGGGAGCTCTCCGACGCCGGGTCCGCCGAGGGCGCCGAGCGCTGGTCGCCGCCGTGCGAGCTGCCGGAGCGCGGCTTCTGGTTCGCGCCGACGATCTTCACCGGGGTCACCCAGGCGCACCGGATCGCCCGCGAGGAGATCTTCGGCCCGGTGCTGTCCGTGCTGACGTTCCGCACCCCGGCGGAGGCCGTGGAGAAGGCCAACAACACGCCGTACGGGCTGTCGGCCGGGATCTGGACCGACAAGGGCTCCCGGATCCTGTGGATGGCCGATCGGCTGCGCGCCGGCGTCGTCTGGGCCAACACGTTCAACAAGTTCGACCCCACCTCGCCGTTCGGCGGCTACAAGGAGTCGGGCTACGGTCGCGAGGGCGGCCGGCACGGGCTGGAGGGCTACCTCAATGTCTGAGCGGGTCGCGGTACGCAAGACGTACAAGCTCTTCATCGGCGGGAAGTTCCCGCGCAGCGAGTCGGGACGGTCGTATCTCGTGCAGGACGCCAACGTTTCCCTCGCCTCCCGCAAGGACGCGCGGGACGCCGTGGTCGCCGCCCGCGCCGCCGTGAAGGGCTGGGCCGGGGCGACCGCGTACAACCGGGGTCAGATCCTCTACCGGGTCGCCGAGATGCTGGAGGGCCGGCGCGAGCAGTTCGTCGCCCTCGGCGTGCCCGGCGACGAGGTCGACGCGGCCGTGGACCGCTGGGTCTGGTACGCCGGCTGGTCCGACAAGCTCCCCCAGGTATACGGCGGCGCCAACCCGGTCGCCGGGCCGTACTTCAACCTGTCGGCGCCCGAGCCGACCGGCGTGGTGGCCGTGGTCGCCCCCGAGTCCCCGGCGCTGCTCGGCCTGGTCAGCGTGATCGCACCGGCGATCGTCACCGGCAACACGGTGGTGGTGGCGACCTCGCCGACGCAGCCCCTGGCGGCCGTGACCCTGGCGGAGGTGCTCGCCACCTCCGACCTGCCCGGCGGCGTGGTCAACCTGCTCACCGGCCGGATCGCCGAGACCGTGCCGGCGCTGGCCGCCCACATGGACGTCAACGCCATCGACCTGACCGGGGTGGCCGACGCCGAGCTGGCGACGGAGCTGGAGGTCAAGGCGGCGCAGAACCTCAAGCGCGTGCTCCGGCCGGCCCCGGCCGACCACGACTGGTCCGCCGACCCCGGCATCACCCGGATGACCACGCTGCTGGAGACGAAGACGGTCTGGCACCCCAAGGGGGTGTGACTGTTCTGTCCTGGGGTTTTCCGGGGAGCCCCGCCCGCTCCGGGCGGTCAGGCTTGATCCCTGCGCGGGCGGGGCTCCCCGGAAAACCGTCCGTGGACAGGTTCGTGGGAAAGCTCAGCTCAGGTGTGCTGCCTCGGGTGGGGTGAGCGCTCGGGGTGCTGCCTCGGGTGGGTTCAGCGGCTGGGGTGGCTGTGGTGGTGTGCGGGGCGGGGCGGGTCTACTACGGGGGGTAGGATTGCGGCGTGACTCGGCTTGGTGATCTCGAACGTGCGGTGATGGACGTCTTGTGGGACTCGGTCCCGGGCACGTCGGACGGGATCACCGTGCGCGAGGTGGCCGACGCGCTGGACGGCCGCGAGCTGGCGTACACGACGGTGATGACCGTGCTGGACCGGCTCGCCGGCAAGGGCATGGTGCAGCGCGAGCGGGAGGGGCGGGCCTGGCGTTACCGGGCCGCCGCCAGCCGCGAGGCGTACATCGCCCAGCTCATGCTCGACGCCCTCGACCTCGGCGGCAGCCGGGACGCCGCGCTGGTGCGCTTCGCCCGGTCGGTGACCGGCACCGAGGCCGAGGTGCTGCGCGCCGCCCTCGGGGCCGAGGCCGAAGGCACCGGGCACGACGGGAGCGCGCTGACCGACCGGGTCGAGGCGCCGTCGGTCGACGGCGTGGCGCCCCGGACCGGCAAGGCAGCGGACAGGTAGGGCGGCGGTCGTGGCGTACGCCCTGCACTTCGCCGCGTCGATGCTCGCCTGCTGGCTGACCGCGCAGGTGCTGTCCCGCTCCACCTGGACGTGGCGCAGCCCCCGGGTCGCGATCGTCTGCTGGCAGGCGGTCGGGCTGGCCCTCGGGCTCTCCGCCATGGGCGTGCCGATGGCACTGGGCCTGTCCGCCTACGACCGCCCGACCGGCAGCGCGCTGGTCGCCCTCGCCACCGACCTCGCCCACGGCACCCTGCCCGTCGGGCTGGGCGCGCCGCACCTGGCCGCCGTCGGGGTGGGCTTCGGCATCGGCGCGGTGCTGCTGACCACGACCGTCCGCAGCATCCACGGCACCGTACGCGCCCAGCGCCGGCACCGGGACCTGCTCGCCCTGGTCGCCCGCCGGGACCCGACGGTGCCCGGGGCGCTGGTGCTGGACCATCCGAGCGCGGCGGCGTACTGCCTGCCCGGGATGAAGCCCCGGGTGGTGGTCAGCGCGGGCACGCTCGACCTGCTGGACAGCGCCGAGTTGGCGGCCGTCCTCGCCCACGAGCGGGCGCACGCCCAGGAACGGCACGACCTGGTGCTGCTGCCGTTCACCGCGCTCAGCCGTGCGCTGCCCTGGTTCGCCTGGGTCCGCGAGGCGCACGACCGGGTCGCCCTGCTGGTCGAGATGCGGGCCGACGACAAGGCCCGGGAGGCGCACGCCGACGCCCCGCTGGCCGGTGCGCTGCGCCGGTTCGCCGCGGCCGGCAACCGGGTGACTCCGGCCGGCACGCTCGGGCTGGGCGACCGGGACCTCGACGTCCGGGTGCAGCGGCTCCTGGTCGCCGACCGGCCGCCCCGGCTGCTCGGGGCCGCCGCGCTGACCGTGGCGACAAACGTGGCCGCCCTGCCGGTCTCCCTCTTCCTGAACTGACCGGGCCCCGGCCCGCGCCGCCCGCTTTCCTCGGCGGCACCCGGGGACCGGTGGCGTGCTCCCGCGCACGGTGGAGTTACCGCCGCGTGGATCGCCGCCGGACATGCTGGGACCGGACCGCCCGCGTACGCGAACCGCCCGGCGCCCCACCCTCCCCCACGGCTACTACAAAACGTCGTAGCATCGTCTACGACGGGCCATAGTAGTGATGCGTAGCCAATCTACGTGTAGGCTCGCTACGACAAGTGAGCCAACCGTACGGAGAGCCGGCCATGGACACCCTGCTCCTCGCCCGCCTGCAGTTCGCCACCACCACCTCGATCCACTTTCTCTTCGTGGCGGTGACCCTCGGCCTCGTGACCCTGCTGGTCGGTCTCCAGACCGCCTGGGTGATCACCAACAAGCCGGTCTACGAACGGCTGACCCGCTACTGGGGCCAGCTCTACGTGATCAACTACGTGCTCGGCATCGCCACCGGCATCGTGATGGAGTTCCAGTTCGGGCTGAACTGGAGCGGGCTGTCGCGCTACGTCGGCAACGTCTTCGGCGCGCCGCTGGCCATCGAGACGCTTGTCGCGTTCTTCCTGGAGTCGACGTTCCTCGGCATGTGGATCTTCGGCTGGCACCGGCTGCGTCGGGGCGTCCACCTCGCCCTGCTCTGGGGCGTCGCGATCACCGCGTACGCCTCGGCGTTCTGGATCATGGTGGCGAACTCCTGGTTGCAGAACCCGGTCGGCTACGAGGTACGCGACGGGGTCGCGCATCTCACCGACTTCGCCGCGCTGCTGGACAACCCCACCTTCCGCGTGGCCTTCGGACACGTCGTCACGGCGGCGCTGCTCGTCGGCGGAATGCTGATGGCCGCGGTCAGCGCGTGGCACCTGGTCCGGCGCACCGACGACTTCGCCCTGCACCGCAAGGGGCTGCGGATCGGCCTGATCACCTCGGCGGTGGCGATCTTCTTCGTGCAGGGCTTCGGCTTCGCCCAGTTCTTCGCGATCAGCGACGTGCAGCCCACCAAGTTCGGCGACGACCCCGCCGCCGCGCCGCTGATCGCCGAGTGGACCGCCCGGTTCGGTCCCAGCGACTACACGCCGCCGGCCCTCGCCGACGTCGGCCTCGGTTTCATGATCCTCATCGGCTTCACCCTCGGCCTGCTCTGGCTGATGCTCCCGCTGCTCTGGCGGGACTGGGTGATCCGGCTGCGCGTCCCGCTGTGGATCCTCCAGTTCGCCCTGCCGCTGCCGTTCGTCGCGATGATCCTCGGCTGGATCGCCCGCGAGGTAGGCCGCCAGCCCTGGGCCGCGTACGGGCTCCTGCCCGTGGACCGGGCGGTGTCGCCGGTCAGCCCCTGGCTGATGCTCACCTCGCTGATCGGCTTCAGCCTGCTGCTCGGCGCGCTCGCCGTCACCAACTGGGTGCTGCTGGCCCGGCACGCCGCCCGGGGCGCGCACGACCCGGCCCTGGGCCGGCAACCGGACCAGCCGCCGGCCGACCCCCACCCCGAGCCCGCCTTCGCCTGAGGAGACGACCGTGGAACTCGCCTGGTACGCCCTGCTCGGGCTCTTCTTCGCCGTCTACCTGGCGCTCGGCGGCTACGACTACGGCGTCGGCCTGCTGCTGGCCCGGGGCACCGACCCCGCCCGCCGCCGCGCCGCGCTCAACGCGGTCGGCCCGTTCTTCCTCGGCAACGAGGTCTGGCTGGTGGCCGCCGTCGGCATCCTGTTCGGCGCCTTTCCCGTGCTGGAGGGGGAACTGCTCTCCGGCTTCTACCCGGCGGTGCTCGCCGCGTTGACCGGGGTCATCCTGGTGACCGCCGGCGTGCAGCTGCGCAGCCGCCCCGACGGGCAGCGGGCCCGCGCCTGGTGGGACCGGACCGTGGTCGTCGGCAGCGTGCTCGCCGCGCTCGGCTGGGGTGCCGTGCTGGCCGGGCTGCTCCAGGGCGTACCGCTGCACGCCGACGGCCACGTCGCCGGGGTGACCCACCTCTTCACCCCGTTCGTGGCCGCCGCCGGGCTCGCCGTCGTCGCGCTGGTCGCGCTGCACGGTGCGACCTTCCTCACGCTCCGGCTGCCCGCCGCCGACGCCGCGCCGGTCGGGCGACTGGCCGCCCGGCTCGTCCCGGTGGCGCTCACCGCCGTCGGCGCGGCCACCGTCCTCGGCCTGCTCTCCGCCGACGTACGCGCCGCCGCAGGGCAGCCGGTGGTGGGCGTACTGCTGCTGTCGTTGCTGGTCGCGGCGCTGCTGACGGCCCGGGCGGCGCTCGCCCGGCGGCGGCCGGGGCTGGCCTTCGCCGCCACCTGCGCGTCCCTGGCGCTACCCGTGGCGCTGGCCGGCGCGACCATCTGGCCCTACGCGCTCGTCTCCACGGTCGACCCGGACGCGTCACTGACCGTTGCCGACGCGGCGGCGAGCACCCCCACGCTGCGGCTGCTGAGCTGGCTGACGCTGCCGCTCCTGCCGGCCCTACTAGGCTTTCAGGCGATGTGCTGGTGGGTGTTCCGGGGACGGACCGACGGCAGGGCACCGGTGTACTGGTGAACCGCCGTCCCTTCGACCCGCGTCTGCTGCGCCGGGTCCCGGGGGCCCGGCGCGACCTCGCCGTGCTCGCGCTGCTCGGCGTGCTGGCCGCGGGGCTGGTCGTCGCGCAGGCCACGGCGCTGGCCGCGTTGCTGGCGACCGCGTTCGAAGGGCGGCTCGACCGGCCCGCACTGGCCGGCTTCGCCACCGCGGTGGCCGCCCGCTCGCTGCTGGTCTGGGCGCAGGGCACGGTGTCGGCGCGGGTCGCGGCGACGGTCAAGGCGGCGCTGCGGGCCGACCTGCTCGGGGCGGTCGGGCGGCACGGTCCCGGCTGGGTCGCGGGACAGCGCGCCGGGCAGCTCGCCACGCTGACCGGGCGCGGGCTGGACGCGCTCGACGCGTACTTCACCGGCTACCTGCCGCAGCTGGTGCTCAGCGTCACCGTGCCGCTCGCCGTACTGGCCCGGATCTTCCTCGCCGACTGGAGCTCGGCGCTGATCATCGCGGTGACGCTGCCGCTGATCCCGATCTTCGGCGCGCTGCTCGGCTGGCAGGCGCAGGCCGCCACCGAGCGGCAGTGGCGGCGGCTCTCCCTGCTCGGCGGGCACTTCCTCGACATGGTCGCCGGGCTGCCCACGCTGCGCGCGTTCGGCCGGGCCAGGGCGCAGACCGACGTGGTCCGCCGGATGGCCGACGGCCACCGGGTCGCGACCATGAAGACGCTGCGGATCGCGTTCCTGTCCGCGCTGGTGCTGGAGCTGGTGGCCACCCTCTCGGTGGCGCTGGTCGCCGTGCCGGTCGGCGTGCGGCTGCTCGGCGGCGGGCTGACCCTCCAGACCGCGCTGCTGGTGCTGCTGCTCACCCCGGAGGCGTACCTCCCGCTGCGGGCGGCCGGTGCCCGCTTCCACGCCAGCATGGAGGGGCTCACCGCGCTGGACGAGGCGCTGACCCTGTCGGCCGCCGCGCCCGCGCCGGCGCGCGACGCGGGCGCGGCCGTCCCCGACGGCCGCGGCGAGATCCGGTTCGAGGGGGTGACCGTGGCGTACGAGCGGACCACCGCCCTGCGCGACGTCACGCTGACCATCCGCCCGGGCGAGCGCGTCGCCGTGATCGGCCCCAGCGGCGCCGGCAAGAGCACCCTGCTCGGCCTGCTGCTCGGCTTCGTCACCCCGACCGCCGGCCGGGTCACCGTGGGCGGGGTCGACCTGGCCGACGCCGACGCCGACGGCTGGCGCCGCCAGGTGGCCTGGGTGCCGCAGCGGGCCCACCTCTTCGCCGCCCCGCTGGCCGACAACATCCGGCTCGGCGCGCCGGACACCCCGGACGCCGTGCTCGCCACGGCGGTCCACGACGCCGCCCTGGACGACGTGGTCGCCGGGCTGCCCGACGGGCTCGCCACCGTCCTCGGCGAGCGCGGGCACGGCCTCTCCAGCGGGCAGCGGCAGCGGGTCGCGCTGGCCCGCGCGTTCCTGCGGGACGCGCCCGTGGTGCTGCTCGACGAGCCGACGGCCCGGCTGGACACCGCTGCCGAGGCCGTCGTCCTCGACGCCACCCGCCGGCTGGTGGCCGGGCGGACGGCGCTGCTGGTGGCGCACCGGCCGGCGCTGCTCGCCGACGCGGACCGGATCCTGCGCATCGAGGACGGCCGGGTCACCGAGCTGACGCCCACAGCGGCCGGGGAGGCCACCCGATGACCGACGACCGCCCGGCCGACGACGCCCGACCCACCCACGCGTCCGGTGCCGCCGACGACGCCCGGACCGGCGCGCAGAGCACCCTCGCGGCCGGCGCCGCTGCCGACGCCTCGACCGCGCCGGGGCGCGCCGGCTCGGCCGAGCGGGCCGTGCTGCGGCTGGCCCGGCCGTACCTGAACCGGCTGCTCGGCGCGGGGCTGCTCGCCGCCGCCACCGAGTTCGCCGGCCTCGCCCTGATGGCCACCGCGACCTGGCTGCTGATGAGCGCCGCCGGGCAGCCCCCGCTGGACCGCCTCACCGTGGCGATCGTGGCGGTCCGGGCGCTGGCGATCAGCCGGGGCGTGCTCCGCTACACCGAACGGCTCGCCGGGCACGACGCCGTGCTGCGGCTGATCACCGACGTCCGGGCCCGGGTCTTCGGCACCCTCGCCGCCCGCCCGACGGCCCGGCAGCGCTCCGGCGACGCGCTGAGCCGGCTCGTCTCCGACGTGGAGGCCGTCCAGGACCTGCTGCTGCGGGTGCTGGTGCCGGCCTCGGCGGCGGCGCTGGTGAGCGTGCTCGCGGTCGGCGGGGCGGCGCTGATGTCGCCGGCCGCCGCCGGGGTGCTCGCGGTCGGGCTGCTGGTCGCCGGGGTGGCGCTGCCCGCCCTGGCCACCGCGCTGACCCGGCGCGCCGCCGCCGAGCTGGCGCCGCTGCGCGGCGCCCTCGCCACCGACGCGGTCGACCTCACCCACGGCGCCGCCGACCTGGCCGCGTTCGGCGCCACCGGGCACGCGCTGGAGGCGGCCGGGGCACGGGCCCGGCGGCTGGCCCGGTTGGAGCGGCGGCTCGCCGCCACGGGCTTCGCGGTCGACGCGGCGGGAGTGCTCGTGGCCGGGCTGACCGCCGGCGCGGTGGTGCTCGCCGCGCTCGCCGACGACGTGGACGGGGTGCTGGTCGGCGTCCTGGCGGTCGGCACGCTCGCCGCCGTGGAGATCGCGCTGGCGCTGGTCGGGGCCGCCCGGCAGTGGACCCAGCTGCGGACCGGCCTGACCCGGGTCGCCGCCCTGCTGGACGCCCCGCCCGGGCCGGCCACCTCCGACGGCGCCGAGGTCGGCCCGGGGCCGCACGACGTGCGGTTCGAGGAGGTCACCGTCCGGTACCGGGAGGGCGCCCCACCCGCCCTGGACGGGTTCAGCCTGGACCTGCCGCCCGGTCGCCGGGTCGCGGTGGTCGGGCCCAGCGGCGCGGGCAAGAGCACGCTGGCCGCCGCCCTCACCGGGGCGGTGCGCCCCGCGCACGGCCGGGTCACCCTCGACGGGCGCGGGTTGTCGGAATACCGGGCCGAGGAGCTGCCCCGCGCCGTCGGCGGACTGCTCGCCGAGGCGTACGTCTTCCACGCCTCCGTGCGGGAGAACCTGCTGCTCGGGCGGCCCGCCGCCAGCGAGGAGGAGCTGGCGGCGGCGACCGCGGCGGCCGGGCTGCTGGACTGGGTGCACGAGCAGCCCGACGGCTGGGACACCGTGGTCGGCGAGGAGGGCGGCCAGCTCTCCGGCGGCCAGCGGCAGCGGCTCGCGCTGGCCCGGGCGCTGCTCGCGGCGCCGGGAGTGCTGGTGCTCGACGAACCGACCGAGGGGCTCGATCCCGCCGCCGCCGACGCGGTGCTCGCCTCCGCGCTGGCGGCCACCCCGGCCGGGCACTCCGTGCTGCTGATCAGTCACCGGCTCAGCGGGCTCGCCGACCTGGACGAGATCGTGGTGCTGGACGCCGGGCGGGTGGCCCAGCGCGGCCGGCACGCCGACCTGGTCGCCGCCCCCGGCTGGTACCGGGACCAGTGGCTGATCCAGGAGGCGGCCGAACGCGGGTACCTGGCGCTGCGCCCCTGACCTCCGGCGGCCCGACCCGCCCGCCGCGGCTCCGGGTCGGGCCAGGGTTTGTCCCCGACGACGTCCGGCGGCGGCCCGTGACAGGGTGGGGCCATGCGGGGCGAGGACGACACGACGACGGTGGAGGAACGGCTGCGGGAGCTGGGCGCGCACCTGCGGGGGCCGCGCCGGCTCAAGTCCGACCTGCTGACCGAGGCACGGCACGGGCTGCTGGACGCCGTCGAGGCGTACCGGGCCGACGGGCTGCCGGCGGCGGAGGCGCAGCGCCGGGCGGTGGCCGAGTTCGGCTCGCCGGCGCAGCTCGCCCCCGCCTACCAGACGGAGCTGGCGGCGGGCGCGCTGCGCGGGCTGTCGCTGCGGGTCATCGCGCTCGCCACGGTCGCGTTCGTCGCCGGCGACCTCACCTGGCAGGGGTCGAGCTGGGGCGGCTCCCCGCCGCCGGCCGCCTACCAGCTGCTGTCGGCGTCGGTGGGCTGGATCTGGGCGGCGGCGTTCGCGCTGGCCGCGACAGGGCTGCTGCGGGCCGGGCGGGCGGCGCTGCGCGGCGGCGCCGCCCGGGCGGTGGGGGCGGCCCTCGTCGGGGTCCTCGCCCTCGGCGTACTGACCGGCTCGGCACTCTTCGCGTGGTCGATCGGCCTCTGGGACGACGCGCTCACCTGGCCGCCCATGATCATCGGCGCGGCGGTGGCCGCCGCCGGCTACCTCTGGCTCGGCCGGGCCGCCCGCACCTGGCTGCTCGCCGCCCGCTGATCCCCGCCACGGATCGGACGCCCCGCCCGGGCCGGAGGGCTGCCGCCCGTCCCGCACGGCGGAGGACGGACCAGGGACACCGGCCCGTCGCGATGGCCGGTGCCCGTCAGGCCGGCGCCGCCGGCGGGGTGTCGGTGTCGAGGAACCGGCCGACGGTGGAGCGGAACTCGCGCCACCCGGACCGCTCGCCGGCCAGCGCCCGCCGGCCCTCGTCGGTGAGTTGGTACGTCCGCCGTTCCCGCCCGTTGACGGTGCTCCAGGTGCTGGCCACGTGGCCGGCCCGCTCCAGCCGGCGCAGCGCGGGATAGATGGTGCCGGTCGGCAGATCGAGCTGCCCGTCGCTGCGGTCGCGCAGCGCCTCGATGATCGCGTAGCCGTGCAGCGGACCCTGCTCGAGCACCGCGAGCAGCAGCGCGTCGAGGTGTCCGTGCAGCGCCTGGGCCTTCATGTGTAGCAACGCTACTTGTCGGCCGCCCGCTCCGCCACCGGGGTGCGGGCACCGGTCTCCCGGAGACGCCCACTAGGGTATGTGCCCAGAGTCACTCGCCGGCGGCGGACGCCGGCGGGCAACCCGAAGCACACGGAGGTCAGCGTGGCCCGCCAGTCGCCCCAACGGCCCGACGCCGACGAGCCCGAGCTCGACGACGCCGACGCCCCGGCCGAGTCCGGCACCGCAACCGTCTCGGCCGAGGCCGCCCGCGCCCTCTGGGACGAGCTGCGCATCGACCCGGTGGAGATCGCGCTGCCCGCCGGCACGGGCTACACCCTGCGGGCCTACCGGCCGGCGCGGGAGCTGACCCCGACCGACGTCACCGAGCGCGACCAGGACGACCCGTTCCTGGCCCGCCGCCAGGTCACGGAGGAGGACGAGGAGGACGACGACGAGGCCGTCGTCATCCTCGACGAGGAGGTCGCCCAGGAGTTCGCCGAGAGCGACGAGGAGGAGGCCAAGGGCCGCCGCCGCGACGCGACCGACGACGAGGACGCCGAGACCGCCGCCGAGGACGACGAGGACGAGGCGGGCGACGAGGAGGTGCCGGTCTTCCTCACCCACCGTGGGAGGCTGCTGCTCTTCAAGACGCCCGAGTCGTTGGTCAGTTTCATCCGCTCCGGGGCGCCGAACGACCTGTCTCAACTGGACAGCTGGAATGAACTGTCCGAACGGGTGGAGCCGGCCGACATCGCGCCGCTCGACGAGGACGTCTACGAGCTCGACCTGGTGGTCGAGAACCTCCGCGGCGGGCACGACACCTGGGACTCGACGCTGCTCATCGAGGCCGGTGAGGTGGCCCGCGACCTGGCGTACGCGCTGCGGCTGCCCGCGGTGCTGGACATGCTCTCCGCCGGCTCCAGCCTCGACGACCTGGACGAGGCGCTGCGCGCCTCGGTCAACGGCGGCGTCGGCGGGTTCTTCGGTCGGCGCCGACTGAGGAAAATCGGGGCACAAACCGCAAGTCTGGGTTGGCGCACCATTGTCGGGAAGATCTCTGCGACCGTGGACTGGCGCGACTGACCCTTTACGGGGAGCATCAGTCTCTGGCAGTGAAAGCCTTGTGTCCCGGGAGGAGGACGACGCCGTGGCGCTCGTGCGCGTGTACTGCGGTCTGGCCTCGGCGGATCCGGCCGACCGACCGGTCTCGGCCGGTTCGACGCTGACGTCCGCTGTGGTCGACGACGCAGGCCGTCTGCTGCATGTCTGCGAGATCGGCGACGACCCCGCTGGCTACGCCCAGCTGGTCGCGCTGCTCGTGGAGCGGTCGGGCGGGCCGAGCGGTGCGGCCATCGCCGCCGACAGCGACGACCACACGGTCACCTCGCTGCTCAGCGCCGCCGGGCGTCCACTGGCGATCGCCGACGACGACTCCGTCGACGACTTCGCCGAGCGCTTCGCCGACGACGACTCCCTGGAGGAGATGCAGTCGCCCCCGGCCGAGCGGCGCGCCGTCGGCCTGGCCCGCGCCCTGCAGGCCGGCGCCCTCTCCGCCGTCACCCTCCCGGCCCCCCGGGACCTCGCCGGCTACAAGCAGGTCCTCGCCGCGCACGCCGCCCTGGCCAGCGGCCGGCACTCCGCCGCCGTCGCGCTGCGGGAGGTGCTCCGCGAGCTCTACCCGGCCGCGTTGCGGGCGTACCCGGACCCGGCCGAGCCGGTCTCGCTGGCCGTGCTGGACGCCCTGCCCGAGCCCGGCATGCTGAGCGGCACCGTGGGCCTCGGCGACGACTCCCCGGCCCCGGCCGAGGCGGTCGCGGCGCGGCTCGCCGCCGACGGGGTCGCCGACGCCGACGAGCTCACCTCAGCGGTGACCGCCCTGCGGGTGGCCATCAGCGAGACGCCCCGACGCGCCACCGTCAACCGCGCCCTCACCTCCGCCGTGGCGGAGACCGTGCGACAGGCGGTCGCCTCCGTCCGGGCCTGCGACGCCGGCTGCCAGGCGCTGGTGGGCGCGCTCAACGACCGGGTCGGCACGCCCGCCACCCCGGCCCCCGGCCGCCGCGCCGCGATCCGGCACGGCGAACCGCTCGGCGACGCACCCGGCCTCGCCCCCACCGGCGGTGCCCTGCCCGGCCTCACCCCCGCCGGCAACGGCCTGCGTGCCCTCCGGCCCGCCGAGCCCGAGCCCGCCCCGGGCGGTGGCCGCCGCAGCCGGCCCGAGCCCGCCTCCGGCCCGACGCCACCCCCGGCCCCCCGGCCGCTCGGCCCGCCGCCGGTCGCACCGGCCCCCGTCAGCCCGCCGCCGGTCGCGCCGACGCCGCTGACGCCGGCCGCGGTCGCCGGTCCCCCGGTCTCCGCGCCCCCCACGCGCCCCGGATCGCTGCCGAGCCGGATCGACGGCCCGACCAACCGCCCGGTCTCCGCGCCGCCGCCTCCGCCGCCGGGCATCACCCCGATCGCTCCGGCGCAGCGGGGCACGGTGCCGCCGGCCGAGGCGGGAGAGCCGTTCCGCCCCACCCTGACCACGGCGGCGATCCAGAGCGCCCGCGCGGAGCGCCAGCGCACCGTGATCCCGCCCCGCCCGAAGACCAACGGCGAGCCGGCCACGCCCACGGGCGGCTTCAGCGCCACCGACCTCAGCGTTCCCGTGCCCACGCCACGCCCCGGCCAGGAACCCACCTCCCCGGCCGCCCGGGCGGAGTCCGCTCCCCCCGGCTCCCGGGCGAACTGGCCGCTGGTCAACAACCCGGAGGACCCGGCCGACAGTTCCGCCAAGAACCCGGTCGTCGGCTCCTACGGCGACCGCGGCGGGCGCGGCGTCGACGCCCCGACCGATCCGGGGGCGGAGCGCCGGGTCACCCCGCCCTGGCTGGCCGACGACCTGCCCCAGGAGCCGCCGGTGCTGCGGCTGGTCGAGCCGCCGCCGCTGGCGGACCGCGCGCTGCGCGACGGAACGGGCCCGGCCGCCGACGCCCAGCCCGAGACGCCCCCGCTGCGGCTCGTCGACCGCGAGGAGGCCGCCCGCAGTGGCCGGCCCGCCCTCCGCGAGGAGCGGCCGCCGACCGAGTACCGGCCGGCACCCCGCGACGAGCGACCGGCCGCCGAATACCGACCGGCACTCCGCGACGAGCGGCCCGCACTCCGGGACGATCGACCGGCGCCCCGCGACGAGCGGCCGGCGGCCGAGTACCGGCCGGCACCGCGTGACGAGCGGCCGGCGGCCGACTACCGCCCGGCGCCCCCGATGGAGCGCCGCCCGCCGCCCGTGTCCGACGAGGGCGACGGCGACCTGCTGATCTTCGCCCAGGCCAAGTCCGCCTGGTTCGTGGGGCACGACGACGAGTCCGACCTGGAGTGGTCGACCACGGCCGACACCGGCTGGCAGGCGGCCGAGCAGGCCGCCCGCCCGGCGGTCGGCGCCGAGACCCCGGCGGGGCTGCCGAAGCGGGTCCCCCAGGCCAACCTCGTCCCCGGCTCACCGCTGCGCGACGAGCGACCCCTGCGGATCGTCCGCGACGCGGCGAGCCTCGCCGAGAACACCACCGGCTACTTCCGCGGCTGGCGCCGTGGACAGGAGATCGGCGGGTTCGCGGTCGGCGGCCGACCCGGTCGGGAGGCCGCCGGCGGCTGGGACTTCACGCGCGACACGGGCGACCGCGACGACGACCGGGAATACGAGTACCGCTCCGCCGGCTACCGTTCCTGACCGCCGGGAAACCGCCTCCCACCTGCGTGTTCCTGCCCACACCCGGATAATTTGACGCCACGTCGCGGCGGCCGGGAGCATACCGGCGGAACAGCCGGCGGCAGGGGTCGCCGGGTGGGAAGGCGACTCATGGCGACATCGGCGAACGGCCCCTCCGTGTTCACCCGTCGGGGCCTGCTGGCCGCGACGGCCGGCACGCTCCTGCTCAGCGCCTGCGGGCGCGGCGAGGCGGGCGAGGGCGGCCGCGCCACGGCGGTCGCGCCGGGCGGTCAGGAACTGCTGGTCGGGGTCAGCCTGGAGCTGACCGGTCCCGGCGCCGCGCTCGGCGTCCTCCAGCAGCGGGCGCTGGAGATCAGCCTCGAATCGCTCAACGCCAAGGGCGTGCCGATCGGCAACCTCCGCCGCGCCGTACGGCTGGAGGTGCGCGACAACGCCGGCAACCCCGCGCTGGCGGCCCGGCAGGCCACCGCACTGGCCCGCGACAGCGGCGTACACGCCCTGGTCGGTGGCACCATGGCCGAGACCTCGATGGCCCTGGCCGGGGTGGCGCAGAAGGAGCGGGTGCCGTTCCTCTCACTCGCCTTCGGCGACGGGATCGTGCTGCCGCTGGCGCAGCGGACGTACGTCTTCAAGATGACCCCGGACGCCGGCGACATGGCCCGACGGCTCGCCCGGCTCATCGCCTCGCAGCGGCTCTCCCGGGTGGCGCTGCTGGCCGCGGACGGCCTGCACGGCGACTCCGGCGTACGGGCCATGACAGGGGCCCTGCGGACGGCCGGGGTGGCGCTGGGCACCGCCACCCGGCTGCCCCGCACCGGCGCGGACCTCCGCCGGGCGGCCCGCGCGGCGACGGGCTCGCGCCCCGACGGGGTGGTGGTGTGGGCGACCGCCCCGGACTCGGCCGCCGCGGTCGGGGCGCTGCGCCGGGCCGGCTACGACGGGCCGGTGTTCCTCGACGCGGGCGGGGTCGCCGAGCAGACCCTGGAGGGCGGGAACGCGGCCCTCCTGGAGGGCGCGTACGCCGTCCACCCGACCTCGCTGGGCGGGGCGATGCTCGCCAACACCACCATGTCGGCGCTGGACCGCAAGGAGTTCGTCTACCGCTACGTCCAGCTGCACGGCGGGTTCAGCGGCTTCGCCCCGTACGCGTCCGACGCGGTGCAGCTGATCGCCGACGCGGCGCGGCTGTCCACCAGCGTCGACCGTGGACGGATCCGGGCGTTCCTGCAGAACCAGGTCACCGAGGGGATGGCGGGGATGTACTCCTTCACCCCCATCAGGCACGGCGGCATGGACCAGGGCTCGCTGGGCGTCTACACCGTCAGCGCGGGTGCCTGGACGCGGGTGTCCTGACCCCGCGCCACCTGGGCGCGGGCAGCGACGAGCGCCCGGTGGCGGCCGAGGCCGTCACCGGGCGCGTCGCGGCGATCAGGCCGGCGCCACGGCGCGCGAGCGCCGCATGGTCAGCACGTACTCGACCAACGAGATCAACACGTGCTTCGTCGACTCCCGGTTACGGGCGTCGCAGGCCACCACCGGCACGTCGCCGGGGATCGCGAGCGCGTCCCGGACGTCCTGCGGGTCGTGGTACTGCATCCCGTCGAAGCAGTTGATGGCCACCAGGTACGGCAGCCGCCGGTGCTCGAAGAAGTCGATCGCCGCGAAGCAGTCGGCCAGCCGGCGGGTGTCCACCAGCACGACCGCGCCGATCGCACCCCGGACCAACTCGTCCCACATGAACCAGAACCGGGTCTGCCCCGGCGTACCGAACAGGTACAGGATCAGGTCACGGTCGATCGAGATGCGGCCGAAGTCCATCGCCACCGTGGTCGTCGTCTTGCCCGGCACCTGCCGGGTGTCGTCGACGCCCACACCGGCGGAGGTCATGATGGCCTCGGTCGTCAGCGGCGTGATCTCCGAGACCGAGCCGACCAGCGTCGTCTTGCCGACGCCGAATCCACCGGCGATAACGATCTTCGCCGACGTCACGCGCCCACTCGGGGTCGGCGGGCGGTGCGACATGTCAGAGCCTGCGAAGTCCACTCAGCACCCTCTCCAGCAGTTCAGTGCCCACCGCGTCGTCCGAGTCGTCCAGAATGGTCGGCTCGTGGACCGCGACCAGGCCGTCCGTCGCCATGTCGGCGATGAGCACCCGGGCCACACCGAGCGGGAGCTGCATCCGCGCCGCGATCTCGGCGAGCGACTGCACACGTCCATCACACAGCGCAGCGATGTACTGGTGCTCGCGGCCCTGAGCGCCGTTGCCATTGGCAGCGGCGCGGCCGCGCACCGTCGTCTCGACGAGCGCCTCCAGCGCGATGTCGAGGCGGGGGCGGGTACGACCACGGGTAACGGCGTATGGACGGACCAACGCTCCGGTCGGTTCGTCACGATCGGCCATGTCGCCGCTCACCTCCCTCGCACCCGGCACCGGCTCCGGATGGAGCCGTCGTCGTTGTCGTTGTCACCCCGCGACCTCACGGGTCAACGGGTCGTCAGCCCAGCATTCCCGCAGCCGCGCGTGGCTGCGGGGTCAACGCGTCGCCCACCCGGTCGACCAGCAGGGCCATCTCGTAGCCCACCTGTCCCACGTCGCTGCTGCGGGCGGCGAGCACCGCGAACGACGATCCGTCCGAGATGGACATCAGGAACAGGAAGCCATTGTCCATCTCCACCACTGTCTGCAGCACCGCGCCTCCCTCGAAGCAGCGGGCCGCGCCCTGGGTGAGGCTGACCAGCCCGGACGCGATCGCGGCCAGCTGATCGGCCCGGTCCCGCGGGAGGTCCCGTGACGACGCGAGGAGCAGTCCGTCCGCGGAGACGGCGACCGCGTGCGCGACACCGGGTACCCGGTCGGCGAAGTTGGCCAGCAGCCAACCGAGATCCTGCGTAGTTGTCATCGTTCTTGCTCCTTCTGCCCGCTCCCGGCCATCGGGCCTGAGCCAGACTGCGAGGATTGCTGCCCTCCCGGAGTCACCTCCGGGCTGGTCGGGTTGCTGTCCGACGGGTTCGTACGCCCCCGCTGCACGCCCCGATGGTAGGCCGAAAGCAGGCCTCGGACACCCTCCGGCGTACGCCGCTGCACCGAGGTGGTGGGCTTCTCCACCGCGCCGGGCACCAGCTGCGCCATCGGGGTGCGCTTGGGTAGACCGGTCGAGGTGGTCGCCGCGACGGGCACCTCGGTCGCCGCCGAGGCGGCACGCCACCCGTCGTCGGCCGCGGTCTGCCAACCACCGGTCTGTTGCGCGGACCGGCGGTGACCGAAGCTGTCGGCGACGCCGGGGCGGGCACCCCCGTTGGCCGTCGGTCCGTTCTCGCGCGGCGCTCCCCCGGCCGCCGGAGTGTCTGCCATCGGTGCGTTACCTGTCGTCCCGGGTGGTGTCGGCTGCACGGCCCGACCGCCGGCGTCGACCCGGGCGAACTGCTGGGTCGGTGCACCGTTGGTCGGCGTCTTCTCGGCGGCCGGCGCCGCCTCCTCCGGCCCCGGGCGGCGGGTACGGAACCAGGCCGACTCGAGCTCCCGGAAGATCGGCAGCTCCATCGTCTCGTCCGCGTACCGCTGCGGGGTCTGGGCCGGCGGCGTGGTCGGCCGCGCCTGCGGGACGGCCGGTGCCGACCGCTCGGCCGGCGCGGGAGCCTGGACCGCCGGGGCCGGCGCGCCGGAGCGCGGCACGCGCGGCAGTTCGGTCGTCATGTCCAGCGCGGCGGCCAGCCGCTCGGGCACCGGCGGGGTCGCCACGTCCCGGTCCGCACCGGCGACCGGCGGCCAGGCCGGCGGCGCCGGCGTGCCGGGGGCCGGGCGCTGCGGCAGCGGGCCGGTCGACGGCGGCGAGTACGGCGGGCCGGAGTACGGCGCGGCCGAGACCGGCGGGCCGGAGTACGGGTGGCCGGAGACGGGCGACGCCGAGACCGGCATGCCGGAGACCGGCGGGCCGGACACCGGCGGCGCGGAGTAGGGAACCGGCGGGGTCGACACCGGCGGGCCCGCGTAGGGCAGGGGCGGCGCGGAGACCGGCGGGACGGAGTACGGCCGGGCCTCGGGGCTGCTCGGCAACTGCCGCGGGACGGCCTGCTGCTGGCCCGTGGCGTCCTGGTCGTCGGTCGACCGGCGCTGCGGCAGGGGGTCGATCGACTCGCCGTTCGACGTGCGCGGCCGGAAGGCCTCGCCGCCGTTGAAGCCGCTGGCGCCGGTCAGGTCCGACCAGGCCGGCATGGACCGCGTCGAGCCGGCCGAGGCCGGCGTGCCGGCCCCGTTGCGCGGCGCCGGGTCGAACGGCCGGCCGCCCAGGGTGACCTGGTTGCCGGACTCGCCGGGGCGCTGCGTGGGCATCGGGTTGGCCGGGCCGTTGCCGAGCGCCGGCAGCGCGCCGAAGGCGGGGGCCGGGCCGTGCGACTGCGGGCCGGGCGCCGGCAGCGCGGGCGACGACTGCGGGCGGCCGGAGAGCGCCCGGGGCACGAGCACCGAGGTCGGCATGACCACCTCGGCGACGGTTCCCCGGTCGGTGCCCGGACGCAGCTCGACCTTGACGCCGTGCCGGGACGCCAGCCGGGCGACCACGACCAGGCCCATCATCCGCGAGACGGCCACGTCGACCTGCGGCGGCGTGGCGAGCCGCTCGTTGAGGTCGTGGAGCTGGTCGGGGCTGATCCCGATGCCCCGGTCCTCCACGTAGAGCGACGCGCGGTCGCCGACGCGCCGGGCCTCCACCATGACGTGCGAGTCCGGCGGCGAGAAGGCGGTGGCGTTGTCGAACAGCTCGGCGACCAGGTGGACCAGGTCGTTGACGGCGTGCGCCGCGACCTCGATGTCCCGGTCGATCACCCCGAACTCGATCCGGGTGTAGTGCTCGACCTCGGACTGGGCCGCCCGGAGCACGTCGATCAGCGCGGCCGGCTGCCGCTGCACGCGGGTGGAGTCGGCGCCGGCGAGCACCAGGAGGTTCTCGTCGTTACGGCGCATCCGGGTCGCCAGGTGGTCGAGCTGGAACAGCTCGGCCAGCCGGTCCGGGTCCTCCTCGCCGCGCTCCAGCCGGTCGAGGTGACCGATCAGGCGGTCGACCAGGATCTGCGAGCGGCGGGCCAGGTTGACGAACATCGTCGCGACGGACGCGCGCAGCGCGGCCTGCTCGGCGGCGGTGCGGACGGCCTCCAGGTGGACCGCGTTGAACGCCTCGGTCACCTGGCCGAACTCGTCCTTGCTGCGCACCGGCAGCGGCTCGGCGATCTGGTTGGCGAGCTGCACCGGGGAGAGCTGACCGGTCACCTTGGGGTCGCGCAGCCGGGCCACGGCCTGAGGCAGGCCGTACTGGGCGATGGAGAGGGCGCCCTGGCGCAGGTCGCGCAGGGAGCGCGCCATCGAGCGGGCGACCAGGTAGGCGAAGAGGATCGCCAGGAGCAGCATGCTGAGCAGCAGGCCGGTCTCCAGGAACACCTGGCGCTGCACGTCGGAGCGGAGGTTCTCGGCGCCCGCGACGACCTCGCGGTCGATCTTCGCCTCGACCGTACGGATCAGCTTGGCGTTGGCCACCATCGCCGCGTCCCACTGGTCGGCGTCGAACGGGGCGCCGGTCAGGGTGTCGGCGGTGGTGATGCCGTTGAGCCAACTGTTGTAGGTGTTCGCCTCGCGCAGGTCGGGGCCGGCGACCACCTGGGCGTAGTACTCCTGCTCGGGCTGGCTGGCCACCACCTGGAAGCTCTGCAGCCACTGGCTGGAGCCGGTGCTGGTGGCGATGTACTCGTTGCGCAGGTTCGGGGTGAGCCGCTGCTGGATGAACGCCCGGTGCACCACGTCGCGGCGGCGGGAGAGGAACTCCTTGTTCCGGGCGGTGGCGGTCGCCGCGCGCATCTTGTCGCTGAGCTCGTTGTCGCCGGCGAGCTGGGTGGCCGAGTCGCGGATGCTGATGAGGTCGTCGATCAGGCCGTCGTAGGCCTGCATGGCCGGGACGAGCCCGAGCTTGCCGTTGAAGACCTGGCTGCGGGTGCCGGGCAGGTCGGTCAAGGTCTGGTCGATCTCGCCCAGCAGGCCGTCGAGGTTGGCCGGGAGGTCCTCGACCTCGGCCCGCTGCTGGGAGTACCGCCCCTTGGCCTTGTCCACGGTGGCGTTGGCCTGCTCGTACGCCTGCTTGTAGCGGGCGTTGTCCTGGCCGCGCGGGACGCCCAGCAGGCGCAGCGCGTTGGTCCGCTCGTTCTGCAGGGTGTCGACCAGGTCGCCCGAGTAGCCGACGAGGTTGGCCAGGTCGCCGGCCCGGTTGGCGTTGTTGAGGGTCTCCAGGTGGTCGACCAGACCGCTGGTGCCCACGACCACCGTGGCGATGGTCGGCACGATCATGATGAGACCGAGCTTGGACCAGATCGGCATGTCGCGGAACCGACCGGCCGGCCGGCGCAGACGCGACAGGAAGGAGCCCGCCGGCTTTGGCCGTTTGCTCACGTCACCGCCCTCGCGATTTCTGGATCCGCATTGCCCCTGGACAAGGACCAGCGGCCGACCCTGCGGGCCGGACCATCCGAGATTCCATCACGCTACCTGCCAAAGAGAAAGCCCAGGTTGGCCGCAGCCAGCGGTGTGATGAGATGTTGATGCAATTTGATAGCAATCCGTCTGGCCGGAGTCACTGAAAGTAATGAAGCAGCCTCATCGCGTTGTCCTGCTCGCCGGTCCTTCCGGGTCCGGAAAGTCGTACATAGCGCAGCGAACCGGCCTTCCGGTGCTCTGCCTGGACGACTTCTACAAGGACGGTGACGACCCTACGTTGCCGCGACGAAACGGCCTGGTGGATTGGGAGTCCCCGCGCTCCTGGGACGCTGCGGCGGCCGTGGAGACGATTGCCCGACTGGCCAGGGAGGGCAAGGCCGAAGTGCCGGTTTATGCGATCGATGCGGACCGTCGGGTGTCCACCCGGCCATTCGAGGTCGCCGGTTCGCCACTTTTCGTGGCCGAAGGGATCTTCGCTGCCGAGATCGTCGAGGAGTGCCGCCGGAGAGGGGTCCTGGCCGGGGCGTACGCCCTGCGGCGCCCCCGGGGGGCGACCTTCGTCCGCCGGCTGGCGCGCGACCTCGCCGAGCAGCGCAAGGCGCCCGGGGTGCTGGTGCGCCGCGGCCTGGCGCTGCTGCGCGCCGAGCCGGCGGTGCTGCGGCGGCAGACCGGCCTGGGCGCCGAGGCGGCCCGGGCGGGCGAGGTGCTGCGCGCGGTGGCCGGCCTGCTCGCCGGCCACCCGCACCG
Organism: Micromonospora sp. WMMD737; assembly: GCF_049179055.1. Classification (NCBI taxonomy): domain Bacteria; kingdom Bacillati; phylum Actinomycetota; class Actinomycetes; order Micromonosporales; family Micromonosporaceae; genus Micromonospora; species Micromonospora sp. WMMD737. The sequence goes on along the minus strand of NZ_JBMHMH010000001.1, from coordinate 5,821,697 downwards.
CACCTGACCGGGCCGCCCGAACGCGGCGGCCCGCCGCGCTCAGCCCAGCAGCTTGCCGTACGCGGGCTTGATCACCTCGTCGATGATCTTCAGCCGCTCGTCGAACGGGATGAAGGCGCTCTTCATGGCGTTGATGGTGAACCACTGGAGCTCCTTCCAGCCGTAGCCGAAGGCGTCCACCAGCAGGGCCATCTCCCGGGACATCGACGTGCCGCTCATCAGCCGGTTGTCGGTGTTCACCGTCGCCCGGAACCGCAGGTCCCGCAGCAGCCCGATCGGGTGCTCGGCGATCGAGGGGGCGGCGCCGGTCTGCACGTTCGAGGACGGGCACAGCTCCAGCGGGATCCGCTTGTCCCGCACGTACGCGGCCAGCCGGCCGAGCACGGGCTCCGGGCCGGGCGTAATGTCGTCCACGATCCGCACGCCGTGGCCGAGCCGGTCCGCCCCGCACCACTGGATCGCCTGCCAGATCGACGGCAGGCCGAACGCCTCGCCGGCGTGGATGGTGAAGTGGAAGTTCTCCCGCTGGAGGTACTCGAAGGCGTCCAGGTGCCGGGTGGGCGGGAAGCCCGCCTCGGCGCCGGCGATGTCGAAGCCGACCACCCCGGCGTCCCGGTGCCGGACGGCCAGCTCGGCGATCTCCTGCGACCGGGCGGCGTGCCGCATCGCGGTGAGCAGCGTGCCGACCCGGATCTGCCGACCCTCCCCGGCGGCCGACGCGGTGCCCTCGACGAAGCCGGCCAGCACCGCCTCGACCACCTCGTCCAGGGTGAGGTCCCGCTCCAGGTGCTGCTCGGGGGCGAACCGCACCTCGGCGTAGACCACCCCGTCGGCGGCCAGGTCCTGGGCGCACTCCCGGGCCACCCGGCGCAGCGCCGACGCGGTCTGCATGACGGCGACGGTGTGCGCGAACGTCTCGAGGTAGCGCTCCAGGGAGCCGGAGTCGGCCGCCTCGACGAACCAGCGGCCGAGCGCCTCGGGGTCGGTGGTGGGCAGTTCGTGCCCCACCTCGGCGGCCAGTTCGACGATCGTCGCCGGCCGCAGGCCGCCGTCGAGGTGATCGTGCAGCAGCGCCTTCGGGACCTTGACGATGTCCTCGTAACGGATTGTCGCGACCATGCTCAGACCCTAGTCGGCCGCGCGGGAAGCGGCCGACGGGACCGGCCGGGATCCGGTCAGGGACGCCAGCCGTACACCCGGTCGACGGCGAGCCGGAGCACCAGCCGGCCGTCGGCGACCATCGCCGCCCGGTAGTCCGCCCAGTCGGGGTGCTCGCCGCGGATGCGCCGGTAGACCTCGACCAGCTCCTCGACGGTGGCGTCACCGGGCGCCGCCGCGGGCGGGGTGAGCGTGACCACGCCCTCCGCGACCGCGTAGGCCCCGCCGTCGGCGGTGGTGACGTGCAGGCTGGCCCGCGGGTCGCGGCGCAGGTTGCGCACCTTGGCCCGGCCGTCCGTGGTGGAGCAGCGGATCAGGCCGGGCTCGGCGAGGAAGTCGAGGTTGGACAGTTGGGGCCGGCCGTCGCGGCGCAGGGTCACCAGCACGCCCCGGCCGCGCTCGCCGAACAGCTCCCACAGCCGGGCGGTCACGCCGTCACCCGCAGCGGGGCGAGGGCGGCGGTGAGCCGGGCCAGCTCGTCGAGCATCACCGAGGCGGCGGCGTCGCGCCCCGGGTCCGGCACGAGCTCCCCCGTGTTCGTCGAGAGCCTGCCGAGGGCCACGCTGACGCCGAACAGCACGAGGCCGCTCAGCAGGCGGGCCAGCCGGCCCGGCAATCTGGTTGACATGTCACTCACCCTAGGAGGCAGGTTGATGACATGTCAACCAGATGGCTAGGATGGTCGGCATGGAACGACCACGCTGGCTGGACGAGCGCGAACAGAGCGCCTGGCGGGGCTACCGGCGGATGCGCCGCCTGCTCGACCTGGAGCTGGCCCGCGAGCTGATGCGCGACGCCGGGCTCTCCGAGCCCGACTACGACGTGCTCTCCGACCTCTCGGAGACACCCGACCAGCGGCTGCGGCTCAGCGAGCTGGCCGACCGGATGCTCTGGTCGCGCAGCCGGCTCTCCCACCACCTGACCCGCATGCAGCAGCGCGGCCTCGTCGCCCGCGAGGAGTGCGCCTCGGACGGGCGCGGCGCCGTCGTCGTACTCACCGCCGAGGGCCGGCGCGCCATCGAGGCAGCCGCCCCCGGCCACGTGGCGGCCGTCCGTCGGCACCTCATCGACCTGCTGAGCCCCGACGAGGTCGCCGCGCTGGACGCGCTCACCCACCGGGTGGTCGACCACCTCACCCGACCCGGAGAATGAGCCGGTGGACCACCGCATCGTGGACCGGCTCCGCTGCCCGGTCTGCGCCGAGCCGCTGACCGAGGTCGCCACCGGCGGCACCCGCGCCCTGCGCTGCCCGCGCCGGCACAGCTTCGACCTGGCCCGCCAGGGCTACGTCAACCTGCTCGCCGGCCGCGCCCCGCACGCCGGGGACACCGCCGAGATGGTGGCCGCCCGCGCCGACTTCCTCGCCGCCGGCCACTACGACCCCATCTCGGCCGCCCTCGCCGCCGCCGCGACCCAGGCCGTACGGCACGTCGCCGAGGCACGCGCCGACGGGGCGTACCCCCTGGTGGTGGACGCCGGGGCGGGGACGGGCCGGCACCTCGCGGCGGTGCTGGCGGCGCTGCCGGACGCGGCGGGTCTCGCCCTGGACGTGTCGAAGCCGGCGCTGCGCCGGGCCGCCCGGGCGCACCCGCGCGCGGCGGCGGCGCTCGCCGACACCTGGCAGCGACTCCCCCTGGCCGACGCCGGCACGGCCGTGCTGCTGAACGTCTTCGCGCCGCGCAACGGCGCGGAGTTCCACCGGGTCCTCGACCCGGCCGGCGCGCTGCTGGTGGTCACGCCGGCCGAGGACCACCTCACCGAACTGGTCGGCGCCCTCGGCCTGCTGCGGGTGGACCCGGCCAAGGCGGACCGGGTCGCCGAGAGCCTGGGCGGGCACTTCACCCCGGGGGCGTCCACCCTGCACCGGCGGGAGCTGGCGCTGACCGGCCCGGAGGTCGCGACGCTGGTCGGGATGGGCCCCAGCGCCTGGCACACCGACCCGGCCGGGCTCGCCGCCCGGGTCGCCGCCCTCGCCGAACCGGTCCGGGTGACGGTCGCGGTACGCCTGACCACCTGGCACCCGACTCAGGTGTGAGGAAGGGCAGGCCCGCGTCAGGTGGAGAGGTCGACCTCTTCCCAGCCGGGGGGCTCGTCGTGGTACGGCCCGCGCAGCATCACCGCCCACTCCAGGGCCCAGCGGCGCTGGCCGATGGCGTTCGCGTCCACCAGCCCCGGCGGCGTACGGCCGGCCCGTTCCGTCTCCAGGTAGGCCCAGTCCAGGCAGTAGTGCAGGTCCAGCAGGGCGGCCGCGTCGGCGGGGTGCTGCGGGGCGGTGAGGATCCGGGCCCGCCAGTGACCGAAGGTCTCCCCGTCGTGGATGTGCGGCATCCGCTCCACCAGCCGCTCGTCGACCGGCAGCGTCGGGTCGAGCTGCTTGGTCAGGCCGAGCACCCAGGCCAGCGCGAAGAGCGCGTCGTGGTGCAGCACGAACGACCGGTGGTCGCCCTTGCCTCCGGTCACGAACTGGAACTCCGGCGGCGTGACCATCTCGACCAGGTGCGAGGCGAGCAGCCAGCTCATCGCCGACTGCGGCGGCATCCCGAAGCAGCGGGCCAGGATCAGGTGCAGCACCGCGATGCGGGCCTCGATCTCCACGGTGGGACGGAGCTCGATCTGGTCGCCGGGCTCCCACACGAGCGGGAACTGGGCGGGCGGCAGCGGGAGGCCCAGCCGGGACAGCTCGTCCAGGCTCGCCTCACGCACCTCCCGTGGATCGGGGGCAGGTACGGTCACGGCGAAAATTCCTGTCTGCTCGCGACGACTCGGCGCCGGTTGTCCCCCCTGGCCAGGGAGGATAGCGGTCCGAGCGGGCCGGCACCATGCCGCCCCGGGGACCGCCGCGCTCAGCCGATCCGCTCGATGACCAGCGGCGTCGCGGCGGGTGCGGTCGGCGCGATCCGTACCGCCCGCGCGGCGTCGTCCCGGGCCGCCGGGATCCGGGCGGCGTCCTCCGCCCGCAGTTCGAAGAGGACGTCGCCCGCCCGCACCGGGTCGCCCGGACGCCGGTGCAGCACGACCCCCGCCGGCACGCTGACCGGGTCCTCCTTGCGGGCCCGTCCGGCGCCGAGCCGCCAGGCCGCCACCCCCATGTCGTACGCGTCGATCGCCGCGACGAAGCCGTCCGCGTCCGCGCGGACCACCTCGACCTCGTTCGCGGTCGGCATCGGGGCGTCCGGGTCGCCGCCCTGGGCGCGGATCATCGCCCGCCAGGAATCCATCGCCCGACCGTCGCGCAGAGCCGCCGCCGGGTCGACGTCCGGCAGCCCGGCCGCGTCGAGCATCTCGCGGGCCAGCGCCAGGGTCAGCTCGACCACGTCGGCGGGACCGCCCCCGGCGAGCACCTCGACGGACTCGGTCACCTCGACGGCGTTGCCGATGGCCAGGCCCAGCGGGGTGGACATGTCGGTGAGCAGGGCGACGGTCCGTACGCCGTGCGCGCCGCCCAGCTCGACCATCGTCCGGGCCAGCTCGCGGGCCTGCTCGACGGACTTCATGAACGCACCCGAGCCCACCTTCACGTCGAGCACCAGCGCGCCGGTGCCCTCCGCGATCTTCTTGCTCATGATCGAGCTGGCGATCAGCGGGATGGCCTCGACGGTCCCGGTCACGTCGCGCAGCGCGTACAGCTTGCGGTCGGCGGGCGCGAGCCCCGCGCCGGCCGCGCAGACCACCGCGCCGACGTCCCGGAGCTGGGCGGTGAACTCGTCGTTGCCCAGCGTCGCCCGCCAGCCCGGGATCGACTCCAGCTTGTCCAGCGTGCCGCCGGTGTGCCCGAGGCCCCGGCCGCTGAGCTGCGGCACGGCGGCGCCACACGCGGCGACCAGCGGGGTGAGCGGCAGGGTGATCTTGTCACCGACGCCGCCGGTGGAGTGCTTGTCGACGGTCGGCCGGTCGACGGCGGAGAGGTCGAGCCGCTCCCCGCTGGCGATCATCGCGGCGGTCCACCGGGCGATCTCCGGCCCGGTCATGCCGCGCAGCAGGATCGCCATGGCCAGCGCCGACATCTGCTCGTCGGCGACCACCCCCCGGGTGTACGCGTCCACCACCCAGTCGATCTGCGCGTCGGAGAGCACCCCCCCGTCCCGCTTGACCCGGATGACGTCAACCGCCGTGAAAGCACTCATCACAAAAGATCTTCCTAGTCGTATGCAGATACCGGCACGCGGACCGCGACCACCGAGGGCTCGGGCCGACCGTGCCCGGCGGAGGGATCAAGCCTGACCGCCCGGAGCCGGCCACGGTCGGCCCGATCCCCAAAAGCTCAACCCCAGCGAACCGGGATCTCCATCGGCGGCTCACCCTCGCCGGCCCAGAAGATCGCCCCCGAGGCGTCCACGACCACCACCCGGGGCGTACGGGCCAGCCCCCAGTCGATGGCCGCCGCCGGGTCGTCCCAGCTCGGGCCCTCCTCCAGCACGCCGGTCTCGGCGCCCTCGTCGTCGCCCGCGGACCGCTCCCAGTAGGCCGTCCAGACCTGCTGGCCGGCGGAGAGGTCGGGGTGCACGAAGACCGTGCCGCGCCCGCGCCAGGCGGCCAGCCGCTCCGGCACCACGGGCACCGGGGCCTCCCCCGTCACGGCCTCCAGGTCGGTCACGTCGAAGGCGTGCGGCAGCAGCTCGGCCATCCGCAGCGGGCCACCCCTCGCCTCGATGAGGCACTCCGGGCCGCCCTGCTCCCAGAGGAGCTGGCGGCACCGGCCGCACGGCATCAGCGGCTCGCCGGTGGCGTCGACGCAGGACAGGGCCACGATCCGGCCGCCGCCGGTGGCGTGCAGCGAGGAGACCACGCCGCACTCGGCGCAGAGCACCACGCCGTACGCGGCGTTCTCCACGTTGCAGCCGACCACCACCCGGCCGTCGTCGACAAGCGCGGCCGCCCCGACCGGGAACTTCGAGTACGGCACGTACGCGTGCCGCATCACCTCGGTGGCGGCGGCCCGCAGCCGCTCCCAGTCGATCTCCATGTGGTACTCCCCCGTCAGCCCTTGATGTACGGCTTGCCGTCGGCGGCCGGCGCCCGGACCCGACCGACGAGCCCGGCCACCGCCAGGATCGTCGCCAGGTAGGGCAGCATGGCCAGGAACTGGTTCGGGATCACGCTGTTGATGGCGCCCAGGTAGGTGGCGAGCTGGTCGGCGAAGCCGAAGAAGAGCGCCGCGAGCAGGGCCCCCGTCGGGCTCCACCGGCCGAAGATCAGCGCGGCCAGGGCGATGAAGCCCTTGCCGCCGATCATGTTCTTGGTGAACGAGTAGAGCGCCAGCGTGTAGGACGCGCCGCCGATGCCGGCGACAACCCCGGCGAGCAGCACGTTGCGGTAGCGCAGCCCGAGCACCTTGACGCCCAGGGTGTCGGCGGCGGTGGGGTGCTCGCCGACCGAGCGGGTGCGCAGGCCCCACCGGGTGCGGAACAGCGCGATGTGGATGACCAGCACCAGCAGCAGGCCGAGGTAGAGGAAGATGTTGCCCCGGAACAGCGCCGGGCCGAGCAGCGGGATGTCCGACAGCAGCGGGATCTCCCAGTTGCTGAACCGGGGGGCGCTGTTGTACTTCTGCGCGTTGGTCTGCATCAGCCGCTCGTAGAGGAAGCCGGTGACGCCGACCGCGAGCAGGTTGAGCACGATGCCCATGACCACCTGGTCGACCAGGTAGCGGATCGAGAAGACGGCCAGCAGCAGCGAGATGAACGCGCCGCCGATCGCCGCCGCGACCAGGCCGACCCAGACGTTGCCGGAGAGGCTGCCGAAGAGCGCGCCGCTGAAGGCGCCCATCAGCAGCTGCCCCTCGATGGCCACGTTGACCACGCCGGAGCGCTCGCAGAGCACGCCGGCCAGGGCGCCGAAGACCAGCGGCAGGGCCAGGATGAAGGTGCCCCGGAGGATGTTGACCAGCGGCATGAAGTTCTGCCCGGCCGGCGCGTCGGAGACCTGCCAGCAGAGGAACGACAGCACGAAGCCGACCAGGCCGACGCCGAGCACGAGGGTGAACCAGCGCTTCGGCAGCCCGGCCAGCATGGCGACGCCGGCGGCGACCGCGACGAGGCCGAAGAGGATCGCGCCGAGGGTGCCGTGGATCTCGAGCGCGGCGCCGGCGGCGTCCTCGCTGAGGGTGAACCGGGCCTGCTCGCCGGTGGCGAGCGCCCCGAACAGCACCGTCGCCAGCAGGCCGAGGGCGAGCAGCACGGCGCCGACCTTGCGGGTACGGGTCCAGAAGCCCTGGTCGACGGGGGCGACCGCGACGTCTTCGACAGCCATGGTGGACATGAGTTACCAGCCCTTCGCCAGGCTCGTCTGCAACCGGGCGGCGCGGGCGGCCCGGAGCTGGAAGATCGCCTTCACCAGGGCCGGTGCGGCGATGAAGATGACGATCAGCGCCTGGAGCACGGTGACCAGCTCCAGCGAGATCCCCGAGTAGGACTGCATCCGGTTGCCGCCGGCCTGGAGCGCGCCGAAGAGCAGCGCGGCCAGCGCAACGCCCCACGGCTTCACGCGGCCGAGCAGCGCCACGAGGATGCCGTCGAAGCCGATCTGGGCGACCACCAGCGGGGTCAGCGCGCTGGCGGTGGAGCCGAGCACCATGTTGGAGCCGCCGAGGCCGGCCAGGATCCCGGCGAAGACCATGATCAGGACGTACGTCCGGGTGACGCTGATGCCGGCGGTCCGCGCGGCGTCGGGGTTGGCGCCGACGGCGCGCAGCTCGAAGCCGAGCGTGGACCGGTTGAGCAGCCACCAGACCGCCCAGGTGGCCAGCACCGCCAGGATGATGCCGGCGTGCACCCGCAGCCCGTCGCCGAACAGCCGGGGCAGCTGGGCCGAGCCGTCGACCGGCTTGCTGATCGCGTCCGTACGGTTCGGGTCCTGGACGCCGTTCTGCACGATGATCCAGGTCAGGAAGTACGTGGCGACGTAGTTGAGCATGATCGTGTTGATCACCTCGTGGGCGCCGGTGCGCGCCTTGAGGATGCCCGGAATGAAGCCCCAGATCGCCCCGCCGAGCGCGCCGGCGAGCACCGCGACGAGCAGGTGCAGGCCGGGCGGCAGGGGCAGCAGGAAGCCCGCCAGCGCGGCCAGGATCACGCCCATGGTGGCCTGGCCCTGGGCGCCGATGTTGAACAGGCCGCCCCGGAAGGCCAGCGCCACCGACAGGCCGGTGAAGACCAGCGGCGCGGTGTAGGTGAGCGTCTCCGAGATCGGGCTCATCACCGCCTGGAAGCCGACCGCCTCCGGGTCGAAGACCGCGCCCTTGAACAGGTTGCCGTACGCCTCGCTGACCAGCGTCCAGCTCGCGTTGAGCGCGTCGGCCGGGCGGGCCGTGATGTAGCTGTAGGTGGCGAGCACCTCGGGGTCGGACACGATCATCAGGATCGCGCCGACGACCATCGCCAGCACCAGTGACAGCAGGGTCACCGTGAAGGTGTTCGCCGCCCAGAGGTTGTCCAGGAACAGCCGGCCCAGCGAGGGCTTCGCCTCCGGGGCCGGGACCTTCGGGGAGGTGGCCGTTCCGGCGCGCTCGGTGTTGCCGAGCGCGGTCTGCGCGGCCTGCGCCTCGGTCGCCGGCTCCTTGTCCGGGGAGCCCGACGGGGGGTTCGGGTTGCCCGGGGAGCCCGACCCGGGGTTCGGGTTCGTCATGCCTCGTCCTTGCTACCAGGGCCCTCGGCGGCGGGGGCCGCCGCACCGCCGTCGGCCGGGGTCGTGCCGGTCGCGGCGGCGGGCGCCGCGTCGGGGGTGATGCCGGCCATCAGCAGGCCGATCTCCTCGCGGGGGGTGTCCGGGCCGACGATGCCGATGATCCGGCCGCGGTACATGACCGCGATCCGGTCGGCCAGGCCGATCACCTCGTCGAGCTCGCTGGAGACCACCATGACGGCGGTGCCGACGTCCCGTTCCCGGATGACCTGGCTGTGGATGAACTCGATCGACCCGACGTCGACGCCGCGGGTCGGCTGGGCGGCGATGAAGAGCTTCAGCGGCCGGGACAGCTCCCGGGCCACGATCACCTTCTGCTGGTTGCCGCCGGAGAGGGTGCCGACGGGGGCGTCGGCCGAGGAGGTGCGGACGTCGAACTGCGCGATCCGCTCCTTCGCCGACTTGGCGATGGCGTCCGGCTTCAGCGCCAGGCCCTTGCCGAAGGGCGGTCGGTCGTAGATGTCGAGCACCAGGTTCTCCGCGACGGAGAACTCCTTGACGACGCCGTCGACGCTGCGGTCCTCCGGCACGTAGCCGACGCCGGCGCGCAGCACCTTCTTGGTCGACCAGCCGTTGACCCGCTGCCCGTCGAGGGTGACCGTGCCGGCGAGCGTCGGGCGCAGCCCCATGATCGCCTCGATCAGCTCGGTCTGGCCGTTGCCCTGCACGCCCGCGATCCCGAGCACCTCGCCCGCGCGTACGGTCAGGTCGACCCCGTCGACCGCCCGGATCTGCCGGTCGTCGTCGACGACCAGGCCGGAGACCTCCAGGACCGGCTTGCCGGGGGTGGCGGTCTCCTTGTCCACGGTGAGCCGGACGCTGCGGCCGACCATCAGCGCGGCCAGCTCGTCGCGGCTCGCCTCGGGGGAGGCGGTGCCGACGGTCTTCCCGCGCCGGATCACGGTGATCCGGTCGGCGATGGCCTTGACCTCGCCGAGCTTGTGGGTGATGAAGACGATCGACTTGCCGGCGGCCTTGAGCGACCGCATCACGGTGAGCAGTTCCTCGGTCTCCTGCGGCGTGAGCACGGCCGTCGGCTCGTCGAGGATGAGCAGGTCGACGTCGCGGGTGAGCGCCTTGACGATCTCCACCCGCTGCTGGATGCCGACCGGCAGGTCCTCGATCACCGCGTCCGGGTCGACCCGCAGGTTGTACCGCTCGGAGACCTCGGCGACCTCGCGCCGCGCCCGCCGCCGGTCCAGGAAGCCGGCGATGCCGCCCCGGACCTGCTCGGCGCCGAGCATGATGTTCTCGGTGACGGTGAAGACGGGCACCAGCATGAAGTGCTGGTGCACCATGCCGATCCCGGCACCGATCGCGTCGGACGGCCCCCGCAGCTTCAGCGGCGCGCCGTCGACCAGGATCTCGCCCTCGTCGGGCTGGTAGAGCCCGTAGAGCACGTTCATCAGGGTCGACTTGCCGGCGCCGTTCTCGCCGAGCAGGGCGTGGATCTCTCCAGGCTCCACCGTCAGGTCGATGTGATCGTTGGCGACCAGATCACCGAACCGCTTGGTGATGCCGCGCAGTTCGAGTCTCAGCGCAACCTCCTGGAGTGCGAAGCGATGGTGCAGCGTAGCTGCCGGTGGACCGCTCGCGGCGCGGGGCCGTCGTCGGGTGGAGCGGATCGGCCGCCCCGGCGCCGCAGGGTTTCCCGCGACGCCGGGGCGGCCGGATCTTCGTGCTGTACCGCCTGCCGGCCTACCCGGGTGATCGTCTCACCACGGGTGGCCGGCGGAGCCTCACTTCGGCTGGGCCGCGGAGGTGACGGTGACGGTGCCGGCGGCGATGTCCGCCTTCAGCTTGTCGATCTCGGCCTTCAGCTCGGCCGGGACCTTGCCGTCGAACTCGTGGTACGGGGCGAGCCCGACACCGTTGTTCGACAGGTTGCCGAGGTAGCCCGGGGTGGCCGACAGCTTCTCGCCGCCGGCGGCCTTGACGACGGCCTCCTTGACGGCGTCCGGGATGTTCTTCTCGACGGTGGTGATGATCGCCGCGCAGTCCTGGGTGCTCTCGCAGCCGTCGACGTCCACCCAGATGGTGTTGTACTTGCCGCCCGACGCCTTCGCGGCGCCGGTGGTGCCGAGGCCCGCGCCGCCGGCGACCGGCATGACGATGTCGGCGCCCTGGGCGACCAGCGCGTCGCTGACCTTCTTGCCCTCGTCCTGCTTGACGAAGTCGTTGGTGAAGGAGCCCTTCTGGGTGGCCTTGTCCCAGCCGACGACCTTCACGCTCTTGCTCTTGGTCTTGTTGTAGTGCGCGACGCCGTCGGCGTAGCCGTCCATGAAGATGGTGACCGGCGGGATCGGCAGGCCGCCGTAGGTGCCCACCGTGCCGCTCTTGGTCATGCCGGCGGCCAGGTAACCGGCGAGGAAGCCGGCCTGGGCGGTGTCGAACTGCATCGGGAAGACGTTGGTCTCCGGGACCTTCGCGTCGACGATGCCGAACTGCTGGTTCGGGTTCGCCTTGGCGATCTTGGAGGTGGCGTCACCCATCAGGCCGCCGACGGCCAGGATGAAGTCGCACTTCTGGTTGACGTACTGGGTCAGGTTGACCTCGTAGTCCGCCTCGGCCTTCGACGCGACGTACTTGATGTCGATGTTGTCGTTGGCCTTCTTGGCCTCCTCCAGACCCTTCCAGGCGGAGGTGTTGAACGACTTGTCGTCGATGCCGCCGACGTCGGTCACCATGCAGGCGCTGTACTTCTTGTCGCCACTGCCGGCGTTGTTGTTCTCCTCGGGAGCCTCGCCACACGCGGCTGCGCTCAGCACGAGCCCACCCATCGCGAAGACGGAGGCAATCCGCATCCCACGCACAGAGCGCAAGACGTCTCCTTCCCATTGCACACCGCGTCCTGCACGGTGGCAGCCCTTTGAGCCGGCCTGCGCTGCGCCGCCGGCGTCCCACGTTACGGACGGGAGCGTACGCCCGCGCCCACCCACCGGCCGACAATCGTGCACGACTGTTGAGTGCCTGTTACCCCTACGTAACCCTTAGGTGGGGCAGATCACTCTCAGTGCTGGTGGGTGCGCGGCGGGGCGTCGCGGAACGTCCGGTTCTGCGCGTCGTCCCCTGCCGGTGACGTTACCGCCAGAAGACGGCCACCGCCGCGTTGACCAGGGTCAACCCGACGATTGCCAGGAAGTGCCCACGGTTGACCACGTCGCGCTTCCGGGAAAAGAAGACCATGACAAAGATCAGTATGGCGAGCACCAACTTGGTAACAAGTTTCGCGGGGGCCGGCTCGTCGCCGTCACGCAGCGGCGCCGAGAGGCCGATCCCGGTCGCCAGCATGATCACGGACCCCCAGAGCATGGCCGGGTTGATCCGCAGCTTCCCGCTGACGTACTGGACGATCGCGCCGCCGAGCAGCAGGGCGAAACCGATCAAGTGGACGTAGCGAAGTATCAGTCTCAGAGCTTCCACGCCCACCATCCTCCCCCATCAACGACGGATTGTAGTAGCCGGGCGGTAGGGGTCAGGGCAGCCGCCACGCCTGGAAGGTGGGGCCGTCCGCCGGGAGGGTGACCGCGCCGTCGGCGTCGGGGCGCAGGGCGGGGGCGCCGCCGTACAGGTTCTCGGCCGGACCCAGCCCGGTCAGGCGCAGCGGCTCGCCAGCGGCGCGGCGGGCCAGCACCAGCACCGTGCCCGTCGGGGCCTCACGCAGGAAGACCAGGGTGTCCGCGTCGGCGCGCAGCCAGCGCAGGCCCCCGTGGCGCAGCGCCGGCTCCGCGCGGCGCAGCGCGACCAGGGCGCGGTACGCGGCGAACGTCGAGGCGTCCCAGCTCTCCGGCCGGTGCCACGGCATCGGCGTACGCGAGCCCTCGCCGTTGCTGCCGGTCAGGCCCAACTCGTCGCCCGCGAAGATCATCGGAGTGCCGGGCATGGTGGCGAGCAGGCCGGCGGCCACCTCCTGCCGCGCGGCGTCGCCGACCACCGTGCGGATCCGGGCGGAGTCGTGCGACCCGAGCAGCTGCCACGAGTGGGTGTACGACCGCCAGGAGACCAGCGAGCGGTAGGCGGCCATGGTGGCGAGCACCGCGTCCGCGTCCCGGCGCACCACCCCGCCCGGCGTGCCGAGGAAGTTCGGTACGGGCTGGTCGCCGTGCCGCAGCCAGGACCAGACCGGGTCGGTGAAGCCGACGTAGTTCATCGTGCCGTGCCAGCCGTTCCGGTCGAGATCGCCGGTGTGGTCGTGGCCGTGCTCGGCCATCAGCAGGGCGTCGGCCCGGGTCCGGGCGACCACCTCGCGCAGCAGCGCCGCCACCTCGTGCGTGTACGCGTCCGCGCCCCGTCGCCCGGTCATGTTCGCCACGTCCACCCGCCAGCCGTCCAGCCCGTACGGGGGGCGCAGCCAGCGGCGCAGCAGCGAGTCGTCGGCGGTGGCGAAGCGCCGGCGCAGCTCGGCGCTTCCCCAGTTCAGCTTGGGCAGCGACCTGACCCCGTTCCAGGACTCGTAGTCACCGGTGGCCTCGTCGAAGTAGTACAGCTCCCGCTCGGGCGCGGAGGAGTCGGAGGCGGCCCTGGTGAACCACTCGTGCGCGTCGCCGGTGTGGTTGCTGGTGATGTCGCCGAGCAGCCGCCAGCCCCGGGCGCGTACGGCGTCGGCGAGGCGGGCCAGGGCGGCGTCCCCGCCGAGCAGCGGGTCGACGGTGTCGAAGCTGGCCGCGTCGTAGCGGTGGTTGGAACGGGCCGGGAAGACCGGGGTCAGGTAGACGGTGTTCACGCCGAGGCGGTCGAGGTGGTCCAGCCGCTCGGCGACGCCGTCCAGGTCGCCGCCGTAGAACTGCCGGGGCGTCTCGGGCCCGCGCCCGATGACGGGGGTGTCCCAGTCGCACGGGATCGCCCAGTCCGGCACCTCGCGGCCCTCGGCGGCGGCGGAGCGGGCGAACCGGTCCGGGAAGATCTGGTAGATCACCGCGTCGCGGGCCCAGGCGGGCGGCGCGGCGTGGGTGACCAGCTTGAAGTCGCCGTTGTCGGGCACGTCGTGGCCGACCACGCCAGCGGCGTTCAGCCAGCGGCTGCCGCGGCTGCCGGTGAGCATGAACCGGTAGTTGCTGACCGGGTTGCGGGCCTCGACGGGCACCCGCCACCAGACGTCGGCGCCGTCGGTGCGGTCGACGACCGCCTCGGTGAACCGGGGCTCGCCGTCGCCGGTGGTGCGCACGTGCACCTGCCGGACGTCGGCGCCGGCCGGCACCCGGACGAAGACGTCGACGACGTCGCCGAGGGCGGGCTCCTGCTCGGGGACGTACAGGGCGGAACCGTCGTGGTGCGGCAACAGGGACATGGTGGTGCCTTTCGCGTCGGTCGGACAGGGAGAGAAATGGGTCTCCCGCCGCGGCCGGTTCCCCGACCGCGGCGGTCGATCCGTGACTGCTCCGGTGTACGTCGGACGCCGACGCCCTTGCCGCAGCTCTGCGTGTCGCGGAACGGCCGGTGGACCCGGCTGATCGCGACGGAGCGGCACCCCTCGCCTCGACCTCGGCGAGGAGCGGCCACCTATCCGGTTTATCCCTTGACCGCCCCGGCCGTGAGGCCGTTGACGATGTAGCGCTGGAGGAGTTGGAACACCAGCACCGTCGGGATGGCGGTGAGCAGGGTGCCCGCCGCGAAGATCCCGAAGTTGTTGTTGCGTTCGCCGGCCACCAGCCCGAACATGCCGACCGCGAGGGTCTTCGAGTTGGTGTTCGTGAGGAACACGTTGGCGATCACGAACTCGTTGATCGAACCGATGAAGGCGAGCAGGCCGGTCACCGCCAGGATCGGCGCCACCAGCGGCAGCATGATCCGGAAGAAGACCTGGGCGTGCGAGGCGCCGTCCATGGTGGCGGACTCGTCCAGCTCCTTCGGCAGCGTGTCGAAGAAGCCCTTCATCAGCCAGGTGTTCGCGCCGAGGGCGGCACCCATGTAGAGCAGGAAGAGACCCCACGGCGTGTTGAAGCCGATCACCGGCCACAGTTCGGTGACCTTCGTGAAAATCAGGAAGATCGCCACGATCGCCAGGAACTGCGGGAACATCTGGATCAGCAGCAGGGAGAGCAGCCCGACGCGGCGGCCGGCGAAGCGCATCCGGGAGAAGGCGTACGCCGCCAGCGCCGACAGGAAGATCGACGCGAAGCTGGCCACCCCCGCCAGGAGCAGCGAGTTGAGGAACCAGCGGCCGAAGGCGGTCCGCTCGAAGAGGTTGGTGAAGTTCTCCAGCGAGGCACCGGTCGGCACCAGCTCCGTGGAGGAGAGCGTGCCGAGCGGGTTGAGCGCCGCCGAGACGACGAACAGGATCGGGAAGAGGCTGAACGCCACCGCCAGGATGCCGACCAGGTGCCGCCATCCCACCTGGGCGAACCAGCGGTTCCGCCGTCCGGTCGCGTTGCGGTTGGCGACGGGCGCTTCGGTGCGGACGCTCACGAGTACACCTCCTCCTGCTTGCGGGTCCGGGAGAAGCTGATCGCCGACACCGTCGCCACGATCGCGAAGATGAAGATCGAGACAGCGGCGGCCAGTCCGTACTCGGCGCCCTGGGCGCCGAAGGCCAGCCGGTAGGTGTAGGTGATCAGCAGGTCGGTGGCGCCGGCCGTCGGGTTGTCCGCCGGGAACGGTCCGCCCTCGGTGACGAACTGGATCGCGTTGAAGTTGTTGAAGTTGTACGCGAAGGACGCGATCAGCAGCGGCGAGATCGCCACCAGCAGCAGCGGCATGGTCACCGCGCGGAACGACTGGAACGGCGACGCCCCGTCGACCGAGGTGGCCTCGGTCAGCTCGCGTGGGATGGCCTGCAACGCGCCGGTCGTCACCAGGAACATGTACGGGTAGCCGAGCCAGAGCTGCACCAGCAGCACCGCGAGCCGGGCCGACCAGGTCTCACCGAACCAGTCCACCCCGAGCCCGAACAGGTTGTTGATCAGGCCGAAGTCGGTGTTGAACATGTCCCGCCAGACCAGCAGCATCGCGAACGACGGCATGGCGTAGGGCAGGATCAGCAGCACCCGGTAGAAGTTCGTGCCCCGCATCCGGGGCGAGTGCAGCGCCAGCGCGATGCCCATGCCGAGCAGGAACGTGAAGCCGGTGGAACCGAGCGCGAAGGCGAAGTTCCAGATCAGCGTGCTGAAGAACGGGCCGGAGATGGCCGGGTCGGTGAGCACGTCGGCGAAGTTGCGCAGCCCGACGTTGACCTGCCAGCCCTGGGCCAGCGTCTCGCCGTCCGCGGCGACGAAGGAGCCGACCTTCCCGTCGGCGGTCCAGGTCTTACCGGTCTCGCTGTCGCGGATGCAGTCGCAGCCCGCGTCGTACGCCCGGACCGCCTTGCCCTCGTAGGCGCGCGACAGGCCGGACGAGCGCAGCGCGCCCCCGGAGGTCGGCACCACCAGGTCGGTGATGTCCTTGCTCCGCGTGCTGGCCTCGCCGAAGTTGAGGATCTGGTAGCCGTCGGCGGCGGTGACCTTGCCGCCCGGCGCGACGGTGACGCTGCCGGCGTCGAGCGGGCGCAGGCCCTCGGTGTCGCCGACGGAGACGGTGTTCGTCTGCGGGTCGGTGACCAGGAAGACCAGCGCGCCGGTGGCCGGGTCGCCCTTCGTGGCGACGGTCAGCGGGTACTGGACCGAGCCGGGGACCTGCGTCACCGAGCCGCTCTGGATGGCGACGATGGCGTCGTCCTTGCTGCCCCGGTGGCCGTCGCCGAAGTTCGTGAAGGCGGTGCTCGCGGTGTAGAGCACCGGGATGATCTGGAACGCCACCAGGAAGAGCGTGCCCGGGAGCAGGTATTTGACCGGGATGTGCCGGGGGGTCAGGTAGAGGTAGAAGAGGCCGGCGGTGGTCGCCAGCAGGACCGCCAACCCGACCCAGAGTTCTGCCTCGATGAGCGGAAACGCCGCCCAGACCGCGATCCCGGCCACGAGGCCGAGCAGGACCACCTTGACCAGCAGGCCCGTCAGGGTGATCGGCGCGTGGTTCCGCGCGGTACGGGACGTGCGCGGGGACCCGGACCGTACGGGCCCCCGGCCCGGGGGCTGCGTGGCAGTCCCCGGGCCGGACGACGACGTGCTCATTACTTGATCTGGCCGGCGATCGTCTTACCGGCGGCGGTGATCGTCTTGGCCGGGTCGGCGCCGCCGATGATGGCGGCCTCCGCCTTGCCGAACGGGTCCCAGATCGCGGCCATGGCCGGGATCGCCGGGAGCACCTGGCCGTTCTTGCCGGCCTCCTGGAACTTGGCCAGGTCCGGGTCGCTGCCCTTGACCTGGTCGAGCGCGGCGGTCAGCGCCGGGGGACGCGGCTCGGCGTTGTAGAGCGCCACGGCGAGGTCCGGGGTGGTCACGTGGTTCGCGACGAACTCCTGCGCCAGGGCCTTGTTCTGTCCCTTGGACGCGACGTAGAAGGACTGGACGCCCACGAACGGCTGGGCCTCCTTGCCGCCGGCGAAGCCGGGGACCGGGGAGATGTCGTACTTGATGTTGGCCTTCTTGGCGTCGGCGATGGCCCACGGGCCGGAGACCAGGAAGGCGCACTTCTTGCCGGTGAAGGTGGCGATGGAGTTCTCGCCGGTGATGGAGCGCTTCAGCGCACCCTCGCCCTTCTCACCCAGCTTGGCGATCTTCTGGAACGCCGCGATCGACTCCGGCTTGCCCACGCCCAGGTCCTTGGGGTCGTAGTCGCCGTTGGCGGCGGTGCCGAAGAGGTAGCCGCCGGCCGAGGTGTAGAGCGGGTAGATGTGGTACGCGTCGCCGTTCTGGCCGGACTGGAGGCAGAGGATCTCGCTGGCCTTCTTCTCGGCCTTGAGCTTCTTGCCGGTGGCGACCAGCTCTTCGATGGTCTTCGGCGCCTCGGGGGCCAGCTCGGTGTTGCGGATCAGCGCCAGGTTCTCCATGGCGTAGGGCACGCCGTAGAGCTGGCCGTTGAACGTGACGGCCTTGACGGCGGTCTCGTTGAAGGCGCTCTTCTGCTCGGCGGCGAGCTGGACGGGGTCGATGGCGCCGTTCTGCACCAGGTTGCCGATCCAGTCGTGCGCGCCGACGACGACGTCCGGGCCGCTGCCCTGCTGGGAGGCGGTGACGAAGTTGGTCTGGAGGTCCTTGGAGACGGCCTGGACCTCGACCGTGACGCCGTTCTCCTTGCCGAACTTCTCGCCGAACGGCTTGAGGGCGGCGGCGCGCTTGTCGTCGGCCCAGATCACCAGCTTGCCGCCGGTGGCGGCCTTGCTGGACTCGTTCGCGGCCGGCTCGTCGTTGCTGTCGCCACCACAGCCGGAGGCGGCGAGCGCCAGGCCGAGGACGGCGACCACACCCGCGGTACGGATGCGCATCGGTACTCCTGTCGTCATGGCGGCACGCCGGGGGAAGGGCGGACCCGCCAGTGGAAGCTCTGTAAGTTTCTTGCCAACCGGCGCTCGGCGTGCTGCGCCGCTGCTCTCGCGTGTTGCGGGGACGTTAGCAAGAGGTTGCAGAGAATGGAAGGGCTTGCAGAAGTGTACGCAAGAACTTGCCTTTGAGCTAAAGTGCGCCCATGCGCGCTCGACTGTCCGACATCGCCCAACAGGCCGAAGTCAGCGAGGCCACGGTGTCGCGGGTGCTCAACGACCGCCCGGGAGTGGCCCCCGAGACCCGGCAAGCCGTACTCACCGCCCTCGATGTGCTCGGTTACGAGCGCCCGGCCCGGCTGCGCAAGCGCAGCGCCGGCCTCGTGGGCCTGGTCGTCCCCGAACTCGACAACCCGATCTTCCCCGCCTTCGCCCAGGTGATCGAGTCGACCCTGGCGCAGAGCGGCTTCACCCCCGTGCTGTGCACCCAGACGGCCGGCGGGGTCACCGAGGACGAGTACGTCGAGATGCTGCTGGACCGGCAGGTCTCCGGAATAGTCTTCGTCTCCGGCCTGCACGCGGACACCGCCGCCAACCACGACCGCTACCGGGCCCTGATCGCCCGCCCGCTGCCCGTCGTGATGATCAACGGGTACGCGCCCGGCATCCCCGCGCCCTTCGTCTCCTGCGACGACGGCGAGGCCACCGAGCTGGCCGTGGCCCACCTGGTGGCGCTCGGGCACCGCCGCATCGGCCTGATCACCGGCCCGGACCGGTTCGTGCCGGTGCAGCGCCGGGTGGCCGGCTTCCGGGCCGCGATGGGCCGGCTGGTCGGCGTCGACGAGGCGGGCCTCGACGAGCTGGCCGAGCTCTCCCTGTTCGGCGTGGAGGGTGGCGAGGCCGCCGCCGCCCGGCTGCTGGAGCGCGGCGTCACCGGCATCGTCTGCGGCTCCGACCTGATGGCGCTCGGCGCGATCCGGGCCGCCCGGCAGCGCGGCATGTCGGTGCCCGGCGAGCTGTCGGTGGTCGGCTACGACGACTCCCCGCTGATGGCCTTCACCGACCCGCCGCTGACCACGATGCGACAGCCGGTGGCCGCGATGGCCGTCGCCGCCGTGCGGGCCCTGGTCGACGAGATCAACGGGCACGCCGCCCCGCACTCGGAATACGTGTTCCGCCCGGAACTGGTGGTGCGCGGCTCCACCGCCGTCGCGCCCACCGACGCCGCGCGGCCGGCCCCGGGCGGCCCGACGCGGCAGCGCCCGGCCCCGCCCGCGCTCGCCGTCCCGGCCTGACCGCCCACGCCCGCCGCCCCGACGGCCCGCTCCCGCAAGGGCCGGGCGGTCGAGGTCGCCGCGCGCCGTGACCCACGCCATTTCTTGCGCAAGGAATGCTTGACTCTTGCAGTCACGGGCGGCATTCTGCTCAGACACCGCACCCGCACCCGCGCCACGCCGGGTGCCGCCGTCCCGCGCCACAGAACGGGGAACGCCACCGATGACCGTCAGCAACCCCACGCCGCTGACCTCCGACGACGACTGGTGGCGCTCCGCGGTCGTCTACCAGGTGTACGTACGCAGCTTCGCCGACTCCAACGGCGACGGCGTCGGCGACCTCCAGGGCATCCGTGAGCGCCTGCCGTACCTGCGCGACCTCGGGGTGGACGCCCTCTGGCTGACCCCCTTCTACACCTCCCCGATGATCGACGGCGGGTACGACGTCGCCGACTACCGCGACGTCGACCCGATGTTCGGCACCCTCACCGACTTCGACAACATGATCACCGACGCGCACGCCCTCGGCCTGCGGATCATCGTCGACCTGGTGCCCAACCACACCTCCGACCGGCACCCGTGGTTCCAGGCGGCGCTGGCCGCCGGACCGGGCTCCGCCGAGCGCGAGCGCTACCTCTTCGCCGAGGGCAAGGGCGAGAACGGCGAGCTGCCCCCGAACGACTGGGAGAGCATCTTCGGCGGCCCCGCCTGGACGCGCATCGACGACGGCCAGTGGTACCTGCACCTGTTCGACCCGGCCCAGCCGGACCTGAACTGGCGCCACCGGGAGGTGCGCGCCGAGTTCGAGGGCGTCCTGCGCTTCTGGCTCGACCGGGGCGTGGACGGCTTCCGGATCGACGTGGCGCACGGCATGATCAAGGCCGAGGGGCTGCCGGACGTCGGGTTCAACTCGATGACCACCGGTCAGCGCCAGGCGGAACTGCTTGGCAAGGGCCGGCTCCCCTACTTCGACCAGGACGAGGTGCACGACATCTACCGCGCCTGGCGGCCGATCCTGGACAGCTACCCGGGCGGCCGGATGGCGGTCGCCGAGGCGTGGGCCGAGACCCCGCAGCGCCTCGCCCGCTACATCGGCCCGGACGAGCTGCACCAGGCGTTCAGCTTCGACTTCCTCGACGCGACCTGGTCGGCCGACTCGTTCCGCAAGGTCATCGACACCGCGCTCGCCGAGTCGACGATCGTCGGCGCGCCCACCACCTGGGTGCTGTCCAACCACGACAAGCAGCGGCACGTCACCCGCTACGGCGACGGCGCCGAAGGGCTGCGCCGGGCGCGGGCCGCCACCCTGCTCATGCTCGCCCTGCCCGGCTGCGCCTACATCTACCAGGGTGAGGAACTGGGCCTGCCGGAGGTGCTCGACCTGCCGGACGAGCTGCGCCAGGACCCGGCGTTCCTGCGCACCGGCGAGAGCCGGGACGGCTGCCGGGTGCCGATCCCGTGGAGCGGCGAGCTGGCCCCGTACGGCTTCGGGCCGCAGGGCAGCGAGCTGAGCTGGCTGCCGGCCCCGGCGACCTGGCGCGGCCTCTCGGTCGCCGCCCAGGCCGGCGTGCCCGGCTCGACGCTGGAGCTCTACCGCACCGCGCTGCGGATCCGCCGGGAACACCCGGCGCTGGCCGCCGACGCGGGCGGAGTCACCTGGTTGGAGGCCGGGCCGGGCGTGCTCGCCTTCAGCCGCGCCGCCGGCGACACCGTGCTGACCTGCGTGGTCAACATCAGCGGTGCGCCGGCCCTGATCGACGGGTACGGCGTGCCGATCGCCGCCAGCGAGCCGCTCACCGGGCAGGGCTTCGGCCATCTGCTCGGAATCGACGCGGCGGCCTGGTTCGAACGGCGCTGAGCGGGTAACCCGTCATCGACCTGGTCGTCCGTCGTGCCCCGCGCCGACGGGCGGCTGGGCCATCGACCCCTTGTGGTGGGGGGTGAGGTGGCGCCGGCGTCATCGGAGTCCGCTCCGGCGGCGCCGGCGTCCATCTGGATGCGTCCGCCCGGCTGAGCCCACCCGGCTGGGCTCAGGCGCCGCCGGTGAGCTTCGCGGCGATGCGGCCGAAGGCGGCCCGCAGCTCGGCCTCGGTGGGCGGGACCAGCGGCTCCGCCCGGTCGGCCTCCTCGGCTGCCGCCTCCAGTTCCTCGTCGATGGTGTCCTCGAAGTCGCCGTAGAGGTCGGCCTGGTCGAGCTGCGCCGCCTCGTCCTCGGCGGCGACCTGCGCCGCGGCGATCTCGCCCCGGATCTCCTCGGCCGAGACCGCGGGCAGCAGCGGCTCGACCACCGCCATCAGCTGCTCCTCGGCGACGATCGCCTCGGCCAGCGCGAGGGCGTGCGGCCGCTCGTAGGGGCCGCAGACCACCGGCTCCCACTCGTCGGCGTCGCCGAGCGGGCCGAAGGTGATGATCCACGGCAGGCCGAGCATCGGCGAGTCGTCCGGCAGGTCCAGTGTCACGAGTGCGCCCACGCGCCCATCATGGTCCGTCACGCCCCCGGGCCGGGAGGCATTCGCCCCTAATTCACCGCCGTCGTGGCTGTCGGCATTCCGCGCGCGTCAGCCCGGCCGGGCCGCGTCCAACGCCGCGCGGACCAGGGCCAGCGCCGCCGCGGGCGGCACGCCCAACCGGGCGGCCTCGGCGGCGTAGTCGGCCGCGACCCGCTGCAACCGGTCGGTCGCGTCGTCGCGCCCGGGCGCGACGACGGTGCCGTGCCGGCCGCGGGTCTCCAGCAGACCGGCCGCCTCCAGCTCCCGGTAGGCCCGCGCCACGGTGTTGACCGCCAGCCCGAGGTCGGCCGCGAACGCTCGGACGGTGGGCAACCGGGTGCCCACCGCCAACCGGCCCGTCCCGATCAGCTCCGCGAGCTGCCCGCGCACCTGCTCGTACGGCGGCACCGCCGAGGCCTGGTCGACCGAGATCCGCACGCCCGCTCCCCCGCTCATCCGGCCCCGCCCGGGGTGCCGGGATCCGTCTCCGCGTCCGTCTCGGCCGGCGCCGGGCTCGCCGCCAGGTCCACCACCCGACCGCGCGGGCTGGTCGCGGCCAGCGCCGCGCCGAAGAGCACCAGCTGGTTGAGCAGGTAGAGGTAGAGCAGCAGGCCCACGGCGCCCGCCACGACCGTGTACGCCGGGTTCCGCTCGGTGCGTACCACGTAGAAGCGCCCGACGGTGTTCAGCAGCGTGATGCCGACCGCGACCAGCAGCACCACGGGGCGCAGCCGGGACCGGGTCATCCGCAGCCTCGGCACCGCCACCAGCAGCAGGGTGGCCAGCACCGCGTTGACCAGCACGCTGAGCACCGCGCTGACCGTCGTCAGGCCCGCCGAGCCGGTGCTGCGCAGCAGGAAGCGCAGCAGCGACTCCAGGGTGTCCACCGCCGCCACCGAGACGCCGAGCAGCACGAAGATGACCACCAGCACACCGAGGTCGACCAGGCGGCGGACCACCAGGTTGCCCGGTTGCTGGTTGAGCCCGTACATGAGCCGCTGGGAGGAGCGGATCGCCTCCACCCAGCCGATCCCGGTGAACGCCAGGATGATCAGGCCGACCACCCCGACCGTGCCGCTGCTGTCGGCGATCTGCACGGGGTCGAGGAACGGCAGGTTCTCCCGGAGGAAGTCGGCTGCGGCGTCGCTGACCTCGTCGTTGTCCTCCAGGATGGCCCCGAAGATCGAGTACCCGACCAGCGCCAGCGCGAAGACCGCGAAGAAGCCGTAGTAGGCGATCGCGGCGGCCAGCCGCCCGCCCAGCACGTCGGTGTAGAGCACGCCGGCCCGCCACAGGTGGTCCGCGACGCCCCACCGGCGGCGCGCGGCGCTGATCCTGCTGTCGATGCCCGCCTCGATGCGGCCCAGCACGTTCACGCCGTCATCCTCGCCGATCTTTCGCCCCCGCGCGGGCAACCGGACGTCGGCCCGCACCGGGCGGCGGCCGTCCGGCCCGCACCGGCTTCGGCGAAGTGGGCGCCGTGGCGCTCGTGGCGCACCCGGGCGACCGCTCAGCCGCCCAGCCGGAAGTCCCGGCGCGGCTGCCACCGGGTCTGCCCGCTGTGCGAGAAGAGGGTGAACGCCTCGACCTCGAACATGGCCGAGAAGTCGGCCAGGTCCTCGTACGCCCTGTCCAGCGCCTCCGGCGCGACGTCCTGCGCGACCGTGACGTGCGGGTGGTACGGGAAGCGCGTCTCGCGGTGCAGCTCCGGGGCGGCGCTGATCGCGGCGGCGAGCAGCTCGCACTCGCTGATCCCGGCGGCCACCGCCACGAAGACGACCTGGGTGACGGGCCGGAACGTGCCGGTGCCCCGCAGGTGCAGGGTGAACGGCAGGTGGGCGGCGGCGACCGCCCCGAGGTGACGTTCCACCGCCGGCAGCGTCGCCACCGGGATCTCGGTCGGCCCGAGCAGGGTCACGTGCGCGGGCACGACCCGAGGGTCGCCGGCCTCGACCCGCCGCCGGGTGAGCATGCCGCCCCACGGCTCCGGGATGTCGACCGCGATGCCGATCTCGATGGTGTCACCGGCGTCCGGCGTCCCGTCCCTGCGATCCACGCTGTGCGTCATCCCTCCGTCCACCGGCCCGTCCGCCCTCACCCGTCGCGCCGGGGCGCTACTCGCCGCGCACCGGCGGGAAGAAGCCCACCCGCTCGTACACGGTGCGCAGCGTCTCGCCGGCGGTCGCGCGGGCCTTCTCCGCGCCGGCGGCGAGCAGCTTGTCCAGCTGCGCCGGGTCGTCGAGGTAGGTCCGGGTGCGCTCCTGGATCGGGCCGACGAACTCCCGTACCACCTCGCCGAGGTCCTTCTTCAGGTCGCCGTAGCCCTTGCCGGCGTACGCGGCGACCAGGTCGTCGACGCTGCGCCCGCTCAGGGCCGAGTAGATGGTCAGCAGGTTGGAGATGCCGGGCTTGGTCTCGGTGTCGAAGACGATCTCCCGCCCCGTGTCCGTGACCGCGGAACGGATCTTCTTGGCCGAGCGGGCCGGATCCTCCAGCAGGTTGACGATGCCGGCCGGCGACGAGGACGACTTCGACATCTTGGCCGTCGGGTCCTGCAGGTCGGTGATCTTCGCGGTGTCCTTGACGATGTGCGGCGCGGGCACCGTCAGGGTCGGCCCGAACAGCGAGTTGAACCGCTGGGCCAGGTCGCGGGAGAGCTCCAGGTGCTGGCGCTGGTCCTCGCCCACCGGCACGGCGTTGGCCTGGTAGAGCAGGATGTCGGCGGCCTGCAGGACCGGGTAGGTGAACAGGCCCACGCTCGCCCGCTCGCCGCCCTGCTTCTGCGACTTGTCCTTGAACTGCGTCATCCGGCTCGCCTCGCCGAACCCCGTGATGCAGCCCAGCACCCAGGCGAGCTGCGAGTGCTCGGGCACCTGCGACTGCACGAAGAGCGTGCTGCGCTCCGCGTCGAGGCCGACGGCGAAGAGCTGGGCGGCCGCCATCCGGGAACGCTGCATGAGCGTCTTCGGGTCGTGCCCCGCGGTGATCGCGTGCAGGTCGACCACGCAGTAGTAGGCGTCGTGGGTGTCCTGCAACGCCACCCAGTGCCGCACGGCGCCCAGGTAGTTGCCGAGGTGGAACGAGTCGGCCGTCGGCTGGATGCCGGAGAAGACGCGGGGGCGGGCGGGTACGTCGGACATGGCGGCAATTCTGTCAGCAAGACCCGGTGCGCGTCATGACGGGCCGGCGGGTCGGCTCCGCCCCGTCGGTGTCGGGGCGGCGGCCTCGCGCCGTGGCTCCGGCAGGCGCCCGGCGGTGACCGTGAGCCGGGCCACCCGTCGCCCCTCCAGCGTGAGCACCCGCAGCAGCCATCCGCCGGACGGGTCGTCGGGTGCCGCGCCGCCGTCGCCGACCGGGTTCCCGGTCACCGGCACCTCGTCGCCGGCGACCGGGAGCCGGCCCAGCGCGGCCATCACGAACCCGCCGACCGTCTCGTACGGGCCGGGCGGCAGGCTCACCCCCGTGCGCTCGGCGAAGTCGGCGAGGTTGAGCCGGCCGTCCACCACGGCGGGCAGGCCCGCGTGCACCGGCTCGGGGGCGGTGTCGTACTCGTCGTGGATCTCCCCGATCAGCTCCTCGATCAGGTCCTCCAGGGTGACGATGCCGGCGGTGCCGCCGTACTCGTCGACCACCACGGCGAGGTGGTGGCGCTCCCGGCGCATCTCGCTGAGCGCGGCGAGCACCCGTTTGCTGCCGGGCAGCCGCTTCACCTCCCGGGTCAGCTCGCCGACGGTGGTGCGGGGGTCGAGGTCGGGGCGGAGCAGCACGTCGCGCAGGTGCACGAAGCCGACCACGTCGTCGTGGGTGCCGTCGACCACGGGGTAGCGGGTGTGCGTCTCGGCCCGGACCAGCCGCTCCGCCTCGGCGATGGTGTGCCGGGCGGAGAGGAAGACGACCTCGGTGCGCGGCATCATCACCTCGCGGACCAGGCTCGCGCCCGCGACCAGCACCTCGTCGATGATCCGGCGTTCGACCGGGTCGAGCAGGGTGTTGGCGGCGACCAGGTCGCGCAACTCCGCCTCGCTGATCCGCTCCCGGCCGGCCGCCGGGCTGGCGCCGAGCAGGGCCGTCACCGCCCGGGTGGCGGCGTCGGCGGTGCGCACCACCATCCGGGCGACGGCCCGGGGCAGCGGCCCCGGCTCGCGGCGTGGCCGGCTCCGGGCGCGTCGCCGCGGCCCGGGAGCATCCGCTTCCCGCATGACTGTGATGGTAGACAGCGCGGCCCCAACGGGCTGCCCGTGTTCAACTCTGTTCGAAGTTGGGGAATCATGATGGAATGGCAAGGTCGCCGACGCGGGGGCGGCCACCGGGCGACCGGCCGTAGGGTGATCACGACACGGGCCGCGACCGGGCGGCCAGGCAGGAGGAGACCGACGTGAAACTGCTCGTCACCGGCGGCGCCGGCTTCATCGGCAGCGTGGTGACCCGGATGCTGCTCGACGCCGGCCACGAGGTGGTGGTGCTCGACGACCTGCGCACCGGTCACCGGGAGGCGCTCGCCCCCGACGCGACGTACGTCGACGCGTCCGTCCACGACGCCGCGCGGGTGCTCACCCCGGGCGCGGGCTTCGACGGGGTGCTGCACTTCGCCGCGCTGATCGCCGCCGGCGAGTCGATGACCAGGCCCGAGCTCTACTGGCACGCCAACACGGTCGGCTCGATCGCCCTGATCGACGCCGTCCGGGCCGCCGGCGTACCCCGCCTGGTCTTCTCCTCCACCGCCGCCGTCTACGGCAACCCCACCGAGCTGCCGATCCCGGAGACCGCCGTCAAGGCCCCCACCAACACGTACGGCGCCACCAAGCTCGCCGTCGACATGGCCCTCACCTCCGAGGCGATCGGGCACGGCCTGGCCGCCGTCTCGCTGCGCTACTTCAACGTGGCCGGCGCGTACCTCGACGGCGACGTCGCGCTCGGCGAGCGGCACGACCCCGAGACCCACCTGATCCCGATCGCGCTCGAGGTGGCCGCCGGCCGGCGGGAGAAGCTCCAGCTCTTCGGCGACGACTACCCGACCGTCGACGGCACCTGCGTGCGCGACTACATCCACGTCGCCGACCTGGCCCGCGCCCACCTGCTGGCGCTCGGCGCCGCCACCGCCGGCCAGCACCGGATCTACAACCTGGGCAACGGCAACGGCTTCACCAACCGGCAGGTGGTCGACGTGGTCCGCGAGGTCACCGGCCACCCCGTGCCGGTCGAGGTGGCGCCGCGCCGCGAGGGCGACCCCGCCGAGCTGGTCGCGTCGTCCGCGCTGGCCCGCGAGGAGCTGGGCTGGGTGCCGCAGAAGCCGACCCTGCCCGACATCGTCGCCGACGCCTGGGCCTTCTACCGCACGCACGTCGTGGGGCCGCGGTGACCGACGACGTCGCGGCCCGCGCCACCGCCGGCTTCCGTTCGGCGTACGGCGAGGCGCCCGCCGGCCGCTGGGCGGCTCCCGGGCGGGCGAACCTCATCGGCGAGCACACCGACTACAACGACGGCTTCGTGCTCCCCTTCGCCCTGCCGCTGCGCACGGTGGTGGCAGCCGCCCCGCAGCCCGGCGACACCTGGACGGCCTGCTCCGAGCTCACCGGCGAGACGGTCGCCTTCGGCGCCGACGAGCTGGCCGGGCCCGGCCGGGTCGACGGCTGGGGCGCGTACGTGGCGGGGGTCGTCTGGGCGCTGCGGGAGGCGGGGCACGCGCCACCCGGCGCGCGCCTGGCGATCGCCTCCGACGTGCCGCTGGGCGCCGGGCTGTCCTCCTCGGCCGCGCTGGAGGCCGCCGTGCTGGCCGCCCTGGTCGACCTGGGCGGGCTGGACCTGCCCGCCGAGCGACGGCCCCGGCTGGCCCAGCGGGCGGAGAACGACTACGTGGGCGCGCCGACCGGGATCATGGACCAGTCGGCGGTGATCCGGTGCCGCGCCGGGCACGCGCTCTTCCTCGACTGCCGGGACGAGTCCGTCGAGCAGGTCCCCTTCGACCTGGCCGCCGCCGGCCTCGCCGTGCTGGTCGTCGACAGCCGGGCCCCGCACCGGCACGCCGACGGCGAGTACGCCGCCCGCCGCGGCTCCTGCGAGCGGGCCGCCGGGCTGCTCGGCGTCGCGGCGCTGCGGGACGTCCCGGCCGACGCTCTGGCCGACGCCCTGGCCCGGCTCGACGGGGACGAGACCCGCCGCCGGGTACGGCACGTCGTCACCGAGAACCGTCGGGTGCTCGACACGGTCGCGCTGCTGCGCGCCGGGCGGGTACGCGAGATCGGCCCGCTGCTGACCGCCTCGCACGCCTCGATGCGCGACGACTTCGGGATCACCGTCCCGGAGATCGACACGGCCGTCGAGGCGGCCCTGGGCGCCGGGGCGCTCGGTGCCCGGATGACCGGCGGCGGCTTCGGCGGCTGCGTCCTCGCCCTCGTCGACGCGGCACGGGCCGACGCGGTCGCCGCCGCCGTCACGGCCGCGTACGCCGAGCGGGGCTTCGCCGCGCCCGGCCACGTCACCGTCCTGCCCGGCCCCGGGGCGACCCGGCTGGACTGAGCACCGACGCGGCTGCCCGCCGGCCGCCCGGCGGGCAGTGGCGGCTGCCGGCCGGGCCCTGCGCCGGGCGCGGTCAGCCCGGCAGGCGACGGGCGGGCGTCGGCACCCGCCCGTCGGCGGGACTCACTGCGCCTCGACGATCATCCCCGCGCCGACCGTGCGGTTGGTGGCCTCGTCGATGATCACGAAGCCGCCGGTGGTCCGGTTGCGGCGGTACTCGTCCGCGAGCAGCGGCACCGTGGTCCGCAACCGTACCCGGCCGATCTCGTTGAGCCTGAGCCCGTCGGCGGACTCGTCGCGGTGCAACGAGTTGACGTCCAGCCGGTAGTGCAGCCCGCGCACGATCGCCCGCGCGGAGCGGGTGGTGTGCTTGATCGCGTACCTGCCGCCGACCTGGAGCGGACGGGTCTCGTCCATCCAGCACACCATCGCCTCGATGTCCTGGGACACCGCCGGGGCGTTGTTCGGACGGCAGATCATGTCGCCCCGGGAGATGTCGATCTCGTCTTCCAGGCGTACGGTCACCGACATCGGCGGGAACGCCTCCGCGACCGGCCCGTCGGCGGTCTCCACGGCGGCGATCCGGCTGGTGAACCCGGACGGCAGCACCATCACCTCGTCGCCCGGCTTGAGCACGCCGGAGGCGACCTGGCCGGCGTAGCCCCGGTAGTCGGTGACCGTGGTCGACTGCGGGCGGATCACGTACTGCACCGGGAACCGCACGTCGACCAGGTTGCGGTCGCTGGCGATGTGCACCCGCTCCAGGTGGTGCAGCAGCGACGGGCCCTCGTACCAGGGCATGTTCTCCGACCGGGCGACGATGTTGTCGCCGCGCAGCGCCGAGATCGGCACCACCGTCAGGTCGGGCACGTCGAGCTTCGCGGCGAACGCGGTGAACTCGTCCGCGATCCGCTCGAAGACCTCCTGCGAGAAGTCGACCAGGTCCATCTTGTTGACGCAGAGGACCAGGTGCGGCACGCGCAGCAGCGAGCAGAGGAACGCGTGCCGGCGGGACTGCTCGACCAGGCCCTTGCGGGCGTCCACCAGGATCAGCGCCAGGTCGGCCGTCGACGCCCCGGTGACCATGTTGCGGGTGTACTGGATGTGCCCCGGGGTGTCCGCGATGATGAACTTGCGCCGGGGGGTGGCGAAGTAGCGGTACGCCACGTCGATGGTGATGCCCTGCTCGCGCTCGGCCCGCAGGCCGTCGGTGAGCAGCGCCAGGTTCGTGTACTCGTCGCCCCGGGCCGCGCTGACCGCCTCGACGGCGGCGAGCTGGTCGGTGAAGAGCGACTTCGTGTCGTAGAGCAGCCGGCCGATCAGGGTCGACTTGCCGTCGTCGACGCTGCCGGCGGTGGCGAAGCGCAGCAGGTCCATCGGCCGGGGCTCCGGCACGGCCCCGGTGGCGGCCCGGGCGTCCGTGGTGTCCGCGACGGTCTCGGTGGTCATCAGAAGTAGCCCTCCCGCTTGCGGTCCTCCATGGCGGCCTCGCTGACCCGGTCGTCTCCCCGGGTGGCGCCGCGCTCGGTGATCCGGGTGGCGGCGACCTCCTCGATGACCTTCTCGACCGTGTCGGCGTCGGAACGGACCGCCGCCGTGCAGGACGCGTCGCCCACCGTCCGGTAGCGCACCCGCGCCTTGAACCGGTCCTCGCCCGCCCGGGGGCGGAAGAACTCGTTGACCGCGTAGAGCATCCCGTCGCGCTCGACCACCTCGCGCTCGTGGGCGTAGTAGATCGACGGCAGGGCGATGCGCTCGCGCGCGATGTAGTGCCAGACGTCCAGCTCGGTCCAGTTGGACAGCGGGAAGACCCGGATCGACTCGCCCGGGTGGTGGCGGCCGTTGTAGAGCGACCACAGCTCCGGGCGCTGGTTCTTCGGGTCCCACTGGCCGAACTCGTCGCGGAAGCTGAACACCCGCTCCTTGGCGCGGGCCTTCTCCTCGTCGCGGCGGGCGCCGCCGAAGAGCGCGTCGAACCGGTGCTTCTCCACCGCGTCCAGCAGCACCGGCGTCTGGATCCGGTTGCGCATCCCGTCGCCCGACTCCCGCACCAGCCCGCTGGCCAGCGCCTCCGGCACGCTCGCCACCACCAGTTGCAGCCCCAGCTCGGCGACCCGCTGGTCCCGGTATTCCAGGACCTCGGGGAAGTTGTGCCCGGTGTCCACGTGCATGACCGGGAACGGGATGTTGGCCGGGGCGAACGCCTTCTGGGCCAGCCGGAGCATCACGATCGAGTCCTTGCCGCCCGAGAAGAGCAGCACCGGCCGCTCCATCTCGGCGACCACCTCGCGCATCACGAAGATGCTCTCGGCCTCCAGCGCGTCGAGGTGCGACACCTGGTAGGCGGCGGGGGCGGTCATGACACGGGCTCGCTTCGCTCGAATCCGCTCATCGATATTCCAGACCTTTCCGGTCGGGCATGCCAAGAAGTGCCGCTCAGGCTACCCGGAATGACGCTGCAACGCTGCAAGCAACCGACTGGCGAGATCCTCGCGGCAGACCAGCAGGTCCGGCAGGCGTGGATCCGCCTCGTTGTATCTCAGCGCAGAACCGTCGATCCGGGAAGCGTGCAGCCCGGTGGCCGTCGCCACAGCGACCGGCGCGGCCGAGTCCCACTCGTACTGGCCGCCCGCGTGGATGTAGGCGTCCACCTCACCGGTGACCACCGCGGCGATCTTCGCCCCGGCCGAGCCCATCGGCACCAGGTGCGCCCCGACGTCCTCCGCCAGGTCGGTCAGGAACACCGGCGGCCGGCTCCGGCTCGCCGCCAGGCGGATCGTCCGCCCGCCGGGCGCCGCGGTCGCCTCCGGGGTCAGCTGCGGGTACGCCGGCGGATAGTCGGTGCCCAGCACCCGCTGCTGCGCCGGCAGCCCGACCGCGCCCGCCACCAGCCCGTGCGGCGTCGGCGCGTCCCGCGCCCAGAGCGCCACGTGCACCGCCCAGTCCGAACGGCCCTCCTCGGCGAACTCCCGGGTGCCGTCCAGCGGATCGATGATCCACACCCGGTCGGCCGCCAGCCGGGAGACCGCCTCGGCGTTCACCTCCGCCGCCCAGGCCAGCCGCGAACCCTCGTCCTCCTCGGAGAGGACCGCGTCACCCGGCCGCCACTTCGCCAGCTCGGTGCGGATCAGGTCGTGCGAGACCTTGTCGCCCGCCGACTTCAACGCCCCCGCGTCGGCGAAACCCATCTCGGACCGCAGGCCGAGCAGCGCCTGACCGGCCCGGGCCGCCAGCCACCGGGCGAAAGCGCCGTCGATCATCGGAGGACTGCCCATGACTCCTGCTCCCGTCGCCTCGCCGTGCTCCGCACCCGGCACGCCGCCGACGAGCCGCCCCGACGGTCGCGTCGCGCCGAAAGGCGAAGACTACCGGCCCCCGGCGCCCGACCCGGCCCTCACACCCCGTGGTAGAGGTTCTGCGTCGGCTCCACGCCCCTGGTGATCACCGACTCCACCACATCCGCGGCCCGGTCCACCAGGAACTCCAGCTCCTTGCGCTCCGCCGCGCCGAAATCCGACAGTACGTAGTCCGCCGGGTCCTGCCGCCCCGGGGGCCGGCCGATGCCGAACCGCACCCGGACGTACTCCTTCGTGCCCAGCGACTTCGACATCGAGCGCAGGCCGTTGTGCCCGCCCTCGCCACCGCCGCACTTCACCCGCACCTGCCCGTACCCGATGTCCAACTCGTCGTGCACCGCGACCACCCGGCCCGGCGGCACCTTGTGGAACTGGGCCAGCCCGGTCACCGGCCCGCCGGAGAGGTTCATGTACGTCAGCGGCTTGACCAGCACCAGCTTCGGCCCGCCGAGACCGAGCCGCCCCTCGGCGACCTCCGCCACCGCCCGCTTGTGCCGGCCGAACCTCGCGCCGAGCCGGCCCGCCAGCAGGTCGGCCACCATGAAGCCGACGTTGTGCCGGTTGCCGGCGTACTCCCGACCCGGGTTGCCCAGGCCGACCACCAGCCACGGCCCCGTCTCGTCCGTCACGCCCCGCCCCTCCCGCTGCTCGCCGTCACCCGCCCGCCCGGACACCGATACGCCGACAGGCGCCCCCGACCGCGCGGGGACGCCTGTCGCAACGATGCGAACCGATCAGGCCTCGGTCTTCGCCTCGGCGTTCTCCTCGCCCTCCGCGGCCGGAGCCTCGGCGGCCTCGGCGGTCTCCTCGCCGACACCGGCCTCGGCCTCCTCGGCGGCCTCCTCGACCTCGGGGAGGGTGGCCTCGAGCTGCTCGGCGGTCGGCGCGGCGGTCACCGAAGCGACGGTCTGGTCCGCGTCGGCGGCCAGCTCGACGCCGGCCGGCAGCTCCACGTCGCCGGCGGTGACCTGGGTGCCGGCCTCCAGGCCCTCGATCGAGGCCTCCAGGTGGTCCGGCACCTTGGTGGCGTCGGCGGTGACCGACAGGGTGTCGTGGTCGTGCACGATCAGGGTGTCCCGCGCGGCCTCGCCGGTCAGCTGCACCGGGACCTCGACGGTGACCTTCTCGCCCCGGCGGACCAGCAGCAGGTCCACGTGCTCGAAGGTGTCCTTGATCGGGTCGCGCTGGATCGCCTTCGGCAGCGCCAGCACCTGCGTGCCGTCGCTGACCTCGATCGCGAAGAGCTGGTTGGCGCCGCCCTTACGGATCGCGGCGGCGAACTCACGCGACGGCAGCGCGATGTGCTTGGGCTTCTCGCCGTGGCCGTACAGCACGGCGGGCACCTTGCCGGCCCGGCGGGTACGACGGGCACCACCCTTGCCGAACTCGGTACGGGGCTCGGCGCTGATCTTTACCTCGGACACGGGAGAACTCCTGATGCTTTCGCTGCGGCGGCTTGTCGTCTGGCGGTGCTGGGGCGAGGGGCTCGCTGGGGCTCATGCGTCGAGAACGACTGCCCGGAGCACCGCGTCGATGACGGTGCCTCCGTGCGGCGCTTCGCAGCGGCCCGCCGGGCACCCTCGCCGTGGCAACCGCACCAGTCTACCCGAGCTGATTCCGCGCGTTCCGGCAGTCCCCTTATCACCGTTCCCGCAGGCCCGCAGGGCGATTTGGACCTGCCCCGCCGGCACCCGCCGCCGGGCGCCGCGCGACGCCGCCGGAGGGCGACCGCCCGGCCGCCGGGGCGGCCCGCCGCCGACCGGCCTCCCCGCCGCCGACGGGTCAATGCGACGCCGCCGCCGGGGCGGTCGACGCCGGACCGGGGGCGGCGGTGCCCGCCCGGCCCGGCGTCAGACGGTCAGCTCAGGCCGCCGAAGAGGGTCGTCACGGAGCCGTCGTCGAAGACCTCGCGGATCGCCCGCGCCAGCAGCGGCGCGATCGACAGCACGGTGATCTTGTCGAGCTGCTTCTCCGGCGGCAGCGGCAGCGTGTTGGTGACCAGCACCTCGCTGATCGGGGCGTTCTTCAGCCGCTCGGTCGCCGGGTCGGAGAGCAGCGCGTGCGTCGAGGCCACGATCACGTCGGCCGCGCCGGAGGCCCGGAGGATGTCCGCCGCACCGCAGATCGTGCCACCCGTGTCGATCATGTCGTCGACGATCAGGCAGACCCGACCCTCGACCTCGCCGACCACCCGGTTCGCCACCACCTGGTTCGGCTTCAGCGGGTCCCGGGTCTTGTGGATGAACGCCAGCGGGCAGCCGCCCAGCCGGTCCGTCCACCGCTCGGCCACCCGCACCCGGCCCGAGTCCGGCGCGACCACCGTCATCGGGCGGCCGGCGTACTTGTGCTGGACGTACTCGGCGAGGATGTCCATCGCGAAGAGGTGGTCGACGGGGCCGTCGAAGAAGCCCTGGATCTGCGCGGTGTGCAGGTCGACGGTGAGGATCCGGTTCGCCCCGGCCGTCTTCAGCAGGTCCGCCACCAGCCGGGCCGAGATCGGCTCCCGGCCGCGGTGCTTCTTGTCCTGCCGGGCGTACGGGTAGAACGGCAGGACCACCGTGATCCGCTTTGCCGAACCGCGCTTCAGCGCGTCGATCATGATCAGGGTCTCCATGACCCAGGTGTTCACCCCGTGCGTCACGGACTGCACCACGAAGGCGTCCGAACCGCGCACCGAGTCCTTGAACCGTACGAAGATCTCGCCGTTGGCGAACTCGTACGCGTCGGCCGGCGTCGGCGCGACGCCGAGCACCTCACCGATCTCCTTGGCCAACTCCGGAAAGCCACGTCCGGAAAAAAGCATCAGGCTCTTGCGGTTTTCGGCGACGATGCTGCCCATGGGCCCGTCTGCTCCCGTTGGTCGGTGGTACCCGGCGGTGGTGGTGGGCCGGGGACTATTCGGTTGCAGTATCCCCCGCGCCCGGGGCCGACCTGACCGGCTCGGCATCCCCGTGGATTGCCTCACCTTCACTTGCCCCGGATCCCGGCGCCGACGCACCCTCATCCGCTGCCTGGGCCCGCGCGGCCGCCTCGGCGGAGACCGTGCCCGCGCGCTTGCGGGCCACCCAGCCGTCGATGTTGCGCTGCGGCGCACGGGTCACCCCGAGCGCGCCCGCCGGCACGTCCTGCGCGATCGCGCTGCCCGCCGCCACGTACGCCCCGGGACCCACCTCGACGGGCGCGATGAGGCTGGTGTCGCAGCCGACGAACGCGCCCTCGCCGACGGTGGTGCGGTGCTTGTTCACCCCGTCGTAGTTCACGAAGATCGTCGCCGCGCCGATGTTGGCCTTCGCGCCGATCGTCGCGTCCCCCACGTACGACAGGTGCGGCACCTTCGCGCCCGCACCCACCTCCGAGTTCTTCACCTCGACGAACGTGCCGACCTTGGCCTTCTCGGCGAGCCGGGCGTCCGGCCGCAGGTACGCGTACGGCCCGACGCTGGCGCCCGCACCGACCTCCGCGCCCACCGCGTGGCTGCGCAGCACAGTCGCGCCCGGGCCGACGACGGTGTCGATCAGCGTCACGTCCGGCCCGACCACCGCGCCCGTGCCGACCACCGTGCCGCCGCGCAGCTGGGTGTTCTGGTCGACCACCGCGTCCCGGTCGAGGGCGACCGTCACGTCGATCCAGGTGGTGTCCGGGTCGAGCAGGCTGACCCCGGTGCGCATCCACGCCTCGTTGACCCGGTCGCGCAGCAGCCGGCGCAGGGCGGCCAACTCGACCCGGTCGTTGCAGCCCAGCGTCTCCACGTGGTCCGCCGCCACGTGCACCGCCACCGGCTCGCCGGCCGAGCCCAGCAGGGCGAAGACGTCGGTCAGGTACTCCTCGCCCTGGTCGTTGTCCGTCGACAGCTTGCCCAGCGCGTCGCGCAGCCGGGCCACGTCGAACGCGTAGATGCCGGCGTTGATCTCGCGGATCGCCCGCTGCGCGGGGGTCGCGTCGCGCTCCTCGACGATCTGCTCCAGCCGCCCGTCGGTGTCGCGCACGATCCGGCCCAGGCCGGTCGGGTCGGGCACCTCGGCGGCGAGCACGGTCGCCGCCGCGCGCGCCTCCTCGTGCGCCGCCACCAACGCGGCCACCGTCTCCGGGCGGAGCAGCGGCACGTCACCGTTGATCACGACCACGGTGCCGGTGGCGTCCGGCGCGGCGTCCAGCGCGATCCGGACGGCGTGCCCGGTGCCGAGCTGCTCCGCCTGGAGCACCGGGGTGGCGTCGGGGGCGATCTCCGCGAGGTGCGCGCGGACTTGGTCGGCGCCGTGCCCCACCACGACCACCGTGCGGTCCGCGGCCAGCGGAGCGGCGGCGGCGAGCACGTGGCCGACGAGGGTACGACCGAGCAGCGGGTGCAGCACCTTGGGCAGCGCCGACTTCATCCGCTTGCCCTCACCGGCGGCGAGCACGACAACGGTGCGGAGGTGGGGCTGGGACACGACACGGGCTCCCGTCGGGACGGCTGACAGTCTCGCGGCCATGCTAACCAGACGGCGAGCCGCCGTTCGGCATGGCCGCACGAATGCCGTGAGACGCGGTGTGAGCTGGGGTGCCTGGATTCGAACCAGGAGCTCAAGGCTCCAAAGGCCTGCGGGTTGCCGTTACCCCACACCCCATAGAAATGTCAAGCTTCGCGAACCGGCATTGACGGCTCGCCTAGCCCGACGGTCTGGAACAGCTCGGCGATCATACCTTCGATCCGCCAGTAGAGCTCGCGGCTACGCGGCACGGTGATCACCAGGCAGCCACGATAGTCGTCCCCGACGTTGCGCCGCAGCGTGGCCGGACGGTGTTTCTTCAGGTTGGCGCGCTGGAAACGACCAACCGGCAGATCGAGCTTCCGGGCCCACCATTTCAGCGCCGCGTCGAGGTCGGCCGTCTCGTGGATGCTGATGCGATAGCTGGGCACGGCACGGTCGACCCCGCACACCTCGAGAAAACGCAGGAAGAGCGCGAGCAGCCCCGGATCGCTGTTGACGAACTGGAGGCGGTCGTCCCGCCGCCACGGCTTGGA
This sequence comes from Micromonospora sp. WMMD737, assembly GCF_049179055.1. Lineage (NCBI taxonomy): Bacteria > Bacillati > Actinomycetota > Actinomycetes > Micromonosporales > Micromonosporaceae > Micromonospora > Micromonospora sp. WMMD737. The sequence goes on along the minus strand of NZ_JBMHMH010000001.1, from coordinate 5,784,930 downwards.
CTTCGTCCCCTCGCACCAGTAGACCGCCGCACCGAGGAGCAGGAGATCCCGGTCGGCGAGGGAGCCCACCAGGCCGGCCGCGCGCACCTGCTCCGCAGCCCGGGCCGCGTCGCGGGCCTTCCGAGGCGCCGACCACCGCGCCTCGTTCATCAGCGCCGCGTGGGCCCGGCGCCGCTCAGCGCCCGCCCCCTCCTCGGCCAGCGGCAGGTGCCTGACCCACTGGTAGGCGGTCGACTTCGCCACGCCGAGCTGGCGGGCGATGTCGTTGACGGAACACCCCTCGGCGCGCAGCTCGACCGCCGCCGCCCTGAGGTCGTCCTTGGCATTGGGTCGACGGGTCCGCTCGGGCGCCGGCACGTCCCGGAGTAGGTCGTGGATCCGGTTGCGTCCGAGCCCGGTCCGCGCCCGGATCTCGCGGACGGAGAGCTGCTCGACGGTGCGCAGCCGGCGTACCTCGTCAGCCAAGGAATCGTCCATGAGCAGCACTTTAGAACGGACGTACGACAGCACCAGACATTCATCCCTGACGCTGTCCCATGCGCCCCGCGAGCGCCTAAGTTACGGTGACGTAGGCGTAACTACGTGATCACTCCGTCCCTCTGCGAGGTGCCCATGTCCGCTACGTCCCTCGACCCCGCCGCCGGGCCGAAGCCCCTCACCCAGGGCACCCAGTCCCGGGGCATCCTCATCGCCCTCTGGGCGTTCGTGGTGATCCCCTTCCTGGCCCTCGTCGCCGCCGTACCGGTCGCCTGGGGCGGCTGGCTGAGCTGGACCGACGTGGCCGTCGCCGGGTTCTGGTACGTGCTCTCCGGGCTGGGCATCACGGTCGGCTACCACCGGTACTTCACGCACGGGTCGTTCAAGGCGAAGCGCTGGCTGCGGATCGCGCTGGCGGTGTCCGGCTCGCTGGCGGTGCAGGGCGAGATCATCCAGTGGGTGGCCGACCACCGGCGCCACCACGCCTTCTCCGACCTGGAGGGCGACCCGCACTCGCCGTGGCGGTTCGGGGAAAGCGTCCGCGGCCTGACGAAGGGCCTGTTCCACGCGCACGTCGGCTGGCTCTTCGGCCGGGAGCTGTCCAACCGGAGGCGCTTCGCCCCGGACCTGCTCGCCGACCGGGACATCAGCCGCGTGGACCGGCTGTTCCCGCTGCTGGTGGTGGTCTCGGTGCTCGGTCCCGCGCTGATGGGCGGCCTGCTCACCTGGTCGTGGCGGGGAGCGCTGTCCGCGCTCTTCTGGGCCGGCCTGGTGCGCATCGCCCTCCTGCACCACGTGACCTGGTCCATCAACTCCGTCTGCCACGTCTACGGGGAGCGGCCGTTCGCGATGCGCCAGGGCGACCGCGCGTCGAACTTCTGGCCGCTGGCGATCGTGTCGTTCGGCGAGAGCTGGCACAACCTGCACCACGCCGACCCGACCAGCGCCCGGCACGGCGTGCTGCGCGGCCAGGTGGACATCTCGGCCCGGGTGATCTGGCTGTTCGAGAGGCTCGGCGCGGCGTGGGACGTGCGCTGGCCGAAGCCCGAACGCATCGCGGCGAAGCTCGTCGCACCCGCCACCGGCCGGTAGCGCGGTCGATGGGCACGGAGGCCGCCTGGCAGGATGGGCCGGGTGACCGAGCGCCGGCGGAATGACGAGAACATGGCGGATGTCCCTGGCAACGACGGCACGACCGGCCGGCGGCGGGCGGTTCCCGCCGCGCCCCCCAAACCCTCCTCACGCGTACGCATGTCGGCGGCCCAGCGCCGGGAGCAGCTGATCTCGATCGCCCGGCAGATCTTCGCCGAGCGCGGCTTCGACGCCACCTCCATCGAGGAGGTGGCGGCCCGCGCGAAGGTCTCCAAGCCGGTGGTCTACGAGCACTTCGGCGGCAAGGAGGGGCTCTACGCGGTGGTGGTGGACCGGGAGGTCCGCGCCCTGCTGGACCGGATCACCACGGCCCTGACCGCCGGGCACCCCCGCGAGCTGCTGGAGCAGGCGGCGCTGGCCCTGCTGACGTACATCGAGGAGGAGACCAGCGGCTTCCGGGTGCTGGTGCGGGAGTCGCCGGTGCTGTCGGCGGCGGGCAACTTCAGCAGCGTCATGAACGACGTGGCACACCAGGTGGAGCACATCCTGGGCGCCGAGTTCTCCAGCCGGGGCTACGACCCGAAGCTGGCCGAGCTCTACTCGCAGGCGCTCGTGGGGATGGTGGCGCTGACCGGCCGCTGGTGGCTGGAGGTGCGCAAGCCGCGCAAGGAGACGGTGGCGGCGCACCTGGTCAACCTGGCCTGGAGCGGGCTGTCGCACCTGGAGGCCAAGCCGAGCCTGATCACGGTACGGGGTCGCTGACCCCGACGTCGGTCAGCGGCCGTGGGCCTCGGAGACCGGGTGGTGCCGCAGCCGCCGTTCCTCCTCGGCGTGCTCGTCGGTGCCGACCTTGTCGTACAGGCCGGTGCCGAGCAGGAGCAGGCCGAAGAGCATCGACACGATGACCGTGGACATCGAGAAGTTGAGGAAGTTGGCCTCGGTCTGGAGCACGGACATCATGAGGACGCTGGTGACCAGGAAGACGACCCCGGCGGTCAGGTTCATGTAGTGGCCGAGGTTGCCGCGCCGGGACGCGCCGACGATGAGCACGATCCCGAAGGCGACGGAGGCCAGCGAGAAGGCCAGGTTGGTGCGGAGCCCGAGGGCCCAGTTGTCGCCCCGGTCGAAGAGCGGGTCGCCCGCCGTCAGGGCGACGCCCCAGACGCCGAAGACCAGGATGTAGAGCCCCACCAGGCCGGCGAGGACCCGGTAGACCGGCCGCGCCGGATGGTTCACGGGAAAGTGCGGCATGACCCCTCCACAGTCAGGACATTCGCCCCGATTGTCCCCTGGAAGAGGTCGCCCGTCCGCCAAACCGCCCGACGAGAGGCGCAACCACGAAGGTCCCACCCCACCGGGCAGCAGCGGCCGGGCGGAGCGGGACCACGACAGGTTTTCGCCGGAGCCCGACCCGCGCAGGGATCAAGCCCGACCGCCCGGAGCGGGTCGGGCTCCGGCGAAAACCCCACCACCACTCAGAGCACGAGCCGGGCCTTCTGCCAGGCCTCCTGCTCCTCGTCCGTGCCGACCTTGCCGTACATGCCGACCATCAGCAGGACCAGGCTGACCACCATCAGCGCGATGACGGTGAAGATGCTGAAGTTGAAGATGTTGGCCTCGGTCTGGATGAAGGCGAGACCGGCGAGGCTGATCACCATGATCGCGTACGCCAGCCACTGGTTGATCATGACGTCGATGTTGCGGCCGATCGCGGTGCCGGCCAGCACCGCGGCCCCCAGCAGGGCGCTGAGCAGCGAGAAACCGAGGTTCGTGCCCTGGCCGAGGACCTGGGTGTCATCCTGGGCGAGGGCCTCGTTGCCGGCACTCGCGATGATGCCGAGCACGCCGAAGGCCACCAGGTACAGACCGGTCAGCCCGCCGATCGCCCGGTAGACCGGCCGCGCGGGGTGGTTGACGGGGGTGTGGGCCATGTCTGAGTCTCCAACGCCGTTCGGGTGAGGGGTCGCCGACGATTGTCCCGCACCCCGGGGTGTGACGCCGCACACGGGGGCCTCCGGTGTGCGGCGCCGCGACCAGGGGGGCGACTCAGGTCGCCGGGATGTCCTCGGCCAGGGCCAGCCAGGACTCCTCGGTCCGCTCCCGCTCGGCCCGCAGCTCCTTGAGCTGGGCGTCGAGTTCGGCGACCTTCGCGTAGTCGGTGGCGTGCGTGGCGAGCTGGTCGAGCAGCGCCGCCTCCTTCTGCTCCAGCTTGGCGACCTGCCGTTCCAGCCGGGCCAGTTCCTTGCGGGCCTGCCGCGCCTCGGCGGCGGACATGCCGGTCGCGGCGGGGGTGTCGGCGCCGCCCCCGGGGGCCGTCTCCGGCATCGCGGGGCCGGGTTGGCCGGCGGCCCGGGCGAGGTACTCGTCGACGCCCCCGGGCAGGTGCACCAGCCGGCCGTCGCCGAACATCCCGTACGCGACGTCGGTGACCCGCTCGATGAGGTACCGGTCGTGGCTGGCCACGATGACGGTGCCGGGCCAGGAGTCGAGCAGGTCCTCCAGCGCGGCGAGGGTGTCGGTGTCCAGGTCGTTGGTGGGCTCGTCGAACAGCAGCACGTTCGGCTCCCCGGCGAGCAGCCGGAGCATCTGCAACCGGCGACGCTCGCCGCCGGAGAGGTCGCTGACAGGCGTCCAGAGCCGCCGGTCGTCGAAGCCGAAGACCTCGGCGAGCTGGGCGGCGGAGACCTCCCGGTCGCCGAGTTGCACCCGCCGGGCGACCTCCTCCACCGCTTCGAGCACGCGCAGGTGGCCGGGGAGTTCGGCCAGCTCCTGGGAGAGGAAGGCCGGCCGGACGGTCGAGCCGGTGGCGAAGCGCCCGTTGTCGGGGCGGGTGATGCCGGCCAGCATCCGCAGCAGGGTGGTCTTGCCCGCCCCGTTGCGGCCGAGGACGGCGACCCGGTCGCCGGGGCCGACCTGCCAGGTGACGTCGCGCAGGATCTCCTTCGGGCCGGCGTGCAGGGTGACCTGCTCCAGGTCGTACACCTGCTTGCCGAGCCGGGCGGTGGCGAGCCGTTGCAGCGACATGGTGTCGCGCACCGGCGGCACGTCGGCGATGAGGGCGTTGGCGGCGTCGATGCGGAAGCGCGGCTTGGAGGTGCGGGCGGGCGGCCCGCGCCGCAGCCAGGCGATCTCCTTGCGGAGCAGGTTCTGCCGGCGGGCCTCGGTGGCCGCGGCGACCCGCTCCCGCTCGGCCCGGGCGAGGGTCCAGGCGGCGAAGCCGCCCTCGTACGCCCGGACGGTCTGGTCGGCGACCTCCCAGGTGGTGGTGCAGACGGCGTCGAGGAACCACCGGTCGTGGGTGACCACGACGAGCGCGCCCTTGCGGCCGACGAGGTACCTCGCCAGCCAGTCGACGCCGCCGACGTCGAGGTGGTTGGTGGGCTCGTCGAGGATGAGCAGGTCGGACTCGCGGACCAGCAGCGCGGCCAGCGCGACCCGCCGCCGCTCGCCGCCGGACATCGGGCCGACGGGCTGGTCGAGGCCGAGGTGGGGCATGCCGAGGCCGTCGAGGATGGCCCGTACGCCGGCGTCGCCGGCCCACTCGTGCTCGGCGCCCATGCTCTCGCCGAGCCAGGCGGTGCCGAGCACCACGTCCCGGACGGTGGCCTCGGGGGCGAGCTGGAGGCTCTGCGGCAGCCAGGCGACCCGCAGGTCGCGGCGGTGGGTGACCCGCCCGTCGTCCGGTTCCTCGATGCGGGTGAGCAGCCGCAGCAGGGTGGACTTGCCGGCGCCGTTGAGGCCGACCACGCCGATCCGGTCGGCGTCGTCCAGGCCGAGCGAGACGTCGGTGAGCAGCGGCCCGGCGGCGCCGTAGCCCTTGGACACCCGGTCCAGGTTGACGATGTTGGCCACGACCTCACCTCCCATGATCAAGGCGTCCCGGTGCCGGTCGGCACCTGGGACGCCTGAGCTTCCAGCGTACGCGGACCGCCCCGCCGCCCGCCGGGCGCGGGCTCCACCCGGCGCCGCCTGGAGAGGGCGGTACCCGGGGCCGGGAGCGCGGGATCGGGGCGGGGTGGGCCGGTCAGGCGATGCGCGCGCCGGGGACCGGGCCGTGCGCGGTGCGCGCCTCGCGGCACACGTCGGCGGTGGCCAGCTCCGCGGCGATCCGCTCGGCGTCGGCGGCGTCCGCCGCGAGGAAGACGCAGGTCGGCCCCGAGCCGGAGACGATGCCGGCCAGCGCGCCGGCCGCCTCGCCGGCCTTCAGCGTCTCCGCCAGCGACGGGCGCATGGCCAGGGCGGCGTCCTGGAGGTCGTTGCCGAGGGCCGCGGCGAGCACCCGCGGGTCCCGCTGGCGCAGCGCGGCGAAGAGCGCGTCGGTGCTGCCCAGCGGCTCACCGGCGGTGCCGGCCGCGCGGAGCCGGTCCAGTTCCCGGTAGGCGACCGGGGTGGAGAGGCCGCCGTCGGCCACGGCCACGACCCAGTGCCAGGTGGTGGGGCGGGCCAGCACGGGGCTGACCGACTCGCCCCGGCCGGTGCCGAGCGCGGTGCCGCCGTGGATCAGGAACGGCACGTCGGAGCCGAGGTCGGCGGCGATCCGGGCCAGCTCGTCGCGGGACAGCCCGGTCCCCCAGAGCGTGTCGCAGGCGACCAGCGCCGCGGCCGCGTCGGCGCTGCCTCCGGCCAGCCCACCGGCCAGCGGGATCTGCTTGCGCAGGTGCAGCCGGGCGTGCGGCGGCACCCCCGCGTAGCCGGCGAGGGCGCGGGCCGCCCGGATGGCCAGGTTGGTGTCGTCCAGGGCCAGCTCGCCGGCGCCCTCGCCCTCCATGGTCAGGGTGAGCGTGTCGCCCCGGCGGGCGGTCAGCTCGTCGTGGATGGAGATGGCGTGGTAGACGGTGTTCAGCTCGTGGTAGCCGTCGGGGCGCAGCGGTCCCACCCCGAGGTGCAGGTTGACCTTGGCGGGCACCCGGACCCGCACCGGTCCGCTGGCTCCGCGCCGCCGCTGCTCGTCCTCGTCGTCCGGTCCCCAGGCCTCGGTCACGGGCGTCAGCCTACTGCGCGGCGGGTGGGGCGGCCGGAGCCGACGCGGCGATGGCGGCGAACTGCTCGACGGTGAGCGACTCCCCGCGTGCGCCGGGGTCGACGCCGGCGGCGGTGAGCGCGTCGGCGGCCCGGTCCGCGCCGCCGGCCCAGCCGGCCAACGCGGCGCGCAGGGTCTTGCGGCGCTGCGCGAAGGCCGCGTCCACCACGGCGAAGACCCGTTCCCGGGGTACGTCGGCGCGGGGCGGCTCGCGGCGGGTGAAGGCGACCAGCCCGGAGTCGACGTTCGGCACCGGCCAGAAGACGTTCGGCGGGACCTTCCCGGCGGCGCGGGACGAGGCGTACCAGGCGAGCTTGACCGACGGCACGCCGTACACCTTGGAGCCGGGACCGGCGACGAGCCGGTCGGCGACCTCCTTCTGCACCATCACCAGCCCGTGCCGCAGGCTGGGCAGCTCGGCGAGCAGGTGCAGCACCACCGGCACGGCCACGTTGTAGGGCAGGTTCGCCACCAGCGCGGTCGGCGCGGGTTCGGCCAACTGGGCGGCGCGGACGCGCAGCGCGTCGGCGTGGTGCACGGTCAGCCGCGCGGCGTCGGGCCCGGCGTGCCGGGCTGCGGTGTCGGGCAGCGCGCCGGCCAGCGTCGCGTCGAGTTCCACGGCGTGCACGTGCGCGGCGGCCGGGAGCAGGGCGAGGGTGAGGGAACCGAGGCCGGGACCGACCTCCAGCGCCACGTCGTCCGGGGCCAGCCCGGCGGCGGTGACGATGCGCCGGACGGTGTTCGGGTCGTGCACGAAGTTCTGGCCGAGCCTCTTGGTGGGGGTGACGCCCAGCCGGGCGGCCAGTTCCCGGATCTCCGCCGGGCCGAGGAGACCGGTCACGCCCCGTAGCCTATGCGGCCCGCCGTAGGTGGAAGGAAGGGGCCCTTCCTCTCACCAGGGGCCGAAGGCGCGGTCGCCGGTGGCGGAGACGGCGGCGCAGAGCTCGTCCAGGTCCGTGCCCGTCGTCTCGGCCAGCGACCGTACGGTCAGCGGGATCAGGTACGAGGCGTTCGGCCGGCCCCGGTGCGGCATCGGGGTCAGGTAGGGCGCGTCGGTCTCCACCAGGATCTGCTCGACCGGGGTCAGCGCGGCGGCCTCCCGCAGCGCGGCGGCGCTGCCGAAGGTGACCGTGCCGGCGAAGCTGAGCAGGTAGCCCCGGCGGACGCACTCGCGGGCGAAGTCGGCGTCGCCGGAGAAGCAGTGCAGCACCACGGTGTCCGGCGCGCCCTCGTCGTCGAGGATCCGCAGCACGTCGGCGTGCGCGTCCCGGTCGTGCACGACCAGGGTCTTGCCGTACCGCTTGGCGATGGCGATGTGCGCCCGGAAGCTCTCCTCCTGGACGGCGCGTCCCTCCTCGCCGGTGCGGAAGAAGTCCATCCCCGTCTCGCCGATCCCGCGCACCCGGTCGCGGGCGGCGAGCGCCTCGATCTCGCGCAGCGCCTCGTCCAGGTCGGGCAGGCGGGGGGCCTCGTTCGGGTGCAGCGCCACGGTGGCCAGCACGGCCGGGTGGTCGGCGGCGACGTCGGCACCCCAGCGGGAGGAGGCGACGTCCACCCCGACCTGCACGAGCCGGTCGACGCCGACCGAGGCGGCGACGGCCACGGCCACGGCGACCGGATCCCTGTCGGCCGGACCGCCGTCCGCAGGCGACCACGGGGGCACGCCGGCCTCGCTGACGGTGATGTCGAGGTGGGTGTGGCTGTCCAGCACGGGGCGGGGCAGCGGCTCGGGCACGGGCGGGAACTCCCCGGCCCGGCGGGCGGCGCGCTGCTTGCGGGTTTCGGTGGGCTCGCTCATCGCGGCCAGCATCACACACCGCCGGTGGCCCGCGTCGTGGGGACGCCACCGCCTGTTCACCGGGACGGCACATCTCGCGCCTAGCGTCGTCGGCGTGACCATCACCCCTCAGGCCAGTGGAAACGGCCCGCGTGTGACGTACGGGGGCGTGGTGTACCCGGCGGAGGAGATCGCCCGGGGCGCGGCGTACGAGCTGTTCAGTGCCGAGGAGGCACCCGGCTTCGAGTGGGCGCCCCGGCCCGGGGCCACGCTGCCGTGGCGCAGGTTCGTGCACGCCACCGAGGTCACCGTCGTGCCTCCCGTGGCCGATCCGGGCGACGAGGCGGAGTCCCCGCTGCTGGTGCCGCTGCACCGGGAGCGGGGCTGGGCGTACGTGCAGCAGCTCAGCCAGCAGCCCGCGGCGGCCGGGGATCCGACGCTGGCGGCGGTGCGCGACTCCGCGGTCATCCGGCGGGGCACCCGGATGGTGAAGGTGCTCTCCGCGCGGCAGCTCGCCGGTTACGTGCGCGGGTGGCTGCCGCACGGTTTCTGCTACCGGGAGCACGACGTGGCGCACCTGCGTACGCCGTCGGCGACGGCCGTGCTGCGCACCGACGGCGCGGACGGTCCCGACGGCGCGGACGTGACGTACGCGCTGCGCTGGCGGGCGGCCGACCCGGCCGACTACGACGTGCCGGTCGGCGCGGAGCACCGAGGGCTGACCGCGCTCGCGCCCCGGGACCGGCTGGGCGGGGCGGTGCTCGGCACCGGTTTCGTGCCCAGCAGCGCCCAGCTCGTCCCGGAGTTCGTGACCCGGGACTTCGCGGACCTGCCGATGCCGGCGAACGCCACCCTGCTCGCGTACCCGGCCGACGGCGTGGAGGTGGTGCTCTACAGCTACCAGGCCGAGCAGCGCGGCTGGCTGCGGATGGCCGGCCCGCAGTGGCGGCACCTGCTGGCGGCGGTGCCGGGGCTGTCCCCCGACCAGGAGTACGTGCCGACCGGCGAGGCGCCCCGCTCCACGCGGCTGGTCGGCGGCTACGCCGGCGGCGAGTACGAGGCGGTGGCCGACCAGCCGGGCGGGTTCCGGGTGCTGGCGATGACCCGGGCCGCCCGGTACCCGGTGGAGTCGGCGGCCCGCCGGCTGCGGCTGGCCGACTGGCGGGGTGTGCCCTGCCTGGTGCTGCGGGAGGAGTCCGGGTGGTTGCGCCTGCGCCTGCGTCGGCCCGGCCCGGACGCGGTGGCGGAGACCGGGGCGCAGTGCCAGGAGCGGGGCGTCCACGAGACGTGGGCGCCCGCGTCCGAGGTCACCGACGACCGGGTGGTGGACCTGCCGTACGCGCTCTGATCAGGGCCGGGCGCCGGTTCCGGGCGGCATAACCCCGGGTGGGGTGGGAAAGCGCGGGCGTCCGACCGTCACGTGACCAGGAGACGCGCATGCCTTTCATCACCGTGGGGACGGAGAACTCCGCCCCCGTCGACCTGTACTACGAGGACCACGGCTCCGGTCAGCCGATCGTGCTGATCCACGGTTTCCCGTTCAACGGGGCGACCTGGGAGAAGCAGGTCGGACCGCTGCTGGCTGCCGGGTACCGGACGATCACGTACGACCGGCGGGGCTTCGGCAACTCGGCGCAGCCGGCGTCCGGGTACGACTACGACACGTTCGCCGCCGACCTCGACGTGCTGATGACGGAGTTGAACCTGCGGAACGTGATCCTGGTCGGTCACTCGATGGGCACCGGCGAGGTGACCCGCTACCTGGGCGTGTACGGCTCGCAGCGGGTGGACCGGGCGGTGCTGCTGGCCCCGCTCGCGCCGTTCCTGCTGAAGACCTCGGACGACCCGGAGGGGGTCGAGAAGAGCCTCTTCCAGGGCTTCCAGCAGGCCATCATCGACGACCGGTTCGCCTACCTCACCACCTTCTGCGAGGCGTTCTTCAACTACCAGGAGAACAAGGGCAGGCTGGTCAGCGAGGAGGCGTTCCGGGCGCACTGGGAGATCGGCGCCCGGGCCTCGGCGAAGGGCACCCACGACAGCGTGGACGCCTGGCAGACCGACTTCCGGGGCGACGTGTCCCGCATCGACGTGCCGGTGCTGATCGTGCAGGGCGACGCCGACGCGGTGCTGCCGTACCCGGCGACCGGTCAGCGGCTGCAGCCGATGCTGCCCGGCAGCCAGCTGGTGACGCTGAAGGGCGCGCCGCACGGCATCCCGTGGACGAACGCGGCCGAGGTCAACCGCAGCATCATGGACTTCATCGGCGCGCCGGCGATGGCCCGCGCCTGACGCGCCACCGGCTCCGGGTCCGGGCGTGGCGGCCGGCACGACGGCGACGGGCGCGGCCCCCTCGGGGGTCGCGCCCGTCGGCACGCAGGCGGCCGTCAGTCGGCCAGGCGGGCGAGTTCCTCGTCGACGATCGACGGGTCGAGCTTGCGGAAGACCGGCTTCGGCGCGGCCAGCGGCCGGCCGGCCTCCAGCGGTACGGACTCCCAGCGCGCGCCGACGGTGTAGTCGCCGGTCAGCACCGGGTACGCGGGCCCGCCGTCGAGGTCCTCGACCTCCTCGATGACCGGCATCGGGGCGTGCACGCCGGTGCCGCCGAGCAGCTCGTGCACCTGCTGCGCGGAGTGCGGCAGGAACGGGGTGAGCAGCGTGTTGGCGTCGCTGACCACCTGGAGGGCGACGTGCAGGATGGTGCCCATCCGGGGCTTGTCGTCCTCGCCCTTGAGCTTCCACGGCGCCTGCTCGGAGAGGTACCGGTTGGCCTCGGCGACCACCCTCATCGCCTCGCCGATGGCCTGCTTCTGGCGGTGCCGGGCGATCAGGTCGCCGACCGTCGCGAAGCCGGCCCGGGCGACCGCGAGCAGCGCCTCGTCGGCCTCGGTGAGGCCGGCCGGGTCGACGGGCGGGATCGCGCCGAAGTTCTTCGCCGCCATGGAGACGGACCGGTTGACCAGGTTGCCCCAGCCGGCGACCAGCTCGTCGTTGTTGCGGCGCAGGAACTCGGCCCAGGTGAAGTCGGTGTCGTTGCTCTCCGGGCCGGCGGCGGCGATGAAGTAGCGCAGCGCGTCGGCGTCGTAGCGCTCCAGGAAGTCCCGGACGTAGATCACGACCCGTCGCGACGAGGAGAACTTCTTCCCCTCCATGGTCAGGTATTCGCTGGAGACCACCTCGGTGGGCAGGTTGAGCCGGCCCAGCTCGCCCGGCGCGCCGTCCCGGCTGCCCTCGCCCGAGTAGCCGGAGAGCAGCGCCGGCCAGATGACCGAGTGGAAGACGATGTTGTCCTTGCCCATGAAGTAGTAGGCGCGGGCGTCCTTCCCCTCCCCGTCGGTGGACCACCACCGGCGCCACGCCTCGGGGTCGCCGGAGCGGCGGGCCCACTCGATCGAGGCGGACAGGTAGCCGATCACCGCGTCGAACCAGACGTAGATCCGCTTGTCGGGGCGCTCGCGCCAGCCGTCGAGCGGGATCGGCACGCCCCACTCCAGGTCGCGGGTGATGGCCCGGGGCTGGAGGTCGTCGAGCAGGTTCTTCGAGAAGCGCAGCACGTTGGGCCGCCAGCCCTCGCGGGTGTCGAGCCACTGCCGCAGCACGTCGGCCAGGGCGGGCAGGTCGAGGAAGAAGTGCTCGGTCTCGACGAACTTCGGGGTCTCTCCGTTGATCCGCGATTTCGGGTCGATCAGGTCGATCGGGTCGAGCTGGTTGCCGCAGTTGTCGCACTGGTCGCCGCGGGCGCTGTCGTAGCCGCAGATCGGGCAGGTGCCCTCGATGTAGCGGTCGGGCAGCGTCCGGCCGGTGGACGGGGAGATCGCCCCCATGGTGGTCTTCGGGACGATGTAGCCGTTGCGGTACATCCCCTCGAACAGCTCCTGCACCACCGCGTAGTGGTTGCGGGTGGTGGTGCGGGTGAACAGGTCGTAGGAGAGCCCGAGGCCGTGCAGGTCCTCCACGATCACCCGGTTGTAGCGGTCGGCCAGCTCGCGCGGGGTGACCCCGTCGGCGTCGGCCTGCACCTGGATGGGGGTGCCGTGCTCGTCGGTGCCCGACACCATGAGCACGTCGTGCCCGGCCATCCGCATGTACCGGCTGAAGACGTCGGAGGGAACGCCGAAACCGGAGACGTGGCCGATGTGGCGCGGGCCGTTGGCGTACGGCCAGGCGACCGCCGCGAGAACGTGACTCATGACCAGCAAGCCTAGTGACCCGCTCGCGGTGACCGCGAACCAATAGGGTCCCCGGCCCGGCGGCCCGGCGGGACCGGGTCCGATGTTCGCCCGATTTGTCGCCGACACGCGGCCTGAGCTGCCGGCGGACTCCCTGGTCGCGGGGTGCAATGAACGCCGTGACTGGCAGACGAGCGGCCCGGGATCGTGACGACCGTCCCTCCGGCCCGACGGACGGCGGCGCGGGGAGGACGCCGCGCGGCACCCGCGCGCCGCACCCCCGGGCGGTCCAGGCCGCCGCGCCGCCGGAGTCGCCACCGGAACCGCCCGTCGAGGCCGCCGGACCGGTGGCGGCCCCGCCGTCCGCCGCGCCCGCCGTCGAGGTGGAGCCCACGACCGGGGCGCCGGTCGACGCCGTGCCGCGCCGGGTCCCCGTCCGGCAGCCGAACCGCTGGCCCCGCCGGGGGCGTCCGTCCGCCGGCGACGCGCCGGACCGGGATGACGGCGGGCGTACGCCGGACGGCGGGGACGCATCCGACGGTGCCGACGGGGCGTACTGGCCGCCGATCGAGCTGGTGCACTGGGACGGCACGCCGATCCGGGAGGAACCGCCGCACGAGCGGGAGCGATCGGCCCGGGAGGATGCCGCGCGGCGGCGGGCCCGGCGCACCCCACGTCCGCCCGATCCGCTGCCGGGGCTGGCCGCCCTGCTGGCGCTGAGCCTGGTCGCGGCGTTCTTCGCCTGGGTCAGCGCGGGCCCGTTCTGGCTGGCGGTGGGGCACGCCACCCGGGGCACGGTGGTGATCGCCGACTGCACCGGTGCCGGCCTCGCGCAACGCTGCCGCGGCAACTTCGCCCCCGCCGACGACACGTGGACCGCGTACGGCGTGCGGGTGAGCGGGGTGGCCGCGGAGCGCACCGCGACCGGCACGATCCTGCCGGCCCGGATGACCGGCCCGGACGGCGGCACCGCGTACGCGGACACCGGCGCGGCCGGGCACCTGCGCTGGCTGCTCGGCCTGCTGGTGGTGCTGGGCTGCGGCGCGGGGATCGTCCGGTGGACCGGGTCCGCCCGGATCGCCGACCCCCGCGCCCGCCGCTGGGCCGTGGCCGTCGCCCTGGGCAGCCCGCTGGTGATCACCGCCGGCTTCCTCGTCGCCGCCTGGTGAACTCCCGGGTGGTGCCGCCGGGTGCGCCCCGGGCAGACCGCCCGACGGCCACCTCACCCCTGTCAGAGGACGGGCGTCGCCCAGTGCAGGAAGCGCCGGTCGAGATCGCCCCACGGGGTGCCGCGGTCCAGCTCGGCCAGCTGCTCGGCAGCCTCGGCCTTCAGCGTCGCCAGGTGGACCATCAGGGCCGTGCGGTTCTCGCGGTACTCGGCCAGCAGCCGCAGCTTCGCCGCCGAGCAGGGCCAGGCGATCCCGCACGACTGGCAACGCCAGGTGGGCCGCGACGGCAGATGCGGCAGGATTCGGCGGGAAACCATCAGCCCACCGCCACGGGTGTGCGGGAGGGCGGCTGGCGGGTCAGGGGGGTGGTTCGCCCGGGCGTGGCACGCTGCCAGCTCACCCCCTCGCGCAGGACGAACAGCTCCCGCTTCGCCACGGCGGCGCCGTGCGCGTCGAGCTGATAGCCCTCGAACCACAGCCAGCCGTACGGCGGGTGCCGCTCGGGGATCTCGCGGATCACGCGGACGAAGATCGGCTTCGTGAACTGCGGGGACGCGGCGCGGGCCAGGTGGACGACGTCCCCGGCCTTCAGCTTTCGCTCGGGGAGCGGCTTGCGTGCGCTCATCGGCGGCCCACGTCCCAGCGGTCGAGCCAGCGCGAAGCGGGAACGGCGTTGTTCATGCGCCCCGGCCCCCGGTACGGCGGGACGAAGGGGCCGATCGGCCCCGGCACGACCGGTCGGGCCGGCGGCGGGTCGTCCTTCGGCGCGGGCTTTCCCGCAGGCTTCGGCCTGTCCTCGGGCATGGCTCCCCCTCACACCGGTAGTCGGTGAGAGGGCCGCCACGAGTGCTTCCCGGGGCGGCCCCCTCGTCAGCACGACCGGCGGGCTTCGGGTGCCTCCACCGGCTCGCGCCGTCTCGAAAAGCCACCTTGCCCCATGTGTTGGGACCGATACACAGCGTTCGTTAAGGTCAGGTGGACGCGGGGGACGTCCATTCAGGAGGCGCTGTGAATCACGGACTCATCGCGGCGATGGCGCAGGCGGGAGAGACGGCAGACAGCCTTGCAGGTCAAGTAGGGGTTGATCCAAAGACCGCGCAGCGCTGGGTGAACCCTGGACGTGTGCCACGCCCCCGCCACCGTTCCCAGATCGCCACGCTTCTCGGTCGGGACGTAGGGGACCTTTGGCCGGACGTACTGAAGCGGCGGGAGCCCCCGTGGTTTAGGGCGTGGGCCGATATCGAGCGCGAAGCCCTTTCGCTGCGGTGGTTTGAGCTTGCGTGGGCTCCGGGCCTACTCCAGACGGAGGCATACGCGCGGGCGACGCTCGCGGGTGAGGCGCTGACGCAGGCCGAGGCGGACGACCTCGTGATGGCCCGCATCACCCGGAAAGCGATCCTGCACCGGGACCGGCCGCCGTTGCTCGTCGCCGTCATTGACGAGATGGTCTTGCGACGCACGGCCGGCGGCGACCGGGCGATGATGCGGGCGCAGTGCGAGCATCTCGCGCAATGCGCGAGCCTGCCATCGGTACAGGTCCACGTCGTGCCGGCTGAGGCGGGCATCTACTCGGGCCACGGCGGGCCGTTCACGATCGCGGAAATGCCGGACGGCGCGCGGGTGGCGCACGTAGACGGCCAGGCAAAAGCGCAGATAGTCGAGTCGCAGGAGGAGATTGCTACCCTCGAACGCAGGTGGGCGCGTATAAACGGTGACGCGCTGTCCCGCGCTCAATCCCTCTCCCTGATCACGGAAGCGGCGAAGACATGGACCTGACCGGCGCGCAGTGGCGTAAGAGCACCAAGAGCGGTAACAACGGCGGCAACTGCGTCGAGGTCGCCGACAACCTGGCCGGCATCGTCGGTGTGCGCGACAGCAAGGACCCGAGCGGGCCGGCGCTGGTCTTCGCCCCTACCGCCTGGCGGGCCTTCGTCACCCAGGCCGCCAAGCGGGCCTGACCGACCGCAGACGCGCGAAAGCGCCCGTCCCCATGCCGGGGGCGGGCGCTTCGCTTCGCCTGGCGCGACGCACCACGTTTGCGCGTTCCAGTGCGCGGATGGCGCACCGAAACGGCTGAGCGCGCCATCGGCCGCGGGGCTCCTCGGGGGGCATCCGGCAGCCGGCGGCCCCGGTACGGTGCCCGGCATGGGTGCATCAAGCCATGGCACATCGCCACGCTGTGCTGTCTCGTCACGTCCGTCGCGCTCATCGGCGGTCTGATCTGGTATCTGGTTTCGCGGGCCAACCGCCGCTAGCCGGGGCCGGCGGCGCTTGTCCGATCGGCTTCGGGGGCGGGCCAGCCGGTCCGGGGCCGACACCTTCGCCGGTCGCCGACGCACGGCTTCGTCAGGCGTGCACGACGGCGTAGACGTCGCGGCGGCGCAGGGCGTACTCCGTGGCGACCTCGGTGATCGCGTCCCGGCGGGACAGCCCGGCGGCCTCGCGGGCGGCGACGGCGGCCCGCAGCGTGTCGTCGTCGGGCCGCTCGGGGGCCGACTCGGGCGCGCCGGCCACGACGAGGGTGATCTCGCCGCGCGGCTCCCCCTCGGCCGCCCAGTCGGCCAGCTCGCCGAGTGGTCGGCGGACGATCTCCTCGTACGTCTTGGTCAGCTCGCGGCAGAGCGCGGCAGGCCGGTCGGCGCCGAACGCGGCGGCCAGGTCGGCGAGCGCGGCGGCGATCCGGTGCGGCGCCTCGAAGAAGACAAGCGTCCGTTCCTCGGCGGCCAGCGCCCGCAGGCGGGACCGGCGGGCGCCGCCGGTGCGCGGCAGGAAGCCCTCGAAGCAGAACCGGTCGCAGGGCAGGCCGGACAGTGCCAGGGCGGTGGTGACCGCGCTCGGGCCCGGCGCGGCGGTGACCGGCACGCCGGCGTCGAGGGCGGCCCGGACCAGCCGGTAGCCCGGGTCGGAGACGCTCGGCATGCCGCCGTCGGTGACCAGGGCGACCAGGTAGCCGGCGGTCAGCACGTCGACCAGCTCGGGGGTGCGCCGCTCCTCGTTGCCCTCGAAGTAGGACACGATGCGGCCGCCGACGGTGACGTCGAGGTCGCGGGCCAGCCGGGTCAGCCGGCGGGTGTCCTCGGCGGCCACCACGTCCGCGGCGGCGAGCACCTCGCGGAACCGGGCGGAGGCGTCGGCGGGGTTGCCGAGCGGCGCGCCGAGCAGGACCAGGCGCCCGGTTTCGGACTTTTCACCCACGAGATGCAACTCCTTCATCGACGGCTTTACCGGTATCGGGGACGACGGGCGCCACCGGGCACCTTCGCAGCCTACGATCGCCGGGTGACGAGTGCGTCGACAGCACAGAGCGCGGACCAGGCGGGGCAGGACCTCACGGACGGCGGTCCGCCGGAGGGCAGGTCCCCGGCTTCCGGTGGGATCCCCGGCGTGGTCCGGCGGCGGCTGGCGACCGTCGAGGCCCGGCTGGACGGGCGTTCCTGGCTCGCCACCGGCGTGATCGTCGCCATCGCGGCGATCCTGCGCTTCGTCGGCCTGAGCCACCCGCCGGGCAAGATCTTCGACGAGACCTACTACGCCCGGGACGGCTGGGGGCTGATCGACAAGGGCGTCGAGTGGAACTACAAGGACGGCGGCCCGTCGTACGTGGTCCACCCGCCGCTGGGCAAGTGGCTGATCGGGTTCGGCGAGTGGGCCTTCGGCTACTCCGACACCGAGCACGGCATCTCCGTGCCGGGGCACCTGATGACGACGGCGCCGGAGTTCGGCTGGCGGGTCTCGGCGGCGGTCGTCGGCACCCTGTCCGTGCTGCTGCTGGTCCGCATCGGCCGCCGGATGTTCCGCTCGACCGCGCTGGGCTGCGCCGCCGGCCTGCTGCTCGCGCTGGACGGCTTCCACCTGGTGCTCTCCCGCACCGCGCTGCTCGACATCTTCCTGCTGTTCTTCGTGCTGGCCACGTTCGGCGCCCTGGTGCTCGACCGGGACGCCCGGCGCCGCCGGTGGGCCCGGGCGCTGGAGGCCGGCCTGGACCCGGGCCGGCCCGGGCGGGCCGGGCGGCCGGCGGGCGGCTGGCGGAACTGGCCGTGGTGGCGGCTCGCCGCCGGCGTCCTGTTCGGCTGCGCCTGCGCGGTCAAGTGGAGCGCGCTCTACTTCCTGCCCGTCTTCGCGCTGCTGGTGATCCTCTGGGAGGTCGGGGTCCGCCGCTCCGCCGGCGTACGCCGCCCGTGGCGGGACGCCCTCCTCGACGAGGTGCCGTGGCTGGTGCTGGCCGGCGTGCTGATGGTGCTCACCTACGTCGCCACCTGGTCCGGCTGGCTGCTCAGCGACGAGGGCTACTACCGGCTGGCCGAGCGCTACCCGAACGCCCCGCTGAGCGACACCCCGGTCTTCGGCGCGTTGAACAACCTGATCGAGTACCACAAGGCCGCGTACGGCTTCCACGCCGGCCTCGACGACCCGCACAAGTACCAGTCGTGGCCGTGGCAGTGGCTGCTGCTCGGCCGGCCGGTCGCCTTCTACTGGGTTGGCGACGGGCCCTGCGGGGCGCCGAGCTGCGCCTCCGAGATCCTGCTGCTGGGCACCCCGTTGCTCTGGTGGTCGTTCCTGCCCGCGCTGGCGGCACTGGCCTGGCTGGGCCTGGCCCGGCGGGACTGGCGGGCGGGGGCGATCCTGCTCGTCGTGGCGGCCGGCCTGCTGCCCTGGTTCTGGTTCGCGCTCGACGGCCGGACGATGTTCTCCTTCTACACCGCGCCGGTCCTGCCGTTCCTGGTGCTGGCGGTGGTCTACGTGCTCGGCGCGATCATCACACCGGCCGGTCCACCGGGCGCCGTCGCCGCGCAGCTGGGAGACGGCGGCCCCGCCGCCGCCCGCGTCGAGTCGGACGAGGTCCGGGACCGTCGGCTGGTCGGCGGGGTGATCGCCGGGGCGTACGTCCTGCTGGTCGCGCTCTGCTTCGCGTACTTCCATCCGATCTTCGTCGGGAAGGTGCTGCCGTACGCCGAGTGGTCGGCGCGGATGTGGCTGGACGGCCGCTGGATCTGACGGACGGCACGGCACCCGCCGCGCGCCCCGGGCGGCGCGGCGGGTGCACAAAAGAACGGGCCCGCACGCGGTGGCGTGCGGGCCCGTTCGACGTAGATGCGCGCCCCGATCGCCTGCCACGGGGGAAGCGGGCGATTGGGGCGCGCATCAAGAGCTTAACCACCACCTACCACTGGCACAACGGGTCGACTTCGGTCAGATTTCCGACCAACGCGACACCGCACGGATGGTTTACATCCGGCACCTAACGGTCCGTCATCTTGCGCAAACGGTACGGATCGGCACCGCAGCGGGAACGGGATCTGCCAGATTTCGCAGTGATCGGGATTCCCATCGATGGGAGACTTCCCGTAACGTATCGATCGATTTGGTTCTCCAGTAACCCTGGGTCCGGTCCGTCGGCACCCGGGCCGGTTGCACTGTCAGCCATCCCGATCGATCGGACGGAGTTCACGATGACCCGTACCCTCCGCTGGACCGGCGGCCTGCTGGCCACCGTCACCGCCGCCACCCTCGGCCTGTCCGCCCCCGCCCACGCGGCCACCGTCTCGGTGCCGCTGCGCACCCTCGTCGCCGACCTGCCGGTGGCCACCGAGGTACGCACCGGCTACAACCGGGACCTGTTCCCGCACTGGACCGACGCGGACTCCGACGGCTGCAACACCCGGTACGAGGTGCTGATCGCCGAGGCCACCACCCGTCCCACGGTGGGCTCCGGCTGCCAACTGACCGGCGGGCGCTGGCGCTCCTACTACGACGCCGCCTACTGGACCAACCCGTCCGACCTGGACATCGACCACATGGTTCCGCTCGCCGAGGCATGGGACTCGGGGGCCCGGAACTGGACCACGTCGCGGCGGCAGGCGTTCGCCAACGACCTCGGCGACGCCAGGTCGCTGGTCGCGGTGACCGACAACGTCAACCAGGCCAAGGGCGACCAGGATCCGGCCACCTGGCAGCCCACCAACGAGAAGTGCCGCTACGTCGGCGAGTGGGTGGCGGTGAAGACCCGGTGGCGGCTGAGCGTCGACAGCGCCGAGAAGAGCGCGTTGACCAGCCGGGCGAACTCCTGCACGAACATCACGATCACGGTGACGCACGCGTACTGACCGCCGGGCACCCCGGGGCGACCGGTCGCCCCGGGGTGCGGTCGTCAGGAGGCCCGGGGGTTGCGGGGCAGCCAGCCGAGGAAGCGGTCCTGGAGGGACGTGCCGGCGGACGGCGGCAGGTCCTGCGCGGCGGCCGCGAGACAGGACCCCAGGTACACGCTGAGCATGGCGCGGTCCCGCCGGTACTCCTCCAGGAGGCGGGACCGCTTGGCCGGGCACGGCCAGTCCGCCCCGCACGTGCCGCAGGTCCAGCCGGGAGCAAGTGGAGCGTGCTCGTCCGTGCCGGACGCCGAGGACTCCGCACCACCGGTCATCGCACTCCCTCTCCGGATCACGTGGCGGCCCGCCCCGGCGGGCCGGTCGACAGTGGACCGACCCCGCCCACCGGCGACGCCCTGTCAGCGCCGCGGGACGCTGCGGCGTTACACCTTGCGGTACGTTCACCAACCATGACCCTCGCGACGCCGACCGTGGACGGGGCGCCGACCCGGCGGTCCGGCCGCCAGCCGCCGCACCGGCCACCGGCCGGCGGGCTCGACGCCAGGTGGGCGCGCGTGCGGTCGTACCTGTCGGCAGGCGGCGATGCGTGACCTGCTGCCGCCGTCCGTGGCGGTGGCCGTGGCCGGGCCGGCGGACTGGGTCGGCGAGCTGCTGCCGGCCGAGCGGGCCTGCCTGAGCGAACGCGCGGTGGACAGCCGCCGCCGCGACTTCACGGCCGGACGGGTCTGCGCCCGGCGGGCGATGACCGCGCTGGGCGTGCCCCCGGTGGCGGTGCCGACGGCCGCAGATCGGTCGCCGGTCTGGCCGACAGGTGTGGTCGGTGCCATCACCCACACTGCGGGCTACTGCGCGGCCGTCGCCGCCCGCGCCGGCGAGGTCCGGTCGGTCGGCATCGACGCCGAGGGGCACCGGGAGCTCAACGCGGGCGTACGCCGGCTGATCTGTCTGCCCGAGGAGCAGGAGCGGTGCGCCCGCCTGCCGGTGGGCACCTCCTGGCCGGCGGTGCTGTTCAGCGCCAAGGAGACGATCTACAAGGTGTGGCACCCGGTCGTCGGCACGTGGCTGGACTTCCACGACGCGCTGGTGGAGTTGGATCCGGACGCCGGCACCTTCACCGCCCGCATCGCCCCGGCGCGACTCGACGCGGCTCCGCTCGCCCGTCCGCCCGCGCTGGTCACCGGCCGGTTCGCGGTGGACGACGCGCTGGTCCGCACCGCCGCCGTGCTGCTGCCCGGTTGACCCGGGCACGGAATCCGAACAGGGGACGGCGCGGCGCTGCCGGAGACGCGAAGATGGTCCGTTGTCCGCGCACGGTAGCGTCAGCCGCGTTTGCCGTCGTCGTCAGGTGCCTAGGAGTACGGTGAGTCACCCCCCGCCCCCTTACGGGCCGCAGGATCCGAACCGACCGAGCCCGGAGCAGCAGCCGCAGCCGTACCCGCCGGCACCGATGCCGCAGTTCCCCGCCGACCAGGGCGGCCACCCGCCGCAGCCGCCGACCTCCGGCGCCCCGCAGACCACGGGCGACCCGTGGGCCCCGCTCCCGCCCGTGCCGCCGCAGCAGCCGGCCGGCGACCCGTGGGCCGCGCCGCAGCCGCCGGTCTCCGGGGCACCGCAGCCCCCGGTGTCGGGCGCGCCCGGCGAGCCGTGGGCGCAGCCCCCGGTCTCGGGGGTGCCGCAGCCGCCGGTCTCCGGGGTGCCGCAGCCGCCGGTGTCCGGGATGCCGGGCGAGCCGTGGGCCGCCCCGCACCAGCCGACGTCGGGCACGCCGTACCCGCCGGTGTCCGGCACGCCCGGGTATCCGGCCGCCGGGCCCGGCTACCCGCCGCCAGGTGGGCCCGGCTACCCGCCGCCCGGTGGGCCCGGCTACCCGCCGCCCGGTGGGCCCGGCTACCCGCCGCCCGGTGGGCCCGGCTACCCGGGCGGCGCGCCCGGCTATCCCCTCGGCGCGCCGCATCCGGTCGCGCCGCCGAAGAAGAACAAGACCGTCCTGATCGTCGTGGCCGTGGTGGCCGTGCTGGCCCTGCTCTGCTGCGTCGGCGGTGTCGTCGCGCTCGTCGCCGGCGCCAACAAGGCGGCGAACGACCTGGAGAAGGCCGCCGCCCCGAGAATCACGTTGCAGCCGGACGGCCCCTCCCCGGCGGCGAGGGACGGCGAGAACTTCAACCTGAGGCCCGGCGCCACCCTGGTGGTCTCCGACGACGACGGCACCATCGAGATCACGGTCACCCGGTTCACGACGGAGACCAAGGGCTGCCGGTCGTACGCCCCGCCCCCCGACAAGGGCATGTACCTGATCGCCCACGTCACCGCGACGGTGACCAAGGGCAAGAGCTCCATCAACCCGTTCTACTTCAACTGGGTGGCCGCCAACGGCACCACCGCCAACGGCCTGGCGAGCGCGCTCTCCGGCTGCGGCGACACCCTGGGCTCCGGCAACAACCTGCCCGAGGGCAGCAAACGCGCGGGCACGGTGGTGTTCAACGTGGCCGACAAGAACGGCGCGCTGGAATACCAGCACAGGTTCCAGACCACCGGCTCCTGGCGGCCGTGATCCACAGCTCGTGACGGGAGGCCGGCCCCCTGGGGTCCGGCCTCCCGCGCTCTTCCCGCCGGCCGTCCCGTCGGGGGTCGGCGCTCGTCAGCGGCCCTGCTCCAGCAGGTCGGCGACCGTGATCAGCGGGGTCACCAGCGACGGCACCAGGGCGGCGTCCTCCAGCCGGCCGCGCCGGTAGGTGACCAGTTCCGCCCCCCGCACGCTCCAAGCCGGCACCGCTCCCGCCAGGTGCGCGGCGATCAGGGTCGGCCCGACCAGCGCCTGCTGCCCCGGGGCCGCCGCGGCCACCCGCCACTGCCGGTCGAACTCCTCGTGCCCGGTGGCGAAGGTGTCGCTGCCGAACAGCGCGCGGCCCAGCTTCGAGAACGCGTGGCGCGGTCCGACCGCGAGCGCCGGGAACGACCGCCGCAGCCACACCGAGCAGACGACGTACGTGTGGGTGTGCGTGGTGGTCGTCTGGTTGCCGTCCGCGCCGGTCGAGCTGTGCGTCTCGGTGTACGCGTACTCGGCCACGCAGACGGGTCGGCCCTGCAACGTCCCGGTCAGCGCGAACCGCACGCCCCGGCGGTTGCGGCCCGGCACCCGGTCGGTCCAGGTGATCTGGGGCCGCTCGGCGAAGGTCCAGCCGTACCGGGCGGCCCACTGTCGCCAGTGCTCCCGCCGCTCCCGCTCCCGCCGGTGGGACGCCACGACCAGCGCGACGACGCCCGCCACGAGCAGGACGAGGACCGCCGCGCAGCCGCCCATCCAGAACACACCCGCCATCCGCTCCACGGGCCGCAGCGTAGTGACCGGCCGCACGCGCGCCCGTCCCCGTACGGTGCCGGTTGCCGGCCGGGTCGCCGGGTCTCCTCGACGCCGCGCCCCGCGTTCGTCACCCGGCGTCGTCGGGACCCCTGTCGATCCACTGATCGCACCCCAGACATCGACGAATCGATTGATCCTCATTTGGCGCGCTGCTTAGCTCCCACCGGCACCGTCGACGACGACGGTCCTGGCCGGAACGTGAACCACTACGCGTGACCCGGCCGGGCCGCGCTCCCGCGCGAGGCGCGTCGACGGAAATCGCGCACCACCACCATGACGGGGAAGTCGAATGACGGCACGGACGAACGACGCGGTCGAGCTGAGCGTGGTCATACCCACCTACCAGGACGCGCAGTGCCTGGCGCTGACGCTGCGGTCGTTGACGCGACAGACGGTGAGCCCCGAGCGCTTCGAGGTGGTGGTCATCCGCGACGGCGGCTCCCCCGCCGGTTACGCCGACGCCGTCGAGGCCGCCACCGGTCTCGACCTCCGCCTGCTGGAGTTCCCCCGACGGCGGGGACGCTCCGCAGCCCGCAACGAGGCCGTCCGGCACACCCGGGCGCCGCTGCTGTTGTTCCTCGACGCCGACTCGTACGCCTCCCCGCAGTTGCTGGAGCGCCACCTGGCCCACCACGCGGTCGCCGGCCGGCCCGCCGTGCTGATGGGCCGGCGCGACGAGCTGAGCCTGGAGCACGTCGAGGCCGCCCTCGACGACCGGGAGATGGCCGACGTCCCCCGCCGCCGCGCGGACCGCGCCGGCGACCTGCGCTTCCCGCACGGTCAGCCCCCGGGGGCGGAGTGGCTCCGGGCGGGCTGGGCGCTCGCCTACACCCACAACATCTCGCTCGCCCGGGACCTCTTCGACCGGGCCGGGGGGTTCGACGAACGCTCCGGGCTGCGCTGGGGCCTGGAGGACATCGAGCTGTTCTACCGGGTGCACCGGCACCTCGGCGTGACCGAACTGAACTTCGCCTTCGACGACGAGGCCCGCGCCTTCCACCTCCCGCACCACCGCAACACCGACCGCAACTGGTCCGACTTCGCGGCCAACCGGAGCCTCCTGACCGGGCAGTACCACGTCATCGAATGGGAGTTCTACGGCCTGCTGGACGTGTACGACTCGCTGGAGCGCATCGTGTACTACCGCTCCGCGGCCACCGACTGCGCGCGGCGCTCGACGTGCCGGATCGGGCCGGCGTTCGACCGGCTCGCCGACCGCCTGCCCGGCCCCCGCGTGCTGTGGGTGGGCACCGGCAGCGATCAGGTCGACCTGCCGACCGGGGCGCTGACCTTCGACTACGCCGCCCCGCCGGGCCCGACGAACCACCACCTGGTCGGCGTGGACCCGCCCATCCCGCCGGCCAGCCTCGACGCGGTGGTCAGCGTCGACTTCTGGCGGTACCTGCGGTGGGACGACCTCTGCCGGTTCGTCAACACCTCCGGACGGCTCGCCCGCGAGGTGCACCTGGTCGGCACGGGCGACACCGGATCGGCGCCGCTCACCCCGGGGCCGGCGGTGCTGGACTACCTGCGACGCACCCTGAGCGCCGCGTTCGCCACCAGGCTGACCCACGTCGACGGGCTCGGCGAGGTGCTCACCCTGCGGCCCCTGCCTGCCGCCGCGCGGAGGAGCCCGGCGCGCGTGTGACGTCGCCAAGGGGACCGCAAGCGGCCACCGGTACACGGGTCAGGCGGGCGGCCGGAGCAGGGCCGCGCCGGCCCCGTGGTGGCTCGTCAACGCGCGCCGGACCGGGTGCTGCGGAAGGTGCGGCGGTAGGTGTCCGGGGGCACGCCGACGGTGCGGTTGAAGTGCCGGCGCAGCGTCGCGGCGGTGCCCATGCCGGTGGCCGCCGCGATGGCGTCGATGCTGTCGCCGGTGGTCTCCAGCAGCTCCTGGGCGTGCCGGATCCGCTGTGTCAGCAGCCATTGCAGCGGGGTGGTGCCGGCCACCGACCGGAAGTGGCGGC
This sequence comes from Micromonospora sp. WMMD737, assembly GCF_049179055.1. Taxonomy (NCBI): domain Bacteria; kingdom Bacillati; phylum Actinomycetota; class Actinomycetes; order Micromonosporales; family Micromonosporaceae; genus Micromonospora; species Micromonospora sp. WMMD737. The sequence goes on along the minus strand of NZ_JBMHMH010000001.1, from coordinate 5,759,797 downwards.
CCAGGTTGCGCGAGCTCATGTTCGCCCGGCGGGCCAGGTCCTCCACGGTCAACGCGTGGTCGAGCCGTTCGATCGCCCAGGAGAACAGCTCGGCGAGCGGATGGTCGTCCTGGTCGGGCACCGGGGCGGTGACGTACTGGGCCTGGCCGCCGGCCCGGTGCGGGGGTACGACCAGGCGGCGGGCGAGCGTGTTGGCGACCGCCGAGCCGTGGTCGAGGCGGACCAGATGCAGGCACAGGTCCATCGCGGCGGCCTTGCCGGCGGAGGTGAGCACGCTGCCGTCGTCCACGTAGAGCACGTCCGGATCGACCTGCACCCGGGGATAACGGGCCGCCAGGGCCTCGGTGTGCGCCCAGTGCGTGGTCGCCCGTCGGCCGTCCAACAGGCCGGCGGCGGCGAGCACGAACGCGCCCGTGCACAGGGAGGCCACCCGTGCGCCCGCCTCGTGGGCCGCGCGCACCGCGTCGACGAGGTCGGCGGGCGGGTCCACGTCGACGTCGACCCACCCGGGAACGATCACCGTGTCGGCGTGCACGAGCTGGTCGAGCCCGCAGTCGGGCTCCAGCCGGAACCGGCCGACCCGCACCGCGCCCGATCCGCAGACGGTGACGCCGTACCAGGGGTCGACCACACCGGTCAGGTCGGCGCCGAAGACCTCGTACGCCAGGGACAGCTCGAAGTGCAGCATCCCGTCGGTGACGGCCAGCGTGACGGTAGCCATGTCCGAAACTGTACGGCAGGTGTCGTTCCAGACACTCGCGCCGCCGATCCACCGCCACCAGGATGAACGGAGTTGATCAATCAGGCACGGAAACTGGGAGAGCTGATGGGATCGGGTCGGACGGTTGCGGTCTTCGGCGCGTACGGGCACACCGGGCGCTTCGTGGTGGCGGAGTTGCGCGCTCGCGGGTTCGTACCGCTGCTCTGCGGACGTGACGCGGACAAGCTGCGGGCGCTCGCGGCGTCCTGTCCGGGTCTCGACATCCGGCCGGCCCCGGTCGACGACCCGGCCTCGCTCGACCGCGCGCTGGCCGGCGCGGCCGCGGTGGTCAACTGCGCCGGGCCCTTCGCCGTGACCGCCGCCCCCGTGATCGAGGCGGCGCTGCGCGCCGGGATCCCGTACGTGGACGTGGCGGCCGAGATCGAGGCCAATCTCGACACCTTCACGCACTTCGCCGATCGCGCCCGTGCCGCGGGAACCGTGGTGGTCCCCGCGATGGCCTTCTTCGGCGGCCTCGGCGACCTGCTGGTCACCGCGGCGATGGGTGACTGGACGGCGGCCGACGAGGCCCACGTCGCGTACGGGTTGAGCGGTTGGCATCCCACGCCCGGGACCCGCGCCGCCGGCACGGTCTCCCGGCAGCGCAGGGACGGCCGGCGCGTCCGCTTCAGCCAGGGACGACTGGAGTACCGCGACGACGCCCCGCCGGCTGTGCGGTGGCCCTTCCCCGAGCCGATGGGAACCCGGGCCGTGATCGGCGAGTTCAGCATGGCCGACATCGTCACCGTCCCCAGCCACCTGGCCATCCCCGAGGTCTGCACCTACATGACGGTCGAAGCGGCCGGCGAACTGGCGGCCCCGGCGACACCGGCACCGACCGCCGTCGACGACAGCGGACGGTCCGCGCAGACCTTCGTCGTCGACGCCGTCGTGCGCAACGGTGGTGTGCGACGGCGTGCCGTGGCGAGCGGCCAGGACATCTACGCCGTCAGTGCGCCTCTCGCCGTGGAGGCCGTCGACCGTGTCCTCACGGGACGGACCAGGACCGTCGGCGTCGCCTCCGCCGGCGCGATCTTCGACGCGCCCGACTTCCTCCGCGCCCTCTCCGGGCACGTCTCGGTCGACCTGCGCCCGTAGGCCTTCGTCCGGTCGCCCTCGGTGTCGCCATCGTCGTGGTGGTCGCCGGAACGGCAGGAACTACCGCTCGGCGACGGTCACGATCGTCAGGTAGGTAGCGCCGCCAAGTCATTGCCTCGTCGGTGCGGGAGACCGCACCGACGAGGCATCGATCTATTTCCATGGCGAGTCCGGGCGCGTCAGCGTCGCAGCCATGGTGGGTGGGCGGGTGCGGCACCGAGCGGGAGCCGGTCAGGTCGTCAGTGAGCTCGCAGAACGTGCTCAAGCCGCTGCTCGAGTCGGCTGCGAGCGAGGTCGTCACTGATGCTCAGTCCGGAGTCGCGCCATGGCTGGACGACTTTCACCGGGTCCGGCAGGTAGCCGACGATGTCCATGACGTTCCAGTACCGGCACTCGTCCTCGTCGGGACGGTCATCAGCCCGGCGACGGTACGCGTTCGTGAATCTGGCTCCAGCCTCAACGCCGTGCAACATCGCCAGACAGGTCGCGGCATGTGCCACGTCCAGGGTCGCCGGTCCCCACGATGTCTCGACCCAGTCCACGACGCCGCTGACGCGCCCCTGCGACCACAGCAGATTCCCCAGATGAAAATCTCGGTGCAGGAACGTACCGGCATAGGCCGGTCCGGGTTGGTCCAGCAGCTCGAACGCCTGATGCCAGAGCTGTCGCCGCTGCGCCCACGGCGGCACGACTCGTTTGTCCGGCGCCGCCCAGGACTGGTACAGCCGTGGCCTGTCCCGGCCGGGCGCGAACTGGTGGATGCTGACGAGGACCTGCGCCATCGCCTCCAGGATGCCGTCCGCGGCAGAGGTCAGGCACAGACGTCCGGGCAGCCAGGACATGAGGTGTGCCGGTGCCCCGGCGGAGTCCCCGGACAGATCGAGGGCGACACTTCGAGGCGCTGGGATCGATGACCGTTGCAGCTGGTGCTGGACAGCCGCCTCCCTGGAAAGCAGCCCGGCAGCGTGTCGGCGCCACGGCTCCTTCGTCATCAGTCGGAGTACCGCCTGTTCGCCGTCGTGTCCGGTCAGGCCAAGCATGGTGGACGTGCAACCACCCGTGAGACGCCGCACCCTGGTGATCCGACGCTGCCAAGCCGACTCGACCCAGCGAATCTCGCGCCCGGTCGCACTGCCCACGAGTACCACTCTGTCATCGGCACGTCCGGGCGCGTGCCGGGGTGACACCGGTGGCGCGGCGTAGCGCGCCCAGCCTGGTCAGTCCAGCTCTGTAACGTGGGGCCATGCCTCTCGACCCGGTAGCACACAACCGCACCGCCTGGGACCGGCAGGTCGAGCAGGGCAACGAGTGGTCACGCCCCGTCTCCAGCGAGACGATCGCCAGGGCGCGGGCCGGCGACTGGTCGGTCGTCCTGATCGGCTACCAGCCCGTCGACCGCTCCTGGTTCCCCGCCGAACTCGCGGGTACGGACGTCCTGTGTCTGGCCTCGGGCGGCGGGCAGCAGGGTCCGACGCTGGCTGCCGCCGGCGCCCGGGTCACCGTCTTCGACAACTCGCCGCGTCAGCTCGAACAGGACGAGTCGGTCGCCCGGCGCGACGGCCTGGAGCTGCGTACCGTCCTCGGGGACATGCGCGACCTGTCGGCGTTCCCGGACTCCTCGTTCGACCTGGTCTTCCACCCCGTGTCGAACCTGTTCGTGCCCGAGCTCGCGCCGGTGTGGCGGGAGTGCTTCCGGGTGCTGCGACCGGGCGGGACGCTGCTGTCCGGCTTCCTCAACCCGGACGTCTTCCTCTTCGACAACGAGGCGCTGGACCAGCGCGGCGAACTGGTGGTGCGCCACCGGCTGCCGTACAGCGACCTGACCCATGTCCCGGCGGCGGAACGCGAACGCCTGTGGGGCGCGGACGCGCCGCTGGAGTACAGCCACACGATGACCGCGCAGATCGGCGGTCAGCTCGCCGCCGGCTTCGTCATCGTCGGCTTCGAGGAGGCGCCGCACCACTCCGACGCCACCGCCGGATGGCTGCCCGGCTACTTCGCCACCCGGGCGGTCAAGCCGTGACGGCGCGCTGCCGTACGAGATCGAAAAAGGCCGTCTCCGACGAACGGAAACGGCCTTCGAAATGGGTGGAGTTGAGGGGATTCGAACCCCTGACCCCCTCGATGCGAACGAGGTGCGCTACCGGACTGCGCCACAACCCCTCCGCCGGCGGACCGGCATCGGTCCCACCCGGCTTTCACCGGGCGGGCCGGCTCCAAGGCTAACAGGTTCACCGCCCCCGCCGCGAATCCACCCCCCCGCGCGCCGAGATCTTGGCACGAAACGGCCCCTCCGGGGGCCGCCAGCCACCAAGATCTCGAAGAGGACCCCAAGCAGGGGGCGGCCGGTGGGCGCGAAAGTCGGTGGACATCGCGGGCGGTGGTGGGAAGCGTGGGGCGGATGCGACAGGAAGACGTCTGGAACGACGACACCGCCCGCCGCTACGACACCCCCGGCACCGGCATGTTCGCCCCCGAGGTGCTGGGGCCGACCGTGGACCGGCTGGCCGAGCTGGCCGGCGGCAGGGCGGCACTCGAATTCGCCGTCGGCACCGGCCGGGTGGCCGTCCCGCTCGCCGCGCGCGGGTTGCCGGTCAGCGGCATCGAGCTGTCCCGCCCGATGGTGGAGCGGCTGCGGACGAAGGTGGACGAGGCGACCGTTCCGGTGGTGATCGGTGACATGGCGACCGCCACCGCCCCGGGCGAGTTCTCGCTGGTATACCTCGTCTACAACACGATCTCGAACCTGCTCGCCCAGTCCGAGCAGGTGGCCTGCTTCCGCAACGCCGCCCGCCACCTCGCCCCGGGCGGCCGGTTCGTGATCGAGTTGTGGGTGCCGGAGCTGCGCAAGCTCCCGCCGGGTCAGGAGGCGACGGTCTGGTCGTCCGAGCCGGGGTACATCGGCCTGGACACCTACGACGTGCTGCGGCAGCAGGTCGTGTCGCACCACTTCCGGTTCGACGAGAGCACGCACGCCCGGCTGTTCCGGTCGCCGCACCGCTACATCTGGCCGGCGGAGCTGGACCTCATGGGTCAGCTGGCCGGGTTCGAGCTGGAGAGCCGGCACGCGGACTGGTCCGGCACCGAGTTCACCGCCGACTCGCGGTCGCACGTGTCCGTCTACCGCCTGCCGGCCCCGAACTGACGTAAGGGTCAGGCCGAGTGGGAGCCGCGGCCGGACTGGTAGGGGCGACCGCGCAGGCCACCCGAGCGGCGGTAGGAGACCGAGCCGCCGTTGGCCGCCGCCGGCAGGTCCGCCGGGCGGTCCAGACCCATCGCGGCACGGCGTACCACCTCGCGCTGGGCCGCCAGGCGGCGCTGCGCCTCGCGGCGGGCCGCCGCCCGGCGGGCCTGCTCCCGCCGCACCTCCGCCTGCCGGGCGGCCAGCCACGCCGCCTCGCGGGCCTGCGCCCGCCGCCGCCGGCGATCCGCCAGCGCCAGCCGCCGCAGGTGTACGACGTACACGACCAGCAGCGCGGCGGTGACCCCGAAACTGATCCAGAAACCGGGGCTGACCACGATCACGCCGATGAGCTCGACGAAGTTCAGCAGCAGCAGCGCGGCGAGCACCCGACGGCGGCGGTAGACGGCGGGGGTGTGCTGTCGGCGGGGCGGCGGCCGGCGGCGGCCCTTGCGGGGGGCCGGCGGCACGGCGCGCAGCCGCTTCGACCGACGCGTCACGGGGGGCGCGGAGACCGGCGCGGAGAGCCCGCCCGTGTTCGCGTCCTCACTGAGCGTGATGATGAGGCTGCGGGGCGGGTGCACCGGGCGGCGCCCCGGCACAGTGCGGCGCCGCCGGCGGCGCTGGAGCACCCGCGCCGTCGACTGCGCCCGCTCCGCCACCAGCCGCTCGGTGGCGTCGTACCGGCGAACCAGCGCCGGGGCGAGGGCGAGCAGACCGGCGGCGGCGAGGACGGCGAGGAGCACCGAGGTCGGCACCCTCACCCCTCCCGTCACCGAATTCGGAGCAACCGCCGCCCGGCCGCAGGATCTTCCACCGATGGTGGTCGGGTGCGCGGATCGTACGGGTGGAGCAGCGCTTGCCACAGCTTGCAGTTACTTGAGGTTACGGGCCGTGGACGCGGATGCTGACACGCCGCGCCGATCCCGTGCGTGGGACGCCTCACCCCGTGGTGGCGCGGAGCCGGCGCCAGCGGGCCAGCAGCCCACCCTCGGCGGCGACCTCCTCGCTGGTCATCGCGTATCCGATATGGTCCCGCCACGCACCGTCGATGTGCATGTAGCGCACGTGGTACGACTCCTCGCGGAAGCCCAGCTTCTCCACCACCCGCCGGGACGGCCGGTTCTCGGGGCGGATGTTCACCTCGACCCGGTGCAGCCCGCCCACGCCGAACGCGTGGTCGACCGCGAGCGCGAGCGCGGTGGGGATGACGCCGCGACCGGCCACCCGGGAGTCCACCCAGTAGCCCACGTACGCCGAGCAGAACGCCCGCCGCACGATGCTGCCCACGTTGAGGTGGCCGACCAGCCGGTCCCGGCCGTCCTCGCGCAGGCAGACGGCGAACGGCATCCCCTCGCCGGTACGCGCCGACCGGCGCTGGTCGCGGTACACCCAGCGGAACGCGGCCGGCGAGTTCAGCTCGTGCCAGCTCCCCGGCACGGACGACTCCCACGGCGCGAGCCACTCCCGGTTGGCGCGGCGCACCTCGGACCAGGCGGCGGCGTCCGAACGCCGGTAGGGCCGCAGCAGCACCGGCCCGTCGGCCAGCACCGCCGGCCACCCCGGCGCCCGCCCGACCCCGAACAGACTCACGGAACAGACCTTCCGCTCACGACCGACGAAACCGAAGCCCGGACCGCGCTCACCGAGCTGACCTTCCGCTCGCGACTGCGGGGCTCGCAAGCTCACTCCTCGCGCTCACCGAGCTGACCTTCCGCTCGCGACTGCGGGGCTCGCAAGCTCACTCCTCGCGCTCACCGGCGCCGGTCCAGCAGGAGGACGTCCACGGTGGATCCGGCCGCCGCGCTGGTCACCCGCTCGCCGAGCACCATCAGCCCGTTCGCCTCGGCCAGCCCGGAGAGGGTGTACGGGCCACCGTTGAGCGGCTGCACCGTGTAGCCGCCGCCGCGCCGCTCGGCGACGTGCGCGGGGCGGAACTCGCGCAGCCCCACCGGGGACGAGATCGTCTCCAGCAGGTGGGCGCGGACGCTGGGCCGGAACACCGGTTCCGCCCCGGCCAGCAGGTTGATCGCCGGGCGGGCCAGCACCTCGAACCCGATCAGGGCGGAGCCCGTGTCGCCGGGCAGGCAGACCACCGGCACCTCCTCGGCGCCGACCGTGCCGAAACCGAGCGAGGTGCCGGGGTAGAGCGCGACCTCGGTGAAGGTGACCGGGCCGGCCCGGCTGCCCTCGCGCCGGGAGAGGATCCGTCGCACCATGTCGCCAGGCCCGGTGCCGGTCCCACCCGTGGTGATGATCAGGTCGGCGCGCAGCGTCTGGTCCTCCAGCAGCCCGCGCAGCCCCTCCGGATCGTCGTCGCAGATGCCCACCCGGTACGCCAGGGCGCCCACCTCGGCCGCGGCGGCGGTCAGCGCGTGCGAGTTGGCGTCGACCGTCTGGCCGGGCTGGCTGCCCCGGCCCACGTCGACCAGCTCGTCGCCGGTGGCCACGATCACCACGCGGGGGCTGGGCCGGACCACGACGTGCCCGATGCCGGTCGCGGCGAAGACCGCCACCAGCGCCGGCGACACGTAGGTGCCGGCCCGGGCCAGCAGGGTGCCGGCGGGCAGCTCCTCGCCGGCCCGGCGCACCCCGTACCCCCGTTTGGGCACGCGGAAGATCTCCACGGCGGCCATGCCCTGGTCGGTCCACTCGACCGGGACGACCACGTCCGCGGCCAGCGGCAGCGGCGCCCCGGCGGCGACGGAGAAGCAGGCGCCCGGGGTGAGCCGGACCGGCCGCCAGCTCGCCGCGCCGAGGTCGCCGACGACGTTGAGCCGGACGTTGCGCCCGCCCGGCCCGCCGGACTGGGTCGGGACGTAGCCCACGCCCCGACCCCCTCCGGAGATGTCCTCCCAGCGGGCCGCGTACCCGTCCACGGCCGACTGGTCGAAGGCCGGGAAGGAGTGCGGCGCGACGACGTCCTCGGCGAGGACGTTGCCGTGCGCCTGGGTGAGGTCGAGGTCGAGCGGTGGCAGCGCGCGTAACCTGCGCAGCACGCTGCCCAGGTAGTCGGCGAGCGGCGTCAACTCGTTCGCGGCCGCCTCGGCGTCGGCCGACGCTGTCATGTACCAGTCACGCCCGACGCGTCGGAGTTGACGAACTCGGCCAGCCACTTGCGGAACTCGGCGCCGAGGTCGTCGCGCTCGGCGGCGATCTGCACCACGGTCTGGAGGTAGCCCAGCGGCATGCCGGTGTCGTAGCGGGTGCCCCGGTAGACGATCGCGTGCACCGGGGTGCCCTCGCTGCGCAGCAGCTCCATGGCGTCGGTCAGCTGGATCTCCCCGCCGCTGCCCGGCTCCGTCCGCCGGATGGCGTCGAAGATGCTGGCCGGCAGCACGTAGCGGCCCAGCACCGCGAGGTTGCTGGGCGCGTCCTCCGGCTTGGGTTTCTCCACCATGCCGGTGACCCGGACGACCTCGCCGATGTCTGTCAGCTCCGCCTCCGCCGGTTCCACCGAGGCGATGCCGTAGCGCTTCGTCTCGGCCGGGTCGACCTCGAAGAAGGCCAGCACCACGCCGCCGGTGCGCGCCTGGAGCTCCAGCATGGCCGGCAGCAGCGGCTCGGCCGGCTTGACGAACTCGTCGCCCAGCAGCACCGCGAAGGGCTGGTCACCGACGTGCGACTCGGCGTAGCCGACGGCATGGCCCAGGCCGAGCTGCTCGGGCTGCCGGCAGGTGTAGATCTCGGCCAGCTCGCTGGGGCCGCGCACGGCGGCCAGCCGCTCGGCGTCGCCCTTCGCCTCCAGCCGCGCCTCCAGGTCGGGGCGGCGGTCGAAGTGGTCCACCATCGACGTCTTGCCCCGCCCGGTGATCAGCAGGACGTCGCCGATGCCGGCCTGGGTGGCCTCCTCGACGATGTACTGCAGCACCGGCCGGTCGACCACCGGGAGCAGCTCCTTGGGCACCGCCTTCGTGGCCGGCAGGAACCGGGTGGCCAGACCGGCGGCCGGGATGACGGCCTTGACCGCGCGGGAGCGACCGGTTGCGGCGGTCGCCGATGAGGGGTTCGCTGAGTGCTCCGACATGTCGCGAGACTATCGGCCACGGCTCTGTCGTGGAGGGTGAGGACCGGAAGACGCGCCGCCGCAGGGACCCGGCCGCACCGGGTCGGGCGCGGCCGGCGCGCTCCCCGGGGTGGCGTCGGTCGGATCGGCCGCGTCGGGGCGGGCCCGCACCGGCTGGCGGGGAGCGCCGGCGCGCGGCAGACCGTCCTCGGGGGTGGCCGCCGTGGCCGGGACGGGGATCTCCCGCGCCGGGGGTCCGGCCCGCTCCTCGGCGATGCGCCAGGTGTCCCGGCCGGCCGCCTTGGCGGCGTAGAGGGCGTCGTCGGCGGCGTCCAGCACCTGCTGGCCGGTGCTGCCGTGGTCGGGGTGCACGGCGATGCCGACGGAGACGGTGACGCCGATGTCCACGGCCGCCCCGCCGTGCCCGTCGGCGGTGATCGGGGTGTCCCGGACCGCCGCGCCGAGCCGCTCCGCGACGATCGCCGCGCCCCGGGCGTCGGTCTCCGGCAGCAGCAGCACGAACTCCTCGCCGCCCTGCCGGAAGGCGAGGTCGACCTCGCGGATCTCGCCGCGCACGCGGCGGGCGAACTCGGCCAGCACGGCGTCCCCGGCCGCGTGCCCGTACGTGTCGTTGACGTCCTTGAACCGGTCCAGGTCGAGGGCGAGGACGCTGAGCATCCGGCCGAACCGGCTCGCCCGCTCGACCTCCCGGCGGATCGACTCCTTGAGGTAGCGGTAGTTCCACAGCCCGGTGAGCGGGTCGGTCAGCGAGAGCCGCTGCGCCTCCTCGTGCACCCGGACGTTGTCCACCGCCACCGCGGCGTGGCCGGCGAAGGTGCGCAGGGTGACGAGGTCGTCGTCGTCGAACTCGTCCGCGCCGAGCCGGTCGTAGAGGGCCAGCACACCGAGCGCCCCGGCGGGGGCGGCCGGCTCCGCCCCGGGGCGTGGGGCGGGCCCGTCGCGGGCGGTGCCGTCGGGCGGGCCCGTCGTGCCGGGGGCCGCGAACGGCACCGCGATGTACGTCCGGCAGTGCGGCTCCCCCGGCGGCGCGACGGAGGGCTCCACCCGCCCCCGGCGCGGCTCCCCGGTCGCCGCGACGGCGCCCACCACACCGCTGCCCAGCGGCACCCGCAACGGGCCCGGGGGTTCGTCCGCCGGGTCGGGCCCGTCCAGCCCCTCGGTGCACTGCGCGACGAGCACCCCGCCGTCGTCGACCAGCAGCACCGCCCCGGCCCGGGCGCCGGTCGCCGCGATCGCGCTGTGCAGGATCACCCGCAGGATGCGTTGCAGGTCATGCGTGCTGGCCAGGGTGTCCCCCAGCACCGCGAGGTGCCCGCGCAGCTGGTCGCGGCTGCTGGTCAGCGCCGCCACGTAGGTGCCCGTCTCGCGGGTCATCCGGTTGAACGCGCCGGCCAGCCGGCCGATCTCGTCCCGGCTGCGCACCGGCACCCGGGCGGTCAGGTCGCCGCGCGCCACCCGGTCCACCGCGCCCGCCAGCTCGACCAGCGGGCGGGTCGTCACCCGGGCCAGCCGCCAGGCGGCCACCACGGCCAGCAGGGTCGCCACCAGCACCGCCGAGCCCAGTGCGACGTACAGGCCGCGTGGTCGTTCGCTGGGGACGGAGAGCACCAGTGGCAGGGGCTGCCCGGAGGACGGGCCGACCAGGCGGACGTACCGGCCGTCGGGGGTCTCGGTGACGCGCTCGCCGTGCAGCGTGTCGGCGGCGGCGAGCACGGCGTCGCGTACGCCGGTCGACTCGGTGCTGTGGGCGAGCCGGACGGGCGCCGCGCCGTCGTCGATCAGGGTGACCGCCACCCCCGTCACGGCCGCGAGGCGCGCCACGAAGGCCGGGTCGACCGGCTGCGCGGCGGTGACCGTGCCGAGCGGCCCGCCGGCCCGGTCGCGCAGGTCGGCCCGGGCCGCGAGCGCCCGCACCGGCCCGGCGGACGGCGGGTCGGCGCAGTCCCGCCAGGGCCCCGCAGGGCCGCCGGGGCTGGCGTAGGTGACCCGGCCGGTGACGTCGGCGACCCGCACGGCGGCGGCCAGGCCACGGCGGACCACCTGGCTCGCGGCGGCCGGCCGGTCGCCGGCCAGGGCGACCGCGTCGGCGGCGGCCCGCAGCTGCTGGCAGAGGGCGTCGACGGAGGTGCGCACGGTCGCGGCGGCCACCGCGAGCCGCTCGGTGGAGCGGCTCGAGTCGACCGCCGCCACGGTCGCCCCGACGAACATCACCCCGAGCACCACCGGGCCGAGCGCCACCGCCAGGAAGGCTGTGGTCAACCGCCCGCGTAGCGTCACTCGGTCCCCCCGGAAGTTACGCCGCCGTTGCTTGCGATGCTGACACAGAGCCACCAGGCGACAAACGTTGCGTCAGGAGTGTTGCGTGCCCGATTTTTCTGATGGAGCGCAAGAGGCGAAGCGGGATGTGCGCGCCGCCGTACTCGCCCGCCGCCGGGCGCTGGGCGCGCCGCGCCGCGCCGACGCCGCCGGGCGCGTGCAGGCCGAGCTGGTGGCACTCGTACGCCGGCTGCGCCCGCTGCGGATGACGGCGTACGTGCCGGTCGGCTCCGAGCCGGGCGGGCCCGACCTGCCAGCGGTGCTGCACGCGGCGCTGCCGCCGGGCGGGGAACTGCTGCTGCCGGTGCTCCGCGACGACCTCGACCTGGACTGGGCGGCCTGGAGCGGGCCGGCCGGGCTGGTGGCCGCCGGGCGGGGCATGCGCGAGCCGGCCGGGCCGCGGCTGGGCCGGGCAGCGGTCGCCGGGGCGCAGCTCGTGGTGCTGCCCGCGCTGGCGGTGGACCGCCGGGGGCGGCGGCTGGGCCGGGGCGGCGGCTCGTACGACCGGGCGCTGGCCCGGGTGCCGGCGACCGCCCTGACCGTGGTCCCGCTACACGACGGCGAGCTGATGGAGGCGCTTCCCGCCGAGCCGCACGACCGCCCGGTACGCGCGGTCGTCACGCCCGCCGACGGCCTGCGTACGCTGGACGCCGCCCCGGGGGGCGTGGCGGGTGTCGCGCCCCACACTTCCGCTGGACGAATCCGGGGGCGATGACGCACCATTGGCACTCGAATACGTCGAGTGCCAACCGGCCGTGGCCAGATCCGGAGGAGAACGTGCCCACGTACCAGTACGCCTGCACCGCGTGCGGCCACCAGCTCGAGGCGGTGCAGTCCTTCTCCGACGCACCGCTGACCGAGTGCCCGGCGTGTGAGGGGCGGCTGCGGAAGGTCTTCAACTCCGTCGGCATCGTGTTCAAGGGATCGGGCTTCTACCGCACGGACTCGCGCTCGTCCGGCTCGGAGAGCGCAAAGAGCGGTGCCGCCGCCAAGCCGGCGAAGTCCGACTCGTCCTCCGGCGGTGACTCCGGCTCGTCCGGCGGGTCCTCGTCGTCGGGCTCGTCGGCCGGTTCCTCGTCCTCGTCGTCGGGCTCGTCCCCGTCGTCGGGCTCGGGCGGCTCCACCGGTGGCGGGGGCAAGGCCCCGGCCGCCAGCAGCGCCAGCTCCTCCTGACCCACGCCGCCCCGGCCCGGGGGCCGGCCCTCGAACCGTGGGCCGGTCCCCGGGCCGGCCGCGCTCGTCCACAGCCCGGCGGAGGTTGTCCACAGCCCGGCGGGGGTCGTCCACTGTTCGGCGCGGTCGTCCACAGCCCGGCCCGTCGTCCACAGCCCGGCGCGGTCCCCGACAGGGCGCCGCCGGGCGGCGGTGAGCCGCTCAGTCCCAGTGCGGGGGGCGCTCCGCGAGCAGCCAGTCGTCGTTGCCGCCCGAGCGCTCGCCCCAGCCCCGGTCGGTGTCGTCGGCGGTCTGCTCCGGCAGCACCACGAAGTCGTCGCTGAGGTCGACGGCGCGGTCGTCGTCGCCGCGTACCGCCGGCGTGCCCGGATCCTCGGTGATGCTCACGAGCGGCAAGACTAGCGCAGCAACCACCGGCGGGAGCGCCGACGAACCGCCGGGCCGCCGCGTCCGGCCGGCCGCCGGGCCGGGGCGTTGGTAGCGTCGGACGGCGTGACGACCCCCACCTCCGGCGGCGCCCCGGACGACTACTGGCGACGGCCCGACGGCTCGCCCGAGCGGCCCACGGGCGCGCCGCCGGGGCCGGCCACGCCGCCCCCGGCGCGTGGGAGCGGCTACGCGGGCCCGCCCGCGACCACCCCGCCACCGGCCGGGTGGCGCCCACCGGTGCACCTGCGACCGCCACCGCCCCGGCGACTGCCGGCCCAGGACATGGCGGAACTCGACGCGGCGGAGCAGCGGGCGCAACGACTCACGTACGGCGTGGGCACGGTGGCCGCCGTGGTGCTGGTGGTCCTCGTCTGCGTGCTCTGCACCCGGCTCGTGTTCTGACCTCGGCCCGGTCGCGGCCCGCGCCGCCCCTCGGCCCGACGCGGCCGGCGGGACGTCAGAGGGTGTTGCCCCAGACGGTCTCGGCCCCGGAGTGCCCGGTCAGGTAGACGTAGACGAGGCTGACGACGCCGAACGCCACCACCGCGACCGAGAGCACCGGGGTCACCCAGGACGGCAGCTTCGGCACCCGCCGGTGCCCGCTCGTCACGAACAGCAGCAGCAGCGACGCCACGGCCAGCGGCAGCACCCAGCGGAACAGGATGTCGCCGTAGCGCGAGTGCGCGAAGATCTGCTCCACGATCGGGCCCTGCATGCCCCGGGCGAGGAACGCGTCGGTCAGCTCCTCCCCCGACTCGACCGCGACGAAGGCCGACACGGGCGCCACCACGGCGAGGATCGCCACCGCCCAGTCCAGCCGCGCCCGGAACCGGGGCAACGCCACGTACGCGGCGGAGAGCAGGGCCAGCAGCGGCACGAGCACGACGACCGCGTGCACCACCAGCACGTGGGCCGGCAGACCCAGGATCTCCTTGAACATCCACACCTCCGGCGTACGCGGTCGCGGGGCCAGCGTACGGTGCGCCGGTCGACCCGCCCAGTCAATCTCGACCGGGAACACGGGCCCGGAGCCGGTCCGGTTCACCGTTCCCCGGCGAGCAGCCCGCCGACGCGACGGCCGGCTCGTGCGGCCCGGGTTGTGGCCGGCGCCACCCCGCGCCGGAGGCCGGTTGTCGGTCCCCGACCCGCGTGCTGTCATTGGCACATGCCCGGTGGCGAGGAACTGCTCCGGTCGAGGGGCCTGCGGGTCACCCGGCCGCGTCTCGCCGTGCTCGACGTGCTGGCCGCCGGCGGCCACCTCGAGGTCGACGAGATCACCCGCCAGGTGCGCGAGCGCATCGACTCGGTCTCCACCCAGGCGGTCTACGACGTGCTGGGCGCGCTGTCGCGCGCCGGGCTGTCCCGCCGCATCGAGCCGGCCGGCAGCCCCGCCCGCTACGAGGCCCGTGCCGGCGACAACCACCACCACGTCGTCTGCCGGGGCTGCGGTGAGATCGCCGACATCGACTGCGCGGTCGGCAGCGCGCCCTGCCTGGACCCGAACATCGCCCACGGGTTCGAGGTCGACGAGGCGGAAGTGACGTTCTGGGGCCTCTGCCCCACCTGCCAGGCCCGCCGCTCCGCCGACGACTGACGGCCGACCGCTCTCCACGCGGCGCACGGCGGCAGCGCGTGGCACCCTTGGTCGGTGGACTCCGATGACCTCGGCCTCTTCGGTCCGGGTTCGGTCACGTGGAAGGTGCACGAGGAGCCGATCCTGATCGTCGCCGGCCTGCGTTCGCTCTACCTCCAGTCGTTGCATCCCCGGGCCATGGCCGGGGTCGCCCAGAACAGCAGCTACCGCTCCGACGCCTGGGGCCGCCTGGTGCGTACCGCCACCTACGTGGGCACCACCATCTACGGCACCACCGCCGAGGCGGAGGCCGCCGGGCTCCGGGTACGCCGCCGGCACGCCCGCCTGCGGGCCACCGACCTGTTCACCGGGGAGGAGTTCCGGGTCGACGATCCCGAGCTGCTGCGCTGGGTGCACGTCACCGAGGTCGAATCGTTCCTCGACACGGCCCGCCGGGCCGGACTGCCCCTGACCGCCGACGAGATCGACGGCTATTACACCGAGCAGCGGCGCTCCGCCGCCCTGGTCGGCCTGGACCCGGCGACGGTGCCGGGCACCGCCGCCGAGGTGGCCGACTACTACCGGCGGATCCGTCCGGAGCTGCGGATGACCCGCGAGGCGGCCGAGACGGCGCTCTTCCTCACCGCGCCGCCGATCCCGTGGAAGCTCAGCCTGCCCGCCCGGATCGGGCTCAACCTCGGGCCGCCCCGCTGGGCGTACTTCGGCATCGCCGGCACGGCGCTCGCGCTGCTGCCGGCCTGGGCCCGACGGATGTACGGCGGGCTTGGCCTGCCCACGACCGCGCTCTCCGCCGACCTGAGCGTCCGGGCGCTGCGGCTGACCCTCGCCACGTTGCCCCGCCGGTGGCGGGAGGGACCGTTGCAGCAGGCCGCCAAGGAACGCGCCGCCCGGCTCGCCGGCACGCCGGCCTGATCCCACGGCCGAACCGGCTGCCTGGTGGGCGCCCTGTGCCACCCGGGCCGGCACCGTGTCGCCGGCAGGGTGACCGTGCCTGCGGGGGTGGTCAGTCCCTGCCGGGGGCCTGCGGGGGGGGTCAGTCCGTGCCGGGTGCCGGGTCGGTCGCGGGTGCGACCACCGGGTCGGTGGCGCGCTCGACGGCCGCCCACGGCTCCTTGCCCGGCGCCTGCGCCCCGACCGGGCAGGTGCGCCGGTAGTCGCACCAGCCGCAGCGCGGGCCCGGCGTGGTCGGGAACGCCTCGTCGGGGTCCTCCCCGTCGGCGACCGCCCGCTCGGCGGCCATGATGTCGCGGGCGGTCTCATCCGCCCGGGTGAGCTGCCGGGCCAGCGACTCCACGGTGTGCTCGTGGGCGGCCACCGTGCCGGTCGGCAGGTGGTGCAGCTCCACCCGGCGGCACGGCCGGCGGAACACCCGCTCGGCGGCGTACGCGTAGAGCGCCAGCGCCTGCGAGCCGCGCGCGTCGTCGGCGTCCAGCCCCGTGCGGCCCGTCTTGTAGTCGACGATCACCAGCTCCGGGCCGTCGGGACCGGGGCGGGAGTCGATCCTGTCGGCCCGGCCGTTGAAGGCGAGCACCGCCGTCTTGACCGCCACCACCCGCTCCACGCCGAGCGGGTCGGCCCCGGGCTCCAGGGTCTCGACGTAGGACTCCAGCCAGCCCAGGGCCCGCCGGTAGGCGGCCCGCTCCTGCTCGTCGTCACGGTAGCCCTCGCGCACCCAGGTGCCCTTGAGTAACGCGGCGAGCGCCTCCGGCCGACGCCGCTCGGGGCTCAGCGCATACCAGTTCTTCAGGGCGGTGTGCACGCTCGCGCCGAGGGAGTTGTGCGCCCACGGCGGGCCCTTCTGCGGGGCCGGACGGTCGACGTAGGAGTAGCGGTAGCGCCGGGGGCAGTCGGCGTAGGCGCCGAGCTTGCTCGGGGTGCAGACGAAGAGCCGCTCCGGCATGCCCTCGAAGCCGAGCTGCTCGGGCTGGTCGCCGCGCGGCCGGGGCGCCCGGCCGCCGCTGGTGGAGGACCGTCCGGCTGAAGAGGCTCGTCGCACACCGCGATCCTGCCATCCACCCCCGACAGAAGCGGCCGCCGGTCAGGTCATGTTGGCGTACTGGGTCACGAACGCGGCCACCGCGTCCGCGATGAGCTGCACCGCGATCGCGGCCAGCAGCAGGCCGGCGATCCGGGTCAGCACCTCGATCCCGCCGGGCCGCAGGATCTTGACGATCCCGCCGGAGAACCGCAGCACGATCCAGACGGTGGCCATCACGGCCACGATCGCGGCGGCGATGGCCGTGACGTCCGCCCCGCCGTCGGCCTGCTGGACGAAGAGCATGGTGGCCACGATGGCGCCGGGGCCGGCCAGCAGCGGCGTACCCAGCGGCACCAGGGCGATGTTCGAGGTGACCTGCTGGCTCGGGTCGTCGGCCTTGCCGGTGAGCAGCTCCAGCGCCACCAGGATGAGCAGCAGCCCGCCGGCGGCCTGCAACGCCGGCAGGTCCACGTGCAGGTAGTCGAGCAGCGTCTGCCCCGCCACCGCGAAGATCACGATCACGCCCAGCGCCAGGGCGACGGCCTGCCAGGCGGCGCGGTTACGGTCCCGCGCCGTCAGCGGGCCGGTCAGCGCCAGGAAGATGGGCATCATGCCCGGCGGGTCGACGATCACCAGCAGGGTCACGAAGACCTCGCCGAACAGCTTGGCATCCACGTGATCAACGTAGCCGCGCCGCCGGAGGCGGAAACGCGGATCAGCCGGAAGCGACCTCGGTCACTCCGCCCGCCTCGGCGACGATCCGCTCGTACGCCCCGGGGTCGGTGGTGAACGCCCCGAGCCGGACGGTCTTGTGGGTGCCGTGGAAGTCCGACGAGCCGGTCACCAGCAGGCCGAGCTCGCCGGCCAGGGCCCGCACGTGCGCCCGCTCGGCCGGGGAGTGGTCCTCGTGGTCGGCCTCCAGCCCCGCCAGGCCGGCGGCGGCCAGCTCGGCGATCAGCTCGTCAGGCACGATCCGCCCCCGCCGGGTGGCCCGGGGGTGGGCGAAGACCGGCACGCCGCCCGCCGCGCGCACGAGCCGGACCGCGCGGAAGACGTCGATGTCCTCCTTGGGCAGCCGGTAGCGCTCGCCCAGCCAGTCCGGCCCGAACGCCTCCGTCGTGGTCGCCACCAGGCCGGCCCGGATCAGCGCCTGCGCGATGTGCGGCCGGCCCACGGTCCCGCCGCCCGCGCCGGTCAGGATCTCCGGCCAGCTCACGTCGATCCCGTCGGCCCGCAGCAGCGCCACGATCCGCTCGCCCCGCTCCTCGCGGGCGGCCCGCACCCGGGCCAGCTCCGCGACGAGTTCCGGGGCGTCCGGATCGAAGAGGTACGCCAGCAGGTGCAGCGGCAGCGCGGGCTCCTCGCCGTACCACCGGCAGGAGAGCTCCGCGCCCCGGACCAGGCTGAGCCCGGCCGGCAGCGCCGCCAGGGCCGGCGCCCAGCCGGCCGTGGTGTCGTGGTCGGTGATCGCCACGACGTCCAGCCCCGACTCCGCCGCCGCCCGCACCAGCTCGGCCGGGCTGAGCGTGCCGTCACTGGCGGTGGAGTGGGTGTGCAGGTCGATCCGCGGTGCCGCGCTCATCGGCCCGACGCTACCGGCCGGCGGCCCGCCCCGGGCGCGCGGGCGCGGTCAGGGACGGCGGTCGGCGCCCACCGGCACCGCGCGTTCTCCGGCGGCCAGGCCGGTGACGGGCACGGACACGGCCACCTCGCCGTCGAGCACGCGGCTCACCTCGACGCGCACCAGGGCGCCGTCCACTGCCGGATAGTGGGCCGTCCCCTGCGGCGTCCACGCCACCGGCCCGGCCACGGGCGGACCGGCCGGGCGGGTCACCGGTGCGGCGGCGAGCTGGTCCAGGTCGACCAGCAGCGCGCGGTCCTGCCGGCCCGCCTTTCCGTTGACCAGGAGCCACCGCCCGTCGGCGGACACCCCGCCGGCCGCGTCGCCGGTCAGCGTCGGCCCGCATCCGGTCCGCACCGGTGCGAGGTCCCGGGCCGGGTCGAGCAGGGCGACACAGGGCCGGCGGGGGGTGCCGGCGGACATCAGCGCGACCGCCAGCCCGTCGGGGCGGGTGCCGTAGACGTACAGGGCGGCGTCGCCCGCGCCGCGCGGCGGACCCGCCGCCGGGCGCCACAGGGCGTGACCGGGCCGGTCGGGGGCGAGGCGGACCAGGACCGTGTCCCCGGCGAAGGCGACCGGCACCGCGTCGGGCGACGCCGGGGTGCGGGCGGCGGCCACGACCTGGGTGCCGACGATGCCCGCGACGACCAGGTCCGTCCCCTCCCGCCAGGCGACCTGCCGCCCGTCGGGGCTGAGGACGATGTCCCGCGCCCCGGCCAGGAGCAGGTGTGCCTTGCCGTCCGACAGCACGATCCACAGCGACCGGCCAGCCGCCGTCGGCGCGCCCACCACCGCCCAGCCGGCCCGGTCGGGGAGCCGCTGGGCACGCTCGGCGGCCGTGCCCACGTCGGGCAGGGCGAGCCGCTGCCCGCCGGCGGTGACCAGCACGTCGTTGAGGATGAGGTCCACCTCGCCCCGCCCCAGGTCGGTCCGCGAGGCGGCCGACGGCTGCGGGGTCGGGTCCGGCAACGGCGAGGCGTACGGGTCACCGAGCACCACGGTGGGATGGGTGGGCCGCCCGGGCTGCTGCCCGAGCTGGGCCATTCCGGCGCTGACCGTCACGGTGGCCACCGCGGCGAGGGCGATCCCGGTCAACGTCCGCCGGCGCCGGGACCGGTCGGCCCGCCGGATCGCCAGTCCTGCCGGATCGGCGACGAGCGGACGCGCGACGGACACCCGACGGGCGAACGTCTCCCGTAGCGCCTGCGCCAGCTCGTCCTCGGTCACGGCGAATGGACGCGTCGGGCCTTCGGTCCGGTTGTCACCACGACCGACGGGACGGCTCACCGGTGCTCTCCGGAGCCGGCCGGTACGACCGGGAGGGCGGCCTGCCGGCCGCGCTGCTCGTCACGGGCGGTACGCGACCCCGCCCCGGCCCGCGCCCCCGAGGCGACGGGCACCGGATCGCCCGCCGACTCCTCGGTCAGTGCGGCGGCCGACGTGGCACGCCCGGCGTCCGACGCCGGAGCAACGGCGGCCGGCTGTGCCGGAAGCCCGGTCGCGCCGCCGCCCGGGACAGTGGCGCCTCCCGACCGGCCCGGGGCGGTGGCGCCTCCCGACCGGCCCGGGGCGGTGGCGCCTGCCGATCGGCCGAGGGCGGCGGTGGTGGTGCCGTCCGGCCTGCCCGCCGTGGCCGGCGCGATCAGCGGCGACGGGGCGTTCGTCGCCGCGACCACGGCCGCCGCGTCCTCGCCCACCACCATCGTCGGCGCCCCGTAGGCCGTCGACGGGCCGACCGGCGCGCCGCCGCGGACCGGAGCGGAACGGTCGGTGCCGCCCTGCGCGGCAGCGGGACGGTCGGCGCCGTCGCGGGTGGGGGCGGGGCGGTCGGTGCCGTCGGCCCGGGGCAGGGCCGGGGTCGGGTCGGCCCCGGCCGCCGGCAGGTCGAGGACGGCCTCGGCGCCCATCCGGCGGCGCAGGGTGCCCAGGGCGCGCGACGTCTGGCTCTTGACCGTGCCCGGCGAGATGCCGAGCAGCGCGGCGGTCTGCGCCTCGGACATGTCCTCGTAGAAGCGCAGCACGAGCACCGCCCGCTGCCGGCTGGGCAGCGCGCTCAGGTGACGCCAGAGCAGGTCCCGGTCGAGCTGCTGCTCGATCTCGTCGATCCCGGCCCGCTCCGGCAGCACGTCGGTGGGGCGTTCACCGTGCCAGCGCCGCCGCCACCAACTGGTCGAGGTATTGATCATGACGCGGCGGGCGTACGGCTCGATCGCCTCGATCCCGCCGAGCCGCTTCCAGGCCAGGTACGTCTTGGTCAACGCGGTCTGCAACAGGTCCTCGGCGGTGGCCCAGTCGCCACTGAGCAGGTAGGCGGTGCGCAGCAGGGCGCCGGAGCGGGCCGCGACGAAGTCGCGGAACTCCTCCTCCAGGGGATCCCTGCTCACCACCGGCCACCTCCGCGCCCCGTTGTCCTGGCAGGTTGCCATGCCGGGGGTGGTCGGGTCGACGGCGAACGGTGCGCAGTTCCTCCGATGTTCGGACGAAAAGTTTCACGCCCCGTCGTCGGCCTTGGCCTCGTCGGCCTCCTTGCCCAGCCGCGCCTCGACCGCCTGCGGCTCGTACATCTCCTCGACGACGCGCAGGTAGAGCTCGTTGGGGTTGGGCAGGTTCTTGATCTCACGCAGGGCCTGTTCCTGGCCGGCGGACTCCAGTACGAAGGTGCCGTAGTTGAGCGCCCGGCCGGTCGGGCTCTGCTCGTACTTCATGTCGGTGACCCGGACCAGCGGCATCATCGCGACCCGCCGGGTGATGATGCCGTTGACCACCATCACCCGCTTGTTCGTCAGGATGAAGCGGTCGTACCACCAGTCGGCGACCTTCCAGGCCACCCACCCCATCACGGCGAACCAGAGCAGCACCGCGATCGTGGTGAGCGCGCCCACGTCCTGCCCGGCGAGGAAGCCGGAGAGGTAGCCCAGCACGAAGGTCGCGGCGATGCCGACCAGCAGCGGGGTGGAGAGGTGGATCCAGTGCCGCTTCCACTCGCCCCGGTAGCGCTCGGTCGGGAAGAGGTAGCGCGCCACCAGCGAGCTGGGCTCGTCCTCCAACGGCAGCACCCGGCGGGGCGCCATGCCGGCAGCGTCGGCCCGCAGACCGGCCAGCTCGTCCTCGGAGATCTGCGGTGGCTGGTAGCCGGCCTCCGGGTCACGGACCCAGGCCCGACCGGACCGCCCCTCCCCGGCGTACGCCGGGCCGTCGCCGAAGCCGGCGTCGTCCGAGAGGGAGGGACCGTCGGAGAGACCCGGACCGGTGCCGTAGCCCGGCCCGTCGTCGGGGCCGATCCGGGGGATCGGCTCCGTGTCCCGCTCCCGGCGCTCCCGATCGGGATCGTCGGGATCGAAGGGTGGACCGGAGGGGTTTCCCATCGGCGGCTAGGCGACGAGGCTGGTGAAGAAGTCGCCGAACCCCTGGGCGATGTCCATGATCCCGCCGCCCAGTGACTTGAACACGTCCGCCGCAGAATTTGGCCGGTATGCGACGAAGAAGATCAAGAATGCGATTCCGGCCCAGGTGAGGACCTTCTTGACCATGGCGGGCCATCCTCTCGCGCGGCGCCGGGTCCCATTACCGCAGCGGCACCCAGAGTATCAGTGTGGTGTCGTACAGTGAATATCTGCGTCCGTTCTCCGACATTCCGGGATGCCTGTCAAGCCCTAGGACCCGTCAAGCCTTCCCGTGCAGATACGGAGACGGTGCGCCGTACACGAGCTCGGGCGGTGTCCACTCGGTCAGGTCGTGCAACACGACTTCTTCCGCGAGGAGGTGACCCGCACTCGCCGGCCAGGCTATCGCATGGAGCCACAATCCCCGAGCCTCGCCGGCGTACGCGCTTCGATCCGTCGGCGAGTTCACGAGCCACAGTGGAGTCGGATGGCCGGCCACCTTGATCCTGGCCTGCCCCACATGCTCCGGATGCCCCGGCCCTGGATCGGTCAACGCCTGCGCGAGTTCCGGGCCCGGATCCGGGCCGGCCAGGCCCGCGAACCGGGTGCCCAGGCCGACGCCCGGCTCCTCGGCGACGAAGACCAGGTCCGCGGGGCCCCCGCCGAGCGGCTCCGGCCCGGCGCAGGCGACCGCCGTGGCGCGCACCCCGGTGCGGTCGTCGCCGGCGTACGCCACCCCGGTCATCGTCCAGCCCGTCGGCAGCGGCCACGGGCACCACAGCGGCGTCCTCGGCCGGGCCGGCGGGTCGGCGGCGGCGACGATCCGTTCCACCACGCTGGCCACGATCTCGGTCCCGATGTGCTCGGGCACGTGCAGCGGGGAAACCGGCCCGCAGTCCAGGCAGCGCGACTCGGTGTGCATCAGGTCCGGCGCCCGCACCGGCCCACCACATTTCGGGCAACTCACCGCGACACTCACCATCCCACCGTCACCCCCGCACGCCGCCCCGTCAAGCGGAGCGCCGGTTTCGGTGCCGCGGGTCGGCTGAGTTCCCGCGAGCCCGAGGCCGGCGAGCGACGGCGGTCAGCCCGGCGGCGGCCCGGCGTGCGTACGGATCCAGGCGTGCATGGCGATGCCGCTGGCCACGCCGGCATTGATCGACCGGGTGGAGCCGTACTGGGCGATCGAGAAGAGCTGGTCGCAGGCGGCACGCGCCGGGTCGGACAGGCCCGGGCCCTCCTGCCCGAACAGCAGGACGCAGCGCCGGGGCAGCGTGGTGGTCTCCAGCGGCCGGGAGCCGGGCAGGTTGTCGATGCCGACGACCGGCAACTCCCGTCCGGCCGCCCAGGCGACGAACTCCTCGATGGTCTCGTGGTGCCGGACGTGCTGGTAGCGGTCGGTCACCATGGCACCGCGCCGGTTCCACCGCCGGCGGCCGACGACGTGCACCTCGGCGGCGAGGAAGGCGTTGGCGTTGCGGACGACCGTGCCGATGTTGAAGTCGTGCTGCCAGTTCTCGATCGCGACGTGGAAGTCGTGCCGCCGCCGGTCCAGGTCGGCCACCACGGCCTCGCGCCGCCAGTAGCGGTACCGGTCGACGACGTTGCGCCGGTCGCCCTCGGCGAGCAGCTCGGGGTCGTACCGCGGGTCGTCCGGCGGGTCCCCGGGCCACGGTCCCACGCCGACGTCGAGCTGGTCTCCGGTCACGGTCACGCAGGGTACGGCCCGCGGACCCCGCCCCGGGCCTCGACCCCGGCGCGGCAACCGGACCGGGCCGACGCGGGACGGCACCGACCGGGCGGACAGCCGGGTCGACCGGGGCGGTTCAGCGCAGCCCCAGCGCGCCGCCGAGCCGGTCGAGGAAGCGGCGGTCGGCGGGGGCCGGCGGCAGCCCCGGGGCGCCGGCCGTCGCCGCCCTGCACACCCGGGCCGCCACCGACTGCACCCACTGCCGGTACGCGGCCGAGTCGGCGGGATCGGCCCGCCGCCGCAGCACCCGGGTCGCCGCCCGGCAGGCGGCGAGCAGGTCCACCACGTCGGTGAGGCGCTCGACGGGATCGCCCGCCCCGTCGTGCCGGGCGTAGATGGCGGCGACCACCGCGCGTACGAGATCACTGTCGAAGGCCCGGCCGGCCGCGACCGCGTCCAGGCCGGCGAGCCCGGCGGCGACTCCCGGGTGGGGCCGTCCGGGGCCGGGCGCGGCGGCGGCCACGATCACGCGGCCGGGCAGGCTGGTCAGCAGGTCCCACTCGGCGGCGGAGTAGACGGCGGTGGTCAGCGGTGCGGCACGGCGGCCGGCAGAGGACGGCTCTCCGGCGACGGAGTGGCTCATGGGGACCTCCGGCGCCAGCATATGCCCCGGATCGGAAAAAGGGCCCCTACCACCCGGAACCCGGATGAGAAGGGGCCCGTCGGTCAGCGCGGCTCGGGGAAGCTCGGCCGTTCCGGGTCGACGCCCTCGGGCACCGCCGCCCCCGCGTACTCCTTCTTCGGGACCATCACCCGGCGGCGGAAGACGCACACCATCGTGCCGTCCTGGTTGTAGCCCCGCGTCTCCACGGAGACCACGCCCCGGTCGGGCTTGGAGGACGACTCGCGCTTGTCCAGCACGGTGGTCTCGCCGTAGATCGTGTCGCCGTGGAAGGTGGGCGCCACGTGCCGCAGGGACTCCACCTCGAGGTTGGCGATGGCCTTGCCGCTGACGTCGGGCACCGACATGCCCAGCAGCAGGGAGTAGATGTAGTTGCCGACCACCACGTTGCGCTTGAACTGGCTCGCCGTCTCGGCGTAGTGCGCGTCCATGTGCAGCGGGTGGTGGTTCATGGTGAGCAGGCAGAAGAGGTGGTCGTCGTACTCGGTGACCGTCTTGCCGGGCCAGTGCCGGTAGACCGCGCCGACCTCGAACTCCTCGTAGTAGCGGCCGAACTGCATCCTTGTCCCCTTCGACGGGCGGCGATGGAGTTCGGCACAGCATGCCTTATGGAGTGTTAAGGCGAGGCGCGGGGCGCGGGGCGTGCGGAAATGTCACACCGCCACAACCGGGGGGAGACGCAATGAGCGGCGGGGCCCTCCCCGGCACCCGCCGCCCACGCTCTGATGCGGAAGATTCTGCCGTACGGGAAGGCGAACCGAACAGAGACGGAGGTCACATTTACCTTTTCGTAACACTACTGTGCGTGCCCGGCCGCCCGGACCTCGGCGATCTCCACACGCCGGATTGCCGCTTGTCAACCGCCTGATTGCTCATTCGTTCCGGTCAATCGTGTCGATCTCCTTGGAAACGCTCCCATCACGACCGGTCACGCAAATGCGTCGTGCACTTGCGTACCGCAACGGCGAGCAGGAACCATCGTCATCGATGTGAACGTGACCTGCGCAACGCCGTGACGAGCACGTTTCGGCGGAGGCGGGCCGGGAATTCCACGAGGTACGCCCTGGTTCCACCAGACGTAGCTATTCCGCGCCGATCGGAGATTCTCATGGCAACCGTAGAGCTGACCACGGCAAACTTCGACGAGGTGACCGGCAGCGACGGCATCGTGCTGGTCGACTTCTGGGCCGACTGGTGCGGCCCGTGCAAGCGGTTCGCCCCGGTCTACGAGCGCTCCTCCGACAAGCACTCCGAGATCGTGTTCGGCAAGGTCGACACCGAGGCGCAGCAGGAGCTGGCCGCCAAGTTCGACGTCCGCTCGATCCCGACCATCATGGCGATCCGCGACGGCGTCATCGTCTTCGCCCAGCCCGGCGCCCTCCCCGAGTCCGCCCTGGAGAACCTGATCGAGCAGGTCCAGGCCCTCGACATGGACGACGTCCGCGAGAAGCTGGCCGGGCACAGCCACTGAGCCGCAGCGCTCCACGACGGCCGGGCCCCGACGGGGCCCGGCCGTCGTCGTCCACCCGGCCGGTGACGGGGTGCGGGCCGGCACACGCACCTCCGCCCTGCGCCCGTGGACACGCCTCCGCCCTGGGCCCGGAACGCGGCCCCCTGGCCCGCCGGCCAGCGGGAAGTGGCCGTCGGAGGGAGCCGAGGCGGGCGGTACATCCCGTATCGTCACGACCCGATGGAAACCTTGACCACCCGCGGTCGCGCCGTCCGGCTCGCCGTCACCGCCCTCGGCCTGGCCGTCCTGGCGGCCGGCACCGCCTGGGGCACCGACGACCACTTCCCGTTCGGCCCGTTCCGGATGTACTCCACGTCCAACCCGCCGAACTCCCCCGCCCCGGACACCCGCGTCGAGGGCGTGGACAGCAACGGAGCGGTCGTCGACCTGGGCGAGCGGGCCACCGGCATCCGCCGGGCCGAGATCGAGGGCCAGCAGAGCCGCTACGCCACCGACCCCGCGCTGCTCGCCGAGGTCGCCGACGCGTACGCCGAGCGCCACCCGGACGCGGCGGAGCTGGTCGAGGTCCGCATCGTCGTCCGCTGGCACGGCATCCGCGACGGGCGACCCACCGGCCGCTGGACCGACGAGACCGTGGTCGCCTGGCAGGCGGACCGATGAGCCGCTGGTTGACCGAGGCGGTGCCCCGCGGCCGGGTGGCCGCCTTCCGCACGCTGATCTACCTCTTCGTCGCCGCCGACCTGGTCGTCTTCACGCCCTGGGTACGCACCCGGGTGGCGGTGCCCGGCGAGCTCTACCAGCCGCTGCTGGTCGGCCGGGTGCTGCCCCTGCCGACGCCGACCCAGACGCTTGTCACCGTCGTCTTCTGGGCCCTGCTGCTGCTCGCCCTGCTCGCCGCGACCGGCCGGGCACCACGCCTGCTCGGCTGGGCGGTCTTCGCGCTCTACTTCGAGTGGATGATCGTCGCGATGAGCTACGGCAAGGTCGACCACGACCGGTTCGGCCTGCTCGTCGCGCTGGCCGTGCTGCCCACCGCCGGCCGGGCCCGGCACGGCGACACCACCCGCACCGAGGCGGGCGGCTGGGCGCTGCGGGTCACCCAGATCGCGGTCATCTGCACGTACTTCCTGGCCGCCTGGGCCAAGCTGCGTTTCGGCGGGTTGGACTGGCTGACCGGCTCCGTGCTGGCCCGGGCGATCCTGCGGCGCGGCACCGAGCTGGCCGACCTGATCGCCTCGGTGCCGTACCTGCTGATCGTCGCCCAGTTCGGCATCGTCGCGTTCGAGCTGCTCAGCCCGGTGGTGTTCCTGCTCAGGGAGCGCTGGCGGCTGGCCACGGTGGGCTTCTTCTACTCGTTCCACCTGGTCACCGTCGCGACCATCACGATCTCGTTCGCCCCGCACCTGGCCGCGATGACCAGCTTCCTGCCGCTGGAGCGGGTCCGGCCGGTCGTCTGGGCACGCCGGCTGTTCGCCCGGCGGGGGCGGGGCACCGGGCCGACCGCCGGCGCGGCGCCGGCACTCGCGGGTCAGGCGTCGGCGGCCGGGCGACCGGACGGTCCGTAGAGGCGCTCCCGCGCCTCCTGCGGCAGCGCGCAGGCGGCCGTGCCGCCGGGGAGCCGGTGCCGGTTGCGGGCCACCCAGCGGTACGCGGGCCAGGCGGCGGCGCGTACCGGCGGGAAGGCGAGGCCGGCGCCCGCGACCCGCCAGAGCGGACCGCTGTCGCGGAGCAGCCTGGCGATGGCGTCCGGACCGGCCGCGCGGGAGCCGTCGACGCCCACCCACTGCACCGCCTCCTCGCACTCGGCCTCGCTCAGGCCCAGCGCGTCGAGGTCGGCGAACTGCCACGGCACCACCCGCACGCCCGTCGGGATGCGCCGGTCGATGAACTCGGCGCACCGGGTGCAGAACGCGCAGTCCCCGTCGTAGACGAACGTCGACCTCTCCATGCCCCCATCCTCCACCCGCCGGGCGCGCACGGTGCCGCGAGGTGGGCGGGAACACGGCGGGTCGCTTGCGTTCCGCTCGTACGCGTGTTCGAATGAGGGCCATGCGCTGGGACAACCTCGCCGCTCCCCCGGACGAGGGAGTCCCCGACCGGGCAGCGCCGGCGACACCACCCCTGCCGCTGGCGCTGCCCGGAGCGGTCGCCCGCACCTTCGACACGCCGGGCTTCGCCGGCATGACGTTCTACGAGGTGCAGGCCAAGTCGATCATCAACAAGGTGCCCGGCACGTCCCGGGTTCCGTTCGAGTGGACGATCAACCCCTACCGGGGCTGCTCGCACGCGTGCGTCTACTGCCTCTCGGGCGAGACGCCGATCCTCATGGCAGACGGACGCGCGAAGCCGATCAGCGAGCTGGAGATCGGTGACCGGATCTACGGCACGCAGCGTCGTGGTGCCTACCGTCGCTACGTCGTCACCACGGTCCTGGCCAAATGGTCGACCGTAAAGCCGGCCTACCGGGTCACCCTGGCGGACGGCACGACGCTGATCGCCAGCGGCGACCACCGGTTTCTCTCCGACCGCGGTTGGAAACACGTGACCGGCGCGATGAATGGCGCGGGGCAACGCCCCTACCTGACGACGAACAACCGCCTGATCGGCACCGGCCGCTTCGCCACGGGCCCGAAGGACTCGGCCGACTACCGGCGGGGCTACCTCTGCGGAATGATCCGAGGCGACGCGACCCTCGGTACGTACCGCTATTCCTACGGGGTGGTGCACCGGTTCCGCCTGGCGCTCGCTGACGAGGAGGCGTTGGGTCGCACGAAGCGCTTCCTCGACAGCGCCGGGGTGAAGACAGACAGCTTCGCGTACACCCCGGCAAGTGCGACGCGACGAGCCATCTCCGCGATCCGGACGTCCCGGCAGCGCTCGATCGAGGCCATCACCGCCCTGGTGCGGTGGCCCGACGATCCCACCGACGACTGGCGGCTGGGCTTCCTCGCCGGGATCTTCGACGCAGAGGGCAGTTGCAGCCGGGGCGTTCTCCGGATCAGCAACAGCAGCAACGAGATCCTCGACCAGACGTCGGCGGCGCTGAGCCACTTCGGCTTCACGAGCGTGGTCGAAGATCTAGGCCGCGCGAACCGCGTACGAAACATCCGGCTGACCGGCGGGCTACGCGAGCGGCTACGGTTCTTCCACCTGACCGACCCGGCCATCACCCGGAAGCGGTCGATCGACGGAGCGGCGCTGAAATGTCAGGCGGCTCTCCGGGTGGTCGGCATCGAGCCCCTCGGGCTGGAACTGCCCCTCTGGGACATCACGACCGGCACCGGCGACTTCATCGCCGATGGCGTCGTGAGCCACAACTGCTTCGCACGGAACACGCACACCTATCTCGACCTCGATGCCGGGGCGGACTTCGACCGCAAGGTCATCGTCAAGGTCAACGCCGGTGAGCTGGTCCGGCGGGAGCTGGCCGCGCCGCGCTGGCGGGGCGCGCCCGTCGCGATGGGCACCAACGTCGACTGCTACCAGCGGGCCGAGGGGCGCTACCAGCTCATGCCGCAGATCATCGCGGCGCTGCGCGACTTCGCGAACCCGTTCTCGATCCTCACCAAGGGCACGCTGATCCTGCGTGACCTGCCGCTGCTGCGCCAGGCCGCCGAGGTCACGCGGGTCGGCGTGTCGTACTCGGTGGGCTTCGTCGACGAGCGGCTCTGGCGGGCGGTGGAGCCGGGCACCCCCAGCCCGAGGCGGCGGCTCGACGCCGTTCGGGCGCTGGCCGACGCCGGCTTCGACGTCGGCGTGCTGATGGCGCCGATCCTGCCCGGGCTCAGCGACGACGACGAGTCGATCGACGCGACCGTGGCGGCCATCGCCGCCGCCGGGGCGACCAGCGCGACGCCGCTGGCGCTGCACCTGCGCCCGGGTGCCCGGGAGTGGTACGCGCGCTGGCTGGGTCGCGAGTTCCCGCACCTGGTCCCCCGCTACCGCGAGCTCTACCGCTCCGGCGCGTACGCCCCGCAGTCCTACCAGCGGGAACTGACGGCGCGGGTGCGCATCGCGGCACGCCGGCACGGGCTGCCCCGGGGCGAGCGCGGCGACGACCACCGCCGCACCGGACCGGCGCCCGCGCCGCCGCCCGCCGAGCAGCTCACTCTCCTGTAGACGGCTGCCGATACGCTGCTGGCGTGCGGGAGACGACTGTCCGGGCGCTGCGGCGGCAGCGAGTGGCGGTGGCGGTCGCGCTGGCCGCCGGAGTGCTCTGGGGCGTCGCGGCCGGCTGGGCGCGCCGCACGGACGGTCCGGCCGCCCTGCTCACGCTGTTGCCGCTGGTCGCGCTGCTGGTGAGCCTGATGCGCGTCTTCGGGCGGCCCGGTGCCGCCGAGTTGCGGGTGGACGAGCGGGAGCAGACCTTCTTCGGCCCGCCCCAGGGCCGGGTGAGCTTCCGCTGGATCCTGCTCGCCTTCCTCGCCTACACGACGACCTACCAGCTCAGCTCGGGTCAGGACGGGATGTGGTGGCTCTACCCGAGCATCACCGGCCCGTTCGCCGCTCTGCTGTCGGTCGCCCTGTGGCGCCGGGTGCCGACGGTCGCGCTGACCCCGGCCGGAATCACCGCCGGCGACCCGCTGCGGCACACCTGGGTACCGTGGGAGGCCCTGGACCCGGCGGCTGCGGGCGGGCCGTCCCGGCAGTCCGGCTTACTGCGGCTGCCGGTGCGCAGCCGTGACCTGGTCCGGCAACGAGGGCTTGCCTCGCGCCGCCACGTCGTCGTCGAGACCGGCGAGCTGGATGTCGCGCCGGACCTGCTGGCCGGGGCGATCCAGCACTACGCCGCGCATCCCGAGCACCGGGCGGCGATCGGCACGCCCGATGAGCACGCCCGGCTGCGTCACTCGCTCGCGGGCGGCGGCTGAGCGGCGGGGTTAGAGTCGGCGGGTGCGCTCCGCTCAGCAGATCCTCGCCGACTCCGCCGTGATCGCCGTCGTGGGCGCGTCCCGCGACCCGCGCAAGGCCGCCCACAGTGTGCCGTTGCAGATGCAGCGGTACGGCTGGCGGATCATCCCGGTGAACCCGACGGCCGACGAGCTCTTCGGCGAGCGGGTCTACCGGTCGCTTGCCGACATCCCGCACCCGGTGGACCTGGTCGACGTGTTCCGGCCGGCGCAGGACGCGGTCGACGTGGTACGCGAGGCGGTGGCGATCGGCGCGCCAGCGGTCTGGTTGCAGCTCGGCATCGTCTCGGCCGAGGCGCGGCGGATCGCCACGGAGGCGGGCGTCGACTACGTCGAGGACCGTTGCCTGATCGTCGAGCGCGCCGCCGCCGGCCTGACCCGGCTGGGCTGACCGGGTTCGAGGAGTCCCGGCGCGGCGGTCAGTCCCGCGCCGTGGCGGTTGCCCGAGTCGGCTGGGCGGTGGGTCGGGCCCGCACGTTGTCGACGGCTCGTACCCTGCGGCCATGTCTGTCCGCCTGTCCGGCCGGCTGCCGAAGCGCGACGACGGGCTCTGGTCCCGCCGGCTGCTGGCCGCGACAGTGGCCGCAATGGTGACGGTGCCGATGGCCGCCGCACTGTTCCGGGTTCCCCGCTTCGAGCCCGATGTCTGTGTCTTCTGGCTCTTCGTCGGTGTGACCGCGCTGCTGCGGCGGTGGTGTCCGCGGCAGGACGCCCGGCTGGTCTGGCGGGAACGGGTGGCCGGCCTGGACGGGATCGAACCCGGTCTGGTCGCGCGGCGGTCCCTGGCCGGCTGGGTCGACCTCGTCACCGCCCTGGCCTGGGCGACGGCGGTGACGCTGGTGGTGACGATGTCGCTGCCCGCCGACCCGCAGTGGGCCCGGGTCGTACGGCTGGTGCTCCTGGTCGCGGTGGCGGCAGCGGGCGGCGTCGTCGCCTACTCCGGCGTGCGGTTCACCGGTCGGTTGGCGCTCACGGCGAGCGGGATCCGGCACGGCCGCCGGCGGTACGACTGGTCCAACATCGACCGGGTGAGCCTGCACCGGGAGGACGGCCGGCTCGCCGGGGTGCGGCTGCGGCCGAGGGTGTGGCGGTCGCTGGAGCCGGCGCCCGTGGTCGGCGGCCGGGACGTGGCGGTGCCGGAACAGCGCCTGGCCGCCGCGATCGAGGCGTACCGGGAACGACCGCAGGCGCTGGCGGCGGGGCCGGTCACCGCACCGGAGCCCGCTGCCGGTGCCGACGTGCCAGGAAGGGCACCCTCCTCCACCTGAGGCGTCAGGAAGGTGCCCTTCCTTACCTCAGAGCTTGTACTGCTTGAGGAGGCCGCGGGAGATGATCGTCTTCTGGATCTCCGAGGTGCCCTCGCCGATGAGCAGGAACGGGGCCTCCCGCATCAGGCGCTCGATCTCGTACTCCTTGGAGTAGCCGTAGCCGCCGTGGATGCGGAACGCCTCCTGGACGACCTCGGCGCAGTATTCCGAGGCGAGCAGCTTGGCCATGCCGGCCTCGACGTCGTTGCGCTGGCCGGCGTCCTTGAGGCGGGCGGCGTTGACCATGAGCGCGTGGGCCGCCTCGATCTTGGTGCCCATCTCGGCGAGCTTGAAGGCGACGGCCTGGTGCTTCGCGAGCGGCTGGCCGAAGGTGTGGCGCTGCTGGGCGTACGCGACGGCGAGTTCGAAGGCGCGGATGGAGATGCCGCAGGCGCGGGCGGCCACGTTGACCCGGCCGACCTCGATGCCGTCCATCATCTGGTAGAAGCCGCGGCCGACCTTCTCCGCGCCACCGAGGACGGCGGACTCATCGACGGTCACGCCGTCGAGCACCATCTCGGTGGTCTCGACGCCCTTGTAGCCCATCTTGTCGATCTTGCCGGGGATGGTCAGGCCGGGCGCGGTCTCGCCGAAGCCGGGCTCCTTCTCCAGCAGGAAGGTGCTCATGTTGCCGTAGACGGAGTCGGCACCGGTGTCGGTCTTGACCAGGGTCGCCACCACCGACGAGTACGCCCCGTTGGTCAGCCACATCTTCTGGCCGTTGATGACGTACCGGTCGCCCTCCCGGACGGCCTTCGACTTGATCGCGGAGACGTCGGAGCCGCACTCCGGCTCGGACATGGAGAAGGCGCCCCGCACCTCGCCGGTCGCCATCTTCGGCAGCAGCCGGGCCTTCTGCTCGGCGGAGCCGTGCTGGGAGATCAGGTACGCGACGATGAAGTGGGTGTTGACGATGCCGGAGATCGACATCCAGCCCCGCGACAGCTCCTCGACCACCAGCGCGTAGGTGAGCAGGGACTCGCCGAGCCCTCCGCACTCCTCGTCGATGGTGAGACCGAAGAGGCCCATCTCGCGCATCCCGTCGAGGATGTCGCTCGGGTACTCGTCGGCGTGCTCCAGCCGCTGCGCGTGCGGGATGATCTCCTTGTCGGCGAACTCCCGGACGGTCTCCAGGATCGACCGCTGCACATCGGTCAGGCCGGGCGTCTGGGCGAGTCGGGCCATCTCAGCCTCCGGGGGTCGGCGCCTTACTCATGGGTAACTGAACGCTCCGTCAGTATTGGCCGCACGGCGGTCGAGGCCAAGGTGACCAGTCCACACAACCGCTGTGAAAAGGTTCACCGCTGCGGGTAGCGTCCGGCAAGAGGGGACGCGATCCGCCACCGGCAGGAGGAGACCGTGAGCCAGCCACCGTCGTCGGGGCCGCCCGATCCGGACCGGTCGCCGTCACCCTGGGAGCCCCCGCCGGGGCACGACCCGTCGAGCTACGAGCCCCCACCGGAGCCGCCGTCGTACGGGCCGCCGTCCCACGAGCAGCCGCCCTACGAACCACCGTCCTACGAGCCGCCGGCCCACCAGCAGCCCGCGTACGGGCAGCCCAGCTACGAGCAGCCCGGTGAACCGCCGCACGGACAGCAGTGGGGGCACCAGCCCCCGTACACCCCGCAGACGCCCTACGGGCAGTACGGCCCGCCGTCCGGCCCCCGGGCCGGCGGGACGAACGTGCTCGCCATCCTCTCGCTGGTCTTCGCGTTCGTCTTCTCCCCGATCGGCATCGTCCTCGGGCACCTGGCCAAGCGGCAGATCCGCACGACGGGCGAGGAGGGCGACCAGCTCGCCACGTGGGGCCTCATCCTCAGCTACGTCATCACCGGGCTCGGCGTGCTGGCCTGCTGCGGCTGGATCGCGCTGATCGCCCTCGCCGGCAACAACGGCCCCAACTACTGAGCCCGCAGCTCAGCGGAACTCGGCCTCACGGACGCTGTTGCCGCCGTCCACCACCAGCATCTGCCCGGTGATGTACGAGGCGGCCGGCGAGCAGAGGAAGACGATCGCCGCAGCCACCTCGTCCGGCGTGCCGGGGCGGCCGACCGGGGTACCGAGGCCCTGCCGGATCTCCGCCACCGTGGAGGCCGCGGTGTGGATGGTGCCCGGTGCGACGGCGTTGACGGTCACCCCGTCGGCGATCATCTCCATCGCCAGCGCCCGGGTCAGCCCGACCACGCCCGCCTTGGCCGCCGCGTAGGCCGCCTCGGTGGGCAGGGCGTTGACCGGCCCGGCGGTGGCCGACAGGTTGACGATCCGGCCCCAGCCCCGCTCGGCCATGCCGCCGATGAAGGCGCGGCTGCACAGGAACGCGGTGGTGAGGTTGCGGTCGATCTCACCGCGCCACTCGTCGTAGCTGAGCTGGGCGACCGGGCGCAGCACCTCGGGGCTGGCCCGGCTGGCCAGGCCGGCGTTGTTGACCAGCACCTCGACGTCCCCGAGCTGCTCGGCGACCGCGTCGGCGAGCGCGCCCACCTCCGACTCGTCGGTGAGGTCGGCGACGAAGCCGGTCACGCCCAGCTCGCCGGCCCGGTCGTGGATGCGTCGGGTGGTGGAGACGATGGCCACCCGGGCGCCGAGGTCGGCCAGCCGGCGGGCCGTCGCGTACCCGATGCCGTCCGGGCTGCCCGCCCCGGTGACCAGGGCGACCTTCCCGTCGAGGCGCAGGGTCACCGGGTCCGGCAGCGGCGCGGGCTCGTCGATGCCGGCGGTGCCCGGCTGGGCGGCGGCGCGGGTGCGCCGGGCCACGCCGGGGCGGCTCGCGTCCCGTCTCGGTCGGCTGCCGGAGCGGTCCGCGGCTCGCGCGTCAATCACCATGCCAGGATCCTGCCCGCTTCCTCCGGCCCGGGCAACGCGGCACACCCGGTGGCGACACCTCGGGGTCTGGGCAGGCCTGACTACCCTGACGGGCGCACCCCGCACCCTACGGAGCAGATGAATGACATATCCCCCGCCCTCCGGCGGCTGGAACGACCCGGCGTGGTCGGGCCAGCAGTCGAGCCCACCCGCCGACCCCGCCCTCCCGGTGAGCGGTCAACCCGTCCCCGCCCAGCCCACCGGCCCCGACCCGTACGCGTCGGCCGACCCGTACGCGCCGGACCCGTACGCGGGCGGCGACCCGTACGCCGGGATGAAGCACGCCGCCGGGCAGCCCGGCCCCGCCGCCTACCCGCCGCCCTACCCGAACTACGGCTACGCGCCTTCGTTGCGGACCAACGGCCTCGCCATCGCCGCCCTGGTGCTCGCCCTGGTCGGCATCGGCTCCTGCATCACCGCGCCGATCGGCGCGATCCTCGGCCACGTCGCGCAGAAGCAGATCCGGGAGACCGGCGAGGGCGGCGAGGGCATGGCGAAGGCCGGCATCATCGTCGGCTGGATCGTCACCGGCCTCTACCTGCTGGTGGTCCTCTTCTACGTGGCGGTCATCGTCTTCGCGATCTCCCAGTCCGGCAGCAGCACCTACTGACGCGACGGTGCCGCCCCGGCGCGGACCGGGGCGGCACGGATGCCGGGAGGGCGGGGACTACTCCGCCGGCGGGGTGAACGACGAGGTGCGGGTCATGCCCGCGGCACGGCCCTTCGCCGCCACCACGAGCGCCATCTTGCGGGACGCCTCGTCGATCATCTCGTCGCCGAGCATCACCGCGCCCAGCCGGCCGCCCGCCTCCGACGTGTAGTGCTCGTACGCGTCGAGGATCAGCTCGGCGTGGTCGTAGTCGGCCTGGGCCGGCGAGTAGACCTCGTTCGCGGCGTCGATCTGGCCCGGGTGCAGCACCCACTTGCCGTCGAAGCCGAGCGCCGCCGAGCGCTTGGCCACCTCGCGGAACGCGTCCACGTCGCGGATCTGCAGGAACGGGCCGTCGATGGCCTGCTTGTCGTGCATCCGGGCCGCCATCAGGATGCGCATGAGGATGTAGTGGTAGGGGTCGCCCGGGTAGTCCGGGATGAGCGCGCCGACCACCAGGGACTTCATGTTGATCGAGGCCATGAAGTCGGCCGGACCGAAGATGATGGTCTCGACCCGGGGCGAGGCGGCCGCGATGGCGTCGATGTTGACCAGGCCGGCGGCGTTCTCGATCTGCGCCTCGATGCCGATCCGGCCGACCTCCAGGCCGAGCGTCTTCTCCAGCTGGGTCAGGGTCATGTCGAGCCACTGCACCTGGGCCGCGTTCTGCACCTTGGGCAGCATGACGCAGTCGAGGTTGGCGCCGGCCCCCTCCACCACGTCGATGACGTCCCGGTAGGTCCACGGCGTGGTCAGGTCGTTGACCCGGACGACGCGGGTCTTGCCCGACCAGTCGCCCTCGTTGAGCGCCGCGACGATGTTCTTCCGGGCGTCGGGCTTGGCCAGCGGGGCGACCGCGTCCTCCAGGTCGAGGAAGACCTGGTCGGCGGGGAGCCCCTGGGCCTTGCCGAGCATCTTGACGCTGGAGCCGGGTACCGCGAGGCAGGACCGGCGGGGACGACCGACTGCGGCCATGGATGCGCTCCTTCCAGCGTGCGCGGGCACGCCGACGTCACCTGACGAAATGCGAGGGCTTAACGATCCCAAAGGTCTTTGTGACGCCACGGTAACCTCGTGCCGTGACCGGGGTGAATGGACCTGTGGAAGATCTCACTGGGCGTCGGATCGTGGTGGTGACCGGGGCCAGTTCGGGCATCGGCCTGGCGGCCGCCGTCGACCTGGCGCGCCGCGGTGACCAGGTGGTACTGGTCGGCCGCGACCCGGCCCGACTGCAGGCCGCGGCGGAACAGGTGCGGGAGGCGTCCGGCGAGCGACCGGAGCTGTTCCGGGCCGACTTCGCGGTGCTGGACGACGTCCGTCGGCTGGCCGGCAAGCTGCGCGAGGCGTACGACCGGATCGACGTGCTCGCCAACAACGCCGGGGCGATCGCGCTCCAGCCGCTCACCACGGTCGACGGCTTCGAGCTGTCGATCCAGGCCAACCACCTGGCCCCGTTCCTGCTCAGCAACCTGCTGCGCGACCGGATCGGCCGGATGGTGGTGACCGCCTCGGGCGCGCACCGCAGCGGCGTGCTCGACCCGGCCGACCTGAACGCCGCGCTGCGCCGCTACCGGCCCATGCAGGCGTACGGCACCAGCAAGCAGGCGAACATCCTCTTCACGGCCGAGGCGGCCCGGCGCTGGCCGGAGATCCCCGCGTACTCCTTCCATCCCGGGGTGGTGCGCAGCCGGTTCGGCAACGACAACCGGCTGGTCGCCCTGGGCATGC
Organism: Micromonospora sp. WMMD737; assembly: GCF_049179055.1. Classification (NCBI taxonomy): domain Bacteria; kingdom Bacillati; phylum Actinomycetota; class Actinomycetes; order Micromonosporales; family Micromonosporaceae; genus Micromonospora; species Micromonospora sp. WMMD737. Next base: position 5,722,938 of record NZ_JBMHMH010000001.1, on the reverse strand, counting down.
GGATCCTGCCGCTGCGCAGCCCGGAGAAGGGCGCGGAGACGCTGGTCTGGCTGGCCAACCAGGACCCGGAGCGGCTGATCACGGGCGGTTACTACATCGACCGACGGCTGCGCCGACCGCTGCCCAGGGCGTCCGACCCGCAGCTCGCCGCCCGGCTCTGGACGGCCAGCGCCGAGGCGGTCGGCGTCGCCGGATAACGGTGTCGCCCGCGACCGGAGCGCTGCCATACTCCGCCCCATGACGACGGGGAACGGCATCGACGGGCACGGGGACGCGGGCGGCGGCGTCCTGCGGGTGCTCCGCGAGGACAAGGAACTCCAGGCACGGCTCGACGCGGAGCTGACCGCCTTCAACAACCGGGCGACCGGCGCGGACGACGAGGCCGGCCTCTGCGTCCGGGTCGACGACGCCGACGGCGAGCTGGTCGCCGGCCTGACCGGGTGGACCTGGGGCGGCTGCGCCGGGATCAACATGGTGTGGGTGCGCGAGGACCGCCGCGCCGAGGGCTGGGGCGGCCGGCTGCTGCGGGCCGCCGAGGACGAGGCCCGCCGGCGCGGCTGCGCGGAGATGTCGGTCTCCTCGTTCTCGTTCCAGGCGCCGGAGTTCTACCGCCGGCACGGCTACCTCGACACGGGCCGCCGGGAGGGCATCCCCGGCGGCCACGTCGACCACCACTTCTTCAAGTCGCTGGTCACCGACCCGGCCGCCGCCGTGCGCCTGGTGGCACTGGTGGAGCTGGCCACCGACGCGGTCGAGGCCGGCCAGCGGTACGAGGACGCGGTGCTCGGCCTGCTCGGGCGGCACGGCGGGCGGCTGGAGCGTCGGCAGCGCACCGGCGACGGGCGTACGGAGGTGCACCTGATCCGGTTCGACACCCGCGCCGGCTACGACGGTTTCCTGGCCGACCCGGAGCGGGTGGCGCTGCGCGGTGAGCTGGGCGGGGCCGCCCCGACCACCCGGGTGCTGGAGGTCCACGAGGTCTGAGCCGGCGCGGGAGCGGACCGACCCGCTCCACGTCCGCGGGTGTGTTCACTGTGGACGCTCTGCTACGGTGCAACGCAGTGATCAACGCCGATTAGTGAGGGGAGCTCCCGCATGACCGAGCAGATCGAGGCCTTCGAGCCGGTGGCGTCCGACGACTACGACCAGGAACTGACCTGCCTGGAGCCTCCGGTCGAGGTCTGACCGGTCGAAGCCTGAGTAGTCATGCGTGTCCGTGTGTCGCGGCTGGTCGTCTTCCTGTGGCGTGACGGCCAACTGGTCTGCGACGACCCGCTGAGGCACCGGCAGTTCGCGTTGACTGTGGAGGCGGAGAGGCTGCTGCGCGACTACGCCGACTGGGCCGAGCCCGAAGGCCGGCTCGCGCAGCAGCTCCTCGACGCCCACGTGCTCGTCGCCGAGGGTTCGCCGGAGCACGACCGGGAGGAACGCCTCGGCGCGTGGCGCGACCTGGGACCGGCAGCCACCTACTACCACCTGGCCAGCCGTACGCTCGGCAGCGACGTCTTCCGCTCGGCGGCTCAGGACGCGGCGGTGCTGCGCGCCAAGTCCGGTCAGCCGGATCCGGTCAGGGAGCACGACGGGCCACGCGTCGCCCTGCCTCCGGCCGACCCGCCCGCCGTCGACTTCACCACGGTCCTCGCGGCCCGGCGCTCGACCCGCTGGTTCGACCCCGACCGCCCGGTGCCGCTGCCCGCGTTCGCCGCCCTGCTGCGCTGGACGGCCGGGGTGCGCCGCGAGGTGGACGTCTCCGGGGTGGGGACGGCGCTGCTCAAGACCGTTCCCTCCGGCGGGGCCCGCCACCCGGTCGAGGTCTACCCGGTGGTCCGCGACGTGGCAGGGCTGGAACCGGGGATCTACCACTACGCGGTGCGCCGCCACGAGCTGGTGCGTCTCGCGCCCGCCCCCGGCGAGGAGCGGCTGCGCGAGTGGTGCGGCGGGCAGCCGCACGCCGCCCAGGCCGGCTTCCTGCTGATGTACGCGGCGGTGCTCGACCGGACCGTGTGGAAGTACCCGGCCGCCCGCGCGTACCGCGCGCTCCTGCTCGACGTCGGTCACCTGAGCCAGACCGTGTACCTCACCGCGACGGCGCTCGGGCTCGGGACGTTCTTCACCGCCGCCACCCGCGACGCGCCCGTCGAGGACGCCCTCGGGCTGTCCTGGCCGGACGAGGCCTTCCTCGGCGTCTCCGGCGTCGGCGTGCCGCACCCCGCCGAGCGGGACCGTCAGGCGGCGATGCTCGCCGGCGGCGACGCGGCGTTCTCCTTCCCGCCGGACGCCTGGCACGGGCGCGGCGAATGACGCCGCGGGTGAGCGTCGACCTGGCCCGGCTGGACGCGAACGTCGTGCGGTACGGCCGGCGGGTGGCCGAGGCCGGCGTCGCCCTGCGCGCGCACGTCAAGGGGCACCGGAGCCCCGAGATCGCCGCCCGGCAGGTGGCCGCGGGCGCGGTGGGCGTCGCGGTGCACTCGGCGGCCGAGGCCGAGGCCTACGTGGCGGTGGGCGTGCCGGACGTGACGGTGGCGTGGCCCTGGCGTGACGCGTGGCGGTGGACCAGGTTCGCCCAGCTCGCGCGGCACTGCGCGGTGACGGTGCACGTGGACCACCCCGACGCGGTGGCCGGGCTCGGCGCGGCGGCCGAGGCCCATGGCGTCGAACTCGGCGTACGCGTCGAGGTCGACACCGGTCTGCACCGCGTCGGTGTCGACCCCGGCGCCGCCGTGGGGCTGGCCGCCACGATCGCGCGGACCGGCGGGCTGCGGATGGCGGGCGTCACCGGCTACGTGGGGATCACCGACCCCGCCGCCGCCCGGGACCGGGTCGAGCTGGGCCGCCGCCAGGCGCGCCTGCTGGTGTCGGTCGCCGAGCGGATCCGCGCGGCCGGGTCGCCCTGCCCGGCCGTCAGCGTCGGGGGCACCCCGACCCTCGCCGGCGTGCTGGACGTCGCCGGCGTCACCGAGATCTGCGCCGGGGCGTACGCGCTGCTCGACGGCGGGTTCGCCCGGCTGGGCGAGTGCGACCCCGGGGCGGTCGCGATATCCGTCGCCACGACCGTCACCGGCACCGACGGGCAGGTGCTGCGCACCGACGCCGACGAGCTGCTGGCGGGCGCCGACCAGACCTGGATGAGCGGTGTCGTGCTGACCGCACCCGACGGCGGGCCGGTCGACGCGGGGTCGGTGTCGGTGGGCGACGAGCTGCGGGTGCTGCCCGGGCACGTGTGCCCCGTGGTGGCCCGCCGGCCGCTGCTGCACGTGCTCGACGCCGGCGAGCCGGTGGCGCGGTGGCAGGCGATCGTCCGCCCGGACCGGCCATGACCGACACCGTCGCGCCCGTGGAACGCCCGGCGGACCCGCTGCGCGAGCGCCGGTTCGTCCTGTTCGCCACGGCCAGGACGATCTCCGTCTTCGGCAACGCGATGGGTCCGCTCGCGCTGACCTTCGCCGTACTCGACCTTCCCGGCGGATCGCCCACGGCGCTGTCGCTCGTGCTCGCCGCGATCTCGGTGCCCCGGATCGCGCTGATGCTGCTCGGCGGCGTCATCGGCGACCGGCTGCCGCGCCACCGCGTACTCGTGGCGGCGGAGCTGCTGTGCGGTACGGCGTACGGCGCGATGACCGTCCTCGTGCTGAGCGGGCAAGCCGGCGTCGCCACCCTCGCCGGCTGCGCGGCCGTCGCCGGCACCGCCTCCGCGCTGCTGCTGCCCTCGCTCAACGGGCTGACCGCCGAACTCGTCGCGCCGCAGGCGCGCCAACGCGGCAACGCCCTGCTGCGGCTCGGCACGAACACCGCCACGGTGGCGGGCTTCACGGCGGGCGGCGCCCTGATCACCTGGCTCGGGCCGGGCTGGGCGCTGGCCCTCGACGCCGCGACGTTCGCCGTCGCCGCCGGTCTCCTCGCGCGGCTGCGCCTGGCCGCGACGCCCCGGCCGGCCGGGCGGGACCTGCCGGCCGAACTGCGCGACGGCTGGCGCGAGTTCGTCCGGCGACGATGGCTGTGGCAGATCGTGCTCGCCGCAGCGGTGGTCAACGCCGCCGTCGGGGTCACCTTCGGGCTCGCGGGGCCGCTGCTCGCCAGGGCGCACCTGGGCGGGGCGGGCGCCTGGTCCGGCGTCCTGGCCGGATACGCGGTCGGCATGTTCGCCGGCGTGCTGGTCGCGATGCGGATCAGGACGACCCGCCCCCTGCGTACGGCCGTCCTCGCCGTGTCGCTGCTGGGGCTGCCGGCGCTGCTGCTCGGAGCCGGTGCCGCGCTGCCGTTCGTGATCCTCGCCGCCGTGCTGGCCGGGGTCGCCTTCGACGTCTTCGGCGTGCTGTGGGAGACGACCGTCCAGTCCGAGGTGCCGACGGAGGCGATGTCCCGCGTGAGCGCGTACGAGTGGCTGGGGGCGGTGGGACTGGGCCCGCCCGTCATGATCGCCGCCGGTCTCGTCGTGCCCGCGATCGGCGTGCGGACGGCCCTGCTCGCCCTGGCCACGGTGATCGTCGTGGCCGCACTCGTCCCGTTGGCCAGTTCCACCGTCCGGCACTACGAAAGGCAACCCGATGGCCGAGTACGTTGACGCCTTCGTCACGGCGTATGACCGCTTCTGGGCGCCGTACCCCAAGCGGATGGGCGAGGCGTGGCTGCGGCTGCACGCGCACGTCGCACCCGGCTCGGAGCTGAGCCTGCTGGATGTCGGCTGCGGCACCGGCATCGTGGCCGCCCGGTTCGCCGCCGCCGGCTACCGGGTCGTCGGGGTCGACGTCTCCGCGGCGATGATCGCCCGCGCCCGGGAACGGCTGGCCGGCACCGACGCGGTGCTCATCGCCGCGGACGCCGCCGACTTCGAGGTGCCGCGCCCCTGCGCGTTCGCGGTCTCCACGTACGACGTCCTCAACCACGTCGGCGACATCGACCGGGTCCGGGCCTACCTGCGCTGCGTGCACCGGGCGGTCGCGCCGGGCGGCTGGTTCGGATTCGACATGTCCACGACGAAGGGACTCCTCGCCGACGTCCCCCCGGTCGCCCGGCAGGACGGCACCGTCTCGGTCGAGGTGTCCCGGGGCCCGCTCGACGGCGACCGCCGCCCGCTGCACGTCACCGGGGAGCTACGCACCGACGACGGCCGCACGGCCCCCTTCACCACGACGATCACCAACACCGCCCACCCCGTCGCCGACGTGCTCTCCGCCCTGGCCGACGCCGGTTGGACGACGAGCCACGTCGCCGCAATCGACGACCTGCTCACCCCGGCACCTGACCCGGAGGCGCTGCCCCGGGTCGCCGTGCTAGCCCGACGCGCCTGACGACCCGCGCCGCAGCCGTCCGCCCCAGGTACGAGGTTGATCATGAGGTTAGCGGCAGTAACGGAGATCCGCTTCGCCGCCAACCTCATGATCAACAGGGCCCCGGGATCGTCGAGCCGCTCCCAGCGCACGGCCACCCGGGCCAACGCCACCTGGACCAGGTCCTCGGCGTGGTGCCGGTCGCCGGTCAGCAGGTATGCGAACCGGGTCAGCCCCGCGGTCTCGGCGCGGACGAACTCGGCGAAGCCGGACCGGGCGCGGTCCTCACCGTCAACGGATCGACCTCCTCACCCGGCAGACGCCGGTGGGAGCCGTCGCGGAGGGAGCTACCCGCCCGGGTGCACCGGGAGGCTGGTGACCACCACCCCCGGCAGCCGGCGCAGCGCCGTACGCAGCCGCTGCTCGGTGCGGCTGTGCAGCAGCCGGTGCCAGCGGCTGCGCACCACCACCTCCGGCTCGACGACGGTCAGCACCAGGTCGGCCCGGGAGGCGTGCAGCGCCTCCAGGTAGTGCGCGAGCGGCCCGACCACCGCCCGGTACGGGGACACGATCGTCTCCAGCCGCAGGTGGTCGCCCCACACCCGCCACTGTTCCCGGAACCGGTCCGCCTCCGGTTCCTCGGGAGCGATGTGCACGGCCAGCGTCGGCTGCCCGAGCGAGGCCGCGTACGCCAGGGCCCGCAGCGAGGCCCGGTTCAGCCGGGCGACCGGCACCACCACGAGGTGACGTACCTGCTCGGGCAGTTCCTCGTCCTCCGGCGCGGCGGGCCCGGCGGCGGGCGGCGGGGCCGGCACCACCGGCGGCCCGGGCGCCGGGCCACCCGGCGGCGGGTGCAGCGCCAGGGACCGGTGCAGCCGCCGGTAGTGCCGGTGGATGGCCCGGAACAGCAGGACCAGCAGCGGCACGGCGACGACCACCACCCAGGCGCCCTCGGTGAGCTTGGTGACCGCGGCGGTCACGAGCACCAGGCCGGAGAAGGTGGCGCCCACCGCGTTGACCGTTGCCCAGCGGCGCCAGCCGGGGCCGCGCCGGCAGCGCCAGTGCCGCACCATCCCGGCCTGGGAGAGGGTGAAGGCGAGGAACACCCCGACCGCGTAGAGCGGGATCAGCGCCTCGGTGTGCCCGCGGAAGGCCACCAGGATCACCGCCGCCGCGACGGTGAGCGCCACCAGCCCGTTGCTGAAGGCGAGCCGGTCGCCCATGTGCAGGAACCGGCGCGGCGCGTGCCCGTCCCGGGCCATGAAGAAGAGCAGGCGGGGGAAGTCGTTGAAGGCGGTGTTCGCGGCCAGCAGCAGGATCAGCGCGGTGGCGGCCTGGATCAGGGCGTACCAGGGACCGCTGGGAAAGGTGACCCGGGCCAGTTGGGAGAGGATCGACTGCTCGGCGGTGGGCACCAGCCCGGACAGGTGGATCAACCCGACGAGGCCGCCGAAGAACAGCACCAGCATCGCGACCATCCAGGTGAGCGTGGTGCGCGAGTTGCGCCACTCGGGAGGCCGGAACGCCGGAACCGCGTTGGAGACCGCCTCGATGCCGGTCATCGAGACTGCGCCGGAGGAGAACGCGCGGAGCACCAGCAGAAGCCCCAGCCCCTCCACGGCCGGCACCGGCGGCGGGGCGACCGGGACGAAACCCCGCCCGGCCGCGCGGAACCAGCCGACCGCGAGCAGCGCCAGCAGCGCGACCACGAAGGCGTACGTGGGCAGCACGAAGAGATTGCCGGCGGCCCGTACGCCGCGCAGGTTGCCCGCCAGCAGCAGACCGATCACGGCGAGCCCGAGGGGCACCGTCCAGGCGGCCAGTCCCGGCATCGCCGAGGTGATCGCCCGGACGCCGGCGGAGACGGACACCGCCACGGTGAGCACGTAGTCCGTCATCAGTCCCGCCGCCGCGGCCAGCCCCGCCCCCGCGCCCAGGTTGTCGCCCGCCACGATGTACGACCCGGCCCCGTGCGGGTAGGCGGCGACGGTCTGCCGGTAGGAGACGCCGACCGCGATCATGAGCAGCGCCAGCCCGGCGGCCAGCGGCAGGGACAGCCCGAGCGCCCCGCTGCCGGCGAGCAGCAGCACGGCGAGCATCGCCTCCGGCCCGTACGCCACCGAGCTGAGCAGGTCGGAGGAGAGCACCGGCAGGGCCACCAGCTTGCGCATCCGCTCGTAGACAACTGCGGCGCTGCCCAGCGGCGGCCCGAACAGCCCCCGCCGCAGCCGGGTGCTCGCCCGGCCGAGCCGGCTGCCGGGCAGGTTGGCCGGCGCGGTGGCGACCAGTTCGTCCGGCTCCGCGATCCGGAACATCGCGATCGGGGCGAGGCGGCCGAACCGCGTCGGGGTCGGCCGGTCGGGGTGCCGGCGCAGCGTCGGGTCCACCGGCAGCGTGTCCGCGCCGGGCGGTCGTCCCCGCCGGGCGTTCCGCCAGCGGTCACCGATCCGGCGTAGGGCCCGCAGCTCGTCCGGGTCGAGCGGCGGAAACTCGGCCGACGGCGTGACGATGGTGCCGCCCTCGTCGCCGTCCCGCTCCGCCATCCGCCTTCCCGCCGCCGTGTGCCCTCCCTCGCACTCTCACGGACGCCGCCGGATCCGGCAGGCGGAACGGCCGTTCCCGCGCCGAAGGAGTGGCCGTTCGCCGGCCAGGTGGCCGTCCGGCGCCAGGGGCGGCCGGGGCGGCAGGGGTGGACGGCGGCGGGCCGGGTGGCCGTTCGGCGGCAAGGGGCCGTTCGGCGGTCAGTCGGGCGGTGGGCCGGCGTCGGCGGGGACGGCGGTGGCGACCGGGCGGACGCGGCGGGTCGAGCGGGCGCCGCCGAGCACCACCACGGCGACGCCGGCCAGCAGCAGCCCCAGCCCGGCCAGGGCGGTCACCCCGGGCAGCTGCCCCAGCCAGGCCCAGCCGATCAGGGCCGCGCCCGGGGCCTCCAGCAGGGCCAGCACGCTGACCGTGGTCGCCGAGACCTTCTTCAGGGCGTAGTTGAACATCGAGTGCCCGAGCAACTGGGCCCCGGCCACCAGGGCCAGCACGACTAGCCAGGTGCCGGTGTCGAAGCCGGTCAGCGGCACCCCGCCGACCAGGCAGACCACGAGCAGGACCAGGGCGCAGACCCCGTAGCAGACGGTGGTGTAGGTGGTCGTGCTGATCGTCGTACGGGCCCGCTCGCCGAGCGCGGTGTAGACCGCCGCGAACAGGCCGCCGGCCACCGCGAGCAGGTCGCCGGCCACGGCCCGGCCGGAGACGGCGAAGTCCGCCCCGGTCGCCACCACCGCGCCCGCGACCGCCACCCCGATGCCGACCCAGACGGCGCCCGGCAGCCGGCGGCCCTGGGCGCGGGCGATCAGCCCCTGCCAGACCGGCTGGGTGGCGCAGAGCGCGGTCGCCGCCGCGACCGAGGTGAGTTTGGTGCTGGGCATCCAGGTGGCGAAGTGCGCGGCGAGCGCGACCCCCGACAGCACGCAGTAGACGCCCTCGCGCCGGCCGGCGCCGACGGTCAGCGACCGGAACTCGGCGCGTCGCCGGGCCGCCGAGAACGGGCCGAGCACGGCGACCGAGAGCAGGTTGCGCCAGAACGCGACGGCCAGCGCCGGCGCCGCCGCGACGGCCACCAGCGGCGCGGACGACGAGACGGCGACCACGGCCAGGACGAGCGCCCCGGTGGTCGCCGGGTGGAACGACGGGCGGTGCGCTGCGGGGGACACGGGGAGCAATCCTCACACGCCACAGGCCGACACGGAACGTCAGCACTCCGTTACGATCATGCCTGTCCGCGCCGGCGATTCCCCTACCGCCCGGAGGCGCTCCCCCATGCCCACCTACCAGGCGGTCCTGTTCGACTTCTTCGGCACGCTGACCCGTTCCGTCCAGCGGGGCGAGGCCCACCGGTCGACGGCCGAGCTGCTGGGCTGCGCCCCGCGCACGCTCGTCGACGTGCTCGACCGCACCTACTACGAGCGGGCCTGCGGGCGGCTCGGCAACGCCGAGGCGACCCTGCGCTGGGTCTGCGAGCAGGCCGGGGTGCACCCCTCCGACGACGCCGTCCGCTCGGCGGTCGCCTCCCGCCACCGGGCCATCCGCGCCGACACCCGGCTGCGCGAGGAGGCGGTGCCCACGCTCGCCGCGCTGCGGGGGCTCGGCCTGCGTACGGGAGTGATCAGCGACTGCACGCACGAGCTGCCGGCGTTCCTGCCGCAACTGCCGATCGCCCCGCTGCTCGACGTGCGGGTCTTCTCCGTGCAGGTGGGGCGCTGCAAGCCGGACCCGGCGCTCTACCAGGCGGCGTGCCGGCGGCTCGACCTGGCGCCGGCGGACTGCCTCTACGTCGGCGACGGCGGCAGCCAGGAGCTGACCGGGGCGGAGCGGGCCGGGATGACAGCCGTACGGCTGGCCGCGCCGGACCTGGCCGGCCACATGGTGTTCAACGCCGACGAGGCCTGGACCGGGCCCGTGCTGCGCTCGCTCGACGAGGTGGTCGGCCTCGTCGACGGGGTGCCGGGGCGGGTGGGCGTGCCGGCGGGTTGCGTCCCCGCGTGAAGCCCGGGACCCGGGCCGGACGCCTCAGCGGCGGCGGACCCGGTGCAGGCGGAACGGCTTGCGGGTCGCCCGGACCGCCGGCGTCTCGCGGGGCACCTCGGCCAGCGAGTCCGCGGGCAGCCCGGCGCCGGCGAGCGGCTCGCCGGCCGGCTCCAGCCGGTTCACCGCGCAGCCCTCGGCCGCCCAGCGCTCCACCAGCTCGGCCGTGGGCCCGGGCGCGTTGAGCCGCTTCGCGGCCACCAGCGGCGCGGTCGTCTCCCAGTGCTCGGTGCCGGGCGCCAGGCGGCTCACGCGCGCCGGCCAGGTGACGATCCGCCCGCCATGGTCACCGCGCAGGGTGACCTGCGCCTCGGTCGCGTCGGCCAGACCCGGGGCGGACTGCTCCCCGGGGCCGCTGACCACGAAGAGCGCCCCCTCCAGGGGCAGGCACCACAGCGCGAGCGCCGGCCCGCCGGGCACGCTCACCCAGGCCACGGCGGCCTTCTTCATCGCCTCGTCGACCAGCGGCGTGCTGGTCCGCTCCGCGTCGGTCACCCTCGCATCCTCCCGCATCCGCCCCCGTCCCGTCAGTGCCGCCCGGGGCCCGGCCGCGCACCGCCGTGGACGCAGTCGGGGCGCACGGCACGGGCACGACGCCGGACGATCCGGTCCGGCGGCACGGATCGCGCAGGTCAGCCGACGAACGGCGGGACCATGATCTCGCCCCGGGCCACCGCTACGACGTGCCCGGCCACGGTGGCGCCCACCGCCTGACCGTCCTCGGCGGTCACCGTGCAGGCCAGCACGGACGGGCGGTTGATCTCGATGCCCTGGTGGACGGTGTACTCCGCGCGCCCGTCGGCGGGCAGCAGGCCGCTGGCGACCAGCCACACCCCCAGGCCCAGGGCCGCCGAACCGGTGGCCGGGTCCTCCGGCACGCCGAGCCCGGGGACGAAGACCCGGGCGTGCGCGGTTTGAGCGGCGGCGTCCCAGGAGAAGACGCTGACGTGCTCCACTCCGTACCGCTGTGCCGCCGCCGCGTTGACCCGTGCGCGGGCCACCGCGTCCGGGCGGACCGGGAGGTAGGGGAACTCCAGCCCGCAGCCGGCCACCCGGGGCGCCGGGCCGACGTGGTCGGCCGCGTCCAGGCCGGCCATCTCCAGCAGTGGCTCCGGGTCCAGCTCGGGACCGAGGGTGGGCACGCCGCCGGTGAGCGTGGCCCCGGTCGCGGTCACCTCGATCGGCAGCACGCCCGCCCCACATTCCTGGGTGATCTGCCCCACACCGAACATGCCACGGCGGCTGGCGGTCACCGCCGCGCCGACGCTGGGGTGACCGGCGAAGGGCAGCTCCTCGGCCGGGGTGAAGATGCGGGCCCGGTAGGTGGCGCCGACCTGGGTGGGCGGGAGCACGAACACCGTCTCGGAGAGGTTGAACTCCAGCGCGAGCGCCTGCATCTGCTCGGTGGCAAGCCCTTCGGCGCCGAACACCACCGCCAGCGGGTTGCCGGCGAACGGGCGGTCGGTGAAGACGTCCACGATCTCGTAGGCCAAGGTCGACATGTTGATAGACACTAGGCGCTTAGGCTGGTGCCCGTGAGCACGCCGACCCGGGTCTACCTCGCCCGGCTCGCCGGGGTGGCCGTCTTCGATCCCAACGGCGACCAGGTGGGCCGGGTCCGCGACGCGGTGGGCAGGCTGCGGCCGACGCAACGCCCGCCCGAGGTGGTCGGTCTGGTCGCCGAGATGCCGATGCGGCGGCGCATCTTCCTCTCGCTGAACCGGATCACCTCCATCGACGCCGACGCGGTGGTGCTCGGCAGCGGCACGCTCAACCTGCGCCGCTTCGAGAAGCGCCCGAACGAGCTGCTCGTACTCCAGGAGCTGCTGGACCGCCGGGTGCAGGTCGAGCCCGGCGGGCAGTCGGGCTCCGTGGTCGACGTGGCGATGGAGTGCAGCCGGGGCGGCGAGTGGTCGCTGGCCCGGGTCGCCGTACGCGAGCAGACCGGCCGGTTGACCCGCCGCGGCCACCTGCACCAGGTCGAGTGGGAGCGGGTACGCGGGCTCAGCGGCATCGCCGACAGCCGGGGCACGGCCAACCTGCTCTCGGTGCTGGAGGACATGCGCCCCGCCGACCTCGCCAACGCCCTCCAGGACCTCCCCGACACCCGGCGCAACGAGGTCGCCGCCGCGCTCGACGACGAGCGCCTGGCCGACGTGCTGAGCGAGCTGCCGGAACGCGACCAGGTGGAGATCCTGGCCGCGCTGGACCGCGAGCGGGCCGCCGACGTGCTGGAGGAGATGGACCCGGACGACGCCGCCGACCTGCTCAGTGAGCTGCCGCCGCCCGAGCAGGACGTGCTGCTCGACCTGATGCAGCCGGGCGAGGCCGACCCGGTGCGTCAGCTGCTCAAGTACACGCCGGGAACGGCGGGCAGCGTGATGACCTCCGAGCCGGTCATCCTGCCGCCGGACGCCACCGTCGCCGAGGCCCTGGCCCGGATCCGGGAACCGCAGCTCTCCCCCGCGATCGCCGCCCAGGTCTTCGTGTCCCGGGCGCCGATGACCACGCCGACCGGCCGTTACCTCGGCATGGTGCACTTCCAGCGGCTGCTCCGCGAGCCGCCGGCCGACCTGCTCGGCGGCATCGTGGTCAACGACATCGACCCGCTGCGGCCGACCACCCCGCTGCCGGAGATCACCCGCCGGATGGCCACGTACGACCTGGTCGCCATGCCCGTCATCGACCGCAACAACCGGCTGGTCGGCGCGGTCACGGTCGACGACGTGCTGGACCACCTCCTGCCCCGGGACTGGCGGGACCGGGACGCCGCCGAGCGCCCGTCCACCGTCGGGCCGACGCTGGACGGCGCGGATGGCTGAGCAGCGACGGGCGCAGCGGCTCGACCAGCCGCGCGAGCCCCGGGGCGTCAAGCTGCCCCGGTTCGACCCGGAGGCCTTCGGCCGGTGGTCCGAGGGGATCGCCCGGGGGATGGGCACCGCGAACTTCATCGTCTACATGACGATCGTGATCGCGCTGTGGTTCGGCTGGAACACCCTGGCCCCGGCGCACCTGCGCTTCGACCCGTACACCTTCACGTTCCTGACCCTGGTGCTGTCCCTCCAGGCCAGCTACGCGGCCCCGCTGATCCTGCTGGCGCAGAACCGGCAGGCCGACCGGGACCGGGTCTCCCTGGAGGAGGACCGCCGCCGGGCGACCATGCAGAAGGCCGACACGGAGTACCTGGCGCGGGAGATCGCCGCGCTGCGCAACGCGATGGGCGAGGTCGCGACCCGGGACTTCCTCCGTTCGGAGCTGGCCCGGCTGGCCGAGGAGCTGGACGAGGCGGGCCGGCGCCGGCAGCGGCTGGAGCGCCGGCAGCAGGACAGGGTCCCGCAGCACGGCGACGGGCTGGAGGAGCCCCGCGACGACCTGGACGGCGATCGGGCCCTCGACGGCCGCCCGGAGGGCCGGGAAGCCGGGGCCTGAGCGGCCCGGACGCCGCTCGTCCCGGAGGGCCGGCGCAGCGGGAGCGGCTCGATCGTCCCGCTTCGTCCGGTATGCCGCCCAGCGCAGCCGTCGCCATCGATTCGCTCACACCGCCCCCCGCTGGCGGCGGTGGGGCAGGGCCGCCGACGTAGCATTGCGGGCATGTCAGCACCCGTCAGCACCGTCTCCGACGCGATCCAGGCCGCGCTGGCCACCGTCAACGACCCGGAGATCCGCCGGCCCATCACCGAACTGGGCATGGTCCGCTCCGCCGAGGTCGGCGACGACGGCGTCGTACGGGTCGAGCTGCTGCTCACCGTCGCCGGCTGCCCGCTGAAGGACAAGCTGCGCTCGGACATCACGGCCGCCGTCGGCGCGGTGCCCGGGGTGACCGGCGTGACGATCGAGTTCGGCGTGATGAGCCCCGAGCAGCGCCAGGAACTCCAGGCGAAGCTGCGCGGCGGCGGCGCCTCCCAGGAGCCGGTCATCCCGTTCGCCCAGCCGGGCTCCCGCACCCGCGTGTACGCGGTCGCCAGCGGCAAGGGCGGCGTCGGCAAGTCCAGCGTGACGGTCAACCTGGCCGCCGCGCTGGCCGCCCGCGGGCTCTCCGTCGGCGTGGTCGACGCCGACATCTACGGCCACTCGGTGCCCCGGATGCTCGGCGCGGACGGCCGCCCGACCCGCGTCGAGGACATGATCATGCCGCCGCAGTCGCACGGCGTGAAGGTCATCTCGATCGGCATGTTCACCGCCGGCAACGCCGCCGTGGTGTGGCGCGGCCCGATGCTGCACCGGGCGTTGCAGCAGTTCCTCGCCGACGTCTACTGGGGCGAGCTGGACGTGCTCCTGCTCGACCTGCCCCCGGGCACCGGCGACGTGGCGATCTCCCTGGCCCAGCTGCTGCCCAACTCCGAGATCCTGATCGTCACGACCCCGCAGGCCGCCGCCGCCGAGGTGGCGGAGCGGGCCGGCGCGATCGCGTTGCAGACCCACCAGCGCGTGGTCGGCGTCATCGAGAACATGTCCTGGCTGGAGCTGCCGGACGGCTCCCGGATGGAGGTCTTCGGCGCGGGCGGCGGCCAGGCGGTCGCCGAGTCGCTGACGAAGACCATCGGCGCGCAGGTGCCGCTGCTCGGGCAGGTCCCGCTCGACACCCGCGTGCGCGAGGCCGGCGACGTGGGCACCCCGATCGTGCTGGCCGAGCCGGAGTCGCCGGCCGCGAAGGCGCTGGGCCAGGTCGCCGACCGGCTCGCCCTGCGCCGGGAGTCGCTGCTCGGCAAGCCGCTGGGCCTCAAGCCCGCCGGCCGCTGACCGTACGCCGGCCACGGCCGGCACTGTCGCCACCCGCACGGGGGCGGCGTTCCCCCGGGAGCGCCGCCCCCGTCGCCGTCCGTGGCGGGCCGGGGTCGAGTCGGCGCGACCTCGCCGCTGACCGGGCCAGGTCGTGTCGTCGCAGCGAACCCGGGGTCAGGTCGCGTCGTCGTAGCTGACCCGGGGGGCGGGGGCCGGGGCGGCGCCGGTGGCGGTCGCCGGGCGGCTGCCGTTCGCGCGCACGTCGGCGGCGGAGGCCACGTCCTTCAGCTCGTTGTGCACGCCGGTGACGTCCGCCCGCAGGTTGTCGTAGACGCCCTGGAGGGGCTTCCGGATCGCCTGCTCGTCCTCCTCGCTGAGCAGGTGCTTGCGGATGAACGCCTTCGGGTGCAGGTCCTCCAGCTGGATGTCGGTGCCCAGCTCGCGACTGAGGTCGGTGGTGGCGTTGCTGGCCATCGCGCGCAGGTTGCGCACCATGCGCAGGCCGTCGCTGATCACCGCGGGCAGCCGGTCACCGAAGATCAGCAGCGCCAGGAGCAGCAGCGCACCGATCTCCCACCAGTTCAGGTTCTCGAACACTGCGCGGGCCTCCTTCGGCGTCAGCAGCAAGACTACGCACGTGGGGCCCCGGCCGGGGAGGGGGTGACCGGTCCCTACTTGGCGTCAGCGGCCAGGGTCACGGAGGCGTTCTGCCGGTTGGCGCCCCGGCGGTACTCCACGGTCACCACCGCGCCCGGCGCGAACTTCCGGACCAGGGCGATCAGGTCGGTCGGTTCGGTCATCGGCCGGCCGGCGAGCTTCAGGATCACGTCACCGGCCCGCAGCCCCGCGCCGGCCGCCGGGCCGGACGGCTCCACGGCCGCCAGGCGTACGCCGGCTCCTCCGGTGCCCGCGCCGGACCCGCCGACCTGGGCGCCGATCACCGTGCGCCGGGCCTTGCCGGTGCCGATGATGTCCTGCGTGATCCGCTTGGCCTGGTTGATCGGGATGGCGAAGGCGAGGCCGATGTTGCCCGCCTCCTGCCCCTCGGAGACCAGCGACTTGATCGTCGAGTTGACCCCGATCACCCGGCCCGCGCCGTCGACGAGCGGGCCGCCCGAGTTGCCGTGGTTGACCGCCGCGTCTGTCTGGATCGCCGCGTAGTAGCGCGTCGGGCCGCCGGGCTCACCGGCCCGCATCGTCCGGTCCAGGGCACTGACGATGCCGGCCGTGACCGTGTTGGCCAGCGAGAGCGGCGAGCCCATCGCCAGCACCGGGTCGCCCACGGCCAGCGCGTCGGAGTCGCCGAACTCGACCGGCCGCAGGCCCGTCCGGGAGACCTTGATCACCGCGATGTCGGACTCCGGGTCCTGCCCGACGACTGTCGCCGGGGCCGAACTGCCGTCGTTGAAGACCACCGACGCCTTGCCGGTCGCCCCCGCCACCACGTGGTCGTTGGTGATGACGTGCCCGTCGGCGCTGGCGATGAAGCCGGAGCCCTCGCTCGTGCCGCCGAGGCCCGCCACCCGGACCGTCACCACGCTGGGCAGCACCCGCTCGGCGACCCCGGCCAGCGACTCGGGCCTGCGCTGGGCCAGGCCGGGCGCCTGCGGGTCCGCGCCGAGCACCGTGCCGGCCACGGCGCCCCCGCGCACCGCGAAGGCGTACCCGAGCGCGCCGCCCAGGCTGCCCGCGAGCAGCGCGGTGATCAACGGGATGAGGAGGAGCTGCCGCAGCGTCGGCCGGCCCGGGGTGTCCGGGTCGCTGACCGGCTCCGGCTCGGTGCCGGGGCTCGGCGCGGCCGGCAGCACCACTGCGGCCGGCGCGGTCGGGTCGCGCCACGGGTCGGCCAGCGCGTCGGACCACCAGGGCGAAGTCGTTCCGCCCCCGGCGCCCTGAGGCGTCGGCGGCGACCCCACCGGCGGATGTCCGGGCACCGGCGGTCGCGCCGGCGCCGGAGTTCCCCCGGGCTGGCGCCAGTCCCAGCCGTCGGTCACGTCGGTGCCCTCCCAGTCCATCCCCGGATCCCGCGCTCCACGGACCCGGCGACAGCGTCGCCCGGTCGCGCTGGCCGGAACACCGCTTCCAGGATTACACGGATGCCGCGGATGGAGTCACCGGTTGCCGACCGTGATCGTCGGGTGGCGGACGCGCGGCTGCGCCCGTTCGACGTCGCCTCTAGGCTCACAGTGCCCACCCGCCCCCGCACCACGCATGCCGCCCGGAGGTGTCCCATCGCCACGGTCGCCGGTTCCGGCAATTCGACGGCCCAGACCCTGCACTTCGCCGAGTCGTACGTGACCGAGGATCTCGTCCTGCGCACCGCCCGCAGCCTGGCCCACGAGGTAGGCTTGGAGGCGGTGACCCCCGGCGCCGGCGCGGCGCTGCGACTGCTCGCCGCCGCCGGCAGCGCCCGGGCGGTGGTGGAGATCGGCACCGGCACGGGAGTCAGTGGGGTCTGGCTGCTGCGCGGCATGCGCGCCGACGGCGTACTCACCACCATCGACGTCGAGGTCGAGCACCAGCGGATCGCCCGGCGGATCTTCGCCGAGGCGGGCTTCGCCGCGGGTCGCACCCGGATCATCACCGGCCGGGCGCTGGACGTGCTCCCCCGGCTCGCCGACGGCGCGTACGACCTGGTCTTCGTGGACGCGGAGGCGACCGGGTTCGCCGCCTGCGTGGACGCCGCGCTGCGGCTGCTGCGGCCGGGCGGCGTGGTCGCGCTCAACGGCACGCTGGCCGGCGGCCGGATCGGCGATCCCGCCGCCCGGGACGTCGAGACGGTGACCGTCCGCGAGGCGATCAAGGCGATCCGGGAGTCCGAGCACTGGATCCCGGCACTGCTGCCGGTCGGCCACGGGCTGCTCGCCGCCGTCAAGTGCTGACCCGCCGCTGACCGGGGGCCCGCCGGGGGCGGGCGCCGCCGGGCGGTCAACCCAGCGAGCCCAGCCAGCGCAGCAGCGAGCGTACGCCCCAGCCGGTCGCGCCCCGGGTCAGCTCGGCGTCGTCGCCGTCGGCCCATGACGGCGCGGACATGTCCACGTGCAGCCACCGGTCGCGCAGCCCGCCGGTGAACTCCCGCAGGTAGAGCGCGGCCATCACGGACCCGGCGCCCCGGTCCGGCGAGCTGTGCAGGTCGGCCAGGTCGCTGCCGAGGTGCTCGGCGTAGTCGGCGGGCAGCGGCATCCGCCAGGCGGCCTCGCCTGCGGCGGCGACAGCGGCCAGCACGTCCGCGGCGAGCCCGTCGTTGTCGCTGTAGAGGGCGCCGGTGCGCTTGCCCAGCGCGACCGCGTTCGCCCCGGTGAGCGTGGCGAGGTCGATCAGCAGGTCGGGCTGGAGTTCGGCGACGGCGTACGCGAGCGCGTCGGCCAGGACGAGCCGCCCCTCGGCGTCGGAGTTGGTGGTCTCGCTGGTCGTGCCGCCGTAGTGGCGGATGATGTCGCCGGGGCGGAACGCCGAGCCGCTGAGCATGTTCTCCGCCAGCGGCGCGAGCGTGGTGACCCGGACCGGCAGGCGCAGGGCCGCCGCGCCGAGGGTCGCCGCGACCACCGCCGCGGCCCCCGCCATGTCCTTGCGCATCAGCTTCATCGACGCCACCGGCTTGATCGAGATGCCGCCGGTGTCGAACGTGATCCCCTTGCCGACCAGCACCACGTGGGTACGCGCGTCGGCCGGCCGCCAGTCCAGCTCGACCAGGCGCGGGCCGCTGGCCGAGCCGCCCCCGACGGCGAGGATCCCGCCGAAGCCCTCGGCCGCCAGCTCCGCCGGCTCGCGGACCCGCAGGTGCAGGTCCGGCACGTCGGCGGCGAGGGCGGCGACCTGGTCGGCGAACCACTGCGGGTTCTTCACCGACGAGGGGGTGTTGGTGAGGTCGCGGGCGAACCGGGTCATCCGGGCCGTCGTCCGGGCCACCTCCAGGGTCGCGCCGTGCGCGTCCGGGTCGGTCACCACGACGTCGACCTCCGCCAGGGCGGGGGCGGTGCCGGCGTCGGTGAGCCGGAACCGGTACGAGGCCAGCAGCAGCCCCTCGACCAGTCCGCGTACGGCCGCCGACGTGGCACCGGCCGGCATGGCCAACGTGACGCGTGTCTCATCCTTCGCGGCCCGGGCCAGAGCCGCGCCGGCCGTCCGCCAGCCCGCCTCGTCGCCCTCGCCGACACCGAGCAGCAGCAGCCGGCCGGGGTCCCGCACGGGTCGCAGCTGCGCCTGGACCTCACCGGGGCGCCCGGTCAGCCGGGCTGCCGGCACCAGAGCATCGGCCTCCTCGGCCACGCCGTCGGGCAGCGTCGCCCCGGTCGGGGCCGGTCGGGCCGGTTCGTCGCCGGCCGCACCTGGCCGGACGGGCAGAACGAGGGTGTCGAGCCGGTCCGGCTCGGCGAGCAGACGGATGGCGAGCACGCGGAGCCGTACCTCCAGGAAAGCTCGCGGAGCATGGCTCCGCGGGAGAATGAAGACCCTGAGCCACCGGCGGGGCCGGTGGCTCAGGGGTTGACGAAAGGCCCACGCGGGCGCGCGGACCGTTCCTCGGTCAGCCGGCGGCTGCCTTCAGTGCGTCACCGAGCGCGTTGGCCTCGTCGGGAGTCATCTCGACGACGAGCCGGCCACCGCCCTCCAGCGGGACGCGCATGACGATGCCCCGGCCCTCCTTGGTGACTTCCAGCGGACCGTCGCCCGTCCGCGGCTTCATCGCCGCCATGTTGTCTCCCCTCAGACCTACACCAGGGTCGGTGGGTTGCCCCACAGCCACTTCGTCTTGACCACCCGCAACCTACGCGGGGGTGTCGACCAACGATTTTCCCTGATGAACACCGCCGGACCCAAACCGAAGCAGCATTGATGTAACAGCATCTAGCTTATCCTGAGAAGGCCTGTCACAATGTGCGGTCATGCAGGCACGGTCGGCACTCTTCGACCTGTACGGCGACCACCTCCGGGCGAGGGGCGGCCGGGCACCCGTCGCCGCCCTGGTCAGGCTGCTGGCGCCGCTCGGGATCGCCCCGCCCGCCGTGCGTACGGCGGTCTCCCGGATGGTCCGTCAGGGGTGGCTCGACCCGTGTCGGCTGACCTCCGGGCCGGGATATTCGATCACCGCGAAAGCCGCCCGCCGGCTGGACGAGGCGGCGGCGCGGATCTACCGGACGGGCCGGATCACCTGGGACGGGCGGTTCGACCTGCTGGTGCTGGAGGCCCCCCTGTCCCGGCGGGACCGGCAGCGGCTCGCCGCCAACCTGACCTTCCTCGGCTACGGTGCCCTGGACGAGTGCACCTGGGTGGCGACCCGGCCCGGCGAGGACGTGGACGTGCTGCTCGACGAGGCGGGCGTGCGCTACGAGCGGTTCACCGCCGCGCACACCGCCGGCACCCCCGGCGCGATGGGCGTGGTGCGCCGGGCCTGGGACCTGACGGAGATCGGCCAGGCGTACGAGCAGTTCGTCGCCGAGCAGCGACCGCTGCTGGCCGGGGTCACCGTGCGCAGCCTCGACGAGGAGGCGTACGCCGCCCGGTTCCGGCTCGTGCACGCGTGGCGTACCTTCCTGTTCCGGGACCCGCAGTTGCCCCCGGCGCTGCTCCCCGAGCGTTGGCCCGGCACCGCCGCGGCCAGTTTCTTCGACCGGCACGCGGCACGGCTGCGGCCGGCCGCCGACCGGTACGTCGAGCAGTGCCTCGACTCCGGCAACCGCATCGCCCGACAGAAGGGTCGTTAGAAGTGACCGAGCCGCTGCTCGTCGACCGCACCGACGCCGTCGTCACCCTGACGCTGAACCGCCCCACGGCGATGAACGCGCTCGACGTCGCGCTCAAGGAGGCGCTGCGCGACACGCTGGCCGAGCTGGAGACCGACCGGTCCTGCCGCGCGGTGGTGCTCGCGGGCGCGGGTCGGTCGTTCAGCGCCGGCCAGGACCTCCGTGAGCACGTGCAGACCCTGGAGTCCACCGACGGCAACCCGCTGGACACCGTCCGCGCGCACTACAACCCGATCGCCGCCCGGCTGGCCAACCTGCCCAAGCCGGTGGTCGCCGCCGTGCGGGGGATGGCCGCCGGGGCGGGCGCCTCGCTGGCCTTCCTCGCCGACATCCGCATCGGCGGGCCGTCGACCAGCTTCCTGATGGCGTTCGCCAAGGTCGGGCTCGCCGCCGACACCGGCGCCTCCTGGACGCTGCCCCGGCTGGTCGGGCACGCCAAGGCCATCGAGCTGCTGATGCTGGCCGAGCCCGTGGGCGCGACGGACGCCTGCCAGATCGGGCTGCTCAACCGCCTGGTGGAGGACGACGAGCAGGTGCTGCCGACCGCGCAGGAGCTGGCCGCCCGGCTGGCCGCCGGCCCGACCGTCGCGTACGGGGCGATCAAGCGGCAGCTCTCCATCGCCGACGCGGGCACGCTGGCCGACGCCCTGTCCGCCGAGGCGCAGGCGCAGTCGATCTGCGGGGGCACCGCCGACCACCGCGCCGGCACCCTGGCCTTCGTCAACAAGCAGAAGCCGGTCTTCGAGGGCCGCTGAGGCCTCCCCGGGCCAGCCCGGCCCCGCATTCCGCAGGCGGTGGGCCGGGCGGCCTCCAGCGGAGTGAAGCGGGTCTTGGATCATCGGCGGCGGGCTGGGGGCGTCGCGGGGAGGTGGCCGGTCGGGTCAGTCGTCCTCCTCCGGATCCTGGTTGGCCTCCGCGCCGAGCACGAACGCCTGCATGGCCAGCTCGTCGCCGGAGGGCGAGACGAAGGCCGGCAGCTCGCGGGGGCCCAGCTCCTGCACGTAGGCCCAGAACAGGCGGACCGCCTCGGCCGGCGACGCGGCCTCGATCGGCAGGTCCAGGCTGACCAGCCAGGAGCGCCGCTGCGGCGGCGGGCCGAGCCGGTCGGCCAGGGCCCGGAAGGCCGCCGGGTCCAGCGCGGTCACCGGCCCGTCGAGCGTCAGCGCGTCGGCCGGCGCCGGCTCGTCGAAGGCCCGCCGGGTGTACGCCACCACCAGCGGCGCCTCGACCCGCTCGGACTGCGGGTCGTCCGGGTCCTCCCGCTCCTCGCCGCCGGCTCCGGTGACCCGGCCCAGCGCCACCAGCCGGGGCGGCGCGTCGACCAGCACGGCCACCCGGTCGCCGGGGCGGGGTCGGGCGACGTCGGCCAGGCCGGTCAACTCGAGCGTGTCGTGGTGGACGAGCCGCTCGGCCTCGTAGCGCCCGGTGGGCAGCAGCACCGCCCAGGCGCCCGTGCCGTCGGCGGGGCGCGCCCCGTCCACCCGGTGCGCGGTGTCGGTCGTCATGGCCTCCATCCCATCACGCCGCCCGCGCCGCCACGACGTGGCAGCCCGCAAGGTGGTCGTCGACCATCCCGGTGGCCTGCATCAGCGCGTAGGCCGTGGTCGGGCCGACGAAGCGGAAGCCCCGCTTCTTGAGCGCCTTGGCCATCGCGGTGGACTCGGCGGTCAGCGCCGGCACCTCCGCGAACGACGTGGGTCGGGCCGGCCGGGGCGGCGGGGCGAAGGACCAGAGCAGCGCGGAGAGCCCCTCCGGAAGCGCCAACGCCGCCCGGGCGTTGGCGATCGCCGCCTCGATCTTGGCCCGGTTGCGGACGATGCCGGCGTCGGCGAGCAGCCGGGCGACGTCGGCGTCGCCGTAGTCGGCCACGGTCTCGATCCGGAACTCGTCGAAGGCCAGCCGGAACGCGGGACGTTTGCGGAGGATGGTCAGCCAGGACAGCCCCGACTGGAACGCCTCCAGCGTGAGCCGCTCGTAGAGCGCGTCGTCGCCGCGCAGGGGCCGGCCCCACTCGGTGTCGTGGTAGGCGGCGTAGTCGGGGGTGCTGTGCCCCCAGCCGCATCGCGGCAGCCCGTCGGCGCCGATCACCAGGTCAGTCACGCGTCCACGCTAGGGCACGGCCCCGACGGGCCCGCGCCCTGCGGCCCCGCGCCGCACCCCGGCCGCCGGGCCCGGTCCGCCCGGGTTCGCCGACATCGGGGCGTCCCGGTCACGCCGACACCCCGATGTCGGCGACATCGAGTCGATCAAGCCAAGTCGCCCGGCAGGGCACGATCCCCGGCCGCCCCGGTCAGGGGAGCCGGCCCTGCTCCACCAGCCGACCGAACTTCTTCAGCGCCTGGCTGAGGCTGAACTTCGACCCGGGCCAGAGCACCGGCCAGGCCACCCGGCCCGCCGGCCCGCCGGGCAGGTGGAACCACTCGTGCCAGACCACCTGGGTGCGGTTCCGCTCCAGCGGCGTGCAGCGGAGCACGCCGGGGCCGCGCAGCAGCTTCCCGCAGTGCACCACGCCCACCTCGTAGGGTGCGTCCACCCGGACCACCCGCATCTCGTCACGCAGCACGGCGGGGCCGAGCGCCGTGACCGCCTCGACCAGGCTGCCCTCGCCGCCGTCGCCCTCGACCACCCGGACGGTGGTGAAGGGGATCCAGTCCGACTGCCGCTCCCAGGCGGTCAGCGCCGCGAAGACCCGCTCCGCCGGCGCGTCGACGATCACCGTGGCGGTGACCTCGCCCGCGCCGGGCTGCGCCACGTCGCGCAGGTCGTCCCCGGGTTCCGGACCGGTCACTTCGACTCCGACCCCGACCCGACCACCGGGCCGGGGCTGGTCGCGTCACCCGCCGGCCGCGTCGTGCCGTCGCCCGCGTCGGACCGATGCGCGGCAGCGTCGCCCGCCTCAGGCCGGTCAGCGGCCGCGTCGCCCGCGTCGGACCGGTCCACGACCGCGTCGCCCGCCTCAGGCCGGTCCACGGCGGTGTCGCCCGCGTCGGGCCGGTCCACAGCGGTATCAGCCTCGTCGGGCCGGTCCACGGCGGTGTCGGCGTCGCCGGTCCGGTCCACGGCGCGGTCGGTGCCGGGCCGGGCGAAGGCGGCGTCGCCGGGGTGCCCGGCGGCTGCGGAGCCGGCCGGGGTCGCGTCCTCCGCCGCCGACGCGGCGGTCGGGCCCGCGAACGCGGGGATCGGCGCGACGACCACGTCGGTGTCCCCCGGCGCGTCCGGGCGGTCGGCCCCGACCGGCACCGTCCCCCGGGCCTCCGGCGACGACTCGGCGGCGGCCCCGGCCGCCTGCTCCCGCGCCCGGCGCAGGGCGTCGGCATCCGCCGTCCGCCCCTCGCGCAGCGCGGCGACCTCCGCCTCCAGCACGCCGATCAGCTCGGACTTGTAGCCGATGTCGTAGGCCGCCCGACGCAACGCGTGGTCGACCTGGGCCATGCGGTAACCCCGCAGCGCCGTGTCGAACCGGACCTCGCCCACGTCGGACTCGGCGAGCGGGCGGGACGCCGGCAGCGGCACTGACCGTCCGTCCGGCTCGGCCGGCACCAGGCCGGGATCCCGGCCGGAGACCAGCACCGTCACCCCGAACACGACCGCCGCGACGGTCAACGCCACGACCAGCAGGAGCAGAACCTGACCCATGCACAGATCGTGGCATGTCGAACCGCCGGGAGCGACCCCGCCACCCACCGCGCCCCGGATCCGTGCCGAAGACCCCCGCCCGACGCACCCGTACGGGAGGCGGCGACGGCGGACCGGCGGGGCCCGACCGGGGCGGACCGGCTAGCGTCGTCATCGGCCGACGGCGGGGACGGGTCGGCGGCGGACCTTCAGGAGGCGGCATGGCCGGGGCGCTTCGGCTCGGTGGGCGCACGTTCGGCCCGGACGAGCTGGTGGTGATGGCGATCGTCAACCGCACGCCGGACTCGTTCTTCGACCAGGGCGCGACCTTCGCGCAGGACAGCGCGCTGCGCGCCGTGGAGCGGGCGGTCGAGGAGGGCGCCGAGATCATCGACATCGGCGGGGTCAAGGCCGGTCCCGGCACCGAGGTCGACGTGGCCGAGGAGATCCGTCGCACGGTGGCGACCATCGCCGCCGTCCGGGCCGCCTTCCCGGACGTGGTGATCTCGATCGACACCTGGCGGGCCGAGGTGGCGGTGGAGGCGGTGGCGGCGGGCGCCGACCTGCTCAACGACACCTGGTCCGGCGCCGATCCGGCCCTGGCCCAGGTGGCGGCGCAGACGGGCGCCGGCCTGGTCTGCTCGCACGCCGGCGGTCTGGCGCCCCGGACCCGCCCGCACCGCGCGGCCTTCGCCGACGTGGTCGCCGACGTGCTCACGACGGTGACCGGGCTCGCCGACCGCGCGGTCGCGCTGGGCGTACGCGCCGACGGGATCCTGATCGACCCGGCGCACGACTTCGGCAAGAACACCCGACACTCCCTGGAGATCACCCGCCGGCTCGGCGAGCTCTCCGGCACCGGCTGGCCGCTGCTGGTGGCCCTGTCGAACAAGGACTTCATCGGCGAGACGCTGGACCTGCCGGTGGCCGAACGGCTGGAGGGAACGCTCGCGGCCACGGCGGTCTCGGCCTGGCTGGGCGCCCGGGTGTTCCGCGCGCACCAGGTCCGCCCGACCCGGCGGGTGCTCGACATGGTCGCCTCGATCCGGGGCGACCGTCCGCCGACGCTGACCCGGCGCGGCCTCGCCTGACCGAGGCCGAGGTCAGGACCAGCGCAGGATGTTCTTGCGCCAGGCGTAGAGGATGCCGAGCGCCAGCACCGCGACGAAGACCGCCATCTCCACGACCGTGACCATCCCGAACCCCGGCCGGTCGAAGACGACCGCCCAGGGGAAGAGGAACACCGACTCCACGGCGAACAACACGTAGAGGTACGCGTACACGTAGTAACGGATCTGCATCTGCGCCCAGTCGGCGCCGACGGGGTCGAGGCCGCACTCGTAGCTGGCGCGCTTGCCGAAGGGATCCGCCGGACGCGCAGGGCGTAACACCCGGTTGGCCGAGAACGCCGTAACGAAGAAGAGGACGCTGGCGAGCAGCAGCAGCCCGAGCGTCGCGTACGAGCCCAGGTAACCGGTCACGGTCGCTGAGCCTACCGCTCCTCGTCGCGGCTCGGGTCGAACCCGTTACGGATTCGTTTCCCGGCGGGACTAGTGCCCTCTGGCAACAATTGTCGAATATTGGGATCTCACTCATCGTCACCGGAGGACAGATGGCTCGCGTGGACGTACGGCCTAGCCGGCGGGCGCGTGACCGACGCGTCGTGCCCCTGTTGGCGATCGGCCTCGCGGTCGGACTGACCGTCGCCGCGGTGCCCGGCTGGGCGACCGCCGCACCGACCGCCGCCCGGGCCGCCTCCGCCGCGACCGAGCCGGCCGGCGAGCCGGGCGGGGACACGCCCACGGCGGATCCGACGGACACGGGGCCGGTGCCCACCGAGGCGCCCTCGACCACCGCGCCGCCGCCGGAGACCACGCCACCGGCCCCGACGACCGAGCCGGCCCCGACGACGACGGCCCCGGAGCAGCCGGCGCCGACCACCGCCGCGCCGACCACCGCCGCACCGCCCCCGGCGCCGTCGGTGCCGCCGGTCCGGCCCTCCGCGCCCGCCGCCACCCCGCCGGCGCCCCTGGCCGGGGTCAGCGTCACGACCGACGACATCACCCTGACCGCCGCGTACTGGAACGCGGCGAGCACGGTGACCACGCTCCGGGTGACCATCACGAACACGGGCGCCACGCCCGCCCGCATCGGGCTGTCCTACACGCTCCCGGCCGGGCTCTCCGACGCCGGCACCGCGGGCTGCGCGCTGGTCGGCGGCGGGGAGCACCGCTGCGGGGAGTGGGCCAGCGCGCCCGGCGCCCGGTTCAGCACCCTGCTCCGGGTACGCGTCGACGGCGACGCCTGGAAGCGGATGCCGCTCAGCGGCTCCGTCCGGGTCACCGCGACCGCCCCCGGCGCGCCCGGTCCGGTGGGCGACGACGAGGGGTTCGCCGTGCTCTTCCCGCCCGGCCCGCCGGTGCCGGGGATCAGGCTGGACGCCGACGCGGTCTCCTTCGACATCAGTGGCGGGTCGAGCGGGCTCGACGTGCGCCTGGGCAACACCGGGAAGGTGGACGCCGAGGGCCGGATCGAGGTGGTCCTGCCGGCCGGGGTGACCGTGCCGACGCCCCCGTCCGGCTGCACCACGGTCGACCCCGCCCGTACGCGCTGCGAGCTGGGCACGCTCGCCGCCGGCCGGACCGTACAGCTGCGGCTGCCGGTCTCCGCGACCCCCGAGGCGCAGCGGCAGGCCCCGCTGGCCGGCGCGGTGCTCGGCCAGCTCGACCCGCGCAGCGGCCGGGCCCGGCAGGTGCAGATGAGCTTCCGGATCACCGCCGCCGCCGCGCTGGCGACCCCGGTGGCCTCGCCGCCCGCGCCGACCGGGTCGCAGGGTGTGCTCGCCGCCGACGCCGCCGCCGTCGGCGGCGACGGCGGAGGTGGCTCGGTACGGCGGACCGCGATCCTGCTGATCGTGGTCTCCACGCTGCTGGTGGTGTTCGCCCTCACGCTGGCGACCACCTCCCTGCGGCGGCGGATGACCGCCCCGGCGGGTGGACCGTCCACGGCACCAACCGAGTGACCCGGGCGGCCCTGGTTCGTCCGGGTCTGCGTCCCGCCCGCTCCGTGACCGGTGATCTGGATTACGGCGGGCGGACGGAAACACCTCAAATCGGGGTGGAATCTCGCTGGATCGCATCCCACAGGGCGGCCTCCGAGAAGGTTGGGGCCGCGATTCGACGTAGGCTCTCAGGTGAGGTAACTACAGCGGACCGGGCCCGCCTCGGCGGGTCTGGTGCAGCGGTGCGTCAAGGAGGTCACGTGGCCGGGCAAGGCGAGGTCACCATCATGTTCAGCCGCCCGCGCGACCGCGCCCAGCGAAGCGAGGTGCAGGCGTGACCAAGCAGATCCGTCAACTGGACCGGGTGGTGATCCGGTTCGCCGGTGACTCCGGCGACGGCATGCAGCTCACCGGCGACCGGTTCACCTCGGAGACCGCGCAGCTCGGCAACGACATCTCCACGTTGCCGAACTTCCCGGCGGAGATCCGCGCTCCCGCCGGCACCCTGCCGGGCGTGTCGAGCTTCCAGGTGCACTTCGCCGACTACGACATCCTGACCCCCGGCGACTCGCCGAACGTGCTGGTGGCGATGAACCCGGCGGCGCTCAAGGCCAACCTCGCCGACCTGCCGCGGGGCGCGGACATCATCGTCAACACCGACGAGTTCACCAAGCGCAACCTGGCCAAGGTCGGCTACCAGTCGAACCCGCTCGAGGACGACTCCCTCGCCGGCTACGTGGTGCACCCGGTGGCGCTGACCTCGATGACGGTGGGCGCGCTCGCCGAGCTCGCGGTGTCCAAGAAGGACGCCGAGCGGGCCAAGAACATGTTCGCCCTCGGCCTGCTCTCCTGGATGTACAACCGGCCGTACGAGTCGACGCTGCGCTTCCTGGAGCGCAAGTTCGCCGCCCGCCCCGAGCTGGTCGCGGCGAACGTCGCGGCGTTCCGGGCCGGCTGGAACTTCGGCGAGACCACCGAGGACTTCGCGGTCCGCTACGAGGTCAAGCCGGCGAAGATGCGGCCGGGCACCTACCGCAACATCACCGGCAACGCGGCCCTGTCGCTCGGCCTGGTGGCCGCCGGCGTCCGCTCCGGGCTGCCGGTCTTCCTGGGCGCCTACCCGATCACTCCGGCCTCGGACATCCTGCACGAGCTGAGCAAGCACAAGCGCTTCGGCGTGCTCACCATGCAGGCGGAGGACGAGATCGCCGCGGTCGGCGCGGCGTTGGGCGCGTCGTACGGCGGCTCGCTCGGCGTCACCACCACCAGCGGCCCGGGCGTCGCGCTCAAGAGCGAGACGATCTCCCTCGCGGTGGCGCTGGAGCTGCCGCTGGTCATCGTCGACGTGCAGCGGGCCGGTCCCTCCACGGGCATGCCCACCAAGACCGAGCAGGCCGACCTCAACATGGCGCTCTACGGCCGCCACGGCGAGGCCCCGATCGCGGTGATCGCGCCGAAGTCGCCGTCGGACTGCTTCCACGCGGCCATCGAGGCGGCCCGGATCGCGCTGACCTACCGCACGCCGGTCATCCTGCTGTCCGACAACTACGTCGCCAACGGCTCCGAGCCGTGGCTGCTGCCCGACGTGGAGTCGCTGCCCGACCTGCGGGTCGAGTTCGCGACGAAGCCCAACGGCGACGACGGCACCACGTTCCTGCCCTACCTGCGCGACCCGGAGACCCTGGCCCGGCCGTGGGCCGTCCCGGGCACCGCCGGCCTGGAGCACCGCATCGGCGGCCTGGAGAAGGCCGACAAGACCGGCGACATCTCGTACGACCCGGCGAACCACGACTTCATGGTGCGCACCCGCGCGGCCCGGATCGAGACGATCCCGGTGCCGGACGTCGAGGTCGAGGACCCGGACGGCGACGCCCGGGTGCTGGTGCTCGGCTGGGGCTCCACGTACGGGCCGATCGGCGCGGCGTGCCGGGGCCTGCGCCAGCGCGGCCACGCCATCGCGCAGGCGCACCTGCGGCACCTCGCCCCGATGCCGGCCAACCTCGGCACGGTGCTGCGTTCCTACGACCGCGTGGTCATCCCCGAGATGAACCTCGGCCAGCTCGCCCACGTGATCCGGGCGAAGTACCTGGTCGACGCGATCGGCTACAACCAGGTCCGCGGCCTGCCGTTCACGGCCAACGAGCTGGAGACGATGCTGGAAGAGGTCCTGAAGAATGTCTGAGCCCGTCGCCCTCAAGCTCACCGCCAAGGACTTCAAGTCCGACCAGGAGGTGCGCTGGTGCCCCGGCTGCGGCGACTACGCGATCCTCGCCGCGATCCAGCAGTTCATGCCGGAGCTGAACATCCCGCGCGAGCGGATCGTCTTCGTCTCGGGCATCGGCTGTTCGTCGCGCTTCCCGTACTACATGAACACCTACGGGATGCACTCGATCCACGGCCGCGCTCCGGCGATCGCCACCGGCCTGTCGGCCAGCCGGCCCGACCTGTCGGTCTGGGTGGTCACCGGTGACGGCGACGCGCTCTCCATCGGCGGCAACCACCTGATCCACGCGCTGCGCCGCAACGTCAACCTGAAGATCCTGCTGTTCAACAACCGGATCTACGGCCTGACGAAGGGGCAGTACTCGCCGACCTCCGAGGTCGGGAAGGTCACGAAGTCGACCCCGGCGGGCTCGGCCGACGCGCCGTTCAACCCGCTGTCGCTCGCCCTCGGGGCCGAGGCCACCTTCGTGGGCCGCACCATCGACTCGGACCGCAAGCACCTCCAGTCGGTGCTGCGGGCGGCGGCGGAGCACCAGGGCTCGGCGTTCGTGGAGATCTACCAGAACTGCAACATCTTCAACGACGGCGCGTTCGACCAGCTCAAGGAGCCGGCCACCCGCGACGACTTCCTGATCCGGCTGGAGCACGGGCAGCCGATCACGTTCGGCAAGGACGGGCAGTTCTGCGTCGTGCACCCGCCCGGCGGGTTCGGCCTGGAGGTCCGGGAGACCGCGACGGTAAGCCCGGGTGAGATCGTCGTGCACGACGCGACGGTCACCGACCCGGCGTACGCCTTCGCGCTCTCCCGCCTGCCCGGCCTGGACCTGCGGAACACCCCGATCGGCGTGTTCCGCTCGGTGGACCGGCCGTCGTACGACAGCGTGGTGCAGGAGCAGCTCGCCGAGGCGAAGGCGAAGGTCACCGAGACCCCGGAGCAGCAGCTCGCCGGTCTCCTCGCCAGCGGGGACACCTGGACGATCCTCTGACCGGCGCGACCGGCCGTCCCTGAGCGAGGAGCCGGGGAGGCTGGCCGCCCAAGGGGCCAGAACCGCGAGAAGGGTCCGCCACCGACCGGTGGCGGACCCTTCTACGGTTGCTGGAACCCAAGAGCCGGGTCGCACCGTCACGTCATGTCGCGTTGAGTGACAGGACGCATCTCCCTCGCGATTCGCTACGTTCGGTAACGGCGATGTCGGCACTGAAGCGAACCCCGACTGCCGCCAATCAGGCCGACATGCCCGTGACCAGCGGCTTCAGCGAATCTCGCGCCGACAAGCCGCCCCGACCCTGCGGGCCCTTTGCTCTGCAGCCGCATACGCACCAGGCACTCAGGGTCGCTGGCGCGTATACGGATGCAGAGCAAAGGGCGCGGACTGGCGTGGCACCCGGAGGACGAGTTGTCACCGAACGTGACCGCAGATGGCCGTTGCCCACGCGAAAGCGGGTGACGGCTCGGACCTCACGGGTCGGACGTCTGCGACCGGCCGCCAACGCCCGACAGATCAGGGCGACCGCAGGCCAAGGGACCGCAGGCCAGGACGACCGCAGGCCAGGACGACCAGAGGTCAGGACGACCGCAGCCAGGACGACCACACATCAGGGCGACCACAGGTCAGGGGGCAGGGCGACCAGGGATCAGGGGGCGGTGGTCGCCTGCGGGCGGTCGTCGCGTACGTGCACCAGCATGTCGCCGGTCTCGATGACCGCGCCGGCCTTGTCGGCCAGGGTGACCACCTTGCCCCGCCGGACCAGGGCGATGACCAGCGATTCCAGCTCGCGGGGCGAGCGGCCCACCTCGGAGCGCTCGGCGGAGCGCATCGCCAGCGCCATGCCCTGGCCGGGGGTGAGCAGGTCCTCCACCACGTCGATCAGCGGCGGGGCCGAGGTGGACAGGCCCAGCAGCCGGCCGGCGGTGGCCGAGGAGACGATCACGTGGTGGGCGCCGCTCTGCTTGAGCAGCGGGGCGTTCTCCGCCTCCCGGGCGGCGGCGATGATCCGCACCTGCCCGGCGGTGAGCTGCCGTACGGTCAGCGCCACCAGGACCGAGGCGTCGTCGCTGTCGGTTGCGATGATCACCGCCTTGGCGTTGCGTACGTGTGCCTCGTTGAGCACCGACGAGCGGGTCGCCGAGCCCTCGATCGCCACCAGGCCGGCCGAGGTGGCCTGCCGCAGCGCCGGGCCGCTGCGTTCCACCACCACGATCCGGGACTTGTCGAGCCCGTTCTCCAGCAGAGCGGAGACCGCGCTGCGGCCCTTCGTGCCGTAGCCGCAGATGATGACGTGGTCCTTCACGGCTCTCCTCCACCGCGACAGGCGACGCCCGGTGCGGTACTGCTCGGTCAGCACTTCCAGAGTGGTGCCGACCAGGATGATCAGGAAGATCACCCGGGCCGGCGTGATGTAGACGACGTTGATCAGCCGGGCCGTCTGGCTGACCGGGGTGATGTCCCCGTAGCCGGTGGTCGAGAGGGTGACCACCGTGTAGTAGAAGCAGTCGAGGAGGGTCAGCGCGTCCTCGTTGACGTCGCGGTAGCCGTCCCGGTCGAGGTAGACCACGGCGACGGTGGCGAAGACCAGGCCGATGGCGGCGGCCAGCCGGAGACTCAGCGCGCTCAGGGGGCCCCGTCGCTGGGCGGGAAAGTGGATCACGTGTGGGCCTCTCCCGGCCCTGTCGTCGCCTGCACGACCACAACATAGCGGCCTTCGCGGATCTCGCACGGCGGGGTCGTGCACCCGGGGCACCACGGCTAGCCCCGGCTCACCGACGACGCGCGGCACGACGGGACGACCCGCGCGCCCGACAGGGGGCATGATGGGGGTGTCCCGGACGACGAGCCCGAGAGTGAGGCCCGCATGTCGTTGCTGCGACGAGTGATCGGCGGGGTGCTGCGCCGGTTCCGGCTCCGGCAGGGCCGCACGCTGCGCGAGGTGGCCGAGGCCGCCGGAGTGTCGGTGCCCTACCTGTCCGAGGTCGAACGCGGTCGCAAGGAGGCCTCCTCGGAGGTGCTCGCGGCGATCTGCCGGGCGCTCGGCATCCACCTGTCCGACCTGCTGGAGGAGGCGCGCGACGACCTGCGTCGGGTCGAGCCGCGCATCCCGGCCGCGCCCCGGGCCGGCCTGGCCCGGCTGGAGCGGGCGGAGGTCGGCCGGCCCGACGTCGTCACCCCGGCCGGGCGGGTCGCTCCCCGGGCCGGTGGCCCCCTGCTCCACCTGGCTCCGCGTCCGGGCGGCACGACCCTGCGGGTCGGGCGGTCCACCTCCGCCGTGGGCGGGCGCTCCGGCCCGCGTACCCGCGTCGCGCTGGGCTGCGGGCGGACGCGGGCGGGCGCGCGGACGTTGACCGTCGTCTAGGCCGGCCGGTTCTGCCGTCGGCTGATCTGCCGCCGGCAGAATGGCTGGCCTCGCGCGTCCCGTTCCGCGCAGGCTGGACGTGCCGGTCCCCCGGGCGTCCTCCGGTCGCCCGCCGGCAGTGCCGGAAGGGCGGACGCGATGATCGGTCTCGACGTGCGGATGTTGGACGGTGGGCAGCCGTCCTTCGGCGACCAGGTGTTCGACCGGCTGTTGAAGGAGCGGATCATCTTCCTCGGCACCGAGGTCACCGACGCCTCGGCGAACCAGATCTGCGCCCAGATGCTGCTGCTCGCCGCCGAGGACCCGGAGCGGGACATCGTGCTCTACATCAACTCGCCGGGTGGCTCGGTCAGCGCGGGCATGGCCGTCTACGACACGATGCGGTTCGTCCGCAACGACGTGGCGACGGTGGCGCTCGGCTTCGCCGGCTCGATGGGGCAGTTCCTGCTCTGCGCGGGCACGGCCGGCAAGCGTTACGCGCTGCCCCATTCACGGATCATGATGCACCAGCCGTCCGGCGGGATGGGCGGCACCGCCGCGGACATCACGATCCAGGCGGAGAACATGCTGCACGTGAAGCGGACCATGCAGGAGCTGATCGCCCGGCACAGCGGGCGCAGCCTGGAGGAGATCCAGCGGGACTGGGACCGCGACCGGTGGTTCACCGCCGAGCAGGCCCGCGAGTACGGCCTGATCGACCGGGTGGTCACGAGGGCCGAGCAGCTCCCGGGGAGCTGACGGAGCCGGGCCGCGACGGGAGGCGGCGACACCGGCGCCGGACGCGCCCCCTCGCTCCGCGTCCGACCTCCGGTACGCGATGGCCATCGCCGTGCTGGCCGCCGATAGACGGAGCCTATTCCCGCCAGTGGGAATCCGCGCGGACTGCCGGCGCAGCGTCTTGTGCACGAATCCCGTTACGTCCGCCTACGCCGCGTAGCGCAGGTGTTCGCCGTCCGGCGCGCAGGACCGGTAGCGTGCCTGGGCGTGATCGAATCCGAGCACCCGCATGACACCCGATCGTCCTACGACGCCCTGGCCGTCGACTATGCCGAGCGGTTCCAGGACGAGCTGGTCGCCAACCCATGGGAGCGGGCGGTCCTCACCGCCTTCGCCGACCTCGTGCGCGCCGCCGGAAACGGGCCCGTCGCCGACGTCGGCTGCGGCCCCGGCCGGCTCACCGGGTACCTGCACAAGCTCGGGCTCGACGCGTTCGGCATCGACCTCTCCCCGCGGATGGTCGAGGTCGCCCGCCGGGCCCACCCCGACCTGCGCTTCGACGTGGGCGCGATGCCCGATCTGGGGCTGCCCGACGCCTCCCTCGGCGGCGTCGTGGCCTGGTACTCGACCATCCACGTCCCGGACGACCTGCTCCCGGCCACCTTCGCGGACTTCCACCGGACGTTGACGCCCGGCGGTCACCTGGTGCTGGCGTTCCAGGTCGGCGACGAGCCGCTGCACCTGACCGAGGCGCTCGGCCACCCGGTCTCGCTGGAATTCCGGCGCCGCCGACCCGACCGGGTCGCCGAGCTGCTGACCGACGCGGGGCTGGACGTCCGCGTCCGGCTGGTGCGCGAGCCCGAGGCCTTCGGGAGCCAGCCGGAGCGCACGCCGCAGGCGTACCTGGTGGCCCGCCGGCCGGCCGGCTGAGGCGCCGGGTCAGCGTGCGACGGTCAGCACCACCTTGCCGAGCGCCCGGCGTCCCTCCAGGTCGGCGTGCGCGGTGGCGGCGTCGGCCAGCGGGTAGGTCGAGACCAGCGGTCGCCACCAGCCCTGCCCGGCCAGCTCCAGCGACCGGGCGGCCAGCGCCGGGATGCCGCCGGGCAGGGCGCGGAGCCGCTGACCCAGCCAGCCCACGGTCAGGCCCCGGCCGATGATGTCGCCGGTGTCGATCCGGGTCGCCTCGCCCGCCGACCAGCCGAACATCATGAACCGCCCGCCCGGCCGCGTCAGCTCCAGGGCGGCCCGGCCCACCGCGCCGCCCACCCCGTCGTACACCAGGCTCAGGCCGCCGACCCGGTCCCGCACCGTCCCGACCCACTCCGGGCGGCCGTAGTCCACCACGAGGTCCGCGCCCAGCTCGCGCAGCTTCGCCGTCCGGTCGGCCCCGCGCGCCGCCGCCACCACGGTGGCGCCGGTCGTCCGCGCGGCCTGCGCCAGCAGCCAGCCGACCCCGCCGGCCGCCGACGGCACGAAGACGACGTCGCCCGCCGTCGGCGGCTCCAGATCGAAGACCCCGAGGGCGGTACGGCCCGTGCCGACCGCTGCCACGGCCTCGGCGTCCGTCAGCCCCGGCGGTACGGCGTACAGCGAGCCGACGTCGGTGACCGCCTGCTCGGCGTACCCGCCCGGCACCATGCCCAGGTGCGCGACGACCCGCCGCCCGCGCCACGCCCCGTCCACGCCCTCGCCCAGCTCGTCGACGACGCCGGCGACCTCCCGGCCGGGGACGGTGGGCAGGTCGGGCAGCGGGAGCGGGCCGCCGGCCTCGCCCCGGCGCAGGGTCGTGTCGAGCAGGTGCACGCCGCTGGCCGACACCGCGATCCGGACCTGGCCGGGGCCGGGTGTCAGGTCGGGCAGGTCGTCGAGCACCAGGTTTGCGGGGGGACCGAACTCGTGAAGCCGAATGGCACGCATGCCCCCATCCGACAACCTCAATCCCGCTTCAGGTCAACCCCCGGAGTCAGACGGTCGGCACCACCATCGGGGTTCCCGTCGCCGGGTTCGGCATCACCAGGCTCGGCAGGTCGAACACCTCGCGCATGAGGGCGGCGTCCACCACGTCGGCCGGCGGCCCCTGCGCGACGATCCGGCCGTCCTTCATCGCCACGACGTGGTCGGCGAAGCGGCACGCCTGGTTGATGTCGTGCAGGACGGCGACGATCGTGCGCCCCTCGTCGCGCAGCCGCGCGAAGAGCGCCAGCAGCTCGTACTGGTGGGTGATGTCGAGGAAGGTGGTGGGCTCGTCGAGCAGCAGGTACGGCGTCTCCTGCGCCAGCACCATCGCGATCCAGACCCGTTGCCGCTGGCCCCCGGAGAGCTCCTCGACGGGCCGCTCGGCGAGGTCCGTGACGCCGGCCACCGCCATGGCCGACCGGACGGCTTCCTCGTCGGCGGCCGACCCGGTGGCGAGCAGGGACTGGTGCGGGTACCGGCCCCGGGCGACGAGCCGCCGGACGACGATGTTCTCCGGAGCGACGAGGCCCTGGGGCAGGAAGCCGACCTGACGCGCGAACCGCTTCGGCCGGTGCTCGGCGACGTCCCGGCCGTCGAGGCGGATCGTGCCAGACGAGGGCGTGAGCAGCCGGACGAACGCCTTCAGCAACGTCGACTTCCCGCACGCGTTGGGCCCGACGATCGCCGTGAACGCACCGTCCGGCACGGCCAGGCTCACCCGCGACGACACCACCCGCTCGCCGTAGCCGAGCGTGACGTCCTCCGCGGTCAGGCGGCTCTTCACCGTCGTTTCACCTCCATACCGAGCAGCCAGATGAGATAGCAGCCGCCGATGGCCGTGGTGACCACGCCGACCGGCAGCGCGACCGGCGCCAGCAGCACCTGCGCGACGAGGTCGGCGGCCAGCAGCAGCACCCCGCCGGTCAGCGCCGCCGGCACCAGGGGCACACCGGCGGCCCGCGCGAGCCGCCGGCCGATCTGGGGCGCGGCGAGGGCGATGAACACCACCGGCCCGGCGATCGCGGTCACGGTCGCGGTGCAGCCGACGCCGGCCAGGACCATCAGCAGCCGGAGCCGCCCCAGGCGTACGCCGGTGGTGCGGGCGACCTGGTCGCCCAGCGCCGCCTGGTGCATGGCGTGCGAGATCGCGACGAGCAGCAGCACGAACAGGCCGATGACGGCGAACGGGAGGCGGACCTCGGCCCAGTCGACACCGTTGAGCGAGCCGGCGCTCCACCCGGTCGCGGCGAGCGCCACGTCGATCTCGGCCCGCAGGACGATCCAGGAGTTGAGCGCCGTCAGCATCGCGTTGACGGCGATCCCGACGACGATCAGCCGGAGGCCGCTGAGCCCGGAGTCCAGCGACAGCACGTAGATGACCGCGGCGGCCAGCAGTCCGCCGGCCACCGAGCCCGCCGCGAGTTGCCCGGCGGTGCCGTTCAGCACCGTGATCGCCACCAGCGCCCCGGTGTACGCGCCCGCGTCGAGGCCGATGACGTCCGGGCTGCCCAGCGCGTTGCGGGTCAGGTTCTGGAAGACCGCCCCGGCGAGCCCGAGGGAGGCGCCGAAGACCAGCGCCGCGGCCACCCGGGGCAGCCGCCACTCCCGGATCACGAAGGCGGACTCGCCGCCCCGGGTCAGCGCGGTGAGCACCTCCGCCGGGGTGGCCCAGTCCTGCCCCTGGCAGAGGCCCAGCAGGGCGAGGGCCGCGGCGACCACGACGAGCGCCGACGTCACGGCGGCCGTACGTCGTTCGACCTCGACCACGACCGGCCCCGCCCGCAGCGTCAGCGTGCTCACAGTGCCGCCGCCCCGTAGCGACGGACGGCCCAGATCAGCACCGGACCGCCCAGGAACGCCGTGACGATCGACACCGGCACCTCGCCCGTGGGCAGCAGGATCCGCGACCCCACGTCGGCGGCGAGCAGCAGGAACGGGCCGAGCAGCATCGAGTACGCCATGATCCAGGGAATCGAGTCGACGGCGAGCCGCCGCGCGAGGTGCGGCACCATGAGGCCGACGAACGCGATCGGCCCGGCGACGGCCGTGGCGACTCCGGTGAGCAGCGTGACGAGCACCAGGACGGTGACCCGGATCCGCGTCACGTGGGCGCCGAGCGCGTGGGCGACGCTCTCGCCGAGCGCCAGCGCGTTCAACGGCCGGGCCGCGACCATCGCGGCGACCAGGCCGGCCACGGTCACCAGCACCGGCAGCGCCAACGGGGTCTGCTCGGTGCCGGCCATCGCCCCCACCGACCAGAACCGGTACCGGTCGAAGACGTCGGGGAAGGTCAGCCGCAGGCCGAGCGAGACGCCCATCAGGACCCAGCTCAGCGCGACGCCGGCGAGGACCAGCCGCAGCGGCGAGGTCCGCCCGACGGCGTAGACCGCGACCGCCGCGAGGGCGGCACCGACCACCGCGAGGCCGAGCTGACCGGCCTGCGACCCGGCGACGCCCGCCAGGACACCCAGGTTGATCGCGAAACCGGCCCCGGCGGTCACGCCGAGGATCCCGGGCTCGGCCAGCGGGTTGCGGGTCAGCGTCTGGATCAGCACGCCGGCCGCGCCGAGGGCGGCGCCGACGCAGACGCCGAGGATCGTGCGGGGCAGCCGGATGTCGCGTACGACGAGGTGGTCGGTGGTGCCCGCGAAGTCGGTGAGCGCCCGCCACACCTCGGCCAGCGCGACGGGGCGCGCCCCCACGGCCATGCTCGTGCCCGCCGCGACGACGAGCAGCGCGGCGGACACGAGCAGGAGCGTCGCCCGTCGGGGCAGGTCAGTCTTCAAGCCCGGCGGTCCCGCGTTTCCAGTACCCGGTGATCAGCGAGTCCAGGCGGTCCCGGCTCCAGTCACGCAGGGGTCTGATGTCGGTCGCCTCGCCGGCCGCGAAGAGGAAGGTCCGCCCGGCCGGCAGGCGCAGCGACCGTACCTCCTGCGCCAGCGTCGACCCGGTGCCCTCGCGCACCAGCCACGTCACGGCCACCTGGTCGCGCGGCGGCAGCGGGTAGTCCCGTTCGGCGGCGTCGTCGACCTCGGCCACCAGGTGCGCCGACACGTCGGCCGGCGATTCCTCCAGCCACCGCGCGACGGCCGGCAGGGCGGTGGCGTCGACGGCGAGGACGTAGTGGTCGTAGGTGTGCGGGAACGCCTTCGCTCCGGGCGGGCCGGCGATCGTCACCTCGTCGCCCACGGCCGCCGTGGCCGCCCACGTCGAGGCGACGCCGCCGTCGTGCAGCACGAAGTCCAGGTCGAGCTCGTTGGTGGCGGGGTCGTACCGGCGCACCGTGTACTTGCGGGTGGTGGGCAGCGGGCGTGGCCAGTCGAGCATCCCCCGGCCGTCCGGGACGGGGTCGCGGCGGGTGCCGTCCGGGTCGGGGAAGACGATCTTGACGTGGTCGTCCGCCTGGTAGGTGTGGAAGTCGGCGAGGGCCGGGCCGCCGAGGGTCAGCCGCAGCATGCGGGGAGTCAGCTGCCGCCGGGCGACGACCCGCACGCCGCGTACGCCGATCGGGTAGGCGATCCGGGCCGTACCGCTGCCGGAGCGGTGGTGGGCGGCGACCCGGCCTGCCGGATCGTGGCGGTCTACGGTCATGGCGCGAGCAGCGGCGCGAACGCCTTGTCGACGGAGTCGAGGGTCCTGAGGGCCGACTCGTACGTCGCCGCCTCCGTGTACTGCAACCCGAACACCCGGCCGGCCTTGACCGCGGGCAGGTTCTTCCACAGCGCGGAGTCGAGCACCTGCTTCACCGCCTCGGCGGGGGTGCCGTCGGGCTGGAGCGTGTACGTGACGGCGTCGGCCCCGCCGAGGCTCTCCGGCAGTTCCTCGATGGCCGGGTACTCGGTGACGTCGAGCCCGCCCCCGCCCTTCTCCTTGACCTCGCCGTAGTAGGTCACGCCCACGTCCTGGGCGATGTTGGTGCCCCACGACTTGGCGAACTCGCGGTGGAACGTGCCCTTGGAGATGTCGCCGTACGCGCCCACGTGCCCGAACTTGAGGGTGGCGAGGGCGTCGCCGTACTTGGCCTTCAGCTCCCCCGCCTTCTTCTCGTACGCGTCCTTGGCCGCCTGGAAGTGCGCGGTGCGCCCGGCGGCGTCGGACTGGCGGCGGGACAGCTCGCGCCAGGCGTCGGGGACCGTCGGGCCGATCGCCACGACGGGCGCGATGCTCTCGAGCCGCTTCATGTCGATGTCGCCGAGGACCGGCTTCGGCACGCCGATCACGATGAGGTCCGGCTTGGCGGCGGCGATGGCCTCGTAGTTGGTCTCGGCGGCCGCCTCGCCGGCCACCTTGGGCAGCCGGTCGTAGGTGGCCCGGTCCTGCTCGGTCATCATCGCCAGGCCGCGCTTCCAGGTGGAGATCCCCACCAGGGCCGCGTCCGCCTCGATGAGGACCGGCACCGCGTATCCGGTGGCGACGACGCGCTCGGGGTCGACCGGGATGGTGATCTCGCCGTTGTCGGCGGAGAAGACGCGGGTCCCGGCGGAGCCCTCGGACGTCGCGGCGGATTCGGCGCCGTCGGAGCCGCAACCGGTGACCACGGCGAGCGCCAGGGCGGCGGCGGCCAGACGCCAGTGCTGTCGTACGGACATCTACTGTTCCTTCGAGGGGCGGCAAGGGGGTGGCAGCCCCGCTGGGCTGCAAAGCTTAGGCTAGCCTTACCAAACGTTCCGGGATGTCGACGAGAGGTCAACCCATGTCGGGGAGAGGTCAGAGCGTCACCGTCACGGAGTCCCTCGCGGCGGATCCCGTCAGCTGCGAGGAGTTCGGCTACGGCCTCGGCCGGCCCGACGGGATCCTCGTCCTGAGGTACCGCTCGGTGACCCGCCTGGCGTTCGGCGAGAACCGGCAGGACTTCCTGCACCAGCTCTACTGGTCGCCCGACGGCCTGCTCTCCGCCCGGCACGGGCGGCGCACCAGCTTCATCGGCCCCGACGAGGTGTTCTGGGCCCACCGGGCGGTGACCCACGAGGTGCAGGCGGCGGACCGGCAGACCGTCTACCGGATCTGCCTGCGCGAGGTGCCCGCCGCCCTCGACGGGCTGCGGGCCGGCGCCGCCGCCATCGACGCCGAGGCGGCACGGCTCGTCCTCGCGCTCACCGGCCCCGGGTACGACGAGCGGGACGCACTCGACGCCCGCAGCCGCATCATGGCCGGGATCGGCGGCCCGTCCCATCCCGCCGACGACCGGCAGGCCGGCCGGCCCGGCGTCGCGGTGACGGTCGCCATGGCGCTGGCACACGACCCCGGTGACCCCACCGGCCTCGCCGAGTGGGCCGAGCGCCTGCACGTCAGCGTCAAGACCCTGCAACGCGACTTCACCCGTGAGTTCGGCATGTCGTACTCGCAGTGGCGGACGAAGCTGCGCCTGCGTGCCTCGCTGGCGCTGCTGGAGACCCGGCCCGTCGGGGAGGTCGCCCACCGCATCGGCTACGCCAGCCCGTCCGCCTTCATCGCCGCCTTCGCCCGCGAGTACGGCTACACCCCGGGTCGCGCCGCCGCGATGAGGCACACCGCCGACGAGCCCCGAGGGGTCTCCCGCCCGTAGCCCTCCCGGCCCCGCGCCGAAGACACCTCGGGAAGGTTGGGTCGGGCCCTGATCCGGGTACCAGAAGGCACCGGACGAGACGCGTTTCCGGTCCGTCCGGGATCGGGTCCCCCGGGACGACCTTTAGACTAAGGTCACAGTCCGTAATCCGGATTCCCCCGGACAATCGGAAGGACTAGACGTGATCGAGACCATGCAGATGAGGCCGATCAACCCCGAGTCGGTGCCGGAGGCCACGGGCGGTTACCACAACGCGCTGGAGGTCCAGACCGCCGGGCGGATGCTGTTCATCAGCGGGCAGATCCCCCAGACCCGGGACGGGCACGTCCCGGCCACCCCCGAGGCGCAGTGCCGGCTGGTCTGGGACAACATCCGGGCCGTCCTCGCCGACGCCGGCATGGACGTCGACAATCTGGTCAAGGTCACCACGTTCCTGGCCGACCGCCGGCACGCCGACGTCAACACCAAGGTCCGCAACGAGGTGCTCGGCGCGCACCGCCCCGCCCTGACGGTGATCGTCACCGGGATCTTCGACCCGGAGTGGATCATCGAGATCGAGGCTATCGCCGTCGCCTGACCGGCCCGTCCGACGGCCCGCCCGGCGACGACCAGCCGCCGGTAGCCGGGCCGCCGCGCGTGCCCGTTCGGGCCGGCTCACCGGCGCGGCCGGGCAGTCGTGGGGGAATGCTGACCGCGCAGGGCCACGACCTGGTCGCACTCCGGGCTGCGGCCCAGTTCGCGCACGTGGGCGCGGACGAGCTCGGGGATCCGGTAGCGGCCGTCGGGCAGCGCCTCGGCGAGCCCCGCGTCGACCAGGCGTTCGGCGGCGACCTCGGCGGCGGCCATCGGCTGGCCCGACAGCGCGGCGAGGTTCGACACGCTGACCAGGCCACGGTCCAGCCGGCTCAGCAGCCGCAGGGCCCGCAGCGCCACGCCGTCGCCGTCGCCGTACCGGGTCAGCACCCGCACCGCGCCGGCGAGGCAGTCCCGGATCGACATCGACTCGCAGACCAGGGCGTCGAGCCGGGCGGCGGGATCGGCCAGCCGGGCGGCGAAGGCGTCGAGCGACCAGTTCTGCCGTGTCGCCAGCCGGGCGGCCGCGATCCGCAGGGCCAGGGGCAGCGCGTCGCAGCGCCCCACGAGCGTGCGCGCCGCCTCGGGCTCGGCGTCCACCCGCTCGGCGCCGAGGTGGTACCGGAGCATGTCGAGCGCGTCGTCCGCGTCCAGGGAGCCGACGGAGACCCGGGTGGCCCCGTCGAGGGTGGTCATCCCGGAGCGTGAGGTGACGATCAGGGCGCAGCCGACGGGCATCGGCCCGAGGACGCGTACCTGGGCGGCGGTGGCCACGTCGTCGAGGACGACCACGACGCGACGGCCGGTCAACAGGGCCGACCAGCCCGACGCGGGGTGGTCGCCCGTCGGCGACGACAACCCGAGCGCCTCGGCCAGGACCCGCACCGCCCGGGCGGCCTCCGCCGGCCCGTCGGGTGTGCCCCCGCCCATGGGTACGAACACCGACCCGCCCGGGTGCTCCGCGGCCAGCTCGTGCGCGGCGCGCACCGCCAGGGCGGTCTTGCCGGCGCCGGCCAGCCCCTGGACCACGCCCGGTCGCCCGGACCGCACGCCCTTGACGAGCCGGCCCAGCTCGGCCGCCCGCCCGTGCAGGGCCACCGGGTCGGCGGGGAACCGGGAGGCCGGCGGGCTCGACGTGACCACCCGCACGGGTGGGCGGGCCCCGGGGTGGTGCAGCCGCAGCGCCGGATCGTTGCGCAGGATCCGCTGTTCCAGGTCGCGCAGGGACTCGCTGGGCTCGATGCCCAGCTCGTCGACCAGCAACCGCCGCAGGTCGCGGTACGCCCCCAGGGCGACCGCCTGCTGGCCGTCGCGGTACAGGGCGGTCATCAGGTGGGCGTGCAGGCGCTCCCGCAGGGGATGCTGGCTGACGAGCACCTTGAGTTCCGGCAGCAGCATGCCGTGCCGGCCCAGCTCCAGCTCGGCGCCGATGCGGGCCTCGACCGTGGCGATCCGGGTCTCCTCCAGGCGGGCCACCTCGGCCATCACCAGCGGGGTCGGCCGGACGTCGGCCAGCGGGGCGCCGCGCCACAGCGCCAGCGCCGCGTCGAACCCCTCGACGGCGGCGTCCGGCAGGCCGGCCGCGAGATCGGCGTGGGCCTGCCTGATCAGCCGCTCACACTCGCCGATGTCGATCGTCTCCGCGGCGACCACCAGGCGGTAGCCGGGACTGCGGGTGGTCAGGACGCGGCCGTCGCGGTCGTTCAGGGCGCGGCGCAGCCGCCACGCGTACCCGGCGACGAGACCGCTGGCCGAGGCCGGCGGGTTGTCGTCCCAGAGTTCGGCCACCAGTTGTTCGAGCGACACCACCTGGTCGGCCTTGAGCAGCAGCATCGCCAGCAACGCGCGCTGTTTCGCCGACCCGATCCCCCGCCACTGGACGCCGTCGTGGAACTCCACCGGCCCCATCAACCGGAAACGCAGGCGGGCGGGTGGTGCTTGCCGCGGGATGGGCATCTCTGCTCTCGATTCGTGAGCGTGGTGGGAGTCGGTGCCGCTCAGACCAGTCCGACGTCCGCT
Organism: Micromonospora sp. WMMD737; assembly: GCF_049179055.1. Lineage (NCBI taxonomy): Bacteria > Bacillati > Actinomycetota > Actinomycetes > Micromonosporales > Micromonosporaceae > Micromonospora > Micromonospora sp. WMMD737. The sequence goes on along the minus strand of NZ_JBMHMH010000001.1, from coordinate 5,679,633 downwards.
GCCAGCCGCCGTCGGTCGACCTTGCCGTTGGCGTTGACCGGAAAGAACTCGACCCGGTGGTACCGCGCCGGTGCCATGTAGGGCGGCAGGTGGTCGGCCACCAGCGCCGCCAGGGCCGCCTCCGCCACGGTGTCGCAGGTGTAGAGCGCGTGCAGCTCGACGCCTCCGGCACCGGGCAGCGCCAGGACGACGACGTCGTGCACTGCCGGGTGCCGGCGCAGGACGGACTCGATCTCGCCCAGCTCGATCCGGTAGCCGTGGATCTTGACCTGGTCGTCGAGCCGGCCCAGGTGGACCAGCTCGCCGTCCTCGCGGCGGACCCGGTCCCCGGTCCGGTACCAGCTTGCCGGGCCGGGCGGGCCGTCGACCGGCGTCGACCGGCGGCCGTCGTGGTCGACGAACCGGCCGGGGTTCTGCGTGGGGTCGAGGTAGCCGTCGAACCGCTGGCCGCCCCGCACGCAGAGCTCGCCGTCGTCCCCGGCGGCCCCGTCGGCCGCGAGCAGGACCCCCTCCAGGTGCGGGTGGATGCGCCCGATCGGCACGGTGTCGTTGCTGGTGCGGGGCCACCGCGCCGGATCGGCGGGAAGCTGGTAGCGGGTGCAGGTGACGGTGAGTTCGGTGGGCCCGTACAGGTTCTCCAGGGTGCTGCCCGGCGCGGCGTCCGCCCACGCCCGCGCCTGGGCCAGGGTGAGCTGCTCACCGGCGAAGAGGCTCCACCGCAGGCCCGGCATGCTGCCGGGACGCAGGGTGCGCAGGCGGCGGGCCAGGGAGATCACCGACGGTACGGAGAACCAGTGGGTGATCCCGTTGTCGTTCACGTAGCGGACGGGGGCCAGGGTGTCGCCGGGCGCGGCGACCACCAGCAGCGCGCCGGACGACCAGGCGACGAACATGTCGAACACCGACGGGTCGAAGGTCAGCTCGAAGGTCTGCGACAGCCGCGACCCCGGCCCCACCTGGTAGGCCTGCACGCAGTGCGCGAGGTAGGGGGCGAGGTTGCGGTGCCGGATCGGCACCCCCTTGGGCGTGCCGGTGGATCCGGAGGTGAACAGGGTGTACGCGACGTCGTCGGGGCCGCCGGCGTACGCGTCGGTCCACCGCTCGGCCGGCACGTCGTACCAGCGCTGCTCCGGGGTGTCGGGCAGGTGCAGGACGCCGACCGGCCCGGCCGCCTCGTCGGCCACCCGGCCGCCCGCGTCGTCGGCGAGCAGCGCGTCCACCCCGGCGTGGGCGCAGGTCCGCCGGATCCGTTCCGCCGGTGCGTCGGGGCCGAGCGGCACGACTGTCGCGGCCAGCCGCAGCGCGGCGAGATAGCCGACGTACGCGGCGAGGCTGCGCGACGCGCAGAGCCCGACGACCCGGGGCGGGCGGCCGTGCAGGTCGGCCAGCCGGGTGGCCAGCCGCTCGACCCGGTCCAGGAGTTCGGCGTACGTCAGCTCGTGCCCGGCGACGCGCAGCGCCGGTGCGTCGGGATGCCGGCGGACCGCGTCGGTGAACCCCTGGAGGAGCGTCGGGCCGTCCGCGCTCACCGGGAGCCGCCGGTGGTCGCCGCCTCCGGCAGGTCCCCGCCGTCGTCGGCGGTGCCGGCGCCCCCGCTGTCGTCCGCGTCGCCGGCCGCCGGCGCGGCGGCCGGGCCGTCGACCTCAGCCATGCGCTCCCGGGTGACCACCTTGAAGAACGGGTAGATCAGCAGTACGCAGAGCACCGCGAAGAAGCCGAACGCCACCTGGTAGGAGAAGAACTCGGCGAGGATGCCGGCGAGGATCGCGGCGACCGGGGTCATGCCCCAGGCCACGAGGCGGCTCGCGGCGCTGAACCGGCCGAGCATGTCGGCCGGCACCAGCGACTGCGTGATGAACCGGGAGTTGACCGTCCACATCGTGCCGCCGGCGCCGGCGAGGAACGCCGCCGCGCCGATGGCCCAGGCGCTGGACGGCGCGGCGGGCAGCAGCGCCGGGGCCGCGACGAGGGCGAAGGCGCCGACGATGTCGGTGAACATGGACCAGCGGCGGCCGATCCACCGGTTGACCGGCCCGACGATGACGGTGCCGATCACCCCGCCCGCGCCGAGGCCGGTGAGCAGGAAGCCGTACTGCCGCTCGTCGAGGCCGAGCGGGCCGCCGACGGCGTAGACCGGGATGAGGGCGAGCCACGCCGCCCAGCAGCCGGCCATGATCGCGATGAGCAGCGCCATCGTCCGGAGCAGCCGGTGCTGCCAGAGGAACCGGAGGCCCTCGCGGATGTCCTCGTTGACCGAGCGCTTGCGCTCGGGGGCCGCGACCTTGAAGTTGCCGACCAGCAGGAGCAGCAGGACCGCGCCGGCCACGTAGGCGAACCCGGTGACGCTGAGCGCGAGCCCGAACCCGACCGCCACCAGGAAGCCGCCGATCGGCTGCCCGGCGAAGCCGTTGAACAGGTATTCCAGGGCCGTGATCCGCGCGTTGGCGGTCTCCCAGCGGTGCTTCGGCACGGCCGACGGGACGATGGAGACTCCGGCGATCCCGGCCACCACGTCGGCCAGGCCGATGACCAGGGCGGCGGCGTAGACCAGCGCCAGGGTCGGGCTCGCGGCGAGCACGGCGACGAGGAGCGCGCCGACGGAGACCATCCGGGCGATCTCGGCGCCCATCAGCAGGGCCCGCCGGTCCATCCGGTCGACGAAGACCCCGACGTGCAGCGCGGCCACCAGCCACGGCAGGCTCATGATGGCCGCGACGGCGGTGACCACGACGGGTGATCGACTGATCTGGGCGGCGAGCAGCGGGAGGGCGATCCGGGCCACCGCGTCGGCGATGTTCGTGGTGCCCGTGAAGATGACCAGAATCCATTCGTTTCGCCTGGCTCCGGGCGGATCCGCCTGCGCTGTGGTTTGAGCTGTGGCCACGACAATCCCTCGCACGGTCTTGAATTGGGAGAAGTGAATCGGAACTCCGCCGCGAAGTTCGCACAGCACCCGGACAAACGATAAGGGACCCTTTACCCGGCCGCGCTTGTCAATTAGCTGACACGCAATGCCGAGCGGGTCGGGGACCGATCCCGCACTTCCGCCCCGGCCATCGCCGGCAATTCCGATCGAACCGGTCGCCGGGGCTGAACGGAGTCGCAGGTCATCGGGGTCCGCGCGTTGACAGGGTGGTCGTACGGGTATCGACAGGCGGCTCCAACAATCGCGGAAAGTCCCTTTCGCACCTTATGGGAATACTCTGCGTTGCGCTGGTTGCACCATAGGTCATCCGGGGGAACGTGTCCATCCTCACGTCAGCGGGTCGGCCGGCCTCTCCGGCGGCGACCACGACAGCCCACCGGGACCCGAATAATACGTACGGGGGTTTCTGTCGCCCGGTGCCGCATCTGAGGCGATTACGGCGGCATTGCCGCCCCGCCGGGCACCGCCGCCCCGCCTCCGTCACTGGCCAGCGCCCCTTTTACGCCGTACCCGCCTGGAGCCGGACGGGCTCCGGGGTGCCGCCCGAATCAGCGACCAACGACATTCCATCCCGGGAACATCGAGAGAACATCGGCGCCGGGATGCTCGGACCCGTAGAACTTCCAAGCGCAAATTCAGTCGACCCCCACCTCGATCGGCGCCCGGCTCCCCGCCCGGTTTCCGATCATTGCGGCGCGGCCGACCTCAGGTGAACGGGAAGCAGGGATGACGACTCCAGCTGACCTCGACACGACGATCGCGAAGTACGCGTCGGTGGCCTTCGACGACTCGACCCCCCTGCTGGAGGCCGGCCTCGAATCGCTGTCCCTGCTTCGGCTCGCCGTCGAGCTGGCCGACGACGACGACGCGGAGATCGACGCCACCCGCCTGGTGGACCTCCGCACCGTCGGCGACCTCAAGCAGTGGCTACGCGAGCTGAGCGCCGTGGGCGCCGAGACCGGGGGCGCACGGTGACCACGACGGCCGGGACGCAACCCGCGACGGACACCGGCCCGGTGCGACTGCCGATCACCGAGTCGCAGAAGGGGCTGCTGGTCGTCAACGAACGCTCGCCCGGCCGCGCCGTCTACAACCAGCTCGTCCGCTTCGACATCGACCCGTCGATCCCCGACGAGACGATCGAGCGCGCGCTGGCCACGGTGGTCGCCGTCCAGCCGGCGATGCGCCAGGTCTTCGGGCTGCTCCCGGAGATGCACGCGCGGCTCACCCCGCCGCCGGGTCCGGAGGACTTCCCGCTCGACCGGGTCACGGCCCGGCTGCGCGACTTCGAGGAGGCCGTCGCAGCGGCGCAGCGGCGGATCGGCCGACCCGAGTTCGACCTGGCCAACGGCCCCGCGTACCGCTTCGCCGTCGTCCGCTGCGTCGACGAGCCCCGGGTGGCCGTCCTCCTCTGCGACCACCACATCATCCTCGACGGCGTGTCGATGGGGCCCCTGGTGCGGGACCTCCAGGAGGCACTGGCCGGCCGCCTCGCCGGGGCGGAGGTCGAGCAGCGGCGCGCCGCCCGCGAGAAGGCCTTCGTCAAGGAGCTGGCGGCGCAGAACCGCACCGCCACCTCCGACCGCGTCGTCGACCGGTCCCGGGAGTGGGCGGCCCGGCTGCGGGAGGTCCCGCCCCTGGTGCTGGCCCCCCTGCCCGGCCGCGCCGCGCAGACGGAGTTCACCGGCGACCGGGTCAGTTGGTACCTGAGCGCGGCCGAGACGGCCGCGCTGTCGGAGACCTGCCGGCGGCTGGAGATCTCCCCCTTCGTCTTCTTCTCCGGCATCTACGGGACCGTGCTGGCCCGGCACGGCAACGTGTCCAGCGTCCTGGTCGGCAGCCCGTTCATGGCCCGCCGCACGATCGGCGCCTTCGACCTCGGCGGCTTCTTCGTCAACACGCTGCCGGTCACCGTCGACGTGGAGTGGAGCCGCACCGTCGACGAGCATCTCGGCAAGGTGGTCCGGGAGTCCATCGACTTCTGCCGCGCCAACGTCGACGTCACCTTCAACCGGCTCGTCGCCGACGTACGGCCCGACCGGTCCAGCAACCGCAACCCGCTGTTCTCGGCGATGCTCGCCATGCAGGACACCTTCACGCCCGAACCGGGCGGGGCCGTGCTGCGGGTCCTGGAGCCCGGCAACGGCACCGCCAAGTTCGACCTCTGGCTGGGCGCCACCCCCGTCGACGGCCGCTGGCTGCTCGAACTCGAGTACGACCGGCAGCTCATCGCACCTGTCGTCGCCGACGGGCTGCTCACGTCGCTGCGCGACGCCGTACGCGGGGCGGTCCGGGACGGCTCGCAACGGCTCGGTGACCTCTTCGCCGACGCCTCCGCCGCGGCCAGCGCCCGCTCCGACGGCTGGACCAGCCCGCTGACCGGCGACACGCCGTGGGACTGGGTGACGGCGGCGGCCCGGCAGCGGCCCGACGCCCCCGCGATCGAGGACCCGACCCGCCAGCTCGACTACCGCCAGTTGCTGACCGAGGCCGAGCGGATCAGCGCCGGGCTCGCCGCGCACGGCGTCGGCCCCCGGGCCGTGGTGGGCCTCGCCGCGACGACCCTCTGCGACACGGTGACCGCCATCCTGGCCATCCTGCGCCGGGGCGCGGCGTACCTCCCCCTGGATCCGGGCCTGCCCGCCGAGCGGCTGGAGTACATGGTCCGGCGGGCCGGCTGCGAGTTCGTCGTCGGCGAGGCCCTGGTGCCCGACGTGCCCACGGTCGCGGTGGCGGACCTGGCCGCGACGACGGAGCCGGTACCCGATTCGCTGGCCGACCCCCACGCCCCGATCTACGTGATGTACACGTCGGGCTCCACCGGGCAGCCCAAGGGCGTCCAGATGGGTCACGGCCCCCTGGCCAACCTCACGAGCTGGCAGATCGCGGCCCTCGGCATGGACGCCGAGACCCGCTTCCTCCAGTACGCCCCGCTCGGCTTCGACGTCTCCTTCCAGGAGATCCTGCCGACCCTGGCGGCGGGCGGGACGGTGGTCTCCCGCGAGCCGGCCGACCGGCGGATGTTCACCGCCGTCCTCAGCCGGATCGCCAGGACCGAGGTGACCCACGTCTACCTGCCGGTCGCGGCGCTGCGTCCCCTGGTGCAGACCGCCGCGAGCCGGGGCACCCGGTTGCCCGCGCTGCGCTACCTGTGCGTCTCCGGCGAGCAGCTCATCGTCGACGACGAGATCCGCGACTTCTTCCTCGCCCACCCGCACTGCACCCTGGTCAACCTGTACGGCCCCACCGAGACCCACGCGGTCACCTCGCACCGGCTGTCGTACCGGGACGCGGTGTGGCCGACCCACGTGCCGATCGGCCAGCCGTACCCGCGGGTGAGCGCGTACGTGGTCGACGCCACCGGCCACCTCGCCCCGCCCGGCGTCGCCGGCGAGCTGCTCCTGGGCGGGGACTGCCCCGCCGACGGCTACATCAACGACCCGGAGATCACGGCCGAGCGGTTCGTGCCCGACCGGTTCTCCGGCGCGCCCGACGCGACCATGTACCGCACCGGGGACCTCGTGGTCCGCGACGACCGGGGCGACCTGGTCTTCCTGGGCCGGATGGACACCCAGGTCAAGATCCGGGGATACCGGATCGAGCTGGGCGAGATCGAGGCGGTCGCGAACCAGGTCGACGGCGTCCGACAGTCGGTGGCCGTGGTCCGGGGCTCCGGCTCCGACCGGGAACTCGGGCTGTTCGTCCGCCCCGACGCGGACTCGACAGTCGACCCGGAACAGGTCCGCCAACGGCTGACCACGGCGCTGCCGGTCTACATGCGTCCCCTGTGGATCTTCCCGGTCGACCGGGTCCCGACCACGCCGACCGGCAAGACCGACCGCGACGCCCTGCTGCGGCTCGCCGACGAGCTGCTGGTCGAGCAGCAGAGCGCCGACAGCACGGAGGTCGCGTACGCCGACGACCTGGAGCGGGAGCTGGCCGGGCTGTGGGGCGGGGTGCTCGACGTCGAGGGCATCCGGCCGGACCGCCCGCTCATCGAGTACGGCGCCCACTCGCTGAACATCTTCACCACCCTCGCCGAGGTCCAGGAGCGCTACGGGGTGGCGGTGCCGCTCGTCGACTTCTTCGCCGCGCCCACCGTGGCCACCCTGGCGGGGCTCGTCCGCGCGGGGCGGGGCGGCGACGATGCGGCGGTGACGCCGTGACGACCAGGCTGCCCGGCCGGCTGGTCCCCCTGCTGCGGCGGGGCGCCCGACCGGCGTGCGTACTGCTGCCGGGCGCCGGCGGCGGGCTGCAGCCCTACCTGCGGCTCGCCGCTGCCATCGGCAAGACCCACAACGTCGCGGCCGTACGCGCGGCCGGCCTGCTGCCCGACGAGGAGCCGGAGCTCAGCATCGCCGAGATGGCCGACGCGGCGGCGCATGCGCTGGACGCGGACGGCACCGTCCCGGCGGCCGTCTTCGGCTGGTCCCTCGGCGGCTCGGTCGCCTGGGAGCTGTGCGTCCGGCTGGCCGAGCGGGGGCACCTGCCCGACCTGGTGCTGGTGGACGCGACGCCGCTGCCGCGCCGCGCCACGGCCGAGGAGGACGCCCGGGTCCGCGAGACCGTCGTCGGGATGCTCGGGCCGCGCCCCGCCCCGGCGACCGTCGAGCGGGTCCGGCGGGTCTTCGACACCCAGGTCGCCGCCCTCGCCGACTACCGGGCCGAACGGCCGTACGCCGGCCGGGTGCTGATGCTGATGTGCACCGACGAGGAGTTCGGGTTCCGCGCGGAGGCCGAGGCCCGGTGGCGGGAACTGGCGCCGGAGCTGAGCGCCGGGCGGCTCGACGCGGGGCACTTCGACGTCTTCGACCCCGAGCGCCTGCCGCAGCTCGTCGACGAGGTGACGCCCTTCCTCGGCCGGGCCTCCGGTGCGGTGCTGCGATGAGCCCGCTCGCGGTCGTCAGCGGCGGCACCCGGGGCATCGGGCTCACCTTCAGCCGCCGGCTGGTGAAGCTGGGGCACCGGGTGGTCGCGCCGTACCGGGGTGACGCCGTCGCGGCGGCGTCGGCGGCGGCGGAGCTCGGCGCCGCGTTCCACCCGGTCCGGCTCGACGTCGGCGACGCCGAGGCGGTGGGCGCCGCCGTGGAGACGGTCCTCGCGGAGCACGGCCCGCCGACCGTGCTGGTCAACAACGCGGGCATCAACATCGACCGTCCGTTCCTGGAGATGTCGACCGAGGACTGGCGGCGGGTGCTCGACACCAACCTCTCCGGCGTCTTCCACCTGACCCGGGCGTTCGCGCCCGCGATGCTGGCGGCCGGGCGCGACGGCGTGATCGTCAACGTGGGGGCCACCACCGGCATCCGCCCCCGCCGCAACGGCGTGAACTACTGCGCCAGCAAGGCCGGCCTGCTCCAGCTCACCAAGTGCCTGGCGCTGGAGCTGGCGCCCCGGATCAGGGTCAACTGCCTGATCCCGGGCATGACCGAGACCGACGAGCTGGTGACCCGGTTCCGGCTGGACGACCCGGCCGCCCGGGCGGCGGTGGTCGCGGAGATCCCCCGGGGCCGCATCGGCACCACCGAGGAGATCGCCGACGCCCTGGAGTTCCTCGTCGGGCCGGCGAGTGGATACCTGACCGGGCAGAAGCTGATCGTGGACGGTGGGCAGTTCATGTGGTGACCGATGTGGACGAGATCCTGGACGGCGCGACGCGGGCCCGGGCCGAGCTGCCCCCGCCCGGCGACGGGCGCTACGACCGGTACTGCGAAGCGCTCGCCGACCGGCTCGCCTCCGGCTGGGCCGACGTCCTGGCGGCGAACGCCACCGACGTGGCCCGGGGCACCGAGGCGGGCCTCGGCCCCGAGCTGGTGGACCGCCTGGCGCTCGGCAAGCGCCACCTCGACGCTTTGGTCGACCTGATCGCGCGGACCCGTGCGGCGCTGCCGGCGGTGACCGCGCCGACCGAGGGACACCTGGCCGGCAACGGCGCCACCGTACGCCGGCTGCCCAAGCCCCTCGGCGTGGTTCTGATGATCTTCGAGGCACGGCCGACGGTGACGGTGGAGGGCGCCCTGCTACCGGTGGCGGTCGGCAACGTGGCCGTCCTGCGCGGCGGGTCGGAGATCGCGGCCACCAACCGGGCCCTCGCCGTCGTCGTCGGGCAGGCGCTGGCGGACGCGGGGCTGCCCGACGGCACCGTACGGATCGTCACCGACCCCGACCGCCGGCTGGTGCGGGCCCTGCTGAAGCGGCACGACGCGGTCGACGTGCTGATCCCCCGGGGCAGCCCGACACTTATCGACTACTGCCAGACCAGCTCCACCATCCCGGTCATCGCCAGCGGCGGCGGGGTCAACCACCTCTACGTCGACCGCAGCGCCGACCTGGAACTGGCCGCCCGGATCGCGCTCGACAGCAAGCTGGGCGAGCCCACCGCGTGCAACACCCTGGAACTGGTGCTGGCCCACGCCGACGTGGCCGAGGAGCTGACCCGGGCCCTGCTGCGGGCCGGCGCCGGGCTGGCCGAGCCGTGGCTGCTGCGGGTCGACCCCCGGCTGACCGCCGCCGTGCCCGACGGGGCGCCGGTGGCCGAGCTGACCGCCGCCGACGACGGCCGCGAGTTCCTGGAACGCGCGGTCGGCATCCGGCCCGTCGCCGGCCTCGACGAGGCGGCGGCCCACATCCGCCGCTTCGGTTCCCGGCACACCGAGGGCGTGGTGGCCACCGACCCGACGGTCGTGGACGGGTTCCTGTCCAGGGTGGACGCCGCCGCGCTGGTGGTCAACGGCTCCCTGCGCCTGCACGACGGTCCGACGATGGCCCTGGGACCGGAGCTGTCCATCAGCACGGGCCGGCTGCACGTACGCGGGCCCGTCGACCTGTCCGCCCTGCTGACCTGGAGCTGGGTCGTCGACGCCGGGGGCAGGCTGCGCGGCGCCGGGACGGAGGCGGCATGACGGACCGGTCCCTGATCAACGAGGCGGTGAAACGGCTGGTCGTACGCGAGTCCCGACTCGCGGTCGATCCCGGCACGGTCGACGACCACGAGCCCCTCAACGGCGACCTGCTGCGGGTCAACTCGCTCGGCTTCCTCGGCATGCTCGTCCGGCTGGAGGACGAGCTGGACGTGACGCTGCCGGACGACATCTTCGCCGGGCGGGTCTTCACGACCGTCGCGGACCTGGTCGACGTCGTCGCCGACGTGGTGAAGGAGGAGTCGTGACCGAGACACCCCGGGCCTGGCGCAGCGTCCTGCCGCACCTCGGCTACGAACTGCCCGCGGACGTGACACCGGAGGACACCGACGGCCCGGTGACCGCCACCCTGCCCCTGGAGCTGATCCGGCAGAGCGTGTCGGCCCGGGAGTTCTGGCCGATCCCGGAGCCGGTGGCCGAGCGCTACCGGGCCTACCGGCCCGCGCCGCTGTGGCGGGCCCGCCGCTTCGAGGCCGAGATCGGGGCCACCGTCCCGATCTACGTCAAGTACGAGGGCGGGAACATCTCCGGCAGCCACAAGTTCAACACCGCGCTGGCGCAGGCCCACTACTACCACCGGGCGGGCTTCCGGGAGCTGGTCACCGGCACCGGCGCCGGGCAGTGGGGCAGCGCCCTCGCCGCCGCCTGCGCCGCGTTCGGCATGGCCTGCACCGTCTTCATGGTCGGCGGGAGCCTGCGCGACAAGCCGTACCGGGGCAGCCTGATGCGGCTCTACGGCGCGGAGCTGCACGCCAGTCCCAGCCCGCTGACCGGGGTGGGACGCGCCGCCGCCGAGCGGCCGGGGCAGGGCAACAGCCTCGCGCTGGCCATCGGCGAGGCCGTCGAGTACGCCCGGGCGGATCCCAAGCGGGCGTTCTGCATCGGCAGCGGCGAGACGTACAGCATCCTGCACCAGTCGGTGATCGGCCTGGAGGCGATCGACCAGCTCGCCGCCGTCGACGCCACCGTGGACGCGGTGATCGGCTGCGTGGGCGCCGGCAGCAACTTCGGCGGGCTCGCCCTGCCGTTCTTCGCCGCCTGGCGGGCCGGCGAGCTGGACGTGCCCGCCGACCTGATCGCGGTCGAGTCCAGCGCCACCCCGAAGCTGACCCGTGGGGTGTACGCCTACGACCACACCGACTCCACCGGCACCGGCCCGATGGAGCCGATGTACACGATCGGCAGCGGGTACGCGATCCCCGCGTCGCACTCGGCCGGGCTGCGCTTCCACGGCGCGGCGAAGCTCATCTCCGCCATGCGGCACCGGGACCAGATCTCGGCGTTGGCGGTGGGCCAGCGGGAGGCGCTGACCGCCGGCCGGACGTTCGCCCTGACCGAGCTGGTGCTGCCCGCGCCGGAGTCGGGTCACGCGCTGGCCGCCGCCGCCCGCGTCGCGACCGGGCGCGAGTCCGGGCACCCGGCGCGGCACGGGGTGCTGGTCTGCGTCAGCGGGCACGGCCTGCTCGACCTGGCCGCGTACGACAAGCTCCTCGCCGGTCTGCCCGAGGACCGGCCGGCCGACGCGGACGCGTTGCGGGCGGCGACGGCGTCGCTCCGCGCGGTCCACGAGATCTGAAGGGCGTGACATGGTCGCTGTGCCTGCGGTGCCGACGCGCAGCCGGGAGTGGACGCCGGTGCTGACCGGTCTCCGCGCCGACCTGCTGGACTGCGTACAGGTGAACCTGGCCGCGCTGGCCGACCGGGCCTACGGGCCCGGCGCGCACCTGGCGCTCGGGGCCACCCTGCGCTTCCACACCGCCGAGGGTCCGGCCGGGACGCCGGCGGTGACCGCGTCGGTGGACCAGCGGCTGGCCGAGGCGGCCGACCTGCTCGGCCTGCGGGTCACCCGACGCTGGGACGACGTGCCGGGCGCGCGGCTGCGCGAGCTGGTGGCGGAGCACTCGCCGCTCTACGTGGTCGCCGACACGTTCACCATGAGCTGGCTGCCGTACGCCGGGAACCAGCACATGGAGCACAGCTTCCTGCTGGTCGACGCCGGTGAGCACTGCGTCGTGGTCGACGGCTACCACAACTCCACCCAGTGGGGTGACGCGCGACCGGGGACGTGGCGGATGTCCGCCGCCGACTTCGACGCGGCGGTGCCCCGCGCGACCGCGATGACAGTCGTCGCCGACGGCGCCCCGCTGCTCGACCGGGCGGCGGTGCTGCGGGACAACGCCGTCGCGTTGCGCGCCGAGGCCGACCGGATCGAGGAGTACCTGGCGGCGGTCGGACGGCGGGCGGGCGAGGCGGAGGCGGCGGCCCAACTGGTCCTCGACGTCTGGCTGCTCGGCCGGTCCCGGGCCCTGCACGCCGCCTGGCTGGCCGGCGACCCGGGCACCGCCGACGCGGCACGGGAGGCCGCCGCCCGCGCCGACGCCTGGCTCGCGCTCGCCGGGCAGAGCTACGTGGCGATGCGCCGGGTCCGCCGGGGCGGCGTCTTCCCCGCCCCCGTCCTCGACCAGCTCGCGGGCCTGCTGCGCGACGACGTGGCGCTCGCCGGACGGCTCGCCGACGCCGGGCCGGTGCCGCCGCCGAGGGACGGATCCACCGCCGACCCGGGCCGGATCCGCGAGGTGCTGGCCGACGAGGTGCGTGGCGTCCTCGGCGTCGGCCCGGAGGTGCCGGTCGACGGGCGTCCGCTGCGGACGCTGTCGGGCTTCAACTCGTTCCGGCTGGTCGAGGTGATCGAGCGGGCGGAGGCCCGGCTGGGGGTGGAACTGGACCCGGACGACCTCACCGGCCCGGCCCTGCACGACCTCGACTCGCTGGGCACCGTGTTCGAGCGCGCCCGGCCGGCGACGCAGGGGGTGTCGGGCCGGTGAGCGGGCTGCTGCACGAACTGCTGGACCGCACCGCGGCCGCCCGGCCGGACGCGCCGGCGATCGCGCACGGCGACCTGGTCCAGAGCTACGGCGAGCTGGACGCCGCCAGCCGGCGGCTCGCCGGCTGGCTGGCCGGGCGGGGTGTCCGCCGGGGCGAACGGGTGGTGGTCTGCCTGCCCACCGACCCGCTGCTGCCCGCCCTGCTGTACGCCTGCTCCCGGGCGGGCGCCGTGTTCAGCGTGGTCAACGACCAGTCCCCCGCCATCGCCCTGGCGCACGTGCTGACCGACGCCGAGCCGGCGCTGCTCGTCACCGACAGCCCCCGGGCGCTCGCCGTGGCCGCCGAGCACGGGGTGCCGACCGTCGGCACGGCGGACCTGCGCCGGATCGTGCGGGACGGCCCGGACGCCGAGCCGGCGGCGGCCCCGCTGGCCGTCGACCCGGTCTGCCTCATCTACACCTCCGGCAGCACCGGCATGCCGAAGGCCGTGGTCTCCACTCACGCGCAGGTGGTCTTCGCCGCCGGGGCCATCGCCGCCCAGCTCGGCTACCGGGCCGACGACGTCGTGTGGTGCGCCCTGCCGCTCTCCTTCGACTACGGCATGTACCAGATATTCCTCAGCACGCTGGCCGGTGCCCGGCTGCACCTGGCCTCCCCCGCCGACACCGGCCCGACGCTGCCCCGGCACCTGGTGAACAGCGGCGCGACCGTGCTGCCCGCCGTGCCCGCCCTCGCCCGTGGTCTGGCCCGGATGCTGTCCCGCCCGGGCACGGCCGTGCCGGCGCTGCGCCTGCTCACCAACACCGGCGCGGCGATGCCGCCCGAGGTGCTGCGCGACCTGCGCGCCCGGATCCCCACGCTGCGCGTACAGCTGATGTTCGGGCTCACCGAGTGCAAGCGGGCGGCGATCATGCCGGTGGACGAGGACCTGCGCCGGCCCGGCGCCTCCGGGCGGGCCCTGCCCGGCACCGAGATCCTGATCGTGGACGCGGACGGCGCTGCGGTGCCGCCCGGCACCGTCGGCGAGATCGTGGTCCGGGGCCCGCACGTGATGGCCGGCTACTGGCGTCGACCGGAGCTCACCGCGCAGCGATTCCCCCGCGCAGAGGGGCTCTTCCCCCAGCTGCGCACGGGCGACCACGGCTGGCTCGACGCCGACGGCTACCTCTACTTCGTCGGCCGGCGCGACGACATCTACAAGGAACGCGGCATCCGCGTCAGCGTCACCGAGGTCGAGGCGGCGGCGTACCGGATACCGCAGGTGCAGGCCGCCGCCGTGCTGCCGCCCCGCACCGAGGACGGCGGCGACTCGGCCACCCTGTTCGCGGTGACCGAGCTGACCGCGCCGGAGGTGCTCGCCGCGTTGCGCACCGAACTCGACGAGATCAAGACGCCCCGCACCTGCCTGGTCGTGCCGGAGATCCCGCTGACCCGCAACGGCAAGGTCGACCGGGCGGAGCTGTACCGGATGTGGTCGGAGCGCGCCCGTGTCTGAGCTCGCGGAGATCTTCGACCGGCCGGACGCGCCGCAGACCCCGGCGTACCTCTACGACACCGACGAGCTGGCCCGCTCGTACGCCGCGCTGCGGGCCGCCCTGCCCGGGCCCGCCGAGCTGTTCTACTCGCTCAAGGCCAACCCGCACCCGGCGGTGGTCGCCGACCTCACCGCCTCGGGGTGCCGGGCGGAGGTCTGCTCCCCCGGCGAGCTGCGCGTCGCGTTGGCGGCCGGCTGCGACCCGGCCGAGGTCCTCTACACCGGCCCCGGCAAGCGGGACGTCGACCTGGCCGAGGCCGTACGGGCCGGCGTCGGGATCTTCTCCGTCGACTCCCCGTACGGGCTGGACCAGCTCGACCGGGTGGCCCGCGAGCACGACGTCGAGGTACGCGCGCTGGTGCGGATCAACGACGACACCCCGGCCCCCGGGCAGGGGCTCACCATGACCGGCGTCGCCTCGCAGTTCGGCGCGGACGTGCGCTGGGTGCTGGACCGGCCCGAGCTGTTCGGGCCGCGTCGGAACGTGTCCCCGGTCGGGTTCCACCTCTACATGGGCAGCAACGTCGACGGCGAGGACGCCCTGGTCGCCCAGTTCACCCAGTCCGTCGACACCGTACGGCGGCTGGCGGCGGCGACCGGGACGCAGCCGGAGCTGATCGACCTGGGCGGCGGCTTCGGGGCGCCCTTCGCGCGGGCCGGCACCCGGCCGGAGCTGCCGAAGCTGGCGGACCGGCTGACGGCGTTGCTGGGCGACGCCTTCCCGGGCTGGCCGGAGCGCGGGCCGGGCGTCGCCTTCGAGTCCGGCCGGTACCTGGTCGGCACCTGCGGCACCCTGGTCACCCGGGTCCTGGACGTGAAGCGGTCGCAGGGCGCCACCGTGGTGGTGCTGGAGTCGGGCATCCACCACCTCGGCGGGATGTCCGGGCTGCGCCGGCTGCCGCCGATCGTGCCGGACCTGCTCACCGTGGACGCGGCGGCCGGCGCGCCGGTGCCCGGGACCATCGTCACCGGGCCGCTGTGCACGCCGCTGGACACGTGGGCCCGCTCCGCGGCCCTCCCGCCTCTGGTCCCGGGCCAGCTGGTCGCCGTGCCCAACGTGGGCGCGTACGGCCTCTACGCCAGCCTGGTGGCCTTCCTCGCGCATCCCATGCCGGTCGAGGTCACCGTCGCCGGGGGCCGGATCACCGGCGTCACCCGGCTGGAGCTCACCCGGCACACCGTCATCGGCAGCGACAGGGGTTGATCTGACAATGGACGCCGCTTTTCCGGACCTGCTCAAGCCGTTCCTCAAGTACGCGGGAACGCAGCCCATCACCGCCGAGGCCTCGCTCAACGAGCTGGGCCTGGACTCGATGCGCGCGATCGAGCTGCTCTTCACCATCGAGGACACCTACGGCGTGTCCATGCCCGACGAGCTGCTGACCGACAGCACCTTCGCCACCGCGGGCAGCCTGTGGAACACCATCGAGTCGCTGCGGGGGCGGGCGGCGTGAGCACCGCGACCCGCCACGAGGCCGCGCTGGAGGAGGTGCTGGCCGCCACCTCCGCGCACGCGGAGCACGCCGACGAGGCGGCGGAGTTCCCCGTCGCGGCGCTGGACGCGATGCGGGCCACCGGGCTGCTCGGCCTGCTCGTGCCGGCGGAGCACGGCGGCGGGGGCGGCGGGCTCGGCGACCTCGTCGACGTGACGCTGCGACTGGCCCGGGTGGACATGTCCGTCGCGTTGATCTTCGCGATGCACTGCCAGCAGGTCGTGGCGGTGGTCCGGCACGCCGACGGCCCGTTCGCCGCGCGGCTCCTGCCGGAGCTCGGCAAGGGCGACGTCTACCTCGCCTCGGTCACCACCGAACGCGGCAAGGGCGGGCACCTGCTCAGCTCGGAGTCGACGGTCCGGCAGGACGCCGGGACGTTGACGATCGACCGGGACGCCCCGATCGTGACGGGCGGCCAGCACGCGGACGCGTACCTCATCACGACGCTGGCGCCGGACGCCACCTCGCCCAGCCAGGTCTCCCTGGTGTACGCCCGCCGCGACCAGCTCACGCTGGAGGTGCGCGGCGGCTGGCAGCCGCTCGGGATGCGGGCCACCCAGAGCGTGCCGATGCGGCTGACCGGGCGGGTGCCGGCCGACCAGGTGATCGGCGCTCCCGGGAAGTTCCGCGAGATCGTCGCCCCCACCTTCGGCCCGCTGGCGCACATCGGCTGGTCGGCGGCGTGGCTCGGCGCGGCGACCGGCGCGCTGTCGCGGATCCTGCACCACATCCGCGACGCCGGCCGGGGCCAGTTCGATCCGTCGTCGGAGCTGCTGCTGACCCGGCTGGCCCGGGTCCGGGGCCGGCTCGACCTGGTCAACGCCCTGCTGCGGCACACCGTCGCCGCCGTGGAGGGCACCCCGGACGTGGCCGACCCGTCGACCCAGCTGCTGGTCAACTCCCTGAAGGTGCACGCCGCCGAGCAGTGCTTCGCCGCCGCCGACGAGATGGTGGAGCTGGTGGGCCTGCGGCACGGCTACCTCAGGTCGTCGCCGCTGTACCTGGAGCGCGTCTTCCGGGACCTCCGCTCGGCCTCGCTGAACTACGCCAACGACCGGCTGCTGCTGGTCAACGGGGCGCTGACGCTGCGCGACCGGCAGGTGCACCTTGCCTGAGCTGCGGACGGCACCGGCGGCGGCCCCCACCGGGGGTGTCCCGGGGGCGCCCGATCCCGGCGGCGACGTGGCCGCGCGTACCGGGGCGGCGTTGCGCGGGCTGGAGTCCCCGGGGGACGCCCGCGCGGTCTGGCGGGCGCTCGGCGAGCACGGCCTGCTGCGTGACCTCGGGCCGGCCGAGCTGCCGGGGCTGCTCGGCACCCTCGACGCGTACTGCCCGGTGGGGGTGGTGCTGTCGGTCTGCGTCCAGGTCGCCAGCGCGCTGCCCGTCCTGCGCGAACAGGTCGACGCGGAGCCGGCGGACGGGCCGGTGCGGGCCGCGTACCTCGACGCGGTCGCCGGTCGCGCGACGCTCGCGCTGGCCGCGACGGACCGCGACGGCGCCGGCTCCGACCTGATGGAGCTGGGCACGACGGTACGCCTCGACGACCGGTCGCTGGTGCTCGACGGCGGGAAGCGGTGGATCACCAACGCCCGCACCGCCGGCCACGCGCTCGTGCTGGCCCGGCACCGCCCGCAGCGGCACTTCACCAGCTTCGTGTGGGTGCTGGTGCCCACCGACGCCCCCGGCGTGCGGGTGTCCGCGACCCGGGGCACCCCGCTGACCGGCGCCGGGCTGGGCGACCTGCACTTCGACCAGGTGTGCCTGGACCGGTCGTACCTCATCGGCCGGCCCGGCCGGGGCATGGTCAGCTTCGCCCGGCACATCGCCACGGAACGCTTCGCGGGCGGCGTGTGGGCCGCCGCGATGTGCCGGCGGGTGCTCGCCGACACCCACCGCCGACTCGTCGAGCGTCCCCTCGGCGACGGCCGGGCCTGGGACAACGCGGCGATCCGGGAGCGGTTCGCCCGGTGCGTGGTGGAGGCGTGGCGGATCGAGGCGGCCTGCGACGCCCACCGGAGAAGCACCGAGCCCCTGGTGACCAGCATGCTGCTGAAGACCTCGGTGGCGCAGGGCCTGGACGTGGTGCTCGGCGAGTGCGCCGCCCTGCTCGGCGCGGAGGCGTACGCCGAGGGCGGGCTGGCGCAGCTGCGGGCCGCCGCCGGCATGTTCGCCACGGCCGGCGGCGCCACCGGCGCGATGCTCGCCGGCATCGCCGAGCACGTGCCGGACCTGCTGCGGGAGCGGTCGTGGTGACGGCCCGGCAGCGGACGGAACTGGCCTACCGGGCACGGCCGCGCCGGGACCCGACGGGCCGCCACCGGGGCATCGTCCGGCTGCGGCTGGGCGCCCGGGTGCGGGTGGCCGTGGCCGAGCAGCGGCTGCTCGCCCACCTGCCGCCGGCCCCGGCGGACCTGGCGACCGTCGGTGAGCTGCCCACCGGCCCGCGCGCCGAACGGTTGGCCGCGCGGGCGCTGCTGCGCCTGCTGCTCGCCGCCGAGCTGGGCCGGACGGCCGGCGCCACGCCGATCGCCGCCCGCGACGGCGGCCAGCCGCACCTGCCCGAGTGGCCGGGGATCAGCGTCAGCCTGTCCCACGACGCCGGGACGGTGGCCGCCGCGCTCGGCCGGGGCGTGCCGGTCGGCGTCGACGTCCAGGTGCCCGTGCCCGCGCCGCCGGCCCTGCTGCGCCGCTGCTGCGCCCCGGCGGTCCGCGCCGCCCTGGACCGGCTGCCCGCACCGGCCCGGGACCGCGAGTTCGCCTGGATCTGGACGGTGCAGGAGGCGTGCGTGAAGGCGACCGGCACCGGCCTCGCCGGCCGGCCCTGGGCGATCCCGGTACCGGCGGGCCGGCGGACGGGCCGCTGGGCCGACCTGCGGTGGGTGAGCCTGCGCGGGCACAGCCGGGTGCCGGCGAGCGTGGCGCACGTGGTGGGCACGCGATGACCGCCCCGGACCCCCGCTTCGCCGGGCTGAGCTGCTACACCGCCAATCTGGCCGGCTACCGGGCCGGCGAGTTCGCCGACACCCCCGACCGGTTCGCCGACTCGGTACGCGTCGCGGTGCGCACGGACCTGCCGGAGGGGCAGCTCGCCTTCTCCCACCACCGGGTGCCGCTCGACCGGCTGCCGGACGGCACCCGGCTGGCGTGGGCCACCGCCCCGGCCGACGGCGTCGTCGAGTCCGTCGACGCGGAGCTGCGGCGCCACGGCCGGGTGCTGGTGGTCACCGACAACGCGGCGCTGCCCTGGTCCCCCTCGGCCGGCGGCACCGCCCACGCGCCGCACTGGCTGCTGGTCGACGACCGGCGCGGCGACGACTGGCACGTGGTCGACGGGTTCAGCGGGCTGCTGCCCGCCGGCGAACAGGAGCCGTACGCCGGCTGGCTCGGCACGGCAGGGCTGCTCGCCGCGATGACCCCGCCGCCCGCGTGGCGCCCGGAGCAGGACCGGCGCAACGCGCTGGCCTTCGGCTTCTGGGTTCCCCCGCCGGCCGGCGGGCAGCCGCAGTGGCTCGTCCGTACCGGTGCCGCCGGGGACGAGCCGGAGCTGCCCGGCGACTGGCTGCTGGACGAGGACGAGGCCCTGGAGTTCCTCCGCGACCACGTCGTCGCGCACCCGGAGGCCGCCGGGGTGCACCTGGACGACCTGTGGGCCGTCGCGCAGCACCGGACGTTCCGGTACCGCCACCTCGGCGACGACGAGGCGGTGCGGGCCTGGGCGGACCTGCCCCGGGCGCTGCGCTTCGCGGTGGAGTCGGCCCGCCGGGGACGCCCCCGGTCCGCGCTGGTGCGGACCACCTTCGACCACCTGCGGCACCTGGAACGAGACCGGTCGACCACCCCAGCGCCGGCGGCGGAACGCCCGCACCGGCAGACCTTGTGAAGGATGTGCGATGCAGACCCGTACCCTCTACGACTGGTTCCGTACGTCGGCCCGGCAGTACCCGGACAACGTGGCGATCGAGGTCGCCTCGGACGCACTGACCTACGCCGAGTTGCGGGCCGCGGCCGAGCGGTTGTCGGCCGCCATGCAGCGCGTGCCGGGACGGCCACCCCGACGGGTCGGGCTGCTCACCTCCCGCAGCCTCGTCGGCTACATCGCCTACCTGGCCGCCCTGCGGCTGGGTGCGACGGTGGTGCCGCTCAACCCCGCCAACCCGGCGGCCCGGAACCTCGCCATCTCCGACGAGGCGGGGCTCGACCTCGTCATGGTCGACGACACCTCCGGCGACGGGCTGGCCGAGTTCCGCGCGCAGACCACCGTCACGGTCCTCGACCTGACCGGTGAGGGCTGGCGCCGGTTCCTCGCCCCGGGCGACGCGGCGGAGATCCCGCCGGAGGTGGAGCGGGGCCGCGACGACTTCGCGTACATCATCTTCACCAGCGGCACCACCGGGAAGCCCAAGGGCGTGCCGGCGACCCACGCCAACGTCGACTCGTTCCTGACGGAGGTGACCAAGCGGTACCGGTTCCGGCCCGAGTCGCGGGTCTCGCAGACCTTCGAGATGTGCTTCGACGGCTCGATCCTGGCGATGTTCGGCGCGTGGGGCACCGGCGCCACCCTGTGCGTGGCGCAGCGCGGCGACGTGCTGACGCCGGTGCGCTTCATCAACACGAAGCGGCTCACGCACTGGCTGTCCGTACCGTCGCTGATCTCGTTCGCCAAGCGGTTGCGGGCGCTGGCGCCGGAGAGCATGCCGACGCTGCGGCTGAGCTCCTTCGGCGGGGAGCCGCTGACCATCGAGCAGGTCAACGACTGGACGGCCGCCGCGCCGAACACCGCCGTGATCAACTGCTACGGCCCCACCGAGACCACGGTCATCGTCACCGCGTACGAGGTGCCCGCCGACCCGGCCGCCCGGATCGAGTCGTCGAACCGGTCCGTGCCGATCGGGGACATCTACCCGCACCTCGACTACGTGCTGCTCGACGAGGACCTGCGCCCGGGCGACGACGGCGAGCTGTGCGTCCGCGGTGAGCAGCGCTTCCCCGGCTACCTGGATCCGACGGAGAACGCCGGCCGGTTCGTCTCCTTCGACGGCGAGCGGGGCCGGCTCTACGACGGCACCGGGCCGCTGACCGCCGAGCACTGGTACCGCACCGGCGACCGGGTCCGTCGGGAGTTCGGCGAGCTGGTGCACCAGGGCCGCATCGACCACCAGGTGAAGGTGCGCGGCAACCGCGTCGAGCTGGCCGAGATCGAGGCCGCGCTGCGCGCCCACGCCGACGTGGTGGAGGCCGTGGTGCTCACCGTGGCCGGCGCCGACGGGGAGCTGGACCTGCACGCCGTCTACACCGGCGCGGCGCTGGCCGACGACGACCTCACCCGGCTGGTGGGACACCTGCCCCCGTACATGCGGCCACGGGCGTTCCACCACCGGGCGGAGATCCCGCTGACCGAGGTGGACAAGGTCGACCGCAAGCGGTTGACCTCCGAGCTGCTCGCCACCCGTGGCTGAGCAGCACGCCGGGGCGGCCCCGGGCCCGGTCCCGGCCACCGGCATGCAGGAGGCCCTGTGGTGGGTGCACCAGCGGGCCCGGGACCGGTCCGTCTACCACCTCACCTGGCGGCTCGCGGTCGACGAGCCGCTCGACGAGGCGGCGCTGGCCGTCGCCTGGCAGGCGATGGTCGACCGGCACGAGGCGTTGCGGACCTCTGTCGTCCGGCAGGCGGACGCCGTCACGCTGGTGGTGGCGCCCCGGATCGTCGTGGGCCTGCACCGGGTGGAGGTGGACGACCCGGGACCGGCGGACCCGGGCACCCTGCTGCGGCTCGTCGCCGAGGAGGTGCACGCCGGGCCGATGGAACCGGAGGCCGCACCGCTGGCCCGGATCACCCTGGTCCGGGTCGGCGACCGCCACGAGGTGCTGCTGACCGTGCACCACGTGGTCCTCGACGGCTGGGCGGTCCAACTGCTCGTCGGCGAGCTGTCCGAGGCGTACGCGGCCACGCGGGAGGGACGTGCCGTCAGCTTCCCGGCCGACCCGGTGCCGTTCAGCACGTACGCGCGGGAGCAGGCCGCGGCCCGCGCGGACGGTCGCTGGGACAAGAGCCTGGCGTACTGGCGCGACGCGCTCGCGG
Source organism: Micromonospora sp. WMMD737 (assembly GCF_049179055.1). NCBI lineage: Bacteria > Bacillati > Actinomycetota > Actinomycetes > Micromonosporales > Micromonosporaceae > Micromonospora > Micromonospora sp. WMMD737. The sequence goes on along the minus strand of NZ_JBMHMH010000001.1, from coordinate 5,657,855 downwards.
GTGCCGCCTCCGCCGTCCTGGAACCCGACCTGCCGGGCGAGGTGGCCAGCGGCGCGCCCGGGTCGATCCTGCGCTACGGCTTCAGCGCCGAGGCGGGCGCCGGGATCGCCGCCCTGGCGAAGGCCACCTTCGCCACCCCGTTCGCGGTCATCCTCGGCGCGGCGCAGATCGTGCTCGCCCGGGCCGGCGCCGGGCCGGACGTGGCGGTGGGGGTGGTGACCGCGAACCGGATGACCGCCCGCGACCAGGCGCTGCTCGGGTACACCGCCAACCTCTGCGTGGCCCGGGCCACGGTCGACGGGGCGGACACCGTCGCGGGGGTGGTGGGCGCCGCCCGGGACGGGATGTGGCAGATGCTGACCCACCAGGCGGTGCCGTACCCGGTGGTGTTCGGGGCGCTGCCCGAGGCGACCCGGAGCGCGCTGGGCGATCCCGCGCCGCTGCTGCTGAGCTACCTCGGCCCGATCGGCACCGACCTGCGGCTCGGCCCGGTCCCGGCGACGCTGCTGCCCAGCCCGAACCGGGCCGCCCGGGCCGACCTGGCGATGTCCGTCTGGGAGGCCGACGGCGGCTACCTCGCCGAGATCGAGTACCACACCGGGCGCTACCGGGAGAGCAGCGTGCTGGCCCTGCTGCACGACCTGGACGAGGTGCTGGCCGACGGCGGCGCCGAGCCGCAGCGTACGGTCGGCTCGTTCGACGTGGCCACCCGCGCCCGGGCCGGCCGCGCGGCCCCGGCCACCGTGGACCGCGACCGGGCGACCGGCCCGCTGCCCGAGTCGGCGGACTGGCAGCGCGTCGTCGCCGCCTGGACCGACGTGCTCGGTGGCCCGCCGGCCGACGCGGACGTCGACTTCTTCGCCGCCGGCGGCAACTCGCTGAGCGCCCTGCGCCTGGTGGACGCGCTGGCGGCCGACGGGCGACCGACGGTGGACGTCGTGCGCTGGCTGGGCGAGCCGACCCCCCGCCGGTTGGCCGACCTGCTGGGCAACGGGTCGCAGCCGGTGGCGGCGGAGTCGACGCTTGTGGAGTTGCGGGCGGGCCCGGGGCCGCACCTGCACCTCGTGCACGGCGCCGGGGGCAGCCCGCAGGACTACCAGGACCTGCTGGCGGAGCTGCCGGAGCACTGGCGGGTGACCGCCTCCCGCGACAGCGCGGAGTTGCCGACGGTGGCGGCGCTGGCCCGCCGGTACCGGGCCGACCTGGACGCGGCGGGGCTGGTCCCGGACCTGCTCGGCGGGTGGTCCTTCGGCGGTCAGGTCGCCTACCAGATGGCCGCCGACCAGGTCGGACGGCGTTCGGCACTGGTCGTGCTGGACTCCGCCCCGCCCGTCGGGTACGAGCTGCCGGCCGACGGGGTCCGGCAGCGCTTCGACACCTTCACCGAGAACATCCACCGGGCTTTCGACCTGGAGCCGGACGCCCCGAGGCCCCGGGTGACGGGTGGCCCGGAGCCGGCGGGCTTCGACGCGCGGCTGGCCCTCGGCGCGCTCGCGGCCAGCCTGACCGCCGTCGGGCAGCCCGTGCCCACGGCGCTGCTGGCGCACCGGTGGCGCAGCTACGAGCGCCACCTCCGGGCCAGCGCCGAGTACGTCCACGACGGCCCGGTCGACACTCCCGCGCTGGTGATCGGCGCGGACCTGCTCGACGCGCAGATCGCCCAGTGGACGGCGCGGCTCGGGGCGGCCCGGTCCCAGCGGATCGGCACCGACCACTTCGGAGTGTTGCATTCCGCCGCCGTGACGCAGGTGGCGGCGGCCGTCATCGATTTCGCGCGCGTCGCGGCGGCGCGAGGTTAACCAAGGAGGATCCGTGTTCGACTCGAGAGTCTTGTACCAGGAACTGCGGGAGCACGTGGAGCGCGACGTGGCGCCGGACGATGTCGCCACGGCCCGCCGCGACTTCTCCTACCTGGGGCACGCGAAGGTCTCCTTCGTCGCCCCCGACAGCGTCAAGAAGGCCGTCGCCGACGAGGTCAACGAGCTGATCGACAAGGCCGGCACGCGCCGGGACCTGCGGTTCGCCGAGACCGACTACACGCCGCGCCGGATGCGCAACGTGACCCGGGCCGAGATCGCCGAACTGGGCACCGTCATCAACGGGATCTACACCGCGGAGCCGATCCTGCGGGTGCTGTCGGAGGTGGCCGGCGAGCCGGTGCACCCCTGCCCGTACGAGCCGGAGCAGTTCGTCATCACCTGCCTGGAGAAGGACGGCGACACCCACGGCTGGCACTGGGACGACTTCACCTTCGCGCTGGTCTGGGTGGTCGAGTGCCCGCCGGTGGAGCACGGCGGCTTCGTCCAGTGCGTGCCCAACACCGTCTGGAACAAGGAGCGCCCGGAGGTCAACCGGGCGCTGGTCAGCCGTCCGATCTACTCGATGGAGCTGTTCCCCGGCGACCTGTACCTGATGCGGACCAACACCACGCTGCACCGGGTCGCCCCGGTCCGCCAGGGCCGCCGCAAGATCATCAACATGGGGTACGCCTCGACGTCCGACCTGACCCGCGACTTCACCCACGAAACCATGGACCAACTGTGGGCGACCGTGCCCGCCGGAGAGGTGTGACCATCATGTCGACTCGGAACAACATCGCCCCCCAGCACATCGTGCTCGCCTTCTCCGGCGGTCTCGACACGTCGGTGGCCCTGGTCTGGCTCAAGGAGCGGTACCGCTGCCGGCTGACCGCGTTCATCGCGGACCTCGGGCAGGGCGAGGAGCTGGACACCGCCGCCCGCAAGGCCGAGAAGCTCGGCGCCGACGAGGTGCGGGTGGTCGACCTGCGCGAGGAGTTCGCCCGGGACTACGCCTTCCCCATGTACCGGGCCAACGCCCTCTACGAGGGGCAGTACCTGATGGGGTCCTCCATCGGCCGGCCGCTGATCGCCGCCGCGCAGGTGCGGGTCGCCGAGGAGGTCGGCGCCGACGCCGTGGCGCACGGGGCCACCGGCAAGGGCAACGACCAGATCCGCTTCGAGATGACCTTCGCCGCGCTGCGCCCCGACCTCACGGTGATCAGCCCGTGGCGGGAGTGGGACCTGGCCTCCCGCAGCGACCTGCTCGCGTACGCCGGCAGGCACGGCATCGAACTGGACCTCAGCAGCGGCGAACGGCCGTACTCCATCGACAGCAACCTGCTGCACACCTCGTACGAGGGCGAGGCACTGGAGGACCCGGCGCAGCCCGCGCCCGAGGGGCTGCTGTTCCGGGTGCGCGACCTCCCCGACACCCCGGACGAGCCGGAGACCGTCGAGATCCACTTCCAGGGCGGCAACCCGGTCGGCGTCAACGGGACGCCCCTGTCCGCCAGCGCCGTGCTGGAGACGCTCGACGGGATCGGCCGCCGGCACGGCATCGGCCGGCTCGACATCGTGGAGAACCGGATCTTCGGCATGAAGACCCGCAACATCTACGAGGCCCCGTCAGGCAGCCTGCTCTGGCACGCCCACCGGGCGGTGGAGTCGCTGGTGCTCGACCCGGAGGTGGCGCAGCTCAAGGAGGAGCTGATGCCGAAGTACACCGCCCTGGTCTACCGGGGCCTCTGGTTCGCCCCCGAGCGGCTGATGTTGCAGACGGCCATCGACTTCAGCCAGCAGGACGTCACCGGCGACGCGATCCTGCGGGTGCACCGGGGCACCGTCCAGGTGATCGGCCGCCGCTCCCCGCACAGCCGCTACGACACCGCCTTCGCCACCTTCGAGGCGGACGACGTGTTCGACCAGCGCGACTCCTCCGGCTGGCTGCGGGTCAACACCGTCCGCTTCCGGGCCGGGCGGGCCAACGGGGCGGCGAAGCCGTGAGGATCGTCTTCTTCGGGTACGGCGAGCTCGGCGCGACCGTGCTGCGGGGCATCGCGCCGCACCACGAGGTGCTGCTGGTGCTCACCCACCGGGCCGAGTTCAGCGGGCTCGGCGAGCCGGACGTGGAGCTGGCCGCGGCGGACCTGGGACTGCCGGTGCGCTACTCGGCCACCGCCCGCGAGCCCGACCTGCACGAGCAGCTGCGCGACCTCGCACCGGAACTCATCGTCTCCACCAACTGGCGGACCCGGGTGCCGGCGGAGGTGCTGCGCATTCCGGAACGCGGCGCGGTCAACACGCACGACGCGCTGCTGCCCGCGTACGCCGGGTTCGGCGCCGTCAACTGGGCCATCCGCAACGGCGAGGAGGAGACCGGCCTCACCGTGCACTACATGGCGGAGGAGCTGGACACCGGCCCGATCATCACCCAGGCCCGCGTGAAGATCGGCCCGCACGACACCGCCGGCCAGATCCTGGAGCGCCTCCTCGCGGAGTACGTGCCGGTCACGCTCGAGGCGTTGGAGCGGGTCGCCGAGGGCCACCGGGGCCAGCCGCAGCCGCCCGAGGGCGCGTCGTTCTACCACCGGATCGGGGTCGAGGACACCCGCATCGACTGGCGGGACAGCGCCACCACCATCTGCGACCTGGTGCGCGGCCAGTCGGACCCGTTCGTCAACGCGTGGACGACGCACCGGGGGTTCCGGCTGTGGGTCAAGGCCGCCACCCGGCCGACCCGGGCGCACGGCGGCACGCCCGGCCGGATCGTCAAGGCCGACTACGGCGGAGTGGTCGTCGCCAGCGGCGGACCGGGCGACGGCGACGACCGCGGGGTGGTGCTGCTCCAGGTCTCCACCGAGACCGGGCCACCCGTGCGCGCCATCGACTACTTCACCACCTTCGGCGAGTACCTTCACTGACACGGTGACCGGGGGCGCCGGTCATCGCGCGTACGACGATGACGGGAGAGGTCGGATGATCGGTCGACTGCACTCGGTGGTGCTGGACTGTCCGGACGCCGAGAAGTTGGCGGAGTTCTACGTCGAGCTGACCGGCCTGGAGTGGGCCGACAGCGACGGGTACTGGGTGACGTTGAAGGGCCCGGACGGGCATCCGCGCCTCTGCCTCCAGAGCGTCGCCGACTACCAGCCGCCGCAGTGGCCGGATCCGGCCTTCCCGCAGCAGGCCCACCTCGACGTGGAGGTGGACGACATCCAGGAGGCCGAGGAGGCGGTGCTGCGGCTGGGCGCCACCCTGCTGCGCGGCGGCGGCAGCCGCAACCACGGCTTCCGGGTCTACGCCGACCCGGTGGGACACCCGTTCTGCCTGGTCTGGGGTCAGGACTGACGCCATGACCAACCAGGACCGGGCAGTGGAGTTCCGCCGTACCGCCGGGGCGTTCGCCACCGGCGTCGGCATCGTCAGCAGCGTGTACGACGACATCCCGCTGGCGATGACGGTCAACTCGTTCACCACCGTCTCGCTGCACCCCACCCTGGTCCTGACCTGCCTGAAGCACCGGAGTCGACTGCTCACCCAGATCCGCGACTCCGGCATCTTCGCGGTCACCGTGCTCGCGGCGGACCAACGGGACGTCGCCCGTTGGTTCGCCGACGCTCGGCGGCCCTCCGGCGCGGCCGCGTTCGCCGGCGTCCGGGTGCACCGGGCGCCGGCCACCGGCTGCCTCGTGTTCAGCGAGGGACTGGCCTACTTCGACTGCCGCGTACGCGACCTCTCCGACCAGGGCGACCACTCGGTGGTCATCGGGGAGGCGGTGTCGTACGGCCCGCTGAATCCGGCGAAGGCGCCGCTGCTCTATCTCCACGGGTCGTACCGGTCGATCGCGCCGACGCCCCCGGCGGTGTCGGCCGCGTAGCGAACGGCGCCCGACACCCGGTTCTGCGGTTCACCCGCCGGCCAGACGCCTCCACGCCTGAGCCAGCACGGCCGCCTGGTCGTCGGACCAGCCAGCGGCACCCACTCTTCCTCGCTCTCCTCCCGCAGGCGTCGTCCGACCGCGGCCAGACGCTTCCGCTTCCTGCGCCTGCCCATCCCGCGACAATGGCGCGTCGGAACGGCCAGGACAAGGAAGACCGACGCACCCCGGTTCGGAAGATCATTCATGCCCCCTCGGTTCGGGGGCCGCTTCGCCTGGCACCGGTCCTCGGACCCCGGTAACAGGCAGGAAGCGGCGCCGCAGCCGATCGCGCGGCCCCCCGACGACGGCCCGCCACCCTCACGATTCGTTGCGGCGCCTCTCGCCTGTGGTGCCCTGGGCTACGGCGCTGACTACCCTGACCGCCGTGACGACCATCGAGCAGCGGGAGCGGGACTACTGGCCGGACCCGGGCCCGGACAGCACCTTCCTCGCCCGACGCTGCACCGAGCTGCGACGCAAGCCGATGGCAGAGTTCACGGTCGAAGACCTGCGCCTCATGCTCGGTCAGCAGATCGGGGTGTCGGACCTGCTGCCTCTCGCGGTGCGGGTCCTGCTCCACGATCCCTTGGCCGAGGGTGACTACTACCGGGGCGACCTGCTCCTCACCGTGCTGCGGCTGCCGGACTCGGCGTGGTCGAATCTTCGAGCCGAACGGGAGTGCGTGGCGTCAACTGTGGCTCAACTCGCTGTCGACCCCCAGTTCTCTGACCCTGGCCTCAGGCCGCGTGACCCGAACTGGCAGCTGCGCGACGCCATGGCCCGCTTCCTTGGTCGATGAGAGCCGCAGCCGACCCGGCGGGTCAGGATCTGCGGCAGAGACCGAACTTCCAGCGCTTACACCCAGGCACGAACCTTGCGCGGGAGGATGCATGCGGCGGTTACCGCTGACCTGCGGCTGCGCAGGTGGACGGGTCGATGCGGAGGCGTATCCGCTGCTCAGATGATGTTTTTGCTGATCTTCGAGGTGCCCCCGGCAGGATTCGAACCTGCGACACACGGTTTAGGAAACCGATGCTCTATCCCCTGAGCTACGAGGGCGCGAGGGCCCAGTCTAGCGACCTCGGGGTTCACCTGGGGTGGCAGGGAGTGGCCCAAGTTCACCCACGTCACCGAGACCCCTGTTCTCCCAGCCCAGGACCCTACCCGGAGCACATCACCGCCGTCACCGCCTCCAGGTCCACGGCACGCTCAGCCTCTACCCACCGGTCCCAATCAACGCCGGTTTTGACCATCATGGCCGAGATTGAGGGCACTCACTGTGGGGCTGCGGTGCTGTGCAGAGCGCCTTGACACGGACGGCACCTACAGCTGCCACCACCCGGCTGAGCTCCTGTCCATATCCAAGATGCATTTATCCCACAGCTCAGGCGTGGTGCTCGAAACTTTTAGCCGTCCTACCCCAGCATGAAGGATTCCTACATGCGACGCGGCCGCCCGACGGGATTGGGCGGAACGGACCGCCCGACAGGTTCCTGCCGTGGGCGCAATTCGCCACAGCCAGCGGCGAGGAGGGCGCCTTCGCATGAGCGGCCGGCGCTGGCGCTAGTCGTCACCAGACTTGGATGCCAAAGGGAATGACGGCCGGGTCGCCAGGCCGGTGACCTCGATGGATGTCACCCAGGGTTGCCAGTCGACCGCCTTGAGGAAGGGCGGCCCGAAGCCAATAAATACTACCGGGATACCGCCTGCCGCGATCAGGCGGCCCTCGGCGGTGCATGCGGCAGCCGCTTATCCCGTGGATTGAATCACCCACACCTTGTGGTGAGGGTACGGAATCTGCGTCCCACGAGCTCGTCAGATGCTCTCCGAACCCGCACTTCGGCTCGCGCAGATAGATGCAGACAATGGAGGCATCCCCAATGATCACGATTCGATAAGAGCGCGCTCGAAGCTGAAGTCATTTGTATCGTCGCCGCGATTACAAAGCTACGGATCGAGCATTCGCCGGACCGACCGACGGCAGCACTGGCTAACGTTGCGCACTCTTCGGAACTCGCCGCCACACTCTGGGCACCATGAAGTTCTTGCAGGTCAAGCAGCATCTCTGCCTCACCATCAATCCGGACAAGAACTTACATATGTCAATTACGAAAGGGCACCCCCACCCTTCACTGCACACCTTGGGCAACCTCGCATGCGCAAGTTGGCTGCCTGCGTCGACTGGGGGATCACACAGGAGATCTGCGACCTCGACAGGCAGTCAACACGGGCTTGCCGACGGTCGGGGCATCGACTACCGTTCGCAGGGAGGTCGCCACGATCATGCGTCGTGCGGCCGCAACTGATTAGAAGGCGTCACCTTCAACCTCCGCGAGGAGAGCGGGTGATGGGTGCTTGTGCGCGCCAACTGCGTTGCGGCATCACCGAAACGGGGAAATGTGCTAGCTACAACGGGGATTATTGCAAACCGTGACCGAATTCACTCTCGATTCCTTACCATGGTCGAGCACTCGCCCGATCGCACCGCCATCCAGTCACCGAGCTTGCGGCTGACGTACCGGGAACTCCGGGAGCGCGCGGGAGGCGTGGCCGCCGCGCTCGTCGCCGTCGGCGTCGCACCTGGATCGAGGGTGGCGGTGCTTGGCAAACGTAGCCCGGACCTGATCATCGACATGCTCGGTGCGCTGCTGGCTGGGGCCTGCTTCGCCGTGCTTGATCAGTCCTACCCACGTCGCCGGCTGCAGTCCATGGCGCAACTGCTGGAGCCGCACGCAGTTCTTGCTTCCGGGGTTGCGAGCGAGCCCCGAGTCGACGCTCCGCCCATCGATATGACGGCCATCAGCGGTGGTGGTGGCACTGCGGTCGGCGCTACCTCAAACGTCGCTTACCTGTCCTTCACCTCGGGCACAACTGGAGTGCCGAAATGCCTGGTGGGTGGTCATGATGCGGTCGTTCACTACCTACGGTGGAGCGTCAAAGAGTTCGAGTACTCGGCGGACGACCGTTTCAGCATGATCTCGGGGTTGTCGCACGATCCTCTCCTGCGCGACGTCTTCCTCCCGTTGTCCATCGGCGCGAGCGTGCACATACCCGACGGGCGCACCTGGGCTCGCCCAGCGGCCCTCGCGCAATGGCTTGCGGAGCAGGGGATCACGGCCGCGCATCTGACGCCCAGCGTGGCCCGGCGCGTGCTCGTACCGGCACTCACTCGCCTGCCCCGACTTCGCCGCGTTCTCCTTGGCGGCGAGCCGCTGCGCTGGCGCGATCTCCAGCAGTTCAAGGCGGCCGCCCCGAACGCCCAGCTCACGACGGTGTACGGAACCACCGAGACGCCACAGGTAGCGATGCATTTGACGCCCTCAGATGAGGACATCGCCACGGGTGACGGCCCAGTACCACTGGGAAGGCCGGCGCCCGGGTTCCACGTACGACTGGTAGGCCCGGACGGGTCGGAACCGCCGCTGGGCGAGCCGGGCGAGATCATCGTCCGATCGCCCCACCTCGCCCTCGGTCGCATCGTCGACGGACGGATGACCCCGCTAGGACACGAGCACGCGACTGGCGACCGTGGGTATCTCACCGAGACGGGTGAACTGATCTTCGACGGCCGCACCGATCGCCAGGTGAAGATTCGCGGCCTGCGGGTCGAGCTGGGCGAGGTGGAAGAGGCTCTCCGCCGGTGCCCCGGCGTCACAGACGCCATGGCCACGGTCATACCGGCCGACCCGGCGGATCCTCTATCGGAGGCCACCCTCGGCGCCACCGCAGTCGTCGCACCGGACGCCAAGCTCGACAAGCGCAAACTAGCCGCCCACCTCGCGACCCTGCTGCCGATGGGTGCTATCCCGTCCGTGCTCGACGTCCGCACCGACATACCGATCAGCCCGAACGGAAAGCTCGAAGCGGATTCCTTCGAAAGCCTGCGGAACATCCCGACCGGCCATCAGCCCCGGATGCCCGGCGCGGCACCCCGGCTCACCTGACTTCGCCGCCGGGCGAGCTGCACACCCTCGCCAGCCGCATTGAGGCGGCACGGCGCATCAACTGCGCGGCACGAGCGACGTGTCCGGAGCCTCACCTGGTCCGAACCGGCGCGCCGCAGTGGCCAGGCCCCTCGGGCGATAGCTCCATTCTCTGTGAGGAATACACCTAATGCCTCAACTTGATCTAGCAGTCCTGGGCCTCGGCTACGTCGGCATGCCGCTCGCGCACGAGGCGTCACTGAGCGGGCTGAGAGTGGTGGGCGTTGACATCGACGGTGACGTCGTGGAAGGCCTCATGGCCGGCCGCTCGCACATTCGGGACGTGTCCGACGAAGACCTGAGCCGGATGCTTGCAGGCGGCTTTACCGCTACGACCGCGCCTGACGTCATCGCCGCCGCGGCGACGGTGGTGATCTGCGTCCCGACCCCGTTGGACGAACAACGTCGCCCCAACATCTCGGCCGTCCGGGCCGCCGCCCGGCTGGTCTCAGCCCATCTCGCTCCCGGCACCCTGGTGGTCTTGGAGTCCACGACCTATCCGGGCACCACCGAGGAGGTGATCCTGCCGATCCTCGAACAGTCCGGTCTGACCGCCGGCACGGACTTTTTCCTGGCCTTCTCGCCGGAACGGATCGACCCAGGGAATCCCGAGTTCAGCCTGCGGAACACGCCCAAGATCGTGGGCGGTTTGACGCCAGCCTGCGGGACGGCAGCCGAGAGCTTCTACTCCCGCATCGTCAACAAGGTGGTTCCGGTGCGGGGCACGCGGGAGGCCGAGATGGCAAAACTCCTCGAGAACACCTACCGGTACGTCAATGTCGGGCTCATCAACGAGATGCTGTTACTCAGTGACGCGTTGGGCTTGGATTTCTGGGAGGTGGTGGGCGCCGCGGCGACGAAACCCTTTGGCTTCCAGTCGTTCACTCCGGGCCCGGGCGTCGGCGGTCACTGCATACCGGTCGACCCGATCTATCTCTCCCACCGACTACGAGACCTGGGCAGCAACTCGGAGTTCATCGACATCGCCGATCGGACGAACGAACGCATGCCACGCTACGTCGCTGCCCGGGTGATGAAGCTGCTTCCGGTCCCCGACGACCGCCCCGCCTCGGTCGCGCTGCTCGGGGTCGCCTACAAGGAGGATGTCGCCGACGCGCGGGAGTCCCCGGCCGTACCTCTCGCCGAGCATCTCGTCGCCGCAGGAGCCGACGTCAGGTTCCACGATCCGTACATCGAGCATCTGCCGGTGCGCGGCGCCGACCTGGCTCCGCTCCGGTCGCTGGAAGAGGCGTTCCGGTTCGCGGACCTGGTCGTCGTACTTCAACGACACAGCCAGTACGTGAACACCAACTTCAGCCCGGCAAGACTGGTGCTGGACACTCGCGGCTTCCTGCACGGCGACAACGTGGTGCGGCTGTGAACGCTGTGTCCACCACCGCCGACTCCGGCCAACGCATCCCTAAGCGACGGGCCGGGACGGACTTTTACCTGTTCTGGGCCGGCGAAGCAGTGTCGGACCTGTTTACCAGGGTCACCCTCATCGCGTTGCCTCTCGCCGCGATCTACATCCTCGATGCCACGCCCGAGCAGGTGGGCGGTCTCGGTAGCGTCGCCACGCTGCCGCTGCTGCTGATCACACCGTTCGTCGGGGTGCTGGTCGATCGTGTACGGCTGCGTCCGCTGCTCATCGGCATCAACCTGTCCCGGGCGCTGCTACTGGGCTCCATCCCGCTGCTGGCTTGGCTGACCGATCTCCACCTGCTCTACTTCATGATCGTCGCGTTCCTCGTCGGGGTGTTGGCCGCGGTATTCAACATCGCCTACCTGGCCTATGTTCCGACGTTGGTCGACCGCGACCGACTCACCTGGGCCAACGGGATCTTGAGCACGACCTCGTCGATCGCCGACACCGCTGGGCCCGCCATCGGCGGCCTGCTGATCGCGTTGCTCACCGCGCCGGGCGCCATCACGTTCGACGCGATCGGCATGCTGCTGTCCGCCCTAGCCATGACGGCAATCAGGCGCCGCGAACCTCCCCGCGAGCCGGTGGCCCGCCGAGGAATGCGCGGGGTGCTCGTCGACATCGGCGTCGGCCTGCGCAAGACCCTGGGAAACCGCGTGCTCGGCACACTCGCCGGCTTCAGCGCGTGGGGCAACTTCTTCGATCAGGTGATCATGGCGAACTTCCTGCTGCTCGCCGTAAGCACCCTGCACCTCAAGCCGAGCGTCATCGGCGTACTGCTAGCCGCCATCGGCGTTGGCTCGCTGATCGGCGGAATCTGCGCGAACCGCATCGGGACGAAGCTGGGGTTGGGCACCAACCTCGTTCTCGGCAGACTCGTCGCGGCGGCAGGCCCGCTGGTCCTCGTTGTCTTCGCCGGCAGCGGCCCAGTGGCCATCGGAGTGATGGCTTTGGGTTTCGCGATCTACGGATTCGGGTTCACCCACTTCAACATCCATGCCGTCACCCTTCGGCAGCTCATGGTTGCGCCGTCGATCATGGGCAGGGTCAACGCGAGCTACAGGGTAGTTGCACACGGCAGCCTGCCACTCGGTGCCGCGACCGCGGGAATCCTCGGCGGTTGGCTCGGCTTCCGGGAGAGCCTCGCGGTGGCCGCAGCCGCACTCGTGATCGCTGCCTTGGCCTTTGCCTTCACGCCGCCAAGCCGGTTGGCGGCCGCGCCGTCATCGCCCACCCTTCGCTGAACGACCGCCCCTACCCGCCCCTACCCCTCGGAGGGTTTCTTGCAAGCGACGTCCATCGACCTCGAACACTTCCGCGGCAGACGGATCCTCGTCACGGGAGCCGCCGGCTTCATCGGCGGGCACCTCGTGCATCGTCTGGTGGCGCTCGGAGCGGCCGTCGTGGGTCTCGACCGTGTATCCGCCGCCGGGTTCCCTGGCGAGCGTCACCTCGTCGGCGACGTGACCGCACTCGATCCCTCGATCGTTCGCGAGATCCAGCCGGAACTCGTGTTCCACCTGGCATCCGTCGTGGGTGTGACCGAGGCGGCTGCCGATCCGGACAACACGACCGCCGCCATCGTCGGCGGCACGAGAGAAGTGCTCGATGCGGCCGCTCGCGCCGGTTGCCAGCACTTCGTGTACTTGTCGTCGTCGGAGGTCTATGGAGAAACGGTCGCGTTCCCCATCACCGAATCGACGCCTCACGCCCCGCTGTCCGCCTACGGCAAGGCCAAGTCTGCAGCGGAGCGGCTGGTCCAGGAGCAGACGGAAGCTCACGGCATGCGCGCGACGATCATTCGTCCGTTCAACGTCTACGGTCCTCGCCAGCGTCTCGACTTCGTCATTCCCCGCTTCGTGTCCCTGGCGCTTCGCGACAAGGCCATCACGCTCGTCGGAGACGGCCAGCAGCTGCGCACCTTCACCTACATCACGGACTTCGTGGCGGGCACCCTTGCCGCCGTAGCCGAGAAAGGACATGGCCCAGCCATTTACAACATCTCGGGAGCGGACACCTGGAATCTGGAGGCCGTCGCCGTCGGCCTCGTGCGGGCGCTCGGCTCCCGCAGCAAGATTGTCATCGTCGATCCGGCAGACCTGCACCGGCCGCCGGACATCGAAATCAAGCACCGGATCGCCTCGCACAGCCTCGCCGGTCGCCGGCTGGGATACGTGCCGGAAGTGCCCCTCATGGAGGGCATCGCCAAGGTAGCTGCGACGATGCGCCAACCCGTCGAGTTGGCCGGGGTGAGCTAAGTGCCATACCGCGAGATTCCTCTCTCACCGCTACAGCGTGAGATGTGGCGCGCCGAGCAAACCACCGATTCGGCCCGCGAAAACGTCTACGGCGCGCTCCGGCTACGTGGCCCGCTGCACATGCCGGCGCTCACCGAAGCATTGGACGCCGTGGTGCGTCGGCACGAGCCGCTGCGCACCCACATCACGGGTGGCACCAACCCGGTCCAACGGATCGAGGAGCGGGTTTTCGGGCTCCCCGTCCAAGAGGTCTCCGATCTCGCAGAGGCGATCGCAACAGTCGACGCCGACGCCGCTGCCAGGATCGAACTCGACGAACTCCCACTGTGGAAGGTCCGGCTGCTGCGCCTCGCACCCGACGACCACGTGCTCGGATACGTGTTCCACCACATCATGGTCGACGGATGGTCGCTCTACGTGTTTATGCGGGACTTGTCCGAGGCATATGCCTTGGCGCTCGCCGGCAAACCAGCGGACCTTCCGCCGCTCAGCTTCACGTACGCCGACTACTGCGCCGAAGAATCGCGATTTTTCGAACCGGAACCGCTCGCCTCCCGTATCGAGCACTGGCGGCGTCTGCTCCCCGGGGAACTGCCTGTTCTGGACATGCCCTCCGACCGGCCCCGCGTGGACGGCGCGGAGAGCCGCGGCGCAGCGATTGAGCTCTCGATCGACGCGGGGCTGTCCCTCGCGATCAGTGATCTGGCCAGGGAACACCGGTGCACCGTCTTCAACGTCATCCTTGACGCGGTCGGTTCCGCAACCGGCTCGCAGGCGGAGACCTCCCAGGTGATCCTCGGCGTGCCCTTTCACAATCGGACCCGCCGGCAGCAGAGGGCGATGGTCGGTTACACCGCCAATGTGCTGCCCATGGCCCTGAACGACCTCACCGGCCGCTGCTCCGTCGCAAGCCTTCAGCGCGCTCGGGCCGTGAGTACGGCAGCTATGCGCCATCCCGGCATCCCACCCGAGGTCATCATGCGAACCCTGTACGGCGAGGAGGGCCTGCCCTATCGGTTCTGCCTCAACGTGCAAGCGCCGCCCGGCATCTCCTACTCGTTCCCCCACCTCGAGTTGTCCCGCGTGCCCCTCGGAGACAACGGCACCGCGAACTTCGATTACGAGCTCAGGCTCATCCAGGATGGCGACCGGATCAGAGGCTCCCTGACGTACGACGCCGACCTGTTCCTCCCACAGCGCGCCGAATCTCTCTGGTCGGACATCCGGGCGAACCTTGTGGAGATGACCCAATCGCAGCATCGCACGCCGGCGTGAGTGCCGTGACCGTCACGGGGCTACGTACGGTGAGGGACCGGCGGACGTGGGCGGCTCTGGCAGCACAGGCGGTCGGCGCCACCTTCTTCCACGGCTGGGAGTGGGCCGAGTGCGTCAGCCGCGAGTTCGGCTGGCGACCCCACCGGCACGTGATTGACACGCCTCGCGGCCGCTGGCTGTGCCAGAGCTTCCAGACCTCCCGGGGACTCGAGTCGGGGCCCATCGGATACGGCGGCCCGCTGCCGCTGCCCGAGGCTGCGGAAGCCGGCCACCCGGAAGCGGTCCTCGCTGCCGTGGAGGAAGCGGTGGGAGCACGGTTCAGCAGGATCGTCTGTTCTCCGGACCTGGAACTCACGCTGAATCGGGCGGGGGGTCGCGAGCGGAGGACCAGCATCGTGCGCCCAGCCCGCTCCTGGGACCTCACCTGGTCCTCGGTACTAACCGGCAATGCGCGAACGGCGGTGCGCGCGTGCCGGCGCGACGGTGTCACGGTGACCATGGTCCGGGACGCGGCCGAGGTGAACAGCGTCTACGACATCTACGACGAATCGATGGAACGCGTCGGCGCCGCTTACCGCACGCCACCGGCCTTGCTGCAGGCACTGGTATCGCTCGGGGACGACCACGTCTGGTTGTTGCGGGCCGACTACCAGGGGCGCCCAATCGGGATCGGAATGTTCCTTCGGCACCCACACCATCTGTTCCATTGGATAGGCGCCTACCGGGCGGCGGATCGTCACCTCAAGCCCACACACGCGATCCTCGGCGCCGCAGTGAAAGAGGCCGTGGAACGGGGCACGAGGGCGATCGACCTCGGCGCTTCGATGACCGAGGGCCAGCTCTTCGCCAAGTCGCGCTGGGGAGCCGTGGAGCGGCCGTACCAGATCTACGAGGAGACGAATTCGTGACCGCCGGAGTTCACCCCCTCATGCCGTTCTGGGGCTTGGACGTCAGCCAGCTTGACCAGCGTTGGCTCGACCGCGGATACGGCGTCGAGGCGCTGCTGTTCCGCACTGACGAACTGCACGAGCTAGCCGTGTTGGAACGCAATCTGTTGACCCTAGCACCGACTGTCCCCCTGACCATGCACTTCCCAATGGACGCCAACTACCTCGAAGATCGCTGGATCCGGGACCGGCTGTACGAGTTCATCGACATCGCGCTGCGCCATGGCGGGAGGGGAGTGGTGGTACACACCAACTACCTCATTCCGGTGGAGCGCCTGTACCGTCACGACCTTGCCGCATTGCGACAGCGGTTCCTCGACCTCTTCAGCGAGTTGGACGAGTACCTTGCTGGGACGGGGCTCTGGCTCGGCGTGGAGAACATGCCGCTGATCGGCGACCTCGGCGACGATGTGGACGCGGTCTTCGTCTACCCGTCCGACTTTGCCGCTCTTCGGTTGCACAACGTCGGGATCACCTTCGACCTCGCCCATTGGGTCGGCGCGCTGGAGAGCAGTCATCAGGCTGTCCAGCACAAACTGCCTGCGGAGATCCTGCCGCCGGTGCAGCAATGCGACCTGCTCGACGTCACCAACCTGCGGGACAGGATCAAACATCTGCACTTCGGCGCGGTTTCCGGCGTCGCGCTCCCGATCCGCCGGTCGCGGGCACAGGGCGGCGGTCTGCCCGGCGATGATCCGCGGTACGCCGCACTGGCACAGTCCTTGTGCGGTGCCGGACTCACGATGAGCTTGGAGTTGATCGAGGCGGACTACCGCCGACGCGTGAACCTGTGGCGAGGACTCGACTGGCTGAGCAACCGCGGCCTCGTCAGCGGCGGACAGGCCCCGGTGTGAACGACACCCGTTACGTTCCGATGCCGGCCCGGCTGCGCGCGGCTGTGTACGACGACGCGCCCACCACCCTGGACCTCCTGCGTCTGGCCCGACGACCGCACCAGAACACCCCGGCCGCGGCAACCCGTGCACTCGCGCGGCACCTCGCGTCTCCCGATCCGGTGCTGCTGACCGACTCGGGCACCAGCGCACTCGCCCTGGCGCTGCGGTGCCTGGGCATCGGCGCCGAAGACGAGGTTGCTGTCGCAACGTTCAACTGTCCCCAGGTCGTCGACGCGATCCTCGCCGCTGACGCGGTGCCGGTGCTGGTCGACAGCGATCCCGTCACGGGGACGTTGGATCCTACTAGCCTGGCTCGCGCGATCACAGGGCGGACCCGCGCCATCGTCCTCACCCACCAGTTCGGTGCGGTGGCCGACAGCACCGGCGAACTGCTGAACCTCGCGCGATCGGCGGCGATACCCGTCATCGATGACGCGGCACAAGCCCTGGGCGCGAGCCTGCACGACATTCCGGCGGGCCGGCTGGGCGACATCGGTGTCCTGAGCTTCGGGCGGACCAAGCCGGTGAACTGCTTCGGTGGCGGCGCGCTGCTCCTGACGTCCCGCTTCCAGACACCCCAGTTGGCTCCTCCCGGCCGCGACACCGTACGCCGTCACGCGCTGACATTGGGCTACGAGCGTCTTCTGCGCGCACGCGGCCCTGCCGCACGGCGAGTTCTGTCACGCGTTCTCGCGCCACGTCCACTCCTGCACGACGTCGCGGAGGCACTGGCGGCCCGGCCGGCGGGTACTGATCCACCTAGGCCGATGGCCTCAGTGTCGGCCATGCTGCTGGAGCACAGGATCCGGGAACTGCCACGGAACGTGACCCGATGGCGCCGCCGCGCGGAAGCTCTAGCCGAACTGCTCGAGGAGCTTCCCATCGGGCTGCCGGCGACGCGTGGCAAACAGTGGTCAGGAGCCTCGTTCGTACTCCGTGTGCCGCCCGAGCACCGATGGCCGTTGGGAGCCTTTCTCAGCTCGCGAGGGTTCCAGACCAGCTGGGTGCACTATCCGCTGCACCGCCAGAGACGCTATGCCCGGTACGCGCACCAGGAACACCCCGGCTCCGAGCACCTGTGGCGACGCACCCTCCTGATCCCCTGCCGTTCCCTGACACCCGCACGGCGTGTTCACCTGGCCGCATTGATTCGGGAGTACTTCCAATGACCCGACACATCGATCGAGACATCGACCGGCTGATCGAGCGAGACCGCAACCTGTTGGTGGAACTGACCACCGAACTCATCGGCTGCCGCCCAACCTACGTGGGCCCGACCACTGGCATCCGCAGAGCCCAGAGCATCATGGCTGGCGCGCTGCGCGAAGCAGGCATGCGGCTCGTCGACGTCCCAGCCGCCAGCAACTTGCGACACCACCCCCTCTACGTCGGCGTAGAGGAATGGACGGACGACTTCGCGCACTACGAGCCCGGCGTCCACCCCCTCGTCGTCGCGCGGGTGGACGTCGACCCCGCGCTACCCACGCTGGCGCTCAGCGGACACATCGACGTAGAGCCCGTTGACGAGCAGGAGTGGACGGACCCGGCACTCGCCGGGGGCTGCCTGCGTGACGGAGCAGTCTTCGGCCGAGGCGCCTCCGACATGCTGGGCTCACTCGCGGCCTACGCCGTCGCCGTCCGTGCCGCAGTACGGCTCGGCGGACCTCGGGTCAATCTGGAGGTGCACAGCGTGCCTGATGAGGAGCTGGGCGGCAACGGCACGTTGGCGCTGCTGGCAGCGCATCCCGCCCCGGATTACGTGCTCGTCGGAGAGCCGACGTCCATGCGGATCTGCGAGGCGACACTGGGTTTCCACCACTTCGTCCTCAACGTCGAGGGCCGGCGGACCCACATGGCGGAGTCGTCCGGCGCAGACTCGGCGATCGAACGGGCGGCGGCAGCGATCACCGCCGTCGCCGCAACCAGGCAGGATCTCGCCAACCGCATTCGAAACAGTCCGGGCTTCGCGGCGTACGGCAGCAACCCGCTGGCGATCGGCAAGGTCCACGGAGGGTCCGACGCGGCGGTACCTCCCCTGGCCTGCCAAGTCGAGGGAGTGGCCTTCTCCGCTCCCGAGATGTCGATCGGTGACATGCGCGAACTGTTGGCCACAGGCCTACGCGAGCGAGGCACGGAACTGGCCGAACCCCGGCTCACCCGGATGTCCTTTCCAGGAAACCCGCCGTCCGCCGACCGTCGCCTCGCGACCTCCCTGGCGGCCTGCCTGCGCTCAACCGGAGAACAACCCGAGTGGACCGGCTTCCCTTCCCCCTGCGACCTGCGGCTCTACCACGCCTTTGGCGCAGCGGGAGTGGTTTGCGGACCGGGTGACTTGGCTCAGGCTCACGCACCGGACGAACACGTCGAGGTGGACGCACTCATCGCCTTCGCTAAGGTGATCACGCGGCTGATCCTGAACTTCACGATTGACAACTCGGCAGAGGACGTTACGCCATGACGGAACCACGACTCCACGCGACGGTCGATATTCGGGAGGAGGTGGTTCGGGAACTATTCGCCAGCCACACGCTCACGGCCGTCGGAGTGACCCCCATGAGCGGTGGGATCATCAATACCAACATCCGGGTCGACTGCACGGACCGGCCATACCTGCTACGCATCTACCAAGCCGAACGCAGCATTGACGAGATCGAGTTCGAGTTGTCCGCATTGCGGCGCCTCACCGATAACGGGATCCCGGTTCAGCGCCCGGTCGACCCGGGCGAGAACCGACCGACGAAACTCGAAGGCCGGCTGTACACGATCCTCACGTTCATCGAGGGTGAGACCATGGACGAGGCGGAGCTTTCTCCGGCCATTGGCAGGCAGATGGGCCACCTCCTCGGTGACATGCAAAACGCCCTGGAGGGCTTCGCGCCCGCTGGCCACAAAGCACGCTGCGACGTCGACTTCATCGACAATCTCGTGCGGGAGGCGGTGGACACCCTCCACGCCCGCGCCGAGGTGCCGCTCGCCGAGAGCATCGCCACAGGATGGCAGCAAGCGCGCAAGCCCTTCCTCACGGATGAGCTTCCCCTCGGGCTCGTGCACGCCGACCTCTACCCGGGCAACGTCATCCTCCGGAACGGAACTGTCGCCGGGGTCATCGACTTCGATGACGCCTACTACGGCACGCAATTCTTCGACGTGGCGATCGCTGCCATGGAGTTCGCGTTCCGTGGCGAGGTCGACCTTGACGTCGAGATCGTCCGGGAATTCGTCTCGGCATACGAGGCCACCCGGACCAAGGTAGACAACGAGATGCTGCTGGATGCGATGTTGCTGAACTGCTTCCGCTTCTTCAGTTACACCCTGCCGATGACCCTCGAAGCGGATGAACCGGCGGAGACCAACGTCTATGCACAACGCATCTCCCTGTTCAGTGATCCCACGTTCAGGCGCGACATGCTCCACCGACTCGGGAGGCGTCGACCGTGAGT
This sequence comes from Micromonospora sp. WMMD737, assembly GCF_049179055.1. NCBI lineage: Bacteria > Bacillati > Actinomycetota > Actinomycetes > Micromonosporales > Micromonosporaceae > Micromonospora > Micromonospora sp. WMMD737. The sequence goes on along the minus strand of NZ_JBMHMH010000001.1, from coordinate 5,637,915 downwards.
GACTACCGGTACCCCGTCCAAGAATTGCTGCAACTGGTCAACGAACTGGGCGACAAGGCGGTACAGGCCCGGGCCGCAGGCATCGCCACTCAGCGCAAACCCGATCGCACCGTGGTCACCGAGATGGATCTTTACATCGAGAAGAAGCTGTTCGAGTTCGTCCGCACGCGCTTTCCCGATGACGGGTTCGCCGGCGAGGAAGGCAAGGCCGTCGCGTCCCGATCCGGGCGGGTCTGGCTGGTCGACCCCATCGACGGCACCCAGCAGTACGTACGCGGTCAGGACTTCTGGGGCATCCTCGTGGCCTGCGTCGCCGACGACGTCCCCGACCTTGGGGTCATCGCCCACCCCGCCCGACAGGAGGTGGTGTGGGCCGAACGCGGAAAGGGGTGCCACGCCGGCACCGGAGCACGGGAGGAGCGGTTACGCACATCCCTGGTCGACCGGATCGAGGACGCGTACGTTCTCCACAACGGCATCGACTTCGCCTGCCGGACGGACAAGCTCGACCAGCTGCGCCGCATCGTGCGATCGGCCGAGGCCGAGCGTGGCTACGCGGACTCCTTCGGCCACACGGAAGTCATCCGGGGACATGCCGACGTCATGATCGATTTCCTCGCCGAGCCACACGACATCGCCGCGGTGGCGGTCTGCGTGGCCGAGGCGGGAGGATCCTGGTCCGGCCTCAACGGGCAGAACTCCGTCCACCAGCCGGGACAGGTGTCAGTGACCGCCAACGCTGCCCTGGGTCCGCTCGTGTCCGCCGCGCTGACGGCAGAGGTGGTGGCAGGGTGACCCACCAGGTTCCCTTTCACAAGGTGAACGCCTCGGAAGACGAAATCGAGGCGATGGTGCGGACGCTCCGGTCCGGCTGGCTGACCACCGGCCCGCAGGTGCGAGAGTTCGAGTCGGAGTTCGCCCGCGCCATCGGCGTGAAGGACGCCATCGCGGTCTCGTCCGGCACCGCGGCGCTACACCTTCTGCTACTCGCCGCTGGCATCGGACCCGGCGACGAGGTGATCGTTCCCACGCTGACCTTCACCGCCACCGCGGCCAGCGTCGCCCATGTCGGCGCACGCCCGGTACTCGCGGATGTCGACCCCGACTCGCTGATGTTGACCGGCGCCGAGGTCGAACGCCGGTTGACCAGCCAGACCCGTGCGGTGCTGACGGTCCACTTCGCCGGGCTGCACAGTGACGTGAAGGACCTCACCGCCGCCGCGGGTCCGTCCCGCCTGGTGTTCGAGGACGCCGCACACGCCCTCCCGTCGAGCCGTGACGGACGGCATGCCGGCGCCGTCAGCGACGGCGCCGCCTTCAGCTTCTACGCCACAAAGACGCTGAGCACGGGCGAAGGCGGAATGGTGATCCTGCGCGACCGTGAGCAGGCTGCCCGGGCTCGGAGACTGTCGCTGCATGGCATGAGCAAGGGCGCGCTAGACCGGTACGGCTCGGGGTCATGGCGGTATGACATCGAGGATCTTGGATTCAAGTACAACATGACCGACGTGGCGGCCGCGTTGGGCCGGCAGCAGTTGACGACACTGACGGCACGCCGCAACGCACGCCGGACGATTGTCGACGCCTACGACTCGGCCTTCGCGAGTCATCCAGCTCTCCAACTGCCGAGCCGGCTCGACGAGGAGTCGCACAGCTGGCACCTCTACGTGCTGCGGCTCAACCTCGAACGCCTCCACTGCTCCCGTGACGAGTTCCTCGACCAGCTGAGACAGCGCGGCATTGGCGCGAACGTGCACTTCATACCGCTGCACCTGCACTCCGCGTACCAACGCCGCTATGCCTATCGTCCCGGCGACTTTCCTCAGGCGGAAGGGGAGTACCAGCGAATGATCTCCCTGCCCCTGTGGCCCGGCATGACGGCGCGCGACATCAGCGCAGTGACCACCGCTGTACTGGACATCGCCGAGGCCGAGCTCAAGCGCTGACCCCACCGAGCAGCACACGGGCATCCCGGCCTTCATCGAGAACGAATGACCGGTACCGGCACACAAGCAGGTGAAGGGCGGACAGCCGGAAGAGAAGGCGGAACACGGCAACGATCGGACGCCGTACCGGTCGGTCAGGGCGAGCAGTCTCGCCTCAGCGTCACCGTCGACAAGTAGAAGAGGGACGACGCCGCACGTCGCGCGCGGACCGCAAGACAACCCGGGGAAGGCAGGAAAAGACGTGAAGCGCGGCTTGATGGTTTCGACGGTAGGCGAGTACGCGGACCCGAAGGTGCTGGTGTCACTAGCGGTCGCTGCCGAGTCACACGGTTGGCAAGGCTTCTTCCTCAACGACTACCTGCTCTACCAGCGGGAAGTGCCCATCCCGGTCACGGACACGTGGATGACGCTGGCGGCCATCGCCGCGACAACCAGGAGGATCGTGATCGGTCCCATGGTCACCGCTCTGGCCCGCCGCGACCCGTGGACGGTGGCAAAGCAACTCGTGGCGCTCCAGCAGCTCGCCCCCGGACGCATCAGGTTCGGGGCCGGAGTCGGAGGTCCGGTGGAGGCGGACTTCGGCGCCTTCGGTCGCGAGACGTCATACCAGCAGCGGCGCGACAGGATGCTGGAAGCGCTCGGACTTTTGCGGCAGTTCCTGAACGGGACACCGGCGCGCCATGTGGGCACCTACTACCAGGTGGATGCGGTCAAGCTCTTGCCGCTCCCGCTGACACCCGTTCCGATCTGGGCTGGCGGCTACTGGCCAGGCCGATCGGTCCTACAGCTTGCCGCCACCACGGACGGTGTGTTCCCGGAAAAGCGGGATGGTGACCTGACCCCTGACGACGTCGCGCAGATGCGCGCCGCCGTGGACGGCATCGCTCGACCGGACGGGCTGAGGACCGAGCTGATCGTCGAGGGTCGGACCGACGGAACGGAATCGGGACTCAGCGGCTACGCCGATGCCGGAGCCGACTGGTTCCTGGAGTACGTGGGTTGGCGGCGAGGGGGACCGGCGGCAGTATACGAACGCATCCGACAAGGACCGGCGGGTGGCCGAGCAGCACCGACGCGCTCATTGGACCACTAATCGACACCCGTCCGATCGCCCCTAGCTGGGCTGTTACCGACCTCAAGGAGCAAGAATGACGGAGAATCCAACCAACCAGCACCAGATTTCCGAACCTGCTGTCCTAGACGCCCTGTTGAGGACCTCGGCGGAAGCCCTTGCACTGCCGGTGACCGCAAATGACGATCTGTTCGACCTCGGATTGGACTCCTTGAGCGCACTGGAAATCTGCGCCACCATGGAGGACCAGTTTCGCCTCGAATGCTTCCCCGAAGACGTGTTCGAGCACCCGGTCCTCACCGACCTCGCTCATCACTTGGCCAGTCGTTCGGCGACCGCCTGAGCACTGGGACAGTGTCGGGACGTAGGTGCCGCACCGGTCTCGGGCGCCTACGCCGACGAATCTGCACGGCTGCGGGCGCCGGCACCCGACGCGGTGTCCAAGGCCGTGCAGACTCGTGGTCATTATCGACGCGGTGCGCGGCGGGTGTTGGATCAGGAAACCCGGACGGACCGGCCGGAAACGCTGCGCCCGACACCCACTTTACAACCTCAGCAATAACACCTGACGGACGCTTGTCGATGAGAAATTCGGGCGCGATTGTCCGCCCGCATCATTCTGACTCATGACACCTCGGGAGTTGTCGATGAACCTCATGGAGATTTTCCAGCGACGTGTGGCGACCCATCCCGCACGCGTGGCACTGTCGGCGGAGGGCGAGGATCTGTCCTACGGTGAGTTGAACGAGCGCGCGAACCAGTTGGCGCATCTGCTGTCGAAGACTGGAATCGGGCCGTCCTCACGGGTAGGGGTGCATGTCGACCGCGGAAGCGACGCGGTGGTCGCGTTGCTGGGCGTGCTGAAGGCCGGCGGCTGTTGCGTTCCCTTGGATCCCGAATATCCAACCGAACGGCTTCGGTGGATGCTGGAGGACTCTGGCGCGGCGTTCGTCGTGACTCAGGAGCGCGCGAAGGGACGGTTCGGCGAACATGGCCCGAGCGAGGTCATTCTGAACTGGTCAGATGCGAGCTTGGCCGAATCGCCTCGAGACGACCCGAACGCGTCGTACGTAGGATCAGACCTGGCGTACATCATGTACACCTCTGGTTCCACTGGTGAACCCAAGGGTGTGGAGATCGAGCACGATGCGCTGCGGGACAACGCAACCAAGACAGCGCGGCTGCTCGAACTGACCGAGAATGACGTCGTGTTTCAATTCTCATCCCTGTCGTTCGCGTCCTCTATCGGGCAGATCCTCGCGCCACTGGTTTCCGGTGGCCGGGTCGCTCTCAAGGGCCGACAGTACAGTGCCAGACAGTTGGTTAAGTACATCAGCGATCAGGGTGTGACGGTTTTATGGTTGACGCCTTCGATGATTCGGTATCTGACACAACGGCATGACGCGTCGATCGCGCGGCTCGGGCCGCCGTTGCGGCTACTGCGCAGCGGCGGCGAAGCGCTCACCATGTCACTGGTTCGGCACTGGTTCGCGAATAGTTCGGTGCCCCTGTTGAACGTTTATGGCCCTACCGAGGCGGTCCAGGACATCACAGCCTGTCTCATGACCGAGGTTCCTCATGTCATCTCGATCGGCCGGCCAATCTTCGATGCAGAAGTGATCGTGCTCGATGACTCGGGCGAGCAGGTCCCTGCGGGCGTGGCAGGGGACCTCTTCTTCACGACTCCGGGTATGGCGCGGGGCTACCTCAACCGACCGGACTTGACGGCCGAACGTTTCGAGTGGCGGACAGTCAACGGCCGTCGCCTGCGGATGTACCGAACAGGCGACATGGCGCGTGTCCTGCCCGACGGAGGGCTCGAGTTCCTGGGTAGACAGGACCGCCAGTTCAAGCTCCGCGGCTACCGGGTCGAGCCCGTGGAGATCGAGGAGCGGTTGAATGCTCACAGCGCGGTGGCCAGTTCGGCCGTCGTCGTGTCTGCGAGCGCAGCTGGGATCGAGCGGCTGGTGGCGTACTACGTGCTCCGAGAGGGCGCCATCCCGGGCGACTCAGAGTTGCGCGACTGGTGCAGGCAGGCGCTGCCGTTGCACATCGTGCCCAGCAAGTATGTCCGGGTAGACCGGCTGCCGCTCACACAGAACGGGAAACTCGATCAGCGTGCTTTGCGTGATCTAGAGGTTCTGACGCCGGAAGTGCTGCCAGCAGATGAGGGCGCAGGCGAGGCTGATTGAGCGTGGATGTCGTCTCGGACTTTCCAGCGGATGCCTGGACGGCGGAACCAGAGCAGCCAGGCGACGGTGCGTTCCACAAGTCTCCATGTGACTTCTGGTGATCCTGCTGACCAGGGTGGAGCAGCCGGCGGGACTGGGTTCCGCCGGCGGGAAGCGATCTGGTTCAGGCTGCGGCATGGACCGCCGGTTGCCGGCCGGGTGGAGGTCTCGCGGTCGCAGATGAGTGCCCAGAGGACGTCGACGCATGATGGCGATCCCGTGCTCCTGTCACTCGAGCGCACTCTCCTGCCGGGGCAGCTGCGGTAGATGTGCCCGGGTCTCCCAGACCGGCTGCTGGGGTTCGTCGTTGTGCACGATGACGTCGACGTGATCGGTCGGGCGGACCGTAGCGAAGTAGAGTTGTTGGGCGGGGATGTAACGCTCGCGCCAGCGCCGTTCGACGTCGGCCCGGGAGGACACCCGGCGCTCTCGGATCACCGCACGATCCACGGTCCTCTCGAGCGCCGTCGACACGAAGATGCGCAGGTCCCACCGATCGATCAGTTCCGGGCGCATGAGGAAGACGCCGTCGAAGACCAGCACGGCGTCAGCGGGGGCAGTCACGGTCGGCGGGGACAGGACCGCATCCACGGTGTGGTCGTAGACCGCGTGTCGGAAGCGTCGATCTCCGCCCGGGCCGAGCGGATCGAGCAGCACCCGGTTCAGCGCGTCGTGGTCGTGGGCGTCGAAGTAGCAGCCTTCGGCCGAGTATTCGCCACGCGGATAGCGCTGTGCCCGAGGGTAGAGAAAATCGTCGATCGTTGCTCGGATGACGTGGCGGCCCTGTGTCCTCAAGAGGTCGGCGAGTTCATCGGCGAGGGTGGTCTTGCCGGCGGCGGGTGATCCGTCGACGGCCACCCGCGTCGGATGCGCGACGGCGACGGACCCGACACGTTCAGCCAGGCGGCCGAGCAACTCGTCGCGGGTGCCTTGCTCCATGTCCTGCCCCGTCCTGGCCTCGCCGAAGGTCGTCGTGTCGAGCCGACCCTATGCCCGCCGACCTTTCGCGCTCGCCCTCTCATCGGTGTGCGCCAGTCGTGTCCGGGGGTGGTGGCGGCCAGCTTGCCGTCTTGCGGTGGTGCGGGTTCATCCCACGATGCCGACGGGAGACCGCGCGGGACGGTGGCGCAGTGACCGCCAGGTCGGCAGCGCGCTGGCCAGCACCGCCAACAGCAGGCAGAGCCCCACCACCCCGCCGACCACCGACCATGGCACCACCAGGTCCACCGGTACGCCGAGCTGCTCGGCGAGGCCGGCACGGACGCTCAGCAGACCGACGAACGCGACAGCCCCTCCGAGCAGCGCGCCGATCAGCACCACCAGGGCGGACTCGGCCGTGACCAGCCAGATGACCTGCCTCCGGGTCGCACCGGCCAGCCGGATCAGCCGCAGATCAGCCACCCGGCCGGCAGCGGCCAACAGCAACGTGTTCGCCACTGCGACAGCCCCGTAGCCGGCCGACACACCGATCAGCAGCAGCGTGAAGAGCCAGACGAGACGGTCCTCGGCACGGTCCGCCTCGGCCGCCCACCCGGAGACGTCGACGATCCGCGCTCCGACCGGAGGATCGATCCGGTCCTGCACGTACACCGCGGAGGTGAGTGCCGAAGGGTCGTGCGCCCGCACCACGGATCGGGGCAGCAGCAGGTCGCCGGGGATCGAGTCGTCGGTGACGACCGCGACGACGCGCAGCGACAGCAGCTCCCCGTCGGCGAAGACCAGCGCGTAGGGCTCGGACGGCTGCCGGTTCGCCGAGGCGGTGACGACCACCGTGTCGTCGCCGCTCAGGTCGTTCAGTGCGCCGGCGACGACGGTGAGCGCCCGGTTCGCGGCGGCGAAGCCCGCCGGGTCCACGCCGAGCGCGGTCAGTGGCCGGTTCTCCGGCGGCGGGCCCGGGTCGCTCTCGAAGACCGTCGTCGGTAGGAGGGCGGTGCCCCCGGTCGCCACGACGGCCTGGTCCGACAGGCCCGGCGCGCGGTCGGGCACGACGATCCAGCCGGCGTTGACGTTGTCGGCCCGACCTGCCGCGTCGGCGGCCGTGGTGGTGCGCACCATCCCGGAGACCAGCACCGCGAACGCGACCGTGAGCAGCACCGGGGCGGCGACGGAAGCCGTCCGCCGGGTCGCGGTCAACGCCCCGGCCCGGACCAGCATCCCGATCGCGCCACCCGGCCGACGCACCGGCGACCGCAGCATCCGCACCACCGGGCCGACGGCCGCCGGGCTCAGCACGGTGGCGCCGGCCACCAGGGCCATCACCGCGTAGAGGGCGAACGTGGCGGCGTCGCGGGCCTCGTCGGACGTCGCGGTGCCAATGCTGAGGGCGAGCCCGGTCACGACGAGGAACATCCCGGTGGCAACCCGGAGCCGTCCGATCGGTCGCTGTTCCACCGCCGCCTCGCGCAACGCCTCCAGTGGGCGAACGCGTGCCGCTCGGCGCGACGCCGACCAGACGGCCAGCAGCGCGATCACCGGGCCGGCGGCGAGCGAGACCGCGATCGGCCAGGGTTCGTACCGGATCTGGAAGGTCGCCGGCTCGAAGCCGACGTCGACCAGTAGGCGACCCAACCCCGGGGCGAGCGCCGCGCCGGCCACGAGGCCGGCGAGCCCGGCCGTGGCGCCGACGACGAGCGCCTCGGTACGGACCATCCGGCGGACCTGGCGGCCGGTGGCGCCGACGGCGCGCAGCAGTCCCAGCTCACGGCGGCGCTGCGCGACGGTGAACGCGAAGGTGGAGGCGACCACGAAGACCGTGACGAAGACGGCGAGGGCCGCCGTGGCGGTGAGCACCTGCATGCCGATCCAGCGGGTCCGGGCGTCACTCCGAGGCTCCAACGCACTGCGTCCGTCGCCGGTCAGCGCCCGTCCGTCGCCGCCGACGACACCGCGAGCCGCCTCGGCGACCTCTCCGGGATCGGCACCCGGCGCGATCAGGAGGCCGATGGCCCGGACGCCGGGGGCGAGCGCGGCGGCGACCTCGTCCGCGACGTAGACGCCGGGTGCGTCGACCAGACCGGTCACGGTGTACGGCTCCGGTCCCGCCGCCGTGAGCAGGGTGACCGGCCCGCCGGGACGCAGCCCGAGCGCACGGTCGACGACCACCTGGCCGGCCTGCCGGGGCGGCTCGCCGGCCGTGAGACGCGGTCCGCCCAGCCGGATGCTGGACCAGCCGTGCCCCTGGTGGTCGTCCTCCCGGCGGGCATCGGTGCTCGGGGGCCGGCCGTCGACGAGTGGCTGGGCGTAGAAGGTCCGGTCCGGCACCGCCGCCGTGACGCCCGGCACCTCGGCCAGCCTGCTGGTAAGTTCCGCCGTCCTGGCGGCGGACCAGGGCCGGGTTGGCACGAACGAGTCGGCCGGCGCACCGGCCTCGGGGCTCTGCACCACGACTGCCGCGCGCGCCAGCCGGTCCGGCACCTGCGGGCGGCCGGAGGCGAGCAGCAGGGTGGCCGCCGCGACCAGTGTGACGCCGATGGCGACGACCACGAACGCGCTTGCCGACCTTCGGACGCTCAGCACGACCGCTCCACGGCCGCCGCCGGGAGGGTCCCCTGCTCGGCGATCCGCGCGGCGACGACCGCGGCGGTGATCCCGCCGGTCAGTTCGTCGACGACGCGGCCGTCGGCGAGCAGGAGGACGCGATCGGCGTACGCGGCGGCGGTGGGATCGTGGGTCACCATCACGACGGTCTGCCGGTGGTCGTCGACGAGTGCGCGTAGCAGCCGGAGGATCTGCCGGGACGCCGCGCTGTCCAGTGCCCCGGTCGGTTCGTCGGCGAAGACCACGGCGGGACGGGTGATCAACGCCCGGGCCACGGCGACACGTTGCTGCTCGCCGCCGGACAGTTCGCTCGGCCGGTGCCCGGCCCGGTCGGCCAGTCCCACGGCGTCGAGCGCGGCAGTGACGTCCCGAGCCGGGGGACGGCGACCGGCCAGGCGCATCGGCAACTCGACGTTCTGCGCTGCGGTCAGCGTGGACACCAGGTTGAACGCCTGGAACACGAAGCCGATCCGCTCGCGGCGCAGCCGGGTCAGCTCGTCCTCGCCCATGTCGTCGAGGCGCCGGCCGTCGATCGTGACGGTTCCCTCGGCTGGCTTGTCCAGCCCCGCTGCGCAGTGCAGGAGCGTGGACTTCCCCGAGCCCGACGGACCCATCACCGCCGTGAACGTGCCGCTGGCGAAGCTGGTCGTCACGCCGTCGAGCGCCGTCACCCGCCGTGCTCCGGTGCCGTACACCGCGCGCAGCCCCGTCAGGGTCACCGTCTGTGTGGTCATGACCGCCAGGGTGCCGGCTCCGGCAGGTGCCGGGCGTCGTGCCGCTGTGGACACTTTCCGGCCCTCCCCTGGGCGGAGCCGGGGTCGGGAACGCGGCCGGACGTCATGCCCGAGGATGACCACCCGCGGGTGGACGCGGCCGGCCCGGCAGGTCGATACGCTTCGACAGGTGACCGCCCTCCTGCTGACCCGGCGGCTGCGGCCGACGGAACTGGCCGTCGTGGACGCCGTGCTCGCCGTGGCGGTCGGCGGGCTGCTCGGCCCGTACGCGGCTTTGGAGTCGCCGCTGCACGGTGGCGTGCGCGAGCCGCTCTGGGTGTCGGTGCTCGTCGGGATGGCACTCGGGCTGCCGTTGGCCGTCCGGCGACGGTGGCCGATCACCGTCGCGGTCGTGATCAGCTCCGTCGCCACCGTCACCCTGGTCACCGGCGTGATTCCCAACTATGCCGCCGCCGCGCCCGGGCTCGCCATCGGCCTGTCCGTCTACACGATGGCCGTGTCGACGACCACGCGCCGCTCGGTGCTCTGCGGCGCCGGTTGTCTCGTTCCGGTGAGCGTCGCCCTGGTGCTGACCGCGAGCGACCTCTGGTCGCGGACCGGCGCGGTCGGCTATGCCGCCGTCATGATCGCGCCCGCGTGGATGATCGGCTGGCTGGTCCGCGAGCGACGCGCCCTCGCCGCCCGTCAGGGCGAGTACCTGGTCCGCCAGGCCGCCGCCGAGGAGCGGTTACGGGTGGCGCGGGACCTGCACGACGTGGTCGCGCACACGCTGAGCCTCATCGTGGTGAAGGCGGCCGTCGCCACCCACGTCGCCGAGGCCGACCCCCGCGAGGCGGGGGCCGCCCTGCGGGTGATCGAGGAGACCGGCCGCAACGCGCTGACCGACGTCCGCCGGGTGCTCGGCGCACTGCGCGAGGGCACCCCGTACGCCCCGACGCCCGGGCTGGATGAGCTGCCCGCGCTCGCCCGGCAGGCGGCGATCGGCGGTGTCGACGTACGGCTCGACGTACGGCGGGAGGAACCGGCCGGAACGGTGCCGGAGTCGGTGGGCCTGGCGGTCTACCGGATCGTGCAGGAAGCGGTGACCAACGTGGTGAAGCACGCGGCGCCGGCCGCCTGCCGGGCAACGGTGACGGTCACGCCTCGCGAAGTCAGGGTCGAGGTGACCGACGACGGCCGCCGTCCGGTCCTGGCCGGCGGGGAGGGGCACGGGCTGATCGGCATGCGGGAACGGGTGACACTGCACGGGGGCGAGTTCAGCGCCGGGCCACGCGCCGATGGCGGCTTCGCGGTGACGGCCAGCCTGCCCTACCGGGTGGCCGCGTGATCCGGGTGCTGATCGCCGACGACCAGGCGCTGCTGCGCGGCAGTTTTCGGCTGCTGGTCGATTCGACCCCGGATTTCACCACCGTCGGTGAGGCGGGCACCGGCGTGGCGGCCGTGGCGCTGACGGCGAAGCACCGGCCGGACGTGGTGCTGATGGACGTGCGGATGCCGGAGATGGACGGCATCGAGGCGACCCGACGGATCTGCGCCGACCCCGCCACAGCCGGCACCCAGGTCATCATCCTGACCACGTTCGACCTGGACGAATACGTCTACGGGGCACTGCGCGCCGGAGCCAGCGGATTTCTGCTCAAGGACACCCCGCCAGCGGAACTGCTGGCCGGCATCCGGGTGGTGGCCGCCGGAGAGGGGCTGCTCGCGCCGACGGTGACCCGCCGGCTGATCGACGAGTTCGCGCGTCGGCCGGAGCCGACCCGGCCGCTGCCGCGACGGCTGGAGGGGGTGACCGAGCGGGAACGGGAGGTGCTCACGCTGATCGCCCGCGGCCTGTCCAACGCGGAGTTGGCCGAACACCTCAGTCTCAGCATGCCCACCGTGAAGACGCACGTCGGGCGGTTGTTGACCAAGCTGGCGGTACGTGATCGGGCACAACTGGTCATCGTCGCCTACGAAACGGGCCTGGTCGGGCCGGGCGGCCTCCGCTGAGCGGATCGCCCGCACCGAAGAGAGCCCATCACCCGGTACGCCCCTCTCCTGCACGGGGCCAACGTCGGCACCGCCTGGCGGGGCGGTGACCTCCTCCAGCCGATGACGGTGCATCGCGGGTGAACGGCCGACATCGCAGTGTGTGCGACCATCGCGTCCTGCGTGAGACGACATGCCGATGAGGACTCACGGTTCAAGAGCTGGTCATGGATCGATGGAAGGGCCGAGCCACTTGGTGCAGGTTGTGGTCGTGGGAGCGGGAATCGTCGGTGCCGCGGTGGCGTACGAAGCCGCACGGGCCGGAGCCGGAGTCGTCCTGCTGGACAAGTCGCTTCCCGCTTCGGGAGTGACTGCGGACTCCTTCGCTTGGATCGGCGGCCCGCGGGGAGGAGACGTGCCGGATCCCAGCACCGTCCTGCGGCGGCGGGTGCTGCAGGACTATCGGCGTCTGGAGGACGAGGTACCAGGCCTGCGGGTGCGCTGGCGAGGCGCCCTGGTGTGGGGCGAGGAACAGCGTGACGACGACCGTCTCGCGCCTGACGAGCGCCTCGTCGACGCTGGAGAGGTCGGGCTGTTGGAGCCTCGCCTGAGGGTCCGGCCGATGCGCGCTCTGCACGTCGGGAGTCACGGCGCCATCGACCCGGTCGCCGTGACACAGGCGCTGGTACGTGCGGCACAGGAACACGGTGCGCGGCTGATGGCGCACTCCGCCGTCACCGCACTGGATCTCCGTGACCGTCGAGTCACGGGAGTACGGACGTCGACCGGCTCCCTGCCCGCCGACACCGTCGTCGTGACCGCCGGTGTCGACGCGCCCATGCTGTGCGGGCCACTCGGATTCGATCTGCCCGTCGCTCCGTCGCCGGCTCTGCTCATGCGCTTCACCGCACCACCCGGGCTGGTCCGCACCCTGGTCGCCACCCCGCACCTGGAAGTACGTGAGGCGGCCGACGGTCACTTGCTGGTCGCCGCCGGATACAGCGGGGAGATCGACCACGACGATCTCCGGCGCGCGGGCGAGATGATGCTGCACCGGCTCACCGCCACCTTCGACGCACCGGACGTCAAACTGGTGAGCGTGACGCTCGGATCGCGGCCCATGCCTGCGGACGAACTGCCGATCATAGGTCCCGTCCCAGGCGTGGAAGGGGTCTACGTCGCCGTGATGCACTCCGGCGTCACCCTGGGCCCCACCGCCGCGCGGCTCATCGCCTCGGAGATTGTGGACGGCGTGGAGGCCGGGCAACTCGCGGGCCTGCGACCAGCCCGGTTCCGCTCACGCGCCGAGTGCGACCGCAGCGGCGGGCCGACGCACGATAGCCGGGCTGTTCGACCTTCCTCGGACCACGGCCGGGCACCGCAGCCGATCCACTACAACTAGTGCCTTGGCCTGGGCGGCGGACAGGCTCCTCTTCGCCCCACCCGGAATCGGTTCCAGCGGCAGTTGATGCAACTGGGGCACCATGCGGGTGTGGTCCTCACCGAGCGAGCGGCGCCGGTCGACCAGGAGTCGCTGCGTTGCCGCCGGAGGTCCTGGCGGAGCCGCTGCTATCGGCGATCTGCGCGTACGGCGCCAAGACCGGCATTCGGGCGGTCGCCGGATCCACCCGGCACGATCACGACGAGGACGGCGTCCGCCCGCGCCCGTGTGGTGCGTCGCCTGTCCGCAGACGGGCGCCGCGGGGTCAGGTAGCGCGATGGTGGCGGACAGCCGCCGGGCCGCTGCCTGCGATCAGTGCGCTACCGCCGGGCGACAGCGGCCCGCTGGCGTGCCGATTCGTACAGCACGACGGTCGCGGCGGTCGCGGCGTTCAGGGAGCTGGCGGATCCGGACATGGGGATCCGGACGAGCTGGTCGCATGCCTCGCGCCAGCCGGAGCTGAGGCCGGTGGTCTCGTTGCCGATCAACGTCAGGGTGGGTTGTGTGAAGTCGTACTCGGCGGCGTCCAGACTGCCGTGCTCGTCGGTTCCCACGATGCTCATGCCGATGCCGTCGGCGCGGACGTCGGCGACCCAGGACAGCACGGCCTGGTGGGAGGGCACCCGGACCACGGGCAGGGCGAACAGCGAGCCGGTGCTCGCCCGGACCGCCTTCGGGTCGTACGCGTCGGCGGCGTGGCCGGTGACGATGACGCCGCCGGCGCCGAAGGCGTCCGCCGACCGGACGAGGGTCCCGATGTTGCCGGGGCTGGTGGGCCGATCGAACACGACGGTGAGCATGGTCGGGCCGACCGGGATGCGGCGTAGGTTGTCCTCAGGCAGCGCGACCACGGCCAGCAGCTCTGGAACCGTGTCGGCCTTACCTCCCAGTTCGTGGATCAGTTCACGCGAGACGGCGAACTTCTCGGCCCGGACCGTGTCCAGGGCCTCGCGTGCCCAGCCGGACAGTTGAGCGCTGGTGTCGTAGAGCAGTTCCCGGATCTGCCAGCCGTGTTCGACGGCCATGGTGATCGGGCGCACGCCCTGCACGAGGAACTCGCCGCGTCGCTGCCGCTTGGTCCGATTGTCGAGGAGAGCTTTCCACTGCTGGAACCGCGCATTGCGGCCACTCACCCGCAGAACCACTGCCACCCCCGCCTCCGTCGCACGTAGCCCGCTGATGCCCTGTCCCTGCCACACACCGGCAACCCCTTCGGCCAGGCGCTCAGCAACGGACGGGGCACGTCGCCCGGGCGTCGTGGTCGGTGCCGTCCCCGTCCGGACCGGGGGCGTCCCGTCCGAGACCGCGACGGATCGCGATCTCCACGGGTGAGTAGGCGCCGTCGGCCCGCTTTAGTTCGTACGGTGCGGCTGGCATCAGCGGCGGTTGGGCCATGAAGCGAGGCCGCGCTCCGTGGTGCGGTTGCGCCGCGTGCACCAGGAACGGGTGGCACAGGAAGACGTCGCCCGGAGATCCGGTGGCGAGGGCGAGCGGCCGGTGCGCGGACGCCGCCACCAGGTCGGGCGCGAGGGCCAGCCCGCTCGCGCCGTTCTCCCCGTACTTCTCCAGCACCTTCGGCACGTCGAGGTGGGAACCGACCCGGATCCGGGTCGGGGCGTCCTTCTCCCCGACCTCGCTGAACAGGAACAGCATCAGCAGCGCCCGGCCGCGGGAGCGCACATTGGTGAAGTACCAGCTCTCGCCCTGCGGCAGATAGCTGCCCTCGATGTGCCAGCCCGCGTCGTCCGGCTCCTGCTCGTGCGGGAAGCGCAGCGGGAACGTGCCCAGCGAGTAGCGCGGCTCCCAGCGTCCCGCGCCGACGAGCAGGTCGTACGCGCGATGGAGGAACCGGGAGTTGGGAGCGGCGGCGAACGGCCCCTGCGCCAGGCCGGGCACCCAGTGCACGGGCTGCGTCCACGTCGCTGGATCGTCCGGGTCGCAGCCCGTCTCCCGCCACAGCAGCCGCGCGCAGTCCGCTGCCACGCGCGGCGCGACGGCGCCCTCCAGCTTCACGAAGCCGTCGCGAAGAAAGCGGGACACCAAGGTCGTGTCATCCATACCCCCATCGTGCGGCGGCCCCGGTCCCGATCACCCGACATCTTCCGCGCAGCTTCTGTCGGGTGCCCACCGGTGCGTTGCGACCAGGGTTGACGTCGTATGGAGGCTTGACGATCCCGGCACTCCGTCTGACCGTCAGAGGGAGCGAACACGTGAACACCCGGATCGTCGACCATCCCGAGTTCCGGCTCGTGGGGCACGCGGCCCGCGTCCGGCTGGTCCGGCAAGGCGTCAACCCGCACATCCAGCGGCACATCACCGCACTGCCGACGAAGGAGCACCTGCGCTTGAAGGCTCTCGGCAACACTGAGCCGAGCGATCTGCTCACAGTCAGCGGCGACCTTGGCCCGGACTACGCCGAGGGCAGCGAGCTGACCCACCTGCACGGGGTCGCCGCGTCCCCGGACACGCCGGTCCCCGGCGGCCTCTACATCATCGAAGTTCCGGCCGGTAGATGGGTGGTCATCCGGACCACGGGGCCGCATCCGCAGACCCTGCAAAAGGCCTGGGCCACGGCGGCAGCAGCGTGGTTCCCGTTCAACCCGTGGCGTCTGCGACCAGGTCCGGAGATCGTCGCGGTGCTTGAGTCCACGAACGACTTCAGCACCGCGACCTGTGAACTCTGGCTGCCCGTCGAACCGGCGTGCACTGGCACCGGTCGACCCGGAGGGCCTCGCTGAGCGCGCCCCTGAGCCACGCCCCGAGGCGGGCCATGGGTCAGGAGGCTGCGGCGGGCTTCTTGCTGGGGTCGGCCGAGGCGGCGCCCTGTGTGGGGCGGCGGGTCAGGACCTGAGGGCCGGAAGCCGTGATGGCGACGGTGTGCTCCGAGTGGGCGGTGCGGGAGCCGTCGGCGGAGCGGATCGTCCAGCCGTCCTTGTCGAACTTGATCTTGTCGGTGGAGCGGCAGAACCAGGGCTCGATGGCGATGGTGAGGCCGGGGTTGAGTTTCAGGCCGCGGCGGGGGCGGCCGTCGTTGGACACGTGCGGGGCCTCGTGCATGGTGCGGCCGATGCCGTGGCCACCGAACTCGGCGTTGACGCCGTAGCCGTAGGAGCGGGCGACCTCGCCGATCGCGGCGGAGATGTCGCCGAGGCGGCCGCCGGGCTGGGCGGCGGTGATGGCGGCCTCCAGTGCGACCTCGGTGGCCTCGATCAGCTTCAGGTCGGCCGGGTCGGGGGCGCCGACGACGACGGAGAGCGCTGAGTCGGCGACCCAGCCGTCGATGCCGACCGCCATGTCGATGCTGAGCAGATCGCCGTCGCGCAGGACGTAGTCGTGCGGCAGGCCGTGCAGCACCGCGTCGTTGACCGACAGGCACAGCACGTTGCGGAACGGGCCACGGCCGAACGAAGGGGCGTAGTCCCAGTAGCAGGATTCGGCACCGCGTTCCTTGATCCGGCGGCGGGCGTGGTGTTCGAGGACCATCAGGTTGACGCCGACCGCGGCGACGTCGCGCAGTTCGGCGAGCAGCTCGCCGACGAACTGGCCGGTCACCGCCATCCGGTCGATCTCCTCGGCGGACTTGAGCTCGATCACGACGGCCTCCCTCTCCCCTGTGCGGTATTTTTATACCACGCCAGGTCGGGGTGCTCCGGGGGTATCCTGCTGGCATGGTTCGCCAACCACTCACCGCCGAACAGATCGCAGCGGGCCAGCGCCTCGGAGCCGCCCTCCGGGCCGCGCGGGCCGGCCGCAGCCTCGTCGAGGTGGCCCTGGCAGCCGGCATCTCCCCCGAGACGCTACGCAAGATCGAGGCGGGCCGCCTTCCCGCACCGGCGTTCGGCACCGTGGTCGGCCTCAGCCAGGCCCTCGGCATCCCGCTCGACGACCTGGCCGATGTCTGGCGGGCCGACATGTCCATCCGCCAGGCGTCCTAGACGCTACGGAAACGGTCCTCGTGCTCGGTCGCGGAGCTCACGTCCACTCCATGTCCGGTCGGACGCCGATCGTGACGGGCCGTCGCCGCGCGGGCATCGTCGTCCGACGGCGTCGAGCGGCGACCGCGTCAATCGACTCCCGCGCCGTCCGCGCGTCGACCGGAGCGCCGCCGCGGCCCCGCCGGTCAGGAGCGGCCGGTCAGGAGCGGCCGGAGCTGATGCGGTCCAGGTGGGGCGCGAGTTCGTCGGTGATCAGCAGGTCGCGGCGGATCTCGTCGTGCGGGTAGCCGGCCCGGCCCACCATGTGCGCCGCGACGGGCGCGGTGGCGAGCTGGAAGGCGCCGACGAGCACGAGGGTGGTGATGTCCACGCCCGTACGCAGGCGCAGCGCGCAGCCGAGCAGGACGAGCAGCAGGCCGAGCACCTGGGGCTTGGCCGCCGCGTGCATCCGGGCGAGCAGGTCGGGGAAGCGCAGCAGCGCCGCCCCGGCGGCGACGCAGAGCAGCGCGCCGGCGATCAGGCAGACGCCGGCGGTGACGTCGAGGACGGCGTCGAGCGTCACTTGTCGTTCCTCCGGGCGGCGAACCGGGCGACGCTGACCGAGCCGACGAACCCGAGGATGGCGAGGACGACCAGCACGGGCAGCGCGGTGGCGTCGCGGCTGTAGGCGGCCTCGGTGGCGATGGCGGCGACGACGACGGCGAGCAGGACGTCGGTGGCGACGGCGCGGTCGAGGATGGACGGTCCGCGGATGATGCGGACGAGGGTCAGCCCGACGGCCACGGCGAGCAGCGCGGCGACGGTCACGGCGACGACGGTCATCTGGGTACCCCTTCCGGGTGGGCCGGCTCCGACGGGCCGGCGGCGTGGGGTTGCGTCACGCGGCGCAGTTCGTCGGGCGAGCCGATGGCGGCGACGATCCGCGCTTCGAGGTCGAGCACGCCCTGCCGGAACCGCTCGACCTCCTCGCGGCTGCGGACGCCGATGACGTGCACGTAGAGGGTGCCGGTCGTCCGGTCTGCCTCGATGATGAGGCTGCCGGGCACCAGGGACAGCGACTCGGCGGTCAGCGTGAGGTTGAGGTCGGTGTTGACCCGCAGCGGCACGGCGATGATCGCGCTGAGCGGGGGTTTCCCGATCCGCACCGCCAGCCAGGCGATCTGGGCGGAGGCGACCACGAGGTCCCGCAGGAAACGCACCCAGAACCGCGCGAGCGGCACGGGGCGGATCCGCCCGGCGAAGGTCACCGGCGGCAGCGGGAAGACCGCCAGCAGCACGACGGAGAGCACCAGCCCGCTGATCAGGTTGGCCCAGGAGAGGGTGCCCCACAGCAGCATCCAGACGCCGGTCAGCCCGGTCACGGCGACGATCCGGTTGCGCCGGCGGGCCGTGCGGGTCAGTGGCGGGTTCGCCGGCGCGACGGGCTTCGGCGGGCTCATCGGTTCACTGGTCACGGGGCACCGTCCGGAAACACGGCCTCGACGTACGGGGTCCGGCGCAGCAGGTCGTCGGCCGCGTCGGTGCTGATGTCGAACAGCGGACCGGCCACCACGGTCAGCGCCAGGCCGAGCACCACCAGGGCGGCGGTCGACCCGATCATCAGCCGGGGCAGCACCGCGCCCGACGCCTCGGGGGTCGGTGCCTTGTGCGGCTGCTCGGCACCGTCGGTGCGGGCGGCCCGCACGGCGTCGCCGACGTCCGGCATGTCCGGGTGCGGGGCACGCCAGAAGGCCAGGTTCCACACGCGGGCGATGGCGTAGAGGGTGAGCAGGCTGGTGAGCAGCCCGCCGACGACGAGCGTCCAGGCCAGCGGGCCGCCGTCGTCCACGCCGGCCTGGACGAGGCCGAGCTTGCCGAGGAAGCCGGAGAACGGTGGGATGCCGGCGAGGTTGAGCGCGGGCAGGAAGAACAGCACGGCCAGCAGCGGCGAGAGTCGGGCCAGCCCGCCGAGGCGGTCCAGGGCGGTGCTCCCGCCGCGGCGTTCGACGAGGCCGGCGGCGAGGAACAGCGTGGTCTGGATGGTGATGTGGTGCACCACGTAGAAGATCGCCGCGGACAGCCCGAGGGAGGTGCTCAGGCCGACGCCGAAGAGCATGTAGCCGATGTGGCTGATGAGGGTGAACGACAGCAGCCGTTTGACGTCGGACTGGGCGACCGCGCCGAGGATGCCCACCACCATCGTCAGCGCCGCCACCACCAGCAGCAGGTCGGCGGTGCGCCCGCCGGGGAACAGCAGCGTCTCGGTGCGGATGATCGCGTACACGCCGACCTTGGTGAGCAGGCCGGCGAAGACCGCGGTGACCGGGGCCGGGGCGGTCGGGTAGCTGTCCGGCAGCCAGGCCGAGAGCGGGAAGACCGCCGCCTTGATGCCGAAGGCCAGCAGCAGCATGCCCTGCAGCACCAGCCGGATGTCGTCCGGCAGCGCGTCGAGCCGGTCCACGAGCTGGGCCAGGTTGAGCGTGCCGGTCGCCGCGTAGACCAGGCCGATCGCGACCAGGAAGATCAGCGACGAGAGCAGGCTGACCACGACGTACGTGGTGCCGGCCCGGATCCGGGTCTCCGTGCTGCCCAGGGTCAACAGCACATAGCTGGCGACCAGCAGGATCTCGAAGCCGACGTAGAGGTTGAACAGGTCGCCGGAGAGGAACGCGTTGCACACGCCGGCGGTCAGCACGAGGTAGGTCGGGTGGTAGACCGACAGCGGCGTCTCCTCGTTGCCGTCGGCCGTGCCCTGCCCGATCGAGTAGACGAGCACGCAGAGGGTGACGGCGGCGGAGACGACGAGCATCAGCGCGGCGAGCTGGTCGGCGACCAGGACGATGCCCAGCGGCGCCACCCAGCCGCCGACCTCGACGACCAGCGGCCCGTCCACGGAGGAGCGGACCAGCAGCGTGGCCGCCACGGCGACGGTGGCGGCGAGGACCGTGAGGCTGACCCAGCGCTGGGCGCGGGGCCGGCCGACGAGCAGCAGCGTCAGGGCCGCGCCGAGCAGCGGCATCACCACCGGCAGGGGTACGAGCCAGGTCATCGGCCCCTCCCCGCGTCCCCGGCCGGGCTGGCCGTGGTGTCGTCGGCGGGCACGGTGACCAGGGCGACGTCGCCGTCACCGTCTCCGGCGTCGTTGTCGGCGGTGCCCGGTCCCTCGTCCCGGTCGGCCAGCTCCATGATGCGGCGGTCCTCGACGTCGTCCTGCACCTCGTCGTGCCCGTTGAGGTGCCAGCTGCGGTACGCAAGGGCGAGCAGGAACGCGGTCATGCCGAGGGTGATGACGATCGCGGTCAGCACCATGGCCTGGGGCAGCGGGTCGCTCATGTCCCCCTCGGCGGTGGTGCCGACGATCGGCGGCCCACCGGCCTTGCCGCCGGTGAGCAGCAGGAGGTTGGCGCCGTTGCCGAGCAGGATGACGCCCATCAGCACCCGCGTCAGGCTGCGCTCCAGCAGCAGCGTCACCCCGGCGGCGAAGAGGACGCCGACCACGAGGACGTAGGTCAGGTTCGGGTTCACACCAGCTCCTTCGTCCGGTCGTCGGCCTGTTCGGTCTCGCGTTGGTCGGTCTCCTGCTGCCGGTCCATCTCCGCGCCCAGGCTGCGCAGGATGTCGAGGACCAGGCCGACCACGATGAGGTAGACGCCGACGTCGAAGAAGACCGACGTGACGAAGTGGACGTGGCCGAGGACCGGCAGGTGCAGGTCCAGCAGGGCGCTCTGGAGGAACTCCCCGCCCAGCAGCATCGCGGCGACGCCCGTGCCGACCGCGACGAACAGCCCGGCGCCGAGCACCGCGCCGGCGTCGACCGGGGCGGCCCCGTTGAGTTCGGTGCGTCCGCCCGCGAGGTAGCGCACGGCCAGCGCGAGCCCGGCCACCAGTCCGGCGGCGAAGCCGCCGCCGGGGGCGTTGTGCCCGGAGAAGAGCAGGTATATCGAGAAGAGCACGATGGCGTGGAACAGCAGCCGGGTGACGACCTGGAGGATGACCGACTGCTGACGGGTGGTGGCGCCGGTGGTGAGCCAGCGGGGCCGCGCCGACTCGGTGCGGCCGACGCCGGGGATGCCCCTGCGCAGGTCGAGGTCCCGGGAGTGGCGGAAGATGAGGCTGGCCACGCCGGTGGCGGCCACCACCAGCACGGCGATCTCGCCCATGGTGTCCCAGGCCCGGATGTCCACAAGGGTCACGTTGACGATGTTCTTGCCGCCGCCGTAGGAGACGGCCTCGTCGGGAAAGTCGACGGAGATCGGGGTGGCGATCCGGGCTCCCGCCGCGACGTACGCCATACCGGCGGTGACCACGCCCACGGCGACGCCGAGCGCGATGCGACCGCGCCGGCTGGACCGGATGGGCCGCTCGGAGAACTTGGCGGGAAGGTGGCGCAGGACCAGCACGAACATGACGATCGTGACGGTCTCCACCAGGAACTGGGTCAGGGCCAGGTCCGGGGCGCCGTGCAGGATGAACAGCAGCGCGGTGCCGTAGCCGGCGACGCCGACGAGGATCATCGCGGTCAGTCGGCGCCGGGCGCGGGCGGCGGCCACGGCGGCCACGATCACCACCGCGGCGGCGACGGCCTGCAACGGGGTGTCCCACAGTTGGAACCGCTGCGGCCAGGGCGTCCCGGCCAGCAGCGCCCCACCCGGCAAGGTGATCATCACCAGCAGGATGACGCCGAGGTAGAAGGGGAGGGAGCCACGCTGGGTGGCGCCGGTCAGCTCCACCGCAAGCCGGTCCACCCCGCCGATGAGCCGGTCGTAGACCGCAGCCCCGTCGAAGGGCAGTCGGACCGACGCGCCCAGCCGCCGCCGGTGCCGCAGGAGGAACAGCCCCACGCCGCCGGCGACCGCCAGCGCCGACAGGCCCAGCGCCAGGGTCGGGCCGTGCCACAGCGCGAGGTGGTAGCCGGGCTCGGCACTCTCGTACAGGTCCGCGTACGGGGCGAGGACCTTGTCGACGGCGGGCGCGAAGAGCCCCGCCGCCAGGCCGGCGGCGGCGAGCACGACGGCCGGCGCGAGGAAGGGCCACCCGACCGGCCGGGCCTCGGTGGCGGGCACGTCGCCTTTGGTCGCGAACGCGCCCCAGACGAAACGCAGCGTGTACGCCACGGTCAGCGCCGAGCCGAGCACCAGGCCGGCGAGCACCACCAGGTCGGCGGTGCCGCCGTGCAGGAACGCCTCGACCGCCGCCTCCTTGGCGACGAATCCGGCCAGCGGCGGGAGGCCGGCCATGGAGGCCGCCGCGAGGCCCGCCACCACCGCGAGCGCCGGGGCGCGCCGCCCGAGGCCGCTGAGTTCGCGCAGGTCACGGGTGCCGGCTACGTGGTCGACGACTCCGACGACGAGGAACAGGGTGGACTTGAACAGCGCGTGGGCCAGCACCATCGCCGCGCCGGCCAGCGCGGTGTCGCGGGTGCCGGCGCCGAGGACCACCATCAGCAGGCCGAGCTGGCTGACCGTGCCGTAGGCGAGCAGCAGCTTCAGGTCGACCTGTCGCAGCGCCGCCCAGCCGCCGAGGAACAACGTGATCAGGCCGCCGACGAGCAGGATCGGCCGCCACGGTGCGACCCCGACCACGGCCGGCCCCATCAGCGCGACGAGGAACACACCCGCTTTGACCATCGCCGCGGCGTGCAGGTAGGCGCTGACCGGGGTGGGCGCGGCCATCGCGCCGGGCAGCCAGAAGCTGAAGGGGAAGATCGCCGACTTGCTCAGCGCGCCGAGCAGGATCAGCACCAGGGCCACGGCCAGGTAGCCGCCGCCGGGCAGGTCGGTGGCGATCTGCGACCAGCGGTACGTGCCGGCGTGCTGGCCGAGCATGACGAAGCCCGCGAGCATCGCCAGGCCACCCAGGGTGGTCACCAGCAGCGCCTGCATGGCCGCGCGCCGGCTGGCCCGCTTGGTGGGGTCGCTGCCGATCAGCAGGTAGGAGAGGACGGTCGTCAGCTCCCAGAACACGTAGAGCAGCAGCAGGTCGTCGGAGACCACCAGGCCGAGCATCGCCCCGGCGAAGGCGACGAAGACGGCCGCGAAGCGGCCCAGGCCCGGGTCGTCGGAGCGGAAGTAGCGGGCGCTGTAGGCGAGCACCAGCGCCCCGACCCCGCCGACGAGCACCACCATCAGCCAGGCCAGGGTGCCCATCCGCAGGGCGATCTCCAGGCCGAGCTGGGGAACCCAGGTGACCGTCTCGACGACCGGGGTGCCGGAGCGGACCGTCCCGGTGCGGGTCAGCGCCCAGACCAGTGTCGCTGCGGGGGCCAGGGCCACCAGGTAGAGCCCTTTTCGGCCCCAGATACGTATCAGTCCCGGGGCGATCACGGCTGCGAGTGCGTGGACCGCCACCAGAACCAGCACATACCCTCCCCAGAGTTCGACAGCCGGTTAGCCAACCCTAACCGGTAAGGAGCGAATCTGCATATCGGCGATACTGCGCCGCCGGCGTGCCCGTGCCCGCCGGCGACGCGGACGACCGGCCGTCGGCCTCCCGCCGGGAGGTCCACGGGGGCCGATGCGGCGGCCTCGTCGCCCGCGCCCCTCCTGCCTCTCATGATCAGGAGGCGATCGCCCACCTTGCGGATACCCTTGGCGACCTGGCGAGCAGGGCGACGACGCGCACCCGGACGCGACGCGACGGCGCCGGAAATCGAGGGCGACGGATGGGTGGGGCGATGCGGAGCGGGGTGCTGGTGTCGACCCGGACGGCTCTCGCCGGGGCGACGGGCAACGCCCTCGTGATGGGTGTGGCCGAGGTGAGCACGCCGCTCGGCTGGGTACTGCTTCCGGGGCTGCTCGGCGTGTCCACCCGCCCCCGGGTGGCGGCACTGATCTCCGCCTGGGCGGCCGTCCTGCTGGCGGCGTCCGTGGTCGTTCCCGTCGTACCCGGGCACCGCGCCGATCCGTGGGCGCTCGGGGCCTCCGTGGCGAGCCTGGCCGCCGTACCGCTGCTGGCCTTGGCCAGGCGACGCCGCGGGGAGCGGGCCGTCGCCCGCGTGCCCGCGCCCCGCGACGTCGCCGTGTTCACCATGCCCGCCGGCACGGGACGCGCCGCGCTGGCCGTCTGCCGCGCCCCCGGGGAGGTCGCGGCGGCGGTACCGCTGCGCCGGGGCGGCCTGCGCGTCCTCCTCGGCGTGGCGCACGGGGCCACCCTGGCCCGCCCGGAGCACACCCGGGCGCTGGAGTCGGCCTTCCGCGACGAGGCCCCGCGCGGAAGATCGCTGCCGCGGGTCGCCGGGGCCCTCGACGGCCTCGTGCGGGACATCGCCCCGGGCGGCTACCTCGCCGCCACCCTGGTGGAGGTCTCCCCCGAGGGGCGCGTCACCCTGCTGCGCTGCGGCGGCCCGGACGCCACCGCGCACGCCGCGGACGGAACCCGTCCCGCGGACCTGCCCGACGCCGGCCCGCTCGGCCTGACCGGGACGGCGACGAGCGTGGCGGAGGCGCCGGCCGGCATCCGGCGACTGGCGGTCGCCCCGGCCGCCGGGCCGCGCCGGCCGACCGAGGAGGCGCTGCGGGCCCCGCGTGCCGCGGAGGCCGTGGTCGCGCTGACCCGACGCCCCGGCGGCGGCCGCCGGACCGGCCCGGCACTGGTGGTCGACCTGCCGCCCGATCCGCCCGCCTGACCGCCGACCCGGCCTGCGGGAAGCGGCAGGCCCCGGTCAGCGGCGACCGCCGGCCCGGTCGGCGGAGAGGCGGCCGGCCCCGGTCAGCGCTGCCAGCGCACGACCCCGCCGACCACGGTGAGCGCCACCGTGAGATCGCGCAGGGCCGCCGGCTCGACCCGGTACGGGTCGGTGGGCAGCGCGATGAAGTCCGCGAGCATCCCCGGGGTCAGCCGCCCCTTCAGGTGCTCCTCGTAGGAGGCGTACGCGCCCGCCTCGGTGAAGCAGCGCAGCGCCGTGTCGAGGTCGAGCCGCTCGTGCGGGTCCACGCCGCCGGGCGGGGTGCCGTCGGGCTGCTGCCGGGTCACCGCGGCGTGAATGCCGAAGAACGGATCCGGGTCCTCCACCGGGGCGTCCGAGCCGAAGGCCACCGTCGCGCCGGCGTCCAGCAGGCTCCGCCAGGCGTACGAGGCGAGGTCCCGGCCGGCGAGCATCCGGCTGGTCAGGGGGATGTCGCTGGTGCAGTGGGTGGGCTGCATCGAGGCGATCACGCCCAGCCGGGCCAGCAGCGGCACGTCCGCCGGGCGCAGGTGCTGGGTGTGCTCGATCCGGTGCCGCAGCCGCCGTACCGCCGTCGGGTCGGTGCGCGCCGACTCCTGCCAGTTGGCGTACGCCCGCAGCACCATCCCGTTCGCCGCGTCGCCGATGGCGTGCGCCGCGACGGCGATGCCGGCCCCGGCCGCCTTCGCCACCAGCCGCTCGAACTCCTCCGCCGGGGTGACGGCGATGCCGTGGTTGCCGGGCTCGCCGTCGTACGGCTCGGTCATCAGGCAGGTGTGCGAGCCGAGCGCCCCGTCGGTGAAGATCTTGACCGGGCCGGTGCTCAGCCAGCGGTCCCCGTCGCCTGTCGCCCAGCCCAGGTCGATCACCTCGTCCAGCGCGGTCGACGGGATCGACTTGTGCACCCGCAGCGGCAGCTCGCCCCGGGCGTACAGGCTCTCGTAGGCGGCCCGGCAGTCCTGCCCGTCGATGTCGTGGATGCTGGTCAGGCCGACGGAGAGCAGCCTGGGCAGGTGGGTACGCAGTTGCGCGACCAGGTCACCGCTGAGCGAGGTGCGCATGACGTCGTACGCCGCGTCGCCCGCCGCCTCGCGCAGGATGCCGGTCGGCTCGCCGCGTTCGTCGCGGACGATCTGCCCGCCGATCGGATCGGGGGTGCCGGCGTCGATGCCGAGTCGCCGGAGGGCGGCGGTGTTGACCCAGGTGGTGTGCCCGTCGATGGTGGGCAGCACGGCGGGCCGGTCCGGACAGACGCGGTCCAGGTCGGCCCGGGTCGGCTGCACCGGGCGGTCCCACTTGTGGCTGTCCCAGCGCCCGCCGAAGAGCCAGGCGTCGGGCGGCAGGGTGGCGGCGTGCCGGGCGATCCGCGCCAGCGCCTCGTCGAGGCTGGTGGTGCCGCGCAGGTCCACCTGCTCCAGGCCGCGCACGTAGAGCGCCGAGTGCAGGTGGCTGTCGATCAGGCCGGGCAGCACCGTCATCCCGCCGAGGTCGACCCGGCGCGCACCGGCGCTGGCGCGGTCGCGGCACTCGTCGAGGTCCCCGACGGCGACGATGCGCTCGCCGCGCACCAGCATCGCCTCGGCGTGCGGACGGGCGGGGTCGAGGGTGTGGATCCGGGCGTTCTCGAAAACCGTGGCGGTCATGGGCTGCCTGCTTCGACGGTCGGGCGGGGCCGTCCATGCTAGACAGCCGCCCCGGGCGACGGGCGCGGTGGCACCCGGAGGCGGGGCGTCGGGGAGGGCCGCCACCGGGCCGCTTGCGGTACGCTACCGGCCAGTCACTACTACGACCCGTCGTGATCACCGTCGGGCACCCGCCCTCCGGTGGCCCGACACGGAGGTGCCGGATGGCTGACGACGCGGAGCTGACCGCGTGGGCGCTGGCCGCCGGCCGGGGTGACCCGACGGCCGCCGCCTGCTTCGTCCGGGCGACGCAGCAGCAGGTTCGCCGCTTCCTCGCCGCGCTGGTCACGCCCCGCGAGGCGGACGACCTGACCCAGGAGACCTTCCTGCGAGCGATGCGGTCGCTGCCGTCGTACGCCGGACGCTCCTCGACGCGGACGTGGCTGCTCGCCATCGCCCGCCGGGTCGCGGCGGACCACGTCCGTACCGTCACGTCGCGGCCGCGCACGGTGCCGATGCCCGACGGGTACGACGTCCCCGACCCGGCGCGCAGCGGCTTCGACCGGCAGGTCGTGCTCGAACGCCTCATCGCGGCGTTGCCGAGGGACCGGCGGGAGGCGTTCGTCGCCACCCAGGTGCTGGGCCTGTCCTACGCCGAGGCCGCGGAGGTGTGCGGCTGCCCGGTGGGCACCATCCGCTCCCGGGTGGCCCGGGCCCGGGAGGATCTGGTCGCCGCCGCGCACGGCTGGTCGGAGCCGGACGCGGGCCGGGGCGGCGGCGCCACCGGCTGACCCGTCCCGCCGCGCTGACCTGCGGGAAGACGACGGCCCACGAAACTGCGCGGGAACCAACGACGGGTCCGGGACGACTACCGGTACATGGGGTGTGAGCAGTGGCGTGAGGTGCTGTCGGCGCAGTTGGACGGGGAGGAGACCGCCGCCGAGCGGACAGCCGTGGCGGCCCACCTGGCCGGCTGCGCCGGCTGCCGGACGTGGTACGACCGGGCCACGGCGGTGACCCGCCGGGCGCGGCTGTCGGTCGCCGTCGCCGGTGACGACCGCACCGACGTCATCCTCGGCGCGCTGCCCGCCCCGGCTCCGCGCCGCCGGCGGGAGCGGGTCGTGCTCACCCTGCGGGCGGTCCTGGGCCTGGTCGGGGCGCTGCAACTCGTGCTGGGCCTGGCGCAGATCGGACGCGGCACGGCGAGCGCCCACGCGCACGCGGCGGCCGGCGGGCTGATGTCGGGACACCTGTGGCACGAGTCGGCGGCGTGGAACGTCGCCGTGGGCGCGGGCTTCCTCTTCGTCGCCGCCCGGCGCACCCCGCCGACCGGGCTGGTGCCGATGTTGAGCGCCTTCGTCGGCATGCTGGCGCTGCTGTCGGTCAACGACCTGCTGACCGGCTGGGTGGACACCGCCCGGCTGGTCAGCCACGGCTTCCTGCTCGCGGGCTACGTCATCGTCGTCGCCCTGTCCCGCCCGGGGCTGCGCCCCGACGGCCCGTCGCGGCGCAGCCGCCCGGACGAACCCCGCTGGAGCCTGCCCGCCGACGAGCCCACGGAGTCGCCGGGGCTGCGGCTGCTCCCGTCGCCGTATCCCGGCTCCGCCCGCGTCTCCGACCGCCGCGCGGCCTGACCGGTCACCAGCCGCCCGGCTGACCACCACCAACCAGGAGAAGCGCCAGACATGCACACCCCGTTCCGCCGCCCGACCGTCGCGGCCCTCGTCGCCGCCGCGCTGGCCGCCGCCGCGCTGCTGCTCGTACCGGCCGCCCCCGCCGCCGCGCACAACACGCTGCGGGCCGCCAGCCCCGCCGACGGCGAGCGCCTGACGACGCCGCCGACGCGGGTCACCCTGGAGTTCGCGCAGCGGCTCGACCCGACCTTCACCACCATCGCGCTGACCGACGCCGCCCGGCGGAAGATCCCCACCGGCGGGCCCACCGTTGACGGTACGAAGGGCACGGTGACCGTCGTCGAGACGCTGGGCGAGGGCACCTACACCGTCGCCTACCGGATCGTCTCCGCCGACGGGCATCCGGTGCAGGGGTCGTACCGGTTCACCGTCGCCGGCGGCGGGGCGAGCACGGCGACGGGGGCGGTCGCCGATCCGCCGGCCGCCGTCGCGGCCCCGTCCGCCGCCGCCACGCCGCCGGCCGCTGCCGCCGCCTCGCCGGCCGCCGGGTCGGTCGACCCCGCCGCCGCGACCGGCTCCGGCGGCCTCGGGACGGGCGGCGTGCTGCTGGCCGCAGGGGTCCTGGTGGCCGTCCTCGGCGGGACCGCGCTGCTGCTGCGCCGGCGCCGCGGGACCCGCTGACCGGCAGCACCCCGACCCCAATTTTCCGGCACCGCGCCCCGGGCCGCCCCGGACGCGAGCCGCCGCCCTCCCCCGAACCCAAGGGACACCGACGTGCCAGACACCACCTCCCGCCCCGTCCAGCCCGCCCGGGGCCCGGGCGCCGACTCCGTGGCGACGACGGCGGCCGGTGACGCCGGACCGGTCGTGGGCCCGCCCGGCGCCGGCGTCCGTCCCGGCTCCCGGGGGCGTGGCGCGTGGCTCGTACCCGTCGCGGCCGTGGCGTCGGCGGTGGCCGTACTCCTGCTCGGCCTGCGGGCCGGCGACGCGCTCGCGGTCGCGATCCCCGGGCTGCCGGACCCGGGGCCGGTTACGGCGTGGGCGCTGCCCGTGGTCCGGCTGCTCGCCGACGGCCTCGCCACCCTGACGGTCGGAATGCTGGTGACGGCGGCCTTCCTGCTGCCCGGCGACGGGCGGAGCGTCTCGGCGTACGGCTGGCTGCTGCTGCGCCGCGCGGGCACGGCGGCGGCGGGCTGGGCGGTGGCCGCGGTGACGCTGATCGTGCTGACGGTCTCGGACCTGCTCGGCGTCCCCGTGGACGGGCTCGGCGTCCCCACCGTGGTCAGCTTCGCCACCTCGATCTCGCAGGGGCAGGCGCTGCTGCTCCAGGCGGGGCTGGCGCTGGCGGTGGCGGTGCTGGCCCGGGCGGGCGTGTCGCGCGGGCTCGCCGCCGTGACGGCGCTGGTCGCGCTGGTCGGGGTGCTGCCGCCGGCGTTCACCGGGCACGCCGCCGGGGCGGGCAACCACCAGATCGCGGTGTCCAGCCTCGCCCTGCACGTGCTGGCCGCCGTCCTCTGGGTCGGCGGGCTGGTGGCGCTGCTGATGGTCCGCCGCAGCCGGCAGCTCGCCGACGCCGCCCACCGGTACGGCCGCCTCGCCCTGGGCTGCTTCGTGGCCGTCGCGGTGAGCGGATCGGCCAACGCGGCCGTACGCCTCGGCGACGTGGCCCAGCTCTGGCAGTCCCGGTACGGCTGGCTGGTCCTCGGCAAGCTCGTCGCCCTGGCGGTCCTGGGCACCCTGGGCGCCGTGCACCGGTCGCGGACCCTGCCGGCCCTGCGCGCGGGTCGACGCGGCGCGTTCGCCCGGCTGGCCGCCGGCGAGGTGGTCGTGTTCGCCGCCACCGTCGGGCTGGCGGTGGCGTTGTCCCGCAGCCCCACCCCGGTGACGCAGGACCCGCTCGACGCCGATCCGATCACCGAGCTGCTCGGCTTCCCGATGCCCGCCGCGCCGACCCCGGAACGCCTGGTGGGCCAGCCGCTGCCGGACATGTTCTTCCTGACCCTCACCGTCCTCGGCATCGGCGGCTACCTGGCCGGGGTGTGGCGGCTGCACCGTGCCGGGCACCGCTGGCCGCTGGCCCGGACCGCGAGTTGGTCGGCCGGCCTGCTGCTGCTGGCCGCCGTCACCAACCTGGGCGTGGCCCGCTACGCGTACGTGCTGTTCAGCGCCCACATGGTGCAGCACATGGTGCTGTCGATGCTGGTGCCGATCCTGCTCGTCGGCGGCGCCCCGGTCACCCTCGCGCTGCGCGCCCTGCGGCGCCCCGCCGACCCGCAGGTCCGTGGCGCCCGGGAGTGGCTGCTGCTGGCGCTGCACAGCCGGCCCGCGAGGCTGCTCACCCACCCCCTGGTCGCACTGGGCATCTACGCCGGCAGCCTCTTCGGCCTCTACCTCAGCGACCTGCTCGGCACGCTGATGCGCTCCCACCTCGGCCACCTGGCCATGCTCACGCACTTCGTGGTCGCCGGGTACCTGCTGTTCTGGGTGCTCATCGGGGTCGACCCGGGCCGGCCGAGGCTCCCCCACCCCATCCTGGTGATCATCCACCTCGCGGCGATGATGGCGCACGGCTTCTTCGGCCTCGTGCTGATGCAGACCACCAGCCTCATCGCCCCGGACTGGTACGTCGCCGTCCACCCCGACTGGGCGTCGTCGCTGCTGGAGGACCAGCGGCTGGGCGCGGGCATCGCCTGGGCGTTCGGGGAGATCCCCGCCGCGGTCGTGCTGGTCGTGCTGGTCCGCCAGTGGATCCGCGCCGACGGGCGGGAGCAGGCCCGCCTCGACCGGGCCGCCGCCCGCGCCGAGGCCACCGGCGAGCCGGACGACCTGGCCCGTTACAACTCGTTCCTGGCCGCCGCCGGCCGCGCCGACGGCACCGAGTCCGGTGATCCCGCCGCGACGTCGGCCCGTACCCCGTAGGCGGCGGCGCGGCCCGGGGGGAGGCGGGCCGGTCAGGGCTGCGGCGGGGGCGGCAGGTCGACCACCCGGGTGGCCCAGCGGGCCATCAGCGCCGGGTCGTGGGTGATGAGCAGGACCCCGGCGGCGTGCTCCCGCTGGTAGTCGGTGATGACGGCCGCGAGGTGCGCCTGGGTGGAGGCGTCGAGCATGGCGGTGGCCTCGTCGCAGAGCAGGTAGTCCGGCCGGTGCACGAGCGCGCGGGCGAGGCAGGCGCGTTGCAGCTGCCCGTCGCTGACGGCGTGGGGGCGGCGGGCGAGCAGGTCGGGCGTGAGGCCGACGAGGTCGGCCAGCTCCGCCGCGCGGGCCCGCGCCGGCGCCTCGGGCGTGCCGGTGGCGCGCAGCGGTTCGGCGATGATGTCGGCGAGGCCCAGCCGGGGGTCGGTGGCCGCGCGGGGGCTCTGGAACAGGATCGCGACGCGGGTACGGACGGCGGCGGGCAGCCGGTGCCGGGCGCCCGCGATCCGTTGGCCGTCGAGGGTGACGTGCCCGGCCTCGGGGGCGTGCAGCAGGGCCAGCACCCGGGCGAGGGTGGACTTTCCGCTGCCCGAGGGCCCGCGCAGGCCGACCGTCTCGCCGGGGGCGACGCGCAGGTCGACGCCGTCGAGGACGCGCCGGCCGCCGTAGGAGACGGCGACCCCGTGGGCGGCGAGCGCGGTAGTGGTCATGCCGGCGGTGTCGGTCGTGCCGGCAGTGCTGGTCGTGCCGGCGGCACCGGTCGTGCCGGCGGTGCTGGTCATGCCGGCGCTCCGAGGGTGAGCGGGTGGTGACAGGCGATCCGGGCGGGGGCGCCCGCCGGGGGCGCGGGCGGGGTGCGGCAGACGTCGGTGGCGCGGTCGCAGCGCGGGGCGAAGGCGCAGCCGGGAGGCAGGTCGGTGAGCATCGGCGGATGGCCGGGGACCGGCCGGAAGGCCCGCTCGGGCAGGGCGTCGAGCAGGCCGGCGGTGTAGGGGTGGGCGGGTGCCGCGAAGAGTTCGGCCGTCGGCCGCCGTTCCACGATCCGGCTCGCGTACATGACGGCGACCGTGTCGGCGACCCGGCGGGCGGCGGCCAGGTCGTGGGTGATGAGCAGGACGGCGCCGCCGGCGTCGCAGCGGCGGCGCAGCAGGTCGAGGGTGTGGTCGACCAGGGG
The DNA here is from genome assembly GCF_049179055.1 of Micromonospora sp. WMMD737. Taxonomy (NCBI): domain Bacteria; kingdom Bacillati; phylum Actinomycetota; class Actinomycetes; order Micromonosporales; family Micromonosporaceae; genus Micromonospora; species Micromonospora sp. WMMD737. The sequence goes on along the minus strand of NZ_JBMHMH010000001.1, from coordinate 5,606,063 downwards.
CCGGTCGAGGCCGGTGGTGGGTTCGTCGGCGAGCAGCAGCGGCGGGTCGGGGGCGAGGGCGAGGGCGGTGGCCAGGCGTTGGGCCATGCCGCCGGAGAGCTCGTGGGGATAGCGGTCGAGGTCGGCGGGGTCGAGCCCGACGTCGTCGGCGACCCGCTCGGCCGCCGCGGGCGCCTCGCGCCGGGTGCGCCCGTGGGCGCGCAGGGTCTCCTCCAGCAGCCGCCGGCCCGTCCGTACGGGGGTCAGGGCGGTGGCGGGGCTCTGCGGCACCAGCCCGACCGCGCGGCCGCGTACGGCGCGGGCGAGGTGTCGCTCCGAGGAGTTGACCAGGTCGACCTGTGCCCCGGTGGGCGGGCGCAGGTGGGCGTGACCCGTGACGGTGGCGTTGCCGGGGAGCAGGCCGAGCAGGGCGTGCGCGAGCACCGACTTGCCGCAGCCGGACTCCCCGACCACCGCCAGGAGTTCGCCCGGGTGGATGGTCAGGTGCAGGTCGGTGACGGCCTGCACGACGGCGTCGCGGAGCTGGAAGCGGACGGTCAGCCCGTCGACCTCCAACAGGCCCGGCCGACCGTCGGCGGCTCCACCGGCGGCAGTGGCGTCGCCCGTGGCGGCGCTGAGGGCGGTGTCGGCCGGGGCGGCGGTGGGCTCGCGGGTGGTGGTCACAGGTGCAGCTCCGCTCGTACGCGCGGGTCGAGGCGATCGCGCCACCGGCCGGTGAGGGCGGCCAGGGCCAGCGTGACGACGACGAGGAGCAGGCCGGGCACGATGCTGGCCCACCAGGCGCCGGTGAGCAGGGACCGCTGCCCGTCGTTGATCATGTTGCCGATCGAGGCCAGGTGCGGGGGCAGGCCCAGGCCGAGGAAGGACAGCGCGGTCTCGTGCCAGACGGCGTGCGGCACCATCAGCGTGGTGGCCAGCGCCAACCGGGGCAGCACGTGCGGGAGCAGGTGCCGGGTGATCACCCGGGCGCGGCTCGCGCCGCCGGAGATCGCGGCGTCGATGAACGGCCGGGTGCGCAGGCTGAGCAGCTCCGACCGGACGATGCGGGCCGTGGAGAGCCAGTGCGTCAGCCCGATCGACAGGATCACCGCGCCCAGGCTCGGGCGCAGCATCGCGACGATGAAGATGCCCAGCAGCAGGTGCGGCAGCGCCGCGATGGTGTCGACCACCCGCATGAGCACCCGGTCGACCCAGCCGCCGAGGGTGCCGGCCACCGCGCCGACGAGGCCGCCGATCACGGTGGCGACGAGCGCGGCGACCGCGCCGACGAGCAGCGAGACCCGCAGGCCGTAGAGGCTGCGGTGGGCCACGTCGCGGCCCAGGTCGTCGGTGCCGGCCGGGTCCGCCCAGGAGGGTGCGAGCCGGGTACGGGCCAGGTCCACCGCGCTCTCGTCGAGCGGCCAGAGGACGGGGGCGAGGAGGCAGGCCAGGCCCGCGCCGACGAGCACGGCCCAGGCGAGGGCGGCACCGACCCGGCCCGTACGCGGCTTCGGCCGCCGGACCCGGGCGGGCAGGGCGAGGTCAGTCATCGAGGCGTACCCGGGGATCGGCGGCGGCGTAGGCGAGGTCGGTGCCCAGGTTCGCGGCCAGCACCACGACGGTGGTGGCCAGGGTCGTGGCGGCCAGCAGCGGGAAGTCGCTGCCCAGCGCGGCCTGTACGGTCACCGCGCCGAGGCCGGGCAGGGAGAACACGGTCTCCACCAGGACGGCCCCGCCGATCAGCTCCGGCAGGTGGGTGCCGACGAGGGTGAGGAACGGCAGCAGGGCGGTGCGCAGGGCGTGGCCGAACAGGACGGTGCGGCCGGGCAGACCCCGGGCCCGGGCGGCGAGGACGTGGTCGTCGCGGAGGCTGTCGGCGACGGCGTCCCGGATGAACAGCACGAACCACGGCGTCTGGGCGATCGCCAGCACGCCCACCGGCAGGATCAGGTGCCGGGCCACGTCGGCGGGGTCGGTGCCGGTGGCGGTGATGTCGGTGAGCCCGCCCGCCGGCAGCCACCCGAGGGTGAGGGCGAACAGCGCGATCGCGGCCAGCCCGATCCAGAACACCGGCATCGACTGCACGGCGTACGCGGTGGCGCGCAGCGCCCGGTCGAACCAGCCGCCCCGCCGGTACGCGGCCAGCGTGCCCAGCAGCAGGCTCGCCACGAGGACGAGGGCGAGGGCGGCGCCGACGAGCAGCAGGGTCCAGCCGGCGCGGGCGGCGAGCACGGAGGTGACCGGTTCGTGGCGGCTGGTGGACCAGCCCAGGTCGCCCTGGAGCAGGTTGCCGACCCAACGCAGGTACTGCACCGGCAGCGGGTCGTCGACGCCCCAGTTGGCGCGGATCTGCGCCAGGTTCTCCTCGGTGGCGGTGAACGCCGCCGCGCCCGCGTACTGCTGGGCGGGGTCGATGGGCGAGGCCGCGCCGAGGGCGAACATGCCGACGCTGGTGGCGGCGAGGATGGGCACGGCCACCAGCAGCCGCCGGCGGACCACCTTGCCGGCTCCCGCCAGCCGCCGCGGCCGACGCCGGGCGGTGGTCCTCGGAGGGGGTGGCGCGGCGGTCGGGGCGGGGGTCTTCGCTGTCGGGGCGGGCGTCGTCACGACTTCCGCGTCCAGGTGTGGATGTTCCACCAGAGGCTGTTGGCGACGTCGTGCTCGTGCGGCTCCACCCGGGGGGTCACCCCGGCGACCGAGTCCTTCACCACGTAGGTGTGCTGGAGGTAGGTGAGGAACGCCCACGGCACGTCGGTGGCGAGCTGCTTCTGGAACGTGGCGTACGCGGCCTTGCGGGCGGCCGGGTCGGCGTTGGCGCGGCCGTCCTGCAACGCCTTGTCCACCACGGGCGACCGGTAGGAGCCGGGGTTGAAGAAGCCCTGGCCGGCGAAGGCGGAGCCGAACAGCTTGTAGGAGACGAAGTCCGGGTCGTACGGGGTGCCGTAGCCCATCACGAGCGCGTCGCTGCCCATCCGGGGGGTGATCGCGTCCCAGGTCAGCCCCTCGGGGGTGATCTTGATGCCGACCTTCTTCGCGTCGGCGGTCACCGCGAGGGCGAGTTCCTTGCGGAGGCTGTCCGTGGCCGGGTACATCAGCGCGAACGCCGCCTGCCGGCCGTCCTTGGCACGGATCCCGTCCGGGCCCGGCTTCCAGCCGGCGGCGTCGAGGGCGGCGGTCGCGGCGGCCGGGTCGGCGGCGGGGCTGCCCACGATCGACGGCTCGGCGAACTCCGACGTCGGCGGGACCGGCCCGAACGCGGGCTCGCCGGCACCGCCGAGCAGCCCGGTGACCATCGCCGCGCGGTCCACCGCCGCGTTCAGTGCCCGCCGCACCGCGAGGTCGGCGGTGACCGGGTTGCCCATCGGCAGCATCACGCCCCGGTAGTCGGCGGTGGGCACCCGCTCCACCCGGTAGCCGGCCTGCCCGTCGAAGCCGGTGGTCAGCTTCGGCGCCAGCTCCGCCGCGTCGAACTCCCCCGCCCGCATCCGCTGCGCGCGGACGTTGTCGTCGGCGACGAACGCCACCACCACGCCGCTGTTGGCGGGCTTGCCGCCCCACCAGCTCTCGTTGGCCGCGAGCACGAGCCGGTCGCCCGGGGTCCACGACGTCACGCGGTACGGCCCGGTGCCCACCGGCTTGCGGTTGAACTCGGCCTTGTTGATGTCCTGCCCGGTCAGCGCCTTGGCCGGCACGATCCCGAGGGCCAGCCGCTGCGCGAAGGGCGCGTAGGCGTACTTCAGGGTGAACACCACGGTCGACGGGTCGGGCGCGCTGACCGAGGCGAGCATGTCCAGGTCGGAGCGGAGCGTGGAGTCGACCTTCGGGTCCAGCACCGCCTGGTAGGTGAAGACCACGTCCTGCGCGGTGAACGGGCTGCCGTCGTGGAACAGCACGCCGTCGCGCAGCTTCACGGTGACGGTCCTGCCGTCGGGCGAGACGGTCGGCAGCTCGCGCGCCAGCGCCGGCACCAGCTCGTTGCGGGCGTCGCGGGCGACCAGCCCGTCGAAGATCAGGGAGCCGCCGTCGACGCCGTAGTTCAGCACCGGGTTCAGCGCGTCCGGCTCACCCGCCGTCGCCACGACGAGCGTGCCGGCGCCGGCCGTGCCCGTCGACGTGGTCGTCGGCGAGGAACAGCCGGCCAGGGCGAGGACACCGGCGACGGCCACCGCCGCCGCGCGCTTGGACAGAGGCGTACCCATCACATGCTCCCGGGCTGTTCTCCGCACGACAGCCCGGCGTCGCACCCGGGCCGGCGTCCTGATCTTGGCCGACGTGCCCGCAGCGGTCCACGGTCACGAGCGGGCGGACGCCCCGGCCATGGTCTGGATCATCGCGCCCGGGGCAGCCGGCCACTAACGCCAGCATTCCGCAACTGCCAAGCCCATGCAACAAGCGCCGGGCGGCCATGTTGCCCAGGCCACATCCCGCCCACGTCGGAGCGCGACTGTCAGCCGCAGGGTACGGCCCGGCGCGGGTGATCTCGTAATCGACGCCCACCGGCACCGGCGGCGGGACGGCTCCGGCGCCCCGTCCGCACGCCCCGACCACACCCGGACGCCCGGCGGGGCCGGCCCGGCTCCCACCGGGGCACAGCCTGCCGGGCGTCCGGATCGGCCCCCGTTCACCCGGGCGTCCGGCCGGGCCGGTCCGCCGGGCGTTCTCGTCGTCGGGTCAGCCGACGGGCAGGGCGGCCAGCCAGTCCTGCCAGGCCCGCTCGGCCGGGGCCGGGTCCTGCCCCGCGAAGACGTGGTGGCCGAGGACCAGGGCGTCGCCGCGCTCGGCACCGGAGTACAGGAACCGGTAGAGCGCGTCGGCGGTGCGGACACCGACGTAGGTCGGCAGGCCGGCCAGGTCGACGACGCCCTCGATCGGCGGCAGCCCGGCGACGGTGAACCGGACGCGCTCCCCCTCGGCGAGCGGACCGGCCACGCCGAGGGCGTCGGCCACGGCCGGCCACACCCGGTCCGCGCCGCCGACGCCCGGGCGGAAGGCCGACACCGGGGTCGCGGTCCGGCCGGGGAAGTGGGCGAGGTACGCGGCCAGCGTCCCGAGGTACATGTCCCAGCCGATCCCCATGGCCTCGTACTCGGTCTCCCAGTCGTCCCCGAGGACGCCGCTCTGGACGAGCCGCAGGGTCGTGCTGCCCCGCTCGCGGCCCTCGATCAGGTATTCCATGGCCATGAACGTGCCGTCCGGGGCCGGTTCGGTGCGGTCGGCGAGCCGCTTGCCGGGCTCCCAGGCGGTGATCGTCGACTCCTCGACGTGGCCGGCCATCGTCAGGCGGGTCCGGCCGCCCTCGCCCGGCTCGACCTCGGTGCGGCCCATGAACCAGGAGTCGATGCCCGGACCGGTGGCGATGGCCTCCCACACCTGCTCGGGCGTGGCTGCCAGCTCGACGTCCTTGCGCAGCTCGAAGTGGTGTCCCATGTCAGTGCTCCTCGTTCGCGGTTCTGTCGTCGGGGTCGGCGCTGGGGTGCAGGGCGACCACCACCCGGTGTTCGCGCCCGCCGGGGGCGTTCTCGGCGTGGTATCTGCCGACCAGGGCGGTGACGGTGGCCGCCAACTCCTCGGCGAAGGCCGCCCGGTCGGCCGCCGAGGCGAACCGGACGGTGCCGTCGACCGCGAACGTCGCCACCCGCTGCTTCGCCCGCTCCGCGCCGGTGACGAGCGCGCCGACGTCCTGCACCAGGCGGGCGGCCAGCGCCAGCAGCCACCGCGCCGACAGCCGGTCCGGCGACTGCGCCGGGTCCGGCCGGACGGCGGCGAGGGCGGCGGGCGAGATCACGTACGACGCCGCGGTGGCCCGCATGACCCGCTCGGTCACGTTGCCCTTGCGGCGCTCCTCCACCAGCTCGACCAGGCCGTGCTGCTCCAGCGCCCGGAGGTGGTAGTTGACCTTCTGCCGGGGCAGGCCGACGCGGGCGGCGAGCATCGTCGCCGAGGCCGGCTCGGCGAGCGCGGCCAGCAGCCGGGCCCGCATCGGGTCCAGCGACGCCTCGGCCGCCGCCGGGTCCTCGATGACTGCGATGTCGAACATGGGTCCAGCGTCCCACCGACAACTTTTCTTGTCAAGACAATCGGATTGTTCGGCGGGACCGCCGCTCACTCCTCCCGAGGGCGCAGGCGTACGCGGCGCAGCAGTTGGGCGTTGAGCGCCACCACGATCGTCGAGGCGGACATCAGGACCGCGCCGACCGCCGGGCTGAGCGTCACCCCGGCCCACGCCAGCACGCCCGCCGCCAGCGGAAGGGCAACGACGTTGTAGCCGGCCGCCCAGCCCAGGTTCTGGAGCATCTTGCGGTACGACGCCCGGGACAGCCGGATCACGCCGGTGACGCCCCGCGGGTCGGACGAGGCGAGCACCACCCCGGCGGACTCGATCGCCACGTCGGTGCCGGCGCCGATGGCGATGCCCACGTCGGCCCGGGCCAGGGCGGGGGCGTCGTTCACCCCGTCGCCGACCATCGCCACCCGCAGCCCGCGCCGTTGCAGGTCGGCCACGGCGTCGTCCTTGTCGGCGGGCAGCACCTCGGCGAAGACCTCGTCGACGCCGGGACGGAAGCCGAGGTCGGCGGCGACCGTCTCGGCGACCGGCCGGGCGTCCCCGGTGATCATCACGATCTTGCCGACGCCCTGCTCCCGCAGCTCCGCGATCGCCTCGCGGGCCTCGGGGCGGACCTGGTCCTCCAGCGCCAGGGCGCCGAGGACGGTGGCCGTGTCCCCGTCGAGGCGCAGCAGGTGCAGCACCGCCGCGCCCCGGCGCGACCAGTCGCCCTGCCGGTCGGCCAGGTCGTCAGGCGTCCGCGCGCCCAGCTCACGCAGCAGGGCGGGACCCCCGACGGCGTACGCCGTGCCGTCGACCTCGGCGCGGACGCCGCGCCCGGTCAACGAGCGGAACCCCGTCGCCCGCCGGACCACGCCGCGCCCGGCCCCGGCGGTCACGATGGCCCGGGCCAACGGATGCTCGCTGTCCGCCTCCACCGCCGCCGCCAGGGCGAGCACCTCGTCCTCGCTGCCGCCCCGCGTGGCCGCCACCCCCGACACCACGTGCTCGCCCCGGGTCAGGGTGCCGGTCTTGTCGAACAGCACCGCGTCGACCGTGCGCATCCGCTCCAGCGCCAGCCGGTCCTTGACCAGGATCCCGCCCCTGGCCGCCACGGCGGTCGAGAGCGCGATCACCAGCGGGATGGCCAGACCCAGCGCGTGCGGGCAGGCGATCACCAGCACGGTGACGGTACGCACCACGGCCGCACCGAGGTCGCCGAGCACGGCCCAGGTCACCAGGGTCGCCAGGGCCACCACTGTCGCGACGTAGAACAGCCAGGCGGCGAAGCGGTCGGCGAGCACCTGCGCGCGACCGCTGGACTGCTGGGCCTGGGCCACCAGGCGCTGGATGCCGGCCAACGCGGTGTCCTCGCCGACCGCCTCGACGCGTACCCGGATCGCCGCGTCGGTGGCCACCGTGCCGGCGACCACCCGGTCCCCGACGCCCCGGGAGACCGGCCGCGACTCGCCGGTCACCATGGACTCGTCCACCTCGGCGCCGCCGTCGACGATCCGGCCGTCGGCCGGCACCCGCGCGCCGGGCCGGACCAGCACCAGGTCGTCGACCCGCAGGTCCACCACGGACACCCGCTCGACCCCGCCGTCCGCCGCCACCCGCTCGGCGTCGTCGGGCAGCAGCGCCGCCAGGGCGGACAGCGCGCCCTGCGCCTGCCCGATGGCCTTCATCTCCTGCCAGTGCCCGAGCAGCATGATCGTGACCAGGGCGGCGAGTTCCCACCAGAAGTCCAGGTCGAAGACGCCGAGCGCGGTGGCCGCCGAGGCGACGTACGCCACCGTGATGGCCATCGCGATGAGCAGCATCATGCCGGGCGCCCGGTCGCGCACCTCCCGCACGGCCCCGACCAGGAACGGCCAGCCGCCGTAGAGGAAGACGACGGTGCCGAGGACCGGGCCGACCCAGGTCACGCCCGGGAACTCCAGCCGGTAGCCGAACCAGTCCATCACCATGTCGCTGGTCAGCACGATCGGCACCGTCAGCGCCAGGCTCAGCCAGAACTTCCTGCGGAACATCTCCGGGTCGTGCCCGGCGTGCTTGTCGTGCCCGGCGTGCCCGCCCGCGCCATGAGCGTGCTGGCCGGCGTGCGTGTCGGAGGTACCCGTCGCGCGGGGCGGGTGGCCGTCGTGGTGGTGCGTCTCCTGGGGCATCTGCGCCTCCTCACGACCACCCTACATACCCCCACCGGGTATCGGCCGGCGGATCGGCCCGGCGTTGGGAAACGGGGGTTTGCGGCAGTGGGCGCCGGGAAGCCCGACGGTCGACCCCGCGCGAGAGGGAGATGACGCATGCACGTGCGCGAGCCGGTCGGTGAGCTGGAACTCGTCCACGCCTTCACCGGCCCGATGCCCACCGGCGTGAGCGTCTCGCACACCGGCCGGATCTTCGTCAACTTCCCGAAGTGGGGCGACGAGGTGCCCGCCACGGTGGTCGAGCTGCGCGACGGCCGCGAGGTGCCCTTCCCCGACGAACGGTGGAACAGCCCGTCGGGCGACGACGACGCGGAGGCGTTCGTGTCGGTGCAGAGCGTCGTCGTCGACCCCGCCGACCGGCTCTGGGTCCTCGACACCGGCAGCCCGATGTTCCGCCCCACCACGCCCGGCGGCCCGAAACTGGTCCGCGTCGACCTGGACACCGACACCGTCGCCCAGGTGATCACCTTCCCGACCGACGTCGCCCTGCCCAGCACCTACCTCAACGACGTGCGCTTCGACCTGCGCCGCGGCGAGGCGGGCACCGCCTACGTCACCGACTCCTCCGACTCCGGCCCGAACGGGATCATCGTGGTGGACCTGGCCAGCGGCACGTCCTGGCGGCGGCTGCACGACCATCCGTCCACGAAGGCCGAGCCGCTGGAGACGTTCCGGCCCGTGGTCGAGGGCCGGCCGTTCCTGGAGCGTCCCGCCGACGGGCCGCCGAAGCCGGTGACGATGGGCGCGGACGGCATCGCCATCTCCGCCGACGGATCCCGGCTCCACTACTGCCCGCTCGCCTCCCGCCGCTGGTACAGCGTGTCCGTCGACGCGCTCACCGACCGGTCGACGGCCGACGACCGGGTCGCCGCGTCGGTGGTGGACGAGGGCGACAAGGGCGGCGCCTCCGACGGCCTGGAGACCGACGACGCCGGCCGGCTCTACCTCACGTCGTACGAGCACGACGCCGTGCTGCGCCGTCTCCCCGACGGCGGGTACGAGACCGTGGCGCACGACCCGCGGCTGCTGTGGCCCGACACCATGTCCGTGGCGAGCGACGGGCACCTGTACGTGACCGCCAACCAGTTGCACCGCCAGGCGAAGTACCAGCGCGGGCAGGACCTCCGGCGCAAGCCGTACGCCCTGTTCCGCGTCCGGATCGACGCCGGTCCGGTCCGGTTGCGCTGACCGTCGCCGCGGACGGCACGGTGCCGGCACCCCACGCAGGGTGCCGGCGCCGGGTCGTCCGGGGACGGTCAGCTCATGGTGGCGAGCAGGTCCCGGCAGGCCCGCTCGCACGCGCGGCAGGCCTCGGCGCAGATCCGGCAGTGCTCGTGCATGCCCGCGTGGCCGGCGCACTCGTCGCCGCAGGACTTGCAGGCGGTGGCGCATGCCTCCAGCAGCGTGCGGGTGATGTTGGCGTCGTAGCCGGTGTGCCGGGACAGCACCCGGGCGGTCGTCGTGCAGATGTCCGCGCAGTCCAGGTTCGTCCGTACGCACTTCGTCAGCTCGGCGACCATGTCCTCGCTCAGGCAGGCGTCGGCGCAGGCGGTGCACGCCTGGGCGCAGGTGTTGAGCGCCTCGACGACGGCGGCCAGCTTGGCCCGGTCCAGGTTGATCGACTTCGGGTACGTCTCGAGCATCGGCATCGTGGTGCTGGGCACGGCGTTCTCCTCTCGGTCATTGCCTGTGCACTACCCGCGACCCTCGCCCGGCATGCGGCCACCGGCGGTACCTGTCGCGTCCGGTCGATACCGCGTCCGGGTCGGCACCGCCTCCGGGTCCCACCGGCCGGTCGGCGCCGGGGGCGACGGCGCGTCGGTCGTCGCGCTGGCCGATGATCGGACCGTGATGTTCAGACGCCTCCGGGAGACGGCCCGCGAGAACCGCCGGCAGCAACGGCTCATGTCGAAGTCGAAGAACCCCGACGGCTGCTGCGACTGCTGCGACCTGGGGCTGTTCTCGACCCTGCTGACGCTCGGCGCGGCGACGGCGGCGGCGACCCGGGCGCCGGTGCTGGACCGGGCGGGCGTGGCGGCGATCCGGGGCTACCGCCGGTGGCTGTCGCCGCACTGGCCGGGGCGGTGCCGCTTCACGCCGACCTGCGGGGCGTACGGGCTGACGGCGGTGGAGCGGCACGGGTTGGCGGTGGGCGGACGGATGGCCGCCGAGCGGGTGCGTCGCTGCCGTCCGGGGGTGCCCCGGGGCACCCACGATCCGGTGCGCCGACCGATGAGCCCTGGAGTGAGCCGGCCGGAGATCGGGTAGAACGGAACCATGGGCCAGCTGAGCAGTTCCACACCCCCGGCGCAGGCCGTTGAGCTGCGGCGGTGGACGTTGCAGGAGCCGGTGGACCTGCGTGCCCTGCGGGCGTCCCTGCACGAGGAACTGACCGGCGACGTGCTCGGTGAGGGCAAGGCCCTGGCGGAGGTTCCCGAGCTCGTCGCGCTGATCGCCACGGAGCTGGCGACGAACGCCCTGCGCCACGGGATCCCGCCGACCATCGTCCGGCTGCTCGCGACCGACGACTACCTCATCCTCGACGTCGCCGACCACGACCTGGGGTCCCTGCCGCAGCTCGCCGAGGCCCGGCCCGTCGGCGACGGCGGGCGCGGCCTGGAGCTGGCCCGCGCCCTCTCCCTCGACGTCGGCTGGTACGCCACGGGCACCACCAAGAACATCTGGGCGTCCTTTCCCCGCACCGAGCGCCTCAGTGGCGCGCGGAGCGCCTGACCGGGCGCGGCCTGCCCGACCGGGCGGGTGATGTCGGCGGCCACCCGGTCCCGGCGCGCCGGCGCAGACCCCGGGACGGAACGGCCGGCCGGTAGGCCCGCCCCGGGCGACGAACCGGTCGAAAGCCCCCGTCCCCGGCGTCCCGGGCAGGTCGCGGGCCCGGCGTCCGTTCCGGGGCGGCCTACACTGGTCAGCGTGAGGCGACCAGCATGATCAGCAGCGAACGGCGGACCGCGCCGGGCAGTCACATCTGCTGGTCGTACGACGACCTGGAGTCCCTCGCCGACCAGGCGGAGCGCCACCTCGCCGCGGCCCTCGCGGCCGGCGAGCGCTTCTGGTACGTGACACCACGCTCCTCGGACCTGGTGGCCGAGCGGCTGCACGCGCTGCCGAGCTTCACCGACGCGGTGCGCCGGGGCGCCGCCGAGGTGGTCCCCCTGGTCTCCACCTACTCGCCCGACCAGGTCGTCGACCCGGCGACGCAGGTCGCCGCCTACGCGGCCGCCACGGACGAGGCGCTGGCCGCCGGCCACACCGGACTGCGCGTGGTCGCGGAGGCCACCGAACTCGTCCGCACCCCGACCCAGCTCGACGTCTTCACCCGCTACGAGCACCAGATCGACCGCTACATGCGCACCCGGCCGTTCAAGGCCATGTGCGCCTACCACCGGCTGAAGCTTGGCGACCGGGCGGTCACCGAGTTGGCCTGCATGCACCCGCAGACCAACGTCGAGGACCTGCTGTTCCGGTTGTACGCCGTGGCACCCGCCGACGGGCACGCCGCGCTCGCCGGCGAGCTGGACATGTCGAACCACGACCTGTTCCGCACCGCCCTGGACCGCGCCGACCTGCGACCCACCGACGGCGAGCTGGTGCTGTCGGCGGCCGACCTGCGTTTCGTGGACCACCGCGCCCTGGCCCACCTGGCCGAGTACGCGCACCACCGCGGCGCGACCGCCGTGCTGCGCACCCCCCGCTCGGCCGCGGCCCGCCTGGTGGAGCTGCTGGACCTGCCCGGCGTGCGGGTGGAGGTCACGCCATGAGGACGGGTGCGGCCGCCCAGCACCACGGCTACTACCACGAGGCCGTGCGCTACGACTCCGACGACGAACTGCTCGCCGTGGCGGTGCCGTTCCTGCTCGGCGGCGTCGAGGCGGGCGAGCCGACGTTCGTGGCCCTGGGCGAGCGCACCGGCGGGCTGGTCCGCTCGGCACTGCCGGCCGGTTCCGGGGTCGAGTTCCTGCCCGGGGGCGACGTCTACGCCCGGCCCGCCGCCGCCATCCGTTCCTACCGCCAGCTTCTCGCCGCGCAGGTGGCCGCCGGCGCCGGGCAGATCCGGATCATCGGTGAGGTGCCCCCGGTCTCGTTCGGGGCGACCTGGGACTGGTGGGCCCGCTACGAGTCGGCGATAAACCACGCGTACGACGACTTCCCGCTGTGGAGCATGTGCGCGTACGACAACCGGATCACGCCGCCGGAGGTGCTGGCGGACGTGGCCCGGACGCACCCCCGGTTCGCCACCCCCGACGGGCGGCACGTGCCCAGCCCGACCTGGACGCCGCCGAGGGAATACCTGCGGCAGAGCCGCCGGATCGTGGCCGACCCCCTCCAGGCGCAGCCACCGGCCGTGGAGCTGACGGACCCGACGGCGGCCGAGGCGCGCGCCGCCGTGCACAAGGTCGACCAGGGCCAGGTGCCGGTCGACGACGTGGAGGATCTGGTCGTCGCGGTGAGCGAGATCGTCACCAACGCCCTGCGCCACGGCAGGCCGCCGGTCCGACTGCGCGTGTGGGCCGGCGACGACCGCATCGTGGCGACGGTCAGCGACGGCGGCGACGGGCCGGGCGACCCGTTCTGCGGGCTGCTCCCCGTGTCCGACGACGCCCCCGGCGGGCTCGGCCTCTGGATCACCTACCAGTCCTGCAACCACGTCACCTGGCAGCGCGACGACGCCGGGTTCACGCTCCGGCTGACGGCCGGGAAGGCGTACACCGGCTGACCGGGACGGCCTCGCCGCCGGGCGGGCCCGCGCCGGCGGCGGGTGCCGGTCGGCGGGGCCGACGCCGGTGGTACCAGGCCGCGAAGAGGGCGGTGGCGAGCAGCAGTTCGGCGACGTCGCCGCCGTAGTACATCAACCGGGCCGCCGCCCGCAGCGCGTCGACGTCCCGTTCGGGCAGCCCGGGCGGCAGGGTGGCGGCGTGCGCGTAGAGGTACTTCGCCAGCACGGCGTGCCCGGCCCCCGCCGCGAGCAGAGCGCCGACCCGCACCGCCGGGCCCGGCCGGCGCGGCGCCGGGTCCGGGCCGGCCACCGACCAGGCGAACAGGTAGCCGGCGGCGACGTAGTGCACGTGCAGGGCGTGGTGCAGCACGGGGTTCCGCTCGGCCGCCGCGTACAGCGGCGTGAGCAGCACCAGCGCCAGCCCGCCGGTGGTGAGCAGCGCCGCCGTCACCGGATGGGCGAGCACGTGCACCGGCCGGGCCCGCAGGAACCGGCCCACCCGACGGCCGGCCGCCGGCGGCACGACCCGCAGCAGCAGGGTCACCGGCGCGCCGAGGGCCAGCGCGAGCGGCGCGACCATGCCCAGCAGCAGGTGCTGGGCCATGTGCACGCGCGGGTCGCCGGGCCCGCCCGCCAGCGGGCCGAGGGCGACCGCGAGCACCGCGCAGCCGGCCAGCCAGGCGACCGTACGCCGGCGACGCCAGCCGCGCCGGTCGCGGGACACGGCCAGCAGGTAGCCGGCGGCGAGCAGCGCGACCGCCGCGAGCGGCAGCGGGGCGGGCCCCGCGGCGGCACCGGTGTGCGCGAGCGCCGTCACCGGGCGTCGCGGCCGGAGCGGGACCGCGTCCGCCAGGTCACCCACGCGCCGAGCAGCAGCAGCGCCACCGCCGCCACGTTCCACACCACGTCGTACGGGAGCAGGTGCACCCCGTAGCGGATCTGGTGCAGTCGCAGCACCTTGTGGTCGACGATCCCGTCGAAGAGCTGGAACGCCCCCGCGCCGAGCAGGAACCCGCCCCAGGCGGCCCGGGGCACCAGGGCGCCCCGGCGGCGCAGGTCGGCGAACCAGAAGAAGCCGCCGACCAGGGCGAGCAGCTCGGCCGAGTGCAGCAGCCCGTCGGAGAGCAGCCCGACGGAGAGGGTGGACCGGTCGTAGAAGTGGTGCCAGCCGAGGATCTGGTGGAAGACGATCTCGTCGACGGCGGCCATCACCGCCACCCCGATCACCGCGGCGGCGAGGACCGACCGACGAAGATCAGGTGCGCCGGAGCCGTCGCCCGGCAACCGCGATCCCGCCATCCCACCCACCTCACATCGCCCGTCACCCCCGAACTACCCGGGACCGGCCGAACCATGCGGAAGTTCCCCGCCGACGGGACGGCCGGGCCGGGGCCTTCCGGTGGCACGGGTCACGACCGGCGGACGGCGCGCGGGCCCGGCGGTACCTTCGGCGGGCGGGCGACGGTCGTTTCCCGGCACGGAAGAAGCAGACCCCAGGAGGACACGGCCGTGCCGGACGCCGAGGAACTGGTCAACGACGCGCTCGCGGCGGTACGCGGCACCGACGTACGCCTCGCGGAGCGGCAGCTGGACCGGCTGATGATCGGGACGGGCGCCGCGGACGGCGCGGCGGCGGTGGACGCCGCGCTCCTGCGCCGCTTGGCGCGGGGCGTGGGGCGGCTGGCGCAGCGCGGCTGGCAGCCGGTGGACCTCGGCCGACTCGCCGCCCGCCGACTCGACCCCCGGGCGGCCGGGCTGGTCACCGACGCGCTCGCCGCGCAGCGCCGCGAGCTGGCCGACCCGGTGCCGCCGTGGTGGGACGACCAGCTGCGCGACCTGGGCGCCGGGGTGTGGTGGGACGCCGACGAGGGCCACCTGACCGCCTGGTCCGCCCGCGCCGGGTGCGACCGGTTCACCGCGCTGCGGGCGGCGGTCGACGCGCTGGCCCTGATCGAGGGGCTCCCGCCGATCGCCGTGCTGCGCCCGCCGCCCGGCGCGCCCGGGACGGCCGTCGCGCGCGGCGGGCCGGGCAGCGGCTCCCGGATGCTCGACCGGGTGCGGGCGCTGCTGGCCAAGGCGGAGTCGACCACCTACCCGGCCGAGGCGGAGGCGCTGACCGGCAAGGCCCAGGAGCTGATCGCCCGGCACAGCATCGACCAGGCGCTGCTGGCGGGCGCCGCCGAGCCCACCGACCGGCCCGGCGGGATGCGCCTCGGCACCGAGCCCCCGTACGCGGGCGCGAAGGCGCTGCTGGCGCAGGAGGTGGCGGCGGCGAACCGCTGCGAGGCCGTCTGGTCCGACGACCTCGGCTTCACCACCGTGCTGGGCTGGCCGGCCGACCTGGAGGCGGTCGAGCTGCTCTACACCTCGCTGCTGGTGCAGGCCACCACCGCGATGCTGCGCGGCCGGGGCGAACGGCGGGCCAGGAGCACCGGCCGGCGCACCCGGGACTACGACGAGTCCTTCCTCAACGCCTTCGCGCTGCGGATCGGCGAGCGGCTGCGGGCCGCCACGGACGCGGCCGACCGGGAGGCGACGGCACAGGCCGGGCCGGAACGGCTGCTGCCGGTGCTCGCCACCCGCGCCGAGGCGGTACGCGAACGCCTCGACACGCTCTTCCCCGGCGTCGTCCGGGGGCGGCTCACGGTGCGCGACGCCGAGGGCTGGTCGTCGGGCACCTCCGCCGCCGACCGCGCCTCGCTCGGCGCCGGCCCCGCCCCGAAGCGCCAGGTACGCGGCCGGCGCTGAGATTCCGTACCGCCGGCTGTCGGAACCGGCGGGTCGGCTCCGACCCCTCACCGGAAACGCGCCACCATGGGCTCGGCCGAGGAAACGAGGAGCACCCGATGAAGTACATGCTGCTGATCTGGAACCGCCCGGGGTTCGTGGACGGCCTGTCGGAGCAGGAGCGCAGCGCGCTCTTCGGCGAGGTCGACGAGCTCATGCGGGAACTGACCGAGTCGGGCGAGTTCCTCGGCGGTCAGGCCCTGGCCGACCCGTCGCAGGCGCGTACGGTCCGGCTGGCCGGTGACCGGCCGGAGGTGACCGACGGGCCGTACATGGAGAGCAAGGAGCAGTTCGCCGGCTACCTGATGGTCGACTGCGACAGCCCCGAGCGGGCCGCCGAGATCGCCGCCAGCTGGCCGGACGTGCGGCGGGGCTTCGGCGTGCTGGAGGTGCGGGCGATCATGGACGAGGCCGGGACGGAGATGTGAGCGGAGGGCACCTGGAGGACCTGCTGCGCGACCTGGCGCCGCAGGTCCTCGGCCTGCTCGTCCGCCGGCACGGCCAGTTCGACGCCGCCGAGGACGCCGTGCAGGAGGCGCTGCTCGCCGCCGCCGTGCAGTGGCCGCAACAGGGCGTGCCGGACAACCCCCGGGCGTGGTTGCTCACCGTCGCCACGCGCCGGCTGACCGACGAGTGGCGCAGCGAGCGCGCCCGACGCAACCGGGAGGCCGCGCTGGCCGCCCGCGAGCCGGCGTACGCGACGGTCGCGCCGGCCGTCGACGAACAGCCACCGGCGGGGGACGACACGCTGGCCCTGCTGTTCCTCTGCTGCCATCCGGCGCTGGCCCGGTCGGCTCAGGTCGCGCTGACGCTACGGGCGGTCGGCGGCCTCACCACCGCGCAGATCGCGCGGGCGTACCTCGTGCCCGAGGCGACGATGAGCCAGCGCATCCGCCGGGCCAAGCAGCGGATCGAGGCCGCCGGGGCGCGGTTCACGATGCCCGCCCCCGGGGACCGGGACGAGCGGCTACGGGCCGTGCTCCAGGTGCTCTACCTGATCTTCAACGAGGGGTACACCGCGTCCAGCGGGCCGGACCTGCACCGGGCCGACCTGACCACCGAGGCGATCCGGCTGGCCCGGCTGGTGCACCGGCTGCTCCCGGGCGACGGCGAGGTGACCGGGCTGCTGGCGTTGATGCTGCTCACCGACGCGCACCGGGCCGCCCGCACCGGGCCCGCCGGGGAGCTGGTCCCGCTCGCCGAGCAGGACCGCGACCGCTGGGACCACGAGGCGATCGGCGAGGGGACCGCGCTGGTCACCGAGGCGTTGACCTGGTCACCGCCCGGTCCGTACCAGCTCCAGGCGGCGATCGCGGCCGTGCACGCCGAGGCCCCGTCCGCCGGGCGCACCGACTGGCGACAGATCCTGGCGCTCTACCGGCTGCTCGCCCGGACCGCCCCGAGCCCGATGGTCACCCTGAACCAGGCCGTCGCGGTGGCCATGGTGGACGGTCCCCGCGCCGGCCTGGCCCTGCTCGCCCCGCTCGACGACGACGACCGCACGGCCGGGCACCATCGGCTCGCCGCCGTCCGCGCCCACCTGCTGGAACTGGCCGGCGAACCGGAGCGGGCGCGGGCGGCGTACCTGGCTGCGGCACGGGGGACGACGAGCCTGCCGGAGCAGCGCTACCTGGAGTTGCGGGCCGCGCGGCTGACGGGGACCGACGAGTCCCGGCGGCTGCGGGAGCCGCGCTGACGGACGCCGGCCGGCGTGCGGCACGGGGGTGCATGCCGGCCGGCGTCGCGGGTCAGGCGTCCACGCCGGTGCCCGGGCAACGTGCCCGTCGGCCTCAGGCGCGGCACTCGCGGGTCAGCTTCGGTGGGATCGCGGTGAAGGTGGAGTCCATCCAGGCGGCCGGCCGGGACGCCCGGGAACCGGCGTCGATCCGGTCGGCGGTCTCCTGGATCAGGGCGCGGATCTCCGGGTCGGCGGCACGGCGGGCCTGCGCGCGTACGTCGTCCGCCAGCCCCGCCAGGTTGCGCCGGAGCTGGTCGGCGACCTGCTCACCGGTCAGGTCGCGGGTGACCGAGGCCGCCGAGTCGGTGGCGATCCGCCGGCTGCCGGCGAGGATGAGCTTGTCGACCTCGCGGCAGACCTCGACGGTGTTGGCGGCGGTCGTGGCGACCGGGGAGGGGCTCGGGGCGGCGCTCGCCGGGGCCGTCGGGCTCGGCGGCGGGGCCGCGCCGGTCCGGGCGGCCTCCTCCCGCGCGGTGTCCTGGCAACCCACGGCCAGCACCCCGAGCGCCACCGTGGCGGCGGCGCGGCGCGCGTAGACGACGGATCGGGACACGGGACCTCCCGTTCGGGGTCTCGACCTTCCCGGGGCTGACGGCACGGGTGCGGCCGGCGCCGGGCGGCGGGACGTCGACCTGCCAACGAGTGGCGCCTGCCGGGGGAAACGTCCGCCGGACGCGCCAGTACGCCCTCCGCCGGCTCGGCTGGAGACCGGTCCGGCGGAGGGCGCGTACGCGGGTCAGCTCTTGAAGGCGTCCTTGATCTTCTCGCCGGCCTGCTTGAGCTTGGCGCTGGCCTGGTCGTTGCGCCCCTCGGCCTCGAGCCGCTCGTTGTCGGTGGCCCGGCCGGCGCCTTCCTTCAGCTTGCCGGCCGCGTCCTCGGTCGTGTTGTTGATCTTGTCTTCGAAACCCATGTCAACCTCCGGATTGGCGGTGCCGGTACGCCTCTCGAATACCCCGCACCGCCACCGTCCAACCGTCCGGTCGTCCATCGCCGCCGGACGACCCTGCCGCCAGGCCGGCGGGCCCGTGACGACCGGTGCCGCCGGCCCCTGACGGACGGGGCCGGCGGCACGGTGCACAGGGGTCAGGAGACCGGGCGGAAGCCCCGCAGCCGGAGGCTGTTGGCGACCACGAAGACCGAGGAGAAGGCCATCGCGGCGCCGGCGATCATCGGGTTCAGCAGGCCGGCGGCGGCCAGCGGCAGGGCCGCCACGTTGTAGGCGAAGGCCCAGAACAGGTTGCCCTTGATGATGCCGAGGGTGCGCCGGGCGAGCCGGATCGCGTCCACGGCGGCCATCAGGTCACCCCGGACCAGGGTCAGGTCGGACGCCTCGATCGCCACGTCCGTGCCGGTGCCCATCGCCAGGCCGAGGTCGGCCTGAGCCAGCGCGGCGGCGTCGTTGACCCCGTCGCCGACCATCGCCACCACCCGCCCCTCGTCCTGGAGCCGCCGCACGACGTCGACCTTGTCGGCCGGCAGCACCTCGGCGACCACCTCGTCGATGCCCAACTCGGCGGCCACGGCGCGGGCGACGGTGGTGTTGTCGCCGGTCAGCAGCACCGGCGTCAGGCCGAGCGCGCGCAGCTGTGCGATCGCCGCCCGGCTCGTCGGTCGGACCACGTCGGCCACCGCGAGGACCCCGCGGGCCCGGCCGTCCCAGCCGGCCAGCACCGCCGTCCGCCCCTGGGCCTCCGCCGTGGCCGCCGCCCGCGCGACCTCCTCCGGTACGTCGAGGCCGTGCTCGCGCAGCAGTCGGGGCCGACCGATGAGCACCTCCCGGCCGTCGACCGTCCCGCTCACGCCGAGCCCCTCGGCGTTGGCGAACCCGGTCACCGGCGGCAGCACGCCCACCTCGGCCGCCCCGGCGGCGACGGCCCGGGCGATCGGGTGCTCGGACGCGGACTCCAGCGCCCCGGCGAGCCGCAGCAGCTCCGCGCGGTCCTCGCCGGCCGCCGGGACCACGTCCACCAGCGTCATCCGACCGGTGGTGACGGTGCCGGTCTTGTCCAGCACGACCGTGTCGACCTGCTTCGTGGACTCCAGCACCTCCGGCCCCTTGATCAGGACGCCGAGCTGCGCGCCCCGGCCGGTGCCGACCAGCAGGGCGGTCGGCGTGGCCAGCCCGAGGGCGCACGGGCAGGCGATGATCAGCACCGCCACGGCGGCGGTGAACGCGGCGGTCCCGCCCGACCCGTTGCCGAGCCACCAGCCGAGGGTGCCCACCGCGAGGGCGATCACGATCGGCACGAAGACGCCGGAGATCCGGTCGGCCAGCCGCTGCACCGCCGCCTTGCCGGTCTGCGCCTGCTCGACCAGCCGGGCCATCTGGGCCAGTTGGGTGTCGCCGCCGATGCGGGTGGCGGTGACCACCAGCCGGCCGCCCGCGTTGACGGTCGCGCCGACCACGGGCTCGCCCGGGCCGACCTCGACCGGGACGGACTCGCCGGTGAGCATGCTGGCGTCGACCGCCGAGGTGCCCTCGTCGACCACGCCGTCCGTGGCGATCTTCTCACCGGGCCGCACCACGAACCGGTCCCCCACCACGAGCTGGTCCACCGGGATCCGGGTCTCCGTGCCGCCGCGCAGCACGGCGACGTCCTTGGCGCCGAGTTCGAGCAGGGCCCGCAGCGCCGCGCCGGCGGTCCGCTTCGCCCGCGCCTCGAAGTAGCGGCCGGCGAGGATGAACACGGTCACCCCGGCCGCCGCCTCCAGGTAGATGTTGCCGGCGCCGTCGGAGCGGTTGATGGCGAGGCTGAACGGGTGGGTCATCCCCGGCGTCCCGGCGGTGCCGAGGAAGAGCGCCCAGACCGACCAGCCGAACGCCGCCAGGGTGCCGAGCGAGACCAGGGTGTCCATGGTCGCCGCGCCGTGCCGCAGGTTGATCCAGGCCGCCCGGTGGAAGGGCAGCCCGCCGTAGGCCACGACCGGGGCGGCCAGGGTGAGCGACAGCCACTGCCAGAAGTCGAACTGCCAGGCGGGCACCATCGCCAGCACGATCACGGGCACGGTGAGCACGGCCGATACCCACAGCCTGGTACGCAGGCCGCGCAGCTCGTCCACCGGCTCGGCGGCCGGTTCGCCGCCGGCGGGCGTGGGCGGGGGCGGCAGGGCCGCCGTGTAGCCGGTCTTCTCCACCGTGGCGATCAGCTCGTCCGGGGTGACCTCGTCGGCGTACCGGACGGTGGCCTTCTCCGTGGCGTAGTTGACGGTGGCCGTCACCCCGTCCATCCGGTTCAGCTTCTTCTCGATCCGGGCCGCGCAGGAGGCGCAGGTCATCCCGCCGATCGCCAGCTCGATCTGGTTCGGCGCCGTCAGCAAGGGCTTGGTCGTCATCATGCTTCCCGTCAGTCGTGCCCGTGACCGGGGACGCCGTGGTCGGCGCCGGCGGTCGGGGAGCTCGTGGCGGCGGGCGTGCCCGCCGTCGGGGAGCTGGTCGCCGCCGGGACACCCGGCGCGGTCGGGCTGCCGGCGACGACGGTGAACTCGGCGGTACGCACCACGCCGCCGTGCTTGAAGTCCAGGTAGAGGCGGTAGGCCCCGGCCGACGGCATCTCGGCCGAGAAGCTCACCTCGGGGCCGGGCCGCGTCCGGCCGTCGCCCGGCTCGCCGTGCGGGTGCACGTGCAGGTAGGCCAGGTCGCCCTGACGCAGCGCCACCAGGTGGCCGTACGCGCCCAGGTAGGGCTCCAGGTCGGTGACCGGCGCGCCGGCGCGGCTCACCGTCAGGGTCAGCTCGGCGGTGCGGCCGGGCTCCGGGGCGCCGGCGAGCGTGACGGTGTAGCCGTCGACCGTGGTGCTGGTCGCCGGGGCGGGCAGGGGCCGCCCGGTCAGCGCGCCGGGGACGGTCACGTCGACGCCGAGCGTCAGCGCCTCGCCCCCGGTCGGGGTGAAGTCGGCGAACGCCCGCCAGACGCCGGGACCGGCGAGTGGCGAGTCGACCCGCCAGGTGCCGTCCGGCGCCATCTCGGGGTGCACGTGCCGGAAGCCGGAGAGGTCGCGGCGGGCCACGATCAGGTGCATGCGCTTGTCGTGCGCGACGTCGTACGCGGTCACCGCCCGGCCGTCCGGGCCGGTGACCTGGAAGGCGAACTGCCCGGCCGGGGCGTCCACCGGGCGCAGGGTGTAGCCGCGGTCGGAGACGAGCAGGCCGCCGGGCAGGTGCGCCGCCCCGCCGCTGTCGCCCCCGTGTCCGTCCTCGCCGCCGTCGCCGTGCCCCCCGGTGGCGTCGTGCGGGGCTTCGGCGGGCGGCGCCACGGGGTCGGCCACCCGACCGACCCCGTACGTCGCGCCGAACACCACCGCGAGGCCGAGGGCGAAACCGCTCAGCTTCGTCGCCGTGTTCATGGTGTGCCTCGTTTCCCCCGTGCCCGCGCCTCAGGCGCCGACGAGGTCGTAGCCGGCCTCGTCGACGGCGGAGCGCACGGTGTCGGTTTCCAACGGACCTTCGCTGGTGACGGTGACCTGACCGGCGGCGACGTCGACCTGGACGTCGCTGACGCCCGGGATCGCGCCGACCTCGGTGCTGACCGCGGTGGCGCAGTGCCCACAGGTCATGCCCTGCACCTGGTACGTCGTGGTGATCATGGAACTCTCCTCTCGACGCCTCCAGCCTATACCCCCCAGGGGTAAATCGGAGGCGGACCGGTGCCTGCGTCGCGTACCGGTACCCGGTGGGGGTATCCCGACTGGAAGCGAACGTACCATACCCCCGAGGGGTACGGTATCCTCGACCCCATGACCACACCGACGCCCACGCCGACCAGGGGCTACACCGCCACCAAGGATCAGCTGCTCGCGCGGCTGCGCCGCGTCGAGGGGCAGGTCCGTGGCATCGAGAAGATGGTCGACGAGGATCGCTACTGCATCGACGTGCTCACCCAGATCTCCGCGATCCAGGCCGCCCTGGACAAGGTCGCGCTGGGCCTGCTCGACGGGCACGCCCGGCACTGCATGCGCGAGGGCGCGGCCGAGGGCCGGGCCGACGAGATGGCCACCGAGATGATGGCCGCCGTCGGTCGCCTCATGAAGCGCGGCTGACCACCGGCAGGCTCCTTCGCCCGGTCGGCGCACCGGTTCCGCGCGCCCGGGCCCGCACGGCAGGATCCGCGCGCCGGGCCCCTCCAGGCAGGATCCGCGCCGCCGGGCCCCTCCAGGCAGGATCCGGTGGCGGCGCCCCGGCACCCCCTGGGGCGGTACGGCCAGGGCGCCCCGGCGCCCCCGGTCGGGGACGCCGGGGCGGGCGGCTCAGAACCGGCCGAGGATCTTGCGCATCGTGTCGATCTCCGCCTGCTGGGTGCGGACGATCTGCTGGGCCATTGCCTTGGCTTCCGCGTTCACGCCCCGGGCCAGCTCGTCGCGGGCCATGGTGATCGCGCCCTCGTGGTGGGCGATCATCATGGTCAGGAACTGCCGGTCGAACTCCCGGCCGGTGGCAGCTGCCAGCTTCGCCATGTCGGCGTCGGACATCATGCCGGGCATGCCGTGGTCCATGTGCGGCATGCCGCCCGGCGACGGCACCGGCCGCCCCCAGGCCGCCAACCAACCGCTCATCGTGGCGATCTCGGGTCCCTGGGCGGCCTTGATCTCCGTGGCGAGCCGCCTGACCTCCGGATCCGCCGCCCGCGTCGGCGCCAGTTCGGCCATCTCCACCGCCTGCCGGTGGTGCGGAATCATCATCTGGGCGAACATCACGTCCGCGTCGCCGAACGCGGCCGCACCGGTGGCGGTGGCGGCCGGCCCGCCGGCGCCGGGGGTGCCGTGCCCCGCCCCCGGCGA
Source organism: Micromonospora sp. WMMD737 (assembly GCF_049179055.1). Lineage (NCBI taxonomy): Bacteria > Bacillati > Actinomycetota > Actinomycetes > Micromonosporales > Micromonosporaceae > Micromonospora > Micromonospora sp. WMMD737. The sequence goes on along the minus strand of NZ_JBMHMH010000001.1, from coordinate 5,582,800 downwards.
CGAGTGGTCGTCGCCACCGCAGGCGGCGAGGGCGAGGGCGGTGGTGACGGCGACGCCGGCCAGGGCGGCACGGCGCGCGAGGGTACGAGTGGTCATGGTGGAACCTTTCGGTGTCGGAACGTACGCGGCATGACGGGGACGCGGAACGGCGTGCAACCGCACCGCGTCGAACGCGTCCTACCTGCGCAGCACCGAGACCGTGGCGAGCCGCAGACCGACCGGCCGGGGCGGCGGGGCCCGGGGCGGCGGGAAGGCGCCGACCGGACCGCCCCCGGTCGGGCCGACGGCGCGTACGCGGACCGACAGCACCGCCGCCAGCAGCAGCGCGGCCGTGAACGCGCCCAGCACCGCCAGGCACACGCCCCACCCGGGCAGCCCTCTCCCCGTATCACCGCCGGCAGGCAGCAGGTCCTCGGAGGCGCAGCCCCCGGGACAGCCCACGACGGTCTGGAGAGCCAACCCGGCGGCGTGCGGGCCGGGCGCGGCGGCGGCGGCGTGCGGGCCGGGCGCGGCGGCGGCGGCGTGCGGGCCGGGCGCGGCGGCGGCGTGCGCCGACGGGTTCGCGGGATGACCCGTCTGGTGCGAGTCGTGGCCGATCGTGTGCATCGCGGCCAGCCCGAGCAGCGTGCCGACGAGCAACAGGAGCCGCGCGCCCCGCGCCGCCGTCACCGTCGTCCGCACGTCCCTCACGCTAGCGCGTCGACCCGTGCCGCACGGGCACCACCCACGTCCGGCCCCCGCACGTGCGCGGGCCGGCACCGGTTCCCGCACGTCGACGGCGAAGGTGGGCCGGTCGGGCACGGATGGGTATCGCGCGTGAGGAGCCGAACATGGGCGGCCGGGCGCGCGCAGGTCCCGCGCGTGGGCGTGCCGGCGGGCGTGGTGAAGGTCCGCGCCGCGACACCACCCGCACGACCTGCGCCCCGATGCCGGGGTGGCTACCATTCGGCCGGTGGCCCTCCGGACTCCGCACCACCCGCCCCGCGCGCACCGCCGGGCGGCGGCACCGCCCACCCGCGACCGGGTGGGGGCCCAGGACCGCGGTACGTGACCGCACCACCACGCGGAAGCGATCCCCGTCGCGCCCACGCGGCGACGGGTGAACCGACCGGCCCCGCCGGCCCGTACCCCGCCCTGGATTCGTAGGGAGACACACGTTGGGCGCCGACCACACCCGTCCCGCTCCGTCCGCCCCGCCGAGGGTGCGGCGGATCCTCGTCGCGACGGTGGTGCCCCTCTTCGTCGCCACGCTGATCGCGGCCCTGGTGCTGTGGCCGTGGGACGCGCCCGACCCGGCGACCGGCACCGACGCACCCCGCTACCACGGCACGGTGACCCGGGTGGTGACGGAGCCGTGCCCGCCCGCCCCGGAGGCCCCGGAGGGGAGCCCCGACGCGCGGCAGGGCCCCTGCGGCACGGTCACCGTACGGGTGCAGGACGGCCCCGACGCCGGCCAGCAGATCCAGACGCCGATCCCGGCCGGGCCCGGTGCGCCGACCGTCGCCGTGGACGACGAGATCATCCTGGTCGAGCTCACCGACCCCGCCGACCCCACGGCCAGCACCTACAACATCGCCGAGCACCAGCGCGGCAAGCCGCTGGTCTGGCTGGTGGCGCTCTTCGCGGCCGCCATCGTCGCCTTCGGGCGGTGGCGCGGGCTGGCCGCGCTGGGCGGCCTGGCGGCGAGCTTCGCCATCCTGCTGACCTTCGTGCTGCCGGGCATCAGCGCCGGGAACCCGCCCCTGCTGGTCGCGGTCGTCGGCGCCGCTCTGATCATGTTCGTGGTGCTCTACCTGACCCACGGCGTGACGGCGCAGACCTCGGTCGCCGTGCTCGGCACGCTGGGCAGCCTGGTGCTGACCGGTGTCCTCGGCACGATCGCCACCGCCGCGACCCACCTGACCGGGTTCGGCTCCGAGGACGCCACCACGCTGTCGATGTACCAGGCCGACGTCGACCTGCACGGGCTGCTGCTGGCCGGGATCGTCATCGGCTCCCTCGGCGTGCTGGACGACGTCACGGTGACCCAGGCCGCCACGGTCACCGAGCTGGCCCACGCCAACCCCGGGCTGTCCCGGACGCAGCTCTACCGGGCGGCGACCCGGGTCGGCCGGGCGCACATCGCCTCGACGGTGAACACCATCGTGCTGGCGTACGCGGGCGCCTCCCTGCCGGTGCTGCTCCTGCTGACCGCCGACTCGCGGGCGGTGACCCAACTTCTCACCAGCGAGTTCCTCGCCCAGGAGATCGTCCGCAGCGCAGTCGCCACCCTGGGCCTGATCGCCGCCGTGCCGCTGACCACCGCGCTGGCGGCCCTGGTGACCACGGCCGGCCGACGCGGCGGGGACGCCACCGGCCGCGCCGCGCCCACGCGCACGACCGCGCCGACACCCCGGCCGGCGACCGACCGGTCCGAGGCGCTGGAGGCCCTCAGCGGGCCGCGTGGGGACACGCCGTCCGCCGCTCCCGCCGAATGGCCCGACGGGCGCAGAAGTACGGACACCGCATGGTGACGCTCCTCAGCGTGACCGAACAGGGCGTTCGTCCTGATAAACGCGTCACTGGTCACCGTCCGCCATTACGAAATAACGCATTTAGTCGGCTTAGGGACGTAGATCCCCGGGAGCGTTCTCGGGTAACCTCGCTGCCGGTCACCGCCGAAGGCGCGCAGCGGCGCCTGCGGTGCCGCCGCCCAATCGCCGCGAGGCGAACCGGGGACCCAGGTACGTGGGGTGAATCCGCGACAGCGGTAGGGGCCACTTCCGCCCCGAACCCGTCAGCTAACCCGGTCGGCGGTCGACGGAAGGGAAAACTGTGACGGCACCCCTACGCCGCTGGTTGACGCCCGTGGTGGCCGTACTCGCCGCTCTGGCGGTCTTCGCCGGGCCTCTGCCGGCGGCGGCCGCGCCCACCCCGCCCAAGCCCTCCGGGCACGGGGACGACGAGCCCAAGCTGCTCGACGACCTCATCGAGGCCCGGAACCGGTCCTACGTGCAGGCCAAGGCGAAGCTGGCGAAGTCGAAGAAGCGCCAGCTCGAACTGGCCCTGGAGGTCTCCCGGGCGCAGGCCGAACTGAGCGCGCTGGCCCCCCAGGTCAGCCAGATCGCCGCCCAGTCCTACCGCACCGGGCGGATCGGCGCGGTGTCCATGCTGCTGGACACCGCCAGCCCCGACTCGTTCGTCAAGCGCGCCGCCGCCCTCGACGAGCTCAACCTGGTCAACTCCAAGAAGCTCGCCGAGGTGAACGCGGTCAAGGACCGCGCCGAGCAGGCCAAGCTGGCGCTCGACACCGAGGTCCGCGAACAGCAGAAGCTGACGAACGAGATGGCGCGCGGCAAGCGGGAGGCGGAGAAGGCGCTCGCGCTGGTCGGCGGCAGAGGACTGACCAGTGGCAAGGTGGTCGCCACCTCGCCGGTGGCGAAGATCGCGCCGGGACGGACGGCCGACGGCGACTGGACGCCGCTGTCACCCACCGAGGCCGATCCCACCACCTCCGGCCGCATCACGGCGCGCACCCTGCACATGTACAAGGAGGTCAAGCGGGCCGGCTTCAACCGGTTCGTCGGCTGTTACCGCCCCGGCGGGCCGTACGAGCACCCGAAGGGCCGGGCCTGCGACTGGTCGCTGCAGAAGAGCGGCTTCTCCCCCTGGCACAACGACGACACCTACATGTACGGCAACAACCTGACCGCGTTCCTGGTCCGCAACGCCGATCGGCTCGGCATCTACTACGTGATCTGGAACAGACAGATCTGGTTCCCGGCGACCGGCTGGAGTTCCTACAGCGGCCCGTCGAACCACACCGACCACGTCCACGTGTCACTGCTCTAGCCGGGACCACACGTACACACAGAGGGCCGCCCCGCCGGACGCGGGAGCGGCCCTCTGTCGTCTGTACGGGCCCGCCGCGACGACCTGCCGGGCGGGCGGAGTCAGGCGAGCGCGGCGCTGGCCGCCGCCTCCGGCGCGTCGGCCGTGCGGGCGGGCACCTCGGCCACCGTCCGCACCTCGCCGGCGGTCAGCCGGTACGACATGCCGACCACCCCGCAGCGGCCGGCGGCCACCTCCGCGGCGAGGACGGCGGAGCGGCCCAGCATCGCCTCGACGGTGTGCGCGATGTGGATGTCGACGATGCCGTCGATGTCGTGCACGCCCTCGGCGGCGGCCCGGCGCAGGCTGGGCACCACGGCGTCCACCACGGCGCACAGGTGCCCGACCGGCGGGGTGCCGGTGGCGTCCGCCGCACGAGCCGCCTGGACGGCCCCGCAGGAGTCGTGACCGAGCACCACCACCAGCGGCGTGCCCAGGACCGTGACGGCGTACTCCACGCTGCCCAGCACCTCGGGACCGATGGTGTGCCCGGCGGTGCGGACCACGAAGAGGTCACCGAGGCCGCGGTCGAAGATGATCTCGGCGGCGAGCCGGGAGTCGGAGCAACCGACGATCACCGCGAAGGGGTGCTGCCCGTCGGCGACCGCGGCGCGGTGCCCGGCGTCCTGGTTGGGGTGGCGCGGGGCGCCGGTCACGAACCGCCGGTTGCCGGCGTGCAGCTCGGCGAGCGCCTGCTCGGGACTCGCGGGGACGGCGATCGCGGTGCCGACGTCGGCCGGGGCCCCGCCCGTGGCCGGCACCGGGAGCGTCCGCTCCGGGCCCGGTTGGCTTCCTGGCGATCCGGGACGACTCATCCCACACCTCGCTACCTCACGTGAACGGCCTGGTCACCCGGGCCGACGCTGGACGCGGGCTGCCACCACCGTCACACGCACTGCAAGATACGTCAAGGGATGCGTGATATGCATTTCATATGTTCGGCGGCCCTGGCGCGGCGGTGCCGGGCCCTCCGCGCGTCCGTCGGCCGCGAGGGCGCGCAGGAAAACACGAAGCAGGGGCCATACGATGGCGGGCATGGCGACGACAGGGGAGAACGGGAGCACCCGCAACTGGACCTTCCTCACCAACCACGGGCACGTGCTGCTCGCCATCGCCCGCAATCCCACCGCCCGGCTCCGCGACGTCGCCGACGAGGTGGGCGTCACCGAGCGGGCCGCGCAGGCGATCGTCGCCGACCTGGAGGCCGGCGGCTACCTGAACCGCACCCGGGTGGGCCGACGCAACGAGTACACGCTCAACCCCGCCGGGCGGTTCCGGCACCCCGCCGAAGCGGACCGGCAGGTCGGCGCCCTCCTCGCCCTCTTCGCCGACGACCAGGAGCCGGCCGAGGCCACCGAGCGCTCCTGACGAGGGGCCGGGCGGCGGCACGCCGCTCGGGCCCCCGGCGGTAATCTCACCGCGTGCGCGAGAGTTTCCGACCGGGCGGGACCGGGCCGGCCCGCCGAGGCGGGCGCGGTGCCCGCGCGGTCCTCGGTGGAGCGGCCGCGGTCCTGCTCGGCACCGCCGTCATCGCCCCGTCGCCCGCCTCGGCGGCGGTCCCCCGCTGCGGGCCCCCCGGCGTCGCCGCTCCCGCCGAGACGCCGTGGCCGCTGAGGAGACTCGAACCCTCGTCGGCCTGGCGGATCTCCCGGGGCGCCGGCGTCACGGTGGCGGTCATCGACTCCGGCGTCTCCGCCCACCATCCCGCCCTGAAGGGCCAGGTCAAGGCGGGCCGGGACTTCAACGGCCTGCCGCAGCAGCAGGGCCGCTGCGACCTCGCCGGCCACGGCACCATCGTCGGCGGCATCATCGCCGGGAAGGAGGGCACCGGCGCGTCGTTCAGCGGCATCGCGCCGCAGGCCAGGATCCTTCCGGTACGCGTCCTGCCCGACACCAGGACCACGGTCGACGAGGGGCTGCCGGGGCAGATCGCCGAGGCGATCCGGTGGTCGGTGCAGAACGGCGCCGACGTGATCAACCTGTCGCTGGTGACCCTGGACCGGCAGGATCTCGCCGACGCCGTCCGCTACGCCCTCGACGAGGGGGTGGTCGTGGTGGCCGCCGCCGGCAACCGCCAGGAGAACCAGCAGGACAGGCCCGCGTTCCCGGCCGCCTACCCCGGAGTGATCGCGGTCGCCGGGGTGGACGAGGAAGGCGGCCACGTGGGCAGCTCGGTCAGCGGGGACTACGTCGACCTCGCGGCGCCCGGGCTGAACATCCTCGGCCCGGCCCCCGGGGGCGAGGGCTTCCTCGCCGAGCCGCAGGGCGGCACCAGCTTCGCCGCCGCGTACGTCTCCGGGGTGGCCGCGCTGGTCCGGGCCGCTCACCCCGACCTCGACCCGGAGCAGGTCGCCGACCGGCTGATCCGGACGGCCGACAGCCCGCCCGAGGGGAAGAACGCCGAGGTCGGCCACGGGGTGGTGAACCCGTACCGGGCGGTGGCGACCGTGCTCGGCACCCGTACCGACCCGCCGGCCGGCGCGATGCCGGCACCGCCCTCCACCGAGGACCCGCTCGCCTGGCAGGGCACCGTCGCGGTCTGGGCCGCCGCCGTCGGCGCGCTCGTCGCCGCGCTGCTGCTGTCGGTCAAGCCGATCCTGATCCGCGGGCGACGCCGGGGCTGGCGCCCGGGCCGCCGCCCGTCCGCGACGGACGCCACGGCCGGCTGACGCTCCTCTCCCGCACCGCCCCGATCCCGCCCGGACAGCGTCGAGCGCCGCCCACCGGTGCGGTGGACGGCGCTCGGCGTGACTGCGTCAGCGCAGGATGCCCGGCGTACCGCCGCCGTCCGCGCCCCAGACGTCCTCGTCCTCCTCCAGCCAGGTGTTGCGAGGGGTCTCCTCCTCGCCGTAGCCGGCGCCCATGCCGGCCATGCCACCGACGCCCCGCGCGCCCGCACCGACGCCCTTGGCGCCCACGCCGGCGGCACCCGCGCGCCCGCCGCCACGGCCGGCCCCACCGGCCGCACCGCCCATCATCGGGCCCATGCCACCCGCACCGAGCTTGCCGCCGGCGCCGAGCTTGCCACCAGCGCCCCGGCCGCCACCGCGATTGGCGCCGGCCGCGCCGCCGCCCATCATCGGGCCCATGTTGGGGCTCACCGGCCGGCCGAGCGAGCCGCCGCCCGGGATGACGCCACCGCCGCCCAGCCCGCCACCGCCACCGCCGCCGAGCCCGGTGGTGCCGGGCAGGCCGCCGCCACCGCCACCGCCGCCGAGCGCGGGGACCGTCGGGGCGCCGGCACCGGCCAGACCGCTGCCGTAGTCGTCGGCGAGGCTGCCCGTGCTCGGGTCGTAGCCACCGCTGGGGTCGTAACCACCGCTCGGGTCGTAGCCGCCAGTGGTCAGGCCGGGGTGCGCGGTGGAGCCGATCCCGGTGGTCCCGGTCTCGGGCACGCCGGCCCCGCTGAGCGACGGCATGCCACCGCCCGGCATGCCACCGGTCGAGGGCATCCCGCCCATGCTGGGCGCACCGCCCATCGGGCCGGCACCCGGGCCACCGCCCAGGTTCGGGGTCTCCACGTTCGGCGACTGGGTCATGCCGGGCGTGGTCTGGCCGGGCGTGCCCGAGTCGATGGTCACGTACTCGCCGCTGACCTGGTTGTAGACCTTGGCCGCCTCGTCGGACTTGTCGTTGAGCCAGTCGGCGAGCGAGGTGAGCGGGTCGAGCAGGCCCAGGAAGTCGGGCTTGACCTTCATCTCGAAGAGGCCCGTGTCGATCACGATGCGGCCGTTGCGCGCCTCCAGCACGTCGTTCACGCAGCTCGCGGGGATGGGGAACTCGGCCTGCGCGGCGCTCAGCTTGTCGGCGGCGGTCTTCAGCGACTGGACGATGCCGTTGTGCTTCTCGGCGTCGTCGACGACCCGGCCCGTGTCCGTCGCGATCTGCTTGATGTGGGTCTTGAACGACTCGTACGCCGGGCCCTTCCACACCTCACCGAGATCGGCGACGTTCGTCTCCAGGCTCTCCTTGACGGAGTTCAGGTTCTTCAGCAGCTGCTCCCAGCCCAGGGCGGCGCTGGTGACGTCGCCCGGCCTGCCCGCGACGACGATCTGCTGGCACATCTCTTCCCAGCTCGGCATCCTGTCACTCTCCCGATCAGCCGTTGGATCCGTTGGTGGCGGCTTGGCTGAAGGCGCGCTCCATCTCGGCGGCGGACATGGCGTTCGCCTTCTCCGCCGTCTCGTAGTTCTCCTTGACCTCGCGCAGCGCGTTGGCGGCCTGGTAGAGGTCCTCGGCGAGCTTGCGGACGCTCTGCTGCGTGGTGGTGAAGAGACTGCCGTGCTTGCGGGCCAGGTCGCCCGCCCGGTCGAAGGCGCCGAGCGGGCTCGTCGCCCCGCCCCCCACGCCGTTCATGCCGCCCGACGCCGCCGCGCCGCCCATCCGGTCCTGGATCTCGACCATCGTGTACGACTGCTTGTTGAGAAACGAGGCGTGCGACTCCAACCACTCGATGGCCTTGTCCAGACTGGACGCGTCCCACTCCGTGTTGTCGCCGCTCTCGCCCGACCCCGGCACCAGGCCGGAGGGGGTCTGCGCCCGGTTGACGTTGTCCATCGTGATGCCGCTGACGTGCACTGTGGGTGCCAGCGGGGTGATGGGCATGTATGGGGTGTCCACCCGGATCTCCTCCGGCTGGTCCGTCCTGTCGTCCGTCATCGGTTCCTCCCCGTCGCCGACTGACAATGTGGCTTACTGCTGGTGTCCGCCGGGGGCCGGCGGGGGTGGTGCCGTCGGCGCGGCGCCGGGCGGCTGCCAGGCACCGGCCTGGGGTGCCGGCGGCGCACCGTACGGGTGGGTTCCGCCGGTGGGCGTCGGGCCGTACCCGGGCGGGGGTCCCGCCTGGGGCGGTGCGGGCGTGCCCGGTGCCCCGCCGGGGGGCGGATAGCCGGGCGCGCCGAACTGCGGGTTGCCGTGCGACCCTCCCGGCGCGCCGCCGGACGGCGGGTGGCCTGGGTGCGGCGGGTACCCGGGCGGACCGGCCTGCGGGCCGGGCGGCGGATAGCCCGGCGGCGGATAGCCCGGCGGCGGATAGCCGGGCGGGCCGCCGGGCGGCGGGTAACCGGGCGGGCCGGGCCGGACGAGGGCCGCCTTCCGGCGGGACCGGCGCACCAGCACGATCACGAGGATCAGCAACGCGACGGGCACGAGCAGGCAGAGCGCCCCCTGCACCAGCGCGCGCGTGTCCTTCTTCATGCTGATCGACACCGCCGGCCCATCGTCCTTCTGCGGCGTGGCCGCGCCCGCGGACGGGGCGGCGCCGTCCGGGGCGCCGGCGAGCAGCGGGTGCGCGTCGACCGCCGGCACCGATCGCGTCAGCGCGGCGACCGGGTCGACCGCGCCGAAGCCGTGCTGGCTGTCGTGGCCGGCCGGGCCCAGGTCGCGGGCGGTGCGGATCAGCCGGTTCACCACGTTGGCCGCGTCGAGGTCCGGGTACTTGGCGCGGACCAGCGCCGCCACCCCGGAGGTGATGGCGGCGGCGTCGCTCGTGCCGCTGCCGATGCCGTAGCCGTTGGACGACACGGACGCGGACCGGGGAGAGATGATCTCCTGCATCGGCGCGGCGAGCACGGCCTCCCGACCGGTGGCGCTCTGCGCGAAGAACTCGCCGTTCTTCGCCAGCCCGGTCACCGCGATGACGCCGGGGATGTTGGCGGGGCTGGTGACGACGCGGTCGTTCTGCAGCCGGTTGCCGGCCGAGGCGATCAGCACGACGTCCTTGTCCAGGGCGTAGCGGACGGCGGCGATCTCGTCGGGGGTCGCCGCCGTGCCCGTCCCGACGGACATGTTGATCACGTCGGCGCCGGCGTCGGCCGCCCAGCGGATGCCCTTCGAGAGGTCTGCCGAATCGAAGGAGTCACCCATCGCGACGGGCAGGATCTTCGCCTCCGGGGCGATGCCCAGGTGCCGCATCGCGCCACCGCCCCGGGACGCGATGATCCCGGCCATCGCCGAACCGTGGGCCTTCCTGGCGTCGTCGTCGCGGCGACCGTCGGCCGCCGTCCCGGAGCCGATGCCCTTGCCCGGCAGGACCTGACCGCGCAGGTCCGGCAGGTTGGGGTTGACCCCGGTGTCGATGACCGCGACGGTCACGCCCCTGCCCTTGGTGAGCTTGTGGGCCTGCGGGATCTTCAGGGTGTCGAGGTACCACTGGAGGCCGCGCACCGTGTCGGCGCGGGCCGGGGCCGGCGCGGCCAGTGGACCGGAACCGGCGCCGACGACCACCGCCAGCGCCGCGACGGCCAGCCGGAGCTTGGACCGCGAAGGCTTGCCCGCACGCATGATTCTCCCAGGACCTATCGGCACACAACGCGACGCGGCTCCGGCCCGGTCGAACCGGACCGGAGCCGCGTCGGCGACTGTGTCAGTTCCACGCCTTGGCGTTGCTCATCTCGGTGCTGACGTAGTTCTCGCGGGCGATGCCCACGGCGCCACCGATGTCGTTCAGGATCTTGTTGATGTCCCGGACGGCGGCGTCCCACTGCGCCTGGTGCTGCTCGTAGGCGGCACGGTCCTCGCCGTCCCACTGGAGCTTCGACAGCATCGAACGCAGCGTGTCCAGCTTCTCGTCGATGGTCTTCGAGATGGCCATCATCTGCTGGTTGCTGCTCTCGAGGACCGCGTAGTCGACCTTGATGCTCATGAGTTCCTCCCCTGCTCGTCTCGGCGGATCACGGGTTGAGTGCAGAGTGGAACTTGTCCAGCATCTGCTGCTGCTCTTCGTCGTTGACCTGGTGCGTCGTACCCGACTTGTCGAGCAGGTCGGCGATGTTGTCCATCGCCGTCAGCAGCTTGCCCGTGTCCTCGTTCCAGCGCTGCATGAGCGACTGGAAGCCGGTGGACGCCTGCCCCTTCCAGGCGATGGCCAGGTCGTCGACCACGTTCCACAGCTTCTTCAGCTCGCCGTCGACATCGCTGCGCGTGGAGCGCACGTCACCCGCGGCGGTATGCAGAGTCGCTGCTTCGACCTCGAACGCCATGCTTCACACCCTTCCGTCTTCTTGTGGCGGCGCAGTCGCCGCGTCCTCCCCCGCCGCAAGGCAATCACCCCACCGACGGACACTCAGTCAAGACCGTAGCGGACGGTGTCCATGCCTCGCAGCCCTGCCCCGAGTGGTCGCCCGAAGGCCGCCGCAGCGGCCCCTCGCACCTATGCGGAGCGGGAGTACGAGCGCACGTGCAGCACCACCCCGACCACGAAGATCAGGGCGAGCATCGACACGAGCACCCACTGCACCGCGTCGTCGGCGAGGGTGCCGAGGGCCACCGCGAATGCCGCCACCCCGCTGAGCAGGACGAGTTCCATCGCCCTGCGGGCCAGGCGCGACCGGGTGAGCTGCGCGACGAGCCCCAGGACGATGAAGACCGGGATGGTCACCAGCGCGTACCCGAACAACATGCTCTGCCACACGGTGGCACCCACCTCTCGGCCCGGCCGCTCAGGCCCGGTAGAAGCCCGGGTCCTGCACCCAGTCGATCTGGATGTCCTGGATGTCGGGGTCGGCGTCGCCGGTCGCCCAGCCCGGACGGGAGTCCGAGACGAAGTTGTACTGACTGTTACCGCGGAACGCCGACGCCACCGTGGAGAACAGCGCGCCGATGTCCGTGAAGATGAGCCCGAGGATCGCCGCGGTGGCGGTGAGGCCGGCCACCCCGATCGCCTGCGCCAGCGGCGCGGTCGCGGGGAACGCCTGGAGGGCCACGGCCGCGATGACCGCGATGAGGATCGGCACCAGCGCGCCGACCAGGGCGTCGATCGAGGCGTTGAAGTGGTCGCGGACGGCCGTCAGCGCGTCCTTGTTGGCGTTGAGCGCCTCCGCGAGCGCCCCGATCTCGGCGTTGAGCTTCTGCACGAAGGCGTCGAACGCGTCCCGGTCGTCGAAGTCCCACTCCTCGCTGGACGGGATCACGCTCTCCAGCGCCGCGCCGAACTGGTCGCCGCCCAGGAAGCGGGCCGCGTCGCCCCACTCCTTGATGGACTGGTTGACCTCGTCGTTGTCGAACGTCTCGAGGTGGATGATGGCGGCGGTCAGGAAGGCCGCGCCGACCAGCCACACCCAGTTGGCCCGCGCCGCCCCGGCCAGTGAGCGGACCGGCGCGGTCTGCGCGGCGACGCTGTGCGTCCCCACCACCGAGCCCGAGGAATTCGCGATCAGGATCTCCGGCATCGAGCCCTCCCTGCGTCCCGCACCCGCGAGGTCACTTGACCACCCAGGGCTGGTCCGACTTCTCCCAGTTGAGCGCGCTCTGTTCGAGGTTGGCGGCGGCCCGCTCCAGGTGCTCGACGCCGGTGCGCAGGTTGTCGAGGTGACCGTCGACGGCATCGTTGTGCGCGCTGACGGCGGACAGGCCGAGCAGCGTCATGGACATGCCCGACAGCTTGACGCCCTCCAGTGCCCGCTGCGCGTTGCGCAGGTAGGCCATCGGGCCGTCGGCGGCCGCGAGCTTCTGCCCGGCCTTGCGGATGGCGTCGACGTCGACGACGTTGGCCACGGGACCTCTCCTCTCGTCAGCCGCGCAGCCGGCGCAGCGGGTCGTTGAGATCCACCCCGAACTGCTGGAACCACTCCTCGGGGGTGACCTTGCCCGCCTCGGCCCGCCGGACCAGGTCGGCACCGCCGAGCATCTCCTCCAGCAGCTCGCGCTGGCGCTCGGCGTGCGCCTCGTAGGCGGCGTCGATGGCGGCCTGGAGCGACTCGGCCAGGCTGAAGCTGTCCAGCCGCATCGCCCGGGCGTCGATCTGGATGTCGCCGACCTTCATGTCGCCGTCGACGGTGACCTGGACCAGGCCGTCCGGGCTCTCCCCGACGACCCGCAGCTCGGCGCGCTGCCGCTGGAAGTCCGCGAGCCGGCGCTGCTGCTCCTGCGCCTGGCGCAGGATGCCCTCCAGGCCGGCCCCGCCCATGCCGCCGGGCGTCCACGATGTGCTCACAACGGTCCTCTCGTCGGCTGCGACGCTCGTGCCGCAGGTTACCGGATGCCGTCACACCCGGGCGGTCCCGCCGACCGCCGCGTCGGCGGACGACCTCAGGCCGGCTCCGACCAGGCCGTCTGGATGAGCTGCTGGCCGTCGCGGCGGCGCACCAGGGTGCCCCGGCCGGGCGGCTGCGGGCTCGGCCGCAGCGTGCCGAAGACCGCGCCCTCCTCCCGGTTGCCGGACATCAGCAGGCCGGGCTGGTCCAGCTCGCGCAGGCGTTGCAGGACCGGCTCGTAGAGCGCCCGGGCCACGCCACCCGCCCGCCGGGTGACGATCAGGTGCAGGCCGATGTCGCGGGCCTGGGGCAGCAGCTCGTGCAGGGCGCTGAGCGGGTTGCTCCCGCCCGAGGCGACCAGGTCGTAGTCGTCGACCAGGATGTAGAGGTCCGGCCCCTTCCACCAGCTGCGGTCGCGCAGCTGCGCGGTGGTGACGTCCGGGCCGGGCAGCCGGTTGGACAGCGCGCTGCGGATCGAGGCGAGCCCCTGCGCGAACACCTGGTTCGACGGCGCGTAGTCGAGCAGGTGGTCCCCCTCGACCGCACCGAGCAGCCCGCGCCGGTAGTCGGCGATGACCAGCCGGGCCTGCGCCGGCGTGTACCGCTCCGTGATGCCCCGCGCGATCAGCCGCAGCAGGTTGGTCTTGCCGCACTCGGCGTCGCCGAAGACCGTCAGGTGCGGCTCGTTGGCGAGGTCGAGGTAGACCGGAGCCAGCGCCGACTCGTTGACGCCGATCGGTAGGCCCGGCGCCGAGCGGTCCACGACCCTGGCCAGCTCGCTGAGGGGCAGCCTGCGCGGCAACAGCCGTACCTTCGGCGCCGGCTGGCCCTTCCATGCCTCCGCGACGTGCCGGGACAGGGCGATGGACGCCTCGGTCAGGTCGTCGATGTCGCGCCGGCCGTCGATCCGGGAGATGGCGGTCAGGAAGTGCAGCTTGTCGCGGGTCAGGCCGCGGCCGGGCGAGCCGGTCGGGACGTTCGCCGCCGCCCGCCGGTCGATCTCCGACTCGTTGGCGTCACCGAGACGCAGCTCCAGCTTCGTGCCGAGCAGGTCCCGCATGTTGATCCGGATCTCCGCCCACCGCACGGCGGTCAGCACCACGTGCACGCCGAAGCCCAGGCCACGGTTGGCCAGGGTGGTGATCGTCTGCTCCAGCTCCTCGTACTCCTGGCGCAGGGTGTTCCAGCCGTCGACGACGAGGAAGACGTCGCCGAACGGGTCGTCGGCGAACTCCCCGGCCGCCCGGCGCCGGCGGTAGCTCGCCACCGAGTCGATGCCGTGCTGGGCGAACCGGTTCTCCCGCTCGTCCAGGACGGCCACCACCTCGGCCACCGTGCGGCGTACCGCCTCGGTGTCCCGCCGCCCGGCCACGCCGGCCGTGTGCGGCAGCCCGTCCAGGCTGCGCAGCGCGCCGCCACCGAAGTCCAGGCAGAAGAACTGCACCTCGCGCGGCGTGTGGGTGAGCGCGAGCGAGGCGAGCATGGAGCGCAGCATCGTGCTCTTGCCGCTGAGCGAGGCGCCGACGATCACCACGTTGCCGCCCGCGCCGGCCAGGTCCACGAGCATCGGGTCACGGCGCTGCTCGTACGGCCGGTCCACGATGCCCACCGGAGCGGCCAGCCTCCCGCGACCACGCCACGAGGCGGTGCAGAGGCCGTACCTCGGGTCGACGCTCAGCGGCGGCAGCAGCTCGCCCAGGCCCGGCGGCTCCGCCAGCGGCGGCAGCCAGACCTGGTGCGCCGGGCGGCCCCGCCCCTTCAGCCGGTCGATCAGCACGTCGAGCATCGCCACGGCCTTGCCGTCGGCGGGCTGCTCCGGCTCGGGCGCGTCCGGCACCGGCAGGGTCGGGTTCTGCACCGGCACGAAGTCCACCCCGTACCGGACGATCCGGCGCTGCACCAGCGCCCGCGACGACGCGGCGGCCTGCCCCGGGGCCCGGTACGGCCCGGACACGTACGCGGCCCGGAACCGCAGCATGGTGCTGGTGTCGGTCTTCAGGTAGCCATGGCCGGGGGCGTTGGGCAGCTCGTACGCGTCGGGCACGCCGAGCACGATCCGGCTCTCCACCGCCGAGAACGTACGCAGACCGATCCGGTACGACAGGTGGGTGTCGAGGCCGCGCAGCTTGCCCTCCTCCAGCCGCTGGCTGGCCAGCAGCAGGTGCACGCCGAGCGACCGGCCCAGCCGGCCGATCATCACGAAGAGGTCGATGAAGTCGGGCTTCGCGGCGAGCAGCTCGCTGAACTCGTCGCAGATGATGAGCAGGCTGGGCATCGGGTCCAGCGGCTCGCCGGCCGCCCGGGCCTTCTCGTAGTCGTAGCGGGAGACGTAGTTGCCGGCGGCCCGCAGCACCTCCTGGCGGCGGGTCATCTCGCCGGCCAGCGCGTCCTTCATGCGGTCGACCAGCGGCAGCTCGTCGGCCAGGTTGGTGATCACGGCGCTGGTGTGCGGCAGCGCGTCCAGCGAGGCGAAGGTGGCGCCGCCCTTGAAGTCGACCAGGACGAAGTTGAGCTCCTCGGAGGAGTGCGTCACCGCCAGCGCGCCGACGATCGTGCGCAGCAGCTCGCTCTTGCCGGAGCCGGTCGCGCCGATGATCAGGCCGTGCGGGCCCATGCCCTCGTGCGCGGACTCCTTGAAGTCCAGCTCGACCACGTTGCCGTCCGGCCCGACGCCGAGCGGGATGCGCAGCCGGTCGCGGTGGCTGCGCGGGCGCCAGGTCTGCTGCACGTCGACCGCGGCGGCGTCGCCGACGCCGAGCAGGTCCGGCAGCTCCATGCTCTTCGCCAGCGGCTCCTCCGACGTGGTCTGCTGCTGCGACAGCCGGTACGGGGCGATCTGCCGGGCCAGCCCCTCGGCGGCGGACTCGGTGAGCCGGTCCGGGCGGCCGAGCCGCGACGAGGAGGTGCCGCGGACCAGTTCGAGGGAGCTGCCGTCGCCCACGTCGAGGCAGAGCAGCCAGCGCCCGGCGTCCCGGGGCACGGTGCCGGAGAGGTCGATCACGGTCGCGCCGAGCAGCCCCGGCCCCATGAGCTGGCAGGCCGCCGAGACCTCGCCGCCGTCGACGACCACCACGAGGTGCGCCGCGCTGGTGAGCGGCTTCGCCTCCGGCGCGAACCGGGGCCGGCCGGCCAGCTCGCCGGCGAGCGCCTCCTCGGCCTCGGCGAGGCTCGCGAAGACCATCCGGCGGGCGCCCGCCGCGTCGGTCCGGGCGCTGTGGTGGTTGTGCGGCAGCCACTTCACCCAGTCCCAGGACGGCTGCCGGTCGGGCGCGGCGACGATCGCGACGACCATGTCGTCCGGGGCGTGGAAGGTGGCGAGCTGGCCGAGCGCGGCCCGCGTCAGGTCGAGCACCGGCTCCCGGTCGCCGCGCAGCACCACCCGGCTGAACGCCCGCACGGAGAGCGCGGTCGGCAGGTCCGGCACGCTCGAGTGGGCGCGGACGAAGCGCCGCAGCGCGATGGCGCTCATCGGCTCCAGGTCCTCGACCGGCTTGGTCTCCGGCGGGACGATCTCCACGGCCAGGCGCTGCGGGCCGGTGGCGATCCGGGTCTCGCCGAAGTCGTCCTCGGTGATCCGCCGCTCCCACAGCCGCCGGGAGGCGGCGATCGACCAGAGCGCGTCGGGCTCCGGGTGCCGCCAGGCCATCGCCGCCCGCTGCTGCTCGGCGGCGCGCCGGGTGCGCTTGCGCATCTGGGCCAGGTAGCGCATGTAGTCGCGCCGGTCGGCGTTGAGCTCGGCCTTGTCGTTGTTGCCGTTGCTCAGCGACCCGATCGCCATGCCCAGCATCGAGACACCGAAGAGGCCGCCGGCGATGTACGTCATGGTGCCGCCGCCCCGGCCGGCGTAGAGGAACGCCATGGCGCCCACGCCGCAGACCATCGGCAGGATCATCAGCAGCTGCCCCATCCCGCGCGGGGTGGGCTCGGGCAGCTCCGGAGGCGACTCCAGCAGCACCTCGCCTCGCGGCAGCGCAGGCCCCGGCTGACGCGGGAGCCGGCGGAACACCACCGTGCTCACGGCTGTCTCCTCCCCAGAAGCGGCCCTGATCAAGTTCGGCGAGCGACCGGAGTCGTCGGGTGGGCATCGTACGTGCCCGCCATCGTAGGTAATCTCCCGTGGGCGTCAGGAACCCGTGCGTCGGCGCCGCCGGCCAGGGGTGATCGTAGAGAGCGCGAGGAGGCCACTGTGGCGACGAAGACGGCGACCGGCGGCCTGAGCCGGATCACCATCGTGGCGCCCCGCACCCGGATGGACCTCGCGCTGCCGTCGGACGTACCGCTCGCCGACCTGCTGCCGACCCTGCTCCGTTACGCGGGTGAGGACCTGGCCGACGAGGGGGTGCGCCACGGCGGCTGGAGCCTGGCCCGGCTGGGCGGCCAGCCGCTGGACGGCGGCCGGACCGCCACGCAGCTCGGCGTCCGCGACGGCGAGGTGCTCTACTTCAACCCCCGGTCGGCCACCGCGCCGGAGATCGTCTTCGACGACGTGGTCGACGCCGTGGCCACCGCCACCAACCAGCGCCCGGGTGCCTGGCAGGTCGGCACCACCCGTTCCTTCGCGGTGCTCTTCGCCGCCGCGGCGCTCGGCGCCGGCGCGCTGGCGGCGCTGTTCACCGGGCCGCCGCACCTGCCGGGCGCGCTGGCCGCGCTGGTCGTCGCGGTCGCCCTGGTGGTCTCCGCGGCCGTGTTGTCCCGGGCCGCCGCCGACAGCGCGACCGGGTCGGTGCTGGGGGTCGTCGGCCTGGCGTACGCGGGCGTCGGCGGCCTGCTGCTGCTCGCCGGCGACCGCCCGCTGACCGGGCTGGGCGCCCCGCACGTGCTCCTCGGCGCCACGGCGGTGGTGCTCTGCGCGGCGGTGGCCGCGCTGGCCGTCGGCGACCGGCTTCCGCTCTTCTTCGGCGCGGTCGCGGTCGGCGCGGGCACCGGCCTCGGCGCGGTGGTCAGCCTGGCCTTCGACACCGACGCGCCGGCGGCGGCGGCCGTCGTCGCCGCGGTCGCGTTCGGCGCGGTGCCGGCGCTGCCGATGGCGGCGTACCGGCTGGCCCGGCTGCCGGTGCCCTCCATCCCGACCGGCCCCGACGACCTGAAGAGCGACACCGAGTCGGTGGACGGCCGGCAGGTCCTCCAGCTCAGCGAGCGGGCCGACGGGTTCCTGACGGGGCTGCTCTGGACGGTGTCGCTGCTGGTGCTGGGCGCCCAGGTCGTGCTCGCGCTGCACGGCAGCCTGCCGGCGGTGCTGCTCTGCCTCGTGCTGGCCCTGCTGTCGCTGCTGCGGGCCCGGCCGTTCCTGGGCCGCGCCCAGCGCACCCCGGTGCTGTTCGCCGGCACGGCCGGGCTCGGCCTGACCGCCGCCGCCACGTTCGGCAACGGCTCGACGGCGGTACGCCTCGGCCTGATCCTCGGCGGCCTGGTGCTCGCGGCCGTGGTGAGCCTGATCTACGGGCTCACCGTGGCCGGCAAGCGGATCTCCCCGGTGTGGGGCCGGCTGCTCGACATCATGGAGATCATGCTGATCATCGCGCTGGTCCCGCTGGCCTTCTGGGTCGTCGGCCTCTACGGCTGGATCGTCAACCTGCGGCCCTGACCCGCGCTCGGCGTCCCCGGTCCTCAGTCGGTCGGGTGCAGGGTCGTGATCGTGGTGGCGGCCGGGGCGGTGGCGTAGACGCCGGGACCGTGCTGGCCGTCCACGGGGCGGGCCGGGGCGCCGGACCGGCGGGCCACCTCCCGCACCGCCTTGACCAGCGCCTCCACGTGGTCGTCGAGCGCCGCCACCCGGAGCATCGGCGGGGCGACGCGCCCGCCCGGCTGCACCACGACGGCCAGGGTGTGCGAGGGGGCGGACGTCGCCGTCACCGCGTCCACCAGCGGACCGAACGGCGCGTCGGCCCGGGGCCGCAGGACCAGGCAACGCTGGGTCCAGCCGCCGCCGCGCAGCCCCGTCCAGGTCTCCGCCGGCGGCGCCGGCGCCAGGTCCAGCCCGGCCGCCGAGACGACCGCCGCGCGCAGCTCGTCGCGGCTGAGGGGGCGGTGGGCGAGCCCGGCCGCGGTCAACGCCTTGCCCAGCCGGCCGATGCCGGCGGAGAGCGTGCGGTGCACGCCGGGCATGCCGCCGCCCCGGCTGACGGTCTCGACGCGAGCGTCCCGTACGGAGAGCCGCAGCGCCAGCCAGACCGTCCGGTGGGCCGCGGGCGGCGCGCCCGGCGCCGGGTACCAGACGAGGGTGTGCGAGACGACCTGGGCGCGGGTGACCGGGCCGGTGAAGTCGGCGAGCACGCGCAGCGCCCGGTCCAGCACCGACGCGTCGACCGATCCGGCGGGCGCCCCGGCGTGGCCCTGCAACGCCACCGCCGCGAACCAGCCCAGCGCGTCCTGCCCGATGCCGAGGCGGGTGCCACGGTCCGTGAGCTCGGTCACAGTCAGCTCGGGGGCCAGGGGGGCCAGCCTGGGGTCGGCCCCGCCGCCCGCCGCGACGGTGCTCCTGGCCGCCTCCCGACGCCGCCGCAGCCGCCGGCGCAGCAGCAGGTCCTCGTACCACCAGCGGCCACCCCGGCGGGCGAAGACCGCGCCCACCACCGCCAGCGACAGCACCCCGACGGTGGGGGCCAACCAGACCGGCCCGCCCAGCGCCGCCCAGACGGCCAGGGCGCAGAGTTCCAGCACCACGAGCTGCCCCACGGCCACGGGCCCGATCCGACCACGGCCGCGCCGGTCGGCCGGGACGACCGGCCGCTGGGCGACGCCGGACGGCTGCGGTGCCGGACGACCGGGTGGCGCCTGAACCTGCGTCATCGCTGACAGTCCCTTTCTGGACGGCGGAGCGTCCGCCGGATCGGGTCGGGCGCTGGTCCCGGTGACCCGTCGACGGCCCCTTATCGTAGGGAAGCCCGCGACACCGACTCGGACCTGCTCGTCGCGGACCCACCCCCGCCGGAGGTAAGTCATGCGGACCCGCCGCGACCAGGTGCAGGCGTACCGCTTCGTCACCCGCCGGATCGTCTCGGCGCTGCTGTCGGGCGACCCCGAGACCAGCAACCTGCCGATGCGGCGGCTCGGCATGGCGGTCTTCGGCAGCGTCATCGCCGCGGCCGTGGTGCTCGGTGGCGTCGGCGCGTACGGGCAGTTCACCGGCAACACGGCGCCGCTGGAGCCGAACACCCTGGTGATCGAGCGGGAGACCGGGGCGACGTACGTCTTCGTCGACGGGCAGCTGCACCCCACCCTCAACTACGCCTCCGCCCGACTGATCATCAACGAGCCGGCCCCGCAGGTCCGCACGATGTCCCAGGCGTCGATCCGGGACCGGCCCCGGGGCCGTACGGTCGGCATCGTCGGCGCCCCCGACGCGCTGCCGGACCGCAAGTCCCTGACGGGCCTGCCCTGGTCCGTCTGCGACGTCCCGGACCCGGCCGATCCCCGCCGCTCCGGCACGCGGGTGGTCATCGACCGCCCGCTGCCCGGTGGTGCGCCGCTCGGCGACCGGGCGGTGCTGGTGGAGGCCGACGGCCAGCGGCACCTGCTCACCGGCGACCGGCGGTTGCAGGTGACGGGCGGCGACTCCGCGCTCGCCGCGCTACGGATGGCCAACGCGCCCCGCCTGCCCGTGGGGCAGCAACTGCTCAACGCCGTGCCGGCCGGGCCGGTCATGCGGCAGCCGGCCATCGCCGGCGAGGACGAGGCCAGCACCCTGACCGAACGCCCGGCCAAGGTCGGTCAGGTCTTCCGGGCGGCGGGCCAGCACTACGTGCTCACCCGGGACGGCCTCTCCGCGATCGGCGAGATCAGCGCGCTGCTGCTGCTGCGCGACGGCGGCCAGGTCACCGACATCACCCCGGCGCAGGCCGGCAAGCTGCTGACCGACCAGCGGGCGGAGGAGGCCGGGATGCCGCAGGCCCTGCCCGCGCTGCAACCGGTCACCGCGGGCCGGACGGCGGTCTGCGCGACCTACCGGGCGGGCACCGACGGTGGGCCGCCCACCACCACGCTGGAGGTCTTCGACCGGGTGCCGGCGGAGCTGGCCGCGCCCGGCGGGGTGCCCGTGCGGCAGAGCGCGCGCGACGGCGTGCGTACCGCCGAGGGCGTGCTGCTGCCCGGCGGCAAGGGCGTGCTCGTACAGGCCACGCCCGGGTCCGGCGAGAGCGGCACGGCCGCCCCCGGCGCCACCGTCCACCTGATCAGCGCCCAGGGCGTCCGCTACCCGCTCGGCGTCGGCGCCATGTCGGCGCTGGGCTACGAGGGGGTCACCCCGCTGGCCGTACCGGCGTCGCTGCTGGCCCTCGTGCCCACGGGGCCGACGCTCTCGCGGGACGACGCGCTCGCCCACTTCGCGCCCGGCCCCGCGCCGTCGGCCCCGGCGAAGCCGTCGGCCGGCGCGGCGAAGCCGACGGGCAGCCCCGGGCCGGAGCGGTCCGAAACGCCGGTGACGCCCTCCGGGCAACCGGCGTCGGACGCGCCGGCCTCGCCGGACGTCTCGTCCGCCAGCCCGGGAGCGGACGGCTGAGTCAGCCCGCCCGCGCGCGGGGCCGGCCCCGCGCGTGACGGATCGACGCCGGTGGCGGGTCGCCCGCGTCGCACCCGTCGACTAACCTGAGCCCTGCCAACGGTTATCGACGATGACGTACGGGGATGCTGCCATGACCGGGCGCACGACAGTCGACCTGCTGTCCCTGGAAGACTTCCACCAGAAGTTGGCCAACCGGCTGACCGAGGCGGAGAAGGCGTTGCGGAAGCTGAGCACCGAGATGCAGTGCCGGCCCCCGGCGCTGGGCTCGTTCGCCGACGCCACCGAGAACTCCCGCCGCTACTCCGAGATCCACCAGTCCTACGTGGACCAGGTCGACCGGCTGCGTGCGGCGGTGAAGGCCGCGCAGAGCGCCACCGCGACGATCCTGGCCAACTACCGCACCGCCGAGGAGCGCAACGCGGCCAACTCCGCCGACATCGCCGCCGCGCTGAACGGGGTGGACGACGCGTTGAAGCGGAAGGAGGATCCGCGTGTCTGAATACACGCAGCGCTACCAGCACGTCAGCCACCAGCAGCTCTACGACGCCGTGATGGCTGGCCAGCCGGGCCAGATCGACGGCGTCGCCGCGCAGTGGACGGCGCTCAAGGGCATGCTCGACGGGCTGTCCCGCGAGCTCAGCGGCGACCTCGACAAGCTCGCCAACACCTGGACGGGCTCGGCCTCGCAGGAGTTCCAGCGGCGGTTGACGCTCGTCACCGACTACGCCGACAAGCTCGGCGAGGGCATGGCGGACGTGAGCCGGGGCCTGACCCTGATGTCCGGCGAGCTGCGCACCGCCCGCGAGCAGGCGGAGAGCCCGGCCGAGACGGACGACCACGACCAGGCGCTCTCCGGCGCGGCCAAGGGCGCCGTGTTCGGCGTGCCGGGCATCGTGGTCGGCGGGCTGCTGGGGCACCAGCAGGACAAGGCCGAGCAGGAGAAGGCCCACCAGCGCATGGTCAACGTGGTGGCCGAGCTGGCCGCCGGCTACGACCTCTCGGCGTACGGCCGGCTCGTCCCGCCGCCCCCACCGGATCCGGACATCCCGGGCACGACCAGCCGCGATTCGACGCCCCTGCGCAGCGGCCCGGGCGCCAGCACGCCGACGGCCGCGCCGAAAACCTCCGGCCTCGCCGGGCAGCCCGGCGGCGCCACCGTCGCGGCCCCCGACCGGCCGAGCTCCGGACCGGACGGCGGCGCGACCGGGACGGTCGTCCCGGGCGCCGTCGGCGGCGGGCAGCCGGGCGGCGGCGTGACCGGCGGCGTGACCGACGGCGTTCCCGGCGGCGTCCCGGCCGGCACCTCCCTCGCCGGCGCCACGGTGCTGACCGGCCCGCCCCCCACGACGGGTCCCGTCGGGCTGGGCGGCACCTCGACGGCCTCGGCCGGCGGGCCGAGCCTCCAGTTCGGACCGGCGGGCGGCGTGCTCGGCACCGGGGCCCTCGCCGCGAGCGGCACCGCACCGGCCTCGGCGGTCCGGTCCGCGGGCGGCACTCCGGTGGCGGACAACCGGTCCGCGACCGGGATGGGCCGACGCTTCGACAACGGCGCACGACAGGGCGGCGACCGGGCGGCCAGCGGGACGGGACGCGGCGGGGCGGGACGCCCCGGCGTCCTGGGCGGCACCCGGGGCACCCACGACGACGACGCCGACGGCCGCCTGACCTGGCTGACGGAGGACGACATGGTCTGGGGCGACGGCGCCGCCGCCGCTCCGCCCGTGCTCGGCACCGACAGCTGACGCGCACCAGCACGACGACGGCCCACCCGGCGGGCGTACCACCGGGTGGGCCGTCGCACGTGCGGCGTCGGTCGCGGCGGGTGCGGTCGCACCCGTCCGACGATCCTTTTCGGACATCGTGTCGGCGGTCACCCGATCCCGGGTCGTCGGTGCGCTGCACGAGCCCGGCCCGGGCGATAGGTTGGACGGGTGCCCTCCGTAGCGTCCGTCGACCCGTTCTGGTCGATGACGCTGCGCTCCCTGCGTGAGCTGACCCGGCTGGCGGTCGCCGCGCTGGTGCTCGCCGTGGGCCTCGGCGGCGCGACCGCCGCACCGGCACCGTTCGCCGCCGGCCCGGCCGCCGTCACCGCCCCCGTTCCGGCCGCCGTCACGGCCGCTGGTCCCGCCGTCGCGGGCGCCCGGCTCACCCCACCGCTGTCGCGCCGCGAGCCGGTGGCCGAGCGGGCAGACGGCTTCGCCGCCCCGCCGGCGGTCCGGCGCGACGACACTCCGGCCGCCGCCGCCGTGGCGCTCGCCCGCCCGGACGGCCCCGCCCGCGACCCCGGCAGGGGCGTCCCCGCCCGGCGCGGTCCGCCCGCCGCCTGAACCGTCGGCCACCGGCTCCGCATCCCGGGCGACGGACCGCGACGGACCGCCGGCACGCGCGTCCGTCCGCCCCGTGCCCCGGCAAACACCCGTCGCCGGAGCGGCCACCGCCGCGGTACGCCCGCACGCGCGCCCACGATGCCCACCCGCCCGTACGCCGGGCACAGACCCTGTCGATTCCCTCGATCGACCGCGAGGTGCTGACCATGGAAAACGTGTTCTCCTCCGTCCTGCTCGACGTGCCCCGGGCCGCCGTGATCTGGCTGAGCCTGCTCGGGGTCGTCGCCGTCACCGTGGCCGGCCTGCTGCTGCGTCCCGGCCGCCTCCGCTTCGACGCCGGCTCCCGCATCCGGCGCGCCGCGATGCCGAGCGAGTTGGAACGGGTCGAGGAGGAGCGCGAACGTTCCCGGTACGCGGGGGAGGTCTCGGTCGCCGCCGAACGGGCCGCCACCACCGCCGCCCGCCTGCGGGCCGAGTGGCTGACCGCGCAGGAGGAGGTCGAGGCGGCCTGGCAGGCGTACGAGGCCGCCGAGGCGGACGTGCGCCGGCTGGCGGTCGCCGAGGCGATGCCCCTTCCGCGTACCGTCCGGACGCCCGCCGAGTACGCCGAGCGCGAGCGCTTCCTGCACCGGGCCGCCCTCGACGCGTACTGGCGCAAGGAGTTGTCGGTCGAACAGCTCAGCGACGTCTTCGCGCACCGCGACGGGTGGGACCCCCGGCTGCACCCGGTCGAGCAGGAACTGGTGCTGCGCCGGGCGGTACGCGACAACCTGCTCGCCCGGCAGCGGGCGGCCCGGGAGCGGGAGCAGGCGGCGTGGCGGGCGGCCGAGAACGCCGCCGAGGCGGCGCGCAGCCTGCGGGACGAGGCGTTCGCCGCGGTCAACCGCCGTCCCGAGGAGTCGCAGTCGCTGCTGCCGCTGGTCGAGGGGGCCGGGGCGGCGGAGCAGACCCGGGAGTTCCCGGCGCTGACCGGCCGCGAGGTGCCGTCGGTGGCCCGGGGCCGCGCGGCGGTTCCCGCGTACTGACCGGCATGGCCGGGCGGAACCGGTCCCGCTGGGCTAGCGTGACGGCATGTCCAGGGAGGCGTGGATCGTCGTCGGAGTCGTGGCGGTCGTCACGTTGGTCGGCGCGGTGGTGCTGGCCGTCCGCGTGATCCGCACCCGCCGCCTGCTCGGCACGCTCGGCCTGAACGGCAAGCTCGCCTTCTACGGGGCGCTGCTCTACACCGTCCTGCCGATCGACCTGCTTCCCGACCCCATCTACCTGGACGACATGGCGGTGCTGACCGGCGCGCTGCTCTACCTGGGCCGGCTGGTCCGGCAGCGCCGCGCCGCGAACGCGCCGCTGCCCGGGGCACCCGACGCGCCGTCCGGCGCCGACCGGGCGAGCCGTCGCGTGCCATGATCGGCGCCGCACCGCGAGACAGGGGACGGACATGCCCGGTGACCATCGGTTGGCGCCCCACGACGAGCGGGTCGTGGCGTTCTGCCGGGAACGGCATCTGGCCACGTTGACCACTCTGCGCCCGGACGGCACCCCGCACGTCGTCCCGGTGGGGGTCACCTTCGACGCGTCGACCGGGCTGGCCCGCGTCATCACCGGCGGCGCGTCCCGCAAGGCCCGGCACGTCGCCGCCGCCGGCCCCGGGGGCGCCCCGGTGGCCGTCTGCCACGTCGACGGGCGGCGCTGGCTCACCATCGAGGGGCGGGCCGTCGTGCGCTCCGACCGGCCGGCCGTCGCCGAGGCCGAGCGCCGGTACGCCGAGCGCTACCGGACGCCCCGCCCGAACCCGGACCGGGTGGTCATCGAGATCGCAGTTACGCGCCTGCTGGGCAGCCTGTGACCGGTTGACCGGTTCGTCCCGTCCCGCGTCACCCGCGTACGTCTGACCGGTCCGGGGTGTGACGCGGCGCATCCGTACGCCGGAATCCTGCCGCCCGTGGCCCGGTTGAACCTCGACGTGCGGCCGGTGCACCCCCGGCCGCGGGCCCGGAATGCCCACCGGAGCAGGGCCGTTGCATCCCTGAGTACGCCCGTGGGCCGACCGCCCCGGGCCGTCGAATTCCCCGAGCCGAGCGCCTCTCCCGGTGCTGCGCGCCCCGGTCCCCCCGGCGGCGCCGACCCCCGATTGGAGCCCGACCATGAATCCGATCGTCCAGAAGAGCGGTCTCTCCGTCGCCGGCCTGCTGGTGGCCGGCGGATGCCTCGCGGGTCCGGCGGTGACCGCCCAGGCGGCGCCGGCGGCGACCACCCCGGTCGGCGCGGTGCACACGGACGACCGCGCCGCCAAGGACGGCCGCGCCGACCGGCGTGCCGAGCGCGCCGTGGGCATCGAGTACCAGGCGCAGCCCAACTTCTACTACTGCGGTCCGGCCGCGACCCGGATCGCCCTGTCGGCGCTGGGCCGGGCGCTCCCCCAGGACGAGGTCGCGAAGAGGCTGGGCACCACCGAGGCCGGCACCGACTCGGCCCTGGACATCACCCGCGTGCTCAACGAGCTGACCGGCGGCGGGTACCGGACCACCGAGATCCCGGATCCGGTGGCCAGGCCGGAGCAGGTGGACCGGCTGCGGTCCGACGTCGTCGCGGCCCTCGACAGGGGCCGGCCGGTGGTGGCCAACATCAAGGGCACCGCGGTCGACACGGTCGGCAACCCGCACTCGTACGAGGGCGGGCACTACCTGACCGTGGTGGGCTACCGGGACGGCGGTGACCTGATCCGGATCGCCGACCCGGCCGCCCCCGAGGGCGAGTACTGGATGACCCTGGAGAAGGTCGCCAACTGGATCGCCGAGCGCGGCTACTCGTCCTGATCCGACCCGGCCGAGGGCCGGCCTCCTGCGGGGGCCGGCCCTTGGCCGTACCGGCGCGACGGGCGCGGCCGAGCACGGGACGCGGGTCGGCGACACATTGATGACCGGTGGGTTCGGCGGACGGTTCCCGGGTACCAGGCCCACAACCGACCGTTCCGCAACCGGTAAGGGGCAGACATGACCAACCCACAGGACATCAGGGGTCAGGACGTCGTGGACGTCCTGACCGCCGACCACCGTGAGGTCGAGGCACTCTTCGTGCAGTTGGAGAGCCGGCAGGGCACCCCCGAGCACCGCCGGCAGCTGGCCGACGTGGTGATCGCCGAGCTGGTCCGGCACGCCGTCGCCGAGGAGATGCACGTCTATCCGACCGCCCGCAAGGCGCTGCCGGACGGCGACCAGCTCGCCGAGCACGAGATCTCCGAGCACGCCGACGCCGAGCGGACCATGAAGGAGCTGGAGTCGGTCGACCCGTCCGACCCGCGCTTCGACGAGCTGCTGGCGCACCTGACGAGCACGATCCGGCACCACGTCAAGGACGAGGAGTCGGACCTCTTCCCCCGCCTGCGCGCCGCGGTCGCCACCGAGGAGATGGTCGAGCTGGCCGGCAAGGTGGAGGCGACCAAGAAGACCGCCCCGACCCGGCCGCACCCGGCTGCGCCCGACCGGCCGCCGGCGAACCGGCTGCTCAACCCCGGCGCCGGCCTGGTGGACCGGATGCGGGACGCGCTGAGCGGCCGCGTCACGTCGACGGCGGAGCTGGGCCAGAAGCAGCGCTGACCGTCCCCGCTCATGGTGGCCACGCCCGGCCCGGGGCGTGGCCACCGGCATGTCAGCGGGCCGGCGCGGAGGGCGACCACCGGGCGGGCCACGCGACCCGCCCGGCCATGCCTCCGGCAGGACCCGCCCGGCTCAGGTCTCCGGGGCGATCCGGCGCAGGCCGTCCGCCTCGGACACGATGACCGCCTCCATCGGACAGGAGTCCGCGGCGTCCACCAACGCGTCGTCGGGCGCCACCCGCTCGGCCAGCGGGCGGGCCAACCCGTCCACCAGCACGAAGTGCCTCGGCGCGGTGCCTGCGCAGATTCCCGACCCGATGCACCGCGTCGGGTCCACGTGTACGCGCCACTGCTCGTCCGTCGCACTCATCCGTTCACCAACTCACCGGCATGGCGACGAGCCCCCGGACCAGCAGGCCGCTCTTCCAGGTCAGCTCGGATTCCGGCACGGCCAGCCTCAGGTCGGGCGTGCGGGCGATCAGCGTCTCCAGGACGACCTGGAGCTCCATCCGGGCGAGCTGTGCGCCGACGCAGTGGTGCACCCCGTGCCCGAAGCCGAGGTGGGGGTTGACCTGCCGGGTCAGGTCGAGCCGGTCCGCGTCGGCGAAGACCGTCTCGTCCCGGTTGGCCGACGAGATCGACACCACCACCGGCTCGCCGGCCCGTACCAGCACGCCGCCGACCTCGATGTCCTCCGTGGCGTAGCGGGCGAAGGCCGAGGACGCGCCGAGCGGCACGTACCGCATCAGCTCCTCGACGGCAGCCGGCACCAGGTGCGGCCGCGACCGTAGCCGGGCCCACTCGTCCGGGTGGGTCAGCAGGGCGTACACGAAGTTGGGGATCTGGGTCACCGTCGTCTCGTGCCCTGCCGCGAGCAACCCGGCGGCCAGGCGCACGACCTCGTCCTCCGCGAGCCGGTCGTCGGCGTCCCGGGCCCGGACCATCGCGCCGATCAGGTCGTCGGTGGGTTGCTCGCGCCGCCGCGCGATCAGCTCGCCCATGTACGCGAGGAGACTGTCGATGTACTCCTGGGCCTGCTCCGGGTTCAGCGAGGTGGTCGACACGATCGCCTCGGACCAGGTGTGGAAGCGGTCCTGGTCGGCCACGGGGACGCCGAGCAGGTCGCAGATGACCCGGATCGGCAGCGGGGTGGCCAGGTGCTCCACCAGGTCTGCCGGCGGACCGGCCGCGAGCATGCCGTCCACCAGCTCGTGGGCCACCTCCCTGGTCCGGGGTCGCAGCTCCTCCACCCGGCGGGCGGTGAACGCCTTCGCCACCAGGCGACGCAGCCGGGTGTGCTCCGGCGGGTCCATCGACAGGATCCCGCCCTCCTGCTGTCGCGGCGAGTTGCGGGGCTCGTCCCGGTCCACCGAGGCGGCCCGGCTGAACCGCGCGTCGCCGAGCACGGTGCGGACGTCGGCGTGCCGGGTGGCGAGCCAGGCCGGCTCGCCGAACGGCATCTGGATCCGGGTGAGCGGTTCCTCCCGGCGCAGCCGGGCGTAGCGCGGGTCGAGGTTGAGCCGGTCGGGGTCGCTGAACGGATAACGGTGGGCGGTCGTCTCGGGGGCCTCGGTCACCGGATGACTTCCTCTCGTCACGGCGCCCCAAGGGGAGGGCGCCGGTCCGGTCGGGGATGACTCCACTTTGCGTCATGTTCCGACTGCGGATAGTAGCGAGAGTGGTCGATCCTTGGCTAGCGGTACGCGTCGATCCGTCAGGAAGCAGTCGTCCCGGGTCACCTGCGTGCGCGGCGACCCGGGACGCTACGAGGGGTTCAGCGGACCTGGTCGCCTTCGCCGGTGCGCGCCTGGGCCTGGTCGACGCCCTTGTCGATCTGCTCGTCGTACTTGCCGCCCGTGCGCTCGTCGGCCATGTCGCCGCCCTTCTCCAGGCCCTTGTCGACCTGCTCGTCGTGCTTGTCGGCGAAGTCCTTGGCCTTGTCCATGAAGTCGCTCATCGGGTCCTCCTCGAAGCCGGTTCCGATCTCTGCCTTCCCTGGGCCCGAGGGCTCAAACGCGACGGAGCAGCAGCCCGGGGGCGTTCGGGAAACGGGTGGTCGCCCCCGACGCCCCGGCCGCCCATCTAGCGTGAAAGGGGACGCGGGTGTCGGAGGGACGCCGGCCGGGTACCGACTCGCCGGAGATCGAGGAGGGCCGACGTGGTCGCAGACGATGCCGGGCGTACGCCCGAGGGAACGCCCGGCCGGGGCGCCGGCTCCCGACAGACCTGGGCCGCGCTCCCCTGGCTGGTCCGCTCGGCCGTGGTGTGGAGCGCCTGCCTGGTGGTGATCGTCGCCGGGCTGTACCTGCTGGGGAAGATCGCGGTGCTGCTCGCGCCGCTGGCCATCGCGCTGGCCGTCACCATCTTCCTCACCGCGCTGCTCGACCCGGTGCAGCTCGCGCTGCGCCGGCTCCGTCTGCCCGCCGCCCTGGCCGCCCTGCTCACCGTACTGCTGCTGCTCGGGCTGCTGTTCGGCGTCGGCGCGCTGGTGTGGAGCCTCACCGCCAACCAGTTCAGCGAGTTGAGCGACGAGCTGGGGCAGGGCCTGCAACGGACCCGGGACTTCGTGACCTCGACGCTGCCGGTCAGCGACGCTCAGCTCGACCAGCTGCTCGACCAGGCCCGCCAGGGGCTCGGGCAGGGCACGGTCGACCCGGTCTCCGGCGCCAGGACGGCCGCGGAGGTGCTCGGCTCGGCACTGCTCGCGCTCGTCCTGCTGTTCTTCCTGCTCAAGGACGGCAGGTCCATGTGGCGCTGGACGCTGTCCCGCACGACCGGGCCGAACCGGGAGGTGACCGCCGAGGCCGGCCGGACGGGTTGGCGGACGCTCGGCGCGTACACCCGGGGCACGATGCTGATCGCCGCGATCGACGCGATCGGCATCGGCCTGGCGCTGGTGGTGCTCCGGGTGCCGCTGGCCTTCCCGCTCGCGCTCATCACCTTCTTCGGCGGCTTCATCCCGATCATCGGGGCGACCGTGGCCGGCGCCGTGGCGGTGCTGGTCGCGCTCGCGGCGAAGGGGCCGGTGACCGCACTGCTCGTCCTCGCCGCCGTGATCACCGTCCAGCAGGTCGAGGGCAACCTGCTGGAGCCGCTGGTCATGAAGCGTCAGGTGCGCCTGCACCCGGCGGTGATCCTGGTGGCGGTGACCGCCGGCACCCTGATCGCCGGCATCGCCGGGGCCTTCGTCTCGGTGCCGATCACCGCCGTCGTCTGGCGGGTGATCGACACCATCCAGCAACACCGCCAGCGCCCGACGCCCGCGCCCCCGACCCTCGCCTGACCACCTGCCGGGTGGGTCCTCAGTGCGGGGCGGGGAGGTGGGTGGTGAACCAGTCGGCGGCACTGTGCGCCACCTGTTCCAGGGTGCCGGGCTCCTCGAAGAGGTGGGTCGCCCCCGGGATCACCGTCAGCTCGGCCGTGTCCGGCAGCGCCTCCTGGGCCTGCTCGTTGAGCGCGATCACCTGCTCGTCCAGGCCGCCGACCAGCAGCAGCGTGGGCGCGCGCACCTGATCGAGCGCGGCGCCGGCCAGGTCGGGACGGCCGCCCCGGGAGACCACCGCGCCGACGAGGTCCGGCCGGGCCGCCGCCGCCACCAGGGCGGCGGCGGCCCCGGTGCTGGCCCCGAACAACCCGATCGGCACGGCGCCGAGGGGTCGCTCCGCCGCCAGCCAGTCCACGATCGCCGCGAGCCGCCGGGCGAGCAGGGGGATGTCGAAGCGCAGCTCGGCGGTACGGGCGTCCACCTGGTCCTCCGCCGGCGTCAGCAGGTCGACCAGCACGGTGCCGAGGGCACTGCGGTTGAGCACGTGCGCCACGGCCGTGTTGCGCGGGCTGTGCCGGGAACTGCCGCTGCCGTGTGCGAAGAGCACCACGCCGGCCGGCTCCGCCGGGACCAGCAGGTCGGCCGGAAGTTCGGCGTCCCCCGCCGGGATCGCCACCGCGCTGCTGCGCACGTCCATCTCGCCTCCGTACGTCCTCGGTCGTCCCCGTTCCGGCCGCATACCCGTCCCCGGCGCCGGCAAGCGGCCCCGGCGCCCCCCGCGTTTGTCGCCGAGGGGCCCGGGTAGGCGTCGGGTGACCGCAGACCGTACCGGCGCAGCCGCGCCCCGACGGATCGCGAGGATCGCCATGGCCCAGCAGCAGCGGGAGACCCGGCAGCAGACCACCGACCGGGACCGGCGGGAACAGGACACCGAACGCGGCCGGGACTGGGCGGACGACGCCGCCCAGGCGCGCACGGCCGACGACCCGCGGGCGATGGCGCCCCGCGACGCGGCGGACCGCCCGTCACAGGGCAGGCCGCTCTGACCGGACGCCGCCGGGCGACCGGCACAGGTCCTACGCCGTTGGCCCGCCGTCGTCGACGGCGGGCCGGCGGTCGGTCACGGCTCGTTCTCGGGCAGGCGGAGCAGGGGAGCCCGGCCGGGGGCCTGCTCCGGGACAGGGCCCGACACCTCCGCCGCAGGGATCGGCATCGTCACCGGCTCCCCGCAGGTGACCCGGACCGGCTCGCCGTGGTGCCGCAACTCCAGCACGTCTCCCGGGTCGCCGTGGCGCAGCGCGTACGTGGTCTGGTGCGGCCGGACGTCGACCCGCAGCCGCATCCCGCGCCACTGGAGGGAGAACTCCAGCCGCCCGAGGCGGCTCGACAGCCGCGGCGCGAAGGAGAGGTTGCCGTCGTGGTCGCGCAGCCCGCCGAACCCGCCCACCAGGGCGATCCACGCGCCGGCGAGCGAGGCCATGTGCACCCCGTCGCGGGTGTTCTCGTTGAGGTCGTGCAGGTCCATCAGCGCGGCCTCGCGCAGGTAGACGTGCGCCAGTTCGGGGTGTCCCACCTCGGCGGCCAGCACCGCCTGGGTGCACGCCGACAGCGAGGAGTCGCGCACCGTACGCCGCTCGTAGTAGAGGAAGTTGCGCAGCTTCTGCTCCGGCGTGAACGCGTCGCCGCGCCAGTGCATGGCCAGGACCAGGTCCGCCTGCTTGACGACCTGCTTGCGGTAGAGGTCGAAGTACGGGTAGTGCAGCAGCAGCGGGTACTTCTCCGGCGGCGTGTGCACGAAGTCCCATTCCTGGAGCCGGGTGAAGCCCTCCACCTGTTCGTGGACGTCGATCTCCTCGTCGTACGGGATGTGCATGGACGCCGCCGCGTCCCGCCAGGCTGCCGCCTCCTCGTCGGTCACGCCGAGGTGGAACGCCTCGTCCCGGTAGCGCATCACCGCGTCGGCCGCGCTGATCAGGTTCCGCTGCGCCATCAGGTTGGTGTAGATGTTGTCGTTCTTCACCGCCGTGTACTCGTCGGGGCCGGTGACCCCGTCGATGTGGAACTGGCCGTGCCGGTCGTGGTGACCCAGCGACCGCCACAGCCGGGCGGTCTCCACCAGCAGCTCCAGCCCGATCTCGCGTTCCAGCTCGGTGTCCTGGGTGACCTGGACGTAGCGCCGCAGCGCGTCGGCGACGCCGGCCGCGATGTGGAAGGCGGCGGTGCCGGCCGGCCAGTACCCCGACGACTCCGGCCCCTCGATGGTGCGCCAGGGGAACGCCGCGCCCTCCAGGTTGAGCGTCCGGGCCCGCTCGCGCGCGGCGGCCAGGGTGCCGTGCCGCCAGTGCAGCGCGTCCCGCACGGCGGCCGGTTGGGTGTAGGTGAGCACCGGCAGGACGAACATCTCCGTGTCCCAGAACGCGTGCCCGTCGTACCCCGGACCGGTCAGGCCCTTCGCGGCGATGGGCCGCCGCTCCGCCCGGGAGCCGGCCTGCAGGACGTGGAACATGCCGAACCGGACGGCCTGCTGGATCTCCGGGTCGCCCTCCACCACCACGTCGGCGGCGTCCCAGAACTCGTCGAGGTATTCGCGCTGCTCGCGGAGGAGCCCGTCCCAGCCGTCGATCCGCGCCCCCGTCAGGGCGGCCTCGACCTGGTCGCGCATCGCCGGCAGCGACCGGCGGCTCGACCAGCCGTACGCGAGGTACTTGACCACGCGCAGCGTCTCGCCGGGCTGGAGCACGCACCCGATCGTGGTACGCACCCAGTCCTCGTACCCCTCGGACTGGCTGGTCGTGCGCCCCGGGGCGTACACCTCGTGTTCCATGGCGGCGGCCACCCGCAGGCCGGAGACCTTGGTGCGGTGGATCAGCAGCCCGCCGTCGGCGGTGGTGAGTTCCTCCTCGGCCTGCAACGGCGACTCCAGCACGGCCGCGACCCGCGGGTCCCCGCTCTGCGCGGGCAGCGCCTCGTTCGCCACGAGTTCCGACTGGAGGATCAGCCGCAGCGGGCCGTGCACCGCCTCGACCTCGTAGCTGATCGCGGCGACGGCGCGCTGGGTGAACGAGACGAGCCGGGTGCTGCGGACCTTGATCTCGCGGCCGGCCGGGGAGCGCCAGTGCAGTTCGCGGTGCAGGGTGCCGGCGCGCAGGTCGAGGACCCGTTCGTGGGCGAGGAGCTCGCCGTAGCGGACGTCGAGCGGCTCGTCGTCGACGAGCAGCCGGATCAGCTTGCCGTTGGTCACGTTGACGACGGTCTGGCCGGACTCGGGGAACCCGAAGCCGGCCTCGGCGTACGGCAGCGGGCGCAGCTCGTAGAAGGAGTTGAGGTACGTGCCGGGCAGGCCGTGGGGTTCCCCCTCGTCGAGGTTGCCGCGCAGCCCGACGTGCCCGTTGGAGAGGGCGAAGACCGACTCGGACTGGGCCAGGACGTCCATGTCCAGCCGGATCTCCCGGACGTGCCACGGCTCGACCGGATAGGCCCGTTCCCGGATCACGCGGTCTGCCCGGGGTCGAGCAGGTCGGCGAGGTCGGTGACCACGACGTCGGCGCCGTGGGCCAGCAGCTCGGCGGCCTGGCCGACCCGGTCCACCCCGATCACGTACCCGAACCCGCCGGCGCGGCCGGCGGCGACCCCGGCGAGGGCGTCCTCGAAGACGGCGGCGTTGCGCGGGTCGACCCCGAGCAGTCTCGCGCCGGCCAGGAACGTGTCCGGCTCGGGCTTGCCGCGCAGCCCCTCGGCGCGGGCGACGAGCCCGTCCACCCGCGCCTCCAGCAGCGGTTCCAGCCCGGCGGCGGCGACCACCTCCCGGCCGTTCGCGCTGGCCGTGACGACCGCCCGGCGCAGTCCGGCGGCACGCGCCGCCTGCAGATAGGCGACGGAGCCGGGGTAGACGTCCACGCCGTGGGTGCGCAGCCGCTCCAGCAGCAGCACGTTCTTGCTGTTGCCGACCCCGTTGACGGTGTCGGCGTCCGGCGGGTCGTCGGGCGACCCCTCGGGCAGCACGATGCCCCGGGAGGCGAGGAAGGTGCGCACCCCGTCGGCGCGC
This sequence comes from Micromonospora sp. WMMD737, assembly GCF_049179055.1. NCBI lineage: Bacteria > Bacillati > Actinomycetota > Actinomycetes > Micromonosporales > Micromonosporaceae > Micromonospora > Micromonospora sp. WMMD737. Next base: position 5,548,229 of record NZ_JBMHMH010000001.1, on the reverse strand, counting down.
GGCCGGCCGTCGACGTAGCGGTTGTAGTCCGGCCCGGGGTCGAAGGGACGGAACTGTGCGCCGGTGGCGGCGGCGTGGCGGCGCAGGAAGGCGTCGAACGTCTCGGTCCACGCGGCGTTGTGCACCCGGGCGGTCTGCGTCAGCACACCGTCCAGATCGAAGAGACAGGCGGTCACGTGAGCAGGCAGGCCCAGCACGGTACGAATCTATCCAGACCTCCGCGCCCGTAAACCGCTTTCGGTCCGCTTGCCGCGCGGCTCAGTTCGGGCGCAGCGTCCAGACCACTGTCATCCCGCCGGTCGGCTTGCCCTCCTCGGTGGCGATCTCCACCTGGACCGGGAACTCCGGCCGGCGGCCGGACTCCAGCTCCGCGACCACCTCGGCGACCGGCCCGTCGAGGCGCGCGGTGGCCAGGACGGGGCCCATGGCCAGCTTCCGGTACGCGATCTCGGCCCGTACGGCCAGCGGCGTGGCCCGGTCGAGCAGCTGCCCGAACGCGGCCAGCACGACAGCGCCGGAGGCGGTCTCGCCGAGGGTGAACATGGCCCCGGCGTGCGGGCCGCCGACGTGGTTGTGGGTGGCCGGCGAGTCGGGCAGCCGGACGGTCACCCGTACCCCGCCCTCCGCCTCGGGGGCCACTTCGACGAATTCGATGCCGAGCGTACGGGCGAACGGCACAGCCTCCAACATGCCGGCCGCCACCTGGCGCGAGTCGATGGTCATGGCCCGACGTTACTAGCCGGTAACTTCCCCGACAAGCCCGCCCTTCCTTACACCTCCGTCAGCGCCAGCCGACGTCGATCCGGTCGCCGCGCTCGTCGAAGAAGTGCAGCGCGTCCATGCGTACGGAGACGGCCAGGGGGTGCCCGGCGGCGATCCCCGGGTACGGCGCGAGCCGGACCGCGAGCTCGGCGGGGCGCCGGTGGTGCCGGCCCGGGTCGTTGAGCACGCTGGTGCGGGTGGCGGCGACCGGGGCGGGCTCCTCCTCGGCGGCGCGCCCGGTCAGCCGCTGCATCACCTGCCCGAAGCGGCGCAGGCCGCGCTGGCCGGTGGGCGCCTCCTCGGTCCGGGTGCCCATCTCGTCCACCACGATCGCGGTGGCCCCGATGTCGAGGAAGGCGAGCGACTCGTGCCCGTGGTGCTCCAGATAGCGGATGCGGCCGTGCAGCACGGCGCCCTGGGCGTCCGGCGCGACCGGGGTGAGCGCCTCGGCCCGCATCCCGACCACGATCCGCTCGCCGTGGTAGTGCGCGACCGCCCGGCTGCGGATGTCGTCCCACGGCAGGTGGAGTGCCTGGTCGCCGAGGGTGAGGGTGACGTAGCGGTCGAGGTGGACGTAGACCGAGGCCTCCAGCAGGTTCATCCGCGGGCTGCCGAGGAACGCGGCCACGTAGAGGGTGGCCGGGCGGCCGTAGACCTGGGTGGGGGTGCCGACGTCCTGGAGGACGCCCTTGCGCATGATGGCGACCCGGTCTGCCATGGTCAGCGCCTCGGCCTGGTCGTGGGTGACGTAGATGGTGGTGACGCCCAGCTCCCGGGTCAGGCCGGAGATCTCGGCGCGCAGTTCGGCCCGGAGCCCGCTGTCGAGGTTCGACAGCGGCTCGTCCATCAGGAAGAGGCCCGGACGGCGCACGATCGCCCGGCCCATCGCGACCCGCTGGCGTTGCCCGCCGGAGAGCTGGCTGGGCTTGCGGCCGAGTACGTCGCCGATGCCGAGCGCGCTGGCCACGTCGGTGACCCGCTCGCCGCGCGGCTCGGGCTCCAACCCGGCCAGCTTGAGCGGGAAGGCGATGTTGTCGCCGACGGTCATGTGCGGGTAGAGCGCGAAGTCCTGGAAGACCATGGCGATCTTCCGGTCGCGCGGCGGCAGGTCGTTGGCCAGCTCGCCGTCGAGCATCACCGCGCCCGACGTCGGTTCCTCCAGCCCGGCCACCATCCGCAGCACCGTGGACTTCCCACAGCCCGACGGGCCGAGCAGCACCATGAACTCGCCGTCGTTGACGTCGAGATTGACGCTGTCGACGGCGAGGGTGCCGTCCCGGAACACCTTCGTGACATCCTTGAGTGCGACGGTTGTCACCGTGCCCTCCCCCCACCTCGTCGACCGAATCCCGAATGACTGTGACGAGGATCATGCGGTTCGCACATCGGGTAAACGTGCCATGTTCGGCTTGTGACGGCCCTGTGACGCCCACCCGCCGGGACGAGCCAGCGTCAACGGGGTCCGCCTCCCGCCTGCGACGCCGGGGCCAGCGCGCCGACTCCGCGCGCCGGCCGGGTGGCGGTGGCCGGTTCGCCGAGGAAGACCCGGCGGACCACCCGCTCGGCGGCGTGGCCGTCGTCGAGCGCGCAGAACCGGGCCCGGAACCGCTGCCGGGCCGAGCGCGCCGCCGCCGAGTCGACCCCGCCGGCGCGGAACAGGTCGAGCAGGTCGGCGAAGCTGGTGGCCACCGCGCCCGGCGGCTCCGCCGTCACGTCGAAGTAGACGCCCCGGGCCAGCCGGTACGCCTCCCAGTCGGGGGCGTAGACGACGATCGGCCGGTCGAGCACGGCGTAGTCGAACATCGCCGAGGAGTAGTCCGTGACCAGCACGTCCGCGACGAGGTAGAGGTCCTCCACGCGCGGATGGCCGCTGACGTCGCGTACCCGGTCCCGGTCGGCGGGGCGCCAGGCGCGTAGCTCCCGGTCGTGGAAGTAGTGGCTGCGGATCAGCAGCCGACCGGCCGGGCCGAGCACGTCGAGCAGCCGTTCCGGGTCGAACGGCGGCCGGTAGCCGGGCAGGTGCTCCCGGTGCGTCGGGGCGTACAGGACGACCCGTTCGCCGGGCCCGAGGCCGAGTTCGGCACGCAGCCGGCGCACCTCCCTGGCGGTCGCGGTGACCAGCCGGTCGTTGCGCGGGTAGCCGACCTCCAACGTGGTGTACGCGGCCGGGTACGCGCGCTCCCACATCTGCGTGGAGAAGCTGTTCGCGCTGACGCTGTAGTCCCACCGGTCCACCCGGCGCAGCAGCCCGGCGAAGTCCATCCCCACCGCGCCGACCGGGTAGCGCTGCTGGTCCAGGCCCATCACCTTCACCGGCGTGCCGTGGTGGGTCTGCACGTGCACCGTGCCCGGCCGCTTGCGGACGTGGTCCGGGAAGTTCACGTTGTTGACCAGCCACCGCGCCCGGGCAAGCGCCTGGTAGTACGCGGGCGTCCCGGCGACCACGTACGCGACGCCCTCGGGCACGGTGTGCACGCGGTCCCGCCGGACGATCCACACGCCGCGCACCTGCGGCGCCAGCCGCCGGGCCGCCTCGAAGATCGCGGCCGGGTTGTCCGAGTACCCCCGGTACCAGTAGGCCGCGTAGACGGCCAGCGTCTCATCGACCGGCCGGCGCAGCTCGGCCCGGTAGTACTCGCGCAGCAGGGCGTCCCGGGCCAGCCGGGCCGCGCGCCGGGCCGGGGGCGCGATCCGCCGCCTGGCGCTCCGCGCGGTACGCCGGGCGGCGTCCCGCGCGCGGTAGGCGGTGCGCAGCGCGCTGAAGGTACGCCAGCGCCCGGCGGCCACCAGCCGGTGCTTGAGCCCCTCCGCGCCCGCCGGGGCCGGATAGCCGCCGGGCGGCAGCCAGCGCGCGTGGTCGGCGGTGATCTGGGCGAAGAAGGCCGGCCGCAGCTCGGGGTCGATCCGTTCCCCGTTGCCGAGCACGCTCAGGTAGTGCCAGACCATCCGCTCGAACAGCGCGGGGCGCAGATCGTCGACCGCCGGCCCCCAGGCGTCCATCAGCCGGAACACCCGGTGCCACTGGTCGAAGACCTCGAAGTGCCGCTCGCCCCTGGTCCTGGTGATCGCCCCGGTGCGGCGCTGCCGGTAGTTGACGCAGACCCGGTCCAGCACGCCGATCCGCTCGGCGGCCATCAGGACGGGATAGCTGAACGAGACGTCCTCGTACCAGCCGGGGGCGAAGCGCAGCCCCTCCTCGATCAGGAACTGCCGGCGGACCAGCCGGTTCCAGGCGGTGTGCAGCAGCCGCAGCGTCTCGGGCCGGTCCCGCAGCCGGAAGGTCTCCTCGCCGGGCGGCTCCGGGAAGACCTCCGCCATCGCGCTGCGGCTGGTGGCGTCGTTCCAGTGCGTCCGGACGTGGTCGACCAGGAGCACGTCGGGGCGGGTGGCGCGGAGGCGGCCGACCACCTCGGAGAGGCACTCGGGGGCGAGCCAGTCGTCGCCGTCGACGAACCAGACGTACTCGCCGGCGGCCCGGTCCAGCCCGATGTTGCGGGCCGGACCGAGCCCCACGTTCTCCGTCAGCCGGACGGCGCGCATCCGCGGGTCGCGGGCCGCGTACTCGGTGAGGATCTCGCCGCTGTCGTCGGGCGAGCAGTCGTCGACGCCGATCACCTCGATGTCGGTGACGGGCTGCCCGAGGATGGAGTCGAGGCATTCGCGCAGGTAGCCCTGCACCCGGTAGGCCGGCACGACGAAGCTGATCAGTGTCATCGGCCGGCCCCTGTCGTCAGCCCGGCGAGCGACCTCCCGCGCCGACCAGGCCCACCGACGCCCGCGCGGCGCGGGCGGGCAGGACGACCCAGGCGAGGGCGACACTCCCCACGAAAACCACGAGAAGGTACGTACCGAGTGTAGCCATCCCGATACCCGCAAAACCGACGATCGCCGCCAGGGCCAGCAGCACCGAGCGGCCCTCCCAGCCCAGCGTGCCGCCGTGCAGCGGCGGGGCGGACTGCCGCTTCTCCAGCCGCGCGGTCAGGTCGTAGTGGTGCAGGGTCAGCACGAAGACGTACCCGAAGATCAGCCACGGCGGCACGTCGCCGACCACCCCGACCGCGATGGCGAACAGGAACTCGCCCGCCCGCAGCGCGGCCGGCACCAGCCAGTCCAGCGGCCCGGCGTGCGTCGCGCCCGCGCCGAGGCCGGCGACCAGCAGCACCAGCAGCGCGACCGGCACCGCCCACCGCGGGACCTCCGCCCCGTCGCGGGTCAGCAGCGCCGCCACCAGCAGCGCCGCCGGGCCCAGCGCCGCGACGACCGCCAGCGCCAGCGGGCCCACCGGCCGGAGCGCCGGCAGGAGCCGGGCAAGCGGCCCGTCGTCGCGGTACAGGGTGGCGTCGACCGTGTCCAGCACCGGCACCCGCATCCAGCGGGCCCGCAGCGTACGCAGCGCCCCGGTGTACGCGAAGGCCAGTACCCCCCAGGCCAGCACCGCGTACAGGCTGACCAGCGGGCCGAACAGCGCCACGGTGATCGCGATCAGCGCCCACCGCTCCCCGATCGGGAAGACCACCGTGCGCTTCAGCCAGTACGACACCGACCCCGTGTCGGCCTGCACCCGGTTGGAGGCGGCGTTCAGCTTGTCGCCGATGCCGCCGCCGGCGGTGCCGACCGCCTTCGGCCGGCGCGCCGCCTCGTCGTGCAGCACGCCGTACCAGGTGTCCGTCATGTGCCGGACGGTCTGGAGGGTGATCGCGGCGATCGCCAGCGCCCAGCCGTACCGGAAGCCGGCCTGGGTGGCCCCGTAGCCGAGGCCGGCGTAGACCACGTACTCCTTCGCCCGGTCGGCCATCGTGTCCAGCCAGCCGCCCCACGCGCTGAAGTGCCGGGTGTAGCGGGCGAGCTGGCCGTCCACGCAGTCCAGCACGAAGCCGAGGTAGAGCAGCACCGCCCCGGCGACCAGCGCCAGCCGGCCGCCCGTGCCGAAGAGCACGGCGGCGGCCACCGCGAAGGCCACCGAGATCATCGTGACGGCGGTCGGGCCGAGCCCGAGCTTCGCCGACGCCTTCGTCACGTACGGCGACCAGGTGCTGACGAAGAAGGTGGTGAAGAAGTCGTCCCGCTCCTTCACCGAGAGCTTCAGCTCGGCCCGGTCCTCGTCGACGGCGGCCACGGCCGCCTCCGCGGCGGCCAGCCCCGCCGGGTCGCCCACCCGGTGCGCCACGAGCAGGCGTACCCGCTGGGCGAAGGTCAGCACACCGAGCCCGGCGAGGCCGGCGAAGAGCCGGTCCACGGCGGGCCCGGCCGGCGGCGGCGCGGCGGCCGACGGCGCGCCGACGGGCACCACCCCGGCGGCGGTCGCGCGCGCGGCGGCGGCGAGCGACGGCAGGTCGTCGACGCCGACCCGCAGCGCGCCACCGAACACGCCGGTGGCTTCGCCGTCCAGCGCCTGCGCCGGTCCGGCCCCGACCACCTGGCCGCGCTCCTCGCGCACGGCCGTGTGGCCGTCGCCGGGCGGGTCGGTGAGCACCAGCGCGACCGTCGGCCCGACGGGGCTGGTGGCCAGGTGCCGCAGTACGGCGGTGTGCGCGACCAGGTCGGCGCCGGTGACGAGCACCGGCTGCGTGGCCGCGTCGACGAGGTCGGCCAGCTCGTCCAGGCCGGCGGCGTGGCGCACCTCGTGCGCCCCGGCACGCCGGAGCTGGTCGGCCAGCCGGTCGGCGAGGCGTTCGCCCGAGCGGGTCGGCAGGCTCGCGGCCGGGGCGTCGGCGGCGAGCACGATCGCGAGCGTCACCGCGGAACCGCGGCGTGGTACGCGTGCAGCGCCTCGGCGATCGTGCCGTCGACGCCCACCCGGCCCCCGTCGAGGTACAACCCCCGACGGCAGAACCGGGTCAGGTCCTTTTCGTTGTGTGACACCAGCACCAGAGTGCGCCCCTCCCCGAGCAGACGGTCGATCGTCGCATAACACTTCTTGCGGAACTCCTCGTCCCCGACCGCGGTCACCTCGTCCATGAGCAGGATCGGGTGCGGCAGGTGCGAGATGATGGCGAAGCCGAGCCGGACCTTCATGCCGGACGAGTAGTGCCGCACCGACGTGTCGACGGCCCGCTCCACCTGCTCGCCCGCGAACGAGACGATGTCGTCGAAGTGCCGCCGCAGGTAGCCCGACGGAAGCCCGTGCAGGCCGCCGACCAGGTAGAGGTTCTCCCGCCCGGTCAGGTCGTTGGAGAACCCGGCGGAGAGTTCCAGCAGCGGCGCGACGTCCCCGCGCACGCGGATCCGACCCTCGTCGGGGATGAGCACGCCGGCGATCAGCCGCAGCAGGGTGCTCTTGCCGGTGCCGTTGCGGCCGACCACGCCCACGGTCTCCCCGGCCCGGACCGAGAACGACACGTCCCGCAGCGGCCAGAACCGGCCGTCGTCGGCGCCGCGCCGCCCCCGGTGGATGAACACCTCCCGCAGCCGCAACTGCCGCCGCCGGTTGCGGACGAACCGGATGCCGAGCCCCTCCGCCTCGATGATCGGATCGGCCATCCCTACAGTTCCTTGAGCACTGCGGGTTCGAGCCGGCGGAACGACCACCAGCCGGCGGCCAGCACCAGCAGGCTGACGCCGACGGAGATGGCGAGCAGCCGGGCGTCCGGGAACTCGTCCGGGTACCAGACCGCGTGGTGCAGCTGGAAGATGCCGACCAGCGGGTTCAGCTCGTAGGCGACCTTCAGCCAGCCCGGCAGGTCGGCGTCGCGCACGAGGCTCAGCGGATAGATGATCGGGGTGGCGTAGAAGAGCACCCGGACGACCAGCCGCATGAAGCGCTCGACGTCGCGCATCAGCACGTTTACCGCCGAGAGCAGCAGCGCCAGCCCGACCAGCAGGACGGCCTGCACCGCCACCGCGAGCGGCAGGGCCAGCAGCGACCAACCCGGCTCGACCCGCCCGGACGCGGCGTACCCGACGGCGACGGCGAGCAGGATCGGCAGGCCGGCGGCGTACTCGGCGAAGCGGCCGGTGACCCGGCCGATCGGGAAGACCTGCCGCGGCACGTTCATCGTCGTGATCAGCCGGGCCTGGCCGGTCAGCGCGTTGGTCGCCTCGCTCAGCGCCGAGCTGGTCCACATCCAGGCGAAGATCCCGGTGAGCAGGAACAGCGGGTACGAGTCGGCCGCGTCGCCGAGGTGACGGTTGGTGTCCCGCGAGTAGAGGACCCCGAAGACGAACCAGTAGATGGCACCCAGGCCGAGGGGCTCGATCAGCGACCAGAGATAGCCGAGCACGGACTGCTGGTACTTCACGGCGAGGTCGCGCCGGACCAGGATGCGCAGCGAGGTGCGGTGCGACCACAACGCCGCGACGCCAGAGGTCACCGCCGCCTCCCGCCTCACCGGACGGACGACAGGCTAGCAGTCGATGAACGAACGCCCCCTCAGCACTCGATCACGTTGACGGCCAGTCCGCCGCGCGCCGTCTCCTTGTACTTCACCTTCATGTCCGCGCCGGTCTCGCGCATGGTCTTGATGACCTTGTCCAGCGAGACGTGGTGCACCCCGTCGCCGCGCAGCGCCAACCGGGCGGCCGTGATCGCCTTGATGCTAGCCACCGCGTTGCGCTCGATGCAGGGGATCTGCACCAGACCACCGACCGGGTCGCAGGTCAGGCCCAGGTTGTGCTCCATGCCGATCTCCGCGGCGTTCTCCACCTGCGCCGGGGTGCCGCCCAGCGCCTCGGCCAGCCCGGCCGCGGCCATCGAGCACGCCGAACCCACCTCGCCCTGACAGCCCACCTCCGCCCCGGAGATCGAGGCGTTCTCCTTGAACAACACACCGATCGCGCCCGCCGCCAGCAGGAACCGCACCACCCCCTCCTCACAGGCACCAGGGCAGAACCGGGTGTAGTAGTGCAACACCGCCGGAACGATCCCGGCAGCCCCGTTGGTCGGCGCGGTGACGACCCGACCCCCGGCGGCGTTCTCCTCGTTGACGGCGAGGGCGAACAGCGTCACCCAGTCCATCGCCCGCAGCGGATCGGCGGGGTCGGACCCCGCCTCCAGGCTGCGGCGCAGCTCGGCCGCGCGGCGGCGGACCTTCAGCCCACCGGGCAGCACCCCGTCGCGCGAACAGCCCCGCTCCACGCACTCCCGCATCACCCGCCAGATCTCCAACAGACCCGCGCGCACCTCACCCTCACCACGCCAGGACAGCTCGTTGGCGAGCATCACCTCACTGATCGACAACCCCGTCGACGCGGTCACACCGAGCAACTGCGCGCCGGTGAGGAACGGATGCCGCACCCGCGTGGCGTCCGGCCTGACCCGGTCCGCCCCGACCGCCGCCTCGTCCACCACGAAACCACCACCGACCGAGTAGTACGTCCGTGCCCGCAACTGAGCGCCCCGATCGTCGTACGCGACGAACGTCATCCCGTTCGGGTGGTACGGCAACGACCGACGCCGGTGCAACACCAGGTCCCGATCCGGGTCGAAGTCGACCTCATGCACGTCGAGCAGGCCCAACCGGCGCCCGCCACGGATCCGCGCGACCCGCGCGTCGACCGTGTCCGTGTCGACCGTCTCCGGGGCCTCACCGGCCAACCCGAGCAACACCGCCCGGTCGCTGCCGTGGCCGTGCCCCGTCGCGCCCAGCGAGCCGAAAAGCTCCGCCCGCACCCGCGCCGTGCCCGACAGCAACCCGTCGGCCTTCAGGCCCGCGACGAACGTACGGGCGGCCCGCATCGGCCCCACCGTGTGAGAGCTGGACGGCCCGATACCGACACTGAAGAGATCGAAAACGCTGATCATGGCTGCACTTCCTCGCCGTCGTACCTCGTGGGTCTCCGGCACGGTCGTGGCCGGCCCGGTCGGGGCGGCCGTCCGGCACCCGGGGGTGTGGGTGCCCGACCGGCGAGCCTACCCGCCCAGCTCAGCCCTGCCGCCAGCCGCGACCGGTCGGCACGTCCCGGCGGGTCCCGGGGGCGTCGCGGGGCCGGTTCCCGGGTAACCACCTACGGGTACGGGCACCGCCGATCCTCCTCCGGACCGAGGGCGCGGTGGCCACCCCTTCCTACCGTTGAGGGCAGAGGCGGCGAACGCCGCAGAGTGGGAGTACGACGATGAGTCGCAAACTGGTCCGCCCCCGTCAGGGGCGCATGATCGCCGGCGTCTGTGCCGGCCTGGCCCAGCGTTTCGGCAGGTCGGCCGGATTCATCCGGCTGCTGTTCCTGCTGTCGCTGCTGCTGCCCGGCACCCAGGTGATCGTCTACCTGGTGCTCTGGGTCCTGATGCCGAACGAGGACCGCTACGCCGCCGCCCGCTACTGAGCCCGCCCCGCCCCCGCCCGAGGCGGGGGTGAGCACGAGGCGCCCGTCCCGTCGACCGGGGCGGGCGCCGTCGCGTCGTGGGCCCGCCGTCAGGGGGCGGTGTAGGTGACCGTCACCTTCTCGTAGCCGAGGGAGCGCAGCAGCCCCTCCAGCATCTTGCGGGTGTTCTCCTCGGCCCGCTGGGTCAGGCCGCTGTCGCGGGCGGCGGCGGTGATCCGCTCCTCGGCGAGCTGGTAGACCTGCTGCTGGCGGTTGGGGTCGCCCTTGACCAGCTCACCGACCCGGTTGAGCAGCCCGCGCTCCTCGGCGAAGACGTAGCTCTTCTCCAGGTCGAGGTTGGTCTTGGCGAGCTGCGGCGCCGGCAGCCTGATCTCCACCGACTTGCCGTCTGCCGACTCCACCACCGCGCCCTCGGAGATCTTGGCGAAGTCGACGTACGCCTCCACGCTGCCCGCCCCGACGAAGAGGGTGCGCTGGCTGAGCAGCCAGTCGGGCACGTTGCGCCGGTCGTTCTGGAGATCGACGACCACCTGGAAGTTGCCCTCGGCCGCGACGTAGCGGCTGAGATCCTGGATCGACTTGAGCAGCGGCGGCTGGCTGCGGTCGGTCTGTTCCTTGGCGAACGGGTTGCGGAAGTCCGGCAGCAGGCCGGTGGCCTGCACACCGAGCAGCACCACCACCGCCAGCGCCGCCGCGCCGAGCACCCAGAGCAGGCCGCGCGCGGGCCCGCCCGCCGGTGGTGGTGGCGCACCCGGATCCGGCTCGGTTGTGACAGCCGACCGCTCCTTGAGCGCCTCGCCGGTCGGATAACCGGGGAACTCCCTCGTGGGCTCGTTGATGTCACCGTCGCGGGCCATGGCCCTCACCGTCCTCGTCAGACACGTCGTCTGGAGATGACGGTACGGCTCCGGTGCGACAGCCGCTCGTCGAAAGGCGCGTCGTCGCGTGGATCCGACAGAACCGCAGGTCAGTACGGGTCGGGCGGCCGACGAGTCGCGCTCACTCGATCGGACCGGAGAGGACGAGCACCCGGGCGTGGATCTGGTTGCGCTGCTGGAGCGCCGCCCGCAGGGCGCGGTGCAGCCCGTCCTCCAGGTAGAGCCCGCCGTTCCACTGCACGACGTGCGGGAAGAGGTCGCCGTAGAAGGTCGAGTCCTCGGCGAGGAGCTTGTCCAGCGCCAGCTCACGCTTGGTGGTGATCAACTGGTCCAGGCGCAGCGGCCTCGGCGGGATCTCCGCCCACTGCTTGAGCGTCAGGTTGTGCTCCGGGTAGGGACGCCCGTCCCGGACCGCTCTGAAGATCACGACGGCACGCTCCCCTCCCCCTCGGCGGGCCGACCCACGACACCGGGTCGGGTCGCGGCGCGGCACCGCGACCCGCGGCACCGATGACCGTGCCAGCGTAGCGGGCTGCACCACACCGCGTTCTGCTCCCCGATGTCAGTTTCGCCACCCGCCGTCCGGTTCGCCACCGGACGAAACACCTGACGGCACATCCGGCGCCGCTCAGCTCCAGCGCCCCCGCCGGACCACCTCGCCCACCGGGCGACGCCCCCGGCGCAGCGACGGTGACCGGTGGTCAGGCGCGCGATAACCCACCGTGACGGCGCCGACGGGCTCGTACGCCTCCGGCACCCCGAACGCCTCCCGGTAGGCGTCGAGGCGCTGCGCGGGGATGCCGAAGAAGCACGCCCCCAGCCCCTCGTCCACGGCGGTCAGCAGCATCAGCAGGGCGGCGAAGCCGGTGTCCACGTACCAGTAGGGCACCGGCCAGCGCTCGGCCGAGCGGTCCGCCCAGCCCTTGTCCGGTTCCGCGTAGCGCTCCAGGTAGGCCGACCGGTTCGCGTGCGGGACGACGATCAGCGGAGCCCGGCGCATCCCCGCCAGCCACCGCTCCCGGCCGCCGCCGCCCGGGGTGGTCGCCGCCCAGAACCGCTCCCGGTCCTCCGGCGCCTCCAGCACCAGGAAACCCCAGCCCTGGGCGAAGCCAGCCGACGGCGCGCGGACCGCGTGGTCGAGCAGCCGGTCCACCACGTCGGGCGGGACGGGCCGGTCCGGGTCGTAGTTGCGCACCATCCGGCGTCGCCGGACCACCTCGCCGAACTCCATGCGCTCCCCCGCTCAGGCCCCGGGCCGTACGCCCCAGGCACCCCGCCAGGTCGCGCCCGGCTTCAGGGTGATCACGTCCCGGCCCGAACGGAACGCGTCCGGCGGGCAGGTCATCGGCTCCACCGCCACGGAACGGCGACGCCGCTCGCCGGGCAGGGCGTCGCCGGTGAACACCTGCCACCAGCCGAACTCCCGGTCCGCCCAGATCCGTACGCCCGCCGTGCCGTCCGGGGCCGCCAGGCTGACCACCGAGCCGCCGTCGTCGTCGCGGATCACGTCGCCGAAGCAGAGGTCGAGCCGGGCGCCGCCGATCCGGCGGGGGCTGGTCCAGTCGTACTCGGTGCCGGCGACCGGGGTGCCCCCGATCGGCAGCAGCCGCCCGTCCACCTGCAACCGCGTGCGGGCCGGCAGCCGCATCGACAGGTCGTCCACCGCGACCCCGGGCACCCGCAGGTACGGGTGCACCGCGAAGCCGAACGGCGCGGGCTCGGCGCCGAGGTTCGTCGCCTCGTGCTCCGCGCGCAACCCGTCCGGGCCGACGCTCCACCGGGTACGCAGCCGCAGCGGCCACGGGTAGCCCGGCTGCGGCGGCAGGTCGTAGCCGACGGTCACCGCGTCGGACGACTGCTCCACCAGCCGCCACGGCACCCAGTTGACCAGCCCGTGGATGGCCACGCCCCGGTCCGGCTCGCTGAGGGTGAGCTGCAACGACCGCTCGCCGAAGGTGTAGCGCCCGTCGCGGATCCGGTTCGGCCAGGGGGCCAGCACCTGCCCCGCGCAGCCGGGACAGATCTCGTCGGCGGCGTACCCGTCGAGGTGGTCGGTCCCGTCGTGCCGGTATGTCCGGACCCCACCGCCCACCTCCACGATGACGGCCTCGTGGCCGGCGGCGGAAATGGTCCACTGCGCGCCCGAGGGCGGACGCTGGTCGGGGGTGTCCATGCCGGCGACCCTAACGGTTCCCGCCCCGCCGTCGCTCGCCCCGACCCGCCCCGTCACGCCTTGTCACCGCCGGACGGGTCCGCCGCCCGGTAGCGCAGCAGCACCGGGAAGGCCACCGCGAGCAGCACCGCGAGCGCCGCCGAGAGCAGCCCGCCGCCGACCCAGGCGACGCCGCCGCCGAAACCGGCCGCCACCGCACCGGCCCGCAGGTCGCCCAGGCGCGGGCCGCCGGCGATGACCACCGTGTTGACGCCCATCAGCCGCCCGCGCATCCGGTCCGGCGCGTAGACCAGCAGCATCGACTGCCGCAGCACGGCGCTGACCAGGTCGGCCGCCCCGGCCACCGCGAGCAGCAGCACCATCAGCCAGAGCTGGCCGGCGAGGCCGGCCGCCGCGACCGCCAGCCCCCAGCCGACCACCGCCAGCACCAGCACCAGCCCCTGCCGGCGCAGCCGCCCGATCCACCCGGAGGTCAGCCCGCCGAGCATCGCGCCCGCCGCGATCGCGCTGTAGAGCCAGCCGACGGCCGCGCCGCCGCCGAAGCGGGACTCGGCGATCTCGGGGAAGAGCGCCCGGGGCATGGCCAGCACCATGGCGATCAGGTCGATGACGAAGGAGAGCATCAGCACCGGGGTGGTGGCCAGGTAGCGCAGGCCGTCGACGATGCTGGCCAGCCCGGCCCGCCGTGGGGCGGCGGACGCGTCCGGGTCCGGCTCCGGCGGCATGGCCGGCAGCTTCACGGTCGCCCAGACGGCGACCAGGTAGAGCACCGCGTCGGCCGCGTACGCGATCGGCAGGCCGAGGTCGGTGCCCCACCAGGCGAAGATCAGGCCGGCGGCCAGCGGGCCGAACACCGAGGCGGCCGTGTAGGTGGTGAAGTTCAGCGTGGTCGCCGCCGGCACCAGCTCCGCCGGCACCAGCCGGGGCAGGATCGCGTTGCGGGTGGGCGAGCTGATCGCGAAGGCGATCGACTGCACCGCCACCAGGACGAGCAGCAGCAACGGGCTGCCGATCCCGAGCACCGCCTGCACCGCCAGGCCGAACGTGGCGGCCCAGAGCACCGCCGCCGTCGCCAGCAGCACCTTGCGCCGGTCGTGCGCGTCGGCCACCGCGCCGCCCCAGAGCCCGAAGACCAGCAGCGGTACGAACGCCGCGATCCCGATCAGCCCCACCCAGAGCGAGCTGCCGGTCAGCGCGTACATCTCCACCGGCACGGCGACGGCGGTGAGCTGGATGCCGAACATCGCGATGCCGTTGCCGAGCCACATCCGCCGGTACGCCGGCACGGCCAGCGGGCGCACGTCGATCGCGAACCGGCGCAGCCCGGTCGGCCGCGCGTCCTTGAGCTGGGTCACGGCGCCAGCCGCTCGACGGTCCACTCCCCGGGCCCGGTGAGCCGGAACCGCAGCCGGTCGTGCAGCCGGCTGACCCGGCCCTGCCAGAACTCCACCGACTCCGGCCGCACCCGCAGCCCACCCCAGTACGGCGGGGCGGGGATCGGCTCGACCTCGGCGAACCGCTCCGCCGCCGCCCGGTACGCCTCGTCCAGTACGGCCCGCCCGGGGATCACCCGGGACTGGGTGCTGGCCCACGCGCCGAGCTGGGAGCCGCGCGGCCGGCTGGCGAAGTACGCCTCCGTCTCCGCCCGGTCGACCCGCTCGACCCGGCCGGCCACCACCACCTGCCGGTGCAGCGGGAACCAGGGGAAGACGAGGCTCACGTGCGGGTTGACGGCCGCCTCGGCGCCCTTGCGGGACCCGTAGTTGGTGAAGAAGACGAAGCCCTCCGGGTCGTACCCCTTCAGCAGCACGGTGCGCGCGCTCGGGCGGCCCTCGGCGTCGGCGGTGCCGAGCACCATCGCGTTCGGTTCGGGCAGTCCGGCGGCGACCGCGTCGGCGAACCAGCGGGTGAACTGGCCGTGCCAGTCGGCGGCCAGGTCCGCCTCGGAAAGGCCCAGCTCCCGGGCGTACTCGTTACGCATACCCGCCGGCCGGACTGTGTCCCCCGTCACGTTCCCCCTCCTCCTCGCCGACCCGGCCCGCTGCCTGCGGCGCTGGCCAGCCCGCACCGCACAGTGTCGCCGACGCGGTCCGGGCCGCCCGGACCGGGGATGTCGTGTGCGGCACAGTCGCAGTGGGTCGCGAATCCGGTTACCCAGCAGGCAAGATGTCACGAACACATCCCTGAGGGTCGCCTAAGGCGCTCGCCCGGCTGGGCCGGGACCGGAGCCCCGGGCGGGCGCACCGAGCAGATCCAGGAGAGCGACATGGCCGATTTCAAACCCGGGCTGGAGGGCGTCGTAGCCTTCGAGACCGAGATCGCCGAACCCGACCGCGAGGGCGGCGCACTGCGCTATCGCGGCGTCGACATCGAGGATCTGATCGGCCAGGTCTCCTTCGGCAACGTGTGGGCGCTGCTGGTCGACGGGCGGTTCGGCCCGGGTCTGCCGCCGGCGGAGCCGTTCCCGGTGCCGGTGCACTCCGGTGACATCCGGGTGGACGTGCAGTCCGCGGTCGCGATGCTGGCCCCGTACTGGGGTCTCAACCAGCTGCTCGACATCTCCGACGAGCAGGCCCGCGAGGACCTCGCCCGGGTGTCGGTCACGGCGCTCTCCTTCGTCGCCCAGTCGGCGCGCGGCCTGGGCCTGCCGGCCGTGCCGCAGAAGGAGATCGACAAGGCGTCCACCATCGTCGAGCGCTTCATGAAGCGCTGGCGGGGCGAGCCGGACCCGCGGCACGTCAAGGCGGTCGACGCCTACTTCATCTCGGCCGCCGAGCACGGCCTCAACGCCTCCACCTTCACCGCCCGGATCGTCGCCTCCACCGGCGCGGACGCCGCAGCCTGCATCTCCTCCGGCATCGGCGCCCTCTCCGGCCCGCTGCACGGTGGCGCCCCGTCCCGCGTGCTCAGCATGCTGGAGGCGGTCGAGCGCAGCGGCGACGCCGAGGGCTACGTCAAGGGCGTACTCGACCGGGGCGAGCGGCTGATGGGCTTCGGCCACCGCGTCTACCGGGCCGAGGACCCGCGCGCCCGGGTGCTCCGCCGCACCGCCAAGGAGCTGGGCGCGCCGCGCTTCGAGATCGCCGAGGCGCTGGAGAAGGCCGCCCTGGCCGAGCTCCAGGCCCGCCGGCCGGACCGGGTGCTCGCCACCAACGTCGAGTTCTGGTCGGCCGTGGTGCTGGACTTCGCCGAGGTGCCGGCACACATGTTCACCTCCATGTTCACCTGCGCCCGGATGGGCGGCTGGAGCGCGCACATCCTGGAGCAGAAGAAGCTCCAGCGGCTGGTCCGCCCGTCGGCCCGCTACGTCGGCCCGGGCACCCGCAAGCCCAGCGACGTCGAGGGCTGGGACGCCATCCCGCACGGCGTCTGAGATGTAAGGAAGGGCTCCCTCCTGACGCCTGGCGCACAGGAAGGGGCCCTTCCTCGCCTCCGGGCCCGGTGCGACATCGGGCCGGCGCGCTGGCACGGATTGTGGTGGACGCCTCAACGTCGCTGGTGGGATCAGCGGCCGGCGTGGCCGGCGCGGGTGGGAGGATGAGGGCCGGCAGTGACGCCGGACCGGGCCCGGGTCCCGGCCACGTCGTGCGCCTGAGCGCGCGTCCGCCGTCGATCCGCGCCCGCCTGAACACCGGGCCCGCCCTCGCCCATGCGGAAGGATCTCGACAACCGTGGCTGACGCACCGACCATCCGGATTCCCGACGACCTCAAGCCCGCCGACGGGAGGTTCGGCTGCGGGCCGTCCAAGGTCCGTCCGGCGGCGGTCTCCGCCCTCGCCGAGGTGGCGACGAGCTACCTGGGCACCTCGCACCGGCAGAAGACCGTCCGCGACGAGGTGGCCCGGCTGCGCCGCGGCATCGCCGACTTCTTCTCCCTCCCCGAGGGCTACGAGGTGGTGCTGGGCAACGGCGGCACCACGGCCTTCTGGGAGGTCGCGACGTTCGGCCTGGTCCGCGACCGGGCGCAGTTCGCCAGCTTCGGCGAGTTCGGCGCGAAGTTCGCCAAGTCCGTCAAGGACGCCCCGTTCCTCGGCGAGCCCACCGTCCGCAAGTCGGAGGCCGGCACCGCGCCCACCCTGACCGCCGAGGCCGGGGTGGACGTCTACGCCACCCCGCACAACGAGACCTCGACGGGTGTCGCGGTGCCGATCAGCCGGGTGGCCGGCGCCGACCCCGGCTCGCTGCTGCTGGTCGACGCCACCTCGGGCGCCGGCGGCCTGGACGTCAACGTCGGCGAGACCGACGTCTACTACTTCGCCCCGCAGAAGTGCTTCGGCTCCGACGGCGGCCTGTGGCTGGCCCTGATGTCGCCGGCCGCTCTGGAGCGGGCCGGCGAGATCAAGGCGTCCGGCCGCTACATTCCGGCCTTCCTCGACCTGGTCACCGCGATCGACAACTCGCGGCTGGAGCAGACCTACAACACCCCGGCGCTGGCCACCATCTTCCTGGCCGCCGAGCAGACCGACTGGATGAACTCCCAGGGCGGGCTGGCCTGGGCGGCCAAGCGCACGGCCGAGAGCGCCGCGATCGTGTACGGCTGGGCGGAGCGCTCCGAGGTGGCGACGCCGTTCGTCACCGACCCGGCGCTGCGCTCCAACGTGGTCGCCACCATCGACTTCGCCGAGTCCGTCGACGCCACCGCGATCGCCAAGGCGCTGCGCGCGAACGGCATCGTGGACACGGAGCCCTACCGCAAGCTGGGCCGCAACCAGCTCCGCGTCGCGCTCTTCCCGGCCGTCGAGCCGGCCGACGTCGAGGCGCTGACCGCGTCGATCGACTACGTGGTCGAGCGACTCTGATCGCCGTCACGGTCGGTGGCCGCCGGACGCGTCGGCGGCCACCGACCGTGATCATCGTCGCAGCTCAGTCGCGACATGCGGGTGTCGCATCCCCCACCTGCGGACAGATGCGCGTACGGTGGTGCGAGGACGCCCGGGTGGCCGGCTCGTGGCGTGACGGCCAGCGAAGCGGGACGGAGGCTACGCCATGCGCCCAGTACGCTTCGTCGCCCTCTCCGAGGACGGCCAGGCCCTGGTGCTCGCCGACGAGGTCGGGCGACTGCTCGCCCTGCCCATCGACGAGCGGATCGCCGGCGCGTTGCACGCCGAGCCCGGCGCCCCGCCGCTCGCGGTGGCCCCGTCGGCGTCCGCCGACCCGGTGCCCTCACTCTCCCCACGGGACATCCAGGCCAAGATCCGCTCCGGCGAGTCCGCCGAGGACGTCGCCCGGATCGCCGGCGTGCCGGTCGACCGCGTGCTGCGCTACGCCGGTCCGGTGCTCCAGGAGCGGGCCATGCTCGCCCAGCACGCCCGCCGCACCCGGCTGAAGGGCGCGGAGAAGCCCACCCCGCTCGCCGAGGTGGTCAACGGCCGGCTGGCCCAGCACGGGATCGACACCGAGAAGATCTCGTGGGACGCGTGGCGCCGCGACGACGGCACCTGGCGGATCGTGGCGACCTGGCCCTCGGGCAAGGCGACCGCGCAGGCCATCTGGGATCTCGACAAGACCCGGCAGTCGGTCACCCCGCACGACGACATGGCGCAATACCTCTGCGCCGAGCGGCCCACCCCGATCCTCGGCCAGGAGCCGGCACCGGAGCGGGGTGGTCACGCGCTGCCCGGCCCGTCGCGCGGCGAGCCGAGCCGGGGCGGGCACGGCCTGCCGGCGGCGGCGGAGCACAGCCGTCCCGGCCGCGACCCGATCCGGGCCGGGCGGGACGCCCTGCTCGCCTCGCTCGACCGTCCGCTCGGCTCGACCTCGGGTCGTGGGCTCGAGCCGCGTACCCCGGCCGCGCTGGCCGGGCAGGACGCGCCACGCCAGCGGCCGGTCGGCGGCGGGGCGGCGGCGCTGCTCGGCGGCGGGCAGGGTTCCGCCTTCGACGACGACTCGGACGCGCCCAAGGAAGTGCCGGCCGTGCCGTCGCTGGCGGTGCTCCGGCCCCGTCGCACGGGCGCCCCGGCGGCAGCGGCGGGCGAGTCGACCGACGCCGGCGGCAAGCCGCGCAAGCGCCTGCCGAGCTGGGACGACGTGCTCTTCGGCAGCGGCCCGGCGGCCCGCGAGTCCTCGTGACCGCCTGACTCCGGCGACCACCCGGTCGCCGGAGTCGACGCGAGGCGCTCCGACTGCCGCCGTGGCAGGGTGGCCCCATGGAGTACACGAACCTCGGCCGTACGGGCCTGTCGGTCAGCCGCCTCTGCCTCGGCACGATGAACTTCGGGCCGCAGACCACCGAGCCGGACAGCTTCGCGATCATGGACCGGGCCCTCGACCACGGCATCAACTTCTTCGACACCGCCGACGTCTACGGCTGGCAGACCGGCGAGGGGATCACCGAGCAGATCATCGGGCGCTGGTTCGCCCAGGGTGGCGGCCGGCGGGAGAAGGTCGTGCTGGCCACCAAGGTCTACGGCAAGATGGGCGAGTGGCCCAACCAGCAGGGCCTCTCCGCCCGGCACATCGTCCGGGCCTGCGAGGACTCGCTGCGCCGCCTCCAGACCGACACCATCGACCTCTACCAGATGCACCACGTCTCGCGGAGCACGCCGTGGGAGGAGATCTGGCAGGCCATGGAGACCCTGGTCGCCCAGGGCAAGGTCCTCTACGTCGGATCGTCCAACTTCGCCGGCTGGCACATCTCCGTGGCACAGGAGGCGGCGGGGAAGCGCCACTTCCTCGGCCTGGTCTCGGAGCAGTGCATCTACAACCTCATGACCCGGTACGTCGAGCTGGAGGTGGTGCCCGCCGCGCAGCACCACGGGCTGGGCGTCATCCCGTGGTCGCCGCTGCACGGCGGGCTGCTCGCCGGAGTGCTGCGGAAGATGGCCGAGGGCGGGGCCGCGCGGGGCGCCAGCGGCCGCTCCGCCGACGCGCTCGCCGAGCACCGGCCGACCATCGAGGCGTACGAGAAACTCTGCGGCGACCTCGGTCACGACCCGGCGGACGTGGCCCTGGGCTGGCTGCTGTCCCGGCCCGGGGTGACCGCCCCGATCATCGGGCCGCGCACCACCGACCAGCTCGACCGTTCCCTGGGCGCCCTGACCGTCGACCTCGACGAGGACGCCCTCACCCGCCTGGACGAGCTCTTCCCGCCCGTCGGCAACGGCGGCCCCGGCCCCGAGGCCTGGGCCTGGTGACCGGGGGGCGTCAGAGGGGCCAGGCGGCCAGGCGGTCGTAGCTGGGGCGGGGGCCGGGGTGGCTGCGCACGAGGACCATCCCGCCGGCCGGCCACTCCGGGCCCTCGTAGTCGTCGAGGGTGGCGACGTCGGCGGCCACGTCGGCCGGGGGCACCCGGTCGCCGGGGCGCGCGACGGTCAGGTGCGGGCGGAACGGCTTCTCGTCGTGCGGCAGGCGGGCGTGCCGCAACCGGGAGCGGATCAGCCGGGCCAGCACCAGCACCGGCTCCACCTCGCCCCGCAGGTCGACCCAGAGCACGGTGAACCGGCCCCGCCCGAACCGTCCGCCGCCGGCCAGCCGGAGCCGGGGCGCGGCCTGGCGGCCGTCGCGGGACCACTCGGCGGCGAGCCCGAGCGCGCTCTCCACGGCGACCAGCCGGTCCGCCTCGACGTCGCCGAGGAAGGCGAGGGTGACGTGCGCGTTGGCCGGGTCGGCGAGCCGGACGTTGGTCCCGGCGGCGGCCGCCGCGCCGATCCGCAGGCGGGCGACCTGCGCGCCGAGGTGCGCGACCGCCTCGGGCGGTGGGTAGAGCGCGACGAAGAGCCTCACGCGGGCCCCGCCCTCAGCGGTGACGCTGCCAGTGACCGGCCCGGGCGGCGGGCAGGGTCAGCCCGGCGGCGTGCAGCAGGCCCTCCACCCGGACGCGTTCCAGCTCCAGGTCGACGCCCTCCAGCTCGGTCAGGTGCTCGGCCAGCCCGAGGGCCCGGCAGGCCAGCCGGAGCCGGTCGTCGTACGCCTGGAGGACCATGCCGTGCCAGACGGGCTGGCGGCCGTCGGAACCCACCCCCTGGCTGCGCAGGCGGCGCAGGTCGGCGGCGAGTTCCTCCAGCGGGCGCCGGTCGGGCCGGTCGAAGGCGGTGAGGTCGATGTCGCGGGTCAGCGCGTCGGCCTCGACCGCCCGGTCCAGCCGGGCAATGGTGCGCCGCTCCCGCCGGCGCTCACGCCACTCGGCGTACCCGCAGGCGACCCGGTCGATGATCTCGTCCGCGCAGAAGACCAGGGCGATCAGCGCCGGCAGGCTGGCCATGGCGACGATGGCCAGGATCAGCAGCAGCGCGCGCCCGAGCTCCACGTATCGACGCTAAGCCTCTTTCCCCCTTACCGCTACCGCTTTCGTGTCATCCGGCCCAGGAAGCGGTCGGCCCGCCCGGGGACGGGCTCAGCAGTCGGCGGAGGTGACGTAGAAGCGCGGCATCGGCAGGATGCGGAAGCGCAGCCGGGCGCCGGAACGGCGCAGCTGCCAGGTGAGCGCGATCAGGATGGTGGCCAACGAGATCAGCCCACCGATCCAGATGCTGGCACCGGCGCCGTAGGTCTCGGCGACCCAGCCGATGAGCGGCGCACCGACCGGGTTGGTGCCGAGGAAGACCAGCACCCACAGGGCCATCACCCGGCCGCGGAAGGCGGCGTCCGTGCCGAGCTGGACCCGCTGGTTGGCTGCCTGGGCGAAGTACACCATGAAGAAACCGGTCGGCAGCAGCAGCGTCACCACCATCCAGTACGCCGGGGCGAGCCCTACCAGCGTGCCGAAGCTGGCACAGCCGACCCCCGCGCCGAGCACCAGCCAGACCGACGGGCGGCTGCGCCGCCCGGTGCCGGCGAGCGCCCCGACCAGCGCGCCGACGGCCAGGGCGGTGCTGAACAGCCCGAACGAGGCGGCGCCGGTCTGGAACACGGTCTTGGCCAGCGCGGCGAGGGTGAGCTGGAAGTTGAACAGCGACATGCCGATCACCGACATCACCGCCATGGGCAGCAGCAGGTCGGGCCGCCGCCAGACGTAGCGCAGGCCGTCGACGACCTTGGCCGACGCCCGCTCGTCGCGCGGCGGCAGCGCCTCCCGGTGCAGCTCGGCGGGGCGCATCCGGATCACGGTGACCAGCGGGGCGATCGAGCTGAGCGCGGTGAACAGGAAGACCGGCCCGACGTCGAAGGCGGCGATGGCCAGGCCGGCGACGGCCGGCCCGACGATCCGGGCGGAGTTGAACACGGCCGCGTTGAGCGAGAGCGCGTTCGGCAGCAGCGACGTACCGACCAGCTCCGAGACGAACGCCTGCCGGACGGGAGTCTCCACGGCGTTGGCGATGCCGAGCAGGGCCGCGAACGCGAAGACGTGCCAGAGCTGCACGAGGCCGGTGATCACCAGCAGGGCCATGGCGAGGGCCAGTACGGTCCAGAACGCGTTCGCGACGAAGA
Source organism: Micromonospora sp. WMMD737 (assembly GCF_049179055.1). Taxonomy (NCBI): domain Bacteria; kingdom Bacillati; phylum Actinomycetota; class Actinomycetes; order Micromonosporales; family Micromonosporaceae; genus Micromonospora; species Micromonospora sp. WMMD737. The sequence continues at coordinate 5,525,792 of NZ_JBMHMH010000001.1, read as the reverse complement.
GCAGCATCCGCTTGTCGTAGCGGTCGGCGAGCCGCCCGGAGAGCAGGGTGAGCAGCAGCACCGGGGTGAACTGGAGCGCGGTCACCACGCCGAGCGCGGTGGCGGAGTTGTCGGAGAGCTCGAGGACCAGCCAGTCCTGGGCGATGAACATCATCCAGACGCCGATCAGCTTGATCAGTTGCCCGGATGCGAAGAGCCGGTAGTTGCGGACCTGTAGGGACTGGAACATCGTGCTCAGCTTCGCCTGCACTCTTGGTGCGCCTCCTCGCGGTCGTACGCGTCATCGACGGCGGACGGCGCGGTGGCACGAGGCGCGGGTCAGGCGCGGGCGAGCTGCTGAAGGATCTCGGCAGCCTGCCGCAGGGTGTCCCGCTCGGCTTCGGTCAGGTCGGCCAGCCGGCGGGCCAGCCACTCGTCACGGACCCGCTCGAACTGGTCGAGCACGGCCCGTCCCCCCTCGGTCGCCGCCAGGATGACCTGCCGGCCGTCGGTCGGATGGGGGGTGCGCTGCACGAGGCCGCGCTCCTCCAACTTCGCGACGATCCTGGTCATCGTGGGCGGCTGCACCCGTTCCACGTCGGCCAGTTCCCGAGGCGTCAGCGCACCCGCCAGCCGGAGGCTGGTGAGCGCGGAGAGCTGGGTGACCGTGAGGTCGCCGACCGGCCGGGCCTGGCGGACCCGTCGGTTCAGCCGGGTGATCGCATCACGCAGCTGCGGTGCCAGCTGCGCCGGTGGCACGCGTTTCGCCGTCACCGTCCGCTCCGTCACGATAGTTAGCCTAACTAATTAGCTTGGCGAATGACCACTGATATGACCACGCTCACGAGAAGTTTGTCCTGCTCCGGGCCGGGTACCCGGTTCGGCCACCGGCCCGGAGCAGGCCGTGTTCACAGCACCACGGACTCGATCGGTCCACGCAGGAAGTAGAGCACGAAGAGGGCCGCCACCCCGTACAGCAGCGGGTGGATCTCCCGGGCCTTGCCCCTGGCGAGCTTCACCACCACGTACGTGATCAGGCCGGCGCCGATGCCGTTGGAGATCGAGTACGTGAAGGGCATCAGCACGATCGTCAGGAACGCCGGGATCGCGATCTCGTAGTCGGACCAGTCGATCGTCCGCACCGCGGTCATCATCAGGAAGCCGACCACCACCAGCGCCGTCGACGCCGCCTCGAACGGCACCACCACGACCAGCGGCGCCAGGAACATCGCCAGCAGGAACAACCCGCCGGTGACCAGGTTGGCCACGCCCGTACGGGCGCCCTCCGCCACACCGGCGGCACTCTCGATGTACGACGTGTTGCTCGACGTGCTCGCCGCACCGCCGGCAGCCGCCGCGATCGAGTCGACCAGCAGGATCTCCTTGGCCCGCGGCGGGGTGCCCCGCTCGTCGAGCATGCTCCCCTCCTGGCCGACCGCGACCATCGTGCCCATGGTGTCGAAGAAGTCCGTGATCAGCAGGGTGAACACGAACATCAGGACGACGACCCAGCCGGCCCGGCCCCACGAGTCGAACAGGTTGAAGTTGCCGAGCAGCGACAGGTCCGGCACGTCCACCCACGTCTTCGGCAACTCGGGGACGTTCAGCGCCCAGCCCTTCGGGTTGGGCTTGCCGTCGACGAAGGACGGCCCGATGTTCGCCACCGCCTCGACGATGATCGCCACCACGGTGGAGCCGAGGATGCCGATGAGGATCGCGCCCTTGACCCGCCGCACCATCAGCACGATCGTCAGCAGCAGACCCACCACGAAGACGAGCAGCGGCCAACTGGCCAGGCTGCCGCCGATGCCCAGGCTGACCGGGACGGTGGTGTTCTGCACGTCCGGCACCCGGCGCACGAAGCCGGCGTCGACCAGGCCGATGATGGTCAGGAAGAGGCCGATGCCGACGCCGATCGCCGTCTTCATCTGCGTCGGCACCGAGCGGAACACCGCCGTACGCAGGCCGGTCAGCACCAGCACCGCGATGATCACACCCTCGATCACCACGAGGCCCATCGCGTCCGCCCAGGTCATCTCCGGGGCGATCTCGTACGCGACAAGCGCGTTGACGCCGAGGCCGGCGGCGAGCGCCAGCGGGAACCGGCCGACCACGCCCATCAGGATGGTCATCAGGCCGGCGACCAGGGCGGTTGCCGCAGCGAGCGCGGCGATGGAGAGCTTCTTGCCGTCGCCGTCGACGGCACCACCGATGATGAGCGGGTTGAGCACCACGATGTACGCCATCGTGAAGAAGGTCGCCAGGCCACCGCGTACCTCGCGGCTCATCGTCGAGCCACGGGCGGAGATCTCGAAGTACCGGTCGAAACCGTTCCGGGGGTGCGCTGGGTCGGGTGGTGTGCCGTTCTCGGGCGGCGCTACTGCCATCAGGTCCTCGCAGGTGGATCTTCCGTTGTCGCGCGCATCGTCGCAGATCACCGGCCAGCAGGAAAAGTTGATCGCGTACGCTTGCCGCGTGCCGAAGGAGCAGCCCCCGCGGCCCGAGCCGCTCGACCCGCCGATGGTGCCGTTCGCCCTCGCCGGGATGGCGGCCTGGGCGCTCGCCGGGCTGGTGCTGCTGGTCTTCTTCCGCGACTGGTTGACCGCGCACGATCACCAGGACTGGCTGTGGACCTGCCTGGCCGGTTTCCTGTGGGGTTTCCCCGGTCTCGCCGTGATGATGCGGCACGACGCCAACCGACGTCGCCGCCGCGCCGGCCGCTGACCTGCGACGACACCGGCCCGCCGGACCGGCGCCGCGCCAATGGCGTCAGGGGTGGCCGTACGGCTCCGCCGGCTCCGCGGCCTCGACGGAGCCCGGCGCCCGGCTGACCGCCACGGGCTCGACCGCGCTGTCGTCGTAGACCGTCGGCATCTCGTCGACCGGGGTCTCGGCGGCCTCGATCAGGGTCTCCGAGTGCGCCCCGCAGCCGTGGTCGGCGCTGACCACCCGACCGTCGTCGGGGGCGTAGAAGTTGCCGCAGGCCCCGAAGGACTGCCGCAGGGCGCCGGCGAGCGGCAGGTAGAAGCCGCAGGTGCCGCAGCGGGCGGCGGCGGGGGCGGCGGCCGAGATCGCGGCGGACGGGCCGTGGTCGCCGTCGTACCAGCGCTGGGCGGCCTCGCTGCGCCCCTCCCGGGAGAGCACCCGGGCCCGGCCGAGACCCAGCTCCCACGCGGTCTCCTCGACCGCCGGGTCGTCGGAGAGCAGGTAGCCGGGCTGGAGCCGGTCGTCGTCCGCCGGGGTGGGCAGCAGGTCGCCGGGGCCGAGGTCGCCCGGCTTGAGCCGCTCCTGCCACGGCAGCCAGCCGGGCGCGAGCATCGCGTCCGTGCCGGGGATCAGCACCGTCTCGCAGACGGTGACGTGCCGGCTGCGCGGCACGCGGGTGACGGTGACCGCCCACCGCCAGCCCCGGTAGCCGGCGAGCCGGCACTCGAAGTAGTGGGTGACGAGTCGGTCGCCCTCCGCGACGGCCTGCAGGTGGTCGCCGATGTCCGAGGGGTCGACCTCGGTGATGGCGTCACGTGCCACCTCGACGGCGGCGGCGCAGACCTGGTCGAGACGAGCGGCACGGGCGGAGGCGGGCCTGGTCACCCAACCATTGTTCCCCATGCGTACGGCCGACCGACAGGCACCCGCCGACGACGTTCTGGGACAGTGGTGCGGCACGGACGGACCGGATGGGTGAGGATGGGGGGCATGCCGCTGTTCTCCCGCTCCGGGCGGTCCGTACTCGGGCGGACCGTCGGCACCGGCATCAAGGCCGTCCGCCTGCTGTTCCGTGGCTCGGTCAGCAGTGGCCGCTGGATGACCCGGCGGGCGGGCCGGGCCCGCACCCGGGGCGCCGGGGGCGAGGTCGGCATGGTCCGCCTCTTCGACCTGCACGCGGTCTCCTGCGCCGGGGACACGCTGATCGCCATCGGCCTCGCCGGGACGATCTTCTTCAACGTCCCGCTCGGCGAGGCGCGCAGCAAGGTCGCCCTCTACCTGCTGGTGACCATGGTGCCGTTCGCCATGCTCGCCCCGGTGGTGGGCCCGCTGCTCGACCACTTCCGCCACGGCCGCCGCTACGCGCTGGCCGCCACCATGCTCGGCCGCGCCTTCCTGGCCTGGCTGATCTCCGACTACATCCACGGCTTCGGCCTCTACCCGGCGGCATTCGGCGTGCTGGCGCTCTCCCGCGCGTACGGGGTGGCCCGCTCGGCGGCCGTCCCACGGCTGCTGCCGGAGGGGCTGGGGCTCTCCCAGGTGGGCGCCCGGGCCAGCGTCTACGGCACGGTGGCCGGCGCCCTGGTCGCTCCGATCGGGCTGGCCGCCTTCTGGTTCGGGCCGCAGTGGCCGCTCCGGGTCGCCTCGATCATCTTCCTGGTCGGCATGGTGATCTCCCTGCGCCTGCCGCCGAAGGCCGACTCCGAGCCACCGGAGCGGGTGCCCCGGCCGCTGCGTGCGCTCTGGCGGCGCACCGGCGACCGCCCGCTGGGCCGGGGACGGCCGGCCGGCCGGCTCGTGATCGCCACCCTGATCGGTGCCGCGTCGCTGCGCGGGCTGTACGGGTTCCTGCTGCTCTTCCTGGCCTTCGCGATCAAGGCCGGCGACCTGACCACCGTCGTCTTCGGCCGGGACCTGGGCGACGAGGGTGCGCTGGGCCTCGTCGGCGCCGCGCTGGCCGTGGGCACCTTCCTCGCCACCGCGATCGGCACCCGGCTGCGCATCCACCGACCCGTCGCGATCCAGTCCAGCGGCATGATCATCGTGGGTGGGGTGGCGATCCTCGCCGCGTTGAAGTTCTCGCTGCCGATGGTCGCCCTGCTCTGCCTGGTGGCCGCGCTGATGAGCGGCATCGCCAAGCTCACGGTGGACGCCTCGATCCAGGAGCGCATCCCGGAGCGGCTGCGGGCCAGCTCGTTCGCCCACTCCGAGACCGTGCTGATGCTCGCGTTCGTCGCCGGGGGCGGGCTGGGGCTCGTACCCTTCGACGGCCGGATCGGGATCGCGGTCGCCGCCGGGGCCGGCACGCTGGCCGCCGTCCGAGGCGTGGTGGTGGCGAGCCGCCTGCGCGCCGAGCGGCTGGCCGGTCGCCCGCTCGCCGACGACGAACTGGCCGACGAGACCGGCGGGGACGACGACCGCACGAGCGGAAAGGACGACACGGGCGGGAACGGCACGGGCGGGAACGGCACGGGCGGCGGCGCCGGCGCACACACCGAGGCGGAGGCCACGGCCGAGACCGGGGTGGCGCCCGTCTCGCCCGCCCCGGCGCAGGGCTCGCCGCTGGACGACCCGGCACTGGCCCCGCCCGGGTACCACATCTACCGGCCGTCGTCGGCCGTCGGCGGGCCGGGCGGGGCGGACGACGAGACCCGGCGGGAGCCGCAGGGGCCCCTGCCGTGACGGGCCTGCTGGTGGTCACGGCGGTGCCCGCCGAGGCCGAGGCGGTCCGCGCGGGCCTGACGGACGCGTCGACGACGGTGCTGCCCGTGGGCGTCGGCCCCGCCGTCGCCGCCGCCACCACCGCCCGGCTGCTGGTGCTCGCCGAGGCGGCCGGGCGCCCGTACCGCGGTGTGGTCAGCGCGGGCGTGGCGGGCGGCTTCGCCGGCCGGGCGGACGTCGGCGCGACGGTGCTGGGCGCCGTGTCCGTCGCCGCAGACCTGGGCGCCGAGTCGCCGACGGGCTTCCTCCCGGTGGACGATCTGGGCATGCCCCCGGAGTGGCTCGGTGGCGGCATCGCGCTCGCCGCCGACCCCGGCCTGCTGGCCGCCCTGCGGGCCGCGCTACCGACGGCGACGGTGGGCGCGGTGCTGACCGTCAGCACGGTGACCGGCAGCGCCGCCAGCACCGACGCCCTGCGCCGGCGTCACCCCGACGCGGTCGCCGAGGCCATGGAGGGGTACGGCGTGGCCGTCGCCGCCGCGCAGGCCGGCGTCCCCTTCGCCGAGCTGCGTACCGTCTCCAACCCGATCGGCCCCCGCGACCGCGACGCCTGGCGCATGCGCGAGGCGCTCGCCGCCCTCACCACCGCCGCCGCGGCCCTGACCTGAACCCGCCCGCCTGCCACCGCCCGTCCCTGCTCCTGCCCGCCGGCCCGGCGATCATCTTCTGTGCGTCGGTCGCCGGTCGAACCGCAGAGCCGTCGGCCGGCTCGCCTCCACCTGGTATCCGCAGGCCACCAGGAAATCGGCGCCGCCGACGCCGGCGATCCCGTCGATGGCGCGCACGGTCCGGATGCCGGCCCGGTCCAACTCATCGTCGAGGAGCCCGAGCAATCGGCGGCCGATACCCAGGAAGCGCAGCTGAGGGGCTACGAGGACACCGTCCAGCACCAGCTCCCGCTGGTCGCCCAGGTCCTCACCGAGCAACAGGTCCTCGCTGCGTTCGTGCGCCCGGAGTTCGCCGACCAGCTCACCGCCCGGCAATTCGGCCACAAGCCGCCAGCACCCGTCCGGCACCCCCTCCGTCAGCCGACGAAAACTCACGGCGGCACGGGCCCGCTCCCGCACCCGCCGCTCGTCGCGCCGCCCGCGATGGAGGTGGTACGTCCTCTCCGGCACCCGCACCGGCCACTGCGCCGGTGAGACGTACCAGTGCCCCCACCACGCGGCCGGCCAGTCCTTCAACGTCCGGACCTCCCGGATGTCCAGGTGCGCGGGATAGCGACGGCCTCCCTCGTCGCGTCGTTCCTCGTGCGGTACGGGCGGCAGCGCAACGCCGGTCCCCGGCTCGCCATCGGTGGTGCCCTGGTCAGCGGTCCGGACGCGGATCGCCAGCTCTCCGCCAGCGGCCCGGACCAGTCGCTCCACCGTCCGCAACTTCGGGTCGGCTCCCGGGTCGGCCTCGATCCGCGCCACCGTGCTCTTGGGTAGGCCCGACCGGCGCGCCAACTCCCGCTGACTCAGGTCTGCCCCGCGTCGGAGAGCGCGCAGCGTCCTCCCCACGTCGATCGATCCGTCCCGCTCCGTCATGTGTCGATCGTGGCGACGGCACGAGTGAAGTTCAACACGTCCGGCCATCCTGTGGATAAAACTGTGGACAACTGGTGCGGGCCAGGGACAACGGATGCAGGCCAGGTGGCGGCGGTGAGTCGTTCTCGGCACCCCGTACCGACGGCTCACCGCCGCTGTGCTTCTCGGCACGCTGTCGAGCTGCCCCGTCTGTGAGACCAGGATGGGCAGACCGGCGAGACGCGCGTGACGTCGGTCTACCTGAGACCCGAGCCGGAGAAGCGGGTCCTGAGCGAAGAAGCGGGGTCGGGCCGGAGAACCAGGGTCGCCCGGAGCCGGAGAAGCCGGCGACGTGGAACAACCCCGCAAGCCACCGGGGGGCGAGCAGGCCGGTGTGGCCCTCGATCGGCTTGCCCCGTCTGTGAGGGCAGCTCGACAGTGCCGAACAGAGCTCCCCGCCGGTCCTCGGCGAGCTGCCGAGGGCACCACGTGGAGGGGCTGGAGGGGCTGGAGGCGGCTCAAGGGGGCGGCGCGGCCAGGCAGGAAGGCGCGACCCAGGCGGCAGCACCACCACGCAAGTCAGCACCACCTCGCGGAACAGGTCACAGTCGTGAGGACCGGGCGAGGCCGGGCCCACGACGACGGGGATACGGTGAGGGTGTGGCGCTCTCGCTGGCTGTCTCGCCCTGCCCCAACGACACGTTCGTCTTCCATGCCCTGGTGCACGGTCTCGTGCCCGGCGCACCGCCGGTCGACGTCACGTACGCCGACGTGGACGTCACCAACACGGCCGCCGAGCGGGGTGCGTTCGACCTGGTCAAGGTGAGCTACGCGGCGCTGCCGTGGCTGCTGGACGACTACCACCTGCTGCCCTGCGGGGGCGCACTGGGCCGTGGCTGCGGCCCGCTCGTGCTGACCCGCGGCGATTACCCCGACCGGCCCGACGACCTCAGCCAGCCCGACCGGCTCAGCCAGCCCGAGCGGCTCAGCCAGCCCGACCGGCTCGGTGGTTCCGGGCGCGCCGACCTGAGCGGCGCCACGGTGGCGGTGCCGGGCGACCGGACGACGGCGTACCTGCTCTTCCGACTCTGGGCGGCCGACCGGCCCCCGGCGCGGATCGAGGTCGTGCCGTTCCACGAGATCATGCCGGGCGTCGCGGCCGGCCGGTACGACGCCGGCCTGGTCATCCACGAGGCCCGGTTCACCTACCCACGGCACGGCCTGACCGCCCTGGTCGACCTCGGCGAGTGGTGGGAGGCCGACACCGGCCTGCCCATCCCCCTCGGGGCCATCCTGGCCCGGCGCGGCGCGGTCGACCCGGAGGCCGCCGCCGGGTGGATCCGCGAGTCGGTACGCCAGGCCTGGGCCGATCCGGCCGCCAGCCGGGAGTACGTGCTGGCCCACGCCCAGGAGATGGAGCCCGACGTGGTGGACCGGCACATCGGGCTCTACGTCAACGAGTTCACCGCCGACCTGGGGGACGCGGGGTTCGCCGCCGTCGAGGCGTTGCTCGGCCGGGCCGCCGACGCCGGGCTGGTGCCTCAGACCTCCAGCTCGTTGGCGACCGCGTGGACCAGCTGAGCGATCTTCTGCGCCGTCTTGCGGTCCGGGAAGCGACCCCGGCGCAGGTCCGGCTGGACCTTCGCCTCCAGCACCTTGATCATGTCCTCGACGAGGCCGTGCAGCTCCTCCGCCGGCCGGCGACGCAACTCCGCCATCGACGGCGGGGCGTCCAGCAGCTTTACCCCCATCGCCTGCGCGCCCCGGCGGCTGTCCACCACGCTGAAGTCGATCCGCTGACCGCCCTTGAGGTCGGTGACACCCGTCGGTAGCGCGCCCTTGGGCAGGAACACGTCGCCACCCTCGTCACTGGTGACAAACCCGTATCCCTTGGCCGCGTCAAACCACTTCACTCGACCCGTCGGCACCTGAGAACCCCTGCTTCGCTTGAGCTTGAGACGTCTACCGCTCCAAGGCTAGCCGGATCATGCCGTCCAGCGCCGCCGGGAATCCGGTGAGATCATCCAGCACCACCTCCGCCCCGGCCGCGCGCAGCTCGTCGGCGGTGCACGGGCCCGTGGCGACCCCGATGCCGGGTACGCCCGCCGCCCCCGCGGCCACCATGTCGGCCACGTGGTCGCCGACGTAGTGGGTCGCGCCATGCTGCCGCAGGGCGGTCGCCTTCCCCTCCGCGAACAGGTCGCCGGCCACCTCGTCGACCACCAGGCCCAGGTGGTCGAGGTGCAGCCGGGCCAGGCGGCCCTGCTTGGCGGTGACCACCAGCACCCGCCCGCCGCGTTCGCGTACCGCGTCGATCGCGGCGACCGCTCCGGGCAGCGGGACGGTGGGTGTGATCGCGTACGCCGGGTACAGCTCGCGGTACGTCCGGACGGCCTCGTCGACCTGCTCCGGCGGGAACCAGCGGGCGATCTCCGTACGCAGCGGCGGGCCGAGCCGCGACACGACGGCCGCCGCGTCCACGTGCACCCCCGTGCGGGCCGTCAACGCCCGGAACGTGTCGGCGATGCCGGGACGCGAGTCCACGAGGGTCATGTCGAGGTCGAAGCCGACCGTCAGCGCTGCCATGCGGGAGAACGTACCCGCCCAACCCCGGGTCAGCCGGACGTCCGAGGGGCGGGAGGACCCTCTGCCGGGCTAGCGTGGAACGACGATGACCACCTCACTCGCCGACCACCTGCGGTCACTTCCCGACGAGTCGCTCGCCGCCCTCCTCCAGTTGCGGCCGGACCTCGTCGTACCCGTGCCGGCCGACGTCTCCGCGCTCGCCACCCGGGCCCAGTCGCGGGTCTCGGTGGCCCGCGCCCTCGACGCGCTGGACCAGTTCACCCTGCTGATGCTCGACGCCGCCCGGCTGACCCGGGGCGCGGCCGAGCAGACCACCTCCACCGACGCGGTGCTCGCCATGGCGACCGCCGGGCCGCAGCCGCCCGCCCCCACCACCGTCCGCGCCGCCGTGAACCGGCTGCGCGCGCTCTTCGTGCTGTACGGCCCCGAGAGCGCCCTGCGCGTGGTGGCGAGCGTCGACGAGGTCTCCCCGTACCCGGCGGGCCTGGGTCGACCGGCGGCGGAGCTCGGCCCGCGGGCGGCGGCGCTCTGCGCGGACCCGGCGAAGCTGCGGCGGACGCTGCTGGCCGCGCCGCCCTCGGCCCGGGCGATCCTGGACCGGCTGGCCGCCGGACCGCCGGTCGGCAGCGTGCCGGCGGGCGCGTTGCAGGCACCCCCGCTCGGCGCGGAGGCCGACCTGCCCCCGGACCCGACGAACGGCGGCGTGCCGACCGGCTCGCCGGTGCGCTGGCTCGTCGACCACCACCTGCTGGTGCCGGTCTCCGGCGGCCGGGCCGGCGCCACAGGCACCGTCGAACTGCCCCGCGAGGTGGGCCTGCTGCTGCGCCGCGACAGCGGCCCGCTCGGCCCGCTACGCAGCAACCCACCGCCCGTGGCCACCGCGCCGCGCGAGCCGAAGGCCGCCGACTCCGCCGGGGCCGGGCAGACCATGGAGGTGGTACGCCACACCGAGGCGCTGCTGGAGCAGCTCGCCGCCGAACCGGCACCGGTGCTGCGCTCGGGCGGCCTGGGCGTCCGCGACCTGCGCCGGCTCGCCAAGGCCGTCGGGGTGGACGAGTCGACGGCGGCCCTGCTGCTGGAGGCGGCGTACGCGGGCGGGCTGGTCGGCGAGGTCGACCTGCCCGGGGCCACCACCACCCGGCACGGCGCCGACCAGCAGGTCCTGCCCACCGCCGGGTACGAGGTGTGGCGGGCGGGGACGCTCGCGCAGCGCTGGGAGCAGCTCGCCCGGGCCTGGCTGACCATGACCCGGCAGGCCGGGCTGGTCGGGCAGCGCGACGACCGGGACCGGCCGATCACGGTGCTCTCCGCCGAGGCGGAACGGGCCGGCGCGCCGGCCGCCCGCCGGGCCGTGCTGGAGGTCCTCGCCGACCTGGAGCCGGCCACCGGGCCCACCCCGGAGGAGGTGCTGGCCCTGCTCGACTGGCGGGCGCCGCGGCGCAGCCGGGGGCGGGAGGCCGCGCACCGGGAGGTGCTGGTCGAGGCGGCCACGCTGGGCGTGACGGGGCTGGGGGCGCTCACCTCGTACGGGCGGCTGCTGCTCGCCGACGTGACCGCCGCCGACGAGCGGGGCGGCGACGACCCGCTCGGGCTGCGGGCGGACACCGAGAGCGGCGACCCGACCAGCACCGTACGCGCGCTGGACGCACTGCTGCCCGCCCCGGTGGACCATTTCCTCGTGCAGGCGGACCTGACCGTCGTGGTGCCCGGCCCGCCCGACCCGGCGCTGGCCGCCGAGTTGGAGGTGGTGGCGGAGCACGAGTCGGCCGGCGGGGCCAGCGTGCACCGGGTCACCCCGGCCAGCGTGCGCCGGGCCCTGGACGCCGGCTATTCGGCCGACGACCTGCACACCCTGTTCCGCCGGCGGTCCCGCACCCCCGTCCCGCAGGGGCTGACGTACCTGGTGGACGACGTGGCCCGCAAACACGGCGGGCTGCGCGTCGGCTCCGCCGGGGCGTACGTGCGCAGCGACGACGAGGCGTTGCTGACAGAGGTGCTCGCCGACCGGCGGCTGGAGCCGCTGGCGTTGCGCCGGCTGGCGCCGACGGTGCTGTCGACGCCGTACCAGGTGGGTCGGATGCTGATGGTGCTGCGCGACGCCGGATACGCCCCGGTGCCGGAGGACGCGAGCGGGTCGGCGGTGCTCGCCCGCCCGAAGACCCGGCGGGCGCCGGCCCGGGTGCCGGTGACGACCCGGACGCTCGACCCGCTGACCACACCGAAGCTGGCCATGCCCCGCCTGCTCGGCGTGGTGGAGCAGATCCGGCGGGGCGATGCGGCGGCCCGGGCCGCGCGCCGGGCACCGGCCGTGGTCCGGGGCGGGATCGGGCGCACCGGTCCGGCGCCGGTGCCCTCCCACAGCGACGCCCTCGCGGTGCTCCAGCAGGCGATCCGGGACCGGGCGCGGGTCTGGGTCGGGTACGTCGACGCGCACGGGGCGACGGCGTCCCGGCTCGTCCGGCCGGTCTCGATGGGCGCGGGCTACCTGCGCGCCGAGGACGACCGGACGGAGATGCTGCACACGTTCGCCCTGCACCGGATCACGGCGGCGGTGCTGGAGGACTGAGCGGGTCGGGTCAGCGCCGGCTGCGGCGTACGGTCCCGACGACGGAGACGATCAGCAGCAGCGTGAACCCGGCGCCGGCCGACTCGCCGACCGAGTCGACGAAGCCCTGTTCGAGCACCAGCCAGCCGAAGAGGAACCAGCCGACGAGCACCACCCCCGCCACCCCGTACGCGACCATGGTGGCGGTGGAGACCTCCTCGACGGGCGACCGGTCGTGCGCGGGACTGTGCTCCGGTACCACTTCACGGTCGACCGTCATCTCCAGCCTCCCCGTCCGGTTCGACGCCTGGCATCCAGCGTGACACCGCCGTGGCGGGAGTGACAGGGGATAAAACCCCGATCGGACGAGTTGTGCGATCTCGGGGTGGCGTGGGCGGTCGGGCGGCTCAGGTGCCGGGGCGCCGCCCCACCAGCACCACCTTGCTGCCGACCTTGCCCAGCTCCCAGTAGCGGACGGCGTCGCCGGGCAGCAGGTTGACGCAGCCGTGCGACCCGATCGACTTCTCGTGCAGGTAGGTCGTGGTCTGGTGGAAGCCCATGCCCTGGGTGAAGTGCTGCCAGTACGGCAGCCACACCTCGTACGGGTCGGACCACTCCTTGACGTTGCGGTAGTTGATCGTGAACGTGCCGGCGGGGGTGCGGTAGCCGGGCATGCCCGTGCGGGTGACGGTCGGCTGCACGAGCACCTTGCCGTTGCGCACGACCCAGGTGGTCTGCCGGGTCAGGTCGATGCAGAAGGTGGTGCCCGAGCCGGCCCGGCAGCGCGCCGTGTCGGTGGTGGCGAGCCGCTTCGCCACGTCGTGGGTGGTCGGCCCGGCGCGACCGTGGGCGGGGCGGATGTCGTACCGCTTCTGGAACTTCCTGATGGCGGCGCAGTCGGCGGCGGACTGCCGGCCGTCGACGGTCACCCGCCCGAACCCGCCCAGCCGGGCGAGGTACGCCTCCACCTCGCGCTGGTGCTCGCCCTGCGGGCACCCGGCGACGGACGGCGACACGGTGGGCTTCGTCGCGGGGCGCGTCGGCCGCACCGTGGGGCGCGTCGGTTGCGGCGTGCTCCGCGTCGGCTTGACCTTGGGCTTCGGCGGCGCCGTGGTCGGCTGCGCCCGCTGGTCCGGCCCGGGCGCGCCGCTCGCCCCCGTTACCCGCTCCGCAGCCCCGGCCGCAGCGGGTCCCCCGCCCCCACCGCCACCGGCCTGCGGATCGAACGTGCACGCACCGGCACCGACCAGCGTGACCACTGCCAGGGCGAGCAGCCGGCTGCTGATCCGGACGTGTTTCATGCTGCCTCCCTGACAGGTGTTCCCTTTGCTAGACGTTGCGAGTGCCGCTCCGGTTGCTCCAGGTGACCAGATTTTTCTGCGGTCACCCGGCTGCGTGCAACACTGGTGGGTCGGCCTGGGCGGGTCAGTCGCCTCCCGGACAGCCGGCGACCCGACGTGGAGGAGAGGCACTGGCGTGAGCGGTGGACCCCTGATCGTGCAGTCGGACAAGACCCTGCTGCTGGAGATCGACCACCCGGATGCGCAGGCGTGCCGGATGGCCATCGCTCCCTTCGCCGAGCTGGAGCGCTCCCCGGAGCACGTGCACACCTACCGGCTGACCCCGCTCGGGCTGTGGAACGCGCGCGCCGCCGGCCACGACGCCGAGGGCGTGGTGGATTCCCTGATCAAGTACTCCCGCTATCCGGTGCCGCACGGGCTGCTGGTCGACGTGGCCGAGACGATGGACCGGTACGGCCGCCTCCAGCTCGCCAACGACCCGGCGCACGGCCTCGTCCTGCGGGCGCTGGACCGGCTGGTGCTGATCGAGGTGGCGAAGAGCAAGAAGCTGGCCGGGATGCTCGGCGCGAAGCTCGACGACGACACGATCGCGGTGCACCCGTCCGAGCGGGGCCGGCTCAAGCAGGCGCTGCTCAAGCTCGGCTGGCCGGCCGAGGACCTCGCCGGCTACGTCGACGGCGAGGCGCACCCGATCGAGCTGGCCGAGGCCGGCAAGGACGGCCGCAAGCCGTGGACGCTGCGGTCGTACCAGCGGGAGGCCGTGGAGGCGTTCTGGGCCGGCGGGTCGGGCGTCGTGGTGCTGCCGTGCGGCGCCGGCAAGACGCTGGTCGGGGCGGCGGCGATGGCCGAGGCGAAGGCGACCACCCTCATCCTCGTCACGAACACGGTGGCGGGCCGGCAGTGGAAGCGGGAGCTGATCGCGCGCACGTCGCTGACCGAGGAGGAGATCGGCGAGTACTCGGGCGAGCGCAAGGAGATCCGCCCGGTCACCATCGCCACGTACCAGGTGCTCACCTCGCGCAAGAAGGGCACGTTCACCCACCTGGACCTGTTCGGGGCCCGCGACTGGGGCCTGGTCGTCTACGACGAGGTGCACCTGCTGCCCGCGCCGATCTTCCGCTTCACCGCGGACCTCCAGGCCCGCCGCCGGCTGGGCCTCACGGCGACACTGGTACGCGAGGACGGCCGGGAGGGCGACGTGTTCAGCCTGATCGGCCCGAAGCGGTACGACGCGCCGTGGAAGGACATCGAGCAGCAGGGCTGGATCGCCCCGGCCGAGTGCACCGAGGTACGCGTGACGCTCACCGACGCGGAGCGCATGTCGTACGCGACGGCGGAGGCCGAGGAGCGCTACCGGATGGCGGCCACCGCCCGCACCAAGCTGCCCGTGGTCAAGGCGCTTGTCGACCGGCACCCGGACGACCAGGTGCTCGTCATCGGCGGCTACATCGACCAACTCCACCAGCTCGGGGAGTACCTCGACGCGCCGATCGTGCAGGGCTCCACCACGAACAAGGAACGGGAGCGGCTCTTCGACGCGTTCCGCTCCGGCGAGATCCGCACCCTGGTGATTTCGAAAGTGGGAAATTTTTCCATCGACCTGCCCGAAGCGGCGGTGGCGATCCAGGTGTCGGGCACGTTCGGCTCCCGGCAGGAGGAGGCGCAGCGGCTCGGCCGGGTCCTGCGACCGAAGGCCGACGGTCGGCAGGCGCACTTCTACACGGTCGTCTCCCGCGACACGATCGACACGGAGTACGCGGCCCACCGGCAGCGCTTCCTGGCCGAGCAGGGGTACGCGTACACGATCGTCGACGCCGACGACGTCCTCGGCCCGAAGCTCCCCACGGTCGACTGACGGGCGGTACCACCGTGGCGATCGGCTGCCCAGTCCTTACGCGATCACCCTCTGGCGCCGCCATCGACACGGGGTACGCCGCCACCGACGGCGGTCACCCGACGGGCAAGGAATCGACCGCGGCCGCCAGGAGGTTGCGCAAGTCCTGCTCCGTGCCTGGAGGAAAGTTCCGGGGTTCGACCAGTTGGTAGGTCACGCGTACCTCGTAGTCGCCGTCGACCCAGGCGCGGCCATCGATGCGTGCCTCACCGTTCGCCCAGGGAGAAATCACCAGACACGAGGCGTCACCGGGCCCGCCGGACGTCGGCTTGGCCCCGATCTCGGCGCACTGTCGGGCCTGCCAGCCGCCGTCGTACATCTCGTTGCCGTCGACCGCGACCGTCACCTCCAGGTCGCCGCGCAGGGAACCGGTGCCGGCAGTGAGGTCGACGTCGCAGCTCTTACTACCGCTGCCGTCGCCCAACTGCTCTCGCGGCTCCCGCTTCGAGCCGGGGGCGAGCCGATCCAGCACCTCGCCGGTGATCAATTCGCACGGATCGGGAAGTGCCGCAGGCGCGGCGGGACCACCTCCGCATCCGGCCACACCCACCGTCAGGACACCGACAGCCAGCACCGCGCAGGCGCGCAACCGCATTGGCCCTCCCCAGTTGAGCTTTCGAAGCTTGTGGGCGGTCCACACAGCCGACGCCCACCGGTCGCAGTGTGCATGATCCATTCAACTGACCGCGAGATGCCCGATCGCCGTCCCAAGCGACGTACGGGTTGGGAACCAGTCTCAGACCGTGTTGCGGTAGCCGGCGCTGATGACCCGCCGGGCCGTCTCGTCGTAGTAATTCGGGTCGCGCGGAGCGAACGTGCCGAGGCCGTCGACATACCGGTTGACCATGCAGAAGGCCGCCGCGATCAGCGCCGTGTCGTGGATCTCCAGGTCGGTGGCGCCCTCGGCGCGGGCGGCCTCGACCAGTTCGGGGGTGACCTCACGTCCGCTGACCTGGACGGCGCCGGCGATGTGCAGCAGGGCGCGCAGTTTCGCGGAGACCGGCGCGCTGTCCGGGTCGGCGCGTACTGGTCGACCAGGGTCAGGCCCTCGTCGAGCTGCGCCGCCGCGTACGCCGAGTGCGCCGAGCAGCAGTAGGTGCACTCGTTGCGGCCGGAGACGTACGCGGCTATCAGCTCCCGTTCCCCGGGCGTGAGCGGGTGCGGCCCTCGCAGCAGCACCTCGACCAGCTCCAGCAACGGTCGACCGGTCTCCGGCCGGAACCTCAGCGGCCCACGGATGCCCGGAAACTCGGCCTCGTCCACCCCTAGTTCGATGTGCGCGATGGAGTCACTTTCCCGGATCCGAGACGGTCCCTGACTGCGCCTATCAATCGAACTTGGCGAATCGGTCCCGGCATCTCAAGAACGTGTCGTGCGGTGTCCGTCAGGCCCTGCGCCCATCGCGCCCTCCGCCTCACCGGCCGCTGAACCACCGACCCCCAGAATGACCAAGAGGTTTGCGTCCTCCGACAGGCTCGTCGGTGACGCAAACCTCTTGATCAACTCGCTTCGGACCGGCGGTCAGGCCGGGTGGGTCAGCCGGCGCCGCCGGCTCGGAACGCGACCCAGGCGTCGCTCATCCGGTCCGCCTGGCCGGCGTGAACATGTTCATGTTGAACTGCGGCGCCGCCTCGCGCGGGGTGTCCGCGACGAAGTCGCCGGAGGCGGAGCAGCCGTGCGCGAAGGTGTGCTCCAGCATCAGCCAGTGCCCGACCACGTGCGTCAGCGTGTCGCCGAGGGCGTACTTGCCGGCCGTGCCGCCCGGCATCGACTCGTCGAGCATGACCACGCCGTCGATGTAGTCGCGGCCGTTGTTGTAGCCCTTCGGGAAGTACGCCCAGCCGAGCAGGCCGCCGCCGATGTTGGCCGCGTACACGTTGAGACCACGTCGATCGCGCCTGCAAAAGACCTGCGGAAAGGGCCTGTTTTCCCTGTAACGCCAGGGGGCCGGGGAGCGCTTATCGAAGGCGCGCCGCGCCTGTTCGGGGCGTACCGGAAGAGGCTCGTTTCGTCCTTTCGGACGGCTACCGTCGGCGGACCCGGTAGTAGAGGTGGGTGACGCGGTCGCCCTCGACGACCGTCGGGTCGGACAGCTCGACGGGGGCGTCGCGGACATGGTCGAAGAACGGCACGCCGTCGCCGAGCAGCACCGGCACCAGGTTGACCCGGATCTCGTCGAGCAGCCCGGCCGCCAGGCACTGGCGGGCGATGCTGCCGCCGTTGACCGCGACCCAGCGGTCGCCGGCCAGCTCCCTGGCCTGCGCGACGGCGGCCTCCACGCCCTCGGTGACGAAGGTGAACGGCGCGCCCGGCCGGGGCCAGCCGTCCGGCACGCGGTGGGTGACGACCACGACGGGCTTGTCCATGGGGTGCCGGCCCTCCCAGGCGTCCACCAGGTCGAACAGCCGCCGGCCGACGACCAGGGCGCCGGTGTCGTCCAGGGTGTGCCGCAGGTGCCCGGCGCTCGCCTGGGAGGTGCGGAACGTCATCTCCGGCTTGGCGGTCGCGGTGGCGACGTCGCCGTTGCCGTACCAGTGGAAGAGGTGGTCGAAGCCGCTCTCGCCCGGGCCGGCGATGTAGCCGTCCAGCGACATGCTCGCCTCGGTGTAGATCCCGGCCATCAGAGCACCCGGGTGATCTGCTCGGCGGCGATCCGGGCGTCCGACCGGGCCGGGTCCAGGTTGGCGCAGAGCACCACCGACGCGCCGACGGCCAGCGGCGCCAGCAACCAGTAGACCGGCTGTTCGTGCTCGGCGACGTCGACCAGCAGCCGGTCGCCTGCCCGCAGGTCGAGCCGCTCGGCGACGGCCAGCGCGACGCTGCCCCACTCGCGGTAGCTCGTGCCGTCGGGGCTGGCCGCGTCGGCGCTGGTCAGCGGGGCGGACGCGGGCAGCGCGTCGGTGTGCCGGCCCACCTCGGCGAGCCAGTCCAGGTAGCCCAGGGGTCGCTCCCCGCGCGGGGTGACGCCGAGGCCGAGGACGAAGCGGTGCCGCGCCTCGGGCACGTCCTCCAGCCAGTCGTCGAGCCGCTCGGCGCTGACGAAGACGGCGTCGTACGGCTCGTCGGAGCCCGGCTCGACCGGCGGCAGGCCGGCGGTCGCCCGGGGCCGGAAGGACACCGCCACCCCGGCAGACCAGGCGCCCAGCAGCACGGCGGCGCTCTGCCAGTGCGCCGGGAGCAGCACGGCCGCCCGGTCACCGACGCCCAGCCCGCAGCCCTCGCGCAGCAGCCCGGCGGCCCGCGCCGCCCAGCCGCCCAGCTCCGTTGCGGTCAGGTCGACCCGCTCACCGGTCGCGTCGTCGAGGTAGGTGAGCAGCGGCCGGTCCACCTCCGCCGCCCGGCCCCCGGTCAGCGGCTCCCGGACGAGGGCATCGGTCATGTTCATCGAAACCTCCGTGGCAGGCTGCGGCCCACCCTACTGAAGGTCACCCCCAAAGCCGCGCAGATCTTGGACAGTTGCCGTCAGGCACGAACGGCAACTGTCCAAGATTCAGCCTGTCACGGGCCGGGGAGAACCGGGCCGCCGTCGAGCAGCGGGGCCAGCAGGTCGCCCTGCTTCTCCACCCGCTTGAGCACCTCCCCCGCCGTGTACGGCTTCGTCGCCGGCCGCTTCCCCGCCGCACCCGCCTCGACCTCGTCCCAGGTCAGCGGGGTGGAGACGGACGGCACGGACTGCGCCCGCAGCGAGTACGGCGACACGGTCGTCTTGGCGGCGTTGTTCTGGCTCCAGTCGATGAAGACCTTGCCCGGCCGCAGGTTCTTGGCCATCTTCGACACGACCAGCTTCGGGTGCGCCTGCTCCAACTCCTGCGCGATCCGCTTGGCGTAGTCGGAGACGAGATCAGCGGACTGGGTGCCGGCGACCGGACAGCAGAGCTGCATGCCCTTCTTGCCCGAGGTCTTCGGATAGCTGTCGATGCCGTCGTCGGCGAGCCGGTCGCGCATCAGCAGCGCCACCTGGCAGCACTGGCGAAGCGTCGCCGGCGGCCCGGGATCGAGGTCGACGACCATCATGTCGGGGTGCTCGCCGACCTTCCACTGCGGCGTGTGCAGCTCCAGGGCGGCGAGGTTGGCCAGCCAGACGAGGGTGGGCAGGTCGTCGGCGACCACGTAGTCGATGGTGTCCCGGCCCTTGCTGGACCCGGGCGCGGGCAGCGTCTCGGTGCGTACCCAGCCGGGGGTGGCGGCCGGGGCGTTCTTCTCGAAGAAGGAGCCGCCGGTGACCCCGTTGGGGAAGCGGATCCGGGTGAGCGCCCGGTCGGCCAGGTGCGGCAGGAGCACCGGCGCGATCCGGGTGTAGTAGTCGATCACCTCGCCCTTGGTGAATCCGGCCTCGGGATAGAGCACCTTGTCCAGGTTGGACAGCTCCAGCGCGCGCCCCTCCACGTCCACCTTGAACCGCTCAGCCGGCATCGTCGACCTCCTCGGCGGGTTTGTCCGGCCGCAGCCGGAGCACCCGGGGGAACCGCAGTCGCCCGTCCGGGGTGCGCTGGCCGTACTTCACCTCCACCACGACCAGGGGTGTTACCCAGATCGCGCCCCGCGCATCCTCGCGCGGCACGTCCCCGGCGAACGGCGACGCGCCGGCGCGCAGCGGCTCCAGCTCGCGGAGCAGCTCCCGCTCGATGGCCGCGCCGATGCCGCCGCCGACGCGCCCCCGGTAGGTGAGCCGCCCGTCCGGGCGCGGCACCCCGACCAGCAGGCCGCCGATCCGGCGCGCCCCGGGCCGCCAGCCGCCGACCACGAAGTCGCCGGTGACCTCCAGCTTGACCTTCACCCAGTCCGGCGAGCGCACGCCCGGCCGGTAGACCGAGTCGACCCGCTTGGCCATCACCCCCTCCAGGCCGTGCTCGCCGGCCGCCTCGTAGGTGGCCGGGCCGTCGCCGAAGAGCGGCGACACCGCCCATCGGGCGCCGCCGAGCGCCAGGCCGTCCAGGGCCGCCCGCCGGCGGGCGTACGACCGGCCGGTCAGGTCCTCGCCGTCGAGCCGGAGCAGGTCGAAGATCATGTACGTCACCGGGGCGACCGCCGCCAGCCGGGCGGCCTTGTTCCGGTCGCGCACGTGCATCCGCTCCGCCAGGGCCGTGAACGAGGGCTGGCCGGTCTCGCCGAGCAGCACCACCTCGCCGTCGAGCAGCGCGTCGCCCGCCTGCTCGTGCAGGGTGGCCAGCTCGGGGTACGCGGCGGTGATCTCCACGCCGCTGCGGGCGTACAGGTGCTGCCGGCCGCCGGAGATGTCGGCGAGCGCGCGGACGCCGTCCCACTTGAACTCGTAGGCCCAGCCGGCACCCGCCGGGAGCTGCCCGGTCATCGCGAGCATCGGCTTGAGCGGCGCGCCGGGCACGTCCCGACTGTACTTGCGCACCGAAGCGCTCGCGTGGCCTTCGATCATTTGCGATCCTGGGCTGTACCGGCGAGAGGAGCACGGGGATGCGGGCCATCTGGAAGGGAGCCGTCTCGTTCGGGCTCGTCTCGATCGGGGTCAAGCTCTACTCGGCCACCGAGGAGAAGGACATCCGCTTCCACCAGGTGCACCGGGAGGACGGCGGCCGCATCCGCTACAAGCGCACCTGCCAGGTCTGCGGCGAGGAAGTCAGCTACGACGACATCGCCAAGGGCTACGACATCGGCGGCGGCGAGATGGTGATCCTCACCGACGAGGACTTCGCCGAGCTGCCGCTGTCCAGCTCGCGCGCGATCGACGTGCTGGAGTTCGTCCCGGCCGAGCAGGTCGACCCGATCCTCTACAACAAGGCGTACTTCCTGGAGCCCGAGGGCACCGCCACCAAGCCGTACGTGCTGCTGCGCGACGCGCTCGCCGACTCGGAGCGGGTGGCGATCGTCAAGGTGGCGCTGCGCCAGCGGGAGCAGCTCGCCACGCTGCGGGTCCGCGAGGGTGTGCTGCTGCTCAACACGATGCTCTGGCCGGACGAGATCCGGAAGCCCGACTTCGGCTTCCTCGACGAGGACCTGAAGGTCCGCCCGCCGGAGCTGGCGATGGCCAGCTCGCTGATCGACTCGATGGCCGGCGAGTTCGAGCCGGACGCCTTCACCGACGACTACCGGGCGGCCCTGCAGGAGGTCATCGACGCCAAGGTGGAGGGTCGCGAGGTGGTTCAGCCGGAGGAGGTCGAGGAGGCCCCGGCCGCGGCGGTGGACCTGATGGCGGCGCTGAAGGCGTCCGTCGAGCGCGCCCGGTCCGCCCGGGGCGAGGCGCCGGCCGGCGGCGGCGGGGAGCCGACCCCGATCTCGGCCGCCCGCTCGGCGCAGAAGAAGGCCGCCGAGAAGAAGGCGGCGAAGGCGCCGGCCAAGAAGGCCGCCGAGAAGAAGGCCGCGCCGAAGAAGGCCGCGGCCAAGAAGGCCGCTCCGAAGAAGGCCGCCGAGGGCGAGAAGAAGCCCGCCGCCAAGAAGGCCGCCGCGAAGAAGACGGCCCGCAAGACGGCCTGACCCTGGTCGTACGCGCACCGCCGCCCGCCCGAGGTTGCCTTGACGCCGGTGGGAAGGTCTAGCGTCGGTCGGGTCGGACGAGGGAGGTCGGATGCTGATCGGTGAGCTGGCGGAACGTGCCGGCACGAGCACCCGGGCCCTGCGCTACTACGAGACGCACGGCCTGGTCCGGGCGGCCCGCTCGGCCAACGGGTACCGGGTCTACGACGAGGCGGAGCTGCACGTCGTACGCGAGATCCGGGCGCTGCTGGCGGTGGGCTTCGGCCTGGACGACATCCGCCCGTTCGTCGCCTGCCTGCGGGCCGGCAACGCCTCCGGTCACGTCTGCCCCGACTCGGTGGCCGTGCTGCGGCGCAAGCTGGCCGAGGTCGACGCCGGCATCGACCGGCTGCACGCGGTCCGCCAGGAGTTGCGCGACCAACTCGCCCACGCCATCACCCAACGGGAGGAAACATGCTCGAGACTGCGCCGGGCGGCTCGCTGACCGCCGTCACCGACGACACCTTCGCCACCGTGGTCCTCGCCGCCGACCGGCCGGTGGTGGTCGACTTCTGGGCGGACTGGTGCCCGCCGTGCCGGGCCATCTCCCGCAGCCTCGCCGAGCTCGCCGAGGAGTTCGCCGGGCGGATGGTCGTGGCCACGATCGACACCGACGCCAACCCGACGGCCACCCGCACCTACGGCGTGATGTCCCTGCCCACCCTCCTGGTCTTCCGCCACGGGCAGGTGGTCGGCTCGATCGTCGGCTCCCGCCCGAAGCACCACCTGCGCCAGGCGTTGGCGCGGCACCTCGAGGGCTGAACCGCCGGCCGGCGCGGTGCGGTCTCGCGGGTGCGGATCGCCGCGGGTACGCTCCGCCGGCCCCCGCCGCGAGAGGAACCCCATGCCGTACACCCCCGACCTGGACCGGCTGCTGACACCCGGCGCCCGCTTCGCCGACGAGCACGCCACGTACGTCATGGAGGTGCACCCGCTGGGCGACGTGGTGCTGCCGACGGGGCGGGTCGTCGGCTGCGACCCGGTGGCCTGCCCCGAGGACGAACCGTTCACGGTCGGGGTTGCCCCCGGCCGCTACCCGGCGCGGGCCTGGGTCGCGGTGGTGCGGGGCGAGGACACCGAGGCGGACCGGCGGGTGGCCGCCCTCGAACTGGTGGTCCACGACGAGCCGACGGCCCGCTGGGAGATGGCGCTGGTCGGCGAGCAGGACGTCTCGGCCCTCAAGCCGGACGGTTGGTTCGGCTACGGGGTGGACACCGGCATCGGCACCCTGGCCGATCCCACCGCGCTGGCCGCCCTGGAAGCGTGGGACGAGGACGCGGTGACGGACGTCTTCGTCGCGGACGAGCCCACGGGCGGGCCGGTGCCGGGGCACGTCGCCGCCGTGCTCGACGAGGCGACCGGGGCCAACGTGGTGACGGTCTGGTCCGGCTGGGGCGACGGCTGCTACGGCACCTGGATCGGGCGGACCGCCGACGGCCGGGTCACCTCGTTCGTGACCGACTTCATGGTGGTGCCGGGGCCGGCGTGACCCGTGCGGCGGGAGCGGCCCCGGTCGAGGCGGCGCGGTGGGCGGCCGGGCGGGTACCGTGTGCGTCGGCTTTCCCCCCGGCACTCCGATGCCGGCCACCACCTTCGCAGCAGGGAGTCGACGCCGTGAGCGAGCGTACGCAGAACCGGTCCCAGAAGTCGGAGCGGCGGCTGGCCGCCCAGTTGGCCGCGCAGAAGGCGGCCGAGGCGAAGCGCCGCCGGCAGGCCTGGGCCGGCGGGCTCGCCGGGGTCGCCGTCGTCGCGGTGCTGATCACCGTCTTCGTGACGATCGGGCGCAACAGCGACGGCGACAAGGACCAGACGGCCAGCGTCCCCTCGGCCGGCCCGTCCGCCAGCGCCCCCGCCGCCGACACGCCCCCCGCCCCGCAGCTCCCGCAGGGGGCGGACCCGGCCCTGGGCACCAAGCCGAAGGTCACGGCCGGCGAGGGCGAGCTGAAGAAGCTCGTCGTGACCCCGCTGATCAAGGGCACCGGCCCGGCGGTGAAGAAGGGTCAGATGATCACCACGAACTACGTCGGCGTCTTCTACAAGGACGGCAAGGAGTTCGACTCGTCGTGGAACGCCGGGCAGCCGGCCTCCTTCGCCATCGGCGTCGGCCAGGTCATCCCGGGCTGGGACCAGGGCCTCGTCGGGGTGACCGTCGGCAGCCGCGTGCAGCTCGACCTCCCGGCCGAGCTGGCGTACGGCACGAACCCTCCCGGCGGCCGTCCCGCCGGCCCGCTGCGCTTCGTCGTGGACGTGCTCGCGGCCCAGTGACCCGCGAGCCGGCCCGGTCGGCCTCCGTGACCGGGCCGTTGCCCCGCGATAGCGGCCCGGTTCGCCCGGGATGTCGCCTGTCGTTGATGCAGTACCCCACAGGGGGCTTCCGGCCCCTCCGCCACCGGCAGTAGGTTCAGCGTCACCCCGGGCGGTCCGGCCGTCCGGGGTGATGACCGGACCGGACGCGGAGGTGCACGTGACGGCGCTGGACGACGCGGGGCGGACCGCCCGGGTGTTGTGGACCCACTACGAGCCGGTCCACGCGATCACCTACTTCCACCCCCGCGCCCGGGCCGCCTTCGAGGCGGTCGGGCTGCGGGGCTTCTGGCGCGGCTACTTCGCCGGCCGGGCCGCGCCGCTGGGGGCCGCCGAGCCCGCCCCGGTGACGGCGGCGTTCTTCAACTTCGCCCCGCACACGGTGGCGCGGGCGCTGCCGGCCGTCTGGCGGCTGGCCACCCCGCAGGAGGCGCTGCGGGCGCGGCTCACGGGCGCGGTGCAGGCGCTGGCCGAGCTGACCTACGAGCTGCCGGAGTCGCATCTCGTCGAGGCGGCCGAGCTGCTGGAGGCCGCCGCCGCGGAGGCGGAGCCCGCCGGCCGGGTGCTGGGCGCCGCCAACGCCGCCCTGCCGCGCGGCGAGTACCCGCTGGCCCGGCTCTGGCAGGCTGCCACCACCCTGCGCGAGCAGCGGGGCGACGGGCACATCGCCGCCCTGGTCGCGGCCGACCTCGACCCGGTGGAGACGCTGGCCTGGCGGGTCGCGGTCGACATCTCGCCGCTGAACCTGCTCGGGCGCGGCTGGTCGGAGGAGCAGTGGGCCGCCGCCCGTGCCCGGCTGGCCGAGCGGGGCTGGCTCACCCCGGACGGGAAGCCGACCGAGCAGGGTCTCGCCCGGTTCCGGGCGATCGAGGACGCCACCGACGCCGCTGCCGCCCGGCCGTGGCGGACGCTGGGCCCGGAGCGCAGCGAGCGGCTGCGGGAGCTGCTCGAACCGATCGCCCGCGCCGCCCACACGGTCATCCCGGAGGGCAACCCGATCGGCCTGCCCGCGCTGCGGAGCTGACCCCGCCCGCCGGCCCGGACGCCGCCGATGGGGCAGGATGGGTCCGTGGCGGATGCGGTGGTCTTCGACCTGGACGGCGTGATCGTGGACTCCGAGCCGGTGTGGGAGGAGGTCAGGCGGGCGTACGTCGCGGCGCACGGCGGCACCTGGCAGCCCGACACGCAGCGCCGGCTGATGGGCATGAGCACCGGCGAGTGGGCCCGCTACCTGAGCGGTGAGCTGGGCGTCGACCGCAGCCCCGAGCAGGTCGCCGCCGAGGTGATCGAGGAGATGACCCGGCGGTACGCGGAGCGCGTACCGCTGATCGACGGGGCCGACCAGGTCGTGCGCCGGCTGGCCGGACGGTGGCCGCTGGGGCTGGCCAGCTCGTCGCCGACCCGGCTGATCGCGGCGGCGCTGGCCGCGACGGACCTGACCGGGGCGTTCGGCGCCACGCTGTCGACCGAGGAGACCGAGCGGGGCAAGCCGGCGCCCGACGTCTACCTGGCGGTCGCCGAGCGGCTGGGCGTCGACCCGGCCCGCTGCGTGGCCGTGGAGGACTCGTCCAACGGCGTCCGCTCGGCCGCCGCCGCCCGGATGACGGTGGTGGCGGTGCCGCACGGGGCGTACCCGCTGGACCCGGACGCCGAGCGCCTGGCGACGCTGGTCCTGGGCGCGGTCGGGGAGCTGACCCCGCAGGCCGTGGACCGCCTCGGGTAGGCAGCCCCACCGGGCCGACACGTCACGCCTGACGCGGCGCCCCCGAAGCCAGGGCCGGCCCGACCCGCCGGGCGCGGGCATGAGCGCGGATCCGCCGGGTACCGCAGCCACGGCGCCCCGGCCGGGGCCGCCGGGTGAGGAGACGGGGATGAAGGCGATCGTGTACGAGCGCACCGGCGACGCCTCGGTGCTGCAACTTCTCGACCGGCCGGTGCCGGAGCCCGGCCCCGGCGAGGTCCTGGTGCGGGTGGCGTTCTCCGGGGTGAACCCGACGGACTGGAAGGCCCGCTCGCAGGGGCCGATGCCGCGCGACTGGCAGACGCCGGGGCAGGACGGCGCGGGGGTGATCGAGGCGGTGGGCGAGGGCGTCGACCGGGACCTGATCGGCGAGCGGGTCTGGCTGTGGGAGGCCGCGTGGCAGCGGCCCTGGGGCACGGCAGCCGAGTACACGGTGGTGCCGGCCCGGCAGGCGGTGCCCCTCGGGGACGCCTCCTTCGAGCTGGGGGCCAGCCTGGGCATCCCCTTCCTCACCGCGCACCGCTGCCTGACCGCCGGCGAGTACACGCCGGACCGGCTGCACGCGGGCGCTCTCAGCGACCACACGGTGCTCGTGCAGGGCGGGGCGGGCGTGGTGGGCAACGCGGCCATCCAGCTCGCCCGCTGGGCGGACGCCTGCGTGGTCGCCACCGTCAGCAGCCCGGAGAAGGCGCAGCTGGCTGCGGCGGCCGGCGCGTCCTTCGTGGTCGACTACCGGACGCAGGACGTGGTCGAGGAGGTCCGCAAGATCGCGCCCGACGGGGTGCACACGATCGTCGAGGTCTCCGCGGCGCGCAACGCCGCCGCCGACGTCCAACTGCTCCGGCGGGGTGGGGCGGTCTGCGTCTACGCCGACGACGGCGGGGACGCGGTGACCCTGCCGATCCGGCCGTTGATGGCGCCGAACGCGCGGTTCCAGTTCGTCCTCGTCTACACCGAGCCGAAGGCGGCCAAGGCCCAGGCGGTGGTGGACGTGGCCGCCGCGGCGGCGCAGGGCGGGATCCGGGTGGGCGAGGACGCGGGCCTGCCGCTGCACCGCCACCCGCTCTCGGCGGCCGTCGCGGCCCACGAGGCGGTCGAGAACTCGGTGGTCGGGAAGGTGCTGATCACCACCAGCGGGGACGAGTGACGGCCGGCGGCCGAAAGCCCTCTGAGCTGGGCGGATTTCCCCGTAGTGGGCACAGAGGCGAACAAGTTTCGCAACAATGACGGTGCGGGTACCCCCGCATGGAGCGGGCGGCCCCGGCGCGGTGCGAACGCCGGGGCCGCCCCTGGGGAGGGAGTTCAGGAGTGTTCCCTACCCCAACAGGCGACAATGCGCCTGAGAACGTTACGGGGCGGTCAGCTCCCGGACACTCAGTTCGCCCCCGGCGTACCGGGAACGGACGACCTTCTTGTCGAACTTACCGACGCTGGTCTTCGGCACCGCGTCGATGACGGCCCAGCGTTCCGGCAGCTGCCAGCGGGCCACCGACCCGGCCAGGAACTCCCGCAGCTCCTCGACCGTCGCCGACACCCCCTCGCGGAGCACGACGGTGGCGAGCGGCCGCTCACCCCAACGCTCGTCGGGCACGCCCACCACGCAGGCCTCCAGCACCGCAGGGTGAGCCATCAGGGCGTTCTCCAGCTCGACCGAGGAGATCCACTCGCCGCCGGACTTGATGACGTCCTTGGCCCGGTCGGTGAGCGTGATGTAGCCGTCCGGCGAGAGGGTGCCGACGTCGCCCGTACGCAGCCAGCCGTCGCGGAACTTCTCCTCGTCCGGCACGTCGTCGCCGACGTACCGCGCGGTCACCCACGGCCCACGGACCTCCAGCTCGCCGACCGACGCCCCGTCGGCGGGCAGCGGCTCGCCCAGCGGGCCGACGATGCGGGCCTCGACCCCGGCCGGCACCCGGCCCTGCGTGTAGCGGTAGCGCCAGGCCTCCTCGCCGGTCGCGCCGGCCGGCGGCCGGGAGACCGAGCCCAGCGGGGACATCTCCGTCATCCCCCAGGCGTGGATGACGTCGATGCCGTGCCGCTCGGCGAACGCGTGCATCAGCGCCGGCGGGCAGGCCGAACCGCCGACGATCACCTCGCGCAGCGAGGAACTGTCCACGTCGTGGGCGTCCAGGTGGGCCAGCAGGTCGGTCCAGATGGTCGGCACCGCGCCGGCCAGGGTGGGCCGCTCGGCGGCGATCATGTCGGCGATCGGCGCGGCCTGGAGGAACCGGTCCGGCATGATCAGCGACGCCCCCGAGAGGAAGGCCGCGTACGGCAGGCCCCAGGACATCGCGTGGAACATCGGCACGATGGCCAGCTCGCGGTCGGTCGGGCCGAGGCCGAAGCCCTCCGGCATGCAGACCTGGAGGGAGTGCAGGTAGATCGAGCGGTGCGAGTAGGCCACGCCCTTCGGGTTGCCGGTGGTCCCCGAGGTGTAGCAGAGGGCGGCGGCGTCGCGCTCGTCCACCTCGGGCCAGTCGAAGACGTCCGGGCGGTCGGCCAGCAGCGCGTCCCAGTGGTGCACGGTGATCCGGTCGCCGGCCGCCGCCGTGAGCGGGGCCGGGTCGCCGCCGCCGACGACCACCACGTGCCGCACGGTGCCCAGCTCGCCGATCACCCGGGCCAGCAGCGGGATGAGCGTCGAGTCGACAAGCACCACCCGGTCCTCGGCGTGGTTGGCGATGTAGGCGACCTGGTCGGGGAAGAGCCGGAGGTTGAGGGTGTGCAGCACCGCGCCCATGCTGGGCACCGCGAAGTACGCCACCAGGTGCTCGGCGTTGTTCCACATGAAGGTGGCGACCCGCTCGTCGCCGGTGACACCGCACTCGTCGCGCAGCGCGTGGGCCAGCCGGGCCGCCATGCGCCCGACCTCGGCGTACGTCATCCGGCGCGGCTCGCCGCCCGTCCAGGTGACGACCTCCGCCGTGCCGTGCACGGTGGCGCCGTGGCCGAGGATCCGGGAGACCTGGAGGGGGGCGTCCATCATCGTGCTACGCATGGGTAACAAAGTAGTGTCGGCGGTCACAGGTTGGGAACCCTGGAATGCCGGTCGAGACCGTAACGGCACCGTAAATTGTCCGGGTGAGCATCTCCTGGGCCGATTCGTACGTGGGGCAACTACGCGCGCTCGCCGGTGACCGGACGCTGATGTTCGTCGGCGCCCGCGCCGTGGTCCGCGACAAGGCGGGGCGCCTCCTGCTGATCCAGCGCTCCGACAACGGGCAGTGGGCCCTGCCCGCCGGGGCGATGGAGCTGGGCGAGTCGATCGCCGACTGCGCCGTCCGGGAGGTACGCGAGGAGACCGGGCTGCGCGCGCTGCGGGTCAGCGCCTTCGCCCTCTACACGGGCCCGGACCGCACCCACACCAACATGTACGGGCACACGTACCAGATCTTCACGACCGCGTTCCGGGTCGACGAGTGGGACGGCGTGCTGACCCGGGTCACCGACGAGACGACCGACGCGGGCTTCTTCCACCGGGCGCAACTGCCGGCCCCGCTCTCCGCGAGCGTCGCCGAGACCGTCGCCGACCTGGACGTCTTCGAGCAGACCAACCGGCTGATCCTCAAGTAGGCGGGCCACCCCGGCCCCGACCGGTCGGTCCCCACCCGGGGCTCCAGGTCGAGGGCCGGAGCCGGACTCGGGGCCGGGGGCCGCAGGCGGGCCGGTCAGAGCATCGTCTGGCTCTTCGCCTCCATCTCGGCGGCGGCCTCCTCCTTCGACTCCCTGTCCAGCGGCTTGCCGCCGGGTGCCGGGCCCTCGCCACCGAGGCCGTCCGTGCCGCTCGTGGCGCCGCCCGGGCCCGCACCGCGCAGCTTCTCGTTCGGCAGCGCCAGGGTGACCAGCACCGCCACGATCGCGATCAGGCCGGTGGTCAGGAAGACCAGGTGCAGCGACTCGACGAACGCCGCCTGGACGGCCGCGCGTACCGGGGCGGGGAGCGCCAGGATGGTCGCCGGATCGTTGACCGAGACGTCCGCCCCGCCGCTCGCCGCGACGGCGGCCTGCTGCTCCGGGGGCAGTACGGCGATCGCGCCCGGCAGCCGGTCCGCGAGTTCCGAGGTGAGCCGCGACGACAGCACCGCGCCGAGGATGGCGACGCCGAACGAGCCGCCCAGCGACCGGAAGAACGTCGCCGACGAGGTGCCGGCGCCGAGATCACGCATCGACACGGAGTTCTGCACGGCCAGGATCAGCGACTGCATGCAGAGCCCCAGCCCGATCCCGATCACGACCATGTAGCCGAAGGCCACCCAGAGCGACGTGTCCACCTCCAGCCGGGTGAACAGCAGCATGCCGACCAGCAGCACCGCCGCACCGGACACCGGGAACCACTTGTACCGGCCGATCCGGCTCATCGCCCGGCCGGTCAGCACCGAGGTGACGATGATGCCGGCCATCATCGGCAGCATCAGCAGGCCGCTGCGGGTGGGCGAGGCGCCCCGGACGATCTGGAGGTAGAGCGGGATGAAGATGATCGAGCCGAACATCACCAGGCCGAGCACGAAGCCCGCCGAGTTGGCCAGCGCGAACGTGGCGCTGCGGAACAGCCGCAGCGGCAGGATCGGCTCGGCCACCCGGGCCTCCTGGAGCACGAAGAGCACGCCGAGCACCGCGCCCGCGACGAAGAGGCCGATGATCACCCCGGAGCCCCAGGCGTACTCGTTGCCGCCCCAGCTCAGCGCGAGCAGCAGGCAGCTCACCCCGGCGACCAGCAGCGCCGCGCCGAGCCAGTCGATCGAGTGGTCGCGCCTGGTGAACGGGATCAGCCGCAGCACCCGGGAGCACACGACGATCGCCAGGATCCCCAGCGGCACGTTGATGTAGAAGATCCACCGCCAGTCGGTCTCGGCGAAGTATCCGCCGACCAGCGGCCCGGCGACCGAGGAGAGGCCGAAGACCGCCCCGAACAGGCCCTGGTAGCGGCCGCGCTCCCGGGGCGACACCACGTCCGAGATGATGGTGAACGCGAGCGTCATCAGGCCGCCGGCGCCGAGGCCCTGGACCCCCCGGGTGACGATGAGCTGGGTCATGTCCTGCGAGAGGCCGGCCAGCAGCGAGCCGAGCAGGAACGTGCCGATGGAGAAGAGGAAGACGGGGCGTCGCCCGTACAGGTCGGCCATCTTGCCGTAGAGCGGCGTCGAGGCCGTGGAGGCCAGCAGGTACGCGGTCACCACCCACGAGTAGTGGTTGATCCCGCCCAACTCGCCGACGATGGTCGGCAGCGCGGTGCCGACGATGGTCTGGTCGAGCGCGGCCAACAACATGCCGGTCATCAGGCCGAACATCAGCAGCCGGATCTGTCGCCCGCCGAGCGCCGGGGCTTCCGTGGTCATCCCGCCTCCTTTCCCCGCTCACCCGAAACATGCGTGCGGAGCGTAGGGCACCTCGTCGATCGTGGGGCCGGTGGCACTGCAGCCACCGACCTCACGACCAACGATCGGTCAGCGGGACGAGTGCGGGCCCTCGGCGAACTCTTCGACGATCTTGGCGCAGAAGGCCGGCAGATCGTCCGGCTTGCGGCTGCTGACCAGGCCGCCGTCCGTGACGACCTGCTCGTCGACCCAGTCCGCGCCGGCGTTGGCCAGGTCGGTGCGCAGGCTGGGCCAGGAGGTGAGCCGGCGGCCCCGCACCACGTCCGCCTCGATGAGCGTCCACGGGCCGTGGCAGATCACCCCGACCGGCTTGCCGGCGTCGAAGAACGCCCTGACGAAGCGCACCGCGTCCGCGTCGGCCCGCAGGAAGTCCGGGTTCGCCACCCCGCCCGGCAGCACCAGCGCGTCGTAGCCGGCCGCGTCCGCGTCGGCCGCGGTCACGTCCACGTCGTACGTCTTCGACTGGTCCAGGTGGTTGAAGGACTGGATGGTGCCGGGCTTGAGCGAGACCAGCTCCACCGTGGCGCCGGCCTGCTCCACCGCCTCGCGGGGCTGGACGTACTCGACCTCCTCGACGCCGTCGGCGGCCAGGAACGCGATCCGCTTGCCCTGAAGTGTCGTCGCTGCCATCTCGGTCTCTCTCCTCTTGAGGGGGTACCGCCCGTCCCTTCCCGGGGCCCGGTGCCCGAAACCCCTCCCCGGCGGCGGCAGGTTTGGCCCGGATGCCCCGGGGGACCCGGGACGGCATGGCAGGAGGAGCAGCGGAACAGCGCCGGCTCGCCGCGGTGGTGGAGGGCTGGCTGGGTCGTCCCGTCCTGGTCGTCGGGGACGCCATGCTCGACGAGTGGCGCTTCGCCGAGTCCGACCGGCTCTGCCGGGAGGCGCCAGCCCTGGTCCTCACCCTGCGCCGGCGGATCTCCGCGGCCGGCGGAGCGGCGAACACCGCCGTCAACGTCGCCGCGCTCGGGGGCCGGGCGGTGCTGGTGGCACCGGTCGGCGCGGACGTCGCCGGCGACGAACTGCACGACTGTCTGGACCGGGCCGGCGTCTGGGACCGTACGGTCAACCAGCCCGCACGCCCGACGCCGGTGAAGCGGCGGATGCTGGCGGGCAACCAGATCCTGCTCCGGGAGGACTCCGGCGACCCCGACGACGTGCTCGACGCCGACGGGGTGGCCCGGCTGCTCACCGCGCTGGACTGCGCCACCGAGGAGCTGCGCGCCGCCGGTGGCGAGGCGCCCACCCTGGTGGTCTGCGACTACGGCCTGGGCGCGCTGCCGGCGCCCGTGCGCGCCTGGCTGGTGACCCACCGGGAGCGGTACGCGACGGTCGCGCTGGACGCCCACGACCTGGCCGACTGGCGCGGCCTGGCCCCGACGGTGGTGACCCCCAGCTTCGCCGAGGCGACCCGGCTGCTCGCCCGGGCCGCCGGCGCCCGTCCGGCGCCCGGCGTCGGCCTGCACCTGGACCACCCGGACGGCGACCCGGCCGACGGCCCCTCCGAACTCACGGTGGGCGTCTCCCCCGGCGGTCCCGCGCCGCACCACGCCGTCCACCGCCCCGGCCCGACGAACCCGACCGGCGAGCCGACGGCCGGCGAGGGCCGGGTGGCGATGACCGGGAACGGGCTCACCGTGACCGGCACCGGCGTCACCGTCAACGCCACGGCCGGCGAGGGCGTCGACCGGGCCGTACTGGCCGAGTCCCGCCTCGCCGAGCTGCGCGCGCACACCGGCGCGGACGTGGTGGCGGTGACCCTGGACACCGACGGCGCGGTGGTCGGCGGGGCGGACGGCGAGCCCCGGCGCAGCCACAGCACCCCCGTGCCGGCCAGCCACGCGGTCGGGGCGGGCGACGCGTACCTGGCGGCGATGACGCTGGCGCTGGCCGCCGACGCGCCGCTGCCCACCGCCGCCCAGCTGGCCCAGCTCGCCGCGACCATCACCGTCTCGGACACCGGCACCTGCGTGTGCCGCCGGGAGGACCTGCTCGTCGCACTGGACGCACCGGTCGACGGGGCGGGCCACCGGGCGCTGGTCGGCACCGGCGAGCTGGCCGCGATCGTCGAGGAACACCGCCGGGCGGGCCGCGCGATCGTCTTCACCAACGGTTGCTTCGACGTGCTGCACCGGGGCCACGTGCGCTACCTGGAGCAGGCCCGCGCGCTCGGCGACCTGCTGGTGGTGGCGGTCAACTCCGACGGCAGCGTACGCCGGCTGAAGGGCCCGGACCGGCCGGTGAACCCGGTCGAGGACCGCATCGCCCTGCTCTCCGCGCTGGCCTGCGTCGACCACGTGGTGGTCTTCGAGGAGGACTCCCCGGCGGAGCTGATCGAGGCGGTCCGCCCCGACGTGTACGTCAAGGGCGGCGACTACCCGCCGGAGATGGTGCCCGAGGCGCCGCTGGTACGCAGCCTCGGCGGGCAGGTCCGCACCCTCGGGTACGTCCCCGACCGGTCCACCTCGGCGATCATCGACCGGATCCGGGCACACGGCCAGGAGCCGCAGGAGGACACCTCCCTGACGCCCGAGCCGTCGTGAACCGCCCGCTCGACCTCGGCACGGCCGGCGGTTTCCGCACGGATCGGCTGCTCGACGTGCTGATCCCGACCCGCAACCGCCCCGCCGAACTGGCGGTCACCCTCTCCGGGCTGGCCGCTCAGGAGGGCGTGCCCGGCTTCGGCGTGGTGGTCAGCGACCAGTCCGACGGCGACGCCGCGTACCGGCACCCGGCGGCGGCCACCATGGTCCGGGCGCTGCGCCACCGGGGGCACCCCGTGCTGCTGACCCGCCGGCTGCCCCGGCGCGGGCTGGCCGAGCACCGGGCGTACCTGCTGGCCGCGTCCGCCGCCCGGTACGTGCTCTGCCTCGACGACGACGTCTGGCTGGAGCCGGGCACGCTGCGCCGGTTGGTCACCGCCGTCGAGGAGCTGGGCTGCGGCTTCGTCGGCAACGCGGTGCACGGGCTGTCGTACGCCGACGACGTCCGGCCGGAGACGCACCGGCACTACGAGGAGTGGGACGGCCCGCCCGCGCCGGAACGGATCCGGCCGGGCACCCCCGAGTGGGAGCGGGCGTCGATCCACTCGGCGGCGAACCTGCTGCACGTCACCCGGAAGCTGGACCTGCCGGCGGGGGCCTGGCGGGCGTACAAGGTGTCCTGGATCGGCGGCTGCGTGCTCTACGACCGGGCGAAGCTCGTCGACTCCGGCGGGTTCGACTTCTGGCGGCGGGTGCACGAGAAGCACCAGGGCGAGGACGTCGCCGCCCAGCTCGCCGTGCTGGCGCGCTTCGGCGGCGCCGGCGTCCTGCCCAGCGGCGCGTACCACCTGGAGTCGCCCACCACGGTCACCGACCGGGAGGTGGAGGCGTGGGAGGTCGTGCTCGCCGACGACGACGTGCCTCAGCGGGTGTGAGTGCCAGTCACCGGTCGTCTCACCCCCTTGCCACAATGCGGTCCGTGAATGAACTGGAAGCGTTCCGCGCCGCTGCCCAGAAGAAGGGAATGCCCGACGACGCCATCGACTGGTGGCTGCGCCTCGCGCGCCCCTGCCTCTATCTGGAGAAGGACGGCAGCGGCCCCGTGGTCGGGCACTTCGGCGGCACGCCCTCGCTACCCGCCTCGGTGGTCTGGCCGGACGACACCGTCCACCTGGCCTCGATCGACCTCGCCGCGCTCCCCGACGGCGCGCTCGACCTCGGTCTGCCCAGCGACGGCACCCTGGTGTTCTTCGTGGAGCCGGACATGCCCACCTACACCGGTCAGGTGATCCACGTGCCGGCCGGCGCGACGGTCGCCGAGGCGGAGCCCCCCTCCGGCTGGGACCCGTACGACCGTTTCCCCCTGCACGCCACGCCGAACTGGAGCCTGCCCGAGCGCCCTTCCGTCACTCCCGGCTACACCTGGGGTGACCGCGACGACGAGCCCGACTACAGGAGCATCGTGTGGAGCCTCGGCGACGAGCACGACGCCGACGAAGTAATCGTCCTCGGTGGTCACGGGCTGTCGAACACCGGTGGCCTTGGCGTTCCCGTCAACGAGGAGAGGGGAGAGGTGCTGCTGGCCGAGTTCTTCCTGAACGAGGAGAAGGTCGGCGACGACTTCGGGACCGACTACGCCACCGTCTACTACACGATCACCCGCGAGAGTCTGGCTGCCGGCCGCTTCGCGGAGGTCTCCTTGAACGCCGACTTCCACGGCTGACCTGCGGCACAGCCGGTCGCCGGTCATACCAGCTGGGCGGTCTGTCGCCGGACGGGCCGGTCAGGGGGCGCCGGGCTGCGGGCGGAGCAGTTCGTGGGCCGCCTCCAGGACCTCGACCACCGGCACGTCGATGACGAAGGAGTCCCGGTGCGGGCACTCGCCGTCGCCGGGGCGGTGCGGGTAGATGCCCGGGGTGCAGTCCACCCCGCAGACCGGGCAGAGCACCGTCCACGAGCTGATCGGCCGGTGCCGGCCGCGCAGCAGGTTCGCCACCGTGATCAGGTTGCCGACCCAGTAGATGCCGACGGTCGCGGTGCCCACGGCGGCGGCCAGGTGCAGTGGCCCGGTGTCGTTGGAGACCACCAGCTCGCAGCCGGCGTAGCAGCCGGCCAGGCCGCCGAGGCTGAGCGTGCCCACCTGCGGCCGGACCGGCACCCCGGCCGCCGCAACCACCCGGTCCACCACGTCCTGCTCGGCGGGCGTGCCCGTGACCAGCACCTCGTACCCGTCGCCGACCAGCTCGCGGGCCACCTCGGCGAAGCGTTCGGCGGGCCACCGGCGGCGGGTGTCGGTGGCGCCGGGGTGCAGCGCCACTCTCGGCCGCTCCGCCGGGCCGAGCACCTCGGTTGCCTCGGCCCGGTCGGCGTCGGTCACGGCCAGCGCCGGGACGATCGTGGTGGCGCCCGCGCCGACCAGGCCGGCCACCTCCAGGTAGCGGATCACCTCCTGCTGGTAGTAGACGTACCGGATCCAGCGGTCCAGCGGCGGCGCGTCCTCGGCGCGCAGCCCGGCGGTGACCCGCGCCCCGAGGGCGGCGACGAACGGGTTGGAGTTGGCCCCGCCGCCGTGCAGCTGCAACGCCAGGTCGAAGCGTTCCCCGCGGACCGCGGCCAGGAAGTCGTCAAGCGTCGACTCCGGCTCGCCCGGATCGGGACCCCGGATCCCCGGCGCGGGCGGCACCACCAGCACGCGGTCCACCGGCCCGGGCCGGTCGCGCCAGAACTTCGCGTGCCACGGCGCGCCGAGCAGCACGATCTCCGCTTCCGGGTACGCGGCCCGCAGCGCGTCCAGCGCCGGCAGGACGAAGATGAAGTCCCCGAGCGCGTTGGCGCGCAGCACGGCGATCCGCTCGACGTCGGGCACGCGGCCGGTGGCCGGGCCGAGCAGGTTCGGGGTGCCCACGCGGCTCGTTACGGCCGGTCGGTCTCGCCGACGGCGATGTCCGGGTGGTGCATCTCCCGGTCCGCGGCCGGGTCGAGGACGCTCGGCGTACCCCCGTCGGGGCCGGCGGATCGGGGGCCGGTGCGGCCGACGGTGATGGTGCGCGGCGCGGGCCGGGCGGCCCGGGGCAGCCGCACCCGGAGCAGGCCGTGGTCCATGACCGCGTCGATGCTGTCGGGGTCCACCCGGGACGGCAGGTCGACCCGGTACTCGAAGCCCCGGGTCTCGAAGCCGCCGGGGATGCCATGGTCGGCGTTGACCTCGGCCTCGGAGCGAGCCCGGACGCAGAGCTCGCGGTCGTCCAGTTCGACGGCCACCTCCTCCGGCGCCACCCCGGGCAGCCGCACCACGACCTCCCAGCCGTCGGCGGTCTCGGCCATCTCGACATCCGGCGGCCCGGTCCGGCCGCCGACCAGCCGGCGCAGCTCCGAACGCAGGGACTGGAGTTCGCCCATCGGATCCCAGCCCTGCTGCCGGCCGCGCCAACCCCGGCCGGTCCCGCCGCTCTGCTCGCTCATGCCGGTCCTCCGCTGACGACCCGCTCGCTGCGCTCGCTCACTGCACCTCTCCGATCCGGTGGGTGGCCGCCGGGGATCGCAGTGAGCTGGGCGCGTCCAGCCCGGCCTCCCGGTCCACGCCGACGCCGAGCCGGTCGACCAGTTCCCCGCCCAGCCAGGCGCTCACGCCGAGGATGGCCAGCGCGACCACCTCGATGGCGATCAGCGCGCCCCCGGCGGCCCGGGATTCGGCGTTGAGCCGGACCACCCAGATCGCGGCGAAGAGCAGGATCACCGCCACGTTGGCGGCGGCGTGGGTCAGCGCCACCCGCTTCGCGCGGGTGGCCGACGGGATGGCCAGCAGGTCGAACGTCCCGGCCGCCGCGGCCAGCAGGCCGCCGATCAGGCCGACGGTGATGTTCCAGTACGCGACCTCGCCGAGGAAGTCCGGGCCGCCGACGGTGTCCACCAGGTCGAACAGGACCGCGGTGACCAGCAGGCCGACCGGGAACATGACCAGCATCGGGTGGACGGGATGGCCCAGCACCTTGAGCCGGCTCTCCATCGGGCCTCCACTGCTCGGTCTCTCCGGGCGGGTCGGGTCGGTCTCTCCGGGCGGGTCGGGTGAGGCGGTACCCCCGCCCTGGAGGGACAAACCTCGCGCTGGTCGCGCTCTAGGCTGACTCCGGTGGCGGACACCCCGCCACCGGAGTCAACGCACGGGGGAGGATCACGTGACGGTGGACATCACCTCGCACGAGGAACTGCGCGAGCTGCTGGGGGCGCCGATGCCGCGCGCGGTGACCAAGGAGCGGCCCGTCCTGCACGCCCGGGACCGTGACTGGCTGGCCGCGTCGCCGTTCTGCCTGGTGGCGACGGCCGGCGCGGACGGCAGCTGCGACGTCTCGCCAAAGGGCGACCCGCCCGGCTTCGCACTGGTGTTGGACGAGCGGACCATCGCCATCCCGGAGCGGCCGGGCAACCGGCGCGCCGACGGCTACCGCAACATCCTGGACAACCCGCACGTCGGATTGATCTTCCTGATCCCCGGCCGTACGGACACGCTGCGGATCAACGGCCGGGCCCGACTGGTCCGCGACGCGCCGTGGTTCGACGACATGGTGGTCAAGGGGCACCGCCCGATCCTCGCCGTGGTGGTGGAGATCGAGCAGATCTTCTACCACTGCGCCAAGGCGTTCCTGCGCTCGGAGCTGTGGCAGCCGGAGAGCTGGCAGCCGGACGCGCTGCCGTCCCGGGCCCGGCTGATCAAGGAGGTCGAGAACCCGGCCGAGAGCCTGGCCGACCTGGAACGCCACTACGGCCCGAACTACGCCACCACCATCTACACCTGACCCCTCGCCCGCTGCGCCCGGGTGGTCGGCGGCCGGGATGTTGCTAAAGGGTTCTTTATAAAGATAGCTTTAGGGTATGTCGTTACCCGAGGTGAAACTCTCCGACCCCAAGGCCCTGCGCGGGTACGCGCATCCGCTGCGGATGGCGCTGATCGGGCTGCTGCGCCAGCAGGGCCCGATGACCGCGACCCAGGCTGCCGAGCGGCTCGGCGAGAGCGTGCCGAACTGCTCGTTCCACCTACGGCAGCTCGCCAAGTACGGGCTCGCCGAGCGGGCACCCGGCGCCGACGCCCGCGAGCGGCCCTGGCGGGCCACGGCCCTCAACACCTCCTGGGACGACGTCTCGGACGACCCGCAGACCCGCGCGGCCGTCGACGAACTGAGCGCCGTCCAGCTCGCCCTCTACGTCCGCAAGGCCGAGGAGTTCCTGGCCCGACGCGCCGAGGAGTCGACGGCCTGGCGGGCGGTCACCGGCTTCACCGACCGGCCGGTCTACGTCACCGTCGACGAGATGGCCGCGCTCAGGACACGGATCGACGCCCTGATCACCGAGTACGACGACCGGATCGCCGACCCGGCGAAGCGCCCGGCCGGCAGCCGGAAGGTCAGCCTCGTCCGACTGGCGCTCCTCGCCGACCCGCCGCCCACCGATGCCCTCGCCGACGCCACCGGCGCCGGCAGCGGCGGGGACGGGGAGCTTCCGGTCAGCGGACCGGTTGCCCGCGACCTCGGTGAGCAGAGGGGCGACCGGTGAGCGGTCAGGCGACCGGCGTCCCGGTTGCCGCCCCGCCCGGCGGTCCCACCCGGCGCGGCCCGCTGCCCCGGCTGCTGCGCGAACGCGTGTTCCGTCGGTACTGGTCGGCGCAGACCGTCTCGTACTTCGGCGACGAGATCTCCACCCTGGCCCTGCCGCTGCTGGCCGTGCTGGTCTTCGAGGCGACCCCCGCCGAGATGGGCTACCTGACCGCCGCCGCGCTCGCCCCGAACCTGCTCTTCTCGCTGCTCGCCGGCGCCTGGGTCGACCGGTACCCGCACAAGCGCCGGCTCATGATCCTGACGGACCTCGGGCGGGCGCTGCTGCTCACCGCCGTGCCCGTGGCGTACGTGCTGGACCTGCTGACGATGCCGCAGCTCTACCTGGCGGCCTTCGCGGTCGGCACGCTCGCCGTGATCTTCGAGGTCGCCCGGGGGCCGCTCTTCGTCTCCGTCGTCGGTCGCGCCGACTACGTCGAGGCGAACACCCTCATCAACGGCAGCCGGGCGATGTCCCTGGTGGCCGGGCCGAGCATCGGCGGCGTCCTGGTGCAGGTGCTCACCGCGCCGATCGCCCTGGTCGCCGACGCGCTGTCGTACGTCGTGTCCGCGTACTTCCTGGTGCGGATCCGGCCGACGGAGCCGGCGCCCGCGCGCGGCGGCGGACTGGCTCTCGGCGCCGGGCTGCGGTTCATCGCGCGGACGCCGATGATGCGCGCGACCGTGCTCGGCACCACCACGATCAACCTGTTCAACTTCATGTTCATCGCGCTCTTCGTGCTCTACGCCACGCAGGAACTCGGCCTCGCGCCCGGCCTGCTGGGCGCCGTGCTGGGCGCGGGCGCGGTGGGCGGCCTGATCGGGGCGGCGCTCACCGGCCGGCTGGTCCGCCGCTTCGGCGTCGGCCCGACGCTGCTGGCCGGGTTCGTCCTCTTCCCCGCCCCCCTGGTGCTCATCCCCCTCGCCGGCGGGCCGACGCCGCTGGTGGTCGGGATGCTCTTCGCCGCCGAGTTCCTCTCCGCCGTCGGGGTGATGCTGCTCGACATCACGGTCGGCTCGGTGCAGACCGCGCTGACCCCGGAGGCGCTGCTGGCGCGGATCGCCGGGGCCCGGCGCACCATCAACTACGGCATCCGGCCGATCGGCGCGCTGCTCGGCGGCGCGCTCGGCAGCGCCCTCGGCGTACGGCCGGCGTTGTGGATCGCGACGGCGGGCGCGCTGGCCGGGGTGCTGTGGGTCGCCTTCTCCCCGGTACGCCGCCTGCGCGGGCTCCCCGAACAGGCCGGCTGAGACCGGCCCCGGCGGGCGATCGGCGGCCCTCCAATGTGGTGTCTCGGCAGGTCCGGCGATTGAGTGCCCTCGGCGGGGGTAGGAGTTTTGTCGACGACGACGGCTCTACCTGCCGAACGAGAAGTTCGACCTGACGAGGAGGATCGCCCATGACCACGAAGGTCGAGAAGTCCATCGAAGTACAGGTTCCGGTCAGCACCGCGTACAACCAGTGGACGCAGTTCGAGGAGTTCCCCCGCTTCATGGGGGGCGTCCGTGAGGTGCGCCAGCTCGACGACAGGCGCATGCACTGGGTCGCCGAGATCGGTGGCGTCCAGCGCGAGTGGGACGCCCGGGTGCTGGAGCAGGTGCCCGACCGGAAGGTGGCCTGGGCGGCCACCGAGGGCGTGACCAACGCCGGCGCGGTCTACTTCCAGCCCGTCGACGCCGGCCGCACCATGGTCAGCCTGCACCTCGAGTACGAGCCCGAGGGCCTGCTCGAGAAGGCCGGCGACAAGCTCAACATCATCGAGCGGCAGGCGGAATCCGACCTGCGGAAGTTCAAGACGTACATCGAGGAGCGCGGCGTCGAGAGCGGCGCCTGGCGCGGCACCGTCGACAGCGGCCTCGGTGTCGGCACCCCGGGCGTCGAGCACGCCGCCGCCACCCGCGGCGACAGCGGCAGCGCCGGCGTGTCCGGCAAGGCCGTGGCGGCGGGCGCCGCCGTGGCCGGGGCCGCCGCTGCCGCCGGAGCCGCCGCCGCGGCGAAGCGTCGCTCCGACGCCGACGACCGGCCGGCCACCACCACGACCGACACGGAGTACGTGGTGACCGAGGTCGAGGTCGTTCCGGAGCCCGGCACCGCCGGTTACCCGCACCGCACCCTCTGATCTCCCCGCACGCCTGCCCCTGTCGGCGGACGGCCCGGTTCCCCGCGAACCGGGCCGTCCGTTCGTCCCGGTCCGGTCGGTGGCGTCAACGCCCGTCGGCCTGCACCGTCCAGAGGTGACCGTCCGGGTCGGCGAAGGTGCCCGTGTAGCCCCAGGGCTGTGCCGCCGGCTCGACGACGACCTGCGCGCCAGCGGCCCGGGCCCGCCCGACGAGTGCGTCGACCTCGGCCGGCGTCGCGGCCGGGAGGCTGACGAGGCACTCGCTCTGCCCGCGCGGGGCCACCTCGTGGTCGCCGATGACCCAGCCGAAGCCGCCGGTGGGCACCAGCATGACGCGGAGGCCGTCGTTGAGGGCGTACTGCAAGGGCTCGGGGATGCCGTCCTCGGCCAACTCGCCGACGGCCTCCAGGCCGAGCCCTTCGGAGTAGAAGCGGTACGAGGTGGGGCGGTCGGCGATCGGCAGGGCGACGACGACGGGTGCGTACTGCATGAGGCTGCCTCCGGAGGGTTGACGACTGCGTACGGTCAGTGTGCGGGCCGTCGCGGGGAACTCCTGGTTGCCGCCGCCGTGGCGGGCGTGGTGTCAGGCGCTCCAGCCGGCCGGGTTGGTGCAGGACTCGCGGGAGATGCCCGAGCCGGTCTCCGGCCAGGCGCCGAAGCGCTCCCTGTGCAGCCTGGCGAAGAAGTAGCACATGGCCTCGCACGCGGTGTCGGGCAGAGCGACGGTCGGATCGGCGTGCACCGCCTCGTAGAAATCCCGCCCGAGCGCGACGATGTGGCCCCGGGAGTAGAGGAAACCGTCGTCGGAGCCGTCGGTCACCTCGTGCACGTCGGCCCGGTCGATGTCGTGCAGTTTGCGCTCGAGCACCCGGTCCAGGTCGGTCAGCTCCCGGCTGGACAGTCCCTCGGCGAGCTGGCGCAGGTTGTCGAGGAACCGGTCGAGCCACGCGTCGATGGCGTAGAGGCCCTCGTCGTCGGCTGCCGGGTCCCGCATCGGCAACGCCCGCCGGAGCGTGGCGGGCTCGTCGCCGAGCCGTTCCCAGGCCGCCTCGACGAGGGCCCAGAACCGGGCCTCCTCCTCGACGCTCGGCACCCGCACGCCATCCACCAGATCAGTCACGCCGGGAGGGTAGCGACGACGACCGACAAAAGCCGTGGGTCGCCGGCGTACGCCATGCCTCCCGGCCGTGGTCGCGCACCGCGCGCTCGGGTCGGGCCCGCCAGGATCAGCGGCCGTCGGCGCGGGCGTGCCGGCCGCCCGCGGCGGGCGCCGCCGGGACCGCGCCCTGCTCCGTGTGCCGGGCGGCCCGCTCGAAGACCAACTGGCCGAACAGCCCGCTGGGTCGGCCGCAGTCTCCGCACAGGAAGTTGTCGTCGAGTCGCCCGCCGCCGCAGTGGTCGCAGCGGCCCCGGTCACGCGGGTCGTGGTACGCGCGCAACGCCTCCACCAGGGCGCGGGCGACCGGGGCGCTCAGCGCCAGCCGCGACTCCACGCCGCGCAGGCCGACGACCAGCTCGCCCTGCGGCGCGGCGGCCGGATCGAGCGCGTCGACGCGGGCCACGAAGTCGCGGAGGGCGGCCAGGACGTCATCGGGTGCGGGCATGCGTCGACGGTACGACACCCGGCCGCCGACCTTCCGGACGACTGACCGGCCACCCGTGTCCCGAGGCGGGACAGTGGGTCGGGAGTTCTTCTGTCACGATCCTGGCCGTGCGTGCTTCGTTCGGCCTGCTCGTGGCGTCCGTCGCGGCCGGTCTGCTCTCGGTTGCGGCGGCGCTGCTGGCCGTGCCGGCCGCGTCGCTGCTGTTCGGCCTGGTGATGCTGCTCGCGCTGCTCGGCTACGTGCTGGTGAGCCGTGGCGCACGCCGGGTGAGGTGGACCGTCGCCGCCGGAATCGGGCTGCTTGCCGTGGTGGCGGTGATGAGACTGCGCTGGCACCAGGAGCAGGTCGATGGACCAGGTTGGCTGCCACCCGGCCAGGGACTGACGAGGACGGCCCTGCTCGCGCACGGCCAGCAGGCGATCGACCGGGGCAGACTCGCCGCACTGGGTTTGGCGCTCGGCGTGCTCTGTCTCGCGGCCGGCGCGTCGGCGCTACCGGCGCGCGACAGGCGACGGGGAGCGGCGACGGCACTCCTCGCGCTGTTTCCCCTGGCCTGGTTCGGGCTGGGCCCCGCGCGGGAGTTCAGCCGTCACCCGCTGCGCGACCTGCTCCCGTCGGTGTGGCCGGCGCTGCTCGCCGTCCTCGTGGCCGTGGGGGCGGTCGCGCTCGCCGGCGCAGGGCTGGTGGCCGTCGGGGCGGTGCGCGGCTCCCGCGAGGCGGACGCGTCGTAGGTCGAGGCCGGGCGAGGTGACGGCCGCACGCCCGACCGTG
This sequence comes from Micromonospora sp. WMMD737, assembly GCF_049179055.1. NCBI lineage: Bacteria > Bacillati > Actinomycetota > Actinomycetes > Micromonosporales > Micromonosporaceae > Micromonospora > Micromonospora sp. WMMD737. The sequence continues at coordinate 5,482,086 of NZ_JBMHMH010000001.1, read as the reverse complement.
AAAACGAGGAAGCCCAGGTCGTTGACCTGGGCTTCCTCACTGTTGCTCGAACAGTGCTCGGATGGCGTTGACGATCGCGGTGACGGCTGGTTCTCGGCAAAGGCCCGCACTGGGCCGGGCATCGTCTCGATGGGGACGAACGCCGAGCTGATGAACGGCAGAAAGATGAGCGGATACGAGAAGGCGGAAGCCCCGTCCGGGGTGGACGCGGTCAAGCCGGGGATCACTGCGAGCCAGGTCAGGGCGAGGTGAACACCTATACGCACACGCAATGCTGGAGCTATTGCGCGAGCGACTCCTGGTAGACGTCGGCGTAGGTGCGCGAGTCCTTGATCAGCTCGTCACAGAAGGCGGCGACGTCGGTGCCGGTGACTTCCAGAACTCCCTTGCCGGCTGCGACGCCCTCCTCGAAGAAGTCGACGATTCCAGGGAGCAGGCCCCCGTCGAGCAGGTCGGTCGGCCCGACCTTGAACAGGTAGCGCTGCATCTCCTGGTAGACGATCCGGTAGTCGGGCGGGAGGGCCTTGACCCGGGCGACGTGCGCCCGCCACTGCTTCTTGCCCTCGATGATGTCCTGAATGCTCACGTCAGTCTCCCAGCCGGGCCAGTTTGCGTGCGACGTTCCGGTTCAACTGCTCCCGCCACCGGTCGCGGTAGTTGCGGGCCCCCGCTCCGCCGGCCAGCGCCGCCGAGAAGCCGGCGATGTCGTCGCCGAGCACCTCGTCAACGCGCTGCCCCTCGGCCGCGGCTTCCTCGAACAACCCGAGAGCGGCATCGGCGATAGGGGTCAGGTTGCGGCCCGTGAAGCTCCCGTACGGAAAGAGGTGAGCCACGATCTGTTCCCACGCGGCCTGATAGTCGGCCGGCAATGCCTGCGCCCGGCCTTCGAACGCCTTCCACTCTCGGGTCAGATCGCTGCCCGTGATGGTCTCCCAGAAGCTCATGCCCCGCCCTCCTTGAGTTTGTCGATCCGCGAGGAGACGTACTGCCATTTCGTCCAGAACGTCGCGAGCTCCCTGCGCCCGGCGTCGTTCAGCGCGTAGAACTTGCGCGGCGGACCTACTTCGGACGGCCGCTTCGACACCTGCACCAGCCTGTTGCGCTCCAGGCGCAGCAGGATGGTGTACACCGTGCCGTCGATGACGTCGACGAAACCGAGCTCGTTCAGGCGGCGCGTGATGGCGTAGCCGTAGGTCTCCTCGCGGCCGATGATCTCGAGCACGCAGCCCTCAAGCGTGCCCTTCAGCATCTCGGTCAGATCCTCCACCGCAGGCCCCCTCACTCCGGTATCTAGTATCACCGGGTACTGGTAGACGGTATCACCGAGTACCGCTAGGCGGTAGTACCGAGTACTGGAGATTCCTGCCGGTCAGGAGCGGAAGCAGTAGCCCAAGCCGGGCTCGGCGAGAAGTCGGGTCCAACCGCGCAGGCCCCGGCGGAAGTCCTGGTCGGCGTATGGCGACGCCGGTCGCGTGGCGGAGTTCCGGGGGCGACTCACATACTCACCGACACAACGATGCCCTGGCCAGCGCCTCCGCTGACCAGGGCATCATCCCGAGCCGCCTGACGGAATCGAACCGTCGACCTACGCATTACGAGTGCGTCGCTCTAGCCGACTGAGCTAAGGCGGCAACGATCAGCAAGTGTACGGCACGACCCGCCGACGGGCCGAGCGGGTTCCCCATCCGGACATCCGACCCCGAACCGTCGTCCGCCGGACAGCGACCGAAGCCGCCCGGGACTACGCTGCGGCGGGTGAACGACGATCGCGCCCCCGACGTGGATCCGCAGGACGGCGCGGCGGAGAGTGCCCACACGAGCGAGTCGGCCGGCGGGCGGGCGGCGCGCCGGCCACGCGGCACCGATCCCCGGGAGCTGGGCTTCACCCCGCGCAAGCCCGTGCCGTGGCTCGCGCCGTTCCTGCTGATCAGCACCGGCATCCGTACGCTGCTGGCGATGCTCTTCGGGGCGTACCTGGACAAGCGCGAGCTGCAGAACTCCCTCGACGCGGGCATCGCGCGGCAGGTCGGGCCGGACGGCGGGCTCTGGCTGGACTACGTGGCCGACCTGGGCGACGGCTTCAACGCCACCTACTCGGTGGCGTACCTGATCGCCCAGCCCGAGCTGGAGGTGGACGGGCACCGGCTGCCCCGCGCGCAGACCCTGGTGATGGGCGGCGACCAGGTCTACCCGTCGGCGGCCTTCGAGGCGTACGAGGACCGGTGCAAGGGGCCCTACCAGGCCGCACTGCCGGTCACCCCGCCCGAGCGGCCCACGCTCTTCGCGGTGCCCGGCAACCACGACTGGTACGACGGCCTGACCGCCTTCCTGCGGCTCTTCGTCCGGTCCCGGGACCGGCACTTCGGCGGCTGGGAGACCGGGCAGTCCCGCTCGTACTTCGCCGTGGAGCTGCCCGCCGACTGGTGGCTGCTCGGCCTCGACGACCAGTCCGGCTCGTACCTGGACGACCCGCAGCTCACCTACTTCGACCGGGTCGCCGAGCGGCTGGGCCCGCAGAGCCGGGTGATCGTGGCCGTGCCGGCGCCGACGTGGGTCAAGGCCGTCGACCATCCCACGGCGTACGACTCGATCGACTACTTCATCCGCACCATCGTCGCGCCCACCGGGGCCCAGGTACGGCTGCTGATCTCCGGCGACCTGCACCACTACGCCCGCTACGCCGGCCCGGACCGGCAGCTCATCACCTGCGGGGGCGGCGGCGCGTACCTCTACCCGACGCACCAGCTCCCGGAGCGCATCGAGGTGCCGCCGCGCGACACCCTCGCCCGGCGGGCCAGCGTCTCCCACCCGTACGAACTGGCCGGCCGCTACCCGGAGCAGGCCCGCTCCCGGCGGTACGCGTGGGGGATCTTCCCCCGCCTGCCGCTGCGCAACCCGGGCTTCACCACCCTGCTGGGCACCCTGCAGACGCTGCTGATGCTGGCGATGGCCGGCGTCGCGAGCAACCCGGAGGGCACCGAGCAGCGGCTGTTCAGCGTGCCGCTGATGGCGATGTTGATCGTCACGATGCTCGCGGCGGCGTTCTTCGCGAAGCCGCCCAGCTCCGGCGGCAAGCGGCACGCCCGGCACTGGATCCTCGGCGTGGGCCACGGCCTGGCCCAGATCGGGCTGGCCGCCGCCGGCACCTGGGCGTGGCTGGCCCTGCCCTTCTACGACTGGCCGTGGCCGCTGCCGGCCGTCGCCGCGGCGGTGCTCTACGGCCCGGTGGCCGGGCTGGTGGCGAGCCAGTTGGTGGCCGCGTACCTGCTGGTGGCGGGCGCGTTCGGGGTGAACCTCAACGAGCTCTTCGCCGGCCAGGGCATCGAGGACGCCAAGGCGTTCCTGCGGCTGCGCATCGACCCCGACGGAACCCTGACGATCTATCCGATCGCCGTCGACCGGGTGTCCCGCGACTGGCAGGTCAACCCCGACCAGTCCCCGGAGTCCTCCTGGCTGGCTCCGAAGCAGCCGCTGCGCGCCCGCCTGGCCGAACCCCCCACGACCATCGTCTGAGACGCACCAGGTCCGCACCGGCGGGCAGCCGGGTGCCGGCCGCTAGTCGGGCAGCGAGGGCCTGCCGCCACCCGCGGGGCGGGAGGAGAGCTGGCGGAACGCCGCCTGGACGCCGGCCTGGAACCGGGTGCGCGCGCCCAGGTCGCTCATCAGGGTGGCGATACGCCGCTGGACGGTGCGGTACCCGACGCCGATCTGGCGGGCGATCGCCTCGTCGGTCAGCCCGGAGAGCAGCAGCACCACCAGCCGCCCGTCGTCGATCTCCGTGGTGCGGTTCCGGCTTTCGCCGCCACCGCGGTGGGCGGGCAGGTGCAGGGGCACCGCCCGGTGCCAGAGGCTGTCGAACAGCGTACGCAGCGCGTCGAGCAGCGCCGACGGGTGGACGATGATGGCGCTCTCCTGCCCGATCGGGCCGGGCTGCATGGGCAGGATCGCCCGCTGACCATCGGCGATGTACATCTTCATCGGCAGGTCGGGCAGGACACGGGCCTGCTGCCCGACCCGGATCAGCTCCTCGATCGTGGGCAGGCCGCCGCTCTCCTCCACGGCCGCCCGGTCGTAGATGCAGCGGCTCTGCACTCCGGCGGCGAGCAGCTCCCGGTCGGTCGCGGCCGTGCTCTCCAGGTGGAGGTACGGCGGCTTGTCGAAGCAGCACAGCTCCCGTCGGGCGCTGCGCTGCACCTGGTTGACCGCCTGCTCCATCGCGCGGCGGCCCCGCACCACCTCGACGACGTGCGGGTCGACGTCGGCGCGGGCCTCCCGGTACGCCTCCGTCAGCCGCAGGACGTGGTCGTGCGTCCGGTCGAGGGACGCCTCGCGCTCCTGGAGGAGCCCGGCGACGACGTCGGTGGCGGACGCGGTGTAGCGGGGCGGGTTTCCGGGCTGGACTCCGACCAGGCCGGCGGCCTCCAGCCGGGCGAGCGCGTCGGACAGCCGGCCCGGCCCCGACCACATCGCGGCGAGTTCGGCGAGGGTGGTGCCGGGGCGTTCGAGCAGCAGGTCGTAGGCCGTCTCCTCGGCGTCGCCGATCAGTTCGTACACAGCTCCTCCCGGTCCTCGGCGGTCAGCCAGCCGCGCTGCACGGCCTGGTAGCCGGCCTGGAACCGGGTCACCGCGTCGAGCCGGGCGAACAGCCGGTTCATGTGCCGGCGGACGGTACGCGGGTGGCAGCCGAGGTGCTCGGCGACGTCCTGTTCGGTCAGTCCGGCGACCAGCAGGGCAAGCAGGTCACGTTCGAGGTCCGACGGCGCGTCCGGGTCCGACTCGACCCGCTGCCGCACTCCCACGTCGAGCGGCACGGCCCGCTCCCAGAAGCTCTCGAAGAGGGCCAGCAGCGCCGACAGCAGGACGGAGTCGCGGACCAGCAGGCAGGTCTCCAGCGCGAGGTCCGGTCGCAGCGGCACGAGGCCGACCCGCCGGTCGCAGAGCATCAACTTCATCGGGACGTCCGCGACCCGGGCCTGCTCACCCGCCGAGACGAAGCGGGCGAGCTTGGCGAGCCGCCCCGGAATGGCCACGCCCTCCCGGTCGTAGATGGTGCGCATCCGCACCTCCCGGCGCTCCGCCTCCTCGGCCGGCACCGCGAACGCGTTCAGGTACGGCGGCGCGTCGAAGATCAGCAACTCCCGCTCGGCGCTGCCTCTGAGCTCCTGGAAGGCGGCGTGGATGGCGTCGCGCCCGTGCAGCACCTCGACCAGTTCCGAGTGTTCGGCGGTCGCGGCCCGCTGGAACCGGTCGGCCATCCGGGTCACCCGCTGGCGCAGCTCCCGCAGGGACTCCCGGCGCTCGGTCAGCAGGGAGCCCAGCGCGACGTCGGGTGCCACCGCCGTCCATCGGGGAGGCTGACCGGGGAGCCGCGTGGCCAGGCCCAGCTCGGCCAGGCGCGCGAAGTCGGCGGTTCCCGCGACGTCGGGTGACACCGGGTCCGCGCTGGCGACCAGCGACTCGTAGAGGGCCTGCTGCCCGGGAGACAGGCCGAGGTCGGGGAACGGCCGTCGATCATCCCGCATCCGGTCATGCTGCCCCCGGCCGGTGGTGGCGACAAGGGTCGTGCGGCTGTTCGTCTGGCCGGGTGATCCGATCCGTACCGACCGTCACCTGCGAAGACACCGATCCCCTCCGGAGAGTGCCCCATTCACGCCAGTGGCGTGAACCAGGCAGACGGACAGCTTCCGTGACGCCGGACCCGCTGCGAAGCTCCACGGGACGCATCCGTTCCCCCTGCGTACACCCCCTCGGAGAGGAATATTCATGTCGAGCCTGATCCCACGGCGATCACGGCGTGGCGGGGTCGCCTGCGGCCTCGCCGTCGCGGTGGCCGCCGCCACCGTCGGCGTCCCGGCACCGGTGACCGCCGCACCGACGGTGGGCGAGCCGGGGCCGAACCCGACCGCGACGGCCACCGTGACCACCGCGACCGGCGACGGCCTCGAGGCGACCGTCACCCTGATCACCGGCCACCGGGTGCGGTACGCGGAAGGGGCGGACGGCCGGAGCAGCGCCACGGTGATCAGCTCGCCCGACGGTCCCGCCGCGACGGACGCGTTCCGTTCCTACTCGGACCCGACCGGGGTCTACGTCATCCCCCAGTCCGCGCAGGGTCTGGTGGCCAGGGGCCTGCTGGACCAGGAACTGTTCGACGTGCGGTACCTGGCCCGCAACGGCTACGGCGACGACGCCGCCCAGACGATGCCGGTGATCGTGAGCTACGGCGCGGGTACGAGGGCGCGGGCGGCCTCCCCGGCGGCGCTGCCGGGCGCCACCGTGCGACGCGACCTGCCCAGCGTGGCCGGCGCCGGGTTGTCCGTGGACAAGGCCCGGGTCGGTGACTTCTGGACCGCGCTGACCGGCGGCGCCGACCGGGCCGCCGCTGCCCGTGGACCGGCGGCGAGGACCGCCGGACCGTCGCTGGCCTCCGGGGTCGGCAAGGTGTGGCTGGACCAGAAGGTCAAGGTCGACCTCGCCGAGAGCGTGCCCCTGATCGGCGCGCCGCAGGCGTGGGCCGCCGGACTCGACGGCAGCGGGGTGAAGGTGGCGGTGCTCGACACCGGCATCGACGCCGACCACCCGGATGTCCGGGGCAAGGTCGTGGGCTCGAAGAGCTTCGTGCCGGGCGTCGAGTCGGTGACGGACGGGCACGGCCACGGCACCCACGTCGCGGCCACCATCGCCGGGTCGGGCGCCGGCTCGGGCGGCGCGCGCAAGGGTGTCGCCCCCGGCGCGGACCTGCTCGTCGCGAAGGTGCTCGACGACGGCGGCAACGGCGACATGTCGTGGATCATCGACGCGATGGAGTGGGCCGCCACCGGCGGCGCGAAGGTCGTCAGCATGAGCCTCGGCGGTGCGCCGACCGACGGCACCGACCCGGCCAGCCAGGCGGTCAACCGGCTGACCGCCGAGACGGGCACGCTCTTCGTCATCGCCGCGGGCAACTCCGGCCGGGAGAACACCGTCGGCGCCCCCGGCGCCGCGGACGCGGCCCTGACCGTGGGCGCGACCTCCAAGACCGACCAGCTCGCCGACTTTTCCAGTCGTGGCCCCCGGCTCGGTGACCGGGCCATCAAGCCGGACATCTCCGCCCCCGGCGTGGGAATCGTGGCCGCCCGCGCCACCGGCACCGCGATGGGCACTCCCGTCGACGACCTCTACACCTCGGCGAACGGCACCTCGATGGCCACTCCGCACGTGGCGGGCGCGGCAGCGGTGCTGGCGCAGCAGCACCCGGACTGGACCGCCGCCCAGCTCAAGCCGACGCTGATCGGCACCAGCAAGGACGCCGGCCACACCGCCTACGAGCAGGGCGCCGGACGGCTCGACCTGGCCCGCGCGGTGCGCCAGCAGGTCACCACCGGCACCGTCAACGTCGACTTCGGCACCGTGTCCCCGAACACCGAGCCCCGGCTCGACCGGCAGGTCAGCTACCACAACCCCACCGGGCAGCCGGTCACCCTCACCCTGACCCCGGCCCTGCGGCGGATCTCCGGTGGCGACGCCAGCGCCGCCCTGACCACCCCCGCCACGGTCACCGTGCCGGCCGGCGGCACCGGGCAGGTCACCGTCTCGCTCGACGCCGCCGCGCTGGAGATCGGCAGCTACACCGGTTCGCTCGTGGCCACCGACGAGGCCACCGGGACCCGGCTGACCCTCGCGGTCGGGCTGGTGCGGCAACCGCCGATGCGCACGATCACCACCCGCATCGTCGGCGTGCCCGGCGACCCCATCGCGATGGGCAACGCCCCCTGCGACTTCCGCAACCTCCGGGACGACACGTCCTACCTGGTCATGATGGGTGGTGTGCCGGGCCAGAACGTCATCCAGGGCGTCGGCTACGTCCCGGACGGCGACTACCACGTGAGCTGCTGGGGCGCCTACTGGGGCGACACCGAGGCGTTCCGCCACCAGGCGTGGCTGGAGAACCCGCAGTACACGATCAGCGGCAACGCCACCCTCGAGTACGACCTCGCCCGCGACCTGGTGGAGGTCGAGAAGATCGACACGCCGCTGCCCAGCGAGGCGGTGCACCTCGCCATGGGCAGCACCTTCTCCACGGCGTCCGGCCTGACCTACTCCAGCGTCTGGTACACCGGACCCGGCCACGCCTACAGCTGGCGGACGCACGTCGTACCGAGCCGGGCCAAGCCGACGATCGGCAAGTACGGGACCTGGTTCGAGCAGCTCCGCGCCGCGCCGGAGGCCACCACCACCGTGCACGGCAACGGCCGGCTGCGGGTGAACCCGACCTACCTCACCGACAGCGAGTTCGCGCCGAAGTTCGCCACCGACCAGCGGCTCCAGCTCGCCAGCCGGGCCGACCTGCTGGCCGGCCGGGACGTCAAGGGCAAGCTGGTGCTCCTCGACAGCCCGGCCAACAGCTGGTTCGTCGACGAGATCGAGCAGGCCGCGAAGGCCGGCGCGGCCGGCGTGCTCCAGTACTTCGTCGGCCGCGACGACATCGGCCTGCCCGCCCAGATCCCCCCGTACGACATCGTCAAGCCCCGGCTGCCGCTGCTCTGGCTCGACGGCGCGCAGGGGGCGAAGGTGGCGAAGGTGATCGCCGGGGCGAAGCGGCCCTACGTCGACATCGACGCGCAGCTCGTCAGCCCGTACCAGTACAAGCTGCGGCACCACACCGCCGACCGGATGCCGGCGAAGCCGGTCGACAGCGTCCGCCACCGCGACCTCGTGCAGGTGCGCAGCGAGCAGCACGCCCAGGTGCCGTCGCCGCAGTACCAGACGAACGCGCACGAGGTCAGCCACACCTACGTCCCCGGGCAGACCTTCAGCGCCAACGCCGCGCACGACTACGACGTGCCGATCGCCCGCACCGAGTACTACAACGTCACCGGGCCGGACGTCCTCTGGGCGCGGTACTTCACGGTGATCAACCGGGCCGACGGCGCCAGCCGCGGCACCGACCACGTCGGGACGTTCACCCGGCCGCTGTCCCGGACGGAGAAGATCCACCAGCCGCCGGTCGTGCTGGGTGCGCTGCCGGGCGACTCCGGCCTGCCCACCACCTGCATGTCGTGCCGGGACGGGGACACCATCTACCTGCTCGAACGCTCGTCGTCGGCGGCGGACCTGACCAGCTCCGTCTCCGGGGCCCGGCGGGTGCAGGCGACGCTCGAACGGGACGGCGTCCGGATCGCCCCGAACCCGCCGCCGGGCCGCGGGGGCAACTTCCTGCACTGGACCGTGCCGTCGGCGCCGGGCCAGTACACGCTGCGTACGGTCCGCAACGACAACTTCTCCGGGCAGACGCTGGCGAAGCGGATCGCCACCGACTGGACGTTCCGCTCGGCCGGCGCGACCGGCACGGTACGGGAGCCGGCGCAGTGCTACACCGCGCAGATCAACATCGGCACGGGCACGTGCGACTGGCAGCCGTTGATCCAGCTCGAGCACGACTTCGACCTGTCGCTCACCGACACCACGCAGGCCGGGCGGGCGTACCGGTTCGAGGTCACGCCGCACGCCGCGCCGAACGCGCCCCGGATCGCCGGGCTGCGTACCTGGGTGTCGTACGACGACGGGGCCACCTGGAAGCAGGCGGTGGTCGTCCCGGGTCTCGGCGGCAGCTACCACGCGCTGGTCGTGCACCCGAAGCTGGCGAAGACCACCGGGGCGGTCTCCGTACGCACCGAGGCATGGGACCGCTCGGGCAACCGCGTCGTGCAGACCATCGACCGCGCCTACGGCCTCACCGAAGCCCGGTAGGCCTCTCCCCCGCACCCCGGTCGCCCTCCGCGTCTCCCGACGCGGAGGGCGACCCTCTTTTCACGTCGAACGCGCCGCGTCAGCCCGTCGGGCGGGGCCGGTCAGCCCTCCTCGGCTTCCGCAACCGTCTGGCCACGGCTCTCGTATGCCTGCCGCGGCCCGCAGACCGAAGCGCGCGAGCAGGAACACCGGGAGCCGTCCGCGTCCATGCGTACGGTCACCGCGTCGCGTGGCACGCTGTGCCCCACCACCCGGCCCGGGCCCTCGGGCGTCGTCACCCGACTGCCCACCGCCGGGGCCGACTCCTGGAACCGCTGGTAGAGCGGGTGCTCGTACTTCAGGCAGCACATCAGCCGGCCGCACGCTCCCGAGATGCGCAGCGGGTTGAGCGGCAGGTCCTGGTCCTTCGCCATCCGGATGGTGACCGGCTCGAAGTCGGTGAGGAAGGTGGCGCAGCAGAGGTCCCGGCCGCAGGAGCCGATGCCGCCCTGCACCCGCGCCGAGTCCCGGGCGGAGAGCTGCCGCAGCTCGACCCGGCAGTGCAGGGTGGCGCCGAGGTCCCGGACCAGCGCGCGGAAGTCCACCCGGTGCGGGGCCGTGAAGTAGATGGTGCTCCGCTCGCCGCCACCCTCGGCGGCGCCCAGCACGTGGTCGATCGCCACCACCTTCATCGGCAGGGCGTGCTCCCGGATCAGCCGCTTCGCCGCGACCTTGGCCTCGGCCTTGCGGCGGCGCACCGTCTCGTCGCGACGCAGGTCCTCCTCGCCGGCCAGGCCGGCCAGCCGGGGGAAGCCCTCGGTCTCCTCGGTGACCCACTGCGCCGCCCAGACGCACTCGGCCACCTCGGGCCCGTCGTCGGTGGGCACCAGCACCTTGTCGCCGACCTGGGGACGCAGCTCGCCCGGGTCCAGGTAGTAGAGGCGCCCGTACCGCTGGAAGCTGACCGCGCAGAGCATGCCCATGCCTCACACCCTACGACGCGCGGGCCGGGGTGGCCGGGCCGGCAGTCGACACCCGGCTACCGCGCGTGCACCCGCAGTGCGTCACCAGCCGACGCGGGTGGGGGTGTCGTAGCGGGGACGGTCGACCACCGGCACCCGCCAGCGGGACTCGGCGAGGCTCGGCGCCCACTGGCGCAGCAGGGTCTCGGCCCCGTCGTACGCGACGCTGAGCACCGCCAGCACCCGCGCGGCGATCTCAGCGGCCTCGCTCCCGCCCGGCCCCGGGGCGGCCCGGTGCCCCGGGGCGCCGCCCGGCGTCGACGTCGCGGCGACCACGGTCACCGCCTCGGCACAGCGGAGGACGTCGGCGAGCGCGCGGGCCAGTGCGAGCCGGCTGCCCTCGACCCAGTCGGCGAGCGCGTCGGCGTAGCCGGCCGTCGACTCCAGCCGGCCGACCAGGCTCTCCGGCCCTTCGTCGAGGTGGCGCAACAGGGCCGCCCGGGCCTGCCCGTACGACGACGCGGCCGGGCCGGACCAGAGCACCGGGTCGGTCAGCGCGGCGCAGGCGTCGTCGTAGCCCCGCATGAGGCGGCGCGCGGTGTGGCCGGCGGCGGCAAGCGGCGCCGGATGCAGGTCGAGGAAGTTGCGGACGGCCTCACCGGGAAGCACCTGCATCCGGCGCAGCAGCGGCCACACGCGGTGCCCCTCGGGGGCTCCTGCGGCGAGCAGCGTGTCGACCCGGCGGAGCAGGTCGAGGCCGGGCTCGGCGAGGCGGTCCAGCGCGTCCATCACGCCTCCCCGGTCAGCCGGTGGCGCGCGGCGCGGTCGACGTCCGCGTAGTGGTCGGCGGCGGCCCGCATCGCCGCCGCGGCGGCGGCCAGCCGCTGGGCGGCGACGTGCGCCTCCCGGGCCCGGTCGCCGGTGGCGGCGGTCCACTGCCGGTGCAGGGCCCGCCCGATCTCCCCGGGCCGGCCGGGGGCGTCCACGCCGAACGCGGCCTGCGCCGGGTCGCCGGCGGTGACCGTGCGGGACACGGCGGTCATGGTCTCGCTCGCCTCGTCGAGCCGGGCGGCGAGGGCGCGCAGGCTCTCCATCTCAGGCTCCCGCCAGCGGCCGGTAGGCGGCGAACGTCTCGTTGTGCAGCTTCTCCCGGGCCCACTGGGCGGCGTCGGCCGCCGCGGTGACCGCCGCCTGCACCGAGCCGGCGACGTCGCGGGGGTTGCGGGTGTGCAGCGGGCCCAGGAAGCGCACGTCGGTGATCCGCCCGCCGGCGGTGACCACCACCTCGACCAGCCCGTCGGGCGATCGCACGGTGACCTCGACGGTCGACACCGCCTGGTCGAACTCGGTCTGGAGGGACTCGATCCGGCGGTAGCGCCGCACCGCCTCCTCGATCCAGGCCTCGTCGATCTCCCCCCGCGGCATCGGCGGACCCCTCCCGGAACAGGAAAATCACTGTGCGTGCCGCCACCGTCACGGCGGCACACCGGACCGTACCGCACAGCAATTGCGCCTGTCGATGCCTGTGGACAACCGGTCCGGCCGCCGGGACTCCGCGGGCGGGTCGGCCGCCGCAGCCCCGGCTCGGGCGGATTCGTCGGCGGGCTCAGCCCTTCCAGAGCGAGAGCATCATCGCCTCGACGGCGATCCGGGGCTTGACGTTCGCCTCGATCGCCGCCCGGCATTCCAGCACCGCTTCCAGGCGGCGCAGCGCCCCCTCGGCGTCCCACTTCTGCGCGCCCGCCCCGGCCAGCGCGGCGGTGTCGGTGTGCACCGGCGCCACGGGGGCGCGCAGCGCCATGGTGAGCGCGTCGCGGTAGAAGCCGGCCAGGTCGACCAGCGCCCGGTCCAGCGCGTCCCGCTGGGCCCGGGTGGCCCGGGACTTCTGCCGCTTCTCCAGGTCCTTCAGCTGCCCGGCGGCGCCCCGCATCGCGCCGGCCGCCCCCCGCCCGGTGCCACCGGCGCCGAGCGCGGTCTCCAGCGCCGCCCGCTCGGCCGCGGCGGTCTCCGCCACGGAGGCCTCGGCCTCCGCCTCGGCCGCCTCGATCAGCGCCGACGCCGCGTCGAAGGCGGCACCCACGCCGGTCAGCCGGCGCGGCACCGCGAGCACGGCCTCCCGGCGCGTGCGCGCCTCCGGGTCGCGGGCCAGCCGGCGGGCCCGTCCCACGTGCCCCTGGGCCGCCGCCGCGGCCCACCGCGCCACGTCGGGCGCGACGCCGTCGCGGCGGGCCAGCACCTCGGCCACCGCCTCCGGCGCGGGCTGCACCAGCGGTACGACCCGGCAGCGCGACCGGATGGTCACCGAGATGTCGTCCGGGTGGGTCGACGGGGCGCAGAGCAGGAAGACCGTCCGCGGGGGCGGCTCCTCGATGGCCTTGAGCAGCGCGTTGCCGGCCGCCTCGGTGAGCCGGTCCGCGTCCTCGATGATCACCACCTGCCAGCGCCCGCCCGACGGGGTGCTGGCGGCGCGCAGCACCAGCGCCCGCATCTCGTTGACGCCGATGGAGAGCCCCTCCGGCACCACCAGCCGGACGTCGGCGTGGGTGCCGGTCATCGTGGTGTGGCAGCCGGGGCACCCGCCGCAGCCGGTGCCGTACGCGCACTGGAGGGCGGCGGCGAAGGCCCGCGCCGCCACCGACCGGCCCGACCCGGGCGGCCCGGTGAAGATCCAGGCGTGCGTCATCCCCGCCCCGGTGTCGACGGCGGGCGGCTGACAGCCGTCGGACTCGTCGGCGAGCGCGTCGAACTCGTCCCCGGCGGCGTCGGCCGCAGGCGGGGCGGCGGCGCGCAGCACGGCGGACGCCGCGGCGGCGGCCCGGCGCAGCGTGTCGACCGCCTCGTCCTGCCCGACCAGGTCGGCGAAGACGTCGGGCATCAGGTCCGGCGCTCCATCGGTACCAGCTCCGATTCGGATAACTCCGGCTGCACCGAGGTGTCCGGTCCCTGCGCGGGGCGCGGGTGCACGATGCCGCCGGGGCTGCCGAACATTTCCTCGACCCGCCGGGTCACCTGCCCGGTGATCTCCTCGACCGGGCGGGACGCGTCGAGCACCAGGTAGCGCTTCGGGTCGGCGGCGGCGAGGTCGAGGAAGGCGTAGCGGACCCGCTCGTGGAAGGCTACGGACTCGGCCTCCAGGTGGTCGGCCGCTTCGGCGCGCGCCGCCACCCGGGCCAGGCCGGTGTGCGGTTCGACGTCGAGCAGCACCACCAGGTCGGGCTTGAGCCCGCCGGTGGCCCACGACGAGAGCCAGGAGACCTCGTCGACGGGGAGCGTCCGCCCCGCCCCCTGGTACGCCAGGGACGAGTCGACGTACCGGTCGCTGATCACCACCGCGCCCCGGACGAGCGCCGGCCGGACGACGGTGGCCACGTGGTGCGCCCGGTCGGCGGCGTAGAGCAGCGCCTCGGCGCGCGGCGACGGCACGTCGGAGCCGGGCGCGCCGAGCAGCAGCGACCGGATCCGCTCGCCGACGGCGGTGGCCCCCGGCTCGCGGGTCACCACCACGTCGCGCCCCTGCCCGCGCAGCCGCTCGGCGAGCGCGGCGAGCTGGGTGGACTTGCCGGCGCCCTCGCCGCCCTCGAAGACCACGAAGAGGCCGGCGGAGACGAACGGCTCGGCCGGCATCAGCGGGCGGCCCCGGATCGAGCCCCAGAGGTCGGCCAGGACGGGAACGCCCTTCTTGTCGTCCATCTGCCCGAACGCGCTGATCCCGGCGAAGATGCCGGCGGCACCGGCGGCGAGCAGCAGCAGTCGGGTGGACGAGATCGACACGCCCAGGTCGGCCAACTCCAGCCGGCGCGAGCCGCCGACGCCGGCGAGCAGGCTGCTGAGGCCGATCGCGAGGATCAGCACCAGCCGGGTGCCGATCTGCACCACCGCGAAGACCCGGCCGCGCACCTCGTCGGCGATCTCGCCGCCGAGCAGGGTGGTGCCGGAGAGGAACGCCATTCCGGCGCCCGCGCCGACCAGGACCGCGCCGACCATCGCCATGGAGAGGTGGATGGCGAAGGCCAGGGCCATCACCGACGCGCTGGCCAGCACGATGCTCATGCCGAACCAGCGCCGCCGGGACATCTCCTTGACGATCATCGGCCCGAGCCCGATGCCGAGCGCGAGGCCGACGAAGATGGCGCCGAAGAGCAGGTAGAAGGCGGCGTCACCGGCGCCGAGCGAGGTGGCGAAGAACTTGGCGGTGCCGATCACGATGCCGCCGCCGGCGAACGCGCCGAAGATGCCGAGCACCAGGCCGCGGACCAGCGGGGTCTGCCCGATGTAGCGCCAGCCCTCCTTGAACTGGCGCATCATGCTCTGCTCGGTGCGGTCCGTCTCGGCGGACTGCCCCTGGCTGATCTCCTTGATGCCGTACGCCACCACCAGCGCGGTGGCCAGCCGGGAGAACGCGTTGAACCAGAGCGCCAGGTCGGCCGGCGCGGCCCAGTCCGGCGTCGAGCCCCCGGTGGCCCCCCGCACGATGCCGTCGAGCGCGGCGAGGATCAGCGCGGCGAGGATGGGGGTGAGGCCGTACGTGGTGATCAGCGTGAGCTGGTTGGCGGCCTCCAGCCGGGCGCGCGGGATCAGGTTGGGGACCGCGGCCTCCTTGGCCGGGATCCACAGCAGCGTGATCGACTCGATCAGGAAGGTGGCGATCGCCGCCCAGCCGACCACGACCGGCCCGCTCGCCCCGAGCAGCGCGACCAGTGGGATCGAGGCGAAGAGCAGGAAGCGCAGCACGTCGCAGATGACCATGGTCCAGCGCCTGTCGAACCGGTCGGCGAACACGCCGGCGACCGGGCCGAGCACCAGCGCCGGCAGCAGCCGGATGGCGATCACGCCACCGAACGCGGCGCCCTGGGCGGTGCTGCCCTCGACCTGGGAGGCGGCGAAGACGCTGGTGGCGAGCAGGCCGAACCAGTCGCCGAAGGAGGCCGCGCCGAGCACGATCCAGAGCCGGCGGAACGGGGTGATCCGCAGCACCGAGCGGATGGCGGCGTAGCCGGAGTGGTCCGGGCCGGGCTTCTCGGCGCCGCCGGGCTTTGTCGAGGACGACGACACGCCGGGCGACTCGCCGTTGAACTGGCTTTCGATGGCCGTACCTCCACGTGCCGGCCCATCGCTGGGCAGTCCCGGTGGAACACTCTAGACCCGGCGGGGACCCACCCCGCCGCGACATTCTCCTGTTCGCCGAGCCTAGGCCGCCGCGGCCACCGCCCGCAGCCCGGACAGACGCGAGGGTATTTCGCATTGCCTCCCAGACAGTTAGCGTGCACACGTGGCCATCGAAAGCGACAAACTTCGTGACCGCCTCGACCGGGCGACCGCGCACCTCGACCCGCCGTACGCCGTCGTGGACCTCGCGGCCTTCGACGGCAACGCCGCCGCGCTGGCGAAACGGGCCGCCGGCAAGCCGGTCCGGATCGCCAGCAAGTCGGTCCGCGCCCGGGACCTGATCGGCCGGGCGCTGGGGCGTCCCGGCTGGCGGGGCGTGATGGCCTTCACCCTGCCCGAGGCGCTCTGGCTGGTCCGAACCGGCGTGACCGACGACGCGCTGGTGGCGTACCCCACGGCCGACCGGGGGGCGCTCGCCGCGCTCGCCGCCGACCCGGCGCTCGCCGCGGCCGTCACGCTGATGATCGACGGCACCGACCAGCTCGACCTCGTCGACGCCGTGTGCCCGCCCGGGCGCCGCCCCGAGCTGCGGGTCTGCCTCGACCTGGACGCCTCCTGGCGACCGCTGGGCGGGCGGGTGCACGTCGGGGTCCGCCGCTCGCCGGTGCACAGCGCCCGGGCCGCCGGCACGCTCGCCGCCACCGTCGCCGCCCGCGCCGGCTTCCGGCTGGTCGGGCTGATGGCGTACGAGGCACAGATCGCCGGCCTCGGCGACGCGCCGCCCGGGCGGGCGGTGCTCGGCTCCGCGATCCGGCTGGCCCAGCGCGGGTCGTACCGCGAGTTGCTGGCCCGCCGGGGTGCGGCGGTGGCCGCCGTACGCGAACACGCCGACCTGGAGTTCGTCAACGGCGGCGGCACCGGCAGCGTGGCCGCGACCAGCGCCGACCCCGCGGTCACCGAGGTCACCGCGGGATCGGGCCTGTACGGGCCGACGCTGTTCGACGCCTACCGCGCCTGGCGCCCCACCCCCGCGGCGGCCTTCGCCTGCGCGGTGGTCCGCCGCCCGGGGCCCGGCCTGGCCACCGTGCTCGGCGGCGGCTGGATCGCCTCCGGCCCAGCCGAGGACAGCCGGTTGCCCCGGCCGTGGCTGCCGGCGGGCCTCAAGCTGATCGGCACGGAGGGGGCCGGCGAGGTGCAGACCCCGCTGGCCGGCGCGGCGGCCGGCGCGCTGCGGGTCGGCGACCGGGTCTGGTTCCGGCACGCGAAGGCCGGCGAGCTGTGCGAGCACGTCAACGAGTTGCACCTGGTCGAGGGGGACGCGGTCGTCGCCACCGTGCCCACCTACCGGGGCGAGGGCCACGCCTTCCTCTGATCCACGCGCCCGGCGCACCCCGGGCCGGCCTCGCCCGGTCCGGGTGCCTGCGCGGCCCCGGTCAGCCGGACTGGTTGGCCTCGGCCGGGGCGTCGACCTGGCGGTGCAGGTACTCCCGGATCAGCGCCTTCGCCTCGACCAGGACCCGGTCGTCGCCCTCGGGCAGCCGCCGGAACGCCAACTTGATCAGCGCGTCGGCCGCCTCCACGGCGATCTCCAGGTGGAACCGGAGGTCGGGGACGTCGAGCCCGAAGCGCTCGGCGAGCACACGGGCCAACTGGTCCGCGATCACGCCGTTGTTGTCCCGCTGCTCGTCGAGCAGGTGCAGGTCGACCACGTCGCCGAAGTGCAGGGTACGGAAGCCCGGAACGGTGCGGTGCATCGTGATGTACTCGTCGATGCCCGCGTCGACCCCGTCCCACCAGTGGGTCAGGTCGTCGGAGGCGAACCGCTCGTCGAGCCGCTGGAGGTAGGACTCCATCGTGCGCAGGGTCAGCGCCTGCACGATCGCCCGCTTGTCCGGGAAGAACTGGTAGACCGACCCGATCGCCACCTCGGCACGCTCGGCGAGCAGGGTCGTGGTCAGACCCTCGTACCCCACCTCGTCGACGAGTTCTGCACAGGCGTCCAGCATCCGCTGGACCCGTGCGACACTTCGACCCTGCACCGGTACGCGGCGCAGCGGCCCGGCTGTGGCGGCTGGTGTGGACACTCGCCACCCCCCTTCGACGGATGAACATATCTGCACGTCACGGGTTCGTGACTACCGGTACAACGAGCAAACCTCGATTGCGGTATTTACCTGCGACAACGTTGCTGATATGAAGTCAGTTCACATTCATGTGGAGGAGTGCGCATGGCCGGTACCGCACCGCCCACCCTGGCAGGCTGGTCCAACTGGGCCGGCAACCAACGCGCCACCGCCACCACCATCCTGCGCCCCGCCTCCCTCGCCGACGTCACCGAGGCCGTCCGCGCCGCCGCGACGGCCGGGGACCGGATCCGGGCGGTGGGCAGCGGCCACTCCTTCACCGGCGTCGCGATCACCGACGGACGACGCATGGAGCTGACCCACCTGGACACCGGGGTACGCGTCGACGCCGACCGCCGACTGGTCACCGTACCGGCCGGGATCACCCTGCGCGCACTCAACGAACTGCTCGCCGCACACGGCCTGGCACTACCCAACCTGGGCGACATCGACGCGCAGACGATCGCCGGCGCGATCTCCACCGGCACCCACGGCACCGGCGCCGCGTACGGCTGCCTGTCGACGTTCGTCGAGGCGCTCACCCTCGTCACCGGCACCGGCGAGGTGCTGCGCTGCTCCGCCGACGAGCACCCCGACGTCTTCGCCGCCGCCCGGGTGTCGCTGGGCGCGCTCGGGGTGCTCGTCGAGGTGACCCTGCGCTGCGTGGACGCCTTCGTGCTGCGCGCCCACGAGCGGCCGGCGCCGCTGGCGGCCGTACTCGACGAGCTGCCCGCGCTGATCGACAGGCACGACCACGTCGAGTTCTACTGGTTCCCGTACACCGCCCGCGTGCAGGTCAAGGCCAACGACCGGGTGGCCGACGACGACCGGCCACTGCCCCGGTGGCGCGGCTGGCTGGACGACGAGTTCCTGTCCAACACCGTCTTCGCCGGGGCCTGCCGGCTCGGCCGCGCCGTGCCGGCGCTCGCCCCCGGCATCAGCGCCGTCTCCGCCCGCGCGCTCACCGAACGCCGCTACACCGGCCGCTCCGACCAGGTCTTCTGCACCCCGCGCCGGGTCCGCTTCATGGAGATGGAGTACGCGCTGCCGCGCGACGCCCTGCCCGAGGCGCTCGACGCGCTGCGGCGAATCGTCGACGGGCTGCCGTTCAAGGTGCTCTTCCCGGTCGAGGTGCGCTTCACCGCCGCCGACGACATCTGGCTCTCCCACGGCTACGGGCGCGAGTCGGCGTACGTGGCCGTCCACCAGTTCGTCGGCATGCCGTACGAGCCGTACTTCCGGGCCTTCGAGCAGGTCGCCGCGAGCCTCGGCGGCCGGCCCCACTGGGGCAAGCTGCACTGGCGCGACGCGGAGTCGCTCGCGACCGCCTACCCCCGCTGGGCCGACTTCCAGGCGCTACGCGCCCGCCTGGACCCACACCACCTCTTCACCAACCCCCACCTGACCCAAACCCTCGGCTGACCGTGCCCCCTGACCCCCGCCTTGCTCGCCGCCTGCGAGCGAGCGGCGCGCCGCTCGCCGCTCGCCGCTCGCCGCGCGATCTTGGCGAGAGGCGGCCCTTGTAGGGGCCGGGATCTGCCAAGATCTGGCTGTGTGCGTCAGCCCGGCCAGCCTGCTCTGCGCAGTGCCGTACGGAGTTGGGCGATGACCTCGGCCGGGTGGACGCGGAGGGCCCAGGACGGGAATCGCAGGACGCGATCCCCTTCGACCCACAGGTCGTTCTGACGGCGCATGTCGGCCCAGGCCGCACGCGGGTCGAGATGCTGGCCGCCGTCGATCTCGACGTGCACCCTCCACTCCTCGAAGTACGCATCGAGGTAGCGGCGCCGTCCCGTGGCGTCGTACCTGATCTTCTGTCGAGTGGGTTCGGGCAGCCCGGCGCGGCGCGTCAGGGTCAGGAAGTCCAACTCGGCCAGGGAGTGCGCCCCGCCGCCCGCGTCCGTGGCGACGCTCAGGATCAGTTTCCGGCGACGCAGCCGTGGCATCCGGTCGAGGACCTCGCGCAGCTCCTCCTCGCACACGATCCGTTGCTGGAAGCCTGCCGCGACGATCGCCCGGGCCTCCGCGTCGGTACGCGCCCACTGCGCCGCGTCCACGACCGACCGGGCGGGCATCGTGCGACGTGGCTGCCCGACCGCGAGCACGTCCCACTCCGGCAGATGGGTCGTCCGGTGCGCCACCACTCGTTGCGGCAGCTCTCGCCGCCTGCCAGCCGGCAGCAAGAGGTGGATCGCCAGGTCGGGAAAGCCGCGCAGCCCTCCCGCCTGGGCGGCGGTGAGCCCACCGAGCATCGCGCCCGGCCCGGCGGCCAGCACCGCGATCCACCGGAGTTGGGCGGTACCGATCGGCCCGTTGTGGGCCACGAAGACGGCACGGTGGACGTGTCGCCACCGTCTGCTGGTCACCCGGCGCCGGATCGCCTTGTGGGACAGGTGTCGCAGCGCCTGGTCGAGGCTGATCACCTCGTCCTGCCGGAAGAGCAGCCAGGTCAACTCGCCGGCGTCGTCGCCGGGCACCGCCCGGCCCAGGGCCGGCGGGGATTGCGTGAAGCGTGGTCTCACGCCCTCCACCCTGCCCACCAGGCGCCGCCGCGCGCCGCCCCTGTGGACAACGCAAAAGATCTTGGCAGGCGGCGACCCCTCGAGGGGCCGGGACCTGCCAAGATCTCTTGCTACGCCAGCTCGCGACGCCAGCTCGCGAGCGAGCCGGGTGTCAGTCCGGGCTGGTGGTGGCCTTTCTAGGGGCCGCCTTCTTCGCCGGGGTCTTCCTGGCGGTGGTGGCCTTGGCCGTCGTGGTCTTCTTCGCCGCCGTCGACTTGGTCGCCGCGGCCGTCTTCTTCGCCGCCGTGGCCTTCTTGGCGGGCGCCTTCTTCGCGGCGGCCTTCTTCTTCGGCGCCGGCCCCTTCGCCCGCTTCTCGGCGAGCATCTCGGAGGCCTCCTCGATGCTCAGCGCCTCCGGGGTCTGGCCGCGCCGCAGCGACGCGTTCGTCTCGCCGTCGGTGACGTACGGGCCGAACCGGCCGTCCTTGATGACCAGCGGCTTCTCCGTCAGCGGGTCGACGCCCATCTCCCGCAGCGGCGGCGCGGCGGCCCGGCGCTGGCGGGCCTTCGGGGCGGCCAGCAGGGCCAGCGCCTCGTCCAGCGTGACGGTGAACATCTTCTCTTCGGAGTCCAGCGAGCGGAACTCGTCACCCTGCTTGACGTACGGGCCGTAGCGGCCGTTGTTGGCCAGGACCTCGGCGCCGTCCGGGGCCACCCCGACCAGCCGGGGCAGGCTGAGCAGCTTCAGCGCCTCGTCGAAGGTCAGCGAGTCCGGCGACTGCGAGCGCAGCAGCGACGACTTGCGCTCGCCACTGGCCACGTACGGGCCGAAGCGGCCCGACTTGAGCAGGATCGGCTCACCGGTGGCCGGGTCGTCGCCGAGCTTGCGCTCGCCCCCGCCGCCGAGGAACAGCTCGTGCACCTTCTCCGGGGTCAGCTCGTCCGGCGCCAGCCCCTCGGGGATCGGGGCCCGGTCGCCCTGGCCGCCGCCCTCCTCACCCTCGGCGGCCGGCGCCTGCTGCTCGCCCGGCACCGCCCGCTGGAGGTACGGCCCGTAGCGGCCCACCCGCACGACGACCTCGCGGCCCTCGTCGTCGGTGAACAGCGGGATCGAGTTGACGCTGCGCGCGTCGATCTCGTTGAGGTTCTCGGTGACCAGCTTCTTCAGCCCGCCCGAGCGGGCGATGTCCCGGTCGCCGGCGCCGTTGGCGCCGCCGAAGTAGAACGCCGTCAGGAAGTCGACGGCGGCGTGGTCGCCGCCGGCGATCTCGTCCAGCTCGTTCTCCATGCTGGCGGTGAAGTCGTAGTCGATCAGGCGCGGGTAGTGCCGCTCCAGCAGGCCGATCACGGCGAAGGCCAGGAAGGTCGGGATCATCGCCTGGCCGCGCTTGGTCACGTAGCCGCGGTCCTGGATCGTCTGCATGATCGACGCGTACGTCGACGGGCGGCCGATGCCCAGCTCCTCGAGGGCCTTCACCAGCGACGCCTCGGTGTAGCGCGACGGCGGCTGGGTGTGGTGGCCCTGCGCGGCCAGCTCGTCGGCGGTGAGTGGCTGGCCCTTGACCAGGTTGGGCAGGCGACGCTCGGCGTCCTCGGCCTCGGCGTTCTCGTCGTCGCTGGACTCGACGTACGCCCGCAGGAAGCCCGGGTCGGTGATGGTCTTGCCGGTGGCGCCGAAGTCGGCCTCCTCCTGGGCGGAGGAGACGGCGCGGATGCGCACCGAGACGCTGGAGCCGACGGCGTCGGTCATCTGCGAGGCGATGGTGCGCCGCCAGATCAGCTCGTAGAGCTTGAACTCCTCGGCGGAGAGCTCCTTGGCCACGTCGCCCGGAGTGCGGAAGTTGTCCCCCGCCGGGCGGATCGCCTCGTGCGCCTCCTGCGCGTTCTTCACCTTGCCGGTGTAGCGGCGCGGCTCCGGCGGCACGCTGCGCTCGCCGTACAGCTCGACGATCTGCCGGCGGGCCGCCGTGATGGCGGTCTCCGACAGGTTCACCGAGTCGGTACGCATGTAGGTGATGTAGCCGTTCTCGTAGAGCCGCTGCGCGGTGCGCATCGTCTGCTGCGACGAGAACCGCAGCTTGCGGGCCGCCTCTTGCTGGAGGGTGGAGGTGATGAACGGCGCGTACGGGCGGCGGCGGTAGGGCTTCTCCTCCACCCGGGTGACGGTGAACGGCCGGCCCTCCAGGCGGGCCGCGAGGCCCCGGGCGCCGCCCGCGTCGAGGTGGACCACGCCCGCGCCGGGCTTCACCCGGCCGGTGGTCGGCTCGAAGTCCTTGCCGGTGGCGATCCGGTCGCCGTTCAGCGCGACCAGGGTGGCGTTGAAGTTGCGGGGCCCCTCGCCGGCGTCCGCCACGGCCAGGGTGGCCAGGATGTCCCAGTATTCCGCCGTGCGGAAGGCCATCCGCTGCCGCTCGCGCTCCACCACGATCCGGGTCGCCACGGACTGCACCCGGCCCGCCGAGAGCTTCGGCATGACCTTCTTCCACAGCACGGGCGAGACCTCGTAGCCGTAGAGGCGGTCGAGGATGCGCCGGGCCTCCTGGGCGTCGACCAGGTCCCGGTCGATCTCGCGGGGGTTGGCCACCGCGGCCTGGATGGCCGGCTTGGTGATCTCGTGGAAGACCATCCGCTTGACCGGCACCTTGGGCTTGAGCGTCTCCACCAGGTGCCAGGCGATCGCCTCGCCCTCGCGGTCCTCATCCGTCGCCAGGAAGATCTCGTCGACCTCCTTGGCCAGCTTCACCAGCTTGCTGATCTGCTGCTTACGGTCGGCGGAGACCACGTAGAGGGCGTGGAAGCCGTTGTCGACGTCCACCCCGAGCCGGGCCCACGACTCGCCCTTGTACTTGGCCGGCACGTCGGCGGCGTTGCGCGGGAGGTCCCGGACGTGGCCGAAGCTGGCCTCCACGACGTACCCCGGGCCGAGATAGCCCGAGATCGTCTTGGCCTTCGCCGGTGACTCGACGATGACCAGACGGGTGGTTCCAGCGTTGCTCGGCACGTCTCTCCCCGACCTCACTCCTGCTCGCAGCCACCGGCGCCCGGTTCGGGGCCACTTTCGGCCCGCCGACCCCCGGCGGCCCGGATGTCCAACGTAACGCGCCGCCCGCGTTTCGGGTTTCGCGGGCGGCAAACCGTCCCGGCGGGGCGGCCTCTTTCTCCGCCGGCGGCGGGGCGTGCCGGACGGCGCCACCGTACACCGTGCGTGTGCCGCCGGGCGGGACACTGTGACGATGGCGGACCCTCGGTCGAGGCGCCACCCGGCTGTTTTCCGCGAAATTGCGCACTTGTTGTCCCTCATCGGACAGGCCCGACCGGTGGGCGGGGCGGGCGCCGGCGGGCGTCAGGAGCGGGCCGGCCAGTCGGTCGCGGGGGCGGCGGGCGGCGGGTCGCCCACCAGCTCGGCCAGGCGGGCGAGCCGCCGCCGGCCGGTGATCCGGTACGCCGGCCCGTCCTCGCCGGGCCCGAGCAGCACCCCGGCCAGGCCGACCGCGTCGAGCGCCCCGCCGACCGGCCCCCAGCACTCCTCGTCGGCGGCGCCGAGCCGGAGCAGGAAGCCGGACGGCTCGGCGGCACCCGCCGCGGCGAGCCAGAGCCGCAGCCGCCGCCCGTTGAGGTGGAAGCCGGCGGGCGGTCGCTTGCCCGTACCGCGCAGCCACGCCGCCGCGAGTGGCTTCAGCGTGCGGGCGTACGAGGTGCGCACCGCGTGCCGCCCGTCGGTGGTCGCCTCCCAGGTGGCCGCCACCCCGCGCAGCGCCAGCTCGGCGACGAGGACGTGCACCCGCCAGGCCGCGTCGACCACGACCGAGAGCCGGGCCGTGCCGCCCATCCGGACCGCCTCGCCCGGGCCGGCCAGCAGCCCGGCGAGATCGGCGATGGACGGGTCCGCCGCCTCCGCGCCGAAGAAGGTCAGCTGCCGGGCGGACTCGTCGGCGTCGGCCGGCGGGGGCGGTACGGGTCGGCGGGCGACCGGCGCGACCCGGTCCGCAGGCGCCGGGAAGAGCACCGGCAGCGCTTCGCCGCCCGACGGGTCACCGGTCCCGCTCAGCGACACTCCGGCACCTCGTCGAAGGCGCGTTTCAACTCCTCGGAGTTGAGCTGGCTGGTGTCGAGCGCGCTGGCGTCGTACTCCTTGTTCAGGGTGTCCACGGCGGCCCGGACGCCGTCGTAGAAGACGGTGGGCTGGCCGGTGCCCAGCCCGTCGATGGTGTCGCGGGCCCGGCCGTACGCGTCGCGCACCTTCGCCAGCGAGGCCTGGAAGCCCGCCGAGACCTCCTCGCCGCGCTCGGCGTCCGGTACGCCGGCCTCCTCGACCTTGCGTCGGGCGGTCTCGCTGGCCTGCTCCGCGCCGCCGAAGAGCCGCACCAGGTTCTCCTTCGCCTGCGCCGGGGTGGTCTGGGCGGTCATCTGCTGGTCGGTGCTGTTGGTCAGCTTGCTGATCTCGGCCCGCCACGGGGTGAGCGCGGAGCAGACCGACGCCGCCCACGACCGGGAGTCGGGGCCGCCGCCGCATCCGGCGAGCACGAGAACGAGCGTGGCCAGGACCACCGTGAGCTTTCCGGCGGCTGCCGCCCGGCACGTGCGCATGCGTTGCAGCGTACGGCCTCTGTCGAGTCCGGGCACCGGACAGGTTTGCCGGGTGGCACGGGCGGTCCCCGGCCGGCCGCGTGGGCCGACCGGGGACCGCCGATGCCGGACGGATCAGGCGTTGACCGTCTCGGGCCGCTGGTCCGGGCTGCCCGCGCCCGTGCCGGAGTCGGAGTCGGACATCGCCACGCCCTTGCGCTTGCTGAACACCACGGCCGCGGCGATGATCAGCGTCGCCACCACGGCGATCCCCACCCGCAGGGCGGTGTTCCGCTCGTCGCCCACGCTCCAGGCCACCACGGCCGGCGCGATCAGCAGCGAGACCAGGTTCATCACCTTGATCAGCGGGTTGATCGCCGGGCCGGCGGTGTCCTTGAACGGGTCGCCGACGGTGTCGCCGATGACCGTGGCGGCGTGCGACTCGGAGCCCTTGCCGCCGTACGCGCCGTCCTCGACGAGCTTCTTGGCGTTGTCCCAGGCGCCGCCGGAGTTGGACAGGAAGACCGCCATCAGCGTGCCGGCGCCGATCGCACCGGCCAGGTACGCCGCCAGCGCGCCCGGCCCGAGGCCGAAGCCCACGGCGATCGGCGCGAGGATGGCGAGCAGACCGGGGGTCATCAGCTCGCGCTGCGCGTCCCGGGTGCAGATGTCGACGACCTTGCCGTACTCGGGGCGCTGGGTGCCGTCCATGATGCCGGGCAGCTCGCGGAACTGCCGGCGCACCTCCATCACGACCGCGCCCGCCGAGCGGGAGACCGCGTTGATGGCCAGGCCGGAGAAGAGGAACACCACCGCCGCGCCGATGATCAGGCCGACCAGGTTGCGCGGGTTCGCCACGTTCAGCGAGTTGAGGATCTCGCTGCCGACGTCGCCCACGCCGGCGTCCGAGTACGCGGTGCGCAGCGTGTCGGTGTACGAGCCGAACAGCGCCGTCGCGGCGAGCACCGCCGTGGCGATCGCGATGCCCTTGGTGATCGCCTTGGTGGTGTTGCCGACCGCGTCCAGCTCGGTGAGCGTCCGGGCGCCGTGCTCGTCGATGTCGCCGGACATCTCCGCCACGCCCTGGGCGTTGTCGGAGATCGGGCCGAAGGTGTCCATCGCGACGATCACGCCGACCGTGGTGAGCAGACCGGTGCCGGCCATCGCCACGGCGAACAGCGAGAGCGTGATGGAGCTGCCGCCGAGCAGGAACGCGCCGAACACGCCGGCGCCGATCAGCAGCGCCGAGTAGACCGCCGACTCCAGGCCGACGCTGATGCCGGCGAGGATGACGGTGGCGGCGCCGGTCTGCGAGCTCTTGCCGATGTCCTGCACCGGGCGCCGGTTGGTCTCGGTGAAGTAGCCGGTCAGCGCCTGGATCGCCGCCGCCAGCACGATGCCGATGACGACCGCGCCGATGGCGACCGTCCGCGGGTTCTCGCTGACGTCGGTCAGCCCGCCCTCCAGCTCGGCGAAGGTGGCCGGCAGGTACGCGTACGTGGCGATCGCCACCAGCACCGCGGAGAGCAACGCCGAGATGTAGAAGGCCCGGTTGATCGCGGTCAGGCCGTTGCGGTCCGAGGCACGCAGCCGGGTGATGAAGACGCCCACGATCGCGACGAGCACGCCGATGGTGGAGACGATCAGCGGGAAGACCAGGCCCTGCTCGCCGAAGGCGGCGCGGCCGAGGATCAGCGCGGCGACCAGGGTGACCGCGTACGACTCGAAGAGGTCGGCGGCCATGCCGGCGCAGTCACCGACGTTGTCGCCCACGTTGTCGGCGATGGTGGCGGCGTTGCGCGGGTCGTCCTCGGGGATGCCCTGCTCGACCTTGCCGACCAGGTCGGCGCCGACGTCGGCGGCCTTGGTGAAGATGCCGCCGCCGACCCGCATGAACATGGCGAGCAGCGCGGCGCCGAAGCCGAAGCCCTCCAGCACGGTCGGCGCGTCGCTGCGGTAGAACAGCACGACCAGCGCGGCGCCGAAGAGGCCGAGGCCGACGGTGAGGAAGCCGACCACGCCACCGGTGCGGAAGGCGATCTTCATCGCGGCCTCCCGGCCGCCTTCGCGCTCCCGGGCGGCGGCGGCGACCCGCAGGTTGGCCCTGGTGGCCAGCCACATGCCGGCGCCGCCGATGAACGCGCTGAACAGCGCGCCCACGACGAAGAAGACGGACCGGCCGATCTTCACTGCCACTTCGCTGCCGTCGGTGCCGTGCACCGGCAGCAGGAAGAGCAGCACCACGGCGATGACCACGAAGATCGCCAGGGTCCGGAACTGCCGGAGCAGGTAGGCCGAGGCGCCCTCCTGGACCGCGCCGGAGATCTCCTGCATTTTGTTGGTGCCCTTGCCGGCGGCCAGTACGGCCTTCGTCAGCGCGCCGGCGAAGGCGAGCGCCACCAGCGCGATGACCGCGGCGATGACGACGTACGTGACGTTGTTTCCGGTGAGGGAGATCCCGCCGCCGTCGGCGGCCAAGGTGTCGGACATCTGTGTCCTCCTGTACCGAACGCTCGCGCCGGCCGGTGGAGACGCACCGACCCGGCGCCTGGATGCGGAGTCGCAAGCGCGCGCCACTCCACCCCGGTCGGACCAGCGATGAACAACCGTTCCCGCTGGCCGCGGGATGGATCACTTGCTGACAACTCGCGTACTCTAGCCCTCCACAGTGTTGGAGGTCACACCGAGGGGGCACCGCGCCGCGATGATCTTCGTCGCTGTGTTATGAGGAAAAATCTGATATAGGAGCCCATCCATGCCAAGGAGGCCGCGCCCCGGCGGGACACGGCCTCTCACGGCGTACGACGCCCTCGGCGAGGGCGGTGGAAGATCAGCTCAGCGGCCGACGGGCCAGACCATCCGCACCTCGGTGCCGATGCCCTCGTCGACCGGGCGCACCTGGAGGTCCTCGACGAAACCGGCCAGCAGCGCGAAGCCCACGCCGGTGGTGAGGTCGTCCTCGTCGAGCGACTCGTTGGCGAGCTGGTCGGCGTTGAGCGCCGCCAGGCCGAGACCGGCCTCGATCGGCGCGCGGTCGACGACGCGCACCGCGTACGCGCCCGTGTCGGACATCTCGACGAGCACGGGCTCGGACACGCCGTACTGGCGGTGCAGGGCGACCGCGCGGGTGCACGCCTCGCCGATGGCCAGCCGTACCTCGTCCAGCAGCTCCTCGCGGACCCCGGCCCGCCGGGCGACCGCCACGCCGACCAGGCGCGCGGTGCGCACGTGCACCGGGGCCGGCGAGAAGGAGAGCTTGACCGTGGCCATTAGACGCCGGTGCCGGCCGGGTCGGTGCCGACCGCCGCGTCGACCGTGGGATGCAGCGGGAAGACCTGGTCGAGCGCGGTGATCCGGAAGATCTTGAGCAGCGGCTCCTTGTCGCAGACCAGGGCGAACGAGCCCCCGGCCGCGCGCAGCCGCTTGAGCGCGCCGACCAGCACGCCCAGCCCGGTGGAGTCGAGGAAGTCCACCCGACCCAGGTCGACCACGACGTGGCGGGCCCCACCGTCGATCAGCTCGAGGAGCCGCTCCCGTAGCCGGGGCGCGGTGTAGACGTCCACCTCACCGCCGACCTCGAGCACCGTGTGCTCGCCCACGGTGCGGGTCGCCAGCGACAGCTCCATCGGTCCTCCCTCGCAAGAGCCGTAAACTCTCCTGGGCATCTAACCATCCCCGCCGGAGACCGGCTCTGCTCACCGGCGGAGCCTCCCCTTACCCCGGCCCCCCGCTTTCCATCTCCGAACACCAGTGCGAGAGTGCAGGACGTGACCACCGACGGCTCCAGCTCGGCGCAGCCAGCGCCGCGCCACGACCCGAAGCCGTCGCCCGACCACTCCGGCCCGGCGTACCCGGCGCCCGCCGACCTGCTGGGCCGGCTGCGCGCCCGCACCGGCGCCGACCCGGTCACCCACGTCGAGCGGGTGCCGGCACGGGCCGGCGAGCCCGCCCCGTGGCCGGACTGGGCGCCGGAGGAACTGCGCGCGGCGTTCGCCCGACGCGGCGTGGTCGCGCCCTGGCGGCACCAGGCGGAGGCGGCCACCCTGGCGTACGACGGCCGGCACGTCGTGGTGGCCACGGGCACCGCGTCCGGCAAGTCCCTGGCCTACCAGCTTCCCGCGCTGGCCACCCTGCTCGCCGACCCCCGTGCCACCGTGCTCTACCTGGCGCCGACGAAGGCGCTCGCCGCCGACCAGCTGCGCGCCGTCGCCGCGCTGGAACTGGAGGGGGTACGCCCCGCCTGCTACGACGGGGACACCCCGCGCGCCGAACGCGAGTGGATCCGCAAGCACTCCCGGTTCGTGCTGACCAACCCCGACATGCTGCACCACGGCATCCTGCCCGGGCACGCCCAGTGGTCCGGTTTCCTGCGCCGGCTCACGTACGTGGTGATCGACGAGTGCCACACCTACCGGGGGGTCTTCGGCTCGCACGTCGCGCACGTGCTGCGCCGGCTGCGGCGGCAGTGCGCCCGGTTCCGCAGCACACCCGTCTTCGTACTGGCCTCGGCCACGTCCGGCGACCCGGCGACGGCGGCGGGCCGGCTCACCGGGGTGCCCGTGACCGCCGTCACCGAGGACACCTCGCCCCGCGGCGGGGTGACGTTCGCGCTCTGGGAGCCGCCGCTGCTGCCCCGGGACTCCGCCGCCGACCAGCAGGCGGACCTCACCCAGGTCCGCCGGTCGGCGCTGCGGGAGACGGCCGACCTGCTCGCCGACACGGTCGCCGAGGGGGTACGCACGCTGGCCTTCGTACGCTCCCGGCGCGGCGCCGAGGTGGTCGCGGCCAACGCCCGCCGGTCCCTCGACGAGGCGGTGCCCGGGCTCGGCGACCGGGTGGCCGCCTACCGGGCCGGCTACCTGCGCGAGGAGCGACGCGAACTGGAACGGGCGCTGCTGCACGGCGACCTGCTCGGGCTGGCCTCGACCAACGCGCTGGAGCTGGGCGTCGACCTGGTCGGCCTCGACGCGGTGCTGATCTGCGGCTACCCGGGCACCCGCGCCTCCCTGTGGCAGCAGGCCGGGCGGGCGGGGCGCTCCGGGCAGGAGGCGCTCGCCGTGCTGGTCGCCCGGGACGACCCGCTCGACACCTATCTCGTGCACCATCCCGAGGCGGTGTTCGGGCGGCCGGTGGAGGCGACCGTGCTCGACCCGGCCAACCCGTACGTGTTGGCACCGCAGCTCGCCTGCGCCGCGGTCGAGGCACCGCTGACCCCCGACGACCTGGCGCTCTTCGGCGACGGGGCGAAGGAGGCGGTGGACCAACTGGTGGCGGCGGGGGCGCTGCGGCAGCGGCCGACCGGCTGGTACTGGCGGCACCGGGAGCGGCCGGAGGTGGACCTGCGCGGCGAGGGCGGCGCGCCGGTCTGCGTCGTGGAGGCGGCGACCGGGCGGCTGCTCGGCACCGTCGACGGCGGCTCGTCGCACTTCCTGCTCCACCCCGGCGCGGTCTATCTGCACCAGGGCGTCTCCTACGTGGTCGACTCGCTCGACCTGGCCGACGGGTGCGCGCTGGTGCACCCCGAGGAGCCGGACTGGTCCACCCACGCCCGCGACGTCACCTCGCTGTCGGTGGTGTCGGTCCGCTCGTACGTGGACGCCGGCCCCGTCGGGCTCTTCCTCGGCGAGGTCGACGTGACCAGCCAGGTGGTGTCGTACCAGCGGCGACGGATCGCCACCGGCGAGGTCATCGACACCCGCCCGCTGGACCTGCCGGCCCGGGAACTGCGTACCGTCGCGGTCTGGTTCACCCTGTCGCCGCAGTCTCTGACGGCCGCCGGCGTGGAGCCCGCCGACGTGCCGGGCGCGCTGCACGCCGCCGAGCACGCCGCGATCGGCCTGCTGCCGCTCACCGCGACCTGCGACCGCTGGGACATCGGCGGACTGTCGACGGCGGCGCACCCGGACACCGAGGCCCCGACGGTCTTCGTCTACGACGGGCACCCGGGTGGGGCGGGCTTCGCCGAGCGCGCGTACGGGACGGCGGCAGCCTGGCTGCGGGCCACCCGCGACGCGATCGCGGAGTGCGGCTGCGAGGCGGGCTGCCCGTCCTGCGTGCAGTCCCCGAAGTGCGGCAACGGCAACAACCCGCTCTCCAAGCCGGACGCCGTCAAGGTGCTGGACGTGGTGCTCGCGAACCTGCCCGACGGCGTACCGGCGCCCCGCCCGTCCGGCGACTCGCCCGGCGTTCCGTCCGGGGTTTCATCCGGCGGCTCGGCCGGCGTTCCGTCCGTCAGCGCGTCCGGGGCTTCGTCCGTCAGCTCGCCCGGCGATCCGCCCGGGGTTCCGTCCCTCAGCTCGCCCGGGGTTTCGTCCGGCCGCTCGACCGGCGGCGATGTCGCTGTTCCGGGACGCGGTGCGGTTCGGGACGCCGTGCTTCCGGGCGGCCCTACGGTCCCGGCGGAACGCGTCGCTCCCGACGACGCCGCCCCGGACGGCCCCGGAGGTCCGGGCGGCGCCCCGCCCCCGGTGGTGGACACCGGCTCGGAGGCCGCTCCCGTCCCGGGTGGTGGAAGGCAGGCATAGAAACCCTTCGCTCGGGGCAAACGAGTACGTGGGAGCGCTTCCATAGCTGCTCGCGGACCCTTGCCGTGCTTCCCGTCGAAGGAGGAGACGTGGCCGACACCATCGCCGAGACCGTCGACCTGCTCTACACGATCGACCAGGAGAAACTCACTCCTGACCAGCAGATCGCCCTGGGCACCGCACTCGCCAGCCTGGCGCAGGCCGAGCGCCTGGAGCAGATCAACGAGCGGCTGCGCAGCATCCACCAGGTCCTGAACGCGTGGGCGCTCAAGGCCACCGTCGACGGGGGCCGGTGAACCCGATCCGCACCGCACAGCACGACGGCCGCAGCGGAGTTCGGGTCGTGGCGGGGCTGCGGTCTCGTGGCGGGGCTGCGGTCGTGGCGGGGCTGCGGTCGTGGCGGGGTCGCTGTCACGACAGGGTCGGGGCGGCAGGGTTCCCGGGGTTGGTGGTGGTTGCCAGCCCGGGAAGGAATCGTCCGCGGCGGGCGCGGTCGTCGCGGGGTTGCCGACCCGGGACGGGATCGGTCGCGGCGGGCGCGGGCCATCGCGGGGTTGCCCGTCGGACGGCACTGCGGGGCCAGCACGGTAGCGGGTTGGGCAGCATGGGCAGGGTCCGGGCGGGGTAGCGGGGGCCGGCCGGAACCGCCGGGTGCTGGCAGGACGGGCCGCGTAGCCTGCGGGGAGAGACGCGTGACCTGTCGGCGGCGGCACGGGTGAAGCTGTGCGACACTCCGGCGACCCCTCGAAGGAGAACCCATGCAACTCGAGAACCTGCAGGCCCAGCAGCAGTTCCACATCCGGCAACGGCTCCGGATGATGGTGAACCAGTACGAGGTCCACGCCGTGGCACCGGACGGCTCCGAAGGCGGCCTGCTGGCGTTCGCCCAGCAGAAGCGGCTCGCCTTCAAGGAGCAGGTGACGATCTACACCGACGACTCGAAGCAGCAGCCCCTGCTCGGGTTCAAGGCCCGCCAGCGCCTCGACATCGGCGCCACGTACGACGTGACCGACCACGCCGGCAACCCGATCGGCCTGTTCCGCAAGGACTTCGCCCAGTCCCTGCTGCGGTCCACCTGGCACGTCGAGCAGCCCGGCCTGCCGCAGGTCACCGGCCAGGAGCGCAGCATGCCGGTGGCGCTGCTGCGCCGGTTCGTCGACTCGCTGTCCTGGCTGCCCTACCACTTCGACTTCGTCGCCGGCGGTCAGCCGGTCTTCTCCGTCATCAAGCAGTGGGGCCTGCGCGACCGGTACGTCGTCCAGATCCACAACCCGCAGGTCGACCGCCGCCTCGTGATCGCGATGGCCGTCGCCCTCGACGCCCTCCAGGGACGCTGACCCACCCGGGTCGGGGTGCCGACTTCCGTCGCCCCGGCCCGGCTGCGTCCGGCGCGAGTGCGTCACGCCTCCCACGCCGGCGCCCCACCGACCCCCGCCACCCGACCCGCCCGCACCGGCCCCGACCACCCGCCGCAGTTCCTCCGGCACGTGCCGCCTGCGGCTCAGCCACGGACCGGGCCGGCGCGGGCGCTGGCCACCGCGACCCGCGCCAGGCCGGGCAGCGGGGTGACGGCCACCTCTGCGGTCACCAGGACGTCGAGGCCGTCGAGTCGACAGGCGAGCAGCCGGCCACCGTTGGCGGCGGTGATCTCGGCAGCCCGGCCGCAGGCCGCCGGCTCGCCCAGGAGGGCCTCGCCGGCACCGGCCAGCGCGCCGAAGTCCGCCGCCACCCGGGCCTGCTGCCGGGCCGTCCGGGCCGCGCCGACGGCGGCACCGAACAACCCGACAATGACGAAAGCCAGCCCCACGGCGAGCAGACAGACGGTCGCCCCACCACGCTCCCCCGTCCGCCCTGCCGCACTTCGCGGCACTCCCGCCGCGCTCATACGGACTTCCACCCCAGTCGCGGGCCAGCCGCTCCCGTCGCCCGGCCGGTCAGGGTCCTGCCGGTCGCGGCCTCCGATCCGTCCCGTCACGGTCCTTCCTCCGCCGGCTCGACGCCCGGAGGCGCGGGCTGCGTGACACCGGGCCCCACGGCGTCCGTCCCCACGACACCGGGTTCCACCGCCGCGACCGCCGTCGCCGTCACGGAGATCCGGGGCAGCCGGGAGCCGAGCGCACGTACGGGCGCCCGGACGGTGGCGACGACCCGCTGACCGTCGACGGTGACGGTCACCTCCGCTCCCGGCGGCGCCGCCCCGCTGGCAGCGGCCGCCCCGTCGGCGCCCCGGGAGGCAGCCAGTGCCGCCTCCCGGGCCGCGTGCAGGCAACCCGCCCTCGTACCGACGGCGTTGACCGCCGACAGCCCGGCGAGCAGGAGCAGCAGGAGCGCCGGCAGGCCGGCCGCCAGTTCGGCGGTGAACGAACCCCGGTCACGGCCGGCCGGCCGGCGCCCGGTCACTTGAGCGCCCGGTCGATGACGGCGGTCAACGCGGACTGCACGTTGCCGGAGGTCAGCACCTTCAGCAGGATCCCGGCGAAGGCGACCGCGGCTAGGGTGCCGACGGCGTACTCGGCGGTGTTCATTCCGGCGTCCCCGCGCAGGCGGGCGAGCAGTTTGCGCATGTTCCTGTCCTTTCTCGACATGGTCAGAGCACGTCACCGAGGACGGCGACGATCACCGGCACCAGGCCGGCGAGAATGAAGGCCGGCAGGAAACAGAGCCCCAGCGGCAGGACGATGAGCACGCCGGCGCGGCGGGCGGCCGCCTCCGCGGCCGTGGAGCGGTCGGCGCGGAGGTCGTCGGCGAGTCGGGTCAGCGCGCCGGCCAGTGCGGCTCCGCTGTTCGCGCTGCGAAGCACGGCGGCGGTCAGCCGCTCGGCCCCCGGCACGGCCGCGAGTGGAGCCCACGCCTCCTCGGGGCCGCCGCCGAGCCGCAGCAACCGACCGACCCGGGCGAGCCGGTCGGCGAGCGGCCCGTCGAGCGCCCCGGCCACGGCCAGGATCGACCTGTCCACGGGCGCTCCCGCCCGCATGGCCGCCGCCAGCAGGTCGGCGGCGAGCGGAAGATCGGCCGCCTCGCGCAGCCGCCGGTTCCGTACGGCCGGCGGCTCGATCCGACGAAGCAGCCGGTCGAGCAGCAGCGTCGTCGGCACGGCCGCCACCGCCCCGGGCCAGCCGCCGACGATCACGGCGACGGCCACGCCGGCCAGACCGGCGGCGACGCGGATGGCGTCCGGCCGCCGCCGAGGCGGGACGCCACCGGTCGGGTCGTCGTCGGGACCGACCGGTCGGCGGAGCGAGGCGGCCGGGTGCACGCCGACCGGCGCCCGGCGCAACGCGCGTAGCCGGCGCAGTGGCCGCCGCCCCGCCGCGAGCATCGCGGCGAGCAGGACCGCCGCCGCCACGAAGCCCACTGCCAGCGCCATCCGGGGCATCAGCTCACCCGTCCCGGCGACGCGCCGAGCCGCTCGGCCCAGAACAGTCCCGCGACCTGGAGCGCGATGGCGACGACCGCGCACGCACCACCGACGGGGGTGTGCAGCAGCACCGCGACCGGATCGACGCCGATGCCGTAGCCGAGCCCGATGCCGCCGAGCGGCAGGGCGGCGAGCAGCAGAGCGGTGGCCCGCGCTCCGGCCGCCTGGGCCTCCGCCGCAGCCAGCCCACGGTCGGCCGAGCGGGCGTCCGCCTCGATCCGCTCCAGCAACTCCGCCAGCGGCGCGCCCGTCTGGTCGGCGAGACGTACGGCCGCGCGGGCCAGTCGATCCAGGCGCCGTGCCCCGCCCCGCTCGTCGCGGGCCGCCGCGTCGCCGCCCGGGGATCCGCGATCGGTCCCCGCCGGGCCAGGGGTGATCCGCTCGGCGGCGACCGGCACCGGCAGGCCGGCCCGGAGGTCCGCGGCGAGCCCGCAGAGCTGGTCCAGCCGGTGCCGCCGGGCCCGGACGGCGTACCGGCCCTCCGTGCGTCGGAGCAGCGCGCGAGCGGCCAGCGTGCCGTAGGCGCCGACGGCCACCGCCGCGACCGGACCGGCCAGCAGCAGCCCGGCTCCGCTGCCGGCCGACGCGGCGAGCAGCAGGGTGCGCCTGGGGGACGCCGTCAGCGCGTCCGGCCGGAGCCACCTCGGACGGCGCCCCTCGCCGGGCGGACCGGTCACCGCACCGGGCCCGCGCGGCGGGGTAGCCGCCGGGGCGGGCGTGCCGCCGGGTCGCCGGGCGTCCCGGCGACCGGGTGGCCGGGCCCGACCGGGGTCTCCGCCACCGCGCGGCGCGTCCCGGTAGGCGAGGTGGCGCTCGGGTCGGGTCGGGCCCGCGGGTCGCGTCGGCCGAGGATCGCCATCCCCTCCTCGCCCAGCGCCACGGTCGTCTCCGGCCGCCCAGGGCCAGGGCGACCGGTCGACCACGTCCCGCGACGCCCACCGGTCCCGGCCGAACGCCTCGGCGCTCGGGTGGTCGTCAAGGCGCAGGTCAAGGTCGGTGGCCGAGGCCTCCGGCTCGCGCACACCTCCGCGAGCGCCGCTGACCGGGATGTCCGGGCCTGCCGGCGACTGCCGGAGGCGAGCCCGGGACTCGTCGCGCGGGTCGCGGCGACCGACGGCCGGCGGGCGAGGAACGCCCTCGCCGGTGCGCGCCGCCGTACCGTCCACGTCCCGACCGGGTGTCTGGCGCAGCTCGGTGACCCAGGCGACGAGCGGGTCCTCCCCGCCGGCACGCGCGCTCCCGCCGACGCCGGCGGCCAGCACGCCCCGCCGGATCCGGCCACCGCGCACCGCCCCGGCCACCAGCACCGCCGTCACGAGGACCGAGAGCAGCGCCACCAGCGCGTACGGGGCGGTCACCTCGGTCCCGCCGATCCGGGCCACGGCTCGGTCAGGACCGGCGGAACCGGTACGGCCCGCTCCCGCAGCAGGTCGGCGAGCGCCCGGGCGGCGCGGTCCGGCCCTCGCCCGCGTACCCAGGCGGGAACCGCCGTGACCAGCCGGTCCGGGCCCTCCGGCAGGAGCAGGCAGACCGATTCCAGTACGCGCCCCTCGGCGCTCCGGCGCACCTGGAGCAGCACCTGGAGTGCGGCGGCCACCTGGGCGTGGAGCGCGGGACGGGGCAGCCCGCCGAGCATCCCGAGGGCCTCCAGCCGCGCCGGCACGTCCGACGGGGCGTTGGCGTGCAGGGTCCCGGCTCCGCCGTCGTGGCCGGTGTTCAGGGCGGCGAGCAGGTCTACCACCTCCCCGCCCCGGCACTCGCCGACCACCAGTCGGTCGGGCCGCATCCGCAGGGCCTGCCGCACGAGGTCGGTCAGCCCGACCGCGCCGGAACCCTCCACGTTGGCCGTCCTCGCCTGCAACCCGACGACGTGCGGGTGCCGGGGATGCAGTTCGGCCGCGTCCTCCACCAGCACGATCCGTTCGGTCGCGGGAACCAGTCCGAGCAGCGTGTTCAGCAAGGTCGTCTTGCCTGAGCCGGTGCCGCCGGTCACCAGGTACGCCAGCCGGGCCGCCACCACGGCGGAGAGCACCGGCGCCACCGGTCGGGGAACCGTCCCCCGGCTCACCAACTCGTCGAGGGTGAAGGGGCGCTGCCGGAAGGTCCGCAGGGACAGGTAGGGCCCGTCGGTCGCCACCGGCGGCAGCACGGCGTGCAGGCGGGTGCCGTCGGGAAGCCGGGCGTCCGCGTACGGGGAACCGTCGTCGAGCCGCCGACCGGCGCTGGCGGCGAGCCGCTGCGCGAGTCGGCGTACGTCGTCCACCGTGCCGATCGGCACCGCGACCTGGTGCAGGCCCCGCCCCCGGTCGACCCAGACCCGGACGCCGTTGACCAGCACGTCGGTGACC
This sequence comes from Micromonospora sp. WMMD737, assembly GCF_049179055.1. NCBI lineage: Bacteria > Bacillati > Actinomycetota > Actinomycetes > Micromonosporales > Micromonosporaceae > Micromonospora > Micromonospora sp. WMMD737. The sequence continues at coordinate 5,444,830 of NZ_JBMHMH010000001.1, read as the reverse complement.
TCCGGATCGGCCAGCAACGGGGCGAGCGGACCGGCTCCCACCAGATCGTCGTGCACCTGGTCGGCCATCCGCAGCACGGCGGTGTCGCCGAGGACGGCGGCGGTGGGCTCCGCCCGTACGGCAGAAACGATCGCGGCGGCGGTGACCGGCGTCGCCGCGGCGGCCATGCGCTGTCGCACCCGCGCGGCGAGGGTCTCGCCCTCGGACGGCCCGGTCATGCCGCACCCGCCGCCGGCGCGCCTGTCAGTTCGGCGACGATCCGCTGGCAGAGCGCCGCCAGCGGGCCTCGGCCGTGCGCGGCTGGCGCCTCGCCCCGCTCCAACCCGCGAGCCAGCGCCGGTTCCGGGCGCAGCGTGCCGGCCAGCGGCAGCCCGAGCGCCCGGGCCACCTCCGCCGCTCCCAGGCGGCCCGGTGCCGGACCGCGCACGATCACCGACATCGCGGTGCAGTGCGGGGCGGCGGCGGCCACCACCCGGGCCGCCGCGGCGGTGGCCCGCAGCTCGGCCGGGACCACCACGTAGACCTGGTCCGCCGCCTGCAGCGCGGTCACGGCCGCGTCGTCCAGCTGCCGGGGCAGATCGACCACCACGAGGTCCCGGCCCCGCCGGGCGGCGTCGACGGTCGCCGCCATCGCCTGGGCGGGGAGGGCGAGCAGGTCGCCCCGGTCCCAGGAGAGCACCACCAGGTCGCCCCGGCTCGGCAGGGCCCGCACCAGCGCCGGCGCGTCCACCCGGCCGTCGGCGCCGGTCAGCGCCGGCCAGCGCAGCCCTTCCAACTGCTCCCAGCCGAGCACCAGATCGAGCCCGCCGCCGAGCGGGTCGGCGTCGACGAGCAGGGTGCGCAGCCGGGCCCGGGCGCCCGTGACGGCGAGCCCGCCCGCCAGGATGCTCGCCCCGGCGCCGCCCCGCCCGCCCAGGACCGCGACGATCCGGGCACCGCCCCGCTCGACGCCCTCCGGCCCGCACTCGGCGAAGCGGTCGACCAGCCAGGGCTCGGCGGCGGGCAGCGTCGCCACGTGCTCCGCGCCGATCAGCTCGGCGACCTGCCAGCCGGGATCGAGTTCCCCGGACCGCCCGACCAGCACCATCCGTGGCCGCTGGGGCAGCCGCGCCCGCAGGCAGGGCTGGGCCTGGTCGGCGCCGACCAGCACGAGCGGGGCCGGCAGCCAGCGGGTCCGGGCCGCGGCGGGGTCGGCGGCGAGTTCCACCTCGACTCCGCCCGCCGCGGCGAGCCGCAGCAGGTCGTCGAGCAGGTCGCCGTCCGAGGTGACGAGCAGCGGCCGGGGCCGGTGCGGCGGGACGGAGGTACGGGGTGGCATCGCGGCCTCCAGCGGTCGGGCTCGGGGTTGCTGACCCGAGACCCTGCTCCGACGCCACCCCGAACGACGCCCCGTCCCCACAGCCTGTGGACAACCGCGCGCCCTGTGGACAGCGCCCGCCGGGCGAGTCGATCTGCTATGGACCCGGGCGGATGGCAGCGCCTCTCAGCTCCCGAAACACCCCGCCTGCCGCCGCGGCGGCGCGGGCACCCGACGGGCCGTACGAATCGATAGCCTGCGCTGCATGCATCGCAGTCGCGTGTACGCCATCCTGATCGACACCCCTCGTGCGGAGGCGGCCCGGGCGGCGGCCTTCTGGTCGGGAGCCCTGGGCGTCCCAGCCGAGCCCAACCCGTCGTACCCGCAGTTCATCGGCCTGCACGACGCCCTGCCCGGGCTGGTCACCGCCGTGCAGGAGGTCGACGACGAGCCCCGCTTCCACCTCGACTTCGAGACCGACGACGTCGAGGCCGAGACGGCTCGCCTGGTCGCCCTCGGTGCCACGCGGGTCGCGCGGTGGCAGGAGTGCCAGGTGCTGCGCGTACCCGGTGGACATCTGGTCTGCGTACTGCCGGTGGAAAGCCGGCCGGAGGTCTTCGACGCCGAGGCCAGAACCTGGCCGTGACGCCTGTGCCGGCACGCCGAGAGGCAACCGGGCGAGCCCGCTCGGCCGGCCGTCTCGGCGAGCAGGCGACGAATCGACGTCGACGACACTCAATCGTTATGAGCACGTCCCGGATGGCTCCACTGCCGAACCCACGGCACCGTCGGCGGCTTCGTCGCCTCCGGCCCCGAACTGGCCCTCGGACGAGCACTCTCAACGGGGGTGGAGACGGCCTGTGACCGTGAGCTTGGCTGTACGAATGCCGTACAGCCGTCAGTCGCGGTCGGTCCCGGCGTGCTTGCTTCGATCCTGGAGTCGCCGCAACCTGCGGAGGTACTGCCCGGCGTAGGAGCGCTGCGCATCGTCCAGCGCCTGCGCATCCGGGTCGGCAAACTCTTCGTAGTAGGAGATCTCGGCCGGGTCGTGGTCGTGCTCAATCAGTTCGCCGAGCGCCTGGGCGTCATGCGCCAGCGGCGACCTCCTCGCCGCCGCCTCCCGCCAGATGTGCCCACTGATGTCGTCCTCCTGCACGCGGGCGATGGTAGAGCCAACGAGGCTCGGCACCCGCGGCGTACGGCCTCGGGCCTCCGCGGCAGATCGGTGTCAGGACGAGCGTGGCGCTCCGCCTGAGGCGCGCCCTTGCCACCTGGCTGGTCACCTAACGGCATCCCGATCATTCGGGCGCAGCGGGTCATGGGCCCCGAGCAGGCGTCAACGACGCTCAATCGTCATACGCACACCCCGGACGACTACCCTCCCGGGCTCTGGCAGCCGACGACAGCTCTGCTGCCTCCGGTCGAGATTTCGCCCTCCGGGTCCGGCGCTGCCGAGAACGGAGACGATCTATGACCTGCGTAGAAGCGCTCCCGCTGGAAAGGGACGACCCCCGTCGGGGGGAGACGGGGGTCGTCGAAGGTTCGGCTCCGGGGGGGTCGAGCCGAACCCACTCAGCGGTCACGGGGGGTGCAACCGCCGAGGGTCTGCCTGTCGTACGAGATGTGAACACTCGTCGCATCAACAAGTCTGCCTGAGCGAACCTGTATACGTCGAGTGGTGTCTCCTCCACTCCCTGCGAAATAATGTTCGCAGAGTGTGACCATCATCACGATGAGCGAGGGTGGCGGAGGGCCGGCCCGCAGGTCCGAGGGGTCGCCGGGCCCCGGGCACCCGCCGACCATAGACCATCCGGCTAGACTTTCGCGCCGTGGGCCGAAGTGCCGCTTTCTTCGATCTGGACAAGACCGTCATCGCCAAGTCGAGCGCCCTGGCGTTCGGTCGGCCGTTCTACCGGGACGGCCTGATCACCCGGCGTGACGTGGTCAAGTCGGCGTACGCCCAGCTGATGTTCCGGCTGGGCGGCACCGACGCGCAGACCATGGCCAGGACCAGGGACTACCTCGCCGCGCTCTGCAAGGGCTGGCAGGTGGAACAGGTCCGCCAGATCGTCGCGGAGACGCTGCACGAGCTGATCAACCCTTACGTGTACGCCGAGGCCGCCGCCCTGATCGAGGAGCACCAGGCCGCCGGCCGGGACGTCGTCCTGGTCTCCGCCTCCGGCGAGGAGATGGTCCGCCCGATCGGCGTGCTGCTCGGGGTCACCGACGTGATCGCCACCCGCATGGGCGTGGTCGACGGCCGCTACAGCGGCGAGGTCGAGTTCTACGCGGCCGGATCGAGCAAGGTCGACGCCGTCGGCGAGCTGGCCGCCGAGCGCGGCTACGACCTGGCCGACTCGTACGCCTACTCCGACTCGTACAGCGATCGGCCGCTGCTGGAGTGCGTCGGCCATCCCTCGGTGGTCAACCCGGACCGGCAGCTGCGCCGGCTCGCGGTCGAGAACTCCTGGCCGGTGCTGGAGTTCCGGCACCCGATCCCGCTGGGGCGGCGGCTGCGCGAGCGCCCGGCCGTCCCGGTCGCCGCCGCGGCGCTGGGCGTGGGTGTGGGCGTGGCCATCGGCATCGCCTGGTACGGCCGGCACCGCCGCACCCGCACCGCCCCCGCACCCGCCTGAGCCCACCCGAGCCGCGCGGCCGACGCCGCCGCACCCGCACCGCACCCGCCTGAGCCACGCGCCCGGCACCCGCCTGGCCCAGCGACCGCGCGCGGCCCGTGGACGGGCCGGCGCCGGCCAGCTCAGGCCGCCGCTAGGACCTCGTCGCCGATGGTGGTGAGCTGGTCCGCGCCGACCTCCACCGCCGCCATGTAGTGGCGCAGCCAGGAGCGCAGCCCGTCCGGGGTGCCGGTGGCGAAGGCGCCGGCCGAGCCGACGTACTCCGGTTCGCGCTCGTGGTGGCCGACGTCCACGGCGAGCAGGCCGCGCGGGTCCAGACCGCTGGACAGCAGCACCAGGCGGGCGGCGCCCCGGGCCACCACCCCGGACGGCCCGGCGAAGGGGCGCAGGTTCAGCAGCTCGCCGTGCACGACGGCGGCCAGCACCAGCGGCGAGACCTTCGTGCCGCCGGCGACGAGCCCGGCCAGCCCGTCCAGCCGGGCGGCGACGACCGGGTCGGCCACCGGACGGCCCAGCTCGGCCTCGCCGACGACGTCGCGGGCGGCGAGCACGTGCAGCCTGGCCAGCGCCTGCCGGGGCGCCTTCGGCCACAGCTCGGACAGCCCCGGCAGCGCCCCGGCGACCCGAAGCGCGCCCTGCACCACCGGCTCGGTCACCGTCCCGGCGCGGACCGCCTCGCGCTCGCGGGCGTACCCCTCCAGGGCGGCGCTGGCCACCGCGGACCGGAGGCTGACCTCGGCCGCGACCTGGCCGCCGCGCCGGCGCAGCGCGCGGTGCCCCAGGGCCTGGTCGAAGCGCTCGCGGGCCCGCTCCACGGCGGGGGCGACGTCGGCGAGCGCGAGCAGCGGGGCGAGCGGGTCAGCGGTCACCCCGTCACGCTATCGACTGCCCGGCGCGCCCCGCCGACGAGCCGCCCGGAAGCGACCACCGCCACCCGCGAGCCGCCGGCCGGGCGATCATGCCGGACAAATGGCGTCGAGGCGGCGGCCCGCGTCGCCGTCCGGCGCGCGGTGGGGGCCGCTCGGCGCGTGTCGGCCGGACCGGCGGTCGCCCGTGCCGGCCGCCCCGACTAACCTCGTGCCCTAGAGAGACGCAGGTCACCCGAGCGACGAGGGAGTACGGCATGAGCGAGGCATTGGCCAATCTGCTGAACGAGACGCGCCAGTTCCCCCCGCCAGCCGAACTCGCCGCGAACGCCAACGTCACCGCCGACGCGTACGCGGACGCGGACGCCGACCGGTTGGCGTTCTGGGAGCGGCAGGCCGGGCGGCTCACCTGGGCGCGGCAGTGGGACCAGGTGCTCGACTGGTCGAAGCCGCCGTTCGCGAAGTGGTTCGTCGGCGGGCAGCTCAACGTGGCGTACAACTGCCTGGACCGGCACGTCGAGGCCGGGCTGGGCGACAAGGTCGCCATCCACTGGGAGGGCGAGCCGGGCGACACCCGGACCATCACGTACGCCGACCTGCACCGGCTGACCTGTCAGGCGGCGAACGCGCTCACCGAGCTGGGCGTCACCGCCGGCGACCGGGTGGCGATCTACCTGCCGATGGTGCCGGAGGCGGCGGTCGCGATGCTCGCCTGCGCGCGGATCGGCGCCACGCACAGCGTGGTCTTCGGCGGCTTCTCCGCCGACGCGCTGACCAACCGGATCCAGGACGCCAGCGCGAAGGTGGTGATCACCGCCGACGGCGGCTACCGCCGGGGCAAGCCGTCGGCGCTGAAGCCGACCGTGGACGAGGCGGTGGCGAACTGCCCGTCGGTCGAGCACGTGCTGGTGGTGCGCCGCACCGGCGAGGAGGTGGCCTGGTCGGGCAAGGACCGCTGGTGGCACGAGACGGTCGAGACCGCTGCGGCCGAGCACGACGCGCAGCCGTTCGACGCCGAGCACCCGCTGTTCATCCTCTACACCAGCGGCACCACGGCCCGCCCGAAGGGCATCCTGCACACCACCGGCGGCTACCTGACCCAGACGTCGTACACGCAGCACGCGGTCTTCGACCTCAAGCCGGAGACCGACGTCTACTGGTGCACCGCCGACATCGGCTGGGTGACGGGGCACTCCTACATCGTCTACGGCCCGCTCTCCAACGGCGCCACCCAGGTCATGTACGAGGGCACCCCGGACACTCCGCACAAGGGCCGGTTCTGGGAGATCGTCGACAAGTACAAGGTCAGCATCCTCTACACCGCCCCGACGCTCATCCGCACGATGATGAAGTGGGGCGAGGACATCCCGGCCGGTTACGACCTGTCCTCGCTGCGGCTGCTGGGCAGCGTGGGTGAGCCGATCAACCCCGAGGCGTGGATGTGGTACCGGCAGCACGTCGGCGGGGGTGAGCTGCCCATCGTCGACACCTGGTGGCAGACCGAGACCGGTTCGATCATGATCTCGCCGCTGCCGGGCGTGACGGCGACCAAGCCCGGCTCCGCGATGACGCCGCTGCCCGGGATCGTCGCCGACGTGGTCGACGACCAGGGCCAGTCGGTACCGAACGGCGGCGGTGGCTACCTGGTGCTGCGCGAGCCGTGGCCGTCGATGCTGCGCACCATCTGGGGCGACGACGACCGGTTCATCGAGACGTACTGGTCGCGCTTCGAGGGCATGTACTTCGCCGGGGACGGGGCGAAGAAGGACGACGACGGGCACATCTGGCTGCTGGGCCGCGTCGACGACGTGATGCTCGTGTCCGGGCACAACATCTCCACCACCGAGGTGGAGTCGGCGCTCGTCTCCCACCCGTCGGTGGCCGAGGCGGCGGTGGTCGGCGCGACCGACCCGACGACCGGGCAGGCCATCGTCGCGTTCGCCATCCCGCGCGGCACCACGGACACGGCGGGCGAGGCGGGCGAGAAGCTCATCGCCGAGTTGCGCAACCACGTGGCGAAGACGCTCGGCCCGATCGCCAAGCCCCGGCAGATCATGCTGGTGCCGGAGCTGCCGAAGACCCGCTCCGGCAAGATCATGCGCCGGCTGCTGCGCGACGTGGCGGAGAACCGTTCGCTCGGCGACGTCACCACGCTCCAGGATTCGTCCGTGATGGACCTGATCTCGTCCGGCATGGGCGGCGGCAAGTCCGACGAGGACTGACGCAGGCGTACGCCCCGATGGGTGGCGGTCCCTCGCGGACCGTCACCCATCGTCGTTTCTTACGGGTGTGCGACCGGCCGGCTGCGCGCTGTCACATCGGTCGGTCGGGTGAGCCGAGTGAAGCTGAACGGTCACAGGGAGAGGTCGACCCCTGTCGTTCCCCTGCTTTCTGTTCTAGGTTCACGCTCGTCGGGTCGGTTCGATGGACGTCGCATCGATGGAGGCCGACCGGCTCCCTCCTCCCCATGCCCGAGAAACGGAGCGGCATGAACAGAAATACGCAATCCGGGTCGCGTCGACGCCTGCTCGTCGCGCTGCCCGCCATCGCCCTCGCCGCCTCGTCACTGACCGTGACCGGTGGCGCGGCGGCGGCGGAGCCCGGCCCCGCCCGAGCCACGATCGGGGCGGACGAGCACTACATCAACTACGCCGAGCCCGCCGTCCAGCCGGACAGCGGCGGCCGCGAGGTCAAGGGCAAGGGCGGCGTCTACGCCCCGGCGGTCGAAGAGGCGCGCGCCTACGACCGCAAGTACGCCCGGGGCAACCCGGTCGCGGCCGAGCAGCTCGCGAAGCACGAGGCCAAGGCGATGACGACGGGCAAGAGCCCGCGCCAGATCAAGAAGGCCCCGAGCACCCAGACCGCCAAGCTGCTGACCCTGCTTGTCGAGTTCAACGACCAGGCCAACGACGACTTCACCGGCGTCATGGTCCCCAGGACGGTCTTCGAGGACCGGACCTGCGTCCCCGGCACCGTGCAGAACGGGCCGAAGCACAACAAGATCCCGAACCCGGCGAACCTGCCCCACGAGGACAACAACTCGATGTGGGTGCCGGACTTCTCGCCCACCCACTACGACAAGATGCTCTACTCCAAGAAGGGCATCACCGAGCGGGTCCGCAAGGACCTGAAGGGCCCCGACGGCAGGCGTGGCATCGACCTGACCGGCCGCACGATGCACAACATGTACCTGGAGATGTCCAAGGGCGCGTACACGGTCGACGGGCAGGCCAGCCCGTGGATCACCGTGCCGCACTCCGAGGGCTGGTACGCGGCCTCGCGCTGCTTCCAGGACGAGAACGGCAACTGGGTCCCCGGCCGCCAGCAGTCGATGAACGGCCACCCGGACAACCCGCAGGGCGCGGGCCGGCTCGCCACCGACGCGATCGACGCCCTCGCGCAGGCGGACCCGAACTTCCCGTGGGCCGACTACGACATCGAGGACCAGGGCGACCGCGACGGCGACGGCAACCTCTTCGAGCCGGACGGCGTGATCGACCACCTGGTGCTGGTGCACGCCGGGCAGGGCAAGTCCCGCGGCGGCGGCGCCGAGGGCACGTACGCCGTCTGGGCGCACTCGTCGACGGTGACCGGCGGCTACACCATCCCCGGCACCAACCTCCAGGTCTCGAACTACATCGTGCAGCCCGAGGACGCCGGCGTCGGCGTCTTCGCCCACGAGTTCGGCCACGACCTGGGCCTGCCGGACCTCTACGACACCTCCGGCAACGCCGACTCCGACGTCGACTTCTGGGACCTGATGGCCTCGGGCTCGCACTCGGGCGAGATCTTCCAGGCGCTGCCGACGCACATGGGCCTGTGGGACAAGTGGGTGCTCGGCTGGGCCGACCCGCTGACCCTCGCGCCCGGCTCGAACCCGCGTGCCGTCCAGCTCGGCCAGACCTCGCGGACCCCGCGCGGCACCGAGGACGGCATCAAGGTCGACCTGCCGGACAAGGTGATCACGCTGGCGACGCCGCACAGCGGCGCGAACATGTGGTACTCGGGCGCCGACCAGGACTGGGCGGACGTCAAGATCACCCGTCAGGTGGCCGTGCCGGCGGCGGCCGACGCGAAGTTCTGGATGTGGAACAACTACGTCATCGAGGCCGACTGGGACTACGGCTTCGTCGAGCTCTCCACCGACGGCGGCGCCACCTGGACCGAGCAGAAGGTCTACGACGCGGCCGGCAACCTCGTCACCACGAACGACGGCTACGCCGACCCGAACGGTCGGATGGTGGACTTCGGCAACAAGAAGTACGGCCTGACCGGTGACACGCACGGCTGGCGGCACGACTACGTCGACCTGTCGGCGTACGCCGGGCAGACCGTGCAGGTCCGGCTCCGCTACGCCACGGACGAGGCGTTCGCGGAGCGCGGCTGGTTCGCCGACGACTTCTCGGTGACCGGCGGCGGCGCCACCACGTGGAGCGACGACGTCGAGGGCGGGGCCAACGGCTGGACGGCGACGGGCGGCAGCTTCGTCGACACCACCGGCCAGGGCTGGCACATCGACACCGGCACCTCGACCCAGGCGCACTACTACCTGGCCGAGTGGCGCAACTTCGACGGCTTCGACAAGGGCCTCAAGTACACCTACGACACGATCTACTCGCGCGACGCGTGGAAGGTCGACCGGGTCTCCTACAACGCCCCGGGCATGCTGGTCTGGTACCGGGACACGGAGCGGGGCGACGTCAACCACACCACGGCGCAGATGACGGCGCTGCCCAGCTACGGCGCCAAGGGCGGTCTGCTGATCGTCGACTCGCACTTCGACCCGTACCGCCGCAAGGGCGAGGCGGCCGTGAAGGACCCGTCGGTGCTGGACAACCTGCCCAGCCGCCCGCAGTCCGCCAACGCGGCCTTCTCGCTGAAGCCCACGTACCCCTTCAAGGAGTGCCTGGAGGCGGCGGACGAGCCGTACAGCGAGTACTGCACCAGCTTCGGTCCGCAGGCGCCCGTGAAGGGCTTCACCGACGCGAAGACCTGGTACCCGGGCATCGAGATGCGTGACGGCTCGCCGTACGCGCGGGACAACGACGCCTCCGTGGTCATCCCGTCGAAGGGCAACGCGCCGTACACGACCCGGGTCACCAACCCGGACGGTACGCCGGCGACGTCCTACTACGGGGTCAGCCTGGGCAGCGGCATCGTGCTGGGCACCGGGAACCCCGGCGACCAGGGGGTGTCCTACGGCGTGACCATCACCATCAAGCGCACCGCGCGGGACAACTCGTACGCCACGGTGTACGTCACCCCCGCGAGGAACTGACCCGAGGGTCGGCCGAGCGGAAGAACGGGCGGGGCCCGTCCGGAGAGCACCCGTGCTCCCCGGGCGGGCCCCGCCGCGTGTACACGTCGGCGGCGGTCGTAAAGGCTTGACGGACCACCCGTGGGACGGTCGACGGGCACGCCGCCGCCCACTTTTCCGTTACGCGATCACGCTTATCGAAAACCGTCTCTTTGTCGCCAGGTGGGGGCGTTCGCCCTGCTCACCGCGCTGGTGAACGGCCGGGATGTGACGGTGAAAAGCATTCCCAACAAAACTTTGCAACAAATCGACGCACGCATCTTCCCACCGGTCACACGAGTGTCTATGTTCACCATTGGTCCCCCTAGTGGGATCGGTAGCACCGGCCCGTACCCCCGTTGGGCCGGTTCCCTCAAACCGGAGGTACCACGTGCGCAAAGTCGCAGTGGGTCTGCTCGGGCTTTCGCTGACGGCGACGGGACTGGCGTTCGGTTCGTCCGCCACCGCCGCGCCGCAGCCGAAGTTGCCGACGGCCGCTCCGTCGGTCGCCGAGCCAGCCCATGTCGACCACGACCTGCCGAACCCGCTGGAGGACAAGCGTCGCGCCCTGCGCCAGGAGGGTCTGAGCGACGTCCTCTCCGGCCGGGCCAAGCCGCAGAAGGTCAACGGCAGCACGGTCGTCAAGGTCGGCAAGACCCAGGCCGAGGGGGCTGCCGCCCGCTCGACCCGGGCCAACGCCGCCACCCAGACCGAGGACCAGTACGTCGAGCTCTCCCGGGAGAAGACGGACCGGATCTTCGTCATCCTCGCCGAGTTCGGCAACGAGCGGCACCCGAGCTACCCGGACCAGGACACCGACCCGGACACCGCGGGTCCGACCCGGTTCGACGGGCCGCTGCACAACGAGATCCCGCAGCCCAACCGGGCGGTGGACAACTCCACGGTGTGGCAGGCGGACTACAACGCCGACTACTACCGCAAGCTCTACTTCGGCACCAACCCCGGTGACGAGTCGGTGAAGCAGTACTACGAGGCCCAGTCCTCGGGTCGCTACAGCGTCGACGGCACCGTCACCGACTGGGTGAAGGTGAAGTACAACGAGGCCCGCTACGGCCGCTCCGGCGGCTACCCGTGCGCCTCGAACGTCTGCACCAACACCTGGGCGCTGGTCCGCGACGCCGCCAACCAGTGGGTCGCCGACCAGAAGGCCGCCGGCCGCACCGACGCCCAGATCGCCGCCGACCTGTCGGCGATGGACCAGTGGGACCGGTACGACCACGACGGCGACGCCAACTTCAACGAGCCGGACGGCTACATCGACCACTTCCAGATCGTCCACTCCGGTGGCGACGAGGCCGACGGTGACCCGCACCAGGGCGAGGACGCCATCTGGAGCCACCGCTGGTACGCCTTCGCGTCCGACCAGGGCTCGACCGGCCCGGCCGGCAACCCGGCCGGCGGCACCCAGATCGGCAACACCGGCCTCTGGATCGGCGACTACACCATCCAGCCGGAGAACGGTGGCCGGAGCGTCTTCTACCACGAGTACGCGCACGACCTCGGTCTGCCGGACGACTACAACGTCACCAGTGGTGGGGACAACAACAACGAGCACTGGACCCTGATGGCCCAGAGCCGGCTCGGCGCCAAGACCGACGCCGGCATCGGTGACCGTGGCGGCGACCTCGGCGCGTGGAACAAGCTCCAGCTCGGCTGGCTCGACTACGAGGTGGTCGTCGCGGGGCAGAAGCGGACCATGACCCTCGGCCCGCAGGAGTACAACAGCGACGAGGCACAGGCCGTCGTCGTGGTGCTTCCGAAGCGTGACTACACGTTCGAGCACGGCGCGCCCTTCGAGGGCAGCAAGCAGTTCTTCTCCGGCAACCAGGACGACCTCAACAGCACGATGACCCGGACCCTGGACTTCACCGGGAAGTCGTCGGCGGCCCTGTCGATGAAGGGCCGCTACAACATCGAGGCCGACTACGACTACCTGTTCTTCGAGGCGTCGCTGGACGGCGGCCAGTCCTGGGTGACCCTGCCCGGCACGGCCAACGGCCAGCCGCTCAAGGAGATCTCCGCCGGTCGCTACGCGCTGGACGGCAGCAGCGGCGGCGAGTGGGTCGACGTCAACATCCCCATGGACGTGGCGGCGGGCAAGGTCGCGCAGTTCCGGCTGCGCTACCAGACCGACGGTGGCGTCTCCGAGGGTGGCTTCTACGGTGACGCGATCACCGTGACGGCCGACGGCCAGACCGTCCTCTCCGACGGCGCCGAGACCGGTGCCGCGGGCTGGACGCTCGCCGGTGGCTTCGAGACCGCCGAGAAGAGCTACACCAAGGCGTACGACAACTACTACATCGCGGGCACCCGGCAGTACATCTCGTACGACAAGTACCTGAAGACCGGCCCGTACTTCTTCGGCTACCAGAACACCCGCCCGGACTACGTGGACCACTACGCGTACCAGGAGGGTCTGCTGATCTCCTACTGGAACACCCGCTGGGCGGACAACGACACGTTCGCGCACCCGGGTGAGGGTCGCAACCTGATCATCGACGCGCACCCGCGGCCGATCTACAACCTGACCGGCCAGCCCTGGCGGTCCCGCGTCCAGGTCTACGACGCGCCGTTCAGCCTGAAGAAGGCCGACTCGTTCACGCTGCACCTCAACAGCCAGCCGCAGTACATCCGTGGCCAGGCTGCGCAGCCGCTGTTCGACGACACCCAGCAGTACTGGTTCCCGGAGCTGCCGAACCACGGCGTCAAGCTCCCGGCCACCGGCACCAAGATCAAGGTCCTGGAGAAGGACGGCCTCAACACCAAGATCCGCATCTCCTGATCGCTGATCCCGCACCACCAGCACCACGCGATGCCCGGGCAGGTCACCTGCCCGGGCATCGCCCTTTCCGCCACCCACCGACCCGACAGCACGGCGGACGGTGGCCCCAGCGCCGCCAGGCGGGGCCGGGAGCTTCGCGAGCGATCCCGACCACGCCGTGGGTCGGCGTCGGAGGTGACCGGCACCGGGGTCCTAGGCTGTCTGCCATGACCGAGCAGCGCGGCGGGCCCGTCGACGAGTCCTGCGTCCTCACCGAGGGGCCGTGGACGCACCGGTTCGTCGGCGCCAACGGCAGTCGCTTCCACGTCGTGGAGGCCGGCACCGGCCCGATGGTGCTCTTCCTGCACGGCTTCCCCGAGCACTGGTGGGCCTGGCACGAGATGCTGCCGGCCGTCGCCGACGCCGGCTTCCGCGCCGTCGCGGTCGACCTGCGGGGTTACGGCGCCAGCGACAAGCCGCCCCGGGGGTACGACGGCTACACCCTCGCGGCCGACGTCGCCGGGCTGATCCGGGCCCTCGGCGAGCGCTCCGCCACCGTGGTCGGCACCGGCGTCGGCGGCATGATCGCGTGGACGGTGGCGTCGTTCCATCCGTCGCTGGTCCGCCGGCTGGTGGTGCTCGGCGCCCCCCACCCGCTGCGGCTGCGGGCCGCCATCTTCGCCGACCCGCGCGGGCAGTTCGCCGCCGCCACGCCCACCCTGAAGTTCCAGCTGCCCCGCTACGAGCACGTGCTGACCCGCGACGACGCGGCGGCCGTCGAGGAGATGCTGCGCCGCTGGGGCGGGCCGCGCTGGGCCGACGGGCCGGGCTTCGAGGCGTACGCCCAGCGGTGCCGGGAGGCGATGCGCATCCCGCAGGCGGCGTTCTGCGCCCTGGAGGGCTACCGCTGGGCGTTCCGCTCGGTGCTCCGCCTGCACGGCTACCGCTTCGTCCGGCTGATGCAGAAGCCGCTGGTCACGCCGACCCTCCAGCTGCACGGCGCGCTCGACGAGGCCTCCCTGCCGCGTACCGCCCAGGGCTCCGGCCGGTACGTGGTGGCGCCGTACGAGTGGCGGCTCCTGGACGACATCGGGCACTTCCCGCACGTGGAGGCCGGCGACCTGGTGCTGGGCGAGGTCCTGCGCTGGGCGAAGTCCTGAGTCAGACCCGCTGCTCGCGCAGGTCGGCGACCTCCGCGGCGGGCGCCCAGCCCTGGTAGACGCCGAAGTCGAAGACCTCCAGCCCCATCGCCCGGGCCACCGGCCAGCGTCCGCCCGTGTACTCCACCCGCAGCCAGCCGTCGTGCTCGCCGAGGACGATGAACGGCTGCCCCTGCCAGGTGCAGGTGGTCCGCACGTACGCCAGGTCGTCGAGCTCGGTGGCCGGCAGCACCCGGACGTAGCGGCCGGGGCGGATCTCCTCGAAGCCCTCGCCCGGTTCCGGCTGGTAGAGCCGGACGTCGTCGCCGTCCGGGCTCGCCTGGTACTCCCGGCCCTTCCAGCGGGCCACGTAGCCGTCGCGCGTCACTGCTCACCGACCTGTCGCCACCGCAGCGCGTCCGTGTCGAGGATGGCGACCACCCGTTCGGTGCCGTCCGCGCCGATCCGCCACAGCTGCGCGCCGTGCGGCAGCCGGGCGCTGTCCACCTTGAACTCCGCCACCACGTCGCTGCTCTCGCCCGGCGCGAACCCGTTGCCCCGGAACGGCGGACGCTCGATGACCCAGCCCTCCATGGCCCGCATGGCGGCCTCGTTCTGCCCCCCGTACGGGATGCGGTAGAGGCTCGGCCGGTGCGCCGGCCAGCGCAACACGTAGATCTCGCCGGCGTCGCGGGCGAAGGGGGAATCGGGGTAGCCCAGGCCGAGCGCGTCGTGCAGCTGGGCCGGGGTGTTGAGGTGGGCCAGCTCGCCGGCCCGGTGCACGAAGCCGGAGACCCGGTCGTAGCCCCGCTCCAGGTAGTACGCGAGCTGGCTGGGGGCGACCGCCTTCTGCATCACGATCGGGCGCGCCGGGTCGGGCGCGGGCGGGGCGTAGCGGGGCCGGCTCACCGGTTCCTCGGCGGCGGGCGGCTCGGTCTCGGTGTCGTCACCGAGCCCCACCTCCGCCGCCCAGTTGGCCAGCCCGACGATCTGCTCACCGGGCAGCTTCGCCCCGACGGGCGTGCCCGGGTTGACCGCGAACGACCAGGACTCGTCCGGCCAGCGGCGGATCAACTGGACGAACTTCACCTCGATGGTCTCGACGGTCGCGTCGGTGTGGTCGGCCAGCCGCTCCGGCGAGGTGTGCACCACCACGAACGTCTCGCCGTCGAGTTCCTCCGTACGCCAGACGAAGCCGGGCTCGCCGGGCCGGCTGCCCGCCGCGGAGTCTGCCGCCACCGGCAGCAGCACGCGGGCCAGCAGCAGGGTGGACAGGAAGGTGTCGGTGCTGCCGGCGCCGGCGGCGTCGAGCAGGTTCTCCTCGACCTCGTTGGCCGGCTCGAAGCCGACCGGCACGGAACCGGCACCCGACGACACGTCCGCGCTCCCGGTCAGGGGCGCGGTGACCGGCTCGCCGCCGACCGGCGGGCCGGGGGCCTCCGCCGGTCCGGCGTCGGGGACGCCGGCGTCGGTCGCGGTCCCCTGCCGGGCGGCGCCGTCCGTCGCCGGTGCGGACGCGGCGACGCTGGTCGGCGCCGTCGGGTCCCCGGACCACGCGTCGGCGGGCGGCCCGGATCCGAGGGACACGGTCGGGTCCCCGGGCCACGCCGCGTCGGCAGGCGGACGGGGATCGAGGGACACGGTCGGGTCCAGGGACACGGTCGGGTCCAGGGACACGGTCGCGTCGCCCGACGACACGACCGGCTGCGTCCGGTCCAGGGACACCGTCGGGTCCAAGGACACGGTCGCGTCGCCCGACCCCGACGACACCACCGGCTGCGTCCGATCGAGAGGCACGGTCGGATCCAGGGACACCGTCGCGTCGCCCGACACGACCGGCTGCGTCCGATCCAGGGACACCGTCGGATCCAGGGACACCGTCGCGTCGCCCGACCCCGACGACACCACCGGCTGCGTCCGATCGAGAGACACGGTCGGATCCAGGGACACCGTCGCGTCGCCGGACCACGACGGGGCGGCGGACCGCACGGTGTCGGCGGGCGACGACGGGTGGGCGGGCGGGGGCGGTGCGGGGTCGGCGGTCACCGGTTCCCGGCGGCGCCGGACCGGCTCGAACAGCGAGACGGTCTCCTCGGCGGGCGGGGCCGGCTCGGGGGCGGGCGGCCCGGTGAGGTCCCGCGACTCGATGACGGTGCCCTCGATGACGATGGGCGTGAACCCGCGTCGGGGAGCGGGTGGCCCGGAGACCGGTTCCGCGTCCGCCACCGGCTCCGGCCCGACCGGTTCGGGGGTGGTCTGCCGGCGCGGCAGCGCCTGGGTGAGGTCCTCGGCCGGCTGCGGTCGGTCTGCGCCGTACGCCGGTGGTGGCGGCCCGGGATCCGGGGCGGGGCCCCGGAGGTCCCGGGTGGCGTCCTCGCCGGGCCCGCGCGGCGGCAGCACCTGCGTGGCCTCACCTCCGGGCATCGCGAAGGCCCGGGTGGGTTCCGCGCCGGGCGTCGTGAAGGCGTGGGTCGGTTCCGCGGTCGGCGACGTGAAGGCGCGGGTCGGCTCGCCGGCGGGCGCCGTGAAGGCGTGGGTCGGTTCCGCGGTCGGCGACGTGAAGGCGCGGGTCGGCTCGCCGGCGGGCGCCGTGAACGCGTGGGTCGGTTCCGCGGAGGCGCGGGTCGGCTCCGCGAAGGCATGGGTCGGCTCGCCTGCGGGCACCGTGAAGGCGTGGGTGGGTTCCGCTCCCGTCGGGGCGCTCGGGATCGGGTGGGTCGCCTCCCCCGGTACCGGCTCCCCGAGCGGCCGGCGGCGGGGGAACGGCTGGCTGCCGGGGGCGAGGCGGGACGGCGGAACGGCCCGCTCGCCCGAGCGCAGCGCCTCCTGCCGGTGGGCGGCCGCGCGACCGGAGGCCGGCTCGAAGAACGACCGGTTCGGCCGCTCCGGGGCATCCCCGGCCGGGCGACCGTTCGTCGACGGCGAGGGGTGGGCGTCGGGCGTCGGCAAGCCCCTCGGGCGCTCGGTGAGCGGCGCGGGGCGCGGCGGCGGGAGCCGGTCGGGGGCCGCCACGGCGTCGAACCGGGCGGGTCCGCCGGCCGTCGGGTCGCCACGCCGCGCATCCACATGGTCCGCCGGGGGCGTGGGCGGGACGAGCGGGTGGGCCGGGCCGGGTCGGGCGGAGGCGGGGATCCGGCCGGTGGCCGGCGTGGCTGTCGGCTCGGGTCGGAGCGTGCCGTCGGGCCGGGCCACACCGGTGGTCGGCCCGCCCGGCGTGTCCTGACCGGCGGCCTGGGCCCTCGCCCGGGCGGCCGTCTCCACGCGTTCCAGCCGGGCCCGCGCACCCATGGTGCGGCCGGGCAGCCGGACGTCGCCCCGGGAGAGCTGGGCGACGAACCAGGCCGGCAGGTAGCCCTCGATGGGCAGCCCCGGATTGACCGCCAGCCACCACTCGTGGTTGGGCCAGCTGTCGGACAGATCGGCGTACGAGATGCGCCGGACGGCACCGCCGTGCTCGCCGAGACAGGCGCGTACCGCCGCTGAAGAGGTGAACGCCAACACGTGGGTGCGGCCACCTGTGCTCCAGGTGCCCCAGCCCACCGGCGCCGTCCCCGCGAGCGCCTCGGCGGAGACCGGCAGCAGCAGTTCGGTCCGGGCCAGGACGCGGAAGTAGAGCTGTTGGTCGTTGGCGCGTAGCGCGTCCCGCATCGCCGCTTCGGCGTCGGTGGCCGGCTCCCACTCGGTCACGGCCACCCCTCCTCCCGCGCACAGGCCATAGGTATCGCGTACAACCTACAAGGTAGAAGCAAGATCACAATCGCTGGCCGGCGGCGGTGCGCCCGGGGCCGCCACAGGCGCTAACATCCCGTTCCGGAGTCGACACGATACGGAGGCGGTCGATGTCCCGGTCCCCCTCACGCCCGCTCCTCGCCGCCCTCACGACGGCGTTGCTGACGGCCGTCCCGGCCGCCCCCACGATCGCCGGTCGCCCGGCCGGGCCCGCCCCCGGCCCGGTGCCGGCCGGCTGGTCCGCGTCCGCGCCGACCGCCGCGCGTGCGGCCCCCGGCTGCGCCTCGCCCCTCGCCCCGGTCCGGCCGGTGTCCGCGCGCCCCTGGCCCCAGCAGCGGTACGCACCGGAGCGGCTGGCACCGCTCGCCACCGGCGCCGGGGTGACGGTGGCGGTGATCGACTCGGGGGTGGACCGGCGGCACCCGCAGTTGGCCGGCCGGGTGCTCGACGGCACCGACCTGCTCGACCCGGGCGGCGACGGCAGCCGGGACTGCGCCGGCCACGGCACCGGCGTGGCGAGCATCATCGCCGCCGCCCCCCGCGACGGCACGGCGTTCCGTGGGCTGGCCCCGGGCGCCCGGATCCTGCCGGTACGGGTCAGCGAGCAGCAGGTGGTCGAGGGGCGGGAGTCGGGGCGCACGGTCAGCGCCGGGGACTTCGCCCGCGCCGTCCGTTGGGCGGTCGACCACGACGCCGACGTGCTCAACCTCTCCGTCGTCCTGTACGCGGACGACCCGGCGGTGCGGGCCGCGATCGGCTACGCGGTCGACCGGGACGTGGTCGTGGTGGCCGCCGCCGGGAACCTGCACGACGCCGGTGACCCCCGGCCCTACCCGGCCGCGTACGACGGGGTGCTCGGGGTGGGCGCGATCGGGGCGGACGGGGCACGGGCACCGTTCTCCCAGACCGGCTCGTACGTCGACCTGGTCGCCCCGGGCAGCGACGTGCTGATGGCCGCCCCGGGCGAGGGCCACCACCGGGCCGAGGGGACCAGCTACGCGGCGCCCTTCGTGGCGGCCACCGCCGCGCTGCTGCGCCAGTACCGGCCGGAGCTGAGCGCGTCGCAGGTGGCGCAGCGGATCGTGGCGACCGCCGATCCTGCCCCCGGTGACGGTCGGGGCGGCGGGTACGGCGCGGGGGTGCTGAACCCGTACCGGGCGGTCACCGAGACCGGGGGAACGTCGGAGCGGGCGCGCCAGGTCAGCGCGCTCGCGGACGACCGGGCCGAACCGGCGGTGCTGGCGCAGCGGGCCCGCCGGGCGACGGCGCGGGACCGGGCGCTGCTGGTGGCGGGGGTCAGCGGGGCGGTGGTGGCCCTGGCGGCGCTGCTGGCGCTCGTCGTGCCGCGCGGGGCCCGCCGCCGCTGGAGGCCGGCCGACCCCGCCTGACCCGGCCGACGGTCTACGGCAGTCGCCCCGCCTGACCCGGCCGGCGGTCTGCAACCGTCGCCCCGCCTGACCCGGCCGGCGCGCTGCGACCGTCACGTCCGGGGTCGGCCACCGTCGGCGGTCGCGCTGCCCGGAACGGCCGATGGTGGCGCCGACCGGCTCACGATCGACGCCACCACCGGGCGGGGCCTACTGGAACAGGCCGACGTTCTTCTTCTCCGTGTCGAGGTAGTCGGCGGCGGAGTCGTCCACCGCGAGCTTGATGTCGCGCAGCATGACCTGGAGGTCCTGCGAGGCCGACCGCCAGCGGCGCTGCCGCTGCTCGTAGGCCTGGAGGGCCTCGCCGGACCAGCTCGCCACGAGCGGGGCGGCGTCCCGTTCGAGCTGCCCGAGCTGCGAGTCGAGCGCGTTCAGCGCCTTCTGGATGTCCGCGCTCGCCTGTTGCAGGGCGGCGAAGTTGACGACCAGTACACCGTCCATCGGATGTCTCCTCCCCCGAGACCGGGTCAGAGCGGCAGCTGGATGCCGCCGCGGTTGGTGGTGGACACCCGGCTGGCGGCCTCGGCGTCCGAGACGTCGTAGTGCCGGCCGGCCGTGCGGACGGTGCCGGCGGTCTCCCGCAGCGCCCGCTGAAGCGCCGCCTGGTCCTGTGCCCACTGCTGCTTGACCTGCTCGAACGAGCGCCCGCCGGCACCGCGCCAGGCCTGCTGCAACACCTCCAACTCGGCCATCAGGCTGCTCAGCATGGACTGCAGGGACTGGTCGACCTGCTCGAACTTCGCGGCGGTCTGCTGCATCACCGCTGCTTCTGCCTGGGTCTGGGACACCCGGGACGTCACCTCGTCTCCTCGGTCGTGGCTGGCCGTGGGCGCACCCGCCCACCGGGCGCGCCGCTCGCGCCGCCCGGACGTCGAGCGTGGCGGGCGCGGGGTCAGCGAAACTCGTCGCTGACGGTAGCCGTACCGTCGCGGTTCTGCTACCCCGTGGGCATCCCCTGTGGACGACCGCGGCCCCCATCCCGCCGGACGCTCCCCTTACGATGGGCGGCGTCGATGTCGCGGCGAGTGACCGGTCAAGGAGGCGCGGTGACGGTGACCACCGGTCCGGGCCCGCACCGGCCGGCCCCGGGCCACGATCCCCGCCCGAT
This sequence comes from Micromonospora sp. WMMD737, assembly GCF_049179055.1. Classification (NCBI taxonomy): domain Bacteria; kingdom Bacillati; phylum Actinomycetota; class Actinomycetes; order Micromonosporales; family Micromonosporaceae; genus Micromonospora; species Micromonospora sp. WMMD737. Next base: position 5,424,550 of record NZ_JBMHMH010000001.1, on the reverse strand, counting down.
CGCCGCGCCCCTCGTGCCGGCGCCGCCCGGGTCGCCCGGTCCGCCCGGCCTGGCTGGCCCGATCGGCCTGACCGGCACGTCCGGCCCGGCTGGCCCGACCGGCCTGGCTGGCCCGACCGGCCCGGCTGATCCGTCCGGCACCGTGGCCGGCGCGCCGGCGACCCCGGCCACCCTGCCGCCGTCGCGGAACCCGGCCGGCCGGCGGAGGGGCGCCGGTGTCCGGGCCGGTCAGGTCGTCGCCACGCAGGTGGCGGTGGCCGCCGTGGTCGCGGCCGTCGGCCGGGGCGTGCTGGTGACGTTGGCCGCCGTGGGGGTGGCCGCGCTGCTGCTGCCCCTGGCCTGGGTGCGGCTGCGGGGGCGGTGGCTCTTCGAGTGGCTGACCACGGGCCTGGGCTACGCCACCCGCCGCCGCGCCCTGCCTCCGGCCGCCGGCCCGGCGGCCCTGCTGGACCTCGTCGACCCGGGCGCGGTGGTGCGTCCCGCCGAGCTGGCCGGCACGCCGGCCGCCGTGCTGGACGACGCCGCCGGCATGGTGGCCGTGCTGGAGGTCGGCGATCCGGCCGACCTGCTCGGCGACGCTCCCCGCGCGCTGCCCGCCCCGGCCTCCCTGCTGCCGGCCGCCGCGCCGGACGGCCCCCCGGTGCGGCTCCAGCTCCTCCTGACGGGCTCTCCGGCGCCGACCGTCGGCGCGGGTGGCGGCGCCGTCGCCACCTCGTACCGGCAGCTCACCGACGGGCGGCTCGCCGGCCGGGAACGGGCCGTGCTCGCCGTGCGGGTGCTGCGTGCCGAGGGCTGGACGGGAGAGGAGCTGCGGCGGGCGCTCGCCGGAACGGTGCGCCGCATCGCGCGCCGGGTCGGGCCCGTCACCGCCCGCCCGCTGGGCGAGCACGCGACGCTGCGGGTGCTGGCGGAGCTGGCCCACCACGACGACCATCCCGCGCAGGAGTCCTGGCAGGCGGTCCGGGCGGGCGACCTGCTCCAGACCACGTTCCGGCTGCGCCGCTGGCCCGACCCGCGTACCGACGCCGGGCGGCGGCTGGTGACCCGGCTGCTCGCGCTGCCCGCGACGGCGACGACCGTCTCGCTCGGCGTCGGGCCGTGGGCCGGCGCAGACCCCGCGTCGGTGCCGACCGAGCTGACCGTACGGCTGGCTGCCGCCACCCCGGCGGAGCTCTCGGTCGCGGCGCAGGCGCTGCGCCGGCTGATGGCCGAGGTGGGCGGCGAGGTGCACCGGCTCGACGGCGCGCAGCTCGCCGGGTTGGCCGGCACGCTGCCGCTCGCGGCGGCCGGCGCGGTGGGGCCGGGTCCGGCGCCCGACAGCCTGGAGCTCACCCTCGGCGAGGCGGGGCTGATGGTCGGCACGAACCGGCACGGCGGCGCGGTGACCGTCCGGCTGTTCCGGCCGGAGAGCACCCGGGTGATGCTGGTCGGCGGGATACGCGCGGCGCAGCTGGTGGCGGTGCGGGCCATGGCGCTCGGGGCCCGGGTGGTGGTGCAGACCGCCCGCCCGCGCGGGTGGGAGCCGTTCGTCCGGGGCGTCGGCACCCCCGGCGCGATGATCCCGGTGGTGCCGCCGGGCCGCCCGGTGGCCGAGCCGGGGTCGCCGCTGCGCCCGCTGCTGGTGGTGGTCGACGCCGGTCCCACGCCCGCCGAGCCGGAGCCGGGATCCCCGTGGCGGACCACGCTGCTGGTGCGCGACGAGCTGACCCCCGCCGACGCCGACGCGCTGGGCCGCGCCGACCTGGCCGTGCTGCAACCGCTCGACCCGGCCGAGGCCGCCGTGGCGGGCGCCGCGCTGGGGCTCGGCGGGTCGGCGGAGTGGCTGACCCGGATCCGGGACGACATGGTCGCGGTGGTCAACCGGCGGGCGCTGCGCTGGGCGCTGCTCTCCCCCACCCCGATCGAGTCGCAGCTGATCGGCCGCCCGTCCCGCCGCTGACCGGGGCGGCGGTCGCGGCTTCCGCAGCTTGTCCGTCCGTGGCACGATCCGGCCATGGGTTTCCTCAAAGGGCTGCTGATCCGGCTGGGCAGCACGGCGCTGGCCTTCTGGCTGGCCACGCTGCTCATCCCGGGCATCACGCTGGAGTCGGCGTCCGCCGGCGAGGCGGTCGTCACGCTGGTCCTCGTCGCGGTGATCTTCGGCGTGGTCAACGCGGTGCTCCAGCCGATCATCAAGACCGTCGGCTGCGGCTTCTACCTGCTGACCCTCGGGTTGATCGCGCTGGTGGTCAACGGGCTGCTGTTCCTGCTCACGAGCTGGATCGCCGACCAGGCCGGGCTGCCCTTCCACGTCGACGGCTTCTGGCCGGAGGCGGTGCTCGGCGCGCTGTTCGTCGGCATCGTCACCTGGATCCTCGGGGCCGTCCTGGACCGGGACTGACCCGCCCCGACCAGGGGGGCGGGCCGACCAGTAGGCGGGAATTGGTCGCTGATCGGGCCGGGTGGCCGGGTTAGCGTCGCGGACATGTTCACCCTGACCCGCGACGACGGCTACCTGCTCAGCACCGACCCGGCCCGGATCGACCTGGGCCTGGTGCACCACTGGCTCTGCACGGACGCGTACTGGGCGCTCGGGCGGGACCGGGAGACGGTGGCGCGGGCGTTCGCCGGGTCGGTGCCGTTCGGCGTCTACCGCCCGGGTGACGGCCGCCAGGTCGCGGTCGCCCGGGTGGTCACCGACCAGGCCACCTTCGCCTGGCTCTGCGACGTCTACGTCGACCCCGGCGAGCGCGGCCGGGGGCTGGGCACCTGGCTGGCCGGGGCGGTCCGCGACCACCTCGCCGAGCTGGGCGTACGCCGGATCCTGCTGGCCACCGCCGACGCCCACGCGGTGTACGCCAAGGTCGGGTTCGCCCCGATGACCGATCCGCACCGCTGGATGCAGCTCGACCAGCGGGACCAGCCGGTGAGTCCGGTCACCGGAAAGGAACCGGGCGGCCTCCCGGCCCTTACGGTGGAAACGTGACGCCACTCCGCCTCGGCTACCTCTACGGCTTCGTCGCGTACCTGCTCTGGGGGTTCTTTCCGCTCTACCTGCGGCTGATGCGCCCGGCGGGGCCGCTGGAGATCCTGGCCCACCGCATCGTCTGGTCGGTGGTGTTCGTCGCCCTGCTGCTGGCGGCGATGCGCAACGTCGGTTTCCTGCGGGCGCTGCTGCGTCGGCCCCGGGCGCTGGCCGGCATCGGCGTCGCCGCCGCGCTGATCGCGGTGAACTGGGGCACCTACATCTACGGCGTGACCTCCGACCGGGTGGTGGAGACCGCCCTCGGCTACTTCATCAACCCGCTGGTGGTGGTGCTGCTGGGCGTCACCGTGCTGCGCGAGCGGCTGCGGCCCACGCAGTGGGTGGCGCTCGGCATCGGCGGGCTGGCCGTGGCCGTGCTGACCGTCGACTACGGCCGGCTGCCGTACCTGGCGCTGGTGCTGGCGTTCAGCTTCGCCGGATACGGCCTGGCCAAGAAGCAGCTCGGGCTGCCCGCCGCCGAGGGGCTCTTCGTCGAGTCGGCGGTGCTGGCGCTGCCCGCGCTGGCGTACGTGGGTTGGCTCGCCGCCGCCGGCGAGGGCACGTTCGGGCAGGTGTCGGTCGGGCACACCCTGCTGCTGGTGTCGGCGGGGGCGGCGACCGCGATCCCGCTGCTGCTCTTCGCCGGGGCCGCGAACCGGCTGCCGCTCACCGGTCTCGGCATGATCCAGTACCTCGCCCCGATCCTCCAGCTCGGCTGCGGGGTGCTGATCTTCCACGAGCCGATGCCGCCGGCCCGGGTCGCCGGCTTCGCCCTGGTCTGGGCCGCGCTGATCGTCTTCACCGTCGACGCCGTCCGCAACTCCCGCCGTACCCGCGCCACCACCCTCGCCGCCCGCCGGGCCGAGGCCGTCGCCGCGCCGCGCTGACCGGCGCGGGTCAGCGGACGTCGTGGACGAGGACGGGGGTGCCGTCGGCGCGCAGCAGCTCCAGCCGGACCAGCTCCGCGTCGGTGAACCGGGTCGCGCCGGTGATCCGCAGGTCGTCGCCGGGAGCGGCGAGCCAGGAACCGATCTGCTCCGTCGCGCCGTCCGGGCCGTGCGCCACCAGCCGGAAGGTGTACGCCTTGGCGTAGCCGGCCTTCGCGTCGTACCCGCAGCGCATCCGCACCTCGGTGCCCCATTCGGTGCCGTTGAGGGCGATCTCGGCGTGCACCGGCACCGCGCCGGCGACCGGCTGCATGGCGACCATCCGCACCTCGACCGGGGTCGGGCCGGCCGCCTCCCGGGGCAGCAGGGCGGCGGTGCCGACGCCGACGAACAGGGCCGCCACGGCGGCCGCGAGCGCGGTGAGGGCGTACCGGCGGCGGGTGGCCGACCGGTCGCGGCGGCGGCGCTCCCGCGCGGCGGCGAGCAGTTCGGGCACCCGGGGGTTCTCCGGTGGCGGCAGGAACTGCTCCAGCCCGGCCGGGTCGAGCCGGCCGAGCAGCCCGGGCAGGACGGCGATCTCGGCGACCGCCTCCCGGCAGGCGACGCAGCCGGCGAGGTGCCGCTCGTAGGCCACCCGGTCGGCGGGAGCCAGCGCACCCAGCACGTACGCGCCGTCGTCGTGCGCGAACTCGCACCGGGTCATTCCGTCACCCCCATCTCGGCCAGGACCAACCGTAGTGAGCGCAGGGCGTAGTGGGTCCGGGACTTGACCGTGCCGGGCGGCACGCCCAGCCGGGAGGCCGCCTCCGCCACCGACCGCCCCTGGTAGAAGCACTCGACCAGCACCTCCCGGTGGGTGGGGCTGAGCCGGTTCAGCGCCTCCGCCACGGTCCACGCCTCCACCGCGCGTTCCGCCTCGTCCACGGCCTCGGGAGGCTCGGGCAGCTCGTCGGTGTAGACCTCCCCGACCCGGGCGGAGCGGCGCCGCCAGGCGTCGATGGCCAGGTTGCGGGCGGTCGTGAAGAGCCAGGACCGGATCGAGCCGCGCGTCGGGTCGAGCGCCTCCGGGTGCCGCCAGGCCCGCAGCAGCGTCTCCTGCACCAGGTCCTCGGCCCGCTGCCGGTCGCCGTTGACCAGCCGCAGGGCGTGCGCGTACAGCGCCTCCGCGTGCTCGTCGTGCAGCGCGCGGAGCAGGTGGGCGTCGTGGTCGCTGATGGCGGTCTCCTCGCTGTCGGCGCGAGTCCGGCGGTGGCGTTCGCACGGGAATACGTGCCGCCGCCCCGAACGGTTCAGCCGCAGGTCACCGTGGCACCCCCGGCCGAGGTGTTCACGCCCGGTTCATGCCGCCGCCGACGGTCGCTCACCGCGCCCTCCTAGCGTCCGGCGGGTACGCACGCCAGCGGCTGGTCCGGCGTGCACCGACCCCCATCAGGAGGCTCCTTCCATGAGCGACCGTCCCCGGCTGCTCCCGTTGCTGGGCGCCACCCGCCACGGCAGCCGCGACGCCATGACCTGTCTCTACCGGTGCGGCAACGCGTGCGACCACCCGGTGCCCAACACGTCCGACAACGCGTACTTCGGGGACGTGGTGAACGCCGAGGTGTCCCGGCGCGGCGTGGTCCGGGCCGGCGCGGTCGGCGCGCTGGTCCTCGGCTTCGGCGGCGCGGTGGCCGGCGCCGCCCCCGCCGCGGCGGCCCCCGCCGCCCCCGTCGTCCCCGGGGCCGCCGGCTTCGACCGCCCCGCCGGCGGCGTCGGCAGCGGCGCGCTGACCTTCAAGCCCGTCCCGCCGAACACCCTCGACAGCCTCGTCGTGCCCAACGGGTACGACCACGCGGTCGTCCTGCGCTGGGGCGACCCGGTGGTGCCGGGCGCCCCCGAGTTCGACGTGCGCGCCCAGAGCGCCGCCGCCCAGGCCCGGCAGTTCGGCTACAACAACGACTTCGTCGGGGTGCTGCCGCTGGACGGGCGCCGGCGCGCGCTGCTCGTGGTCAACCACGAGTACACCAACGAGGACCTCATGTTCCCCGGCTTCACCAGCCAGGACGCGCTGAGTGTCGAGCAGCTGCGGATCGCGATGGCGGCGCACGGCATGTCGGTGGTGGAGCTGGAGCGGGTCGACGGCACCGGGCAGTGGCGGCCGGTCACCAAGGGCCGGCGGCCGTACAACCGGCGGGTCACGGCGCTGGCCACGAAGTTCGAGCTGACCGGGCCGGCCGCCGGTTCGGCCCACCTGCGGACGGCCGCCGACCCGAAGGGCCGTACGGTCGTCGGCACGCTGAACAACTGCGCCGGCGGGGTGACCCCGTGGGGCACGGTGCTCTCCGGCGAGGAGAACTTCAACCAGTACTTCGTCGGCGGCGACGCGGTGGCCGAGGAGGCCAAGGCGAAGCTGGCCCGGTACGGCATCACCACCACCACCCGCTACCCGAGCGGCAGCCGCAAGTGGGAGCGCGCCGACGAGCGGTTCGACCTGGCGAAGCACCCGAACGAGGCCAACCGGCACGGCTGGATCGTCGAGATCGACCCGTACGACCCGGAGAGCCGCCCACGCAAGCACACCGCGCTGGGCCGGTTCAAGCACGAGGGCGCGAACGTCATCGTCGCGAAGAGCGGGCACGTGGTCGCGTACATGGGCGACGACGAGCGGTTCGACTACCTGTACAAGTTCGTCTCCGACAAGAAGTTCATGAAGGGCAACTCCTGGGTGGCCCGCCGGCACAACCTGACCCTGCTGGAGTCGGGCACCCTCTACGTCGCCGAGCTGAAGCAGAGCAGCGCCGGCGAGATCGACGGTTCCGGCAAGCTCCCCTCCGACGGGGCGTTCGACGGCCGGGGCCGGTGGATCAAACTGGTCAGCGGCAACCGCTCGTACGTCGACGGGATGACCGCCGCCGACGTGCTCACCTTCACCCGGCTCGCCGGCGACAAGGTCGGCGCGACCAAGATGGACCGCCCGGAGGACGTCGAGCCGAGCCTGCTCACCGGCAAGGTGTACGTGGCGCTGACCAACAACACCGACCGGGGCAGGGCCGGCAAGCCGGCCGCCGACGAGGCGAACCCGCGCAACTCGAACAAGCACGGCCAGGTGCTGGAGCTGGTCGAGGACCGTGGCGACAACGCCGGCGAGACCTTCGCCTGGTCGCTGCCGATCGTCGCCGGTGACCCGGCGGACCCGTCGACCTTCTTCGCCGGGTACGACAAGACGAAGGTCTCCCCGATCTCCTGCCCGGACAACGTGGCGTTCGACGCCACCGGCAACCTCTGGATCTCCACGGACGGCAACGCGCTGGGCAGCAACGACGGCCTCTTCGCCACGGCCGTGGAGGGGCCGGAGCGGGGCCACCTGAAGCAGTTCCTCACCGTGCCGGTGGGCGCGGAGGCCTGCGGCCCGTTCATCACCGGGGACAACCGCTCGGTCTTCGTGGCGGTGCAGCACCCGGGCGAGCTCAGCGGCGCCTCGGTCGAGAAGCCGGCCTCGAACTGGCCGGACGGCGATTACGCCAAGCCGGGCGTGGTGGTCGCCTGGCGCCTGGACGGCGGGCCGATCGGCAGCTGACCACCCGTCGGGCGGTCCGCCGCCGGACCGCCACCGTGGCCCTCTCCCAGCCGGGGAGAGGGCCACGGTCGTCGCGGCCCGACCGGGGCGGGGGCGGGTCAGCTGTCGGCGGCCAGGCCGTCGGCGATGGTCCGGGCGACGGTCAGCAGCTTCGCCCGGACCGCGCGGGCGGAGGTCATCATCTCGCCGGCGGGCAGCGCGCAGGCCAGCACGACCCGACGCTCCATGTCCTTGTCGGGGCTGACCAGCACCGCGGCGCAGGCCACGCCCTGCCGGAACTGCCCCAGCTCCAGCTGCATGCCCCGCCGGTCCCCGGCGGCCAGGTCGACCTCGAACGCCTCGGAGGTGGTCAGGGTGGCGGCGGTGAACGGACGCATGCCGTAGTCGCGCAGGTAGCGGAAACGCTGCTCGGCGGTCATCGTGGCGAGCAGCGCCTTGCCGAGGGCGGTCGCGTGCGCTCCCTCGTCGAACCCGGGCACCAGGTCCTCCAGGTACGGCGAGCGTGGGCCCTCGGCCACGGCCGTGACCGCCACCTGGCCGCCCACGAACCGGCCCAGGTAGTGGCTGTAGCCGGTGTCCATGGCGGCCCGGCGCAGGCTCTCCCCTACCGCGGGCGGCCCCCGGAACGCCGTCACCAGTTCGCGGTAGCGGTCGGCCACCTCCAGGCCCACGATGTACGTGCCGTCCTCGCGACGGATCACGTAGCCCTCGTAGGCCAGGGTGCGGACCAGGTGGTAGGTCGTCGCCACGGTCAGCTCGCAGCGCCTGGCGATCTGTTTGACGGTGAGCCCCTTCGGGGCGCGACCGACCGACTCGAGCACGCGTAGCGCGCGGGACACGCTCCGGATGAGATCCGAAGGTTCCGCCAAGGGGTCGCGCACAACCACCTCCGCCGCCGGGGACTTACACCATATGAAAAACAGGCCGCGTTCGAAATGCCTGTTCGGGTGGAGGATGCCAGATCGTCATGAACGTCGCGTTGCTCGACAGGCACGTTCCGTGACGAAAACCCCGCTCGCGTAGGTTTGCCGGACCATGACCGACATCGCGCTCCAGCCCGACCCGGGCATGGCCCCGCCCCGGCCCGCGCGGGCCGTGACCGGGGCCGTCGCCGTCACCATCGCCTGCGTCCTGCCGGTCTTCCTGCTCGGCGGGCTCGCCGTGCAGATGGGCGAGGACCTCGGCTTCTCGCCGGCCGGGCTGGGCCTGGCCGTGTCGGTCTACTTCGGCGTGGGCGCGCTGGCCTCGGTCCCCTCCGGCGTCCTCGCCGAGCGGCACGGGCCGACCGTGGTGGCCCGTGCCGGCATCCTGCTCTCCGCCGCCTGCCTGCTGGCCGTGGCGGGGCTGGCCCGGTCGTACCCGGTCCTGCTCGGGCTGCTCGCGCTCGCCGGCACCGCCAACGCGCTCGGTCAGCTCGCCAGCAACGCCACGCTCGCCCGGCACGTGCCGACCCGCAGGCAGGGGTTGTCGTTCGGGGTGAAGGAGGCCGCCATCCCCGTGGCCACCCTGCTGGCCGGGGCGGCGGTGCCGACCGTGGCGCTGACGGCCGGCTGGCGCTGGGCGTTCGTCGTGGCCGCCGGCGCGGCCCTGGCGGCGTTGCCGGCCGTACCCGCGCGGGAGCCGCGCCCCGCCCGGACGGCCGCCCCGACCCGCGGCGGCCGCGCCACCGCCGCCCTGGTGGTGGTCGGGGCCGCCGGGACGTTCGCCGCTGCCGCCGCGAACGCGCTCGGCACCTTCGTCGTCGACTCCTCCGCCGACCGGGGCCTGCCCCCCGGGCTGGCCGGGCTGACCCTGACGCTGGGCAGCGCGGTCTGCGTGGCGGCCCGGGTCGTCGTGGGCTGGCTCGCGGACCGCCGCGCCACCGGGCACGTCGCCCTCATCGCCGGCATGCTCGTGGTCGGCGCGGCCGGGCTCGGCCTGCTCGCGACGGCCGGGCCGGTGCCGCTGGTGGCCGGCGTGCTGCTCGGCTTCGGCCTGGGCTGGGCGTGGCCGGGCCTGATGACCTTCGCGGTGGTCCGGCTGCACCCGCGGGCCCCGGCCGCCGCCACCTCGGTCACCCAGACCGGGGTGTACGCGGGCGGCTGCCTCGGCCCGCTCGGCCTCGGTGCCGTGGCCGCGCACGCCGGCTACCCGGTGATGTGGCTCGTGGCGGCCGGGTCGATGCTGCTGGCCGCCGCCCTGATGCTCGCCGGCAGCCGCCTGCTCGCCCCCCGCTAGCAGGCCAGTCGGGCGTCAGCTGGTGCGGTCGGCGATGTAGTCGCAGAGGGATTCGAGGGCGCGGCGGGCCGGGCCCTGCGGGAGCGGCGAGAGCTGCTCCCGGGCGTCCTCGGCGTAGCTGCGGACCGTCTCCCGGGCCCGCTTGAGCGCCGGGCTCTCGCGCAGCAGGCCGAGCGCCTCGGCGTGCAGGTCGTCGTCGGTCAGCGGCCCGGTCGCCAGGATCTCCCGCAGCCGCACCGAGGCGGCGTCGGCGTCGTCCGAGCCGAGCGCGTAGAGCACCGGCAGGGTCGGCACGCCCTCGCGCAGGTCGGTGCCGGGCGTCTTGCCCGACTCCACCGACTCCGAGGCGATGTCGAGCAGGTCGTCGGAGAGCTGGAAGGCCACGCCGATGGTCTCGCCGTAGCCGGCCAGCGCCTCGGTGTGCTCCGGGGCGGCACCGCCGAACATGCCGCCGAAGCGGGCCGACGTGGCGATCAGCGAACCGGTCTTGCCCGCGATCACGTCGAGGTAGTGGGCCACCGGGTCGTCGCCGGGGCGGGGGCCGACGGTCTCGGCGATCTGGCCGTGCACCAGCCGCGCGAAGGTGCGCGCCTGGAGGCGTACGGCCTCGATGCCCAGGTCGGCGGCGATGTCGGCGGCGCGGGCGAAGAGGTAGTCGCCGACGAGGATGGCGACCGAGTTGGTCCACCGGGAGTTGGCGCTCGGCGCACCCCGGCGCACGGCGGCCTCGTCCATCACGTCGTCGTGGTAGAGCGTCGCCAGGTGGGTGAGCTCCATCACCACGGCGGCCGGCACGACCTGCGGACCCGTGGGATCGCCGAACTGGGCGCCCAGCGCCACCAGCAGCGGGCGGAACCGCTTGCCGCCGGCCTCCACGAGGTGCCGGGCGGCCTCCGTGACGAACGGGTCGGCGCTGGCCACGCTCGCCCGCAGCTCGGACTCGACGCCCTCCAGCAGGCCCAGCACGGACGCCTCGACGCGGGGATCGGCGAGATAGAGGCCGAGCGCGCCGAACTGACTCGTGCTCACCCTGGTCCGACGGCCGCCGGACCCGGGGGCACCTGAACGCTCGCCAGCCGGATTCACCACGCCATCAACCATGCCACACCCCTGCGACCTGCCCGGGACGGGGGATACGGCGCGGGGGCCGGCACGCCGTGGCGTACCGGCCCCCGCGGGCGTGAGCGTCGGTCATCTGACAAATTCGGCGGCGCCGGTGGCCAGGTCGAGCAGCGGCGCGGGCGCCACACCGAGCACCAGCGTGGCGAGCACGCCGATCATCAGCGCGGCCGAGGTCAGCCCGCCGGGCACGGCGACGGTCGGCGTCGACTCGCCGGGCTCGGAGAGCCACATCATCACCACGACCCGCAGGTACGGGAAGGCCAGCACCATGCTGGTCAGCACGCCAGCGATCACCAGCCACGCCTGCCCGCCCTCGAGCGCCGGGCCGAAGACCGCGAACTTGCTCGTGAAGCCGCTGGTCAGCGGGATTCCGGCGAAGGCCAGCAGGATGAAGGTGAAGATCCCCGCGTAGAACGGCGAGCGCCGTCCCAGCCCGGCCCAGCGGGACAGGTGGGTGGCCTCCCCGTCGGCGTCGCGCACCAGGGTCACCACGGCGAACGCGGCGAGCACCGAGAAGCCGTACGCGACCAGGTAGAACATCGTCCCGGAGATCCCGTCGGCGCCCGGCGCCAGCACGCCGACCAGCAGGTAACCGGCGTTGGCGATGGAGGAGTACGCCAGCAGCCGCTTGATGTCGGTCTGCGTGACGGCCAGCACCGCGCCGACCAGCATGGTCAGCACCGCCACGACGCCGAGGACCGGGGTGAAGTCCCACCGGGCCCCGTCGAACGCGACGTGGAACACCCGCAGCAGGGCGCCGAACGCGGCGACCTTCGTGCAGGCGGCCATGAGACCGGTGACCGGGGTCGGCGCGCCCTGGTAGACGTCCGGGGTCCAGACGTGGAAGGGGGCCGCCGCCGCCTTGAAGAGCAGGCCGATGGCGAGCATCGCCATGCCGGCGAAGAGCAGCACCGGGCTGGCCGGCGAGTTCTCGACAGCGGCGTCGATGGTGGCGAAGTCGACACCCGCCTGCCGGCCCGGGATGCCCGCCGTGAAGCCGTAGATCAGGGCCACACCGAACAGGAAGAAGGCCGAGGCGTACGCGCCGAGCATGAAGTACTTCAGCGCGGCCTCCTGGCTCAGCAGCCGCCGGCGGCGGGCCAGCGCGCAGAGCAGGTAGAGCGGCAGCGAGAAGACCTCGAGCGCGATGAACATGGTCAGCAGGTCGTTCGCCGCCACGAAGATCAGCATGCCGCCGATCGCGAACGTGGTCAGCGGGTAGACCTCGGTGAGGCCGTTCCTGCCCTCGGCCTGCCGCCGGTCGTCGGCCGACTCGGCGGTGACGGCGGCCTGGGCGACGAACGCCCCGCCCCGCTCCACCGAACGCTCGCCGATGAGCAGCAGCGCCATCGCGGCGAGGACCAGGATCGCGCCCTGGAGGAAGAGCGTCGGCCCGTCCACCGCGATCGCCCCGCCGATCGTGATCTTCCGCTCGTCGGCCGCCAGCACCACCATGGTCAGCGCGGCGAGCACCGCCAGCAGGGCCATCGTCAGCTGGACCACGTGCCGGAGCCGGCGGGGCACGAACGCCTCGACCAGCACGCCCAGCAGAGCGGCACCCAGCATGATCAACGTGGGCGCGAGCGCCGCGTAGTCGATCGCGGGGAGTTGCAGCTCACTCACTTTGCCGCCTCCTGAACGGTTCCGCCCGACGTCGGGGCGGGGTCGGTCCGGCCGACGTCCTGCATGGTCGCCTGCACGGCCGGGTTGATCACATCGGTGACCGGCTTCGGGTAGAAGCCGAGCAGCACGATCAGCGCGATCAGCGGCGCGACCACGAACTTCTCGCGCAGGTTCAGGTCACGCTTCATGCCGTCGATCTGGGTGAGCGCCGGGTTGAGCGTGCCCTGGGTGGTGCGCTGCACCATCCACAGCACGTACGCGGCGGCCAGGATGATGCCGAGCGTCGCGATCACCGCGACCGGCTTGTTCACCGTGAACGTGCCGATCAGCACCAGGAACTCGGAGACGAACGGCGCGGTGCCGGGCAGCGCGAGCGAGGCCAGACCGGCGAAGAAGAGCACCCCGGCCAGGATCGGCACCAGCTTGCCGGCGCCGCCGAAGTCGCTGATCAGCGCCGAGCCCCGCCGGGCGATGAGCATGCCCACCACCAGGAAGAGCAGGCCGGTGGCGAGCCCGTGGTTGACCATGTAGAGCACCGCGCCGGTGCCGGCCTGGGTGGTGAAGGCGAAGATGCCCACCCCGATGAAGCCGAAGTGCGCGATCGAGGTGTAGGACACCAGCCGCTTCAGGTCGTTCTGGCCGACCGCCAGCAGCGCGGCGTAGATGATGCCGATCACGCCGAGCGCCAGCGCCCACGGGGCGAACCACTTGGCCGCGTCCGGGAACAGCGGCAGGCAGTAGCGCAGGATGCCGAAGGTGCCGACCTTGTCGAGCACGCCGACGAGCAGCGCCGCCGCACCCGCCGGGGCCGCGCCACCGGCGTCCGGCAGCCAGGTGTGGAACGGGAAGAACGGCGCCTTGATCGCGAACGCGAGGAAGAAGCCGAGGAACAGCCAGCGCTCCGTGCCGGTGGAGATGTCCACCTGGGACAGCGCCTGCCAGTCGAAGGTCTTCCCGCCGACGACCCAGAGGCCGATCACCGCGGCGAGCATGAACAGACCGCCGACCAGCGAGTAGAGGAAGAACTTCACCGCCGCGTACTGCCGCTGGTGGCCGCCGTAGCTGCCGATGAGGAAGTACATCGGCACCAGCATGACCTCGAAGAACACGTAGAACAGGAAGACGTCGGCGGCGGCGAAGACGCCGATCATCGTGCACTCGAGGACGAGCAGCAGGGCGAAGTAGACCGGCACCGACCGCTTGGACGACTCGGCGTCGTGCCAGGACGCCAGGATCACCAGCGGTACGAGCACCGCGATCAGCATCAGCATCACCAGCGCGATGCCGTCGGCGGCGAAGGTGAAGCTGACGCCCCAGTTCGGAATCCAGGTGTAGGACTCACGGAACTGGAAGCGGTCGCCACCCACCTCGAAGGTCACCCACATGACCACCGACAGCACCAGCACCAGCAGCGACCAGCCGAGCGCCACCTGCTTGGCCAGCTCCGGCCGGCTGCGCGGCAGGAAGGCCACCACCAGGGCGCCGACCAGCGGTGCCACGGTGAGCACCGAGAGGAACGGGAAGTCGGACATTATGCGGCCTTACCTCCGTCGTCACTGCGCGGTCCGCCGGAGACGGCCGCCTGGAAGAGGTCGATCACGCCAGCCACCCCGCCTCGACGGCCAGGAACGCCGCCAGGACCAGCAGCGCGCCGGTCAGGATCGAGGTGGCGTACGACCGGACGAAGCCCGTCTGGAGCCGCCGGAGCCGACCCGAGCCGCCACCGATCCCCGCCGCGAGGCCGTTGACCAGCCCGTCGACGCCCCGGTTGTCGAGGTAGACCAGCGCCCGGGTGAGGAAGATGCCCGGCTTCTCGAAGATCGCCTCGTTGACCGTGTCGGTGTAGAGGTTCTTCCGCGCGGCGGTGACCAGCACCCCGGCCGGCTGCGGCGCGGTGGCCGTGCCGCCCCGGAACAGGAACCAGGCCAGCCCGGCACCGAGCACGGTGACCAGGATCGACAGGATCGTGATCACGGTGTGCGAGAGCACCGCGTGGTGCTCCCCCTCTGCCGCACCGAGCCCGGCCGTGGCGGTGAGCCAGTCCGGCACCGAGGTGGAGAGCAGCCAACCCGCGCCCACCGAGCCGACCGCCAGCAGGATCAGCGGAATGGTCATCAGCTTCGGCGACTCGTGCGGGTGCCCGATGTCCTCGGTCCAGCGCTTCGGCCCGTGGAAGGTGAGCACGAAGAGCCGGGTCATGTAGAACGCGGTCAGTCCGGCGCCGAGCAGCGCGGCCATGCCGAAGAGCCAGGCGGTCCAGTCGTCCCGCTCGAACGCCGCCACGATGATCGGCTCCTTGGAGAAGAAGCCGGACAACGGCGGGATGCCGATGATCGCGAGCCAGCCCGTCATGAAGGTGATCCAGGTGACCTTCATGTACTTCGACAGCCCGCCGAACCGGCGGATGTCGACCTGGTCGTTCATGCCGTGCATGACCGAGCCTGCGCCGAGGAACATGTTGGCCTTGAAGAAGCCGTGCGCCAGCAGGTGCACGATCGCCAGCGCGTAGGCGCCACCGCCGAGGCCGACGCCGAGGAACATGTAGCCGATCTGGCTGACCGTCGACCAGGCCAGCACCCGCTTGATGTCGTCCTTGGCCGCGCCGATGATGCAGCCGATCAGCAGCGTCAGCGCGCCGACGCTCACCACCACCAACTGGAGGGTGGAGTTGGCCGAGAAGATCGGGTTCGAGCGGGCGATCAGGTAGACGCCGGCGGTGACCATGGTCGCGGCGTGGATGAGCGCCGACACGGGGGTCGGGCCCTCCATCGCGTCCGGCAGCCACGCCTGGAGCGGGAACTGGCCGGACTTGCCGGTCGCGCCGAGCAGCAGCAGCAGGCCGAGCACCAGCACCGTGGTCGCGGTCAGCGAGCCGACCCCGTTGAACACCTCGTCGTACTGCGTGGTGCCGAGGCTGGCGAACATGATGAAGATGCCGATCGCCAGGCCGGCGTCGCCGACCCGGTTCATCAGGAACGCCTTCTTGCCGGCGGTGGCGGCGCTGGGCCGCTCGTACCAGAAGGAGATCAGCAGGTACGACGCCAGACCGACGCCCTCCCAGCCGAAGTAGAGCATCACGTAGTTGTTGCCGAGCACCAGCAGCAGCATGGCGGCGACGAACAGGTTGAAGTAGGCGAAGAACCGCCGACGTCCCGCGTCGTGCGACATGTACTCGACCGCGTAGAGGTGGATCAGGAAGCCCACCCCGGTGATCAGCAGCACGAAGACGGCGGCCAGCGGGTCGAAGAGCAGACCGAAGTCCACCCGCAGGTCGCCGACCGTGATGAAGTCCCACAGGCTCAGCTCGACCGACTTGTTCTCCAGGCCACGCAGCTGGAGGAAGTAGGTCAGGCCCAGCACGAACGCGGCGCCGATGGCGGCCACCCCGAGCCAGTGCCCCCAGCGGTCCGCCCGCCGGCCGAGCAGCAGCAGGACCGCCGCGCTGAGCAGCGGAATCGCCACCAGCAGCCAGACGCTGCCCAGCAGCCCGTCCGCCGTCGCGTAGGCGACGGTGCCCACCGGCTCAGCCGGGGCGTTCGTCAGAATCGTTCCCACCGCAGGACCCCTCAGTACTTCAGCAGGTTGGCGTCGTCGACACTCGCGGAGCGTCGGGTCCGGAAGATCGCCATGATGATCGCGAGACCGACCACGACCTCGGCCGCCGCCACCACCATCACGAAGAACGCCATGATCTGGCCGTTGAGGTCACCGTTGATCCGGCTGAAGGTGACCAGCGTCAGGTTGGCCGCGTTGAGCATCAGCTCGATGCACATGAAGAGCACGATCGCGTTGCGCCGGATGAGCACACCGACCGCGCCGATGGTGAAGAGCACCGCGGCCAGCACCAGGTAGTAGTCCGGCGTCACTTTTCCGTCCCCTTCAGGGTGGTCTCCCGGTCGTCGAGCTCGCGCACCGGCAGGATCTCCGGGGTGCTCCGCTCGGTCAGCCGGCCGTCCGGCAGGCGGGCCGGGGTGGCCACGGAGGAGGAGGTCGCGTAGACGCCCGGGCCGGGCTTCGGGCCCGGGTAGTTGCCCGGGGCGAAGCGCGCCCGCATCGTCTTCGGCTGGTCCAGCCTGTCCTCCTTGCGCCGCTCGATGTGGGCCAGGACCATCGCGCCGATGGCGGCCGTGATGAGCAGCGCCGAGGTGAGCTCGAACGCGAAGACGTACTTGGTGAAGAGCAGCCGGGCGATGCCCTGCACGTTGCCCTCGGCGTTGGCCTGCTCCAGGCCGACCGCCGTGGTGCCCTCCAGCGCGCGCCACAGCCCGCCGCCGGCCAGGCCGGCGAAGCCGAGCCCGAGCACCACCGCCGCGACCCGTTGGCCGCGCAGCGTCTCGATCAGCGAGTCCGAGGCGTCGCGACCCACCAGCATCAGCACGAACAGGAAGAGCATCATGATCGCGCCGGTGTAGACGATGATCTGCACCATGCCGATGAACGGCCCGGCCTGCAGGACGTAGAAGACGCCCAGGCAGAGCATCGTCAGCACCAGCCAGAGGGCCGAGTGCACGGCGTTGCGCGCCGCGACCATGCCGATCGCGCCGATCAGCGCCAGCGGGGCCAGGATCCAGAAGGTCACCTGCTCCCCGCCGGAGACCTCGCCCGCCGCGGCGAGCACCGTCTGCGTGGTCATGCTCCGTCTCCCTTGGCGGCTGCCGCCCGCTGGGCGTGCTGCTCGGCGCCCGGGAAGGTCACACCGGGGTGCTCCTCCACCTGGTACCGGCCCGGGTTGTTGGCCGAGTGCTCCGCGCCGGCCGAGGTGCCCGGGTTGGTCAGCGCGCCGACGTAGTAGTCCTTCTCGCTGTCACCGAGGCGCATCGGGTGCGGCGGCTGCTCCATGCCCGGCAGCAGCGGCGCGAGCAGCTGCTCCTTCGTGAAGATCAGATCCTGCCGGTTGTCCCGGGCCAGCTCGTACTCGTTGCTCATGGTGAGCGAACGGGTCGGGCAGGCCTCGATGCAGAGCCCGCAGAAGATGCAGCGGGCGTAGTTGATCTGGTAGATGCTGGCGTACCGCTCACCCGGCGAGAAGCGCTGCTCGTCGGTGTTGTCGCCGCCCTCGACGTAGATCGCGTCCGCCGGGCAGGCCCAGGCGCACAGCTCGCAGCCGATGCACTTCTCCAGCCCGTCCGGGTGCCGGTTGAGGATGTGCCGCCCGTGGTAGCGCGGCGCCGACACCGGCGGCTTGAACGGGTAGTCGGTGGTGACGACCTTCTTGAACATGTGCGAGAAGGTGACACCGAATCCCTTGAACGTTCCGGTGATCGCGCCCACGTCACACCTCCCTGGAGTCCGGGCCGGCGGCGATGTTGGCCGGCTCCCGCTCGGCGACCACGCGCCTCGTGCGCGGGCTCGGTGGTACCTGCAGGTCCATCGGGGGCAGCGGGAAGCTGCCGTGCGGCCGGTCGTTGACCTGCTCCTGGACCGTCGGCTTCGGCTGCTGCTTCCGGCTCGGCCAGAGCAGCGTGGCGAGCAGCAGGATGCCTGCGGGGATGCCGACGGCGATCAGCTTGCTGCGCGAGTCCCAGTCCTCGATCGAGCGCAGGCCGGCCAGGACCAGGATCCAGACCAGGTTGATCGGGAGCAGGACCTTCCAGCCGAAGCGCATGAACTGGTCGTAGCGCAGCCGGGGCAGGGTGCCCCGCAGCCAGACGAAGACGAACACCAGCATGACGACCTTGCCGAAGAACCACAGCATCGGCCACCAGCCGGCGTTGGCGCCCGCCCAGATGCTGGTGATCGGCCACGGCGCGTGCCAGCCGCCGAGGAAGAGCGTCACGGTGAAGGCCGACATGGTCACCATCGCGACGTACTCGCTGAGCATGAAGAGCGCGAACTTCAGCGAGCTGTACTCCGTCTGGAAGCCCGCCACCAGCTCCGACTCCGCCTCGGGCAGGTCGAACGGCGCCCGGTTCGTCTCACCGACGATGGCGATGAAGAACATGATGAAGCTGGGGAGCAGCAGGAGCGCGTACCAGCCGGGTGCCGGAACCTCGAAGCCCCCGATGCTCAGCCGGGTGCCGTCACCCTGGGCGGCGACGATCCCGCTGGTCGACATGGTGCCGGCGGTCATGAAGACCGCGACGACGCTCAGGCCCATCGTGACCTCGTACGAGACCAGCTGGGCGGCGGAGCGCAGGCCGCCGAGCAGGGGGTACGTGGAGCCGCTGGCCCAGCCGCCGAGCACGATGCCGTACACGGCCAGCGAGGAGAGGGCCAGCACCACCAGCACCGCCACCGGCACGTCGGTGACCTGCAGCGGCGTCCGGTGCCCGAAGATGCTGACCATCGGCCCGAACGGGATCACCGACAGCGCGGTGATCGCGCAGACCACCGAGATCACCGGGGCGAAGAAGAAGACGACCTTGTCGGCGGTCCGCGGGAGGAGGTCCTCCTTGAAGGCGAGCTTCAGGCCGTCGGCGAGGGTCTGCAGCAGACCGAACGGGCCGGCCTGGTTGGGGCCGGGCCGCACGGCCATGCGGCCCACGACCCGGCGCTCGAACCAGACGCCGAGCAGCGTGGCCAGCACGGCGACGACGAACGCGAAGACGATCTTGCCGATAACCAGCCACCAGGGATCCCGGCCGAAGTCGGCCAGCGTCGGATCCTGGGCCAGGTAGACCGCGTTCACTGCTGTACACCCCCTGCGTTGAGGAGCGGGCCCGGGCGGTCCGCCGCGTCGGCGGCGACCGCGGCGGCGGAGATCCGCACGAGCGCTCCGGACGTCGCGCCGAGGCTGCGTCGCACGGTCGAGCCGGGCGAGTTGGTCGGCAGCCAGACGACGCCGTCCGGCATCTCGGTGATCGCCGCCGGCAGGGTCAGCGCCCCCCGGTCGGTGCCCACCGTCACCGGGTCGCCGTCGGCGACGCCGAGCGCCTCCGCGGTGCCCTTGCCCAACCGGACCACCGGCGGGCGGGCGGTGCCGGCGAGGTGCTCGTCGCCGTCGGTGAGGCTGCCCAGGTCGATCAGCTGGTGCCAGGTGGCGAGCACCGCCTCACCGGCGCCCGGCTCCCGCACCGCGGCCGGCTCCACCGACGGGGCGGCGGGACGGTCGGTCCGGGTCCGCGGCAGCGCGCCCAGCTCGCGGCGGACGCTGAGCACGTCACCGGTGCCGAGCTGCACGTCGAGCTGCGCGGCGAGCGCGTCCAGCACGCGGCCGTCGGTCATCGCGGCGGTGCGCAGCACCGCCTCGAAGGTGCGCAGCCGGCCCTCCCAGTCCAGGAAGCTGCCGGCCTTCTCGACCACCGGGGCGACGGGGAAGACCACGTCGGCCCGCCGGGCCACCGCGCTCATCCGCAGCTCCAGGCTGACCAGGAACGGCACCTCGTCCAGGGCCTTCTCGGCCAGCCGCGGGTCGGCCAGGTCGGCCGGGTCGACCCCGGCCACCACCAGCGCGCCGAGCTGACCGCCGACGGCGGCGGCGAGGATCGCGTCGGTGTCCCGGCCGGCCTGGCTCGGGATCACCCCGGCGGGGATGTCCCACGCCTCACCCAGCTCGGCCCGGGCGGCCGGCTCGTTGACCAGGCGGCCACCGGGAAGCAGGTTGGGCAGGCAGCCCGCGTCGACCGCGCCGCGGTCACCCGCGCGCCGCGGCACCCAGGCCAGCTTCGCGCCGGTACGCCGGGCCACGTCGGCCGCCGCGGAGAGGCCGCCCGGCACGCTGGCCAGCCGCTCGCCGACGATCAGGATCGCGCCCTCGGCGCTGAGCGCCTCGGCCACCGTCGCGTGCTCGGCGAGCACGGTCGCCTCCTCGCCCGGCACCACCCGGGCCAGCTTGGCCCCGAGCTTCTCCAGGCCGCGGGTGGCGAACGGCGCGATCGCGTAGACCGTCAGCTTCTTCTTCAGGTACGCCTTGCGCAGCCGCAGGAAGAGGATCGGGCACTCCTCCTCCGGCTCCAGCCCGACCAGCACCACGGCCGGCGCCTTCTCGACGTCGGCGTACGTGACGTCGGTGACCCCGGCGACCGAGCTGGCCAGGAAGTCCGTCTCCTCGCGGGAGACCGGCCGGGCCCGGAAGTCGACGTCGTTGGTGTTCAGCGCGACCCGGGCGAACTTCGCGTACGCGTAGGCGTCCTCGACGGTCAGCCGACCGCCGGTGAGCACCGCCGTGCCCCGCCCGCCGTCCCGCGCCGCGCGCAGCCCCTCGGCGGCGACGGCCAACGCCTCGCTCCACGCCGCCTCACGCAGCTCGCCGGTCTGCGGGTCGCGGACCAGCGGGGTGGTGAGCCGGTCGAAGGCGCGGGTGTACTGGAAGCCCCACCGCCCCTTGTCGCAGTTCCACTCCTCGTTCACCGCCGGGTCGTCGCCGGCCAGCCGGCGCAGCACCTTGCCCCGCCGCCAGTCGGTGCGCTGGGCGCACCCGGCCGAGCAGTGCTCGCAGACGCTCGGGGAGGAGACCAGGTCGAACGGCCGGGCCCGGAACCGGTACTGGGTGCCGGTCAGCGCGCCGACCGGGCAGATCTGCACCGTGTTCCCGGAGAAGTACGAGTTGAACGGCACGTCCCCGGATTCGTCGGCGGCCGAGCCGGGGCAGCCCGCGCCCGTCTCGACGCCGTAGTCCTCGTCCCGGTAGATGTTGATCTCCTCGGCGGACGACCGGCCCATCAGGTCGATGAACTTGTCGCCGGCGATCTCCTCGGAGAACCGGGTGCAGCGCTGGCAGAGCACGCAGCGCTCGCGGTCGAGCAGCACCTGCGTGCTGATCGGCAGCGGCTTCGGGTACTCCCGCTTGTGCTCGTGGAACCGCGAGTCGGCGCGCCCGGTGGACATCGCCTGGTTCTGCAGCGGGCACTCGCCGCCCTTGTCGCACATCGGGCAGTCGAGCGGGTGGTTCAGCAGCAGCAGCTCCATGACCCCCTCCTGCGCCTTCTTGGCGACCGGGGAGGTGAGCTGGGTGCGTACGACCATGCCGTCGGCGACGGTCTGGGTGCAGGAGGCGACGGGCTTGCGCTGCCCCTCCACCTCGACCAGGCACTGCCGGCACGCGCCGGCCGGGGCCAGCAGCGGGTGGTCGCAGAACCGGGGGATCTCGGTGCCCAGCTGCTCGGCGACCCGGATCAGCAGTGCCCCCTTCGGGGCGGTGACCTCGACGCCGTCGATGGTGAGCGTGACGGTTTCCGGGGCCTTGACGACGTCAGTCATTAGTGGGCTCCCACCAACTGCTTGTCGGACAGCTTCGGCGCCGTGCGCCCCTCGATGTAGTCGAGGTAGTCCTGCTTGAAGTACTTCAGCGACGAGGTCACCGAGCTGGTCGCGCCGTCACCCAGGCCGCAGAACGAGCGGCCGAGGATGTTGTCGCAGGTGTCCAGCAGGGTGTCCAGGTCCTCGTGGGTGCCCTGACCGGCGAGGATCCGCCGGTAGACCCGGACCATCCAGTAGTTGCCCTCGCGGCACGGGGTGCACTTGCCGCACGACTCGTGGTGGTAGAACTCCAGCCACCGGTAGGTCGCGTAGACCGGGCAGTCCTGGTCGGAGAAGATCTGGGTGGCCGTGGTGCCGAGGATCGAGCCGGCCGCCGCCACCCCCTCGAAGTCCAGCGGCACGTCCAGGTGCTCGGCGGTGAGCAGCGGCGTCGACGAGCCACCCGGCGTCCAGAACCTCAGGTTGTGACCGGGCTGCATGCCGCCGGCCAGCTCGATCAGCTCCCGCAGGGTGACGCCCATGCCGCACTCGAACTGGCCGGGGTTGGCGATCCGGCCGGAGAGCGAGTAGATCATCGGGCCGGACGACTTCTCCGTGCCCATGGTCTTCCACCAGTCGGCGCCGCCCAGCACGATGTAGGGGACGCTGGCGATGGTGCCGACGTTGTTGACCACCGTCGGGCTCGCGTACAGGCCGTGGGTCGCCGGGAACGGCGGGCGCAGCCGGGGCTGGCCCCGGAAGCCCTCCAGCGAGTCCAGCAGCGCGGTCTCCTCGCCGCAGATGTACGCCCCGGCGCCCGAGTGCACCACCAGCTCCAGGTCGTACCCGGAGCCGAGGATGTTCCGGCCCAGGTAGCCCTTGGCGGTGGCCTCCCGCACGGCGTTGCGCAGCCGGCGCGCGGCGTGCACCGCCTCGCCCCGGATGTAGATGTAGGCGCGGCTGGCCCGGATCGCGTACGACGCGATGATCACGCCCTCGACGAGGGCGTGCGGGTCGTGCGTCATCAGCGGGAGGTCCTTGCAGGTGCCCGGCTCCCCCTCGTCGGCGTTGACGACGAGGTAGTGCGGCTTGCCGTCGCCCTGCGGGATGAACCCCCACTTGAGACCGGTCGGGAAGCCGGCGCCGCCGCGACCGCGCAGGCCGGAGTCCTTGATCAGCTGGATCAGGTCGTCCGGGTGCGCCTTGAGCGCCTTGCGCAGGGCCGCGTAGCCGTCGAGCTTCTCGTAGGTGCCGATGCGCCAGGCGTCCGGCGAGAGCCAGCGCTTGGTGAGTACCGGCGTCAGCTTGGCCAGGGTCTCCGGCCGGGGAGTGGTCACTTCTGGACCCCCGTCTCGCTCGCGACGGCGGAGCCCGCGCCACCGGCGCCCGCCTCGGCTTCCTTGAGGTTGCGCTGCTGCGCGCCGGCCTCGTCGCCGGCGGGCTTGCCGTCGCCGGCCGGCGCGTTGGCCGCCGCCCCGGCGGCCTCCGCCTCCCGCGCGTCGCGGGGAGCCGGCGGGGCGCCGTCCACCGGAACCTTGGTGCCCGGGGCGTCCGGCACGGCGGTCGCCGCGTCGGGCTGCCGGGTCTCGGCGGTACGCACCTCGGGCGACTTGGCGTCCGGCGCCTTGACGTCACGGGTGGTGCTGCCGGCCGCCTCGGCGGCGGGGGCCGGCTCGCCGGTGCCCGCGTTGCCCGTGGCGGGCCGGGCGCCGTTGCCGCTCGGGGCCGGCGCGGCCTTGGCCGGCTCGGGAGCCGGCTTCGCGGCCTCGCTCCTGGCCTTCGCCTCGGCGGCGGCCTTGTCGGCCTCGGCCTTGCTGCGGATCGGGGTGTTCGGGTCGAAGCCCGGCACCGAGATGCCGTGCTCCTGCGCCAGCCGCAGCCCCCGCAGGGTGGGCTCCCCCGGCCCGCCGTCGGCGACCGCGCCCTCCCGCTCGTCGGCGAAGCCGGCGAGCTGCACCGCCATCTCCTTGAGGGTGCAGAGCCGGGCGCCCCGGGTCGGCATCGGCCGGCCACCGGCGCGCAGCTCGTCGACGACGCCGCGCGCGGTCTGCGGGTCCACCCCGTCGAAGAAGTCGTAGTTGACGGTCATCACCGGGCCGTAGTCGCACGCCGCCAGGCACTCGGCGTGCTCCAGGGTGATCTTCCCGTCGGCGGTGGTCTCGTCGTGCCCCACGCCGAGGTGCTCGGCGAGGGTGTCGTAGACCTCCTGGCCGCCGAGCACGTTGCACATCGTGTTGGTGCAGACGCTCACCAGGTAGTCGCCGGTCGGCCGGCGCTTGTACATGGTGTAGAAGGTGGCGACCGCCCCCACCTGGGCCTTGTTGAGGCCCAGCACCTCGGCGCAGAACGCCACACCGGCCGGGGAGACGTAGCCCTCCTCGGACTGCACCAGGTGCAGCAGCGGCAGCAGCGCCGACCGGGACCGGTCGGCCGGATAGCGGGCGATGATCTCCCGCGCCCGCTCCCTGGTCTCGTCAGTGAAAACACTCATCGGTCACAACCACCCATCACAGGGTCCAGCGAGGCGCCACCGGCGATCACGTCGGCGATCAGGCCGCCCTCGGCCATCGCCGGGAGCGCCTGGAGGTTGACGAAGCTCGGCTCCCGGTAGTGCACCCGGTAGGGCCGGGTGCCACCGTCGGAGACGGCGTGCACGCCCAGCTCGCCGCGGGGCGACTCGATGCCGACGTAGACCTGGCCCGGCGGCACCCGGAAGCCCTCGGTGACGAGCTTGAAGTGGTGGATCAGCGACTCCATCGACTGACCCATGATCTTCGCGACGTGCTCCAGCGAGTTGCCCATGCCGTCGACGCCGATGGCGAGCTGCGCCGGCCAGGCGATCTTCTTGTCGGCCACCATCACCGGGCCCGGCTTGAGCCGGTCCAACGCCTGCTCGACGAGCTTGAGCGACTCCCGGATCTCGGCGAGCCGGACCAGGTAGCGGCCCCACACGTCGCCGTCGGTGTGCGTCGGCACGTCGAACTCGTACGTCTCGTAGCCGCAGTACGGCATGGTCTTGCGCAGGTCCCAGGCGAGGCCGGCAGAACGCAGCACGGGGCCGGTCACGCCGAGCGCGAGGCAGCCCGTCACGTCGAGCACCGCGACGTTCTTGGTCCGCTCGAGCCAGATGGGCTGCCCGGAGAGGAGGTTCTCGTACTCCTTGAGCCGCTTCGGCATCAGCTTGAGGAACTCGCGGATCTTGACGATCGCCTCGTCCGGCACGTCCTGGGCCACGCCGCCCGGACGGACGTACGCGTGGTTCATCCGCAGGCCGGTGATGATCTCGAAGATCTCCAGGACGTACTCACGCTCGCGGAAGCCGTAGAGCATCATGTTGATCGCGCCCAGCTCCATGGCGGTGGTGGCCACCCAGACCAGGTGCGACGAGATCCGGTTCAGCTCCATCATCAGGACCCGGATGGTGTTCGCCCGCTCGGTGATCTGGTCGGTGATCCCGAGCAGCTTCTCCACCGCCAGCGCGTACCCGGTCTCGTTGAAGATCGGGGCGAGGTAGTCCATCCGGGTCACGAAGGTGCTGCCCTGGACCCAGTTGCGGTATTCGAGGTTCTTCTCGATGCCGGTGTGCAGGTAGCCGACGACCGAGCGGGCCTCGCGGACCGTCTCGCCCTCCAGCTCAAGGATCAGCCGGAGCACGCCGTGCGTCGACGGGTGCTGCGGACCCATGTTGACGACGATGCGCTCGTCGTTGATCGGGTCGGCCCCCGAGACGACGCTGTCCCAGTCGCCACCGGTGACGGTGAAGACCTTCCCCTCGGTGGTGTCGCGCTCGGTGGCGTAGTTCGACGTGCTCACAGTGCCGGCCCTCCGTTCACGACTGCGCGAACCTCTGCCCGCGACTGCGGGGCTCGCTGCGCTCGCTCCTCGCGCGGGCGGCTGGGGCTCGCAAGCTCACTCCTCGCGCTCACTGGTAGGACCTCCTTCGGTCCGGCGGCGGGATCTCAGCGCCCTTGTACTCGACGGGTACGCCGCCGAGCGGGTAGTCCTTGCGCTGCGGGTGCCCCTCCCAGTCGTCCGGCATCAGGATCCGGGTCAGGTTGGGGTGACCGTCGAAGACGATGCCGAACATGTCGTACGCCTCGCGCTCCTGCCAGTCCGCCGTCGGGTAGACCGACGTGACGCTCGGCAGGTGCGGGTCCTCGGCGGAGACCGCTGCCTCCAGCCGCACCGTGCGGCGGTAGGTCATCGAGGTGAGCTGGTAGACGACGTGCAGGCGGCGGGCGTCGGCGCCGAGGTAGTCGACCCCGGAGACCGAGGAGCAGAGCTCGAAGCGGAGCGCCATGTCGTCGCGCATCACCTGGCAGACCTCGGCGATCCGCTCCGGGCGGATGTGCAGGGTCAGCTCGCCCCGGTCGACCACGACCTTCTCGACGGCGTCGGCGAAGTCCGCGTACGCCTCCTCCAGCGCGTCGCGGACCTCGTCGAAGTAGCCCCCGTACGGCCGGGGCGCGTCCTCGATGGTCCGGCGCTGGCGGACGAGGCCGCCGAAGCCGGACACGTCGCCGGAGCCCTGGTTGCCGAACATGCCCCGGCCGGCCGGGCTGGCCGGGGGGTACTCGGCGGGTGCGGTGGTGCTGGCGCCGGCCGGCGTGACCGGAACCGGCACGCCGCCGTCGTCTTGCCTGTCCTGAGGCGCGGTCACTTCTGGACACCCCCGTGCTGCAGGTGGTTCTGGGCCTTCATCCAGTTCTCGATCCGCAGCTGCTCCTCGCGACCCTCACGGACCGCCTTGGTCCACTCGGCCCGCCGGGCCTTGTCGCTGCGGTACGACGACGGCATCGAGCCGTAGGGGACGACCGGGACGTCGCCGCGGGCCTTGCGCGCCTCGAGCATCTTGCGGCCGTTCGGGCCGAGCGGCTCGTGCCCGATCTTCTCGCGCAGCTTGAGGACCGCGTCGATGAGCATCTCGGGCCGGGGCGGGCAACCGGGCAGGTACATGTCGACCGGGACGATGTGGTCGACGCCCTGCACGATGGCGTAGTTGTTGAACATGCCGCCGCTGCTGGCGCAGACGCCCATCGAGATGACCCAGCGGGGCTCCGCCATCTGGTCGTAGATCTGGCGCAGCACCGGGGCCATCTTCTGGCTCACCCGACCGGCCACGATCATCAGGTCGGCCTGCCGGGGCGAGGCCCGGAAGACCTCCATGCCCCAGCGGCCCATGTCGTAGTGCGGACCACCGGCGGCCATCATCTCGATCGCGCAGCAGGCCAGACCGAAGGTGGCCCCCCAGACCGACGTCTTCCGCGACCAGTTGACCAGCTTCTCCACCGAGGTGAGCAGGACACCGGCGGGAAGCTTCTCCTCGATACCCATCTGAGGTTCCTCCCTCAGTCCCAGTCCAGGCCGCCACGCCGCCAGACGTAGGCGTAGGCGACGAAGACAGCGACGATGAACAGGACCATCTCCACGAAGCCGAAGATCGGCAGGGCGTCGAACGAGACCGCCCAGGGGTAGAGGAAGATGATCTCGATGTCGAAGACGATGAAGAGCATCGCCGTCAGGTAGAACTTGATCGGGAACCGGCCGCCGCCGACCGGCTGCGGACTGGGCTCGATGCCGCACTCGTACGCCTCGAGCTTGGCCTTGTTGTAGCGCCGGGGACCGGCGAAGCGGGCAGCGGCCACGGAGAACAGCGCGAACCCCGCGGCGAGGGCGAACAGCCCGATGATCGGTGCATAAGGCGAGAGCGACATCGTTTTCTCCTGCTCGTCCTTCCCTGCCCCTGGTCCTTGTCAAAAATCACACTATTCACGTCCCTCGCGACGGTCGTCGGCGGGGGTCGATCTCTCCTGTCCGCACCTGCGGTCATCGCAGACCGTGGACGGGGCCGTCACACGGGGCTGCCTTCGTTCGCGACCGCGGGCGCTCGCAGGCTCGTTCCTCGGGCTACACGGCGGGCGCCACTCTCGTCATCGTGTTGATGACGCGGTCCATCGCGTCCCCGTCGCGGGGGTCGGTCAGGTTGGCCAGCAGCTTGAGCACGAAGCGCATCAGCATCGGGTGCGGCATCCCGTGCTTCGTGGCCATCCGCATGATCTCGGGGCGGCCGATGAGCTTCACGAAGATGCCGCCGAGCCGGTAGTAGCCGCCGAAGCGGAGCTTCAGCTCCGTCGAGTACGCCGACAGCGCACGCTCCCGGTCCGCGCCGGCCGGGCGCGCGAGCGCCTGCACGGCGACCTCCGCGGCCAGCTCGCCGGACTCCATCGCGTACGCGATGCCCTCGCCGTTGAACGGGTTGACCATGCCGCCGGAGTCACCGACCAGCATCACGCCCCGGGTGTAGTGCGGCACCCGGTTGAAGCCCATGGGGAGCGCGGCGCCGAGGATCGGCCCCTCCGCGTTCGCCTCGTCGGTCATGCCCCAGTCGGCGGGCGTGTTGGCCAGCCAGTCGGTGAGCAGCCGGCGGTAGTTGGTCTTGCCGAACGCCGACGAGGAGTTGAGCACCCCGAGGCCGACGTTGACCCGGCCGTCGCCCAGCCCGAAGATCCAGCCGTACCCGGGCAGCAGGTTGTCGCCGCTGTCCTTGCTGCGAAGTTCGAGCCAGGACTCCAGGTAGTTGTCGTCGTGCTTGGCGGGCGAGCGGTAGTAGCGCCGGACGGCGACGCCGATCGGCCGGTCCTCGCGCTTGGCCAGCCCGAGGGCGAGCGGGAAGCGGCCGGAGACCCCGTCGGCCGCGACGACCAGCGGCGCGTGGAAGGTGGCGGGCTCCTTGCCCGGGCCGACCTCCGCCTCGACGCCGGTGACCCGGCCGTCCGGGCCCAGCACCGGGCCGGTGACGTTCACGCCGGTGCGCAGCTCGGCGCCGGCCTCGACGGCGCGCCGGGCGAGCAGGTCGTCGAAGTCGAGCCGGGTGCGCACCAGGCCGTAGTTGGGGAAGCTCGCCAGGTCGGGCCAGTCCAGCTCCAGCCGGACGCCGCCACCGATGACCCGCAGGCCCCGGTTGTGCAGCCAGCCCGCCTCGGGCGAGGTGTCCACGCCCATCCGGATGAGCTGCCGCACCGCGCGCGGGGTCAGCCCGTCGCCGCAGACCTTCTCCCGGGGGAACTCGGTCTTCTCCAGCAGCAGCACCCGTACGCCGTGCCGAGCCAGGTGGTATGCGGTAGCCGACCCACCGGGACCGGCGCCCACGACGATCACGTCGGCGTCATGTTCCACCGCGGCCATCCCGCGCCTCCTCCCGCATGCTCGTGAAATGCTTCACAAGCCAGACGGTGGGAGTCTATGACCGACGTCATGACCACGCCGGACCAGGGGTACCTAACTTGCCGGGGACACGTCGGCCGAGGTCGGAGGCGGGGCGCCGGGGCGGGTCTCAGTGGCGGGCGGAGGTGGCCGGATCCAGGCCGGCGTCGTGCCGGATCGTCTCCGGCAGGTGCTCGCGCAGCGCGCCGCCGGCGGCGCGGTCCAGGGCGGCCAGCACCTCGGCCACGACCTGACGGACGTCGGCGGGATCCGCGCCGGCCAGCTCCTTGAGCTGGGCGATGAGTTCGGTCGCGTCGTCGTCGGTGGCCTCCGCGCCGACCGCCCGGTGTCGTCCCGTCATGGGGGCGAGCTTACGGAACAAAGTGGAGCAGAAACGGATATTTGCGGAAAGGGTGCCGAATCGGCCTAGACGCGGACCGCGCGGTGCAACGCCGCGATCCCGCCCGTCAGGTTGCGCCAGGCCACCCTGCCCCAGCCCGCCGCGCCGATCCGCGCGGCCAGGGCCGGCTGGTCGGGCCACGCCCGGATCGACTCCGCCAGGTAGACGTACGCGTCGGGGTTGCTGGAGACGGTGCGGGCCACGCTCGGCAGCGAACGCATCAGGTACGACAGGTAGACCGTGCGGAACGCCGGGTTCACCGGGGTGCTGAACTCGCACACCACCAGCCGGCCGCCCGGCCTGGTGACCCGGGCCAGCTCCCGCAGGGCGGCGTCGGTGTCGTTCACGTTGCGCAGCGCGAACGAGATGGTCACCGCGTCGAAGCTGGCGTCGGCGAAGGGCAGCTTCAACGCGTCACCGGCCAGCAGCGGCACCTGGGGACGGGTGCGCTTGCCGACGCGCAGCATGCCGAGGGACAGGTCGGCGCCCACCGCGTACGCGCCCGACTGGGCCAGTTCCTCGGTGGACACGCCGGTGCCGGCGCCCACGTCGAGCACCCGCTCACCCGGCCGCAGGTCGAGCGCGGCCCGGGTGGCCCGGCGCCAGAACCGGTCCTGCCCGAAGGAGAGGACGGTGTTGGTCAGGTCGTAGCGAGCCGCCACGCCGTCGAACATCGCGGCGACCTCGTGCGGCTGCTTGTCCAGGTTGGCGCGCTGGCCCTGCGGGGTACGGCTCACCCCTCCACTCTGCCAGTCCGGCCCGCGCGGGCGGCCGGTGGGTCGGCCGCACCACCACCCGGACACGCCACGGGGCGGGATGGTCGCCCACCCCGCCCCCGTGTCGTCGTACGTCAGTCGGTCGACTTCTCGTCGCCGGGCGCCACCAGGACGACCCTGCGCCGCCGGGAGAGCAGCAGCAGCGCGCCGCCGGCCAGCAGCACGGCCGCGCCGATGCCGCCGATCAGCCCGGCCTGCACGCCGGTCACCGGCAGCCCGCCGTCGCCGCCACCACCGCCACCACCGGGGGTGGTGGTCGGGCCCGCCGTGGGTACGCCCGTCGGGGTCGCCGTCGGGGTGGGCGTCGGCTCACCGGTCGGCGTCGGGGTCGGGGTCGGCTGCGCCGACAGGTCGACGAAGGCCTCGAAGATCGTGTGGTTGTCGCCCATGTCGGCCTCGGAGAAGGCCTTCCGCTGCGCCTGGCCGGCGACCTTCGGCTCCTCCTCCGGCTCGCCCTCGGCGACGTCCAGCCCGTACGCGAAGAGGTCGCCCTCCCGCAGCACCGGCTCGGTCACGTCGTCGCCGACCTTCACCGTCACGTCGGCGGTGTAGTACTGCCCCCGGCGGATGGTCGCGCCGGCGTCCTCGCAGAACGCCTGCTCCTTGCCGAGGAACACCTGCGTGACGCAGCCCTGCGGCACCGTCACGAAGCTCACACCCGCCGGGAGGGTGATGCCGTAGAAGACGCCGGTCGCGGGCCGGCTGCCGTCGTTGTAGACCGCCCAGTCCAGCGGGACGGTCTCGCCCCGGCGCACCGGCCTGAGGTCCGGCTCGTCGGCCACCGCGCCGTTGACCACGACGCCCGCCTGGACGTCCTGCGCCCAGGCGGTGAGGTCGTAGCCGGGCTTCGTCACGGTGACCGGCACCTCGACGACCTCGTCACCGAGGTCACTCTCGGGCGTCGTGGTGGCGACGCCGACGGTCAGCGTGCCGCCGTCGCCCCGGCCGCCCGTGCTGAACAGCGGGACGCCGAAGTCCTTGCTGGTGCCGGCGGGCAGGTCGCCGAGGGAGCACTGGTAGAGGTAACTGTCGATGGCGCGGCAGCCCTCGGGCACCAGGAATCCGACGCGCTTCTTCTTGAGATCCCGGGTGTTCACCCGGTACGAAACGTCCTCCGCCGTGGTCGTGCCGGCGTTGGTGACGGTGAACTTGAACGGCTTGCTCCGGGCCGCGTCGACACCCTTCGCGAGCTGGGTGCTGATCGGGATCACGGCGAGGTCCGGCCCGTCGGCGGCTTGGGCGGGAACGGCGACGGTGGTCAGGCCACCCGCCGCGAGGAGTGCCACGGCACCGGCGCGGGCCAGGGCCGAGCGATGGAACAGGGTCATCGGTCCCCCGGGGGTTAGGGAAGAAACGGATGGTTGCGGAACCCGGGCGGACGCTATCGAAGGTCGAAGCGGCGCGCCAGCAGGGAGATCGTGTTTCATCCGTCCGGCCGATCCGGACGGACGGAGGGTCCGACGCACAGTGGGGGCGGGATGGTCACCCATCCCGCCCCCGCTGCCGTGCGTTATGTGAACGACCCTCGCGGGTCGATGGAGGACGACCGTCAGGCCGTCGGCTTCTCGTCGCCCGGGGTCACCAGGACGACCCGGCGCCGCCGCGCCACCATGAACATGGCCGCGCCCGCGATCAGCACCGCGCCGCCGATGCCGCCGATCAGCGTGGTCTGCGCACCGGTGACCGGCAGGCCGCCGTCGTCGTCACCGCCGCCGCCCGCGCCGCCCTTGGCCGCGACGATCACGGCGTACGCGTCGGAGTTGTCGGTGGCGTCCACGTCGGTCGCCCGCAGGCCGGTGACGTTCTCCGGCAGGGTGACCGCGGCCGCCCGCATCCGGCTGGGCGCGGACCCGACCGGTTCGACGCTGACCAGACCGCCCTTGAGGGCACCCGGCTTCACGTCCGCCGCCACGTCGAACACGTGGTAGAAGCCGTAGGCCGAGTAGAGCTTGTCCTCGGGGTTGGTGTCCTCGTCCTGCGGGATCAGGCCGAAGTTGGCGTAGGTGCAGGTGAAGGTGGACTTGTCGGCCGCGTACTCGCAGCCCGGCTCCACCTCGGTCGGGGTGACGCCCTTGGGCAGCTTGACGCTGATCTTGAGACCGGCGGCGGCCTTGTCACCCTGGTTGGTGATGAAGTAGGTCAGCGCCGAGCGGCCGCCCGCGTGCAGGTCGCCGGAGTAGACCGGGTTGCCGTCGACGATCTTCACGGCCTGCTTGACGTCCTCGGCGACGACCGAGAGGTCCGGCCCGCTGGCGTCGGAGAAGTCCAGCGTGGCGGTCTTGGTGTTGTTCGCCGCGTTGGTGTCGTCCTTCGAGACGAGCTTGAAGGAGAGCGGGGCCTTGTAGGTGCCCTCGGCCTCGAACCTGAACAGGACGATCGGCAGGTCGGTGGTCTCACCCGGGCCCGGCAGGCCCTTCTCCGTCGCGTGGCAGATGAACGCGGTCGGCTTCTCCCCGGCGAGCTCGATGTCGCAGCCGTCCTCGACGGCCGGCACGGCGGCGACCTTGTCGAAGTCGACCTTGGACACGTCCACCCGCACCGACAGTTCGCTCGGGGTGTTCTTGCCGGTGTTGGTCACCTTGGCGTAGGCGAACTTGCCCTGCGCGTTGGCGGCGACCCGCGTGCCAGCCACCTCGATCGCGAGGTCCGTCTCCGTGCCCGAGGCGTGAGCCGGGCTACCGAGGGCGGTCAACGCGCCGGAGGCGAGCAGCGCGCCGGCGCCGATACGCGCCAGCGAACGGTTACGGAAGATCATGGAAGAGTTCCCCCCGTTGGGGTGAAGGAAAGGTACGGCCGGGGACGTTAGCGGTAAGCGATCACGCCCGCCACCCCGCAGGACGGGCGCGTTGAACAGCCGGGCTAAGAATCACTTAAGGAATGCCCGGATTGATATGTCTTGCTGCCCCGGCCACCCCGAAACCGACTCCGAACGGCAATCTAATCGAGATCAACGGCCCACGGGAATTCACCCGATCGGCCAGCCGAGCGAGGCATTTACGGTCACTTTCCGTATTCTCGTGATCCACGCAGTGGTCCACGTACGACGACACCCCACCGTCGGACGACGGTGGGGTGCCGGTGGTGCGGGTGCGCCTGTGGGTGCCCAGCCTCAGCGGGCGTCGACCAGCGGCAGGGACTTCCCGGCACCGCCGCCCGGCATGGCGATCGAGGAGAAGTGCGAGACGACCCGCTCGTCGGTCGGGTCGTCGGCCGGGGTGCGGTGCACGGCCAGCCGGTTGTAGAGGGTGTCGCGCTGGGCGGGGATCCGGTCCGCCGAGCGGATCATGCCGATCAGCTCGTGCAGGTTGGAGCGGTGCCGCGCGCCGGCCGAGGAGATGACGTTCTCCTCCAGCATGATCGAGCCGAGGTCGTCCACGCCCATGTGCAGGGCGAGCTGCCCGACGTCCTTGCCGGTGGTCAGCCAGGACGCCTGGAGGTGCGGCACCGTCTCGAAGAAGAGCCGGGCCACCGCGACCAGCCGCAGGTACTCCAGGGTGGTGGCCTGCGTACGGCCCTTGAGGTGGTTGTTCTCCGGCTGGTACGTCCAGGGGATGAACGCCCGGAAGCCCTTCGTGCGGTCCTGCACGTCGCGGATCATCCGCAGGTGCTCGATCCGCTCGGCGGCGGTCTCGCCGGTGCCCATCATCATGGTGGCGGTCGACTCGACGCCCTGCCGGTGCGCCAGCTCCATGACCTCCAGCCAGCGCTCGCCCGATTCCTTCAGCGGCGCGATGGCCTTGCGCGGGCGGGCGGGCAGCATCTCCGCGCCGGCGCCGGCGATCGAGTCCAGCCCGGCCGCCTTGATCCGGGCGATGGCCTCGTCGAGGCTGACGCCGGAGACCTTGGCCATGTGCAGGATCTCGCTGGGGCCGATCGAGTGGATCGCCAGCTGCGGGTACGCCTTCTTGACCGAGGAGAACAGCTCCTCGTAGTACTCCACGCCGTAGTCCGGGTGGTGCCCGCCCTGGAGCATGACCTGGGTGGCGCCCAGCTCGACCGCCTCGCCGCAGCGGCGCAGGATCTCCTCGGTCGGGTGGGTCCAGCCCTCCTTGTGCTTGGGGGCCCGGTAGAACGCGCAGAACTTGCACGCCGTCACGCAGACGTTCGTGTAGTTGATGTTGCGGTCGATCAGGTACGTGACGACGTTGTCCGGGTAGCGGCGTCGGCGCACCGCGTCGGCGGCCTCGCCCAGGGCGTGCAACGGCGCCTCGGTGTAGAGCAGCAGGGCCTCCTCGGGCGTGATCCGCCCGCCGTCCGCGCCACGCTGCAGGATGTCGTCGATCTCCCGGCTCACACTCACCCCCCGAGCCTACGTCGCCCGCTCGGGGGGCCGGTCGATGGCCGCCGAACAGCCCGCCCGGCGGCCCGTCGGGTGTGACGGTGTTCACCCTCGCCGGCGGTGCGGCGCCGCCCGTCGACGACGGACGACGCCGCACCCTCCGGTCAGAAGACGCGCGGGATGCTGCTGGACGTCCAGCCGCTGCCCACGGCACTGGCGCTGGTGGTGTAGAGCTTGAAGTCGGCGCTCAGGTCCCCGGTCGACTGGAAGCCGAGCATGACGCCGGCGGAGTCCTGGCCGATCAGGTCGGTGCGGCCGTCGCCGGTGAGGTCACCGACCAGGATGCGGGGCCGGTTCGTCGTGCCCCAGTTCGTGCCCACGTACGGGTAGGGCCCGGAGAACAGCAGTCCCTCGCCGGTCATCGCCCCGGACGACCGGTACGCCCGCAGCCGTCCGTCCGCGAGCTGGGCGACCAGGTCGGTGGTGCCGTCACCGTCGAAGTCGGCCGGCAGGATCCGAGGAATCGAGGAACTCCGCCAACCGGTGCCGACCACCTTCGCCGCGAGAGTCGTCGGGAAGAGCCTCATGTCCATGGAGAGATCCCCGCTGGACGGGTAGCCCTTCATGGTGCCGTCGGCGTGCTGGGCGATCAGATCGGTCCGCCCGTCGCCGTTGAAGTCGCCGGTCAGGATGCGCGGCACCTCCGTGGTGGTGAAACCGGTGCCGACGTCCCTCGTCGTCCCGGCGAACAGCCGGGCGTCGGCCGACAGGTCGCCCGTCGACGTCCAGACCCGCAGCGTGCCGTTGAGCAGCTGACCGAGAAGGTCGGTGCGGCCGTCGCCGTTGAAGTCGCCCGGGATCAGGCGGGGGATCGAGCCGCTGGTGAAGGCGGTGCCGACGATCGCGGACGCCCCGGCGAAGAGCCGGTAGTCGGCGGAGAGGTCGCCGGTCGACTCCCAGGCGGTCAGGGTGCCGTCGCCGCTCTGCGCGATGATGTCCGCCCGGCCGTCCCCGGTGAAGTCCCCCGTGAGCGCCCGCGGCCGGTTCGCCCCGCCCCAGTTCGTCCCCACGTAGCGGTAGGGCGCCGGGAAGAGCGGGGCGGTGCCCGAGAGGTCCCCGCTCGACGGGTACGCCCGCAGCCTGCCGTCGGCGAGCTGGACGAGCGCGTCGGTGCGGCAGTCGCCGGTCCAGTCGCTCAGGATCACCACGCCTGCCTGGTCTGCCGGGCCGTGACTCGCGCCACCGGCACTGCAGTTGTTGGGCGTGTTCTGGCGGATCCAGCCGGCCAGGTCGTCGGTGCGGGTCTCGATGGCGTCCCGCCGGGTCTCCGTCTCGGCGAGACAGCCGCCCTGCCAGGAGGTGGCGTGCACGGCAACCAGCTCGGGACGCCCGTCCACCACGCGTACCGCCGGCCCTCCGGCGTCGCCCTTGCAGGTGGTCGGCCCACCCTGCTCGTTGCTGATCGCGACCGAGGTGGCCGAGACGGTGCCGACCGTGACCGGCGCACCGTGCAGCTTGTCGGGCACCCACTCGGTGGCGGTACGACCGAAGCCGAGCGCCTGCAACGTCTCGCCCGGCACGGGTGCCCCGGTGGCGAGCGCGACCGGGGTGACGCCGACCACCGGCAGCGTGAGCCGGAGCAGCGCGAGGTTCCGATCCGGGTGCGACACCACGAGATTGGCGCGCTGCACCCGGCCGTCGTTCGTGGTCAGATCCAGCCGGCCCACGGTGACCGTGGTGGGCCAGGCGGGCGCGCTCACAGTCGAGCGGGGGCCCGGGGTGGGGGGAAGGCATGAATGGGCCGTCAACACCCACTGGGGCGCGACCAGCGCCCCGGAGCAGGCGCCCCTCGCACCGAAGGTGACCTTCGCCGCGAAGGCGTACGCGCTGTCCGTGACCGGGCTGCCCCCGCTTACCGCCCGGGCCGGCGCACCTGCGACGGCACCCGCCGTCAACGCGGCGGCGACACCGATGACGAGGGCTCTTCGCCGTCGTCGTACCTGCTGATCCATCGACACTCCATTCCTCGGGCACGGCGGCCGGCCACCCGCGCTCCGGCACGGCCGTCTCGACCCGCCGGTCCGCCCGGGCGCACCGGTCGGCCGCGTCGCCTGCCGGCGACGGACTGGAATATAGATGTTGGACGGTCGCCGCACCGCCCCGCTCGACCGCCGCGATCGGGCCCTCCCGACGCATCGATCGCACCATCAGCATTCGACGGCCAGTTCGACCTGTGGCGCAGCATCGCCCACGACGGCCAGGTCAAGGCCCCGAGCTGACCCCACGCAGGGGGTCGGCGGGTGCGACGCGGTGCCTGCGCCGCCCCGCCGACCCGGCTGCGCCCGCCGGGCGGCGGGCGGACCGGTCAGGCGTCGTAGTCGACGGTGAGCCGGTCGGTCGTCGGGCTGGACTGGCAGGTGAGGACGTAGCCGGCGGCCACCTCGTCCGGCTCCAGCGCGTAGTTGCGGGCCATCGTGACCGCGCCGTCGACCACCTTGGCCTTGCAGGTCGAGCAGACCCCGCCCTTGCAGGCGTAGGGCAGCTCGCCGCGCACCTTCAGCGCCGCGTCCAGCACCCGCTCGTCGCGCCGCATCGTGAAGCGCGACGACCGGCCGTCCAGCAGGATCGTCACCTCGGCGCCGCCCCCCGGCTCGTCGGCCGGGCGTCGCGGCGGGGCCGGGGCCTCGGCGACGTGGAACAGCTCCGTGTGCACCGCCGACTCCGGCACGCCGCGCGCGGCGAGCACCTCCCGGGCGTCCACCACCATGTCGTACGGGCCACAGAGGAACCACTCGTCGACGGTGTCGCCGGGAACGACGGTGTCCAGCAGCCGGCCCAGCCGGTCGGCGTCGATCCGGCCGGAGAGCAGCGGCGACTCGCCCTGCTCCCGGGAGAGCACGTGCACCAGGTGCAGCCGGGTGGGCCACCGGTCCTTCAGGTCGGCCAGCTCCTCGGCGAACATCACCGTGTTCGCCGTGCGGTTGCCGTACACCAGCGTGAACGTGCTGGCCGGCTCGACGGCGAGCGCCGTCGCGACCAGCGCGAGCACCGGGGTGACGCCCGAGCCGGCGACCACCGCGCCGTAGTGGCGGGCCCGGTCCGGCGCGAGGGCCGTGGTGAAGTGCCCGAGCGGCGGCAGCACCTCGATCGTGTCGCCGCCGCGCAGCGCGCCGCAGGCGAAGGCGGAGAACGCGCCGCCGGGGATCTCCCGCACGCCGATCCGCAGCCGGCCGTGCCGGGCCAGGTCGTCGGGCGTGGAGCAGATGGAGTACGACCGCCGCACGTCCTCGCCGGCGGCGCCGGGGCGGCGGACGGTGAGGTGCTGGCCGGCGGAGAACGCAAACGTCTCCCGCAGCTCCTCGGGCACGGCGAAGGTGACCGCCACGGCGTCGTCGGTGAGCCGGTCGACGGCGGCGACGGACAGCGGGTGGAAGACCGGCCGGCGACGGACCGGGCGGGTGATGGTGACAGTCACAGCGCCTTCAGGTGGTCGAAGGGTTCACGGCAGGAACGGCAGCGCCAGAGCGCCTTGCACGCGGTCGAGCCGAAGCGGCTGACCTGCTCGGTCTCGGGCGAGCCGCAGTGCGGGCAGCGGACGGCGAGGGTCAGCGGCACCACGTTGTCGGCGCGTACGGGCGACGGCGGGGCGATGCCGGCGGCGGCGAGCTTGGCCCGGCCGGCGTCGGAGATCCAGTCGGTGCTCCACGCCGGGCTGTAGACGGTCCGCACGTCGGCGTCGGGACGACCGGCCGCGGCCAGCGCCCGCCGGATGTCGGCGCGGATCACGTCCATCGCCGGGCAGCCGGTGTAGGTGGGGGTGATGGTCACGACCACCCGGCCGGTCGCCGGGTCCTCGTCGACCGCCCGCAGGATGCCGAGGTCGTCGATGGTGACCACCCGGATCTCCGGGTCCACCACCGCCGCCACGGCCTCCCGCGGAGTCACCGGTGCCTCCCCGCGCTCACCGGTGCCCCCTCACCAGTGCCGCCTTCCGTTCGCGACTGCGGGGCTCCGCTGCGCTGCACTCCTCGCGCTCACCAGTTGGCCCCGGGGTGGGCGCGGTGCAGCACCTGCATCTCGGCGAGCAGGAAGGACAGGTGCTCGGTGTGCACGCCGTCCCGCCCGCCGCCCGGCGCCCAGCCGGACTCCGGCCGGGCCAGGGTGGCCTCGTCGAGCACGGCACCGACGGTGGCGTCGAAGTCGGCCCGCAGGGTGGCCGGGTCGACCGGCGCCGCCGGGTCGGGGGCGAACAGCTCGTGCGCGTACGGCCAGAC
Organism: Micromonospora sp. WMMD737; assembly: GCF_049179055.1. Lineage (NCBI taxonomy): Bacteria > Bacillati > Actinomycetota > Actinomycetes > Micromonosporales > Micromonosporaceae > Micromonospora > Micromonospora sp. WMMD737. Next base: position 5,386,092 of record NZ_JBMHMH010000001.1, on the reverse strand, counting down.
CTGGTCGACCGCCGTCTGCATGCGCCGGTGCGACTCCTCGGTGCCGTCGCCGAGCCGCCGCACCCACGTCGAGGCGTGGTCGAGGTGGTAGGCCGATTCCTTGCGGGCCTTGGCCCCGATCGCGGCCAGCCGCTCGTCGGCGCAGCCGGCCAGCGCGGCGTAGAGCGGGAGCTGATAGGCCGCCAGGAAGAGCAGTTTCGCCATGGTGACCGCGAAGTCGCCGTTGGGCAGTTCCACGAGCAGGCAGTTGCGGAACTCCCGGTCGTCGCGGAGGAACGCCAGCGCGTCCTCGTCCCGGCCGGCGCCCTCCACCTCGCCCGCGTACGACAGCAGGAGCCGGGCCGCGCCGAGCTGGTCGAGGGCGATGTTGGCCAGCGCGATGTCCTCCTCCATCTCGGGCGCGCGGGTGGTCCACTCGGCCAGCCGCTGCGCCGCGACGAGCGCGTCGTCGCCGAGGGCGAGGGCGAAGTCGAAGGGGCCGTTCACAGGTGGGCCACCCCGTCCGGCACGTCGTAGAAGGTGGGATGCCGGTAGACCTTGTCGGCCGCCGGGTCGAAGAAGGCGTCCTTCTCGTCCGGGCTGGACGCGGTGATCGCGCCCGCCGGCACCACCCAGATGGAGACGCCCTCCTGGCGGCGGGTGTAGAGGTCCCGCGCGTTGCGCAGGGCCAGCTCGGCGTCGGGGGCGTGCAGGCTGCCGACGTGGGTGTGCGACAACCCGCGCCGCGCCCGAACGAAGACCTCCCACAGGGGCGAAGGGGCGCTCACGCCGCGCTGCTCCGTCCGCTCGCTACGCTCGCTCACGCCGCTACCTTCTCCTTCTGCTGCACCCGCTTGGCGGCGTACGCCGCGGCGGCCTCCCGCACCCACGCGCCGTCGTCGTGGGCGCGGCGCCGGTGCTCCATCCGCTGCCGGTTGCACGGGCCGTTTCCCTTGATCACCCGCATCAGCTCGTCGTAGTCGGGCTGGGTGAAGTCGTACGACTGCCGGGACTCGTTCCAGCGCAGGTCGGGATCCGGGATCGTCAGGCCGAGGATCTCCGCCTGCTGCACGCACATGTCCACGAAGCGCTGGCGCAGCTCGTCGTTGGAGAAGCGCTTGATCTTCCAGGCCATGGACTGCGCCGAGTGGGTGGAGTCGGTGTCCGGCGGGCCGAACATCGCCAGCGACGGGTACCACCAGCGGTCGAGGGCGTCCTGCGCCATCGCCTTCTGCGCCGGGGTGCCGTGCGCGAGCGTGTGCAGGATCTCGTAGCCCTGCCGCTGGTGGAACGACTCCTCCTTGCAGACCCGGATCATCGCCCGCGCGTACGGCCCGTAGGAGCAGCGGCAGAGCGGGACCTGGTTGACGATCGCGGCGCCGTCGACCAGCCAGCCGATGGCGCCCACGTCGGCCCAGGTCAGGGTGGGGTAGTTGAAGATCGAGCTGTACTTCTGCCGGCCGTTGAGCAGCAGCTCGACCAGCTCGTCCCGGCTGATCCCGAGGGTCTCGGCGGCGGCGTAGAGGTAGAGGCCGTGGCCGGCCTCGTCCTGCACCTTGGCCAGCAGGATCGCCTTGCGCTTCAGCGAGGGGGCACGGCTGATCCAGTTGCCCTCCGGCTGCATGCCGATGATCTCGGAGTGTGCGTGCTGCGCGATCTGCCGGATCAGCGTCTTGCGGTACGCCTCGGGCATCCAGTCGCGCGGCTCGATCTTCTGGTCGGCGTCGATGACCTCGGCGAAGTACGCCTCCAGGTCCTCGTCCGCGCCGGGGGCGCCGCCCCGGCGGCCACGTGCGGCGGCCTCCCGCAGGGCCGCCTCCGCCGCCTCGACCTCGCCGAGCAGGCCACCGCCGGGTGCGTCCTCGGCGGAGAAGTCGTTGCCATACATGAGGTCAAGTGTTACAGCTCGCCTCTCGGGACACCAGAGGGTGTAACAGTTTTCCGAAGGCAGTTTCGGTACGGGGGAAGGGCTCCGGCAGCCGGGCAAACTATGACTTGGCTCACTATGAGAAGCTGAATCCTCTCAACAGCCGCATAGCGGCTCGATATCCCGCCTACATGGCAAGTTGCCAGGTGTCGGGTCCTGGCGCGTCGCCGATCCGCACGTAGACTTCCCCCGTCACACCGATCGGCTGCCGACGATCGCCCCAGAAACACGGAGGGCGGATCCCCCCGGCCCTCGGCCAGCCGCCGATCCGTCCGACAACCAGCCGGTCCCCCCGGCCTGACATCTGGAGCTCACCCACTCATGCGATCCCGCGTGACCCTGGTGCTCGCCGTCGTGGCGGTCCTCCTCGGTGGTGGCCTGCTCGTTCCGGCCGCGTACGCCCGACTCGCCGGCGACGACGCCGCGAGCGGCGGAAGCGGCGGCGGAAGCGTCGCGGCCCCCGCGCCCACCCCGCCCCCGCCGCCGACCCTGGCCGCCGGCCCGGTCACGGTCACCTTCAAGGGCGAGTTCTTCTCGTGGGCGCTGATGGACCGGGAGACCGGCGAGATCTCCGGGTCGAAGAACCTGGCCTCGACCAGCTCCACCGAGTCGATGATCAAGGCATGGATCGTCGCGGACTACCTGCGCCAACTCGGCGACAAGGAACCTTCGGCGGCGTTGAAGCGGCAGGCCAGCCTCGCCATCCGGGACAGCAACGACGACGCTGCGAACGCCGTCTACTACGCCGCGGGCGGGTCCTACCGGAAGTCGCCGGACGGCCAACCGAATCCGGTGATCAAGCGGGCGATCAGCATCTGCGGCCTGACCGACACCAAGCGCGGCAACGTGGCAGGGTACGAGGGCTACTGGAGCTTCACCAGAATGTCCCCCCAGGACGCTGTCCGGCTCGGCGACTGCATCGCCGATGGCAAGGCCGCAGGACCGAAATGGACCAGTTGGGTGCTGGACGAGATGTCCAAGGTGCGCGGCAGCGTGAAGAGCCAGAGCGCCAAATCCGGCGGCGGCAAGTGGGGCATCATCGACGGCCTGCCCGCCGAGATCAAGGCCCAGGGCCCGGTGAGTATCAAGAACGGCTGGACGCCCCTCAACTACGACGGCAACTGGCACGTCAGCTGCCTCGCCGTCACCGACAGATGGAGCCTCGCGGTGATGCTCCGCTACCCGCAGAAGAGCGGCCTCGAGTACGGCGCCCGAGTCTGCGCGAGTGTCGCCACGCAGCTCGTGACCCCGCAGCCGGGCGCCGCCCTCAAGGTGCCGCAGCAGCCCGCCGGGAAGCTCTGATGACGCGACAGCGCCGGGCCGACGAGCCCGCCGACGCCTCCCCCCGCAGGCTCATCGCCATCGCGGTGGTCCTCATCTGCCTGGTGCTCGTCTCGCTGCGGCTGCTGCCGGGCTCGCCGTTCGAGTCCCGCGCCGCCGCCGAGTGGGGCGCCCCCGCCGGCCCGGCCGAGCGCGCCACCGGAGCCCCGAGCGACCGCAGCTCCCGCCCGTCGCCGTCGCCGAGCCCGACGCCGGAGCCGGAGCCGCTGCCGTTCGAGGCCAAGGAACTCGACCTGGACATCGAGGGCTGGTACTCCTGGAGCGTCCTCGACCGCCGCACCGGGGAGATCGTCGGCTCCGACAACATGGACGAGACCAGCACCACCGCGTCGCTGATCAAGGCGTGGATCGTCGCCGACCACCTGCGCCGCGCCGACGAGAAGGGCCAGACCCCGAGCGACGCCAAGCTGGCCGACGCCACGAAGATCATCCGGGACAGCGACAACACCCGGACGCAGCAGTTCTACAACGCGCTGGGCGGGTCCGCCTCGATCAAGCGGCTGCTCTCCACGTGCGAGCTGACCGACAGCAGCGTCGCCAGCGACGGCGGCTGGAGCCGGACGAAGCTCTCCCCCCGGGACACCGCCCGGATGGGCGCCTGCATCGCCGACGGCCGCGCCGCGGGGCCGAAGTGGACCAAGTGGCTGCTCAACGAGATGCGGCTGGTCAGGGGCGGCGGCGACTTCGGCATCCGCAAGGCGTTCCCGGCCGCCGAACGCAAGAACATCGCCATCAAGAACGGCTGGATCGACCGGACCAAGGAGCAGGAGATGCACATCAACTGCCTGGCCATCGGCGACACCTGGACGATGGGCGTGATGGTCCGCTACCCGATCGGCAAGGGCTACGAGTACGGCATGAAGAACTGCCAGAAGATCACCGAAGCCCTCCTCCGCCCCACCACCTAGACCTCCTCGCGCCCCGCGCCCCCGGCGGCAGACCGGCGTCGATCATGCAGTTGTGGTGCCCCGCACAAGGGACATTGGCGCCCCTATCGCCCACCACAACTCCATGATCGGCGCGTCGGGCGCGCCCGGCGCAGCGACGGGGTGGGTCAGCCCGTGAAGAAGGCCGGGCCGGAGGTGGGGAGGGGCGGGGCGGCGTCGATGGCGGCGGCGCGGCGCGCGAACTCGCGCAGGCCGGCCACCTGGCGCTCGCCGAGGGAGAAGTCCAGCGCCCGGAAGTACGTCGCCAGGGTCGCCGCGTCGAACGGCTCCCAGCGCGCGGCCGCCTCGGCCACCTGGTCCAGCTCGGCCAGGCAGAGGTCACGGGAGCGCAGGAACGCCTCGTGCACCTCCTTGACCAGGCCGGGGTGGGCGGCGGCGAAGTCGCGGCGTACGGCCCAGACGGCGAAGACCATCGGCAGGCCCGTCCACTCCCGCCACGCCTGCCCGAGGTCGGTGACCTCCAGCCCACGCTTCGGCGCCTCGTAGAGGGCGCGCAGCGCCACGTCGCCGATCAGCACCCCGGCGTCGGCCTCCAGCAGCATCTGGGTCAGGTCGGGCGGGCAGCGGAAGTACTCGGGGTTCACCCCGTACCGCTCGCCGAGCAGCAACTGGGCCAGCAGCACCCCGGTCCGCGAGGTCGAGCCCAGCGCCACCTTGCCGTGGCCGAGCTCGGCCAGCGGGCGGGTGGAGACGACGTTGACGGAGAGCACCGGGCCGTCGCTGCCGACCGCCAGGTCGGGCAGGAGCAGCAGCTCGTCGGCGTGCCGCAGGTACTCCACCTGGGAGATCGGACCGATGTCCAGGTCACCGGCGACCAGGGCGGCGCTGAGCCGGTCCGGGGAGTCCTTGTGCAGGTCGACGTCGATCAGGGCACCGCTGCGCATCAGCCCCCAGTAGATCGGCAGGCAGTTCAGGAACTGGATGTGCCCGACCCGGGGGCGTGCGACGTGCTCAACCATGCCCCGACCGTATCCCCGCCACCGTCGCGTGGCTCAGTGGGCCGGGGTCGGAGTGGCCAACCCCGCATCCGCCGGGTGGTCGCCGTCCCCCGGCGCGCCGTCCGCACCGCCCGCCCGGACCGCCGCCGTCGACCCGGCGCCGGCCGCCCGGACCCGTCGGACGGACCGGGCGACGGCCGGCACGAACGCCACCACGACCAGCAGGCCGACCGCGCCGGCCGCCGCGATCAGGGGTCGCGGCGACAGCAGCGCCAGCAGGGCGCCCCCGATCAGGTAGCCCCCCATCGAGCCGCCCTGCACGGCCGCGCCGTAGAGGGCGTACGCCCGGCCGCGTGACGCCTCCGGCACCCGCCGGGCGGTGAGCAGGTTCGCGAAGACGTTCTCCCCGCCGTTCGCCGCGCCCGCGACCAGCCAGAGCGGGACCAGCAGCGCGGCCGTGGGCACGGCGGCGGCGACCAGCACCATGAGGCAGATGCCGCCGAGCGTCGCCAGCACCCCGTACACCAGGGCGCCGTCGTCGGTGAGCCGGTGGGCCAGCCGGGCGCAGAGCCAGCTGCCGGGCAGCATCCCCGCCATCCAGGCGGCGCCGACCAGCCCGTACACCGTTGGCGAGCCGTCGAGGGTCTCGCGGATGAAGAAGACCTCGACCACGTTGATGCCGCCGACGGCGGTGATGACCGCGGCCGTGCTGACGACGACGGCCAGCAGCAGCGGGTCGCCGCGCAACCGCCACGCCGGGGCCCGTTCCGTCCCGGACGCGGGTGCGGCCGTGGCCCGCCGGCCGCCCCTGCGGGTACGCAGCAGCAGGCCCGCCGCCACCAGGGCGAGGTAGCTCCCGGCGTCGATGAGCAGGGGTACGCGCGCGCCGAACTGCCCGACCAGCAGCCCGGCGAGTACGGGGCCGCCGAGCGCGCCCAGGCTGCTGGCCGTCTGGCTGATCGCGCTCGCCCGGGGCAGGTCGGCGGGGCGCACCATCGCCGGCAGCAGCGCCGCCAGGCAGGGATGGGTCACGGCCAGCCCGCAGGCGAGCAGCGCGACGAGCCCGATGATCAGGGCCGGGTGGGTGGCGAAGGCGAGCAGCGCGCAGACGGCGGCCTGCCCGAGGCCCGCGGTGACCAGCAGCTTCCGGCTGTCCACCCGGTCGACGAGGCGCCCGGTGAGCGGGGCGAGCACCACCAGCGGCAGGGTCGCCGCCAACAGCAGTCCGGACACGGCGATGCCGCTGGCCCCGGCGGACTGGAGGGCGAGCGCCAGGGCGGTGGCGGCGAGGAAGTCACCGCACATCGAGGTGCCGCGCGCGGTGGCGGCGAGCCAGACATCCGACCAGCGCGACCCGTCAGTTGTGAAGGACATACTTCGAAAATAATCCTTCACAACCGATCGGAGCAACCCCCTACGCCAACGGCACCGCCCGGTACTGCACCGCCACCGTGCGCGCCCCGGCCGGCGGATCCGCCTGCCGGTTCCGCTGCCGGTACGGCTCGAACAACGCGCTCACCGCCTCGTTCAGCCCGGCCAGCTCGTCGGCGGTGAGCAGCAGCAGCGTGTCGCTGAACAGCGCGACGTCGTACCACTCGGCGGGCTCGTCCCCGGCGCGGCGCAGCCAGTCCCGGGTCCGCTCCATGTCCCGGGCCGCGTGCGCCTCCACCAGCGCCTGCTCGGCCGCGCGCGCCTCCGGGCCGGCGGACTGTCCCGCGTCGACCAGCAGGGTCCGGCCGACCGTGCGCCACAGCCGCTCGCGCGCGTCCCCCCGGCTCGGCGCCTGCTCCACCAGGCCCGACTTCGCCAGCGCCCGGAGGTGGTAGCTGGTCGCGCTCGGCGACAGCCCGGCCACCTCCGCACACTCCGTGGCGGTCGCGCCGCCCTCCACCACGCCCAGGTGTTCCATGATCGCGATTCGGGCCGGATGGGCCAGCGCCCGCATCACCTGCGGGTCGCTGACCGTGATCCGGCGCTGTTCGGAACGCGCCTCCGTCATTCGTCCATGATTCCTGGTCGCCCACCCGCCGTGGGTCGCCGGTCGACCGGTGACCGGAGGCCCACCGGCGGGCGAACGCGGCGTGGATCCCGCCGGGGGTGGCCCGGCGGCGCCACGGTCGAAATCCGGTGGAACGGCGCGCGCCCGGCGCGTAGGCTGTCAGGTCGCTTGACGGCCAGGGTGAGGTGACCACCGCATCGGACGTCCCGCGCCGGGGGCCGGCCCATCCGCCCGCCGGACACGCGAGCGACCGGCAGTAGACCCCGACGGGATTCAGCGTGACCGACCTCGATCTCGACCTCGACGCCGACCTCGCCGCCGAACGCGAGCACCTCGCCACCTCCCGGGCCGCCCTGGCCCAGATGCGGGAACGCGCCCAGGCCCTCTTCTCCACCGGCGACCAGGTGGCCGGCGACGCGTACGCGGCCGAGACCCTCGGGCGCACCCTGGCCCGCCGGGTCGCCGAACTCGCCGACGACCCCACCACGCCGCTCTTCTTCGGGCGCCTCGACTTCGGCCCGGCGACCGGGGCCCCGCCCGCCGACGACCCGCCCGGCGACCCCGGCGACGGGCCGGACGGGTGGCACGCGGACCACGCCGGGCGGCGCTACCACGTCGGCCGGCGGCACGTCACCGACGACCGGGGCGAGCCGCTGGTGCTGGACTGGCGGGCCCCGGTCTCCCGGTCGTTCTACCGCGCGAGCGCGCGCGACCCGCAGGGCGTGGCGGTACGGCGCCGCTTCGGGTTCAGCAACGGGGCGCTGACCAGCTTCGAGGACGAGCGCCTCGACCGGGGCGAGGAACTGGGCACGACCAGCCGGATCCTGACCGCCGAGATCGAACGCCCGCGCGTCGGGCCGATGCGCGACATCGTCGCCACCATCCAGCCCGAGCAGGACGAGCTGGTCCGGGCCGACCTCGCCGACTCGATCTGCGTGCAGGGCGCCCCGGGCACCGGCAAGACGGCCGTCGGCCTGCACCGGGCCGCGTACCTGCTCTACCTGCACCGGGAGCGGCTGCGCCGCTCCGGCGTGCTGATCGTGGGGCCGAACCGGGCCTTCCTGTCGTACATCGCGGCGGTGCTGCCGGCGCTCGGCGAGGTAGAGGTCGAGCAGGCCACGGTGGAGGACCTGGTCGGCCGGGTGCCGGTGCGGGCCGTCGAGGACCCGGCGGTGGCGACGATCAAGCACGACGCCCGGATGGCCGAGGTGCTGCGCCGGGCCGTCGACGCGCACATCGGCGAGCCGACCGAGCCGATCATGGTCTCGGACGGCTCGTTCCGCTGGCGGATCGGACTGGACCCGCTGCACCGGGTGGTCCAGGAGACCCGCCGGGAGCGGCTGCCGTACGCCACGGGGCGCGAGCGCGTCCGGGCCCGGGTGGTGGCGCTGCTGCAACGGCAGGCCGAGGCGCGGCGCGCCGAGTCGCCGAGCGACGCCTGGCTGCGCCGGATGGGCAAGGCCACGCCGGTCACCGCCTTCCTCGACGCGGTCTGGCCGGCGCTCACCCCGGAAGGGCTGGTGCACGCCCTGCTCACCGACGCCGACCTGCTGGCCGCCGCCGCGGACGGGCTGCTGACCGCCGAGGAGCAGGCCCGGCTGCGCGGGACGGCCGCCCCGGCCGGGACGCCCGAGCCGGCGACGGAAGGCGCGGCGGACGTCCCGCGCCCGGCACGCCGCCCGGCTGCGGCCGGGACGAAGCTCGGGCGTACGCCGAAGGCCACGAAGTGGACGGCTGCCGACGCCGTGCTGATCGACGAGGCGGCCGGGCTGATCGAGCGGCCGGGCGGCTTCGGGCACGTCGTCGTCGACGAGGCCCAGGACCTCTCCCCGATGCAGTGCCGGGTGATCGCCCGGCGCAGCGAACACGGGTCGGTCACCCTCCTCGGCGACCTGGCCCAGGGCACCGCCCCGTGGGCCGCCGCCGACTGGCGGGAGTCCCTGCGCCACCTCGGCAAGCCGGACGCCGTCGTGGTGCCGCTGACCGTCGGGTTCCGGGTGCCCGCCGCCGTGGTGACGTTCGCCAACCGGCTGCTGCCGGCGCTCGCCGTCGACGTGCCCCCGGCCGAGTCGCTGCGCCGCGACGGCGCGCTCGACGTGCGTACCGTCGAGGACCTGACCGCCGCGACGGTGGCCGAGGTGCGCGCGGCGCTGGCGTTCGACGGCTCGGTGGCGGTGATCGCCGCCGACGACGCGGTCGGCGGGCTCCGGGCGGCGCTGGAGGCCGCCGGCGTCGACACCGCGACCGTCGACGAGCCGGCCGCCGCGGCGCGCGTCACGGTGGTGCCCGCGACCCTGGTCAAGGGCCTGGAGTACGACCACGTCATCGTCGTCGAGCCGGCGGCGATCGTGGCCGCCGAACCGCGCGGCCTGCACCGGCTCTACGTGGTGCTCACCCGGGCGGTCTCCCGGCTCGCCGTGCTGCACGCCCGCCCGCTGCCCGCCCCGCTCGGCTGACCGGGCACTTGCGCCGGGACGGTAGACAGGTGTCCGTGACGCCCTCGACGAGTCTCCCGTGATCCTCGCCCGCGCCGAGGCGGTCAGCCGCCGCTACGGCGACGTGCTCGCCCTCGACCGGGTCGACCTGGAGGTCTCCGCCGGCGAGCTGGTCGGCCTGCTCGGCCCGAACGGGGCCGGCAAGAGCACCCTGCTGAACCTGCTCGTCGGGCTGCGCCGGCCCACCGCCGGCCGGGTCGAGCTGTTCGGCGGCGACCCGCGCGACCCGGCGAGCCGGCGGCGGATCGGGGTCACCCCGCAGGAGACGGGCCTGCCCGGCACGCTGCGGGTCGGCGAGGTGGTGGACTTCGTCGCCGCCCACCACCCCGACCCGGTCCCCCGGGGCGAGCTGCTCGACCGCTTCGGCCTGGGCGAACTGGCCCGACGGCAGACCGGGGGCCTCTCCGGCGGGCAGCGCCGCCGGCTCGCGGTGGCGCTCGCCTTCGTCGGTCGGCCCCGGCTGGTGCTGCTCGACGAGCCGACCACCGGCCTGGACGTCGCGGCGCGGCACACCCTGTGGGAGGCGATCCGGGCGTTCCACGACGACGGCGGCACCGTGCTGCTGAGCAGCCACTACCTGGAGGAGGTCGAGGCGCTGGCCCGGCGGGTGGTGGTCATCGGGCAGGGCCGGGTGCTGGCCGACGACACGGTCGACGCGATCCGGGGCATCGTCGGCGTACGCCGGGTCAGCCTCGTCGCCGACGCGCTGCCCGCCCTGCCCGGCGTCGTCCGCACCGAGCGGGTCGACGGCCGCACGCACCTGCTCACCACCGACGCCGACGAGCTGGTGCGGGCCCTGGTCACCGCCGGGGTGGCGTTCGCCGACCTGGAGGTCCGCCCCACCTCCCTGGAGGAGGCGTTCCTCGCCATCACCGCGCCCGGCTCCGGCGCCGACCGTCCGACGACCGCCGTGGCCGGCCCGCCGGCCACCGCCTGAGAGGACGGATCTCCCATGCGCCTCGCCCTGGTCCACGCCCGCTACCAGCTCCTGGAGACGGTCCGCATCCCGATCGCCGTCGTCGGCAGCGCCTTCTTCCCGGCCGTCGCGATGCTCTTCTTCGTCGTGCCGTTCGCCGGGAAGGACCCGGTCGGCGCCACCTACGCCACCGCCGCCATGGTCACCTTCTCGGTGATGAGCGCGAACATCTTCCAGTACGGCGTCGGGGTCGCCGAGGACCGCGACCAGCCCTGGAACCCGTACACCCGGACCCTGCCGGCCGGGCCGGCACCCCGCTTCGCCGGGCGGGTGCTGGCCGGGCTGGCACTCACCTACCTCTCCCTGGTGCCGGTGGTGGCGATCGGGGCGACGCTCACCGAGGCACGGGTCAGCGCGCCGGCGTTCCTGCTGGCCCTGGCGATCGTCACGGTGATCTCGGTGCCGTTCACGCTGCTGGGTCTCGCCATCGGCTACTCGATGCCCAGCAAGGCCGCGATCGTCGTGGCGCAGGTCGTCTTCTTCCCGCTCGCCTTCGGGGGCGGGCTGCTCTCCGCACCGGACCAGGCGCCCGGCTTCGTCGAGGCCGTCGCGCCGTTCCTGCCGACGCGGGGCGCGGTGGAGCTGATGTGGGCGGCGGTCGGCGACTACCCGGTCAACCCGCTGTCGATGGTCATGCTCGGGGTCTGGGTGGTGCTGCTGGCGCTGCTGGCCGGGTGGGCGTACCGGCGTGACGAGGGTCGACGGTTCAGCTGACGTTTCGGCCGATCCGCCACGTGGCGCGGCGGGTCGGTGCCACGATTCCGGCAGGGGCGTGCCGGCGTGGCCGTCCCCCGCCGAGAGGGGGGTCGACGTGAGCATCGTCCCGCCGGGCACACCCTGCTGGGTCGACCTCGCCACCCCGGGCCTCGCCGAGGCGCGGCGGTTCTACCCCGAACTGTTCGGTTGGACCGGCCGGATCGACCCGGAGCCCGAGGCGGGCGGCTACACGGTCTTCCTGCTCGGCGGCCGGGCGGTGGCGGGCGCGGGTCCGCCGGCCATCCCCGACCAGGTGCCGATCTGGTCGACGTACCTGGCGACCGACGACGCGGACCTGGTGGCCGGCCGGGTCGAGCGGGCCGGCGGGCAGGTCGTGGTGCCCCCGTTCGAGGTCTTCGACCAGGGACGGATGGCGGTCTTCGCCGACCCCGCCGGGGCGGCGTTCAGCGTCTGGCAGCCGATGTCGATGCCCGGCGCCGAGGTCTTCGACGTCCCGGGGGCGCTGACCTGGACCGAACTGGTCACCCCCGATCCGGAGGGCGCGAAGGTCTTCTACGAGCTGGTCTTCGGCTGGCAACCGGACGACCAGCAGGCGGGCCCGGTCACGTACACCGGCTGGCGGCTCGGCACCCGGATCGTGGCCGGCATGGTGCCACCGCTCGGCGACGGGTTCCCGGCGGACACGCCCGCGTACTGGTCGGTGTACTTCGCCGTGGCCGACGCCGACGCGGTCGCCGCCCGCGCCGCCGAACTCGGCGGCACCATCCTCGTCCCGCCCCAGACCGCTCCGGCGGGCCGCTACGCCGCCCTCCGCGACCCCCACGGCGCCCTCTTCAACATCCTCACCCGCCCCTGAGGCCCACCCCACCCACCCACCCACCCGCCCCGCCCGCCCCGCCCGCCCGGCGATCATGCAGTTCTGGTGGGCAAAACATTCCCATACGCCCCTTTTGCGGGGCACCACAACTGCATGATCGACGCGTCAGGGCGGCGGGAGGGAGGGGGAGCAGGGAGCGGGGCGGGGTCAGGGGTTGGGGTGGGGGTTGGGGTGGGGGTGGGGGTGGGGGCGGATCGGGACCACCAGGGGGCCCTGGGCGCCGGGGATGACGCGGACCGTCGCGCGGTACCAGGTGGCGAGGAGTTGCTCGGTGAGCACCTCGCGGGGGGTGCCGGCGGCCACCACCCGGCCGCCGGCCAGCAGCACCATGCGGTCGGCGTACTCGCCGGCGATGGAGAGGTCGTGCATGGTGGCGAGCACGGTCAGGCCGTGCTCGCGGCGCAGCCGGTCGACCAGTTCCAGCACCTCCTGCTGGTGGCCGATGTCCAGGGCGCTGGTCGGCTCGTCCAGCAGCAGCAGGGTCGCGCCCTGGGCCAGCGCGCGGGCCAGGAAGACCCGCTGCCGCTCGCCGCCGGAGAGGGTGGCCAGTTCCCGGTCGTGGAACCCGGCCAGGTCCAGCCCGTCGAGCACCTCGTGGGCGGCGGCCAGGTCGGCGGCGGACTCCCGGCCCAGCGTCGGGATGTAGGGGGTGCGGCCCAGCAGCACGTAGTCGAAGACCGTCATGCCGGCCGGCACGACCGGGGACTGGGCGACCGTGGCGACCACCCGGGCGCGGTCGCGGCGGCGCAGCGCCTCGCTCGGCGTACCGAAGAGGGAGACGGCGCCCGGCGCGGGCAGCAGGCCGCCGACGGCGCGCAGCAGGGTCGACTTCCCGGCGCCGTTCGGGCCGATCACGGTGACCCACTCGCCGGCGGCGACGGTCAGGTCGACGCCGGCCAGGATCGGCGAGCCGTCCAGGCGCACGTGCAGGTCGCGCACCTCGACGGCGGGCACACCGGCCACGTCGGGGGCGCGCACGGCCCCTCCGTCCGCCGGCCGCGCGCCCGGCACCCGCCGCGCGCTCACCCGAGCATCCGGCGGGAGGTACGCAGCACCAGCACGAAGAACGGGCCGCCGAGCAGCGCGGTGACCACGCCGATCGGGATCTCCGACGGGGCGGCGGCGGTACGGGCCACCACGTCGGTCAGGGCCAGGAAGGCCCCGCCGAAGAGCAGCGAGAGCGGCAGGATCACCCGGTAGCTCGACCCGGCGAGCAGCCGGACGGTGTGCGGCACGATGATCCCGACGAAGCCGATCAGGCCGGACGCGGAGACGGCGGCGGCGGTGCCGAGCGAGGCGGCGGCGATGAGCAGGTAGCGGGACCGCTGCGGGTGCAGCCCGAGGCTCGTGGCCTCGTCGTCGCCGACGGAGAGCACGTCGAGCTCCCGCCGGTGCAGCAGCACCACGAACGCGGTGACCAGGAAGTACGGCAGCACCAGCCGCACGTCGTGCCAGCCGGCGGTGGCGAGCCGCCCGAGCAGCCAGGAGTAGACCTGCTGGATGCTGTCGGAGTTGCGTTGCAGCAGGTAGGTCTGCCCGGCCGAGAGGAACGCGGAGACGGCCACGCCGGCGAGGATCAGCGTGGCGGTGGAGCGGCCGCGCCCACCGGAGACGCCCAGCAGGTAGGTCATCGCCACCGCGCCGATCGAGCCGACGAACGCGGCCAGCGGGATGGTGAGCGGCAGCCCGGTCAGCGCGCCGCCCGCCCCGGCGCCGAGGGTGATGACCGCCGTGACCGCGAGCCCGGCCCCGGCCGCCACCCCGAGCAGGTACGGGTCGGCCAGCGGGTTGCGGAACACGCCCTGGTAGCAGCCGCCGGCCAGGGCCAGCAGCCCGCCGACCAGCAGCCCGAGCACCACCCGGGGCAGCCGCAGCTCGGTGACGATGGCGATCTCGCGCTCGGAGAGCCCGCTGTCGAGGCGTACCCCCGGGATGAGGTTCAGCAGCTCGGCCGCGACGCTGCCCGGCGGCAGGGCGACCGGGCCGAGGGACACCCCGGCGACCAGGGCGACGAGCACCGCGGCGACCCCGGCGGCGAGCCAGCGGGGCCGCAGCCCGGCGGGCCGGGACGCGGGGAGCGTCCCGGCCCGCCGGGCGGGCGGCGCCTTCACGAGCGGACGGCTCATGGACGGGTGCGGGTCACGCGGGGACCTTGACGGTGGCGTCGACGATCACGCGGAGCAGGTCCACCACGCGGGGTCCCCAGCGGGAGGCGACGTCGTCGTCGAGGGCGACGACCTGGTTGTTCTTGACCGCCGTGACGCCCGCCCAGCCGGCGCGCGCCTTGACCGTCTCCGCGCTCTGCTTGCAGCACTTGGTGTCGGCGAGGAAGACGAAGTCCGGGTCGGCCTTGACGATGACCTCCTGGGAGAGCTGCGGGTAGCCGCCCTGCTTGCCGTCGGCGTCGGACGCGTCGGCGATGTTCTCCAGGCCCACCATGGTGTAGAGCGAGCCGATGAAGGTCTTGCTGGTGGCCGTGTAGAGCTCCGGGCCCAGCTCGTGGTAGTAGGTGAGCTTCTCGGCGCGCTTCGGCAGGTCGGCGACCAGCTTGGTGATGTCGTCCTTCATGCGCTTCGTCACGTCGGCGGCCTCGTCGGCGTGGCCGGTGAGGGCGCCCAGCTCGGTGATCTGCCGGTAGCTGTCGTCGAGCGTGGTCGCGGCCGGGGTCTGGTAGACCGGGATCTTCAGCGCGGTGAGCTGATCGACGATCTTGTTGCGGTCGTCGGAGAGGACCACCAGGTCGGGGCTCTTGCCGGCGATCGCCTCGGCGTTCGGGGTGAAGCCCGAGAGGTCGCTCTTCGGCGCGTCGGCCGGGAAGTTCGACTGGTCGTCGACGGCGGTGACCTGCTTGCCGGCGCCGATGGCGAAGAGCATCTCGGTGGCCGACGGGCTGAGCGAGACGATCTTCTCAGGCCGCTTCTCCAGCGTCACCGTGCCGACGGTGACCGGGAAGGCGGCGCCGGCCGAGCTGGCGCCGGCGGCGGGGGTGTCGTCGGAGCTCTTCTCGGCGCAGGCGCCGAGGGCGAGCGCGGCCACCGCGAGGGTCGCGGCGAAGAGCCGGGGGGTACGTCTGAGCACGGGTCCTCCTGTCGGTCGAGGAGCGTGGTGCTTCGCCGACAGGGAGCGGTGGCGCCCGTCCGCGAGGCGCCCTTCCTCGAGAGCGCGAGTCGCGACCACGGACGCAGGCGACCTGGCTCGTCCCCGCCACGCCGGAGTGCGGCCGGTGGCGGGACATCACAGTTGCGGGACAGCGCCGGTTTCGCACCGGCTTCGCTGCGCGTGGTCGGTAGAACGGTAGCGCACGCCCCGGACGTGCCTCGACGATCCAGGGCGCATCGGCGCTCGTTGATCACCAACGGCGGCGACGCGCCCTGGACCGACGCACGCGGAGCGGGGTGGTGGGGCCCCGCCGGGGGCGGAACGGGGCCCCACCGGGTCAGGAACTGGTGATGGTGACGTTGTCCACAGCCGCCTCGACCAGGCTCGCGCCCGAGGCGTCCGCCGCCTCGACGAGGATCCGCACCGACTGACCGGCGTACGGGGTGAGGTTGGCGTTGGCCACCGCCCAGGCGCCGTTGCGGTTTGTGGCCGCCCCGGACTGGGTGAACAGGGCCGTGGTGCCGCCGTTGTGCACCACGCTCACCCGGAGGTAGTCGGCCGACGAGGCGTTCGAGCCGTGGGCCAGGTACCAGGCGAGGGAGAGCGTCAGCGTGCCGCTCGACGGCAGGGTCACCGCCGGCGACCGGGCGCTGGTCACGCCGCCGTCGAGGTCGTAGTCACCGGCCGCCGTGCCGGCCAGCCGGCCGGTGACGAGGTCGTTGGCGCCGGCGTAGGGGGCGAGCTGCTTGGCCCCGCTGGAGTTGGTCGCCTGGGCGGCGCCCCGCTCGAACGCCCCGGCGGTCGCGGTGTCGGTGCCGTTCGGGTTGATGGTCCAGCCGGTGGCCGTCTCGAAGGTGTCCGACCAGACCGTGGTGCCGCCGCCACCGCCGCAGTACTGGTCCTGCTTGCCGATGACCCGGTACGGGCAGTCGGCGTACTCGCTGATCAGCAGGACCGCCTCCCGGTTGCGCGAGGTCTGGGCGGGGATCACCTCGTCGGGCGGGTAGAAGCCGCCACCGCCGGCCGAGCCGGGGTACATCTCGAAGGTGTACGCCCAGATGCCGTGCTGGCCCCACATCCAGTCGATGCTGTCCCCGTCGGTGATGTAGAGGTCGCTGGACTGCTGCGGGGTGTAGCCGTTGGTGTTCGCCATCTGCTGGCCCAGCGTGGCGAAGGTGTTGTACTGGTCCGTCGACATCCCGGGGGCGGTGTTGTTGTACGTGTAGCCGAACGGCCAGAGCACCAGCTCCGAGTACGTGTGGAAGTCGATGTTCGCCTTGATCTGCTGGGTGCCGCCGACGACCCGGCTGTTGACGAAGTTGCGCAGCGCCGCGGTCTCCGGCGCGGAGAACGCCGACGGGCCCCGGTAGGTGTCCGACGAGGTCGAGCCGGACGAGCCGCCGCAGCAGCCCCACTGGTAGGACCAGTTCCGGTTCAGGTCGGTGCCGACGTACGACGAGCCGCTGTTCGGCTGCCGGTTCTTGCGCCAGGAGCGGTAGGAGCCGGTGGCGATGTCGTACTCGCTGCCGTCCGGGTTGACCGTCGGCACGATCCAGATCTCCCGGCTGTTCACGATGCTGGTGATCCGGGAGTCGCTGCCGTAGCTGTCGGTGAAGAGGTTGAGCAGGTAGACCGCCATCTCGACGGTCAGGTGCTCGCGGGCGTGCTGCTGGGAGTTGAACAGGATCTCCGGCTCGTTCTCGTCGGTGGCGACGTTGTCGGAGATCTTCACCGCCATCAGGTCCCGGCCCTCGTACGAGGAACCGATGCTGATCTTCCGGGCGATCGAGGGGTGGTCCGCGACCACCTTGTTCACCAGGGCGGTCAGCTCGGCGTAGTCGTGGTAGTTCGAGTCGGCGGGCGGGAAGGCCGCCGTGCCGACGTCCCCCTCGGCGTGGTCGTGCCCGTCGGCCGACGGGGCGGCGACCGCCTCCAGCCGGAAGCCGAGCCGGGTGATGGCCGCCGCCTCGGCGGGGGTGGCCGAGACGTTCAGCACGCCGTGCTCGACGAAGTCGATGGCGGCGCCGGTGCCGGCGACGGCGGTGCGGTCGGCGACCGTACGCGGGCCGAGCACCCGGTACGACGTCGCCGCGGAGTCGGCCCGGTCCGGGGCCGGCCGGGCTGTGGCCGGCGCGGCGGCGACCGTGAGCAGGGCGAACCCGGCTGCTACGGCGACCGCCAGGCGACGGCGGAGGGTGGTGTTGCGGAAGGCCATGGACAACCTCCTCGGGGGGCGGGAGGAGATCCCGCTCGGTGGAGGACACTTCACCACCGCTCACATGGTCATATCAACATCCATCGCTGCCCACTTTGCATGTCATCCTGATCCTCACATCGGCAAGGATTTTCCAACTGTCGACCTCTGGCGAAAGTTCCTTCCGAGCGGGACACTGACCCGCAACGATCGTCCGTCCCTGCGGAGGACCCATGGCCAGAACACGCCTGCGTACGGCCGCCCTCGCGGCCGCCACCGCACTCACCCTTCTCGGCACCGCGGCGCCCGCCGTCGCCGCGCCCGTAACGGCACCGTCGACCACCCGCCCGGTGGTCCACGACGAACAGATCACCTTCCAGGACTGGTCCCGCTACCCCGACTGGCGTCGCGGCACCCACGCCGGCACCAGGGCCGTCCCCGGCCTCCGGCCGGGCGTGACGCTGGCCCGGCCGCTCGGCACCACCGACTACACGGACCCGCACACCGGCGTCACCAAGAGCTGGGAGTACGCGACCTGGACCTCCCCGGTCACCCGGATCGGCTTCGACGCCACCGAGCTGATCGCCTCGTGGAACGCGGACACCCCGGCCGGCACCTGGATCCAGGTGGAGATGCAGGGCACGTACAACACCGGTGTCCAGACCAAGTGGTACGTGATGGGGCGGTGGGCCTCCGGCGACGCCGACATCAAGCGCACCAGCGTCAACCGGCAGGGCGACCCCTGGTCGACCATCTGGACCGACACCTTCAGCATCGACGACGCCTCCGTCGGGGTGCTGCTGCGGGAGTACCAGCTGCGGCTCACCCTCTACAAGGCCCCGGGCCAGCGCGCCGCGCCGGTCGTGCACACCGTGGGCGCGATGAGCTCGAACGTCCCCGACCGGTTCACCGTCGAGCCGAGCAAGGGCGGCATCGCCTGGGGCAGGGAACTCAACGTCCCCCGCTACTCGCAGAACGTCCACGCCGGCCACTACCCCGAGTACGACGGCGGCGGCCAGGCCTGGTGCTCCCCCACCTCCACCACGATGGTGATCGAGTACTGGGGCCGCAAGGCGTCCGAGGAGGAAACCTCCTGGGTCGACCCGACCTACCCGGACCCGACGGTCAACCACGCCGCCCGGATGGTCTACGACTACCAGTACGACGGCGCGGGCAACTGGCCCTTCAACACCGCGTACGCGGCCAGCTTCCCCGGCCTGGAGGCGCGGGTCACCCGGCTGCACTCGCTGGACGAGGTGGAGCGCTTCATCGCCGCCGGGATCCCGGTCGTGACCAGCCAGTCCTTCCTCGCCAGCGAGCTGGACGGGGCGAACTACGGCACCTCCGGGCACCTGTTCGTCATCGTCGGCTTCACCGCCGAGGGCGACGTGATCGTCAACGACCCGGCCTCGTCGAGCAACGACGTGGTGCGCAACGTCTACAAGCGTGAGCAGTTCGAGCAGATCTGGCTGCGGACCAAGCGGACCAACGCCAGCGGCGGGGTGTCCGGCGGCTCCGGCGGCGTCGTCTACCTGATCAAGCCCACGTTGAAGCCGTGGCCGAAGGTGGCCGGCTCCACCAACTGGTGACCTGACACCGACCCGACCGAGGGGTCCGCGTCGCCCGGCTCAGCCGGCGACCGGGCCCCTCGGCCTTTCCCGATAACGACAATGAGGTGCTCGCCGGATGTCTACGGGCTGGCCGGCCTGCGACGTTGATAGGGCGTGACCTTCGAGGAGTACGCGTTCGCCCGCACGTCGGCGCTGGTGCGGCTCGCCCGGTTGCTGACCGGTGACGAGCATCGGGCCGAGGACCTGGTTCAGGAGGTCCTCGCCAGGGCGTACGCCCGCTGGGCGCGCATCTCGCGGACGGAACGCCCCGACGCGTACGTCCGTCGGATGCTCGTCAACGCCCACCACTCGTGGTGGCGCCGGCGTAGCAGCCAGGAGATCTCCGTCGCCGACGTGCACGATCGGCCGGACACCACGGACGAGGCCACCGGTGTCGCCGAACGCGACGCGCTGTGGCGGCTCGTCCGCACCCTACCGGCGCGTCAACGCACCGTGATCGTCCTGCGCTACTACGAGGATCTCGACGACACGTCGATCGCCGAGATCATGGACTGTTCCACCGGCACAGTCCGTACCCACGCGAAGCGGGCCCTGACGGCACTCCGCAAGCGGCAGGAAGCATTCGTATCCGCCTCCGCCCGGACAGGAGGAGAGTTCTGATGTCCAGCGACCTCGGTCAGCAGCTCGCCACGACGCTCAGGCACCACGCGGGCGGCGACGTCGACCCCGCGCCGATCGTGGAACACGCCCGGCGTCGCGGCCACCGCCTCCGGCTGCGCCGCCGCTGGTTGACCATGGCGGGGACGGCAGCGACGTGTGTCGTCCTGGCCGCCGCTGCGGTCATGGTGGTTCCGTTCAATCGGGCACCCGATGGCGCGATCCTGCCGGCCACGGCACTCGTGCTGCCGGACGCGCCGGGCCAGCCCGGCGCCATCGCCCGGCCCGAGGTCGTGGGGGCCGACCCCGGCGTGGTGCACTTCACGACCGACAGCCTGCTCAGCGATGCCACGTCCGCGACCTGGAGCGCCGGCCGTGGGGTCGAGAGCGTCGAGTTCCAGGGCCCGGCCGGGCAGGCTCGGTTCGCGTTGGCGCGCAGCGTCGCGACGCTCGACGGGCTGCAGCAGACCATGTCGTCGGCGGGGCGACCCCAGCCGCCGGTCGATGTACGAGTCGAAGGCCGTCCGGGGGTCGCGTGGTTCGATCCGTCCGGCGACACGAAACTGTGGTTCGTCCGTTGGCAACCCGTCGACGGGCTGTGGGCTCAGCTCGACATCTACGCGACCGGCCGCGACGAGGCGACGGACGCCGCGAGTCGGGTCCGGTTCGACGGTGCCCACCGCTGCGTGGTGCCGTTCCGCCTCCAGTCGCTGCCGCCGGGTGGGCGGCTGCTCGGCTGCTCGGTCACGCTTCTCCGGTCGGAGCACGGCTCCTTCAGAGAGGCCTCGCTGGTGGTAGGCGACGAATCCGGTCGCTGGCTGACGGTTCGGGCGCAACCCGTGCCGGGCCGCGACCCAGAGGCCGCCGACCTCGTCGCGGGGCCCTACCGGGCACGCCGGCAGGGCAGCGACGTGCTGGAGATGTACGTCAAGCCGTGCGTCGTCGAGGCGTTCCTCAAGGGTTGGGGGAACGGCTACACCGAGTCGGACGGCCTGACGGTGCTGAGCGGGTACCAGCCGGCCCCCGACCTCGACCACCCCGACACCTGGTGAACCACCCCGCGCCGATACGGCGGCCCTGCGCTGGCCTTCGACGCTGAGGGCTGGCGTGCGTTCCTCGACTCCCTGAAGCACAGCTAGCGCTGCCATCCGTGGTCGGAGGCGCCACCCTCCGGAACTTCCGTTCCACTCCTCGGGACAGCCATGGACCTTGGCAAGGGAGTGCCCCTCCAGGGGCGCTTTCGTGCCAAGATCTCCGCCGCCACGGTCCCGGCCGCGGTGGTTTACCGGCGATCAGTCGTGGTGCCGGGGGGGGTGCCGGGTGTTTCGGCCGGGCGGTAGCACAGACGGGGCAGCTCGACAGGGCCCGAAGAGGGATACGCGGATGCGGTCACACCGTCACTCGACGCGGCAAGGCAAGGTGGGGCCTTGGACGGCGCTGATCAACGGCCGCCACCCTGTTGCTCGTCGCCTCCGGGCTCGTCCTCGCCGGCGAGGGCGGAGCGGAGCCGCTCCTTCTCGGCGCGACGACGCTCGGCGGCGGTGGCCATCTCCTCGGCCATCTCGTCCCGCCAGCCCTTCAGCAGGAAGAACGACAGGGCGGCCGAGAAGGCCAGCGCCACCATCAGCTTGATGAAGATGTTCATCTCGACCAGCCAGAGGGCCGCCAGCACGGCGACGAACAGGCCGAGCCGGCCCAGCGTGTACTTGACCGCCGCGCTCACGTTCCGCACTCCGTTCTCCGCCGCCGGGGCTCCGGCGGCAGGTTCAGCCCGTCCGGCGGGCCAGCCAGTGGACGCCGTGGAACCAGACCACCGCGTACCCGAGGGTGAAGGTCGCCGCCCCCAGCCCACCGGAGAGCAACGGCGGGAGACCGGCGGCGAGGCCGGCCACCACGAGCCCGGCGACCACGCCCACCGCGGCGGCCGCCAGCGCCGACACCACCCGGGCCGCGCCGAACTCCCAGGCGCGGAAGTCGTCCCAGAACAGCCAGGCCGGCAGGATGATCGCCAGCCAGCCGTTCGACCGCCCGAACTCGCCGCTGCCGATGAGCGCGAACGCCCAGTCGAACAGCACCACCGCCAGCACGCCGATGACCAGGCCGGCCAGGCTCACCCCGAGCAGGTCGCCCAGGGTGAGGATGCGCCCCTCGGCGTCGCGCCGGGGGAATCCGCTCCGCTGCTCGGTCATGGTCTGGAAGGGTACGTGCCGACTCAGGCCCAGACCTGCTGCGGCTCGGCGCGGCGCTCGGCCAGGGACGCGGGGGCGTCGTACTCGCGGACCACCTCGTAGCGGGTGTTCCGCTCGACGGGACGGAAGCCGGCGTCCCAGATCAGGTGCAGCAGGTCGTCCCGGTGCATCGTGTTCGGGGTGCCGTACGAGTCGGCGTCGTGGGTGATCTTGTATTCGACGACCGAGCCGTCCAGGTCGTCGACGCCGAAGTTGAGCGACAGCTGGGCGACCGACAGCCCGTGCATGACCCAGAAGCACTTCACGTGCGGGACGTTGTCGAAGAGCAGCCGGGAGACCGCGAAGGTCTTCAGCGACTCGGCCGGCGACGCCATCGTCGTCCGGGCCTGGATCCGGTTACGGATCTTGCCGTCCGCCGAGTCGACGAAGTCGTGCTGGTAGCGCAGCGGGATGAAGACCGCGAAGCCGCCCGTCTCGTCCTGGAGCTCGCGCAGCCGCAGCACGTGGTCCACCCGGTGCCGGGGCTCCTCGATGTGGCCGTAGAGCATCGTCGCCGGGGTCTTCATGCCCTTGCTGTGCGCCAGGGCGTGGATCCGCGACCAGTCCTCCCAGTGGCAGGCGTGGTCGACGATGTGCTGGCGGACCTCCCAGTCGAAGATCTCCGCGCCGCCGCCGGTCAGCGACTCCAGGCCGGCGTCCATCAGCTCGTCGAGGATCTCGTCGGCGCTCAGCCCGCTGATCTTCTCGAACCACTGCACCTCGGTCGCGGTGAAGCACTTGAGCTTGACGTTCGGCAGCGCCGCCTTCAGCTCGCGCAGCACCTTCGGGTAGTAGCGCCAGGGCAGGGTCGGGTGCAGGCCGTTGACGATGTGCAGCTCGGTGAGCTGCTCGTCCTCCATCTCCTTGGCCTTGCGGACCGCCTCGTCGATGCGCATCGTGTAGGCGTCCTTCTCGCCCGGCTTGCGCTGGAACGAGCAGTACGCGCACGAGGCGGAGCAGACGTTTGTCAGGTTGAGGTGCCGGTTGACGTTGAACATCACCCGGTCGCCGTTGAGCTCGGTGCGCCGGTGGTGCGCCAGCCGGCCGAGCCACGCGAGGTCGTCGCTGTCGTAGAGGGCGATCCCGTCCTCACGGGTCAGCCGCTCGCCGGCGTACACCTTCGCTTCGAGCTCACGCTTGAGTCCGGCGTCCATCGAAAGCCACGTCCCTTCCACCTGCGGTAGGAATCGAGCGTACGTCGGCCCGCCGACGCCGCCGCAGCATGGTCGGCCCCCCGTGCGCAGGTTCACCGAACTCTCAGGCTCCCGTTACCTGCCGACGCATCGACATCGTTGCCTGGGTGCGGTAAGACAGGGTGGGACGTTCGCCACACACTGGTAGCGTCCCCACGGCCGCGCCCACCCGGCGCGGCGACGCAGGCCGGACGGGGAGCGGAATGGTCGACAGCAGGCACGGGCGACGGCAGCGACGACGGAGTCCGGTGATCTCGCCGGTGCTGCGCCCGGCGCTCTGGTCCGCCCTGCTCGGCGCCGTCGTCGCCACGGTCCTCGCCAACCCGGTCCAGGCCGACCCGTCGCTGCCCACCAGCGTCCCCGACACGGGGTCCCGGCCGTCCTACACCGGCCAGCTCCAGCTCCCCGGCGGCACGCCGGTCCCCGGGCTGCCGGGCACGGTCCCGGGCGTGCCGGGCACGGTCCCCGGGCTGCCGGGCACGGTCCCCGGCGTGCCGGCCGGCAACGTCGGCAACGGCCCGCTCGCCGCCCAGATCTACGCCGCCGAGGCCCAGGTCGGGCAGCTCCGTGACCAGCTGCTCCTGCTCCAGCAGAAGCGCACCGAGGCTGAGACGCAGCGCGCCACCGCCGAGCGCGACCTCGCCCTCGCCCGGGACGCGGTGGCACGCGCCCAGGAGGGCGCCGACGCCGCCGCCGCGGGCGCCTTCAAGGCCGCCGCCGCACTCCCGCCTGGCGAGTTCGCCAACGACCTGCACGAACTGAGCCGGCTCTCCCGGATCATCCGGGGCGAGAAGGCCGAGGGTGGCACCACCGCCGCCCAGGGCGAGGTGTCCCGCGCCCGCACCGGCGAGCAGGCCGCCAGCCAGGCGATGGTCTCGGCCGACTCCCGCCTCACGGGCGCCAGGACGGAATACTCCGCCGGCGAGAAGGCCCTGCGCACGGCCGAGAAGAAGCTGGACAAGCTGAAGCGGGACAACGCCGCCCAGCTCGTCGAGATCGAGCGCCAGCAGGAGGCCGCCGAGCAGCGCCTCGGCGCCGGCTACCTCGGCAACGAGACCGCCAACGGACTGGCCGCCCACCCGACGGCGCTGAAGGCCCTGGCGTACGCCAAGGCGCAGCTCGGCGACCCCTACCTGTGGGCCGCCGAGGGGCCGGACCGGTTCGACTGCTCCGGCCTGATCTACGCCGCCTACCGGTCGGCGGGCTACTACGGGCTGCCCCGGGTCTCCCGGGACCAGTACTACGCCACCCGGTCCCGCACCGTGTCCCGCACGGCGCTGCTCCCCGGTGACCTGCTCTTCTTCGCCTCCGGCACCAGCTGGACGACGATCCACCACATGGGCATGTACGTCGGCGGCGGCAAGATGATCCACGCGCCGACCACCGGCGACGTGGTGAAGATCTCCACCGTGCGCTGGTCGCGCCTCTACGCCGCCACCCGCGTCATCGGGGCGGTGCCCGCGCCGGTCAGCACCCCCTCGCCGACGCCGACGCCGAGCAAGCCGCCCGCGACGAAGCCGCCGACCAGCCCGAAGCCGACCTCGCCGACCTCGCCGTCGCCGAGCCCGTCGACGTCACCGTCGACCTCGCCGTCCCCGACGCCGACCGGCACCCCCTCGCCCACGCCCAGCACGTCGACCTCGCCGTCGCCGTCCCCGAGCAGCTCGGACGCCTCGTCGCCGAGCGCCTCGGCCAGCAGTGTGGTGCCGACCACGGCGCAGAGCAGTGCCGATCCGGCGGCCAGCACCTCGGCCAGCACGTCGGCCACCGCCTCGGCGAGCACCGGCAGCTGACCACGGTCCCCGGGCCGACCGACGGGATCGGCCCGACATCGCCCCCGGAACACGCTCCGGCTGTGCCGTCGGGCCGGAATGTGGCACGGTGACAGACAGGCACGCCCGGTCCGATGTCGCGGATCCGGGCGCGAGCGTGCGCGGAGGGCGAGCATGGCCGAGCAAGAGGTTCCGGCGGAGCCGGTCGACCACGGATCCGCGCCCGACCGGAGCCGTGCCGGGGCACCGCGTCCCCTGACGTCCGTCGGCGCACCGACGCCGGCCACAGCCGACGGCGCGGCGGAGCCGTCCGGGTCGTCGACCGAGCCGCCCTCCGACGACGTACGCCGACAGCCCGACGCGCCGGCCCGCGGCCGGGTGTCCGTGGCCACCGCCGCCGCGCCCGGCGGGAGCGAGGCGGTACCGCCGCCCGGCCCGAGCGCCGGCACCACCTACCGGGCCGCCGGAACGGGTGCCCCGGCGGCCACCCCGGTCCCCGGTCAGCGGGGCACGGCGGGGGCGCGGGCCAGCGCCGCCGTACCGGGCATGCGGCGGATCTCGGCCGACGAGGCCGGGGCCGTCCGCTCCCGCACGGGCGAGGCCCGGATCTACCGGGCGGCGCCGGTCAACCCGGAGCCGCCGGAGCCCGCCCAGCCGCCGGAGCCGGCGCAGCCGCCGACCCCGCCCGTCCCGGAGCCCGAGCCGGCGCCGGCCCCCACTCCGCCGGTACCGGGTCCGAACCCGCCGTCGCCGGCCCCTCCGGTCCCGACGCCGACGCCGCCGGTCCCCGGTCCCTACCCGCCCGGTCCGGTACCACCGGCACCGGGACCCAGGCCGCCGGCACCGGTACCGCCCGTGCCGGGTCCGCCCACGCCGCCACCCGGGCCGCCGGTGCCCGCCCCGCCGCCCCCGCCCGGCCCGACGCCGGCGCCACCGTTCCCGCCGCCGCCCCTCACGGCCGCCGCGAGCGCCGGACCGGCACCGGGCCCCGTCGCGGGCGCACCGCCGTTCTCCGCGCCACCGGCGGTCACGCCGTCGTTCTCCGCATCCCCGGCATCCGCGCCGCCGTTCTCCGCGCCCCCGGCATCCGCGCCGCCGTTCTCTTCGCCGCCGGTGTCCGGGCCGCCGGGCGTGCCCGCTCCCGCGCTGCCGAGCTGGCCGCCGCCCACCAACCCGGGTGACCGCCGGCCCGGTGGCGCCGAGCCGGCCACCGCGCCCCGGGAGGCACGCCGGCTGAGCGGTCGCGTCGACGGCGGCGGCCCGGCCACGCGCGTCGGGCAGGCCGGGGGCGCCCCCGCGGGCCGCTACGACGGCGGACCCGACCTGGGCACCATCTACGGCGCGGGTGCCGGAGGCGCCACCGAGGGCCCCGGCTTCAGCACCGTGGCGTTCCCGAACAACCCGGTGGAGAACTCCGGCTCGCTGACCGGGCACATCCTGGCCCAGGGCTGGACGGAGACCCCCACCGAGCAGCGCTCCAGCACGACCAAGGTGGTGGTCGTCCTGGCCGCCTCGCTGGGCCTGCTCGTGGCGATCAGCGTGCTGGTCGTGCTGCTCGCCAACGACACGGTGGGTGGGCTGGTGGGCGGCGTCCTGAGCAAGTGAGCCGCGTACGACGACGATGGTGAGCCCGCCCACTACCCGTCCGTGGTCGGGTGGCGGGTTCGTCCTGTCGCCGTACACTGGTGAGGATCACTGACCCGGCGCGCCCTGCGCGCCCATGGGCGATCTTGCGGGCGATTCGGCGGCGTTCAGCTGCGGCAGGCCATCGCGAAGATGCGCCCCGCTCGAAAGGCATTTCTTGACGACCTTTGCTGAACCCAGCACGTTCCTGCCCGCCCTCGACTCCGCCGACGCGCAGACCGCCGTCGAGCGGGACGGCACCGTCCAGGACCCGGCCGCCCCGGTGACGCCCGAGGCCACCGACTTCGCCGCGCTGGGGCTGCCCCAGCCGCTGGTCCAGGCGCTCGCCCGGCAGGGCATCACCACCCCGTTCGAGATCCAGCGCGCCACCATGCCCGACGCGCTCGCCGGCCGCGACGTCCTCGGCCGGGGCCAGACCGGCTCCGGCAAGACCCTGGCCTTCGGCCTGCCCCTGCTGGCCCTGGTCGCCGACCGCAACCGGGCCCGGCCGTTGCGCCCCCGGGCCCTGGTCCTGGTGCCGACCCGGGAACTCGCGATGCAGGTCAACGACGCGCTGATGCCGCTCGGCAAGGCCGTCGGCGTGTTCCTGAAGACCGCCGTCGGCGGCGTGCCGTACGACCGGCAGATCGACGCGCTGCGGCGCGGGGTGGAGATCATCGTGGCCACCCCGGGCCGGCTGGGCGACCTGATCGCCCGGGGCGTCTGCCACCTGGACGACATCGAGGTCACGGTCCTCGACGAGGCCGACCAGATGGCCGACATGGGCTTCCTGCCCGAGGTCACCGAACTGCTGGCGAAGACGCCGGCCGGCACCCAGCGGCTGCTCTTCTCGGCCACCCTCGACGGCGACGTCGACGCGCTGGTCAAGCGGTTCATGACCGATCCGGTGACGCACTCCACCGCCCCGTCCACCGCCTCGGTGTCCACCATGGACCACCACATGCTGCTGATCCCGCCGCACGACAAGTTCCCGGTCGCCGCGTCCATCGCGGCCCGGGACGGTCGGACGATGGTCTTCGCCCGCACCCAGCTCGGCGTCGACCGGCTGGTCGAGCAGCTGGCCGCCGTCGGCGTACGGGCGGGCGGGCTGCACGGCGGCAAGACCCAGCGGATGCGTACCCGCACGCTGGCCGAGTTCCGTGAGGGACGGGTGAACGTGCTGGTCGCCACTGACGTGGCGGCCCGGGGCATCCACGTCGACGGTGTCTCGCTGGTGCTGCACGTCGACCCGCCGAAGGACCCGAAGGACTACCTGCACCGCGCGGGGCGTACCGCCCGGGCCGGCGAGTCCGGCGCGGTGGCCACGCTGGTGCTGCCGAAGCAGCGGCGGACCACGCTCGCCATGCTGGAGAAGGCCGGCGTGGCACCGGCCGAGACCCGGGTGCGGGTCGGCGACCCGGCGCTCGCCGAGCTGACCGGCGCCCGCGAGCCGAGCGGCGTCCCGGTGCGCATCGAGGCCGAGGAGCCGCGCCGGCACGGCGACCGGCCGGGCGGCCCACGCCGCTACGGCGACCGCGACACCCGGGGCGAGCGCCGCTACGGCGACCGGCCGACCGACGGCCGCGGCTACGGCGACCGGCCGCAGGGCGAACGGCGCTACTCCGACCGCCCGACCGACGGCCGCGGCTACGGCGACCGCCCGCAGGGCGAGCGCCGCTACTCCGACCGGCCCACCGAGAGCCGTGGCTACGGCGACCGGCCGCAGGGCGAACGGCGCTACGGCGACCGCGACGGGCGCGGCGAGGGCCGTGGCTACGGCGACCGGCCCCAAGGCGAGCGGCGCTACTCCGACCGCCCGACCGACAGCCGGGGCTACGGCGACCGGCCCAGCGACAGCCGTGGCTACGGCGACCGGCCGCAGGGCGAGCGGCGCTTCGGCGACCGGGGCGGCTTCCGGCCCGAGGGCCGGGGGCGCGACGACCGGCCGCGCGACGACCGGCGGGGCTTCGGCGGGCGTCCGCCGGCGCGTACGCACTGACCGACAGCGTCATCCACGAACGCCGTCGCGGGGCTCAGCTCCGCGGCGGCGTTCGCGCATTCGCTGCCGGTGTCGGCCGGGTCGCGTAACGTCCGGCTCATGCCGACCATGCCGAAGTCGCTCTTCTGGACCCGGACGGACACCGCCGGCGCGGAGCACGCGCTGTTCGACGACGGCCGTGGGCTGACGGCGCGGGGCACGCTCACGGCCGTCGACCCGATCCCCTACACCTGCCGCTACCAGCTCGCCACCGACCCGGAGTGGGCCACCCTCCGCGTCGAGGTCGAGGCGGAGGGCACCGGGTGGCTGCGAAGCGTACGCCTGGAGCGGGTGACCGACGGGTGGCGGGTGACCACCGCCGAGCAGGGTGACCTGGACGCGGCGCTGCGGGCGGCCGGCCACCCGCCGGTCGGGCTGCCCGGCACCGACGACCCGCACCGGCTGGCCGGGGCGGTCGACGTCGATCTCGGCGGGGCGGCGCTGTTCAACGCGCTACCGGTGCGCCGGCTCGGGCTGCCCCGCGCCGCGGCCGACACCCCGCACCGGATCGACGTCGCCTGGGTGCTGGTGCCCAGCCTGCTGGTGGTGCCCGCCGAGCAGGTCTACACCCCGCTCGGCCCCGGCCGGGTCCGCTTCACCAGCGACACCTTCACCGCCGACATCGACCTCGACGGCGACGGCTACGTGGTGCGCTACCCCGGGCTGGCCGAGCGCGTCGACCCGCGCTGACCGGGCTGCGGACGCCTCCCCCGACGACCCGGGTCGGCCAGGCTGGCTCGCCCACCCCGCCGGCTCAGGCCACCCAGGCGGCGCAGGCTGGCCAGGCAACTCAGGCCAACGCGGCGGCTCAGGCCGGCCAGGCGCCCGTGTCGAGGAAGCGCTCGACGGTCGCCAGGTGCGGGGTCGGGTCCAGTCCCTGGGCGGCCAGCCAGTCGTCGGAGTAGTAGGTGTCGGCGTAGCGGTCGCCGGCGTCGCAGATCAGGGTGACCACCGAGCCGGTGCGGCCCTCGGCGAGCAGCTCCGCGATCAGCCCGAAGGCGCCCCACAGGTTGGTGCCGGTCGAGCCGCCCACCCGGCGGCCGAGCACGGCCGACCCGGCGCGCATGGCGGCCAGCGAGGCGGCGTCGGGCACCTGGACCATCCGGTCCACCACCGACGGCACGAACGACGCCTCGACGGTCGGCCGGCCGATCCCCTCGATGCGGGAGCCCCGTCCGGTGCGCACCGACCAGTCGGCGGCCTGCCAGGCGGGATAGAACGCGGAGTTCTCCGGGTCGACCACGCACAGCTTGGTGGGCAGCCGCTGGTAGCGGGCGTAGCGGCCGATGGTGGCGCTGGTGCCGCCCGTGCCGGCGCCCACCACGACCCACGCCGGCACCGGGTGCCGTTCCAGGGCGAGCTGCGCGTAGATCGACTCGGCGATGTTGTTGTTGCCCCGCCAGTCGGTGGCGCGCTCGGCGTAGGTGAACTGGTCCATGAAGTGCCCGCCGGAGTCCTCCGCCAGCCAGCGGGCCTCCACGACCACCTTGGCCGGGTCGTCGACGAGGTGGCAGCGGCCACCCTGGAACTCGATCTGGGCGATCTTCTCCGGCGAGGTGGAGGCGGGCATCACCGCGATGAACGGCAGCCCCAGCATCCGCGCGAAGTATGCCTCGGAGACCGCCGTCGAGCCGGAGGACGCCTCCACGATCGTGGTCTCCGGGCCGATCCAGCCGTTGCACAGCCCGTAGAGGAAGAGCGAACGGGCCAGCCGGTGCTTCAGCGAGCCGGTCGGGTGCACCGACTCGTCCTTGAGGTAGAGGTCGATCCCCCACGACCGGGGAAGCGGGAACGGCAGCAGGTGGGTGTCGGCGGAGCGGTTGGCGTCCGCCTCCACGGCGGCGATCGCCTCGGTCACCCAGCGCCGGCTGGCCTCGTCGCACCGGTCGATGTGAGTCACGTTCGAAACTTAGCAAGCCCGCTCACCGCGGACCGGCCCCGATCCGGCGGAGCTGGCGGCGCTGCCCGGCCCGGCCGGCCGCGAGGATCAGCGGGGCGAGGCGCACGGCGACGCCGGGCAGCGCGTCGAGGAGCCGGACCTGCGCGCCGCGCCAGCGGGGGACGCTGACGACCGGGCGGGGCCGCCGGGCCAGCCGCGCGGCCCGCCGGGCCACCCGCTCGGGGGTCAGCAGCGTCCCGGTGAAGGAGGCCGCGGCGCCCGGGTCGTCGAGCCGGTCGTGCAGCATCGGCGTCCAGATCCCGTCCGGGCACAGGCACGACACGTGTACGCCCCGGTGCCCGGCCAGCCGCAGGTCGGCGAGCGTGCCGATGCTGAACGCGACGAGGGCGTGCTTGCTGGCCGCGTAGACGGTCTCGCCGGGCGCGGCCACCAGGCCGGCCAGCGACACGACGTTGACCACGTGCCCGTGCTCCTGTTCCCGCATGACGGCCAGCGCGGCGAGGGTGCCGTTCATCGCGCCGAGGGCGTTGACCTCGACCACCCGGCGGCGGGTCGCCGCGTCGTGCTCCCACGAGGGGCCGGTAACGAGGATCCCCGCGTTGTTCACCCAGAGGCCGAGCCCGCCCCGGCCGGCGGCCTCGGCGGCGACGGCGGCGCAGGCGTCGGAGTCGCGTACGTCCAGCGGGCGCGACCAGCCGCCCAGCGGGGCGGCGGCACGGGCCACCGCCTGGTCGTCGTGGTCGGTGAGGAGCACCGGCCAGCCATCGGCGTGCAGCGCGGCGGCGATGGCGCGGCCGAGGCCGCCGGCCGCACCGGTGACCACCGCCGTCCCGGGGGCTGGCTTCGTCATCGGCGCACGCTATCGCCGCCCGGCGACCGCGCGCCAGAGCCGGCCGGACGCGGCTGTGCGACTGCCGACGGGCAGGTGGCGGGACGGCGGCGGTCCGAGGGCCGACGGGCAGGTGGCGGGACGGCGGCCGTCCGACGGCCGACGGCCGAGGGTGACCGGACGCGGCCGTCGGGGCTGGGCGGGGTGGCGGGTCAGGTGGCGGGAGGCACCGGGGCCTGTGGCCGGTTCTCCCACTTGGTGGAGAGGGCGATGCCGGTCCGGGTGGAGGCGACGCCCGGGGTCCGGTTCAGCCGCACGATGAGCCGCTCCAGCTCGGCGATGGTGCCGACCCTGGCCTTGAGCAGGAACGACTCGACGCCGGCCATGAAGTAGCAGGATTCGATCTCGGGCATCTGCCGGAAGGCCTCCAGCACGTCGTCGGTGTCGCCGCCGGAGTCCTCCACGATCCCGATGAGCGCGGTGACGGCGAAGCCGATCGCCTCGGGCTCCACCTCCGCCCGGTAGGCCCGGATCACGCCGCTGGACTCCAGCTTGCCGACCCGCTCGTGCACGGCGGGCGCGGAGAGGCCGACCTGCCGGGCCAGCTCGGCGTAGGACAGGCGGGCGTTGCCGCGTAGCAGCTCCACGAGGCTCAGGTCGATGGCGTCCACGGACTGTGACCCTAGCGGTCCGGGCGTAACGTCGGGCATCCGGCGCGCGTTGGACATGACAGGGTGTAGTCGCTTGCAAACCGACAGCCAAGGGAGCCGCACGCAGGTAATATTTCCTAACTTCCCACTCAGTGCGTTTTTCGCGTTTGGCGGACAGGCCAGGTCGCTGGTGCTGTAATTGCCATACGTCCCTCATGACGGCTCTGGGCTCGCACCGGCCGGGGGCAGTGTGTTCAGCCGGGGGCTTCGTCGACGCGAGGAGGGGGCTGTGGACACTGGAGATCGCCTGCTGACACCGGGTGAAGTTGCCGCGCTGTTTCGGGTTGACCCGAAGACTGTGACGCGATGGGCAGCGGCGGGCCGGATAGGCAGCATCCGGACTCCAGGCGGGCATCGCCGGTTTCGGGAATCCGAGGTGCGGGCCCTGCTTGAGGGGGAGGGCATGTTGGACGAGGCGGAAGACGTCGGCAAGCCGCGTAACGCGGGGCCGGCCACCTCGACCGGGCCGGGCCCGGCCAACGCCGGCATGTACTGAATGGTGCGGATCATCACGCGGGCCGGACGGAAGCTTCGGTCCGCGTCGCGGTGAGCCGGGTCCGGGTCACTCCCGCGCCACGCCCAGCTCACCCGACCAGCGTCGGAACAGCGTGTGCGGTACGCCGAGGGCGTCCAGCACCTTGCCGGCCACGAAGTCGACGAGCTGCGGGGCGGAGGCCGCCGCCCCGGCGCCGTAGAAGCCGGGACTGGCCGGCAGCACCACCGCTCCGGCGTCGTGCAGCGCGATCAGATGCTCCAGGTGGCTGCGGGTCACCGGCGTCTCCCGGGGCACCACCACCACCGGCCGGCGCTCCTTGAGGTTGACCTCGGCGGCCCGCTGCAACAGGTCCTTGGAGAGCCCGATCGCGATGCCGGCGCAGGCCGCCGTGCTCGCCGGGACCACCGCCATCCCGCGTACCCGGTAGGAGCCGCTGCTCGGGCCGGCGGCGAGGTCGCCGGCGGGCCAGTGCCGCACGTCGGCGCCCGCGAGGTCGCGGCCCAGCCACGCGGCGAGGTCGTCGGCCCAGTGTGCGTCCCGGAACGGGCGCCCGGTCTCGTCGAGGACGGTCAGCCGGGCGGCCCGGGAGACGATCAGGTCCACCGGCTCGCCGGCGTCGAGCAGTGCCCGCACGACGGCCGCCGCGTACGGCGTGCCGGACGCCCCGGAGACTCCGACCACCCATGGTTCGCGCATGCCCTCCAGCCTGCCTGGTCGCCCCCTCCCGATGCCGGGCACCCCCGCCCGGAGCGTCCGTGATGTCCCACTCGGTTGTCGGTTGTGTGCCGACGGGCGCGATGTCGGGCCGGGAGCGCGGCCATCCCGCCGGCCTGACATGCTGCCGGTGGCGGTTCCCACGCGAAGCGGGATCGCAATCGGGAGGAATCGGTGATGACCGGCGAGATCCTCCGGTCGCTACGGTCGGAGTGCCCCATCCCGCCCCGGCTCTCGCCGCACGCCGACCGGGTGCAGGGGTGGCTGGTCGGCGACCTGCTGCCGGGCCTCGGCCTGACGACTGACGACGCGGCGCCGCAACGGCTGGCGCACGCCGGCGTCGCCCGGTACGCCGGCCGGCTCTACCCCGGCGCCACCGAGGCCGACCTGCGGGCGTTGACGGCCCTGTTCACCTGGTTCTTCCTGGTCGACGACGCGTGCGACCGGCCGGGCCGGCTCGACGCCGACCAGATCCGGGCGCTGCGTGCCGGCGCGCTCACCCTGCTGCACGCCGGTCCCCGGCTCCGGCACGCCGGCCTGACCGGGCCGCTGAGGCGGCTGCTGGTGCACGCGTGGCGGGAGCCGCGCCGGCGGATGCCGGCCCGCTGGCGGCTGCGCTTCGCCGGGGCCGTCGCCGACCATCTCGACGGCACGTGGCGGGAGGCGGCGAACAAGGCGGCCGGCCGCCGCCCCGGCGTCGCCGAGTACGTCGCGCTGCGGCGCGCCACCTCCGCCGCGTACGTGTCGTATCCACTGGTGGAGTTCGTCACCGGCCGCCCGCTGCCCGACCCGGTCCACCACCACCCGCTGCTGCGGGAGATCGCCGGCACCGGCAACGACCTGCTCTCCTGGTACAACGACCTCGCCTCGCTGGAGCGCGACGAGGCCACCTCCGGCGGGCACAACCTGGTGCTCGCGACGGCGGCCGAGCAGCGGGTGCCGGTGGAGACCGCGGTCGGCCTGACGGCCGAGCGCTGGCGGGCGGCGATGCGGCGCTTCGTCGAGCTGCGCGCCGGGGTGCCGTCGTTCGGCCCGGCGTTGGACCGGACGGTCGCCGACCACCTCGACGGGGTGGCGAACGCCGTCCGCGCCACCGTCGACTGGACCCTGGAGAGCACCCGCTACGGCGGTGAGGAAGGGCACCTTGTCAACGCCTCCGGTAGCGGAAGGGGCCCTTCCTGACGGGCTGGCCCGGCCGCAGCCGCCGACAGCCGGCACCCGCAGGGCGAGCAACGGCCCAGGGTCAGGCGCGCAGGCCGAGGCGGACGACCAGGTCGAGCAGGGCGAAGACGAACAGTGCGATGCCGACGAAGCCGTTGGCGGTGAAGAAGGCCCGGTTTACCTTGCTCAGGTCGGTCGGGCTGACCACCAGGTGCTGGTAGCCGAAGGCGACGGCGGTCAACGCCAGGCCCACCCACCAGAGCCAGCCGAAGCCGACCAGCGCCCCGAACCAGACGAACAGCGCGAACGTCACCACGTGCGCGACCGTGGAGGCGTGCAGCGCGAACCGCAGCCCGTAGCGGGCCGGCACGCTGTGCACGCCGATCTCCCGGTCCACCTCGGCGTCCTGGCAGGCGTAGATCAGGTCGAACCCGCCGATCCACAGGCCGACGGCCACGCCGAGCAGCCACGCCGGCCAGGAGCCGTCGAGGGTGCCGGTGACGCCCAGCCAGGCGCCGACGGGCCCGACGGCCTGGGCGATCGCCAGGATGGCGTGCGGCCAGTTGGTGAACCGCTTGCCGTACGGATAGACGACCAGCGGCACCACGGCGAGCGGCGCGAGCACCAGGCAGAGCGGGTTGAGCAGGGCGGCGGCGGCGAGGAAGACCACGAGCGCGACCGCCGCGCCGGTCCAGGCCGTCCGCACGCTGACCGCCCCGGTGACCAGCTCCCGGCCGGCGGTACGGGGGTTCCGCGCGTCGATCCGCCGGTCCAGGATCCGGTTGGCGGCCATTGCGAACGTCCGCGCGCCGACCATCGCCACGGTGATCAGCAGCAGGTCCAGCCACCGGACCCGCCCGCCGTCGACCTGCATCGCGGTGAGCGCCGACAGGTACGCGAACGGCAACGCGAACACGGAGTGCTCGATCGCCACCAGCTTGAGGAAGGACTTCACCCGGCCCGGTCGCTGCACCGGTTCGACGGCGGTGGCCATCAGATGCCGTACTCCTTCCAGCGCTTGTCGACCAGGGAGACGACCTCGGGGGCCATCCGCATCTCCTCCGGCCAGCCCCGGGTGTAGCCCTCCTCGGGCAGCTTGCGGGTCGCGTCGACGCCCGCCTTGCCGCCCCAGAACTGCTGGTACGACGCGTGGTCCAGGTGGTCCACCGGGCCCTCGGTGAGCAGCAGGTCCCGGGCGTAGTCGACGTTGCCGAAGGCGCGGAAGGCGACCTCGTTGTAGTCGTGCACGTCGCAGTCCTCGTCGACGATCACGATCAGCTTGGTCAGCGACATCATGTGCGCGCCCCAGATCGCGTTCATGACCTTCTGGGCGTGCTTCGGGTAGCGCTTGCGGATCGACACGATCGCGCAGTTGTGGAACACCCCGGCGGCGGGCAGGTCGTAGTCGACGATGTCCGGGATCAGGAAGCGCAGCAGCGGCGCGAAGATCCGCTCGGTGGCCTTGCCGAGGCCGTGGTCCTCCTGGGGCGGCTGGGACGTGACGATCGTGTGGTAGACCGGGTCGCGCTGCGTGGTCATGCACTCGATGTGCATGACGGGGAAGGGCTCCACCGGGGTGTAGAAGCCGGTGTGGTCGCCGAACGGGCCCTCCGGGAGCCGCTCGCCCGGCTCGATGTAGCCCTCCAGGACGATCTGCGCGTGCGCCGGCACCTGCAACGGGACGGTCAGGCAGTCCACCATCTCGACGCGCTCGCCGCGCAGGTACCCGGCGAACAGGTATTCGTCGATGTCGGCGGGGAGCGGCGCGCTGGCCGAGTACGCCACCGCCGGGTCGGTGCCGATGGCGATCGCCACCGGCAGGCGCTGGCCGAGCCGCTCGGCGACCGCGTGGTGCGCCGTGGAGTTCTTGTGGATCTGCCAGTGCATGCCGATGCTGTTCCGCGAGTGCTGCTGCAACCGGTACAGCCCCAGGTTGCGCTTGCCGGTCTCCGGGTGCTTCGTGTGGGTCAGCCCGAAGTTGTGGAAGATCCCGCCGTCACCCGGCCAGACCTGCAACCCCGGCAGCCGGTTCAGGTCGACGTCGTCGCCCCGGTAGACCACCTGCTGGCAGGGGGCGGTTTTGACCTTCTTCGGCGGCATCGACGTGAGCTGCCTGACCTTGCCCAGGCCGTCCATCATCCCGGAGAGGCCCACCGGCAGCTCCGGCTTGAGCATGTTGCCGATCCGCTCGCCGATCTCGTCCAGCGACTCGACGCCGAGCGCCATCGCCATCCGCTTCTCGGTGCCGAAGAGGTTGATCACCACCGGCATCTCGCCCCGGGTGGGCCGCTCGAAGAGCAGCGCCGGGCCGCCCGCGCGGACCGTCCGGGTGACGATCTCGCTGATCTCCAGGGTGGGATCGACCGGCGCGCTCACCCGCCGCAGCTCGCCCGCGCGCTCCAGCGCCGCGAGGAAGTCCTTGAGATCGGTGTACGGGAAGCCACGAGCCGCCATGCCTGCCAGTCTCCCGCACGGACCTGGGCGGCGACCACGCCGGGTGGTGTGACACCGGCGATCCACCGGTACGGCGGCGCGGGCACGGCCGGGCCGCTCCCGCCGGCGGGGTCCGCGCCATCGAACATCGTCGCTCCGGCGGGCCGGATCGGGCGGCCGGCGCTCACTAGGATCAGGTCCGCCGACCGGGCCGGCGGTGAAGCCCCGCCGCGGCTCCGCGGACCGGCCCACCCCACGAAGGAGATCGATGACAACTGTGCGCTTCCCGCGCGGCAGCGTGCTGCGCGCCCTGACGGTGCTGGCCGTGGTCGCGGCGGCAACCGGCACGGCGGCCGGCCCGGCCGCCGCCCGGACCGACCCCGGTTGGGTCAGCGGCTGGCTCAACGACCTCACCGTCGGCGCGGCCGGTGCGCCCGGCCGGTCGGCACCGCTGGACCTGAGCAGCAGCGGCGCCACCAACCCCCGGGTCACCGTCGACCTGACCGGTCTCGCCGGCGTCGCCACGGCCAGCTTCCCCAGCTGGTGTGTCACCGAGGGCACCTCGGTGACCTGCCCGATGCCGCCGGAGGCGATCCCGGACGAGTACGGCACCGTCAACGGCACGGTGCCGGTGGTGTTCCGCGCCGTCCCGGGCGCCGTCGACGGCGCGACCGGCACGCTGGACTACACGGTGCGGGCCGACGGGCTGGAGCCGTACACCCAGCAGGCGACCGTCAGCGTGCGCTCCGGTGCCGACGTCCTCGACCTGGTCGACGAGTACGTCTCGGGCGCCGAGGTCGGCGACGTCCACGCCGTGCCCGTGGCCGTGGTCAACGCCGGTGACCAGCCGGCCGAGGATCTCCGGGTGACCTTCCGCTTTCCGGTCGGCCTGCACCCGGCCAGCTACCGGAACTGCCGGTACGGCACCGATCCCGTCCTCGCCACGGTGGTGGTCTGCACCGTGCGGGGCACGTTCGCGCCCGGGATCCGGCACGAACTGCGCAACGGCCTCGCCACCACGATCGGTCCGGCCGCCCTCGGCGACAAGCGCATCAGCCAGTTCGTGGAGCCGCTGGCCACCGCGGGGCCGCTGCCCGGCAACGTGCGGCTGACCCGCCGGGAGGCCGACCGGGCGCTCCGGCTGCGACCGGTCGGCGGGACGCTCGATCCGGTCACCGCCACCGGCCCCGGCGGCGGGACCTACCTGCGCGACATCCACGGCGCCTTCGACGTCGTCGCCGTGGGCGCCACCGTCACCGGCGCCGTCGGTGCCACCGTGCGGGTGAGCGTGGGGATCCGCAACGACGGTCCGGGTGTGCCGGACGGCACCGTCTCCGGCGGCAACGCCGGCGGGTTCCTCTTCACCCCACCGGCCGGCGTGACCGTGCTGGCCACCCCGCCCGGCTGCTCGCCGACCGGCGACGACGAGGGTGGCGCTCCGACGTCCTGGGTCTGCTGGCTGGGGGCCGTGTTCCCCGCCGGGCAGAGCTTCACGGTCCCGTTCGACCTGCGGATCGACGGGCCCGCGGGCGCCCCCGGCGAGGTCAGGTCGTACTACGACCACCCGCGTCCGGACGACGATCCGGCCGACAACGCCGCCCCGGTCACGCTCGGCTGACCGGAGAACGGCGCCCCTCGACGGAGGTGGGCCGGCCTCGGGCATACCGTGGCCGGCCCACCCGCCCTCGGCTGCCCGGGTGCGTCAGCGGGCGGCCGGCTCCCAGGCGTACGCGGCCAGGGGCGCGTCGAGCGGGGCGCCGGTGAGCCGGTTGGCCAGGGTGGAGATGGTGTACGTGCCGACGCCGAGCACCACGTCCAGCGCGTGCCGGGGCTGGTAGCCGGCCGTCAGGAAGGCGGTGGTCCCGTCCTCGGGAACCGCGCCCCGGTGGTCGAGCACGGCGAGGGTGAAGCGCCGCAGCGCCTCCAGCCGGTCGTCGGGCAGCGGCGTGCCGGCGCGCAGCGCGTCGACCAGCTCGGGCGTCGCGCCGTGCCGGGCGAGGGCGGCGGTGTGCATGGCGACGCAGAGGTGGCACTCGTTGCGGGTGGCGACCGTCATGACGACGACCTCCCGCTCGACCGGGTCGAGGGCGCACTTCTCGAAGATGCCGTTGACGGTGAGGAACCCGGTGAGCAGTTCCGGGGACTCGGCCATCAGGCCGACGGCGGCGGGCAGGTGCCCGAGCCTGCGGCGTACGCCCTCCATGGTCGGCCGGGCGGCGGCGGGTGCGGTGTCGGCGGTGTGCGCGGTGAACGTGGGCACGGCAAGCCTGCTCTCAGGGGGGTCGGGGACGGCCGGCGCGGCCCGATCGGCGACGCGCCGCGCGTGACGTAGGATCGTCAACGTGGTTGTCGAAATGGTAAACGAGGTTGTCGAACGTGGCAACGGCTGACCCCGACCGGCCCGGCTTCCTGCTGCCTCTGCTGCTGCTGGCCGGCTTCCGTACGCTCATCGACGACCTGCACGCGGAGCTGGCCCGGCAGGGGCACCCGGAGCTGCGGCCGCTGCACGGCTTCGTCCTCCAGGCCGTCGGCGCCGAGGGCACCACCGCCACCGAGCTGGGCCAGCGGCTCGGCGTCTCCAAGCAGGCGGCCGGCAAGACCGTGGACCGGCTCGTCGCCCTCGGCTACCTGGAGCGTGCCGACGACCCGCGCGACGCCCGGCGCAAGCTGGTCCGGGTGACCCCGCACGGCCTGGACGGCCTGCGCCGCTCGGCGGCCGTCTTCGACCAGCTCCGGCAGCGGTGGGCCGCCACCCTCGGCCCCGACCGCGTCGCCGCCCTGGAGGACGACCTGCGCGCGGTCACCCCGGCCAACCCGTTCCGCCTCGACGTGCCCGGCTGGTTCGGCGGCTGACCCCGCGCGGCGTTCGCGGCCCTGGGCGGGGCTCCACCGGCCCGGTTCCCGGGTGGCACCCGCCCGTAGGCGGGAGCGGGCAGGCGTCGGGTGAGGCCGGCAGCAGCACGGCCGCCCGCCGTCAAGACCCCCGGTCACCGTCGGCCGAACGGTCGAAGCCCGAACGGTGCGCGCCGCGCGCCCCGCGGACCGGCCCGGCCCACCCGCCGACAGGTGCCTTTCCCGGGACGCCCGAGCCGGTCATAGGCCTTTCGGTCACCCGCTAACACACCGCGTGCGAACGCGGCCAGCACCGTCCATGCGGAATTGCCCGCCGTTCAGTCGGGCCCCGCCGGATCCGCCCGGGGACGTAAATCTTCCGACATTGCCCGCAGACAATTCCAATGGTTCCGTCACCACCATCCGAAACATTTTCCATCGGCGCAAGATGGGGGTGACGGTTGGCGATGGCCACCTTCAATCAGCAGAACCAGCGCGTGGATCAGCAGTTCAACGCCGAAACCATCGATCTGCGGAACAGCACCTTCGAACGTCTGCCCGACAACGCCGGCCAGACGGAGCTCCGCCGTCGGCTGGAGGCCGTCCTGAGGGCGGTGGAGCAGGCCACGGCCAGCGGCGCCCTCGACCCGCAGGCCGGCCGCACCGTCGTCGACGAACTGCACGGCGCCCGCCAGAGCCTGACCCGCGACGACAAACGCGAGGCCTCGCGACGGCTGCGGCGGGCCATCGAGGTGTTGCAGGCGGCGGCGCCGCTGGCGGTGATCGGCGGGGCGATGGCGACCATCTGGAACTCGTTGGGCGGGGCTTCCTGATGACCACCTTCGACCAGCACGGCCAGCGCGTCTTCGGCGCCCAGATCAACGCCGACAACGTGCACATCAACAAGTCCGACGGGCCGCAGCAGCTCATGGCCTACGGGCGGCGGGCCGTCGCCGAGCGGCTGTACAAGCGGGCGGCCGAGTACTTCACCGAGGCGATCGCCAAGGGGGCGAAGGGCTCCGATCCGCACTACTACCTGGCTCTCGCGCTCCTCGGCGGCAGACGGCCCAGCCGGATGGGTCGCGAGGCGCAGCAGGTGATGGTCCGGGTGGAGGAGCACCTGGGCAGGGCGCTCCAGATCGACCCCGCCGCGGCGCACGTCCGCGCCCTCTGGGCGGCCGTCAAGCGCGACCACTACGCCGACCGCCACGACCCCGGCCCGTCCGTCGCCGACATCGAGGCCGGAGCCGGCGACATCGACCCGGTGCACGCGGCCGAGATCGCCCCCTTCCTCGGCAACCGCGAGAACCGGCTGTGGCAGGCCACCGTCGCCGTGGCGCAGGCCGGCATCGAGGAACGCAAGCCGAACGTACGCAAGTACTTCGTCCGTACGCCCGTGCCGCCCGCGACCGGTGGCGCGCAGGCCATGATGGTCGCCGGCGGCATCGGGTTGGTTCTCGCGCTGATCCTCGTGATCGCGTCGTTGTCGGAGTCGGGTTACCTCTGCCTCGCGGTGCTCGTGGGTGTGGGCGGCCTCGTCCTGCTGGTCAAGGGATTCGGCCAGTACAACGCGCTCACGTCGGCGTACGAGCGTGACCTGGCGGCGGCCGAGCCGAAGCCGAGCGACGAGCAGATGGACGTGTGGCTGCACTTCGACAAGTTCGGAGTTCTCGATCACGCCCTGCGGCACCTCGACCGCGAACTGGACGATCTGATCTGCGAGCCGCAACTCGTCATCGGTCCCGCCTCGCCCACCGAACAGGCGGTGGGAAAGGACGGTATCCGTCGGTTCTCGCGGTACAAGTTCGTCATCCTGCTGCTCGGACAGACCCGCATCTCGGTCTTCTCCTGCGAGTGGGACTTCGTCAAGTGCATCGTGTCGAACGCCGACGCCTTCGACTTCCGCTACAAGGACATCACCGGCCTGCGGATGCGGCAGTTGCACGAGGCGACGCACGGCAGCCGACTGGTGATGACCGGCGACGACGGCAAGGAGATGGAGGTACGGTTCGCCAAGATCTTCGAAATGATCATCGCGGGCACGGACCGGATCGCGGTGACCATCGACGTCCAGGCGCAGAACGCCGGCGCAGGGTTGCAGCCCACGGGGGCCACCGCCACCGAACGGCTCGTCCGGCGGCAGTTGGACGACGCGGCCTGACCGCCCGGTCGCGGCTGCTCGGTCTCGCGCCTACGCGCCGGAGTAGAGCCGGTCAGGATCGACCAGCACCACATCGGGTCGGTGGACGGCGAGCTGCCGCAGTTCGGCGGTGAACCCCTCGGCGCTGGCCAGCAGCAGCCGCGCGTGGCGCGCGTCGAGCCCGGGGCGGGCGATGAGCAGCTCGCGCGCCCGCTGTAGTCGATCCAGGTGGGGCCGGCCCAGCAGCCGGCCCCACTTGACTTCGCCGATGGCGAGCAGGGGACGCGGACCGTCCCCGAGCGGCGGCTCGCCGAGGGCGACGAGGTCGAGTTCGTGGCTGCTCCGGCTGGCCGGATCGGTGAGGACCGCCGCGCTCACCTCGGCCACCGGGCCGCCCAACGTCTCCTGGTCGGCGAACCGCAACGCCCATTGCCGGACAATCTCCTCGAACGCCGGTCCGAGCACCGCGCTGGCGTACCGGGGCTGGGAGCGCCGCCAGACGTCCGCGCCGCGTCGCTGCTCCAACGCGGTCCAGGCCGGACGCATGACGGCCTGGTAGAAGGTGATCAGCGGTTCGGCGATGCGATAGCGGCTGCGGCCGCTGCGCAGCGGGTCCAGCTCGCGCACCAGGAGACCGGCGTCCTCGAGCACGGTGAGGGGGTGATGCAGATCGGTGCTCTTCCGACCGATGAAACCCGCGATGCCGCCACGGGTGCCGTTGCCTTCGGCGACCGCCGACAGCACCGAGTGGTAGAGCGCGGTGTCCCGGAGGTCCGGATCCTCGGCGAGCAGGTAGCGCGCCTCGCGGAACAGCGGGCGGGCGGGATTGAGGACCGCCCGCACGACCCAGTCGTCGAAGTCGTCCCGCCCGTCGGGCGTGTCGTCCTGCACGTACTCGCGTCGGTAGGCCGGCGTGCCTCCGACGATGGCGAACACCTGGGCGGCGAGCAACGGATCGTCGAATCCCCAGAACGCCGCGGCCGACCGGTAGTCCAGGGGCGCGACGGGCAACTCCAGCCCGGCTCGTCCGCGTAGCGGCGCGGAGCCGGCCAGCAGCCCACCCATGAACGAGAGCGCCGAACCACACAGCAGGAGACGGGTACGGGAGGCGGTGCGCTCGGCACGGCCGGGGGTGAGCGCGTGCTGGATCACCGACGGCAGGTCCCGGCTCGCCCGAGCCAGGTAGGGGAACTCGTCGACCACCACCGTCACGGGCCGGTCCCGGCCGAGGGCCAGCAGTGCGTCGACCGCGCTCGCCCAGTCCGCGAGGTGCACCGGCCCGGGAGCGCCCGCGTGCCGACCGAGCGCCTCGCCCAGACGCCGCAACGAGTCCGCCTGCGTCGCCTCGGTCGCCCCGAAGTAGAAGCCGCCCGTGGCGCGGGCCAGCTCGTACAGCAGCAGGGTCTTGCCCTGACGCCGACGGCCGCTCACGACGCCCAGGGTCGCGCCCGGACGGCCGTCGGTGGCGAAGCGGGTCAGCTCAGCCCACTCGACGTCGCGATCGAAGATCCCGGGCGGCTTCGTCAGGTGCACAGCAGGAAGTATAACTACACTTATAATAAGTGCGGTTATACGTCTTGCAGGGGCTGGTTCAGTCCAGCCCGCCGTAGGAGTGCAGGCCCTCGAAGAAGATGTTCACGCCGAACAGGTTCATCAGCATGGTGAGGAAGCCGACGACGGCGAGCCAGGTCGCGACGTTCCGCTTCACGCTCGGGGTGGCCCGGGCGTGCAGGTAGCCGGCGTAGATCACCCAGGAGATGAACGACCAGGTCTCCTTCGGGTCCCAGCCCCACGGCCGCCCCCAGGCCGCCTCGGCCCAGATCGCCCCGGCGATCACCGCGAAGGTGAAGACCGGGAACGCGAAGGCGTGCAGCACGAAGGTCAGCCGCTCCAGCGCCGCCGCCGCCGGCAGCCGCTTCGCCAGGGTGTACGGGAAGCTGCGCCGACCCTGCTCGTAGCCGGAGCGCATCAGGAACGCCACCGCCGGCACCGCGCCCAGCAGGAAGATGCCGGAGGCGAAGACGATCGTCGAGACGTGGATGACGAACCAGTACGAGTTGAGCGCCGGCACCAGCGGCACGATCGGGGTGTAGAGCACCAGCTCGGCGGTCGCCACCAGCAGCACCATCACCAGCGACATGAACAGCCCGAGGCGGCGCAGCTGCGGCCGCTTCCAGAGCACCACCAGCCAGGCGGCGACCCCGATCCAGGTGCCCGTGAGCACGAACTCGTACATGTTGCCCCAGGGCATCCGGTCCGCGGCGAGACCGCGCGTGACCAGCGCCCCCAGGTGCAGCAGCGCCCCGAGCGCGGTGGCCGCGACGGCGACCAGGCCGCCCAACCGGGCGCGTCGGGCCGTACGCTCGGCCGCCGCCGCGCCGGTGTCGACGGGCGCGTCGGGGGTGCTGCCCCCGGCCGCGCCGACGCCGGCGCCGACCAGCTCGCGGGCGGGTGCCGCGGCCACCCGGGCGCGGGAGTTGCCCAGCGCGTACTCGACGGCGTGGCTGATCATCGCGATCAGGTACGCCAGGATCGCGAACGACACCAGCTGGTCGGAGAGTGCGGACATCACTCGGCTCCTTCTCGCGCTCCGGCCCGGTCGCCGCCGTCGCGGTCGACACCGGCCTCCTCGTCCGACCGCCCGTCGCCGCCGACGGCGGCCACGAGCTGCGCGAACTCGTCGGCGAACCCGGGATGGTCGGTGCGCGGCAGGCCACCGGCCTCGACCAAACTACTACCGCCCGTCGGAGATCCACTCGTGGGGTCGGCGGCACCGGCCGGCAGCACCCGGAAGAAGACCCGGCGACGCCGCCCGAACAGCGAGCCCATCAGCCCGACCAGCAGGACGGCGGAGCTGACCAGCAGCAGCGTCGAGCCGGGGTCGTACCGGACAGACAGCGTGATGTACGGCACGGTGCCCAGGAACTCGAGCGTGGTCCCGTCGTCCAGCTCCCAGCTCTCACCCTTGCGGAGCAGCTTGGTGCCGACCTCCTTGACCTTGCCGGCCTCCACCTGCCGCTGGTCCAGCTCGTAGACCGAGCCGGGGATGCCGGCGTCCATGCCCAGGTTGCCCCGGTAGGCGACGAGGTTCAGCGCCGGATTCCGCTCCGTCGGGTACTCGGAGCGGGCGAACGGCGCGGCGGCCGGCGCCGTCGGCAGGTAGAGACCGGAGAAGGCCATCT
The DNA here is from genome assembly GCF_049179055.1 of Micromonospora sp. WMMD737. Taxonomy (NCBI): domain Bacteria; kingdom Bacillati; phylum Actinomycetota; class Actinomycetes; order Micromonosporales; family Micromonosporaceae; genus Micromonospora; species Micromonospora sp. WMMD737. Next base: position 5,341,124 of record NZ_JBMHMH010000001.1, on the reverse strand, counting down.
GCGTGTTCGCATCCCGCTCACCCGTGGCCGGATCCACGTTGATGTCCGGGAACGCCGCCAGCCCCTCGCTGGTCAACCCGACGTCGCCGGTCGTCAGGAACGGGAAGTTGCTGGTCTGGCTCTTGCCGAACCGGTCGGTGTAGCGGATCACCGGGGCGTAGCCGTGACCGAGCAGGTAGACGTTCGCGCCGTCGAGGCGCAGCGGGGAGTTGACCGAGAAGTTGGCCTGCCGCCGCTCGCCGTCGGCCTCGTCCACGGTCACCTTGGCGTCGAAGAACTCCGGCTGGCCGGACTCCAGGAACCGGGCGTCGAAGTCGTCGAGCTGGATGCAGAAGCCCGGCAGGTCGGCGCTGCTGACGCGGGGGCCGAGCTTGCTCTCGGCGTACTGCTGGCGGGTGTTGCAGAACGCGTTGTCCTTGCCGGCCACCAGCAGCTTGTTGCCGCTCCAGCCGTACCAGGAGCCGAGCGCGACGCCGACCAGCACGAGCACCAACGAGCTGTGGAAGAGCAGGTTGCCGGTCTCCTTGAGGTAGCCCTTCTCGGCGGAGACCTCGTCGCCACGGACCACCACCCGCCAGCGCCGCCGGCGCAGCACCTCCGCGATCGCCGCCGCGCCCCCCTCGGGCGCGGACAGCACCGTGTGCTGCGGCAGCCGGTCCAGCCGCCTCGGCGCGGCCGGCGGCTTCGACCGCAGCGCCCGCACGTGGTCGCGCAGCCGGGGCGTGATGCAGCCGATCAGCGAGGTGAAGAGCAGCAGGTAGATCGCGGAGAACCAGACCGAGCCGAACGCCTCGAAGGCCCCGATCCGGTCCAGCACCGGGGCCAGGTCGGGGTGCGCGGTGAAGTAGTCCCGCACGTCCTCCGGGTTGACCCCGCGCTGCGGCAGCACCGAGCCGGGAATGGCGGCCACCGCGAGCAGGAAGAGCAGCACCAGGGCCGTACGCATGCTGGTGAGCTGCCGCCACGAGTTGCGCAGCAGGGCCAGCAGGCGGTTGGGCCGGCGCCGGGGGGCCTCGGCCGGCGGTGCGGGCCGCTCGTCGACGACGGTCATCAGATGCTCACCTCGCCCACCCCGACGGTGGTCTGCAACCAGATCACGAAGTTCGTCCAGCCGCCGGTGACCAGCGCGAGGCCGATCAGGATCAGCAGCGCCCCGCCCAGCCGGGTGACCCAGCGGCTGTTGCGCCGGACCGCCCGGAACACCCCGAGCAGCCGCTCGAAGCCCAGCCCGAAGACGACGAACGGAATCCCCAACCCGAGGCAGTACGCCACGGCGAGCACCGCGGCCCGGTCGGTCTGCCCGCCGACGGCGGCCATGCCGATCACCGCGCCGAGGGTCGGGCCGACGCAGGGCACCCAGCTGAGCGCGAAGACCGCGCCGAAGACCGGCGCGCCGAGCAGCCCGGCGGCGGGCAGCCGCTGGATCCGGAACTCCCGCTGCAACCCCGGGACCAGCCCCACGTAGCTCAGCCCGAGCACGACGATCAGCGCGCCGATGACGATCTCCAGCGTCCGCTCGTACTCGAAGAAGACCCGACCGACGCTGGCGAAGAGGATCGCGGTGGCGGTGAAGACGACGGTGAAGCCGGCGATGAAGAGCAGCGTGCCGGCGAGCACCCGGCCCTTGACCGCGGCCGTCGTCGGTTCGGCGCGCTCCCGCACCGCCACCCCGCCCGCACCGCCCTCGGTGTGTGCAAGGGCCCCTTCCTCTACCGAATCCGTTGACGGGGGGCCCTTCCTGACCTGCGGGCGGCGGGTTTCGAGGTCGGCGCCGGCGAGGCCGGTGACGTACGACAGGTAGCCCGGCACCAGCGGGAGCACGCACGGGGAGAGGAAGCTGACCAGCCCCGCGAGCGCCGCCGCGCCGATGGCGAGCAGCAGCGGACCCGACTGGGCGAGTTCGGAGAACGTCTCGCCCATCAGCGGGAACCGTTGGGCGCGGGCTTCTCGGCCGCGATCCGCTCGACGATGGGCTGGAGGCCCTCCTGCTTCACCGCCGCGCGGATCACCACGGCGATCCGGCCGTCCCGGTCCAGCACGACGGTGGCCGGGATGGTGTTCGGCGGGATGTCCAGGGCCAGCGCCAGCCGGCTCGGCGGGTCGAAGAGACTCGGGTAGGTGACCTTGAAGCTCTCCTCGAAGGCGAGCGCCTTGTCCCGCTGGTCCTGGATGTTGATGCCCAGGAAGGTCACCCCGGAGGCCTTCGTGGCCTGGTACGTGTTCTCCAGGTCGTCCGCCTCCGCCCGGCACGGCGCGCACCACGAGCCCCAGAAGTTGACCACCACGACCTGGCCGCGGTCCCTCGCCACGTCGTGGCTGCCGCCGGTGAGCAGCTCACCGGCGAGCTTCGGGGCGGCCGAGCGCTGGTCGGGAGCGCACTCGATGATGCCGCCGGAGTTGTCGCACGCCTCCTCGCCGTCGCGCGACGAGCAGCCCGCCAGCGCCACCGTCACGACGGCGGCGAGCAGACCCGCGGTCAACCTCCGGGCGTTCATCAGGCCCCCTTGGCCGTCCTGGCTGTCGGCGACATCGCGATCAGGTGCGCGGCCGGCTCGGAGTAGCCGATGCCGACCACCTTGGCGCCGTCGAAGTGGAAGGAGGTGAGGCTGGCCAGCCCGCACTGGCGCTTGCGCGGGTCGTGCCAGAGCCGCTTGCGCTCGACGTGGCGGCGCAGCGTCCAGATCGGCAGCTGGTGGGAGACCAGCACGGCCTCGCGCCCCTCGGCCGCCACCCGGGCGGCGTGCAGGGCGGCGAACATCCGCTCCGCGATGGCCCGGTAGGCCTCGCCCCAGGACGGGGTGACCGGGTCCCGCAGCACCCACCAGTTACGCGGGTCGCGGAACGAGCCGTCGCCGGGCGAGACCTTCTTGCCCTCGAACCAGTTGGCGCTCTCGATGAGCCGCTCGTCCACGCCGACCGGCAGCCCGAACTGCCCGGCGATCGGCTCGGCCGTCTGCTGGGCGCGCTCCAGCGGGCTGGCCACCACGTGCACGACCTCCCGCTCGGCCAGCCCCTGCGCGGCGGCCTTGGCCATCTGCACGCCGAGCTCGGAGAGCCGGAAGCCCGGCAGCCGGCCGTAGAGGATGCCGTCCGGGTTGTGTACCTCGCCGTGCCGCAGCACGTGGACCACCGTCTTGCTCACCGTAAGCTACCCCCCGTGACCTGCCGCTGCCGCAGCGTTGGCCGCCACCGGCAGGGCGGCGGCGATCTGCTCCAGAGCGGCGTCGTCCAGCGCCGCAGACACGAACCACGCCTCGAACGCGCTCGGCGGCAGGTAGACGCCGCTCGCGAGCATCGCGTGGAAGAACGCCTTGAACGCCGGCACCTGCTGGGTGCGGGCGCTGTCGTAGTCGACCACGTCGGCGTCGGTGAAGAAGACCGAGAACATGTTTCCCGCGTACGACAGCCGGTGCGGGACCCCGGCGGCGGCCAGCGCGTCCGTGGCGAGCCTGCCCACGACGGCGGCCGTGTCGTCGAGCCTGCGGTAGAGCGCGTCGTCGGCCAGCCGCAGGGTGGCCAGGCCGGCGGCGCAGGCCAGCGGGTTACCGGAGAGGGTGCCGGCCTGGTAGACCGGGCCGGCGGGGGCCAGTCGCTCCATGATCTCCGCACGCCCGCCGAACGCCGCGGCCGGCAGCCCACCACCCATGACCTTGCCGTACGTCCACAGGTCGGCGTCGGAGGGGTCGAGGCCGTGCCAGCCGGCGCGGGAGACCCGGAACCCGGTCATCACCTCGTCGACGATGAGCAGCGCCCCGTGCGCGTGCGCGATCCGGGCGAGCTGGGAGTTGAAGCCGTCGCGCGGGGCGACCACGCCCATGTTGCCGGCGGCGGCCTCGGTGATGATCGCGGCGATGTGCTGACCCTCGGCGGCGAACGCCTGCTCCACGGCGGCGACGTCGTTGTACGGCAGCACGATCGTGTCGCCCGCCGCCGCCCCGGTCACCCCCGGCGAATCGGGCAGGCCGAGGGTGGCCACCCCCGAGCCGGCGGCGGCCAGCAGGCCGTCGGAGTGCCCGTGGTAGCAACCGGAGAACTTGATGATCCGGGGGCGGCCGGTGAAGCCGCGCGCCAGCCGGATCGCCGACATGGTGGCCTCGGTGCCGGAGTTGACCAGCCGGACCTGCTCGACCGGCGTGCGGTCGACGATCTCGGCGGCCAGCTCGACCTCACCCGGGGTGGGGGTGCCGAAGCTGGTGCCCCGGGTCGCGGCCGACCGGATCGCATCCACGACCTCCGGGTGCGCGTGACCGAGGATCAGCGGGCCCCAGGAGGAGACCAGGTCGACGTAGCGCCGGTCGTCGGCGTCGTAGAGCCAGGGCCCCTCCCCCCGGACCATGAAGCGCGGCGTGCCGCCGACGGCACGGAACGCGCGCACGGGAGAGTTCACCCCGCCGGGCACGATGGCCTTGGCGCGGTCGAACAGGGCCTCGGAGGCCGGTGCTTCGGCCGGGTAGCGGCCGGATCCGGCGGGAAACATATCGGTCACGATGCCGCCATTGTGTCAGCGTCGGGCGGCGAATCGGCAGGCACCCCGTACCGGGGTTACCAGGCTCACCCGGGTCGGCCCTCACCGCCGCCCCGGCGGCGTCACGTCCGCGGCCCGGGCGTCCCCGTTTCCGACCGCCCAGGGAGCGCGGTCGCCGCGCCCGGCCGGCTCGGTCGCCACCGCTCGACAGGCCGGGTGGCCCGGATCGCGCTAGGCTGACCCGGTGGATCGTGCCGAACTGTCCATCACGCTACACCGGACGGGCGACGAAGCTGTGCTTCGCCTGGCCGGTGAGATCGACATGCTCACGGCCGCCCAGCTGTCGACCGTCGTCAACGAGGTCCTCGCCGACCCGCCGCCGCGCATCGTGCTCGACCTCGGCGGGGTCACCTTCTGCGACTCACAGGGCCTGGGCACCCTCGTCGTACTCAGCCGCAAGGCCAGCCACGCGCAGAGCCTGCTGATCCTGACCAACGTCGGCGACTTCCTGCTCCGCGTCCTGGACATCACCGGCCTGCGCAGCGCCCTGATGATCCGCAACGACCAGACCACGGGCTGACTCCCCGCCCGATCCTGCCCTTCCCCGCCCGGCCCTGCCCATCTTGGTGTTGATCATGAGGTTAGCCCGGACAATCCGGCTATTCCGCACGGCTAACCTCATGATCACCGGACGGAACCGGGGGCGGGAGTCCAGGGGGACCGGGCCGGGAGGCCGGGCGGTGGGGTGGGCGGGTCAGGGGGTGTTGCCCCAGCGGGCCTGTTCCAGGAGCTGCACCGCGCGGTCGCGGGAATCCTGATCGTCGAGGCGCAGCATCGCGGTGGCCTCGTCGACCGCGTCGGTCAGCACCCGCAGCTGCGCGTCCCGGTCCCGCACCAGATCCGACTGGGCGGCGAGCTGCCGGGTCTTCACCCACAGCTCGACGAAGACCGACACCTTGGCCCGCAGCACCCACGGGTCGAAGGGCTTGGTCAGGTAGTCGACCGCGCCGACCGCGTAACCGCGCAGCGCGAGCTGGGCGTCCCGGTCGGCGGCGGTGAGGAAGATGATCGGCACGTGCCGCGTACGCTCGCGGCGCTTGATGTGACTGGCCGTCTCGAAGCCGTCCATGTCCGGCATCTGGGCGTCCAGCAGGATCACCGCGAAGTCGTCGACCAGCAGCTGCTTCAGGGCCGCCTCGCCGCTCTCCACGGCGACGGACTGGACCGGCAGGCCCTGGAGAATCGCCTCCAGTGCCATCAGGTTCTCCCGGCGGTCGTCCACCAGCAGCGCCTTTGCCATCTGGGTCACGAACTCTCCTCGGTTCGGCTGCCGCTGATCCAGGACGACATGAGTTCGATCAACTCGTCCAGGTCGACGGGCTTGGTGATGTAGTCACTTCCCCCGGCCGCCAGCGCCGACTCGCGGTCGCCGGGCATGGCCTTGGCGGTCAGGAAGACGATCGGCAGGTCGGCGAACCGGTGGTTGCGCCTGATCTGTCGGGTCGTCTCGTATCCGTCCTGATCGGGCATCATCGCATCCATCAGGACGATGTCCACCTCCGGATGCTCGGCCAGCAGGCGGACGCCGTCCGCCCCGTTGTCCGAGTACAACACGGTCAGGCCGTGCAGTTCCAACGCGCTGGTCAGCGCGAAGACGTTCCGGACGTCGTCGTCGACGATCAGCACGGTGGTGCCCTCCAGCCGCCGGGTGGCCGGCGTGGAGGCCGGCTCGGGCAGCTCCGGTGGGGGCATGAGCAGCGAGGACGGCAGCCCGGCCCGCGCCGGTGACGGCGGCAGCGGCGCGACCACCGCGTCCGGGGCGAGCACGTCCGGTACGAAGAGGGTGAACGTCGAGCCCTGGCCGGGTGCCGACGCCACCACGATGCTGCCGCCCAGCAGCCGGGCCAGGTCCCGGCTGATCGACAACCCCAGCCCCGTACCGCCGTAGCGACGGCTGGTGGTGCCGTCGGCCTGCTGGAACGCCTCGAAGATCAGCGACAGCTTGTCGTCGGAGATGCCGATGCCGGTGTCGATCACGGTGAACGCGATGACCTGCTGCGCGTTGGTCAGGGCCGGCACGTCGAAGACCGCGTTGTCGGGCGCCGGCGCGATCCGCAGCGTCACCGCCCCGTTGTCGGTGAACTTGACCGCGTTGGAGAGCAGGTTGCGCAGGATCTGCTGGAGTCGCTGGGCGTCGGTGACCAGCGCCTCCGGCAGGTCCTTGCTGATCCGTACCTGGAAGTCCAGGCCCTTCTCCTCGGCCTGCGGCGCGAACGCCTGCTCCACGTACCCGCGGATCTCGTCGAACCGGACGGCGGTGGGCTCGACGTCCATCCGCCCCGCCTCGATCTTGGACAGGTCCAGGATGTCGTCGATCAGCGACAGCAGGTCGGAGCCGGCGCCGTGGATCGTCCGGGCGAACTCGATCTGCTTCGGCGTGAGGTTCTGCTCCGAGTTCTCGGCCAGCAGCCGGGCAAGCAGCAGCAGCGAGTTCAGCGGCGTACGCAGCTCGTGGCTCATGTTGGCCAGGAACTCCGACTTGTACGCCGACGCCCGCGTGAGCTGCTGGGCCTTCTCCTCCAGGCCGAGCCGGGCCAGCTCGATCTCCCGGTTCTTCGTCTCGATGTTGCCCTTCTGCTCCGAGAGCAGCTGCGCCTTGTCCTCCAGCTCGGCGTTGGTGCGCTGGAGTTCCGCCGACTGCTCCTGCATCTCGTGGGCGAGCCGCTGCGACTGCGCGAGCAGTTCCTCCGTACGCCGGTTGGCCTGGATGGTGTTGACGGCGACGCCGGTGGTGAGCACGAGCCGCTCCAGGAACGACAGGTGCAGCTCGGAGAAGGCCGCCACGCTGGCGAACTCGATGACCCCGAGCAGCTCGCCCTCGAAGAGCACGGGCAGCACGACCAGGTCGGCCGGCGGAGTCTCGGCCAGCCCGGAGCGGAGCATCAGCTTGCTGTCCGGCACCCCGCCCATCCGGATGGTGCGGCGGGACAGGGCGGCCTGCCCGACCAGCCCCTCGCCGGGGCCGAAGGTGACCTCGTGCCCCCGGGCGACGTAGCCGTAGGAGGCGGTCAACCGCAGCCGCATCACACCCTCGGACGTGTCCGCCAGGAAGAACGCGCCGAGCTGCGCGTCGACCAGCGGGGTCACCTCCATCATGATCATGCGGCAGACCTCGCCGAGGTCGCGCTGCCCCTGGAGGAGCCCGCCGATCCGGGCCAGGTTCGAGTCGAGCCAGCCCTGCTCGGCGTTCTTCTTGGTCGTCTCCCGGAGGGTGACGATCATCTGGTTGATGTTGTCCTTCAGCTCGGCGACCTCGCCCTGCGCCTTGACCGCGATCCGCTGGGTCAGGTCGCCCCGGGTCACCGAGGTGGAGACCTGCGCGATGGCGCGCAGCTGGGTGGTGAGGGTCGAGGCGAGCTGGTTGACGTTCTCGGTGAGGTCGCGCCACGTGCCGGAGACGCCCTTGACCTGGGCCTGGCCGCCGAGCTTGCCCTCGCTGCCGACCTCGCGCGCGACCCGGGTGACCTCGTCGGCGAACGACGACAGCTGGTCCACCATCGTGTTGACCGTCGACTTCAGCTCCAGGATCTCGCCCTGGGCGTCGACCGTGATCTTCTGCGACAGGTCGCCCTTCGCCACGGCCGTGGTGACCGAGGCGATGTTGCGCACCTGCGACGTCAGGTTCGACGCCATCGAGTTCACGTTGTCGGTCAGGTCCCGCCACGTACCCGAGACGCCCTTGACCTGGGCCTGACCGCCCAGCTTGCCCTCCGTGCCCACCTCGCGCGCGACGCGCGTCACCTCGTCGGCGAACGACGACAGCTGGTCCACCATCGTGTTCACCGTCGACTTCAACTCCAGGATCTCGCCCCGGGCGTCCACGGTGATCTTCTGCGACAGGTCGCCCTTCGCCACGGCGGTGGAGACCTGGGCGATGTTGCGCACCTGGGCGGTGAGGTTCGAGGCCATCGAGTTCACGTTGTCGGTCAGGTCGCGCCAGGTGCCGGCGACGCCCCGCACCTGGGCCTGACCGCCGAGCTTGCCCTCCGTGCCCACCTCGCGGGCCACCCGGGTGACCTCGTCGGCGAACGACGACAGCTGGTCCACCATCGTGTTCACCGTCGACTTCAACTCCAGGATCTCGCCCCGGGCGTCGACCGTGATCTTCTGCGACAGGTCGCCCTTCGCCACCGCCGTGGTGACCGAGGCGATGTTGCGCACCTGCGACGTCAGGTTCGACGCCATCGAGTTCACGTTGTCGGTCAGGTCCCGCCACGTACCCGAGACGCCCTTGACCTGGGCCTGACCGCCCAGCTTGCCCTCCGTGCCCACCTCGCGCGCGACGCGCGTCACCTCGTCGGCGAACGACGACAGCTGGTCCACCATCGTGTTGACGGTGTTCTTCAGCTCCAGGATCTCGCCCTGGGCGTCGACCGTGATCTTCTGCGACAGGTCACCCTTCGCCACGGCGGTGGAGACCTGGGAGATGTTGCGCACCTGGCTGGTCAGGTTGCCGGCGAGCTGGTTGACGTTCTCGGTGAGGTCGCGCCAGGTGCCGGAGACGCCGCGCACCTGGGCCTGGCCGCCCAGCTTGCCTTCGATGCCCACCTCGCGCGCGACGCGCGTCACCTCGTCGGCGAACGACGACAGCTGGTCCACCATCGTGTTGACGGTGTCCTTCAGCTCCAGGATCTCGCCCTGCGCCGCCACGGTGATCTTCTGTGACAGGTCGCCCCGGGCCACCGCCGTGGAGACCTGGGCGATGTTGCGGACCTGGGCGGTCAGGTTCGACGCCATCGAGTTGACGCTGTCGGTCAGGTCCTTCCACGTGCCGGCCACGTTCGGCACGTCGGCCTGCCCGCCGAGCTTGCCCTCGGTGCCCACCTCGCGGGCCACCCGGGTCACCTGCTCGGCGAAGAGCCGCAGGGTGTCGGTGAGGTAGTTCATCGTGTCGGCCAGCTCGGCGACCTCGCCGCGCGCGCTGACCGTGATCTTCTGCGACAGGTCGCCCTTGGCCACCGCCGTCGCCACCTGGGAGATCGACCGCACCTGGCCGGTGAGGTTCGACGCCATGGTGTTCACCGAGTCGGTGAGGTCCTTCCAGGTGCCGGCGACGCCGCGTACGTCGGCCTGGCCGCCGAGCTTGCCCTCCGTGCCCACCTCCCGGGCGACGCGGGTGACCTCGTTCGAGAAGGACGAGAGCTGGTCGACCATCGTGTTGACCGTGCGGCCGATGCGCAGGTACTCGCCGCGCAGCGGCCGGCCGTCGATCTCCAGCGCCATGTGCTGCGAGAGGTCGCCGTCGGCTACCGCGACGATGACCCGGGCGATCTCGGTGGTCGGCCGGCCCAGGTCGTCGATGAGCGAGTTGACCGCCCGCTGCCCCTCCGCCCAGGAGCCGTCCAGCCCCTCGTCGTCCAGGCGCTCGGTGAGCCGGCCGTCCCGGCCGACGATCCGGCTGATCCGTCGCAGGTCGAGGTACTGCTGCTCCTGGAGCGACACGACCTCGTTGAAGGCGTCCGCGACCTCACCGGCGCGGCCGGCCCGGCGGGGCAGCCGCACCTTCAGGTCGCCCCCGCGCACCCGCCGCAGCGCCTCGGTCAGCTCACCGAGGAGCGCCTCGTGGTCGGGCGCGGACTGGTCCACGGTCGCCGACTGTTTCGTGGTCATCATTCCTCGCTCAACTCGGGGCCACCGGCTCCTGCCGACACCGGCCATCCCCCCATTGTGCCCGTGGCCTCGTCCGCGCCACGCCCACGCGCCCACCCCACCCCACCCCGGCCCACCCCGGGGCCCCCGCCCCCGGGCCCCCGCCCCCGGCGTCGATCATGCAGTTGTGGTGCCTGACAGATCGGGTCGAACGTCGTCGATCGCCCACCACAACTGCATGATCGACGCGGCGGGAGGGCGGGGGCGGGGGGGCGCGCGTACGGGGATCGGCTTGGCACCCGCGCGGGTGGCGGTGGAGGATACGGGGGTGTCAGCGGAGGCGGGGCCCGCGGCGACCGGGGGCCGAGACGAGCACGTCCGGCGCGTCCGGCTCCCCGCAGACCGGCGTACGCCGGCCGCGGCGCGGGCCCTCGTGCGGTCCGTCCTCACCGAGGCCCACCTGGACCAACTGGCCAACGAGGCCATGCTGCTCACCACCGAACTCTCCACCAACGCGGTGGAGCACGCCCGCACCGAACTGGACGTCGAGGTGGTCGCCGACCCGGTCGGGATCACCGTCACCGTGTCCGATTTCGCCGCCGGCCCGGTGGAGGAGCTGACCGTCGGGGTCCGCAACGACGCCACCGACATCGACGAGGTCTCCGAGCGCGGCCGGGGGCTGCTGCTGGTCGACCACTTCGCCAGCCGCTGGGGCACCACCTACCTACCCACCGGCAAGGGGGTGTGGTTCCGCCTGGACCTGCCCGGCCCGGCCACGGGCACCCGGCACGCGCGGGTACCCGGCGCGGCGACCGCCGGAGGCGGCGCACCGGCGACCCCGGAGAGCTCCGCGCCGAGCGCCGGGGCCATGAGCGAGCTGATGCAGACCACCCCCGACCCGTACGCCGAGGATCCGCTGCCCGACTTCGCGACCAGCCTGCTCACCCGGGTGGCGGAAATGGTCGGCGCGGCGGGCGGGGTCGTGCGGCTGGACCGGGGGGACGGGCAGGGCACCCAGGTGCTGGCCCGGTACGGCCGCCAGCCCCGGACCGGCAACGAGCTGCTCCGGGTGGCGCTGGCCGTGCACCGGCCGTACACCGGTGAACTGGTGCTGGACGCGGCACCGTCGGCGTACGCGCGACCGCTGGCCGTGCTGATGGCCGAGCGGCTCTCGCTGCACCTGGAGAACGACCGGCTGCGCCGGGCGGACGTCCGCCGGCAGGCCTGGCTGACCTTCCTCGCCGAGGCCAGCGAGCTGCTCGCGCAGTCGCTGGACGTCGAGTTGACCATGGCGCTCGTCCCCCAGCTCGTGGTGCCCCGGCTCGGGCAGTGGTGCGCGGTCCACACGACCGACGAGTGGGGCCGGCTCCGCCTCGCGGCGGCCAGCCACGCCGACGAGTCGGTGCTGCCCCAGTTGCACCAGGTGCTCGCGGAGACCGGCCCGGACTCGGTCCAGGCCCGGCTGCGCGAGGCGTCGCGCAACGGCACCCAGATGCCGCTCGGCGCGCCGATGGAGGGCTTCGCCGTCCCGTTGATCGCGCGGGGCCAGCGGCTGGGCACCCTGGCCGTCGGCCGGCACCAGCGGCACCGGCACGACCCGGACGAGGTCGCGGTGCTGGAGGACGTCGCCCGGCGGGCGGCGCTGGCGATCGAGAACGCCCGGATCCACGCCGAGCGCCGGCGCGTCGCGCACACCCTCCAGCAGTCGCTGCTGCCGCCGGTGCTGCCCGTGGTCGAGAGCATCGGCTTCGCCGCCGAGTACGTCCCGACCGGCGGCGACGTCGACGTCGGCGGCGACTTCTACGACGTGGTGCCCCTGCCGGACGGCCGCTGGCTGGTGGTGATCGGCGACGTCTCGGGCAAGGGGGTGCAGGCGGCGACGGTCACCGGCCTGGTCCGCGACGTCATCCGGGTGCTGGTGGGCGACGGCAAGCCGCTGCCGGAGGCGCTGGCCCGGGTCAACGAGACGCTGCTCGAGCGGGGCGGCGGGCGCTACTGCACGCTGGCCCTGGCGGCGGTCGGCCCCGGCGACGGCGACCGGCTCGACGTCTCCCTGCACCTCGCCGGCCACGACCGGCCGGTGCTGCTGCCCGCCGGCGGCGGGGCGCGCTTCGTCGGCACCGGCGGCACCGCGCTCGGCCTGCTCGACTCGATCGCCTCCCCGACGGCCGAGGTGCCGCTCGCCCCGGGGGACTCGCTGGTCTTCTACACCGACGGGGTCACCGAGCGACGGCGCGGCCGGGAGCTGTTCGGCACCGACCGGCTGCGCGACGCCGCCGCCCCGCTGGCCGGCTACCCGGCCGACGTGATCGCGGCCCGGCTCCGCTCGACGGCGATCGGCTTCTCGGCCGAGGCGCCCCGCGACGACATCGCCATCCTGGTGCTCCGCAACGACGCGACCTGAGCAGCGGCGGCCGGGCCGGCACGGGTCGTGCCACCGTCGACGCGACGGGCCGGCGCGCCGCGAGCGGGCCGGAGGAGCGCGGCGGCGGGCACCGGTGCGCACGGCCTGGCGAGCAGGCGGACCGGCCGGCGCCACCGGACGAGTTCGCTAGGTTGACCGCATGTCGAGCACCGTCCATGCATCCGCCGAGCGTCCGCCGCTGCTGCGCAGCACCGTCGCCGCCCAGTCGGCGCTCACCGCCGCCTTCGTCGTCGTCCTCGCGCTCTGGGTCGGCCGGATGGCCGCCGCCGGGGTCGGCCCCGAGGAGATGCGCAGCGGGGCGTACGACCCGAAGGACGTGGTGCCGTTCGGCCTGAGCGGAGCGAACCCCCTCATCTGGCTGTACGGCGCGGTGTCGCTGCTCTACCTCGCCGGCCTGGTCGCCGGGCCGCTGCTGGCGGTCCACGCCGTGGTCCTGCTGGTCCGGGACCGGTCGGCCATGTCCCGCCGCACGTGGCGGGTGCTGCTCGCCCTGACCGTGGCCGCGGTGGTCGTGGCCGCGAGCCGTTTCACGCCGGTCGGCGCCGACCTGCACCGATGGTGGATGGACTGAGCCGCGCGCGACCCCGGCCGCGCCGCCCTCCCGCCCCGCTCGCGCCGGGAGCTGGCCGGAGCGGTCAGAGGCCGCCCGGGAGGCGGCCCGGAGCGAGGCGACGGTGGGGATCTAGGTGCTCCTTGGCCGCGCGCAACCGGGCCAGCCCGGCCAGCTCGCCCCACAGGTCGACGGCCCGCCGGACGGCCGCCGGCGCGGAGACCACCACGCACCGGCCCTGCCGGGCGAGGAGCACGCCCCGGACGGCGGCCAGGATCGACGCGACCCGGTCGGGGGACATGGCAGCGGGCAGGGCCGCGTGCACCACGCCGAGACCGGCGGAGCCGCGCACCGGGACGGGGCCGCCGGCGGCGTCCCGCAGCGCGTAGACGGCGGCGTGCAGGTCGGCGATCGGCACCTCGATACGCAGCGCCGTGTCGCCCGGGCCGAACGGATAGCGCCGCCACCACTCGGGCGCGGCGTGGCTGGCGGCCGAGCCCGGGCCGAGGAGCGCGACGAGCCGGTCGGCGCGCTCGGCGACGTCCGCCGGGCCGCCCTCCAGCAGCACCACCAGCCGACCGGCGCCGGCCGGGCCGCCGCGGACGCGCCCCGCCATGGAGGGGTGCGCGGCCATCGCGGCGGCCCGGCTGCCCTGGCGCGGCCGGGGTCCCGCGCCGGCCGGCAGGTCCAGCTCGACCGCCGCCGGGTCGAGGCGCGCGGCGAGCACGGTGCGGACCAGGTCGTGCACCTCCAGCGGGGTCCACACCGGTCGGCTGACCCAGATCCGGCCGGCCGGGACGGCCTGCACCCGCAGGGTCGCGGAGACCAGCACGCCGAGCGCACCCTGCGAGCCGCAGAGCAGCCGGGCCAGCTCCAGCCCGGCCGCGCCGCCCCCGGCGTCGACGAGCTCGCCGTCGGCGTCGAGGTAGCGCACCCGGACGAGCTGGTCGCAGGGGCTGCCGTGGCGGTGCCGCAGCGGTCCCGCCTCGCCGGCGGCGAGCACGCCGCCGAGGGTGGCCCCGGGCGAGGGGGCGTCGAGCGCCAGGCGCTGCCCGGTGCGGTCCAGAGTGGCCTGCACCGCGCGCAGCGGGGTGCCCGCCCCGACCTCGGTGGTGGGCGCGCCGACCGGCTCGTGCCCGATCCCGGCGAGCCGGCCGGTGTCGAGCATGATGTCGACCCGGTCGGGGGCGGCACCCCAGTCGATCTTCGTGCCGGCGCCGCGTGGCACCACCGTCAGGTCGTGCCGGGCGGCGAGCCGCAGCACCTCGGCCGCCGCGTGCGGACCGCCCGGGACGGCCACCCAGCGGGCCGGGCGGCCGGCCACCTCGTCGGCCGGGCCGGCGAAGCGGGCGAACGGCGGGCCGCAGATCTCCGTCAACCGCCGCGTGATGTCGAGGGCTCCGGGCCGGTCGGTGGAACTCGCTGCAGCCGCCATGCCGGCCATCGTACACATGTTCGAAAGACGGGGCGGCGGGTCGCCGACGAGGCCGCGCGTCGGACGGTGCGCGGCCGGTAACGTGACGCCGTGACCACCGAGACCCCCGTGCCCACGGCGAAGCGGGTGCCCAGCGAGCGCACCCACCACGGCGACACCGTCGTCGACGAGTACGCCTGGCTCACCGCCAAGGACGACCCGGAGACGATCGCCTACCTGACCGCCGAGAACGCGTACACCGAGGCCCGGACGGCGCACCTCGAAGGGCTGCGCGCCGACCTGTTCGAGGAGATCCGCCGGCGCACCCAGGAGACCGACCTGTCGGTGCCCGGCCGCAAGGGCGGCTACTGGTACTACACCAGGACGGTCGAGGGCCAGCAGTACGGCGTGCAGTGCCGCCGGGCGGTCCGCGACGGCGAGACCGAGCCCCCGGTCAGCGCGGACGGCGCGCCCCTCGACGGCGAGGAGGTGCTGCTCGACGGCAACCTGCTCGCCGAGGGGCACGACTTCTTCGCGCTCGGCGCGTTCGACGTCAGCCCGGACGGGCGGTGGCTGGCCTACTCCACGGACTTCTCCGGCGACGAGCGGTTCACGCTGCGGGTCAAGGACCTCTCCACCGGCGAACTGCTGCCCGACGAGGTGCCCGACACGTTCTACGGCACCGCCTGGTCCACCGACGCCTCCGTGCTGTTCTACGTGACGGTGGACGAGACGTGGCGCCCCGACCGGGTCTGGCGGCACACCCTGGGCACGGCGTCCACCGAGGACGTGGTGGTCTACCAGGAGGACGACGAGCGGTTCTGGGTCGGCGTGGAGCTGAGCCGCTCGGAGCGGTTCGTCCTCATCGACGTGCACAGCAAGATCACCAGCGAGGTGCTGGTGATCCCGGCCGGCAACCCGACCGGCGCGCCGGCGTCCGTGGCGCCCCGGCGGCAGGGCGTCGAATACACCGTCGAGCACCACGGGCACCGCTTCCTGATCCTGCACAACGACGGCGCGGAGGACTTCGCGCTGGCGTACACCTCGGCGGACGCGCCCGGCGACTGGGTGCCGCTCATCGAGCACTCGCCCGGCACCCGGCTGGAGGCCGTCGACGCCTTCGCCGACCACCTGGTCGTCTCGCTGCGCACCAACGGGCTGACCGGGCTGCGGGTGCTGCCCGTGGGTGGCGGCGACGCCTTCGACATCGACTTCCCGGAGCCGCTCTACAGCGTCGGCCTGCACGACAACCCGGAGTACCGCACCGGGCAGATCCGGCTCCGCTACGCCTCGCTGGTCACCCCCGACTCGGTCTACGACTACGACCTGGTCACCCGGCAGATGGTGCTGCGCCGGCAGAAGCCGGTGAAGCCCGGGCCGGACGGGCGGGCGTACGACCCGGCCGACTACGAGCAGCACCGCGACTGGGCGCTCGCCGACGACGGGACCCGGGTGCCGGTCTCGCTGGTCTGCCGGGCCGGCACGCCGAAGGACGGCTCCGCCCCCTGCGTGATCTACGGCTACGGCTCGTACGAGGCGAGCATGGACCCGTGGTTCTCCGTCGCCCGGCTCTCCCTGCTGGACCGGGGCGTCATCTTCGCCGTCGCGCACACCCGGGGCGGCGGCGAGCTGGGCCGCAGCTGGTACGACCAGGGCAAGCTGCTGGCCAAGAAGAACACGTTCACCGACTTCGTGGCCTGCGCCCGGCACCTGGTCAAGGCGGGCTGGACGACCAGCGACCGGCTCGTGGCCCGGGGCGCCTCGGCCGGCGGGCTGCTGATGGGGGCGGTCGCCAACATCGCCCCGGACGCGTTCGCCGGGATCGTCGCGCAGGTGCCCTTCGTGGACGCGCTCACCTCGATCCTCGACCCGTCGCTGCCGCTGACCGTCACCGAGTGGGAGGAGTGGGGCAACCCGCTGGCCGACCCGGAGGTCTACGCGTACATGAAGTCCTACACGCCGTACGAGAACGTGCGGGCCGTGGACTATCCGGCGATCCTCGCGGTGACCAGCCTCAACGACACCCGCGTGCTCTACCACGAGCCGGCGAAGTGGATCGCCCGGCTGCGGGCGGTCGCCCCGCAGGGCGACTACCTGCTGAAGACCGAGATGGGCGCCGGCCACGGCGGCCCCAGCGGCCGTTACGACTCCTGGCGCGAGGAGGCGTTCGTCAACGCCTGGATCCTCGACCGCCTCGGCCGCGCCTGAACGGGGCCGGGGAGGGCCCGCACCGACGAGGGCCCTCCCCGGCGCCCGCTCAGCGCAGGACGCCCGCAAGCACCGCCGGGTCGACGTTGCCGCCGGTGACCACGGCGACCGTACGGCCGGGCGGCAGCTCGGCGGCGCGGAACAGCCGGGCGGCCACGGCCACCGCGCCGCTCGGCTCCACGACCAGGCGGGCGTCGGTGACCAGCCGGCCCATCGCGGCGCGGATCTCCTCCTCGGTCACGGTGACGATGCGGTCGAGCCGGGCCCGCAGGTGGGCGAGGGTCAGCTCGGACGGCGGCAGGCGCAGCCCGTCGGCCATCGTCCGGTAGGTCCGCTCCTCGCCCCACACCACCACCGACCCGGCCGCCAGCGACTCCCGCGCGTCGGCGGCGAGTTCCGGCTCGACGCCGATCACCGTCGCCGCCGGGCGCAGGGCGGTGACCGCGGTCGCGACGCCGGAGGAGAGCCCGCCGCCGCCCACGGGCACCAGCACCACGTCGACGTCGGGCAGGTCCTCGACGATCTCCAGCCCGACCGTGCCCTGCCCGGCGATGACGCGCCGGTCGTCGAAGGGCGGCACCAGCACCGCACCCGTCGTCGCGGCGATCCGCTCCGCCGCCGGCCCGCGTTGCGGGGGCGGCACCAGCAGCACCTCGACGCCCAGCGCCCGGATCCGGTCCACCTTCGCGGCCGGGGCGCCCTCGGGCACCACGATCCGGCACGGCACGCCGGCCGCGCGGGCCGCGTACGCCAGGGCCAGGCCGTGGTTGCCGGAGGAGTGGGTGACCACGCCGCGCGCCCGCTCCTCGGGCGTCAGCCGGGCGACCGCGTGGGTCGCGCCGCGCAGCTTGAAGGACCCCACCGGTTGCAGGCTCTCCGGCTTGAGCCACAGCTCCGGATCCCACCCGGTGCGCAGCAGCGGGGTACGCGACACGGTGCCCGCGATGTCGGCGGCGGCGGTTCGGACGTCGTCGATCGAGACCAGCTCCATCGGCCCATCCTGCCCGATGGCGCGGCCGGTCAGTCGAGGCAGAACTCGTTGCCCTCGGGATCCGCCATCACGATGTGGCCGGCACCGAGCGGTGGCTCGGGCTCGTGGCGCCGCAGCCGGGTGGCGCCCAGGGACACGAGCCGCTCGGCCTCCGCCTCCAGGGCCGCCATCCGCGCGTCACCCTCGAGCCCGGGGGCGGCCCGCACGTCGAGGTGTACGCGGTTCTTGGCCTGCTTTCCCTCCGGCACCCGTTGGAAGAACAGCCGTGGCCGGGAGCCCTCGGGGTCGACCAGCCCCGAGGCGTCGTTGCGGTTCCCGGGTGGCACGCCCATCGCCTCCAGTGCCTGCTCCCACGTCTCGAAGCCTCCGGGCGGGGCCTGCAACCGGTAGCCGAGGACATCGGCCCAGAACGCCGCCAGCCCGGCCGGGTCGGCGCAGTCGAAAGTGATCTGGACGTCGCGTGCCATCTCAGTTCGCCTCCTGTCGGGTCTGCCCATGAGTGTGCAGGTGGAGGTCGCGCAGCAGGCACACTTCGGACAGATGGTGGATCATCTCGCGGTTGACGTGCAGCACCAGCTCCGCCAGGGAACGCTCGGCGTACGGCCCCTCGGCCTCCCCGCAGCGCCGGGCGAGGCCGCTCTCGCCGAGGGACTCGACCCCGGCCTGCCACGCGGCATACTCCGTGCCGAGTTGGTCGAGCGCCTCGGTCGCGGTCGCGGCGTACTCGAACGACTCGTAGTCGGTGGGCACGCGACCGAAGTGCGTGGCGTTGCGCATCGCGAGCACGCCGACGATCACGTGCCCGAGTCGCCAGGCGATCGTCGTGAACGGTGCCGGGTCGGGTGTCGGCATCGCGAAGTCGATGGTCATCGCGCCGGCCCCCGCCTGCACCGGCGCGGTACCGGTGCCGCGCGGGCGCACGTTCCAGCAGCCGCCCACCGGCTCCCAGAAGTACTCGTCGTCGGTGAGCCCGTCGAGGCGGTCGCGCAACTGGTTGGCCCAGTGCCAGGCGAGCTGGTCACGGAGAAGGGGGTTCCAGGTCTGGTCGGTCATGGCCCCAGCCTCCCGTAGATAGCGGACAGGATCGTTCCGTTATCCGTGCAACGATGAGCGGGTGACTGTGGAGGCGACGACCGAGCGGGTGCTGCGCCTGCTGGCGCTGTTGCAGCGGCGGCCGTCCTGGACCGCCACCGAGCTGGCCGCCGAGCTGGGGGTCACCGACCGCTGCGTACGCCGCGACGTGGAGCGGCTGCGCGCGATCGGCTACCCCGTGCACGCGACGGCGGGCGTCGGCGGCGGCTACCAGCTCGGCGCGGGCACCCGGCTACCGCCGCTGCTCCTCGACGACGAGGAGGCGATCGCGACGGCGGTCTCCCTGCGGTTGGCGTCGGGAGGCACGGTCGCCGGGGCGGGCGAGGCGGCCCTGCGGGCCCTCACGAAGCTCGACCAGGTGATGCCGGCCCGGCTGCGCGCCGAGGTGCGGGCGGTGCACGGCGCCACCGCGACCCTCGTCGGCCCCGGGGTCGAGATCGACGGGGAGCTGCTGGTGACGCTCGCGCGGGCCTGCCGCGACGCCGTACGGGTCCGGTTCCGGTACGCCGGCCGCGACGGCGGGGAGCACGAGCGGACGGTCGAGCCGGTGCGGATGGTCACGACCGGCCGCCGCTGGTACCTCATGGCCTGGGACGTCGACCGCGCCGACTGGCGCACCTTCCGGCTGGACCGGATGTGCGAGGTGGCGGCGACGACCTGGCGCTTCCAGGCCAGGGAGCATCCGGATCCGGTCGCCTACGTGCAGCGGTCCGTGACCGGGGCGCCGTACCGCCATCTCGCCCGGGTGCGGGTGCGCGCCCACCCCGACCAGGTGCGGAAGCTGGTGCCGCCCCAGGTGGGGCGCGTCGAGGACGATCGCGACGGGTGGTGCGTGCTCGCCATCGGCGGGGACGACCTGGACTGGCTGGCCATGCACGCGGCCCGGCTGGGCTTCGAGGCGGAGGTGCTGGAGCCTCCGGAGCTGCGGGAGTCCGTCGTCCTGCTCGCCCGCCGCCTCGCGGCGATGGCCGGCACCGGCTGACCCGCAGCGCCTAGACTGCCCGGGTGACCGGGGCCGGCGAAGTGGACGACGACGAGCCGACCGGGGGCGTACCGGCGTCGGGGTGGCGGGCGGCGGCGCGCGACCGGCGCGTCTGGGCGATCCTCGCGGTGGTCGCGTTCCTGCTGGTGTGCTGCTGTTCCGCCGCCGCCGGGACGCTGCTCGCGCTCTCGGCCGGCCTGTTCGCCGCCTGACGCGGCACGGGGCCCTCCCCCGGCTCAGGTCACCCGCAGTTCCTCGACCGCCGTGCTCGCGCGCAGGAAGAGCAGGCCGACGCCGACCGTCGCCAGCACCCCCGCCAGGGCGCCGGCCCCGAGCAGGGCCAGCTGTTCCAGCGGTACGTCGGGCGGCACGGTCACGTCCGGCATCGCCACGACCCGGGTGTGGCGCGCCCGGGTGGCGGGGTCGGCGCAGAGCTGCGCGGTGGCGTCGCAGACCTCGTCGTAGTGCTCTGCGGTCGGCGTGCGGAAGAGCCCCCGGGCCAGCAGCAGGCCCACGGCGAGCGCGACGGCCACCGCCGGCACGGCGGGCGTCAGCGACTGCCAGGCGATGGACCGGCCGAGCGTGGGCCGGGGCACCCCGGTGGCCACCAGGGCCGCGTAGGCGCGCCGCCGGGCGGTGATCCCCTCCACCATCGCGACGACCAGCCCACCGGCGGCGACCAGCATGGCCACCGCCACCGCCAGGTCCACCAGGTCCATGGTCCGCAGGTAGAAGCCGTCGTCGCCGGCCAGTCCGCCGCCGGTCCGCCGGCTCAGCTCGCCCGCCGCGACGAAGTACTCCCGCAGCCCGGCCGCGCCCGCGCCGAGGAGCACCGCCGCCAGCAGTGCGGCGAAGGTGCGGCTGCCCGCCCACGGGTCGGCCGTCAACCGGCGGGCGGCGAGCAACGCGGCCGGCCCCCGGGCGTAGCGGTGCAGCATCCGCCCGGCCGTCCAGGAGATCCAGCCGGTGCCGACGACCACCCCGATCATCGCTGCCAGCCCGCCACTGACCAGCAGCGCCGGCACCAGCCACGACGGCGGGTCGGTGGCGCGCCGGTCGTAGAGGCGGGTGACCGGTTCGACGGCGACGAAGGCGGCCAGCCCGGCGCCGATGAGGACGCCCGCCCAGGGTCGGGGGCCGCGTTCCCGGCGGTGCGTACGCAGCACGCCGAACGGGGTGGTGCTCACCCGGCGCAGCATCAGCGCGGTGGCCAGTGCCGCCACGACCGGCAGCCCCGCCAGCACCGCCACCAGCGCGCCCGGGGCGGGCAGCACGTCGGTGGGGAGCGCGAGGCGTCCCTGCGCGTCCGGCCGGTCGAGCAGCTCCCGGCCGACGAAGTGGACCGACGCGCCGGCCAGGGTGCCGAGCAGGCTCGCCAGGCCGGCCTCCAGCACGGCGATCCGGGTCACCTGGCCCGGGGTGGCGCCCGCGAGCCGGAACGCGGCCAGCCGGCGGTCCCGCGCCGGGGCACCGAGCCGGGCGCACTGCCCGGCCAGCGCCAAGACGGGAATCAACAGCAGCAGCAGGGCGAAGGCGGTGCCGCCCCGCAGCCCCGGCTCGACGAGCAGCTGGTTGGCGTACTGGTGGGACCAGCGGTTGCCGTTGTCGGCGGTGGCGGGCGGGGTGGGAATGGCCAGCACGGTGAGCGCGGCCAGGGCGGCGAGGGTGGCCAGGGCGGCGCTGAGCGCGGTCAGCACCACCCGGACGGTGTCGGTGCGGGTGCCGGCCAGGGCGAGGCGTACCAGCGTCGACGGCCTCACCGGCGGCTGCCCGGCAGCGGGGTGTCGAGGCCGAGCCCGGTCTGGTCGACCATGCCGTCGCGGAGGATGACCTCGCGGTCGGCGTACGCGGCGATCTGCGGCTCGTGGGTGACCAGGACGACCGTGGTCTTCTGCTCGCGGGCGAGCCGGACCAGTTGCACGAGCACCTGCTCACCGGCGAGTGTGTCCAGCGCACCGGTCGGCTCGTCGGCGAAGAGCACCCGGGGCTCGGTGACCAGGGCCCGCGCCATCGCGCAGCGCTGCTGCTGCCCGCCGGACATCTCGCCCGGCCGGACGTCGGCCAGCTCCGCCACGCCGAGCCGCTCCATCCAGGACAGCGCCGCCGTCCGCGCCTCCCGTCGCCGGGTGCCGGCGAGGAGCAGCGGGAGGGCGACGTTCTCGGCGGCGGTCAACTCGGCGACGAGCTGGCCGAACTGGAGGAGCACCCCGAACTCGGTGCGCCGCAGCCTGGACCGTGCCGCCTCGGACCAGGTGTCGATCCGGTGTCCGTTCCAGCTCACCTCGCCGGTGTCGGGGCGCAGGATGCCGGCGAGGCAGTGCAGGAGGGTGGACTTGCCGCAGCCGCTCGGGCCGGTGACGGCGACGATCTCCCCCTCGGCGACGTCGACGGTGACGCCGCGCAGCGCGGGTGTCCGCCCGTAGGCCTTGACCACGCCGCGAGCCTGAAGTTGCGTCACGAGTGCACCTCCCGGTGCCAGTCGGCGACGCGGCCCAGGGTGGTCTGCAACCACCGCAGGTCGGCGTCGAGATGGGCGATGGCGAAGTCGGCCGCGACGATGTCGTCGAGGCTGGCCGAGGGCGCCGTCTTCACCGCGGTCAGCTCGCGCAGTCGCTCGGTGTGGGCCTGCCGCTGGGCGACGAGGTAGGCCCGGGCCCGGTCCGCATCGCCCACCAGCAGCGCCACGACCACCTTGGTGAAGAGCGTGCTGGCGACGTACGGCATCGGTGGCTCGACCTCGGCGAGCCACCGCTGGAGGGCGGCCCGGCCGTCGGCGGTCAGCGAGTACGCGGTGCGGTCGGGACCGCCCTCGCGTTCCTGCCCGGCGGGTGCCACCAGGCCGTCCCGCTGCAACCGGCCGAGGGTCGAGTAGACCTGCCCGAAGGCCAGCGGCTTGGCGCGGGGCAGGCGCTCGTCGTGGGCGCGCTTCAGCTCGTAGCCGTGCCGGTTGCCGGCGGCCAGCAGGCCCAGCAACACGTGCGGGGTGGACACCGCGTCACTATTCACCCGGTGAATAGTGACTGTCAAGGAGGCCCGCGCGGCGGGGGTGCCGCGCGGGCCTGGTGGCGCTTCGAGCTCAGGCGCCCGCCGACCAGCCCGGGTCCCGGCCGGTCAGGGCGAGCAGACGGTCGATCTCCGGGGCGTCCGACGACGACGTCCCCACCGGCTCCGCGAAGACGCCCTGCTTCCGGGCCGCCGGCCCCATCTGCTCGCACAGGGCGTACAGCGGGGGCAGCGCCTCCGGCGCGGGGCGGTACGGCTGCCCGGTGGCGACGGCCAGGTCCCAGGCGTGCACCGTCAGGTCGAGCAGCACCATGGTGCCGACCGTCTCCTGCGGCAGCCCCATCCCGGGCGAGACGCCCTCCAGCGCGGCCGGGTCCGACCACGCCTCGACCAGTTTCGCGGTCTCCGCCTCGAACCGGTCCCGCCAGCCCTCGGCCAGGTGGTCGGGCTTCTCCGCCCACTCCGGTTGCCCCCTGCCGGCGAGGACCTGGAAGTTGACCACCACGTCGTAGAGGTGGTTGAGCAGGTCGCGCACGGCGTAGTCGCTGCACGGGGTCGGCAGGTCCAGTTGGTCGTCCGAGACGCCCCGGACCACCGCGACGGCACGGGGTGCCGCGGCTGCGAGCAGATCACCAGTCTTCGTGGCCATGCGCTCAGGGTACGAGGGTGGCCCCGCCGTCGCCGCCCCGCGCGGGGCCGGCTCAGTTGCGGCGGAGGGCCACCACGGCGACGTCGTCGTGGATCTCCGGCGGAGCCAGCTCGACCAGGAGCCGTTCGCAGAACCGGTCCAGGTCGTCGTCGACCCGGGTCGCGGCCACGGCCAGGGCGGCCAGCCCGTCGTCGATGGTGGTGTCCCGCCGCTCGATCAGCCCGTCGGTGTAGAACACCAGCGTCGCCCCGGCCGGCAGCACGAACTCCAGGTCGGGCGGCCGGGGCGCGCGGACGCCGAGCAGCGGGGCCGAGTGCTGCACGAACTCCACCTTGCCGTCGAGGCTGAGCGCCGGCGGCAGGTGCCCGGCGCTGGCCAGCCGCACCCGGCCGCTGGGCGGGTGCAGCAGCAGCACGCAGATCGTGGCCAGCTCGTCGGGGAGCAGGGTGCGCATGAGTTCGTTGACCCGGTGCAGGATCTCGCCCGGCTGGTGCCCCTCCACCGCGTACGCCCGCACCGCGTGCCGCAGCTCGGCCATCACCGTCGCGGCGTGCAGCGAGTGACCGGCCACGTCGCCGATCGCCAGCAGCAGGTGGCCGTCGAGCATCACCAGCTCGTAGAAGTCGCCCCCCACCTCGGTCTGCGCGCTCGCCGGCTCGTAGCGCACGGCCAGGTCGAGCCCGTTGACCTGCGGTATCCGGCGCGGCAGCAGGCTGCGCTGGAGGGTGACCGCGATGCGGTGCTCCTCGTCGAAGGAGCGCTGCGCCTCCACGGCCGCCGCCACGGCCTGGGCGAGCTGCCGCAGCACGGGGGTGTGGGCGGTCTGCGTGGCGGTGGGCACGACGACGTAGAGCGGCGCCCGGTCCTCGCGCAGCCGGGTGGCGGCCACCGTGACCGTGTCGTCCGCCGGCCACCCGACCAGGCCCCAGGCGGCCGGATCGTCCACCCGGACCGTCGTCCCGGTCGGCACCCCGGTGTCGTCGACGATCCACCCGACGATCGTGGCCGTGCTGTCGGGCCCGTCCGCGATCCCCGCGAGGCAGTCGCCGTCGAACGTCTCGGCGACCACGGCGGCCGGGCTCCTGAAGATCCGCGCGGCGCCGGCCGCCGCCGCCTCCAGCAGCCGCGCGAAGTTCGGCGCGGAGTGCACCGCCATGGTGGTGTCGGCCAGGCCGAGGAGCCGTTCGGCGAGCAGTTCCGCGCGCTGCCGGGCCCGGTAGTAGCGCAGCACCGCGTGGGAGGTGGCGACCAGTTCCTCCGGCTCGATCGGCTCCGCCAGGTACGCGTCCGCACCCCGGGTCAGCCCCTGCGCCCGGTCCACCACGTCCACCGCGTGCGCGGACACGTGGATCACCGGCATCGCCGGGTGCGCCGCCTTGATCCGCTCGCAGACCTCGAAGCCGTTCAGGTCGGGCAGCCGCACGTCGAGCACCACGAGGTCGATCGGATCCACCCCGACCCGGGCCAGCGCCTCGGCGCCGTTCTCGGCCTCCAGCACCCCGAAGCCCGCCCGGGACAGCCAGCTCACCAGCAGATAGCGCTTGGTGGGGCTGTCGTCGACCACCAGTACCGTCGCCGGACCGCCCTCCACGTCACGCTCCGCCCACGGGCAGGGTGACGGTGAACGTGCTGCCCCGGCCCGGCTCGCTGGACACCACGAGGCTGCCGCCGAGCAGGGTCACCAGCCGACGCGCGTACGGCAGACCGAGGCCCGTTCCGCCGACCCGGGTCGCACCGGGCACCTGGTAGAACTCCTCGAAGATCCGCTCCTGCAACTCCGGGGGGATGCCCGCGCCGCTGTCGGAGACGACGAGCGACCAGCGCTCGTCCTGCCGCTCCGCCCGCAGCCGGACCTCGCCGCGCTCGGTGAACTTGAGCCCGTTGTGCAGCAGGTTGCGCAGGACCTGGGCGAGCAGCACCTCGTCCGTACGCAGCGTCGCCGGGACGGGCGGCTCCTCCACCACCAGCTCCACGTCCGGCCGGATGGCGAGGGCCCGCAGCGTGCCGCGCAACTGGCCGAAGACCGGCCGCAGGTCGACCTCGGCCCAGTCGGGCTCGATCCGGCCCGACTCGGCCTTGGCCAGGTCCAGCAGCTCGTTGACCAGCGTGAGGAGGTCACCCGCCGAGGAGCGGATCAGCCCGACCTGGCGGGCCTGCTCGGCGGTGAGCGGGTCGGAGGCGGAGTCGCCCAGCAGCCGGCCCAGGCCGATGATCGCGGTGACCGGGGCCCGCAGCTCGTGGCTGACGTTCGCCAGGAACCGGCTCTTCGACTCGCTGGCCGCGCGCAGCTGCGCGGACTTCTCGTCCAGCTCGGCGTAGAGGGCCACCACGCCCCGGTTGGTCTCCTCCAGCTCCTCGGTGAGCTGGTTGTAGAGCGCCATCACCCCCCGGTTGGTCTCGGCCAGCTCCTCGTTCAGGACGGCCAGCTCGTCGCGCTGGCTGCGCACCTCGTCGAGGGCGGCGATGAGCTGGGCGTTCTGGGCGGCCAGCTCGTCCAGGGCGCTGCCCGGGGCGTTCCGGTCGAGCTCGGACCGCAGCTCGGCGAGACGCTCGGGGGTCAGCACCTCTGCGGTGACCGGGACACGTCGGGACATCCTCACGACCGTATCCCCCTCGCGTGTCACCACGCCCAACTTGTCCACCAACCGCGCCACCGCACCGGACTGCGGCTCGTAGCGCCCCTCGGGCAGCGGACGCACCGGGACGAGGTCCACCCGCAGGTGCCGCCTGCCGTCGACGGCGTCGTGGACGAGGACGAACGCCACCTCCGCCCCGCCGACCGAGTGCAGCAGGTCGCGGGCGACCTCGCTGAGCGCCGTGGCGATGCGTACCTGGTCCTGGTGCTCCAGGCCCACCGCGGCGGCGACCTCACGGCCCCGCTGCCGGAGGACGAAGATGTCGTGTTCGACCCGCAGCGCCATCGTCAGCAGCGGCGCCCCGGCGGACCCGGTCACGACCAGGCCCGGGCGGCCAGGACGCAGGCGTCGTCGCGGCGCGTGCCGGCGTCACGCAGCACCGTCGCGGCCACCACGAGGGGCGACCGGTCGGCGAGACCGGGATAGTCGGCGAGCTGCCAGCGGTCGACCACCCCGTCACTGTGCATGACCAGCAGGGCGTCGGCGTCGAAGGGGTAGTCGTACTCCCGGACCGAGGGTCGCTGGTGCCCGGCGATGCCGGGCAGCGAGACCAGGCCCCGCCGCTTGCCGTCGCCGCCGATCACGACGGCGGCGATGTTGCCCAGCCCCGAGTAGCGCAGCACCCCGGCCGACGGGTCCGGCTCGGCCACGGCGAGCGCCGCGCCCCGGGTGTGCGACATCGAGCGGTGCAGGTGCGCGACGACCGCCGACGGGGTTCCCGCCGGCGCCTTGCGGAACGCGTCGAGCGCGGCGTCGGAGGCGGCGGAGGCGAGCGGGCCGTGTCCCAGGCCGTCGCAGACCAGCACCTGGCGCCGGCCCTCGGCGATCCGCCAGGCGTACCCGTCGCCGCTGACCGACTCCCCGGGTATCGGCCGGCTGAGCGCGCCGACCCAGGGCCGCTCGCGCCCGCCGTCGGGCTTGGGCCAGACCTGGACGGCGAGGACGGTGCCGCGCGGCGGCCGGGAGTAGCCGTCGAACCAGCTCGCCTGTCGGACGATCGCGCCGAGGCCGATGCCGAGCGTCCCGACGGTGGAGTGCCCGTCCTCGACGGAGGCGGTGAGGTCGGCCATTCCCGGCCCGGAGTCGAGGGCGACCAACTCCACGCCGGCATCCCCGTCGCGCCGCACCGGCCGCAGCAGCAGAACGCCGTCGTCGGCGTGTTTGATGAGGTTGCTGGTCAGCTCGGCGGCGACGATGGACAGGTCGGCGATGCGGGCGTCGCCCAGGGCGAGCTGGGCGCCGAGCCGTTCGGCGGCCCGACGCGCCGTGCTCGCCGCGCTGCCGCTCTCGACCCGGTACCAGACTCCGCGGTCGGAGACCGCGTCGTCGTTCACCGGGCCCATTTGGTGACCGTGATCCGGGTTCCCTCACCCGGGGCGGTCTGGATGTCGAACTCGTCGACCAGCCGGCGGGCGCCGCTGAGCCCGAGGCCGAGGCCGCCGCCGGTGGTGTAGCCGTCGGTCAGCGCCAGGTCGAGGTCGGCGATGCCCGGGCCGGAGTCGGCGAAGACGATCCGCACGCCCCGCCGCCGGCCGTTGTCCACCGTGACCACCTCGACCGAGCCGCCGCCGCCGTACACCAGGGTGTTGCGGGCCAGCTCGCTCGCCGCGGTGACGACCTTGGTCTGGTCGACGAGCGAGAGCTTGACCGCCACCGACACCGTACGCACCAACTGCCGGACGCGTACCACGTCCTCGTCGCTGCGGATCGCCTGCGCCTGCGGCTGGCCCAGGTCGACTCCGGTGGTCATGACAACGCCGTCGTCTCGGGGTCCGGTTCGTCGTCGAACGCGAGCTCGTGCTCGTCGGCGTGGGCCGCCGCGATCAGCTCCATGCCCCGCTCGACGTTGAGGGCCGTCCGGATGCCGTTGAGCGACAGGCCCAGCTCGACAAGGGTGATGGCGACGGCGGGACGCATCCCGACCACGACCGTCTCCGCGTCGAGCACCTTGGAGATCGACGCGATGGTCGACAGCATCCGCCCGACGAAGGAGTCGACGATGTCCAGGGCGGTGATGTCGATGATCACGCCGTGGCAACCGGTGGCGACGATCCGCTCCGCGAGGTCCTCCTGGAGCTGGACGGCCGTCTGGTCGGACATGTCGACCTGGATGGAGACCAGCAGGATGTCGCCGATCTTGAGGATCGGCACCCGTTCCATCAGGCCTCCCGGCGCTGGCGGCGGCCGGTCTCGACCCCGGTGAGCCGGAGCACGTGCCGCAGCGCGTCGGCGAGGCTGGCCTTGGTGGCGATGTCGCCGAACTCGATGCCGAGGGCCACGATGGTCTGGGCGATCTGCGGCCGGATGCCGGAGATGATGCAGTCGGCGCCCATCAGCCGGGCGGCCACCACGGTCTTGAGGATGTGCTGGGCGACCTGGGTGTCCACCGCCGGTACGCCGGTGATGTCGATGATCGCGTAGGGCGAGCCGGTGTCGACCAGGGTCTGGAGCAGCCGCTCCATCACCACCTGGGCCCGGGCCGAGTCGAGGGTGCCGACCAGCGGCACGGCGACCACGCCCTCCCAGAGCTTCACCACCGGGGTGGACAGCTCCAGCAGTTGCTCCGCCTGGTCGGCGATGAGGCTCTCGCGGGTGCGTACGAAGCTCTCGAAGGTGAAGAGGCCCATCTGGTCGATCAGCCCGGAGAAGGCGACGTAGTCGCGCAGCGTCTGAGCGCCGCCGTCCGCCTCCAGCAGCTCCAGCAGCACCTCCTTCAGCGAGAACACGCTGATCGCGGTCTCGGAGGCGGAGAAGCCCTGCCGGGCGCGTCCCCGGGACAGCTCCGAGAGCACGGCGCGCAGCTCGGTGGCCTGTTCGGAGTCGAGGTCGACGGCACCCTGCTCACTGGCAGTGATCATGCTAGAGTGCAGCTCCTGCAGCTGCCGGCGCAGCTCGCCCTGGCTGAGCCGCCCGCGCAGGGACCCGGCGACAATCTCCGTCCAGCGCTGCATGATCCGATCGGCATGACCGGTCAGCAGACCGGCCAGCCGGCTGCTTTCCTCGGCGCTCAACGCCATGGTGAACCCCCTTCGACCTCGACGGCGGACTCTATCACCGGGGGTCGGAGCGCTACTTGTCGCAGGGCAAACGAACGAGGACGGCCACCGGATACCGCATCCCGTTCTGCGTACCACCCCGATCGTGGGATACCGTTTCCCCGATAACAGGAGGTCTGGCGAATGTCCTTGACGGTGCACACGGAACAACGCGGCGACGTGGTCGTCGTATCGGTCGCGGGCGAGCTGGACATGGCGACCGCACCGCAGCTCCAGGACCAGATCACCGACCTGCTCGACAAGGGCCGCAGCCGGCTCGTCTTCGACCTGGCGAACGTCTCGTTCTGCGACTCCACGGGGCTGTCGGTGTTCGTCCGGGCCAAGAACAGCTGCGACGAGGCGGGCGGCGTGGTACGGCTGGCCGCCCCGCAGCGGGGCGTGCTGCGCATCCTCGAGGTGAGCGGTCTCGTCGAGGTGCTGCACACCTACCCGACGGTCGACCAGGCCGTGGCCGGCGATCCCACGCCGGCCTCCTCCTGACGGTTCCCCCTCACGCCTCGTCCTCGATGTGTCGGGGACGGGCGATCACCATGCCCGCGCCGGTCTGCACGGCGAGTGCCGCCAGCAGGAACCCGATCGGGACGGTCCACCCGCCGGTCGTCCCGTAGAGGATGCCCACCAGCAGTGGCCCCAGCGCGGCGATGAGGTAGCCGACGCTCTGGCTGAACGCGGAGAGCGCCACCGTCCCCTCGGTGGTCCGGGCCCGCAGCCCGATGGTGGCCAGGATCATCGGGAAGGCGCTCTGCCCGATCGCGAGCAGCACCACCCAGAGCAGCGCCCCGTCGTGCGGCGCGACGGCCATCCCGACGTAGGCGAGGGCCATCGCGGCGGAGAGCGTCAGCACCAGCGGGTGCAGGGTGCGCAGCCGCCCGGCCAGGGTCGGCATCAGCAGGGCGATCGGCACGCCCAGCGCCGTCACCCCGGCGAGCAGCAGGCCGGCGTCCTGCGGCCGGTAGCCGGCGTCGCGGAAGAGCTGGGCCAGCCAGCCCATGATCGCGTAGGCGCCCAGCGACTGCGTCCCGAAGTAGACCGCCATCGCCCAGCCGAGCCGGCTCCGCCCCGGCCGGATCCGGCGGGCACGGGGCGCCACCGCCGCCGGGGTCGCCGCCCGTCGGGCCGCGCGCGCCCGCAGCGCCAGCGGCACCCACGGGAGTACGGCCACCAGGGCCAGCCCGGCCCACACGGCGAGCCCGGCCCGCCAGGTGCCGAAGAGGTGCGCCACCGGCACCGCCGCCGCGGCGGCCACCGTCGACCCCACCGTCAACGTCATCGAGTACGCCCCGGTGACCAGTCCGACGCGGTGCGGGAAGTACTGCTTGACCAGCAGCGGGAGCAGGACGTTCGCCACCGCGATCCCGGCCAGCGCGAGGGCGCTGCCGGCGATGAAGACCAGCGCGGAGTCCGTGCCGACCCGGACGAGCTGCCCGGCGGCGAGGATCAGCATCGCCACCACCAGCACCCGGGCCGGGGAGTTCCGGCGGACCAGCCGGGGGGTGAGCGACCCGAAGACGGCGAAGGCCACCGCGGGCAGGGTGGTCACGACCCCGGCCAGCGCCCCGGAGAGGGCCAGGCCGCCGCGTACCTCGTCGAGCAGGGCGCCGAGGCTGGTGATCGCGGCCCGCAGGTTGAGCGCCACGAGCAGCATGCCGACGAGCACGAGCAGGCCACCGGCGACCGGTCCGGCCGGCTTGGGGGTGGGACCGGCGGCAGGAGCCGTCGCATCCGCCGGCACGGGCACGTCGTCCGGCCCGGCGACCGTCTCCCGCCCGGAACGTGGTGAGGTTCCGGCGTCGACGGCGGCGGTGGTTGGCGGGGTCATGCGTCCGAACCTACAATCATGGGATGAATTCCGGGCAGGTGTTGTAACCAGTGCCACCGTCGGTTGATTCCGCCGCCGCGCCACCCCGGGGCCACCGGGTGCGGCAGACCATCGCCCAGCTCAGGGAGCGGATCCTCGGCGGCGAGTGGCCGGTCGGCGCGCGGATCCCCACCGAGCCGCAGCTGGTCGCGGCGCTCGGCGTGGGCCGCAACACGGTCCGCGAGGCGGTGCGGGCGCTGGTGCACGCCGGGGTGCTGGAGTGCCGGCAGGGCTCCGGGACGTACGTGGTGTCGACCGACGAGCTGGCGCCGGTGGTGGCCCGCCGGCTCACCGCCGACCGGATGGCCGAGGTGGTCGAGGTGCGCCGCGCCTTCGAGGTGGAGGCCGCCCGGCTCGCCGCGTTGCGGCGTACGACCGAGGACCTGGCGGCCCTGGACGGCGCGCTCGCCGCCCGCGAGGCGGCCTGGCACGACGGCCGGTTCGACGAGTTCGTGGCGGCCGACGCGGCGCTGCACACCGCCGTGGTCGCGGCGGCGCACAACGGCATGCTCGCCGAGCTGTACGCCTCGGTCGGGGCCGCGCTGCACAGCACGATCGCCCAGTCGATGGGCGGCGCGCTGGAGCCGGACCGCTACGTCGACCACTCCCGGCTGGTCGAGGCGATCCGGGCCGGCGACCCGGGCCGCGCGGCGATCGAGGCCGGCGCTTTTCTGGAGCCCTCGCCCGGGGCATAGGTTGTGCCGGACGGAAGACCGGACACCTCGGGAGTACGGATGCTCAAGGGCTTCAAAGACTTCATCATGCGCGGCAACGTCGTCGACCTGGCGGTCGGTGTCGTCATCGGCGCCGCGTTCACGGGCGTGGTCACCCAGCTCACCAAGTCGTTCCTGGAACCGATGGTCCGGGTGCTCATCGCCCTGCTCACCGGCAGCAAGAACGGTCTCACCGGCTCGACGCCGACGTTCCGCGAGATCCCGTTCGACTGGGTGGCGTTCGTCAACGCGCTGATCACCTTCCTGCTCACCGCGGCGGCGCTCTACTTCATGGTCGTCTTCCCGATGAACAAGCTGGCCGAGCGGCGCAAGCGGGGCGAGGAGCCGCCGCCGAAGGCGCCGAGCGAGGAGGTCCGGCTGCTCACCGAGATCCGCGACGCCCTGGTCGCCGCCGGCCACACCACCCCCGGGCAGCGGCGCGGGGCGCTCGACGAGGTGCTCGGCCGCCGGGAGGAACCGCCCACCGGGCGCTGAACCCGGCGCACGCACATCGGCCCCTGCGGGAATCCCGCAGGGGCCACACATTTTCGTACGCCTGTTCGATAGAGTCCCGCCATGGAGCAGCGGAAGCACTGGTGGAACGGGAAATGGGGCCGGCTGGCCCGGCGCGACGTCTTCCTCCGGGTGGACGCCGACCGGTGGCACGTCGAGCAGCGCGCCGGCGGTTCCGAGGGCGTCTCCCGGTTCTACGAGTACGGCACCGCCGAGGAGGCCGAGGAGACGGTCCGGGCGCTGCTCCAGGGCACCGACACGTGGCGCGAACTCTCCCCCCGCCCCCCGTCTGCCTGGTGAGGAACCCCGCCCCGAGATCTTGGACAGTTGGCGTTCGGCCCGAGCGACAACTGTCCAAGATCTCGACGGTGGTTTAGCCGGAGCGGGGGCCGGGAACCGCCCCGGGATGGAGCAGCAGGGCACCGAGCGGCAGGCGACAGTTTCCCGGGTCACCACGGGCATGCGGGTGATCGACGTCGACGGCACCGAGTTCGGCACCGTCGACCTGGTCCAGCGGGGTGATCCCAACGCGGTGACCGTGCAGGCGCCGACCGCCGACCCCGGCAGCAGCCTGGACGAGCTGATCGAGTCGACGGCCGTGGAGGAGCCGGACGTACCGGCCGACCTGGCGGCCCGGCTGCTGCACAGCGGCTACCTGAAGGTCTCCACCGACCTGGTCCGCACCGGCGCGGTCTACGTGCTCGCCGAGCAGATCGCCGACGTCACCGACGACCAGGTACGCCTCGACGTCCCGGCCCGCGACCTGCCGCCCGAGGAGTGACCCCCACCCGCCCGGTCCCGGTCGGCCCCGCCGACCCGCTCGTGGCAGGCTCCACCGCCGGCCCCGGCGACTCGGTCGTGACGGGTTCCACCGCCGGACCCGGCGACGGCGTCGTGACGGGTGCGGACGTCGACTCCGGCGCGGTCGGCCCGCCGGAGCGGCGGCGGAAGAGCAGGAGCATCACCCCGCCCGCGACCAGGCCCCAGAACGCGCCGCCCACGCCGAGCAGGGTCACCCCGGAGGCGGTGACCACGAAGGTGACCACGGCGGCCTCCCGGTCCGCCGGTTCCGCCAGCGCCGAGGTCAGCGCGGTGGCCAGCGCGCCGAGCAGCGCCAGCCCGGCGACCGCCTCGATCAGTACGGGCGGGGCGAGCGCGACCAGCGCGGTGGCCGCCCCGGCGCCCAGGCCCAGCAGGGCCAGCCCGGTCCCGGCGGTGACCGAGGCGATCCAGCGGCGGTCCGGGTCGGGGTGGGCGTCCGGGCCGGCGGCCAGCGCGGCGGTGATCGCGGCGAGGTTGACCGCGTGCCCGCCGGCGGGCGCGGCGAGCACGGTGGTGAGTCCCGTGGCGCGCAGCGCGGCGCCGAAGGGCGGCCGGTAGCCGTAGCCGACCAGCACCGCCATCCCCGGTACGTTCTGCGCGGCCATGGTGACCAGGAAGAGCGGCAACGCGAGGCCCACCATCGCGGAGACGTTCCAGGCCGGCGCGGTCAACTCGACCGCGGGCAGCAGCCGCGCGCCACCGAGCCCGGAGACCGGGGTGGTCAGCGCGATCGCCGCCACCGCGACGACCAGCGCGCCCGGCACCGCCCACCGGCGGGCGAACCGGTGCAGCAGCAGCCAGGCCAGCACCACGGGGACGGCCAGCCGGGGCACCTCGACCAGCGCGCGGACGGGGGCGGTGCAGAGCGGCAGCAGGACCCCGGCGAGCATCGCGCCCGCGATCGGCCGGGGGATCGCCGCGACGGCCCGCCCGAGGGCGGGGAACAGCCCGGCGGCCACGATCAGCGCACCCGAGACGAGGAACGCCCCGACGGCGACAGGCCAGCCGCCGGGCACCGTGCCCGTGGCGACCAGCAACGCCGCGCCCGGGGTGGACCACGCGACGCTCATCGGGATCCGGTGCCGCAGGCCCAGCCACACGGCGGAGATCCCGGAGGCCACGCACACCGCCAGCAGCCCCGAGGCGGCCTGGGCGTCCGAGGCGCCGACGGCCCGCAGGCCGGCCAGCACCACCGTGAACGAGCTGGCGAACCCGACCAGCGCGGTCACCACACCCGCCAGCACCGGTTGCGACCGTCCCGCCATCCCGCCTCCCCCGATCGTTCCGTTTACGGAACAAGAACCTGTAGCACCATAGCGGGGTGCCGCAGACGTCACCAGTCCACCGATCGGCCCCCGATCCGGGCGCCGAGGCCGTCGGTCGCCGGGTACGCGCCCTGCGCGAGGAGCGCGGGATGTCGCTGTCCGCCCTCGCCCGGCTCGCCGGGGTGGGCAAGGCGACCCTCTCCGGCCTGGAGAACGGCACCCGCAACCCGACCCTGGAGACGCTCTACGCGATCACCGCTCAGCTCGGCGTGCCGCTGACGGCCGTGCTCTCCGGCCCGGCGGCCGGGCCGGTCGTCCGTGGCGCCGCGGTGAGCGCCATCCTGCTGGAGGTCTTCGAGGACAGCGACGCCACCTACGAGCTGTACCGGATGCTGGTCGCGCCCGGCCCGGAGCAGCTCTCCCCCGCGCATCAGAGGGGGGTCACCGAGCACGTCACCGTCTTCTCGGGCGTGCTGCGCGCCGGCCCGGTCGACGCGCCGCTGACCGCCGCCGCCGGCGGGCACCTGCGCTGGACCTCGGACGTGCCGCACGTGTACGCCGCCGTCGGCGACGAGGAGGTCGCCGCCAGCCTCCTGCTCCGCTACCCCCGCAGGTGAGCACCAGGCGGCGGGGGTTCAGCCGTCGACGGGGGTCGGCACCGGTAGCCGCCGCTGCACCGCCCAGATCGCCGCCTCCGTACGCGACGCCGAGCCGGTCTTGCGCAGCAGGTTGGACACGTGCACGGTGACCGTCCGCACCGAGATGCCGAGGGCCCGCGCCACCTGCTTGTTGGACATCCCGGCGACCAGGCAGCCCAGCACCTCGATCTCCCGCCCGGTCAGCTCGGCGTCCACCGGATCGATCGGCCGCTGCGACGCCACCATCGACGGGCGCGGGGCGGGCGGCGGCCGGAGCAGCGCCTCGGGGCCCCGGCCGGCGTGGGCGGCGAGCAGCTCGGTCAGCGCGTACGGGTTGCCGCCGGTGCGCTGCCAGACGGCGCGCACCAGCCGGCCGGACGGGCGCGGGTCGGCGTACACCTGGGTCAGCACCTCGGCGACCTCGGCCGGGAGCAGCGGTCCGAGGTGTTGGCGGACGGCGCCCCGGACGCCGCAGAGCCGGGCCAGGGCGCGGACCGCGAGGTCCGGCGCGACGGCGTCCTCGGCGGGCCGGCTCGCCACCACCAGCAGCGCCGGCAGGTCGGCGGCGGTCGCCAGCTCGCCGACGAGGTTCAGGCTGGCCGGGTCGAGGGCGTGCAGGTCCTCCACCACCACCACGGCCGGGCCGGCGCCGACGAGCAGCCGGACGACCCGCACCGCGAGGCGGAGCAGGGTGCCCGGCGCGTAGCGCTCGCGCGGCGCGGTCGGCTGCTGGGCGAGCCAGGCCAGCGCGTCCGGCGGCAGGTCGAGCCGGCTCGTGTCCCGGCCCGTGAGCACGGCGGCCAGCCAGTCGTACGGGGCGGGGCTGTGCACGCGGGCGGCGCCGGAGAGCACCACCGCCGGTCGGGGGGCGAACGCGTCGAGGGCGGCCGAGACCAGCAGGGACTTGCCCACCCCGGCGGCTCCGGTGATCACCGCGACGGTCGGCGCGGACCGTCGGCCGGCGACCACGGTGGACCACGCCCGGTCGAGCTCGAGCAGCTCGCCGGCGCGTCCGACCATCGACACCGGCATCATTCCCCAACCCTACGCAGTAGTGCGTAGAGACGGCGGGAGGGTGTTCTTGGCAAGCTTGACCCCATGACGCTGATCCTCCGCTCGGCCATCCTCAACGACATCGGCCTGGTTCGCACCAACAACGAGGACTCCGCCCTCGCCGGTGACCGCCTCGTCGCGGTCGCGGACGGCATGGGCGGCCTGCCCGCGGGCGAGGTGGCGAGCGAGATCGTCATCCGCATCCTGGACGAGCTGAGCCCGCCGACGACCCCCGACGAGGCGGCCGCGGCGCTGCGCGCCGTGGTGAGCACCGCCAACCGGCGCATCCACGCCGCCATCACCGTCGACCCGGCGCGTGACGGCATGGGTACGACGCTGACCGCCGCCCTGCTCGCCGGGGACGCGCTGGTGCTGGCCCAGGTGGGTGACTCCCGCTGCTACCTGCTGCGCAACGGGGAGCTGACCCAGCTCACCCGCGACGACACCTTCGTCCAGGCGCTGGTGGACCAGGGGGCGCTCTCACCCGAGCAGGCACGGCACCACCCGCAGCGGTCCCTGGTGACCCGGGCGGTGCAGGGCTCGGACACTCCCCCGGCGGTCGGGGTGCTCACGGTGGTCGCCGGCGACCGGCTGCTGCTGTGCAGCGACGGGCTCTCCGACTACGTCGAGGACGGCACGATCGCCGCGACGCTGATCACGTACGGCGACCGTCACCACTGCGGCGAGCAGCTCGTCAAGCTCGCCCACCAGGCCGGCGCGCCGGACAACGTGACCGTCGTGGTCTCGGACGTCGTCGCCGGCTGAGCGCGTCCCGGCCGCCGGCACCTTCGACATCTGCCGATCGGCCGACCGGGCGTCGCCGTCTCACCGGCGATTGCGGTTGCGGCGACCGCCGGGCCGGGATGGGATGGGCGGATGACCGTCCGCCGGGTGAACGCCGAAGAGAGACTGTCCACCAGCTTCGCGCTCGGCGCGTACGCCTTCGAGGCGTCGCCGCGCAGCGCGGCCCGGGCGGAGGAGTTCCGCGGCTACCTGCCCTACAACAAGGGCAACCGGACGCTGGTCGTCGAGGAGGGCGGCACCACGCTGGCCGCCGCCTCGGCCATCCCGATGCGGCAGAACCTGCGCGGCGAGGTGCTGCCGATGGCCGGCGTCGCCGGGGTGGCGAGCCATCCGCTGGCCCGCCGGCAGGGGCACGTACGCACGCTGATGCACCAGCTCCTCGACGAGATGCGCGACGAGGGGCACCAGCTGAGCGCGCTCTACCCGTTCCGGCCGTCGTTCTACGCCCGGTTCGGCTACGTGGGGCTGCCGAAGCCGCGTACGGTCACGTTCTCGCCGGCCGACCTGGGCGAGCTGCTCGGCGCCGACCTGCCCGGCGAGGTGGGCTGGGAGCGGATCGGCGAGGGCTACCGGGACTGGCGCGCGTTCACCGAGCGGTGCCTGAACGAGCGGCACGGCTTCGCGATCTTCCCCGGCTACCGGGACGTGGGGTTGCGCGACCGTGACGAGCACTGGCTGCTGACGGCCCGCACGGGCGGTACGGTCACCGGCGCGGTGCTCTACCGCATCGACGACCACGGCGGCACGCTCGCCGCCGGCGACCTGCTCGCCGCCGACCCGCTGGCCCGGGCACTCATGTTGCAGTTCTTCGGCCGGCACGTCGACCAGGTGGAGCGGGTGACCGTGCAGGTGCCCGTGGACGAGGTGCCGGAGCTGTGGCTGACCGACCTGGCCGTGCACGTCGAGGCGCGGGTGGCCCGACCGAGTTACGCCGCGCCCATGGCCCGGCTGCTGTCGATCGACGCGCTGGCCGGGCTGCCCGTCGGGGCGGGCCGGGTGCGGGTGGAGCTGACCGGCGACCGGTGGCTGACCGGGTCGTACCTGCTGGACGGCACGACCGGCGCGCTGGAGCTGGTCACCGGGGCCTCCGCCACGGTCGGCTCGCCGCCGACCGCCACGCTGACGGCCGCCGGCCTCTCCGCCCTGGCGTACGGGGTTATGGATCCGGTCGAGGTGGGCCTGCGGGGGCTGGGCGACGTGTCGACGGACGCGGCGGCGGAACTGCGCCGCCTCTTCCCCCGCCAGAACCCGTACGTCTTCGCCGACTTCTGACCCCCGCCGCCCGCGAGCTCAGGTCAGTAGGGGTTTCCGTGGCCGGCGGGGCGACCGCGCAGCAGGCCGGTGGGGCGGCCCGGCAGGTGGCGCGCCGCCGACATCGGCGGGCTGGCGGTGTGCGCCCGGTCGGCCATGCCGGCGAAGAGTTCCTTCAGCGCGCTGAGCGCGTCGTGGCGCGGGTGCCAGCCCAGCTCCGTCTCGGCGCGCTCGCTCGACATCAGCGGCGCGTGCAGCGCCAGCTCCACCCAGCCGGCGTCGATCGGTTGCAGCCGCGCCCTCCAGGTCAGGGCGGCGGCGACGCGCAGCACCGGGGCGGCGACGGGCACCGTCCAGCCGTGGAAGTGCCGGGCCACCAGCTCCGGGGTCAGCACCGGGTCCGCGGCGACGTTGAACGCGCCGCGCGCGTCACCCAGGACCGCCCGGGCGTACGCGTCGGCGACGTCGTCGGTGTGCACCGCCTGCATCCGCAGCCGTGGGTTCGTCGGCACCAGCGGGATCCGGCCGAAGCGCAGCAGCCGGACGGGCGCGAACGGTCCGAGGAAGTAGCGGGTGATCTCGGTGGCCGCCGCCCGCTGGAAGTTCAGGCCGGGCCGCAGCCGCACCACCCGCAGCTCCGGATGCTCGCGCTCGGC
The DNA here is from genome assembly GCF_049179055.1 of Micromonospora sp. WMMD737. Taxonomy (NCBI): domain Bacteria; kingdom Bacillati; phylum Actinomycetota; class Actinomycetes; order Micromonosporales; family Micromonosporaceae; genus Micromonospora; species Micromonospora sp. WMMD737. The sequence continues at coordinate 5,302,431 of NZ_JBMHMH010000001.1, read as the reverse complement.
CCGGTCGAGCAGCGCCTCCACCTCGGCCTTGTCCCGGCTGTACGACGAGCCGGGCACCCCGGTCGCCGGCCAGCGCTCGGAGATCGGATGGTCCTTCGGGCCGGACGCGTAGACGCCGACCGACGACGCGTACACCAGAGCCGGCACGCCGGCGCGGACCACGGCGTCGATCACCGCCGCGCTGCCGCCCACGTTGGTCCGGTGCAGCACCCGCTGGTCGTGGCTGGGCTGGATCTGCCAGGCCAGGTGCACCACCGCGTCGGCGCCGGCGAAGACCTCGGCGAGCTGGTCGGTGGCGCCGGGCAGGCCGACGTCGCAGGAGTGCCATTCCACCTGGTCGTACGGCTCGCCGCAGTCCGGCCCCGGCAGCCGGCGGGCCACCCCGGCGAGTTCCACTCCGCGTTCCCGCCGCAGCCGGCGCAACAGGGCGGTGCCCGCGTTGCCGGTCGCCCCCACCACCACGATCCGCATGACCGCCCCGTACCCGGTCAGCCCCGGCTCAATCGCCGATCACGCCCACCGTCGGGCGTACGGCGGGCGGCGCGCCCGTCAGGGGCGGGGCGAGCGCACACCCGTCAGGGGCCGTCAGGGGCGGGGCGAGTGGCGGAGCCAGTTCTTCTGCCCGCCCCGGCGGCGGCCCTGCGAGGCGGCGAGGCAGCGCGGGCAGATCCGGCCGACGGGGTCCGCCTCGGTGAGCACGTCCGTCGAGGCGTACTCGAACCGCACGTGCGGGAAGCGGCGCAGCCGGGTCCGGCTGAGCGGGAGCCCGCAGACGGTCTGGTTCTGCCCCGGCAGCCAGGCGTGCACCTCGCCGGCCGGTTCCCGTACGCCATCCGGCCCCGCCCCCTCGCTCGACGCCGCCACGGCCGGGCTGCTGCTAATCCTCATACGGCCACGATTCCCCACCCCACCCCCGCCATGCCTGCCCCGCCCCGGCCCGCCCCCCGCCGGGTCGATCATGCAGTTGTGGTGGGCGGAATGATGCTGTATACCGCTTTTGCGGGGCACCACGACTGCATGATCGGCGCTATCTGGGGCGGGCCCAGGCCGTGAAGCGGTCGGACAGGTCGGTGGCGGGACGGGTGGCGTCGAGATCGGTCAGGTCATCGGCGGCCTCGACCTGGAGGGTGGCCAGGTGGACGAGCAGGGCCGTGCGGTCGGTCCGGTACTCGCCGAGCAGGCGCAGCTTCGCCGCCGAGCAGGGCCAGGCGATCCCGCAGGCCGCGCAACGCCAGGTCGGGCGGGACGGTACGTGGTCACGACGCTGGGTCACCGCGACGGCTCCCCGACGACGGCCGCCCGGTCCAGCCGCACGGAGGCGTACCGCTCGCGTGGCCGGAGCGTGCCGTCCGGGTTCAGCTCCCGGCCGCGCAGCTCGACCCACTCCGCACCCTCGAACGGGCCGCGGTCGAGGACCTCGGTGACGTACAGCGTGAGGGCCCCGACGCCGAACCGGTAGGAGTCCTCCGGCACGCGAATCACCTCGCCCGGCGCGATCGTGCGCCCACCGCGCGGCCTGTCGACCGTCACGTCTTCCTCCCGCCCGTCGGCCGGCCCGTCACCTGGAAGGGGGCCGCCCCCGGACGCCCGCCGGAGGCGGCCCCCGCGAGGACCGCCCCCGGCCAACGCTCCACGAGCGACCCTCGCTGGTGACACTCTGCTGTGGAGGTGACTACGCTCGGAAGGCTCCGCGCACGTCCGGGCCGGGCTGGCCGAGCCCACGCCCGACGGGTGGCGGCGCGGGTAGTCGATCTTCAAACTGGGAGGCCCTGAATGGCCGACGTGCCGAGCCCGCTCGCCGCCTTCATCGTGGGCGAGATCCGCCGCGCCCGGGGCGGCGCCGGCATGACGCAGGAGACCTTCGGTCGGGGCGCGGGCTTCAGCGCGTCGCACGTCAGCGCCGTCGAGGGCGGCACGCGGGCGCTGACCATGGACTTCATCAAGGGCGCCGACCGGGCGCTCAAGACCGGCGGACTCTTCGAACGGCTCGTCGCCAGCGTCGGCGCCCCGTCCTGGTTCCTACCCTGGCTCGACGCCGAACGCGCCGCACGGCAACTACGGCTGTTCGAGCCTCTGCTGGTTCCCGGGCTGCTGCAAACCGAGAACTACGCCCGCGTGGTCATGCGCCTCAACGACCTCCTGTCAGCGACGGAGGTCGACCAGCAGGTCAGCGCCCGAATGGACCGGCAGAGCATCTTGACCGGCGAGAACCCGCCCCAACTGGTCGCGGTCCTGGACGAGTCGGCACTGCGCCGGACAGGCGACGGATTCAGCGGCATCATGGCCGAGCAGGTGTCGCACCTCGTCGCGATGGCGGAACTACCGCACGTTCACGTGCACGTGATTCCAGCGGCGACCGGCCTGTACATCGGGTTGTCCGGTCCCTTCGCGCTGGCTCGGTCCGCCGACGGCGGGTGGGTGGGGCATCTGGAAAACCAGCTGGGTGGAGTTGTGGCGGACAGTAAGGATGATGTGGCTAGTCTTCTGGCGAAGTGGGAAGGCGTGCGGAACGAAGCACTCCCGCATCGGCAGTCCATCGACCTCATGAAGGATGTGTGGAGCCATCATGGACCTCAGTAGCGCTCAGTGGCGCAAGTCCAGCCGCAGCGGTTCGAGCGGCGGGAACTGTGTCGAGGTGGCCGACAACCTGCCCGGCGTGGTCGCCGTCCGTGACTCGAAGGACCCGACCGGCCCCGCCCTGACCTTCGCCCCCACGGCGTGGCGCGCGTTCGTCACCCGCACCGCCGGGCGGGCCTGACCTCCTCCCGTACGCCGGGAGGTGCCCGCACCGGGCCTGCCTCATCCCGTACGCCCGGAGACGCCCGCCCACGACGGGCCGGCGTCTCCGGCGGCGGTTGCCTGCGCTCGGCCGGCCCTCACCCGACGGCACCCGTGTCACGTCGACCGGGGGTCTCCAGCCGCGAACCGATCGTCGTGAAACCCCCGCCGGAGCGGGCGGCGTCGGCGATGGCCGTGAGCACCTCGAGGACGTGCAGCCCCCGGGTCGCCGCGGCCAGCGCGGGCCGCCCCGCCAGGATGGCCCTGGCCATCTCGACCAGGCCCATCCCCATGAATCCGTCGGAGTCGCGTGGGCCGGGGAGCACCTCGACGAAGTCGGTGCTGCCCGCCGCCCTGAGCAGCACGGGGCCGCCCCACGAGTTGGCCTGCGCCGCGACGATCGTGCCCTCGGTGCCGTGGATCTCCAGGTGCGGCGTACGCGTCGCCACGACGTCGAAGCTGGTCACCAGCATGCCCACGGCCCCGCTGGCGAACTCCAGGACGCTGTTGATGTGGGTGGGCGTCTGCACGCTGAAGGTCGACCCCGCGCGGGGCCCGGCCAACACGACGCGTTCGGTACGCGCGGTCGCGCCCAGCGCCCCCACCCGGACGACGGAACCCATGAGTTCGGTCAGCACCGTGAGGTAGTACGGACCGATGTCGAACAGGGGTCCGGCGCCCTCCTGGTAGAGGAACTCCGGCTCGGGGTGGAAGCGTTCCGGCCCGGCGTTCATCATGGCGGCGTTCACCGAGGTCGGGGTGCCGATCGCGCCGTCGGCGAGCAGCGCCGCGCAGGTCTGCGCCCCGAGGCCCAGGAAGGTGTCCGGCGCGGTGCCGACCTGCAACGACCGCGCCCGGGCGGCCTCGACGATGCGGTGACCGTCGGCCATGGTGGTCGCCAGGGGCTTCTCCGTGTAGACGTGCTTGCCGTGCTCCAGGGCGCGCAGGGTCACCTCGGCGTGCGCCCTGGGTGGGGTCAGGTTGAGGACCAGGTCGACGTCCGGATGGGTCAACAGGGCGTCGACCGGGTGCACCTCCGGCACCGCGTGGGCAGCGCCGAGCGCCCGCGCGCGCGCCGGGTCGGCGTCGGCGCAGGCGACGACGGTGACCGCCGGGTCCCCGGCAACGTTGGCCAGGTAGCGGGAACTGACGTTTCCGCACCCCACGACCCCCACCCGCACGGACCCGCCGGTGTGGACCATGTCAGGAGAGCCTGATCTCGTGGCCGGCCCGCGCCGACTCGTAGATCCCGTCGAGCATGCGCATGACCTCCGTGCCGTGGGAGACGGGAGCCACCGGCTCGGCCTCTCCCAGGCACAGCGCCACGAAGTGCGCGATCTCGTTGGCGAACCCCTCGGCGAAGTCGAAGCTGAGGTGGTCGATCTGGGGTCCCACGTTGAGGACGGTGTCGTGCATCTCGGTGGCGATCCGGAGCTGGGGTTCGAGTTCCGCGCCACCGCGCTCGCCGAACACCGCCACTTCGAGGCGGTCCTCGAGGGCGTGCAGGGAGTAGCTGGTCTCCAGCGTCAGGGACGCCCCGTTGTCGAAGCGGATGAGGGCCGTGGCGAAGTCCTCGACGTCGCTCTGGGTCGGGTCGTAGTCCGCGACCTTGTACCGCGACAGCGACGTGACGTTGGCCCGGTTGCCCAGCCGGGTGTGGGTGACCGCGCTGACCGTGACGGCCTTCGGGGTGCCCATGAAGTACCAGCAGAGGTCCAGCACGTGCACGCCGATGTCGATGAGCGGTCCCCCGCCGGAGCGCTTGTGGTCCGCGAACCAGCCACCGGGGTTGCCGAGCCGTCGGATGTTCGTCGCGCGCGCGTGGTAGACGTCGCCCAGCAGCCCGGCGTCGACGAACGACTTGAGGACCTTGGCGTTCGCGCCGAAGCGCCGGACGAAGCCGACCTCCAGGTGCCTGCCGCTGCGCTCGACGGCTCCGACGAGCGCCTCGGCCTCGCCGGCCGTACGGCTCAACGGCTTCTCCACCAGCACGTGCTTGCCGGCGTCCAGCGCCGCCGTGGCGATCTCCGCGTGGCTGTCGTTCCACGTGCAGATGCTCACCGCGTCGATCTCGGGGTCGGCGAGCAGGCTGTCGAGCGTCGGGTGCACGCGGGTCACGCCGAAGGTCTCGGCCTTCTGCGCGCTCCGCTCCTGGTTGACGTCGAACACCCCGACGAGGTGGACGTCCGGGTTGGCGGCGTACGCGCCCAGGTGCATCTCCGCGATGCTCCCGACGCCGATCACGCCCACGCCGAGCCGACTCACTTGGCCGCCTCCGCCTCGGCGAAGAGCCGCTTCGCGTTGGCCAGACCGATCGGGTTGGCCATCAGGCACTCCTCGATGCCCTCGAACTCGATGGACACGAAGCCGTCGTAGCCGGCGTCGACGATGCCCCGCACGATCCTGCGCATGTCGAGGTCGCCGTAGCCGACGATGGAGCCGAGCAGGTAGGTGCCGCCGGGGGTGTGGTGCCAGCCCTCGCCGGGGTACTGCGAGCGGACGTAGAAGTCCTTCAGGTGCACGATGCTGGCGTACGGTGCGTTCTCGGCGACCGACACCACCGGGTTGTCGTCGACCGACATGAAGTTGCCGACGTCGAGGGTCGTCTTGAAGTTCGGCTCGTCGACGAGGTGGATGAGCCGGCGTACGCGCTCACCGCCGTTCATCAGCAGGCCGTGGTTCTCCACGCTGGTGGTGATGCCGTACGGGGCGGCGTACCGGGCGATCTCCTTGCACGCCTCCACCATGCGGGGCAGCAGCGCCTCGAACTCGGCGATGTCCTTCGCCCGGTGGGCCCACTTGGCGACGTCGTGGCGGAAGAGCTTGATGTCCAGCGCGGCGGCCACCTCGATGTGCCGCTTGACCCGCTGCATGCTCTTCTCCGCGTCCGCGCCGAGGAGGTCGGCCGGGACGACGAGGTTGGACAGGGTGACGCCCTGGTCCGCCGCGCGGGTCTTGATCTCCTGGACGAACCCGGGGTCCTGGTCGAGGGTGGAGGTGTCGTTGGAGATCTCCGGGGAGAGCGACACCGTCGCGATCTCCATGTGGGTGGCGTCGCTGGCGCCGATCCAGTCGATGACCTCGAGGAGGCTCATCCGGTTGGTGCGCAGCTGCTGGTAGAAGGAGTAGGAGCTGAAGCCGAACTGCACTGGTACTTCCTTTGCTCGGTCGGATCGGAGGGGTCAGGAGGAGAGCGCGGCGTACTGGCGGCGGCGTTCCGCCTGCCGTGCCGGGTCAGGGATGGGCGACGCCATGAGCAGCCGGTTCGTGTACGCATGGCTCGGTCGTGACGTGACGGTGTCACCGTCACCGGTCTCCACGATGCGGCCCTTGAGCATGACCGCGACCCGGTGGCAGATGTAGCGGACCACCGACAGGTCGTGGGAGATGAAGAGGTACGCGACGCCGGTCTGCTCCTGGATGTCGATGAGCAGGTCGAGGATGCGTGCCTGGGTGGAGAGGTCGAGGGCGCTGACCGGTTCGTCGCAGACGATGAGTCGGGGCTTCAGCGCGAGGGCGCGGGCGATGGCGATGCGCTGCCGTTGCCCGCCGGAGAACTCGCGCGGGTACCGCCGCCCGGCGTCGGCTTCGAGGCCGATCTGGCCCAGCAGCTGACCGATCCGCGCGGAGGCTTCGGCCCCGGGCACCCCCTGCGCCCTGAGCGGCTCGGCGAGGATGCTCTCCACGGACATCGCCGGGTTGAGCGACGAGTACGGGTCCTGGAAGACGACCTGGATGTCCCGGCTCAGGGCCCGGCGGGCGCGCCGGTTCGCGTGGGTGATGTCGGCGCCGTCGAACGTGACAGTTCCGGCGCTGATCGGGGCGAGCCCCAGGAGCGCGCGGCCCAGGGTCGTCTTTCCCGAGCCGGACTCGCCGACCAGGCCCACCGTCTCGCCCGCCCGGATCTGCATCGAGACGTCGTGCAGCGCGTGGAAGGACGGACTACGCCACCCGGATCCGCGATAGACGACGTTGACGTCGCGGACGTCGAGCAGTGGGGCCTCGGAACCGTTGCGGGTGCTCATGACTGCACCTCCTGAAGGTCGTCGCGCGACCGCCGGGGAGGGGCGTCCTCCAGGGTCGCGTCCAAGAGCATGCGGGTGTACTCGTGCTGCGGGTTGGCGAAGAGTTCGGCGACGGGTTGCTGCTCGACGACGAGGCCGTCCCGCATCACCGCGACCCGGTCGCAGAGGTCGGCGACCACGCCCAGGTTGTGGGTGACGAGGATGAGGCCCATGTTGCGCTCCCGTTGCAGGTCGCGGAGGAGTTCGAGGACCTCCGCCTGGACCGTGACGTCGAGGGCGGTGGTCGGCTCGTCCGCGATGAGCAGCTCGGGATCGCAGGAGACGGCGCCCGCGATGAGCACGCGCTGTGCCATTCCCCCGCTGAGCTGGTGGGGGTAGGCGGCGAGCGTGCGGGCGGGGTCGGGAATGCCGACGCGTTCGAGCAGGTGCAGGGCCCGCTCGTGCGCGGCCTTCCTGGAGAGGTTGAGCTTGCGCCGCATCGGCTTCGTCAGCTGGGCGCCGATGGTGAAGGACGGGTCCAGGTTGGACATCGGCTCCTGCGGCACGTAGGCCATCTGCGGCCCGCGCAGCTTCTGCAACTCGCCCTCGCGCAGCCCGATCAGGGACCGCCCGTCGAGGGAGAGGTGCCGGGCGGACACGGAGGCGTCGGGCGGCAGGAGTCCGAGGATCGCGAAGGACGTCTGGGACTTCCCGGAGCCGGACTCCCCGACCAGGCCGAGCACCTCTCCCCGCGCGACGTGCAGCGACACGCCCCGCACCACGTCCTTGGTGGCGCCGTCCTCGGCCACGTACCGCACCGACAGGTCCTCGACGCGGAGCAGGGCGTCCGCGGGGAGGGCGGTCGCGGGCGTACGGTCGGCTTCGCCCTGGACGACCGTCGTGTCGTCCCGGCCGGCGGACCGCGCGGCCCGCTTGGCCTTGGGCTTGCGGCTGACCCCCAGCGAGTCCGCCAGGGCCGTGCCGAAGAGCACGAGTGCCATGACCGTGAGGCCGATGGCGACGCCGGGCGCGATGACCAGCTCGGGCGCGCGGTGGAAGTTCTGGAAGGCGTTGCTGAGTTCGCCGCCCCAGCTGGGGCGCTGCGGGTCGCCGAAGCCGAGGAACTCCAGGCCGGACTGGACGATGATCGCCATGCCGAAGATGAACGAGGACCGCACGAGGACCGGCCCCAGCACCACGGAGAGCACGTGGCGGAAGATGATGCGCAGGTCGGAGAGCCCCGCGACGCGGGCGGCGTCGAGGTAGAGCTCCTCGCGCACCGCGATCACGGCGCTTCGGGTGAGCCGGAAGATGTCCGGCGACGCCAGCACGCCGAGGGTGATCATCGTCGGGGCGAGGCCGCTGCCGAGGGAGGCGATCACCACGATGATGATGAGGATCTCCGGCAGGGACATCAGCATGTTGAAGATCCAGCTCGCCACCCCGTCGAACCGCTTCGCGCGGTAGCCGGCGAGCAGACCTGCGGGAATCCCGCACAGGAGGGCGACGGCGACCATGATCGCGCCCGCCTGGAGGCTCACCCGGCCGCCGTACAGCAGGCGGCTGAGGATGTCGCGCCCGTTGCCGTCCGTGCCGAGCGGGTGGTCGCCGCTCGGCGGCCGGAGCGCCTCCGAGAGCACTACCAGGTTCGGGTCCTGCGGGGCGAGCAGCGGCGCGAGCAGGCTCGCCGCGACGATGGCCAGCAGGACGCCGCCCGCCACCACGCCCATCGGGTTACGCAGGAAGGAGCGGAATCTCCTGGCTGTCAGGCCCGCGCGGGGCGTCACGTCGGCGCTCATGCGTTCCGTACCTTCGGGTTCAGTGCGGCGTAGAGGATGTCGACCGCGAGATTGACGAGTACGACGACGAGCACGGTGAAGAGCAGGACGCCCATGATCACGGGGATGTCGCTGTTGCCCGAGGCGTTGATGGCGACGGCGCCGATGCCCTGGAGGCCGAACACGCGCTCGATGATGGCGGCGCCGCTCATCGCCGCGATGAACTGGAGGGAGAGCATCGTCAGCGCCGGCGGAGCCGCGTTGCGCAGGACGTGGGTGAGCAGGATCTCGCGCTGCGAGAGGCCCCGGCTGCGCAGCGTACGGACGTAGTCCTGGCTGTTGACGGTGATCACGGAGTTCCGCAGCTGCTGGGCGATGGCGGCGATCGAACCGATCGACAGCGCGACGATCGGCAGGGTGATCGACCAGAGCCAACCGCCGGGTGAATCGTTCAGGTGGACGTAGCCCGTGGCAGGGAACCAGCCCAGCTGCACGGCGAAGACCAGGGCCAGGATGATCGCGACCCAGAAGTTCGGCAGGCTGAAGCCGAACACCATGAACACCTGGAGCACGCGGTCGAACGTCCCGGGCCGGGTCGCCGCGAGCAGCCCGAGCACGATGCCGAGGACCGCGGCCACCAGGACGGCGCCCAGCGCGAGGGAGACGGTGACCGGCAGCCGCGTCACGATGAGTTCGCTCACGTCGGTGTTCTGCGCGGACGAGACCCCCAGGTCACCGCGTACGACCCCGCCCAGCCAGCTCAGGTACTGCTCGACGAGCGGCCGGTCGAGGCCGAGCTGCTCCCGCTTGACCGCGACCTGTTCCTCCGTCGCGTAGAGCCCGAGCGCGCCCCGGGCCGGATCGGAGCCGGTGAGCATGAGGAAGAAGAACATCCCCGTCACGACGGAGAACGCCAGCAGCAGGCCCGTGGCCAACCGCCGACCGATGAAGCCCAGCATGCCTGCTACCTCCTAGATGAGCTGTAGTGATCCACCGGATGGGCCGGACCGTTGCCCGACCCATCCGGGGTCGATCGGCGGTTACTTCGCCGGGGCGAAGAAGCGGAGACTCGGCATGAGCTGCGCCTGCTGCATGGTCACGTCGATGTCCGACTTGAACAGGTAGACGTTCTCCTGCGTGACGATCGGCGCGAACCAGGCCTGCTCGACGAGGTGGGTGTTCAGCTCCTTGTAGAGGGCGGCCTGCTTGTCACCCTGCGCGGCCGGGATCTCCTTGAGCAGCCGGGTGACCGTCTCGTCGGTGTACTTGAAGTTGTTCCACAGCGACGTCGGGGTGAGCTTGTTCAGCACGTCCGTCCACGCCGGGATGTTCGTGGAGAACGAGAGCATGAAGGCCGGCTGGCCCTTCAGGGTCTCCAGGCCGCCGTTGGCGAAGCCGTTGACCGGCACCTGCTCGACCGTGATGCCCACGTCGCCCAGGTACTGGGCGACGATCGGCACCAGCGGGGACATGAAGCCCTCGCTGTACGAAACCTTGATCTTGAAGCCGCTGCCGTAGCCCGCCGAGGCCAGCAACTCGCGCGCCTTCGCCGGGTCGTACGGGTAACGCGCGTTCAGCTCCGGCACCCACGCCTCGCTGGACGGGTTGAAGGTCTGCGTGGAGACCTGGCCGAAGCCGCCATAGTGGGTGTCGAGGATGGCCTTGCGGTCGAGCGCGTGGTTGATCGCCTGCCGCACCCGCACGTCGCCGAGTGCCGCCGACGCCTTGCCGGCGCGGTCCTGGAGGATGATGCCCTGCCACTCGCCGGGCACCGTCTTGACGGTGAGCCCGTCGGTCTTGGCCTTCGGCACCATGTCGGAGGTGCCGTACATGAACTGGATCTGGCCGGTGGCGAGCGCGTTGTACCGGGCGGTGAACTCCTCGTACGGGCGGATCACGACGTTCTCGAAGGGGAACGCCTCGCGGTTCCAGTAGCCGTCGCGCGCCTTGAACGTGTACTTGACGCCCTTCTCGGAGGCACCCGCGTCGTACGTGTAGGGCCCCGAGCCCACCGGGTTCGAGGCGATGGTGCCCGCGCTGAGCGCCGTGGGGCTCACCATGTACCCCGTGTACGTCGCCAGGGCGGCCAGCAGGCCGGGGCTGGGCTCGCTGAGGTGCAGGCGCGCCGTGGCCTTGTCCACGACCTCGACGCGCTCGATCGCCCGGGCCCCCTCGGAGGCGCTGCCCGCCCCCTTCTTGCGCGCCTCGAGGTTGACCTTCACCACGTCGGCGTCGAAGGCCGCGCCGTCACTGAAGGTGACACCGTCGCGCAGCTTCAGGGTGAGCTCGGTGAGGTCGGCGTTGTACTCGTACGAGGTGGCCAGGTTGCCCTCGATCTTCGACTCGGGCGTCTTGCGGAGCAGCGGGTCGTAGACGGCCTCCGCGTAGTGGATGACCGCGCCTTCCTTCATCTCGGCGGGGTCCCAGGTCAGCAGGTCGCCGTTGTTGCCAAGGACGAGCTGGGACGAGCCTGCTTCATTCGCCTGCCCGCCACCGCTACAACCGGCGAGGGCGAGAGCGACAACGGCAAACGCTGCCGTCAGCGTGCGTGTCAGTTGCACCGTGTTCCCTTCTATTGCTGCAAAGCCAGCGCCGGTCGGCGTCGCTATGAGTGACGGGGATCGGATCAGCGGATCAGGCGATCCCGAGTTGTTGGCTCATGACCATGGCGGTCGCGCCGCGCAGGACGATGTCGTCGCCGAGCTCCGAGAGCCGCAGGACGATGTCGCCGTGGACCTCTGTCAGGGCGCGCTGCCGGATGGTTTCCATCGCCGCGGCGGCCAGCGGTCCTTCCAGCACCCGGTGCGGCCCGCTGAGGACGATTTCCGAGACGTTGATGGCGGCCACGATCGGGGCCAGCACCGCACCGAGCGCCTCGCCCGCGGCGGCGAGGACCCGGGTGTGCTCCGCGTCGGTACGGGCTTCCGAGAGGTCTTCCTGGATGCGCCGGGTCGACAGCCAGGTCTCGAGGCAGCCGAACTTTCCGCAGACACAGGCCCGTTCGCTGCCGGTGTCCACGACCACGTGGCCGATCTCGCCGGCCGCGAACCTGCTGCCCAGGACGGGCGTGCCGCCGAGCAGCAGACCCGCCCCCACGCCGACACCGACCCGCACGAGGAGGGTGTCGGCCGCGCTCTCGCCGTAACTGCGCTCGGCGAGCGCGGTGGCGTTGGCGTCGTTCGACACGACCACGGGGCAGCCGAACTGCCCGGTCAGCACCGACCGGAGGTTGAGGTCCTTCCACCCCAGGTTCGGTGCGCTGAGGACGACGCCGCCGAGGTCCACGATCCCCGGGGTGCCGATGCCGATGCCGAGCAGCGGCGCCGTCACCTGTTCGCGCAACGCCCCGACGAGACCGACGACCTTCGCCAACGCGTCGGCTCCGGTGCTGCCCTCGTTCTCGACCTGCTGACGAGCCACCACCGAGCCGCCGAGGTCGAGCACTGCCCCCCGGTAGAGCGTCGAGTGGCTCAGGTCGACGGCGATCGCCTGGTAGGCGTGCTCGTTGAACTCGAGCATCATGGCCGGCTTCCCGGGCCGCGTCCCTGCCCGCGTACCGACCTCGACCACGAGGTCGTCCGCGAGGAGGTCGCTCACGACGTCCGAGACCGAGACCCTCGTCAGCCCCGTGCGTCGCGCCAGGTCCGCCCGGCTGTGCGGCCCTTCCCGGTACAGCGTGCGCAGCAGCAACTCGCGGTTGTGCACGCGGGCCTGCTCCGGGAGCACCTTCTCGCCGGAGCGGACCCGGGCCGGAACCCGGTCTCGCCGCAGGGTCCCCACCGCGCGGTCCTGAGGCTCCGGCGGTGTGGTTCCCGTCTCATCAATGCAGGTCACCCGGTTAGTACAGGCGGCTAACAAACTGCGGACAAGAACGCGGCTCGCCTTGTTCCCAAGTTGTTACATTCCCATGGCCCGCTTTTTGCGGCGGCTTCAGCCAGTTAACACCCCTGGTAGAGCCGCTGACCACGGCGCTGGACGGGCCCGGCAGCACTCCGGCGAGCCGACACGGCGGCGAGGAGGGACACCACGGGCGCCGGCTCTCCGATAAGGTCCGACCGGAGGCTCGCCAGCCTCCTTTGAGATTGATCGCCGGACCGCAACCGACCCCGGGGCACCAAGATCAAAGGCCTCCGAGGGCAGTTGACCGTCCGGCGCCCTCCGCGCCGCCCGGCCTGATTTCTCCCGTACGCCCGGAACGCCGTCGTGGCGGGCGCCCCTCGCCGGGGCTGCCGGTTCCGCCCCACGGCGCGAAAGCCGAGAGTCGCAACCGGCCGCCTTCCGGTAACCTGAGCGCGCGGGCCGCTAGCTCAATGGCAGAGCTGTGGACTTTTAATCCATAGGTTCAGGGTTCGAGTCCCTGGCGGCCCACTCCTCCGCAGCTCAGCGGCCCTTTGCGGGGCCGCTGTTGCCGTCAGTCGGGTCCGGCACGGCAGCGAAGTGCAGCAGCACCCGTGGATCCGTCGCCAGGGTCGAACCCATCCGAGGTACTTTTCGCCGCAGCCCTGCGCCGCTCGATCGCGGAGCTTGAGGAAGGCGACGCGGCCGAGCGGACCTGGTCGACCCGGCCAACGTGCGCGACGTCGCGTGAGGCTGGTCTTTACCGCGACGGCCTGGAACCAGTACCTCAGCCACACCCACCGGATGCTCGACCCCGGCCTGCTGGCGACCTCCCGCCGGCATTGGCAGGGCCGGCCGCACCCTCTCGTGCGTGATTCAGCCGGAGGCAGCGGCGGGGTAGTCATATTCCGCGCGGTACGGCTCCGTCCTGCCAGCGGTAGAGGTCGCGCAGCAAGGAAATCTCAGCGCCGTGATGGATCAGCTCCCTGTTGACGTGCAGAACGATGCCCTCCATGGGAACCCGCTCGGGACCCACCGTGGGCGGATTCTCCAGGTCATCGTCCGAGAGCTCGCGGACCCCCGCGTTCCATCTCTCATACATCTCATCGAGCTGTTTCAGCGCCTCGTCGGCGGTCCCCGCGTAGGCAAATGTCTGCGAGTCGACGTCCTGGCCGCCGAAGTGCCATCCGACCCGATAACCTAGGCAGGAGACGATGATGTGCGCCAGCCGCCAGGCAATCGTGGTCACCGGCGCCGGCATCGGGCCAGGGGACGCGAAGTCCATGGTCCACTTCCCCGAGCCTACCGACATCGGTGCCGCCGACGTGCCACATGGGCGGATGCTCCAGCAGCCGCGCACCGGCTCCCAAAAGTACTCCTCATCGGCAAGACCGTGCAGCCGTGGCCGCAGGTTCTTGTGCCAGTGCCGGTCCAGCTGGTCCGCGAGTCGCTCGCTTCTTGTCACTTCCGCACACTACATACGACGCAGACCTGGCTGCCGCCCCTCGTGGACGCGTCGAATCATGCCTCGGGCGTTGCCTGCGCCGTGCCCGGTCCGTGCCGCAGATCCGGCGCAACTGAGCGCGAGTAGCGGCGGAGGACGCCGGAAACGATGGAAGACGTTTCAGCAGGTCAGAGATCTGGCGGGCGGCGAGGCGTTTGAGCTCGGCGCAAAATGCGTCTACCCGCAACCGCTCACGACGGTAATGCCATCACCTTGCCTGCGCCCTTGATTGTGTCCCGGGCTACACCAGCTTTACCTGATGGTGGCCAAACTATTAACCGGCTCAGCAATATAACCGACATTTGCCGCCGGCTATGGAAGCCATAGGCTGCTCCCGAACACGGGAAATCATCGTGAATCAAGGAAGGGAGATTCCCATGCCGGACATCGACTTGGGCGTGGCCTCGGACTGGGACGAGGGTGACACCCATGGGAGAATCACGCTGCGGCAGAACCAATGCTACCCGAATTCACCCAAGCGGGACGTACTGATCAGCTCACCGGTCAGCATCGAGCTGTCGGTGAACACCAACCACAGCACCAGCCAAGAGGCCGACAAGATTTTCTTCACCACCCACCACGGAAGCCAGAAGAAGATCATCGCCATTCTGGATTCCGACGGCAATCTGCAGATTGCCGGCCGCGTCACGGAAATGCAGACGAATCTGCAGTACTGATAACGACGCCAACCGTAAATCACGGGAGCACCTGCACACCGGCGGGTGCTCCCGTGCCATGCCGGCCAATGTCGAGTAGATGGCGTGCTCCACCTCACCCTGTGAACGGGCGCGAGTGAGCATGGGGCCCGAGCAAACGCCCCAGCCTCACGCGCCGCCCGTGGACACCCGCGGCCCGATGCCCGGCTGTCCGCCACTACGGCCTGACGATCCCGGCTGTGCCCGCTCGCTGCGGGAACGGCGTTGCGCAGCCCCCGGCCCGGGCGGATAGGCTGCTGCCATGACCAGCTCGCCCGCGTTCCCGATGACGTCCCCCGACGTCCAGGTCGGCGCGCTGCGACGCCGGCGGTCCCGCGACCGCCTGCGCTGAGTTCTTCTTCTCCTGCGACCGGCGGATCGAGCCGCCGGTCATCGTCGATCGTCCTCGGTCCGCCCGCATCCCCATCCGGTGATCCGCGCGGCGGATCCGAGCGAGATCGGCGTACCCCATGGACCTTGAGAAACTGCTGGCCGACCGGCTGGCGCCGGCGTTCGCGACGGTGGCCGGCGGGCCGGTGGATCCGGTTGTGCGGCGCTCGCAGCGCGCGGACTTCCAGTCCGACGCGGCGCTGGCGCTGGCCCGGCGGCTCGGCCGGCCGCCGCGCGCGATCGCCGCCGAGGTGCTGGACCTCGCGGAGCTGGCCGATCTGTGCGGCGCGGCGGAGGTCTCCGGGCCGGGCTTCCTCAACCTGACCGTCGCCGACGAAGCCCTGGGCGGGCTGGTCTCCGCGCTGGCCACCGACCCGCGGCTCGGGGTGCCGGTGGCCGTCGAGCCGGAGACGGTGGTGGTCGACTACTCGGCGCCGAACGTGGCGAAGGAGATGCACGTCGGGCACCTGCGGTCGACGGTGATCGGCGACGCGGCCGCGCGGCTGCTGGAGTGGCTGGGGCACCGGGTGCTGCGGGCCAACCACCTGGGTGACTGGGGCACGCCGTTCGGCATGCTGATCGAGCACCTGGTCGACCTGGGCGGGGCCGAGGCGGCGCGCGAGCTGTCCATGGGTGACCTGGACTCGTTCTACAAGGCGGCCCGGGTCGCGTTCGACGCGGATGAGGCGTTCCGGGAGCGGTCCCGGCGGCGGGTGGTGGCCCTGCAGAGCGGCGATCCGGCGACGCTGCGGCTGTGGCGGTTGCTGGTGGAGCAGTCCGAGCGGTACTTCATGATCGTCTACGACCTGCTCGACGTGACCCTCACCGAGCGGGACTTCCACGGTGAGAGCAGCTACAACGACCTGCTCGGACCGGTGGCCGAGGAGCTGGACCGCCTGGGGCTGCTGCGGGAGAGCGAGGGTGCGGCCTGCGTGTTTCCGCCCGGCTCGGTGGGCCGGGACGGCGAGCCGCTGCCGCTGATCGTCCGCAAGTCCGACGGCGGGTACGGCTATCCGGCAACCGACCTGGCGGCGATCCGGCACCGCACCGGCACGCTGGCCGCGACCCGGTTGCTCTACGTGGTCGGCCTGCCGCAGCGGCGGCACTTCGAGATGGTGTACGCCGCCGCCGCGCAGGCCGGCTGGCTGGCCCCGCCGGCCCGGGCCGAGCACGTCGGGTTCGGCTCGATCCTCGGATCGGACGGGCGGATGCTGCGCAGCCGGGCCGGCGGCTCGGTGAAGCTGGTCGGACTGCTGGAGGAGGCGATCGTCCGGGCTACGGCGCTGGCCCGGGAGCGGAACCCGGACCTGGGCGAGGCGGAGGCGGCCGACGTGGGCCGGGCGGTCGGCATCGGCGCGATCAAGTACGCCGACCTGTCCAGCGACCGGCACAAGGACTACGTGCTCGACTGGGAGCGGATGCTGTCGCTGGACGGCAACACCGCGCCCTACCTCCAGTACGCGTACTCGCGGATCCGGTCGATCTTCCGGCGGGCCGGGGTGGCGGCCCGGCCGGAGGCGGCGATCTCGCTGGCCGATCCGGCCGAACGGGCGCTCGCCTTCGAGCTGGTCGGCTTCGGGACGGTGGTCGGCGAGGTGGCGGACAGCCTGGAGTTCCACCACCTGACCGGATACCTGTACCGGTTGGCCGTCGCGTTCAGCGCGTTCTACGAGCGCTGCCCGGTGCTGCGCGCCGACGGGCCGGTCCGGGAGAGCCGGCTGGCGCTCTGCGACGTGACCGCCCGGGTGCTCCGGCAGGGGTTGTACCTGCTCGGCATCAGCACCCCCGAACGCATGTGATCGGCGTGTCGACCTCGCGCACCTGCCGCGCCCGAAGTGTCGCCGCCGGCAGCGGCACCGCAGGTCACAGGGTGATGACCACCTTCGCCCGCGCGTGTTCGCCTTCGAGGTACCGGATGGCCTGGGGCACCTCGCGCAGCGGGTAGGTCCGGTCGATGACCGGGGTGAGGCGGCCGGCCTCGGCGTGGGCGCGGAGCGTGTCGAGGTGCTGCCGGCTGGGCGTTGCGGTGAGGGTGACGATGCGCTGGCGGACGAGGGGCGCCAGCAGCCGTCCGCGCGCGAGGAGCCAGACCGACCCGACGAGGCTGCCGCCGCCGTACACGCCGCCGCCGGAAAGCACAAGCGTCCCGGTCGGGGTCAGCGCCCGCCGGAGCGCGGTGAGTGAGCGGTTGCCGACCAGGTCGAACACGACGTCGTGGCGGCGGGCCTCGCGGGTGAAGTCGTCGCGGGTGTAGTCGACGACGTGGTCGGCGCCGAGGGAGCGGACCAGGTCGACGTTGCGGGTGCTGCACACGCCGGTCACGGTCGCACCGAGCGCCTTGGCCAGTTGGACGGCCAGGGTGCCGACGCCGCCGGAGGCGCCGTTGACGAGGACGCGGTGGCCGGGCTCGACCCGCCCGACGTCGCGCAGCCCCATGAGCGCGGTGACACCGGCCAGCGGCAGGGCGGCGGCCTGCTGCGGGGTCAGGTTCGCCGGCTTCGGCGCGATCATGGTCTCGGGCACGCTCACGTACTCGGCGAA
This sequence comes from Micromonospora sp. WMMD737, assembly GCF_049179055.1. Taxonomy (NCBI): domain Bacteria; kingdom Bacillati; phylum Actinomycetota; class Actinomycetes; order Micromonosporales; family Micromonosporaceae; genus Micromonospora; species Micromonospora sp. WMMD737. The sequence continues at coordinate 5,284,904 of NZ_JBMHMH010000001.1, read as the reverse complement.
CGCGCCGTTGGCGTCGCCGAGGTCGCCGAAGACGACGTCGCCCGGGCGCACCTGTCGGACGTGGCTGCCGACGGCCTCGACCCGGCCGGCGAAGTCGCGGCCACGGATGCGCGCGCGGGGCCGCGTCCGCCCCATCGCCAACCGCGCCATCCGCGGATCGCCACGCATGGCATGCCAGTCGTACGCGTTGAGCGCGGCGGCCTCGACCCGCACGAGCACCTCGCCGGCGGCGGGCACCGGCACGTCGACGTCCGCGAGCGTGAGTGTCTCCGGCGGGCCGTACCGCTCCTGGACTATCGCCTTCATCTTTGCCTCCCACTAGGTGTACGCCGTACACCGAATGTAGGTGTACGGCGTACACCGGTCAAGGCGGTTATGGTTTCCACCGCCGCCGGAAGACGAGGACCGAGATGGCTGAGCAGGCTGAGACACTGCGCCGGACGCCGCTGAGCAGGGACCGGATCCTGCACGCCGCCGTCGCGCTCGCCGACGTGGCCGGGATCGAGTCCCTCAGCATGCGCAACCTCGCCCAGGACCTTGGCGTCGTGCCGATGGCCCTCTACAAGCACGTGGCCAACAAGGACGAACTGCTCGACGGCATGATCGACGTCGTCGTCGGCGAGATCGACCCGCCGGTGCCCGACGCCGACTGGAAGCACACGGTCCGCAGCCGCATCCTCTCGGCGCGGCAGGTGCTGCGGCGCCACCCCTGGGCGCCGCTCGCGATCGAGTCGCGGAACATGGCGACGCCGGCCGTCCTCGCGTACCTCGACTCGGTGGTCGGGACCCTCCGGGCCGGCGGGTTCTCCGCCGACCTCGCCCACCACGTGATGCACGCGATGGGCAGCCGGATCCTGGGCTTCAGCCAGGAGCTGTTCGACGCCTCCCGGCGCGCCGGCCGCTCCGGCACGGCCAGCTCAGAACCACCGCAGGCCTTCCCGCCGGAGGTCGCGGCCCGGTTCCCGCACCTCGCGGAGATCTCCACGGCCGCGTCCCACGACGACGCGTCGGTGGTGGGACAGGGCTGCGACGACCAGTTCGAGTTCGAGTTCGCGCTGGACCTGCTGCTGGACGGCATCGAACGGCTCCGACAGCAGAACTGGACGTCGCCGCGATCGGTTGTCCGGTGACCACGCTGTCGTGGCACCCGGTGTTGCTCGCCCCACGGCGGCAAGCCCACGCCCGGACTGGGTAAGCCGGAAGGCGAGCCGTCTCGTCGCAGCCGGACCGGACCGAAGGGAAGAGCCTGATGCGTGGTGTCGTCCTGCACGCCCCCCGCGACGTACGGGTGGAGGAGCGCGAAGATCCGCGGATCCTCCTCCCGACCGACGCGATCATCCGCCTGTCCGCCACCTGCGTCTGCGGTTCGGACCTGTGGCCGTATCGCGGCATCGAGACGGTCCACGGGCCGTCCCCCATGGGCCACGAGTACGTCGGCGTCGTCCAGGAGGTCGGCGACGAGGTCAGGAAGATCAAGCCCGGCCAGTTCGTCGTCGGCTCCTTCTTCGCCTCCGACAACACCTGCGCCATCTGCCGCGTGGGCTACCAGTCCTCGTGCGTCCACCGGGAGCCGGTGGGCGGGCTGGGTGCCCAGGCCGAGTACCTGCGCGTACCGCTGGCCGACGGCACCCTGGTCGCCACGCCCGACCTCCCTACCGACGACCTGGTCCCGGCCCTGCTCGCGGCCTCCGACGTGCTCGGCACCGGCTGGTTCGGCGCGGTGGCCGCCGAGGTTGGCCCGGGCAAGACCGTCGCGGTCGTCGGCGACGGTGCGGTGGGCCTGCTCGCCGTGCTGGCGGCCCGGCGGCTCGGCGCGGAACGCGTCATCGCGGTCAGCCGGCACGAGCCCCGCCAGAAGCTGGCGACCCACTACGGCGCCACCGACATCGTCACCGAGCGCGGCGACGACGGCGTCGCCCGTATCAAGGACCTGACCGACGGCCTCGGCGCGCACTCGGTCATCGAGGCGGTCGGCACCCAGGAGTCGATGTTGCAGGCCATCCGCTCCACCCGGGCGGGAGGGCACGTCGGCTACGTCGGCGTCGCCCACGACGTCGAACTGCCCGGCGAGGAGCTGTTCTTCTCCCACGTGCACCTGCACGGCGGCCCCGCCCCGGTGCGTCGCTTCCTGCCCGAGCTGATCGACCTGATCTACAAGCGTGAGATCGACCCCGGCCGGGTCTTCGACCTCACCCTCCCCCTCGACCAGGCCGCCGAGGGGTACCGGGCCATGGACGAGCGCCGGGCCATCAAGGTCCTGCTCAATCCCTGAGCGACCGGACCGGTGGGCCGTTCCGCGTCGGAACGGCCCACCGCGCGGCCGACCGCTCAGGGGGTGTACGGCGCGTCCGTGTGGCTGGTCTCGACGGGCCGGCTGCCGCTGAGTTCGTAGACGGCCGTACGCCGCACGGCGACCTCCGCCGAGGACGCGTCCTCGGGGCGGGTCAGGTGGACCACCGTGGCCCGGCGCGACCTGATCGAGACCGACTCCACGGGCGTACGGTCGCCGATGTCGACAATGGTGACGTAGACGGGCTTACCGTCGATGTTGCCGTACATCACGATCTGCCAGAACTTGCCGGTCCCGCCGCCGTCCATCAGCACCGGGACCACCGCGTCGGCCGCGTCGTCGCCGGTCAGGTCGCCGATGGCGCGCGGCTGTTGCATGTGGACGACGGAGCGTAGTGCGCCTCCGCCATCGGACGGCGAACGGGTCCACGGTGGAGTGGAGGAACTGGACGCGAGAAGCACGGGGATCTGAACCGACTGACGGAGCCCCCGCCGCCTCCCGTCGACCCGGCCCGCAGGTCAGGCCGGCCCGGCGCCCGGGGCCGGGACCGCCTGCTCGGCGGCGCGGCTCACCTCTTCCCAGCCGGCCCAGACGTCCATGCGTCGCCTGGAGATGTCGAAGGCGAGGTCGTAGACCATGCTGCCCAGCAGCAGCCGCAGCGGCGGGTCGTCGCTGGCGACGAGTTTCATCAGCGCCTCGGCGGCCAGCCGGGGTTCGCTGTCGATCGACCCTTCCGCCCACTGCCGCGCCAACTCCTCCCGCAGCGGGTCGTAGGCGGGGTTCGGGGCGGTCGCCGTGCTGCTGGTGTAGAGGTCGGTCCAGTAGCCGCCCGGCTGGACGATGGTGACCTTGACGCCGAAGCCGGCGGCCTCGGCGGCCAGTGCCTCGCTCATGCCCTCCAGCGCGAACTTGCTCGCGCTGTAGAGTCCCGTGCTGGGGAAGCCGCCGAGGGCGCCGATGCTGGAGACCTGCACGACGTGCCCGCCGCGCTGGGCGCGCAGGTGCGGCAGGACGGCCTGGCTGACCCAGAGCGCGCCGAAGAAGTTGAGGTCCAGTTGGGCGCGGGCCTCGGCCTCGGTGAACTCCTCGACCATGCCCATGTAGAGCGCCCCGGCGTTGTTCACGACGACGTCGAGCCGGCCGAAGTGCCGTACCGCCTCCTCGACGACGTCGAGGACCGCCGCGCGGTCCGTGACGTCGAGGCGCAGCGCCAGCAGGCGGTCGGGGTGCCGGGCGACGAGGTCGTCGAGCGGCGAGACGTCCCGGGCCGCGCCGACGACCCGGTCGCCGGCGGCGAGCGCGGCCTCGGTGAAGGCGCGGCCGAGGCCGCGGCTGGCCCCGGTGACGAACCAGACCCGGGGTGCGGCGGTGGCTGAGGCTTCCATGAGGGCTCCCTCCCTAACGAGACGGACCGTCTCGTCTTGTTGACGGGAGTGACCCTACCCGATCGGGCTCCGCTGTCAAGACGGACCGTCTCGTCTCATCCTCTTGCTAGATTGGGCCGGTGCCCACGCAGAAGGTCGCCCCCGACTCCAGCCGCCGCAGCGAGACCGCACGCCGCGCCATCCTCACCGCCGCCTTCGACCTCGTCGGCGACGTCGGCTACGCGAAGCTCAGCATCGAGGGCATCGCCGCCGCCGCCGGCGTCGGCAAGCAGACGATCTACCGCTGGTGGCCCTCGAAGGGCGCCCTGCTGTTCGACGCCTTCCTCGCGCTCACGACCGACGGCGGGCAGGACGGCGCCCTGCCGGACACCGGCGACCTGGCCGCCGACCTGAAGCTGGTCCTGCGGGCCGTCGTCGACGAGCTGAACGACCCGCGCTACGACCTGCCCATGCGCGCCCTGCACACCGAGATCGTCCACGACCCCGCCCTCGCCGCCGACTATGCGGAGCGGCTGGACGGGCCCATGCGGGAGCTCAAGAAGGAACGTCTGCGCGCCGCCCGGCGTGCCGGCCAGCTCGCCGAGGACGTCGGCCTCGACGTGGCCGTCGACCTGATCTTCGGGCCGCTCCTCAACCGGTGGCTCCAGCGCACCGGCCCGCTGACGCACGGGTACGCCGACCAGGTGGTGGACACGGCGCTGCGCGGCCTGCGCCCCCGCGAGGCGTAGCCCCTCGCGTCGCCGGGCGGACACAACACCGGACCCCCGGTCGTCGTTGATCCGGTCGTCCCCGCCCCACCTGGTGGGCACCGACCGTGGAGGAGGCACGCCGATGACCAGTCAGCGCGAGACCGTGGAGGTCGACCCGGTCCTGTTCCGTGCCGTCTACGACTCGCCCGCCTCGCTGCCCGGCAGGCACCGGTGGACGACCCCGGAGTCGGACGTACGGCGGATCGAGAAGCTGCTCGGCATGCCGCTGCGCAGCATCGGCGCCCCGCTCTGGGTCAGCGGCGACGAGCCGGACTGCCCGAAGTGCGGCCGCCGGGTGAACTGGTACGACATCGTCTCCTCCGCCCTCTCCGGCGTGCACGACCGGATGATGATCGCGACGGTCATCCTCGGCGACCGCAGGTACGTCAACACCGAGGTCCCGGACGCGATCGCCGGGGTGCGCTGCACCGACTGCCGCACCGCGATCGAGGGGCTGCGCAGCTTCAAGTGCCACAACTGGGCGTACGCCTTCGAGGCACTGGAGACCGTCCGGCAGCGGATGTCGGGCGCGTCAGTCGTCGGCCGTCAGCCCGCGGGCGAACCGCAGCCCGGGGCGCCCGTCGAGTGACACCTCGCCCACCGGCGTGAACCCGGTACGCCGGAGCACCGCGAGCGAGCCCGCGTTGTCCAGCGTGGTCCCGGCAATCAGCCGGCGCAGCCCGTACGCCCGGCGGGCCAGTGCCACGACGCGGCGGACGCCGTCGGTCGCCACCCCGCGGCCGGCGGCCCGCTCGGCCACCCGGTAGCCCAGCTCGGCCTCGCCGTCGGCGACGTCGACCAGGTTGAACCGGCCCAGCACCGTCCCGTCCGGCTCCACGAGGACGTGGAAGTGGCAGGTGCCGCTCTCCTGCTCGGCGAGCAGCCCCGCGTGCCGCGCGGCGAAGTCGGCGAAGTACGCGTCGCCCCGGTCCGGCACCGAGCGCGCGAACCACTCCCGGTTCTCCCGCTCGAAGCGCAGCAGCGCGTCGGCGTGGTGGGCGGCGAGCCGCTCGAGTTCGGGCACCGCGCCACCCTACCCAGGTGTAAGGAAGGGGCCCTTCCTTACAGCTCAGCGGCGGGTGGGGCGGCGGCCGGGCGGGGAGGGCGGCTCCGGCCCCGGGTCGGGCACCTCGGGCATCGGGCGGGTGACCGGCCCGGCTCCGGTGACCCGGAGCGGCTCGCCGTGGTGCCACACCTCGATGCCGGTCTCCGGGTCGGCGTCCGGCAGCTCGTAGCGGGCCTCGTCGGCGGTGAGGGTGACCCGCAGCCGGTGGCCGTGCCAGCGCAGGTGGAACGCGAGCCGGTCGATCGCCGCCGGCAGTCGGGGGTCGAAGGAGAGCACCCCGCGGTCGTCGCGCAGCCCGCCGAAGCCCTGCACCAGGGCCAGCCACGCCCCGCCCAGCGACGCCAGGTGCAGCCCGTCGCCGGTCTTGTCGCCGAGGTCCGCCAGGTCCTGGAGCACCGACTCGGCGAACAGGTCGTACGCCAGGTCGAGGTGCCCGACCTCGGCGGCGAGCACGGCCTGCGGGGAGGCCGACAGCGACGAGTCCCGGACGGTCCGCGCCTCGTAGTAGGCGAAGTTGCGGGCCTTCTCGTCGGCCGTGAACTCCCCCGGGCAGCGCTGCATGGCGAGCACCAGGTCGGCCTGCTTGACCACCTGCTTGCGGTACAGCTCCAGGTAGGGGAAGTGCAGCAGCAACGGGTAGTCGTCGTCCGAGGTGTCCGCGAAGTTCCACTCCGGCTGCTCGGTGAAGCCGGCCGACTGCTGGTGCACCCCGCGCTTGCGGTCGTACGGGACGAAGACCGCGTCGGCCGCCGCCCGCCAGGCCGACACCTCGGCCGCCTCGACCCCGAGCCGGGCCGCCGCGTCGGGGTGCCGCTCGGCGGCGTCGGCGGCCCCGCGCAGGTTGCGCCGGGCCATCAGGTTGGTGAAGACGTTGTCGTCGACCAGGGCGCTGTACTCGTCGGGGCCGGTCACGCCGTGCAGGTGGAAGGTGCCGGTGTCGGACCAGTGGCCGAAGCCGTGCCAGAGCCGGGCCGTCTCGACCAGCAGCTCCAGCCCGGGCCCGGCGAGGAACTCCTCGTCGCCCGTGGCGGCGGCGTAGCGCAGCACCGCGTCGGCGATGTCGGCGTTGAGGTGCAGCCCGGCCGTGCCGGCCGGCCAGTAGCCGGAGCACTCCCGCCCGCCGAGGGTCCGCCACGGGAAGGTCGCCCCGGGCAGCCGCAGCTCCGCCGCGCGCTCGCGGGCCTCCGGCAGGTGGGCGTGCCGCCAGCGCAGCGCCGAGCGGGCCAGCGGCGGGTCGAGGTAGGTCAGCACGGGCAGGACGTAGCCCTCCGTGTCCCAGAGCACGTGCCCGTCGTAGCCGTTGCCGGTCAGGCCCTTGGCGGGGATGGTCCGGTCGCCGTCCGCCCGGCCCGCCTGGAGCAGGTGGAACACCGAGAAGCGGATGGCCTGCTGGAGTTCGTCGTCGCCGTCGAGCTGCACGTCGGCGGTCTGCCAGGCGGCGTCCAGCGCCGCGCGCTGGCCGGTGAGCAGGGCCTCGAAGCCCTCCGCGCGGGCCGCGTCGGCCTCCGCGACGACCAGGCGGGCCAGCTCCTGCGGGGGCAGGCCGTCCACCGGGGTGCACTCGTACGCGGCGAACTTGGTCAGTCGCAGCCGCTCGCCGGCGCGCAGCGTCCCGGTCAGCGTGAGGCGCAGCCGGTCGGGGGTGCAGTCGACGCCGGGAGCGAAGCCGTCCGGGGCGTGCACGTCGTGCGCGACGGCGACGGCGACCCGCTGGCCGCTGTGCTCGGTGCGGTGGACGAGGACGCCGTCGTGCCCGTCGGAGTGCCGGTACTCGGCGGTCAGCGGGTCGGTGATCACGGAGGCGGCGCGGGGGTCGTCGGCGCGCTCCGGCACCCGCTCGTTGGCGAGCAGGTCGGCGCAGACCCGCACCTCGACCGTGCCGTCCAATGGCTCGACGGACCACCGGACGGCCGCCACCGGACGCCGGGGCAGGGAGACCAGCCGGACGCTGCGGACGCGTACACCGTGCCCGGCCGGCGAGATCCACTCGGTGTGCCGTTCGACCACCCCGGCGCGCAGGTCGAGCACCCGCTCGTGGGTGCGCAGGGTGCCGGTGCGCACGTCCAGCGGTTCGCCGTCGACCCAGAGGCGGATCAGGGCCGCGTTCGGCGCGCTGATCACCGTGTCGCTGAACTGCGGGAAGGCGTACCCGTCCTCGGGATAGTCGAGCTCGCGCCGCTCGTGGAAGCCGTTGAGGTAGGTGCCGGGCATGCCGTAGGGCGTGCCCTCGTCCAGGGTGCCGCGCCAGCCGACCCAGCCGTTGCCCAACGCGAAGATCGACTCGGTCTCGGCGAGGCGGTCCATGTCCGCCTGCGTACGTCGGATCCGCCAGGCCTCGTCGCCCCCCGTGACCCGTCCGGTCGGCGGCCGATCGGTGATGGGGGTTTCGTGCACAGCGCCTCCAGGGAAGTCCGACGTACCGGGCCAATCGAAGCAGATGGGGCTGAGAGGTCGCTGAGACGAAAGTCGGGGCCACCACCCGACCAATGCACACTGCGCCCGGCTTCCAGGTATTCCAGGGTTGTCCGGGAGCTAAACGAGGTATGAACGATCCGTGAGGTGAATCATGATTGATGCGGACACGCCGGACGTTCCGAAGATCAGTGTCGAGTGGTACCAGGACATCGTCGACTTCGCCGCCGACACCCCGCAACCGGTGCAGTGGTTCGCCGAGCACTTCACCGAGGGCGCGATCCTGCTGCTCGGCGCGCTGTGGCTGATCGCGGCCGTGTCCCGGCTCGGGGGCGGGGCGCGCGACCGCGCCTACGCCCTGGTGTCGCCGGCGCCGGTGGTGCTCGCGTACGGGTGCAGCGAGCTGCTGAAGACGGTGGTGGACCAGGAACGCCCCTGCCGGGCGATCGCCACCGAACTCGCCATCATCGCCGGCGAGTGCCCACCGACGGGCGACTGGTCGTTCCCCAGCAACCACTCCACGATCGCGGGCGGCCTGGCGGTGGCGACGTTGCTGCTGTCCCGCCGGGTCGGCCTGGTGGCGCTGCCGCTGGCGGCGCTGGCCGCGTTCTCCCGCACCCTCGTCGGCGTGCACTACCCGCACGACGTGGTCGCCGGTGTCCTGCTCGGCGCCCTGTTCGCCGCGCTGCTCACCCCGCTGTTCGCCCGCCCCGCCGCCGGGCTGCTGCACCGCCGCGCCCGCCAGGCCGAGCGCCCCGTCCGCGATCCGGCCACCCCGACGTCCCGCCGCTGACCGCTCGCGGGACGCGGAACCTGCCCGCACGGAGGGCCTGCGCGGACGGAAGGCCTGCCCGGACGGAGGGCCTGCGCGGACGGGAGGTTGCCCGGTCAGGAGGGGGGCGCGGGCGGCCTGCGCGCGCACGGATCAGAGCAGGACGAGGGCGGCGAGGGCGCCGAGGACGAGGAACGGGCCGAAGGGGAGGTGGCTGCGCCAGCCGACGCGGCGGGCGGCCAGCAGCGCGACGCCGACCGCCCCGGAGAGCAGCAGGGCGAGCACCAGCCCGGCCACCGGGACCGCCCAGCCGTACCAGCCCAGCAGCGCGCCGACGCCGAGCGCCAGCTTGGCGTCGCCGAGGCCGAAGCCGCGCCGGCCTAGCAGCAGCGTGGTGGTGGCGAAGAAGAGCGCCAGCGCGACGCCGGCCACGGTGGCGCGCAGCCAGGGCGCCGGGCCTGCCCCGGCGAGGGCGGCCAGCCCCAGCAGCAGCCAGGTCCCGGCCGCGGCTGGCCAGGTGAGCCGGTCCGGCAGCCGGCACACGGCCGCGTCGACGAGGACCAGCGGGATCGCCCAGCCCAGCCACCAGGCCGTGGCGACCAGCACGGCGGCGGGCGGCCCGAGCAGCACCAGGACCCCGACGGCCGCTGCGAGGGCGAGTTCCACCGTGCCGGGCGGCGGGCCGACGCGCGCCCCGCACCGCCCGCACCGCGCCGTCGGGCCCAGCGCCGGCCAGGGCCGGGCCAACCCGACCGGGGCGCCGCACGCGTCGCACCCGGTCCGGGTCGCCACCCCCGGCGGTACGGCGTGCCGGATCACGGCGAGCCGGAGCACCGGGGCGAGCGCGAGTACGGCCAGCAGCCGCGCCCCGCGCGCGGCACCCTTCGGTGCGGTCGGCTCCGCCACCGCCGGCGGCCCGGTCAGCGCCACGATCGCCTCCGGAGGCCGGCACGGGTGGCGACCACGCTGGGTAGCGCCATGAATGGCCGATGGTAACGGGCGGAACGGCCCGCACCCCTCCCCTGCAATGCGCGGCGTCGGGGACGGAAATGGCGCGCCCAAATGGGCGGGAATCCCACCCTGGCGGAATAGCTATGCGTCGGCGCGGGGGACGGATCGGACCAGACGCCACGTCCGGGACACGCGCCGACCGCCTCGACGACGCCTCGCCCACCGCGCGCGCTTCCCACGCCGGCGCCCCACCGGCCCCCGCCACCCGACCCGCCCGCACCGGCCCCGACCACCCGCCGCCACCACCTGTCATCACTCACCGTGTTCAAATGAATTGCCTCTGTTGCATCGGCGAGCGTCAGCCTATGCTCGCCCCTTGGGTGTGGTGCAACCCGCAGCGAAAAGACAGGACGACGCGGGAAAACGCTTTTGTAGAGATCCGTAACGGCAAATGCGTCGGCGATTTCCGACAGGTCCGGACGATCCCGTCCGGTCACGCCGCCGCATGCCCGGAGGCCGCCGAGACCGGCCCCCGGGTCGCCACCGAGGAGGCACGACGTGCGCGGACGGCGGTTCGGCCGATGGGCAACCTGCCTGCTCGCCATCGCGACGCTCGGCGCGGCCACGGCCTGCGGTGCCGAGCCCCGACCGGCCCCCCAGGCGGCGACCGCTCGGGACGCCCCCGCCCCCACCCACCGCGCCGCCGACGAGCAGGCGGCGAGGAAGGCGGCGCTGGCCGCGTACGCCGGATATCTCGCCGCCTCCCGCAAGGCGAGCGGGCGCGGCGACCCCCACCACCCGGAGCTGTCCCGGTTCCTCGCCGACCCGCTGCTGACCCGGGTCCGGCTGACCATCCGCAAGGCGAAGGAGCACGGCGCGATGCGTACCGGCACGTTGGTCTCCGACCCGACCGTGACCTCGGTGAGCCTGGATTCGAGCCCGCCCACCGTGGAGATCCAGGACTGCCTTGACGCCACCGGCTACCGGCTGGTCTACGCCAGGGACAAGCGGGTCGTGCCCGGCACCGGCGGCACGCGGCACCTGGCCACCGCCACCGCCACCCGCTACCCGGACGGCCGCTGGCTGATCAGCGCCGGCGCCGCCCACGAGGACCAGCCGTGCTGACGCGGGCGGGATCCGACGCCGGGGCCGCTCGCGTCCGTACCGCCGGGGCGGCCCACGCCCGTACCGCCGTCGGTGGCGGCCGGGGCGGGACGGCCCGCAGGTCGCTCGCGGGCGCCGGCCTGGCCCTGCTGCTGGCGCTCGGGGCGGCCGTGCCGGCGATCGCCGCAGGGCGCGCGGACCCCGGCGCGGAGTGCCCGCCGGGGCAGAGCGACTGCAGCGTCTGGGACGACGATCCCGGCACCCCGGGCGACCCCGGCGGCGGCGGGGACGACGGCGGGGGCGGCGACTCGGGCGGCGGGGGCGGTGGGGGCAAGTGCCAGTGGAACGGCCGCACCGTCAAGTGCTACGACAGGGTGCTCGGCTGGTTCAACAACGGCGACGGTTGCTACTACAAGCTCGCCGAACCGCAGCCCGAGGCCCCCGAGGGCCAGCAGTGGTACGTGCGCACCTGCAACGGCGGCAGCCTCGGCTCCCAGACCACGGTCCTGCGCGACGCCCCGCCGCCCGGCTTCGGCGCGCCGCCCGACCCGGAGGAACTCGCCCGGCGGGCCCTGGCCAAGATCACCATCGCGGCGCCCAGGATCGCGGTCGCCCCCCGCCGCAGCAACGGTCCCGGCCTGGTCGGGCTCCCGGTCTGGATGTGGGGCAAGAACGACGAACGGAAGTACTTCGGGCCGGTCCAGCGGGCGTCGGAGACCGACCGGGGTCTGACCGTGTGGATCACGGCGACGTTCGACCGGATCGTCTGGAACATGGGCAACGGCCGCAAGGTCACCTGCTCCGGCGCCGGTACGCCGTACCGGGCCGACGGCCCGCTCGCCGGCCGCCCCTCCCCCGACTGCGGCTACCAGGGCTACCCGAAGGCCGGCGACTACCGGGTGCGGGCCACGACCTACTGGACGGTGACCTGGGAGGGCGGCGGCCAGAGCGGCGTCATCCCGGTCAACCGGACCACGGGAACGGTGCCGGTCCGAATCAACGAACTACAGGTGGTGGCTCAATGAGTGTGGCGACCCGGAACGGAACCGGGCCGGTGGACGCGCCGGTCGCCCCGCCCCGGGTGGTGCGGCAGCGGCGGATGCGCCCCGGGCTGCTCGGCCTGGCCGTGCTGCTGATCGCCCTCGGCGGCCTGGGGGCGGCGTTCGCGGTCACCTCCGTACGCGCCACCGGCAGCTACCTGGCCGTGGCCCGGGCGGTCGAGGTCGGCCGGCAGGTCAGCGCCGACGACCTGGTCCCGGTGCAGGTGGCCGGTGGCCAGGGCCTGTCGCCGGTGCCCGCCGGCCGGCTCGACGAGGTGGTCGGCAAGCGGGCCGCCGTGGCGCTGACCCCCGGCACGCTGCTGACCATGGCGCAGCTCACCGACGACCCGCTGCTCGGGCCCGGCCAGCAGCAGCTCGCGCTGGGCCTGAGCCCCGCCGAGGTGCCCGCCCGCAGGCTCCACCCCGGCGACAAGATCCTGCTGGTGAGCACGCCGGACGGGAACGACGACCGCCCCGCGGGCGCCGCCACCCGGTTCGAGGCGACGGTCATCGACGCCGTCACCTCGGACGACGACGACGAGGTGGTGGTCTACCTGGCGCTCGCCGTCCGGGACGTGCCGGCCGTCGTCGCGCTGTCCAGCCAGGAGCGGATCGCCCTCGTCCTGACCGAGGCGGCCTGACCATGGCGATCATCGCGCTGGTGTCGGCGAAGGGCTCCCCGGGCGTCACCACCGCCGCCCTCGCGTGCGCCCTGACCTGGCACCGGCGGCTGGTGCTCGCCGAGTGCGACCCGGCCGGCGGGTCGATCCTCGCCGGCTACCTGGGCGGCGCGCTCGACGGCCCCCGGGGCATCGGGGAGCTGGCGGTCGGCGAGTTGCGCGACGGCAACCTGGAGTCGGCGTTCTGGTCGCAACTGGTCGACCTGGACGCGCCGAAGCGGGAGCGGCTGCTGCTGCCCGGCGTCGTCGACCCCGCCCAGGCCGGCAGCGTCGTCCCGCTCTGGCAGCGGTTCGCCGACTTCTTCGGCAGCCTGGAGGGCGGCGACCCGCCGTACGACGTGGTGGTGGACTGCGGGCGGCTGCACGTCGTCGGTCCACCGTGGCCGATCCTGCGCGCCGCCTCGGTGGTGCTGCTGGTCAGCGGCGCCCGGCTCCCCGACCTCTCCGGCACCCGGGCCATGGCCAGGACGATCGAGCGGGACTTCGCCGAGCACCGGGTGCCGCCGGGCACCCTGCGGCTGCTGCTGGTCGGCGACGGCCACGGCAACGGCGAGGTCAGCAAGGCGCTGCGGCTGCCGGTGATCGCCCGGATGCCGCACGACCCGCGTACGGCCGAGGTGCTCGGCCTGGGCGGCACCGTGCGGGCCGGTCGGCCCCTGATGCGCGCGGCCGGGGCCCTGGAGGTGCCGGTCGGTGCGCTGCTGGAACGCCGGCGCGCCCGGCTGACCTGGCCCGTGCCGCAGGGGGTGCCGGATGCGGTTTGAACCGGTCTCCGGCGACCCGCGCCGGCAGCCGCCCGGCGCCACCTCGACCGCCCCGCCGCTGGCCCCGCCCAACGGGCGCCACCATCCCCTCCCGCTGCCGGTGCCGGTCGCCGCGCCGCGGTCCGAGCCGCCGCCCCGGCCCCGGGTCGACTTCCAGGTGGTACGCGAGCTGCGCCGGGAACTCAGCGAGCGGCTGGCCCTGTGGCAGCGCGGCCGGGAGTTCACCGTCGACGAGGAGGACACCGAGCGCGCCCGGCTCGCGGTGAGGGTGGTCGCCGAGTACGCGGACGCGGTGCGCCGGGCCGGCACCCCGATGGCGGCCGGCGAGGAGCGGCTCCTGCTCGACCAGGTGACCGCCGAACTGGCCGGGCTCGGCCGCCTCCAGACGCTGCTGGTCGACGACACCATCGAGGAGGTGCACATCCTCGGCTGCGACCAGGTGCGCGTCACCCGCCACGGCGGCGGGGTCGACTGGGTGGAGCCGATCGCCGACAGCGACGACGAGCTGGTGGAGATCCTCCAGGCGGCGGCCCGCCGGGCCGGGGCCACCGAACGCTCGCTGTCGACGTCCAAGCCCACCCTCGACCTGCAACTGCCCGACGGCAGCCGGCTCGCCGCGGTGTTCCTCGTCAGCCACCGCCCGTACGCGGTGATCCGCAAGCACAACACGCTGGACGTGAGCCTCGACGACCTCGCCGGGGGCCGGGGCGACCTGGACGAGATGATCGACCCGCTGGTGCGCGACTTCCTCCGCGCGTCAATGCGCGCCGGGCTGAACATCATGGTGGCCGGCCTCGCGGGCGCCGGGAAGACGACAGTCATCCGGGCGCTGATGGACGAGATCCCGGCCGACGAGCCGTACGTGCTGCTGGAGGAGAGCCGCGAGCTGCTGCCGGCCCGCCGCCGGCTCAAGCACCGGGCGGTGATGAGCTTCGAGGCCCGGGAGGGGCACGGCGAACGCGGGGCGGACGGCCGCCCGGCCGGCGAGGTGAGCATCGCCGACCTGATCCCGGTCTCCCTGCGGATGGGCGTGCTGCGGATCATCGTCGGCGAGGTCCGGTCCCGGGAGATCGTCCCGATGCTCCAGGCCATGACGACCAGCCGCGGCTCGATGTGCACCATCCACGCCCGTACGCCCGCCGGGGTCAGCGAGCGGATCATCGAGCTGGCGCTCGCGCACGGCCGGGAGATGACCGTCGACCAGGCCCGCCGGATGGCCGGCAACGCGCTCGACCTGATCGTCTACGTCACCGTCGAGGACGAAACCGCGATCGGCGGGCGCAAGCACCGCTTCGTCTCGCACGTCGAGGAGGTCATCGGCGTCGGCGACGGCAACCGGATCACCACCACCCAGGTGTTCGGGCCCGGGCCGGACGGGCGGGCCGTACCCCGGCACCTGCCCGAGCGGGTGCGCGCCCAACTCCTCCGGGTCGGCTACGACGCCCGGCTGCTCAGCCGGTGGATCGAGGCCGGCACGGGCGCGTGGCGGCGGCCCCGGCAGACCCGGCTCGGGCGGCGGTGACCGGAGGTGCTGGACAACGTCGAACTCGTCGCGGTGGCCTCCGGTGCCGCCTGCGTGGCCGGGCTGCTGCTGGCGGTCGTCGCGCTGGTCGGCACCCGCCGGCCGCCCGGCGGCCCGGGCGCGGGCCGGGGGCTCGACCGGCTCTGGAAGGGCCCGGGCGCCACCCCGCGTGAGCAGCGGGCCCACCAGGCGCTGCTGGTCGCCGCCCTGGTCGCGGGCGCGCTGGCCTTCCTGGTCACCGGCCTGCCGGTCGTCGGCCTGCTGGTCGCGGTGGCCGTCCCGGGCACCCCGTGGCTGTTCTCCGTCGGCAAGGCCGAGCAGCGGGCCATCGCCCGCATCGAGGCGGTCGGCGAGTGGACCCGCCGGCTCAAGGACGTCTCCGCCACCGGCCAGGGACTCCAGCAGACGATCATCGGCACCGTCGGCACCGCACCCGAGGAGATCCAGGAGGAGGTACGGCTGCTCGCCGCCCGCCTCCAGGCCGGTTGGCTGGCCCGCTCCGCGCTGCTCGCCTTCGCCGACGAGATCGGCGATCCGGTCTGCGACCAGGTGGTGGCGGCGCTGATCCTGCACGTGACCGACCGGGGCGAACGCCTCGGCGACGTGCTCGGCTCGATCGCCGGGGCGGCGGCGGCCGAGGTGGCCACCCGGCGGGAGATCGAGGCGAAGCGCACCCAGCCCCGGTTCGCGGTCCGCTTCCTCACCGGGATGACCCTGGCCACGGTCGCGTACGGGCTGCTCAACACCGAGTACGTCAGCCCGTACGGCACGCCCTTCGGGCAGCTCGTGATGGCGACGCTCGGCGCGGCCTTCGTCGGCCTGCTGGCCTGGGTGCGGTCGATGAGCCAGCCCCGCCGGCCGGCCCGCTTCCTGCCGGCCCCGGCCCCGGAGGAGGTGGCCCCGTGAGCGCGAGGAGTGAGCTTGCGAGCCCCGCAGTCGCGAACGAAAGGCAAGCACCGTGAGTGCCGTCGTCCTCAACTGGCAGCTCGCCGTCGCCGTGTGCGGCGGGGCGGCGGTCGGGCTGGGCGCCTTCCTGGTGGTCCGCGAGCTGGTGCCGGCGACCCCCGCGCTCGGGCCCGCGCTGCGCCGGCTGCACCAACCGGCCGGCGCCGGGCAGCTCACCACGCCCGCCGACCGGCGGCTGGAGTGGCTCACCGGGCTGTCCCGCTGGCTGCGGCCACCGCACCGGCAGCTCGCCCTGATCGACCGGACGCCCGAGCAGTACGCCCTGTCGATGCTGCTCTCCGCGCTGATCGGGCTCGCCGCGCCGACGTTGCTCGGCGTCACCCTGTTCGCCGTCGGCATCCGGCTGCCGGTGGTCGTACCCGTCCTCGGCAGCCTCGGGCTGGCGCTGCTCTGCGCCCTGATCGCGCACCGGTCGGTGCTGGACCGGGCGGACAAGGCGCGTGACGAGTTCCGCCAGGCCGTCTGCACCTACCTCGACCTGGTCGCCCTCCAGCTCTCCGCCGCGCACGGGCCGGTGCAGTCGCTGGAGCGGGCGGCGGCGGTCTGCGACGGCTGGGTCTTCGACCGCATCTCCGAGTCGCTGCGGATCGCGCAGATGCAGATGCACTCGCCGTGGGACGAGCTTCGCGACCTCGCCGAGCGCATCGGCATCCCGGAACTGGGCGACGTCGGGGCGATCATGCGCTCCTCCGGCAGCGAGGGCGCGCAGGTGCACGAGACCCTGCGCAGCCGCGCCGACTCGCTGCGCGACCAGATCCGCACCGACAACCTGGCCCGGGCCGAGGGGGTGACCAGCCGGCTCGACATCCCCGGGGCGCTGCTCGTCTTCGTCCTGCTCGGCTTCGCCGTCTATCCGTTCATCGCCCGCCTGTGATCCGCCCCCGAGAGAAGGAGCACGTCATGTCCGTCATCACCCGCCTGCACGTCGCGCTGTCGACACGCCTGGCCGAGCTGCGCGAGGACGGCGAGCGGGGCGACAGCCCCGTACCGACCGCAGTGATCATCTTCGGTCTGGTCGCCGTCGCGATGGCGGTCACCGCCGCCGCCCTCGGTGCCGCAAACGACTGGATGGACAACATCCCCACCCACCAGGATCCGGTCTCGAAGTAACGCCGGGCCGTGCGCCGAGCAGACTCCGTCCCCGGACGCCGGGCGGCCACCGCCGCCCGGCGCCCCGTCGCGGCTGCCGCCCGGCGGCTCGTGGCCGGCGGGGTCGACCGGGGGGCCAACCCGGTCGAGTTGGCGGTGGTGATGCCGGTGATCCTGCTGCTGCTCTTCGCCTCGATCCAGGCCGCGGCCTGGTTCGTCGCCCGCTCCACCGCGCTCAACGCCGCGCAGAGCGCGGTCAACGCGCAGCGGCTGCACCAGGCGCCGCCCGGGGCCGGTGAGGCGCGGGCCGTCCGGTTCCTGAAGGCCTCGGGAGGCTGGCTGGTCGGTTGGAAGGATCCCGCACCGAGCTGCGAGACCACCGCGACCGAGGTGACCTGCACGGTGCGCGGGCGGTCCCTGTCGGTCGTACCCGGGGTCACCTTCCCGGTGCACCAGACCGCGCACGGGACCGTGGAACGGTGGACCGCGCCGTGAGCCGTACCGCCGAGCGGGGCTCGGTCTCGATCGAGGTGGCGGTGCTCGCCCCGGCGTTCATCGCGCTGATCGTGCTGGCCGGCGTCGCCGGGCGTACCGCCGTGGCGGCCGAGGCGATCGACGCCGCCGCCCACGACGCCGCCCGCGCCGCCTCGATCTCCCGGGACGCCCGCACCGCCCGCGCCGAGGCCCGGGACGCGGCCCGCCGGCAGCTCGACTGGCGCGGCCTGAACTGCGCCGGCACTCCCGAGGTGACCTTCAGCGGCGCGGTACGCGGCGCCCCCACCAGCTTCGACGCGGCGTTCCGCAGCCCGGCCGGGCAGGACGCCTCGGTCACCGTCCGGATCGCCTGCACGGTCTCCTACGGGGACCTGCACCTGTCCGTCCTGCCGGGGATGCCCGCCGGCAAGCGCGTGTCGGCGAACTTCACGTCGCCGCTGGACCGCTACCGGAGCCGGGGATGACCGCCGTGGCCGGCCGGCACGACGAGGGCCGGGTCAGCATCTTCCTCGCGGTGGCGATGGTCGGCGTCCTCTCCGTCATCGGCCTGGCCTTCGACGGCGCGGGTCAGCTGCGCACGTTGCAGCGGGCCGACAACCTCGCGGCCGAGGCCGCCCGCGCCGGCGGCCAGGCCATCGACCGCGCCAGCGCCATCGAGGGCGGGCCGACCCGGATCGACCGCCCCCAGGCCCGCCGGGCCGTCGCCGGTTACCTCGCCGCCGCCGGCGCCGCCGGCCACACCGTCAGCTTCCCGGTCGTCGACGGGGAGACCCGGGTCCGGGTACGCGTCACCGTCACGCACCACCGATCCATGCTCGGCCTGCTCGGCTTCGACGAGACCGTCACCGTCTCCGGTGAGGCGACCGCGCGGCCGCTCACCGGGGCACCGTAGGAAGGGAAGGCAGCCATGGCCGCATCGGGGCGCTCCGCCGTACGGCGGACCGGACGCATCCTGACCGGGTTCGGCGCGCTCGTCGTGCTCTGCGCGGTGCTGGTCGGCGCGCCGGTGGCGCTGCTCGCCCTCGCCGGCAATCCGCTGCCCGACCACCTGCCCAGCGTCGCGGAGATCGGTGCGACGCTGACGAGCCGGGACGACGGGCAGCTCTTCCTGCGAGCGCTGGCGCTGGCCGGCTGGTTCGGCTGGGCCACGTTCGCCTTCTCCGTCCTGGTCGAGCTCTGCGCGCAGGCGCTACGCCGGCCGGCGCCCCGGCTGCCGGGGATGAGTCGCCAGCAACGGGCCGCCGCCGCGCTTGTCGGTTCGGTCGCGCTGATCCTCGCGGCCAGCCCGGCGGCGAGCGCGGCGACGGCGGTCACCGGCCCGTACGCCCCGCCGGCGGCACCGCCCGCGGTCGCGCGGGCGACGGTTGCGGAGGCCACCTGGCCGGGTCCGGCCGCGCACACCTGGTCCACCCCGGTCGCCTCGTCCGCTCCGGTGACCTCGTCCGCCTCGGACGACGGTGCGGCGGTCTACCGGGTGGCCCGGGGGGACCACCTGGGCGCGGTCGCCCAGCGCTACCTGGACGAGTTCGCCGACTACCGGGAGTTGGCCGCGCTGAACCGGCTCGGCGACCCCGACGAGATCCACCCGGGCCAGCTGTTGAGGCTGCCCGGGGACGCCGAGGAGCGGGGGGCCCGCCGGCACGCCAACGGCCGCCTCGTCGCCCGCCCGACCCCGCCCGCGCCCGCCCGGCCGGCCCCGCAGCCGGCGCCCGGGAAGGTCGCTCCCGAGCGGGCGACGCCACCCCCGCCGGCTGCCGAGGCCCCGGTGCCGCCCCCGGCGGAGAGGGACGCCGGTCAGGCCCCGACGGTGACGGTGGGCGCCGCCCGGGCCGGCGAGCCCGATCGGGTGAACCGTCCCCTCGCGGTCTCCGCCGTCCTGGCGGTGGCGAGCATCGTCGGCGCGCAGATCGGCGCGGTCCTGGGCCTACGCCGCCGCCCGGCCCACGTACCGGCAGGCGCGGCCCGGAGCACGGCCGCCGCCCGCCGGGGCAGCACCGCGCGCGGCACCACCACGGCCAGGCGCGGCACGGGTCACTGCGACGCCCGCACCACCCCACGCGGCGGCGCGACCGGAGTCGACCGGGGCACGGAGACCGGTACCCACGACAGCGTGCCGACCGGCCACGGCCGGACCCGTGCGGGTTCGTCCCACGACACGGCTATCGGCCGCCACCGCCGCCCCTGACTCCCGGGGCCGGGAGGCCGCCGGGCGCCGGTCAGGGCAGGCGGGTCTCCAGGATGCCGTCGACGACGCGGGTCGGCAGGATCTGCTGGTCGTTGCCGGAGGGGCCGTGCACGACCTCGCCGCCGTTGAGGCGGAACGCGCTGCCGTGCCACGGGCAGACCACGCAGTCGTGCCCGTCGATCTCGCGCACCTCGCCCTCGCCCAGCGGGCCGCTCTGGTGCGGGCAGCGCTCCAGCATCACGGTGACCTCGTCGCCGTGCCGGTAGAGGATCACCGAGACGTCGTCGACCTCCCGGGTGATCAGCCTGCGCTCCGGCAGGGCGGCCATGTCCGCGATCGAGTGCCAGCCGTCGCTCATCCGGTGCAGCTCGGAGATGCTCTGGTTGACCTGCGCGCCCTGCTTGTACGCCAGGTGCCCGCCCAGGTACGCCCCCATGCTGGCGGCACCGAGCCCGAGGAAGCCGAGCGTACGGCCGAGGTTGTGCCGGCCGGTCATCCGGGCGGCCACCGAGCCGGCGTAGAACGCCAGGCCGACGCTGTTGGACGCGGCGTGCACCAGGCCGATCCGGCGCTGGTCGCGAGCCAGGGCCGCCCAGTCGTTGAGGCCGGCGACCGCGGCCGGGAGGGCGCTGACGGTGCCCACCGCGCACAGCGTGGCGGCGGCCCGGCGCTGCCCCGGCATCAGGTCCAGCACCGCCGTGCTGAGCCACGCGCCCACCGGCACCTGCACCATCGCCGGGTGCAGCGGATGGCCCAGCCAGACGCCGTGCAGCAGGTCGCGGACCCGCTGCGGTCGGAGGGTGGCCTGGACGGCGCGCTGCAACCGGTCGCCGACCCGGTCCAGGCCGGATGCCTGCTCGATCTTCGTCAAGAGTGCTCGCACCCGTACCGACTTCCCGGCAGGAGCCCCCGCAAACCGGTCGGCGGTGACGGATCCGCAGCGGTACGTGGTCGCGCCCCCACCGACCCGTAACGGGACGCCCCCACCGAGGTCGGCGGGCGTGGAAATCGGGTCGCGGGCCGCACCGTCCACGACCACTGTGGTCCGGGTGTACGCACTCTCCTCCCGCCCGCTGCCGGCCGGTCGACCGGCGACCCGACTGAGCGTCGCGCTGGGGCAGCCCCGGGCCGTGCCGCCCCCGCTGCTGATGCTGCTGGGCATGCTCTCCACCCAGGTCGGGGCGGCCGTCGCCAAGCAGCTCTTCGGCAGCACCAGCGCCGGCGGCACCACCACGCTGCGGCTCGGCTTCGCCGCGCTCATCCTGCTGGTCCTGGTCCGGCCGGGGCTGCGCCTGGGCTGGCGTACCGCCGGTCTGGTCGGGGCGTTCGGGCTGGCCCTGGCGGTCATGAACCTCGCCTTCTACGCGGCCCTGCACCGGGTGCCGCTGGGCGTCGCGGTCACCATCGGCTTCGCCGGGCCGCTGCTCGTGTCGCTCGCCGGCAGCCGCCGCCTCGCCGACGTGGCGTGGGCGGCGCTGGCCGGCGGCGGCGTGCTGCTGATCAGCGGGCTCGGCGGGACGGGGGTGGACCGGCTGGGGCTGCTGTGCTGCGTGGCCGTCGCGGTCGGCTGGGCCGCCTACGTGCTGCTCGGCAAGGCGGTCAGCGCCCGGGTGCCGGGCAGCCGGGGCCTCGCGCTGGGGATGGCCGTCGCCGCGCTGGCCGTGCTGCCGTTCGGGGTCGCCGGCAGCGGTACGGCGCTGCTCGACCCGTGGACCCTCGCGCTGGGCGCGGCGGTGGCGCTGCTGTCGTCGGTGCTGCCGTACTCGGCGGAGATGGCGGCGCTGCGCCGGATGCCGGCCCGGGTCTTCGCGGTCCTGCTCAGCCTGGAGCCGGCGATCGGGGCGCTGGTCGGGCTGGTCCTGCTCGGCGAGCTGCTGGCCTGGCCGCAGGCGGCGGGGGTGGCCTGCGTGGTCGGCGCCGCGCTGGGCGCCACCCTGGTCCGCCGGGAGCGGCCCGCCGCACCCTGACGCCTGGCGCCGCCGGCACCGTCGGGGGCATGCTGTCGGCATGGGCGTACGCGTCGAACGTGCCGCGGCGGTGACCACGGTGATCCTGGACCGCCCGGCGGCCCGCAACGCGGTCGACGGGCCGATGGCACGGGCCCTGGCCGACGCGTTCCGCGCCTTCGAGGCCGACCCCGACGCGGCGGTGGCCGTGCTCTGGGGTGCCGGCGGCTCGTTCTGCGCCGGGGCCGACCTGAAGGCCATCGGCACCCCGAGCGGCAACCGCGTCGAGGCGCAGGGGGACGGCCCGATGGGTCCGACCCGGATGACGCTCAGCAAGCCGGTGATCGCCGCGATCTCCGGTCACGCGGTGGCCGGCGGGTTGGAGCTGGCGCTCTGGTGCGACCTGCGGGTCGCCGAGTCCGACGCGGTGCTCGGAGTGTTCTGCCGCCGCTGGGGGGTGCCGCTGATCGACGGGGGTACGGTCCGGCTGCCCCGGCTGATCGGCGAGAGCCGGGCGATGGACCTGATCCTCACCGGCCGGCCGGTGCCGGCCGAGGAGGCGTACGCCATGGGGCTGGTCAACCGGCTGGTCGCGCCGGGTGAGTCCCGGGCAGCGGCCGAGCGGCTGGCGGCCGAGATCGCCCGGCACCCGCAGACCTGCCTGCGCAACGACCGGGCGGCGCTGCTCGCCGGCGCCGGCCTGCCGGAAGCGGCGGCGCTGGAGGTGGAGCTGGCGTACGGGATGGAGTCACTGGCCGCCGACGCGGCGGCCGGTGCGGCCCGCTTCGCCGCCGGCGAGAGGTGAGGAAGGGCCCCTTCGCGTCAGGAAAGGGCCCTTCTTCGCACCGGATGGGTCAGTTGCGGTTGATGGTGAACGTCGAGGTGGTGTTCTGGATGTCCACCGCGTTGTTGCTCAGCCGCAGGTTGTTGAAGGTGACGGACCCGACGGCCGGGCCCTGCCCCGCCTCCGGCATCGGATTGGCCCAGATGCCGAAGCCGGACTTCGCGTCGTAGGCGTCACCGCTCTTGCGGGCGCCGCTGATGGAGACGTTGGTGAAGACCGTGTCGGTGATCGGGAACTGCGGCTGCCCGCCGACGTAGTTGGTCTGGAACATGATGCCGCTGTAGGTCGGGTCGACGATGTCGACGTCGCTGACCCGGATGCCCTGGAACACCTTCGAGGCGGAGAAGATCCAGATCGCCGGGAAGGTCTGCGCGCCCCAGAAGTGCCCGCCGGCCCGCACGATCGAGATGTTCTCGAACCGGGTGGGCGGGCTCGCGCCGAAGCCGTTCATCGGGTAGCCGAAGTCGAGCGAGCTGATGGTGATGCCGGAGTAGACGAGCGTGTCCGCGATGTAGATGTTGCGGAACGTGTTGCCGTAGCCGCCGTAGACGGCCACGCCGGCGGCCCGCCAGGTCAGCGTCGAGGTCAGGTTCTCGTAGATGTTGTCCTTCATGTCGGCACCGCCCGCGTCGATCGCCGAGAACAGCGCGAAGCTGTCGTCGCCGGTGGCCCGGGCGTCGTTGTTGCTGACCAGGTTGTTGGTGCTCCCGTTTGTCATGTTGATGCCGTCGGCGAACATGTTCCGGATCCGGGAGTTCTTGATCGTCATGTGGTCGGTGTTCGCGCCCCAGTAGAGGCACACCATGTGCTCGTTCCAGATGTTGTCGATCACGATGTTCGACACGTTGGAGAAGTCGAACACCTTGCCCGGCCCGTCGATGCGCGAGGTGTAGTTGCCGAAGTAGGCGAAGTTCGCGAAGGACGATCCGGCCGCCGAGTTCTCGGCCCGGAAGCCGATGTCGGTGTTGTCCTGGCCGGACGGGGCGTTGAACCGGGTGTACCAGGGGCCGGCGCCGGTCACCTTGACCGCCTTGCCGTACACCTGGAACTTCGACGCGGTGGAGTAGTTGCCCGCCGGCAGGTACACCCCGACGAGGTTGCCGGTGGTGTCCATCCGCACCCGGTCCAGGGCATTCTGCACGTCCTGGTGGGTAAAGCCGGTCGGCGTGGCGTAGCGCGCCGGGTCCGGGTTCGCGATCGGCGCCACCTGCTCGGTGTTGATGAAGTCGATGGCGTACGTGGTGGTGTTGGCCGGGTCCTTCTGGAGGCGGATCCTGCTGCCGGCCGGCACCGTGGAGTTGAGCATGACGTTGGCCTCGTCGTAGATGTGCCGCGGTCCGCCCGCACTCGGCGAGTTGCCCGGGCTGGCCTCGTTGCCGTAGAGCCAGGCGTACCGGGACGTCAGGTCGATGGCCTTGTGGAACGTGCCGTTGACGTAGACGTTCAGCGTCGAGTTGATCCCGCCGCCGCCCGGCGCGTCCGGGATCGAGAAGCGGGTGACCAGGGTGTTTGTGCTGGCCCGGGTGGTCCACTCGACGTAGCTGCCGGTCGAGTTGAGGGTCACCGCCCGCCGGCCGGACGCCTCACCGGCGAGGTCGCCGACGGTCCGGTTCGGCCCGACGACGCTGGCGCCGCCGCCAACCACGCCGTCCTCGGCCTCGTACATGTCGTACGGCATGTTGGCGCCGCGCCCCACGAAGAGCGCCCGGTCGCTGGTGTTGTTGCCCTGCTTGACCGGCAGCTCGTTGCCGTCGGCCGCGAGCACCACCCGCACGGTGTACTTGCCGTTCGCGGCCGTCCAGGTGCCCAGATTGACCGGGCCGACGGTCGCCCCGGCGTTGATCACCCCGGAGTACGAGCCGGTCAGGGTACGCACGACCGTGCCCGCCTCGTTGAGCACGGTGAGCGTGATGCCGTGCGCGCCCGACGCGGAGGCCACGCTGCCGGCGTTGCGGATCGACACCGAGAAGGTGACCGTGTTGCCGGCCGCCGGGGTGCCCGGCGACCAGGCGACCGCGGCGGCGACCAGGTCGGAGCTGGCGACCGGGCTGACCACCAGCGGGCTCGGGTTGGTGTAGCTGTTGTTGGTGTCGTCCTGCTCGACGACGGTGTTCGACTCGTCGACCTTCGCGCTCAGCGGGTAGCTGCCCGCGTCCCGGTTGCCGATGTTGGCGGTGACCGTGGCCGAGGCGCCGGCCGCCAGGCCGCCGACCGGCGCGGTGCCCACCCGGTTGGTGCCGAGGTAGAAGTTGACGTTGGTGGCGCCGGAGGCCGCCGAGCCGGCGTTGCGGACGGTGGCCGAGAGCGTGACGGTGCTCGTCTCCACGGGCGCGGACGGGCTGAACGACATGCCGGTGACGGTCAGGTCCGGGTTCGGCGCCGGGGTGCCGATGACCTGGAACTCGGCGACCTGCCCGGCCGGGGCGCCGGTGTTCGAGGCGATCGAGAGCCGCACGTCGGCCGCCGCGCCCGAGACCGGGATGGTCACCGCGTTGCCGCTGGCCGGGCTGAAGGCGTAGTTCGCCGCGCCGACCAGGGTGGTGAAGGTCGAGGAGCCCTGGTCCCGCCCGAGGACTGTGATGTTCTGGGTACGCGCCCCCCAGGCGGAGTCGGGGTTCAACTTCAGCACCACCTGGCTGAGGCTGGCGTTGGCGCCGAGCTGCACGGTCAGCGTGCTCGGGTTGCCGTTGCCCTCCCAGTAGGTGGCCACGTTGTTGTCGTTGGCGTTGGTCGCCACGAACGTGTGCACGTGCCCGGAGGCGGTGATCGGCTTGCCGACCGCCAGGTTGCTGCCGACGGGCGGGTTGCCGGTACCGGTCCGGGTCACGGTGTTGCTGTTCGCCGACTGGTTGCCGGCCGCGTCCCTGGCCCGGACCTGGTACGAGACCGTGGCGCTGTCCGGCTGGCTGTCGGTGTACGTCAGCGTGGAGCCGTTGACGCTGCCGCGCAGCCCGCCGTTGGCGTACACGTCGTAGCCGGTCACCCCGACGTTGTCCGTGGACGCGGACCAGGTGAGCCGGATCTGCCCGCTGGCGGGCTGGGTGTACGCCAGGTTCCCGGGGACGCTGGGCGCCTGGGTGTCGGGGTTCCCGGCGGCGCCGTAGACCTCGACCTCGGAGAGTTGGGCGGCCGGCCAGCCGGTGTTGCCGGTGACCTGCACCCGCACGTACCGGGTGCTGGTCGCGGTGAAGCTGACGGTGACGGTGTTCCCGGTGGCCGGGTTGAAGGTGTAACCGCCGGACGCCTTCAGGGTGGTGAACGACGAGCCGTTGGTGGAGCCGAGCACCGACAGCGTCTGGGTGCGGGTCTGCCAGTCCGACGAGGGCGGCAGCTTGAGCACCACCCGGTCGACGCTGACGGTGGCGCCGAGGTCCGCCTGGATCCACTGCGGGAACGCGTTGTTGGCGCTCTCCCAGTAGGTGGCCGCGTTGCCGTCGTTGGCGTGGCCCGCCACGTAGTTCTGGTTGTGGCTGCTGGCGCTCATGGTGGCGGAGAGCCCGGCGAGCAGGGCCGCGCGGGCGGCGGTCGCGGCCGGGTCCGCCGGTGGCGCGGCGGCCGCCGGGGTGACGGCCGGGACGGCGGTGAGGAGCAGTCCGGCGAGCACGCCGGCGAGCAGCCGCCGGTTGGCCGGGCGGGTCGACCGGGGGACGGGACGGGGCGCGCCGGCCGGCGCGGTCCCGGGTCTGGTGCCGTTTCTGGACATGGGTCGCTACACCTCTTTCGGGGGGGTGGGGTGCGGGTGCGTTGCCCGGTGACGGGCGCAGGGGTACGCCCGTCGTGCCGCGACAGGTGGGGGACGGTGCGGGGCGATGTCGGGGCGATGTCGGGGCGGCGCTGCGCCGGGCCGCCCGGACTCCGATGGCCCCCGCCGGGACGGGCGGGGGCCATCGGGCTAGCTGGAGTGGACCTCGAACTCGCTGAGCTGGCCGGCGGGCCAGCTGCTGTTGCCGGTGAACGTCAGCCGCAGGTACCGCTGGCTGGTCGCCGCGAAGGTCACGGTGACCGTGTTGCCGGTGGCCGGGTTGAAGGTGTGGCCGGCCGACGCCTTCAGGGTGGTGAACGACGAGCCGTTGGTGGAGCCGAGCACCGACAGCGTCTGGGTGCGGGTCTGCCACGCCGAGGACGGCGGGAGCTTGAGCACGACCCGGGACACCGTCCGGTCGGCGCCCAGGTCCACCGTCAGCGACTGCGGGAAGGCGTTGTTGGCGCTCTCCCAGTAGGTGTTCGGGTTGCCGTCGACCGCGTTGGCCGCCACGTACACGTCGGCGTGGCTGGTCGCCGCGGCCGGTCGACCGAGCGCCAGGTTCCCGGTCGGCGGCGGGGTGGTCGGCGGCGGGGTCGTCGGGGGCGGGGTGGTGGGGCCGCCGCCGTACACCTCGAACTCGGAGAGCTGCGCCGCCGGCCAGCCCGTGTTGCCGGTGACGGTCAGCCGGACGAACCGGCGCTCGCCGGCCGGCACGCTGATCGACACCGTGTTGCCGCCGGCCGGGTCGAACGTGCGCCCGGCCGACCCGGCGAGGGTGGCCCACGAGGAGCCGTCGGTCGAGCCGAGCACCGACAGCGTCTGGGTCCGGCGCTCCCAGCCGGCGGGCAGCTTCAGCACCACCCGGTCGACGGTGCGCGCCGCGCCCAGGTCGACGGTCAGCGACTGCGGGAACGCGTTGTTGGCGCTCTCCCAGTAGCTGGCCGCGTTGCCGTCCACCGTGTTCGTCGCGACGTAGTTCTGGTTGGTGCTCGTCGCGGTCACCGGCCGCCCCTGCGCCAGGTTCCCGCCGGTCGGGGGCGGGGTGGTCGGCGGGGGCGTGGTGGGCGGCGGCGTGGTCGGGGGCGGGGTGGTCGGCGTCGTCGGGGGCGGGCTGGTGGGGCCGCCGCCCCACTGCGGCTCGGGCCACGGCCCGCAGTACGGCGTCGACGTGTACCAGCCGGAGTTGCCGGTGCCCTGGGTGATCTGGAAGCCGCTGCCGACGCAGTTGTGCATCGGGTTGGCCTGGGCGATCCCGGTGGCCCGCACGTTGGTGAAGGACACCTGGCTGGGCGCCTGCACCTGGAGGGCGTACGTGCCCGCGCCGTCGATCCGTACGTTGTTGAAGCTGATCCCGCTGGACTGTCCCTCGATCCAGTGCAGGGCCGCGTACGAGCTGTCCAGGATGTCGGTGTCGGTGACGTTGACCGCCGCGCCCTGGATGGGCTCGTTGAGCGCGGAGAACCAGATCGCGCCGACGCCGAAGCGCCAGTTGTAGTCCGAGTTGCCGTTGCGGATCAGCGTGTTCCGGGCGACGGTGATCGTCCCGGAGACGGCGGTCGGGCCGGTCACGCCGGGGTAGCGGTTGGCGACGTGGATGCCGCCGCCGTTGGTGACCGAGTCGGCGGTGACGTTGTCGGTGATCTTGATGTCCCGGCCGCCGTAGGTCACCAGGTGGTTGGCGAGGATCGTCACGCCGATCGTGTTGCGGGTGAAGGAGTTGTTCACGTTCGGCACGCTCTGCGCCCACATGGCGAGGGCGTCGTCACCCGTGTTGCGTACGAACGTGTTGGTCACCGTGGAGTTGGTGACACCCCAGTGGAAGTTCACCCCGTCGGCGGTCTGGTCGAGGATCCGGCTGTTGCGGATGGTGAAGTTGTCCATCGGGCCGTCCATCCAGGCCCCGACCTTGGTGTGCTGCATCCAGACGTTGTCGACCACCGAGTTCGACATCGCCCCGCCGATGGCGTTGACCTGGTCCTCGTCCACGCGTTCCCGGATGTCGCCGATGATGGCGAAGTCGCGCAGCGTGACGTTGCGGCTGGGTCCGCCGGCCTCGTGCGGGCGGATCTCGCCGCTGTAGCCGCCGCCGGGGACGTACTTGCCGTAGATGCCGGCGGCCCGCTTGCGGTCGGTCGGGTGCCGCCCGCCGAGCACCGAGTACCACGGTCCCGCCCCGCGCAGCGTCACCCCGTCGACGACGACGTGGTCCCAGAGGGTGAACGTGCCGGTCGGGATCCAGACGGCCCGACCCTGGGCCCTGCCGGCGTCCACCGCCGCCTGGAACTTCGCGGTGGAGTCGGTCGCCCCGGTCGGGTCGGCGCCGAAGTCGGTGACCACGTCGAGCACGCCGGTCGGCTTCGCGATCGGGGCGCCCACCAGCTCGAAGTCGGCCAGGTCGATGGTGAAGGTCGGCGACTGGGCGGTCGAGGAGACCTGGAGGCGGATCTTCGTGCCGGCCGGGTACGTGGTCCCGAACATCGCGCGGGTCTCGTCGTAGAAGTGGTGCGGGTTGGTGTCGCCCGGGTTGTTGTTGAACGGGTATCCGCCGTAGTACCAGCCGTACCGCGAGGTGACCGGCACCGCCTTGACCAGGGTGCCGTTGGCCCGCAGGTCGATGCTGGCGTCCCGGCCGGTGCCAGCGGCGTTGTCCGGCAGGCTGTAGCGGAAGGTCACCGCGTTGGCGGGCGCGGTCAGGGTGAACTCGACGTACTCGCCGACGGCGTCGAGGGTGACCGCCTCCCGGCCGGACGCCTCGGACGGCAGCGTGCCGTAGCGGCGGTCCGGGCCGATCCTCGTGCCGGTGTGCGCGACCTCCTCCGCCTCCTGCTCGACGAACGGGACGGTGGCGCCCCGCCCCGGGATGTCGAACGGCGAGAGTCCCGCCGCGCGGGCCGGGGTCGCGGTCGTGGTCAACGCGACGACGGAGATCGAGGCCGCCGCGAGGGCGGTTGCGGCGAGGGCGGCGAGCCCCGCGCGGATTCGGTGTCTTCGCTGGTGGTGCGGGGTGATGTGGTCGGCCATGAGCGGCGCTCCCTTTCCTCAGGTGGCCAGGTCCCCCGTGTCGTGCGGTGCGGTGCGCGTACCTCCCTCTCGGCCTCGGCCGGCGCGGGGCCTGCGGGTGGGCGGTGCCGGCGGCCGGGACGGGCCGCCGGCACCGCCGGGGTCGGGCCGGTTCCGACCGCGCCTACTCGCGCGGCCGTCGCGGCGCCCGTAGCCAGACGGCGGTGTCCGGCGGCAACCGGTCGTCGTCGAGCGGCCCGCTGGCCAGCAGCCGCTCGGTGTGGGGCGGCAGCGGCACCGCCGTGTCCGAGAGGTTGACCAGACAGGCGAAGCCGGGTTCCCGCCGGAACGCGAGCACCCCCTCGGGGGCGGGCAGCCAGCTCAGCTCCCCGTCGCCGAGGGCCGCCTCGGCGCGCCGGACGGCGAGGGCGGCCCGGTACAGCTCCAGCATCGAGTGGACGTCGCCGCCCTGGGCGCGGGCGGTGCGGTCCTTCCAGTCGGCCGGCTGGGGCAGCCAGGGCGCCGCCGTCGCGTCGTCGGGGCTGAAGCCGAACGGCGGCGTCTCACCGGACCAGGGGATCGGGACGCGGCAGCCGTCCCGGCCGGGGTCGATCCCGCCGGAGCGGAAGTGCATGGGGTCCTGCCGCAGCTCACGCGGGATGTCCTCGACCTCCCAGAGGCCCAGTTCCTCGCCCTGGTAGACGTAGGCGGCGCCGGGCAGCGACAGCGACAGCAGCGCGGCGGCCCGGGCGCGGCGGGTGCCCAGTTCCAGGTCGGTGGGCGTTCCCTCGCGCTTGGCGGCGAAGCTGAACGTGGTGTCCGCCCGGCCGTAGCGGGTGACGTGCCGGGTGACGTCGTGGTTGGAGAGCACCCAGGTGGCCGGCGCGCCGACCAGCGCGTGCACGCTCAGCGTCCCGTCGATGCTCTCCCGCAGCGCCGAGGCGTCCCAGGCGCAGCCGAGGAAGTCGAAGTTGAACGCCGTGTGCAGCTCGTCCGGGCGCAGGTAGTTGGCGAACCGCTGCCGGTCCGGCATCCACACCTCACCGATCAGTGCCCGGTCGCCGGGGTACTCGTCGGCGATCCGCCGCCAGTCGCGGTAGATCTCGTGCACCCCGTCGAGGTCGCGGAACGGGTGCGGCCGGCCCGGCAGCGTCTCGGGCAGCGTCCCGTCCTTGACCAGCAGGCCGGCCGAGTCGATCCGGATGCCGTCCACCCCGCGGTCGAACCAGAACCGGAGGATGTCCTCGAACTCGGCGCGCACCCTGGGGTGGTCCCAGTTGAAGTCCGGCTGCTCCGGGGCGAACAGGTGCAGGTACCAGTCGCCGGGGGTGCCGTCCGGGTTGGTGGTCCGGGTCCAGGTCTCGCCGCCGAACTCGCCGACCCAGTCGGTGGGCCGCTGGTCGCCGTTCGGGCCCCGGCCGGGGCGGAACCAGAACAGCTCGCGCTCGGGGGCGTCCGGGCCACCGGCGAGCGCCGCCTGGAACCAGGGGTGCGCGTCGGAGCAGTGGTTCGGCACCACGTCAACGATGCTCCTGATGCCGAGCGCGTGTGCCTCCGCGATCAGCGCCTCCGCCTCGGCCAGGGTGCCGAAGACCGGGTCGATGTCGCGGTAGTCGGCCACGTCGTAGCCGGCGTCGGCCATCGGGGAGGGGTACCAGGGGCTGAACCAGATCGCGTCGACGCCGAGCGCGGACAGGTAGTCCAGCCGCGACCGGATGCCGGCGATGTCGCCGATGCCGTCGCCGTCGCCGTCGGCGAAGCTACGCGGGTACACCTGGTAGATCACCGCTCCACGCCACCACGGACCGTTGTCTGCTCTGGACACGAGCACCTGCTTTCTGCGTCAGTGCGTCGGCGGGTTCGCCGGACCTTGATGTGTCCCGGGCAAACAGTCGTTGTTCGCCGCGGAAGGTTGCGCCGGGGGCTATCCCTTCAGGCTTCCCGTGGTGAGGCCGGACATGATGTTCCGCTGGAAGATCAGGAAGACGATGACGGTCGGGATCGCGGCGATGACCGAGGCGGCGACCACCACGTTCATGGGCGTACCGCCCGAGAAGGCGTAGATGCCGACGCTGACCGTCCGGGTCTCGGGCGACGGCATGACCAGCTTCGGCCAGAGGAAGTCCTTCCAGACCGCGGTCACGGCGAAGATCGAGACCACGCCGAGGATGGGGCGGGACATCGGCAGGACGATCGACCAGAGCGTGCGCAGCGGGGTCGCACCGTCCATGAGGGCCGCCGCCATCAGCTCCTCCGGGATCGAGTCGAAGAACCGTTTCAGGAGGAAGATGTTGAACGCGTTCGCGACCAGGGGCAGCCAGATCGCGAACGGCGAGTCGAGCAGGTTGACGTGCAGGATCGGCAGGTCGATCACGGTCACGTACTGCGGGACGATGAGGACCATCGCCGGGATCATCAGCGTCGCCAGCATCAAGCCGAGGATCACGTTGCCGAAGATCGGCCGGAGCTTCGACAGGGAGTACGCCGCGGCGGTGTCGAACACGAGTTGGAACAGCACCGCGCCGGCCGCGTAGTAGAAGGTGTTGAACAGCAGCTTGGCGAGGTCGAGGTTGTTCCACGCGTCGACGTAGTTCTGCGGCTGCGGATCCTTCGGGAACAGCGACGGCGGGGTCTGCGCGATCTCCTGGCCCGACTTGAGCGCGCCGGTGACCATCCAGTAGAGGGGCCCGAGGAAGACGAGCGTGAAGCCCGTCACGACGACGGCGAGCAGCGCCCAGTAGATCACCCTGCCGCGTCCCCGCCTGAGCTGGGCGGGGGAGACGAGTGTCCGGGTCCCGGAGTCCTGTGCCATTCCGCGTCCGTCCTAGTCCTGTTTCGCAGTCAGCCGCACGTAGACGGCGGAGAACCCGGCCAGCACCACGAGCATGATCACGCCGAGGGCGGCGGCGCCGTTGAGGTCGTTCTGGAAGAAGCCGTGCTGGTAGATGAGGTACGCGACCGAGGTCGCCGAGTCCTCCGCGCCCGCGCCGTTGGCGAGGATCAGCGGCTCGATGAAGAGCTGCATGGTGGCGACGATCTGGAGCATCGCCAGGAGCGCGAGGATCAGCCGGGTCTGCGGGATGGTCACGTGCATGATCCGCCGCCAGATCCCGGCGCCGTCCAGCTCGGCCGCCTCGTAGAGCTCGCCGGGGATGTTCTGCAACGCCGCCAGGTAGATCAGCACCGCGCTGCCCATGTTCATCCAGGTCGACGCCAGCACCATCGCGGGCATCGTCATCTCGGGGGACTGCATCCACTGCGACGTCGGCAGGTGCAGCGCCTTGAGGATCGCGTTGAGGAGTCCCGCGTCGCTGGGGTCGTACGCGTAGAACTTGAACAGGAAGAGCGCCGAGGCCGGCGGCAGCATCACCGGCAGGTAGACCAGGATCCGCAGGTACCCCTTGGCGTGGCGGAACTCGTTGAGCAGGATCGCCACGAAGAACGGCACCACGTACCCGAGGACGAGCGCGAGGACCGTGAAGTAGAAGGTGTTCTTCCAGGCGGTCCAGAAGCTCGGGTCGTCGAGGATGCGGGCGTAGTTGTCCCAGCCCACCCAGGTGGTCTCGCCGCGCCGGGTGCGCTGGAAGCTCATCACGATGCCACGGATCATCGGGTACCAGGAGAAGACCGCGAAGCAGAGCACCGCACCGATCAGGAACGCGTGGCCGGTGAGGTTGTCCCGCACCTTGCGGCCGAGGCTCGTACTCCGGTGCCCTGCCGGGGGCGGCGGTGTGGGGCGGGCCGTTTCGCTGGCGGCCCCCCGGGCGGCGATGATCGCCAAGGCAACTCCTGGTGAGTCGGTGACCGGATGGTGCGGTGCGGACCGGGTGGGGGACGGTGTGCCGCCCCCCACCCGATCGGGTCAGCTCTCGGCGGCGAGGAGCTGGTTGACCTTGTCCTCGGCCGTTTTGAGCAGCGCGTCGATGTTCGCGTTCGGGTTGGTCAGCACCCCGGACATCGCCGCGTCGAGCACCGCGTAGATCGCCTGCGCGTTGCGCGGTTCGCCCTTGATCTGCACCGGAGTGGCCTCGAAGAGCGCGAAGTTGGCGGTGTCGACGTTCGCGTTCGCCTTGCGCAGTTCGAGCTCCTGCTTCTGCGCGTCAGTTCCGTTGGCGAAGAGCAGCGGCTGGGGCAGGCCGACCGGGTAGTTCTGCGGCTTGGCCCGCACGTAGTCGAACTGGCCCTTGCCCGGCGTCAGCTTCTGGTAGGCGATCCACTTCAGACCGGCCTCGACCTGCTCCGGGGAGAGGCCCTTCTTGAAGAAGTAGCCCTCGCCACCGCCGAGCGTGCCCTTCGCCGGGCCGTCCTGGCCGGGCAGCGGCGCCATCGCCCAGTCCTGGAACTTGCCCTGGAACTGGCTGACGATCGCCTGGGTGGAGTCCGGCGCGCCGATGAACATGCCCACCTTGCCGGCGGCGGCGTTGGTCAGCAGGTCGCCCCACTGGAGCAGTTGGCGGCTGCCCATGCTGTTGTCGCCGTACCGCATGTCCTTGAGGTTCTGCAGGACCTGCTTGCCCATGGCGTTGTTGAAGTCGGCCTTCTTGCCGTCCTCGGTCAGCATCTGGCCGCCCTGCGAGTAGAGCAGCGAGGTGAAGTGCCAGCCGCCGGTGTTGCCGGCGCTGTACTCCGAGTAGCCGGCGATGCCGTTGCCGAGCGCGGAGATCTTCTTGGCGGCCGCCCGGACCTCGGGCCACGTCTTGGGCGGGTTGTTGACGTCGAGCCCCGCCTGCTGGAACAGCACCTTGTTGTAGACCAGGCCCATCGAGTAGTTCTTCGCCGGGACGGCGTAGAGCTTCCCGTCGTGGCTGAAGGCCTCCTTGAGCGCCGGGTCGACGCTGTCCCAGGTGGGGATCGTGTCCTTGTCGGCGTACTCGCTGATGTCCATCGCCTGGCCGGAGTCCAGCACCTGCTGGAGATCGGTCATGTAGCCGTAGAACAGGTCGGTCACGGTGCCACCGGCCAGGCGGGCGGTGAAGTCCGGCGGGTTGTTGCACTGCTCGCCGACGCTCACGCTCTTGATGACGATGTCGGGGTTCTGCCGCTGGAATTCGGCGACGTCGTCGTTCCAGTTCTTCAGCAGCTCTTTCTGGGAGCCGACCGGCTGGCAGTCGACGGTGACGGTGACCTTGCCGCCTGCGCTGCCTGTCGCGTCGTCGCTCTTCGTCGAACAGGCCGCAAGGCTGAGCCCCAGGCCGGCCACGAGCGCCAACGCCGCAGTCTTCCGGTACTGCGGTACGGACATCTGTCCATCCCTTCGGGAACGGTGTCTCCATGACCTGCGCTGATGCCCGGTGGTCGTCACCGCGCCGATGCGCCGGCACTGATCTGCATCTGCCGAGTGACCTGACCCCGGGTAGCTCCGCCGGGGTCAGGTGTGAGTGGGGTCACTGTAGCCAAGCGAACTTGCCCCAGCAAGGTATCGATCCTCTGCTGAAAAGACGAGACTTTGGTACGACAGATTTTGACAGGATCTTGGAAGGCGGCCGAGTTGCGGCTTTGACCCCGATTGGTTCCTGCCAGCGGGCAGGCAGAATGGAACGGCCGCCGACCGCGGGCAGCGGTCGACGGCCGTTCCGTCGTTCAGGTGGGCGGGGGCGGTCCCGGGTCAGCGACCGGGGGCGGGCGCGGTGGAACCGCGGACGACCAGCTCGGGCTCGAACAGCAGCTCGTCGTGCAGCACGCCGGCGCCCTCGATCTGGGTGACCAGCAGGTCCACGGCGGCCTGCCCCATGGTCTCGATCGGCTGCCGCACCGTGGTCAACGGCGGGTCGGTGCAGGTCATGAACGCGGAGTCGTCGAAGCCCACCACCGACACGTCGGTCGGCACCACCCGACCCAGCCGCCGGGCGGCCCGGATGGCGCCGAGGGCCAGCACGTCGCTGGCGCAGACGATGCCGGTCACGCCGCGCTCGACCAGCTTGGTCGCGGCGACCCGCGCCCCCTCCATGGAGAAGCTGGAGCGCTCCACGTACGTCGTGTCGTCACCCCAGCCCGCCGCCTGGGCCATCGCGTCCAGCTTGCGTCGGGACGGCACGTGCCCCTCCGGGCCGAGCACCATCCCGATCCGCTCGTGCCCGAGCGAGCGCAGGTGCCCGTACGCCTGCTCCACCGCCACCGCGTCGTCCGTGGAGACCCGGGGGAAGCCCAACTCGTCCACCCCCGCGTTGACCAGCACCACCGGCAGGCCCCGGTCGGTCAGCCGGCGGTAGTGGTCGTGCCGGGCGTCGGCGAGCGCGTACGACCCACCGGCGAAGATCACCCCGGAGACCTGGTGGTCCAGGAGCATCTCCACGTAGTCCATCTCGGAGACGCCACCGATGGTGCGGGCGCAGAGCGCCGGGGTGAACCCGCGCTGGGCGAGGGATCCGGTGACCACCTCGGCGAGCGCGGGGAAGATCGGGTTCTGCAACTCGGGCAGCACCAGCCCGACCAGCCGGGCGCGCTCGCCGCGCAGCTTGGTGGGCCGCTCGTAGCCGAGCACGTCCAGCGCGGTCAGCACCGCCGTCCGGGTCGCCTCGGAGACCCCGTCCCGGCCGTTGAGCACCCGGCTGACGGTGGCCTCGCTGACGCCCGCCTTCTTGGCAACTTCGGTCAACCGCTTCGTCACGGCCGCAATCGTACGTCATCGGAATGAAAGAAATGAGCAGCCATCTGCCGGGCGATTGCCTTCCGCTGCCGCGCGCTGCCCGTCATCCGGCAACCGGCGTGCGACCCGGCCGTCAGGACATGTTCCGCAGCGCGTCCTCGACCGTCCGGTGGAAGGTCGGGTAGGCGTAGATCATCTGCCGGAGCCGGGCGAGCGGCACGGCCGCGTGCACCGCCACCGCCAGACCGGAAAGCACCTCGCCACCGGCCGGCCCCACCGAGGTCGCGCCGATCAGCACGCCCTGGTCGGCGTCCGCGACCAGCTTGACGAAGCCCTCGTTGCCGGCCTTGTGGATCCAGCCCCGGGCCGACGACGGCAACCGGGCGAGGCCGACCTGCACGTTGACGCCCCGCTCGCGGGCCTGCGACTCGGTGAGGCCGACCGCGCCGACCTCGGGGTCGGTGAAGGTCACCCGGGGCAGCGCCCGGTAGTCGGCGCACGGCACCGCGCCGGCGGAGCCGCGCACGCCGGTGGTGCCCGACGCGCCACCCGTCGCGCTCGCGGTGCCGCTGGGGTCGGGCCCGCCTGCGGCGCGCCGGGCGTGGTCGAGCACGTCGGCGACGACGATCCCCGCCTGGTACATCGCGACGTGCGTGAACGCCCCCTCGCCGGTGACGTCGCCGACCGCCCAGATCCCCTCCGTCACGTGCAGCCGGTCGTCCACGGACAGGTAGCGCCGGCCGGCGTCCACCCCGACGGTGTCCAGGCCCAGCTCGTCCAGGTGGGCCCGGCGACCGGCCACCACCAGCAGCCGCTCGGCGGTGAACCGCGCCCCGCCGGCCGCGTGCAGGGCGAAGCCGCGCCCGTCGTGGCTGACCCGCTCCGCCCGTACCCCGGTGTGGATCTCCACCCCGTCCGCGCGCAGCGCGGCGGCGGCCACCTCGGACGCCTCGGGCTCCTCGACGGCGAGCACCCGGTCCAGGGCCTCGACCACGGTGACCCGGACCCCGAACCGGGCGAAGACCTGCGCCAGCTCCAGCCCGATCGCCCCGCCGCCCAGCACGAGCAGCGACTCCGGCAGCTCCTCGACCTCGATCGCCTGCCGGTTGGTCCAGTACGGCGTGTCGGCCAGCCCGTCGACCGGCGGCACGGACGGCCTGGTGCCGGTGCCCAGCACGATCCCGTGCCGGGCCTGGAAGACCCGTTCGCCGACGCGCACCCGGCCGGGGCCGTCGAGCCGGGCGGTGCCCCGGACGAACCGCCCGCCCTTGCCGGTGAACCGCTGCACCGCGACCGTGTCGTCCCAGGTGTCGGTGGCCTCCTCGCGGATCCGCTTCGCCACCGGCGTCCAGTCGGGCCGCACCTCGGCGGTGCCCGCGAGACCGTCCACCCGGCGGGCCTCGGCGATCGCGTTGGCCGCCCGGATCATCATCTTGCTCGGCACGCACCCCCAGTACGGGCACTCCCCGCCGACCAGGTCACGCTCGACGCCGACGACGGTCAGCCCCGCCTCGGCGAGCCGCCCGGCCACCTCCTCGCCGCCGACCCCGAGCCCGACCACGACCACGTCCACCAGTTCCGGATCCGCCATCCCGCCAGCATCGCGCACCGCCCGGCGGCCGGCCAGCGGGTCGAGCCGGAAATCCGCTGCCCGCCAGCGTCCCGGCCTCCTACCGTGGCCGGATGCGCACCCGCTTCTCCGCCGTCCACGACTGCTTCGCCGAACTGCTCGCCGAGGGCCGGGAGACCGGGGCCGGCCTGGCGATCTGGTACGACGGCGAGCCGGTGGTCGACATCGTCGGCGGCGAGCGGTCACCGGGGCGGCCGTGGCTGCCGGACACACTGGTGAACGTCTACTCCGTCGCCAAGCCGGTCGCCGCCCTCTGCCTGCTGGCGCTGGTCGACCGGGGCCGGCTCGACCTGGACGACCCCGTCGTCGACCACTGGCCCGGCTTCCGCGCCCCGGCCACCGTCCGCCAGGTGTTGGCGCACACCGCCGGGCTGCCGGCCTTCCCGGTGCCCCGGTCGGCCGCCGCCGTCGCCGACTGGGAGCTGCTCTGCGCCGACCTCGCCGCCGCCGAGCCGGAGTGGCCGCCCGGGTCCGTCGCGGGCGAGCACGCCTGGACGTACGGGCACCTGGTCGGCGAGCTGGTGCGGCGGGTCGACGGGCGGTCGGTGGGCCGCTTCCTGGCCGAGGAGATCGCCGGTCCGTGGCGGCTGGACCTCGGCTTCGGCCTGGGCGAGGCGGACCAGCGCCGCTGCGCCGACCTGCGCCACGGCGATCCGGGGTGGCCGGAGCGGGTGGCGGGCGAGCCGGGTTCGCTCTGGGCGCGGGCGCTGGACAACCCGCCCGGCGGCCGGGACCCGGCGGTGGTGAACAGCCCGCTCTGGCGCGGCGCCGAGGTGCCGGCCGTCAACCTGCACTCGACGGCCGGCGCCCTGGCCCGCCTCTACGCGGGACTGCTCGCCGGCGGCGTCCTCGACGGCGTACGGCTGTTCAGCCGGGAACTGGTGGCCGAGGCGACCCGGGTCCAGTACGACGGCGACGACCTGCTGCTCGGCCGGCGGACCCGCTGGACGCTGGGCATGCAGTGGGAGGAGGACGGCAGCTGGGGCATGGGCGGGATCGGCGGCAGCTCCGCCTGGGCCGATCCCGGACGCGGCTACACCTTCGCCTACGCCACGGCGCACCTGGCAGACCACGACCGGGTCGACGCCCTGGCGGACGCCCTACATTCCTGCCTCTGACCGCACGGCTGCGGCCGTCACGGGGTCGGCACGGCCAGCGGGCCGGGCACCCGGGCGGGGCCGGGGATCACCACCGGCGTGCCGGTGGGGGTGAGCAGGGCGCGGGCGGCCACCGCCAGCCGGCGGCGCTGCGGCACCAGCGCCCGGTCGACGAAGACGTCGTAGTCCTGCGCGGCCACCTCGTCCAGGATCCCGCCGTAGAGCGCGTACGCGGTGCGCATGCAGGCCTGCGAGGCGGGTGCGAGCAGGGTGATCCCGGGAGCCGCGGCGACGTAGTGCGCCTGGGCGCGGGTCACCTCGTACGCGATCAACTCCCGGATCCGGGACGTGGCGCGGCCCCGGGCGCGCGCCTCGGCCAGGTCCTCCCGGGTGACGCCGAACAGCGCCAGGTCGTCGTCGGGCAGGTAGGTCCGCCCCCGGTCGAGGTCCTCGGCCACGTCCCGGATGAAGTTGGTGAGCTGGAAGGCGAAGCCGAGCTGGCGGGCCGGCTCCCGGGCCGCCGCCGGGTCGGAGCTGCCCAGGATCGGCAGCATCATGGTGCCGATCACCGCCGCCGAGCCCTCCATGTAGTGGAGCAGGTGGTCGTAGGTGCGGTACGAGGTGACCGTCAGGTCCATCGCCATGCTCTTGAGAAACGACGCGAAGTCGTCCCGGTCGAGATCGAAGACGGCGATCGTGTGCAGCACGGCGGGGAGCAGCGGGTCGTCCACCGGTTCGCCGTGCAGTCCGGCGACGAAGCGGCCGGCCCAGTCGTCGAGCCGGGCGGCGCGCTCGGCCGGGGGAAGTTCCTCGGTGCGGTCGACGATCTCGTCGGCGTAGCGCGTGAATCCGTACAAGGCGTGCACATGCCGCCGTTTCCAAGCGGGCAGCAGCCGGGTGGCGAGATAGTAGGTGCGGCCGTGCCGTTTGTGCAGCTCACGGCAGCGGTCATAGGCAGCGGTGAGATCGGTGTCCACCGGCCCTCCCTCATTTATCGACGCACGAATCGACGCAACTCGTAAGCCTAGGGTACGCTCGGTCACATGGCCAACGACGCAGTTGCGGGTAACTCGCTCCGCGTGGCCCCCGCCGGCCCGACCGACGGGGACGACCCGGTCCGGGCGGTCCTGGCCGCGTACACGAAGGACCTGGTCACGGCGGTGCAGGACACCCTCGCCGCCTTCCTGGCCGCCGAGGTCGACGCGTTGCACGAGATCGACGCGGCAATGGGCGGATTCGCCGCGACGGCGCGCGACTGCGTGCTGGCCGGCGGCAAGCGCGTCCGTCCCACGTTCGCCTACTGGGGGTGGCGCGGCGCGCCGGACGGCACGGGGCCGCTGCCGGCGGTGCTGCCCGCCTTCGCCGCCCTGGAACTGCTGCACACCTTCGCCCTCGTCCAAGACGACGTGATGGACGCCTCCGCGACCCGCCGCGGCCGGCCGACCGCGCACGTGGCGCTGGCCGCCCGGCACGTCGCCGCCGGCCACCGGGGCGATCCGCGTCGGTTCGGCGAGTCGGTCGCCGTGCTGATCGGTGACCTCTGCATGGTCTGGGCCGACCGGCTCCTCGCGCACGCGACGCTGCCGCCGGCCCGCCTGCTCGACGTCCGGCGCTGCTACGACCAGATGCGCGTGGAGACGATCGCCGGGCAGTACCTCGACGTGCTCGGCGAGAGCGACGCGGCGAACTGGTCGGTCGACCGGGCGCTGCGGGTCGCCCGCTACAAGACCGCGAGCTACACCGTGCAGCGGCCGCTGCTCTTCGGCGCCTGCCTGGCCGGCGTCGGCGGCGACGCCCCGCTGACCGCCGCGTACACCCGCTACGGGCTGGCCGTCGGCGAGGCGTTCCAGCTCTGCGACGACCTGCTCGGCGTCTACGGCGACCCGGCGACCACCGGCAAGCCGGCCGGCGACGACCTGCGCACCGGCAAGCCGACCGTGCTGCTCATGCTGGCCCGGCAGCTCGCCACGCCGACCCAGCGGCGCGCGCTCGACGGCCTCGGCGCCGACGTGGGGGACGCGGAGGTCGCCCGCCTCGCCGAACTGGTCGCCGACACCGGGGCGGTCGACCGGGTCGAACGCATGATCTCCGACCGGGTCGACGAGGCGCTGACCGCCCTCGGCACCGCGTCGATCGACGAGACCGCGCGCACCGCGCTGACCGGCCTCGCCACCGCCGCCACCAACCGGCGGGCATGATGGGCAACTTCGCACAAGGAGGTGGTCGCGTGCGCACCGTCGACGGGCGTACGGACCGGGTGGTCGTCGTCGGCGCCGGGCTGGGCGGGCTGGCCTGCGCGCTGCACCTGGCGGGCAGCGGTCGGCAGGTGACCGTGCTGGAGCGCGAGCCGGTGCCGGGCGGCCGGGCCGGCCGGCTCGGCGTGGACGGCTACGAGTTCGACACCGGACCCACCGTGCTCACCATGCCCGACCTGATCGCCGAGGCGCTCGGCGCGGTCGGCGAGGAGCTGGACGACTGGCTCGACCTCACCCCGCTCGACCCGGCCTACCGGGCGTACTACCCGGACGGCTCGACGCTGGACGTCATCACCGACACGACCCGGATGGCCGCCGAGATCGCCCGGGTCTGCGGCCCGCGCGAGGCCGACGGCTACCTGCGCTTCGTCGACTACGCGCGCAGGCTCTGGCAGTGGGAACGCGCCGACTTCATCGAGCGCAACCTGGACGCGCCCACCGACTTGCTCACCGGCAACCTGGTCAAGCTGCTGGCGGGCGGCGCGTTCCGCCGACTCCAGACGAAGATCAACCAGTTCTTCCGGGACCCGCGCACCCAGCGGATCTTCTCCTTCCAGGCGATGTACGCCGGCCTCGCCCCGCACGACGCGCTGGCCATCTACGCGGTCATCGCGTACCTCGACTCGGTGGCCGGTGTCTACTTCCCGCGCGGCGGCATCCACGCGGTCTCCCGCGGCATGGCCGGCGCCGCCGAGAAGCACGGCGTCGAGATCCGCTACGACACCACGGTGACCCGGGTGGAGACCGCGCACGGCCGGGCCACCGGCGTGGTGACCGCGGACGGCGAGCTGATCCCGGCCGACGTGGTCGTGCTCAATCCCGACCTGCCGGTCGCCTACCGCGACCTGCTGCCGCCGAGCCGTCCGCGCCGGCTCACCTACTCCCCTTCCTGCGTGGTCCTGCACGTCGGGTCGACCCAGGGGTATGGGAAGATCGCCCACCACAACATCCACTTCGGACGGTCGTGGAAGGGCACCTTCGATGAGGTCATCCGGCGGGGCGAGCTGATGAGCGACCCGTCCCTGCTGGTCACCAACCCGAGCCGGACCGACCCGTCGGTGGCGCCGGCCGGGCGGCACACCTACTACGTGCTCGCCCCGGTGCCCAACCTCGACCGGGCGCCCTTCGACTGGCGGGGCGACCTCACCCGGCGCTACGCCGACCAGCTCGTCGGGACCCTGGAGGAGCGCGGCTACGTCGGCTTCGGGGCCGGCGTCGAGGTGCTGCGGGCCGTGACCCCGGCCGAGTGGGCGGAGCAGGGCATGGCCGCCGGCACCCCGTTCGCCGCCGCCCACAGCCTCTTCCAGACCGGCCCCTTCCGCCCGTCGAACCTGCACCGGACGCTGCCGAACGTCGTCTTCGTCGGCTCGGGCACCCAGCCCGGCGTCGGCGTGCCCATGGTGCTCATCTCCGGCAAGCTGGCCGCCGGCCGCATCACCGGGGCAGCCTGATGACCCTCCCCCTCGGACCCTGGAGACACCTGCCGTGACCACCCGCGAGAAGCATCTCGTCGAGCTCGTCGACGACGCCGGGCGGCCGCAGGGCGAGACCACCGTGGCCGCCGCCCACCAGCCCCCGGGCCAGCTCCACCGCGCCTTCTCGGTGCTGCTCGTCGACCCCGACGGCCGGGTGCTGCTGCAACGGCGGGCGCCGGTGAAGACCCGCTTCCCGCTGCGCTGGGCCAACTCGTGCTGCGGCCACCCGACGCCGGGCGAGTCCCTCGTCGAGGCCGCCAACCGCCGGCTGCGCGAGGAGCTCGGCGCCGGCCCGGTCGAGCTGACCGAGGTCGGGGTGTACGTCTACTACGCCGAGGACCCGGTCACCGGCCGGGTCGAGTTCGAGTACGACCACGTCCTGCGGGGCGAGTTCCGGCCGGGCGACCCGCTGCTGCCCGACCCCGACGAGGTGGCCGAGCTGCGCTGGGTGGACCCCCTCTCGCTGGCGGCCGACCTCGACGCCGACCCCCGCGCGTACGCACCGTGGCTGGGCGGGGTGGTGAACCGCCTGCTGGCCCCCGCGGGGCCCGCCGTCGGCCCGCCCGGCCCGGACGCCAGCCCGCCGGGTCCGGCCGCGAGCCCGCCGGGTCCGGCCGCGAGCCCGCCGGCGAACGACGCCTCGGAGCGGTCGGGTGGCCGATGAGGCGCTGAGCGCGGGAGCCGTCGCCCGACGGCTGGGCGTCGCCGTGACCACCCTGCGCACCTGGCACCAGCGCTACGGCCTCGGGCCCAGCGAGCACGTACCCGGGCACCACCGGCGCTACACGCCGGCCGACCTCGCGCGCCTGGAGATCATGCGACGGCTCACCGCCCAGGGGGTCACCCCGGCGGAGGCGGCCCGCTGGGCCCGCCGGGCACCGGACGCCGTGCCCGCCGACGCCGCCGTACCCCCACGGGTGCGCGCCGTCGCCGGCCGGGACGGCGGCGGTACGACGATCCCGGTCGGCCGGGCCGGGCCGGCGGCCCGGGGGCTGGCCCGCGCCGCCATGCGGCTGGACGCGGTCGCGATCGGCGAGACGATCGCCCGGGCCGTCCAGGCGGACGGCGTGATCGCCACCTGGGACGGCTTGCTGCGCCCCGTGCTCTTCGGCATCGGGGAGCGGCACGCCGCCACCGGTGGGCTGGTCGAGGTCGAGCACCTGATGTCGCGCTGCGTCTCGGAGGCGTTCGCGGTGGCCGCCCGGGCCGGCGCGCCCGCCGGCCCACCGCGCATCGTGCTCACCTGCGCAGACGAGGAGCAGCACACCCTGCCGTTGGAGGCACTCGCCGCCGCACTCGCCGAGGCCGGGGTCGGCTACCGGATGCTCGGCGCCCGGATGCCGCTGCCCGCGCTGCTCGAGGCCGTCAACCGGACCGGGCCGGCCGCCGTCGTGATCTGGTCGCACGCCCGGGCCACCGCCGACCCCACCCAGCTCAACGCCCTGCTCGCCGCGCCCCGCCGGCCGCTGCTGGTGCTCGCCGCCGGGCCGGGCTGGCTGGCGGACTCGCTGCCCGCCGGGGTGGTACGGCCGGTCGACCTCACGGAGGCGGTCTCGCTCGCACTCGCCCTACGCGACTCCCTGGACCAGGCGACGGCGGACTGACGGGGGTGCCGAGGGCGGAACGCCGTCCACTAGCGTCGGGAGGTCCGCCGACCCCGACCCCCTCCGGGAGCGAACGATGCGCCTACGCACCGTGCTGGCCACCGGTCTGGCCCTGATCCTCCTCGGCGGCTGCGGCGACGGCACCGCGACGGATCGGCGGGCCGCCGGCCCCGACCCCGTCGCCTCGGCCCCGCTGCCGGCCGAGCCGGCTCCGTCGGCCGCCCCGCGACCGACCCGCGGCACCCCGCCCAGGCGCCTGGTCCGGCCGCTGCCACCGAAGCTGCCGACGGGGCTGCGGCGCACGACCGGCGCACGGACCGTGGCGCTGACCTTCGACGACGGGCCGAACCCGACCTGGACGCCGAAGGTCCTCGACCGCCTCCGGGCGGCCAAGGTCACCGCCACCTTCTGCGTGGTGGGCAAGCAGGCCCGGCGCCATCCCGACCTGGTCCGACGGATCGTGCGGGAGGGCCACCAGCTCTGCAACCACAGCTGGAACCACGACCTGGATCTCGCCCGGCGTCCGGCCGCCGAGATCCGGCGGGACCTCCTGCGCACCAACGCGGCCATCCGGGCGGCGGTGCCGGGCGCCAAGGTGCCGTTCTACCGGCAGCCGGGCGGCCGGTGGACGGCCGAGGTCGTGACGGTCGCCAAGCAGCTCGGCATGCGGTCGCTGCACTGGCACGTCGACCCGCAGGACTGGGGCAAGCCGACCGCCGCGACGATCACCAAGCGGGTACGCGCCGCGGCCCGCCCCGGCTCGATCGTGCTGCTGCACGACGGCGGCGGCGATCGGGCCGCCACGCTGGCCGCCAGCCCACGCC
Organism: Micromonospora sp. WMMD737; assembly: GCF_049179055.1. Classification (NCBI taxonomy): domain Bacteria; kingdom Bacillati; phylum Actinomycetota; class Actinomycetes; order Micromonosporales; family Micromonosporaceae; genus Micromonospora; species Micromonospora sp. WMMD737. The sequence continues at coordinate 5,240,428 of NZ_JBMHMH010000001.1, read as the reverse complement.
TGATCGCCGACCTGAAGCGCCGCTACGGCGTCGCCCGGCTCCGCTAGAGCCTCCTGACCTGCGGTTTTGCGGCGTGTTGTGGCCAGGGCCATACCGGTTTGGTCGACGGACCGATCATCACGTAAGCTATCCAAGCCTCCGGCGGGGCCGGATGGGAGCAAGTCCGCTTGAAGTTGCGAGTGTGCAATGATGGCGGGGCCGCCCTCATCGTCTAGCGGCCCAGGACGCCGCCCTTTCAAGGCGGTAGCACGGGTTCGAATCCCGTTGGGGGCACGGTCCGGCTTCGGCCGGAGGCAACAAAGCTAGGTCCTGTGGAGCAGTTGGAGTGCTCGCCGCCCTGTCAAGGCGGAGGTCGCGGGTTCAAGTCCCGTCAGGACCGCCAGCGGAGAACGCCGCGCCCTGCGCGGCGTTCTGCGTATCGGGGCATGTGACCCTTCCGGCGGAGAACCCGCCGTGCGGGTAGCATGAACCGAGCAACACGGCCAGGTAGCTCAGTTGGTACGAGCGTCCGACTGAAAATCGGAAGGTCGGCGGTTCGACCCCGCCCCTGGCCACATAGCCTTTCGCCGGGCTAAAGAGGTCCCCACCAGCGGAAACGCCGGTGGGGATCTTCTTGTATGCCCTCCTGGCGCATCGATCGGCGCTGCCCGTGGTCGACCGCCCTTGACCTCTGGTCGCTGCCGCTCGTTGCACGTTCGCTGCACGCGCCCCCTACCCTGCTGCCCCCTTCCTCACCTCCCACCCCTCCACCACCCTCACCCCACCCCTCCTGACCGGGCAGAATCCGGCGGCCTCGCGGATCTCCGGGTTCGGCTCCATCACCCCGGCCAGCGCCGAGAGACGCCGTCCACCACCGCGAAGTGCCCGGCCGCGACACTTTCGCACATGCTCGACCCGGTACACGGGTTCCGGTCCACGGCGACCCGCCAGCCGGTCTTCTCCCCGGACTCGTCCGAACGCACGATGACTTCCTCCCTCACCCCGACGTCGGAAATGCTCGCGGCCGGGTACGCATCGTCCAGCGTAAGGCGATCGGGCCGTCGTCCGCGGGATCGGCGCCCGTCTGGCGCAGGATCTCGACGCCTTGCCATTCGACGGAAATCAAAATCGGGGGGAGCGGGCCCCATGGACCCCTATCGGGAAAGCCGGTGGCGGCCGCATTCGCCGATCCACGTTGCTTACCCGGTGATTACCGGCTTGTTCCACGGCGGATCCTATGTTTCGTCAGCGCGGCAACAGACGAGATCACCCCGCATCGCGGTCCACCTGCGAACAGGAGTCAGCATGGCAACGTTGGGCCCCACCGTGCCGGCCGGCAAGGCCGACAGTCCGCCGTCGTTCCCGATGCGCCGCTCCGGGTGCCCCTTCAACCCACCCCCGGAGTACGAGACGCTGCGCTCGACGGAACCGGTGTCCCGGGCCGTGCTTCGCGACGGCAGCACCGTCTGGCTGGTCTCGCGGTACGCCGACGTCCAGGCCGCGCTCACCGACCCCCGGATCAGCAGCGACAGCACCATCCCGGGCATTCCCCTGGCCGGCGGTACCGGGGTGGACCCGCAAGGACGGCGTTCGTCCTTCGTCCGGATGGACCCGCCCGAGCACGACATCTACCGCAAACTGCTGGTGCCCGACTTCACGATGCGCAAGATCCGCACCTTGCGCCCGCGGATCCAGCGGACGGTGGACGATGCGCTGGACGTCATGCGGGACAGTGGCCAGCCCGCCGACCTCGTGAAGCTGGTGGCGCTACGGGTGCCGTCGGTACTCACCTGCGAACTTCTCGGCGTGCCGGAGTCCGAGCACCACTTCTTCCAGACCCGCGCGAATATCCTGCTCGAGCGCAGCGTCCCGATGAACGAACTCCGGACCGCCGTGATGGAGATGCGCACCCACATGCTCGCCCTGTTGGACGAGAAACGCCGTAACCCGGGCGACGACATCCTCACCAAACTCGCGCATGCACCGGCCGAACTCGAGCTGGCTGATTCCGACCTCGCCGGCGCGGCCCAGAGCGTGCTGAACGCATCGCACGAGTCGACTGCCAGCATGATCGCCCTCGGCACGCTGGTCCTGTTGGAACACCCCGGTACGCTCGCCGAGCTGAAAGCCGACCCGGCCCTGTGGCCCAAGGCTGTCGAGGAGTTGCTCCGCTACCTCAGCGTCGGCGATCTGGTTCTGCCCCGGATCGCCAAGGAGGACGTCGAGATCGCGGGACAACGGATCGCGGCCGGTGAGGGTCTGTATCTCCTCGCCGCCTCGGCCAACCACGACAAGGACTTCTTCGAGGACCCGGACACCTTCGACATTCATCGCTCGACGCGTGGGCACATGGCGTACGGCTACGGCATCCACCAGTGCATCGGCCAGAACATGGCCAACGCGGAGCTGGAGATCGTCTTCGAGACCCTGTTCCGGCGGTTCCCCGACCTGCGCTGCACCGTGCCGCTCAAGGAGCTGTCGTACAAACACGAGAGCGCTTTCTTCGGCGTTTACGAATTGCCGGTCACCTGGTGAACCGGTGAGACGGAGCGGCCGGCCGATTTCGGCCGGCCGCTCCGTCTCCCGCGGTCGTGCAGGCCGTGGATATCGCTGCGGCCCGCCAGCCACTCCCGGATCGCGTCGGTCATGTCCTTGTCGCTGTCGTAGGCGCTTTCGTTGCACAGCTGCCGTAATTCGTCCGCGCGGCCATCATCGATCCGCTTTCTGCCCCCTAATCGCAGCGATCACTTGGCGAAGCTGGCCCGCCACGACGATGCCAGCGTCTCATCGATGACCGGCTTTTCGTGAGCCGCGACGGATCACCGCTGCGGGGCAACACCTTGCGTCAGGCGTTCGTCCGGGCGCGGAAGCAAGTCCGCCTCGATGATCTGACCTTCCATGACCTGCGGCACACCGGACAGCCCCTCGCCGCGCAGACCGGCGCGACCCTGGTTGACCTGATGAAGCGGCTCGGGCACTCGTCCATGGCTGCGGCACGCCGGTATCTGCACGCTGTCGACGGGCGTGACCGCGAGATCGCCAAGGCCCTGTCGGAACTCGCCGCACACGGTGTCGTCGCACGGCTGTCCCGGCACATCACGATGCGGAGCTAATCCGATGGGCCATCGCACGACAGGCCACGACGGGCTTCTGACCTGCGGAGATGTGGGCGCTTGGAAATCGGGAGGCTTCCGGTTCGACGCCGGAGGGGACTCTGCTTCACCTTCCCTGGGGCCAGCGCTGGGTGGCTCCTTCGGAGCTGACGGTCCGGGCAGCGTCGGTGGCAGGACCGGGCTGGCGGACGTCACCTGTCGCCCCGGCTCCGCTGGGTCCGGTGCGCCTGGCGCGTCTGAGGCGCCGTACCGCCTCGGCTCCGGCCGCTCCCGCCGCAAGCAGCCCCGCCATCAGCGGCCATGGAGTACGACGCTTCACGGCTTGTTGCCTCTTCCGAACACGGGCACGACGGAGAGGGACGGCTGTTTTCCTCTTCAGGTACCTCTGCGCTGTCATTCCTCATTGTGGGCACCCGCGACCGGGCCAGGTGGCTAAATCGAGGTGCAGAATTGTCCGGTTGATCCTTCCCCCGAGTTGGTGGCGGGGACGAGGGTGGCCGGTCAGGTGCTGCGGCTGTCAGGTCATCCAGCCAGCCGCGATCCGAATGGAGTCGGCGCAATCGCACGTTGGCTGCCGCAGTACTCGACGTGGCGGCGCCTCTGCTACGTTGCGCCCTTCCGGGGCGGCCGACATCCCGGCGACCAGGACGAGCCCCGGGAAGGGAGCGCGGTGCCCACCGTCGACATGCCCGCACTGCGCGAGCGGATCGTCGCGAGCATCTGCGCGACGATCGGCCCGATGCTGGAGGGACGCGCATCGGAGGAGCTGTACGCGGTGGCGCTCACCACGGACAGCGACGTCGTCACGGTGACCCTGCTGGCGCACACCGAAGAGGCCCTCCAGGTGCTCGTCGAGGCCGACGACGCGTACGCCGACGGCTACCGCTGGTGGCCTGACGAGTGGGCTGTCACGGACGACCACGGGGCTACCGAGCCCGGCGTCGAATCGATGGTGCAGATCAGCCGGGACATGTTCGACACCCACGACTCGCTCGGCGACGACGACGAGGCTCACGACGAATGGTGCCTCCGGGCCCGCGCGACGCTGGAGGACGCCCTCGGCGACCACCGCGTCCGGGCGCGCATCGCCGACATCAACCCCGCCTGGCACCCCGTGCTGTTCGTCACGGACACGGACGGCAACGCACATCTCACGGTGCGCAGCATCGAACTGCTCAACAGCGGCCACCCGAACCCCGACCTCGTCGCCTCCGCCCGCGACTTCTTCGACGAGACGGACGGCGGCTGACGACCGTTGCCGTAACTCCATGTCCGCGACGCCTACGCCGCTACGCGGCCGGGGTGGCCGTGTCCTGCCCAGCCTGGGCAGGATCTGTCGGCAGCACGGCACGCAGCTGGTGCCCTAGCGTCGGAGCAGGGCGAACCATCCCGCCCCGGTGACGGCGAGGAGGAGTGCCGCCACGAACAGGGTGCGCCCGGCCAGGAAGGGCATGGGAACGAGGAACGGCGCCTGCTGGACCAGCAGGCACGCGCCGAGCAGCGCCTGGCTGCCGCCGATCCGGGCGGGTTGGGACCGCTGGGTCGCCGTCAGGCGGGCGACCCGCACCCACGCCGAGGGAAACCGTCCCGACACGGCGACACGCACGCCAAGCGCGATCATGGCCAGGCTGAGAACCACGATCACGAGGCGTACGGCGATCCACACCGGGTCCGGATCACTCAGGCTCATGCGGCCCATCATGCAGGGAACGTCAAGGTCCCAGGCCGTACCGGCAGGCCCGCTCCTTCGGCTCGACCGCGACTGTCGGGGGTACGCAGTACGGTCCCGCCATGGCAGCCAGAATCAGCCTGACCCTCGACTGCGCGGACGCGAAACTCCTCGGCGAGTTCTGGAAGACGGCGCTGGGTTACGTGGACGAGCCGCCGCCCGCGCCCTTCCGGACCCGTGCGGAGTGGCACGCGAGTTTCGACCTGCCGGAGGACGACCCGGTGGACGACGTGGCGTGGCTGTGCGATCCCGACGGCGTCGGGCCCGCGCTCTCCATCCTCAGGGTCCCCGAGCCGAAGACGGCCAAGAACCGACTGCACATCGATGTCCGGGTGCCGGGCCACGGCAGCCCCGACGAGCGGTGGGCCCGGATCAGGGCCGAGTCCGAGCGGCTGGTGAAGGCGGGCGGGAGCGTCCTTGAGGAGTTCACCGGGCACCACATCGTCATGGCCGATCCGGAGGGCAACGAGTTCTGCGTCGCCGCGGCCTCGGCGTGACGGCGCGTCGGCCGTCCGCCCGCCCCGGCTCCTGACGACGGACGGATCCGGGACAGCGCCAGGCCGCCCGGCTCTGCCAGGCTGTTCACCGACCCGCCCTGGTTCCGTCTGCGGCGGGCCGGCGCGACGGGGGGACGGAGCGTGGTCGAGCAGTCGACCGCACAGTCGGCACCGCTGGTGGTGAACCCAGGACGCCTGGCGGTGGGGCAGATGGTCGTGGTCGGCGTGACGGCCGCCCTGTTCCTGCGTGGGACCAACGGTGGCCCGTGGCTGCTGTTCGCCTTCTTCGTGGGGGTGCACGCCGTGCTGCTCGCCGGCGCGGCGACGCTGCTGACGCTGACCTACCTGCTCGGCACGCTCACCCGCCACGGATCGCTGCTGACCGAGAGCCCCGGCCGCCGGTGCGGCTGGGCCCTGCTCGTCTGGATCGGCGGCGCCGCACTCGTCGGCTACGGGCGTGCCGCCCTCGGCCACCTCGGCTTCGATCCCGACCGGCACCCCGAGGTCGGTCACTGGTTGCTGGGCCTGGGCGCGGCGCTGGTGGTGGGCCTGTTCACCCGGTCGCGACAGGCACGGACCGCCTCCGCCGCCACCATCGCGCTCTTCGTCGTGGTCACGGTCGCACTGCGAGCCCTCGACTGATCATCCCGGCCGCGCGGGCCCGGACACCTGGGGGTCGTGCGCTACGAGGACATGCCGTCGCCACGCGCGGCGTCCTCGACTTCCCGGGGCTCGACGTGCCCGAGGACGGCTGTGTCGTTCATCGCGCGTCACCAACGCCGGGCCGACGAACTCAACCGGCAGTGGATCGCGCGGTACCGGCGGCGGTGACCGGCACCTGGTCCGTCGGCCGGCAGTCCCGCCCGCCGGGTCAGCGCTGTTGGCGGTGCTGGGCGATCCCGCCTTGGATCGCCTCCCAGACGCTCCGGCCTGCCTGCCTCAGCGTCTCCCCCGCCTGCTCGGCGATCTGGGCGGCACTCGGTGCGCCACCGTCGCCACCGCCACCGCCTGAGGTCTCGGGCCGCTGCCGGCCCTGCCCGCCCTCGGACGGGCCGCCCGACGGCTCACGCTGCCCGGCCTCCAACCCGCCACCGGACCCGCCGGCACCCCGGTCCCCGCCGCCCGCTCCGGCCGTACCGCCCCCGGGACCGCCGACCCTCTCACCGCCCGGCTGCTGAGCGCCCTGTTCCGCGCGCCCCCGCCCCTGCCCGCTCCGCTCCGCGCCGCCGCCCTGTGGCGAACCGCCCGGCCGCTGCCCGCCCTGCTCCGGGGTGCCCTGGCCGCGCTCCCGTTCCTCGGGTCCGCCCGGCTCCCGACGGGCCGCCTCGTCGCCCTCCTGCTCGCGTGCGCGCTGCGCCTGGCCCTGCTCGCCGCCGCCGCCCGACCCGCTGGCGAGGCCACCACCCCGCTGGGCCTGCTCGGCGCCCAGCTCCCCGCCCTGGCCCCGGCCGCCCGGTTCCCCGCCCTGCCCTCGGCCGCCCGGTTCCCCGCCCCGGCCGGTGCCGGGCTTGCCGCCCCGGCCCGGGCCGCCCGGCTCCCGCAGTGACTGGTCGGCGACCGCACCGATCGCGCCCACCTGCTGACCGAGATCGTCGGTCGCGCCGCCGACCCGCTCCAGCGGGGGCTGCTCCCCGAGGGCGGTGAGCGGCTCAGCCCTGCCCCGCTCCCCCGGGCCGGTGAGCTGCCCACTCAGGTTGGCCAACTGCTGACTGGCCCGGTTCACGTCGTCCATCGAGGCCGCCGCCGTATCCGACAGCGTCTGGATGACCTGCGGGTTGCGGTCGATGGTGGTCAGCGCCCGGTCGAGGATCTGCACCAGCTTCTCCAGCCGCACCTTGAGCAACGCCTCGGCGTGCACCCCGGTGATGTCCAGCTCGACGCCCTCCAGGTGGACCCGTACCCCGGCGTCGAGCTGGAGGAGGTCGGCCAGCCGGGCCCGCAGGGAGACGTCGGCGTCCAGCCCGTCCACGGCGAGCCGGATCGAGTCGACCGACACCTCCGGGATGTCCAGCAGGACGTCCGGCTCGTTCTCCCCACCCCGGCGGGCGGCTTCCGCTTCGCCGTCACGTCGCCCCGATCGGCCGCCGGTCCGGTCGTCGTCCCGCTGCTGCGCGTTCTCGCTCATGCTCCCCGCTCCGCATCCTCCGGCCGGGCCGGCCGGGACCGTTCGGCGCGGGTACCCGCTATCCGGCCGAACATCCCGCCGGCCCGGCGATACGACCGGGTCACGGGTCGGGCGCGCGGGCGTCTTCCGGCGTACGGATGGGCGGCCCGAAGACGGCAATCACGAAGCTGCGCACCCGGGCATCAGCCGGTATGGTCCGGGCCTATGGGACAGGAGATGGCTGACCCGGCCGGCATCCGGCAGGAGTCCGAACGATTCGCGTTGCGCAGCGCCCTCCTGGTCCCCGCTCCCGCGCAGCGGGCGTTCGAGGTGTTCACCGGCGCCCTCGCCCAGTGGTGGGTGGTGGAATACACCTGGTCCGGGCCGGAGCAGCTCGCGGACCTGGGCATGGAGCCGCGCGGCGGCGGGATGCTCTACGAGATCGGTCCGCACGGCTTCCGCTGCGACTGGGGCCGCGTGCTGACCTGGGATCCGCCCGAGCGGCTGGTCTTCACCTGGCAGATCGGGGCGGACCGGGCACCGGTGCCGGACCCGGCGAAGGCGAGCGAGGTGGAGGTGCTCTTCCACGCGGACGGGCCGGAGCGGACGCGGGTGACGGTCGAGCACCGGCACTTCGACCGGCACGGCGAGGCCGCGGAGGGCTACCGGCAGGCGCTGACCGCCGGCTGGCACGAGCTGCTCACCCGCTACGCCGCCAGAGTGGCCGACCACAGCGCCGACTGACCGGCTTCCGGCCAGTCAGCGACCGGGGCCCGACCGCCCGGGCCACGCGCCACCGCCGTCACGCACCGCCCGGCCCACGCGCCACCGATACCATCCGCCACGTACCGCCAAGGGCTGCGGCCGGTCAGCGGCCGAGGCCGGGACGCGCGCCCGGCGCGGTGGCGACGCCCCGGCCGCCGAGGTCGGCGCGGCGGCCCGCCTCGGCACCCGAGCCGAACCCGCCGCCGGCCAGCCGGCGCGGCGCGGCGGTACGCAGCCGTGGGTACACCTCGGCGACGCGGTGCTGGACCCGGTCCGACCGGTCGGCCAGGACCAGTGCCACCGAGGGCGCGCCCGCCTCGGCGACCGCCCCGGCCTCCGCCGCCCGCAGTCGCACGCCGATCACCTGGGCGAACCCGGCCAGCCACGAGCGCCGGAAGGCGGCGACGTGCGCGCCGGCCGGCACCTCGGCGCCGGCCAGCCCGTGGGCGGCCTGCACCAGCAGCGACGTGAAGAGCAGCTCGACCCGTTCCAGGTCGCTGGCGAAGCCGAACAGGTGCATGGCGAAGCCGGCGCCCTCCCGGCGGCGGACGCAGCGGCAGCGCAGCGGATCGGCGACCGCGGCGAGCAGGCCGGCCTTGTCCCGGGCGTACGGGGCGACGACCTCGACCACCCGGTCGCCCACCGGGTCCGTGGCCGGGTCCCGGGCGGCCAGCAGCGCCCGGTCCACGCCGTAGCGGGCGATCAGCTCGGTCGCCTTGGCCGTGAACGCGGCCGACTCGGCGGGGGTGCAGGCCGGGTCCTCGGCCTGGGCCAGCAGCTTGCGCACCTTGCTGAGCATGGCGTCGGACATGCCCTCAGCCTGTCACGGCGGTCCGGCCCGGCCGCGCCACGTCCAGCCGGCGGGCGGGCGGGCAACGGTCCGGCCGGCACACGCCGTCGTCCCGGGCCGTGCCGGCGGGCGGCACGAACGGTCAGGCGGTCCGGCTACGCAGCGTCGCCACGGTCGAGCCGGCGAGCGTGAGCAGGCACTCCGGCAGCAGCCCGTCGGCCGCCGCCGCACCGAACAGCGCCTCGCCGGTGTCGTCGTCGGCGTTGGCGTACGCGCTCACGAAGCGCGCCACCCAGCGGGTGTCGTAGCCCGCCTCCTCGATGCCGGGGAAGTCCAGCGCGCACGTGCCCGGCGGCACCGGATCGCCGACCATCGTGGCGGCAAGACACCAGGCCACCCCGTACGCGCCGGCCAGGCCGGACCGGTCGACGACCGCGTCGAACGCCCCCGCCACCGCGTCGCCGTCCCCGGCCAGCGCCGAGCGGAGCACGGCGGTCGCGTCGTCAAGCGTCTGCTGTGGTGAGTCCGTCACCCACAGCACGGTAGAGGGGAGGGTCAAGCCACCCACCGACGGTCACTTTCCGTAGTCAGGGCGGGCGACCTGCGGATTGAGCCGCATCCGTGGTCCCGCCGCACGGCCCAGCACGCTAATGTGCGCAGCGGACCTTCGCCGGAGGAAGGACGACCATGTTCAAGTCACGCGCCTCGCGGGCGGCCACCCTGGCTGCCTGCGCGACGTTCCTGCTCGCCACGAGCGCCTGCGGGACCGAAGAGCCCGAGGAGGCGGCCACCCAACAGGTGCGCCTCTACGGCACCGACGGCAACATGCTGAACTCGTACCCTGCCGAGCTGAAGGACCGCGCCGGCCTGGTCGACGGCATGAAGGGCACCACGCCGCTCACGCCCCTGCCCGAGGACTTCAAGAACCGGCTCCGGTCAGTCGACCCGAAGCTGGGCGACTTCCTCTACTCCGCCGAGGCGTACGACGCGGTGGTGATCAGCGCGATCGCCGCCCAGCTCGCGGGCTCGACGGATCCGGCCGCCATCGCGAAGCAGATCGTCGGGGTCACCAACGACGGGCAGCGCTGCGAACGGGTGGCGGAGTGCCTGACCCTGGCCCGCGCGGGCCGGGACGTGGAGTACCGCAGCGTCTCGCTGACCCGGGCCGGCTTCACCGACGCCGGCGAGCCGTCCACCGCGAGCTACGGCACGCTGCACTTCGACGGCCAGCGGCTCAACGACGGCAAGACGGAGTTCGTCGGGGCCGGCGACGAGTCGGCGGCGAGCACCAAGGCCCCGCCGAAGGCGAAGAAGCAGCGCGGTGGCCGGACCGACCGCAGCGACGGCTCGCCGCTGATCCTGGGCGGCCTGCTGTCGCAGACCGGTGACCTGGCCCTCGCGTACCCGCCGATCTCCGCCGGCACCAAGCTGGCGATCAGGGAGATCAACGCTGCGGGCGGGGTGCTCGGCGAGCCGGTGGTCTGGATCGACGGCGACGACGGCACCAACCCGGCGGTCGCCAAGGCGACCGTGGCGCGGCACGTCGCGCAGAAGGTCCACGTCATCATCGGCGCCAGCGCCTCCGGCATCTCCCGCGCGGTGCTGCCCGACGTGGTGCAGGCCGGGAAGGTGCTGTTCTCCCCGTCGAACACCGACGCCAGCCTCACCGAGCTGGACGACAACGGCCTCTACTTCCGCACCGCCCCGCCGGACAGCCTCCAGGGCCGGGCGCTGGCCGACGTGATCCTCCGCGACGGCCCGCAGAAGATCGCGATCGTCGCCCGTAAGGACTCCTACGGCGAGGGCCTCCAGGGCACCGTCCGGGCCGAGCTGGAGCGGGCCGGCATCGGCGGCGACCGGCTCAAGCTGCTGACCTACGACCCGCCGGCGGACGCCAAGGCGAACCCGGTCGACTTCGTCGCGGGCGCGAAGGAGATCAAGGACTTCGGCGCGGAGGCCGTGCTGGTCATCGGCTTCGCCGAGTCCGCAGAGGTGATCCGTGCCCTCGCGGACGCCGGGGTGCAGATCCGGCACTGATTCACCACCCGTCGGACACGGACGGCCGCACCGGTGACCGGTGCGGCCGTCGTGCCGTCCGGGGCTCAGCGGGGGCGGCGCCGCTCGAGGAAATCCGTCATCCGCCGGTGCTTCTCCTCGTCCTCGAAGAGCACCGCCTGGCTGACCAGGTCGAGGTGCGGATGCGCGGCGGCCGGCGCGTCGACCGCCAGCTTGGTCAGCCGCAGCGCCAGCGCGGACCCCTTCGCCATCTCGTCGAGCAGCCCGTGTGCCGTGGGCAGCAGTTCGCCGGGCTCGGCCACCACCCGGTTGACGAGCCCGATCCGCAGCGCCTCCTCGGCGTCGACCCGCCGGCCGGTGAAGAGCAGCTCCTTGGCCCGGGCCTCCCCGACCAGCGCCGGCAGCCGGTGGGTCGCGCCCGCGCCGGCCAGGATCCCCAGCCGGACCTCCGGCTGGCCGAACACCGCCCGCGCCGTGCAGACCCGCAGATCGCAGGCGTACGCCAGCTCGGCGCCCCCGCCCAGCGCGGGCCCGTCCACGGCCGCCACGGTCGGCATCGGCAGCGCCCGGATCCGGGCGAAGGCCGCCGAGTTGATCGCCGCGAGGGCGTCCAGCCGGCCCCGCTCGCGCAGCTGCCCGATGTCCGCCCCACCGGCGAAGATCCCCTCGGTGCCGCCGGTGAGCAGCAGCAGGCGGGGCCGCGCCTCCAACTCCGCGCACACCTGGTGCAGCTCGGCGATCAGGTCGGCGTCGATGGCGTTGCGCTTCTCCGGCCGGTCGAGCGTGACCACCAGCCGGTCCGGCTGCTCCTCGATCCGCAGCCCGCTCACGAGCGGGTCCCGCCTTCCCAGCGGTAGAAGCCCTGGCCGGACTTCTTGCCCAGGCGGCCCGCGGCCACCATCTCCACCAGCAGCGGCGGCGGGGCGAACCGGTCGCCGTACGCGGCCTGGAGGGTGCGCGCGATGTCGAGCCGCACGTCCAGCCCGACGATGTCCGTCAACTCCAGCGGGCCGACCGGGTGCCGGTAGCCGAGCACCATCGCCTTGTCGATGTCGGCGGGGCTGGCCACCCCGTCGGCGACCATCCGGATGGCCTCCAGCCCGAGGGTGACCCCGAGCCGGGACGTGGCGAAGCCGGGCATGTCGCGTACGACGACGGGGTCCTTGCCCAGCCGGCCGGCGAGCGCGACCGCCGCGGCGGTGGTCTCCTCGGCGGTGGCCGGGCCGACCACGACCTCCAGCAGGGCCATCGCCCAGACCGGGTTGAAGAAGTGCAGCCCGAGGAAGCGCTCGGGCCGGGCCAGCCCCTCGGCCAGCGCGGCGATCGGGATGCTGGAGGTGTTGCTGCCCAGCAGCGCCGGCCGCAGCGCCTCGGCCTCGCGCAGCACCGCCCGCTTCAGCTCCGGCCGCTCCGGTACGGCCTCCACCACGACGGCCGGCTCCTCGGCGACCTCGGCGAGCCCCGCGCGCAGCGTCACGCGCTGCCGGTTCGTCGCGGCCCGGTCGGCGTCCAGCTTGCCGCGCTCCACCGCCCTGTCCCACAGCTCCCCGAGCCGCTCGACGGCCGCCGCGCCCCGCGCCCGGTCCACTTCGACCAGCTCGACGGCGTGCCCGGCCCCGGCCGCCACGTACGCGATGCCGAGTCCCATCGTGCCGGCCCCGACGACGACAAAGCGGTCGCTCATGACGCCTCCCTGTTTCCGGTGGCGGGACGGGGTCGACCCGCGCCCCGCCGCCCGCTCCACTCGCTCATGGGCCCGACCCTATGCAGCGGCGATCTCCCCGGCATGCGTGGGGGCGCGCCGGATCGGGTACCACGGCACCCAACCGAGGGAAGGACGGCCCAGATGAGCCAGGCACCGGAGACCGTGCACGCCGCGGACGCGGCGGAGACCGTGGAGACCCGCGGGGACGAGCGGGTCGACCTGCTGCGCGCCGACACCAACAACGACGGCCGCACCGACGTCTGGGTGGTCGACACCGACGGGGACGGCAAGCCCGACCTGTTCCAGTTCGACACCGACGGGGACGGCAAGGTGGACATCACGATGGTCGACCTCGACGAGGACGGCACCCCGGACGAGGTGGTCGACGGCGACGGCGGCCTGCCGCCCGAGCAGCTCCCCCCGACCGTCCAGGTCTGACACCCGCGCCGGGTTCCCGCGTCCGGCGGGAATCCGGCGTCGGCGCCGGGGGTCTGCGGCCGGGGCCGGTCGTCAGCCGGCGAGGCGCAGGGTCGCCAGGTAGTACGGCGCGTCCCGATCGTCCACGTCGGTCAGTCGCCAGCCGCTGCCCCGGACCAGCTCGGCCAGCTCGGCCGGGGAGCAGACCAGGTAGTCGAACCACTCGGTGCCCAGTTCCCGGTAGCGCAGCCGGAGCCGGAGCTGCCCACCGAACCGGCCCCGACGCCGGTTGCGCTCGTGGTAGCCCGTGTGCACCGGATCCCGGGTGCCGTACGGGTCGGTGCCGTGGGCGATGACCTGTGCTCCCGGCCGGGCCAGCGCCGCCAACGCGGCCAGCAGCGCCGGCCCGCGTTCCCGGCCCTCCAGCAGGCCCACGTTGTTGCCGAGCAGCAGGAACGTGTCGTAGCGGCGGCCGCCCGCGACGTGCGCGTCGACAGTGCCGTGCACCAGGTCGCGTACGCCCCGGCGGCGGCAGACGGCCAGCGCCCCGGCCGAGGTGTCCAGCCCGGTGACGGGCACGCCCCGTTCCTGGAGCAGCAGCGCGATCCGGCCCGCCCCGACGCCGACGTCCAGGGTCGCGCCCCGGACCCGGTCCACGGCCCGGTGGTCGTACGGCTGCCAGTCGGCCGGCCCGTCCAGGTAGTGCGCGGCGGGGGCGCCGTTGATGAGCCCGTCGTCCCGCTCGATGATCTCGATGACCGGTCGCGGCAGCCGCCCGCCGGCCAGCGGGCGGGGGCCGACCCCGGTGGCCACGGCGTACGCGTCGCGCAGCATCTCCCCGAACACGTCGCCGATCCGTGGCTGTCCCGTCACGGGCTTCACGCTATCCGGCCGGTCAGTCAGCCGCACCGGCCGTATCCTGGCGGGGTGACCACCCTGGACCGCCTCGGCGCGGAGAAGTACATCCTGCTCACGACGTTCCGCAAGGACGGTCGGGCCGTGCCGACCCCGGTCTGGGCGGTGCGCGACGGCGACGCGCTCTGGGTGTGGTCGGCGGCGGACGCCGGCAAGGTGAAGCGGATCCGGCGCAGCGGCGACGTCACGGTGGCGCCGTGCGACGTCCGGGGCCGCCCGCACGGCGAGGCGGTCGCCGCCCACGCGACCCTCTGCGACGCGGCCGGCACCCGGCGGGTACGTGAGCTGATCAAGCAGAAGTACCGGATGATCGGCCGGCTCAGCCTGCTCGGCAGCCGCCTGCGGCGCGGCGAGAGCGGCACGGTCGGCATCCGGGTCGTCCTCGCGGACCGGCCGCCGGCCGGCGCCTGATCCCTTCGCCGCCGTCCGTACGCGGGCGGGGTCCGGACACGACGGAGGGCGGCGGACCACGTCCGCCGCCCTCCGTTCACACCTGTTTGTATCCCGGTCGGTCAGTCCCCCTGGCGCTGCTGGGGGATCTGTCCCTGCAACAGGGCCCTGACCTCCGACTCCCGGTACCGACGGTGTCCACCCAGCGTGCGGATGGCGCTGAGCTTGCCCGCCTTTGCCCACCGGGTCACCGTCTTCGGGTCGACACGGAACATCGACGCCACCTCGGCCGGTGTGAGTAGCGGCTCTGGTTCGTGCGTTCGCGATGCCATCGGTCACTCCTCCACATGTATAGACATCGGCCGGGGTCCCGCCGGTCGACGCGTCTCCCATGGTCCGGCTAGTCCCCGATGTCCGACATGGGCCGAACGGCCGAACGTCCCTAGACGGACGGATGAACCATGCCCGATTTATGCGACTTTTACACGGCAGAAAGTACCTTATTCGGACTCATGATCACGGTTCGTGATGCGTCGACTACGAACTCGCCTCGACTTCGGGGCAGGTTATGGGCAATTTCGCCTCAGTTGCACCTTTCCAGCAACTGGACCGCCCGCCAGCGCGCGACCAGCTTGTCGTACGCCGCCGAGGCCTCCTCCGCCTCGCCCCGGGACAGCCCGGCGAGCCCGCTCGCCACCAGCTGGGGCGAGTCGTCGGCGGCCAGCGTCTCGTCCGACAGCAGCTCGACCAGGCCGCCGTAGTCCAGCTCCACCATCGAACGGGGGTGGAACTCCTCCAGCCAGCGGGCGGCCTCCTCGACCGCCTCCGTGATCGGCGCGTCGCCGATCGACTTGCGCAGCACCGACAGGGCCCGCGACGACCGCCGCCGCGCCTTGGAGATCTCCGTCCGGTAGTGCAGCGCCCGCCGCCCGGGGTGGGTCACGTGGTGCCGTTCCTCCGGGCCGAAGAGCACGAACCAGCGCAGCGGTACGCCCCACGTGGCAATCTGCTCGTGCACGCGCGGCACGCCGTGCTCCAGCACCCGTGCCCCGCTGCGCCAGTCCTCCACCACGGCCTTCGCCTGCCCGGCGAGCACCGGCGGCACGAACGCGTCGGCCAGCACCGGAGGCACCCCGTCGCGCGCGTTCAACGCCGCCTCGGCCACCCGGATGCGCAGGTTCCACGGGCAGACCAGCAGGGCCTCGTCGGTCTCCAGGACGTACGCCTCGTCCGGCAGGTCGGGCAGCCGGGTCCAGCCGGCGCCGAGCGCCTCCAGCACCGACGTCCGTTGCCGGCCCGGCCCCTCCACCGGTGCCACCGCCCGCCCCTGCTCGACGTAGCGCCGCCAGTACGCCTGGCGGTCCCGGTCGAAGGCGGTCAGCGGCTCGTACACGCGCAGGTATGAAGCGAAGAGCGACGGCACGGCGCGATCCTCCCACGAATTGGAACTCGGCCGTCGTCGGCAGCGCGATCACGCGTGCCGTGGGCGGCCGGACGGCGTCGGCCGATACTAGGCTCAGCGGCACCGGCAGCATCCCGCCGGCGGTCCACCGGTCCGCGTCCCACAAGGGCGCACCCCACACCAGGAGCGAGTCATGGGCGTATTCGCCACCACCGAAGACCCGGGGTCCAGCGGTCACGAACAGGTCGTGTTCTGCCAGGACAAGCAGACCGGCCTCAAGGCGATCATCGGCATCTACTCCACCGCGCTCGGCCCCGCGCTCGGTGGGACCCGGTTCTACCCGTACGCCAGCGAGTCCGACGCCCTCGCCGACGTGCTCGACCTCTCCCGGGGCATGGCCTACAAGAACGCCCTCGCCGGGCTGGACCTGGGCGGCGGCAAGGCGGTCATCTGGGGTGACCCCGAGCGGATCAAGAGCGAGGCGCTGCTGCGCGCGTACGGCCGCTTCGTGGAGTCCCTGGCCGGGCGCTACTACACCGCCTGCGACGTCGGCACCTACGTCGCCGACATGGACGTGATCGCCCGCGAGACCTCGTACGTCACGGGCCGCAGCGTCGAGCACGGCGGCGCCGGCGACTCCTCGATCCTGACCGCCTGGGGCGTGTTCCAGGGCATGCGGGCCGCAGCCGAGCATGTATGGGGCGCCCCGACCCTCGCCGGCCGGCGGGTCGGCGTGGCGGGGCTGGGCAAGGTCGGCAAGTACCTCGTCGGCCACCTGATCGACGACGGCGCCGAGGTGGTGGCGACCGACGTCAACCCGAAGGCCCTGGAGTGGGCCCGCGCCACCCACCCGCAGGTCGCGCTGGTCGACGACGCCGCCGCGCTGGTCGCCGCCGACATCGACGTGTACGCCCCGTGCGCCCTGGGCGGCGCGCTCAACGACGACACGGTGCCGGCGCTGCGCGCCAAGGTGGTCGCCGGCGCGGCCAACAACCAGCTCGCCCACTCCGGCATCGAGAAGCTCCTCGCCGACCGCGGCATCCTCTACGCCCCGGACTACGTCGTGAACGCCGGCGGCGTGATCCAGGTGGCGGACGAGATCGAGGGCTTCAACTTCGACCGGGCCAAGCTGCGCGCGACCCGGATCTACGACACCACCCGGGAGATCCTGCGACTGGCCGACGCCGAGGGCGTGCCGCCGGCCGTGGCGGCGGACCGGCTGGCGGAGCGGCGGATGGCCGACGTCGGCCGGCTGCGCACGATCCACCTGCGCTGAGCGCCTCGGGGGCGGAGCGGTCGTTCCGCCCCCGGCCCCGGCGGGCCGCCCGTCCCGTTAGGGTGGTTTCGCATGGCTCTGCCCGGTGTCACGGGCGCTCCCGGCGCCGCTCCTTACCGGGTACAATCGGTGACGGCCGGATGACCGCGACGCGCGGTGTCGGTCGACGGTAACCCGAGGTGCCGAACGGTGGCATCCCCATGTACCGTAAGAGCCACGAGAGATGCCTGACGTCATCGGGGCCCGCCTTCGGGCTGCCCCGCATTCTGTGCGAGGGGGTCGAGCCATGGGGCGCGGCCGTGCTAAGGCCAAGCAGACGAAGGTGGCCCGGGAGTTGAAGTACCACTCCCCGAACACCGACCTCACCGCCTTGCAGCGCGAACTGGCGGGTGCTGGTAAGTCTGAGCACAACTTCGACGACGACTACAAAGAGTATGTCGACGACGATGATGAGGATCACGCGGACGAAGACCCGGATCCCTGGGTACGTCCGCCCCGCTGACCTCCGGTAGCAGCTGAGCACGCGGTGATCGCCCGCGTGCTCACGCATGTGCCCATCGAAGCGGCGCCAAGCCCGACGATCAGGGACCTGCCCCGCCCGGACAACCCTCCGGACGATCGGCAGGTCCCTGATCACGGTCTGTCTCAGCGGGGACGGTTGTTCCAGTTGTAGAACGTCGGGATGTTCTCGAAGTGGTTCCAGGCGCACACGGCGCTCGCGCCGTCGCCGCCCGCCACCTCGGCCCGTAGTCGCCGCGCGGCCTCGGCCTCGTGCAGGAGTGCGGTGAGTCCCGGCGCGGCTTCCCGCACCCGGTCGGCGACCTCGTCCGGGGTGTCCGTCCTCCGGTCAGGATGCCGGTGACTGGTGGTCTCGGGCATGCTCCAACACTCCCTCCAGTAAGTGGATCTTGCTGTTGCGGCAGTGCGCGGTCTGCGTACCGTCGAAACGCCCCTGTTCGAAGTAACGGTTGGCCGCGTGGCCGCCGCCGCAGAACCCGAAGTAGGGGCAGGACGCACGGCACGCCTCGACGCCGGCGAGGAACTCGCCGACCCAGGGCGTCCGGTCCGCGTGGGCGAGGATCTCGACCAGCGGGGTGGCCAGCACGTTTCCGCTGCTGAAGTCGCCGTACCGGACATCGGTGAAGCCGGCCAGCTCCGGCGAGAGCACAGTCACCGAGCCGTCGTGGCCGACGGTCGGGATCGGGTCCAACCGCCGGGGAAGCAGGTCGTCGGCGCTGCCGTCCAGCACCGCCGCGGCGTACCGCAGCGACCACTCGACCTCGCGCAGGTGGATCCGGGGCTCCCGGCGCCAGGCCGCCACCAGCTCCGCCCAGAAGGCGATCACCAGCCGCGCGTCGTGGGAGTTGTCGCGGAGGTTGACCCCCTCGGTCTCCTCGATGTTGACGCCCAGCACGTCACAGCCCAGGTCGAGGAAGTAGTCGTACAGCTCGGTGGCCAGGCCCGGCCCGGGGCGACCCACCACCGCCAGCGCCGAGAACGGCAGGCCGTGCCGGCGCAGCGCCGCCACCCCGCGCAGGATCCGGTCGTACGCGGGACCACCGCCCCGGGTGACCCGGTCGCCGTTGCGTTCCCGCGGACCGTCCACGCTCACGCTCACCCGCACCCCGTGCTCGACGAAGAACGCGCACCAGGCGTCGTCGATCAGCGTGGCGTTGGTCTGCACGTGGTGCTCGACCCCGGGCCCGAAGGGCGCGATCAGCGCGGCCAGGTGCTCCCGGCCGGCGGCCAGCGGCTCGCCGCCGTGCCACACCACCGAGAACCGGCCTGCCGCCGCCCACGGGTTGACCGACGCGGCCACCGCCTCGGCCACCGGCACCGGCATCCGCCGGTCGGCCGCGCGGAACGGCAGGTAGCAGTAGGCGCAGTCCAGGTTGCACAGGGTGGTGGGCTGCATGACCACGTACGAGGGGACGGCGGCCAGGCCACGCATCCCGCTGAACGACAGTCCCCGAGCAGCCATTGCCCTCCTCCGCGCCTGAAGGGCTGTCGGGGAAACCGGGCGGGCGGCCCCGACAGCTCTGAGGGTGCCCTTCAGGCTAGGCGGCCACGGCCACTCGGGTGAAGCCCTGATCAGGTGCCCGTACGGTCACCGGGAGTCGATCAGCCCCGGGTGTGCTGGCCGACCATCTGCACGTTGCCGGAGCCCTCGATGATCTCGCCGGCCTGCCACGCGTCGACGCCCCGGCCCGTCAGGGTGGCCAGCGCGCGGTCCGCGTCCTCGGCGGAGACGATCGCGAACATGCCGACGCCCATGTTGAAGGTCGCCTCCATCTCCGGGTCCTCGATCCGCCCCTTGGACTGGATCAGGTCGAAGATCGGCTGCGGCTTCCAGGTGGACCGGTTGACGACCGCGTCGACGTGCTCGGGGAGCACCCGGACCAGGTTGCCGGGGATGCCGCCGCCGGTGACGTGGGCGATGGAGCGCACCTCGGCCTCGGCGATGAGCTTGAGGCAGTCCTGCGCGTAGATCTTCGTCGGGGTGAGCAGCTCCTCGCCGAGGGTGCGCTGCCGGCCGAAGTCGTCGATCACCACGTCGAGCCGCATCCGGCCGGCGCCCAGCAGCACGTGGCGCACCAGCGAGTAGCCGTTGGAGTGCAGGCCGGAGGAGCGCATCGCGATGACGACGTCGCCCACCTCGACCCGGTCCGGGCTGAGGATGTCGCTCTCCTCCACCACACCGACGCCGGTGGCGGAGATGTCGTACTCGTCCGGGCGGAGCACGCCCGGGTGCTCGGCGGTCTCGCCGCCCAGCAGGGCGCAGCCGGCGTAGCGGCAGCCGTCGGCGATGCCGGCGCCGATCTCGGCGACCTTGTCCGGCACGACCTCGCCGGTGGCGATGTAGTCGAGCAGGAAGAGCGGCTCGGCGCCGCAGGCCACCAGGTCGTCGACGACCATCGCGACCAGGTCGATGCCGACCGTGTCGTGGATGTCCATCTGCTGCGCGATCACCAGCTTGGTGCCCACGCCGTCCGTGGACGAGGCCAGGATCGGGTTCTTGTACTTCTTCGTGTCCAGCCGGAACAGGCCGGCGAAGCCGCCCAGGTCGCCCATCACCTCGGGGCGCCGGGTCTGCTTCACCTTCGACTTGAGCAGTTCGACCGCGCGGTCGCCCGCCTCGATCGAGACCCCGGCGTCCGCGTACGAGACCGAGCGTTTGCGCGCCTGGCGGCCGGTGCCGGCCGTCCAGGGCTGGCGGTCGCCGCCGGCGCCGGACGGGCTGCTTCCTGCGCCGCTGCGCTCGGACACGTGCGTCACGGTTCTCCCCCTTGGTTCTGGCGCCGCGCCGGCGGTGGCCGGGCCGCGCCGGGTGGTGCTACGGGCGGTGTGTGGTCACGCCGCCCGGAGTGGCGACGAGCGGGGCGGTGTGCTCCGGGGTGTCGGCCGCCTGCGCGGCGACCCGCCGGCCCACCCCCTCGAGCACGTGCTTGCCGATCAGGTTGCCGGCGGGCAGCTCGATCGGGTATTCCCCGTCGAAGCACGCACGGCACAGCCGGGTCTTCGGCTGCTCGGTGGCGGCGATCAGGCCCGGAAGCGACACGTAGCCGAGCGTGTCCGCCCCGATGGAGCGCCGGATGCCGTCGTTGTCCAGCCCGTTGGCCAGCAGCTCGGCGCGGGTGGCGAAGTCGATGCCGTAGAAGCAGGGCCAGTTGACCGGCGGCGAGGAGATGCGCACGTGCACCTCCAGCGCGCCGGCCTCGCGCAGCATCCGCACGATCGCCCGCTGGGTGTTGCCGCGCACGATCGAGTCGTCGACCACGACCAGCCGCTTGCCCCGGACGTTCTCCCGCAGCGGGTTGAGCTTGAGCCGGATGCCGAGCTGACGCAGCGTCTGTGACGGCTGGATGAAGGTGCGCCCGACGTACGGGTTCTTCATCAGGCCGGCGCCGTAGGTGATGCCCGACTCCTCGGCGTAGCCGATCGCGGCCGGGGTGCCGGACTCCGGGACCGGGATGACCAGGTCGGCCTCGACCGGGTGCTCCTTGGCCAGCTGGCGGCCGATCTGCACCCGGGCGGAGTGCACGTTGCGGCCGGCGATGGTGGCGTCCGGGCGGGCGATGTAGACGTATTCGAAGAGGCAGCCCTTGGGCTCCGGGGCGGCGAACCGGCTGGAGCGCAGGCCGTCCTCGTCGATCGCGATCAGCTCGCCGGGCTCGACCTCGCGGACCACGCTCGCGCCGACGATGTCCAGCGCGGCCGTCTCGCTGGCCACCACCCAGCCGCGCTCCAGGCGGCCCAGCACCAGCGGGCGTACGCCGTGCGGGTCGCGGGCCGCGTAGAGGGTCGACTCGTCCATGAACACGAAGCTGAACGCGCCCCGCAGCTGCGGCAGCACCTCCAGCGCCGCCGCCTCGACCGACAGGTCCGGGCGGCTGGCCAGCAGCATCGTCACCAGGGAGGTGTCGTTGGTCGAGCCGTCGGCGACCAGGCCCCGCTCGGCGACCTCGCGCTGGAGCTCCGCGGTGTTGACCAGGTTGCCGTTGTGGGCCAGCGCGATGGTGGTGCCGGACGTGGTGGACCGGATGGTCGGCTGGGCGTTCTCCCACGTCGAGCCGCCGGTGGTGGAGTAGCGGGCGTGCCCGATCGCCACGTGCCCGCGCAGGCTGGCCAGGGTCGGCTCGTCGAAGACCTGGGCGACCAGGCCGAGGTCCTTGTAGACCACGACGCCCGAGCCGTCGCTGACCGCGATGCCCGCGGCCTCCTGGCCACGGTGCTGGAGGGCGTAGAGCCCGAAGTAGGTCAGGTTGGCGACCTCCTCCCCGGGCGCCCAGACGCCGAAGACGCCGCACGCGTCCTGGGGGCCTGGTCGTTGGGGATCAAGGTCGTGGCTCAGCCGGCCGTCGCCTCGGGGCACCTGCGCTCCCTCATGCTGATCTGGACCGGCCTTACGGAATCACGCGGGGGGCGGATCCGCACTCCTCGGCCGGGACCACTGTCGTCGCCTGACAGTGTACGCGAATCCGTGTCGATACAGAAAGTCACGATCCAGCTCCGAGGTGTGATCGGTCGATGCGCATCGCCCCAGCTAGAGCGGCAGGTGCGCGGAGAGATCCGCCCGGATTCCGCTCACCCGTACGCGACCCTGGGTGATCGCGTCGGCCCAGTCGAGCCGTCCGGTGGCCACCGCCAGCCAGGTCTCGGGCTCCATCTCGACGACGTTGGCGGGGGTGCCACGGGTGTGTCGGGGGCCGGAAACGCACTGAACTGCGCCGTAAGGTGGGACACGCACCTCCACCGATCGGCCGGGGGCGCGCTCCGCGAGGACGGTCAACAGGGCACGGACCGCCTCCCGGAGGACCGGTCGTTCGGGCGTACGCCCCTCGTCGAGCGCCGACAACGCCGCCGCGACCGCGGCGGACTTAGTGTGCGGAGAGGACACGACGGGACGATACGGCTTCAGCGCGCCGCGCCTGACGCTGGCCCTGGGTCGCGCCGATCCGGTCAGACAAGGCATAGTTGCCGACGGCGTATTCGTACCGTGATGATCCCCGGCCCGGCGCCCCGCCGCCGAGGGAAGTCAGTCCGGAAGGGCGGTGGACGTGTCAACACACCGACGTGCCTGGAAGCAGCGGGCCGGTGTGGTCGTGGCGCTGGTTGTCGGCGCTCTGCTCGCCGCCCCCGCCACACCAGCCCTGGCCGCGGACGTCACCGTGTCGCCCGGCTCGGTCACCGTCAACGCCGGCAGCGACGCCGCCGTCACCGTGCAGGTGACCCCCCGCGAAGGCGACGAGAAGGTCCAGATCAGCCTCGCCGGCCTGCCGGGCGGCGTGAGCTGCGCGGGCGGCTGCGGAGAGATCAACGTCAACAACGACCGGCCGAGGTCGCAGCTGCTGCGGATCAGGGCCAGCGACAACGCCGGCGACGCCAACGTCACCGTGACGGTGGCGGCCGAGGGCGACAAGTCCGGCGCCGGCACCGCCACCTTCCAGCTCGGCGTCAAGGGCCGGGCCCAGCCGTCCCAGCCGACCCAGACGCAGACCGTCAAATCGGTCTCCGGCAAGGTGGTCGTGCAGGCGAACGGCAAGGCCGTGCCGAACGCCGTGGTCATGCTCCAGGACGGCGCCGGCAAGAAGATCGACACGATCAGCGACGACGACGGCAACTTCCGCTTCTCCGGCAGCAGCGAGAAGCCGATCGCGCCCGGCCGGCTCGCCATCGGTGCCAGCGTCGGTGAGGTCTACGCCACCAAGAGCTTCGACGCGTCCGCCGGGCAGAGCGTCACCGGCCAGCGCATCGCGCTGGCGATCAAGGTCGAGACGACT
Source organism: Micromonospora sp. WMMD737 (assembly GCF_049179055.1). Classification (NCBI taxonomy): domain Bacteria; kingdom Bacillati; phylum Actinomycetota; class Actinomycetes; order Micromonosporales; family Micromonosporaceae; genus Micromonospora; species Micromonospora sp. WMMD737. Next base: position 5,217,049 of record NZ_JBMHMH010000001.1, on the reverse strand, counting down.
CCGAGCCCCACCCCGTCGGCCAGCGAGGAGCCGCTCCCCTCCGACGAGCCCGTCGAGGAGACGCCCGAGGAGAGCACCGAGGCGACCCCGGGCGCGGCGGCCAACGCCAGCAACGAGGACTCCGGCGGAATGGGCTCCTGGCTGATCATCCTGCTCGGCGGCCTGCTCGTCGCCGCCGGCGTCGGCACCATCGTGCTGCTCCTGATGCGGCGCAAGGACAACGGCGACGAAGCCGACGACGACGCCCCGGCGGGCGCCGCGGCCGGTGCGGTCCCGGCGGCCCGTGGGGCGTTCCGGGGCGCGGACGACCAGACCCGGGTGGTCAACCGGGTCGGCACCACGCCAGATCCGACGATGGTGGGCGGCGCCGCGCTCAGCGACGCCCCGACGATGATGCACCGCCCCGTGGTCGACGACGTGCCGCCGGACCCGTACGGCGCTCCCCCGCAGCCCTACGGCGCGGCGGGCAACCAGCAGGGCTGGGGCGGCAGCGGCTACGGCGACGAGCCGGCCGGCGCGGGTGGCTACGGCGGTGCCGGCTACGGCAACGCGCCCGCCTCCGGCGGCGGCTACGGCAACGCGCCCTCGTCGGGGAGCGGCTACGGCAACGCGCCCGCCTCGGGCGGCGGCTACGGCAGCAACGACTACGGCGCTCCGGCAGGTGCGGCCGGCACGGCGGGAGCCGCGGGCTACCCGCCAGCGGGCGGCGGCCGGGGCCACGGCGAGCGGTACGACGAGCCGACCGGCCGCTACACCGGCGACGCCACCCAGTACCCGGCCCCGGCCGACCCCTACGCCACCGGCGTCTACCAGCCGGAGCAGGGTCAGGGCTACGGCCAGTCCGGCCCGGGCGCGTACGGCCGGGGCGGCGAGCAGACCGGCGGTTACGACCAGCCGGGCGGCGGCTACGAGCGGGGCGGCTACGGGCAGTCCGGCGGCTACGGCGGTCAGGAGCCCACCGCGCCACGCGGCGGCTACGGCCAGTCGGGCGGCTACGACCAGCCCACCTCGTACGACAACCAGGGCGGCTACGGCCAGGGTGGCTACGGTCAGGGCGGCTACGGTCAGGAGCCCCCGCAGCAGCGCGGCGGCTACGAGGACCGCGACGGCTACGGCCAGGGTGGCTACGGCCAGCCGGGCGGCTACGACGACCCGCAGACCGGTCGCGGTCGCCCGGACGGCCCACCGCAGCAGGACCGGGGTGGCCGCCGGCTGGACTGGCTGGACGACTGACCCCCTCGGGGCCGGCCCCGACGACAGCACCACGGCGAGGGCCGTCCGGATCTCCGGGCGGCCCTCGCCGCCGTTCCGGGCCCGCCCCGACCGGGTCGGACGCGCGGTCGCGGGGAGGTCAGGCGGCGGAGAAGACGCCCTGCCGCAGCAGCGGGATCACGGCCGAGACGCCGACCCGGACGGCGACCTCCACGTCAGCGGCGAAGCCGCCCTCGATGAGCTCGCGGCCGGACACGCTGCCGCAGACCGCGGCGGGCACGTCGGGGGTGCTGGCGAGCGCGGCGAGGGCCATGGCCGCCTCCACGGAGAGGCCACCGGGCACACCCGACAGGGCGTCCAGCACGCAGGCCGCCCCGAGCTGGTCCTCCACACAGGGGCGCAGGGAGCCGTCCGGCCAGCGCTCGCCCGAGGCGATCACGCCGATCGGCGCGTCCGTCGAGCCGTACCCCTGCTGGTCGAGCCAACGGCCGACGGCTTGCGCGTTGCGCAGGCAGGCCGCGACCACCGGCAGTCCGGTGGCGCTGGCCGCCGCGCTGATGGCCGACCCGTTCGGCGACGGCAGCACGAGGTCGGCGACGACCGGCGCGGTGGTCAGCGCCGCCGACGAGAGCGACCACGGGTGTTCCGGGGTCGTCTGTCGGCGGCCCACCGCCGCGACCGCGCCGACGCGCCGTGCGTAGTCGGCGGCCTGCTCGCCCCACGGGAACGGGTGCACCCGCATGCCGCGCCCGACCGCGACGTCCACGGCGGTGGTGAACGACAGCACGTCCACCACCACCAGCACCGCGCACACCCGGCCCAGCTCGGCCGCCCCCGTCAACCCCCAGTCGAAGCGGGCGCCTGAACCGGGTTGGACGTGGACGGCCGCAGCCACCGCCTCAGCGCTGACCGGGCTCGGTGTCGCCGGGCTCGGGAGCCGACGCCCCGCCCGCCTCGGCCGGCCGGTCGGCGGCCTCGGCTGCCGACGGCTCCGGGTCGGGCGCGACGGCCTCCGCCGGGGCTGCCGCCTCGGCCGGGGCCACCGGCTCGACGGCACCGGTCGACGGGACCGGCCCGGCCGACGCGATCGGCTCGCTCACGACGGCCGACGGGTCCACCGGCTCCACGCCGGCCGATTCGGCGACGGGCAGCGGCACGGCCTCGACGGCTCCCGCCACACCGGTGGCCGGCGCGGGCACCTCGACGACCCCCGCGCCCCCGAAGAGGCGCGGCAGCGTCTCACTGTGCGCGGCGCGCAGCTCGTCCAGGCCGATGCGGAACTGGCCGTGCACCTCCAGCGCACCGCCGGTCGGGTCGGTGACGCCGATCACCTCGAACGGCACGCCGCGCTCGGCGCAGAGGGCGGTGAACGCCTTCTCGTGGCCGCGCGGCACCGACACCAGGGCCCGGCCGGCGGACTCGCTGAACAGGTAGACGAACGGCATCGAGCCGCCGTCGAACCGCTCCGGCACGGCGATCCGGGCGCCGACGCCGCGCCGCAGGCAGGACTCCACCAGGCTTTGCGCGAGGCCGCCGTCGGAGAGGTCGTGCGCGGCGCTCAGGTGCCCGACCCGCGCGGCCTCCGCCAGCAGGTCGGCCAGGAGCCGCTCGCGGGCCAGGTCGACCTGCGGGGGTACGCCGCCGAGGTGCTCGTGGGTGACCCAGGCCCACTCCGAGCCGGAGAGCTCCACGTGCGTCTCGCCGAGCAGGAAGATCTGGTCGTGGTCGCCGCCCGGCCGGGGCACGAAGCCCATCGGCACCCGGTCGGACACGTCGTCGAGCACGCCGAGCACACCGACCACCGGGGTCGGGTGGATCGGCGCCGCGCCGGTCTGGTTGTAGAAGCTGACGTTGCCGCCGGTGACCGGGATGCCCAGCTCGGCGCAGCCGTCCGCCAGGCCGCGGACGGCCTCGGCGAACTGCCACATCACGCCCGGGTCCTCCGGCGAGCCGAAGTTGAGGCAGTTGGTGACGGCGATCGGCTTCGCGCCGGTGACGGCCACGTTCCGGTACGCCTCCGCCAGCGCGAGCTTCGTGCCGTGGTACGGGTCGAGCCGCGCGTACCGGCCGTTGCCGTCCACCGACAGCGCCACGCCCAGCCCGGTCCGCTCGTCGATCCGGATCACGCCGGAGTCCTCCGGCTGGGCGAGCACGGTGTTGCCCAGCACGTAGCGGTCGTACTGCTCGGTGACCCAGGTCTTGTCGGCCAGGTTGGGCGAGGCGATCATGCGCAGCACGGTCTCGCGCAGCGCGTCCGGGTCGGCCGGTCGGGGCAGCGTCTCCGCGCGGTCGGCCTGGAGCAGGATCAGGTCGGCCGGCTCGCGCATCGGGCGGGCGTAGACGGGACCGTCGTCGACCAGCGAGCCCGGCGGCACGTCCACCACGAGCTGGTCGTGCCAGGTGATCAGCAGCCGGCCCGGCTGGCCGTCCGGCGCCGGCGGGGTGACCTCGCCGATGGCGGTGGCCCAGACGCCCCACTTCTCGGCGGTCTTGAGCACCGCTTCGAGCTTCTCCGGCTCGACGACCAGCAGCATCCGCTCCTGGGACTCGCTGGCCAGGATCTCGTGCGGCTCCATCGAGGCCTCGCGCAGCGGCACGCGCTCCAGCCAGACCCGCATGCCGGTGCCGGCCGCCGCGGCGGTCTCGGTCAGCGCGCAGGTCAGGCCGGCGCCGCCGAGGTCCTGGATGCCGACGACCAGCCGGGCGTCGTAGAGCTCCAGGCAGGCCTCGATGAGCAGCTTCTCCATGAACGGGTCGCCGACCTGCACCGACGGGCGGCGCTTCTCGCTGCCCTCGTCGAAGGTGGCGCTGGCCAGCACCGACACGCCGCCGATGCCGTCCCGGCCGGTCCTGGCGCCCATCAGCACGACGACGTTGCCCGGGCCGGCGGCGGCCTTGTTCTGGAGCCGGTCGACCGGCAGCACCCCGAGGCAGAGCGCGTTGACCAGCGGGTTGCCCTGGTAGCAGGGGTCGAAGACGACCTCGCCGCCGATGTTCGGCAGACCCAGGCAGTTGCCGTAGCCGCCCACGCCGGCGACCACGCCGGGCAGCACCCGGGCGGTGTCGGGGTGGTCGGCGGCGCCGAAGCGCAGCGGGTCCATCACCGCGACCGGGCGGGCGCCCATGGCGAGGATGTCCCGCACGATGCCGCCGACGCCGGTGGCCGCGCCCTGGTAGGGCTCGACGAAGCTCGGGTGGTTGTGCGACTCGACCTTGAAGGTCACCGCCAGCTCGTCGGAGACCTGCACGACGCCGGCGTTCTCGCCGATGCCGGCGAGCAGCCGGTCGCTTGGCGGGGCCTTCTCGCCGAACTGCCGCAGGTGCACCTTGCTCGACTTGTAGGAGCAGTGCTCGCTCCACATGATCGAGTACATGGCCAGCTCGGCCTGGGTGGGCCGCCGGTCGAGGATGTGCCGGATCCGCTCGTACTCGTCGTCGCGGAGCCCCAGCTCGGCGTACGGCTGGAGCTCACCGGGGGTGTCCCCGGCGCGCGGCACGGTGTCCAGTCCCTCGGCCCAGTCGGCGGTCGCCGGCCCGGGACGCCCGGCCGGCGGCACGACGCCGGCCGGACGCGGCTCCACCGGCTGCGCCGGGGCGGCCGGGAAGGTCTCCGGGTTGTCCCGCAGCTCGTCCGGATGGGTGGTCATGACGTCTCCTCGCTGCGCTCGCGTCCGCCCGACGGGCGGGTGAGCCGACCGATGATGCCGCGCACGGTCACGCCGGCGTCCCCACCAGGTGCTTGAGCACCGAGGTGAAGAAGCCGAGACCGTCCAGGGAGGGGCCCGTGAGCGCCTCCACCGCGTGCTCGGGATGCGGCATGATGCCGACCACGTTGCCGGCGGGGTTCGTGATCGCGGCGATGTCGCGCTGCGACCCGTTGGGGTTGCCGCCGACGTAGCGGGCGACCACCCGGCCCTCGGCTTCGAGCTGGTCCAGCGTCGCGGTGTCGGCGACGTAGCAGCCCTCGCCGTTCTTGACCGGGATCAGCACCTCCTGGCCGGGCTGGAACGCGTTGGTCCACGCGGTGCCGACCGACTCGACGCGCAGGACCTGGTCGCGGTTGCGGAAGTGCAGGTGCTGGTTGCGGGTGAGCGCGCCGGGCAGCAGGTGGGCCTCGCAGAGGATCTGGAAGCCGTTGCAGATGCCGAGCACGGGCAGGCCGCCCCGGGCCGCGTCCACGATCGTCCCCATCACCGGGGCGAACCGGGCGATGGCGCCGCAGCGCAGGTAGTCGCCGTAGGAGAAGCCACCGGGCAGGACGACGGCGTCCACCCCGTGCAGCTGCGGGTCGCCGTGCCAGAGGCGGACCGGTTCGGCGCCCGCGATCCGGACGGCCCGGGCCGCGTCCCCGTCGTCGAGCGAGCCGGGGAAGGTGACCACACCCACCCGGGCGGTCACGAGCGTGCGTCCACGGTCTCGTCGGCCTCGGCCACGCGGACCGTGAAGTCCTCGATGACCGGGTTGGCGAGCAGCTTGTCGGCGATCTCCCGGGCCCGGTCCAGGTCCGGTTCACCGGTGAATTCGATCTCGATCCGCCTGCCGATCCGAACCGAGGCGACGTCGCTGACGCCGAGCCGGGGCAGCGCGTTTGCGACGGCCTGGCCCTGGGGATCGAGGATCTCGGGCTTGAGCATGACGTCGACGACGACGCGAGGCACTGGGCACTCCTGACTGTGTACGCAGTTGGGTGCCTACCCACAACGGGCGAGCGCAGCCAGCCTACCTGGCAGATACCGCCCCGGACGCACCGGCCGGACGCAGTTCAGGCGGTGATCGACATTCCCGGCGCGGGGCCCGGGGACCGATGCGGGTTCGTTGCGATCCCGATGCCCATCCGTTGCCGACCGGCCCGTTTCGCCCCGCTCCGCCGGGCCGCCCGAGGCCGCCCGCCGCCCCGCCCGCCATACCGTCTCATCCATCATTTCCGATGGATCTCTTGTGAACGACATCTCAGGGGCCCTACCGTACATCGTCGTACGTCGATCGACCGTCGGGCCACCCCGCCCGCCGGCCGACAGCTCGACCCGGTGAACCCGGGCCCCACCCCGAAGGAGCCCCCATGCGCATCCGATCCATGGTCGCGGTGCTGGCCACCGCAGCGGCCGGCCTGCTCGGCGCCAGCTCCGGCGCCCTCGCCGCCCCGGCCGGCCCGCAGCCGATCATCGGCGGCAGCACCGTCTCGTCGGCCCCGTGGGCCGCCGCCGTGCTCAGCAACGGCTCGTTCACCTGCTCCGGCACCATCATCGCGCCGCAGTGGGTGCTCACCGCGCGGCACTGCGTGAACGGCACGATGTCCGTCCGCGTCGGCAGCGTCTACCGCTCCTCCGGCGGTCAGACCCGCACCGTCAGCGCCAGCTACAGCCGGTACGACCTGGCCCTGCTGCGCCTGTCCAGCTCGGTGAGCACCTCGTACGTCACGCTCGCCAACAGCAACCCGCCGCTCAACTCGACCAACTCGATCTACGGCTGGGGCATGACCTGCTACAGCGGCTGCTCCGCGTCGACCCAGCTGAAGACCGCGTCGGTCCGGGTGACCAGCAACAGCGCCACCGACGCGTACGGCGGGCAGGCGATCCGGAGCACCCGGATCAACGGCAACGCCTGGCGGGGCGACTCGGGCGGCCCGCAGTTCTACAACGGCGCGCAGGTCGGCGTCGCCTCCACCGCCGACGGCCAGAGCATCCAGAACTACGGCAGCGTCGCGTACAACCGGGCCTGGATCACCCAGACTGCCGGTGTCTGACGGTTAGCACCGCGCCGGGCGCGGATGGTCGGCAGCGCGCCGGCCGTCCGCGCCGCGCCGTTTTGCAGCATCCGATCAGGTGAACACGGCTCACGATCGGGTGCGCGCAACCCTGAGAGCATCGGAAACGTGCTGGTCGTGACGACGGAGCAACTACCCGGGTACGAGATCCGCCAGATCCTCGGCGAAGTGGTGTCATCGATGGCCAGGACGCGGAACCCGTACCGCGAGGGGGTCAAGAACCTGCGCGGTGGCGCGTACGACCCGATGGCCCCGGACAACCTCACCCGGTGGCGTACGGACTCGGTGGCCCGGCTCGGCGAGGAGGCCCGCCGCATCGGCGCGAACGCCGTGGTGGGGATGCGCTTCGACAGCCGCGACTGCGGCGAGATGTGGATGGAGATCTGCGCGTACGGCACGGCCGTGGTCGTGGCGCCCAAGATGCCCGACGTCATGCCGCCCGACCAGCCGCTGGTCGCCGCGGAGACCGCGCACGACCCCTCCTTCGCCGAGTCCCCGGGTGGCATCGCCGAACCGGCGAGCGCCCCCAACCTCCGCTCGGCCGCCGAAACCCCCACCCGCGACTGACCCACCCACCCTCCCGGGCCCCGCCCGCCGGCCCGCCCGCCCGCCGGCCCGCCCGCCCGCCGGCCCGCCCGCCCGCCGGCCCGCCCGCCCGCCGGCCCGCCCGCCCGCCGGCCCGCCGGCCCGCCGGCCCGCCCCGGTGATCATGAGGTTAGCGGCGAAGTTGATCTCAAAATCCGCCGCTAACCTCATGATCACCGGGGCTTGAACAGGGGGCCCCGGGGGGGTGGGGGTGGGGGTCAGAGGATGGGGGGTGGGGTGTAGGTGGCTGCCTGGGGGTGGGCGTCCACTACGGTGGCGATGCGGCGGGCGACCGCCTCGATCTGGGCCGGGGCGGCGCCGACGAAGGCGGTGCGGTCGGCGACGAGGGTGTCGATCTCGGCGCGGGTCAGGCCGAGGCGGCCGTCCTGCGCCAGGCGGTCGAAGAGGTCGTTCTCGGCGGCGCCCTTCTCGCGCATGGCCAGGGCCACCGCGACCGCGTGCTCCTTGATCGCCTCGTGGGCGACCTCCCGGCCGACACCGCGCCGGACCGCCGCCACCAGGATCTTCGTGGTGGCCAGGAACGGCAGGAAGCGCTCCAGCTCCCGGTTGACGACCGCCGGGTACGCGCCGAACTCGTCCAGCACGGTGAGGAAGGTCTGGAACAGCCCGTCGGCGGCGAAGAACGCGTCCGGCAGGGCGACCCGGCGGACCACCGAGCAGGAGACGTCCCCCTCGTTCCACTGGTCGCCGGCCAGCTCGCCGACCATCGACAGGTAGCCCCGGATGATCACGGCGAAGCCGTTGACCCGCTCACTGGAGCGGGTGTTCATCTTGTGTGGCATCGCGCTGGAGCCCACCTGGCCCGGCTTGAAGCCCTCGGTGGCCAGCTCCTGGCCGACCATCAGCCGGATGGTGGTCGCCAGCGACGACGGGGCGGCGGCGATCTGGGCGAGCGCGGAGAGCACCGCCAGGTCGATCGAGCGCGGGTAGACCTGGCCGACGCTGTCGAGGACCCGGCTGAAGCCGAGGTGACCGGCGACCCGGCGCTCCAGCTCGGCCACCTTGTCGGCGTCGCCGTCGAAGAGGTCGAGCTGGTCGGCGGCGGTGCCGACGGGGCCCTTGACGCCCCGCAGCGGGTACCAGTTGATCAGGTCGTCCAGCCGCTCGTACGCGATGAGCAGCTCCTCCGCGGCCGACGCGAAGCGCTTGCCCAGCGTGGTGGCCTGCGCCGCGACGTTGTGCGAGCGGCCGGTCATGACCAGGTCGGAGTGCTCGACGGCGAGCCGGGACAGCCGGGCCAGGGTGGCGACCACCCGGTCCCGGATCAGCTCCAGCGAGCGGCGCACCTGGAGCTGCTCGACGTTCTCCGTGAGGTCACGGGAGGTCATCCCCTTGTGCACGTGCTCGTGCCCGGCGAGCGCGCTGAACTCCTCGATCCGGGCCTTCACGTCGTGCCGGGTGACCCGCTCCCGCTCGGCGATCGAGGCCAGGTCGACCTGGTCGAGCACCCCCTCGTACGCCTCGACCACGCCGTCGGGCACTCCGATGCCGAGGTCCCGCTGGGCCCGGAGCACGGCGAGCCAGAGCCGCCGCTCCATCCGGATCTTCTCCTCCGGCGACCAGAGGGCGACCAGTTCGGGCGAGGCGTACCGGTTGGCGAGCACGTTCGGGATCGTCGTCACGGCGCCCATTCTCCCGGACCCGCCCGCACCGCATCGGCAGGGTTGCCGGCTGGCTATGGTGATCACCCTGCTGAGCCGACTGACGGGAATGAGGAAGAGTGTCCAGACTAACCGGCAGGGTCGCCCTGGTCACCGGCGGTAGCCGCGGCATCGGCGCCGCCGTCGCACGCCGGCTGGCCGAGGACGGAGCCCACGTCGCGTTCACCTACCGCAGCGCGGAGGAGAGCGCGAAGGCCGTCGTCGCCGACATCACGTCGTACGGCCGCACGGGCCTGGCGATCCGCGCCGACAGCACCGACGGTACGGCGATCGTCGACGCGGTCGAGCGGACCGTCGCCGAGCTGGGGCGGCTGGACATCCTGGTCAACAACGCCGGAGTGTTCTCGTCCGGGCCGATCGGACAGGTCGGCCTCGACGATCTCGACCGGGCCATCGCCGTCAACGTGCGCGGGGTGTTCCTCGCCACCCAGGCGGCGGTACGCCACCTGCGCGACGGCGGGCGGATCGTCAACATCGGCAGCAGCTTCGCCAGCCGCGTACCGGCTCCCGGGGTGAGCGTCTACGCCATGACCAAGACCGCCGTCAACGGCCTGACCAGGGCGCTCGCCCGCGAACTCGGCCCGCGCGGGATCACCGTCAACCTGGTCCTGCCCGGTTCCACCGACACCGACATGAACCGCGCGGACAGCGCCGGCGCGGACGCCCAGCGGTCACACATCGCCCTCGGCCGCTACGGCACGCCGGAGGACGTGGCGGCGACGGTCAGCCACCTGGTGGGCGAGGGCGGCCGGCACATCACCGGCGCGTCGATCGCCATCGACGGCGGCGCCACCGCCTGATCCGACAGCCGGATGCGAGACCCGGACGAACGGCGTGGTCCTGCCCCATCTGCCGGTCCGGCCGGATCGAGGCCGCGGCGTGCGCGCGGGCGGCCGAGATCCAAAGGCAGCCCACCGCTCGGGGTACCCACCGGTCTGCCGGCGCCGTCGATCTGCTGATCGCGGCGACGGCCAAGTACCAGGACCTCTCCCTGCTGCACTACGACCGTGACTTCGACCAGATCGCCGAGGTCACCGGTCAGCCCGTGCGATGGCTCGCCCCGGCGGGCACGATCAAGTAGGTCCCGGGGCCGACTCGTGCCCCGGGACGCAGAGACCGTCAGAAAGGACTGCCCGCCTGGAGGGTCGCGACCGGCTGCCCGGCAACGCCGCCCGTCCTCGGCGGGCCCGGGTCACCAGGTGGGGCGGGCGGCCGGATCGAGGGCGAGGTCCCGGAGCTGCTGCGGGGTGAGCACGAACCGCCCGTCGGCGCTGTGCAGCGAGATCCTGATCCAGGTGCCGTCACGGTGCAGGACGTCGACCTGCCGGGAGTGGAGAACGCCCCCCCGCCCGTCACTAAGGACGATTGCGATCTCCCGGACGCGCGCGCCGTCCGGCCCCGCGGAGAGATCGCACAAGTCCACGGTCTGCTTCGCGCAGTCCATGACGTCGTGATTCACTCTCGGCTGTGGCTCGGCCTGGGCCAGGGCGGACACCTCGTTGCTGAACGCGCCGGCGGGGTCGACCGGATAGACGTGCACCGAGAAACCGACGTTCTGGTAGTCCTCGTACGCGCCCCCGACCGGCGCGTCGCCGGCCGGTGCCGTCGGGAGGGCGCCGCGACCTACCGCGGTCAGTGGCACCCACCGGACGCCGGACGCCCGCGCGCCGAGGGCCGCCGCCAGTCCGTTCTGGTAGCGCTCGGCCGCCTCCGAGGGCAGGAACTGGTTGCTCTTGCGGTACGGGGGGCGCGAGGCGGATGCCGAGGCCGCCGGCTGCATGTCCGGGCGGTCGACCACCAGGCCCGCGCCCAGCACCAGCGCCAGCACCCCGCCGGCCGCCGAGGCGTACGCCCCGAGCCGGCGGGTGCGGACCAGCCGGCGCTGCCGCAGGATCACCCGGTCCAGGTCGATCGAGGAGGGCGGCGCGTCGCCGATCGCCGCGTCGAAGATCTCCCGGTACGTCACGCGAACCTCCCCGTGCTCAGGGCCGGCTGGTCAGCGGCCAGCAGGCGTAGCGATTCCAGCGCTCTGGCGGCCTGGCTCTTCACCGTGCCGGTGGTGACGCCGAGGATCTGCGCGGTCTCCTCCACGGAGAGGTCGCAGTAGTAGCGCAGCACCAGCACGGCGCGCCGCCGCTCGGGCAGCTTCCCGAGCAGGTCGAGGAGCAGCTCCCGGTCCGCCAGGTCGGGCTCGGTGTCCGGCGCGGCGTCGTCGGGGACCTCGTCGGTGCTGCGTTCACGCCGCCACGGCCGCCGTCGCTCGTCCAGCCAGGCGCGCGTGAGCACCTGCCGGACGTAGGCGTCGACGTTCTCCGCCGCGCGGACCCGGGTCCAGGCCCGGTAGAGCTTGCCCAGGGTGATGGAGACGAGGTCGTCGGCGGTGTGCCAGTCCCGGCAGAGCAGGTACGCCGTGCGGCGCAGATGCTCCAGCCGGGCCTCGACGAACTGCCGGTACTCGTCCTCGTCGGCCGACCTCACGCGTTCCGCCTTCGTCGCCTCATGCCCAGGGGACGGAGCGCGGGGCCGGGCGGGTTGCCCGGCCCCGCGTCTGCGGATCAGGTGCCCGGCTCAGCGCTCCAGGATCGCGGTCACGCCCTGGCCGCCGGCGGCGCAGATGGAGATCAGGCCCCGGCCGGCGCCCTTCTCGGCGAGCAGCTTCGCCAGGGTCGCCACGATCCGGCCGCCGGTGGCCGCGAACGGGTGCCCGGCCGCCAGCGACGAGCCGTTGACGTTCAGCTTCTCCCGGTCGACGGCGCCGAGCGGGGCGTCCAGGCCCAGCCGGTCCTTGCAGAACTCCGGGGACTCCCAGGCGGCGAGGGTCGCCAGCACCTGCGAGGCGAACGCCTCGTGGATCTCGTAGAAGTCGAAGTCCTGGAGCGTCAACCCGGCCCGGGTCAGCATCCGGGGCACCGCGTACGCGGGGGCCATCAGCAGCCCCTCGTCGCCGTGCACGAAGTCGACGGCGGCGGTCTCCGACCAGGAGAACCACGCCAGCACGGGCAGGCTGTGCGCGCGGGCCCACTCCTCGCTGGCCAGCAGCACCGTCGAGGCGCCGTCGGTCAGCGGCGACGAGTTGCCGGCCGTCATGGTCGCCGCCCCGGCGTCGGGCCCCTTCGCGCCGAAGACCGGCTTCAGCGCGCCGAGCTTCTCCAGGCTGGTGTCGGGGCGCAGGTTCGCATCGCGGGTCAGCCCGAGGTAGGGGGTCAGCAGGTCGTCGAAGAACCCCCGGTCGTACGCGGCGGCGAGCCGCTGGTGCGAGCGCAGCGCCAGCTCGTCCTGGGCCTGCCGGTCGACCTGCCAGCGCAGCGCCGTGCGGGCGGCGTGCTCCCCCATCGACAGCCCGGTACGCGGCTCCGCGTTGCGCGGGATCTCCGGCTTGAACGGCTGGGTGGGGCGCAGCTTCGCGGCGATCTTCAGCCGCTCGCCGAGGGTGCGGGCGCTGTTGAGCCGGAGCAGCGTACGGCGCATCTCCTCGTTGACGGCGAGCGGCGCGTCGGAGGTGGTGTCCACGCCGCCGGCGATGCCGACGTCGATCTGCCCGAGGGCGATCTTGTTGGCGACCAGGATGGCCGCCTCCAGCCCCGTGCCGCAGGCCTGCTGGATGTCGTACGCGGGGGTGTGCGGGTCGAGCTTCGAGCCGAGCACCACCTCGCGGGTCAGGTTGAAGTCCTTCGCGTGCTTGAGCACCGCGCCGGCCACCACCTCACCGACGCGCTGGCCGGCCAGGCCGAACCGGGCGACGAGCCCGTCCAGCGCGGCGCCCAGCATGTCGGCGTTCGACGCGCTGGCGTACCGCGAGTTGGACCGCGCGAAGGGGATGCGGTTGCCGCCGATGACCGCCACCCGCCGGATGCTCTGCACGATCCCGCCTCCTCGAAAGACTTGCCCTCAACCTACTCGCCAGTAGGCTACGCCTATGACCGACAGGTACGCGAGCTTCGTCCGATCGGGGGCCGGCCGCACGCTGGTCAAGCGCCTCGGGCTGCCCGACCCGCCGCGACTGCGCCGGCACACCCCCGGCGGTCCCATCGTGCCCGGCCCCGTCCTGCTGGGCGCCGCGACGGGCGGCCGGCTCGCCGAGCGGGCCGGCAAGGTCCTGACCGCCGCCGGGGTCGAGCTGCGCGATCCGGGCGCCGTGGAGTCCACCGAGCGCTTCGCCGCCCTGGTGTACGACGCCACCGGCATCACCGAATCCACGGAGCTGCGCCAGTTGTACGACTTCTTCCACCCGCGTGCCCGGTCGGTGCTGCCCAGCGGCCGGGTCGTCGTGCTCGGCACCCCGCCCGAGGAGTGCGGCTCCCCCCGGGAGGCGACCGCCCAGCGGGCCCTGGAGGGGCTGACCCGCAGCATCGGCAAGGAGTTCGGCCGAGGCGTCACCGCCCAGCTCGTGTACGCCACGAAGGAACCGGACGCCGGCACCTGGACGAGCCTGGAGGCGACCCTGCGGTTCCTGCTCTCCGGCCGGTCCGCGTACGTCTCCGGGCAGGTGGTCCGGGTCGGCGCCGGCACGGCCGGGACGCCGGCCGACTGGGACCGCCCGCTGGACGGGCAGGTAGTCCTGGTCACCGGGGCGGCCCGGGGCATCGGCGCGGCGCTGGCCCGGGTGCTGGCCCGCGACGGCGCCCGGGTCGTCGCGCTGGACATCCCGGCGGCCGGAGACGAGCTGGCGGCGGTCGCCAACGAGATCGGCGGCACCGCCGTCCAGCTCGACCTGACCGCCCCCGACGCCCCGCAGCGGCTCGCCGAGCACCTGGCCGAGCGGCACGGGCGGGTCGACGTGGTCGTGCACAACGCCGGGATCACCCGCGACAAGACCCTCGGCCGGATGGACGCCGACCGGTGGGACTCGGTGCTCGACGTCAACCTCTCCAGCCAGGAGCGGATCAACGACGTGCTGCTGGAGCGGGAGCTGATTCCGGCCGGCGGCCGGATCGTCTCGGTCTCCTCGATCGCCGGCATCGCCGGCAACCGGGGCCAGACCAACTACGCCACCAGCAAGGCGGGCGTGATCGGGCTCGTCGAGTCGCTCGCCCCGGCGCTGCGTGAACGGCAGATCAGCGTCAACGCGGTCGCCCCCGGTTTCATCGAGACCCGGCTGACCGCGCGCATCCCGCTGGTGATCCGTGAGGCGGGCCGGCGGATGAACAGCATGTCCCAGGGGGGGCTGCCGGTGGACGTCGCCGAGACCATCGGCTGGCTGGCGTGGCCGGCCTCCGGCGCGGTCAGCGGCAACGTCGTCCGGGTCTGCGGCCAGAGCCTGCTGGGGGCGTGATGGCGAGGAGAGGACAACCGGCGCCGGACCCGGACGACCTGTCGGTGCACGAGCTGATCGACGGCCCGACCGAGATCCTGTCGCAGGACACCCTGGACGCGATCCGCGGGCCGGCGGCGTCCGGCCACGACCTGAGCCTCGAAGAGACGCACGACCTCGCCGCCTCCGCCGCCGAGGCGACGCGGGACCTCTCGGGCGGGGGCCCGGCCGGAACGGGTGCCCGGCAGCGCGTCGAGCTGCCCCGGATGCCGGCGGCCGGGGCGCTCTACCGGCGGGCGCTGCTCGGCGCGCTGCCCGGCCTCGCCGGCGGGCGGCGGTCGGCGGGCGTCCCGGCGGTCGAGCTGGCCGTCGGCGGGATCGCCGTCGACCGGACGCACCTCGCCGACTACGACCGGGTCTGCGGGTTCCGGCTCACCGACCGGCTGCCCGCGACGTTCCCGCACGTCATGGGCTTCCCGCTGGCGCTGCGGCTGATGACCGCGCCGGAGTTCCCCATTCCGCTGACCGGCGTGGTGCACGTCGGCAACCGGATCACCGTGCACCGCCCGGTCACCGCCGACGAGACCCTCGACTTCCGCGCGTACGCCGAGAACCTGCGCCCGCACGACCGGGGGCGGCAGGTCGACGTGGTGCTGGTCGGCTCGGTCGACGGGACGGAGGTCTGGCGCGGCGTGTCGACGTACCTCGGCAGGGAGGGCAAGCGGGGCGGCGGCGGGCGGCGCGAGCAGGCCGGGCGGCCCGCGACGCCGGCCGGCTCGGCCCGCTGGCGGGTCGATCCCCGCGTCGGTACGGACTACGCGCGGGTCTCCGGCGACCACAACCCGATCCACACCTCCCGCCTCGGCGCGCGGCTGTTCGGCTTCCCCCGGCCGATCGCGCACGGGATGTGGAGCAAGGCCCGCTGCCTGGCCGCGCTGGAGAACCGGCTGCCGGACGCCTACACGGTCGAGGTGGCCTTCAAGCTGCCGGTGCCGCTGCCGAGCACGGTGAGCTTCGGCCTGCTGCCGGACGGCGGGTTCGCCCTGCACGACTCGCGCGGCCGGCCGCACCTGGCGGGCCTCGTGCGCTGAGGCGCCCGGATACGCCCCTGCCGAGTTCCGTCCGGGACTTGGCAGGGGCGTTCTCGTGCGCTAAGTTCTTCTCAGATCGAGATGTTCTCAGAATGAGAGAGACATGGTTGACGAGCAGGACTTCCTGGCCGCGTACGACCCCGGGGCCTACCCGTCGGTCGCCGTGACCGTCGACGTGGTGGCGCTGACCATCCGGGACGGCGCGCTGCACCTGCTGCTGATCCGGCGCGGCCAGCCGCCCTTCGAGGGGCGGTGGGCGCTGCCCGGCGGCTTCGTCCGCCCCGACGAGGACCTCACCGCCGGCGCCCGACGGGAGCTGGCCGAGGAGACCGGGCTCGGTGGCGAGGGACTGCGCCGCGTACACCTGGAGCAGTTGGGCAGCTACGGCACCCCCGACCGCGACCCGCGCATGCGCGTCGTCTCGGTCGCCCACCTCGCGTTCGCCCCCGACCTGCCCGACCCGGCCGCCGGCACCGACGCCGACGAGGCCGGCTGGCTGCCGGTGACCGCGCTGGCCAACCGGCAGCTCGCCTTCGACCACGGCCGGATCATCGACGACGCGCTGGAGCGGGCCCGGTCCAAGCTGGAATACACCCCGCTCGCCACGCGCTTCCTCGCCGGCGAGTTCACGATCAGCGAGCTGCGCGCCGTCTACGAGACGGTCTGGGGCCACCCGCTGCACGCCGGCAACTTCCATCGCAAGGTGCTCTCGGTGCCGGGCTTCGTGGAGAGCACCGGCACCAGCACCGAGCGCGGCGGCGCCCGGGGCGGCCCCCGCGCCAAGCTCTACCGGGCCGGCGACGCCCGGCTGCTGCACCCGGCGCTGCTGCGCCCCGCCCGGGAGGAGACGGTCCGATGAGGACCACCGAAGCCATCCGCCTGGTCGCGGCGGCCCGCACCGACGCCGAGCTGTTCGGCACGGACCAGCCGGCCCGGCGCTACCGCGAGCTGGTCGCGGCCCTGCACCCCGACCGCCTGCCGGCCGACCCGGCGGTACGCGCCGAGGCCACCGACGCGTTCGTCCAGGTCACCACCCGCTGGCGCGCCCGGCAGGTCACCGTCCTCGGCGACTACCGACTCGGCACGCCGGCCCACTCGGGCGACCTGGCGGACCTCTACGACGTCGGGGCCGACCGGCTGCTCAAGCTGCCCCGGCGACCCACCGACAACGACCTGATGGCCCGCGAGGCGCACGCCCTGCGCACCATCGCCGAGCGCGGCGACCCGCGCTACCTGCCGTACGTGCCCCGGCTGGTCGAGGAATTCCGGCACCTCGACGCCGCCACCGGCGCCGAACGGCGGATCAACGTGCTCGCCACCGCGCCCGGCCTGCACGACCTCGACGAGGTCCGGCGCGCGTACCCGGACGGGCTGGACGGCCGCGACGTGGCCTGGATGTGGCGCCGGCTGCTGGTGGCGCTCGGCCTGGCCCACCAGGCGGGCGTCGTGCACGGCGCGGTCCTGCCGCCGCACGTGCTGATCGAGCCGGAGGCGCACGGCGTGGCGCTTGTCGACTGGTGCTTCTCCGCCCCCGTCGGCGGCACGATCCCCGCGCTGGTGCCCGGCTACGACGCGAACTGGTACCCCGAGGAGATTCCCCGGAAGCGGCCCTGCGGGCCGGGCACCGACATCGCCATGGCCAGCCTCTGCATGAGCTGGCTGATGGGGCCACGCGCGCCCCGCGAGCTGGACGCCTTCGCGCGGGGCTGCCGCCAGCGGGCCCTGGACGCCCGGCCCGACGACGCGTGGCGGCTGCTGCGCGAACTGGACGAGGTGCTGGACCGGCTCTACGGGCCACGCACCTTCCGACCCTTCACCCTCAACCCCTAGGGAGCTGTCATGGGCAGTGGAATGTGGTCCACCGACGTGTACGACGCCGCCGACCGCTACCGCCGGAAGACCGGCAAGAGCGCGTTCTCCTACAGCGACAGCGGTGCGCGCAAGGTGCACCCCGCCCTCGACCCGCGCGACGCGACGCGCGAGAGCCGCGACTCCGACGAGCACCCCCGCTCGACACCCATCGCGGTGCTCTTCGACGTCACCGGCTCGATGCGCAACGTGCCGCGCGTCCTGCAGACCAAGCTGCCGCAGCTGCTCGGGCTGCTGCAACGGCAGGGCTACGCCAGCGACCCGCAGATCATGTTCGGCGCGATCGGCGACGCCACCTGCGATCGGGTGCCGTTGCAGGTCGGCCAGTTCGAGTCGGACAACCGGATGGACGACGACCTCGGCCGGATCGTGCTGGAGGGCGGCGGCGGCGGGCAGATGACCGAGTCGTACGAGCTGGCCATGTACTTCATGGCCCGGCACACCGTGACCGACTCCTGGGAGAAGCGCGGCCGGCGCGGCTACCTGTTCATCATCGGCGACGAGCTGGCGTACCCGCAGGTGAAGGCCCGGGAGGTGGCCCGCGTCATCGGCGACGACCTGCGCGAGGACGTGCCGCTGCGGCACGTCGTCGACGAGCTGACCCGCCGCTGGGACACCTACTACCTGCTCCCCGCCGGCAGCCACTACTCCGGCAACGCCAAGGTGCTCGACTTCTGGCGGGACCTGCTCGGGCAGAACGCCGTCGTGCTGGACGACCTCGACGCGGTCTGCGAGACGATCGCGCTCACCGTCGGGCTCGGCGAGCAGGCCATCGACCTGGACGAGGGCCTGCGCGACCTCGACCGGGCCGGCTCGGGCGCCACCGGCACCGTCTCCAAGGCGCTGGCCCGCCTGCGCGGGGGGCGGCGCGCCGAGGTGTCGACGCTGCCCGCGTTCCGCGACACCGGCGGCGAGGTGACCCGGCTGTGAACCACGTGACGGCGGTCGGCGGCGGCTCCGGCTGCCGCTGCGGCGCGGGCTCCGGTTGCGGCGGCGGGGAGGTCCGGTGAGCCGGCACGTCGCGGTGGTGGACCTCGGCTACGGCGACGCCGGCAAGGGCACGGTCGTGGACTGGCTCTGCGCCACCCGGCCCGTGCACACGGTGGTCCGCTTCAACGGAGGCGCGCAGGCGGCGCACAACGTCGTGCTGCGCGACGGCCGGCACCACACGTTCGCGCAGTTCGGCGCCGGCACGTTCCACCCCGGCGTCCGTACGCACCTGTCGCGGCACGTGGTGGTGGACCCGCTGGCGCTGGCCGCCGAGGCCGACCACCTCGCCTCTGTCGGGGTGCCCGACGCGCTCGACCGGCTGACCGTCGACGGGGAGGCGCTGCTCGCCACCCCGTACCACCGGGCCGCGAACCGGGCCCGGGAGATCGCCCGGGGAGCCGACCGGCACGGCTCCTGCGGGCTGGGCGTGGGCGAGACCGTCGCGTACGGTCTCGCCCACCCCGACGAGGCGCCCCGGGTCGCCGACTGTCGCGACCCGGGGCTGCTGCTGCGGCGGCTGACCGCCCTGCGGGACCGGCTGACCGCCGAGCTGGGCCCGCTGGACGCCCCGCCCGTCGACGACTGCCTGCCCGCGTTCGCCGGCTTCGCCGGGCGGGTCGCGATCGTCGACCGGAGCTGGCTGGCCGGGGCGCTGCGGGCCGGCACCTGCGTCTTCGAGGGCGCGCAGGGGGTGCTGCTCGACGAGTGGCACGGCTTCCACCCGTACACGACGTGGAGCACCACCACCTTCGCCAACGTCGACGGCCTGCTCGCCGAGGCGGGCCGGCCCGGCGACGTCACCCGGATCGGGGTGCTGCGCGTGGTCACCACCCGGCACGGGCCCGGCCCGCTGGTGACCGAGGACCCGGCCCTGCCGCTGGCCGACCCGCACAACCCGACGAACCCGTGGCAGGGCCGGTTCCGGTTCGGCCACTTCGACGCGGTCGCCCACCGGTACGCCCTCGCCGCGGCCGGCGGGGTCGACGGCCTGGCGCTCACCCACCTCGACCTCGCCGGTCCCGGGCTGCGGATCTGCCGCCGCTACGACACCACCGACCGGCTCACCCCGGGCCCGCCCGGCGACCTGGACCGGCAGGCCGCGCTCACCGCCCGCCTGCTGCGCGCCCGCCCGGTGTACGACGACGCCCCGCCCGACTGGGTGGAGGCGGTGGCCACGGAGCTGGCCGCGCCGGTGGTGCTCACCTCCCACGGCCCCACCGCCAACGACAAGGCCCCACACGGCCCGCTCCTGTCCTCACCCTCCCTCCTCACCACCCCCTGACCCCCTCACCCGCCATGAGGCACCCGCCCGCCCACCCGCCATAGGCGTCGATCTTGCACTTTCCGCCCTCCCGATGCGAGTCTTGCGAAGTTTGCCCGGACCACAACTGCAAGATCGACGCCCAGGGTGGACGCGAGGGCGAGGGGCGGGGAGGGCCGGGGGCGGGGGGCCGGGGGGGCCGGGGGGGCCGGGGGGGGGGAGCGGGATCTGGGAGTCGGGGACCGGGGGAATGTCGGGCGGCGAGCATGGAGGCATGGAGTCCGTGCTCGACCTGCTCCGACAGCTGGTCGCCTCACCGTGGGTGTACCTGCTGATCTTCGGGCTCACCGCGGTCGACGCGTTCTTCCCCGCCGTACCCGGCGAGACGGCCGTGATCACCGCCGCGGTGCTCGCCACCGGCGGCAACCCCGACCTGGTGGGGGTGATCGCCGCCGCCGCACTGGGCGCGTGCGTCGGCGACCACGTCTCGTACGCCATCGGGCGCGGCGGCGGCGCGAGCCGGCTCGCCCGCTTCCCGGACGGCAGCCGGCGCCGGGCCAGCTCCGAGTGGGCCCGGCGGGCGGTGCACCGGCGCGGCGGGCTGATCCTGACCACGTCCCGGTACGTCCCCGGCGGCCGGACGGCGGTCACCCTCACCATGGGCGCGGTCCGCTACCCGCTCCGGTCGTTCCTGCTCTTCGACGCCATCGCGGCGGTGAGCTGGGCGCTCTACTGCACCCTGCTCGGCTACTTCGGCGGGCTGGCCTTCGAACGCGACCCGGTCAAGGGCATCCTCGCCGGCGTGGGCCTCTCGCTGGCGGTCACCCTGCTGCTGGAGTCCGCCCGCTGGCTACGCCGCCGCAGACGCCGCGCCACGTCTCGCCGCTGAAACGTGCGACCGTGGAGCCGCCGCCGCTCAGCCGGGGGTGCCCCGCGGGTGCCAGGTGACGCCGTGCAGGAGTTGACCGGCGCCGAGCCAGGCGACGTTCATCATCCGGGTGGCGGTCTTCTCCGGGTCGGCCTCCGGGTGGTCGGCGAGCCAGTCCGCCAGCGACTCGGTCGCCCCCACCAGGGCGTACGCGACGACCTCCAGGTCGGTCTCGCCCACCTCGCGCCCCTCGGCGCGCAGCGCGTGGTCGAGCATCCCGGCGACGACCTCGACCAGCCGGGCCCGCATGCCGGCCAGCTCGCCGGCGAAGGGCTGCTCGCCCCGGGCCTGCCGGTAGAGCACCGCCCACCCGTCGCGGTGCGCCCCGACGAAGCCGAAGAAGGCGCGCAGCCCGCGCCAGAGCCGCTCGTCGGCCGGCAGCTCGGGGGCGGCCGCCCCGGCGATGGCCTGCATCATCCGGGTGCCCTCCCGGTGCAGGCAGGCGACGAAGAGTTCTTCCTTCGTGCCGAGGTACGCGTAGACCATGGGCTTGGAGATGCCGGCGTCCTCGGCGATCTCGTCCATGCTGGCCGCGTGGAAGCCCCTGCGTGAGAACACTTTCACGGCCGCGTCGAGCATCTGCTGCTCGCGTACGGCGCGGGGAAGGCGCTTGAAGGTGGGTGGGGTGGACACCTTGCGAGCATACCTACTCGCCCGTAAGGTTACGCACGAGTAGCCAATACCCGGAAGGTGCAGCCCCATGACTGACTTCGACCCGGCCAACTTCGCGAACGTCGGCCCCAAGGAGTTCGCCCAGCTGGTCAAGTCCACCCCGGACGACAAGATCGCCGAGGTGATGTCCGGCGACCTGCGCGGCAAGATCCTCGGCGAGGTCTTCGGCCGGATGCCGCAGCTCTTCCGCGCCGACCGGGCCGGCTCGACCAACGCGGTCATCCACTGGAACATCACCGGCCGTCCCGACGGGGGGACCGACACCTACGAGGTGGTCGTCGCCGACGGCACGTGCACCGTCAACGAGACCCCGCAGCACGACCCGAAGCTCAGCCTCACGATGGGCCCGGTCGAGTTCCTGAAGATCGTCTCCGGTGGCGCGAACCCCGTCATGATGTT
Source organism: Micromonospora sp. WMMD737 (assembly GCF_049179055.1). Lineage (NCBI taxonomy): Bacteria > Bacillati > Actinomycetota > Actinomycetes > Micromonosporales > Micromonosporaceae > Micromonospora > Micromonospora sp. WMMD737. The sequence goes on along the minus strand of NZ_JBMHMH010000001.1, from coordinate 5,195,345 downwards.
CATGACCGGCAAGCTCAAGGCCAAGGGCGACCTGGGCCTGGCCGCCAACATCGCCAACCTGTTCGACATCCCCAAGGCCTGACATGGCCGAGTTCTCGCTCGACCTGAACGAGGAACAGCGGGATCTGCGCGACTGGGTGCACGGCTTCGCCGCCGAGGTCGTGCGCCCGGCCGCGGCCGAGTGGGACGCCCGGGAGGAGACCCCCTGGCCGATCATCCAGGAGGCGGCGAAGGTCGGCCTCTACGGCTTCGAGTTCCTCGCCACCTGCTGGGCCGACCCCACCGGCCTCTCCCTCCCGATCGCCAGCGAGGAACTCTTCTGGGGTGACGCCGGCATCGGGCTGGGCATCTTCGGCACCTCCCTCGCGGTGGCCGCGATCTACGGCGCCGGCACCCCCGACCAGATGGTCGAATGGGTGCCGCAGTGCTTCGGCACCGTCGACGAGCCGGCCGTCGCCGCGTTCTGCACCACCGAGCCCGAGGCCGGCTCCGACGTCGGCGCGATGCGCACCCGGGCCGTCTACGACGAGGCGACCGACGAGTGGGTGCTCAGCGGCCAGAAGGCGTACGCCACCAACGGCGGGATCGCCGGGGTGCACGTGGTCACCGCCTCGGTCGACCCGACGCTCGGCTCCCGCGGGCAGGCGGCGTTCGTCGTACCGCCGGGCACCGCCGGCCTGGCCGCGACCCGCAAGCTACGCAAGCTGGGCCTGCGCGCGTCGCACACCGCCGACGTCTTCCTCGACGACGTACGCGTGCCGGGGCGCTGCCTGCTCGGCGGCCGGGACGCCCTGCTCGAACGGCTCGACCGGGCCCGCGCCGGCAAGCGCGTCTCGGGCCAGGCCGCGATGCGCACCTTCGAGCTGTCCCGACCCACCGTCGGCGCGCAGGCGCTGGGCGTGGCCCGGGCCGCATACGAGTACGCCCTGGACTACGCGAAGGAGCGGGTCCAGTTCGGCCGCCCGATCATCGAGAACCAGGCGGTCGCGTTCGCGCTGGCCGACATGAAGATGGAGATCGACGCGGCCCGGCTGCTGGTCTGGCGGGCCTCCTGGATGGGCCGCAACAACCGGCCCTTCACGGCCGGCGAGGGCTCGATGTCCAAGCTGAAGGCCGGTGAGGTGGCCGTCTCCGTCACCGACAGGGCCGTGCAACTGCTCGGCGGGGCCGGCTTCCTGCGGGACCACCCGGTCGAGCGCTGGTACCGGGACGCCAAGATCTACACCATCTTCGAGGGCACCTCCGAGATCCAGCGGCTGGTCATCTCCCGGGCCATCTCCGGCGTCCAGATCCGCTGACCGACCGCCGGCGCGGTCGCCGTCCAGGGGCCGCACCGGGCCCGGGCGTCCGCCGCGCCCGTACCGCTGCGCGCTCGATCTCCAGATCGCCCGCGTGGGGTCCCCGGCCCGGGGGCCTCACGCGCACCGCACGAGGAGGCCGCGTCATGGACCTGCCGTTCGTCGTCGCCACCCTGACCCGACGCGGGCTGCTCGCCCCCGGCCGACCGGTCCGCGTCGCCTCGCAGCTCCAGGCCCTGCGCAAGTGGGGCTGGAACATCGCCGGCGAGCTGCGCCAGGCCGCCGCCCGCGACCCCGACCGCACGGCCGTCGTCGACGAGCAGGGCACCGGGACGACGTACGCCGAACTGCTCGACCGGTCGGAGCGGCTGGCCGGGGGAATGCGGACGGCGCTCGGGGTGCGACCCGGGGACCGGGTCGGCGTGCTCTGCCGCAACCACCACGGCCCGGTCGAGACGATCGTGGCCGCCACCCTGCTCGGCGCGGACGCGGTGCTGGTCAACACCGGGCTCTCCGCCGGGCAGCTCGCCACCGTCGCGCAGGAGCAGCGGCTGCGGGTGCTGGCGCACGACGCCGAGTTCGCCGACCGGGTCGCCAACCTCCCCGCCGAGGTGCAGCGGCTCGACGAGCGCGCCCGGGAGGCCCTCGTCGCCGGCGCGGTCCCCGGCGAGCTGCGTCCCCCCGAGCGCGACGGCCGGATCATCGTGCTCACCTCCGGCACCACCGGCGCGCCCAAGGGAGCCCGGCGCCCCACCCCGAACGGGTTCGGCCCGCTGGTCTCCATCATCGACCGGATCCCGCTGCACGCCCGGGACACCGTCATGATCGCCGCGCCGCTCTTCCACACGTGGGGCTACGCGGCCCTCCAGGTCTGCTTCGCCCTGCGGGCCACCGTCGTGCTGCACCGCCGGTTCGACCCGGCCGCCACGCTGGCCGCCCTCGTGGCGCAGCGCTGCGACGCGCTCTTCGCCGTGCCGGTGATGCTGCAACGGCTGCTGGAGGTGCCGCCGCCGGACCCCCGCCCCCCGCTGAAGGTGGTCGCGGTAAGCGGTTCCGCGCTGCCGGGCGGCCTCGCCCTGCGGTTCATGGACGTCTACGGCGACGTGCTGCACAACCTCTACGGCTCCACCGAGGTCTCCTGGGCGTCCATCGCCGGCCCCGCCGACCTGCGCGCGGCTCCGACCACCGCCGGCCGCCCGCCGCACGGCACCCGGCTGGCGATCCTCGACGCGGCCGGCGAGCCGGTGCCCGCCGGGCAGGTCGGCCGGATCTTCGTCGGCAACGAGATGCTCTTCGAGGGCTACACCTCCGGGGCCGTCCGGGAACACCGCGGCGACCTGCTCGACACCGGCGACCTGGGGCGGCTCGACGCCGACGGGCTGCTCTTCGTCGACGGCCGGGCCGACGACATGATCGTCTCCGGCGGGGAGAACGTCTTCCCGGCCGAGGTGGAGGACCTGATCGCCCGGCTGCCGCAGGTACGCGAGGCCGCCGTGATCGGCGTACCGGACCAGGAGTACGGCCAGCGCCTCGCCGCGTTCCTCGCCCTGCACCCCGGGGAGACGCTCGACCCGGAGGCGGTACGCGAATACGTCCGGCACTACCTGGCCCGGTTCTCCGTACCCCGGGACGTGGTCTTCGTGAAGTACCTGCCCCGCAACGCCACGGGCAAGGTGCTGGCCCGCGAGCTGCGCCGCTACTACGGCTGACCGTTCCCCGGCCGTTACTGCCCGGATGCCCGGCCGCCCCTAGGCTGACGGCACCATGATCGGCTCCGGACCGCGCCGCCGTGCCCGGCACCGCCACCATCCCCGTCACCGCCAGCCGGGACCACGGAGGGCGCCGCTGCTGCTGGTCGAAGCGGCGACCCTGCTCTCCAACACCGGCAACGGCGTGGCGAACGTGGCCCTGCCGTGGCTGGTGCTGGAACGCACCGGCAGCCCCACCGCCGCCGGCGTGGTCGCGGCGGCCACCGCCCTGCCGCTGCTGCTGTCCGGCCTCGTCTCCGGCACCGTCGTGGACCTGCTCGGCCGGCGGCGTACGGCGTTGGTCTCCGACACGCTCTCCGCCGTCTCGGTCGCCGCGATCCCGGTGGTCGACGCGCTGCTCGGGCTGAACCTCGGCTGGATCGTGGCGCTGGCCGTGCTCGGCGCGGTGTTCGACCCGGCCGGCCTGACCGCCCGGGAGACGCTGCTGCCGGCCGCCGCGCAGGCCGCCGGCTGGCGGATCGAACGCGCCAACGGGGTGCACGAGGCGGTCTGGGGGCTCGCCTTCCTGATCGGGCCCGGCGTCGGCGGCATCCTCATCGCCGCGATCGGCCCCGGGTCGACCCTCTGGGTCACCGCCGCCGGGTTCGCGCTGGCCGTCGCGATGATCGCCGCCGTCCGGCTGCCCGGGGCCGGCCGCCCCGAACGTCCCCCGTCCGGGCTGTGGCGTGGCACCGTCGAGGGGCTGCGGTTCGTCTGGCGGGACCGGCTGCTGCGGACCATCGCGCTGCTCACGATGGTGCTGGCGGCGCTCTACCTGCCGGTCGAGGGCGTGCTGCTGCCGGCGTGGTTCGTCGGCCGGGGAGAGCCGGCCCGGCTCGGCGCGCTGCTCATGGCGATGAGCGCCGGCGGAGTCGTCGGGGCGCTCGCCTCCGGCATGGCGGGCCGGCTGATCCGGCGCCACACCCTCATGGTGATCTCCCTCGTCGTCATCGGGCTGGCCCTCGTGGGGCTGGCCACCCTGCCGCCGTTCCCGGCCATGATCGGCTTCGCCGTCGCGATCGGGCTCGCGTACGGGCCGGTCAACCCGCTGTCCAACTACGCCATGCAGACCCGCACGCCCGAACGGTTGCGCGGGCGCGTGGTCGGGGTGATGACCTCGTTCGCGTACGCCGCCGGCCCGGCGGGCTACCTGCTCGCCGGGCCGCTGGTCGGATGGGTCGGGCTGCGTACCGCCTTCCTGGTGCTGGCCGGGACGCTGCTGGTGGCGACGCTGGCCGCCGCGCCGCTGCCGGCGCTGCGGGCGCTGGACGATCCGCCCCGCTACCCGCCCGCCCCGCCTGGCGGCCCGGGCGAACGGGTGGAGGAACTCGTGCCGCTCAACGGCCAGTACGCCTCCGCGACGCGCCGGGACACGCCCCGCGTACAGGGGCGCGTCCGGGTCGAGGGACTGTGGACGCCCGCCGCGCACCGGGACGCGCCCGTACGGGGATGACGGCCCCGGTCAGGGATGACGGCACCGGGTCAGGGATGCAGCGTCAGCCCGGGCGTGGTGGCGATGGCCGTCAACTGCGCCACGGTGAGCACTGGCGGCCGACCGAACCGGACCGGCGGCGTCGCACCGTTCTCCCCGCGGACGATGTGGTAATTGTCCGTCGTCACCGTCACGGTCGTACCGTCCGCCCGTCGCACCTGTGCCCAGCGCTGCTCGTGGCCCTCGTCGCCCGGAGCGGCGGTGCTGGTGGCGAGGGTGCCGCCGGCCGGCAGGCGGCTGCTGGTGCAGGTACGGGGGTCGGGGGCGGCAGCGCATCCTGCGGGCGCGTCGGCGGCCGTCGGGATCAGCGTCACCGTCACGTTGTCGGCCTGGCCGTTCCCGCGCAGCCGGGCGTGGGCGTAGTAGTGCCAGTGGCTCTTCTCGTAGGTGAACTGCACCAGGTCGCAGCCCGGGATCGTGCCGTCGACCGACAGCCCCGCCGGCACCACGGCCGCCAGCACGGGACGCAGCGCGAGGGTCAGCCGGGCCACCCCGGCGTCCGGGCGCTCGGTCGGCCGGGCGCGCACCGTGTCGTACGACTGCCGGGGTGCCGGTCGTCCGCCGGGCTCCGGTTCCGCCACCGGGCAGAGCGACGCGTCGGCGGACGGTGAGCCGTCGCCGGACGGCAGGGCCGGCCCGCCCGGTCCGGCGGCCGGGCCGACGAGCAGCGCCGGAGTCACCGCGACCGCGGCGACCGCCGCGGCCACCCCGGTGCCCGCCGTCGCCCACGCCCGATGGCGGCGGCGCCGCCGGTCGTCGGCGATCAGCCGGTCCACGTCGATCCGGGTGGGCGGCGGCGACGCCACCACGGTGCGCATCTGCCGGGCGAGTTCATCCATCGGTGCGTGCCTCCTCGGCTCGGGCCGGCACACCCACGAGGCGGCTCCGCATCGCCTCGATCGCGCGCGCCGACTGGCTCTTGACGGTGCCGGTGGTGCAGCCGAGTTCCCGGGCGGTCTCCTCCACGGACAGGTCGCAGAAGTAGCGCAGCACCAGGACCGCGCGGCGGCGCGGCGGCAGCTCGGCGAGCAGGGCGAGGATGGTCAGCCGGTCCGCGGCACCGTCGCTGGCCGAAGGGACGGCGGCGTCGGGGACCTCCGCCCAGGCGGCCTCGCGCCGCCACGGCCGCCGTCGCTCGTCGAGCCAGACCCGCAGCAGGGTGCGCCGGACGTACGCGTCCGGACTGTCCATCCTGGACACCCGCCGCCAGTGCCGCAGCAGCTTGACCAGCGCCGTCGACACCAGGTCGTCGGCCGTGTGCCAGTCGCCGCAGAGCAGGTACGCCGTACGGCGCAGCGGCTCCAGCCGGGCCCCGACGTACTCGCGGTAGCCCTCGATGTCGGCAGGCACTCCCGCCACCTCCTCGCCTCACCGCTCAAACGGAGGCGAGGAGGGAGTGGGTTGCCCGGTCAGCCCGGAATCGTGATCCGACCCTCGACGGCGGCGGAGGCGATGTCGGTGCGGTGGTGCGAGCCGGCCAGCTCCACCCCGGCGACCAGCGCGTACGCGGCGTCCCGGGCGGCGGGCAGGTCGGCGCCCGTGGCGGTGGCGCAGAGCACCCGGCCGCCGGAGGAGAGCAGCGCCCCGTCGGCGCCCCGTCGGGTGCCGGCGTGGATGATCCCCGACCCCTCGCCCCCGGTGATCACGTCGCCGGTGCGCGGGGCGGCCGGGTAGCCCTCGGCGGCCACCACGACCGTGACGGCGGCGCCGTCGCGCCAGCGCAGCGGCGGGTGCCCGGCCAGCGTGCCGGTCGCGGCGGCGTGCAGCAGCCCGGCCAGCGGGGTCTCCAGCAGCGCCAGCACCACCTGCGTCTCCGGGTCGCCGAAGCGGGCGTTGAACTCGATCACCCGGGGACCGTCGGCGGTGATCGCCAGCCCGACGTAGAGCAGGCCCGCGAACGGGGTGCCCCGGCGGGCCATCTCCGCGAGGGTCGGGTGGACGACGTCGCGCATGACCTCGTCGACCAGGCCGGCGGGTGCCCAGGGCAGCGGCGCGTACGCCCCCATGCCGCCGGTGTTCGGGCCGGTGTCGCCGTCGCCGACCCGCTTGAAGTCCTGCGCCGGCAGCAGCGGCACCGCCGCCTCGCCGTCGGTGACCACGAAGAGGGAGACCTCCGGGCCGGACAGGTATTCCTCGACGACGACCCGGCCGCACTCCTCGGCGTGCCGCAGCGCGGCGGCGCGGTCGTCGGTCACCACGACGCCCTTGCCGGCGGCGAGCCCGTCGTTCTTCACCACGTACGGCGCGCCGAACTCGTCCAGCGCCCTGCCGGTGCTCTCCGCGTCGGCGCAGGTGTACGCGCGGGCGGTGGGCACGCCGGCGGCGATCATCACGTCCTTGGCGAACGTCTTCGACCCCTCCAGCCGGGCGGCCTCGGCGGACGGCCCGAACGCGGGGATCCCCTTGGCGCGTACGGCGTCGGCGACCCCGGCCACCAGCGGCGCCTCCGGCCCGATCACCACCAGGTCGGCCCCGGTCTCCACCGCCAGCGCGGCGACGCCCGCCGGATCACAGGGATCCACCTCCCGCACCGAGGCGAGCGAAGCGATGCCGGGGTTGCCCGGCGCCGCAATCAGCTGCTCGACGGCCGGATCCGCAGCCAACCCGAGCGCGAGCGCATGCTCCCGCCCCCCACCACCAAGAAGAAGAACCCGCACCCGGTCATCCTACTGACCCCACCCCCCCACTCCGTTGATCATGAGGTTGACGGCGCTGATGGCGATCGACTTCGCCGCCAACCTCATGATCGACGGCGCCGTGCCGCGGCTGCGATCGCCTCGCGGACGGTCCAGGGGATGTAGTCGGGGTGGAGGGTGTCGGCCCAGGTGAAACGGAGGACGGTCCAGCCCGCGTTGACCAGGCGGTTCTGCCTGCGCCGGTCGGCGAAGGCAGCCACGGGAGTGCCGTGGGGTCCTCGGCCGTCGGCCTCGGCGATCACCTTCGGTCCTCGCCAGCCGAGGTCGCCGACGCCGAGCAGATGACCGTCGCCGTCCCGCACCGCCACCTGGAGGACGTCCGGCGGGACCTTTCCGTCGACGCAACGGAGCCGGGTGCGGGTCTCCAGCGGGGACTGCGCCCGGCCGTCCGCCTCGGCCAGGTGACGGCGCGCGGCCACGGCTCCCCGCCGGCCTCTGACCAGGCGCGGAATGGCCAGCAGGTCAGCCTCGGTGATCAGACGACGGTTCAGCGCCGAGTCCAGGACCGAGACCGCCGGATACCGGCCGACGCGACGGATCACCTCCGTCACGGTGCAGAGCGGGCTCGTGGCGGGCATACCGCCGATGCGGACGACCGAGGCCGCCGGGTGCTCGATCTGATGGACCACGAGACCGGGTTCCCGAACCCGCGCCAGCCTCGCGGAGGTGCCGGGCAGCGCCACGTGGATCTCGTCACTGGGCGGAAGACCGGCGATGCCGTGCAGCTCGGCGGCCGTTCCCAGCACCGCGTGCGCCCGCGGCCCCAGCGACAGCAGGGCCGCGCGGACCAGTTGCCGTCGGGACGCCTCCTCGACTGCCCCGCCGTCAGTCAGATAGACGGCCCGCGCCACGCGACGCCAACGGCCGAACGCGACCAGGTTGTCGATCTCGTGCCGGCTGAACCCGACACCCATGGCCTGGCCCCGGGTGACCAACCCGTCCTGCCCACCGGCGATCCGCCGCAACTTCCCCGAATGGTCCATGGCTGACCACCATGGACCAATCCCTCCGCCTCACGCTCCCCCTGTGGACAACCACCCCCACCCTGTGGAAAACCTGCCCCCTCCCGCTCCCGCCCCCGCCGAGTCGATCATGAGGTTAGCGGCACTGATAGCGATCAACTTCGCCGCCAACCTCATGATCACCGCGCAGAGGGCCCGGGGGGGGTGGGGGGGTGGGGGGTTAGGGGAGGAGGGGGTGGCGGAGGACGTTTTCTTCGCGGCCCGGGCCCACGCCGACGACGCTGACCCGGGTGCCGCAGAGTTCCTCGATGCGGGCGACGTAGCGGCGGGCGTTCTCCGGGAGCTCGTCCTCGGTCCTCGCCTTGGTGATGTCCTCCCACCAGCCGTCGAGCTCCTCGTAGATCGGAGTCGCGTGGTGGAAGTCGGTCTGGGTCATCGGCATGTCGTCGAAGCGCTCGCCGTTGATCTCGTACCCGACGCAGATCGGCACCTTCGGCAGGCCGGTCAGCACGTCCAGCTTGGTGACGACCAGGTCGGTGACGCCGTTGAGGCGGCAGGCGTACCGGGCGACGACGGCGTCGAACCAGCCGCAGCGCCGCTCCCGGCCGGTGGTGGTGCCGTACTCGTGGCCGATCTTGCGCAGGTGCTGCCCGTTGTCGTCGAACAGCTCCGTCGGGAACGGCCCGCTGCCGACGCGCGTCGTGTACGCCTTGCTGACCGCGATCACCTTGCTGATCGCCGTCGGCGGGATGCCGGCGCCCACGCAGGCCCCGCCGGCCGTCGGGTTCGACGAGGTCACGAAGGGGTACGTGCCGTGGTCCATGTCGAGCATGGTGGCCTGAGCGCCCTCCAGCAGGACCGTCTCGCCGCGGTCCAGCGCGTCCCAGAGCATGACCCGGGTCTCGGCGATGTACGGCTTGAGCCGCTCCGCGTACCGCAGGTATTCCTCGACGGTCTCCTCGACGTCGATCGCCTTGCGGTTGTAGATCTTGAACAGGAGCTGGTTCTTCTCGCGCAGCGCCAGTTCCAGCTTCTTGCGCAGGATGCCCGGGTCGAGCAGGTCCTGCAGCCGGATGCCCATCCGGGCGACCTTGTCCCCGTACGCGGGGCCGATGCCCCGGCCGGTGGTGCCGATGCGGGAGCTGCCGAGGTAGCGCTCCACGACCCGGTCGAGGGCCCGGTGGTGCGGCATGATCAGGTGCGCGTCGCCGGAGATCCGCAGGCGGCTGACGTCGACACCGCGCTCGGCGAGCCCGTCGATCTCGGCCAGCAGCACCTTCGGGTCGACCACGACACCGTTGCCGATGACGATCATCGCGCTCGGGGAGAGCGCGCCCGACGGCATCAGGTGCAGCGCGTACTTCTGGCCGTCCGGCGTGATCACCGTGTGGCCGGCGTTGTTGCCGCCGGAGTAGCGCACGACGTAGTCGACCCGCCCACCCAGCAGGTCGGTAACCTTGCCCTTGCCCTCGTCGCCCCACTGGGCACCGAGGAGCACGATCGCTGGCATCTCTTCGCCTCCAGAAGGCTCGGGTGCCAGGTGGCGACCGGTCAGCGAGCCCGGGGTGTCAGGCTAACAAGTAGTGGCGGCGCGGCCGGCAGGGGTCGCGTCGGGAGGCAGGAGGCCTTTCCGTGTACGACGTGGTGCTGCTCACCCTCGGCTCGGAGCGCGACGCGTCCGGCGGGGCCTGCGGCAGCGGCGGCTGCTGCGGCGCGGCGCCGCAGGAGGAGGCCGGCCCGACCGCCGCCGACGCATCCGACGGCCCGACGACCGACGCCGGCGCCCCCGCCAGCGGCACGACCGACGGCGACGCCCCCGCCAGCGGCACGACAGCCAGCGGCACGACGACCGGCGCCCCGGCCAGCGGCACGACGACCGGCGCCCCGGCCAGCGGCACGACGACCGGCGCCCCGGCCAGCGGCACGACGACCGGCGCCCCGGCCAGCGGCACGACGACCGGCGCCCCGGCCAGCGGCACGACGACCGGCGCCCCGGCCAGCGGCACGACGGCCAGCGGCGCGACGGCCGACGCCTGCGGGGCCGGTGGCGCGACGGCCGACGGGCGCTGCGACACCCCGCGGGTGCCGGTGCTGGCCTGCGCCGACGCGCTCACCGCCCGGGGCGCCCGCGTCGAGACGGTCACCGCCCGCTCCGACGCCGAGATCGACCAGGTGCTGGCCCGGTTCGACGGCCCGCCCCGCCCGGACGGCCTCACCTGGCCCGACCCGGACTCCAAGGCCCGGCTCGTGGTCGCCGCAGCCAGCGACGCCCAGTTGCGCGCCGTCGTGCGCCGGCTCGTCCGGCGGTACGCCCCACCGCCCAGCCGCCGACCCGACGACCTGCCCGGCGACCGGACGGTGCCGGACCTGCCGCCGATCGGCGTACTCCCGCTCGACCCGGCAGGGAGCACGGCGCACCGTGACCTGGCGGCGCAGCTCGGGCTGCCCCGCGACCCGGCGGCGGTGGCCGCCGCGGTGCTGGACGGCACGCCCCGCCGGCTCGACCTGCTGCGCAACGACGGCGGCTCGGTGACCTTGGACGGCGCGCTCCTCGGCGCCGCCGACGACAGCGGCCGGCCGCTGCACTGGCGCGGGCGGGTGGAGGTGGACGACGCCGTGCTCTCGAACGGCGACGATCCGCTGCTGGCCTGCGCGATCGGCAACGCGGGTGGGTACGCCCGACTCGACGACGTGGCCCTGCTCGGCGACCCGGACCCGACGGACGGGCTGGTCGAGGTGGCGGTCGCCGTTCCCGTGGTGACCCGCTCGGCGTTGGGCAGGAAGCGGGTCCGGCTGGAGGTACGACGCGCCCGGGGGCGGGCCGTGGCCGTGCTGCCCCGCGAGGGGAAGGTCCCGTTCCTCGACGACGGTGCCGAGGGCGAGCTGAGCCGGAAGCGGTCCTGGTGGACCGAGCCGGGTGCCTGGGCGGTCTGGGCGGGCTGACCTCGGCGTCCCCGGCGCGACCGACGCGGCCGGCCCGCGGCGGCCGGCCCGGCGCGGTCACTGGGCCTATCCTCGGCAGGAGGAATGGGGAGGAACCGTGGTGGACGAGAACGTCGACCGGGTCCACGGGCCCGGCCAGCAGCCGATGCCGGAGCGGGACATCGAACCACTCTGGCGGCCGGAGCAGATCGACGGCACCGACACACCGCCCTGGGCGTCGACCGCCGCGCCCCCGTCCCCGGTCCCGCCCCAGGGCCGGCCGGGTCACCCGCCCTCGCCGGCCGACTACCCGTCCCTGCACGGGGTGCCGCTCCCCGACACGGGGGCGACCGCCCCGCAGGGCGCGAACACCGGCTGGGCGTCGCCACCACCCGCACTCCCGGGCCACCCCCCGGCCGCAGTCCCGGGGCCCTCCCCGGCCACAGTCCCAGGGCCGCCACCGGCTGCGATCCCGGGGCCACCACCGGCTGCGATCCCGGGGCCACCACCGGCTGCGATCCCAGGGCCTCCGCCAATCACAGTTCCGGGGCCTCCGCCCACTGCGGTCCCAGGGCCTCCACCGGCCGTAGCTCCTGGGCCTCCGGATGCCGCCGCCTCGGGCCATCCAGTGACCGGGGTGTCGGCCCGTCCACCGGTCGAGGCCTCTGGTCCCCCACCGGCCACGGCGTCGGGATGGGGGCCGGAAGCCTCGGCCTGGGCACCGCCGACTCCCGCCGCGCAGGTCACACCGGCCACCCCGAACGCCCCCAGAGGCCCGGAGGTCCCGCCGAGCCCGAGCCCGATCCCGACCGCAGGCCCGGGCCCGACGACCTCAGGCCCGAGCCCGACGACCCAAGGCCCGAGCCCGACGACCCAAGGCCCGAGCCTGGGTCCGGGCCCCGGCGCGGCCGGCGCGCCTGCCACCGGCCCTGCCGGCGACCGCATGGCGGTCGGGGCGGGCAGAGGTCCGTCGGTGGCCGCCGGAGGTGGCGTACCGGCTCCTCGGGCTCCGCAGACCGGGCCCGCCCCGGTCGACCTCGACATGCCATTCAGCCTCGACCAGCCGGCCGCACCCGTTCCGGTGGCGTCCCCGCAGCCCGTGGGCACTGTCCGCACCGACACGGCACCGGCCAACTCGACACGTCCCAGCGGTCCGGGCGAGCCGGCCCAGGGGTTCGTAAAGCGGCACGACGGTGCCTCGCCGGACGCCTTGCCGGGTGGTCGGCCGTCGCCCCACGACACGGCGCCTGGCTCCGGCGGATCCGCCGGAGCTGACGGCCCCCTCCGGACCGGCGACGCCCCGACGGCCGGCTCGCCGACGACGGGCGGGAACGGGACCGGCGGCCCGCCGAACGGGAGCACCAGCAGCCCTGCGAACGGGAGTACCGGCGGTCCGGCGAGGGGCAGTGCCGGCGGGCGGACGGATGACGGTGTCGGCGGCCCGGCGAAGGGCAGTGCCGGCGGGCCGGCGGATAACGGTCCCGACGGCCCGACGAACGGCAGTGCCGGCGGCCCGACGAACGGCAGTGCCGGCGGCCCGACGAACGGCAGTGCCGGCGGCCCGACGAACGGCAGTGCCGGTAGCGCCGCGAATGACGGTGCCGGCGGCCGCGCGAACGGGGGTGCCGGCGGGGCGGCGACGGGCGGCGGTCAGGCCAACGGCGGCGGGGCGCGGATGCCGGCAGAGTCGCCGTGGGCGCAGCCGCCGCAGCGGCCCGCCACGGCGGCCGTCGAGCCCAACCCGGAACCCGGCGTGACCGATCCCGCGCCCACGCACCAGGGCGCCACGCTCCGACCGCCCCTCCACCACCAGCAACCGGCCCAGCCAGGCACGGCCGGCCAGGCCCTCCCCCCGCCGGGTCCCCACCAGGGCCCACTCCGGCAGGCCCCGCCCCAGGCGGGTGCGCCCCAGGTGCCGTTCCCGCGCGATTCGGCTGGACAGGGCGTGCCGGTAGGCCCCACGCCGAGCTCCGGGCGCGACCCGGCGACGGCACAGCAGGACTTCGGACCCGACCCGGCGACGGCACAGCAGGACTTCGGACCCGACCCGGCGACGGCACAGCAGGACTTCGGAGCCGACCCGGCGGCGGCACAGCAGGTCTTCGGACCCGACCCGGCGACGGCACAGCAGGGCCTGGGGCCGGACCAAGCGACGGCGCACTTCGGGGCCGACCCGGCGGTACAGCAGGACTTCGGGGCCGGCCCGGCGGCGGTACAGCAGTCCGCGCCGCCCGGGCCGTACCCGCCGCAGCAGGGCGGCCCCTACCCGGCGCAGCAGGCCGGTCCGCCGGGGACGTACCCGCCGCAGCAGGGCGCGACGCCGCCCGGGCCGTACCCGCCCGGCTGGTATCCGCCGCCCTGGCAGCAGGCCGCCCCGGGGGGCCACGCCCCGGCTCCGCAGCAGGCGTACCAGCCGGCGGAGGGGGTCGTCGCGGTGCCGCCGGCACAGCCCGACCCGAACTGGCGCCCGGCGATCACCGACCCGCCGACGGCCGAGGACTTCGCGCGCCGCCGGCAGGTCCGGCCCGCCGACCCGGTGGCCACGATGGGCGTACGGGCGGTGGCCAACCGGATGGGGCTGCGGCTGCCGCCCGGGCGGCACGAGCAGGAGATGCGGCGGGACATCGAGACGGTACGCCGCAACTTCGGCGGGCTGCGCCAGGTGACCGTGGTGAACCCGAAGGGCGGGGCCGGCAAGACGGTGGCCATCCTGCTGCTGGCGATGACGTTCGGCCAGAAGCGCGGCGGCTACGTGCTGGCCTGGGACAACAACGAGACCCAGGGCACCCTCGGGATGCGCGCCCAGCAGGACTTCCACTCCCGTACGGTGCGGGACATGCTGCGGGACCTGGGCCAGTTCCAGGGCGCGCACGGGCGGGTGGGCGACCTGTCGCAGTACGTCCGCTCGCAGGGCGAGGGGATGTTCGACGTCCTCGCCTCGGACGAGTCGGCGACGGGTGGCGAGATGCTGACCGCCGCCGCCTTCGCCGAGATCCGCGAGGTGGTCAGCCGGTTCTACAAGTTGATCTTCGTGGACACGGGCAACAACGTCCGGGCCCAGAACTGGCAGGCCGCCATGGACGCCACCGACCAGTTGGTGGTCACCATGTCGGCCCGCAACGACTCGGCGGAGACGGCCGCCCGGATGCTGGACCACCTGGAGCAGAGCGGCCGGCAGCGGCTGGTACGGCAGGCGGTCACCGTGGTCTCCATGCCGCCGTCGCGCAAGGAGATCGACCTGCCGGCGATCCAGGAGCACTTCGCGGCGCGCACCCGGGCGGTGCTGCTCGCGCCGTACGAGCGGCTCATCGACACCGGCGAGCCGATCCGGTACGGGGGGCTCTCCGCGGCCGCCCGGGACGCCTGGCTGAAGATCGCCGCCGCCGTCGCGGAGGGGCTGTAGGCCCTCGCACCGCCGGTGAGCGGCAGTGCCGGCCCAGTCCATCGCCACGCTCCGGGCGCGGCGGAATGGTGGGTTCGGACGAGCCGACGGCCGGCGGGGCTGACGCCGCGCCGGCCGTCGACTCGGACGTCAGTTGCTCGCGAGCGCGTCCGCGGCGGCCGGGTCGCAGTCGCGGAGGAACTGGGCGCAGCGGGCCGCCTCGTCCGCCTCGCCGATCTCGTCGGCGGCCCGGGACAGCACGTAGAGGCAGCGCAGGAAGCCCTGGTTCGGCTCGTGCGACCACGGCACCGGACCGAATCCCTTCCAGCCGCTGCGGCGCAGTTGGTCCAGGCCCCGGTGGTAGCCGGTGCGCGCGTAGGCGTACGCCGGGATGACCTGGCCGGCGGCGAGAGCCCGCGCGGCCAGCGCACCCCAGCCGGCGCTGTAGGTCGGGAAGCGCGCCGCCACCTGGGCGTACGCCTCGTCGCTGCCGGCCTGCTCGGCGGCGGCCAGGGCGGCGTCGGCCTCGTCGTGCGCGGGGAGGAGAGTGGCCGGTGGTTCCGGCAACAGGTTCTGCATCGCCCCATTCAACCCGCTTCGCCCCGGGGCGCGCGAGGGGGTTGGGCGAGCCGCCTGGCTGAACGGCTGAGGAGTTGGTCACGCCTGCGGCCCATGCCCCGGGCCGATGCTTTCGACTACAACTATTGGTCGGGAGCCTCCCCAGGACCCGGTACCGCGGAAGCCCGGTGGTCACGGCCGCCGGGCTCCCGTCGGTCCAGCGCAAGTGCGGTGACGCGCGGGTCAGGCGACCTCCGGGGCAGGGCCGCCGGAGCGCGGAGGGCTCCCAGGTTTGGCCGGTTGACCCGGCGGGGCAGGATGGCCAGGGTGCCGACCCCACCTCCCGCGGACGTCATCGAGCCGCACACCTGCACCGACGAGATCGAGACCCGCGCCGAGTTCGACCGGCGGCTGACCACCGGCAGCCTCGTCGGGCTGACCGTGCAGGGGCTACGGCTCGACCTCGATCCCGTCCCCGATCTCACCGCCGTCGAGGTGACCGGCACCCTCTTCGTGGGCTGCCGCTTCGCCTCCCGGGAGGTCGGCGCCGACCTGGTCCGGCGCGGCGCGAACGTGGTGCCGCCGTTCTCCGGGCTGCCCTACCCGACCCAGCCGTCCCACCTCTACACCCCGGAGGAGTTGGCCGCCGGGTTCGCCGAGGGCGGGTTCGCCGGGATGTACGACACCCGCGTCTACGAGCACTTCCGGGCGCACGGCGGGGCGCTGCCGGACGTCCGGGAGGCGCTCGGCCAGCGGCTGCACGACCACGGCGTGGACAACGCGCTGGCCGACGCCACCCGCGCCTGGCTGGCCACCCACGGGCCGCAGTCGGTGGTGGGCATCATGGGCGGGCACGCGGTGCCGCGCGGCAGCGCGCCGTACCGGATGGCGGCGGTGCTGGGCTGGGAACTGGCGCGGGCCGACCGGCTGGTGGTGACCGGCGGCGGCCCCGGCGTGATGGAGGCCGCCAACCTCGGCGCCCACCTCGCGCTGCGGCCGGTCGAGGACCTGGACGCCGCGATCGACCTGCTGGCCGGGGCGCCGGACTTCACCGACCACGACCGCTACACGGCGGCGGCGCTGCGGGTCCGGGAGCTGTACGGCCGGCCGGTGGTGCCGCCCCGGCCCCGGGACGCCGACACCGGCAGCGTGTCCCGCGCCGACTCGGCCGCGCTGGCCGGCGGCGACGTGGACTGGGCGCGCGCCGGCGGGCTGGCCATCCCGACCTGGCTGTACGGGCACGAGCCGGCGAACCTGTTCGCCGGCCGCATCGCCAAGTACTTCTCCAACGCCATCCGCGAGGACACCATCCTGCGGCTGGCCCGGGGCGGGATCGTCTTCGCCCCCGGCCGGGCGGGCACGGTGCAGGAGGTGTTCCAGGCCGCCACGAAGACCTACTACGGCACCGACGGGGCCAGCGGCGCGTACGTCTTCCTGGACCGCGCGTACTGGACGGACGAGCTTCCGGTGGAGTCGCTGCTGCGGCCGCTGCTGGGCGCCTCGCCGTTCGGCGACCTGTCGTCCTCCGTGCACCTCACCGACGACGTCCACGAGGCGGTCCGGGTGCTCACCGCCGGTTAGGAAGGGCACCTTCCTGTCGCATTCCGA
Source organism: Micromonospora sp. WMMD737 (assembly GCF_049179055.1). Lineage (NCBI taxonomy): Bacteria > Bacillati > Actinomycetota > Actinomycetes > Micromonosporales > Micromonosporaceae > Micromonospora > Micromonospora sp. WMMD737. Next base: position 5,178,679 of record NZ_JBMHMH010000001.1, on the reverse strand, counting down.
TGTGCAAGGTGCCCTTCCCGACGACGACGACGGCCGGCCCCCCGGGTGGGGAGCCGGCCGTCGGCGGTACCGGTCAGCGCGTCACTTGGCCAGCGTGGTGCCGGTCGAGCGCAGGTGCTCGCAGGCCTCCGCCACGCGGGCGGCCATGCCGGCCTCGGCGGCCTTGCCCCAGACCCGCGGGTCGTACTGCTTCTTGTTGCCGACCTCGCCGTCCACCTTGAGCACGCCGTCGTAGTTGCGGAACATGTGGTCCGCGACGGGCCGGGTGAAGGTGTACTGGGTGTCGGTGTCGATGTTCATCTTCACCACGCCGTAGTCCAGCGCCTCACGGATCTCCGAGAGCAGCGAGCCGGAGCCGCCGTGGAAGACCAGGCTGAGCGGCTTCTCCTTGCCGTACTTGGCGCCGACCGCCTCCTGGATCTGGTTGAGGATCTCGGGGCGGAGCTTGACGTTGCCCGGCTTGTAGACGCCGTGCACGTTGCCGAAGGTCAGCGCCGCCATGTAGCGACCCTTCTCGCCCAGGCCGAGCGCCTCGACCATGGCCAGGCCGTCCTCGACGGTGGTGTAGAGCTTGTCGTTGATGGCGTTCTCGACGCCGTCCTCCTCGCCACCGACCACGCCGACCTCGATCTCGAGGACGATCTTGGCCTCGGCGGCGCGGTCGAGCAGCTCGGCCGCGATCTGCAGGTTCTCCGCCACGGGCACGGCCGAGCCGTCCCACATGTGCGACTGGAACAGCGGCTCCTGGCCGGCGGTCACCCGCTCCTTGGAGATCTGCATGAGCGGCCGGACGAACTTGTCCAGCTTCTCCTGCGGGCAGTGGTCGGTGTGCAGGGCGATGTTGACCGGATACTTCTTGGCCACCTCGTGCGCGTACGCGGCGAACGCCACCGCGCCGGTGACCATGTCCTTCACGGAGGGGCCGGAGAGGTATTCCGCACCACCGGTCGAGACCTGGATGATGCCGTCGCTCTCCGCGTCGGCGAAGCCCTTGAGCGCCGCGTTGAGGGTCTGCGAGGACGTCACGTTGATCGCGGGGTACGCGTACCGGCCGGCCTTGGCGCGGTCCAGCATCTCCGCGTAGGTCTCGGGGGAAGCGATGGGCATGTCGAACGCTCCTTACTTACCGCTCTCGGCCGTCACCGGCCGCTGTTGTCCCTGGGTGCGCCGGACCGCGCTGTCCACCGTCGGCAGTATCCCGTAGAAGACCGGTGCCGGCACAACCGACCCGGTACGCGCCCGGTCCCTGGCCACCGCCCCGCCGCCCCTCCCACCTGTCGGGCACGGAAGACGCCGATCAGCCAGGTCGCCACGGCCAGCACGACGGCACCCCGGGACGCGGCCGCGCGACGGCGGTGGCCGCCGACCGGATCAGGAAGCCCACCGTTCCATCCTGGCACCGGGGGCGACGGCCGGTGGGTCGATTCGGTCGACTCGGCTTCCGAGCGGCGGGCGGGCGCAACCCGTACGGTGTGTGGGGAACTGTCCGCTGAGATCCCGGGAGGGACTGATATGGGTCAGCCCGAAGAGGACTTCGCACCCAGCGACCACCTCAGCCCCGAGGAACGCGACATGGAGGCGGAGCCGGCCGACGCGGTCGAGCAGGCCGCCGCGATCGACCCCGGCGACGCCGACACCGAGCCGCACCGTGGCCTGGAGGTCGACGACTGGGATGCGATGGAGCAGGCGCGGGTGGTCGCCGCCGACGAGGACGACTACCGCTGAGCCGTACGCGGGCCGGACGCCGCCGGACGACCCCGGTGGCGTCCGGTCCGCGCGTCAGCGGAGCGCGACAGGAGGGGCGTCCCGAGCGCGGGTGCCTGCGGATCGCGGAACGTTGCGGCGATCCTGGTCAGCCGTTCGGTCGATGTTTGACCGCCGGAGGCCGACCGGGCAGCGGCGGATCTTAAGGAGTCCTTAAGATCCGCTGGCCACTCCTGGCATTCCCACGGGAGGAACCCCCCACATGCTCAAGCACTCCACTCGGCGCTGGCTGGCCGGGCTGGGCGTCGCAGGCGCGCTCGTCGCCGCCTCCGCCTCCCCCGCCGTCGCCGAGGACACCGACGTCGAGCTCGGCGTCTACTTCAGCGACCTGACCGTCGCGGCGGGATCCGAGGGCAAGTACGAATCGCCCCTCATGTTCGCCTCCGAGCCCGTCACCGTGTTCGGCCTGACGGCCCGGTTCGACTACCGCGACTTCGCGGACAAGGTGCAGATCAAGTCGGAGTTCGAGTCCGAGTGCACGTCGCCGGAGACGGGCGTCCTGGTGTGCACGGATCCCTTCGAGCGCGACCTGTACGACTGGGCCTCCGGCTACTTCAACGTGGCCGTCGTGCCCACGGCGGAGGCGAAGGACGGTGACGCCGGCAAGGTCAAGGTCACGGTGAGCGCCGACGGCCTGGCGCCGACGAGCCACACGTCGCAGATCCGGATCGGTGAGGGCGTCGACCTGGCCGGCGGCACGGAGACGGAGGTCTCGGCGGCGCCGGGCAGCCGGTTCACCGCGCCGATCGTGCTCGGCAACGCCGGTCAGACCACCGCGAAGGGCGCGGTCGCCGTCTTCGACAACGACCACGCCATCCGTGCCCACAAGCGGCACAGCAACTGCACCTACGAGGGCGACTACCTCCGCACCTGCCGCTTCTCGGCCGACGTGGCCCCGGGGGCCGTCCACTCGGGTTCGCTGGCGTACCAACTGGGCGCGGACACCTACGCCCCCGGCAGGGACTACGGCTACTACAACTGGATGACCGTCGCCGAGTTCGAGGACTTCAGCAAGTACCTCACCGACAACGGCTACTCGGTCGGTGAGCCCGGCGACGGTGCGGCCCTGAGCCTTTCGGCCCCGAACGTCCGGGCCCGCTCGTCCCAGGTCGACATCAACCCGGAGAACAACTGGTCGAGCCTGGAGGTCACCGCCACCGGCACGAACGGCACCGACCTCGGCGCCATCGGCGACTCGGTGAAGGGGAACGCCGGCGTGCAGGTCACCGCGACCGTCGGGTTCCGCAACAACGGCCCCGCCACCCTCGACTACATGCGCGGCGGGTCCTCCGTGACCTACATGGAGGTCGCAATTCCCGAGGGCACCACCGTGGTCGACGCGCCCGGGGACTGCATGCCCGTGAAGGGCGAGGACCGGGGCGAGCCGGGCGAGCCGGGCGGACGCACCTACTTCTGCTACGCCCAGCCGTTCCTGAAGGCCGGCGACGAGCAGACCTTCGAGTTCGGGCTCCGGATCGACAAGGTCGTCGCCAACGCGACGGGCACCGTCGACATCAACATTCCGTGCCAGTGCGACGGCGGCTTCTCCAAGGACCTGAAGCCGGCCAACGACACCGCCAAGCTCCTGGTGAACGCGTCCGGCGACGGCGACGGCGGCGGCAGCGGAGGCGGTGACGGTGACGGCGGCACCCTGCCGATCACCGGTGAGTCCACCGGCCTGATCGCCGGCATCGGCGGGCTGCTGCTCGTCGCCGGCGTCGGCGGCTACGTGGTGACCAAGCGCCGCAAGACCCGCTTCGTCGCCTGACCCACCCGCACCCCCGGTGCCCCGCCGACCCCTGGCCGGCGGGGCACCACCATTTCCACCCCACCCCACCCCCAGCCACCCACCCCGACCGCCCGCGCACACCCCACCCCAGCTCCCCACCCCGACGCCACGCCCCCAGACGCCACCCCGACGGCACGCGCCCCCGCCCACAGACCCCCACCCCCGACGGCACGCACCCCCGCCCGCAGACACCCACCCCCGACGGCACGCGCCCCCGCCCGAGCGGCCGGACGAACCGGAACCACGACGGGTTTCCGGGGGAGCCCCGCCCGCGCAGGGATCGAGCCTGACCGCCCGGAGCGGGCGGGGCTCCCCCGGAAACCCCACCACCCGCGGACCCCCGACCGACGAGCAACCAAAAACGGGACGACGCAAGATCGACGAGCCTGACACCATTGGGCGCGTGCTGCTCACCCTGACCACCACGCACCGCCCGGCCACCGACCTCGGACACCTGCTGATCAAGCACCCCGACCGCGCGCACGCCTTCGACGTGCCGGTCGGCACCGCGCACGTGTTCTACCCGGAGGCAAACGAGCAGCGTTGCACCGCCGCCCTGCTGCTCGACGTCGACCCGCTGCGGCTGGCCGGCGCGCGGGGCCGCGGCCGGCAGCAGGCGCCGACCCCGGACAGCTTCACCCTCGGGCGGTACGTCAACGACCGGCCCTACGCGGCGTCCAGCCTGCTCTCCTCCGCGCTGTCCAAGGTGTACCGCTCGGCCCTGCGCGGCGAGTCCCGCGAGCGCCCCGAGTTGGCCCGTACGCCGATCCCGCTGGAGGTGCGGGTGCCGGTACTGCGCTGCCGGGGTGGCGCGGACGTGGCGGTCCGGATGTTCGGCCCGCTCGGCTGGGCGGTGACCGCCGCCCCGATCCCGCTCGACGAGCGGCACCCGGAGTGGGGCGACAGCCGGTACGTCGACCTGACGCTGACCGGCACGCTGCGCGTCGCCGACGCGCTCAACCACCTCTACGTCCTGCTGCCGGTGCTGGACGACGCCAAGCACTACTGGGTCGCCCCGGACGAGGTCGACAAGCTGCTGCGGGCCGGCGAGGGCTGGCTGGCCGACCACCCGGAGCGCGACATGATCACCCGCCGCTACCTGGCGCACCGGCGGGCGCTGGCCGGGCTGGCCCTGGCCCGCCTGGCCGAGCGACGCCCGACCGACGAGCCGGCCGTCGACGAGACGCCCGGGGACGAGGCGACCGGGGACGGCACGACCGCGGACGGGGCGACCGGGGAGGGCGGGCAGGTCTCGGCCCGCCGGGCGTCACTGGCCGCGCGCCGGCGGGAGGCGGTGCTCGGCGCGCTGGCCGGCGCGGGTGCGAGCCGGGTGCTGGATCTCGGCTGCGGCGGCGGTGCCCTGCTCGCCGCGCTGGTCGGCGACCGCCGGTTCACCGAGATCGTGGGCACCGACGTGTCCACGCACGCGCTGGCCCTGGCCGCCCGGCGGCTGCGGCTGGACCGGCTGCCCGAGCGGCAGCGGGACCGCATCCGGCTCTGGCAGTCGGCGCTGACCTACCGGGACGACCGGCTGCGCGGGTACGACGCGGCGGTGCTGATGGAGGTGATCGAGCACGTGGACCCGCCCCGGCTGCCGGCGCTGGAGGACGCCGTGTTCGGTCACGCCAACCCGGCGACGGTCGTGGTGACCACGCCGAACGCCGAGTACAACGTCCGCTACGAGGGGCTGCCCGCCGGGCGGTTCCGGCACGCCGACCACCGCTTCGAGTGGACCCGCGCGGAGTTCGCCGCCTGGGTCGACCGGGTGTCCACCACGTACGGCTACACCGCCGCGATCAGCGGGGTCGGCGACGACGATCCCGAGGTCGGCGCCCCCACCCAGCTCGTCGTGCTGACCCGGAAGGAGAACCCGTGACCACCCTCGACATCCCCGAGCTGGCCCTGGTCGCACTCGTCGGCGTCTCCGGCTCCGGCAAGTCCACATTCGCGCGCCGGCACTTCGCGCCCAGCCAGGTGCTCTCCTCGGACACGTTCCGGGCGATGGTCGCCGACGACGAGAACGACCAGTCCGCCTCCGCCGACGCCTTCGACGCGCTGCACCACGTCGCCGCCACCCGGCTGCGCCGGGGCCGGCTCACGGTGGTCGACGCGACCAACCTCCAGCCGCACGCCCGGGGGGGCCTGGTGCGGGTGGCCCGCGAGCACGACGTGCTGCCGGTGGCCATCGTGCTCGACGTGCCCGAGGCGCTGGCGTGGGAACGCACCGAGGGCCGCGCCGACCGCACCTTCAACCGGCACGTGCTCGCCCGGATGCAGCGCGACCTGCGCCGCTCGTACAAGCTGTTGGCCCGGGAGGGCTTCCGCAAGGTGCACGTGCTGCACGGCGTCGAGGAGATCGACGCCGCCGAGATCCGCTACGAGAAGCTGTTCAACGACCGGCGCGAGCTGACCGGGCCGTTCGACATCGTCGGGGACGTGCACGGCTGCCGCGCCGAGCTGGAGACGCTGCTCGTCCGGCTCGGCTGGGAGCTGCGCCGCGACGAGCGGGGCCGGCCGGTGGACGCGACGCACCCGTCGGGGCGTACCGCCGTCTTCGTCGGTGACCTGGTGGACCGCGGCCCGGACTCCCCCGGCGTGCTCCGCCTGGTGATGGGCATGGTCGCCGCCGGGCACGCGATCTGCGTGCCCGGCAACCACGAGCAGAAGCTGCTGCGCCGGCTGCGCGGCCGCGAGGTGCGGCTCACCCACGGGCTGGCCGAGACGATGGAGCAGCTGGCGGCCGAGCCGGACGCCTTCGTGGCCGAGGTCGCGGGCTTCATCGACGGCCTGACCAGCCACTTCGTGCTCGACGGCGGCCGGCTGGTGGTCGCGCACGCCGGGCTGAAGGAGGCATACCAGGGCCGCGCGTCGGGCCGGGTGCGCTCCTTCGCGCTGTACGGCGAGACCACGGGCGAGACCGACGAGTACGGGATGCCGGTGCGCTACCCGTGGGCGCGGGAGTACCGGGGTTCGGCGATGGTGGTCTACGGGCACACCCCGGCCGCCGTGCCGGAGTGGGTGAACAACACCATCTGCGTCGACACCGGCTGCGTCTTCGGCGGCCGGCTCACCGCGCTGCGCTACCCGGAGAAGGAGCTGGTCTCGGTGCCGGCGGAGCGGGAGTGGTACGCCCCGGTCCGCCCGCTGGCCGCCGCGCCGGCCCGACCCGACCAGGTGCTGGAGCTGACCGACGTGACCGGCCGGCGGCACGTCGAGCACCCGTACGGGTCGCTGACCGTGCCGGCGGAGAACGCGGCCGCCGCGCTGGAGGTGATGAGCCGCTTCGCGGTCGACCCGCGCTGGCTGGCCTGGCTGCCGCCGACGATGGCGCCGTGCTCGACGGCGACGGCGGGCGGCTTCCTGGAGCACCCGGCGCAGGCGTTCGCCGACTACCGCGCGGCGGGCGTGGACCGGGTGGTCTGCGAGGAGAAGCACATGGGCTCGCGGGCCGTGGTGCTGGTCTGCCGGGAGCCCGACGGCGGGCCCTTCGGCCCGGGTGGCGGGGTGGTGCACACCCGCACCGGCCGCCCGTTCTTCGGCGCGCCGCTCGACACCGAGCTGCTCGACCGGGTGCGCGCGGCGGTCGGTGGGGCGGGGCTCTGGGACGAGCTGGGCACCGACTGGCTGCTGCTCGACTGCGAGCTGCTGCCCTGGTCGGCGAAGGCGGGCGGCCTGATCCGCGAGCAGTACGCCGGGGTCGGCGCCGCCGGCCGGGCCGCCCTGCCGGCGGCGCTGGCCGCGCTGGAGGCCGCAGCCGGGCGGGGGCTGCCCGTGGCGGAGCTGCGTGACCGGATGGCCCGTCGCCGCGACGAGATCCTGGCCTACTCGGACGCCTACCGGGCGTACGTGGGGCCGACCGACGGGCTGCGCGGGGTGACCCTGGCCCCGTTCGCGGTGCTGGCCGGCGCGAAGGCCAGCTACGCCGACCGGGACCACGGCTGGCACCTCGGGCTGGCCGACCGGCTCTGCGCCGCCGACCCGGAGTTCTTCACACCGACGCGCCGCCAGGTCGTCGACCTGGCCGATCCGGCCGCCGAGGCGGCGGCCACCGAGTGGTGGCTGGCGCTGACGGCGGCCGGCGGCGAGGGCATGGTGGTGAAGCCGTACGCCGGCCCGGCCGCCCGCACCGAACGGGGCTCGCTGCTCCAGCCGGGCATCAAGTGCCGGGGCCGGGAGTACCTGCGGATCATCTACGGTCCGGGCTACGACGAGCCGGAGCAGTTGGCCGCGCTGCGCCGCCGGTCGCTGGGGCGCAAGCGGGGGCTGGCGCTGCGCGAGCACGGGCTGGGGCTGGCGGCGCTGGACGCGCTGGTCGCCGGTGCTCCGCTGTGGCGCCGGCACGAGCTGGTGTTCGCGATCCTGGCCTGCGAGTCCGAGCCGGTCGACCCCCGGCTGTGACGAGGCGCGACGGGTGACGGCGGTCGACGGCGGCCGTCACCCGTACCGCCGGGCGCCGGCTGTCGGTTGCCGCGGGTATGGTCGCCGGCCATGACGTACGAGGCGTTCTACGAGCCGGCCGGCGGTGGTCGGTTCGGGTCGACGCCGGCGACCGCCGGCCCGTGGGATCCGGCCGCCCAGCACGCCGGCCCGCCGTCGGCCCTGCTCGCCCGGGCGCTCGCCGGTCACGACCCGGTCGACGGCCAGCTCCTCACCCGCGTGTCGGTGGACATCCTGCGCCCGGTGCCGGTGGCGGAGCTGACGCTGCGGGTCCGTACGGTCCGGGCCGGCCGCCGGATCACGCTTGTGGAGGGGATCGCGGAGGCCGGCGGGCAGGAGGTGCTGCACGCCCGGGGCTGGCGCGTCCTGGCCCCGGCCGAGCCGACGCCCGCGACGGTCGACGACGGGCCGCCGGTGCCGGGGCCGGACGCGGGCACCGAGCCGGAGCACTGGGCCGCCGCGCACTCCGCCGGCTACCTGTCGGCCATGCAGTGGCGCTTCGTCTCCGGCGCGTTCGTCGAGCCGGGCCCGGCCCGGGTGTGGGCGCGGCCCCGGATCCCGCTGCTGCCCGGCGAGCCCGTCGGCCCCGCGGAGCTGGCGCTGCTGGTGGCGGACTCGGGCAGCGGGGTGAGTGCCCGCCTGGACCTGGCCCGGTGGCTGTTCGTGAACATCGACCTGACGGTGACCCTGCACCGGCCGCCGCGCGGCGAGTGGCTCCTGCTCGACTCGGCCACCACGATCGGGCCGCACGGTTCGGGGGTGGCGGCGAGCCGGCTGGCCGACGCCGACGGCACCGTGGGTGGCGCCGTGCAGACGCTCGTCGTCGCACCCCGCTGAGGCGGCGCGGCGGGGCGGGGGGCCCGGTGCCGGATGTGCCTGCCCGGCCGGGGTGGCACCGCCTCGCGCGCTGTGACGTCGAGCACCAGGCAGGCCGGCAGCCACCTAGACTACGGACGTTCCGTCACCGACCGGCATACATCGGAGGTCGCCTCGTGCCGACGCCCACCACCACCCTGGCCCTGGGGCCGAGCTGGCTCGATCCAGAGGTGTTGATCTCGACGTTCGGGCTGATCGGCATCCTGGTGATCGTCTTCGCCGAGTCCGGCCTGCTGATCGGGTTCTTCCTGCCGGGAGACTCGCTGCTGTTCACCGCGGGGCTGCTCACCGCGGACGGGAAGTACATCACCTACCCGCTGTGGCTGGTCTGCCTGCTCATCACCATCGCGGCGATCGCCGGCGACCAGGTCGGGTACGCGTTCGGCCGCAAGGTCGGCCCGGCGCTGTTCCGCCGGCCGAACTCGAAGCTGTTCAAGCAGGAGAACGTGCTGAAGGCGCACGACTTCTTCGAGAAGTACGGCGCGCGCTCCATCGTGCTGGCCCGCTTCGTGCCGATCGTGCGGACGTTCACGCCGATCGTGGCCGGGGTCAGCCGGATGAACTACCGCACGTTCGTGATCTACAACGTGATCGGCGGCGTGCTCTGGGGCACGGGCGTGACGGTGCTCGGCTACTTCCTCGGCCAGATCCCGTTCGTCAAGGCGAACATCGAGATGATCCTGATCGCCATCGTGTTGATCTCGGTGGTCCCGATCGCCGTCGAGCTGCTGCGGGCGCGGATGGCCGCCAAGCGTGGTACCACCGCGCAGGAACGCGCCGCCGCCGAGGAGGCGATCCGGGAGACCCGCGAGCACTACGGCAAGCACTGACCGACCGGCCGTCCGGTGCCGCCCCCGGTGGGGGATGGCACCGGACGAACGGTGAAGGTCAGCGCGCCTTCTTGGTGGCGCGCTTACGCGGCGGGGTCAGCAGATCGGCGATCGTGGCGATCGCCGTCGGCACCAGCCGGTAGTACGCCCAGACACCGCGCTTCTCCCGCTCCAGCAAGCCGGCCTCGGTGAGGATACGCAGGTGGTGACTGACCGTCGGCTGCGAGAGGCCGAGGGGTGCGGTCAGGTCGCACACGCACGCCTCGCCCTCGGGCGCCGACTGGATCAGGCTGAGCAGCCGAAGTCGAGCAGGGTCGGCGAGGGCCTTGAGGACCCCCGCCAGACGCTCGGCATCGGCACGTTCGATCGGCTCGCCGGCAAGCGGCGAGATCTGAGGCATAGTCATTTCGGCCAACGCAGTTCCCACGTATTCCATCCTTCCACCAGCAGCATCGATCCGCCTGCATATCGGCGGATCCGAATCGGCAGACTTTTACGCCACAAGGCCGAGGTCAGCCAACGTATAGGCCGCTCGATACGGCAATCCGGCGGCTCGCACCGCGTCGCCGGCGCCTCGATCAACAATAACCGCCACACCCACGATCTCGGCCCCGACCTCGCGAAGGGCCTCGACCGCCGTCAACACACTTCCCCCGGTAGTGGAAGTGTCCTCCACCGCCAACACCCGCCGGCCGGCCACGTCCGGCCCTTCGATCCGACGCTGGAGACCGTGCGTCTTACCCGCCTTGCGGACCACGAACGCGTCCACCGGACGGTCGGTCCCGGACGCGGCGTGCACCATCGACAGCGCCACCGGGTCGGCGCCAAGGGTCAGCCCGCCCACCGCGTCGTACTCCCAGTCGGCCGTCAGGTCACGCATCACGCGCCCCACCAACGGAGCGGCCTGGTGATGGAGCGTGACGCGACGTAGATCGACGTACCAGTCGGCCTCGCGGCCCGAGGAGAGCACCACCCGGCCGTGGACCACCGCCAGGTCAGTGATGAATTTACGCAGGTCGTCGTGGTCCCCCATGCCGATAGAGGGTACTGCTCAAGTCTGGGAGTCGTGTGCGGGGTCCACCGGGATCAGCCCTGGGGACGACCGGCGGGTGGCGATGGCCGGCTACGCTGAGCGACCGTTCAGCCGGACATATCGGACGATCGACGGAGGTCGACGGGGCGAGTCGCCCCCGACCCGCCGCTCAGCCGCCGTCGCGGCCGATCCGGCCGCGGGTGTCCCGGGACACCGCCTCCAGCAGCCGCCGGGGCGCGTGCCGCAGCCCCACCACGGCGAGCTTGTACTTCCACGCGGGAACGCTGACCAGCTTGCCTTTCCGCAGGTCACGCAGGGCTTCGTCGACCACGTCGTCGGCCCGCAGCCACATCCACTCCGGCGTCTTGGACATGTTGATGCCGGCGCGCTCGTGGAACTCCGTACGCGTGTAGCCGGGGCAGAGCGCCATCACGCGCACGCCGAAGGGCCGGGCGGACTGGCCGACGGACTCGCTGAAGTTGGTGACCCACGCCTTGCTGGCGGAGTATGTCGACCCCGGCATGACCACGCCGAACCCCGCCACCGAAGAGACATTTATCACTGCCCCACGCCGCCGTTCGGTCATCGGACGCAGGGCCGCGAGGGTCAGCCGCAGCACGGCGTGCACGTTGAGCCGCAGCAGCCGCGCCTCGTCCTCGACGGACGAGCGCAGGAACGGGGTGTTCAGGCTGATCCCGGCGTTGTTGACAAGCAACTCGATAGGCGGGCCCTCGACCAGCCGCCGCTCCACCGTCGCGCAACCGTCGTCGGTGGACAGGTCGGCCGGGATCGTCTCGACCTCCCGGCCGTGCCGCCCGGTCAGCTCGGCGGCCGTCGCCGCCAGCCGGTCCGCGTCCCGGGCCACCAGCACCAGGTGCCAACCGTCGGCGGCCAGCCGGCGGGCGAAGGCGGCACCGATGCCGGCGGTCGCTCCGGTGATCAGGGCCTGCCGGTCGCTGGCCGGCTGGTCGAGCGTCACGGGCGGTCCTCACTCGGCGGGTACGGGGGCGCGGGCGGCGCCCCGGGCGGCTGGTGCGGGGGCTGGACGGGTGGCGGCGCGGGCGACGCCGGAGGGTGGTGCGGGGCGGACGGCGCGGGCCGCGGGCGGAACCAGGCGCCCGCCGCCGGCAGTGCCAGCAGCACGGCTACCACAAGGTAACCGAGCACCTGGCCGACGGAAAGTCCTGCGCCCAGCGGAATCCACCAGGACGGGTAGGCGTCGGCGAGGAGGCCGAGGAGTTCCGCCGTCGGCCGCTCGTCCTCGCCCGACCCGAGCGGAGTGGCGCGCTGCCCGACCAGCAGCGCGAGCCCGCAGCACCCGGCGACCAGCCCCAGCCCCGAGACCACCCAGGTCGCGGTGCGGGCGCCGTCCCGGCCGGCCCGCAGGCCGAGGGCGAGACCGGCGAGGAGCAGCCCCGCGAGCAGGCTCACCACCGCCGTCAGCACGGTGGACACGCCCAGCAGGGTGGCCGTCCCGTCGACCTGGTCCGGGAGTGCCGAGGTGTCCGCCGCGGCGGCGCGGAACCGGTCGACGGTGCCGCCCCGGGTCGCCACACCGGCGGCGGCGTACGCGAGGGCGGCGACCGCCATCAGCGCCAGCAGCGCCACGGCCGCCGTGACGACGGCCGGGCGGCGGGCCGGTGCCCGATCGGGGTGCGACACGACGAGTCCCTCCGGTAGGCGTCGGGTTGCAACCTACTCGGAGGGACCGTCGGCGTCGCTGTTATCGACCGGTCAACTCACCGGCGGCGGGGTCGGTCCGGGACGGTCCGAGCCGGGCTGCTCACCACCCGGGTTCGGCCCCGGCTGGTCCCCGCCGTACGGGGTGGACGGCGGCTGGTCGCCCGGGGCCGGCGGGTAGCCCGGCTGGTCGGACGCCTGCGGCTGGCCGGGCGTCGGCGGGTACCCCGGCGTGGGCGGGTAGCCGGGCTGGCCGGACTGCGGGTAGCCGGGCTGGCCACCGGACTGCGGGTAGGCCGCACCCGGGACCGGCGGCTCCCAGCCCTGCTTCGGCTTGCGGAAGAACTCGTTGGCCTTCGGCAGCGCCAGCAGGATCAGCGCGGCGAGCAGCGCGAGCAGCCCGAGCACGCTGAGCAGCGTGGTGACCGGGGTGAACCAGCCGGGCAGCGCCTCGTCGAGGCGGCGCTGGATCTCCTCCGGGCTCGGCGCGTCGCCGGTCGTCTGACCGGTGCCCATGCCGCCGCCCACTCCGCTGACCAGTCCGCCGCCCGTGCAGCAGACCATGATGCCGCCGATCACCCAGGTGGTGATCCGCGAGCCGTTGCTGCCCCGGTTGTTGAACACACCGAGCACGGCCAGCACGACCGCGAGCAGGAGCACGAAGACAGCGCCACCGATGGTGATCATCGTGGTGATGTCGGCCAGGTTCTGCGTGCCGTTGGCGTCGGTGCCCCGGTACGCCTCGTCGAGCACCTCCGAGATGGTGCCGACGGTGGAGAGCGTGATGATGAGGCCGATCAGCTGGGTGAGCGCGAACAGCCACAGCAGATACGTGGATATGGTCACCACACCCGGCCGGGTGCGGGCCGGCGTGTTGTGGGAATCGACCATGATTCTCCTTCCCTAGATCGCGGTCACACCGTATCCAGGTCGGGCCAGTCCGGCACGTCAGACGGGCATCGACCCGCCGTACGACGGGCGACGGGAGGGCGACGCCTCAGTAGCCGCGCCACTCCGCGCGGGCGTACTCCAGCACGTGGGGCTGGAGCAGGGTGGAGGCCGGCACGTCCACCCGGCTCCGGTCGGCGGGGAAGGACCCGGCGGCGGAGAGCGTCGCCGCGTCGAGGAAGCGCAGCGCGGGCGCGTCCGGCGGCAGGGCCAGGGTGGGCGCGGTCGGGCCGGGGGCCGCCAGCAGGAAACCCCAGTCGCCGAAGGACGGCACGTCCACGTGGTACGGCGTGGTGGCGAAGCCCGCCTCGCGCAGCGACGCCTCGATCGACCAGTACGACCGGGGCGCGAAGTACGGCGAGCCGGACTGCACCACCAGCCGCCCGCCCTCGGCGAGCACCGCCCGCACCAGCGCGTAGAACTCGACCGTGTAGAGCTTGGCGGTGGCCGTCTCGTCGGGGTCGGGCAGGTCCGCCACCACCGCGTCGAACCGGTCGGGGGCGGTACGCAGCCAGGCGAACGCGTCGGCGTGCACCACCCGCACCCGGGGGTCGTCGAGCGCCCCGCCGTTGAGCCGGCGCAGCTGCGGCTCGCTGCGGGCCAGCGCCACCACCGCCGGGTCCAGGTCCACCACCGTGATCCGCCGGACGTCCGGATAGCGCAGCAGCTCGCGTACGGCGAGACCGTCACCGGCGCCCAGCACCAGCACCTCGCCGCGCGGGCCGTTCAGCACCGGATGCACCAGCGCCTCGTGGTAGCGGTACTCGTCGACGGAGCTGAACTGGAGGTCGCCGTTGAGGAAGAGCCGCAGGTCGGTGCCGGAGCGGCCGGTCTCGGCGACCGAGCGGGTCAGCACGATCTCCTGGTAGCGGCTGCGCTCGGAGTGCACCACCGGATCCCGGTAGAGCTGCTGGCGGGCGGTCAGCTCGAAGTCGTGCGCGGTCACCCACGCGTACCCGAGGCTGAGGAAGACCACGACGCTGCCGGCGCCGAGCGCGACGCGCGACCGGCGGCTCAGCTCCCGCCGGAAGACCGTGCAGACGAGGGCGAGCCCCGCGACGGCGTTCACCGCGCCGACCACCAGCGCGCCCTTGAGCAGGCCGAAGACCGGCAGCAGCAGGAACGGGAAGGCCAGCCCGCCGAGCAGCGCGCCGACGTAGTCGGCGGCGAACAGGTCCGCCACCGCGCTGCCGGCCGCCTGCTCCCGGATGCGTTGCAGCAGCACCATCAGCAGCGGGATCTCCGCGCCGATCAGCAGGCCGAGCACGAAGGCGGTGGCGACCAGCGCCGGGCCATAGAGGTCCAGCCACGCGAAGGCCGCGTAGAGGCCGAGCACGGAGAGGCCACCGAGCAGGGCCAGGGCCAGCTCGATCGCAGCGAACGCGGGGGCGGACCGGGGCTGCAGGGGCTTGGCGGCGAGCGCGCCCACACCCATCGCGAACACCATCACGCCGAGCACGATCGACGCCTGACCGACCGTGTCCCCGATCAGGTAGCTGCCCAGGGCCACCAGGGCCAGCTCGTAGACCAGGCCGCAGGCGGCACAGACGAAGACCGCGACGAGCACCGCCGCGCGGGACAGCCGCCACCGCGCGGGCGGTGCCGGCGCGTCGACGGTCACCGGCCCTCCGGCGTACGCCTGGGGTCGCGCGCGGCGGCCTGCCGGGCGACCCTGAAGTCCCGCATCCCGGCCCCCGCCTGTGCCTGCCGCTGGGCCTCCTCGCGGCGCTGCCGGCCGCGCTGCCAGAAGCCGACGGCGAACAGCAGCGCGGTGAACAGCAGCAGGCCGGCGACGGCGAGCAGGTAGCCCCAGCGGTCCCGCCAGAGGTCGCTACCGGCGTCCGGCAGCGGTGGCGCGTCGACCGTCGCGGCCGCCGGGGTCGCAGCCGGCTCCACCAGGCCCGCCTCGGCGGCGAGCAACGGCAGCGAGACGGCGGCCCGGGTAACCGCCCAGCCGGGCTCGTCGACGAAGGCGTCCTCGGTCAGCCCGAGCCGTTCCAACCCGCTCTGCATCCGGTAGCGGGCGGTGGTGGAGACGTCGCTGGAGGTCTCCACGGTGATGCGGGCGAAGTCGTTGCTCTCGCTGCTCTCCGAGGTGTACGCGACCCGGGCGACCACCTGCACCCAGCGCGGGCAGGCCGGGTTCTCCTCGACCGCCACCCCGTCGCCGAGGTTCGACCCGACGCTCAGTTCCTTGTATCCGTAGTAGTCCTCGAGCACCCAGCCGTAGCAGATGCCCTGGCTGACGCTGGAGCGTTGCAGGATCGGCACGGTGTCGCCGCGTTCCTGCGAGGTCGGCGGCAGCACGTCGTTCCCGTCGCCGTTGTCGCCCACGCTGAAGCCCACGCAGGCCAGGACAATCACCCCGACGATCACCCAGACGATCCAGGTGCCCTTGGCCTCGTTCGCGCCCGCGGCGTTCCGCCGGCCGCTGGTCTTCGTTCCGGTCATCAGCTGATGGCGGCGGCGATGATCGCACCGGTGGCGAGGTGCACGACGGCGGAGACCCAGACCGCCGGGTGCGGCTGCTGGTCGACCAGGATCTCGCCGAGCTTGCCCGGCGTGGCGACGTCGAGCAGCACGAAGGCCGCCGCCATGATCACCAGGCCGAGGATCCCGTACGCGGACGCGCCGACGATGCCGAGCGCGAAGTCGTCGTCGCTGGCGGCGATCGCGGCGACCACGATGATGCCGACGCCGGCCAGGTTCGAGGCGAGCAGCAGCGCCGCGTTGCGGTTGCGCTCGGTCCAGATCAGCTGGTTGAGCTTGCCGGGGGTGGCGAGGTCCACCAGGACGTAGCCGATGCCCATCAGCAGGACGCCGACCGCCCCGTAGGCGAGGGTGACCAGCAGATCGGTGACGAGGGTCTGCACAGGAGGCTCCAGGGTGAGGGGTGTCGGTGCGTCACTTGCCGCTGCCGGGGCCGCCGCCCCGGACGGTGCTGCCACGGCCCCAGCCCCAGTGGGAGCCGACCGTGGAGTGGTAGCGGGGGTAGGCGGTGCTCATGCGCTCCAGCAGGATCACCGAGCCGGCGGCGATCGGCAGGATCACCACCGAGTCGTCGTCGTAGCGCAGGTAGACGCCGCTGCCGTCGACGTACTGGTCGGCCGGCTGCCACGCGTCGGTGACCTCCTTCGCCACCTGGCTCGGCGACCGGGGCGAGGTGTAGGCGACGGCGTTGCGGCCGATGTCCCGGCTCGCCGCCCGCTTGTACTTGTCCTCGACGTAGCCGCGCGGGGAGAAGCTGCCGTAGAAGATGGCGAAGGCGGCGACCAGGGCGCCGATGACGGCGAACGCCACCCCCACCACGAACCAGCGTCGGTACGTCATCGCAGTGCCACCACCGTCTCGGTCAGGACCAGCTCGTTGGTCTGGGGATACGCGTGCCAGGTGCGCCAGGCGAGGGTGCCGGCCGGCGGGTCGGGGCGGACCGCCAGCGCGGTCACCGCGTCCGCGTCGCCGGGGAACACGCCCACCAGCGCGTACGGGTCGTCGGCCAGGTCGGCGCGGAGGGCGGCGACCTGCTCGCTCAGCCCTGCGCCGGCGGGGCGCAGCACGGTCGCCGTGAAGTGGTAGCCGCTCGCCTCGTCCCGTACCGCAGCGGGCAGCTCGGGCGGGCGGCCGGGCAGGCAGGCGACCGTCTCGGTCAGCGCGGCGCCGGGCGCGTGCAGGACCACCTGGTGCGAGGCGCCGAGCAGCCGCAGCCGCAGCCGGACGCCGTCGGGCAGGTCGAGGTCGCGCACGTGCAGCGCGGGCCGCTCGACGTCGTCGAGCGCCAGGCTGAGGTCGGCGGCGCTGGTGTCGACGTACGGGGCGTCGAGGGTGACGAGCATCAGCCCACCTCGGACTGCGGATAGATCATCACGTCGCCGCGGTGCAGCAGCTCACCGAGCGCCACCTCCCAGCCCGCCTCGCCGTACGCCTCGAAGGAGAGCCGGGCGCCGCCCGGCGCCTGGTAGTCGTGGTACCGCATCGTGCCGGTCGGGTCGAGCCCGGTGTTGCCGACGGCGGTGAAGCGGGCCTGGCCGGACTCGTTCCAGTTGTAACGGCGGCCGGCGAAGTCGATGGTCGGGGCGCCGGGGGTCACGGTGGCGCCCTGCTCGGCTCCCCAGAGCACCAGTTCC
The DNA here is from genome assembly GCF_049179055.1 of Micromonospora sp. WMMD737. Taxonomy (NCBI): domain Bacteria; kingdom Bacillati; phylum Actinomycetota; class Actinomycetes; order Micromonosporales; family Micromonosporaceae; genus Micromonospora; species Micromonospora sp. WMMD737. Next base: position 5,161,198 of record NZ_JBMHMH010000001.1, on the reverse strand, counting down.
AGCTCCGGGTCCTCCTCGACGGAGAGCCAGCGCCGCACGCCGCCGGCGTCGTCGAGCAGGTGCTCGGCCCAGCTCCAGCCGCCCTCGACCAGGCGGATCGAGCCGCGCACCGCGTACGACACGCCCCGGATCTCGACGATGTCGCCGGGCTTCAGCCGGCGCGGGTCACCGCGCAGCGCGTCGGCGTCCCGGTCCCGCAGCGGGTCACCCGGCCCCTTGGCCCGTTGTTGCGGGCGGGAACGCGTCCGGTTCCAGGCGACCGCAGCCACCACCAGGCCCGCCACTCCGACCAGACAGCCGACCGCCGCCAGCACGTACGCGAGCGTTCCGCTCAACCCGACCACCTCCCCAGGTACGTCGGCGCAGACGGTAACAACCCCGCGCACCTGGGGAAACTGCCTGGTCGGGGAGTGAGAGGCCGGTTACGCCACGTGCCCGGCGTCCGCCCTCCGCCGGGCCCGCTCCGGGAGGCTCTACGGCCCGTCGGGGCGGTCCGTGGCGTACTCGCGCAGGGTGGTGCGGCCCATGACGCAGCCCGTGAAGGTGCCGAACTCGGCCGGGTCGTCGCGCAACGCCGTCCAGGCGGCGCGCCCGGCGGTCGGGTCGACGCGCTCCAGCAGCGTGGCGGCGTAGACGCGCGCGGCCGGGGTGCCCTCGGCGAGCAGCCGGTCGAGCTGTCCACGCAGGTCCTCGGAGCCGTCGCCCAGCGCGGCCTCGACCCGCCGGTACGCCTCGGTCACCGGCAGCAGCGTCCCGGCGATCCCCACCCCACCGAACGCCACCGTCTCGGCCTGCCGCAGCTCGTCCAGCGCCGCCGCCACTTCCCGGTCGCGCTTCCTACCGAATCCCACCATGACCCACTCCTTCCCCGCCGCGCCCCGCTCGACTCCGTCGATCATGAGGTTGACGGCAGTGACGGAGATCGAAATCGCCGTCAACCTCATGATCGACTTGGGGTGGGTGGGGTGGGTGGGGTCAGGCGGGGGTTACCGTCAGGGATTCCTTGGTGTCCGCCAGGTCGACCCTGACGGTGTCGCCGTCGCGGATGTGGCCCGACAGGAGTGCCTTGGCGAGTTGGTCGCCGATGGCCGTCTGGACCAGGCGGCGCAGCGGGCGGGCGCCGTAGATCGGGTCGTACCCGTGCTCGGCGAGCCAGACCCGGGCCGGCTCGGTGATCTCCAGGCCGAGGCGTCGGTCGGCGAGACGCTTGCGCATCCGGTCGAGCTGAATGTCGACGATCGCCCGCAGGTCGTCCCCGAGCAGCGCGGCGAAGACCACGATGTCGTCGAGGCGGTTGAGGAACTCCGGCTTGAAGTGGGAGCGGACCACCGCCAGGACGCCCTCCCGGCGCTGCTCCTCGGCCAGCGTGAGGTCGCCGATCACCGACGAGCCCAGGTTGGAGGTGAGGATCAGGATCGCGTTGCGGAAGTCCACCGTACGGCCCTGCCCGTCGGTGAGCCGGCCGTCGTCGAGGACCTGGAGCAGGATGTCGAAGACGTCCGGGTGGGCCTTCTCGACCTCGTCCAGCAGGATCACCGAGTACGGCCGACGGCGCACCGCCTCGGTGAGCTGGCCGCCCTCCTCGTAGCCGACGTAGCCGGGCGGGGCGCCGACCAGCCGGGCGACGGAGTGCTTCTCGCCGTACTCGCTCATGTCGATGCGGACCATGGCCCGCTCGTCGTCGAAGAGGAACTCGGCGAGCGCCTTGGCCAGCTCGGTCTTGCCGACGCCGGTCGGGCCGAGGAAGAGGAAGCTGCCGGTCGGGCGGTCCGGGTCGGCGACGCCGGCCCGGGCGCGGCGGACCGCGTCGGAGACCGAGCCGACCGCCTCGGCCTGACCGATCACGCGGGTGCCGAGCGACTCCTCCATCCGCAGCAGCTTGGCGGTCTCGCCCTCCAGCAGCCGGCCGGCGGGGATGCCGGTCCAGGAGGCGACCACGGCGGCGATGTCGTCCGCGCCGACCTCCTCCTTGAGCATCGCGCCCTCGGCCTGGAGCCGGGCCAGTTCCTCCTCGGCCTGCTCCAGCTCGGCCTTGAGGGCGGGAATCCGGCCGTAGCGCAGCTCGGCGGCCCGCTCCAGCTCGCCGTCGCGCTCGGCCCGCTCGGCCTCGCCGCCGAGCCGCTCCAGCTCCTCCTTGGCCGTGGAGAGCTTGGTGATGTGGCTCTTCTCCAGCTGCCAGCGCTCCGACAGGACGGTGAGCTGCTCGCGCTTGTCGGCCAGCTCCTTGCGCAGCCGCTCCAGCCGCTCGGCGGAGGCGGCGTCCGGCTCCTTGGCCAGCGCCATCTCCTCGATCTCCAGCCGGCGCACCGCCCGCTCGATCTCGTCCACCTCGACGGGCCGGGAGTCGATCTCCATCCGGAGCCGGGACGCGGACTCGTCGACCAGGTCGATCGCCTTGTCCGGCAGGAACCGGTCGGTGATGTAGCGGTCCGACAGGGCGGCGGCGGCGACCAGGGCGGCGTCGGTGATCCGTACGCCGTGGTGCACCTCGTAGCGCTCCTTGAGCCCACGCAGGATGCCGATGGTGTCCTCGATCGTCGGCTCGCCGACCAGCACCGGCTGGAAGCGCCGCTCCAGGGCCGGGTCCTTCTCGATGTGCTCGCGGTACTCGTCAAGCGTGGTCGCGCCGACCATCCGCAGCTCACCGCGGGCCAGCATCGGCTTGAGCATGTTGCCGGCGTCCATCGAGCCCTCACCCTTGCCGGCGCCGACGACGGTGTGCAACTCGTCGAGGAAGGTGATGACCTGCCCGTCGGAGTTCTTGATCTCCTCCAGGACGGACTTCAGCCGCTCCTCGAACTGGCCGCGGTACTGCGCGCCGGCGACCATCGCGCCGAGGTCGAGCGAGACGAGCTTCTTGTTCCGCAGCGACTCGGGCACGTCGCCGGCGACGATCCGCTGGGCCAGGCCCTCCACGATGGCGGTCTTGCCGACGCCCGGCTCGCCGATGAGCACCGGGTTGTTCTTGGTACGCCGCGACAGCACCTGGATCACCCGGCGGATCTCCGAGTCCCGGCCGATGACCGGGTCGATCTTGCCGTCGCGGGCGCTGGCGGTCAGGTCCACCCCGTACTTGGCCAGGGCCTGGTAGGTCTGCTCGGGGTCGGCGCTGGTGACCCGCCGGTCCCCGCCGCGTACGGACGGGAAGGCGGCGACCAGCGTCTCCTCGGTGGCACCGGCCGACTTGAGCGCGTTCGACACCGCGCCGCCCACCCGGGCCAGGCCGGCGAGCAGGTGCTCGGTGGAGGTGTACTCGTCGCCGAGCGGCCGGGCGATCTGCTCGGCGGCCCCGATGGCGTTGACGAACTCCCGGGCCAGGGTCGGCTCGGCGATGCTGGAGCCCCGCGCGGCGGGCAGGGCGTCGACCGAGCGCTGGGCCGCCCGGCGCAGCTCGCCGGGGTCGGCCCCGACGGCGCGCAGCAGGCCGGCGGCGGTCGAGCCGTCGGTGTCCAGCAGTGACAGCAGCAGGTGCCAGGGCTCCACGGTGGCGTGGCCGCGCTGGTTCGCCAGCGCGACGGCACCGGTGATGGCCTCGCGGCTCTTGGTGGTGAGACGTTCCGTGTTCATGGGCTCCCCCGGGATCGGCGTGTCCACTGGAAAGGACACAACCAGAGTTGAGCCTATTCCGCTCAACCTTGGCCACGTGAGCTGACTCACACGGGTCCGCGCGAGGGCCGAACTCCGCGGCCGCGGGTCCGGCCTTCGGCGAGCCGAGCCGTCCGCGTGCGTGGCGGAGAAGCACTGACAGATCACTCAGCGACAGGCCACGTCCTGAGCGGATCCGCAGGTGACGGCGGGGAGTAGCCTGACCGCGTGCGCGTACGTGTCGAACAGACCGCCCTGCCTGGCATCGGGGTCCGTCACGATCTGCTGACGGAATCCGGCCGCCGCCTCGGCGTCGTCTCCCACCGCAATGGCCGCCGTGACCTCGTCCTGTACGACCCGGACGATCCCGACTCATGTCAGCACGACATTCCGCTGACCGACGACGAGGCGGAGGCGCTCGCCGACATCCTCGGGGCGTCCCTGATGCTGGGCCAGCTCTCCGGGCTGCGCGACCAGGCCGCCGGGCTGCTCACCGAGCAGATCGCCATTCCGGCCGGGTCGAAGTACGTCAACCGGAAGCTCGGCGACACGCAGGCACGCTCCCGTACGAGCGCCTCGATCGTCGCGGTGCTGCGCCACGGCGAGGTGATCGCCTCGCCGGACCCGTCCTTCCGCTTCGCGGCCGGTGACGTGGTGGTCGTCGTCGGGACCCGCAAGGGCCTCGACGGCGTGACAGCCATCCTCGCCGACAGCGACCCGGACGGCTGAGGCGCGGATGCACCACACGACAACACTGCTCATCGAAGTCGGCGCGCTGCTCTTCCTGCTCGGCCTGCTGGGCCGGCTGAGCCGCCGGATCGGCCTCTCGCCCATCCCCCTCTACCTGCTCGCGGGGCTCGCCTTCGGGCACGGCGGCCTGCTCCCGCTCAACGCCAGCGAGGAGTTCTTCGCGGTCGGCGCCGAGATCGGCGTGATCCTGCTGCTGGTGATGCTGGGCCTGGAATACTCGGCCAACGAGCTGGTCGGCAACCTGCGCTCGGCCGCCCCCGCCGGGCTGATCGACGGGCTGCTCAACGCGCTGCCCGGGGCGGCGTTCGCACTGCTGCTCGGCTGGGACTGGATCGCCGCCCTGGTGCTCGCAGGCATCACCTGGGTCTCGTCGTCGGGTGTCATCGCCAAGGTGCTCGCCGACCTCGGTCGCCTCGGTAACCGGGAGACGCCGGTGATCCTCTCGGTCCTGGTGATCGAGGACCTGGCCATGGCGCTCTACCTGCCCCTGCTGACGGCCGTGCTGGCGGGCACCGGCCTGCTCGGCGGCGGCATCGCGCTCGGCGTCGCGGTCGGCACCGTGCTCCTGGTGCTGGTGGTCGCCATCCGGTACGGCAACCTCATCTCCACCGCCATGTCGGCGAAGGACCCGGAGGCGCTGCTGCTCGGCGTACTCGGGATGACCCTGCTGGTGGCCGGCATCGCGGCGAAGCTCCAGGTGTCGGCGGCGGTCGGGGCGTTCCTGGTCGGCATCGCGCTCTCCGGGCCGGTGGCGCACAACGCCACGGAGTTGCTCACGCCGCTGCGGGACCTCTTCGCGGCGGTCTTCTTCGTCTTCTTCGGCCTGGTCACCGATCCCCGGGACATCCCGCCGGTGCTGCTGCCCGCGCTCGCGCTGGCCATCGTCACCATGGCGACGAAGACCCTCACCGGCTACCTGGCCGCCCGCCGCGTCGGCATCGCCGAACCCGGTCGATGGCGCGCCGGTCTGGCCCTCGTGCCACGGGGCGAGTTCTCCATCGTCATCGCGGGCCTCGCGGTGGCAGCCGGCAGCGTCGAGCCGAAACTGGCGGCGCTCGCGACGGCGTACGTGCTGATCACCGTGGTGACCGGGCCGATGCTGGCGCGGCTGCCCGACTTCGCGTGGTTCAAGCGCTGGCTGCGGCAGCGCGGCGCCGCGCAACGGGCCCAGCCGGCACCCGTGGCGGAGTGATCGACGTTGGCCGAGGGCCGACCCGACCGTACGGTCGGGTCGGCCCTCAGCCAACGGATGTCGAATTGCTCCGCGCGGGGTCTACCGCCGATCAGCGCTCCGGGTTACCGTTTCGCCCCAGCAGCCAGAGCTCGCGGGTGACCGACGTCCGCGCGGGCTCAGAGCGGAAGGTTGGCCGGTGAGCGTGCAGGAGTCGACGTTCCACGGCTTCGCCAACCCCGTCGACCCGACCCCCGCCGAGTTGCGGGCGTGGGCCTACCAGCCGGACTCCGTACCGCTGACCTCGATGCCGCCGGACTGGGACCTGCTGGTCTCCGGCGACCGGCTGGTGGCGGTGCTCTTCGGCCTGGCGATGGACCCGGCCTGCCCGGCACGCCGGTTCGCGCTGCACTGCCTCTACATCTACGCCGCCGACGGCATCCGGACGAACTTCCGCGCCCACCCGAAGCGGCGCTTCCGCAAGCTCGTGGAGCAGGCCGAGCGCGACGGCGACGACCTCATGCGCACCTGGGCGTACAACAGCCGGGTTCTGCTGGCCCGCCCGGAACTCTTCGTCTACCGGGACTGGTGCGAGGGCGGCCTGGTCCGGGAGAACCGCCGCATCGCCTGAGCAACGCAGGCACTCTCTGACGACGAACGGGCCGGGGCCCCCGCACGGAGCCCACGAGCGTCCCGGCCCGCACCCCCGACGACGAACGGGCCGGGGCCCCGCACGGGATCCACGAGCGTCCCGGCCCGCACCCCCGACGACGAACGGGCCAGGACCCCCGCACGGAGCCCACGAGCGTCCCGGCCCGCACCCCAATGACGAACGGGCCGGGACCCCCCGTGGGTCCCGGCCCGCACGTCGGCGGAACGTCAGTGCTCCGATCCGCCCCTTTCGCGGCGTCTCGCCTCGTCGCGTCCCTGCTCGGTGCCGTGGTCGGCCCGGTCGGCGAACGCGCCGTTCTTGACCTTGTCGGTGAAGCGGCCCTCGGTGACCCGGTCGAATCTCTCCCGGATGCTCTTCGCCACCTCGTCGAGCCGTTCCTCCGCCTGCTGGGCAACCTTCCGCGCGGCTTCCGTCATGGCTCCCCCTGCCATTGGAGTCCGGATTAAGCGGGTTGGACCTGATTCGCAGATTAACGGATCCGGTGCCTCCCCCGCTGGCGAACCGACGACCGCGACGAGTGGAACACCACGGGTGTCATCCAGGGGCGGAGACACCCATGGCGTTCCACCCGTGGCTCAGGCGGGGCGGTGTTCGGCGACACGGCGGACGCGACGCGCCAGAAAGGTCTGCCCCGCCAGCGACGCGAGTGGCAGCGGCAGCGGCAGCGGCAGCGACCGACGGCGGCGCACCCGGGGCCGGGGCCGGAAGGGTGCCGCGTTCGGGTGCGGCGGACCGGCGGGACCGGCAGTGGAGACCACGCCCACCGCCGGGCAGTCGAGCACGGACGGAAGGACGCCCGCACCTGGGCCGCGCGAGGGCCGCCGCAAACGACGATCGCAACCCAACCCACGCGAGGGCCGCCGCTCGCAGCAGAGAACGACCCGCCCAGGGCAGCCGAGTGGGAGCGGAAAGACGACCGCGCCCGGCCGTGGGAGAGCGGCCGGGCGCGGGAGGTGTCGTCAGCGCTCGGGGCCCCGGCGGGGACGCCAGACCACCAGCGCGGTGGAGGTGCGGTTGGTCGGCACGAGGTCGCTGCCGGGGAAGCGGGCCAGCGCCTCCAGTTCGGCGATCCGCCGGTACGCGGCGTCCAGCTCCGCCTCCAGCCGGGCCACCCGCTGCTGCGCCTGCTCCAGCAGCCGCTCCAGCCCGATGATCCGCTTGACCCCGGCCAGGTTGATCCCGTCGTCCTGGCTGAGCCGCTGCACCTCGCGCAGCAGCACCACGTCGCGGACGCTGTAGCGGCGCCCGCCGCCGGCGGCACGTCCCGGCTGGACCAGGCCCAACCGGTCGTACTGGCGCAGGGTCTGCGGGTGCATCCCCGCCATCCGCGCCGCCACCGAGATCATCAGCACCTTGGCCTCGTAGGCAGGGTCACCCGAGCCGACGAACTCGTCCGACATCCCGCTCACCTCCGCGTGCACTCCACCGAGCCGACTGAACACCGGGTCAACTGAATCGACGTACCCGCGCCTCGAGATGTTCCCGGGCGGCCGGCGGGGTCTGCGCGGCGAAGTCCTCCAACGCCGCCCGCGCCTCGTCGGACACCTTCGCGGGTACCACCACGTCCAGGGTCACCAGCAGGTCGCCCGCCTGACCGTCACGGCGGACCACCCCCTTGCCCCGCGCCCGCAGGATCCGGCCGCTCGGCGTGCCCGGTGGCACCCGCAGGGTCACCGTGCCGTCGAGGGTGGGCACCCGCAGGTCCGTGCCGAGCACGGCCTCCGCGAACGTGACCGGCACCGTCAGCGTGAGGTCGTCGCCGGTACGACCGAACAGTTCGTCCGGCCGCACCTTCACGTGTACGAAGAGGTCGCCCGCCGGGCCACCTCGCGCGCCGGGCTCGCCCCGCCCGGTCAGCCGGATCTTCTGGCCGTCCGCCACGCCGGCCGGGAAGCGGACGTTCAGCGTGCGGGTCTTGGTGACCCCGCCGGTGCCCTGGCACTCGGGGCACTTCTCGTCCACGACGGTGCCCACGCCCTGGCAGTTGCGGCACGGCTCGGAGAAGCTGAACGACCCCTGGTTGCGGTTGGTCACCCCGGCCCCGTGGCACACCGGGCAGGTGCGCGGCTGGGTGCCGGGCTTGGCCCCGTTGCCGTGGCAGGTGTCGCACACCCCGGGGGCGCGCAGCGTCAGCGGGAGCGTCACCCCGCGTACGGCGTCCTCGAAGTCGAGGGCCACCTCGGCCTCGACGTCCCGCCCCCGGGCCGGGCCACGGGCCGCCGCCCCGCCGGCGGGACCGCCGGCACCGCCCGAGAAGATCGAGCTGAACAGGTCCTGGAAGCCGGCCCCGCCGAAGCGGCGGTCACCGCCCCCGCCCGCGGCGCCTCCGAACAGGTCGGAGACGTCGAACGGCACGCCGCCGGGCTGGCCGGCGCCACGGGCCCCGCGCCGGAACGCCCCCGAGCCGAACAGCGACCGCAGCTCGTCGTACTCGCGCCGCTTGGCGTCGTCGCCGAGGACGGCGTACGCCTCGGAGGCGGCCTTGAAACGCTCCTCGGCCTTCGGGTCGCCGGGGTTGTGGTCCGGGTGCGAATCCCGGGCCAGTTTCCGGTACGCCTTCTTGACGTCGTCGGCGGTGGCGGCCTTGTCCACGCCCAGCACGGCGTAGAAGTCCTTCTCGATCCAGTCCTTGGAACTCACCGGTCCACCCCCTTCCCTAGCTGGGGACCGACCGTCCCGCCGGCCCTCTGCGGGCGGGCGGGACGGTCCGGTCGTCGTTCCGCACTACTCCGGGTCGGCGACCGCGACCATCGCGGGCCGCAACAGCCGCTCACCGACCTGGTAGCCCCGACGCATCACCTGTACGCAGGTGGGCTCGGTGACGTCGGCCGAGGTCTGGTGGGCGACCGCCTCGTGCCGGGTCGGGTCGAACGGGTCGCCCTGCTCGCCGAACGGGGTGAGCCCGAACTTGCCGAGCGCCGCGACGAGCTGGTCGGCCACGCTGCCGAACGGCCCGACCAGGTCGCCGTGCTCGCGGGCCCGGTCCAGGTCGTCGAGGATCGGCAGCAGCGCGGCGAGCACCGCGCCGGTCGCCTGCTCGGTGACCAGACCCTTGTCCCGGTCCACCCGCTTGCGGTAGTTGGCGTACTCCGCCGTCACCCGCTGGAGGTCCCGGGTCCGCTCGTCGAGGTCCTTGCGCAGCGCCTCGAGTTCGGCGCCGAGCGCGCTCGGGCCGCCGTCGACCGGCTGGGCCGGAGCGTCCACCACCGGCGGGCCGCTCACCTCGGTCGCCTCGACCTCGATCTCGTCGACGACGACCTCGGACTCCTCGACCAGCCCCTCGGCCGGGGCGTCCGAGCCGGCGTCGGCGGCAGCCGGCTCGGACGTCTCGCTGATCTTGCGGTTGTCACGGATGACGACCCGCGGCCCGTCGCCGGCCTGCTCGGCGGGCGCGGAGCCACCCGGCGTCGACCCGGTCGCACCCGGGTCGGCGGCTCGTGGCTTCTCCGTCATGGGGCTACCTCATCCCTCTGCCGTGGTTCCGTGTCCGGGACGAACCGTCACTTCTTGTCCTTGTCCTCGTCCACGATCTCCGCGTCGACCACGTCGTCCGCGCCGCCGGCGGGCCCACCGGCCTGCGTACCGCCGGTCGCCCCGGCGCCCGCGGCACCCGCCGCGCCCGGACCGGCCTCGCCCGGCTGCTCGCCCTGCTGGGCGTAGAGCAGCGAGCCGGCCTCCTGGGAGACCTGTGCCAGCCGCTCGTGGGCCGACTTGATCTTCTCGATGTCCTGGCCGCCGAGCGCGCCGCGCAGCTCGCCGAGCGCCTCGTTGATCTTGTCACGGGACTCCGCCGGCAGCTTGTCGCCGCTCTCGGCCAGGAACTTCTCGGTCTGCCACTGGAGCGCCTCGGCCAGGTTGCGGGTCTCGGCCTCCTCGCGGCGACGCTTGTCGTCCTCGGCGTGCTCCTCGGCGTCGCGGCGCATGCGCTCGATGTCGTCCTTCGGCAGCGAGGAGCCGCCGGTGATCGTCATCTTCTGTTCCTTGCCGGTGCCGAGGTCCTTGGCGTGGACGTTGACGATGCCGTTGGCGTCGATGTCGAAGGTGACCTCGATCTGCGGCACGCCACGCGGCGCCGGCGGGAGGCCGGTCAGCTCGAAGGTGCCGAGCTTCTTGTTGTAGGCCGCGATCTCCCGCTCACCCTGGAACACCTGGATCAGCACCGACGGCTGGTTGTCGTCCGCCGTGGTGAAGACCTCGGAGCGCTTGGTCGGGATGGTGGTGTTGCGCTCGATCAGCTTGGTGAAGATGCCGCCCTTGGTCTCGATGCCCAGGCTCAGCGGGGTCACGTCGAGCAGCAGGACGTCCTTGACCTCGCCCTTGAGCACGCCGGCCTGGAGGGCGGCGCCGACGGCGACGACCTCGTCCGGGTTGACGCCCTTGTTGGGCTCCTTGCCGGTGAGCTGCTTGACCAGGTCGGTCACGGCCGGCATCCGGGTCGAGCCGCCGACCATGATGACGTGCTCGACGTCGGAGACCTTGATGCCGGCGTCCTTCACGGCCTGCTCGAACGGGCCCTTGCAGCGGTCCAGCAGGTCCTGCGTCATCCGCTGGAACTCGGCCCGGCTGAGGGTCACGTCCAGGTGCAGCGGGCCCGCCGCGCCGGCCGTGATGTACGGCAGGTTGATGTTGGTGGTGGTGGCGGCGGACAGCTCGATCTTGGCCTTCTCGGCCGCCTCGCGGAGCCGCTGGAGGGCCATCTTGTCCTGGCCCAGGTCGATGCCGTGCTCGCCGCGGAAGGTTTTCACCAGGTGGTCGATGATCCGCTGGTCCCAGTCGTCGCCACCGAGGTTGTTGTCACCGCTGGTCGACTTGACCTCGACGACGCCCTCGGCCAGCTCGAGCAGCGACACGTCGAAGGTGCCGCCGCCGAGGTCGAAGACCAGGACGGTCTGCTCCTTGGAGCCCTTGTCCAGCCCGTACGCCAGGGCCGCCGCGGTCGGCTCGTTCACGATCCGCAGCACGTTGAAGCCGGCGATCTCGCCGGCCTCCTTGGTGGCCTGGCGCTGGCCGTCGTTGAAGTAGGCCGGGACGGTGATCACCGCGTCGGTGATCTGCTCGCCCAGGTACGCCTCGGCGTCCCGCTTGAGCTTCATCAGCGTGCGGGCCGAGATCTCCTGCGGGGTGTACTTCTTGCCGTCGATGTCGACGGACCAGTTGGTGCCGATCTCCCGCTTGACCGAGCGGATGGTCCGGTCCGGGTTCGTCACCGCCTGGCGCTTGGCGACCTCACCGACGAGCACCTCGCCGTTGCGGGCGAACGCGACGATCGACGGGGTCGTCCGCGAGCCCTCAGCGTTGGCGATGACGGTGGGCTCACCGCCCTCCAGAACGCTGACGCAGGAGTTCGTCGTGCCGAGGTCGATACCGACCGCACGTGCCATCTTCGCTTCCTCGCTTCATCACGTTGTGGGCAGGTGACGGGCGACGCCCGTCGAGCTGCCCGGCGGGCGTCGCCCGCAGCGACCCCACCACAAGTTGAGTGAACTTGACTCAATAGTGCCACGCCCCGCGAAATCGTCAAGTCGGGGTTGAGCCGACCCGACGCAACCCCAGGTTCGTACCGATCGGTTGTCTTCCCTTGCGTCGGTCGGGCACGCTTTAGCGGTGACGACGCACGGCGATCCCGCCACCCCGGCCGGCACGCCCACCGTCGCAGCCCGCACCGGCCCCACGGACGCCGGGAAGGACCGGCCCGCCACCACCGGGGACGACAGCCTGCCCGCCACACTGGCCGGCCTGCGCGCCGCGATCGGGGCGGCCCGGTTTCCGCTCGCGCTGCCCTCCGCCGAGCCTGCCCGGCGCGCCGGCGGGAGCCTCACCGACCAGCTCGACGACTACCTGCTGCCCCGGCTGCGCCGGCTCGACGCGCCGCTGCTCGTGGTGGTCGGCGGGTCCACCGGCGCGGGCAAGTCCACGCTTGTCAACAGCCTGGTGCAGGCGCGGGTGAGCGCCGCCGGGGTGCTCCGCCCGACCACCCGATCCCCGGTGCTGGTCTGCAACCCGGCCGACTCGGGCTGGTTCCGCCAGGGCGAGCTGCTGCCCGGCCTCACCCGCACCACCGAGCCCAGCGAGGACCCGCGCACCCTGCAACTGGTGACCGCCCCGGCCCTGCCTGCCGGGCTGGCCTTCCTCGACGCCCCCGACATCGACTCGGTCGTCGACGCCAACCGGGCCCTCGCCGGTCAGCTCCTGGCCGCCGCCGACCTCTGGCTCTTCGTCACCACCGCCGCCCGCTACGCCGACGCCGTCCCCTGGGAGCTGCTGCGCAGCGCCCGGGCCCGGGGCGCGGTCATCGCCATGGTGCTGGACCGGGTGCCTCCGGAGGCGGCCGACGAGATCGCCGCCCACCTGTCGGAGATGCTCGCCACGCAGGAGCTGGGGGCGGCCCCGCTCTTCGTGCTGCCGGAGACCTTGGTCGACGGGCAGGGCCTGCTGCCCGAGCGGGTCACCGCGCCGCTCGCCGCCTGGTTCGCCCGGCTGGCCGCCGACGCCGACGCCCGCGCCGCCGTGGTCCGGCAGACCCTGGACGGCGCGCTCGCCGCGCTGCACCCGGCGGTCGAGGGGCTCGCCGACGCCGCCGAGGAGCAGGTCGCCGCCGCCGACGCGCTCGACGAGCGGGTGCTGGCCGCGTACCGGGGGGCGTACCGGACCGTCGGGCAGGGGTTGAAGGACGGCCGGCTGCTCCGCGGCGAGGTGCTGGCCCGCTGGCAGGAGTTCGTCGGCACCGGCGAGTTCTTCCGCACCATGGAGGCCCGCATCGGGCGGCTCCGTGACCGGGTGGTGGCGGCGGTCACCGGCCGACCCGCGCCCGCGTCCGAGCTGCGGGACGCCATCGAGTCCCAGCTGGTGACCCTGCTGCGGGGCGTCGCCGCCGAGGCGGCCGAGAACGCGTACACCGGGTGGAAGGCGCATCCCGCCGGGGCGGCGCTGCTCGAACCTGAGCTGGCCCACCCCTCCGCCGACCTGCCCGAACGGGCCGAGCGGCTGGTCCGGGAGTGGCAGCGGGGCGTGCTGGAGCTGGTCCGCGCCGAGGGCGGCGACCGCCGCTTCGTGGCCCGGACGGCCGCGTACGCGGTGAACGCCACCGGGCTCGCCGTCATGATCGCGGTGTTCGCCTCGACGGCGTTCATCCCCACCGGGCTGGAGGTGGCCACCGGGGCCGGCACGACCGTCGCCGCGCAGACCGTGCTCCAGGCGATCTTCGGCGACCAGGCCGTGCGTACGCTGGCCGCCAAGGCCCGGGCCGACCTGCTGGACCGGGTGCGGGCCCTGCTCGACGACGAGGCCGCCCGCTACCTGGACCGGACGGCGCAGGCGCGGCCCGCCGCGGACACCGCGGAGACCCTGCGCGGCGCCGCCAACCGGGTCGAGATCGCCCGCAACCGCAGCGACCTCTCCGGCGCGGCCGTCGCGGGCCCGCCCGGCACCGGGGACGGAGGGTCATGACCAACATCGTCGGGCGGATGCGCGAGGCGTTCCGCGGAGACCAGCGGGTGGACGCCGACGCGCTCGTCGCCCGCCTCGACGCCGTACGCCGGTTCCTCACGGTCGTCGACGGCCACCTGCCGGACGCGCGGCTCGTGTCGGCGCACACCCTCGTCGAGCGGGCCGGCACCCGGCTGGCGCTCTCCCGCGACCACACCGTGGTGGCCCTCGCCGGCGCGACCGGCAGCGGCAAGTCCAGCCTGTTCAACGCGCTCGCCCGGATGGAACTCTCCACGGTCGGGGTGCGCCGCCCCACCACCGGCGTCGCGCACGCCTGCGTGTGGGGACCGCTCGACGGCGGCAACCGCCTGCTCGACTGGGTGGGCGTGCTGCCCCGGCACCGGTTCGTCCGGGAGAGCGTGCTGGACGGCGACGACGAGTCCGCCCTGCACGGTCTGATCCTGCTCGACCTGCCCGACTTCGACTCGGTGCAGCGGTCGCACCGGCTGGAGGTGGACCGGCTGCTCGGCCTGGTCGACCTCGTGGTGTGGGTGGTCGACCCGCAGAAGTACGCCGACCGTGTCATCCACACCAACTACCTGCGCGAGTTCCACCGGCACCGGGACGTCACCCTGGTCGTGCTCAACCAGGCCGACCGGCTGCCACCGGCCGAGGTGCCCCGGGTGCTGGCCGACCTGCGCCGGCTGCTCGACTCCGACGGCCTGGAGGGCGTACCGCTGCTGGCGACCACCGCCGTCGACCCGGCGGGCATGGTCGGGCTGCGGGAGGCGCTGGAACGCACGGTGGCCGAGCGGCAGGCCGCGCTGCGGCGGCTCCAGGGCGACGTGGACGCGGTGGTGGCCGGGCTCGAGGAGCTGGTCGGCGGCGCCTCGCCGGCCGGTGGGCCCGACGACGCCGCCGTCAGCGCGCTGCACCGGGCGCTCGCCGGCGCCGCCGGGGTGCCGGCGGTCGCCGAGGCGGTCGAGCAGGCGTACCGGCACCGGGGCGCCGCCACCACCGGCTGGCCGCTGGTCCGGGGCTGGCGGCGGCTGCGGCCCGACCCGCTGCGCCGGCTGCACCTGCCCGGCCCGGCCGCCGGGCGCGACGAACCGGCGGAGAGCCTCGTCGCCGCGACCTCGGTGCCCGACCCCACCGCGGCGCAGCGCGCGGCGCTCGGGCTGGCGATCCGGTCGGTGGCCGACCGGACCGGGGCGGACCTGCCCGCCGCCTGGCCGGCCGCGGTGACCGCCGCCGCCCGCTCCCGCCTCGCCGACCTGCCGGACGCGCTGGACCGCGCGGTGGCCAACACGGACCTGGGCATGGACCGGCGACCGCTCTGGTGGCGGTTCGTCGGCGGCCTCCAGTGGCTGGTGACCCTGGCCGCGCTGGCCGGGCTGGGCTGGCTGGCGCTCGGCTACGCGCTGCGCGCGCTGGGCCTGCCGGCGCTGGAGCACCCGATGGTCGGCGAGGTGCCGCTGCCCACCCTGCTGCTCCTCGGCGGCCTGCTCGCCGGGCTGCTGGTGGCCGCCCTGACCAGGCCGATCGTCCGCTGGGCGGCCCGTCGCGCCCGTCGCCGGGCCGAGCGGCGCCTCACGGACGCGGTGGCGACGGTCGGCGAGGAGCACGTGCTGGCCCCGGTGCGGACGGTGCTCGCCTCCTACGCCGAGGCCCGTACGGCCCTGGGGGAGGCCGCCGGCCGCTGAGGCGAAATCCCGTGCCACGACAACCGCAGGTCGGCGGCGTGGCGGCGCGACGCGGGCCGGACGCTCGGGTCGCTCGTACCGTTCCGGGGCGGGCGGCGGCGTAGGGTCGGTGGATGGGAACGCCTCAGACCCCGTACGACGCGGTGCTGCACGCCGCCCGCGACGTGGCCAAGCTGGACAACGCCCTCGACGCGGAGATGCTCGGCGCGGCCCTGCTCGGCAGCGTCTACTCGGTCGCGGAGACCGAACGTGACGCCGCCGTCCGGGACTTCGTGGCCGGCTTCCTGGCCGCCACCTCCCGCCGCCGCTCGGCCGCGGCGACCACCATCCGTTCCGTCTTCGCCGCGCTGGTGCCCGACGCCGAGGGCACCGACCGGGTGCGGCCGGGCACCGCCACCCCCGCCTGGGCCGGCCAGCTCGGCCGCGTGCACCTGACCGGCTGCTGGTCCTACGGCGACGTGTACGGCGACCAGACCTCCTACCTGGCGACCTTCGCCTACGACGACCCGGCCGGCGGTTCGGCGCACGCCGTGGTGACGCTGCTCGACCACAACATCGGCATCACCAAGGACGTCTTCGTCGGCGGGCCGCCCGACCGCATCCTCGACCAGGTCCGGCAGATGTGCGCCGGGGACGAGCTGACCTGGTTCCGCGACGAGGAGCCGGCCCGGATGCGCGCCGAGGTGACCCGCCACCTCGCGATCACCGACGGCCTGACCGAGTTGCCCGGGGAGGGCTCGCTCGCCACCGACCGCGCCCTGCTCGGCGCCCGGCTGGCACGGCTGCCCCAGGCGGCCGGGGCGGCCCCCGCGCCCGCCGCCGAACCGCTCTCCGCCGCCGAGCGTACGGACCTGGTCCGCCGGTTCCTCGCCTCGCCCGAGGCGGCCCGGTTCGGCCTGGACACCATCGACGGGGCGGAGCTGGCCTCGCTGCACTTCTGCCTCAGCCTGCTGCTGGACCACGCGGCCAGCTTCCCGGACGCCGACCCGCTGCGGTGGAGCCCCACCGTGGCCGGGCTGTTCCTGCTGGACTGGGTGCACCGGCGCGCGGTGCTGGACATGGACGACGCCGCACTGCTGCCCCGGGTGCTGCGCGCCTGGGCCGGCTACGCCGCCCGTAAGCGCGGGCTGCCCGAGCAGGCGGCGACGCAGATCGACACGGCCGTCGAGGAGATGGTGCCGGAGTTCGCCCGCCTCTACAGCACGGGCGAACGCCGCAGCCCCGCCACCGCCGCCGTCGCGCAGCTGATGGCCGACGGCGTCGACCCCGACGACCCGGCCGCCCTCGACGCCTGGATCGAGGCCAACCGCCACCGCCTAACGGACGACCCCGCCTAACCCCCACCCCCACCCCCACCCCCACCCCCGCCCCCACCCTCCCCGCCCTCCCCCGCGCGCGTCGATCATGCAGTTGTGGTGGGCGAAAAGTAGCGTTTCGCGGCTTCTGCGGGGCGCCACAACTGCATGATCGACGGCCTTGGCCGCGGGGGGGGCGCGCGTGAGCGCCGGGGCGTCGTCCGCCCGCGCGGCGCTGGAGGGTGGGAGGGGTGGGGTGGGGGTGGGGTGGGGTGGGGGTCAGCGGAGGGGGGCGAAGAAGAGGGCGGCCACCAGGGCGCCCAGGGTCAGGCCCGCGACCACCTGGGGCACGGTGTGGTCGCGCAGGCGGACCCGGGACCAACCGACCAGCACGAGCAGTGGCGCCGTCGCCAGCAACCCGGCCCCGAACGTGAGCACCAGCACGACCACCGTGCCGGCGGCCACCGCCGAGTGGATCGACATCTTCCACCAGTGGCTCACCGTCACGGCGACCACCAGGCCGACCAGCCCGGCGGCGGCCAGGGCCAGCACCGGTCGGGGCGCGCCGAGGACGGCGAGCAGGGCCAGCCCGGCGGCGACCGAGCAGAGCCCGAACAGCAGCGGGACGCGGCGCTGCTCGCGGATCCCCACGTGATGGTCGGTCAGCCGGCCGCGACGCACCCCGCCGAGGATGTACGCGAACGGGATCCCGCTGACGAAGAGCGTGGCCAGCAGTCCCCAGGCCAGCCCGTGCGCGCCTCGGGCGCTGTGCCAGCCGACCGCCAGCGTCAGCGCCGAGACCAGCACCGCGGGCGCGGTCAGCTCGGTCACGAACCGGGCGAGCCGGAGGGTCCGGCCGGGTGGTGGCGGGGCGGCCGGACGGCTGTGGGGTTCCGCGTCCGAACCACCCGTCCCGCTCAGCGCCCCGCCTCTGCGTCCGTCCGCCCCGGGCCGTCGCCCGGAACCGTTCCCGTCCGTACCCCGGCGCTCCGACCGGGCCGGGGCCCCGCCGTGGATCACCTGCCGTCGACCGTCACCGTACCCGCGGCCGGCCGTCCCGGTGCCCGGTCCCACCGGGATCGCCAGTGGTCGGGTCGGGGTCGACGGTCGCGCTGGCGGTCGGGTCGTCGGGTGCCGGGGACGCGCTGGGCGCCGGGGACGCCGTGGGCTCGGGCGGCGGTAGCGAGAGGGTGCTCGTCGGCTCCACCGACGTCGGCTCGCCGGTCGGCGTGGGTGCCGGGCTCGGGCTGGGGCTCGGCGAGGGCTTCGGGGACGGGCTCGGGGACGCGGAAGGCTTCGGGGCCGGGGGTGCCGAGGGCTTCGGCGACGAGGGCGGCGGTACCGGTCGGCCGCCGGGCCGGGACGGGGGCTTCGGACGCGCCGCCGGGCCGAGCGGCGGCGGGGCGGGCGCCGCGACGACCGGCGTACGCGGGAAGGGCACGACGGTCCGCCAGTCGCCCGGGTCGGCCACGGCGGGGGACGGGGTCGACGGGGCTACCGGGGGGCGACCCGTCGCCGGCACCGGGAGCACCACGGGGCCGACCGAGGGCGTCGGGAGGAACGGGGTGCTGCCGTCCGGCAGGGCCGTGCTGCCGACGGTGGCGGAGCCGGTGTTGATCGCGGCGAGGATGGGCATCGACGCGGTGCCGGCGAGCAGTGCCACCGTGAACAGGTAGCCCCGGGACGGCCCGCCCGAGCCGGGGGCACGGTGTGCGCCGACCAGCCGGCGGTAGCCGCCGGCCCGGTGCCGGCCGAGGAGGGGAACGGTGGGATCTGGGCCTGGCTCGGACACCACACACCCCTTTTCGTCGACTCCGTCGGTGGACGGGCCGGTACGGCAACCGGCCCGAGCGCCCGGGGCACCGCCCGGACACGAGGAAGCGGCAAACCGCCCCGACGCGGACGATCCCGCGCCAATCAGCCTGGACCAGTGGCGGTCGGTCGGCCAACCCTGTACAGCGTGTCGACACGCGTATCTGGCCGAACGGTGACGAACCATCGCCGGATCGGCCGCGCGTCGATGCAACGGACACCGGGCGCGCCGTGCGACGAAGCGGGCCACCGCGAGCGGCCGGGACAGGCGCACTGTGGGCGCGCTCACGTGTGATGCGAATATGGACCACGACGGCAACGCAGCCACGACCTCCGCGCACCCTCGCGGCAGGCGCGGCTGGGCGCCGGCGCTCCCGATCCGGGTTCGGCCAGAATCCGGCTCACGCCGCGCGGCAACCCCCACCGGGGCTAGGCGCGGCCGCCAGGAACCCGTCCGGCACCAGCCGGACAGGCGCACGAGTTGCGCGGCCGGGTGACCCCCCGGTGCCGACGCAGACAGACAGGGAGAGACGGATGGCAAAGGGCGACCCCGGGGTCTCCAGTCGCGGCCGACGGGCCGCACCCCGGTCCAAGAAGGGTGCGACCGGCGACCCGCAGCTGGTGCAGCTGCTCACCCCGGAGGGTGAGCGGATCGAGAGCGCGACCGGCCCGGACGGGACCGAGTACCGCGTCGACTTCACCGACGAGGAGTACCGCGGGCTCTACCGCGACCTCGTGCTGGTCCGCAAGCTCGACGCCGAGGCCACCGCGTTGCAGCGCCAGGGCGAGCTGGGCCTGTGGGCCAGCCTGCTGGGCCAGGAGGCCGCGCAGGTGGGCTCGGGACGCGCGCTGCGTACGCAGGACATGGCCTTCCCGACCTACCGGGAGCACGGCGTCCTCTACTGCCGGGGCATCGACCCGATCATGCCGCTCGGTCTGTTCCGGGGCGTCGACCAGGGCGGCTGGGACCCGAACGAGTTCAAGTTCAACATGTACACGATCGTGATCGGGGCGCAGACCCTGCACGCGACCGGCTACGCCATGGGCGTCCACATGGACGGCAAGACCGGCACCGAGGACGGCGAGGCGGTGATCGCCTACTTCGGCGACGGCGCCACCAGCCAGGGCGACGTCAACGAGGCGTTCGTCTGGGCCAGCGTCTTCAACGCCCCGCTGGTGTTCTTTTGCCAGAACAACCAGTACGCCATCTCCGAGCCGTTGGAGCGCCAGACCCGCGTGCCGCTCTACCAGCGGGCCGGCGGTTTCGGCTTCCCCGGTGTGCGGGTGGACGGCAACGACGTGCTCGCGTCGTACGCGGTGACCCGGCACGCGCTGGACAACGCCCGGCTCGGCCAGGGCCCCAGCCTGATCGAGGCCTACACCTACCGGATGGGCGCGCACACCACCTCCGACGACCCGACCCGCTACCGGATCGCCAGCGAGGTCGAGGCCTGGCAGGCGAAGGACCCGATCGCCCGGATGAAGGCGTTCCTGGAGAAGCAGCAGATCGCCGACGCGGACTTCTTCGCGGCCGTCGACGAGCAGGCCCGCACCGAGTCGGTGCACCTGCGCGAGCGGGTGCTCGCCATGCCCAACCCCGAGCCGGTGACGATGTTCGACCACGTCTACCCCAACGGGTCGCCCGAGCTCGACGAGCAGCGGGCGCAGTTCACGAAGTACATGGAGTCGTTCGAGGGGAGCGCCCACTGATGGCCACGGAGACGCTCACCCTCGGCAAGGCCCTCAACACCGGTCTGCGCAGGGCCCTGGAGAACGACCCGAAGGTCGTCATCATGGGCGAGGACGTCGGCAAGCTCGGCGGCGTCTTCCGCATCACCGACGGCCTCCAGAAGGACTTCGGCGACCAGCGGGTGATCGACACCCCGCTCGCCGAGTCCGGCATCATCGGCACCGCGGTGGGCCTGGCCATCCGCGGCTTCCGGCCGGTCTGCGAGATCCAGTTCGACGGCTTCGTCTACCCCGCGTACGACCAGATCGTGTCGCAGGTGGCGAAGATGCACTACCGCTCGCAGGGCAAGGTGCGGATCCCGATGGTCATCCGGATCCCGTTCGGCGGCGGCATCGGCGCGGTCGAGCACCACTCGGAGTCGCCGGAGGCGTACTTCGCCCACACCGCCGGCCTGAAGGTGGTGTCCTGCGCCAACCCGCAGGACGCGTACACGATGATCCAGCAGGCCGTCGCCTCGGACGACCCGATCGTCTTCCTGGAGCCGAAGCGGCGCTACTGGGAGAAGGGCCCGGTCGAGCTGGACGGCCCGCTGTCGGGGGCGTACCCGCTGCACTCGTCCCGGGTCGTCCGGCCCGGCACGGACGCCACGGTGCTGGCGTACGGGCCGATGGTGCGGACCTGCCTGGACGCGGCGACCGCCGCCGCCGAGGACGGCCGGGAGCTGGAGGTCATCGACCTGCGCTCGCTCTCCCCGCTGGACCTGACCGCCGCCTACGAGTCGGTGAAGCGCACCGGCCGCTGCGTGGTCGTGCACGAGGCCCCGGGCAACCTGGGCCTGGGCTCGGAGATCGCCGCCCGGATCACCGAGGAGTGCTTCTACTCCCTGGAGTCCCCGGTGCTGCGGGTGACCGGCTTCGACACCCCCTACCCGGCCGCCCGGGTGGAGGAGGAGTACCTGCCCGACCTCGACCGGGTGCTCGACGCCGTCGACCGCACCTTCGGCTGGTGAGCGGCATGTCGCGGATCAAGGAGTTCAACCTGCCCGACCTGGGCGAGGGCCTGACCGAGGGCGAGATCCTCGCGTGGCTCGTCAAGGTCGGCGACGTGATCGAGCTGAACCAGCCGATCGTCGAGGTGGAGACGGCCAAGGCGGCCGTCGAGATCCCGGCGAAGTGGGCGGGCCAGGTGCAGTCGATCTTCCACCCGGAGGGAAGCACGGTCGAGGTCGGCACGCCGATCATCGCGATCGACACCGACCCGGGCGCCGGCCCGATCGAGGCGTCGACGACCGGCGCTCCGGACGCGGCCCTGCCGACCCCGTCGGCGGCGTCGCTGGCCGCGGTGGAGGTCGCGCCGGCAGAGGGCGCGGTCGAGCCGGGCCTGATCGGCGGTCCCGCCCCGGGCGGCCGTACCGCCGTGCTGGTCGGCTACGGCCCGCGCACCGCGGCGGCCAAGCGCCGACCCCGCAGAACCGACACCCTCACCCCCCCACCCACCCCCAGGGCCGTCGATCATGCAGTTGTGGTGGGGGACAAAACGCCTCCACTCACCACGATTCCGGCACCACAGGTCCATGATCGACGCAACGGGGGCGGCGGGGGCGGGCCCGTGCTGGCCAAGCCGCCGGTGCGGAAGCTTGCGAAGGATCTCGGCGTCGATCTGTTCGCGCTTGCCGGGTCGGGGCCGCTGGGCTCGATCACCCGGGAGGACGTGCAGCGGGCGGCTGGCGGGGCCACGGCGGCGGCCGAGCCGCTCGCGGTGTCGGCGCCGGCCACGGCGGTCGCGAGCTTCGGCGCGGACCGCGAGCAGCGCATCCCCGTCAAGGGGGTACGCAAGCTCACCGCCGAGAACATGTCCCGCTCGGCGTTCACCGCGCCGCACGTCACGGAGTTCCTCACCGTCGACGTGACCCGGGCGATGAAGGCCCTGGACCGGCTCCGCAACCGGCGGGAGTGGCGCGACGTGCGGGTCTCGCCGCTGCTGCTGGTGGCCAAGGCGGTGCTGCTGGCCGTCAAGCGCCACCCGATGGTCAACTCGACCTGGGCCGGCGACGAGATCGTCGTCAAGGACTACGTCAACCTGGGCATCGCGGCGGCCACCGAGCGTGGGCTGATCGTGCCGAACATCAAGGACGCCGGCCGGCTCTCGCTGCGCGAGCTGGCGGACGCGATGACCGGCCTGGTGCAGACGGCCAAGGCCGGGAAGACGTCGCCGGCCGACATGTCCGGCGGCACGTTGACGATCACCAACGTCGGCGTGTTCGGGGTGGACACCGGTACGCCGATCCTGCCCCCGGGCGAGTCGGCGATCCTGGCCTTCGGCGCGGTCCGCGAGATGCCCTGGGTCCACAAGGGCAAGGTCCGGCCGCGTCAGGTCACCACGCTGGGTCTCTCCTTCGACCACCGGATCATCGACGGTGAGCTGGGCTCGAAGTTCCTGCGCGACATCGGGGAGTTCCTGGCCGACCCGGAGGCGGCGCTGCTCGCCTGGACCTGACGGTCCTGACGCCAGCCGAACGGCCGGTGTGCGACGGGTTGACGCCTGGCACACCGGCCGTGTCCTTTTGTGGCGCGCGCACGCCCGGAACCGACCGTGCGCACGCCGACACCGGCCGCCTTTCATTGACAGAGGATTGCGTGGGTCACAGGCCCTCTTCACCTTCGATTATTCGGTCCGTGTCCCAGCTCACCTAATAATCGATGGAAGTTGCGACCGTCTTGGGGTTCAATGGAAGACATCAAGGGGCTGACAACCGAATAGCCAGGAGGAGAGACCCATGAGCATGATCGAGCGAATCCGCAACCGCCGCGACGCCAACCGCCGCGCCCGTGCCATCGAGCACGCGCTGCGCTCCGCCAACTCGCCCGCGGTCCGCGAAGAGATCCTCGCCATCGCCCAGCGTCACATGAGCTGACGCCCGGAACCTTTCTCACCTCCTCCAGATCGATGACCCGCCCGGTCCGCCCGGGCGGGTCATCGGCGTTTCGCAGCGGTTGACACCGGGATTCCACCTCGCCCCAGCGCCCGGTACGGTGGGCTTCGGTCGTCGCCCGCCGACCCGGAGCAGTCGAGTCGATAGAAGCCGCTCGACACCATCCGGCCACGGGGAGTGACGATCGTGCTCCCCGGTCGCCCTCGGGCGGTCACCGGATACGGTGCGGGGAGCCGGCACGGCCGGTACACCGGCGACGCCGGCCACCCTGCCGAGAAGACCGATCGGCAGTGGCGGCCGACAGGTGATGGAGGAGGCGCACGCATGACGTCCGAGGGCACGCACCACCCCGGCCAGCAGCCGGACGAGGTGTCGCCGGGCGCCGGCGGACCGGCGCCGTACGGCGACCGCCCGGCACAGCAGGACAACGGCTACGGCGCCGGCGCCCCCGATCTGGGCTGGGCACCCCCGCCCCCGTCGGAGCGACCGAACCCGCCCGCCTGGGGCGCGCAGGGTGAGCAGCAGCCGGCCCCCGCGTGGGCCGCCCAGGCGCCGCAGCAGACCGACCCGGCCCAGTCCGGCCAGTGGGGACCGTCCGGCGCGTCGCCGCAGCCGCAGCAGCCGTGGCCGGGCGCGCAGGAGCAGGCCGGTCCGGCCTGGGCTGCCGCCGCCCCGCAGCCGCCGCACGCCGCCCCGGAGCAGCCCGCCTGGGGATCCGGCGAGCAGGCATCCCCCGCCTGGGCGCAGCCCGAGCCCGCCGCCCGCGGCGCCGCCCGGGTCCCGCAGCCCGCGCCCGCACCCACCACCCAGCCCTGGCCCGCCCAGGACGACCCCAACCGCTCCGGCGGCTGGGCCGGCGGCCAGCAGCAGCAGCAGGACGAGCAGCCCCGACCCGGCGGCTGGGCCGGCGGCGCCACCCCCGACGACCGGCCCGCGCAGGGCGACTGGGCCGCGCAGCAGAACGACGCCGACCGCCCGGGCGACGGCCAGCAGCAGGACGACCCCAACCGCTCCGGCGGCTGGCAGCAGGACGACCCCAACCGCTCCGGCGGCTGGCCCGGCGGCCAGCAGCAGGCCGAGCAGCCCGCCTGGGGATCCGGCGAGCAGGCGTCCCCCGCCTGGGCGCAGCCCGAGCCCGCCGCGCGCGGCGCCGCCCGGGTCCCGCAGCCCGCACCCGCACCCACCCCCCAGCCCTGGCCCGCCCAGGACGACCCCTCCCGCTCCGGCGGCTGGAACGCCGAGTCCCCTCAGGATCCCGCCAACGGCTGGAACCCGGGACAGCAGCAGGACGACCCCAACCGCTCCGGCGGCTGGGCCGGCGACCAGCAGCAGGGCGAGCAGCCTCCGGGTGGCGCCTGGGCCGCCTCCCGCGACGAAGCGCCCCGGGACGACCAGCCCCAGGGCGGCGAGTGGCCGGCCCGGGACGAGCGCTCCGCACGGGGTGCCGCGTCCGTGCCCTCGCAGTCCGACGACCAGGACGCGAACGGCTGGGGCGCCCCGCAGCCCACCTCCACCCCGCCCGGTCGCGCCGCCGTCCCGGCACCCGGCGACGGCGGGCCGAAGCCGTGGGCTCCCGCTGCGGAGAACCCGCCGCAGTGGGCCGGCAACGCCGCCGAGCGCCCGGCCGTACCGGACGTCGAGCCGTGGTCGGCGGACGAGGCGTGGGGCCGCGCGGAGGCGGGCGAGCCCGCCCAGGGCCGGGCCGGCAACGGCTGGGAGCCCGAGCGGGCCGAGGAGCCGCCGATCTACCAGCCCGCACCGGGGCCCGGCATCTCGCCGGCCAACGCCGTGCCGCTGCCGCCGCAGGAGCAGCGGGTGCCCGGCGCCAGCCTGGCCTCCGCCCCGCCCGTCGACTACGCGCCGCCGGCCCAGTTCGCCTCCGAGCAGCCCGGCCGGGAAGGCGGCCTGCCGGCGTACGAGCAGGAGCAGCCGGGTTGGGTCCAGGCCGGCTCCCGGCACGACGAGCCGCAGTCGCCCGCCGGTCCGGTGGTCCCCGCGCCGCGCACCTCGCCGGAGGTGGGCGGGCGGGCGTCCGTAGCGTCGCCGGAGGGTGCCGAACCGGCCGCCGGCAGCGTCTCGGCGAGCGCCTCGGTGCCGCTGGCCAGCCGGGTGCTGCCGCCGACCGACCAGGCCCTGCGACCGGGCGGTGCGCCCGCGCCGCAGCCCCGGGTGTACGGCCGACCGGCCCGCCCTGAGCCGGCGGACGAGCCGGAGCAGGAGGACCCGCGCGGACACCGGCCGGACCACGCGCCGGCGCCCAGCTTCGGCCAGGGACCCGACCCGCGCTTCGGCCAGGGACCCGACCCGCGCTTCGAGCAGGGACCGGACCCGCGCTTCGACCAGGGCCCCGACCCGCGCTTCGACCAGGGCCCCGACCCGCGCTTCGACCAGGAGCCGCGCTTCGACCAGGGTCAGGACAACCGGTTCGACCAGGGCCCCGAGGGTCGCTTCGACGACCGGGACCGGGCACCGAGCGGAACCGCCGTCTTCGGCGCGGTCGCCCCGATGGCGCCCGCCTCGCCGGCCGCGCCCCCGGCCTTCCCGCCGGGCGTACCGTCCTTCGTCGACCCGCCGGCCAGCGACCGGCCGGTGAACGGGGTCCGGCCGCACGACAGCGCCGACCGGCCCGCAGACCCCTTCGGTACGCCGAACGCCGCCGGCGCGGCACCCGGCTACGGGCCCGCCCCGACCGCCGCGCCCACGTCGGGCGGCGCGTTCCCGTCGGCGTTCCCGCCGCCCCCGCAGCAGCCCGGTCCCTGGGACCAGGGCGGCCCGGAGCAGGAGCAGAACCGCTTCGACTCGTTCAAGCCGATCGCGGAGCCGAAGGCCGAGCCGGCCCCCACGCCCAAGGTCCGCAACGGCCGGGTGCTCGCCGCGGTGCTCGTCGCGGCGGTGCTCATCCTGGCGGTGCCGCTGGGGCTGCTCATGCTGCTCGGCAAGGTCGGCGGCGACGACCCGGCCCCGGCGTTCGACCCGGCGGTCGGCAGCTGCGTCAAGAAGTCGGGCGAGGCCGGGGCAGCGGCGGCGGAGTGCGGCGAGGCGGGTGCCTTCACCGTGGTCTCCAAGGTGGACGCCAAGGACAAGTGCGCCGACCCGACCCAGCCGCACGTGGAGCTCAAGGGCGGCGGGACGAACCGCGTGCTCTGCCTCAAGCCGGCGGGCCAGTAGCAGACAGAGACGACGGCGGGGCCACGGGAGACCGTGGCCCCGCCGTCGTCTCTCCGGCCGGCAGCGCCGTGGTACGGGAACGGAAAAGCGCCACCTCCCGTACCGTCCGACTTCACGCGAGCCCGACGTGGCAGGCTGGCGGGCATGGCAACGACACCGCGCGTACGTGCCCCCGAACTGCGGGGCCGGCAGTGGCTCAACACGGGTGGGCGAGAGCTGAAGCTGTCCGATCTGCGGGGCAAGATCGTGATCGCCGACTTCTGGACGTCATTGACGGTCTAACGACCTCGTCCCTACGCTCGCCGCATGACCCGCCCCCCTGATCCGCTAGACCCTTCGCGCTGCTGTGCCCTTTACCTGCGCCGCTCGCACCGGAACGCCGAGGGCGACGCCCGCAACGGTCGGTCGCTGGCCGAGCAAGAGAACGAGCTGCGCGACCTGGCCGCTCGACTCGGTCTCATCGTCGTGTATGTCTTCATCGAGCGTGAGGGAACCGGGGCATCCCGGTTCTCGTTGAAGGCCCGCCCCGAGTGGAAAAAGGCCCTGGAGTGGCTCCGAGTCGGTGACCTCTTCCGCACCCTCCTAACTTGGTCATTGGACCGGGCCGACCGCCGAGGCGCGGTCGAGATCGGCAAACTGCTGGACGAGCACGCCGACGGTTCTCGGCGGATCGTCGGCGCGGACGGCACCGACACGGGCGACCCACGCCGCCGGCTGGAACTGATCATCCGCGCCGAGATCGCCCGCGAGGAGGTCGAGAACCTGTCGCGCCGGGTCAGCCGGACGAAGCGATTTCGGCGGGCTGAGGGCCGCTGGCTCGGCGGGCCGCCGCCGTTCGGTCTGCGCATCGCTGACGGCCAACTCGCCCGCAAACCCGATTGCTACCCGGTCGCCCGGCGCATCGCTGACGAGTTGCTCGCCGGGCGGACGATCTGGCAGGTCGTGAAGGGCCTTAACGACGACGAGATCCCGTCCCCTCGCGGTAAATCCTGGGGCATAGGCACAGTCTCGAACATGGTCCGCTCGCCCGGCTGGGCCGGTCTTCAAAGCATCCGCGAACGCACGCCCACAGGCCGATGGGCCACGGTCGCCGAGCCCTTCCGCGATGAGCGCGGGCAGACCGTCAGCGTCGGCGAAGGCGTCATCACCCCGGGCGAGCGTGCCCGCATCCTGAGCGCCCTCGACGGCCGCTCGGCGACCCTCGCTGAGGGCGGGCGGTTCGTCCGGCGTGGCGACCGGCGCTCGGCTGCGCTGCTGGCCGATGTCCTGCGCTGCCCCGAGTGCGACGGTCGGACGGCGCAGAGTGGGGCCACCGGTAAGAAGGTCTACCGCTGCGGGCGGTACGGCAACGGCCGAGGCTGCGCCGGATTCACCGCCCCCACCGCCGAGACCGACGACGCCGTGTCGCTCGCCTTCCTTCGCCGCCTCGCCGCCCTGGAGCCTGGTGACCCGTTGCTAGAGGCCGTCGCCGATGCGTGGGTCGCCCGCGTCGCCCCAGACGACATAGCCGCCCGTGACGCCGCCCAGGACGCCCTAGACGCTGCCCGCGCCGACCTCGCCCGCGTGCGCCGTCTCGCCGCCTCGGGGGCGTTCACCGAGGAGGACGCCGCCGAGGTCATGCCCGAGCTGCGCGCGAAGGTTAAGGCCGCCGAGGACGCCTTAGCCCGTATTCCGATCCCGAGGCAGATATTTCGCCCCTCCTCGACCTAGCGCAGAGCGTACCCGCGTTCTTCGATTTGCCCGAGCGCGAGCGCGCGGATCTCCTCGGCCTCGCCGTCGCCAAGGTCACCGCTACCCGCGCGGGTACCCGTGGCGTACGTTTCAAGCCCGCCGAGCGACTGCTGATCACCTGGGCTGACGGTACGACCTCGCGACCCAGCGCCTGAGACCCCACCCGTACCAACCACCAAATAAGGCAGGCCCCCGGCCGAGCGATTCCGCCGCCGGCTGGAGGCCCTAACGGAACACCGGAGGTTCCGCTATGTCCAACCCTATCCGCTGCTACGTCGCCGCCCCCGCCCGCAGCGCCGCCGCGCTTGCCGCCGCCGTCGCTGCCCTGCTCGCCGCCGGCTTCCTCGTCACCTCGGCGACCTTCGTCCCGTCCTCGGCGAGCGTTGACGATCTGCTCGCCGCTGCTGACGACGACCTCGCCGCCGTTGCGTGCGCGGACCTGGTCGTGACCCTGCCGGGGTCGGGCGACCTCTGGGAGCCTGCCATGGCCGAGGCGTTCGGCGTGCCAGTCGTGGCCCTGGCCGAGGCCCTGAGCGAGGTCTAACCCGCCGGGCGTCCTCGGGCGTGCCGCCCATACGCCGCCCGAGGACGCCCGAGCCCCGCCCGAAGTACGCCCGCGCCCGCCCGCCTCCGCCCGCCGTGCCGCCTGGCGCCCGGCGCTCGGAGGCGCTGCCCCTGGTCGCGGTTGTCGGCACCGCCCGAGTTGCTGGCGGTGCCGCCCAGCATCGCCGAGAGCGTGACGGCGGTGCTGGCTGAGACGCCCGAGGCCACGCCCGCGCAGATCGCCGCCCGCCTGGGCGTGTCGGAGCGCAACGCCTGGCGCAGCATGCCCGCGCTGCCCTGGGGCCGACCGGTACGTGTCCGATCGGCCCCGGCGTGCACGCCCGCCGTCCGGGGCGACGCCCGAGCGCGTCAGGCAGGCGGGCGGTGACGCCCGGAGCACGCCCGACACACGCCCGAGGACGTCAGGCGGTACGCCCGCCCCGCCCGATCCGGTGGCGGCACCGCCGAAGACTGCCGACAGGGTGTCGGCAGTGCTGGCCGAGACGCCGGACGCGACCCCGGCGCAGATCGCCGCGCGGCTGGGCGTTAGTGAGCGGACAGTCCGCCGGTACCTGCCTGCCGACAAGGTGCCGACACGGCGCCGACGGCCGGCGCCAGTGCCGGCACTGGCGACCGCCTGACCCACCCTCGGGGCCGACCGGACACGCGCCGGTCGGCCCCGGCCGTCGAAAGGATGCCCCATGCCCTACCGCGAAGCGCCCATGGACGCCGTATGGCCGCCGCCCGGCCCGATCCCGCGCCGGATGCCGGATGGGTCAATCTTGGTCCGGCGGATGGGCCTCACGCCTGACGGCCCCGTGCAGGCCGGGTACGAGGTGCTGCGGCCCGATGATGACGGCTTCGCGGCGTGGTCGTCCTTCCTAGACAACCTGCCGTCACCGGACTAGCAACGCGAGAAGTGCGGTCACCGCGCCGAGTACGCCGGCCAGGCCGCCGAGGACGCCCGGGACTGTCCGGAGGTATTCGAGGGTCACGCCGTGCCGGTCGCGCGGCGTGCTGCTGGTCTGCTCTTCGGTCGTCATGTCAGGGGACGGTACGGACGCCGCCGGCTTACGTCCTGCGGCCGATTAGCGCTGTAGCCCACGTGCTGTAACGGGAACGTTGGCAGTGAGTATGGGATGCGTACCCATTGTTACCCGTAGATGTCCGGCGATGGGCCTAGCTGCGGATGATCTAGCCGCTCGGCGGATGCTTGGCTTCGACCGATCGCCGTGCAGATGGCGCGAAGACCGACAGCGCTAGCGCTGTAGCGGCGTGTCACCCAACGCGAAGCGCCCGCCCCCGGCGTGGGGACGGGAGCTCTCGCGCACCGGGCAGTCGACAGCACCCCCGGCCTGCGATGCCTACACCGCAGGGCGAAAATCTCCGCCACTGCGTTGACTCATTCCTGCGGGGACCTACACTCGGGATGTAGCGAGTTGTAGCGCTCTAAGCGCTACAACGCGCTACACCGGAATAAGGGCTTAGTCGCCTAGGGCCTCTGACAACTCATGGCGACGGCTTGTGGTTGCTGGCGTGGGCTCGTCAACCCGGTTGGGTCAGACGGGTCCACCCCGCATGAAGTCCCTGATAATGCTGGCAACCTTCAGCGCCCAGTACGTCACTTGCAATGAGATCGCTGTGCCCATCGCCCCGCGCTGCCATTTGCTCAGCACGAAGGGCGGGTTCAGGATCATCTTTCTACTCTGGCGCTTCCTCCCTCTGCTCGACTTGATCACCTCCCTTCGGCCCCTCCTGCACCTTTCGGCGCTGACGACCACGACGGGACAGGCGACGGCCTCCTTCACACGAGCAGCAGTTGCCGCCTTCGATACCGGCTCGGTAGTCGAACCCAACCTGTAGGCGACTCACGCTGTTTCCAGTGGTGTATCCATTCCAGACCGTCGCGGGTCGGAGGTCAAGTCGGTCGGTGCGCCCGACGCGTCACCCGACCCTGTCTGAGCAAGCTCCGGACTGAATGGAAATGAATACGGCTGAACGGAGAGCCCCAGTCGGCACCAGCTTGTGCCCGACATCACATGGCACCCCGCCAACGCGCAGTGGCTCCGCGACAGCCTCTGGCGGTGCGTCCGTCGGCATTTTCGCCTCAGCCGGGCTCTTCGTCCGCGAGCCGCTGTCCACGCCGCTGCGCGTACGCCCGGACCTCGGCGGCATCCCAGATGCGGCCCACGGTCAGCGTGTCGATGGGTGCGGGGAAGTCGGGCCGGTCAACCAGGATCGCGGCGCGCTGGCGCGAGACGCCCAGGTGGTGGGCAACCTCTGAAAGCGCCATAACTCGCACGGGCGGACCTTCCGGCGACACGGGTAGGCAACTTGTCACCGAGGGGGTTGACTACCTGTCAACGGTCAGCCAATGTGACGGTATGCCCACGCGCCGTACACACAAACCCGTGCCGCTCGCCCCACGCCACCGCCGGACCTGGCGGTCGCTCTGGCGCCGTTGCTCGTGTGGCCTGACGGCTCCCTGCCCTGACCGATTCGCACCTGCCCCTGCCCGCGCCACCGCCCGCGCCCCGCGCTGGAACGCCCCGACGCGCGAGGTCGACACCATCGGCCGCGCCGGGCGCCTGACCCGTGCCGGGGCCTTCCGCGCGAACGGGGGCCGCTGGTGACCGCTCCCGCGTCCGCCCTGCGCCGGCTGAAGGCCGGTGACGTCGTGTGGTTGACCCGCGAGGCTTCGCCGCAGTTCGTGACCCCGCTTCGCGTGCGCGTGATCCGCGAGATCCCGGAGCGCTACACGTACGACGGGTGGACGTGGTTCGAGGGCTATCAGCTCGACGGGAAGGGCGGCGCCGTCGCGAAGCGCGAGCTGTTCGTCCGGCGCGAGGGGGTCCGCTGGCTCGACGCCCCGCCCGCGCCCGTGCGAGCCGTCCGCCGGCCGCTCCCCCGGACGCCCGCGCGGGTCGGCTGATGGCTCCCCGCCGCATCCTGCCGCACCTACCGTCCCGGCCTACCTGGCGCTGCCAGTCGTGCGGGATCGCATGGCCCTGCTCTCCGGCGAAGCTGCGCCTCCTCGGCGAGTACCGCGAGAACCGGACGGCCCTCATGGTCTATTTGGAGACGCTGAAGGCCGAGGCCGCCGAACAGCTCGCCGAGTTGGACAGCGGCACGCCGCCGGCCGACCTCGCCCGGCGCTTCCTGCACTGGGCGACGCCCGTTCTTTGACGCCCGGCCCGGGTTCGTTGCGCCCGAACGGCGTTGGACGCGGGGCGGGCTTCGCCGTGTCGGCCGCCGAGGGGGCGCCGGGGATGGCCCGAGAGTTACGGAAGGCGTCACGAGTGACGTTCTGGGGTTCTCTCTCATAGTCCTGTTAGACGACGACGCCGCCGCCTTGAAGAGGTAATAGAGGGTGACGTCGGAACGTCACCTGTGACGCCTTCCGTAACTCCCGCCCGCTCTTCACCCTCCGGCCAACGGCCCGCGTGAACAGCCGCCGCCTGCCTGGCCGACTCATCTTGTGACCACAGCCGACCCAAGCCCGCCGCGCGGCACCCGCCGCCCTGGCGTACCCGACGAACGGAGTAGCCGTGGCCGCAGCCGATGGCCCCTTATTAGATCCCGCTGACGCCCTGGCAGCCCTCCGCGACAGAGGCCGCGCCGGGTCTCGTGCTGACGCCCCCTGGCGACGTCGGCTCGACGCCGGGTACACGGTCGAGTTACCCGCACCCCGCGTCCTCGCCCGCGTCTTCGCCGCGCCGACCCTCGCCGCCGGTCACGACCTCTTCGCCAGCGGCAGCGCAATCCTTCGCCGCCGTGCCGGCGAGACCCGCGACCCGTGCCCCGAGGCGTTCGACGTCCTCGCCGATGAGTTACGCGCTGCGCTCGAAGTGCTCCCGGTCCGCCCCGATGCCGGCCGCCCGTACACCGACCTTCAGAAGTACCTCCTCGACGGCGACCCCGGCGAAGTTGCCGGCTACCTCTGCGATGCCATCCGCGCCGTCCGGGTAGCTGCCCCTCGCTGGCGCCCCCGGATCGAGCGCCGCGAGCGACCCGCGCAGCGCAGCGCCGCCGAACGTCAGCGGGCGTCCCGCGCCGGACGCCGGGGCGCCGAGACCGAGTCGTCCCGAGTGTGGTTAGCGACCTGGCGCGAGGAGACCGAACCCGGCACGCGCGTTGCCGCCCCCGCGCTGTACGACCGGGCCGCCGCCGACATCGGCGAATGGGTCGAGACCTACCGCGACGACCCCGCCGGCTGGGCCGAGTGCGAGGCCGAAGACGGCTTCCCCGCTGTCCCGGCCGTCCCCGGCCCGCGCACCTTCTACGCCGTCGCTGACGACGCCCTCGGGGGCCGACAGCGTGGCACGGGCAACGCGCGCGTTTACACGGTCCCCGCGACCGCCGCCGAGCTGATTGACCGAGTGCAGAGCATGTCCGACCGGGAGGGGCTGAGGGCAGCATGACCGCGATTCAGGCTGAGACGTTTGCCGACGCTGTGCTTCAGCGCTGCGCCGAGCTGCTGTACGCCGAGATGCGCCCGCAGATCGAGAAGACGGCCGGCGCCCGTCAGCGCGCCCGTAAATCCGCGGTGGCCCCCCGCCCGGTTCCTCGCGCGTCCGGCGGGTCCGTCGTCAGCCTGAACGCGTATCGCACGCGCAAGAGCGCCGCTGCGTAGCTCGAACCCACGACAGACGGAGAGGCCCGGCCCGTGAGGCACCGGGCCTCTCTCCATTCCCCGCGTCGGCCGCCCAGGGGCGGTGTCGGTCGACGCGGTCAGCCGCCCCGGAGTCACACGGGCGCGTCTCCCCGTGGCCGGGGCCCGCGTGTGTCTCTTCCGCGTAGGCCCCGGCTACGAGTCGACCCACCGCCCCGCCCCGTCGAGAGGTCCGCCATGCCCGCCCCACCCCGCCGCCCCGCACCCGGGACCGTCGCCCGCGTCCTTGCTCAGTACGTGGCCGGTTCCAACGCTGGAACAACGCACGCCAACACGTCACGCGTCGCGCGCCTGCTGCGCGAGCGAACAGGCTTTCCGTACGCCGCTGAGGACATCGCGCCGACCCTCCATCTGGCCGCCCCGATCCTGACCGGCACCTACGGCGTCCACGCCGACTACGTCCCAAAGGTCGCGGGCGGTTGGCGCTGGCGGTTGAGCGTCACGCCGTATGCCCCCGGGACAGGCCCCGAGACCGCCTGACCGTCCTTGCCCCACCTGGCCTATCTGACCGCCCCCGACCACCCCGCAGAGACCGTCTCTGCGGGGGTCGCAGCCCTACCCGAGGAGACATTCGTGACCGCCCCTGAACCGACGACTGCCCCCGCCCCAACGCCAGGACTTCCGCAGCCGATGCTTACCCCTGGCGCGGGTGCTGCCTTCTACGACGGCCCCGCGTTCAACCCGGCTGACGTCGTGGCGCAGCTTCCGCCGCGCCCGCAGACCGGCACCTACCACGACCCGGGCGACTTCCGGGACCCAGCCGAGCCGATCGCCCCGCCGACCGGCGTCGAGGTCCCTGCCGACCTGGCTGCCGCGCTGGCCGAGTACGACACCGCGCGTGCCGCGTGGGTTGCCGCCGTCGATGCTGTCGACGAGTACCGCACTGAGGCGCGGGCGTCCCGCGCTGCGCGCGAGAAGGCCATTCGAGACGCCGGCCAGGCTGCCGCCCGTGGCGCAAAGCGGCCGGCGATCCCTCCGGCGATCAGTGAGGCCGACGAAGAAGCCGAGGTCCGGATTCGGTCCGCCGTGGTCGAAGCCCGGCGCCGCGAGGCGAGTGACGCCGCACGGAAAGCGGACCGCCTGACGATGACCTATGCCGCCGGCTGGGCCGCCGAGGTAGTCGCCCGCTTCGGCCCCGCCCTGGACGAAGCGACGGCCGCCACGCAGGCCGCCTACACGGCAGCTCAGCGCGCCGAGGGAATCCTGAACCAGGCTGCCCACTGGCGGGCGTTGGCGCTCGCCGCCGAGCTGGAAGCCAAGGGCGTTCGGGTCAGCGAGCATCAGCGGGGCCGCCTCTTCGGCGACTTGCTGGACGCGTCCCGCACCCATCACTACCGGACCGCCGAAGGTCAGCACCGCGCGCCGACGCAACTGCTGAACACGGTGCACGAGGCGATCGGCACCCTTCGCGGCTGCAATCCCGGCGCCGTCCCGCACCCTGACGCGGTGATGATCCCTGGCGAAGTCGCCGAGGCTCGTGAGGTGTGGTGGGCCCTGTACGACAAGGCGAGCCCCGAGACCCAGCGGGCCTACCGCGAGCGGCACCCGCGTAGCTTCCCGCCCCGGTAACGCAGACGGGAGGGGCCTCGGAGAACCCGGGGCCCCTCGCCGACCTTGGCCCCGCCAGCGCTACCGCCCGTCCCTGCCACTGGCTGTCCCGCGTCCGGTGGTTCCGTCGCCGGTTGGTCCCGTCCATCGGCCCTGCTGCCCCGCCCGTCCGGCGCCACCCGAATCAACGGCGGCGGTGTCGACGCCCGGCGCAGCTCTTGCCCGCCGGCCACCGCAGCCGAGGCACCCCGCGAGCGCAGCGAACGCGCGAGCCTGAGCGTCATCCTGGCGCGCTGTGACCCTGCGTGCTTGTCACTCTTTGTGCAACACCCTGGGGGGTGGCCCCCCTCCCGCCCTGGCCCCGCACCGAAGCGGCATAGCATCTCGCCCTGCGTACGGGCATAGAGGTCAAAGTCATACATAGCAATGCGTCAGAAGGACTTGCTGTGGCCCGGTAGCCTGGCTTCGTGACTAACCCCGAGAATGCCCATCATGCGGAGGAGAGCGCGGCGGCCGGCGCGGGCCCTCGAAAGGGCGGCGGTAAGCGTAAGGCGGCTGGACAACGCATCGTCGGACAGCGAAGCGCCCAGATGGCAAATTATGTCAAGCGGAAGCTGTCTCGTCCGCCTGTCAAGCGCGGCAGTTCCGTGCCGGAGCGAATTCGCGACTCGGCTGGCGATGACCGGGGTCGCACCAAACCGAAACCCTCGTCGGCGCAAGTGCCACTGATCGATCAGGTTCGGAATGCGGTGCGGCCGTACATCGTCTCGACCGAAAGATCGCTGCGATTCCCCAAGGTTCGCGTGTCGACGGCGAGGACACGGACGACCTTCTACGTCGGGAGCCGGGGTCCGGCCGTGGGCCACGACGAGCGCTCACCTTTGGATGATATTTCGATCGTTGTGTACCTGGACACTGACGACGAGGCAGCCATTGCACGGACGCTTGAGCGGGTTGATGCTCTCCGGCACCTTGCCGGATACGGTCCCGAGGCAGACATCAGCGTGCGACGCGGGTCCATCTTTCGGCGTTCTCGGGCAGCTGTGTCACGGGTCTTTTCCTCCCGTGAAGTCAAAGACCGGCTCGTCAAGCTGGAGCGGGCGGTTGAGCTAACCGTTGTAGATAGCCGGCAAGCGGAGTATGACAACACCGAGGCCGACGCGGTGCAGAAATTGCTTGAATCGCTTCAGGACATCCCTCGCGCATGCATGCGCGTCGGTTCCATCTTCGTGGTTAAGTACCAAAGTGGCGGCGAATCTGTGATCCTCGTGCGAAATCTGTCCCAGATGGAGATTCGCGCGCTTGAGCGTTTCCCCGAGATTCAAGCCAACCCAGAGCGTGCCTTTAGCGGCCTTGCCACCGCCGTCGAATCAATGGATGAGGTTCGGGCGCAGAACGAATCGATTCATTTGCAGAGAGCAACCGAAGAGATCTAGCCCGGAGGCTGTGTCCGAGGAATCGCCCATTCCCGTGATCGGCAACTCCTGATCGCCACCTGGGCGACAAGAACCATCGAAGCCCCCTTATCCGGACCGCGCCCGGGTGAGGGGGCTTCTTGCGTTTACACGCCTATGCGAAGCGCCCCGCTCCCGGTTCGCGCGCGGGGGCGGGGCGCCTGACAAGCATAGCGACTGTCCTAGCTGGATTCCTCGGCCGCGATCTCGGCGAGCCGGGCCGCCTCAGGGTCGGCGAACTCACCGAGCGCAAGTGCGATCCGCCCTTCCTCGAAGACCTTCCGGCCCGGTACCGACGCCCGGTTAACCGTGACGACGGCTCCCGCCCATTCCAGCAACACCCGGCGTCCGTCCACGTCCCGCGCTCCCCACGCTTCGGCGAAGGTCTGTCCAGTCTCAATCCGGCGCACCTCGGTCAGCGCCGTCGCGGGAAGCGCCTCGCGCTCGACGTGAAGCGCGGACAGCCGCGCCGACGGTTGGACGGTCGAGACGGTTTGGCTCGCGGCCGTGCGGTACGTCCGCGCTCACGAACTGCGCCGGGGCGGAGCCCGCGCGGCCTGGCTGGCGTTCGCCTCGGCGTACGACGCGGCGACCGGCGCGAAGCTGAAGCGCGAAGAAATCTGCATGCGCCTTGCCGGCGTCGACCCGCAACACGAGGCGTGGGCGGTCGCCCCGTGAGCGGCCCTTAGAGCGCTCAGGAGGTCGCCCCCTGCCCGCGCCCCTGGCCGCCTGAGATCGGCCGTCCTGACCCGTCTCTCAGAGGGCGGAACGCACGCATACGACGAAGCCCCCGCCCGGACGTGGTCCGTGGCGGGGGGAGGGGCGTTCTGTGTTTACACGCAGCGACACACCGTCCCACGCTTTGTCGCCGCCTCGGGCTACGTTGTCCCGTATGGCCTCTGCCGTCACCGCTGCACCCCCTCTAGGCCGACGGGCCACCGCCCCGACTTTCGCCGACGCGGCCAACTGTCCGGTTACAGGCTCACCCGCGACGATCGTCGTCGGCGACGACGCCTACCCGGCGGTTGTGGTCCGGGCCGGCCTCACCGCCGTGACCGTCCGCCGTGTCGAGTCTGGCGAGCCTCACCGGAACCGGGATCACACCGCCCTAATTGCGGTCGGCGATCTTTCACGACCCGTTGGCCCCCCCGAGGTCTATCGCCTGCGGGACGGCCGCTACCGGACGGCGTCCGCAGTGTTGACCTTCGGAGAGGCGGTGTCGCGTACGCCTCTCCCGCCGCCCCGTCGGGCCGGCTGGGGGCCGCTGGTGCGGCACGATGGGGTCATGAGCGCACGCGTACGCGCCCCTGAGCTACGGGGCCGGGCCTGGCTGAACACAGGTGGGAAGGCCATCCGTTTGGCTGACCTTCGAGGTCGTATAACCGTCTTAGATTTCTGGACCTTCTGCTGCATCAACTGCCTGCACGTGCTCGACGAGCTGCGCCCGCTGGAGGAGAAGTACGGCGACGTGCTCGTCGTGATCGGCGTGCACTCGCCGAAGTTCGAGCACGAGAAGGACCCGGACGCGCTGGCCGCCGCAGTGGAGCGGTACGGCGTCCACCACCCCGTGCTCGACGACCCCGAGCTGGACATGTGGCAGCAGTACGCCGCCCGCGCCTGGCCCACCCTGTCGGTGATCGACCCCGAGGGCTACGTGGTGGCGACGATGGCCGGCGAGGGTCACGCCGAAGGACTCGCCCGCCTCGTCGACGACCTGATCGCCACCCACGAGGCGAAGGGCACCCTGCACCGGGGCGACGGCCCGTACGTCCCGCCCGCCGAGCCGCAGACCACGCTGCGCTTCCCCGGCAAGGCGGTGCTGCTGGAGAACGGCAACCTGCTCGTGTCCGACTCGGCCCGGCACTCGCTGGCGGAACTGGCCCCCGACGGCGAGACGCTGCTGCGGCGGATCGGCACGGGCAGCCGGGGCCGGGTCGACGGCCCCGCCGGGGCGGCCACCTTCTCCGAGCCGCAGGGGCTGTGCCTGCTGCCGGCGCACACCGCCGAGGTGGCCGGCTACGACCTCGTCGTCGCCGACACCGTCAACCACCTGCTGCGCGGCGTACGCCTGGCGGACGGTGAGGTGGTCACCGTCGCCGGCACCGGCCGGCAGTGGCGCTCCACGGTCGACGACCACTCGCACGACGCGCTCTCGGTCGACCTCTCCTCCCCCTGGGACCTGGCCTGGTACGACGACAAGGTCGTCATCGCCATGGCCGGCATCCACCAGCTCTGGTGGTTCGACCCGGTGAAGCGCACCGCCGGCATGTACGCGGGCACCACCGTCGAGGCCCTGCGCGACGGCCCGCTGGCCGAGGCGTGGATGGCGCAGCCGTCCGGCCTCTCCGTCTCCGCCGACGGCGCCCGGCTCTGGGTGGCCGACAGCGAGACCAGCGCGATCCGGTACGTCGAGAACGACGTCATGGGCACCGCCGTCGGGCAGGGGCTCTTCGACTTCGGGCACGTCGACGGGCCGGCGGCGGAGGCGCTGCTCCAGCACCCGCTCGGGGTGTGCGCGCTGCCGGACGGCTCGGTGCTGATCGCCGACACGTACAACGGGGCGGTCCGCCGCTTCGACCCGGAGAGCAACCGGGTCTCGACGGTCGCCGAGGGGCTCGCCGAGCCGAGCGACCTGGTGCTCACCCCGGCCGGCGAGGTGCTCGTGGTGGAGTCCGCCGCGCACCGGCTGACCCGGCTGGCGCCCGGCGCGCTCTCGGCGGCCGGCGCGAGCACCGTCGACGGCCCCCGGCACCGCACCGAACGCAAGCCCACCGACGTGGCGGCCGGCGAGGTGACCCTGGACGTGATCTTCACGCCCGCGCCGGGGCAGAAGCTCGACGAGACGTACGGCCCGTCGACGCGACTGGTGGTGTCGGCGTCGCCGCCGGAGCTGCTGCTGGAGGGGGCGGGGACCGGCACCGAGCTGTCCCGCCGGCTGGTGGTCGACGGCACGGTGGCCGGGGGCGTGCTCCAGGTGACCGCGCAGGCGGCAACCTGCGACGCGGACGTCGAGCACGCGGCCTGCCACCTGACCCGGCAGGACTGGGGCGTACCGGTCCGGGTGGTCGAGGGTGCCGCCGCCCGGCTCCCACTGGTGCTCAGGGGCTTGGACGACGCCTGACGTCACGCGAACGGAGCGAGCGTCACCCCCGCGTCGATCAGGGCGGCGCGCACCAGTTCGGCGCAGCGGACCGCGCCGGGGGTGTCGCCGTGCAGGCAGATCGACTCGACCGGGCACGGGACGACGCTGCCGTCGACCGCGACCACGGTCCGCTCGGTGGCCATCCGCACGACCCGGGCGGCCACCTCCTCCGGGTCCGTGACCAGCGCCCCGGGTGCGGTGCGCGGCACCAGCGAGCCGTTGGGCAGGTAGCCCCGGTCGGCGAAGCCCTCGGCGACCACCCGCAGCCCGGCGCCGGCGGCGAGCTGGGCGAGGACCGAGCCGGGCAGGCAGAGCAACGGCAACTGGTCGTCGTAGTCGCCGACCGCCGCGACCAGCGCCGCCGCCTGGGTCTCGTCGCAGGCGGCGGCGTGGTAGAGCGCCCCGTGCGGCTTCAGGTAGCGGACCCGGGTGCGGAACAGCCGGCAGAACGCGTCCAGGGCGCCGAGCTGGTAGGTGACCTCGTCGCGCAGCTCCGCGAAGGCGTACGCGATGTGCCGCCGGCCGAAGCCGGCGAGGTCCCGGTAGCCGACCTGCGCGCCGACGGCCACCCCGCGCTCGGCGGCGCCCTCGCAGACCCGGCGCATGGTGGACGCGTCGCCGGCATGGAAGCCGCAGGCGACGTTGGCGGAGGTGACGAGGTCCAGCAGCGCGGCGTCGTCGCCGAGTCGCCAGATGCCGAATCCCTCGCCGAGGTCAGCGTTGAGGTCCATGGAACCTGACCGTAGTCCCTGGCCGCGCCTGCGCGAGCGGGGTCACGTCGTCCACCACCCCGACGACGGGGTACCCACCGGTGGTCGGATGGTCGGCGAGAAAGATCAACGGTTGGCCGTCCGCCGGGACCTGCACCGCCCCGAGCACGATGCCCTCGCTGGGCAGTTCCCCGGCCACCGCGCGGGGCAGCGCCGCGCCGGTGAGTCGCGCGCCGACCCGGTTGCTGACCGGGCTCACCGTGTACGCGCTGCCGAACAGCCGGTCCAGCGCGGTGGCGGTGAACCAGTCGTCGCGCGGGCCGAGGCGCACGGTCAGCCGCAGCTCGGCCGGGGTGGGCGCCACGACTGTGACGTCCACTCCGGCGGGCGGTCCGGTCGGCACGCCCAGCGGCAGCTGGTCGCCGTCGCGCAGTGGCGGCGGGCCGAGCCCGGAGAGGGTGTCGGTGGCGCGGCTGCCGAGCACCGGCTCGACGTCGATCCCGCCGCCGACCGCGAGCCAGTTGCGCAGGCCGTCGCGGGGCGGGCCGATCCGCAGCACGGCGCCCGCCGGCACCGACAGCGGCCGACCCACGTCACCGGGGCGGTCGCCGACCCGCATGGCGGCACCGGCACCGGTCACCGCGACCGCAGTCGCGCGGAGGAACCGCAGCTCGCAGCCGGTCATCGTGATCTCCAGGCCGGCGGCGGACTCCGGGTTGCCGACGAGCCGGTTGGCCAGCCGCAGCGCCGCCGGGTCGAGCGCGCCCGACCGGGGTACGCCGAGGTGCGCCCAGCCGGCCCGGCCCAGGTCCTGGACGGTGGTCAGCGCCCCGGCGCGGAGCACCTCGACCACCGGGTTCACGCGGCCACCAGGCGTACCCGGGTGCCCGGGGTGAGCCGGGCGGGCGGGTCGGCGTGCACGTCGAAGAGGCCCATCGTGGTACGCCCGACCAGCAGCCAGCCGCCGGGCGAGGCCGCCGGATAGATTCCCGCGTACGGGCCGGCCAGGGCGACCGAGCCGGCCGGCACCCGGGAGCGCGGAGTGGGCAGCCGGGGCACTGCCAGTTCGGCGGGGAGCCCGGTGAGGTAGGCGAACCCGGGGGCGAAGCCGCAGAAGGCCACCCGGAACGGGGTACGCCGCAACCGGTCGACCACTGCCGGCACGTCCACGCCCCAGTGCTCGGCGACGAAAGGCAGGTCCTCCCCGTCGTACGTCACCGGAACCTCGACCAGTTCGGCGGTGCCCTGGGGAACTTCCCCGGCGACGGTCGGCGCGCCGGCGGTCGGCGCGGCGGCCGTCCCCGGCGCGGCGGCGGTCCTCGGTGCGCCTGGTCGAGGCGGCCAGGCGGCGATCTGCTCGGCCGCCGTGGCCGGGTCGGGCACGCCGTCGAGCAGGACGGTGGTGGCCGCCGGCACGATCTCGACGGCGGTCAGCTCGCCGCGTTCGCGCCGCCGCCACAGCTCGGCCCGCCACGCCTCCACCTGGTCGGCGTCGGCGCAGTCGATCAGCAGGGCGTGGGCGCCGACGGGTCGGATCCGCATGCCGTCATACTCCCCGACCGGCGCACCGCACCAGAGGCGGTCGGCCGGCGTCCCACGTGACCGGACGCACTACTTGAAAGTAACCTACGGTGCCGTAACCTAATGGCGTGACCACCCCCGCCCCGCTTCGACTCAAGCCGGTCGACATCGGTAAGCCCCGGATGCGCGGCTGGCTGCACACGTACGCGTTCTTCGTCGCCGGACTCTGCGGCATCGTGCTCAGCGCGGTCGCCGCCACCCGACCCGGCTGGGCCCCGCTGGTCAGTTGCCTCATCTACAGCCTCACGGTCTGCGGGCTCTTCGGCACGAGCGCGCTCTACCACCGGCGGGTGTGGTCCGAGCGCGGCTACCAGATCATGCGCCGGATGGACCATTCGATGATCTTCGTGTTCATCGCCGGCACCTACACGCCGTTCTGCGTACTGCTGCTGGAACCCCGGCCGGCCACGATCATGCTGGCGCTGGTCTGGGGCGGCGCGCTCGCCGGCGTGGCGCTCAAACTGGTCTGGCCGCACGCCCCGCGCTGGGTCTCCGCGCCGCTCTACCTGGCGCTCGGCTGGGTCTCGGTCGCGATGCTGCCCGACATCCTGCACCAGGGTGGCGTCACCGCCCTGGTGCTGCTCATCGTGGGCGGCGCGATCTACAGCGTCGGCGCGGTCTTCTACGCGCTCCGCCGGCCCAACCCCTGGCCCACCGTCTTCGGCCATCACGAGTTCTTCCACGCCTGCACGCTCGTGGCCGCGCTCTGCCACCACATCGCCATCTACTTCGCCCTCTTCGCCTGACGGACACGCGTCCGGGGGCCCCGCCGCGTGGCGGAGCCCCCGGAAAGAAGATGTCCCGTCCTGACGTCAGACGGTGCGACGCGGCTGACGCACCTCGCGGTACTCCTCCACGACCCGGTCGTCCCGCACCGGCACGACCTGCTCGGCGACCACGCGCTCACCGCGCACCGGGGCGACCACGGCCCGACGGCGCGAGTTCCAGAAGTGGAGGGTGAGCAGCAGACCGGCCACGCCGGCGAGCATCAGCACCCAGCCCACCACGGCCAGGTTGAGCCAGCCCAGATCCGCTTCCACGGCGAACGCGAAGATCGCACCCAACGCGATCAGGAAGATACTGCCACCAAAGCCCATCTCGTCGCCTCCTCGGCTGTCCCTTGGCGTTTCCTTCCGCCGCGGCCATCGGTGAGGTTGCGGCATCCATCGACTTACCCAGGCGCTCTGATCGCCAATCGGGCAAGCTGAGGACATGACCGACGCTTCCGCCCGGGGACGCACGCTGGTGCTGCTCCGGCACGCCAAGGCCGAGCCGCCCGGCGAGGTGGTGCCGGACGTGCAGCGTCCCCTGGCCGTACGAGGTCAGGCCGACGCGGCGGCGGCCGGCGCCTGGCTGGCCAAGCACGACCTGCTGCCGGACGTGGTCATCTGCTCGGCCGCCCGGCGCACCCGGGAGACGTGGCACGGCGTGGCGATGGGCATGACCGGCTCCCCACCGGAGGGCGGCTCGGCCGGCCCCGCTCCCGTCGTGCGCTACGAGGCCGACGCGTACGAGGCGCACCCGGAAGACCTGCTGACACTGGTCCGGGACGTGGACCCGACCGCCCGCACGGTGCTGCTGATCGCGCACAACCCGGGCATCTCGCTCCTCTCGGCGCTGCTCGACCCGGATCGGGCGGACCAGGACGGGATGCGCACCAGCGACGTGGTCGTGCACCGGCCCGACGTCGACTGGCCGGAACTGGGGCCGGGCAGGGCACCGATCACCGACCGGCACACCGCACGCGGCTGAGCCACCCGCCGGTACGTGGCGGGTGGCTCAAGACGGTGGTGATGACTCAGGCCGGCGGCGCCGTCGGCGGCTCGGTGGCGGTGGCGCCGTCGGTGTTCAGGCCGGTGGCGGTGGCGCCGTCGGTGTTCAGGCCGGTGG
This sequence comes from Micromonospora sp. WMMD737, assembly GCF_049179055.1. Classification (NCBI taxonomy): domain Bacteria; kingdom Bacillati; phylum Actinomycetota; class Actinomycetes; order Micromonosporales; family Micromonosporaceae; genus Micromonospora; species Micromonospora sp. WMMD737. The sequence goes on along the minus strand of NZ_JBMHMH010000001.1, from coordinate 5,117,723 downwards.
CGGTGGCGCCGTCGGTGTTCAGGCCGGTGGCGGTGGCGCCGTCGGTGTTCAGGCCGGTGGCGGTGGCGCCGTCGGTGTTCAGGCCGGTGGCGGTGGCGCCGTCGGGCGCGGCGGTTCAGACCAGTGGCGCCGTCGGGCGCGGCGGTTCAGACCAGTGGCGCCGTCGGACGTGGTGGCTCAGGAGGTGGTGCCGCCGGACGCGGTGGCTCAGGACGGTGGCGCCGTCGGCGGCGGCGGATCGGGCGGCGGTGGCATCATCGCGGTCGGGTGCGAGAGCCGGTTCTCCTCGACGATCAGGGTCCGCGCCCGCTTGCGCCGGTCCTGCCAGAACCAGAGCGTGGTGAGCAGGACGCCCAGCCCGGCCAGGATGAACACCCAGCCGACCGCACGCAGGTCGACCCACCAGACGTTGGCTCTGATGGCGAAGGTCAGGATCGCGCCGATGGCGATCAGGAAGATTCCGCTACCAATGCCCATGTGCGCTGCACTCCCCCGTGCGGTGGCTCTGGGCGTTCTCTGACGTGGCTTCGCGACGGTTACCCGCCACACCGCCCGGCTACCCGGATGGCGTCCCCAAATAGCCGGCGGAAACCCCCATCGGCGGGCCAGCCACGCTCTTCCCACCCGACCCGAATGCACGCCACGACTACACACCGTGACGGCCGCTCCGGAATCCGTGCCGCCACCGACCGTAACCACGGCCACCAGACAGCACCATCCCGCAGAACGGGCATAACGCCTAACTGCCGACCACTTGGGGCGACCTGACGCCCCCACCGGCACCCCTCCGCAGACGCTTTGCTCTGCATCCATGGACGCAACAGGCACCCAGAGTTGCTGGTGCCTCGGTGGATGCAGAGCAAAGGGCGGCGAGGGGCAGGTCGGAGAGGCGGCCGGTTGATGACGCTGCGTGATCGGCTTGACCCTCAGAACCACTCCGCCCAGCCCCGCCCACACCCGGCCGGGGCCCAGCCCCGCCCAGGCCCGGCCCCGCCCCTGCCCGACCCTTCCGCACCCTCTGCCTGTTGATCATGAGGTTATTGCCTTGGAATGGGCTTTCCGTGGGCAATAACCTCATGATCAACGTGCGCGGCGCGACACGGAGGGGCGGAGGGGAGGGGCGGAACCGAACTCGCGCGAAGGGCGGAGAGAGCGGAGGGGGCGGGAGCGCGCTCGCGCGAGGGGCGGAGAGGGCGGGGAGCACGCTCGTTCGGGGGTAATTCGCGCGCCTCCGACGACACCACCGGCGACGTCCGGGGCGCTTTCCGGGCCGGCGGGTGGACGACGACGGCCGGCGAGCTGTTGCCCGCCGGCCGTCGTGCCGATCATTTCCGGGTCGTTCCCGGCCCCGCCGCCGCGCCGTGGGGCGCTACGGCATACCTCAGAAGGCTTCCTCCGGAAGGTCCATGACGTCCAGGTCGGTGCTCTCGACGATCCGCCGATCGGCGCCGATGCGGGGCAGCACCTCGCGGGCGAAGAAGCGGGCGGCGGCCACCTTGCCGGTGTAGAACGCCTTGTTGGCGGCGGAGACCTCGCCGGCCAGGGCCTTCAGGGCCACGTCGGCCTGCTTCTGGAGCAGCCAACCGACGACCAGGTCGCCGATCGCCAGCAGGAAGCGGCGGCTGCTCAGGCCGACCTTGTAGAGCGCCCGGGTGTCGCCGCCCTGCGCCTCGCCCAGCCAGCCGGTCATGACGCCCAGCATGGTCTGGATCTCGGCGAGCGCCTTGCCCAGCGCCAGCCGCTCCTCCTTGAGCTGACCGTTGCCGGCCTCGGTGGCGATGAACTCCTGGATCTCGCCGGCGACCGCCATCAGGGCCTTGCCGTTGTCCCGGACGATCTTCCGGAAGATCAGGTCGAGGCTCTGGATCGCCGTCGTGCCCTCGTAGAGGGTGTCGATCTTCGCGTCCCGGACGTACTGCTCCAGGGGGTAGTCCTGGAGGAAGCCGGAGCCACCGAAGGTCTGCAGCGACTCGTGCCCGAGCAGCTCGTACGCCCGCTCCGAGCCGACGCCCTTGACCAGCGGGAGGAGCAGGTCGTTGACCCGCTTGGCGAGCTTGGTCGCCTTCTCGTCGCCCGCCGCCTCGGCGATGGCGACCTTGTCCTGCCAGGTGGCGGTGTAGCAGACCAGGGCGCGCAGGCCCTCGGCGTACGCCTTCTGCAGCAGCAGCGAGCGGCGCACGTCCGGGTGGTGGGTGATCGTGACGCGCGGTGCGGTCTTGTCCGCCATCTGGGTCAGGTCGGCGCCCTGCACCCGGCTCTTGGCGTACTCCAGGGCGTTCAGGTAGCCGGTCGAGAGAGTGGCGATGGCCTTGGTGCCGACCATCATCCGGGCGTTCTCGATGATCATGAACATCTGCCGGATGCCCTCGTGCTTCTCGCCCAGCAGCCAGCCCTTGGCCGGTACGCCGTGCTCGCCGAAGGTCACCTCGCAGGTGTTGGAGACCTTCAGGCCCATCTTGTGCTCGACGTTGGTGGCGAAGACGCCGTTGCGCTCGCCCAGCTCACCGGTGTTCTCGTCGAAGTGGTACTTCGGCACCACGAAGAGGGAGAGGCCCTTGGTGCCGGGGCCACCGACGCCCTCGACGCCGACCGGGCGGGCCAGCACGTAGTGGATGATGTTGTCGCTCAGGTCGTGCTCGGCGGACGTGATGAAGCGCTTCACGCCCTCGATGTGCCAGGAGCCGTCGGGCTGCTGGATGGCGCGGGCCCGGCCGGCGCCCACGTCCGAGCCGGCGTCCGGCTCGGTGAGCACCATCGTGGAGCCCCACTGCTTGTCGGCGAAGAGCTTCGCCCACCGCTTCTGCTGCTCGGTGCCCTCGACGTGCAGCACGTGCGCGAAGGACGGGCCGGAGGAGTACATCCAGACGGCGGCGTTGGCGCCGAGGATCAGCTCGGCGAGGGACCACACGAGCGCCCGGGGCGCGTTGCTGCCGTCCAGCTCCGTCGGGAGCTCCAGTCGCCAGAACTCGGAGTTCATGAACGCCCGGTACGACTTCTTGAACGACTCCGGCAGTGGCGCGGTGTGCGTGGCCGGGTCGAAGACCGGCGGGTTGCGGTCGCTGTCCGTGTAGCTGGCGGCCAGATCCTCACGGGCGAGGCGGTCGACCTCGGCGAGGATGTCGCGTGCGGTGTCGACGTCCAGGTCCGTGTACGGCTCCTGGCTGAACGCCTGGTCCGCCCCGAAGACCTCGAAGAGGTTGAACTCGAGGTCCCGAAGGTTGCTCTTGTAGTGGGTCATGCTCGCTGGCCCCGCTTCCGGACAGGTGTTACCGATCAGTAACTCCAGACTGTATTACCGATGGGTAGGCAGCGACAAGCCGATCACCGAAGTGACGGCGATTACACACCTGTCGATCGGGTTGCGGAAGCGGGCGCCGAGCGGGCCCGGCTCAGCTCTCGGCCGCGCCGACTTCCCAGCTGGGGACGGCCACCGTGGCCGCGCCGCGCGAGCCCGTGTACTCCATCAGGACCAGGGCGATGTCGTCGTCGAGCCGGCCGTGCACCCACTCGACCAGGGCGGTCTCCAGCGAGGCGAGCCCGTCGCCGACGGTGCCGTGGCCGAGCAGCCGCCAGGCCCGGTCGGCGGTCGGGAAGAACTCCCCGTCCCGGCGGGCCTCGCCGAGCCCGTCGGTGAAGAGCAGCAGCCGGTCGCCGGGCTCCAGCCGCTCGACCCGGGGGCGTACCACCGGCATGAAGCCCAGCGGCGGGGCGGGGGCCGGCGGTTCGAGCGGGATGACGGCGCCCCGGCGCAGCAGCAGCGGCGGCGGGTGGCCGCAGTTGACGATGGTGAGCGTCCCGCCCCGCTCCTCGACCAGCGCGGCGGTGACGAAGTCCTCGTCGCCCACGCTGCGGGCCACCGCCCGGTCCAGGTCGGTCACGACGGCCCGCAGGTCCGCCCGCTCGTACGCCACGTGCCGGTACGAACCCAGCACGATGCTGGCGAGCCGGACCGCGTCGAGGCCCTTGCCCCGCACGTCGCCGATGATCATCCGCACCCCGTACGGCGTGTCGACCGCCTCGTACAAGTCGCCGCCGATCTCGGCGGTGGCGGTGGACGAGATGTACCTGGCGGCCACCGAGAGCGTGCCGACCTGCGGCCCGAGCGGGCGCAGCACTGCCTGCTGGGCGACCGAGGCCAGCCGGGACAGCTCGGCGATGCGTTCGGCCTGCCGCTGCCGTACGGCCGCCGTGGCCACCGCGATGGCGGTGCCCAGCGCGATGCCCGCGACGGCGACCGTGGTGGGCAGCGCCACGGTCTCCTCCCAGAGAGCGAAGCCGGCCCCCAGGGCCGTGGCGGCCAGGCCCACGCCGAGCACGATCCGCCACGACGCCAGCGCGGCGGTCAGGAACGGCGCGGCCACCATGAGCGCGATGTAGTTCGCCGGACGGCCGTCGGCCAGTTCCACGGCCGAGACGATCGCGAGCAGGACGAAGGCCGCGCCGAGGCCGGCGCGGGATCCGGGGCTCAGTGGGCCGGGGCCCGACTGGAAGGGTCGCGTGCGTACGAGGGACAGCATGCCTGATGTACGTGAGCGGGTGAATGAACCTGGCCCGTCGTCCGAGCATGTTCTGCCCACCCGGACCGTGTCGCCGGACCGATCGCCACCCGGCCGACGCTCAGCCGAGCACCTCGTAGCGGACCTCCACGTGGCCGGCGTCGAGCGGGGCGATGCCGGCGAACGCGGCCCGGGACAGGTCGAGGCAACGCCCCTCGATGAACGGGCCACGGTCGTTGACGCGTACCGTCACGGACTTGCCGTTCGCCGGGTTGGTGACCCGGACCTTCGTGTCGAACGGCAGGGTCTTGTGGGCGGCGGTCAGCGCGGACGGATCGAAGTTCTCGCCGTTGGCGGTGAGCTGCCCCTCGGAGTAGAACGACGCGCCGCACGAGCCGGTGTCGACGACCGGGCGGGCGGTGCTGCTCTTCGTCGCGGCGGGCTTCGGCGCGGCGGTGCGTGGCTTGCTCCGGGAGGGGGCCTGGGCCGACCGGCTGGCCTTGGGGCTGGCGGTCGCGCTCGGCGACGCGCTGGCGCTCGGCGAGGCGGCCGGCGGGGCGGCCGGGCTGCTGGGGGCCGCGCTGGTCGGCAGGCCGGTGGGCGCGAGGTCGACCGCGGCCGGCCGGGCGGGCTCCGCGTCCGAGGTCAGCTGGACGGCGCCGACGGTGCCGCCGACGGCGAGGGCGACCCCGACCGCTGCGGTGGCCGCGATGCCGGCCGGCGAGGAGAACATGCGGGTACGGGAGTGCCTGCCAGCCACCGGCCCGGTCCTTTCGTCATCTGAACAAACCGGGTCGGACCGTAACGAGAGAAGCACATCCGAAGTCAACGTGATCATGGCGGTATGACCGTAATTGCAGTGATACGTGTACCCGATCATCCGATCCGACGTGGGCCGGGCGGCCCGGGTGCGGGGCGGACGCCCGGCCCGGTCCCGTCGGGGTCACCCACCCGGCGACCAGCCGGACCGCGTGGCGCAGGATGGGTCCATGCCCTCCGAGCTGAGCGGACGCCTCGCCGCGCTGGTCAGGTGGATCGATCCCGGCCCCGGCGCCACCCACCTGGTCAGCGACGTCTCCGGCTGGTGGCGGGACCCGGAGGTCCTCGCCCGGCTGGGACCGGCCCTCGTGGAGCCGTTCCGGGCCGCCCGGCCGACGGTGGTCGTCTCGCCGGCGGTCACCGGATACCTGCTCGGTCCGCTCGCCGCGACGGCGCTCGGCGTCGGCTTCGTGCCGGCGCACAAGCCGGGCGACGGCCGGCTGCCCGCCGGGGCACTCACCTGGGCGCAGAGCCCCCCGGACTTTCGGGGCCGACGGGTCGACCTGGCCGTGCGGGACCACGGCCTGCGAAGGGGTGACCGGGTGCTGGTGGTGGACGACTGGGTGGCCACCGGGGCACAGGTGCGCGCGCTCTACGAGATCTGCGCCGCGCGGGGCGCGGAACCGGTCGGCACCGCCGCGGTCGTGCTGGACTGCCCCCCGGCGATCGCCACCGAACTGCGCGTACGGGGGCTCGTGGACGGGGCAGATCTCACGGCTTGACCTGAACCTCGGTTCTTGCTCGCCGCCGCCGGCCATGCCGGTCACCTGATCCGGACGAAGTCCTCGACGGCCGTGCAGACCCGGCCGAGCGCCTCCGCCGAGCGAGCCAGCGGGCCCGGCACCATCAGCGCGTGGTCGGCCTGCTCGATCTCCACCACGTGCGGGGTGAGCCGGCGGGCGAGCGGGCCGTCCCAGGACGGGTCCGCCGTGCCGCCCACCAGCAGGAACGGCGCGGTGGCGCGGCGCAGGCCGTCGACCACGGCGGGCACGTGCAGCAGCGGGGTGAGCCAGACGGCCGGCAGCCCGCGGTCGGCCGCGAGCGGCGTGGCCATCGAGCCGAGCGACTTGCCCACCAGCAGGTGCGTCGGCTCGGCGAGGGTCGGGGCGACCTGCCCGATCACCCATTCGATGGCCGGACCCGGCCCGTCGCGGTCGGGGGCGAACTGCTCCGGCACCTCCCACGAGAGGGCGTGCAGGGCGTAGCCGACGCGGCGCAGCGCCTCGCCGGCGTAGACGAAGAGCGGGAACCGGGTGTCGTAGCCCCGGCCGGGGATGAGCACCGCGCGCCTGTCCGCCATGCCGCCTCCCGATCGTCGCCCCACCCACCGTAGCGCCCGCCACACCGACGGTGGGGGCGGAAATGCCACGACGGGTGATCGACGGCGACGGTACGGTCGGCAGGATGTGGCCTCGGATCGGTGGACTGCGCACCCTCGCCCTCGGCACCCCCGGTGAGCTGCGTACGCGGCTCAACGCCCTGGTGCTCGCCGGAGTGAAGACGGCGACCGCCGGGTTGACCACCGAGTACGCCGAGGAGGGCGAGGAGCTGGAGCACGCCGGCGAGCGGCTGGCCCTCGTCGACGACGGGGACGCGCTGGTCGGCGTCGTGGAGGTCACCGGCGTCGAGGTGGTCCGCTTCGCGGACGTGCCGTGGGACTTCGCCCGCTCCGAAGGGGAGGGGGATCGTTCCGTCGAGGAGTGGCGCGCCGGTCACGCCGCCTACTGGGCGCGCGTGGGCACCCCCGTCACCGACGACAGCGAGGTCGTCTGCATCCGGTTCCGGCTGGTCTCCGGCGGCGACGGCGGCATCACCACCGGAGACCTCGGCACCTGAGGGCGCCGGCTCGACGCGCCCACCGGGCGGCCGGGCTGACGCCCTCGGCGGAGGCGACGCGGCGGCCCTGGAGGTGGCGGAGGCGCCTGGTCAGGCGTGTCGCAGCTCGGGCAGCAGGCGGGTGGCGACGTCGGCGAGGACGGCCTCGTCGCCGGCGTACCAACTGCTGGCCCGGGGCCAGTGGGTGACCACGTCGGTGAAGCCGAGGGCGGCGGCCCGGCCGACCTGGTCGGCGAAGAACTCGGCGCTGCGCAGCGAGAAGACCGGCGCGGAGTCGAGCGAGAGGTAGCGGTCCAGGGTGCCCGGGTCGCGGCCGGCGGCGGCGAGCGTCGCGTCCATCCGGGCGGCGGCCTCGGCCACCCCGCCCCACCACCCCTCCAGGTCGTCCACGTCGGGGCCGGTGGTGACCCAGCCCTGACCGAACCGTGCCACCAGCCGCATCGACCGGGGCCCGTTGGCGGCCATCACGAACGGCACCCGGGGCGTCTGTACGCAGCCCGGGTTGTTCCGCGCGTCCACGGCGGTGAACCACTCCCCGCGCCAGGTCGTGCCGTCCTCGCGCAGGATGAGGTCGAGCAGCTCGGCGAACTCGGCGAGCCGGTCCACCCGCTGGCGCGGCGGCAGCGTCTCCCCGCCCAGCACGGCCGAGTCGAAGCCGATGCCGCCGGCGCCGAGGCCGAGCAGCAGCCGCCCGCCGGAGACGTCGTCGAGCGCGGTGACCTGCCGGGCGAACGCCGCCGGGTGACGGAAGTTCGGCGAGGCTACCAGCGTGCCGAGCCGGATCCGGGAGGTCACCGTCGCGGCGGCGGTCAGCGTGGTCACGGAGTCGAACCACGGGCCGTCGACCAGGTCCCGCCAGCCCAGGTGGTCGTACGTCCAGGCGTGGTCGAAGCCCCACTCGTCGGCCTGCGACCAGCGGCGACGCGAGTCGGACCAACGCTGGTCGGGAAGGATCACGATGCCAATCCGCATGATCGCCAGCCTAGGCCTCGTGGCGAGGGGCGGACCAGGCCGTCGCGGGTCGGGGGCGGGCCTTGACCATATATCGATGATCTGAATATTGTGTCGCCCGTGACCGCGATGCGAGAGCCGACCTTCCTGATCCTCACCGCGCTCGCCGGTGGCCCCCGGCACGGCTACGGCATCATCCGCGAGGTCACCGCCCTGTCCGCGCAGCGCGTCACCCTGCTGCCCGGCACCCTCTACGCCGCGCTCGACCGGCTGCACGCCCAGGGGCTCGTCGCGCCCGACCGCGAGGAGACCGTCGACGGCCGGCTCCGCCGCTACTACCGCCTCACCCCCGACGGGATCCGCACCCTCGACGTCGAGACCGCCCGGCTGCGCCAGCTCGCCACCGCCGCCGAGAGCCGGCTGCGCGCGCTCCGCCCCGGCACCGCCTGACCGCCCCGCACCCCCGTCTGCCGCACCCGCACCGGCCCGCCGGTGCGTACCGATCGGAAGGACAGTCATGCCGACGACCGGCGACCCGCTCGCCCGCCGCTACCGGCGGCTGCTGTTCTGCCACCCCCGCGCCTACCGGCGGGCCCGGGCCGACGAGATGGTCGGGGTCCTGCTGGACGCGGCGCCGCCGGACCGCACCCGGCCGACGCCGCGCGAGGCCGCCAACCTGATCCGGCACGGCCTGCGCTGCCGGCTGGGACGACCGGCCAGCCGCACGGTCGGCGTCTGGGCCACCCTCACCGCCGTCATCTGCGGCCTGTTCACCGCCGCCCTCGCCACCCGGGCCGCCTGGGAGACATCCGCGCCGCAGCCCGACCGGGCCGAGACCGCCGTCGTCTTCGCCGCCGTGCTGCCCGGTCACGACCTCGGCGACGTCGACCTGGCGCCGGCCTTCTTCACCTTCTACAGCCAGCCGCTCACCGTCCGGGCGCTGGACAACCTGCTGCTCGGGGACGGCGGCGAATACCAGCAGAGCGCCGTCGTGGCCGGCGCGGCCGGCACACCCCCGATGCCCGCCGGCGAGACGCTCGCCCTGGCGCAGCGGCGCCTGCGCGAGACCGGCTGGCAGGTGTACGCGCCGGAGGTCCGCAGCAACCCGGGCTGTGTCGACAAGACGTGCGTCCAGGTCGTCACGATCACCGACACCACCGTGCTCGCCCGGCGCGGCGACACGGTCCTCCAGCTCCAGGTGGCCGACCCGCCCTCGCCCGACGGCAGCAACCTGTCGCTGGCGCTGAGCCGGACGGCCCCGCCGGCCGTGCTGCCGGCCGGCGTCGCCGGTGGCCTCCTGGGAGCGGCCCTCGGCTGGCTGGTCTTCGGCTGGGCCAGCCGGCGCACCGAGGCGGGACATCCCGCCCGGGGAGCGGTCAGCGTCCTGCTCGCGATGACACTGTTCCTCTGGTGGACGCCCGTACTGCTGACCGTCCCGGGCCTGCTCCGGCATCACCGCGCCGAGCCGCACCCGACGTGGCACCCGCTGTGGGAGTGGCTGGGTCAGCCGGCAGGCTCGCTGCTGTTCGTGGTGGGCGCGGCGAGCGCGCTGCTGGGGCTGGCGCTGGCCGCCGTACCCCGGCGCAGCCCGCAGCCGACGGCCGCCGTCGGCTGAGCCGTCGTCAGTCCCACCAGAACGACCAGGAGTGCAGGCCGAGGAGCTGCTCGGCGTAGGCGGTCAAGGTTCCGGCACCCTGCCAGACGTTGTCCGGGCAGAAGGCGAAGTGCTCGGCCGCGACCGCCAGGGCGTGCCCGGTCGACGTCGGTGGCGCGGCGACGCTGAGATCCAGGGTGGCGAACCCGACGCCGACCACCCGTACCCCGAACCGGTCCTCCCAGCTTCGTAGCACCGCCGAGATCTCCCCGGCGTCGCCGGTGTGGTTCGCCGGGCCGTACCAGCCCATCACCGCGAGCGTGTCCGCGCTGCGGGTAGCCGGCACGAGCCCGAGACGCGTCCGCCCGTCCACGAGGAACTCCGCGCACTCGTCGGCGAGTTGGGCGGGCGGTTCCGTCGGGTCGCCAGGCAGGGCGAGGCCGGGCCAGTCCCGGCCGAACGGGGCCGTGACGTCCGACGTGCCGTCCTCGCCGGTCGTCGCACAGTCGGCCCACCACCGGGCCAGCACCTTCGCCACGTCGTGCTGCTCCGGCGACGACATGTCGGCCGGAGACACCTCGCCGTCGGCCCACGGGCGGTTCTCGTCGCTCGACAACCCGCTCAGCAGCAGCGGCCACAGCCCGGACTCCGGATGCCGCGACCGCGTCCGCGCCCACAGTCCCGGGTCGGCCGGGGCGTCGCTCAGCCAGTACGGCGGCGGTCCACCGTCCTCCGGCTCGACGGTGCGGCCGGGCGGCAGTGCCGCTGGCGGTAGCGAACTCAGTAACCGGGAGAGGTCCGTCATCACGGCGGGAGCGTAGGCGGCCCGTACGACCAATCCTGGCCCGCCCGCGACGCCCCGGGCCGACGGGGCCTCGAACCGCTCGTCGTGCCGCGGCAGCGTGCCTGGTCGCCGTCGATGCCCGGCGTGAACGCGGCGCGTGAACGCCTGGCATGTCATCGGGGTGTGCCGCCGCGCGCTGGGCCCCCGGCAGCGATCTCGCCGCCCGTCCGGCCGGCCGGTGGATTTCGGTGGCCGAGCCCTGCCCACAGGGGCTAGAACGGTGGTCGTGACCGCCGACATGAACGCCGAAGAGGTCCACGCCGTCCTGGCCGCTCTCACCGCCGCCGGGTGCCGGGCCTGGATCGGCGGCGGCTGGGGCGTCGACGCGCTCGTCGGACACCAGACCCGCGCGCACCGCGACCTGGACCTGGCCATCGCCGCCGAGCAGGAGGCCGTGGCGCTGAGGGCTCTCGGCCGGCTCGGCTACGTCGTCGAGACCGACTGGCGGCCGGTCCGCGTCGAGGTCGTCGCCGACGGGCGGGGGCGGGTCGACCTGCATCCGCTGACGTTCGACGAGGCCGGCGACGGCCACCAGGCCGGCCTCGACGGCGGGAGCTTCCGCTGGCCGAAGGGCTGCTTCACCACCGGCGCCATCGCCGGTCGCCGGGTCGACTGCATCTCGGTCACCCAGCAACTGCTGTTCCACAGCGGCTACGAACCGCGCGACGTGGACCGCGCCGACCTTGCCTGGCTGCACCGCCTCGCCGCGCGCCTAGCCCCCGGCGACGAGCGGAGACCGTGAGCCGGCGGCCCCTTGCGGACCTGGGCTTCGCCGGACCGTCCGGACTGGTCCACCGGCGGCCCTACCTGCCCGGGCCCCGTCGTCGGGCTGGCCGGTACGGCTTAGCCCGGCCGCCGCCCCACGCCCGAGGAACATCCACGCTGCCCAGCGGCCCAGCGGCCCAGCGGTCAGGCGGTCAGGCGGCCCAGCGGCCCGGCGGTCAGGCGGTCAGGCGGTCAGGCCGGTGTCAGGATCAGCCAGCCGAAGCCGACGACGTCGCGGTAGCCGGTGAGGTATTCGACGCGCCGCTCGTCGGCGAACGCGCGCGCCTCCGGCGTGCCGAGGCGCTCGATGCCCGCGCGCCAGTCGGACTCGAAGTCGTCCCACTCGGCGAGGGTGGACACGGCGACGTGCAGCGGTCGGAACCCGGCGTCCACGGCGAGTTGGGCCAGGCCAGCCAGATCGGGCAGGTCGCCGAAGATCTCACGGACCTGCGCGCCGGGGCTGGCCTGGTAGAAGCCGTCAGCGAACAGCAGCCTGCCGCCGGGCAGGGTGAGCCGGTGCAGCGCGGCGAGGGCCCGCGCGGCGTCGCCCCAGATCTGGCCGGCCCCGACATTGACGACGAGGTGGGCGGGCCGGTCCCAGGTGGCCGCGTCCGCGCCGTGGAACGTGACCCGCTCAGCGGCTCCCCGTTCCGTCGCGCGTCGCCGGGCCCGTTCACAGTCGTCGGCGTGGCGTTCCACGCCGTCGCCGGCGATGCCGTGAACCTCGCACAGCCGCAGGAGCAGCTCACCGTTGCCGCAGCCCAGGTCCAGGGCCCGCCAGCCCGGCCCGGTGGGGGTCAGCCGCCGGGCCAGGTCCGCCACCCGCTCCTCGCCGAGCGGCGAGTTGAAGGTCAGGTTGGCCGCGGCGGCGGCCAGGTAGGTACTGCGATCCTGGCTGTTCACCGGCACACGGTACGACAGTGTGCCCGTGACCGAGGGGCGTCGCAAATCGACGGTCGGGGCTCCCGTCCTGGTCGGCAAACGCCCACCGGGGACGCCGAAGGGCCCGGAACCGCAGTGGCTCCGGGCCCTCGCGCGGCGACCGGGTTCAGCTGGCCGTGATGGTGAACGAGGTGGTGTCGTCCGCCGGGGTCGCGTCGGTCAGGCTGGTGACGTAGTCCGAACGGAACGTGTACGAGCCCGTGCCCAGTTCGCCCGCCGGGGTGCCGGCCGGCGCGGTGAGGATGACGTCGAAGGTGCGTGCCTCGCCCGGAACGAACCGGCCGCCCGGCACCCTGAACCAGTCCCAGGAACTCGGCATGTCCTGCGGCTCGATGTGGTCCACCACGACGCCGGCCGGCAGGTCGGCGATGACGTTCAGCCCGAACGAGGGCGCGTCGTTGCCGTACCGGACCGTCAGCGGCATGCGGCCCAGGAGGCTCCCGTCGGACAGCCGGTCGAGCCTGACCGCGTTCGCGCTCAGCGAGACGTCGGTCTGGGTCGCCTGCACGTACGGCCGCGGCTTGGTGATCTTGCCCTTCGTGGAGCGGAAGAGGGTCGTGAACGAGGCGCTCTGGACCGGGTCCTGATCGCCGTTCGGCACCACGCCGATCCAGCTGTCGTCGACGATCATCGGGTAGTCCCGGAGAGTCGTCCGGACATGGAACCGGACGCTGTGCGCCCGACTGGCGCCGGGCGCCAGTTCGCCGCTCCCACTGCCGCAGTTCAGGACGGTGCGGACGCCGACCGCACCCGTATACACGCAGGCGTCCTCGGGATAGACGTCGCCCTCCGCGGCTCCGGCCGGTTCGAGAAAGGACAGGCTGTAGGAGCTGGCGGTCGGGCTGTTGTTCGTGACCGTGGCGTTGAGCGTGCCGACGTAGCCCTGCTCGGTCGGCTCCAGGATCAACTGCTGCGCCGAGATGGACAGCGTGCCGGTGCTGGACTTCCGCGGCGCGGCTGCGGCCGGGGCCGTGGTGCCGACCAAGGCTACGGCCAAGCCGACCGCAACCGCGGCGACGCGGCGTCCGGTGGACAGAGTGATGGACATGCTGGAACGCACCTTCCCCCGTGGTTCATCACGCGCCGTAGTGGACGCGTGCTGGATGAGCAACATAGCCAGGCCGGCTCCGGCCACGCTGCCCCCGTGGGGCAAAACGGGCGTACGCGACCCCCGCCGCCGTTCCACCCTGCCTACCGCCCCTCCACCGTCCTGGCCGTGGCCGGATCGGGTGGCGGCGACGAAGCAGAGGCCGGACGCGCCCTGTGGACGCCCGGTCTGGTTGAGTCCGGCGTCGTGGCCGTCCGCTGGTGCGGGGCACGGCTGGCTCAGCGCCTACGATCGTGCCCGTGGAGGGTCTGGGAGCCCTCGGCGCGGTGCTCTGCGGCGCGCTGAGTTGCCTGTTCGTCTGCCTGATGCTCTGCGCCGTCGCTGCGGCCTGGGCAGCTTGGCCCACGCGCCGGTAGTGGTCACTGCCGCCTCGGCCCGCCACGGACGCGGAAGCGGAACTGATGCCGCAATGGCCGCAAGGCGGCAACCTAGCGCCTTGCTGCTGCCGGACCTCGGTCAGTTGTACAGCCAGAAGGCAGCACAGCCGTAACAGAGCGCCAGTAGCACGACCGAGGTGAGCAGCAGCACGAGCAGCGTGGACAGCTCGGTGCGCGCCGCCGGCGGAGACGGCTCCAGCGGGCGAACCGACCTCGGCGGCTCGGAGTCGGGCACGGCGCGATCATGTCAGACCCGGAGAGGGCCGAGGAGCGTCCGCGCGTTCGCGGTGGCCGGTCTGGTCGTGTCTCTGTGCCCGCCCGTGACCGCTCAGTCCTCTCTGCCGTCGGACAGTCCATGTACGGCAAATCCAGCCAGACCCAGGAAGAAGAAGATGACCATGTAGATCGGCAGCGTCGGGCTGTCAGCCGGGTGAGGAACGCGAGGCAGCCATGGGGCCTGAGGGTCTTTGTCGATCACGCCGTGAGTATCGAGGACGCTGGCGGGGGGAGCTAGCGGATCTTCTCGCCGGGCAGTCGTGGACCGTCCGATGCCGACCGGAGGTCGCCGGTGCCGGCAATGCCCGGGCTGACGGCGGCGGACCGCTGATAGGACATCTCCCGCAGGCGGATCGCGCTTCGAGCCGGAAAACCGTTTGAGCCCTACTTCCGCGTTCCCGTAGGTTGCCGATGCCCCGTCGCAGCGAGGACAGAGGACAACCGCGTGACCCCGCCCGCTCTTTAGACCTGACGCCTTCTTCCGCGCATCTGCAGGCCGACCCTCTCGTCGGTTCTGTCGGGCTGCCCGCGTGCGCCCGTTCATGCAGCGTTTGAGGCCGCGCGTAATCGGCCTCGTGTCAGGTCTTCAGAGAGATCGTCATGTCTTCACAACCTCATATTGTGCTGCCCTGGATCGTTCGCCGGACCAGGCTTCCTCTGCTGTCGTTGCGGTGCGTGGACTGCCGGTCGGAGTCGGCCACCACCGGCGAGGGCAGGTTCCGCGTCAACGCCAACGGCAAGTTGCTGGACGTGTGGCTGCTGGTCCGTTGCGTGTCCTGCAATCGGACGAGCAAACTCACCGTGCACGAGCGAGCGTCGGTCAGATCCCTCGACCCGGCGTTACTCGACGGCTATCACGCCAACGATCCGGAACTCGTGGCGGCCACGCTGCTGGATCCCCTGCTCGCCCGGCGCAACCGTTACACCCTGGACTGGCAGGGGGCCTGGCAGCTGGACACCCCGCCGGCACAGGTCGACAAGGCGTGGCCCCTGCAGGTGGAGGTCGACTTCCAGGATCCGGTGCCGGTCCGCCCGGAGCGGCTCATCGCGCAAGGGCTCCGCCTCAGCAGAAACGAGGTACTGCGCCGGATCAAATGTGACATTTCCCTGCGTCGTCCGACGAGCACCGGGTTCACTTTTGTCGTGATGATGAGGAACTCTATGAACTGAGTTGCACTCCCAGCGGTGCGAGTCACGGCCGCTACCACGCCACATTCGCGTACAGGGGAATCAGAAGTGGGGACATGGGCCGACTCACCCACGTCCCCACTTCTGGCAGCATCCGTTCGTCGCCGTCCATCGCATCCTGGCGGCCACCGGCAACTTCATCGGTGCTGCTATCGGCTCCGCCGCCGCGACCACGCTCTGGTCCGCAGGCGGCTGGACAGCGGTCACGATCGCGGGAGCGGTGCTCTGCTGCTTCGCGCTCACCGTGTGGGCGCTGGGACGTCGGGGCCCACTCGTGATCGCTCCGTTGCCGGCGGGCACTTCCAGGAACTGACCGCCGTTGACCCTCGGCTCCCGCTCGAACGGGAACGCAACGCACGGCGGGAACTATCTGGCGCTGGTCGTACAGGCGCTCATTGCACAGTCCAGGATGTCAGCCGTCCTCGGGCGTCGAGGCCTCATCCGATCGGAAGCCCTGGGGCACCATCGACGACATCAATCCCTTCTTGCTTTTCCGCCCACTGACGGTAATATCTCCATGTTTTGGCCTGAAGCGGGGGAGGAAGACCCACTTGAAATGGAAGATACCGGCCGGCGCCCTAATGGCGCTGGCCTTTCTGATTCCGGCGGCGCCGGCGGTGGCTCAAACCGAATCGCCCGGTCTGAACGAGGCTTGCCAGACGGTCGAGCGCAAGGTGTACAAGGATATCCGCGAGCTTGTCACCATCGACCTCGATACCGCCACCGATGTAGAGGTGCGGGTCTTGGCCAACCAGATCCTGGCCGCAGCTAACGCCGATTCGTTGCCCGTTCTGCCTCGGGTGATGCAGGAACGGCTGGACGGCACCGCAGATGATCTGCGTGCATTCCTCAAGGCGGACGTGCAGAACGCCTGGTCAACGAGTCTGCGGATCACGGTGGTCCGGACGTTGACGGGCACTGGTGCCAACGTGAGGGCGGCCGCGCAGAAGGTGCTCGACGACGGGTCCGTCGATGCCTACCTGGCTTACCTGAACAACGGCCTGTACGCCGCACGTGCGATTGACTGCGCGCCTCAGCCCACACCGACAGCAACGGCTCAGCCCACACCGGCACCGAGCGCCACGCCCAGTGCCACGACGACCGTTGCACCGACCCCTGCCCCCTCCTCCAGCCTGGGCGCCCCCGGCGGCGAGGGCGGTGGGCTGCCCGTGACCGGTGCCGACACCGCGACCGTGGCCGGCATTGGCGGTGCGCTCCTGCTCCTCGGCGGCGCTGGCTACCTGATCGGCCGCCGACGCCGTTCCCGCTTCGCGGCATAGCTCGCTCGACGCGCCCAGCTCGATGCTTCGTCGGGTTGGGCGCGCAGGAAAACGTCGAAGGCCCTGGTCGGGATCTGCATCCTGACCAGGGCCTTCGTGCTGGAGCGGGTGACGGGAATCGAACCCGCACTGTCAGCTTGGGAAGCTGATGTTCTGCCATTGAACTACACCCGCAGGCGGCACCACTGTACCTGAGTCGTCACGACGCTGCACCCAGGTACCCCTCCGACACCACCCGGTGCCGCGATCTTGGCAGCCAACGGCCCCCACAGGGGCCTGAACTCGCCAAGATCGCGCCGCGCCACCGCCCGCCACGCCGCACCACCAGCCGCACCGCTACCCCAGTCACGCCAGGGCGGCGAGTCGTGTCCCGCGTCGAGCAACGTCGATGCGCGCCCAGCCGCTGCCAGGAAAATTTCCACCGCGGCAACATATGGCCATTCTCAAATCAATCGATGGGTTGTAACGTCTGCCCAACGTTCCAGTCACGGCGTGACATACCCCCTGTCGCGCCGCCAGAAAGAGGTGGGCCCATGGGACTCCGTCCCAACCTGCTGACCCGGCGTACGGCCGGCGTCGCGTCGACGACCCTCGCGCTGCTGCTCAGCACCGCCGCCGTGGGTGTCGTACCGGCCGCTTCGGCCTTCTCCGCCGCCCCGACCGAGGTCTGCGTCGAGCCGGCCGACGTCCACTCGGACGCCCGCGTCAAGCCGGGCAGCGGCGCCAAGCACGAGCCGAACGAGCTGACCCTCGCGGAGACCCGCGAGCGCGAGGCCGACATGGCCGCCGCGCTGCGTGAGCGGGCCCGGTTCCGTACCGGCGCCGGCGCCTCCACGATGGCCGCCGCCGTCACCATCCCGGTGGTGGTGCACGTGATCCAGGAGAACAGCACCCGGGCCGGCGGCAACATCCCCGACTCGATGGTCAACTCGCAGATCAACGTGCTGAACCAGTCGTTCAGCGGGGCGACCGGCGGCGCGTCCACCGCGTTCAGCTTCCAGCTCCAGAAGATCAACCGGGTGACGAACCCGTCCTGGTACCCGATCGTGCAGGGCTCCTCGGCGGAGCGGTCGATGAAGACCTCGCTGCGTACGGGCGGCAAGAACACCCTCAACATCTACCTGGGCGAGCTGAGCAACGGCCTGCTCGGCTGGGCGACCTTCCCGACCCGCAACCTCAACAGCATGGACGGCGTCGTCGTGCTGAGCGAGTCGCTGCCGGGCGGCACCGCCACCAACTACAACCAGGGCGACACGGGCACCCACGAGGTCGGCCACTGGCTGAACCTCTACCACACCTTCCAGGGCGGCTGCTCCGGCTCGGGCGACAGCGTCAGCGACACCGCTGCCGAGGCGTCGCCGGCCTCCGGCTGCCCGACCGGGCGGAACACCTGCACCGCCCCCGGCGTCGACCCGATCACCAACTTCATGGACTACAGCTACGACTCCTGCATGTACCAGTTCACCGCCGGGCAGGCCAGCCGCATGCTGACCGCCTGGAACGCGTACCGCGCGGCGTAGTCACGCCGTACGACTCGACCGGTGCCGGCCTCGCTCGACGGGGCCGGCACCGGCGTCTGTGCGGCCGGGCACGCGGGGGTCGGGCGGTGGTCACGGTGCGGTGCCCCGGAGGGGGACGGCCCGGGGCGCCGCACCGCGTCTCAGGCGGCGGGGCGGGCGGCGTGGTCGCCGACGCGCCCCGACCGGGTTTCGGGCACCAGCGCGGTGCCGGCGGCGGCCGCATGGGGGTCGAGCCACACCTGGACGGCGGGCCGGCCGTGCCACTCGCTGGCGCCGCCCGCGACGCCGGACTCGCGGCGGGCCAGCATCGCCACGTCGACGGTGAACTCGAAGACCCGCCAGTCGACCTGCGGCGCGGCCCGGTGGCTGCGGGCCAGCCGGGCCACCCGCGCCGGGTCGGTCACCGGCCGGGCGTGGCCGGCGACGTAGGCTTCGTCGTCGCTCTCCTCGGGCGGGAACGAATGCAGCGCGTAGCGGCCGTCGCGCTCCAGGTCGCGCCGCTTGGGCGAGTCGACGACGAAGCAGAAGAGCCCCTCGTCGGTGATCACCGGGGAGACCGGGTGCACCCGGGGACCGCCGTCGGCGCGGACGGTGGCCAGGTAGCCGAAGCCCGGCCCGTACTGCTGCATGAGGAGGCGGATCCCGTCGGCGAGGCGGGGCTCGTCGGCGGCGAATTCGGACCAGGAAGCCATGCCGGCATTCTATCGAACAATTGTACGAAGATGCACTCCGACACGCAGGTCACGCGTGTCGGTCGCTAAGGTGTGCGGATGCTGCTCTCCGACCGCGACCTGGCCTCCGAGATCGAGGCGGGAACGCTCGCGCTGGAGCCGTTCGAGCCCGCGCTGGTGCAACCGTCCAGCATCGACGTACGCCTGGACAAGCTCTTCCGGGTCTTCAACAACCACCTCTACACCCACATCGACCCCGCGCAGCAGCAGGACGACCTCACGTCGATGGTCGAGGTGCCGGAGGGCGAGCCGTACGTGCTGCATCCGGGCGAGTTCGTGCTCGCCTCGACGCTGGAGGTGATCACGCTCGGCGACCAGCTCGCCGGCCGGCTGGAGGGGAAGAGCTCACTGGGCCGACTGGGCCTGCTCACCCACTCCACGGCGGGCTTCATCGACCCGGGCTTCTCCGGTCACGTGACCCTCGAACTGTCCAACGTGGCCAACCTGCCGATCACCCTCTGGCCGGGCATGAAGATCGGCCAGCTCTGCATCTTCCGGCTCTCGTCGCCGGCGCAGCACCCGTACGGCTCGGCCGTCTACGGCTCGCGCTACCAGGGACAGCGCGGCCCGACCCCGAGCCGCTCCTGGCAGCACTGGCGCACCTGGCCCACCCGCTGACCCGGCCGCTGACCCGGCCGCTGCGCGTCAGGAAGGGCACCTTCCTCTACCGAAGGCGTTAGGAAGGTGCCCTTCCTGACACCTCAGCCGGGGCGGCCGTAGCTGTGGATCGGGCCGTCGTCGACCTTCTTCATCTTGATCGGCACCCCGGCGCGGGAGGCGTGCACCACCCAGCCCCCGCCGACGTACATGCCGACGTGGTGCAGGTCGCTGTAGTAGAAGACGAGGTCGCCCGGGCGCAGCTCGCCCCGGCTCACGGACGCGGTGGCCCGCCGCTGCTGTGCGGCGTTGTGTGGCAGCGACACCCCCGCCTTCGCCCAGGCGGCGAGCATCAGGCCGGAGCAGTCGTACGAGTTCGGCCCCTCGGCGCCCCAGACGTAGGGCTTGCCGATCTGCGCACAGGCGAACTTCACGGCGGTGCCGGCCGGGCCGCCGGGATAGCCGGCCGGGCAGGGGGCGGGACGCAGCGGCCCGCCGCCGCCGTTGCCGTAGACCCGCAGCCGCAGCTTCTGCAACCGGTCGATCTCGGCGTTGATCTGCTTCTTCTTCGCCGCGAGCTGGGCCTCGGTGCGGCCGAGCTGGACGACCATCTCGTCCAGCGGCGCCTTCTTGGCGGCCAGCCGGTCGCGCAGCTCGGCGACCTGCCGCACGTCCTGCTGCTGGTGCTGGGCGAACTGGTCGAGCAGTTCGAGCTGCCCGATCATCTCGCTCGGTGAACGGCTGCCCAGCAGGGCGTTGACGGCGGAGACGTTTTCGCCCTTGTAGGCGCGGGCCGCCAGCGCGCCGACCTTCTCCATCGCCTGGTCGACCTGCTTCTCCAGCGGCCCGATCTGCGCGGCGAGCGCGTCGGCCTGCTTCCGCCTGGCAGCCAGGTCCTGGCGGGTGGCGTTGTGCCGTTCGATGACCGGTTCGAGCTTGTTCCAGTCCTCGTCGATCTGCCGCTCGATCTCGGCGACCGTCGGTTCGGCGTGGGCCGCCGCGGCGCCGCCGGTCAGGACGACGGCGAACGCGGCCAGGGCGGCGAGGGCGGTGGTGCAGCGGTACCAGCGTGGGCGCGGCGCAGCCGTCACCGGGTCGGCGAGGGCCGACCGGGCCGACGGTGGCCGCGGGGCATGGTGTGCCACCGGGCTCAGTGCTCCTTCTTCCGTACCGCCTACCGGGTTAGCTGACGGGTTCGGGCGGGAAGGGGCGCCCTACCGCAGGGACTGCGGATTCACCCCGGGGAACCTGGGTCCCCGGCTCGCTCGGGAGCGACTCGGCGGTGTCGGACCGTCACCGCCCTGGTTGGACGGAATGTCACCGGCCGACGAAGGACCAGAGTAGAGACGACCGTTATCGATCCGCAACCCTACGGGCGGTGACACTCCGTACCCACCCGGGTCGGGCGGATCCGCAACCCGGGCGACGAAGATTTTCTTCCTTCTGAAGTGTCTGACGGAAAGGTATTGACCAGAGGCGGCGGGCGGGGCGAAGGTGACCCCACCTTTGCCCGTCCGAACTGGGGGTCTGATGCACCTGTCAGCGACATCGAGGAGCAGACGCGTCCTGCTGGCCGCCGCCGTGGCCGCCGCCATGGCGGCGACGCCGCTCACCGCCGCCGGGTCCGCCGCCGCGGCGGCGCCGGTGACCGACCGGCAGCAGCAGTACGCCGCCGCGGCCGCCGAGTACGGCGTACCGGAGAGCGTCCTGCTCGGGGTCTCCTACCTGCAGTCCCGCTGGGACACCAACGCCGGCACGCCGAGCACCAGCGGCGGCTACGGACCGATGCACCTCACCGACGCCGAGCACGTCGCCGCCCTCGCCGGCGGCACGCACCACGACGAGGGCACCGAGGACCCGCGCGGCGACGACTCCCGCCCGTCCCTGGCCGAGGCCCACGAGCCGCCGGCCGCGTCGCCTCCCGCCGAGGCCGCGCTGCGGACCGTCGACGCCGCCGCCGGGCTGACCGGCGCCAGCGAGGAGTCGCTGCGGACGGACGTCACGGCGAACATCCGGGGCGGCGCGGCGCTGCTGGCCGCGTACCAGAAGGAGATCGGCGCCCCGGTCGGCGCCGACACCGACCCGGCGGCCTGGTACGGCGCGGTGGCCCGGTACTCCGGCGCGGACAGCGCCGACGCCGCGGCGGCCTTCGCCAACGAGGTGTACGCCACCATCGCCACGGGCGACAGCCGGGTGACCGACGACGGGCAGCGGGTCACGCTGGCCGGCCGGGCGGTCCAGCCGAACCGCTCCTGGCTGGACCGGCTGCGCCTGCGCAAGCTCGCCCGGCCGGACGGGCTGGAGTGCCCGGACGACATCTCCTGCGAGTGGATCCCGGCGCCGTACGAGAACTACGGCCCCACCCTGGGCGACTACGGCAACCACGACCTGGGCAACCGTCCCACCCAGCAAAAGATCGAGTACATCGTCATCCACGACACCGAGGGCTACTTCGGTCCCAGCGTCAACCTGGTCAAGGACCCGAAGCGGGTGGGTTGGCACTACACCCTGCGCTCGGTGGACGGGCACATCGCCCAGCACATCAAGACCAAGAACGTCGGCTGGCACGCCGGCAACTGGTACGTGAACGCCAAGTCCATCGGCCTCGAACACGAGGGCTTCGCCGGGCACGGCACCTGGTACACCGAGGCGATGTACCGCACCTCCGCCAAGCTGGTCCGCCACCTGGCGCGGGCGTACAACATCCCGCTGGACCGCAACCACATCATCGGGCACGACAACGTCCCCGGCACCGTCGCCGCGAACGTGCGTGGCATGCACTGGGACCCGGGACCGTACTGGAACTGGTCGCACTACTTCGACCTGCTCAAGGCGCCGTTCAAGTCGACCGGCACGCACCGGACCGGGCTGGTCACCATCGACCCGGACTTCGCCACCAACCAGCCGCCGTTCACCGGCTGCAACCGGCAGCCTCCGGGCGTGCCGAACCCGCCCCCGGCGACGGCCCCCTGCCCGCTGCGCGGCTCCTCCGCGCTGTTCCTGCACAACGCGCCGAGCCACGACGCGCCGCTGGTCAACGACATCGCGCTGCGGCCCGACGGCACCCCGAACACCACGTACGTCTCCGACCACGGCGCCCGCGTCTCGGCCGGCCAGACGTACGCGCTGGCCGAGGTGCAGGGCGACTGGACCGCGATCTGGTACCTCGGCCAGAAGGGGTGGTTCCACAACCCTGCCGCCAAGCCGACGGCGAAGTGGACCGTCGGGTTCGTGGTGACCCCGAAGACCGGTAAGGCCACCATCCCGGTGTACGGCCGGGCCTACCCGGAGCAGGCCGCGTACCCGGAGGGCGTGCCGTACCAGGCGATCTCGCCGTTGCAGTACACCCTCTCGGCCGGCCAGCGGTACGCCGTCGGCAACCTGCTCCCCGGCGAGTACTACCGGGCCACCACGTTCGACGGGTCCGCCCCCCACGACCAGACGGTCGTCCGGGGCGACAACAGGTACGTGCAGGTCCAGTTCGGCCACCGGATCATGTACGTCAACCTGGACGACGTGAACCTGGTGCCGTCCCCGCTGGGCGCGCCGCGCTGACCGCACCCGCACGAAGAAGGCCCCCGGTCCGACCGGGGGCCTTCTCTCGTTGCGCGAAGCTGATCAGCCGGGCCTGCGGAACCCTGCCACCGGCATCGTGTTGATGCTGGAGACGTTGACCGGCTTGCCGGCCCGGGGCGCGTGCACCATCTTGTCGTTGCCGAGGTAGAGGCCGACGTGACTCAGGTCGGCCTTGAAGAAGACCAGGTCACCCGGGCGCGCCTCGGAGCGCGGGATGGCCTTGCCCTCGTTCCACTGCGCACCCGTGAAGTGCGTCAGGTGGATCCCCGCCGCCTTGTAGGCGTACTGGGTGAGGCCGGAGCAGTCGAACGAGTTCGGGCCGGTGGCACCCCAGACGTACGGGTCGCCGACCTGCGCGCAGGCGGTGCGGATCGCGGTGCGGGCCGCCTCGCTGACCACGCCGTTGATGGTCGGGCACTTCTCCGTCTTGACGGTCGTCACCGGCATCGACGCCTCGAGCTTCTTGATGTCGGCGTCGATCTGCTTCTTCTTCGCCGCCAGGTCGTTCTGCTGCTTGGTCTGCGACACGATCAGCGTGTCGAGCTTCTGCTTCTCCGTGTCGTACTTCTGGCGGACCCGGGTCACACCCTCGAGCTGCTTGCGCTCCTGGGCGGCCAGCCGGTCCAGCAGCGTCAGCTGCTCGGTCAGCGTGTCGGGCTTGGCGCTGACCAGCAGCGCGCCGATGTCGTGGGACGGGCCGGAGATGTAGTAACGGGAGGCGAGGTCGCCGACCCGGTCCATCGCCAGCTCGCTCTCCAGCGCCAACGGCTGGATCTTCTTCTGCAGGTCCTCCGACTTCTTGCGGTTGACCTTCAGCTGCGCCCGCACCTTGTTGTACTGCTCGATGGTGGGCTCGAGCTGCTCCCACTTCTGGTCGATCGCGGCCTCGATCTCGTCGACCGAGGGCTCGGCGTGGGCGGGCGCGGCCAGCATGCCGGCGCCGACCGCTGCCGCGGCGACCAGGGTGAGCAGACGGTGGGCGACCCTGCGCAGGCCACCCGGACGAGCAGACCGTCCCGGTGCGTGACGATGAGGGGGCATGGTTGCCACCGGCACCGACTCCTTTTGCAACCCGGCCGCTTGGCGCCTCGCGCGAGGGAAGAGGGGCGAGACAGACGACCCACAGCGGCCGGTGCCCAACATTAGGGAAGGCCGGCAGCGGAATCAAGGCGATCGAGGGCCACTTCACGCCTGCGCAACCGCTTGCGTACCAAGGGTGTCGGCCCGCCTGCCGACGATGGCGGTCAATACGTCGTCGAGCGTGACCACCCCGAGGGGGCGGCGACCGTCGCTGACCAGCACCATGTGCCGCCGCTCCCGGCGCATCGACAGCAACAGGTCGGCGAGCGTACGGTCCGGCGGCACCACCGCCAACGGCCGGTAGACGTCCGCCGGCACAGGGGCCCGCCGGCTCGCGCCCGCGTACCCGAGCACGTCCTTGACGTGCACGAAGCCGAGCACCCGGCGGGTGTGCCGCTGCACCACCGGGAAGCGGGACCGCCCCGTCAGGGTGGCCAGCACCTCCAGCGAGGCGGGCGAGACGTCCTCGGCCACCGTGGTCACCGTGGACCACGGTTGCAGGGCGTCGGCGGCCGTCCGGCTGTGCAGGGCGAGCGCGCCCGTGATCCGGGCGTGCTCCTCCGCGTCCAGCAGCCCCTCCGTACGCGCCTGCGACACCAGCCCGGCCAGCTCCTCGGCGGTGAAGACCGTCTTCACGGCCTCGGCCGCCTCGACCCGCCACAGTCCCAGCACCCGGCGCGACGCCCACTTCATCGCCACCAGCAGCGGCTTGGTGGCCAGGCAGAACGCCAGCATCGCCGGCCCCAGCCAGAGCGCCGACGGCTCCGGCCCGGCCAGGGTGATGTTCTTCGGCACCATCTCGCCGACCACGGTGTGCAGGAAGACCACCACCCCGAGGGCGAGCACGAAGGCCACCGGGTGGACCACCCCCTCCGGCAGCCGCGCCGCGTGGAACGCCGGCTCCAGCAGGTGCGCGAGGGCGGGCTCGGCGATCGCGCCCAGCCCCAGCGAGCAGATGGTGATGCCGAGCTGCGCCCCGGCGATCATCAGCGGGATCTGGTTCATCGCCGACAACGCCCAGCGGGCCCGCTTCGAGCCGCCCGCCAACGGCTCGACCACCGTGCGCCGGGACGCGATCAGCGCGAACTCGCTGCCCACGAAGAACGCGTTGCCGAGCAGCAGCGCGACGGTGACCAGCAGCTCAGGCATCGCCGTCCGGCTCCTCCGGACGGAGCACCCGGACCTGCTCGATCCGGTGCCGCTCGACCTCCACGACGGTGAACTCGAAGCCCGACTCGTCGACCGTCTCGCCCGCGAGCGGGATGTGCCCCAGCCGGGCCATCAGGAACCCGGCGAGCGTCTCGTACGGCCCCTCGGGCAGCCGGAAGCCGGTCTGCTCCGCCAGCTCGTCGGAGCGCAGCACCCCGTCGACGAGGACCGTCCGCTCCCCGCCCGGCACCCTCAGCCCGACCGCGCCGACGTCGTCCACCGCGGCCGGGTCGAACTCGTCGGCGATCTCCCCGACCAGCTCCTCCACGAGGTCCTCCGTGGTGACCACGCCGTCGGTGCCGCCGTACTCGTCGACGACGATGGCGAGGTCGGCACCCGCGCTGCCGAGCGCGGCCAGTACCCCGTCGAGGTCCAGACTCTCCGGCACGTACACCGGCTCGCGGGCCACCGACCCGACCGTGGTCGAGCCGCGCAGGGCCAGCGGCACGCCCAGCGCGTCCGGCACCCCGGCGACGCCGGTCACCAGGTCGAGGGTCTCCTCGTACACCGGGAACCGGGTCCGCCCGGTCCGGCGGGACAGCGCCAGCAGCTCCGCCACGGTGGCGGTGGCCCGCAGCGCGACCACGTCGACCCGCGGGGTCATCGCCTCGGCGGCCCGCTTGTCGCCGAACCGGATGGTCCGGCGCAGCAGCATGGCGGTGTCGGGCGGCAGCGCCCCGGCCCGCGCCGAGATGGCCGCCAGCAGCCCCAGCTCCTCCGGCGAACGGGCGCTGGCCAGCTCCTCCTGCGGCTCCACGCCCAGCAGCCGGACCAGGCGGTTCGCCGAGTCGTTCAGCGCCCGGATCAGCCAGCCGAAGGCGCGGGAGAAGGCGCGCATCGGGCCGGCGGTCGCGAGGGCGGTGGGCATCGGCCGGGCCAGCGCGAGGTTCTTCGGCACCAGTTCGCCGAAGAGCATGGAGAGCAGGGTGGCCAGGGCCAGGGCGAGGAACGGGGTGAACCGGCCGGCGGCGTCCCCGGCGACCGGCCGCAGCAGCGGGGTGAAGAGGCGGGCCAGGGCGGGCTCGGCCAGGTAGCCCGTGAGCAGCGCCGTGAGGGTGATGCCGAGCTGCGCCCCGGAGAGTTGGAAGGAGAGCTCGCGCAGCGCCCGGCGTACGGTCGCGGCCCGGCCGTCGCCCGCGGTCGCCCGCCGCTCGATCTCGGGGCGGTCCACCGTGACCAGGGCGAACTCGGCCGCGACGAAGAACGCGTTGCCGCCGGTCAGCAGCACGAAGCCGACCAGGGGCAGCAGCGTGGTCAGCAGCAGGCCATCGATGGTCGTCTCACCTCGGCGAGATTCTCGCACGGGCGGCGGCCCCGGTCACGGGCGGAAGATCTGCCGGGCTCGCCGGCCCCGGCTACCGTCGGGTGCATGGCCCCGTTCACGCTCGCCCACGAACTCGCCCTGCTCGGCTACGACGACGCGGGCGTCAACCAGCTCGGCCGCCCCACGCTCGACTACGGCCTGGCCGGCGCCCTGCTGCTGGAGCTGACGCTCGCCGGTCGGGTCGAGATCGCCGACGACCGGCTCGTGGTGACCGACCCGACCCCCGTCGGGCAGCGGCAGCTCGACGACGCGCTGACCCGGATCGCCGCCGACGACAAGCGGCGCAAGCCGAAGGACTGGATCAGCCGGCTCGCCAAGGACCTGCCCGAGCAGGTGCTGGACGGGCTGGTCACCGCCGGCGTGCTGCGCCGCGACTCGGACAAGGTGCTGTGGGTCTTTCCGCGTACCCGCTATCCGTCCACCACCGGCGCGGAGCCGGCGGTGGAGACGCAGGCCCGGCAGCGGATGGTCGCCGCAGTGGCCGCGGACGGCCCGGTGGACGGGCGGACGGCCGCCCTCATCGGCCTCGCCCGGGCCGTCGGCCTGGACCGCAAGCTCTTCGCGGAGCTGCCGAAGGAGCACGTCAAGCGCCGGCTGACCGAGATCGCCGCCGGTGACTGGGCGTCCGCCGCCACGAGGAAGGCCATCGAGGAGATCCAGGCGGTCATCCTGATCGCGACCACCACGGCCGTCACCACCACCGTCATCACCTCGGGCTCCTGAGCGACGACGGCGGCGGCCCCCGGGAGGGGTGCCGCCGCCGTCAGGCGTCGCAGGGGTACGCGTCAGCCGGCCACCGGCGCCCGCTCGGTGTCGCCCGGCGCCTGCTCGGGCTTGACGGAGCGGAGCAGCACGCTGGCCACGTCGACGACCTCGACCTGCTCGCCGGCGCCCTTGCCGTTCACCCCGTCGTTGAGCATCGTCGAGCAGAACGGGCAGCCGACCGCGACCGTCTTCGCCCCGGTGGACATGGCCTCCTCGACCCGGTCCACGTTGATCCGCTTGCCGATCTTCTCCTCCATCCACATCCGGGCGCCGCCGGCGCCGCAGCAGAAGGAGCGCTCGCTGTTGCGGGGCATCTCGATGAGGCCGCCGTCGCCGCTCGCGCCGTCCCCGCCGGCGATGGCGCTGCCGAGCACCTCACGCGGCGGGGCGAAGACCCGGTTGTGCCGGCCCAGGTAGCAGGGGTCGTGGTAGGTCACGCCGCCGTCGACCGGCTGCACCGGGGTGAGCTTGCCGGTGGCGACCAGGTGCGCCAGGAGCTGGGTGTGGTGGACCACCTCGAACTCGCCGCCGAGCTGGCCGTACTCGTTGCCGAGGGTGTTGAAGCAGTGCGGGCAGGTCGCGACGATCTTCCGCTTGCTCTTCTCCCGGCCCTCGAACGCCTCGTTGAGGGTCTCGACGTTCTGCTGGGCGAGCATCTGGAAGACGAACTCGTTGCCGATGCGGCGGGCCGGGTCGCCGGAGCAGGTCTCGCCCTCGCCGAGGATCGCGAACTTCACGCCCGCCTCGTTGAGCAGCGTGGCGACCGCCCGGGTGGTCTTCTTGGCCCGGTCCTCGAACGCTCCGGCGCAGCCGACCCAGAAGAGGTACTCGAAGTCGTCGACCTCGCCGACCCGCGGCACCTCGAAGTCCAGGCCCTTGGTCCAGTCCTCGCGGGTGTTCTGCGGGGCGCCCCACGGGTTGCCCTTGTTCTCCAGGTTGCGCAGCATCACGCCGGCCTCCGACGGGAAGCTCGACTCGATGAGCACCTGGTAGCGGCGCATGTCGACGATGTGGTCGACGTGCTCGATGTCGACCGGGCACTGCTCGACGCAGGCGCCGCAGGTGGTGCAGGACCAGAGCACGTCCGGGTCGATGATGCCGCCTTCCTCGGCGGTGCCGATCAGCGGCTTCTCGGCCTCGGCCAGGGCCAGCACGTCCATGTGGGCGAGCTGGGCGGCGGTGGCCTTCTCCTCGCCGGTCAGGTCCTTGCCGCCGCCGGCCAGCAGGTACGGCGCCTTCGCGTACGCGTGGTCGCGCAGGCTCAGCACCAGCAGCTTCGGCGACAGCGGCTTGCCGGTGTTCCAGGCCGGGCACTGCGACTGGCAGCGGCCGCACTCGGTGCAGGTGCTGAAGTCCAGCAGGCCCTTCCAGGTGAACTGCTCGACCTGGGCGACGCCGAACTGGTCCTTCTCGGGGTCGGCCTCCTCGAAGTCCAGCGGCTTGCCCTGGCTGGTCATGGGGCGCAGCGCGCCGAGGCCGGAGACGTTGGCGCCCGGGTCGCGCTTGAAGAAGATGTTGAAGAAGGCCAGGAAGCGGTGCCAGGCGACGCCCATGGTGACGTTCAGCGAGATCACGATGAGCCAGGTCATCGAGATGACGATCTTGATCAGTGCGGCGACGCTGACGCCGGCCGCCCAGTTCGGCAGCACCCCGCCGACGGCGTGGCTGAGCGGGGCGGCCCAGACCGGGTACTCGAAGTGGTCGGTGGCGACCTTGAAGCCCCGGATGACGAAGCCCATGATCAGTACGGCGAGGATGATGCCTTCGACGAAGTAGCCCTGCCACATGGTCGAGCCGGTGAACCGGGACTTCCCGCCCGGCCGGGTGGGCCGGTTGCGGAGCCGGATCGCGATCAGCACCAGGATGCTGACGATGCCCAGGATCGCGAGCCACTCGGTGACCAGCCCGTAGATCGCCCAGTTGCCCACCAGCGGCAGCCCGCCGGTCGGGGAGACGACCTCGAAGTACGCCTCCAGCACCAGCAGCGACAGCACGATGAAGCCGACCATCACGAACCAGTGCGCCGCGCCCACCACGCTCCAGCGGAGCATGCGGGTGTGGCCGGCGGTCTCGGCCAGCATGGTCTTCGCGCGGGTGCCCGTGTCGCCGAAGCGGGTCGGGTCCGGCTGACCCAGCCGGATGACGGCCACCATCTTCATGACCGCGCGTACCGCAAGCCACACCGCCACGGCGGTGATGGCGAACGCGAGGATCGTGGTGACGATCTGGACGCTGCCCATCGAGTTGGCCTCCCCGGTCTGCTGCCTGTCGAGCGGCTCGGCGACCGGGGCCCGGGTCAGGGCACGACCGGCGAGCAACAGCTGCCGCACCCTCGACCGGACCGGTCGATGACCTCGCTCCGCTCGGTCATGCAGTGCAGCCTACGCGCAAGGTTACCCAGGAGTAACGTGAGTCATCTCGCACCGGGCCGCGCCGCCCTGCGCACACCTTAGGGCGAAGACACCCCCACCGCCGGGTAGGGGCTCCACCGAGTGACATGGATTGCCACGCCACCGGCCCGGAACCGGACGGCGCCGACAGCAGGGCCGACCGCGCCCGGACGACCCCGCCGCCGGACCGGCGGCGGGGTGCGGCGCTCAGCGCCGGCGGCAGAGCAGGACGCTCAGCGCCAGCGGGAGAGCAGGATCAGGGAGGCGACCATCGCGCCGAAGCCCACCGCGAGGTTCCAGTAACCCCACGACATGACCGGGTACTCCTGCTCGGAGAGGTAGTAGATCACCAGCCAGCCGATGCCGAAGACGATCAGGGCGACCGCCGAGACCGGGAGCCACACCGGGCTAGGCTTGCGCGTCGCCGCCGTCGCCGTCGGACGGACGTCCGTCGGCGGGGTGTACACCTTCTTCTTGCGAACCTGAGACTTGGGCACGACGCTCTCCAGAGGGGTTACGACCTCGTCCGGCCTGACAACCGGGCGCGGGGGCGACGGTCCATGGCCAATAATGTTCGACAGCTAGCGTAGTCCCGAAGGCCCGTCCAATCCACGAATGGGGCGAGGCCAGTGCACGGAGTGACCGAAAAAGGCGGGACTGTTCGGGTCGCCGCGGCGGCTCGCGCCTCCGCGGGCTGAACCAGACGACGGGGAAGGAACGCTCGGTGGAGTACACATCCGGCGCGGCCTCCTGGCAGAAGGTGCTCCGGCGGGCGGTCGCCGGGCTGCTGCCTCGACGCCCACGGCAGCGACGGCCGGGCTGGTCGATCGGGGTGCCGCTGATCGCCGCCGCGGCCGGGCTGCTCTTCACCACCACGGCGACCACCGCGGGCGGCACCGCCCTGCGCGAGGACCGCCGGCCCCAGCTCAACCAGTTGATCGAGGACCGGCGCGCGGAAGTGGCGGCCAGCGAGCGGCGGGCGTCCGACCTGCGCGCCGAGGTCGAGGGCCGCACCAACGCCCTGGCCAGTTCCGACGGGCCGATCAGGGAACAGCAGGACCGGGCCGCTGCCAGCCGGGCGGACGCCGGTTTCACCGCGCTCGCCGGCTCCGGGGTGACGGTGGAACTCGACGACGCGCCCCGGCGCAACGACGGCACGCTGCCCGCCGGAGCCACCAACGACGACCTGGTCGTCCACCAGGGAGACGTGCAGGCGGTGGTGAACGCCCTCTGGGCGGGTGGCGCCGAGGCCATGTCCATCATGAACGTCCGCGTGCTGTCGACCAGCGCGGTACGCTGCGTGGGTAACACCCTGCTGCTGCACGGCCGGGTGTACTCCCCACCATTCAAGATCGTAGCAATCGGCGATCCCGCTGCCCTGCAGCAGGCCCTCGCCGACTCACAGGGAGTCCGGTTGTTCAGGGACCTGGTCGACGACTACAAGCTCGGTTACAAGGAGACCGTCTCCTCGGTGACCGTGCCGGCGTTCGAGGACTCGACCACGCTGCGCTCGGCGACGGTGCCCAGGTGAACCGCGTACCGGACGACCGGCCCGAGGACCGCGACGCCCGTCACTGCGACCAGGACGACGGGCCGACCGCCTTCCTGCCCAAGGTCGACCGGCCCGGGCCCGCACCAGCCCGCCCGGCCCCGGCCGGCGCCTGGCCGGAGCCCACGCTCCCGCCCCGCTCCCCGGCTCCCCGTCCGCCCCACGGGCCCGACCCGGCCGCCGGTGACGCTCGCGCGCCTGCCGGCCCCTCCGCCGGATGGTCGCGCGCCGCGCCCGACCCGACCCGCCCGGCACCGGAACCCGGTCGTCCCGCGAACCTCGGCCACTTCCCACCGAGCGCCGAGCAGAGCCGCTCCGCCGGCAGCCCCGCTCGGCCCACCGAGCCCGGCCGTCCCGG
The DNA here is from genome assembly GCF_049179055.1 of Micromonospora sp. WMMD737. Lineage (NCBI taxonomy): Bacteria > Bacillati > Actinomycetota > Actinomycetes > Micromonosporales > Micromonosporaceae > Micromonospora > Micromonospora sp. WMMD737. The sequence continues at coordinate 5,086,148 of NZ_JBMHMH010000001.1, read as the reverse complement.
TCCGGCGGACCACGGCCGCCCCTGGCCCGCCAACTTCGGGCGGCCCGGCCCCGCCGACGCCGACCGGCGCGCCCCTGCCGACCCCGGTCGCCCCGGCCCTGTCGAGCCCGGTCGCTCCGGTCCTGCCGGCCCTGGCCGCCCCGGTCCTGCCGGCCCTGGCCGCCCCGGTCCTGCCGACTTCAGCCGCGAGGAGACCAGGGACTTCGGCCGCCCTGGGCCCGCCGAATTTGACCGGCACGGGTCCGGCTTCGACCGGCGCGGGTCCGGCGATCTCGGCCGCCCGGTGCCTTCGCGCTACGACCGGCTCGCTGACCTCGACCGCTCCCGGCCCGTCGATGCCGATCGTTCCCGGCCCGCCGACTTCGACCGGCGTGGAGGCGGCGACTTCGACCGACCCGGCCCTGCCGGCTTCGGTCGGCCGGAGCCCGCCGGAGCCGATCGCTATCGGCCGGCCGACCTCGACCGCTCCCGGCCCGCCGACCTCGACCGCTCCCGGCCCGCCGACCTCGACCGCTCCCGGCCCGCCGACTTCGACCGGCGCGGTGGCGGCGACTTCGACCAACCCGGCCCTGCCGGCTTCGGTCGGCCGGGGCCCGCCGACCGTCGGCCGGAGCCCGCCGACCTCCACCATGCCAGCCCGACCGATCCCGGCCCGTCCGCCCGGGCCGGTGCCGGCGGGTCGCCGCCGTGGCCCGGTCCCGGCCCGGTCCGGCCGGCCGCCCCGCCGCACCCCGCGTCGCCGTCCGACGATCTCCGGCTGCCGGGCGCCACCGGGGCCTCCGGTCCCGGCGGCGAGCGCTCCGTCCGCCCGCCGGTCGATCGGGCCGCCGCCAGGGAAGGCCGGCCGGCCGGCGACGCGCCGACCGCCTTCATCCCGAAGGTGGGCGCGTCGGCCAACGGCCCGTCGACCCCGGTCTCCCCGGCCGGCCCCGGTCCCGACGTCGATCCCGGGGCCACCGCCCTGATCCCGGCCGTCTCCGGGCGTACGCCGACCGCCCCGGCCGCGCTCGTCGAGTCGACCGCACTGATGGGCGCGGTGCCGCGTCCTCCGAAGACGGACGAGCCGGAGGGCTCCGACACTCCCGCCGAGCAGCCTCGGCCACGCCGGGGCGAGCGGGTGGTCCAGCTCCGCCCGGAGCAGACCGGTGAGGGCTACAAGAGCGTCTACTCGGAGCTCACCCGGCCGTCGCTGGGCTCCCGGCTGCGTACCGGCATCCGGGTCAGCGGCGAACTGCTGATCACCTTCGGCCTGGTTGTGCTGCTCTTCGCCGGCTACGAGGTGTGGGGCAAGTCGGCGATCGTCGACGCCCACCAGAACGACCTCAGCCAGCAACTGGCGCAGGCCTGGGGCCCCGAGGGCGACCCGACGGTGGCGCCGTCGGCCAGCGCGTCCGCCAAGCCGAAGCCGCCCGTGCAGGGCAAGCCCATCGCGGGGCTCTACATCCCCAAGCTCGACAAGAACTGGGTCGTCGTCGAGGGCGTCACCCAGAAGGACATCCGGTACGCGCCGGGCCACTACCCCTCCAGCGCCCTGCCGGGCCAGGTCGGCAACTTCTCCGTCGCCGGGCACCGCAACCGGGCCACCTTCTGGCGGCTCGACGAGCTGAACGACGGGGACGCCATCGTGGTGGAGGGCAAGACCGACTGGCACGTCTACAAGGTGACCCAGAGCCGGATCGTCAAGCCCACCCAGGTCGAGGTCGTGGCGCCCGTACCGGGCAAGCCCGGGCAGAAGCCGACCAGGTCGATGCTCACCCTGACCACCTGCAACCCGAAGTTCGACAACTACCAACGCCTGATCATCCACGCCGAGCTGGCGCGCAGCCAGCCGAAGTCGGCGGGGCGCCCGGCGGAACTGGGGGCCTGACGGTGTACGGCTGGATCTGGCGCAAGCTGCCCTTCGGGCTGCCCGGCAAGCTCGTCGGCAGCCTGCTGATCACCAGCGCGATGGTGGCCCTGCTCTGGTACGTGGTGTTCCCGTGGGCCGAGCCCCTGCTGCCCTTCGACGACGTGCAGGTCACCCAGGACGCCGGCGATCCCGGCGGCGACTCGGTGCCGGGCGGCGGGGAGAGCGACGACGCCCCGCCCGGCGACGAACACGACCTGCCGTACGACACCGACCAGAACAACACCCCTCCCGCCTCCCCGGACGAGTGAGCCCCTTGATGCGTGTCCTGGTGATCGACAACTACGACTCGTTCGTCTTCAACATCGTGCAGTACCTGGGCCAGCTCGGCGTGGACTGCGACGTCCGGCGCAACGACGAGATCGAGGTCGCCGAGGTGGGCAGGGTCGGCGCGGCCGGCGTCCTGCTCTCGCCCGGCCCCGGCAGCCCCGACCGCGCCGGCATCTGCCTCGACGTCATCCGCGCGTACGCGGGCGAGCTGCCGATCTTCGGCGTCTGCCTGGGTCACCAGGCGATCGGTGAGGCCTTCGGCGCCACAGTGACCCGCGCCCCCGAGCTGCTGCACGGCAAGACCTCCGAGGTGCGCCACCACGGCGTCGGGGTGCTCGCCGGCCTGCCGGACCCGTTCACCGCCACCCGCTACCACTCGCTCGCCGTGCTGCCGGAGACGCTGCCCGAGGAGCTGGAGGTCACCGGCTGGACGGGTTCCGGGGTGGTGATGGCGATGCGCCACCGTACGCTGCCGATCGAGGGCGTCCAGTTCCACCCGGAGTCGGTGCTGACCGAGGGCGGTCACCTGATGCTGGCGAACTGGCTCGCCGCCTGTGGTCACCCGGAGGCGCTGGAGCGGGCCCCGGCGCTGGCCGCCGAGGTGGACGCGCGCCGCCGCGCCGCCTTCGCCACCGCCTGACCAGCAGTTCCTCTTACGCGGACCGAAGGCTGCATCCCGTCAGAACACAAAGAACCCCGCGACGTACGGCGCGAGGAGTGCAGCGACGCACGCTGGCCAGTACCGGGATCCCGGACCACCTGTCCTGCGGCGCATCTACCGGTTGAGCAGCCCCCAGCCCGCTGTGGAGGCCGATCAACTTCCTGCCCGTACTGCTGCGCTGCGTCGCTGGTGCCGCTGAGCCTGGCTGGTGGCGAACGACGGGCGGGGGGGGATCCCGAGCCGATGCGCATCGTAGATGCTCAGGTAGGCGGCCGTCGAAATGAGGTAGTGGCGATCTTGGAGGGGGTCTCACACCAACGCTTGTCGCTGTTGTTCATGGACACGCCGTCGACGATGCCCGGTTGGATGCAGTGGTTGCGCCAGGATCAGCCGCGTAGCGCGTCCTGGACCGCCGGGTCGGCGGGCGAGCGGACGGCCGGCGGCCTGCCCCGGACCGCGTCCCAGGCCGCCTTGCCGCTGGCGAAGTAGTCGCGGACGGCCTTGCCGACGAGCAGGACGGGTCCGCAGCCGGCACAGCGGGCGGTCACCCCGTCGACGTCGAGGCCGAGGTGCCGGCACAGCGTCACCGCGCGGGACAGGTGGTAGGACTGGGTCACGATCAGGGCCCGCTCGACGCCGTACACGTCGCGGGCCCGGGCGCAGGTGTCGTAGGTGTCCAGGCCGAACGGGTCGGCCACGACGCGACGAGGATCGACGCCGAGCCGCTCGGTCAGGTGGGCGGTCATCGCCGCCGGCTCGTCGCCGGACGTGCCGCCGCCGTCGCCCGACACGAGGACCACCCGGGCCCGCCCGCTCTTCACGAGCGCGGCGGCGGTCTCCAGGCGGCCGGCGAGGCGGTCACCCGGCTGACGGCGGTCCGCCGCCACCGCCGTACCCAGGACGATCACGACGTCGGCGGCGGGTGCGTCGGCCTCGTCGTACAGGTGGCCGCGGGCGGCGGTCGTCGTCCAGAGCCAGGGAATGCTGGCCAGGAGCAGCGCCGCCAGGCCCAGGATCGCCGCGCGGATCAGGCGTCGCCGCCACCGGCTCGCCCGGTCCGCCGCGCCGGTCGCCGGCCGCCCGTCGTCGTCGGCCGGCGGAGGCTGCTGCCCGGCGGCATCGGAAGACCGCTGCCCGGCGGCGTCGACAGGGCCCTGACCGACGGCATCAGAAGGCCGCTGACCGGCGGCGTCCGCAGGGCGCCGCCCAGCAGGGTCCCCCGCGCTCACGAGCGGGGTCAGCGCTCGGGCAGGCGGATCGGCGGGGTGGTCGGCAGCGGGAAGCCCCCGCCGCCGCCGTCACCGGGGGTGGTCGGCGTGGCGCTGGGCGTCGGGCTCGCCGAATCGGTGGGCGTCGGCTCGGCCTGCGGCACGGTGACCACGATCGTCACGGTCTTGCCCCTGGCGAGGTTGCTCCCGGCCGGCGGGGTCTGCGACGTCACCTGGCCGGCCTCCTCCGGCGGCACCTCGCGGCCCCGCTTGACGTCGACCCGGTAGCCCGCCTCGTCCAACTCCTCCTCGGCGTCGTCCTCGCTGGAGCCGACCACGTTGGGCACCTTGCCGACGTTGCCCCTGGAGACGGTGAGGGTGACCGTGCTCTTCGCGGCGACCTGCTTGCCCTCATCGGGCGACACCGCGAGGACGATGCCCGCCTTCTCGGCGTCGTCCTTCTCCTTCTTGTCCACCTTGAAGCCGGCCGCCTCCAGCCGGTTCTTCGCGCCCTCGAAGGTGGAGCCGACGAGGTCCGTCGGGATGGCCTTCATCTCCACGCCGCCGCAGACCCGGACGACGACATCGCGGTTCGCCTCCAGGAGTGAGTTGGCAGGCGGGTCCTGGTTGACGACCTGGCCCTTCTGGCAGGTGCCGAAGACCTGGTCGCCCTCCTTGGGCACCAGGTTGGCCTGCTCGATCCGGGCGAACGCCTCCTGCTGGGTCAGGCCGGTCACCGTGGGGACCGTGGCCCGGTCGTCGCCGTCGCGCTGGCTCAGCAGGGCGGCGGCGAGGGCGATCACCGCGAGGACGCCCACCGCCGCGAACGTCGCGATCAGCCAGGAGGACGCCTTGCGCCGGCGCGGGTCGCCGACCCGGGCCGGCATCTGCCGGGTCTGCGGGGCGCCGGGGGCGCCCGCGTAGCCGGCGGCGGCCGGGGCGAGCTGCGTCGTCTCCTCCTGCGGCAGCACCGGGGTCGCCATCACCGGGCGGCCGGCGGCCGCGCGGAGCAGGTCGGCCCGCATCTCGCCGGCGCTCTGGTAGCGGTTGAGGGGGTTCTTCGACAGTGCCTTGAGCACGATCGCGTCGACCGCGGGGTTCACGTCCGGGTTGATGTCGCTCGGCGTCGGGGGCGTCTCCCGCACGTGCTGGTACGCCACGCTGACCGGGCTGTCGCCGACGAACGGGGGATGCCCGCAGACCAGCTCGAAGAGCACGCAGCCGGCGGCGTAGACGTCGGAGCGGGCGTCGACCGCCTCGCCCCGCGCCTGCTCGGGCGAGAGGTACTGCGCCGTACCGATGACCGCGCTCGTCTGGGTCATGGTGGTGGCGCCGCTGGCCAGCGCCCGCGCGATGCCGAAGTCCATCACCTTGACCTGGCCGGTCTGGGTGAGCATCACGTTGCCGGGCTTGATGTCGCGGTGGATGATGCCGTGCCGGTGGCTGAACTCCAGGGCCGCGCACATGTCGGCGCAGATCTCCAGCGCCCGGCGCGGCTGGAGCCGCCCCTCGACGCCCAGCACCTCCTTGAGGGTCCGCCCGTTGACGAACTCCATCACGATGAACGGCAGCGTCTCGCCGGTCGGCGCGGTCTCCTCGCCGGTGTCGTAGACGGCGACGATCGCCGGGTGGTTGAGGGACGCCGCGTTCTGCGCCTCCCGGCGGAACCGCATCTGGAAGGTGGCGTCCCGGGCGAGGTCGGTCCGGAGCATCTTGATCGCGACGTCCCGACCGAGCCGGAGATCGCGACCGCGGTGCACCTCGGCCATGCCGCCGTAGCCGAGCAGCTCGCCGACCTGGTACCTGCCACCGAGCAGGCGGGCCTGCGCTGTCATCGCGTCTGTCGTCCTTCGCTCGTCGTCTCGTCGCTGCCCGACCGGGGCAGTTCCTGTCGACGGTACGACGTTCCGGTCGGATCGTCGCGTCCGTCGGGCCACAGCGCGCCGGACGTCACCGTCGGCGGAGTGCCCGCGCTCGACTTCGTGTTTTCCCGCAGGCTGTAGGAAATCACGCCGGAGCAGACGAGGACCAGCACGGCCACGAGGATGGCGAGGAACACCATCCCGGGCCGGGACCGCTGCCCACCCGGCTGGTGCGCCGGCGGGACGGCGTGTCCCGCGTACGACATCGGTCGGGCCTGCGGCACTGGCGCCGCGCCGCGCGGGTAGCCCGTCGGCGCCATCTGCGGGTGCTGGACGGGCGCGGCGGGCGCGACCGAGGTGGGGCGGTGCGGCGCGGCGGGCGGCCGGGTGTTCGCCACGGGGGGCCGGTGCGCCGCCATGGGCGGACGCGGCGGCTGCGCGGCGACGTTCGGCGGCCGGTGCGGCGGCGACACCGGCGGGCGCGGCGGCGGCACCTGGGCGCGGCCGGGCGGGCCGGCCGGCGACGCCGGGGCGGCGGAGATGGGCTGACCTGCCGCCCGGGCCTGCTGGGAGAGCTGGGCCTTGAGCTGACGGGCGACCCCGGCCAGCGTGGCGGCGCTCGGCCAGCGTGCCGCCGGGTCCTTCGCCAGGGCCCGCTCGACCACCGCCCGGACCTGCGGCGGAATGTCCGCCGGCAGCGGACGGGGCGTCTCCCGCACGTGCCGCATGGCGATGTCGAGGGGATTGTCACCCTCGAAGGGGCGTCGGCCGGCGAGGCACTGGTAGGCCACCACACCGAGCGCGTAGACGTCGGACGCGGGCGTGGCGACCCCGCCGGTGGCCTGCTCCGGGGAGATGTACGAGGCGGTGCCGAGCACCGAACCGGCTGCGGTGAGCTGGGCGACCAGCTCCGACCGGGCGATGCCGAAGTCGGTGAGCACCAGGGTGCCGTTGGGCCGGACCAGCAGGTTTCCGGGCTTCACGTCCCGGTGCACGATGCCCTTCACGTGCGCCGCGTGCAGCGCGTCGGCGGCCTGGGCGACGAGCGCCATCGTGCGGGCCGGGGTGAGCCGGCCGACCCGGGCCAGGGTGGCGGACAGGGCGTCGCCCTCGACGTACTCCATGACCAGGAAGGCGATCTGCTGGTCGTTGCCGAAGTCGTAGACGTCGACCACGCCCGGGTGGTTGATCGTGGCCATGGTGCGGGCCTCGCCCCGGAAGCGCTCGGCGAAGTCGGGATCGTCGAGCAGCGCGGGGAGCAGGCTCTTGACCGCGACCGTACGGCCGAGCACCTGGTCGGTGCCGCGCCAGACGTCACCCATGCCACCGCTGGCGATCCGCTCGTCCAGGCGGTAACGGTTGCCGAGCTGCACCCCGGGGCTCAGCATGTCAGCGGCCCCCCGGGTCGGCGATGGCGGCGCGCATGATCTGCCCGGCGATCCGGGCCGCCTCGGCGCTGCCGCCCGGGCCGGCCTGCTCCAGCATCACGCAGACCGCCGAGACCGGCGTGCCGTTCTTGTCCAGGGCGAAGCCGATGAACCAGCCGTGGTCGGGCCGATCGGGCGCCGACTGGGCGGTGCCGGTCTTGCCGCCGACCGTGTAGCCCCTGAGCTGCGCGTTCGTGCCGGAGCCGTTCTCGACCACGCTGACCATCATGTCCCGCAGGTCCTTGGCGACCTGACCGCTGACCGGCTGCCGCAGCTCCCTGGGCTTCGCGGTGTAGTAGCTGGTGGTGCGGTCCGGGGCGAGCAGCTGGCGGACCAGGTACGGCCGCATCTGGCTGCCGCCGTTGGCGACGGACGCGGCGATCAGGGCGCCCTGGAGGGGGGTCATCCGCACGTTGTTCTGGCCGATCGAGGACTGCGCCAGCGCGGCCGGGTCGGTGCTGCCGTCCGGGTTCTGCATGTCGCCCGTCCGGCTCGCCGCCACCGGGTGGCCGGCCTCGTTGAGCTGGCCGACGGTGAGGTCCTCCTGCTCGAAGCCGAACTGCCGGGCCTTCTCCTTGATCTTGTCGGCGCCGAGCCGGACGCCCATCTGCGCGAAGCCCGTGTTGCACGACTCGGTCACCGCGTTGATCAGGGTGACCTCGTCCTCGGGGCAGATCGACGGGGCCGCGTTGCGGATCGGCGTGCCCGAGGTCGGCGGGGTCCAGCTGGCCCCGGCCGGGATCCTCGTCTGCTGACCGACGCCGCTCTCCAGCGCCGCGGCGGCCACCACGATCTTGAAGGTGGAGCCCGGGGGCAGCACCTCGCCGAGGGCCCGGTTCTTCAGCGGGCCCGCCGGGTCCTGCTCCAGCTTGTTGTACGCGGCCGTGGCCTCGTTGGTGCTGTGGCTGACCAGCGGGTTGGGGTCGAAGCTGGGCATCGAGACCAGCGCCTGCACCGCCCCCGTACGCGGGTCGACGGCGATCGCCGCGCCCTTGGCGGCGTCGACCCGGTTGTTCCGCAACTGCTCGAACGCGGTGTTCTGGGCGCCCTTGGAGACCGTCAGCAGGACGTTGCCGCCGCCGGACTGGTCACCGGTGAACATGTCCTTGACCCGGTTGGCGATCAGCGCGTCGCTGGTGCCGGCCAGGAAGTCGTTCTCGAACTTCTCGATGCCGGTCTCGGCGAGGTTGACCGGCTTGTAGCCGAGGATGTGGGCGTACCTCGCCCCGCCCGGGTAGGCGCGCTGGAACTTCAGCTCGCCGTCGGTCTCCTTGCTGAGCGCGAAGGCGGTGCCGCCGGCCTCGATGTTGCCGCGCCGGCGCTCGTACTCGGCGACCTGGACCCGACCGTTGTAGTCGCTGGTGCGGTACTCGTCGGCCTTGTATGCCTGGATCCAGTTCAGGTTCGCGAAGAGCAGGCCGAAGAGGACCATGACGACGACGCCGACGCGGCGCAGGGGTGCGTTCACGGCCTGATCACCTCCGTGGGGGCACCGTGCAGCTGCTCCGGCGGACCGCCGGACGGTCGGGCCGCCTTGCCGCCGGCGCCGGTGACGGGCCGGCGGGCGCCGTCGGAGATCCGGAGCAGGGCCGCGATGAGCAGCCAGTTCGCCATCAGCGAGGAACCGCCGGCGGAGAGGAACGGGGTGGTCTGACCGGTCAGCGGGATGAGCTTGCTGATCCCGCCGACGATCACGAAGACCTGGAGGCCGAGGGTGAAGGCCAGGCCGCCGGCCAGCAGCTTGCCGAACGAGTCCCGCACCGCAAGCGCCGCGCGCAGCCCCCGCTCGACGATCAGCAGGTAGACCACGAGCAGGGCGGAGAGGCCGAAGAGGCCGATCTCCTCGCCGATGCCCGCGAAGATGAAGTCGTTCTGCACCTCGGGCAGCAGGCCGGGCTGGCCGCCACCGGGACCCGCGCCGAACAGGCCGCCCGTGCCGAGCGCGAGCAGGCCCTGCACGAGCTGGTAGCCGTCGTTGTAGGGGTCGGCGAACGGGTCCAGCCAGATCTGCGCGCGCAGGTAGAAGTTGGCGAACGGCCCGCCGACCACGTCGCCGAGCACGTACGCCAGGTAGACGCCGCCGAAGAAGAGCACCAGACCGATGAGCAGCCAACTGACCCGCTCCGTGGCGATGTAGAGCGTCACCACGAACATGCCGAAGTAGAGCAGCGAGGTGCCCAGGTCCTTCTCGAAGACGAGGACCAGGACGCTGACCAGCCAGACCGCGACCACCGGGCCCAGGTCCCGCCCGCGGGGGAAGTCGATGCCGAGGAACCGGCGGCTCGCCAGCGACAGCACCTCGCGCTTGCGCACCAGGTAGTAGGCGAAGAAGACCAGCAGGGCCAGCTTGGCGAACTCGCCGGGCTGGATGGAGAAGCCCCCGACCCGGACCCACAGCTTCGCGCCGTTGATCTCGGAGAACCGGCTGGGCAGCACGGCCGGGATCATGACCAGCACGATGCCGGCCAGCCCCAGCGTGTACGCGTAGCGGGACACCGAGCGGTGATCGCGCATGAGCGCGAGCAGGCCGGCGGCGAGGACGACCGAGGCGAGCGTCCAGGCGAGCTGCCGGCCGCCCGTGCCGGCGAAGATGGCCAGGTCCTCCCGCTCGGCGGGTGCCGCGCCGCCCAGGTCGAGGCGGCGCAGGAAGCCCACCCCGAGCCCGTTGAGCAGGGCGACCGCCGGCAGCAGGGCCGGGTCGGCGAAGGGTGCCAGGAACCGGATCACCAGGTGCAGGCCGAGGAACACGGCGGTGAGCGCCGCGGCCGGCATCCAGAAGTCGGCCGTGACCGTGTCGAGCACCTTCGCCTCGACCATCGCCCCGTACGCGGCCACCAGCACCATGGCGACCAGCAGCAACGACAGCTCGGCGTTGCGCCGGGACCGGGCCAGGCGTACGCCGGGCTGCTCGCCCGTGGTGGCGGGCGAGGATGCCGGAATGGCCGCTGCGGTCACGGAACGTCCTCGGATCGAGCCGCGCCTACTCCGGCGACCGGCACGCGGCGGGGTCGAGCGCCGGCGAGTCGGTGTCGGAGGGCGGGGCGTCGGGCGTGGTGGTCGGCGCGGCCGGCGTGCTCGGCCGGCCGCTGACCGGGGCGCTCGCACTCGCGCTGACGGTCGGAGCGGGCGACACCGGGACGGAGGTCGGCGTCGGGACGGTGGTGACGGCCGCGGCGCTCGGACTCGGGCTCGGCGGGCAGATGGGCTTCAGGTTCGGGTTCATCGGGTCGTCGCTGGTCAGCTCGGCCAGTCGACGCTCGGCGTCGGGCTCGCTCTTGGCCGGGATGCCCTGCTTGACCTGCTCCTGGGCGGCCAGCGTCAGGTCCTCCAGGTCCGCCGGGCTCTTGGAGTGCACGGTCGACAGGTTCATCCCGGCGATCTCGCCCTGGATGCCCCGGAAGACCGCGACCTGGCCGTTCTCGGTCGCGCCGACGTAGTACTGCCGCTGGGTGTAGCTCCAGCCGCCGAAGACCGCGCCGCCGACGAGGACCAGCAACGCCACCGAGATCGCGGCGGCCCGCACCGGCCGACGCCTCGGGCGCTCCGACTCGTCGTCGGCGCCGGCCATCGGTTCCTCCGGAACGGGCGGGCGCGGCGCGGAGAGGGCGGAGGCGCGGGCGGCCGGCGTGGACACGTCGGCGGAGGTCGCCATGCCCCGGTCCCGGGCGGCGGCGCCGCCGACGATCGGGCTCGCCTCGACGATGTCCTGGTCGGTGGCGTCGGCGATGATCACCGTGATGTTGTCCGGTCCGCCGCCGCGCAGGGCGAGCTGCACCAGCCGCTCCACGCACTGCTGCGGGTCGGTGTACTCGCGCATCGTCTCGCCGATGGTGTCGGCGCTGACCACACCCGAGAGGCCGTCGCTGCAGATCAGGTAGCGGTCGCCGGGGAGCACCTGACGGACGCTGTATTCCGGGTCGATGTCGCGGCCGTCGAGCGCCCGGGTGAGCAGCGAACGCTGGGGGTGGCTGCTCGCCTCCTCGGCGCTGATCCGGCCCTCGTCGACGAGCATCTGGACGTACGTGTCGTCCTTGGTGATCTGCGCGAACTCACCGTTGCGCAGGAGATAGGCCCGCGAGTCACCGATGTGGACCATGCCCAGCTTGCTGCCGGAGAAGAGGGTCGCGGTGAGCGTGGTGCCCATCCCCTCCAGCTGGGGGTTGGCGTCCACGGTGTCGCGGAGCTGCTGGTTGGCGGTGCCCACGGCCGAACGCAACGCATCGACGAGGGCGTCACCTGGGACGTCCTCGTCGAGCGGCGCCATGGCACCGATGACGATGTTGCTGGCGACGTCACCGGCGGCCATGCCGCCCATGCCGTCGGCGACGGCGAGAAGCCGCGGCCCGGCGTAGACGGAATCCTGGTTACCGTCTCGGATCAGACCGCGGTCGCTGTGGGCCGCATAGCGCAGGGTCAGAGTCATGGCCGTAATTCGAGAGAAGTGCGGCCGATCCGGATCGGCACGCCGAGGGGGACGGGGGTTGGTCCGGTGACCTTAGCGCGATCCAGGTACGTGCCGTTAGTCGAGCCGAGGTCCTCGACGAACCACTGGCCGTCGCGCGGCACCAGACGGGCGTGCCGCGCCGAGGCGTAGTCGTCGGTGATGACGAGGGTCGAATCCTCCGCCCGGCCGATGGTGATCTGCGCTTCGCCGAGGGTGATCCGGGTCCCGGCAAGTTGACCGGCGGTTACCACGAGCTGGTGGGCCGCCCTGCCCCGCTTCGCCTTCGTCGGTTTCGCCGCCTGCCCGAGCGAGGCGCCGACGGCCCGGGGGGCGGCCACCAGCCGGCCCGACCGGGCGCCCGCGAACAGGTCCCGGCGGATCACGCCGACCACCGTGAACACGAAGATCCACAGCAGGATGAGAAACCCGAACCGGGCGACGGTGATGACGAGCTCCGGCAAGGCGGGTCAGCCGTCCACGCGGAAGGTCAGCGTCGTGGTGCCGAGCTGGATCATGTCGCCGGGATTGAGCGCGACGGCGGAGACCCGCTGGCCGTTGACCATGGTGCCGTTGGTCGACCCCAGGTCGGTCAGCACGACCTGACCACCGTCGAAGTCCAGCCGGGCGTGTCGTCGCGAGATCCCGACGTCGGGCAGGCGCAGGTTGGCCTGGTCGCCGCGGCCGATCACGGTCGAGCCCATCTGGAGGGGGTAGGTGCGCCCGTCGCCGGAGACCAGCCGCACGTTGCGGCCGCCGCCGTGGCCGGGCGGAGGACCGTAGCCGCCGCCCTGGTCGTAGGCCGGGTAGGCGGGCGGGCCCGCGTCGTAGCCGGGCGCCGAGACCGGGGCGACCTCGCCGCCGGTGTAGACCTCGGCGGTGACCCGGAACATCCCGGTGTCCAGCCCCTCGCCGCGTTCGATCTCGACGATCACGTCGCCGTAGACCGTCCAGGCCTGCTCGCCGATGAACTCCGCCTGCGACTGGGCCAGCTCCTGGGCCAGCGCGGCGGCGTACGGCGCCAGACGACTGTGGTCGTAGGGCGAGAGATCGATCACGTAGCGGTTGGGCACCAACGTGCGCCCACCGGCCAGGATCGCCTTGTGCGCCTCGGCCTCCCGCTGCATGGCGTTGAGGATCTCCACGGGGTGGACCACCCCTTTGAAGACCTTGGCGAAGGCCCCCTCGACCAGGCCTTCCAGACGCTTCTCGAAGCGTTGCAGCACGCTCACCGGCTCCTCCTCGGGTCCCGAGGACATGATGGTATCCGGCCGGCGCGCGCGCAGCTCACACGCCGCTCGGCCGTCTGACGGCGGCCCGTTCGGACGGGCCGATAATGCCGTGCTACTCTTTCGTCCGCCACGAACGGTAACCGCTCCTCGGACGGTAACCGATCGTCGCAACGACCACGGACCGGCTAGGATGTCCGGGGCCCGCTGGAGACAGCAGGTCCGGCACAGACTACAGTGTTCGAGGTCAAGCCACGGGGAAGTGGCGGAATGGCAGACGCGCACGGTTCAGGTCCGTGTGCCCGAAAGGGCGTGGGGGTTCAACTCCCCCCTTCCCCACCAATACGCGAGGGCTCCGCAGCGATGCGGGGCCCTCGCGCCGTATCGGGGCGTGCCGTACGTCACGCTATGCTCCGATGGTTTCTGCCTCCGATGGACCAGGAGTGGCGTGTGAGTGTCGCGTTCGTGACCGGGTCGGGCGGTCTGATCGGCTCCGAGGCGGTCCGGCACTTCGCCGGCCTCGGTCTCGAGGTCGTCGGCATCGACAACGACATGCGGCAGGAGTTCTTCGGCGCGGAGGCGTCCACCGCGTGGAACGTCCGCCGGCTGACCGACGAGCTGGGGTCCGCGTACTCGCACCACAGCATCGACATCCGCGACCGGGCCGCGCTGGCCAAGCTGTTCAAGCGGTACGGCACCGACGTCGCCGTGGTGATCCACACCGCCGCCCAGCCGTCGCACGACTGGGCGGTGCGCGACCCGTTCACCGACTTCGACGTGAACGCCGCCGGCACGCTCAACGTCCTGCAGAACGTGCGCGAGCACTGCGTCGAGGCGCCGCTCATCCACTGCTCCACCAACAAGGTCTACGGGGACCGGCCGAACAGCCTGCCCCTGGTCGAGCTGGAGACCCGCTGGGAGATCGAGCCGGGGCACGCGTACGAGCAGGGCATCCGCGAGGACATGTCCATCGACGCCTGCCTGCACTCGATCTTCGGCGCCTCCAAGGTGGCGGCCGACGTCATGGTGCAGGAGTACGGCCGCTACTTCGACATGCGGACCGCCTGCTTCCGGGGCGGGACGCTGACCGGCCCGGCGCACTCCGCGACGGAGCTGCACGGCTTCCTCGGCTACGTGATGCGCGCCAACATGGAGCGCCGCACCTACAAGATCTTCGGCTACCAGGGCAAGCAGGTCCGCGACGCCATCCACAGCTCGGACGTGGTCAGCGCGTTCGAGGCGTTCTTCCGCAACCCGCGCTCGGCGGCCGTCTACAACCTCGGCGGCGGCCGGCACTCGAACACCTCCAACCGCGAGGCGTTCGCGCTCGCCGAGCAGATCACCGGCCAGGAGATGGTCACCGAGTACGTCGAGGCCAACCGGATCGGCGACCACAAGTGGTGGATCGGCTCGAACGAGGCCTTCCAGGCCGACTACCCCGAGTGGAAGCAGGTCTACGACGTGCCCATGATCATGCGCGAGATCTACGAGGCCAACGTGGACAAGTGGGTGCCGGGCGCATGACCGGCAGGGGCAAGCGGAACGTCCTCGGGGTCCTGGTCGACGCCACCGACTACGCCGAGGCGACCGAGCAGGTGGTGGCGGCGGCGCAGGAGCGCCGACCGCTGGCGCTGACGGCGCTGGCCGTGCACGGCGTGATGACCGGGGTGCTCGACCCGGCGCACAACGCCCGGCTGAACTCCTTCGACGTGGTCACCCCCGACGGCCAGCCGGTGCGCTGGGCGCTCAACCTGCTGCACGGCGCGGGGCTGACCGACCGGGTCTACGGCCCGAACCTGACCCTGCACGTGCTCGCCCGCTTCGCCGACGAAGGGCTGCCGGTCTACCTCTACGGGTCGACCGAGGAGACCCTGGCCCGGCTGATCCCGGCGCTGGAGCGGATGTTCCCGGCGCTGAAGATCGCCGGGGTGGAGCCGTCCAAGTTCCGGGCGGTGCAGCCGGGCGAGGACGTGGAGATCGCCGACCGGATCCGGTCCAGTGGGGCCCGGCTCGTGCTGGTCGGGCTGGGCTGCCCGCGCCAGGAGGTCTTCACGTACGCCATGCGACCGCTGCTGGACATGCCGCTGATGGCGGTCGGGGCGGCCTTCGACTACCACGCCGGCCTGCTGCGCCAGCCCCCGCCGTGGATGCAGCGGGCGGGCCTGGAGTGGTTCTGGCGCCTCGGCCTGGAGCCCAAGCGGCTCTGGAAGCGCTACGTGATCC
Source organism: Micromonospora sp. WMMD737 (assembly GCF_049179055.1). Taxonomy (NCBI): domain Bacteria; kingdom Bacillati; phylum Actinomycetota; class Actinomycetes; order Micromonosporales; family Micromonosporaceae; genus Micromonospora; species Micromonospora sp. WMMD737. Next base: position 5,070,921 of record NZ_JBMHMH010000001.1, on the reverse strand, counting down.
TCAACCCGGCCTACCTGACCCGGCTCGCCGGCCAGAAGACGGGGCTGTGGAAGGCGAAGCCGCCCGCCCCGGCCACGGAGCGCCCGGCCAGCTTCTCGGTCTGAGAACGCGGTGGCCGTGGAAGCAAGATCCGATCCGGCTCCGCCTGTCCCTTCGCGCGGGCGTAGCTGAACACGCACCACCAGGCAGGTGGTGGGCTTGAGCTTGAGGCCCACCACCTGCCCTTGTGCGGATGCGGGGTCAGTCCCGCGGCAGCTGCAACACCAGTCGGCGACGACGGAACAGCACGATCAGCACCGCCCCGAGCGCGAGCACCGCAGCACCCGCACCCGCGAGAAGCCCGGCCGGTGCGCCGGTGACCGGCAGGCCGCCACCGGAACCGCCGCTGTCCGTGGTGATGACGATCCGGGCGGTGTTGTTCGGCGGATAGGACTCGTTGGACCCGACGACGACACTGCGGGCGTGGATCGTGCCGTCGGTGCCCGGCTCTGACTTGATCTTCAGTTGAACGGTTGCCGTGATCCTGCCGTAGCCGGAGGCGACAGCCGGGAACTCGCTCTCGAAGTTGCAGCGCAGCTTCGCCGACTCCGGCAGCGACTCGTGTTCGGTGCCGTCGGTGTAGCACCACTCGGCCGGCAGCAGCACGGTCCCGGTCGGCGCGGTGATGACCACTGACGGGCCGCCACCATCGGACGGGCCGTTGTTGACGACCTCGTACGTGAGGTCGACGGTCTGCCCGACGGCGCCCTTGACGGCCGGGGCCGTGACCGCGAGGTCAAGGGTGTTTCCCTTGCTCCAGAACGCGAAGTCCGCAGTGTTGTCCGATTCGTCGAGTTCCCGTCGCGTGCCGACGTCGCCCTTCGCGGCCTTCGCCTGCTGCTTGCGCACGGCCTCCGCGAACGACGGGCCGGTTCCTTCGGTACGGGCGGCCTTCTTCGCCCCTCGCGCCTCTTCGGCAAGGGCCACCTCGACGAGACCGTGGTGCTCCAGCGGCCCCGGCAGGTTTCGGCCGAAGGTGATGTTGAACAGCGACTTTCCTGTCGCGTAGTCGAACAGCAGCAGGTCGTGCCCGGGTTCCAGGGTCAGTGGCACGGCGCAGCTGACCTCGCCCGGCCCGTAGACGTAGGGCTGCCCGGTGTCCTTCGGATAGAAGTCCGTGTAGGTGCAGTCGCTGTACCGCTCGACGAACGTGGCCCCGGTGGGGACGATGACCCTGAGCGTGAAGTCGCTCGCGGCCGTGTCGCCCTCGTTCGCGACGCGTCCGTGCAGCGGGACGACATCGCCGGGGCCGACCGGATTGTCCCTGCCGTTCAGATTCCGCGCGGCGGCGACCAGGTCGGGACCGGACGGGCTCACCGTGACCGGGAACGACGTGGTGTTGTCGCCCGGGGACATGTCGTCCTCTGCGCCGGCGATGGTGACGGTGACCGATCCCGCGTCGCCGGGGGAGGCACCTTGGCGGCTGGCCAGCGACAGCGGGCTCAGGTGCGTGACCTGGCCGGCCTGAAGAACCCCGATGGCACAAGTCACCTTGGCATCGGCGAGCTTGCAGGAGTCGGTCCAGTCCGGCACCGAGACGGTGACCGAGTCCGCGACCTTGCTCAGGTCCAGCGTCACGGTCACCGCGGTGGCGGTCGCACCGCCGTAGTTGTAGACGTACATGCCGACGTAGGTGCCGCTGTTGTCGATCTCGGCAACCGGGTCACGGTCGAACGAGACAGACAGGTCAGGCAGCGGATCTGCGGCATGGGCGGCGGTCGGGGCACCAATTGTCGCGACGGTTGCCAGTACGGCCGCACCTGCCGCGACGCGAGACCAGACCCCGGGCTTATGTGTCATTTTCTCTCCGGTCAATTGACATCGGTGCCGCACTCTAGCCTGCGATCCCGTGCGGAAACCTTGGCCGATCGTGCAGAGATCATGACGAGTGGGTACCGCGCGCCAGCGCGGGCCCCGGCCGAACGTCGGCTGGGGCCCGCGAGTACAAGGAAGGGCCCCTTCCTATCGCATACGCAATCGGAAGGGGCCCTTCCTTACACCTCAAATCAGAGGGTGAGGGTCCAGGTGTTCAGGTAGCCGGTGTCGCCCGAGTAGACGTCGCGCACCCGCAGCTGCCAGGTGCCGTTCGCCGCCTCGCTCGACAGGTTCGCCGTGTAGGTGGCGTTGATGTTGTCCGCGCCGTCGAAGAAGCTGCTGTTCTTCAGCCGGTAGGCCGAGCCGTCCGGCGCGACCAGGTCGATGACGACGTCACCGCGGTAGGTGTGCACGATGTTCACCGCGACGGTGGAGGCCGACGAGGCGTTGCGGGCGCAGCCGGCGATCACGATCGAGCTGCTCACCGCGACGTTCGTGTCCGGGATCGCGAGGTCGGTGCCGTTGGTGCCGGAGCAGCCGCCGCCGGTGCCGGTGACCGTCAGCGAGTAGGTGGCGGTCCTGCTGCCCGAGGCCGCGGTGCCCGTCACGGTCACGGAGTAGGTGCCGGCCGGCGTGCTCGCCGAGGTGCTGATGGTCAGCGCCGACGAACCACCCGAGGTGACGGTGGCCGGGCTGAACGAGGCGGTCGCCCCGGACGGCAGCCCGCTCGCCGAGAGGCTCACCGACTGGGCGGAGCCGTTGGTGGTGGCGGTGGCGACCGTGGCGGTCACCGAGCCACCCGGCGCGGTCGAGCCGGACGTCGGCGAGACCGAGACGGAGAAGTCGTTGGTCGGCGGCGGGGTGTCGCCGTTGACGACGTAGAGCAGCTTGTTCGGCGAGCCGGTGCCCGGGTTGGTCACCACGTTGCTGGTGGCGTTGTTCACCAGGTAGTCGCGGACCTGCTGCGGCGTCCAGGCCGGGTTGGCGCTGGCCACCAGGGCCGCCGCGCCGACGACGTGCGGCGTCGCCATCGAGGTGCCGCTGATCGTGTTGGTCGCGGTGTCGCCGGTGTGCCACGCCGAGGTGATCGACGAGCCGGGCGCGAAGATGTCCAGGCAGGTGCCGATGTTGGAGAACGACGACCGGGCGTCGGTGTTGGTCGTCGAGCCGACGGTGATGCCCTCGGCGGTCCGGGCGGGCGAGGTGTTGCAGGCGTTGCCGCCGGAGTCGTTGCCCGCCGCCAGGCCGTAGCTCACGCCGGAGTTGATGGAGTTGCGCACGGCGGTGTCGAGCGAGGCGTTCGCGCCGCCGCCGAGGCTCATGTTGGCCACGGCCGGCTTGACCGCGTTGGCGGTCACCCAGTCGACGCCGCCGATGACGCCGGCGTTCGTGCCGCTGCCCTGGCAGTTCAGCACGCGTACGCCGACCAACTGGACGCCCTTGGCCACGCCGTACGCCGAACCGCCGACGGTGCCGGCGACGTGCGTGCCGTGCCCGTTGCAGTCGTCGGCCGAGCCGCCGTCGACGGCGTCGTAGCCGGAGACCGCCCGGCCGCCGAAGTCGCTGTGGCTGAACCGGATGCCGGTGTCGATGATGTAGGCGTGCACGTTGCTCGCCGTGTTCGGGTACGTGTAGGAGCTGTCCAGCGGCAGTGCGCGCTGGTCGATCCGGTCCAGGCCCCACGTCGGGTTGGTCTGGGTGCCGGCGATGGAGACCGTGTGGTTCTGCTCGACGTACGCCACGGCGGGGTCCGCGGCGATGCGGGCGGCGGCCCTGGCGTCGACCCGGACCTCGAAGCCGCGCAGGGCGGCGCCGTAGGTGCGGGCGACCGCGCCGCCGTGCCGGCCGACCAGCCGCTGCGCGGTGTCACCGACGCTGCTGCGGGCGACCGAGCTGTCCTTGAAGACGACGATGTAGCTGTCGGCCACGGCGGTGGCGCCGCCAGCGGCGCGGATCGTGCCCACCGGTTCGGCGGCCATGGCGGGCGTGGCGGTGGCCACCATGGCCAGCGCGGCCACCCCGACGAGTACGGACCTGCGTGGAAGACCCATCTTCTACTCCCTCCGACCGGCACCGACCGTCCAACTGTTCGAGACGAGTGAATCGATGAATGCCGATCAAGCTGAGGGTAGGGGGGCGCAAACAGGAATTCAAACATGTCGACTTCCCCATACCACCGGAGGGATGACCCCCTAGGGGCGGCGGCTGCGGGACGAACCGGGGACCTGCCCGGATTCACGGTCGTCGAAAACGGGCAAGGCTGTCGGTCATGGAGATTCACCTGACCGTGCTGCTGTCGCTGGCCGCCGTCTGGCTCGTCGCCGGCTGGCTCGCGGACGGGCTGCCCCGGCTGGACCACGCCCGGGCCCTGCGCCGGCGTACCGGATGGGTGCTCGCCCTGACGCTGACCGGCCTGGGCCTGACGGCCGCCGTGCTCGGCGCGGGGCTCTCCAGCGCCGGCGCGACCCCCGCGGACCGGGCGGCCGCCGGCCTCACCCTCGCCGCCGCCCCCGCGCTCGTGGTCGCGGCCTGCACGGTGCGCCGGGTACGCCGGCTGCGGGCGGGCGCGGGCGCGCTCTCGTCGGCCCCGGGCACCCCGGCGCCGCACGGCCTGCGGGCCTCCGCCGCGCACCCACTGATCGGGCTCCCGGTGCAGGTCACCGGGCTGGCGATCCTGCCTGCGGTGGCGGTGGCGAGCGCCCCGGACCTGCTCTCCGGACCCGGTGTGGCCGGGCCGGCGGTCACCCTGGGCGTGCTGGGCGTCGCCGCCATCGGCGTACGCCACGCCCTGCGGCACAGCCGGCTCGTCGAGCGGGCCGTGCCGGTACGGCCCGCGTCACCGCGAGCGGCCGGGGCCCTGCACGTATAGCAGTTCCAGGATCGCCCGGGTCGCCTCGAACCAGCGGTCGAGCCAGCCGGGCGGCGGGACGCTGCCCTTCGGCGGCAGCTCCATCAGCAGCCCGCGCAGCAGCGGATGGTCGACAAGCGACTCGGGCGGCTCCACCGACCAGTTGCCGGGCGGGAACGACGGCTCGGTCAGCGGGTTGGGGTCCAGCGAGGGCAGGGAGAGCGGCGGACCGGGCTGCTCCGGCGGCGCGGCCGGGCTCTCCCGGCCACCCATCTCGGTGTCGGTCGACACCACCTCGGTGAGGACGGTGTCCCGCCGCGCCCCCCGGTACTTGCCCCCGAACCGTTCCGGCTTGCCCGGCCCGTTGGTGAGGTTGTCCGAACCGATCGTCGTCATCCGTCTCGCCTGCCTCGCTCGGTTGCCGATCCCGGCGGCGGCTCGTCGACCACCGCCGTGCCGAGGGGTACAACGACACGGGACCCGATGTGGCGACGCCGACGGCGGGACGACTTCGAGGCCGGTCCGGACGCGGGCACGACGATGCCCCCGCCCGGCTGCACTGCCGGGCGGGGGCATCGCGTCACGTTCCGGTCCCGTCAGCCCTTGTCGAACACACCGCCCCTGGCGCCGGCGACGAAGGCGTGCCAGCCACCCGGGGAGAAGACCAGGGCCGGGCCCGTCTTGTCCTTCGAGTCCCGCACGCCGACCGCCCCCGTCACGTACGCCACCTCCACGCAGTTGTCGCAGTTCGGCCCGCTCTTCGAGCTCTTGAACCACGTCGCCTGCGTCAGGTCCACGGGGAACCCGTTGGTCGCCATTTCCACATCGGCTCCTCTGCCAGTTTCGCGATGTGTGCGATGGACTCCTCAGGACGTATGGCCGCCGCTCGGATGTGATCGAAGATGAAGCTGTACTTCTGCAGTTCGTCACTCTTCTCCAGGAAGAGCCCACCCGTGGCATTCTCCGCGTACACGACATCCGGATCACCGGGCTCAGGGAAGCTGAGGATCGTGAAGGTGCCGTCCATGCCGGCGTGCGCCCCCACCGTGAAAGGCAGGATCTGGAGCGTCACGTTCGGCAGTTCCGCCACCTCGACCAGGTGTTTGAGCTGGTCACGCATTACCTCGTCCCCGCCCACCGGACGGCTCACCACCGCTTCATCGAGCACCACCCACAGATCGACCGGATCATCCTGCGTCAACAACGACTGACGGCCCAGACGGACACGCACCCGTTGCCGCACCTGTTCGGGAGTGAAGTCGGGCCGGGCGGCCCGGATCATCGCGCCCGCGTAGTCCTCGGTTTCCAGCAGCCCGGGCACCACCTGCTGCTCGTACGCCCGGATCGAACCGGCCGCCGCCTCCAGCCCGACGTACGCGCCGACCAGCACCGTGCTGTAGGGGTGCCACCAGCCCTTCTGCCGCGCCTCGCGGGCGATCTGCACCAGCTCGTCGCTCTCGGCACCCACCACGCCGTAGATCCGCAGCATGTCCCGCACGTCGCGGGGCGTCGCCGTGGTGTGGCCGGTCTCGATCCGCGAGACCTTCGACGCCGAGCACTCCAACTGCTCGGCGACCGCCTCGATGGTGATGCCGGCCGTCTCCCGCTGCCGGCGCAGTTCGGCGCCGAGGCGACGCCGCCGGATGGTGGGGCTGCGCCGCTCGCTCACGACACGACCCCGCCCGCTGGTCGGAACCACCGCCTGTCAGGCCTCACCCGGTCCACCTCCGCCTCGCCGTGCGCCACTGTCGTCACCCGCCAGGGGCGCGACCGTCGTACGGCGGGCGTCGTTCGCGGCGTGGGGTGGTGCCGGTCATCGGCCGGCCGCGACGGGCGAAACCGCTCCCAGTGTGCCGGGCATACGTGAATGGCTTCAAGCGCTGCTTTGCACGAGCCGCTCACGTATCGGCAAAAGTCGACGTGCAACTTGCATGAAGCACTTCGCTGATGCACTCTGTCCGTATGGCACGGGTTACTCACCGTCTTCGTCCGCTTCCTCGCCGTGGTGACCCCACGGACCGCGGGACGCGCGTCGGTGGGAGCGCCCGTAAGTCGACAACCAGACCTGCCCCGGGTTGATGACCTCGCCGCTGCACGCCAGTTGGCTGCGGCGGCGGGAGCGGTACCCGGAGTAGCCGAGTGTTGGTCGGGTGGCGGTTCGCCACCAGCGGATACGGCCCGACCACCACCGCCCGCAGCACAGGTCCACGAGGCACGACCCCGCCCGGGCCATCGACGTCCCCCGACCCCCCACCGCCGGCCCGCCGGCCGGCCTACCCTTCCCAGGAGCCCATGTGCTTCCCCGCTCCGGTGACGTACTGCACGTGACTCGCGCGGCGAGTGTCCAGTTCCTCAGACCCATCATGTTCCGGGTCATCCGGGTGCTGGACTGGCCGACCTACGACGGCTGGATCTGGCTCGAAGGCTACGAGTTGAACGCATCGGGGGACGCGATCAGCCGGCGGTCGATCTTCGTCCAGCGGGAGGGGCTGCGCCACCTGCGCTCGGCTCCCGAGCCGCGTCCGCACACCGTGCGCGCGCCGCGCCGGCCCACCGCCCGCACCCCGGTCCGGGTGAGCTGACCTGCGCGATCGGCAGCCGAGGGGCGTGCCGTCGCCATAGGATGAGGTACGCCCACCCCGGCACGTTTCCACCCCGCGCGTCCAGGACCCCGAACCTGGGATGGCCATGGTCAATCAGCCCGCCGCGCGGCGGCACCACCGCTCCCGTATCGCCTACGCCTTCGGACTACTGGCACTGATCGGCGCCGCCACCACACTGGTGGTCGTGGTCCGCGATCCCGCCCTCTCGTCCACCACGCGGCTGACCACCCCGGTCCCGGCACCGGAGATCACCGTGGTGGACGAGGACCCGTCCTACGACGACGTGCCGGACGCCCTCGACCCCCCGTACGCCCTGACCGGGCCGGACGAGGCGGACGCGCTCGGCGCCGCCGGCGACTCCGGACCCACCGCCGGGGCCGGGGTTCCCACGGGCTCCCCGGACGGTGCGGCACACGCCGCCCGCCCCGCGCCCGACGACGTCCGCCGTTCCCTCTTCTGGTCCGGCATCTTCGGACTGGCCATCTCACTGGCCGGGCTCGGCATGGTCGGAACGAGACGACGCATGTGGTGACGCGGCGGCGCTGGCCGGCGGCTCACCGGGTGGCGGTCGGTTCGACCGACGGCGTGACCTCGCCGGTCGGCGAGGCGGCCTCGCGAGCCACCACCAGCGTGACCTCCTCGTCCGCCGGCACCAGCTCCCCCGCCGCCGGTTCGGTGCGGATCACCGTGCCGGCCGGACGGTCCGACGTCTCGTACTCGACCCGGTGGTCCAGCCCGACGTCGTCCAGGATGGCCTGCGCCGTCTCCAGCGGCAGGTTCACCACCGGCGGCATCGGCAGTTCGGCCGGCTCCGAGGGCGTCGGGGACGCCGAGGGCGACGAGCTGGTGGGGGCCGCCGAGGTCGGCGCGGCGGTGGTCGGCGACGCCCGGGTCACCGACGGCGAGGGCGACGGCTCCGGCCCGCTCGGATCGTCGTCCGCCGACTGGAGGGCCAGCCACAGCCCGGCGCCGAGCAGGCCGAGCAGCAGCAGCACGATCACACCCCAAAGGATCGGCAGCCACCAGCGCCGCGAGTCCTGCTCCTCGGCGTACCACTCGGCCTCCGGCTGGTCGGCCGGACCGCCGGGCCGCACCTCCGCCCGGCCGGACCACGCCGCCGGCCCGGACCGCTCCGGCGGCACGGCGGCCGTACGGTCCAGCGGCGCGGTGTCGCCGGGCACCGGTCGGGTGGCGTCGCCGGCGTCCGGGGCGCTCCGGTCGGGGCGGGGCAGCGGCTGCGTACGATCGGGTTCCGGCCCGGCCGAGGGATCGCCCGACGGAGGCAGCGGGCGGGTCCGGTCGTCGTCTTCCCCGGCGGAGGGCTCTCGGCGGTCGTCGCTCATGCCGGCACTCCGCTTCGCTGCGTGCCGACATGAGGCACCACCGCACCGTGCCGATGACTCGCTCGCTGACGCTCACTCATGCCCGGCACTCCGCTTCGCTGCGTGCCGACATGAGGCACCACCGCACCGTGCCGATGACTCGCTCGCTGACGCTCACTCATGCCCGGCACTCCGCTCCGCTGCGTGCCGACATGAGGCACCACCGCACCGTGTCGATGACTCGCTCGCTGACGCTCACTCATGCCGGCACTCCGCTCCGCTGCGTGCCGACATGAGGCACCACCGCACAATGTCGATGACTCGCTCGCTGACGCTCACTCATGGCGCGTCCTCTCCCGGCCCGGGCGGGCGTCGCGGGCCCTGACCGCCAACCTAGCGGTCCCGGAGGCCATCGGCCGGGATCAGCGTGCCGGACGCTCCGTCAGGGTGTCGGGGAGGGCGAACCGCCGTCCTCCGGCGCGTCGCCGCACCAGATCGACACCTGGTCGTTCCACCGGCCCGCACCGTCGCCGGGCGGATCCTGGCGGCTGACCTTGCCGGTCCGGCCCGTCCGGTACTGCGGGTAGAAGCCCTCGTCGACGAGCTCGTCCGCCGCGTCGTCGCAGTCGTCGCCCACCACGTCCGGCACGGTGGCGGCCGGTGCCGGACCGCTCACGTAGAGCGTCACGGTGCGCCCGGGCTGCACCTCGGCGCCCACCTCCGGGGAGGTGCGCTCCACGGTCGTCCCGGTGCCACGGCCGAAGACGAGCCGCCAGCCCAGCCGCTTCTCGCGGAGCTCCTCGCGGGCGTCCGTGAAATCCTCGCCGACGACCGGCGGAACCGTCAGCCCGGCGGAGCGGCTCGGTGCGGTCGTCCGGGGAGCCGCCGCCGGCGCGGACCGGCCCGGGGTCGCTCGGGTCGTAGCGGGCGTGCTGGTCGCGGGCGGACCCTCCGCCGCCGCCGTCGGCGGGGCCGACGGATCGTCCTCGCCGGCCAGGAGCCAGCCGCCGGTCGCGCCGACGGCAGCGAGCAGCACGACGGCCAGCCCGCCCCTGAGCAGCAACGCCGACCGGTCCGGCCCGGCGCCGTCCCGCGCGCCCGTGTCCCCGTCCGTCATACGCCCACCCCGCCTCGATCACCGGCGACCGTACCCGCTCCCGTCAACGCCGGCGTCGTCGCGGTTGCCCCGGCCGGACCGCTACGACTCGCCGCGCCGACCACGGGACGTTACGCTCCCCGGCATGGCCAGACGGGGCTGGGGAGGATCGATCGCGATCGCGGTCGGCGTCGCTGCCGGCGCGGGCGCGGCCCAACTGGGCTTCGGCTACGGGCTGGGCATCATCAACTGGGCGCCGGCGGACGCGACCGCCGGCGCGACCGCCTGGGTGGCGGGCCTGATCTGGGCCACCTGGATCGCGGCCACCTCGACGGTCTTCGGCGCGGTCTGCGCGCAGCGGCTGCGCGACCGCGCCCCGGAACCGGACACCGGTCCCGCCGACGCGACTCCGGCCGGACCGGGTGGCGGCCTCCTCGGCTCCGCCGCGCTCGCCGTGGCCGCCGGGGTGGGCGCGCTGATCACCGTGCTGCTGGTGGCCGTACCGGCCCGGCAGGCGGTGGCGGTGGCCGACACCGGTTCGCCCCGGAACGTCGCGGCCGCCTACGCGGCGGTCGGCGTGCTGGTCGGTGTGCTGACGGCGGCCTGGGCGCTGCGCTCGCGGGCCGCCGCGAACAACGTGCTCGCCACCGTCGGCTGGCTCTGGCTGCTCGCCGTGATCGCCGTCGTGGACGGCGTGCTGGCCGGGCGCGGCCTGACCAGCGCCCAGCTCGGCATCTGGCAGCTCGGCCCCGACGACGGGCGGTACTGGATCCGCGACTACTTCTACTGGCCTGGCGCGCTGCTGTCCCTCGGTTCCGCGCTGGTGATCGGTGCCCTCGCGGCCCGCCGGGACGCCCGGGACCCCGACCACCGGGTCGGGGCGGCCGCCTCGGGTGCGGCCGGGCCGCTGCTCGTCGCGACCGCGTACTTCCTGGCGGTGCCGAGGCTGACCGCGATCAGCCCGGAGCAGGTGTCGGCGCACCTGATCGCGCCGTACGCGGTGATCGTCGGGGTCGGCGGCGCCGTCCTGGTCACCGTCCTCGCCCAGCGGGCCGCCCGACGGGCCGCGGCCCGGGGACCGGTGCGGGTCCCCCGCCAACGCACCGGCGAGCCCGCCGACCACCCGGGGGAACCGGCCCCGGGGCGGCACACCGCTCCGGTCGACGGCACCGACGGCGACGCCCAGGCGGCGCCCGACCGCAGCGACACCCGCACGACGCCGGGCGGCAGCGACGCCTCCACCGGGTCGGTCGGCAGTGACGCCTCCACCATGTCGGGCGGCAGCGGCACCTACACCGTGCCGGGCGGCAGTGACGCCTTCACCGGGCCAGGCGGCAGCACGCCGAGTGGGGAGCCCGTCGTGGCGGGCGGAGGGGCGTTCCGCGCCGACCGCGAACCGACGCCGGTCTCCGCCGCCGCGCGGCCCGCAGCGGCGTCCGGCACGCCGGGCGGAGAACCGGCCGCTTCGGCCCCCGGGGACGGCACGCTGGCGTCGGCGACGACCGGGGAGCCGGCCGTGCCGGAGGCCGGCGACGATCCGGCGGAACCGCAGGCCACCGGCCGCCGATCCCGCTCCGGCCGCGGACCCCGCTGACCGGCGGCCGGGCGGCGTTGGCCACTCCCACCCCGGCCCGCTGAGGGGCGTCACCGCCGCGGAGCGCCCTGCCGGGTCAGTCGACGGGCCAGGTGTGCACGGGCTCGTTGCTGCGTTGCAGCTCGGCGTAGCGCTGCACCATGTGGTGCAGGGCGGCGCCCCGGTCCATGCCGCGGTGCCGCTCGGCCGCCCAGACCGCCTCGGTCTGCCAGACCGCGCCGTTGCGGCCCGTACGGCAGCGCTGCTCGATGATGCCGAGCAGCCGGTCGCGTTCGGCCGGGGACACCCCGAACCGGTCGAGCCCAGCGGCCGCCTTGGGCAGCAGGACGTCCAGGACCAGCTTGGTCACCGGTACCTCGCCGAGGCGGGGCCAGTGCAGGACGGCGTCCATGCCGCGCCGGGCGGCGGCGTGGAAGTTCTCCTCGGCGGAGCTGAAGGTGAGCTGGCTCCAGATGGGCCGGTCGGACTCCGCCAGCCCGCGCGCCAGCCCGAAGTAGAAGGCGGCGTTGGCCAGCATGTCGACCACGGTCGGGCCGGCCGGCAGCACCCGGTTCTCCACCCGCAGGTGCGGGCGGCCGTTCATGATGTCGTAGACCGGCCGGTTCCAGCGGTAGACGGTGCCGTTGTGCAGGCGCAGCTCGCCCAGCTCCGGTACGCCGCCGCCGTGCAGGACCTCGACCGGGTCCTCGTCCTCGCAGATCGGCAGCAGCGGCGGGAAGTAGCGGACGTTCTCCTCGAAGAGGTCGAAGATCGAGGTGATCCAGCGTTCGCCGAACCAGACCCGGGGTCGTACGCCCTGCGCCTTCAGCTCGTCCGGCCGGGTGTCGGTGGCCTGTTCGAACAGGGCGATGCGGGTCTCCGCCCAGAGCTGGCGCCCGTAGAGGAAGGGCGAGTTGGCCCCGACGGCCACCTGCACACCGGCGATGGCCTGGGAGGCGTTCCAGTAGTCGGCGAAGCTGTCCGGGGCGACCTGGAGGTGGAACTGGAGGCTGGTGCAGGCGGCCTCGGGGGCGATCGAGTCGGTGTGGGTCTGGAGGCGCTCGACGCCTCGGATGTCGAGCTCGATGTCCTCGCCCCGGGCGCCGACGATCTGGTCGTTGAGCACCCGGTACCGCTCGTTGGTGGAGAGATTGTCCTCGACGAGGTGACGCTCGGTGAGGGTGGGCAGGATGCCGACCAGGACGATCTTCGCGTCCGACTTGGCGGCCCGCTCGTCGGCGCGGGAGAGGCTGCCGCGCAGGTCCTGCTCGTAGTCGGCGAAGCCGTCGCCCTCGATGAGCCGGGGCGGCGCGTTCAGCTCCAGGTTGAACTGGCCCAGCTCGGTCTGGAAGAGCGGGTCGGCGATGTCGGCGAGGATCTGGTCGTTGCGCATCGCCGGCTCGGCCGCCGAGTCGACCAGGTTCAGCTCGATCTCCAGCCCGGTCATCGGCCGGTCGGCGTCGAAGCCGAAGTCGTCAAGCATCAGGGCGAAGACGTCCAGGCACCGCCGGACCTTCTGTCGGTAACGGACCCGGTCCTCCCGGGAGAAGGCGCCCTGCTCGACGTCCCTGCCCATGTTTCCTCCCGGCGCGAGGCGCAGTCGGACCGTGCCGGCCCGGTAAGCGCGTGGTTAACCCCTCCACGTTAGGAGTGTCGGCATCGCCGGGACCAGAGGAGGTAGCGGCGGTCCCACGGCCGGGACGACCGTACTCCGGTCGGCGGACGCGCTCCCGGCGGCATCTCTACCCAGCGGCGCCGCCCGGCACCCGATCGGACCGCGAATGAGTCGTGACAAATCGCACCCGGCCGGCGGCGCTCACCCTGCGTACACGCGTCGGGCCCGCGCCGTGACGCGGCGCGGGCCCGGAAGCGGTACGGCGGATCAGGCCTGGCGGACGGCCTCGCCCTCGATCTCGATCTTGATCTTCTTGCCGACCAGCACGCCCCCGGTCTCCAGGGCGACGTTCCAGGTCAGGCCGAAGTCCTCGCGGTCGATCTCGGTGGAGGCGGAGAAGCCGAAGATGTCCTGCCCGAACGGGCTGCGGCCGACGCCCTCGAACTCGACCTCCAGGTCGACCGGGCGGGTGACGCCCTTGATGGTCAGCTCGCCGGAGAGGACGAACTCGTTGCCGTCGCGGGACTTCACGGCCGTGCTGCGGAACTCCAGGGTCGGGAAGGCCTCGGCGTCGAGGAACTCGGGGCTGCGCAGGTGCGCGTCCCGGTCGGCCTGGTTGGTGTTGATGGTGGCCGCCTGGATGGTGGCGCTGACCGAGGACTGCATCGGGTCCTCGGCGACGGTGATGGTGGCGCTGGCGTCGGCGAACTCACCGCGTACCTTGCTGACCATCATGTGCCGGGCGACGAAGCCCACGCGCTTGTGCGCGGCGTCCAGCAGGTAGGTGCCGGCGGTCGGGATCGTGAGGCCGTCCCAGTCGCGGGTAACCGGTGCGGTGCTGCTGGTCATGAAGCTGCCCTCCGTGGGGAAAGTTGTTTAGTAGCCCAACGACTGTCGCAGCAACTATAGGCACAGCAATATTCCTCGTGTCAAGTATTGCTACGATGGGCGCGTGGACCAGAACGTGTTCGACGACCCCCGGATCACCGCTGTCGGCCTGCTCGTCGAGGCGCACGCCGGGCTCTCGGCCCGGTTCGCCGCCCAGTTCGAGGAGCACGGCCTCTCACCGGTCGAGTTCGAGGTGCTGACCAGACTCGCCCGCTCACCCGGCAACCAGTTGCGGATGACCGACCTCGCCGCCCAGACCTCGCTCTCGACGAGCGGCGTCACGCGCGTGGTGGACCGGATGGAACGCGACGGGCTGCTCACCCGCCGCGCCTGCCCCTCCGACCGGCGCAGCTCGTTCGCCGTGGTCACCGCCACCGGCCTGCAACGCCTCGACGAGACCCTGCCCGGGCACCTACGGATCATCGAGCAGTGGTTCACCGGCCAGCTCGACCCGGCGGCCCTGGACGCCCTACTCGACGGGCTGCGCCGGGTCCGGGACGCGGTGCACCCCGGCGCCACCGCCGGAAGCACCGGGTCCGCCGCCGACTGCGACGAGACGGTCACGTCCTCGTGACCCGTTCCCGGGGCCCGCTCGGCACCGGCAGAAAGAGCGGCAGAACTGCCGCGCCCACGGGACGATAGACGTTCAAACCGGACGGGACCGCGTGCGGGCGGTGGCTAGTCTTCGGGCAGTGGGGACGCACCGGGGGGTGATGGCGCGGGCGACGAGCGAGGGGTAGCAAGAGGGGCTTCGTCGCCCGCGTCACCCCCGGTCGCTCTGCGCAACGCCCTCCACTCGCTCTGCGCAACGCCCTCCAGGTGACGACCGACGCCGTCGCCGACGGGCCACCCGCTCCGGCCCGCCCGCCACGGGCGCAGTTGCTCCTCCTCCTGCGGCAGCAGCCGGACGCCGCTCTGCCGGCAGGCCCGGTCGAGACGGTCCAGCACGCCGGGGTCGCCCGAGCTGGCGGCCAGCCCCACCAGCGCCTCCACCACGTCACGCCGGTCCTGGCCGTCGACACCCGCTTCCGCCGCGGCGGCGAACCACTCCGCCGCCAGCTCACGGTCGCCCCGGCACAGGGCCAGGTTCCCCTCGATCAGCGCGCAGATCCCGTCCTCCGGGCGCGCCCCGGGCGTCGGCGCACCCGGCGGGTGCCCGGGCGACCAGACCTCCTCGGCGCGGGGCACCGGGGGTGGGCGCAGCTCGGCCAGCACCTCGGCCGCCTCGGCGGACCGGCCGTCGCGGGCCAGCGCCAGTCCCACCGTGCCGAGCACCCGGCGCCGGTGGCCCGGATCGCCGAGGTCCGCCAGCGCCGCCACCACCCGCCGGCCCTGGTCGACGGCGTCGGCGTAGCGGCCCTCCAGGCGGGACACCTCGGCGAGGTTGGCCCGCGCGAGCACCCGCAGCCGCTGCTCCCCGCCCTGCGCGGCGAGCCGGTCGACCGTGGCCAGCCGGCGCCGGGCGGCCGCCAGGTCACCGACCCGGATGTCGTGCCAGGCGAGGTTGTTCTGCGCCACCGTCACGTCGCGGGCCCGCCCGTGCCGGACGGCCAGCGCGAGCACCGCCTCGGCCTGCGTACGCGCCTCGTCGTGCTCGCCGAGGGCGATCAGCAGCGCGCAGAGCACCGAGCGCGCCTCCAACTCCCCGGTGACGTCGCCCGCGTCCCGGAACGCGGCCAACGCCCGCCGCGCGGCCGGCAGCTCCTCTGCCCCGGCGCCGTGCTCGGCGGCGAGTCGGGCCACCCCGAGGAACGCCCACGCCCTCAGCACCGGATCGACATCGGCGGTACGCGGATCCGCCAGCAGGCGCCGGAGCCACTGCCTGCCGGGGACGTCGCGCCCCCGGAACCGCCACCACCGCGACAGCGCCGCCGCCAACCGCAGCGCGGTCAACGGGTCGTCGACGGCGGCGTGTGCCAGGGCGGAGCTGATGTCGCCGGACACCTCGTCCAGGCGGTGCACCGCCGCCGGCAGGTTGGCCCCGACCAGCTCCGGTGCGGTCCGCGCCACCAGCCGGGCGACGACCTGTGCGTGCCGCCGCCGGATCGCGGTCAGCTCGCCCGCGCCGGTCGCCTGCTCCGCGGCGAAGTCCCGTACGGCGTCGAGCAGGCGGAAGCGGAAGGGCCCGGCGCCCCGCACGCTGAGCAGACCGAGTTCGACGAGCCGGTCGAGCAGCGGCACCGGGTCCACGACCACCGTCCCGTCCCGGTCGGCGGGGTCGGCGAGCATCTCCTCGGCCAGTTCGACCGACCAGCGGTTGCCGAACGCGGCGAGCCGGCGCAACGCGGCCCGCTCGTCGGGGGCGAGGAGGCGGTAACTGACGGCCACCGCGTCGCGCAGGGTCTCCGCCACCGCCGCCCGTGGGCGCTCCGGACGGCCCCGCTCCGTGCTGTCCCAGCCCGGCCGCCCGGCCGCCCCCGACGAGGTGGTCAGGTCGAGGACGCGGTCGCCGTACCGGTCGAGCAGCTCGTTGAGGTCGAGGATCCGGCCCCGGGCCGCCATCAGCTCGATGGCGAGCGGGAGCCCGCCCAGTCGGCGTACCAGGGCGGCGAGGGCGGGCAGCTCGGCGGGGCCGGGCGGCTCCCGGCGGACCTGGGCGAGCCGGGCGGTGAAGAGAGCCACGGCGGGATAGTCGGCAAGCGCCGCCGGGCCCTCCCGCTCGCTACCCGGCGGCGGCACGTCGAGCGGGGCGACCGGCCACACCCGCTCCCCGGGCAGGCCGACCGGGTGCCGTCCGGTGACCAGCACCCGCAGCGACGGCACCGCCCCGGCGAGCCGGTGCACCGTCTCGGCGACCGCGTCGGGGGCCCGCTCGGCCGCGTCCACGAGCAGCAGCGCCGGCCGGCCGGCGAGGCGGGCGGTCAGCTCGGGCAGCCGGGCGACGCCGAAGACGGCGACCGAGGCGGCGAGCACGTCGGCGGCGTCCGAGCCCTCGCCGATGAGCACTCCGGCCGCCCCGCCGGGATGGTCGTCGGCGACCGCGTGGACCACCGAGAGGGCCAGGGCGGTCTTGCCCACGCCGGCCAGCCCGACCAGGCTGGCCAGCCGGGGGCCGCGCCCGTCGGTGAACAACCCGACCAGCTCGGTCAGGTCACGGTCCCGGCCGACCAGCACGACCGGGGGCGGGAGCGCGGCCGGCGTACCGGCGTGGTGGTCGAGGCCGACGCGGGCCGGCGGGGCGCCGCGGGGGCTGGCCGGCGCGGCGGCCGGGACCGGCCCCCGGGCGGCGGCCAGGAACGCCGACCGGACGGCTCCGGCCAGCTCCAGCGCGCCGGCGAGCAGCTCGACAGTGGTGCGCTGCGGCCGGGAGGAGCGGCCCCGCTCCAGGTCGCGGACGGTCCGGATGCCCACGCCGGCCCGGCCCGCCAGCTCGGCCTGGGTCAGGCCGGCGGCGAGCCGGTGCCCACGCAACAGCTCCGGCAGCCCGGTACGACCGCCCGGATGCGGCGAACGATCATGAACCGGCGTCATGGGCAGGAAGGGTACGGACGGGGTACGACCGACGGCAGCCGAGCGTCGCCCTGCCGACGCCCCGGCGCGGATATCCGACAGCGGGCCGGTCACACCGGGCGGGCCCGGTGGCGCGGAGGCGGCTGCCTCGACGCCACCGGACCCGTCGCCGTCACATGCCCAGATCGCGCGCGATGATCATGCGCTGCACCTCGGACGTGCCCTCGCCGATCTCCAGGATCTTGGAGTCGCGCCAGAAGCGGGCCACCGGGTACTCGTTCATGAAGCCGTAGCCACCGTGGATCTGGGTGGCCTCGCGGGCGTTGTCCACGGCGATGGTGCTGGCGTGCAGCTTGGCGATGGCGGCCTGCCGCTTGAACGGCTCGCCGGCGAGCATCCGCGCGGCGGCGTCGTAGTAGGCCAGCCGGGCGGTGTGCGCCTTCATCTCCATGTCGGCGATCTTGAACTGGATCGCCTGGTAGTTGCCGATCGGCTGGCCGAACGCCTGGCGCTCCTTCGCGTACCGGATCGACTCGTCGACGCAGCCCTGGGCGAGGCCGACGGCCAGGGCGGCGATGGCGATCCGCCCCTCGTCGAGGATGCGCAGGAACTGGGCGAAGCCCCGACCGCGCTCGCCGAGCAGGTTCGCCGCCGGCACCCGGCAGTCGTCGAAGGTCAGCTCGTGCGTGTCCGAGGCGTTCCAGCCGACCTTCGAGTAGCCCGGCGCGACGGTGAAACCCGGCGTACCCGAGGGGACGATGATCGTGGACAGCTCCTTGGCACCGTCCGGGCGGGTGCCGGTGACCGCGGTGACGGTGACCAGCGCCGTGATGTCGGTGCCCGAGTTGGTGATGAACGCCTTGGAGCCGTTGATCACCCATTCGTCCGTCGACTCGTCGAGCACCGCGCGGGTCTGGGTGCCGCCGGCGTCCGATCCGGTGCCCGGCTCGGTCAGCCCGAAGCCGGCCAGCGCCTCGCCGCTGAGCAGCTTCGGCAGCCACGTCGCCTTCTGCTCGTCGGTGCCGAAGCGGTAGATCGGCATCGCGCCCAGCGAGACCGCCGCCTCCAGGGTGATGGCGACGCTGGAGTCGACGCGGGCCAGCTCCTCCAGCGCGAGGCAGAGCGCGAAGTAGTCGCCGCCCATGCCGCCGTGCTCCTCGGCGAAGGGCAGGCCGAACAGGCCCATCTTGCCCATCTGCCGGATCACCTCGTACGGGAAGGTGTGCTTCTCGTAGTGCTCCGCGATGACCGGGGCGACCACCTCGCGCGCGAATTCCCGCACGCTCTCCCGCAGCGCCTCTTGCTCCTCGGTGAGCCGGAAGTCCATGGAATCCTCCTGTGTGGATGGGCCGCCGGGCGCTCGTGACGCCGGGAACGGTCGGGTCGCAGGTGCGGTGCGGGCCCGCGCCGGCCGGGTGGGGCCGGCGGCGGGATCAGACCGGGGTGACGCCGTGCCGGCGCCGGGAGAAGTGCCGCTCCTTGGTGCGGGCGGCGGCGAACCGGCGGACCAGCTCGGCGCGCAGCTCGTGCGGCTCGACGATCGCGTCGACGACCAGCTCGCTGGCGAGCCGGACCACGTCGATGTCGCGCTCGTACTCCTCGCGCTTCGCGGCGACGAACGCGGCCCGTTCCGCCTCGTCCTCGATCGCCGCGATCTTGTTGGCGTAGACCGCGTTGACCGCCGCCTCCGCGCCCATCACGGCGATCTTGGCGGTGGGCAGCGCGATCGTGGCGTCCGGCTCGAAGCCGGGGCCGGCCATCGCGTAGAGGCCTGCGCCGTACGCCTTGCGGACCACCACGCAGATCTTGGGTACGGTCGCCTCCGAGATCGCGGTGATCATCTTGGCGCCGTGCCGGATGATGCCCTGCTTCTCCACCGCGCTGCCGACCATGAACCCGGGCACGTCGGAGAGGAAGAGCAGCGGCACGTTGAACGCGTCGCAGAGCTGCACGAAGCGGGTCGCCTTGTCGGCCGAGTCGACGAAGAGCACGCCGCCCTTGAACATCGAGTTGTTGCCGACCACGCCGACGACCTCGCCGTTCAGCCGGCCGAAGCCGATGGTCAACTCCTTGGCCCAGAGCGCCTGGATCTCGAAGAAGGAGCCGTCGTCGAGCAGGCCCTTGACGTACCGCCGCATGTCGAACGCCTGCCGCTCGCTCGCCGGCACCAGCGCGGCCAGGTCGGCCTTCTCCGGCGCCGCGACGGCGGGCGCGGCCGGCGGGGCCTGCGTCCAGTTCCCCGGCAGGTAGGACAGGTAGCGCCGCACCACGTCGAGGGCGTCGGCCTCGGTCTTGCAGAGGAAGTGCCCGACGCCGGACTCGGCGCAGTGCACCTTGGCGCCGCCCATGGCCTCCAGCGTGGTCTTCTCGCCGGTGACCATCTCGACCATCCGGTCGGAGCCGAGGTACATGCTGGCGTTGCCGTCGACCATGGCGACCACGTCGCAGAACGCCGGGATGTACGCCCCGCCGGCCGCGCTCGGCCCGAACAGCGCGCAGACCTGCGGGATGGAGCCGGAGGCGCGGACCTGGTTCCAGAAGATCTTGCCGGCGCCGCGGCGGCCGGGGAAGAGGTCGACCTGGTCGGTGATCCGGGCGCCGGCCGAGTCGACCAGGTAGACCATCGGCACGCTCGTCGAGTAGGCCCGCTCGATGATCCGGATGATCTTCTCGACGGTGCGGGCGCCCCAGCTGCCGGCCTTGACCGTGGAGTCGTTCGCCATCAGGCAGACCGGGCGGCCGTCGATGGTGGCGGTGCCGGTCACCACGCCGTCGGCGGGGAGGCCCTCCGCCATCGCGTTGGCGTAGAGGCCGTCCTCGACGAAGGAGCCCTCGTCGACCAGGAGCGCGACCCGCTCCCGGGCGAAGAGCTTGCCCTTGGCGGCGTTCGCCGCGTGGTACTTGTCCGCACCGCCGGCCCGGGCCCGCTTGCGCAGCTGCTCCAGTGCCTCACCGTCGAGCGTCACGCCGACTCCCTCGCCACCTGAGCCGGTCACCTCACGGGCGGACCGACTGACCTGAACGATCGTTAGGCTAGCGCATCCCCCCGCCCCCCGGCGAGCCACGGCCGACGGGGGAGACGCCACCCGACCCCACCCGGTCGAGAAGCATTGAAAATCATGAATTTACGGGGCTACGCTCCTGACACCCCTCCTCCCGGATTGGAGTCAGCGATGACCTCACGGCTCAACCGGCTCGCGGTCGCGTTCGTCGCGACGGCACTGGCCACCCTCGGCGTCACGGTCGCCAGCCCGTCACCCGCCAGCGCCGCCATGACCATCTGCTACAACACCAGCCAGGCGGGGAGCTTCGCCGGCACCGCCAACCAGGCCGCCTCGATCTGGAACAACGCCACGTCGAACCTGACGCTCACGGCGAACTGCGGCTCCAACCTGCGGATCTACCAGATCACCGGCGGCGGCTCGTACGCCGTCCGGACCAGCCTCGGCAACGGGCGGGTCTACATCGACACGCAGCAGGCCCAGCAGTACAGCCCGCTGCGGATCATGACCCACGAGATCGGGCACATCCTCGGCCTGCCCGACAACTACAACGGCAACTGCGCGCTGCTGATGTCCGGCGGCAGCGCCGGCACCAGCTGCACGAACCCGTACCCGAGCACCACCGAGGCGAACCGGGTGACCAGCCTCTTCGCCGGCACCCTCAGCACCAACCGCGCCGGGTCGCAGATCTTCCAGGACAGCTGGCCGGCCGCGCCCGCCACGGTGGGCTGACCGACCGCGCACGACGGAGGGGCCGGCGTCGTGCCGGCCCCTCCCGCGTGTGGTCAGCCCGGCAGCGGCGTCAGCCGGGTACGCGGGCCCGCGCGGAGCACCCCCGACGGGAGCCGCTTGCCGACCAGCTCCTCGGCCAGCTCGGCCACCTCGACCAGGGCGTCCAGGTCGATGCCGGTCTCCATGCCCATGTCGTGCAGCATGTGCACCGCCTCCTCGGTGGCGAGGTTGCCGCTGGCCCCCGGCGCGTACGGGCAGCCGCCGAGGCCGCCGACGCTGGCGTCGAACTCGGTCACGCCCAGCTCCAGCGCGGTGAGCATGTTGGCCAGCGCGGTGCCCCGGGTGTTGTGGAAGTGCAGCAGCACGGGGACGTGCGCGTTACGGTCGCGTACCGCCGTCAGCAGCTCGCGGACGCGTCGGGGCGTACCCATGCCGGTGGTGTCGCCGAAGGCCACCCGGTCGGCGCCGTCGCGGACCACCCGGTCCACGATGGCCGCCACCCGGGCCGGGTCGGTGTCCCCCTCGTACGGGCAGCCGAAGCTGGTCGCCACGATCACCTCGGCCTGCGCGCCGGCGCCGTGCAGCAGGTCGATCAGCTCGGCGATGTCGTCCAGCGACTCGTCGGTGGAGCGGTTGACGTTGCGCCGGTTGTGCGTGTCGCTGGCCGAGACCACCACCTCGATCTCGGTGAAGCCGGCGGCCAGGGCCCGCTGCGCGCCCCGGGTGTTCGGCACCAGCGCCGAGTAGCGCACGCCGTCGGCCTTCGCGGCCCGCTGCCACACCTCGTCGGCGTCGGCCATCTGCGGGATCGCCTTCGGGTGCACGAACGAGACGGCCTCGATCCGCTGCACGCCGGTGCCGGAGAGGGCGTCGAGCAGCCGCACCTTGGCCTCGGTCGGGATCGGCTCCTCGTTCTGGAGCCCGTCGCGCGGCCCGACCTCCCGGATCGACACGGAGTTCGGCATTTCCGCCATAAGGGGTCACCTCACTGTGACGCAGAGCTTGTGCTGGGTCCCCCCAGCCTCCCACCCACCCGGCCCGTTCCGCACCCAGCGGCGTCGATCATGAGGTTGACCGCGACGACAGCGGCGAACCGCACGGCCAACCTCATGATCGACGCGGCGGACCCGCAGGGGTCAGCGCATTCGGGTGACGATGGCGGTGTCGTAGTCGCCGGAGAGGAATTCCTCGTTCTCCAGGAGTTCGGCGAAGAAGGGGAGGTTGTTCTTCGGGCCGGCCAGGTCGAAGGCGGCGACCGCCGCCCGGGCCCGCTCGATCGCCTCGGCGCGGGTGGCGCCGTTGACGATGAGCTTGGCCATCAGGCTGTCGTAGAACGGGGTGACGGTGTTGCCCTCGACGTAGCCCGAGTCCACCCGGACGCCCTCGCCGGTCGGCTCCACCCAGGTCCTGATCACGCCGGGGCCGGGCAGGAAGCGCTTCGGGTCCTCGGCGTTGATCCGCAGCTCGATGGCGTGCCCGCGCGGGGCGAGCGCGTCCGGGTCGAAGGTCGGCGCCAGGCCGGCGGCCACCCGCAGCTGCTCCTCGACCAGGTCGACGCCGTAGACCAGCTCGGTGACCGGGTGCTCCACCTGGAGCCGCGTGTTCATCTCCAGGAAGAAGAACTCTTCGGAGTCGGGGCCGTCACCCTCGGCGTCCCGCTGACGCGGGACCAGCAGGCACTCCACGGTGCCCGCGTTGCGGTAGCCCACCGCCTCGCCGGCGCGCACGGCGGCGGCCAGGATGCGCTCGCGCAGCTCCGGGGAGACCGCCGGCGACGGCGACTCCTCGACCAGCTTCTGGTTGCGCCGCTGCACCGAGCACTCCCGCTCGCCGAGGGCGACCACCCGGCCGTCGGCCAGGCCGAGGATCTGCACCTCGACGTGGCGCACCCGGGGGAAGTACCGCTCGATCAGCACCGAGCCGTCGCCGAACATCCGCTCGGCGAAGGAGCGAACCTTGTCGTACTCGGTGCGCAGCGCGGCCTCGTCGGTCGCCACGCCCATGCCCATGCCGCCGCCACCGGCCGCGGCCTTGACCATCACCGGGTAGCCGATCTCCGCCGCCGCGACGACCGCCGCGTCGAGGTCGGCCGCCGGGTCGGTGGTGCCGGGCGCGACCGGCACGCCGGCCGCCGCCATCAGGTTCCGGGCGTTGATCTTGTCGCCCATCGCGGTGATCGCGTCCGCGCCGGGCCCGACCCAGATCAGCCCGCTCGCCTCGACGGTACGGGCGAAGTCGGCGTTCTCCGACAGGAAGCCGTAGCCGGGGTGGATGGCCTGCGCGCCTGTCGACTTGGCGGCGGCGAGGATGGCCTCGACGTTGCGGTAGCTCTGGGCCGGGTTGGCCGGACCCACGCACACCGCCTCGTCGGCCTCCGTCACGAACGGCAGGTCGGCGTCGGCCTCGGAGTGCACCGCGATCGCGCGGATGCCGAGCCGCCTGGCGGTCCGGATGATCCGGCGGGCGATCTCGCCCCGGTTGGCGACCAGCAGCGACTCGATCATGTTTCCCTCCAGCGTCCAGGGGTGGGGACGGGTGCTAGGGAACCACGGCCGGAAGGTTACTGACGAGTTGCCCCACCCCGGTTCAGGAACCGGGGTGGGCCAGCAGGGCGGCCAGGGTGGCGGCGCGGAGCAGCTCCGCCCGGCGGCGCCGGTCCACCTCGCCACCCAGGAACGGCGTCGAGTTCATCAGGCCGAACGCGGCGTGGGCCAGCACCCGCGCCTCACCGTCGGGCATGCCCGGGTGCAGCGCGGTCAGCACCGTCACCCACTGTTCGACGTAGAGCCGCTGGAGCCGGCGGATCCGGCGGCGCGGCTCGTCGGGGAGGCGGTCCAGCTCGTGCAGGTGCAGGGCGATCACCGCCGGGTTGGCCAGCGCGAAGTCGACGTGGAAGTCGATCAGCGACTCCAGCGCGCCGCGCGGGTCGTCGGGGTGGCCTGCGGACCGCTGCTGGCCGCCGGCCAGCAGTTCCTCGCTGACCGGGATCAGCGCGGCGACCAGCATGGCCTCCTTGCCCGCGAAGTGGTGGTAGAGCGCCGGGCCGGTGACCCCGGCGGCCGCGCCGATGTCGTCCATCGAGACGCCGTGATAGCCCCGGGACGCGAAGAGGCCGACCGCGATCTCCAGGATCTCGTCCTTGCGGGACCGGCGCCGGGCCGACCCCGCGGCCCCGTTCGCCCTGCCCCGTGCCTGCTGCTCGACCGTCACCGGGCAAGCGTAGACCTCGACCGGCCCGGCGTGGAGCCTCCGCTACCCGTCGGTTGGCTCACGTCCGCCGCCGGTGACCGGCGCGTCCGGCCCCTTGACCCTCGACCCGGTCGAGCCCGGAGGGTCGCCGGCATGACCGCACCCCCGCTCGGCCGCGACTACCGGCTGCTCTGGTCCGCCGCCGTGTCCTCGCGTCTCGGCGACGCCCTGCGTACGCCGGCACTGGCGCTGCTGGCCGCGACGCTGACCCGCGATCCCCGGGTGATCGCGGCGGTGACCGTGGCCGGGCAGCTCCCGCCGCTGCTGTTCGGCCTGCTCGGCGGCGTGTACGCGGACCGCTGGGACCGCCGCCGGACGATGGCGGTGGTGGACGGCCTGCGCGCCGCCGTGACCGGCGCACTCGCCCTCGCAATCGCCCTCGACCGGGCCGGCGTCGCCGCGCTCGTGGCCGTGGCCTTCCTGCTCGCCGCGCTCGGCACCCTCTTCGACGCCGCCTCGTTCGCGATGCTCCCGTCCGTGGTGCCGCCGGCCGCGCTGCCCCGGGCTAACGGCCGCCTCCAGGCCGGCTCGGCGGTGGCGGGCGGCTTCCTCGGCGCCCCGGCCGCCGGCGTGCTCTTCGCCCTGGCCGCCCCGCTGCCGTTCACCGTGGACGCCCTCACCTTCCTCTGCGCCGCCCTGCTGGCCCTCGCCCTCCGTCCCGTCCCGCCCAGCCCCCGCGCCCAACCCGGGCGGCGGTCGGTGTGGCGGGAGGGCGTCGAGGGGATGCGGTGGGTACGCGGGGACGCGTTGCTGTGGCGGCTGACCGTGGCGACCGCCGGGAGCAACCTGGCGATCAGCGGGCTGATGGCGGTGCTGGTGCTCTACGCGCTCGACGTGCTGCGGGTGCCGCCGGCCGGGTACGGGCTGTTCGCCGCGGGGGCGGTCCTCGGCGGGCTCGCCGGTGGGCTCGGGGCGGGTCGGTTGGCCGCCCGGCTCGGCACGGTGCCCGCGTTCCGCGTCGTGCTCGCCGGCCAGGCCGTCGCGCTGACCGGGCTGGCGCTGGCCCGGCATCCGGTGCCCGGCGGTCTGGCGCTGGCCGTGTTCGCGGCCGGCACCACGGTGTGGAACGGCCTGTGGGCCTCGTACGGGCAGCGCCACGTGCCGCCCGCCCTGCTCGGCCGGGTGGGCGCCGCCCAGCGGATGGTCGGCCTGCTCACCGCGCCGGTCGGGGCGGCCCTCGCGGGCATGGCCGGCGCGGCGTACGGGGTGGGACCGGTGGCGGCGGCGGTGGCCGGGGTCTTCGTGCTGGTCACCCTCGCGGCGTGGCGGACGCTGCGACCGGCCGCGCCGGCACCGGCCGCCGGGCCCACCAGCGCCGCGACAGCAGCCCGGCCAGGGCGGCGCCCGTCGCGTTGAGCAGCACGTCGTCGGCCGAGGAGACCCGGCCGAGGTCGAGCGCGTACTGGAGGGACTCGACAAGCACGGAACCGGCCGCCCCGAGCAGGAACAGCCGGCCGACCCCGGCCAGCGCGGCCAGGCGTACCGGGCCGAAGAAGCCCAGCGCGGCGAAGACCAGCAGGTTGCCGACGACCTGGACCACGGCGGTCACCGGCGGCCCGGTCAGCAGGTCGGCCAGGTCGCGCAGCGGCACCGGGTCGACCTGCCGGGGCGCGGGCCGGGGGGTGAGGATCATCCACGCCCACGGCAGGGTGCCGGCCACCGCGCCCACCTCGGCGACGCTGCGCCGCCACGACTCCCCGACCGTCGCGGCGTCGCGGCGGTGGCGCGCCAGCACCGCGGTGAGGAGGGCCAGCAGGGGCAGCCCGGCGGCCACGGCGAGCAGCACGCCACCCCAGTCCCGCCACACCTGACCCACCGGGGCAGCCTAGCCGCGCGCACCGTCGCGCCCGGCCCACCGGGCAGCCCGGCCGCGCGACCCGCCGGGCAGGTCAGCCGCGCGTCCCGTCGCGGTGGTGCAGGCCGGAGAGGCGCATCGCGATCCGGTGCCGGGCCGGCGGCACGGCGCCGAGCAGGCGGAACAGCAGGTTCCGGGCCGGCCGGGCGGCCGGCGGCAGGGTGGCGAGCCGGGTCAGCCGGGCGGCGAGGGCCACCACCTCCCCGGCCATCGGGCGGCGCCGGGCCGCGTACGCGTCGAGCAGCGCGTCGGGCGCGCCGGCCAGCACGTCGGCGAGCGTGCCGCCGAGGTCGACCGCGTCCACGATGCCGAGGTTCATCCCCTGGCCGCCGGCGGGGCTGTGCACGTGCCCGGCGTCGCCGGCCAGCAGCACCGGCCCGCTGCGGAAGGTGTCGGCGATCCGGTGGTGGATCCGGAACCGGGAGCCCCAGAGCACCTCCGTCACCCGGTCGGGGCGGCGGGCCGGGCCGCGCTCGTCGAGCAGCGCCTGGAGGTGGGCCCGGTCGGGCGCGGCCGGGGCCTCCGCCACGGCCGCGACCAGCCGGACCACCCCGTCGGGCAGCGGCGCCCAGACCAGCGGGCCGGAGCGGGCCAGGAAGAGGGACACCCGGTCGCGGGGCAGCGCGCTCTCCAGCCGGACGTCGGCGAGGACGAACGACTCCTCGCCGCCGGCCGGGCCGGAGAAGCCGATCCCGGCCCGCTCCCGCACCGTGCTGTGCATCCCGTCGGCGCCGACCAGGTAGCGGGCCCGGACCGTCGCGCCGCCCGCGAACGTGGCGACCGCGCCGGCCGCGTCGGGGGCCAGCCCGGTCATCCCGTACGGGCGCAGCACCGGGACACCGAGGGCGGCGAGCTGCCCGGCGAGCACCTCCTCGGTGACCGACTGGGACACCATCAGCGCGTAGGCGTGCCGGGAAGGCAGCGTGTCGAACGGCACGGTGAGCAGGACCCGGTCGCGGTCGCGCACGGTGAAGCCCGGCGACCGCAGCCCGCGCGCCACCAGCGGGGCGCCGGCGCCGATCCGGTCCAGCGTCTCCAGGGTGTACGCGTGCACCACCGCCGCCCGG
This sequence comes from Micromonospora sp. WMMD737, assembly GCF_049179055.1. Taxonomy (NCBI): domain Bacteria; kingdom Bacillati; phylum Actinomycetota; class Actinomycetes; order Micromonosporales; family Micromonosporaceae; genus Micromonospora; species Micromonospora sp. WMMD737. The sequence continues at coordinate 5,043,767 of NZ_JBMHMH010000001.1, read as the reverse complement.
GAGGTCCGCGGCGGCCGGTCCAGCCGGTCGACCACTGTCACGTCGACCCCGCGCCGGGCGAGGGTCAGCGCGGCGGTCAGCCCGGTCGGGCCGGCACCCACCACCAGGACGTCCGTGCAAGTGGGCAGCATCGCCAACCTCCGTCCGTCAATGCCAACACATGTTGGCAAACGCCTGTTGGCAACGTTAGGTCGACCGACGATGGAGTGTCAACAGGCGTTGGCATACGGTCGTGGGCATGACCGACGCCGCGCCGACCCGTACCCGCCGCTCCGACGCCACCCGGGCGGCGATCCTCCGCGCCGCCCGCGAACGCTTCGCCGCCGACGGCTACGACCGGGCGACCATCCGGGCCATCGCGGCGGACGCGCGGATCGACCCGTCGATGGTGATGCGCTACTACGGCAGCAAGGAGGGGCTCTTCGCGGCGGCGGCCGAGTTCGACCTGCGGCTGCCCGAACTGGCCGACGCGCCACCCGAACGGCTCGGCGAGCTGCTGGTCCGGCACTTCGTCGACCGGTGGGAGACCGACGGGACGATGGCCGCGCTGCTGCGTACGGCCGCCACCAACCACGCCGCCGCCGAGCGGATGCGGGGCATCTTCGCCGACCAGCTCACGACGGCGGTGGCCCGGGTCGTGCCGGAACCGGCGCAGGCCCCCCGGCGGGCGGGGCTCGTCGCCAGCCAGATGCTCGGCCTGGCGCTGACCCGGTACGTGCTCCGACTGCCCCCGGTGGTCGACGCCGACCCGGCCGAGCTGGTCGCCTGGGTCGCGCCGACCGTCCAGCGCTACCTGTGCGGCGCGCCCGACGCCTGACCGGGCACCGCCCCATCATCGTGGGGTCCGGGGCGTGACCGCCGGTACCGCGTCGGTCGCGCCGCCGCCGTCCGGACTCCGGCGAACGGCCACCCAACCTTTTCCGGCCCCGGTGCGTCTGTCTTGTGACGCGCAACGGCCGGCCGGAGGGGAGGGCGGATGGGACCGCCGACGACCGACGACGGGCGGGACGGCTACGTCACCTTCGTCGAGTGCCACCAGCACCGGCTGCTGCGCGCGGCCTACCTGGTCTGCGGCAACCGGCACCAGGCCGAGGACCTGCTCCAGGACGCACTGCTCAAGCTCGCCCTGCGCTGGCCCTCGGTGCGGCACGGTGACCCGGCCGCGTACGTGCGGACCATCCTCTACCGCGACGCCGTCTCCTGGTGGCGCCGACGCCGCCGGGAGTGGCTGAGCGAGTACCCGCCGGAGCGGGCCACGACCGAGGGCGACGGGGCACTGCGGCTCGCGCTGCGCGACGCGCTCGGCCACCTGCCGCCCCGGCAGCGGGCCGTGCTGGTGCTGCGCTACTTCGAGGATCTCACCGAGGCCGCCACCGCCGAGGCGCTCGGCGTCACCGTCGGCACTGTCAAGAATCGTTAGAAGCTAGGGTCGATGTTGCCGACATGAACGTCGATCTAAGGGGACGGTTCTGATGGTACGGCGGAACACCCGGCCTGGAAGTGCGGGCCGGTTCGACAGCAAGGACGCGTTGCTGGCTGGTGGCGCGGCGGTGCGGGCGTTGCGGTATCAGCGCGCGAGTCAGGACAAGAAGGAGCAGGGCAAGAGCGTCCACGACCAGGGCGTACTCAACCTGGCGGAGATCACGAAGCGGTCCTGGACGGACGCGGGGTCGTTCACGGACAACCACCGCTCGGCGAGTCGCCGCGCCACGAAGGAGCGCGAGCAGTTCGAGTTGCTGATCGAGCAGATCCGGGCGGGCAAGGGCGATGTGCTGGTGGTGTGGGAGATCTCCCGCAAGGAACGCGACCTCGCGGTGTTCGTGAAGATCCGGGACATGTGCCACGAGGTCGGCCTCTACTTCTGGCTGGTCGGCGGGGTGCTGTATGACCTGCGGGACAAAAACGACCGGATGATGCTCGGTTTCCAGGCGGTGCAGGCCGAGTGGATGGCCGACTCGATCCGCGACAACGTGCTGCGCGGCATCGTCGGCGCCGCCGAAGCCGGCCGCCCACACGGAAAGATCACCTACGGGTACCGGCGGATCTACGACCAGCGCACCCGAGCGTTGCTTCGTCAGGAGCCGGACACCGAGATCCACACCGCCGTGGCGGCCGACGGAACGGTGACGCGGTATTCGCGTGAGCAGGTGGTACGGGACAACTTCCGCAAGATCGCCGAGGGCATGCCGTTGACCGCGCGGGAAGCCGAGTTGAACCGGCTCGGGATCCCCGCCTCACAGGGCGGGATCTGGCGGCGGGGGATCCTGCGTAAGCAGGTGATGAACCCGGCCTACATCGGCAAGCGAGTCCTACGCGGGGAGATCGTCGGCGACGGGATCTGGCCCGCACTGGTGGACGAGGAAACCTACTGGGCGATCGTGCGGATGCTGCAGGACCCATCGCGCACGACGACCCGCCCCGGCCGCGCAGTGCACCTGCTGTCGTACATCGTGCGCTGCGGCGTATGCGACGGCCCGTTGTCATCGCAGCGGCAGAATCGGCACGGCTGGACCGGGCAGGTGTACTCGTGCCTGCACAAGCGGCACGTCGGGGTGAAGGCCGAGTTCCTCGATGAGTACGTGCAGCGCGCGGTGGTGGCGTGGCTGTCCCGCCCCGACGTCTACGACATCCTCACCGCCGCCAGCGCCAGCGACGAGGACGTCTCGCACGCCCGAGCGGAAGCGCAACGGCTGCGCGGAGAGTTGGAAGACTGGCGGAAGCTGGGTGAGGAGGGTGAGGTCACCGCTATCGCCTACGCCCGCGCCGAGAAGGGCCTGCTCGCGCAGATCGCCGAATACGAACAACGCGCCGCCGACGCCGGCATCCCCGCCGTGCTACGCGGACGCATCGGCGACCAGGCGGTGACGGCGTGGCAGGAACTCGACGGCGACATCGCAGTGAAGCGGGAGATCATCCGCCTCGTGGCCGACATCAAGCTTCTGCGCGCCGGCTTCAAGGGCGAACACCGCACCTTCGGCCGCCACCGCCTCAACTGGCGGTGGAAGTTCGGCCCGCAGGACCAGCGGATGGCCTGACGACTTGACCTTCAGGCAGAGGTGAGTGTCGATCGTGTCCGTCGTCCTGCCGTGATCGGGCGGGGCGGCGTGACCCGTCGACGGAAGGTTTCTCGCCGTGCTCCGCGAACGACTCAGTGCTCTCGCTGCCCTGCCCGATGATGTGATCGATCCGCTGTTGTGGCGGCTCGCCTTCGATGTCGCCGCCGCGCACCAACCGAGTGAGCGTGGCAACTGCCGGAATCTGCAGTGTGTCGGGCAGCGGGGCATGTGCGCCGCCGCGCGCGCTGCCCGCCGCGCGATGGCCCTCGCACGGTCTTCTCGAACGACCGCCTCACGTACCCGACCAGCCCGGGGGCGCGCGACGGTGGCCGGGTCTTCCCAGCGCGGTTTCGCCGGCTGGTTCACGAAGCGGTCACCAATCGAGGTGACGCGTCCCGTCAGCCGTTCGGCAACCCTCCCGCGCTGGTCAACCGTGAGGAGCGCCGTCGCGTAGCGAAACCAGCGTCAGTGGCATGCCAGCGTGAGCGCTCATGCGTACCCGAGCGGTGTCGCGGCGGGCGTCCGGACAGGCCGGAAGGTGGGCGGTCACTGTCGAGCGGGCACACCAGGTGCGAGCGGCTGGGTACGTGGTTCGGCCCTCCGGATGTTCCAGGCGTCGATCTCGTTGTACTCCAGGTCGATGTCATAGTGCTCGCCCCGGCGCATTGGATATCTGCCGTCGGGGGCCATGTCCGGGTCGTGTAGGCGTGCGGTGATGACGCCGTCGCACGGCAGCCGGAAGTCGCAGACGAGCTCACCATCGTGATCGGAGGCGTCGCTCGCGACGGTGGCGGCCATCCGCATCGGCGCGGCCACCACCCCTTGGCGGCAGTCTGGGCACGTGGTGAGGTGCGCCTGCCGGGCCTGCTGGCAGGCGATGCTGAAGGGAACGTCGCGGAAGTACTCGCGGCCCGCGGGCGTGCGTCTGCCGATCTTGGCGCAGACGGCGATCAGCTGCCGCTCCGCCCACTGGGCGCCCTGCCATTCCTCCGAGACCCAGCGGCGCTTGATGGTGAGACCGTAGCGACCGCAATCTCGCTCGTGACGCTCGTGGCGCGTGCGGGGGTCGCCGGTGCGGCCCACCTTGATGACCCCGTTGTCGAATTGCAGGACGTAGAGGTGTTCCCCGCCCGGGCGCATTGATGTTGACTCACCTCTTGCCACGGCCGGGGAGTGTAGCGGCTACCCCTGACAGCGGCCGGCACGGATGGACTGCCATCGCCATCTGACGATCTTCGTCACGGCACCCGCACTCCGTGGCACCACCACAGCTGCTGGACAACAGAAGGCCACGAACCAGGTGGCCGAGGCCGGAATGACCACCCGGTTCGCGTTCCAGCATCCCCCTACAGAGATCGACATCCCAAGATGCGAGACGTCATAGAAAGATTCTCGACCGCGATCGCGTGGACGGACAGGGACCGTCACGGACGCGGGCGACATCTATAGCACTCAGGCGGACTGGTGGCAAGACTTGGCGGCTGATCGGTTGGAATCGGTGGTTGACTCCATCGGGTTTCCGGGGCGTAATGGAGAGACGTTCCCGCAGCGCCGGCTGGCGCGGTCGGCCACAGACGCAGCGGGCAGGCACCTCCACTCGGGGGTGCCTGCCGTTGCTGGTGCCGACCCTGTCGGGATACGTCGAGTGATGGGAGGACCCCATGAAGGATCGTCTGTCGGCGAGTTGAGCCGCCGCACCACGTGAGCGCCTGCGCGCTGTCGGTGGTGGGTCCTGATCATCTGTGGCTCGGCTTGGCCGTCCGCCCTGTGTCCACGCTGTTGACCGCAGCCTGCTGTGCGGGCCGCGGCGATGCCTGCTTGCCCTGCTGCCTGCCCCTGCGTGGGGTCTGGCGTGTTCCTTGACTCGACCATAGTGACTTGCCGTCCCCCGCGCCCACGTGAGGGGTCCGCCCGGCCGGGCGTCACCCGGCAGGGTCGCGCCTGCCCGTACCCGGCGGGCAGGCGCGACCCGCGGGCGATCCCGCCCTCGTGCCGCACCTGGAACCCACACCCACACCCCAATTTGGAGAAGATCGTGACTCCACTCGACAACATCGTCTCTACGGGCCCGGCCGTCACGGCGGTCCTCCCGGTCGTCCGCATCTGGGCGACGACGCCTCACCAGGTGTCCTCCGGGCCAGCCGGCCACAGGTGGTGGGCCCTTGGCGACACATGACCTGCGACGCCGCGACCCGCCCGCTGCGGCAGGGCCGGGGCGGCAGCGGCTGGAAGACCGCGCCCAAGTGGCGATCATGCTGCTGATCGGAGGCGCGGCCGGCGCGGCGTCCTTCACCCACGTGCATGACGTCGCCGCCGCGCACGGCCAGCCCGGCTGGCTGGCCTGGGCCGACGCGATCGTCCTGGAGCTGACCTCGATCGCCGCCGGCCTGGAACTGCGCCGCAACCGGCGCCTGGGCAAAAGCATCGCCTTCCCCACCACCATGCTGACCGCGGCGGTGCTGCTGTCCCTGGCCGCGCAGGTCGTCGAGGCCGAGGCGTCGGTGATCGGCTGGATAGCCGCCGCCCTACCCGCCCTGGGTTTCCTGGCGATGGTGAAGATCGCCCTCGGCCGCGCCGACCCCACCCCACCCACCTCAACCGCCCAACCCGCGCCGACGGAGCCCGAACCACCGCGGACCGTCGACACGTCGGTCCCGGACAACCGCCCGCCGGTCCGCGTCACCGCCGTCGCGGTCCCGGACTCCGCGACAACGGTCCCCGCCGTCGCGGACCAACCATCGGCGGTCCCGGACCTCCCGGACCATCAGCCGTCGACCGACGACAGCGGTCCGGAAGTCGCCGCACTGGTCCCGGCCGCCCGGACCGCCGCCCACAACCTCACCGCCGAAGGGACACCGCTGTCCCGCAAAGCCCTCGCCCGACAACTCCGCGCGGACGGACACCAACTGTCCAACGCCACCGCCTCAGCCCTCGTGCGCGTCCTGCGCGCCGAGACCACCCCGCCGACTGCGGATCTGTCACATCGGGAGGCCGCGTGACAGAACCCCACCCCACGGCTTCTGTCAGCCCGAGCCGACGCTGTCAGACCAGCGTGCGCGTCTGTCAGCAGGCCCGCGAGCCGACAGATGCCGACCGGAGCTGTCCACCTGCTCCCGCCCGCTGCGGCGGCGGGCGCACCAATCTCACACCTACTCGCACCTCTGACTTGGAGCACCAACGATGATCGCCTCGTACCGCGAACCTCACCAGCGCAACCGACCCGACTCACACCCACTCTCACCGCACCGTCACGCCGGAACCGGTGTGCCCGGCAGTGTCGCAGTCAGCGCCGATCCCCGTTCTACCGTCCGCCTTGATCCTGACCCCCAACCTGACCCCCCACAGCCGCTCACAGCCCAGGTAGACCCCGCTCTCAGCGCTCCGATGCCGCTCCAGACAGACCCTCAAGTCTGGGGTCTCCCCCCGGGGGCCGCCCATGCGTAACCGGCTGCCGGCTCCAGATTCGCTGCTACGCCTACAGGCCAGCATCACCGCCCGTGACGACCGGCTCCTCGGCTGGCTCTACGACCACGGAGTCCTCACCACCGACCAGATCGCCACCGCTCTGTTCCCGTCCCTGGACTTCGCCCAACGGCGGCTGCGCCGCCTCACCGTCCTGCGCGCCGTGGACCGGTTCCGGCCCAACAAGGCCGACGGCGGCTCCTACCCGTACCACTACGTCCTGGACCAACTCGGCTACGACCACGTCCACGCCCAACGCGGACTCGGACCACCCCGCCGGGACCAAGCCCGCCGCCGCAAACAGTCCCTCACCCGCCGCCCGGACCTGCCACACCTACTCGGCGGCAACCAGGTCTTCATCGACCTCGCCGCCCACGCCCGCACCCACCCCAACAGCCACCTGGACCGCTGGCAGCCCGCCTCCGCCTTCCACGACCCGGGCGTGTTCTACCGGGAAGGCGGCAACCCCGAGATGATGGTCCACGGACCGACAGGACTGCCCCGCCCCGACGGCGCCGGGGTCTGGACCGAGCACGGGCGGTCCGTGCCGTTCTTCATCGAGTACGACACTGGCCTCGAACGCCTCGACATCCTCACCGAGAAGATCGCCAAGTACGAACGGGTGTACGCGATGAGCACCTGGGCGTGGCCGGTCCTGTTCCATTTACCCTCCGCCCGACGCGAGACGAACCTGCACCACCGCCTTGCCGAGGCCAGGCCAAGGGCGGTCATCGCCACCACCACCGCCGAACTACGCACCGCACTCGGCACCAGTCCCGCCGAACAGGTGTGGCAGCTCATCGGCCTCAACGCCGGCCGTCACCGCCTCATAGACCTGCCCTACACCGATACCCGCCACGACAGCGAGTTCCCCACCCACACCGTCCCCGACCAGGAAGTCCGGGCCGCCTGATGCGGGCGGGGCGGAGCACACGGCGCGTACCGGCGGCCTACGCGCTCACACGACGCCGAACCCGCCCGTGCCCGCCCCAACCCAGGGCAGCTGTCACTGCCTGCCCTGTGGCCCGCACCGAGGCGACGGACCGGGCCGCGCGCCGGGCGGCAGCGAAGCGGCAGTTCCCAGAAGCTGTCAATGTCTGTCACCGGACGCTGTTCGGCGACAGACCCCGCGACCGCCCGGCCCACTCACACCAGCGGCCTACCGCGGTGAGTCACTGTGAGTGGCGCACGTCTTCACTTCCACGGCCACCGGAGCTACAGTCCGCAGCCCTGCATCGACACCGACCTCGCCGCCGCCTCTGCACGGCCGCGATCCGCCGATCGATCGTCAACGAGTTCCTACCACCGCGAAGGAGATGCCCATGGCCCGACACGTCGTCCTCACGCCACGAGCCGTCCTGGGAGGGACATGGCCACACGCCGTGACCAGACATCACGCGCGAACACACACCCGTCGCCGCCGGCCCCGCCCACGCGGACAGCCGACGGCGAGGCCCCGACCGCACACCCCGACACCGACCCTCCGGCCATGCCGGGAACGCTGTCGATGGCCCGCTACCTGACCGACCCCGCAACCGAAACCGAAATCCAAGCCCTCGCCGCCGAAGCCGGCCTCCCGACCGTCGACCAAGCCGCCACCCTCGCCCGCCTGCTCCGCCTGCACCAACCCGCTCCGCCACGCGCCGCGTGACCTGCGCCCGCCCTCGTCTCTGGGACGGGCGCAGCCCGTTGGCGGCTCCGTGAACCGGACTCTGTCGGCACCGTTCGATGGCGGTGGCGGCCCAACCATCGGATAGATAAGCCCTCTGGCCTTCGTCCTTGGTACGTGGGCTGCGTTCAGCTATCTCTGGTCAACGCGCTCATCGCTTCGGCTCGTAGCCCCTTCAAGAGGTCGCGAGCTTGCTCTCCAGCTAGCCCATCCGCCAGCAGCGACGCGTACACCCGCGAGTAGACGTCGATCTCCTCAGGATCGGTCAAGGTCAACTCGCGGGTGTACGTCTCGACCGTGACGAAACGAGTGTCATCAGGCAGGGTGTAGATCACGAACGAGTGCGCGTGGACCATCGACGGTTGGCTGCCGATGGGCACGATCCCGATGCTCACCGTGGGAAGCGTGGAAACTGAGAGAATCTTGTCGTACTGCGCGGCGAGCGCCACGGCCGGCGCCGCCCGGAACCGCAGCGCGGACTCCGAGATGAGAAATTCGAAGCGCCTGCCCTCTTCGTACAGTGCCGACTGCCGCTCGATGCGCGCCGCGGCGGCACGCGACGTGTCGCCCACACCGAACACATCGGCGAGAGTGAGGATGTTGCGGGCGTACTCCGCGGTTTGGAGTAGTCCGGGCACGGCCGCGTGCTGGAAGACCTGCATCTGTGTCGCGCTTTGAAGTAGCCGTCCGATGGTTCGTTGGTGCTCGGCACGTCCGCCGCTGAGGGACCGGTCCCAGATGACTGACGCCACCTGGATGGACTCCGCGACGTTGACCAGTTCGGCGGTGACGTCGTCTGGCGCGTTGGTGGCGGCTGTCCATGCTCGGATGTCGGCGACGGACGGCTTCGTGCGCCGGTTTTCGATCTTGGAGACTTTCGACTGCGACCAGCCCAGCGCCGCGGCCAGTCGGGTGGTGGACAGGCCAGAGTCCTCGCGTAGCTCGCGAAGCCGTGCGGCAAGCGCCGCGCGGTCGTCTGTCGCTGGGCTCACCAGGATCTACGCAACTCATGCTGAACCATCGGCAGGTAGTCACGCAGTGCGACGGAGTGCCTCATCGCGAGGTCGCGCTGTTCGACGAAGGCCGCCACGTCGCTGGTCTGCTCCATGGACACCCGTCGGCCGCGCCCGTCGTAGTGAATTTTCACCGCGAGCGCGTCGTCGAGGAGCCAAAAGTCGTGTGTCAGCGCGCCCAGTTCCTCGGGGGCCACTGCCCGGTCGGCGATCCGGACGTCTTCGCCCGCGGCCACGTTGCCGTGGTAGCCCAGCAGTTCGAAGCGGAGATAGTCCGACAGCGGGCGGTCCAGGACGTGGACCCGACTCCAGCGCCTACCGGCACCCACGCTGTCCGCCACCATCCGCAGCCACGGATCCGCATCCGTGGTGCGCGGTGGCAGGGGACGCCCCGCCCGGAAGTCGCGAAGCAGGTCCACCTCGCCCGGAGCGGTATAGGTTCTTAGCGTTTCGAGACGGAACACCGACCGCTCGACCTTGCGCAGCATGCGTTGCAACTCGTCCATCTGCATCGGATCGTCCCGTCCTGTGCCACCCGCCGATCAAGTTTAGTCGCGCCCGGAGACTAGTCGTCCCCGCCGCCTTGTGGCAGTCTCGATCCTAACGTAGCGAAGGGAGTCGACATGTCGGACGCGTCCGAGGGCCTGACCTGGCGCAAGAGCTCAGAGAGCCTCAACGGCGACTGCGTGGAGGTGGCATCGCTGCCCGACGGCGTAGCCGTGCGGGACTCAAAGAACCCCGGCGGTCCGAGGCTCACCTTCTCGCGCTCGGAGTGGCACGCCTTCCTGCAGGGCGCGAACCAGGGCGAGTTCAACGACCTGTAAGTGCGCCAGCGTGATCGTGGGCAAGGAAAGGTGCTGCCGGCGGGCTCGACGGCAGCACAAAGCCGGGCATCGACAGCCCGTTTGGTAACCGGAGCGGATGGCTCTTTCAGGAAGGGTGGCCGAACTCGCCTTCGGCCGCACCTTCAAGGAATGCGGCGAACTGGCCGGGCGTGAACACCAGAACGGGACCAGTCGGGTCTTTCGAGTCCCTGACGCCGACACTTTCGCCGACTCTCGCCACCTCAACACACTGACCGCTTTGCTGTGTTCTGGTGCTCTTGCGCCACGTTGCGCGACTGAAGTCGATCACGCAAACTCCTTCGCAGTGTCACGAATCATCAACACGGAGTCATCCGGCCCCAGTGCCGTCGCCCTTAGTCGATCAAAAGCCTGAACGGCTGCTTGGACGTCGGCGTCACCTTCGGGGTAGAGGTCGCCGGCCATCGTCTCGATATAGACCACCTCCCGGTCGGCCGGGTCGGTGAAGCCGAGGACGACGAAAGCACCCGGCGTGCCGGGATGCGCACCGGCCGCGAACGGCAGCACCTGGACGTCCACGTGCGGAAGCCCCGCGATCGTCACCAGGTGATTCAACTGCTCAGCCATCGTCTCTGGGCTGCCCACCTGCCGACGTATCGCCGCCTCATCAAGAACCACCCACAGTGCCGGCGGATTCTCGCGGTGCAGCAGAGCCTGCCGACGCAGGCGCACCTCGACACGTCGCTCGATCTCCTCCTCGGCCAGTCGAGCGACCCCACCCGCGAGGACCGCCCGGGTGTACCGCTCGGTCTGCAAGAGGCCCGGAATCGAGATCAGCTCGAAGTTCCAGATCCGCGCGGCATCCGCCTCGAACCCGATATAGGTCGCGTACTCATCGGGAATGCTGCCCGCGTAGCGATGCCACCAGCCACGCTGCGTTGCCGTCTGGGCAACCTCCACCAGAGTGGCTGCTGTCGACGGGCTCGCGCCGTAGGTCGTCAACAAGGCTCGCACTACCGGCACGCGAACCCCCACCAGCGCACGCTCCACGCGCGACAGGTGTGAGGGGGAGATCCCCGCACGCGCCGCCGCGTCCTCGATCGTCATGTCGACGGACTCACGCAAGTTGGCCAGCTCGCGAGCAAGGCGTCTGCGTCTCAACGTAGGCCAGTTTGGCACCGACACAGCATGACACAGCCTTCGAACACGAAAGTTGACTCAGACAACTTGTCTCGATCTAGTCCGGCGGGTAAGACTAAGTAGCGCTTAGGACTAGAGGGTCGCCGGTCCGCAGATCGATCGATGGACCTCTGGTAAACACCGGGAGGGCACGTGGGCTTAACGTCACAGCATCGCGACACCTTCGAGCTTGCCCCACGAGTGGCGCCGCAAGAGCGCCAGCCTCGAAGGCTGCTGGAGCCGATAGGTCTCGCCGGCGGCTCATTGACCACCTCAGGCGCAGCGGCCTATGAGCCGGGCCGACTGAGGCCGTGCCGGGGACCGCAGGCTGTCACCTGCTCTCATCCGGCGCTGGCTGGGTCTGCGGGTCGTTGGCTGACGAGGAATAGCGGCCACGATGGCTGACCTGGAAGCCTCGCTGGCGCTACCTCTCGCTGCGCATGCCTCCGCCGGCGACATCTTTTGGACGTCCATGCACGAGCACGGCGTGCGGTGTCTGCCGCAACATCGCGCACTGATTCTGTTCTCGACGCTCGAGCAGTTGATCGCGGGTCGGGGTGATCCGGCTGGCCGGCGGGCTGCGTTGGCAGTGTTGGGTCGGATGTACCGGCGGTTCGGGTTCAGCCCACACCACGGCACTCTTGCCGCAGCAGCGATGGCCGACACGGTACGGCGGCTTACTGGTGCGAGCTGGAACCCAGAGCTGACCTGCGCTTGGGAGCTGGGTTGTCGTCGGGCAATGCGCCTGGCCGAGCGGGCAGCGGAGGCTATGGGAGACGGGCCTGGTGTCACGGTCGGCGAGGCCGAGGCAGTCGAGTTGGTGTCGGAGGGTGTCGCGGTGTTGACCATTCGCCCGATGCAGCGTCTTAGTTACCTGGCTGGTCAGGCGATGCCGGTGTGTACGCCTCGGTTGCCGGGACAGTGGCGGTGGTTCTCGCCGGCGAACGCACCCCGCCCGGACGGACGGGTGGAGTTCCACATCCGCGCAGTTGCAGGGGGTGACGTTTCGTCCGTCCTGGTGAATGAGGTGGAGGCGGGGGAGGTGTTGTGGCTGGGGCCTGCGGTCGATGTCGGGCTGTCGTTGGAGGCGGCCGGCGATGCCGATCTGCTGTTGGCGGCCGGGGGTACCGGTCTTGCTCCGTTGCGGGCGTTGGTCGAGTGGGTGGCCGCGTCGCCTTTCAAGCGGCGGGTGACGTTGGTGGTGGGTGCGCGCACCCTTGATGGTCTTTATGACGCGGTGGCGTTGGACAAGCTTCAGATGGCTCATGGTGACTGGCTCACGTTGGTGGTCGCGCTCTCCGCTGACCTCGATGTGGAGCCGGTCGTGCAGGGTGATCTGCTGAGTATCGCCTTAGATCATTACCGTCCTGGACAGGCGTTCTACGTGTGCGGCCCGCCTCGGTTGATTGAGGCGGCGCGGAGCCGTTTGCCCGCTGCGGGTGTCGATCCAGGCTGCCTGCATCTCGCGGCGACCTTTGAGCGCGGGTCCTGCTCGCCGTTGTCGATGTCTCGCCCTCACGGCAAGTTGGAGTCAGTGCCGGGAGGTGCGGCATGAGCGTCGTGGACGTGGTGGTCCGCCGCGCGACTGGTGACGACATCGCTTTCCTGTCGGGCGTGGTGGCCGATGCGTTGGCGGCGTCGCCGGTGGGTGGGTGGCTGGTGCCGGATCCGGTCGAACGCTCGCAGGTGTTGCGCTGTTACGCGCTTCTGGTGCTGGCGCACGGCGTGAAGTACGGCCAGGTCGACATGACCGACGATCGGACCGCGGTGGCGGTGTGGTACTCGCGGTCGCAGCCAACACCCGTCTGCGCCCCGTACGAGTTTGACCTGCACCGGTTGTTCGGCCCGTATGCGGCCCGTTTCGGTCTGCTGCACGCCTGCGCCGATGCGGTGCATCCGCATACTCCGCATCACTACCTCGCGCACCTGGCAGTGCCTTCCAGGCGGGGCGCCGCAGCACGAGCTTTGCTGGCCAGCTATCACGGTGTGCTGGACGCGGCTGGGCTGCCGGCGTACGCAGAGGTCAGCAGCCACCGTCCTCGGACGGAACTCCTTGCCCAGCTCGGGTACCTGCCGCGCTCGCCGATCTCGTTGCAGCCGGGTGGTCCGGTGCTGTGGCGGATGTGGCGGCCTCCGCCCGTCGTGAGACAGCCGGGCGGCCTGCCGCGTCGGGTGCGCTTGCATCGTGGGGCGACCCCGTTTCACGGCCGGCTGATCGCTGCGGCAGTACCGCGCTCTACCTGACGGCCGTCTCACAGTTCGTTGATCACCTGCTGGCGATGACCTCGCCGCCAGTGGGCTACCCCTTTGCACCCTGAAACGGAAGGAGAAGTGCCTCATGCGGACCTCTACCAGGCGATCCGTTACCGCGTCGCCACCACGGAGGCTCAATGCCGGGCGGTGGTTGCCGCCCTGGTTGACCGGCGCGCGTATTGGTGCCGCCGTCACGGACGCGGGAGACGTGACGTCGGACGCCTACAAGTTCGGGTATGCGATCCGCCGTGAGTGGCCGAGCGGTGAGCATGACCTGTTCGGGTTCACGCCCGACGCCGACATCGCGCAGCGGCACCTCGACCGTGACCAGGGCTACTGGCAGTCCGGGCCGGTGCGCCCGGCGGCGGTGTTTGTGGTGGCCGTAAACGCCCGGGACGTAGAGCGGCATCCCGTGGGGGGCTGTCGCCAGTCGTGGTGCCCGAACGTGCCGGAGCGGGGGCAGCGGTGAACACGACGCATGTGCAGGTGGCCCTCGCGAGGCGGACGTTGACGCCGTTCGGGTTGTGGGCGCTGGGAGCGGCGGCGTCGGCGCCCTTGGTGGTGCTGGCCGGAGGCATCGTGGCGACCTATGCGACCACGAAGGTGACCGCTCTACCGTTGACGTTCGTGCTGGTGGCGGGCACGGTGGCGTTGCTCGCGGTCGGGTACACGGCGATGGCGCGTCAGCTCGGTCATCCGGCGGCCTACTACGGCATCCTCGCCAACGGCCTGGGCCGTGGTTGGGGTGTGGCCGCCGGCCTGGTCGCTCTGGTCGCCTACAACGGCATCCAGATCAGCCTTTACGGCCTGTTCGGGGCGACGATGGCCGGTGCGCTCGGTGGTTCCTGGTGGGTGTGGGCGGGCATCGCCTTGGCTGTTGTCGGGGTGCTGGGTGTGCGGGCGATCATGCTCTCCATCCGGGTCCTGGCCACGGTGCTGGGTGTCTCGCTGCTGGTCGTCGCGGTGTTCGTCCTCGCCGGATTGTGGCAGCCGGCGGACGGCGAGGTGTCGTGGGCGGGCTTCGACGCCTCCGGTCTGGCGGTCAGCGGCATCGGCGGCGCGGTCGCGTTGTGTGTGGCCGCATTCATGGGAGTTGACGCCCCAGGCTCGTTCGTTGAGGAAGCCATCGATCGCCGGTCGGTCAGTCGCGCCACCGTCGCCGCCGTTCTCGTTCTCGGCGGGGTGTATGCGCTCGCGGCGTGGGCGATGGGTATAGCGGTCGGCCCCGACACTGTCGCCGAGGTGGCGGCGGATCCGGCGGGGGGCCTGCCGTTTGCCGTGTTGGAGCGTGCTGGTGGCCTCTGGGTTGCGCTGGCGAGCGTGGCGTTGATCTTCGCGGTGCTGACCTCGATGTTGGCGTTTCACGCCGTGATCTCCCGCTACGTATTCGCGATGGCCCGCGAGGGAGTCCTGCCCGTCGGTCTCGCACATACCGGCAGCACCACGCGGGTCAACGCGCCGCGCGGCGGCTCCCTGAGCCAGACCACCGTGGCGGCCCTCGTGGTGGGTGCGTTCGCGCTTTCTGGTGCGGACCCGATGGCGGTGATGTTCACCTGGCTGTCGACGGTGGGCGCGATGGGCCTGCTGTGTCTGCTGCTGGCCGCGTCGGTGGCCGCGATGACGGCCCCGGCCAGCGTGCGTGGCCCACAGCCGGGGGTGTGGCAGTGGCGGCTCGCACCGGCTCTGGGTGTGCTCGGCGGGTCGGTGGTGCTGGTTGCGATGGTCGGCAACGTCGGCTCCCTGCTCGGTGCCGCGCCCGGGTCGCTGTATCCGTTCCTGCTGCCCGCGATCCTCGCCGCCGTCGCTGTCGCGGGCAGGATGTGGGCGGGGCACCTGCGGCGCCGGCGTCCGGAGATCTACGCCGGGATTGGCCGAGGAACACCGAAGACGCACGCGATTCCCGACGCCATCCACGTCTCGATCTGAGAGAGAGCGACGATGACGACTCACGCGGCCACCCTGCCACCCGTCGGACGCTACGCCCTCGACGCCCGAGACCCCGCCTGGCAACCGGACCACCCGTCGGCCGTCGCCCAGCGGCCGGAGTACCCGCCCGCCGTCCCAGAGCAACGAAGGTACGCACCCGCCGTTTCGCAGCGCCCGGAGCACACGCCCACCGTTCCACTGCGGCAGGTCAACCAGCCGTCCCCCGGCCACGGCCCGGCCCCCGCACCCCGTGACTACCCTCGCCCACCCGAGACCCACGTTCCCCCGGACCCACCGCAGGCCGCACCTACGCCCTCACCCGCCCAGGCGCAGGCGCCGTCCGATGACGAGGTGCCGGCTGAGGCTCGTCCATGGGCGAACCTGCGGATGCAGATCGCGTACCGATCCAAGCGGCTCAACACCGGCCACATGATCGAAGCCGACCAGCGGTTCGGGCGGCGAGACGCGATCGGCCCACACGGGGTGATGCTGTTCTTCGTCTCCGACGCGCCGGGTGAGCCGCACGGCTACAAGCTGCACACCGCCTACCGGCTGTGGCCGCAATCGCCGGACTCCGACAACCTATCCGGGCTCCTGTCCGACCTGACGGCCGTCGCGGCGGACAACATCGCCACCATCGGAGGCCGGTGGAGTCCTCTCGGCCCGAAGGGGTCGATGGTCAACGGCGGAGACATGACCCTGCCCGCCGGGGCGACGTATGTCGGCGTGGGGGTCAGCACCCTCGACTCCGACCGGGGCGGCTGGTATCAGGTCGCCCGCAGTGTGCGGGAGGCAGCCGCGATGGGCCGCAACCTGTCGGGCTTCGATCTGAAGGGCCAGTGCTGGGCGTTGCTGACCGACGGCACCGCCCTGCACATCGACCGCGACCCCCACGCCCGCCTCGGCGTTACCGGGATTCGCTGCAACAAGGACCTCGACGTCGACCAGTTCACCTACTTCCGGCCCGACGAAGACCTCATCGAGCGAGGCGACGACGCCACCCACGCCGTGTGGCAGCAACTCGCCGCGTTGCACCACACCCTCGCCGCCCACCTACTCGCACGGCGGCCGGCATGACCCACACCCTGAGCCTCGCCGACGCCGCGGACCTCAACCGCACACCGATCGACATCACGGGCGTCCTCGACCGTCTCGTGCACGAGGCCGACGCCACCGCGACCACGAGCATCGGATTCCCCGGCGCCGTGGACCTCGACCACAGCGACGTCATAACCCGCCTCGGTATCCGGCTGTGGAACAACATCGGCGACCCCGCTGACCCCGGCGGCGTGGCGCACACGCGAGTGTTGGAGAGGGCCGTCGTCACCTGGGTCGCCGACACCCTGTCCATGCCCGCGCACGACCGATGGGGGTACGTCACCACGGGCGGCACCGAAGGCAACCTGTCCGCCCTGCACGCCGCCTACCGCCGCCACCCGAGCGCCCGCGTCTACTACTCCACCGCCGCCCACTACTCCATCCCCAAGATCGTCCGGATGCTCGGGGTTCAGGGCGTCATCGTCAACGCCCTGCCGGACGGGGAGATGGACTACGGGCATCTCGCCATGCAGGTGCGCAGGCGGCGTCGGTGGCCTGCCATCGTGGTCGCCACGGCCGGCACCACCATGACCGAAGCCGTGGACGACACCACCCGCATCCGCGCGATCCTCGACGAACACGGCGTCGAGGCCCACGTCCACGTTGACGCGGCCCTGTCCGGCATCCCCCTCGCCCTCGACGGCCGCCTACGCCTGGATGACAGCGCGGGCATTGGCAGCATCGCCATCAGCGGCCACAAGTTCCTCGGTGTGCCGACTCCGTGCGGAGTCGTCCTCATCCGCGACAGCCTCCGCAAACCCGTCGACCACGTTCCCTACATCAACACCGGCGACACCACCGTGACCGGCTCGCGGTGTGGGTTGGCCGCCGCGCTGCTGTGGCACGCCATCGCCACCCACGGGCGTGAGGGACACCGCTGGCGGGCCACCCAGGCACGCCGTCTCGCCGCCTACGCCACCGACCAACTAACCGCCATCGGATGGCCGGCTTGGCGGCACCCCCACGCCTTCACCGTCGTCATGCCCACTCCACCAAAGCAGGTGTGCAAGAAGTGGCTGCTCGCCAGCGACGGCGACACCAGCCACATCATCTGCGCCCCCGGCATCAGCACCGGCCAGATCGACGCCTTCGTCGCCGACCTCGCCGCCGCAGCACCGCCGCCAAAGATCCCTCGGCCCCGGTCCGCGAGCGAACCACACGTCAGCACCTGCCCTGCCTGACCGTTACCGCTCTCGGCACCGTCGACCGAAGCCCGGAGGCGATCGTCATGACGACCGGCTACGTCTTTCACCCCGAGTACCTGTGGCACGACACCGGCACCAGCGCCGGCCTGCTACCCGCGCACCCACTCGCGGGCGTACAACCCGCCGTGCACATCGAGAACCCGGAAGCCAAACGCCGCATCCACGAACTCATCTACGCCAGCGGGCTCATCCACGAGCTATCGATCATCGAACCGCGCCGGGCCACCGAAGCAGAACTGCTACGCGTACACACCAGCGAACACATCCGGCGCCTCAAGACCCAGAGCGCCCTACGCGGCGGAGGCGACGCCGGAGACGGCTTCTCCCCAGTGGGGTACGGAAGCTACGACATCGCCCGCCTCGCAGCGGGCGGCCTGATCGAACTCGTCACCGCCGTCGCCGAAGGCGACATCACCAACGGCTACGCCCTGACCCGACCACCCGGACACCACGCCACCGCCGACACCGGCATGGGCTTCTGCCTGATCAACAACATCGCCGTCGCCGCCCGACACGCCCAAACCGAACTCGGCCTGGCCCGCATCGCCGTCGTGGACTGGGACGCCCACCACGGCAACGGCACCCAATCCATCTTCTACACCGACCCGAGCGTGCTCACCATCAGCCTGCACCAAGCCAACTCCTTCCCACCCGACTCCGGCCAGATCCGCGACAACGGCGTTGGTGCTGGGGCCGGCTATGCCATCAACGTGCCACTACCCGCCGGCAGCGGCCACGCCACCTACCTCTACGCCATGACCAACATCGTCATACCAGCCCTCGACCGCTACGAACCCGACCTGATCCTGCTCGCCAACGGCTACGACGCCAACGTCTTCGACCCCATGGCCCGACAGATGCTCACCGCCGACACCTACCGGCAAATGACCAGCCTCCTCAAACACGCCGCCGAGCGGCTCTGCCACGGCCGGCTCGTCGCCGCACACGAAGGCGGCTACAGCCCCTTCTACGTCCCCTACTGCGCCCTGGCGTTCCTCGAAGAACTCGCCGACACCACCACTCACATCACCGACCCCCTCGCCGCCATCGTCGCCGGCTACGCCGCCGAACCATCCCTCTTCCACCAGCGCGCCGCCGTCGACGAAGCCACCCAACTCCTCCGACGCATCAACCCACCCGACACCGCCACCCACCGCCGACACCCCACCGTCAAAGCAGCCGGAAACGCCTAGCCGCTGCGGCTCACACCCTGCCCACCGCTGAGTCGCGCACCACAACACCCGTACCGAGGGAGCATCCGATGACGACCACCCACAGCAGGCAGCTGCAGCCAGCAAAAGAGCAAGCCTTCTGCATTCACCCCCTGAGCCCTAAGGGCCACGGGAAGGTCGACCACCTTCCATCGACCCTCAGCGGGTAGTCGCCGCACGGCGGCTACCGGGACCGTCCGCCGAAGAGGCGCGGCGGACGGTCCCAGGCCGGCGGCAGCGGGCATCCCCCGTCCCTCTGCCGCCGGCCCATCTAGGCCGAAGCACCGCTGGCCGCACCGTCGATACCGACCCGCCTCAAGCAGAGGAAGTCGCGAGTGAGTCAGACGGTCTACACAACTCGCGCCGCCGAGCTGTGGCCCTCAACCACAAGTTCAACATCGACGACCCTGGCGGACACCGTCACTCGGTGGTTGGTCCGCCTGCTCACAGCGGGCTGACCAACGCGAGCGGCGGTCCCAAAGTTCGTGCCGGTAGCTGCGGGGGCTACCTGCCCACCCATCATCCCAACTCCCTAGGAGGAACCATGAACAACTTGCTCGCCGTCAGCGACGACCCGTTCGAGTTGGACGTGCAGATCGTCACGGAGGGCCCGGTCGCCGCCTCGCTGCTGGCCGACACGGACGACGGCTGCGACACCGTGAAGGGCAGCGACTGCTAGTCACTTGTCCTTGCCGGTTCCGGTGAGCGACCCGAACGTTCACCGGAACCGGCGACACCGCACCAAGCAAGCTCCAGTGTGAGGAGAGGATCGTGGCGGCGAGAAGCAGTCTGTACCGGCCGGTTAATGCCGCCACGATTCGCATCGCCGCGCACTCGTGGCCGAGCAGCACGAGGCCGTGGCCGCGTCGAGGCGATGCCGCAGGCATTGACGGTTGGCTGCGGGAGACGTGGAAGCGCCCCGGTGTGGCCGAATCCGTATGGACCGCCAGTCCCGAATTCGCTTCCCGAGTCGAGGCAGTGTGCGCCGGTGGAACACTCGACGCCGACCGAGGCTGGCGGATGGCTTTGGCGTTGGCGCGGTACCTGGTGCGTGCTCAGCGGCGGGCGACGCCCTTTGGGCTGTTCTCGGGGGTCGCGGCGCTGCGCTTCGCCAGGGCGGCCTCGGTCGTACCGTCAGAGCGGTGGGCGGTCCGGGTGCGGCCGGACGCGGGCTGGCTCGCGTCTCTGATCGCGCGGCTTGAAGCCGACCCGCGCGGGCGCCGCAGCCTGCCTGTGCAGGCGAACAACCTGGCTGCGGGGCACGGACTTCGGCTCGCCGTGGAGTGCCGGCCGCACGCTTCAATACCCGCAGACGGCATCTCCTCGGTCAGGAACACGGCTGCGGTGCGGTTGGCCGTATCGCTAGCCGCCGCGCCGGTGTCATGGACGGAGTTGGTCGACACGTTGACCGCGGCGTTTCCACGGACTCCGCGTGAGCCCGCAGAGGCGCTGGTTGCCGCCCTGGTCGATCATGGCGTGCTGATCTCCAGCCTTCGGCCACCGTCGACCTGCGCCGACCCGATGCGACATATTCTGAACCAGCTCGACACCGTGCAGGACTACCACCTCAACGGACAACGGTCCGTCGCGGCTGCACTCGGGTCGTTGCAAGCCGGCCTGGGTGTCATCCCACGCGGTACGACACATCTTCGTGAGTTGGCTGACCGGATGCGTAGCGTGGCACCGGTTTCACAGCCGGTCGCGGTAGATCTTTGGCTCGCGGATCAGGTCACCCTGCGAGAACAGGTCGCCGTCGAGATCGCGAGCTCGGCCGGCGCGCTGCGCCGTCTGACGTCACATCCGGACGGTCGGCCGGAGTGGCGCATGTACCGTGCCCGGTTCGTCGACCGCTACGGCACGACGGCGGTAGTACCGCTGGCCCAGGTGATTGATCCGATGACCGGGCTGGGCTATCCGGAACACTTCACCCGCGAGGCCCAAGCAGCCTCGGCTCCGTTGTCCCGCCGTGACGAGCGGCTCTTGGCGCTGGCCCAGCAGGCAGTGATTGACGGTGTCCGCGAGGTGGCGCTCGATGATGCAGCCGTGGAGGCCCTTGCCGGCCCCGACCGCAACGAGCGCCACGTCAGCCCTCACGTCGATATCACGGCAGAGGTCCGGGCGGCGTCGCTGGACGCTCTGACAGAAGGGCGCTTCACGATCGCGCTGACCGGTATGGGCCGCTCGGCGATGGCGACGAGCGGCCGCTTCCTCAACATGCTGCCCGATCCCGAGCGGGAGCGCATGTGTATGGAGTTCGCGCGGCTACCAGTCGCGGTGGACGGCGCCATACCGGCGCAGTTGAGTTTCCCACCGCACCATCTGCGTGCCCAGAACGTACTCAATTCCCCGCTGGTCCTCCCGGGGCTGATCCCTCTTGCTGAGCACCGCCCCGTCAGCGAGGACATCATCAGCCTTGATGACCTTGGTGTGGCTGTCGGTCGTGATCGGCTGGTACTGGTGTCGATGTCGCGGCGACGGGTGGTCGAGCCAACGGTGGCCCATGCCGCCGCTCTGCACACGATGCCTCTGCTCGGCCGGTTTCTCGTGGAACTGCCACGAGCCATGGATGCCCGGCTGAAACCCTTCGACTGGGGCGCGGCCTCATGCCTGCCCTTTCGACCCGCGCTGCGATACGGCCGGGTTCTCCTCACGGCCGCCCGGTGGCGCGTAGACCCGGACTGCCTGCCCGCTGCGGACGCGAGCGACAGCGAATGGTTGGCCGCCTGGAAGGTGGTGCGTTCGAGGCTGCGGCTACCGGGATGGGTGCAGATCGGCAGCGGCGACCAAAGGCTTCGACTCAACCTCGATCAGGCCATGGACCGGTCCCTGTTGCGCGCCCACCTGGACGCCAGCACCGAACCGATCACCGTGGTAGATGCGGCGAGCCCGGAAGACTTCGGGTGGCTGTCCGGGCGTGCTCACGAGATCGTCGTACCAATCGCCTCCACGGCCCAGCCCGCAGCGGCGCCGGCCGTAATCACCGCACGAGGATCGTGGCCGCCACCCGCTCCGGCCCCGCCAATCATGCCCGGAACAGGCAGCATCGTGTCCGCGTCGCTGGCCGTTGAGCCGGCCATGATGGAGTTGGTCCTACTGCGAGGGCTGCCCGCGCTGTTCACCGACTGGCCCGAACCGCCTCTGTCATGGTTCGTCCGCCTCCGCCAGCCCACGTCGCATCTTCGACTGCGGCTGCACACCGACGACTACGGCGACGCGGCGGTACGGATCGGCCAGTGGGCCGCCACGCTTCGGCAGCAGGGCCTCGCCGGAGACCTCAGCCTGAACACCTACCACCCCGAGTCCGGCCGGTACGGAGCCGGCCTGGCGCTGGCCGCTGCGCAGGAGCTGTTCGCGGCCGATTCGACCGCAGCCCTGGCACAGCTCGGCGCTCAACCCGAGCGTCAGATCAACCGACAGGTCCTCACCGCCGCGAGCATGATCGACCTGGCCGCCGCGATGCTCGGCAGCCCTAACGACGCATGCGAGTGGCTAGTCGCCCACCCGGAGCAGGCCGGGCGCGCGCCCAACGACCGGCATGTGCTGCGTCAAGCGGTCACCCTCGACCCTGCCACCCTGCCCGAGCCGGTCCGGCAAGCATGGCAGGAGCGATCGCGGGCCGCAGCCCGCTACGCCGACGCACTGTCCGCCTCTCGCGGCCCACTGACGCCGGCCGACGTCCTCACCTCGCTGCTTCACCTGCACTCTGTCCGCGCTCACGGTCCCAACGAGCCGGCCGAGCAGGTCATATATCGGCTTGCCCGCCACGTCGCACTGGCGACCGTGCGCCGCCGCGTCCGCACCGCAGGAGCGCCCTGATGACTGCCGTACCTCTCGCGAGTCCACTGCTGCAGGCAGCCCAGACGATGGCCACGTGCATCACCGACACCCTGGCCGAGCCACCTCCTGCGGACTTCATGGCGGACGACTACGGGCCACGAAGTACCCGCTGGTACGCCCAATCCCTATCGAGGGGTGCCGCCGGGGTAGCGATCTTGCACGGCGTGCGAGCCCAGACCGGGCACGAAGGATGGGAACCGGCCTATACCTGGCTGCGGCACGCGACGGCTGACACGCTCAACAACGCCAGCGGGGCGGGACTGTGGTTCGGTACGCCGGCTGTCACCCACGCCCTGACCACGGCCGCGCCACATACCCACCCGGCGTCCCTCGACACGCTCGATCACGCCGTCGCGGATCTGACCGAACGCCGGCTGGCCGCCGCGAAGGCACGCATCGCCGCATGTGCCCGGCCTCCGCTGTCGGAATTCGACCTCGTACGTGGGCTGACCGGCCTGGGAGCCCATCTGCTACGGCGCGACCCGGACGGACAACTGCTGCGTCGGGTGCTGGCGTACCTGGTGCGGCTCACCGAACCGCTCGACGCCCACGACGAGGCCGGACGGCTCGCGCCCGGGTGGTGGAGCGCCGACCCGCCCGATGCCCACAGTTCTGCGTCGGGTGGGCACGCCAATTTCGGCATGGCGCACGGCATCACCGGCCCCTTAGCGCTCCTGGCCTTGGCCATGCGCCACAACGTCATGGTGTCAGGACAGGCCGAAGCACTCGGCCGGATCTGCGCCTGGCTGGACGACTGGCGGCAGAGCAGCCCAACCGGGCCGTGGTGGCCGGAGAAGATCACAGCGACCGAGCTGCACAACAGAACGCCTGCGACAAGCGGACCGGCGCGGCCGTCCTGGTGCTACGGCACCCCCGGCATAACCCGCGCGCAGCAGCTCGCCGGGATCGCTCTCGGCGACCTCGCCAGGCAGCAGACAGCCGAAGAGGCCCTGTCCCGCTGCCTCGCCGACCCCGTGCAGCTCAAACGGATCATCGACTCATCGCTATGCCACGGATGGGCAGGACTCGCCGCAACGGCCTGGTACGCCGCCGCTGACGCCCGCACCACCAGCCTGCACACACGTCTGCCTCACGTGATGCGCCTGCTGATCCAACACGCCACCGACGCCACCCCAGCGCGATCCGGCCTGATCGCCGGCCACGCCGGAGTCGCCCTCACCCTGCACACCGTCGCCACCGGCACCGTCATCCCTTGGGCAACTAGCCTGCTCATCCACTAGGCGAGGAGACCACCCATGGACCTCGATAGCGACTCCGACATCGTCTCACCCACCCATGCGGGTCCAGTGAGCCGCTGGCGTCAGATCAATCTGACCTTCTCCGACTGGCAGACCGCCGAAGAGTACGCCGCAGCCCGGCTCGCCCCCGCCCTGACCGGCGCCGAGGACCGCGGTGTGATCACCGCCTTCTGGTTTATCCGCAAGACCGAGACCTGGCGGTTGCGGCTGCTGCCCGGCGTCCGGCTCGCCTGGGTCTACGCCCTCCTCGCTGACCTCACCGATGACGACCGCATCCGCGGCGTCACCGAGCCCATCTACCGGCCCGAGGCATACGCGTTCGGCGGCGACGACGCCATGACGGTCGCCCACACCCTCTTCCACGCCGACAGCCGCCACATCCTCGGCTATCTCACCGCCGGCACCCACCGACGCGAACTCGGCATCGTGCTCGCCACCCGACTCATGCGCGCCGCCGGACTGGAGTTCTCCGAACAAGGCGACGTCTGGCGACACCTCGCCGCCCGCCGCCACCAGTCCAACGCGCCAGGACCAACCCCTCAGCTGATCGCCGCTGTGCAACGTCTGCTCACCGCTACCGACGACGCGCCGGGCAGCCCGCTGGCCACCAGCCCGCAATGGCCGCAAGCCCACGACCAGGCTGGCGCAGACCTCGGCATCCTCGACCGGCACGGGGCCCTGACCCGCGACCTGCGCGGCGTGCTGACCCACCACCTGCTGTTCCTGTTCAACCGACTCGGCATCTCGGCCGCTGACGCCTGGCTCCTGGCGACAGCAGCCACGCACGCCACCTTCCACCACTCGTCCGGCACCCACACGAGCCATGACCTTGCCGAAACAACCGAGAGAAGGGCAAAGATGCTCAACACATCCGACACCGATCCCGAAGGCTCCACCGCCGCCGGGCTTCGCGAGCAACTCGTCACCACCCTCAAACAGCGCGGCCACGTCCGCTCGGCCTCCGTAGAGCAGGCATTTCGTAGGGTGCCCCGCGAACAGTTCCTCCCCGGCGTCGACCTGGAAACCGTCTACACCCGCCGCCAGATCGTCACCAAACGCGACCCCAACGGTGCCGCACTGTCATCGGCGTCGAGCCCCAGCCTCGTCGCGGACATGCTCGAACAACTCGACGCACAACCCGGACACCGCGTCCTGGAAATCGGCGCAGCAACCGGCATCAACGCAGCCCTGCTGGCCGAGCTGACCACCCCCGACGGCAAGGTCGTCACCATCGAACTCGACCAGGACCTCGCCGACGGCGCCCGCGCCGGCCTCGCCCGCGCCGGCTACGACACCGTTGAGGTGATCCACGGCGACGGAGCCCTCGGCTACCCCAACACCACGCCCTACGACCGGATCATCGTCACCGCCGGAGCCTGGGACATCTCCGCCGCATGGTGGGACCAACTCGCCGACGACGGACGCATCGTCGTACCCCTGCGTGTGCACGAAAGCGGCCTGACCCGATGCTTCGCCTTCGACCGCACCGCCGCCCACCAACTCACCAGCACCACGACACCGCTGGTCTGCGGATTCGTCCCCATGCGCGGCACCGCAGAACACACTGATCACCACGTACGCCTCGACACTGACGTGGCCCTCAAACTCGACGCCGCCGATCAACCCGACCGAACAGCCCTCAGCCGCGCCCTGAGTCACCCCCGGCGCGAACGCTGGACCGGCATCGAAGTCGCCGACGCAGACCCCATCGGCCATCTTGATCTGTGGCTACTCGTAAACACCAGCACACCGTTCGGCCGCCTCGGCATCGGCGACACCGCCCGCACCAGCGGGCTGGTCACACCCGCCTACCGATGGGCCGGAGCTGCCATCTATCAGGGTGGCACCATCGCCTACCTCGCCTTCCAACCGACCAACGAAGGCCACCACGAACTCGGCGCCATCGCACACGGACCGGACGCCGACAAACTCGCCGCCGAACTAACCAACCTTCTCGACCAATGGAACGAGGCAGGCCGTCCCAACCAACCCACCATCACCGCCCAGCAAGCAGGAACGCGGCCCGCCGAGCCCGACGACATCACTCGACCCGACACCAGCTTCACGATCTCCTTCTGGTGAACGCGCCGGGGCGGTGCCCACCCCGCCCCGGCGCCCCCGGCACGAGCACCGCCGGCCTACCAAGCACCACCGAGACACACCTCGATGCCACACGCGGCCTCCCGCAGCAATAAGGACACCAATGACCCTGCCCCTCACCTCCGCCATCGCCGCCCGTTTTCCCCTCATCCCCCGTAAACGCCCGCCAGCCAAACCACTCGACGCACGAGTGAACCGACTTACTGCGCTCGCCGAGACCGCCTACCGCAAACGCGACCCGGAAAAGGCGTCCATGGTGTTCAACGGAGCCGCCCTCGTCGCCTCCGACTGCGGCGACGCGAAACTCGCCCGCGCCTGGTGCCACCAACACGCGAACCTCTACCTCAGCCAAGCCCCGCTCAACGGGCACACCGCCCGCTTCGCCCTCGAACCAGTCATCAACCTCGCTCGCCTACGCATCCGAGACGGCGACGGCGACGGCGCACACCGCCTACTCACCGACCTACACACGGCGATCGCCGCTAATAAACACACCGTCATCGACGACCTCGAGATACATCCCCAGCAGCTCACTGCTGATCCCGGCGAACTCAAACAGATCATCAATTGGCTACGCCGCATCCTGCTCTCCGATGGAACCCGCGCTCTCACCCTTACCGGCCGTTGGGCCGACGCGCTGACTCACGTGCACCGCTACGACGGAGTCGGCGCCACCCTGCTCGACGGGCGACAGGTCGCGATCGTCGCCCACCTCATGCGACGCGACGGCGTCGAGGCCGCCGATCTGCTCAGGCGGACGAAGATTGAACAGCCATGGGAGCAGACGGTGCTCGACCTCCTCCAGAGTTGGCACGCGACGACGAGCGGGGACGCCCGCACAACCGACTACCACCGCTTGATCGAGCGAGTGTCAGCCGCCACACCAGGCAAAGGACTCACGGTGTTTCGTGTGCGACTCGGTCTCACGGCCCTGGACCTTTCCGTCGGGGCAGCACCGTACATCGCAGATGACCTCGTCAAGCTTCTGACGGCAGGCGTCATCCGCGACGAGGACGCCAACGCTGCTCGCGACCTTCTTAACCACCCAGCCACCGGTCCCGAACACCACAAGCCGCTGGGCTTGTTGATTGAGGCGAGTGGGTTGGGTCGAGAGGGCTTGCCAGACCCGGCACGGGAATCACTGTCGATGGCCCTCGCTGCAGCCAGAGCCGCGATAGACAGCCGTTTGCAGCACTGATGATGATCCCGGCTCCATGACGACAGCCCGCTGGAGGCGTCACTCAGCGAGCCGGTATAGCTAGAGCGAAGTGGTCGCCATTGGGAAACCGGGCGACGTTGATGCGCCCGTCCGCAAACCCCGACAAGCCAGAGGAGTAGCGCTCTACGGGTCGCCGGGCTTCGTGCCTACAATCACTACACGCTCACGCCGTACTCGGTGGGCGTGCTCTGAGGTGCAGAAGAGTCGTAGTGCCCAGCCGTCGGTCATGGTGCGGTGGAACCGTTTGACCTTGCCGTTGGTTTCGGCCGGTAGGGAGCATCCGTGTTGGACATGAGCTCTCTCTGGGCGCACAGCCCTGCTCCTGGCCGTACCCAATGGCATTCTCTTGCCGAGCATCTTCGAAGCACCGCGGAGTTGGCGCGACGGTTCACCGTTTCGTTCGGTGGGGGCGACGTGGCGTACTGGCTTGGTGCGCTGCATGACGTGGGCAAGGCGTCCTGTGCTTGGCAGGACAAGCTTGCTGCTGTCGCGCCTACTGGCGGTCCAGTCGGCATCGACCACAAGTCACTCGGTACCCGCGCCGCGTACGATCGTGGACTTGGTGGGTTCGCCGGTGCGATCTTCGGCCACCATGGCGGATTGATCGATACGCCTAAGGCGTGTTTCAGAAGTTGTGGTTGCCGGCGAAGGTCACGGCGTGGTGGTGATCGATAACTGAAGAGGTCTCCGGTAGATGGTTCAGCGACCAAGCTAGAACTTCACACCGGAGACCTCGTGGCCACCTTAGCGGTGACGAGGCGGCATGACCTCACGGACGCGCAGTGGCAGCGGCTCGCTCCGCTGCTGCCTGCCGTGTCGGGTAACGGTCGTCCGCCGAAGTGGGAGAAACGGCAGCTCATCGATGGGATCCGGTGGCGGATCCGGATCGGCGCGCCGTGGCGTGACGTCCCTGCCGAGTACGCGCCCTGGCCCACCGTCTACGGCCTGTTCCGCCGCTGGCAGCGAGACGGAACCTGGGACAAGATCCTGTCGGCATTGCAGGCCGCCGGGGACGCGCAGGGCCGAATCGGGTGGACGGTGAGCGTGGACTCGATGACCAGCCGCGCCCATCAGCACGCCGCCGGCGCCCGCAAGGACGGCCACCTGCAGAAGGAACCGCCTGGCGGGGTGCATGACGAGCCGGCCGATCACGCGCTGGGTCGTTCCCGTGGTGGACTGACCACCAAAACGCATCTGGCCTGTGAGCAGGGCCAGAAGGTCCTGTCAATGGTCGTGACCGCGGGGCACCGCGGTGACAGTCCGCAGTTCATCCCGGTCCTGCGCCGCATCCGGGTCACTCGCCTCGGGGTGGGCCGGCCCCGGACCTGCCCCGATGTGGTCCTGGCCGACAAGGCCTACACCAGCCGCGGCAACCGCCGCTACCTACGGACACGCGGTATCAGAGCCTGCATCCCGAGCAAGAAGGACCAGGACGCCCACCGCAAAGCCAAAGGCTCCCGCGGCGGACGCCCACCCGCCTTCGACCGAGACCTCTACCGGCTACGTCACGCCGTCGAGAACGGCATCGCGCGTCTCAAACGCCACCGCGGCGTCGCCACCCGATACGACAAGCTCGCAGTCCGCTTCCAAGCCGTCCTCACCATCACCATCATCACCGAGTGGCTCTGACCTGCTTATGAAACACGCCTTAGCCTGCGCGATGCGTTCCGGAAAAGACTTGCTGACGCACCCGGCAACGTGGCGTCTGCTGAGCGGGAACTGCCCGGGCTGTTGCCGGACCTGCCAGAGCGGCTCGACCATCTGGTGCCGGCGTCCTGGCGGGCGGATCCGCTGGTGGGGGAGATGGCGCTGCGTCTGTGCTACAGCGCTCTGGTCGACGCGGACAGTCTGGACACCAGCGCGCATTTTCAGGGACTGGCCAATCCACGGGTGGGTTCGGACGTCGACTTCGGCCACCTGTACAAGCGGTTCGAGCAGCGGCGGTCTGACGCACTCGCCGGGCGCGGCGGTACTCCGGTAGGCCGTCTGCGGGAGCAGGTCTACGCGGACTGCCTCGCGGCGGCTGGGCGGGATCGTGGAGTGTTTCGCCTCGGTGCGCCGACCGGGGCCGGGAAGACCCTCGCGAGCGGTGGCTTCGCGCTGCGGCACGCAGAGACGCATGGCCTGCGGCGGGTGATCGTCGCGGTCCCGTTCCTCACCATCACCGAGCAGAACGCCGCCGTCTACCGCCGGTTGCTCAACGAGGACGGGGCCGAGCCGGTCGTCCTCGAACACCACAGCCAGGCCGACTTCGACGACCCGGAAGCCGGCCGGTGGGCGCGGCTGGCGGCCGAGAACTGGGACGCGCCGTTCGTCGTCACCACCTTCGTCCGGCTCTTCGAATCCTTGTACGCCCGCAAACCGTCGGCGATGCGCCGAGTGCACCGGCTGGCCAACTCGGTGATCGTGCTGGACGAGGTTCAGGCGTTGCCGCACGCGATGCTCGCGCCGATACTCGACGGACTCCGGCTGCTCGTACGGCACTTCGGGGCGTCCGTGCTGCTCGCCTCGGCAACACAGCCGAGCTTTTGGGCGCTCGATGAGTTCAAGGGCGTGCCCTGCACCGACCTGATCCACGACACGCCGAAGCTGGTCAGTGATCTGCGGCGAGTGCGGTACGAGTGGCAGCTCGACCCGAAGCCAACGCTGGCCGACATCGCCGACCAAGCCGCGTCGAAGCCGGCTGCGCTGGTCGTGGTCAACACGACCGCGGACGCCAAGGCAG
This sequence comes from Micromonospora sp. WMMD737, assembly GCF_049179055.1. Classification (NCBI taxonomy): domain Bacteria; kingdom Bacillati; phylum Actinomycetota; class Actinomycetes; order Micromonosporales; family Micromonosporaceae; genus Micromonospora; species Micromonospora sp. WMMD737. The sequence goes on along the minus strand of NZ_JBMHMH010000001.1, from coordinate 5,013,752 downwards.
TGTTTGACCAGTGGCGGGCTGCCGCGCCGGATGGTGTGGCGTGGCACCTGTCGACCCGGATGTGTCCGGACCACCGGCGGAGGGTGCTCGAGGCGGTACGGGCACGCCTTGGCCGGGGCGAGCGCGTCCTGCTTGTGGCCACTCAACTGATCGAAGCTGGGGTGGACGTCGACTTTCCGGTGGTGTTCCGGGCGATGGCGCCGGCCGACTCGCTGCTTCAGGCAGCCGGGCGAGCCAACCGCGAGGGGCAGATGACAGAGGGCGGCCGAGTGGTCGTGTTCGCGCCGGAGGACGGCGGGCAGCCGCCCACATACAAGACGCTGGTCGGCTGCACCGGGCGCCAGTTCGGACCGGATAAGGCCGACCCGGACGACCTGGCGGCGCTTGGACGCTACTACCGCAACGTGTACGACCTGCTCAACATCGCCGACAGCCAACACGTTGGGCAGCGCATCCAGCAGGCCCGCCGGCGGTGGGAGTTCGAGACCGTGGCCGAGGGGCCCATGGACGCGAGCACCAAACGGCGAGATCGGAAGCTGGCGTTCCGGATGATCAACGATGACGGGATCAGCGTGGTCACGCCCCAAGGCGCCGAGACACCTCAGCTGCGGCGTGAACTGGAGCAACTGGTTGAGGATCTGCGCCAGGCGCCGGTTCCGGACTTGGCGAAGCTGCGACGGTTGCAGGCGTTCACCACGAACCTTCATCCCAGCGCGTTGCGCCAACCGGGCGTGATGGCGCTGATGCGGCCGATCCTCGGTGGCAACGAGGTACGGCGGGGCGTGCTGGTCGAGTGGGTTGGTGAGTACGACGACGCCACCGGCATCAATCTTGACCCGAATCTGGAGCAGTTTCTTCTTTGACGACTGGCCCCGGGGGCGCCAAGGAAGCGTGCTCCCCTGGTAGATCGATCTGCCTTCGACCTGACGGCTGGGGGATCTGGGCGGTCCGCTGTTGACGCAGCGTTCGTCACTATTGCGAGAGACAGCGCCACCACTCGGAGCCGGGGCGCTTGGCCCGCTGCTACTTCACCATTGACATGCTGTCAATGACAAAATGCTGACTGGTGTTTCGGCCGGTCAACACCCAAGGAAGTCAGATACATTGAGCCGGCACCAGTGAGCTTGAGTGTCTGCAGTGCCTTGTGGTGCTGAGGATCGCAACCTTGGATGGTGGCCGGAAGGCTTTCGTCGCGCTGCCCCGGGCATGGAGCTGGGCGAGTTCCGCATGCCCGGGCGCTGGTGGGTGGCGAGCATGATCTGGTTGATCAATCAGTCGTTTTTTGTCGTACCGATCGTGAATGCTCGCGCCTGTTGGTACGGGGCCTGTCGATCCCATGGTTCAAGAAATCTTCGATCGTATGTTCGATTGCCTCTGGTCCTTAAAGTGGAGGGATTTGTGCTGTGACGACGGATGTGGTCAACGGGTTAACTCTGCGGCGGAGCGCGGAGGGTGATCTGCCGGTGGTTGTGCAGGTCAGTGGTGAGGCAGCGCTGTTCTCTCGCCCGGAGCTAAAAGTGGAGCGGGTCAGCTATCCCGTGATGACTCCGTCGGCTGCCGTGGGCGTACTTGAATCGATCTTCTGGAAGCCGGAGATGCGGTACCAGGTTGTCGCGATCGAGGTCCTCAAGCCGGTGAAGCAGTTCTCGCTCCGGCGCAACGAGACCTCCGATGTCGCGCCGCTGGCCGAGGCGATCAAGGGCACCCGTCGGGTGGACACCGCCGCTCATCGCGATCAACGCAACGCCGTCTGTTTGCGGGATGTGGCGTACAGGATCCACGCCCACATCGAGGTGTCCGCGCACGCGGACAAGCCGGTCGCGGCGTACCGGGATCAGCTTCGTCGTCGGGTCCGTAAGGGAGCCTGCTTTCAGCAGCCGTACCTCGGCACTCGCGAGTTCAGTGCGGAGTTCGGTTGGCCGGATGACACCCGACGTGCGGAGGTCAACGAGGAGATCGGCATCATGCTGCACTCCATCCACCGGGACGGAACGTCTGCCCAGCCGAGGATGGAGTGGTTCGCAGCTCGGGTCGTCGACGGTGTGCTCTATGTGCCCGAGCGTGGGATCGAGCTGGCGCTTCCGATGGAAGGCCAGGTGGCCTAGTGCTGCTGCAACGGCTGGTGGAGTACGCCGACACCGTCACGGGCGCCGACCCCGCCCGCGCCGTTCCGGCGTTCTACGCCCGCAAACCGGTGCGGTGGAGCCTGGAGATTGACGCGAACGGCGTACCCCGGGGAGACCTTGTCGACACCGCCGACAAGGACGACCCGCAGCACCGGTTCGGTACGGAGCGGCTGGTGCCAGCGGTAACCCGTACCGTTGGGATTTCGCCCGTGCTCGCTGTCGACAACGGTGAGTACGTCTTCGGCTGGTTGTCGGAGGGTGCCAAGCCGGAGCGGGTTGCGAAGCAGTACGCCGCCTTCCGCGCTCTGATCGTCGACTGGGCCGCTGCCGAACCGGATGGCCTGGGACCGGCCGTTGCTGCCTTCTACCGGGACGGGCACGCTGGCGCGTTTCAACCGCCGGCTGATTGGGGCAGGGGTGACCTGATTGGCTTCTGGGTCGATGGGGTCTACGCGGCGGATACCGGTTGGGCGCGTCGGTTCTGGGCCGGGGTGGCTGGTGACCGGAAGGGTTCGGGGCGTTCGGGCCTGTGTCTGGTCTGCGGGCAGGTGCAGCCGTTGCTCAAGACCGTGCCGCAGCAGATTCCTCGGCGGTGGCTGCCCGGCGCTACCCAAAGTGCGTCGCTGGTGAGCATGAATGAGGCGGCGCACGGCTACGAGTTGCAGAAGCAACTCGCCAACACCCCGATCTGCGCCGACTGTGGCCTGAAGTTTATGACCGCGCTGACCGGTCTGCTTTCCGATCCGCTGCATAGCACCGCCTTGTCTGGGCAGAATGCTCGGCTCGCCTGGTGGGTTCTGGGCGGTTCGACGTTCGACCCGTGGGCGACCGTGGAGCAGTTGGACCCGACCCAGATTCAGAGCCTGGTCGCGGGTCCTGCGGGTGGCAAGGCGGCGGCGGTCGATGACCTGTCTCGGTATTGCTCGGTGACGGTGGGCGGCAACGTCGCCCGGGTGGTCGTGCGGGACTGGGTCGAGCAGCCGGTTCGCCAGGTGAAGGACAACGTCCGGGCCTGGTTCGGCGACCACAGGATCGTCGACGCCTGGACCGGTGAGGTGGTGGAGGTCAAGGTCTCGCAGCTGGCCCGGGCGGCGGGACGGTTTGAGGCGGGACGCAACGGTGGCCCTGGGACCTGGACCAAGTTCGGGGCGTCCGGTGAGCACCGCCCGCCCGACCTGTTCCACCGGCTGCTTGGCGCCGCGCTGCTCAAGCGGCCGTTGCCGCCGAAATTGCTCAACCACGTGATCAACCGGATCCGCATCGACGGTCGGCTCGATGCTGCCCGAGCCGCACTGATCCGGCTTGCCCTGCGCCGCTACCCGAACCTGCCCGAGCTTGAACGAGAGAGGCTGACACCGACCTTGAGTGTGGAACACAAGCAACCGGCTTACGTGTCCGGTCGCATCTTCGCGGTGATGGACGACCTGCAACGGACAGTGTTCCGGGTCGCTGATCAGAAGCTGAACACCACCTTCGCCGAACGCTACTTCGGCCGGGCCATCGACAACCCGCAGGTTGTCATCGTTTCTGGCCGTCGCAATGTGCAGGCGTGGCTCAAACGGCTGCGCGGGCCCCTGCGCCGGCCGAACTGGTCCGAGGCGTACGAACGTCGACTCGATGACCTGTTCGTCCAGCTTGGCGTCGCGATTCCCCGCGGTGCGGTGCTGACCGACAAGGCCCAGTTCATTCTCGGCTACCACCAGCAGCGGGCCGAGATGCGGGCTGAACGACTCGCGGCGGCTGCGAACAAGAAGAAGACCGACCTTCCCCCCGAGCCCGACGACGTCAAGCCAACCACCAACGACGAAGGAGACGACGTATGACCGCCGCGCACCTCGACCCCACCCGTCGCCACGACGCCGTCCTGCTGTTCGACGTCAGCGACGGAAACCCCAACGGCGACCCGGACGCCGGCAACCAGCCGCGTACCGACGACGAAACCGGACAGGGCTTGATCACCGACGTGGCGATCAAGCGCAAGATCCGCGACACGGTGTCGCTGCTGCGCGGCGACGACCCGCGCTACGGCATCTTCGTGGAGGCCGGCTTCGCCCTGAACACCCGGATCGAGGCGGCGTTGAAGGCCAACCCGGGCAAGGCCGACGAGGCGCAACGGTGGATGTGCGAGCACTACTTCGACATCCGCATGTTCGGCGGCGTTCTCAGCACCGGCAAGGGCGGCGGCGCCGGCCAGGTCCGCGGCCCGCTCCAGCTCACCTTCGCGCGCAGCATCGATGCGATCCTGCCCACCGACCACACCATCACCCGGGTCACCCAGACCCGACAGGAGGACATCGACAAGGGGGAGCGCACGGAGATCGGCTCCAAGTGGACCGTCCCGTACGGCCTGTACCGGGCGCACGCGTTCTACTCCGCGCCGCGTGCCACGAAGACCGGCGTGACCAGCGACGACCTAGCCGCGCTATGGCAGGCCATCACGGTCATGTTCGACCACGACCGAGCCGCCACCCGGGGCGAGATGAAGCTGTGCGGGCTCTACGTGTTCAGCCACCCCGACGCGTTCGGGGTCGCCCCCTCGGCCGCCCTCACCCAACGCATCACGCTCAAGCGCAAAAACGACGACAAGGCAGCACGGGCACACACCGACTACACCCGCACCATCGACGAGTCAGGGCTACCGGACGGTATCGAGTTGACCAGGCTGGTTGACCTCTGGCCGTGACCGACGAGCACTCGACGGACAGCGGCACCGACTTGCGGGAGGTGCCGCTGTCCGCGCTGGAGCACTACGCCTACTGCCACCGGCAGACCGCGCTCATCCATGTCGAGGGTGTCTGGTCGGAAAGCGTCGAGACGGTACGCGGCGACCTCAGCCACACCACCGTCGATCTGCCCGGCATCCAACGTCGCCGGGGCCTGACCGTGATTCGGTCACTACCGGTGTGGAGCCACATCCACGGCCTGCGCGGCATCTGCGACATCGTCGAGTTCGAGAAGGGTGCGGCCACACCTGTCGAATACAAGGTCGGACGGTACAAAGCCGGCGGGCCCGCCGAGCTGCAACTCGGCGGGCAGGCACTCTGCCTCCTCGAAGCCGGCTTCGCCGTGCCAACCGGCTACATTTACTCGGTCGCCGAACGGCGCCGACACGGCATATCCATCGACGCCGACCTGCTCGACCGGGTCGTGGCCGCGACCGCGGCCCTACGCCAGATCCTGACCACCCCGACGTTGCCGACGGCACGCAACGACGCCCGCTGCCGGCGGTGCTCCCTGCGCGAGGACTGCCTGCCCGAGCTGACCGACGGCCGGCGGCAGGCCACCACCAATCTGTTGACCCCACGACCGTTGGGACAGTGGCGTGACTGAGCTGCTCAACACCCTCTACGTGCAAACCCCCGGCACCAGCCTGCACCTCGATGGAGACACCGTCCGGGTGTACCACTCCGACCAGCCCGGACGCCGGCTGCTGCCGCTAGTCCGGATCGACCACCTGGTCCTGTTCAGCGGTGTGACACCCAGCGACGACCTGCTGCTGCGATGCGCCGACGATGGCCGCTCGGTCAGCTGGCTCACCGGTAGCGGACGGTTCCGGGCCGGCCTGGTCGGCCCCACCCACGGCAATCCGCTGCTCCGCCAAGCCCAGCACCGGAGCGCCGACTCCCCAGGCCGACAACTGCCGATCGCGGTCGCCGTCGTCGCCGGCAAGATTCACAACGCGCGACAAGTGCTGCTACGCACCGCCAGAGACACCAGCGGACACCGACAGACCGCGCTGCGAGCGAGCGCCGAACTGCTAGCCGGACGGCTTGAACTTCTCGCCACCGCCGCCAGCACCAACGAAGTACTCGGCGTCGAGGGCATCGCCGCACGCGACTACTTCGCCGCCATGCCGTACCTGCTCAGCGAAAGCAAAGACTGGAAAGCCTCTGGACGGAACAAACGACCACCCACCGATCCGCTGAACTGCCTGCTCTCCTTCCTCTACGGCATGCTCCGCGTCGCCGTCCAAGGCGCACTCGAACAAGTCGGACTCGACCCGTACATCGGCTTCCTGCACGCCGTCCGGCCAGGCAAACCCGCCCTCGCCCTGGACATGATGGAAGAGTTCCGGCCACTACTGGCCGACCGGCTCGCGCTCACCATGCTCAACCGGCGCGAGCTGACCCCCACCGACTTCGAGGAACTACCGAACAAGGCATACCGGCTCACAGACAGCGGACGTAAGACCGTGCTGGCCGCCTGGCAGCTCAGCAGACAGCGAAACTGGCCTCACGCGCAGCTCGGCCGGGAGGTGCCCGCCGCGCTGCTGCCGCTGGTGCAGGCCCGGCTACTCGCCCGCCACCTCCGCGGAGACCTCGTTGCGTACCAGCCATGGACGGTGAACTAGACCGTGGACCTGCTCGTCACATACGACGTCGAGACCGTCACCCCACAGGGACAACGCCGACTGCGCAAGGTCGCCAAGATCTGCGAGGCGTACGGCCACCGCGTGCAAAAGTCGGTGTTCGAGATCGTCTGCCGCGAAACCGACAAGGTGCGCATGGTCGCCGCGCTCCGGGAGGCCATCGACCCAACCCAGGACAGCATCCGGATCTACCGGCTGCCGGCACGGGCGCTCGACGATGTCGAACACCTCGGCAAGCCACGGCTGATCGACCCACGAGGGCCGTTGGTGATCTAGGAACCCCAAGTGGACGCCGAATCCCCAGGGGTTCGGAGTCAAGAAATCTGGAACAAATGAACAAAACGGACCGCAGATGAAGCAAAAGCGCATCGTCAGATCGCTATCTTTGCTGCTCGCGAGCCGCTGCGCCCGGCCACCGCGCCGGGCGAGGATCGCAACACCCGCACCCCGGAGTCTTGGCCGGTCGCGGCCCGCTGCGCCCGGCCACCGCGCCGGGCGAGGATCGCAACGCGGTCACTGTAGAGAGGGCCATCGCCGACGCGCCGGGCTGCGCCCGGCCACCGCGCCGGGCGAGGATCGCAACTTGACCTCGGCCTCAGGCATCGTGTTCTTGCCCATCTCGCTGCGCCCGGCCACCGCGCCGGGCGAGGATCGCAACGCCGCTGGCTGATCGCCCACGAGGTCGGCCACTGGGCCGCTGCGCCCGGCCACCGCGCCGGGCGAGGATCGCAACATGACCCGGTGGCCGCTCGTGCCGGTGGACACCGGCTGCGCCCGGCCACCGCGCCGGGCGAGGATCGCAACTCCATCCGGGCGGTCGACGGCAGCAAGACCACCACCGGCTGCGCCCGGCCACCGCGCCGGGCGAGGATCGCAACCTCGCCGCGGCGGGAGTCCCCACGATGGCGACCCGGGGCTGCGCCCGGCCACCGCGCCGGGCGAGGATCGCAACCTCGCCGCACAGGGGCAGGTCGACTTCGCCGAGTGGCTGCGCCCGGCCACCGCGCCGGGCGAGGATCGCAACGTCGCTGCTGCCGGCGACGTTGTCGACCTCGGTGAGCAGGCTGCGCCCGGCCACCGCGCCGGGCGAGGATCGCAACCCGTCGGTGATGCGCTCGATGGCGGTGACGCCCTCGGGGGGCTGCGCCCGGCCACCGCGCCGGGCGAGGATCGCAACGGGTTGTGGCCGCGGCACTTGGCGCACGGCCCGGCGGTGGCTGCGCCCGGCCACCGCGCCGGGCGAGGATCGCAACCGGGCGCAGATGACGGGCGGCGCGAAGCGGGCCCGGGGCTGCGCCCGGCCACCGCGCCGGGCGAGGATCGCAACTCCCCGTCCGACGCGCGGGGCGTCGGCAGCAGCCGGCTGCGCCCGGCCACCGCGCCGGGCGAGGATCGCAACGTCTCGATGCCGGCCGCGGTGCCCGCGTAGCCCGGGCGCTGCGCCCGGCCACCGCGCCGGGCGAGGATCGCAACCCGATCGAGTCCAGCGACGGGCGGATGGCCGCGCCGGGCTGCGCCCGGCCACCGCGCCGGGCGAGGATCGCAACCGTCGCGTACCGCAACACGAACACCGGGCACGTTCACGCTGCGCCCGGCCACCGCGCCGGGCGAGGATCGCAACGCCGCGCTCGACCCGCACGTGGTGACGGAGCTACCCGAGCTGCGCCCGGCCACCGCGCCGGGCGAGGATCGCAACATGTGGTTGTGGCGCAACGTCATTCAGCCGGTGTGGCGGCTGCGCCCGGCCACCGCGCCGGGCGAGGATCGCAACTTCGACTGGCTGATCGGCAAGACCGTGCCGGCATCTCGCTGCGCCCGGCCACCGCGCCGGGCGAGGATCGCAACGGCTGGTTGGACATCACCGACGCCGGCAGCTCGATCGCTGCGCCCGGCCACCGCGCCGGGCGAGGATCGCAACCTGCCGGCCCGGCCGCTGCCGAGTCCACCGGCCCGGCCGCTGCGCCCGGCCACCGCGCCGGGCGAGGATCGCAACAGCGCGCCCGGATACGACGTCGTCCAGGCCCCGGGGGACGCTGCGCCCGGCCACCGCGCCGGGCGAGGATCGCAACTCGGCCGGCGCGGGGTCGGGCTGGCGGTGCGCCTGGGCGCTGCGCCCGGCCACCGCGCCGGGCGAGGATCGCAACTAGGGCAGGAGATGCCCTAGATCTAGGGCACGACGTGGCTGCGCCCGGCCACCGCGCCGGGCGAGGATCGCAACGGCCGTGAGCCCACCCTCTACATCCAGGCTCTCTCCGCGCTGCGCCCGGCCACCGCGCCGGGCGAGGATCGCAACCACGACGTCTCCATCCCGTCGCAGCAGTTCGGCCGGCGGGCTGCGCCCGGCCACCGCGCCGGGCGAGGATCGCAACCACCTGGACGAGGGGCCTCTCAACGCGGCGCTGGCGGTCGCTGCGCCCGGCCACCGCGCCGGGCGAGGATCGCAACCCCCGGGTCGACCGGGTCGGCCGGCGGCGTCGGGGCCGGCTGCGCCCGGCCACCGCGCCGGGCGAGGATCGCAACATGTAGCCGCCCTCGTGGACGCCACCCCAACGGTCCTGCTGCGCCCGGCCACCGCGCCGGGCGAGGATCGCAACATGGTCGCGTTGGCGTTGTGGGCGATGGTGACCTCGGGCTGCGCCCGGCCACCGCGCCGGGCGAGGATCGCAACCACCTGGACGAGGGGCCTCTCAACGCGGCGCTGGCGGTCGCTGCGCCCGGCCACCGCGCCGGGCGAGGATCGCAACCCCCGGGTCGACCGGGTCGGCCGGCGGCGTCGGGGCCGGCTGCGCCCGGCCACCGCGCCGGGCGAGGATCGCAACTCGCCGTACAGGCCCGACCAGCGGGCCACTGCCGACTGCTGCGCCCGGCCACCGCGCCGGGCGAGGATCGCAACACCGACGAGCAGCTCAAGGCGTTCATCGACGGCGCGACGCTGCGCCCGGCCACCGCGCCGGGCGAGGATCGCAACGGTGGGGTGACTGTCGCCATCACCGACCTGTCGGAGCTGCGCCCGGCCACCGCGCCGGGCGAGGATCGCAACCCCGCACCGTCACACCCCGCGCGCCTTGCGGAGTGCAGCTGCGCCCGGCCACCGCGCCGGGCGAGGATCGCAACCGCCCGGACTGGCGTGACGAGGTGGTCGACCGGGCGCGGGCTGCGCCCGGCCACCGCGCCGGGCGAGGATCGCAACGCCGACGACCTGGTGCTGCTCACCGACCGGCAGGTCTAGCTGCGCCCGGCCACCGCGCCGGGCGAGGATCGCAACCGCGAGCTGAAAGGCATGGGCGAGGCACCCCGGCCCGAGCTGCGCCCGGCCACCGCGCCGGGCGAGGATCGCAACCGCGGCCGGTGCGGGAGCTGCAGGCGATTGCCGACCGGCGCTGCGCCCGGCCACCGCGCCGGGCGAGGATCGCAACATCGCCGCCACGCACCGGCACAGCGGGCGGCCGCCCGGGCTGCGCCCGGCCACCGCGCCGGGCGAGGATCGCAACGCCCCCGTCTGGCTGTGCCTCAACGTGCAGGCGGTCAGCTGCGCCCGGCCACCGCGCCGGGCGAGGATCGCAACGATGCCTCCCCTTGGGCATGAAAAAAGCCGCTCACGGCTGCGCCCGGCCACCGCGCCGGGCGAGGATCGCAACGCGGAGTCGGCCGGGACGCTCGCGATCGGCCGGGAAGCGCTGCGCCCGGCCACCGCGCCGGGCGAGGATCGCAACGTCGAGGACACGCGGCAGCTCGTGCGCGGCCGCGAGCTGCGCCCGGCCACCGCGCCGGGCGAGGATCGCAACCTCGTCAGCGTGTCCGGGATGGACGCCGACCGCACGGGCTGCGCCCGGCCACCGCGCCGGGCGAGGATCGCAACGGGTGCGCCGCGCCTCATCGCGTTCGGCGGTGAGCCGGCTGCGCCCGGCCACCGCGCCGGGCGAGGATCGCAACGACGACGCCCACCTCTCGCATGCCGTGGGTGGCGCGGCTGCGCCCGGCCACCGCGCCGGGCGAGGATCGCAACCGGGGCCTCCTCGGGGCCCTGTGCGGCCTCGGGAGCGTGCTGCGCCCGGCCACCGCGCCGGGCGAGGATCGCAACGCCGCGTATCAGCCCGCCCTCCGGGCCGCCGTCAAGCAGCTGCGCCCGGCCACCGCGCCGGGCGAGGATCGCAACATCGGGGACCCGCACTCGCACCGCAGGATTCCCCGCAGGCTGCGCCCGGCCACCGCGCCGGGCGAGGATCGCAACGATCGGGTTGCCCCGGAGGTCGGCCGCGTCGGGCTGCGCCGCTGCGCCCGGCCACCGCGCCGGGCGAGGATCGCAACTCGCGCTGGTCCCGGAATCGGACACCCAAAGCCGGGCGCTGCGCCCGGCCACCGCGCCGGGCGAGGATCGCAACTCGCCGTGCTCCTGCCGCGACCGCAGATGCATGTAGGCTGCGCCCGGCCACCGCGCCGGGCGAGGATCGCAACTCTACGACGTCAGCAGGTTCGGCCGCGACGTCCTGGAAGCTGCGCCCGGCCACCGCGCCGGGCGAGGATCGCAACCTCCGTCGCGAGGCCGGGCAGCCCTCAGAGGAGCCGGCTGCGCCCGGCCACCGCGCCGGGCGAGGATCGCAACCGCCGAAGGACCCGACCACCTCGACCGCCCCTGACAGTGATGCGCCCGGCCACCGTGCCGGGCGAGGATCGCAACCGACCGCGTCCGCGGCCGGATCAACCACCGAACAGGAGCTGCGCCCGGCCACCGCGCCGGGCGAGGATCGCAACACCTGAAGAGCAGGTGGACTGTGCCCACAGCCCGGAGCTGCGCCCGGCCACCGCGCCGGGCGAGGATCGCAACTCGACCTCGGCGAGCGCCGTCTTGGCGTCGTCGAGGAGGCTGCGCCCGGCCACCGCGCCGGGCGAGGATCGCAACACCCCCGCATCTATAGGGACGGGAATTGATTGCACCGGCTGCGCCCGGCCACCGCGCCGGGCGAGGATCGCAACGTGCCGAACCGGGTGATGCAGATGCTGGCGCCGCACGCGCTGCGCCCGGCCACCGCGCCGGGCGAGGATCGCAACGCACCAGCCGTCGGTGTGCTTGCCGACGTGCTTGAGGTGCTGCGCCCGGCCACCGCGCCGGGCGAGGATCGCAACCGGCAGGCGATGGACGAGTACGCCCTCGCCGCCGCCGAGCTGCGCCCGGCCACCGCGCCGGGCGAGGATCGCAACCCGCGTAAGGGGAGAGCATGACGCAGTTTTGGCACGCTGCGCCCGGCCACCGCGCCGGGCGAGGATCGCAACACCGGAAGCTCACCCAGCCCGCGTCCGGGGGCAAGGTCGCTGCGCCCGGCCACCGCGCCGGGCGAGGATCGCAACCCCGCCCGTGCCGGTGCCGCCGGCCTGCCGCTCCAGCGCTGCGCCCGGCCACCGCGCCGGGCGAGGATCGCAACACGCCGGCCACGACCAGGCCGATGGCCCACTTCCAGGCTGCGCCCGGCCACCGCGCCGGGCGAGGATCGCAACTCGCGCAGGTGCTTGGGCATGGTCTTGCGGGCCATCGGGCTGCGCCCGGCCACCGCGCCGGGCGAGGATCGCAACTGGGCCTGGACCTTGTAGCCCCGGATCGCCTTGCCGGCTGCGCCCGGCCACCGCGCCGGGCGAGGATCGCAACGATCCGGACGCCGAGCACCTGACGACCGTCCGCGGGCTGCGCCCGGCCACCGCGCCGGGCGAGGATCGCAACCGCGCCGAGCTGAACGAGCGCTTCGTGGATCTCGCCGGCTGCGCCCGGCCACCGCGCCGGGCGAGGATCGCAACAGCGACATCGTGCAGTCGCTGAACCCTCCTGGCGACGTGCTGCGCCCGGCCACCGCGCCGGGCGAGGATCGCAACACGACCCGCTGCGTGCCCGACACGGCACCCGCGACGAGGCTGCGCCCGGCCACCGCGCCGGGCGAGGATCGCAACGTGTCGAACGTGTCCTCCAGGCCCGTCGTCGGCACGTCGCTGCGCCCGGCCACCGCGCCGGGCGAGGATCGCAACAGCTCGTCGACGGAGACGCCGGTCTTGCCGGCCTCCGGCTGCGCCCGGCCACCGCGCCGGGCGAGGATCGCAACGTCCTCGACGTCGTACGCGTCGGCCTCGACGTAGTCGCGCTGCGCCCGGCCACCGCGCCGGGCGAGGATCGCAACCTGCACCCGGGCCGGGGCGCTAATCGCCCGGCTGGCTGCGCCCGGCCACCGAGCCGGGCGAGGATCGCAACACCATCGCCGCCCGCGCGTCGCCTACCTCCCGCTCCAGCTGCGCCCGGCCACCGCGCCGGGCGAGGATCGCAACCTCTGATGGGGATGCGGGCCCCGGCCGGGCTGTGGGCTGCGCCCGGCCACCGCGCCGGGCGAGGATCGCAACGTCGCGCAGCACGACGGGACGCACGCGCCGGTCTCGCTGCGCCCGGCCACCGCGCCGGGCGAGGATCGCAACCTCGGCGGACCCGGTCTGCCGGACCACCACGTTCGTCGCTGCGCCCGGCCACCGCGCCGGGCGAGGATCGCAACCTCGTCGCCCTGCTGTGGATCTACGCGCTCGGCTGGCTGCGCCCGGCCACCGCGCCGGGCGAGGATCGCAACAGCCAGATCGCCGTGCACCTCGTGCCCGTCTTCATCACGCTGCGCCCGGCCACCGCGCCGGGCGAGGATCGCAACGGCCGGAACCTCGGCCGGGCGGCGAGGGCCGGCCGAGGGCTGCGCCCGGCCACCGCGCCGGGCGAGGATCGCAACGGTGTACGCCCGCAGGTCACCCCGGCGGCGGACCCGGCTGCGCCCGGCCACCGCGCCGGGCGAGGATCGCAACGCCCTGGGCGTGGAGTGTGGCCCGGATCTGACGTGGGCGGCTGCGCCCGGCCACCGCGCCGGGCGAGGATCGCAACACGTAGCCCTTGCCGTACCCCTGGCACGCAGCGGGCGCGCCGCGCCCGGCCACCGCGCCGGGCGAGGATCGCAACGACTTGCCACCTGGTGGCAGCGAGATCGCGTTCGGCGCGCTGCGCCCGGCCACCGCGCCGGGCGAGGATCGCAACCCGGGCCTGGCCGGTGACCCACACCCGGTCGGTACTGCTGCGCCCGGCCACCGCGCCGGGCGAGGATCGCAACGAGGGTGTCGACGACACGGTCCTGCTCGCCGACGCGCTGCGCCCGGCCACCGCGCCGGGCGAGGATCGCAACCTGCTCTGGCGCGAGGTTGACCGCCTGGACCGCCGCGTCGCTGCGCCCGGCCACCGCGCCGGGCGGGGATCGCAACGTCGGCATGTACGACCTGGCCGGCAACTACGTCGTCACGCTGCGCCCGGCCACCGCGCCGGGGAGGATCGCAACGCCGACGGCTGGCCTGGACTGTCGAAGGAGACGAAGCTGCGCCCGGCCACCCCGCCGGGCGAGGATCGCAACCACCGGCCCGACTGGGATGGCCTGCGCCGAGAGTGGGTGCTGCGCCCGGCCACCGCGCAGGGCGAGGATCGCAACTCGCCCATCAGCTCGTCCGCTCCTCGACCTGCAGGCGGCGCTGCGCCCGGCCACCGCGCCGGGCGAGGATCGCAACAGTTCGTCGCCCGCGACCGTGGCGGTCATCTTCCCGGCGGCTGCGCCCGGCCACCGCGCGGGGCGAGGATCGCAACGGCGTCGGTCATCGGGCGGTGGTGGACCGACCCCGCAAGCTGCGCCCGGCCACCGCGTCGGGCGAGGATCGCAACGTCGGTGATCGGTGCGTGATCGGTGGGCAGGTCGTGCAGCTGCGCCCGGCCACCTCGCCGGGCGAGGATCGCAACAACAAGCGGGCCCGCCGCCGCGCGTACGCGTTCCTCGCGCTGCGCCCGGCCACCGCGCCAGGCGAGGATCGCAACCCGGAGACGGGACGACGCGGCTGGCGGCCGTGCAAGGCTGCGCCCGGCCACCGCGCCGGGCGAGGATCGCAACTCGGCGAGGTGCGCGCCGAGCTGGCCGCCGACGTCGACGCTGCGCCCGGCCACCGCGCCGGGCGAGGATCGCAACGAGACGTGGACACACGGCTACTACCACACCAACGGGCTGCGCCCGGCCACCGCGCCGGACGAGGATCGCAACGTCGTGATCGACGAGGACACCGAAGAGTTGCTGATCCGGCTGCGCTCGGCCACTGCGCCGGACGAGGATCGCAACAAGATCGTCGTCAGCGGGATCTACTGGCGTCGCGACTGCTGCGCCCGGCCACCGCGCCGGCAAGAATCGCAACAGCGTGCCAATGGAGATGTAGTACGCCGCGTAAGTGCCGGCTGCGCCCGGCCACGGCGCCGGGCGAGGATCGCAACATCCGCAAGACGCATCACCAGTACCTTGCCCGCACAAGCTGCGCACGGTCTCCGGATCGGGTAAGAACCGTGCCCCTGGCATCGTTGTTACCAACATCCGTGGCAAGGAGGCGCTTACCCCTGTCTTTGGCTTCTTTCGACGCTTGACTACCGTCAAGAGCCAGTGTCACATGGCGCTGCGCCGGCTCCGGGAGATCGCGCCGGAGCTGGGACGCGACGAGGGGCGGCCCGGCGGCGGCCTGGTCACCGGAATGGAGGTGAACCCGTGAGGGAAGAGGAACTGCACCGGCTGCTCACTGTCGCCGCCGAGGACGTCCGGCCGGCGCACCCCGCCGCGA
Organism: Micromonospora sp. WMMD737; assembly: GCF_049179055.1. NCBI lineage: Bacteria > Bacillati > Actinomycetota > Actinomycetes > Micromonosporales > Micromonosporaceae > Micromonospora > Micromonospora sp. WMMD737. The sequence goes on along the minus strand of NZ_JBMHMH010000001.1, from coordinate 4,998,611 downwards.
CCGGCTGGGAACGGGCCGGCCGGGTGCGGCGTGCCCGCCGCGCCGCTGGCGCCACCGTGCTCGCGGTCGCCCTGCTCACCGGCGGTACGGCACTGGCCCTGCGCCCCGCCGCGCCGCCAACACCGGCCACCACTGCGACACCGGAGAAGAACCCGACCCCGCACCCCGTGCCCGTGCAGACGCCCCCGGCCGACCTGGCCTATCCCGGGCACCCGCTGGGCCGCCTCGGCGACCCGGTCGGCGCGACGCTCTCGACCCGCCCGGTACGCCGGGCGCTGGCGCTGCACCAGCCGGTCGACCCCGGGACCGGCGTCGCCGGCCGGATCCGGGTGCTCGGCGACGACGGCGTCGTACGCGACCTCGACGTGGTCACCCCCGCCCCGACCCGCGACGCCGGGGGCAACGAGGCGGTGCCGCTGAAGAGCGGAAGTCTCTCCCCGGACGGGCGGACGGCCGTCTTCGCCCAGACCGACGAGGTGATCGTGGTCGACCTGACCACCGCCGCCGTACGCCGCCACCCGCTCAAGGGTTACCTGGAGCACGTCCTCTGGTCCGGCGACCGGCTGCTCGTCGGCGACGACGACACCACGTACGAGCTGGACCGGATCACGGGCGTCGCCCGGAAGCTGCCCGTGTCTCCCTGGGACGCGGTCACGCCCGACCCGGCGGCCCCGCCGAACCTCCCTCTCGAACTGGGCGGCACGCCGCCGAACCTGACGGAGGTCCGGTGGACCCACGATGAGACGCAGCGCAGCTACGGCCCGGTCGACTTCCGCGCGCTACCGCCCGGTCACCGGGTCGACGAGTTCTACGGGCGGGGCTGGCAGCGCGGAGACCGGGTGGCCCGCGCCGGCTGGATCACCACGGACACGATGGGCGGGCTGGAGGGCGTCGCGCTGCTGAACGCCGACACCCGCATCGTCACCCACCTGCTCGACCTGGGCCGGGACCGTTGGAAGGGCTGCTGCGAAGTGCTCGGCTGGGACTCCGACGGCGCGGTGCTGCTGCGCCACGACCCGGGCGGGCTGCTGCGCTGGCGGCCGGAGACCCGCGAGATCACGGGCGTGACGCGCAACCTGTTCGGGGCGGTGTCGCTCTCCGCCGGCTGACCTGTCCCGTACCACGGCAGGGCCGGTCCCCGTGCGACCGTGGTGGGCGCGCGGGGACCGGCCGACGCGTCAGCCCGCCAGGCCGCCGGGCTGGTCGCCCTTGACGACGGGGGCCCGGACCAGGTTGCCCCACTCGGTCCACGAGCCGTCGTAGTTGCGCACCTGCGGGTAGCCCAGCAGGTGCCGCAGCACGAACCAGGTGTGACTCGACCGCTCGCCGATGCGGCAGTAGGCCACGATGTCGTCGTCCGGGCCCAGGCCGAGCTGGTCGGCGTAGATCGCGCGCAACTCGTCGGCCGACCTGAACGTGCCGTCGTCGTTGGCGGCGGACTTCCACGGCTTGCTGACCGCGCCCGGGATGTGCCCGCCGCGCAGCGCGCCCTCCTGCGGATAGTCCGGCATGTGCAGCATCTCGCCGGTGTACTCGCCCGGCGACCGGACGTCGACAAGCGGGCGGCCCGCCGCCACGTGCGCCATCACCTGCTCGCGGTACGCCCGCACGGGCGCGTCGTTGCGCTGCGGCACCGGGTAGTCGGCGCGGGGCCGGGTCGGCTTGTCCCGGGTCGTCTCGCGGCCCTCGGCGATCCACTTCTGCCGGCCGCCGTCGAGCAGCCGCACGTCCGGGTGGCCGAAGAGCGTGAACACCCAGAGGGCGTACGCGGCCCACCAGTTGAAGTTGTCGCCGTAGAAGACGACCGTGTCACCCCGGCCGATGCCCTTGGCGGCGCACAGCTCGGCGAAGCGCTCGGCGTCCAGGTAGTCCCGGGTCACCTGGTCGTTCAGCTCGGTGTGCCAGTCCACCTTCACGGCGCCCGGGATGTGGCCGGTGTCGTAGAGCAGCACGTCCTCGTCGCACTCGACGACGACGAGCCCTTCGTCGCCCAGGTGCTCGGCCAACCATCCGGTGGTGACCAACCGCTGCGGGTCCGCGTACGACTGGAGTCGGGGATCGGGATCGCTCGGCACAGACATGATCCCCAAGGTACGCCGCATCCCGGGCCGGCGACCGGCCATCGGGAACCGCGTCGCCGGGCGGTCAGGCGCGGCGGTGGGCGATCCGGCCGGCGACCACGGTCACCAGGCAGGCGCCGTCGGCGTCGAGGACGGCCAGGTCCGCGCGTCCGCCGGGAGCCAGCGTCGGCGGTGCGGCGGCGGGCAGCACCAGCAGGTCGCTGCGCTCCACGGCGGCCCGCAGCGCCGGACCGGTCAGGTGGCCGGCCAGGACGGCGGTCACCCCGAGGCGCAGCAGCGCGTGCACCCGCTCGCGGGGCGTGTCGGCGGCCGGCAGCGGCCCGTCGTGCACCACCCCCGGCCCGAGCGTGCCGGGCCAGCGGCGGATCCTGGCTCCGGCGTACGCCCCGGTCAGCTCGGCCAGCGGTCCGACCGCGACGATCCGGTCGGCCCGGACCGCGACGGCGGCCCCCGGGGTGGGCGGGGCGTCGGGCGCGGTCCGCAGCAGCGGCGCGGTGTGCAGGGTGAGCACGACTCAGTCGGTGATCGGGCCGAGGGACGGGCGCTTGGCGGTGACCGTGTCGCCGGAGGAGCGGCCGGTGAGCCGGCGCTTGATCCACGGTGCCAGGTGCCGCCCGGCCCAGCGCAGGTCGGCGGCGCGGGCGGCCAGCCAGGGCGTCGGCGCCGGGTGCGGCGGCACCATCAGCCACTCCTCGTCGCAGCCGACGCCGAGCGCGTTGAGCACCTGCGCGGCGACCCGTCGGTGCCCGGCCTCCGACAGGTGCAGCCGGTCGGTGCTCCAGAGCATCGGGTTGAGGTACGCGTCGTCGGCGTACAGGTCGACCAGGATGGCGCCGTGCCGCTCGGCGGTCTCGCCGACGGCCCGGTTGAGCAGTTGCACCCGGGGCGCGACGAGGCGCTGGCCGGGCAGCCGGGCCATCACGTCGGCGAACCGGAAGAGGACCACGTCGGCGCCGCCGGAGCGCAGCCTGCGCACCACGTCGTCGAAGCGGGTGACCAGGGCGTCCGGGTCGAAGGTGCGGCGGAGCACGTCGTTGCCGCCGGCCGCGAAGCTGATCAGGTCGGGCTTCATGGCGAGCGCGGCGGGCACCTGCTCGGCCACCACGCCGGGGAAGAGCCGGCCCCGGATGGCCAGGTTCGCGTAGCGGAAGTCGGGGCCGGCCTCGGCGGCCAGCCGGGTGGCCACCAGGTCCGCCCAGCCCCGGTAGCTGCCGTCCGGGTACGCGTCGTCCATGCCCTCGGTGAAGCTGTCCCCGACCGCCACGTAACTGCGCCAGCGCACCTGATCATCCCTCCGACGTGCGGTGGGAAAGAGCACCCCGGTGGAGGAAGGGGCCCTTCCCGACGCGGGACAGTCTTCACCAGGAGAGCCGGTGCCGGGGGGCACCGATGGACAAACGTGGCGGAGGTCATCGTTGGCGGCGGGACCGTGCCCACAGGCGTGATCCGGGACCGGGGCCACGAGCCCGATCACCGCGCTGCGTCGATGCGAGGAGTTCCGTGGCGCCGTCGACAACCCTCGGAACGTCCCACTTGCGGGACCGCCGGCCGTCCCGCGCGGTCCGGTCAGGTGGATGGCGGCGCCAGCAGGTGCGCCGCGGCCTCCGGTGTGCGAGCCTCGTCCAAGCCTTTTTAACGAGGTGGTAACACTTGTCACCGCCGTGTCACCCTCTGCACCGCAGCGGGCGACGCCGCCCGTACGTCCTGGGAGAAAGCAGCGTGTCGAACCTCGACCTGGCACTGAAGACCGCGATGAGCATCGACGGCGCGATCGGCGCCGCACTCGTCGACTACAACAGTGGGATGACCCTCGGCGTGGCGGGCGGAACCGGGGAGATCGACCTGACCGTCGCCGCCGCCGGCAACACCGATGTCGTCCGCGCCAAGCTGCGCACCATCGAGATGCTCAACCTGAACGACGAGATCGAGGACATCCTCATCACCCTCGGCACGCAGTACCACCTGATCCGCCCGGTGACCAGCCGCACCGGCAAGGGGCTCTTCCTCTACCTGATGGTGAGCAAGAGCCGCGCCAACCTGGCGATGGCGCGTCACCAGCTGCGCAGCATCGAGGAGAGCCTGGAGCTGTGAGCGGGATCGACGACACCGAGACCCCACTGCCCCGCCGCACCGCACGCACGGGCACCCTCCCGCCACCCCGGTCGTTGCCCCCGTCGCTGGCCGGGAACACGTCGCTGCCGTACCCGGCGATCGGGCACGAGCTGTCGGAGCTGCGCCTCCAGATCCCCGGGGTGCACGGCTGCGTCCTCGGCGGCGTGGACGGCCTGCTCATCACCCACAACCTGCAGACCGACGTCGACCCGAACGACCTGGCGGCGCTCGCCGCCACCACGTACGGGCTGGGCCGGCAGGTCGGGCTGCGGCTGGGGCAGGGCGAATTCCAGCAGTCCACCGTCCGCAACGCCGGCGGCTACCTGAGCGTCTACGCGGTCAGCCCGCAGGCGCTGCTCGCGGTCGTCGGCGAGGACAGCATCAACGTGGCCCGGCTGCACCTGCACGCCCCGCCGGTCGCCCAACGGCTCGCCGGTCTGCTGGATCAGGTCACGCCCGTCGGTCACGGCTCCCGCTGACGCCGGCCGGGCGGAACGTGGCGTTCCGCCCGGCCACCGGTCCCGCTGGAACAGGTCGGCGGGGCGCGGGCCGCGTCGACCGGGTCAGCCCGCCGACGACCGCTGCCCGCCGCGCAGGCGGACGGCGAGCAGCGCCAGGGTGACACCGGCCAGCGCCGCCCCGGCCAGGAACGTGCCGCGCGTCGAGGTGACCGCCTGGACCGACCCGAGCAGCAGCGGCGAGACGAACAGGCCGGCGAAGGTGGCGCTGGCCAGCAGCGCGGTGGCCTGGCCGCGCCGGGCGGGCGGGGAGTGTTCGGCCACCAGGACGGTCAGCGCCGGCACGACCAGCCCCATGCCGATCCCGAACACGGCCGGCGCGGCCAGCATGAGCGCCGGCGAACCGGTCAGCCCGAGGGTGACCAGCGCGACCGTGAAGACGGCGAGGGTGATCGCGAGCAGCCGCACCTGGCCCAGGCAGGCCCGGGCCCGGGCGTAGCCCAGACCGACGACGCTCATGGCCAGCGACGGGGCGCCCGTGAACAGCGCCACGACAGCCGTCTCGGTGATGCCGACCTCGGCCAGCCGCAGCGGCAGGAACACCAGCACCCCGTACAGCAGCAGGCTGGTCACCACCTGGAGACCGTAGATCCCGACGAGCGCGGGATGCCCACGGAGCAGGTCCCACAGCGACCCCGGCCGGCCCGGTGGCGCGCCGGCGTCGACGGCGGCGCGACGCCCCGGGAGCACCCGGAGCGTGACCAGGCCGAGCGGCACCCCGACCAGGTAGACGCCGAACGGGGCGTGCCAGGAGAGCCCGCCCAGTACCCCGCCCAGCAGCGGAAACAGCACCCCGCCGAGGCTGATCGCGGTGGACCGCCAGCCCATCGCCCGGTCGCGGGCCGCCCCCTCGTGCAGGTCGAGCAGCCCGAGCGTGGTCCCCGCGAAGACGAGCGCCGCGCCGACGCCGAAGAGCAGGCGGGTGGCGATCAGCAGGGGGTAGCTGTCGGTGACCAGACCGGCGCCGCCGGCAAGGCCGTACAGGATCAGCCCGAGGGCCAGGGGCGTGCGCACCCCCCACCGGTCGATGGCGCGGCCGACCAGCGGGCCGGCGAGGGCAAGGGAGAGTCCGTGGGCCGTGAGGACGAGCCCGGCGGCGGTGCCGGTGAGCCGCAGTTCGCCGCGGATCAGCTCGACCACCGGGGTCAGCACCGCGCCCGCGAGCACGGTCAGCAGGGAGCCGGCGAGAAGGACGGCCGTCGCCGCCCGACGACCGGCGACGGGGGCGGTGGCGGCGGGAGCCGCGGCGATGCCGGTCACGGGCGGGCCGCCCGTTCCGCCCCCGACCGGCCGGCGTCGGCCGCCGGCGGTGGGGCCGGATTCTCCCTCACCGCCGGGGCCGGGGCCGCCGCCGGGCGGCGGACCGGGGCCAGGGCCGCCGCCCAGGTGAGCAGCTCGTCGAGCATCGCGTCCAGGCTGCGTTCCTGGTGGGCGGCGGGGGTCAGGCGCTCCCCGCTGAAGTCGGTGGGCAGGGAAAGCCCGACGGCGGTACGCACTCCGGCGACCCGGACCTCCGCCAGCACCAGGCGCAGCGCCTCGACGGCCCGCCAGCCCCCGGTCACGCCGTACCCGACGAAGCCGGCCGCCTTGTGCTGCCACTCGGCACACAGGTAGTCGATCGCGTTCTTGCAGGCGGCCGAGGTGGAGTGGTTGTACTCCGGGGTGACGAAGACGAACCCGTCGCACGGCTCGACGGCGGCGGCCCAGGCCCGGGTGTGCGGGCGGCGGTAGTCGCCGAACGCCGCCGGGACCGGCTCGTCCAGCAGGGGCAGGTCGAAGTCGACGAGGTCGAGCAGCTCGAACGCGACGGCCGGGTGCCGCTCGCGGGCGACGTGGTGCACCCACTCGGCCACCGCCCTGCCCCGTCGTCCGGGCCGCGTCGACCCGACGACGATTCCGATCCGTATCGGCTCCATGACGCGAGTCTTCAACCTCGACCATGGTCGAGGTCAAGCCGCTAGCATGCCGACATGGCGAGCCTCCCGCCCCAGCACACCGAACTGACCGTCGGCCAGGTCGCTGCCCGCACCGGCGTCGCCGTCACCGCCCTGCACTTCTACGAGGCCAAGGGGCTGATCCACAGTCGACGCACCAGCGGTGGGCAGCGCCGCTACCCCCGCGACGTGATCCGGCGGGTGTCCTTCATCCGGGTCGCCCAACGGGTCGGCATCCCGCTCCGGCTCGTCGCCGAGGCGCTGGCTGGCCTGCCGGACGGGCGTACCCCGACCCGGGAGGACTGGGCCGCGCTCTCCACCACCTGGCAGGCCGAACTCGACCAGCGCATCGCCCAGCTCCAGCACCTGCGCGACGACCTGACCGACTGCATCGGGTGCGGCTGCCTCTCCATCGACCGCTGCCTCCTGCGCAACACCGACGACCACCTCGGCGAGACCGGTCAGGGCCCGCGCCGCCTGCTCGGTCCCGTACCGGCGACGCCACCCGCCCCGGAACCGGGCTGACCGCCGTACCCGAAATGGATCGTCGTCCCGCCGCCGGCCCCCGTACGCTGCGCCAATGCTGCTACGCATGTCGACCCTGCTGCTCCGGACCCTGCGCGAGGACCCGGCCGACGCGGAGGTGCCGAGCCACCGGCTCCTGCTGCGCGCCGGCTACATCCGTCGCGCCGCGCCGGGCGGCTACACCTGGCTGCCGCTGGGCAAGCTGGTGCTGGACCGCGTCACCGAGGTGGTCCGGCAGGAGATGACGGCGATCGGCGACCAGGAGGTGCACTTCCCGGCGCTGCTGCCGGCCGAGCCCTACCGGACCAGTGGCCGGTGGACGGAGTACGGCGACGACATCTTCACCCTCGCCGACCGGCGCGGCGCGGAGCACCTGCTGGCGCCCACCCACGAGGAACTGGCCGCGCTGCTGGTCAAGGACCTGTTCACCTCGTACCGGGACTTCCCGGTGACGCTCTTCCAGATCCAGACGAAGTTCCGGGACGAGGCCCGGCCGCGCGCCGGACTGCTGCGCGGGCGCGAGTTCCTGATGAAGGACGCCTACTCGTTCGACCTCGACGACGCGGGCCTCGCGGCGGCGTACGAGCGGCACCGCGGCGCGTACCGGCGGATCTTCGACCGGCTCGGGCTGGAACACACCATCGTGCGCGCCACCTCCGGGGCGATGGGCGGGTCGGCGTCGGAGGAGTTCCTGGCGGCGACGCCCGTCGGCGAGGACACCTTCGTCGGCTGCACCGCCTGCGACTACGCGGCCAACACGGAGGCGGTGACCACGCCCGCGCCGCCGGCCGGCGACCCGGACGCCCAGCCGCCCGCCGAGGTGCACGACACCCCCGAGACCCCGACCATCGCCAGCCTGGTCGAGCTGGCCAACGCCCGACGCCTGGGCGGCCGGGACGACTGGACCGCCGCCGACACCCTGAAGAACGTGGTGCTCGCCCTGCGCCGCCCCGGCGCAAAGGAGGCCGAGCTGCTGGTGGTCGGGCTGCCCGGCGACCGCGAGGTCGACCTGAAGCGGCTCGGCGCGGCGGTCGCCCCGGCCACGGTGGACGTCTTCGACGGCTGGGACGCCCACCCCGAGCTGGTCCGGGGCTACCTCGGCCCGCAGGTCCTGGCGAAGCTGGGCATCCGCTACCTGGCCGATCCCCGGGTGGGGCCGGGCAGCGCGTGGCTGACCGGCGCGAACGAGCCGGGCCGGCACGCGACGGGAGTGGTCTGCGGCCGGGACTTCGTGCCGGACGGCACGGTCGAGGCCGCCGAGGTGCGCCCCGGCGACCCCTGCCCGGCCTGCGGCACCGGCGAGCTGACCATGCGGCGGGGCATCGAGATCGGGCACATCTTCCAGCTCGGTCGCCGCTACACCGACGCCTTCGCCGTCGACGTGCTCGGTTCCGCCGGCAAGCCCGTCCGGCCGACCATGGGCTGCTACGGGATCGGGGTGTCCCGCGCGGTCGCGGCGATCGCCGAACAGCACCACGACGAGCGGGGGCTCGTCTGGCCGGCGGCGATCGCGCCGTGCGACGTACATCTGGTGGCTGCCGGGAAGGGGCCGCAGCTCGACGCGGCGCTGGAGCTCGGCGGGCGGCTCGCCGCCGCCGGTCTGCGGGTGCTCGTCGACGACCGGACGCACGTCTCCGCCGGGGTGAAGTTCACCGACGCCGAGCTGATCGGCATCCCGCGCGCCGTCGTGGTCGGCCGCCGTCTCGCCGAGGGGTACGTGGAACTGCGCGACCGGGCGTCCGGCGAGCGCGTCGAGCTGCCGGTCGACGGGGTGGCGGACCGGCTGGTCGAACGGGTACACCGGGAGCGCGGGAACGTGGTGTAGCGAACGTGTCACGGGGTACCGCAGTCCGATCGACTGAATGCGTTCTGGAGGCTCTCATGACCGGTTACCGGGTCAGCGACGTGATGACGAAGCAGGTCATCTACCTGCCGGCCGAGACCACCCTGGACGAGGCTGCCAGGGTGATGAAGGAGGCGGACATCGGCGACGTGGTCGTCACCGACGGCGCCACCCTCGCCGGCATGCTCACCGACCGGGACATCGTCGTACGGGCGGTGGCCGAGTGCAGCGACCCGGCCACCACCACGATCGGCTCGATCGTCACCCGCGAGGTGGTGATGATCGAGCAGCACTCGACCGCGGCCGAGGCGGCCGCCCTGATGCGGGAGCGGGGCATCCGGCGGGTGCTGGTCTGCGACAGCGAGCGCAAGCTGGTCGGCATCGTCTCCCTCGGCGACCTCGCGATGCAGCTCGACCCCCACTCGGCGCTGAGCGACATCAGCGAGCAGGCACCGACCGTCTGAGGTGTGAGGAAGGGCCCCTTACCAACGCCTGCGGTACGGGAAGGGTCCCTTCCTTCGGCGGTAGCCTCGGAGGCATGTCATCCATGCCGGCCAGGCTTTCCGAGATCGTCGACGAGTTCGCCGCCGCGCCCCGCGACGTGGTGCTGGAGATGCTACTGGAGTACGCCGACGTCATCCCGCCGCTGCCCGCCGGCGCCGCCGACCGGGAGGGCATGGAGCAGGTGCCGGAGTGCCAGACGGCGTTCTTCCTGCGTGCCCGGGTAACGCCGGAGAAGACGGTGGAGACGCTGTTCGACTGCCCGCCGGAGGCACCCACCACGCGCGCCTTCGCCGGCATCCTCGCCGAGGGGCTGGCCGGGGCGAGCGCGGACGAGGTGCTCGCCGTGCCCGACGACCTCTATCAGCGGATGGGACTGGCCCAGGCGATCAGCCCGCTGCGGGTGCGCGGCGGCACTGCCATCCTGGCCCGGCTCAAGCGGCAGGTCCGGGAACAGACCAGCTAGACGGAGGGTTGTCACCCGACATGGAGATCGAGATCTACGCCGACGTCGTGTGCCCCTGGTGCTACATCGGCAAGCGTCGGCTGGAGCAGGCCCTGGAGTCGTACGACGGCGAGGTGACCGTCCGCTACCGGCCGTTCCAGCTCGACCCGTCGCCGGTGCCGGAGCCGCGTCCGCTTGTCGACGCGATGGCCGCGAAGTTCGGCGGGCCGGACCGCGTCCGGCAGATGTTCGGTCAGGTGACGGAGGTGGCGGCCCAGGTCGGCCTGAAGCTCGACTTCGACCGTGCGGTCGCGGCGAACACCTTCGACGCGCACCGCCTGGTCGCCTGGGCCGCCGACCGGGGACGCGCCGCCGAGACGGTCGACGCGCTCTACCGCGCCCACTTCACCGACGGCGTCGACGTCGGCTCCCGTGACGCGCTCGCCGCGCTCGCCGCCGAGGTGGGCCTGGACGCGGCCGAGGCGCGCCGGTTCCTCGACTCCGGCGAGCGGGTGGCGGAACTCTCCGACGAGCTGGCCACCGCCCGGCAGATCGGGGTGACCAGCGTGCCCACCTTCGTGCTGGCCGGCAGGTACGCGGTCACCGGCGCGCAGGAGCCGGAGACGCTGCTCGCCGCCCTGGCCGAGGTGGACCGCCGCGAGGCCGAAGCCGACTGAGCAGTCCACGGCGACGGGTGGGTCGACCTCCGACGACGGACATCGACGTGTGTGATGTTTCACGTGCAACGGCATCGACGCCCGTCACCGTTCAGGCCGGCCTGGCCAGCCCTTCCACCACGCGCGCGCCGGGCAGCGCGCCGAGCGCCGGCCCGGGCAGCGCGATCTTGCTGTGCCGTACGCCCGACCCGATGATCACGTGCGGGGCGGCGATCACCCGCGCGTCGACCAGGATCGGCCACTGCTCCGGCAGGCCGATCGGGGTGATGCCGCCGTACTCCATGCCGGTCAGCTCCACCGCCTCGGCCATCGGCGCGAAGCTCGCCTTCCGCACGTCGAGCGCGCGGCGGGCCACCCCGTTGACGTCGACGCGGGTGGTGGCGAGCACGACGCAGGCCGCGTAGCGCACGACCCCCTCACGCTTGCCGGCCACCACCACGCAGTTGGCCGACTCGTCCAGCCCCACCTCGTACGCGGCGCAGAAGGCGGCGGTGTCGGCCAGCTCGGCGTCGATCGGCGCCACCAGCACGTCGTCGACGTCCACCGGCGCCTCGGCGGGCCACTGCCCGACGGCGGCGGCGACCGGCGGAGCGAGCAGGTCGAGCCGGCTGCGGGCAGGTTCGGTCTTCAGCGTCCCCATCACGCCTGCGATCCTCGCACCCGCCCGGGCCCGGCGCCCCACCACCTGACCAGCGAGCGGAACCGTCGTCGACAGGGGGTCACCCCTATCGATCCGGAGACGGGTCCCGACGGCGTGTGGGAGCGGGTGATGCCGGGTACCGGCGATCGGCATGAGTGAACTTCCGCTGCACATCCTGACCGACGCAGGCTTCACGACCGACGAGGCGAACTCCATCGTCGACCACCTCCTCAAGGGCGTCGACACCCACGACGGGAGAGGCGAGACCGACCGGATCGACGTCGAGGCGCTCCCGGAGGAGAAGAAGGCCGCCGTCGACAAGTTCAACCTGGCCGTGGCCGCCGACTTCTAGTCACCCGGAGCACCGGCCCCGTCCCGGGCCGACCGGGACGGGGCCGGTCAGTTGCCGGTGAGGAAGCCGTTGTCGCGGAGCAGCGCGCGGTCCCGGACGGAGGCCAGTTCCTCCGCCCGCTCGGCCTGGACCCGGCGCACCTCCATCTCCTCCAGGGCGTGGCGGATGGCGAGCCGGATCACGCCGTAGAGGAAGACGAAACCGGCGACGTACAGAATGACGGTGGCGACCATGGCGAACATGGCGTCACGGTAGGCCGGACGTGAACGCGCAGGCCGTTCATCTTGCGCCCGTTCCCCCGTACGTGTCGGCGAGGTGGTCGGCCCAGGTCCGGACGCCCGTCGGGGTCGCTTCGGTGACCAGGCCGCCCGAGCGCAGGGCGCGGCCGATCCCACCGGGTATCCGGACCGGGAGCAGCGGCCGGCGGGACCGCCGCGCGGCCGTCCACGCGCGGGCCGCGTCGTCGAAGCGGAGCACCTCCGGGCCGCCGTACTCCTCGATGCCGCGCAGCGGGCCGGCGGTGAGCCGCTGGACGAGGCGGTCCGCGACCTCGCCGGGATCCACCGGCTGGGCGAGTACGGCCGGGTCGCCGATCACGGGACCGAGGCGGCTCGCCCCACGCAGCATCCCGTCGAGGAACTCCGGGAACTGGGTCGCCCGCAGCACCGTCCACGGCACCGTGCCGGCCGCCACGACCTGCTCGGCGGCGCGCTTGTGCCGGTAGTAGGGGATCGGCACCCGGTCCACCCCGACGATCGAGACGTAGACCAGGTGCCGTACGCCCGCCCGGCCGGCGGCGACGACCAGCCGGCGGGTGCCGAGCACGTCGACCCGGTGGGTCTGCCGCCCCCGGTTCGGTGCCGAGGCCAGGTGCAGTACGGCGTCCACGCCGGCCACCGCCTCGACCACCCCCTCCCCGGTGGCCAGGTCGGCGACCACCCACGAGCCGGTACGCGCCCGCCGGCTCGTCGCCCGCACGTCCCACCCCTCGGCGTGCAGCCGGGGCAGCACCACCCGCCCGAGCCGACCGCCCGCCCCGGTGACCAGCACCCGCATGGTTCCCTCCCTCTCCGGCCGTCGCGCGCCCGCCGCGCGTCAGTGGTGGTGACGGCGCCCGGCCCCCGCGTGTGACCGGCTGCGCGACGGCTCACCGAAGCAGCTCCGCTGCCGTCAGGACGACGAAGAACCCGATGACGATCTCGCTGACCACCCAGGAGTGCCGCCCGGCCCAGTCCCGGATCCGGGGCAGCACCGTCTCGGCCCGGCGGCCGAGCAGCAGCAACGCCAGCAGCGGCAGGGCCAGCAGCGCCAGCGTGAGCAGGACGAACGGCAGCAGGTGCCACCAGGACAGGTCGTGCCGGGCGGCGCTCGCCCCGACGGTGAGCATGGTGAGGTCGTCCGTCGGCATGGCCAGGAAGAGCAGGACGCCGAGCCGCAGCGCGTACGTTGGGCTCGCCCGCTGGAGGTTGCCCATCCACTTCGGCGGGCCGGCGGTGTGCCGGCGCAGAAACACCACCACCGCCAGGACGAGCAGCAACGCCAGCACGGCCACGTCGATCCGGCTCTGCACCGCGCGCTGTCCGAGCCCGGCACCGACGTCGACCTTCACGGCCCGGGTGAGCAGCCAACTCGCCGTCACCCCGCCCGCCACCACGATCCCCGCCCCACCCAGGTAGCCCAGCGACGCGGCACGCGGCCGGTCCGCCGAGGCGAGGAAGACCGCCGCGACCAGCTGCGTCCCGGCGATCATCACCACGGCCATCGGCAGGATGGTCAGGAAGTTCATCGCCCGCCCATCCTCCCGGGCCGACGGCCGCCACCGGACCGGATCGGCACATTGCCGCCGGCCGTGCCGGGGTCGGGCACCCGGCGGGCGGTCAGCCGGCGCGGATCCCGGACGCGCCGGGCACCACCCGGCCGGCGAGCACGACACCCAGCAGGGCCAGCCCGGAGGCCACCGCGAGCGTGCCGGCGTAACTGGCCGGTCCCGGGGCTGCACCGGCCGCGAGCACCGCGCCGGTGAGCGCCAGCACGGTCGCCGCGAAGAGCGAGTCGCCCAGTTGCAGCGAGGAGCTGTTGCGGCCCTGCTCGCCGGGGGCGGACAGCTCCAGCGTGAGCACCGACAACGAGGGGTAGAGCAGCCCCATGCCGAGACCCGCGCCGGCCCAGCCCAGCACGCCGACCCAGACCGGCACCGCCGGCGCGACGGCGAGCGTGACCACGGCCGTACCGGCGGCGATGCAGGTCAGCCCCGCCCTCGGCAGGGTGGCCCGGGAGCGCGGCGGCGGCATCCGCCCCTGCAACCAGGAACCCGCCGACCAGGCGAGCGCGCCCGTGGTCAGGACCAGGCCGGCGGCGGTCGGCGACAGCCCGCGCTCCCGGGAGAGCATCAGCGGGATCACCACCTCCGCGCCCACGAACGCGGCCGAGGCGAGACCGCGTAGCCCGATCACCGTGGGCAGGCCCCGGCCGGCGCGCAGGAACCCGGCCGGCAGCAGCCGGGGCGCGCAGACCAGCAGCCCCAGCAGCGCCAGGGCCACCAGCCCGACGGCGGCAGCGCCGCGCTGCTGCCCCCCGATGTGCAACAGTGCGGCGCTCACCCCCGCCCCGCAGGCCCAGCCGATCCGGGCCGCCGCGCCCGACGGCAACCGGGTCACCGGGGGCACGCCGATCGCCCGCAGGCCGGGGTGGATCAGCAGTACCGCCGGCACCGCCACCACCGGCACCGCCAGGAAGACCCAGCGCCACCCGAGGTGTTCCACGATCAGGCCGGCCAGCGCCGGCCCGACCAGCGACGGTACGACCCACGCGGCGGCGAACGCCGCGAAGATCCGCCGGTGCAGCGCCTCCGGGTACGCCTGCCCGACGATCACGTAGAGCGCCACCGAGAGCAGGCCGGAGCCGAGGCCCTGCACGATCCGGCCGGCGACCAGGACGCCCATGGTGGTGGCGCCACCGGCGAGCACCAGCCCCAGCACGAACCAGCCGAGCCCGTACCACATCGGCGCCCGGGGGCCCCGCGAGTCGCACCAGATGCCGGAGGCGACCATGGCGAGCACGCCGGCGGCGAACGGACCCCCGAAGGCGATCCCGTAGAGGGCCAGCCCGTCGAGGTTGCGGGCGACGGTCGGCATGGCGGTGCCCACCGCCAGCGCCTCGAAGGCGAGCAGCGAGATCAGCGCGACGCTGCCCACCGTCATCGCGCGCAGCCGGGGTGCGAAGAGCCCGGCCTCGTCGGCGACCGGGGCGGCGTGCGTCGCCGTTCCGGTCACCTCCGGCCCGCCGCGCCCGGCAGCCACAACGGTCGGTGGCCGAGGCGGGCCCGTGGGTCCGACGGACCCGTCTCGCGGCGGAGCAGTTCGATCAGCATGCGACCAGCCTCGGACCTCAACCCGGCTTGAGGTCAAGGGTGACCCGACTCTCTCCGACCCGTCCGGGGAACTTCCACTGCTCGGAGCGCATAACGGACGATCAGCCGGGAAGCCAGGCCGCCGGAGCTTCGGGCGTGGGAGGCGAGATGGCGTACGGCGGGAGCAGCGGCAGCGAGGGGCCTGACCGGCGCCTGTCCGGTCGTACGCCTCGATGATCTCACTGGTCCGCACCGCCGGCCGGCTCCTTCCGCCGGTGACGGTGCCGCCGGTCGTCGGCGAGGCGTCCCGGAACGTCGGTGCCGTCGCGGCCCGGCTGGCGCGGGCGGCCGGGCTGAGCCGGCGTCGGGTCTGGTCCCGCCCCGGCCGGCACCACATCGAGGTGATCGGGGTCTGCCAGGACGGCGGCGACGTACTCGCACGTCAGGTCGAGGCGGCGCTGGAGCGGATGCCCGGCGTCGAGTGGGCGCGGGTCAACGCCCCGTCCGGCCGGGTGGTCGTCGCCGTCGGTACGCCGGAGCCCGCCCTGCGGGACCTCATCGCGACCGTCGCCCGCACCGAACGCACCTGTCCGCACGAGCCGGACCCGGAGATCCCGCCGCCGCACCCGCCCGAGGAGGGGCCGCGCACGCCGCGCACCCTCGGCGCGCTGGCCTCCGACGCCCTGGGCCTGACCCTCTCCGCCGCCACCCGGATCCTGCCGTTCACGCCGGTGCCCGGGGAGGTCGCCGGGCTGCTCGGCGCGGTCGACCTGCACCCGAGGCTGCACGCGCTGGCGGACCGGGGGCTGCGCGCCGACCCCCGGGCCGAGCTGCTGTTCCCGCTCGCCGAGGCGGTGGTGCAGGGCCTCACGGGTAGCTGGACCGGGCTCGTGCTCGACAGCGCGCACCGGGTGGTGCAGTGGGGCGAGGCGCGCGCGCAGCTCCGCGCGTGGGAACAGGCCGAGCCTCGGCTGACCGGCCATCCGGAGCGGGCCGCTGCCTCCGTGCCGAAGATCGAGCGCCTCCGGCCGAAGCCGGACGGCCCCGTCGAGAGGTACGTGTCCCGGACGCTCGACGCGGGCGCCGTGGCGGCTGCCGCCGCGACGCCGGTCGTGGGTGGGAAGCGGGCCGCCGCGCTGGGCCTCTCCACGCTGCCCAAGGCTCCTGGCAGCGGACGCGAGGGTTATGCCGCGCAGCTCGGCCTGATCCTCGCCCGGCGTGGGGTGATCGCGATGGACCGCAGCGTGCTGCGCGAACTCGACCGGATCGACACCCTGCTGCTGGACGCCGCCGTGCTCGGCTCCGACCGGGGTGTGCTGGCGGACCTGGCGCCACTGGCCGGTGCGGACACCGGGCGGGTGGCGGCGCGCGCGTTCGCCCTCTTCGACCCCGCCGCGCCCCGGGAGCTGCGGCACGCCGACGGCTGGCGGCTCGGGCCGCTGGACGCGCTGGACGCCGAGGACCCGGGTGACACCGACGACAGCCGGCGCCTGCGCGACGCGGACGCCCCCGTGCTCGGCCTGGCCGACGGCGACACCCTCGTCGCCGTACTGCGGGTCGAGCCGGAGCCGGCGCCGGGCGTCGACGCGCTGCCGGCCGCCGCCCGCCAGGCCGGCCTGCGGCTGGTCGTGGCCGGCGACGACGAGCGGCGGTACGACTTCGCCGACGCCCACCTGCCCGGCCGCGACCGGCTGGTCGAGTCCGTACGGGAACTGCAACGCGACGGGGCGACGGTGATGGTGGTCTCCGGTGACCGGGCCGTGCTCAGCGCCGCCGACTGCGGGCTGGGGATCGCCGCCCCCGAGGACCTGCCGCCCTGGGGCGCGCACCTGCTGGTCGGCGCCGACCTGCGGGTCGCGGCGCTGGTGGTCGAGGCGGCCGGGGTGGCCCGCCGGATGGCCCGGCAGAACATCGGGCTGGCCATGGCCGGCACCGGCCTCGGCGCGCTGGGGGCGCTCACCGCCCCCCGCGAGCGGCTGCCCGGACGCGCCCTCGTGGCCGTGAACGGGGCGGCGGCGCTGGCCTTCGCCCACGGCGTCCTGCGGGCGCACCGGCTGACCGCCCCGGCGGACTCCCCGCCGCCGGCCATCACCGCGTGGCACCTGATGCCGTCCTCGACCGTGCTCGACCAGCTCGACACCGGCCCGGACGGGCTCGCCACCGACGAGGCCGAGCGCCGCCGGGGCGACCGGGACGCCCGGCCCTCGGGGCCGACGGGGCTGCTGCGCGCCTTCGTCGACGAGCTGGCCAACCCGCTCACCCCGGTGCTGGCCGCAGGGGCGGTGCTCTCGGCCACCTTTGGCTCGCCCGTCGACGCCGCCCTCGTCGGCGGCGTGGTCGGCGGGTCGGCGCTGCTCGGGGCGGTGCACCAGCACAACACCGAGCGGTCGCTGGCCGAACTGCTGTCCCGCTCGGCGGTGACCGCCCGGGTACGCCGCGACGGCGCGGAGCGGATCCTGCCGGCCGAGGACCTGGTGCCGGGGGACGTCGTCCTCCTCGAATCGGGGGACGCCGTCCCGGCCGACTGCCGGGTGCTGGAGTCGGCCGGGCTGGAGATGGACGAGTCCTCGCTCACCGGCGAGTCGCTGCCGGTCGGCAAGACCGACCAGCCGGTGGTCGCCGCCGCCGTCGCCGACCGGCGGTCGATGCTCTACGAGGGCACCAGCGTCGCGGCCGGCCACGGGACGGCGGTGGTGGTCGCGACGGGTGCGGGCACCGAGGCGGGGCGGAGCCTGGCGATGGCCCGGCAGGCCCCGCCGTCGAGCGGCGTGGAGGCACGGCTGGGCCGGTTGACCCGGGCGGCGATCCCGCTGGCCGCCGGCTCGGCGGTGGCGGTGGCCGGCGCGGGCCTGCTGCGGGGCGTACCCCTGGCCCAGACCGCCGCGACCGCCGCGAACCTGGCCGTCGCGTCCGTGCCGGAGGGGCTGCCCTTCCTGGTCAGCGCCGCACAGCTCGCCGCCGCGCGGCGGCTGGCGGAGCACGGTGCGCTGGTCCGCAACCCGCGCACCATCGAGACGCTCGGGCGGGTGGACGTGCTCTGCTTCGACAAGACCGGCACGCTGACGGAGGGGCAGCTGATGCTCGCCGGGGTCGGCGACGACGGCCGGTACGCACCGGTCGACCGCCTCGACGACGGCCTGCTGCGCACCCTCTCGGCCGCGCTGCGCGCCACCCCGGGCGCCGACGACCCCCACGACCTGGCCCAGCAGACCGACCGGGCGGTCCGGTCCGGCGCGCAGGCTGCCGGGGTGACCGAGCAGACCGGCGCCCAGGGATGGGAGCCGGTGGGTGGGCTGCCGTTCGAGCCGTCCCGCGGTTACCACGCCACCGTCGGCCGGGCCGGGGACCGGCTGCTGCTCAGCGTGAAGGGGGCGCCGGAGTCGGTGCTGCCCCGGTGCTCGGCCTGGCGTACGCCGGGGGGACGCGACGAGCCCCTCGACGACGAGGGCCGCGGCGGGCTGCACGCCGTGCTCGCCGACCGGGCGGGAGCCGGACACCGCATCCTCGCCGTGGCCGAGTGCCGGGTCTCCTCGCCCGAGGTCACCGACGAACAGGTGCACGACCTGACCTTCGTCGGCTTCCTGGCCCTCGCCGACGGGGTACGCGAGAGCGCCGCCCCCGCCGTACGCCGGATCCGCCAGGCCGGCGTGCACACCATCATGATCACCGGTGACCATCCGGCGACCGCCGAGGCGATCGCGGCCACCATCAGCGACCACGAGGACCAGCGGGTCGTCACCGCGACGGAACTCGACCAGCTCGACGACGAGGCCCTCGGCGCGCGGCTCGCCGCCACGGACGTGGTGGCCCGGTGCACCCCGGCGCACAAGGTCCGGATCATCCAGGCGTTGCAGCGGTGCGGACGTACGGTGGCGATGACCGGCGACGGCGCCAACGACGCCGCGGCGATCCGGCTGGCCGACGTGGGCATCGCCCTCGGCCAGCGGGGCACCCCGGCGGCCCGGGCGGCGGCCGACCTGGTGGTCACCGACGACCGGCTGGAGACCATCATCGCCACCCTGGTCGAGGGCCGGGCGATGTGGTCCTCGGTACGCCACGCGCTCAGCATCCTGGTGGGCGGGAACCTCGGCGAGATCGCGTTCAGCGTGCTGACCGCCGCCGCGACCGGCCGCTCGGCGCTCACCGGCCGGCAACTGCTCCTGGTCAACCTGCTCACCGACCTGGCTCCGGCGTTGGCGATCGCGATCCGGCCACCCGACGCGGACCACGCCGACGGCCTGCTCCGGGAGGGCCCCGACACCTCGCTGGGCGAGACGATGACCCGGGAGATCGGGCTGCGCGCCGCCGCCACCACGCTGGGCGCCACCGCCGGCTGGACGCTGGCCCGCTACACCGGGCGACGCAGACGGGCGGGCACCGTCGCACTGGTCTCGCTGGTCGGCACCCAGCTCGGGCAGACGGTGCTGGCCGGCGGCACCAGCCCGGCCGTACTGGCCTCCACCGCCGCGTCGCTCGGGGCGCTGGTGGTGGTCGTCCAGACGCCGGGGGTCAGCCACTTCTTCGGCTGCACACCGCTCGGCCCGGTCGGCTGGACCATCGCGACGGGCTCCGCGCTCGGCGCCACCTTCGCCAACGGCGCGCTCACCCGCCTGGTGGAGCGCCTGCCCGGCTCCGGTTCCGGCGCGGACGACGAGCCGGCGTGACCGGGCCCGGCGTCCGCAGTCGCCCAGCACGCCGTGACGCCGGCCGGAATGAGCCCGCCGATCACGGGTAGGGCTACCGGTGGAGGTGCACATGTCGACGACGCAGCCCGAGGTCACGTTCATCGGCACCGCCACCACGGTGCTGCGGATCGGCGGGTTCACCCTGCTCACCGACCCGAACTTCCTGCACCGGGGCCAACGCGCGTACCTGGGCAAGGGGCTCTGGTCGCGGCGGCGCACCGACCCCGCGCTGCGGATCGCCCAACTGCCGTCGCTGGACGCGGTCGTCCTCTCCCACCTGCACGGCGACCACTTCGACCGCGTGGCCCGCCGGGAACTCGACCGGGAGCTGCCCATCGTCACCACTCCCGCCGCCGAGCGGAAGCTGCGCCGCTGGGGCTTCCGGGCCGCCGAGGGGCTGCCCACCTGGAACTCCAGGGAGCTGCGCCGCGACGGCGAGACACTGCGGCTGACCTCGTTGCCGGGAAGGCACGGGCCGGGTGCGCTGGACCTCCTGATGCCCGACGTGATGGGCACGATGATCGACCTGGAACGCGACGGCAGCCGCCGGTTCCGCCTCTACGTCACCGGCGATACGCTCAACCGGCCGATGCTGGCCGACATCCCCGAGCGGTACCCGGACATCGACGCGATGCTGATCCACCTCGGCGGCACCCGGATCGCCGGCATCCTGCTCACCATGGACGCGCGGCAGGGCGCCGACCTGGTCGAGCTGGTCCGGCCGAAGCTCACCGTGCCGATCCACTACGACGACTACCCGGTGTTCCGCTCGCCGCTGGGCCACTTCGTGGCGGAGGCCCGGCGGCGCGGCCTCGCCGGAACCGTCCGCACCATCGCCCGCGGCGAGACCGTCCCGCTGACCCCGTTGGACTGAGCGCCGACCTCCCGCCCGATCCCGCCGGTGCACCGCGTACGCCGATCGCCGCCTCCCGGCCGGGCCGGAGGGCGGCGATCGGTCGTGACGCGTGGTCAGGCGCGCTCGGAGATGGCCTCGATGAGGTCGCCCACCGGGCGCTCGGGCAGGGAGCGGGCCACGTCGGCGACTGCCACGATGCCGACGAGCTCGTGCCCGTCGATCACCGGCAGCCGGCGTACCTTGTGCTGGCTCATGGTCCGCAGGATCTCCGCCGCGTCGTCGTCGGCGCCGATCGTCACCGCCTCGCCCTGGGCGAGTTCACCGGCGGTGACGCGGCCCGGGTCGCGGCCCTCGGCGAGGACCTTCACCACGATGTCGCGGTCGGTCAGCATTCCCTTGAGCCGGTTGTCGTCCCCGCAGATCGGCAGCGAGCCGACGCCCAGCTGGGCCATCTGCTTGGCGGCCGTCTTGAGGTCGTCCTGCTCACGGATGCAGGTCACGTCGTTCGTCATGATCTCGCGTGCGGTCGGCATTGACTGACACCTCACTTCCAGGGGGATCGTTGCCGTTCCTCCTACCCCCGTCCTCCCGGCCCATGCACCCGGAAGGAACCGCCGGCCCCGACAGCCGTCCGCGCCGCCCGACCCGGTCGCCCGCGCCCGCCTCAGGCCGTCGGGTGCCAGGTGGCGGCGGCGCGGCGCAGCCGGTCGTTGACCGCACGGCCGACGCCCACCTCGGGCACCGGCTCGACCAGGATCTCGCCGACCCCGGCGGCGTCCAGCTCGTGCAGCGCGTCGAACAGCCGCGCGGCGGCCTCGGTCAGGTCGCCGGCGGCGGAGAGCACCTCCACGGCCGCCCAGTCGCCCGCCGGCCGGTCCCGGAAGGCCAGGAAACCGCGCCGGACCCCGTCGGCCGCCGCCGGCTCGCCGCCAGAGGCCAACCGCAGCGGCGTACGCGGGGCGTAGTGCGCCGCCAGCGTGCCGGGCGCGACGGGCTGCCCGGAGCTGCCCGGGCGTACGGTCACCGGGCCGGCCGCCTCCTCCAGCGCCTCGACCGGCAGCGCGCCGAGGCGCAGCACCACCGGCCGCCCGCCCCGGGCGTCCACGATTGTCGACTCGATGCCGCACCGCGTCGGCCCACCGTCGAGCACCACGTCCACGGCGGCACCCAGCCCCCGCACCACGTGCTCCGCCCGCGTCGGGCTGAGCTGGCCGAACCGGTTCGCGCTCGGCGCCGCCACCGGCACCCCTGCCTCGGCGATGAGCTCCCGCGCGTACGCGTTGTCCGGCACGCGGACCGCCATCGTCGCCAGCCCGGAGGTGACGATCGGCGGGATCGCCGCCGGCCGGTCCACGATCAGCGTGAGCGGCCCGGGCCAGAAGCGCCCGGCCAACGCCGCCACCGCCGCCGGCACCGCCCCGACCAGCTTCTCCAGCTCGGCCGCGTCCGCGAGGTGCGTGATCAGCGGATCGAAGCTGGGCCTCGCCTTCGCCTCGAAGATCCGGGCGGCGGCCCGGGCGTCCAACGCGTTCGCGCCGAGCCCGTAGACGGTCTCGGTGGGAAAGGCCACCAACCCGCCGGTACGCAGGACGGAGGCCGCCTCGGCGATGCCGCTGTCGGCCGGGAGCACGCGTGGGGATCCGGTGGTCACGCCTCCGACGCTAACCTGCCGGGGCGGGCGGCTCGTGGGCGGCCGTACGGAACCGCGGTGCCCTGCGCCGGCCGCGCCCGCGCGTGAGCCGACAGGAAGGATCGTGGCGTGTCCAGCGACCGTCTGATGCGCATCCACAGCCCCGAGTTCCAGGCCATGGCCGAGCGGGTCCTGCGGGTCACCGAGCTCACCTCCCGCCTGAACGTCCTGCCCTTCGAGGACGAGGCGGGCAAGGCGAAGCTGTTCGCACAGATCCTCGGCAGGCCGCTGCCGAAGCGAGTCACGATCTATCCACCCTTCTACACCGACCACGGCCTCCGCCTGGACCTCGCGGAACGCGTGTTCGTCAACCAGAACTGCACGTTCCTGGACTACGCCGGCATCCGGCTCGGTCAGGGAGTGATGGTCGGGCCGAAGGCCACCTTCATCACCGTCGGCCACCCGGTCGATCCGGAGGAGCGACGGGGCTGGCTGAGCGGAGGGCCCATCGACGTGGCGGAGAACGTGTGGATCGGCGCCGGTGCCACCATCCTCCCCGGCGTCAGCATCGGCCGGGACGCCGTGGTCGCCGCTGGCGCGGTCGTGGCCGAGGACGTACCGCCGGCCAGCCTGGTGACGGGCGGCAAGGCGACCGTGTATCGACTGTGGTGACGCCTGTCCTGGTGCGCGAGGATGACGGGCATGCTT
This sequence comes from Micromonospora sp. WMMD737, assembly GCF_049179055.1. Lineage (NCBI taxonomy): Bacteria > Bacillati > Actinomycetota > Actinomycetes > Micromonosporales > Micromonosporaceae > Micromonospora > Micromonospora sp. WMMD737. The sequence continues at coordinate 4,975,755 of NZ_JBMHMH010000001.1, read as the reverse complement.
CGTACCCCTCGGGCCCTCCTGCTGGACTTCGGCGGCGTCCTGGCCGACGCGCCGCCCCAACCGCCGGCCCCGCCGGGTCTGGTGCGGCGCCTCGCCGAACTCGTCGGCGGCGCCGTGCCGGACGAGCAGATCGCCCGTGACCTGGGCGAGGGCGCGCGGGCATACGCGCTGTGGCGCGACGACGTGGGCAGGACGGGCGACCCGGTCGAGCTGCCGCACGCCCAGGTGTGGGCCGACTTCGTGACCCGGTCCTGGCCGCAGGAGGCCCGCGCCGCCGTCGAGCGGGAGGCGACCCCGCTGGCGTACGCCTGGACCTGGCGCCGGGAGTGGGCGGTGCGTCCCGGCATCGGCGAGGCCCTGCGGCACGCCGCCGACGCCGGCCTGCCGATGGCGGTCGTCAGCAACACGCTCTGCGGGGCCGCCCACCGGGACTTCCTGGCCGCCGCGGGGCTCTCCGGGCTGTTCGGGGCCGAGTTCTACAGCGACGAGGCCGGGCCCCGGAAGCCGAACCCGGAACTGGCGCTGCTGGCGGCCCGCGCCGTCGCGGTGCCGATCGGCGACTGCTGGTTCGTCGGCGACACCGTGCACCGCGACGTCGTCTGCGCCCGTCGCGCCGGCACGGGCGCCGCGATCCTCATGCGCTCGCCCCGCACCGACCGGGAACCGGCGCTCCCGGGGGTCGAACCGGACGCGCGGATCGAGGACGGCCACGGGCTCCTCGCGCTGCTGCGGGAGCACGCCCGCCCGTGACCGGCGGTACCGACTGGCAGGCGTGGCACGAGCCGTACGCCGACGCGGACTCCCCGCTGTCACGTCGGCTGCGGCTGGTGCAGCAGCACATCGCCTCGTGGCTCGACGAGCGCTCCGAGGAACGGCTCACGGTGGTCAGCGCCTGCGCGGGGCAGGGCCACGACCTCATCGGCGTCCTCGCCGCACGGCCCGACTCCCCGCGCGTGCACGCGACCCTGCTCGAGTACGACGCCGGCAACGTGGCCGCCGCACGGGCCGCCGCCGAGCGCGCCGGACTCTCCCACCTCGTGATCAGGCAGGCGGACGCGGGCCAGCCCTCCTCCTACGCCGGTACGGTTCCGGCCGACCTGGTGCTCATGGTCGGAGTCTTCGGCAACATCCCGGACGCCGACGTGCGGCGGACGGTCGCCGCCCTGCCCCAGTTCTGCGCGGCGGGCGCCACCGTGATCTGGACCCGGGCGCGGCGCACCCCGGACCTCACGCCGGCCGTACGGGGGTGGTTCCGCGACGCCGCCTTCGTGGAGGAGGCGTTCCACGCTCCGGCCGACGTGCGGTTCTCCGTCGGCGTCCACCGGTTCCAGGGCACACCGCGGCCTCTGGACGCCACGGGAACGCTCTTCACCTTCCTGCACTGACCGCTGATGCTGCCGCAAGCATCAGGTGGTGCTGCGGGGCCCGGGATGACCCCGACCGGACCGTGCCCCGCAGCCCCGCAGGTCCGTCACGTCGGCTCGACGGGGAGCCACAGCTCGCAGGTCGCGGTGCTGAAGTCGTCCGCACGCTCCAGGATCGCCACCATCGAGGGACCCGGCCGCAGACGCCACGGGTTGGAGGGAAACCACTCGGTCGCGGTTGCGGCCCAGGTGTCCTGCAGTGCCTGCGGATGGGGCCCGGCGGTGCGGAAGACCGCCCACCTGCCGGCCGGCACCTCGATCGCGTCGAGATCCTCGGGGACCGGCGTGTCCCGGGACACCGCGACCCCGTGCAGGTAGGTCAGCTCGCTGCCGTCGGGGCCGTCGGGATCGAGGTCGTCGCAGACCTGGAGCAGCCCAGCCGGGTCGGTGTCGCTGAGGGCCTTCAGCCGGGGATGCTCCTGCGGCGGGAGCGCGGTGATGTGCTGCTGGATGTGCGGGTTGACGCCCTGATGGATGAGTGGGACCCGGGCCGCGTGTCCGACGAGCCGGAACGCGGGGCGGTCCACGATGCGGGTGTCCATGGGGATGCTCCCTTCGACGGTCAGGCGGAACCTGACCTGCGGTTGCGTGCGAAGGGGACCTCCGTCGCGGCGAACGTCACCGGGGTTGGCGCCGTGGACCGCCCGGAACGCACGTCCGAACGCCTCCGTCGAGCCGTACCCGTGCCGGACTGCGATGCTCAGCAGATCGTCCTCACCCCGCACGACGTCGGCGGCGGCGACGGTCATGCGGCGGCGGCGTACGTACTCCGACAAGGGCATACCGGCCAACGACGAGAACATCCGGCGCAGGTGGTACTCGGTCGTGCCGAGCGCCCTGGCCGGTCCGCTGACGTCGAACTCCTCGGTGAGATGCTCCTCGACCAGGTCGACGAGCCGGTTGAGTGCCGCGATCACGAGGCCTCCCTTCGCCGTCGATCCTGGTCGAAGGATCCGGGCCGCGCCCGACTGTAGAGGCCCGATCCGATCAGGTGCCCGGAACCTCGCGGCGCCAGCGTAGGGGCATGCCGCGATCCGCGTCGCGAATCAGCGTGACCGCTTGGCTGTACGAATGGCTGTACTCGGGGTCGAGATCAACCAAGGAAAGTGCTGGTGGAGCCCAGGGGACTCGAACCCCTAACCCCTGCCTTGCAAAGGCAGTGCTCTGCCAGTTGAGCTAGGGCCCCCGGGGCGGACGACGCCGCCGGTGCCGGCAGTGCCAGCGAGATCAGCGCAGGTCGGGCGCGGTGGTCGCCTCGTGCCACAGGGCGCGCTCGTCGTTGGAAGCCTTGACCTTCCTGGCCACCACGGCTGCCACACCAACGACGCCGGCCAGGATCAGAAGCTTCTTGAACATGGGGCCTACCCCTCGCGCTCGACTGCCGTCGGACGAATGTGCGGTGGGGCTAGCTGGAATCGAACCAGCGACCTCAGAGTTATCAGCTCTGCGCTCTAACCGACTGAGCTATAGCCCCGCGTGGCGACGAGCAAGGTTAACCCATCCGTCCGTCCGGCCCCAAATCGGGGGCCGCCGCGACATCCGGCGTTGCCGTCGCTTCTGAACCTACCGGAGGCTTCCCGCCCGGCCCAGCCGATTACGCCGCCCGCACGTCCCGCCCGGGACGCCCGGTGACGTGCTCCGAAGGCACGAAAGCCGGGGCTCCGCGCTCGGCGGTGCCCCGGCTTCCGAGGTGGTTCAGTCGCGCTCGGCGAGGGTCAGCTCGATGCCGCCGACCAGGTCCGCGCAGACGTTGTAGACGAACGCCCCGAGCGTGGCGAGCGCCGTGAACAGCACGACGTTGACCAGGCCGATCAGCGCCGAGCTGAGGATCACGCCCTTGGCGGTGATCTGGAAGCCGCTGGTGCTCTGGCCGCCGCCCGCGCTGACCAGGTCGGTCAGGCTGTCGTTGACGCTGGTGAACACGCCCATCGCGTCGAGGGCCAGGTAGAGCACCGAGGTGGCCACCACCACGACGATGAAGAGCACCACCGAGACCGCGAACGCGAACTTCATGACGGACCAGGGGTCGATCCGCTTGAGGTTCAGCCGGGCCCGGCGCGGCCCGCGCGACGCGGCCGAGCTGACCGACGTACGCGCGGCGCGTACCGCGTCACCCACACGGGCCGCCCCGACGGCTGCGGCGCCGCTGACACCCGGCGGCAGGCCGCCCCCGTTGGCGGGCCGGCCGGCGCCGGTCGGGCGGGCGCCGTCCGGCTGCGGCTTCGCGGTGCCCGTGACGCGGGGCTGCGTGCCGGTGGTGCCTGTGATCCGCGGCTGTGTCCCGGTGGTGCCTGTCGACTGGGCGGCACCGACCTTCAGCGGCTGCGTCGTCGTCGGTGTGGCGGTGGCCGGCTTGGCGGCGGGGGCCGGCTTGTCGACCCCCACCGCCTCGGTCCGGTCCGCCGCGTCGCCGTCCTCGGAGGGCTTGTCCGGAGGCGGTGTCATCCCGGGGGCCCGGGTGAATTTCGGGGCAGGCGCGTCGGCGGGGACGGTCGCCCGACCCACGGCCGCGCGGCCGGTCGCTGGTGTGCCGCTCTTCGCGGCCTCCTCGTCGACCGGGGTGGCCGAGGTCCCCGTGTTCCCCGACTTCGCCTGTGTCTCCGTCATTCAACTAGTCCTGTTCGTCAGGCTCGTCGGCATTGCGAGCAATTGCCACGATAGTCACGCCATCCGGAAGGTCCATCAGCTTGACCCCCATTGTGTTCCGGTCACGCGTACGGCGTACAGGCTTCACCGGAGTCCGGATGACACCACCGTTGCTGGTGATCGCGAACAGCTCGTCGTCCGGGTCGATCACCACCGCGCCGACCAGACCACCGCGCCGCTCGGTGATCTTCGCAGTCAGCACGCCCTTACCTCCCCGGCCCTGCACGGGGTATTCCTCGATCGGGGTGCGTTTCGCGTATCCCCCGTTCGTGGCCACCAGGACGTCCAGCCCCTCGCGGACCACCTCCATGGCCAGCAGGACGTCCTCCTCGCTGAAGCGCATGCCGATCACGCCCGAGGTGGCCCGCCCCATCGGGCGCAACGCCTCGTCGCTCGCGTTGAACCGGATCGCCTGCGCGTTCTTCGAGACCAGCAGCAGATCCTCCTCCGGCGCGACGAGCGCCGCCCCGACCAGCTCGTCCTCGTCGCGCAGGTTGATCGCGATGATGCCGCCGGACCGGGGGGAGTCGAACTCCTCGAGCCGAGTCTTCTTCACCAGGCCGTTCTTCGTGGCAAGTACCAGGTAGGGAGCCACCTGGTAGTTCGGAATCTCGATGATCTGCGCGATCTGCTCGTCGGGCTGGAACGCGAGCAGGTTGGCCACGTGCTGGCCCTTGGCCACCCTACTGGCCTCCGGCAGTTCGTACGCCTTCGCCCGGTAGACGCGCCCCTTGTTGGTGAAGAAGAGCATCCAGTCGTGGGTCGAGCATACGAAGAAGTGGCTGACGATGTCGTCCTGTCGGAGCGTCGCCCCGCTGACACCCTTGCCGCCACGACGCTGTGACCTGTAGAGGTCGACCTTGGTCCGCTTCGCGTAACCCGTACGGGTGATCGTGACCACCACGTCCTCGCGGGCGATGAGGTCCTCCATGGAGACCTCGCCCTCGAACGGCACGATCTTGGTGCGCCGCTCGTCGCCCCACTTGGCGACGATCTCGCCCAGCTCCTCCGAGACGATCCTGCGCTGCCGCTCGGGCTTGGCGAGGATGTCCTTGAGGTCGGCGATCTCCAGCTCCAGCTTGGCCAGGTCGTCCAGGATCCGCTGCCGCTCCAGCGCGGCGAGCCGGCGCAGCTGCATGTCGAGGATCGCGGTCGCCTGGATCTCGTCGATCTCCAGCAGCCGGATCAGGCCCTGCCGGGCGTCCTCGACCGTGGGCGAGCGCCGGATCAGGGCGATCACCTCGTCGAGGGCGTCCAGCGCCTTGGACAGACCGCGCAGGATGTGCGCCCGCTCCTCCGCCTTGCGCAGCCGGAACGCCGTCCGCCGGCGGATCACGTCGATCTGGTGCTCGACGTAGTAACGGATGAACTGGGCCAGGTTGAGCGTGCGCGGCACCCCGTCGACCAGCGCCAGCATGTTGGCGCCGAAGGTCTCCTGGAGCTGGGTGTGCTTGTAGAGGTTGTTCAGCACCACCTTGGCGACCGCGTCGCGCTTGAGCACGAGCACGATCCGCATGCCCGTACGCCCGGAGGACTCGTCGCGGATGTCGGCGATGCCGGCGAGCTTGCCCTCCTTGATCAGCTCGGCGATCCGCTCGGCCAGGTTGTCCGGGTTCACCTGGTAGGGCAGCTCGCTGACGACCAGGCAGGGGCGGCCCCGCTTGTCCTCCTCGACCTCCACCACGGCCCGCATCCGGATCGACCCGCGCCCGGTGCGGTACGCGTCCTGGATCGCCTGCGTGCCCACGATCAGGCCGTGGGTGGGGAAGTCCGGCCCCTTGACGATCTCCAGCAGCGCGTCGAGGGTGGTGGCCTCGTCTTCCTCCGGGTGCTCCAGGCACCACTGCACGGCCGCGCCGATCTCGCGCAGGTTGTGCGGCGGGATCTTGGTGGCCATGCCGACCGCGATGCCCTCGGAGCCGTTGACGAGCAGGTTCGGGATCCGCGACGGCAGGATGGTGGGCTCCTTGGCCCGGCCGTCGTAGTTGTCCTGGAGGTCGACGGTGTCCTCGTCGATGTCCCGCAGCATCTCCATGGCCAGCGGGTCGAGCTTGCATTCGGTGTTGTGGCTGACGAACCCGTCGGAGACGAACGAGTGGTCGTCGGTGTCGACCCGGATGCTGTAGACCGGCTGGACGCCGGCGTCGTCGACGCTGGCGACCTCGGCGTAGTAGAACCGGCCGTCGACAAGCGGCTCGACCACGTCGAGCACCTCGGTGTCGGTGATCCGGGCCGCGATCTCGTCGCGGTCCCGCTCCCAGCGCTCGATCCGGTCGACGTTGTGCCGACGCAGCCAGTCCCGCTCGGTCCAGCGGCTCGCACCGTGCTCGCGGATGAAGTCACCGACGAACGGGGCGTGGTCGCCGGAGAGCGCGGTGCTGGTCGCTGGGACCGACGCCAGCTCGGACTCCAGCTTGGCCTGCTTGCGACCGAGGAAACCGACCTGGGCGGCGAAGATCCGCGCGTCGCGGCGGTTGGTCACCACGACCTTGATCTCGCCGTCGTCGTACCGGCACTGCCGGCTGACCACGCCGAACTCCAACAGCAGCTGCTGGACCTCGCGGGCCAGCCGCTCGCTGCGGGTCGAGTACGAGACCTGGATGGTGTTGCGCGGCAGCAGCGACGAGGAGCCGTCGCCCTCGAAGAGCGCCTGGAGGAAGGCCCGCTTGATTGCCGCCGGCCCCTGCCAGACGAACTCGGGCACGAACTTGTCGGCGCTACGCGCCCCGACCAGATCGCCGAGGAGGCTCTGCCGAAGGGCGGAAAGGTCCTGGACGTCGAGTTCGTGCAGCAGGCTGCCGGAGGCGATGGTGCGCTGGCTGACGTACCGTCGGCCGCCCACCGCTAGGTCGTAGGCCGCGAGGACCCGGACGAAGAACTCGCGGTCCACGTTGTTGAAGCCCGCCCGCCCCTCCGAGACCCACCCTTCGCTGACGAAGGCACCGGCGAGGACGGCGGCCTCGACGTGCTCCAGCATCGGGTAGCCGATCTCGTCGGGCACCGTGCGCTGGAGCACCACCCGGTCGCCCGGGGAGATCTCGGCGAGCAGCTTCCACAGCAGCGTAGGCACGCCACCCACGCTCGTCAGGCAGAGCACCGGGTGGTTGTGGGTGCCGGTCAGCTCGTACCCCTCGCGGGTGCGCAGCTTCAGCGTCGGGTGCTCGCCGGAGTGGAAGAACTTCGAGGCGCGGACCAGGTCGCCGTTGCGGTCGCGGACCTTGAGGTCGATGTCCGTCTCGCTGCTCGACGCCGCGTCGGGCACGATGGCGCCGATTCGCACAGTACCGCCGGCGACACGAATACGGACATCTCCGGTCAGACAATATCTCATCGCCGCAGCCGGATCATTGCCCGGCGAGCCGAAGTTGCCGTTGCCGTCGACCAGCGGGTAGCGCAGCGACCAGGGCTGCGCCATCCGGACCAGCGCGTCGTAGATCGCCGAGTCGCCGTGCGGGTGGAACTGGCCCATCACGTCGCCGACCACGCGGGAGCACTTCACGTAGCCCCGGTCCGGCCGGTAGCCGGAGTCGAACATGGCGTAGAGGATCTTGCGGTGGACCGGCTTGAGCCCGTCCCGGACGTCCGGCAGCGCCCGCCCGACGATGACGCTCATCGCGTAGTCGAGGTAGGAGCGCTGCATCTCCACCTCGAGCCCGACCGGTTCGATGCGGTCGTGCGCGACGACGGCGGCGACGGTCTCCGGGAGCTCGGGCTCGTTGGGTGTGGACTCGGGGATATCGGTCACTGTTAACCCTTATCAGACTCAGAGTCGTTTTCGTGCTGTGGATAACGGCTGTGGATACCGGCCGCGCTGTGGATAACTCTGTGGACAGGCGGGTCGGCCGGTGGATGACCGGCCGGCCCGCCGGGACCCGTCAGATGTCCAGGAACCGGACGTCCTTGGCGTTGCGCTGGATGAACGAGCGGCGCGCCTCGACGTCCTCACCCATCAGCACGCTGAACAACTCGTCGGCGGTGGCCGCGTCGTCGAGCGTGACCTGACGCAGCGTACGCGTCGCCGGGTTCATCGTGGTCTCCCACAGTTCGGGGTAGTTCATCTCGCCGAGGCCCTTGAACCGCTGGATGTCGTCCGGCTTCGCGTTCGGCTTCTTCTGCTGGCGCAGCGCGATCAGCCCGTCCCGCTCGCGGTCCGAGTACGCGTACTGCGCGTCGTCGCCGCGCTTGTTCCACTTGATCTTGTAGAGCGGCGGGGCGGCCAGGTAGACGTGCCCCATCTCGACAAGCGGGCGCATGAAGCGGAAGAGCAGCGTGAGCAGCAGCGTCTGGATGTGCTGGCCGTCGACGTCGGCGTCGGCCATCAGCACCACCTTGTGGTAGCGCAGCTTCTCCATGTCGAAGTCGTCGTGGATGCCGGTGCCCAGCGCGGTGATCAGCGCCTGGACCTCGTTGTTCTTCAGCACCCGGTCGATCCGGGCCTTCTCCACGTTGAGGATCTTGCCGCGGATCGGCAGGATCGCCTGGGTCCGCGGGTCGCGGCCCTGCTTCGCCGAGCCGCCGGCCGAGTCGCCCTCGACGATGAAGACCTCGGACTCGCGCGGGTCGGTGGACTGGCAGTCGGCCAGCTTGCCCGGCATCGAGCCGGACTCCAGCAGGGACTTGCGCCGGGCCAGCTTACGTGCCTGCTGCGCGGCGATCCGGGCCCGGGCGGCCTGGGACGCCTTCTGGATGATGATCTTCGCCTCGGCCGGGTTGCGGTCGAACCAGTCGACCAGCCACTCGTTGCAGACGCGCTGCACGAAGCTCTTGACCGGGGTGTTGCCCAGCTTGGTCTTGGTCTGGCCCTCGAACTGCGGGTTGGCCAGCTTGACCGAGATGATCGCGGCCAGGCCCTCGCGGATGTCCTCGCCGGAGAGCTTCTCGTCGCCCTTGAGCAGCTTCTTGTCGGCGCCGTAGCGGTTGACGACGCTGGTCAGCGCGGCCCGGAAGCCCTCCTCGTGGGTGCCGCCCTCGTGGGTGTTGATCGTGTTGGCGAAGGTGTAGACCGACTCACCGTAGGACTCGTTCCACTGCATGGCGATCTCGACCGACATGCCCTCCTCCTCGGCCCCGAACTCGACCACGGTCTTGTGGATCGGGTTCTTCGAGGCGTTGAGGTGCCGGACGAAGTCGGCGATGCCGCCCTTGTAGCAGAAGGTGACCTCGCGCGGCTTGCCCTCCTCGCCCTCCGGGACCCGCTCGTCGAGCAGGTGGATGGTGAGGCCCCGGTTGAGGAAGGCCATCTCCTGGAGCCGCCGGTAGATGGTCTGGAAGTCGAAGTCGACCGTCTCGAACACGTCGGCGTCGGGCCAGAAGGCCACCGCGGAGCCGGTGCGGTCGGTCGACTCGCCCTTCTCCAGCGGGGTCGGCTTGGAGTTGTGGTACTGCTGCCGCCAGACGAAGCCGGACTTGTGGATCTCCACCGCCATCTTGGTGGAAAGGGCGTTCACCACGGAGACGCCGACGCCGTGCAGACCGCCGGAGACCGCGTACGCCTTGCCGTCGAACTTGCCGCCCGCGTGCAGCACGGTCAGCGCCACCTCGACACCCGGCTTCTTCAGCTTCGGGTGCAGGTCGACCGGGAAACCCCGGCCGTTGTCGGTGACCCGGACCCCGCCGTCGGCGAGCAGCACCACGTCGATGGTGTCGCAGTGGCCGGCCAGCGCCTCGTCCACCGCGTTGTCGACGACCTCCCACACCAGGTGGTGCAGACCGCGCTCACCGGTCGACCCGATGTACATACCGGGGCGCTTCCGGACCGCCTCCAGCCCCTCGAGAACGGTGATCGACCCGGCGCCGTACTCCTGCTTGTCCTGCGCTGCCACCTTCGGCCACTTTCTCGCGCCGTCCGCGCCTGGTGGCGCGTCGGGCGCGGGTTCGGCGGACAGGACGCGACGTCGACGCGCAGACCGGCACCGGGGACAATTCCGGGGTACGGGTCGAACGCGCCGGTCGCCGCGGTTGCCCGCGGATCGCGATCGGCTCGACCCGACGTGGACAATGATCGCGGGCCCCGCTCCGGGCCCGTGTCTCGTCGCTCCGCACCGGGTCTTCGTCTCAGGCTCAATCTTACTGTGCGCGGACGACAGAACCACCACTCGGCACCCCTGCGAGGCGGCTGAGACCGACGTAGCCGGCCGAACCGCGCCGCCCGCGACTCCCCCTACACGCCAGGGGGCGATCGAGGGCGGCACCGCCTGACGATCGGTGCCGGTCGGGCGGCGGAAACGCCACCGCCGCCACGCCGTCGGCCCGGCCTTGATCTTTTCGGGCCGGAACCGGACGATCGAGCCGATACGAACTATCCGTGCTCTCGAAGAGGTGACGCCCGATGGGGCTGGACAACGTCGCGGTGCAGTGGCCGCGGACCGGCCGCTTCTACGATCCGGTCGCGCCGGCCGAGTTCGTCGACTTCGGCGACATGCCCCGCATCTCCGCGCCCACCGCGGCGCTCGCCGAGCTGATCGCCAAGACCGGTACCGTGCGGGCGACCGCGTACACCGAACTGGTCGACCTCCTGCTCGGCCTGGAGGGTGTGCTCTACGCCACTGACGCGGCGGCCGAGGACGAGGATCCGGTGATCGATCCCGACGGCTGCGCCTGGGTCGCCGGCGGCATCGAGCGGTTCGTGACCGGCCACCGCCCGCACGGCGAGGACGTCACCTTCGACTCGGTGAGCCAGGTGCTGCGGTCGCTGCTCGCCGACGGGCGGTTGGCCGAGCAGCAGCTGCGCTGGCTCGACAGCCGCCTGGACGCGCTGCGCGACGAGAGCGGCGAGCCGCCGCAGTGGAACTTCACCTGCGCCGAGTTGGCCGTGCTGGCGGCCTTCTACCGGCGCTGCGCCGACCGCGGCTTCGCCGTCTACGCCGACGCCTGACCCTTCTCGGCGGCTGACCCGCGGTTGGCGGCGTCGATGACCCGGGTCAGCACGGCGTGCAGGTGGCGCAGGTCCTCGACCGGCATGCCGAGCCGTTCGACGATCGCGGGTGGGATCTGCTCGGCCCGCGCCCGCAGCGCCTGGCCGGCGGCGGTCAGCGTCACCGCGAGGCTCCGCTCGTCGGCGGGGTCGCGCTCGCGCCGGACGTAGCCGGTCGTTTCCAGCCGCTTGAGCAGGGGCGACAGCGTGCCGGGGTCGAGCTGGAGCAGGCGGCTGAGGTCGCGTACGGACAGCGGCGCGTGCTGCCAGAGAGCGAGCATCACCAGGTACTGCGGATGGGTGAGCCCCATCGGCTCCAGCAGGGGGCGGTAGACGGCGACCACGCCGCGCGCGGCGACGGAGAGCGCGAAGCACACCTGCTCTTCCAGCGCCAGGGGATCCCCGTCGGGCTGGTCGGTCACGGGCGGGCCTCCTCGTCGTCGTTGCGAGCGTACCAATGATTGGTGTACCAATGGTTTGTACGCCAATCGTTCCCGTCGCACCGGAGGCCAGGCGATGACCGAGGAGAAGCCCACCCCGAAGGCCCCGGGCGAGGGCGGCCGCCTGATGGCCTGGGCGTTCCGGCGCCTCGCCGGCCCGCCGGAGGTCCAGGGCGCGGTGCAGGGCGGCTCGAACCACGCCCGGGAGGCCTGGAAGCGGGACCTGGAGCGGCGCAAGCAGTGGAGCCGCGAGCAGCGCGAGCGCAAGCGCGCCGAGCGGGAGGCCCGGCGCGAGGGTCGCTGACCGTCAGCCGTAGGTGTCCCGCGGGCCGCGGCCACGGACCCGACGCGGGCCCTTCGACCAGGACGGCGCGGCGGGGCCGTGGATGTGCAGCTTGCGCACCACGTTGTGGCCGACCTCGCTGGCGATCTGCTTGAGCAGCGAGCCGGCCAGCAGCCGCAGCTGGGTGGCCCACGCGGTCGAGCGGGCCTCCACGGTCAGCTCGCCGTCCTCCAGCTTCACCGGCCGGCTGTGCTGGGCCACCTCCGGGCCCACCACCCGCTCCCAGGCGCCGAACACCGTCGCCTCGGCCGCCGGCTGCTGCCAGCCACGCGCCTTGACGAGCCGGTTGAGCACCGCGCCGAGCGGCTGCGGATCGCGCGGGTCCGGCCCGGGGCCGGAGTAGCCGCGCAGCCGCCGCTCCTGGCCGCCGTCGCCTCCGCCGCCACCCGAGGTACGCCGACGCGTGCGCGCCGCCTCCCGGCGGGCCTTCGCCGCGTCCAGCACCGCCCGGGCCAGCTCCGGCCCGCTCGCGCCGTCCGACGCGCCGCCGTTGCCCGCCGCGCCGCCGGAGTCGCCGGAGTCGCCGCCGGTCGTTCCGCCGCCACGGCCCGGGCCGAGCCGGGCCGGCGGAAGCTGCTCATCCGGCACGTCGCACCGTCCCCTCGCCCACGGCGTACCGGGCGCCGCGTAGGGACACCGGCACGTCCTCGTCGACCGCGCAGGTCACCAGCAGCTGGCTCGCCCCGCCGACCAGCTCCGCCAGGCGCTCCCGCCGCCCGGCGTCCAGCTCGGCGAAGACGTCGTCGAGCACCAGCACCGGCTCGATGCCGTCGGCGCGGAGCAGGTCGTAGGCGGCGAGGCGCAGCGCCAGGGCGTACGACCAGGACTCGCCGTGGCTCGCGTACCCCTTGGCGGGCAGCGGGCCCAGGGTCAGCGCCAGTTCGTCGCGGTGCGGGCCGACCAGGGTGGTGCCCCGCTCGACCTCGGCGGAGCGGGACTCGACGAGCGCGGCGGTCAGCGCCGCCGCCAAGGCCTCGCGGTCGGTGGTGGGCTCCGCCAGATCCACCGACGGCCGGTACGCGATCCCGGCGGCCCCCCGTCCCGCCGCGACGGCGTCGTACGCCTTCGTCACGTGCGGGCCCAGCGCGGCGACCAGTTCCAGCCGGCCGGCGAGCAGCTCGGCGCCGTGTCGGGCCAGGTGGGTGTCCCAGACCGCGAGGGTCGACAGGTCCCCGCCCCGCGACCCGCCCGTCTTGCGGGCCAGGTACGCGGTGCGCAGCAACGCGTTGCGCTGCTTGACCACCCGCTCGTAGTCGGCCCGCACCCCGGCGAACCGGGGCTGACGGCTGACCAGCAGGTCGTCGAGGTAACGGCGGCGCTCGGCCGGGTCGCCCCGGACGAGTTCCAGGTCCTCCGGGGCGAACAGCACGAGCCGGAGCGCGCCGAGGACGTCCCGCGCCCGGCGGGCCGGCGACCGCCCGAGCCGGGCCCGGTTGGCCTTGCCCGGAACGATCTCCAGCTCGACCAGCAGCTCGCGCCCCTCGTGCACGACCGCACAGCGGATCACCGCCGAGGAGGCGCCCATCCGGACGAGGGGGGCGTCCGTGGCGACCCGGTGCGAATCCAGGGTCGCCACGTAGCCCAGCGCCTCGACCAGGTTCGTCTTGCCGACGCCGTTGGCGCCGATCAGGACGTTGGCCCCCGGCTCCAGGTCCACGCCGACCCGCTCGTACGAGCGGAAGTCGACCAGTTCGAGCCGGCGGACGTACACAGGCTGTGGATACCGGTCAGCGCTTGCGGACGGCGTGCCCGCCGAACTGCTGGCGCAGCGCGGCGACGGCCTTCATGGCGGGCGAGTCGTCCTGGCGGGAGGCGAAGCGGGCGAAGAGCGAGGCGGTGATCACGTTCAGCGGCACGGCCAGCCGGACGGCCTCGTCGACCGTCCAGCGGCCCTCGCCCGTGTCCTCCGTGTAGCCGCTCAGCTCGGCCAGCTCCGGGTCCTCGTCGAGGGCCCGGTCCAGCAGGTCGAGCAGCCAGGAGCGGACCACGGTGCCCTCACGCCAGGACTTGAACACCCCCGGCACGTTGGTGACCAGCTCGGACTTGGCCAGCAGCTCGTAGCCCTCGGCGTAGGCGTGCATCAGGCCGTACTCGATGCCGTTGTGCACCATCTTGGCGTAGTGCCCGGCGCCGACAGGCCCGGCGTGCACGAAGCCGAACTCGCCCTCCGGCTTCAGCGACTCGAAGATCGGCATGAGCCGGTCGACGTGCTCCTGGGCGCCGCCGACCATCAGCGCGTAGCCGTTCTGCCGGCCCCAGACGCCGCCGGAGACGCCGGCGTCGAGGTAGCCGATGCCGCGCTCGTTCAGCCGCTCGGCGCGGGGCGCGTCGTCGCTGAAGCGGGAGTTGCCACCGTCGATGATGATGTCACCCTCGCCGAGGACGTCGGCGAGTTCGTCGATGGTCGCGTCGGTAACGCCGGCGGGGACCATGACCCAGATCGCGCGGGGCGACTCCAGCTTCTCCGCCAGCTCCGCCAGGGTCGCGACATCGCTCAGCTCCGCGTTGTGGTCGAAGCCGACCACCTCGTGCCCGGCGGCGCGCAACCGCTCGCGCATGTTGCCGCCCATCCGGCCGAGCCCTACCAGGCCGAGCTGCATGTGTTCCTACCTCCGTGCGTCGGGGTCTTCTCGGGGTGCGATCAGCGGGAGACGCGGATCGGCATGATGAGGTACCGGTACCCGGGGATGACCTCGCCATCCTCGCCGGCGGGCGAAATCACCGCGGGCTTGAAGGCGTCGACGAACGAGAGCACGGCGAACTGGGCCCCCAGGTTGGTCAGGCCGTCGATCAGGTACTGGGGGTTGAAGCCGATGGTCAGCGGGTCACCGGTGAAGGTGGCCTCCATGGCCTCACTGGCCCGCGCCTCCTCGGTGCCACCGGCCTCGACCACCAGGCCGTCGGTGCTGAAGCTGAGCAGCACCGGGGTGGTCCGCTCGGCCACCAGGGCGACGCGCTTGACGACCTCGATCAGGGTGCTGACGGCCACCCGCGCCTCGGCGTTGTGGCTGGCCGGGAAGAGCGAGCGCACCGGCGGGTAGTTCGCGCCGTCGAGCAGCCGGCTGGTGGTGCGCCGGGTGCCGCCGGCGAAGCCGATCATCCCCTCGCCGGCCGCGCCCTGGGAGAGCGCCATGACGACCTGGCCACCGATCGGGCCGAGGGCCTTTGCGGTGTCGTGCAGGGTCCGGGCCGGCACCAGGGCGTTGACGCTCACCTCGGGGTCGTCCGGGTTCCACTCCATCTCGCGCAGGGCCAGCCGGTAGCGGTCGGTGGCGAGCATGGCCAGCGTGCCGCCGGAGAGCTCGATGCGTACGCCGGTCATCATCGGCAGCGTCTCGTCGCGCCCGGCGGCGACGGCCACCTGGGCGACCGCGGCGGCGAAGGCGGCGGCGTCGACGGTGCCGGTGCTCTCCGGCATCTCCGGCAGGGACGGGTAGTCCTCGACCGGCATGGTGGGCAGGGTGAACCGGGCGCTGCCGCAGACCAGCTCGAGGTGCGCACCGACGGCGGCGATGTCCACCGGCTTGGCGGGCAGTGCCTTGGTGATCTCGGCCAGCAGCCGGCCGGAGACCAGGGCGGCGCCGTCGGCGTCCCCCTGCACCTCGACGGTCACCTGGCTGGAGACCTCGTAGTCGAAGCCCGAGACCTGCAGGTTGCCGTCGGTGACGCGCAGCATCACGCCGGCGAGCACCGGTACGGACGGCCGGTTGGGCAGGCTCTTCGCGGTCCAGGCCACGGCCTCGGCGAGCGCGTCGCGCTCCACTCGGAACTTCATCAATGCCTCCGCGTCGACGTCAGCGACAACTCTCTCATGCCGACCGCTGCCTGCCGACCCGCCTGTCCGTGCGGGTACCCATCGCACCTTAGGGCGCATGGGCATCGGCTGTGCGCCCGACCCCGTGGACTCCTGGTGCCGGGAGGCCGTCCACGACGGCGTTCCGGCCAATCCACAGGAAGTCCAACGGTGATGATTGGTTTTTGTTCTCTTAGAAGAGATAACTCGTCATCTTCATCGCACCTGTGCAAACTGTGGAGAACCCGCGTTTGTGCAGCTCAGACACGTTATCCACCGGTGGTTTACCTGTGGAGAACCCAGGGTAAAACTCGCGTCCCGGTCCACAGGCGGCCGGCGCCCCCAAGTTGTCCACCGTCGTCCACCGGTTATCCACCGGTTATCCACCGACTTTCTCCCCAGGCCTGTGGACAGGCGGAAGCCGCGCCGACGTCGTCATCCCCAGAACCTTCAACAGGTTTCCCACAGGCCCACCGTCGTCGGTGGACAACGACCCGGTTGTCCCCAGGCGTCCACAGGTCGTCCCCAGGGTTTGTCCACAACCTGTGGGTAACCGGAGCGTGGACGGACCGTAGTTTCCCACAGGCTGTGGACAACGAGATGTGGACAACGATCGGGGCGGTGGACGGTCACGGCTCAGATGCTGTGGCCTAGACCATGTCGAGGGTCAAGCCGGGACCGGCTGTGGAGGACGAAAAAGCGCCCGACCGATGGTCCGGTCGGGCGCGTCCGTGGGGTCGTCGCTCAGGTGTTCTGCTTGATCCGGTTGGTCAGCTCGGCGATCTGGTTGTAGAGCGACCGGCGCTCGGCCATCTGCTGACGGATCTTGCGGTCGGCGTGCATGACCGTGGTGTGGTCGCGGCCGCCGAAGGCCTGCCCGATACGGGGCAGCGACAGGTCTGTCAGCTCTCGGCACAGGTACATGGCCACCTGACGGGCGTTCACCAGCACCCGGGAGCGGGAGTGGCCGCGCAGGTCCTCCAGGCTCACCCCGAAGTAGTCGGCGGTGGAGACCATGATCTGGTCGGCGGTGATCTCCGGCCCGGCGCCGTCCGGGATGAAGTCCCGCAGCACCTCCTCGGCCAGCGCCAGCTCGACCGTCGAGCGGGTCAGGCTGGCGAACGCCGTCACCCGGATCAGCGCGCCCTCCAGCTCCCGGATCGAGTTCGACACCCGCGAGGCGATGAACTCCAGCACGTCCGGCGGGGCGTAGAGGCGCTCCTGCGCCGCCTTCTTCTGCAGGATCGCGATCCGGGTCTCCAGGTCTGGCGGCTGGATGTCGGCGAGCAGCCCCCACTCGAAGCGGGTACGCAGCCGGTCCTCCAGGGTCGCGAGCTGCTTCGGCGACCGGTCCGAGGTGATCACGATCTGCTTGTTGGCGTTGTGCAGGGTATTGAACGTGTGGAAGAACTCCTCCTGCGTACGCTCGCGGTTCTCCAGGAACTGGATGTCGTCGATCAGCAGGATGTCGACGTCGCGGTAGCGCCGCTGGAACGCACTGGTCTTGTCGTCCCGGAGCGAGTTGATGAAGTCGTTCGTGAACTCCTCGGTGGAGACGTACCGCACCGAGCGCGCGTTGCCCAGCGTCGTGGCGTAGTGCCCGATGGCGTGCAGCAGGTGCGTCTTGCCCAGCCCCGAGCTGCCGTAGATGAACAGCGGGTTGTACGCCTTCGCCGGCGACTCGGCGACCGCGACGCTCGCCGCGTGGGCGAAGCGGTTGGACGAGCCGATGACGAACGTCTCGAACATGTACTTCGGGTTGAGCCGGTTGCCCCCGCCGTCGACGCCGGGCATGCGGCGGTCGTCACGGCCGCCGGGCCGGTGATCCGCGCCACTCCGCCCAGGGCCGTTGTCCGTGCCGGTGTCGCGGGGCAGGGCCCGGATCACGTGCTGGTCCCGGGGGGAGACGGCGTCCTCGCGGTAGCGCGGCTCGTACCCCCGGGTGTCGGCGGCCGGCGGGTCCAGGCGGGCGGCCTGCTCGTCGTAGCCCCGACGCTCGGACGGGTGCCGCGGCGGCCCCGACCGGTCGGGGCGCGGCGGCTCGGCGAAGGCGGTGCTGAACAGGGCCTCCTGCCCGTCCCGGTCGTCCGGCCGGTGCCCGTCGTCGCCCGGCGACGACGCGTCGGGCCGGCGCCGGGGGTGCGCCTGCTCCGGGATGAGCGGCGACTGCCCGGCGTCGTGGTCCCCGCCGTCGCGCTGCCCGGGCAAGCCGTCGTAGCCGGCGTCGGAGTAGCCGGGCGGCCCGCCGTCGTGGTCGGCCGGCCCCGGCTCCGGAACGCTGCGGTAGACGGTCCCCGCCGGGCGGCCGGAACCGTCCTCGGGCAGGCGCACGGTCACCGCGACCTGGATCGGCCGGCCCAGCCGGCGGGTGAGCGCCTCCGTGATCGCCGGGCGCAGGCGGGACTCGATCACGTCCCGGGTGAAGGCGTCCGGGACGGAGAGCAGTGCGGTGTCCTCGACGATGGCCCGCAGCCGGGTCAGCCGCAGGTACGCCCGCTGCTGCGCGGAGATGATCTCGTCGGCGAGCTCGTCGGTCGTTGCTGTCCACACCGCGGCAAGGTCGGTCGTACCGGTCACCGTCGTGCCACCCCCTCGCCTCTGCTCCGCCGACGCCGCCGTCTTCTCCGGTCGGCCGTCCCGGGCCCGCCGCGTACGCGCGGGTGGAACGACACCCACCGGACGGCCGACCGGTCCTCGTCCACAAGTTATCCACAGCCTGTGTACGCACCGATTGTGGCCGCCCGCCGGACGCGGGTCGGACCTGCCCCCTGCCTGAACGGGCGCTGAAGCGGGTTCACCGTGCCGAACGATTCACTACCTTGTCCGGTCTTGCCCGCCGGCGACGACCGGACCTTTCGACGCTGACCGCAATCGGGCACGGTAACAGCGTTGTCGGCGCGCCATCAACCGCCGACGCGCGGCGACCCTCGCCGACATCAGCGAAAACCGCCGCTCCGGCCGCCGGGAGGGTCCGTGTCCGCCCTGCTGAGGGTGTTTGACGGTGGTTGCCGCCCTGCGTAGGCTGGAACGGCTGCTCTCTCGCCCTCTGCTAGGGTGTTAGGTGCTTGCTGTCCGCGGTCGCTTCCCCGCATCGCCGAGGTCCCGCGCCGCCGGGCAGCACCGATCGGGGGCCACCGCCGAGGTGGCCTGGACCACCACACGATCCCGGCGACCCCTCGCCCGGGGCGTACGAAAACGGAGAGCCTGACGTGAGCAAGCGCACCTACCAGCCGAACAACCGCCGGCGCGCGAAGACCCACGGCTTCCGGCTGCGCATGCGCACCCGTGCCGGCCGCGCCATCCTTTCGACCCGTCGCTCCAAGGGCCGCGCCCGCCTGTCGGCCTGAGGCCGACCGGGGCAGGTCCGGGGGACGTGGGCAGTCGTGCTGGCGGCCGCACAGCGACTGCGGCGCAGCACTGACTTCGCCGCAGCGGTCCGCGGTGGTCGACGTGCCGGCCGTGGCGCGGTCGTCGTCCATCTGAGCCTGCCGACAACCCCCGACGCCGCGACAGCAACCTCGCCGGAGCCGGCGCGGAGCAGCGGTGCGGAGCAACCCTCCGCGCCGGCCCGCGCCGGCTTCGTCGTGTCCAAGGCCGTCGGGAACGCCGTGGTCCGCAACCGGGTCCGGCGTCGCCTGCGGCACCTGGTCCGCGAGCGGCTGGCGGCTCTGCCCGCGGGAAGCACCCTGGTCGTACGCGCGCAGCCCGCCGCGGCCGACACCTCGTACCCGCGACTCGGCGCCGACCTGGACGCGGCGATCGTCGCCGCGAAGGCGCCCCGCGGGCGGCGGTCCCGGTGACCAGCGGACCGGCCGGGCCCCGGCCGACGACGATCGGTGCCCGGGTGCTGAGCGGGCCCGTCATCGCGTACCGTCGGTGGATAAGTCCGGCTCTGCCGGCCCGCTGTCGGTTCTACCCGTCGTGCAGTGCCTACGCCCTGGAGGCGGTGGCGGTGCACGGCGCGATCCGGGGAGCTGGCCTGACGGCCCGGCGGCTGTTGCGCTGCCACCCCTTTCACCCAGGTGGACACGACCCGGTGCCGAAGCCGGGCGGCCGCCGCCGCGCCGATGTGACTGGAGCCTGAGAATTGAGTCTCGACTGGATCTACTACGCGATTTCGTGGATCCTGCTGGTCTGGCACGGGGCCTGGGACTTCGTCGGGGTGCCGGATCCGGCGGTGATCGGCACCAACTGGGCCTGGATCCTCGCCATCATCTTCCTGGTGGTCACCGTCCGGGTGATCCTCTTCCCCGTCTTCGTCAAGCAGATCAAGTCGCAGCGGGCGATGCAGGCGCTCCAGCCACAGGTGAAGGCCCTGCAGGAGAAGCACAAGGGTGACCGGGAGACGCTCCAGAAAGAGATGATGGAACTCTACCGGAAGGAAAAGGCCAACCCGCTCATGGGCTGCCTTCCGATGTTCCTCCAGATTCCCGTCTTCCTGGGCCTCTTCCACGTGCTCCGTCGGCTCAACCCGGACAAGAGCGAGGCCGGTAAGACCCTCTACGGCTGGACGATCAGCCAGTTCGAGAGCGCCTCGTCCGCGAAGCTCTTCACCGCCCCGATCGCCGGCAAGTTCGGCTCCACCGCCGAGGAGTTGACGCGGCTCGGCGCCAACGGCACCACCGTGAAGATCATCGCCGGAATCCTCGTCCTGGTGATGATGGGCACCACCTACCTCACCAGCCGCCAGATGATCCTGAAGACCGGCTGGGCCGAGGACCCGCAGCAGCGGATGATCCAGAAGCTGATGCTCTACGGCATCCCGCTGTCGCTGCTCATCTCCGGTGCCATCTTCCCCATCGGTGTGATCATCTACTGGGTCACCAACAACCTCTTCACCCTGGCGCAGCAGCAGTGGGTGCTGCGGAAGTTCCCGCCGCCGCCCACCGCCACCAGCAAGCCGGGCGCCTCGTCCCGCAACCCGGTGCAGCCGGCGAAGACGGGCGGCCTGCTGGGCCGCACCAAGTCGGCCCCCCCGGCCCCGGCCAAGCCGGTCGCGCCGAAGGTCGCCGGCCCCAAGCCGGGCGCCAAGCCGGTCAACCCGAAGAAGGGCCCCGCCAAGCGGCAGGGCTGAGAACGTCCGGGCCGCCGTCGGGAGACCGGCGGCGGCCCGTTCCGCACCGCGCAGCCGCCGTACGGCCGGCGCCGGGCGGAACCGCCGCGCGCGGCGCGGCCACGGGCGAGACTGCCCGTACGACAGACGTGCCCGTGGGCACCGGCGACCTCCCGCCGGCCCCGGGAAACCAGCGGACCCGACGGTCCGGCCGAGCGACTACGGAGATGAGACCGTGACCGACACCAGCACCCCCCGCGCCGACGAGTCCCTGGACGAGGAGGGGACCGAGCCGACCGCGGTGAACGGCGAGACCGAGGAGACCGACGAGGAGTCGGGTACCCGGGAGAAGAAGGCCGTCGGCGAGAGCGAGCTGTTCCGGCAGAGCGAGATCGCGGCCGACTACGTCGAGGGCCTGCTCGACATCCTCGACTACGACGGCGACATCGACGAGCTGGTCTCCGCCGGTCGTCCCGTCGTCGAGGTGGTCGGCGGCCGGCTGCAGAACCTCGTCGGCCAGCGCGGCGCCACCCTTGAGGCGCTCCAGGAGCTCGCCCGGCTGGCCGTCTTCCGGCAGACCGGCACCCCGAGCCGGCTGCTGCTCGACGTCGGCGGCTACCGGGCGACCCGCCGCAAGGAACTCGCCGCCGTCGCCAAGAACGCCGTGGAGAAGGTCAAGGAGCACGGCGAGCCCGTGCGCCTGGAGCCGATGTCCGCGTTCGAGCGCAAGTGCGTGCACGACGTGGTCAACGCGATGAGCGGCGTGGAGAGCGAGTCCGAGGGCGTCGAGCCGAACCGGCGCATCATCGTCCGGCCGGCGGACTGACCGGGTGACCCACGACGACACCACGGCCGGTGCCGTGGACGGCCCGGGTGGCACGCCGCCCGGGCCGTCGCCTGTCCGGCCCGAGCCGACCGTGACCCCCGACGCTGCGCCGTCGACCGACGGCCCCGAGGGCGCCCCGTCCTCGGCCGTGGCTGCGGAGGGCGCTTCTCCGGCCGTGGCAGTGCTGCCGCCGGAGTTGGCCGGTGCGGCACGCACCCTCTTCGGCGACCGCCTCGACCTGGCCGCCGCGTACGCCGAACTGCTCGCCACCGACGGCGTGGTCCGCGGCCTGATCGGCCCGCGCGAGGCGCCCCGGATCTGGGATCGCCACCTGCTCAACTGCGCGGCGGTCGCCGAGCGCATCCCGGAAGGCGCGACGGTGCTCGACGTCGGCTCCGGGGCCGGGCTGCCCGGCCTGGTGCTGGCCATCGCGCGACCCGACCTGACGGTGACTCTGATCGAACCGCTCTCCCGGCGCACCTCCTTCCTCATCGAGGCGGTGCAGCACCTCGGGCTGGCCAAGATGGTCCGGGTGTTCCGGGGGCGAGCCGACGAGGCGGCAAGCGGGTCGACGGGCATCGGTCCGCTGAGCGGGGACGTGGTCACCGCGCGCGCCGTCGCACCCCTCGACCGGCTCTCGACGTGGTGCCTGCCGCTGGCCGTGCGCGGCGGTCGGCTGATCGCCCTCAAGGGGGCGTCCGCCGCGGAGGAGATCGCCGAGCACGCGCAGACCGTGGCCCGACTCGGTGGCGGTGAGCCCGAGGTGCACCGCTGCGGCGAGGGAGTGATCGATCCGCCGACGACGGTGGTGGAGATCGTGCGGGAGCGGATGATCGGACCGGCCCGGCCCAAGGCCGCGAAGAGCGCGCGCGGCGGCCGCTCCCGGCGGCGATGAGTCCCTCCCGGACACCCGCGCGGGATGTCCGCCCACCGGCTTCCCGGCCGGCGGTTGCGTCGTTGAACCGGTACGGGTGGACGGAAGGATGAGAACCCGACGTGGACCGGCCGCGCCCGTGAGCCGTAGGCTGGCTGCGCGTCGATAGTGTGGAGCGGGCGGCAACGGACGTTCACCGGTCCCGCCGCTCCCGCCGGGCCGTACGCTCCGCGGTGCGATCGCGTACGGCCAGTTGACGGGGTGCGGACCGACCATCCGAAGCGGGCAGGGATGACAGGTGCATGACGACGGAAGGTACGACGATCCACGCGTGACGGGGCCAGCGGGCGACCCCGTTTCACGTGAAACCGACTACCCGAGCTGGTCGCCCGACGGGCCGACGGTCCGGCCCTCTGACCGGGACGCGGCCGTCCGGTCGGGCGGCGCCGAGCCGGTCGTGCCGGAGCCTCCGGCGACCCGCGCCGCCCCCGAGGTGCCGCGGGTCGGCAATTCGGCCGGCGGCCGGGTGATGTCCGTTCGGCGCAACCCCTCGGCCTCGGCGCGGTTCGAGTCCGCCGTGCCGCAGCAGCCCACCCCGGACTCCGTGCCGGACGCGACTCCCGAACCCGTTCCCGTCACCGACCCGTTCGCGCCCCCGGCCGGCTCCCCCGGAGCCACGGTCGCCGAGGCCGCGTACGTTTCACGTGAAACCCCGACGCGCGAAGAGGATGACCCACCGTTGGCTATGGAGGCGATGCGCGCCGTGCAGATCCTTAATCCGAGTGGCGAGGTGACGATGCCTCGTCCGGAACGGACCCGGGTCATGTGCGTCGCGAACCAGAAGGGCGGCGTGGGAAAGACCACGACCACGGTCAACCTTGCGGTGGCGCTGGCCCTGCACGGCAACCGGGTGCTGGTGGTCGACCTGGACCCGCAAGGGAACGCCTCCACCGGGCTGAACGTCCCGCACCACACCGGTGTGCCGGACGTCTACGACTGCCTCATCAACAGCGTGCCGCTGGAGGAGGTCGCCCAGGGTGTCGAGGGGATCCCCAACCTCTGGTGCGTACCGGCGACGATCGACCTCGCCGGCGCGGAGATCGAGCTGGTGTCGGTGGTCGCCCGCGAGTCCCGGCTGGCCCGGGCTATCGCCGCCTATCCCGGCCACTTCGACTACGTCTTCATCGACTGCCCGCCCTCGCTCGGCCTGCTCACGGTCAACGCGCTCGTGGCTGCGCAGGAGGTGCTCATTCCGATCCAGTGCGAGTACTACGCGCTGGAGGGGCTGAACCAGCTGATCAACAACATCAACCTGGTGCGCCAGCACCTGAACCCGAAGCTCGACGTCTCCACCATCCTGCTCACCATGTACGACCGGCGCACCCGGCTGGCCGACGCCGTCGAGCAGGACGTGCGGAACCACTTCGGCGACAAGGTGCTCCAGGCGGTCATTCCCCGCAACGTCCGCGTCTCGGAGGCACCCAGCTACGGCCAGTCGGTGATGACCTACGATCCGGGATCGCGGGGGGCGACGAGCTACTTCGAAGCCGCCCAGGAGATCGCCGAGCGTGGCGTCAAGGAGCCGGTGGGCCGGAATGCGTAGTGCGGAACAGTCGCTGGGAGGCGTGGCATGAAGAACCGTCCTCGGGGCGGTCTGGGACGAGGCCTGGGGGCGCTCATCCCGACCGGGCCGGCGCCGACCGCCGTAGTCGAGCCGAGCACCGCAGAGGAGGCGCCAGCTCCCGTGGAGGCGGCTGCTGACACTGCGGCGGCTGCGCCGGCGGGACACGTGCCGACCGGCCCGGTGCCGGCCGTGGCGATCCCACCGGTGGTGGCGCAGCCCGAGCCGCAGGCCGAGCTCAGCCCGGTGCCGGGTGCCCGGTTCGCCGAGATCCCGGTCGACGCCATCGTGCCGAACCCGAAGCAGCCGCGCCAGGTCTTCGACGAGGACGCCCTGGAGGAGCTGAAGACCTCCATCCAGGAGGTCGGCTTCCTCCAGCCGATCGTCGTACGACAGCTCGACGACGAGAAGTACGAGCTGGTCATGGGTGAGCGGCGCTGGCGGGCCGCGCAGGCCGTCGGGCGGGAGAACATCCCCGCGATCGTCCGGGACACCCACGACGACGCCATGCTCCGGGACGCGTTGCTGGAGAACATCCATCGGGCGAACCTGAACCCGCTGGAGGAGGCGGCCGCGTACCAGCAACTGCTTGACGAGTTCGGCGCCACCCACGAGGAACTCGCCCGGCGTATCGGGCGGAGCCGCCCGCAGATCTCGAACACGATCCGACTGCTCAATCTGCCCGCGCAGGTCCAGACGCGGGTCGCCGCAGGCATCCTCTCCGCCGGGCACGCCCGTGCTCTGCTGAGCCTCGACGAGGCCGAGGCGCAGGAGCAGCTCGCGCGCCGGATCGTCGCCGAGGGGATCTCGGTCCGCGCGACCGAGGAGATCGTCGCGTTGGCCCTGAGCGACGGTACGAGCAAGAAGGAGACGGCCAAGCGTCGTCCGAAGCCGCACGCTCCCGCCCTGACGGATCTGGCCGATCGCCTCTCCGACCGGTTCGACACCCGCGTGAAGGTGGACATCGGCCGGAGCAAGGGCAAGATCACCATTGAGTTCGCGACGGTCGACGACCTGGAGCGGATCGTCGGCCTCATCGGCGTCGGCCAGGAGGACGAGCCGGAGGCCTGACCTCGATCGGCTGTCCTGCGGGACGACGCCGCGTTGCGCGCCTGGGCTCGGCTTCACGGCCGGGCCCAGCGTCGTTGCGAATTGGCACCACTGTCGGCCGCGTGATTCCGGATCACGCGGCCGTTGCATGTGCTGCGGGTTGCGAGATGCCGTTGCCGCCTCGATCGGCACGTTCAGGAGATCCGGGCGGGCGATGGCGTTTCACGTGAAACTCGGGTCAGGGCGGTTTCTTGAGTCGCCTCGACGGTTTCACGTGAAACGGGCCGGACCTGCGATCCGCGAAGCGGTGGGCAGGCGGGCGCCGGAGGCCCCCATCCTGTCTCGCACCTGAGCCAGGCCTCGACCGGCTGGTCGGCAACGGACGAAGACGGAGCCCTGCGCCCGGAAGCACCTGGACGGGGCCGGACCGGGCTGCGCTGCGCCCCTCAGTGACCGCGAGCCGGTAGCGGAAACGCCGCCGAAGAGACGCAGCCGTGTCACCGGCCTGCCCTCGGTACCCGTTGCCGACGCTCAGAACGTGCTGAGGGCCTCGGCGCAGCCAATCGGTACCCAGCACAGGGCTGGGCCACTCGACGGGCCGCTCAGCGCCGCGAGAAGCCGAGGCTGCCCGCCGTCGCTACCGAGACCGGCACACGGCTACCTCGGCTGACCCAGGGAAGACACCCGATACCCCGCGTCGCCGATGGACCTGCTTCTGGGCGGCCCGGCTGGCCTGGCCGCTCTGATCCTGATGGCCGTTCCGGTTGTACCCGACCATTCGCGGCGGTCTCGATGCGGGTGGGCCCTTCAAACCACCTCTCGCCGGACCACGCGCATCGGGCCGGCCGGCACCTGCGGCTGGTTGCCAAAGCGGCGCACAGGCTCCTCCGCGGCGCCCGGACCCGGCCCTCGGCGTCGTCCGCCGTCGTCGTCCTGCGCCAACCCGACCACCGCACCACCGCGCCGGATCCGGTGCCGATGGACGGCCCCAGCCCTCCCGGGCGGCGGCGAGGCCGCCGAGCCGTTCCCTCCCTTGGCTGATGTCGAAGCCGGGCCGGCTACGGGCTGCGCACCCGCATCGCCACCGTTCCCGAACGCGCGGTCATACCGACCACGACGGAACCCGCCCGGCGAGCCTCCGTTTCACGTGGAACCGACGACTCCACCCCGGCGAAGGAGCCGCGATCGCGCCCGAAAGTTATCCACAGCAGTTATCCACAGGCCACCCCGTTTCACGTGAAACCCCGCGTGAAACGGGGTGGCAGCCTGTGGATGACGGCGTGTGTCCGGCGTCTCGTCAGCCTGTGGGCGCCTGTGGATACCTGTGGACAGAGCCGCTCTCGGTTCTGCCGTCACCGTCGGACCGGGGCCGTCCGGCTGATCGTTCGGGTAGGGACAGCGGTGCCGAGACCGGTTAGTGTCAGCGTCGTGCACGACACCCCTCCCTCCGTTCCGGACTTCACCCAGTGGCCGTCCTTTCCCTTCGAGGGCGACCTTCGTGTCAAGCAACTCGATGACCCGGTCCCGGTCGAGCCGCCGCGCAAGGGCGAGGGGAACCGGGAATGCACCGCCTGCAACGCCCCCGACGACGCCTACATCTGGGTGGGTGAGCGATGGCGGGTACGCGCCATGGACCGCCCCACCGGGCTGCCGATGGTGCTGATCCTGGAATCCCGCTCGCATCTCGACCTCGGCGACCTGCCGAATCTGCTCGCCGCCGAACTGGGGGTGATGACCGTACGGCTGGAGCGGGCCATCCGGTCCCTCGACGGGGTCGCCCGGGTGCACGTCAACCGCTGGGGCGACGGCTCGGCGCACCTGCACATGTGGTTCCTGGCCCGGCCCTACGGGCAGCTCCAGTTGCGGGGGACCTTCCTCTCCCTGTGGGACTCCATCCTGCCGCCCATCTCCGAGGCGCGGTGGCGGGAGAATCTCGCCATGGTTGCCGCCTGGCTGGCGGAGTTCGGGGGACGGCCGCTGGCGGAGCCGCCGCGCATCCAGTGGCAGGCCCCGTCCAGCTTCACCGGGCAGCCCCCGGCGCAAGACGCTCCGACGGAGGGCGAGGCGGTGTCCGTGATCGAGTCCGCCGAGGAGACCCCGCCGGCGCAGGAGCCGGAGGGCGAGGCGTCCGCCACGGACGCCGGACGGTCGGGCAGCCAGACGTAGAACCGGGGCGGCCACCCGAGGGAGTACCTCCGGGTGGCCGCGCAGCGGACAGCGAGGTGGCGGACCGGACGGGGCGACGGCCGAGGCCGGCACACCCCAGCGCCGCCCGGAAGGTGGGCCGGTCGGTCAGGGGCGCCGGGTTGCGGCGCGGGCCACCAGGGTGCCGACCATCCTGCCGAAGTCCAGTCCGGCGGCCTGGACCGCGAGCGGCAGCAGCGAGGTCTCGGTCATCCCCGGCGAGACGTTGACCTCCAGCACGTGCGGCTGGCCGGCTGAGTCCACGATCAGGTCGACGCGGCTCAGGTCGCGCAGCCCCAGCGCGGTGTGCGCGGCCAGCGCGACATCAGCCACCGCGCCGGCCACCTCCGGCTCCAGCCGGGCGGGGGTGTGCCAGGTCGTCCGGCCGGCGGTGTAGCGGGCGGCGTAGTCGTACAACCCGTTGCGGGGCACGATCTCCACCGCGGGCAGGGCGCGCGGCCCGTCGCCCAGGTCGACCACGGAGACCGCCACGTCCATGCCTGGCACGTACCGCTCGACCAGCGCCGTGGGGTCGTACGCGAAGCAGCCGACCATCGCGGCCGGCAGCGACGCGGCGTCCCGGACCACGGCGGCGCCCAGCCCCGAACCGCCCTGGGCGGGCTTCACCATGAGCGGCAGCCCCAGCCGCTCGACGATCCGGTCCAGCACCGCCACGGCGCCCAGCTCCGAGAACCGGTCGTGCGGGAGGGCGACCCAGTCCGGGGTCGGGATGCCCGCCTCGCGGAGCACCGCCTTGGCCGAGGGCTTGTCCCAGGCGAGCCGGGACGCGCGGGCGTCGCACCCCACGTACGGGACGCCGCAGAGGTCGAGCACGCCACGCAGCGACCCGTCCTCGCCGGTGGCACCGTGCAGGGCGATCACGACGGCGTCCGGCGGGTCGGCGCTCAGGGCCGGCAGCAGCGCCACGTCGGCGTCCCGCAGTTCGGCGTCCATCCCGACCGCGCGCAGCGCGTCGAGCACCCGGCGCCCGGACCGCAGAGAGACGTCACGTTCGTAGGAGAGCCCGCCGGCGAGCACCAGCACCCGCAGGTCGGCGGTGACGGCGGAGTCGGTCACGACGGAACGGTCGGCAGCGGTGGGAACCATGCCGGAATCATGCCAAGTCGGGTCCCGGCGTGTCCGCGCCGGCCTGCCCGCGCCGCGTGCCGGGGCGGCCGACCGCGCCGAACACCCGCCGCGTGGCGATGTCCTGTTCCATCACGCCGGCCAGCCGGCGCACGCCTTCGCGGATCCGCTCCGGGGACGGGAACGAGAAGTTGAGCCGCATGTTGCCGCTGCCGGTGCCGTCGGCGTAGAAGCCGGTGCCCGGGACGTAGGCCACCCGGGCGGCGATGGCCCGCGGCATCATCGCCTTGGAGTCGAGGCCGTCGGGCAGGGTCGCCCAGACGAAGAGGCCGCCGCCCGGCGTCGTCCAGGTCGTGCCGGCGGGCATCAGGTCGTCCAGCGCGGTGAGCATCGCGTCGCGCCGTTCCCGGTAGACCTCGCGGTAGACCTTGAGCTGCTCCCGCCAGGGCATGGTGCCGAGGTAGGTGGAGACGGCGGCCTGCGCGTAGCCGCTCGGGCAGAGGATCTGCGCCTCGCTGGCGATGACGAGCTTGTCGCGGACGGCGTGCGGCGCGAGGATCCAGCCGACCCGCAGGCCCGGGGCGAAGGTCTTGGAGAAGGTGCTGAGGTAGAAGACCCCGTCGCGCCGCCGCGCGCGCAGCGGCGCCGGCGCGTCCCCCTCGAAACCGAGCTGACCGTACGGGTCGTCCTCGACCACCAGCAGACCGGCGCGCTCGCAGATGTCGAGCACCCGCTCCCGCCGCTGCTCGGTCAGCGTCACGCCGGTCGGGTTCTGGTAGGTCGGGATGGTGTAGAGGAACTTGACCCGCCGGCCGGCGCGCGCCTGCTCGGCGATGGCCGCCTCCAGCGCCTCCGGGATCAGCCCGTCGTCGTCCATCGGCACGTGCGCGACCTGCGCCTGGGCGGCCTGGAACACCCCGAGTGCGCCGACGTAGGTCGGGCCCTCGGCGAGCACCACGTCGCCGGGGTCGAGGAAGAGCCGGGCCACCAGGTCGAGGGCCTGCTGCCCGCCCACGGTGACCACCACGTCGTCCGGGGAGGCGCCGCAGGCGGCGTCGATGCCGGAGAGCGCCATCACCTCGCAGATCCGCTCGCGCAGCTCCAGGGTGCCCTGGCCGATGCCGTACTGGAGGGTGGTGGCGCCGTGTTCGGCGCCGAGCCGGCCGAGCATCTCGCCGACCGCGTCGAGCGGCAGCGCCGCGATGTAGGGGGCGCCACCGGCGAGCGAGACCACCTCCGGCCGACTGGCCACCGCGAAGAGCGCTCGGATCTCCGAGGCGGTCATGCCCCGTACGCGGCGGGCGTACCGGTCGGTGTAGTCGTCGAGCGTCGTGCCGGTCATGACATCACCTCGATGGCTGCTCGGGTGGCTCCCGCCCCGGCGTACCCGGGACACCTGCGACCATGGCGACGCGGGGCGCCGAGTGTCGATCCTAGTCGCCATCTGCCAGGGGTGTAACCGCTGAGTGACCGGCGTCCACATCGCGGACCCCGGCCGGCGCCCCGGAAGGAGAGGCATTCGCGCGTCCCCTCCCGCGGCGTCCGTTTGCGGCGTACGATCGCTCGTCGGGGGCAGGTAGGCGGTGTCGTCGTTCCGTGCCGGTCTCACCTCCGAGCCTAATGTGGGGATACACCAATGTCGCGACGTCTGGTCAGCTTGACCCTCGACACCCTGGAGGACCTGCCCCGCCCGTGCCGGCAGTGCGTCTACTGGGAGCTTGATCCGGTCTCGGCGGACCGGGCCTGTGCCGCGGGCGACCCGGGGCTGGAGAAGGAGGCCTGGGTCTCGCAGACGCTGCTGGAGTGGGGCTCCTGCGGCAAGCTCGTCTACGTCGACGGCATGCCGGCCGGCTTCGTCCTGTACGCCCCGCCGGCCTACGTGCCCCGCTCGATGGCCTTCCCCACCTCCCCGGTCTCCGCCGACGCCGCGCTGCTGATGACGGCCAACGTGGTGCCCGCCTTCGCCGGCGGCGGGCTGGGCCGGATGCTGGTCCAGGGCGTCGCCCGGGACCTCACCAAGCGCGGCATCAAGGCGATCGAGGCCTTCGGCGACGCCAAGTTCGGCGACGCGGCCGACCCCGCCGGCGCCTGCGTCGCCCCGGCCGACTTCTTCCTCTCCGTGGGCTTCAAGACGGTCCGCCCGCACCCGCGTTACCCCCGCCTGCGGCTGGAGTTGCGTACCGCGTTGAGCTGGAAGTCCGACGTCGAGTACGCGCTGGAGAAGCTGCTCGGCTCGATGAGCCCCGAGACGCTGCTCCGCCCGGTCCGTCCGGCCCCGGCCACCCGCTCGACCGCCGGCTGATCCCACCCCGGCGCGGCGGCGGAGCCCGGTCGGGAGTCGGCAGGCGGCTCAGTCGACGACCGTGCCGGCGGCCACCACCGCCCGCAGCGCGCTCACGTCGATCGAGCCGGTGGGGACGTCGCGCTCGACGGGGAAGTACATGCGCTGCACGGCGGCGACGACGGCCTCCACCACCCTGTCCCGGAACCGGGGGTCGACCAGTCGGGCCCGGTCGGTGGGCGAGGTGAGGTAGCCGACCTCGACGCGTACGGCCGGCATCCGGGTCAGCCGGAGCAGGTCCCACGCCTTCGCGTGCGTACGGCAGTCGCGCAGCCCGGTGCGGGCGACGATCTCCCGCTGCACCAGCCCGGCCAGCCGCTCGCCGGTCGCCGAGGTCACCCCGTTGTCGGTGCCGTAGTGGTAGGTCGCCACCCCCTCGGCCGCCGGGTTGGCGTGCTCGTCGACGTGCAGCGAGATGAACACGTCGGCGCCGAGCGAGTTGGCCAGCTCCGCCCGGTCGACGTCCGGCAGGCAGTCCTCCTGGGCCGGCCCACGGGTGAGCTGCACCCGGACGCCGGCGGCGGCGAGCCTGCCCTCCAACCGGCTGGCCAGGTCGTACACGAGGTCCGCCTCGGTCCACCGCAGCGACCCGTCCGGCACCACCACGCCCGGGTCGGTGCCCCCGTGCCCGGGGTCGATGACGACGGTCCGGCCCACCAGCGCCGGGCCGGACTGCCGGATGGCGTCGGACTCGCGCAGCCACTGCGGCCGCCCGCCGACGACCTTGCGGCCGAGCCGGCGCAGCGCGTCCATGGTGTGCGGACCGCACGAGCCGTCGGGCGTCAGCCCGACCTCGCGCTGGAACTGGGCGACCGCCCGGGAGGTCCGTACGCCGTAGATGGCGTCCGCGCGCCCTACGTCGTACCCCATCTCCAGCAGCCGCTCCTGGAGCGAGCGGACGTCCTCACCGGTGAGCGGCTCCGGGACCGCGTGGTAGAGCGTGCGGGCGCCCAGCCGCCAGCGGGCGGCGTCCAGGGCCCGCCAGGTCTCCGCACCGACCCGGCCGTCCACGCTGAGCCCACGCGACTGCTGGAAGGCCCGCACGGCCCGTTCGGTGTGCGTGTCGAACTCGTCCGCGCCCGGTGCCGTCGGGACGAGCAGGTCGAGGCCGGTCAGCACCGTACGGATCTCGGTCACCGCGGGTCCACGGTCACCGGGTCGGATCGGACGCACGCACGACCCCCTCTGCACGGACGGTTGCTGGCCGGGCGGCCCCCGCTTGAGGCTATGCGTTCCGGGGCCTCCGGATGCCCCACGTCGGGAAAAACGCGTCGACCCCGTGCCCGGCGGACCGGGTACGGGGTCGACGCGCGTCGGTGCTGCTCAGAGCGCCGATTCGATGAGCCTGACGAGCTCGCCCTTCGGCTTGGCGCCGGCGATCGACTGCACCGGCTCGCCGTTCTTGAAGACGGTGAGGGTGGGGACCGACATCACCCGGTAGGCGCGGGCGGTCTCCGGGTTCTCGTCGATGTTGAGCTTGACGATGGTGACCTGGTCGCCCATCTCGCCGGCGATCTCCTCCAGCAGCGGCGACACCTTGCGGCACGGGCCGCACCACTCGGCCCAGAAGTCCACCAGAACTGGCTTGTCGGACTTCAGCACGTCGGCGGCGAAACTCGCGTCGGTGACCGACTTCGTTGCTCCCACTATGACCCTCCTCCGGGATGTGTTTCGGTTGTTCAGCCCTGCAGCGTGGCGATGAAGCGCTCGGCGTCCAGCGCGGCGGCGCAGCCGGTGCCCGCGGCGGTGATCGCCTGCCGGTACGTGTGGTCCACCAGGTCTCCGGCGGCGAAGACACCGGGCACGCTGGTCCGGGTGCTGGGCGCCTGGACCTTCACGTAGCCCTCGTCGTCGAGCTCCACCTGCCCCCGGAAGAGCTCGCTGCGCGGGTCGTGACCGATGGCCACGAAGACGCCGGTGACGTCGAGGACCTTGGACTCGCCGGTGTGCGTGTTGCGTACCCGCACCCCGGAGACCTTGCCGTCGTCGCCGAGGATCTCCTCGACCGTGGTGTTCCACTCGACCTTGATCTTGTCGTTGCTCAGTGCCCGCTCGGCCATGATCTTGCTGGCCCGGAAGGAGTCCCGGCGGTGGATGATGGTGACCGATTCGGCGAACCGGGTGAGGAAGCTGGCCTCCTCCATCGCCGAGTCACCGCCGCCCACGACCACGATGTGCTGGTTGCGGAAGAAGAAGCCGTCACAGGTCGCGCAGGACGAGACGCCGTGGCCCAGGTACTCCTGCTCGCCGGGCACGCCGAGCGGACGCCACGCGGAGCCGGTGGAGAGGATGACCGCCCGCGCCCGGTACGCGGTCTGGCCCACCCAGACGGTGCTGACGGCGTCGGAACCCACGCTGCCGGTGTCCTTCAGCTCGACCCGCGTCACGTCGTCGGTGAGGAACTCCGCGCCGAACCGCTCGGCCTGCTTGCGCATGTTGTCCATCAGCTCGGGGCCGAGGATGCCGTCGGCGAAACCGGGGAAGTTCTCCACCTCGGTAGTGGTCATCAGCGCGCCGCCGGACTGCACGCCCTCGATGATGAGCGGCTTGAGGTTGGCGCGCGCCGCGTAGACCGCCGCCGTGTAACCGGCTGGCCCGGAGCCGATGATGATCAGGTTGCGGACCTCGTCCACTGCCGTCTCCCGATTGTGTTGTTCGCCATCGGCGCGCACCGATGCCGATCCGATGCCGACGCCGCTCGGTGCCGGCACTTCGATGTGCAGAACGTCATCGTACGAACCGGGGATTCCCGAGCCGGTCATCCGGTGGGTCAGGTCACGTGGACGGCCAAACGGCCGGTGACCGCGAATTCACCCTACCCGCGTGCGGTAGCGGCTGTCCGAGCCGGACCCGGGCACACCGCATTCAGGGCCGCTCGCCCAGGCCCAGTGTGCTCCCGTGGCGTCGGTGAAGCGCACGATCAGCGCCGGGCGACCCTGGAACCGGGCGTAGTCGACCACGTCTACCACCAGCGGACCGTTGCCGTGCTCGGCCTTGATCTCGCCGATGCAGGCGCCCAGCGCGGCGGGGTCGGTGAGCCGGTCGAGCCCGGCGACGGAGCCGGGCAGCCGCCCGCCCTCCGCCTGGACGCCGGGCTGCTCCCCGGGCGGGCCGCCGGTGAACGGCCGTGCCTTCGGCGACGACGCAAGGGCGGCCAGGGACTCCGGCGTGTAGTCCGTTCCGCTGCGCACCGACGGCTCGCCGGCGATCCGGAAGGGCGTGGCGGCGGGGGCGGCGCCCTCACGGTTCGTCGCGGGCAACGCCGTGTCCGCGGCGCCGCCCGTCTGCTGGTCCCTGGTGAGCTGGTCGACGCCGAGCCCGACCGCCGCGATCGACACGGCGGCCAGCGCGACCGGCCCGGCCAGCCGGGACCAGCGGCGCCGTCGTCGCCCGGGCCCGGTGGCCCCGCCGCGACCCGGCTCCGACCGGGGTACGCCGGCAGGACGTCTCCCGGACCCGCCGAGCGGCTGTGCCGGCACCGCCCCGATGCCCGTTCTGACCGTCGGTCGACCCTCCGCCGACCGTTCCTCGGCGGGCGTCGCGTCGTCCCCCGCCCTCCGGCCGCCCGGCTCGGCCCGGCCCGGCCCCGAGCGGTCCGGCTCGGATCGGCCCGGCCCGGCGGAGTCCGCGGTGGCATGGCTGGACGCGGTGCCGAGGTCTGCTGCGGTGCCGGGGTCGGACGCCGTGGCGTGGGCCAGGGCGGCAACGATCCGGTCGGTGACGTCGGCCGGCATTTCAGGTGCGGACGCGCCCCAGGTGGCCAGGTCCGCATGGACGTCCGCCACGGCCGGGGCCAGCAGCGCGTACGCCTGCGCCCAGCCGGGGTCCTCGTCGACCAGTCGGGCGACGAGATCCTCGTCCGGGGTGCCGTCCAGCGCCCCGCCGAGGTAGTCGGCGAGCAGGTCGTGGTCGACCTCCCTGTACCCCCCGGCAGTCACGCGTCCTCCTGGTGGAGATCCCGCCGGGACCGTCCCGACCCCGATCGGACGCCCTCGGGCGACCGCGGGTTCCCTCGGGTGACGGCCGGCACGTTCGGGCCCGTCGCCGGGGCCGGCTCCGCCCGTTGCGGGGTGGCCTGCGGCTCCGGCTTCTGCCTGGTGGGGCGCAGATGTCCGAGCTGTGTCGCCAGGCGGGCCCGGCCCCGGGCGCACCGGCTCTTGACCGTCCCCTCGGCCACGTCGAGGATCCGGGCCACCTCGGCCACGGGGTAGCCCTGCACGTCGACCAGGATCAGCGCCGCCCGCTGCTCGGCCGGCAGTTCGGCGAGCGCCTGCCGGACCACGAGCGCCGTGTCGTGGTCCTGTACGGGTGCCGCCGGCTCGACGCCCCCGGTGCCGGAGTCGGTCTCCCGGACGCCGTCCGGCAGCGGCACCGTCGGGTGCGCCTGGCGGCGGCGGATCCGGTCCAGGCACGCGTTCACCACGATCCGGTGCAGCCAGGTGGTGACCGCCGAGTCGCCCCGGAACCGCCCGGCGGCGCGGTGGGCGGAGAGCAGGGCGTCCTGGAGGGCGTCGGCGGCCTCCTCGCGGTCGCCGAGCGTGCGCAGGGCCACCGCCCAGAGCCGGTCCCGGTGCCGGTGGAAGAGCTCGGCGAAGGCGTGCGGGTCGCCGGCCACGTGGGCGTGCAGGAGATCGAGGTCCGCCGGCCCGGACAGCGGCACCGACGACGAGACCGGCGGACCCGCCGGCCCACCGGTCACCCGTTCCCCGCGTACGCCCATCACCACGTCCGGCGGATGCGGTGCCCGGAGCGCGGTGGCCGCCTCACGACCCCTGGACCGTGATCTCCTGGACGCCGAGCTTGTAGCCGCCGTCGCTCGACGGCAGCTCGGTGATCCAGAACAGCAGGTAGCGGTACTTCTGGTCGGCGTTGAAGCCGTTGAAGGTCATCTTGGTGCCCTCGTGCTCCTCGAACGGCTGCCCGATCGCGGTCTTCCTGTAGTCCGCGAAGAGCTGGGCATCACCGGAGGACGACGACGGCCGGTCGGTGGTGCCGGCGTAGAGCTGGGCGGAGGCGCCCCGCGCGGACAGGAGCACCTGCACGGACTTGACCGTGTGCTCGCCGCCGAGGTCGATCCAGACGCCCATGCCCTTCTTGAGGTTGCCGAAGTTGGCGCGGTTCCGGTAGGTCTGGGTCTCCCAGCCCTCGTCCTCGTCCCCGTCGTGCACCTTGTCGGCGTTGCGGACCTCGGTCCGGTCGCCCTCCGGGTCGATGATCCGGGCGGTGCTGATCTTCAGCGGCCCGGCCGTGACGGCGGCCGGGGTGGCGTCGCCGGCGGGCGCGTTCGACGAGGGCGCCGCGACCGGGTTGGTCTGTGGGTCGTCGTCACCGCCGCCGAGGGCGGTGATGCCGATCAGCAGGCCGACGAGGGCGACCGCCAGCAGGCTGGCGATGCCGATCGCGACCTTGCGTCCGCCGGCGGCGGCGAGCGGCGACGGCTCCTCGCCGGTGTCGGCCGCGAAGCGCAGCGGGCCGGCGCTGTCGAGGAACTGCTCGTCGGCCGGCACGTCCAGCCGGGCCAGCTCGGCCGCGAGCACGTCCGACGAGGGCGGCTCGATCTCGGCGTCGAGGAGATCCATGGTGAGGTCGTCGAGGTACGCCGGCACGCCCGCCCGCACCTGCCGGGGGGCGGCGAGCGCGCCGGCCGCGTCGCGTACGGCGTCGGGGATGGCGGCCCGGCCGTGGCCGGCGGTGGCGCCACGCAGCGGGGCCTCGGCGTGCGGCCAGTGCCCGGTCAGGGCGAAGTAGAGGACCCCGCCGATCGCGCGGACGTCGCTCTGCTGGCTGTCGGCGCCGTCGGTGCGCGCGTCGGCCAGCACCACCCGGCCGTCGTCACTGATCATCACCGTGCCGGGGTGGACGTTGCCGTGCACCATGCCGGTGGCGTGCACGGCGGCGAGGGCGCTGGCGACCGCGTTGCCGATGGTGGTGGCGCGCGCCGGGTCCAGTGGCCCGTCGGTGACCAGCTCGCGCAGCGACTGCCCGTCGACCCACTCCCGCACCACGTACGCCCGCTCGGCCTCGTCGATCGCGTCGTAGACGCCGACCAGGTTGGGGTGGATGACGCGGCTGGCCGCGACGGCGCCCTGGAGCATCTCGGTGGCCGAGTCGCCACCCGGGTAGCGCAGCACGACCGCGACGGGACGGCGCAGGATGACGTCGACCCCGCGCCAGACCAGCCGGCCCGCGCTGTCGTTGTTGATGTGCTCGACCAGCTCGTAACGCTCGGCGAGGATCTCACCGGCCGTGGGAGCACCGAAGGTCATGACCTGAGGAGCGCTCTCCTCCGCCTCCTGACCTTCGCCGACCTGGGTCACCCGTCCTCCCTCGGTGATCGTGTCGATCGATGGACCCGCGCT
Organism: Micromonospora sp. WMMD737; assembly: GCF_049179055.1. Classification (NCBI taxonomy): domain Bacteria; kingdom Bacillati; phylum Actinomycetota; class Actinomycetes; order Micromonosporales; family Micromonosporaceae; genus Micromonospora; species Micromonospora sp. WMMD737. The sequence goes on along the minus strand of NZ_JBMHMH010000001.1, from coordinate 4,938,802 downwards.
GCTGGGCATGTGGCTTCCCGCTCTGCCTTCGAAGGAACCGGCCGACCGGTGTCGACGCGGAGCGTCGGCGCCTGCCGTACCCGTCGAGAGCGACCTTACCCGGGTTGGCCGTCTCCCCGACATGTCATCTTCGCGCCGCTCCCGGGCCGAGCTGCCGGCACGCGACCGACTTGTCCGGTTGCTCCCGCTGTCAGCCACGTTGCTGGCACATGTACTGGCCAATCTAGAGGTTGGCCGCAAGCACCCGCAGGGAGGGGGCCGGCCGTTGCGGCGATCGCGCCGACGCAGCCGGGTTCCCCCCGACCGGACCGCCATGCTCAGCCGTACGGCTGGTTATCCACAGGCCCTTTCGGTGTCTGAGCGGCACATCACGGAGTTATCCACAGGCGCATCCCCAGGCTGGTGATCCTCGTTCACAGAGAGTGCAGTCCGCCCGCAGCGTGTCGCCCGCCCCCGAGAGACGGGTTTCGGTCAGCGGCCCAGCCGGCGGCGGACCATGCCCACGACCTCGGTGATCTCGCCGATCCGCAGGACCATGGCCAGCCCGAGGTACGTCCCGCCGATCACCGCGCCACCGACCACGAGCTGGACGACGGCCTCCAAGCGGCTCGGCGTGTCGTCGCCGGGCAGCAGCTTGACCACGATCAGGCCGACCACCGCCGCGCCGAGGGCCGCGACCGCGACCCGCGCGCTGGTGCGCATGATCTCGCCGAGGCCGATCCGACCCACCCGGGGACGTAGCAGCCAGGCGGAGGCGATCGCGGCGGCCAGGTAGGAGACGGCGTTGCCGATCATCATGCCGGCGCCGGCGAAGCTCGCCGAGAAGACCGCGAAGAGCACGATCTGTACCCCGATGCGCAGCGCCACCACCGGAATGTTGATCAGCGCCGGGGTGCGGGTGTCCGGCAGGGCGTAGAAGGCGAACGTGAAGAGCTGGCTGACAGCGAACGGCACCAGGGCGAGCGCGGCGGCCAGCAGCACCACCGAGGTGGCGGTGGCGTTGCCCTCGTCGAAGGCGCCCCAGCGGAACAGCGTGAACGAGATCGGGGAGGCGAGCACGGCGTAGCAGACCGCGATCGGGGCGAGCACCGCGGTGACCGTACGGGTGCCCCGGGACAGGTCGGCGGCCACGTCCGCGTACCGGCCGTCGGCGGCGGCGGCGCTCATCCGGGGCATCAGCGCGGTGATGATCGAGACGGCGATGATGCCGTGCGCCGTCATCAGCAGCAGGAAGACGTTGTTGTAGATCAGCGGGCCGGCGGCGTTCTCCCTGCCCGCCCGGTTCAGCAGGTTGAACAGCACGATCAGGCCGATCTGGCTGACCGCGACGTAGCAGAACATCCACGCCCCGAGCCGGCCCAGCTCGCGCAGGCCCAGCTCGCGGAAGTCGAAGCGCAGCTTCCACCGGAAGCCGACCTTGCGCAGCGCCGGCAGCAGGCCGGCGGCCTGGATGGCGACGCCGAGCAGGGTGCCGCCGCCGATCAGCAGGATCCGCCCCGTCGTCATCTCCTCCGGCTTGATGATGTCCGCGCCGAAGATCGCGATGTAGAGGCCGGCGGTGGCGATCACCACCAGGTTGTTCAGGATCGGCGCCCACATCGGGGCGGCGAAGTGACCCCGCGTGTTGAGCACCGCGCTGATCAGCGCGCTCAACCCGGAGAAGAAGATCATCGGCAGCATCAGGCGGGCCAGCGCCGTGACCAGGCCCGAATAGCCGTCGGTCGACTCGCCGCTGCCGTAGAGCCAGGTCAGCGTCGAGGCGAACCCGACCGCGAGCAGGGCCGCCACGCCGAGGGCGAGGACCGCCAGGGTGAGCAGCCGCTGGGCGTACGCCTGGCCGCCGTCCGCGTCCGACTTGCGCCGCCGTACGAGCACCGGGATCAGCACGCTGGTGAGTACGCCGCCGAGCAGGAACTCGTAGACCATCCCGGGCAGGATCTGCGCGGTGGTGTACGCGTCACCGACCAGCGCGCCGCCGAGCGCCGCCGCGATCACCAGGTTGCGCAGGAAGCCCGTACCGCGGCTGACCAGGCTGCCCATGGCCATCACCGCGCTGTTGGCCGCGGCGCTGGCCTCGGCCACCTGCTCCTGCGGCGGCGCCGTCGACTCCATGGCCGGCTGGTTGAGCGGCTCGGCGGAGATGAACGTGGCGCCGTCCGACGGCCGGCCAGGCGCGGCGCCGCCCTGGGCGGCGTTCGCGCTGCGGTAGAGACCGCCGCTCATCTTGTCGCCTCCAAGGCAGAGAGGTACGTCGGAGCCGGGCCACGGCCCGCACGTCACAGACGATAGTCAACGGCCACCCGTTACCCGCGCCCGGCGGACCGCATCCTCGCCGGGACCGATAGTCTGGCGCTCCCATGTCCGAAGCCTCCGCTCCCCACGCCGCCGACCGCCGCGAACTCACCGCCGCGCAGCGCAACGCCGTCGCCGAACTGCTCCGGGTCTCCCCGGTCGCCGACGAGTTGGGCCGCCGGTTCGCGCGGGCCGGCCACGAGCTGCACCTGGTGGGCGGTTCGGTACGCGACGCCCTGCTCGGCCGCCTCGGCGACGACCTCGACTTCTGCACCGACGCGCACCCCGACGAGACCCTGCGCATCGTGCGCGGCTGGGCCGAGTCGATCTGGGAGACCGGCCGGGAGTTCGGCACCATCGGGTGCCAGCGCGACGGCCTACGGCTGGAGATCACCACCTTCCGTGCCGAGTCCTACGACCAGGTCAGCCGCAACCCGGTCGTCGAGTACGGCACCGACCTCGCCGAGGACCTGCGGCGGCGCGACTTCACCATCAACGCGATGGCGGTCAGCCTGCCCGAGCACCGGTTCACCGACCCGCACGGCGGACTGGACGACCTCGCCGCCAAGGTGATCCGCACCCCGGGCACCCCGGCGGAGTCCTTCGGCGACGACCCGCTGCGGATGCTGCGCGCGGCCCGCTTCGCCGCGCAGCTGCGCTTCGCGGTGCACCCCGACGCGTACGCGGCGATGACCAGGATGGCCGGCGACCTGGACCGGATCACGGCCGAACGGATCCGCGAGGAGTTCACCAAGCTGCTCTGCGGCGCGGACCCGATCACCGGGCTGCGGCTGCTGGTCGACACCGGGCTCGCCGAGCGCTTCCTGCCGGAGCTGACCGGGCTCAAGCTGGAGATCGACGAGCACGCCCAGCACAAGGACGTCTACGAGCACACCCTGACCGTGGTGAGCAACGCCGTCTCGTACGAGACCGAGGGGCCGGACTTCGTCCTGCGGATGGCCGCGCTGATGCACGACGTCGGTAAGCCGGCGACGAAGGCGGTGGGCTCGGACGGCCGGGTCAGCTTCCACCACCACGAGGTGGTCGGCGCCCGGCTCACCAAGGCCCGGATGAAGGCGCTGCGCTACCCGAAGGAGACCACCGCCAAGGTGACCGCGCTGGTGGCGCTGCACCTGCGCTTCTACGGCTACGGCCGGGGCGAGTGGACCGACTCGGCGGTGCGCCGCTACGTCGCCGACGCCGGTGACCTGCTGCCGCGCCTGCACAAGCTGACCCGGTCGGACTGCACCACCCGCAACCGCCGCAAGGCGGCCCAGCTCGCGGCCGACTACGACGCGCTGGAGGAGCGGATCGCCCGGATCGCCGCCGACGAGGACCTGGCGCGGGTCCGGCCCGACCTGGACGGCAACGCCATCATGGAACTGCTGGGCGTGCCGCCGGGGCCCGTCGTCGGACAGGCCTGGAAACACCTCAAGGAGCTGCGCCTGGAGCGCGGCCCGCTGGACCGCGACGAGGCCGAGGCGGAACTGCTGCGCTGGGCCCGCGACAGGGGCCTGTAGCGCAGACCGGTGCCGATGCCGGCCGGCGTTCTCCGACGGCGGGGCGTACCCCTTCACGGCGCGAGTACGGAACGCCGACGTATCGACCGAATGGCTGACGCGACAGCCACTGATCATTACTGATGATGGGGCGGAATTATCCAGCCCTCCGATTCCGGCAGAGGCTGGCCGTGCGACCGGTCTCGCATCCACAGCGGACGGTCCTTCGAATCAACGGGGAGTCATTTGTGAGACGTCGTGGCGTAGCGCGCCGCTCAGCGGTGGCGGGCCTGCTTCTCGCCTCCGCGACGGCCGTCGCCGTCGCTGGTTCGGGTGGCGCGGCGATGGCCGAGCCCGCCGAGCCGACCCGGGCGCCCGTGCGGGGTGCCGAACCCGGCGAGGTCGTACCGGGCCGCTACATCGTCGTCCTCAAGGACGGCAAGGCAACACCGAGCGAGACCCGGGCCGCCGCGTCCGCGCTCGCGCAGAAGAACGGGGGCAAGGTACGCAAGGTCTTCACCAACGGCCTGCGTGGGTACTCGATGGAGGCCAGCGCGGGTCAGGTGAAGCGGCTCTCGCTGGACCCGCAGGTGGCCTACGTGGAGCCCGTCGTACGGGCCTCGGCCACCGGGACCCAGAGCAGTCCGCCATCCTGGGGCCTGGACCGGATCGACCAGGTGTCGCCGAAGCTGGACGGCTCCTACACCTACCCCGGCACGTCGGCGGCGGGCGTCACCGCGTACGTCCTCGACACCGGTATCAACATCACGCACCAGGACTTCGGCGGCCGGGCCAGTTACGGCTTCAACGCTATGTCCGACCGCACCTCCACCAAGGACGCCAGTGACTGCGACGGGCACGGCACGCACGTGGCGGGCACGGTGGGTGGCACCAGGTACGGCGTCGCCAAGGACGTCAAGCTGGTCGCGGTGCGGGTCCTGGACTGCGAGGGCTACGGCACGAGCGAGGAGCTGCTCAGCGGCATCAACTGGGTGACCGCGAACGCCGTCAAGCCGGCCGTGGCGAACATGAGCCTCGGTTTCGGCGGCAACGTCCAGGCGGTCAACGACGCGGTGAACGCCTCGATCGCCAGCGGCATCACCTACGCGGTCGCCTCGGGCAACTCCATGGAGGACGCCTGCCTGGTGAGCCCGGCGTCGGTGCCGGCGGCGATCACGGTCGGCGCCACGGACAAGATCGACGCGCGGGCCTGGTTCTCCAACTACGGCGCCTGCGTCGACACGTTCGCGCCGGGCGTCAGCATCACCTCCGCCACCATCGGCTCCACGACGGGCGCCGCGACACTGAGCGGCACCTCGATGGCGTCACCGCACGTCGCCGGCGCCGCGGCGCTGCTGTTGGCGGCGAACCCGACGTGGAGCCCGTCGCAGGTGCGCGACAGCATCGTGACCGGTGGCCTCTCCGGCGCCGTCCACGACACGCAGCGCTCGCTGGACCGGTTCCTCCAGGTCGGTACCGGGCCGGTGGCCCGCAGCTCGTACGGGCTGAAGGCGCGGATCAACGGCAGGTTCGTCGCCGCGGACGGTGCGGGCACGAAGCCGCTGATCGCCAGCGCCGCTGCCATGGGCGGGTGGGAGAAGTTCGACATCGTCGACGCCGGAAGCGGGTACGTCGGGCTGAAGGCGCGGGCCAACGGCAGGTTCGTCGCCGCAGACGGTGCGGGCACGAAGCCGCTGATCGCCGCCGCCGCTGCCATCGGCGGGTGGGAGAAGTTCCAGATCGTCCACAACACCGATGGCAGTGTCAGCCTCAAGGCAGTGGTGAACGGCAAGTTCGTCGTCGCGGACGGCGGGGGCACGCTGCCGCTGATCGCGAGCGCCGATGCCATCGGCGCCTCGGCGAAGTTCGACCTGGAGGCACCGAACCCGATCGTCAGCCTCAGGGCGGCGGCGAACGGCAGGTTCGTCGCCGCGGACGGTGCGGGCACGAAGCCGCTGATCGCCGGCGCCGCTGCCGTCGGCGGCTGGGAGAAGTACGAGCTGGCCTTCCTCCCCGAGGGCAGCTTCTTCACGCTGCGTCCCCTGGTGAACGGCAAGTTGGTGACCGCGGCGAGCGAAGGCACGAAGCCGTTGATCGCCACGAGCACCACCGTCGGCTCCGCAGAGGTGTTCGACTTCATCGACTACAACGCGGACGGCTCCATCTATCTGCGCGCGTACGTCGACGGGCAGGCAATCACCGCCGGTGCCAACCCGCTGATCTCGGACCGGACCATCGACTGGTCCAGCCCGACCCTGGGTCTCGGGACCGCACAGAAGTTCACCGTCGACGTCGTCTGACCGCCCCTGTGGCACCCGCCGTGTCGGCCCCTCGGGCGGCGCGGCGGGTGCCGGCCCACCGGGCCTCCGCCGGACGGTCACCACCGTCAGGTGATCTTCGCCCCACCGCACCACCGAACGTCGGCGCCCGCCGAGCCGTCTCAGGAGCACGGCTCGGCGGGCGCCGTTCTGCCCAACCCCGGGCAGTCGCGTCAGCGGGTCTCGACCGCCGTGCCGTCGACGGGCGGCTTGCCGTTGCCGGTGGTCGCCGCCGCCGAGCCGAGCTTCCCCAGCAGGCCGGCCAGGTCGATGCCGGTCAGGTCGCTGCCGAGCTGGAGCCCCTGGGCCACGTTGCCCGCCACCGACTTGGTCAGCGACGAGGCACCGTCGGTGGAGATGACTGTCATCTTGTCGATCGCGCCGATCGGGGCGCTTGCCGCCTCGACGACCTGTGGCAGCACCTTGACCAGCAGGTCCAGCACGGCGGCCTCGCCGTACGCCGCGAAGGCCTCGGCCTTGCGGGCCATCGCGTCGGCCTCGGCCTGCCCCTTGGCCAGGATGGCCGCAGCCTCGGCCGCACCCTCCCGCTCGACCGCCTCGGCGATCGCGGAGCGGCGGCGCTGCTCGGCCTCACCCTCCTTGGCGCCTTCGATGGCGTTGGCCTCGGCCAGCGCGGCCCGGCGGGCCCGCTCGCCCTCACCGGTGAGCCGGGCCTGCTCGGCGGCGGCCTGGGCGGCGGCGATGACGGCCTGGCGCTGCGCGTCGGCGTTCAGCACGGCCGCGTTGCGGGACGCCTCGGCCTCCTGCTCCACCTTGTACCGGGCGGCGTCGGCCGGCTTGCGCACCTCGGTGTCGAGCTGACGCTGCTTGAGCTCGGCGTTGCGCTCGGCGACCTTCTGCTGCTCGGAGAGGATCGCCTGGTCCCGCTCGGCCTGGGCCAGCGGCCCGGCGGCGGCGGACTTCGCCTTGGCCGCGTCGATCTCCGCCTGGATGGCGGCCTGCTTCAGCGACAGGTTCCGGTTGGCCTCGGCGATGGCCTCCTCGGCGAGCAGCCGCTCCTGCTCGGCCTGCTGCCGGGCCCGCGCCTCGGCGATGGCCGCGTCCTTGAGCACCCGGGCGGCCTCCGGCCGACCCAGGTCCTGGAGGTAGGAGCCCTCGGCCAGGATGTCCTGGAGCTGGAAGGTGTCCAGCACGAGGCCCTGGTTGGTCATCGAGTGCTCGGCCTCCTCGGCGACCGCGCTGGCGAACGCCGCCCGGTCCCGGATGACCTCCTCGACGGTGAGCCGGCCGACGATCGAGCGCAGCGCGCCGGCCAGCACCTCCCGGGTGAAGTCCTCGATCTCGTCCTGCTGGTGCAGGAAGCGCTGCGCGGCGGCGCGGATGGCGTCCTCGGTGCCGCCGACCTTGACGATCGCGACGCCGTGCAGGTCGGCGCGGATGCCCTGCTTGCTGACCGCGCCCTTGATGCCGACGTCGATGCGCCGGCTGGACAGGTCGAGCGACTGGAGCTTCTGCACCACGGGCAGGACGAAGACGGACGCGCCGAGCACGACCTTCTGCCCGGAGTTGTCGGTCGACCGGCCACCGTCGGCGGTCTGCGTGGTGCGGCCCTTGCGGCCGGTGACGATGAAGGCCTCGTTCGGCCCGGCGACCTTGATGCGGGAGAGCACGAAGAGCACGAGCACGAGGACGAGGAGGACCGCGCCGCCGATGGCGATGAGAAGGGGCATGTGACCGTCCTGTTTCTATGAGGGGGGTTCAGTAGGTCTCGACGTGCACGCTGGTCTCGCTGAGCGCCTCGACCACGAAGATCTGGGCGCCGACCGGGATCGGTCGGTCGGCGCGAGCGTTGAGCTTGACCGGCTGGCCGGCCACCCGGACGCGGACCTCGCCGTAGCCGTCGGCGGGCACGGGGGTGACCACCAGGCCGAGCGCGCCGACGAGGTGGTGGCGGGTGGGGGTGGGGTCGGTGCGCATGTCGCGCGCCGCCCGGCTCAGCCGGGCCGCGGCCCAGGCGGTGGGCACGGCCGCGACGACGCCGCCGGCCAGGGCCACGGCGATCATGCCGGGCGTACGCCCACCTACCAGCTCGTTGACGATCGCGGCGCCGAAACCGAGCGCTCCGGTGAACCCGGCGACCGCCTCCACCGACACCGGACCGTCGAAGTCCGGGTTGCCGAAGTGGAGCAGCTCGCCGCCGAGCAGGGCGAGCGCCAGCACCGCTACGCCCGCGCCGCCGATGATGAGGAAGATCAGCGTCCCCGTGGCCACGGCCTGCACGGTATCGGTGCCCCGCAACGTCGGCCGGCAGGCAAAGGGCTCAGCGGGACCGCGACGTGGGGCAGTTCACCGGGCACCGGGGACAATGGGCGGATGCGCTGGACCGTGCTCGACTCCCCGATCGGCGAGTTCTCCGTCGCCACCGACGGCACCCGCGTGTGCCGGGCCCACTTCGGCCGGGTCGACGCCGCCGCCGAGGAGCCGGGCGACGAGGCGGCCCGACAGGCGTTGGCGGAGCTGCGGGCGTACTTCGCGGGCGAGCTGACCGGGTTCGCGGTGCCGCTGGCCGCGCCGGGCGGGTCCGACTTCGAACGGGGCGTCTGGCGGGAGATGACCCGCATCCCGTACGGGGAGACGCTCACCTACGGCGAGGTGGCCCGCCGGCTCGGCGACCCGGGTGCCGCCCGCGCGGTCGGGGTGGCCTGCAACCGCAACCCGATCCCGGTGCTCGTGCCGTGCCACCGGATCGTCGGCGCCGGCGGCAAGCTTGTCGGTTTCGGCGGCGGCCTGGACCGGAAGGTGAAGCTGCTGGAGTTGGAGGCCGGGGTCGCCCTGCGTCGCGCCTGGTCCTGACGGGTTGCCGTCCGAGCCCGCCCGGTTCAGCCCGGGGCAGGCAGACAGCCGCCGTCGGCGATGCGGGCGCCGATCTCCACGGTGACGTCGCCCGCCCGGACGCTGCCGAAGACGCACGCCCGGCCGGTCCAGCCCGCGAAGACGAGCCCGTCGGCGGGGCCGAGGTCGAGCCGCCCCGGCGTCCGCACGGTGACCTCGGTCAGCCCGATCGCCGCGACCATCCGACGGACTGCCTCCTGTCCGGGCTGGTCCCGGCCGCCGGCGGTCAGCAGGTCGAGATCCCTGCTGAGCTTCGCCGCGCAGGCCCGGGCGCCGCTGGCCGCCTCCTCGTCGAGCGTGCCGCGCTGCCGGAAGCCGTCGTTGGCCGCCTGCTGGCGGAGGAACTCCGCCGCGCGGCGCTGCTCGTCGGTCAGCGGCTGTCCGGTGCCGGGTGGACGCGACGTGGCGGCCGGGACCCCGCCAGCGGACCGGGCGGCCTGCCCGGGGCGCCTGACCGGCGTGCCCGCCCTGGCGCAGCCGGCCTCGGGCTGCGCTGTGGAGGCGGCCGGGCGGGCCGAGCCGACGCCGCCGTCCGGTGCCGTGCTGGCTACCGGTGCCGTGCCACCGGCTGTCGTGGTGCCGTCGGCCGGTGCCACGCCGCCGGCCGGCGCGGTGGTCGGGTCGGATCCAGGTGCCGCGCAGCTGACGAGGACGGGAAGGAGCACCGCGACGGCGAAAGCCCCGACGGCCCGTCGCGCGCCGCCGTGAGGGAGGAATGCCACGTCGGTCAGCGTAACGGCGCGTCGCCGTCCGTTCGACCCCGTGTGAGGCCGGTGGCCTGTGCGCGTACGGCTGCGGAAGGGCCGGACGCGGCGAGGGCCGGATCCGTGCGGACCCGGCCCTCGACGGTGCTGCTGTCGGCGCGTCAGCGCTCGGCGTCACCGGCGATGAACGCCTCGACGGCGGCGTGCGCGTCGTGGTCGGCGTACTGCACCGGCGGGGACTTCATGAAGTACGACGAGGCCGACAGGATCGGGCCGCCGATCTTCCGGTCCAGCGCGATCTTCGCGGCGCGGACGGCGTCGATGATGACACCGGCCGAGTTCGGCGAGTCCCACACCTCGAGCTTGAGCTCGGCGTTGAGCGGGGTGTCGCCGAAGGAGCGGCCCTCCAGGCGGATGTACGCCCACTTGCGGTCGTCCAGCCACGGCACGTGGTCCGACGGGCCGATGTGCACGTCGCTCTTGCTCATCTCGTGCGGGATCTGCGAGGTGACCGACTGGGTCTTCGAGATCTTCTTCGAGACCAGGCGGTTGCGCTCCAGCATGTTCATGAAGTCCATGTTGCCGCCGAAGTTGAGCTGGTACGTGCGCAGCAGCTCGACGCCCCGGTCCTCGAACAGCTTCGCCAGCGCGCGGTGCACGATGGTGGCGCCGACCTGGCTCTTGATGTCGTCACCGACGATCGGCAGGCCCGCGTCCTCGAACTTCTTGGCCCACTCCGGGTCGGAGGCGATGAAGACCGGAAGCGCGTTGACGAACGCGCAGCCGGCGTCGATCGCGGCCTGGGCGTAGAACTTGTCGGCCTGCTCCGAGCCGACCGGCAGGTACGAGACCACGACGTCGACCTGCGCGTCGCGCAGCGCCTGGGCGACGTCGACCGGCTTGGCGTCGGACTCCTCGACGATCTCGCGGTAGTACTGGCCCAGACCGTCGAAGGTCGGACCGCGCTGCACGGTGACGCCGGTCGGCGGCACGTCGCAGAGCTTGATGGTGTTGTTCTCGCTGGCGACGATCGCCTCGGCGAGGTCCATGCCCACCTTCTTGGCGTCCACGTCGAACGCCGAGACGAACTGCACGTCCGAAACGTGGTAGTCGCCGAAGGTGACGTGCATGAGACCCGGGACGCGGTCGTTCGGGTCGGCGTTCCGGTAGTACTCCACGCCCTGTACGAGGGACGAGGCGCAGTTACCCACACCGACGATGGCGACGCGGACGGAGCCCATAGCGTCTGCCTCCTTCTTCTTCATCACGGCCGCTCTTTCCTGGACTCTCCAGGCGGAGGCGGGCTGTTGTCTTCTCGTCGGCCGCCGGCCGTCCCGGTTGACGGGACCGTCGGGGCACGGCCGGAGCGCTCGTTGGCGATGAGCTCCTCCAGCCAGCGGACCTCGCGCTCACAGGCGTCCAGGCCGTGGCGCTGCAGTTCCAGCGTGTAGGCGTCGAGCCGCTCGGCCGCCCGGCCGAGCACGTCGCGAAGCCCTTCACGGCGTTCCTCGATCTTTCGCCGGCGACCCTCGAGGATGCGGAGTCGGGTCGCCTGGTCGGTCCGGGCGAAGAACGCGAAGTGCACGCCGAAACCCGTGTCGTCGTACGTCTCCGGCCCGGTCTGCGCGATCAGTTGGGCGAAGCGTTCCTTGCCCTCCGCGGTGATCTCGTAGACCACCCGACCTCGTCGGCTGGTGAGCGCGGGAACCTCCTCGACCGTGGCGGGTGCCTCCGCGGCCTCGGTGATCCATCCCGCCGCCTGCAACCTGCGCAGCGTGGGATAGAGCGAGCCGTAGCTGATCGCCGCCCTGATCGCACCGAGCTTGGCGGTCAGCTCCTTGCGCAGCTCGTAGCCGTGCATCGGAGACTCCTGCAGGAGGCCGAGGATGGCGAGCTCGAGCACGGGCCATCCTCTCTGTACCCTCTACGCGGAGCGGTAACCGCCGCGATGTATCGGACCGATACATCGCACGCTAGCGGATCGCCGTGATCAGGGCAAACCCCCGCTCCGAGGTTCTTCGGTCACGCATCGTCACCGTGGTCGCCCCGTCCGACGAGACCGCGTACCCTTCTCCGCATGCGTACGCAGCGCCAGGTAGTCGACTACTCGCTCCGGAAGCGAGCGGTGCTGCGTGAGCTCCTCGCGGGCCGGGTCGGCACGTACGACGTCTGCGACGCCTCGCCCTACCTGAAGAACGCCGCCCGCTTCCACGGTGAGCCGACCGACGAGCGGTGTCCGATCTGCCGGAGCGAGAACCTGACCCACGTCCACTACATTTACGGCGACGAACTCAAGCAGTCCGCCGGCCAGGCCCGGACACTGGCCGAGTTGCCGGTGCTGGCGATGACGGTGCGTGAGTTCCAGGTCTTCGTGGTGGAGGTGTGCCTCGGCTGTGACTGGAACCATCTCGTCGAGCAGTACCTGCTCGGCCGGGACGGCCTGGCCGGGAGCCCGGAGGGTGGGCAGGAGCAGGACGCGGTGGGCGGCGCGGCCGCCTCGGGCAACGGTGCGGGCAGTCGACGGAGGCGAGAGGCGCAACGGTGATCTTCGCTCGATCGGCCGACCCCGGCCAGCGCACGCACGCCTGGGGAGACCGACGGATCGTTGGTCTGATTGGCCCGATTGATTCGCAAGTGGCACCGGTCGACCGGCACGCACGTGCCGCCCTCGACAGGTGTCCCATCTCACGGCAAACCGGTGGCGGCGCAGTCGCGTCCCACCGCGACGGCAGGGTGTGAGGAATGAACTCGTACGGCGATTCCAGTTCCCCGCGCGGGCGGGCCCAGATTCCGGGCCAGCACGGCGACCCTGGCGGTGACGCCTCCGGGGGCGGCTGGTCGGCTGCACAGGACGGTACGGCACCCGCGGGCCGCGCCTCGGTCGCGCCCCGCGCCGCCGGCGGGCGGGCCTCGGTCGGCGGCTCGGCCGCCGTTCCGCCGCGCGGCGGTTCCGTCCCCGGTTCGGCGTCCGCAGCCGTCCCGCCGCGCGCCGGAACAGCCTCGGTGGGCTCCGCCTCGGTGGGTTCGGCCTCGGTCGGTCGGGCGGCGCCGGGCCGGGCCGTGCCGGTCCCGCCCGCACCCGGCGCCGGCCGGGCGGCGGGCTCGGGTCGCGCTTCGGTGCCGGTCTCCCCGGCCGGCGGGCCGGCGGGTCGCGCCTCGGTGGGCTCCGCCGCCGTCGGCGCCGCCCCGGCCGGACGGGCCAGCGTCGGATCGGCGGCGGTCGGCGGCGTCAGCGGTCGTGCCTCGGCCCGGGCGAGCGTCTCCCCGGCCGCGGGCGGCCCGGGTGGGCCCGGCGGGCCGACCGGCCCCGGTCGGCGCGCACGCGGCGCGGGCGACCCGGCCGGTTCGTCGCGGGCGAAGAAGCGCAAGCGGGTCAACATGCTGATCGCCGCCTTCGCCGTGTTCATCATGCTCGCCGGGCTCGGCGTCGTCGGCTTCACCTACTACTCGACGAACGTGGTCCTTCCGGAGGACACCACGCCGCCGCAGGCGACCACCCTCTACGCCTCCGACAACAAGACGATCATCGCGAAGGTCGGCACGCAGAACCGGACCCTGGTCACCATCGACCAGATCCCGAAGTGGGTGCAGGACGCCGTCGCCGCGGCCGAGGACCGCAACTTCTACGAGCACTCGGGTGTGGACTACAAGGGCATCGTCCGGGCCGCGTGGAACAACGTCTCCGGTGGCAGCAAGCAGGGCGCCTCGACGATCACCCAGCAGTACGCCCGCAACGCGTTCGACAACCTGAAGGACGACACCTACGCCCGGAAGGTCAAGGAGGCGATCCTCGCCTCCAAGCTGAACGACGAGTACACCAAGCCGCAGATCATGCAGCACTACCTGAACATCATCTACTTCGGGCGGGGCGCGCACGGCATCGAGGCGGCGGCGCAGACGTACTTCGGCAAGCCGGCGAACAAGCTGAGCGTGGCCGAGGGCGCGGTCCTCGCCGCGCTGATCAAGCAGCCGGAGGCCGGCGCGGGCCACAAGGGCTACGACCCGGCGGTGAACCTCGCCGAAGCCAAGTCCCGCTGGGAGTACGTGATCGGCGGCATGGTCGCCGAGGGCTGGCTGAACGCCCCGGGCAAGCCGGCCGCGCCCACCCTGGCCGAGTACCCGACCAAGACGCTGAAGAAGCCGAGCCAGGGCGGCGCCGGCATCGACTTCGGCGTCAACACCCCGTACGGCAACGTGATCAACTACGTCAAGCAGGAGATGCGGGACAAGGGCCTCTGCGTCGACAAGGAGGAGCAGGTCACCGACGCCAAGCCGCTCTGTTCCCAGGCGCTCATGTCGGGTGGCTACAAGATCCGTACCACGATCGACACGAAGATCCAGGAGGCGGCGGTCGAGACCGCCCAGCGCAGCAAGAAGGGGTCGGAGCTCTCCGACCAGCCGCCGAACCTGATGGCGGCGGTGGTGGCCATCGATCCGAAGAACGGTCGTGTGCTCGCCTACTACGGCGGTGACAACGGCACCGGCACCGACTACGCCGGCAAGAACATCGACTCCTCCGGTAACCCCTACGGCGGTCACCCGCCGGGCTCGAGTTTCAAGATCTACACCCTGGCGGCGGCGCTCAAGGCGGGCAAGGCCCTCGAGTCGCGCTGGAAGGGCAAGGCCTTCACGCCCGAAGGCACCAAGTTCAAGGTCAGCAACGCCGGCGTGGACAACCCCGAGTGCGGCAACTCCTGCACCCTGACGGTCTCCACCCTGAAGTCACTGAACGTGCCCTTCTACCACGTCAGCCAGGACATCGGTCCGGACAAGGTCGTCGACATGGCGGCAAAGGCCGGGGTCAGCATGATGTGGCGGTCGGACACCAACCCGCCGAAGGGCTACGACCTCACCAAGACCGACCCGAAGGACATCGCGCCGAACCCGTTCTTCCACGTCGTCGGCTACGGCCAGTACCCGATCACCGTCCTGGACCACGCCAACGGCGTCGCCACCTTCGCCAACCAGGGTCGCTACCACAAGGCCCACTTCCTCTTCTCCGTCGAGAAGCGGGACGAGGTGACCGGCAAGTGGAAGAAGATCGCCGACGAGGGTTCGCTCAAGGGTGAGCAGCGCATCGACAAGGACGTCGTGGCGGACGTGACCTCGGTGCTGGAGCAGTACCCGGCGCGGGTCAACCACAAGCTCGACGACGGCCGGAAGGCCGCCTCCAAGACCGGCACCTGGGAACTCAAGGCGAAGAGCGACGACAACGGCGACGCCTGGATGATCGGCTACACCCCGCAGATCGCCACCGCCGTCTGGGTCGGCAACGTCAAGGACCGCAAGCCGCTCAAGCTGAAGAACGGCGACAAGATCAGTGGCGGCAACCTGCCGGGCACCATCTGGGAACGGTTCATGGACGAGGCACACAAGGTCAAGAAATGGGAGAAGAAGGACTTCCCGCCCGCGGCGAACGTCGGCGACCCGAACACCGGCAACGGTGAGGCGCCCCCGCCTCCGCCGCCTCCGCCGGGCCAGTCGAACTGCGGTCCGCTGGACCTGCTCTGCCCGCCCGGCGGCAACAACGGCGGTGGAAACAACGGCGGCGGCACCCCTCCCGGCGGCCCTGGTGGCCCCGGTGGCCCCGGCGGACCCACCCCGATCGACCCGCGCCCGGGTCGGGACGGTGGCGGCGGTGGGCTGCTACCGAGCCTGACACCCAGGCCGGACAACGACTGATCGACGAACGCCGCCGGCGGCCGGAGCAACTCTCCGGCCGCCGGCGGCGTTCCACGTATCGACATGTCGTGAGAGGGAGGGGACGCGGAGGCCCGATGTACGGCAGGATGCACCCTCATGAGCACGCAGTCGACGCGAGGCATCGACGACGCCGGTGCCCCTGACCATCCGTCCCGCTCCGACGGCTTCGTCCGGGGCGTCTCCGGCGCGATCGGCGGGCCGCTGGGCGACCACGCCGTCGCCCTGGACCGGCCCGCCGGGCGGGAGAGCCGGTTCTGGACCGCGACCCGCATCGTCCTGGCCCTGGTCTGCCTGACCCTGGCGTTGCACTGGGTGCAGAAGTCGCCCTGCCAGGACGGCGCCTGGCAGAACAACGTGCAGTACACCCGCTTCTGCTACACCGACGTGCTGGCGCTCTACTACGCTGAGCGGCTCAACGAGGGTGCGGTGCCCTATCAGGACCATCCCGTCGAGTATCCGGTGCTCACCGGGTACTTCATGGGCGCCCTCGGCCTGCCCGTGCACGCCCTCGGCCAGAACGACCCGGGAATCAACCAGGGCATGTGGTTCTACAACCTCAACGCGCTGGTGCTCGGCGCGCTGGCGGTCGCCACCGTGGCGGTGCTCCTCGCCCTGCGCCGCCGTCGACCATGGGACGCCGCGCTCTTCGCGTTGGCCCCCGCGCTGATGCTCACCGCCACGGTCAACTGGGACCTGCTCGCCATCGGCCTGGCCGCGTTCGGCCTCTTCGCCTGGGCCCGCAGCCGACCACTGGTGGCCGGCGTCCTGCTCGGTCTCGCCGGGGCAGCCAAGATGTGGCCGCTGTTCATCCTCGGCCCGATCCTGGTGCTGGGGCTGCGCGCCGGGCGGCTCCGCGCCGCCCTCACCGCCTTCGGCGCGGCCCTCGTCTCCCTGGTCCTCGTGAACCTTCCGGTCGCCATTCCCTACCGGGAGAACTGGGACCGCTTCTTCGAGCTGAACTCGACCCGGCCCATCGACTGGGGCACCCTCTGGTACATCGGCCGCTACCTGGACGGGAAGTTCGGCAACGCCGACCCCGCCGACCTCGGGCCGTTCGAGTGGCTGAACGCCAACATCCCGACGCTGAACACCCTGTCGTACGCCCTCTTCGGGCTGGCCTGCCTCGGGGTGGCCGCGCTGGGGCTGCTGGCCCCGCGCCGGCCCCGGCTCGCCCAGCTCGCGTTCCTGGTGGTCGCTGCCTTCCTGATCTTCAGCAAGGTGTGGTCGCAGCAGTTCGTGCTCTGGCTGCTGCCGCTGGTGGTGCTCGCCCGCCCGAAGTGGGGCGCCTTCCTCGCCTGGCAGGTTGCCGAGGTCTGCTACTTCGTGGCCTTCTACGGCGAGCTGCTCGGCGCGGCGACCAGCCGGCCGGTCTTCCCGGAGGGCGTCTTCGTGCTGGCCTCGACGCTGCGCCTGGCCACCGTCGTGCTGCTCTGCGTGCTGGTCGTCCGGGAGATCCTGAACCCCGAACTGGACGCGGTCCGCAAGACCTATCCGGACGATCCGGACGGTGGCGTGTTCAACGGCACCAGGGACGCACCCTGGGTGGCTCGCTGGCGTCGACCAGCCCCGGCCTCGCCGCAACCGACAAAGCTGGCGGCCAGCCCGGCCCCGGCCGGCGGCGGGGGCGGGCGGACGGTGGCCGGCGAGTGACGTCCTGATGGCGTCCTGTCGGAAGTCCCTGACCCGTCGACCGGTGTGAGCGCCGTCGACGCGATCCTGCCCCGCGCTGCTCGTCACGGTCTGGCTCGGCGGTTGAACGGGCTGTTCGGGCTGTTCACGGTCGTCGTGTTGGCGATCCTCTCCGCTGCCCGCAAGCTCTACGGGAGACTGGACGACCGGGAGGCTGCTTCGAGGCCGACGTGAGGATGACGAGGGTCACAGGCGGTAGACCACGATGTTCCCCATCTCCTCGCGGGTGATGCCGAGCCCGTCGACCGGCGCGTCCACCGTGACCTCCCACGGCGTGCCGGCGATGTGCTCCCGCATCAGCAGCACGTTGCGTACGCCGAGGACGCGCAGGTAGTCGACGCTGGTCTGGTCGGGGAAGGCCAGCGTCACCCGGCGCACGTCGTCGAGTTGGCGCGGGGTGAAACCGCTGCCCCCGTTGACCACGTCCTGGAACCTGCTGGTGGACCAGAGCATCACCGGCTGGTCGAGGCTCTGGCTGCTCGGCAGCACCAGCAGCGGCCCGTCCACGGTGCGCATCGCGGCCGGCTGCGGCGGCACGACCGGGTGCGGCGTGGCGTTCAGCCCCTCGCCCAGCACCAGCACCAGCGGCAGCAGCGTGGCCAGCCGCAGCCACGGGCTCGGCCAGGAGGGGATCCGCTCGGCGTAGACCTCCCGGACCCGGGTGGCGAACGCGCTGACCGCGCCCGCCGCGAGCAGCCCGAGCAGCAGCGTGGTCCAGAGCATCAGCCGGCCCGGGGTGCGGATGCCGTTCCAGCCGGGCAGGTGGTCGAACAGCGGCACGTAGGTGAAGGTGCCGTCGAAGAACCGGGTGCCCATGGCGAGCACCATCGTCACCACCACCCCGACGAGCAGCAGCAGCCGGTGGCGCAGCTTCCACACCGAGAAGAAGAGCCCGCCGGCGGCGAGCGCGTAGAGCACGAAGCCGGGCAGCAGGGTCATCTCCGGGTGCCAGGGCAGCGCCGCCCGCGCGCCCTCGTGCAGGGCGCCCCAGACCCGCGACTCGGCGGGTGCCGTGAAGAAGCCGGCCGCTGGCGGCGAGTAGACGCCGATGTCGCCGATGGAACGCTCCGCCTGCGGGTGCGCCCCCGCCACCTTGAAGTACGGGATGGCCAGCAGGCCGCCGACACCGGCGAAGAACAGGCCGCCGACCAGGTCCGCGATCAGCAACCGGCGGCCGAACGGGCGCTTGACCGGCCGGACGACCCACCGCCGCAGGAACCAGGTGACGGTCGCGACCAGCACGGTCCCGGCCAGGAAGTACGCGAACGGCAGCCCGATGCCGAAGCCGAGACTGAGTTGCCAGGCCGCCACGAACCAGCCGGCGTAGACCCAGCCGTCGTGCCGGCGCTCGGGACGGTACCCGTGCCGCAACGACCAGCCGTGCCCCCGGGCGAGCATCGCCAACGCCAGCGGGATGCCGCCGTTGGAGATCACGTGCAGGTGCCCGGCCTGGGCCAGCAGCCACGGCGCGTACGCGAAGCTCGCCCCGGCCACCGCGGAGCCGATCCGGCCGGCGCCGAGCTGACGGGCCAGCGCGTACGCCCCGAGCATGGCGAGCGCGTGGGCCAGCACGAACATGATGTTGTAGCGGAGCACGGCGGCTTCGGGACCGGTGCCGATCATGCCCGCCGGGGCGTAGCCGAGCAGGGTGTCGGAGAAGGCGAAGCTCCAGGACTCCGGGAAGAAGGTGTTCGACTGCCACAGCTGCCCCGGGTTGGTCAGCAGGATGTGCCCCGACCAGGCCATCTGCCACGCCTGGAGGCTGGGGTCCCAGTAGTCCTGCGGCAGGGTGTGTCGCGGGTAGCGCAGCGTGGGCCAGGTCAGCAGCACGGCCAACGCCAGCGAGGCGAGCGTCGCGAGCGTCCACTCGTGGATCAGCAGGCGGCCCACCGCCCGCGCGGCGCGCCCGATCCGGGAGGGCACCGGTTCGGGGGCGGACGCGAAGGCATCCCACCGGTCCGGCTTCCCCTCCTTGTCACCCCCGTCCTGATCCTTGCCGGCCGCCTTGTCGCCGCCCTTGCCCGCGCCATCGGCCCCGGCCACACCGGCTGAACCCGCCTTGGCGTCCGGCTTGTCGGCTACACCCGCCTTGGCGCCGTCCTTGTCGGTTCCGCTGGCCTTGGCGTCGTCCTTGTCGGCTGAGCCGGCCTTGGCGTCGTCCCTGCCCGCCTTTGTTGCGGTCTTGTCGGCCCCGCCCGCCGTGGCGTTGGTCTTACCGTTTCCCGTCTCGGTCGCGCCGGTCCCGGCGGCCCCGACCGTCCTGGCTTGTGCCCCTGCCTCGGCCTGGGCCTCGGCCCCGGCCTGGGCCGTGCCGGCACCGGGCAGGGCTCCACCAGCTTTGGGTTCGGCCGCTCCGGGCTTGGGCTCGGCTA
Organism: Micromonospora sp. WMMD737; assembly: GCF_049179055.1. NCBI lineage: Bacteria > Bacillati > Actinomycetota > Actinomycetes > Micromonosporales > Micromonosporaceae > Micromonospora > Micromonospora sp. WMMD737. Next base: position 4,919,372 of record NZ_JBMHMH010000001.1, on the reverse strand, counting down.
CTTCAGCTCTGGATTGGGTCCCGCCGGTCCTGGGTTCGGCCCCGGCGGTCCCGGTGGCGGCCGAGCCGGGCGTGGCGCCGGTCGTGCCGGTCTTTCCGGCGGCTTCCGTCTTCCCGGCAGTGTCGGCCTTCTCGGCGGCTGCGTCGGGACGGGGACTGCCGGAGGCGGACTGCTCGGTCGTCATGCCGCCGGGCTCCCCGCGCCCAGCCGGTCGCGCAGGAAGGCGATGTCGGCGCCCTGACCGTCGACCCCGCCCGGGGTCTCGACGATGACCGGTGCGCCGGCCGCGCGGATGACCGCCACCACCAGCTCCGGGTCGATCGTGCCGCCGTCGAGGTTGTCGTGCCGGTCCTGGCCGGAGTTGAACGCGCCCTTGGAGTTGTTGGCGTGCACCAGGTCGATCCGGCCGGTGATCGCCTTGACCCGGTCGACGAGCCCGAGCAGCTCCTCCCCGCCGGCGTGGGCGTGGCAGGTGTCCAGGCAGAAGCCCACCTCGTGATCGCCGACGGCGTCCCAGAGGCGGGCGAGCGCGTCGAGCCGCCGGGCGCAGGCGTTGTCACCGCCGGCGGTGTTCTCGATCAGGACGGGCACGCCGAAGCCGCCGGAGTCCGCCGCGTACGCGAAGGTCTTGCGCCAGTTGTCGAAGCCGACGGCCAGGTCGTCGCCGGCGTTGACGTGCCCGCCGTGCACGATGAGCCCCTTGGCGCCGATGGCGGTGGCCGCCTGGGCGTGCCCGAGCAGCAGCTTGCGGCTGGGGATCCGGATCCGGTTGTTCAGTGTCGCGACGTTGATGACGTACGGCGCGTGCACGTAGAGGTCGACGCCCGCGGCCCGCAGCCGGTTCGCGTCCTCGCGCGGCTTCGGCGCCTTCCACCCCTGGGGGTCGGAGAGGAAGAACTGCACGGCCTCGGCCCCTCGGGCGGTCGCCTCCGCCACCGGGTCGGTCGAATCGACGTGGGCTCCGATACGCATGCAGGGGAGCCTACGTCGCGTCGCCGACAGCCGGGATGACGGCGGTGGCGGACTCGCCGTTCCTCGCGTCACCTCCCGGCGGCGGTGGTCGTTGATGCGAGTGGGATCCACGGTTGCCGCAGCCGGCCCGGAACGGCCGCTGGTCGGCCTGTCCCGGAGGCGCGTCGAACCGCCCGAGAGCGGGGGCACCCCCGTCGCGCGGCCCGGCGCGGCGGGGGCCCGCCCCGACAGAACCGGGCTCATCGGGGAATTTGTCGGAGAATTCCGCCATTTCCCCCGACAAGGGGCAAGAGCCGTTGTAACGTCAGGTAACAACACGATAAAGCTCCGCGGGGCGTCCCCGGTCCAACCTCATCGGTGTGGTCGTTCCTCCCCAGGTCCCACCCAAGGAATGCGGACGGGACGCCCCGCGGCCTCGTGTACGGGGGCTCGCATCGACAGCGACGTCGATGCGGGCCCCCGTCGCCTCGCCCGGTGGAAGGGCGCCGCCGACCACCCCGGGCATGATCGTCGGGACCGGGTATCCTGGTCCGGTTGTCCGCGTACGGCCGGGTTCCCCCGGAACCGGCGCGGGCCACGACGCACGACCTCCTGCCACGGAAGGACCGTGGCCGCTTAGCCCACAGGAGGTGAGCACGTCTTGCGTCATTACGAAGTCATGGTGATCCTCGACCCCAGCCTCGAGGAGCGCACCGTCGCCCCGTCCCTCGACACGTACCTGAACGTGATCCGGACTGCGGGTGGCTCGGTCGAGAAGACGGACGTGTGGGGCCGCCGGCGCCTCGCGTACGAGATCAACAAGAAGGCCGAAGGCATCTACGCCGTCATCGACCTGCAGGCGACGCCCGCAGCGGTGGCCGAGCTGGACCGTCAGCTGCGGCTCAACGAGTCCGTGCTGCGCACCAAGGTCATCCGGCCGGAGATGCGCTAAAGCATTCAACCCCGGTCCACCCGGATCAGCCTCATCGGCACTGTCGGAGGGCTCTGAGAGCCTGTACGGCAGAACTGATGAGTGCGCGAGGAGATGGTCATGGCAGGAGACACCACCATCACGGTCATCGGCAACCTGACCGATGACCCCGAGTTGCGGTTCACCCCGTCCGGTGCGGCGGTCGCCAAGTTCCGGGTCGCTTCGACGCCCCGGTTCATGGACAAGGCCTCCGGCGAATGGAAGGACGGCGAGCCGCTCTTCCTGGCGTGCACCGTGTGGCGGCAGGCGGCGGAGCACGTCGCCGAGTCGCTCCAGCGGGGCGCCCGCGTGATCGTCTCGGGCCGGCTGCGTCAGCGGTCGTACGAGACGCGCGAGGGCGAGAAGCGCACCGTCATCGAGCTCGAGGTCGACGAGATCGGCCCGTCGCTGCGCTACGCCACGGCGAAGGTGCAGAAGATGTCCCGCTCCGGCGGCGGTGGCGGCGGCTTCGGCGGTGGTGGTGGAGGCGGCCAGGGCGGCGGCGGAGGCAACTTCGACGACCCCTGGGCCTCGGCTGCACCGGCACCCTCGCGCGGTGGTTCGGGTGGCGGCAACTTCGACGAGGAGCCCCCGTTCTAATGGCGCCGAGCGCCCGCGATCGCAAACCAGGAGCACGAGCAATGGCCAAGGCCGCTGCACTTCGCAAGCCGAAGAAGAAGGTGAACCCGCTCGACAAGGACGGGATCACCTACATCGATTACAAGGACACCGCGCTGCTGCGCAAGTTCATCTCCGACCGCGGCAAGATCCGCGCTCGGCGGGTGACCGGCGTGACCTCGCAGCAGCAGCGGCAGATCGCCCGTGCGGTCAAGAACGCCCGTGAGATGGCGCTCCTGCCGTACACGGCCACGGCCCGCTGAGAGGAGGCACCGATATGAAGATCATCCTGACTCAGGAGGTGTCCGGCCTCGGTGCCCCGGGCGACATCGTCGAGGTCAAGAACGGCTACGGCCGTAACTACCTGCTGCCGCAGGGCTTCGCGATCGCCTGGACCAAGGGTGCGGAGAAGCAGGTCACGGTCATCAAGCGGGCCCGTTCGGCCCGCGAGATCCGCGACCTCGGCCACGCCAACGAGGTCAAGGGCCAGCTCGAGGGCCTCAAGGTCAACCTGAAGGCCCGCGCCGGCGACGGCGGTCGGCTCTTCGGCTCGGTCACCCCGGCCGAGATCGTCGACGCCGTCAAGGCGGCCGGTGGTCCGGCCCTCGACCGTCGTCGGCTGGAGCTGTCCGGTCCGATCAAGTCGACCGGCTCCTACCCGGTGCAGATCAAGCTGCACCCCGAGGTGAGCGCCAAGTTCGACCTCAACGTCGTTCAGGGCTGACACCTCACCCGAGCACCACGACAGGGCCCGCACCGACCGGTGCGGGCCCTGTTCGTGTACGACCTGCGGCGTACGCTCCCGCTCGTGCCGTCGCGGTGCGGACCGACCAGGGCGGCCGTGCGCCAGCCATCGGGCGGCCACGCTGATCACCAGCCGACAAGCCGGCCGGCGCCTTCGGCGAGCAGCGGCACCATGGTCGCGCTGATCGTCAGCCGATCGGCTGGCCCGTCACCGCGCTGATCATCACCGTCGAGAGGCCGCCGCCGACCACGGCCGCCGCCAGCGCGACGCTGGCCGAACGCCACGTCGTCCCGACCCGGCGCAGCAGCAGCGCCACGACCAGGCTGCTGGCCAGCGCCAGCCCGAAGCGCGGCAGGCCCGCTGCCAGCGAGCCGAGCGCCCGCGCCCGGGGCGAGTCGCAACCCCCTCCGCTGATGTCGGTGACACACCCCGCCGGCACCTGCCCGTCCAGGGTCAGCAACCAGACGAAGATCAGCACCGCCGGCACCAGGTAGCACGCGACCGTGTAGAGCAGCGACCGCCACGGCCCGCCCGGATCGGGATCGAGCAGGTCGTCCTCGATACGACGGCCCCACGCCCCGGCGGTCCCGGCCCGACGGCGTACGGCCGACGCCGTCGCGGCATCGACCGGCTCGGCCACGCGCCGACGCGGCGCCGCACGCGGCCGCGGCGCGGAGTAGGGCACCACGGGTGACCGGGGCGCCGACGCCGGCGGGTCCATCCAGCGGGGATCGTCGCCCGCCAGCCGGGTGCCCGACCAGAAACCCTCGCTCCGCTCGTCCCGGCCCGGCCATGGCCATTCCTGCACGGCGCCCTCGCCGGAACCCGGCGCGGTCCTGTCCCACCCATCGTCGTCGGAACACCGCTCCCACGCGCCGGTGTCGTCGGACCGGCGCCACTCACCGGTACCGTCGGTCCGGTCCCACTCACCGGTGCCGTCGGTTCGGTCCCACCGACCCGCGCCGTCGCTTCGGTCCCAACTGCCGGTGTCGTCGGACCGGTCCCACCGGCCAGTGCCGGTGTGGTCCCAGCGGTCGACCTCACCGGCCGGGTGCCACGCGTGCACACCCGACGCGTCCCACGCGTCCACCGCCGGAGGCGAGGGCGCGCTCTCGGACGCGGCGAGGTGCGACTCCCGGTCCCAGGGATCGACGGCGGGGCGGTCCTCCGCCGCCCGCCGGCCCCGGCGGGCCGGCCGCTCGGCCTCCCCATCCGGTACGGGCCCGGACGCGTCCGCCTGCTCCAGGCCGGACCAGACGACCTGCGGGCGTTCCGACGGCAGGCGCCTCGGCCGGCTCGGCGGCGCCGACCCCGAGACGGGGTCGTCCTCGGCCCGCCGCCGCCCGGAGTATCCCCGCTCCTGCGGACGGTCGAACGTCCACTCCCCGGTGTGCTCCGACTGCGGGACAGCGCCTGACGTCCACTCCCCGGTCTGCTCCGACTGCGGCGCCGCGCCGATCGCCGGGGACTCGTGCCAACTCGTCTCGCTGACCCGGTGCCAGCTGCTCATGGTCTCCGTGGCCCGCCAGGCACCGGGGTGCGGTTGCTCGGCCTCGGTCCCCACTTCGTCGGGCGCGGCGTGGCGGCCACCGCCGTCGGCGCTGCGGATCCCCGACTCCAGGGCCCAACGCGGCAGGTAGCTGTCGACCGGCTCCCGCTGCCCGCGCTCGACGGCCCGGCGCCGGCTCGGCGTGCGGTGCCGCGCGGGAGCGCGCTCGTACGAATCGACCGGTGCCGGGTCGGCGGGATCGTCCCAGGGGGCGACCGGCTCGCGCGGACCGCCATCTCCGCGTCCCCAGTCCCGGTTACTCACGGCCGGAGCGTGACCCTTCTCAACCGATGGCGCAATCCGCTGTGCAGGTGTAGCCGTTCGCTGGAGATAGTACGGGACGTTCGACCGCGCAGTTCGACCGAAAACTTGCCGTCCACAGGCTGGGGATTGTGTTTCCGCAGTTCAGCGCCTTGCGGCGGAGAATTCCCCAGCCGTTGTCCACAGGCTGTGCACACCCTGCGCACATGCTTGTCCCCCGGCGTCCACAGGTTGTCCCGAGGCTCGTCCACCGACGTGGTTGAGGGGCTGACCTCGGGTTCCGTATGGTTGGCCCCCGACCGGTCGTGCGATGACCCCCGATCGACCGGCAGGTCGAGGTTGTCCATCCCGGCGACAGGGCTGGATCCGGATCCGACGCAGTGGAGGGGGGACCCGTGTCGGTCACCGACGACATGCGGGCGGACTCGCGATCGGGCGGGGGGCAGGCGTTCCCGCCACCGCAGCGCGACGGCCAGTTCGACAAGACCCCGCCGCAGGACGTCGCCGCCGAGCAGTGCGTCCTCGGCGGCATGCTGCTCTCCAAGGATGCCATCGCCGACGTCGTCGAGATCCTCAAGACCAACGACTTCTACCGGCCGGTGCACGCCACCATCTTCGACACCATCCTGGAGATCTACGGCCGGGGCGAGCCGGCCGACTCCATCACCGTGGCGGCGGCCCTGGCCGACTCCGGCGATCTGGTGCGGATCGGCGGCGCCCCCTACCTGCACACGCTGATCGCCAGCGTGCCGACCGCCGCGAACGCGGCGTACTACGCCCGGATCGTCAGCGAGCGGGCGGTCCTGCGGCGCCTGGTCGAGGCCGGCACCAAGATCGTGCAGCTGGGCTACGGCACGAGCCAGGGCGGCAGCCGCGACGTCGACGACATCGTGGACCTCGCCCAGCAGGCGGTCTACGACGTCACGGAGCGCCGCGTCAGCGAGGACTTCGCCGTACTCGCCGACATGCTCCAGCCGACTCTGGACGAGATCGAGGCGGTGGGCGCCCAGGGTGGCGTCATGACCGGCGTCCCCACCGGCTTCACCGACCTGGACCGGCTGCTCAACGGCCTGCACGCGGGGCAGCTGGTGATCGTTGCCGGACGCCCTGGGTTAGGCAAATCGACAGCAAGTATGGATTTCGCCCGAAACGCTGCAATTCGGGCAAATCAAGCGTCTGCCATCTTCTCGCTGGAAATGAGCAAGGTCGAGATCGTCATGCGGCTGCTGTCGGCCGAGGCGCGCGTGCCCCTGCACGTCTTGCGCAGCGGCCAGCTCTCCGACGACGACTGGACCAAGCTCGCCCGCTGCATGGGCGAGATCAGTGAGGCGCCGCTCTTCGTCGACGACACGCCGAGCATGAACCTGATGGAGATCCGGGCCAAGGCGCGCCGGCTCAAGCAGCGGCACGACCTCAAGCTGATCGTGGTCGACTATCTCCAGCTGATGACCTCTCCGAAGCGCACCGAGAGCCGGCAGCAGGAGGTCGCGGACCTGTCCCGTGGCCTCAAGCTGCTCGCCAAGGAGGTGGAGTGCCCGGTGATCGCGGTCAGTCAGCTGAACCGTGGCCCGGAGCAGCGCACCGACAAGCGCCCACAACTGTCCGACCTGCGTGAATCAGGTTGCCTGACGGCGGAGACCCGGCTGATCCGGGCCGACAACAACTCCGAAGTGACCCTCGGCGAGCTGCTTGCCGAGGGTGCCAGGGAAATCCCGGTATGGGCGCTGGACGAGACTCTTCGCTACACCCCGCGAACGATGACGCACGTATTTCCGAGCGGCAATCGGGAAGTGTTCCGCCTGACGCTGGCATCGGGTAAGCAGATTGACGCGACGTCGAACCATCCCTTCCTCACCTTCGCTGGATGGGTGCCGCTCGGAGAGTTGGCGCCGGGAATGCGCCTTGCCACACCCCGGCATGTGCCACCTCCATTCGCGATCCGACCGTGGGCGGAGGCCGAGGTCGTCCTGCTGGCGCACCTTCTGGGCGACGGCTCGTTCGTACGCCGTCAGCCGATTCGGTACGCGAGCCGCGACGAGGACAATCTGCAGGCCGTGGCGGAGGCAGCCAAGCATTTCGGCATAACCGCCATTCGTGACGACTACGAAGTGGCCAGAGTCACCACCCTGCGGCTTCCCGCTCCCTACCGTCTCGCTCGCGGCCGGCGCAATCCGGTCGCCGAGTGGTTGGACGGTCTGGGGCTGTTCGGCCTGCGGTCGCACGAGAAGTTCATCCCGGCGTCGGTCTTCGGCATGCCCAAGGAGCAGATCACCCTCTTCCTCCGGCACCTGTGGGCCACAGACGGCTCGGTGAGCGTGAACAAGTCCGGTCGCGGTGGTCGTGTCTACTTCTCGTCGACAAGTCGCCGGATGCTTGAGGACATCTCCCGGCTGCTGCTGAGGTACGGCATCACCACCCGCCTCAGGGTGGTGCCTGTCGAACGTCACCGGCCTCAGTACACTCTCGACGTCTCCGGGCGAGATGACCAGTTGCGGTTCCTCCGGGAGATCGGCGTGCACGGCGACAGGGCACGCAACTGTGCCGACCTGCTCGCATCCCTCGCGGCGATGCAAAGCAACACCAACGTCGACACGGTGCCGCGCGAGGTGTGGAGTCGGGTCCGGGAGATCCTGGCGGAGAACGGCATGACCCACCGGGAGTTCGCGACGGCGATCGGTTCCCAGTTCTGTGGCAGCGCCCTGTGGAAGCACGCACCCAGTCGATCCAGGCTTGCGAAGATCGCTTCGGTTCTCGACGCCGCCGATCTGGACCTGCACGCCACGAACGACATCTTCTGGGATGAGATCGAGTCCATCGAGTCGATCGGCGAGCAGGATGTCTTCGACGCCACTGTCCTCGGTACCCACAACTTCATCGCCAACGGCATCGCCACCCACAACTCGATCGAGCAGGATGCCGACGTCGTGATCCTGTTGCACCGCGACGACTACTACGACAAGGAGTCGCCGCGTGCCGGGGAGGCGGATTTCATTGTTGCCAAGCACAGAAATGGTCCGACCGACACGGTGACGGTGGCCGCGCAGCTCCACCTGTCGCGCTTCGTGGACATGGCCATCGTCTGAGGACGGCCGCGCCGGTCAGCCCAGCAGCGGGAACCAGCCGGCGACCTCGCCGAGTTCGAGCTGGTCGCGGTCGGTGAGCGGCAGCCGGCCGGTGGCCTTGAGCAGGTACTCCGCGTCGCTCCACGAGGCCGGTCGGACGGCGTCGTCGCTGAGCAGGCCGTCCATGGTGGTCACGGCGACCCGCGTGGCCAGCACCCCGGGCAGGGGCGCGTCGGGCAGGTCGAGGACCAGGTCCAGGTGGTGCACGACAGCCTCGGTGGTCAGGGTGGCGAGCAGGTCCGGAACCCGCAGCACGTGCCCCTGGGTGGTCACGTGGCCGTCGGGGTCGGCCGCGCCCGCGGCGCGTACGGCGGCGGGCGCGGTGTCGGTCCAGAGCCGGACGATCCCGCCGGGGCGGTCGAAGGCGGCTGCGGAGCGGCGGGCCCACCAGGCGTGCCGCGCGCCGTCGCCGTTCCCTTCGGACGGGAACGCGCGCCAGTAGGTCACGTCGTCCACGTCGGCCGGGCCGTCGGCGGGGCTGGCCAGCGCGACCAGCGCTCGCTGGGCGTCGCAGAGGACGTGGAACAGCAGGTCCGCGACGAGCCAGCCCCGGCACCGGGTGGGCCGTTGCAGGTCCGCGTCGTCGAGGTCGGCGACGACGCGGGTGATTCCGTCGTACGCCTGCGCCAGCGCGAGGTGTCGTCCGCGGTGCGTCATGGAGCGCAGCGTCGCACGGCCGCCGCCGCTCGGCACGGCGAACGGCGGTGGCGCGGGGCGTGGAACAGAACCACGGGTGACCGGGCCGGTCGAGGCGCCGGCCCGGTCGACGGGGTGGCTCAGCCGAACATCTCGTCCAGGAAGCTCTTGTGCTTCTTGCGCTTGTAGTGCCCGTGGTAGCCGTGGTGCTGCTGGCCGTAGGCGGGGGCCGGCGGGTAGCCGTGCACCGGCGGGGGCGGCGGCGGGACGGCGCCATAGCCGGGCTGGTGCGGGGCGGGAGCGGGCGGCGGGGGCGGCGGGGGCGGGTAACCGCCCTGCTGGTGGCTCGGCTGGCCGGGGTAGCCGCCCTGCTGGTGGGTGGGCTGTGCCGGGGCCGCGCCCTGCTGGCGACTCCAGTTGGCCTCCGCCTCGAACAGCTTCTCCAGCTCACCGCGATCGAGGAAGATCCCCCGGCATTCGCCGCACTGGTCGATGGTGACGCCGCTGCGCTCGTACTGGCGCATTTCTCCGTGACACTTGGGACAGGTCAGGCTCATCCTCCGACCGTACCCGGTCAGGTCACGCAGTCGCTGTCAGCGCTTCCGTGACTTCGGAGTCGGCGACCTCGTGGAAGTCCTCGTAGTAGGTGCTCACCGCCATGAACTCCGGCGGGTGCTGGGCGCAGACGACCTGGTCGGACTCGGCGGCCAGCATCTCGTAGGCCTCCTGGGAGCCGACCGGGACGGCGACCACGACCCGGCGGGCGCCGAGGTGACGGGCGACCTGGACGGCGGCGCGGGCGGTGGCCCCGGTGGCCAGGCCGTCGTCGACGATCACGGCGGTGCGCCCGGTCAGGTCGAGCGGCGGCCGACCGGCGCGGTAGAGCCGTTCCCGTCGTTCGAGCTCGGCCTCCTCGCGGCGGACGACCTCGGCGACGTCGTCCTCCGTGAGCCGACTGGCGACGACGTCGTTGAGGACGCGCACGCCGCCGGGGCCGAGCGCGCCGAAGGCCACCTCGGGCGCCCACGGCATGCCGAGTTTCCGGACGACCAGCACGTCGAGGGGTGCGCCGAGCCGCTCGGCGACCACCCGGGCCACGGGCACGCCGCCGCGTACCAGCCCGAGGACGATGACGTCCGGTGCGCCGATGAGTGCGGTGAGCCGTTCGGCGAGCGTCCGGCCCGCCTCTTCGCGGTCGCGGTAGGTGGTCATGCCTCAGGTCTACGCCGTGTCGCCGGCCTCCGCCCGCCGGTTCGCGGAAACCGGGGGGTGCAGGGCGGGGGCCCACGCGAGGAGGGCGAGCGGGTAGAGCAGGTAGCCGAAGCGGGTCGTGGGCATCAGCAGGATCGCGGCGAGCAGGCCGTACCCGCAGATCAGGGCGGTGGCGGCGGCGGTGCGGGGCGGGCGGCGGGCGAGCCGGACGGCGATGGCCAGGCCGGCGGCGAGCAGGAGGGCGACGGCGACGGCGCGGCCGGCGGGCAGCGCGGTGGCGATCAGGTGGCCGGGGAACGGAGACTGGGCGGGGCTGGTCACCAGGCCGTGCCCGAGCGGGAAGCGGAGCACGTTCTCGACCAGCGCGTCGCGGTCGACGAGCAGGGCCGGCAGCAGCGCGGCGGCGGGCACGCCGATCGCGCCCGCGGCGACCCGCAGGCCGGCCCGCCGGGTCAGCCCCCAGATGATCAGCACGAGGGCGACCGGCCAGGCGAAGAGCTTCAGCGCCCCGGCCAGGCCGACGGCGAGACCGGCCCGGCCCGGCCGGCCGGCGGCGGCGAGGGCGAGGGCGAGCAGGCAGAGCGCGAGTACGGGCAGGTCGTCGCCGCCGGTGGCGAGGGTGAGCGCGCAGATCGGGAGGACGGTGGCGGCCTGTACGCCCCGGAGCAGGGCGGCGCCGGTGTGGTCGTCCGCCCTGCGGCGTATGCCGCGGGTGAGGGCGCGGACGGCCAGGGCGAGCGCCAGCGCGGTCCCGACGGCGAACCAGACGCGGGCGTCGGTCCACCAGGCGTCGACGGCCGCCCGGGGCAGCCCGAACAGTGCCATTCCCGGCTGGTAGGGGGTGTAGCCGAGCAGTTGTTCGCCGGATGGCAGGGCGGCGATCGCGTCGTGCCCGAGGTACGGCGTGCCGGTGTCGACGAGCCGCCGGCCGGACTCCTCGACGACCAGCACCTCCTCCTGCGCCCGGTCGGTGCGTCCGCCGGCCCGTTGGATGCTCTGCCAGGCCAGCGGCAGCAGGGCGGTGGCGAACCAGGCGAACCCGGTGACCGCCCAGCGGGCCCGCAGCCCGGCCGCCGGCGTTGCGGGCTCGCGCCGCCGCAGCAGGAGCTGGCCGGTCGCGGCGAGGGCCGCGAGGAGGTATCCGATGGCGGCGACGGCGCCCCAGGCCCGGTGCGGGAGCAGGGTGGACGTGGCGGCGGTGATCGCGGCGAACGCCGCCGACCCGGCGTACAGGCCGAGGTCGAGGGCGAGGCCGCCGGCGGCGGAGTCGAGGCGCTGCCAGCCACGGCGGCGGGCGGTCGGGGCGGCGGTCACGCGGGCCAGTCTGGCAGCAGGTGCGCGTCGCCGCGTCAGGTGGGCGGACGGCGCCTGCCGCCGCGTCAGGCGGGCAGGTGGCGGTCGGTGCGGCCGCGCCCGCCGGGCCGGCGGCCCGGGGCGAGCCGGATCACGGCTCCGGCGTCGTGCAGTGGAGGGGCGAGGGTGCCGGGGCTGCCCCCGGAGCCGCGCCGGAACGCCGCGAGGAGCGTGCCGGCGGGCACCGGCCGGGCGAAGAGGTGCCCCTGGCCGGCCGTGCAGCCCAGCTCCCAGAGGGCCCGGCGCTGCGGCTCGCTCTCCACGCCCTCGGCCACCACGTCGAGCCCGAGGCTGCGGCCCAGGTCGAGGGTGGAGCGGATGACGGCGGCGGCCTCGGCGGAGGTCTCCATGGCGGTCACGAAGCTGCGGTCGATCTTCAGCTCGTGCACGGGGATGCGGGAGAGCAGCGACAGGGAGGAGTAGCCGGTGCCGAAGTCGTCGAGCGCCAGCCGGACCCCCTCGTCGCGCAGCCGGCTGAGCACCCGGTCGACCACGTCGAGCTGGCTGAGGGTGAGCGTCTCGGTCAGCTCCAGCACCAGCCGGTCGGGGGGCAGGTCGTGGGCCCGCAGCCGGGCCAGCACGGAGCCGGGGAAGCGGGCGTCGAGGAGGCTGCGCGGCGACACGTTGACCGCCACGGGCACGTCGAAGCCGGCGTCCCGCCAGCTGCCCGCCGCGAGCAGGGCCTGGTCGAGGATCGCCTCGGCGAAGGCGGGGAGCAGGCCCGAGCGTTCCACCGCCTCCAGGAAGCGCAGCGGGTCGATCATCCCGTGGGTGGGGTGGTGCCAGCGGGCGAGTGCTTCGGCGCCGGTGACCCGGCCGGTGCCCAGGTCGACGATGGGCTGGAAGTTGACGGTGAACTCGTGGTCGGCGACGGCGCGCGGCAGTTCGCCGCCGAGGGTGAGCCGGCCGAGGTCGGCGGTGTCGCGGGTCGGTGCGTACGTCGAGGTCCGCTGACCGGCCCGTTTGGCCTGATACATCGCCACGTCCGCGCGGCGCAGCAGCTCCGGCATGCCCCCGGTGGCGGGTGCGGCGGCGATCCCGCCGCTCGCCTCGACGCTGATCCGCATGCCGTCGAGGTCGAACGGCTCGTGCAGCGTGGCGAGCAGGGTCTCCGCGCGGTGCGCGGCCACCGCGGGGGCCGGCAGGCCCCGCAGGAGTACGGCGAACTCGTCGCCGCCGAGCCGGGCCACCAGGTCCCCCTCCTGGGCGGCGTCGCGCAGCCGCTCGGCGACCTGCACCAGGACGTGGTCCCCGGCGGCGTGCCCGAGGGTGTCGTTGACCTCCTTGAAGTGGTTGAGGTCGATCAGCACCAGCGCGGTCACCCCGTCGGCGTGCCGGGTGTCGAGCTGTTCGGTGCCCTGGTCGAGCAGGTGTCGACGGTTGGCGAGCCCGGTCAGCGCGTCGTGGGTGGCGGCGTACGCGTGCTCGTCGGCGACCCGGGCCAATTCGGCGTACGCCTGCGCGTTGCGCACCGCCGTGCAGAGCGCCGAGGCGAAGGTGCGCAGCGTGTACTGCTCCCGCTCGGAGAGCTGCACGGGCCCCCGGAACCGCAGCCGCAGTATGCCCACGTCGACCGTCCGGTCGTGCCCCTCCAGGGCGGCGGGGACCACGGTGCCGTCCACGGCGGTCGGCTCGCCGGCCGGCCCGTCGTACGTGATGGCGACGGCACCGCCGCGTACTGTCCGGCCGCCGTCGCGCAGCTCGATCTCCACCTCGTCGGCGGAGAACAGCTCGGCGGCCTGGGTGACCGCCGTGGTGAGGACCTTGTCCAGGTCGACCACGTTGAGCGCGTCGGTGGTGCGGGCCAGCCGCTGCCACGCCTGCTGCTCGGTGCGTCCGCGGACCCGGGTCGAGTAGGCGAGGTGCAGGCTGAGGACCAGGGGCGGTACGGCGAGCAGCATCAGCGGGTCGGCGCGGAGGATCAGCAGGGTGGCGAGGGCGACGAGGAACCGCACGCCGATGCCAGCCAGCCGCAGGTCGAGGTCAGTGCGGAACTGGTCCCAGGGCCGGGTGCCCGTGGCGACGGCGATCACCGGGATCGCGAGTACGTCGTCCAGGAGGGCGGCGACCACGTAGACGAAGCCGAGCTGGACGACCAGGCCCCCCAGGTCGGGTGCGGGCCAGCGGTCGGCCAGCAGCACGATCATCGCCGCGGCACCGCCTGCCACGAGGGTGTGTTTCGCGACTCCGAAGACGGTCTTGATGGGCGGCAGCCGGGTGACGGACGCGCAGGCCACTCCCGCTCCGGTCGCCAGGATCACCCAGGGCGCCGGGGCCACCGCCAGTCCGATGATGATGGCGGTCTCGACCCACGCGATCGCGAGGGTGTTCGATCGGATCCGGATCGGTGCCTTGACGACCGCGCCAAGGGCGGTCATCAAGGTGATGGCGACAATCGTCGCAGCGTCGCCTACGGAACGCGGTGGTGTGCGTAGGGCTGCGGAGAAGGCGATGATCGCGACGACGCTCGCTGCCGTCACCGCCGCGCTCACGAGCATCAGTAGGCGCGTATCGGTGTTCCGGCGACGATTCGTGGTCCTGCTCACCCCGCCTCACCTGTCGCTGACCGTCATTCCTCAATGACCGGCAGCGTACCCGGTGGGTTCTCTCCGCGGTAAGGCTCAGTTCCATTCGGTGCTGCGCATCGGACACTCCTCCTCGGGAGATCGGGCACCTGGATGCCGTTCCTGTGTTGAGGAGGAGCTTAAGAGCGTAAGGAGCCATTGCGAAGGAATAAATGTCGGTATGCGCGATATTAGCCAAGGCTGGTACGTCTTGTAACGTTCTGTCCATCCCGTCTGGACGGAGCGCGCAGGTGGAGCGTCCGCGAGGGGCGAGGGTTGCCGGCCTGTGCCTGATCATCCCAGCAGGGAAGGCGGATGTCTTCCGCTGGTCGAATTGCTTGGCGGTCCCACTCGTTCAGAGCCGCGCGAGCCGCGACCGACAATGGTCACGTCTACCACCTGTTGTGGCCGCGTTACGGTCATGGGCGGCAAAGCGGCGAATCGCTCGATATGCTGTGCCCTGCTCACCGACTTCTGATTGATCATTTGGATACGGAATCAGTCACGGGGGACTGGTGCGGATTTGCGTCCTGGGTGGCCTGACGGCTTGGCGACCCGAAGGGACCCTGCGTCTGGGCACTCCCAAACAGCAGGCGGTCCTCGCCATGTTGGCCGTGCAGCCTGGACGGCTGGTCACCACCGACGAGCTGATCGACGAGCTGTGGGTGGACGACCCACCACGTTCCGCCGTGCCGAACCTGCGTACCTATGCCGCCACGCTGCGCCGGACTCTGGGCTTGACCGGAGAGGGGCGGCCGTTCATCGTCCGGTCAGGCAGTGGCTACCGCTTCGACCTCGCGACGGACCGGGTTGACCTCATCTGTTTCAGTGCTGAGTACCACCAGGCCCGGACTCTGGCCCGGGCGGGAGAGCTGGCCGACGCGGATGCCCTATTGCGTCGATCCCTGGCCAGGTGGCGGGGATCGATGCTTGCCGGAGTCCCTCTCGGACCCGTACTTACCGCCCGGGCCGCCGCCGCCGAGGAGGAACGGCTCCTCGCGGGGGAACTGCTCGCCGAGGTACGCCTCAAGGCGGGGCAGCCGGAGCAGGCAATCCCGCTTCTGCGGGAGTCCATCGCCGCCAACCCCCTGCGGGAGCCGGCTCAGCTTCTCCTCATGCGGGCACTTCGGGAGCACGGCGATGCCGCCGGTGCGATCGCCGCGTACCACGCCGCAGCCCGTGCGTTGCGTCAGCAGCTCGGTGTCGGGCCCAGCTCGGCACTCCAGCGTCTCCATCAGGCGATCCGGCGCGGCGCCACGAACGAGGAGTCTCGACCGTTGCGGGTGGCACGGCTGCGCGGCGTCTCCATCGGGCAGGCCCGACTGGGCGGAATCCCGCCAGACGGAAGACACGGCTCGCGCGACTGGTTGCCCCGGTCCGTCGCCGACTTCGTCGGACGGCGGGACGTGGTGACGCGGCTGATCGAGGAAACCTGCCGCCCGCGGCCGGACAGCGCGGTGCACCTCATCGACGGTATGGCGGGTAGCGGTAAGACCACCCTCGCGGTTCATGTCGCGCGGCTCCTGTCGAAGGACCACCCGGACGCGCAACTCTTCGTGGATCTTCGTGGACACGGAGACCACAGTCCGGTGGATCCCACCTCGGCCCTCGTGACCCTTCTCCGGCAGCTCGGTGTCCCCGACGGACGTATCCCTTCCGACCTCGACCAGCGGGTGGAACTCTGGCGTGGTGAACTGGCCGTCCGCCGAACGGTCGTCGTGCTCGACAACGCCGCGGACAGCCAGCAGGTGAGTTCGTTGCTTCCCACAGCCGGCGGGTCCGTCGTGCTCGTCACGTCCCGTCGTCGGCTTACCGGCCTTGACCTGGGACCACCACAGTCGCTGTCGGTCATGTCGCTTCAGGAAGGGTTGGCCCTGTTGGCTGCCAGCGCGGGCGCCAAGCGGGTCGTGGAGGAACCGGAGGCAGCCGCAGAGGTCGTCCGACGGTGCGGACATTTGCCGTTGGCGATCAGACTCGTCGGATCGCAGCTCGCCCATCGCCCTGCCCGCCGGATGGCGGATCTGGCCCGTCGCCTCGCCGACGACGTTCCGGCGTTGGGTCACCTCGCGGTGGGCGACCGCACTGTCGCGGCGGCCTTCGCGGCCTCGTACGAGCCGCTCGAAGCTGAGGCGAAACGGATCTTCCGATTGCTCGGCCTCCATCCCGGCGAGCACGGCGCCGACATGGTGGCGGCCCTGGCTGATCTTCCCCTTGCCACGGCCTCACGTCTGCTGGACGAGCTGGTGGACTGCCACCTGGTCGAGGAGACCGAGGGAAACCGGTACCGGTTGCACGATCTGCTGCGGCTGTACGCGAGGGAACAGTCCCGCACGTCGGACCTGCCGGAAGCGCGCGAGGCCGCGGTGGGGCGTCTTCTCGACTTCACGCTGCACGCCGCGCTCCGGGCCGCCGAGGACCTGCACGAGGCGATCGACGTCCGCACCGAGATCGGGGTCGCAGATCCGGCCCGGCCGGATCTGCTCGAAGAGACGGAGGCGCGCGGAGCCGCATGGCTGGAGGAGGAACGAGCCAACCTCGTGTTGTTGGTAGCGCTGGCCACGGAGCACGGGCACCACGCATACACGTGGAAGCTCGCGCGGGTCCTGTGGCGCTTCTGCTACATACGACGGTACTTCGACGACATTCTGTGCACCCACGAACTCGGCTTGGCTGCCGCAAAATCGCTGGGCGACAGGTCCGCCGTGGTCTCCATGAGTAACTACCTGGCATCCGCTCTGGTCAAGACGGGGTCCTATCGGCAGGCGTCCGGTTATCTCGCCGACGCTGTCGGGCTGTGCCGAGAGATGAAGGACACCGCGCGGCTGGCGAAGATCCGGGCCAACCTCAGCGTCGTCCACTGGTTGAGCGGCAACTTCACCCAATCCGCCGCGCTCTCCGTCGAGGGCCTACGCGAGGGCCGCCAGGTGGAGGGATCCATAGCGAACTCGCTGCCGAACCTCGGTCTTGCCCTCACCTCGCTCGGACGGTACGAGGAGGCTCTTCGCTTTCACCGCCGGCACCTCTTCCAGGGCCGGGCCGTGGGTGACTACTTCCACATGGCAAACGCACTGAGCCACCTGGCGTCCGTCAGGGTCCGCACCGGCCAGTACGAGCAGGCGGTACGCCTGCTGAAATCGTCCCTCATGCTCTATCGGCGCACCGGCCATCGTTACGGTGAAGCCGAAGCGCGGAACATCCTCGGCGTGGCCTACCGTGGCTGCGGACTGTTCGATCAGGCGCGGCAGCAGCACGAACTTGCGCTCGAACTGTCGGCCGACTCGGGCGAGAGACACGCCGAGTGTGGCGCGCTGAACGATCTGGGTCTCACCCTCGCCCGTTCCGGCGACCCGGTCGGAGCCGCCGACGCGCACCAGCGGGCGCTTCGGCTCGCGACCCGCATCGCTCAGCCGTACGAGCAGGCCCGCGCGCTGACCGGCATCGCCGCGCTCCGTGCCGGCAGTGACCTCGCCGAGGCCCGGCGGCACTGGGAACGGGCGCTGGTCCTCTTCCGTCGCATGGACGTACCCGAGTGCTCCGAGGTGGAACGGCGCCTCGCGGAGACCGGGCCGCGGCCCGCGGAACGCCGCTGAACCACGGAGACCACTTATCGATTTCTTATCGCCGGTCCCGATAGCGTCCTGCGCGTTCGGCGACACGGGGGAGGTTCTGATCCGGGTCAGGACCGGTTCGTCGAGACTCCCGCCGTCGGGTCCCCCCAGTGACCTCAACGGCGGGCAGATGAGGGAGGAGCGGCGTGCGGCGAGGCCGCCGGGACGGCCGCACCACGGCCCGGTGACTGCCGCGCCGCTCCTCCCGAACGTCCGCAGACCGGCCCCGGACGGTGGCCGGGCGGGTCGGGCCGTGACGGGCGGTCGTGCGTACCGGAAAGATAGGCTCGCGAGCGTGACCGAACCCGCGCAGCTCACCCACGTCGATCCGGCGGGCGCGGCCCGCATGGTCGACGTCTCCGCGAAGGCGGTCACCGGCCGCCTGGCCGTCGCCGCCGGCCGGCTCCGCACCACGCCCGAGGTCGTCGAGCTGCTGCGCCGCGACGGGCTGCCCAAGGGCGACGCGTTGGCGGTCGGCCGGCTCGCCGGCATCATGGGCGCGAAGCGCACCCCCGACCTGATCCCGCTCTGCCATCCCATCGCCCTGCACGGCGTCACGGTCGACCTGACGCTCACCGACGACACCGTCGAGATCACCGCCACCGCGCGGACGGCGGACCGCACCGGCGTGGAGATGGAGGCGCTGACCGCGGTGGCCGTCGCCGGGCTGGCGCTCGTCGACATGGTCAAGGCGGTCGACCCGGCGGCCAGCGTCGACGCGGTCCGGGTGCTGCGCAAGGAGGGCGGCAAGACCGGCCTGTGGGTCCGCCCGCAGGAGCGGCCGTGATCCGGGCCCGGGTGGTCGTGGCGTCCAACCGCGCTGCGGCGGGGGTGTACGCGGACACCAGCGGCCCCCTGCTCGTCTCGGGCCTGCGCGACCTCGGCTGCGAGGTGGACGGGCCGGTGGTGGTGCCCGACGGCGAGCCCGTGGGCGAGGCGCTGCGCGCCGCCCTGGCCGACGGGATCGACGTGGTGCTGACCAGCGGCGGTACGGGGATCAACCCGTCCGACCGCACCCCCGAGGTGACCCGGGCGCTGCTCGATCACGAGATTCCCGGCATCGCCGAGGCGATCCGGGCGCACAGCCGCGACAAGGTCCCCGCCGCCGCGCTCTCCCGGGGGCTCGCCGGCGTCGTCGGTCGGATGCTGGTGGTCAACCTGCCCGGGTCGACCGGCGGGGCCAGGGACGGCCTCGCCGTGCTCGGGCCGATCCTCCGCCACGCCGTCGACCAGCTCCGCGGCGGCGACCACTGACGACGCGGGAGGGCCGCGACCAACCGGTGGGCGCGGCGCCGCTGACGGCGCGGCCGGCATGCCGCACCGTTAGGCTCGGCCGGTGAGCACGGAAACCGCCCCGGCCGCCGAGCCGGCCACCGCGCCCCCGCCCGCCGGCTGGGAGGAGGCCCGCTCCCGGGTGTACGCGGTCGGCCTGGCCGCCGCGCTCCCCGCCGTCAGCCGGCCGCTCGCCGACATCGACGGGCACACCCTCGCCGAGCCGCTGGCCACCCGTACGGACCTGCCCGCCTTCCCCACCTCCAGCGTCGACGGCTGGGCCGTGCGCGGCACCGGGCCGTGGCGGCCGGTCGGGCGGGTGCTGGCGGGCGGCACCCCGGCCCCGCTGACCGACGACGGGACGACCGTCGAGATCGCCACCGGCGCGATGGTGCCGGAGGGCACCACGTCCGTGCTGCGGGTGGAGGAGTCCCGTCGTACGCCGGAGGGCCTCGTCGACGGCACGCCGCGGCCGGCGCCGGAGTGGCGTGAGCCGGGCGAGGAGGCGTACGCCGGGGAGGAACTGGTCCCCGCCGGCACGCCGGTGGACCCGGCGCTGATCGGCCTGGCCGCCTCCTGCGGGCACGACAGCCTGCGGGTGCGGCGGCAGCCCCGCGCCGCGCTGCTGGTCTTCGGCGACGAGCTGCTGACCGCCGGCCCGCCCGGCGCCGGACGGGTGCGCGACGCGCTCGGGCCGGCGGTGCCGGCCTGGCTGCGCCGGTACGGCTGCCTGGTCCGCCCGTCGGACGTGGTCGGACCGGTGGCGGACACGCTCCCCGCGCACGTGGCCGCCCTGCGCGCGGCCCTGAGCACCGCCGACCTCGTGTGCACCACCGGCGGCACGATGCACGGGCCGGTCGACCACCTGCATCCCGCGCTGGAGGCGCTCGGCGCCGACTACGTGGTCAACACGGTGGCGGTGCGGCCCGGTTTCCCGATGCTGCTGGCGCGGCTGGCCGACGCCGACGGCCGGGTCCGGTTCGTCGCCGGGCTGCCCGGCAACCCACAGTCCGCCATCGTCGCCCTGGTCTCGCTTGTCGCCCCGCTGCTGGCCGGCCTGGCGGGCCGCCCGATGCCGGTGCTGCCGCACGCCACGCTCGCCGAGCCGGTGCGCGGCCGGGGCGGGTACACCCACCTGGCGCTGGTCCGGTTGGACCGGACCGCCGGCACCGCCCACCCGGTCCGGCACGTCGGCTCGGCGATGCTGCGCGGGCTGGCGGGCGCCGACGGGTTCGCCGTCATCCGCCCCGGCACCTCCGGCGAGCCGGGGGACCGGGTGCCGGTCGTACCGCTGCCGCTGCTGCCCGGGGAGCGTGCGTGGTGACCACGCCGACGGCCGACACGTCGGGCCGGTCCACGACGTTCGGCGAGGTCACCGACCGGCCGCTCGACCTCGCCGCGCACGAGGCGGCGGTCGCCGACCGCCGGGCCGGCGCGGTGGTCTCGTTCCAGGGGGTGGTCCGCGACCACGACCACGGCCGTGCGGTGACCAGCCTGGAGTACGAGGGCCACCCGAGCGCCGGGCGGATCCTGCGCGAGGTCGCGGCCGAGATAGCCGCCGACCCGGACGTGTACGCGGTCGCGGTGTCGCACCGGGTCGGCCCGCTCGCCATCGGCGACGCGGCCCTGGTGGCGGCCGTAAGCACCGCCCACCGGGCCGCCGCGTTCGCGGCCTGCGCCCGACTGGTCGACGAGGTCAAGGCGCGACTGCCGATCTGGAAGCGGCAGGTCTTCGCCGACGGCACCGAGGAGTGGGTGAACTGCCCCTGAGGGGCGGCCCACCCGGTCAGCGGCGCAGGCTCGGCGCGGCCTGCCGGCCGAACCGGTCGGCGTAGAAGGCCGGCTCGGCACCGGGACGCCACGGCAGGGCGGCGACCAGCAGGATCAGGGCCAGCGCCAGCGAGTTCTCCATCAGGGCGCCGAAGAGGCCGTCCTGGTAGTGCGACACCTCGGGGAGCTGGTGCTCGTAGGGCCAGATCGGGGAGACCAGGAAGAGCAGGTAGAGCCCGACGGCGGCGACGCCGTGCCGGAGCCCGGTCAGCGTCGGGTACCAGATCGGCGGGCGCAGCCCCGTCACCCCCGGCGGCCCGCCGTACCCGCCCTGACCGGCCCGCTGCGCCAACCCTCGGCTGGCCTCGCGACGGCGTACGGCGGCGTCGGCCAGCACGATGATCGCCGGGATCACCCAGACCAGGTGGTGCGTCCAGGAGATCGGGCTGATCACGTTGGCGGTGAGGCCGACCAGCGTGAACGCGGTCAGCTCGTCGCCGTCGGCGCGGGCGTTGACGGCGCGGGAGAGGCCGACCGCGAGCATCAGCACCGAGAACGCCAGCCAGAGCAGGCCGGGCGTCTCGATCGAGTCGTACAGCCGGGCCAGCAGCCCCGCCAGCGACTGGTTGGGCGTCATGTCGGCGGCCCCGACGCGCTCGGTCTGCCAGAGCACGCCGCCGAAGTAGGCCCGCGACTCGGTGCCGACGACCGCGAAGGAACCGACGGTCACCGCGATCACCGTGCCGATCGCGGTGGTCGCGGCACGCCACTGCCGCGTGATCATCAGGTAGGCGATGAACAGCGCCGGGGTCAGCTTGACGGCGGTGGCCAGGCCGATGCCCACGCCGGCCCACGCCCCGCTGTAGACGAAGCGCAGCAGCGGGCCGTCGGTCGGGGGGATGTGGGTGCCCCGGCGGGCCCGCCAGCGCAGGCCGATCAGGTCGGCCATGATCAGTGCGAAGAGGAGCAGGTTCACCTGGCCGTAGCCGAGGGTCTCCCGGGCCGGCTCGATGGCGACCGCCAGCGGCGTGGCGATCCCCACGGTGAACCAGAGGGGCCAGCCGAGCCGGTCGACGATCGGGCGGAGCAGCCCGGCCAGCACGACGGCCAGGGCGGCGATGCTGGCGAGCGCGTTGACCATCCCGGCAAGCTCGACAGGCAGGTGCGCCATCGGCAGCATCACCAGGCCGCCGAACGGCGGGTAGGTGAAGCCGAGGGTGGTGCCGGGTGCGATGAACTCGTAGAGCTCGTGACCGCTCGCCCACCACACCACCGCGCCGTGGTAGATCTTCATGTCGAAGAAGTTGTACGGCCGCCCGAAAGCACCGATGGCGAGCCATGCGGCATAGGCGACGGCGGCCACGATGCCAGCCCGTACGACTGTCCTACGATCGATCCCACGCGTTACGCGACGGACTGGGGCGAGGCGGTCCACCCGTCTTCCGACGGTCGCCGGCATGGCGTGGCCACCCCCGTACCAAGGTCGTCCTACCCGTCCAGGTCCTGCACGGAGCCTAGAACGGCGCCTCACGTTAATGCCTCCCGCGTTATGCGACCGTGTCCGATCCCACACATGTTTTTGACATTTCCACCGCGTTAACGCCTGTCGGGTGGTTCAGGTGATTCGCGGCGTTGACACGTGAAGGCCCGGGCGGGGGGAGGTATCGACGCAGGTCAGCCAGGCAGTCGACGGGCCGTCGCTGCCGATCGTACGGCGATCCGGGCCTCCCTGCGGGCGGTACGGACGGCTCGCTGCACGGAACGTCGGGAGTGGCCGATCCGGTGGCCCGTCCGCCACCGCAGCCCGGGCTTGCCGCCGGTGTCGGCGGCGGCGAGCAGCAGCCCGCCGAAGAGGCCGAGGTTCTTCAGGAAGTGGATCTGGTTGTTGCGCCGCGCCGCCGGGTCGTCGTTGTTCCAGAAGGGATGCCCGGCGAGGGTCACCGGGACCAGCGTACCGGCCAGGACCAGCGCCGCCGGCCGGGCGAACCGTCCGGTGGCGAGCATCAGCCCGGCGCCGACCTGCACCGCCGAGTTGACGCGGATCAGCGTCTCGGTGTCGGTGGGGATGCGGGGGTCGGTCTTCTCCAGCAGCGGAGTCACCCGGTCCGTCACGGGCTTCGCGGCCGGGACCAGCCGCCCGGGGTTCCGGAGGTTGGTGAACCCGCTGACCACGAAGATGCCGCTCAGCATGGCGCGGGCGAGGGAACGTACGGGTTTCATGGGTCAGTCATACCCCGTCGTCGGCCCGGCTACCCCCGCAACCGCCGATCCGGATCGGCGGACGTGCACCTCGCGCCACGCCGATTCGAGCGACCGTCGCTGATGGACGGCCCGTGAGGGGTAACGTGCCCCGCGTGACGACGCTGCGGCTGCGACCCGAGGACCCGGCCGACACCGGCGCGGTCCGGCGGGTGCTGGCCGGAGCGTTCGCCCGCCCCGACGTGACCACGCCGCCCGAGGTGGGGCTGGTCGAGGAGCTGCGGGACAGCGACGCCTGGCTGCCGGAGCTGGCAATGGTCGCCGAGTACGGCGGCGAGGTCGTCGGCTACGCCCTGCTCACCCGGGTCCGGGTCAAGTCCGACGACCACACCGCGCCGGCGCTGGCGCTCGGCCCCGTGGCGGTCGCGCCGCACCGCCGGCGGATCGGGCTCGGCACGGCGGTGGTGCAGGCCGCCATCGAGGCGGCCACGGAGCTGGGCGAGCGGCTGGTGGTGGTGCTCGGCGACCCGGGCTACTACCACCGGTTCGGCTTCGGCCGGGCCGACCGGATGGGCCTGACCAGCCCCTGGTCGGGTCTCGGCGACCCCTGGCAGGCGCTGGTGCTGCCGCCGGCCACGAGCGGCGAGGGTCCGCCGCCGCGCGGCGAGGTGCTCTTCCCGCCGCCCTGGTCCAAGGTCTGACGCCCACGCCGCACGCCGGCAGGTCCCCGCGTCGCCCCGACCGCCACGACGCTCGTCGCGGCCGGTCAGGCCGGTTGGGTACGCAGGTAGCGGCCGAAGTGCGGGACGGTGAAGGCCACCGTGCCGCGTTCACCGGAGTAGATCAGGCCCTTCTTGATCAGCGCGTCCCGGGCCGGGGAGAGGCTGGCCGGCTTGCGCCCCAGGGCCCGGGCGATCTCCGCCGTCGGTACGGCGGCGTCCATGTCGTCGCGGCCCCCGCCGTCGACCTCGCCCTCCACCAGGGACAGCGTGGCCATGGCCCGCATGTACTCGCGTTCGGCGGGGGTGGCCCGTTCGAAGCGGGAGCCGAAGAAGCCCACGGCCAGCTCGGCCTCGGCCTCGGGCGCGGCGACCCGTACGTCGGCGGCGGTTATCGGCGAGCGGGGCGCGTGGTCCCAGGTCGCCTTCCCGTACGCCTGGACGAAGTAGGGATAGCCGCCGGACTTCTCGTAGAGCAGGTCGAGCGCCTTCTGCTCGTACTCGACCTCCTCGCGCTCGGCCGGCGCGCAGAGCGCCTGGTCGGCGGCGATCCGGTCGAGCCGGTCGATGCGCTGGTAGCGAAAGAGCCGCTCCGAGTACGACTTGGCTGCGCTGAGCACGGCCGGCAGGTGCGGCAGCCCGGCGCCGACCACGATCAGCGGCGCGCCGAGCTGGGACAGCTCGTGGCAGGCGGCGCAGAGCGCGGAGACGTCCTCCGGGCCGAGGTCCTGCATCTCGTCGATGAAGATCGCGATGCCGGTGCCGACGTCGGCGCCCACCGCCGCGGCGTCGGTGAGCAGCTCGACCAGGTCGATCTCGATGTCGCCGGAGTCGGCGCGGCCGCTGGCGGCGGGCACGTCGATGCCCGGCTGCCACCGGTCGCGCAGCTTCGGGGCGGCGGTGCCGCGACCGGTCGGCGCGGTCCGCTGGGCGAACGCCTTGAGCACGCCGAGGAAGGCGTCGATCCGGTCGGGCGCGCGGTGCCGGGGCGCCAGTTCCCGGACGGCCATGTGCAGCGCGGCGGCGATCGGGCGGCGTAGCGACTGGTCGGGTCGGGCCTCGATCTTGCCGCTGCCCCAGAGGTGGTTGATCGCCTGGGAGCGGAGGGTGTTGAGCAGCACCGTCTTGCCGACCCCGCGCAGGCCGGTGAGCATCAGGCTGCGTTCCGGCCGGCCCCGGGCGATGCGCTCCAGCACGACGTCGAAGACGTCCAGCTCGCGGCCCCGCCCGGCGAGTTCGGGGGGACGCTGACCGGCGCCCGGGGCGTACGGGTTGCGGACCGGATCCACGCATCGCACAGTATCGGGCCGTCTAGCTGGGGGACTAGACATCCGTAGATGGGGCAACCGGCGTGTCGGGTCACCGGGATCGGTCTCGACACAAAACTAGGGCTGTCTAGCGTCCATGCTAGACAGCCCTAGTTTTGGTAATCAGCGCTTCTTCAGGCAGAGCACGTAGTCGAGGAAGTCCAGCGAGTTGTCGTGCACGTAGTTCGCGGTCGCCTCCGGGGCCCGGGTCTTGCACCGGTCGCCGTCCGCCGTACCCGGGATCCGCAGGAGCACCTCGTACGTGTTGGGGCCGCAGGGCACCTTACGCAGCTCGGCCTTGCTGGCCGTGCCGTCGTTGACCACGCAGTCGCCCTTGGCGAACACCTTCCTGCTGGGGCTCGGTGCGGCGGTGGTCGGCTCCACGCTGGGCTCGTCCGTCGGTTCCTCGGTCGGCCGGCCCGTCGGCTGGCTCGTCGGGCCGGCGGTGGCGTTCACCGTCGGGGCCGCGACCGGGTCGTCGTCGCCGGCCTGCCAGAATCCCCAGCCGGCGAGGCCGAGGCACGGGCAGAGCAGGAGCACCGCCACCAGGCCGATGATCAGCGCGACCTTGCCACCGCTCTTGTTCGCGGGCGGAGCGGCCGGCGGCATCGCGTACCCGCCGGGCCCCGGCGCCGGGGTGCCCCACTGGTTGCCCGGCGTGGGTGCCGGCCCGGCCGGCGGATACGGTCCCGCCTGCGGGTAGCCACCCTGGCCAGCCGGCGGCTGCACCCCGGGCGGCGGCGGGTAGCCGGCCCCGGATGAGGGCGGCGGGTAGCCCGCCCCCGAGGTGGGCGGCGGGTATCCGGCCCCGGAGGAGGGCGGCGGGGGGTAGCCCGGTTCCGGCGCCGGCGGCTGCGCGGGCTGGTTCCACGCCGGGTCCTGCTGGCCCCACTGCGGGGTGGCCGGCGCGTCACCCCCGTACGGCGGCTGGCCCCACTGCGGTTCGCCGCCGGGCTGCGGCTGACCCCACTGCGCGGCGGCAGGCGGCTGCCCCCACTCCGGCAGGGTCGGGTCGATGGGGGGCGGGCCGCCCGGGGTGCCGGGCGGGCGCTGGTAGGGGTCGTCCGGCTGTGCGGGTGATCCGTAGGTCGTCATCTCTTCCTCAGGGGTGCGGTGGCTCAGCGCTGCTTCAGGCAGAGCACGAAGTCGAGGGTGTCCAGCTCGCTGTCGAAGAAGTACCAGTTGGTGTAGCCGTCAACCTTGGCGCACTTCGCCGCGGCGTCCTTCTCACCGCTGGTCGCCCCGTCGATCCGGCGCAGCACCTCGTACGTCTGCGGCGCGCAGTCGCTGATCAGCAGCTTGGGCTTGCCGCCGGCCGGCCCGTCGTTGCGGACGCACTGGCCGGCCTTGACGAAGCGCGGATCGGTGGAGGACTCGGGGGCGGGTGTGCTCGGTGCGGCGGTCGTCGCGCCCGCCGGGGATTCCGGCGGGTCGGTCCGGGCGGCGGGCGCGGGGCCGCTCGGCGTGGCGGCGGGCTTCCTGTCGTCCTGGTCGAGCAGGTAGAGCGCCGCGGCCCCGCCGACCAGCACCAGCAACGTCACCGTGGCCAGCACCGCGACGACCGGGGCCGTCCGCCCGCGCCGCCGTCGCGGTGGCGGGGCGGGACCTCCCGCGTACGGGGAGGGGACGGCGGTGCCGTCGCTTTGGGCGGCGTACGGCACCGGGCCGTGCCCCGGTGAGGGCGGGCCGTACGCGTCCGCCCAGGGCTCCTGCCCCGCGGAACCGGCCGACGGACCGTACGACTCGTCGGGGTGCCGCCCGTGCCACGGGTCCGGGTCGCCGCGACCCGGTGCTCCGTAGTTCGCCATGCACGCCTCCCGTGCGAGTGGTGAGAGGCCGGCCACCAACCAGGGACGCCGACGCCGACGTCACCGTAGCGTGTCCACCGATGAGCCCACCTCCACCGAGTGCGCAGCCGCCCGTCGACGCAGGTACCCCGCCCGGCCCGGTCGCCGGGGCGGGTCGTACGGCTGCTGCCGCGCCTGCCCTGCTCTGGACCGCGCTGCTGCTGGTCTACGTCCTGTGGGGCTCCACCTACCTGGGCATCAAGATCGTGGTGGAGTCCATGCCGCCGCTCGGCTCGGCGGCCGCCCGGTTCGCCGCCGCCGGCCTGGTGCTGGCGATCGTGCTGCGGGCGCTGCGGGGGCGGGGCGCGCTGCGGGTGGACCGGCGACAGCTCGCCTCGGCCGCGCTGGTCGGGGTCCTCCTGCTGGCCTGCGGCAACGGACTGGTGGTGCTCGCCGAGTCCGGTCCGGTGGGGGTGGCGGTGCCGTCCGGGGTCGCCGCCCTGCTGGTGGCGACCGTTCCGCTGCTGGTGGTGCTGCTGCGTACGGTCACCGGCGACCGACCCCGGTCGTGGACGCTGGCGGGGGTGACGCTGGGCTTCGTCGGCCTGGTGCTGCTGGTGCTGCCGACCGGCGGGGCGGACGCCGTGCCGCTCACCGGGGCGCTGACCGTGGTCGCGGCGGCCACCTGCTGGTCGATCGGCTCCTTCCTCTCCGGGCGGATGCGGATGCCCGCCGATCCGTTCGTCGCCACCGTCTACGAGATGTTCGCCGGGGCGGCGGCGCTGGCCCTGCTCTCGGTGGGCCGGGGCGAGCTGCGCGGCTTCGACCCGGGCGCGGTGACCACCCGGTCGTGGCTCGCGCTCGCGTACCTGATGGTCGCCGGCTCGCTTGTCGCCTTCACCGCGTACGTCTGGCTGCTGCACCACGCCCCGATCTCGCTGGCCGCCACGTACGCCTACGTCAACCCGGTGGTCGCGGTGGCGCTCGGCGCGTTGTTCGCCGCCGAGCCGGTCACCGCGCGGGTGGTGCTCGGCGGCGCGGTCATCGTCGCCGGGGTGGCCCTCGTGGTGAGCACCGAGAGACCGCGACGTCCCGTCCGGGGGGCCACGCCGGAGCCGTCGCGCCGGTAGCGTCCGCCCGTGTCGACCGGGCTGCTGGCATGCGTGGCGCTGCTCGGCGCCCTGGCCGGCCTCGCCGCCCCCCGGGTCGCCCGCCACTTCACCGCCCCGCTCGCGCCGCGCGTCGCCGGCACCGTCCCGGACGTCCTGCGGGACGCCGGGTCCACGCCGCGCGTCGTCGAGGCTGCGCCGGGCGCGGAGCGCGTCGCCGGGGCGGTGCCGTCCGCCGGGTGGGGCGCGGCGGCGGGTGCGCTCGCGTTCGCCGGGCTCGCGGTGGCCCTGGGGGCGGATCCGGTGCTGCCGGTCCTCCTCGTGCTGGCCGCCGTCGGGCTGGTGCTCGCCCTGGTCGACCTGGCCTGCCTGCGGCTGCCCGACCCGCTGGTCGGGGCCGCCGCGCTGGTCGCCGCCGTCGGGCTGACCGGCGTGGCGGCGGCGGCCGGTAGCCCCGGGCGCCTGCTCGGCGCGGTGGCGGGGGCGGCGCTCTGCTTCGCCTGCCACGTGGTGCTGGCGCTGCTGCCGGGCTCCCGGCTGGGCTTCGGCGACGTGAAGCTCGCCGCCGTCCTGGGCCTGCCGCTCGGCTGGCTCGGCGGGTCGTCCCTGGCGCTCGGGCTGCTCCTGCCGCACCTGCTGCACGGTGTGCTGGTGCTCGGCCTGCTGGTGGCCGGCAGGGTGCGTCGCGACACCCCGCTCCCGCTGGGCCCGGCCCTGCTCACCGGCGTCTGGCTGGCTGCCCTGGCCGCCTGAGGCCGCCGCACCGACCGGCGCGCCGGCGCCTGACGGCCTGACGCCGCCCCGCACGGACAGGCACACCGGGCCGCCCTGACCCGCCTGAGCGGTCACCCCGCGGCCGGAAGGACCCACAGCCCGACGGGGTGGCTCAGATCAGGCGGAGCTGGCGGTCGCGGGGGCGGCGGGGCTCGGCCTCGCCGAAGCGCTCGAAGAGGCCCGGGTCGATGACGTCGAGGAACGGCGACGGGGCGCACTCGCGTTCCGTGCCGTGCCGGCTGCGGCGGGCTGCGTGGGTCACGTACAGCCGGTCCTGGGCGCGGGTCAGCCCGACGAAGAAGAGCCGTCGTTCCTCGGCGATCGCGTCGTCGTCGGGGGTGCTGCCGGGCCAGCGCAGGGGAAGCAGCCCGTCCTCGGCGCCGACCAGGAAGACCACCGGGAACTCCAGCCCCTTGGCGGCGTGCAGGGTGAGCAGGGTGACCGCCTCGGCGCGCGGGTCGAGCGCGTCCACCTCCGCGCCGGTGGCGAGTTGGGAGAGGAACAGCGGCAGGTCGTCGCCGCAGCGGCGGGCCAGCGGGGTGAGCAGGTCGACGGCCGAGCGGACGTCCTCCGGGCGTACCGCGCCGGCACCGTCCAGCGTGGGCACCGCGAAGCGCTCCGCCAGCACCTGACCGGCCAGCCGGACCCGGGCGGCCAGCGAGCCGTCGAGCCCGTCGGCGTGGCGCAGCTCGCGGGCGATGGCGGCCACCCCGGGCCGGTCCCGCAGCCGGTCGTGCGAGCGCTTCTGCACCGGGATGTTCGCCCGGGCGAGCGCGTCCACGATCGGTGCGGCCTGCGCGTCGGTGCGATAGAGCACCGCGATGTCGGAGAAGGAGAGTGCCGTCGACCGGCCGTCGATCCGCCCCGAGTCCAGGGACCGGTGGGAGAGGCCACCGACCAACTCGTCGATGGTGCGTACGACGAAGTCGGCCTCGTCGGCGACGGACGCCGCCGGGTAGCGACCCACCAGCGGGGCCTCCGGGTCGAGCCGGGCCGGGTCGAGCCGGCGGCCCCGCACCAGCGACGACGGCGCGATGGCCTGCACGGCGGCGGCCAGGATGGGCGCGGAGGACCGGTAGTTGCGGTTCAGCCGGACCAGCCGGGCGTCGGTGAAGTCCTGCGAGAAGCGCAGGAAGTAGCCGACGTCGGCGCCCCGGAAGGAGTAGATCGCCTGGTCCGGGTCGCCGATCGCGCAGAGGTTGCCGTCGGCGGGGCTGAGCAGGCGCAGCAGCTCGTACTGCACCTCGTCGACGTCCTGGTACTCGTCGACGAAGATCCAGCGCCAGCGGTCCCGGTAGTGCCGTACCAGCTTCTTGTCGGCCCGCAGCAGCGCGACCGGCAGGGTCAGCAGCTCGTCCAGGTCCACCAGGTCCTGCTTGCGCAGCAGCGCCGCGTAGCCGGCCTCGTCGTCGCCGGCCTCGGCGCGGGCCTCCGCCCGCTGGGCGTCGTCGGCGATCCGGAAGTCCTTCGGCAGGCCGGCGGCGTCGGCGTTCTCCCGCAGGATCGTCAGGCCCAGCGAGTGGAAGGTGCCGACGGTGACGTCCTCGGCGACCGGCCCGAGCAGGCCGTCGAGGCGGTGCCGCAGTTCCTCGGCGGCCCGCCGGGTGAACGTGATCGCCAGGCACTGCTCCGGGAAGACGTTCAGCTCCGCGCAGAGGTAGGCGATCCGGTGGGTCAGCGTCCGGGTCTTGCCGGTGCCCGGCCCGGCGACGATGAGCAGCGGACCGCCCGGCGCGGAGGCCGCCACCCGCTGCATCGCGTCCAGGCGGTCCAGCAGGCCGGTGCCGACCTCCTCCATGCCGGCCAGCATCGGCTCGAACGGCTCGTGCGGCGAGGGCGTGGGCGCGATCGGGGGCGGGGGCGCGGCCGGCGCGGCCTTGCGCTTCGGTTCGGGCTTGGCCGCCGCCGGGCGCTTGGCCCGGGGCTTCGGCGCCGGCTCCGCGGGGGTGCGCTGCGCCGGCACGGGTACGTCGAAGAGTGTCTCCTGGGCCCCGCCGGCGTTGCCGCCCAACTCGGCCGGGTCGAAGAGGGTGATGACGCCGTACTCGCCGTCGTAGCCGGGGACCCGGCGCACGTCGCCCCGGCGCAGCCGGCCGATGCCCTCGGCGAGCAGTTCCCCGCCGACCCGGCCGATCTCGTCGAGCGGCGTGCTGGTGAGGATCTCCAGCTCCGGGCCGAGGGCGGCGATCAGCTCGTGGAGCTTCCCCTCGACCCTCTTGGACCGGGCGCCCACCTTGTTGATCTCGCCGAGGATCTCGGCCAGCGGCACCAGGTGGGTGACGTCGGGGGCGTGCGCGGGGCGGTGCCCCGACGGCCGGTCGGCCAGCTCCTCGATCCGGCTCAGTACGCCGACGGTCAGCGGCTTGCCGCACTCCGGGCAGCGGCCGGCGGCGGCCCGGGTCTCCTCAGGCGACCAGTTGACCCCGCAGAGCCGGTGCCCGTCCGCGTGGTACTTGCCCTCCTCGGGGAAGAACTCGATGGTCCCGGCGAGCCCGTCGCCGGTGCGCAGCGCGTCCCGGATGGCGAAGTAGTCCCGGGCGGTGGCGAAGACGGTGGCCTCCCGGGCCAGCGCCGGCGGCGAGTGCGCGTCCGAGTTGGACACCAGCCGGTAGCCGTCCAGGCTGCCGACGCGCCAGTTCATCTCGGGGTCGGAGGAGAGGCCGGTCTCCACGGCGAAGATGTGCCCGGCCAGGTCGGCGTAGCAGTCGGCGATCGCGTCGAAGCCCGACTTGGAGCCCAGCGCGGAGAACCACGGCGTCCAGATGTGCGCCGGCACCAGGTAGCCGTCGGCGCTGGCTTCCAGGGTGATCTCCAGCAGGTCCCGGGAGTCCAGGCCGAGGATCGGCCGGCCGTCCGAGCCGAGGTTGCCGATCCGCCCGAGCGCCGTGTTGAACCGGGCCACCGCGTCCAGGTCGGGCAGGTAGATCAGGTGGTGCACCTTGCGGGTGCGGTCGTCCCGCTTGTAGATCGTGGAGATCTCCACGCTGAGCATGAACCGGACCGGGTCCGCCTCCGCCTCGCTCGCCAGCCGGGGCGGCAGCCGGCGGGCGATGTCCCGCTCCGCCTCCGGGCTGAGCCGGTGCAGGCCGGGCTCGGCCGGGTGCAGCGTCTCGCGGAGGTGGTCGTACCAGGCGGGGTGGGTGAAGTCGCCGGTGCCGAGCACCCCGATGCCCTTGCGCCGCGCCCACCAGCCGAGGTTGGGCAGGGTGAGGTCGCGGCTGCACGCGCGCGAGTACTTCGAATGGATGTGCAGATCCGCGACGAACGGCGGGACGCCGCCGGGGGGTGCGGGACTGAACGGAGGCACGCCGCATCCTGTCACGTCCGCGCCATTACCCACCCGTCGCCACGCACACCCGTGACCTGAGCATCCGGTGCTGGACAACGCCGGCCGCCCGCGCTATGGGTCAGCGGGAGCGCAGCTCCACCAGGGTGATCTGCGGTTCGGCGCCGACGCGGACCGGCGGGCCCCAGAATCCGGCGCCGTTGGTGACGTAGACCTTGGTGCCGTCGACCTCGCCGAGGCCGGAGACCACCGGCTGCTGGAGCTTCACCAGCAGGTTGAACGGGACCATCTGGCCGCCGTGGGTGTGCCCGGAGAGCTGGAGGTCGACACCGAACTTCGCCGCCTCCGTCGCCGCGACCGGCTGGTGGGCGAGCAGCACCACCGGGCGGTTCGGGTCGCGGTCGCCGAGCGCCGCCGCGTAGTCCGCCGGGGCCGCCAGACCGGTGCCGGCGGCGGTGACGTCGTTGACCCCGGCCAGGTCGAGCACGCCGCCCCGGGCCTGGATCTCCGTCCGCTCGTTCTGCATGACCCGCAGGCCGAGCCGGTCCAACTCCTGGACCCACTCCTCGACGCCGGAGTAGTACTCGTGGTTGCCGGTGACGAAGTAGCTGCCGTGCCGGGAGCGCAGGCCGCGCAGCGGCTCGGCCGCCTCGCCCAGCTCGGCCACCGAGCCGTCGACCAGGTCGCCGACGACGGCGACGATGTCGGCGTCCAGGCGGTTGATCGCGGCGACGATCCGCTCGGTGTGCGCCCGTCCGCGCAGCGGACCGAGGTGGATGTCGGAGACCGTGGCGATCCGCAGGCCGTCCATGCTGCGGGGGAGCTTGGCCAGCGGGATCTGCACCCGGTCGAGCTGCGGCGGGCCGAGGGCGGTGCGGATGCCGTACCCGGTGAGGCCGGTGGCGGTGAGCCCGGCGAAGATCGCCGTCCCGCGGGCGAGCAGCAACCGGCGGGAAGGGTCGTGGTCGGGCTGCGCGACGGCGTCGGCGGCCGGCGGGTCCGCCGGCCCGGCCGCTCCCACCATGGCGGGCTCGGGCGCGGCGGCGGTGGGCTCCGCGGCGGCGACCCGGCGACGCAGCACGAGCTTCGTCACCGCCATCGGCACTTCCAGCGCCACGAGCAGGACCAGCAGGTAGAACATGACGGCGAGCCAGAGGTAGCCCGGCCACGCGAGCCAGTAGAGGCCCGCCTGGGTGCCGGCCATGGTCGCCGGTACGAGCAGCGCGAGCACCAGGGCGGTGATCCCGCCGACCCGCCGCCAGCGGCCCGGGGCGGTGGTGTCCCGCACCAGGCGCTTCCAGAGGTAGAGGTGGATCAGGCCGGTGACCAGCGCGATGGTGGCGACGAACGCCAGTGCCGCCAGCATGTGTGCGCCTCCCTCAGCCGCCCGCGAAGGGCGGCAGGACGTCGATCGTGGCCCCGGCAGGTAGCGGTGCCCGCCGATCATGACAGGTCACGCCGTCGACCAGGAAACTCGCCGCCTTCAGGACGACGGCGAGCCGCTCACCGTGCCGGGCGGTCAGCTCCACGACGAGTTCGTCCAGGGACCGCCCGGCGGATGCGGTCTCCTCGGTCCGGCCGGCGGCGGCCCGCGCCCCGGCGAAGTAGCGGACGGTCACCGGCGCCCCGCCGCCGGCGTCCTGGGCGGGCGGCCCGGTGCGGACCGGGCGTGCCTGGGCCGGCGGCCCGGTGCCAGCCGGGCGTGCCTGGGCGGGTGGCCCGGTGTCGGCCGGGCGCATCGGTTCTGCCATGGTCAGCCTCCGATCGCGGACATCGGCCGGGCGGGCTGGAGGAAGGTCGGGTCGTCGATGCCGTGCCCGGCCCGCTTGCCCCACATCGCGGCCCGCCAGCGCCGGGCCAGCTCGTCGTCGTCCGCCCCGGCCCGCAGGGCGCCGCGCAGGTCGGACTCCTCGGTGGCGAAGAGACAGGCGCGCACCTGCCCGTCGGCGGTGAGCCGGGTGCGGTCGCAGTCGCCGCAGAACGGCCGGGTGACGCTGGCGATCACGCCGACCCGGGCGGGGCCCCCGTCGACCAGCCAGGTTTCGGCCGGTGCCGCGCCGCGCTCCGCCGGGTCGGGGACCAGGTCGAACTCCCCGCACAGGGTGGCCAGGATCTCGTCGGCGGTGACCATGGTCCGACGGTCCCAGCCGTGCTGGGCGTCCAGCGGCATCTGCTCGATGAACCGCAGCTCGTAGCCGTGGTCGAGGGCGAAGCGGAGCAGCCGGGGCGCCTCGTCGTCGTTGACGCCCCGCATCAGCACCGAGTTGATCTTCACGGGGGTGAGCCCGGCGTCGGCGGCCCCGGCCAGCCCGGCCAGTACGTCCGCCAGGCGCGGGCGCCGGGTCAGCCGGGTGAACCGCTCCGGATCCAGCGTGTCCAACGACACGTTCACCCGGTCCAGCCCGGCGGCGCGCAGGCCGGGGGCGAGCCGGTCCAGCCCGATGCCGTTGGTGGTGAGCGAGATGCGGGGGCGCGGCTCCAGCGCCGCCACGGCGGCCACGATGTCGGCCAGGCCGGGCCGGATCAGCGGCTCCCCGCCGGTGAACCGGACCTCGGTCACGCCGAGCAGGCGCACCGCGACCCCGACCAGCCGGACGATCTCGGCGTCGCCGAGCAGTTGCGGGCCGGGCAGCCAGGCCAGCCCCTCGGCCGGCATGCAGTAGGTGCAGCGCAGGTTGCACTTGTCGGTGAGGGAGACCCGCAGGTCCCGGGCGACGCGGCCGTACCGGTCGGCGAGGGCGCCGTCGGTCGGCGGGGCGGCGGTCACCCGTCGACGGTAGCGCGCCCGAGCCCGGCCAGGGCCGACCGGGCGGTACGGGCGACCGCATCCCGGTACGCCGCGCCGAACAGTGCGGTGTGCACCAGCATCAGGTGGAGCTGGTGCAGCGGCACCCGCTCCCGCCACCCGTCGGCCAGCGGCCACTCCTCCGCGTACGCGGCGAGGATCCGGTCCAGGTGCGGCGCGCCGCCGAAGAGGGCCAGCTGCGCCAGGTCGGTCTCGCGGTGACCGCCGTGCGCGGCCGGGTCCACCAGCCAGACCCGGTCGTCGGCGCCCCAGAGCAGGTTGCCCGGCCAGAGGTCCCCGTGGATCCGGGCCGGCGGCTCGTCACCGCCGAACTCGTCGATCCGCTCGACGACCTGCTCGACCAGGCCGGCCTCGGCGCCGGTGAGCGCGCCGCCGTCGACCGACATCCGGAGGTACGGGACGACCCGGGCCCGCGCGAACCAACCCGACCAGGGGCCGTCATCGGGCGTGTTGTCCGCCGGCA
The DNA here is from genome assembly GCF_049179055.1 of Micromonospora sp. WMMD737. NCBI lineage: Bacteria > Bacillati > Actinomycetota > Actinomycetes > Micromonosporales > Micromonosporaceae > Micromonospora > Micromonospora sp. WMMD737. Next base: position 4,884,291 of record NZ_JBMHMH010000001.1, on the reverse strand, counting down.
GCGCCCCGATGAAGCCGTTCCACCCGGCCCCGAAGGCCGACGCACCGGCCCGGTGCAGCCCGGCCAGCTCCCGGCCGAACCGCTCAGCCACCTCGGGCGTCGGCTCGCCGGGCTCGATCCACTCCAGCGCCAGCAGCCCGGGCAGCGCCACCACCACCTCCGGTACGGCGACCGTCCCGGCCTCGCGCAGCCAGCCCAGGCCGGTCGCCTCGGCGGCGAAGAAGCCCTCCGGCGCGGGCCTTCCGGCGGCCTCCGGCCAGGTCTTGGTGAACACCGAGTGCCCGTCGTCCAGCGTCAGCCGGGACGCGGCACAGATGTCGCCGCCGGCGACCGGCGTCTCCCGGATCCGCTGGTGGGTCAGGAAGGTCGGCAGGTGCTCCGGGTGCGCCCGCAGGTACGCCAGATCCATCTGCGCAAGGTAACCCCTCCCGCCGGCCGTACGGGTGCCGGCCGCACGATGTCGGCGGCTCACCCCGCCGGCTGCGTCGGGTCGGGTGGCCCCGCCGTCACCGCATGTCGGCGCCCATCGCCGGATCGCGGCGGTTCAGCAGGAACGTGGTCTCCGGCAGCGCGCCCCCGGCACCCCGTGGCCCCTCGGCCGAGGACGGGTCGCCGCTGCGCAGGGTCGTCGTCGCCCAGTCCCGCTGGTTCCACGAGTTGTCCTCGTCGTCGACCGTCCCGCCGAGCCACGTCTCGTCGCGGTTGGCCAGGGCCAGGTTGTGCCGCAGCACCGACGGCGAGCCGACGAACGCGAACCCGGCCTTGCCGTTGCGGTAGGCCGTGCTGTTCGTGATCCGCAGCTGCCCGTGGTTGGCCGCCTCGGTGAAGCCGTAACCGGCGTTGTCCCAGGCCGCGCTCCGGGTCACCCGGTGGCGCACCTCGGGAGCGGGGTCACCGCCGCCGAGCTTGAAGCCGTTGCCGCCACCCTCGGTGAAGCCGGGGATCCCCCACCGGTCGACCCCGTTGCCGTACGCCCAGGACCGTTCGACGCTCACCGGGTCCGTGAACTCGCTGAGGTCCAGCCCGTCGGCCGAGTTGTGGTACATCCGGCAGCCGCGTACGAGGTTGCCGGTGCCCGAGCCGTACTTGAACGCCAGCCCGTCCGCCGTGCCGCCGTCGTCCGAGGTGTCGTGGTTGGCGTGGAAGTCGCTGTCCAGCACCTGGTTGCCCACCGTGCCCGGGTCGCGCAGCAGCAGGCCGATGCCCCCGTTGTCGTGGACCGACAGCCGGGAGAAGACGGTGTGGCGGCAGGAGACGCAGACGTACGCGTGGTCGGGCGCGTTCCTGATCTCCAGCCCGCGTACGGTCCAGTAGCTCGCCCGCTGCGTGATCGCCCACTCGCCGGCGGGCACCCGGCTCGCGTCGACCACCGCCCGCTCGTCGCGGTGGCCGCTGACGGTGATGCGTCTCTGCGCGGTGCCGCTGGTGGTGATGACCAGGGGCTCGGTGAGCCGGTGGGTCCCGCCGCGCAGCACGATGGTCTGGCCCGGGCGTACCGCCGCGACGGCCCGGCCCAGCGTGGCGTACGGGCGGTCGGCGCTGCCGGTGCCGGCGTCGGAGCCGCCAGGTGCGACGTGGATCTCGGCCCCCGCCGCCGGGGCTGCGGGGCGGGTCGGCCCGGCGGCGGTGGGCGTACCCGTGGGCCGGGACGGTTGCGCGGCCACCGTGGGGCCGGCCGGGGCGGGGACGCCGCCCGGGTCGGGGGCCTGGAGCACGGCGTAGCCGATGCCGCCGGCCGCGACCGTGGCGACCGTGGCGCCCGCCACGACCTTGTTGGCGAAGAAGCCCTGGACCACGGCCCAGAACGTCCCGGCGGCCGGGGCCGCCGGGACGCCCGCCACGAGCCCGGCGGCGACCGGGAACGTCGTCATGCCCGGCAGCAGCCGCTCCGGTGCCAGCAGCACGTGCCCGTGCGATCCGCACCGCGGGCAGCCCCGGCCGTGCCGGCTCAGCCGCTTGCGCCACAGCGGTCCGGCGGTGCCGTCCCAGCCGCGCAGCAGCGCGGCCAGCTCCGGGCAGCGGGGTGTCGCGCGCAGCGCGCGGACGATCAGCCGGCTCTCGTCCAGTCGCGCCCGCATCCGGCCCAGCCGCACCGCCGCGTGCTTCGGGCTGACCGACAGCGCGTCGGCCAGCTCGGCGCGGCTCAGCTCGCCGATCGCCTCCCGCCACCACCACCGCAGCAGCCGCCGGTCGTCGTCGTCCAGCCAGCCGGTGGCCTCGACCAGCTCCCGGCGCTGCTCGCTGAGGATCAGCTCGGCCACGGTCCGCTCGGCCAGGTCGCCGCCGGGGTCGGGCAGGTCCGCGTCGGTCTCCTGCTCGCGGCGCCGGGTCCGCGCCTGACCGCGCAGGTGGAGCTGCACCTGCCGGTACACGATGGACACCAGCCAGGCGCGGAACCGCTCCGGCTCCCGCAGGTCCGGCAGGCCCCGGATGACCCGGACCATCGTCTCCTGGACCAGGTCGTCCACGTCGGCGTGCCCGTTGAGCGCCCGCCCGACGATCCCGTAGACGAGCGGGAGGTGCGCGGAGACCAGCTCGGTGAGCGCCGCCTCGTCACCCGCGCGGGCGGCGGCGACCAGAGCGGGCACGTCCGGGTGGAACGGGTCGCGCGTCCCCGGGTCCAGTTCCGCGTCGTGGGCCGGCGCGTGGACGTCGCTGCCGGTCACGGTGGTGGTCCCTCCTCACGTCGCGGGTGGGCGGACCGACCGGATCGGCGCGCGCCTTCCGCCGCCCGGACCGGCGTCTTTCCGCCGGTACGGCAGCGGTGGACCACGCAGCTCACGGCATGCTCGCACACCGAAATGCCCCTGTAAAGATCGTCGCCCGTCACTGTCAAAGTAAGTAGGCGATCCAAACAAAGTTCTGAATTTCCGTTGTCGACGTGACCCTGCCGTCGTCTACGGAACCAGAGCGGGCCGACGCCGACCCGCCTGGCATCCGGCCCCGGGCAGCCGGCTGCCAGGCGGGCCACCACGCACCACCACCACCCGTACCCAGGAAGGAAGTCAATGCGACTCACCACCCATCCCCCCGACGAACGTCCGGCACCGGCGACCACCGCCGTCCGTCGCCTGTGGCGGCGTGTGGTGCCGTTGGCGGTGCTTGCCGTCGTGGCGCCGGCTGCTGTGGCGGTCGGCAGTGCTCCGGCTCAGGCGGCGGCTGTGGACACGGGCGCGTACTACGTGTTCGTGTCGCGGCACAGCGGCAAGGTGATCGATGTGTCGAACTATTCGACGAGTGATGGTGCGCCGATTCATCAGTGGACGCGTACGGACACGTCGAACCAGCAGTGGCAGTTCGTGCCGGTGGACAACGGTTACTTCCAGTTGCGGTCGCGGCAGAGCGGCAAGGTGTTGCAGATCGCCAGCGCCGAGGATGGTGCGGCGTTGACGCAGGAGTCGGCGGGTACGAACACGCGGCAGCATTTCGGGGTCGCGGATTCGGCGGACGGGTTCGTGCGGTTCGTCAACCGGCACAGCCGTAAGGCGTTGGACGTGTGGGAGTGGTCGACCGCGGACGGTGGTCGGATCTCCCAGTTCGCCGACCTCGACGGCTTCAACCAGCAGTGGCAGCTGGTCAAGCTCGGCTCGGGCGGCACCCCGTCGGTGCCGTACGGCAACGCGCCCGACGGGTTCGCCACCGGAGTGACCGGCGGGGCCGGCGGGCAGACCGTCACGGTGACCACCCAGGCGCAGCTCAACCAGTACGTCACCGCGTCGGCCCCCTACGTGATCCGGGTCGCCGGCACGATCAACATCAGCCCGAAGGGCACCGAGCTGCGGGTGGCGTCCAACAAGACGATCGTCGGCGTGGGCACCAGCGGCCACATCGTCGGCGGCGGGTTCTTCCTCGGCTCCGGGGTCAACAACGTCATCATCCGCAACCTGACGATCCGCGACACCCTGATGCCGGACGACGACCCGGGCGACGACGCCTACGACTACGACGCCATCCAGATGGACACCGTCAACCGCGTCTGGATCGACCACAACCGGCTCCAGCGGATGAACGACGGCCTGCTGGACAGCCGCAAGGACAGCACCAACATCACCGTCTCCTGGAACCACTTCGCCGACAACAACAAGACCTTCGGCATCGGCTGGACCGAGAACGTCACGGCCCGGATGACCATCCACCACAACTGGTTCCAGAACACCAGGACCCGCAACCCCAGCGCGGACAACCTGGCCAACCTGCACATGTACAACAACTACCTGCAGAACTGCGCCTCGTACGGCAACTACGTGCGCGGCCTCACCAAGGCCGTCATCGAGAACAGCTACTACGAGAACGTCCGCAACCCGTACTACGTCGAGGCGGGCGAACTCGTCCAGCGGGGCAACGTCACGGTCAACAGCCCGTGGGACTCGGGCAAGGTCAAGTCGAAGGGCTCGGCGTTCAACCCGAGCAGCTTCTACCCGTACACCCTGCACAACGCCGCCGACATTCCGGCGATGTTGCGTACCCACGCCGGCCCGCAGGCCGGAATCGGTAACTGACCGACCCGCGGTGGCACCGGCCGATCGGATCGGCCGGTGCCACCGTCGCGTTCCCGCACCCTCGGGAAACGGCGTGAGCTGCGGCGATACTCTCCGTGTCTGTGGACAACCCGCGTGTCGTCCACAGGCGTCGGCGACCGCGACGCCCCCGCCGCAGGCTGCCAGCCATGACCCCGACCGACCGCCCCCGGCTCGCCGTCCGTTCCCCCGCCGACCTCATCGCCGCCGTGCCCTACCTGCTCGGCTTCCACCCGACCGACAGCGTCGTCGTGGTGGCGATGCGGGACCGCCGGATCACCTTCGCCGCCCGCGCGGACCTGCCCGACCTCGCCGACCCGCGCGACCCCGCCGGCCACCTCGCGGGCGTCATCGCCCGGCAGCACGCCGAGACCGCCACGGTCCTCGGCTACGGCCCGGCGCCGCTGGTCACCCCGGCGGTCGACGCCGTGCGCGCCGCGCTCACCGCCGCCGGGCTCCCCGTGCTCGACGCCCTGCGCGTCACCGAGGGCCGCTACTGGTCGTACCTCTGCACCGAGCCGGCGTGCTGCCCGCCCGACGGCACCCCCTACGACGTCGGCGCCAGCGAGGTCAGCGCGGCGGCCGTCTTCGCCGGCCAGGTCGCGCTGCCCGACCGGGCCGCCCTGGTCGCGCTGGTCGCCCCGGTGACCGGTCAGGCCCGTTCGGCCGTACGCCGGGCCACCGCCCGCGCCGAGCGACGCCTCGCGGACCTGCTCGACCGCGCGCCCGCGACCGACCTGCGCAGCGAGCGGACGCTGCGGTCCGCAGGAGCGGCGGCGGTACGCACCACGCTGCGTCGGCACCGGCGGGGTCAGCGGCTCACCGACGACGAGGTCGCCTGGCTGAGCGTGCTGCTGACCCACGTGCCCGTCCGCGACCACGCCTGGGAGCGCACCGACGGGCGGGACGAGGACATCGCCCTCTGGACCGACGTGCTGCGCCGGGCCGAGCCGGAACTGATCGCCGTGCCGGCCGCGCTGCTGGCGTTCGCCGCCTGGCGGGCGGGGCAGGGCGCGCTGGCGGCGGTGGCCCTGGAACGGGCGCTGGCCGAGCACCCCGGCCACTCGATGGCGCTGCTCCTCGACGACCTGCTGCGCCGGGGCGTGCCGCCGTCCGAGCTGGACGGCTGGCCGGCGGTCGGAAACCCCGGAGTGCTACGCCGCCGGCGCCGCCGACGCGGCCCCCGCTGACCCTCCGTCAGAGCATCCCGAGCGCGGCGCCGTGTTCATGATTTCATGACATCGAGCCTCGTCTCCCGGTGCCGGCCGGGGCATCGGGGAGATTCCCCTGGCGCACCCGGATCGGACGACCGGGGAGAACCCGGTCATGCCTCCCGTCACGCCCCGCCGTCCTCGCGCGTGACCCGCCGCCGGTAGCTGCTCAGGGAGAGGCCGAGGACCGTCCGGAACTCGTTGGCGAGGTGGGCGTGGTCGCTGTAGCCGAGGTCGGCGGCGACGGCGGCCAGGGTCGTGTCCGGGTCGGTACGCAGGCGCTCGGCCGCCTCCTGTAGCCGGCGCCGACGGATCATCGTCGACGGCGGCAGCCCGACGTACCGTCCCGCGAGCCGCTGCAACGAGCGGGTGGACAGGCGCACGCGTACGGCGGCCTCCTCGACCGTCCGGATCGCCGGATCCGTGTCGATGGCCTCGGCCATCGCGTTGGCCAGCAGCGCCTCGTCGTCCGGCGGTGGGATCGCCTCGCTGAGCCACCCCGCGAAGGCGTCGACGGCCCGGCGGTGCCGGGTCTGCCGGTCACCCGGCCCGGTCATCTCGCGGTGCACCCGCTCGTGCAGGTCGGGCAGGTCCACGGCCTCGTAGCGGTCCCGCAGGGCCGCCGGATCCGCGACGAGACGGGGCACGGCCGCCGGCCGCAGTAGGGCGCCGACGGCCCAGCCCGTTCCGGTGAGGTCACGGTGCGAACTGCCGGTCGTCGGCCCGGAGATGCCGACCGCGTCCGGTTCGACGACGAGGTTGCAGGCGGGGAAGGCGATCAGGTGCTGCCGGGAGGACCGCCCCGGCTGGATCTGCCACTCCGGGATCCAGAACCACCGCACCAGCTGCCGCACCGCGTCCGGCGGCGGGAGCCGGTCGAAGGTGGGCAGCCGCGCCGGATAGAGGACACCCCGTGGGCTCGCCGCACCCGGGGCGGGCACCTGGCGCGAATCTTCAAGCCGGCCCACGCCCGCCGTTCCTACGATCGGTCACATGACTGCAACGACCCGAGCCGCCGACGGTGAGCACACCACGAACGGTACGCCGCACGGTGCCACCAGCCTGACCCCCTTCCTGGCGATCCCCGACGCGCGCGGCGCCATCGACTTCTACCGGGAGATCTTCGGTGCCCGGGTGGTCGACGTGACCGAGATGGGCGGGGTCGTGGCCCACGCCGACCTCGACTTCGGCCACGGGCTGCTGCAACTCGGCGAGCCGATGCCCGACTACGGCCTCGTCGCGGCCCCCGAAGGGGACCAGGACTGCTACTCGATGGGCCTCTACTGCCCCGACGTGGACGCCGTCGTCGCCCGGGCCGAGGCGGCCGGCGCCGTCGTCCGTGAGGCGCCGTCCACGTTCGTGTCCGGCGACCGGTTCGCCAGCATCAGGGACCCCTTCGGCGTACGGTGGTCGGTCATGACCCGGGTGGAGGACCTCTCCGAGGAGGAGAGCGCGCGACGGGTCGCCGAATGGGCCGAGCAGCAGAACCAGGCGAACTGACACGGGGGCACGGCATTCAGGCTGCGGCGGCGGAACCGGTGCTGTGCGTGGCGGCCCGGCCGCCACGAAGTCAGTCTGCCATCACCGGGTCCGCTGCCTCCGGCTCCGCCGCCCGCGTGGGCCGGGTGGGTAGCAGCACGGCGGCGAGCACCGCGCTGGCTGCCAACACGCCGACCACGAGCCAGACCGTGATGGTGAGGGACAGTTGTTGTCCGGCGACACTGCCCGCCGACGCGCCGACGACGGTTGCGGCCATCTCGGCGGCCGTGAAGGCGGATCCGACCCGACCGAGTTGGCGGTCCGGGGTCTGACGTTGCACCTGGACCTGGACCAGCATCAGCAGCGCGCCACCGGGCAGACCGGCCAGGGCGATGAAGACCAGTGCGGCGACGAAGTGGTGGATGAGGAAGAGCCCGGCGAAGCAGAGGGTGATCGCCGCCAGGCAACCGGTGAACGACAGCCGGAGAAGCCCGCTGCGGGACAGCACGTTGCCGACGTATGCGCTGGCCAGGAAGCCGACGCCGAGTGCCGCCATCAGGATGCCCACGTCGCCGGCGTCGCCGCCGAGGACATCGATGACATACGGCACCAGAAGTACGTTCAGAGCGGCGTTGGCCAACAGGAAGAGGCTGGAGACGAGGAGCGTCGCGCGGAGGACGGAGTGCCTGAACAGGAAGGCCAGGCCCTCCTGGACCTGCCCCCAGCAGGCGGCCAGCCAGGACGAGGTTTCCGGCTGGCGCCCGTTGTCGGCCACCCGCAGTGGGCCCATCCCGAAGATCAGCACGGCGGAGAGCAGATACGTCGCGGAGTCGATCAGCACCAGACCGTCGAAACCCACGAGGGCGTAGAGCGCGCCGCCCAGGGGTGCGCCGGCGAGGCGGACGATGCCGCTCGCAACCGTGTTCCAGGCGTTCGCCGCTTCCAGGTCACCGTCCCGACCGACGACTGCGGGCACCGCCGCCCGGGCCGCCGGCTGAAAGAAGTGCCAAATCGCGCTCTCGAAGAACATCGCCGTGTAGAGCAGCCACAGCATGCGCGGATCGTCGACCATGATCAGTGCCAGCACGATGACCATGCGCAGCAGGTCCGCTCCGACCATGACCGCTCGCCGGTCCCAGCGGTCGACCAGCACCCCGGCCAGGGGCGCGAAGGCGATCGCAGGCAGGGTCTGCGCGACGAAGGCGAAACCACTGCTGAATGTCGACCCGGTCATCGTGTAGACGTGGACCGGCACCGCGACGATCATCAGCCAGTTGCCCAAGTTGGACAGTAGCGTGCTGCTCCAGAGCAGGCCGAAACGCCGGTTCCTGATGAAGATCACCGCTCTCCTTCGCCCTCGGTGCCCCACGTCAGGGGCGACGACGGATGACGCGCCGTCTGGCATGCCAGGCCGGCAGTGCGGTACGAGTCAGGTCGTGGCGGTGGCAGAAGCCGCTAGCGGGACACCCGGCCGTCCTCGGCTGCGTGGACGATGATCACTTCTTCAGCGTGCGCACCGCGGTCGAGGACACCGCGGCCAGTTCGGGCTGCGCAGGCAGGAACACCGTGGGGACACCGAGCGACTCGTTCATCGCGGCGAGCCGGTACTCGCTCTGCAGGTCGGTGGTGTTCCGCAAGCCGCGGACGATCACTCCTACGTCGTGGCGACGGCAGTAGGCGGAGGTCAACCCGCTCCAGGCCGCAACGCTGACGGAGGTCCACCCGACCGGCAGAACGGCCCGGACGGCGGCCGCTCGCTCCTCTTCGTCGGTGCCCGGATCCTTGAGGCTGTTGATGGCGACGAGCACGACCACTTCGTCGAAGAGGCGGCGTGCACGGTCCACCACGTCCAGGTGCCCGGGGGTGAAGGGATCGAAGCTGCCGGGGTAGACCGCCCGCACGCCTCTGCCGGTGCTCATGGCCCGACTGTAGACATTGGCCATGCCCTGAGCAGAATCGCTCGCTTCCCGGTCTGCGCCGCGGGCAGGCTGTCGGGATGAAGGCGAGCTTCGGCGGTGAGGTGGCAACGTACTACGCGAGGCACCGGCGGGGTTATCCGCCCGAGGTGCTCGACGTCCTCGTCGGCGCGTTCGGCCTCAGCGCCGAGGACATGGTGGTCGACCTCGGCTGCGGCACGGGCCAGTTGAGCCTCCCGCTCGCCGCCCGGGTCGGGAGCGTCGTCGGCGTGGACCCGGAGCCGGACATGCTGGTTCTGGCCCGCCAGGCCGCCCTCGACGCCGAGACGGTCAACACCGTGTGGATGCTCGGCACCGACAACGACCTGCCCGCGCTGGGTCGGCTGCTCGGCGGAGGGACGATCGGCGCGCTGACCGCCGCCGTCGCCATCCACTTCATGGACCGCGACGCGCTGTTCAGGGCCGCCCGCCCGCTGCTGCGTACCGGCGGCGGCGTCGCCGTCGTCACCAACGGAGCGCCGCTGTGGCTCCAGGACGCCGACTGGTCCAGGGCGCTGCGCGACTGCCTGGAGCGGCTGCTCGGGCACCCCGTCACCGCTGCCTGCCAGACCGACGACGCCGGCCGCCTACGCAACCGGGACGCCCTCGTCCGCGCCGGCTACCGGTACGCGGAGTCGTCGGTGCAGTACGACGCACCGCTCACCGTCGATGACATGGTGGGCGGCGTCTTCTCCGCCCTGTCGGCCGACCGACTGCCTTCCACGCAGGGCCGAGCCACGTTTGCCGCAGAGGTGCGCGACGCCCTAGGCGGACGCGACGAGGTCACCGAGCGGGTCCGCGTCTGGCTCCAGTTCGGTACGCCCGACTGAAGGCGCGCCTCGCCCAGCCGAGCCTTCCATCTCCACGGCCCGCCGGCATCGGAGCGCGCCCCGGATGGTCCGGCCCGCTCGGCCAACTCGGCGACGAACGCGTGCCACGCCGCCACGTCATCCAACTGTGGGGAGCCGCCGGTCCAGCCAGGAGAGCAGGATCTGTGCGTACTGCGGGCTGATGCCGGCCAGGTTCTCGGCCTCGTGCAGGGTGGGCGCGTGGTCGCAGCCGGCCAGCCGGGCGATGGTCAGGTCTGCCGCGACGGCCGCCCGGCGCCACACCGTCAGGCTCTCCTCGATCGGGATCCAGGCGTCGGTGTCGCCGTAGCAGAGCAACACCGGGCAAGTCAGCGCCGCGAATACCGGTTCCGGATCGAAGTCCATGTCGGCCCAGGCGCCGGGCTCCGGCACCTCGCGTGGCAGGAACGCCAGCGGGAACCAGGGCCGCTCGCTGGCGGCGTGCAGCTCCGCCTGGGCGACCGTCCGGGACAGCCCGCCGCGAAGGTACGTCTCTGCGACCCCACGCAGCCGGTCCAGCTCGGCGAGGTCGGCGTCGCCGTACCCGTGGCGGCGAAGTTGCTCGGCGGTGCCGTACCGCATCTGTCGGGCGGGGCTGACCCCGCTGCACCCGACGAGCACGAGGAGGTCGACCGGGTGGCGGCTGGCGGTCAGCGCCGCCGCCCAGGCCCCCTGGCTGAACCCCCACAGTCCGACCGGGACGTCACCGACCTGCCGGCGCAGCACGTCCAGGGCCGCCGCCGCGTCGTCGGCCTGGGCGTTGATCGGCACGTCGCGTCCGTCGATCCTGGGGCGCCGGTCGTAGCGCAGCACCGCGATGCCGGCAGGCGGCAGCAGCCGGGCCAGGTGCTCATAGAGGAAGTACGACCGGTTGTCGGCGTGGGAGCCGTGCAGCACGGCGAGGGCGCCCCGGGCCGGCCCGGCCGGCAGGGTCAGGGTGGCGGGGAGTTGCTGCTCGCCGACGCTCAGCTCCATGCCGGGCAGCCAACCACCGCCCGGGCGTTTCCGTCTCGCCCGGTGAGGAGCTGGCGGCACGCCGATGCGGTCCACCGTCAGGATCGGGCGGCCCTTGCGGCTCGTGTGGGACTGTCGAGCTGATGTCGCAGACGATTCACCGCCATCTGGTGTCGCAGCGAACCAGGCATCGCCTGATGTCACAGACGACTCAGCTCGACAGCGTCGCGCGACCTGTTCGCCCGCGGGCGGGCTCCGCCACCGCCGCACGAGGCGCGAATCATCCGGTCAAGGCTGCGTGACGAGGCGCCAGCTCGACTGCTGGCGGTCACGAGCCGTCTCCCGCGCGGCGCTCGGGTCTGGCTGGGTGTCCGCGATCCTGCTCGCCCGCGCCGGGCGCGACGTGCGCTTCGGACGTCAGGCCCGCTCGGCCAGCTCGGTGACGAACGCGCGCCACGCCGCCGGTGCGAAGGTGAGCGCCGGGCCGGCCGGGTCCTTCGAGTCGCGGACGGCGACGACGCCGGGAAGATTGTCGGCGACCTCGACGCAGGCGCCGCCGTTCGAGCTGCTGCGGGTGCTCTTGCGCCACTGCGCGCTGGTCAGGTCATCCATGATCGCGCTCTCAACAGGTCGATGGTCTGGTCTCGCGGAAGCGCGACCGATCTCACGGTATCCCAGACCGCCCAGAGCGGAACAACGTCATTTGTGATGCGGCCGGTGGCTTGGTCATCGAGGTAGCCGACCTCGCCGTCGGGCGTGCTGGCGATGATGAACGGCCCAGCCTGCCCGGGGTGCAGCCCGGCACGGAGAGGAAGCACGTGGATCATGACGTTCGGACGCCGGGCAAGCTCGATCAGGTGATCAAGCTGCGGTTGCATGACCTCGGGCTCTCCCCGCAGGAGCGCAGCCTCGTCGATCACGAAGACCAGGAGAGGAGGACGTGGACGGTCGAGCACGGCGGCCTGCCGGCGTAGCCGGGCGTCGACATAGGCTTCCGCGTCAGCCATCAGCGGCCCGCTCGTGAGGACTGCCCTGGCGTAGTCCTCGGTCTGTAGGAGCCCCGGGAGGACGGCTGACTCGAACCACCGCAGCCCGGACGCCTCACGCTCGATCTCGGTCCACGGTCTGAACCACGCTGGCTCTCTTCGCTTCAGTGCGTCCGGCCAGAGCTCTTCTATGTCCTTGTTGAGGATCTCGGCGACCCGGGCACGGTGTCGGGTCTGCGGGATTCGTCCCTGGCTCACCCAGCGTGCCGCCGTCTTCGGGTCGACGCCGATCTGAGCTGCGAGGCTCTCCGCAGTCTCGCCGGCCTTCGCCATCGCCACCTGAACCGCCCGGTTCATCCCCGCTCCTCGCCTGAACATCCTGAATATCCCCGGTACAGACTGCTACGCGGTGTGATCGGCTGGCAACCCTCGGCAGGGTGCTTCGTAGACGGCGCGAGCCGGTGGGGGCATCCCGAGGCCCGCCGGTCGTGCCGCGAGGGGGTCGCCGCCGGGCGAGCATCCGTGGCGGCCCCCTCCTCCATACCGACGGACGAGGGGGAAGACCTTGCCGGAGCGCCAGCCGCCGCCAAAGCCGGACCCGAAGCCCGTGCTGCGGCAGATCAGGTCGGGTGACGTGCTGCACCTGTCCCGGTCCGCGAGCCCGCAGTTCGTCCGCCCGATCGTCGTACGCGTGATCCGGGTCCTGACCGACTGGCACACGTACCACGGTTGGTGCTGGATCGACGTCTACCAGCTGTGCGCGCGCGGCGACGCCGTGGACCGGCGCTCGCTCTACGTGTGGTGCGAGGGGGTTCGCTGGCGTACCGCAGCTCCGGCCTCGCCGGCGACGGCCCGCCGGCGGGTCCCGGCATGAACCGGCGCCGCGCCCACCTGCCCACCCGGCCTACCTGGCGCTGCGCGGCCTGCGGGATCGCCTGGCCGTGCTCGGCGGCGAAGCTGCGGCTGCTCGCCGAGTACCGGACGGACCGGCCCGCCCTGCTGATGCACCTGGCGACCCTCCAGGCCGAGGCGGGCGAGGAACTCGCCGCGCTGGACCATGCCACGACGCCGGCCGGTCTGACCGCCCGCTTCACCGCCTGGGCCCGCCCGCGCTGACCGCCGCCGAAGGCACCACCGGAAGCGACGGTGTGGCGTTCTCCGTCGAAAGATGTAGGAGATGTTCGTTCCGTAAGGCGAGTCGGTGGGTTCGACGCCGGCACAGAATGGGTCCGTGCCCCAACCCATCGCAAGCACCGCATGAGCGTCGGACTGCTGCTGTCGCTCGCCGGCCTGGCCCTGGTCGACAGCACGAGTATCGGCACGCTCTTCATCCCCGTCTGGCTGCTGCTCGCTCCCGGGCAGGTAAACGCCCGCCGGATCCTCGTCTACCTCGGCACGATCGCCGTCTTCTACTTCGGCGTCGGGCTGCTGCTCGCCCTCGGCGGCAGCCGGCTGGCAGACGTCCTCGGCGGGGCGATGGACAACCGGCCGGTGCTCTGGGCGCAGCTCGTCCTCGGGGTCGGGCTGTTCCTGCTCAGCTTCCGCTACGACAGCAAGCGGCGTCCGCGCAGCGGCGGGGTGCTGCGTTGGCGGGACCGGGCCACCGCCGGCGACTCCTCCGTGCGGTGGCTGGTGGGGCTGGCGCTGCTCGCCGCGCTCGCGGAGGTGGCGACGATGCTGCCGTACCTCGGCGCGGTCGGCCTGCTGACCACCTCGGGGCTCGGCGCGGCCGAGATGGTGGGGCTGCTCGCCGGCTACTGCCTGGTCATGGTCCTGCCGGCGGTGCTGCTGCTGGCGGCCCGGATGGCGCTGCCGAGGCTGATCGAGCCGGTGCTGGCCCGGCTCAACGCCTGGATCATGCGAACCTCGGGCAGCATGCTCGGCTGGATCCTCGGCATCGCCGGCTTCCTGCTGGCCCGCGACGCCGCGTTCCGGCTGGGGCTCTTCGGCTAGCGGGATCAGGTGGTGATCCGGTCGGGGCGGGCGTAGACGTTCATCGCCTCGCCGCGCAGGAAGCCGACCAGCGTCAGCCCGGCCTCCTCGGCCAGCTCCACCGCCAGGGTGCTCGGCGCGGAGACCGCCGCGAGCAGGGGCACCCCCGCCATCCACGCCTTCTGGGTCAGCTCGAAGCTCGCCCGCCCGGAGACCAGCAGGACGTGCCCGGCCAGCGGCAGGCGCCGCTCGCGGACCGCCCAGCCGACCACCTTGTCGACGGCGTTGTGCCGGCCCACGTCCTCGCGCAGCACCACCAGGTCGCCGTCGGCGGTGAAGAGGCCCGCCGCGTGCAGGCCGCCCGTGCGGTCGAATCCGCGCTGCGCCGCGCGCAGCCGGTCCGGCAGCGCGGTCAGGACCGCCGCCGGCACGGTCAGCGGGTCGTCGCCCACCGCGAAGACCGATCGGGTACGCACGGCGTCGATGCTCGCCTTGCCGCACACCCCGCAGGAGCTGGTGGTGTAGAAGTTCCGGGCCGGATCGACGGCGGGTTCGGGCACGCCGGGCGACAGCACCACGTCCACCACGTTGTACGTGTTGGGTGTCTCCGCGCCGGCGCAGAGCTGCGCGGTGCGTACGTCGTCGGCGGAGCGGATCAGCCCCTCGGTCAGCAGGAAGCCGATCGCCAAATCGAGGTCGTCGCCCGGCGTACGCATGGTCACCGCGAGCGGCCGTCGCCGGCCGGGACCGGCCGCACCGACCCGGATCTCCAGCGGCTCCTCCACGGCGAGGCTGTCCTGCCGGCGTACCGAGGCGCGGCCCGTCGCCGCCGCGTCGAGGTCGATGCGGAGCACGCCGCGCCGGTCAGTCGCCCGTCCCATCCCGCCATCCTGCACCCCGGGGTCGGGGCGCCACGCGGCGACGGCCCGTCCGTATCCGCGATGTACGCGGCCTGTACGCCGCCCGCCGTACGGTGTGACCGTCCGCAGGAGGAAGTCCGGAGAGGGTGGGCCATGACCGTCAGGGTCGCTGTCGTGGACGACGGGTCGCTGACCTTCCGTGGCGTTGCCGACGCCCTCCTACGGGCCTCCGGGGTGACAGTGGTCGGCGTGTTCCCCTCGGTCGAGTCGGTCGCCGCCCTGCGCGACGCCCCGCAGGTCGTCGTCGCCGACCGCTGCGCGGAGTCGAACGCCGGCCCGTGGTGGCCCGACGGGCCGGCGTTCGTCGTCCTCGCGACGTGCCAGGACGCGGTACGGGTGCGGGCCGCCCTGGACGCGGGCGCGCTCGCCTATCTCGGGCGGGACATCGACGAGGCCACCCTGCTGCGGGCGGTCCACGCCGTCGGGCGGGGCGACCTCTACCTCGACGGCGCGGCGCGGGTCGCCCTGCTGCCCGACGCCGTCGCAGACATCGGCGACGGCGGTCCGCCGCCCATGCTGACCGCCCGGGAACGGGACGTGTTGCGGCTCGTCGCCGAGGGCCTCACCCACCAGCAGATCGCCCGCAGGCTGTGCCTGTCCAAGTCGACGGTCGACACCTACACGCACCGCCTGCGCCAGAAGACGGGCGCGGTGAACAAGGCGGGACTGACGCGGATCGCGATGGCGTTGGAGGTCAGCCCCGCCGCCTAGGCCGGGTGGCCGGCGCGTCAGCCCCGGGTCTGCACGAGGAACGAGTAGCCGATCCGCTTCGTGCCGTCCCAGTTGTACATCGGGTAGCACGGTCCCGGCGACGTCCACGAGCTGACGTACGCCGGCCGGGCCGCGTTGCACGCCTTGAGCGTGGAGTAGAGCGGGCTGTTGTAGGCCGCCTGGGCGGGCGCGGCCAGGCCGAGCACGGCACCGCCGGCCACGGCGGCCACCGCGATCAGGCTGCGTACGCGCGGGCGGCGCGGAGTCTTCGTCATCGTTGCTCCCTTACTTCGGCAGATCTGCCGTGCCCGTCCCCCGTCGAACCCGTCGCTCGGGGAGGGCGCGCTACAGGACCAGGCTCCACCGGTGGCCGTCCACGATCACGTCCCACTTCTGTGTAGGCCGCTCCACACGGGAGATCCGGGCAACCCCGGTCCGTCGCCTCGCGTCTCCCGGCGAGGCGTCGGGCGGATACCGTGGCCCGGTGGACGCGTACGCGGCGGTGGTGCTGGCGGGCGGGGTCGCGCGCCGGATGGGGGGCGTCGACAAGCCCGCCCGGACGGTCGGCGGCCTGCCCATGCGGGACCGGGTGCTCGCCGCGGTCGCCGACGCCGCGCCGCGCATCCTGGTCGGGCCTGCCGCACCGGTGCCCGCCGGGGTGCGGGTGACCCGGGAGGAGCCGCCGGGCGGCGGCCCCGTCGCCGCCGTCGCGGCCGGGCTGGCCCTGCTCGATCCCGGTACGCCGGTGGTCGCCCTGCTCGCCGCCGACCTGCCCCTGCTCACCCGCGCGGCGGTCGGGGAGTTGCTCGGCCACCTCGACGCTGGTCACGACGGCGCCTGCTACGTCGACGGCGACGGGCGGCGGCAGACCCTCTGCGGCGTGTGGCGGGTGGCCGCGCTGCGCGCCGCCCTGGACCGCCTCGCCGCCGAGCGCGCCAGCGGGCAGCCCGAGGGGTCCGCCGCGCCGCTGGCGGGGGCACCGATCAGGGCGCTGCTCGCCGGGCTGCGGGTGCGCGAGGTGCCGTGGGCCGGTGCCGGCCCGCCGCCCTGGTTCGACTGCGACACTGACGAGGACGTACGCCGGGCGGAGGAGTGGGCGCGATGACGGTCATGGACGACTGGGTGACGGCGGCCTGTGCCGAGCTGGACCTGGATCCCGCCCAGGTGCCGGTGCCGGCCGTGCTCGACCTGGCCAAGGACGTGGCGCACCAGGTGCTGCGGCCGGGCGCGCCCGTCACCGCGTACCTGCTGGGGCTGGCGGTCGGGCGGGGCGCGGACCCGGCCGGCGCCGCGGCCCGGCTGAGCGCGCTGGCCGCCGCCTGGCCGGTCGGGCTCGGCGCCGAACGCCCGGGCGGGACACCCGCCTGACCTCCGCTGTCCGATCACGGTCGGGCTGATTGGTCTCCCCCGTCGCGTGGGTAGGGTGACCGTGACGGACGGAGGCGATCATGACGGCGGACCATCCCTCGGCGCCGGGCGGCGACTCGCCCGGCACTCTGCCGGCGCACCACGAGCCGATCCTGCTCGACGAGCCCAGCACGGCCGACCTGCGGGCCAAGGTCACCCAGGCCTGGCACGAGTTCGCCCGGGCACTCGCCGAGCGGTTGGCGGCGCTGCCCACGGGCACGCACGTGGAGCTGACCCTCGACCCGACGGCCTCCGGCACCGGCGACGCGGTCTACTCGGTCAGCATCGACATCGGCGAGGAGGACCGGCTGGCCGCCCGCGCGGTCGGCAACGCCACCCTGCCGGAGGGCTACCGGCTGGACCGGGCCGCCGTGGCGGACATGATCGCGCTCGGCTGGTCGCCGCCCGGCGTGGTGCCGGGCTCCGGCGAGCACTTCGGGCTGGACAGCGGCACCGCCGAGGCCACCCGGCTGGCCGCCCTGCTCACCCGGACGCTGCGCGACGTCTACGGCGCCCCGCACCCCGCCTTCCTCGTCTACCTCATCCACGACGCCGAGGGCGAAGCGCTGCCGGTGGAACCGCTGGGCACCGCGCGCAGCGAGTTCGGCCCCGACCGCAACGTGGAGGCCGACCTGGACGAGGCGCTCGCGGCGGCCGCCGCCGCCCAGGCGCCCGAGCACGACGCGGCGGCGCTCGCCGAGCAGGTCCGCACCGTCGTCTCGACAATGCTCAAGTCGGAGCCGGACCGGTTGCAGGTCGACTCCGACGGCGACATCAACATCCGCGCCGGCTCGGCGATGGTCTTCGTCCGGGTCCGCGACAACCCGCCGCTGGTGGACGTCTTCTCCCCGGTGCTGACCGAGGTCGAGCCGACCGAGCGGCTCTACGTGAAGCTCTCCGAGCTGACCAACCGGATGCCGATCGGCCGGCTCTACTGCGCCGACGACACCGTGTGGGCGTCCATCCCCGTCTTCGGCCGCAACTTCCAGGCCACCCACCTCATGCTCGCGGTCCAGGTGATGACCGGGCTCGCGGACGAGCTGGACGACCGCCTGCACGGCGAGTTCGGCGGGAAGCGGTTCTTCGGCGAGGGCGACAAGCCCGTCAAGCGGGACCAGGAGGAACACCGCACCGGCATGTACCTCTGATCCACGCCCCGCCACCGGTGGGCGGCGGGGTGGAGCCCGGAGCGGTGGTGGCGGGTGGGGCCCGGAAACCCCGAGAAACCGGGCCCCACCCGCCGGGGAGGGAGGATCAGGTCACGGGGAGCCAGTCGAGGCTCCGGGCGGTGGTCGGATCGGTGGCCCGCAGGCCGGCGGCGGAGACGGTCCAGAGCACGTCCCCGACCAGCAGCGACCGCAGGACCGGGCCCGCCGGGCCCGTGTGGGAGACCGTGCCGACCTCGCCGATGTCGGTCCCGGACACCCGCAGCAGGCGTACGTCGTCGCCGACCGGCAGCGCCACCAGGCCCGTCTCCGGGTGATGCAGGAAGGCGTGCGTGTCGTGTTCCAGCGCGGAGTACGCCCTCGGCACGTGCCACTGGTCGAGCCGGCTCGGCCGGGCCGGGTCGCGTACGTCGAACAGCGAGACCTGGAGCCCCTGCGCCCGTCCCCGCCGGTCGGCCTCCTGGCCCACCCCGAGCAGCCGGCCCTCCGGCAGCGGGTGCAGGTACGCCGAGTAGCCGGTGATCTTCAGCTCCCCGGTGACCCGGGGCGCGGTCGGGTCGGTCAGGTCGACCGCGTAGAGCGGATCGGTGAGCCGGAACGTGACCACGTACGCGGAGCCGCCGAGGAAACGTACGGAGTAGATCCGCTCGCCCGGGCCGAGGCCGGTGACCGCGCCCGTCCGGACCAGCGTGTCCCCGTCGGGACGCAGCACGTGGACGGCGGACTCCGAGTTCGGCCGGGTGCCCCAGGCCTCGCCCGTGGTGGTAGCCACCCGCAGGTGCCCCTGCCACTCCGAGAGGGCGTACTGGTTGACGAGCGACCCGGGCACCGAACCGGAGGCCACGTAGCGGGGACGCCCGGGCGCGCCGGTGTCGAACCGGTGGATCTCGGTGACCTGCGGGTCGGGCCGCCGGACGTCCCCCCGGAACGAGCCGGGCCGGGGCGGCACCGGCCGTTCCCCGGCGAGATAGAGGCTGCTCCCGGTGCCGTAGACGGTGGTGGCGTCGGCGGCGACGCTGACCGGGTCGCCGTCGCCGAGGCGGTCGCCGGCGAGGTCGAAGCTGAGCACGGTCAGCATCGACGTGCCGGACCAGGCGGGCGGCCGGCTCAACCGGTCGCAGCCGACCCGGCCGGTGTGCCGTTCCGCCCCGGCCGTCCACTCGTACGCCGGCAGCCACGCCTCCACTCCGGCGGCGGCGATCACCGCGCGGTTGGCGGCGGTCCGCGTCGCGTCGGTGCCCCGTTCGGCGTACGGGAAGACCAGTTGGGGGCGGCTGCGGACCACGACCCGGGCGGTGGCCCCGGTCTGCCGGGCGTCGACGAGGCTGCCGTCCATCCGGTAGGTGCCGAGCACCCGCGGCGTGCCCGCGAGGTCGACCAGGATCAGGCGCGGCGCGGTGCGGGCCCGCGCGGCGCGGGTCGCCGCCTGGAGTTCCGCGCCGATCTGGGTCAGCACCAGCGCCCGGTCGCCGTGCAACAGCAGGGTCGCCTGCTCACCCCACGCCAGCTCCGGCAGCGTCCGCGTGAGGTCGAGGCGACCGGTCTCCCGGCGGGCGGCCGGGTCCACCACCCGCAACACGCCCCGGGTGACGGTCACGATCC
Organism: Micromonospora sp. WMMD737; assembly: GCF_049179055.1. NCBI lineage: Bacteria > Bacillati > Actinomycetota > Actinomycetes > Micromonosporales > Micromonosporaceae > Micromonospora > Micromonospora sp. WMMD737. Next base: position 4,864,603 of record NZ_JBMHMH010000001.1, on the reverse strand, counting down.
GCCGCCCGTCGGTCTTGACCAGGTCGGGTTCGTCCGCGCCGGCCTCGTGCACGTTGGTCGTGGAGTGCTCCTGGGCGGGCTGGGCGGACTGGGCTGACGCCCGGGACCCGGACGCGTCCTTGCCCACGTCGCCGAAGGCGGCCCCGGTGCGCCAGCCGTTGCCGAAGCCCCACGGGCCGACGGACGCGTCGGCGGCGGCGCGCAGCCCGTCCAGCGCCTGGGCGCAGGAGTCGTAGGAGACCAGCACGGGCGCGGCCGTCGGCTGCCCCGGGCGCGGTGGGTCGGGCGGCGCCGCCGGGATCGCGCTGCCGCCGAGCAGGGTGAGCGCGGCCAGCGTGCCGACCGCGAAGATGTGGGCTCCCCGTGTCATGGCCGGTTCGACGCGCCCGGCCGGCGGGTGGTTCCGGCCCTCCGCCGACCTTCCGCGCCGCGTTCCGCCGCGCCCGGGTCAGCGGGGCGAGGGGCCGACGCCGGGGGAGTCCACGAGCCGGGAGAGCACGATGGTGCTCCGGGTCGAGGTCACGAAGGACTCGGCCCGCAGCCGTTCCAGCGCCGCCTCCAGGTGCCCGATGTCGGCGGCCCGCAGGTGTACGAGGGCGTCGGCCTCGCCCGAGACGGTGTACGCGCCGACCACCTCCGGGTGCCGGCGGGTGGCGACCCCGATCTGGGCGGGGGTGGTCCGACCGGCGCAGAACAGCTCGACGAACGCCTCGGTGGTCCAGCCGACGGCGGCGGGGTCGACGACGGCGGTGAAGCCCCGGATCACGCTGGCCGCCCGCAGCCGGTCCACCCGCCGTTTGACCGCCGGAGCGGATAGCGACACCCGCTGACCGATGTCGGCGTACGAGGCGCGGGCGTCCGCGACGAGCAACGCAATGATCCGCTGGTCCACGTCATCTATCTGCAACGTTCCGCCTCTGGGAAGCAACGGTTGTGGCTGTTACCAAAGTTCGAGGGTACCTACCCTTGGTCATCGTGAACCAGCAGCGAGTCGCGCGAAAGCGGACATATCTCATGTGCTCGCCGGAGCACTTCGCGGTCGAGTACGCGATCAATCCGTGGATGGACGTGACCACCCCGGTCGACTCGCAGCTTGCGGTCAAGCAGTGGGACCGGCTGCGGGAGACCCTGGTCGGTCTCGGCCACGAGGTGCACCTGCTGACCCCCGGGCAGGGCCTGCCCGACATGGTCTACGCGGCCAACGGGGCGTTCGTGGTCGACGGCACGGTCTACGGCGCACAGTTCAAGCACGAGCAGCGGGCCGCCGAGGCCGCCGCGCACCGGGCGTTCTACGAGTCGCAGGGCTGGCGGTTCATCGCGCCGCTCGAGACCAACGAGGGCGAGGGCGACTTCGCGTACCTGCCGGAGGCGCACGGCGGGCTGATCCTCGCCGGGCACGGCTTCCGCACCGAGCTGCCGGCGCACGCCGAGGCGCAGGAGGCCCTCGGCCGGCCCGTGGTGTCGCTGCGCCTGGTCGACCCGCGCTTCTACCACCTGGACGTCGCGCTCGCCTCGATCGACGACGAGAACGTCGTCTACTACCCCGGCGCCTTCTCGGCCGCCAGCCAGCGGGTGCTCACGCAGCTCTTCCCCGACGCGGTGGTCGCCGACGCCGAGGACGCCCTGGCCTTCGGCCTCAACCTGGTCAGCGACGGGCTCAACGTCGTGCTGAACAGCGAGGCGACCCGCCTGGCCGGGAAGCTGAAGGCGGCCGGCTACCACCCGGTGCCGGTCGAGCTGGCCGAGCTGAAGAAGGGCGGCGGCAGCGTGAAGTGCTGCATCGCCGAACTCCGCCCCTAACCCCCACCCACCCACTCACCCACTCACCCACCCACCCACTCACCCACCCACCCACCCACCCACCCCACCCCGACGCCCACCCCCGATGACGCGTCGATCATGCAGTTGTGGTGCCGGCTGTATGCCGAATTGCGCATTCCATCCCCCACCACAACTGCATGATCGGCGGCGCGGGTGGGGTGGGGGTGGGTGGGGTGGGTGGGGGTGGGGTGGGGTTTAGCCGAGGGTGGCCAGCTCCGTTACCAGGACGTTGGAGAGCACCTGGCCGTCGAGCTGGACCTCGCGCAGGTACCACCGCTGCTGCGGCGTACGGGGCTGGTTGAACTGCCACACCCCGCGCGGACTGTCGATCTGGCCGATCTTGCCGAGGGCCAGGTTGACCTGCTGCGGGGTGGGCGACCCGCCGGCGATCCGGATCGCCTGGTCGAGCACCTGCGCGGCGTCGTACGAGGCCATCGCGTAGGTGGTCGGCGAGGTGCCGTGCTTCTTGCGGTACGCCGAGGCGAACCGGCGGTTGGCCGTGTTGTTCAGGTCGGACGAGTAGTTCAGCGCCGTCTGGATGCCCAGCGCGTCCTCGGCCTTGACGCTGCTCAGCACGGCGCCCTCGGTGAGGAAGCCGGGGGCGTAGACCTTGCCGGTGAACCCCTCGATGCGCAGCTGCTTGATGAACTCGACGGCGGCCGGCCCGGCGAAGAAGCAGAACACCGCCGTCGGGTTCCGGCCCAGCGCCTTGCGGATGTCGGCCCGGTACGCGGACTTCGACGGGTTGGTGAAGACCTCCGTCGAGACCACCGCGTCCTTGATCCGGGGGTCGGACTCGCCGAACTCCTGCCGGAAGCCCCGCACCACGTCCTGGCTGCCGACGCTGTCCGGCGCGATGATGGCCAGCCGCGCCGACGACTCCAACTGTTCGCGCAGGTAGCGGCCCAGCGCCCGGCCGGCCTCGTCGAGCACGTACGACGTCCGCCAGATGTAGACGACGCTCTGGAGGCTGGACGGCGAGGCGTTGGAACCGATCAGGGGCACCCGGGCCTGTTCGACGGTGTCCCGGATGCCGGACATGACGTTCGCGTCGACCACGCCGGTGAGGGCGAGCACGCCCTGCTTCAGCAGCCCCTCGACGGCGGCCTTGCCGGTCTTGACGCTCTCGCCCTCGTCGGCGGTGAGCAGGGTGGTGGGGTGCCCGCCCAGCAGCTTGTCGTTGAGCTCGAGGAAGAGCTGGAAGCCGTTGGTGATCTCGTCGCCGATCGCCTTGAAGCCGCCGCTGGTCGGCGCCACGAGGCCGATCTTGATCGGGCTTCCCGTGCCCGCCTCGCCGTCGGCGTCGTCGGTGCCGCACCCGGCGACCAGTCCGGCCGTACCGAGAGCGGCCAGCAGTTGGAGGGCCCGCCTGCGGTTCATCTGCGACACCGAGTTCCTTCCGGGGAGCGTTGCAGGGCGGATCACGCCCCCTCGGCGTTCTACCCGGTCAGCGACGCTGCGTCAATGCTTAGCGATCTTTCCGCAGCGATCGGAAAGCAGCCGTGATCTGTGGCCACGCGGCGGACTCCGGATCGATGAGCCCGAAATGCTCGCATTCCGGCAGCTCAACGAGGTGAACGTCGCCGCCCGCCGCCCGGCCGGCGGCAACGAACTCCCGACTCATCCCGACCGGGACGTGCTCATCGAGTGATCCGTGCGCGACTACTGTCCGTGTCGGGATAGGTACCAATGAACGTGGATCCGCCGCGGCGTACCGCTCGGGATGGTCCCCCGGGCCGCCGCCCAGCAGCGCGGCCACCGCCCCCTCGTCCAGATCCAGCCGGTACGCCTCCGCGAGGTTCGACACCGGGGCCAGCGCCAGCACGCCGCCGACGGCCTCCGGGGCGGTCGCCGCCACGTACAACGACAGGTGTCCCCCCGCCGAGTGGCCCACCAGCAGCGGCGGCCCGGCGGCGACCCGGCCGGGCAGCGCCTCGGCCGCGAGCCGGGGCAGCTCCGTCACGCCGGTCAGCACGTCGGTCAGCGTCGCGGGCCAGCCGCCACCCGGCTGCCCCGTCCGGCGGTACTCCACCTGCGCCACCGGGTGGCCCAGCCCGGCCAGCGCGGCGGCCAGCGGGTCGGTGTGCCGCCGGTCGTACTCGGCCCGCCAGAAGCCGCCGTGCACCACGACGACCAGCGGCCGGGCCGGGCCCGACCCGGCCGGGACGCGCAGGTCGGCGAGCTGGTCCGGGTGGTCGCCGTAGGAGACGGTGACGTCGGGGGCCGGAGCGGGGCGGCTGAGCACGTCGCGGGGGTCGGCGGGCATGGCGCGACCGTAGCGCGGATCACGCGCGGATCCGCCGTCGGGATCGGTCCCCGGGCGCATGGGCGCTCGCGGCTGGGTAAAGATGGGTCCCATGACCGAAGCGCACTCCGCTGGACAGAACGACGAGCCGGGCCAGGATGGCACCGGTCACTCCGGAACGGTGGTGGTGGTGGGCCCGGACGGGCGGCCCGTCGGCACCGTGCAGACCGACGAGGCACACGGCGAGGACCCGACCCGACTGGTCGAGCAGCCGGCCAAGGTGATGCGGATCGGCAGCATGATCAAGCAGCTGCTCGAGGAGGTCAAGGCCGCCCCGCTCGACGACGCCAGCCGGCACCGGATGCGGGAGATCCACCAGCGCTCGATCGTCGAGCTGAAGGAGGGGCTCGCCCCCGAGCTGCGCGAGGAGCTGGAACGCATCTCGCTGCCCTTCACCGAGGAGAAGGCGCCCAGCGAGGGCGAGCTGCGCATCGCGCACGCCCAGCTCGTCGGCTGGCTGGAGGGCCTGTTCCACGGCATCCAGGCGGCCCTGGTCGCCCAGCAGATGGCCGCCCGGGTGCAGCTGGAGCAGATGCGCTCCGGCCGGCAGGCGCTGCCCAGCGGCCCCGGCGCCGGCATGCTGCCGGGCATGCCGGGGATGGGCCAGCCGCCGCAGGGCGGCGAGGGGCACAGCACCGGCCAGTACCTCTGACCGCGCGGCCGGCCGGGGACGCCGGCCGGCCGCTCAGCCCACCCCGAAGACCTTCTCCAGGTACGCCGCCACGCCGTCCGCCGAGTTCGCCGCCGTGACCTCGTCGGCGATCTCCAGGACGGCGCGGTGCGCGTTCGCCACCGCCACTCCCCGCCCGGCCCAGGTCAGCATCGGCACGTCGTTCGGCATGTCGCCGAAGGCGAGCACGTCCCGGGCGTCGATGCCGAGCCGCGCGCAGTACCACGCCAGCCCGGCCGCCTTGGTCACGCCGGCGGCGGAGATCTCCACCAGCCCCGAGTACGACGAGTGGGTCGCCTCGGCCAGCCCTTCGAGGGCCGCGGCCACCAGCGCGACGAACGCGTCCGGATCCTGCTCGGCGGACCGGGCCAACAGCTTCACCGCCGGTGCCGCCAGCAGCTCCTCGGGGGTCTCGACCGCCCGGATCGCGTCGTGGTCGGCGTCCCAGCGCAGCGGGTAGTGCGCCTCGTGCCGCATCTGCCGGCTGTCGACGATCTCCACCGCGAAGCTGATCTCCGGCACCTCGGCGCGCAGCCGCCGGGCCACCTCGGCGAGCAGTTCCGGGGCGAGCGGGTCGGCCCGCACCACTTCGTCCGCGACCGGGTCGTAGACCACCGCGCCGTTGGCGCAGATCGCCGGCAGCGGCTCGGCGAGCTGCTCGTACACCATCTTGAGCCACCGGATGGGACGGCCGGTGACCAGCACGACCGGCGTGCCCCGCGCGGACAGCCGGGCCAGCACCTCGGCGGTGTGCGGGCTGAGCGTGCGGTCGTCCCGGAGCAGGGTGCCGTCGATGTCGGTGGCGATGAGCCGTGGTGCCTCTCCCATCAGCGGGACAGTAGCCGATCGAGGTACACCGCCACCCCGTCGTCGTCGTTGCGCAGGGTCACCTCGTCCGCGGCGGCGCGGACCATCGGGTGGGCGTTGGAGACCGCGACCCGGGCCCAGCCGGCCCACTCGAACATCGGCAGGTCGTTGGGCATGTCGCCGAAGACGAGGACCTCGGCCGGGTCGACGCCGAGGCGCTGCGCCACCACGGTCAGCCCGGTGGACTTGTCGACCCCCGGCGGGCAGATCTCGACGAAGCCCAGCCCCGCCTGGGTGAGCGTGGCGACCTCCGGCGGAACGATCCGCCGGGCGACCGCGAGCAGTTCGTCGACGTGGTGGTCGGCGGTCCGGACGAACGCCTTGATCACGTCGCACGAGAGGCACTCGGCGCGGCTGCGCGCCTCGAACTCGTGCTGGTAGGGCCAGCTCGGGTGGTAGTCGCCCCAGAGCGGGGCGCCGTGCTCGTCCGACGCCTCGACCATCACGGTCAGCGGCCCGACGGCCGCCTCCATGTCGGCCAGCAGCGCGGCCAGCACCTCGGCGGAGAGACGCTCGTCGCGCAGCACCACCGGCCCGGCCGGGTCGCTCTGGTCGACGACCCGGCCGCCGCCGGCCATCACCAGGAAGTCCGCGGCCCGGATGTCGTTGCGGGTCATTCCGGCCAGCCTCGGGCCGCGACCGGTGGCGCCGACCACCGGGATACCGGCGGCCCGCACCCGGTCGAGCACCGCGTGGGTGTACGCCGAGACGGTGTCGTCGCTGCGGACGAGCGTCCCGTCGAGATCCGTGGCGATCAGCTTGGGCAGGCCCGGGCGGGTCATCGTTCCTCCTTCGCCCGCCGCCGTCGCAGCCAGCCGTCTCGGTCCTCGGTGCCTCGACCCTGAGTGACGGCGGGCAGCAAACGTACCTCGCGGAACGGGCCCCCACCATGGCGTTGCGGCGAATGCCGTGCCAACGGTCGACGGCCCGCCGGTGTCCCCGTCCGGGGCCCTGCCGCGGGCCGTAGGGTGGGACGGATGGGAGATCGGGACTGGCCGGTGGCGGAGGCCGTCGACACCGAGCGGCTGCTGCTGGAGCCGCTCCGCGTCGACCACGCCGAGGAACTCGCCCCCCTCCTGGACGACCCTGCCCTGCACGAGTACATCGGGGGCAGCCCGGCCACCTTGGAGCAGCTCCGGGAGCGGTACCGCCGGCAGACGGCCGGGCGGTCGCCGGACGGTCGGGAGGGCTGGCTCAACTGGGTCGTCCGGCACCGGGACAGCGGCGACGCGGTCGGCACCGTGCAGGCCACCGTGCGGCTCGACGGTGACCGGCCGGTCGCCGAGCTGGCCTGGGTCGTCCTGACGCCACACCAGGGCCGCGGCTACGCCGGCGAGGCCGCCGCCGGCCTGGTCGGCTGGCTGGCGGAGCGCGACATCCGGGCGCTGGTCGCGCACGTGCACCCCGACCACCGGGCCTCCGCGCGGGTGGCCGAGCGGCTCGGCCTGCGGGCCACCGACGAGCGAGCGGACGGCGAGGTCCGCTGGGTGGCCCCCTGAGGGCCGCCGCCTTCGGTGACCGGGCGCGGGCGAGGTCGTCCTCGTCGAGCGGCCGGGCTGACGTTCGTCACCCTGGTCGTCGGTGAACCGGCCCCGGTCAGTCCGGGAGTTCGGGGCGGGCGAAGGGGGCGGCCGGCCCGACGGTGAGGTCGGCCGGCGCGGGCGGCAGCCCGTCGTCCGTCAGCTCACGCGACCTGCGGCGGCGCCAGCCCACCGGCTCCGCCCCCGCTCCGCCGTCCGCCCCGGTCCCGGCACCCGCCCCGGTCCCGCCTTCCGCCTCGGTCCCGCCGTCGGACTGCCCGGCGACCCGGGCCGTGCCCGCCGGGGCCAGCTTCAGCGCCGCCGCGAAGAGCGCACAGGCCAGGAACGCCGTCACCAGGCCCCGGCCGTACTCGACCTGGAACCCGTCGTCCGTGGAGTAGAAGAAGACGCGTTGGGCGGCCTCGTCGAGCGAGGCGGTGGCCGCGACCAGCAGCCCCAGCAGCGTCCCGGCCACGGCCAGCCCGGCGAGCCGGGCGTTCGGACGCACCGCGGGGGTGCCGCGCAGCGCGAGCACCACCGCGCAGACCAGGGCGAACAGCCCGACCAGGTAGCCCACCCCGAACCCACCGACGTCGGACACCCCGCCCGGCACCCGCAGCGGCGTGTTGCCCTGCGGGCCGCCGTTGGGGATGGTCATCACCTGCCACTCGCCGAGCATCGAGGCGAGGGCGGCCACCGCGCCGAGCGCCGCGAGCAGCACGGGCAGCCGGGGGTCCCGGCCCAGGCCGGAGAACGTACGCCCGAACCGCCCCGGCCTGTCCGGCTGGGCGGTGCCCCACTCCAGGACGGCGGCACCGTCGGACCGGTGTTCCTGCCGGGGAATGGGGGAACTCTGGGACATCGGCCACCCTTCCGCGTTCGCGGGCCTGCCCCGAATCATGACACAGTACGCACCCGGTGACGCGGAGCGTGAACGGTCGCCGGCGGGTGCCCGTTGGGCTAGCGTCGGGTGCATGCCTATCCGTACCGCTTCCGCACAATGGCAGGGCAACCTCACCGAGGGGTCCGGCACGATCCGCACCGGCAAGGGCGGGCTGGAGGGGAACTACTCCTTCAAGTCCCGTTTCGAGGAGGGTGAGGGCACCAACCCCGAGGAGCTGATCGGCGCGGCCCACGCCGGCTGCTTCTCGATGGCGTTCTCCAAGGCGCTCGCCGAGGCCGGCTCGCCGCCCACCTCCGTGGAGACCACCGCCAAGGTCCACCTCGACAAGACCGACGCCGGGATGACGGTGACCCGGATCGAGCTGGACACCGTCGGCCAGGTGCCCGGCATCGACGAGGCCCAGTTCACCAAGCTTGCGGAGACCGCCAAGGAGAACTGCCCGATCTCCCGCCTGCTGGCTCCGGGCGCCCAGATCAGCCTGACCGCCCGCCTCGCCTCCTGACCGTCCCCGTCGTCGGCGTCGACCGCCACGGGAACCACGCTCCCCGTGGCGGCCCGCCGAGCCGGGCCGGGCGCGCCGTCGGCGGGCTCCGGGCGGTCGGCCGCAGGCTCCGGGCCCGGGACGGGCGGCCGGCTGCCGGCTCCGACCGACCCCGGCGGCCGAGCCGGGCCGGCGCTCGGGCCGGCGGGCCTGACCGGCGCGGGCGGGCCGTGTCGTCGGGCAGAATGGGCGGGGTGCCGGTGGAGATGAGTCGCGAGCGCTTCGAGGAGCTGGTCGGCGACGCGCTCGACGAGGTGCCCGAGGAACTCCTCGCCCTGATGAGCAACGTCGTGATCCTGGTGGAGGACGACCCGCCCCCCGGCGAGGACCTGCTCGGCCTCTACGAGGGGCACGCCCTCACCGAACGCGGCTGGGACTACGCCGGCGTGCTGCCGGACCGCATCCTGATCTACCGCAACCCCATCCTGCGCATCTGCGACGACGACGAGGACGTCGTCGACGAGGTCGCGGTGACGGTGGTGCACGAGATCGCCCACCACTTCGGCATCGACGACGCCCGCCTGCACGAACTGGGCTGGGGCTAGCGGGCGGCGGTTGCCACCGTCGCCTACCGTCGGTCCAGGTACCGCGAACTCAGGAGGCACTTCCAATGCGCAGCGAGCTGTTCTCGGCGGAGAACCTTGAGAAGGAGTCCGCGCAGCCCGGCATGCGGCTGCAGAACTCCAAGATGTTGAAGGTCGAACTCAACGGCGAGATGATGGCCCGGGTCGGGTCGATGGTCGCCTACCAGGGGCAGGTGCAGTTCCAGGCGCTCGGCTCCGGCGGGCTCGGCAAGTTCCTCAAGCAGAAGCTGACCGGCGAGGGCGTCCCGCTGATGAAGGTCTCGGGCCGGGGTGACGTCTTCCTCGCCGACTTCGCCAAGGACGTGCACGTCATCGACCTGGAGCCCGGCGACGCGCTCTCCATCAACGGCTCCAGCGTGCTGGCCTTCGACTCCACCCTCCAGTACGACATCCGTATGGTCGGCGGGGCCGGCATGGCGTCCTCGTCGGGCCTTTTCAACTGCGTCTTCAGCGGTTACGGCCGGATCGCCATCACCACCAAGGGCACCCCGGTGGTGCTCAGCGTCGACGCCCCGACCTACGTCGACCCGCAGGCGGCGGTCTGCTGGTCGGCCAACCTCCAGACCGGCTACCACCGCGCCGAGCAGCTCGGCCTCGGCACGCTGCTGGGCCGGACCACCGGCGAGGCGTTCACGATGAGCTTCGCCGGCCAGGGCTTCGTCGTCGTCCAGCCCTCCGAGGAGCCGCCCGTCCTGGGCAGCGGCTCCCAGGAGCAGCAGGGCGGGCTCCTCGGCGGCCTGCTCAGCTGAGGCACGTCCCGCACGACCCCGCACCGCCCCCGCCCGCGTCGACCGGCCCCGCCGGATCCGACGCCGGTCGGGGGCGGTGCCGTTGCGGGGCCCGCGGTTGGCTCCGGGGCGGTCCCGGGCCAGCCGTCAGCCGAGGTCGCCGGCGCGCAGGCGGGCCAGCCAGGCGGCGGCGTCCGCGTAGTCGGCGTCCGAGAGGCCGGCGGGGGCCGGGATCGGGCGGTCGCCCGTCCCGGGGAACCGGTGCCGGGGGTACGAGCCCAGGAAGCGCACGTCGGCGCAGACCCGGCGTAGCCCTTGCAACGCCTCGCCGAGGCGTACGTCCGCCACGTGCCCGGCGCAGTCGAGGAAGAAGACGTAGCGGCCGAGCGCCTCGCCCGTCGGGCGGGACTCGATCCGGCTCATGTTGACCCCGCGGACGGCCAGCTCCATCAGCACCGACAGCAGCGCGCCCACCCGGTCGTGCGCGATGTAGACCGCCAGGGACGTCACGTCGTCGCCAGTCGGCGGCGGGGGCGGCCCGGGGCGGGACACCAGCGCGAAGCGGGTCACCGCGTCCGGGTGGTCGGCGATCTTGTCGGCGAGCACGTCGAGCCGGTGCCGCCCGGCCCCGATCGGGGCGCAGATCGCCGCGTCGTATTCGCCGGTGGCGGCTCCGGCGGCGGCCGCGCCGTTCGAGAGCACGTCGACCACGACCGCGTCGGGCAGGTGCGCGCGCAACCAACCCCGGCACTGGGTGGACGCCTGCGGGTGGGCGGCGACGCTGCGCACGTGCGGGAGCGTCGTGCCGGGCCGCGCGGCGAGCACGAACTCGACCGGCAGGACCACCTCGCGGGTGATCACCAGGGGTTCGCCCTCGGCGAGTTCGTCCAGGGTCACCCCGACGGCGCCGCCGATCGAGTTCTCCAGCGGCACCAGGGCCGCGTCCGCCTCCCCGGTCCGTACGCCCTCCAGCGCCTCGGGGACGCTGCGGGCCGGCGTGCGGCTGCCCCGCTCGGCGGCGGGGATGCTCTTCAACGCCTGCTCGGCGAAGGTGCCCTCCGGCCCGAGATAGACGAAGCGCGTCGGCGGTGTTCCCGGCATGGCGACAGCCTACGCACCCGGTACGCCGAGCGACCCGCCCTCGCAGACGCGCGTCCGGATGCCTGGCGGCCCGGCGGCGCGAACCTCGGCGGTGCAGACGTCGGTGCCGGCGGTGACCAGGCGCGGGGCGCCCGGCCGGCCCTGGGTGATCACCTGGAGCGTCTCGTGCCCGGTCACGTCGAGCACCGTGTAGTGCCACTCGCCGGCGCAGAGCGGCCCGGTCCGCACCCGGACCCGGACGCCGTTCGGCAGCACGCCACCCCGGCCCCGCACCAGGTCGACGATCCGGGCTCCCGAGGGGCCGTCCGGGCACGGGACCGCGACCAGGCCGGGGTCGACCGTGGGGGTGGGCAGGCCGGTGGCGGGCGGCAGGCTCGGCGCGGTGCTGGGAATGCCGGTCGGTGCGGGGCTGGCGGTGCGGGTCGGCGCGGTGGTCGGGGCGGGCTCCCGAAGCTCGGGCGGCGTGCCGCAGGCGGCCAGGGAGAGCATGGCCAGCAGCGCGGCTGCCGCTGCCGGTGCCGCCCTCAGCCCCGTGGCTGGCTGGACCGGCCGGTGCCGGCGCGGGTGGCGGTGATCGGTGGCGCGGGTAAGAGCGGGTCGCCGGGCAGCAGACGGGCGTGCCGTACCGGCGGGTGGCCGGGGCGTCACCGATGGTTGGTCCGCGTGGGCGTGCGGCCGGCCCGCTCCGGGGTGCCCGGCGTCGACGCCGGGCGGGCGGGCGGGTGTGGCGGGGCGCGAGGGGGTGGGCGGCACGGCCGATCCTCGGGACATCGGGGAGCGTCACTGCGGCCGGGAGGCCGAGCCCATCCTAGGAGGAACCGGCGGGCGAGTGAAGATCAGCCGAGGACGCGATGGCCGGCACGCTCCAGGGCGGCGGTCGCCTCGCGGAGCCGCACGGCGGGAACCAGCAGGTAGTCGGTGTCGTAGGTGGAGAAGGCGACCACGCTGACCCGGGCTGCGGCGAGGGGGTCGACCAGCGCGGCGAGGGTGCCGCTGACCGCCAGGTCGAGCGGTTCGGCGACCCGCAGGCAGCGCCAGGCGGTCTCGCCGACGGCCTGCTCGGGCGCCCGGTCGGCGGGGCAGATCAGCGAGATCCCGTCGGCCGTCCAGCTCACCGTGACGACGTCGCCGTTGCTCAGCCCGCCCGACAACTCGGGCGGCAGGGCGGAGCCGGCGGCCAGGCGGCACACGGCGTACTTCCCCGGCAGCAGAGCGATATCGAGCATGAGGGCACCTTACGGCCTCGGTACGGGCCCGCCCCAGATTCGCCGCGTGCGGCGAACGCCACATCCCGCCGCTGGTCAGACCGGGGAGAAGAACGTGAGTGAACCGGCGACCGTCCCGCTGGTGAACACCGGGGTGGAGATCGCGTCGACGGTCGAGTCCGGCGCGTCGGTCGACGCGGCCTGGACCCGGAGCAGCCCTCGGGCCAGGCGTCCGGAGGAGAGCGCCAGCAGCGGCGGGATCTTGTCGATCTCGGGCTCGGTCAGCTCGCAGCGGTTGGCGGTGAAGTCGAGCAGCCGTAGCCCGCCGTCGAGCAGCGGCAGCCCCGTCACGTCCTCCGGGTCGCCCAGGCAGAGCAGCTCGCAGCCGGCGACGGAGACGGCGACGACCCTCGTCCCGGCGTCGATCAGCAGGCATGGCTCGTCGGCGTGGGAGACGGTCGACGACCACCGACCGAGGTTGTCGAACTCCTGCCCTGTCGGTGTTCCCGCCGCCGGCACGAACACGTCAGAGAGCGAGAGTTCGACGTGGGCCACCGCGCCTCCTATGTACACCGACGGTCCGTCCACGCTAGCCGGTCGTCGCGGGTGACGCCGACCGCGCGTGGTCACCGGGCCGCCGGTGGGTGAGGGAATGCCCTGACCAGGCGGCCGGCGACGGCGCGACCGACGGGTGCCGACCGGCACCCGGGTGCGTGGCGTCGCCGGTGACGTTACCGTCGGTTGGCCGGCTTGTCAGCGGCCGTTCGGCCGCCCTCGTACCACCGGTAGTCCGCAGCCGGTCGGTACGCGCCGTTCACCCAGGTCTCCGGGTGCTGTGCGACCCGCGAGAGCTTCTCGGCCGTGGCCGGACTGATCCGGCTGCCCCCGGCGACGAGCAGGCGGTCCAGCTCGCGGTGGGTGGCCATGAGGCAGTCCTTCGGCAGGCCGTAGACGCTGATGACGCCGGAGCCGACGAACGTCAGCACCGGCGTCACCGGGATCGGCAGCCCCACGGCGTCGGAGAGGGCCTTGCTGGCCCGCTTGGCGTCGCGGCGGGCCTCGGCCACGTAGGGCGGGCGCTTGCCGTTGATCTGGACCACGTCGCCGGCCACCAGCACCCGGGCCCGGCCGTGGTCGGCGATGGTGACCGCGAAGAGCCCGCTCGGCCCGATGGCGAGGAAGCCGGCACGTTCGTCGCGCTCGTGGTCGAGCAGGAGATCGGCGGCGTCCGTGCGGGGCCACTCGATGACGTGCCACGCGGGCCCGAGATGGTCGAGCCGGCCGAGCGCCCGTGCCCCGGCCGCCTCCAGCCGCCGGGCGCCCCGCTCCGCCCTGCGGCGGCGGGCCCACTCCAACGGGGACGGACGGACGGGTGCGAGCACCCCCGGCGACTCCACGCGGGGGTGTGGCACCGCCGCGGGCGGCAGTGCCCGGGCGGACGGTACGGCTTGACGAGCGGGAAAGACAGTCATCGCGACCTCCGGCAAAAGGTCCCTCGAAGTTATGTCCTCACTACCCTACGTTGCCAGTCCCCTGTGTCGGCAAGTTGGAACGCCGGAGTGAGTGTGGATGAATGCCATATTCATCCACCCCTGTTTTATCGGATGCCGCCAAACCCTGCCCTACGCTGCGAGGGTGACCCACTACGTGGACAGCGAAGTCGGTCGGCTCGGGACGGTGCTGCTGCACCGCCCCGGTCCTGAGTTGGCCCGGCTCACCCCCCGGAACAACGACTCGCTCCTCTTCGACGCCATCCCATGGGTCGGACGGGCCCAGGAGGAGCACGACGCCTTCGCCGCCGCCCTGCGCGAGCGCGGCGTCGAGGTGCTCTACCTTGCCACCCTGCTCGCCGAGACGCTCGCCGTCGCCGACGCGCGGGCCGAGCTCACCGGGGAGGTGCTCCGTTCGCCCAGGCTCGGCGACTCGCTGCGCGCCCGGGTCGCCGACCACCTCGCGTACCTCGATCCCGTCGCGCTCGCCGACGTGCTCATCGCCGGGCTGGCCCACGAGGAGCTCCGGGTCAGCCGGGAGCGCCCGGGCGGCCTCGTCTACACCCTGATGGACCGGCACGACTTCGTCATCGACCCGCTGCCGAACCTGCTGTTCACCCGGGACTCCTCGTTCTGGGTCGGCGACCGGGTCGGGGTGACCAGCCTGGCGATGCCGGCGCGGCGACGGGAGACCACGCTGACCGACGCCATCTACCGGCACCACCCGCGCTTCGCCGGCACCGAGCTCGTCTACCAGCCCGGCCTGGAGCACCTGGAGGGCGGCGACGTGCTGCTGCTCGCGCCGGGGGTGCTGGCCGTCGGGGTGGGCGAGCGGACCACGCCCGCCGGCGCGGAACGCCTCGCCCGGCAGGTCTTCGCCGCCGGGCTCGCGCACACCATCCTCGTCGTCCCGATCGCCCAGGAACGGGCGACCATGCACCTCGACACCGTCTGCACGATGGTCGACGTCGACGCCGTGCTGATGTACCCGAACATCGCCCACACGCTGTCGGCGTACACGGTGATCGCCGGGGCGGACGGTGAGGACCCGCGGGTGGACGGCCCGGCGCCGTTCCTGCGGGCCGCCGCCGACGCGATGGACCTGCCCCAGCTCCGGGTCATCGACACCGGCCTGGACCCGGTGACCGCGGAACGCGAGCAGTGGGACGACGGCAACAACACCCTGGCCATCGCGCCCCGGCTCTGCGTGGGCTACGAGCGCAACACGGAGACCAACGCGCAGCTGGAGCGGGCCGGCATCGAGGTGATCCCGATCGCCGGCTCGGAGCTGGGCTCGGGCCGGGGCGGACCACGCTGCATGTCCTGCCCGCTGGTCCGCGAGCCGCTGGGCGTGCCGGTGTCAGGAAGGGCACCTTCCTGACGTATCCGGTACAGGAAGGGGCCCTTCCGCACACCGCAGCCGCCGCGCGAGTCGGGCGCGGCGGCTGCGAGGGCGGAGGGTGAGCGGGTGTCCGGCTCAGCGCAGGGTGAGTTGGCGGCCGAGCAGGCCGTGGCGGGCCCGCCGGCCGGCGGCGTCCAGCGGGGTGGGCTCGGCGAGCGCCTCCGCGTACCGCTTGGCGAAGTCGGCGACCGGCTGCTCCCAGTCGGCGGCCGGGACGTCCTCCGGCAGGTCCCACACGGGCACCAGCCGGCCGTGGGCCCGGAACATGCCCGCGAAGCGGGTGTCCTCGCCGAGCACCAGCGTGCCGGCGACGCTCAGCCGGGACAGCGCGTCCAGCGCGGCGTCCTCGTCGTCGGGCAGCACCCAGCGCACGTGCGCCTTCTCCGGCACCTGGCACCAGTACGCGGCCCGGGCGGCGGCGAGCCGTACGGTGGGGTAGATCGCGGCGTTCGCCCGCTCCAGGGACGCCTGCACGTTCGGGTCGTCGCCGGCCCCCGGGTCGAGCCAGAACTCGAACCCGTCGTGCATGCTGACCTCCAGCGGGCCGTCGGCGAGGACGTCCTGCAACCGGGGGCCGGGGCCGGGCAGCGGCGGCACGGGCACCGGTCGGCCCGGCTCGGCCCGCAGTGCGCAGAGCAGCGCCTCGGCCAGGTCCCGGGAGACGTCGCCCGACTGGAGGTGACGCTGGAGCCCGATGAGGACCCGCCCGTCCGGCTTGGTCATGGCAGGGGTGGCCATCGGCAGCACGGTGGCCAGGGTGACCTCCCGGTCGCCGAACTCCTCGACCAGGGCGGGGGCCAGCCGCAGCGGCGCGGAGGCGGCCGGCACCAGTTCCCGCAGGGCGATCCACTCCGGCTCGTCGGTCAGCCCCTCGAACGGTCGGGGCACGAAGATGTCCCGTACCTTCTCCCGCTTGGGGGTGGCTTCGGCGGCCCGCTGGCTCTTTCGACGCTTGCTCACGGCGACACAGCCTAGAGGCCCCGGCGGCCCGGCGGGGGCGGGACCCGCCCTCGCGGTCGGTCAGCCGGCCACGGCAAGGTCCGACCGGGTGACGCCGGTGGGGTCGAACTCGGCCCACACGCTCTGGCCCAGGCCGTCGCGCTCGACGCCCCAGCGGTCGGCCAGCCCCGAGATGATGTGCAGCCCCCGGCCGTCGACGGCCTCGGTGTCGGCGATCCGCATCGTGGGGCCCGCGGCGGCGCCGCCGTCGGTCACCCGGATCTGCACCTGCTGGCCGCCGGACGAGTCGCGCAGCCGCCAGGCCACCCGGACCACTCCGCCGGGCAGCGGGTCGGCGTGCCGGACCGCGTTGCCGACCAGCTCGGCGAGGACCGCGACGAGGTCGGCCAGGAGCGGCGGGGGTACGACGTCGGCCAACTCCTCGGCGAGGCGTCGCCGCGCCACCCGCGCCCCCGCGGCGTGGTGGGGGACCACCACGCACCATGCCCGATCGGCAGCTCCCGTCGACACCTTCGTCCCTTTCCCGCCCCCGTTGCCCGTCGCCGGTCACCCGCGGGGCAGCCGCACCTCTGCGACCGTACCGCCACCGGCCCTCGGCCGTAGGGATACCCATCCATTCTGCTGTTCAACGATCCGACGGACGAGATAGAGGCCGAGCCCGGCCCCGGCGTAGCGGCGGCGGTCGCCCGACTCGCCCTGCCAGAACCGGTCGAAGGCCCGCTCCACGTGTTCCGGCCGGATGCCGATGCCCCGGTCGCGTACCTGGAAGGAGACCGTCGACCCGTCCGCGTCGGCGGTGATCTCGATGAGCGAGCCGGGCTCGGAGTACTTGCCGGCGTTCGTGCAGAGCTCCGTGAGCATGGTGGCGAGGCTCAGCCGGTGGCCGAGCGCCTTGGGCAGGTCCTCGGGGAGGCGGAGGACGAGCCGCTGCCGCAGCTCCGCCGGGAGGTCGACCGCCGCCGCGCGCAGCGCGTCACCGAGGTCGTACGGGGCGGGAGGCTGGTCGCCCGGCCCCGCCTCGGCGGCGGAGGAGAGCAGCCGGTCCACCAGCCGGGCCAGCTCGTTGGCGCGTTGCCCGATCACGCGGGCGGCCTGCCGCCGGTCGGCCTCGGTCAGCGACTCCCAGTGGTCGGTGAGCGTGTCCGCATAGCCCTTGATCACGGTCACCGGCGTACGCAGCTCGTGGCTGGTCACCGCCACGAAGAGGTCCCGGTCGTGGTCGCGGCGCTGCTGGTCGGTGATGTCCCGGAAGGTGACCACTCGCAGGGTGCCGGGGCCGGGCAGCTCGCCGGAGGTGATCGTGAGCCAGCGGCCGTCCGGCATCCGGTGGTCGCGCACCTCCCCGGACGGGGGCAGCGGGAAGGGCAACGGCCGGTTGAGCGCCTGGGCCACGGAACGGCCGGTGACCCGGGCGGCGGCCGGGTTCCAGAGCCGGACGTGGTTGTCCCGGTCGACCACGGCCAGGCCGTCCGCCAGCGCCGCCACCACCGGCCCGTCGCCATGCACGGGCAGCCCGGTCTGGTCGCCGTACATGTGGGCGATGCAGGAGGCCAGGTAGCCCGCGACGGCGTGCTGCTCGGCGTCGGGCGGGTCGTCGCCGTCGGGGTAGAGCACGTGCAGGCTGCCGACCGTCAGCCCGCCGATCTCCGCGCGGGAGACCACCATCCGGAGCAGGCCCCGTTCGGCGAGCTCGGCGGAGAGCCTGCCGGTCAGCTCGTCCGTGCGGACCTGGCGCACCCGTGCGCCGGAGAGCAGGCAGACGGTGGCGGGGTCGTCGGCCGGCACGGGGTGGCCGACGGCCCACTCGGCGGCGCCGGTCGCGGCGATCACCCGGCCGCCGGTCGGCGCGAACTCGACGAACGCCGTGCCCGCCGCGCCGAGCGCCGACCGGGCCACGCGGAGCAGGTGGGTGAGCACCGGAAGGCCGGTGCCGCCCGAGTTGATCATTTCGATCACCGTGGTGTGGCCGGCGATGAGAGCGGAGAGGTCGGTGCGCTCCGGCATCCTCCGAGTGTGCCCCGCCGGCCAGTCCGGGGACACCCCTGCCCGACCGGGCCTCCGTGCGCTGCCACCCCGGTCAGCGGCCCAGGCTGGCCAGCGTGTGCGCCGGCCGGTCGGTGATGATGCCGTCCACCCCGGCGGCCAGGACGAGGTCCAGGTCCGCCGGCTCGTTCACGGTCCACACGAAGACCTGGTTGCCCGCCGCCCGCAGGGCGGGCACCAGCTGCGGGCGGGCGCGCACCAGGGCGACGCCGGGGCCGGCGATCCGGGTGCCGAACGGCAGCCGCCCCGGCCGCACCCAGCGCGGCAGCACGTCCAGCAGCAGCACCGTGGGCAGCGCGGGGGCCAACCCCCGGATCCGGCGTACGGCCAGCGGCGAGAACGACATGACGGTGACCCGTACCGGATCGTCCGGTTTCGGCTCGGTCAGGCCGTACCGGCGCAGCATCGCGACGAGCCGGCGCTCGACGTTCCCGCCGTGGCGGGAGGGGTGCTTGGTCTCCACCAGCAGCCGCACCGGCCTGCCGGCGGCCAGCACCGCGTCCAGCAGCCGTTCCAGGGGCAGCAGCCGGGTGTGCGACTCGTCCAGCACCTCGTCGCCGTCGGCGGGCGCGCAGCCGGGGTGCCAGGAGCCGAAGTCCAGCGCCTCCAGCTCCGCGAGGGTACGGGCGCTGACCAGTCCCTGGCCGTTGCTGGTGCGGTCGAGCCGGCGGTCGTGCACGCAGACCAGGTGGCCGTCCCGGGTCAGCCGGACGTCGCACTCCAGCCCGTCCGCGCCCTCGTCGAGGGCCCGCAGGTAGGCCGCGAGGGTGTGCTCGGGCAGGTCGTGGGAGGAACCGCGGTGCGCGAAGACGAGAGGGGCGTCCATCCCGACCGTCCTAGAGGACCCGGCCCGGCTGCCCGTCCTCGCGGACCACTCCTCGCCCGGCGGCGGCCCATTCGCCCATCCCGCCCTCGACGTTGCGCACCTGGTCCCAGCCGTTGCGCATCAGGTAGGCGACGACCTGTGCGGAGCGCCCGCCGGAGCGGCAGATGACGGCGACGTCGCGGTCGGTCGGCACCTCGGCGATCCGGGCCGGCAGCTCCATCATCGGCAGGTGGTGCGCGCCGGGAGCGTGGCCGGCGTTCCACTCGTCGTCCTCCCGGACGTCGAGCAGGTACGCGTCGTCGGCGATCTCGGTCACGGTCACGGTGGGAACCTGGGATCCGAACACGTGCCAAGCCTAGATCCTCGCCCGGGCGGCCGGCGGCGGGCCGCCCCCGGGCGTCACAGCCGGGTGACCCACCGCGGGTTGGCGCGCGCCCAGTCCGGCACGCGGGTGCCGCGTACCGCCTCGAAGAGGCCGTTCCCGCCGTTGTCGAGCACCACGTACGACACCTGGTCGATGGTCTGGGGGTGGGAGGGGACCTGAACGCCGCGCAGCGCGTCCGCCGGCAGGTCGCGCAGCGCGAGCACCAGGTCCTCCAGCCGTACGCCGTTGGTGTCCACGGTCAGCGAGCCGCCCACGGCGCGGATCACCTGGTCCAGCTTGACCGGATTGGTCCGCAGCGACGTCTCGCTCGTGCGCTCCAGCACCGCCCGGAGCAGTTGCTGCTGGTGGGTCTGCCGGTCGTAGTCGCCGTCCGGCAGGTCGTAGCGCTGGCGGACGTAGTCCAGCGCCTCACCGCCGTCCATCTGCTGGCAGCCGGGCGCGAAGACGCGGTCGGTGTGGATCGAGCGGACCTCGGTGTCGACGCACATGCGTACGCCGCCGAGCAGGTCGATGACCTTGCGGAAGCCGGAGAAGTCGATCAGGGCCGCGCCGTCGAAGCGGATGCCGGTCAACCGGGACAGGGTGGCCGAGAGCAGGCGGGTGCCCGGCTGGCCGCCGCCGCCGTGCTCGTACGCCGCATTGATCTTGTCTTGGCCGCCGCCGTAGCCGTTGCCGGCGGGGATGGCCACGAGCAGGTCCCGGGGGACGGAGACCAGGTACGCCTCGCGCCCGCCGGCGGGGACGTGCACGATGAGGATGGTGTCCGAGCGTCGGTCCGCCGCGCTGCCGCTCTGCCAGCGGTCGGTCCCCACCAGCAGGTAGTTCAGCGGCCCCTCGGGGTCGGTGCGCTTCTGGCGGGCGGTGGGGTCGAGCAGTTGCTCCCGGACGACGCTGCGGTCGTACCGGTCGCTCAGCACCTCCAGGCCCGCCACGGCGAGCCCGGCCAGCAGCACCAGGGCCAGGCCCAGGCCGAGCAGCAGCCGGGGCCAGCGGACGCGGGGCGGCCGGGCGGGCCGGGTGTCGGTCCCGGACCGGCCCCGACCGTCGCCCGTCGATCTGGACGTGACGCCTCCCCGCGACCCGTACGTGAATCCCTCTCACGTCAGGTTACGAGCCGACCACGGCGGTCCGGGCCGCTTCACCGACATTGCGCGGCCCCGGCCGCTTGCCGACGTCGGCCCGCCGGCCGGATCCCGCGTGAAGCCACCCGCCGGGCGGAACGCGCGGGCCCGGCTACTCGCGGTTGGAGACCACCTCGGGGTTGGCGAAGACGAATTCGGCCAGCTTGTCCTGTTTCACCGCGCGGAACATGTCCATCGTCTGGGCGCTGAGCGTCTCGCGGGTGCCGTCGCTGTGGAAGGTGCCGCCGTTCGTCTTCAGCATCACGAGGTCGTTGCCGGTCACCCCGCGCATGGTGAAGACGAAGTCGGGGACCGGCACGCCGGCGGTGTCGAGGATGAATGCCTTGCCGGCCGCGTCGATCAGCTTGTTCAGCTTGATCGGGTTGGTCAGCGTCCCGTCCTGGGTGGCCTTCTTCGCCATCGCCTTGATCAGCTGCTGCTGGTTCTGCTGCCGGTCGTAGTCGCCGTTCTTGAGGCTCTTGCGCTGCCGGGAGTAGTCCAGCGCCGCCCAGCCCTCCATCTCGCGGCAGCCCTTCTTGTGCACCACGGGCGTCCGCTGCTTGCCGGTCTTCTTCGCGTCCGCGTTCCACATCGGCTTGCCGTCCACGTACGACATGTGGATCGACTCGACCTCCTGCTTGACGCAGATGCGCACGGTGCCGAGGGCCTCGATGACGTTCTTGAATCCGCCGAAGTTGATGATGGCCGCGCCGTCGAAGCTGATCCCGGTCATCTTCTTGATCGTCTGCGCCATCAACTGGGCGCCGCCCTCCCAGCCGCCGCCGTTGCGGGCGCCGGCCTGGAACGCCGCGTTGATCTTGTCGGTGCCGCCCTTGTAGCCGCTGGGCCTGAAGGCCGGGATCTGGGCCTCGGTGTCCCGGGGGATCGAGATCAGGTACGCCTGGTCGTGCGTCGCCGGGATGTGCAGCACGATGATGCTGTCCGCCCGCACGTCGTCGGCGGCCCACCGCTCCCGGGCGTCCACACCGAGCAGCAGCATGTCGATCGGGCCGTCCAGGCTGGCGCCACCCTCGGCGTCGGTCTTGCCGGCGTCACCGAGGAGGTTGCGCTGGGCGATGTTGCCGGTGGCGCTGCTGATCAGCGCCTTGCTGCCGACGATGGCCGCACCGCTGGCCACCATCAGCACGGCGCCGAAGATCAGCGTGAGTCGGGCCCAGAGCGGGTCCTTGCGGCGCGACCGCTTCTTCGCGGACCCGCCACCGGGCCTGCCGCCCTTTACGGGCTGCTTCGGGATGCTCGTGGAGGCCCGGACCGGGCCACGGGGGGACTCCAGCGCCGGAGGGCGACGGCTGGTCTGAACCGGCATGCGTGCTCCAGCTCGCGTTTGTCAGGGGGCGGGATCACTTTACGGACGCTTTCCCGTCCTGGCGAGGTCGTCCGACCGTCAAATACCGTTCGTACGGCCGTCATCCAGGAAAACTGACCGAACGGACAGATCGATACGGCTGGTCGGCGGTTGGCTCACAGGAAGCGCTCGGCCGGCCCTCCGAATCGTGATGACGTCCGTCGATCACGGGAGGGCCGGCCGGCGGAGCTGGTCAGTTTCCGGCGCCGTCCTTCTTCTTCTGGTTGGCCTCGACCCAGGCCGTCATGGTGTCGGCCGACATCGCCTTGTACATGGTCAGCGCCTTCTCCTTGTCCGAGACCACCACCGACTCACCGTCGATGGTCTGGCTGCCGACGTGCGGGCTGGTCACGAAGGTGAGGTTCTCGCCGCGCAGGTTGCGGAACTGGATCCCCATGTCGACAAGCGAGAAGCTCTGGTCGACGGTGACCGCGGCGGTGACCGACTTGAGGAAGTCGTTCAGCTTCTTCGGATTGGTCAGCGTGCCCGTGCTCGCCGCCTTGTCCATCAGGGCGCGGAGGAACTCCTGCTGGTGCCGCATCCGGGCGAAGTCGCCGTCCGGGAACTGCTTGCGCTGCCGGATCCAGTCCAGCGCCTCGGCGCCGTCCATGTGGTTGGTGCCCTTGGTGAACGTCCGGTACGGCTTGTGGATCGAGGTGACGGTCCGCTCGACCTTCAGGTCGACGCCGCCGAGGGCGTCGGTGACCTGCTTGAAGCCGGCGAAGTCGATCGCCATCACGTGGTCGAGCCGCACGTCGGTGAAGCACTCCACCGTCCGGACGGCCAGCGGCAGCCCGCCGAAGGCGAAGGCGGCGTTGATCTTCCCCCGCTGGCCGCTGCCGCAGTCGGCGTTGGCGCCCTCCGGGATCGGCACGTAGAGGTCACGGGGGATGGAGACGAGGTAGGCCTTCTGGTGGTCCGACGGGATGTGCATCACGATGATCGTGTCGGCCCGCCACTTGCTGGACTTGTCCACCGGGGCGTCCGGGTCCCGGGAGTCGCTGCCCACCAGCAGGATGTTCAGGGCGCCGTCCACCGCCTTGGCCGGGCGGCCCCCCGTGATCTCCGAGAACGGGTCGGTGCGGGCCAGGTCGTCGTCGAGGCCGCGGGCGTAGAACCAGGCGCCCACCCCGCCGAGCAGCGCGAGCACCAGCACTGCCACGCCGGCCACCAGGGCGATCCGGCCCCAGCGGGGGCGGACGCCGCCCCGGCCCGGCCGGTCCGGTCCGGTCGGTCCGCCTGGCCCGGTCGGTCCGCCCGGCCCCGCGGGACCGCCGGGCCCGCCGGCCCGTGGCTCGTCCGCTGCCGGGGACCAGCGGGCCTCGGCGGGCCGGGCGCGTCCGGCGTCCCGGCCGGGGCCGGGCACCGAGGCGCGACCGGCGCTGCGGTGCAGGTGCGGGAGTGGAACTCCGGCGGGCATGGTCGCTGACATGTAACTCAGGGTACGTACGCGTAGCCACTGTCGCCCTGTGGCGCCGCCGACGCGTGCGTCGGCGGCGGGCGTTCGCTAGACCATCCGCTCGCGGAAGTACTCGATCGTGCGGCGGAGGCCGTCCTCGGGCGCCACGGTCGGCTCGTATCCGAGCAGCTCGCGGGCGAGGGTCAGGTCCGGGCGGCGCATCTCCGGGTCGTCGGCGCTGCGGGTGATGTAGGTCACCTCGGAGCTGCTTCCGGTGAGCGACACGATCGTCTCGGCCAGCTGCCGCATGCTCATCTCGTGCTCGGTGCCGCAGTTGATCGGCCCCGTCTCGCGGGAGTCGAGGAGCAGCAGGATGCCGTGCACCAGGTCGGACACGTAGCAGATCGAACGGGTCTGGTTGCCGGTGCCGTGCACGGTGATCGGCTCGCCGCGCAGCGCCTGCGAGATGAAGGTCGGGATGGCCCGGCCGTCGTCCGGGCGCATCCGCGGGCCGTACGTGTTGAAGATCCGGACGATGGCCGTGTCGAGCCCCCGGCTCCGGTGGTAGGCCATGGTGGCCGCCTCGGAGAAGCGCTTCGCCTCGTCGTAGACGGCGCGGATGCCGATCGGGTTGACGTTGCCCCAGTACGACTCGGGCTGCGGGTGCTCCTTCGGGTCCCCGTACGCCTCGGAGGTGGAGGCCATCAGGAAGCGGGCGCCGTCGGCGACCGCGCGCTCCAGCAGGTGCAGGGTGGCCACCGAGCCGACGCGGAGGATCTCCACCGGCAGCTTCTCGAAGTCGGTCGGGCTCGCCGGCGAGGCCATGTGCAGGATGGCGTCGAACCGCTCGGCCATCGCCGGGTGGTGGGTCGGCAGACCATCGGAGATGTCGGCCTCGACCAGGGTGAAGTTCGGCTCGTCCAGCAGGTGGGCGACGTTCTCCTTCGACCCGGTGATGAAGTTGTCGAGCGCGACCACGGTGCAGCCGCGAGCGATCAGGGAGTCCACCAGGTGCGACGGTACGAAGCCGGCGCCGCCCGTGACGAGGATGCGGTGACCGGGTCCGAAGCGGGCAACAGCGTTCATGCCGGTCAGCCTACCCACTGCCCCGGGCCGCCCTGACGCAAGGAAGGGCCCCTTGTCCTCGGCCAGGCGATGACAAGGGGCCCTTCCTTGCAGCCGTCGGGTCGTCAGTGGGCGCCGGCGCCAGTGACGGAACGCACCTCCAGCTCCGCGTACTTCTGCTCGTCGTGCTCCTTGGAGATCACGGTGCCGATCCACCCGCACAGGAAGCCGAACGGGATGGACAGGATGCCGGGGTTGGACAGCGGGAACCACTGCCAGTCGTGCTCCGGGAACATCGAGGTGGCCGCGCCGGAGACCACCGGCGAGAAGAACACCAGCAGTACGGCGGAGAGCAGGCCGCCGTAGATGGCCCACACGGCGCCCGAGGTGTTGAACCGCCGCCAGAACAGGCTGTAGAGGATCGCCGGCAGGTTGCCGGAGGCGGCCACCGCGAACGCCAACGCCACCAGGAAGGCCACGTTCAGGTTCTGCGCGTAGATCGACAGCACGATCGAGATCGCGCCGATCACCAGGGCGGAGACCCGGGCGACCCTGACCTCCTGCCGCTCGGACGCCTTACCGTCCTTGATCACGTTGGCGTAGAAGTCGTGCGCCAGGCTGGACGAGGACGCCAGGGTCAGGCCGGCCACCACGGCCAGGATCGTGGCGAAGGCGACCGCCGCGATGACCGCGAGCAGGGTCGCCCCGCCGAGATCGCCGCCGAGGAATTCGATGCCGAGTGCCTCGGCGAGCTGCGGCGCGGCCGTGTTGCCGGCCTTGTCCTGCGCGGTGATCGCCTCGCTGCCGACCAGCGCCGCCGCGCCGAAGCCGAGGGCCAGGGTGAGCAGGTAGAAGGTGCCGATGATGCCGATCGCCCAGAGCACGCTCTTGCGGGCCGTCTTCGCCGTCGGCACGGTGTAGAAGCGGATCAGGATGTGCGGCAGGCCGGCGGTGCCGAGCACCAGCGCGATGCCGAGCGACAGCAGGTCCATCTTGTTGTAGAAGGTCTGCGTCGCGTCGCCGGCCACCTCGACCCCGTAGCGCAACCCCGGCCCGAGGAGCGCGTCGCCCTTGCCGGAGGAGGCCGCGGCGGCGCCGAGCAGCTCCGACAGGTTGAAGTTGTACTTCGCCAGCACCAGCACCGTCATGATCGTCGCGCCGCCCATCAGCAGGAACGCCTTGACGATCTGCACGTAGGTGGTGCCCTTCATGCCGCCCACCGTGACGTAGACGATCATGAGCGCGCCGACCATGATGATGGTGGCGACCTTGGCGGTGTCGGCGTCCATGCCGAGGAACGTGGTGCCCGGCTTGATGCCGAGCAGCAGGGCGACCAGCGCGCCCGCGCCGACCATCTGCGCCAGCAGGTAGAAGATCGACACCGTGATGGTGGAGACGGCGGCGGCGGTCCGCACCGGGCGCTGGCGCATCCGGAAGGCCAGCACGTCGGCCATCGTGTACCGCCCGGAGTTGCGCAGCAGCTCCGCGACCAGCAGCAGCGCCACCAGCCAGGCGACCAGGAAGCCGATGGAATAGAGGAAGCCGTCGTAGCCGTAGAGGGCGATCATGCCGGCGATGCCGAGGAACGAGGCGGCCGACATGTAGTCGCCGCCGATGGCCATGCCGTTCTGGAACCCGGAGAAGGACCGGCCACCGGCGTAGAAGTCGGTGGCGGTCTTGGTCTGCCGGCTGGCCCAGATGGTGATGGCCAGGGTCACCGCCACGAAGACCAGGAAGAGCGTGATGGTGAGGTTGCGGGCGGTGGTGCTGCCCGCCTCAGCCGCGAGGACCGTGTTCATTGCTCACCTCCCCCATCTCGGCGCGGATCCGGTCGGCGACCGGGTCGATCTTGCGGTCGGCGAACCGCGAGTAGAGCCAGGCGATGAGGAAGGTCGAGACGAACTGGAGCAGGCCGAAGACGAGGGCGATGTTGATGTTGCTGCCGAAGAGCTTCGTGCCCATGAAGTCCCGCGCGTACGCGGACAGGATGACGTAGAGCGCGTACCACAGGAAGAACGCGACGGTCATCGGGAAGATGAAGCCGCGCAGCGTGCGCCGCAACCCGGCGAACTCGTCCGACCGCTGCACGGCCAGGTACCGGTCCGCCGCCGAGGTCGACGGCGTGGACGCGGGTGTGTCCGTGGACATTCGTGGATCACCACCTTCACAGGCGTGGGGAGTTTCGCGCACGGTAGAAAGCGCGCTCCCCGCCACGGAAGGGCGAGATCGACGCCGGTCGGCGGCTGCGCCGAACGGCACGGTGGCTGCGCCGAGTGACGCAGCTCACTCCGTTCACCGGTAGCGGGTGTCGCCCGGGTGGGCCGGACGGTCGCCGGTGACGGTCGTCAGGTCAGCTCGCGGTAGCGGCCCCGGTAGTGCAGCAGCGGGTCCGTCTCCCCGGTCAGCTCGACGGCCTCGATGGTGGCCTCCACCAGCAGGCCCCAGCCGTACTCGCGGGCGGAGTCGAGCCGGCACCCCGCCCAGCCACCCGCGTCGGCCGGCACCGGGCCGTAGGGGGTGTCGGTCCACGCGCCGGTGGCGAACAGGCCGCCGGGGGACGGGAAGAGGCCCGCGAACCGGTCGGCGAGCTGCCGGTGCGCCGGGCCGAGCGGGGCCACCGCGAAGCGGCCGGCTGACTCGACCGCCGCCCACAGGTCGGACTCCGGGTCGACCAGGCCGAGCAGCCGGTCCGGCTCGCCCTCCGCGACCAGCGTGGAGGAGACCGTCAGGCCCGCCGGCTCCGGCGCCGTCCAGAGCGTCACCGGCGACGCCAGCCGACCCCGCAACCGGCGTACGGGCGAGCGTTGGTCGGCGGGCACGGCGAACGGGTCGATGTGGTGGATCTCGGCGCCCGGCTCATGATTCACGTGAAACATTGTGCGGCCTGCCCCGCCCCGACGGGCCCGGATGTGGCCCCTGGCGTCGACGGACGGCGCTGTTGTCGGCGATGCGGTGCGGTGCGTGCCGCCCTTCCGCGGTCCTCCGTGCCACCGGATCACATGATCTCAGCGGGCTTGATGTGCAGGTTCAGCAGCATGTCCTCGAAGGCCTCGGGGCCGAATCGTGCCGCCACTATGTGCACCGGTGAACAGACCATGTCCAGTGTTGCCATGCCCACGGGGCGACTCTCGACGCCCGTCACCACCAGGGTCGTCTCCCGCACGGTCACGTCCTCGATCGTGACGTCGTAGCCCAGCACGGGGCGGGTCCCTACCGAGAGGATGATGACCGTCTCACGTGCGAGGTCGACCAGCGGCGGTGGCGGGACAGGCTGCACTCCCCGATTGACCGATGCCCAGTGCTGCGCCCACGACCCTGATCGGCGGATCAGAAACAGGCCGTAACCCGAGCTGGCACCGGATGCCTGCCCGTGGTACAGGGTGCGGAAGTTCGCGCGGCTCACCCGCCGACCCTACCGGCATCGACCCTCGGCGCAGCTGGTTGAGATCTTGGAGGTTCTGCGCCCTTCCGAGGGCCGCACCCCGCCAAGATCCCGGCGGGGTGCGCGTACCGCGGGAGGGGTCAGTCGTCGGCGGTGAGTGACCGGCGGGCGGCGGCCAGCACCTCGGGGTCCGTGCAGCCGGCGGCGTACCCGGCGATCCGGCGGCGGATGTCGCGGCCGAGCAGCCAGGAGCCGATCCGGTCCGCGACCGGGCGGAGGAACGCGGGCCGGCAGCGGAAGCTGTACCGCCAGGTGGCGACGGTGTGGCCGGGCTCCGGGGCGGGCGCGAACCGCCAACCGCCGGCGAACATCTCGAAGAACCACGGCCCGCGGACCATCTTCATCCCGACGTGGCTGGGCGGGGCCCAGGAGACGTACTCGCTGACCATCACCAGGCCGTGCCGGGACCGGGTGAAGGTCCGCACCCCCTTGCCGGGCCGGGTCGCCCCGTCGGTGAAGTGCTGCTCCCGCACGAACGGGTCCCACCGGTAGCGCACGGGCGCCGTGGTCTGGGAGACCGCGAAGGCCAGCTCGGGTGGGACCGGCACGGTGATCACCGCTTCGACGACGGGCATCAGGCCATTGTCCTGTCCGATCGTCAGCGGCGCGGGGTCACCGTGGCGAGCAGTTCCGGCATCCGGCGGTCCAGCACGTCGCCGGCCAGGTACGCGCCGAGCAGCGCCGCCCCCAGGCCGTACGCGGCCCCGAGCGGCAGGGCCAGCCAGAGCCACACGTCGCCGAGCAGCCCGGCGGCCACCACCATCGGCACCGCCGCCACCGCGGTGGCGAGCATCGCCAGCAGGGTGAGGAAGCTCTTCGCGATCCCGGCACCGGTGTTCAACGCGAACGGGTTGCTCGTCTCCGGCAGCGAGTACGCCCCGAGTACCGAGACGAAGCAGTTCACCGCCAACCCCGCGCCGTAGGTGCCGAACAGCGTGCCCGCCATCAGCCCGATCCAGCCGGGTTCGCCGACGACCACCGCGACGACCACGGAGATCACCGCCAGCATCGGCAGCACGTAGAGCGAGAACGCGGCCATCCGGGCGCGCAGCTCCTGCTGGCCGGAGACGCCCGCGACCACGTTCGCCGCGTACGCGCTGCCGTCGAAGCCGAACTGGTTGGCCAGGGTGACGGCGGCGAGCAGCCCGACGAAGAGCATCGACAGGCTGGACAGCACCGGGGACGCGTCGGAGCTGGGCGTGAACCCCTCCGCGCCGTCGATCGTGAAGCCCGAGCCGCCCAGGTTGACCATGACCGGCACGAAGAGACCGACGACCGCGACGGTGATCAGGTTGGCCCGGCGTCGGGCGTCCCGCCACCAGTAGCGGGCCTCCCGGGCGACGAGGGCGCCGAACCGGTCCCGCCGGGCCCAGCCGAGGGCCCTCGGGAAGAGCTGGGCGACCGCCCCGCCGGTCGTACCACGCTGGGCGCGGGCCGGCCCGGCGCTGGCCGCGCCCACCATCGCGGACTCCAGCGAGCGGGACCACCAGGCCAGCAGCGCCACGATCGTCGCCGCGGTGATCAGCAGCTTCACCGGCGCGGCCCAGACGCGGCCCTCGGCCACGTCGATGCCGGCCGTCCAGGGAGCGCCGAACGGGGTCCAGGCGACCACCTCGGCCACCCCCTGGAGGCGGTCCCAGTCGGCGTCGGAGAGGGCGGCGATGCCCAGGAGCTGCAACGGCCCGAGCAGCGCGGCGAGTACGGCGAGCAGCACGGCGGCCAGGTCGCGGACCCGGCGGGACCGCAGCGCGGTGGCGAAGGCGCTGGTCACCGCGCGGGCCGCGGCGACGCAGAGCAGCAGCCCGCCGACCACCCCGACGAAGGCGACCGCCGCGGCAGACCAGCCACCCAGCGCCCCGGCGGTGACCACCAGCCCGCACAGGGCCAGCAGCACCGAGATCGTGGGGACGCTGACGAAGGCGGCGGCGAAGAGCCCGGTGACGAGCGTGCGGCGGGGCAGCGGCAGCAGCGCGAACCTCGCCGGGTCCAGCGTCTCGTCCACCCCGAAGAAGACCAGCGGCAACAGCAGCCAGCCGAGCACCGTCAGGCCGCCCCCGAAGGCGGCCACCATCAGCGCGTAGCGGCTCTCGTCGGCCAGGCCGGGCGCGGCGAAGAGGAAGAAGCCGGTGCCGGCGAACCAGAGCCCGAGCACCGCGCCGCCCACGAAGAGGGCGACCCGCCAGCCCTGACCCCGGAAGTTGTTGCCCATCACGCGCAGCTTGAGCCGGACGAAGTGCCGGGCGGAGACCCGCCGGGCGGGCCGGGCGGAGACGGTCGGTCCGGTCACTGCGACAGCCACGCCAACTCCTCGCCGGTCGCCGTACGGCCGCCGACCACCTCGACGAAGACCTGCTCCAGCGAGCGGCCGCCGCGCACCTCGTCGATGGGACCGACCCGCTTGATGGTGCCGGCCGCCAGGATCGCCACGTGCGAGCAGAGCCGCTCGACGACCTCCATCACGTGGCTGGAGAAGACGACGGTGCCGCCCCCGGTCACGTACCGGTGCAGGATGTCCCGGATCAGCGCGGCCGAGACCGGGTCGACCGCCTCGAACGGTTCGTCCAGCACCAGCAGCCGGGGCCCGTGCAGCAGCGCGCAGGCCAGGCCGATCTTCTTCTTCATGCCCGCCGAGTAGTCGACGACCAGCGTCCGGCCGGCGTCGCCGAGCGCGAGCACGTCCAGCAGCTCCGCCGCCCGCTGGTCGACCACCGCCGGGTCCATGCCCCGCAGCAGACCGTGGTACGCGAGCAGCTCCGCGCCGCTGAGCCGGTCGAAGAGCCGTACGCCGTCGGGCATCACGCCGAGCAGCTGCTTCGCCCGTACCGGGTCGGCCCAGACGTCGTGCCCGAGCACCCGGGCGCCCCCGGCGTCCGGCCGGAGCAGCCCGACCGCCATCGACAGGGTGGTGGTCTTCCCCGCGCCGTTCGGGCCGAGCAGGCCGTAGAACGACCCGGCCGGCACGTCGAGGTCGACACCGGCGACGGCGACCTTGCCGTCGAAGTGTTTCG
Source organism: Micromonospora sp. WMMD737 (assembly GCF_049179055.1). Classification (NCBI taxonomy): domain Bacteria; kingdom Bacillati; phylum Actinomycetota; class Actinomycetes; order Micromonosporales; family Micromonosporaceae; genus Micromonospora; species Micromonospora sp. WMMD737. The sequence continues at coordinate 4,833,850 of NZ_JBMHMH010000001.1, read as the reverse complement.
CCAGGCCACGCAGGGAGAGCGCCGGGTGCTCAGCAGTCATGCGTCGACCGTATCCGGCCCGGACCAGCGGCTGCTCCGGCCGCAGGATGATCCCCGGTCATCCCCGAGTCGTACCCGTCCGCGCCGCTGAACGCCCGGCCCGCCTGTCAGGAAGGGCCCCTTCCGCTACCGCAGGCGTTGACAGGGGGCCCTCCTTACAGCCGCAGCGCCTCCGGGGCGTGCAGGCGGAGCATGGTGGCGCCGATGTCGGCCGGCGCCCGGCGGCGGGTCGCCATCGAGACCGCCACCATCACGGTGAAGGCGAGCGGCACCGTCCAGGCGGCCGGCTGGGCGGTGAGCGTGGCCGGCCAGCCGGACAGCGGCGGGCCGAGCACCGTGACCAGCACCGCCCCGACCGCCGCGCCGCCGCCGACCAGGATCCCGGCGGCGGCACCGAGGTCGGTCAGCCCGCGCCACCAGATGCCGAGCACCAGCAGCGGGCAGAAGCTGGACGCGGCGACCGCGAAGGCCAGCCCGACCACCTGCGACACGTCCAGCCCGGCGAGGTTGAGCGCGAGGACCGTCGGCACGGCCCCGGCGATCACCGTGGCGAGCCGGAAGCCGCGTACCGAGCCGCGCCCCAGCACGTCCGTCGAGATCACCCCGGCGACGCTGGTGAGCAGCCCCGACGAGGTGGAGAGGAAGGCCGCGAACGCGCCGGCCGCGACCAGCGCGGCGAGCAGCCGGCCGGCGGTGCCGTCGCCGAGCGCCGCGCCGGGCAGGAGCACCACCACCGCGTCGGTCTGCCCGCTGAGCAGCAGCTGCGGGGTGTAGATCCGGCCGAGCACCCCGTAGATGGTGGGCAGCAGGTAGAACGCGCCGACCAGGGCGAGCACCACCAGCGTGGTGCGGCGGGCGGCGGCGCCGTCGGGGTTGGTGTAGAAGCGGACCAGCACGTGCGGCAGGCCCATCGTGCCGAGGAACGTGGCCAGGATCAGCGAGTACGTGGCGAACAGCCCCCGGTCGTCGTCCCCGGCGCCGCTGGGCAGCAGCCAGTCGGCGGCGTCGGTGGCGACCCCGGACACCTCCGGCACCGGGTCGCCGGCGGCGAAGGAGAGCTCGTCGCCGGGGCGTACCTCCTGGATCCGGCCGTCGGGGAGGGTGAGGGTCGCGCGGTGCTCGACCACGACGGTGGTCGCGGTCCGGAACGTCGGCCCGTCTGGCGGGGTCACCGCCGGGCGGGCGTCGGCCTGCCACTGCAACGCCAGGAAGATCGCCGGTACGGCCAGCGCGGTCAGCTTCAGCCAGTACTGGAAGGCCTGCACGAAGGTGATCGCGCGCATGCCGCCGAGCGCGACGTTCGCGGTGACCACCACGGCCACCAGCAGGGCCCCCAACGGGTACGGCGAGCCGGTCACCGTGGCCAGCGTCAGCCCTGCCCCCTGGAGCTGCGGCACGAGGTAGAGCCAGCCGATGAAGATCACGAAGACGGTGGCGAGGGTACGCAGCCGGCGCGACCCGAGCCGCAGCTCACAGAAGTCCGGCAGCGTGAACGCGCCGGAGCGGCGCAGCGGCGCGGCCACGAAGAGCAGCAGCGCGAGGTACCCGGCGGCGAAGCCGACGGGATACCAGAGCACGTCGACGCCGTACTTGAGGATCAGCCCGGCGACCCCGAGGAAGCTCGCCGCCGACAGGTACTCCCCGCCGATGGCGGCGGCGTTCCAGGTGGGGCTGATCGCCCGCGAGGCGACCAGGAAGTCGGAGGTGGTCCGCGCCAGCCGCAGCCCGTAGAAGCCGATGCCGACGGTGACCAGGGTGACCGCCACGATCGCCGGTACGACGAAGCCGTTGCCCACCTCAGCGCTCCGGCCGCTGGACCAGGTCGGTGAAGTCCTGCTCGTTGCGTTCCGCCAGCCGCACGTACGCCCACCCGACAGCGATCAGGAACGGGAACGACGCCACCCCGAGCAGCAGCCAGGGCAGGTTGACGCCGAGCACGGTGACCCGGCCGACGGCGGGCGCGACGGCGAAGAGCCACGGCAGCCCGCCGAGCCCGATCGCCACCACCAGGGAGAGCCGCAGGGCCAGCGCGAACTGGGCCCGGACCAGCCCCCGTACGAGCGCGTCGCCGACCCGGGTCTGCTGGGCCAGCTCGGCGCGGGTGCGTTCCGCGCGGTCCTCGCGGCGGGACACCTCGGCCAGCACGATCCGCGTCCGGGGCTGGGCGACCGGGGCGTGCGGCGGCACCCCGGGCCGACCCGCGTGCTCGGGCGACCCGGACCCGCCCGCGTGCTCGGGCGTCCCGGACCCGCCCTGCCGGGGCGCGGGTAAGGGATCGTCGGCAGCGGCCACCCCGGCAGTCTCGCCCGATCGCCGCGATTGTCAAGGGCCTGCCGGCGTCGTGCCCAGCGCGGACCGTGCTGTCCACACCAGGGCTGTGGACAACCTGTGGAGAACGGGTCACCCCTGTGGATAACTCTGTGGGAACCGCGTCGCCGGAACCTTCTTCGCCGCCGGGGAGTGGGAGAGATGGAGAAGGGAGGTGACGGTGTCCGACGGTGATCCGATCTCGGAGGTGTACGCCGGTTGTTTCCGCCGGCTCGTGGTCCAGCTCTACGCGATGACCGGCGACCTCAACGAGGCGCAGGAGGCGGTTCAGGAGGCATTCACCAGGGCGCTGGCCACACCCCGGCGCTTCGCCCGGCTCGAGAACCCGGAGGCGTGGCTGCGCCGGGTCGCGGTGAACGTGGCGCGCAGCCGGTACCGGCGAAGGCGGGTGCTCGACGGACTGCTGCGCCGGATCGGCCCGCCACCGGTAGTCGCCGACACCGCGCTGGAGCACCTGGCCCTGCTCACGGCCCTCCGGGAGTTGCCCGCCGGGCAGCGGCACGCGCTCGCCCTGCACTACCTGGTCGACCTACCGGTGGACGAGGTGGCGGCGACGCTCGGCGTCTCCGCCGGCACCGTCAAGTCCCGCCTGTCTCGGGGCCGGCAGGCGCTGGCGGCGCTGCTCACCGACTCCGACGCCACCGACAGCACGCAGACCGGGAGGATCGATGTCCGATCGTGAGTTCACCGGGTTCGTCGTCGAGACCGTCGCCGACGCCGTTCGCCAGCCCCCGCTCGGCGACCTCCGGCGGGCGGCCCGGGGCCGACGGTGCCGATGGGCGACCGGGGCCGGGCTGGCCGTGGTGGTTGCCCTCGCGGGGGTGGCCCTCGTCCCGTCCGTGCGCGATCCGGGCGGCGGGGACTGGGCCGCCCCGGACCCGTCCGAGCAGCCGATCGAGGGGGTGGTCAGCGAGCTTTTCCTGCTCGCTGAGCGGGTCGCGGTCGGCGTCGAGGTACGGGATCCCTGCCGGATCAGCTTCACGGCCACCGAGGACGCCGGCCGGACCTGGTCGCCGTGGCGGACGGCCGCGTACGACGGTGCCTGCGTCACCACCCCCGACGCGGACGGGTTCGGGGTGTCCGATGTCCGGTACAGCGTGCTGGACCAGCGGACCTATCTGGTGAGCGTTGACGGCCAGGCGGTCCTCTCGACGGACGGCGGCCGGACGTGGCGGGACGTCGAGTCGGCGGTGATCGACGTGCCGGCGTTCCCGGCGCGGGCGCGGCCGGTGACCTGCCAGACCGGCTGCGGGGCGATGAAGCGACCGCTCGCGGTCGAGCCCGGCACCGGCAGGGTCTACCGGCTCAAGAACCTGCCCGCGACCCACGCGCGGGTCAGCATGGACCGGAGCGGCGACGGGGCGCTCTGGTTCGTGCAGTCGTCCCCCGAGTACGGGGGCGCCGCTCATGTCGCACACAGCGTTGACCGGGGTGCCACCTGGATCTCGTCGCAGGTGCCGGAGGGCGTGACGGCCGTGGCGCTCGCGGCGGTCAGCGGCCAGGAGGCGTACTTGTTGACCGAGCCCCGGCCAGCGAGCGGGAACGGCCCACCGACCGGCTCGTCCCGGTTGCTGCACACGACGGACGCCGGCCTGTCCTGGACCGACGTCGGGACCGACCTCCCCGCCAATTCCATTCTGCGGCCGTTCACGATCGGCCGGGACGGGATTCTCCTCGTCGGTGAACCGTTCGCGGGCGGTGCCACCGGGTACGTCTGGGTCAGCCGGGACGGCGGCCGGCACTTCACCCGGAGCGAGCGGTCCGGCACCGAGGGGACCGTCGGGGTGGCACCGGGCCTGATCTGGCTCGGCGGCCGTGACGTGCTGAACCTGCCAGCGACCGCTCATGTCCAGGTGAGTGCCGACGGGGAGACGTGGAGCCGGCTGCCGCTGCCCCGGTGACCGACGCGCGGCGGCACGTCGGTGCGGCCTGGCATGTCCCGGCCGCACCGACATCCTCAGCCCAGGCCGACGCGCTCGGGACGGGCGGAGGCGGAGCCGAGCCAGGTGTGCGGGTTGCCGTACCAGCACCAGCCGAGCTTCGGCGCGTTCTGGCTGATCCAGAGCGCGGGCACCCGCTTGTCGCCGCAGCGGGAGCCGACCAGCGAGAAGCACTTGTTCTTCGCCAGCGCCTCCGGGTACAGGGTGACGAAGGCGAGCCCCTCGTCGATGGTGAGCGGCAGCCGGTCCTGGCCGGTGATCACCTCCATGGCGGCGGCGGGCGCCAGGTTCAGCGTCTCCTCGCCCCGGTCGACGTCGAAGAGCAGGTACGCCGGCCCGGCCGGCACCTCCAGCTCCTTGATCGGGTCGAACTTCGGCAGGTCACCCTCGGCGTAGTGCCGGTCGACGATCCCCGGCTTCCGCTTGCCGGCGAGGGTCGTCAGCGCGACGCGCTCCTCCACCGGCACCAGGTCGCGGGTGACCACCAGGAGGAAGGGCACCCGCCCCTCGGTCGGGGCGGGCAGGTCGGCCGCCCCGGCGACGGCCGCCGCGCGCAGCGGCGCGACCAGGTCACGGAAGGCGTCCTCGGTCAGCTCGGCCAGGGTCGGGTAGCCCAGCTCCACCAGCCGGTCGAGCTGGCGGTCGAATTCGGTCGCGGCGTCGAACAAGGCGGCCTCCAATTGTCGTACGGAGTACCGTACAGCGTACGACCGTGCGTGCGTATTCCCGTTGGCGAAAGATTTCCGAGGGAGGGGCGCGAGCGCTGGGAGCCGGGGCGAGGGTAAGGCCTCGGCTGCGCTGTCGAGCTGCCCCATCCATAGGACCGGCCCGTGAACCACGGGACGGCCCCACAAGGGGGACGGCCCCACAAGGGGGACGGCCCCACACGGGGGACGGCCCCACACGGGGGACGGCCCCACACGGGGGACGGCCCCAGGCGGGACGGCCTACCGCGGGACGGCCTACCGCGGGACGGCCGCGTCTTGGGCAGGCCGCCTCATGGGCAGGCCCCCGTGGTGTCCTCCGGTCGCACAGATGGGGCAGCTCGACAGTGTCCACTGGGTCACCTGCCAGCCGCCCCCTCGCCCGAGCGGAGGTGTGGAAGCCGCTTTCCGGCGGTGGGGCCGCCGCCCGTGAGAGGTTGTCGGCGTTGGTGGTGCGGGCGTTGGAGGCGGTGGATCGAGGTTTCCGCCAGGCCGCGCGCGTCCGTCGGCGGCGAGCCGCAGCGATGCCCGCCGACGGGGTGGGTCAGCGGCTCCAGTCCTGCTTCGCCGCGCGGACCAGCTTGTCCTTCAGCTCGCGGGTGTGCCGGCGGCTGACCGGCAGTTCCGCCGAGTCGACCACCACGACGTAGCCGGAGTTGACCAGCCGCAGCTCGGCGATCAGCTTGAGCTGCACCAGGTAGGACCGGTGGATGCGGACGAACCCGGCGTCCGCCCAGCGCTCCGCGAGCGTCGCCAGGGACACCCGGACCAGGTGCGAGCCGTCGGCGGTGTGCAGGCGGGCGTAGTCGCCCTGCGCCTCCACCCAGCGCACCGCCGAGCGGGGCAGCATCCGCGTCGTGCCGGCCAGCTCGACGGGGATGGTCGGATCCTCCTCCGCGCGGGCGAGGGCCGCCGGGTGCGACGGCACCACCCGCGAGCCGATCACCCGGCGCAGCGACTCGGCGAGGCGCTCGGCGCGTACGGGCTTGCGGACGTAGTCGGTGGCGCCCAGGTCGAACGCGTCCACCGCCCCGTCGTCGTACGCGGTGACGAAGACGATCGCCGGTGGCCGGGCGAAGCGGCGCAGCACCCGGGCCAGCTCCATGCCGTCCAAACCGGGCATCCGGATGTCGAGGAAGACCACGTCCACGTCGCCGTCGCGGAGCACCCGCAGCGCCTCCGTCGCGTCCCCCGCCGTGTGCAGCCGGGCCACCCGGGGGTCGGCCCGCAGGTGGTACGCCAACTCGTCCAGCGCCGGTGGCTCGTCGTCGACCGCCAGCACCCGCAGGAACCCGGCCGCCCCCACCTCCACGGCACGCTCGATCACGAGCCGGCCCGTACGCCGGGATGGAACTTCGGCACCCGCATGCTCACCTTCGTACCCGAGCCGAGGCCCGTCTCGACGACCAGGCCGAAGCCGTCCCCGAAGACCGACCGGAGCCGCTCGTCGACGTTGGAGAGCCCGACGTGCTGGCCCGGGTCGTCCCCCACGCCGGCCAGCGCGGCGTCGCCCGGGTCCCCGGCGGCGCCGGCCAGCTCGGCGATGCCGGCGGTCAGCGTGCTCGGATCCATCCCCACTCCGTCGTCCTCCACGGTGATGTGGCACTCGGTGCCCGCGTCCCGGGCCTCGATGCTCACCATGCCCGTGCCCGGCTTGCGGGACAACCCGTGCCGGACGGCGTTCTCCACCAGCGGTTGCAGGCAGAGGAACGGCAGCGTCACGGGCAGCACCTCCGGGGCGATCTGGAGGCGCACCTGGAGCCGGTCGCCGAACCGGGCCCGCTCGATGGTCAGGTAGCGGTCGATCGAGCGCAGCTCCTCGGCCAGCGTGGTGAACTCGCCGTGCGCCCGGAACGAGTACCGCGTGAACTCGGCGAACTCCAGGATCAGCTCCCGGGCCCGGTCCGGGTCGGTGCGGACGAACGAGCCGATCGCGGTCAGCGCGTTGTAGATGAAGTGCGGGCTGATCTGCGCGCGCAGAGCGCGTACCTCGGCGCGGGCCAGCCGCTCCCGCGAGGAGTCCAGCTCGGCCAGGGCGAGTTGGTTGCCGGCCCAGTGTGCCGTCTCCAGGGTGGCCTGCACGAGGCCCGGCTCCGGCTGGCCGTCGGCGACCGCGACCAGCACCCCGACCCTGCGCCCGTCCGCACCGGTCAGCGGGGCGACGACCGCGCCGCGTACCGGGCAGTCGACCCGGTCGCAGTGCAGCTCCGGCTCGCCGAGGACGGTCGAGCGGCCCGTCGCCACCGCCCGCCGGGCCGCCGCGACCAGTTGCGCGTGGTGGTGCCCGCCCCGCCCGTCGAGGGCGAGCAGGCTCTCCCGGTCCGTCAGCGCCAGCCCGGCCGCGCCCACCAGCGCCCGCAGATGGCGTACGGCCTTCGCCGCGTTCGCGGTGCTCAGGCCCGCGCGCAGCGGCTCGGCGGCCAGCCCGGCGGTGTGCAGCACCTCGTACGTGGCCCGCTGGGTGGCCGTGGCGATGCCCCGCCGCGCGCGCAGCCGGACCACCGCGAACAGGGCCGCACCCAGCGCGGCGAGCAGCGAGACGACGCCGAAGACGCCCGAGAGGTTGCCACCCACGCAGCGATCCTGGCCCCTGCCGGCCCGCACGCCAAGGGGTCAGTACGCGCCCTTGCGAGCGAGCACCACCCCGACGGTGCGCCACAGGATGCTCAGGTCGTACGCCAGCGACCAGTTGTCGACGTAGTAGAGGTCGAGCCGGACCGCCTCGTCCCAGGACAGGTCGGAACGGCCGGAAACCTGCCACAGCCCGGTCATGCCCGGCCGGACCAGCAGGCGGCGGCGCACGTCGCCGAGGAAGTCGCCGTCGTCGGCGGGCAGCGGGCGCGGCCCGACCAGCGACATCTCGCCCTTCAACACGTTGATCAACTGCGGCAGCTCGTCCAGCGAGGAGGCGCGCAGGAAGCGGCCCACGGGGAAGACCCGGGGATCCTCCTTCATCTTGAACAGCATGCCGTCGGTTTCGTTCCGGTCGACCAGGCTGGCCAGCCGGTCCTCCGCGTTCACGTACATGGTGCGGAACTTCCAGACCCGGAAGGTGCGGCCCTCGTGGCCCACCCGGGGCTGGCGGAAGAAGACCGGGCCCGGGTCGGAGATCCGGATCCCGATCGCGATGAACAGGAAGACCGGGACCAGCAGCAGCAGGCCGAACCCGGCGGCCACCCGGTCCATCAGGTTCTTGGCCAGCAGCGCCGGCCCGGAGAGCGTCGGCTCCTCGACGTGCAGCAGCGGCAGGCCCTCGATCGGCCGGATGTGCACCCGGGGGCCGGCGATGTCGGTCAGCTGCGGGGCGACGACCAGGTCGACGCCCGAGCCCTCCAGCTGCCAGGCCAGCCGGCGCAGCTCGCCCGGCTCGGAGCTCGCCGAGCCGCAGACCGCGATCGTGTCGCCGCCGACCTCCCGGACGAGGGCGAGGACGTCGCGCCCCGCGTACACCGGGACCGGGGTCTCGATGCCCTTGGCCGCCGCGTAGCCGTCGGTGATGTGGATGGCGACCGGCATCAGCCCGGCGGCCGGGTTGCGGGTGACCGCCGTGTAGACCTCCAGGCACTCCGGCAGGGTGCCGATCAGCACCATCCGGTGACCCGCCTGGCTGATGTTGCGCCGGACCACGTGCAGCACGAAGCGGCAGAGCATCCGGTTCAGCAGGATCAGCAGCAGCGCCGCGAGCAGGGCGGTGCCGACCGTGTAGCGGGACAGGTCGGTCTTGGTGGCGAAGGCGAGGAAGGACACCGTCGCGGCGACGGCGACGCCGGCCCGGATCACCCGCTTGTACTCGTCGGGGCCCAGGCCGAGGTAGCGCCGGTCGTAGGCCCGGTTGGCCCAGAGGCTGACGAGCCAGCCGAGCGGCAGGAGCCCGAACGCCACCGTGTGGAACCACGTCGGGTCCTGCTCGGCGTTGTAGAAGCCCGCCCGCGACTGGTCGAACGTCTCGATGGCGATCAGGCTGGCGACCGCGGCGGCTGCGAAGTCGAGCAGCAGCAGGAGCGTGATGTAGGGGCGGTGCCAGCGGGACACGCGACGGCGGGCCCGAGCCCACGCGGACCGGGGTACGCCGTTGTGGGACGGCGGTGCCGGCGGCTGGATCTCGAAGCTGTCGACGTGCCGCACGAGTTTGCTCCGGCCTGTGTTGGTTACCGGGCGCTGGAGGCTTGTCGTCACCTCACCCATGTCCTCCCGCATGACACGAGCCGCTCACTCACCGTGAGGGCCCGGTCGCCCACCGTCCCAGTCTCCCACGCGGCGCCGACCCGTGCGCTGACCCGGGGGACAACGCGGCGGGTGTGGTGCCGCTGGGCGTCTGGCCGGCTCCGCGCCATTTCAGAAGCCGGGGACCGAGCCACTATACCGATGGATGACGGGCCCGGTAGAGCCGCAACTCAGACCTTCGGCGCGGGATGGCCGATTCCGTTCCGTAGTCGGCAGTGTCGTCACTCACCGTACGAGCCGCGACAACCGCCGGTCAGCGAGCGGCTTCCCGCCGGTCTGGCAGGTCGCGCAGTACTGGAGGCTGGAGTCGGCGAACGAGACCTCGCGGACGGTGTCCCCGCAGACCGGGCAGGGCTGCCCCGTCCGGGCGTGCACCTTCAGCCCCGAGCGCTTCTCGCCCTTCAGTTCGGCCGCCTTCTGCCCGACCGAGCGGCGCACCGCGTCGCCGAGCACCTCCCGCATCGCCGTGTGCAGGGTCGCCAACTGCTCGTCGGTCAGCCGGCTGGTGATCGCGAACGGGGACAGCTTCGCCGCGTGCAGGATCTCGTCGGAGTACGCGTTGCCGACCCCGGCCAGCACCGTCTGGTCGGTGAGCACCCCCTTGACCTGGCCCTTGCGGCTGCGCATCCGCTCGGCGAAGGTGGCCAGGTCGGCGGCGAGCGCGTCGGGGCCGAGCCGGGCCACCCCGGGCACCGCCTGCGGGTCGGTGACCAGGTAGACGGCGAGGCTCTTCTGGGTGCCGGCCTCGGTCAGGTCGAAGCCGGAACCGTCGTCGAGGCGTACCCGCAGCGCGATCGGGCCCTTGCCGGGGCGCAGCGGGGCGGCGGACGGAAATGCCTCCCGGTAGTGCAGCCAGCCCGCCCGGGCCAGGTGGACCACCAGGTGCAGGTCGCCGTCGAGCACCACGTCGAGGAACTTGCCGTGCCGGCGGGCGTCCGTCACGGTCCGCCCGGCGGCGGCGGTCGGCGCCGGGTCGTACGTCTTCAGGGCGCTGATCGCGGCGACCTCCAACCGGTCGACGCGCCGCCCCACCGCCCGCTCACGCAGGTAGTCCGTGAGCGCCTCAACCTCCGGTAGTTCGGGCACCAGCCAACGGTAGCCTTCTTTCCCGTGAGAATCGTGGTGGCGCACAACCGGTACCGGGAGGCTCAGCCCTCCGGTGAGAACACGATCGTCGACGCGGAGATCGCCCAGCTCACCGCGGCCGGGGTGGAGGTGCTGCCGTTCATCCGCAGCTCGGACGAGATCCCGACGATGTCGAAGTCGGCCAAGGCGCTGCTGCCGATCTCGCCGATCTGGGCGCCCCGCGCGCAGGAGGACCTGAGCCGGCTCATCACCGAGCACCGGCCGGACGTGCTGCACCTGCACAACCCGTACCCCCTGATCTCGCCCTGGATCGTGCGGACCGCGCACCGGCACGGCGTGCCGGTGGTGCAGACGGTGCACAACTACCGCCAGGTCTGCTCCTCGGGGCTCTACTTCCGCGACGGGATGATCTGCCAGGACTGTCGGGGCCGGGCCCTGGGCGTGCCGGCGATCGTGCACCGCTGCTACCGGGGCTCGCGGGCGCAGAGCGCCCTGATGGCGACCACGCTGGCCGTGCACCGGGGCACCTGGCGCTCGGTGGACCGCTTCGTCGCGCTCACCTCGGCGGTCGCCGACCACCTGCGCGACTACGGCGTCCCGGCCGAGCGGATCGTGGTGAAGCCGAACGGCATCCCCGACCCGGGAACTCCCGCGCCGCTCGGCGACGGCTTCCTCTACATGGCCCGGCTCTCCCCCGAGAAGGGGCTGGGCCTGCTGCTGGACGCCTGGCGGCGGCACCCGGACGGGGCGCTCGGCCCGCTGCGCATCGCCGGGGACGGTGAACTGCGCCCGCTGGCCGAGGCCGCCGCCGCCGAGCGCGCCGACGTGACCTACCTCGGGCCGCTGGACCGTGCCGGCGTGCGCGCCGCGGTCGAGGCCAGCGCGGTGATCATCGCGGCGTCCACCTGGCACGACGTGCTGCCCACCGTGATCATCGAGGCGTTCGCCGCCGGCCGTCCGGTGCTCGGCACCGCGCTCGGCGGCATCCCGTACCTCGTCGGCGCCGACGCGCCCCGGGAGCCGGCCGGCACCGGCCCGGCCGCCGTCGCCACGGCCGCCCCGGGGGAGGGCCGCGTCGCGCTGCCCGCCGGCGTGCAGGCGGGCGAGGCGGGCTGGGTGGTGCCCCCGGAGCCGGCCGCCATGGCCGCCGCCCTGCCGGTGGCCCGGGCCGGGGCCGCGACGCTGGCCCCGGCCGCCCGGCTGCGCTACGAGCGCACGTTCCACCCCGACGTGGTCACCGAGCGCCTCCTCGACGTGTACGCCGACGTCGCGCGCCGCCACTGACCGACCCGCCGCGAGGACTGCTCGGGACGCTTGCGACATGCGGGCAGCCCCGGCCCGGATTCGCTCACTTTCCGGGAATCCCGTCCTGCTCTTTGAGATGGCCGGAGACCTTGGTAGGAAAGTGCCCCTGGAGGGGCGCTCTCTTACCAAGATCTCCGCCGCCACGGTGAGGGCTGCGGCGCCTCACGTGCGGTCCGGCTTGGGCGGGGCGTGGCGGGGCGTGGCGGGGCGTGGCGCCGGAGCGGTCGCACAGACGGGGCAGCTCGACACTGGCCGAAGGAGGGTAGGCCGGCCCGGTGCAGGCCGGCCGGGCGGCACGCCTCAGCGGAGGGAGGCGCGGGCCGAGAAGGCGATGCTGGCGAGCAGGAAGCCGCCGTTGACGATCGTGAACGCGACGATCACCCAGAGGACGAGGGCGGGGGCGAAGGCCAGCACCAGGCCGGCGGCGAAGATGACCGCGCCGTAGTCGCGGACCAGCTTCACCAGGCGTACGGGCAGCGAGGTCGAGGTGACCATGCTGGCGGCGTTCGGGCCCGCCTGCATCACGGAGGTCACCAGGTTGACCATCCAGGTGCCGGCGAAGATGGCGACCAGCCAGCTCGGCGTCGACGGCTCCTGCGCCACGGCCGTCGCCGACAGGGCGGCCACCAGGGCGATCTGGGCGGCCACGTCGCAGAGCACGTCGACCCGGGCACCGGCGGCGCTGCCCTGGCCCGTCACCCGGGCGAGCTGACCGTCGGCGCAGTCCAGGGCGTACGCCACCTGCCAGCCGACCAGCGCGAGCAGCCCGACCGCCCAGGCCGGCACGTCACCGGCGGCGACCCGCCCGGCGAGCGCGACCACGGTGACCGAGGTGGCCAGGCCGAGCACCAGGTTGGCGATGGTCAGCGCGGTCGGGCGCAGCCCGAGGCGCTGGGCGACGAGCGCGAAGACCGCGCCCAGCCACTGGCTGATCGATTCGCTGAACAGGCCGCCGCCCCGGTTGACCCGGTGGAAGTCGGCGACGGTGGGACGGGGCTCAGCCAAGGTGGTCGCGGATTGCACCGGCGTAGTCTGCCAGCCGTTCCCGCGTCTCGGTAGGCGACATCGCCAGGTGTTCGAGGATCGTGTAGCGATCCGGCCGGGTCTGCGGCGCGAACTGCACGGCATCGACGAACTGCTCGTCGCTCAGGCCCAGGTCGCCCGGAGTGGTGGCGAGGCCGTGCCGGTGCAGGCAGTGGGCGAGTCGACCGAACCGGTCGGTGTCTCCGCGCAGGAAGGTGCAGAAGAGGGCACCGAGCCCCACCTGCTCGCCGTGGGCGGCGGTGCCGGGGTGCAGCCGGTCGATCGCGTGGGAGATCTCGTGGTCGCCGCCGCTGGCGGGGCGCGTCGACCCGCACACCGAGCTGGCGATGCCGCCCATGATCAGCGCCTCGGCCAGCGTGGTGAGGAAGCTGTCGTCGGTGATCTTTCCGGGGTGGTTGAGCAGCGCCTCGGCGCCCGTCCGGGCCAGCGTCACCGCGAGCCCGTCGATGGGCTCGCCGCGTACCTCGTGCGCCAGCTCCCAGTCGGCGCAGGCGTTCAGGTTGCTCACCGCGTCGCCGATGCCGGCCTGGGTCTGCCGGTCCGGGCCGTTCTCCACGAAGTCGAGGTCGACGATGACCGCGATCGGGATGTGCACCCCGTAGGAGCCCTTGCCGCCCTCGTGGTCGAGCGAGGCGGTGGGGGAGGCGATGCCGTCGTTCGCCAGGCTCGTCGCCACTGTCACCATCGGGATCCCGTAGCGGGTGGCCGCGTACTTGGCGGTGTCGATGGTCTTGCCGCCGCCGATGCCCACCACGGCGTCGTAGTGGCGGCGGCGCAGCCGGTCACCGAGGTCGTTCGCCGCGTCGATGGTGCCGCCGGCGACCGTGAAGACGTCGGCCGCGCCGAGCGACGGCCGGCACAGGTCGACGATCCGTTCACCCTGCCCGGGGCCGACCACCACGGCCACGTCCCCGCCGGCCGAGATCCGCCGGTCGGCCAGCAGCGGCCCGAGGTCGGCCACCGCACCCCGCCGGACCTCGATCACCAGCGGGGTGTTGACCGTACGGGCTAGTAGTGGCACGCGATCTCCCGCGCCCGGGCCAGGTCGGCGTGGTTGTCGACCTCGACCCAGGAGACGTCGCCGATCGGCGCCGCCCGCACCTCGCCACCCCGGTCGGCGAACTCCTGGTAGCCGTCCTCGTAGTAGAGGTTCGGGTCACGCCGCCACGTCGCCTCCAGCGCGTCGGCGAGGGCGTCGGCCACCTGCGGCTCGATCAGCGTCGCGCCGATGTACTCCCCGTACGCCTCGCCCGGGTCCATCAGCTTGGTGATCCGGGTGAGCTGGCCGGCGGCGTCGAAGGTGGTCTTCATCTCCTCCTCGGCCAGCGGCTTGATGGTGTCGACGGCGAGCAGGATGCCCGGGCCGCGCTCGGCCAGCAGGGTCTTCTCCACGCTCACCGGGTGCACGGTGTCGCCGTTGACCAGCAGCACGCCCCGGGCGAAGTGCTCCCGGGCCAGCCAGAGGGAGTAGGCGTTGTTCCACTCCTCGGCCTTGTCGTTGTGCACGAGGGTGAGCGTGACGCCGTACCGCTTCTCCAGGTCGGCCTGGCGGGAGACGACCGCGTCGGCGGCGTAGCCGACCACGATCACGATGTCGGTGAGCCCCACCTCGGCCAGGTTGCGCAGCGCGATGTCCAGGATGGTGGTGTCGCCGTCCACCGGCACCAACGCCTTGGGCAGGGTGTCGGTGTACGGGCGCAGCCGGCGCCCCGCCCCGGCTGCGAGCACCATCCCGATCATTGAGGCGTCCTCCCTCGTACGACTCCCGGTCACCGCTGGAGGATAGCCCCGCGCGGCGGCACCCCTGCGGCCAACCGGGTCAGCCGGGCAGCGCCGCCAGGTCCGCCAGCACCGCCAGCCGCTCCTCGGCGGTCAGCACCGCGTACGGGGCGGCGGCCCGCCGGTCGGTCTCCAGCTCGATGGCGAGCTGCTCGGGGCCGGGCGGCAGGGCGGCGGCGCTCGCCGCGCTGTGTCCGGCGGCGGTCCACGCGGCGGCGTGCGCGTCGGCCCGGTGGTAGCGCATCGTGCCGAGCCGGTTCAGCAGCAGCACGCCGGTCGTGGTGCCGTCCGGCTCGTAGGGCGGCGCCGTCGCGGCGAACGCGGCACCCGCGTCGGCGCCCTCCTCGTCGGCCAGCACCAGCGCGCACGTGAGTACCCGGCCGAACGCCTCCACCAGCCGCAGCACCCGGTCCTCGTGCCCCGCCCAGAGCTCCTCGGTGACCTCCGCGTGCACCTGCCAGATCTCGGCGAGGAAGGCCAGCCCGCGCTCGGTGGCGGAGAGCCCGCCCTCGGGGCTGCGGTGGATCATCCCGTACGCGACCTGCTTGTCCAGGGCCCGCCGGCACTCGACCGGGTCCCGGTAGCGGGTGACGGCGGCGAAGCCCGCCTCGTCGACCGTCCCGCCCGGCGCCGCGAGGCGGGTGCGGAACTCCAGCAGGAAGCCGGTGGCCGCCGGCCCGCCGTACCGCTGGCTCAGCTCGGCGCCGCCGCCGTCGCGGCCGGCGAGGATGCCGGCGACGAACGCACGGTCCACCGCCGGGGCGACCAGGCCGGCGAACCGGTGCGGCGCCAGCTCGACGGTGTCGTTCACAGACCGATCGAACGCAGGGCGGCGAAGCCTTCGGCCGCGATCCGGCGGATGAGGCCGTCGTTGACGTCGCGGTGCTCGTCGAGCAGGTCCAGCTCGTCGGCGGCGAGCCACCGGAACTCGGTGTGCCTGCCCGCCTCCAGCGTCGGCCGGGCCAGGTCGCCGTCGACCCGGACCAGCCAGTCGCGCTCGACGCGGGCCAGGCCGTCGTCGGCGACGTAGCGGTACTCCCCGACGTGGCCGAGCACGTGCGACACCGTCCAGCCGGTCTCCTCGGTGACCTCCCGGCGCAGCGCGTCCAGCCAGTCCTCGCCCGGTTCCAGATGGCCGCCGACGATGTCCCAGCAGTTGGGAAAGATGCGCCGGTGGGGAGACCGTCGCTGGACGAAGAGTCGACCGTCGTCGTCGACGATCAGCGCGCCGGCGCAGCGTAGAGGCTCGGTGGACACGCCACGACAGTAGCGAGCGGTGGCGCGCTCCGGCGACGCCCGGCCTCGTCGCCGGTCCGGGGGCGGCCCCGATGGCCGGGCCGGCCGGAACGCCGGCACGCGCGATGGTGTGGCGGGCCGATCGACGGGTAAGGATTCCCTGCGGGCGCGGACGGGCCGTGACCCGCGTCGGAGGTCCTCATGCGTGGCGCGGATCGGCTGGTCGAGCAGCAGTACGCGATGCTCCTGCGGCGGGACGTGGCCCGGCTGCCGGACCTCTACGCCGCCGACGCCTTCTACTCGATGCCCGGCGTCACGGTGCGCCCGATCGAGTTGCCCGCCCTGCTGCGCACCTGGACCGGGGCGTTCCCCGACCTGTCCGTGGACCCGCTCGGGTCGGTGCAGACGGCCGGTGGCGCGGCCGTCGAGCAGCGGCTGACCGGCACCCACACGGGCGTGCTGCACACCCCGTTCGGCACCGTCGCGCCGACCGGCCGGCTGGTGAGCTGGGACGTGGTGGACGTCGTCCGGGTCCGGCGCGGAAGGATCGCGGCCTGGCGGTCCTACTTCGACTGGGGGCAGCTCATCGCGGCGCTCGGCCTGCACGTGGACGGGCTGTCCCGGGAAGCGCAGCACGACCCGCTCGGCCTTCCGGTCTGACCTGTCGCCGACCGGTCGACGCCGGTCACCCGTCCCGGTGGCTCAGGATGCGGACATCGCCGTGCCTTCCGCGCGCACCCCGTCGCCTTCCGTACGCTGAACAGCCATGACCGCCGAGCAGCTGATCTCCTTCGCCCGTGGCGCTCCCTCTCTGGACATCGTCGATGTCGAGGGGCTCAAGGCCGCCGCCGTCCGCGCGTTCGACGCCGACCCCGCCGGGGTGACCGCGTACGGCACCTCCGTCGGCTACCTCCCGCTGCGGAAGTGGATCGCCGAGAAGCACGGGGTCTCGGCCGACCAGGTGCTGATCACCAACGGGTCGTTGCAGGCGGACGCGTTCCTCTTCGACCACCTGGTCCGCCCCGGTGACGCGGTGGTGGTGGAGCGTCCGACGTACGACCGGACGCTGCTCAACCTCCAGCGGATGGGCAGCGAGTTGCACGGCGTCTCCATCCAGCCGGACGGGCTCGACACCGCCGAGCTGCGCAAGCTGCTGGAGTCCGGGGTGCGGCCCCGGCTGGCGCACGTCATCCCGAACTACCAGAACCCGGCCGGCGTGACGCTGAGCCTGGAGAAGCGCCGGGAGCTGCTCGACCTCGCGGCCGAGTACGAGTTCACGATCTTCGAGGACGACCCGTACGCCGACATCCGGTTCCGGGGCGAGGCGCTGCCGTCGATGCTCTCGCTCGACACCCGCAACGTGGTGGTGCACGCCTCCAGCTTCACCAAGACGGTCTGCCCGGGCGTACGGGTCGGCTACCTGGTGGGTCCGGCGGACCTGATCGGCGACATCGCGAAGAAGGCGACCAGCCTCTACATCTCGCCGGGCATGGTCTCCGAGGCGATCGTGCACCAGTTCTGCGTCTCCGGCGACATCGAGCGCTCCATCGAGACCGTGCGCGCCGCGCTCGGCGAGCGGGCCGGGGTGCTGGCCGAGTCGCTGCGCCGGCACATCCCGGAGGCCCGGTTCGTGGAGCCGGACGGCGGCTACTTCCTCTGGGTCGAGCTGCCCGAGGACGTCGAGGTCGACAGGCTCGCGCCGGCCGCCGCCGAGCGCGGCGTCGCCGTGGTCAAGGGCAGCGACTTCGTCGTCGACGGCGGGCGGCACGCCCTGCGGCTGGCGTACTCGGCGGTGACCGCCGACCGCATCGACGAGGGCGTGCGGCGCCTGGCGGAGGCCATGGCGGCCGTACGGAGCTGAATTTCTGTCAGATTTCTGACAGTTGGACGATCGTTGCCGCCCCGGGTCTCCCGCCGGGGCGGCCGACGGCCCACAATGCTGCGAGCGTCACTCACCACGTGTAGCGGAACTCATCGCCAGGTGCCGGCCCCCGCCGCGCCCGGCGACGGGACCGGGCCGGCCCGACCGGCGGCACGTGGGGCGGCGCGACCAGCACAACCCCCGCCCCCAAAGGGCGCCGGGTGGGCCGTGTCGTCCCCTCACCCCCCTGAAGCGACCCGGCCCACCCGGCGCCACCCTCCCGCCGATCGTCACCGGCGGTGATCATCGACGGCGGCGTACTGTTCACCGGCGGCAGCGCGTGGGGAGGGGGCGTGATGACGGACCGGGAACGGACGACCGCGTCGAACGGCGGACGGGTGCTCAGGCCCCGGGACTGGGTGGCGCCGGTGCGGGCGATGACCCGCCGGCTCAACTCCGACACCCCCCAGCAGGCGTCCCCGCCGACCGGCCCGCAGCGCAGCGCGGTGGTCGACTGCGCCCTCTACGTCGACGGCCGCCGGCAGCCCGGCGACTGGCGGTACGCCGAGGCGCTCGCCGCGGCCCGCCGCGAGGAGCACGGCTTCGTCTGGCTTGGCCTGCACGAGCCGGAGCTGGCCGAGATGACCGCCATCGCCGCCACGTACGGGCTGCACGAACTGGCCGTCGAGGACGCGGTGAAGGCGCAGCAGCGCCCCAAGCTGGAGCAGTTCGGCGAGGTCAGCTTCCTGGTGCTGCGGACCGCCCGGTACTGCGAGCACGCCGAGCTGACCGAGCACTCCGAGGTCGTCGAGACCGGCCAGGTGATGCTCTTCATCGGCCCGAACTTCCTGATCAGCGTGCGGCACGGGGACGCCTGCCGGCTCGCCCCCGTCCGCGCCGACCTGGAGACGAAGCAGGACCTGCTGCTCCAGGGGCCCTGGGCGGTGGCGTACGCGGTCACCGACCGGGTGGTGGACATCTACCTGGAGGTCGCCGACCGGCTGGAGGACGACCTCGACACGCTGGAGGCCGACGTGTTCGACCGCCAGTCCACCGGCCGGATCCAGCGGATCTACCAGATGAAGCGGGAACTGGTGGAGTTCAAGCGCGCGGTGATGCCGTTGCAGCGCCCGCTGCTGACCCTCACCGCGCAGATGAACCGCGACGTGCCGAAGGAGATCCGCCGCTACTTCCGCGACGTGCAGGACCACCTGAGCCGCACCGTCGAGCAGGTCAACTCCTACGACGACCTGCTCAACTCGATCCTCCAGGCGCGGCTGGCCCAGGTCACGGTCGACCAGAACAACGACATGCGCAAGATCGCGGCGTGGGCCGCCATCGCCGCCGTGTGGACCGCGATCGCCGGCATCTACGGGATGAACTTCGAGGTCATGCCCGAGCTGCGGATGACGTACGGCTATCCGGTCGTGCTCGCCCTGATGCTCGCGATCTCGCTGGCCCTCTACCGCTGGTTCCGCCGCAACGGCTGGCTCTGACGGCGGCCCGGCGCCCAGCCCGCTGACGGCCCGCGGCCTGACGCGCAACCGCCGGGCGCGGACCGGGCGCCGTGGGCCCCGTCGGGCGCGGAAGCGCCGGCGGTGCGGCCGGGAGCCGCTTCGCCGGCGCTTTCCGGGACCGACAGGGGCGTCAGCGACGGCCGTTCTTGGCGCCGCCCTTGCCGAGCGCCTCGGTCAGGTCGTCCGCCGGGCGGCCCGAGGTGTCCTTGGCGCCCTCGGCCACCGACGGGACCTTGTCCGTCGCGTGGACCGTCGGCTGCTTGCCGGGGGTGGTGGTGGAGGCGCTGTCGCCGCCGGCCACCGCCGAGCTGCCGGCGCCGGTCGGGCCGCCGGCCACGCCCGAACCGCTCGACACCGTCGAGGCGTCGGTCACCGGGGTACGGATCTCCATGGTCTCCACCTCGTCGCGCATCGGCTCCAGGGTGCGGGTCGGGTCGTACTCGGCCCACTCCTGCTGCTCCCGGCGCCGCCGCATCGCCACCGCGGCGACCCCGGCCACCGCGCCGGCCGCGAGCAGACCGGTCATCATGGACCCGCCCCGCCGGGAGTTCTTCTTCCGGGAAGCCTTCATGTTCTTCGCCTTGACCTTCCTGCCGGCCGCGACCTGCTTGGCTGCCAGGGCCTTCCTGCCGGTGACCGCCTTGCCCGCCGCCTCGGCCTGCGCCTTGCGGACGGCCAGGGCCAGCGGCGCGAGCGCGGCGACCGTGGACGCGAGGCCGCTCGACGCGCGGTCGCGCACGATGACGGCCGTCGGCGCGACGGCGCCCCGGGCCGCCTGGACCCGCGGGGCGACGGTGGCGCCGGCACCCCTCGCGGCGTACGTCGCGGCCTGCCTCAGGTGACCGAGGCCCTGGTTCAGCTCCACCTTGGCCAGCTGCCCCTGGGTCTTACGCCGCCCGATTCCAAACACGGTCCCACCTCCTGGGAGTTGTTCCTTCGTCATCCTCCACCTTCGGATGCCTCCGCACTGCCAGATCGGGCACATGGGAGGATCCGCATGGAACTGACCAACGAGTGAGGAGTACCCGTGGCCGAGGCTGTCTACGCCACCTTGCACACCAACGCTGGCCCGATCCGGCTGGAGCTCTTCCAGAACCACGCCCCGAAGACCGTGAAGAACTTCGTCGAGCTGGCGGAGGGCAACCGCGAATACATCGACCCGCGTACGGGTCAGCCGGGCAGCGGGCCGTACTACGACGGCACGATCTCGCACCGGGTGATCAGCGGCTTCATGATCCAGATGGGTGACCCGACCGGCACCGGGCGCGGTGGTCCGGGCTACAAGTTCGGTGACGAGTTTCACCCGGAGCTGCGCTTCGACCAGCCGTACCTGCTGGCGATGGCGAACGCCGGGCCGGGCACCAACGGCTCGCAGTTCTTCATCACCGTGTCGCCGACGCCGCACCTGAACAACCGGCACACCATCTTCGGGAAGGTGGCCGACGAGCAGTCCGTGAAGGTCGTCGACGCGATCGCCAACACCCCGACCGGCCCGAACGACCGGCCGCTTCAGGACGTCGTCATCGAGCGGGTCGAGATCGAGCGGACCGCTGCCTGAGCGGTCCGCGAGGTACCTTTGCCGACATGACTGAGCGCTCCGAGGGCCGGAACCGGTTGGTGGTCCGCGCGATCCGCGACGGCGGGCTGGCGTGGTGAGCGAGTCACCACCCACCACCCCGGTCTGCTATCGGCACCCCGACCGGGAGACGTACGTCCGCTGCACCCGCTGCGACCGGCCGATCTGCCCGGACTGCATGCGGGAGGCGTCGGTCGGCTTCCAGTGCCCGGAGTGCGTGGCGGAGGGACGTCGTAGCGTGCGGCCGGCGCGCACCGCCTTCGGTGGCGGTGCCGCCGGCCGCCACGGCTACGTGACCAAGGCGCTGATCGCGCTCAACGTGCTGATGATGCTGCTCTCCATCGCCTCCGACCGGGGCGGGGACGCGGTGGTCGGCGGCTCCGGCTTCGGCGGTCTGATGGGCGGCAGCACGCCGCTGACCGACTGGGGCTCGGTGCTCGGCGGCGCGATCTTCCCGGACGGCACGGTCGGCGGCATCGCCGAGGGCGAGTGGTACCGCCTGGTCACCGCGATGTTCCTGCACTACGGCGTGGTCCACCTGCTGCTGAACATGTGGGCGCTGTGGGTGCTCGGCCGGTCGCTGGAGGCCAGCCTCGGGCCGCTGCGGTTCCTGACGCTCTACCTGGTGGCCGGGCTGGGCGGGAACGTCGCCGCCTACCTGTTCAGCGCCGAGAACCAGCTCACCGCCGGCGCCTCCACGTCGATCTTCGGCCTGTTCGCCGCGCTGGTGGTCATCGAACGGAAGATGGGGCGGGACATCTCCCAGGTGCTCCCCGTCCTGGTGATCAACCTGGTCTTCACGTTCACCGTGCCGGGCATCTCGATCCCCGGGCACCTGGGCGGGCTGGTGATCGGCGCGCTGCTGGCGCTCGTGTTCGCGTACGCCCCACGGTCGCGTCGGACGCTTGTGCAGTTCGCGGGCGGCGCGTTGATCGTGGTGGCGTTGGTCGGGCTGGCCATGGTCCGTACCGCGGCCATCGTCGGCGGCTGACCTCTGCGCCCGGATGCGCGGGCCCGCTCAGTGCGGGCGGGCCTCGCGCAGGGCCTCGGCCACCTCGGCGGGATCCGCGCCGAGGTCGTGGCGGCCGAAGAGGTGCAGCGACTCCCCCGCGTCGATCTCCAGCAGTTCGCTGGTCAGGCCCCGCCGCGCGCGGCGGTCCACGGTCACCTTCTCGACGGCCGACCAGGGCAGAAGCCGGTGTCCCGCGAAGCCCTGGACGACCGTGATCCCGTCCGGGTCGACCGCGAGCCGGACGGGCGCGACCAGATCGCGCGCGGCCCAGCCGGCGAGCGCGGCGGCCGTGAGCACGGCCAGCGCCAGCCGGACCGGGTCGCTCCCGTCGAGGAGCAGGGCCAGCGCGAGCAGCGCGACCGCGCCGGTCAGCTTGAGCGCCGGCAGGGCGGGCGGCACCCGCCACTGCCGGGTCGGGGCCGGGTGTGCAGCCATCCGTTCAGCATGCCAGGGCACCGGGGGAGGACGCCCGACCCGCCGACGACGTAGGATCGGGGCCGGCCCAAGTTACCGGGGAGTAGTCATGAGTGACGCAGTCATCGTCGGCGCGGTACGCACCCCGGTGGGGCGGCGCAAGGGCAGCCTGGCCGCCGTGCACCCGGTCGACCTCTCGGCGCACGTGCTGCGTGCCCTCGCCGAGCGCACCGGCATCGACCCGGCGCAGGTCGACGACGTGATCTGGGGCTGCGTCTCCCAGGTCGGCGACCAGTCGTGGAACGTCGCCCGCAACGGCGTGCTCGCCGCCGGCTGGCCCGAGTCGGTGCCCGGCACCACGCTCGACCGGCAGTGCGGCTCCAGCCAGCAGGCCCTGCACTTCGCCGCCGCCACCGTCCTCTCCGGCCAGGCCGACCTGGTCGTCGCCGGTGGCGTCGAGTCGATGACCCGGGTCGCGATGGGCTCCAGCGTGGCCGGCGGGTCGCCCTTCAGCGACCAGTTGCGCGACCGCTACCGCGGCGTCGAGGGCTTCGCCGACGACGCGCCGCTGCCGTTCAACCAGGGCGTCGGGGCGGAGCTGATCGCCGAGCGCTGGCGCTTCTCCCGCGCGCAGCTCGACGAGTTCGCCCTCGCCAGCCACGAGAAGGCCGCCGCCGCGCAGGACGCCGGCGCCTTCGACGCCGAGATCGCCCCGGTCGCCCTGGCCGACGGCGGCAAGTTCGCCGCCGACGAGGGCATCCGGCGGGACACCTCGCTGGAGAAGCTCGGCGAGCTGGCCACCCCGTTCCGCCCCGACGGCGTCGTCACCGCCGGCTCCGCGTCGCAGATCTCCGACGGCGCGGCGGCGCTCGCCGTCACCACGAGCGAGTGGGCCAGCCGGCACGGTTTGCGCCCGCTGGCCCGCGTGCACACCGCCGTCGTCGCCGCCGACGACCCCGTCACCATGCTCACCGCGCCCATCCCGGCCACCGCGAAGGCGCTGCGCCGCGCCGGGCTGGGCATCGAGGAGATCGGGGTGTACGAGGTGAACGAGGCGTTCGCGCCGGTGCCGCTGGCCTGGCTGGCGGAGACCGAGGCGGACCCGGAGCGGCTCAACCCGCGCGGTGGTGCGATCGCCCTCGGCCACCCGCTCGGCGGATCCGGTGCCCGGATCATGACCACCATGCTCGCCCACATGCGGGACAACGACATCCGCTACGGCCTCCAGACGATGTGCGAGGGCGGCGGCATGGCCAACGCGACAATCGTCGAGCTGCTGTAGGGCGCACCGCCGAGCTGCCGTGGGGCGACGGGAAAACCCGTGGTCCCGCGGCACGGGCGGCGGCTAGGTTCCCCGGCGTGACCGAGTTGCCCGGCGTGCCTGACGCCACCACGCCGCCCGCCGACCGGGCGACCACGCCACGCGCCCACCGGGCGACCACACCACCTGTCGACTGGACGGACCCGCACTGGCGGGACGCCGCGCTCGGCTGGGTCGGCGACCATCTCGGTCGGCACGGCCGGCGGATCGTCGGGCCGGTCGAGCCCCGGGTCCGGCCCTGGTCGCTGGTCTGGCGGGTGCCGACCGACGCCGGCGACGTCTGGTTCAAGGCGAACAACCCCGGCACCCGGTACGAGGCGGCGCTGCTGGCCGCGTTGGCCCGGCTCGCCCCCGGCCGGGTGCTCGACCCGGTCGCCGTGCACGCCGAGCGCGGCTGGTCCCTGCTGCCCGACGGCGGCCGGACGTTGCGCGACGCGCTGGGTGGCGACCGGAGCCTGCTGAGCCGCTGGGAACGGGTCCTGCCCGAGTACGCCGACCTGCAGCGCGTGGTCGCGTCCGGGGCCGGCGAACTGCTCGCCCTCGGCGTGCCCGACCACCGGCCGGAGATGCTGCCGGAGCTGTTCGAGGCGTTGCTGGAGGACGAGGAGTCGCTGCTGCTCGGGACGGCGGACGGGCTCACCGCCGAGGCGTACGGGCGGCTGCGCGCGCACCGGCCCGCCTTTGCCGAGGACTGCCGGCGGCTGGCCGCGTCGGGCCTCACGCCGACCGTCCAGCACGACGACCTGCACGACGGCAACGTGTTCGTGGCCGGCGACGGGCACCGCTTCTTCGACTGGGGTGACGCCTCCGTGGCCCACCCGTTCGGCACCCTGTTGGTGACGCTCAACTCGGTCGCGGACGCGTTCGGGCTGCCCGAGGGCGACCCGGCGCTGACGCGGCTGCGCGACGCCTACCTGGAGCCGTGGTCGGACGGGCACGACCGAGCGACGCTGCGCGAGGCGGCCCGCCTGGCCGTCCGCGTCACCCGGGTCAGCCGGGCGCTCTCCTGGCGCCGCGCCTTGCGCAGCGTCGACCCGACCCGCGCGGAGTACGCGGCCGCGGTGCCCGGCTGGTTGCAGGAACTGTTCGCGCCGGACCCGGTCTGAGCCGGACGTCGGCGGCGGTGTGTCGGACGTGCCGGTGTCGGCGCCACGCCGGCCGACCGGTCCTCCGGTGGCCGGCGCTTCGGGCCGCACAGGCGGGGCGTCGGGTGGCTGCGGTGCGTCGGGGTTGTGGTGCGTCGGGTGGTTGCGGTGCGTCGTGGTGGGGGTGTGGCCCGCCGTGCCCGGCTCCGGGCGGTCAGGCTTGATCCCTGCGCCGGGCACGGCGGGCCACACCCCGTCGGTGCCTACTCTCGCATCCGTCCGCCGGGCTCCAACCGGAGATCTTGGCAAGAAACGGCCCCTCCAGGGGCCCGCTCCTACCAAGATCTCCACCGGTGCCGCGGTGCCGCGGTGCCGCGGTGCCGCGGTGCCGCGGTGCCGCGGTGCCGCGGTGCCGCGGTGTCGCGGTGTCGCGGTGTCGCGGTGTCGCGGTGTCCGGGGCGACCCAGGTGACTTCCGTGACCCCGTGACCCCGTGACCCCGTGACCCCGTGACCAGGGTCCCGTGGAGCAGGTCCCGCACCGCCTCCTCGGGGCGCGGTGCCGCCAGGAGTTCCCGCATCAGGTGGTGGTCGAGCTGGTCGTCGACGCCGTCGGCGCAGAGCAGCCAGACGTCGCCGGGGCGCAGCGACACCGCGAGCAGGTCCACCTCCGGCTCGTCGCGTGGAAGTTCCAAAATTCCGGCGTGACCCACGTCACCCCAGGTCGCGCCTCGTTGGGCAGGGCATGGACGTCTTCTCCCGAACGTTCCTCCCGGCCGCCACCGAGGCCGGGCTGGCGGTGCAGACCGTCACCCGGCACATGCCGGTCTTCCGGCGCTGCGTCGGTTCCGGCGACGCCACCATCCTCGTCACCCGGTGCGCCCGGCCGGACCGCCCGATGGCCGGCGAGTACCTGCTCCTGCTGACCCACCGACGGCTGGTCGTCACCCAGCAGACCCGCGTGCTGCACCGGCTGCGCCTGCACCTCAACACGGAACTGCGCGAGCTCAGCAACGTCACCTGGAGCCCCGACCCGCGCCTGCACTCGGTCGAGCTGGCCGCCACCGCGATCGACGGGATCCGCGAGCGGTTCCTCATCCGCACCCGCCACCCGAAGCAGGTGTGGCAGCTCGACGCGCTGCTCAACCAGGCCTTCCGGACCCGGCTGCGGACGCCCAGGGAGCGGCTCGTCGCCACCATCGGCGAGGTGCCGCCGGTCGCGCGGCCGGTCGCCTTCCGCCCCGCCGTGGTGCGCTGACCGTCTTCTTACCGAATCCGAACATCCGCTGACCCGCGCGGCGGCACCGGGTCGGCAATCATGGGCCGGTGACCGTCGACGCCGCGCCTCGCGGGCTCGTCCTCGTGGTGGAGGACGAGCCGGCCATCGCCGACCTGGTCCGGCTCTACCTGACCCGGGACGGCTTCGGCGTACACCTGGAACGGGACGGGGCGGCCGGGCTGGCCGCCGCCCGCCGCCTGCGCCCGGTGGCGTGCGTCCTCGACATCGCGCTGCCCGCCATGACCGGCACCGAGGTCTGCCGTCGCCTGCGCGAGGCCGGCGACTGGACGCCGGTCATCTTCCTCACCGCCCGCGACGACGAGGTGGACCGCGTCGTCGGGCTGGAACTGGGGGCGGACGACTACGTCACCAAGCCGTTCAGCCCCCGCGAACTGGTCGCCCGGGTGCGGGCGGTGCTGCGGCGCACCGCCGGGACGCCCGAGGGCACAGGCCTGCCCCGGGTCGTCGGCGCGGTGGCCCTCGACCCGACCCGCCGGACGGTGACGGTCGCGGGCACCCCGGTCCAGCTCACCTCCACCGAGTTCGACCTGCTGGCGCACCTGATGGCCCGACCGGGGCGGGTCTTCACCAGGGAGGAACTGCTCGCCGGGGTCTGGGGGTACGCGGCGCACGCCGGCACCCGGACCGTCGACGTGCACGTCGCACAGGTCCGGGCGAAGCTGGGCGCGGCCGGCGTGATCCGCACCCACCGGGGCGTCGGGTACTCCGCCGATGGCTGAGCCGACCCTCGCGCCGCCGCCACGGCACCGTCCCGGCCGGACGCTGACCTCCCGCGCGGTGCTGGTCACCTGCGCGGTCGCCCTGGTCTCGGTGCTGGTCACCGCGATCGTCGCGGTGCCCCTGGCGGTACGCGGCGTGGAGCGGCACGACCGGGAGGCGTTGGCCGCCCAGGCCCGGCTCGCGGCCGAGGTGCTGCGCCCCAGGCTGGAGACCGGGCGGACCACCGACGAGGAGCGGATCGTCCGGCAGCTGAATGCCCAGGGCGTCGACGCGTACCTCGTCCGGGGCGGGGCGGCCGAGCGCCCCGGCCTGCCGCCACGGGTGGTGCGGCGCGTCGCCGAGGGACGCAACGTGTCGACCCGCCGCGTGATCGACGGGCGGCGCACGCTGATCGAGGGCCGCGCCCTGCCCGGGGGCGACGGGGTGGTGCTGACCCGGGCCCGGCCCGCCGCGCCGTGGCGGCAGGTGGTGCCCAGCCTCTGGCTGCCGCTGCTGGCCGGGCTCGCCGCCGGGGTGGCCGCCGGGCTGCTGCTCGCCCGCCGGCTGGCCCGACCGATCCGGCGCGCCGCCGACGCCGCCGCCCGGCTGCGCGCCGGGGACCGGGCGGTACGCGTGCCGGTGGAGCCGCCCGACGAGGTGGCCGACCTGGCGTACGCGCTGAACGGGCTGGCCGCCGCGCTGGCCACCAGCGAGGGCCGGCAACGGGAGTTCCTGCTCTCCGTCTCGCACGAGCTGCGCACCCCGTTGACCGCGATCAGGGGCTACGCCGAGGCACTGGCCGACGGGGTGATCGAACCGGCGGACGCAGCGGGCGCCGGTCGTACCGTGCTCGCGGAGGCGCGGCACCTGGACCGGCTGGTCAGCGACCTGCTGGCGCTGGCCCGGCTGGAGGCCGCCGACTTCCCGCTCGAACCGGTGCCGGTGGACCTCGCCCGGCTGGCCGCCGACGCGGGCCGGACCTGGGCCGACCGGTGCGCGGCGGTGGGGGTGCCGTTCCGCGCGGAGGTCCCGGACGCGCCGGTGCCGGTCCACACCGATCCGGGCCGGATCCGGCAGGTGGTGGACGGGCTGCTGGAGAACGCGCTGCGGGTCGTACCGCCGGGGGCGCCGATCGTGCTCACGGTCCGGGCGGCCGGCGCGGACCCGCTGGCGGGCGGCGTCGTCGAGGTCCGCGACGGCGGACCGGGTCTCACGGACGACGACCTGGCGGTCGCCTTCGAGCGCGGCGCCCTGCACCAGCGTTACCGGGGGGTGCGCAAGGTCGGCAGCGGGTTGGGGCTGGCGCTCGCCGCCGGCCTGGTCCGCCGGCTCGGCGGGGACATCGCGGCCGGGCACGCGCCGGAGGGCGGCGCCGCGTTCACCGTCCGGCTGCCCCCGGATCCTTACCGGACCCGAACATCGCTCTGACCCTCCGCTCGCCGGTGGGCGGGAGGCTGGGGTTCCACGGACGAGAGGGAGACCATGGCACGTTGGGGAATCGCCACCACCACGCTGCTCGCGGCCGTCGCGCTCGGCGTCGGCGGATGCGGCGCCGCCGGACCAGCCGGTCAGCCGGCCCGGGAGACCGCCGTCGAGGTCGCCGCGGCGCTGGGCGCGGAGGGCCAGGCGCTGGCCGCGCTGGGCTTCGACGCCGGCGACCTGGACGTCGAGCCGCTGGCCGCACCCGCCTCGCCGGAGGCGTCGCCGGGCGCGGCCGGGGAGAAGCGGCGGGAACGCGCCGAGGAGCGCCGCGAGCGCCGGCAGGCCCGGGTGCTGCTGCGGCGCGACGCCCTGCACGGCGAGGCCGTGGTGCGGACGAAGGACGGCGGTACGCGGACCGTCGCCGTGCAGCGGGGCGAGGTGACCGCCGTCGACGGCGACTCGATGACCGTGAAGTCCGCCGACGGCTTCACCATGACCTGGACCTTCGGCGACAAGCTGCGCGTCGTGGAGCGTCGCACGACGATCCGCTCCACCGATGTGAAGGTCGGTACGACGGTCGGCGTGGCCGGTGCCAAGGAGGGCGACGGCGGGGTCGCCCGCCTGGTCGTCGTGCCGGCCCGGCAGAAGTAGGTGTGGAGGTGGCCCGTCGGCGACGGCGGGCCACCCCACGCCGGTCGGCGCGGGCGGTGCCACCCGGGGAGGGCGGCACCGCTCACGCGGACGGGTCGGACTCAGTAGACGCGGGAGCCGATGAAGTCGTCGTGCCCGTAGCCGACCGGGTTGGCGAAGTTGCGGGACTCGAAGGACCACTGCTGGCGGCTGCTGGTGGAGCAGGCGGCCAGGCGCAGCCGGGGGGTGCCCAGCAGCGGGCTGTCGAACGCCAGGCAGAGGTTGGCGTTGCCGGCCGCCTTGATCTGGTTGCCGGCCAGCACGAACTTCTGGTTGGCGCCGCCGTGGCAGTCGTGGATGTTCACCGCCGTGCCGGCGCTCAGCGATCCACCCGAGACGTCCAGGCAGCGGTCGTGGGAGAGCTCCGAGTGCAGCGACTGGCGGGTCGGGTCGTACCAGAAGCCCTGGTTGCGCCCGCCGTGACAGCCGTACGACTGCTGGGGGGTGCCGTTGCGCGAGTCGTAGCCCTTGCCGTCGACGCAGGTGCCCGTGGCGGCGTTGCGCAGCTGCTTGAACTCGAAGAGCCCGTCGTAGAGCACGCCGTTGCCGGTGCTCGCCGGGTCCACGCAGGTCGCCCGCTGCCGCCCGGAGTCGACGAACTGGGTGACGCACTGGGCGAACATGCCGTGCCCCCGCTTGTTCGGGTGGAACGACTGCCGGGCCGCGTTCTCGTCCCAGACGCCGAGCTCGATGAACAGGCCGCGTACGGAGGTGCTGTCAGTGCAGACCTCGTGGCCGTGGAAGAGCCGGCTGGCGTCCAGGTAGCGGGTGCCCGTGTTGGTCGCCGCCGCCCGCAGCGCCGACTCGAACAGCGGCACCGCCTTGTTGCGGGCGAACGCGGCGTCGGCCAGGTAGAGCAGGCAGCCGCCGGCGTACCAGCCTGGGAAGTTCGGGTTGTCCTCCACGTCCGGGCTGCCGGGGCTCGGGTACGACATGAGCACCAGTTCATAGTCGGACTGGAGGTAGCCGGCGCCGGTCATGGTCCGCCGGATGTCGGTGAGCGCGTCCTGCACGGCCCGGCGGCTGCCGTCGGTGCGGACGGTCCACTGGTCGGTGTAGGTGGGATAGCAAACGCCCTGGAGGAGGACCCGGCGGACGGCGCAGTCGGTGGCGACCGGGCCGAACTGGATCGTGCCGTCGCCGTTGGCGCCGACCACCACCCAGATCAGCTTGATGTGCGTGTTGCGCGCCTTGATGGCCAGGTGGTCGCCCTGGTTCAGCTCGTTGTGCTGGGTGGGCCCGCCCCGGATCAGGTTCCACGGGGTCGCCCCGGAGCAGGCGATGTTGTACTTCTCGTCGGCGGTCAGCCCGGTGCGGAACACCGCCTGGTCGTACGAGCGGTCGCACCAGTTGCCGGGCTGGTGGGTGCCGGGCACGTAGTTGCCCACCCCCTCGCCCGAGATCTCGCTGTCGCCCATGGTGATCAGCGCGGTGCGGCGCTGCTCGATGGGGCGGACGGCGGGCGTGCCGTAGAGCGCGGTGGCCTCGGCGGCGCGGATCGTCTCCAGGTTGGCGGGGAGCGGCTGGACGGCCGGACGGTCGGCCGCGGTGGCGGGGGAGGCCGTTCCGGCGAGCATCGGCAGGACGAGAGCGGCGGCGGCGACGACGGTGAGGGCCCGTCGTCGGGTCGCGCGTTCGCGCCTGGTGGAGGAACCAAGCATCGACGCACTCCTTTCGAACTCGATCGCGGGACGTCGATCGAGTTACCAGAAGGTAGCGTCGGCTTCGAGGTATGTGAATGCGTCTCGTAATCGTTGCGCGCAGAGTGCAGAACAGGGCGATCCGGTCGAATCGCGCAGCGGTCGGCTTCCCGGCGGTCAGCTCCCCGGCGGGAGGGCGTAGCCCACGTAGCCCCGGAACTGCACGCGCCAGCCCGCCGGCACGAGCGCAGTGCAGGCCGGCCGGCTGCCCGTGCAGACGATGGCGTCCATTGAGGCCGGGTCGGCCGGCGGGCGCCCCGGCAGCACCGACTGGAGCGCCACCAGCTCCGGCGGGCGGCCGTCCGCACCGCGCAGCAGCAGCCACCAGGGGTACTCCCAGTTGTCGTTCTGCTGCACCAGGCCGATCCGGCGGGCGTCCGTCGCGCGTACCGCCCCGGCGGCCCAGCGGAACTCCTCCGCCCACTGGGGACGTCGCAGGAACCGGGTGTCCCATTCGGAGGTGGTGAAGACCGAGCCCGCCCCGACCAGCCGGCGCGGGAAGCCGTACGACACCGCCAGCACCCCGGCCAGCGCGCAGCCGGCCAGCGTGCTCACCGCGAGCCCGAAGGCCACCGGCCGCCGGCCAGACGCGCCGCCGGCCCGGCGCCGGAACAGCGCTTCCAGCCAGAGCCCCGCCAGCGGTACGGCCAACGCCAGCGCGTAGAGCAGCAGGCGGTTGCCCCACGGCTGCCACTTGATCATGGCGGTGTGCAGCAGCACGGCCGCCACCACGACCACCGCGTACGCGCGCAGCGGACCCGCCTGCGTCGGGGCGACCCGACCGGGCCGGACCAGCGCGTACGCCGCCCCGATCGCCGCCAGCGCCCCGGCCAGCGGGAAGGCCACCCGGTCCTCGTCCGGGTACCACGACGGCACCGGGAACCGTTCCCGCCCGAAGGTGGTGGCCCGGTCCTGCGGGTCCACCCCGATGATCCCGGCGGCGCCGACGATCGCCTCGGCACCCGCCCGGCGCAGCGGCGCGAGCGGGGTGTCGAACGCGGTGTGCGCGATCCGCAGCGCGTTGACCAGCAGCGACGGCGGGTCGTGCCGTTCCATCGGAATGGACTCGCGCAGCCGGGGCGGCCCGAGCGGATGCCCGAACTCGGCGGTCACCCGGGCCAAGAACGGCCCGACCACCACCACCGCCACCAGCAGGATCAGCGCCGACCCGGCGACCGTCCGGCGCACCTGCCGCCGCGACCGGACGCCACCGGCCCGGGACGCGTCGGTGCCCCGGCCGGGCGGCCCGGCGCGATCCGGCGCGGAGCCGGCCCGGGCCAGCCGGAGCTGGGCCAGCCCCCAGAGCAGCAGCAGCGGCCCGACCGCGACCAGGCCGCTGGTCTTGGTCAGCGCGGTCAGCCCGGTGGCCGCCCCCAGCGCCAGCACCGCCCCGGCCCCGGCGCGCCGGCGCAGCCCGTCCAGCGCCACCGTGGCCGCGCAGGCCACCCAGGCGGCGCAGACCAGGTCCGTCTGGGTGCTGGTCGCCTGGAGCGCCACCATCGGGGTGGTGGCGAGCACGAACGCGGTCAGGAGTTGGGCCCGCCGTCCCCCGCCGAGCTGCGCGGTGATCCGGGTGGCCGCCAGCAGTACGCCGACGCCGGCCGCCCACTGCACCAGGTGGTGCAGCGCGTCCCCGCCGGTGAACAGGCGCAGGTGCAGCAGCAGGTACTCGGCGCCGGGCGGGATGGTCACCTGCCGGTGGATGGCGGTGGGCCAGAAGTCCAGGCCGCCCTGTGCCACCCAGCGCTCCACCTTCGGCAGGTGGTAGGTCTGCGAGTCGAAGTTGTTCGGCTCGGCCAGCAGGGCGATCAGCAACTCGACCAGCAGCAGCCCGCCGACCGTGCCGGCGAGCAGCCGCTCACCCCGACCCGCCGTACGCCAGGCGTCAGCCAGCCGGGCCCATCGGCCGGCGGGGCGGGGTGCGACGCGGCGCGCGGCGGCCGGCGGCGGAGGGGGCGGGGTGCCGCCGGCGGGGCCGGCCGTCGCGCCGACCAGCGCGGGCTCGGGCGCGGCGACGACCTCGACCGCGCGGTGCGCGGCGGCGACCACGGCCGTGCCGCGCGCGTCGTCGCAACGGCGTCGCCAGCCGACGGCGGCGAGCGCGCCGGCGAGGAACGTCAGCCAGGCCACGGCGAACGCCGGCAGGGTGAGCAGCCGCAGCGCGCCCAGCAGTTCCACCGTGAGCACCGCGAACGCCCCGGTCACCAGAGCCGCCCGGACCAGCGCGAGGCGCCGCCCCGCCACGGTCCCGGCCGCGACCGGACGGAGCGCGACGGCGAGCAGTCCGATCGCGGCGACCGGCGCCAGGGCGAGCGGGTAGCCGACTGCCGACATGGCGGCAGTAAACACCATGAACCTGAGGTCGCCGCGCCCAATGCCCGCAGTGCTGAGCACCGCGTCGTCAACCGCCAGGCTAGGCTAGGGCCGACATATCGTCGCCACCGTGGAGATTCCCGTGAAGCTCTCGATCCTCATGCCGGTCTACAACGAGGAAGAACGCATCGCGGATGCCCTCAAGCAGGCATTGGCGGTCGACTACCCGTGTGAGATCGAGCTGGTCGTGGTCGACGACGGCAGCCGGGACGGCACCGGTGAGATCCTCGGTCGGGCCGACGACGCGCGCCTGCGGGTCATCACCCACCAGCGTAACGCCGGCAAGGGTGCCGCCATCAAGACGGCGGTCGACAACGCCGAGGGCGACTACATGGTCATTCTCGACGCCGACCTGGAATACGACCCGCTGGACATCCCGAAGCTGCTCGACCCGGTGCTCGACGGGCGGGCCACGGTGGTCTACGGCAACCGCACCTTCGGCAGCCACAGCGCCTACAGCTTCTGGTACGTGATGGGCAACAAGGGCGTCACGATGGCGGCGAACGTCCTGTTCAACTCCTACATCGGCGACCTGGAGACCTGCTTCAAGCTGATGCCGGTCGCGCTCTACCGCTCGCTCGACATCCGCTCGCGCGGCTTCGGCATGGAGGCCGAGGTGACCGGCAAGCTGCTGCGCCAGCGCATCCGCCCCTACGAGGTCCCGATCAGCTACCGCGCGCGGGGCCGCGAAGAGGGCAAGAAGATCACCTGGAAGGACGGCGTCGA
This sequence comes from Micromonospora sp. WMMD737, assembly GCF_049179055.1. NCBI lineage: Bacteria > Bacillati > Actinomycetota > Actinomycetes > Micromonosporales > Micromonosporaceae > Micromonospora > Micromonospora sp. WMMD737. The sequence goes on along the minus strand of NZ_JBMHMH010000001.1, from coordinate 4,800,471 downwards.
GGCGATCTGGATCCTGGGCCGCGAGCGCACCCGCCGCCGCCCCCTCGGCGCCCCGACCCGCTGACCCCTCCCGCCCTCCCGCGCCGCCCCCCGCCGCCGGCCTCCACGCGGCCGCCACCGGCGTGACTCAGCGGCCGGCGTGACTCAACGGCCAGCCGGCACCGGCGCCGCGTCCAGGAAGCCGGCGACCGAACGGCGCAGCCCGGTGGCGTCCAGCCCGTGCCAGCGGGTGTGGTCCTCGGCCGAGCCGTAGCGGCGCAGCTCCTCCCGTCCCACGCCGAGGGCCAGCAGCCGGTGCGGCCGGTCGGCCAGGGCCGCCGACACCACCCGGGCCGACGTACCGGCCAGGTAGGGCTCCACCAGGATCACCGCGTCGCCGGCCAGCGCCCGCAGCCCCGCCGTGTCGAAGGGCCGCGGCCGGTGGGTGTAGGCCACCGTCACGCCCAGGTCGGCCACCGCCGCCACCGCCGCGTCCAGCACCGGCCCCACCGCGACCACCAGCGGTGCGCCCGGCCCCGCGTCCCGGACGACCCGCAGCGCGCCGTCGCCGCCGTACGGCCGGGCGTTGTGCAGCGTCGACAGTCGCAGGTACGCCGAGCCGTCGGCGGCCACCGCGTCCCGCAGCAGCGCAGGCACCTCGTCGGGGTGACCGGGGACGTGCACGGTCCAGCCGTGCAGGGTGTCGATCAGCGAGACGTCGGCCGGGGACAGGTGGGTACGGCCGGCGGCCGCCCGGTCGTACGACGCGCCGATGCTGACCAGCACCGCCTCCACGCCCTGGTGGTCCAGGTCGAGCTTGAGTTGCTCGTACGCCCGCTCGACGAGGAACGGGGCGTAGCTGTGCGCGATCGGCCGGAGCCCGGTCAGGGCGAGTCCGCCGGCCACGCCCACCAGCAGTTGTTCCCGGATGCCGACGTTCAGCACCCGGTCCGGGTGCCGGTACGCGGCCGGGGTGAACGCGTCGGCGGAGATGTCGGCCAGCACCAGTGCCGTACGCGGATCCTCCGCCAGCAGCGCGGTGGTGGTCTCGATGAAGCGGTCCCGCACGGTCACTCCCCCTGGTCGACGACCGCGACGACGACGTGCGGCCGGTGGTTGTCGTGCCCGGTCAGGGCGGTGTGCAGGGCGTCGTGGTCGTGCCCGTCGACGGTGGTGGCGGTCCAGCCGTTGACGGTGAACCGGGCCGCGGCGCCGCCCGCCCAGCCGTGCGTGGCGGAGCCGTTGTCGACCACGATCGCGGTGAGGCTGCCCAGCCGGGTCGCCCCCGCGTACGCGATCGCCTCGTGGTTGGAGCCCTCGTCCAGTTCCGCGTCGCCGAGCAGCACGTGCACCCGGGGCGTCAGCAGGCCCTGGGCGCGCAGCCCGAGCGCGGTGCCCACGCCGAGCCCGAGCCCGTGGCCCAGCGAGCCGGAGCCGATCTCCACCCCGGGCACCAGCACCCGGTCGGGGTGGTCGCCGAGCCGGCTGGCGGGCCCGCCCTGGTCGTCGAGCCAGTCGGCGGGAACGAACCCCCTCGCGGCGAGTACGGCGTAGTAGCCGGACACGGCGTGGCCCTTGGAGAGCAGGAACCGGTCCCGCGCGGGATCGTCCACGGTCTCCGGGGTGACCCGGAGGACCCGGTCGTAGAGCACCCAGAGCACGTCGACGGTGGAGCGGACGTTCGGGCTGAACTCCCGGCCCGCGCGCACCCGCTCGTACAGCGGCGCGACGGGTCCCGGCAGCGGCGGGGCGCCCGGGTGGCGGGGTGGCGCGGCGGTGGGGTCACGGGGTGGCGCGGCGGTCGGGGCCGGACCCGCGCTGGCGGTGGTCGTGGTCATGCCGCTAGCCTGCAAGTTGAAGTCCACTTCAACTCAAGGCGACGTGATGCACGAGTCTCTGACCATCGGCCAGCTCTCCGTCCGCAGCGGCGTCGCGCCCTCGGCGCTGCGCTACTACGAGCGGCTCGGGCTGATCCGGGCGGAGCGGACGGGCGGCAACCAGCGCCGCTACGCCCGCACCGAGCTGCGCCGGGTGGCGTTCGTCCGGATCTCCCAGCAGGTCGGCATCTCGCTGGAGGAGATCCGGGAGGCGCTCGACTCCCTGCCTGCGTCCCGCACGCCGAGCGCGGAGGACTGGGCGCGGCTCTCCGCGACCTGGCGGGAGCGGCTCAACGAGAAGATCCGGCTGATGACGAAGCTCCGCGACGACCTCGACGGCTGCATCGGCTGCGGCTGCCTGTCCCTGCAACGCTGCACGCTCAACAACCCCGGCGACTCGCTCGCCGGCGAGGGCCCCGGCGCCCGCCTGGTGCTCCCCCGCGAGGTCGCGGACCCGACGCCGACGCCCTGACCGCCGGGGCGGACCGCGCGTCAGCCGGTCGTCAGCAGCACCTTGCCGACGTGGTCGTTCGACTCGACCAGGCGGTGCGCCTCCGCCGCCTCCGTCATCGGCACCCGCCGGTCCACGACCGGCCGGACCGCGCCCGACTCGACCAGCGGCCACACCTGCTCGCGTACGCCGCGTACGATCTCCGCCTTCTCCTCCAGCGGCCGGGACCGCAGCGCGGTGGCCGCGATCGTGCCCCGCTTGGCCAGCAGCGCCCCGAGGTCCAGCTCGCCCTTGCGGCCACCCTGCATGCCGATCACCACCAGCCGGCCGCCCGTGGCCAGCGCCGCCACGTTCCGGGGCAGGTAGGCGGCGCCCATGATGTCGAGGATGACGTCGGCGCCCCGGCCGCCGGTGACCCGCCGGACCTCCTCGACGAAGTCCTGCTCCCGGTAGTCGATCGTGTGCGCCGCCCCCAGCTCACGCAGCCGCTCGTGCTTGGCGGCGCGGGCGGTGACCACCACCGTGGCACCGAGCGTGGCCCCGAGCTGAATCGCGAAGGTGCCGATGCCGCTGCCGCCACCGTGCAGCAGCAGCGTCTCGCCCCTGCCGAGCCGGCCCACCCGCACCACGTTCGACCAGACCGTGCAGGCGACCTCGGGCAGCGCCGCAGCGTCGACCAGGTCGACGCCGGCCGGCACCGGCAGGAGCTGCCCGGCCGGCACCGCGACCCGCTCCGCGTAGCCGCCGCCGGCCAGCAGCGCGCAGACCTCTCGGCCCACCTCCCAGCCGGCCACGTCGGGCCCGATCGCGCTGATCACCCCGGAGCACTCCAGCCCGGGGTACGCGGGCGCGCCCGGCGGCGGCGGGTAGTGTCCCCGCCGTTGCAGCAGGTCGGCCCGGTTGACGGCGCTGGCACGCACGTCGACGACCACCTCGCCCGGGCCGGGCTCGGGATCGGGCACCTCGCTCCAGACCAGTGCGTCGGGTCCGCCGGGCTCCGGGACAGTCATCGCGCGCATGTTCCGTGTCTACCCCACCCGCCCGTCGGTCCACGCCCGGGCCAGGATCTCGTCCACCGTCCGCGCCGGGGTCAGCGCCGACGTGTCCAGCCAGAGCCCGATCCGGGGCGTCTGTGCCCGGAAGTCCGCGTCCAGGTCGGCGACCGGCCAGTCCCCGTACCCCTTCTTCTCGCGCGCCTGTTCGCGGGCGGCGACGGCCTCGGGGCTCGGCGCGAGCACCACGACCGCCAGCGGCCGGTGGCGGATCCGGTCGACCATCGCCGGCAGCTCCGCGCCGAGGATCACGTCCTGGAGCAGCACGGTGAAGCCGGCGGCGGCGTACCGGTCCGCCGCCGACGCCGCGAGGTCGTAGCGCAGCCGCAGCTGCCGCCAGGCCTCCGCCGACGGCTCGGCGGTCATCTCCTCCCGGCCGCTGACCACCATCCGCCGGAAGACGTCGCCGCGCAGGTGCACCGCGCGGGGCAGCCGCCGGGCCAGTGCCTCGGCCACAGTGGACTTTCCGGCGGCCATGATTCCGCTGATCAGCACCACCGACGGGTTCTCCCACACGCCGTCGATCATGCCAGCGCGGGTGCGGTGCCCGCTCGCGCGCAGCGGGTCCGTGGCAGACTAGGCACGTCGCGCACCCTTGGGCGCGCGGCCCGGGAGGGTTCGCCTAGTGGCCGATGGCGCTGGTCTTGAAAACCGGTAAGGCAGCGATGTCTTCGTGGGTTCGAATCCCACACCCTCCGCTCCCCTGGACAGCAAAAACGCCCCCTGACCAGCGCAAACGCGGGTCAGGGGGCGTGTCTATGTGCGGTGAGTCGGTCTCACTTCGTCCCGCTCGGGACAGTCGTGTCTCACTGGTCGTGTCGTTTACGTGTCGGCGTTCCTCGGCTCTCCCTCGGCCGCTTCCGGCTGTTCGGTGCCCAACGCTCCCTCAATCCGCTTCCGCGCGGCCTCGTCCTGTCCGTCGATGCATGAGGCGTAGACCCTGAGCAGCACGTGCACGCTGTGTCCGGCCCACTGGGCAACCTGGGTAGCTGGCACCCCGGCGTTGAGCCAGAGCGACACGGCGGCGTGCCGCAGGTCGTACGGCCGATGCGCCAGGGGTGAGCGCTGCTGAACCGGCGTCAACGCCGCCTCCCGCGCTTGCCGCCAGGCACGCAGGTAGGTGCTTTTCGACACCGGGGCCGGCCGAGCGCCAGCGGCATTGAACATCCGGCCGTTGGCATCGCGGCAGTGCTCGCGTAGGTGGCGCCGCAGGATGCGGACCAACTCCGGGCAGGCTGGCACGTCGCGCGTTGCCTTCTTGGCTCGGTGCTTCAATTCCCGGTCTTCCAGCGATTGGCCGGTGTCGCTCCAATCCTCGCCGACCTGCTGCGTAGAGCCGCTGAGGTGTAGCCACCCCCACCCTTTCTCGGGCAGCTCGCATTCGTCGGCACGTAGGTGGATCACCTCAGACGGCCGGAGAGCGGCGAAGTACATGCAGGCGAAGAAGCCTTCCAGGTGTGGATCGCGTTCCCGTACCGCCGTTAGCAGTGCGCAGGCTTGCTTAGGGTTCACCACCACCTTTCGGTCGACCTGATCGGTGTTCTTCGGCGCGCGCCACTGGATGAAGTCCATCGGGTGGGCGTCGAGATAGCGCAGTTCTACGGCGTACTTCAAGGCGCTGTAGAACACCGCGCGCTTCCTGGCGACGGTATTTGCTGCGGCCGGCCGACCGTCAATCCGGGTCGTTAGCAGGTCAAGCGCCTTCCGGATGGTGGCCGGATTCGCTACCTCGGTTAGCGGCAGTGTGTTCGCGCTGAGCCATCGGACAACCGGACCGATCTTCTCCGGTGGCACGCCGCCGTCACGGTCGCGCTGCAACTTGTTGAAGGTCCACGCGTAGAGAGCGTGACGGATCTCCGCGTTGCTCGGTGCTCCGCGCGACGTGGCGAGCAGTGCGGGCGTGACCGTGGTAAGCGCGTCAGCGATGCTCTTGCGTTGGGTCGCTGCGGCGCGTGGCCACTTCATGTCCACGAAAGCAACGGCCAGGTCGTACCAATTTCGGCTGTTCAGTTCTCGGGCCATCGGTTCGGGTAGCCCGTTCTTCTCATCGAACGCCGTTCCCTCGCGCTGCGCCACGACCAGTTTCGAGCGGTAGCTCTCGGCCAATGCGCGGGTGGCGAACGTCTTCCGGAACGGCTTGCCGGCGACCTTCCACCGAACCGTGTACGACTTCGTCTTGCCGGACAGCTCGTTGGTCAGGATCGCGTGGATTCGTACGTTGTAGCTACTCAAGCGGCTGCCTCTTCCTCGTGGTCGGTAAGCCAGGCGTCCAGGTCGCGGCGGCGGACGTACAGGCTGCCGTTGGGGTACTTGATGGTTCGGGGCGCGCGGCCGGTGGCCTTCCAGCGGAAGAAGGTCGACCGGGGCACGCGGAGTTCGTCCAGGACCTCGGCGAGGGTGAGCAGGTTCCCGGTCGGGGTGCGGCGGGTGGTCATCGGCGGGTGTCCTCCCTCGGAGTGGCGTCGACGTAGATGCGCTGGAACATCGGGGATCGGCGGTCGGGGTAGGGCCGGGAAACGGTGTGGATGTGCAGCACTTGGCCGATGGCGGCGAGCGCGGCGGCTGTTTCAGCGGGTGTGCCATGCAGCCTGATTCGCACGGTGAGGGCCTTCCGGTCGGCGCGGGTCACTTATGGAGGTATAGGGAGGCATCGCCGCAGAACGGCGTAGAGCGGCCCACTGAGAGCGCCGTAGACGCAAGATCCGGCGCAGGCCGGGGTAAGGCATAGGGCCGAACCGTCTCCGTGGCTCTCAGCGGGCCGTTTCCGGGGTGCCGGCGGGCCGCCCGGCGGCACCGGCGAGCGTCCGCGAGGGGGCCGGGAAGCGTTGACACGTTGACAATCGGCCGACACGCGGACGTTTCCGCAGGTGAGAGCCGGTGTCGGGGTGTCAACGCCCCCCGTTGACAGGCGTTGACACCCGTTGACACCGGGCGGGCCGGCGTGCGGAGTGTCAACGCCTGTCAACGGCTGTCAACGCGGCCCGTTGACACCCTCGCGGGTGTCCTGACCTGCGGAAACGTCGCCGTCGAGGGCGGGTGTCAGCGTGTCAACGCTTCCGGGCACCTCCGCCACGGCGCGGGGGTGCAGTTCGTAGCGGCCATCCGGGCCGTGGCGAACCCAGCCGAGGGCGGCCAGCTCGGCGAGCACCGCCGACACCTCCTCGGACTTTGGGAGGCGTCGGGAGACGCGGCGGTGCAGTTCCCGGCGGGTGAACGTAGCCATGCCCTTGGCGGTGAGCACGCCGAGCACGTAGCGGGCGTTCTCCATCGCGGTGTCCGTGCCGATCGCGGTGAGCGCGGCCCGGTAGTGCGCGGCGAAGAACTCGGCCAGTCTCACGGCGTCGGCCATGCGGTCGGCGTCGACCGGCCGCCGCCAGGCGTCGGCGGGGTGGTGCGCGACGTGCAGCAGCCCGGCCAGCCGCAGCGTTGCGCCGGACAGCTTGTTGCCCCACTCGCGCATGTCATAGAGGCTGCCGCCGGGCCGCAGCTCGGCCTCTACCTGCTCGGCGGCGGCCCGCCGCACGCGGCCGGCGTTCTCGGTGAGGGTGACCACCGCCGGGTCGGTCCACTCGGCGAGGGTGGCGGCCAGGTCGTGAACGCGGTGGGCGTAGCCGGCGGTCACCTGCTCGGGCACCGGCTCGGTGTCGACCGCCCGATACCCGGCCAGCGACCGGGGCAAGGCGAACAGGAACCGGGCGGGTAGCCCTCGTCCGGCGAGGTCGGCGTTGCCCCCGAACTTGCGCAGCACGGTCGGTTGCGCCATCACGCACACGGTCAACGCGGGTTTCTCGACCGAGGCACCCTCGCGGGTCTGCCGCTCGTTGCTCATCGGCTGCCCCGCGTGCCCCTTGAGGTAGGGGTCCAGGTTGGGGGCACCGGAGTAGCGGCCGGCGAGGGTGTCGAAGATGCCGCCCTCATCGCTGATGATCGCCATACGCCCGCCGTTGGCGGCCATCAGCCCGATGAGGGCTTCCGGGGTGGCGTCGTCCACGATCAGTTTCGGCAGGCCGGGAACGGTGATCGCCTCGGCCGCGATGGCGGCGGCTACCGCCTCGGCCGATGCCTCATCGCGCTTGTGCGGGTCGCTGGCCTTGGCCGCTGTCGCTTTGGCTTGCTCGGCCTGCCGGTCGGCGATGTCGCGCAGCGCGGCGGCCTCGGCGATCCTCGGGCGCATCGCCTCGGCCAGCGTCGACTGTGCCGCGAACAGCGGCGCGGTCATCGCCCGGTGAACGGGCGACTTGCGCTCGCCGGGGCCGGCGATGACGGCGGCGAAGATGTTCACCGGCTCCCGCCACCCGGCGACCGGCTCCACCTCCAGGCGGCCACCCGCACATGCGGACAGCACCGCCACGGCGAGGGTGCCGGCCATGGCCGGATCGGTCTGGGTGAACCGGGCAACGCCGGTCACCATGTCGCCGAGCCAGCGGGGAAACACGTCGACCGGGAACGGCGGCGGCGCGGTGTTCGGGCCGGTCAAAGGCACTGGAACATCCCACAGCGGACCGCCCGCGGTCGGCTCGCCGGTGGTGCCGGCGGGGTCGGTGACGAGGTGCAGACGGGCGGCGGTCATGCGGCCACCTTTCGGGGACGGTGGGAGCCAGCAGCTAGCCCGGATCGGATGGTGCGTGCCGTCTCGACGTGGCCCAGCCCGGCACGCGCTGCGGCCTGTTCCAGCACTGCTCGGGCGTCGTCCTCGGCGAGCGCGCCACCGGCCGCAAGTTGGCCGAGCGCTACGGCGGCGATGTAGAGCGACCGATTGCGCTCTCCGTCCGGCGCGGTGGTCACCCGCTCGGCCTCTCGGTTGATCGCGGCCCGCACGTACGCCTCGGTCCGGTCGGTGGGCAGGTCGACCACCACCGGGCGCTGCGGCGGCAGCGGGGCCGGGGCGAGCAGCTCGGCGAGCCACGCGGGCAGCGGGGCCGGGTCGGTGTCCAGGTCGACCACGTACGGGCGGCCGGCGACCGTCGAGCCGGCGGCGACGACGTAGCCGCCGTGCGCGCGGGTGTCGACCATCGGGCCGAGGGTGCCGGCGGTGTTGCGCAGCGCCGGCCCGTGGTCGGAGTGCCGGTAGTAGAGGTGGGTGCCGCCGCGCCCGGTGGTCACGGTGTAGGTGGCGTCGATGCCGGTGGCGTGCGCGGCGGCCAGCTCGGCGAGGGTGTCCAGCCCGGTCGGGCCGCCGGTCGCGTTGCCCTTGGGCACGTCCAGGTCGACCACGACGAGACGGGACGGCCCGCACGCGATGCCGACGCCGTAGGGGCGGGTCGACCACGCTCGCCGGATGCGGTCGGGGTCGGTGGTGGCGCGGGGTTCCCATCCGAGGTGACGGCCAGCGGCGCGGCAGCGCGGGTCCCGGCCGGTGCAGCCGTCGGCCGCGTGGTCGGGGAACGCGGGCCGCTTGTCGTCGGGGCGTAGCGGGAAGACGTGCCAGCCGCGTGCGGCGTGCGCGAGCGCGGCGGCGAGCAGGTCAGCGTCAGGCATGGTGCTCCCTTCCGGTGGGGTCGGGGTGTGCAGTGGTGTCGACGGGGGCTCGGGCCGCCCGGCCAACGCCGAGGGCGTGTGGGCGGGACAGCGCAGACCTTGCAGGTAGGGCCGTAGAGCCTCGGTGGTGTGGCAGTAGCGGCCGGCGGTGCCGATCCAGTGGCCGCACCGCCCGCCGGTCACCGCTCGGCCCGCCTCGGCCGGGGCCGGGCCGCGATGGCGGCGCGGGTCACGGCCTGGCGCACGTCGCCGAGCAGCCCCACCAACTGGCGGCGGGCAGCCAGCTCGCCGGGGGCGAGGGCGACCCTGACGCGCACCTCGGCGTGTTCGCGGCCGGTGGCGGTACGCACCCTGACGAGGACGGCGCGGGCGTGGCCGGCAACGTCGACCACGATTTCGTCGGAGCGGTGCTCGCCGAGGCCGCAGCGGTGGTCTCGGCCGCACCAGTCGGTGTGCCCGGCGCGGCCGGCTCGGCGGGCGGTCATTGGTGGCCTGCCCGGTACTCGGTGCGGATGTAGTCGATGAGGCGGCGGCCGACGCGTACGCGGATGCCGGTGCCGTCGCAGCGGCGGCAGTCGCGGCGGGTGCCGATGGCGGTGCGGTGTGAGCGGGCACCGTGGCAGCGGCGGCAGCGTCCCCAGGGCGAGGTGAAGCACACGGCCAGGTAGCACAGTGCGTAACCGAGGGCCGTGAGGCTAGCGAGCAGGGCAATGGTGGTCACGAAACGCCTCCACGAGCCGGTTTGAGGGTGCGGAAGGCTGACGCCGCTAGGAGTTAGGGCGCTGGCCAGGGTTGGGATTGGTTGCTAGCGGGGGTGCTAGGTCTAGCGGGGGGTGCCGCTAGACCTAGCGACCACACGCTGTCCGGGTTAGGCGGCTTTGTCGCCTCGCCGCTTGTGACGCTCCGCGACCGCATCGGCGATGTGGGCGCGTTCGATGCCGCGCCGGTTCGCGCCCTTGCCGGTCGTCGGGTCGGTGCCCCACACCTGCCCCGTGGTGATGCCGTACGGCTTGAGCGCTGCCGTGAGCTGATCGCGGGTCAGGTCCCCGTACGCCTCGGCGTTCAGGTCGGCTAGCCGCTCGGTGAGCGTCTCGGCCCACACCTTCGCCTCGGTCGCCGGAACGACGGTGAGGATGTCGTCCAAGAGCGTGTCCCGGCGGGCCGCCGGGGCGGCCGTGGTCTGCCCGATGGCGTGGCCGGTAAGGGTGCCGGCAGCCTCTCGCAGGGCGCGTGCCCGGTCGGTGATCTTCTCGGCGGTGGGGCCGTCGACGTAGAAGGTGCGCACGATCTGCGCGTCGTCGGCGGCGCCGACGAGGTAGCCGACGCCCTTGTCTTTCTTGGCGAACATGGTCGCCCGGATGCCGTTCTTGTACGCCGAGGTGCCCAGGATCATGTCGTTCTCGATCTGACCCATGACCCGCAGGCAGAACCGCGTACCAGCGTTCGCGCTGACCCCGGTAGGCAGGCTCTTGGCGTCCGGCCGCTGCGTGGCCAGGACCAGGATGATGCCCAGGGCGCGACCGAGCTTGATGATTTTCTCGGCCAGTTCGCCGGCTTCCTTGCCGAACTCCGGGTGCGAGAACAGCTCTTGCACCTCGTCTAGGGCGACGACCAGCCAGTGAAGGCCCAACTTCTTGCGGCGGGCAAGTTCGGGGGTGACCTTGTTGTCCGGGCATACCGCCTTGGGCAGGCCCTTGATGACGGCGGCGCGGCGCTGGCACTCCTTGCGCAGCTCCCGCAACGCCATCAGGCCCTCTTCGGCGGTGTCGTCGTCCTGCCCGGAGGCGTAGCGGGCCGACACCTTCTCCAGGGGGTCGAGGCCGCCGGTGCCCTTGAAGTCGAAGCACCACAGTTCCGCGTACGGGTCGAGGGCGGCGGCGAGCATCGGCACCTGCGTGGCGGCCGTCTTGCCGTAGCCGGGAATCGACCCGATCAGCACGTTCGTGTAGGGCAGCTCGAAGGAGATGACCCGGCCGCGTGGGTCGGTGCCGAACGGCACCGGACGGCCCAGGTCGAACCCGCCGGACGCCTTGAGCAGCGGCCATGGCTTCGGCGGGGTGGCGGCCATGTCCTGATCGCCCACCCACAGCAGCAGCCGGCCCGGGTGCACCTCCGGCTGTCCCTCGGGCCAGACGCAGCCCAGCGGGCGGGTGAGGCCGGCGGCGAGCCGGTCGCGGCGCTCGATCACGTCGCCGGCCGTGACGCCGGGCGGCAGGTCGATGTCGGCCCGCCACCCCGGCCCGTCACGCACGATCGGGGCCGTAAAGGCGATGGCGCGTTGTCCCTGCTTGGCGATGGCTTGGGTGATGCCGGAGATGCCGAGCACGGCCAGGGCGCGCACCACCACATCGGAGGTGAGTCGGGCGACGCGGGGGATGACCACGGCGGTGTCGAGTAGCGGCTTGTCGGCCGGCTGCCCGAGCATCCCACACAAGGTGACCAGCATCGCGAGGACTGCCCACCGCGACCACGGCGGCGCGAACGCCACCGCAACGCCACCGGCGAGGGTGACGGCGAGGGTGAAGGTGGCGACGATGCCGCGCCACCGCACCCGCCGGTCACGCTGACGCGACAGCTTTAGATACAGCTCTCCATCCTTGGTTTGGGAGGTCGACTGCCGCAACTGCTCGCCTTCCCAGTCGAACAGCCACCGGGTAGCGCCACTGGCGACCCGGGCGGCTCCGGCGGGGGCGCGCAGCAGCAGCTTGCCGCCGTACTTCGGCAGGCGGGTGGCGTGGTAGACGGTGCTGTGTAGCAGGTGTCCCACCGTCCACCGCATCACGTCGCGCAACTCATCGAGCGACCGCACCCAGGCGGGCAGGATCGGCCGACGCTGACCGGCCCGCGCGCCCGACAGGGTGAACCGCGGGGCCTTCTGCGCGGCGGGCGAGTCCACCAGCACCGGCCCGCCGTCGTCGTCGGGGTCGGGGGTGCGGGCGGCGCGGGCGGCGTCCAGGTCGACCACCTCCGCATCCGGGCCGGCGGTGATGTCGGCTTCGGCGGCCTGCCAGTCGAAACGGTCGTCATCGTGGGGGGCAGTCATGATGGGGGTTCCTCCATCTGATCCGTACTCGGGTCGGGGGTTGAGGGCCGGCGGCACGGCACGGGTTGTCGAGGCCAGGGGCCGTGCCGCCGGGCCGGGTCAGAGCCGGATGTGCAGGCTGCCGGTGATCTCGTCGACCTGCCGGCCAACGCGGGCGTTGCCGGTGCGGACGTTCTCGGTCCGGCCCGCCGTGGTGTCGGCGGTGCTGGTGTCCTTCGGGGTCTTGCCGGTGTCGCGGCGGCCAGCGACGTGACCGACCTGCACGTCAACGCGGTCGGTACCGGAGGCGACGTTGCGGTTACCCATAGCGGTGGTGCTCCTTCGGTCTGGCCGTCCAGGGGATCTGGCGGCTTCCGCGCGTCACCGGGTGATGAGCCGGTGACGACGGGAGCGGTCAGCTCTTGACGGAGACGCGGTTGCCGCAGTCGCCGCAGGTCGCGTGCGTGCGCTGGTTGTCGGCAGTGATGTCGCGCCAGTTGCTTTCGTTGCCGCAGGCCGGGCACCACAACTGCGAGTTGCCGGTGGTGATGCGCCCGCCGGTGGAGCCGATCGAGATGCTTGCCATCAGGGGTTCTCCTTCGTGTGGGGGTGGGTTAGGCGGCGCAGAACAGGGCGGCGATGAACAGCCAGCCGATGTGCCAGGACTGGTCCAGGGCGTAGGCGCCGGTTCCAAGCGACGGGTTGTCGTCGCGGCCGGGGCGAGGTGCGCCGAGGGCGTAGAAGCGCGCCGAGCCGAGAGCGGCGGCGATGCGCTTGAGCGGGGTGCGCCGGTCGGCGACGTAGTGACTGACCGCCGAGATCGTCAGCCCGACCGCCACGCCCCACGGGTCCAGCCGCAGGCCGGTACCGGCGACCAGGACGACCAGGGACAGCAGGGCGGTGAGGGTGTAGGTGGCGATGTGAGCGGCACAGGCGATACGGCCCGGCCAGCCCGGTTCGCCCTTGCAGTCGGCCTGGTGCTGGCTCTGCACCCAGTGATCGCCCACCTGATGGGCGACGTAGAGGGCGACGTACACGGCCGCGAACGTGGCGGCGTGGCGGCCGGTGGGGTCTGCGAACATGGGTGGTCTCTCCCGAGGTCGATCGGCTGAGGGGTGAGGGCCGGCGGCACGGCATCGGTTTCCAGGCCAGGGGCCGTGCCGCCGGGCGTAGCTAGTCGTGGGTGCGTACGAGGTGGGCAAGGGCGGCACCCATGCCGAGCACCGCGACCGGAAGGCACGCCACGGCGGTGGTGATCCACAACGGGGCCGAGGTGACGCCGGCCGCGACGAGCAGGTGATAGGCGACCTGCCCGAGCGCGCCCACCGCCAGGGAACCGAGGGCCGACCACTTGGCGAACCGTCGCGCCGCGTCCGGCACCCGCCCGGACAGCCACACGTACAGGGCATACGCGCCGTACGTCTCGACACCGATCGGCAGGGTGATCGCGGTGTTCAGGCTGAACCCGTCCGCGATGCCGGGCAGCGGGTGCACCACGCCGAACCCGGTGAGTCCGCCGAGTCCAACCCACCCGGACCAGATCGCCACGAACGCGGGCAGCGCCAGCAGCACCACCGGCCACACCACCGCCGGTCGGACCGGATTCGGCGGGGTGGGCGCGTCCGGGTGACCGACCACCGTGACCTGCTCGGCCGCCTCAGCGACGGGGGCCGCCGGTGCGGGGGGCGGGGCCGACTCGGCGACCGGCACGGACTCGGGTACGCCCGGGTCCGTCCACGACGTGCCGGCGGGCGGCAGCAGCGCGCCCCGGGCGATCATCGCCGCGCGCAGCGTCTCGGCTCGCTCCGTCGCCTCGGCCGGTTCCGGTGCCGGGTCCGGGCCGATCGGCTCGGCGTAGTCCAACGGGTTTCGGGTCGGCTCGTCGGTGTCGACCGGCGGGGTGCTCGCGCGGAACCTGGGAGCCAAGGACACCAGTTCGGCCAGCGCGCTCGCCCGGTCCATCGCGAGTCCGAACACGGCCGCGTATTCGGCGGCGGTGGGAACCTCGCCACGCTCGTCGGCGATGTCGATGGCCGCCTGAATCATCGCGGGACCCGTAATGCCGGTCAGGTCCGGCGCGGGGGTGGCGTCCTTCTCGGCCAGGTCGGTGCCGGCGAGCAGCCGGACCACCTCGGCCCGCACCGCGTCGGCCTTCGGCGCGCCGATGCGGTACTGCCGCATCAGGGCGTTACGAGACGGAATCTTGCGCTCCTGCTTCGCCCATGCCAGCGCGCGGGGCACCAGCTCGTCGATGGGCTGCGGGTAGCGGGTGCCATTGATGGTGGGAGCGGTCATCGGGTCACCTCGTCCAGGTTGTCGGCGAGCAGGTCACGGTGGGCGGGGAACACCTGGCCGTCGTAGGCGTCGGCCAGGTGGTCGGCGAGCACGTCGTAGTCGTCGGCGGGCAGCCACAACGCCCGGCGGGCGTCGTCGGCGCCGGTGACCGGCGGGAAGTCGTCGCGGCGGTGGTGGCCGATCCAGGTGCGGGCCAGGACGGTGACCATCCATGCCTCGTCCGAGGCGCGGGGGTCGGGCACGTAGCGCGGGGCCGACAGCTCCCACCGGGCATCGGGAAGGGTCAGGCCGGTTTCCTCGGCCAGCTCTCGCACGGCGGCGTCGGCCGGCGTCTCGCCGGGGTCGACCTTGCCTCCGGGCAGCGCCCAGCCGTGGCCGTCGCCGCGCTCCACCATCAGAATCCAGCGGTGCCGGTTCTCGTCCCAGAGCGACACCAGGGTGTCGGCGCAGACCTGCTCGCCCCAGTGGCCGAGCTGGTTGCGGCCGTAGCGGATGCCGGTCGGCGCGTACGGGTTGACCGGCCGTCCGTTGACCAGCGGGAACGGGAGCGCGGCGGCGGCCCGGCGGGCGGTCCAGTCGATGGCGGTGGGGTCCATGGTCGGGTCGACCCACGCGGCTCCGGCGGCGATGCCGTCGAGAACGCTCGGGTGGGTGTAGGTGCGGGGGATCATGCGGCGGCCTCCATGGGGTGGGCGCATTCGAGGCACTCGCCGAGCGAGCGCGGGATGTAGTACGGCCGCACCTGCCGGCAGATGCGGCAGGTGCGGCGGGCGGTGAGCGCGGCGCGGACCGCCCGGAGTTGGGCGGGGGTGGCGGTGCGCTTGGGTCGGGCCAGGTCGACCCGGTAGAGGTAGGCGGCGCGGGTACCGCCAACACCGCGCCAGAGAACCTGGGCGGCGATCGGCTGACCACCGGGCCGTAGGCCGGCGGCGGTCAGTTGGCGGCGGGTGGCGTAGCCGGCGGGGGCACCGCGCCACCAGTAGGTCGGGATGCCGTACCGCGTGCCCTCCGGGTCGTGGAAGGCGGCGCGGATGCGTGACATCAGGCCGCGCGGTGCGGGCCGGCGAGGGTGCCGGCGGCCAGCTCGGCGGCGGCGCGGGTGACACGGGCCTCGGCCCGGCGCAGCCGCCGCCAGTCCAGCGGCGTGGGGCCGCCGTGGTCCTCGGCGTAGATCAGGGTGATTTCGGCGTCGAGCACGTCCAGCTCGGCCGCGATCAGCGGCCACTCCATGTCGATCGCGGCCAGGTCGGCTGCGGTCGGCTCGGCGGTGATCGGGGCGAGGTGCTTCCTCACGGGAACCTCCGGGAAGGTCGATGAAGTGGGGAACGTCCCGGGGCGCGACCAGACCGGCCGGACCCCGGGACGGGCAGAAACAGAAGGCAGAAGCAGAACCGCGTGCCAAGATCCGGCCCACTCGCCCCGCTCGCCCGGGACCTACCGGGGTCGACCACCGTGTGGCTCAAGGCGGGGATGCCGCAGACGGATCTACGCGGCGCTTCTGCTGTGAAGTTCTCAATGGACGACCACACGACCGGTCCGTGGGCGCGCAGCGCAAAAGCGCCACCTTCCCCGGCTTCCGCCTGGCTTGTCGTTCCTGGCTAGCCAGGTGCGACGTGATGACCGTAGGGCGGCTTGGCTAGTCAGGTCAAGAGGGCGCGAGCAACTTCCCTAACTTGGCTAGTCAGAGCTACCGTGGGTGGGTGAGCGAGAACCTTGACTTCCTGGGTGAGCTAGATCCCGATGACCCGAAACAGGCGTCGCAGCAAATTGCGAACAAGCTGCGAGCGGCCATCCTCACGCGGCGGCTCGCCCCCGGTGACAAGCTGCCGTCACAGCCCGAGCTAGCCGCCCGCTACGGCGTCGCGCGAGAGACCGTCAAGCGAGCCTTGGAGCTGCTTCGGGCAGAGCGGCTGATTGTGTCCCGGCAGGGCAGCGGCGCGTTCGTCCGGGCGCAGACACAGCGAGCCGTCGAGCTGCGTCCGCATATCGAAGCCGCGTTTGACCGGCCCCACGTCACCATCGACTTCGCGGGGTTCTCAGGCGAGACGTTGCGAGACGCGGTCGCCGAAGCGCTCGACAAGGTGCGCGTCGGCCGGCTCGCGCCGGAAACGATCGCCGTGCGAGTCCTGATCTCCGACATGACCGTGCCGATGGCGCTGCCCGCACGGGCCGAGACACAGGCCGACGACCAGGCCGTACGCGAACGCGCAGAGCGGATCACACGCCGGGCAGCGGACGGCATCATCGATCAGGTCACCGAGCTGGGCGACCTCGGCCTCATCCGGTCGGCCACGGTTGAGGTGCGAATGCACCGGGCGTCCCCGCTGTTCAAGCTCTACGTCCTGAACGGTGAAGAGGTTTTCTACGGCTTCTATCCGGTCGTGGAGCGCACCGTTTCGATCAAGGGCGAGCCAATGGCGATCTACGACTTGATGGGCAAAGACGTGCCGCTGTTCCACTACGCGGTGACCGATGACGACGCTTCGCACGGCACGCAGTTCGTGGAGGCGTCCCGCCAGTGGTTCGACTCGGTGTGGTCGACCATCGCCTACCGGTACGACGGATGAACGCCGACCTCGGTCGACTGCTCGCCGGAGTCGGCGCGGTGCTGCTCGATTTCGACGGGCCGGTGTGCAGCATCTTCGCTGGCTATCCGGCGCCGCAGGTGGCCGTCGAGCTGGTTGACGTGCTGCGGCGGCACGGGGCCGAAGTGCCGCCGGATCTTGCTAGCGAGCCGGACCCGCTTGAGGTGCTCCGCCGTACCGGCGCGGCCGGCGACCAGGGCGTCACGCGGGCGGTAGAGGACGCGCTCTGCGTAGCCGAGCGCCGGGCCGTTGAGACTGCCGAACCCACGCCGTACGGCCGTGAGGTCATCGTGGCGGCTAGGCAGGCCGGGATGCCGGTGGCGGTGGTCAGCAACAACTCCGCTGGCGCGGTGGCCGCCTACTTGGCAGCGCACCGGCTCGCCATGCACGTCTCGCCGGTGGTTGGTCGGGCGTACGCCGACCCCGACCGCATGAAGCCCAACCCGGAACCGATCCTGCAAGCCGTGCGCGCCGTCGGCGAGCCGCCGAGCCGGTGCGTGCTGGTCGGCGACTCGCTCTCGGACATCGACGGGGCGAGGGCGGCCGGAGTGTGGGTGATCGGCTACGCGAATCGGCCGACCAAGGCCGAGACGTTCCGGGCCGCTGGGGCGGACGTGGTGGTCACGAGCATGGGCGAGATAGCCGACGTCCTGATCGAAGGGACTTGCGGTTGATCCCAGAAACCATCGAGTTACGAGCTTCTGCTCATTTGACCGAAAGCCCATCCCGAAACTTCGTCTATCCGACCCCGCCAGTAGTATCCGTTCGCTGGTACGGGATCGGGAAGAAAGTTTCGAGCGTCCCTGAGATGGATGTGAGTGGATGGTTGCCGCAGGCGTGCTCGTTCTTCTTTGGTCAGATCTTCATCGTTCTTTGCTAGAAGCTCTAATTCCTCGTTGTGTGCCTTCCTTACGGCGTCGGCGAAGAAGCTTACAAACGAGCGTTCGCCCTGCTGTTCCGCCTGCTCGGCGAACCACTGCCAGTGAGGTATAAGCTCGCCCGATATTAGGGATCCGCGCACATTTAGAGTTAGCCAGATCCCTTCACTCATCGGCTCTTTGTGGTTATTCAGAGCTCCGACAAGGATGCCGAGTACGGCATCGTGCTCCTCCCGCAATGTATTCTCCGATTCTTCTTTTACCTCCTCTTTAAGGTCGGCTTGAGAGGCTGCCGACGTAGGTGGCACGCTCACGTATACGTTTACCTGTTGCCCCGAGCCTTGAACGCTGCTGTTGGCGTGACCTGACGCCCAGGCGGTTTGAGAAACATCAGTGAGGTGGCGGCCGAATCCGACGTCACCGTTACCTGCCGCCATCACTCTGCCCTGCGCCGAAAACGTTCGACTGGTGACCGTGTCCTTGAATCACCTGCTGGGCGTTGTCGAAAGCTGCGGCATTCTGGGTAACATATCCGGTCGAACGCGAACTTCCGCCCGCGTTGATCTGGCCGATTAGGCTCTGAAGTTCTTCGGCGGCCCCAGGATTCTCCGCCAAAAAGTCCTCAAGTCGGGCTCTCCAGGCGATATGCTGCTCCGCCTTCACTCGCTCTGCATCGGACCCGGCCGACTCAATGGCGACCCTAGTGCGTTCGAGGCGTTCCTCAGTGGTCGCCATTTGGGCTTGATCGCCGCGCCCGAAAAGTCGGCCAAATCCATTCTTCGCAAGTTGCCAAGTGTCCTCGGCTACAGCGCCGATTAAGGCCGTTCCGCCGGCGGTAGCCAGTCCGACTAGTGCTGCATCCACCATCGACACTGCTTCCCTTCGTAGAGTGCGTTCACCTTCGCCTATCATTCTGGGGAGCTACGATAGCGCCCGCACGGGCGAATGGCGTGCAACGCGGCGGCGTGCCGACATCAGGACACTTGCCGTCGCTGTGCCGTGGCCCCCATGCCATGGGAGCGATCGGCGCAATTCGTGCCAAAGTAGGCCGTTCCCTCTGCGGTCTGCGGAGCCGGAGGCGGTCGTGATACTACGCCTCTGGTGGCGCGCTTACAGAGGGCCGGGTCGGCGGCAGAGGATGCTGAACGCGCAATCTGGCGGTTAGTCGGAGTTGGCTGGATCTGGTTTGTGTTGCCGGGGATGATTTTGTATATAGGATTCTCGGCTTGGTCTATCAGTAAGCCAGGGCCAATTAGGGTCATGCTTGGCAGGGAAAGTCGAAAGGCCCGATTTGGGTAACCCCAATTCGGTGCGCATTTCCTCGTAGAGAACGTTTGCTAGGTCTTTAGCCTGAAACCATCCAGGGTAATAAGACACGAAGCTATTTCTTAGTTCTATTGGTGTTGTAATTTCCATTAAGCCACCCGACACTCGATTTGCCAGGTCGGCCACCCTTGGTCCGGCCATCAGCTGCACTTCCAGCAATGCAGGCTGAAGCTCGTCGTCCCATTTTCTTATGTACTCATGAAGGTCTTCCCCTATGGACGATTCGTCCTCTTCGCTTATAGGTTCGTCGCCATAGTAGGGCAGAAATGCTCCGATCCTGTCTATGTCGCGAAGCATTGCTTCTACTAAGACTATGTATGAGGCAAACACCTTTCGCCTGTCGGCTAGCCAACGCCGGTCATCTTCGGCCTTCCAACGTCGAAGATCGTTATTGCGTGCAATTCTTCCGCTAATCATCACGCCGCCAATGCCGCCAATAATGGCAAATGCTCCGGCAAGTAGGGATGGTGCTAGAACATCTAATTCCATAGCCGTAGTCTAGAGGTGCAGTGCAAAGCAGCAGGCGAGCGCGACATGCTGCGTCGAGCATGAAGGCGAGCAGCCCGATCACGCGACAAGATCCGGAACATGTACGGAAGTGTCAAGTGCTCGGCCGGGAGTCGGCGTACGAGTGTCCTGGTAGGACGAGGTGTAGCGGAGGCGGCACTAACCTCCTTCCCCAACCATGAACGGAAGTGCTACTGACAGCAGCGCTGACAGTAACTGCGCGGCGCCCCGAGCCCACCCGCGGAAGCGGACGGACAATCGCCAGCGGTAGGACGCGGTCCTTGCGGCCCATTGGAGGCGGCTTGGAGTTGGCAGGTCAGGCCATGGTCTGAGTGGTCCAGTGCCGTATCCGTGTCGCAAGGTGGGTGATGGCTCGCATATCAGCAGGTCAGCGCCGTGGGCTTCGTGGTCTTGAAAACCGGTAAGGCAGCGATGTCTTCGTGGGTTCGAATCCCACACCCTCCGCTTGACGATGATCTATTCCGGTGCAGCTCAGCCCCGGTTTTCAGGCCGGGGCTGACCGCCGGTGAGGGCTGGTGGGGGCTGGGAAGGCTCATTCGTAGTGGTAGCGGCACTGCGCGATCTGCACCGTGTCGTCCGTGATCCGGTACACGAGGCGGTGTTCCTGGTCGATGCGTCTCGACCAGAACCCCGCCCAGTTGCCGCGAAGCTGCTCCGGTTTGCCGATGCCTTCATGGCCGTTGCGTCGGATGTCCTCGATCAAGGTGTTCACTCGTCTGAGCATCTGGCGATCTCGCTGCCAGGTCAGGTAGTCGTCCCAGCCTTGGCCGGCGAACTGGACCTTCACGCGGCCGAGGCCCCACCTGAAGTGGCGTCGAGGTCGATCAGGTCGTGTGTCTCCCCACCCCCGTTGCGCAACTCCTCGACGGCTTCGTTCAGGCGGCGCGCGTTGGCGGGGCTGGCCATCAGGTAGGCCGTCTCCTTCAACGACTCGTACTCCCGCAACGAGATGATGACTGCGGCCTCCCGGCCGGAGCGGGTCACCACCACTTCCTCGGCGTCGTCCACGACATGATCGAGCATCTTGGCCAGGTTCTGTCGGACTTCTGAGTAGGGGACGGTCCGCATGCTGCCTCCCAACGTTACGTACAATAAATTGTACAAGGTTACGGAGCTGCTTGTCGGAGGCTCCGACGCCAGGCAAGCCTGAGTCTGTGCAGAAGAGGGTGCGGCGGCTACGCCTGCTTCAGCCTGCTCGCTCGGCTCGCCGCGACGTGGTGTCGTCAGCAGCGGAGGTAGGTGCCGCACAGCGGCGGCGCGTCGACGCGGCAGACCTTCCAACCGCCGCCGAAGCCGCCCTCCTCCGTCGTGTGGAAGCGCCACCGGTGGGTGGCGCCGGTGAAGGTGACGCTCCCCGAGGGGGCGACCTCCGTGAACCGGAGGTCCACCATCGCCGAGACCGTGCCGTCCGGGTCGGTCTGCCAGTTCGTCGTCTCGACCCGTACGCCGAAGGTGACCTGTGATTCGACCTGTTTGCGCAGGTCGCGCGCCTGCCGAAACAGCTCGTCCCGATTGTCGCCGCACAGGCACCGGTTGATGTCGGGGTTCTCCGCCGGCTGGAAGACCGCCAGGAGGTACGCCTCGGCCGCCGCAGCGGGCGTCTTCTCGCCCCGCCCCGCCTCGATCGCCCTCGTCACCGCCTGCCTGACGGGCGCACCGATGCAGGCAATCGCGAAGGCGACGGCGGCGGCGATCATCGCCCGGCGACGCCACTGCCGGGCGGTGAGGGGCATCTCGATCACCGGGCGAGACTACGTGTCCGAGCGACGTCGGGCGGGGGCGCGAGGCGGCCGGGCGCGTGTCACACGACGGCCAGCGGGCGTACGGGCGAACCCGTGCCGCCGACGATCGGCAGCGGGGCGAGGACGAACAGGAACTCGCTCACGCCGGCCTCGGCCAGCGAGTCCAGCCGCAGGTGCTCGACGATGTAGATGCCCGCCTCCACCAGCAGCAGCCGGTGGACCGGCAGCACCCGGAACCCCGCGCCGGGAAGGATCTGCTCGTAGGCGGTGGTGTCCGCGCCCGTCAGGGCGACCCCGTGCTCCCCGAGCCAGGCCGCGCCGGAGGGGTCGACGCCGGGCACCCCCGTGTCGAGACCGAGGTAGGCCGCCGGATCCGACCAGTGCCGGGCCCAGCCGGTACGCACCAGCGCCACGTCACCCTCGGCCAGCCGCACACCCGTACGCCGCAGGCACCGTTCGAGGTCGTCGGCGGTCACGCCGTACCCGCCGGGAAGGACGTCGACTCCGTGGGCCGAGGCGACGTCCAGCAGCACCCCCCGCCGGACGAGCGGCGGAATGGTCTCGGCGCCGTGTACGCCGAACCGGCCACCCGACTGCGCCTCGGCGGCGTCGTGGCCGCCGTGCAGCAGCCCGTCCTGCGAGATGTGCGACAGCGCGTCGACGTGCGTTCCGACGTGCCCGCCGGTGACGATCAGCTCGCCGGCCGACGAGCCGCCGTCGGCACGGACCACGTCGCCGTGCCGGCGGAGCAGGGCCAGGCGGAACCCCGGGTGGTTCGGCGCGCAGGGCATCCCCTCCTCGAACGGCTGGGCGAGGTCGTGGATGGTGACGCCCGCGGCGACGGCGTCCAGGAGTGCGGTCATGGCGGTGATCCTGTCTCTGCGGGGGTGCCGGATGCGTACCGGGCCGATTCCGGGTGCGGGTCTCGGGTGATGATTCCCCGTAATGGTTCCGCCACGTGTCCGGCACGGGTCACGCGACGAAATCGGGATTGCAACGGCCGAAGTCGTCGCCGTCGCGTGTGAAGCGGGACCAGCCGACGGCCGGTCACTCTACTCGGCGACCCCGGACCGGTCGACCCCTGAAATGTTCGACACTAACCGTGTCCGCAATCAATACCGCGAGTTCGCCCCTGCCCGCCAAGCCGCTCGTGCCGTACACTCGCATCCGATTCATTGACGAGTCGGGCGAGGGGTGCGGTTCACGGTGCGACACGACAACTCGGACTGCAATTTCGCGGAATTGAACGCGCCGCTGGTGGCCGCGCTTCAGGCCGAGCCGGCGCGGTCCGCGCTCGTCGCGGCAGCGCCGTCGGTACGGCGATTCATGGACGATCTCGGTGCCACCCGGATGCGGTTCATCCCCTATCCGCTGGTAATCGACCGGGACGAGTTCGACCGGATGGCGGAGGCGGCCTGCGCCATGATCGAGGCGCAGACGGCGGTGATCCGCGAGTTCCTCCGGTCGGGGCCTCCCGAGAAACTGTTGACGGAATTCGGCCTGCCCGCCGAGATCGCGCCCTTCGTCAATTGGGAACAACTGGATTCCGTCGAGCAGGTCTTCGCCCGCGTCGACGTGCTGCCGACCCCGTCCGGATATCAGTTCTGTGAATTCAACATCGACTCGTCGATTTCCGGATTCGAGTTCCACGACTGCTACCAGGTGATGGGTGAGGCGGTCGACATTCCGTGGCTCGCCGGCACGCCGCGGCCTGAGGAACAGATCGCGGACGTCGTCATCAGGGCTTTCCACCAGGGCAGTTTCGACCGGGTGGTGGTGTGTGACTGGTCGAGCCGCATCGGGGTCGGCTACTTCGGCTTCGAGTTGCTGACCGAGACGCTGCGCCGGCGACTGCCCGACGTGCCGGTCGAGCTGGTCTTCCACGCCGACTATCCGCAGCGGTGGCTCGATCCGGCGGCCGGAAAGCGCACCCTGGTCTATCGCGGCTTCATGCACGAGGACATGGACGACGACTACGACTTCATCACCCGGCTGGTCGGCAGCGGCGCCTCCGTGATCAACCTCTTCGAGGCCGAGATCCGTACGCACAAGCGCTGGATGGCGATGTTCTGGGAGGAGCGCTTCGCCAGCCTGCTGCCCGCCGGCGTGCGCGACATGGTCGCCCGCTACGTGCCCCACACCGTCTCGGTGACCCCGGAGAACCGTGACCGCCTGCTGGCGGACCGCGCCGAGTACGTGTTCAAGTTCGGGCACTCGTCCGGCGGGCACGACGTCCTGCTCGGGGCCGACCACGACGCGGACACGATCGCTGCCCGGCTGGCCGAGCGCGGCCCCGACGGCTGGCTCGCCCAGCGCCGCGTGCAGCTCGCCGAGTGCCGGTTCGCCCCCGAGGCCGATGCCGAGCCGGTGCCCCACCACGTGGTGCTCGGGCTCTACGTGCTCGGCGGCGAGTGCTCCGGCATGAACATCCGCGCCGACCGGGGATCGGCCGTGGTCAACATCCACCAGTCGGCGGCCAGCGGCTGGGCCATCCCCATGGACGCCGACGAACGGCGACAGCTCATCGAGCGCGTGCAGGCGATCGGGCCGGCGGCCCGCGAACGACACTGACACCAGTTGGAGGCACGATGGAAATTCCCCTTTACCAGGTCGACGCGTTCACCGACCGGGTGTTCTTCGGCAATCCGGCCGCGGTCTGCCCCCTGGACGAGTGGCTCAGCGACGAGGTGATGCAGGCGATCGGCCTGGAGAACAACCTCGCGGAGACCGCGTTCATCATCGACCGGGGCGACAGCTTCGCGCTGCGCTGGTTCACGCCGTCGATGGAGGTCGACCTGTGCGGGCACGCCACGCTCGCCGCGGCCCACGTGGTGCTGCACCACCTGCGGCCCGAGTGGGACGAGGTCACCTTCCACTCCAACACAGGTCCCCTCGTGGTCAGCCGTACGCCCGAGGGGCAGTTCTCGATGTCCTTCCCCGCGTTGCCGCGCGAGCGGGTCGACCCGCCGGAGGCCCTGCTCGCCGGGCTGTCGATCGCGCCCACCGCCGTGTACGGCGGCATGGACTACATGGCGGTCTACGACAACGAGGAGGACCTGCGCGCGATCGAACCCGACCAGCGGATGCTCGGGACCCTCGACCGGCGCGCGGTGGTCGTGACGGCCCCCGGCGTCGCCTCCGACTTCGTCGCCCGCTTCTTCGGCCCCAAGCAGTCGATCCCGGAGGACCAGTTCACCGGGTCGTCCCACTGCATGCTGGTCCCCTACTGGGCGGAGGAGCTGGGCAGGAACAGCCTGACCTCGCGTCAGTTCTCCCCCCGGCTCGGCAAGACGCTGACCATCCAGGCCAACTGCGAGCTGCGCGGCGACCGGGTCGTCCTGGGCGGGTCGACGCGCCAGTACCTCGCGGGCGTCATCACCCTCGACGACGACGAGGTGGCTCAGCTCAGTCGCTGAGCTGCCGAGCCTCCGGCCGCGCCCCGTCGGCCGCCGCCCCTGCGGGCGGCGGCTCCGGGGCCGGCTCGGGCCCGGACTCGGGCTCGGTGGGCATCTCCACCACCCGGCGCAGCGGCGAGAAGTACAGCGGGACGATGGAGACGAGTTCGCCGGCGACCGCGAGCGCGAGGGTCTGGCGGACGCCGATGACGTTCGCGACCAGTCCCGCGACCGACGCGCCCAGCGGGATCACACCCCAGACCAGGAACCGCATCGTCGCGCTCAACCGGGCCTGCATGCCCGGCGCGCACAGCGCCTGCCGGACCGACAGTTGCAGGATGTTGGAGACGACGATGCATCCCGAGGCGATGCCGTAGCCGATGCCGGCGACGATCAGCCAGGTGCCGCTGCGCGCGAACGGCAGCGGGATCGAGGCGATCCCCGCCAGCACGCACGCGGCGAGGACGGTCGTCCCGACGCCGAAGCGCCGGGACAGCCGCACCGCCAGGAGGGCGCCGAGGGTCGCGCCGGCACCGGCGCCGGAGAAGATGATCCCGATGTACGCCGACGGCAGCCGCAGCACCGACGCCAGCAGCAGCAGGAACATGGTGGTGGTCGCGATGTTGCAGAAGTTGTACGTCGAGCTGCGGAGCGCCATCACCCGGAACATCGGCACCCGCAGCACGTACCTGACGCCGTCGCGTACGTCCCGGAACAGCGTGGTGGTGGGGCGCGGCGGCGGGGCCGCCGCCGCCCCGGTCACCCGGATCCGGCTGAGCAGCAGCGTGGCGATGCCGAAGCAGACGGCCGTGGCGCCGAGGACGTACGACGACGTGGCCAGCGCCATCAGGAAGCCGGCGATGGCCGGGCCGGTGATCTCCGCAAGCGAGAGGGTGAACTCCACCCGCGAGTTGGCGCCGGGCAGCAGCTGCCGGTCGACGATCCGCGGCAGGACGCTCTGGTAGGAGATCCCGAGGAAGACCGTGCAGAGGCTCCCCGCGAACATCAACGCGTACAGCGAGGGCATGGTGAGACCGCCGGCCAGCGCCAGCGCCGCGACGACCCCGAACACGGCCGTACGGCCCAGGCTGGCGAACACCAGGACCCGCTCGGCGCGCCGGCGGTCGATCCACGCCCCCGCCGGCAGCCCGAGGAGCAGGAAGCCCAGGAACTCGCAGGTCACCAGGAAGCCGACCTGCGCCGGTGTGGCGTTCAGGGTCTTCACGGCGAACAGCGGAATGACGACCGTCGCCACCTCGAAGCCGAACTGGCTGACGGTCTCCGCAGTCCAGAGCAGGCGGAAGTTCTTCTTCAGGGTGATCTCCTAGCCGTGACCGGCGACGGTGTTCAGGCCCCCGGGTGCAGCAGCACCGGTGCCAGCAGGACGTTCGTTATGCCACGGACCACGGCACCCGGCACGGTGGTGAGGCGGCAGGTGAAGCCGGTGTGCCCACCGGGCCCGTAGTGCATCCCCCACACCGCGTACCAGTCCCGTTCCGTGACGCCGTCGGTGTCGAAGCCCGGCTCCGCCCGCTGGACGACCCTCCGTTGCAGGATGTGCCGACCGCTCCCGGCCGCCGAGGCGAGCGCCGCCCGCCACGTCTCGTCGTCGACCGTCCAGCCGGCCACCGTGCCCTCGCCACGGGCCAGGGTGGTGGGCTTCAGGATGGTGTCCGCCCGGTCGCGGACGAAGCGGGTCAGGTCGGTGGCCGCGTCGACGTGGGTCGTCTCGGGCAGGACGCGCCGCAACGCGGCGCGTTCGTCGTCGGTCAGCGCGTCCTGCACCTCGGGGAGCCACACCAGGGCGAGGCACGCCTTGCTGTTGTACATGTCGTGCACCGGCGAGGTGGCCATCGGCGGCAGGGCGGAGCCCGGCGCCGGATGCAGCCGCTGCCAGGCCGCCACGGGGTCCGGCTCCTCCGCGAGTTCCGTGAGGTTGAACAACCGCAGCAGGTGGGTCGTCCCGGCGACGTGGCCGGCGACGCTGCCGTCCGGCTCGTGCAGGTCCGCGACCTCCGCCAGGCGGGTCCGCAGCGGACGATCGGAGTACGCCTCCAGGCACTCGCCCAGGGGACGCCAGTCACCGGCCCACTCCGCGAGGGCACCGGTCGCCTCGACCATCAGCACCTCCGCCTGCCCGGACGCCTCGGCGTCGTGCCCCGTGCGCGTGGTATCCACCGTGCGCAGCAGGTCGAGCAGGGCGGTGATGGGGTCGAAGTGTCGCAGGCCGTGCCGCTCGGCGAAGGGCCGGAAGGCCGGCTCCGCCATGACGGCGGGTAGCCAGGCGGTGCGTTCGGCACCGCCGACGGCGGGGCTCAGGCCCAGCTCCAGGACCTTGAATCCGGTCCCGTCGTGGATCAGGTCGGCGCGGCCGTACGGCACCAGGGCGGGCAGGTCGGTGCCGGCCAACAGCGGGCGCAGCACCTCCGGCACGTCGGTCAGCGCGCCGAACGCGGCGGCGCTGCCACCCGCGAGCAGGTGCGGCAGCCGCCCCACGACGTCGAGCAGCACCGTGAAGTCGGCGTAGAACGACGCGAGTTCCCGCTCGTCGACGAACATCACCCGGTGGAAGCTCTGTGCCTCGATGTCGGGCCCCAGCACCCGTCCGGCGGTGCGCGCCGGCAGGTCCGGTGGCAGCTCGCCGTCGCGTACCGCCCGCAGGTAGTCCGTCGCCGGGTCCTGCGACGCCGACAGGTGCGGCGCGCTCATGCGGCCGACTTCCGCGTGGCGGCGGCCCGCCGGCGTGCGGTGCCGCCGACGGGCAGCCGTGGCGTGCGCTGCTCAGGCCGACAGGAACAGGGCACCCGCTGCCTCCAGTTCGCGTAGCTGGCGGTAGTCATCCGAGATCGTCTCCGGGCTCTCGTGGACCAGGAAGACCAGGCCCGGGGTCGTGTACGAGTTGACGGTGACCTGCAACGGGTCGCCGGGTTCCAGGTAGGTGTCGACGGTGTGGAACGACGGCAGACCGCGCAGCAGGGGCAGGTCGTAGCCGGCGAGGGTCCCCGAGTGGCGGGACAGCAACTGCACCATGGCGGCGTGCCGGCGGAGCACGGGACGCCAGCCCTCGCGGACCCGGGCGGCGAAGCGGTCCGGATCCGCGATCGTCTCGGCCACCAACTGCACCGCGTTGGTGCCCGTCGCCTCGGTCAGTTGCGAGATGTCGATCGAGCCCATGAACCGGGCGCCGGTCTCGACGAGCACCGGCTCACCGGCGATCAACATGACCTCCGTGTGCGCCGTCCCCTCGCGGATGTCGAGGGCGTCGAGCACGGTCCCGACGAAGCCGTGCAGCTGGTCGAAGACGGCGTCCCGCGGATCGACGAGCCGCTCCAGGTCGTAGAGCGCCGTACCGCCTTCGTGGCGCTTCCTGGTGTGCCAGATGTCCGAGACGACGTACCCGCCCCCCGCCGACACGGTGTTGACGGCGTACTCGTCGCCGGTCATGAACGGCTGGACGAGAAGTTCCCCGATGGGGTCGCCGAACACGTCGGGTGCGCCCAGCCAGCTCTTGAACGCGGTGTCGAGGTCCGCCTCGGAGCGGCACCGCAGGAAGCCGAAGCTGCCGGAACTGGCCCGGGGCTTGACGACGGCGTCGCCGAGCCAGCCCCCCGCGCGCAGCCACTCCGCCGCCTCGTCGCGGGAGGCGGTGCTCAGGTGCGGGATGACGGCGACGCCCCCGGCCGCCGCGGCGCGTGCCATGTGGTGCTTGTCGCGGCGGCACCGGGTGGTCGCCGGGTCGTTGCCGGGCACGCCGAGCGCCCTGGCCAGCTGGTCACCCAGCTCGACCCCGGTCTCGGCGCCGGCCACCACGCTGCGCGCGCGCAGGCCCGCCCGGTCGAGCCGGTCGACGATCGTGCTGACGTCGCCGTCGTGGAGGTAGGTGTCGAGATAGGCGTGGTCGACGCCGGTACGCAGGAGGAACTGCGGCAGGTCCGGGTCGCTCTGCACATGTACCGCGCCGAAGCCGTAACCGGCGAGGGCCGGCGCGAGCGCGTTGGCCGTCGAGTACCCGTCCACGACGACACAGACTTGGCTGGCGTGTCGCATGATCCGCCTCAGGACTCTCGGGCCAGCAGGAAGTACGTCCGCATCGGGGGGATCATGTCGAGCCGGTCGGCGACGGGTGAGTGCCGGGCCGCCCCCTCCAGCAGGTCGAACACGTTGTCCGGGGTGATGTCCCGGGTGAACATCGTCTTGATGGCGATCTTCAGGAAGTCCCGGTAGTTGGTGGTGTCCATGAGCACCCCGGCGCGCTCGAACGCGGCGAGTTCCTCCTGGTCGATCGGCTGCCGCGCGACCTGGTGGGTGCTCGGGATGCGGGGCGACTGCACCTCGCCGGTGAAGCAGGCGGCGAGCGAGTCGGCCTGGAAGTCGAGCACGAGGTGGGTGCGGTCCTTCGTCCAGCCGGAGACCGCGCTGTGGGCCTGGGTGGCGTCGAGGAACCAGATCTCACCGACGTTCATGTGGTAGAGCGTCGAGTTGTGCGAGCTGACGCAGGACTCGTGGGTCTCCAGCGGAAGGTGGATCCGGATCAGGTTGCTGTCGAGTTCGAGGTAGTCCCGGTGCGGCACGAGCGCGCTGCCGGGGGTCAGCCGGGCGAGCCGGCCGTACTTGAGGCGGGACATGTCGAACAGCTCACCCACCAGGTGCCGCACGTACGGCAGGCGCTGGCCCAGGTCGGTGACGACGGCCGGGCCCTCGAACGGGTCGAGTCCCGCGTCGAGGCCGAGGCCCGTGCCGTTCCACACCGCGCAACTCTTCCAGGCGCCGCAGACGAAGTCGCTGTACTTGTCCGTGTAGGGAAACGACGCCATGGTGTCGAGGTCCGTGGCGAGGCTGTCGGCGTCGATGTCGCACGTGCCGAGGATGCCGGTTTCGGTCGAGTTCATAACGGTGGTCATGGTCGGTACCTTCCAGCGGGGTGAGGGGCGGAGCCGCACGTCGTCGGGAGGGCGGCCGGCGTGGCTCACACGCCGAGTCGCCCCTTGAGCTCGGCGAAGAAGGGCACGTGGAGGAACTCCCGCTTCTCCTCGTCGTACCGGGTGTACCGGCGGGTGAAGTCGATCAGTCCGGCCCGGGCGGCCTCGACCCCCTCGGTCAGGACGACGTCCTCCAGCTCGGTGATCTCGGTGACGAGCGTGCTCAGCGCCTCGGGCAGGCTCGGCAGGAGCCGGATCCGGCCCTCGTCGATCGTCAGGGCGCCCTGCCCGCGCAGGTAGTTGAAGAGCAGTTGCGACGCGATCGCGTCGTAGTTCGGCTTCGGGATCCCCTCGACCGAGTACCGCAGCAGCCGCTCGGCCAGGACGAACTCGAAGGTCAGCGCGGCGAGCTCACGATCGATGTCCGCGTCGTCGAGGCAGACCAGCATCGACTTGACGTCGACCCGCATCTCCTCCAGGCCGGCCAGCGGCTTGTAGCTCTTCGCGGACAGGAACTGCGGGATCGGCATGCTGCCCGTGCGGTGGTGGAACTCGTGCAGCCGTACCCAGGAACCGGCGGCCCGCTCGACGCCGGAGTCGTCGACGCCGGAGAGCAGCGGGAACGAGCCCGGGACCATGGCGGCGTCGATGAGCCGGCGGGTGAGGCGGTGCCGGGCGACGAACTTGTCGATGAAGTAGAAGATCAGGTCGTCCGGTTCCTGGCGCCCGTCGATGTGGTTCTCCGGGAAGAGCGCCACGACGACCCGACTGTCGAAACCGTCGCTGTGCCGGAGCAGGTTGACCGGCATCGTCGGGCTCGGGTAGCGCTCCACCAGCACGGGATCGGACGGGATGGGCTCGTACTCCAGGTAGTCCAGACCGAGGGACGGAAAGTACGCGGCCGAGAACACGGACAGGAGCGTGTTGTCGGCCCGCGAGTTGATGTGCCGCTTCGTGGCCGTGAGCTGCGGCGTGTCGTGTGCGCCGGACAGGTCCTCGACGAGTGCCCGGGCCGCGGGCTGGGCACCGAGCGTCGCCGAGTCGGCGATCCAACCGGCCAGCCGGCGCAGCGCCTCCGGCGATCCGGGCTCGGTCTCGCGCTGGTAGCGGGCGCGCAGCTCGTTCACTTCGTTGACGACGGCGTCTGTTTCCACTGTTGGCAGGGACGATCGCATGGCAGCTCCTTTCCTCGGAACCGGATGACTCCGGCGGTCGCCACCACGGGCCCGGGGCGTCGTCGGTGGCGGCCGTCAGTGCCGTTCTCGGTTGGTCGCGCTACGCCAGGTCCCGGGCGAAGTCGTCCAGCAGGTCCGCCCACGCCGGGACGTACGACTCCGCGAGCGCGACGAAGTGCTGCGCCTCGGCCGGGGTGGAGACCAGGTGACTCATGCCTGCCTCGTCGTCGCTGACGGACGCGGCGTGGCCCGTCTCCGCCCGGATGTGCGAGTCGATCCAGGCGTAGTCGCGCTGCTCGGGAAGGACCTGGCGACCGTCCACCGTGACCTTGCCGTACAGGCGCCGGAAGGCGACCGCGATGTCGAGGGCGATGGTTTCCACGACACGGAGCTGGACGGCGCCACCCAGCTCCTCGGCTGCCATGGCGTCCATGACGTCGAGGATGCGGGTCAGCGCGGGGGATTCGGCGGGCGCGTCCGCGCTGCCCAGGGCCGAGCGCAGCGGCGCGCAGATCGTGTCCGCCCACCACAGGTAGTGGACACCGTCCACACCCTCCGGTGCGACCTCCGCGAATGCCGCCGCCCGATTGTCCAGATCGTCCCCGATGACTCGGTAGGCCATCTGATACGCTCCGAGCACCTCTCGACTCACTGTGTAGTCGCGAGCCAGACGTCGCCCGTGGGCACCGAGGCTGGAGATGGTGGTGAACATGAACGCCTGAGTGGTCCGCTGCCACTTCTCCGCGATCCGCAGCGCACCGGCGGGGCTCACCGAGGTGGCCTCCTTCGCGCCCGCGAAGAACCGGTTGTTGCGTCGGGTGAGGCCTGCCTCGTCGATCAGTCGATCGATGGTGGCGTCGGCCTGCACACGGAGGTCGGTCAGGTCGAGTGCGGTGGTCATCGTGCCCTCCTCGCTTATAGGGACCGGGCGGAACGCTCCCCGAAGCCCGCCAGGACAGGCCAGTGTCGACGAAGGTCATCGAGTCGACGCGGGCCTATGATCATCGAATACGGTGTATCGCGCAACGGGAAGACGACTGAACCCCTGTGCTGCCCCCTAAGCGGGGTGCATCCCCTCGCGCGGTGCCTCAGGGGGCGGATAATCCCCCGCCAGTTCAGCGTGACCAGCGTCAACTCGACGCGAGCGACGGTACGGCGCGGGCCAGACCGCTGTCCGGCTCGCCGGCGTCCACGAACGGCGCCGCCAGTCGCTCCGGCACCCCCATGTTGCGCGCGAAGATCCCGAGCCGGCGCTGCCAGGCGGACACATCCGATGGCGGCGCGATCGGCACGGTGCCGCGGGCGACCAGCTCGGCGTACTCGTCGCGATCCGCGTTGCCGGTGGCGATCGAGTGCCGGAGGGCCGCCTCCAGGTCGCGCTGGGCGTTGACGACGCACATCGTCCACTTGAGCAGGACGGTCGCGGTGCAACCGGGTGCGACGTCGAGCACCCCGGCGTTGCGCCGCAGTCGCGACGAGTCGGTGGTGTTGATCGCCACCTTGAGGTGGGCGGACACCACCTCCGCACCGCGCACCTCCGGATACCACTGGCTGAGCTGACGGAGCGCCAGTCGGGCGCGGTCAGCCGCCTCGGGGTGACCGTTGCGCAGGAAGTGACGGAAGTCGTCGGGCAGCGCGTAGGTCGTCGAGTCGACGCGGTGCACCGCGATGTGCGCCGCCGGCGGGTAGTAGACGAGCGCGGTGTCCTGGCTGAAGGGACTCAGCATGCCGCCGTACTCGTCCTCGAGCTTCAGGCACGTGTAGTTCTTCGTGGTGCGCTCGGGCAGCTCGACGAAGAGGATCTGGCGCAGCGCCATGTAGATGGGCGGCAGCGCGAGCGACGGGTTGAGACGGCGGGCGATCGCCGGGGTCTCGGTGGCGGCACAGAGGGCGACCTGGTCGCCGACGACCGTCTTCCGCGCGCCGTCCTCGACGTACTCCACCTCGTAGGTGCCGTCGGAGCGGCGGCTCACCCCGGTCACGTCGGCGCCACCGCGTACCTCGACACCGCTGCGGCGCAGCTCCTGGTCGAGCAGCGCGGTGACCACGACCGGGTTGATGCCCCGTTGCGGAGTGACGAAGGCGGCGCCGACGTCGGCGACCCCGTCCGGCGCGGGGATCTCGCGGCAGACCTGCTCCGGCGCGCCGAACAGCGCGTTGGCCGGGTCCTCGGCGCAGAGCTGCGCGTAACGGTCCTGGATGACCCGCATGTTCTCCCGGCACTGGCCGATGATGTCGGTGCCGCTGTCCTGCATGGCCTGCGAGGCGATGACCCGGCTGTGGTCCTTGCCGCCGAAGACGAGGTCGGGGAAGAAGCGTTCGTTGACCAGGCGCCCGTCGAAGCAGTCCCGGGCGCTCTGCGGATCGAACGGATACTCGGCACCGCTGTGGTTCTCGCTGACGATGTTGCTGGCCCCCGTGCAGATCGGGTGGGCCTCGGGCGAGCGCGCCTCGGCCCGCTCCAGCAGAAGGACCCGGTATCCCGCGCGGCTACGCATGATCGCGGCCAGGCAGCCCGCGATACCTCCGCCGATCACGATGTGCAGCTCGGTTCGCTTCACTCTGTCAATCCCTCTGTCATGGGCAACGATCCTTTGCCGCAACACGAGCTGAACCAGGTCCCGGTTTTCGACACCGTGCCCGGCCGGGCAGCGCGTCCTGCTGCGGATCTTGGGGTGGAAGAGCGTGAGGTGGCAGGCCGGGGGACGTTGGCTGGAGGAGGGGTGCCCTCGTTGGCGGTAGACGGTAACAAACTTCGATCAACCCCGGAAGGATCTTCCGATAGGACAGGGGTTCGAGCGACCGGGCCCGCTCACACCGCTCTCACCAGCACCGATGCCGGATCGGGGGCGCCCACGTTCGCGCTCCGGAGCGGATGACGCGGATCTGTACCCTCTCTGCCATGTCTGGTTCCCCCCTCGTCGACGACCTGCGTGCGGCGCTCGGCGACGCCGTCCTGACCGACCCCGACCTGCTCCGGATGCACCGCAAGGACGAGGCCGACCTCTGCGAGGCCGGCACTCCGCTGGTCGTCGTCCGTCCACGTGGCACGGCCGATGTGGTCGAGGCCGTGAAGATCGCCGGGCGGTACGGCGTGCCGGTGGTGCCGCAGGGGGCGCGTACGGGGCTGGCGGGCGCGGCGAACGCGGTCGACGGCGCGGTGGTGATCAGCATGGTCGCGATGGACGCGGTGCTGGAGATCGACCCGGTGAGCCGGATCGCGGTGGTGCAGCCAGGGGTGGTCAACGCGGCGTTGTCGGCGGAGGTGGCGAAACAGGGGTTGTGGTATCCGCCGGATCCGGGATCGTGGGAGATGTCGACGATCGGTGGGAACGTCTCCACCAACGCGGGTGGCATGTGCTGCGTCAAGTACGGCGTGACCACGGAGTACGTGTTGGGTCTGGAGGTCGTGTTGGCTTCCGGGGAGGTGTTGCGTACCGGTCGGCGTACCGCCAAGGGGGTGGCCGGTTACGACCTCACTCGGCTCTTCGTGGGTTCCGAGGGCACCCTCGGGGTGATCACGGAGGTGACGGTGGCGCTGCGGCCCGCGCCGGCGGAGTCGCTGACCATGGTGGCGGTCTTCCCGACCACCGCCGCCGCCGGTCGGGCGGTCGCCCGGATCGCCGAACACGGACTCACCCCCAGCCTGCTGGAACTGATCGACCGCACGTACCTGCGGGCGATCGAGGCGTACCGGCCGATGGGCCTGCGTACCGACGTCGAGGCGCTGCTGCTGGCGTCGGCGGACACCGGGCCCCAGGCCGCGGGGGACCTGGCGCGGCTCGCCGAGCTGTGCGAGGCGGCCGGCGCCGACGAGATCCACACGGCCACCGACGCCGTGGAGGCGGCGGCCCTGTTGCAGGCCCGCCGGCTGGGGCACGCGGCGATGGAGAAGTTCGCCAGGGAGTCGTTCCCCACCGGCAACGGTGGGATGGTCATCGACGACGTGGCGGTGCCCCGGGCGGCGTTGGCGGCGCTGCTCGACGGGGTGGCCCGGATCGCGGCCGAGTGCGACGTGACCATCGGCGTGGTCGGTCACGCCGGCGACGGCAACATGCACCCGAACATCGTGGTGGACCGGGCCGACCCGGCGAGCCTCGAACGCGGCCGGCGCGCGTTCGACGAGATCATGCGCCTCGGCCTCGAACTGGGCGGCACCTGCACCGGCGAGCACGGCGTGGGCCTGCTCAAGCGCGACTGGCTGGCCCGCGAGATCGGCCCGGTGAGCCTGCGGGTGCACCAGGCGATCAAGGCCGCCCTGGACCCGGCCGGCCTGCTCAACCCCGGCAAGGTCTTCTGATGCCCGCCATCCTCCGGCGGGCCGTACGGAGATGAGGAGAGCGTGCCGACCATAGCCATCGTCGACGGATACTCCACAGGCAGCGCGCTGAGCCGGGCGCTTGCCGAACGGGGGGTGACCTGCGTCCACGTACGCAGCGGCGAGTCCCTGTACGACTACTACCTGAAGACGTTCCGCCCCGGCGACTACGCGGTCGACCTCGGCTTCGTCGCCGACGAGGACCACCTCGTCGACCGGCTGCGGGCGCTCGGCGTCGACCGGGTCGTCGCGGGCACCGAGCCGGGGGTGCTCCTCGCCGACACGCTCAACCACCTGCTCGGCACGCCCGGCAACGACATCGCCACGGTCACCGCGCGGCGCGACAAGTCGGCGATGGCGGCTACCGTGGCCGCCGCCGGTCTCGCCGTGCCCGCCGGCCGGTGCTTCGAGTCCGTGGACCAGGCGGTCTCCTGGTACGCGGCCAGCCTGTCCGGCCCGGCCGTCGTCAAGCCCGTGGACGGCGCGGGCACCGACAACGTGCGGTTCTGCGCGAGTCCCGACGAGGTGCGCCTCGCCTGCGCCACGGTCCTGGCCTCGGTCAACCTGTACGGCGTACCCAATCGACGTGTGCTGGTCCAGGAGCGGCTCGTCGGGACGGAGTTCTACGTCAACACGGTCTCGTACGCGGGCGCGCACCGGGTCGCCGAGATCTGGCGGTACACGAAACGGCCGGGCCCGGGCGGCGGTCCCATCTACGACTACGAGGAGCCGGTCGACCGGGGCTCGGCCCTGGCCCGGCAGCTCCGTGAGTTCGTCTTCGGGGTGCTCGACGCGCTCGGTGTCCGGTCCTCGGCGGCACACACCGAGCTCATGCTCACCGACCGGGGGCCGGTGCTGATCGAGGCCGGGGCCCGCCTCGGGGGAGCGACCCTGCCCGACGTCGTGGCGAAGTTCTGCGGTGTGTCGCAGACCTTCCTACAGGCCCAGCACCTCGTCGATCCGGCGTCGCTCGACCAGTTCGACGACCGTACGCCGGGCTGGGCCGCCGCCGTCCGGAACGTGTCGCTGATCAACCCGGTCCCCGTCGCCGCGCAGGCGGGGGACTGGCACACCCGGCTGTCGGAGCTGCCGGCGGCCGTGGCGGTCGCCGCGCGCTGCTCCCCCGGGGCCGAACTGCCGCAGACCGTCGACCTGTTCAGCTCGCCCGGCTACCTCTATCTCGCCGCGGAGGACCCGGCCGAGGTCGAGCGGAGCTACGAGATGCTGCGCCGCTGGGAACGGCACGGCCTGTACGGGAGCTGACCCCGCGCGGCAGGCCGGGTCCGCCCGGGCAGTCGCGTGGGCGCGCTGCCGGTTCGATCGCGGGTGCTGACGGGGTAAGAAGGTGCGGAGGAACAACCGCTCACCGGAAGGACCCCCCCGATGACCCTGGAACGACCGATCGCCCCGGACCCGTACGAGCTGCTGCCGACCGTTGCGTCGTTCACGCTGACCAGTGACGACGTGCAGAACGGCGAGCCGATGGACGCCGCGTACGCCCACGGCAGCGTCGGGGGCGACAACGTCTCGCCGCAGCTCGCCTGGTCCGGCTTCCCGGCCGAGACCAAGGGCTTCGTGGTGACCTGCCTCGACCCGGACGCGCCGACGGGCAGCGGCTTCTGGCACTGGGTCCTGGTCAACCTGCCGGCCGACGTGACGCGGCTGCCGCGCGGCGCGGCCGGCGACGACCTCGGCGGCGCCTTCACGGTCCGCAACGACTACGGCGACCGGGGCTACGGCGGCGCCGCCCCACCGGCCGGCGACCGGCCGCACCGCTACGTGTTCGCGGTGCACGCCCTGGACGTGGAGCGCCTCGACGTCACCCCCGACGCGACCCCCGCCGTGGTCGGCTTCAACCTGGCCTTCCACACCCTGGCCCGCGCCGTGATCCGTCCCACCTACCAGGTCAAGGAGTAACCCGGACCGGGTCCGGCCTCAGGAGGGGACCCGGGCCACCGCGAAGACCGACTGGCCGAACGGGGGGAGGACGCGCTGTTCCGCCGCCTTGGTGGCGGGGAGCACGAAGGTGTCGTAGACCTTGACCATCGGGCCCTCCTTCGGCATCAGCCGGAAGACCTTGGTCGCCATGAAGTAGCCGATCAGGCCGAGCGCGTTCGCGTAGTGGATCTTCTCCACCGTCAGGCCGGCGTCGGTCATCGCGGCGGCCAGGGTCTTCTTCGTGTAGCGCCGCACGTGGCCGGTGGCGATGTCCGCCGGGCTCATCGCGAACTGGAAGGCGGGCACGATGATGATGACGTTGCCGCCCGGCCGGACCAGGTCGCGCATGCTGCGCAGCGCGCCCACGTGGTCCTCGATGTGCTCCAGCACGTTGTACGACACGGCGGCGCTGTAGTCGCCCCGGTCGGGGTGCGGCAGCAGCATCTGCCGGACCTCGATGTGGGGCTGGTCGGCCAGCCGCTCCTTCAGCAGGATCAGCCGGTCCGGGTCGGCCTCGGTGGCGGTGAAGCGCGGCAGGTGCTCCGCCCACTCCAGCGCGTAGTCGCCGAGCCCGCTGCCGATCTCGATCGGGTTGTCACCGAGGTACGGCAGGGCCAGCTCGACGAACCAGCGACGGTGGTTGACCGCCGTCGCGAGACCCTCCAGGACCTCGGACTGCACGCGCTGATCCCCAGTGATTTCTGCCATGCGTCGATTCCTCACGATATGAACTCGACCCGCGCCTGGACCGACAGAGTGAATCATCCGCACTGGCAACAGAGAAATCGGGGCACCCGTGGTGGCCGAAATGCGGTCGGGGGTGGGCACGTGATCGGCGGTCGGCGAACCCGGCACATGGTACGCCAGTACCCCGAAACATGTCACCTTGGCGTCATAGCCTGACTACTCTACGAATCGTCATGACTACTCCTGAATCGGGCCTCCCCGCTGGCGAGTCAGGGCCCGGGGCGTCGGTGGACGGGCCCGACCGGGGCGTACGGGCCTGGAAGGGGTGGTGGACGGACGCCGCCGCGGTGGCGAGTTTCGTCGTGCTGGGCTGCTGGGTGACCGCGCGGCTCTGGCTGCGCCCGTCGCACGGCATCCGGGACAACCGCACCGACCAGTCGCAGTTCGAGTGGATGATGGCGCACGGCGCGCGCGTGGTGACCGATTTTGTTGATCCATTCACCTCGGACCGGATGAACGTGCCGGAGACCGTCAATCTGATGGCAAATACGTCCGTATTATCCGTATCTCTGCCAATGACGCCCGTCACACTCCTGCTCGGCACCCGCGCGTCGTTTCTGCTCTTTCTCACCCTCGGCATGATCGCCACGGCGACGGCCTGGTACTTCCTGCTGTCCCGGGTGGTCGTCGGCGCCCGCGGGCCGGCCTGGCTCGGCGCCGCGTTCTGCGCGTACGCCCCGGCGATGGTCTCGCACGCCAACGCGCACCCCAACATCGTCTCGCAGTACGTGGTGCCCCTGATCGTCTGGCGCACCCTGCGGCTCGCCGAGCCGGGGCGCTGGCTGCGCAACGGGCTGCTGCTCGCGGCGGTCATCGTGTGGCAGGCCTTCCTCAACCTCGAGGTGCTGCTGATGACCGCCATCGGGCTGGGCGTGGTGGTCGGGGCGCTCGCCCTCGGCCGGCCCGAGCTGCGCCGGCGGGCCCGGCCGTTCCTGGCGGGCCTGGCGGTGGCCGCCGCCGCGGCGCTGGTGGTGCTCGCGTACCCGCTCCACGTGCAGTTCTTCGGCCCGGGGGCGTACCACGGGCTGTCCTGGCTGATCCGGGGCTACTCGACGGACCTCGCGTCGTTCGTGGCGTACTCGCGGGAGTCCCTGGCCGGCGACGCCCGCAGCGCGCAGGGGCTGGCGAAGAACCCCACCGAGGAGAACGCCTTCTTCGGCTGGCCACTGGTGGTGCTCGTCGTCGCCCTGGTCTGGTGGCTGCGCCGGCACGTCGTGGTACGCGGCCTCGCCGTCCTCGCGCTCCTCTTCGGCCTGCTCTCCCTCGGGCGGGAGGTGCAACTGAACGGCAGGGGGACCGGGATACCCGGCCCGTGGGCGG
Source organism: Micromonospora sp. WMMD737 (assembly GCF_049179055.1). Taxonomy (NCBI): domain Bacteria; kingdom Bacillati; phylum Actinomycetota; class Actinomycetes; order Micromonosporales; family Micromonosporaceae; genus Micromonospora; species Micromonospora sp. WMMD737. The sequence goes on along the minus strand of NZ_JBMHMH010000001.1, from coordinate 4,761,446 downwards.
CGCTGGAGAACCTGCCCCTCCTGCACTCGGTGGTGCCGACCCGGTGGGCGCTGGCGATCACCCCGATCGTCGGGGTGCTGCTCGCCTACGGGGCGGACCACGCGCGTGCCCTGGCCGCCCGGCACCCCCGGGCACGCCCGCAGATCCGCTTCGCCACCGCCACGGTGCTGGTCATGGCGCTGCTGCCGATCCTGCCGACCCCGCTGCCCACCACCCGGCTCGATCCCGTGCCCGCCTTCGTCACCTCGGGCGCCTGGCGGCCGTACGCGGACGGGGGGCGGAGCATCGTGACCCTCCCGCTGCCCGACACCCACTACGCCGATCCGCTGCGCTGGTCGGCGCGCACCGGCCTGGACATGCCCATCGCCCGCGGCTACTTCCTCGGCCCGGACACCCGCCCCGGTCGGGACCGGATCGCCCTGTTCTCCGCGCCGCCCCGCCCCACCAGCGAGTTCTTCGCCGAGATCCGGCGGACCGGCGCGGTGCCGCCGATCACCCCGCAGGCGCGGGTCGACGCGGTCGGGGACCTGCGGTACTGGCGGGCGGGCGCGGTCGTCCTCGGGCCGCATAGGCAGGCCGACGCGCTGCGCCGGGGCATGACCGAGCTGACCGGCGTCCGCCCCACGTACACCGGTGGGGTCTGGCTCTGGGACGTCCGTCCGCTCACCGACTGACGCCGGGCGGCCCGGAGGCCGCCGGTCAGGCCTGGCGGACGCAGCAGCCCTGGCAGATCTTGGGCTTGGGGAGGGTGAAGGCCAGGCAGCAGGTGCGCCGCTGCACGGTCGGCTCGCCGTTCGGGCCCGGGACCAGCTCCACCAGGTCGGCGAGGTCGAGCGCGCCGAGCAGCGTCTCGATCGTCTCGACCGACGAGCCGGGCAGGCCGTCGGCGGCCCGGAGGACGCCGTGGGCGATGCCCGAGGCCACCGACCCGAGCAGGGTGCGCGCGCCGATGCGGACCTCGGCCTGGATCGCGGCGACCATCGGGGCCAGGTGGGCGTCGAGCAGCGAGGCCCGGAGCACCCGGAGCAGTTCCGCCTCGTCCGCGACGACCCGCACCTCGGGCAGCCCGGCGAGCGCCAGCGGGTCGCTCGGCAGCACCGCGACCGTGGTCGAGCGGCGCAGGCCCATGGTGAGCAGCGGTCGGTGGTCCTCGAAGTGGATCAGCACGTCGGCCGGGTCGAGCAGCGGCACCCGTCGGGCCGAGGCCCAGCCGAGCGCCACGGGCAGCGCCGTCCAGTAGCTGTACGACTTCCAGGCCAGCGCGGCGCAGGCGTGCGGGGTGCCACCCCAGCGCGAGCTGGCCGAGCGCAGGAACTCCGGCAGGAGGGTGCCGTCGACCAGGGTGGTCGCCGGGCGCCAGCCGAACTCGTCGTGCACCAGCAGGCCGGGCGCGAGGCCGGGCACGTCGTCGGTGCCGAACATCGCGCGCATGGCGGCGGTGACCGGGGCCAGCGGCGCGGCGGCGGTGTGGCGCTCCGGCATCACCGCTGTCACTGGACTCACCCACCCCGTCGTCGCCGCCGGCGGGCACCCGCCCGTCGCTGAGCTAAGGCTAGCCTAACCACATCTCGCGAGATAAGGGAAGGCTCGCCTGCGTCGGATCCGGAGGGGCCGGTCACGTCGCCCGTGCGGCGCCCTACCCGGTCATCGGGGCGGAAAACGTCGCCTCAGTATCGACAGTCATCGCTATCTGTCAAGGCTCGTGTCGGCAAGGTGCCAGTTCCGTGTGCGCGTCGCCACAGAACGTGAAACTGATACTCCCGGCCACGAGGAAGCTGATGACCTCACCGCTCGATCGGGCTGCCGACTCCTTCGCCGCCGAGATCGCCCGGCACCGCACGGGGCGGGGGCTGTCCAAGAAGCAGCTCGCCACCCTGATGGGCTTCGACCCGTCGTACGTCAGCCACGTCGAGGGGCGCCGGCACCGCCCCACCGAGGACTTCGCGCGCCGCGCCGAGGCCGTACTGGAGGCCGGCGGCGCGATCTGGCAGCGCTTCAAGGAGTACGACGAGCTGCGGCACGCCCGGGCCGAGCGGGCACACCGGGACCCACCCGTACCCGGGCAGTGGATGCCGCCCGGCACCGGACTGATCGTCGAGCGGGAACTCGCCACCCTCACCCACCTCGGCGACGCCTACCGCTGCGTCATCCGGCGCGAGCTGTACAACGCCGGCACCGAGCCGGTCACCCGCTACCTGGTGCGGATAGCCGTCGACCGCTACCCCAACGACCCGGGGCGCTCCAACCTGCACCACCGCGAACACCCGCTGACCTTCGCCGAGCTGCGGCTGCGGGCGTACCGGGAGGACGGGGACGAGCGGGAGGCGATGCACTGGCGGGCCAAGCACGACCGCGACGCCTTCAAGGAGCTGTGGCTGCTCTTCGAGAACGCCGACCGGCGCTTCCCCCTCTACCCCGGGGACCGGGCCACCATCGAGTACGCGTACTGCGTCGGGCACGACAAGTGGGGCCCCTGGTTTCAGCGGGCGGTCCGGCTGCCCACCCGGCAGATGGCCGTACGCCTGGACCTCCCGGCCTCAGTCGACCCGCAGGTGTGGGGCGCGGAGACCTCGCTCTCGGCGGAGGAGGGCCCGCTGCGCACGCCCGTGACCAGACGCGAGGACGCCGACCGGGTGATCTTCGACTGGGCGACCGAGGACCCGCCGCTCAACGCGCGGTACCGGTTGCAGTGGCGGTTCCGCGGCCGGCCCGACGCCGAGCCCGAGGAGGCCGGGCGGATCCGGCCCAGCGACCGGATGCGCGGCATCGGCATCGTGCAGCGCGGCGCCGACCTGCTCCGCCAACCGGCCCGCCCGTTCGACCTGCCCCGCGAGGAACGGGAGGCCCGGGACGTCGCCGACCGCCTCGCGGCGACCCTGGTCCGCCTCGACGAGCTGCACCCGTTCCGCAAGGGGGTGGGCATCGCCGCCCCGCAGCTCGGCCTCGGCCGGGCGGTGGCGGTGGTCCGGCCCCCCGACCGGTCGGCAGATCCCGTCGTGCTGCTCAACCCCCGCGTCGTCGACGCCTCTCCCGACAGCGACGAGCAGTACGAGGGGTGCCTCTCCTTCTTCGACCACCGTGGCCTGGTGCCCCGGCCGCTCCGGCTCGACGTGGAGCACGCCCAGTACGACGGCAGCCGGATCATCACCTCGTTCGAGTTCGGCATGGCCCGGCTCGTCGCCCACGAGATCGACCACCTGGAGGGGCGGCTCTACGTCGACCGGATGGCGCCCGGGGTGCCGCTGGTGCCGGTCGAGGAGTACCGCGAGACCGGCCGGCCCTGGCGTTACTGACCTGAGCGCATCCGCCCCCGGCGGCACGACCACGTCCGCCCGGGTGGGAAGGACGGCCGGGCGGACGTGGTCGTGCGGGGCGGTGCCGGTCCGCCCGCTTGGGGGACCGGGGCGCGTGCCCCAGGGGGCAGGAGCACGCGCCCCGGTATGGGGGGAGGAACGCTTCTAGAGGTTGCCGAAGGTGTCGTAGCGGGTGTTCTCCGGCGGGACGCCGTCCTCGGCGAGCACCCGGAGGGTGGCCCGGACCATGCGGGCGGAACCGGAGACGTAACAGTCGTGCGCCGTCCACGGGCCGTACCGGCCGACCACGTCGGGGACGTCACCCAACTCGCCGTCGAAGTCGGGATCCTCGCTGCACGCCGGAGTGACCGACAGCCACGGGTGCGCGGCCACCAACTCCTGGAGCCCGGCCAGGCCGTACAGGTCCGCCGCCGTACGGGCGCCGTAGAAGACGTGCACCCAGCGGGTCCGGTTGTAGCTGGCCAACTCCTCCACCAGCGCCTTGATCGGAGCCAGGCCGACGCCGCCCGCCACGCAGAGGATGTCCCGCTCCGAGGAGCGGTCCAGGGTCATCGAACCCATCGGCGCCGCCACCCGGAGCAGGTCGCCGGGCTTGACCCGGCGGACCAGCGCCCCGGACACCCAGCCGGCGCCCTCCGGCGTACGGACGTGGAACTCCAGCAGGTTGTCGTCGTTCGGGGCGTTCGCCACCGAGTAGGTGCGCCACACCCGGGGAAGGTGGCGGGGCACCTCCACGCTGACGTACTGGCCGGCCCGCCACGACAGCGGATGCTGCAACGCCCGGCAGGTCAGCACCGCCGTGTCCCTGCCGTACCGCTCGTGGGTCAGCACCTCCGCGTGCCAGAACGGCGGGTTGTCGTCGGCCGCCGCCCCGGCCAGCATCTTCTCCGTGATCGCCGCGTACGCGTCCCGCCACGCCTGGTCGTACTCCAGGTTCCAGCCGTCGCCGGCGACGCTGCGCAGCGCGTCCAGCAACGCGACGCCCATGGTCTCGTAGTGCGCCGCCTCGACGTGGTACTTGCGGTGGTCCCGCCCCAGCGAACGCAGGTACTCGTCGAAGCTCTCCGGGTCGCCGACCGTCTGGGCGGCGGTGACGATCGCCTCCAGGATCCGGTCGCCCTGCCCGGTCATCTCCACCGGGAAGAGCTTGCGCAGCTCGGGGTCGAGCAGGAAGAGCCGGGCGTAGAAGTGACCGCTCAGCCGCTCCCGGTGCTCCTCGACCAGGGTCCAGCTCTCCTTCAGCAGCCTTGCGAAGTCGTCCACGGGGCGCGCTCCTTCTCCTGACGGCGGATCGGGCACCCATAGAATGTCCACGGAGCGTGCCGACCGGTCGCACAGAATGTGCGATCGGCTCGTGAGGCTCGTTCGGGCGGTGCCGCCGGCCCTGTGACGTCGGCCGGTGCCGCCGGCCCTGTGACGTCGGCCCTCGGCGTCGGGCAGAGTGGTGCGGTGACCGTTGAGCTGCAACGCCCGGCGACCCGCCGGATGCTCGGCACCGAGACGCTGCTCGTGCTCGGCCTCTCGCTCGGCCAGTCCGCCGTCTACGCGACGGTGTCGATCGTGGCGAAGCTGACCGCCGACGGGCCGCTGTCGAAGCAGACCGCCGCGCTCAACACGTCGGTGTCACCCCGGCCGTGGCTGGACCTGACGTACCAGCTGCTCGGGATCGTCTTCGCGCTGCTGCCGGTGCTGCTCGCCGTACACCTGCTGGCGCGGGACCCCGGCGATCCGGCACGGACGCTCGGCCTGGACGCCCGGCGGCCCGGTCAGGACCTGGCCCGCGGCACCGGCCTGGCCGCGCTGATCGGCCTGCCCGGCCTGGCGCTGTTTTGGGCGGCGGCCCAGCTCGGCGTCAACGCCACACTGGTGCCGGCCGCGCTGCCCGACCTCTGGTGGACGGTGCCGGTGCTGATCCTCGCCGCCGTGCAGAACTCGGTGCTGGAGGAGGTGATCGTCGTCGGCTACCTGACGACCCGGCTGCGCCAGCTCCAGTGGCGGGTCGGCGCGATCGTGGCGACGAGCGCCCTGCTGCGCGGCTCGTACCACCTCTACCAGGGCTTCGGCGCCTTCCTCGGCAACGTGGTGATGGGCGTCGTGTTCAGCCTCTTCTACCTGCGCACCCGCCGGGTCATGCCGCTGGTCGTCGCGCACACGCTGCTCGACATCGTCGCCTTCCTCGGCTACGCCCTGCTGCCGAAGGAGTGGTTCGACTGGCTCTGACCCCCGCCAGCCGCCGTCGGGTGCCGCCCCGGCGGATCTTGGTAGGAAAGTGCCCCTCCGGGGGCCACTTCTCGCCAAGATCTACCTGCGGCCCGCGCGCCGCGCTCCGCTCAGCCGAGCGCCGGCCGCCGGCGATCAGCGGGGCGTGGGTCGCCGGTAGGCGGTGATCGCGCGGGCGGCGAGCCGCTCGGCCGCCGCCGCGTCCCCGGCCGCGGCCACGAGCACCGCCGCGCCGGGCAGCAGCCGGGACGCCACCCGCAGCGCCAGCCAGCCGCCCGCCTGGGCGGCCAACGGTGCCGCCAGCCGCCACGCCGCCTCCGCCGCCCGGGGCCAGCCCGCCTCGTCGGGCGCGTCCGCCGCCCGGGCCGCCGCCAACGCCGCCCGCGCGCTCTCCGCGTCCGGGTGCACGCGGGTCAGCACCAGTAGATCCACCGCCCGGTCCGGATGCGCCGGATCCCGGCCGTACGCCGCCGCCAGGTGCAGCACCAGGTTGGCCTGCGCCCACAGCACCGCCGCCAGCTCGGCCACCGGCGCGAAGAGCCCCGCCAGCGCGGCGGTCGCCCCGCCCACCCCGGCCTGCCGGACGAACCGCCGGGTCGCCAGCCGCGCCAAGCCGTCCGCTCCCGCATCGGGGTACGCGTCGCGCAGCCGCTGCGCCCAGTCGCGGGCCCGCGGCCCGAACCCCTCGACGGCGGCCAGGGCCAGCAGTTCCGGCGCGAACGCGGGATGCTCCACCACCCGCGCGGCGGCCAGCCGAAGGACCGTCTCCGGCGTACGCCCCGGCGAGGTCTCCGCCGCCCCGTCGCCGGCGTGCCGCTCGACCACCTGCGGGGGCGCGGCCGCCGGGGCCTGGACCGGGGCCTCGGCAGCGACCGTCGCCGGGGTGAGCGTCGCCGGGACGGCCTTCTTCGCGGGCGTCGCCTTCCGGGCAGGCCCGGTCCTCGCGGCCGGTGCGGCCTTCGTCGCGGGCGTCGCCTTCTTCGCGGGCATGGTCTTTCGGGCGGCTGTGGTCTTCCGAGCGGGTGCGCCCTTCGTCGCCGCCCGGACCGCCGCGCCTTCCGCCGTCCCCGGCTCTGCGGCCTCCGCCGCCGTCGTGGCCGGCTCTGCGGCCTCCTTCGCCGCCGTCCCCGGTACTGCGGCCTCATCCGCCGCCGCTCCCGGCTCGGCGGCCTCCGCCAGCGTCGTCGCGTCGGCCTGGTCTGCCGCCTTCCTTGCTGTGGGCGGTCGCGTTGGCGCGGCCTTCTTCGCGACCGCCTTCTTGCCGGGCGCCTTGCGGGTGGGGGCGGCGTTACCGCCAGAGGTCTGCGTGCCGGAGCCGGGCGGGCCCGCAGGGGTGGCGGATGCCGGCTGATCGCCGGCAGCGGTGTGCGCGTCGCCGGTGTGCGCGACGTCACTCCCGCCGGTCTCGTCCGCCTGGCCGGGCCGCTTCCGTGGTGCCTGTTCGGCCGTGCGGCCGGCTTGGCCGGGCGGCTCTTGTGGCGTCCGTTCGGCCGTGCGGTTGGCCTGGTCAGGCTGCTCTTGTGGCGCCTGTTCGGCCGTGCGGTCGGTCTGGTCGGGCTGCTCTCGAGCTGCCTGTTCGGCCGTGCGGTTGGCCTGGCGGGGCAGCGGCGGATCGGCCGACGGCGGTTGGAAGAGCACCGCAGGCGCCGGCTTCGCCCGCCGGGGGCGCTTCCCGGAATCCTCCGGCCCGGCCGGCTCCGGCGGCGCGGGGGGCGGACTGAAGGTCGCCTTCGGGGAGCGTCGGCGCGCTCCCTCAGCAGGCTCTCGGCGGGTCGGCTCGCGCGGCGGCTGCTCCTGCATATCGATGGAGCGTAGTCCTGATCACGCCCGTGCACAGCAGGGAAAGCCGAGGCCGGGGGGAGTCCCGGGCTGGTTCGGGACAGTCCGTTGCGCGGGCGGAGGGGCGGACCGGGGAAGTCGCTTTGCTCCTGATGGGTGAGGCCCTGTATCCTCGGGCGCGGTGGTCTGCAGGGCCACCAGGGAGACTTCGCCTAGTCTGGTCTATGGCGCCGCACTGCTAATGCGGTTGGGGTCTTAAAGCCCCTCCCGGGTTCGAATCCCGGAGTCTCCGCGCGAAAGCCGGGTGTGTAGACTGGCCAAGCACCGAGCGCCCGTAGCTCAACGGATAGAGCATCTGACTACGGATCAGAAGGTTAGGGGTTCGAGTCCCTTCGGGCGCACCACCTGAGCAGGGAATATAGCCGATCGGCTATATTCCCTGCCTTCGTATGGGTCATGTGTGGGTCACGGTTCTGACCCACGTTTAAGCAGCTCAGGGGCGCTTTGGTTCGCGGTTGCGTCGCTCGGGCCGCTCCTGGGCGGTCGAGCACCATCGGAGCACCACGTTCTTAATATGTGGGATGTCTGGTAGCGAAAATGGGAAGCCCATGAGGCGGGGCACATGTCTTCGCAGGTAGCGGCCTTAGCTCGGCATGCGCTGACGACACCCCTGCAGCCCGACCCATCTGATTACCCAACAGATGCTTGTTCGATGGGACAGCCTCGATCGAGGCCACCCGGCAGGGCGCCTACCGGCGTGAACACGAATGCTGGCGGTGTTCGAGGCGCCGACCGGATTGTCGGCCGGGCGTCTTGGAGCCCGTCGTGGCGGTGGTCTCCTCGCTGAGCTTGCCGGCGTCGATGACCAGGCGAGCGGCGGCTTCGGCCGTTTCTCGTCGCTCGCGTCGATCACGCTCTGCTGACCGGCGGCCGTCATCATGGGTTGCCACGCCCGGAGGATCCGGTGCCCGAGTGCGCTGGGCCCTCGGGCACCGGATCAGCTTCGCGTTTACATCAGCCGATGGTCTTCACGGCTGTGGTGCTCCACCGCTGGCGACCTGGTAGCGGCTGCCGAGGCTCACGTCGCTGCGGCCCGGATAGACCCAGGCGTGGGCCACTATGGGACGCTCGTCCGCGCCCTGGGGGTGCGTGGGCGGCGGCGACAACCAGTTGGGCGGTGGTGATGGTCGATTCCGGCCCATGCTGACGCCCGCTTGATTCATGGCGGAGGTGCTACCGCAGTGCGAGGAGCGTGTGACGGGTCCCATAAGTGTCATCCCTGAGATGATCCGTTCGAGCCGGACGCCGGCGTTCTCGCGGCCTTCGACCCGTGGGCGTTTAGTCGTTCGGCTAGTACGGCAGCCGCCGTTCGCGATCTGCGGTCGACCTGGTGTTTCTGGTGGTCTTTACGAGTTCGCTGCCTGGAGGATGGTGGTGAGACTGTCGATGGTTTGCTGCGCTTCGGCCTGGTCGGTCTCGGTCGTCCATCCTTGATGCCAGGGTCCGCCGGGACCGGCCACGAAGTGCAGCGCTTCGAGCGCGGACGTGGCAAGGTCGGGCACTGGCTCGGGCAGAATCACTGCGCTTGGTTCGTCGGACACTTGCGTAAGGCGGTGCTGTAGGTGCTCGCCGCCGGGAAGGGTAGTGGCCACGAGGGCTGCCGCCGCGACTACTTGGTCGGGGAAGTACTCCCGCCAGAGGAGGTCGCGGTTGGCTAGGACATAGCCGAGCATGTGCCGTACCACCTCGACGCGTTGTTGTGGTGATCGCTCGGCGAGTTCGTCAAGGAAGTCCAGTGCGCCGTCACTGCTGAACGGTCCGGTTCCAAAGGTGCCCACATCGCCCTCGCCTTGATAGACGGCCACCGCTGATCATCAACGGTTGTGGACCTAACTGAAGATCGTGCGGTGGCCGCGCGCCACAGCGTAGACCCTGACCGGTGGCAGCGGATTCTGGCCGGGGTACTCGACTCGTTCGCGGGCCGGTTCGGGCGGGTGGAGCCTCGTCGCACGGCGGCGGCGTTCGTGACGGGGCTGCTGTCCGATCTTGAGGTGAAGACGTGCTGGCAGTTGGCGGAGCAGGCTGGACACGCCCGGCCGGATGCGATGCAGCGGCTGCTATTCCGGGCGGTGTGGGACGCCGATGCTGTCCGTGACGACCTGCGGCAGTTGATCGCCGACCGGTTCGGTGACCTGGACGCGGTCCTGATCCCGGACGAAACCGGCGATCTGAAGAAGGGCGTACACACGGTTGGGGTGCAGCGGCAGTACACCGGCACCGCGGGGCGGATCGAGAACAGCCAGGTCGGGGTATTCCTCGCCTACGCCAGCGAGCGCGGCCACACCTTGATCGACCGGCGGGTCTACCTGCCGGTGTCGTGGACCGACGACCGCGATCGGTGTCGGGCCGCCGCAGTGCCCGACGACGTGGAGTTCGCCACCCGGTCCGAGCTGGCAGCCGACATGCTCACCGCGGCCCTGGACGCGGGGGTGCCAGCGGGGTGGGTCGCTGCGGACGAGGCCTACGGCAACAGCAGTGTCTTCCGCGCCCACCTGCGCGAACACGGGCTTGGCTACGTCCTCGCGGTGTCCCGCAGCCACCTGATCCCACTCGACGGCGGCAAGACCCGAGTCCGCGCTGACCAGGTCGCCGCCGACCTACCCGAATCGGCCTGGCAACGCCGCAGCGCCGGCGCCGGATCCAAGGGCCCACGCCTCTACGACTGGGCCTGGCTCGATGACGTGTGCACCGACGCAGACCCCGACAACGGCGGCCGACACAGCCTCCTGATCCGCCGCAACAGCACCACCAGCGAGTTGGCCTTCTACCGCTGCTGGGCCCCACGCCCAGCAACACTCGCCCAACTCGTCCGGGTCGCCGGCATCCGGTGGACCGTCGAAGAGAGCTTCCAGGCGGCCAAGAGCCAGGTCGGTCTGGACCAGCACCAGGTCCGCCGCTGGGACTCTTGGCACCGCTTCACCACCCTCGCCCTGGCAGCTCTCGCCGTCCTGGCGATCTGCGCCGCCGACGCCGCGGCCCACGAGACTGACGCCCGCACCGACACCGGCTTGATCAGACTGACCGTCAACGAGATCCGCCGCCTGATCAACACCTGCATCATCCGCCCGATCAGCGACCTCACCCACCGTTTCCACTGGTCACAGTGGCGACGACGTCACCAAGCCCGAGCCCGACGATCCCACTACACACGCCGCCTCAACCTCGAACGACAACAGTGATCCCGAACGGCGGCTGCCGTACTAGGAGGTCGAAGGACGCGGCCTGCTCAAAAGCGTCGCCTTTGCTCAGTCGTTCAGCGAGAATTTCTTCCAGCCGTTGAGCGGTGGCGCTTTGCTCCGCGAGAAGATCTCGTACGACGGCGGCGAGACTTTCGTTGGTCATCTTGGCCGCACCGCCGGAGACGGGATTGTCGACGAGTTTTTCGAGGATGGTCAGCCATTGCCGGCTCAGCCGATCTACGTACTGTGCGCGCTTGACGTCCACGTCGTACTCGCAGTCGAGCTTGATCAACTGTTCCCAGTACGGCTTGACTGCCCGCTTCACGCCGTCGTCGAGTTCAACCCAGACGTACGGCTGGCAGGCTACTCGCACTCCGTTGCGCTCGTACCTCCACGGGCCGGACTCGGTGATGGCTCGCTGCAGTTCTACCTCGAGTTCTCTCGCACGATGCGCGACGACATTGCGGGCACGGGCGGCGGCGAGGCGTGTTAGCGCCCGGATGGCGTACGGCATGAAGTACTGCGCGGATCCGTTGAGGATCTCCCGCGGTATGCCTTCGGAGGACCAGACGAAGGTGGAGTGGACGCGGAATGTCAATACGTAACCGCGCGCCGGAACGATGATCGGTGCCTGTGCGTCTCGGCGTTCGGTCAGCCGGCCTGGGGGCGGTGGTGGCGGAGGCGGTGGTGGCATGGGGACGGGTTCGGGCCCGCGCAGCGCCGCGACGAGACGGTGCCAGAGCGTCAGCAGCCACGATCCGAACCGCCGCCAGGCAGCGGGAGAACTGGCCGTGTTGATGGTGTCGGTCATGTCGTCACTTCCTCATCGCGGCGTCGAGCCATTCCGGTAGCCCGTCCTGAAACTGCGGCAGCCGTGCGAGATGAAACGTCATCCGGCGAGGCAGGGTCGGTAGGGCGGTGAGGTCGGTGACCAACGCGGCGGTCGCCTTACGCAGGGTGTCGTCGGAGTCAGCGCTAATCAGCCAATGTTCGAAGGTGTTCCATGCCCGCCGGGACAGGTCGGCTGTCAGTAGCGCCACCTGCCAGAGGCGTACAAGCTCATGGCTGTCGACCTCATGTGACGCGGCTCTGACCATGAGTTCGGGAACGCCGACTGGGGAGTTGTCGGCCGGTATGCCGGCCAGACTGACAAGGGCACCGCCGGCGTGCAGTTGTAGCTGTCGGTCGTCAGACCACCTTGCTAGTTCGAAGATGATTCGGTCCGCCCTGTGCGAGGCGTAGAGCTGGTGCACGCCCTCGGCGACCGTGTACGTGTGCTGCTGCATCGGGTCCTGGGCGATGCGGCGAAGGTCGGCCAGGCTCCAACTGAGGTCTGGTTGTTGCAGCCCACTGGCATAGACGCGGGCGGCCGCGTCTCTCTGAAAGTTCCGATGACCACTGGCCCAGTCCCGAACCTGCCGACGGACCAGATGGCCCACCTGTCCGCCCATGTCCGCCGCGACCATCGCCCAGGCCGCTGCCTGTCGGAGTCGACGTTTGGGTGAGGCCGCCCAGTCGTCGATGATGTCGGCGCAGACTCGCGCGAAGTCGTGGTGCGCGAGCAGGCCGGCCGCCTCGGCGGCCGCTCGCTGCATCGGCTCGTCATCCTTCGAGACCAGGGTGTCCAGCCACTTGAGTAGGGCTGGCCGGGTGCTGTCGAACTCGTGCCATGCCTCATCGATGATGACGCCGCGCATGGCGCCATCGTGCAGCCAGGCTGAACGCGACGATCCGCCCCGTGACCGCGTGGCTTCCCGGCCCTCCTGCCAGTCCATGTCGAGCGGCCCGAGCAGCTCCGACACCGGGTACTGCAATGCCAGCCGGCCCCAGTCCACCCGCTTGGCCTGCCCGTCAATCTCCTCAAGCAGGAGACCGGCGGATTCGAAGACGTAGTGCAGTGGCTGCCAGGCGAAGACGGCGTACGCGATCCGGAAAGCCCGCTCGTGCTGGTCGGCCCGCCGGGGCCGCCGGCCGCCGCCTGCGTCGGAACGCAGGATCTCCGCGGCGCGGGCCCTGCGCCGCGGTTGCGAGCTACGGAGGATTTCGGCCAGCGTGTCGTCGTCGGCTGGATGACTCCGCCCGATGGCCTCGGCGATTGGCACCACCTCTCGAGGCCCGTAGGCGCCGTGCAGAGCGTCGACGAGGTCGTTGTGGTGGAGATACCCGCGAACGAGTTCGGCGCTCTCCTCATCGGTCAGCGTCAGCCTGTCGCGTAGGTGCTGGCCGAGATGAGCGCGGAAGACAGCGAGTGGCGCGGGTCGGCGATGCCGCACCTCGGCGCTGTGCCGAACACCGGAACGCGAGTCGTCGTGCCTGATCAGCACCAGGCTCGCGGACCGTCGCCGGAAGAGGTCTGCCAGCAGGCGCATCGCCTGGCTGTGGCTGTTGCCCGGCAGCCGGAGCACGTACCCGTGATCCTCCTTGATGCTGTCATTTGCTCGGTTCAGCACTTCCGGCGCGACATCCTCCGGTAGTAGGACCTCATGTATCCGGTCCGGACCGTGGCGCCGAGCTAGCGCCACGCACGCGGTGCTGAACCGCCCGGTGTGCGGCCTACCCGCCAGACAAGCCGTGGATCGCTGGCCGAGCTTTTCCCTGAGCTCCTCGTCTGCGGCCGTCTCCGCGTATACCCCGAGCAGATCAGGCACTCCCACCAGATCCCTGATGACGGGTTTCGCCGCCGGTTGACCCGTGTTGTTCACGACGTGGATCGTGTTGTTGTTGCCGACAGCGTTCACACCGCGGGCGTTGATCCCCGAGTAGGCGGCGGAGAACTGGGTGCCGTACAGCTCCTCGCCCACTCGCGGGTCCATCCGCAAGGACCCCGGAACAATCTCCTCCTGCGAATCGGCTGTCGACTCCGCCGCGGTCTCCTCCTCTCGACCACCCGGCTCATCTATCCGCAGCTCCGGCAGGGCCGCGTCGCCGGGCCCCGCATCTCCAGAGGATGTCCTGGGGGGCGACGGATCTCCGTCAGGAGTCGTGTCGCTCATCGAGGCGACCCCCACGAGTCGAGGTCTTCTGAACGGCCCGTAACGGAGATCGAATTGCCGTTGCCGATCGCGCCGATTCCCCGCGACCGGATGTCCTGGAATACCTGCCGACCCCCAGCCGGCTGAGGGCGAGGCCTACGGTCCTGACGATCAACGCTCTCACCGCCGCTCCCGTCGTTCGGCTGGCCAGAGGCGGAACCTTGGGGACCAGGACGTTCATCGGTTGCGGGAATGCTCTCGCCCGGAACGTAGATCCAGGCGGTGGCCTCGAAGTGCTTCTCAGGGAGCCGTGCCGTCACCTGCTGGAAGTGATCAGGCCGAAGATCCTGGTACTGCCGGACGATGTCCTGGTAAAGCCGATCCGACACAATTAGTGCGACCGCAGCGCCCGGGAACTGCCGTAACGCGGCCTTGAGTTGGGGCGAGTCCACCAGTCGGCAGACTGTCACGACAGCGTCGCCTGGGTAGCCGTTCGCCCCGTCGAGATGAACCGGGCCTTCGTGAACACCGACGCGCAAGCGGATACGCGCCTCAGATCTAAGACCACGGTTGTGTTCGCGCAACAACCGATCGAGGACCGGCGTAAGCCGCGTCACAACCGCCCGCTCGCTGGCCCCTGGCGGGAGGATGGCCAGCTCACCGTCACCTCCCTGTTGGATCAACCAGTTGGCGCGATCGAAGCCCAACTCGTCGCATGCCGTCGCCATGACCTCCCGGAAGGCCATCTGCGCTCGATGCTGTAGGACGTTGTCTCGGCCGCTGTAGGACTCCATGTCCACAGCGACCAGCACACGCCGGTCCGGGTCCGTGACGTAAGCCATGCTCTCCATCCCTCACTAAGTGATGAATCGTTCGAGACTTATCTCTACAGGCCGGCGGTGCTGAAGATCCCATACAAATACAGGAACAAGGTCCACTGTCGAGTCGTCGACAAGTGGTACTTCGATCCCATAGATTCCGCCGATCTGGCGTTGACTCCAGACATGGGAAAAAGCCGGAGAGCGAGCAGCAGCGAGGACACGTGGCGGGATCTTCACGTTGGCCTGGCCACGGCGGCATCACTGCAAGCCTCGATCAGACATGCGGACGCGAAAGCCCTGGCGCTGCTGACTGCCGAAGGAAGCGTGGCAGCGACAGCTGTCGATCAAGCCCTGCCGGCGACGCTGGATGGCAACCCGACCGTTGCCGCGCTTACGGTGCTCCTCACGGCCGTCATGGCGATAGCCATGACGGCGACCACCTGTCAGCTAGCGCTGTCGCTTTGGCCCCGTCTGGCGGGCGCCGGAGGTGCCAATCGATTCGGGTTTCCGGATCTCGTCGCGCTTGGCAGCCGACCATCGATCGCTCCAGCCAGTCGGCATAGGAACGAGGCCTGGGGACTTCGTGGTAGTGCTCGCCCGCATCGCGATGGCGAAGCATCTGCGTATTCGGCGGTGTTTGCCCTGGTTTCTGATGTCGCTGGGCGCAGCCGTCAGCTTGGTGACTCTCGAGGCCTTAGCGGGCGCGATCACCTGACGGACTACTGCGGGGTGTAGCGACCTTGACGCCGAAGATGAAAGATGACCTCTGGGCATGAGGAGGTGAACATGGAGGAAGTGCTCTGGCCACCCAGTACGTTTCTCGGCCGGCTCCAACCGTCGACACGAGAGCAACTTCTGACGGTGGGAGTCAGGCGGTCGGTGCAAGAGGCCCAAGTGCTTCTCCGCGAGGGCGCCTTGGAGTCCCACGTGGTCCTGCTCCATGACGCGCTCGTCAAGGTCACGGTCGCGCTATCCGACGGCCGGCACGCCCTACTGGCAATCCGTGTATCCGGTGACATCGTTGGAGAGATCTCCGCCCTGAACGGCACACCGAGGACGGCGACGATCACCGCCTGCCGTCCATCGACCATCCGTATCATCCACCGCAACGCATTCAGAGCCTTTCTCCGCGACTACCCTGAAGCCGCCCTAAGGCGTGTTTCATAAGCAGGTCAGAGCCACTCGGTGATGATGGTGATGGTGAGGACGGCTTGGAAGCGGACTGCGAGCTTGTCGTATCGGGTGGCGACGCCGCGGTGGCGTTTGAGACGCGCGATGCCGTTCTCGACGGCGTGACGTAGCCGGTAGAGGTCTCGGTCGAAGGCGGGTGGGCGTCCGCCGCGGGAGCCTTTGGCTTTGCGGTGGGCGTCCTGGTCCTTCTTGCTCGGGATGCAGGCTCTGATACCGCGTGTCCGTAGGTAGCGGCGGTTGCCGCGGCTGGTGTAGGCCTTGTCGGCCAGGACCACATCGGGGCAGGTCCGGGGCCGGCCCACCCCGAGGCGAGTGACCCGGATGCGGCGCAGGACCGGGATGAACTGCGGACTGTCACCGCGGTGCCCCGCGGTCACGACCATTGACAGGACCTTCTGGCCCTGCTCACAGGCCAGATGCGTTTTGGTGGTCAGTCCACCACGGGAACGACCCAGCGCGTGATCGGCCGGCTCGTCATGCACCCCGCCAGGCGGTTCCTTCTGCAGGTGGCCGTCCTTGCGGGCGCCGGCGGCGTGCTGATGGGCGCGGCTGGTCATCGAGTCCACGCTCACCGTCCACCCGATTCGGCCCTGCGCGTCCCCGGCGGCCTGCAATGCCGACAGGATCTTGTCCCAGGTTCCGTCTCGCTGCCAGCGGCGGAACAGGCCGTAGACGGTGGGCCAGGGCGCGTACTCGGCAGGGACGTCACGCCACGGCGCGCCGATCCGGATCCGCCACCGGATCCCATCGATGAGCTGCCGTTTCTCCCACTTCGGCGGACGACCGTTACCCGACACGGCAGGCAGCAGCGGAGCGAGCCGCTGCCACTGCGCGTCCGTGAGGTCATGCCGCCTCGTCACCGCTAAGGTGGCCACGAGGTCTCCGGTGTGAAGTTCTAGCTTGGTCGCTGAACCATCTACCGGAGACCTCTTCAGTTATCGATCACCACCACGCCGTGACCTTCGCCGGCAACCACAACTTCTGAAACACGCCTTAGAGGTGGCCGGGATCGTCGCCGACCGTCTTCGGTGGGCCAACCGGCGACGGATCGATTTCACCTCCTATCCTCTGCGAGTTCGTCTGGCCCGAGTGCTGTGGGAACTGGCAGCCGCCTACGGACGACGCAGCCCTCGCGGCTTGGTGATCGACATCCGACTGACACAGGACGAGCTGGCTACCCTCTGCGGCGCCGCCGAGATCAGCCTGCAGAAGGCGCTCGGTGGACTTCGTGCGGACGGCATCGTCGCCACGGGCTACCGCGAGATTGTCGTACGAGACAGCGATGCGCTGCGTTCAATCGCTGGCCTTGCCTAGCTAGCCGACCTCGATCGGGTGGTGAGACCGGAGGCACTACGTTCGGTAGGAACGCTCCTTAAGGATCTTCCGGGTGAGGGTCGGCAGCGGCGCGTCGATGCTTACCGCGAGGTCCAGCATCTCCTGGTAACCGGGCAACCTGTCGAGGGCGGCCGTTATCAATGCGTCAGCCGCCGGGGCGTCGGCCCGTTGGTGGGCCAGGCGCGCCGGTAGCAAGTCCAGTTCCGGCGCCGCGAGGGTTGTGGTCCTGCGAAGACTCCAGCGGGCCTGAAGACGTGTTACGTCTGCTCAGTGAGTCGGCGAGGCGGGGCAGGAACCGTGTCGGTGGCCTGGTCGCGTCGTGGGGATGGTCTGTTGGCGGCATGGTCGTGGGGCCGGATCGCGTTTCGCCGACGCCGTCGCCGTGTCAGCGGTGCAGTAGTCCCAGCCGCAGGAGAACCTGTGGCTGGGACTCTGTGCGAACACTGGACCTAGTGACAGGTGGGAGCGGGTTGTCCGGCGAGTTCCTGGTGGTTGGTAAGCTGCCGGCTGGTGAGCCTTCGTCGCGCTTTCGCGCGCCGATGGGTGCGGCGCCGCGACACCCTTAGTTGGGGTGTGTGTTTCGGTGGCTTTCGGGCTCCTGCCCCGGTGATGTCCGGTTCCGGGTGTGGCTTGGTCGGCGCTGGGGCGGTGCCGTCGTCGGTGTCTCGGGTGCGGTCGATCTGTCGTTTGATCTCCGCACCGGGTTTGCCGGCCTTGATGAGGTAGGAGGCGGTGATCTCGGCGGCCTTGTGCGCGGCTGGCGGTAGGACGGTGGTGTAGATGTCGGCGGTGACGCGGATGTTGGCGTGTCCGAGTTGGTCCTGGACGGTTTTGATGTCCGCGCCGGCGGAGTGGGCGAGTGAGGCTGCGCCGTGTCGGAGGTCGTGCAGCCGGATCGGTGGGAGTCCGGCGCGGTCGACGAGCAGCCGCAGGCGTTGGGTGAGGTAGCCGGGGTGCAGGGGTAGTCCGTCGGGGCTGGTGAACACGTAACCGCTGTCGTGGCACACCTTGTTGGCGTCGACGCGTCTGGCGCGGCGATCCTGCTGCCGTTGTCGCTGCTGGCGCAGCACCTGCACGGTGTGCTTGTCGAGCGCGACCAGGCGGCGGCTGGCCGCGGACTTCGGTGGTCCCTCGTGCACGTCGTACCCGGCCGTGGTCCGCTGCCGAACCACCGACAGTTGCCCCTCGTGCAGGTCGACGTCGGCCCATCGGAGCCCGGCGGCCTCGCCGCGTCGCAGTCCGCGCAGCGCGATCAGCCACCACAGGGCGTAGAGGGTGTCGTCGCGGACGAAGTCGAGGAAGGCGGCGAGCTGCGCGGCTGTCCACACCGCGATCACCGGGCGCTCGCCGGTGGCCTTCCACTCGGCGACGCGGGCGTCGGTCCACACCTCGGGCTGGAGGCGTTCCCGAGGGGGTAGTTCCAGACCTCGGGCCGGGTTGTCGGTGATCAGGCGGTCGCGCTGTGCGCGGCTGAGGGCGGCCCGCAGGGTGGCGTGGATGTGCTGCAACGTGCAGACGGTCTGGGGCTGCCCGGTCCGATTACGGGTGCCGGCGATCTGCGTGAAGGCGGCGTCGAGTTGCCGCGAGTTCAGGTCGCCGAGAATCAGGTGTCCGATGTGGGGAATCAGGAAGTGCTCGATGTCCCGCGTGTAGTGCATTCTCGTCGTAGGCCGGATCGACTTCCGGGTCGACAACCAGTACCGCAGCCATCGGGCGACGGTCCACGACCGGCCGGCCTGTTCCTCTCGCGAGAGCGCCAGCAGCTCGTCGCAGGCCCGCCGGGCCGCCTTCTCGGACCGGTAGCCGCCCCGTCGGATGCGTTCGACCTTGCCCAACACGTTCCTGGTCGAGCACTGGAAGTACCAGCTCCCGTGATTGGATTCCAAGAGCTTCGGGCAGGCGTTGCCCAGCGGGCGGCGGGTGTCGGGGTGCAGACAGCCACACCGTTTCAGAGTCACACCATCGCTTTTCATAGCTTTTGTCCCTTCGTTCGGGTGCCATATCTACTGACGAACGAACAGTCGATGAGCATCTGATTCGGGGCAATATTGAAGGCCCCTGCCGAAGAAACCCGATATCGAAGATGGCCATGCCAGACAAGCGCTGAAGTCCCGGGGACTCGGGCGCGATGGGGTCAGGCTTCGGGATCTTGGGTGCAGAGAACGCCTCGCTCGTTCGCCGGGTGCCCTCATCCGCAGGCTCCGCAGGTGACACGCAAAGTGGCCGATGGAGGCACTCCGGTCTGAGCCGGAGGACGCCTCTCGGGCACCCCACGTGCTCACTCAACTGGAAGCAGCCGCCGAGGCTGACCTGACTGCTTCTGACCGGAGAGCTTGAAGCACATCTGCCCGCCACTGCAGGCACTGCTCATTTCCTCAGCGTTTGAGGGCAACCTCTGACGGAACGTCCATAGCTTGGCGCGAGTGGATACCGGCGGCGTGAGGCAGTCAGAGCACGCCGAAGCGGCCGGCGAACTCACGCATTCCTGGCAGGCTGTGGCTGTTGCGGGCGAGCAGGTCGGCGGTGAGCTGCTGCGCCCGAGGCCGGAACCGGACCTCCTGTGGGGTGTCGCGTTCGGCGGCCAGCAGCGCCTGGAACGTGGCCTGCGAACGACCGCGGCCATGTAGTGCCAGGGCGGTGTCTTCCCAGTACCGGGCGCGACGCTCCGGCGAGATGATTCGGGCCGGGTCGACCAGCCGGGCGTAGTCGACAGCGGTGCCGTAGTCGCCGAGGACCCGCGACACGCTGATCTTGTACACGGCCAGTTCGAGCATGCTGAATCGGTTGGACTCGGCGTCGCCGGCCCGGCGGGCGGCGTTTTCGGCCTCGCCGAGCAGGGTCCAGGCGCTGTCGCGGTCGTCGCGCATCGCGGCGGTGTACGAGGCCGCGGCCAGCAGTTGCCCGTACAGGGCGCTGTGGGCGGCGTCTGGCAGGCCGGTGTCGGCTTGCAATGCTTGGGCGGCATCGAGCATTAGCTTCTGCGCGCCGTCGCGGTGCTGGGTGCGGCGCATGACGGTGGCGGCGAGCCTGCGCGCGTCTGCCAGCGCCATCGGGTCGTCGCCGCTTTGGGCGGCCTGTACCGCCCGGTCGGCGGTTGCCCAGGCCATGCCGTTGTCGTGCAGCTTGATCAGCAGTTGGGTGGTGACGTTGTACGCCTGGGCCAGACGGCTGGCCGCCCGCGGCGCCTCGTCGACAGCGGCGGCGTCGCGGCCGGCGATGGCCTGGGCGAGCAGCCGGGGCAAGCGGCGGGCGAGCTGGCTGTAGCGGGTAGCCCGAAAGTCGGCGCGGGCGGCGGCCAACTGCGCGGCCAGCTGATTGCCCGGAATCGGCGTAACGCTGACCCGCCCGAACAGCACGTCTTCGACGGTGTCTTACCTGGATGGTGCGCTTGTCGAGGGCGACTAGCATTCGTGGGATGCGGCACGGTGAGTTCGAAGATCCCCTGCTCGTCACCGTATACGACGGCGAGTGCCGGTGGGCAGCGGACGACGACTTCTTCGTCGAGGCGGTCGGCGCGGAACCGGCACGGGTACTCGACCTGGGTTGTGGCACTGGCCGGCTCACCGTCGCGCTGGCGGGGCGCGGGCACCGGGTGACGGGGGTGGACCCGGCGGCGGGGTCGTTGTCGGCGGCCCGGGCCAAACCGGGTGCGGAGCTGGTCACGTGGATCTGCGGAACGGTGGAGGACGTGCCGTCGGCGAGCTTCGACGTGGCCCTAATGACTAGCCATGTCGCCCAGTACCTGGTGGGGGATGACGAGTGGCGGAACGCGTTGTCCGCTCTGCACCGCGCGGTGGTGCCCGGCGGCCGGCTGCTGTTCGACTCCCGCGACCCGGCCTTCCGCCACTGGACGACCTGGAACCGCGCGTCCAGCCGCACCGTGCCATTGCCCGACGGCAGCGACGTCCTCGTCTGGAGCGAGGCGACCGCGACGGACACCGGCGTGGTCGACGTGATCCGGCACTACGAGTTCCCGGACCGGGCCCGACTTAGTTCCGCCACCCTGCGCTTCCGGACCGAGGCGGAGCTGCGGGCATCGCTGGAGGAAACGGGCTGGGCGGTGGACTTCGTCTTCGGTGGCTGGCAGCGGCAGCGCGTTGGGGCGGGCAACGGCGAATTGGTCGTTGGTGCGCACTCGACCTGACCAGCGCGTGGCTGGCCGCTTGCATCCCACGAACGCGCCGACGCGGCCATCATCTTCGCGGCTGGATTGTCTACCCTGGCCGCATGCAGCAGCTTAGGGGCAGGACCGCCGTCGTCACGGGCGCGGCGAGCGGCATCGACCGGGGGATGAGCGAGGCCTTCCTGAACGCCGGCGTGCGGGTGGTTTTGAGCGACGTCGAGGAGGACGCGCTGGGCGCCACCGTCGCCGAGTTACGGGCGGCCGGCGCCGACGTGCACGCCGTCGTGACGGACGTGTCGGATCCGCAGGCGGTCGAGCGGCTCGCCGAGTCGGCCCTCGAGCGGTACGGCGAGGTGCACCTGTTGTGCAACAACGCCGGGGTGCACATCCCCACCGTTCCCCTGTGGCAGACCACGTACGACGACTGGTCCTGGCTGCTGGGCGTGAACGTGATGGGTGTCGTGCACGGCATCCGGAGCTTCCTGCCCATCATGATCGAACAGGGCGGCGAGGCGCACGTGGTGAACACCTCGTCGATCTCGGGTCTGCTCACCGGCCGTTCAATCTACGGCACGACCAAGGCGGCGGTCATCGCGTTGTCGGAGGCCGTTCAACTGGAACTCGTCAACGGCGGCTTCGAACCTCGGGTGTCCGTGCTGTGCCCGGCGGCGGTAGACACGAGGATCTTTGACGCGGCGCGCAACCGGCCAGCCCGGCTCGCCGACGCCGGCCCGTTCCCGGCTGGCTGGTCGAAGGAGGCCGCCGCAGAGGCCTTCAGGCTCGGGCTGAACCCGCGGCTCATCGGCGACGAGGTGGTCCGGCCGGTCCGGGCCGAGCGCTTCTACGTCCTCACCCATCCTGCGTACGCCGACGAGGTGCGTAGGCGTACAGCGCGTATCTCGACGGCGAGGATCCGGCAGCGCCAGCGAGGTTCTAGCCGCCAGGCCAGCGGACGACTGTCAGTCGGGGCGGTGCGGGTGCGGGGTGGCGGCCTCGCTGATCAGCAGCCGCATTTCGATGCGGACCCGGCCCGCACCCTCCTCGGCCTGCCACCTGGCGGGAAGCCGCTCCGGGTCGCCGAGGGCGCCGACCGCCACCACGATCCACGGGTCGAAGCCGGTGGGCACGTCCGGGCCGACGCGGATCCTGGCCGGGTCGAAGCCGGCCATCTGCCGGACGTACAGGCCCTCGGACATGGCTTGGACGGTGAGGTAGGCGATTGCCTGGCCAAGGTCGTAGGACGCCCACCGCAACGGTTCACCCGACTCGTCGCACCGCGCGGCGAGGCCGCAGATCAGCACGGAGGAGGCGGCCGCCCACAGACGGTTGCCGTGGGCGAGGGCGTCGAGCAGTCCGTCGAAGACCTGATCGCCGCGCCGCCCTATGAGGAACCGCCAGGGCTGTGAGTTGCGGTTCGACGGCGAGTAGCGGGCCGCCTCCAATATGTTGTGCAGGGAACTCTCCTCGACGACGTACGCCGGGTCGTACGCCCGAGGGCTCCACCGGCCCGCGATGAGCGGGTGCAGCTTCCCCGCTGGCTCGCACCTGACGTCCGGCTCCACGCTCCGGGTCAGCATCGCCCCTCCCTCCGGTCGGTTGTCTCCGGCCCGGCGGTGGATCCGCCGGAACCCCATTAGCCTGCCGTCGCCCGCAGTCCACGTCGTTCGAGGAGCGGGAGGATCTCCGGGGCGCGACCCCGCAGCGACCGGAAGAAGCTCATGGCGTCGGCCGTCCCACCCCGCGACAGCACCTCCCGCCGGAACCGGTCCCCGTTCGCCCGCTCCAGTCCCCCGTTCTCCTCGAACCACCGCACCGTGTCGGCGTCGAGCACCTCACTCCAGATATAGGAGTAGTAGCTGGCGCTGTAGTGATCGCCGGAGAAGATGTGCTCGAAGTAGGTGGTGCGGTAGCGGGGCGGTACGGTCCGGAGGGTAAAACCGGCCTTGTCCAGCACGTCGGCCTCGAACGCCCGGACGTCGGCAACCCTGTCCTCGGGGCCGAGCGAGTGCCAGGCGAGATCCAGCAGGGACGCTGCGAGATACTCGGTCGTCTTGTACCCCTCGTTGAACCGCGCCGCCATGTGTAGCTGGTCGACCAGTTCCCTCGGCATCGGCTCGCCCGTCCGGTGATTGCGGGCGTAGTTCGCCAGCACCTCCGGCCAGAACATCCACATCTCGTTGACCTGCGAGGGGTACTCGACGAAGTCCTGCGGCACCTGAGTGCCGGCAAACCGCGGGAACCGGACGTCGGAGAGCAGGCCGTGCAGTGCGTGGCCGAACTCGTGGAAGACCGTCTTGAGCTCGAAGAGAGTGAGCAGGGTGGGCTCACCGGGGGCGGGCCGGTTAATGTTGTGCGTGTTGATCACCACCGGGCGGGCGTCCAGGAGCCGCGACTGCGCGACAAGACTGGTCATCCACGCGCCACCCCGTTTGGAGGGGCGGGCGTAGAAGTCGGCGAGGAAGAGCCCCAACGGGGTTCGGTCCCCGTCTAACACCTCGAAGACCCGGACGTCTGGGTGGTACACCGGCACGTCGTGCCGTTCGTGGAAGGTCAGGCCGTACAGCCGCTCGGCGGCGTGGAAGACACCGTCGAACACCACCCGTTCCAGCTCGAGGTAGGGGCGAAGTTCGGCCTCGTTCACCGCGTATCGGTCACGGCGTACCCGCTCGGCGTAGTACGCCCAGTCCCACGGTTCGAGGCGGAAACCACCCCCGTCGACGTCGACGACCGCCTGCAGGGCTGCCTCCTCGGCGCGCGCGTTCGCCACCGCCGCCGGGACCAGGCTTTCCAGCATGCCTCGCGCGTTGGCGACGGTGCGGGCGGTGCAGTCTTCGATCTGATAGTCGGCGTGGGTGTCGTACCCGAGCAGCCGTGCCCGCTCCGCACGTATCCGGACGATCTCGCGCACCAACTCGGTCGTGTCGTTGGCGTTGCCGCGAGCGCCCCGCTCGGTCGAGGCCCGGTGGATTCGCTCCCGCAGGGCCCGGTCGTGCAGGTAGGTCAGTGCCGGCTGCGCCGTCGGCAGCGCCAGGGCGATCAGGTACCCCCCCTCGTGCCCCCGGCTCCGCGCCGCCTCGGCGGCGGCCGTGACGCCGTCCTCCGGCAACCCGTCGAGCTGGCCTCGGTCGGTCACCAGGACGCCGAGCTCGTTGGCTTCCTCCAGCAGCCGGCGGCTGAAGGTGGCATAACGCAGGGCCAGCCCGGCGTTGTGGGCCCGCAGCCGCTCGGCGTCCTCATCAGACAGGCCGACTCCCGCGCGCACGAAGTCGGTGTGGTACCGCTTCAGCAGCCACTCCGACTCGGGATCGAGGCCCAGGTCGGGGATCCTGCGGTGCAGGTCGTCCACCCGCGCGAAGAGCCGGCGGTCGAGGAAGATCGCGTCGCGGTGCGCGGCCAGCAGCGGGGCCACCTCCGCCTCGAGTTCCTGCAGGCGGGGATTGGTGTGGGCCGAGCAGAGCGTCAGGAAGACCGCGTGTACGCGATCCAAAAGAAAACCTGACCGCTCCAGCGGTTCCATCGTGTTTTGGAAGGTCGGCGACTCCACGCTCGTCGCTATCGCCTCAACCTGAGCCCGCTGCCTGCTGATGGCGAACTCGAAAGCCGGAAGAAAGTGGCTCTCAGTTATCCGATCGAACGCCGGCATTCGATACGGGCGCTGGTCGGACGCAACGAACGGATTATCGACGATGGACAGTACACACTCTCCTCATCAAGCCCCAGCAATGTACATCACGAGGGCGGCCCCGATTTCGGCGTGGCCCGGGTTGAGCGGCCCGAGAGCCACGCAAAACATAACCACAACCTCGCCAGAACGCGAGAGAGAGGAATTTGCTCCGGAAGGCTGCGGCAACCGAGACCCTACCTCGCCGGCACGCCGTTCGTCTCGCCGCAGTTTCGCGAGAGACAGGTCTGGCGGAACGTTTTCGCAGCTAGCACCTTGTCGGCGGTTTTTCCCATACGTCGGCCCGGGCTGCTCGTGCGCCGCCTCGATACCCGTGCAGCGATGGTCGGACCGGACCCGAGGTGGTACTGCGGCGGGTCTTGACAGGTTCGCGATTTTCGTTGAAGGATTGTTCCCATCGATCCCCCACTTCGAGGAGGAACAATGTCCAACTACCCCTACGCCAAGAAGCCAGCCTTCTTCCGCGTGATGTCGGCGGAGCTGTTCTTCGAGGCCGAGGCCGACACCTCGGCTCCGGAGATCGAGGCGTTCTCGAACGTGGAGCTGGACGCTGAGCTGGACTCGATGCTGGTCGAGGTCGACGCTCGCTGAAGTAGGCAACGAGTCGGGGAGCTCCGGCAATTGCCGGGGCTCCCCGCCCTCGTTAAAAGCAATTGTCGCATGCTTTCTCCAAACGCGTTTCCGCGCGTTTGAGACGCATATCACGAAGGTTGGACGCGGGGAAGTGTTGGCACGGAACCAGGCTGCGGGCGAGCAGGTACGACGGTGCTACCGGCTGGTCGACCAGGGCGACATGCCGGGCCTGGTCGAACTTTTCACCGAGGACGCGGTGTACCGGCGGCCGGGCTACGACCGGCTGACCAGGCGGGTTCCGGGCTGCGGCAGCCGTCCGTCCGACCACCCGGCGTCCGCGGAGGACCGCAGATGAACGGTTACCCCGACGTGGCCATCCCACCCGGCACCGACCGGGTCACAACGGTCGCTGACCCGCAGGCCTACGCCGCATTGGCGCAGCGCGTGGACCGCGACCTCGCCTTCGTACCAGTCCTGTCCCCGGCGGGGCGACCGTCCATCGTCGTCGCCGGGCCCGAAACGGTCAAGCCGGACCCGCACGCCTGGCAGGGCACGGTGCTGGTGACCGATGACGAGTTCGAACCCGTCGGCCTGGTGCTCGCCCGCGGTTCAGGCCGGCCGATGCGTCGGGCTACCCTCGCCGAGGCGGTTCGACTCAGCATGGACGGGCCGGTGACCCTGGTGGGCGCCGTGGACGGCGTGACCTCGGCCGTGCTCGCCGCGCTCCCCCCCGACGCCCGGCTCGGCCTTTTCGTCGCCCGCGACCCCGCCACGGCCAGCGGGCTCGCCGCGCGTACCCTCCTGTATGGGCCGACCGTCGCCGCCGAGTCGGATGACCTCTCCTTCGACACGCTCTCCGAGGACGGCGGGCCCCACAGGCTGACCGGGCTCGACGTCACGGTGGCGGGGCTGCGCGCGGCCACGAGGAACGGGGTCGCCATCCTCGCCGGCAGGGCGCACGCCCGGGATTGCTCGATGGACCTGATGGACGGGACCATCTGCGGTCGGAGCGAGGAACGGGCCCTGCTGCCCGTCGACCCGGTCCAGCCAGAGCGATGGTCGAAACATCCCACGGCCTGCCAGCAGAGCCAGATGTGCTGCAAGTATGGCCTCCGGATCCGGGACAACCTGCGCGCGGCGGAGATCCCGGCGGCCTTCGCGGTGCTGGACAGCTGCCGTACTGCGGCCAGCGGCGACGGCGCGGTCCGCACCGACGTGTCGATCCCGCTGACCATGCTCGCCCGATCCGCGCTCGCGGTGGTCTGCGCCGTCGGTACCCGCGGCGGCAGTTCCTGGGCGGCCCCGCTGCTGCGAGGGCTGCTCCGTGCCGGCCTGCCGCTCGGCACGGCGCTGACCGAGGTCAATCAGGCGATCTCGGCGGACCCGGCGGGAAGGGGCCGGCTGGCGCTCTTCGGGGACGCCGGCCTGGTCCCGGTGCCCGCAGCCTCGCCTGCCCGTCTGGCGACGTCGGCCGAGGGGACGGTGGATATTCCCGCTGGCGCAGCGGTGACGATGGTCGACGGGACCGGCCTTCTGCCGGTGCATCCGGGCGGACCTGTGGTGGTGACCCGCGCGGACGCCGCGACCAGCTGGGCCCTGACCACGGTGTGCGGCCGGTCCGCCGGTTCGGTGGCCCCGGCGCCGGCGTCGCTCTTAGTGCCCTGGCGCGATCAGTTCCGGCCCTGGTCACGCCGGCTGCGCGAACTCACCGAGATTGGTCTGCGGGTTGAGGGCGACCGGCTGGACGCACTCGACCGCCAGGCGGCCACGGCGGTGCGGCAGCGGGCCGAGGCCGAGCATCTGACCGCGGCACGGGAGGCGGCCGAGGCGTACGCGTCGGCCCGCGACGGACTGGTCGCCGTGCAGCACGGCGCGGTCGAGCAGGAGCTGGCCGTTGTCGCCCGCTCCTTCTACCACTTCCTCGGCGGCTGGCCGGAGCCCTGGCAGGTCCGCACCGCCGCCGACGTGGAGGAGTGTCCCCAGTGTGGTGACGCCACTGCGGTCCGTCACCACGTCACGCCGGCGGCCGGCACCGGCCCCCGGCTGTGTTACGTGGTCTGTTCCCGATGCGGGGAGGTCCTCTCTGGCGCCGAGGAGTTCCCCGCGACGGTCCGGGTCACGGCACCGGCCGAAGTGGCCCGCGGTGAGCGGTTTCACCTCGCCGTCGATGTCATCGCCCCGCAGGACCGGGCCGTCGCCGTGACGGTCGGTGCCGCCTTCCGCCGGCAGGACCTGCTGTTGTGCCGGCTCGACGGGATCAGCTCGGTAGAGCTGTCCGCCGGGACGGGCCACACGGTGGAACTCACCGGGGACAGCGACCGGGAACGGACGATCCCAGATCTGCACAACGTCGTCGTCCTCGTCGCCGTCGACGGGGCGGTCCGCTGCATCAAGCGTGCGGTCTGGCTGCGGGCCCAGCGCTGCTGACGACCGCCGCCACACCTCGTCCACCCTCTGCTCAGCCCGTTGTTGGAGGCCCGCAATGACTACCTGGGACACCGGAGTGCCCGCCGCGCAGACGTTGACCGGCATGTTCGCCACGAGCGTGCGGACCTGGCCGGACCGTCCCGCCGTCAGCGACGACGCGACCAGCCTTACGTACGCCGAACTCGATCGGCGCTCCGCCGCACTGGCGGCCGACCTGCGGGCCAGGGGCATCGGGACGGAGGACAGGGTGGGCCTCTACCTGGACCGCTCGGTGGATCTCGTGGTGGCCGTCCTCGGCATCCTGCGAGCCGGCGCCAGCTACGTCGCCGTGGACGCCCGGTACCCGGAGGGCCGCCGCGACCACATGCTGGTCAACAGCGGCTGCAAGCTCGTGGTCACTCGCGCGGACTGGCGGCAGCGCATCGCGCACCTGGGTGTCGAGGAGCTGGCGTTTCGCAGCGAGGCCACCACGGCGGCGCCAGCTGTGGATCTCGCCGAGCCGGCGGGGGCGGCCAGCGTGCTCTTCACCTCCGGCTCGGCCGGGCAGCCCAAGGCGATCCTGCTGGAACACCGAAACATTGTCTCGTTCGCCACCAACCCGAGCCTGCCGGAGCTGGTGTCGGACGACCGGGTCGGCCAGATCTCTAGCGTCTCCTTCGACGCCTTCCACTTCGAGCTGTGGACGACGCTGTACCGGGGTGCGGAGATCGTCGTTCTGCCGGCCGTGCCCGAGTTGCTGGCGGCTGACTTCCGGCGGGAGATGAGGCGGCGGCGGATCACCGCCATGCTCGTGCCCACGATGGTCATAAACCAGGTGATCCGGGAGGACCGGGACGCCTTCGCCGCGCTGCGGGTCCTCCAGGCCGGTGGTGACGTCCTCATGCCCTCGGCCTGCCGGGACCTGTTGAACGGAGAGTTCCAGGGCGAGCTGTACAACCTCTATGGTCCGGCGGAGGCGACCACCGCCTGCACCGCGCACCGGGTCACCGCCGACGACGCGGAGCGAGACACCATTCCGATCGGGCAGCCCATAGCCGGGGCGACCGTTCTGCTTCTCGGCGATGGCATGCGGCCGGTGCCGTCCGGGGAGATCGGGGAGATCTACATCGGCGGTCCGGGGGTCGCTCGCGGCTACCTGGATGCACCGGAGCTGACCCAACAACACTTCGTGGCCGGTCCGCTGCCCGACGGCCCGGAACGGCTCTACCGCACCGGTGATCTGGCCCGCCAGCGCCCGGATGGGGTCCTGGAGTTCGTAGGGCGGGCGGACGGGCAGGTGAAGATCCGCGGTTACCGGGTGGAGCCGGGCGAGATCGAGCGATGTCTGTGCCGCAGCCAGGGAGTGCGTGAGGCGGTCGTGCTGCCCAGCGGCGAAGGGGAGGACCGGCACCTGATCGCCGTGGTCGTGCCCGCCGAGGACACCACCCTGCGGGAGATTCAGGAGCTCGCCCGGACGGAACTGCCGGACTACCTGGTGCCCAGCCAGTTCGCGCTGGTAGAGGAGATCCCGTCGAACGAGCACGGCAAGCGGGACCTGGCGGCCCTGCACGAGATCGCCGACGGCGTCCGGGAGCGCCGGGCCCGCCACGTGGCGCCGCGTACCGAGGTCGAGCGTTATCTCGCAGAGCTGTGGGAGGAGCTGCTCGGCGTCGAGAACGTCGGCGTGAACGAGGACTTCTTCACCCTCGGCGGCCATTCGCTGCTCGCCTTCCGGATGCACAGCCAGGTCAAACGCACGTACGGGGTGTCGGTGGAGCTGTCCGCAGTGCTGCGCGATCCGGTGCTGGCCGACGTGGCGGCGCTGGTGGAGAAGGCACGGGCGACAGGAGCTGGGGCGTGACCGGACCGTCCGTCCCGGTGGATCTGACCGACGTCGACCTGTTCGTCGGCGGTCGGCACCTCGACACGTTCGCCTGGCTGAGGGAGCACCGCCCGATCCACTGGAACGAGGGCGCGGACGGCAGCCGCTTCTGGGCGTTGACCAGATACGAGGACGTCCACTGGGCGTACCGAGAACATGCGTCGTTCGGGTCGGCCCGGGGCGCGATCCTCGGCGGGTCCTTCCGCAGCGACGACGACACCGCCGCGGGCCGGATGCTGGTCGCCAGCGACCTGCCCCGGCACCGGCTGCTCAAGCAGCAGATCGCCCCAGCGTTGTCGGCCGCCGTCGTGGACCGCATTGGCGACCAGGTACGGATCCTGCTCGACAAGGCCGTCGGGCAGGCGGTGGCGGCCGGTGGTTGCGACTTCGCCACCGAGATCGCCACCGAGCTGCCGGCCGGCGCGCTCATGGTGGTGTTCGGCATCGGGCACGACGAGGCGCACCACCTCATCGGACTGACCCGGCGGATGGTGGGCTTCCGGGACGAGACGTTCGTGGACACCGGTGGGGACCAGAAGCTGCGGCTGGCCTGGACGCAGGCCGAGATTTTTGACTTCTTCGCCGGCATGCTCGCGCAGCGGCGGCGCAACCCCGCCGAGGACCTGATCACGCTGCTGCTGCGAGCACAGGTGAACGGTCGGCGGATGTCCGAGGAGGACATCTTCTACAACTGCATGAACGTGGCGGTGGGTGGCAACGAGACGTCGTCGTACACCGCCTGCCACGGGATCGAGGCGCTGATCGCCGCCCCCGACCAGTACGACCTGCTGCGGCGGAGGCCGGACGCCCTGACCGGCGCCCTAGAGGAGATGCTGCGCTGGAGCTCGGTCAACGCGTACGTGCAGCGTGTCGCAATGCGGGATGTGGAACGTGACGGGCACTGTATACGCCGGGGTGACTCGGTCACTCTCTGGAACGTCTCGGCCAACCGCGACCGGGTCCAGTTCCCCGACGCCGACCGCTTCGACGTGACCCGCAGCCCAAACCGGCACCTGTCCTTCGGCGCGGGCATCCACCGCTGCATCGGGGCCCCAGCGGCACAGCGGGAGCTGTCGCTGCTGTTCGGCGCGCTGCTGGCCGTCCCAGCCCGGTTCCGGCTCGCCGGTACGCCCCGGCGGCTCCGCTCGAACTTCATTCTCGGGACCACCTCGCTTCCGCTGGAGGTCGTCTGATGGAGACCGGATCGGGTTCGGCGGCGATCAGCAGGTGAGACGAACTCGCACTCACCAGAACAAATCGGCATCCATATCGATTCCTCTTTCCGCAGACGGGAGGCGAGTGATGACAGCATTCGCACCGGGTAACTCGCACACGGTTCCCTTCTGCGGCCTCGCCGCCACGCCGGCCGACGCCATCGCGCCGGACGCGGTGGCTGCGGTGATCGGTGGTGGGCACAGCCTGGGCACCGCACACGAGGGGACCGAGAACGGTCCCTTCTTTATCCGCACCCTCTCCAAGGCGTACACCTGGTCCGCCGAGACACCCACCGTGCTCGACCTGCGGGCCGGCGCGCCCCTCCTCGACGGGGTGGTCGACCTCGGCGACATCACCTTTGACGGGATGTCGCTGACCGAGGCGCTGAACGCCATCGAGAACGTCGTCAAGGCGCTGCCGCCGAACGTCGCGCCCTGCCTCATCGGGGGTGACCACTCGGTCACCCTGCCGATGGTCCGCGCGTTGCGAGCCCGCCGGGACCGGCCGTTCCGGGTGGTGCAGTTCGATCACCACCTCGACCTGCAGATCTGGAACCAGGGCGCGGACCGGTCCGCCGCCGCCCGGGAGCCGATCTTCAACACCAATGTGATGTCGCACATCGCCGACGAGATCGGCCCAGGCGGCCTGGTCCAGATCGGGATCGACCCGTACGCGACCGTCGAGGCTGCGGCCGCTCCGGCCGTCCTCGACTACCTCGCCACCGTGGGGCGCCAGATCTGCCTTACCTCGCCGGCGCTGGACGACCCGGAGGCGCTGCGCGACGCAGTCGGCCGGGGCGGCGACGTCTACCTGACGGTGGACGTAGACGTGCTTGACCGCAGCGCGATGTCCGCGACCGCATATCCCGCCGACGCCGGCATGACCGTCCGGGAACTCCTCCGGTCGATCGACGCGGTGCTGTCCGAGAACCGCCTGATCGGTTTCGACATGGTGGAGTTCGCCACGCCCCGGGCCGCCCGCGACCCCAAGACGCTCGCCGACGGCGGGCGGGCGGTGGCGATCATGCTGCACCTGCTGGGCTGGCTGACGCGGCAGTCCCGGCAAGCCCCGATCCCGGACTCGGCCCACCCGGGCGAGCACCTGATCACGATTTGCCCGGAGGCTTGACGATGACAGAACTCAGCATTTCCCGTGCCAACCGGAACACCTTCCAGCAGACCTTCATCGGCCTCGAGTACGAGGCGACCAACGACCAGCCAGCGGACCTGTTCTCCCGGGCCTGCGTCGAGCAGTACCGCGACTTCAGCCCGCATCAGTTCGGTTATCTGTTCGCTCAGGTCTTCGAGTCGGAGGTGCTGCAGGAGGTCGCACTGCTCGAAGGGGTCGCCTTCGAGGAACTGGACAGCCTCCGGTACCAGCCCACGGCGACCATCAAGAACCTGGCGGAGCTGGTCGAGAGCAGCGCCGATCTCGACGTGGTCCAGCTGGTCAATCTCTCCGCCGCGCTGATCAGCATCTCCCGCTTCGGGATGGCCGAACGCCTGCTCGTGCAGGCCGCCGCCGCGCGCACCCCACTGGAAGCCTTCGAGACAGCCATGCTGGAGTTCGTCGTCTCCAACCGGCGCGACGACGGGGCGGCCTCCCAGCGGGCCTTTGGCCGGATGCGTGCGGCGATCGAGACCGGTGCCATTCCCCCTGATCGGGTGATGGACGCCTGCGCGCAGGGCGTGGTCTGGTTCCTCAAGCGGCGGGAACTCTCCGAGGCAGACTTCGACTGGTTCGTGGCGACGGGCACCGTCCTGGCCGAGAAGCCCGGGCTGGTGGAGCCGGCGGCCCTTTCCTCCTGGTACCGGGGAATCGCCATGATTCCCGCAGCGAAGGGGGAGGTGGCCGCCACCCGGCGCTACATGGAGCACGCCCGGGACGCCGCCCGGGACACGATCACCAAGCGACCGCGGGCGTACGAAATGCATCTAATGAAGACCTACCACGAATCCTCGCTGAAGGAGCACATGTACCTCACCCGGGACCAGGACCGCGCGGAGGAGTCGGGACGCGCCCTGATTGCGATCGACCCGGCCTGGTCCCCGAGCTATGGCGAGCTGGCCGAGGCATACGTGCGGTTCGGCCTGATCGGGCAGGCTGCGGAGCTGTTCGAGACCGCAGTGCGGATCGGCCCGCCGTACGTCGGCCACCACCTGCTGCAGGCGGCCCGGTGCCGCGAGCGCGCCGGCGACGACGAGCTGGCCCTGGCCCACTACCTGAGCCTGGTGGACGCCGCCGAACCCAGCGAGGACGTCATCTCCGCGGCGCTGGCGCTGGCGCGGCGGCTCTCCCACCCGGCACGAGCCCGGCTGGCGGCCGCGCTTGACGGGCACGCGACCACCGGATCGGTGACTGGACGGGAAGGGTAGGCAGCCCCGTGTCGCGGTTGGTCACCTCCGAAGCCTCCGGCGTGCGGCCGGAGCCCCAGGTGGCGTCGGGTGGCGTGCCCGACGCGCTTCCGGCGCCCGCGTTCCGCCACGACCCGGTGAAGTCGGTGCTTCCGGGACAGGCCGCCGAGCCGGTCGACTGGACGGCCGAACCGGCGGTGTGCGGGCACCGGCGGATGACGTACGACAACCGGACGCTCGGCCGGACCATCGCTGTGCCGATCAGCGCCACACCGGCGGTGGTGGCCGGAGTGGGAGTCGTGGCGGCCAGCGACGACGGCTTCGTACGGCTGCTCGATCCGTCGCTGCGCAAGGAGTACTGGCGGATCCGGCTAACCAGCTCCATCTACGCCTCACTGGTGGTTGACCGGCGTCGTCGGCACGTCGTCGTCGTCGCCACCAACGGCGAGCTGGCTTGTGTCGACCTGCGCGGCCGGCTGGTCTGGTCGGCGACAGCCGGCTCGCCGGTCTGCGCCACCCCGACCGTGCTCCCGGCGGCCGACCTGCTGGTCGTAGCTGCCTTCCACAGTCGGTGCCTGGCCGTCGACCTGGGCACCGGTCGGGTGGTCTTCGAGCACGTGCTGCCCCGGCCCTGGCAGGCGGAGCACGACGGTGCTGCCGCCTACCGCGACCCGTACGCCAGCCCGGCGGCCACGGCGGCGGGCACGGCGATCGTCTGCTGCGCGGAACATGTGCTGTGCCTCGCCCCGGACGGGACCGAGCGGTGGCGGACCGAGGTTGGGCATCCGGTCAAGGCCTCCCCGGTGGCCCTGCACGAGACCGGGGGGGTGCTGGTCTGCACGGTCGCAGGCCGGTGCCTGCTGCTGGACGGCGGAACCGGGGAGATCCGGCGCGAGCTGGCCCTCGGCTCGAAGATCACCGCTAGCCCTGCGGTCTCCGGCGGCGTCGCCGCAGTCGGCCTCCAGCACGACGTCACGGTGGGTCTGGACGTCCGGTCACTGCGCGAGCTCTGGCGCAGCGACCAGGGCGGGCCGCGCTCGTACACATCCGTCACGGTGCTGCCCAGCGGCGACTTCGTGACCACCACGGGCCGGGGGAACATGCTCTGCCTGGGCCACCGGGACGGCGCCTTCCGCTGGGAAAGCAGCCAGGTGCTCGGCCTGTCCGACCACGAGCCGGCGATGGACATCACCCCCGTCGCCGCGGCCGACGGGAACGTCTACTGCGCCTCGTACGCGGGCGATCTCTACCGGTTCAGATTTCGAAGCAGCGACAGGGGGAAACGGTGTCCATAGATCCGATCACCGCGCCGGACCGGGAGAGTCTGGAAGCGCTCGAGCAGACCCTGGCGGGG
Source organism: Micromonospora sp. WMMD737 (assembly GCF_049179055.1). NCBI lineage: Bacteria > Bacillati > Actinomycetota > Actinomycetes > Micromonosporales > Micromonosporaceae > Micromonospora > Micromonospora sp. WMMD737. Next base: position 4,726,986 of record NZ_JBMHMH010000001.1, on the reverse strand, counting down.
ATGATGTGCCGGCTGGAAACGATCCTGTCCAGGGGCGCGCTGACCGAAGAGTGCCTGGTGGAGATCACGGCCATTTACAACAACGTCGCCTACATCTTCCTGTATCTCGAGGCGAACGAGGAGCACGTCCGGTACGACGGGCTGCTGGCCTGGCGGGACGCCTTCCACGACAACCCGCGACTCGACGAACAGGTGCTGCGCCAGCTGCTCGACCTGCGCTGCGAGGACCCGGAGGCGGAGGAGTCCCGGCTGGCGTACGTGTCGCAGCTGCGGGACAAGGCGGAGGCCGCCGGCCCCGCCGAGGACCGGCGGACGGACGAGCTCCAGGAGCGCGCCAAGTCAGTCCTGGCCGAGGTGCAGCAGGCGCAGTTGCGGTTCCTCGGTCGCGTCGGGGCGCCCACCGACACCAATAACCCGTCGGCGGTCTTCTACCGGCTGGTGAGCAGTACGCCCAGCGCGTCGACCCGGCATAAGTTGTCCCGCGTGTGGACGGCAACCCGGGACAGCCGCCACGACGAGCTCGTTGCGATCGTCGACGAGATGGTATGCGTCCGGCGCGAGCAGAGTCAGGCAGCCGGACACTCGAGCGTCATCGCCCAGGCGTTGACCAAGTGCGGCGTGGGGGCCGACGAGGCTGAGGCGTTCATCGAGCGCTACGTGCGGCAGGCGCTGGTCAGCCAGGACCGGCTGGTGGAGCGGGTACGCGAGGCGGTCGAGACCGACGGCGACCCGCTGGAGCACTTCGGCTTCTACATGCGGCAGGTTACCAGTGGGAACCGGGCCCCGCTGTTCCTCTTGGACGAGTGTCTGGCCTTCATCTTCGACGTGGCCCGCAGCATCTTCGGTCTGGACCTGAGGACCCTGCCCTCCGGCAACAGCCACGTCATCACGGTGGCGGTCGTGGCGGACGGCCGCCCGGTCGGGCAAATCAACTTCGATCTGTGGGATACCGCCGGCAAGACCGTGGGCGCCAACCACACCAAGGGGCTGCGCAACCGGACCGACTGGAGCAACCTGGTCCAGCACCCCGTCGCGTACGTGTCGTGCCGGTTCCAACGGGACGACGACCGGACCAATCGGATCACCTTTCAGAACGTGCACAGCCTGTTCCACGAGTTCGGTCACGCCCTGAACCACCTGTTGATCCGCAAGCGGATCTCCAACCGGTCCGGCCTGGAGTACCTGCCGCTGGAGCGGCTGGAGTACCTGAGCATGTTTTTCGAGAAGTGGGTGTACCATCCGGCCTTCGCGCGCTCGCTCTCCCTCGACGCGCAGGATCGGGCGATGGTGCGGGCGTGCCAGCGGATCAAGGCCATCGAGTACCAGCGGACCTACGTCGAGCGGGCGGTCACCGCCGCGCTCGATTTTGAGGTGCACCGCCGCAACGACGGCGGGCTCGCCGAGGCGTACGCCACGTTGGAGAAGCGGTTCGGCATCTCGCGGCACTGCGCGCTCGGTGACTTCCCGATGTACTTCACCTGGCCGATGTTCCAGGCCAATCCGGGGGCGAACTTCGCCTACCTGTACGGCGCCTCGGACAGCGTGGACAAGTTCCTCATCTTCGAGCCGCTGACCCTGGCTGAGGTCGCCGGCCGGCCAGAACTGCGCGAGATTTTCGCCTCCAGCCTGGACTTTTCTCTGCCCACCGCCACTCCGGACAGCGGCGTGGTCTTCGCCTTCTACGATCGGCTGGCCGCCGACGGGACGCTGGCCGAGCCGGCGGCCGCCGGGGAAGGGGCCCTGCTGCGGTGACCGAAATCCCGCACGCCTACATCCGCGCCGCGCTCGGCCCCCGGGAACCAGTGCTGGACGACATCCTCCGGTCGTCGCTGCTCGACCATCGGATGCCCACGATCCAGGTGGACGACAACGCCGGCCGGGTGCTCCAACTGCTCACCATGCTGCGCCGCCCGCAGCGGGTGGTCGAGGTCGGCACGCTGTTCGGTTACTCAACCGTCTTCATCGCCCGTGGTCTGCCCCAGGGCGCCCGGATGACCACCATCGAGATCGACCCGAAGGCGGCCGAACTGGCCTCGACTAACCTGGCCCGGGCCGGACTGGCCGATCGCGTCGAGGTGGTGGTCGGCGACGCCGCCGATCACCTGAGCACGATCCAGCCGGAGAGCGTCGGGATGATCTTCATCGACGCGGACAAGAAGTCCTACCCGCGCTATCTCAAGCTCTGTTTTCCCCTGTTGGAGCCGGAAGGGCTGCTCATTGCGGATGACGCCTTCGCCGGCGGCGACTTCAGCCCCGACCATCCCGGCACGGAGGAGGACGGCCAGGAGGCCGCAAGCATCCGGGCCTACGCGGCGGCGGTCGGGCGCAGTCCGCGGCTTTTCTCTTGTTTTGTGGGCACCCGCCACGGACTTCTCATCAGCTCGAAGAGGACCTGAATGTCAGCGAAGAACGCACTGATCACGGGGGCGAGTGACGGGCTCGGCGCCCACCTCGCGGCGCGGCTGGCCGAGGAGGGCTGGCGGGTCACCGGGGTGGGCCGGCGGCCACACGCCGAGTCGTCCGCCCCGAAGGGGATCGACTACGTGCGGCTCGACCTGGCCCGGCCGGACGCGGTGGAACAGCTGCTGGACCACCTCGGCGAGATGCCGGACCTGGTCGTGCAGAACGCGGTGAGCTACCCCGGCCCGGGTGACGGCACGCCGTCGCTCATTGAGATGGAGAACGTCTTCCGGGTCAACGCCCTGACCCCGTACCGGCTCGCCCTCGGGTTGCTCGACCGCAAGCCGCCGGAGCAGTTCATGTCCTGCATCGTGATCAACTCGGAGTCGATCTACCACGCCGACGACGGATCCGGCCTCTACGCGGCTAGCAAGGCGGCCCTGCGGGTGTTGAGCACGGCGCTGGCCACCCGCTGCCGGTCCCGCAAAGCCAGTGTCGCCACGCTGCTGCTGGGGCCGCTCGCGGATGCGAAGAAGACGACGCAGCTGCGCCGGATCGCCGAGCAAAAGGGCCTGAGCGAGCAGCAGGTCACCGCCTTGTTCCTACGTCGGTCCAATCCCGATCTGGTGATCGACCAACTGATCGACTTCGACTCGTGCCACCGCAGCGTCAGCTACCTGGCCGGCCTCGGGCCCGTCGCGAACGGCATGCTCTGCCGTCTCGACGGAGGGTCCGCCGGATCGCTGATATGACGATGAGGTACCGCCAGTTGGGCGGGACCGGACTGAAGGTCTCCAGCCTCTCTCTCGGGGTGGCGACCATCGGCTCCCTGTGGGGCGACCGGTGGACGATGTCCCGACCGGACGCTGACCGCCTGATCGGCGCGGCGCTGGACCGGGGGGTCAACTACTTCGACACCGCCAACGTCTACAACCAGGGCGAGAGCGAGTCCTGGCTTGGCGCGGCGCTCACCCGGCTGTCGGCACGGGACCGGGTGCTGGTGTCGACGAAGTTCGGGTACCGCACGGACCCGCGAGATCCCAACAGTGGCGGGTGTAGCCGCCGGGCGATGATGGCCTCGGTCGAGCGGTCCCTGGGACGGCTCGGCCTCGACCACGTCGACCTGCTCTACGTACACCTGTGGGACCGGGTCACACCGGCCGAGGAGACGTTGGCGGCGGCGGCCGATCTGGTCGCCGCCGGCAAGGTTCGTCACCTGGGCCTGAGCAACGTCCCGGGCTGGTACGCGGGACGGGCGGACGTACTCGCCCAGTGGCACGGCTGGCCCCGCCCGGCCGCGATCCAGCTCAACTACAACCTGCTGGTACGGGCGCTGGAGGGCGAGTTCCTGCCCTTCGTGCGCCACACCGGCACAGGGTTGGTCAGCTGGGGTCCGCTAGCCAACGGGCTGCTGACCGGCCGGTACGGGATCGACCCGGAGCGCCGGCAGGTCTCTGGAGCGGGCCGGGTGACGGCTACCTTCACCACCGGTGACGTCGACCCGTTCAGCCCGGTCGTCGCCCGGGTCCTCGATCGGCTCGCCGACCTCTCCGCCGAGACCGGGCACTCACCGGCGCAGATCGCCCTGGCCTGGGTTTTGGCGCGGTCGGAGGTCAGCACCGTGCTGCTGGGGGTCTCCTCCGCCGGTCAGCTCGCGGAGAACCTGCGGGCGGCGGAGCTGACGCTCGCCCCGGAGGTGCTCGCCGCGCTCGACGCAGCCAGTGGGGTGCCGGTCGAACACCCCTACACCTTCTACACCGACGAGTTGCAGACGCTGGTGCACGGATCCCCGCCATCCCTCTGACGAGACGTGATTGAGGTGAACACATGGTCGTGTTGAATACCGCTGAGGCGTGGTGTGCGCTGGACTTCCCGGTGGACCGGTTGGCGCTGCTCGACGACTTCGCAACGATCCAGGGCCTGACCTGGCAGGCGCAGGCGACCGCGAGCGTGGACCAGCGCATCCGGCCGCGCGCCACCCTGGACTGGGCCGTCGTGCCGCTGCGGGCACCCAACGGCGACCCGGACCGGACCGACCCGGGCCTGCCGGGAGAGGAGTACGGGCCGACACCGCTGCTGGAGCGACTGCCCGGGCTGTCCCGCCTGCTCGCCACGATACCGTGCGAGTTGGCGGCCGCCCGGCTCATGCGCCTGGCCCCAGAGGCCCAGGTCAAACCGCATGTGGACAGCTTCTTCGGGCTGCAGTACGGCAAGGTCCGGTTGCACGTCCCGCTGATCACCTCGCACACCGCGCTGATGGTCTTCGGAAAGGACGAGATACACTGGACGCCGGACCACCTGTGGTACGGCGACTTCAGTCGCCCGCACACCGTACGCAATGGCGGCCCCGACGACCGGGTGCACCTCGTGTTGGACTGCTTGTTGAGCGGCGAACTGCTGGCGCTGTTCCCGGAGGAGCACCGGACCGGCCAAATCATGATCAATCGCAGTAGGCTCACGCCGCCGCCGGCGCCGCCTCTCCCACCCGGTGAGTACCCGCTAATGGTGGCCCGCCGGGCGCTGGACTGGACCCGGTCGGACTCGCCTGAACTGGACCAACCGGTGGCCGTCACCCTGCTCGTCGGACCGGAAGGCGGGGCGCTGCGAATGCCCAGCGGAGTGCTCGCCAAGCTGCACGCGGTGGGAGACGGTCACTACCGGGTCGGGCGGATGCCGGAGGAGACCACGGTCCGGCTGGGCGCGGGCCAGGTCGACATCGTCCGCCGGGTCGGCGACTGTTCCACCGTCCATCCCTGCTCCTGGTAGTGCCGGATGTCGTACCACCCGGTGCGGCAACCGGGCGTGACCGACCGCGCGGATCAGCGGTCCTGCGACAGCGAAGTGAGGCACCCCATGACTCATGCCGATCCGGATGCGCCGGCGAACGGGCCTAAGCCGGCTTGGTGGCTGCGTCCATTGGTGGCGGCGCTCGGCGGGAGGGAGGCCACCGAGGGACTGTGGCCCTTGCTCGGGATCACCATGTTCGCCACCCTCGCCACGTCTGCCTTTTACGGCTACGTCGGGGTGTGGGCAGTGGTCGAGCTGCGGGCAACCCCCGGTGAGGTGGGCTGGCTGCTGATGCTTAACGCCGTACTGTCGATCGTGTCCGGCAACGTCGGCGGCCGGATCTCCGACCGGATCGGCCGACGCCCCGTCCTCGTCGGCAGCCTCGGCGCGCTGGCCCTGCTGATGATGGCCTGCGCCGTCGTGGGCGACCACAAGATGCTCGGTTTCGCGCTGGTCGCGGCGGCGAACACGGTGTCCACGCCGGCCTGGACGGCCCGTAACGCGGTGGTCGCCGACGTGGTCGGCCCGGAGCGCCGCGCCCAGGCATTCTCCTCGCTGCGGGTCTGTAACAACCTCGCTGTGGTCACCGGACCGGCGCTCGTGGGCCTGGTTCTGCTGGTGGCGAACTGGTCGATGGTTTTCTTGCTGCTCGGCGTGCTGGGGCTGGGCTCTGCGGTGTTCGCCCAGGCGGTTCTACCCGGGGGCATCGGGACGCCGAAGACCAGGGAGGACCACGGCGGACGGCGCTTCGGGATGCTACGAGACGTGCCGTTCCTGGCACTGCTCTTCTCTACCCTGCTGTCGTTCATGGTGTACGTGGCCTACGCAAGGGTGTTGCCGATCGCGGTGGTGTCCACGTACGACCTCGGCCAGTCCACCTGGGGTTTCCTGTCCGCGATCAATCCAATGCTGGTGGTGCTCTTCCAGGGACTCATCACCAAGCGTACCGCCGGAGTGCACGACAGTTGGCGGATCGCGGTCGGCGTGCTGCTGATGGGCGTGCCGTGGCTGCTGCTTCTCGTCAACCACAGCATCACCATGATCGCTGTGGTGATCGTGATCTTCGTGGCCGGCGAGATGCTGTGGGCGCCGGCCACGCAGGCGGCGGCCACCGACCGCGCACCGGAGCACGCGCGGGGCGCCTACCTCGGCGCGTACGGGGCCACCATGACCGTCGCCTGGGCCGTCGGCCCAATGACCTCACTGGCCCTGCTCGAACGGGAAGGGGAGGACGCGATGTGGGTATTCCTCGCCCTGACCGGCCTCGTCGCCAGCGTGGTGGGCCTGATCGCCGTACGCAACGGCCGGCGCGAGGCGGACGGATCCGCCCCCGCCCATGAACCGGCCACCGTGGCCGCGAACTGACCAGGAGGTAGCGCTGTCATGACCCTGCTTCTCGTGGACTCACCCGGTGGGCCGCAACCCGACGAGATCGTGCGGGCACTGGGCCCCACCGGGGCGGTCCGGGTGCTCATGCTGCGCAGCGGTGGGGCGGCCCGCCGAGACAAGCTCGGCGCGCTCGGCACGGTGGAGACCTTCGCCCGGCCAGACCAGGCCGTCGAGGCGGGCCTGGCGCTGGCGAGTCGGGTGCCGATCCGGGGCGTGGTGGCCTTCAGCGAAACGATGGCCTTCCACGCCGGGCTTCTGGCGAACCTGCTGGGCGTGTCGGCGAACCCGCCGGCCGCGCTGATCGCGGTGCGCCGCAAGGACGTCCAACGTGCCCAGTTGGCGGCGGCCGGGATGCCGACGCCGGATTGGCGGCTGGTGGCCGGCGAGCAGGACCTGGCGGCCTGTGCGGACCTCCGTTTCCCGGTCGTCCTCAAGCCCGCGGTCGGGGTGAGTAGCTTCTGCGTGGCCCGCGTGACCGACCCGGCCGGGCTGGCCGGGTCGTACGCCGACGCCGGGCGCCGCTACCAGGCCAACCCATGGTCGAATGGCGCCGACCGCCTCTTCCTGGTGGAGGAAGAGATCGTGGGCTCCCGGTGGCACGCGGACGCGCGCTTCGGGCACCAGGTCAGCGTCGAGTCGATCCTGCACGAGGGGACCGTGCACCACCTGGGGGTCACCGACAAAACGCCGATCGTCCCGCCGTTCCGCGAGGAGGGGCACCTGACTCCGAGCGCCCTCGACCCGGGCGAGCTCGACCGGGTCAGGAGCACGGCGGAACAGGCGGTCCGTGCCCTCGGGCTGACCACCGGGGCGGTGCATACCGAACTGATACTCACCGCCGACGGGGCCGTGGTCCTAGAGGTGAACGGCCGGCTGGCTGGCTGCATGTACGGGTTGATGAAGTTCTCCCGGGAGTACGACATCGCGCGGGCCATCGCGCAGGTCGCCTGCGGTCAGGCGCCGGATCTGCCGGGTGTGCCGCTGCGATTCGCCGCCTTCGTCCGGCCGCAGCCCCCGACCGGCCGGCACTGGGTGGCCGCAGTCGACCAGGACGCGCTCGACGAGGCGCTGAAGCTGGCCGACTGGGGCATGCTCGACAAGCCGGTCGGCAGCGAGCTCGACTCCGACGACGGCTCAATCAGCAACCTCGCCCGGTACGTGACCACGGCGCCGAACTCCGCCGCGCTGTTCGAAAACATTGACCGGGTAAACAGCGCAATCCACGACGCATTGACGATCGAGCCCACCGACTGATATTTCGCGCCCGTCCCAAGCACATTTCCAGCGCGTCGTCGACGCCTTGCCGCAGCCTCTGACAAATGGTTGCGGCGCGGCGGAGCGACCGGGTAAGTCAATTCCCAACGGACACCGAAATGCGGCCCAACCGGCCCGGATTCCGGTGCCCGGCACGGGCCGGAGAACCCGAACCCCATGCCCGCCCCCTCCACCACGACGGGGCGGGCATTCGGTGCCGGTCGCAGCTCAGACGCTCACGCCGGGCAGCCGCTTCAACTGCAGCGACTGCACCAGCCCGACCATGTCATCGTCGGAGATCCGGGTTAGCAGATCTGCGGTCGCCTGCCGAATCTCCGCCACCGCCGCAGTCCGCTCATCCGGGGACAGGTACGCGTGCAGCGCGGTGATCGGCTCGTGCCCGATCTCCCGCTCCTTGATTGCGTGGCTGAGGAAGGGCACCACCGCCGAATAGAGCGAGACGGCTGGGCACACCAGGGAGAGGCTGAGCGAGGCCGCCTCCGAGATGCCGTGGTGGAGCCAAAACAGTGGGATGTAGAGCAGGTCACCGGGCTCTACGACGAACCGGACCCCCTCACCTTCGGGGAGTTCGTGCCCGCCGACGTCCGGCAGGTTCAACATCCGTCGGGCGATGACCTGCTGCTCGATGTTGGTGGGCGAGGCCAGGGTCCACTCCTTCACGCCGCCCTGTTGCAGCACGAAGTTGTCGCTGTGGTCGAAGTGCGCGCCAATCCCGCTCGACGAGTAGGTCCGCACGCTGTCAAACCAGGCCCGGGGCGACGCGAACTGCTTGCTGAACCCAGCCGCCCGCCGGGTCAGGTCCGGGTCACAGGCGGACACGTTCTCAATGAACGTCACCTCGCCCGCCTGCTCCTTGATCGACGCGCCCTTGGCCGCAGCGATTCGGTGGGCGTTGTCGAAATCCTCGTCTGTCCACCGGCGACCGAGGAAGCCTTCGGCACCACCACGGACGAAGAGCGGCTTTCTGCGCCAGTACTCGGCGAAAAACCTCTCCGGTTCGTAGGTGTTCTCCACAAAATTCGATACGGAATTCACTCGGCCTCCCCGTCTAGCTGTCACGTGCTCTGTACGCATAGCTTGAATCGTTGTCATCGAATCTATGGATCGATTCGGAATCGCCCGGTCAGGAGACCCGACCCAGCGCGTGGAGCATGTACTTTTCGCGGTCGTACGGGCTGGCGCCCGGATGCCGCCGCACCGGCACCGGCCCGACGAGCGGGCGATACCCGTCGAACTCGATCAACAGCGTCCCCTCCCCTCTGGTCACCTCCGGAACGCGTTGCGCCAACGTGTGCACCCGGCCGGCCGGGATGACGCCACCCAGCACCGCCGTCCGCGCGCTCCGAACCCGGTGCTCGTCGGGAATCGCCTGCACCGCGTTCAGCGTCGCCAGCAGCACGCTGACCGTGTCCTCCGGCACCTCCAGGCTGAAGCGGTGCACCGGCTCGTACACGCGGGTACCGGCCCGCTTCAGCGCGTCGGCCACCACGAGCGGGGTGGCGCTGCGGAAGTCACCGGCTGCGCTGATCGGGCTGGCGTAACCCGTACGGGTCAGTGTGATGGCGCAGTCGATCACCGACCAGCCGTACAGTCCGTAGCGCAGCGTCTGGAGGACCGTCTCCTCAATCGCCTTGTGGAACGCGAGGGGCAGGCTGCCCAGCTCCACGGCCAATCGGAACGTGGTGCCTGAGCCGGGTGCGGACGGCTCTAGCCGCAGGCCCACCGTCGCCCAGAAAAAGTTCGGCCCGTCGAGACTGATTTCCTCCAGCGCCTCTCCTCCGCCCACCAGCCGTTCCACGTACAACGGTTGGGACGAGGCGAACTCCACCTCGATGCCGAACTCCTCAGCCAGGGTGGCCGCGAGGACCTCCTTCTGCACTTCTCCGTAGAGATCCACCGAGAGGGTCCCCTCCAGCGCGTCTCGCCGTACGTTGATTACGGGATCTTGCTCGGAGAGTCGCTGGAGGGCAGCGAACAGCACGGCGCGCTGCCCGGGGTGACGCGCCGAGACGACGGCCTCCATGCTGGGCGGCGCGAAGAGGGGATCCGTCGCCAGCCCGTCGGCACTGCCCAGCTGGTCCCCGATCCGCGCCTCGGGCAGCCCAGAGACCTTCGCGATCGCGCCGGGCAGCGCGACCGCCTCGTGCGCCTCGGCGCCCCGATCGAAGACCCGCACCGCGGACAGCCGCCCACCGAACTCGTGGATGCCGCCGCCCCGCTCGCGTCGGAAGATCCGCACCCGTTCCCGAGCGCGGATGCTGCCGGCGAAGGTCCGGACGTATGCGATGTTCTCCCCGGCCCGGCCCCGCTCCAGTTTGAACACCGTGGCCTTCAGTGGGGCGGCCGGCCCAGCCGCCGGCTTCGCAGCCATGGCGCCGAGGGCGTCCGTCAGCTGATCGATGCCCTCTCCCGTGATAGCCGAGCCGAAGTGCACCGGGTACACCAGGCCGGCCCGCACCTGGCGACTCAACTGTCCGGCGTAGTCCTGCGTGGACAACTGGACGTCGTCGTCGAGGTAGGCGTTGAGGAACGACTCATCATGAGCGCCAAGCACCTCGGCCAACTCCTCTGCGAAGGCCGGATCCGTCAGGTCACGGGGACGGCTGCGCGCCGCGCGGGTGCCGATCGCGGCCACCGTCGAGACCGCGACGCAGTCCGCCGTTAGATGCTCCCGGATCGAGTCAACCAGGTCCGCGTCCCGGGCCCCCATCCGATCGATTTTGTTGACGAAGATCAGTGCCGGGATCCGCATCCGCACCAGCAACCGCATGAGCACGCGGGTGCGGGCCTGCACCCCCTCTACGGCGGAGATCACCAGCACGGCGGCGTCCAGCATGCGGAGCGCGCGCTCGACCTCGGCCACGAAGTCGGAGTGGCCCGGCGTGTCGATGAGGTTGACGTGGACGTCGTTGACCCGAAACGACACGACGGCGGACTTGATCGTGATTCCTCGCCGCCGTTCCAGCTCGTGAGAATCGGTCTGGGTGTCGCCCCGATCGACACTTCCGATCTTGGCGATAAGGCCGGCATTGAAGAGCAGGCGTTCGGTCAGGCTCGTTTTTCCGGCATCAACATGAGCGAGAATTCCAACATTCAAAAAATTCATACCGCGTATAGACCCCTAGCGCCTCGAACAATGCGACGGTTCCTTTGAGGTTTTCGGTTTGCCCGCGCATTCCAGACTCCTTTTCGCGCATCTGACGGCGATCTGCTCGACCCTAGCATCGGGGTGCCCAAAAGCGCCTGCCGTCAGACACCGGGGCTTTCACACCAGGGAAGGCAACGCTGACCCCCAAACCGGCGGGCGACACCTCACCAGTTCCAGCCGAGCGCGGCGGCGGTCCGGTCAGGATGTGCCGCGCGTTGATCCTGGCCGAACCCGGTCGCGCACTGGGTCATCGGTACGTCGGGTCGAGTAGACCCTCCATGTGCTGCAGGAACGCCGCCAACGCGTCATGGTCCGCAACGCTGCCGCGACAGGTGTAGACGCGTTCGTGGAATCCGCGCCGCCAATCCAGCGGCGATCCAGGGGGCACGACGACGTCCAAGCGCTCCACTTCCGGCATCTTGCGCACGTCGTCGAGACCGGCGGCATGGTTGAAAATGCGTGCGCCCACCGGAGCGAGGCCGAAATAATGGAACACGACCTTTTCCGCAGACTGGCTCGCCACCTTCGGCTCATGACCCAACGAGAGCCGTACAGCCAGGTCGACCAAGCTGATGCCGTAACCTCGCCGGAACAGGTCCACGATGTTGCCGCCCGCGCGTCCGTTCACCTCGATGATCTGAGGTCCGTTCCCGGTCAACATGATCTCGGTGTGGCATACGGAATCCCCTGCGCCAAGTGCGGTGAGCGCCCGAGTAGTCAGATCGTAGACCGCCTCCTCATCGACGCTCTTGGGCAGTGGCGGGACGAATCCGCCTCGCTCGCGAAACGGAGGGCTGAGGGCGAACTTGCCGGTGATTCCGAGATGCTTCACCCGTCCTCCGCTGACCATCGACTCCACGGAGACGTATCCGCCCCAAGGCTCCTCGATGGGTGCAGGCACCAGGCGCGTCTCGAGAACGTACCCATCATCGGGATCGCTGGTCCGGCCGCCGAACAGGTCGTTGACAAGATGCCGCAGTTCTTCGGCCGACTCGATAAGGTAGGTGTTCGTGCCGCCGACACCGCGGTTCGGTTTGAGTACGCACGGCAACGGCACCTCCTCGAGGGCCTGTGCTGCGGAGAGCCGATCCGTGATCAGGGCGGTGGCGGCGTGCCCTACACCATTTTTGTTCAACGCCGTACGCTGCAGGAATTTGCGGGTGATGGTGGCGGCGGCCAGCGGCGTGTGGAACGGCAGCCCGAGTTCATGGGCCAACCGCGCGGTCGTGTCCATCTGGAAGTCGCTAAATGTGGTAATGCCGTCCGGGCGGTGGGCCGCCACGTCGTCGGCGTCGCATACGTCCGCGATATCGGTCAACATTCCGGCGACCTTGCGGCCGTATGCGGTGTTGGGAAGCACGAAAATCGGCTCGGCTATGCCTTTGAGGTCCGTCAGAATGTCGAGGGGGACTGCCGCGCCGAGGTCGTAGACGACGGCCACGCGTGGCAGGCGGCCACTCATGCCCAGTCCCTGAGGGCGTACCTCACCGCAACCATACCCGCGACCCCCCAGATTAACATCGAGCGACTCAATCGATCACCCGAACGCCCAGCGACTTACCGCGAACAGGCCCTACGCCACAGCTCTTCAGATCCGTCCCTCTGCTCAGGACACCTCACTTTGGCAGGCATACACCCGCGTGTCAACGACGTCCGTCAAACTTGACGCCCCGGAGCGCCCGTGTAAAAGTCAAGAGTGCCTGGAGTGTTGGCGGCACGACATATGAGCGCCTCAGCGTTGGCGCCAGACACACTGCAAGCGTTCTCGAGGAGAGCTGCACTATGAATTGCCTTAGGCACCAATCGACTAGGTCCTCTTGCGATATGGATAGGCCGTTGCAGTTGTCGAAAGCGACAGTGCCGGGATGCGGTAAGGTAACCGCCTTGCACCGGCCAGGCCACGATCGCAAATGACGCAACTCGTCCCCGACGGCCACCGCAGAGCAGCGGGCGCCAAACGGATGGAAGGGGCAGCCCTAGTCGCTGCGGGCGAATTACAAGAGCTGTGGCCGAGGGCGAGGGGATCGGGCAAGTCAGCAACGCCATGGCGGGGATGCGGCGGTTCGAGCCGACGGAACTGGTCACATCCATGGCGGACCTCGTTCCATGCCCCGGCTTGATGAGGTACGGATGGCCGCCGAGGATACTTTGCGCGCAGGGACAGCGCCGTTCGACCCCGACGGCCGGCCCAACCCCGGCAACTGTTGCTCCGCGAAGGTTGAGCGACGTTTCCTGGCCACGAGCACTACTGCGAGCAGGACGCCTTGGATCGCATGGCTCTCCGGCTTCACGCCCAGACGGGCAGTGTCGGTGTATCGGGGAAGTTGGAGGTGAATGCAGGTCTTGGCTGAACATTGTTCCGCACGAATTGCCAGTTCCCCGGCTGCCGATGCAGTGCATCGACGTCCCCGTACCATCTTGTCTGGCGTGAAGTCAGACTCACACACGTGGAACCTGGTCTATCTGGAACTAGTCCTCCGCGAGCGCGGCCACGACGTGGTGAATCTGGGCCCCTGTGTGCCGGTGTCGCTGCTGGTCGACGAAGCTGTGGCGGTGCGACCGGATCTGGTTGTGTTCAGCACGGTTAACGGCCACGGTTTGTGCGACGGGATGGAGGCCATCCAGGCATTGCGTGCCAGGCCGACGCTGACGGAGGTGCCGGTCGTTATTGGCGGCAAGTTGGACGTTGCCGGTACAACCGGATCCGCGCTCAGCGCCCCACTGCTGGCGGCGGGATTCACCGCAGTTTTCAACGATGACCAGACGCTGGACGCCTTTCATGCGTTCCTCGATACCGTATGCGTGAAACGTGACTGAGGCTTCGATACTACGAAACCCGGACGGCCGCGACAGTGATCGATCGGCAGCGGGATCTTTTGGAGCGTTCGTTGCCGATGCCAGGGACGCCGGTCAACTGGTCGTGCAGCCGCGAATGGGTTTTCAGGATCCATGGCGCATGAGGCGGGGACTACTCGCCACCAAAGCGGCCCGTTGCGTCACCGTAGGCACCATAACAATTGACAGCTACACGCGCGTCGGTGATCTGGCCGCAGCTCGGGAGGCCGTCCTGTCCAACCGTGACTTGAATGGCTATCCTATCGTTGTGCATCCCGAACGCACCACCCATGCGGTGCTGGACGGCGTGTCTGATCAGACGTTTCCGGTGCAGGTGCGTCACGGTTCGGCAGAGCCGCAGAGGATCGTGGCCGCCATGTTGCGCTGCGGGCTGACCGCGACAGAAGGCGGCCCCGTGTCGTACTGCCTGCCTTACAGCAGGATCCCGATTCGTCAGTCCGTGCGCAACTGGTCGAGGGCATGTCGGATGCTAGTCGAGGCGGCAGAGAAAGCCAACAGTGTTCACAACGCACGGCCACATCTGGAGACATTCGGCGGGTGCATGCTCGGCCAACTGTGTCCGCCCGAACTTTTGGTGGCGATAAGTGTACTGGAGGGAATGTTTTTCCGACAGCATGGCCTGCGGAGCATCTCGCTCAGCTATGCGCAGCAGACCCACAGCGATCAGGACGACGAGGCAGTGCGAGCACTGCGCCGACTGGCTGCAGAGCTTCTCCCACAGGTGGATTGGCACATCGTCATCTATACCTACATGGGCATGTTCCCTCGTACCTCCGTGGGGGCCGGCAAGTTGCTCGACAACGCAGCCCGCCTCGCGGTGCGTACGCGTTCTGAACGGCTCATCGTCAAGACCCGCTCAGAAGCGCACCGTATTCCAACTGTCGAAGAGAATGTTGATGCGCTCGAACGCGCGGCGGCAGTGGCGGCCATTGAACCGCGCATCGGCCGAGCAAAAGCGGTTTGGGGAGACACGGCGTGCACACAGGTCGAGACTGGCATCTACGACTGCGCCCGCAGACTGATCGAAGCCGTATGCGGGCTCGATGACGACCTCGGCCGTGCTCTCGTACGCGCGTTCCAACTTGGCATCCTGGATGTACCTTTCTGCCTGCACCCAGACAACGCCCGCCGCAGTCGCAGCTACCTTGACGCGGACGGGCGCCTGCAGTGGAGCGACGTCGGCGCTATGCCGATCCCGATCGACCGGAATGCCCGTGCTGAATACGACCTCACCTCATCCGATCTGCTGGCTGCCCTCTCGTACGTCCAACGCACCTTCGATCGATGACCTGAGCTGCAGCCTACGCATCAACTCGCACATCGACAGTGATGACAGCACAGGCATCCGCAGCATGGTCATCTTCTGCTTCGACCTCACCGTCAGCGTGCTCGCCCACCGCGCCCGCCGCGCGCCAGACTTCCTAGTGCACGACAGCTACCTGTTCGACGGCGTCGATGACCGCCAACTCGCCGCAGCCCTAGGTGTTCTGTCCATGGACGTTGGTGACGTGTTCGGGATCTTGAAAGGGTGAGGACCTCCCGAGTAGGTGTGGAGCTACCAGACAGCCGCACCTGACCCGAGGAGGTCCTCGTGCCCCACCGTAATGCCCCGTTGTCGGAGACTGGCAGGCTGCGTCTGGCCCGCTGTGTGGTGGACGATGGTTGGCCGCTGCGCCGGGCGGCGCAGCGGTTGCAGGTCAGTCCGACCACGGCGAAGCGGTGGGCCGACCGGTACCGGATCGAGGGTGTCGCGGGGATGATCGACCGGTCCAGCCGGCCGCGTCGGTCACCTCGGCGGACACCGGCGCCGGTGGAGCGCAAGGTGCTGCACCTGCGGGCCAAGCGCCGGTGGGGGCCGGCGCGGATCGGTGGCCGGCTCGGGCTGGCGGCGTCGACGTGTCATGCGGTGCTGCGCCGGGCCGGGGTGGCCCGCCTGGCGCACCTGGACCGAGCCACCGGCCGGCCAGTGCGCCGTTACGAGCACGCTGCTCCCGGGGACCTGGTCCACGTCGACATCAAGAAGCTGGGCAACATCCCCGACGGAGGCGGTGTCGGCGACGCGTGAAATCGGACCCCGGATCGGCGGGTGAATCTGGACCCCTCTTCGAGGATCGGAGGGGCGTTGAGCATGGAGGACTGGGCGGAGATCCGTCGTCTTCATCGGGCTGAGGGGATGCCGATCAAGGCGATCGCCCTTCGGCTGCGTTGCGCTGCGTCGTTGGCAGAACCTGGGTGTAGATGTCGGCGGTGAGGCGGATGTTCGCGTGGCCGAGCTGGTCCTGGATGGTCTTCATGTCCGCGCCTGCAGCGTGCGCGAGCGTGGCGGCGCCGTGTCGTAGGTCGTGCAGTCGGATTGGTGGTAGCCCGGCCCGGTCGACCAGGAGACGGAAGCGTTGGGTGAGGTAGCCGGGGTGTAGCGGTAGCCCGTCGGGGCTGATGAACACGTATCCGCTGTCGTGGCACACCTTGCCCGCGCCGACACGTCTGCCGCGGCGTTCACGCTGCCGGGCGCGGTGTTGCCGCAGAACCTGCACGGTGTGCGTGTCGAGCGCGACGGTGCGGCGGCTGGCCGCCGTCTTCGGCGGACCTTCGTGCACGTCGTATCCGGCCGTGGTCCGCTGCCGAACCACCGATAGCTGTCCGTCGTGCAGGTCGATGTCGACCCACCGCAGCCCGGCCGCTTCGCCTCGTCGCAGTCCGCGGAGGGCGACAAGCCACCACAGCGCGTACAGGCTGTCGCCGCGGACGTAGTCGAGGAAGCTGGCCAGCTGCGCGGGCGTCCACACGGCGACCACAGGTCGCTCGCCAGTGGCTCTCCACTCCGAGACCCGAGCCTCGGTCCACACCAGTGCCTGGGGTCGATCCCGGGCGGGCAACTCCACCCGCCGCGCGGGGTTGTCATTCATCAGCCCGTCTCAAATCGCGCCGGTGAGGGCTGCCCGCAGGGTGGTGTGAATGTGCTGCAAAGTGCAGGCCGTCTGCGGCTGACCGGAGCGGTTGTGGGTGACAGCGATCTGCGCGAAGGCGGTGTTGAGTTGACGGGCTGTCAAGTCACCGAGGATCAGGTGTCCGATATGGGGAATCAGAAAGTTTTCGATATCACGTGTGTAGTGCATCTTCGTGGTGGGTCGAATCCGCGCCTTTGTCGTCAGCCAATACCGCAGCCATCGCGCGACGGTCCATGACTGGCCGGCCTGTTCCTCTCGCGACAGTGCCAATAGCTCATCGCGTGCCCGACGGGCTGCCTTCTCGGAGGGGTACCCACCTTTGCGTATGCGTTCGACTTGACCCAACAGATTCCTGGTTGAGCACTGGAAGTACCAGCTGCCGTGATCGGGCTGCGACAGTTTAATGCAGGCGTTTCCTAGTCGGCGGGTGGTCGTCGAGTTCACGCAACCGCACCGCTTGAATATTCCGCCGTGGTCCATCATTCATTCATCCCTTCGGCTTGATGCTGTACCGATCCTGGCAGAGGCGATTGGATGCATATTTCATTTTGGGCAACTCCGGAGGCGCGCGCCGAATAGTCTCGGTAATGAAAATTCCTCTGCCGGGAGAACGTCAGGTCCCGGGACTCTGCTGCTAACGGAACATGGACCCACCTACTTGCCGAGAGAGTCGGCAAATCGGCTCGTCCCGAAGAGGTGGTAGGTCGTTCGATCCAATTCTGCGACCGTGCGGCCTCTTCCATCCCAGCGCTCTGGGCGCCACTGGTCGCAGAGCTGACTTGGGGATTGTTCGAGTAATGTGATGAATGGATTTCGTATTGGAATGCCCTGGCTAGAGGTGTATTCAGGATCGAGGGATCAAGGCTTGCATATCATTTGTAATGGCTTCGGCCGGTGATGCGTGAATTGCGCACGAGGTCGCCCCCATGCCCCGACGGACGATATTCCTCTCGCGCAGTTGCTGCTGTAGCGTTCCGGCTATGACGATCACCCCGTCGCGTCAGCGCAACGCTGTCTCCGAAGGCATGGCCCTCGGCCTGATCATGTGCGACCGCTTCACGCTGTCGTGGGACAAGGTCGCCATCGACCTGTCCTTCGAGGGCGCTTGGCGGTCGTGGCAGTACCGGCACCGCTTCTCCCAGGTCGACACCGACATCCGCCACGGCAGCGACGGCGTCCGGGTGATGACTCGTGCCGACGAGCGCAAGCACACCTTCAGCTTCTATTGGGACACCAGCGGACGCGACATTGCCATCTACCCGCGAAACGTCTGGTCGGACGGGGAGGTCGACGTCGACCAAGCGGCGGAGTGGATCGATGGTGGCGTCCCGGCCGAAGGCTGGCAGGAGTTGGCTACGGACTTCCTTCGACGCTTCAAGAAGTGACCATCGGGTCGGTGCACTCGCATTTGTCAGCCTGTGGTGATCGAATGACTCCATGACTGCGGATGTTCGGCGTGCTGTTCTCCAGCGCCTCGGCAGCGGAGGTGCCTCGCGATTCGGTCGCCCGTACCTCGTGGGCACCATCCATCAGGAAACCGGCTGCTCCGAGGCGGAGGTCTGGGAAGCGCTGTGGGGTCTCGTCGGCGACGGCCTGGTCTACCTAGACACCGCCGGCCAGGGCTCAGGCACTGACAACTGGCAGTGGCACCTCTCGGCTGATGGGCAGCGAGTCGCCAACGGCGGCAGCTGGGAGCCTCGTGATCCGGATGGCTACCTGGATCGGATCCGCCGCGAGATCCCGGACCTCGACGACCTCATCGAGCTCTACCTCACTGAGGCACTGCTGTCCTTCAACGGGCGGTGCTACCTCGCCGCTTCCGTCATGCTCGGCGTCGCCGCCGAGTGCGCCTTCCTGGTCATGGCCCAGTCCTACGCCGCCTCCTCCACGGCTGGCGCACCGGCCATGGCCAAGGAACTCGCTAAGCCACGCAGCAACTACTTTGCGCTCTGGACGGAGTTCCGAAAGCGTATCGAGCCGGTTCGGCAGGATCTGCCGGTCGGGTCCGCTGACGCTCTCACACTCGACGCCATCGCTGACCTGATTCGCTTGACCCGCAACGAGGTGGGTCATCCGACCGGGCGGCAGATAGACGAGGGCACGGCGCGGGTCCACCTGACGATCGCCCCGATATACCTGCGCAAGATGCAGCAGCTCGCCGACCACTTCGCTGTTCCGTCTGCCGGAGCTGAGGCATGACACAGCTTCCGATCCCGGTCCACGTCGGGTCTGAGCCACTCGACCACTGGGACGACATTGAGGCCAGGCAGCGCCAGTTCAGTGAGGAAGCAGCACCGTGGCTGCAGGAGCAGCGTCGCCCAACGATTGCCAGTGCGACTCTTGATTGGTTGGTCCTTGGCTTTGAACCCCGATGGGTGGGGTTCGACACCGCCGACTGTGCGGTGGCCTTGCAGCCGAGCGTCTACTCCGGGCAGGGCGCCGACGAGTTCAACCGCTTCCGGCAGGGGGCCGAGAGCCGGGGAGAAACCGCCCTGGTGATCAGCCCGATCGGTGACCTCGAACAAAAGCCGCGCGGTGCCCTCTTCCAACATGATGACTCAGTCTCTATCGGCCAGAGCTACACGAGCGTCAGCAGTCGGCCGATCGGCAAGGGTGCGCGGGTGCGGGCTGCCGAGGATCTCGGTGACGCCGACCGCCAGCTCGCACTACGGATGTTGAACTGCAACCCGGCACCTCGGTGGCGCAGTCTGTCGCTCAGCGGGCTTGAGTCGTACAACGGGCGAGTCCGGCATCCCGCCGAAGGCGCTCTGGTGCCGATCTTGGAGACCGAACTCGGTGAGCCGGTCGTGGCGGCATGGATCTCGCCTGATGGTGTCGAGCGGCGTTACGTCGTGCCCGTTGAGACGCCGTGGCCACTTCTCCTGCAGTGGTTGCGCGAGCAGGCGCTGCCGGAGTTCGTCCCAGGCGCGATGCGCCGGGCGAGGCGTCAGCTCGCGACCGATCAGACCCTTATGACCCGCCGTGAACGTGATGTGCGAACGGCGCTGGCCGAACTTGAGGCGGACTACTTCACTCGTCGGCACGCGCTGGAGCGCGATCTCGAGGAAGCCCAAACTGGGGCATCGACGGTCCGCGAGGGGCTGCTTTACGGCACCGGCAAGCAGCTCGTCGATGCCGTCCGCGCGGTACTGGAGTCGACCGGGGTCGATGTCGTCGATCTCGACGAAGAGCTCGGCGGCACCATGAATGCTGATCTGCTCTGCACCTACGCCGGGCGCGCGCGGCTGGTCGAGGTGAAGGGATTCAGTGGCAGCGCTCCGGAGCGTGCCTACCAGGATCTCGTTCGTCACCTTCGAGAGTGGGAGAAGCTACCAGGTGTTACTCCAGTGGTGGGCGGCGCGCTGATCCTGAGTTACCAGATCCGAATCGCCCCGCAGGAACGGAGTCGGCGGCCATACGGCCGCCCGGAGTTCCTGGCCGCTCAGGCCGAACCGGTGATAACGACGCTAGATCTCTTCGATGCGTGGCGTGAGGAGGGCGCCGAGGACATTCATAGACTGTTGTTCGGTCCTGCAACGGAGGAGCTGACTCAGCCTCTGACCGGTGACGCGCAGCCGATGCTGGCTGCGGGGCATGGCGGGCCAGAAGTTGGCCGGCGTCGTTGGTTTCGGCGAGGTTGAGGACGGCTTGGTGCGTCCCCCTTGGTAAGATTTTGTGCGATATTGCATAGATGGCAGCATAACATCTGCAGAGCGGTGCCGGAGGTCTGTCGGCGATCACGTATTACTCGATCGCCCACAGGTTTTCCCGGCTATCAGGGCAACCTCGAGTTCGACCAAACGGCGTTGGTGGAGCGACTCGGCGTGTCCCGCGCGACCGTTAACCGTTAGGAGGGTGACGACGGCTGCACCCAGCCTGTGGAGGCCAAGTTGGCACGGATCCTGGCACTGAGCGAGGCAGGCCCGTCAATGCGGCTCTGCCGCTCAGGCTGAACGGAGACTCGGGGTTGTTGGAGACGTGTCCCAGCGGAGGTCGTTAGGCCATGTCCGTAGCAACTGCCCGTAAATGACGAATGCGATCAGTCATTGGCGATGGCTGCTCCGCCGCTTTGCCGCCGGCTATGAGGTTGAGTGTTGGGCGGTCGGTGACAGCACCAAGTAGTTGTCGGATCCGCTCCACCGGCCAGCGCAGTTCCTGCGCCAGCGCGGAGATGGTCAGCCCATGCTCGGCGGCCAGTTCGAAGGCCCTTCTTAGGAGTGTCGGCTGTTCACCGGGGAAGCCGTCGATAGGTTCCAGGGCTGGTTTGGACTGGTTGAGGCGTCGATAGGCGCGTGCCGCAGTAGTGTCCGTGTAGAGGCCTACTTCTCGGCAGCGGTAAATGAGGCTCTGGATCGACGTACCCCATGTGCGCTGGAGCTCAGCAAACGCCGCGAAGTTCACCCTTACGGGCAGGAGAGGGCTGATGCTGTCGCGCGGAGTGAGGAATTCTGCGGCGAAGGCGTCGGCGTCCCGTTCATGCCTGGAGTCACCGGGAAGGGCGTCGGCATGGAGTACGAGGTGGGCGAGTTCGTGCGCGGCGGTGAAGCGCTGCCGGTATACATCCTGGGATCGATCGCGACTGATGACAATGAACGGCCGTGGTAGCCGGGAGGTCGAGAAAGCATCCACGGTACGGAAGTCGCCGTCGGCTGGCGCATGAACGACGACGATGCCGTGGACCTCAAGAGTGCGCACGAGGTGCGGAATGGGCGCGGTGCCGAGATTCCAGTGCTGGCGAAGAGCTCGGGCGGCTTGAACTGGCTCGGTGGGAAGGCCTGCGCCGGGATGAATCTCGCCGCCGGCGAACCCGGGAAGGTCTACGTGGGGCAGGAAGACGCGCCGTTCGAGGGCGTAGATGAGTTCCCAGATCTGCTCGGTGAAGGAGACGGCCTTGGCGCGCTGGTAGGAGCGTGTCTCACGGAGATGGCGGAAGTGCGCTGCCGAGGAGTCCAGGCGGGCGTAAGGGCGCCCGACCTGGAAGAAGCCGATGGGGTAGCCGAGGTGTTCGGCGAGGGCGATCAGAATCTCGGGTCGTGGTCGCGTCCCTGATTCGTATTGGCCGATGGCCGCGGCGCTGACCCCGACTCGGTCGGAGAGTTCCTTCTTGGTTAGCCCGGCGAGCTGGCGAGCTTGTGTCAGGCGTGCCGAGTCGAACTGCCTGGCGACAGCACTGGCTGACCCCGAGGGCGACTCCACGGGAAGGCCGCCGGCAGAGAACAGATCATCGGGCTCGTCAGTTCTGGGCATCGCTTCGCTGTTGGTGGTCGCTATGGTCGGCTACGGAGCTTACGATGGCCTGCTCAGCGGCGGTACGGGCGCGCAGTGTCGGGCTGGCGAGCTCCGCTTGGTCGAATCGCGGCGATGCGGTCGAGGCCGACGGCTGGGTTACCAGGCGAAGTCCTGGGATCGGTTCTGCGGACGGAACGAGGAGGGGTTGTGCGGATACCCAGCTCGCTGTGCCTGTCTGGCTCACGCTGATCTGGCCCCATCCGATGTTGAGCAGCCCGTGCCGCTCGTGCGCGGCGTAGTAGATGATCACGATACCGTCTGGCTCCAGCCCTCGCAGGAGGTCGGTGGCGTGGTCGTCCGACTCGGACTCCATACCTTCGAAGGCCGGCTGTTCATGATCGGGTTTGGGACCGAAGAGCCGCGCCAGCTCCAGGGTCGTCTTGTTGATCTTCTTTAGAGCGCGAGGGCTGTCGTAGGCGGTCGCGAGGTCCTTCGCGTACTCCACCGGCAGCACGGCGACGTTGTTGATGACGACGATGCGGTAGCTCTTGCCGAGCGGGCGCACCGTCTGGGCGCCGGGGACCTCACCGAGGTGGTTGACCAGTTCCTCGTACCGCGCCGGCCAGCCTCCGCCGAAGGCGTGGCGCGACGCTAGGCGGACCGCGTGGTGGCCGTCCATCTGCCGTCCGACGGCGGCCTGAATGGCCGACGGGATGGCCTCCATCAGCGTGGCTGCCACGTCGCGGCCGAACAGGGACGCCGCCCACGCTGCCGGCCGGATCTTCTTCGACACGACTCTCCCCTCATGCTTTACCTGCGTGCAGAAGGCTAGCATCTGCGCTTTAGTTTTGAGCGTGATGGCGTCACTTTGGTGACGTTGAGTGTGTTCCCGCAGATCACGCCGCCTTCTTCAGCAAGGGCTCGCCGAGCTGGAAGCCCTGCTGTCGCTGATGCGCGACAGCGGCATGCGGCTCGCCGACGACGTCGAAGCCGCGTTGGACCGAACTCCCTCCTGGCAGGCAACACCCAAAGGGCCGATCGGCCGAGCGGTCTTCGGATTCGCCGTCACCGGCGACCCGGAGAGCCGCTCCGACCGGCAGTTTACCGCAGAGATCCTCTCCAGCGACCCGCACGCCTACACCGCAGACCTCGGAATCACCACGGCTCCCGCGCTCACAGGCGCGCCCAGAGTCATCGTCGGACTCTCCGCGACCGCCTATCTACCCGGTTCCCCCACCAGCCACGTCCCCCGACCGGGTTCGAGGCGGCTCTGTCGGCACTGCGGAACATGGTGGAGCGGAAGTTTTGCTCGAAGTGATGTTCATGCTTGACACGGTCGGGCAGATGGGCTGAGCTCATACCGGCACGAAGCTCGACTGGAGGGTGGCGTAACGGTGCAGGGCGACCATGGCTCGGTTCTTTCGCTATTTACGGGGGCAGGCGGTCTGGATCTGGGCTTGGAGTATGCCGGATTCGAGACAAAAGCCTGTATCGAGATCGACCCCTTCTGCGCTGACACGCTGCGGGAAAATCGGCCTTCCTGGAAGCAGTTGGACAGCGGCGACGTGACCGTCGCCGCCCGCACCGTCACGCCGAAGCATCTTGGCATGAAAGTCGGGGAACTAGATCTAGTTGCCGGCGGGCCGCCGTGTCAGCCGTTCTCGATGGCTGCTCAGTGGGCGAGCAGCGGGCGCAGGGGCATGGACGACGACCGGGCGCAGACCGTGGTTGCGATGCTGGACCTGGTGGAGGCCTTTCTGCCCAAGGCTTTGTTCATCGAGAACGTTGCCGGATTCCTGCGCGGGAAGATCTCGGCTTCGCCGTTCATTAGCGATCGCCTTGCTGCGATCAATAACAAGCACGGCACCGCATACGACCTACATGCGAAAATCGTCGACGCGGCCGATTACGGGGTGCCACAACGACGCAACCGAGTAATCGGCATCGCAACCCGGGACGGGCGGGCGATGGAGATGCCATCCCCAACCCACGCCGACGCGCCGGTACGAGCCTGGGATGCGATCGGTGACCTGGCTGAGACGGACGTTCCGCCAATCCAGGGCACCTGGGCCGAGCTGTTGGCCTCAATTCCGGAGGGCGGAAACTACCAGTACCTGACGGCCCGCGGTGGCGGTGAGGAGCTGTTCGGATACCGCACACGATACTGGTCATTCTTACTGAAGCTGGCGAAGGACCAGCCCGCATGGACTCTGTCAGCCAGCCCTGGACCGTCAACCGGACCTTTCCACTGGGATAACCGGCCGCTGACTGTCCGCGAGTGCCTCCGGCTGCAGACCTTCCCCGACGAGTGGCATCTGGTTGGCCCTCACCGGCAGCGCATCAAGCAAGCCGGGAATGCCACGCCCCCGTTGCTTGCCGAGGTGGTCGGCCGGGCATTGCTGGCACATCTACGTGGTGCGTCGCCGCAGGGGCCGGAACAGGGAAAACCTCAGCTGTTGCGGGAACGGCAAGAGGAGCGAGTGCCGGCAGCTGTTCCGCCGGCGCCGGTGCCCGAGCGCTTTCGGCCGTTGGTAGGCAGCAAAAAGGCTCACCCGGGCGCCGGTAAGGGCCCATCACCGCGGGAGGCGGCATCTAGCTTGTCGCGAGGAGGTTCCACCAGAGAGTGATCCGCTTTCTGCCCTTCGCCGTTGCCGGATCCGCATCAGCGAGACTCGTTAGTGAAGCGCACTTTGAAACGGTAGGGCGAGCGGAAGCGCAAGGGTGCGGGTCACCATGACGGAGCAACGCATTGGGTCGTCGGGTGCACGGCAGTCGGTAGGCGCGCAGGAGGCGGAACCATGGCCAGGATTTTTATTCTAACGACTTCGTGCACGGATGCGAATTCTTGAACATCGATAATCGCTGTGGTTGATAGTCGCTTCATCGGCGGTGGGGTGCGGCTGGTAGGGCCTTGGGTGGTCGTGTGTTGGTGGTCGGATAGCAGGCCGGCGATGGCGCGGACGGTGGCGTCGAAGTGTTCGCGTCGGCCGTGGAAGCGGGCCAGGATCCGCCAGTTCTTCAAGTGTCCGATGACATGTTCCACGCGGATGCGCTGCGACGAGTGCCGTTTGCGGGCTGCGTCGTGCGCGGCGATGACGCTCGGCGGCAGTGACTTTTGGTGTTTGCGTGGTTTGGGTTTCGGTGTGATCACCACGCCGGCGGTGTCGGTACCGAGTCCTTGATAGCCGGCGTCGGCGAGGACCTGGACCCCGAGCGGCGCGTGGAGCAGGAGGTCGACAAGGCCGGCGGTCCGCGCCTGGGTGAGGTCGTGCATCGAGCCCGGGCCGAGTCTCGCCGCAGAACAACAGCCGACCAGCCGGATCGCAGATCACCAGGGCCTTCATCGTGTTCAGCCGGGCCTTGCCGGATACGAACCGGTCCCTACCCGCCCGGCCTCGACCGGTCGGCGGACCCGCACCTCGGTGGCGTCCATCAAGGGCCGCGGGTGGTGACCCAGGTACGCCACCACCCGCGAGAGTGCGCAGCCCTGACTCCGTCGTGTACCCGGCAACCCCGCTCGGTTAGCAGCGGCCGCACCTCGGCGACGCTGCGGGTGACCGTCGAGCGGTGCACCCCGAACCAGGCTGCTACCACGTCATGGGTCAACCCGTGCCGCAGGTGCACCAGCGTGGCCAGCAGGCGGCCGGGTGAACCCGAACTGGTGCTTTGCGCGAGCGCCGACGCGGCGACGACGCGTACGCGCGGCGAGCAGGCCACGGTGGCGGGCCTGCCACCGCGGCGCCAGTGCCGCGACCAGGCCCGCAATCACCTGCCGAGACATGCTTGTCATCCGAGGATTCATCATGATCGCAGCGCCAGCCATGACATAAACAACGACCATCGATACTCAAGGATTCGCAACCGTGCACGAGGTCGTTAGTCGAGCAGCCAGCTCATCGGCGGTCCAGTCGGTAGCCGGGCGGGCATCCCAGCGGGCCGACCGGAACGCACGGTCCCGCTCTTCGTTCTCCGGATTGCCGCTGAGGACGGCGATCTTCTGGGCCGGCCAGGCCAGCTCGGCGCGCCGGCCCTCGTCGCCCAACTCGAAACCGGTCACTGGGGCTGGCAGCCCGCGACCGACCAAATCCTGCAGCAGGTACTCCATCGCGGGCTCGCTTCGGTCGGCCTGGCGTATCACCTCGCGCCAGGCATCCTCGTCGGCCGCGACGGCGTCGACACTCGATTTCACAGAGCCGAGCAGGCTCTCGATCTCGTCGGGTTCGACCTGGCCCCGGCCCTGCCCCGGCCGGCGAAGGTCGTCGAGGAGAGCGCCGAAGCTCTCCTGTGCTGCCGCGTGCTGCCCCGCACACAGCTGAAGGAGCCCAATCTGCCGGCGCAGCAGCAGCGATCGAGGGCTCTGCGGTTCCTCACCAGCTAGGAGGTCGGTCAGTTGAAGGAGCGCCCGCGTGGTGTGTCCGGTTGAGGCGTCGCACAGCGCCGCCTTGAGCCGACAGTCGAATACCCGCACATCGTCGGTCAGGTCAGCGGCCAGCGCGTGATAGACCGGGCCGGCCTCCTGGTAGGCGCCGCCACCGTACAGCGCTTCGGCTAGGCGACGGCGTATGCCCAGCACCTCAGGGTCGGTGCTGCCGAAAGTCCCAGCCGCTCGAGAGACCATGCCGCGCAGGAGGTAAGCCGCCTGGCCGTAACTGCCGTTGCCGATCAGGCGGTCGGCGCGTTCGCGTGCGGCAGCGACGTCGGCGAGAGTCACTTGAGTGTTTGCGGGCCGTGCCGGCGCGAAAGAAGGCGGCCGTTCGGAATGGACAGCGACCATCGCTGCGGCGTACCTCTCCACCGGGCTCGGCCCCGGAGCGGGTGCGAGCACGCTGGTGAGCCCGGCGGCGTCCGCGTACGGCAACAGCCGCGAATAGACCTCCTCGGCGCCGCCCGGCCGGTCACCGGGCTTCTTCGCCAGCAGTTGCAGGACGAGCTGTTCCAGCTCGGCGGGGATTTCCGGGCGCATCTCGCGAACCGCCGGCGGTGCGGTGGTGACCTGCCGGGTTAGCACGGTGAAGAGGCTGCCCTCGAACACGTGGCGGCCGGTGAGCATCTCGTGCAGTGTGCAGCCGAGCGCGTACAGGTCGGTTGCCGGCTCGCTCAAGTTCGCCTCGACCTGCTCGGGTGCCATGTACGCCGGAGTGCCGAGCTGATCGGTGGTGACGGTGATCCGGGAGTAGTCGGCCAGCGTCGGCGCCGTGGCGAGGCCGAAGTCGAGGACCTTTACGCACCCGTCCTTGGTCAGCATGAGGTTGCTGGGCTTGAGGTCGCGGTGGATGAGCGACGCCGCGTGTGCGGCAGCGAGCACGGCGCACACCTGCGCGGCGATCGCTGCGGCCCAGCCGACCGGCAGCGGTCCCTGCTCGGCGACCAGATCGGCGATCGTGATGCCGTGCAGGCGCTGCATGACCAGGAACGGCTGGTCCTCGTCGCCGGTGCCGAAGTCGTAGACCGTTGCGATTCCGGGGTGCTCGAGGCGGGCGGTGATCCGGGCCTCGCGCCGGAACCGACGGATATGCTCGGGTTTCGGCGTGCCGCTGGGAGTCCGGATGAACTTGACCGCGATCTCCCGGTCGAGTTTCCTGTCCCAACCTACCCAGATTTCACCCATTCCGCCGTGTGCCAACGGGCTGTCCAGCCGATATCGTCCGCCACTGAGCGTGCGCTCGGGCAAATCTCCTCCTCGGTGCCGTGCTGACACTTTACGACGGCCTTGCATGGCTGTGTCCATTCTCGGTATACACGCCGTCGCGAGGTGGGGGCTGTTGACACAGCTTTCAAAGGCTGGTTCCCTGGTGTTCTCGGAGGTTGCCACGAACTCTCCGAGTGGACGCTGTGACCGAGGGGTGAGCGTGGACCTGCCAGCCTGGAACGCCAAGCTGTTCGCCGACATCCGTGACCGCGGACGCGCGGGCGAGCGGCTCTACCTGTACGTCGACCGCAACCTGCTGGCGAAGCTCTCCGACTGGCCCGCCCAGGACGCCCTCGACGACTTCTGCCATGCCTTCCGCGCCACGATGGGAACCGACCCGTTCCGCTGCGGGGCACTGGCGGCGCGGCACTGGCGGCGCACCGGTTTCCCCGGCGAGCCTCCAATCGTGGCTCACCTGGCGATGGCCGTCCTCGCGGTGACCGAGGAGCCGCTTGTTGGCACCCACAGCATCTACGCCCGGCAGAACCGTCTGCTCGGCTTCGAGGCGACACCGACCGAGCCGTCGGGCTACGGCGACGACATGGTCAGCCTCTGGACCGTTTGGAACGCCTGGCTGGACGGTCCGGGCAGCGCCTACGGCGTACGGACGGCGGTGACGCACGACCATTGGTCCCGCCAGGGCTGGGCACGGAGCCAGGCGCTGGTGCGCTTCGCCGACCGGCTGCAGATCGAGCAGTACATTGCCGCCCGCGGCGGCGTGGTCTCGTTCCCGGACCTTCTGGCCTGGCTCCGGCTGCGCCGCCCCGACATGGAGCGTCGCTTCCGGGAGGAGCCGGCCCTGGTTATCCTCCGCGACGTTCTCGATGAGGAGACCGCGCGCTGGCGCCAGGAGGGACCGCGGGTGCCGAACCGCTCCGGCGGTCGCGGCCTGCTGCTGTACGACGACTGGATGGGCTCGTTCCACGGCGTGCTCCGGGTGGACGACGCCCTCGCGGGTCGGGTCGTCGACCTGGGTTCCGGCGAGTTCCGGACGGTCGATGAGTCCGACGGCGTACTCACAGTGGCCACCGACGTGACCACCGAGGTGCTGCTGCGCGAGGGCTTCGAGCACCGGCTCACCGATGGCGTGGTGCAGCGGTTCGGCGGCGAGCCGGTCTATGTCCTGTGCAGGGACCCGCTGGTCACCGGCCTGCTCCAGGTCCGCTCCTGGGATCGCCGGGGCACGGCGGACGTCCTTGTGCGCCAGGATCGACTGCCGACCGTACGGGCTGCGCTGAGCGAGCATGGTGTGGCGGCCAAGGAGAGCCCTGCGGCCAAGCCGGGCTGGAGCTGGTTCCGGCAACTGACCGTGAGCCCCACCGACACCGCGGTCCTCGCCTGCCTGGGTCTCGGTCGTGTGGTCGCCGCCACGCAGTCCCAGCCGGTGCTCCTGCACGGCGGTCTCCGCCTGCGCAACACGACCTACCTGGTCGGTGGTGAGCCCGACCTCGTCGTCGAAGACGACGAGCTGTCCAAAGTAGAAGTAGACGGCTTACCTCAGCCGCTCGCCGCGGAGCAACCGCGGCTGCGCCTGGCCGACCTCTACCTGGACCCTGCCAAGCACACGATCGGCACCCCACTCGGCGACCTCAAGTTCACCACGGTTAACTTCTGCCGAGAGCATGCGGCGGCGAGCGACATCGGCATACCGGTCAAGCGACAGCCGGGCGGCGAACCGGTTCTCGGTTCCGCGATCCGCGACCGCACCCCGGAAATGATCGCCGGCGGTCTGCTGACCGGCGTCGAAGTGGCCGAGCCGATGGTGGTCCGGCGTTCAGCGTCGGCCGAAATGCTCTTGATCACCGAGCACGGCGAGATTAGCGAGGTACGCCCCGGCATCGCGCACTGGCTGCGTGCGCTCGACCTGGAGCCCACCACGATCGACGTGCTGGCCGCGATCCGCACCTCGACGGGCGCCCCGGTGGCCTGCGTCGTGCTCTGCAACAAGCATAGTGTCCAGGCGATCGCCGTCCCGCCCGGCACGCCCCGCATGGACGGCCGGGTCGAGCTGCGGCCGCGGCCGGACGTGCTGGGCCGGCTGGCCACCACCGTCGGCACCTGGTCGTGGCTCGGCACGCCGCACCCGCGGATCCGGCAGATCCTGAGCATGGCGATCCGCCGTACGCCGTCGTCGCCACGCGTGACGGTCTGGCGCCGGCCCGCCGAGGTCGCCGTACGCACCGACGTGGACGACGGTCCGCTCCCCGACAATCCGTACGACGATGTGCTGACCTGGCTCTCCGAGCGCGAGTACGGGCGGGCGTCGATTCGCGACTTCGGCGAGGCCTGGGAGTGGGCCTGCGACCGGAACGGCTACCCGGAAATGGCGCTCTGGTGGCGCCGGGCGCTGCGAACGCTCGAAGAACTCGGCCACATCGAGCGGGACTACGGGACCCGGCAGGTCGGTGTCGCCCCGGCCGCACTGGTGGCCCTGCCCGCCTCCTCGGGGCTGTACGTGCTGACCGGCGCCCGGCCGGTTCGGCTGGTCGAGCGGCTGGCCACCCCGGACGACTCGGACCCGCTCGTGGCGGACGCCGCCGAGGCTTGGGCCGTGCACGTTCGTAGCCCGTTGGACGGCGAAGGCCGACCTGCCGGTCCTCAGGCGATCTATCTAGAGTGCGACCCGGCGCAGCGAGCGAGCATCCGCGCCGGTCTCCTGCGTCTGGGCGTCACGCTGACCGGCGTGACGGCCGACGCACTGCTGGACCTGCTGCCCGAAATACGCCGGTTAGACCTGGTCGGTGAGCCGCTGACGATGTCGCCGAGTCGGCAGATGTGGACGCGACGGCGCACGCCGCAGAACGTGTTCGATTGGGTCGAGGTCTCCGTCGACGCCGCCCCTGGCTTCTACTGCTACCAGCTCAGCTACCGGAAGATGTACGCCTGGCGGCCGACGGTCGGCGCCGAATTGGTCCGGGTCGCATACGAAGTCGGCGAATGGCTTGCTCGGGCGGAGGTAGGCAAGACCCGGCTGTTGTTGGCCGAGGAGGGTGCCCGCCGGCTGCTGGCCGCTCCGGTGGACCTGCCGCTGCCCCGAATGCTGTCCCGGGCGCTCGTGCTGCGCACCGGCCTGCCGCCGCGCATCGCCCAGCCTCGCATCGGCGACAAGCCCTATCGGATTTACGGGAACGTCGACGCGCGGACCGCGGAGCGAGTCGCCCGCCTGCTCGCGCAGACCCCTGATCACACTGGCATCACGACGCGCCTCGCTGCATAAGGAGCTTGCACCGATGACTTCATCCACTCTCACCCTGGACGGGCTGCAGGGCTACCTCGAGGACGCGTTCCTGCGCTACTACGAGACCGCCTACGAGCTGCGCGACGCCAAGCTGGCGGCCGAGCGGCGGCGGCTGCTCAGCGCCCGGGGCACGGCGTTCATCGACCCGTACGTCGAGCTGATGCCGTCGTACCCGTCATCGTCCGCGACTCGGGAGCAGATCTTCGACAGCCTCGGCCTGCCAGAGGCTGCCGAGCTCGTCGGCGCCGGCCTGCTGCCGCATCCGGCGCCGTGGGCGCACCAGGAGAAGGCGCTCCGCGAGTCGCTGGCCGGCAGGGACGTGATCGTCGGCACCGGCACCGGCTCGGGTAAGACTGAGTCCTTCCTGCTGCCGGTCGTGACGGGCCTGGTGCAGGAGTCGCGAGACTGGAAGACCCAGGCATCTACGCCCAGCGCCCCGCGCTGGTGGGCCGGCAAGGGCGGCGCCTTCCAGCCGCAGCGCAGCGGCGAAATGGGCCGGCTCGCGGGAATCCGGGCCCTGCTGCTCTACCCGATGAACGCGCTCGTCGAGGACCAGCTGGTGCGACTGCGGACCGCGCTGGACTCACCCGCCGCCCGTGAGTGGCTGGGCCGGCACCGTCGCGGACACCGCTTCTACTTCGGCCGGTACACTGGCCGGACCCCGCTGCCAGGCACCCGGGAGACCGCGAGCGCCGAGAAAGTGCGGCACCTCGCCCGGCTGATGCGCTCTGCGGAGGTCCGGCACCGGCGCCTGCAAGAGGGCATCGACGCGGGCGGGATCGCCGGGACCTCGCGCTACTTCCTGCCCGCGCTGGACGGTGCGGAGATGCGCTCGCGGTGGGACATGCAGCACGCCGTGCCGGACATTTTGATCACCAACTACAGCATGCTGTCTATCGCGCTGTCCCGCTCGGACGAGGCACCGATGATCGAGGCGACCCGTCGCTGGCTGGAGGCGTCGCCGGCGCACCAGTTCAATCTGGTCGTCGACGAGTTGCACATGTACCGGGGAACCGCCGGCACCGAAGTGGCCTACCTGTTGCGCCGCCTAATGAGCGCGCTCGGCCTGAACCGGCGCCCCGATCAGCTCCGGGTGATCGGCACGTCGGCCAGCATTCAGGACGACGAGGAGGGCCGTGCCTTCCTCGGGGAGTTCTTCGCGCGCAACGGCAGCAGGAGCTTCACCTTCATCAAGGCCAACCCCAGCAAGCCGGCCGGCGCGGACGACCTCAGCCGTCTACTCGAGCCGCTGCTGGCGAGGACGGCTACCGTCGACGACCTGCCGGCCGACGAATCGGTCAAGCGGGCGTTCACGCTGGCCATGTCGGGCGACGACGGCTTCCGACCGCGCTCGGTGACCACCGTCGCCGAGCGGCTGTTTCCCGGCGCTGACCCGGATCAGGCACGCAAAGCGCTCGACCATCTGGTCCGCCTGCTGGGCCAGCAGGCGTCGCCGGCCGCCCGGCTGCGCGGGCACCTCTTCGTGCGTACGCTGCAGGGCCTCTGGGCGTGCACCGACCCAGAGTGTTCCGAGGTGCCCGCCGAGCTGCGCTCGCCCGAGCGGCGCATGGGTGCGCTGTACGCGTCGCAGCGGTTTACCTGTGAGTGCGGTGCCCGCGTCCTGGAGCTGCTGTACTGCCAGTCGTGCGGTGAGAGCTTGCTCGGCGGGTACGTGGCGCGCGCCGGGAACCGCGATTTCCTGGTCTCTTCGATCGCCTCACTAGACGAGCTTCCGGACCGTGCCCCGGCCGGTCGAAACGCGCAGAACTACCGGGTCTACTGGCCGACCGACCGCAAGCCGGTGGTCACCAAGTCCTGGCAGCGCACCGGCACCCGGATTGGCAACGACGCCAAGGCTCCGGTCTACAAGATGCGGTTCGTCGGCGTTAGCTATTCGCCGGGTACCGGGCTGCTGGACCTAAACAACAAGCGAAAGCCCACCGGATACGTGTTCGTGCTGGCGGCCGACGGCGCGGAGGACCGGATGCCCGCGTTCCCCACGCGGTGCCCGTCCTGCGGCGACGACAAGGAATGGGTGCAGAAGAGCAAGCGGGTGGAGGACCGGCAGCGGTCGCGGTCGTCGATCCGTACGCAGGGTGTCGGTTTCGACCGCGCCAACCAGGTCCTCACCGGTGCCCTCAAGCGGCGGCTGAATTCCCGGCTGGTGGCCTTCTCGGACAGCCGGCAGGGCGCTGCCCGGGTGTCCGCGAACCTCGAGCTTGCCCACTACCTCGACCTGATCCGGGCCCTGCTCCTCACGTTATTGCGCGCCCAGTCGGGGGACGGGACGCTGCTGCAGCGGCTGCTCGACGGCGACAAGGCACCGGAGGTCAGTGAGTTCTTCAACCGCCTGCAGGCCGCCGACCGGGACGGCGCCGCTGCCGTGCTCAAGAAGATGAGCGGATTCCCGCCCCTGGACGCAGGCGACGAACGCGCGCTCGCCGCGGTCACCGAGCGGTTAGGCGGCCGGCCCAGCCTCATCGACCTCGTCCGGGACCTCCAGCCGATGCTATTGGCGCTCGGAGTGAATCCTGGCGGACCGGCACCCAGCCGCAGTAAGGTGGGCGACGCTTCGTGGACCACGCTCTACGACTGGGATACCAACCCGGTCCGCGACCGGGGTAGCGTGCTCGACAGCGACGCCAGGAACCTGCTCGGCCGAATCGAGAAGGCCCTCGCCGAGCAGGTGGTCGCGACGGTGTTCGCGGGTGGCGACCGGGACGTCGAATCGCTCGGGGTGGCGCACGTCGTGCCTGCGGCGCCGGTCTCACTCGGCGCCCTCGATGCCCGGGTCGCCCACGAGTTCGCCTGCTCGACACTGCGGATCCTGGGGCGGCGCCGCCGGCTGCCGTGGACCCAGGACGCGGTGTTCGACTGGCCGACGGAACTCAAAGAGTACGCCGACAAGGTGGCGGCGGCGCACGGGAGTGGTCTTGACGGCGAAGGACTACTCGAGGCCCTCGGCGCCCGGCTCAAGGCCGGCGAGTCCTCCGGGTACCGCGTCGATCCGGGGCAGATGCGCATTGCACTGGCCGATCAGCCGAAGGTGTGGCGGTGCCTGACCTGCCGCACCAAGCACCTGCACGCCAGCGCGGGCATCTGCGTCACCTGCAAACGGCCGCTGCCGGCCGATCCGGAGCCGTTCGACCCGCACAAGGACGACTACTACGCGTGGCTCGCCGACCAGGACGGCGGGGCCTTCCGGCTGCACTGCGAGGAACTCACCGGACAGACCGACCCGCTCGAGGCACAGGCCCGGCAGGCGCGCTTCCAGGGAGTCTTCCTGGACGGGACCGAAGTGCCGGCGGTCGACGAGATCGACGTACTCTCGGTGACGACCACGATGGAGGCGGGCGTGGACATCGGCGCCCTCAGTGGCGTGGTTATGGCCAACATGCCCCCGCAACGGTTCAACTACCAGCAGCGGGTTGGTCGCGCCGGGCGGCGCAGCGAGCACCTCGCGGTCGCGCTCACCGTTTGCCGCGGTGCCCGCAGCCACGACGAGCACTACTTCGCGAACCCGGCCTCGATCACCGGCGACGAGCCGCCGCAGCCGTTCCTCGACATGCGGTCCGAGCCGATCTTTCGGCGGGCGTTCACCGCCGAGGTGCTTACCCAGGTCTTCCGCGCCGCGGCGTTGCGGGTCGGGTTCGACGGCGGCCGCAGCGTGCACGGCGAGTTCGGCTCGACCCGGACCTGGGCGGAACATCCCGGTCTTGCGGACGTGGTCCGGGAGACGCTTGCCACCGGGCACGACCAGTGGGCGAACGTCGCCCGTGGCCTGCTCGCCGGCACCCTGCTGGCCGACACGTACGCCGATGACCTGGCCACCTGGGCGGCAACGCGGCTGGCCGACGAGATCGCGGCGGTGGCAAAAGCGGCGCGGGTGCCGGAGCTGTCGGAGGCGCTGGCCCAGGCCGGCCTGCTGCCGATGTTCGGGTTCCCCACCCAGGTGCGCGTGCTCTACACCGACCGGCCACGAGGCTGGGAGGAGCCGAGCACGCTGGACCGCGACGCCGGGATCGCGATCTCCGAGTTCGCGCCGGGCTCGGAGATCGTCAAGGACAAGTCCGTGCACACCGCGGTCGGCGTGGTGGACTATCTGCGCCGTCCCGACGGAAGCTGGCAGGAGAGCGCCGAGGATCCGCTGGGCGAACCCCGCGTCGCCGGCATCTGCCGGTCCTGCCTCGGCGTCACGAACGACCCGGTCGAGAAGTGCCCGCACTGCGGTGCCGGCGAGCCCGAATTCGCCCAGTTGAGCCTGGCTGAGCCGTTGGGCTATCGGGCATCATACTGGCCCCGAGACTACGAGCAGCTTGGCGAGCCGACCGCGCGTGCCTCCCAGCCGCGGCTGGCTCTGGACGAGACGGCGGACCGGACTTACGAGAACGCGGTGGTCCGGTCGACGAACAGCGAGATCCTGGCGGTCAACGACAACAACGGCGAACTGTTTCAGTTCACCCCGGCCAAGCGCGTCGTCCAGAAGAACACGTACCCGGCTCCCGGGCTGATCGAGATCACGCTGGTCGCCGACAAGGAGCGCCAGGATCGGGCAAGGCTCTGGGGGCATACCCCGGAGGGCACGCCACGTCCGCCGGTCGCCCTCGCCGCCCGGCGGCGGACCGACGTGCTCGTCGTCGGCCTAGACCAGCTCGAGCCCGGGCTGGTGGTCAACCCGCAGATTGCGGCGGGACGCGGCGGTTGGGCCTCACTCGGCTACCTGCTGCGCGACGCCGCGGTCAAGTGGCTGGACATCGGCCCGGATGAGATCCAGGTCGGCGTACACCCGCGCAAGCGGGACGAGCACCTGCTCGGCGAGCTGTTCATCGCCGATACCCTGGAGAACGGCGCCGGCTATGCGTCCCGACTGGCCGACAAGATCGACGTCCTCTTCGATGAGGCCGACCGGCACGCCAAGGCACTCTGCGTGCACGGGGGTGGCCGGCCTTGCGACTCCAGCTGCCACAGTTGCCTGCGCGACTACAACAACCGTGCCTGGCACCCGCTGCTGGACTGGCGGCTGGCGGTGGACCTGCTGGACCTCCTGCGCGGACGACCGCTGGCGATCGACCGTCAGCTTGATCGCGATCTCAGCGCGGCGAAGAAGTTCGCCCGTGACTTCTCCTTCACGGTCGAAGTCGATGGCGACGTGCCGATCATCCAGGCGCGCGGGCGGCGGCCACTGGCAATCATTCACCCGTTCGAGGACCAGTCCTCGACGTCCGCCAACCTGCGGGTGGACCGCATCCGTCGGCAGCACAGCGGCGTCCTGCTCGAGACGTCCTTCGATCTCCTCCGCCGGCCAGGCGCTTTGATGGCCAAGCTGATGTCCGCCTAATTGACGGGAAGACCTGACATCACTGTTCACGTATGACGTCTTCATTGAGACTGTACATTCCCCTTGTGCAGCACAGACCAACAGTCACCGCCGCCGACATCGCCCGCCTGACCGGTGTTGGTCGGGCAGCGGTGAGCAACTGGCGCAAGCGGTACGACTCTTTCCCGGTGCCGGTCGGCGGTACCGCCGCAAGCCCTCAGTTCGACCTCGAGGAGATCGAGCGATGGCTGGCCGAGCACGGCAAGCTGCCCGCGGTCGCGGACGAGGACCGGCTCTGGCGCAACCTGCTGGCCGCCGCCGGTGACCCGGCTGCGGCTCTGGCCGCAGCCGGCGAGCACCTGTGCGGCGACCGACCCCTCCCGTTCGAGGCGCTGCGCGAGGAGCTGACCGGGCTCAGCGCGAAGCACGGCGTCCGGAACGCGTTCGAGGCGTTGTGGCGACGCTTTGCCGACCTGCCAGGGAAGCGCACGGTCACCACGCCAGAGGCGCTCAGTGAGCTGATAACCCGGCTGGCGCGGGTGCGGGGCGGCACGGTCCTCGACCCAGCCTGCGGCACCGGTCGACTGCTGCGCGCAGCGGCCGCGGCCGGGGCCACCACGGTGTACGGGCAGGACAACGACCCCGCGGCTACCCGGCTAGCGCAGCTGTTGGTGGAGATTAACGAACTTCCCGGCGAGGTCCGCCTCGGCGACTCGCTGCGCCAGGACGCCTTCGCAGGACTCGAGGCCGACGCGGTCGTGGCCAACCCGCCATTCGGGCTGACCAACTGGGGCCACGGGGAACTCGGCTACGACCGTCGCTGGGAATTCGGCGTCCCACCTCGTACCGAACCCGAGCTGGCCTGGGTGCAGCACGCGCTCGCTCATCTCAAGCCCGGCGGCCGCGCCGTTGTGCTGATGCCGCCCGCGGCAGCGAGCCGGCGTGCCGGCCGACGAATCCGCGCTGAGCTGCTACGTCGAGGCACTATGGTAGCGATTATCGCGCTACCACCGGGAGCGGCCGCCCCGCACGCCATCGGGCTGCACCTGTGGGTGCTGCAGCGCACCACGCAACCTACGGCGACGGTCCGCCTGGTCGACGCCTCGACCGAGCCGCTGGACCAGGCGTACCAGCGAATTGTGGCGTCGGTGGACGGCGACGGCGGCTTGGGCTCGACGACTTCGGTCATCGACCTGCTCGACGAGGAGGTGGACCTTACGCCTAGCCGACACGTAGCGGCGGCCGAATCCAGCCTCGACACCGTCGCAGCGCTGCGGCAGAACCGCGATCGGCTGGAGGGCCTCCTAGCCAGCCTGCCGCCGTTGCTGCCGGCGGTCGACCCCACCGCAGCTCCTCAGTCGACGCCCGCGGTGGCGATCAGCGATCTGGTGCGCTCGGGGCAGCTGGAGCTACTCGGGCCGGTACGGGCCGGCGGGCTGCCAGAGCCTGACCAACCGGTGCTGACCAGCGACG
The DNA here is from genome assembly GCF_049179055.1 of Micromonospora sp. WMMD737. NCBI lineage: Bacteria > Bacillati > Actinomycetota > Actinomycetes > Micromonosporales > Micromonosporaceae > Micromonospora > Micromonospora sp. WMMD737. The sequence goes on along the minus strand of NZ_JBMHMH010000001.1, from coordinate 4,689,237 downwards.
ACGTCATTGCCGGGCGGCCCGGCACCGGCCGGGCCGGCGAGATGTTCACCCCACGCATCGTCGTGCGGACTGGTGACGTCGTCGTGCCGACGACCGCGCCCGCACTGTCCGCCCGGGTCATCGTTGACGGTGGTGAGTTGCTCGGGCGAAGCTTGATCTTGTTGCGGGGTGACCCGGAGGCACTCGACCCCTGGTTCCTCGCCGGCCATCTGCGGACCGCGGCTAACGAGCGGCAGGCGGTGAGCCTCTCTGGTGTGCAGCGGTTCGATGTGCGCCGGGCGCAGGTGCCCTGGGTCCCGCTCGACGAACAGCAGCGGCAGGGCACGGCCTTCCGGCAGGTGCAGCTGCTCGAGGACGCGATTCGTTCCGCCGCCCGGCTGAGCGAGGAACTCGCACGGCAGCTCGCCGCAGGACTAATAGCGGGATTGGTGACGGTTCGGAACGGGCACGCACAGCGGGATACGAGCGACTAGTTTCCTGCGCCTGAAATATCGAGTTCATATAGGTGTCATGATTGGTTGCTGGCGGATTGATCTTTGCAGGGTAGTCGGTGAGTGAATTGAGGATATCGTCGGCGGCCTTGGTCCAGCAGGTGAACGGTTTCGGGTTGTCGTTCCAGGTCTGGGCGATACGCAGGGAAGATAGCCGAACGGCTATCTTCCCTGCGTCCATGTGAGTCACGTGTGAGTCACGTCTGTGACCCACGCCTAGGGCTCCGTGTGGCCTCGCTGAGCTGGTCGATCGCACCAGCGCGCAGCGGATCGACGGTGCGAGTGAAGGGCTTGAATCTCTAGCCTTCTGACCGTAGTTGGATGCATATCTATTAAGGAAGAGTTTTGCATCTTACAGTAGCTCGCGCGGGTGTCGGTGTCCGGATCCGACACGACCACGGTGCCGCCGCTGGTCTGGAAGCCGCTCAATCAGCACTGTCGCTTCCTGGATCACCGATGGTTGCGCCGTCGGCTGCCGGACCTTTCCGCCAGAGGTCGCCTGCGTGGGTGAACTCTCCAACAGGTCACTGGTCGCCGTGCTGGTCACCGCTTGGTACCGGCCGTTGTCGAGGTAGTAGCGGCCACGCTCGGTCAAGGTCGCGGACCACCGGCCGTCCCGACGTGACACCGTGACCAGGCGGCGGCCCTGCAACGCCCTCACGGTGTGTTTCGCGCCATCGCCTGGCATACCCGGGTCGGGGCATCCAGCCTCTACCCAGCGCAGCACCTCGACTTGGTGCGGCTTCAGCGGCGTGGCGATGTCGACCATCGGTCAGATATACCGACCGGTTCCCTCCCGGGCATAGGCCCTCATCATCCCGGTAGGCGTTGGCCATCGGTCGATGTCAGAGTGGTTCTGCACACCCGGTCACACTGCCTTGTGGCAGGTCGGCATCCGAGGGGCGGTTCAGGTGGCGGTCGATGTATCGCGGTACGTCGTTGGCGATGAATGGGCGTACCGGCTTCGAGAACGGCATCCTCGGAGCGCGTACGCATCAAGGCCGTCACACCGAAGAAGACCACCGCGAGTGTCGAGGTGGAGTTCCCCGACGACGGCCACCGTGTGCAGACCGTGCCGTCATCCCGGCTGAAGGCCCGGTGGGCGGACGTTGAAGCCTACGACGCCCAGCAAGCGGGCTGGCAACGAATCACAGATTTCGAGCTTGACTCCGTCGAGCGGAGCGCGGTTCTTACCGTCTACTCCGCTCTCATCCCGGAGCAGGTGGCCGAGGTGGACTGGCGTCCGGTCGAGAACGCGACGATCATCAGGGATCGGGTGGCGCTGTCCGAAATCCTTCAGGTGACCGTCGAGGAGATTCTCGCGAAGGTCCAGTGGTTCACCACCGACGAGGGCATGATCGTTTCGCCCGCTGGCACGGTTGTGATCGCGGAGGTCGCCTGCCGCGCCCACTCGCACACCATCCTGCAGCACGTGATCGAGGAGGAGGTGGAGGCTCGACACAAGTGCAAGCATGGTGGCCCGCACCCGTTCCGCAAGGGCGAAGAGTCCAGGCCGGAATGGGAGTACCAGTGGTACCGCAGGCACGTTCGACCCGTACACGAGCTGCTGCGGCAATGGTGCGGACACCGCGCCGTCGCCGCCCACGAACGCCTTACGGCCGCTGAAGCCGAGAACCACCGCCTCGACCTACTCGTCGTGGAGCTCATCAAAGCGCTCGACCTCGCCGGCGAAACCACGCAAGCCGAGCAGTTCGCGGAGGAACACGAACGCGACCGGATCACCCCCTACCTCGCCCGCCCCGTCGTTGATCGCCCACTGCACTGGTCCGAGATGCCCGTACGTGAAGTCCAGGTCTACCGGCGTCGCCACTGGTAGACAGCCGTCCGCCGCAGTCTCTCCTGCTCGGTGCACCCGCACGACACCTGACAAGCTCGTTGCGGGGTACGAACTAAATGCCCGGCGGCATCCCCGATCCGGCGCTGGGCCGACAGGGGTGGCAGCAAGCCCAGTGCCGGCGGTGTGGGGCACGTGCGCGGTGTGCGACGGCCCGAGGCCGAGGCACCGGTGATGGCAGGTCGTTCCCTGGGCATCTTTGAAGAAACCCGTCACGTAACGACGAGGCGAACCGGTCCGCTTCCACCAGAGTGCGGCACGTTTGACCAGGTTAAGCCCGTAGCTCGGGCTCAGTCCCCTGGCGGCGTGCCGTGAACTCGGCCCGCCGCTGAGCCTCGGCGGCGGCGATCATCGTCTTCTCCTCGGGCGTGAGGTGGATACGGCACGACTCGATCGGCGTCGGATAGGTGATCGCGTCGGCCTGGCACGGTCGCCCGGCTCGGGTAGGCCTACTACAGATCGGTACTCGTTTGCGTTGCTCGCGCCGCAGAGCATGCACCTGTTCGTCGAGCCGTTCGTTCTGCCTGCGGAGATTCGCGACGGTGTCCCGAAGCTGGCTCATCTCGTTCTGGAGGCGCTGGTACTCCTCACCGCGGGCGCGACGGACCCGGTGCTTGGACGCTCCGCTGCAGCGGTCGCCCGGGGTGGCACCGCACTGCGGGCACGGCCAGTCCAAGTCCGGATCCTCGACTGTGACAACGCCCTCAGGCAGCGTGCCGACGTCGAAGCCGCGGCCGAGTTCGGCGCTGATGAATGCAGTCTCTCCGAAACACACCCGGCGGAATCCTCCCTGCGGACCGACGACCCACTCGCTGATCGGCCCGTACACCCCGATGGCCTCCGCGACGGTCAGGAGATGGGTGTAGGCGATCGGGCCTGAGCCGCCGTACAAGGTGCCAGCGACGGGCTCGCCGACCGACAGCCAGGCGACCGGCTCGCCGCAGTAACCATCCCAGGCCACGGGGCGACCCTCTCGGCCCAGCCGCGATCCGTCATCTTCCACCATCCGGAACCCCCGGTCCAACGATCAACCCAGATCGGTCGACGCCGGATTTTAGCGCGCAGTGCCTCACGAGAAGCCCGACAGCAGCGATGCGGCCAGGTGCCGGACCGTCTCTTGATTCATACCGTCGAGCTTGCTCAGGTCGGCTGTGGGCTGTGAGTTCCCCCCGCAGCCCGTTCGATCAAGTCGGTGACAGGTTCACCCACCCCTTGGGCACGTTCCAGATGTTCAACCAGACCGGGTCCCTGCGACGAGCGGCCGTGCGCGCGGCAGCGTGCCTAGCCGTCGATGAGGACGTAGCGAGGAGGGTGTGGGAGGCAGCGCGCCCCCTTTTGCGCACCGGGAGCCGTGCAGACTCCCTCGCTGCAGCAGAGGCCGCCTACCGACTCGCCGAGCGGGGCTTTCCTCCGCCGATGCGATGGGCAGATCTGGCGTCGTCCGGCGATGCTTCCCTGCGGCAAGCCGCAGCGGCCTTGATGGCTGTCCACCCTGAGATCGAGGCGGCGCTCGCGCAGGAACTGGTTAAGGACGACCACCACGCCGTACGCCGCGAGGCCGCCGTCGCCTGCTCAGCACTCGCGAACCGGGACCCAGACCTCGCACGATCGTTGGCCGCGATTCTCTCGAACGACGCCCGCTTCAGCATCCGACGGTCCGTTCCGGTGTCCCTCCTAATACCAGCGGAGGCGCAAGGACTGGGCTGACGTCGACGCCGTCTCAACCCGGGCTCCTCGGCACCACGCAACTACTGAGACCCGGGCGGGGGTTCGAGGGCGTGGATCGGGTGGTGCTCCGATGGTGCTCGGATGTTTGGCACCGAACCAGCACAGTCGCGGCTTGTTCGGCACTGCGGCATCGCCATCAACTGCCGTCCTTCCGGATCCGCTGGCTGCAGCGCGCGGACCAGCCGAAACGAAAAGCCCTCCGCGTGGACGAAGGGCTTGCAAAACAGCACGGGGTATGAGAGTTTGTATTTGGTGGGGAAGGTTGGTTACCCTCCCGACTACGGATCAGAAGGTTAGGGGTTCGAGTCCCTTCGGGCGCACAGCAGGTCAGGGGCCGTTTCGGGAAACCGAGACGGCCCCTTTCCCGTGCCGTACAGCAGCAGTCACGCCAACTCCACGCTGCCCATTCGCTCACCCAGGCGCTTCAGCGCCGCGCGGGTCTGCTTCGAACTGACCCGCGTGTAGATCTCCATCGTGACCTTGAAATCCGCGTGCCGAAGGATCTGCATCGCCACCCGAGGGTGCACGTCGAGATCGGCCAGGATGCTGGCACAGGTGCGCCGGGCGCCGTGAGGAGTGATCCGCCGCAGACCGTAGCGATGCACCCGCGCTTCCCACGCCCTGTTGGAGTTCCGGGGCTCGATCGGCGTGCCGTAACGGGTCGTGAAGACGAGCGCGACTTCAGCCACACCTCACCGGCCGCCTTCCGCTCCGCACAGGAGCGGGCGGCGTCGTTTACATGCTCTGACTTTGGCCGCGACGCCATACCTCGCCCTGTTCTCCATGACGCTCTGCCGCATACCGCTCTTGGTCAGCTCGCGCGTCGCGGACAGCAGCCGACTCCTCGGATGAGGAGAGCCGCTGTCTGTCTCGCCAGCCCACGAGGACGAACGCCCCGATAGACAGCGCCACGAGTACCACGAGGATCACCACCACCGTCGTCATGCCATCGATGGTATGCAGCCATGCCATAACTGACTGTCACTGAGTAGCCAGGAGGGCGTGCGATCTACGTGCGATAGCCGGCGGCGATGAGCGGTCAAGGGCGGTCAACCCCGGGCAACGCCGATCGATGCGCCAGGAGGGCATAAAAGAAGATCCCCACCGGCGTTTCCGCAGGTGGGAACCTCTTTAGCCCGGCGGGAGGCTATGTGGCCAGGGGTGGGGTCGAACCGCCGACCTTCCGATTTCCAGGCGGATGGTCCGATGGGTTGCCAGGAGGTTAGGCCAGCTGTCGGGCGCGGGTGGTGGTGACCGTCGCGGTGCCACTGTTGGACAGGCCGGAGATCAGGTACGCCCGGTAGGTGCCGTCCGTCAGTACGGTCCACAGGTCCGGGGTGCCGTCGGCATTGATATCAACGGCCTGCAACGTTCTGATCGCGACGCCGGTGTTCCAGTTCGCCGCTACCTGGTACTGGGTGTGGGTCAGCGTGCCGGTGCCGTCGCCGTTGTCGACCATGGTGACTCCGGTCCACAGGTACAGGTCACCGGTGCCGGCGTTGCGCAGGAAGAGCGCGATCCCTGAGGTGGTCTCGGTGCTGGCGAGGCTCCAGTTCTGCCAGTCGGTCCCGCCGGTCGGCGTGGGGTTGGTCAGGCCGGTGACGCCGTAGTAGAGGCCCGGCGCGAAGTAGTTGGGGTGGTAGCCGAGCCGGTAGCCGTTGGTGGCGTCACCGGCGATGCCGAGCAGGTCCGGGATGCCGGTGTCGACGCCATCAGCCTGGAACGCGTTCACCAGCTGCAAAGGGCTGTTGCCGTTGGCGTCGATCAAATTGTCGTATCCGATCGTGAACTGGTTGCCGCTGAGCGCCGGGTTGGTCATCGTGCCGTCCCCCGCGCCGCGGATGACGCCGCCGACGCCGGCTGAATTTCCGGTCGGAAAGTAGTACAGGAAGTCCTGGCGGTCGACGCCGGTGAAGCGTCCGGTGATGACCTGGGCACCGTCAAAGTCGGTCGGGGCGTTGTATTCGGTGACGCCGGTGCCGCGCAGGCCAATGTTGCTGGCTGGGGTTTGCACTTGGCCGGTGCCGACGCCGGTCTTATGGGACTTCACACCGAGTGCCGACCAGACGCCGGAGCCGAGGCCAGTGCCCGGACCGCCGATGGCGACCAGGTCCGGCACCCCGTCGCCGTTGAGGTCCTTGTCGACCGGGCCGGTGGTGACGGTGGGCGTGGGCTTCGGCGCGGCCTGGGCTGGCAGGGTCGGGGCGAGCGCGGTCAGCGCCAGCGCCAGCGGGGCGGTCCAGGCGAGCATCTGACGGGTGCTGAAGGAATTCGTCAAGGGTCCCCCCGTGCTGTGAGTAGTTTGCCGCCCGGACGGTACTGGATAACGGCAACTGCCACGGCCCCGTTTCGTCCGGTTTCGGGTTCCACGCAGGAGTTGGCTGTATAGCCGTTGGTACAGCCAAGCCAGCCGACAGGCGCGATCAGGGGCCGACTGGAGGCTTACAAGGCGAGCAGGTCAGCGGCAGGGACAGACGCCGGCCGACAGCAGTCTTGATCTTTGCAGGGCAGGGCCATCACGACTGCGCGACGACGGGCATGATGTGCGAGTGATCAACCAGCAAGCGGCCCGGAGCGCGGCGGAAGAGGCGCTTCGGGCGATGTCCTCGGACCCTGCTGTGCCCCCGCTTGCGATTACGCACGTGGAGGAACGTCCCGGCTGTTGGATCTTCTACTACCAGTCCGTCCGGTATGTCCAGACCGGCTCCTTCCTCGACTCTGTCGCGGGTAATGCTCCGATCCTCGTCGACTGGAACACGGGGCAGCCTCATGTGACCGGAACCGCCCGGTCGACGGAGTATTACCTCGCCGAGTTCGCGGACGGACGGCACACGTGCGAACTCTGTTGCTCGCCGGGCTCCACACCGCAGCTCTAGATGCAGGGGTTCAGACCCCTGCTCGTACAACAATGAAGTACAGCAACCAGCCCACCCGCAACCGATCTCGTGCGGTGACTAGCAACCTTGCTAGCGGCGTGGGCAGCCGTATGGAGCTGTACCGCCCGGAGCTACGGCTCAGAAGGTTAGGGGTTCGAGTCCCTTCGGGCGCATTTCACGACCAAGGCCTTGACCAGCGGAAACGCGGGTCGCGGCCTTGGTCGCTTTGCAGGCTGGGACGGAGTGTCCCAGGATTTGAAGTCAGAGCGCCGGGGACAGGTGCAGGAGACGGTTGGGCGAGCCGGCCCCCGGGTTGATCACGACCGGGTTGGCGACGCTGAACAGGTAGCTGGCCACCTGGGCCGGGGTCCAGGTCGGGTTGTTACTGAGCACCCGAGCGGCGACGCCGGCGACGAGCGGTGCGGCATGCGAGGTGCCGCTGATCGTCTGGGTCGCGTTGATCGAGTTCCACCAGGCCGACGTGATGCGATCGCCTGGAGCGAAGATGTCCAGGCAGGGGCCGAAGTTCGACCAGCTCGCCCGGTTGTCGTTCGTCAACGTCGCGCCCACGGTCAGCGCGGCCGGCACCGAAGCGGGTGAGACGGTGCAGGCGCTCACGTTCGAGTTGCCGGCCGGAACCGTTACCGTGATGCCGTCGGCGACCGCGTTCGTCACCGCGGTGTTGAGCGCGACGGTGGGGCTGGTCAGCACGCCGATGTTCGCCACGGCCGGCTGCCCGGCGAGGTGGTTGGCGATCATCCAGTTGATCCCGTTGATCAACATTGACAGCGTGCTCGGCAGGGCGCAGTCGAACACCTTGACCGCGACCGGCACGACGTTCTTGGCCGCCCCGTAGGTCGTTCCGCCGACGGTGCCGGCGACGTGGGTGCCGTGCCCGCTGCAGTCGTTGGCCGGGAGCGTGCCGTCGACGGCGTCGTAGCCGTACACCGCCTGGCCGCCGAAGTCGGCATGGCCGATCTGGATCCCGCTGTCCACGATGTACGCCCGGACGCCGGTCCCGACACTGGTGAAGTTGTAGGTGCCACTGAGTCCCAGCGGTGCGTCGATCCGGTCGAGGTTCCACGGCGCGTTCGTCTGGGTGGTGGCCAGGCTGGTCAGACGGTCCTCCTCCACGACCGCCACCGCCGGGTTGGCGGCCAGCCGGCGGGCCACCGGCTCGGAGGTCCGCACGGAGAAGCCGTTCAGCGCGTCGCGCCAGACCTGGTCCGGGCGGAAGCCGTACCGGTCGGCGAGGCGGGACACACCGGCCTGCCGATCGGCGACCGTACCGCCGCTGTCCTTGAGGGTGACCACGTAGCTGCCGGGCACGTGGGTGGCGTTGCCGGCGCCGAGGATCTCGCCGGTCGCCCCGGACCGCGCCTCGGTGGCGGGTGTCGCAGTGGCCGGTCCGGCAGCCACGGTGAGGAGCAGGACCGTGGTGACGAGCGTGGCCATGGCGGCCGTTCCGGCTCGACGCTCGCGCGCGAAGATCGTGTGGCGGTGGAGCCTCATCTCCCAGCCTCCCTTTGTTCCGGCCATTCCGGCGGGCGTACGACGCGCCGATTGAATGGTCCGAACGGTTTTGCCGGATCGTACAGTCGGTATATGGCAGAAATCCATCGTGAAATCACGAACTCAATCGATGGAGGTCTTTTTGCGCGTGGAGTGGAAAGAGTTCTGCCTTGATGTATCAGCGCTGCTTCCGGGGCCTCGACTGCGGCTGCTGCTGCCTGCGGGGCCGCGGGCAGCCTCGTCCCGGGCGCGGCCACGCCGGAAGCGACCGCGAGGACTGACGGCCGCACAGCCATCCGTGCAGCCAAGCCGGCCGACATACGTGGGTGATGGGCGACGGCCACCGACGATTCCGCTGCCGGCCGTTGACATCGAAGCTGTTAGTTGACACAGTCCGGGCCGGTGGATGGTCCCGGGGGAGGCTGCGGTGTCGTTCCGATCCGTGCCCGCCGAGTGCGCCCTCGCGACGGCCTCCGCGGAGATCGACCGGCTCGGGCTCACGGCGCGGGCGACGGTCCTCGGCCCGGCCGCGTCGCCGACCATGCGCGTCACGCTGTTCCGGGACGGAGCACGGGTCGCCGTCGGTGCGGGAAAGGGCGCGGGTCCTCAGGGCGAGGCGAGCGCGTACTTCGAGGCCCTGGAGCGCTGTCTCATGTCAGCCCGGGAGAACCGACGATGGACCGCGGACGCCACCAGGCTGGTGCCGGCGAGCGTCGTGGCCGGGCAGTCCGCCCTGGAGCCCGACCTGGTCGTGCAGCGGTGGGCGGCGGAGTTTCCGGACTCCGTCGCGGCGTGTGCCTCCTACGGCGGGGTCCGTTATCCCACGTTCCTCACCGATCCGCGCTACTACCGGTGGCCGGTGGCGGGTGACGACGTCCGGCCGTACCGCAGCCTGCTGCGGTACTCGTCCAGCCTGGGCACCGCCGCCGGCGTCGACCTGGCAGAGGCCGTCTACCACGGCCTCTGCGAGCTGATCGAACACGACGGGCTCGGTCAGGCGCTGCTGCGCTGGTACGTCGCCGGAGTCCCGGACGTCGACCTCGTACCCGTCGGCGAGCTGCCGGACGGACTGCGTTCGCTGCACGCGGATGCCGTACGGGCGGCCGGCGCACCCGTACACCTGCTCGACATCACGACGGACCTGGACGTGCCGGTGTACGTGGCGGTCAGCCCGGCGGCCGGCGGCGGGCCGACCCGGCTCGGGGCCGGCGCGTCGCTCTGGGCCTCCGACGCCGCGTCGCGTGCCCTCGGCGAGCTGATCCAGATCTGTGCGCTCGCATCCACCGCCGACCCGCCCGCAGTCCAGCGCCTGGCGGCCTGGCCGGCACTGCAACGGTGTGCCCTGATGCCACTCGACGAGCTGCTCTCCGGCCCCGTGCGGGCGGTGCCGCTACGCGCGGACATGGCCGGCGACGGCAGCCCGGGTTGGGGGCTGGAGCACGTCGGGCGGGCGCTGGCCCGGCACGGCATCGGCTACCACGTGTGCGAGGTCGCGCCAGTCGGCTCACCGATCGCGGTGGCCACCACGATCGCCCCGGGGCTGGAGCGCTTCAGCCTGGTGCGGCACGGGGTGCCCGTCATCCCGACCGGGCGGGGGTGGCACCTGTGGCCGTCGCCGGATAGGGCGACGGTCACTTGACCAGATCCAGTTCGAACGAGATGAGGGACACCATGTCTGCTGGCGACTCCTGCTTCCGTACCGGCGACGAGGACGGTGAGCTGATGGCTCGCCATCCTTCCCCGGGGGGCGGCACTCTGTGCTTCCACCCCGCCGACGAGAACGGTGAGCTGACGGCTCGTCAGTCTCCCCCGGGCGGCACCCTGTGCTTCCACCCCGCCGACGAGCCGATGGTCCGTAGCGTCTGGCCCGGCGGTGGCGGCGGCACCTCGTGCTTCCACCCGGGCGACGAGGACGGCGCGTCGACGGCTCGCCTCGCCGACGATCTGGCGGCGGACCTGCACCTCGCGCTGACCAGCATCGACGATCGGCAACTGGCCCTGCTCGCCTGAAGCAGGCCGTGACACAGCGCACCGAGGCAGCCGGCGTCGAGGGACGCCGGCTGTTCCACCGCGACTTCTCCCTCTGGTACGTCGCCCGATCGATCTCGGTCGCCGGGACCGCCGCGAGCGCCGTCGCCCTGCCGCTGCTGGTCTACCGTACGAGCGCCTCCCCGACGCTGACGGCGGCGGTGGTCGGCCTCGAAGCCCTGCCGTACCTGTTGTTCGGGCTCTTCGCCGGCGCCGCCGCGGACCGCCTGCCGCGCAAGCGCATGATGATCACCGCCGACGTGTGCTGTGCCCTCCTGCTCGCCACCGTGCCGGTCGCCGCGCTGTTCGACGCGCTGGCCTCCTGGTACCTGCTCGTCGTGGCGTTCGGCGTGGGCTGCGGCTTCTGCTGGTTCGACGCCGCGGCCTGGGGCACCTTCGTCCGCATCGTCGGCAAGCCGGGGGTCACCCGGGCGAACAGCCTCATCTGGTCCACCGAGATCGTGCTGGAGATCGCCGCGCCGGCCGCCGCCGGACTGCTGGCCGCGATCGCCGACCCCACCCTGGTGCTGGCCGTCGACGCCGCCACCTATCTGGTGTCCGCCGCGCTGCTCGCCCAGATCCGGACCAGGTCGGATCCGGGGCCGACAGTGGCCCGCCGGCTGCGGGCCGAGATCCTCGAAGGAGTGCACTACCTCTGGCGAACGCCGGTCCTGCGTACGCTGACCGCCGCGGGCTTCGGCCTCAACGTCGCCGCCGGCGGCGTGCTGGGTCTGCTGGTCGTCCACGCCGACCAGGCTCTCGGCCTGAGTCCGGAGGACCAGCGCCTGGGTCTGCTCTACGCGGCCGCCGCGGTCGGCTCGCTGATCGCCGCCGTCCTCCTGCCCCGGGCCAGCCGTCGGGCCGGCCAGGGAACGGTGTCCATCGCGGGGCTCGTCATCTTCGTCGCGGCCCTCATCGGCCTGGCCGGCACCTCGGCGTTCACCCTGGCGCTGGCCGGATGGGCGATCTGGGCCGTCGCGCGCCTGACCGTGAACGCGAACGGCATCACCGTGCGCCAGCTGCTCACCCCCGATGCGTTGCAGGGCCGCGTCAACACCACCGGACGCATGCTGGCCTGGGGTGGCACTCCGTTCGGCGCCCTGATCGGCGGACTGGCCGCGGACACCTACGGGGTCCGGGTCGCGTACCTGATGCTGGCTGTGCCCGTCGTGCTCAGCCTCGCCCTGGTCGTCGCCTCACCGGTGCGTGGCCTGCGCATCGCGGTCGACTAGCCCCTCACCCCGCGCGTCCACCGGGTCCCCGCGTGGTCAGCCTCGTCAGGACGCCCACGAGCACGACCAGGGCGATGACCTGCGTGACGGCCACCGCAGTCGTCAGACTCGCCGGCGACAGCTCGTACAGGAATCCGGCTGCGGCACCGCCGGCCAGTGCCCCTGCGCCCTGCACCGCGGCGAACACCCCGTACGCGGTCGCTCTGCGGTCCCGAGGCACGAGATCGGCGACGAGCGCCTTGACGGTGGAGTCCTGCACACCCACGGCGGCACCCCACAGCAGGACCCCCGCCGCTGCCAGCGGCAGACCACCGGCGAACAGCAGGGCGGGCACGGCGGCGATAAGTGCCGGGAGCGCGATCAGCACCCGTGGGCCGGTCCGGTCGTAGAGAGCGCCGGTGAGGAGGGCGGCGAGCGCACCGGCGGCCATCGCGGCCGCGTACATCAGCGGCACCGTCGCGGTCGCGACGACGCCCGCGCGGACGAGGTGGAAGCCGATCAGCCCGAAGGTCACCAGGCCGGCTGTGCACAGCGCCATCGCCGCCGCGAACCAGTGGAACATCGCCGGCAACGGCGCCCGCCGCGCCGCCCGGGTGGCCTGCGGGTCGGATGACGCCGAGGGGGTGCCGCCGGCCGGTGCGGTGCTCGCGGCCGGCATGTCGGTACGCGCCCGGACGGCGAGCAGCAACAGCATCGCGACGACGCCTGGCAGGGCAAGGACGGCCAGCGCCGGCCAGAGGGCCCCCGCGGCCATCGCGACGACCGCGGCGACGAGCAGCGGACCGGCGAAAGCGCCGACCTGGTCGAGTGCCTTGTGCACGCCCAGCCCTCGACCCAACCCGACGCGGCTGGCGGCGTCGGCCAACAGCGCCGACTTGGCCGGACTGCGGACCGCCTTGCCCAGCCGTTCGGCGAGGATCAACGCGGCGGCGACGGCCAGACCCGCGCCGCCCAACAGCGGCGTGAAGGCGAGCAGCGGTACGCAGACCGCGGTCAGCCCGTACCCGAGGAGGGTCAACGACCAGTACCGGCGGGTCCGGTCCGCAAGCGGCCCGGACACCAGCCGCAGCAGCAGTGCCGCCGCCTCGCCGGCGCCGGTGACCAGCCCGACGACGACAGCGGAGGCGCCCAGTGAGGCCAGCAGCGGCCCGTACACGGAGCGGGCACCTTCGTACACCATGTCGGCGGCCAGGCTCACCACGCCGAACCCGACGACGACCCGCCACGCCGAGCCGTTGCCTGCGGCCACACCTGCCCGGGACCGCAGCGGGCCGCGGACCACCGTCCGCTCGCCTGCGGCGCCGCCAGCGGCATCCACCCCAGCGGCGTCATCCCCACGACCCACGTCCGAACGCACGTCGGCATTATCCGCAGCGGGTGGCGGCAGGGAAGCAGGGCAGGTCTCGGGTGGCCGCTCCGGCGACCCTCGTCGCAGGCCGTCGTTGGCCGGTGCCGCTCTGTGCCGCGTACGCCCGCTGGGCGGCCGACGGGCGGCCGACGGGCGGCCGACGGGCGGCGACGGCCGTCGCGGCCGATACTTGGTCGATGACCAACCCTGATCTCGACCCGGAGTTGTATCCGCCGCTCGATCCCCGGGAGCCGGTGCCCGACGACGCGGCGCAACTACTTCCCGATACGCCCGACGAGCTGCCGGAAGCACCCGCCGAACCGCTTCCGGACGACGGTGACCAGTCCGGCGGGGTCCGCGAACCGGCCTGATCGGCTGCGCGGGCCGGAGGCCACCGGGACGCGGGAGATTGTGCTCGTCCATCGCTGCGGCCTGATACCGCTCTGACGACCGCCGCGGATCGGCGACGGTCACGGTGGCGCGTGGCGAGCCGCTTCGGCGCCACATCAGATGCGCTCCGCAGCGATAGGACCGGGCGCGCACGGGTTTTCGCACATGACTCCGAACGCAACACGCGGCTGAGGTGTTCGATGTGTTGTCTACGCCTGCGTGGTGATGTTCAATCAGGGCATGACGATCAGCGACCGCCATCGGCGGATCCTCGACGCGGTGCAGCAGGCCGGTCAGCTCGGCGTCCCCCAGCTCGCCGAGCTGACCGGCACCTCCGAGATGACCGTTCGGCGGGACCTGGAGCAGCTCGCCGACCAGGGGATGCTTGAGCGTTACCGCGGGGGCGCCCGCAGCCTCACCCTCCGTGGCGAGGCGCCACCGTTCGCCGTGCGCTCGCACGAGGGCCAGGACGCCAAGCGCCGGATCGCCGCGGCCGTCGCCGATCTGATCGCCGACGGTGAAGCGGTCGTCGTCGACAGCGGTACCACCTGCCTGGAGGTCGCCCGGCTGCTCGTCCCGCGTCGGCTCACCGTCATGCCGCTCTCGATGCACGCGGCCAACGCCCTGACCGGTGCGCCTCAGCTGCGGCTACTGCTGCCCGGCGGTGAGCCCCGTCGTGACGAGCTCGCTCTCACCGGACCGCTCGCCGAGGCGTCCCTGGCCGCGCTGCGTTTCGACACCGCGATCCTCGGCTGTTGCGGCCTGACCGCCGACGGGCTGACCGCCTACGACCTCGCCGACGCCGCCATGAAACGGGCGATCATCGCCTCGGCCCACCGCGTCATCGTGGTCGCCGACCCCGCCAAGTTCGCACGCACGGCCCTGGCGTTCGTCGCGCCCGTGTCCGCGATCAGCATGGTCGTCACCACCGACGACGTGGCCGAGGACGACGCGAACGCACTCGTCGCCGCCGGCACGATCATCCACAGGGCGTGACCGTCATGCCCGACGTCATCCTGTTCGATCTGTTCGGCGTCATCGCCTGCCACCAGTCCGCACCGGACAAACGCGCGCTCGAGGCGGTCGCGGGCGCCCCCGCCGCGACCTTCTGGGACGTCTACTGGCGGCTACGCCCGCCGTACGACAGGGGGCAGGTCGCCGGCCCCGGGTACTGGCGCCAGGTCGGTGCCGAACTCGGCACCACCTTCGACGACGACCGGATCACCGCGCTGATCGCCGCGGACGTCGCCAGCTGGGCCAGCGTCGACACCGACATGATCCGGCTGATCGAGCGGGCCGCCGCCGCAGGCGTACGCCTGGCCCTGCTCTCCAACATCCCCGAGGAACTCGCCAGCCACTACGAACACCACCACGCCCAGTGGCTGCGGCACTTCGAACTCGTCGCGTTCTCCTCCCGCATCGGCCACGCCAAGCCGGAGCCCGCGGCCTTCCTCTGGTGCTGCGACAGGCTCGGCGTGCCACCCGGCAGCGTGCTCTTCATCGACGACACCACCGTCAACATCCACGCCGCCGAACGCCTCGGCATGCACACCCACCAGTTCACCGGGCCTGCCGGGGCGGCCCGGGCGATCAGCCGGGTGCAACCGGGGTGGTCATGGTCCGACGCCATGCCCTAGCAGGCCGGACGATGCTGGGCTGATGCGTCTGCCGCTACATCCGTCCGCGGCGCATGCCGTAGGGGATGCCGACGGCCAGGACGAGAATCAGCACCGCACCGATGGCTGCCATCGTGGTGCCGCGGGAGTCGCCCCCGGCCATCCGCAAGACTCCCCATACCAACACGATCACCGCCAGGATCCCGGAGGCTGCCGCCAGCGCCCGCATCACGTTCTTGCTGTAGGGGCCGCCGGCGTCCGGCGTCGGCTGATTCGTCATCCCATCCTCCATCCCGGGGCCGCGTCAGCGGGTCGAACGGGGGGCCGCAGCGCCAGGAGATCGCTCGCGATGACTCCGGCGCTTGTGCCTCACTCCTGCCCCTTCGCCTATCGCGGCAAACCGGCGCCACAAGGCGACCGGAGCCACGCGCCACCCCGGGGAACCGTTCCGTCGTCGGGCCGCAGCCCGTTGCCAACGGCCATGCCTGTAGCCGCCAAGGGCGCCGGCGACGCGGACAGCGCGCTGCCGTATGCAACAAACCTGCACGTCTCCGCACTTGCTTCACAGGCAAGCGCTTTCCTAGCCTGTGTTTCATCGATGTTTCGATCCCTGGCCGGGCTGAGGGTACGGACACGAAGCCGCATGCGGTGTCGGGCTGTGCAGGCAGTGCCCCGCACCGTGCTCACTCCTGAGGAGTCCAACAGTGCGAACCACAGTGCGACACAAGCTTCTTGCCGGCGGCACCGCCGTGGCTGCCGCAGCCGCGCTCGCCGCGGCGCTGCCGATGACCCAGGCGTCCGGTGCGACTGGCGGCCCCAGTCCCGCATCGGTCGGCGTCAACGCGACAAACCTCAGCCTCGGAGCCGGCTCCGACGGCTCCAGCAAGGCCAGCGGCACCAGCTACGGCAACGTGCTCGACGGCAACATGAGCACCTACTGGTCGCCGACCGGCTCGACCGGCCGCATCTCGATCAAGTGGGACACCGCCACCACGGTGGCCTCGATCAACATCCGGGAGGCGGCCGGCGCCGTCGGGGTCATCGGCTCCTGGCGGGTCGTCAACAACGACACCGGCGCCACCCTGGCCAGCGGCAACGGGGCCGGGGTCATCAACTTCGCCGCCACGTCGCTGCGCAAGATCAACTTCGAGATCACCGGCTCGACCGGTACGCCGAGGGTCGCCGAGTTCGAGACGTACGCCTCGGGCGGGACCACCCCGCCGCCGACGACTCCGCCGCCGACCACGCCGCCGCCCACCACCCCGCCGCCGACCACGCCCCCGCCGACCACGCCCCCGCCGTCGAGCGGCACGCTGTACGTGGCGCCGACCGGCACCGACAGCGCGTCCGGCACGGAGGCGAACCCGACGACGCTCACCTCCGCGATCACCCGGATCACCGCCGGCGGCACGATCTACCTGCGCGGCGGCACCTACCGCTACTCGCAGACCATCACCATCGGCCAGGGCAACAACGGCACGTCGAGCGCGCGCAAGAACATCTTCGCCTACCCGGGCGAGACCCCGATCCTGAACTTCTCGGCCCAGAGCGAGGACCCGGCGAACCGTGGCCTCGCGTTGGGCGGATCGTACTGGCACATCCGCGGCATCGTCGTGGAGCGGGCCGGGGACAACGGCATCCTGCTCGCCGGCAACAACAACATCATCGAGCGTACGGTGACCCGCCACAACCGGGACTCGGGGCTCCAGCTCTCGCGGCTGGTGGCCAACGCGCCCCGCGACCAGTGGCCCTCCAACAACCTCGTGGTCAGCACCGTCTCGCACGACAACGTCGACTCCGACGGTGAGGACGCCGACGGGTTCGCCCCGAAGCTCACCGTCGGCCCCGGCAACGTCTTCCGCTACACCGTGGCCCACAACAACATCGACGACGGCTACGACCTCTACACGAAGAGCGACACCGGGGCCATCGGCGCGGTGACCATCGAGTCCTCCCTCGCCTACGACAACGGCACCCTCAGCAACGGCGGCCAGGCCGGTGCCGGCGACCGCAACGGCTACAAGCTCGGCGGCGAGGACATCGGGGTGAACCACATCGTCCGGGGCAACATCGCCTACGACAACGGCAAGCACGGATTCACCTACAACCGCAACCTGGGCACGATGCAGGTGTCGAACAACGCCAGCATCGGCAACGCTGAGCGCAACTTCACCTTCGACGGCGGCTCCTCGGTGTTCCGGAACAACACCTCGTGCGACGGCGGCTCGAACGACAAGATCATCGGTAACTCCGACAGCTCGAACCAGTTCTGGTCCGGCACCAACGGATCCCGGTGCGCCCAGTACTCCGGCGCTTTGGGCTGGTCCTTCGCGTCCGACGGTCGCCTCGTGGTGACCTTCGGCGGCAGGGTCGTCACGCCGTAACGAAAGGTACGACGCCGGCGTCACCGCAGCGGTGGCGCCGGCGTTCCGTCCGGTGCGGCCGGCCGTCGCCGGGCTCGGCCGGGGAAGTGTGTGGTGCGGGTGGTCCCCGCCAGGAACCCGCCGGCGCGACCGACGGCACCGTGCCGGTAGGTAGGCATCGATATGTTTACATGCCTCCATCGACTCGTGTATGAAGGCTGCAAGCACGTCTGGGTGCTGGTTCCTCGGGAGGAGCGACGATGAAACATGCCATGCGCCGCCTACGAACGGCGGCGGTCGCGCTGGGCGCCTGCACACTCGGGCTGAGTCTGATGTCGGCACCCGCCGCCGAGGCGTACTCGGTGCAACCCCTCGCGCCGCAATCCGAACGGGCACCCGAATCGGAGCAGTTCTCGGCGGAGGGCGTCACCACGGTCGGTGAACTCCGTACCGTCACCGGCACGCTCTCCTCGGCCGGCGACGCCCGTACGCAGGTCATCCGGCACCCCGGCGCGTCGTACGTCAAGGTGCACTTCAGCGCGCTGCGACTGGCCCACGGCGACTACGTCACCGTGGCGAGCCCCGACGGCCGGGAGAGCTACCGGTACGACCGCTACCTGAACCGGGCGACCGGCGCGGACTACACCACCGACGGACAGCCGGGCTTCTGGGCGATGTCGGTGGAGGGCGACACCGCGGTGGTGACGATGCACAGCAGCCGCGCCTCCCGTGGCAACGTCGCGACCATCGACCGGTTCTGGCGCGGCTACGACCGCGCGGAGATCGCGCAGCACAACTTCTCCACGCAGTCCGTCTGCAGCACCGACGCCCGCCGCGACGTGGTCTGCTACCAGAACAGCCACCCCACCGAGTACGCCCGCGGCAGGGCCGTGGCGCGGCTGCTGATCAGCGGCGGCGGGATGTGCACCACCTGGCGGGTCGGCAACACCAACCGCATGCTGACCAACAAGCACTGCTTCTCCACGCAGGCCGCCGTCACCGGCAGCGAGATGCAGTTCAACTACCAGTGCGCCACCTGCGGCGGCTCGAACCCCGGCGCCGGCACCAAGGTGAGCGGGGCGACCCTCTACAAGGTGAGCAGCGGCGGCTCCAGCGAGCTGGACTACGCCCTGTACTCGGTGAACAACTTCACCAGCATCCAGAGCTTCGGCACGCTGTACCTGGCGACGACCGCCACCACCACCGGCACGCGGATGTACATCCCGGGGCACGGTGACGGCAGCCCGAAGCGACTGTCGATCTTCGAGGACACCCAGAACGGTGCGAACTGCACCGTGAAGAACGCGAACTACAACGCCTCGAACATCAGCTACAGCTGCGACACCTCCGGCGGCAACTCGGGCTCGCCGGTGCTGAACTCCAGCCACCGGGTGATCGCCCTGCACCACCTCGGCGGCTGCCCGTCGAACCAGGGCGCGAAGGCGCACCTGATCTACAACCAGATCGCCAGCCTGATCGACAACAACGGCTGACGACGACTGACGGCGGGCCGTCGGGGCGCGACACGACCCCGGCGGCCCGTCCGCGCGCTCATCGCCCCGGCACGCGCCAGTCGCGCGACCACGGGGACACGTCAGGCCGGCACCGGTTGATCGAACTGGGTGCGGTACAGCTCGGCGTACCGGCCGCCCCGGGCCAGCAGGTCGGGATGCCGGCCGCGTTCCACGATCTGGCCCTGTTCGAGCACCAGGATCTGGTCGGCGGAGCGGATCGTGGAGAGCCGGTGCGCGATGACCACGCTGGTCCGCCCGGTCAACGCCTCACCCAGTGCCGCCTGCACCGCCGCCTCGGACGTCGAGTCGAGGTGTGCGGTGGCCTCGTCGAGGATCACCACGCGCGGTCGGGAGAGCAGCAGCCGGGCGATGGTGAGCCGCTGCCGTTCGCCGCCGGAGAGGCGGTACCCCCGCTCGCCCACGACCGTCTCCAGACCGTCCGGCAGCGAGCGGATCAGGTCGGCCAGCCGCGCGCGCCGCAGCACGTCCCACAGGTCGTTCTCGTTGGCGTCCGGTCGGGCGTAGAGCAGGTTGGCGCGGATCGTGTCGTGCAGCAGGTGACCGTCCTGGGTGACCACCCCGAGGGCGTCCCGGACCGAGTCGCCGGTCAGGTCGCGGACGTCGCGCCCGGCGAGCCGGACGGCGCCGTCCTCCACGTCGTACAGGCGCGGCAGCAGTTGCGCGATGGTGGACTTGCCCGCGCCCGACGAGCCGACCAGGGCGACCATCTGTCCGGGCTCGGCACGGAACGAGATCCCGTGCAGCACCTCCTCGCCGCCGCGGGTGTCGAGCTTCGCCACGTCCTCCAGCGAGGCCAGGGAGACCTTCTCGGCCGACGGGTACCCGAAGCGGACGTCGTCGAACTCCACCGCCACCGGCCCGTCGGGCAGCGGTCGGGCGTCCGGCTTGTCCTCGATCATCGGCTTGAGGTCCAGGATCTCGAAGACCCGCTCGAAGCTGACCAGCGCGCTCATGATCTCCACCCGCGCGCTGGCGAGCGAGGTCAGCGGCGCGTACAGGCGCGACAGCAGCAGGGCGAGCGCGACGACCGCGCCGGCGTCGAGCTGCCCGCCGATGGCGTACACGCCGCCCAGGCCGTACACCAGGGCCAGCGCGAGGGAACCGACCACCGTGAGGGCCGTGATGAAGACGGTCTGCAACATGGCGGTACGCACGCCGATGTCGCGCACGCGCCGCGCGCGGGCGGCGAACTCGGCGGACTCCTCCGCCGGCCGCCCGTAGAGCTTCACCAGGGTGGCACCGGGCGCCGAGAACTTCTCGGTCATCCGGGTGCTCATCGCCGCGTTGAGGTCGGCCGCCTCCCGTTCGAGCCGGGCGAGCTTCCGGCCCATCCGCCGCGCGGGCAGCACGAAGATCGGCAGCAGCACCAGCGCCAGCAGGGTGATCTGCCAGGAGAAGGTCAGCATCACCGCGAGCGTCAGCAGCAGCGTCACGGCGTTGCCGACCACGCCCGAGAGCGTGTCGCTGAACGCCTGCTGCGCCCCGATCACGTCGTTGTTGAGGCGCGAGACCAGGGCGCCGGTGCGGGTCCGGGTGAAGAACGCGACGGGCATCCGCTGCACGTGGTCGAAGACGGCGGTCCGCAGGTCGAGGATCAGGCCCTCGCCGATCCGCGCCGACTGGTAGCGGGTGAGCAGCCCCAGCCCGGCCTCGGCGAGCGCGATCAGGGCGATCGCCACGGCCAGCCGCACCACCGTCGCCGTGTCGGTGCCGGAGACGATCGCGTCGACCACCCGCCCGGCCAGCACCGGTGCGGCGACGGTCAGCACCGCAGCCACGACGCTGCCTGCCAGGAACCACGCGAGCAGGCGGCGGTGCGGGCGGGCGAAGCCGCCGATCCGCCTCAGGGTCGCCTTGGAGAAGGGCCGCTGGTCACGCTGATGCATCGCGTGGTGCAGGGACATCCACGCGGTGACTTCCATGCTCATGCCGCGAACCTAGGACCTGCAGCGAGGTTGAGGTCAAGCGGATTCCGTCCTGGTTGGACGCCTCCGGCGCGGGCGATGCCCGCCTGACACCCCGGGCCGGGCGGTCCGTCCGGTCGCGGTCGCGCCCGAGTTGGGATACTGTGCGTGCTGTTTCCATCACGCTGTCGTCCGAAGGGGAACCCATGGGGAACCGTGAACCGGTCGCGGAACCGTCCTTTGCCAGCGAAGGCGCCAAGCCGATGCCCTGGTCGAAGGCGCATGAACGGCTGACCGAGGCGGGCGAGTTCTTCCTGTCCACCGTCCGCCCGGACGGCCGACCGCACGCCGTGCCGCTGCTGGCCATGTGGCTCGACGACGACGCCATGTACTTCTGCTCCAGCGAGTCCGCCCACAAGGTCGACAACCTGGCCACCAACCCGCACTGCGTCCTCACCGTCGGCAGCCCCGAGCTGGACCTGTCCGTCGAGGGCACGGCGTCGCGGATCACCGACCCGGCGTCGCTGAAGCGCGTCGCCGAGGCGTACGGGGAGAAGTACGGCTGGGAGGTGACCCCGGTCGACGGTGGGATCGACGGCGACGGGATCGGCCCGTCGCCGTACCTCGTCTACCGGGTGGCTCCCGCCAAGGTCGTCGGCATGGACAAGGAATCCGGCTTCGCCGCTACCCGGTGGCGGTTCGAGTGAGCGCGTCGGCCGGACGCGTGGACTGAACGCGCAGCCGGGACGGGCGGGCGGTGCGGCGCAGCCACCAGTACGCGATGGCCACGTTCACCAGCGTGCTGCCCCATCCGTTCACCTCGGCGGCCACGATCGGATTGAGGGACCATCCGGTCGCCGCGCTCACCAGGAAGATCACCCGCCCCCACACGGTCTGCAGCGCGAACGCGAAGCTGTAAACCATCCACTTGCGATGCTCGGCGTAGCGACGCCGCCGGGCGGCGCGGAAACCGAGCACGGTCGTGACGATCCATCCCACGGACGCCAGGGCGCTGCCGAGCAGCCCGTTCGGTATCGCGGCGAACGGCATGAGGGCGAGCCCCAGCAGGGCGGCCGGGAGGGCGCCGGCGAACACGTACAGCCGGCCGCTGGTCCGGTGCACCGCGGGATAGCGCAGCCGCAGCCACGGCCAGACCTGGAGGCACAACGTCACCAGCGCGATGGTGCCGAAGAGGATGTGCACCACCAGGACGGAGTAGTGCGCGGTGAACCCCTCGTTGAGGATCACGCGCGCCTGGGTCGGGTCGAGGCGCAGGTACGGCGGCAGGACGAACAGCAGGAACCCGGCGACGAGCGCCACCAGCGGCACGATCCACGGCCGCCGCCACCACGGTCCGGACGACCCGCCGGCCCCCGTCCTGCCCGTCGGCCGCCGGGACTCCTCGTCCTGCCGGGCCGGGCGGCCGGCCTCCTCCACATACTGGGTCACGGTGGTGTACCTCCCAGGTCCGGGCGCTTCGCGCGGCGGTCTGCTTCGACCCCGTGTGCCTTTTCAACCTAGAGTCCGACAACCCGGCATATTTCTTTCAACGTGCTCCACTCGCCGTCGGCCCGCTCCACACCTCGAAGCAGGCCGATGACGTGGTCGCGCCTGCGCGGCACCGCGCGACACCGGGGGCGCGGCCGTCGGGTTGGTATCCTTCGCCGTGTCGGCCCACCTGGCCGGCCTGGGCCCCCGCGCCGCGCGTGACCACCGCCCCGGGCGGCCGTCGACCACCCGGAACAGCTCAGGACAATCGAGAGCCGAGGCGACGATGACCACCTTCAGTTGGTCGGAGCTTCGGCGCCGGCCAGTCCACGAGGACGACCACCTGCTCGTGCTCGACAAGCCGCCGGGCATCTCCGTGATGGGCGAGCGGCACGCCGAGTCCCTGACCGACCTGGCCGCCGCCGCCGGGGAGCCGGTGCACTGGGTGCACCGCATCGACAAGGTCACCTCGGGGCTGCTGCTGCTGGCCAGGACGCCGTCGGCGCACGCCTCGCTGACCCGGCAGTTCGCCAACCGGGGCGCCGACAAGCGCTATCTGGCCTGGGTCGAGGGGGCGCGACTGCCCGAGAACGGCACCATCGACCTGCCGCTGCGGCCGGGCCGCAAGGGCACCATCCGCATCGCGGGCGAGCGCGAGGCCATCCGCTACGACGCCGACCGCCGCCGCTTCGCGCTGCCGGAGTCGGCCGTCGACCGGTCCAAGCCCTCCTACGAGTCCCGTACCGACTTCGCCACGGCGCTGGTCAGCGGCGACCGTACGCTGCTGGTGCTCAAGCCGGTCACCGGCCGGCGTCACCAGATCCGCGTCCACCTGGCGTGGCTCGGCTTCCCGATCGTCGGCGACCCGCTGTTCCACCGCGGGCAGGCGGACCAGCGGACGTACCTGCACTCGTGGGGCTGCGAGATCACGTGCGACTGGCGCGACGAGCCGCGTACCCGGTTCTGGGCCGCGCCTGGCGAGGAGTTCCTCGACGTCTTCGCCGAGGGCCGCAAGCCCCGGCTCGACGACGCCCTCGACGCGCTGACCGCCTGACCGTCCGACCCGGCCGCCGGCGTCCCCGGTCGAAGCGGCCGCCGGAAGTTCCAGCGGCGGCAGACCGGAGGTGTCGTTTCCGACAGATCCGGCCCCTTGTTCCGGCTCGCCATAGCGGCGCGGCGGGCCCGACCATTAGGCTCGATTGCTGAGTGGAGCAGTCAGACATCGTCTCCACTCGATGCCGGGTTGCGAGTATTGGCTGGTTGCGGCACCGAAGGGCAGGACGGAGTGACCCGAGACGGCGAGCCAGGGGCCGACTTCGCCGAACGCGAGGACAGCAGACGCGTGGCGTACGAGGTGACCGGCGCGCCCGACGGCTTCCCCGTCTTCCTGCTCCACGGCACGCCCGGCAGCCGCCGTGGCCCGAAGCCGCGCGGCATCGTCCTCTACCGCATGGGCGTCCGGCTGATCGCCTACGACCGACCCGGCTACGGCGACTCCGACCGGCGCGAGGACCGCGACGTCGCCGACGCCGCCCGCGACGTGGAGGCGATCGCCGACCACCTGGGCGTGGAGCAGTTCGCCGTCGTCGGCCGCTCCGGCGGCGGCCCGCACGCCCTCGCCTGCGCGGCCGACGCCCGGCTGCGCGGCCGGGTGACCCGGGTGGCCGTGCTGGTCAGCCTCGCCCCGTGGAACGCCATCGAGCTGGACTGGGTCGGCGGCATGAACACCGGCAACGTGCGCGGGTTCGGGGTCGGCAGCCCCGACACCGCCGCGGTGGTGGAGGAGATCCGCCAGCGCGCCGAGCGGGCCGCCGCGGACCCGCGACTGCTCCTGGCGGACCTGCGGACGGAGATGAGCACGGCGGACCGCCGGGCCGTCAACGACCCGGCGCTGCGCCGGCTCATCACCGACACCTACGCGGAGGCGCTCCGCTCCGGGCCGTACGGGTGGATCGACGACGTGCTGGCGTTCCGCCGCCCCTGGGCGTTCGACCTGTCGGCGATCGACACCGCGGCGACGCCGGTGCGGCTGTGGCACGGCGCCGACGACAACTTCGCCCCGGTCAGCCACGGCCGCTGGCTGGCCGCGCAGATACCCGGCGCCGAGATGGAGGTCCGGCCCGGGGCGGCGCACTTCGACGCGGTCGAGGAGTTGCCGCGCATCCTGCGCTGGCTCGTCGACCCCGACGCGGCGCTGGGCGCCGACCTGCTGATCGGCGCCCGGCCCGGTCAGTAGGGGTGCGGGTCGAGCACCCGGCGCACGTACCGCCCGTCGCGTAGCACCACGACGCTGGGGTGGTGCTGCCCGATCCGGTTGGCGAGCCGGTCGGCGATCCGCATCCGGCCGATGCTCACCCGCCCGCCGGACAACGCCTGCTGGGCGGTCTCCAGGTTGCCCCGGCTGCGCAGCGTGTCGGGGTGCTCGGCCCCGAGCACCTCGGTCAACTGCTCCACCACGGCCCGCAGCCGGTCGCGTCCCTTCTCCGTGTCCCCGGCGAGGATGGTGAAGACCGCGACGTTGTTGGCCGCCGCCATGGCGAACGGGTGCCGGTCGCCGAGCGCGGCGAACACCTCCCGCGCCGTGGTCTCGGTGAGCGACCGGCCGGTGCCCGTGTCGCCGGCGTCCCACAGGGCCACGCCCAGGTTGATCCGGCAGACCAGCGAGTACGGGTGATCGGCGCCGAACAGCCGGACGAACATCTGCTCCACCTCGCCCAGCTCCGTCAGCGCCTGCGCGCTCTGCCCCTGCAACATCAGGTTCGCCGTCCGGCTGAGCCAGCTGAACAGGGTGTCCGGGCTGGTCGGCCCCTGGGTGGCCAGGAGCCGCTGGTAGGTCTCGTCGAGCAGTTGGGCCGCCTCGGCGATCTCCCCGGTGCTGCGCAGCGACACGGCCAGGTTGGCCTGCGCGGTGAGCAGGTCCCGGGAGTGCTCGCCGAAGAGGTTCCGGTAACCCGTCACCGTCTCCCGCAGCAGCGCCACGGAACCCTCGTAGTCGCCCGTCTCCCGAAGGTCCCGGGCGAGGTTGTTGGCCGACGCCAACGTGTTCGGGTGATCGTGGCCGAGGACGACCCGCAGCCGACGGTTGGTGGCCTGGTCGCCGTCGAGGGCCTTGTCGAACATGCCCATCAGCCGGTAGGACGCCGCCAGGTTGTTGGCGGCGATGAGGGTTCCCCGGTGGTCCTCGCCGAAGACCTCGACCGACGCGGCGTACGTCCGCAGGTCACGCTCCAGGGCCTCCCGGTAACGGCCCAGGGTACGCAGGTCGGCGCCGTAGCCGCCGGCGGTCATCAGGGTGTGCGGGTGGCTTTCGCCGATCAGCTCCTCCTGCTGGCGCAGCGTGTCCTCGTCCAGCCGGTGGGCCTCCTCGAACCGCCCGAGGCTGCGCAGCAGGTTGGCCCAGTTGAACCGCAGGTGCAGCAGCTGGACGCGCAGCTTGCGGTGCTCCGGCCCGTCCGGCGGGAACTCCGCCAGCAGCGTCGACCAGACAGCCTCGGTCTCCCGCGCGTACCGCTCGCCCTGCTCGTAGCCGCCGTTGACGTAGATGTAGCGGATCCGGTCGATGACGAGCTGCCGGACGTCGTCGTCGCGGCAGGAGATCGCGTCGGACCCGTCGAGGTGGGGCCAGAGCATCCGCAGGCGCTGCCGGTTGGCCGGGTCCGACACCTCGCCGGGCGGTCGCGACCCGGCGAGGATCTGGTGCACCTCGTGCTTGGCCGTGATGAGCTCGGCGTCGGACATGCGGGCGCGCAGGGCATTCTGCAACAGCCGGTGCACCTGGACCCGGTGGGCGTGCGGGTCGAGCTTGATCAGCGCGAGCTTGTTCATCCGCTGCACCAGCGCCGCCGCGATGTCGCGTTCGGAGACCCGGTCGGCGACGCGGGCCGCCACCACCTTGTCGTACGGGGCGATGACCTGGGCCACCTGGTCGCCGTAGAGCAGTTCCAGGGAGATCTCCGGGGCGAGCACCGACGCGAGTTGGAGCAGCCGGTAGGCCCCCGGGGAGCCCTGCCTCAGCCGTTGCAGCGGGAGGTCCCAGACCTCCGTCTCCAGGCCGGTGCGGCGCAGCCCGGCGAGGTATTCGTCGACCGGCGTCCGGGTGTCGGCCAGCCACGCCCCGACCGTCGCGACGAAGATCGGCACGTTCTCCACGGCGTCGGCGACCCGCTCGGCCTCGGCGACGCTCATCAGGTGCTCGCCCAGCCGGGCGCGCAGGTGCGCGACGCTCTCCGCCCGCTCGAACGCCTCCACGTCCACCGCCCGCGCCAGGTCGCCCCAGTCCGGGTTGCGGGTGGTGACCAGTACGTGGCCGTTGCCCTGCGGCAGGTAGGGCCGGACGTGTTCGTACTGGTCGGCGTTGTCGAAGATGAGCAGCCAGTGCGGCGGAGGGCTGCCGTCGGGGCGGCGCTCGGTCTGGCCCAGCCGCTGCCGAAGGGCGCGGTTGGTCTCCGGGATGGTCGTCTGGGCCGGCAGGCCCAGCTCGTCGCTGAGCTCCGTCATGAGCACGTCGACGAACTGCGGCGGGTCGGCGGCCACCCACCAGATGATGTCGTACGCGCCCCGGAACCGGTGCGCGTACTCGATGGCGAGCTGCGTCTTGCCGAGACCGGGGCCGCCCCGCAGCGCGACCGGGGTGCCGCCCCCGCCCGACGCCTTCAGCTCCTCGCGGAGCCTGCGCAGCAGGTCCTCGCGCCCGGTGAAGCGGGCGTTGCGGGCCGGCGCGTTGAACACCGTGGCGCGCACCCCCGGGAAGCGGGCGGGGCGCAGGCCGGTCGCGCCCACCGTGCGTCCCACCAGCTTCAGCAGGTGGGTCGCCGCGTCCTCGGCGGTGAGGTCGTGCACGGCCGTCCAGCTGCCGACCGGGACGTCCGGCACCGGCGGGGTGTCGTCGACGTGCACGGCCAGCCAGCTCGGCGCGCCCTGGTCGCCGTCGGTGTCGGGGCGGGCGCGCCGGGCCGCCAGGTAGGCCCGGGAGACCAGCCGGACCTCCCGGAAGGCCGGGCCCGTCGGCTCGGGCGCCGGCCCGTCCAGGGGTGCGGTGACGACCCGCAGGTCGGCCGAGTTCAGCACGGCCTGCGCCCACTCCGCCCAGACCTGGTCCTCGGGCACGTGGCGCAGCACGATCAGCTCGTCCACGACCGTCGGCTTGCGCTCGAAGCGCTGCACCGTCCGGCGGCGCAGTTGGTCGTCCATCCGGGGCAGACCGGTGATCCTGCCGTTGGTGATGTGGCTGGTCAGCGTCTCGTACGCGGACAGCAGCGTGGTCCGGCCACCCGGCTCGTCGCCGAACGTCGCAAGCGTCTCCTCGTAGGCGTAGTACGCGCGGTAGGGCACCTCGACGGTCAGCCAGTACGCCTGCCGCTCGCTGTCGGTCATGCCGCCCGGCAGGCCGGTGAACTTCTGCATGGCCAGCGACCGGCCGGCGTCCCGCTTGCTCTTCTCCCCGTCGTCGACGCGCATCGGCACGGGCAGCACCCGCCGCGCCCGGCGCCCCTCGTAGTCGCGGACCCGGGCGGCCACCGCCGCGGCGCCGTCGATGCCCTGGTCGCTGAGGGTGAAGCAGTCGACCAGGACGTCGGGCAGGTGGATGGTGCAGATCTCGGCGACGTCGCTGATCCCGGTGCGGCTGTCGATGAGGGCGTAGTCGTAGTGCCGCTTCATGTCCTCGCGCAGCGCGTCGAAGAACTGCGCGCCGCCGAGCCGGTTGTAGAAGTTGTCCCAGTTGAGGCCGGTCACGCTGGTCGCGTAGTCGGGGTTGTGCCGGCCGGCCAGCAGCAGGTCGAGGCTGCCGCCGCCGGGAAATTCCCAACCCACCGAGAACGCGTAGCGGTGGACCCGGGCGTACTCCCGGTGCCAGTCGCCCGGCCGGGGGTCGGCGCCGGTCTCCTCGCGCCGGCGCGCGTTCTCCCACTCGTAGTCCAGGATCAGGTCCATCACGCCCCCGGTCGTGGCGACCTGCTCCGGGTCGAGGAACGGGGCGTAGAACCGGTGCAGGCCGGGAGATTCCAGGTCCCAGTCGGCGACGAGCACCCGCTGGCCGTTCGCGGCGAGGATCCACGCGGTGTTGGCAAGCGCCATGGTGCGGCCCGTACCGCCCTTGTAGGAGTAGAAGGTGACGACCTGCCCTTCGCGCGATGGCGTCATCGCTCGTCCTTCCCTCGCGTCGTGTCGAACGGCCGCGTCGGCGGCAGGCCCGGACCGGTGACCGGCGGGCCGTCGGACGGCCGGGACGGCCGCAGCGTCGGCTTCGGCGCGGCCGGGCCGTCGGGCGGGTACACCGGACCGTGCCGGAGGAACTGCTTGCGGGCCTCGGTCACCAGCAGCGGCGCGCAGCGCTCGAACTCGTCGATCGCGCGCGCCGGCAGCACCCGGGGGAATCCGGCGTCCTGCAACGTACCGGCGATCGACTCGGGCGCCGACTCGCCACGCTCGTGCTCGGCGGCGATGACCAACGGGACGACCCAGCGGGGCAGGCCGTCCAGCGCGGCCCGGGCGGCGGCGGCGCCGGTCGCGGCGTCCACCAGCACGACGGTGGGGCTCGCCGGCGCCAGGGCGCGGGCGGTCGCCAGGTCGACGACCCGGGTGGGCAGGCCCAGCCGCTCGCCGGTCGCGGCGACGTAGTCGGCCACCGCCAGCTCGTGCTGCCCGGCGTACGGCCGCCACCGCGCGTGGTCGGTGAGGGTGGTGACCACCAGCGCCGGGCCCCCGCCGTCGGTGACCGGGTGGCTGGACAACGTCGCCGCCCGGGAACGGGCCAGCGGCTGCGTCTCGGCCACCAGGACGATGCGCGCCGCCAGCGCCGCGAGGACGCTCTCGTACTGGCGGCGGTAGGCGCTGAGCTTGCAGAGGGCGCGCAGCCCGTTCTCGGCGTAGTCGGCCCGGTCGTCGGC
This sequence comes from Micromonospora sp. WMMD737, assembly GCF_049179055.1. NCBI lineage: Bacteria > Bacillati > Actinomycetota > Actinomycetes > Micromonosporales > Micromonosporaceae > Micromonospora > Micromonospora sp. WMMD737. The sequence continues at coordinate 4,659,984 of NZ_JBMHMH010000001.1, read as the reverse complement.
GTCGTGGACCAGGTCGAGGGCCTGGGTCGTCTCGGGCCGGTCGCCCCAGGACGGCAGGGGCAGCCACAGCACCGGCAGCAGGTGCCGCTCGGCCCGCGCCGGGGCGAGCCGGGTGAGCCGGCTGCGGAACGACTCGCGCTCGCCCAGCGCCCACGCGTTGCGGAAGTAGTTCGGCGAGTGCAGCGGCACGAAGACGTGCGTGAGGCTCAGCGCCTCGGTGAGGGTCTGCCTGAGGTCGGCCCCGGGGCTGACCTGACCGTCGAAGAAGCCGGCGTCGAGGTCGCCGCTCCTCGTGGCGCCGCGCCGCACGGCGGCGGCCAGGTCGTGGAAGAACCGGCTGACCCAGTAGTCGGTGTCCGGCCGGGACGCGGCCGACAGCGGCACCGAGTGGGCGTAGCTGAGGAAGAAGTACGTCTCCCGGCGCGCGACGGCACGGGCCCCCGTGAGGTCAGACCACGTCATGTCCGACCTCCTCGAACGTCTCGCGCAACAGCCGTACGTCCGTCGGGACCTCCGCCCGCACCCAGTGCGTCTGGTAGGCCCGGGCGATCCGCTGCGCGAGCCGCCAGACCACCGCGTCGTAGGCGTCCTTGCCGTTCTTGCCGAGGCTCAACAGGCCGTAGATGCCCTCGTCGTGGTATTGCGGGGCGATGTCCGGGGGCAACCGGGTCGGGGTGAACATCTGCCGCCGCGACACGACCTCCGGCAGCCGCCGACGGTCCACCACCGACCAGTTGACCGGGACGACAGGTGTCTCCCCGGCGGACGGCTCGGCGCCCGGCCGGTGCAGGACCTGCCGCCGGGTGAACGCGTCCCACTCCTTGGCGCACCAGGCGCTGTTCAGGTACTGCGGCGAGATCAACGGGATGAAGACCTGGCACTGGCCGGCGGCGAAGGCCAGGTCCTCGGTCCACACCTGCCCGCCGTCGAGCATCCGGTCCATGAATCCGGCCGTCCGTCCCGGGCCGAGGCCGAGCAGCTCGACGACGTGGTCGGACAGGTCGACGAAGAGCTGGAAGACCTTCTGGTTGGTGTCGCGCGGGGGCGCGGCCACCCGGTTCTTCGTGCGGGCGTAGCTGAGGAAGAACACGGGGGCGCTCTCGTCCTCCCCGTACGTTTCCTCTGCCACCTACCGCTCCCGACCGGTGCAGCGACTCCCAGCCGTCCACAGTATCGACAGCCGCCAACCCGTCGCTGCCCCGTTCGTCACCGGCGGTGCTCATCCATCCACCCTCGGGCGAAGTCGACGGCCACCCGGAGATCCACGAGCCGGGCGTCGGCGCCGCCGACCCGCCCGGTGCGCACCGGCCCGGCGTCCGTCAGGGCCCGGCCGATCAGCGGGAAGTCGGAGTCGTGCAGGTCCGGGGCCCGGAAGTCGCGCCGGACCCGCCGCCCGGCGGCGTCGCGCAGGTAGCACCGGTACGCCCGGTCGGCCGGCGGGCGGCGCAACCGGTACTCGGCCAGGTGGAACGCCGTGCAGACCGACCAGTCGACGCCGAGCAGCAGCACCACGGCGTCGGCGGCGTGCAGCGCGCCGAGGGGCGAGCGTTCGCCAAGATGGCAGCCGAGGTCGTGGACGGCGGTCAGCCGGGCCGCGTCGGGGCCGAGGGCGGCGAAGGAGGTCTGCGGGTGGCGGCTCCGGTACGCCCCCGGCTGCCGGCGTACGTGCTCGGCGAAGACCCCCATGCCCTCGGCGGGGCTGCGCGCCGGGTCGAACGGCACGATGGCCGCCTCCGCCGCCGCGATCCCCGTGGCGTCCATGCCGGCGGTCGCCGCCCGGAACGCCCGCGAGGTGGTGGAGTTGCCGGCTGTCTGCGCCGGTACGACCACCGTGCCCGCTCCGCCCAGCACGTCCCGCAGGGCGGCCAGCAGCGTGGCGGGGCCGCCCGCCACCCGGCCGACGCGGGACAGGGCGCAGTGCACCAGCACGGTGGACCCCGGCCGCAGTCCCAGCGCGCGCAGGTCCGCCGTCAGCGTGGCCCGCCGGAGCGGGCCGGCGGTCACGGCCATCTGTCCACCGTGGCGCGCATTCCGCCGACGAACCGCTCGCCGGCGGCGGTCAGGACGCCGAGGTCGAGCAGGGCGTCGAGGGCCCCGTCGGTCCAGTCCCGGTAGCGGCGGAAGTGCCCCCCGGCGGCCGGCCCGGGGCGGTGGCGCCACACGTCGGCGACCGCCAGATGGGCGTAGACGCCGTGCAGCACGCCCTCCACCGGCCGCGGGTCGTCCCGCCACGGCACGCGCAGCGTCCGGGTGTCGTCGCGGTCGAACAGGTCGCAGACGTCCAGCACCGCGCTGAGCTTGAGGTGCTGCACCTCGTGCACCAGCAGCACGGCGAGGGTGGCGTCGTCGGGTACGGCCGTGACGGCCACCGCGCCGAAGGCGGCGCCGGCGGCGGCGCTGCGGAACCGGCCGGTCGGCTCCGCGCGCAGCGGCACGACGGCCCGCAGCAGGGTGCGTACGCCCGCCGTGTAGCTGGTGGCCTCGGCGTCGATCCGCCGCACCGCCCCCTCCAGCCGCCGCGTCCACCCCAGCGCGGCGGCGCCGGAGAGCCGCGGCTCGACCGGCAGGTCGTAGCCGTCCCGGTGCGGATCGGTGTCCTCCAACAGCAGCCGGTCACCGCCGAGAGGGACGGCACGCACCGGCAGCCAGCCGTCCGGCCCGTCCTCCCGGGCCGGGTCGCCGTCGTGGCCCGGGTGGACCGCGATCCGCCGCCCGGCGAGCCGGACGCCGCCGCCGTCGACGACGAGCCTGACGACGCCCCGCTCGGCACCGACCGCGAGCGCGCCGAGCGTCGGCAGGCTGACCACCCCGTCGCGCACCGGGACGGGCAGGTCGGCCCGGACCCCGGCGCGGACGGCGGCGGCCGCCGCCACGCACGCCAGGTAGGACAGCTCGGCCGTCCCGTCCCGGCAGCGCCGCGCCCAGCGGCGCACGAAGGGGTGGGCCAGCACGGCGCGGACGGCGTCGGGGTGCGCGTCGTCCAGGTGGACCAGCAGCCGCCACCCGTCGGCCGCCACCGGGTCGCCCGCGGCCCGCTCGCTGAGCGCGACCAGCAGGGCGCGCACCAGCGCCAGGTGGACGGCGGCCAGCTGCGCGGCCGAGCCCGCCGTGCCCGCGCCGGTGGCCAGGTCGTCGAGGACGCGCGGGTGGAGCGAGTCGGTGGGCCGGGCGGGTTCGTCGGCGACCGGCGCCGCCGTCACCGCCCGGACGAGTTCCAGCAGGTCCGGGCAGTAGACAGACGGGTTGTCGAAGCCGTTCCCGGCGCGGTACCGGTGGGCGTACAGTCCGCCGCCGCAGTGCCCGACCACGGGGCACGCGCGGCAGGTCGCGCAGAGACCGTCGAGACCGGTCTGCCGTACGGCGATCGCCGGGTGGGCCGCGGCGTCGTCCACCCGGTGGCGGAAGACGTCCAGGCCGGTGGCCGCGGCGCCGTCGAAGGCGGACTTGAGCGAGTCGACCTGCTCGAAGGTGCCGTCGGTCTCGACGACGACCAGGTCGGCCGGGCCGAGCCCGACCGCCTCGCTGTGGCTGCCGTGCCCGGACGCGGTGGAGAGGAGGGACTCCAGCAGGCGGATCGGCACCGGACGCCCGTCGGCCGTCCAGCGCCGGTGGACGGCCAGCAGCCAGTCGGCGTACGGGGTGGCGAGGCCGTCGGGCCGGGCGGGTGGGTTGTCCCAGTTGGCGTGCGGCAGCAGGAAGTCGACGTGCGGCGGCTCCTCGGCCAGCAGCGCCTCGTACACCCGGATCGGGTCGTTGGCGAGGTCGACGGTGCAGAGGATGCCCGCGTAGCTGCTGCGGTACGCGGGGCTGCGCAGCAGCGACAGCGCCCGCAGCACCTGGGGGTGGCTGCTCGACCCGTTGGCGTGGCGGCGGTGCCGGTCGTTGGCGGCCCGGTCGCCGTCGAGCGATATCCCCACCTTGACGTCGTGGGCGACCAGCACGTCGCAGGTCGCCGGGGTGAGCAGCACCCCGTTGGTCTGCATCCGCAGGTCGAGCCGGGCCACCGGGCCGATGACGCGCCGCAGGGTGGCGGCGGTGGCGTCGAGCCGGGCGGCGCCGGCGAGCAGGGGCTCACCGCCGTGCAGGACCACCCGTACGACGCCGAGCCGATGCGTCGCCGCGTGCTCCGCGATCCGCTGGGCGACTGCCGTCACCGTGTCGGGGGCCATCACCCGGGGCTGGCGCCGCCAGGACTGGTCGGGGTGTTCGTAGACGTAGCAGTGGTCGCAGGCGAGGTCGCAGCGGCTGACCAGCTTCAGCACGTACTGCGTCAGCGGGGCGACCTGCCCGGTCGGCCGACCGCCCGGCCCGGCTGGCTCAGATCGCAGAGATGAAGGCCGCGACATCGACACGGGCCGGGCGATCCTCCCTGCGGCTGGTCACGCGGGCGACGGAGCGGGCCCGGTCGAGCGGGATCCGGCCGAGCGGGGTGCGCCGGAGGTCGTCCAGTGGCGGCGGGGTCGGATCGGGCTGGCGTGCGGTGCGATCCACGTCGGTTCCCCCATTTGGAGTCGGGAGTGGACGGACGACCGCCCACGGCGACGGTCAACGACGACTATCGACGATGCTATATGGCACAACCTGTGATGTCACGGCTGCGCAGCGCCATCCTGCTCGATCATCTTCGCCATCCAGCCCTCGTTCGACAGCGAGATGATGCGCTCCGCCTCGGCGACGAACGCGTCGTCGTCGGCCCAGCCCAGCCCGGTCTCGCGGACCGTGCGCAGCCGGGTCAGCTGGTCGGCGGTGCGGGCGTACTCGATCTGGTGGTGCTCGTACTGCTGGGCTGAGCCGTAGCCGACCAGGGCCGTGGTCACGGCCGCCGCGACACCGATCCAGGCGGTGAGGCCGAGGTTGTCGCCGAGCACCCCGACCGTCGCGGAGAGCAGGGCGGCGGCGATCGTGAGCCCCGTCGCCGCGTACCGGACCCGCCGCGCGGCGCGGGCCATCCGGCGGGCGGCCGGCAGGTAGTAGCCGTCGACCTGCCGCTGCAACCGTTCCGTCACGTACGTGGTCACGTCCGAGACGGCCGGCAGCGGACGGTCGGCCGGCGGCGCGTCCAGGGTGCGGCCGACCAGGTCGCCGGCGTCGTCCATGAGCGCGTCGAACCGACCGAGCAGGACGGCGTCCCGGTCCGCCCCGCCGAACGGGGCGACCCCGGCGAGGTAGCGGTAGGTGTCCGCCTTCAGCGCCTCGGAGACCGAGCGGAGGCGGGTCCACGCGTGCACCGCCTCCCGGGAGGACCACCGTGCCGCCAGCGGCACCACGAGCAGCGCCGCCGCCGCGACGATCGCGAGCGCCCGTCCCACACCGGGGTGGGCGTGCCCGAGCTGGTTGGCGAGGGTGCCGCACACGGCGGCCCCCACGGTGAGCGCGGCGATGGTCGACCGCGCACGGGTGATCGCACGCTTGGCCTCGCCGGACGCCCGTGACCAGGCAGCCTGCCGCTGCCAGATCGTCGCGACCGCTACCGGGACATCGAAGTTCGCCACGATCCGATGGTAGGGCGGCCGCGCCCGTGCCAGGGGGACCCGAAACGGCCGTGCGATCCGCGGGTCAGCCGGGCAGGAAGCTGTCGTACGCCTCGTCGTACCAGTCGGCCTCGTTGTGCCGGCGGAGCACGCCGTTCACCCGGGTCAGCATCAGCCAGTTGTCGTTGAGCACCAACGCCGCGTCCTCGGGCCGGCTGGCCAGCACCCGGCCCACGGTACGCAGCATGTGCGGCCTGCCCTTGTCGGTCAGCGTGTCCTTGCGCATGTGGAAGCCGATGTCGACGTAGGTCTCCGGCTCCCACTCCCACTGGACGCCACCGTCATCTTCCGCGCCGTAGTACCCGTGGCTGCCCGACGTGATGCTGACGACGTACCCGCACTCCTCGTTCAGGTTGGCGCTGAGCAGGCGGTTCCCGGCCGGCGTGGGTGTCTCGGCGGCACCCGGAGCGGCGAGTTCGGCCACGAGCTCCAACGGGATGTCACCGGCCAGCGTCAGTCGGTAGGTGATGGACATGTGGCGCCTTCCCTCAGTTTCGCCGGACGATTTCGACGATCGTGCCGTTCCGTGTGACTGCCACCAGTTCTTCCAACGCTGGTACCGGCCAGTCGTCGAACTGCTTCTGCAGGGCGCCGACGTCCCCCCGCCAATCCTGGAGGTTCAGCACCACGCGCTGCGTCTGGGCGTCCGTGATCTTCCTCGTGACCGCGCTTCCAATGGCTCGGACTGAGGTGGTGGGACCGGGAGAGTAGCAATCGAAGATGAGCCCTTCGATCAGGTAATCCGGCGACCGTTCCGGATCGACGACGTCGCCGGTGTTCCGCCGGGCTGTTGCGATCTCTTGTTTCGTCGGGTTCTGGTGCACGCGGTAGCCCTGGTGGGCGATCTTGTCGGCGGTCTCGTTCTCCAGTTCCAGGCTGCGGCGTTCCGTTGGTCTCTCCTTCGCCGGGATTCGGGTCCGTGGTCCGGTTGGTGCGCCGCTGAGGGAGCCGGTGGCGGGCCTGGTCCAGAACGCAAGACCGGGTGTGGGACCCTCGTGCCCGGCGTCGTGGTCGGCGGTGTCGGTGTCGTCTGCCGGGGAGGCGTCGGGGGCGGGTGCTGTGACGGTGGGGCTGGACGGTGTGCTGCCGCCAGCCCCGGTCAGTTTCCCGCCGACCCCAGCTGGCGGGCCTCGGCGATCGCCGTCTCGACCGCCTGCCGGGCGCTGGCGGTGCGTTGGGCGACCAGGCTCAGGACCTGCGTGATGCTCTCCAGGGACTGCACGAGGGGGCCGGGTTGGCCGCCGTGCAGGACGGTGGTGACGAGTTGTCGCGTCTCGCGGACCTGTGCGGCGGTGGTGGCGGCGGCGTCGCGGATGCCGTCGCACGCGTTGTGCACCGGTGCCAGGCCGGCGATCGTCTCGTGCGGGCTGGCCTCCTGCGGGACGGCCGCGGTGGCCTTCGTGGCCTCGCCGATGGTGGTCGCGAGGCTGCCCAGGCTGCCCCGGACGGCCGAGATGCCGTCGCGTACCCGGATCACGCCCGCCGCCACGGCGGCGAAGCCGGCGCCGGCGGCGCGCAGGGCAACCTCCTGCGCCTGGTTGTCGGCGGCGGCCGCCAGCGCCTGCGCCCTGTCGACGCCGGTGGTCAAGGCGCGCAGCTCCCCGGTGATCTTCTCGATGTGCGACACGCGGCCGACTTCCCCCGATCGACGACAGTGGAATACCCGAAGCTGAAACCTAGCGACCCGCGCCCCCGGGCCGCCAGACCTCGGAGGCGGTGCACGGGGCCGCGCCGAGCCGCCGGTGCCCCACTCGGCCGGGGCGGATCAGTCGGCCCGGTGCAGTGGTCCCCATTCCGTCGACGCCTGCGCCTCGACACCCGGTCCGCCTCCCGCAGCGCCCGCTCCGACACCCACGCGACCGGTCGGCGGCACCGCACCAGCGGCTCGTTGTCCGGGCCCGGCCGCGCTGCTCGCCGGCCAGCACCCAGGGGCGTACGCCGGGCCGCGTAGCCGACGCAGGTGGCAGTAGTCGTAGAGCCGGCGGGCCACCCACAGCCGCAGCGGCCGATCGCCCCACCACGACTCGACGGCGAGCGGATTGGCGGAGAGGCCGGGCAGGTCGATGCCGGTCAGCGCGTCCTTGCTGGACTGCCCCGACCCGTGCTCGCCGGACAGGTCGAGGCCCGGCCCGCGGGACCACCGGACGTACAACTGCTCACCCGAGGTCGCCTTGCGCAGCAGGTCGACGAGCTGGTCCAGCTCGTCGACGACCGGCAGCACCGCCTCGTACCGGACCACGCCCATGGTGTTCCAGTTGCCCCGCCCGGAGCCACTCATTCGTCCCACCGCGACCGCTCCGCACGAACCGGCCCGGTGCTGGAGCCCATTCCCTGTCCCGGGCCGGTCGTACGACCGCTCAGGCCGGCGTGGCCGTGGCCTTGCGGTGCCGCTCGGCCCTACGGCGCACCTGCGTGTACGCGCTGGTCAGCCCCATCGTCCGGCGGACCTCGACGAGCGTCTGCCGCACCTCGTGGCGGGTCCGTTCCGTGCCCTCGAAGATCAACTGGTCGACCAGCCCGGGCTCGGCCTCGAGCCGGGCCCGACGCTCCCGGATCGGGTCCAGGAACCGGTCGAGCGCGACCGCCAGCTTCTCCTTCACCTCCACGTCGCCGACCCGCCCGGCCCGGTAGCGCTCCTTGAGGTCGTCGACCTGAGCCCGATCGGGGTTGAAGATGTCGTGGTACGCGAAGACCGGGTTCCCCTCGACGGTGCCGGGCACGTCGGCCCGGACCCGGTTCGGGTCGGTGTACATGCCCATCACCGCCCGGCGCACCGTCGCCGGATCGGCGGAGAGCGCGATCGCGTTGCCCAGGCTCTTGCTCATCTTCGCCCGGCCGTCCGTGCCGACCAGGGTGGGCGTCTCCGACGCGATCGTCTCCGGCACGGGGAACACCTCCCCGTAGAGGTGGTTGAAGCGCCGGGCGATCTCCCGCGTCACCTCCACGTGCGCCGCGTTGTCCTTGCCGACCGGGACGACCTGCCCCTTCACGCAGAGGATGTCGGCGGCCTGGAGCACCGGGTACCCGAGCAGGCCGTAGGGCATCTCCTCCTTGCCGGCGGCGCGGGCCATGTCCTTGAGCGAAGGCACGCGTTCCAGCCGGGGCACCGTGACCAGGTTCTGGAAGAGGGTGTTCAGGTCGCCGACCTCCGGGATGGCCGACTGGAGGTAGAAGGTGGCGCGCCGCGGGTCGACGCCGGCAGCCAGGATGTCGGTGACCATCTCCCGGGCGTTGCCCGCGACCCGCTCGATGTCCTCGCGGGTGTTCCGCGTGGTGAGCATGTGCAGGTCGGCGATGATGAAGAAGCTCTCGTAGCGCTGGTGCAGCCGCACCCGGTTGGCGATGCTGCCGACGTAGTGGCCGAGGTGCAGCCGCCCGGTGGGGCGGTCCCCGGTGAGCATCCGTGCAACGGACATGGTGGTACGCCTTTCGTGCCTGGTGGACGAGTGTGTGCGCGGGCGCGCGTCGACCGGGGATGTCATCCCGGGTCGGTCAGGGTCGGCTCAGTGAGCCGTACGCCATCGCGCGCCGTCGCGGAACCGCAGTCCACCGGCACGAAGTACGTCGATCATCCGCTCGCGGCCGTCGTCGGAGCGGGTCGGAGAGGTGGTCACGACACCGAGCGGGAGGCCGTCGACCAGGTCGACGACCTCCGGCGCGTAGCTGATCGGCCGGACCATGCCCTCACGGTAGCGGCTCCGGCCTGCCCGCTCAGCCCTGCCGGTAGCTGTCCCGGTAGTAGTCGCCGATCCGGTCCCGGTAGCCGGGCTCGCCGTAGGCGTCCGGGTCGAAGGCCGGTGACTCCTTGACCTGCTCGCGGGTGCGGTCCACGTGCACCGTGCGGTCCAGGTGGTCCACCCGCGTCACGGTGCCGGCCGGCAGCAGGACCTTACGGCCGAAGATCCAGGGTCCGGTGTCCACCACCAGCCAGCGGGCGTCGGTGTCGTCACTCGCCTCGTCGACGGAGCCGATCCGCCCGTCGGTGGCCTCCACCCGGTAGCCGACCAGGTCGAGCGGGGTGCCGGGGCCGGGGGCGTCGGGTCCGTCGCCGCCGGGCTCCGGCCCGTCCGGCGGGGCGGAGTCGGGGTTGGCTCCGGAGTACCCGCCGGCGAGGGCGGACGGGTCGCGCCAGGTCCAGGGATTGAACGTCGACGGCTGCACGGGTCACCTCCGATGACGGTCTGCGCCGGTCCCGGAAGTCAGTGCCCCGCCCGAGCCTCCGGGAAACAACACGGCAATTTCCGGTTCACTGAAATTTCTCGGTGCGAAGTACGTCATATTCGCCGACCGTCGATGAATGGCACGGCTGTGCCGCAGGTGGCGGCGACGGGAAATGGGCCGCGCACATTGGCCGGGGATGCGGAGTGTCCAGTCGGCACATTCGTTCGGCCAACCGGGCCGACCATTCTGGTGACGCATCTGTCGCAGAGGAAAAGGGGGACACGGATGTACC
>NZ_JBMHMH010000001.1:3317500-4645000 GCF_049179055.1 Micromonospora sp. WMMD737 | reverse complement strand
CCGAAATCAGCCAAACTCCGAATGCCGGTAAGTGAGAGCGCGGCAGTGAGACTGCGGGGGATAAGCTTCGTAGTCGAGAGGGAAACAGCCCAGATCACCAGCTAAGGCCCCTAAGCGTGTGCTAAGTGGAAAAGGATGTGGGGTCGCATAGACAACCAGGAGGTTGGCTTAGAAGCAGCCACCCTTTAAAGAGTGCGTAATAGCTCACTGGTCAAGTGGTTCCGCGCCGACAATGTAGCGGGGCTCAAGCACACCGCCGAAGCTGTGGCATTCACATTTTAACCACGCAACGCCTTGATGTGTTGTGCAGGTGTGTGGATGGGTAGGGGAGCGTCGTGCCGGGGGTGAAGCAGCGGGGTGACCCAGTTGTGGACGCGGCACGAGTGAGAATGCAGGCATGAGTAGCGAAAGAAGGGTGAGAAACCCTTCCGCCGGATGACCAAGGGTTCCAGGGCCAGGCTAATCCGCCCTGGGTGAGTCGGGACCTAAGGCGAGGCCGAGAGGCGTAGTCGATGGACAACGGGTTGATATTCCCGTACCCGCGAAAGAGCGCCCGTGATGAACCTCGTTGTGCTAACCACCCGAACCTGGGGAGGTCTTCGGACCGAACTGGGGGAGCGTGGGAACCTGGCGGGTAGTAGTCAAGCGATGGGGTGACGCAGGAAGGTAGCTGAGCCCGGCCGGTGGTTGTGCCGGGGTAAGCGTGTAGGCCGGTGTGTAGGCAAATCCGCACACCATGAGGGCTGAGACGTGATGCCGAGCCGATTCAGGTGAAGTCAGTGATCCTATGCTGCCGAGAAAAGCCTCTAGCGAGTTCTTAGCGGCCCGTACCCCAAACCGACACAGGTGGTCAGGTAGAGAATACCGAGGCGATCGGGCGAACTGTGGTTAAGGAACTCGGCAAATTGCCCCCGTAACTTAGGGAGAAGGGGGGCCGGAGACGTGAAGCCCCGCGCGGGTGGAGCGTTGTATGGCCGCAGAGAGCAGGGGGAAGCGACTGTTTACTAAAAACACAGGTCCATGCGAAGAAGTAATTCGATGTATATGGACTGACGCCTGCCCGGTGCTGGAACGTTAAGGGGACCTGTTAGCTCTTCGGGGCGAAGCGGAGAACTTAAGCGCCAGTAAACGGCGGTGGTAACTATAACCATCCTAAGGTAGCGAAATTCCTTGTCGGGTAAGTTCCGACCTGCACGAATGGCGTAACGACTTCCCCACTGTCTCAACCACAGGCCCGGCGAAATTGCATTACGAGTAAAGATGCTCGTTACGCGCGGCAGGACGGAAAGACCCCGGGACCTTTACTATAGCTTGACATTGGTATCCGAATTAGCTTGTGTAGGATAGGTGGGAGCCGGTGAAACCTGTACGCCAGTATGGGTGGAGGCAATCTTGAAATACCACTCTGGTTGATTTGGGTATCTAACTTCGGACCGTTATCCGGTTCAGGGACAGTGTCTGGTGGGTAGTTTAACTGGGGCGGTTGCCTCCTAAAGGGTAACGGAGGCGCCCAAAGGTTCCCTCAGCCTGGTTGGCAATCAGGTGTTGAGTGCAAGTACACAAGGGAGCTTGACTGTGAGACTGACAGGTCGAGCAGGGACGAAAGTCGGGACTAGTGATCCGGCACTTGCGAGTGGAAGCGGTGTCGCTCAACGGATAAAAGGTACCCCGGGGATAACAGGCTGATCTTCCCCAAGAGTCCATATCGACGGGATGGTTTGGCACCTCGATGTCGGCTCGTCGCATCCTGGGGCTGTAGCAGGTCCCAAGGGTTGGGCTGTTCGCCCATTAAAGCGGTACGCGAGCTGGGTTTAGAACGTCGTGAGACAGTTCGGTCCCTATCCGCCGTGCGCGTAGGATACTTGAGAAGGGCTGTCCCTAGTACGAGAGGACCGGGACGGACGAACCTCTGGTGTGCCAGTTGTCCCGCCAGGGGCACGGCTGGTTAGCTACGTTCGGAAGGGATAACCGCTGAAAGCATCTAAGCGGGAAGCTCGCTTCAAGATGAGGTATCCCACCCACCTTTGGTGGGGTAAGGCCCCCAGCTAGACGACTGGGTTGATAGGCCGGAAATGTAAGCCCGGTAACGGGTTCAGTTGACCGGTACTAATAGGCCGAGGACTTGACTACTAAGCTGCTACGCGTCCACTGTGCAACTCACAGCAAACGAACAACAGACCACGGTGTGTGTGGTGTTGTTTGATATGTTGATAGAGTTACGGCGGTCATGGCGGAGGGGAAACGCCCGGTTACATTCCGAACCCGGAAGCTAAGCCCTCCAGCGCCGATGGTACTGCACTCGGGAGGGTGTGGGAGAGTAGGACACCGCCGGACAATCTTTCAGTTCAGGGTCACCCCGTATGGGGTGGCCCTGAACTGCGTTACGGACCTTTTCGTGGCTCACGAGCAGCCGCCCGTCGTCGGCGCCGCCGCCAAAACCCCGCCACCGCACCATTTGCGGGCCAGAGCCAGCACGAGCACGAGCACCAGCAGGGCCAGCGCCAGCACAAGCGCCAGCACGAGCGCCGGCACGAGCACCAGTGCCCGCACGAAGCGTGAGCGTCGGCACCAGAGCCAGCGTCAGAGCCAGCACCAGCGCCAGCGGCGGCTGACTCGGCCCGGCACCACCTCGCGTCGGCACCGCTGGCGTGGGCGGGGCGGTGGCGTAGGCGTAGGGACGCTGTTCGGCACCCTACGAGGGCTGTGACGCGGTGCGCGTACGACAAGGGGAAGCCCCGCCGGCGACGTGGCCGGCGGGGCTTCCCCGAGCGGGAGTCAGGCGGCCGTCAGGACGGCTCGCGACCGCAGATGAAGCGCGGCTCGGCGGAGTAGCGCCAGGTGAACTTCTCCCGCTTGACGACCTTGCCGTCCTTCTTGAACACGCGGTAGGCGTCCTGGGTGAAGCCCTGGCTGCCGCTGGCCGGGATGCAGGTCGGGCCGGGTTCCAGGTAGACCGTCTTCGGCTGGGTGATGTTGCGGCGCGGGGTGTACTCGGTCTTCACGCTGTCCCAGATCTTCGTGCTCCAGATCGACACGGTGATCGAGCTCGACGTGTAGGAGGTGTCGATCAGGACGCCGTGCTCGGTGTTGTTGCGGAACTTGAAGTCCAGGTCCGGCCAGAAGATGGTCGACTCGATGACCGCCGGGTAGCGGCTGAACCAGTACGAGTGCGGCTTGTGCTCGACGTCCTCCAGGCCGGCGTAGTACGTCGCGTTGAACAGCGTCGTGGTGAACTGCGAGGTGCCGCCGCCGACCCCCGGGACCAGCTTGCCGTCGAGGATGACCGGGGCGTCCCGGTAGCCCTGGGCGTAGCCGCGCTCGCCGGTGTGCCCGTTGAGGGAGAACGTCTCGCCGGGCAGCACCACCGTGCCGTCCACGTCCTTCGCGATCGTGACGATGTTCTGGCTGCGCGGCGAGGAGAGCCCACCGGTGAAGTGCGTGGTGAACGTGGAGACCCGCTCCTTTATGCCCAACCCGCCCAGCTTCTCCGCGGTCAGTTCCGGCTCCGCCGGCTTCAGCTCGCCGGTGACCTTCCGGTCGTCCGCCCTCGGCAGGACGGCGAGCAGGTCGCGGCCGAGGGCCGCGCTGTCGAGCTGCTGCCCGGGCTTGCCGTCGACGACCTTCGGCTTGCCGCCGGAGATGGTCATCCGGGCGTCCCTCGGCGGCACCTCGATCGCGGCCAGGTCGTCGCCGAGCGCGGCCCGCAGCCGCTTCACGTCGACCTGCGGCGTCAGCTTGCCGGCCTTGTCGGCCGTGAACCGCAGGCTCCTCGCGATCGCCTTCGGCGGGATCTGCACCGAGCCCTTGCCGGTGGTCAGCGTGACCGGGGCGGCGACGGCCGGCTTCGCCAGCTCGGCTACCAGCCGGTCCACCTCCTCCGCGGTGGTCGCGGGGTGGGACTCGACCAGCGGCACGGTCACCGGCTGGCCGGCGAGCCAGCCCTCCCGCACCACCTGCGCGGAGCGTTCCGGATCGAGGGCGAGGCTCGGCTTCGGGTGCACCGCCTTCGGCGTGGTGCCCTTCCAGGTGATCGCCGGCATGGTCATCTTCCGGCCCTGGTCGCCGACGACCTTTTCGAGGGCGGCGTCGAGCCGGGCGGCGTCCACGGTCACCACCGGCTGCACCGTCCGGGACCCAACGAGCCGGTCGACGGCGTGCGCGTCGGCCTCGGCCGCCGCCGCCACGGTGGCGTCGACGTCGACCGCCAGGCCGACGGTGGCCGGGTCGATCGTGGCGGTCCGCTCGCCGACGCGTACCGACAGCGGGGCGTTGAGCGCGGCGGCGCGGCGTTCGAGCTCCGTCCGCAGCTCCCGGGCGGCGTCCGCGCGGCTCCGGCCGCCCAGCTCCGCGCCGAGCACCGTCGTCCCGCGCGGCACGTCACCGGCGTACGCGTAGGCGCCCGCCCCCGCCACGGAGGCCAGTACCGCCGTGACGGCCCCGGCGGCCAGCAGCAGGCGGATCCGGCGGGACCGTGACCCGCCCGGCCCGCCTGCCGGCGCGACCGGCTCCGGTTCGTCACCGGGCCAGGTCACAGCCTTGACCTGCACGGTGGGCCGGTCGTCGGCGGGTGGAGTCTTCTCGCCGTACAGCGTCACGGTCACCTCGATCGGACGTACCACAACGGGGGAGCGCACCTCCGCCCGGAAGACACCTACGGTAACCGGCGCCCGGGCGGGGCGGGAGCCAGCGCCCCACCCGTCGCTCGCGGCGTGTCGCCCGGCGTGTCGGGGGACACCGGCCGGTGGTCGGGCGGGCCGGCGGGCATGGCACGGTAGGGAACATGGGAGCGGACGAGGCGGTCCTGGCGTACGGGGGCGGTTGGCTGGACCGGGCGGGGGAGCTGCGTGCCGACCCGGAGCGGCTCGCCGCCCTGCTGGCGGACCCGGCGAGCACCCTGCTGCCGCTCTGGCGGGACCGCTGCCTGGTCGCGGGGGACGTGCCGGTGCGGCTGACCGGGGAACGGGCGGCCAAGGCGCTCACCGTCGCCGACGAGACCGTCTTCCTGGGCATGGACGACGGCTCGGCCGTCTTCGCCGTCGACCTCTCCGGGCTGCCCGAGGCCGCCGCCGTCGAGGTCGCGGAGGCGGGCGCCGCCGTGGACGTCCGGGCGCTGGTCGGCCGGCTCGACCCGGCCGGGGCGGCCGTCCAGGCGTACGCGCGGGGGCTGCTGCACTGGCACCGGCAGCAGCGCTTCTGCGGCACGTGCGGGGCGTCGACCGTCGCCCGGGGCGGCGGACACGTCCGGTCGTGCGCGCGGGCGGACTGCGGCCGGCTCCTCTTCCCCCGGATCGAGCCGGCCGTCATCGTGCTGATCGAGGCGCCCGGCGTCCCCGACCGTTGCCTGCTGGCCCGGCACGCGGGTGCGCCGGAGGGGGCGTACTCGACGCTCGCCGGCTTCGTCGAGGTGGGCGAGAGCCTGGAGGACGCCGTCCGGCGGGAGATGGCGGAGGAGGCCGGGGTGACGGTGACCGACCTGGCGTACGTGGGCTCGCAGGCGTGGCCGTTCCCGGCCGGCCTGATGGTCGGCTTCCGGGCCACCGCCGCGTCCGAGGAGGTGCGGGTGGACGGCGAGGAGCTGCTGGAGGCGCGCTGGTTCACCCGGAACGAGCTGCGCCAGCGGGCGGCCGCCGGGCGGCCGCTGGGCCGCGCCGACTCGATCGACCACCACCTGCTGCAATCCTGGCTGGCGGCCGGGGCCTGACCGGGCCAGCTTCTCCAGCGCGCCGCGCTCACCGCCGGTGTTTCAGCGGACGAGCACGGCGACCGGCGCGGACGGCGTGCCGGTGTCGATGCCGTCGGTGGCGGCGACCCGGAACTCGTAGCGGTGCCCGCGGACCAGCAGCACGGCGGTGAAGTCCGTCCCGCCTACCGGCACCGGGTCCGTGCGCCATTCCCCGCCGGCCGTGACGTCGCGGACCTGGACGCGGTATGCGAGGCCCGGCCCCGCCGGACGCCAGCTCAGTCGCGCCTCGCCGTTGCCGGCCGCCGTCGCCGCCAGCCCGGCCGGCGTGGGCAGCCGAGGGATGGCCCGGACCGGCCTGCTCTGCCGCCCGGCACCGGCCTGGTTGGCCGCGGCGACCACGAACTCGTACTCGTGTCCGTTGCGCAGCTGGCGGATGGTGGCCTTGGTGCCCTGCACGGGCACCTCCTCCTCGGTGAACTCCCGCTCCCCGGCGGTGAGGTCCCGCCGGTAGACGCGGTGCCACCCGCCGGGACTGGTCGAGCGCCAGGTCAGCTCCACCTCGGCCGTGCCGACCTTCGTCACCCGCAGGTCGGTCGGCACCACCTTCGGCGCGCTGAAGGTCGCCCGGGCCCGCACCGGCGGGGAGAGCGGTCCCTCGCGGTCGCGGTCCACCGCGCTGACGGTGAACTCGTACTCGTGGCCGTGCTCGAGGTGGCGGGCGAGGTGGCTCGGCCGGCTCTCCAGTGCGGGCGACCCGGGTCGGCTCTGGCCCGCCGTCAGGTCGCGCCGGTAGACCCGGTAGGAGACGCCGGGACCGAGGTTGGCCCAGCCCAGCCGGATGTCGCCGTCCGGCTGGGCCTGTGCGGTCAGTCGGGCCGGCGCGGCCGGCGGGCTGACCGATGCGGTGGCCCGGACGGGCGTCGAGGGCGGGCTGTCCCCGCCGCCGCCGACCGCGACGACGGTGAACTCGTACGTCCGGGCGTGCCATAGCGAGCCGACGGTGGCGCTGGTGCCGGTGAACGTGCCGACGAGGGCCGGATCCCGCTGCCCCGCCGTGACGTCGCGCCGGTAGAGCCGGAACACCTGGACGAACGGGAGCGGCTCCCAGTGCACCGCGACGTCCCCGGTGCGGCCCGCCTCGGCCCGCACCCCGCTCGGCGGCGGTGGCGGCGGCACGGTGGCGGTCATCCGTGCCACCGGCGAGGGCGGGCCCTCGCCCCGCCGACCGACGGCGGTCACCCGGAACTCGTACTCGTGGCCGTTGACCAGGAAGTCGGCCGAGGAGCGGGGCTCGGCGGACGGCTCGCCGATCCGCACGAAGTGGGTCTGCCCGGCGGTCACGTCCCGGCGGTGCACCAGGTAACGCAGCTCGTCATCGACCGGGACGGGACGCCACCGCAGCTCGGCGTTGCCCGCGCCCCGCGCTTCGGCCGTGAGAGCCGCCGGCGCCGGCGGCACGTCGGCCCGTTCCGGCCGGGGGCGGGGCCAGTCGACCTCGACGAAGCGCGGCCGGTAGAGGCCGGCGTCGGCGTACGTCACGGCGTCGTCGACGTTGTTGACGTTGTAGGAGATCAGCAGCTTGCCCGGACGAGCCAGGTCGGGGTGCAGGTCGGCGTCGTAGACGAGATGCCCGGCGTCTGTCTCGGGCGCGCGGTGCAGGTAGTCCGGCCCCTCGAACGGACCCGTCGGCCCACCCGCCGTGTACGCCACCACGTCGGCGCTGAACACCAGGTTGTTCTCGTGGGTCACGAGCACGTACCGGTCGCCGACCCGCTGCACCCCGTACGACGTGCCGACCCCGCTGAGGATGCGGGCGGACCGGTCCGCCGCGGGCGCCCAGCCGGTGCCCGTCCAGAACTCCCACGGGCCGCTCAGGTCGGTCCCGGCGACCCGGGCGAGATGCGCGAACTTCGTCTCGCCGCTCGCCTCGGTGCCGTAGATCAGGGTGTGTCCGCCATCGCGGAGCAGGCTGGAGCCCCACGAGATGCGCTCTCCCAGCGGCAGCGGCCGGACCGCCGTGGGCGTCATGCCGGGCAGTGCGAAGGTCGCCAGCGAGGTGCCCAGCAGGACGTGGTCCAGCGGGCCGTCGCCCGTCCGGCGGTAGCGGTTGACCAGCATCTGGAGGGTCTCGCCGACGACCTGGGCGTCGCCGATCCAGTAGAACTGGTCGGCGGCCGGCGGCGGCACGAGCGAGGCGGGGTCCTCGGCGGTGCCGCCGTGCACCGTCTCGCGCAGCTCGTCGCCCTGCTGCACCACGGCGGAGTTGTTGATGAACGACGCGGTGCGGGGGCGGGATCCGTCCGGGCCCACGGGGCCGAGAAACGTGTCGGAGAAGAGCCAGAGGAGCCGGCCGTCGGGGAGCCGGACGGAGGCCGTCCGGTCGGCACCGTTCCATCGGCCGGAGGTGTCGCCGTAACGCTCGAAGAGGGCGGTGAGCCGGTCGGCCGACATGCCGCCCTCGGCCCGTGCACCGCCCGGTACGCCGGCCGTCAGGCTGAGCGCCAGCGCGGTGGCGTACAGAACGAGCAACCAGCGGGCGTGGGTGCGGGCCTTCTCTGGACCGGACCCGGTCGTGGCCGTGCTGACGCTCACCAGAAACCCCCGTCTCCTGGTTATCCGTCCCGCACTGTGACATGTCCTCCCGCCTGGGTGGTAGTGGCCGTACGGGTGCGTTTCGACCTGCTGCCCCGTTCGTGGGCCAATGTCAGGAGTCCGATGGCGACGGCGGTGACCGCCGCCGTCGCCAGGGCGGCCCCGGCGATCCCGGCGACGGTCCGTGGCACGACGGTCGCGACGGCGGCCACGAAGATCGCCGTGGACGTCCACAACGGCGCCGCGGGCCACCGGACCGACGCCGCGACACGGGCGTTGACCAGGATGAACACGACCGCGTACAGGGCGCCGGTGGCGGCGAAGACCGGGGCGTAACGACCGGCCGCGGCGTAGTCGGGGCCGCCGGCCAGGCGGAAGGCCAGCCCGCCCGCGAGCGCCGAACCGAGCACCAGCACCGCCCCGGCGCCGGCGACCAGGGCCAGCGCGGCGACCAGGGCCCGCCGGTCCCCCTTGGCCAGGCGGGGCAGCACGATCACGGTCACCACCTGCGGCGCCCACAGCGCCCCCTTGGTCAGCACGGTGCCGACGGCGTAGGTGCCGGAGACGTCCGGCGGCAGGAAGCGGCGGGCGAGCAGGAGATCGGCGTAGGAGACCACCAGCATCGCCAGGGTGGCGCCGCTGGCGGTGAGCACCGTCCGGGTGGCGAGGGAGGGCACGGCCGGGTCGATGCCTGCGCCCCGGTTGAGGCGCACCAGCAGCGCGAGCACCAGCACCGAGGTGAGCGCGCCGGCCAGCAGCGACCCGGTGAGCCCGCCGCCGAGCCAGAGCCCGGCCACCATGCCCCCGTAGCGGCCGGCGCCGAGCAGCGCCATGCCGCCGGCGAGCCGCAGGAAGCGCTGGTCGCCCTGCAACTCGCCGAGCCAGCGGCCGGCCGCCACGACCGCCACGGTCAGCACGCCGAGCAGCAGCACCGCCGGGGCGGTCAGCCGGAGCTGGACGGCCGCCACCGGCAGCGTCAGGGCGAGCAGCGCGGCGGTGACGAGCACCGTGAGCAGGGTCGGCCGGGCGGTGGCGGCGCGACCGTGCCGGGCCCGGTGCACGGCGACCGCGATCTGGAGCCCGGTGCTGGCCACGCCACCGATCGCACCCAGCGCCAGGAGCGTGGCGAGCGCGCTCAGCTCCGCCGGATCGAGGTGCCGCGCACCGAGGACGGGCACCACGTAGGCCAGCCCGTTGACGAATACGCCGGCGAGTGTCACCGCGACGCCGGCGGTGCCGAGCCCGGTGGCCCGGCCGGGCTTTTCCGAATCCGTACCCATCAACCGTCCCGTGTCGCCGGCACTCCCGGCTGTGCAACGGGCGCGCGTACAGTGGCGCCACGCCGGTGCCACGCCCGGTCAGCGTAATGAGGAGGTCAACCCTGCGGGAGAGGTCGATGCTCGTCGGGCTCGGGCTGGCCGTCACCCTGCTGGTGCTGGCTCCGCTGGCGGCACCCGGTTACGTGCTCAGCTACGACATGGTCTTCGTGCCGCACCAGCCGTGGCGCGCCGAACTCGTCGCCCCGTCCGACTCGCTGCCACGGGCGGTGCCGTTGGACGCCCTGGTGTCGCTGGCGAGCCACGCGATGCCCGGGTGGCTGGTGCAGCGGCTGGCGCTGGTCGCGGTGCTGCTGCTCGCCACCGTCGGCGCCGGGTTGCTGGTGCCGGCCCGGCACCCGGTCACCCGGCTGGTGGCCGCTGTCGGATACGTGTGGACGCCCTACCTGGCGGAGCGGCTGCTGATCGGGCACTGGGGCCTGCTCCTGGCGTACGCGTCGCTGCCCTGGCTGGTGCTGGCGGTGATCCGGCTGCGCGTCGGTGGACGGCGGGCGCTGCCGCTGCTGGTGCTGGCGGCCGCCCTCGCCGCAGTGACCCCGACCGGCGGCCTCATCGCCTTGGCGGCCACCGTCGTGCTGGTGCCGCAGCGGGGCAGGGGCCGGGTCGGCGCGATCGCGATCGCACTGGTGCTGCTGCTGAACGCGCCCTGGCTGGCGGCTGCCGCCCTGACCAGGGCGGACGCCCGGACCGACCCCGACGGGGTGGCGGCGTTCGCGGCGCGGGCGGAGAACTGGAGCGGAGCGCTCGGAGCCCTCGCCGGCACGGGTGGGATCTGGAACGCGCAGACCACACCGGTGAGCCGGTCGTCCCCGCTGGCGCCGCTGGCCACCGCCGTCGTGCTGGCCCTGGCGGTCCTCGGCTACCGGGCCCTGCGCCACCGGTGGCCGGACGGGTTCTGCGACCGGCTGGCCGTCCTGGCGGCCGGCGGGTTCCTGCTCGCCGCCCTGGGCGTGCTGCCCGGCCTGGGCGCGTCGCTGGAGTGGCTGGTGGCCACGGTGCCGGGAGCCGGGGTGCTGCGCGACGGGCAGAAGTTCCTCGTCCCGTACGCCCTGCTGGTGGCCGTGGGGTTCGCGCTCGGTGCGGAACGGCTGGCCGGGGCGGCTGGCCGGGCCGGGCGGGCCGGCGCGGGCGCGGTGCTCGCCGGGGCGCTGGCGCTGCCCGTGGTGGTCCTGCCGGACCTGGCGTTCGGCGCGGCCGGCCGGCTGCGGCCGGTGGCCTACCCGGCGGACTGGGACGCCGTCGCCGCCCGCCTCGACGGCCAGCCGGGCGAGGTGCTCTCGTTGCCGCTCGGCTCCTACCGGGCCTATCCCTGGAACGGCGGCCGGACGGCGCTCGACCCGCTGCCCCGCTACGTCGACGCCGAGGTCCTCGTCGACGACACGCTCTGGGTGGGCACGAGCGAGGTGAGCGGGGAGAACCGGCGCGTCGCGCACGTGCGGCGGGTGCTCGACTCCGGTGCCCCGGTGCGGGCCACCGGGGTGCGCTGGGTGGTGGTGCAGCGGGTGGCCGGCGGGCAGCGGACGGACCCGGCGACGCTGGTCGGGCTCCGCGAGGTGTACGCGGGCGAGGACCTGACCCTGTACGAGAACCCGGCCGCACGCTCCGGTGCGCGGTGAGCTGCCGAGGATTCCCCCTGGCAGGCCGGAATCGATCGTCCTCGCGGCCCTCCCCACCGACGCTACTTGGTGGTAACGTCCCGCGCACGCAGCTCACGAGGAGGAAGTCAGCACCATGCGCAGTGCTCTCTCGTTGGTTCTCGCCGGAGTGATCGCGGTCGCTCTCGGCGTCTTCGGGTCGGTGGCGCTGGCCACCACCCTCACCGGCACCTCGTCGTCCGAGGCCGCCAAGGCCGAGCAGGCCGCGCGGACCAGCTCGGACGGCGGTGGCGGCGGCGCCAACAAGCCGCTGGTCTACGGCACGAGGTAGGACGGCTCCACCGGTTCCATCTGCTCCGCCGGCACCACGCTCCGAACGTTCGCGGCCCTCGTCACGAGGGCCGCGAATTTTTCGCCCGAGATCGGCCAGGTGAAGCGGGCCGCGTGCGCCCGCGCCGCCGTGCCCATCGCGGTGCGCCGGGCGTCGTCGGTCAGCAGCAGCCGCACCTTGGCGACGAAGTCGTCGACGCCGTCGGCGAGCAGGCCGGTCTCGCCGTCGACGAGCGCCTCCTCGACTCCGCCGGCACCGCGGAACGCCACCGTCGGCGTGCCGACCGCCCCGGCCTCCACGATGGTCAGCCCCCAGCCCTCCTTGAGCGAGGGGGTGAGCGCGACCCAGGCGCTGGCCAGCAGCTCCCGCTTCTCGGTGTCACTGATGAAGCCGGTGAACCGGACCCGGTCGGTGACGCCCAACTCCTCGGCGAGCTGGCGCAGCTGCGGCTCCCACCAGCCCTGGCCGGCGACCACGAGGGTGAGCCCAGGCAGCTCGCCGGTGAGCCCGGCAACCGCGTGCAGGGCCAGCTCGACCTGCTTGTGCGGCACCAGCCGGCCGAGCACCACCAGGGACGGCTGCGGGGTGCGCGGCACCGGCCCCACCGTCATGTCGGGGGTGCCGTTGTGCACGATGGCGACCCGGGACGGGTCGATGCCGAGGGTGGCCAGTTCCCGCCGGGTAGCCGCCGAGACGGTCACGTACTGGCAGCGGTGGTAGACGCGCGGGGCGAGCCAGGACTCGACCCACCAGCCGAAGCCGGCCAGCCAGCGGCCCAGCACCACCGGCCACTGCTCACGGTGCACGTGGTGCACGAGTGCGATGACCGGCTGGCGGGCGTACAGGGCGGACAGGAAGGGCAGGCCGTTGCCGACGTCCACGATCAGGTCGGGGCGACCGCCCCGGCGCCGGGTCAGCGGCCCGAGGCCCAGGGCACCGGCCAGGTAGACGAGCGCGGCACGCAGGTAGACGGTGTGTCGGCCGCCGCGCCGCAGCACGCGTACGCCGGCGGCGGTGACCTCCTCGGCGGGGCCGGCGGAGTGGGTGGCGCAGAGCAGGGTGGCCCGGTGGCCCCGGCGTACGAGTTCACCGGCGATCCG
Organism: Micromonospora sp. WMMD737; assembly: GCF_049179055.1. Lineage (NCBI taxonomy): Bacteria > Bacillati > Actinomycetota > Actinomycetes > Micromonosporales > Micromonosporaceae > Micromonospora > Micromonospora sp. WMMD737. The sequence continues at coordinate 4,632,362 of NZ_JBMHMH010000001.1, read as the reverse complement.
CTCGACGTACACCTCAGAACCGCCGCCCTCCGGGTTCCGGGTGTCGCGCCAGTTGAGGAAAAGTACGTGCCGGGTGGCGGCAGGCGGTGCTTCCACACTTACTCCTACTGCCGAGTAGTCTTCGCGTCGCGTCACACTATGGGCTTCGTCACGGCCCCCGCAATGCCCGATCGGAGGCGAAATGCAGCAGGCGCCGGCCCGCCCGGAGCTGACCGACCGACCGGACGCCACATCGAGAAGGGTGTGGCGTCTGCGCTTGGTCGCGGTCTGTCTCGGTTTGTCGGCCCTGGCGTTCCTCCAGGACCCGGGCATGATCGCCATCGACACCAAGGTGGACCTGGCGGTCGATCCAGCCGGATGGCTGAGCCGCGCCCTGCACGTCTGGGACCCGGACGGAACCTTCGGCCAGCTTCAGAATCAGGCGTACGGCTACCTCTGGCCGATGGGCCCGTTCTTCCTGCTCGGCGAGGTGCTCGACATCCCGGCCTGGGTGGTGCAGCGGCTCTGGTGGGCGCTGGTCATGACGGTCGCCTGCACCGGCGTGGTCCGGCTGGCCGAGCGGCTGCACATCGGCACGCCGGCCGCCCGCCTGCTCGCCGGGGTGGCCTTCGCGCTCTCCCCCCGGCTGGTCACCGAGCTGGGCCCGATCTCGGTGGAGGCATGGCCGAGCGCCCTCGCACCCTGGGTGCTGGTGCCCCTGGTGGGGCTGGCCCGAGGCGGCTCCGTACGCCGGGCGGTGACCCTGTCCGCGCTGGTCGTGGCGTGCGCCGGCGGCGTCAACGCGACGGCGGTGCTGGCCGTGGTGCCGCTCGCCGGTCTGTGGCTGGTCGGCCTGCACCCGTTCCGGCTGCGGGTCCGGGCGCTCGTCGCCTGGGGGCTGGCGGTGGGTGCCGCCACCGCCTGGTGGCTGGTGCCCCTGCTGCTGCTGGGCCGGTACAGCCCGCCGTTCCTGGACTACATCGAGACGGCGCCGGTCACCACGGCCCCCACCGACACGACCACCGTGCTGCGCGGCGCCTCGCACTGGCACGCCTACCTCAACGGCGCGTACGGGCCGCCCTGGTCGGCCGGCTGGCGGCTGGCCACCGAGCAGCCGCTGGTGGTCGCCACCCTGGTGGTGGCCGGCCTCGGCCTCGCCGGCCTGGCCCGGCGCGGGATGCCGCACCGGCGCTTCCTGGTCACCGGCCTGCTGGTCGGGCTGGCCCTGGTCGGGCTCGGCCACGTCGGCGCGGTCGACGGGTTCGGCGCCCAGACGCAGCGGGACTTCCTCGACGCGGCCGGCGCGCCACTGCGCAACGTGCACAAGTTCGACGTGGTGCTGCGGCTGCCGCTCATCCTCGGGCTCGCCCACCTGCTGGGGCTGGTGGCACGGGCGGCCCGGGCGGGCGACCGGCCCGACGTGAACCCGGGCCTGCCCCGCCTGCTCCAGCCGGTGCGGCTGCGCGCCACGCTGGTCACCGGCACCGCCCTCGTGGCGGTCGCCGGGGTGGCCGCCCCGGCGCTGGCCGCCGGACTGCCCGCCCAGGGCAGCTTCCGGGAGGTGCCCGGCTACTGGCACCAGGCGACCTCCTGGCTGGACAGCAACCTCGGCGACGACCGGGTGCTGGTGGTGCCCGCCGCCCGCTTCCCCCGCTACCTGTGGGGCAGCCCGAGCGACGAGGTCACCCAGCCTCTGCTGGAGAGCCCCTGGGCGGTACGCAGTTCGGTGCCGCTCACCCCGCCGGGCACGATCCGGTTGCTCGACGCCGTCGAGTCGTCGCTAGCCAACGGCGAGGGTTCCGCCGGGCTGGCCGACCTGCTCGCCCGCTCCGGCGTGCGGTACCTGCTGCTCCGCTCCGACCTCGACTACGGGCGCTCGGGCGCCACCCAACCGGTCGTGGTCCGGCAGGCACTGCAACGCTCGCCCGGCATCCGTCCGGTGCGGGCCTTCGGACCGGAGGTCGGCGGCGGCCAGCTGCCCGGCAACTTCGTCGACCACGGCCTGGACGTGAAGGTCCGGGCCCTGGAGGTGTACGAGGTCGCCCAGCCCGTCAGCCCCGTCGTCGCGTACGACGCGAAGGGCCTGACCACCGTGGTGGGCGGGCCGGAGTCGCTGCTCCAGATCGCGGCGGCCGGCCGGCTCTCCGACGCCCCGACGGTGCTCGCCGGGGACCGGCCGGCGGGGCTGACCGACGGCCCGGTGGTGCTCACCGACGGGATGCGCCGGCGCGAGGTGGCGTTCGGGCAGCCGCACGACAACGCCTCGGCGACCATGACGTCGGCCGACGAGGCGAGGCTCGGTGCGCCCGCCCGGGACTACCTGCCGCCGTGGGGCGAGGGCCAGTCCACTACCGTGCGCTACCTGGGCATCGGGTCGGTCACCGCGTCGAGTTCCTGGTCCGACGCGCAGCCGCTGGTCGGCGGCCGGCCGGCGCACCAGCCGTACGCGGCGCTCGACGGCAACCTCGCCACCGCCTGGCGCTCGGCGCCCGGCACGGTCACCACCGCGCAGTGGCTGGAGGTGGAGCTGACCGAGCCGCAGGTGGTCCGCGAGGTGGGGATCGTCTTCGACACCGGCGCCGACTCCCTGCCCACGAAGATCACCGTCAGCGCCGGCAACCAGCAGGCGGTGGTGGAGAACCCGGGCCAGAGCGTGCAGGTCACGGTGCCCGCCGGCTATCCGACCCGGCGGGTGCGGATCTCCATCGACGAGGTCTTCGACATCCGGGCCGGCTTCGGCGGCGTCGGCATCGCCGAGATCACCATCCCGGGCGTGCGGGCCGAGCGCACCCTGGCCGTGCCGGCGCCCCCGGCGACCGCCGCCCCGGCCTCCGTGGTGCTCACCGCCGCCGCCGGCGCCGCGCCCTGCGTCTTCGACGAGGGGCGGCCGATCTGCGACGGCGGGCTCGTCCGGGAGTCCGAGGACGGCGACCGGATCGACCGGACGCTGAGCCTGCCGATCGCCGCCGGCTACGACGTCGCGCTGCGGGTGCGTCCGCGTGCGGGCGGCACGCTGAACGCGCTGCTCGACGGCGGTGGCGCGGCGGCCGTCGCGCGCGGGGTCACCCCGGTGGTCGCGGCCTCCAGCGTCGGCGTCTCCCACCCCGCGGCCCGGCCGGGCGCGGTGGTCGACGGCGATCCGGCGACGACCTGGTACGCCGCCAGCTCCGACCGGCAGCCGTGGCTGCGCCTGACCTGGCCGAAAGCCCGCCAGATCGCCGGGCTGAAGGTGACCCTGCCGCCCACCGCGGCGGCGGCCCGCCCGTGGCAGGCGACCGTGATCGGAGACGGCGGCATGCGCGGCGGCGTCTTCGACGAGGGCGGCAGCCTGGTCTTCGACCGGCCGCTGAAGACGGACGAGATCACCGTGCTGATCTCCGACGTGGTGCCGGCCAACACCTTCGACCCGTACCGGCGGCTGTCACAGAGCCTGCCCGTCGGCGTCGGCGAGCTGACCGTGCTGCCGGACGGACCGGTGCCCCGCAACGACCCGGAGGCGCGCGTCACGCTTTCCTGCGGCAGCGGGCCCACCGTGGAGGTCGGCGCCGTGCGGCGCCGGACGGCGCTGGTGGCCAGCCGGCGGGAGCTGGCGGAGCTGCGCGAGGTGGACGCCCTCCTCTGCGGCACCGGAGCGAAGGATCCGCTGCCGCTGGCCGGCGGAGAGGTACGGGTGGTGGCGGCGGCGAGCCGCCTGGCTACGCCCACCCGGCTCGTCCTGACGCCGCACGCCGTGGTCCCGGGGCCCACCGACGGCAGCGCGGCCGGCTCGGCGGGCGTCGTCGGGTCGGCGCAGGTCCCGGACGCCGTGCAGACCCCGGTCCGGGTGGACGGCTGGTCGGCCACCCGGCGGTCGCTGCACCTGGACGGGTACCCGGGCCAGCGGGTGCTGGCCCTGCGGGAGAACGCGAACGCCGGGTGGGAGGCCACCGCGGGCGGCGAGCGACTCACCCCGTTCGTGGTGGACGGCTGGCAGCAGGGCTGGCTGGTGCCGGCCGGGTTCTCCGGCGAGGTGCTGCTGCGGTTCGCCCCGGACGACGGGTACGTCCTGGCGCTGGGCGCCGGCGCGATCGCGCTGGGCGGGGTCGCGCTGGCCGCCCTTCTCCCGGGCCGGGGCGTGCCCGTGCCGGCGGCGGGGCCGCCGCGTCGACGCCGGCACCGCCTGCTCGCCCTGCTGTTCGGCGGGACTGCGCTGCTGCTGGTCGGCGGCCTGGCCGCGGTCGCGGTGGCGCTGCTGGCGGCGGCCGGCGTGGTGGCCGGCCACGCGCTGACGCCGCACCTGCACCCACCGGACCGGCGTGGGCTGCGCCGGCTGTACCGGGTGGCCGGGCGCTGGCTGCCAGTGGCCTGCTTCGCGCTGGCCGGCTGGTACGCGGTGACCCGGGGTGGGCACACCGACGCGGCGCCTCAGTTGGCGGCGGTCGCCGCCGTGGCGGTGCTCTGGTTCTCCCTCGTGCTCCCGCGCCGACGCGGCCGGGGAGCGTTCCAGCGCTGGAAGGGGCGCTCGACGGCGTAGTAACTGATGGCGGCGAGGACCAGCCCACCGGCGACGGTGAGCAGGAAGATCTCGCCCGTGTCGCCGGTGAAGTTCGGCCGGTCGCCCACGATGTAGACCCCCTCCAGCACGAAGGGGTGCCAGAGGAACAGCCCGTAGGAGACCCGGCCGAGCCACCGGCCGACCGCGCCGCCGAGGACGGCCTTGGTGCGGGTGGCCGGCCCGAACGCCACCGGCAGCACCACCATCACCGCGACCAGGGCGTACAGCGCCATCTTCAGCCCGAACTCGGCGGCGGTGGGCTCGGCCAGGTCGCGGGGACCCACGATCGGCGTGGTGGCCACGGCCAGGGCGGCCAGCGCGACCGACCAGCAGGCCAGCGGCGCGGCGCCCAGGTCGTCCAGCCACCGCCAGCGGTGACCGGTGCCGGTGCGCAGCGACACGTGGACGGTCGCCAGCGCCATGCCGGCGCCGAACCAGCCGGCGTACGAGGGCAGCCACATGGTGTGCAGGCCCAGGTTGAGCAGGCCGAATCCCATCAGGGCCACCCAGCCGGCGGTGATGGCCAGCCCCGCCACCACGATGAGGACGGTGGACCGGCCGGGCCGCCAGCGCCGCCGCATCAGCAGCACGGCGAGCAGCGGCAGCAGCAGGTAGAAGGTCACCTCGGTGGCGAGGCTCCAGGTCTGGCTCAGGCCGTGGCGCAACTGCCGGGGCTCGTAGATCTGGGTCAGCGTCAGGTGCCGCCACCAGTCGCCGGCGGCCGTCGGCTGGTTCTGCGGCAGCACCAGCAGGCAGACCACCACGGTCAGCCAGTAGGCGGGCAGGATGCGGGTGGCGCGGCGCCACAGGTAGCGCCGGGCGGAGGGGGACCGCTGCCCGGTGGCCGACGAGTGGGCGTACGGGCGGAAGAGCAGGAAGCCGGAGAGCACGAAGAAGACGGCGACGCCCACGTCGAGGCGGGACAACCAGCTGCCGAGCCCCGAGTCGCCGGTGTTGGCACCGGTGGCGAACCCGACGTGGTGCCCGACGACAGCCAGCGCGCCGATCACCCGTACGGCGTCCAAGGCGGGCAGTCGGCGGAGGTCGTGATCCGGAGTTGGGGCAGACATCAACCGTCCAGAGGGTCGCGTGAATATGTAACCCGGGAGTAACCTGCGGCCAAGTTTAGGGACAGGACCGCTCGCCGGACACCGGCTGACTGTCTTTGTTAGGAGGATCAGTGAAGGCTCGTCTGGGCGCCGTGCTGTTCGGGATAGGCGTCTTGTGTCTCGTGCTCGCCGCGGGAGCGGCGTTCTTCGTGGCACCGACGGTGACGAAACTGCCGTACGACCTCAAGTTGTGCAACGCGGAGGGCAAGCCGGACGGCTGCCTGAAGCCGAGCGTCGCGGTGGCGGAGAACGCCAAGTTCCTGCAGCTCAAGAAGGACGCCCCGCCGACCGTGCAGACCGGCACGCTGGAGTCCACCACCGAGGTGGCGCCGCAGGCCGGCAGCACCGAGGCGGAGATGACCGGCGACCTGGAGGGCAAGGCGGTCGTCTGGGGCGCGTACGGCACGGTGAAGTGGGTCCAGACCGGCGAGGTGATCAGCCAGTACTCAGCGGAGTTGGCCCTGGACCGGAAGACCGCCGCGGCGGTCGACTGGGACAAGCAGTTCCTCCAGGCCGACGGCCCGGAGGGGCCGAGCGAGGTCACCTTCGGTGGGCAGACCTACAAGTTCCCGTTCAACACGGAGCGCAAGGACTACGAGTACTTCGACCGTGACCTGCGCAAGGCGCTGCCGATCCGGTTCGACGGCACCGAGAAGATCAACGGCACGGAGGCGTACCGGTTCCAGCAGGTCATCGAGGAGACCGACCTGGGCATGGCGGCCGAGCGGGTCGGCGCCCTGCTCGGGGCGCTCGCGCCGGGCGCGACCAGCGGCAAGGTGATGTACAGCAACACCCGCACCATCTGGGTCGAGCCGGTCAGCGGCAACTTCGTCAAGGTGCGCGAGGAGCAGAAGAAGATGCTGGTGCCGGACCAGGGCGCGAGCACCGCGCTGCTGGACGGTGACTTCGTCTACACCGACCAGACGATCGCCAACAGCGTCGAGTCGGCCGGTAACAACCGGGACAAGCTGCTGCTGATCGGTCGGACCATTCCGCTCGTGCTGACGGTCGTCGGCGCTCTTGCGCTGATCATCGGGCTCTGGCTGGTGCTGGCCGGACGCCGGGCCACCGCCGCCGCGCGGCACCGCGCCGACGGCGACGCCGACGCTGCCACGACGCCCGCGCCGCGGGCGTCGTCCGAGCAGGTCACCTCCGGGGCGCCCGTGCGCGACGGCGAGGCCGAACGCCGGTAGCGGGGGCCTCGGCCGGCGTCCAGGTGTGGGCGTCGACCACCGGCAACCAGTCGACAGGCCGCCACCGTCGTCCCCGTTCGGGGGTGACGGTGGCGGCCTGTTGTGCGGGAGGCCCCGCGTTACTGAACCGTAACCTGAATCGCTGCTCGTCACGGACGGTCGTGCTCGAAGGGTGACGTGCCCGGTTTGCGCGAGAATCATTGATCAACGTCCATGTAGCCGGGAGTCTGCTCGCGTTGGCTCACTACTCTGCGTGACCTTGGCTGTGGCGGTCGGCGATCCGGGCCTTGTGGCCTGCGTCCTCGCGCGGCATCATCGTCCCAGTTCCTACTCGCCGGTAACTGTGGCAAGCCGGTGCGGGGCCGTCGCCGGTCGACCGGCGACCCGCGCGACATCCCTGAGGGGAGGAACCGTGCAGGACCGGTTCGAGCCCGTGCCGGCCGTGCCTACCGGCGCCGTGCCGGCCGCCACGAGACCTGCCAATGCCATGCCGGCGGCCGGGTCGATGCGATGCGACGCCAGGCTGCGCGACGCCCGTCCGTACGTGGTGCTGCCGGTGCTGCTCGGCCTTGCCGCCGCCGTGGCGCTCGCCGCGCCCGGGCCGACGCCGGTGCGCGCGGTGGCGCCGCCGACTCCCGCCTGCCCGACCACGACTCCCGGCCAGGGCGGAACGCAGCCGGCCCCGAGCGGCACGCCGGGCGGGACGCGACCCGCGCCGACCGGCACGCCGGGGGCGTTGCCGGGCCCGACCGGGACGCCGGGCGCGACGCGGGCCCCGACCGGGACGCCGGGCGCGACGCGGGCCCCGACCGGGACGCCGGGCGCGACGCGGGCCCCGACCGGGACGCCGGGCGCGACGCCCGTCCCGACCGCCCCCGGCCCGTTTTCGTTGACGGGCGGCGGACGCCACGCCGTCCGCGACATCCTCGACGGCATCAGTGACCTCGTCGACGGCGACCGGCACGACGACGAGGAGGTGGCCCGCCGGGGGACACCCACGGTTGCGCCGAGCGTCCGTCCCTCGACCGTGCCGGGCGTCCGTCCCACGGTCACGCCGAGCGTCCGTCCCTCGACCACGCCGAGCGTCCGTCCCTCGGCCGTGCCGAGCGTCCGTCCCTCGGCCTCGGCCACGGGTCGGCCGGCGGTACCCGGCCAGGGGTGCGTCCCGGTCAGCCCGCAGCCGAGCCGACCCGGGCAGGTGGTGGCGGGCAGACCGCTGCCCCGGATCGCCGCCGACCCGGGACAGCCGGTGGTGGCGGCGGTCCCGTCGAAGCTCACCGGGTCGAAGGTGACCATGGACGGGCTGCGGTTCGAGGGCGTCGTCGACCTGCCCACCGCCGACGGCAGCCTGAAGGCGCTGAAGTTCACCATGGACCGCGCTGTCACCGACGATTTCCTGCTCCGTGCGCCCGCGCCAACCGGCCGGACGATGCGGTTCGCCACGGACCGGCTGACGGTGCAGGGGGACGTCGCCTTCTACGCCACCCGGTTCGTCGGGCGGCTGCTCGGCGTCAAGATCACGCTGACCCCGGCCCTGCCGTTCCCCGACGGCCTGCCGATCACGTCACCTGTTCCGATCACCTTCACCGAGCCGGCCATGGAACTGGCGTTCGTCGACAGCGACACACTGACCGCCACGCCGGCGTTGAAGCTGACCCTCTCCTGACCTCACCCCACCACCACCGACGGTGCGGGGCCGGTGTCCCGCCGGCCCCGCACCGTCGACCTCAGAGGCGGGCGAGCGCCTTGCGCAGCGGGTCGAGCCCCAGCGAGCCGAGGTCGAGCGCCTGCCGGTGGAACTCCTTGAGGTCGAAGTCGGCGCCCTTGCGGGCCTTCGCCTCGTCACGGGCCTGGAGCCAGATCCGTTCGCCCACCTTGTAGGAGGGGGCCTGCCCCGGCCAGCCGAGGTAGCGGTTCAGCTCGAAACGCAGGTTCTCCTCCGGCACCCGGCAGTGCGCCCGCATGAACTCCCAGCCCAGCTCCGGCGTCCAACGCTCGCCGGGGTGGAAGCCGAACGGGTTGTCCTTCGGGATCTCCAACTCCAGGTGCATGCCGATGTCGACGATCACCCGGGCGGCCCGGAACGCCTGCCCATCGAGCATGCCGAGCTTGTCGCCCGGGTCCTCCAGGTAACCCAGCTCGTCCATCAGCCGCTCCGCGTAGAGCGCCCAGCCCTCGCCGTGCCCGGAGACCCAGCAGAGCAGGCGCTGCCAGCGGTTGAGCAACTCGGCCCGGACGGCCGTCTGCGCGACCTGGAGGTGGTGGCCCGGCACGCCCTCGTGGAAGACGGTGGTCACCTCGCGCCAGGTGGAGAAGTCGGTGACGCCCTGCGGCACCGCCCACCACATCCGCCCCGGGCGGGAGAAGTCCTCGCTCGGGCCGGTGTAGTAGATCGCGCCGTCGCTGGTCGGGGCGAGGCAGCACTCGATGCGGCGTACCTGCTCCGGGATGTCGAAGTGGGTGCCGTGCAGGTCGCCGATGGCCTTGTCGGCGAGCGCCTGCATCCAGTCCCGGAACGCCTCCTTGCCCCGGATCGTCCGGGCCGGGTCGGCGTCCAGCGCCTCGACCGCCTCGTCGATGGTGGCGCCGGGGCCGACGATCCGGCCGGCCACCGCGCGCATGTCGGCCTCCAGCCGGGCCAGTTCCTCGAACCCCCAGGCGTACGTCTCGTCGAGGTCGACCCTGGCACCGAGGAAGTACTGCGAGGCCAGCTCGTAGCGCTCGCGACCCGCGGCCTGCTTCTCCCGGCCGAGCGGGGCCAGCTCGGTGCGGAGGAACTGGCCGAACTCGGCCGTCGCCGCAGTGGCCGCCGCCGCACCCCGACGCAGCTCGGCGCCGAGGGTGCCGTCGGCGCCCAGCCGCTCGACCAGCCCGTGGAAGAAGTTGTCGCCGTCCGGGTCGACCCAGATGTCGCACTGCTTGGCGACCTCGACGAGCTGGACCCGGGCGCTGACGTGGCCGGCGGCGGCCGCCTCGCGCAGCGTCGCCTTGTAGCCCTCCAGGGTGCTCGCGAAGCGGTTGAGCCGGGCCGCCACGTGGGCCTTGGCGTCGTCGCCCTCGGTCGGCATCAGGTCGAAGACCATGCGGACCTCGTGCAGGCCGCTGGAGATCACGTTGACCTCGCTGCTCGCCTCGCCGGCGTCGTAGCGGGCGAGGTCGAGGCCGAGCCGCTCCTGCATGGCCTCCTTGGCGGTCCGCTCCGCCTCCGACTCCGGCTCGGTCACCTCCAGGTCGGCCAGCGTCCGCCGGATCAGCTCCGCGCGGGCCGTGTACCCGTCGGGTGACAGGTCGTCGAGCTGGTCGTCGTAGCCGGCGATGCCGACGTAGGTGGCGCCGATCGGGCTCAGCGGCGCCCACTCGGCCACGTAGCGGTTCGCGAGGTCATCGATTCGTCCCACGCTGCGACCCTACGTGAGGGCACCGTCAAGTTGTCGAACGCGTTCTGCGTGTTCAGGGCAGCAGGTCGGCGGGGTCGAAGTCGATCGGGAACGGCAGGTCGGCCGAGAGCCGCCGACCGCCGACCGCTCTGGCGACGGTGTCGTAACCGCCGAACCTGCCGAGGGTGAAGAGCTCCGCCTGGGCATGCCCCAGCTGGCGGGAGAGCTCGACCCGCAGGAAGTACGGCACCCGCCCCTCCGCACACCGCATCGGCTTGTCGACGAAGTCCTGCCGGCGGCTGCCGGGCGAGACGAACTCGACCGCCATCGTGCAGAGGTGAGCCGGGATCCACCGGTCCTCCTCGTCGGTCTTCGGCAGCGCGTGCAGGACGGTGACGTCGGGCTGGATCCAGCGCCGCGGCGAGAAGGTCAGGTTCACCTGCCCGAACACGTAGAACCCGTGAGCCTTCGCGCCCGGCTTCAGGAGATGGGCGAGCTCGATCTCGCCGTAGCTGTTCGTGCCGACCTCGGCGGGCGTCATGACCAACGTCCCGTCGATGCACTCGTAGCGCGCATCGGGTAGCCCCGGCAACGGGAGGTACCGGTCGGCGAACTCGGTCGTCCACATGCCGTCGAGGTCGACGAGCGGGTCGAAACGCATCGGCATCGCCACGGCGTGCACCTCCTCGGGGTGGTCAACGCGTCACCAGCGTAGGCGGTTTCTGTGGTGGTCGACACGGCGTGGAGAAAGTCGCGGGACTTCGTCGTACGGCTGCGGCAGAGTGTCAGGGGTGACAGTGGATTCCACTCCTGACCGGGCGGCGCTGCGGAGCTGGCTGCCCGGGTTCCTGGCGCTGGCCGCCATCTGGGGCTCCAGCTTCCTGTTCATCAAGATCGGCATCGGGGAACTGCATCCACTGCACCTCACCCTCTACCGGGTCGCCGCCGGCGCGGTGACCCTGCTGCTGGTGCTCGCCGTGCTCCGCGACCGCCTGCCCGCCGAGCCCCGGGTCTGGGCGCACCTGACCGTGGCCGCCGCGTTCGGCGTCGCCGTGCCGTTCACCCTCTTCGGCTACGGCGAGCAGCGCGTCGAGTCGATGCTCGCGGGCATCTGGAACGCCACCACCCCGCTCATCGTGCTGCCGCTGGCCGTGCTGGTGTTCCGCACCGAGCGGCTCACCACGCGCCGGGCGGTCGGGATGGCGCTGGGCTTCGCCGGGGTGTTGGTGGTGCTCGGGGTGTGGCAGGGGGTGGGCGGCGCCCACTTCACCGGGCAGCTCATGTGCCTGGGCGCGGCCGCCTGCTACGGGGTCGCCATCCCGTACCAGAAGAAGTTCGTCGCGGGCAGCGCGCACTCCGGGCTCTCGCTCTCGGCGGCGCAGCTCCTGGTCGCGACCGCCCAGCTCGCGGTCGTCGCGCCGCTGGTGGCCGGGGCGCCACCCGCCCCGACCGGCCTCTCGGCCGAGGTGCTCGCCAGCGTGCTCGCGCTCGGGGCGCTCGGCACCGGCCTCGCCTTCGTCATCAACCTGCGCAACATCCGGGTCGCCGGGGCGAGCACCGCCTCCACCGTGACCTACCTGGTGCCGGTGTTCGCGGTGCTGATCGGTGCCCTGGCCCTCGACGAGCGGCTCACCTGGCACCAGCCGGTGGGCGCGCTCATCGTGCTGTCCGGCGTCGCCGTCTCACAGGGCCTGATCGGCCGCCGCCGGCCCGCACCCGCCGGCCTCACCGAGCCGTCCGCGCCCGCCGGCGTGATCGAGTCGACCACGGCAGATGCCGCTGCCGTCGCGCCCGCTGCCGTCGCGCCCGCCGCTGCCGTCGCGCCCGCCGCTGCCGTCGCGTCGGCCGGCGTCGCCGCGCCGGCCGCGCCGTCCGTGCCGGCTGCTCGCCGCTGAGCGATCCCGCCTGTCGCCCGGCCTTCGCGAGCCACCCGCCCTCGCCCGCCCGCTGCCTGCCGTCTGCCGCCCTGCGTCGCCTGCTGCCTGCTGCCCGACGCTGCCGGCCGCCTGCTGCCTGTCGCCCGGCGCTGCCCCGCGCCCGCGCCGCCTGCCGCCCGTCGCCATGCGCCTCGGCGGACGGGTGGAACACCATGGGTGTCAACGCACGCCTTTGACAGCCATGGTGTTCCACTCGTGAACGTGGCGGGCCATGCCGTGGGCCGGCGACCTTCAGGAGCGGCGCGGCCCGTCGCCGCACGCGCTGCCGCTTCGCACCCGTCCAGACGCGGTCACCGCTCCGCCGCCCGCCTGTGAGGCCGCGCCGCGTGTGAGGCCGGGTCGCTTGTGATGGCCGCGCATGGCGGCCGCCGGCGGGTGATGCGGTCTCATGAACGGGGCAGCTCGACAGTGTCCGTGGTGTCATCCCACTGGTCGCCGGCGGGTTGCCGGCGAGGGCCCGGGCCCGCCAGGTCGAGCAGCCAGGGCGAGCGGTCAGGTCGAGCAGCCAGGCCGAGCGGTCAGGTCGAGCAGCCAGGTCGCGCGGTCAGCACCTCAGCGGGCGGAGCGGGCCCAGTCGACCAGCCGGTCGGCGTCCCAGGTGTTGACCACCCGGTCGGCGGGCACCCCGCACAGGGCGGCGCGCTCGCAGCCGAACCGCTGCCAGTCGAGCTGGCCGGGCGCGTGTGCGTCGGTGTTGACGGCGAAGTCGCAGCCCGCCTCCAGCGCCCGGCGGATCAGCCGCTTCGGCGGGTCCTGCCGCTCCGGGCGCGAGTTGATCTCGACGGCCACCCCTCGTTCGGCGCAGGCGGCGAAGACGGCGTCGGCGTCGAAGTCGCTCTCCGCACGGGTACGCGGCCGGTGCGCCCGGTCGCCCGGACCCTTCACCCCGGCGGGCCGGGACGCCACCATCCGCCCGGTGCAGTGGCCGAGGATGTCCAGGTGCGGGTTCGCGATCGCGGTCAGCATCCGCCGGGTCATCTTCGCCCGGTCGTCGTTCAGGCCGCTGTGCACCGAGCCGACCACCACGTCGAGGCGGGCCAGCAGCTCCTCGTCCTGGTCGAGCGACCCGTCGGCGAGGATGTCCACCTCGATGCCGGTCAGGATCCGGAAGCCCTCCGGCAGCGCCTCGTTGACCTTCGCCACGTGGTCGAGCTGTCGGCGCAGCCGGTCGGCGGTCAGCCCTCGGGCCACCTTCAGGCGGGGCGAGTGGTCGGTCAGCACCACGTACTCGTGGCCCAGCTCGACCGCCGCGAGCGCCATCTCCTCGATGGGTGAGCCGCCGTCGGACCAGTCGGAGTGGGTGTGGCAGTCACCGCGCAGCGCGGTACGCAACGCGGTGGCCGCCTCGTCCAGGTCCGTGCCCTCCGTGGCGAGCAACCGCCGCAGGTAGACCGGCTCCTCGCCGGCGAGCGACTCGGCCACGCAGCGGGCGGTGACGTCGCCGACCCCGGACAGCTCGGTGAGCTTGCCGGTGCGGGCCCGCTCGGCCAGTTCCCTTCCCGGCAGCGCGCCGAGGGCCGTGGCCGCCGAGCGGAACGCCCGGACCCGGTAGGTCGCCTCGTTCGCCCGCTCCAGGAGGAAGGCGATCCGGCGCAGGTCGGCGATGGGGTCCCGGGCGCTCATGCCATGGAAAATACGCCTCCGCGCCGCCGGTCGCGGGACGACCGACGGCGCGGAGGCCATGGAATCAGCGGAGGGCCACGGAATCAGGAGTGCGGCAGCTTCACCAGCGATCTGTCGCCGATGCCGAGGGTGGTCGGGTTGTTGCCGATCGCCGACCAGACCTCCACCCGCACGGTGCCGTTCGACAGGTTGCCGAGGGAACCGGTGGCGGAGTGCAGGCCGCTCTGCTGGGTGTAGCGCTCGTACCCGGGAACCGGGTCGGTGGCGAAGTAGCGGTACGTCTCCACCCGCTCCCAGCTGCCGTTGCCGGTCAGGTCGTAGGAGACCCGCACCTGCACCCCGTTGCCGACCGCGTTGCCGGCGTCGAGGAACAGGTCGAACGTGGTCTGCCCGCCGCCGTACGCCAGATCCAGGCCCGTCGCGGTGAACACCTGCGGGTTGGTCGGCGTGCCGTCGCGGTTCGCGCCGCCCGCGCCGGCCACCGTGACGGTCGCCGGGCTGCCGGCCGCGGCCAGCCCGCCACCGGGCAGCAGGTACCGGGTGGGGAAGTCCGACGACGGCGGCGGGGTGGTGGGCGGCGGGGTCGTGGGCGGCGGCGTCGTCGGCGGGGGCGTCGTCGGCGGCGGGGTGGTGGGCGGGTTCGTGCCCGACACCCCGCCGGTCGCGGTGCCACCGCTCCAGGTGTACGCCCCGCTGGTGGCCGTCTTCCCGGCGGGCACGGAGAGCCGGGTGCCGTCGGAGAACGTGACCGTCAGCGGCGCGGCGGTGATGTTGCTCGCCACGTAGGTACGCGCGCCGTTGCGCTGGAACACCGCCGCCAGCGGGTGGTTGGCCGTGACCGGGGTGTGCACCGTCCCGAGGGCCGCGAGGTTGCGGATCCAGTGGAAGGTGTGCGCCCGGCTCTCGCCCTCCTCCGGCGTGTATCCGGGGTTCGCGCGGAGCTTCGCGAGCGCCGCGTCCGGGTCGCCGAGCGCCAGGAACTGCCAGAGGATGTCCTGCCACACCGTCGGTTCGCCGCCGTTGTTGCGCACCAGTTCCTGGTAGTTGGCGCGGTTGGACGCCGGGTACTGCCCGAGGTAGAGGTGCCCGCCCGTGACCGGGAGCATGTTGATGCCCTGGATCATCTCCGGGTCGGCGCTGAACCAGGTGGCGTACGCGCCGCCGTCACCCCAGACCATGCCGACCGTGGAGTGCCCGAACGCCGCCGGGTAGTTCTCGTTCGTCACGTCGAACCAGTACTCGTGGATCGCCGCGGCCTGGGTGGTGTGGATGAAGATGCCGGCGTCGCGTACGGCGGTGTTGCCGGTCGCCTGCCCCCACTGGATGAGGGCGTTGGCGAAGTTCATCCCCTCGGACGAGGACTCCTGGTTGTTGCCGGCGTGGAACGAACCGTGCCCGGCGGCCCAGTCGTGCCCGGCGTAGATGTCGAAGTCGCGCAGGTACGGGAAGCGGTTGTCCGTGCGGTCGTAGTTGTTCGCGTCCCGGATCAGCAGGTCGATCATGCCGCCGTACTGGTCCTGCCGGGCCCAGGTCGGGTCGAACTTGGCCAGGGTGGCGGCGGCGGCGATGTAGTAGCCGTAGTGGAAGTGGTGGTCGTTGAGTTCCTGGTCGGAGCCGTAGGAGGCCGGGTAGCCGATCAGGGTTCCCCAGTTGCGGTCGTAGTGGAAGACGCCCTCGGTCTCCCCGGGCGTGGCGGTGAGCCAGTCGTTGAGGGTGCCCCGGATGGCGTTCAGCGCGGCGGTACGCGTCTCGGCGTCGCCGACCTGGTCGGCGATCTCGGCGATCCGGGCGGCCCGGCCCAGGCCCTTGCCCGTCCAGTAGGTGTCACTGCCGCGCTGGTCCATCGGGTTGCCCCGGACGGCCGCGAGGTGGTTGCGCAGCGTCGTCAGGTCCGCCCCGGTGCCGGTGGCGACAGCGGGGACCTCCGGCAGTACGCCGTTGAACTTCATCGAGGTGCGGAACGCGTCGACGCCGGTGAGCACCTTCATCCGGCCGCGCGCCGACGGATAGGTGAGCGCCAGCGGGGTGGCGCCGGTCAGCGACCGCCACTGGTGCGGGTAGAGGCTGACGACCGTCCGGTTCGCCGTGCCCTCCCGGGCGGTCGTGGTGAAGGCGTACGTGGTGTTGACGGTGCTGGTCGCCTGGTCGTAGGCGTACGAGACCCGGGTGCCGGTGACGTGGGCGTGGGCGTACTGGCCGTAGGTGGTGGCCAGCCCGGCACGGGACGCGGCGTCGGTGCTCGGCGTGGTGGGCAGCAGGGCGACGGAGAAGTAGCCCTTGCCGGCCAGGGTGGAGGTGATCCGTCCACCGTTGACGGTCCAGGTGGCGCCGGTGGGCGCGTACGCGACGTAGTCGTGCCCCCGGACGGTGAAGCCGATCGTGGCGCCGCTGTTCGACCAGACCGTGGGGCTGCCGCCGGTGGCGTTGATCAGGGCGTTGCCGCCGCTGGTGCGGAAGTACGCGAACGGCAGCCCGTGGCCGATGGTGGCCCGCATGGTCCGGGTGCCGTCGGTCCAGTGCGGGGTGACCGTCCAGTCGGTCCAGCCGTCGACCTTGACGACCGGGGCGGCGAGCGCGGCGACACCGACGCGGATGTCCTCGGAGTACGTGTACTTGAACTCGCCGACGCCGGTCGCGGTGCCGCTGATCGTCGGGGTGGAGGTGGCCGAGATCCCGAGGCCGTCGCCGGCCGGCTGGTAGGAGGCCGGGTGCGCGTGCAGCGGCTCGCTGTAGGAGCAGTTGGTCCGCTTCCACAGCAGCGACGACCACCAGTCGTTGGTGGGTACCGGCCCGGGGGGCGCGTCGGCGGTGGCGAACTGCCGGGGGTTGGTGGTCATGTCTCCGCAGCCGGTGGGCAGGGGGCCCACGCGGTCGGTGGTGTAGCTGCCGGCGCCGACGGTGGCGGCCTGGGCGGGGGTGGTGGTCACGACGGCGAGGCCGCCGAGGGCGAGGGCCAGGGCGGAGGTGGCCGCCACGGCCCAGGTGCGGCGTGTCGCAGGAGGTGTCACAGTGCCTCCGGTCGGGGGGCGCCGGTCGGGGACGGGCGCGTTCTGCGAGCGAATTGTGTGGAAAGTGGTCTCAGAGAGCGCTCTCTTGCGACGGGACGCTAGCTCAGGGCCGAGACTTCCGTCAATGTTTCCCAGCGATGAAGCGCTGATGACGACAAACCGGAGCGGGTTGTCAGGCGGTCGGCGGGGCCTTCGGGCAGCCGTGCCGGCGGTGCCAGGCGGCCACCTCGGCGGCCGGTTCCTTGTTGCCCTTGCGCCGCCACGAGTTCAGGTACGGTGCCGGCCACACCACGCCCCGGCGGATCCACCAGCCGTCCCGGCCCGTGCACGGCGGGGAGATGCCGAAGTGCAGGTGGCACACGTTGTTCGCGTTCCCGGTCCGGCCCACCTCGCCGAGCCGCTGCCCGGCGCGCACCCGCACCCCGGCGTCGATGCCGTCGGCGACGCGGCGCAGGTGCGAGCCGTAGTAGCGCACCCCGTCGTCGCCGAGCAGCGACACCGACAGCCCGCCGTTGTGCGGCCCCCGCGGTCCGCGCTTGTCGAACCTGTCGACCCGGCTGACCTCGAGGAGGACGCCGTCGGTCACCGCCACGACCGGCTCGCCGCAGTCGGCGAAGATGTCCGTCCCCGGGTAGGCCGAGTGGGTCGGGTGGTAGGCGACGTTCGCCGCGCGTACCGGAAAGACGTGCGGCAGCCCGGCGCGGGTCGGCGCGGTCGACGGACCGGTCGGGGCGGCGGCGCCGGTCGGGGTGGGAGCGCCGGTCGGGGTGACGGCCGGCGGCGCGGGCTGCCCGGCCGTCGCCGGCAGGCTCGGCCGGGGTGCGCCGGGCGTCGTTCCGGGCCGCGTCGTCGCGCAGCCGGCGGCCAGCACCGGCACCAGCACCAGCAGGACCGGGTACGCCGGACGCACGCGGCGTCCGATCGTCGGCGAGGGCATCCGGTCATCCTCGCAGAGTCGGTACGGTGGTGGAGATGCGCGGCAGAAGGGGAGGGGTCGATGACGACCGGACGGTACGCCTTCCCGCCCGAGCCGGACGCCGGGTTCCGGCCGGCGCCACGGGTCCCCTCGGGGCTCTTCCCGTCCGCGCCGCCGTCCCAGCCCACCTACCGCGAGCCGCACCCGGTCACCGGCGCGGGCGTCGCGTCCGGCGCCGCCGTGGCGACCGTCTGGCTGCTCCTGTTCGGCCTGCTCGGCCGCGGCGTGCCCGGGTACGCCTGGTGGACGCTGCTGGCCGGCGGCCTGGCCTGGCTGGCCGCGCTGCTGCTGGTCCGCGCGGGCGACCGGGGCGTGGCCACCGGCGTCGCGATCGTCACCGCCGGCGGGTGGAGCATCGCCGCCGCCATCGTGGCGGTGCGGTGGGCGTCGAGCGGGGACTGGCCGCTCTGGTGAGCCCGGGCCCGTCCCGCCCGGGCCGCGACCCGCCTGCCGGCGCCCGTTCCGGCGGGTCCGTGGCTGCGCTGCGTCGCGGGCCGGCTGCGCAGCGAATCCTGCCTTGACGTGGCCGCCCGAACTCGGCACCCTCGGCGTTATGGCCTGGACCACTCCGCGGCTCGATCCCGAGCGCAGCCGCCGCCGCCAGCAGCTCCTCGCCGAGTTGGCGGGCGCCCGGGCGGTACGCCAGCGCGTACGGCCGCAGCGGGTGCGCAGCGAGCGCCTGCGGGAGCTGATCGCCACCCGCCGCCGCGTCGCCGGCTGACGACCGGCAGACTTTCCCCAGGATTGGCCGGCCCTTCGGGGCGTTGACCGGTCGCCTGCCGACCCGACCGGCTAACGTGCACGCGTAACGGGTCGGCCTGCCGAGGCTATTTTGGGGGAACCGTGTCGTACTTCGCTGCGGCCGTCGTACGTGACGACAGCGGTTGGACGGCCGCCGAGGTGAACCTGCGGGGGGTCACCGACATCGAGGACGTCGCCGACCGGCTGCGCGACGTCGACTCCGACGCCGACCTGTCGCTGCTCTTCGTCGAGGCCGACGACACGTACCTGGTGATCATGCGCCTGGACGAGGGGGAGGACCTGCGGGTCTTCGGCTCCGACTCGGCCTACGCGGAGGAGTCCCGGCTGGGCGCCCTGCTGGTCGGGGACCTGAAGACCTCGGTGACCGGGCTCGACGACACCGACGAACCGCGCCCGTCCGGCCGCGGCGACGACGACACCGAGCAGCCCGCCGTCGACCCCGAGGCCGACCCGGTCGGCGAGGCGGACCTCCTGGCCGACCTGGGCATCCCCGCGCAGAAGCTGCTCAACCTCTGCGCGCAGGAGGGCATGATGCCGGCCGATGTCACCGCCGAGGTGTGCCAGGTGCTCGGCTGCGCCGACGAGGTCGAGGAACTGCGTGAGGTCTGAGCCGTCCGGGCCCGGCCGGGCCGGTACGGGCGGCGCCGAGCCGGCCGACGCGACCGATCCGGCGCTGGGCACCGTACGCCCCGGTCAGCCGACCCCCGGCGCGGCGGGCCGGGTCGGGCCCGGCGCCCACGAGGGGCTGGCCGAGCCGGACGGCGCCGGCCGGCGGCAGCGGCACGAGCTGTGGATGCGGCGGGCCCTGGCGGTCGCCGTGACCGGCCCCGACAGCCCCGCCGACACCGGCCCCGACGCCGCCGACGACATCCCGGTCGGCGCCGTGCTCTACGGGCCGGACGGCGCCGAACTGGCGATCGGGCGCAACGAGCGGGAACTGACCGGCGATCCGACCGCGCACGCCGAGGTGCTGGCGCTGCGCCGGGCCGCCGGACGGCTCGGCCGCTGGCGGCTCGACGGCTGCACCCTGGTCGTCACCCTGGAACCCTGCACGATGTGCGCGGGCGCGCTGGTGCTGGCCCGGGTGTCCACGGTGGTCTTCGGCGCCTGGGAGCCCAAGACCGGGGCCGCCGGGTCGCTGTGGGACGTGCTGCGCGACCGCCGGCTCAACCACCGGCCGGAGGTCTACGGCGGCATCCTGGAGTCGGAGAGCGCCGCCATCCTGCGCGCCTTCTTCCGCTGACCCTCAGGCGTCGGCCGGGGCGGGCCGGAGCAGGGTTGCGGCCACCGCGCGGGCGGTGTCGGTCCACGGGGTGGGGCGCAGGGTCGCCGGGTCGAGCCGGACGATCGCCCGCGTGCCCTCCGCGTGCACCGTGCCGCCGTCCACCGACTGGAACCGGTAGGCGTACCGGGCGCTGCTGGTGCCGAACTGGTCGAGCCAGAAGTGCACCGCCACGGGCCCGGTCCCGGTGACGGGCGTGCGGTAGGTGATGGTGAACTCGCGTACGGCGTGGAACACGTCCGGTGCGCTCTGCCGCCCGGCCTGGAACGCGACACCGTGCTCCGCCCAGTACCCGGTCAGGGCCCGTTCCAGCAGCACCGCGTACCGGGCGTTGTGCAGGAGGCCGAACGCGTCGAGGTCGTCGAAGTGCACCGCGACGTGCGCGACGTGACCGAACTCGACGGCGGGCTGGTCGACGATGGCGTGGCTCATGAGATGCCTTCCGGTAGCAGGGTCGGGTCGGGGCACAGTGCCCGCAGGCGGTTCAGCAGGCCCTGGCGGGCGTGCCGGTAGGCGGTGTCGGGGTCCAGGAGCCGGGAGCGCATCGCGGCGGTGATCCCGAGGGCGTCGATCTCGTACGCCAGTTGCGCGACGTCCACGTCGGCGGGCAGCTCGCCGGCGGCGACCGCCTCGCGGACGAGCTGTTCGAGGAACGCGGTCCAGCGGCCGAACACCTCGGCGAGCCGGTCCCGGACCGGGCCTGGACGCGCGTTGTACTCGAAGTCGGCGCTGGCGAAGAAGCAGCCGCCGGGGAGCACCCGGGCGGCGAAGAAGTCGATCCGGGCCTGGTGCAGCGCCCAGAGCCGCCGTACGCCCCGGGGGGCGCGCAGGGCCGGCTCGATGACCCGTTCCCGCTGCTGCTCGACCGCCCGGTCGACCGTGGCGAGCTGGAGCGCCTCCTTGGAGCCCCAGTGCGCGAAGAGGCCGGACTTGCTGACGCCGAGCGCGTCGGCGAGCTGGGCGAGGGAGAGCCCGTGCAGCCCGACCTCGGTGGCGAGGACCACGGCGGCGTCCAGCGCGGCGGTGCGGGTCCGGTCGCCCCGCGCGACGCGTCCGTCGACTGTCATGGGCAGAGGCTAATGAAAAAGCACGACCGTTCGTATAGTTTCTCGGCGTGACCGTGGTCACGAAACAGCGACGCCGCCCGCCATCCGGGGACGGACGGTGGGCGGCGTCGGGCCGACGAGGATCAGGCGATGATCGTGTCCAGGGCGATCTCGACCATCTGGCTGAAGGTCTGCTCCCGCTCCTCGGAGGTGGTCTTCTCGCCGGTCTTGATGTGGTCGCTGACGGTCAGCAGGGTCAGCGCGCGGGCCTTGAACCGGGCGGCGATCGTGTAGAGCGCCGCCGACTCCATCTCCACCGCCAGCACGCCGTAGTCGGCGAGGCTGTCGTAGAGGTCCGGGCGGTCGGTGTAGAAGGCGTCCGCCGCCAGGATCGGCCCGACCCGCATCGCGATGCCGCGCCGCTCGGCCACCTCGACCGACGTACGCAGCAGCCCGAAGTCGGCCACCGGGGCGTAGTCGATCAGCCCGTCGAAGCGCATCCGGTTCATGTTCGAGTCGGTGGACGAGCCGATCGCCGCGATCACGTCGCGCAGCCGCAGGTCCTCGGACAGGGCCCCACAGGAGCCGACCCGGATCAGGCTCTTCACGCCGTACTCGTTGACCAGCTCGTGGGCGTAGATCGAGGCGGAGGGCATGCCCATGCCGGAGCCCTGGACGGAGACCTCGACGCCGTTGTGGCGGCCGGTGAAGCCCAGCATGCCCCGGACCGTCGAGTAGCACTGCGCGCCCTCGAGGTAGGTCTCCGCGATCCACTTCGCCCGCAGCGGGTCGCCCGGCATCAGGACCCGCTCGGCGATCTCTCCCGGCTTCGCGCCGATGTGCGTACTCATGGCAAGGATCCTGCCAGGCCGCCCCGGGGCGTACCGGTTCGGCGTCCGAACCCGGGGTCATGTACCCTTCTCGGCGGTGGCGTGTCCGAGCGGCCTAAGGAGCACGCCTCGAAAGCGTGTGAGGGTTTACGCCCTCCGAGGGTTCAAATCCCTCCGCCACCGCTCGTGAACAGCGAAACGCCCGGTCGGTCCGCAAGGACCGGCCGGGCGTTCTCGTCGTCACACCGGGTCCGGGCCGTCCATCGACGGCCCGGACCCGGTTCCTACGCGATCGGTTCCCGGTGGGTGATCTGGTAGGTGGCGTCGACGCCGTCCGCCTCCATGATCACCGTCACCGGTCCCTCGGGCAGGGAGCAGGTAACCGTCCGTTCGACGGCCTGACCGGTCGGCCCGCAGTACCGGACACCGGCCGTGCTGAACACGGACAGGCTGGCGTCGCCGCTGCCGGTGGTCCGCCGCCAGGTGAAGCTCTCCCGGGCGCCGTGCTGGTCGGCCGGGATCGTGAAGCAGGCCGCGAAGCGGTCCGCCCCGGTCGTGACCGTGGCTCCAGCCGGGTCGCGGGTCAGCTCCGGGCAGGCCGGCTGCCCGTCGACCCGGCTGAACGCCACCCGGTACGCCCCCGTCGGTGCGTTGTCGGGGCTGGTGAGCAACGCGTGGAAGGGAGCGGTGCCGGTCAGCTCGCAGCTGTACTGGTACAGCGAGTTGTAGTCGCAGACGTACCGGCCGGTGGCGTCGACCACGGTGATCTCCGGCCGGGCCGCCCCGGTCGCGTCGCCCGCGACCAGCCGGACGATCCGGGAACCGGCCGGGCTCGGCAGCTGGACGCAGTCCATCTCGCCGGCCGCGTCGAAACTGCCCTGGTGCGGGGTGCCGGTGTGCCCGTCGTCGGTGACCGTGACGCAGTTCGACGGTGCGGCCGGCAGCAGCCGGACGGTGTACGCGTAGTCGTTGTCGATCACACGGTCCTGCTGGGCGCCGCTGAGGACCAGCGTGTAGCGCCCCGGCGCGGCGAACTCGCACCAGTCGTAGGTGCAGGCGCGGAGGCCGGCGGCGTCGTAGACGGTGGCGTACTGGTCGTAGTTCCGCGAGTCGACCGCCTGCACCCGGTACGCCCCGGCGGCCGGAACGTCCAGCACGCGGCAGCGGACGCCGCCGGGTGTCCCGGGCGACGTGCCGTAGCTGCCCGGCGTGATGGTCGGGCAGCCGGTCGGGTCGTTCAGCAGGCGCAGCTGCAACCGGTACGTCAGGTCCGTGCTGTCCGCGTACCAGTCGGCGAGGTAGGAGATCACCCGGTACGTGCCGGTGGCGGGCAGAACGCACCCGTCCTCCTCCGACCACTCGGTGCAGAGCGTCGTGCCATCCTCGTCGACCAGCCAGGAACGGAGGTCGTTCCAGGCGTCCGGAGCCCGGTACGCGAGCACCCGGTCGCCGGTCTCACCGGTGAACGGCTGGCAGTTGGTCTGCACGGGCGACGTCTGGTGCACGACGAGGGCGGGCTGGTCCCAGGCCGTGCCGGTGGCCGGCGCGCAGCCGTCGGTGGCCCCGAGGGCCGCCACCGCCACCTGGTAGTCCACCGGCTCCCAGTGCCGACTCTCCGCCAGGAGCAGGTAGGAGCCCGCGGACGGCAGGGCGCAGGAACGCGCGCCCGACCACTCCTCGCACACCCGCTTCCCGTCGGTGTCGTACACCCGCCAGTCGAGGTGCTGGTCGGCGAACTGGTTGAAGCGGACCAGGACCGCGCCGGCCGCCGTGCTGGTCACCGCATGGCAGGTGACGCTTTCACTGCCGGGGACGGTCCCGCTTCCGACGGCGGAGCCGGGGTCACCGAAGGCCACCAGCGGCAGGGTCGGGCAGCCGGCGGCGCGCGAGATGCGGGGGAGCCTCAGCGTGTACGCGGCCTCGCTGCCGTACATCTCCTGAAGGAACAGCCGGTATGGCCCGGATCCGGTGAGAGTGCACTCCGTGGTGTACCGGACCGGGCACCCCATAGGCTGGTACGCCCCGTCCAGGATGGTGCCCTGCACGTCACCGGCGTTGCTCGGGTCCGCCAGGTGCAGCACCGTGCCGGTCGGCTGGACGAAGGTGAAGCAGCGGGCGGCCAGGCCGGCCGGCAGGGTGCCGCTGCGACCGGGGGAGGCGAACGAGAAGAACTCCTCCGGCAGCGTCTCGCAGGTGGAGGCCGCCTTCATCGACTCGAACGACAGCAGGTAACTCGCGGCGCCGGTGCCGTGGTAGATGAACACGGTGACCTTGTACCGCCCGGCCGGGCCGAGCTGACATTCGCTGGAGTAGCTGGAGAGGAAACAGACCTGACTGCCGGCCTTGTCGGTGACCCGCGCCTGGATGGAGTCGCCGGACAGCTGGGTGAGACGGCCGATGAGGACGTCCGAGTCGACGTGCGAGGTGACCGTGAACCGGTGCTGTTGGCCGTCGACGATGGACGCGCAGCTGGCGACGCGGCCCAGCGCGAGCCTGCCACCGCAGCTGGTCGAGGTGAGCGGATCGGATCCGGTGGGCTTGACCGGGCCGGACCGGTCGGAGGTGGTGGCCGGCTTCTTCGCAGCTACCGTCGGCTCGGGCGCCGGAGCGGGGCTGGCTGCGGTGGAGGGGCTACCGGTCGGCGCCGGGCTGGCGGCGGCGGCCGGTCCCATCAGGACGGTCGTCACGACGGTGGCGGCCACCGCGGTGGCGAGGAACGAGATACGCCTGCCGGCTCTGGTCAGCCGGAAGGCGGGCAGGGACGCTCTCACATCGACTCCCCCGTGTGGTGCGCGCGATCTGCGCGGCGGGGCGATGATTCCATGTGCGTCGATCGCCTGGCAATCGGCTTGTGGTGCCGGAACGGCTTGGCCGGGTGGTGTCCCTATGGGCTTCGTCAAGCGGTGATTGGCGCAACGGGGCCCATCCGAGCCGCCTTCGTCACCGGCGCGCTCGCACTGCTCGTCGCCTCGGATGTCGCGGGACCCGGGCGTTGGTCAGCGCCGGTCGAGTTCCTTCTCCAGCCGCTGGATGAGGGTCTTGCGGGACTTGCCGTCGCGCTCGCGGCGCAGGGCGGATTTCAGTTGGCCCTTGTCGAGGTCGCGGACGAGCTTGGCCGCCTCGGCGACCGGCAGTTCCGACAGTTGTTCGGCCGACGTGGCGTTGCGGCGGGCGCGTTTGGCCGGTCCGGTGTTGGCGACGTACTGCTTGCCGGACTTGGATGCCTTTCGCTTCTTGGCGTCGGTCGCCCGCCTCTCCTTCTCGGAGAGCTCCTTCCATGCCTGTTCGGGCAGGTAGCGACTCGTCTCGTCGCCGTGCCGTGCCCGGGTGTCGCCCTCCTTGGTCTGCCAGTGCTCGCCGCCCCAGCGCTGGAGGGACTTCTGCCGCTCGTCCTTCGGGCCGACGAAGCCCCCGCCGCGCCTCTTGTACTCCTGGGTGACCAGCTGCGACTTGCGTGCCGACCACTGCCCCGGCCGACCGCCCTTGTCGGAGGCCTTGATTTCTTCCTTGACCTGCTCCCTGAGTTCGGGCTTCGTGTACCGCGCCATGCCCGGCGGTTACCCGTCGCCGCGGACCTCATGCTTCCGTGAGGTGCACGCCGGCGGGCGGTGGCCGGTGCGGGGCGATGGCCGGGCGTGGCGCGGCTCCCTGTCGCGGGCAGTGGCCGAGTTTCCGAGGGCGCCCGCGCTCAGCAAGGGCTGTGGCCCTCGTCGAAGAGGCGCTGGGCCCAGTCGGCGTACCCGGCGATGATCTTCTTCACCGCCCGCCCGTCGTGCAGGAAGAGGTACGCCCGGTCGCCCTGCCGGGCGAGCAGCCCGTCGAGCCGGTATGTCCCCTGTGGAGCGTCCAGCTCCCGCAGGGACGGGTAGCGGCTGCGGACCTCCTCGACCGGCATGCCGGCGGTGACTCCCTGCGGGGTGCGCGTCGCCTCGCCGAGCCAGAGCAGCACCAGCCGGTCGTCGACGAAGATGGGACTGGTCGTGTCGTATCCGGCCAGCGCCGGGCCGCAGGCGTCGACGTCGGAGCGCAGGATGCCCCGCCGGGTCAGCTCGTCCTCGGTGTCGCCGAACTCGATGTCGCGCAGGCCGTTGAGGTCGACCACCTCGACGGCCCCGACGGGCCGGCCGTCCAACTCGCGCAGCGGCGGGTGCACGCCGCTGCCCGAGACCCAGGCAGCCGTCGTCAGCGCGGCTATAAAGCCAAATTGTCGCAATTTCATGGAATCCCCCAGTCCCCAACGGGACCGGGCCGTTCAGGTTGCTGCCCGCCCGCAGATTGCCGGTTTTCCCATTCCTCGGCCAGCTCGTCCCAGTAGTCGGCGCTCAGCCGCCGGCGCCCGTGCGCCAGCCAGCCGGCGGTGTTCCGCTCGACGTGCAGGCCCAGCTCGGCGAACGGGTCGATCCACGCGCCGGGCTCCGCCCCGAGCCGGGCGAGCGCCGCGTTGAGGGGCCACTCCGGGCGCGGCCCGTCGAAGAGACGGTCGAACCCCGGCCCCCAGCTCACCTGGCCGCCGAGCCACACCAGCGCCGACTGGTAGCCGGCGCCGCCGAGGAACTCCGCCTCCAGGTACGCCACCGGACCCGTCAGCGACCAGCGGGCGAGGGCCTCGGCGAGGGGCGCCGGGAGCACCAGGTGGAACGGCTCCTCCGGGGAGCGCTCCGCCGTCGAGTAGTCGGGCGGCGCCCCGGTCAGCTCCTCGACCAGTTGCGGGGTGACCGGCAGCAGCGCGAAGTCCTGGCGCAACTCGCCGAGGACCGCGTGGTCCAGGTCGGCGGTGTGCTCGCGGAGCAGCTCGGCGTCCGCGACGACCGCGCTGAGCTGGTAACCCATGGGAGCCCTCCGCCGTCCACAGCCTGTGGATGGAACATGTGTACGACGAGTCCCGCCTCCGCCGCCCTCCGCACCGTACCCAATCGTTCCCTTCCGGCACCGCCCCGCGACTTCGCGCTCCCGGCCCTCCTCCGGGCGTAACGCGGCCTCCGGCGAGGGTCGGTCGGGCAGGCGAGAGGTGGGGGGTGATCGATGCCGCCGCCAAGGGCGGGTGGAACGACCCGGGTGCATCCCGCGTCGGGAGACACCCGTGGTGTTCCACCCGCGCCTTGTGCCGGGGGTGCCTCTGCCGTGGGCGGGCTCGGTTCAGGGGCGCTCGGCGATGGTGGCGACGAACGCGCGCCACGCCGCCGGGGCGAAGGCGAGCGCCGGGCCGGCCGGGTCCTTCGAGTCGCGCACCGCGACGACGCCGGGCAGGTTGTCGGCGACCTCGACGCAGTTGCCGCCGTTGCCGCTGCTGCGGCTGCTCTTGCGCCACCGCGCGCCGTTCAGCTCCATGTCTCCGCCACTTCCGAGATGAGATCGACCGACTGCCAGTGGGACAACGCCTCGCCGCGCACGTTCTCCCACGCAGCCATCATGGCGGCGATGTCCGCGGGTGCGCTAACCAGTTGCCCCTGGAGTTGGTTGTCGAGGTAGCCGGCGATCCGGTGGTCGTGGCTGCTGGCGATCACGAACGGCCCGTTCAGGCCCGCGTAGGCGCCGACCGACGACGGCACCCCCGAGACGCCCGCGTGGACGACCGGCCGGCGGCCGTCAGCGCAGCAGGTTGACCAGGGCGGCGAGCCCGACCAGCACGATGATGGCGCGCAGCGCCACCGGCGGGAGCCGGCGTCCCCACCGGCCGCCGATCAGGCCGCCCGCCACGGAACCGACCGCGATCAGCAACGCCGGCTGCCACGCCACGTTTCCCACGGCGACGAAGAGGACCGCCGCGACCCCGTTCACGAGGCCGGCGAGCACGTTCTTCACCCCGTTGACCCAGCGCAGGTCGGCCGAGAGCAGCACGCCGAGCAGCCCCAGCAGCAACACGCCCTGGGCGGCGCCGAAGTAGCCGCCGTACACCCCGGTGGCGAAGACGCCGAGCAGCAGCAGCGGCCCCGACCGCCGTACCGCCTGACCGCCCGCCGACGACGCGCCCGCGTCGGCCGCGACCGGCCGTCGGTGGGCCAACGCCCGCGCCAGTCGCGGCTGCACCACCACGAGCACCAACGCCAGGACGATCAGCGCCGGCACGATGGCCCGGAACGCACCGGGCGGCAGGAGCAGCAGCAGTACGCCGCCCGTGATCCCGCCGAGCACGGCGGCGAGACCCAGGCGGGCCAGCAGCCGCCCGTGCCCGGCCAGCTCCTGGCGATAGGCGTACGCCGCGGTGAACGACCCCGGCACCAGCCCGACGGTGTTGGACACGTTCGCCACCACGGGCGGATAGCCGAGGGAGAGCAGGACCGGGAAGGTCACCAGCGTGCCCGAGCCCACCACCGCGTTGATGGCTCCCGCGGCGACCCCGGCGGCCAGCACGGCCAGCCCGTCGACGACGTTCAGCGTTGCGTTCACCTGTGTCCGCGCTCTCCCCGGGCCGGTCGACGCCCGCAGGTCGCCGCCGCCTGGTTGTCTCGCTGTCGGATGCGGCTGTCAGCGTAGGACGGGAGTCGTGCCCGTTGATCGACATGCGGCAGGGATCACGCCATGACCAGCCGGCGGGTTCACCCCCGCAGCCGGCGCGGTCGCCGGGGCCCGGCGTGGCGGCGGCGCAGCCAGCGGGGCAGGCGGTGCCGGGGCACGAACATGCCGATGTCGTCCGCCGCGTCGTCGGCGTAGCCGCGCAGTTGGCAGCCGCCGAGCGGAGTGCGGTCGCGCAGCGCCCCCCGGAGCAGCGCCAGCGACTCGACGTCGATGTCGCGGTGCAGGCGCCCGAAGTGACCCAGCGACTGCAACGCGTTCGCCCTGGTCTGCGCGTCCCGCGATCGGAGCCCGCGCTTGATCCGGGGAAGGGCGACGGCGGGCGGGTGGAACTCGTCCAGCACCAGCCAGAGAAGCGCCGTCCCGGCGCCGGGCTCCGTACGCTCCAGGGCCGCGTCGACCTTCTCCGGGCAGTCGCATCCGTCGAACTCCGGGTCGGTCGGCCGCTCGCTCACCCGGCATCGGTTTTCTCGGCGTCGCCGCTGGTGCGGCCGATGACCAGCGCGGCGACACAGTACAGCGCCATCCCGGCCGCCCCGCAGCCGACGACGATCTCCAGCGGTCGGTCGAACCCGGACCCCACCTGGGAGAGAAGGACGCAGGACATCGCGACCAGTTGCGCCCAGAGCAGCCAGCGCGGATTCTTGCCCAAGCGGGTCGCCCCTTCCGGCCTCACCCGTCGAGAGGCGCGACCGCCACCGACCGATCGTCGACGAGGCATCGACACAGGTCGGAGGAGCGTAACCAGGGGAGCCGCCGTGGCGCTCGGCAGAAACGGTACGAGGGCCGTCCCCGATGGGGTCGGCCCTCGCGTTCGTGCTGCTCAGCGAGCGGAGGATACGAGATTCGAACTCGTGAGGGTGTTAACCCAACACGCTTTCCAAGCGTGCGCCCTAGGCCTCTAGGCGAATCCTCCGCAGACGAGGATACAGGTCCCCGGCGGGTGGGCCACCCCACCACCCCCTGAAGATCGACGCGGCGTCGGGTAGGGTTGGCGGTACCTCCCGTGCGGCGGTATCTCGTGAACCTCCCCAGGGCCGGAAGGCAGCAAGGATAAGCGGGCTCTGCCGGGTGCACGGGAGGCCTTTTTGTCTCCGGGTCCCGGTAACGTCCCTGCGGGTCAGGTCACGGGGTGGTGGGTGGTCACCCGCGCCCGACCGGCGCAGAATGGCTCGGTCGAGAGGAGGCGGGACGAGTGGCACTGGCGCTCTACCGCAAGTACCGGCCGCGTACCTTCGCCGAGGTCATCGGGCAGGAGCACGTCACCGAGCCGCTGTCGCAGGCGCTGCGCAGCGGGCGGCTCAACCACGCCTACCTCTTCTCCGGCCCACGCGGCTGCGGCAAGACCTCCAGCGCCCGGATCCTGGCCCGTTCGCTGAACTGCGAGCAGGGCCCGACCCCGGAGCCGTGCGGGCAGTGCGACTCCTGCCGTGAGCTGGCCACCGACGGCGGCTCGATCGACGTACTGGAGATCGACGCGGCCAGCCACGGCGGCGTCGACGACGCCCGCGAGCTGCGCGAGAAGGCGATCTTCGCGCCGGCCAAGAGCCGCTTCAAGATCTACGTCATCGACGAGGCCCACATGGTCTCGTCGGCCGGCTTCAACGCCCTGCTCAAGCTGGTCGAGGAGCCGCCGGAGTACGTCAAGTTCATCTTCGCGACCACCGAGCCGGAGAAGGTCCTCGGCACGATCAAGTCGCGGACCCACCACTACCCGTTCCGGCTGATCCCGCCGAAGGTGCTCCGGCCCTACCTGGAGCAGCTCTGCGAGGCGGAGAACGTCGCCGTCGAGCCGGCGGTCTTCCCGCTGGTGGTGCGCGCCGGCGGCGGCAGCGCCCGGGACAGCCTCTCCGTGCTCGACCAGCTCATCGCCGGGGCCGGGCCGGAGGGCGTCACCTACTCCCGGGCCGCCGCCCTGCTCGGCGTGACCGACGCCGCCCTCATCGACGAGATGTGCGACGCGCTGGCGGCCGGCGACGGCGCGACGGCGTACGCGACCGTCGACCGGGTCGCCGAGGCCGGGCACGACGCGCGCCGGTTCGCCTCCGACCTGCTGGAGCGGCTGCGCGACCTGATCGTGCTCCAGCAGGTGCCGGACGCCGCCGCCAAGGGCCTCATCGACGGCCCGGCCGACCAGATCGAGCGGATGGCCGCCCAGGCCCAGCGGCTCGGCCCGGCCACGCTGTCCCGCTGCGCCGACATCGTGCACAACGGCCTGGTGGAGATGCGCGGCACCACCGCGCCCCGGCTGCTGCTGGAGCTGATCTGCGCCCGGATGCTGCTGCCCGGCGCCGACGACAGCACCGGCGGCCTGCTCCAGCGCCTCGAACGCATGGAGCGCCGGCTCACCCTCGCCGGCACCGACGCGCCGCAGGCCGCCGCCGGCCCCGCGCCGGTCGCCGCCCCTCCTCCCGTACGCCCCGAAGCTCCCGCCCCGACCGCGGCTGCCGCCGCGCCCGACCCGTCGCCCGGCGGCCCGCCGACGGCTGCCGGCGCCCAGTCCGGCGCTGCGGCTGCCCGCGCGGCGGCTCTGGCCGCCACCGGTTCCCGTGCCGCGCAGGCAGCCCCGGCCGCCACGGAGCCGGTGGGCGCGCCCGCCAGTGGGCCGCCCGCCGATGCTTCCGCCCGCCGTCAGGTGCCCCCCTCGGCGGTGCTGCCCGACCCGGCCACTCCCGCCCCGCCCCGCCCCGGCGCGGCTGCGGCGGGCCCCCTGGACGCCGTCGCGGTACGCCGGGTCTGGCCGGACATCGTCGCGAAGGTCAACCGGATCAAGAAGCCGGCCGCCGCGCTGATGCGCGACGCGGTGGTCCGCGACGTGGATGGCGACACCCTGGTGCTGACCGTCAAGTCGCCGGTGCTCGCGCAGATGATGGGCAACCACACGTCGGTACTGGCCGACGTGCTCTACGAGGAGTTCGGTGGCCGCTGGCAGATCCGCTGCGAGGTGGCCGGCGAGCGGGGTGGCACGTCACTCGGTGGCTCGTCCCGTCCCGCCGCTGCGGCCCGCCCGGCATCCCCGCCGTCGGCAGCCCTGACCCACCAGGACCGGCCCGGCACTGGCCCGTCCGGCACCGGCCCGTCTGGTGGCGGTGCGTCCGGTGGTGGCGCGGGCGGCGGCGGCATTTCCGGTGGCCCAACCGGTCCAGGCGGCCCGAGTGGCCCGACCGGTCCAGGCAGTGCGAGTGGCGTGGCCGGTCCAGGCGGCTCGAGCGGCCCAGGCAGTGCGAGTGGCCCGGCCGGTCCAGGCGGTCCGAGTGGGCTGGCCGGCGCGGGCGGCCCGAATGGACTCAGTGGTGCCGCCGGCGGGCCTGGTGGCGCGAGCGGCGCGGGGGGTGCTGCGGGCGGCCAGGGCGGGGCGACCCGGCCCACCTCCGGCGCTGGTGCGTCGGGCAGCGGCGGTGCCCCCGCCGCTGCCGACGTCGCCGAGGACTGGCCCGAGCCGGCCCGCCCAGGTGGCGCGGCCGGGGGCGGCGACGACTGGCCCGAGCCCGCCCGCCCGGGTGGCGCGGCCGATGGTGGCGACGACTGGCCGGAACCGGCTCGGCCGGGTGGCGCGTCGGCCGTCACGTCGACCAGCGGCACGGCAGCCGCTGCCCCGGCGGCGACCGACCTGCCCGGCGCGGCGGCGACCACCCGGCCGGCGAGCGCCGCCACGGCGTCGGCGAGCGCCGCGCCCGCCGTACCGAAGCCTGCCGGTCCCTCGGGTGCGCCGCAGCAGGCTCCGCCCGCCAGCCCCCCGGTGAGCAGCGCGATCGCGGCGGCGCGGGCGGCTGCGGCGGGACGCGGTCCGCGTACCGGCCAGCCGGTCCGGAAGACCGCGGACGCCGACTGGGCCGGCGAGCCGCCGTACGACCCGGACTTCGACGGCCCGGTGCGCGGCGGCGGGGGACGCCCCGGCGGTGCCCGGCCGGCGGCCCCGAACTTCGAGGGCTTCGACCCGGGTGACGAGCCGCTGGACGAGGTCATCGACGAGCAGACCGCGCGGGAGTCCAGCGAGGAACAGGCGGTACGACTGCTCCGCGAGGCGTTCGGCGCAGAGAAGATCGACGAGGTCGACGCCCGATAGCCCTCGGCAGATCTTGGCAGGAATCGGCCCCTCTGGGGGCGCTCCGGTACCAAGATCTCTGGCGATGACGCGGACGCGGACGGCGGGGTGGGCGCGGTGGGGTGGGGGTCAGGTAGGGCGGGCCGGGAGGCCGTGGGGGTGTGCCTCGGCCAGCAGGCGTTCCGGGCCGGTGCCGAGTCGGGCGCGGAGCTGGAAGTCGTTGCGGGCCTCCTGCGGGTGCGGCTCGAAGGACAGGTGGGCGACCGGCGCGTCGGTGCCGCCGGCGGCGGCCAGCCGGTCCAGCTCGGCGGTGACCCGCGCCCACTCCTCGGCCGGGACGTACTGGCGCATCACCGAGTGCCACACCACGGTCAGCGTGCCGGGGCGCGGGGTGATCCCGGCGAGGAAGTCCGCCGCCCCTGCCGCGACGACCCGGGCCGGCAGTCGCGCGGCCAGCTCCAGCGCGCCGGCCAGCCGGGCCGCGCGGGCGGTGTGCTCCGGCCAGAGGTACGCCCGCAGCGCGAGCGCGCCGTCGGAGTCGCCCGGGTCGAGCGGGCTGACGTCGCAGCCGAGCCGCTCCACCACGGTCAGCTCGGGGTACGCCTCGGCCGCCGCCCGCAGCCAGTCGGGCGCCCCGCCCCGCCAGGCGTCCGGCAGGCGTACCGGGGAGTCGGCCGGTCCCCAGGCGAAGCCGGCGGCCTCGACGCGGAACCGGTCGGCGCGCAGGTTCAGCCCGGCGCTCGCGCCCAGCTCGACGAGGCGCACCGGCAGCCCGCCCACCTCGTGGACGGCGTGCAGCAGGCCGGCCAGCAGCAGGTTGGCCCGGCCGACCTCGTTGGTCTGGGGCGGTCGACGCAGCCAGCCGCGCAGCGTGTCGTGCTCGGCATCGACGACCGCCCGGAACGCGGCCCAGCAGGCGGGGGCGTCCGCCGCCCGGTACGCCCCACCCGCGCTGGGGTAGAACCGGGCCAGCCCGGGTGCCCGGCCGGACAGCACCAGGGCGTGCACCCCGCCGAGCAGGCGTAGCGACACGAGGGCGTCGGCGTCGCTGTCCTCGTACCCCTTGATGACGGTGGCGCACGGGCCGCCGGCCCGCACGTCCCCGGCGGCGCGCGCCAGCAGGTGGGCGTAGAGGGCGGCGTCCATGTCGGCGCAGGCCCGGGCCTGTCGTTCCATGGCCGCCGCGGCCTGTTCCCGGGACATCCGCCACCTCCGTCCGGTCGGTTCCGTGATCGTGCGCCCGGACCCGGCGGGAGGGAAGCACCGGGCGGGGCGAGGCTGCTCACAGCCGATAGGCTGAGCGGCGGCCGAGCAGACGAGTGCGAGAAGGAGCCATCCGTGCGCCCAGGTGGACAGCCGAACATGCAGCAAATGCTGAAGCAGGCGCAGAAGATGCAGCAGCAGATCGCCAAGGCGCAGGCCGAGCTCGCCGAGGCGGAGCTGACCGGCACCGCCGGTGGGGGCCTGGTCACCGCGACCGTCGCCGGCACCGGCGAGCTCAAGTCGATCAAGATCGACCCGAAGGCGGTGGACCCGGAGGACGTGGAGACCCTGGAGGACCTCGTCGTCGCGGCCATGCACAACGCCGCCGAGGCGGCGCGGGAGCTGACCGAGAAGAAGATGGGCCCGGTCACCGGCGGCATGGGCGGCCTCGGCCTGCCCGGTTTCTGAGCGGCAGATGTACGAGGGCGCCATCCAGGACCTGATCGACGAGCTGGGGCGGCTGCCGGGCGTGGGCCCGAAGAGCGCCCAGCGGATCGCCTTCCACGTCCTGTCCGCCGACCCGGCCGACGTCAACCGGCTGGCCGGGGCGTTGCGCAAGGTCAAGGAGCTGGTGCGGTTCTGCACCAGTTGCTACAACGTGGCCGAGTCCGACCGGTGCCGGATCTGCCGCGACCCGCGCCGCACGGACGAGGTGCTCTGCGTGGTCGAGGAGCCGAAGGACGTGGTCGCGATCGAGCGGACCGGCGAGTTCCGGGGCCGCTACCACGTGCTCGGCGGGGCGATCAATCCGCTGGAGGGGATCGGGCCGGACAATCTACGCATCCGTGAGCTGATGACCCGGCTCAGCGACGGGACCGTGCGGGAGCTGATCCTGGCCACGGACCCGAACACCGAGGGCGAGGCGACCGCGACGTACCTGGCGTTGATGGTCAAGCCCATGGGCATCTCGGTGACCCGGTTGGCGAGCGGCCTGCCGGTCGGCGGCGACCTGGAGTACGCCGACGAGATCACGCTCGGCCGCGCCTTCGAGGGCCGGCGCGCCGTCTGACGTTTCCGCGATGGTCGGCACCCGATCGGGGTGCCGACCATCGTCGTACGGGCACTGTCGGATCCACTGTGGGGTCTGACATCGCAGCGATGCGGGCGACGATCGATGTAACAAATCGGCATCGGTCAACCCGGACATAGCGCCCCTTTGCTGGCGGTCCGGAACGGCCGCTGAGGCGGTGCGCATCGGTTAAGACACGATCCGGTACCAACCGGTTCCGCGACGGTTTCCCGCCGGTCCGAACGGCGGCTAAGGTCACGGCGATCGGTGACCCCTGTCACCACGATTGTCCGTAACCCCAAGGACGAGGTGAAGCACCCATGCGTGCATCCAGGCCGAAGGTCGCCCTCGCGGCCGTCGCGGTCGCGGCCCTCGCGGTAGCAGGCTGCGCCGAGAGCGACCGCGATGACAGTTCCGGCGGTAGCAAGAAGGACACCCTCGTCTTCGGCGTAGCCGGAGATCCGAAGGTGCTCGACCCGAGCTTCGCC
The DNA here is from genome assembly GCF_049179055.1 of Micromonospora sp. WMMD737. Taxonomy (NCBI): domain Bacteria; kingdom Bacillati; phylum Actinomycetota; class Actinomycetes; order Micromonosporales; family Micromonosporaceae; genus Micromonospora; species Micromonospora sp. WMMD737. The sequence continues at coordinate 4,597,388 of NZ_JBMHMH010000001.1, read as the reverse complement.
AGCGACGGTGAGTCGCTGCGCGTGGCGCGTCAGGTCTTCGAGACGCTGGTCCGCCCGGAGGAGGGTGGCACCAAGGTCACCCCCGGTCTGGCCGAGACCTGGACCCCGGACGCCGCCGGCACCACGTGGACCTTCAAGCTGCGCTCCGGCGTGAAGTTCCACGACGGCACCGAATTCAACGCCGAGGCGGTCTGCAAGAACTTCGACCGCTGGTACAACGCCAAGGGCCTCATGCAGAGCCCGGACGTGACCCCGTACTGGCAGGACGTCATGGGCGGCTTCGCCAAGAACGAGAGCGCGGACCTGCCGCCGAGCCTCTTCAAGTCCTGCACCGCCAAGGACGCCACGACCGTCGACCTGGCCTTCACCCGGGTCTCCAGCAAGATCCCGGCCGCGCTGATGCTGCCCTCGTTCTCGATGCACAGCCCGACCGCGCTGGAGAAGTACGACGCCAGCAACGTGGGCGGCACCGCCGAGGACATCAAGTACCCGGCCTACGCCACGGCGCACCCGACCGGCACCGGCCCGTTCAAGTTCAAGTCCTGGGACGTCGCCAACAAGACGCTCACCATCGAGCGCAACGAGGACTACGCCGGCACCAAGGCGAAGCTGAAGACCCTCATCTACAAGACGATCTCCGACGAGAACGCGCGCAAGCAGGCGCTGCGCTCCGGCGACATCCAGGGGTACGACCTGGTCGGCCCGGCCGACGTCGAGCCGCTGAAGGGTGAGGGCTTCAACGTCCTGACCCGCCCGGCGTTCAACATCCTCTACCTGGGCATCAACCAGAAGGGGAACCCGAAGCTCGCCGACCTGAAGGTCCGCCAGGCCATCGCCCACGCGCTGAACCGGCAGGCCCTCGTCGACTCGAAGCTGCCCCCGGGCGCCAAGGTCGCCGACAACTTCATGCCGGAGACCGTCGAGGGCTGGAACGGCGACGTCACCAAGTACAACTACGACCCGGCGAAGGCGAAGGCGCTGCTGGCCGAGGCCGGCGCGACGAACCTGACCCTGCGGTTCCACTACCCGACCGAGGTCACCCGGCCGTACATGCCGAACCCGAAGGACATCTTCGAGCTGCTCTCGGCGGACCTCAAGGCGGTCGGCATCAACGTCCAGGCCATCCCGCTCAAGTGGAGCCCGGACTACCTGAACGCCACCACCTCGGGCGCCAAGCACGACCTGCACTTCCTCGGCTGGACCGGTGACTACGGCGACGCGTACAACTTCATCGGCACCATGTTCGACCGGCCGAAGGCCGAGTGGGGCTTCACCAACAAGGCCCTGTTCGACCAGTTCAAGGACGCGGACACCACCGCCGACGCGGCGGCCCGGACCGAGAAGTACAAGGCCCTGAACAAGGCCATCATGGACTTCCTGCCCGGCGTCCCGGTGTCGCACTCGCCGCCGGCGATCGTGTTCGGCAAGGACGTGACCGGGGTCAAGGCGAGCCCGCTCACCGACGAGCGGTTCTCCACCGCCGAGTTCAAGTCCTGATCTGACGCTCCGAGTCGTGGGCGGGCGCTGTTTCGGCAGCGCCCGCCCACGACCCTCCGTACCCCTTTCGAGGCCGCCGTGTTCCGGTTCATCGTCAGACGCCTGCTTCAGCTGATACCCACGCTGTTCGGGCTCTCCCTCCTGCTGTTCATCTGGCTCCGCCGACTGCCCGGCGGTCCCGAGACCGCCATCCTCGGTGAGCGTGGGACGCCCGAGATGCGCGCCCAGATCCGACGCAACATGGGCCTCGACGAGCCGATCCTGGTGCAGTACGGCCGGTTCGTGCGGCGGCTGATCCGCCTCGACCTGGGCACCTCGACCTCCACCAAGCGGACCGTCGTCACCGAGTTCGTCGAGCGCTTCCCCGGCACGGTCGAGCTCTCCGTCACGGCGATGCTGATCGCGGTCGGCGTGGGCATCCCGCTGGGCTACCTGGCGGCCCGCCGCCGCGGCCGGATGCTGGACCACCTCTCGGTCGGCGGCTCCCTGATCGGCATCTGCATCCCCGTCTTCTTCCTCGCGTACGTGCTCAAGGCGATCTTCGCGGAGAATCTCGGCTGGTTCCCGGCGAGCGGCCGGCAGGACCCGACGCTCGGGGCGACGCGGATCACCAACTTCTTCGTCCTCGACGGGATCATGACCCGGGAGTGGGACGCCGCCGCCGATGCGCTCTGGCACCTGGTGCTGCCGGCCGTCGCGCTGGCCAGCATCCCCCTGGCGATCATCGTCCGGATCACCCGCGCCAGCGTGCTGGAGGTGCTCAACGAGGACTTCGTACGCACCGCCGAGGCGAAGGGCCTGACCGAGAGCACGGTCCGGCGCCGGCACGTGCTGCGCAACTCCATGCTGCCGGTGGTCACCTCGATCGGCCTGCTCACCGGCGGCCTGCTCTCCGGCGCGGTGCTGACCGAGACCGTCTTCGCCTTCAGCGGCATCGGGGCCTTCATCTACGAGGCGATCAGCCAACGTGACTATCCCGTGCTGATGGGCTTCATCCTGATCATCGCGGTGGTGTACGTGCTGGTGAACCTCCTGGTCGACCTCTCCTACAGCCTGATCGACCCGAGGGTGAGGGTCCGATGACGATCACCGGCGGCACCAAGAAGGAAAAGATCGACCGGCTCGCCGAGCTGGCGGCCCGGGAGGACGAGCGCGGCGTCAGCCTCTGGAAGGAGGCGTTCCGCCGGCTGCGGCGCAACCCGGCGGCGATCGTCGGCGCGGTGATCCTGAGCCTGTTCCTGCTGGTCGCCATCCTCGGGCCGTTCTTCGTCCCGTACGCCCCCGACGCCCAGCTCTGGAAGAGCGAGATCCGCCTCGGCGACTTCCCCGGTTTCCGGGGCGAGAACTGGTTCGGCGTCGACCACATCGGTCGCGACGAGTTCAGCCGCATGATCGTCGGCGCCCGGCAGACCCTGCTGGTCGGCGTGGTCTCCACCCTGATCGGCCTCGCGGTCGGCTCGCTGATCGGCGGGATCGCCGGCGCCGCCGCCGGCCTCGGCGGCCGGTGGGGCCGGGCCGTCGACAACGTGCTGATGCGCTTCGTCGACATGCTGCTGGCCATGCCGAGCCTGCTGCTGGCGATCAGCATCGCCGCCCTGCTCGGCGCCGGGCTGACCACGGTCATGATCGCGGTCGGCGTGGTGTCGGTGCCGGTCTTCGCCCGGCTGCTGCGCGGCTCGATGATCTCCCAGGCCAACAGCGACTACGTCCTGGCCGCCGTCTCGCTGGGCGTGAAGAAGCCGAAGATCGCGCTGACCCACGTGGTGCCGAACTCGCTCGCCCCGGTCATCGTGCAGGCCACCCTCACCCTGGCCACCGCGATCATCGAGGCCGCGGCGCTCTCCTTCCTCGGGCTCGGCAACAACGACGCCTCCATCCCCGAGTGGGGTGTGATGCTCGCCGACGCGCAGCAGTACCTCGACTCCGCGCCCCGGCTGGCGATCCTGCCCGCCCTCGCCATCATCGTCACCGCGCTGGGCTTCACCCTGCTCGGCGAGGCGATGCGCGAGGCACTCGACCCGAAGCTGCGGAAGTAGGGGCCGGTGAGCGCGAGGAGTGAGCTTGCGAGCCCCGCAGTCGCGAACGAAAAGGCCAGCACGGTGAGCGCGAGGAGTGAGCTTGCGAGCCCCGCAGTCGCGAACGAAAGGCGGGCCCGACATGGCTCTGCTTGATGTCGAAGATCTCTCCGTCACCTTCGCCCGGCGCGGTCAGCGCGCCGTGCACGCCGTCGACGGGGTCTCCTTCTCCGTCGACGCGGGCGAGGTGGTCGGCCTGGTCGGCGAGTCCGGCTGCGGCAAGAGCGTCACCTCGCTGGCGATCATGGGTCTGCTGCCCAAGCAGCCGGGCCTGCGCGTCGGCGGCAAGGCGGTCTTCGACGGCACGGACCTCCTCCAGCTCGACGACCGCTCCCGGCGGGACATCCGGGGCCGCGACGTCGCGATGATCTTCCAGGACCCGCTCTCGTCGCTGAACCCGGTGATCCCGATCGGGTTGCAGGTGACCGAGGTGCTCACCCGGCACCGGGGGATGAAGGGCGCGGCGGCCGAGAAGGAGGCCGCGTCGCTGCTCGACCGGGTCGGCATCCCCGACCCGAAGCGGCGGCTGAAGGAGTACCCGCACCAGCTCTCCGGCGGCATGCGTCAGCGCGCCCTGATCGCGATGGCGGTGGCCTGCCAGCCCCGGCTGCTGATCGCCGACGAGCCGACCACGGCGCTGGACGTGACCATCCAGGCGCAGATCCTGGAGCTGCTCAAGGAGCTGGTCCGGGAGTCCGGCACCGCCCTCGTGATGATCACGCACGACCTGGGCGTGGTCGCCGGCATGTGCGACTCCATCAACGTGCTCTACGGCGGCCGGGTGGTGGAGACGGCCCGCCGTCGCCCGCTGTTCCGCGAGCCCCGGCACCCGTACACCGTGGGGCTGCTCGGCTCGGTGCCGCGCCTGGACGCTGGGCGCGGCGAGCGGCTGAACCCGATCCCGGGCTCGGTCCGCGACCTGCTGCCCTGGCCGGACGGCTGCGCCTTCGCGCCGCGCTGCACCCGGCGGGTCGACGAGTGCGTGGGGGAGCCGCCCGCGTTGGTGCTCGCCCACGACGGCCGCAGCTACCGTTGCGTCAACCCGGCGCCGGTGCCCGGCACCGCGCCCCGGCCGGCCGCCGCCAGCAGCAGCACTGCGTCTGCGGAGGTGCCGGCCGCCGCCAGCACCGCCCCGGCGGAGGCGACCGCGGGCCAGGTGCCCGCCCCGCGCGAGGAGGAGAAGCCGTGACCGAGAGCGAATTCCTCGTCGAGGTCCGCGACCTGAAGGTGCACTTCCCGATCCGCCGGGGGGTGGTCTTCGACCGGACGGTCGGCCACGTGAAGGCCGTCGACGGCGTCGACCTCAGCATCCCGCGCGGCAAGACGTACGGCCTGGTCGGCGAGTCCGGCTGCGGCAAGTCGACGCTGGGGCGGGCGCTGCTCCAGCTCACCCCGCCCACCGGCGGCGAGGTCCGGTTCGACGGTGTCGAGCTGACGAAGCTGCCGGCGGGCAAGCTGCGGTCGATGCGCCGCCGGATGCAGATGATCTTCCAGGACCCGATGTCGAGCCTGGACCCCCGGCAGAACGTCGAGTCGATCCTCACCGAGGGCCTCCAGGCCCACGGCATCGGCGGCAACCGGGACGAGCGGCGCCGGGTCATCGGCGAGACCCTGGACAAGGTCGGCCTGCCCCGCTGGGCGCTCTCCCGCTATCCGCACGAGTTCTCCGGCGGCCAGCGGCAGCGCATCGGCATCGCCCGGGCGCTGGTGCTCGGGCCCGACCTGATCGTCGCCGACGAGCCGGTCTCCGCGCTCGACGTGTCGATCCAGGCCCAGGTGGTGAACCTCCTCGACGACCTCCAGGACACCCTCGGCCTGACCTACCTGGTGATCGCGCACGACCTCGCGGTGGTCCGGCACATTTCCGACACCGTCGGCGTGATGTACCTGGGCGCGCTGGTCGAGGAGGCGCCGAGCGACCGGCTCTACACGGAGCCGATGCACCCGTACACGCGGGCGCTGATGTCGGCCGTGCCGGTGCCGGACCCGGACGTGGAGGACCGCCGCGAGCGCATCCTGCTCGCCGGCGACCTGCCCTCGCCGGCCAACCCGCCGGCGGGCTGCCGGTTCCACACCCGCTGCCCGTGGGCGCAGCCGACCCGCTGCGCCGACGAGCGGCCCGCGCTGCGGGACGTCGGCGGTAGCCGGGTCGCCTGCCACTTCGCCGAGCGGATCGCCAGCGGGGAGCTGCGCCCGCACAAGGTCAGCGTGCAGCTCACCCGCCCGGTCGGCGAGGGCGAGGAGCCGCACACCGTCTCCGCCCCCAACGAGCCCGGCTCGTACGTCTGATCCGCGTCGCGGACGCGGCCCCCGTCGAGGGGCCGCGTCCGGTCGGTCGGCGGGTCAGCCCTCCGGGCGGTGCAGGAGCGCGACCGCGATGCCGTGCACCGCGTCCAGCCCGGCCGGGTCGGCCAGCGCGACCGCGCCGCCGGTGACCCTGTACCACTCGTCGGCGTCCCGGTACTGCACCGTCAGCGTCACCTGGCCGTCGGCGTACGCGGTGCGCAGGGTCAGTTCGCCGGTGACCACCCCGACCTCGTCGGTCATCACCCCGCCTGGGCCGGGCACCACGTCGGCCGTACGCTCTTGCGCGGCGGTCGACGTGCCCTCGGCGTCGGCGGCCATCCCGGCCCCTGGCACGCCGGTGGTCGTGCCGGCCGCGCCGTCCGCCGTCATGCCGGCCGTGGTCGGCCCGGGCGACGCGCTGCCGGTGGCCGCCGCCGCGTCCTCCCCGGTGGCGTCCGGCGTCTGCTCCGGGGCGGGCGTCGCCCCGGCTCCGGTCACGGCTTGCTCGCCCATGTGCAGCCCTCCAGCATGTCGGTCAGGGCGGCCTTCTCGGCACTGGTCACCGTCAGCCGCCAGTGGTGCTTGACCGTCACCCAGTTGTCGGCGTACTGGCACCAGAACGACCGGTTCGCCGGCTTCCACTGGGACGGGTCCTGGTCACCCTTTGCCCGGTTGGAGGACGCGGAAACCGCGATGAGCTGCGGCCGGTCCAGGTCGTTGGCGAACTCGCCACGCTTCGCGTCGTCCCACTCGTCGGCGCCCGAGCGCCACGCGTTCGCCAGCGGCACGGTGTGGTCGATGTCCACGTCGGACGGGTCGGTGAAGGCGCGGTCGTCGTAGACGCTCTCCCAGCGGCCGCCGACCACGTTGCAGCCGGAGAGCTTGATGTCCTCCCCGTCGCGTTTCAGCACGCTGTCGCGTACGTCGCAGTTCTTGCCGGTGTCCCGCCAGTGCGGGAAGCGGCTGCGGCTGTAGCCCTTCATCGACCCGGCGGTGGCCACGGTGAGCTGGGTCAGCTTCTGCGCGGCGTTGCCGCCGCTGCCGCCGCTGCTCGGCGCGACGTCCGGCTCGTCGACGGCGACACAACCGGCCGCGCCGAGCGCCAGCGCCGCGGCGAGCGCGGCCGTCACTGCGGCGCGCGGTCCTGATCTGGTACGCACAGACGACACCTCTCCAGCTTGCGGGCTCCCGGCGATCCCGCACAGTACCCGGGCCCGCTTTCGGCGATTCGTGGCGTCTCTCATATCGTGCGGGGCAGATTGGACGCCATGACCGAAACCACGCCCGCGCTCCGGCTGGGCACCGCGCACGGACGGGGCACCCTGCTCGCCGCCGTCCTCGCCTCCGGCATGGTCTTCCTCGACACCACCGTGGTCAACGTGGCGCTGCCGCGCCTCGGCGCGGACCTGGACGCGACCGTCGCCGGCCTCCAGTGGACGGTCAACGGGTACCTGCTGATGCTGGCCGCCTTCGTCCTGCTCGGCGGCGCCCTCGGCGACCGCTTCGGGCGGCGGCGGGTCTTCCTGCTCGGGGTGGTCTGGTTCACCCTCGCGTCGCTGCTCTGCGGACTGGCCCAGGGCACCGAGTGGCTGATCGCGGCCCGGTTCCTCCAGGGCGCCGGGGGCGCGCTGCTCACCCCCGGCTCGCTGTCGGTGCTCCAGGCCAGCTTCCACCCGGACGACCGGGGCCGCGCCATCGGCGCCTGGTCGGGGCTCTCCGGCGTCTCCACCGCGCTCGGCCCCTTCCTCGGCGGCTGGCTGGTCGACGCGCTCTCCTGGCGGTGGATCTTCTTCCTCAACCTGCCGCTGGCCGTGCTCGTGGTGCTGGCGGCGCTGCGTTGGGTGCCGGAGAGCCGGGACGAGGCCGCGTCCCGCACCGGGGGGCCGGGACGTCACCGCCGCCGGTTCGACGTGGCCGGCGCGCTGCTCGGCGCGCTCGCCCTGGCCGGCGTCACGTACGCGCTGATCGACGCCCCCGTCCGGGGACTCGACTCGGTGCCGGTGCTCGTCGCCGTGCTGGCGGGCGTGGTCGGCGCGGTGGCCTTCGTGCTTGTCGAGCGGCGCCGGGGGGACGGCGCGATGCTGCCCACCGGCCTGTTCGGCAGCCGGCTCTTCTCGGTGCTGAACGTCTTCACCGTGCTCGTCTACGCGGCGCTCGGCGGCTTCACGTTCTTTCTCGCCGTCTACCTGCAGAACGTGGTCGGCTGGTCGGCGCTGCTCACCGGGGTCGCGCTGCTGCCGATGACGGTGCTGCTGCTGCTCGGCTCGGCGCGGGCGGGCGCGCTGTCGGCGCGGATCGGGCCGCGGCTGCCGCTGACCGTCGGGCCGGTGGTCGCCGCCGCGGGGCTGGTGCTGCTGCGCGGCGTCGGCCCCGACGCGTCGTACTGGCGGGACGTGCTGCCAGGGGTGGTGCTCTTCGGGATCGGGCTGACGCTGGTGGTGGCGCCGCTGACCGCCTCCGTACTGGCCGCTGTCGACGACCGGTTCGCCGGCGTGGCGAGCGGCTTCAACAACGCGGCCTCCCGGGCGGGCGGTCTGCTGGCGGTGGCCGCGCTCCCGCTGCTGGTCGGGCTCTCCGGCTCCGGCTACGCGCAGCCGGCCGCGCTGACCGGCGCGTACCGGGGCGCGATGCTCTGGTGCGCCGGCCTGCTGCTGGCCGGCGCGGCGATGGCCGCCCTGCTCATCCACCGCCCACCCCGCAGGTGAGGCGGGGCCGCCCGTCGACGGGCGGCCCCACCCACCCGTCAGGCGCGGGCGCGGTTGACGGCGCTCGTCACGGCCTTCACGGAGGCGGTGACGATGTTGGCGTCGGTGCCGACGCCCCAGACCGTACGACCGTCGACCTCGCACTCCACGTACGCGGCGGCCTGCGCGTCCCCGCCGGAGGAGAGCGCGTGCTCGTGGTAGTCGAGCACCCGTACCGCCACGCCCACCGACTGGAGCGCGTTGACGTACGCGTCGATCGGGCCGTTGCCGACGGCGGTCAGCGAGCGGGGTTCCCCGCCCAGGCCGACGCGGGCCTCGATCTCGACCTTGCCCTCGGCGGTGCCGATGGCGTAGCCGTCCAGGGCGAGCGCCGGGTCGACCTGGTGGTCGATCAGGTAGTGCGTGGCGAAGATCTCCCACATGGTGCCCGGGTCCACCTCGCCGCCGTCGTGGTCGGTGACCTGCTGGACCACGCCGGAGAACTCGATCTGGAGCCGGCGCGGCAGGTCGAGCTGGTGCTCGGACTTCATGATGTACGCGACGCCGCCCTTGCCGGACTGCGAGTTGACCCGGATGACGGCCTCGTAGGTGCGGCCCAGGTCCTTCGGGTCGACCGGCAGGTAGGGCACCGCCCAGGTGTGCTCGTCGATCGGCACGCCGGCCGCCGCCGCGTCCTTGGCGAGCGCGTCGAAGCCCTTCTTGATCGCGTCCTGGTGGGAGCCGGAGAAGGCGGTGTAGACGAGGTCGCCCGCGTACGGGTGGCGCTCGTGCACCGGGAGCTGGTTGCAGTACTCGACGGCGCGCCGCACCTCGTCGATGTTCGAGAAGTCGATCATCGGGTCGACGCCCTGGGAGAAGAGGTTCAGCCCCAGCGTCACCAGGTCGACGTTGCCGGTGCGCTCGCCGTTGCCGAACAGGCAGCCCTCGACCCGGTCGGCGCCGGCCAGCAGCCCCAGCTCGGCGGCGGCGACGCCCGTCCCCCGGTCGTTGTGCGGGTGCAGGCTCAGCACCAGGCTGTCGCGGCGGGGCAGGTGCCGGTGCATCCACTCGATCGAGTCGGCGTAGACGTTCGGCATGGCCATCTCGACGGTGGCCGGCAGGTTGACGATCAGCTTGCGGTCCGGGGTCGGGTCGATGACCTCGATGACCTTGGCGCAGACCTCCAGCGCGTACTCCAGCTCGGTGCCCGTGTAGGACTCGGGCGAGTACTCGTAGTGGATGTCCGTGTCCGGGGTGTGGATCTCCGCGTACTTGCGGCAGAGCCGCGCGCCCTGCGTGGCGATGTCGGCGATGCCGTCGCGGTCCAGCCCGAAGACCACCCGCCGCTGGAGCGTGGAGGTCGAGTTGTAGAAGTGCACGATGGCCCGCCGCGCGCCGCGCAGCGACTCGAAGGTGCGGTCGATCAGGTGCTCCCGGCACTGGGTGAGCACCTGGATCGTGACGTCCTCCGGGATCAGGTCCTGCTCGATGAGCTGGCGGACGAAGTCGTAGTCCGTCTGGCTGGCCGAGGGGAAGCCGACCTCGATCTCCTTGTAGCCCATCTGCACGAGCAGCTGGAACATCCGGCGCTTGCGCTCCGGCGACATCGGGTCGATCAGCGCCTGGTTGCCGTCGCGCAGGTCCACCGCACACCAGCGCGGCGCGGCCTCGACGTGCCGGGTCGGCCAGGTGCGGTCGGGCAGGTCGAGCCGGAACTGCTGGTGGTACGGCTGGTAGCGGTGGTACGGCATCCGGCTGGGGCGCTGCCGGGCGATCGGATCGGTCTCAGCGTCGGCGATGGGTTGAGCCATGACGGAGTGCTCCCTGGAACATGTGGCGTCAGCAATCGGAAGGTGTCGGCCAGGTGCCGGGCGACGGTGCCCGGGCGGTTGCCGATGGGAAGTTTCGGATGTGCTGGACGGCGCGGTTCGACTCCGCGACGAGGTGCCGGCCTTCAGGCCTCGTCGCGGCGACCAAGGAGAAGGTACGCCCGCCACATGACCAGGTAACCCTACGTGGCGGGCCGGGGTGCGGGAAGGCGGGTCCGGACTATGAGACGCACTTCGCAGCCTGGCTGGTCAGCAGGAGTTCGGCCAGGGGGAGCCGGCGGCGCAGGCCGGTCTCCGAGCGCAGCAGGTCGGCGGGGAGGCTGAGCGGGTCGCCGAGCTGCCCGACGGCCGCCACCACGTGCGGTCGTACGTCCGCCGGCAGGTCGAGGTCGGCGGCCAGGCCGGCGTGGTCGAGGTCGTGCAGTTGGCGTACGTGCAGGCCGAGCGCGGTGGCCTGCACGGTGAGGTGGGCGACGGCCTGGCCCAGGTCGTACGCGTGCCCGGCGGATCCGGCCCGGTGCGCGCCGAGCAGCAGGGCGGCGGCGCGCTGCGCCCACCGCTGGTCGGCCTCCGGCAGGTTGACCAGGATCCGCTTGAACGTCTCGTCGTCGCGGTGCCCGAGCGCGAACCGCCACGGTTGGGCGTTGCCGGCCGAGGGCGCCCAGCGGGCCGCCTCCAGCAGCGCGGACGCGTCCTCGCGGGACAGCTCCGCCACCGGGTCGAAGGACCGAGGGCTCCAGCGGAACGCGAGCAGCGGGGTGAGGTCGGCCATGGGGTAAGTGTCCCGTAAGGGCGATTCAGCTCTTAAGGGCGGGATGTCCGAATGTGGCGAACGGCACCCGTAACGTCGCGGGCGGTCACGGCGTTCCCGCGCTCGGGCTCGTGGTCGCCTCCGCGGTCGGATCGGGGGCCGCCGTGCCGAGCGGCTCGGCGTCGACCACCGGCCCGGCCAGCTGCACGGTGGCCGGGGCGGGCGCGGGCGTCCCGGCGAGGATCAGCGTGCCGGACGCGGTGCGTACCGCCGTGGGCGTGCCGTCGGCGTCGTAGCAGTAGATCCCCACGTCCAGCGGCGCGTTGATCGACGCCGAGGTGGTCTCGACCGAGTAGCAGGCGCCGGACGCGCCGGGTGGCGGCTCGGCGGGGGAGACGGCCAGCGGGGCCCGCCGGTCGGTCAGCACGTCCAGCCAGTCGGTGAACGGGTGCTGCACCCGGGGGTCGAGCCGGCGGGGCACGGCCTCGTCCCGGTCGCCGAGGCGTACGCAGGCCGCCGGCTCGGGCCGGGCGGCGGACGGCAGGGCGCACTGGAACAGCCCGTCGGCGGTGGCGGCGAACGAGACGTCGGCGGTCCCGCCGAGCGCACCGCCCGGCACATCGACCCGCCAACTCCCGTCGTTGGCGCTGGTCACCAGGATCGTCCGGTCCGGGGACTCCGGGGCGCGCAGCGTGTAGCTGGCGACCAGGTGCCGATCCTGCGCGGCGGCCGCCAGCGCCGCCAGTTCGTCGCGTGCCGCGTCCACCCCCGCCGGCATCGGTGTCGAGGTGGGTGTGGGCCGGGTGGCCGGTTCGTCGGCGGTGCAGGCGACGAGGAGCGCGGGCAGGGCGAGCGCGAGCGGACCGGCCAGGCGTCGGGCCGGGCGCACCGGCGGGCGCGCGGGCTTCGCGGGAGGGCCGGCCGGGCGGAGGTGGGCGTGCACGGGGCCATTCTGCGGCCCGGAAACGACGCGCGGGGGCCCTGCCACGCGCGGCGCCCCGGCGTGTCGCGCACCACCCCGCCACGGGCCGCCGGGCCGGATCGTGGGATCACCTGACCCGGCCGAGTCGCCCGACCGATACCCTGGGTGCGTCTGACACGCGCCGCCGGCTGAGATCCGGCGGCGTCGGCACGCTCAGGGTCGTCGCTGGGAGGGAGCGCACCGTCGTGGCACTCGTGGTGCAGAAGTACGGCGGGTCCTCCGTCGCCAACGCGGAGCGGATCAAGCGGGTGGCCGAGCGCATCGTCGCCGCCCGCAAGGCCGGCGACGACGTCGTCGTGGTGGTCTCCGCCATGGGGGACACGACCGACGAGCTGCTCGACCTGGCCAACCAGGTCAGCCCGCTGCCGCCGGGCCGCGAGCTGGACATGCTGCTCACCGCCGGGGAGCGGATCTCCATGGCGCTGCTCGCCATGGCCATCCACAACCTGGGGTACGAGGCCCGCTCGTTCACCGGCTCGCAGGCCGGCGTGATCACCACCTCGGTGCACGGCCGGGCGCGGATCATCGACGTCACGCCGGGGCGGCTCAAGGGCGCGCTCGACGAGGGCGCGGTGGTCATCGTCGCCGGCTTCCAGGGCGTCTCGCAGGACACCAAGGACGTCACGACGCTGGGCCGGGGCGGCTCCGACACCACCGCCGTGGCGCTCGCCGCCGCGCTGCACGCGGACGTCTGCGAGATCTACACCGACGTGGACGGCGTCTTCACCGCCGACCCGCGGATCGTGCCGAACGCGCGGCACATCACCCAGATCACCTACGAGGAGATGCTGGAGCTGGCCGCCTGCGGCGCCAAGATCCTGCACCTGCGCAGCGTGGAGTACGCCCGCCGGGCGGGGTTGCCGATCCACGTCCGTTCGTCATACTCGACCAACACCGGCACGATGGTCACCGGATCGATGGAGGACCTTCCCGTGGAGCAGGCACTGATCACCGGGGTCGCGCACGACCGCAGCGAAGCCAAGATCACGATCGTGGGGGTGCCCGACGAGCCGGGCGCCGCCGCGCGGATCTTCGACACCGTGGCCGGCGCCGAGATCAACCTCGACATGATCGTGCAGAACGTCTCCACCGAGGGCACGGGCCGCACGGACATCTCCTTCACGCTGCCCAAGGCCGACGGCCCGACGGCCATGGCCGCCCTGAGCAAGATCCAGGAGTCGGTCAAGTTCAAGGGCCTGCTCTACGACGACCACGTCGGCAAGGTCTCGCTGATCGGGGCGGGCATGCGCTCGCACCCCGGCGTCGCGGCCGGCTTCTTCGCCGCCCTCGGCGCGGCCGGGGTGAACATCGAGATGATCTCCACCTCGGAGATCCGGGTCTCCGTGGTCTGCCGCGACACCGACCTGGACGCCGCCGTACGCGCCATCCACGAGGCCTTCGACCTCGGCGGCGACACCGAGGCCGTCGTCTACGCGGGGACGGGACGGTAGCCACCGTGTCGCCGCTGCCCACCCTGGCCGTGGTCGGGGCGACCGGTGCCGTCGGCACGGTGATGTGCGAGCTGCTCAGCGGCCGCAAGAACGTCTGGGGCGAGATCCGGCTGCTCGCCTCCGCGCGCTCGGTCGGGCGGCGGGTGCGGTGCCGGGGCGAGGAGCTGACCGTCCAGGCGCTGACCCCGGAGGCGTTCGACGGCGTCGACGTGGCGATGTTCGACGTACCGGACGAGGTCTCCGCGCGGTGGGCCCCGATCGCGGTCGGCCGCGGGGCCGTCGCGGTGGACAACTCCGGCGCCTTCCGGATGGACCGCGACGTCCCGCTGGTGGTGCCGGAGATCAACCCCGAGCAGGTACGCAACCGGCCGAAGGGGATCATCGCCAACGCCAACTGCACCACGCTGGCGATGATCATCGCGATCGCCCCGCTACACCGCGAGTACGGGCTGCGCGAACTCGTGCTCGCCTCCTACCAGGCGGCCTCCGGCGCCGGCCAGAGCGGCGTGGACACCCTGCACGCCCAGCTCGCCAAGATCGCGGGGGACCGGGTGCTCGGCTCCCGCCCCGGCGACGTACGACAGGCGGTCGGTGACGACGTGGGCCCGTTCCCCGCGCCGCTGGCGCTCAACGTGGTGCCCTGGGCGGGTTCCCTGGCCGACGCGGGATGGTCGTCCGAGGAGATGAAGCTGCGCAACGAGTCGCGCAAGATCCTCGGGCTGCCCGACCTGAAGGTCTCCGCCACCTGCGTACGGGTGCCGGTGGTGACCGGCCACTCCGTCGCGGTGCACGCGGTCTTCGCCACCGAGGTGGACGCCGAGGGCGCCCGCGAGGTGCTGCGGAACGCGCCCGGGGTGATCCTGGTCGACGACCCGGCTTCGGGCGAGTTCCCGATGCCGATCGACGCGGTCGGCACCGATCCCTCCTGGGTGGGCCGGATCCGCCGCGCCGTCGACGATCCCCGCGCTCTGGACTTCTTCGTCACCGGTGACAACCTCCGCAAGGGCGCCGCCCTGAACACGGCCCAGATAGCCGAACTCCTGGCCAAGGAACTCACCCCCCGCTGAGCCGCCCCCGGCACGTCGCACGGCGGCGTGCCGAGGCCCTGCCGGCGCGGTGCGACGATGCTCTGCCGTGTGGTGTGCCCACGCCCCGTCCGGAGCCACCCTGCCCGACTGGAAAGAGCGCCGGACGGCGCCGAGAATGGTTCGCCGGCAACTGCGATCTCGAAGTGTGCAATTTCCAATCGTGGAATTTCCACGGTCGGTCTGCCCGCCGCTCGGCGCCCGCGTCGTGATGCCGACAGTCGCGCGCGTTGCTGCCCGAATCGCCGCGCCGGCGCGCCTTGTCGCGCACTGTGGCAGCCGATGTTGCAGCGCCGACACGCCGGGGCGGGAGGATTTTTTGCCGGCCCGGGCCAGCCCGGGCCGGCGGAACCGATCGTTGGCCGTCGATGGTCCCCGTCGGTCGCCCCCGCCCGGCCGCCCGCCTCGGGGGCGTCGGTCGGCCCGCCGTTTGCGCTCAGAAAGCGGCATTCGCCGGTATCGATTGCAGATGCTCCTGGTGTCGCCAGTTCGGCATCGGCCGTTGCCCCGAGGTGGAGCTACCTGCCGGTAATGTCCTTTTGACTCCCGGTCGTCGACGCTCCTGGCGGGCTGTCAACTGACTGTCGAATAATCCTGGGCCGTCTCCCCGTGAAGCCTTACGTTCGGGGGATCCGTTTCGGGCTGTTCGGGCCATCCGAGTCGAGGCGACCGAGTGGCGGCCGGACTCTCGGTCGCCGTGTGATCACGCTGGGATGAAACTTTCTCCGGACGGAGCTGGTGGATCAACCTTCAAAAGCCTCAAATGGTACGAAGAGCCGAAGGGGTGTGGCATAGCCTCATGTTCGTGCGTCGATGTGTTTCATCCCGTTGCAGGTCCGGCTCCGTGGGTTGAGGTATCCCGCCCGATCGGGAAACCTGTAGCCGACTCGGCCGCCACTGTCGGCCGATCAGCGCTACCGGTTTTCTCCATCGGGAAAACCTCCGAGTTGCTGCCTGCTGGTCCGGGCCGGATTTCGGGAGAAGCGCAAATGGAAACCCCTCGTTGCAGCGGGGGGTTTCTGTTTTTCGGCGGGGATCGACAATTCCGATCGCGTCACGGGTTCGCGCAGGACGTACGTACGGTTTTCCGCACCGGTTCCGCGCATTGACGACGACGGCGTCCGGCGGCGGCCGTCCCGGCGTTTCAGCTTGGTTCACGCGCTTCAGTTGGGCCGGTTCCGTGCCCGATGATGGTCGGGTACCGCCGGACACTGGCTGCAACCAGGGGCGGTACGCGGGCCCGCGTCGCGGGCCCGCGCTGTGCGCAACAACCGACTCCCCCGGGAGGCCCGGACCAGCACCACCGGGGCGGAGGCGCTGCCTCCGCCCCACCCGCCGGGGTGGACGCCCGCCCCGGTCAACTCGGCGGCGGCCGCACGGCCGCCACGACCGAAGGAGTTCCGAGCCGGATGACCGAACAACCATCCCTCGACCCCCGCCCGGTGGCCGTTTCGTGCGGCCCCCCGGCAACCCGGCGACCGGCCCCCCAGCCGGGAGCCTGGTGGCCCGGCGTCATCGTCATCGTGATCGTGATCGCCACGGCGGTGGCCCTGCTGCTGTCGGGGCGCGCCCTGGACGAGACCCTGCTGACGGCCGGTGCGGTCGTCCTGCTGGCCGGTGAGGTGGCCCGCCGGACCGTCGGCGTCCACGGGCCGCTGCCCACGGCACTCGTGACCGCGGCGGTCGCCGTTCTCGCCGGTGCGGTGCTGCTGACCGGTCGGCCACCGACCGAGGTCGCGCTGGCGGTCTGTCTGACCGGCGTCGTCGCCGGCCGGGTCTCCACCTGGCTGCTCGGGGCGCCTGGCCCTCGGTGGGGGGTGTAGCGCCGACGAAGCGCGCCGGTGCCGGACGCGGGTCCGGCACCGGCGACCACGGCGCGCCGCCGATGTCCACGAACACGAACAACGCCGGGCGTGAGGTCCCAGGCTCCGAGACCGGCAGCCCGCACCTCACCGAGCTCGTCCGGCAGCTGAAGCTGACCTACCGGCAGGCGGGGAACCCGTCCTACCGCACGATCATCCGGACCACCTCCATCGGCCTGTCGACCTCCACGATCAGCCGCATCTTCACCGCCAGGAAGCCGCCGAAGTGGGAGAACCTGACCGAGCTGCTGCTCGCGCTCGGCGTCTCCCGGGAGGACATCAAGACCACCTGGCACCGGCTCTGGATGCTCGCCGACAACGAGGCCAACCCGCTCACGGGGACCGACAACGCCGGCGGGGAACTGCTGCCCGCGGGGCGGCGGCCCAAGGACGTCGAGGTATGCCACCGGTGCGGGGCGTGGATCGCGGACACCGCGCTGCACACCCGGTGGCATGCCGGCGTCGCCCGGGTCGAGATGCCCACGAACGAGCAGAAGCCGGTGAACGTCGCCCGCCGCCGACGGTGACCGGACGGGGGCGGTCAGGCGGGGGCCAGGCGTACGCCGTCGCGGCCGTGACGTTTCACCGCGTAGAGCGCCTGGTCGGCGCGGCGCAGCGTGGCCTCGGGTGACTCGCCGGGGCGGGGAAGGGCCACCCCGACGCTGATCGTGCGGCCGATCTGCCGCGCCGCCTCGGCCAGGCGCTCGGCGATCCGGACCGCCTCCTCGGGGCGCCCCACCTCGATCACCGCCACGAACTCGTCGCCGCCGATCCGGTAGAGCTCGTCGCCGTGCCGCAGCGCCCCCTCCAGGGCCCGGGCCAGCCGGACGAGCACCCGGTCGCCGGCCTGGTGGCCGTACGTGTCGTTGACGGCCTTGAAGCCGTCCACGTCGATCGCCAGCAGGGCGGTACGCCCGGGGGTGGCTACGGCGATCCGCTGGCCGAACGGCCCCGTGTGCCGCAGCCCGGTCAACGGGTCCGAGTTGGCCTGCTCGCGCAGTCGGGCGAGGGTACGCAGCCGGTCGAGGCAGCTCCACGCCTGGCCGGCGAGCAGCTCCAGCAGGTTGACCGTGGTCGGGTCGGGGCGCAGCAGCCGTTCGTCGGCCACCAGCAGTACCCCGCCGTCGTCGGGCCGGCCGACGGGCACGGCGACCAGGGTGCGCACCCCGGCCCGGGTCAGCGGCCGGTGGTCGGGCACGGGCGGGTGTCCCGCCTCGCCGAGCGTGTAGCCCACGCCGTGGCAGTGGGCGCGAGCCACCAGTCCGTCCAGCGCGGCGGGGTCCGCCTCGGTCAGCTCCGCCCGGATCCGGGCCTCCAGCTCGCCGGGGGTGGCCGGCGGCGTACCCAGGCGGGGCCCGTCCGGGCCGGCGAGCACCAGTACCGCCGCGGAGAGCGTGGACACGTCCCGGGCGGCGGCGATCGCGGCGGCGAACAGGTCCCACTCCGTCGACGCGGAGGTCAGCGCGGCGGCGTGCCGCAGGAGCTTCTCGCTGCGGCTCTCCGGCGGTGGCCCGCCGAGCGCCACGATCCGGGCCCCGAGGCGGGCCGCCAGCCGCTCGGCGGTGTCGCGCCACGGGCCGAGGTCGGCCGGGCCGCACCACTGGAGGTCCAGCACCCCGATGGGCCGGCCCGCCGGGTCCAGCACCGGTACGCACACCTCGGCGGTGACGTCGGGGCGTACCGGGATGTAGTCGGGGTCGGCGGCGACGTCGGGCACGACGGCGGTCTCGCCGGAGGCGTACACCCGGCCCACGATCCCGGTCTTCGGCGGCACGGTGGAGAAGACCTGCCAGGAGCCGGTGGCCGCGACGCAGCGGAGCCGGTCATGGACGGGCAGCAGGACGGAGATGGTGGCCGGCGCGTGGCGGGCGAGTGCGGTGACGGTCCACCGGCACGCCTCGACGACGGTCGACGCCATGGGGAGGCGGACCGTGACGTCACGGATGACTCGCTCGTGATCCACTCGGCACGTCGTTCCAGGTAGGGAGGGCCGCGACCGGCGGGCGGGCCCGCGATCAAGCGTACTCAGGCAGGCACGGGACCAGCGGGAATCAAGATCGTCGACGCTTTCGTACACATGTGCCATCCACAGGCTGTGGACAGGGCCTGTGGGTACGGGCGGGCCGCGCGCCGGGGCCCGCGGCGATAGCGTGAGGGTCCCGGTCGAGTGGAGGCACCGATGCTCATCGCCCAGCTCAGTGATCCGCACCTGACCACCGGCGTGCTCGCCGCCGAGCCGGCCGCCGGCCTGCACCGCGCCCTGGGGCGGGTGCTGGCGCTGAACCCACGGCCCGACTGCGTGGTGATCACCGGCGACCTGGTCGACCGTGGCCGCCCCGACGAGTACGCGACGCTGCGCGAGGTCATCGGCCGGTTCCCGCTGCCGGTGCACCTGGTCGCCGGCAACCACGACGACCGGGAGTCGCTGCTGGACGCGTTCGGGGGCACGCCGTGGCTCGGCGGCGGCTTCTCGGCGCACTACCACGTGGACCACCCGGAAGCGACTGTCGTGGTGCTCGACTCCCTGATGCCGGGCGGGGGCGACGCCGGCTGCCTCGGTGAGGACCAGCTCGGCTGGCTGGACGGGGTGCTGGCCGGTCGACCCGAGGTGCCGGCCGTGGTCTGCCTGCACCACCCGCCGGCACCGGTCGGCATCCCGTTCCTCGACGACATCGGGCTGACCGACGGCGACGAGCTGGCCGAGGTGGTCGCCCGCCACCCGCACGTGGTCCGGGTGGTCGCCGGGCACGTCCACCGCCCGGTCACCGTGACCTTCGCCGGCACGGTGCTCACCACCGCGCCGAGCACCTGGCGGCAGAGCTCCCTCACCACCAGCGCCGACGACCAGTTCGGCTGGGTCGTCGAGCCGACCGGTTTCCTGCTGCACAAGGTCACCGGGACCGGTTGCGTCACGCACCTGGTGCAGGCCAGCCACGCCGCCGGCATGACCTGCGGCTTCTGACCGCCGGAACGGGTCGGCCGTGGTGGGCGAGGTCTGGTACGTCGCGTACGGGTCGAACATGCACGCCGCGCGGCTCGGCTTCTATCTGGCGGGAGGCTGCCCGCCCGGCGGGCGGCGGACGTATCCGGGCTGCCGGGACCGGCGACCCCCCAGGCGTACGGTGCCGGTGTCGCTGCCCGGCGGCGTCTACTTCGCCGGCGAGTCGCGGGCGTGGACCGGCGGGATGGCGTTCTACGACCCGGCGCTCCCCGGCGAGGCGGCGGCCCGGGCCTACCTGCTCGACGTCGGGCAGTTCGCCGACGTGGCCGCCCAGGAGATGTACCGGGAACCCGGCGCCGACGCCGGCCTGATCGCCGAGGCCGTCGCCACCGGGAGGGCCACCCTCGGCCCCGGTCGGTACGAGACCCTGCTCTGCCCCGGCCGGCTCGACGGGCTCCCGCTGCTGACCTTCACCGCCCCGTGGGCGGCGTCCGAGGTGCCGTGGCGGGCCCCGGCCCCGGCCTACCTCGACATGATCGCCCGTGGCCTGCGCGAGTCGCACGGCTGGGACGCCGACCGGATCGCCCGCTACCTGCTGGCCCGGCCCGGGGTCGCCGGGACATGGGACGCCGCGGCCGTCGCGGCGCTGCTCGCCGGAACGGACCGGCCCGAGGCGCAGGGCTGACCACGGACCGGCCCGAGTGGCCGGGCTGACCACGGACCGGCGCGAGGTGCCGGGCTGACCGCCGCACCGGACGGCCTCCGACGCCGAACGCCGGGCGGGGGCGGGACGCGCGGTGGTCGTCGTACCGCCGCCCGGTGACCCCGGCGGTCGGTCGGACGAGCGGCGCACGTCCCGCCGGCCGGCATCGGATCAACCGGGCGGGCGCAATCACCGTGGCGGTCGTTCAACTGTCCACAATCACCTCCGGAGATCGATAACCTCGGCCGGCCGTGCGCGGGCACGGCTCATCCGCCGGCTCCACGACCGGCCGTCTGTGTGGGGGAATCGCATGAGGAGAAGGCTGATCGGTCTCGCGGTGGCGCTCGCCGTCACGGTGGGCGTGTCGCTGACCACCGCCGGCCCGGCCCAGGCCGCCACCCCGGCCGTCCAGATCACCAAGGCCTACTACAACTCGCCGGGCGCCGACAACCGCTCGAACTCCAGCCTGAACGCCGAGTACGTCCGGCTGACCAACCGGCGCTCGACCACCGTCAACCTGAAGTACTGGACGCTGCGCGACCAGTCCAACCACGTCTACAAGTTCTCCGGCGACTTCCGGCTGGCCCCGGGCGCCAGCGTCTTCGTGCACACCGGGAAGGGCACCAACAGCTCGACCCACCGCTACTGGGGCTCGGGCGCCTACATCTGGAACAACACCGGGGACAAGGCGTCCCTGCGCAACTCGTCCGGCACCCTGATCGACTCCTGCTCGTGGGGGAGCAAGGGCAGCTACACGTACTGCTGAGGCGGGCGGCCGGCCCCGGGCACCCGGGGCCGGCGGCACCCCTCCGCCGGCCGGCGCCCACGCTGCCGGGCATGTCGGAAACGACCGTCCGGATGGTCGCCGGCCGCGAGTTTGCGCAGGTCTGCGCCCCCCCGTCCCGGTCGACCGGAGCGGGCGACGATGAGAGGCTGTCCGCGACGCGGCGGCGCTCGGCCACCGTCGCCACCGCGACCGAACCTGTCGACGGCGCGGCCCGCCCCCGGGGTGGACCGTCACCCGGGTGCCCGCGCCGGCTTCCCACGAGGAGTTCCATGTCCATCCCCGGGATGCGCCGGGCCGCCATCGGCCTGACCGCGCTCGCCGTGACCGCCTTCGGCGCGGTCACGACCACCCCCGACCAGGCGGACGCCGGCCCGAAGCCGGTCGCCGTCAAGCTGCTCGCCCTCAACGACTTCCACGGCAACCTCGAACCGCCGTCCGGCACCACCAACGGCACCATCGCCGGGCAGCCCGCCGGCGGGGCGGAATACCTCGCCACCCAGCTCGCCGAGCTGCGCAAGCACGCCAAGAAGCAGAACACGATCACCGTGGCGGCCGGCGACCTGATCGGCGCCTCCCCGCTGCTCTCCGCCGCGTTCCACGACGAGCCGACGATCGAGGCGCTCTCGCTGGCCGGGCTCGACTACGCCAGCGTCGGCAACCACGAGTTCGACGAGGGCGCCGACGAGCTGCTGCGCATCCAGAACGGCGGCTGCCACCCGGTCGACGGCTGCGTCGACGGCACCCCGTACGAGGGCGCCGGTTTCCAGTACCTCTCCGCGAACGCGTTCAAGACCGCGACCGGACAGCCGCTGCTGGCCCCGTACGCCATCCACAAGGTGCAGGGCGTCAAGGTCGGCTTCATCGGCATGACGCTGGAGGGCACCCCGCGGATCGTCAGCCAGCAGGGCGTCGCCGGCCTGACCTTCGCCGACGAGGCGCAGACCGCCAACCGGTACGCCCGCGAGCTGCGCCGCCAGGGCGTCGAGACCATCGTCGTACTGCTGCACGAGGGTGGCACCCAGGACGCGACCGGCGGCATCAACGACTGCAAGGGCATCTCCGGCCCCATCGTGGACATCGCCAACCGGATGGACCCGTCCATCGACGTGGTCGTCAGCGGCCACACCCACCAGGCGTACAACTGCGACATCGCCGGCAAGCTGGTCACCAGCGCCAGCTCCTTCGGTCGCCTGGTCACCGACATCGACCTCTCCATCGACCGGCGCACCGGCGACGTGATCAGCGCCAAGGCCGAGAACGTGGTGGTCACCCGGGACGTCGCCCCGGACCGGGCGCAGACCGACCTGATCAACCGCTACAAGACCGTGCTCGGCCCGGTGGCCGGCCGCGAGGTCGGCCGGACCACCACGGAGATCAAGAAGACCCAGGAGACCCTCTTCGGTACGACCCTGGGCGAGTCCCCGCTGGGCAACGTGATCGCCGACGCGCAGCTCGCCGCCACCGACGACGAGCAGGGCGCCGTCGCGGCCTTCATGAACCCCGGTGGCGTACGCGCCGACCTCGACGCCGGCCCGGTCACCTACGAGGAGGCGTTCACGGTGCAGCCGTTCGGCAACAACCTCGTGACGCTCGACCTCACCGGCGCGCAGCTCTACTGCATGCTGGAGCAGCAGTTCGTCACCGGCCGGACGCTCTACCCGTCGTCGACCGTCCGCTACGTCGTCGACCCGGCCGGCACCACCGGCACCGTCGCCGATGCCTGCTCCGGCACCCGGGTCGTCCGGGGCAGCCTGACCCTCGGCGGGGTGGCGGTCACCGCCGACGCCACGTACCGCGTGACGGTGAACAACTTCCTCTCCGGCGGCGGCGACGGCTTCACCGTCCTCACCGGCGGCACCAACGCGGTCACCGGCATGATCGACCTGGACGCGTTCGTGGCCTACCTGACCGCCGAGTCCCCGGTCTCGGCGCCGGCCCTGGACCGCATCCGCACCACCGCGGAGGTTCCGGCCGCCTGACGGCGGACGCACGGGCGACGGGCCTCGGAGCGGATGCTCCGGGGCCCGTCGTCGTCCGGTGGCCGGGCCGGGTTCTCCGTCCGGCGGTCAGGCCTGCACGGGGGCCGGTTCGGTGGCCGGTGGGGCGGCCGGCGCGCGGCCGTCCTGGGCCGGCGTGAGCAGCCGGCGCAGGGAGAGCGCGATGAGCGAGGCCACCAGGCAGCCGCTGACGACCACCCCGACCCAGATCCGGCCGTCGGCCGCACCGAGCAGCGGACCCGCCGTGACGGGGCCGATCACGCCGCTGATGCCGAAGATCATCGAGCTCATGGCGTTGTACCGGCCGCGCAGCGCGTCCGTGGCGAGCGCGTTCGTCAGCGCCGGCATCACCGGCGACAGCAGCGTCTCGCCGAAGCCGAAGATCGCCGAGCAGGCCACGACGCAGAGGGCGGCGATCAGCGCGTTGCTCGGTCCGACCACGCCCCCGGCCCCCAGGACCAGCCAGGCGATCGCGAAGACCGCGCCCACGACCGCCAGCCCGCCCGTGCGGCTGCGCCCCTCCATCCGCCGCAGGACCAGCAGCTGGGAGAGCACGATCATCACCGTGTTGCCGGCCAGCGCCCAGGCGACCACGCGCGGCGTCACCTCGGCCACCCGCACGGCGTAGGCGGTGAAGCCGACCTCGATCTGCGCGTAGCCGCAGGTGGTCAGGACGAGGCCGAAGATGACGAGCCGCCGGAACGGACGGTCGCGCAGCACGGTGAGGTAGCCCCCGGCCGACGTCCGCTCCCCGGCCGGTCCGGCGGCGAGCCGGTGGCCCACGTGCGGCAGGGTCAGCAGGATCAGCGCGGGCATCAGGTAGCTGATCGCGTCGAGCACGTAGATCGCCTGGAAGGTGACCTCGCGGGCGGTGTCGACGATCGCGCCGGAGGTCAGGCCGCCGACGCCGATGCCGAGGTTGAGCAGGGCGAAGTTCAGCCCGAAGACCCGCTGCCGCTCGTCGGCGTCGGTGAGCGAGGCGAGGATCGTGTTCTGCCCGGGCCAGATGACCGAGCTGCCCATCGCCACCAGCGTCATCACCCCGAACGCCGAGGCGCTCGAGTCGACCAGCGCCAGCGACCCGGTGCCGACCGCCTCGATCACCAGGCCCGACAGCAGGATCCGGCGGGCACCGAACCGGTCGATGAGCGCGCCGCCGATCGGCGAGAGCGCCAGGGTGATCACGCCGTACCAGCCGATCACCAGGCCGGCGCGGGTGTCGGTGAGACCCCGGACGTCGGTCAGGTAGATGAACAGGAACGGCAGGGTGAGGCCGCGCCCGATCGCCGACAACAGCGTGCCGATGAGCATCCGCCGGGCTTCGGAACGGCGGGGCAGGGCGCGACTGAGCATCCCCCGATTCTGTGTGCTGGGTGTGACACAGCGCGAGAGCTTTTCGCGCCGAGTTTCCCCTTCGCCGTGTGCGCGGGGTCACACCGCAGGCGCGGCGGCGGGGCGTCGTACCTCTCTGCGATCCTGGTCGGGATGACCACAGCCTGGCGACACCTGCCCGCACCGGCCCGCGAGATCGCCGCCGCCACCACCGACGCGGTCGCCGCCGCCCGCGAGCGCGCCCCCGAGGCGTACGACGTCGCGGTGGCCCGGCTCGCGGCGGCCGACCGGTCGGGCCTGGTGCTCGGCGCGGTGGTCCGGCTGCTGCTGGAGGAGACCCACCCCGACGGCCTCGACGGCGACGACGTCCGTCAGGTGCTCGAAGGCTGCGTCCGCGACGCCGCGCAGTGGCGGCCCGACGTCGACCCGCACGTGGTCCTCGTCCTGTTGGCGGGCGCCCTCGGCGTCTACGACCCCGACGGCGGCGAGTCGCCCCCGGACCCGCCCGCCGTGGCGCGGCACGCGCCGCTGCTCGTCGCCGACCTGCTCGCCGTCACCGGCCGGCCCGTCGAGGGCTATCTGACGGCCGCGTTCGCCGAGATCGCCCGCACCGAACAGCAGGACTGACCGCCGCCGTACGTGACGGAGGGCCCGGCAGGTGCCAGGCCCTCCGTCACCCACGAGCAGGGCTCAGGAGTTGGCCGCCACCTCGAACGAGTACCAGTTGCCGTACTCGCTCCAGGTGCCGTCGGGCTTGACGGCGTACACGGTCAACAGCACCCAACCGCTCGTCGTCGGCGTCCAGGTGACCGTCGCGCGACCATCGGCGTCAGCCGCGATCTCGGTCAGCTCCTCGCCGTCGACGAAGGAGTACCGGTAGGCCACGGTGTCCGTCCAGCCCGGCGGCGGGGAGAAGGTGAAGGTGCCCGCGACTCCCACCCCGCCGACCGGCGAACCGTCCGGCGGCTGGACGTAGACGTCCGACTTGACGCCCGGGCCGGGGTAGAAGTAAGTCGACCAACTGGCCTCGGTGGAGACGAAGCCGTTGTCGCTGATGCTGCGTACCCGCACCGAGTGCCCATGCGGGTTGCCGGCGATGAAGCTGAAGTGCGCGGTGCCGTCCTCGGCGGCCTGCCTCGTCTCGCGATCGCCGTTGTCCAGGACGATCTCGTATTCGCGGACGCCGGTGACGCCGGCCGCCGGGGCGAACTTCAGCACCACCTCCTGCCCCCACTGCGGGTCTCCGTTCTCGACCCGGACATCCGGCGCGGACCAGGGAATGAACGTCCTGTAGACGGTCTCGGCCGAGATGTTGCCGGCGAGGTCGAGCGAACGCACGGTCAACTGCTGCGGCCCGGACCCGGTCGGGTTCAGGGTCACGGTCGCCGAGCCGCCCGGGACGTCTGCCCTGACCGTGTTCGGCAGGCTGAACGGATCGCGGCAGACCAACTGGCCCAGGTCGCCCGAGGCCGCGCACGTGTTCACCCCGAGGCCGTTCCACGAGTACTGGAAGCCCGCCACGTCCTTGTTGCCGCCGCCGGAGAAGGTGAAGACGCCCGGCACACCCGCCGGGGCCTGCCCGCCGGTGCCGTCGGCCGGGTAGTTCGCGGAGGCGACCGTCGGTGCCGTGGGGCTGGTGCCGTCGTACGTGAAGAAGCACTTCTTCGACCAGGCGGAGAAGTCCGCCCCGTCACCCACCCGGGCCTGCCAGGCGTACGACTTGCCGTCGACGAGCGTGCCCGCCGGCAGGTTGGCCGTGTGCACCCGACCCGAGACGGCGTGCTGGCTGGTGAAGACCTGTCGGGCCGCCGCATCGCCCGTCGGCCAGATCGCGAACTCGCTGGTCAGGCGGTACTCGTCATCCGGGTCCGCGTCGGTGCCGAGGGCCTGGAGCACGTTGGCGAAGCCGGCCAGCCGTGGGTACGGACGGAACTGGGTGCACGGGAACCCGCCGTTGTAGAGGTGGGCGTTGTCGCCCTTCGGCACCGAGTTGTACTGCGTGGTCAGGCCGACGCTGCGGTACCAGTTGAGCCGACGACCGTAGGCCGGGTCGCTCTCGTTGGCTTCCGGGACGCGGATCTCGAACGTGATCCGGCGCTGCTTGCGCGCCACGGCGTCCTGCACGGCGGCACCGACGTCGAACGACAGGGTCGCCTTCGGGCACCATTCCGGGGTGAGGACCTCGTCCAGCTTGGTCAGCGGCTCAGGAGCGCTGTTCCAGGTGGGCGTGGTGCTCACCGGCTTGGTGCGCCAGATCTCGATCGCCCGTTTTCCGCAGTCGGCGGCGCTGTACTCCTCGATGAAGACCGTTCCGCCGTAGATCTTCCGGCCCTCGTAGGCGGACAGGTCGAACGTGGCGTAGACCCGGGAGGTGTGGCTGACACCCGCGTCGTCCACGGACGTGCCGAGTGGCATGTGTGTCTCGTCGTTCCACCCGTACGCCTTGCGCGGCGTGGCGGAGTCGGTCCAGCCGATCTGGATCGACGGAGTGCTTTCGTGGTGCGGCGCCGCGACGGCGGGACTGCCGGTCGCGACGAGGGCGAGCCCGCTGACGCCCAGCGTCAGCGCGAGCGCGCCGATGAGGCCACGACGTGGCCAGGTAACTATCACAGTGGATGGCCCTCCCCGAATCCAGCCGGGGTCGTCCGGCCGGAAAGCTGCGGACATCAAATCGTGCAGGCTCGATAGACGACAACAGCCTTTCGGGCGCTGCTGCACGTCCCAGACGTCTTGGTCATGGTCGATCCGGTGGGGTCAGGGCCGATCCGGTTGCCGCTGACCGCAGCCGCAGGGCAGGCGCCGTCCGCAGCATCATCGGGTGCCGGTCTAGCGGTGGTGCGCGGTCGACGCATGCTGCCCTAGGAACTCCCGAAAGAGCCGGCAGAGGTTCGAGACAGCGCGCTTGTGGTCGTCGTCGCTGACAAGGTCATCCTCGATGGCACCCATGCCGAAGGTCTCGGCGAGCGCCAAAGACGAGAAGACTAGAGGACTGCCGGGATGACGGGCAGACATCCACTCCTGGAACGCCGCCAACTCACCCTGACCACGCGCGAGGGCGAACCCCGTCAGCATCGAGAAGGCTCGCTCGTACGTCGGCCGCCCGACGTACATGCCCAGCCGGTGCTCCATATGCCACAGGAACTCTTCCCAACTCACAGCCGTATCGTCCCCGACGCCGGCTGCTCCGGTGTGAACGCGGGTGGAGAGTGCCGACGGCTGCGACTGCTGCCAGTAATGCGAGTTGTTCGAGCTCCACCCACGTCCGGTGGTATTGGTTGCCGTCTCGTTCGCTGCCTGTCTGCGCCTCCGTGCCTCCCCTTACCCGCACGCGCGTACAGGTCGCTACGCTTCTGCGGTGACGGATGGTGCCGGTGTCGCATTGGGTATCGAGGCTGCTCGGCGGTTAGCACAACTGGGCCTGGTGGACATCCAGCCAGGGCTTACCGACGCCGAGTTCGTCAGCATCGAGCGACGGTTCGGGTTCGAGTTCGCCGACGACCACCGTGCCTTCCTCGCGGCCGGGCTGCCAGTCTGGACACCTGGCCACGATGACCACCCCGACACGGCAAGCCGGGGCTGGCCAAACTGGCGTCAACTTGACTCCACACTGCAAGATGAAGTGACCCCCTGAAGCCGGACACCTCCTGACTTGGCATTCTGCCGAGGAGGAGGAAACGCTGTGGCTCGACAGAGCAAGTACCCCGAGGAGTTCCGGCGCCAGGCCGCGGCATTGGTGCTCGACTCCGGTCGCCCGATCCGTGACGTCGGTCGGGAGTTGGGCGTCAACCACGAGACGCTGCGCAACTGGGTCGACCGGCTGCGGCAGGAGCGCGACGGCGGCCGGCCCAGCGACCTGGCCGCTGACGAGCGGGCCGAGCTGATCCGGTTGCGGCGCCAGGTCGCCCAGCTGGAACTGGAGAAGGAGATCCTGAAAAAAGCCGCGGTCTTCTTCGCACGCGAGACGGAGCGGTGAACCGTGCCGACGTGTACCGGTTCATCGACGCGGAGAAGACCACCTACCCGGTCCGTCTGCTCTGCCGGCTCCTCGGCGTCGGCCACAGCGCCTTCTACCAGTGGTTACGCGCCGGCCGGCAACGCGCCACCGACAGAGAACGCCACGACCACGCCCGGGTCGAGCTGACCCGGCAGGCCTGGTCGGAGCACCGCGGCGTCTACGGCGCCCGCCGGCTGACCGCAGAGCTGCACGAGCGCGGCCACCGCTGGAACCGCAAAGCGGTAGCGAGGCTGATGCGCCTGGCCGGCATCGAGGGCGCCCACCGGCGCCGACGCGGCAAGCCCCGCCGCAAAGCCGCCTCGACCGCGACCGCCCCGGACCTGGTCCAGCGGCAGTTCAGCACGACCGCACCGAACCGGCTCTGGGTCGCCGACATCTCTTACCTGCGCACCTGGGAAGGCTTCCTCTACCTCGCGGTCGTGGTCGACGCCTACTCCCGCCGCGTCGTCGGGTGGGCAATGGCCGATCACCTGCGCACCGAGCTGATCCTCGACGCCGTCGGCATGGCCATCCAGCACCGCCGACCCGCCCGCGAGCAGCTGGTTCACCACTCCGACCGCGGAGCCCAGTACACCTCGTTCGAGTTCGGCCGCATCCTGCGCTCCTGCGGCGTCCTGGCCTCAATGGGTTCGGTCGCCGACTGCTACGACAACGCCATGGCCGAGTCGTTCTTCGCCACCCTCAAGACCGAGTTGGTCTATACCCGGGCCTGGCCATCGCGGCATGAACTGGAGATGGAGGTGTTCTCCTACATCGAGGGCTTCTACAACCCTCGCCGTCGGCACAGCCGTCTGGGTAACGTCAGCCCCGACACCTACGAGAAGCTCCACCAAGAGTCCCTGACAGACATCGAGGTGTCCGGCCGATAGGGGTCACTTCAAGAGCAGGTTGACTGGCCGCTCACGACCGCGCTCGACGACATCGAGCAGGGCGAGTGGCCACCCGGGTGGGGCAATCGTCCTCACGACCTCGTCCGGCGCATTGCCAAGGCGAAGCGCCTTCTCGCCGACGTTCCCCAGATGGTGCCTGTGTACGGCCACCGCTACCTGCCGGCCGGCTGCGGCTCCTTCGGGCATCCCGTGCTGTCCATCCACCGGCTGACCGACACCATCGTGTATGGCCACGACCTCGCTCACTACATCGATCAGGAGTTCCGAGAGCCCAGGGTGACCGTGGCCCTCTGGCGTGACTACGTGTGAGAGGTGAAGGCCGGGGTCACGTCCGCGCTGGTGGTGTAAGAGACGCCTGACAGAATCCGCCCGTGGCTGTAACGCAGCAACTGGCACGACTGTCCGCCGACCGGCTTGCCGCGTGCCGCAGGTCGGTTGAGGAGTTGGACAGGCTCTGCTCGTTTGAGCTGCTTCCGTCGTCCGACCACCTGGACCTCGACTGGTCTCCGGGTCCCATCCTACGAGCTTGCGAACTCGGCCAGGTCACCCCTGCAAGCCTTACCGCCCTGCGACGTGCGCTCGCCGGCGACGGGGAGATCAATCCGGCTTACCGCACGGAGCACCCGGTCACGGCACTCGAACCTGACGCCGTTGCTGACGTCACAGGGTTGCTCGGCTACGCAAACCCGGAGGCTGCACTGGCCGCCGTACCGCTGGATGCTGCGGCCGCATTGGCGGCCCTCGGTATGCCCGCGTTCGACGGGCATCCGCAGGCGTACCTGCAACATAATCTCGCTGCGCTCCGCGACTTCTACGTGCACGCCGCCCGGCGCCGGCTCGCGGTTGCGCTCTGGTGGGACTGATCATCACAAGATCGTCGACCTGGACGTGCACCCGCGCGTCATCATGCAGGTGCTCCGGCACGCGGAGGTGTCGGTGACGATGGAGATCTATTCGCAGGCGTCCTCGGACGCCACCCGCGACGCCCTCAAGCGTCTGGAGGAGAGCCTGCGGTAACCGCCGCTGCTGTACTCGACTGCTGTACGAATGCGTCAGGGGCCACTCTCATCGATGGAGAGTGGCCCCTGACCTCGGTCGGGGTGGCCGGATTCGAACCGACGACCTCTTCGTCCCGAACGAAGCGCGCTACCAAGCTGCGCCACACCCCGAGGCGTGCCGACAAATAGTAGCCCACCCCGCCCGGGGGTCAAACTCGGTACCCCCGTCGGTCCGGCTGCCCGGCCGGTCGCATGGACGGGGCAGCTCGACAGGCTCCACCCACCCACCCACTCACCCACCGGCCTGCCACCAGCCGACGACGCCCGGCCAGCCCGCGCCGCCGGCCAGCCCGCGGCGCAGGTCCGGTGCTGGCGGCGCGGGCGGTGTGGGTCAGCGGGGGATCAGGGTGAGCACGCTCGCCTCCGGCGGGCAGGCGAAGCGGACCGGCGCGGTCGGGTGGGTGCCGAGGCCGGCGGAGACGTGCAGCCACGAGTCGGAGCCGGGCCAGCGGTGCAGGCCGCGTGCCATGGAGCGGGGCAGGCCGCAGTTGGTCACCAGCGCACCCACCCCCGGTACGCAGACCTGGCCGCCGTGGGTGTGGCCGGCGAGCATCAGCCCGAAGCCGTCGGCGGCCATCCGGTCGAGGACGGCCGGCTCGGGGGAGTGGGTGAGCGCGATCGACAGGTCGGCGGTGGGCGACACCGGCCCGGCGACCGAGTCGTAGTCGTCCCGTTCGACGTGCGGGTCGTCCACGCCGAGCAGCTCGACGACCCGGCCGCCGGCTTTGACGGTGGTGCGGGCGTTGTTCAGGTCCGCCCAGCCGGCGCCGACGAAGACGTCCCGCAGCTCCTCGTGCGGCAGTTCGACGCCCTCGGTGTACTCCCGGTCGGGCAGGAAGTAGGTGAACGGGTTCTTCCAGACCGGCCCGGTGTAGTCGTTGGAGCCGAAGACGAAGGCCCCCGGGAGGTCGAGCAGCGGCTGGAGGGCGTGCAGCACGCCGGGCACGGCGCCCGGGTGCGCCATGTTGTCCCCGGTCACCACGACCAGGTCGGGGTCGAGGGCGGCCAGCGACGCCACCCAGCGCTGCTTACGACCCTGGTCGGGCATCATGTGCAGGTCCGACAGGTGCAGGACCCGCAGGGGCTCCGCGTCGGCCGGCAGGACCGGCACGTCGTACCGCCGCAGGGTGAACATGTTGCGCTCGACGAGTGACGCGTACGCCAGGGTCGCCGCGCCGAGCGCGGCGGTCCCGGTCGCGAGCCGGAATAGTGTGCGCTTTCGCATGCCATTCAGGGTAGTTTCACCGACCATGAGCACGCTGAAGGACCGTCTGACCGCCGACATGCGCGCCGCCCTGAAGGCGCGCGACGAGCTGACCACCTCCACGCTGCGGATGGCGCTGGCCGCCGTCGGCACCGCCGAGGTCGCCGGCAAGGCCAAGCGCGAGCTCACCGACGACGAGGTGCTCGCGGTGCTGACCAAGGAGGCGAAGAAGCGCCGGGAGGCCGCCACCGCCTTCGGTGACGCCGGCCGCACCGAGCAGGCCACGAAGGAGATCGCCGAGGGCGAGGTGCTGGAGCGCTACCTGCCGAAGCAGCTCCCCGACGCCGAGCTGACCGAGCTGGTCGCGGGGGCGCTCGCCGCGGGCGGCTTCACCGGCAAGTCGCAGATGGGCCCGGCCATGAAGGCGGCCCAGGCGGCGGTGGCCGGCCGGGCCGAGGGCGGTCGCGTCGCCGCCGAGGTACGCCGCCAGCTCGGCCTCTGACAGCCGCACCGACCCGCGTACGTGAAACGGGCGGGCACCCCGCGAAGGGTGCCCGCCCGTGGCGTTCGTCCGGCCGGCTCAGCCGCCGGAGCGGCCCGGCGGTCGGCCGGGGGTGTTCGGCGGCCGGTTGTTGTTGTCGGGCGTCGTGCCCGGGGCGGTGCCGCCGCCGGAGCTGATCTGGATGGTGACCACGCCGCCCTTGATGGTCCGGCCGTCGGGGCTGGTGCCGGCGGCCTTGCCGGCCGGGCAGCTCGACGGGACCTTGATGTCGGAGATGACCGCGTCGAAGCCCTCCGCCTCGATCCGGGACTTCGCCTGCTCCGGGTCGAGGCACTTCACGTCGGGGATCCGGCGCTGGTCGCCCTCGGAGATCTTCTTGCCCGGGGGCTCGAAGTTCTTCCGGTCCTTGCCCTTCATGGCGTCGCGCAGCGTCTCGTAGACCGGCGGGTTGATGCCGTCCTTCTGCTTGTGCTTCATCTTGACGTTGGTCTGCGGCCAGTCCGGGTCGGCCATGATGCCGGCCACCGCGTACTGCTTGGTCATCGCGACCAGGGCCGCGCTCTTCTCCGAGTCGGTGGTGCCGGACTTGCCGGCCACCGGCGCGTCGACGATCTGCTTGACCTCGGCCGCCGTACGGCTGCCGCCGCACTTGCTGGTGGAGGAGTTGTCACCGACCGGGCAGCGGGCGGCGTCGACGGCGGCGCGGGCCACCTCGGTGCTGACCCGCTTCTCGCAGCGCGGGTTGGCGATGTCGAGCTTCTTGCCCTCCGGGTCCTTGATCATCTGCACCGGGATGGGCTCGCAGTACTTGCCGTCCGCCGCGAGGGTGGCGTAGGCGTTGGCCAGCTCGAGCGGGGTGGTGCTCGATACGCCCAGGGTGAACGCGCCCCAGTCGTGCGCGGCCGCCTTGTTGTTGGCCCAGTCGTTCTCCCTGGTGACCCGGAACTGGATGCCGAGCCGCTTGGCCACGTCGACCACGTTCTCCGCGCCGACCTGCTGCTGGAGCGGCACGAAGTACGTGTTGATGGAGGAGGCGAAGGCGCTCCACATGTTCTGTACGCCGCCGGCCTTCTTGCCGGAGTTGGTCGGGCAGTACTTGTTGGTGCCCGGGCAGGCGGCCGGGCTGCCCGCCTCGACGATGTATTCCGACTTGAAGGCCTGCGGGGCGTTGATCGTGTAGCCGAGCGGGATGCCCTTCTCCAGCGCCGCCACGATGGTGAAGATCTTGAAGGTCGAGCCGGCCTGGTAGCCCGTGATGCCGTCGCCGCCGGTGAGCAGCGGGTTGACGGTGTTCGGGTAGTTGCCGAGCTTCTTCTTCTTGCGCTGCTTGGGGTCGCTGTGCGGCTTGTTGGCCGGCTTCTTCGGGTCGTCGAGCTTGAAGTTGCGGTTGACCGCGAGCGCCCGCACCCGGCCGGTGCCCGGCTCGACCACCGCCACCATGGCGGCTTCCTTGCTCTTCTCCGACTTGGCCTTGCGGACGGCCTTGTCGGCGCCCCGCTGGGCCTGTGGGTCCAGGGTGGTGACGACGGTGTAGCCGCCGCTCTTCAGCCGCCGCTCCCGGTCGTACGAGGTCGAGCCGAACGTCTCCTGCTGCATCCACCAGCGGTAGAAGTAGTCGCAGAAGAAGCCCCAGCCCTTCTCGTTGGTCGAGACGCAGCCGTTGGGGGCCCGCTTGCCGGTGACCACGAGCTTGGTGGCCTTGGCCGCGTCCGCCTCCTGCTGGGTGATGGCGGTGGTCTCGACCATGTTCTGGATGACGTAGTTGCGCCGGGCGAGGGCCGCCGCGTGGCCGCTCTTGGTGGTCGGGTCGTTGGTGCTCGGCGCCTTCACCATGCCGGCGAGCATGGCCGCTTCCTCGAGCTTCAGCTTGCTCGGCGGCTTGTTGAAGTAGACCTGGCTGGCGGCGTAGATGCCGTACGCGCCGTTGCCGAACGCGGCGATGTTGAGGTAGCGCTCCAGGATCTCGTCCTTGGAGAGCTCCTTGTCGATCTGGATCGCGTAGCGCATCTCGCGCAGCTTCCGGGCGCTGGTGTCCTCGGTGGCCGCGACCACGTCCGCCGGGTGGCTCGCCGAGTAGGCGATGGCGAGGCGGACGTACTGCATGGTCAGCGTCGAGGCGCCCTGCTGGCTGGACGCGTTGGACTGGTTGTTGACGAAGGCCCGGGCGATGCCGTTCAGGTCGACGCCGTTGTGCTTGTAGAAGTCGTGGTCCTCGGCGGCGATGATCGCCTTCTGCATGACGGGCGCGATGTCGGCCAGCTTCACGTCGCGACGGTTCTCGTCGTACATGGTCGCCAGCGGTGTCTTGCCGTCGGAGGCGAGGAGGTAGCTGATCTGCGGCGCGCGGGCCACGGTCAGCTCCTTGGGCAGTGCGCCGAAGGTCTCGGCGCCGGCCTTCGCGGCCAGTCCGGACATCGCCACTGCGGGGAAGGCCGCCGCCGCGACCACCACGCCGGCCAACAGGCCACAGATGAGTAGCGATGCGGCGTTGGTCAGCACATTGTGGTCACGTTTCCGCATCCAGGTCACCTCGACAGGGTACGCGAGTAGGGAACGAGGGGCGCCGGGGCGTTCTTTCCCCATTTCCTGCGCGCGCCGACCTCGTTGTGCTAAACGCACGACCCCCGGTGGGTGGTTGCGTGAATCCGCCGCCGAGTCTCCCTCCTGACGGAGGGGGCCCGCAGCGTTTTCACGGACCCCGACGGGGTAACCGGCGGTCGCGAAGCCCGGGAAGCCGGGAGTGTCCGGAATGATGGATTTCGCCGACAACGTTGCGTAATCAGGCGACTACAGAGCATGATGGTGGCGGCGACAGCGCCACATGTCGTCCGTGCCGCCTTGGGGAAGGCGCGCAGGGCGATCGGGGGGAATGCCGGCTGGTCCGCGACGGGGTCGGTAGGTACTGCAAGGGGGGACGTGTACAGATGGGCATGATCACTGACTGGCCGTCGCTGGCGGCGTGTCAGAACGGGGACCCGGACGCGTTGTTCGTACAGGGCGCCGAACAGAACGTGGCGAAGCGGATCTGCCGGAGCTGCCCAGTTCGGTACGAGTGCCTGGCCGACGCGCTGGACAACCGGATCGAGTTCGGAGTGTGGGGCGGCATGACCGAACGCGAACGCCGCGCGCTGTTGCGCCGCCACCCACAGGTGGCGAGCTGGCGCAAGATGTTCGAGGCCGCGATGAAGAAGAACGCCAAGGACAAGACCGGCAAGGACAAGATCCTCGTCACCACCGCCGGCTGAGCACCGTCACGGCCGGCTGATCGCCGCGCCGATCGTCCGCAGCCCGTCGACGTCGTGCACGTCGGCGGGCTGCGCCGTCACCGACACCGCCGGCACCGCCGGGAACGCCTCGGTGAAGCGGGCCGCCACCTGCCGCTCGCGTACCGCCTGCTGGGCCAGCGCCGCGTGGGCCCGCAGCACCTCGACGGTGCCCTCGTGCCCGCCGAGGCCGGCCAGCCGCTCCGCGGCGGCCAGGCTCTCCGCCGCGTCGAGCCCGGGCACCGCCGAGCGGTGCACCCGGTTGAGCACCAGGCCCGCCAGCGGCATCTTCTCCTCGCGCAGCCGGCCCGCGAAGTAGGCGGCCTCCCGGACCGCGTCCGGCTCCGGCGCCGCGACCAGCAGGAACGCCGTCTCCCGCGCCTGGAGGATGCGGTACGTCTGCTCGGCGCGCTGCCGGAAGCCACCGAACATCGAATCCAACGCGGCGACGAAACCGGAGAGGTCGGTCAGCAACTGGGCCCCGAGCACCTTCTGCACGACCTTGGAGAACATCCCGAACGAGGCCGTGACCAGGCTGAACATGCTCCGCCCGCCGGTCCGCGCCGGGGCCAGCAGCAGCCGCAGCATCCGCCCGTCGAGGAAGCGGGACAGGCGGGCCGGTGCGTCCAGGAAGTCGAGCGCCGAGCGGGACGGCGGGGTGTCCACGACGATCAGGTCCCACTCGCCCCGGGCGTGCAACTGGCCCAGCTTCTCCATCGCCATGTATTCCTGCGTGCCGGCGAAGGTCGAGCTCATGGCCTGGTAGAAGGGGTTGGCGAAGATCTCCGCCGCCTTCGCCGGGTCGGTGTGCTGGAGCACCACGTCGTCGAAGGTGCGCTTCATGTCGAGCATCATGGCGTGCAGCTCGCCGCCGCTGGCCTCGACGTCGATCCCCTTGACCTGGCGGGGGGTGTTGTCCAGCTCGGTCAGCCCGAGCGACTGGGCCAGCCGGCGGGCCGGGTCGATGGTGAGCACCACCGTGCGCCGGCCGTGTCGCTCCGCGGCGCGCAGCGCGAGCGCGGCGGCCGTGGTCGTCTTCCCCACCCCGCCCGCCCCGCAGCACACCACGATCCGGACGCCCGGATCGGCGAGGATCTGGTCGACGTCCAGCTGCGGCGCCGCGTCTTCGGAAGGCACCAATCGAGCGTATCGGGCCGGGTCGGTCCGTGCGCCCGGGCCGGTCGCAGGTGTGAGTCAATCCGCCCGGACGAGGGTCGCGGCGAGCTGGTCCAGGCCGGCCCGGTCCACCCCGTCGGGCAGCAGCGGCAGCTCGGTCATCGGCAGCCCCAGCTCCACCAGGTCGGCGCGCAGCGAATCCTCCAGCTCGCGGCGGATGGCCTGGTCGCGCGCCTCGGCGACGAGCCCGGCCACGGTGTCCCGGTCGGTCGGCAGCCCGGCGGCGCGCAGCCCCCGCTCCAGCTCGCTGGCGGCCACCACCCGCCCGGCGGGCAGCGGGGGCCGGGCGCCGTTGACGATCACCCGTCCCACCGGGAAGCCGAGCTGGGTCAGCTCGGCGATCGCGTCGACCGTCTCCTGGACCGGCATCTCCTCCAGCAGGGTGACGACGTGCACGGCGGTGATCGGGGAGCGCAGCAGCGCCGCGACCCCCTCGCTCTGGGTCTTGATCGGGCCCACCTTCGCCAGCCGGGCCGTCTCGGCGGTGACGTTGAGGAACCGGCCGATCCGCCCGGTGGGCGGCGCGTCCAGCACCACGGCGTCGTACGCGCGCCGCTGGCCTGCGGTGCGGGTGGTCGCCTCCTTCACCTTGCCGGTGAGCAGGACGTCCCGTAGGCCCGGGGCGATGGTGGTGGCGAAGTCGATCGCCCCGAGCTTGCGCAGCGCCCGGCCGGCCGCGCCGAGCTTGTAGAACATGTCGAGGTACTCCAGCAGGGCCTCCTCGGCGTCCACCGCCAGGGCCCGCACCTCCCCGCCGCCCGGCGCGTCGGTCAGGTGCCGCTCCTCGTACGGCAGCGGATCGGTGCCGAAGAGCTGGGCGATGCCCTGCCGGCCCTCGACCTCGACCAGCAGCGTGCGCCGGCCGCCGGCGGCCAGCCCGAGGGCCAGCGCCGCCGCGACGCTGGTCTTGCCGGTGCCCCCCTTGCCGGTCACGACGTGGAGGCGGGCCGGCCACTGGGTGCCGGCCGGGTCGGCCGGCGACTCTGCTGCTCGCACCCGTCGAGCCTATCCAGGCCGTGGGCTCAGGCGACCTCGCAGACCCACCAACCCGTCTTCTTCACCACGGTGAACCGCAGGTCCTGGTCGGCCACCTTCTCGTCCGCGGTGGTCATGGTGACCTTGGTGGTGACCGTGGCGCGGTCGCCGGTCTGGTTGTCCACCTTCGGGGTGCTCCACCGGAACCGGGGGTTCTGGTGGGCCGAGACGTGCTTTTCGACCTCGGCCACCTTGGCGGCGATCTTCTTCTCGTCCCGCGACGAGGAGCAGACCAGGCCGGCCGCCCGGTCCGCGTCGCGCTCCTGGTAGACGGCCTTGAGGAACTCGTCGACCGCGACCGTCGGCTCCTTGGCCCCCGTGCCGCTGTCGGCGTCGCGCAGCGTCAGGAACGCGACGACGCCGCCGCCGGCGCAGAGCAGCAGGATCACGGCCAGGGCGATGGAGGCGACGAGCACGCCGCGCTTCTTCTTCGGCGCGGCGGGCGGCTGGTAGGGCGGGTACCCGGCCGGGGCCGGCGGGATCGAGGGATCCTGGGCGGCGGCGGCCGGGCCGGACGGGGCTGCCGGGCCGGGTGCGGCGGCCGGGCCGGGAGCCGCCGGGCCGGGTGCGGCGGTCGGGCCGGGAGCCGCCGGGGAGCCGGGCTGGTCGGCCGGCGGTCCGACGGGGCCACCGCTGGGTGGTTGGGTCATCTCATCCCCCGGGTTGCGGCGTCGCCGCCTGACCGGGCGACGAGCGTGATCGAGCTGGCGGCGAGCCGGCGGAGCGCCCGTCCGACCGGAAGGGTAACGGTCGGTTCCCCGCTCCGGGGGGCGGCGGGTGCCGTCAGGTTCCTTACCGATGGTGTGTCGCATATGTGACTTTGGGTGATCGTCTGTGCGCGTCCGGTTGGCGTGTCCGTCGCCGCCGACCTACGTTCGCAGCGGCGCGGGGGGCGGGCCGGGCGGAGGGTCCGGACCCGCGAGTGATGACCTGACCAGGTACGACGTCCGGAGGCAAGGCATGCGCGACGTGGACAACATTCCTCGGGCCCAGTTCCCGGCGGGCGACCGGGCGCGGCGGCCCGGCTTCCCGGGGGAGACCGAGGGCGGCGTCGGCCTGCCCGTCAACGAACGGTCGTACCGGCGGCTCGCCGAACCCGTCGAGGTGGTGCGCGTGCCCGCCCGGCCGGGCCCGGGCGCCCGGGACGAGGAGGAGCCCGGCTTCGTCATCCACCTGCCGATCCGGGTCGCCGACCTGCGGGCGGCCACCGCGCTGGCCGGAACGGTCGCCACCTCGCTGAGCTTCCTCAACGAGCTGGACGCCGGCGAGACCACCGTCTCCAGCACCGACGACCAGAACAACCGGCACCGGGTCTTCTGCGACCTGCTGCTGCCGGACCGCTCCCGCTGCCCCCAGCCGTACGAGCACGGCGGCTCCTGCGGGGAGGTGCCGGCGCCCCCGGAGCAGCGTCCCGCGCCCCGCCCGTCCGCCGGACCGTAGGCTGTGCGTCGAGAAGTCGAACTCCAGCCAAGGGAGCCCTCCACCGATGCAGAAGTGGGAATACTCCACGGTCCCACTGCTGGTCCACGCGACCAAGCAGATCCTCGACAACTGGGGTGAGGACGGGTGGGAACTCGTCTCCGTGGTTCCCGGTCCCAACCCGGAGCAGCTCGTCGCCTACCTGAAGCGGCCGAAGGCATGAGCAACGGTCCGCACGCGAAACTCGCCGAACTCGGGCACACGCTGCCCGAGGTGGTCCCGCCGTTGGCCAGCTACGTGCCGGCCGTCCAGTCCGGGCAGCACGTCTACGTCTCCGGGCAGCTGCCGATGGTCGAGGGGAAGCTGCTCGCCACCGGCAAGGTCGGCGCCGGCGTCTCCGCCGAGCAGGCCAAGGACCTGGCCCAGCAGTGCGCGCTCAACGCGCTGGCCGCGATCGACTCGCTGGTCGGCCTGGAGAACGTCGTCAAGATCGTCAAGCTGACCGGCTTCGTCGCGGCCTCCTCCGGGTTCACCGCCATCCCGGGCGTGATCAACGGCGCGTCCGACCTGTTCGGCGCGGTCTTCGGTGAGGCCGGCCGGCACGCGCGCAGCGCCGTCGGCGTGGCCGAGCTGCCCCTGGACGCCCCCGTCGAGGTCGAGGTCGTCGTCGAGGTCTCCTGACCCGCGCCACCTCCCCGCGATCTTGTGTTCGGTGCCCGGCGAAAGCCGTGAACCGGGACGTATCAGAGGCGGAGCCTGCAAGATCGCGGGGAGTGGCCGGCGGGGCCGTACGATCGCAGCCATGACCGGGCACTTCACCGCGCCGGCGGCGGCGCTCGCCGACGGGTTGCCGGGTTGGGTGACGCTGCTGCGTGCCCCGAACCCAGGGCCGATGACGCTCGACGGCACCAACACCTGGGTGCTGCGCGCCCCCGGCCGGGAGCACGCCGTCGTGGTCGACCCGGGCCCGGCCGACGAGGGGCACCTGGCGGCGATCGCCGCGCACGCGCCGATCGGCCTGGTGCTGATCACCCACGGCCACCCCGACCACACCGACGGCTCGCGCCGCCTGCACGAGCTGCTCGACGGGGTGCCCGTACGCGCCGCCGACCCGGCGCACACCATCGCCGGGGAGCCGCTGACCGGGCCGGGCGGGGAGCTGGACGGCCACGGGCTGGGCGTCCGACTCGTGCCGACCCCCGGGCACACCGGCGACTCGGTCTGCTTCCTGGTCGAGCACGGCGACGAGCGGGTGGTCCTGACCGGCGACACGATCCTGGGCCGGGGGACCACCGTGGTCGCTCACCCGGACGGGCACCTCGGGGACTACCTGGCCAGCCTGGAGCTGCTCTCGACGTACCGGGGGATCCCGGCGCTGCCGGGGCACGGCCCGGCGCTGGCCGACTGCGGCGTCGCCGCGGACTTCTACCTGGCCCACCGCCGGGCCCGGCTCGACCAGGTCCGGGCGGCGGTCGCCGCGGGCGCCACCACCGCCGCCGAGGTGGTCGCGACGGTCTACGCCGACGTCGACCGGTCGCTGTGGTGGGCCGCCGAGTGGTCGGTCCGGGCCCAGCTCGAGTACCTGGGCCGGGAATCCGGCGGAGGTGCCGCGGGGTTGGAGCAAGCGTGACCTGCCCGGTGTGCGGAACCGTCGCCGTGCCCGGCGCGCGGTTCTGCCACAACTGCGGCGCCGCGCTGCCGGCCGCCGCGACGCTGCCCGCGGCCGAACGCCGCGTGGTGACGGTGCTCTTCGGCGACCTGTCCGACTTCACCTCCTGGTCGGAGGACCTCGACCCGGAACGCGTCGGCGCGGTCACCGACCGGGTGCTCGCCGCGCTGGCCGGCGCGGTGAAGACGTTCGGCGGCCACGTCGACAAGCTCACCGGCGACGGGATCATGGCGGTCTTCGGGGCACCGGTCGCGCACGAGGACGACGCCGAGCGGGCCGTGCGGGCCGCGCTGTCGATGCAGCGGGCGGTCCGCCGGGTCCTCGACGACGAGCGGGGCGGCGGCGCGCCGCTCGGCCTGCGGGTCGGGCTGAACACCGGCGACGTGATCGCCGGCATCCAGGCCGCCATCGAGTACACGGTCATCGGCGACACCGTCAACACCGCCGCCCGGCTGGCCGACGCCGCCGCCGTCGGCGCGGTCTACGCGGGGGCGCGGACCTCCGCCGCCACCCGGCACGTGGCCTCCTGGCGGGCGTTGCGCCCGCTGCGGCTCAAGGGCAAGCGGGAGCCGGTCGAGGCGTACGAGCTGCTCGGTCTCCTGGACGCCCCGGGCACCCGGTCCGGCCTCGGCGACGAGGCGCCCTTCGTCGGCCGGGAGACCGAGATCGGCCGGGTCGCCGGCCGGCTCGCCGAGGTGGTCGACCGCGCCGAACCCCGGGTGCTGCTGATGACCGCCGAGGCCGGGATCGGCAAGTCCCGGTTCGCCGCCGAGGTGGAACGCCTCGCCGCCGGCTACGACGTGGGCCCAGGCCGGTACGCCGCGCACACCGGCGCCCGGGTGCTGTCGGTGCGCTGCGCCGCGTTCGGCGAGCGCCGCCGGCTCGCGCCCCTGGCCGACCTCGTCCGGGCGGCGGTCGGCCTGCCCAACGACGCCGCCACCGCGCTCACCCGCCCGGCCGTCGAGGAACGCCTGCGCCGGCTCGGCCAGCGACTCAGCCGGTCGGGCGAGCCGGCGCCGGTCGCCACCGACCAGCTCCTGGCCCTGCTCGGGTACGCCGAGCTGCCCGGCGGCGGCCCGGCCGACCAGGGCGAGTGGGGCACCGCCCTGCCCGCCGACGCCGACGCCGTGCCGAACGCGGTCGCGGACCTGCTCACCGGGCTCGCCGGGGAGGCGCCCCTGGTGGTCGTCGTCGACGACCTGCACGACGCCACCGCCGAGACCATCGAGGCGCTCGGGGTCACCCTGTCCCGGCTCGCCGGCCCGGTGCTGGTGCTGCTGCTCGGCCGGCCCGAGCTGGTGCGTACCGCCGGGGCGCTGACCCGGGTCGCCGACGCCGAGGTGCACGCCCTGCCGCCGCTGCGCGGCGCCGACGCGGCCCGGCTGCTCACCACCTACCTCGGCGGCGGCCGGCTGCCGCAGGCCGACGCCGACCGGCTGCTCGCCACCGCCCAGGGCAACCCGTTCTACCTGGCCGAGCTGGTCACCCTGCTGATGGAGCGGGGCGCGCTGACCACCGTCGCCGAGCGCAACTCCCCGCATCCGGGCGGCTGGCGACTGGTGCCCGGCTCGCTCGGCAGCCGCCTGCTCTCCCGCGACCTGGCCGCGGTGCTCGCCGCGCGCATCGACGCGCTGCCCGCGGAGGCCCGCTCCGTGCTGCGGGACGCGGCCGTCGTCGGTGACACGGTGCCGGACGGTGCGCTGGAGGCGCTGCGCGAGCAGCGGGCCGGCCGCGACGGCCGCCCGGCGGCGGTGGTCGCCGTCGAGCTGGAACGGGCGGTGGAGGAGCTGCTGCAACGCCGGATGCTGCACCGCACCCGCACCGGGTACGCCTTCGCGACCCCGCTGATGCGGGAGGCCGCGTACGCCGGGGTGAGCAAGGCCGAGCTGGCCGAGCGGCACGCGGCGCTGGCCCGGTGGGCCGCGGCCGGTCCGCCGGCGGGGGCGGGCGCGCCGGGCGGCTTCGCCGAGTCGGCCCGGGACGTCTTCGTGGCCCAGCACGTGGAACGGGCCGCCGCGCTGGC
The DNA here is from genome assembly GCF_049179055.1 of Micromonospora sp. WMMD737. NCBI lineage: Bacteria > Bacillati > Actinomycetota > Actinomycetes > Micromonosporales > Micromonosporaceae > Micromonospora > Micromonospora sp. WMMD737. The sequence continues at coordinate 4,554,872 of NZ_JBMHMH010000001.1, read as the reverse complement.
CGACGCGGTCGGGCTGCGGCCGGACGCGCCGGCGCGGGCCGTCGTCGGTCTGGGCGTCGCCGCGCTCGGCGGGGCCGCGCGCCGCTCGTTGCAGGCGGGTGAGCCGGCGTTGGCCGTGGAGTACGCCGAACGCGCGGCCGAGCTGGCCCGGGACGGGGTGCCGGCGGCCGACCGGGTCGTGCACGCCCGGGCGCTGCTCCAGGTCGGACGCCCCGCCGACGCGCTCGCCTTCGCCGAGAAGATCGCCGCCAACGCCGGCGACGAGTCCGCCGTCCGGGCCAGCGCGCTGCTGCTCGCCGGGCAGGCCCACCAGACCATGGGCGACCAGGCGCGCGCGGTGGGCTGCTGGCAGGAGGCGTTGCAGGTGGCCACGGCCGGCGGGCTGCCGACGCTGCGCGCCTCGGCGATGCGCCGCCTCGGCATGGCCGACTTCGTCGCCGGGCGGTTGGGGCAGGCCAGCAGCCGGCTCGCCGCGTCGTACCAGGTCAGCCTCCAGTCGCAGGACCGCCGGGGGCAGGCGTGGTCGTTGCAGAACCTGGCCTGGGTGACCACGACCCGGGGCGACTTCGCCGGCACCGACGCCGTGCTCGGCCGGGCCGCCCGGCTCTTCGCCGAGCTGAAGGACCCGTACGGGCGGGCCTGGCTGCGCGGCACCACCGCCTTCGCCCGGCTGCTCGCCGGCCGGCTGCGCGAGGCGTGCCGGATGGCGCAGGTCTTCCTGCCGTTCGGCGAGCGGGTCGGCGAGGCGTGGGCGGTGGGCACGCTGCGCGCGGTCGAGGCGTTCGCCACCGCCGAGCTGGGCGAGCTGGGCGAGGCGGACCGGGGGGCCCGTCGGGCGTACCGCGAGTTCGCCGCCGCCTCCGACGACTGGGGGCGCGGGTTCGCGCTGGTCGTCCGGGGCGTCGTGGCGCGCGGGCTGGGCGAGCCGGGGCACGCCGCCGACCTGCTCACCGACGCGCTGTCGTACGCCGACCGGACGTCGCACCCGTTGCTCACCGGGATGGCCGGCACGCTGCGCGGGTTCGTGGCGCTGGACCTGGGCGACTGCGACACGGCCGAGCGGGACGCCCGGTCGGTGCTGACCGCCGTCGAGCCGCACAACCCGCAGGCGCCCGCCCAGGTGGGGCCCCGGGTGCTGCTGGCCACCGCCCGGCTGGCAGCCGGCGACTCGGCGACCGCCGTGGGGCTGCTCGCCCCGGTGGCCACGGCCGCCGCCACCGTGCCCTCGCTGCTCTTCTCCCGCCGCCAGACCATGGCCCGGTACGCGTCCGCCCTGCTCGCCCACGGCCAGTGCGAGCAGGCGCTGGACTGGGCCCGGCGGGCCGTCGCCGCCCCGGCGGAGGACGTGCGCAGCCAGGTGGTCGCCGCCCGGGTGCTCGCCGAGGCGCTCGCGGCCTGCGGCCGGTCCGCGGAGGCGCTCGCCAGCGCCGAGGAGGCGGTCCGCCTGGCGTACGCGACCGAGCAGCGCAGCGAGCGTGCCGCCGCCGACGCCCTGCGGGCGCGACTGTCCACCCCCTAGTCCCGCGCACCCCGGAACCGGAAGGTCTGGCGGTTCTGGGGATGCGGTGTGTCGGGGATGGCCGATAGCGTGTCAGGTCCGAGGGGCGGTCGGTCGTGCGACCGCGTCGGGTCTGGGGAGGGCCGTGATGAGGTTGCCGCGTTCGGCCGCCGGATGGACGATCGCGGTCTTCGGCGTGCTGGCCCTGCTCATGGGCGCGGTCGGGCTGGTCTGGCCGGAGGCGCTGCTGCGGATGCTCGGCTTCGAGGTGCCGGCGACGCGCGCGGCCGGCGACCACACCGGCACCTTCCTCATCGCCTCCTCGATGGCCTCGTTCAACATGGGGGTCTACTACCTGCTCGCCACCGCCACCGAGTGGCGGTCGTTCTACCGCTTCACGGTGCTGTTCCGGCTGGTCACGTTCACGGTGTTCAGCATCGCGGTGCTGGCCGACATCGCGCCCGGGCGGTTCTTCGGAGTGGCCGTCTGGGAGGGTCTCGGCGCGGTGGCGACCGCCGCCGGGCTCTGGTGGGACGACCGTCGTGCGGGCCCGGGGGCGGTGGGCGGCGGAGGCGATTCCGCAGCCGGTGCCGTTCCGGCCGCTGATGCGGTTCACTGAGCCGTCGGTCCGGTTGGGTATTTTCGAGCTGTGACCGCGACCCCGCCCGGCGCCCTGCCGACGCCCATTGTGCCCGGTCTGACCGATCTGCACGTGTTTGCCAGGGGAGGCTACGCGACGATCTACAAGGCGACCCAGATCTCGGTGGGGCGCGAGGTCGCGGTCAAGGTGGAGAATCGCACCCTCGACAGCGAGCACGACCAGGCCCGCTTCCTGCGCGAGGCGCGGGCCGCCGGGCGGATGTCGTCCCACCCGCACGTCGTCGACCTCTTCGACGTCGGGGTCACGGTCGACCAGCACCCCTACCTGATCATGGAGCTCTGCGACGGCTCGTACGCCGAGCGGATGCGGACCTCGCCGCTCGGGCCCGCCGAGGCGCGCGACCTCGGGGTCAAGATCGCCGACGCCATCGCCCACTCGCACGCCGCCGGCGTGCTGCACCGCGACGTCAAGCCGGCGAACATCCTCCACTCGCACTTCAACTCGGCGGTGCTGGCCGACTTCGGGCTGGCCGTGGTGGCCGAGATGCGTGACGCCTCGGTCGCCCTGGAGGTGCTCACCCCGGCCTACGCGCCGCCGGAGATGTTCAACCACAGCCCGCCGTCGCCCGCCGTCGACGTCTACGCCCTCTGCGCCACCCTCTACGCGGTGATGCACGGCCGCCCGCCGCGCTGGCAGTCCGAACGCAACCCCAGCCTGGTCACCGTGCTGGAGATGTTCCACCAGCCGGTTCCCGGCCTGCCCGGGGTGCCGGCCGAGATGATCGACGTGCTCCGGGCCGGCATGTCCAACGACCCCGGTGAGCGTCCCTCGGCCGTCGAGCTGCGCGACCTGCTGGTCGGCCTGCCGCTCGGTCCCGTTGGCTCCCCGGCGGCCGGCACGGGCATTCCGGGTCCGGTCAGCGGCGTGCCCGGCCCCGTCGGCCCGTACGGCGTGGACCACGCCTCCCGGCCCGCTCCGCGACCGCCGGTGGAGGACCTCCACCCCACGGTGCCCACCGCCGGCCAGCGGCGTCGGCGGCGCTGGTTCCTCGGCGGCGCCGGGATGGTCGCGTTGGCCGCCTCGGCCGGCGCCGGCGCCTGGCTGGCCGGCGCGGTCTCCAGCCCGGGCCCGTCGCCGACGGCCGGCGTGGCGGCGACGAGCACGGTGCTGCCCGCCTGCGCCCTGACGACCGCGTTGCCGGCCGGCGCGGGCTGCGCCGACGAGTTGGAGTGCTTCGGGCCGATGGAGGTGCGCGGCGCGCGGACCCGGGCGCCCCGGGTGCCCTGCGACGGCCAGCACACCTGGGAGAGCTACGCCGAGGGCAAGCTCCCCGACACCCTGGTCGGCGCCGGCCACGACGAGGTCAGCGCGGCCGCGGTGGTACGCGGGGTCTGCAACGAGACCACCTTCCGGCTCACCAGCGGGATCAGCTACGCGGACGGCTGGAACCTGGAGGTGCTGCCCCCGGCCAGGGCCGACGCCGACCGGACGTACCGCTGCCTGGCCGGGCGTGGGCTCGACGCGCTCGCCTCACCCACCCTCACGGGCCGCTGAGCCGCCGCGTCCCCGGTGGCGCTCCCGCATGGCGCGGACGGCCTCCCGGTGGTCCAGCGACTCCAGCGTGTCGGCGTCGACGCCGTACAGTCCCCCGACGGGCTGCCCCGGGCCGCTCGGCGTGACCGCCGGTTCCGGGCCGTCGTCCTGCCGGGCCGCCGCCACGGACACCGCCGCGATCATCGTCGTGAGTACGCAGAGCAGCGCCAACGCCACGCCGACGAGATCCTGGCGCCCCCACACGATCAGCGTCACCAGCAGGGAGGCCGCCACCAGCGCGGCCGCCACCGCCTTCGCCCGCGCATCGGGCCTCGCAAGTCTCACCCGTCCAGGATGTCCGAGCGGGGCCCGCTGTCAACCGGGTCGCCAGCACCGGATGCAATGATCTTCACCGAGATCGTCGCCGTGATCGTCGGTGTGGGAGAGGAGTGCCGGTGACCCGCGTCTTCCGGATCGTCGCCGCCGTGCTGCTGTCGGGTGCGCTGGCCGCGTGCGCGTCGGACGGGACGCCGGAGCCCGCGACCGCGCCGCCCCCCGCGACCGCCGCCGCGCCGACGTCCCCGGCCGCCCCGTCGGCCGCCCCCGCGTCCTCGGCCGCCCCCGCTTCGCCGGCCACCCCCGCGTTGCCGGCCGCCCCCGCCTCGGCGGCCGCCGGTCGTGGCGGGTACGCCAACCCGGACGAGGCGATCGCCGGACACCTGTCGGCCGTCCCCGGGATCCGCTACCTCGGGCTGTGCAAGAACGCGAAGCGCGATCCCGCGGCGATCTGCGCCCTCCGGATGGGCTTCGTCGACCGGGACGAGGTCTACGGACTGGGTGCCCCGCACAGCGAGATCGTCGGCTTCCTGCTGCTGCGCAAGGGATCCGCCGGCTGGCGGGTGGCGGACGAATACGCGCCCGACGGTGCGAAGGCCAAAGCGCCGGTGTGGATGGCCGGCATCGGGTGAGCCGGCGCGCCGGCTGACACCGGGCCACTGCACCTGGCCGCCGTCAAAGCGTCGACGTCAAAAGCGTCGACGGTGAACATTTCGTTACATCGGTCAGCGGTTTGTCGGATATGCGGCCGTTCGCCGGCCGGTGATACTGGTCCGCCGTTCCTAGAGTGACGGAGGTCGAGCCACGGCTCGACCGTCCTGTCGCCCACCGGAAGGCGTCCACATGCCACGACGAAACCGGTCCCTCGCCGCCGCGGGAATCGCCGGCGTGCTCCTCGCCGGCGCCGCGGTCGCACCCGCCGCCGCCGCACCGTCCCCCGCCGGCGGGGACCGTCCGGTCACCTCCGACCGGACCAGCCCGCAGGAGGCCCGCCGGGTCGACCGGGTGCCCACGCCCGAACTGGACTGGTACGCCTGCTACGACTACGCCGAGTGCGCCACCGTCCGGCTGCCCCGCGACTACGACAAGCCGAACGGCCCGACGACCGAGGTCGCCGTGCTGCGGGTCAAGGCCCGCGACCAGCAGCGGAAGATCGGCAGCCTCTTCGTCAACCCGGGCGGCCCCGGCGGCTCCGGCACCGACGTCGCGCTCGCCGCGCCGTACTTCCTCGGCGACGAGGTGCTGGACCGCTTCGACGTCGTCGGCGTCGACCCGCGCGGCGTCGCCGCCAGCCAGCAGGTCAGGTGCTTCCCCTCCGTCAAGGAGCAGACCCGGGCGTACGCCGGGCTGAACGTGGCGTTCCCGTTGACGAAGGCCGAGGAGAAGGCCTACGTGGCGTCCTCGAAGGCCGTCGGCAGGGGCTGCTCCACCACGGGCAGGCCGCTCACCGGCGCGATGTCGACCGCCGAGGTCGCCCGTGACATGGACGTGCTGCGCCGCGCCGTGGGGGACCGGAAGCTCACCTTCCTCGGCTTCAGCTACGGCAGCATCCTCGGCCAGTACTACGCCAACATGTTCCCGGACCGGGTCCGTGCCCTGGTGATCGACGGCGTGCTCAACCCCAACGAGTGGGTCGGCCAGGGCAGGGCGCGCAGCCTGCCCCAGGAGGACCGGATGCGCAGCGCGCAGGGCGCGTACAAGGCGCTGCGGGAGATCCTGGTGCGCTGCGACAAGGCCGGCGCGGAGGCGTGTGCGCTGGCCGAGGGCGATCCTGTCGCGTCGTTCGAACTGGTCGCGAAGCGGCTGCGGGCCAAGCCGGTGGTCATCGAGGACCCCGACCTCGGCCCGGTCACCGTCACGTACGCCGACTTCATCGCCGCCAACCTCAGCATGCTCTACGGCCCGACGGGCTACGCCGAGGTCGTCGACCTCACCGCCGCCCTGCTGGTGCTCACCGACCCGGCGTCGTCGCCGGCCGCCCGCCGACCGGCGACGGCCGACGTGACCCGCCAGGCCGTCAAGGCCCGCGAGCAGGCCCGCCGGTACGACTTCCCGTACGAGAACGGGTTGGAGACCTTCCTCGGCGTGGACTGCACCGACGCGTACCACCCGAAGGACGCCGGCTCGTTCCCGGCGCTGGCCGCGAACGCCGACAAGCGCGACCCGTACTTCGGTCGGCTGTGGACGTGGGTCACCTCGCCGTGCGCCCGCAAGAGCTGGACCGTGCGGGACTCCGACGCCTACACCGGCCCGTTCAACCGGCGGACCGCCGCGCCGGTGCTGGTCGTGGGCAACTACTGGGACCCGGCGACCAACTACCGGGGCGCGGTCAGCTCGGCCCGCCTGCTGCCGAACAGCCGCCTGCTCAGCAGCGACAGCTGGGGGCACACCGCGTACGGGACGTCGGCCTGCGTGACCGGCGCGGTCGACGCGTACCTGCTGCGCGGGGCGCTGCCGGCCAACGGCAAGGTCTGCGTGGGCGACGTCCAGCCGTTCGCCGAGCTGCCAGCCGAGCCGGAGGCGACCCGCCGGGCGGAGGCGTCGAAGGGTGCGCTGGCCGCCGAGGGCGCCCCCGTGCGGGGCGAGCCGAAGCGGCTCCCGCCGGTGGTCGCCCCGCTGCCGGCGGTCGGCACGCTGACCGTCCGCTGAGGACCCGGGGTGCGGCGGGCGATCGGGCGCCCGCCGCACCCCGGCCCACTCAGTACGACTTGTCCTGGCCGAGGACGTGCTGGGCGACGAAGTTGAGGATCATCTCGCGGCTGACCGGGGCGATCCGGCCCGCGCGCACCGCGCCGAGGAGCGTGGCCACGCCGTACTCGGTGGTCATGCCGGCCCCGCCGAGCACCTGGACGGCCGTGTCGACGGCCAGCGCGGCGGCCTCCCCGGCGGCGTACTTGGCCATGTTGCCGGAGACCCCGGCCTCCAGGTCGCGGCCCGCGTCGTAGAGGGTGGCCGCCTTGTGGATCATCAGGCGGGCCAGCTCGACCTGCACGGCGGCGTGCGCGAGTGGGTGGGAGACGCCCTGGTGGGAGCCGATGGTCCGGCCGCCCCAGACCTTGCGGGCGGCCGTGTACTCGCTGGCCCGCTCGATCGCGTACCGGCCGGTGCCGGCGCCCATCGCGGCGACCGTGATCCGCTCCGGGTTGAGCCCGGCGAAGAGCGCCGGCAGGCCGGCGTCCAGCGACTCGCCGACCAGCGCGTCTGCGGGCAGCCGCACGTCGTCGAGATAGAGCAGGAACTGGTTCTCCGGGGAGACGATCTCCATGTCCAGCTTGGAGCGGGTCAGCCCCGGCGCGTCGGTCGGCACGACGAACAGCGCCGGCTTCAGTCTCTGCGGAGTGGCATCCCCTGTGCCGGCCTGGCCGTCTTCGACAGCGACGCGCGCCACCACCAGCACGTACGACGCCTCGTCGACGCCCGAGATGTAGCACTTGCGGCCGGAGAGCAGCCAGTCGTCGCCGTCGCGGCGGGCCACCGTGCCGAGCCGGTGGAAGTTGGAGCCGGCCTCCGGCTCGGTGATCGCGAAGACCACCTTCAGCGAGCCGTCCGCGAAGCCGGGCAGGAAGCGCTTGCGCTGCTCCTCGGTGCCGTGCCGGGCGATCACCGTGGCCGCGATGGCGGGGGAGACCACCAGCAACAGCAGCGGGCAGCCGGCCGCCGCCAACTCCTCGCAGACGATGGCCAGCTCGGTGATCCCGCCCCCGCCACCGCCGTACTCGGTGGGGATGTTGACCCCGAGGTAGCCCAGCCGGCCGGCCTCGTCCCACAGCTCGGTGGTGTGCTCGCCGGATTTCGCCTTGGCGACGAAGTATTCGTGGCCGTACCGGCGGCCCAGCGCGCGCACGGCGTCGCGGAGCTGGTCCTGCTCGGGGGTGAGGTCGAAGTTCATCGGGGGCCTCCAGGATCACTCGGGGTTGACCACGGCCAGCACGGCGCCCGTGTCGACCTGCCCGCCGGCCGCGACCGGAAGCTCGGCGACCACGCCGTCGGCCGGGGCGAGCACGGGATGTTCCAGCTTCATCGCTTCGAGGGTCAGCAGCAGGTCGCCGGCCGCCACCCGCTGACCGACCTCGACGTGCACCCGGGTCACCGCGCCGGGCAGCGGCGCGACCAGCGACCCGGCCGCCAGCTCCGCCGTGGGCTCCGGGAAACGCGGCAGCTCGGCGAGGCTCGCCGCCCCGTCCGGGCCGTCCACGAAGACCTCCGGAGACACCCGGTGTACGCGGTACGCCCGCCGCACCCCGTCGACGTCGAGCACCACCCGGTCCGGCGCGGCCTGGACCAGGCTCACCACCGGCGTCGGCCCGTCTGCCGGGGCCGCTCCGTCGGTGCGGGCGGTGCAGCCGGCGCCCAGCGAGGTCGACCACTCGGCGAGGCCGCCCGAGCGGTCCAGCCGGTAGCGGACCTCGATCTCGCCGTCCGGTCCCGCGTAGCGGGTGACCTGCGGGAAGGCGGGCACGTTGCGCCAGCCCGACGGGAGGCCGGCGAGCACCGGCGCGGCGGCCCGCCGGGCTGCGGCGGTGGCCAGCGCGGCGGCCAGGGCCACCAGGGGGAGCTGGTCGGCCGGCAGCAGCGGGGCGAAGACCTCCCCGTGCCGGTCCAGGAAACCGGTGTCGATCTCCACGGCGCCGAACTCGCGGCTGCGCAGCACCCGGACCAGCAGGTCGCGGTTGGTGGCCACGCCGTGCAGCTCGGCCCCGGCCAGCGCGCCGGCCAGGGCGCGGGCCGCCTCGGCGCGGGTGGGTGCCCAGGCGATCACCTTGGCGAGCATCGAGTCGTAGTGGACGCTCACCTCCGAGCCGTCCACGACGCCGGAGTCGAGCCGCAAGCCGGCCCGGGAGAGGTTCTCGAACTCGCGCTCCACCCCGGGAATCGCGAACCGGTGCAGCACCCCCGCCGCGGGCCGGTACCCCTGCGCCGGGTCCTCGGCGCACAACCGCACCTCGATCGCGTAGCCCCGCACCGACACGCGGTCGTGGAGGTGTTCCGGCAGGGGCTCGCCCTCGGCCACCAGCAGTTGCAGTCGGACCAGGTCCAGGGCCGCGAGGGTGACCAGCTCGGTGACCGGGTGCTCGACCTGGAGGCGGGTGTTCATCTCCAGGAAGTAGATCTCCCCGTCGGGCGCGAGCAGGAACTCGACCGTGCCGGCGCCCACGTAGTCGACCGCCCGGCCGGCGGCCACCGCCGCCTCGTGCAGCCGCTCCCGCACCTGCGCGGGGAGGACGCCGGGCGCCTCCTCGACGATCTTCTGGTGCCGGCGCTGTATCGAGCACTCCCGCACGCCGAGGGCGACCACCGTCCCGTGCGTGTCGCCGAAGATCTGGACCTCGACGTGTCGGCCGCGTTCGACGTACCGCTCGACGAAGACCGTGCCGTCGCCGAACGCCGCAGCCGCCTCGCGGCGCGCGGAGGCGACGGCCTCGGCCAGCCCGGCGGCGTCGCGGACGATCCGCATGCCGCGCCCGCCGCCCCCGGCGGACGCCTTCACCAGCACCGGGAAGTCGGTGATCTCGTCGGCGTCGGTCCAGGTGGGCAGCATCGGCACGCCCGCCTCGGCGAGCAGGGCCTTCGCCGCGACCTTGTCGCCCATCGCGGCGATCGCCTTCGCGGGCGGGCCGACCCAGGTCAGCCCGGCGTCGGTCACCGCGGCGGCGAACTCGGCGTTCTCGGCGAGGAAGCCGTAGCCGGGGTGGACGCCGTCCGCCCCCGTCCGGCGGGCCGCGTCCAGGATGAGATCGATGCGCAGGTACGTCTCGGCGGGCGTGTTCCCGGGCAGCCGGACGGCGTGGTCGGCCTCGGCGACGAACGGCGCGCCGGCGTCGGCGTCGGAGTGCACGGCCACCGTCTCGACGCCCAGCGCCCGGCAGGTGGCGAAGACCCGGCGGGCGATCTCGCCCCGGTTCGCGACCAGAAGTCTCGTGATCATGGCGTTCCTCGCGCTCACATGCGGAAGACGCCGAAGCCGTCGGCGCCCCTGACTGGTCCGTTGTGGATCGCCGACAGGCAGAGCCCGAGGACGGTACGGGTGTCGCGGGGGTCGATCACCCCGTCGTCGTAGAGCCGGCCGGAGAGGAAGAGCGCGCCGGACTGCGACTCGATCTGCTGCTCGACCATCATCCGCATCGCCGCGTCGGAGTCCTCGTCGTAGTCCCGGCCGCGGGCGGCGGCGGCCTGCCGGGCCACGATGGACAGCACGCCCGCGAGCTGCGCCGGCCCCATGACCGCCGACTTGGCGTTCGGCCAGGTGAACAGGAACCTCGGCTCGTACGCCCGGCCGCACATGCCGTAGTTGCCGGCGCCGTAGGAGGCGCCGAGGTTGACCGTCAGGTGCGGCACGGTCGAGTTCGACACCGCGTTGATCATGAGTGCGCCGTGCTTGATGATGCCGCGCTGCTCGTACTCGGTGCCGACCATGTAGCCGGTGGTGTTCTGGAGGAAGACCAGCGGGGTGTCGGCGGCGTTGGCGAGCTGGATGAACTGGGCCGCCTTCTGCGCCTCCTCGCTGAACAACACGCCCCGGGCGTTGGCCAGCACCCCGACGGGATAGCCGTGCAGCTCGCCCCAGCCGGTGACCAGGGCGGTGCCGTAGGCCGGCTTGAACTCGTCGAACTCGCTGCCGTCGAGCACCCGGGCCAGCACCTCGCGCGGGTCGAACGGCACCTTCAGGTCGGCGCTGGCGATGCCGAGCAGCTCCTCCGGGTCGTACCTCGGCGGGGCCGGGAACGGGTTGCGCGGCGGCGGGCCCTGCTTGCGCCGGTTCAGCCGGCGTACGCACTGGCGGGCGAGCCGGATGCCGTCGGGCTCGTCCTCGGCGAGGAAGTCCGCCAGCCCGGACATGCTCGCGTGCATGGCGGCCCCGCCGAGGGACTCGTCGTCGGTGACCTCGCCGGTGGCCATCTTCACCAGCGGCGGCCCGGCCAGGTAGACCTGCGACCGGTCCCGGATCATGATCACCTGGTCGGACATCCCCGGCACGTACGCGCCTCCGGCGGTGGCGTTGCCGAAGACCACGCTGACCGTGGGGATCTTCGCGGCCGAGAGCCGGGTCAGGTCGCGGAACACCCGCCCGCCCGGGATGAAGATCTCCGCCTGGGTGGGCAGGTCCGCGCCCGCCGACTCGACCAGGTTCACCATCGGCAGCCGGTTGGCCAGGGCGATCTCGCCCGCCCGGCGGGTCTTAGCCAGCGACCACGGGTTCACCGCGCCGCCGCGTACCGTCGGATCGTTCGCGACGATCAGGCACTCGACGCCCTCGACCACGCCGATGCCGGTCACCACGCTGGCGCCGACGGGAAAGTCGGTGCCGTACGCCGCCACCGGCGACAGCTCCAGGAACGGGCTGTCCGGGTCGAGCAGCAGCTCGATCCGCTCCCGGGGCAGCAGCTTGCCCCGCTTGTGGTGCCGGGCCACGTACTTCTCGCCGCCGCCGGCGCGGGCCTGGTCGAGGGCCGTCTCCAGCTCGGCGAGGCGCTCCAGCAGCGCCTCCCGGTTGGCGCGGTGCCCCGGCGAGGACGCGTCGACCGCGCTGCGCAGTGTCGTCACAGGGCCTCCTTCGTTCGTGACTGCGGGGCTCGCAAACCCCGCTCACTCCTCGCACTCACAGGCCCATGCCCTTCGCGATGATCTCGTTCATGATCTCGGTGGTGCCGCCGCCGATGCCGAGGATCCGGGCGTCGCGGTAGTGCCGCTCCACCTCGGCGTCGCGCAGGTAGCCGTAGCCGCCGTGCAGCTGGAGCGCCTGGTCGACCACCTCGGCGCAGGCGGCCACCGCGACGTTCTTGGCCATCGCCACCTCCGTCACCACCGGCTCGCCCGCCGCCACCCGCGCCGCCACCTGGTGCACGTACGCGCGGGCCGCCTCGGCGCGGGTGTGCATCTCGGCCAGCCGGTGCCGGATCAGTTGCCGGCTCGCCAGCGGGCGGCCGAACGTGGACCGGTCCCGGCACCAGCGCACCGCCAGCTCCACGGAACGCTGCGCGATGGCGTACGCCTGGGTGGCCAGCGAGAGCCGCTCCGCGGCGAAGTTCTGCATGATCGCCAGGAAGGCGGTGTCCTCCGCGCCGACCCGGTTCGCCACCGGCACCCGGACGTCGACGAAGGACAGCTCGGCGGTGTCGGAGCAGTGCCAGCCGAGCTTCTCCAGCCGACGCCCGACCGTGAAGCCCGGCGTACCCTTGTCGATCACCAGCAGGGTCAGGGCGCCGGTGCCCGGCGGCAGGGTGCAGACGGCGGTGGTCACGAAGTCGGCCCGGACGCCGCTGGTGATGTAGGTCTTCGACCCGTTGACCACGTAGTGGTCGCCGTCGCGCTGGGCGTGGCTGCGGATGCTCGCCACGTCCGAGCCGCCGTCCGGTTCGGTGATCGCCAACGCGCCGATCATGGTGCCGGCCAGCGTGGGCCGGACGTACCGGTCGATCAGCTCCGCGTCGCCGGAGGCGACGATGTGTGGCAGCGCGATGCCGTGGGTGAACAGCGCCGCGATCAGCCCGGACGAGCCGCCGGAGCGGATGATCTCCTCGGTGACGATGATCGAGTCGAGCAGGTCCCCGCCGCTGCCACCGACGGCCTCCGGGAAGCCGATGCCGAGTAGGCCGAGCTTGGCGGCGGTGGCGTGCAGCTCCCGGGGGATCTCGCCGGCCCGCTCCCAGTCGTCCAGGTGCGGCAGCACCTCGCGGGTGACGAAGGCCCGGGTCAGCTCCCGCAGTTGCCGGCGCTCCGGCGTGTCCACGATGGTCATCGGCCCTCCCAGGGCGCGCTGCCGTCACCAAGGCCGGGCGTGTCGTCGGCCGCTGGGCCGGGCGTGCTGTCGACTGCCGGGCCGGTCGTCAGCTCGGCGGGCAGGTCGACGAGCCGGGACCGGAGCAGCTCGCCGAGCGCCTTGGCCTGCGGATCGAACCGGGTGGAGGCCGCCACCCCCTGCCCGAGCAGGCCCCGGACGACGAAGTTGACGGCCCGCAGGTTCGGCAGCTCGTACCGCTCCACGGTCAGCGGCGCGGTCTCCGGCAGCAGCTCGCGCAGCCGCGCAATGGTCAACCAGCCGCGCAGCCACGACCAGGTGGCGTCGGTGCGGGCCCAGACGCCGAGGTTGGCGTCGCCGCCCTTGTCGCCGGAGCGCGCCCCGACCAGCTCGCCGAGCGGCGCGCGCCGGGTGAGGTGTGCGGAAGGGCCCCCTGCTGTCGCCTGCGGATGTGCAGGGGGCCCTTCCGCACACATCGTCGGTGGGGGCGCGATCGGCACCCGCTCGCCGGAGGGGAGCACCGCGACGTGCGGCACCGCGTCCTGCGGCACCGCGTCGGCGGTGAACACCCCGTAGGGCGTGGCGTCGCCGGGCAGCGTGGTCAGCGTGCAGCCGGGGTAGGAGGCCAGGGCCAGTTCCACCGCGGCGGCCGAGAAGGCCCGCCCGGCCCGTGCCTTGTCGCCGTCCCGCAGGTGTACGTGCAGCAGCGCGCTCGCCGCCTCGGTGTCGACCGCGTCGACATGGTCGGTACGGGCCAGGGTGAACTCCAGCCCCTCCGTGCCGACCGCCGCCTCGATCTGGCTCCGCACCAGGGCAGCCTTGGCGGGGACGTCGAGCCCGCAGAGGACGAAGGTCATCGAGTTGCGGAAGCCGCCGAGGTTGTTGACGCCCACCTTGAGGGTGCCCGGCGGGGGCGTGCCCCGGACGCCGCTCACCCGTACCCGGTCCGGCCCGTCGGCGGCCAGCTCCACCGTGTCCAGCCGGGTCACCACGTCCGGTCCGAGGTAGGCCGGGCCGCCGACCTCGTAGAGCAGCTGGGCGGTGACCGTCTCCACGGTGACCGCGCCGCCCGTGCCCGGGTGCTTCGTGATCACGCAGGAGCCGTCGGGGTGCAGCTCGGCGACCGGGAAGCCGGGGCGCCGCCCCCCGTCGGGCAGCTCCGTGAAGAAGCTGAAGTTGCCCCCGGTCACCTGCGCCCCGCACTCGAGCAGGTGACCGGCGACGGTCGCCCCGGCCAGCGCGTCCAGGTCGTCGCGGCCCCAGCCGAACCGGGCGATCGCCGACCCGACCACCAGGGACGCGTCGGTCACCCGGCCGGTGACCACCACGTCCGCCCCGCCGCCCAGGCAGGCGGCGATGCCGTACGCCCCCAGGTAGGCGTTCGCCGTCAGCGCGTCCGGGCGGGCGAGGGCGTCGCCCTCGACGTACCCGACCCGGACGGTCAGGCCGAGCCGGTCGGCGAGCGAGCCGATGGCGGCGGCCAGGCCGGCCGGGTTCAGCCCGCCGGCGTTCGTCACGATCCGTACGCCCCGGTCCAGCGCCGTGCCGAGGCAGCCCTCCAGTTGGCGGAGGAAGGTCTTCGCGTAGCCGAGGGAGGGGTCGCGCAGCCGGTCCCGGCCGAGGATCAGCATGGTCAGCTCGGCGAGGTAGTCCCCGGTCAGCACGTCCAGGTCGCCGCCGTCGAGCATCTCCCGCCACGCCGTGAACCGGTCGCCGTAGAAGCCGGAGGCGTTGCCCACCCGCAGCACGTCGCTCACGCCGGCACCCCGCTGGGGGCCGTCGGCGGGCGGCCGGGACCCGGTGGGCCGGCGAAGGCCTGCGCGACGTCCAGCCAGGCGTCGGCGACCGGGCCGGTCGCCGCCAGCGCCAGGTCCGCGCGGTGCCTCCGCTGGGTGACCAGCAGGCAGAAGTCGAGCGCGGGGCCGGTGACCCGGTCGGCGGCGTCGGCCGGGCCGTACGTCCAGGTGTCGCCGTCCGGCGCCGCCAGCTCGACCCGCACCGGCACCGTGGGCACCGGCCGGCCGTGGGCGGCGAAGCTGTGGCCGAGGGTACGGAAGCCGAGGTGCGCCACGTGCCGTAGTCGGGCCGTGCCGGGGCGGGTGACGCCGAGCGCGTCGGCCACGTCCGTGCCGTGCGCCCAGGTCTCCATGATCCGGGCGGTGGCCATCGAGGCGGCCGACATCCGGGTGCCGAACCAGGGCAGCTTCCCGCCCGCCGGCACGCGTGCCAACGCGTCGGCGAGCGCCGCCCGGCCGGCCCGCCAGCGGGGAAGCAACTCGCTCGGCGGGGCGAGGAACTCCGCCACTCCGACATCGACGAGCCGGGCCGGGTCGGGGGCGGCGAGCACGACGGCGAGGAACGCCTCGGCGTCGGTGGCGGCGAGCAGTGCGACGTGATCGGTCCAGGCGAGGTGGGCGATCTGGTGCCCGACGCTCCAGCCCGGGGACGGCGTGGCACGCCCCCAGTCGGTCGGCGGGCCGGTCACCAGGTCGTCGAGCTGCTGGGACTCGTCGGCCAGATCCGCGAGCAGATCCTTGAGGTCGACCATGGTGCCTCCGGGGGGCTGGGCGGGCGGCCAGGGCGGGCCGGTCTGGGCGGAGCGGTCGGGGCGGGCGGGGCGTCAGGGCGGTCAGGGGGTGAGCAGGGTGGCGAGCTGGCGCTTCCAGGTGTGCAGCAGGGCGGCGCGGCGGGACGAGTCGTCGTTGAGCAGGTTGGCCACGCCGAGTCCGCGGAGCAGGTCGAGGGTCGCCTGCACCGCCTCGCGTACGCCCGGACGGCGTTCGTCCACGTCGAGCAGCGCGACGGTGAGCCGGTGCATCTCGCGGCCGACCCGGGCCTCCAGCGGCACCAGGGCCTCGCGCAGCTCCCGGTCGGTCCGCGCGGCGACCCACAGTTCGAGGGCGGCGACGAAGAGCGGGCCGGTGAAGGCCGCGCCGAGCAGGTCGATCACCCGATCGAGCCGCCGGGGACCGGGCGGCAGCGCCTCGGCCTCGGTGCGCAGCTCCTCCGCCCGCCGCTCGGCTAGGTGGGCGACGGCGGCCGTGACCAGCGCGGCCTTGGTGGGGTAGTGGTGCAACTGGGCGCCGCGCGAGACGCCGGCACGGGCCGCGACGACGGTGGTGGTGGTGCCGGACCAGCCGTGCTCGACCAGGCACTCGACGGTCGCCTCCAGCAGCCGCGCCTGGGTGGCGCGGCTGCGTTCCTGCTGAGGGACGCGGGTCGATGCGGACATGGGGACAGCGTGCCGCCGCAGAAACAAACAGTCAAGACTGACTTTTTCTGGCCGGCATCGGACTGACGCCTGCCAGCCGGGGTTGGTGACAGGTATCCGGGCGCTGTCGAGCTGCCCCCACGGATGGGGCACGGCCTGCGGGCCACCGGCCCGCCCCGAGAGCCGGCCCGCTGCCGGACGGCGACGGGGCCTTCGACCAGTCTCACCAGGGGGCACGTCGCGGAACGGCCCGTCGCCCACCGTGTCGTCCCCGGTCCGGGTTGGGCTCGGTGGGCAAGGCCGGCCGGTCCTATGAACGGGGCAGCTCGACAGGGCGCGACGGGTGTCGTCCCTACCCGGTCGGGAGCCGTCCGTCGGCCACCGCTCAGCGGCCGTCGCGCGGGGCGAAGACCGCGAGGGCCGTGGCGTCGCTGTGTCGGGAGCGCAGGTACTCGTCCGCCCAGTCGGCGGCGTCGGGAAAGCCCGACTCGGCCGCCACCCGGGCGCAGGCCGCGTCCACGTCGAAGGGGGTACGCCGCAGGTCCACGCCGGGCCCGAGGAGCGCCCAGAAGGCGCCGGGGCCGCCGTAGGGCATCCCGATGCTGCCCGGGTTGACGATCAGCCGGCGGTCGGCCAGCCGGGTGAACGGCATGTGGGTGTGCCCGCAGACCACCGTGCCCACCTCGGTGGGGACGTCGGCGAGCACCTCCGCCCAGCGTTCCATCCGGGAGTCGACGAGCACGACCTCCTCGTCGTCGCGGGGGGTGGCGTGGCAGAACAGCACCGGACCGAGGCCGGCGACCTCCAGGGTGACCGTGAGCGGCAGTGCCGCCAACCGGGCCAACTGGTCGTCGCGCAACTGCTCGGCCGCCCAGTTGGAGACGTCGACCGGAGAGAGGCGGCCGGCCCGCGCCTCCACCAGCTCGCGGTCCGCGTTGCCCCGGACCCAGCAGGCCCGGTCGCCCAGGCCGGCGAGCACGTCCAGCACCTCGACCGGCTGCGGGCCGGCCGCGATGTCGCCGGTGAGCACGATCAGGTCGGCGGCGGCGACGTCGGGCTCGGCCAGCACGGCCTCCAGCGCCGGCAGCGCACCGTGGATGTCGGAGAGAACGGCGACCCGGTTCAGCATCGCTCCACCGTGCCCACCGGGCCGTGCCGGAGTCCAGCGATTCTGCCCCGGGCAGACAGGGCCCGGGGCAGATCAGCCAGGTGTGTCAGACGCGGGCGCGACGGGCCAGGCGCTCCGGGTCGAGGATGATGATGCTCTTGCCGTCCAGGCGCAGCCAGCCGCGCGAGGCGAAGTCGGCCAGCGCCTTGTTGACGGTCTCCCGGGAGGCGCCGACGAGCTGGGCGATCTCCTCCTGGGTGAGGTCGTGGGTCACCCGCAGCACGCCGCCGTCGCGGGTGCCGAAGCGGCCGGCCATCTGGAGCAGGTTCTTGGCGACGCGGCCGGGCACGTCCGTGAAGATCAGGTCGGCCAGCGAGTCGTTCGTCCGCCGCAGCCGGCGGGCGAGCACGCGGAGCAGCTGCTCGGCGATCTCCGGCCGGTTGTTCAGCCACGGGCGCAGGGCCTGCTTGCGCAGCCGCACCAGCCGGGTGTCGGTCACCGCGGTGGCGGTCGCCGTGCGGGGGCCGGGGTCGAAGAGCGACAGCTCGCCCACCATGTCCGACGGGCCCATCACCGCGATCAGGTTCTGTCGGCCGTCGGCAGCCCGCCGACCCACCTTGATCTTGCCGGACAGCAGGATGTAGAGACTGTCGCCGGGCTCGCCCTCGTTGAAGACGATCTCGCCCTTGCGGACCTCGAGCGTCTCCATCTCCTTGGCGAGCGCCTCGGCAGCCTCCGGGTCGACGCCCTGGAAGATCCCGCTGCGGGCCAGTACCTCGTCCATCGCCGCACCTCCGCCTGCGCGTGCCGCCCGTCGGCCGGGTC
Source organism: Micromonospora sp. WMMD737 (assembly GCF_049179055.1). NCBI lineage: Bacteria > Bacillati > Actinomycetota > Actinomycetes > Micromonosporales > Micromonosporaceae > Micromonospora > Micromonospora sp. WMMD737. The sequence continues at coordinate 4,537,023 of NZ_JBMHMH010000001.1, read as the reverse complement.
CGCCGTCCGCTGATCCCTCGCGCGTCGCCAGTCTAGGCGCACGTGAGCAGCAATCAGAGGTGCACCCCTGGAAACTTGATCGTTGGGCGTAACCTGCCCGGCCTGATCAAGCAGTAAGATCGCGCGCCCTCCGGACGCCGATCCTGCCCCCGACACCCGGGTCGTAGGGTCACCACGTGCTGAGTGAACCCGTGCTGACCGCCCGCCAGGAGGACGGTCGGGACGTCCCGCTGCTGTTCTGGCGCGCCGACCGCCCGCTGCGCGCGGTCAGTTCCGCGCCGCTGGGCGGCGGGATCGGCGTCCGGCACTGGGTCGTCAACGCGACCGTGCCCATGTCGTACGACCGGGACGACCCCGCCGACCACCTGGCCGAACTCGCCGACCGGCTCGGCCTCGACGGGCCCGGGGTGGGCCTGCTGACCGGGGTGGACGTCGCCGAGGTGGTCGCCCGGACGGACACCGGCGTGCGGGCCTGGGCGACGGTCGGCCTGGGCACACCCGTCCGGGCGGCGGAGCCCGCCCCGGCGGCGCTGGCCCAGCGGGTCGGCACCGTCAACATCGTGGTGTACGTCCCGGCGCGGCTCGGCGACGCCGCCCTCGTCAACGCGGTGGCCACCGCCACCGAGGCGAAGGCGCAGGCGATCGCCGAGTTGGGTGTGCCGGGCACCGGCACCCCGACGGACGCGGTCACCGTGCTCTGCCCGGTCGACGGCCCCGAGTCGGCGTACGGCGGGCCGCGCTCCACCTGGGGCGCCCCGCTGGCCCGGGCCGTGCACGCCGCCGTGACGGCCGGCGGGGCGGGCACCGTGGTCCCGTGGTCGGACCGACTGGCGGGCTGAGACTCCGTCCGATCGGCCCTCGTTTCGGCGTTGCCCAGCCGATAAGGTCGCGCTCGATGTACGCTGCCGCCTCCTCTCCGCGTCGCCGGGCCGCACTCGCCCTCGGCGGACTGCTCGCCGTCCTGCTCGCCGCCGGCTGCGGAGGTCCCGGGTCCGGGTCCGACGCGGTCTGGCAGCCCGGCGCGGGCGGCGGCAACACCGGCGCCCCGGTCCGCTCCGGCGAGCCCACGAGCACCACACGGCCCGCCGAGCAGGCGATCTCGCTCTCGGCGACCGGCGACATCATCATGGGCAACGCGCCGAACCGGCTGCCCCCCAACGGCGGGAAGGGCTTCTTCGACTCGGTCGAGAAGGCGCTCGCCGCCGACCTGGTGATGGGCAACCTGGAGGAGCCGCTCACCGTCGACACCGGCACCGGCAAGTGCGGCCCGAACTCGACCCGCTGCTTCCAGTTCCGGGCCCCGCCGGAGTACGCCGCGCACCTGCGCGACGCGGGCTTCGACCTGCTCAACCAGGCCAACAACCACGGCTACGACTTCGGGCCGAAGGGCTACGAGAACACCCAGAAGGCGCTGGAGAAGTACGACCTCGCGCACACCGGGGCGCCCGACCAGATCACCGTGGTCGACGTCAAGGGGGTCAAGGTCGCGGTCGCCGGCTTCTCGTCGTACGTCTGGTCCAACAGCCTCACCGACATCGCCGCCGCGAAGAAGGTGATCACCAAGGCGGCCGGCATGGCCGACATCGTGGTGGTGCAGGTGCACATGGGCGGCGAGGGCTCCGAGAAGACGCGGGTCAAGCCGGGCACCGAGATGTTCCTCGGCGAGAACCGGGGCGACCCGGTCAAGTTCTCCAAGGCGATGATCGACGCCGGGGCGGACCTGATCGTCGGGCACGGCCCGCACGTGCTGCGCGGCATGGAGTTCTACAAGGGCCGGCTGATCGCGTACAGCCTGGGCAACTTCGCCGGCGGTGGGAACTCGCTGAGCAACGCCGGCCGGCTCGGCTGGGGCGGGGTGCTCAAGGTCTCGCTGAAGCCGGACGGGAGCTGGGCCGGCGGCTCGTTCGTCTCCACGTACATGAACTCCATCGGCAAGCCGACCATGGACAAGGACGACCGCGGGCTGGGCCTGATGAAGCAGCTCACCAAGAGCGACTTCCCGGAGACCGGCGCCGGCTTCGACGACTCGGGTGAGATCAGCGCGCCGCAGGGCGGCTGACCGGGACGGCACGGCGCGTGGACCCGGCCGACCGTCGGCCGGGCGACGTAGGCTGGCCGGCGTGACCACGAGTTCCTCCGGCTTCACCGAGACCGACCTCGGGCGCACCCGTCGCGCCCGGCGGATCGGCCGGGCGCTGACCGACACCCACCCCGACGCGCACTGTGAACTGGACCACTCCAACGCCCTGGAGCTGGCCGTCGCGACGATCCTCTCCGCGCAGTGCACGGACAAGAAGGTCAACGAGGTCACCCCCAAGCTCTTCGCCCGCTACCCGAGCGCGGCCGACTACGCGGGGGCGGACCGGGCGGAGCTGGAGGAGCTGATCCGGCCCACCGGCTTCTACCGCAACAAGACCGACTCGCTGATCAAGCTCGGCCAGGCCCTCGTGGAGCGGTACGACGGCCGGGTCCCCGGCAGGCTCGCCGACCTGGTGACGCTGCCCGGCATCGGCCGCAAGACCGCCAACGTCATCCTCGGCAACGCCTTCGACGTCCCCGGGATCACCGTCGACACCCACTTCCAGCGGCTGGTCCAGCGCTGGCGGCTGACCGCCGAGACCGACCCCGTCAAGATCGAGCACGCGATCGGGGCGCTCTTCCCCAAGCGCGACTGGACCATGTTGTCGCACCGGATCATCTTCCACGGCCGGCGGGTCTGCCACGCCCGCAAGCCGGCCTGCGGGGCGTGCACGCTGGCGAAGCTGTGCCCGTCGTACGGCACCGGCCCGACCGAGCCGGCGGCGGCCGCGAAGCTGCTCAAGGGCCCCCGGGCCCGGGACCTGGCGGTGGCGGCCGGGGTCGACCCGGAGCTGGTGCCGGTCCAGGCCGTCGTGGCGGCGGCACCGTGAGCGCGAGGAGTGAGCCGGTGTTGCGAGCCCCGCAGTCGCGAACCGAGGTGTCGCTGTGAGCGCGAGGAGTGAGCCGGTCTTGCGAGCCCCGCAGTCGCGACCGGTGAAGCGCCGGCTCGCCGCCCTGCTCGTACCCGTGCTGCTGGCCGTCGCGGGGTGCACCGCCGGCGCCGAGGAGAAGGACCCGGGCCCCACCGACCGGCAGAAGGCCGCCGCCAGCCGGCCGTCGCCCTTCCAGGACTGTTCCGCCCTCGGTACGCCGCCCGCGTCCGCCGCACCCGCCGCCCCGTCGGGGAGCGGGGGCCAGGCGCTGCCCGAGCTGACCCTGAACTGCTTCACCGGCGGCACCCCGGTCGCCCTGCGCGACCTGCGCGGCCCGGCGGTGATCAACGTCTGGGCCTCCTGGTGCCCGCCCTGCCGCAAGGAGCTGCCCGCCTTCCAGCGGCTCAGCCAGCGGGCCGCCGGCCAGCTCCAGGTGGTCGGGGTCAACAACCAGGACGGCCGCGAGGCGGCCCAGGCCATCGGCGAGGACTTCGGCGTCCGCTTCCCGGTGCTGGTCGACCAGGGTGAGCGCCTGAAGCGGGAGCTGAACCGCAAGGCCATCCCCCTGACCGTCTTCGTCGACGGGCAGGGCCGCATCCGGCACGTGGACTCCAGCGGCGCCCTCGACGACGCCCGGCTGACGGACCTGGTCCGCCGGCACCTCGGCGTGACGGTGCCGGCATGAGCCGTCCGGCACCCGCCACGGGGCGCGGGGGTGCGGGCACGGGCCACCGGCGGGGCGCGGGGGTGCGGGCGTGAGCCGCCGTCCGCCGGGCTGGTTCGACCCGCTGCTGACCCGGCTCGGCAGCGCGCGCAGCGAGGACTTCACCCGGCTGGTCACCCCGGAGAGCGGGGGGCGGGAGAGCGCGGTGCTGGTGCTGCTCGGCGAGGAGCCCGGCGCCGGCCCGGACGTGCTGATCCTCCAGCGGGCGGCCACCCTGCGCAACCACGCCGGCCAGCCCGCCTTCCCCGGCGGCGCGGCCGACCCGGAGGACGCCGACGCCCGGGCGACCGCGCTGCGCGAGGCGAACGAGGAGGTCGGCCTCGATCCGACCAGCGTCACCGTCCTGGCGGAGCTGCCGAAGCTCTGGATCCCGGTCAGCGACTTCGTGGTCACCCCGGTGCTCGCCTGGTGGCACGCGCCGCACCCGGTGCACCCCAGGGAGCCGGCCGAGGTGGCGCACGTGGCCCGGCTGCCGGTCGCCGAGCTGGTCGACCCGGCGAACCGGATGCGGGTCCGCCACCCGAGCGGCTGGATCGGCCCGGCCTTCTCGGCGCGCGGGATGCTGGTCTGGGGCTTCACCGCCGGGGTGCTGGCCGCCCTGCTCGACATGGGCGGCTGGGCCCGGCCGTGGCCCCGCGACCGGGTCGTGGACCTGCCGCCGACGGGGGCCACCCCGGCGCCCTCCGCCGGCACCGACGCGGTCGACGAGACCCCGGTGCGCTGACCGGACGGTCACCTTCCGCAAGCGATGGTCATCTCGCGAGCCCGGTGCCCGTACGCTTGACGCGTGTCCGCCGTGGATCTCGTACTGCTGCTGCTCATGCTCGTGTTCGCGATCAGCGGATACCGCCAGGGCTTCGTCATCGGGGTGCTGTCGTTCTCCGGCTTCTTCGTGGGCGCGTTGGTGGGCCTCCAGGTGGGGCCGCTGCTGGCACAGCAGTTCGTCGACAGCGGCACCCGGGTGCTGATCTCCCTGGTGGCGATCTTCGGGCTGGCGGTGGTCGGCCAGGCGCTCGCCGGCTGGGTCGGTTCGCACCTGCGCAAGACGATCACCAGTGACGTCGCCAAGCGGGTCGACGACGTCGGCGGGGCGTTCGTCTCGCTCTTCGCCGTCCTGCTGGTCGCCTGGCTCGTCGCGGTGCCGCTCGGCTCGTCGTCGCTGCCCTGGCTGGCCTCGTCGGTGCGCAACAGCGCGCTGCTCACGGTGGTCGACCGGGTCCTGCCCGACCAGGCGCAGCAGCTCTCCACGGCGCTGCGGGACACCGTCGACACCAACGGCTTCCCCGACGTCTTCGGCGACCTGGCACCCACCCGTGCCCGTCAGGTGTCCCCGCCGGATCCGGCGCTCGCCGGCTCCCAGGTGGTGGTCAACAGCCAGCGTTCGGTGGTCAAGGTGCTCGGCTCCGCCCCGAGCTGCTCGCGCCGGATCGAGGGCTCGGGCTTCGTCTACGCCGACGACCGGGTGATGACCAACGCGCACGTCGTCGCCGGGACCCGTTCCACCGTCGTCGAGCTCAACGGCGACCGGTACGACAGCAAGGTGGTCGTCTACGACCCCGACCGGGACCTGGCCGTGCTGCACGTGCCCGGGCTGCCCGGCCCGTCGATGCGCTTCGCGGCCGGCAACGCGGGCAGCGGGGCGGACGCGATCGTGCTGGGCTTCCCGCTCGACGGGCCGTACAACGCCCAGTCGGCGCGGATCCGGGACGTCGACCGGATCACCGGGCCGGACATCTACTCCGGCGGCAACGTGACCCGGGAGGTCTACACGATCCGGGCGCTCGTGCAGAGCGGCAACTCCGGTGGCCCGCTGGTCTCCTCGAACGGGCTGGTGCTCGGGGTGATCTTCGCGGCGGCGGCCGACGACCCGAACACCGGCTTCGCGGTGACCGCGGCCGAGGCCCGTCCCGTCGCCCTCGCCGGCGCCGAGCGCACCCGCTCCGTCGGCACCGGCGAGTGCACCTGACCGGTCAGTTCCCCGTACCCGCCGCCGGCCCGTGACCCGTGGGCGGCGCCGGGCGCCCGGGCGGGTCGGCCCGCCAGACGGTGAGGGCGGCGGCGGTCGCGGCCACCACGGCCGCGCCGAGCAGCCAGCCGGCCAGCACGTCGCTGGTCCAGTGCACGCCGAGGGCCACCCGGCTGAACCCGGTCACCAGGGCGAGCAGCAGGGCGGCCGCCCACACCAGCCGGCGCCCGGCCGGCCGGGCGTACGGGAGGAACACCACCAGCAGCACCCCGGCGGCGAGGGCGGCGTTGAGCGCGTGCCCGGACGGGAAGGCCAGGCCGGGCGCCTCGGCCACCGGGTCCGGCAGGTCCGGCCGGGGCCGGCCGACGAGCAGCTTGAGCAGCGGGCTGAGCAGGCCGCCGACGGTCATGGTGACGGCCACCCAGACCGCCAGCTGCCGGGCGCCCCGGCGGACCAGCCAGAGGACCAGGACGAGGGCGCCGACGCGCAGCGGCATCGGGGCGAACACGTCGGTCCAGAGGGTCATCAGGCGTACCCACGCCGGGTGGTCGGCGGCGTAGCCGACCAGCGCGTCGGTGACCGCCGTGTCCAGCCGGCGCAGGGGGGACCAGTCTCCCAGGACCAGGACGGCCAGCAGCGTGAACGGCACCGCGACCAGGAACGCGGCCGCCGCGGCGAGGGTCAGCCGCAGGCCCCGGGCGTGGTCCGGGTGCAGGCGGCGGCCCCGCCACGAGGAGCGCGGCGGGGTGGCGAGGGTACGCGGGCCGGACGGGCTCATGACAGTGGTCCTACCCGGGACGCGGCCCGGTCAGACCCGTTCGGGGGCGTCCACCCTGGGACGGTCGCCCGCGCGGGGCGACGGCGGCTCCTCCCGGCAGGGCGACGTCGACCGGGCCGGCCGGTCAGGGCGCCGGCGGGCGACGCCACGTCCCGGTGGTGCGCCGGGGCGAGGCCAGCGGGGTCCACTGACGGAACCGGCGCACCATCAACGCCGCCCCGGTCAGCAGGGCGACGAAGAACGCGGCCCCGGTCCACAGCTGCTCCGGCGTGGTCTCCTCCTGCGCGCCCGCCGGCTGCGCCGCCCACCGGGACTGCTGGCGCGGCACCGTGAAGCCGCGCGGGTCGCCGCCGACCCCCGCGACGTCGGGCTGCGCCGCCCCCGGGGCCGGGCCGAACCCGACCACGCCCGGCGAGGAGTCGTCGTCCAGCGGGTTGCGGCCCACGGGGCTCACCTCGGCGTCCAGCGCGGCGACCGGGTCCACCATGCCGTACCCGAAACGGTCGTCCCGGCCGGTGGGGCCGATGTCGCGGGCGGTGGCGAGCAGCCGGTTGACGACGTCGCCGGCGGACATCTCCGGATAGCGGGCCCGCACCAGGGCGGCGGTGGCGGCGACCAACGGCGCTGCGAAGCTGGTGCCCTGCACCCGCCAGTAGCCGCCCGGCCGGGCCCCGACCAGGCCGGTCGCGGGGGCGGTGAGCACGGTGGCCCGGCCGGTGATCGAACCGGACCAGAGGTTGTCGCTGTCGCGCTCCGACCCGGCGACCGCGATGACGCCCGGCTCGCGGGCCGGGTACCAGACCTTCGCGTTGGACGAGTTGCCCAGGTTGCCGGTGCAGGCGACCACGACGACGTCCCGGGCGAAGGCGTAGTCGAGCGCCGCCGCCAGGGCGGGGCTGTCGCCGCTGCCGCCGAGGGACAGGTTGATCACGCGGGCGCCGTTGTCGACGGCCCAGCGCACGCCCTTCGCGACGATCAGGGCGTCGTCGTAGCGGTTCTCGGCGTCGAGGACGCGCACCGGGAGGATCCGGGCGTCCGGCGCCAGGCCGACGGCCCCCCGCACGTCGTCGTTGCGGCCGGCGATCAGCCCGGCCACGGTGGTGCCGTGGCCAACCGGATCGGGGTCGCCGGCGGCGCCCCGGGGCGCGACCAGGTCGAGGCCGGGCAGCACCTGGCCGGCCAGGTCGGGGTGGGCAGCGTCCACGCCGGAGTCGATCACCGCGACGGTGACCCCCCGCCCGGTCGAGCTGCGCCACGCGGTCTTCGCCTGCAACACGTCGAGCTGCCACTGCTCGTCGCGGACCTGGTCGGGGCGGTTCTTGCTGTCGGGCGCCGCGAGCGCCACCGGGACGACGACGGCCGGCGGGTCGAGGACCGGCCGGGCGGCGGGCTGCGGAGGGGCGGCGTCGGCCGCCGTGCCCGGACCCGCGACCGACACGACGGCGGCCGCCAGACCGAGCAACGTACGTCCGGCGATCCGCCGAGCCGCTGGCGGACAGCTGTGCCGCACGGTCGTCACATCCTCAGGCATTCATCGCGACGCAAACATGACGATCGGAGATTACCGGTTCCTCGCCGCCTTGCGGGGCGTTCCCGGGACACCGGTCACGGCGGCGGCAGATGGGCCAACTGGACGAGGCGTACGCCCTCGCGCCGGGTGACCAGCCGGCCGCGCCCCGGGGGCAGCGGACCGGGCCGGACCGGGCCGACCAGCGCCCCCTCCTCCGGGCTGCCCGCCATCACCAGCCCCGAGGTGGAGAGCTCCCGCAGGCGCTGCACGAGCGGCTCGTACTGGGCCCGTCCGGCGCCGCCCGAGCGGCGGGCGAGCACCAGGTGCAGCCCGACGTCCCGGGCGTGCGGCAGGTGCTCCTCCAGGGCGCGCAGGGGGTTGGACGGCCCGCCGGCGACCAGGTCGTAGTCGTCGACCAGCACGAACAGCTCCGGCCCGGACCACCACGACCGCTGCCGCAGCTGCGCGGGCGTGACGTCGGGCCCGGGCACCCGCCCCGCCATGTAGCCGGCGGCGGACTCGACCAGGTCGGTGGTGTGCGCCGCGGCGGAGCCGTAGCCGATCAGGTGCGCCGACGCCGACTCGGTCAGGTCCACCAGGCTGCGGCGGTAGTCGACCAGGATGACCCGGGCCTGCTCCGGGGTGAACCGGGTCATGATCGAGGTGGCCAGCGCGCGCAGGAACGACGACTTGCCGCACTCGGCGTCGCCGAAGACCACGAAGTGCGGCTCGGTGGCGAAGTCCAGCACCACCGGGCGCAGGTCCGCCTCGGCGATCCCCACCGGGATGCCCAACCCGGTGGCCGCGGCCAGGTCCAGCTCGGCGTACGGGAGCACCGGCGGGAGCAGCCGCACCGGGGGCGCGACCGGGCCGGCCCAGCCCCCGGCGGACCGCTTGACCAGATCCGTGGTGTCCCCGCCCGAGGCGGCGAGCTGCGGCAGCGCGGTGAGGAAGTGCAGGCTCTCCGCCGTGACGCCCCGGCCGGGGGTCTTCTCCGGCACGTTCGCCGCCGCCCGGCGGGCCACCAGCGAGTCGGCCGGGTCGCCGAGGCGCAGCTCCAACCGGGAACCGAAGAGGTCCCGGATCGCCGGCCGGAAGTCCAGCCAACGCACCGCCGTCGCCACCACGTGCACCCCGTACGACAGCCCACGGGTGGCCAGGTCGGTGATCAGGGGCTCCAGGTCGTCGTACTCGCCGCGCAGCGTGGCCCAGCCGTCCACCACCAGGAACACGTCGCCGAACGGGTCGGCCCCGGGCTGGCGGGTGCCCGCGAGCGCGGCCCGGCGCTGCCGCCAGGCGGCCATCGACTCCACGCCCAGCTCGGCGAAGCGCTGTTCCCGGTCGACGAGCAGGGTCGCGATCTCGCCGACCGTACGCCGGACGGCCGTCGGGTCGGCGCGGCCGGTGACCCCGCCGACGTGCGGCAGGTCGCGCAGCGCGGCCAGCCCGCCGCCGCCGAAGTCGAGGCAGTAGACCTGCACCTCGGTCGGGGTGTGGGTGAGCGCCAGGGCGCAGATCAGCGTGCGCAGCGCTGTCGACTTGCCGCTCTGCGGGCCGCCGACCACCGCGACGTGGCCGGCGGCGCCGTCCAGCGCCAGCCAGAGCGCGTCGCGGCGCTGCTCGAAGGGCCTGTCGACGACCGCGACCGGCACCTGGAGCGCGCCGTGCAGCTCCGGGTTGCCGAAGGTGAGACCGCGCGCCGGGTCCACGCCGACCGGTCCGAGCAGCTCGTCCAGCGCGGGTGCCCGGCCGAGCGGGGGCAGCCAGACCTGGTGGGCGGGCGGCCCCTGCCCGGCGAGCCGGTCGACCATCAGCTCCAGCAGGCTCTCCGTGCCGCCCTCGTCGGCCGTCGCGGGCAGGGCGGGCGGCCCGACCGGCTCCGGCTTGGGCACGAGGTGGGTGGAGAAGGCGAGCAGGCGCGGGGCGCCGGTGCCGCCCGCGCCGGGCGCCGCACCGCGCCGGCGCAGCGCCCCCGAGACGTACGCGGCCTTGAACCGCACCAGCGGCTCGGTGCCGAAGCGCAGGTAGCCGTGGCCGGGGGAGCGGGGCAGCTCGTGCGCGTCCGGCACCCCGAGCACCGTGCGGGACTCCAGCGCCGAGAAGGTCCGCAACCCGATCCGGTACGACAGGTGGGTGTCCAGCCCGCGCAGCCGCCCCTCCTCCAACCGCTGGCTCGCCAGCAGCAGGTGCACGCCGAGCGACCGGCCCAGCCTGCCGATCTGCACGAACAGGTCGATGAAGTCGGGCTTGGCCGAGAGCAGCTCGGAGAACTCGTCGCAGATCAACAGCAGCGACGGCAGCGGGGCGAGCGGGGTGCCGGCGGCGCGCGCCCGCTCGTAGTCGCGCAGGCTCGCGAAGTTGCCGGCCCGGCGCAGCAGCTCCTGGCGGCGGACCAGCTCGCCGTTGATGGCGTCGACCATCCGGTCGACCAGCGGCAGCGCGTCGGCCAGGTTGGTGATCACCGCGGCGGTGTGCGGCAGCCGGTCGAACGAGGCGAAGGTCGCGCCGCCCTTGAAGTCGATCAGTACGAAGTTGAGCTGCTCCGAGCTGTGCGTGGCGGCCAGCCCGAGCACCAGCGTGCGCAGCAGCTCGGACTTGCCGGAGCCGGTCGCCCCGATCAGCAGGCCGTGCGGCCCCATCCCGTCCTGCGCAGACTCCTTCAGGTCCAGCTCGATGGCGCCGCCGTCGGTGCCCACCCCGATCGGCACCCGCAGCCGCTCCCGGGCGGACCGGGGCGCCCACCCCTGCTCGGCGGTGAAGCTCTCCGGGTCGCCGAGACCGAGCAGCTCGGGCAGGCCCAGCTCCGCGCCCGGCGGGGCGTCGGGGCCGCGTGCCGCCGTGGCCAGCCGCAGCGGGGCCAGCCGCCGGGCGACGGCCTCCGCGTCGACGAGGTCCAGCCGGTCCGCCGTACCGACCTCGGCGTGCCCGTCGGCGGAGTGGGAGTGCAGCCGGCCCCCGCGCAGCTCCAGCAGCAGCGCGAACCGGTCCAGCAGGCGCGGTGGCGGGGTGTCCAGGTCGATGATCGTGACCGCGTCGATGCCGCCGTCGCCGGTCAGGTCGGTGGCGCCGGTCAGGTCGCCCCCGTCGAGCACCACCACCACGTGCGGGCCGTCGGTGGCCGGGCCGGCGGGACTGAACCGGGACCGGCTGGCCAGCACCTCGTCCAACAGCCCCTCCAGCTCGGCCCCCGCGCTGGTGACCAGCCGGACCGGGCCGAGCGCGTCGGTGCGGGTGGGGTGGTGGGCGTGCGGCAGCCACTTGACCCACTCCCAGGCGGCCCGCCGCTCAGGCCCGGCGCAGACGGCGACGAGCAGTTCGTCCGGGGCGTGGAAGACCGCGAGTTGGGCGAGCATCGCCCGGGCCAGCGCCTGGGCGGCTGGCCCGTCGCCGGCCGGACCGACGTCGCGTACGAAGACCCGGGCGAAGCTGCGCAGCGAGAGCGCCACCGGCAGGTCGGGCACCACGGAGTACGCGTCCAGGAACCGGCGCAGCGAGCCGGCGGTCATCGGTTCCAGCTCCTCCAGCGGGCGGGTGACCGGGGGCACCAGCGGGGTGGCGAGGGTCTGCGGGCCGACCGCGACCCGGACCACCGCGAAGTCCGGGTCGGTGGGGCGGCGTTCCCAGACCCGGTGGCTGTCGACGGTCGACCAGAGCCGCCCGGGATCCGGGTGCCGGTAGTAGAGCCCGGCGCGCTGCTGCCCGGCGGTCTGCCGGACCCGGCGCCGCAGCACGGTCAGGTGCCGCAGGTAGTCCCGCCGGGCGGCCATCATCTCCGACTTCTTCGGCGTGCCGGAGGCGCTGCCCCACGAGGTCACCAGCATGGCCAGCGAGGAGAGCCCGAACATCCCGCCGACCACGTACGAGTAGGCGCCCCCGCCGCGGCCGAACATCATCGCCATCGCCACGGTGCCGCCGAGCATGGGCAGCACCATGAGCAGCTGCTGCCAGCGCCCGCCGGCCACGGCGGGGATCTCCGGCGGCGCGTCCACCGGCAGCTCACCCACCGGAATCTCCGGCGCCGGCCGGCGGGGCGGCCGCTTGATGACGACAGTGGACACTAGACCTCCCGACAGCGCTCGGTAACCCGAGCCTGGCTCATGGTAGGTAAAGTCCTGTCGTCCGCGCAGCCACCAACCCCGCCGAACATGGAGATCAGTCGATGACGATCGGGCTGGCCCGGGTCACCATCAGCGCCCCCCAGCGGCGGGTCGACGTCGCACTGCCCGAGCAGGTGCCCCTGGCCGAGCTGCTGCCCGAGGTGCTGCGGCACGCCGGCGAGGGGCTCGCCGACGACGGCGAGCGGCACGGCGGCTGGGTGCTGCGGCGCACCGACGGCGCGGTGCTGACCACCGCCCAGGCCCTGCTGCCGCAGGGGATCCGCGACGGCGAGGTGCTGCACCTGGTGCCGGCCCGCGCGCAGTGGCCCGAGCTGGAGTACGACGACGTGGTCGAGGCGATCGCCGACGGCGCCCGGCGGCGCGGCGGGGCGTGGTCACCCGCCGCCACCCGGGCCGCCGCCCTCGCCGGGGCCGCCGTGCCGCTGGCCGTCGGGCTGCTCGCCGTGGCGGCCGGCGGGCCGGCGTACGGGTCGGCCTGGCCGGCCGCCGCCGTGGTGGCGCTTCTGCTTGTTCTCGCCGGGGTGGTGGCGTCCCGGGCCCACGCGGACGGGGCCGCCGGCGCGACCCTGGGCGGCTACGCCCTGCCCTACGCGGCGGCGGCGGGCGCCCTGGCGGTCAGCTCCGGCGATCCGGTCGGGTCGGTCCCGGGGCTCCGCTGGGTCGGCGCGCCCGAGCTGCTAGCCGGGTCGGTGGCGCTGCTGCTGGTGTCGGTGCTCGGGCTGGTCGGCGTCGCCACCCGGCTGCGGGTCTTCGTGGCGGGCGCCACCGCCGGGTTCGTGGGCGCACTGGCGGCCCTCGGCGGACTGCTGCTCAGCCCGGCCGGCACGGCGGCGGTCCTGCTCTGCGCGCTGGTCTTCGCCGTGGGGGCGGTGCCGCTGCTGGCCATCCGGCTCGGCAAGGTGCCGCTGCCCCCGATCACCCTGCCTACCGGCGAGCCGGGCGACGCCGACCGGGTCCGCGACCTGCCGGACCGGGACCGGGTCTACGCGGCGGTGGCCCGCACCGAGGAGATGCTCACCGGGATGCTGCTCGGGCACGCCGTGCTGGCGGTCGCCGCCGCGGTGGTGCTGGGCCTCTCCGGCGGGACGGCCGGCCGGCTGCTGGTGGCGGTGGCCGCGGCCGTGCTGCTGCTCCGGTCCCGGCTGTTCGTGTCCCTGCGCCACCGGGTGCCGACCGTCGCCGCCGGCCTCGCCGGGTACGCCGTGCTGGGCGCCGTGCTCGTCGACCGCTCCGGCCCGACCGGTCGCCTCGCGCTGGTCGTCGGCGGTCTGGCGCTGGCCCTCGTGGCGGTGGTCGCCGGCACCACGTACGCCCGCCGCCCGGTCTCCCCGTACGTCGGCCGGATCGCGGACCTGACCGACACCGCCCTGGTGGTCTCGGTGGTGCCCGTCGCCTGCGCGGTGCTCGACCTGTACGAACGGGCCCGGGGGCTGCTCGGCTGAGCGGCCCCCGGGCCCTTCGGTGGTCTGTGCCGGGTCAGTGCGTGGACTCGCCGCGCGCCTCGGCCTCCTTGGCGCGCCGGTACGACGCCACGATCTCCGCCTCGGCCTCGATCCGACCCACCCACGTGGCGCCCTCGACCGACTTGCCGGGCTCCAGGTCCTTGTAGACCTCGAAGAAGTGCTGGATCTCCAGCCGGTCGAACTCGCCGAGGTGGTGGATGTCGCGCAGGTGCTCCTGGCGCGGGTCCTCGTAGGGCACGCAGAGGACCTTGTCGTCGCCGCCCTTCTCGTCCGTCATCCGGAACATGCCGATGGTGCGGCACCGGATCAGGCAGCCCGGGAAGGTGGGCTCGGGGACCAGCACGAGCGCGTCCAGCGGGTCGCCGTCCTCGCCCAGTGTCCCCTCGATGAAGCCGTAGTCGGCCGGGTACTGCGTGGAGGTGAAGAGGGTGCGGTCCAGCCGGATCCGGCCGGTCGCGTGGTCGACCTCGTACTTGTTGCGGTGACCCTTGGGGATCTCAACCGTCACGTCGAAATCCATCTGCACGCTCCCTCGTTTGCCCACGCTGGCCAACGGAAACCAGCGGCTCGCCGCTCCCGCACGGGTGAATGCCCACCCGCGGGCTCCGGCCGCCGCATAGTGTTCGGACCGAAGTAGTGTCACCCAAGCAGATTTTCACGGGGCGAGGAGGGGGCCGTGGGGAGGGAAGATTCACACTACCGTCCGGATGCCGACGCTGGACGGGGTACCGGAGGATCTGCTTCCGGCGAGGCGACCGGGCGGTTCCCGGTGCCCGACGCCTACCTTCCCCACCCGCCCGCGTCCCCGGGCGATCCTGCCCTGACGCCGGTCCCGTCCCCGGGCAACGACGCCCCGACCGGCGCCGACGCAGCGACCGGTCCTGACGGTCCGACGGCTCCCGGTGGCCCGGCCGGTCCGGCTGGGGCGGGCGCCCCGACCCATCCGGGCGGCCAGTCTGGCGCAACGGGCCCGACGGGCCCGACCGGCGCCTCCGGCCCGGATCCCTCGTCGGGCTCGACCGACCTCTGGGCCGCCGCCGCGAACCGACCCGCCGGCGGTCCATCCGGCCCCGGCGGTCCATCCGGCCCGGGCGACCCCGCCGCGCCGCCCGCGCCGGCCTCCCGCGGCCGCCGGACCCTGCCCGTCGTGCTGGCCGCGGTGCTCGTGCTGGTGCTGGCCGCCGTCGGGATCGCCGTGGTCCGTCCGGGACCGGTGGCGGACTGGCTGGGCACCGAGCCCGCCGACCGGGGGACCGCCGAGACGGCGGCGGAACCGGCGCCCGTGGCGGTGCTGGCCGGCGCGGACGCGAACGCCCCGATGCCGACCCCCGAGGGCGTACGCGCCGCGCTCGCCCCCCTCGTCGGCGTGCCCGCCCTCGGCGACCGGGTCCACGTCTCGGTGGCCGACGTGACCACCGGCCAGCCGCTCTTCGGCCGGGGCGAGGACGACGGCACGGTGCCCGCCTCGGTGACCAAGCTGGTCACCGGCGTCACGGTGCTCGCCGCGCGTGGTCCGGCGTACCGCATCCCGACCCGGGCGGTGGCCGGCGCGACCCCGGGCGAGGTGGTGATCGTCGGCGGCGGGGACCCCACGCTGGCGGTCGACAAGAACGGCTTCTACCCGGGCGCGGCCCGGCTGGACGACCTCGCCGGTCAGGTGCGCGACGCCCTCGGCGGCACGAAGCCGACGAAGGTGACTGTCGACTCGTCGCTCTACTACGGTCCGCTCTTCGAGCCGGGCTGGGACGACGACATCCCCACCGGCGGCTACGGCGGGGCGATCACGGCGCTGATGACCGACGGGGCCCGCAGCGACGTGAGCCGCGCGAAGAAGGACGAGGCGGCCGGCAACCACTGGGCCGAGCGGGTGTCCCAGCCCGACCTCGCGGCCGGCAGGGCCTTCGCCAGGCTGCTCGGCGTGCCGGCCGGCGCGGTCGCCCGGGGCACGGCCCCCGCCGGCTCCGCCCCCGCTGCCGACGCGGGCACCACCCCCGCAGCCGCCCCGGGACCCGGCGCGGAGCTGGGCAGGGTGGAGTCGCTGCCGATGGTCCGGCTGGTCGACATCATGATCAGCGACAGCGACAACATCGTCGCCGAGGCGCTGGCCCGGCAGGTCGCGTTGGCCCGCAACCAGCCCGCCTCGTTCGCCGGCGCCGGGGCGGCGATGGACGCCGTCGCGGGGGAGCTCGGCCTGCCGGCCGACGAACTCACCCTCGCCGACGGCAGTGGCCTGTCGCGCAGCAACCGGATCAGCCCCTCGCTGCTCACCGACCTGATCGCGCTCGCCGGCGACGGCAGCCGCCCCGAGCTGGCCGCGATCTTCGGCGGCCTGCCCGTCGCCGACTGGTCCGGCACCCTCGCCGACCGCTACGAGACGGCGGCGACGAAGGCCGGTGCCGGGGTGGTCCGGGCCAAGACCGGGACGTTGACCAAGGTGCACGCCGTCGCCGGCCTGGTCAGCACTGCCGACGGGCGGCTGCTCACCTTCGCCGTGCTCACCGACGCGGTGCCGCCCGACGGGCTGACGGCCGCCCGGGGGGCGCTGGACCGGATCGGCGCCGCCCTGGCCGGCTGCGGCTGCCGCTGACCGCCGCCTGGCGGGACGGGCGGCGCGCGCCGGCCTGAGCGGGACGGGCGACGCGCGCCGGCCTGAGCGGGACGGGCGACGCGCGCCGGCCTGGGCGGGACCGGCGTCACGCGGTGCCGGGCCCGGACGGGACCGCGTCGGGCGGGACGGGCGTCGATCGCCGCGCGAGCCCGGGCCGGGGTGTCGCGGCGCGGGTACGGTGGGGTGCATGGCGCAGTTCGTGGACTGGGATCTGGCCGCCGCGACCGCGGGGGCGCTGAGCAAGTCGGGCCCCCGGGTTTCGTACACCGAGGCCACCGACGTGGTCAGTGACCTGCGGCGGTTGACCGACGAGGCGGCGGGGCACGTCGCGAACTACACGGGCCTCCGCTCGCAGGTGTCGCACCCGCCCGTGCGGGTGGTGGACCGGCGGGACTGGGCGGCGACGAACATCGCCGGGCTGCGCGAGGTGATCACCCCCCTGGTCGGCCGGCTCACCAAGGACAAGCAGCCGGGCGCGCTGACCGAGGCGATCGGCTCCCGGGTCACCGGCGTGCAGGCCGGCACCGTGCTGGCCTACCTCTCGGGCCGGGTCCTCGGCCAGTACGAGGTCTTCTCCGCCGACCCGGGGCAGTTGCTGCTGGTCGCGCCGAACATCGTCGAGGTGGAGCGCAAGCTCGGGGCCGACCCGCGCGACTTCCGGCTCTGGGTCTGCCTGCACGAGGTGACCCACCGCACCCAGTTCACCGCCGTGCCGTGGATGCGGGCGTACTTCCTCAGCGAGGTGCAGGCCTTCGTGGACGCGTCGTCCAGCGGCGGCGAGCACCTGCTGGAGCGGCTGCGCCGGGGCGTCGCCACGCTCTCGGACGCGGTGAAGGACCCGGAGAGCCGCACGAGCGTGCTGGACATCGTCCAGACCCCGGGGCAGCGGGCCGTGCTGGACCGGCTCACCGCGCTGATGACCCTGCTGGAGGGGCACGCCGAGTTCGTCATGGACGGCGTCGGCCCGCAGGTCGTCCCGAGCGTGGATCAGATCCGGGCGGCGTTCAACCGGCGCCGGGAGGCCGGCAACCCGCTGGAGAAGGCTATCCGCCGGCTGCTCGGCATCGAGGTCAAGATGCGCCAGTACGCCGAGGGCCGCAAGTTCGTGCACGGCGTCGTGGACCGGGTCGGCATGGCGGGCTTCAACAAGATCTTCGACTCGCCGCTCACCCTGCCCCGGCTGGAGGAGCTGGGAGACCCGGACGCCTGGGTGGCGCGGGTGCACGGGCCGGTCGGCCCGGCCCCGACCGCCGGCTGACCGTACGCCCGTGGCCGCGCTCGCCCCGCCGGTGGCCGCGATCCGGGTCGCGGTCCGCCGGGCGCTGGCCGCCCTGCCGCCCGGGGGGCCGGTGCTGGTCGCCTGCTCGGGCGGCGCGGACTCGCTCGCGCTGGCTGCCGCCACCGCGTTCGTGGCACCCCGGCTGGGTCGCGCCGCCGGCCTGGTGACGGTCGACCACGGCCTCCAGGAGGGCTCGGCGCAACGGGCCGCGGCGGTGGTGACCTGGGCCCGCGAGGTCGGCCTGGCCCCGGTCGAGTCGGTGCGGGTGGAGGTGGCCGGCCGACCGGGCGGGCCCGAGGCGGCCGCCCGCGAGGCGCGCTACCTGGCGCTCGCCGAGGTGGCCGGCCGGCTCGGGGCGACGGCCCTGCTCACCGGGCACACCCGCGACGATCAGGCGGAGACCGTGCTGCTCGCGCTCGCCCGGGGCGCCGGCCCGCGCGGGCTGGCCGGGATGCCCGCCCGGCGGGACCTCGACGGGGTGCCGCTGCTGCGCCCGCTGCTGGAGGTCGGCCGGGAGCAGACCCGCACGGCGTGCGCGGTGCTCGGGCTGGACCCCTGGGAGGACCCGCACAACGCCGACCCGTCGTACGCCCGGGTCCGGGTCCGGGCCGACCTGCTGCCCGCCCTGGTCCGCGCGCTCGGGCCGGGGGTGCTGGACAACCTGGCCCGGACCGCCCGGCTGGTGGCGGCGGACAACGCCGTCCTCGACGAGTTGGCCGACGCCGCGCTGGCCGACGTCCGCCACCCCGACGGCGGGCTCGCGGTACGGGCGCTGGCCGAGCTCCCGCCAGCGGTACGCGGCCGGGTGCTGCACGCCTGGGCGCGGGAGTTGGGTGCCCCGCCCGCCGCCCTGTCGCACCGGCACGTGACCGCGCTGGACACGCTGGTCACCGGCTGGCGGGGGCAGGGGGCGGCGCACCTGCCGGGCGGGCTGCGGGTGCTGCGCCGCGACGGCCGGCTCGCCGCCATCGGCCCCCGCTGATCCGCTCCGCCGGACGGTGACCCCGTCGGCCGGGGCCGGTCCGTCGGCCCGGGGCCCGGTTCCGGGGCCGCGGGATCCGCCGGGAGGCGGTAGACATGGCGCATGGCGTACCCCCGACAGCCGCTCTTCGCGCCGCACGGCGCGGTGGCGACGAGCCAGCCGCTGGCCGCGGCGGCCGGCCTGGCCGTGCTGCGACGCGGCGGCAACGCCGTCGACGCGGCCCTCGCCACCGCGATCACCCTGACCGTGGTGCAGCCCCCGTCCAACGACATCGGCGGTGACCTGTTCGCGATCGTCTGGGACGGCGAGCGGCTGCACGGCCTCAACGCCTCCGGCCGGTCCCCGGCGGCCCTGACCCACGAGCTGGTGCTCGCCGCGACCGGGGGGCGCGGCGCGGCCCCGGTCGACGCCCTCGGCGGCGCGCAGCGGGTCGGGCCGGCGATGCCCGCCCGGGGCTGGCTGCCGGTGACCGTCCCCGGCGCCCCGGCCGGCTGGCGCGACCTGCACGACCGGTTCGGCTCGCTGCCCTTCGCGGATCTCTTCGCCGACGCGATCGGCTACGCCGAGCACGGCCACCCGGTCTCCCCCGGCGTGTCGAGGATCTGGTCGCGCGCGCTGGCCGCGCCCGGCCCGACCGGCGCGGAGTTCGTCGAGTTCGACCGCGTGTTCGTGCCCGGCGGCCGGGCGCCCCGGGCCGGGGAGCGCTGGCGCAACCCGGACGCCGCGCGGACCCTGCGGCTGATCGCCGACACCGGGGCGGAGGACTTCTACCGGGGCGGGATCGCGGAGGCGCTGGCCGCGCACGCGGCCCGCACCGGCGGCCTGCTCACCGGCGACGACCTGGCCCGGCACGCCTCGACGTGGGTGACCCCCGTGTCCGCCCGCTACCGGGGCCACGAGGTCTGGGAGCTGCCGCCCAACGGGCAGGGCCTGGCGGCGCTGCTGGCGCTGCACATCCTCGACGGGGCCGACCTCGCCGGGCTGCCGCTCGCCGAGCGGCTGCACCGGCAGATCGAGGCGATGAAGCTCGGCTTCGCCGACGCGCACGCCCACGTCGCCGACCCGGAGCGGGTGCCGGTGCCGACGGAGGCGCTGCTCTCGCCTGCGTACGCGGCGGCCCGCCGCGCGCTGATCACCGAGCGGGCCGGGGAGCCGACGGCCGGCGATCCGGAGCGCGGCGGCACGGTCTATCTCTGCACCGCCGACGCCGGCGGCATGATGGTCAGCCTGATCCAGTCGACCTACCTGGCGTTCGGCTCCCGCGTGGTGCTGCCCGGGCACGGCTTCGCCCTGCAGAACCGGGGGCTCGGGTTCCGCCTCGACCCCGCCCACCCCAACGCGGTGGGGCCGGCGAAGCGGCCCTACCACACGATCATTCCCGGCTTCCTGACCCGGGACGGGCGGCCGGTGGGCCCGTTCGGGGTGATGGGCGGGCACATGCAGCCGCAGGGGCACGTGCAGCTGGTCTCGGCGACCCTGGACGGCGGGCTCGACCCGCAGGCTGCGCTGGACGCCCCGCGCTGGTACTGGCACGCCGGCCGGTCGGTGCTGGTCGAGTCGGAACTGGTCGCCACCGCCGAGGGGCGGGCCGCGGTCGACGAGCTGCGGGCCCGGGGGCACGAGATCGCCGTCGCGGAGGAGCCGGGGGTCTTCGGCCACGGGCAGGCGATCTGGCGACTGCCCGACGGCGGCTACGCGGTCGGCTCGGAGCCCCGCGTGGGTGGGGGGATGCTCGGCTGGTGACCGGAGCCCCGGGCGCGCCGCCGGCCCCGGTCCCGGTGCCGCGGTCCGACGTCGCGGGGCTCAGGCCTCCACGCGTCCGCGGAACGTGGTCCGGTAGGTGTGCGGGGTGGCGCCGACCCGGCGGGCGAAGTGGTGCCGCAGCGCCGCCGAGTCGCCGAAGCCGGCCCGGTCGGCGACGGCCTCGACGCTGAGCCCGGTCTCCTCCAGCAGCCGCCGGGCCAGCAGCACCCGCTGGTTGGTCAGCCAGTCGTGCGGCGTGGTGCCGGTCTCGGCGCGGAACCGCCGGGCGAACGTGCGCGGCGACATCTCCGCCCGCGCGGCCAGCTCGTCGACGGTGACCGGGCGGTCCAGGTGCCCCATCAGCCATTCCAGCACCGGCTCCAGCGTCGGCGCCTCGGGGGTCTCGGGGATGGGCGCCTCGATGTACTGCGCCTGCCCGCCGTCGCGGTGCGGGGGCACCACCATCCGGCGGGCCAGCCGGGTGGCCGTCGCCGAGCCGTGCTCCTGGCGGACCAGGTGCAGGCAGGCGTCGATGCCGGCGGCCGTGCCGGCGCTGGTGAGCAGCCGGCCGTCCTGCACATAGAGGGAGTTGCAGCGGACCCTGGCGGTCGGGTGGCGGCGTTGCAGCTCGTCGACGTACCGCCAGTGGGTGGTGCACTCCCTGCCGTCGAGCAGGCCGGCCTCGCCCAGCACGAACGCGCCGGAGCAGACACTGAAGACGTACGCCCCCCGGTCGGCGGCGCGGCGCAGCGCGGCGAGCACCGTGCCGGGCACGACGGTGCCGTGGTGGGCCGGGACGGCGACCAGGTCGGCCTCCTCCATCGGGCCGAGGTCGGCGTGCGGGGTCAGGTGGAAGCCCGACGAGGTGCGCACCGGGGCCCCGTCGGGGCTGCACACGTGGAAGCGGTGGTCGGGGAACCCGTCGGCGGTGCGGTCGGTCCCGAAGACCTCGGCGAGGACCCCGAGCTCGAACGTGGCGACCTGGTCCAGGGCGAGGACGGCGACCGATCTGAGCATGTGACGAGGGTAACCGCGCGGGTGGCAGGAAATCGAGGGGGAGTGGCATTCCTGCCACTGTCCGGGTGGTGGTGGCCGGCGGAGACTGGTTCCAGTCCGGTGCGCATCGGCGGCGAAAACGACAGCAACCATGCGAAAGCGAGCGCCGCCATGGAGATCCTGCTCTTCCTCTTCTTCTTCGTCCTCCTCGCCGTGGCCTCGGCCGCCGGCCTCACCGCCGACAGCCGGGACTCGGCCGACTGGAAGCCGTCCGACGACGGTCGCCGCTGGCGGTCGCGTGCCTGCTGAGGTGGTTCGCGGCCTTCGTCAGGATTCATCCGGGGTGGGACCGCGCCCAGAAGGGGCGGCCCCGCCGACGGAGGCCATCCGGCGTACGGCAGGCTAGGAGCCATGGCTGACGGCTCCTGGTACGACGCCGACATCGACCACGTGATCATCTCCGAGGCGCAGATCCGCGAGAAGACCGCGGAACTCGCCAAGCAGGTCTCGGCGGACTACGCCGACGTCGATGACGGGCTCCTGCTGGTCTGCGTCCTGAAGGGCGCGGTGATGTTCATGGCCGACTTCGCCCGGGCGCTGGGTCGCAGCGGGCCGCCCGCCGAGCTGGAGTTCATGGCCGTCTCCTCCTACGGCCAGGGCACCACCTCCTCCGGCGTGGTCCGCATCCTCAAGGATCTGGACCGGGACATCGCCGGCCGGCACGTGGTCGTGGTCGAGGACATCGTCGACTCCGGCCTGACCC
Organism: Micromonospora sp. WMMD737; assembly: GCF_049179055.1. Classification (NCBI taxonomy): domain Bacteria; kingdom Bacillati; phylum Actinomycetota; class Actinomycetes; order Micromonosporales; family Micromonosporaceae; genus Micromonospora; species Micromonospora sp. WMMD737. The sequence continues at coordinate 4,515,142 of NZ_JBMHMH010000001.1, read as the reverse complement.
TGTCCTGGCTGCTGCGCTACCTGGAGTCCCGCTCGGCCGCGAGCGTCGAGGTGGTCGCGCTGTTCCGCAAGCCGGACGCGGTCAAGGTGCCGGTGCCGGTGAAGTACGTCGGCTTCGACATCCCGACCGAGTTCGTCGTCGGCTACGGCCTGGACTTCGGCGAGCGCTACCGCGAGCTGCCCTACGTCGGGGTGCTCAAGCCCGAGGTGTACGCCCGGAACTGAGGCCCTCCCCGGCCCCGGTCGCATCGGCACCGGTCGAGCGGACGTTCAGCGGGCTCTCAGCGATTCGGACTACGGTAGAGGCCGGTGGCGTGGAGGCACCCTCCACGCCCGACCCCTCGAACCGCGGGACCGGGCGGACGGGAGGCCGGGCGCGGAGCTCCCGTCACGCCGGCTGGACCCGGTTCGCCCTACGCGTAATTGTTGGGCTCGCAAGCGCGCTCCACGCGCGCACGATGATCGGATCGTGCGTGATCGCGGGGTTCGCAAGCTCGCTCGGTGCGCGCACAGCTGTTCCCTTTGTGCGCGACTGCGGGGCTCGCAAGCTCACTCCTCGCGTGCACGGTGTACCGTCGAATGACCGCGGCGCGGCAGTTTTCGTGCCTCGGGGTCGAGCCGGCCCGCACGGCGGCTACGGCCGCCGCCACAGGGCGGCGACACCATCAGACGGTCAGGACGTCGATCAGGAGGATGCGGGCGCCTCGGCGCTCGACAACAGCATGGAACGTACGCGTTTCTTCCGCCGACCGGTGGTCTGGATCATCCTGGTCATCCTCGGCGCCGTTGTGCTCAGTCAACTGTTCACCGCTGGTCCCAGCTACCACCGGGTGGACACTTCCATTGCGCTCGACCAGCTCAACAAGGGCGGCATCGACAAGGTCGTCTTCCAGGACAAGGAGCAGACGCTCCGGCTCGACCTGAAGGACAAGGCCAAGTTCGGTGACACCGACACCGACCGGATCGAGGCGCAGTTCCCCTACGAGGTCGGCGACGAGGTCTGGAACGAGGTCCTCGAGGCCAAGGCGAACAACCGGGTCACCGGCCCGGCCAACGTCGAGGTGTCGTCCGACAGCATCTGGGTGAGCCTGCTGGTCAACCTGCTCCCGATCGCCCTGCTGGTGCTCCTGCTGCTCTTCTTCATGTCGCAGATGCAGGGCGGCGGCTCCCGGGTGCTCAACTTCGGCAAGTCCAAGGCGAAGATGATCACCAAGGACACGCCGAAGACCACGTTCGCGGACGTGGCCGGCGCCGAGGAGGCCGTCGAGGAGCTGCACGAGATCAAGGACTTCCTGCAGAACCCGGCGAAGTACCAGGCCCTGGGCGCCAAGATCCCGAAGGGCGTCCTGCTCTTCGGCCCGCCCGGCACCGGTAAGACGCTGCTGGCCCGCGCCGTCGCCGGCGAGGCCGGGGTGCCCTTCTACTCGATCTCCGGTTCGGACTTCGTGGAGATGTTCGTCGGTGTCGGCGCCAGCCGGGTCCGCGACCTCTTCGAGCAAGCCAAGGCGAACGCCCCGGCCATCGTCTTCGTCGACGAGATCGACGCCGTCGGCCGCCACCGCGGCGCCGGCATGGGCGGCGGCCACGACGAGCGCGAGCAGACCCTCAACCAGCTGCTCGTCGAGATGGACGGCTTCGACACCAAGGGCGGGGTCATCCTGATCGCCGCCACCAACCGGCCGGACATCCTCGACCCGGCGCTGCTGCGCCCAGGCCGCTTCGACCGGCAGATCCCGGTGGACGCCCCCGACATGGAGGGCCGCAAGGCGATCCTGCGGGTGCACGCCAAGGGCAAGCCGTTCACCCCCGACGTCGACCTCGACGCGGTGGCCCGGCGCACCCCGGGCTTCAGCGGTGCCGATCTGGCCAACGTGATCAACGAGTCCGCGCTGCTCACCGCCCGCAAGGACCAGCGGGCGATCAGCAACGACTCCCTGGAGGAGTCGATCGACCGGGTGATCGCCGGTCCGCAGCGCCGGACCCGGGTGATGAGCGACCAGGAGAAGAAGATCACCGCGTACCACGAGGGTGGGCACGCGCTGGTCGCCTGGGCGCTGCCGCACGCCGCGCCGGTGCACAAGGTGACGATCCTGTCCCGCGGTCGGTCGCTGGGCCACACCCTGGTCCTGCCCACCGAGGACAAGTACACCCAGACCCGCGCCGAGATGGTCGACACCCTGGCGTACGCGCTGGGCGGCCGGGCCGCCGAGGAGCTGGTCTTCCACGAGCCGACCACCGGCGCCGGCAACGACATCGAGAAGGCCACCCAGCTGGCCCGCGCGATGATCACGCAGTACGGCATGAGCTCCAAGCTCGGCGCGATCAAGTACGGCACCAGCGGCGACGAGCCGTTCCTCGGCCGCAACATGGGCCACGAGCGGGACTACTCCGACGCCGTCGCCGCCGAGATCGACGGCGAGATGCGGGCGCTGATCGAGCTGGCCCACGACGAGGCCTGGGAGATCCTGGTGGAATACCGGGACGTCCTGGACAACATCGTGCTGGAGCTGATGGAGAAGGAGACCCTCTCCACCGCCGACATGGCCCGGATCTGCGCCCGGGTGGCCAAGCGGCCGCCGATGGCGCCCTACAACGGCTTCGGCAAGCGCCAGCCCTCCACCGAGCCGCCCGTGCTCACGCCGGCGGAGAAGGACGCGCTCAAGGTGCAGGCCCAGGCCGACGGCGCCCAGGCGACGGTGGGCGGCGGCACCTCGAACAACTCCAACAACTCGGACGGTACGCACTGAGCACGGACCCGACGGCCAGTTCCCGGGAGCACCGGGAACTGGCCGTCTCCGCGACCGAGCCGGACGGCGACGACACCCTCGACTACGTCGCCGCGCGCCTGATCAGCGGCAAGCTCACCGGTCGGCCCGTCGAGGAGACGATGGACCTCGGGCGGATCGAGAAGGCCGTCCGCGAGATCCTCATCGCCGTCGGGGAGGACCCGGACCGCGACGGGCTCCAGCAGACGCCGGCCCGGGTCGCCCGGGCGTACGCCGAACTCTTCGCCGGCCTCCGGGTCGACCCGGCCCAGGTGCTCAGCACCACCTTCGAGGCCAACCACGAGGAGCTGGTGCTCGTCCGGGACATCGACGTGATGAGCCTGTGCGAGCACCACCTGCTGCCGTTCCGGGGCAGCGCCCACATCGGCTACATCCCGGGGCCGGACGGCCGGATCACCGGCCTGTCGAAGCTGGCCCGGCTGGTCGAGGTCTTCGCCCGCCGGCCGCAGGTCCAGGAGCGGCTCACCTCGCAGATCGCCGACCTGCTGATGGAGCGGCTCGCGCCGCGCGGCGTGGTGGTGGTGCTCGAATGCGAGCACATGTGCATGGCGATGCGCGGCATCCAGAAGTCGGGTGCCAAGACCATCACCTCGGCCGTACGGGGCACCCTCCAGCGCGACGCCAAGTCGCGCGCCGAGGCGATGGCGCTGATCATCCCCCGCTGACCGCGACAGACCGGCCGGCCGAACCCACACCCGGGTCGGCCGGCCGTCGCGCGTCAGCCCGCCGACGTGGGGTCTGGAAGGCGGGACCCTGGGAGGCGCGGGTGTGGGGGCGTGGGCCCGGGAGGCGCGGGTCTGTGACGCGGGGGCCTGTGAGGTGCGGACCCGGGGGTGCGGGCGCCGCGCTCAGCCGGCCAGCATCGCGAGCAACAGGCCCGCGCTGACCAGCACCGCCGGGACCAGGCACACCAGGGCGCCGAGCCGGGCCGTGCGCTCCACCCGGCCGTCCGGCGGCGGCGGAAAGAGCCGACCGACGCCGATCCAGCCCGCCACGAACGCCACCGCCGGCATCGGCAGCCCGCAGACCAGCGCGGCCACGCTCGCCGCCCCGGTGCCAGTCGCCACGAACAACACCAGCTGGATCGCCGGCACCAGCAGCGCCAGCGGCCCGTACACCAGCAGGTTCCGCAGGTGCGGCGGCCAGGCGGCCAGGCGGGGCAGCCCACGCGCGGCGAGCGTCGCGTCCGCGGCGTCCGCCCGGCCCCGGGCGGTGCGCAGAGCGGCCAGCACCGCCGCCGGCCCGCCCGCCATCGCCCGGGTCGCCTCGGTCAGCTCCGGCGGCGTCGGCACCAGCGAGATCGGCGGTACGCCCCGCTCGTGCAGCCGGGCCTCCTGCGACGCCAGCCGGGTGCGTACGGCGGTCAGCTCCTCGCGGGCGGCCTGCACCGACCGGGCCTGCTCGCCGGCGGCGGTGGCCGCGTCGCGGCGTACCCCGTCGAGCTGGCGGGCGGCGGCGAGGTACTCGGTCCACGCGGCCCGCACCGGGTCGCCGCCCCCGACGCTCTCCGCCTGCCCGGCAGTGTCGGCGCCCTCCGGCGTCGGGTCGGCGCCGGTACGCTGCCGCGCCGACGCGGCGTGCCCCGTCGTGGTCCGTGCCCCGCCACGGGTCATCCGGGCTCCCCCTCCTCGCCGAACGGCACCAGCACGGTGCCCTGCTCGCCGGAACCGTCCCAGAGCACCGCCCGGCCGGGGCGGGGCCGCCACTGCACCTGCCGCCCGAAGACCGACGTCAGCTGCGCACCCGGCAGGTCCACCACGGCCACGGCGGCGAGCTTGTCCACCTCGCCCTCGGGTTCGAGCAGCGCCGCGAACGACGGCACCGTCCGCCAGCGGCCCAGCAGGTGCCGGCCGGCGGGCGGCCCCTCCCGCAGCAGCGCGCGCAGCCGCTCCGGGGGCAGCTGCTCCGGGGTCGGCACGTCCAGCCCGAAGACCACCAGGTAGGCCGGCACGGCGTCGTCCACGGCGGCGAGCAGGCCGGCCAGGTCCACCATGTCCACCGGGTGCCGCCCGGCCAGCTCGGTCGCCAACGCCTCGGCCACCGGCCGGCACTCCTCGTCCGGCGCGGCGAGCACGAAGCGGGCGGCCCCCGGCGCGTGGTGCACCGCCACGCTGCGCGCCGCGGTGACCAGCAGCCGGGCCGCCTCCGGCCCGGGACCGAGCACGGCCAGGTTCCGCCCCGGGGCCGGCCCGAGCGACACCGCAACGGTGCTCCGGGGCACGTCCACCGCCCGGCCCAGCAGGGCGGCGGGACCGGGCGCCTGCCCGGCGAGCGCGGCCCGGTGCCGGGGATCGTTGCGCAGCAGCGGGCGGGCGTAGCCGGCGAAGACCACCGGCGGGGTGGACCCCTCCGGGCGGGCCGACCAGAGCTTGTGCCGCAGCGCCTCCACCGTGTCGGGGTGGTCCTGCGGATCCGGGAACCGGACCATCCGCTCGTGCCCCCGGATCGCGCCCCGGGGCCCGCCGAGCCCGCCTGCGGTGTTCACCACCGCGCTGCCCACCGGCAGCCCGGCGGCCGAGTCGTTCGTCGGCTCCAGCACGGCGCCCCCACCGGGCAGCGCCACCCGCACCGGGAACTGCCCCAGCACCGAGTCCCGGTCCGTACGCGAGCCCAACCCCAGGTCGCCCTCGCCGGCCAGCACCAGGTGCACCCCGTACGCGCGCCCGGTGCGGGCCAGCGCGTCCAGCCGGGCGGCGGCGTCGGCGGCCAGCCGGTCCCGCTCGGCGAAGAGCAACGGGAGATTGTCGAGCACACACACGATGCGGGGCATGGTCCGGTGCTGCCGCAGCTCGGCGAAGCGCTGCCCGCCGGCCCGGGCACCCGCCTCCTCACGCCGGCGCACCTCCGCCACGAGCTCGTCGAGCAGGCTCAGCACGTACTCCCGGTCGGCGGCCATCGCGGCGGCCCGCACCTGCGGGATCCACGACCGGTCCCGCTCGGTCTGAAGGAACTCCACGAAGGACTCGGCGTCGGCGAGATCCGCCAGGTAGAGAGCCAGCTCGTCGGGGCCGTACCTGGCGGTCAGGCCGAGCAGCGCGGTGGTGAGGAACGTGGAGCGACCCGTCCCCGAGCGGCCGCTGACCAGCCAGTGCGGCGTCAGCTCCGTGAAACCGAGCGACACGGGACGGCCACCGGCGTCCCCGACGGTCGTGGTCAGCCCGCCCACCCCGCTCGCCGTCCACAGCTCCTCGTCGGCCGCCGGCAGCAGGTCGGTCAGCGCCAGCCGGGAACCCGCCTCCACCTGCGCAGCCAGCCGGTGGCAGACCGCGTCGACGAGTTCGGCCGGCGGATCCGCCTCGATGAAGACCGGCGCGTTCAGCCCGCCCGGCGGCTCTGCGCCCGGGCCGGCGAACGACCCGCCCGGCGGGTCACCCAGCAGCGCGTACGCGGTCCGGACCGCCAACGTCGTCGCCCGTGGCAGCGGCTTCCGGTCGCCCGCCGGGGGCCAGCCCGCCACCACGAGGTGCAGCCCCGCGGACCGGCCCGACTCGGCCAGGGCCTCGATCCGGGCCAGGTCGGTGGGACCGGTCGACTCGGGCAGCGCGGCGACCATGAGCAGCAGCGTCCGGTCGTGCCGGCGTCGTCCGCTCGCCCCCGGCGCCACCCACTGCTCGGCCTCGGTGAGCACGGCCCGCAGCCCGGCCACGTCCACCGCCGGGGGCGGCAGCAGGCCCGCGTCCGCGAGCGGTGCGAACGGCGCGAGGGCCGAGCCGGTGGCGTCCACCGCGCGGACCAGCAGCGCCCCGGCCGGGGTCGCCGCCAACAGCCGCAGCAGTACGCCTCGCAGCAGCCCCGCCACCCGGGGATCCCGGGCGTCCACGTCCACCGAGAGGTGACCCGTGCCGAGCAACGGCACCAGCGCGGGGAACCGGGCGTCGTCCAGCGGCGCCGCCGTACCGACCCGGACGAAGGGAGGCGGCCCCTCACCGGCCGGTGTGGTCGGTGCGACCGTCTCCAGGGGAGCGCCCGCCCAGCCGGGGGCCAGCACCGCCGCCGCGGAACGGAGGCGGTCGGCCAGTTCGTACTGGCGGCGCTGGTCTGCGGGAGCGGGCCGGGTGTCGTCGAGGACGCTCGCGGCGGCGGTGGCAGTGGCAGCAGCCCGCCGGTGCAGTGCGGCGGCGCGGCTGGTGCGTGCCTTCGGACCGGCCACCGCGTCCACCCCCTCCGCCCGAGGTCGACAACCCCTCCCCGCGCAGAGACCGTAACCCAGTCGGGCCGACTCGTCCGGGATGCGCGGCGGCACTGCGCCGGGGATGTCGTGGATCTCACCGATGGGGAGTGGTCCGTCACGATCCGCTGGATCTGGGGCATTGGGTCTACCGCGTCCAGCCGCTAGCCTCAGAGGGTGGAATCAGTGCAGCCCCCCGCCGGTTCCCAGGTCTCCCGCGTACCGGCGCAACGGCCCCCCTCCGACCACCTGCCGCCACCCTCGCCGGCCCCGGTACCGGAGCGGCCACGGCGGCGGCTGCGCACCGTGTTCACCGTGGTCGCGAGCGTCGTCGCGGCACTCTGCCTCGGCGGAGTGGCGGCCGGATTCGTGCTCTACAACCGGGCTGCGGCCCCTGACCGCAGCGCGCCCGACGTGGTGGTGGACAACTACCTACGTGCCTTCCTCGTGGACCGCAACGACACCCGCGCCAACCTCTTCACCTGCGAGAACGCAGATAAGGCCGGCCAGCTGAAGGCGTTACGCGACGATCTGGTCGCGCGCGAGAAGCGTTTCGCGACCACCTTCACGATCAGTTGGGGCAGTCTGCAGGTGCAACAACAGGGCAGCGGCGCCGAAGTTCAGGTCGAGCTCATCATTTCCGCCCGCGTCGACCGAATTTCCCAGAGTGATCGACAGGCGTGGCAGTTCACCACCCGATTGGACGACGACTGGCGGGTCTGCGCAGGATCTAGGGTCCCCTGACCCGCTACTCGATCCAGAGCAGATGCACAGGAACCTCCAGTGTGGTTGGAGACTGGCCCCGCCAGGCCCAGCGGTACCACTCCACCTCCGGCGCAACCCGGACGCAGATGTCGCCGTCCGCGCCGGAGTAGGTCTCGGTGACGGCTCGCAGGTCCCGGTGCTCGACGGAGTCGACGACGTGCACCACCCGGCGACCCGTGACGGCGTGCGACTCGAAGAGCGGGGTCGGGGCGCGGTGCGGCGGGGCGTCCAGCGAGACCAGGCGGACGCCCGTCTCGCGATCCATCGACGCGTCCGTTCGCCGGGCTCCCACCGTCTCCACCCACACCCGCTCGACCGGGACCAGCGGCGCGAAGACCTCCACCTGGTCGGACTCCGCCCGGTACCACTCGTGTTCGGGGATGACCGGCACGTAGGTTCGGCTGCCCTGTACCACCCGGTCGTCGGCGCGGAGGTCACCGCGCCAGCCGAGTCCGGGCAGGCCGACCAGCACGCGCTGACCGCGGAGCTCGACGCGCCCGGTGGCCGGCACGATCTCGATCGGTCGGGGCGGCCGGGGCGCCCAGTCCGGATGGTCGGCGAACGGGTCGGGAAGCGGATCGCTCATGACGGCGAGCGTCTCATTCCGCGCCCTTGAGCGGCGCGCCGCGCGACCGCATGAACGGCACCGGGTCGACGGCGCCCCGACTGCTCCTGTCTCCGTCCTCGTGCACCTCGAAGTGGAGGTGGGGGCCGGAGGAGTTGCCGCTGCTGCCCACCTCGCCGATGACCGTTCCGGCCTCGACGAGCTGACCGACCTTGACGCGGGGTTTGCTGACCATGTGGCAGTAGCGGGTGATGAACCCGCCGGCGTGCAGGACGTCGACGAACCAGCCGCAGCCACCCTTGTCCGGCCAGCCGTCGACGTCGCAGGTGCGCCGGCCTCTCTTGTCCGGGTCGCACTGGGAGATCAGGACGCGTCCGGTGGCCGCTACCCGGATATCGGTGCCCTTCGGCGCGGCGATGTCGACCCCGTTGTGTCGGGGCCGGCTCGCGGTGCGGAAGCCCGAGCCGACGCCGCCGGGGATGGGAGCCGTCCAGCCCGAGGCGGCGATCTGCCCGGCGGCGGCGCGGTCGCAGGCCTTCCTACCGTCGATCAGCGCGATCCGGGCGGCTCCGCCGGCCAGCGCGTTGACGATCTGGCTGGCCACGTCCTCGTGCTTGGCGTACGCGTCCGGGAAGGCGCTGATCTGCACGGCCTGCGCGGCCCGGGTCAGTGGCATCGTCTCCCAGCCGGGCACCTTGACCAGCTTCTCGTAGAACTTCCGGGCGGCGTATTCAGGCGTCATCCGCTGCGCCACTGTGCCCCAGCCGGCTCGCTGCTGGAACAGCCCGACGGAGTCGTGGTCGGCACCGACGCCCTCGTTGGGGAGGTCCTCCGACTCGCCGACGGTCCGGTTCGCCAGGTTGCGCAGCCGGGACTCCTGCATGGCGGTCGCCACGGCGATCACCCATCCGCGCGGCGGCACCTTCATCTCCTGCCCGACCTTGATGATCCGAGCGGCGTTACGAAGCTGGACCTGACCGTAGCCGGACATCCGGGGGATCTTGCCCCGAACATCGACCCGGTAGTTCTCCTTGCAGTCCATGCTCACCGGGGCCATGTCCGTTGACTCGCCGCCCAGCTCCGTGAGGAAGAAGGCCCCCGCACCGCCGGTGCAGCAGAGCAGGGCGAGCGTTGCCGTCAACGCGGCGGCCAGTGCGCCGAGTCGGAGCTGCCGACCGCGCGGTCGCGTCCCGTCGCTCATTTCTGCTCCCAGTCCACGGCATCGACCAGCCACCGCCCGTCGGGCGCCACCAGTTCGAGGCGGAGCTGACCCGTGTCGAGCGGAACCAGCGCCTCGACGAAGTTCTCGGCCCGGGGCTGGACAGTGACGTCGCCGTCGACCTGACCGGTCGGCACCCCGGACGGGTCGGCACCGGCCAACTTGTCGGTCAGCACCGGGGTGGAGAGGGGACGTAGGCCCTCCTGCCACTGCTCCGCTGTGGTGCCCGGCTTGCCGAGCCAGGCGGCGACGAAGCGTTCGGCGGTCTGCTCCGGTGTCAGTTCGCCGGGGCGGGTGACCGGGGAGGGGGGAGCGCCCGTGGAGAAGGCCCCGTCGTCGCCGGCGGTCGGGTCGACCGTGGTGATCGGTTGGTTGGGGCGGTTGCTGAGCCCGGAGGTGGGGTCACCGGGCCCGGAGACCAGCCGTGCCGCTCCGATGATCCCGAACACGAGGACGGCGATGCCGATCGCGACGCCGAACCGGGACCGGAGGACCCGGGTTACCAGGAATTCGATCGCCCGCCGCACCGCGCTCACCGCGCCTCTGAACGGATCCGGGGAGTGGGCCGGTCAGGCTCGCGTTCCGTGGACCCGGGACGGTAGATGACGAACGAGGGGTTCTCGTCCGGCACGTCCGGCTCCGTCCAGGTGGCCGGCTGCCGCCGCCGGGGTCGGGGGGCGACCGGGCGGGAGGCGTCCCTCTCCTCGGAGGGCGCCCCCTTCTCGGCGGCCGACTCGCGGCCGTCGGGCCGCTGCCGCTCCTCCCCGCCGGGCTTGGCGGTCTGCCCACCGCGGGTGGCGGCCTGCGCCGGGTCCTCCCGCCTGGCCTCGGGCCGGAGGGTGGGCTGCTCCGCCACGACAGCCCGACGCCGGCCCATCGCCGGCTCGGCCGTGCCGCCGGGTTCAGCGACGTCGAGCCGGGCGGCGGTGCGCATGTCCCGGAAGAACCGCCGGTGCCACGAGCCGGCCGAGCTGACCGCCTCGCTGCTGTCTTTGCCGCCGAGTTGGGTGATCCGTCGGTAGGGCCGCAGCAGTAGCCAGCCGACCACGCCGCAGAGCCACACCAGCACCACCTGGAGCCAGCCGGGCAGGGTCGGCGTGCTCATGATGAGGTCGACCGCGAAGAGGTAGATGGCGGCACCGGTGCCGAAGATGGCGATGTTGAAGACGGCGGCGACCACCGCGTTCGCCAACCGCCGCAACCCCGCGCTGGCCGGGCGCATCAGGCCCACCGTGCCCAGGATCGGCGCGGCGATCACCGCCCAGCGGAAGATCAGGAAGCCCAGCAGCACCAGCAGCGAGGCGGTCAGGTCGAACATCGCGAAGAGCACGGCGGCCAGCACCGCGATGAATCCGGCGCCCACCCGGTCCATGTCCCGCACGCCCTGGAGATACTCGTACGCCTCCGGGTCCTCGGTCTCGATCTGCTGCGCGACCCGCGCCCACTGCTGCTGCTTGGCCTTGATGGTGGCATCTCGCGTGGCCGGATTCGACCGGAGCTTCGCCGCCTCCTCCCAGGAGAGCGACTTCGCGTCGTAGAGGGCCGGACCGTACTTCTTCGCGGTCTCGCTGTCCGCCGAGCCGAGCACGCCTCGCAGCCAGTTGCGGTAGAGCATCGCCTCCGTGGCCGTGTCACTGGCCCGCACAGCTGGCGGGCGCTTGTCGACGCAGGCGTCTGGATTGGGCAGCGTGCACTTGTCTGGGGGAGTGTCCTTGGTGGCCGGGCCGACCGCGTCGTGGACCACGCCCAGGGTGGTGACGAGGGTGCCGTCGGCGATGTTGGCCGACTTGACCGGCCAGGCGGCCAGGGCGGTCACCGCCACCATCACCAGCAGGGCCCAGCCCGCCGTGGTCATCGCGTTGCTCATGTCGGACTGGCGGGAGCGCCAGAGCAGGTAAAGGCCGACCACGCACAGCGTGACGATGCCGAAGACGCTGAACACCTTCTGGTAGACGGCCTTGGTCGCCTGGTCCACCAGCGGGTCGGCCCAGCCCCACATCGAGCGCGGGTCCCAGGCGCGTTCCCGCAGCGCGTTCGAGGCGCCCACGATCGCCGTGGCGATCATGAACTCGCCGTTGGCGACAGTGTTGGTGAACTTGTAGTCGGGGTGCAGCACCGCGGTCGCGCAACCGCTGTCGATGTCGTACGTGGAGTAGCTGTATCCCGCGTAGCCGTAGTCGCTGTAGAAGCCCTTCGGGCCCGGCTTCGTGGCCGACTCCGGGCGGGACGCGAACCAGCCGGCGAGCCCGGAGTCGGGCGCACCGGGAGTCGGGGCGTTCCGGCACTTGACCTCTGAGTCGGCGACTTCCTTCAGTTTGGCGACGCAGGCGCGGAAGTCGGCCTGCCACTCCGGCGTTGTGCAGAGCTCGGCCTTCGCCTGGGCGGTCAGCGGCGCGGGGGCGGCCGCCATGGCGCCGACGGCCGGCCAGCCGATCGTGGCCCCGGCGAGCACGCCGAGCGCGAGCAGGAACGCCGCCAACCGTGCCCGGGCCCGCGCCATGTCACGCCTCCATGTTCGGCAGGATGGCCGGCAGCACCCCGGCCGCCGCGGCGATCGCGGCGGGGGTGGTGTCGAGGTGGTCCAGCAGCCCGTCGACGTACGAGACGTCGACCCGGACCTTCTGCACCCGGCCGTCGACGTCCCGCATGACGAATTCCCGGAAGCCGAGCCGGCTCGAACTGGTGGCGTCGGCGGTGGAGAGGGAGGCCAGGGTGGCCTCGTAGCCGTCGTTGACCGGCACCCGCAGCAGGCGGAGCGCCTCGGAGGCGATCTCCGCGTCCTCGGCGATCCGGCCGACGAAGACGGTCGAGACCAGGTTCTGCACGTCGAGGCCGAGGATGTCCCGCGGGTTCTGCGAGGCGACCAGTGCGGCGAGGTTCCACTTGCGGGAGTCGCGCGCGAGCCGGACCAGGAACGACCGTCCGGAGCGCCACCCCTCCATGAAGTGCGCCTCGTCCAGGCCGACCAGCTTCCGCGACGACATCGAGCCGCCGTAGCAGCGGCGTACGGCGAGCCGGTGTGCGGTGTGCAGCATCGGCAGGGCCAGCGCCTCCTCGGCGGACCAGTACTCCCGCTCGATCTTCAGGTCGGGCAGACGCAGCCCGGCCATGGTGATCACGGTGAGGGCGGCGTCCGCGCCGAGCAGGCCCTCCGGTGGCCGGCCGAAGAAGAGCATGGCCAGCGGCATCTCGGCGGTGTCGAGCAGCAGGTTGGCCAGTTCCTTGCCGGCGTCGTCGTCGAGCTGGCTGAGGCAGGCGACCACGTCGTCCAGGGTGGAGGTCTCCTCCGCCGGCACCTGGCGTACGGCGTGCCGGAAGAGGGTGGCGGTGGACGCCTCCCGGGCGACCTGCGGGGGCACCAGCATCATGCAGATGTCCTGCACCAGCATCCGCCGCTCGGCGCGGGCGTTGGAGACCGCGATCTCGAACTCCCGGTCGCCCGAGGCCCCGGTGCCGAACTCGCTGCGCAGCGGCGTCGGGATGAGCGAGTACGGGGCCAGGGTGCCGTGCTCGGAGCCGGTCAGGTTCAGCACCCGCGCGTACGGGCGCAGCTCCGGCATGGCGCAGAGCCGGGCGAGCGGGCCGGACGGGTCGAGCAACGTCACCTGGACGCCGCGTCGGGCCGCGAGGTAGCCGAGCGCGCCGAGCAGTGTCGACTTGCCGCCGCCCGGTTCGGCGACGAAGACGGCGAGCCCGGAGCGTTCGCGTACTTCCATCGGGAAGTGCAGGTCGAGGAACACGGGCCGGCGGCAGGTGCCGGCGGTGCGCCCGATGAGGTCGCCGCGCCGGTCGCCGACGGTGGAGGCGGCCTGGGGGAGTGCGGCGGCGAGCAGGTTGACCGGCATCCGCCGGACGTAGCCGGTGTTGGCGATCGGCTCGCCGGGGATGAACTCGCGGGCCAGCCAGTCCTGGTTCTTCGGGTGTTGCAGCGAGATCCGCAGCTCGCGGGAGTAGAGCTGGATCAGCCGGCGGGCCCGCTCCAGGCACTCCTCGCGGTTGCGACCGCCGACGGCGATCCGGTGCCAGCCGTGCGCGCGGGCGGAGTCGACCGGCAGCCCGGTGGTCATCTCGTCGCCGATGACCAGGGCGCGCTTGGCCAGCCGCTCCAACTCGGGCGGGGCGTCGATGCCGTGTTCCGCGTAGTCGAGCTGCTGCGAGCGGATCATCCGCAGCCGGTGCTCCAGATTACGGAAGGAGTCGCCGGAACCGAGGATGTCGACGCGGGTGGAGAGCTCCATCGGCCACGGCAGCCGCTCGTGGAAGTGCAGCCAGGGCTCGTGCCGCTCGGGGATCTCCAGGGGCTCCATCCGGCCGACCGCCAGCACGGCGACGTGCCGTTCCTCGCCGGTCATCCGGTTGACCAGCTTGACGGTCGAGCCGTACGGGGTGCGGTAGCGCTCGACCTGCTCGGTGAGGGCGAGCAGGTCGCCGCGTTCCCACTGCCCGTCGGTGAGCGGGGAGAGCTGACCGGGCGGCGCCATGCAGAGCGCCACCGAGCGGTAGAGCAGCCATTCCAGTTCCTGTGCCGTGACCCGCCGGCCTCGCATGCCGAACGCGCCCAGCACCTCGTCGAACTGCTCGACGGTGCGGCCGAGCTTGCGGCGCTCGCCCTCGGCGACGCCCCGGCCGAAGGTACGCAGCAGCCGCTCGGTGAGCGAGTCGCCGAGGGCGCGCCGGGCGAAGGTGACGCCGAGGTAGGTCTGCCCCTCGGCGTGGTTGACCGAGAGCAGGTGCCGCTGCGCGGCCACGAGGTGGTCGCCCCAGCCGGCGGTGCCGGGCACGTCGGGCAGCGGCGCGGCGGTGTGCGCGTCGATGGTGCGGGCCCACTCGTCGGCCGGGAAGGGCCGCGTGGTGCGCCGCAGGTGCAGGCGGAAGCCGGCCAGCCCGGCGTACTGCTCGGAGATCGCCGAGAGCAGCGCCTCCCGTTCGGCGTCCGGCCGGAACGCCCAGCGCACCTCGGGCAGCCAGTACCAGGCGGTGACGGTGTTGGGGGTGAAGGTCAGGTGGCCGGCGATCTCGGTGATGGCCAGCTCGACCGCCGGGTCCCGGTCCCCGAACTTGATCTTCGGCGGCTTGACCCGGGTGGGCTTGACGGGCTTGGTGGGCTGGCCGCGCCGGCCGGCGGAGCGCTGGCGCGGCGGCGCCACCTCCCGGCCGGCCCGCTCCGGCGGGCGCTCCCCGGTGCGGCGGGACGTCGGCTCGGGCGCCGGTTCCGGCGCGGGCGGGTCGAGCGGTGCCGCGTGCTGGCGGGGCGCCGGGTGGGACGACGGCGGTGCCGCCGCGACGGCCGGCACGTCCTCCGCCTCTGCCGGTGGGCGGAGCGTGGGCAGCCGGTCCCCGGACTGGTGCGGTACCCGGGATCGGGCCGGTCGGGCGGGCGGCTCGTACGCGTCGACCGGGGGCTGGTCGGCGGCGGCCGGTGTCACCCCCGGGGCCGTCCGGTGGGCCGGCTGGCCGGTCCGGGCGGTCGCGTCGGCCGGGTGGCCGGTCCGGTGCGCGTCGGCCCCGTGACCCGCGCGTGGGGGCGGCGGAAGGGGGGCGGGAGCCGGCGGGAGCGCCGCCGGGGCCGGCGCGGCGGCGGCCGGCTGCTGGCCGATGGCGGGTTGCTCCCGCCCGCCGGCCCGCTGCGGGGGCGCCGTCGGCCGGGTCGCGCCGGGGCGCGTGCCGCCGAACAGGTCGAGGAAGGGTGAATCGATGTCGGCGCTGTCGGCGGGTTGCGGCTCGGCCGGCGGCGGCGTCCGGCGTGGCGCCGGACGGGGGGCCTGGAAGACGCCCACGCCACCGTGCCCGGGTGTCGTCACCAGGGCCGGGTCGAGGGCGACCTCGTCCGTCTCGGGATCATCAGGGTAGTCGAACGACCGCGCACGGTTACCGTGCGGAACGGCCGGACGCCCTGCCGGGGAACCCGGCGTGGAACTGCGATTCATGCGACCGCCTCATCCGCGTCGTTCGACTGCCTGGTCGGGGTGCGACCGGTCATGCCAGTTCCTCCCGGATCCTGATCCGACTGCCGACCAGGCGGGGGTCCCGCTGCTCCGCGGCCGGCTCCCGGGTCCGTCGCCAGTCGGTCAGCGCGGTGCGGATCACCATGCGCGCGGGCCGGTCCGGATCGACGTACCGGAAGATGAACGAGGTGCTCACGATGGCGAGCGCGATCTCCCAGGCGGGGAAGAGCTCGACCTGCAACGTGAACAGCCAGTGGATGAACATGTAGAGGGGAACGAGCAGCATGAACAGCCCGTACTGGGCGTACGGCAGATGGACGGGAAGGGTGTAGCCGGGCGGCCCGAGGTAGACCAGGCGAGCCCGGTAGATGTCGTCGTCGGTGCGCAGCCGCATCTCGTGCCCGCGCCTATTCGAAGATCAGGTCGATCAGGTAGTCGCCGATGAAGAAGAGTGTGGCGGCTCCGGCGATGAAGGCGAGCCCGACGATCGCGATCGCCGAGCTGGTGAGGACCTTGGAGATCTCACCCCGGCTGGCGCGCCCGATGAAGATGACGCCCAGCACGGCCAGCAGGATAGGAGCGATCTTGCTGGCGAAGAACGTGACGACACCCTCGGTGTCGATGCCCTTGGGCGCAGGCTCGGCGAGTGGAGTCGACGCCAGAGCGGAGAGCGTGTGGGCGGCGGCGGACGTCGCCGTCTCCATCAGCTCGATGGCGATCACTGGAACCTCCCCAAGTCGCGGCCGGCGGCGCCGCGGTGGTGCACTAGACATGCCTGGCGGGAACGGTGCTCCCTGTGCGCAGCGTCGGCGACCCTGCGTTCGTTACCCACCACGGAGGGTGGTGGGCTTTGGGCGGATTCTCCCGCTTCGGCCCTCCCTCCAGGCTTCGCCATCTCGATGCCGGGCAGTTCCAAAGCGTACGGGCACCCACTGTTTGCGACAAGCCGCGAAGAGTCTGCCCGATCCGACCGGGACGACCGATCGTACACCCGTTCGAATGCGCATGTCACCGCCCTCGACCCGGTCCGCCCGGGGCGCTCCGGCCGACCGGTACCGTCTAGCCGTGACCGATCTGGTACGGGCCTCGGCCCCGGTGGTGATGGGCGTCCTCAACGTCACGCCCGACTCCTTCTCCGACGGCGGACGGTACGCCGACCTCGACGCCGCCGTCGGACACGGCGTGCGGCTGCGGGCCGACGGCGCCCACCTGGTGGACGTCGGCGGCGAGTCCACCCGGCCGGGCTCCGACCGGGTCGACGCGGAGACCGAGACGGCCCGGGTGGTGCCCGTGATCCGGGAACTGACCGCCGCCGGCGTGCCGGTCAGCATCGACACCACCCGCGCACGGGTCGCCGAGGCGGCCCTCGCCGCCGGCGCGGCCGTGGTCAACGACGTCTCCGGCGGCCTCGCCGACCCCGACATGGCCCGGGTGGTCCGCGACGCCGGCTGCCCGTGGGTGCTCATGCACTGGCGGGGCCACTCCCGACAGATGGGTGAGCTGGCCCGCTACGCCGACGTGGTCGCCGACGTGCGCGCCGAGCTGGGCCGCCGCGTCGACGAGGCGCTGCGGGCCGGGGTCGCCGCCGACCGCATCGTGGTGGACCCGGGGCTGGGCTTCGCCAAGACGGCCGCGCACAACTGGGAGTTGAGCAGCCGCCTGTCCGAGCTGCTGGACCTCGGCTTCCCGCTGCTCTTCGCGTCCAGCCGCAAGTCGTACCTGGGGCGGCTGCTGGCCGGTCCCGACGGCACCCTCCGCCCCACCGACGACCGCGACGTGGCCACCGTCGCCACCAGCCTGCTCGCGGTGGCGGCCGGCGCCTGGGGCGTACGCGTGCACGACGTCCGGGCCACCGTGGACGCCCTCGCCGTCTGGCAGGCCACGGGCGCGCCCCGCCTGGCGCCCGCCGCCACCGGTGGGGCTTGGGCGGCCCACGCCGGCGCCGGCCGGGCGGACCGCACCACCGACCACGGAGGAGACCGATGACCGACCGGATCCAGCTGACCGGCCTGCGGGCGCACGGCCGGCACGGGGTGTACGACTTCGAGCGCGCCCAGGGCCAGGACTTCGTGGTGGACGCCGTCCTGGA
Source organism: Micromonospora sp. WMMD737 (assembly GCF_049179055.1). Lineage (NCBI taxonomy): Bacteria > Bacillati > Actinomycetota > Actinomycetes > Micromonosporales > Micromonosporaceae > Micromonospora > Micromonospora sp. WMMD737. The sequence continues at coordinate 4,497,606 of NZ_JBMHMH010000001.1, read as the reverse complement.
GATGGACCTCGCCCCGGCGGCCCGCTCCGACGAGGTGGGCGACACCGTCCACTACGGCGAACTGGCGGAGCGGCTGGTCGGGGTGGTGACCGGCGAGCCGGTCAACCTGATCGAGACGCTCGCCGACCGGCTGCTTGCCGTCTGCCTCGCCGATCCGCGGGTCGAGGCCGCCACGGTCACCGTGCACAAGCCGGAGGCGCCCGTCCCGCACGCCTTCACCGACGTGGCCGTCACGATGACGCGGCGGCGGGACCGGTGACCCGCGCCCTGCTCTCGCTGGGCAGCAACCTCGGCGACCGGCTCGCCCACCTGCGCTCCGCCGTCTCGACGTTCGGCGACAGCGTGCTCCTGGTCTCCGGCGTCTACGAGACTCCACCGTGGGGGGACGCGGACCAGCCCGCGTACCTGAACGCCGCGCTGCTCGCCGAGGACCCGGCCGCCACCCCGTACGACTGGTTGGAGCGCGCCCGGGCGGCGGAGCGCGCCGCCGGGCGCACCCGCGACCCGCAGCGGCGCTTCGGGCCGCGCACCCTGGACGTGGACGTCATCGCCGTGTGGGCCGCCGGCGACGAGCCGGTGCTCAGTGACGACCCGGAGCTGACCCTGCCGCACCCCCGGGCCCACCTGCGGGCCTTCGTGCTGCGGCCGTGGATCGACCTCCAGCCGTACGGGCGGCTGCCCGGGCACGGCTGGCTGACCGACCTGCTCAACACGCCTCCGGTGGCCGACGACGCGCTGGATCTGCGCCCCCGGCCGGATCTGGCGATAGAGTCGACGGCATGACCCAGTGGAGCCGGCCGGCATGACGCAGGCGCAGTCCCCGCGACCGGGCGGGACGGGCCCCGAGCGGTCCCGGATGGGCCCCACCCGGATCTCCACCCTGGTGGTGGCCGCCCTCGGCGCCGCCGCGGTGGCCTGGTTGCTGATCAGCACCCTCTACTACGACTACCTGCCGCAGCTGCCCTGGCTGCCGGTGGTCACGCTCGCCGCGCTGGCCGTGCTGGAGGCGTACGCCGCCGTGAACACCCGGGGGCGCATCGAGCGCAGGCCGGGCCGCGAGCCGGTCAATCCGCTGCTGGTGGCCCGGTTCGTGGTGCTCGCCAAGGCCTCCGCGCTGGCCGGCGCGATCTTCACCGGGTTCTACGCCGGGCTGACCGGCTGGCTCTTCGTGGAGCGCACCGACGCCGCGATGGGCGACCGGCCGATCGCCGGCGCCGGCCTGCTCGCCGGGTTGGCGCTGACGGGGGCGGCGCTCTGGCTGGAGCGCTCCTGCCGGGTTCCCGAGCAGGAGGACGACGAGGACCGCGAGCCCGGCGGCCGGGAGGGCCGCCCCGGCCCACGCTGATTCCGGGGGGTTACGCCCGGCCTCCCGCGCGGGTACGGTGCCTGCGACCGGAGAGCAACGCCGCCCCGGTCCGCCCGCGCGTCGGACCTGGCTGGACGGCGGCCACGTGGGAGGCGGCGTCATGCGGCACGACGAACCGGGGCGTGAGCCGTCCCCCGAGCCCTCGTCCGGCATCCCCGCCTCCGTCCTGGAGAACGTCTTCGACGATCCGGCGCACGGTGAGCCCGGCCGCGACCGGTTCGCGGTGCACGTCGTCTGGGAGTTGCTGCTCCTGGCGGCGTCGGTCGTCCTGGCGTACCTGCTCTGGCGGGAGGAACCGGCCGCGCTGCGGGGCGATGGGCTGCGTTCGCTGCTTCTCGACGCGGTCGTGCTCGGGTTGCTGGCGCTGGCCGCCGGGCTGACCCTGCGTACGGCCGCCGTGAACCTGGCCGTCGGCCCCGTGGCGGTCGCCGCCGCGCTGCACGTCGCCGAGCAGGGCGACCGGGGCGGCAGCGCCGCCGCCGGCCCGGCCCTGCTGGTCGCCGCGCTGGGCGGGCTCGCCCTGGCACTGGTCGTGGTGGTGCTGCACGTGCCCGGCTGGGCCGCGTCCCTGGCCGCCGCCGCCGGGGTGGTCGTGTACATCCAGCAACGCTCGGCGGCGGTCCTGCCGCAGGGCGACTACGACCCGGAGCGCGGCGCCCTGCACCTCTTCGTCGGGTTCGCGGCCGTCGCGGTGCTCGGCGGTCTGTTCGGCTCGGTGCGGGCCGTCCGCCGGGTGGTCGGCCGGTTCCGCCCGGTCGTGGATCCCGCCCGCCGCCGGGGCGCGGTGGCGGCGGTCGTCACCTCCGGCGCGCTCGTCGGCTCCACGGTGCTGGCCGCGCTGGCCGGCATGCTGACGGCCAGCCGGGACACCGCCCCGGTCGCGCCGGACCCGGGGCTGGACTGGACGGTGCTCGCGGTCGGCCTGGCGCTGCTCGCCGGCACCAGCGCCTACGGCCGGCGGGGCGGCGTCTTCGGCACCCTGCTGGCGGTCTGCCTGGTCACGGTCTTCTCCGCGTACGCGCAGGCACGGGGCTGGACGGTGAGCCGGTGGGCGGTCGGCGCGGCGGCGCTCGGCGTCGGGCTGCTGGCCACCCGGCTGGTCGAGGCGTACGGGCGGCCCGCGACCGGCGCGGCAGCGGAACCGGTCCCACCCGGGGACGGCCGGATCGGCACGGGCTGGACGGCGTCCCCGACGGACCCGGTCGGCGACTGGCCGCCCGCCGTGCCGAGGCGCTCCCCCGAGAGCCCCGTGGACCCGTGGAGCGACCCCGGCTGGGAGAGCGGCCCGCGCCGGTGGGACGCCGACGAGCGGTGAGCCGGCGCCGCGTCCACCGGGCCGGGAGTGATCTCGCCGGTTAGGCTCGGCGGCATGACCGACACACCATCGTCCTCCGCCGGCCCGTCGTTCGAGGAACTCGACGCGCTGTCCACCGAGGAGCTGCGGGAGCGGGCGTTCGCGGTCGCCCGGGAGCGCCACGACGTGCGCTTCTTCTGGTCCGTGCTGCGGCACCTGCCGAACGCGGAGGAGGCCGCCGTCCTCGACGGCGCGCCCAACTCGGTCGGGCCGACGATCGACGAGGCCGCGGCGCTGTGGCGGGAGCTGACCGGGCACGGTTACGAGGAGTCGGCGCCGCTGCTGCGGGCCGCGTTCATCGACTACCTGATGAAGCACCCGCGACAGTGACGGCGACCGCCGGCCCCGGGCAGGTTTGCCCCCCGCGGTCCGCCGGGAACTGAGCCGATCATGGCGCTCACCAACCCGTCACGCACCGGCGGTCGCTACGGGACGGCGGCGGGCACGGGCGCGCTCGCGGCGCTCCTCCTGGTCGCGGTCTGCGGCAGCCCGGCGTACGTCGGCTGGGCCGCCGGCACCGACCCGAACTCCGCCGGCGGCTGGTACCTGCAACTGCTCTCCTGGCCGGCGTGGCTCTTCAACGGTGACGGGGCGACCGGCAACCTGCTCGTGGCGAACCTGCGGGCCGTCCTGCTGGTCATCCTCGCGGCGCTCTTCCTCTACCTGCTGCCCACCTCGCAGGTGGCCCGGGTGCAGGGGTCGGGGACGCAGTTCTTCTCCGGCTGGGCCGCGTACGTCCTGGCCAGCGGCTTCGCCTCCCTGATCGCCGCCTTCCTCGGCCCGGAACCGTCGCTGCTCACGGCGATCCAGGCGGGCGGCGCCGGCGCGACGTACGGCTTCCTGTCCGGGTGGATCATCGGCGCGGCCAGCCTCGGCGGGCGCGCCTGACCGGGCTGTGCCTCACCGCTCGGGCGCGCCCAGTTCGAGCAGCCGCGCCCGGCTGAGCACGCCGACGGGCCGGCCCTCGTCGGTCACCACGACCCGGTCCGCGGCCGAGGTCAGCAGCACCCCCAGCGCGTCGTACGCCGAGCCGCCGAGCGGGATCGTCGGCAGCTCGGCCACCCCGGTTTCCGGCAGCGGTTCGACGGCCTCGCCGGTGACCGGGGTGACCGCCAGCCGGCGGATGCCCCGGTCGGCGCCCACGAACTGCCGCACGAAGGGCGTGGCGGGCGCGCCGAGCACGGCGGCCGGGGTGTCGAACTGCTCCAGGCGGCCGCCCTCGGAGAGCACCGCGATCCGGTCGCCCAGCCGGACCGCCTCGTCCAGGTCGTGGGTGACCAGCACGATGGTCTTGCGCACCTCGGCCTGCAACCGGAGGAACTCCTCCTGCAACCGGGTCCGGGCGATCGGGTCGACGGCCGAGAACGGCTCGTCCATCAGCAGCACCACCGGGTCGGCGGCGAGGGCCCGGGCGACCCCGACCCGCTGCCGCTGACCGCCCGAGAGCTCGTGCGGGTAGCGACGGCCGAACGTGGCCGGATCGAGGCCGACCAGTTCCAGCAGCTCGTCGACCCGGCTGCGGCTGCGCTGGCGGGGCCAGCCGAGCAGCCGGGGCACGGTGGCGACGTTGGCGCTGACCGTCTGGTGCGGAAAGAGCCCGACGTTCTGGATCACGTAGCCGATCCGGCGGCGCAACCGGACCGGGTCGACTCGGGTGACGTCCTCGCCGCCGAGTAGGATCCGGCCGCCGGTCGGCTCGATGAGGCGGTTGACCATCCGGAGCACCGTGGACTTGCCGCAGCCCGACGGTCCGATCAGCACCGCCAGCTCGCCGGCCCTGATGTCCAGGCTCAGCTCGCGTACGGCCTCGGTGCCGTCCGGGTACTGCTTGCGGATGCCCTCGAGCGTGATCGACGCCGCGCGCGGTTCGGCGGGGGCGGTGCCCTCCGGGGTAACGTCCACACATGTCCTTCCGCCTGAGCTACCGGGCCGACCCGGGTAACCCGTGGTTCTCCTGGCAGTACGTGCGGGACAACTCTGACACGATCCTCGCCGCCGTGCGTGAGCACACCTCGCTGACCGCTCGCGCGGTGCTGATCGCCGCTCTGATCGCGCTGCCGCTGGCGGTGGCCGCCTACTGGTACCGCTCGCTCGCCGGGCCGGTCCTGGCCCTCACCGGGGTGCTCTACACGGTGCCGTCGCTGGCGCTCTTCGCGTTCGTCGCCCCCTACCTGGGCATCGGCGCGGCGACCGCGCTCAGCGTGGTGGTCCTCTACGCGCTGCTGGTGATCGTCCGCAACGCCGTCGCCGGGCTCAACCAGGTGCCCCCCGAGGTCCGCGAGGCGGCGGAGGGGATGGGGTACGGCCGCTGGGGCCGGTTGTTCCGGGTCGAGTTGCCGCTGGCCCTGCCGGGCATCCTCACCGGGCTGCGGCTGGCGACCGTCTCCACGGTGGCCCTGGTGACCGTGGGCGTGGTGATCGGGCGCGGCGGCCTGGGCCAGCTCATCTTCGCCGGCTTCCAGAACAACTTCTACAAGGCGCAGATCATGACGGGGACGCTGCTCTGCGTCCTGCTCGCCCTGGTGCTCGACCTGGTCCTGGCCGGTGCGGGCCGGCTGCTGACCCCGTGGCTGAAGGGTCGGGCTCGGTGAGCGCGAGGAACGCAGCGCAGCGGAGTCCCGCAGTCGCGAACGGAAGGTTGGCTCCGTGAATCCGGTCGAGGCGGCGCTGGTCTGGCTCAACGACCCGCTGAACTGGACGAACCCGGGCGGCGTCCTGGACCGGCTCGGCGAGCACCTGTCGATGTCGGCGGCGGCGGTGGCGCTCGGCTGCCTGGTCGCCTGGCCGATCGGGCTCTGGCTCGGGCACACCGGCCGGGGCGGCGGCCTGGTGGTGCTGGTGTCCAACGTGTCGCTCGCCATCCCCACGCTCGCCCTGCTCACCATCCTGCCGCTGACCTTCCTCGGTTTCGGTCGGCCGTCGGTGGTGGTCGCGCTGGCCGTCTTCGCCGTGCCGCCGCTGCTGGCCAACGCGTACACGGGGGTGCGGCAGGCCGATCCGGAGGCCCGGGACGCGGCGCGCGGGATGGGCTTCTCGGGGTGGCAGTTGCTGCGCCGCGTCGAGCTGCCGCTGGCGGTGCCCTACCTGGCGGCCGGGTTCCGCACGGCGGCGGTGCAGGTGGTGGCGACCGCCGCGCTGGCGTCCTTCGTCAACGGCGGCGGCCTGGGCCAGATCATCCGGGCGGGCTTCGGCCTGGACATCGCCGCCGGCGGCGGCCAGATCATCGCCGGCGGCGTGCTGGTGGCCGGGCTCGCCATGCTGCTGGAACTGGTGCTGGCCCTGGTCGAGCGGCTGGTCACGCCGCGCCCGCTGCGGGCGGGCCGCCGTCGGGCGCGCCGCCGGGCGGCGCAGGCGGTGGCCGGCGGCTGAGCGTCGTCCGCCCACCCCGGGCCTCCGTGCCGGGTGGGTCGCGTGCCGTACCCGGCCATCGACGCTTGGATCCGGAACGCCTCGACACACGGGACCGGAACGCCTCGACGCCACGGACCGGAACACCCCGGTGACGGGTCGGCGCGGCTGACTTCCGGTGACGATCCGGTGACAAACCCCGCCTCGGGTTGTCGGTCCCGCGTGGAAGATGTTGGGGTGGGATACCGGGCGGCCGCAACGCGAGCCGCCCGTGGGACACAGCGGGCGGCCGGACGGAGATCGCCCGTCGGACACGCGGCCGGCCCGGCAGGGTCGCGCCGGGACACGGAAGGCGGGCACTGATGCGCGCTCGTACACGCCTGGCCGTCGGTGCGGTGGGAGCCCTCGCCGCGGCGGGGCTGCTGACCGGCTGCGGCGACGCCGGCTCCTCCGGCACGGACGCCCCGGAGCAGGCGGCCTCGGGCGCCGGCTGCGCGCCGGTCGCCGGTGACCAGCTCGTCGTCCTCGACGACGACAAGAAGCTCCAGAACACCGACAACGTCATTCCGGCGGTCAACGCCGACGCGGCCAACCCGCAGTTGATCGCGGCGCTGGACAAGGTCTCGGCCGCGCTCGACACGCCGAAGCTGATCCAGCTGAACAAGGCGGTCGACGTCGACCGCAAGACGGCCCAGAAGGCGGCCGAGGAGTTCGCAGCGGCCAACGGCGTCACCGCGGGCATCGCCAAGGGCCCCGGTGGGCAGATCGTGATCGGCGCGGCCAACTTCACGGAGAACCAGATCCTGGCCGAGCTCTACAAGATCGCCCTGACCGCCGCCGGCTACGACGCCAAGGTGCAGCAGATCGGCAACCGCGAGCTCTACGAGCCGGCCCTGGAGAAGGGCGAGATCCAGGTCGTCCCGGAGTACGCGGCGACCATGGCCGAGTTCCTCAACACCAAGGCCAACGGCAAGGACGCCCAGCCGGTGTCGTCGCCGGAGCTGGAGAAGACGGTCGCGGCGCTCAAGGCGGCCGGCGACAAGGTGGGCCTCGTCTTCGGCACGCCCGCCGCCGCGCAGGACCAGAACGCCTTCGCCGTGACGAAGGCGTTCGCCGACAAGTACGGCGTCAGCACGCTCTCCGAGCTGGCCGCCAAGTGCTCGGGCCAGGCCACGGTGCTGGCCGGGCCGCCGGAGTGCCCGCAGCGGCCGAAGTGCCAGGCGGGGCTCGTCCAGGTCTACGACTTCAAGGCCGGCTCGTTCAGCTCGCTGGACCAGGGCGGCCCGCAGACCAAGAACGCGCTGAAGACCGGGGCCGCGAGCGTGGGCCTGGTGTTCTCCTCGGACGGTGCACTGGCCGTCGGCTGATGCCCGACCGGCCGCCGGTGGCCCCGTGCCACCGGCGGCCGACGGGCGGGCGGCGCAGTCGGCCGGTTGACGGCGGGCGGGGCGATCGGCGGCGAAGGTGCCGGATGCCCCGTTCACCCTTTCCCGGGCGGGCCAGCTCTCGGTAGGCTCCGGACCCATGCCAGCCCCGGTCGCCCCCGCCGACAAGCGCAGTCCGTCACTGCTCACCGTCCTCTTCTGGATCGGTGTCGCCCTGGCACCGGTGGCGGCGTTGATCCTGCTCGTCGCCGACGGCAACGGCCCGCTGCGGTTCGCCGCCGTGCTGGCCATCCTGGCCGTCGTCCTGATCGGCCTGTCGATCGCGTTGCGCGCCGACGGCGCAGGCCCGGCCCGCACCGACGAGCTGCTGGACGAGATCGAGGAACTCCGCCGCGAGTTGCGCGGGGAGATCGTGGCCGCCGCCCAACGCGGCAACCAGGCGCTCGACCACGCCCAGCGGGCACAGGACGAGGTCGCCGCGCTGCGTCGGCGGCTGGACGCGAGCAGCGCCGCGCTGGCCGGCGTCGACGCCCCTGCCGGCGCCGGCCGGGCCCGGGCGTCCGCCGACGACGCGGTCGCCGGCCGCAGGCAGGTGCCGGAACACGACGACGCGGCGTCCCGCCGGGGACGCGCGGACCGGCACGACGAGGAGCCCGCCGGCAGGCCGCAGCCGACTCCGCGTGCCGCGCGGCCCGTGCCCGGCCCGGCCTCCGGGTACGGCACGGACGGGCCGGCACCGGGCGCGGCCGGCGGGTACGGCCCGGACCGGCCCGCCGCCGGCGGAACGGCCGGGGTGTACGGGGCGGCCCGGCCGGCGGAGCCGACGAGCCAGCCCTCGGCCCGCTCGCTCGGGGTGGTGCGGCACACCGAGACCGTGCACGTCACCACCCGGCACACCATCGTGGACGGCGCCGCGTCCGTTCCCGGTGACCGAGGGGCCCGCTACGGCGGCGGGTACGCGGGACGCTGGTCGCCGGAGCAGGAGGAGCGGCCGTGGCCGGGTGAGGCGGACGACCGTTCCTGGGCCGGTCACGGGCACGGCGAACCGGACGACCGGTCCCGTCACGACGACCGGTCCCGCCGGGACGACGACGTGTCGCGGCCGGGCCCCGGGGCTGCCCGGGACGACCGGCCCCGGCCCACCCAGCCCGGCGGCCGGGAGTGGTCCGCCGAGCCCGGCGAGCGGGAGTGGTCCGCCCAGCCCGGCGGCCGGGAGTGGGCCGGCGGGCGCGACGAGCGGGAGTGGCCGGGGCGGCACGACGAGCGTGGACAGCAGCGGGACGACCCGGGTCGCGGCGTCGCGGGGGCACCGGGCTGGGATGCGCCGGTCGAAGCGCGCGGGCGCGGCCGGGCGTACCCGCCGGACGAGGCGGGGGCGGAGAGCGGGGAGTACTGGTCGCAGTTGCGCGCCGGGGACCGGTGGGCCGCCGTGCGCGACGACGACCGGGGCCGGGAGCTGCAGGTCGGGGAGCGGCGTGCCGAGGTGCACGCGGACGCCACCGGCACCGAGTACCGGGTCGCGGACCGCTGGGCGTCGGTCCGGCGGGACGAGCCGCGCCGGGGTCCGGACCGGGCGGACGACGGGTGGCGTGGCGGCTGGCCGGAGCCGGACGGCGTCCCGGCCCTGCCTGCCGGCGGCGTGCCGGTGCCCGACGAGTGGCGTGCGCCCCGTCAGCGGGGACAGCAGCCCGAGGCGCGGCACGACGCCGGTCAGCCCGAGGCGCACCGCACCCGTAGGGCGGAGCCCGAGCCGCAGCGGTACGGCCGACGGCAGGAGGAGCCCCACGGCTACCCGCCGCAGGACGACGAGCCCCGCGCGGGCGGCACCCGCAACGCCGACCGCTGGCGCTGACCCCGGACGGGCGCCCCGACCGGCAGCCGCCGCGACCGGACGGGCGTACGCGGCCGGGTCACTTGTCGATGTCGCCCACCACGAAGAACATCGAGCCGAGGATGGCGATCAGGTCCGGCACCAGGCAGCCGGGGAGCAGGGTGGCCAGCGCCTGCACGTTCGCGTACGACGCGGTGCGCAGCTTCAGCCGCCACGGCGTCTTCTCGCCCCGGGAGACCAGGTAGTAGCCGTTGATGCCGAGCGGGTTCTCGGTCCAGGCGTAGGTGTGCCCCTCGGGGGCCTTGAGCACCTTCGGCAGCCGGGTGTTGACCGGCCCGGTGAGCCGGTCCACCCGGTCCAGGCACTGCTCGGCGAGGTCGAGTGAGGCGTACACCTGGTCGAGCAGCACCTCGAAGCGGGCGTGGCAGTCCCCGGCGGTCTTCGTCACGACGGGCACGTCCAGCTGGTCGTAGGCCAGGTAGGGCTCGTCGCGGCGCAGGTCCAGGTCGAGGCCGGAGGCCCGGGCGACGGGCCCGGACGCGCCGAACGCGGCGGCGTCCGCCGCGGAGAGCACCCCGACGCCGACCGTACGGGCGAGGAAGATGTCGTTGCGCCGGATGAGGTTGTCCAGGTCGGGCATCCGCCGGCGGACCTCGGCGATGGCGGCCCGCGCCCGGCCGGTCCAGCCGGCGGGGATCTCCTCCTTGAGCCCGCCGACCCGGTTGAACATGTAGTGGATCCGGCCGCCGGAGACCTCCTCCATCACCGCCTGGATGGTCTCCCGCTCGCGGAACGCGTAGAACATCGGCGTGATCGCGCCGATCTCCAGCGGGTAGGAGCCGAGGAACATCAGGTGGTTGAGCACCCGGTTCAGCTCCGCGAGGGCCATCCGCAGCCAGGTGGCCCGCTCCGGCACCTCCATGCCCATCAGCCGCTCGACGGCGAGCACCACGCCCAGCTCGTTGGAGAAGGCCGAGAGCCAGTCGTGCCGGTTGGCCAGCACGATGATCTGCCGGTAGTCGCGGACCTCGAAGAGCTTCTCCGCGCCCCGGTGCATGTAGCCGACGATCGGCTCGCAGGCCACCACCCGCTCGCCGTCGAGCACCAGCCTGAGCCGGAGCACGCCGTGCGTGGAGGGGTGCTGCGGCCCGATGTTGAGCACCATGTCGGTGCCGAGCTGATCGCCGCCGGCCCCGGTGCCGACGGTCAGCTCGCGGAGGTCGCCGGCGTCCGTGGTCATGCCCGTCATCGTGCCATGAACGGCCCGGGGTCGACGCCGACCGGTTGCCGCAGCCACCAGTGCCCGCCCAGGCCGGCCGGGTCGGTCAGCTCGGCCACCGCCGACGCGGCGGCGAGCGCCCGCACGTACCCGGCCGGGTCGCTGGCGGCCAGGCTGAGCGGCGGGCGGCCGCCGTCGGCCCCGAGCGCCCGCAGCGCCTCCCGCTGCGACCCCAGGTCGTACGCGCACCGCGCGACCCGGACGCCGGCGGAGGCGACCGAGTCGACGGCGACGTGCGCGGTGACGTCGCGGCTCCCGTCCGGCACCGGCGGCACCTGCCGCCCGCCCCGGTAACCGGTCAACGTCCCGTCCACGGGCCGGCCGTCCCGCAGGTGCCCGTAGTCCACGGCCAGCGCCAGCCCCCGGTCGAGTTTTCCCACCGCCCCGGCCCAGGCGTCGTCGCGCGTCCGGCCGATCTCGGCTCTGACTGCTGTCAGGGGTTCGGGGCGGCCGCTCCGGGCGGTCAGGCTCGATTCCTCCGCCGATCGGGCCGCCCGGAACCCCGACCCGGTCGGGCCGGTCCCGTCGCTTCCGGCTGCCGGCACGGGCCACCATCGGGCCAGCCAGTCCGCGTCGGCGGGGTCGACCGGGTCACCGACGGTCTCCTCGCCGGTGGCCGGGTCGACCAGCAGGTAACGCCAGCCCTCGGCGGTGTGCACCGCCACGTCGAGCGGCACGTTGTCCAGCCACTCGGTGGCCACCAGCAGCCCGGTGATCCTGTCGGGGACCTCGTCGAGCCAGTCGATCCCGTCGGGCAGATCAGCGGGCCGGGGGGCCTTCTCGACCGCGGTGAGGCGTACCCGGGAGGCGAGCGGAGCCGGCGCGGGACCGGCGGCCGACGGGCCGGACGAGGCCGAGGGCCGGGCGGCGGCCGGGGGAGTCGGGGTTGCCGGGGAGCCCGTCCGCGGAGGGATCAAGCCTGACCGCCCGGAGCGGGCGGGCTCCCCGGCAACCCCCAGCGCGGCGGAGAGGGCGCGCAGCAGTTCGCCCCGGCCCGCGCCCACGTCGACCACGCGGAGGTCGACGGGGTGGTCGAGGGCGGCGTCGACCCGCTCGACGAGCCGCAGCAGCGCGTCGGCGAAGGCCGGGGACGCGTGCACGCTGGTGCGGAAGTGGCCGGCGGGGCCCGACCCGGAGACGAAGAACCCGCCCGGCCCGTAGAGCGCCCGTTCCATCGCGTCCCGCCACCGCTCCGGCATCAGTTCGTTCCTCCCGAGCTGCCTGTCCTGCCCGCCACCGGCCGGCCGTACGGCGTGCGTCACCGGCCCGACCCTACGGTCAGCCGGTCGGAGCGGACGTGCCGTCCCCGGGCGTGCCGCCGGTGCCGCCGGTGAACGTTTTCACACATCCTTGTCCCGGTTCCGTGACCCCGGCGCATACTTGCCATCGACCGGTACCCCTTCTCGAGGACTGGATCGTCGCCCATGAGCGCACCCCTGCGCCCGCGCCCGGCCGCCCCCCACGGGGCCGCCGTACCGCCGGCCGCCACCCCCCGTCTCCTCACCGTCGGCGTCGTCGGCTCCGGCCGGGTCGGCACCGTGCTGGGCGCCGCACTCGCCGCCGCCGGCCACCGGGTCGTCGCCGTCACGGCCGGGTCCGGTGCCTCCCGGGCCCGGGCCGCGCTGCTGCTTCCCGACGCGCCCCGCCGCTCCGCCGCCGCCGTGGCGCGGGCGGCCACCGACCTGCTGCTGGTCGCCGTGCCCGACGACGCGCTCGCCGGGGTGGTCGCCGCCCTGGCCGACGGCGGCGCGCTGCGCCCCGGCCAGGTGGTCGCGCACACCTCCGGCGCGCACGGGCTGGCCGTGCTCGCCCCCGCCGCCGCGGCGGGCGCCCGCCCGCTCGCCCTGCACCCCGCGATGACCTTCACCGGTACGCCGGACGACCTGGCCCGGCTGGCCGGCATCTCGTACGGGGTGACCGCCCCGGCGGAGCTGCGCCCCCTGGCCGCCCGGCTGGTCGCCGACCTCGGCGGGGTGCCGGAGTGGGTCGGCGAGGCGGACCGGCCGCTCTACCACGCGGCGCTGGCGCACGGCGCCAACCACCTGGTGACCCTGGTCAACGAGGCGGCCGACCGGCTGCGCGACGCCGGGGTGGCCCAGCCGGAGAAGGTGCTCGCCCCGCTGCTGCGGGCCGCCCTGGAGAACGCGCTGCGCCTCGGCGACGACGCGCTGACCGGGCCGGTGTCCCGGGGCGACGCCGGCACGGTCGAGCGGCACCTGGCCCGGCTCGCCGCGACCGCCCCCGAGTCGGTCGCGCCCTATCTGGCCCTGGCCCGGCGTACGGCCGACCGGGCCATCGCCGCGGGCCGGTTGCGGCCGGTCGACGCGGAGTCGCTGCTCGGCGTGCTCGCCGGCGACCGGCGTGAGGTGGCGGCGTGACCGGGCCGACCGTGGACGGAGGGGGACAGGTGACGGAACTGGTGCACACCCGCGCCGAGCTGGCGGCGGCGCGCGACGGGCTCAAGGGCACCGTGGGCGTCGTGATGACCATGGGCGCGCTGCACTCCGGGCACGAGACGCTGCTGCGGGCGGCCCGGGAGCGGGCCGACCACGTGCTCGTCACGATCTTCGTCAACCCGTTGCAGTTCGGCCCGAACGAGGACTTCGACCGCTACCCGCGCACCCTCGACGCCGACCTGGAGATCTGCCGGCGGGCGGGCGCGGACGTGGTCTTCGCCCCCTCGGTGGCCGACATGTACCCGGACGGCCAGCCCCGGGTGCGGGTCAACCCGGGCCCGCTGGGGGAGGACCTGGAGGGGCAGAGCCGGCCCGGGTTCTTCCACGGGGTGCTCACCGTGGTGCTGAAGCTGCTCCAGCTCACCCGCCCCGACCTGACGTTCTTCGGCGAGAAGGACTACCAGCAGCTGACCCTGGTGCGGCGGATGGCCCGGGACCTCGACGTGCCGGTCGAGGTGGTCGGCGTGCCGACCGTACGGGAGCCGGACGGGCTGGCCCTGTCCAGCCGCAACCGCTACCTGTCCCCGGCCGAGCGGGAGGCCGCGCTGAGCCTGTCCGCGGCACTGCGGGCCGGGGCCGCGGCCGCCGACGGGGGCGGTGACGCGGGGGCGGTGCTCGCCGCCGCGCACGCGGCCTTCGGCGCCGGTACGCCCGGCGCGCGCCTCGACTACCTGGTGCTCACCGACCCGGACCTGGAACCGGGGCCGGTCTCCGGGCCGGCGCGGCTGCTCGTGGCCGCCTGGGTGGGCGCCACCCGGTTGATCGACAACGCGGCGATCCGGCTCGCCCCCCGTTCCTGAACCCCGCCCCCAACCTTTCGCGAAAGGCATCCCGATGCTGCGCACCATGCTCAAGTCGAAGATCCACCGGGCCACGGTGACCCAGGCCGACCTGCACTACGTCGGCTCGGTGACCGTCGACGAGGACCTGCTCGACGCCGCCGACCTGATCCCCGGCGAGCAGGTGGCGATCGTGGACATCACCAACGGGGCACGGCTGGAGACGTACGTGATCCCGGGCGAGCGGGGCAGCGGCGTGATCGGCATCAACGGCGCCGCCGCCCACCTGGTGCACCCGGGCGACCTGGTCATCCTCATCTCGTACGGGCAGATGGACGACGTCGAGGCCCGCGCCTACCGGCCGCGGGTCGTGCACGTCGACGCCGACAACCGGGTCGTCGAGCTGAACGCCGACCCGACCACCGCCGCACCGGGCACCGCCGGCGCCCCGATCCCCAATCCCCTCGCCGCCGCCGTCTGACCCGCCCGTTCCGCCTTCCGTCCGCTCCTCCGGTGGCGTCTGTGGGCTTTCGTACCCTTCGTGACCGCAGGACGCCGGAGGCGCGGGAAGCAGGCGTGCGTGCGGTCTGTCACCGGAAGGTCATCCCTGGGTAGTCTGGTTGCCCGTCGATAGACGCGGGTGGCTGGGGGAGGCCGCTGTGCGCCGTGCGATGACCACCCTGCTCGCCGCCGTCGCCACGGCCGTGCTCCTGGCCGGCTGCGCCGACGCCGGTGGGCTGGACGGTGACCTGGTCGACGACTGGGCTGCCCCACCCGCCGCCGGGCCCTTCACCCCGGCCGCCGGGGTGTGCCAGGTCGCCGACTTCGTCGACGTGGTGACCCTGGCGGCGTATGCGCCGGTGGACTGCGCCGTGCCGCACCGGGTCGAGACCGTGCACGTGGGCGCCTTCCCGGCCGGGCGGCCCGCCCCGCCGCCGGGCGGCTCGGCCGAGCTGCGGGGCGCCTTCGCCGACTGCGACGCCCGGGCGACCGGTCACGTGGGCGCCGACTGGCGGGCGGGGCGGCTGCGGTTGGCGGTGGCGGTGCCGTCCGGGGCGGGCTGGACGGCGGGCGCCCGCTGGTACCGGTGCGACCTGACCGAGGTGAGCACCGCCGAGGCCGCCGCCACGGTGGTGGTCCGCACCGGCAGCCTCCGGGACGCGCTGCGGGGGCCGTCCCCGCTACGCCTGGGCTGCCAGCAGGCCCGCTCCCGGGGCGGGTCGGTGCGGACGCTGCTCCCGGTCGACTGCGCCACCCGGCACGACGCCGAGTTCGTCGGGGTGTGGCGGGCGCCCGACCGCCCGTACCCGACCCGGGCCGCCGACTGGGCCCCGCTGTACGCCGGCTGCCGCTCGGTGCTCGGCCGCTACGTGGGGGTGCCCGACGACGCCGACCTGCGCTTCCGCAGCGGGGTGGTGGTCCGTCCGCCGGGAGCGGGCCGGTGGCGCGTCGGCGACCGGGGCGTCCGCTGCTACCTCTGGCTCGACGACCGTACGGTGACCGGCTCGCTGCGGGGCGCGGGCCCGGCGGCCCTCCCGGTCCGGACGAGGTAGCGCGCGCCGGCCCAGGCAGGGTGGGCCCACGCGTGGCGTCGGTTGGCCCGCCCGGCTCGGGACCCCATGGCCCAAACCACTCGTCCCGCCCCCGCCGCCCCCCGCGAGGACCCTTCGGGTTGACTGTGGGTATGGACCTTCCGACCGTCGACCTGCCGGCGCTGCCCAGACTGCTGGCCGCCCCCGCGCCCGGCTGGGTGGAGACCACCGACGTGATCGTGGTCGGTTCCGGGGTGGCGGGCCTGACCGCCGCGCTGCATCTGCGCGAGGCGGGGCTGCACGTCACCGTGGTCACCAAGGTCGACATCGACGAGGGGTCGACCCGCTGGGCGCAGGGCGGCATCGCCGCCGTGCTCGACCCGCGGGACACCCCGACCGCGCACGCCTCGGACACCGAGATCGCCGGCGTCGGGCTCTGCGACCCGGCGGCGGTGCGGGTGCTGGTCGAGGAGGGCCCCACCCGGCTGCGCGAGCTGATGCGGATCGGGGCGGAGTTCGACCGCAACCCGGACGGCTCGCTCATGCTGACCCGCGAGGGCGGGCACCGGGCCGACCGGATCGTGCACGCCGGCGGCGACGCCACCGGGGCCGAGGTGCAGCGCGCCCTGCACGCCGCCGTGCGCCGCGACCCCTGGATCCGGCTGGTGGAGCACGCCCTGGTGCTGGACCTGCTGCGCGCCCCCGGGGACTCCCCGGAGGGGCTCGGCCCGGCCTGCGGCATCACCCTGCACGTGCTCGGCGAGGGCAGCGAGGACGGCGTGGGCGCCATCCTGGCCCGGGCGGTCGTCCTGGCCACCGGCGGGATGGGCCAGATCTACGCGGCCACCACCAACCCGGCCGTGTCGACCGGGGACGGGGTGGCCCTCGCGATGCGGGCCGGCGCGGCGGTGACCGACGTGGAGTTCGTCCAGTTCCACCCGACCGCGCTGATCACGCCGGGCGGCGCCGGCGTGCCCGGTGCCGGGCACGCCCAGCAGCCGCTGGTATCCGAGGCGCTGCGCGGCGAGGGTGCCCACCTGGTCGACGGCGACGGCAAGCGGTTCATGGTCGGGCAGCACGAGCTGGCCGAGCTGGCGCCCCGGGACGTGGTGGCCAAGGGCATCCACCGGGTCCTGCTGGCCACCGGGGCGGACCACGTCTTCCTCGACGCCCGGCACCTGGGCGGCGACTTCCTGGCCCGGCGCTTCCCGACCATCGTCGCGTCCTGCCTGGCCATCGGGGTCGACCCGGGGACCGATCTGATCCCGGTCGCCCCGGCCGCGCACTACGCCTCCGGCGGCGTCCGCACGGACCTGCGCGGCCGCACCTCCATCCCCGGGCTGTACGCGTGCGGCGAGGTCGCCTGCACCGGCGTGCACGGCGCCAACCGGCTGGCCAGCAACTCGCTGCTGGAGGGGCTGGTCTTCTCCCGGCGGATCGCCGAGGACATCGCGGCCGGGCTGCCCGAGCAGGCCCAGCCGGCGGCGACGGGCGCCTGGGTGGGCGGCGAGGGCTGGCTGGTGCCGGCCGAGGCGACGCCGACGCTGCAACGGGCGATGACCCGGGGCGCGGGCGTGCTCCGCTCGGCGGAGACCCTCGCGGCGACCGCCGGCGTGCTGACCGGGCTCGGCGAGGGCCGGGGCCGGCCCCGGACGGCCGACTGGGAGGCGACGAACCTGATCACCGTGGCGTCGGCGCTGGTCGCCGCCGCGTACGCCCGCCGGGAGACCCGGGGCTGCCACTGGCGGGAGGACTTCCCGACGGCCGACGAGCGGTGGCACGGCCACCTGGTCGGCGCGGTCGGGGCGCAGGGCCGGCTGACGCAAGCGTGGGAGGGGACCCGATGACGGAGTCGACGGAACGGGCACTGCGGGACGCCGGCCTGGATCCGGCGCAGGTGCGGCGGACGGTCGAGGCCGCGCTCGCCGAGGACCTGGGCCCGGACCTGCTGGACGTCACCAGCGTCGCCACCATCCCGGCCGGGCAGACCGACACGGCCGACCTGGTGGCCCGCGCCGACGGCGTGGTGGCCGGGCTGGCCGTGGCGGCTGCCGTGTTCGAGCTGGTCGGCGAGGCGACCGGCGCCGGTCGTACGGTCGAGGTGTCGGTGGTGGCCCGCGACGGCGAGCGGGTGGCGCGCGGCGACGTGCTGGCCACGGTGACCGGCCCGACCCGGCTGCTGCTCACCGCCGAGCGCACGGCGCTCAACCTGCTCTGCCGGATGTCCGGGGTGGCCACCCACACCCGGGCCTGGGCGGACGCCCTGGCCGGCACCAAGGCGATGGTGCTGGACACCCGCAAGACGACCCCGGGCCTGCGCGCCCTGGAGAAGTACGCGGTCCGCGCGGGCGGCGGCACGAACAAGCGGATGGGCCTGCACGACGTCGCGATGATCAAGGACAACCACAAGTTCGCGGCGGGCGGCATCACGGCGGCCTTCCGCCGGGTCCGGGAGACCTTCCCGGACGTGCCGGTGCAGGTCGAGGTGGACACGGTCGCCGAGGCGGTGGAGGCGGTCGAGGCCGGCGCGGACTTCCTGCTGCTGGACAACATGACCCCGGAGATGCTCACCGAGGTGGTCGCGTCGGTGGGGGACCGGGCGGAGCTGGAGGCGACCGGCGGGCTGACCCTCGACGTGGCGGCCCGGTACGCGGCGACCGGCGTCGACTTCCTGTCGGTCGGGGCCCTGACGCACTCCTCGCCGATCCTCGACATCGCCATGGACCTGCGCACCGGGTGAACCGGCGGCAGGGCGTTGTCTAGGCTGCGAGCGTGCTGCTCTGCATCGACATCGGAAACACCAACACCGTGCTGGCGACCTTCGACGGCGACAAGCTGGTGCACTCCTGGCGGATCAAGACCGATGCGCGGGCGACGGCCGACGAGCTGGGCCTGAAGTTCCGGGGCCTGCTCGCCGCGGACGCCGTCGAGATCACCGGGGTCGCGGCCTGCTCCACGGTCCCGGCCGCGCTGCGCTCGCTGCGCAACATGCTCGCCCGCTACTACGCGGACCTGCCGAGCGTGATCGTCGAGCCGGGGGTGCGCACCGGGGTGCAGCTCGCCATCGACAACCCGAAGGAGGTGGGCGCCGACCGGGTGGTCAACACCCTGGCCGCGTACACCCTCTACGGCGGGCCGTCGATCGTGGTGGACTTCGGCACCACCACCAACTTCGACGTGATCAGCGGCCGGGGCGAGTTCCTCGGCGGCGCCTTCGCCCCGGGCATCGAGATCTCCTTCGACGCGCTCGCCGCCCGGGCCGCCCAGCTGCGCAAGGTGGAGGCGACCAGGCCCCGCTCGGTGATCGGCAAGAACACCGTCGAGTGCCTCCAGTCCGGCCTCTACTTCGGCTTCGCCGGGCAGGTCGACCGGATCGTCGAGCGGATGATCGAGGAGATCGGCGAGGTGAGCGCCGTGATCGCCACCGGCGGGCTGGCCTCGCTCGTGATCAACGAGTGCCGCACGATCACCCACCACGAGCCGATGATCACCCTGATCGGCCTGCGGATGGTCTACGAGCGCAACGTCTGAGCGTGGAGGTGGCTCAGCGGCGCCGGGCGCGGAAGACGAACGTGCGGTAGGGGAGTTCGACGGACTCCCGACCGGCCAGGTCGGGGTGGCTCGTGAAGAGCTCGCCGATTTCCCGGTCGATCCTGTCCTGTTCGTCGGTGGACGCGGTCAGCCAGAAGGAGCGGGTGTGCAGCATCGCGACCACCTCGTCGGGGGTGAGGGTCGTGGTGTGGGCGAATTCCCCCAGCTCCGTCGGCTCGAAGGCGGAGCCGAAGTCGCCGTACTTCTCCACCACGCTGCCGGCGTTGTCGCCGAGGTGGGCGATCCGGCTCAGCTCGGCGACCCAGTCGACGCCCTCGTCCCGGGTGTTCCAGATCGGGGCGAACGTCCCGCCCGGCCGGAGCAGCCGGGCGACCTCCGGGTGCGCCCGCTCCCGGTCGAACCAGTGGTACGCCTGCCCGGCGAGCACCGCGTCGGCCGTGCCGGCGGGCAGCGGCACCGCCTCGGCGCTGCCGGCCAGGGCAGTCGTGCCCGGGGTGGCGACCTCCAGTTGGGCGCGCATCGCGGGGTCCGGCTCCACGGGCACCACCTCGTGGCCGAGGGCGAGCACGCCCCGGGTGAGGATTCCGGTGCCGGCGCCCAGGTCGACGACGCGGGCGGGCGCCTCCACCCCGGCGAGCGCCCAGCGGACGGCCTGCTCCGGGTAGCGGGGCCGGAACCGGTCGTACTCGCGTGCGGCGGCCCCGAAGGACAGGGCGGGAGTGGGGTCCGTCATGGCGGGCAGGTTATCCCGTAACGCCTCGCTGGGGCCTTGAGTACGCTCGGGGCCTGACCCCGCCCGAAATCTCCTTCTGAGGAAGCGTGCCGTGACCGAGCAGAACCCCGTGCCAGTCGATCCCGCCGACGACCTTCCCGAGCAGATGAAGGTCCGCCGGGAGAAGCGGGACCGGATGCTCGCCGAGGGCGTCGAGCCGTACCCCATCGGATTCCCCCGGACCAGCACGCTGGCCGAGATCCGCGAGAAGTACGCCGAGCTGCCCACCGACACCGCCACGGGAGACCAGGTCTCGGTCACCGGCCGGGTGATCTTCGTACGCAACACCGGCAAGCTCTGCTTCGCCACCCTGCGGGACGGCGACGGCACGGAGTTGCAGGCCATGCTCTCCCTCGACCGGGTCGGCCCCGACCGGCTCAACGACTGGAAGCGCCTGGTCGACCTCGGTGACCTCGTCGGCGTGACCGGCGAGGTGATCACCAGCCGGCGCGGCGAGCTGTCCGTGCTGGTCGAGCAGTGGGCGGTGACGGCGAAGGCGCTCCGCCCGCTGCCGGTGGCCCACAAGCCGCTGAGCGAGGAGGCCCGGGTCCGGCAGCGCTACGTGGACCTGATCGTCCGGCCGCAGGCCCGCCAGATGGTGCGTACCCGGGCCACGACCGTGCGCAGCCTGCGCGACTCGCTGCACGGCCGGGACTTCATCGAGGTGGAGACCCCGATGCTCCAGCTGCTGCACGGTGGCGCGGCGGCCCGGCCATTCGTGACCCACAGCAATGCACTCAGCACCGATCTGTATCTGCGAATCGCGCCGGAACTGTTTCTCAAGCGGGCCGTCGTCGGCGGCGTCGACCGGGTCTTCGAGATCAACCGCAACTTCCGTAATGAGGGTGTCGACTCTTCGCACTCGCCCGAGTTCGCGATGCTCGAGGCATACGAGGCGTACGGCGACTACGACACGATGGCCGAGCTGACCCGGAATCTCGTGCAGCAGGCGGCGATCGCCGTCAGCGGCTCGACCGTCGTGACGCACGCCGACGGCCGGGAGTTCGATCTCGGCGGCGAGTGGCGCTCGGTGACCCTCTTCGGGGTGCTTTCCGAGGCCCTCGGCGAGGAGGTCACGGTGCGCACCGAGCGCGCCCGGCTGGTGGAGTACGCCGACAAGGTGGGTTTGGCGGTCGACCCGAAGTGGGGGCCGGGCAAGCTCGCGGAGGAACTGTTCGAGGAGCTGGTGGTGCCGAGCCTCCAGGCGCCCACCTTCGTCCGCGACTACCCGGAGGAGACGAGCCCGCTGACCCGGGCGCACCGCAGCGAGCCCGGGCTGGCCGAGAAGTGGGACCTCTACGTGCTCGGTTTCGAGCTGGGGACCGCGTACTCCGAGCTGGTGGACCCGGTGGTGCAGCGGGAGCGGCTGGTGGCCCAGGCCCAGCTCGGCGCCCGCGGCGACGACGAGGCCATGCGGCTGGACGAGGACTTTCTCCGGGCGATGGAGTACGGAATGCCGCCGGCCGGGGGTATGGGAATGGGAATCGACCGGCTCTTGATGGCGCTCACCGGCCTGGGAATTCGGGAAACCATCCTCTTCCCCCTGGTTCGCCCGGAGTAGCCGCGCATCTCCACCGGGTCGTTACCGCATCCTATTGACGCGGCAAGCGCCGCGCGGGTTATTGTGCTTACAGTTTGCAGGAGCACCCTGCTCGAAAGGAATGTGGGACGTGGCCAAGCAGATCATTCATAAGCTGGTCGATGACCTGGACGGCGGGGACGCTGACGAGACGGTCAAGTTCGCGCTCGACGGCGTTCAGTACGAGATCGACCTGTCTAGCTCGAACGCCGAGAAATTGCGCGACGTATTCGCCTCGTACATCGCCCACGGCACCAAGGTGGGCAGGGGCGGCGTCGTCGTCGGCGGCCGGGCCGCGCGGGGCCGGGGTGGCGCCACCGCCGACCGGGAGCAGAACAAGGCGATCCGCGCCTGGGCCAAGAAGGCCGGCAAGGACATCTCCGACCGGGGCCGGATCCCCCAGGAGATCGTCGACGAGTACCACGCGAAGGCCGGTCACTGACCGGGACCGCCGACGGGCGACACCGACGCCGGGCCGGAGCACGACTCCGGGCCGGCGTCGCCGTATCCGCCCGGGGTCGCGTCCGAGCGGGAAGAATTCCGTCCCGACGGTCGTTGTCCACAGCCGGTGGAGAGTCTGTCCACAGCCTGTGGACGACTCCCGGACGGCCCGGATCCGGGCCGCGTCGGCACCGGCGCGACCCGCACGAGGGGTCCACGACCGGGGTCGAATTTCGCTCTGCGCGTACAGGCAGGGGTACCGGAACACCCCCTGAGCGCGGACGGTTGTGCAAAACGACGCGTACACGGCTTCCGACGGGGACACACGACCTCAGCGGAGTCGGTCCGCGGCGATAGAGTAAGGAGGCACGGACGCCCGTCCCGGTCGTCCGCGCACCGGCCCCGCCACGACTTCTTGACCATCAAGATCGAGTGCGCACGGCACGTGAGGAGCACGAGGGCATGTTCGAGCGGTTCACCGACCGAGCGCGACGGGTTGTCGTCCTGGCCCAGGAAGAGGCCCGGATGCTCAACCACAACTACATCGGTACGGAACACATCCTGCTGGGCCTGATCCACGAGGGTGAGGGCGTCGCCGCCAAGGCTCTGGAGAGCCTCGGCATCTCCCTGGAGGGCGTGCGGCAGCAGGTCGAGGAGATCATCGGCCAGGGCCAGCAGGCGCCGAGCGGGCACATCCCGTTCACGCCGCGGGCCAAGAAGGTGCTGGAGCTGTCGCTGCGCGAGGCGCTGCAGCTCGGCCACAACTACATCGGCACGGAGCACATCCTGCTGGGCCTGATCCGCGAGGGCGAGGGCGTCGCCGCCCAGGTGCTGGTCAAGCTCGGCGCCGACCTCAACCGGGTCCGCCAGCAGGTGATCCAGCTGCTCTCCGGCTACCAGGGCAAGGAGCCGGCCGCGGCGGGCGCCACGCCGGGCGAGGCCGCGCCGTCCACCAGCCTCGTGCTGGACCAGTTCGGCCGCAACCTGACCCAGGCCGCCCGCGAGGGCAAGCTCGATCCGGTCATCGGGCGCGAGAAGGAAATCGAGCGGGTCATGCAGGTGCTCTCCCGCCGCACCAAGAACAACCCGGTCCTGATCGGTGAGCCCGGCGTCGGCAAGACCGCCGTGGTGGAGGGGCTGTCCCAGAAGATCATCAAGGGCGAGGTGCCCGAGACGCTCAAGGACAAGCAGCTCTACACGCTCGACCTCGGTGCCCTGGTCGCCGGCTCCCGCTACCGCGGTGACTTCGAGGAGCGCCTCAAGAAGGTGCTCAAGGAGATCCGCACCCGCGGCGACATCATCCTCTTCATCGACGAGATCCACACCCTGGTCGGCGCGGGTGCCGCCGAGGGCGCGATCGACGCGGCGAGCATCCTCAAGCCGATGCTGGCCCGTGGCGAGCTGCAGACCATCGGCGCGACCACGCTCGACGAATACCGCAAGCACCTGGAGAAGGACGCCGCCCTCGAGCGCCGCTTCCAGCCGATCCAGGTGGGTGAGCCGTCGCTGGCCCACACCATCGAGATCCTCAAGGGCCTGCGCGACCGCTACGAGGCGCACCACCGGGTCAGCATCACCGACGCGGCCCTCGTGGCCGCCGCGACGCTGGCCGACCGGTACATCTCCGACCGCTTCCTGCCGGACAAGGCGATCGACCTGATCGACGAGGCCGGCGCCCGGATGCGGATCCGCCGGATGACCGCGCCGCCGGACCTGCGCGACTTCGACGAGCGCATCGCCCAGGTGCGTCGCGACAAGGAGTCCGCGATCGACGCGCAGGACTTCGAGCGCGCCGCCCAGCTGCGCGACAAGGAGAAGCAGCTCCTCGGCCAGAAGGCGCAGCGGGAGAAGGAGTGGAAGGCCGGTGACCTGGACGTCGTCAGCGAGGTCGACGACGAGCAGATCGCCGAGGTGCTCGGCAACTGGACCGGCATCCCGGTCTACAAGCTGACCGAGGAGGAGACCTCGCGCCTGCTGCGCATGGAGGACGAGCTGCACAAGCGCGTCATCGGCCAGGAGGACGCGGTCAAGGCGGTCTCGAAGGCGATCCGGCGCACCCGGGCCGGCCTGAAGGACCCGAAGCGTCCGTCGGGCTCGTTCATCTTCGCCGGCCCGTCCGGTGTCGGTAAGACCGAGCTCTCCAAGGCGCTCGCCGAGTTCCTGTTCGGCAGCGAGGACGCCCTCATCCAGCTGGACATGTCCGAGTTCCACGACCGCTACACGGTCTCCCGGCTGGTGGGTGCCCCTCCCGGCTACGTCGGCTACGACGAGGGCGGCCAGCTGACCGAGAAGGTGCGGCGTCGGCCGTTCTCGGTGGTCCTCTTCGACGAGATCGAGAAGGCCCACCCGGACGTGTTCAACACGCTGCTCCAGATCCTGGAGGACGGTCGGCTCACCGACGGTCAGGGCCGGATCGTGGACTTCAAGAACACGGTCATCATCCTGACCACCAACCTGGGCACCCGCGACGTCGCCAAGGCGGTCTCGCTCGGCTTCCAGGCGTCGGAGGACTCCGAGTCCAACTACGACCGGATGAAGCAGAAGGTCAACGACGAGCTCAAGCAGCACTTCCGGCCTGAGTTCCTCAACCGGATCGACGACACCATCGTCTTCCACCAGCTGCGCCAGCTGGAGATCCTGTCGATCGTCGACATCATGATCCAGCGGATCGAGGGCCAGCTGCGGAACAAGGACATGGGTCTGGAGCTGACCGACAACGCCAAGAAGTACCTGGCGAAGAAGGGCTTCGACCCGGTGCTCGGTGCGCGTCCGCTGCGTCGCACGATCCAGCGCGACATCGAGGACAACCTGTCCGAGCGGATCCTCTTCAACGAGCTGACCCCGGGTCAGATCGTGGTGGTGGACTGCGAGGGCGATCCGGAGGACATCGACAAGTCCAAGCTCATCTTCACGGGCGCGGACCGGCCGGCCACCGTGCCGGACGCCGTCCCGGCCGACCTCGGTGGCACCGCCGCCGCAGGCGCGGACGAGTAGGACCGAAACAGCAGCACGAGGGCGGCGGCCCGGTGGCACCAGCCACCGGGCCGCCGCCCTCTCCGCCCACCCCACCCCCGCTCACCTCACCCCGCCCCGCCACCCCCGCTCACCCCACCCCACCCCGCCACCCTGCCCGCGCCACCCCCCGTCCGCGGCGATCATGCAGTTGTGGCGCCGGGTAGGCGTCCGTTCGGGCGATTTGCACCCCACCACACCTGCATGATCGCCCACCGCCCACCGCCCACCGCCCACCGCCCACCGCCCACCGCCCACCGCCCACCGCCCACCGCCCGCCGCCGTCAGCGGCGTCCACGCCGGCGTCCCCGACGGGGCGACCGGTCGTCGGTAGTGGCGGCGAGTGCCGGGCGGGCTTCGGAGGCTCCGGCGGGTGATGGGCCACGCGGAAGGCCATCCGGGGCGGTCAGGCCGCGCGGACCGCTGCGCGCCAGCACGTAGGCCGGGACAGGACGGCCGGCCCGGTTTCGGCTGGACGGGCGTACGACCGCTGCCGGCCAGCATGTCGAGCGGGAACCGCCCGGCGCACAGCGGTCGGCGGAGTCACGACCGGGCTGGGGTGCACGTCCGGTTCGTGGCGGCATCGGTTGCGGGGCCGATCGGGCCGTCCGTCCGTTTCATGGCGGTTTGTGGTGGCACCGGTCACGCGCCCGGTGGGCATGGGTCGGGGGGCCGGGTCGTTGTAACCACCGTGAGCGCGTAACCCCGGGCCCCAGACCCCTGAGCCCTGCGGGATGGCCGGGGTCGCCGGTCGGAATGCCGGCCGGGCCCGTGTCGTTACATCCCCCGGACGCGCCCCACCCTCTCGTCGAGGGCGTACCTGGTTCGACCTTTCCCTCAGCCCGCGATGCCACCGGTCCCCCCGTGGTGTGTGTCGCGTACCCCCGATCGAAAGGTGCTGCCACCATGCGTACCGACATCCTGCGTAAGACCGCCCTGACCGCTGCCGGGCTCGCCTTCAGCGGCGGCGCCATCGCCGGCCCCGTCACCACCGCCCTCGCCGCCCCCGCCGAGGCCAAGCCCACCACCGTCGCCCAGGACCTTAAGGGCAGCGAGCGCGAACTCGGCGTGCGCTACGAGGCACAGCCCAACTTCTACTACTGCGGCCCCGCCGCCGCCCGCAACGCCCTGAGCGTGCAGGGCAAGAACATCGACGTCGACGGCATGGCCCAGCGCATGGGCACCACCGAAGCCGGCACCAACTCCATCAACGACATCACCCCCGTCCTGAACAAGGAGACCGGCAAGGACGCCTACCAGTCCGTCGAGATCCGTGAGCCGAAGGCCGACGACAAGCAGACCGACAAGCTACGCGCCGACATCGTCACCGCCATCGACGAAGGCCACGCCATCGTCGCCAACATCGCCGGCACCGCCACCGACACCGACGGCACCACCCACTCCTTCGAAGGCGGGCACTACATCAGCGTCGTCGGCTACCGCGACAACGGCAACACCGTCACCATTGCTGATTCCGCCAACCCCAACCAGGCCTCCTACCGGATGAGCGTCGACAACCTCGCCGACTGGATCGCCACCCGCGGCTACACCGCCTGACCCAACAACGGCAACACGCACCCGGCAACACCCAACGACAAGGGCCGGCCCCACAAGGGGCCGGCCCTTTCGTCACGCCCGGGGCTGGCCCACGCCGACTCGGCGCCGCCCAGCGTCCCGCGCCGCCCAGCGCCCACGCGGACCAGGCCGGGCCGTGCGCCGCCGCCCAGCGCCCACGCGGACCAGGCCGGGCCGTGCGCCGCCGCCCAGCGCCCACGCGGACCAGGCCGGACCGTGCGCCGCCGCCCAGCGCCCACGCGGACCAGGCCGGGCCGTGCGCCGCCGCCCAGCGCCCACGCGGACCAGGCCGGGCCGTGCGCCGCCGCCCAGCGCCCACGCCGACCACGCCGCGCAGCGCCGGGCCGTGCGCCGCCGCCCCGCGTCCGCGCCGCCTCGCGTCCGCGCCGTGCAGCGCCGAGCCGCGCCGTGCAGCGCCGAGCCGCGCCGTGCAGCGCCGAGCCGCGCCGTGCTGTGCAGCGCCGCGCTGGGCCGTCCCGCGCCGCCCAGCGCCCACGCCGACCGCGCCGAGCCGCGTCGCGCAGCCGCCGGGCCGTGCCAGCGCCGTGCAGCGCCGCGCCAGCGTCCGTTGCCGGGTCAGCCCACCGGGACCGGTGGCCCGTCGCCGACGAGGCGGAACGAGGATTCGCCGACCGGTTCCACGAGACCGTCCCGCACCAGTCCGGCGAGCGCCCGGGACCGCTGGACGTCGTCGGCCCACACCTGGTCGAGCCGCTGGTGCGGCACCGGCCCGGTCGCCTCCCGCAGTACGCCGAGCAGCAGCCCGCGTACCTGACGGTCGGTGCCGGCGTACCGCTGGGGGCGGCGGGTCGGACCCGCGGGCGCCTCGCGGCCGGACGCGCGCCAGGCGCAGACCGATTCGACGGGGCAGGCGCCGCAGCGGGGCGACCGGGCGACACAGATCACCGCGCCCAGCTCCATGAAGGCCGCGCTGGCCAGGGCGGCGGCGGCCGGTTCGACGGGGAGCAGCTCCTCGGTGGCGACCAGGTCTGCCGGGCGGGTCGCCGGGCCGGCGTCCGGTTCGCCGGCGATCGCCCGGCAGACCACCCGCCGCACGTTGGTGTCGACCACCGGGTGCCGCTGACCGTACGCGAACGCGGCCACCGCCCGGGCCGTGTACGTGCCGACCCCCGGCAGCGCCAGCAACTGGTCCAGCCGGTCGGGGACCTGCCCGCCGTGCCTCTCGACGATCGCCAGCGCGCAGTCGCGCAGCCGCACCGCCCGACGGGGATAGCCGAGCCGCCCCCACATCCGGATGGCCTCGGCGGGGCTGTCCGCCGCCAGCGCGGCCGGCTCGGGCCAGCGCGCCAGCCAGGCCTCCCAGGCGGGGAGCACGCGCACGACAGGCGTCTGCTGGAGCATGACCTCGCTGACCAGGATGGCCCACGGGCTCACGTCGGGTCCGCGCCATGGCAGGTCGCGGGCGTTCTCCTCGTACCACCGGCTGACCAGGGTGGCGAAAGTGGGCTCAGACATCGCGTCGCCGATGATGTCACGCGGCCCATGGCCGGGGCGGCGCGGGCGACGGTGCCGGGACGGGCACCGCTACCGTCCCGCTGGCTGGGCGGTCCGGGCGGGGCGCTGCTGCGGCGGCGGACGGATCGGGCAGAATGCCCGGATGAACGAGCTCGCGATCACCGTCATCGGCCGGGACCGGCCAGGCATCGTGGCCGACGTCGCCGAGCTGCTCGCCCGGCTCGGCGCGAACCTCACCGACAGCACCATGACCCGGCTGCGGGGGCACTTCGCGATGACCCTGATCTGCGTGGGCCCGGCCGCCGCCGACGTCGAGGCCGCGCTGGCGCCGCTCTCCGCCGACAGCCAACTGCTGGCCACCGTACGCGCGGTCACCCCCGACGGCGAGACGGCTCCCGCCGGCGAGCCGTACGTGATGGCGGTGCACGGCGCGGACCGGATGGGCATCGTGGCGGCCATGACCCGGGTGCTCGCCGACGCTGGCGGCAACGTCACCGACCTGAGCACCCGCCTCACCGGCTCGCTCTACGTGGTGGTCGCCGAGGTGGAGTTGCCACCCGGCACGGCCGACGGGCTGGCCGGGCGGCTGGCGGCGACGGCCGAGGAATTGGGCGTCGGGGTGACCCTCCGGCCGGCCGATCCGGACCTGCTGTGACCGGCGCCGGGCGCGGATCGGAGATCGAGGCGTACGTCGGTCTCGGCGACTGGACCCCGGAGTCCCTGGCCGTGCCGGGGGAGGTGCGACCGGTGGTGTCCGCGCCGGAGCAGGTGCTCAGCCGCTCCGGCGGCGAGGTGGATCCGACGGCGGCGGAGACGGTACGGCTGGCCGCCGACCTGATCGCCACCATGCGGGTGTCCCCGGGTTGCGTGGGGCTGGCCGCCCCGCAGGTCGGGGTGGGTGCGCAGGTCTTCGCGGTGGACGTGACGGGCCACCCGAAGGCGTTGACCGTGCACGGCACCTTCGTGCTGTGCAACGCCCGCGTCGTCGAGGCGAGCCGGTGGAAGGTGGCGCGCGAGGGGTGCATGTCGGTGCCCGACCTGACCGGGGACGTCAAGCGGGCGAGCCGGCTGGTGGTGGAGGGCGTCCTGCCCGGCACCGGACGGCCCGTACGGCTGGTGACGGACGGGTTCGAGGCGCGGGCCCTCCAACACGAGATCGACCACTGCGCGGGCCTGCTCTTCCTGGACCGGGTCGCGGGTGCGCACGCCATCTACCAGCGCAAGGTGTACCTCTGAGTGCCGGCGGCGCGGCGACCCGGCGTCGCCGGCGGGACACGGTCGGCAGTCGCGTGTGGAGGGTCGGTGCGGTGAGCGGAGGGCGACTCGGCGCGTCGTGCGGGGCTGGCGTGCCCCGCGCCGCTACGGTGGGGGCATCATGCGTCTGACGGTCGGCCCCCTGCCCCCCGCCGTGTACTGGCGGCGTCGCGCCGTCGTATTCGGAGCGGGGCTTCTCTTCCTGATTGTCCTGCTCTATTCGTGCACCGGATCGGACCGGAACGCGAAGAAGGGCGGTGACGCGCAGCCCACTCCGGGCGCGACGTCCTCCGGTGCCTCGCCGGAACCCACCGGTTCGGTGCTCGCCCCGCAGACCGGGGGGCCCTCGCCGGGTGCGGCGGACGGCCCTGACGCCGACGACCCGTCGGGCGAGCCGGTCACCACCGACTCGCCGCCGGTGGCGCCCGTCGTGCCGGCCGCCGGCGACGGCGCCTGCACGGACGCCGAGATCACGGTGACCCCGGTGGCCCAGCCCGCCTCGGTGGTCCGGGGGGCCGTGGTGGACCTCCAGCTCAAGATCAAGAATCGGTCCGAGCGGACGTGCAGCCGCGATGTCGGCGCCTCCGTGCAGGAGCTGTTCATCAAGTCGGGGGCCGAGAAGATCTGGTCGTCCGACACGTGCGGCACCGCCCAGGGCTCCGACGTGCAGTCCTTCACCCCGAGCTTCGAGCGCTCCTACCAGGTGGGCTGGAACGGCCGCGACACCACCAAGTGCGCCAACGGGGTGGCGGCGGGCCCCAACCCGCCGGCCGGCACCTACCAGGTCTACGCCCGGGTCGGCACCAAGCTCAGCGAGCCGGTCAAGCTCACCATCACCGACTGACCGTCCGTGGGCCGGGCGGCCGGCCGGGCAGACCGCGCTGTCGGACGGACCGGGCCGCCGCGCGGTCGGTTGGTCGGCCAGGCCGGGCCCGCCCGGCGGATGACGGGTGGCGGTGCGGCCCCGGAGGCTGTGACCGTGGGGGACCGGCTGGCGACCGGCGTACGGGCCGGGTCAGACGTAGCGTTCGAGGATCGACGCCTCGGCGAGCCGGGACAGCCCCTCACGGACGCCCCGGGCGCGTGCGTCGCCGACCCCCTCGACGGCCTGGAGATCCTCGACCGTGGCGCCCAGCAGCCGCTGGAGACTGCCGAAGTGCACGACGAGGCGGTCGACCACGGCGACCGGTAGCCGGGGCACCTTGGCCAGCAGCCGGAACCCGCGCGGGCTGACCGCCGCGTCGAGGGCGTCGGACGCGGCCGGGTAGCCGATGGCCTTGGCGACCGCGACGAGGTCGATCAGCTCGGTCGCGCCGAGCAGATCCAGCTCCACCAGGGCCTCGTCGAGGGTGCGGGACTTCCGGCCGGCCGGCAGGTAGTCCCGGATCACCAGGGTGCGGTCGGCGTCGACGCCGGCCATCAGCTCGTCGAGCTGGAGGGCGAGCAGGCGGCCGTCGGTGCCCAACTCCACCACGTAGCCGGCGATCTCGTCGGCGATGCGGCGGACCATCTCCAGCCGCTGCACCACCGCGACCGCGTCCCGTACGGTGACCAGGTCCTCGATCTCCAGAGCGGAGAGGGTGCCGGAGACCTCGTCGAGCCGGAGCTTGTAGCGCTCCAGCGTGGCCAGCGCCTGGTTGGCGCGGGACAGGATCGCCGCCGAGTCGTCCAGCACGTGCCGCTGGCCGTTGACGTAGAGGCTGATGATCCGCATCGACTGGCTGACCGAGATGACCGGGTAGCCAGTCTGCCGGGCGACCCGCTCCGCCGTGCGGTGCCGGGTGCCGGACTCCTCGGTCGGGATGGTGGGGTCGGGCATCAGGTGCACGGCGGCCCGCACGATCCGGGTGCCGTCGCTGGAGAGCACGACCGCGCCGTCCATCTTGCACAGCTCCCGTACCCGCGTGGCGGAGAACTCGACGTCGAGCGGGAACCCACCCGTGCAGAGACCCTCGACCACCTTGTCGTAGCCGAGGACGATCAACGCGCCCGTCCGGCCGCGCAGGATGCGCTCGAGGCCGTCGCGCAGCGCGGTGCCCGGGGCCATCAGGGCGAGGTTCGCCCGCAACGGGTCGCCGGCGCCCCCGGCGCCGCCGGTCACGGTCACGCTGATCGCGCGGGCGGGGGAGCCCACGGCGCCGGTGCGGGCGTGGGGTGTCGCGCCAGCAGGCTTGGCGGTGTCGCGGTCGATCGGCACAGGCACAGTCTACGGACTGCCCTGCGGTGGGTGCTGTCGTGGTTACTGTGATGTGTCACGATGCCCCAGCTCGCCCGGACCGTGGCCCTGCGTCCGGGCTGTCCGGTATCGGACCGGACGCTCCGCCGACCACCCCCGGCGGTCACTCGGCGGAAGCCCGGGCGACGGCCTGGAGCGCCGAGCGTACGTCGGTCACCTCGATCACCCGCATGTGCTCCGGCGTGACTCCGGTGCTCTCGGGGCCGCAGCCGGTCGGCACCAGCGCGAGCCGGAAGCCGAGCCGGGCCGCCTCGGCCAGCCGGCGCGGCACGGCGCCGACACGGCGCACCTCGCCCGTCAGGCCGACCTCGCCGATCGCCACCAGGTGCGGCGCGATGGCCAGGTTGAGCCCGCCCGAGGCGACGGCGAGGGCCACGGCGAGGTCGGCCGCCGGCTCCACCACCCGGATGCCGCCGACGGTGGCCGCGAAGACCTCCCGGTCGTGCAGGGTCAGGCGTTCGGTGCGCCGCTGGAGCACGGCCAGCACCATCGCGAGCCGGGCCGAGTCGAGCCCCGAGACCGTCCGCCGGGGCGAACCGGCCACGGTCGCGCCGATCAGCGCCTGCACCTCGGTCACGAGTGCCCGGCGCCCCTCCATCGCCACCGTGACGCAGGTGCCGGGCACCGGCTCCGAATAGCGGGTCAGGAAGAGCCCCGACGGGTCGGCCAGGCTGCTGATGCCGCCCTCGTGCATCTCGAAGCAACCCACCTCGTCGGCGGCGCCGAAGCGGTTCTTCACGCCGCGCACCATGCGCAACGAGGAGTGCTTGTCGCCCTCGAAGTGCAGCACCACGTCGACCAGGTGCTCCAGCACCCGGGGCCCGGCGACCTGGCCGTCCTTGGTGACGTGGCCGACCAGCACGGTGGCGATGCCCCGCTCCTTGGCGACCGCGACAAGGGCGGCGGTGACCGCCCGCACCTGGGTCACCCCGCCCGACACGCCCTCGGCGTTGTTCGTGGAGATGGTCTGCACCGAGTCGAGCACCAGCAGCCCCGGCTTGACCGCGTCGAGGTGACCGAGCACCGCGGCGAGGTCGCTCTCGGCCGCGAGGTAGAGCTGGTCGTGCAGGGCGCCCATCCGCTCCGCGCGCAGCCGGACCTGGCTGACCGACTCCTCGCCGCTGACCACCAGGGAGGGGCTGCCGGCGCCGGCGGCCCACTGCTGGGCCACGTCGAGCAGCAGGGTGGACTTGCCGACCCCCGGCTCGCCGGCGAGCAGCACCACCGCGCCGGGGACCAGGCCGCCGCCGAGGACCCGGTCGAGCTCGCTGACCCCGGTGGGGCGGGCCCGGGCCGGAGCGGCGCTGATGGTGGCGATCGGCCGGGCCGGCTCGGCCGGCATCCGGGAGCTGACCACCTTGCCGGAGACCGTCGGGCCGGTGACCGTGCACTCGACCACCGAGCCCCACTCGCCGCACTCCGGGCAGCGCCCGACCCACTTCGGCGGCTGGTGCCCGCAGGCGTCGCACTCGTAGGCCGGCCGGGGCTCGCGGGCGGCGGCGCGGCCGCGCCCGCCGGCCCCGCCGGCGCGGGAGGAGGTCGATCGGGAGGTGGTCACACCGGGACGTTAGTCCTCCGGTACGACGAAGACACCGCCGGCGTGGCGGTCACCACGCCGACGGTGCCGTCGGAAACAGCGGGGCGGAGGGTCAGTGACCGCCGCCCTCGTTCTCCTCGTAGCCGCCCAGGCGCTCGACGATCTTCGACGGGGGCGCGGCCGGGGTGAGCGGCACGGCGACCGGGGCCGGGCCGGTGACCGTGGCACCGTTACCGAAGTCGAAGGTCAGGGTGACGTTCTGGCCGGAGCGCAGCGCCTCGGTCAGGCCGATGAGCTGGAAGACCCGGTTCGACTGGGTGTTGAGCTGCACGTAGCTCAGCGGCGCGATCTCGATCCGGGCCGGCTCGCCGGCCGGCGCGGCCGGGCTCTCGGGGGCGGGGCTCTCCGGGGCGCCGGGGCTGACCGACTCCGACGGGCTCTGGGAGGCGCCGGGGCTGGCCGATCCCGACGGGCTCTCGGCGGCGCCGGGGCTGGCCGACTCCGCCGGCGAGGGCGACCCGGACGGGGCGGGCGACTCCGACCCGCTCGGGGACGCCGACGGGCTGGCCGAGGCGCCGGTGCCGGTGATCACCACCTCGCGCGCGCTGTCGGTGGTCACGGTCACGGTCACCGGGTTCGGCGAGTCGTTGTAGATCACGGCGCTCAGGACGGCGTTGGCACCCGCCTTGTAGCCCTCGGTGCCGGGGAACTCGACCAGCAGGCCGCGGACCGCGTAGGCGCCGTTGCCGGCCGACAGGTTGACGCCCTGGACCGACGGCTCCTTGTTGGCGGTCTCGGAGACCTGGCCGGCGCCGCAGCCGGACAGCAGCAGCCCGGTCGCCGCGGCCATCCCGGACAGCAGCAGGGCCGCCCGCCGGGAACCCCTGATCGAGCGCGTCACGTCGGTCCTCCTCGTCACGATCCCACCCGGTGCTCACGCCGGGCATGGTGGCCATGCCCGCGCAGACCGCGCTCCAGGGTAGTTGGGCCTGATCCGCCCCCGCACGCCGACCCGGAGATGGCACCCGGGGGGACGCGCGTCACACCAGTCGGCCGCTCGTGACCAGCAGGACGACGTCGATGAGGGCGACCAGCATCACGGCCCGGAAAGCGGCCACCGGCCGGCCGCCGGCCCGGGCGGCGGCGCGTCCCGCGTACCAGCTCAGCGGCGGCACCACGACGGCGGCCGCGACCGCGGCGAGGCCGACCCCCGACGGGGGCCCGGGCGGCCCGAGGACCAGCGTGGCGGTCGCCGTGAGCAGCAGCAGCGCGGCGGCGGCCCGGCTGCCGGCCGGACCGAGCCGGTGCGGCAGTCCACGCACCCCCGTCAGGGCGTCGTCGGCCAGGTCGGGCAGGACGTTGGCGAAGTGCGCCCCGGCGCCCAGGCAGGCGGCGGCGGCGACCAGCCAGACCGGTGGCACCACCGCCCCGGGCAGCGCCAGCACGACGAAGGCGGGCAGGGAACCGAAGGAGACCGCGTAGGGCAGCACCGAGACCGCTGTCGACTTCAGCGGCCAGTCGTAGAGCAGCGCGGAGACCAGCCCGAGGGTGGCGCAGAGCGCGGCGGCCGGGCCGGTGGCCAGCGCCAGCGCCGGGGTGGCGAGCGCGGCCACCGCCGCGGCCACGGCCGTCGCGCGCCGGCCGACCGCGCCGGCGGCGACCGGCTTGTCGGTACGCCCCACCGTGGCGTCCCGGTCGGCGTCGAGCGCGTCGTTGGCCCAGCCGACGGCGAGCTGGCTGGCCGCCACGGTGAGCACCACGGCGAGGATCCCGCCCGGCCGGTGCCCGACGCCCCACGCGAGCAGCCCGGCCACCGTGGTGACCGCGGCGGCCGGCTCCGGGTGACTCGCCCTGACCAGCCCTAGCACCGTTGGCGACATAGGGAAAGTCTGGTCGTTACCGGGCAGTCGTGCCACGCTCGGTCCATGCCAGACGCGGGCCGCACCCTGCCACGCAACGATCCGCGCCAGTACGACGACCTGGCCGGCGAGTGGTGGCGGCCGGACGGCGCGTTCGCGATGCTGCACTGGCTGGCCGAGGCCCGCGCGGCGCTCGTACCGCCGGCGTCCCGCCCCGGCGCCCTCCTCGTCGACCTCGGCTGCGGCGCCGGGCTGCTCGCCCCGCACCTGGCCGGCAAGGGCTACCAGCACGTGGGCGTCGACCTCACCCGGTCGGCCCTGGCGCAGGCCGCCGCGCACGGGGTGACCGTCGTCAACGGCGACGTGACCGCCGTACCGCTGGTCGACGGCTGCGCCGACGTGGTCGCCGCGGGCGAGTTGCTGGAGCACGTGCCGGACTGGCGGCGCGCGGTGGCCGAGGCGTGCCGGCTGCTGCGGCCCGGCGGCCTGCTCGTCCTGGACACGTTGAACGACACGGCGCTGAGCCGCCTGCTGGCCGTGCGGATCGCCGAGCGGCTGCCCACGGTGCCGAAGGGCATCCACGATCCACGGTTGTTCGTGGACGCCCGGGCGCTGGTGGCGGAGTGCGCCCGGCACGGGGTCGACCTGCGCCTGCGGGGCATCCGGCCGGGGATGCCGGGCCTGCTCGGCTGGTTGGTCCGCCGGATGCGCGCCGCCGGTCGTCCGTACGCGGTCGCGGCCGACCGTCCGCATGCGACGCTCGCCGGCCGCCCGCCGCGGATCGTGCCGACCTGGTCGACGGCCGTGCTCTACCAGGGGCGTGGTACGCGGAGCGGATAGCGGTGCCCGTCCCTGGGTAGGGAGAGGGCCGAGAAGGGGGCTGTATGACGCAGCACGCGTTGGAGGCGGCTCGCCGCCTGGCACCGAGGCTGGCCGCCCGGGCGGCCGAGCACGACCGGGACGGCTCGTTCCCGGTCGAGGACTTCCGTGACCTGCGCGAGGCCGGGCTCTTCGGCCTGATGGTGCCCACCGCCCTCGGCGGGACGGGCGCCACCTTCGCCGAGTACGCCGCGGTCGCCACCGAGCTGGCCCGGGGCAACGGCGCGACGGCCCTGGTCTTCAACATGCACGCCTCGGTCACCGGTGCGCTCGGCGCGGTGACCGAGGAACTGGCCGAGGCGCTCGGCGTCCCGGACGAGGCGCTGGCCGCCCGGGACCGGCTGCTCACCGCCGCCGCCCAGGGCGCCTGGTACGCCGTGGCGATGAGCGAGCGCGGCGCCGGCGCCCGGCTCTCCCAGCTCAGCACCGTCTACGAGCCGGCCGACGGCGGTTGGCACCTCAAGGGCAGCAAGACGTTCTGTTCCGGGGCCGGGCACGCGGACGGTTACCTGGTGGCGGCCCGCAGCGCCGCCGACCAGTCGGTGGTCTCCCAGTTCCTGGTGCCGGCCGGCGACGGGCTGACCGTCGAGCCCACGTGGGACTCGCTCGGCATGCGCGCGACCTCCTCGCACGACCTGCACCTGGACGTGACCGTGCCGGCCGACCGGCTGCTCGGCGGCGTGGAGGGGCTGGCCCTGGTGGTCGCCCAGCTCATGCCGCACTGGCTGGTGGCCAGCTACGCCGCCGTCTACGTGGGGGTGGCCCGGGCGGCCGTCGACGCGGCGGCCGAGCACCTGAACGCCCGCAACCTCGCCGGCCTGCCGGCGGTCCGGTCCCGCCTGGGCCGGGCCGACGCGGCGGTGGCGGCGGCTCAGCTGGTGGTCGCGGAGGCGGCCCGCCGGGTGGACGAGGCGCCCGGCGACGCGGAGACCAACCGCTGGGTCTGGCGGGCGAAGCTGCTCGCCGGCACCACCGCCGCCGACGTGGCCGCGTCCGTGCTGGAGGCGGCCGGCACGTCCGCGACCCGGCGGGGACATCCGCTGGAGCGGCTCTACCGGGACGCCCGCTGCGGCTCGCTGCACCCGGCGACGTCGGACGTCTGCGCGGACTGGCTGGGCGTCGCCGCGCTGGGTGGTGACCCGGACCGCGACGGAACGGTCCCTCGTTGGTGAGCGTGGGGGGTCCGCCGGGTCGGCGGACGCGCGGGCGCACGGCCCGTCCAGGGGCGGGTTCTACCGCCCGGTGCGCAAGGCCGGACGAGAGGTGGGCATGGTGGCCGTACCGGTGATCGCGGGGCTGGGGACGGCGCACCCGCCGTCGGCCGCGCAGGACGACCTGTGGGAGGGCTTCTTCTCGAAGCACTTCTCCGGCAGCACGCGGGCGCTGGCGCAGCGCATCTTCGCGCATTCGGGGGTCACCCGCCGGCAGGCTGCCGTGAACCCGCTGCTGGAGGACGTCTCCGACTGGCCCACGGAGCGGCGGATGCGCCGCTACCTGGTCGAGGCGCTGCCGCTGGGCAAGGAGGCGGTGGGCCGGGCGTTGACGGCCGCCGGCCTCTCCGCCGGCGACGTCGGGCTCTTCGTCGTCTGTTCGTGCACCGGGTACGCCACCCCGGGGCTGGACATCCTGCTCGCCCGGGACCTGGGCATGGCCCCGGACACGCAGCGCCTGTTCGTCGGGCACATGGGCTGCTACGCCGCGCTGCCGGGCCTGGGCGCGGCGAGCGACTTCGTCACCGCCCGGGGCCGGCCCGCGCTGCTGCTCTGCGCGGAGCTGACCAGCCTGCACATCCAGCCCTCCAGCGCCCGGGTGGACACCCAGCAGATCGTCTCCCACGCGCTCTTCTCGGACGCCGCGGTCGCCGCCGTGGTCGTTCCCGGCGGCCGGGGGTACGCGCTGCGCGAGGTCACCTCCGTCACGGACACCTCGACGGCCGACCACATGACCTGGGACGTCACCGACACGGGTTTCCGGATGGGGCTGTCGCCGAAGGTGCCGCAGGTGCTCTCCACGCACGTCCGGGGCCTGGTCGAGGGGCTGCTGGCCCGGCACGGCACGACGCTGTCCGAGGTGGACGGCTGGGCGGTGCACCCGGGCGGCCCGCGCATCCTGAACGTGGTCGAGCGGGAGCTGGCCCTGCCGCCGGAGGGCTTGGCGGCGTCCCGCGCGACGCTGGACGAGCACGGCAACTGCTCGTCGCCGACGGTGCTGCTGATCCTGGACCGGCTGCGCCGGGCCGCGTCGCCGCCGCGGCGGGTGGTGATGCTGGCGTTCGGCCCCGGCCTGACCCTCTTCGCCGCGTTGCTCGAACGGACAGGAGTGGGCGGTTCGCCCGGCGCGGTTACCCTCTGATGATGGACGCCGATGCGGCAGACCGGCCGGAGACCGGGCCGGACGCGGGTGGGCACACGACTGACGTCGGGGCCGACGATCGGCTGCGCGGTGCCGTACTGGCCGTGGCGGGGCTGGCCGCGCTGGTCGGCGGCGGCCTCTGGTGGCAGGCCGAGGCGCCCCGCACCGGCCCCGCGCCGGACCTGTCGAACGTCGCACCGGCGGACCGGGCCCGGCTCGCCGCCCCGCCGGACGCCCGCGTCCGGTTCGTCGTGCCCCCTGAGGGGTCCGGGCGGCCCGCCAGCTTCTGGCGCGTCGACCCGCGCAGCGGCGCGACGATCCGGACGGATCCGCGCGGCGGCGCGGTGGTGGGGGTGGACCCGCGTGGCGGCGCGACGGTGCGGGTGGACGCCGAGGACCCGGAGCAGCGCCGTGCCGGGGACGACCGGCTCCAGGCGGGCGACGGGCGTCGGGGCGGGCTGGCCAGCTTCCCCGACACGGTCTGGACCGCACGGGCCGTGCTCAGTCCGGCGGAGGGTCTCGTCAAGCAGGCCTCCGCCGAGGGCGGGGCGCGTCACCTGCTCCAGTACCGCTGCGTCGGCCCGGGAGAGCTGCTGATCGTGGTCGACGGGGCCTGGGCGGCCGACCCGATCACCAGCGCCTGCGACGGCTCGGTCACGTCGACGGAGGTCACCGGCAGGGGCGGGCCGTTCCAGGTCTCGCTGTCGAGCGCCAACGCGGAGCCGCTGCGGGTCGAGGCGCAGCTGGTCGCCCTGCCCTGACCTGCTTCCCGGCGGGGCGGCTCAGGCGGCGAGGCGGGTCAGGTCGGCGCGGTAGTCCTCGGCGGAGTGGATCTCGGGGACCACCTTGACGAGGACGCCGGACCGGTCCACCAGCAGCGCGGTGACGGCGCCGGGTCGGGCCGGCAGGTGCAGGAACGAGCGCAGCCCGCCGGCCGGGTCGGCGAGCGGTCGCACCGTGGCCCCGGCGGGCGGTGGCGTGGCGCGTACGGGCCGGGTGCCGGCGACGGTGACCACCGTGACGCCGGCCGGTGCCAGGGCGGCGGCGGTGGCCACGTCGGCCGGGCAGGGGCAGCCGTCCACGAGGATGATCATCGCTGGCACCAGTCCGCGCAGGGGCACCGGTGACTGGCCGGTGTCGACCAGGTCCAGCGCGGGCAGCGGTCGACCGGCCGCCCCGGCCGACGGCGCGTACGGGGTGGGGGCGGGCTCCGGGGTGGACCGGCCGGGTCGGGGCCAGGTGACCGCCGCGAGGCCGGCGAGGGTGGTCAGCACCGCCACCAGCAGCACCAGCAGGGCGAGGGCGTACGGGGACCGGGACGACGGAGGCGGGACGGCGCGCCGGAGCGGACCACCGAGCTCGCGGCGGAGCTGTTCGGCCTCGGCGGCCAGCGCGGAGGCGTCGTCCGGCACGACCACCCGGCCCCACTCCGGTGGCAGGTCGGGCAGTCCGGGGCCGTCTGCGTCGGGCTTGCCCATCGGACCCCCAAGGACGTCTCGGCGAGCGGACTGCGGCTCGGTCTCCAGCGTCCCGCACGGGGCGGGCTGCCGCTACACCTGGGCGCGTACCCGGCCGGCGGGCTACCATGGGAGGAGCGCATAGCCCTTGATCTCGACGTTCGCGTCACTCGTACCGGGACGTCATCCGAGCGTTACGGAGCGTGGTCAAACCACTGGTTTGGCGGTCTGTCAAGCTGAAGAAAGACCTCTCACAGGGCCCCTGAGCTGCGCCAACGGTCAGGACAGCGGTGAGACATCGGTGCCTGAGCGTGTTACCCTAGACACAGCGAAAGGGGTTTCGAACCTATGGTTTTCAGTGTCGGCGAGACCGTTGTTTACCCCCACCACGGGGCCGCACTCATCGAGGCAATCGAGACTCGGGTGATCAAGGGCGAGCCTAAGCAATACCTCGTCCTGAGGGTCGCACAGGGTGACCTGACGGTCCGGGTGCCCGCCGAGAACGCCGAGATCGTGGGTGTGCGCGAGGTGGTCGGCGAAGAGGGCCTCGGCAAGGTCTTCGACGTGCTCCGTGCACCGCACACCGAGGAGCCGACCAACTGGTCGCGGCGTTACAAGGCGAATCTGGAGAAGCTGGCCTCCGGTAACCCGCTGAAGGTCGCCGAGGTCGTGCGCGACCTGTGGCGTCGGGAGCGGGAGCGGGGCCTCTCCGCGGGCGAGAAGCGCATGCTCGCGAAGGCCCGCGACATTCTCGTCGGCGAGGTCGCGCTGGCCGAGAAGAGCACCAAGGACGAGGCGGAGACGCTGCTCGACAAGGTCCTGACCGAGGCCTAGTCTCCGCAGCATCGTCGTACCCGATTCGTAGCGAACAAACCACCGAGGACCGCGACGTGACCGCGCAGCTCAATCCGTGCGGTGACGTCGCGGTCCTCGTGCCTGCGGCCGGTGCCGGCGTACGGCTCGGCCCCGGCCGCCCCAAGGCGTTGCGCCTGCTCGGCGGGGAACCCCTGCTGGTTCACGCGGTCCGACGGCTCGCCGCCGCGCCGTCGGTGCACACCATCGTCGTGGCCGCCCCGGCCGCCGAAGTGGCGGCGGTACGCGAGCTGCTCGCCCCGGTCGCCCCGGTGACCGTGGTGCCCGGCGGCGCCGAGCGGCAGGCGTCGGTGGCCGCCGCCCTCGCGGCGGTGCCCGCCGGCCCGGAGATCGTCCTCGTGCACGACGCCGCCCGGGCGCTGACCCCGCCCGACCTGGTGGAGTCCGTCGCGGCGGCCGTCCGCGCCGGGCACGACGCGGTGATCCCGGTGCTGCCCGTCGTCGACACGATCAAGGAGGTCGGCGCCGACGAGGTCGTCCTCGGCACCGTCGACCGCTCCGCCCTGCGCGCGGTGCAGACCCCGCAGGGCTTCCGCCGGTCCGTGTTGACCGCCGCGCACGCCGCCGCCGGTGACCCGCTCACCGACGACGCCGGCCTGGTCGAAAAGCAGGGCGTCCCGGTGTCCTGCGTCCCCGGCTCCGAGTACGCGCTGAAGGTCACCCGCCCGTTCGACCTGGCGCTGGCCGAGCACCTGCTCGCCACGGGCGCCTGACGCGTACCCTCTTCTCATGATCGTTCCCCGGGTGGCCATCGGCACCGACGTGCACGCCTTCGAGGCGGGCCGGCCGTGCTGGGTGGCCGGCCTGCACTGGCCCGACCAGGACGGCCTGGCCGGGCACTCGGACGCCGACGTGGCCGCGCACGCCGCCTGCAACGCGCTGCTCTCGGCGGCCGGCCTCGGGGACCTGGGCGCCAACTTCGGCGTGGGTCAGCCCGAGTGGGCCGGCGCGTCGGGCGTCGCCCTGCTCACCGAGAGCGCCCGCCGGGTGCGGGCCGCCGGTTTCGCGATCGGCAACGTGTCCGTGCAGGTGATCGGCAACCGGCCCAAGATCGGCCCGCGCCGCGAAGAGGCCCAGCGGGTGCTCTCCGAGGCGGTCGGCGCGCCCGTCACGGTCTCCGCGGCCACCACCGACGGCCTCGGCTTCCCCGGGCGCGGCGAGGGGCTCACCGGCATCGCGGTGGCCCTGGTGTACGAGGCTCCGGCCGCCTAGGCTCGCCGCGATGTCCAGCGACGCCACCTCAGACCGGTCCGCCGCCGACGGCTACCTCCAACGCGCCCAGCTCCTCGCCGAGCTGGGCCGCTACGACGAGGCCGCGGCGGAGGTCTCCTACGCCGTCGCCCTGGACCCGGCCGACGCCGGGGCGCTGACCATGCTGTCCCGGGTCCACCTCGCGGCCGGCCGGCCGACGGAGGCGCGCACCGCCGCCGACGCCGCGGTCGCCGCGGCCCCCGACAGCGTTCCGGCGCTGGTCGCCCGCGCCCTCGCCCTCGGCGATCTGGAGGAGTACGCCGAGGCGGCCCGCACCGCCGACCGGATCCTGGCGCTGGGGCCCGACGACGCGTACGCGCAGAGCAGCGCCGCCGCGATCCTGGCCGGCTCGCGCAACGGGCAGCCGGCGCTGAACGCGGCCTGGCGCGGGGTGGAGCTGGCACCCGAGAACCCCCAGGCGCACCTGGTGCTCGGGCTGGTGGCGGCGAACATGCAGATGTTCGACCTGGCCGAGCGCGCCTACCGGGAGGCGTTGCGGCTGGACCCGCAGCTCGCCGAGGCCCGGCACGACATCGGCGTGCTCCGGCTGGAGCAGCGGCGCTGGAGCGAGGCGCTGGAACACCTCGCCGAGGCCGCGTCGATGAGCCCCGGGCGGGTCGACTCCGGCCGGACCATCTCGCTCGGCCTGCGCCAGCTCGTGGTCTACGGCGCG
Organism: Micromonospora sp. WMMD737; assembly: GCF_049179055.1. Lineage (NCBI taxonomy): Bacteria > Bacillati > Actinomycetota > Actinomycetes > Micromonosporales > Micromonosporaceae > Micromonospora > Micromonospora sp. WMMD737. The sequence continues at coordinate 4,455,498 of NZ_JBMHMH010000001.1, read as the reverse complement.
GGCTGGACGATGATCACCGCCGTGCTGATCGCCTGCATGGCGCCGGGCAGCGCCGGGCTGTCCCGCGTCGCGGCGGCGTTCGCGGCGCTCGGCGGGGCGCTGGTGGTCTGGCGCTTCGCCGCCCGGCTGCCCGGCCTGTCCCGGACCATCCTGCCGAGCCTGCTCCGCTCCGACCGCACGCTGGCGCTGGCCGTCTACGCGGCGGCCGCCGCCCCGGCCCTGATCCTGCTCTACGCCCTGGTCGGCACCCCGTGGCCGCTGGTGCTCGCCATCCTCGCCGCGGTCGCCGCCGAACTCGCCGTGCTGTCCCGCACCACGGCGTGAGCGGCTGGCTCTGGCGACCGACCTCAGCCGAGGGCGAGGGCGTAGAAGGCGCTGGCGTCGAGCCCGTCGAGCAGCAGCAGGTGGTTGAGCTCGTCGTCGAAGAACCCGCCGAGCGGGGCGGCGGAGAGCCCGAGGGCCGTCGCGGCGAGCAGCAGGTTCTGGGCGAGGTGGCCGGTCTCCATGGCGGAGAACCGGTAGCCGCGCAGCCCGTACCGGGCCCGGGCCCGGCGTAGGTCCGCGACCACGAACAGCCAGAGCGGCACCGTCTCGACGTCGAGTCCGCCGGCGCCGGGGACGACGTCGGGACCGGTGGGCGCGAACTGCGGGGCGACCCGGGACAGCCGGTCGATGCCCGGATCGGGTGCGACCCGCCGGAGGGCGTGCCGCTCCGGCAGGTACTCGTAGAGTGCCGCCCGCATCGAGGCGATCCGGCGGGGCAGCACCAGCAGCCGCGTGGTCGCCAGGGCGCCCGGCGTCGGGTACGCCAGTCGTCGCTGGCCGTCGACCGCCGGCGCGGTGTCACCAGCCGCGTAGCGCAGCAGCCGGCCCAGGTCCGCCACGCCGGTCTCCCCTCGGCCGAAGTCGTACCGGGTGCGGCGGTCGCGCAACACCGTGGCGAGCGTGGTGTCGGCGAGCGCGCCCGGCGTCGGCTCGGGCAGTGCCAGGGTCACGGCGTCGGACGGGAGGGGGCGGACCGGTGCGGGCTCGACGGTACGGGGACGCTGGCTCGGCCACCGCGTACGGACGAACTTCGACGCCTCGTGGTACGCGCGGTCCGGGGCGTCGGTCCCGTCGGCGTGGAAGTCCGGCGCTGCGGCCGGTGCGCCGTACGCCAGCGACGCCAGCCAGGTGAGGTGGCACTCGGCCGGGATGCTCAGCCCGAGGCGGTTGTGCAGCATGTGCAGCTGCGACGCGAGGATGCCGGGCACCGTGCCGTGCAGTCGGCCCTGCCCGTCGAGCGCCCGCAGTCGCTCGACGTAGGCGGCGACCTCGTCCGCCCAGTAGTTCACAGAGGTGGCGGCACCCCTGCCCCGCGTGACGATGTCGGCGATGAGCCGCTGCCGGGCCGGGTAGGCGGACGCGTCGGCGTGGAAGTCGCGTTCCGCCGCGATCAGGGCCAGGCCGAGGTCCCGACCGTTCGCCTCGGGCACCAGCGTCCACCCGTTGGTGTAGCGGCGCAGGAACCGGACCGCCTCGTGCCCGGTGAGGCCGCTGGCGGCGAGGAACCCGAACAGCAGGTCCACGGCCGTCGACCGGCGGCGGGCGGGCGGCGCGCCGAGCAGGGCCGCGGCGACCCGGCTGGACGCGGCGAAGAGTTCCTCGGCCGCGCCGATCGCGTCCGGGCCGCCGTACCGGTCGACCTCCGGCCGGTACGGCTGTTCGACCACGGTGCCGTGCGGGTGCCAGCCCAGCTCCGGCCCATCGCCGGTCCCGTGCCCCGCGCCGGTCTCCTGCCCCGCGCCGGTCTCCTGCCCCACGCCGGTCTCCTGCCCCACGCCGGTCTCCTGCCCCACGCCGGTCTCCTGCCCCACGCCGGTCTCTTGGCCCACGCCGGTCTCTTGGCCCGCGCCGGGCCGGTCGGGCTGGTCGGTGCCCTCGGAGGCGTGCACTCCGAACTGGGCGTACCAGTCCGCCGGACGCAGTTCCCGGGCCGGTGGCGGCAGCGCGGCCACCGCTTCGACCAGCCCGGCGCGCATCCGTCGTACCGTCTCCGGCGTCGCGTCGGCGACCCGCCAGCGCAGGTGCGGACCGCCCTCCCAGTACCGGACGAAGAACCAGGAGGAGATCTCGCCCCGGGCGAGCAGGTCCGTCGTGGTCGGCACGATGTGCTCCCGCAGCACCGTCTCGGTGCACTCGGGACCGGCGTGCAGGTGGACGTGCAGGGCGGACCAGCGAGCCATGCTCGGCTCTCCTTCAGGGGAACGGGTGGGGCAGGATCAGATGGTCGGGGGCGGCGAGCCGGGCCTGCCGCAGGCGGGGCAGGTCGACCCGCCGGTTGAGGTGCCCGAAGGTCATCGGTACGGCCCCGGGGGCGAGGACCTTCACGGCGGCCAGGCCGAGGCGGCGTTCGGCCGGTCCGGTCTGGTCCACCACCAGTGGCGGCGTCCCGGCGGCGGCCATCGCGTCGACGACTCTGCGCAGCACCTCCGTCAGGTCGGGGTGCAGCCACCGCTCGCGCCAGCCGGCGAAGTGCTCGTCGAACGGCCGCGCCGGGCCGGCGGCGGCCTCCCGCAGCGCGAAGTCGAACCGGGGCACGGTCTGCGGCAGCAGGTGCAGGGCGGCGTGGTCCCCCAGTTCCCCCACCAGGTCGGCATCGGCGAGCATGGCGAGCAGCCGGTCCCGCGGCGGGCGGGCCACCTTCGGCGCGACCGTCACGTTCACGCCGACCTCCAGGATCGCCGCCGCGGCGGCCCGGCGGGGATCGGGATGCGCCCCGGCGGCGGAGAAGGTTGCGCCCCGGTCGGGTCGGTCGGTGACGGCGAGGGCCCAGACGGCCGGTATCCCGACGTCACTCGTGATGTCGAGCAGGTGCAGCCGGTAGCCCTCCGCCGCGATCCGGTCCGCGAGGTGCCGGGTCAGCGGATCGACGTCGGGCGGCAGCGCCAGAGCCGGCGGCGTACGGCCGGCGTACCAGGTGAGCAGGAAGGCGTCCCGCTCGATCGTCTCCAGGCAGGCGTGCAGGACCGCCTCCTCCAGGCAGCCACCGACGGCGCAGCCGCTGGAGGACTCGTAGAGGAACCGGGAGACCCCGGCACGGTCCACCCCGTAGTAGGCGGCGTGCTCCGGCACGAGGACGGGCCGGTCACCCACCAGGTCGTACGCCCACACCCAGGACGTCACCGCGTCCGGGGCGTAGGGGTCCAGCCGGTACCCGGGGTGGCGGACCGCCTCCGGCTCCGGCAGGCCCAGCCGGGCGGGGTCGACGGCGTCGGCGGCGAGTTCCCGGTAGCTGCCCAGCGTGGTCGTCCGGCGGGCCTGCGGGTAGCGGCCGGCCTCCCGTTCGACCGCCTCCAGCAGGGCCAGCACCTGCGCCGTCGGTTGGTCCGCCGCGCGCCCGTAACCACCGACCCGACCGGAGCGGCCGGGCACGGGCATCTCGGCCGCCGCCAGCGCGAGCGGGCCCTGCCGGTCGGTGTGGACGTGCGTCACCGGCCCGTAGCGGGGATCGACCAGTTCGGCGCGGAGCACGGCCAGGTCCGGCGGTCCGGGACGGACCCGGAGGCGGTCGGGTGCGGCCTGCCGGTGGGGGCGCAGGGCGATCGTGGCGGCCCCGGCCGAGTCGGGTGGCAGGGCACCGCAGTCCGGACAGTCCGGCACCGCTCGGATCAGGTGCCGACTGATCGCGCCGTCGCGGACCGCCAGCACGCTGGCCAGGCGCGGGTCGGCGTCGTCTGCGAGCTGACCGGCGACCAGCTCGCCGACCAGCCCGTGCCAGTGCGGCGGCAGCGGCAGCGGCCGGCCACCGGCGAGCAGCGTTGCGGTGCTGCCAGCGCCGAGGACGGCCTCCTGCCGGGTGTCGGCGCACCGCAGGCAGCCGCCGGCACCGGGGCCGTTCAACGGGCCGATCTCGATCGCCGTCCCGCGTCCCCGCACCGGCAGGTACGCCCTGCCTACCGCGTGGGCGGCCCGCTGCTCGGCCAGGTGCCGGGCCACCGGCCAGTCCGCCGCGACGCCCACCACCACGGACCGATCCGTCCGCCGTACGGTCGAGGTGCTGACGGCGATCGCCCGGACCAGGCGGTCGTCGTCCCCGATCACCCGCACCGGGCCGTCCTCCGCTGCGCCCGAACCGAGGGACGCGGTGCCGGGGTCGACCGGTGGGCGGGCCGGCACCGCTCCCGCCGTCGGTCCGGTGCCCCGCGTCCCGTCACCGGCGAGCACCCCGGTCCGCGCGGCGAGCACCCCGGTCCGCGCGGCGAGCACCCCGGTCCGCGCGGCGGGTGCCCCGGTCCGCGCGGCGGGTGCCCCGGTCCGCGCGGCGGGCGGCCAGGGCTGCGGGCCGGTCGGCTCGCCGACGCGCTGGACGACCCCGCCGCGCAGCGACAGCGCCGTGCCGTCGGCGAGCCCGGCCAGCACGCGTACCACCTCGTGCGCCACGAGGAACGGCAGCAGCCGGTGGTCGGTCGCCGGCACGGCCGGACCGGCGTCCGTGGCTGCGGCGGTCTGGCCTGCGACAGTGTGGCCTGCGACGGCCCGGCCTGCGACGGCCCGGCCTGGGGCGGCCTGGCGTGCGGTGGCCTGGCCCGGGGCGGTGTGGCCTGCGGCGGCCCGGCTTGCGGCGGCGGGGTGACCGGCCGGGGCCAGCGGGCCGATCAGCGCGCCGTCCGGACGGATCGTCACCGGCAGCACCGCGGGCCGCAGGGAGCCGGGCTGCCGTGGTGCCGTCCCCGGCCACGGGGGAACGGGCGGCTCCCGACGCCCGCCGGGGTCCTCCGTCCGGACCCACACGACCAGGTCCGCGCCGCCGCCGTCCCCGGGCACCTCCCGGAGGGCGTGGAGAGCCTCTCCAGGCGCGGTGGAGAACCCGGAGGCGGCCAGCGCCGCCCGTACGGCCGGTGGAAGGTCGCCCTCGCCGGTGACCGCCACCGCGCACCGCGACACCGCGTCCAGCGCGCCGGCCGGATCCTGCGCGAGCCCCGCCAGCCAGGCCGCCAACGGATGGCCGTCCAGCGGCACCCGGACGTCGACCAGGACGCCGTGCTCGGCGAGGAGACCGAGCAGCCAGCCCACCGCCCGGGCGGTCCGGTCGGGCAGTCCCAGGGTGGCGGTCGCCGGGTCGAGCCCCCGGCGGAGGGATGGCTCCAGCCGTTGCCACAGCTCGCCGGCGACCGGCGGGCAGGTCACCACCGAGCTGGACCGCCAGCCGCTCACGAGGAGCCCGCCCTCGACCGCCCGGACCAGGGTGCCCGGTCGCAGGGTCACCTCACCCACGTCGCCTCCACCCGGGTCACCCGGTGCGGGCGGTGAGGGCGTCCTGCCACGTCACGCCGTGGATCTCCTGGGTGGCCTCGGCGAGCAGATAGGCCCCGAGGTACCGCTCCAGCGGCGCGACGTCGCAGAGCGTCAGCAGCTGATAGAGCATGTTCGTGCAGAACCGGTAGACCTGGAACTCCCGGCTCGCGGCGACCCGTTGGAAGCCCGACGCCTCCAGCGCCTGGTGGTAGGCGCTCGCCCCGCGACGGCTCAGGTCCCACCGGATCGCGGTGGCGTCGTCGAACGAGGTGGTGCGCCGCCTGAACTCGGCGGAGAACGCCCCGTCGAGCGCGCCCGCGTCGTACGCCCGCTCGGCGATCCGCCACGCGGCCGCGCTCCACGCCCGCCACGCCGCCGCCACCGGCTCGGCGGTGCCCGGCGTGGACGCTTGGCGGACCAGGTCGTGGTACCTCCCGCCGGCCCGGTCGGCGAAGGCGGCGAAGCGCGGGCGCAGGAGGTCGTCCCGCTCGCCGAAGAGGAAGTCCTCCAGGTGCGACAGGAAGGTGTGGTAGCCGGACAGCAGCCGTCCCGGCCAGGTGTCGGCGTGCGCGGCCATGGCAGTGACCACGACGCCCACCCGGGCGGCCTGGGCGTCCTTGACGAGGGCGAGCTGGTCGAGCGACACCCGCACCGGAGCCAGCCCGGCGGCGAGGACGTCGGCACGGCACTCGACCGCGCCCGGCGTGCCGAGCAGCGCGGCCAGCGCACTCTGGTCGCCGTCGGTCACCAGCACCGTGTTGTCCGGGTGGATCGGGCCGTACGGGGGCGGTACGAGTTCCGCCCGGCCGGCCGCCTCGGACCGGCGCAGCAGCAGCTCCTCGTCGAGCCCGGCCCGGGACGGCGCCACCGCCAGGTGACCACGCAACCGTTCGGCGGCCTCGGCGGCGGCCGTGGCCCGTTGCGCCTCGGGGCCGCGTAGCCGCAGGCGCACGTGCGGGCCGTGCAGCCAGTGCCGTTCCAGGTGGACGGCCAGCCCGGCACCGCGCAACCGCTCCGCGACGGGCAGGACGGCGTCGCGCAGCAGCGATGCCTTGGCCTCCTCGTGGTAGTGGCACACGACGTCGGTGGTCGGAGTCAGTCCGGTCGTGCTCGGCTCGGTCATGGCTGGGCTCCACTCGGCTCGGTGCTGCGGTCGGACGGCCGGCGCCGGTCAGTCACGGGAGGCCGCCGGGAGGTAGGTCTCGACGACCAGTTCGGTGACCCGGTGCGGCCGGTCGTGGCCGGCGGGGCGGGGCAGGGCCTCCTCGACGACCAGCCGGCCGGTGATCCGCCCGAGCCAACGGGGCACGCAGCGCAGGTGCAGCGGGCTGGCCAGGTCGACGAACTGCGGCTTGGGCCGGGCGATCGCCTCCCGGAGCCCGGCGATCCCCGGGGGAGGCGGGGCGGACGGACGTTCCGACGGCTGCCGGGCCTGGACGCCGGGGTGCTGCGCGGCGTGGCCCGGTGCGGGCGGCTGCCCGTCGCGCCGGCTGCCCTGGTTGAGGAAGACCTGGTCGGGCAGGTCCCAGCCCGCCCGCAGCGCCGCGGCGGCGGCGACCGACGGCGAGCCGAGCCCGCGCAGGTGCTCTTCGGCCCCGTCGTCGAAGCGCCAGCTCCGGCGGGCGAGGACGACGCGGCCACAGCGGAGCCGGTCGGAGACCACGGCCTGCCCGCCCGGGCCGGCCACCGTCCGGGTCGCGGCGAGGTGGCGGAGCCCCACCTCGCCGCTGCCCAGGTCGCCGAGCAGCGCGGCCACCCGGGCCGGCAGCGCCGGCGGCGAGAGGAACCCGAGGTACAGCACGTCGAGCAGGTCGCCGGTGGCCGGATCGCGCAGCCGGATCTGGTCGCCGGCCAGGTCGTGCACCAGTTCGACCGAGGCGAGGTCGAGCCCGCCCAACCGCTGGTCGTCGCCGACGTCCTCGCCGAGCAGCAGCGGGTGCAGGTTGGCGTTGAACCCGTGCACCGGCCGGAACTGGGCCACCCGGCCGGGCAGCACCCGGCGGAGCTGGGCGGCCACCGCGGCGCGCATGCCGCTGTCGCCGAAGAGGTCCAGGAAGCGGCTGGTGAACCGGCCCCAGCCGCCGTAGACGTGGTTGAGGTGCAGCGACCCGTCCGGGCCGTGCTGGCCGAAGAAGGCGTACGACACCGGCCGGGCCCGCAGCCAGCGGGGCAGTGCGGCGGCCACCTCGGCGACCAGGTCGGCACCGATGACGGTCTCCACGCCGTCGTTCCCGCCGTCGGCGCGTACCGCCCGGACCACCCCCTGCCGCAGGGCGGCCAGCTGGGCCAGCTCGGGCACCCGGGCGATCGGTCCGCCCGCCAGCACCCCCTCCGGGGTCACCGTCGGCAGGTCGTCGAAGCCGGCGCCGATCTCGGCGAAGAACTGGCCGAGGTCGGCGCAGCGGGCCCCGGGACCGTAGCGCTCGACGAACCGGTGTCGCAGGAGCCGACGCAGCACCTGGTCCTCGTCGAACAGCAGCGCGAGGCTGGTCAGTGCGGTCAGGTCGGCGGTGTCCGCGGGCCGGCGGGTCAGGCGTGCCGGCCTGGGCAGCACGACATCCTCGGTGACGGGCGCCTGGGCCGGTGCGGCGGCCCCGAGCTGCGACAGGGCCTCGTGCCAGCCGGCGTCGATCCGACGTACGAGCGGGCCGCGCCGCGCCGCGTCGACGTCCGCCAGCGACCGGATGTCCTTGTCGAGGTGCCGTACCTCATCGGCGAGGGCGGGATCACCGGTGTCGCCGAGCCAGTCGGCGATCGCCGCCAGCGCCGCCGGGTCGTGCTCGGTGGTCGGCGGTACCGGGATCAGCAGGCGTTCGTCGCAGAGCTGGGTGACGAGACGCCGCGCGAGCCGCTCGGCCTCGGCGGAGTCCGTGGCGGGGCGCGCGGCGCCTCGGCCGAGGGCCGCCACGAGCTCCGCCGGCGGGTGGCCGTCGGGTGCGGCGCGGAGCACCCGGATGATCGCGGCCAGCGCGGGCCGCAGCGGCATCCGGACCCGTTCCTCCCGGATCACCGGCGTGCCGTCGGCGCCGGTCGTCGGGTGCTCGCGGTAGAACACCACGTGGCCGTGCTGCACGCGGGTGCCGGGCGCGAGCCGGTGCGGGGTGCGCAGCACCTGGTCCGGGCGGCTGGTTCCGGCCAGGAAGAGGCTGGCGACCAGGCTGGCGGGGGGACGGGTCACCGCCACCGGCTCTCCCGCTGTCGTCACGTCCAGGCCCGCCGCGAGGTCCAGGTGGGTGGGCGGGGACGCCAGCGGGGCGGGGACGGCGTCCGCATCCGGCCAGGGGGCCCAGCCGACGATGGTGAACCAGGAGAGCGGGCTGGTCCGGGTGGTGGCCCGCAACGCGTAACGGAGCACGGTGGGTTCGGACTTGCGACCCCGGGCGTCCGGCTCGCCGTCGCGCGCCGCCGTCCGCCGCACCGCTGCCAGCAGCTCAGGGCTGGTCAACGCGACCGCCCGGCCGAACGGTTCGCTGCCGCACAGGGCGGCGAGTGCGACGCGCTCCTCGGCCAGCGCCGCAGCCGACCCGGCGTCGACGGCGCCGGTGAGCCGGTCGATCTCGGCCCGGGCCCGCAACCAGCGCCCCAGCGCCGGCAGCCGGTCGGGCAGGTCGCCGAGCCGGGCGCGCAGGTCGGCGGCCGGAGACCGGTCGTTGTGTACGTCCCGCCGCAGCGGGAGCAGGACCGACCGGCGGTACGCCGTCGCGGCCTGACCGCCGAGCCGGTACAGCTCCTCGGTGAGTTCGGGGCCGAGGGCCTGGCACTCGACCAGTCGATCGACGAGCTGGTCCTGGAGGCGACGCAGGTGCCGTCCGGCCGGACCGGCAGCCGGCAGGTCGACCGCCGTCCTGCGGATCAGCACGTACGGGGCGACCTGGACCTCCGGCACGACTCGGCCACCCGGCGCCGGCGACACCGGCGGGGCAGGGGATTGGCGGGTGGTTGTCACGGTCTCCTCCGTACGCGGTCGTCGGCGCCGACCCCGGTCGAGCCGGTGGGGCCGGGAACGCCGGTGTCGGCGTTCCCGGCCCCACCGGTCAGCCCCGGTGCGGTACGACTACTGGGGAAGCTGGGAGGCGCAGGACGAGTAACCCAGCCACCCCCAGACGGCGGAGGTGCTCGCCGAGGCGCCGGTCTCCGGCAGGGCCACCGCGTCGCGCACGGCGTGCACCTCCAGCAGGTCGGACACCTCCAGGTCGGCCAGGTTGAGGTCTTCGAGGTCGGCCAGCGTGGCCGTCATGTCGCGCATCGTGTACTCCGATTCCAGGGGATGTCGTCGACGAACAAGCGCACTTGTCGATGACAAGATGGACAGTGCGCAAGATGTTAGTCAGCTCCGCCCACGAACTATTCGTCCGAGCGTCCACTCGCCGATGGCCGTACGACGGTGTCGGCTGACGAACAGCAGGAACCGCGATCACGCGGCCGATGTGCGGGAGACCCGACCCCCTACGCGCGAAGGTGCCGCGGTCCGCACTGCCGGACCGCGGCACCGATCACCCGGAACCGCTTGACTAGGGGCGGCGGGCCCAGGTCCAGGCGTAGCCGTCGTCCTCGCACGCGGTCGCGGCGTCGCAGAGGTCCAGCGGCCGGAAGGTGTCGACCATGACGGCGAGTTCGTCGAAGAAGTCGGCGCCGATGGAACGCTCGGCGGCGCCCGGCTGCGGGCCGTGGGTGAAGCCGGACGGGTGCAGCGAGATCGAGCCCTGCTCGATGCCGGAGCCGCGCCGGGCCTCGTAGTTGCCGCCGGTGTAGAAGAGCATCTCGTCGGAGTCGACGTTGTGGTGGTTGTACGGCACCGGGATCGCGTCGGGGTGGTAGTCGACCTTGCGGGGCACGAACGAGCAGATCACGAAGTTGGGACCCTGGAAGGTCTGGTGCACGGGCGGCGGCTGGTGGATCCGGCCGGTGATCGGCTCGAAGTCGTGGATGGAGAACGCCCACGGGTACATGTGCCCGTCCCAGCCGACCACGTCGAACGGGTGGTGGGCGTAGACGTAGCGTGTCCAACCGCGCCGGTGCCGGACCAGCACCTCCACGTCCTCGCCGTCGACCAGCAGCGGCGCGTCCGGCCCCCGGACGTCGCGCTCGCAGTAGGGCGAGTGCTCCAGGAACTGGCCCCGCACGGAGAGGTAGCGCTTGGGCGGGCCGATGTGCCCCGCCGCCTCGACGGCGAGCAGCCGGGTCGGCGCGTCGCCGGTGGGCACCAGCCGGTGGACGGTCGAGGTGGGGATGACGACGTAGTCGCCGGGCACCGCGTCGAGCACGCCGAACGTGGACTCGACCCGCAGGGTGCCCGACTCCACGTAGAGGCAGTGGTCGCCGGTGGCGTCGCGGAACAGCGGGGACGGCCGGTCCGCCAGCACGTACGCGATGCGCACGTCGTCGTTGGCGAGCAGGTACTGCCGGCCGAGCACCGGGTCGGCGCCGGTGCCGTCGAGCTTGTGGGTGCGCAGGTGGCGGGGCTTGAGCGGAAGGTTCGGCACCCGGGCGAACGCCGGCGGGGTGAACTCCTCGGCGGCCACGATCGCGGTCGGCGCGTGCCGGTGGTAGAGCAGGGACGAGTCGGAGGAGAAGCCCTCCTGGCCCATCAGCTCCTCGGCGTAGAGGCTGCCGTCGGGCTGGCGGAACTGGGTGTGGCGCTTGCGCGGCACCTCGCCGACGCTGCGGTAGTACGGCATCTCGCCTCCCGGTTCGTCCCGTTCACCGATCCAACGGCGTCCGATAATCGGACGCTGTTGTCCGTTCCTTGTAGCGTCCCGTACATTCTTGTCTCGTGTCAACGCAGGTGCCCGCGCTCGTCGACGGCCTCGTCGACGACGCCGCCGTCTTCCCACCCGGCAGCGCGCCGCTGCCCGACGCCGTCGCCGCGCACCGGCGGCACCGCACCTCCTGGTACGCCGACCTGGTCGGCCCGCTCCTGGTCCCGGCCACGAGGCTGCCCGAGGTGGCGGGCCTGCTCGGCGCCGACGAGCGGATCGCGGTCGGGGTGATCGGCGACGTGCCCCTCGACCGGCTCGACGAGGTGCGGGCCACGGCCGACCCGCGCATCCGCGTGCGCCAGGTGGAGGCGGCGGTCGCCAGACGCGGCGAGGACCCGCTGCCCGGACTGACCGAGCTGGTGGCGCTGGCCCGCCGCGCCGGTGCCGGGCCGGCCACCCTCGACGCCGTCTACGCCGAGCTGCCGCTCACGTTCGGGCTGATGGGGGCGCTGGACGCGCTCGCCGCCGCCCGCGCCGACGGGCTGCCGATCGCCGCGAAGTTCCGCACCGGCGGGCTGGCCGCCGAGCTGTTCCCCACCCCGGCGGAGCTGGCGGCCGTGATCTGCGCCTGCCGGGACCGGGACCTGCCGTTCAAGCTGACCGCCGGGCTGCACCAGGCGGTCCGGCACCTCGACCCGGAGACCGGCTTCACCCACCACGGCTTCGTCAACGTGCTGGCGGCGACGCTGGCGGCCGCCGGGGGCGCCACCGGGGAGTCGGTCGCCGAACTGCTCACCGCGACCGACCCGCGCCCGCTGGTGCAGTACGCCGAGGCCGGGCTGAACGCCCCGCGCCCGCTGTGGATCGGCTTCGGCTCGTGCAGCATCCTGGAACCACTTACCGATCTGATCCGGCTGGGGCTGGTGAACGGGGGCTTTCAAGCATGACCTGGGTGACGGGTGCCGACGGTTCGTCGTACGGGGTCGCCAACCTCCCGTACGGGGTGTTCCGCCGCGCGGAGGGCGCGCCGCGCGTCGGCGTACGCATCGGCGACTTCGTGCTCGACCTGGCCGGCGCGGAGGAGGCCGGCCTGGTGCTGGCCGCCGGGGCGCTGGGTCGGCCCACCCTCAACGACTTCATGGCCCTCGGTCGCCCGCAGTGGACGGCCGTCCGGCAGCGGGTGACCGAGCTGCTCACCGACGCCGCCCACCGGCCGGCGGTGGAGCCGCTGCTGGTGCCCCTGGCCGAGGTGCGGATGCAGCTGCCGTTCGAGGTCGCCGACTACGTCGACTTCTACTCCTCCGAGCACCACGCGTCCAACGTCGGCCAGATCTTCCGCCCCGGTCAGCCGCCGCTGCTGCCCAACTGGAAGCACCTGCCGATCGGCTACCACGGTCGGGCCGGCACGGTGGTCGTCTCCGGCACGCCGGTGGTGCGGCCGAGCGGGCAGCGGGCCACCCCGCAGGGCCCGGTCACCGGCCCGTCCGTACGCCTCGACATCGAGGCCGAGGTCGGCTTCGTGGTCGGCGTGCCCAGCCCGCTGGGCGATCGGGTCTCCGTCGACGACTTCGCCGACCACGTCTTCGGTGTCGTGCTGGTCAACGACTGGTCGGCCCGCGACATCCAGGCCTGGGAGTACCAGCCTCTCGGCCCGTTCCTCGGCAAGTCCTTCGCCACCTCGGTCGCGGCCTGGGTGACCCCGCTGGACGCGCTGGGCGACGCCTTCGTCCCCGCCCCCGACCAGGACCCGCCGGTCGCCGCCTACCTGCGCGACGTGCCGCACCTCGGGCTGGACCTGCGCCTGTCGGTGGAGTGGAACGGCGAGCGGGTCAGCGAGCCGCCGTTCGCCACCATGTACTGGACGCCGGCCCAGCAGCTGGCCCACCTCACGGTCAACGGCGCCTCGCTGCGCACCGGCGACCTCTACGCCTCGGGCACCGTCTCCGGGCCGGAACGGGGACAGGTCGGCTCGTTCCTGGAACTCACCTGGGGCGGCAGCGAGCCGGTGAAGTTCGCCGACGGCGGGACCCGCACCTTCCTGGAGGACGGCGACACGGTGACGATCACCGCCACCGCGCCCGGCCCGGACGGCACCATCATCGCCCTGGGCGAGGTGACCGGGCAGGTCCTCGCCGCCCGCTGACCCACCTTTCGATCATCGACGGTCCCCGGTCGCACAGTTGGTGCGACCGGGGACCGTTGCTTGCGCGTTGATCGTCGCGGATTCCGTCGCCATGCCGCGCCGGGGCCGGGCCGGGCGCCCCCTTCCGGTCCCGGCCCGGCCGCCGGTTGGCGTACCGACGACAGGAAGGTGACGACGATGAACGATCTCCCGGGCGCCGTCTGGCGTACCAGCAGCCGCTCCAACGACCAGGGCCTCTGCGTGGAGGTGGCGGACAACCTGGTCGACGACCTCGGCGTGGTGGGCGTACGCGACTCCAAGGACCAGGCGGGCCCCACGCTGGCGGTCAGCCCGCCGGGGTGGGCGGCCTTCGTCGGCGCGATCCGGGCCGGCCAGTTCGGTCGCTGACGGGTCGGCCGCTCCGGATCGGGGCTCCCGGCGGTGGAAATTCCGCTCCGGGGGCCCCGATCCGCGCTCACCCGGCGTACCGTCGAGGCCACGGGAGGTGGCATGTCGACGGTGGCGGTCACGGAGTTCGTGGAGGCGCACGACGTCGACCTTTGGCGGCTGCTGACCGACCTGACCACCCGCACCCGGCGCTTCACCGGGCCGGTGGAGGTGCTCACCCCCGGCCCGTTCGGCCCCGGCACCGTGTGGCGGGAGACCCGTTCCCAGCCCGACGGCACCGCGCTGGTCGAGGAGTTCCTCGTCATCGAGGCCGAGCCGCCCCGACGGTTGGTGCTCGGCTCCCGGGGCGCCGGCGTGGACTACCGGATCACCTGGGCGCTGCGCCCGGTCGAGCGGCGTCGCCGGGGCTGCACCGCCGTCACGGTCGAGCAGGAGGCGGTGCCGACCGCTCCGTACGGCCGGGTGGTCGCGCTGCTGCTCGGCGGGCTGGCGGCCCGGGCGGTCGAGCGCGCGCTGCGGCAGGACCTCGCCGACCTGGCCGCCGCCGCGGCGGCCGCCAACGCGACCGAGGCGGCCTGAGGCGCACGCCTGACTGCCTGAGGCGCACGCCGGGCGGTCCGCGTCACACGCGCGGTCCGGCACGCACGCCGGGCGGCCTGAGGCGCACGTCGGGCTGGTCCGAGGCGCACGCGGGGGCGCTTCGTGGATGCCCGGCACGTCACCGTGGGAGCGCCCGGGCGCCGGTGACCTGACAGGGCCCTGACCGGCTCCGCTGGGTAGGGTGCCGGGCGGAGGTGCGGCATGGGGTTCCCGAACGGCCGGCGGCGGATCGCGGTGGCGGTCGCGGCGCTGCTCGGCACCGTCGCCGTCGCGGCGACGGTCTACCGGGTGCTCGCCCCCGCCGAGGTCAGCACGCCCGCGCGGGCCGGGTACCCGGCTGCCGCGTCCCCCTCGGCCGGCGTGATCGGCCGGCTCCCCGTCGCCCCGCTCGTCGTGGACGGCCGGCTGCGCGTCTACGCGGCACACCGCCAGGTCTACGCCGACCGCCCGGTCGACGGCCGGCACCGGACGACCCCGTACTGGTCGTATCGCCGCTGGCCGGCGGCGCTCGACGGGGTCGTGGCGAGCGGGACGACGGTGGTCACCCGCTGGTCCGACGGGCGGCTCGTGGCGCTGGACGCGCGGACGGGCCGGGTCGCCTGGCGGGCGGACGGGCCGGCGCCGGTCGGGGAGCGGGCGGTCCGGCGCACCGGCGCGGCGACCGTCTGGGATCCGCAGGGGATCTTCGTGGCCCCCGCGCCCGACGGGCGGCAGGCGGTGGTGGCGGCCGGGGCGGAGTGGGCGCGTGCCGTGGACCTGGCCGACGGCCGCGAACTGTGGCGGTCGCACGTCACCGTCACGCTGCCACCGGGCGACACGGTCGCCGGGTGCCGGGACGCGCTCGGCACGACCGCGTCGGGTCACCTGGTCACCGTCGACTCCTGCGCGGGGCCGGCGACGGTGGAGTTCCGCGACGCCGCGACCGGGACGGTGGGCCTGCGCTGGCGACCGCCGAATGCCGGCGACGAGCTGGTGGCGACCCTGCTGGGCTGCGGCACCGGCCGGACGGGGTGCACCGGGTTGCGGACGGCGAGGCCGGGCGACGACGCGGGCCGGGGCTGGCTGCTCGGCGCCGGGGAACCGGTCGCCGCCCCGGCCCTGGACCGGCCGGACGCCGAACTCGTCGGCGGGACGGCCGTGGCGGTCGTGGACGGGGTGGCGCTCGGCCGCTCGGCGCGTACGGGCGCGGAGCTGTGGCGCCGTCCGGGCCTGTCGCAGGCGCGGCTGCTCGCCGTCCAGCCCGACCGGGTGCACCTGCTGACGGAGACGAACGACCTGTTGACGCTGGACCCGGCGACGGGGGCGCAGCGGTCCTTCTTCGCGCTCAACGTGGGCTCGGACGGGATCGGCTGGGCGCCCGGCGCGGTGTACGCGGCCGGCGGTTTCGTGGCCGTGGAGCGGCTCCGCAAGCCGGTCGACCCGACGGCGGACGACCAGCGCTACTACCTGACCTCGGAGCCGATGGTCTTCGCCGCGACGTGAGCGGCGATCCGCGTCGCGTCGTGACACCCCCGACCGGCTCGGCTGCTCGACAAATCGGACATAAGTTATTTATAGTCCCACTGTGCGCTTCCTGGCAGCCCTGTTGGGCGCGATCCTGATCCTCGCCACCGCCTCGCCGGCCGACGCCGCGCCGTCGGGCCGGACGGTCCGGCTGGCCCGGACCGTGGGGGTGGACATCACGGTGCCCGCCTCCGTCAATCTCGGCGGCGGGCTCACCGGCGGCACCATCACCCGCCAGTTGGGCGAGGTCGAGGTGCGCGACTCGCGCGGCTCGGTCAACCCGAACGTCTGGGTCGCCACGGTCTCCGCCACCGTCTTCGTCACCGGCGCCGGCGGGGCGCAGCGGACGATCGCGAACGACCGGGTCTCGTACTGGTCCGGGCCGGCGACGCGGAGCACGGGCGGCGGCATGCTGGTGCCCGGCCAGCCCACCTCCGCGCAGGCGGTGACCCTGAACGTCGTCCGAGAGGCGTTCCGCAAGACCGCCGGCAACGGCAACAACAGGGTGGCCTGGGTGCCGACGATCCGGATCGCCATCCCGGCCGGCATCGTCGGGGGAACCTACCGCGGCACGATCACGCACTCTGTCGCCTGATGGGCGATTTGTCTCTAATTTCCGTCATTGTTCCCGTTGCAGCATCTAGCGTGCGTCTCATGAAGAAGCCACTTCTTTCCCTGACCGCCGCCGCGGCCGCCGTGGTGGCCCTGGCGGCGCCCGCCGCGGCCGCGCCGACCGGCGACACCATCGTCACCTTCACCGTCGCGACCGCCGACCTCAACATCACCGTGCCGGCGTCCGTGAACCTCGGCTCCGTCTTCTCCGGCGGCGTCATCACCGGCGAACTCGGCACCGTCACGGTCACCGACAGCCGGGCCGCGCTGAACGCCACCTGGACCGTCACGGTGTCGGCCAGCTCCTTCAGCACGGGAAGCGGAACGCCCGAGGAGACCATCTCGCCGGCCCTGGTGGAGTACTGGTCGGGCGGAGCGACCAGCACCACCGGCACCGGCGTGTTCGTGCCCGGCCAGCCCACCCAGGCCGAAGCGGTCAGCCTGAGCGTGCCCCGCACCGCCTTCTCGAAGACCTCGGGTAGCGGCAACAACACCGCCAGCTGGGCGCCGGACATCCGCATCGCCGTCCCGGAGACCGCCGTCGGCGGCACCTACACGGGGGTGATCACCCATTCGGTGGCATGACCGGGCCCGCGCCCTCGCCCTGGCGGTGACCGTCCTGGTCACGGCCGGGGCGCCGGCGTCGGCCGCACAGCTCCCGCCGGCGGCCGGCGACCGCCCGCCGGCGCTCGCCGAGCCGCAGGTTCCCGAGGCGGACGTGCCGGCCGTCGAGCCGGAGGGACGGAAGGGCCCGCACAGGCCCTCCGCCAGCCCCTCGGCGCAGCCGAGCCCGGACGCGCCGTCGACCACGGTCGGGATACGCCTGCTCGACGCCCCCGTCGAGCGACGCGACGACACCCGGGCGCACAGGTACATCGTCGACCACGTCCGCCCCGGCACCACGATCAAGAGGCGGATCATGGTGCAGAACAGTTCGGAGATCCGCCGGACGGTAGCCCTCTACTCCGCCGCCGCCGACGTCACGAAGAAGGGGTTCGTCCTCGCCCCGGACCGTACCGGGAACGAGCTGAGCAGCTGGATCGACGTCGCGCCGGCGGAGGAGGTGCTGGCCCCCGACGAGGAGGTGGAGGCCCTGGTCACCATCACCGTGCCGCGCAAGGCCGAGGCCGGGGAGCGGTACGCGGTGGTCTGGGCCGAGGTCGCCGGCGTGGACGGGCAGAACGTGCGCAACGTCGGCCGGGCCGGGATCCGGGTCTACCTCTCCGTCGGGCCGGGTGGCGAGCCGCCCTCCGGCTTCGAGATCGGCCCGCTGACCGGCAAGCGGGAGAAGGACGGCACCCCCGTCCTCACCGCGCAGGTCCGCAACACCGGCAGGCGGGCGCTCGACCTGGCCGGCGAGCTGCGGCTCACCGAGGGGCCCGGCGGGCTCTCGGTGGGACCGGTGAAGGTGGAGGCGGGCACCCTCGCGCTGGACGGCAGCAGCACCGTCCGGGTCGCCCTGGACCGCCGGCTGCCGGACGGCCCCTGGGGCGCGAAGCTCGACCTGGCCAGCGGCTGGACGAAGCGTTCCGCCACCGGCAGGGTCAGCTTCGGGCCCGTACCGGTGGCGGCCACCAGCGCCGTCGACCGCTCCGGGCAGGTGCTCGCCGGAGGGCTGACCACCTCGGGACTGGTCCTGCTGCTGTTCGCGGTCTATGCGTACCGCCGCCGGGCCCGGATCCGGCAACCGGTGGAGGCCGCCTGAGAGTCCGGTCCGGTCCGCGAGGGGATGGCGGACCGGACCGGCACCTGTCTCAGGCCAGCGCGGTCTCCGCCGCCGCCAGGAAGGCGTCGTTCTCGGCCGGGGTGCCGATGGTGACCCGGACCCCGTCGCCCACGAACGGCCGGACGATCACGCCCCGCGCCTCGCACGCCTTGCCGAAGTCCACCGCCCGGTCGCCCAACGGCAGCCAGACGAAGTTCGCCTGGCTGTCCGGCACGTCGCCGACGAGCTTGCGCAGCGCCTCCGTGACGCGGTCGCGCTCGCTGACCACGAGGGCGCACCGCCGCCGTACCTCGTCCTCCTGGGCCAGCGCGGCGAGCGCGCCCGCCTGCGCGGCCATGTTGCTGGAGAACGGGGTCACGACCTTGCGGATCGCCGCCGCCACCGCCGGCTGGCCGACCAGGAAGCCGATCCGCAGGCCGGCCAGGCCCCAGGCCTTGGAGAGCGTGCGTAGCACGACCACGTTCGGCCGGTCGAGGTAGGTGAGGCCGTCCGGCACGTCCGGGTCGGTGACGAACTCCCGGTACGCCTCGTCGATCACGACGAGCACGTCCTCGCCGACCGTGTCCAGGAACCGGTCCAGCTCCGCCCGGCGCACCGACGTCCCGGTGGGGTTGTTCGGGTTGCAGACCACGATCAGCCGGGTCCGGTCGGTCACCGCCGCCGCCATCGCCGCCAGGTCGTGCCCGTGCCCGGCGTCGTTGGGCACCCGCACGCTTGTCGCGCCGCTGGTCGCCGCGATGATCGGGTACGCCTCGAAGGAGCGCCACGCGTAGAGGAACTCGTCGCCGGGCAGGCAGGTGGCCCGGACGAGGTGCTCGGCCAGCGCCACCGACCCGCAGCCGGTGGCGATCTGGTCGACGTGCACGCCGTACCGCTCGGCCAGGGCCTCGCGCAGCGCCAGCGCGCCCATGTCCGGGTAGCGGTGCACCCCGGCGACGGCCCCGGCGACGGCCTCCACGACGCCGGGCAGCGGCCCGTACGGCACCTCGTTGCTGGCCAGCTTGATCGCCTCGGGGAGGCCGAGCTCGCGGGCCAGGTCGGCCGGGCTGCGGCCGGGCACGTAGTTGGGCAGCGCGTCCAGGTCGGGGCGGGTCAGCCGCAGCTCCGGCTGGTGACGTCCGGGGTCGGTCATGGGGTGTCTCCCGAGGGGTCGGTGCGGTCGTCGGGGGTGCGGTCGTCCGTGGTGGTGGGCTCGCGCGTGGCGGTGCGGTCGTCCGGCGTGCCGCGCTCGCCCGTGGTGCCGCGCTTGCCGCGGGGAAGCTGGACCACCACGGTCTGCGCCCGCTTGTCGTGCAGTGCCTGGCGCAGCGGGTGGTCGAAGAGCGGGGAGAGCGCGTCGACGAGCTGGAGCAGCAGGCCCAGGCCGCAGCAGTACCAGAGCAGGGTGGGCAGGCCGAGGGTGTTCCACCGGCGCAGCGCCCGGCCGAAGCCGAGTGGCTCGTCCGCGCTCACCGGCAGCACCTTGACGCCCACCAGCCGCTTGCCGAAGGTCTGCCCGCCCGAGGCCGTCGTCGGCACCTCGTACGCGAGCCAGAGGGCGGTGGCGATCAGCAGGATGACGACCTGGAGGCCGCCGGCCTGCTCGCTGGGCTGCGGCAGGTTGTCGGTGGAGCTGTCGCCCGCCATCGCCCGCCGGAACACCTCCCGCCAGTACGGCGTGACCTCCTCGACCAGCCGCCAGACGAACCAGCCGTTGACCACGGCGTTCAGCGCGAAGACGACCGTGAAGTCGATCAGCCGGGCGACCAGCCGGGCGCCGAACCCGGCCAGCGGGAGCCCGTGTGGGCGTGGCTCCGGCGGCCGTCCGGGCCAGCCACCGGGCGGCCAGCCGGGCGGCGGACCGCCACCGGGCGGCCAGCCGGGCGGAGGGCCCTGCGGGTGGCCGGGCCCCTGGGCCGGCTGCCAGGGATAGGGCTGCCCCGGGTGCGGCTGCCCCGGGTGCGGCTGCCCCGGGTGCGGCTGCCCCGGGTGCGGCTGCCCCGGGAGAGGGTGCCCGCCCGCGGGGGCACCCGACGCGGGCGCCGCGGCGGCGGGTGACGTCGGTGCGGGTGGCGGCTCGGCCGGCGGGGGCCCCTCGGGCGGGGTGGCGTCGACGGGGATCGGCGCGCCGATCCAGCCCTCGCCGTCCCAGTAACGTCGGGTCTCCGGATCAGCCGGGTCGACGTACCATCCCGGTCCGACACTCATGGCCTGGCCTCGCTGCGCTCGCTCACGCAGACACCTTAACGACGACGGTGCCGGCGAACTTGTCGTGGAGGCACTGCTGCCAGGGCTTGTCCCACAACTGCCAGAGCCCGTCGAGGTAGCTGAGGCCGGGCAGGAACATGGCGGCGACGTACTGCACGGCGTACCGCTTGCCGGCGATCCGCCGGTCCAGCGTGGCGGCAGGGTCGAGCGGCACGACCCGCAGCTTCATCACCTTCTTGCCGTACGTCTGCCCGGTGCGCTTCATGTACTCCACGTGGTAGAGCCAGTAGAGCCCGAGCATGACCACGATCAGGCCCAGTTCGAGCAGCAGGATCGGCAGCATGAAGTCGGTCAGGAACGACGCGGGGTCGGGATCGGCGAGGGTGCCGTCCGGGTTGGTCCGGGTCAGGTCGTCCATCATGTTCCAGATCAGGATCAGGAACGGCGGCAGGAAGAGGACCATCGCCACCGCCGTGCTCAGCGCGACGTCGATCAGCGCGGCGAGCAGCCGGTCCCCGAAGCTGGCGAGCGGCTGGCCGCCCGGCCCGAGCGGCGGGGCGGGACGGGGCGGCCCGGCCCAGCCCGGGGGCGGCGGCGTCCAGCCCGGGGGCGGGACCTGACCGGGCGGGGTGTGTTGCGGTGGCACCGCGTACCCCTGACTGGAGGGACCGGACGGCGGCGCGAAGCCGCCGGCGGCGGGCGGAGGCCCACCGGCCGGCGGCGTCGGGTACGTCGGAGGCTGCGTCACGCTCGTCAGTGTTACAGGTTGCCGCGCGCTTCCTGCTCCCGCTCGATGGCCTCGAAGAGCGCCTTGAAGTTGCCCTTGCCGAAGCCGAGCGAGCCGTGCCGCTCGATCAGCTCGAAGAAGACCGTCGGGCGGTCCTGCACCGGCTTGGTGAAGATCTGGAGCAGGTAGCCGTCCTCGTCCCGGTCCACCAGGATCTTGCGGGCCTTCAGCTCCTCGATCGGCACCCGCACCTGGCCGATCCGGGCGCGCAGCTCCGGGTCGTCGTAGTACGAGTCCGGGGTGTCGAGGAACTCGACGCCGGCGGCGCGCATGGCGTCGACGCTGGCCAGGATGTCATTGGTGGCCACGGCGATGTGCTGCGCGCCCGGGCCCCGGTAGAACTCCAGGTACTCGTCGATCTGCGACTTCTTGCGGGCGATCGCCGGCTCGTTGAGCGGGAACTTCACCTTGCGGGTGCCGTTCGCGACGACCTTGCTCATCAGCGCCGAGTAGTCGGTGGCGATGTCGTCGCCGATGAACTCGGCCATGTTCGAGAAGCCCATGACGCGCTTGTAGAACTCGACCCACTCGTCCATCCGGCCGAGCTCGACGTTGCCGACCACGTGGTCGACGGCCTGGAAGAAGCGCTTCGGCTGGAGGCCGGCGTCGATCATCGGCTGCCGGTCCACGATCGGCTTGCGGGCCACGAAGCCGGGCAGGAACGGGCCGGTGTAGCGGGAGCGGTCGACCAGCGTGTGCGCCGTGTCGCCGTACGCGGCGATGGAGGCCATCCGGACGGTGCCGTGCTCGTCGCTGACGTCGTGCGGCTCGGTCAGGCCGGTGGCGCCCTGCGCGGTCGCGTGCGCGTACGCGGCGTCGACGTCCGGCACCTCCAGCGCGATGTCGGAGACGCCGTCG
Source organism: Micromonospora sp. WMMD737 (assembly GCF_049179055.1). Taxonomy (NCBI): domain Bacteria; kingdom Bacillati; phylum Actinomycetota; class Actinomycetes; order Micromonosporales; family Micromonosporaceae; genus Micromonospora; species Micromonospora sp. WMMD737. The sequence continues at coordinate 4,433,719 of NZ_JBMHMH010000001.1, read as the reverse complement.
CTGTGCCTGGTCACGTGCTCGGCGCCCGGGGCGTCCGGGCGGACCGCGCCGGTCAGCACGAACCGCGCCGAGCCGCTGGTCAGCACGTACTGGGCGTGGTCCCGGTAGCCCTGCTCGGGGCCCCGGTACGCCACGCAGGTCATGCCGAACGCGGTGGAGTAGTAGTGCGCGGCCTGCTTGGCGTTGCCCACCAGGAAGTGCACGTGGTCGAGGCCCTTGACCGGGAACGGGTCGCGGCTGATGTCGTGGTCGACGGCGCCGACGAGCACGTCGACGTCGACGTCGTCGGTCGCCTGGGGTCGGTCGATCGCCTGGGTCATCGCGGTCTCCCTCAAGTTCCGGTCGGCCCCGTGGCCGCCGCCGTCGGTCGTGTGCGGTGGTGCGTCGGGTTCTGTGGTGCTGTGGCGAGGATCGCGGGGAAGTGCCGCACTGGGCAACTGTCGCGCCCACGCCTGGTCAGGTTGCGCATTCAGTAGGGTGATCTGCCATGAGTGCTGGTCAGGGTGTACAGCTCGACGCCCTCGACGCGCGGTTGATCGAACTGCTCGCCGAGGAACCACGGATCGGGGTGCTGGAGTGCTCCCGGCGCCTCGGGGTCGCCCGGGGCACCGTGCAGGCCCGGCTGGACAAGCTCGTCGAGCGGGGCGTCATCTCGGGCTTCGGGCCGGAGATCTCCCCGGCGGCGATCGGGTTCGGGGTGACCAGCTTCGTCACCCTGGAGATCAGCCAGCGGGACGGGCACGACCTGGTCGCCGCGCACCTGGCCGCGATCCCGGAGGTGCTGGAGGCGCACACCATCACCGGCTCCAGCGACCTGCTCTGCCGGATCGTGGCCCGCTCGAACACCGACCTCCAGCGGGTCATCGACCAGATCGTCTCGTACGAGGGCATCCGCCGCGCCTCGACGATCATCGCTCTGGCCGAACAGATCACCTACCGCACCCTCCCCCTGATCCGCTCCGCCGCCCAGCGCTGAGCAGCTGAGGGTGTAAGGAGGGGCCCTTCCTTACCCCCGGGGCGCGCGAGAAAGGGGGGCGACACGGCGGCGCGGGACGGCGGCGGCGCGGCGGTCGTCGCTACCGTGTGCGTGTGGCGAAGGCGGGCGGCCTCGGGGGGTGGCGTGGCGGGCTGCTGCTCGCGCTCGTCGTCGTCGTCGCGCTCGCCGCGACCGGAGTGTGGAACCCGTTCCCCGGGATGTGGGACTGGGTGAACCGGAGCCAGCCCATCTCCGAGCCGGACGTGGTCTGGCAGCAGCGCGTCGGCGGCACCCCGCGCAGCGTGACCATCGCCGGCGAGACCGTCGTGGTCGAGCAGCGCACCCGCGTGGAGGCGCGCAGCCTGGCCACCGGCGCCCAGCTGTGGGAGCGCAAGGCCGACTGGGCCGCGGTGGCCGGCGGCGACCGGGACGCCGTCGTCGTCGTGGGCAAGCTGCTGGTCAAGGGCTACGAGGTGCTGGACCCGACGACCGGGGCCACCCGGCGGCGCAACGGCGACGCGGTGGCCGTCTGGACGTACCGCAACATGCTGCTCGACGCCCGCTGCGTCGAGGCCACCGACTGCACGGTGAACGCCTGGGACGCGCGCGGCACCGCCCCGCTCTGGACGGCCTTCGTGCCCGGGGTACGCAGCGGGCTGCTCGGCGACAACCCGGGGCTGCTCGACACCCGCCGGCTCGACGCCGTCCGCATCGACGACGGGGTGGCCGGCCCGGAGCCCGTACCGCCGCTGCTCGGCTTCCCCATCGACGGCCGGGTGCACGTCCTCGACACCGCCACCGGGCGGGTGCTCCAGGACGTCGAGCCCGGCCGGGACGAACGGCTGTCGGTGGTCGGCGGCCGGCTGCTGCGGATCACGGCCCGCTCCCAGGACGGCACCTGCTACTTCGCCATCTCCGGCCGGGACGCGGCGACCGGCCAGGAGACGTGGCAGCGGGCCGGGATCAACCTGCGGACCGCCGACAACGCCGGCTGCGTGCAGCGGGAGGACCCGCACGGCGCGCGCAACGTGCTGATCGGGGTGGCCCCGGACGCGCGCGAGGCGGTCCTCGACGGCTACGACGGGCGGCTGCTGCTGGTCACCTCCGCCGGGGAGAAACTGCTCGCCGTCGACGACCGGTACGCCCTGGTCCGGCCGGCCGACAAGCGCGCGGTGGTCGGCCGGGAGCTGGGCGCCGGGCGCGTCCGGTGGACCCGTCCGACCGGGCCGAAGGCCGGCGCGGCGCTCACCCCGTACGCGGCCGTGATCGCCGACGAGAAGCCGTCCCGGCTGGTGGCGCTGGACCCGCGTACCGGGCGGGAACTGGTGAGCCTGCGCACCTCCGCGAACGCCCTCGCGGTCGGCCCGAGGGGCATGATCATCGGCGAGGGGCGGGAGATCGGCTACGTCCGCTTCGGCGGCGCGCGGGGCGCCCCCGTCCCGCCGCGCGACGGCGGCGTACCCGGTCCCGGCGGCACGGCGGGCGTACCCGGGCCGGAGGACAGCTGCGGTCCGAAGCGGGAGCTCTGCCCCGGGTGAGAGCGTCGTCCCAGGACCCACCCGGCGGGTGGGACTGATCGACCCTTCTGCCCTAGGCTTTCCGCTCATGAGCAGTGCCGCCGCGTTCTCGTACGCCCCCTTGCTGCCGACCGGCCCGGACCAGACGGAATACCGCCTGGTCACCGACGAGGGCGTCGACGTCGTCAACGGGCCGGGGGGTCGCCGGTTCCTCACCGTGGAGCCGACCGCGCTCACCGCGCTGACCGCCGAGGCGATGCACGACATCGCGCACTACCTGCGCCCCGCGCACCTGGCCCAGCTGCGGGCGATCATCGACGATCCGGCGGCCTCGCCGAACGACCGGTTCGTCGCGCTCGACCTGCTGCGCAACGCCAACATCGCGGCCGGCGGCGTGCTGCCGATGTGCCAGGACACCGGCACCGCCATCGTGATGGGCAAGCGCGGCCGGCACGTGCTCACCGACGGCAGCGACGCCGAGGCCGTCTCGCGCGGCGTCTACCAGGCCTACACCCGGCTCAACCTGCGCTACTCGCAGCTCGCCCCGCTGACCATGTGGGAGGAGCGCAACACCGGCAGCAACCTGCCGGCACAGGTCGAGCTCTACGCGGAGGACCCGGACGGGCAGCCCGACGCGTACAAGTTCCTCTTCATGGCCAAGGGTGGCGGCTCGGCGAACAAGTCGTACCTCTACCAGGAGACCAAGGCGCTGCTGAACCCCACGCGCATGATGCAGTTCCTGGAGGAGAAGCTGCGGCTGATCGGCACCGCCGCCTGCCCGCCGTACCATCTCGCCATCGTCATCGGCGGCACCTCCGCCGAGTACGCGCTGAAGACCGCCAAGTACGCCAGCGCCAAGTACCTCGACGCGCTGCCCACCTCCGGCTCGATGAGCGCGCACGGCTTCCGCGACCTGGAGCTGGAGGCGGAGGTGCTGGAGCTGACCCGCAACTTCGGCATCGGCGCGCAGTTCGGCGGGCGCTACTTCTGCCACGACGTGCGGGTGGTCCGGCTGCCCCGGCACGGCGCCTCATGCCCGGTGGCGATCGCCGTCTCCTGCTCCGCCGACCGGCAGGCGGTCGCCAAGATCACCCCGTCGGGCGTGTGGCTGGAGCGGCTCGAGACCGACCCGGCGCGCTTCCTGCCCGACGTCACCGACGAGACCCTCGACGCGTCCGAGGTGGTCCGCGTCGGCCTCAACCGGCCGATGGACGAGATCCGCGCCGAGCTGTCGAAGTACCCGGTGAAGACCCGGCTGTCGCTGACCGGTCCGCTCGTCGTGGCCCGCGACATCGCGCACGCCAAGATCGCCGAGCGGCTGGACGCCGGCGAGCCGATGCCGCAGTACCTGCGCGACCACGCGGTCTACTACGCCGGCCCCGCCAAGACCCCGGAGGGCTACGCGTCCGGCTCGTTCGGCCCGACCACCGCCGGCCGGATGGACGCGTACGTGGAGAAGTTCCAGGCCGCGGGCGGCTCACAGGTAATGCTCGCCAAGGGCAACCGCTCCGCCCAGGTCACCCGCTCCTGCCAGCAGCACGGCGGCTTCTACCTCGGCTCGATCGGCGGCCCGGCCGCCCGGCTCGCGCAGGACTGCATCAAGCACGTCGAGGTCCTCGAATACGCGGAGCTGGGCATGGAGGCGGTCTGGAAGATCGAGGTGGAGGACTTCCCGGCCTTCATCGTGGTCGACGACAAGGGCAACGACTTCTTCGCCGAGGTCACCAAGCCGGTGCTGACCGTCGGTCGCCGCTGATCCACGCGTACGCGAAGGGGCGCCGAGCAGTGGCCCGGCGCCCCTCGTCGTCTTCCTACGTCAGCTCGCCCGGCTGACGTAGAACGTGCCGCTGAAGGTCTCCGACACGGTCCCGTCGCCGGTCCGCGTGTAGACGGTGACCCGGCGGATTCCGGCGGTCATGGGGGTGTAAGCCACCGACGCCGACCCGTCGGCGCCCGCCGCGACCGTCTGCGCCGGCTGACCGTCGAGGGAGTAGACGAACTCCGTCACCCCGGGCATGCCGGCCTGGAAGACGAACGTCCCCGGCGTGCCGGCGACCGCCCCCTGGAACTTGTTGATCGGGTACTCGACCGAGCTGACCGTGGGCTTGGTCGCCAGGTGGAACCGGTAGCTGCCCTCGCCGGACGGCAGGTCACCGGCCGTCCGGCTGCGCACGTACACCGTGGTGTAGCCCGGCTTCGCCGGCGTGATCGTGACCGTGGCAGTGCCGTCGGCGGCCGCCGCCACGGTCTGCTCCGGCCCGTCGTCGAGCCGGTACGTGTACTCGACGACGTCCTCCATGCGGGGCGCGAACGTCAGGGTGCGCGGCTGGCCGTACCCGGCCGTCGGGTTGGCGTCGGTGATCGTCGGGCTGGTGGTGCGCACCCGGAACACGTAGCTCGTGGCGGGGGAGCGGTTGCCCGCGAGGTCCATCGCCTCGACGCTGAGCGTCCTGGGTCCGTCCCGGTCCGGGGTGATGGTGACGGTCGCCGAGCCGCCCGGCGCGTCGGCCGCCACCTCGGTCGTCGGCTGCCCGGACAGGCTGTAGCGGAACTTCACCGCGTCGGTGTCGCCGCCGGCCGAGAAGGTGAACTGGCCCGGGACGCCGGGACCGCCGTACCAGCCGTCGTCGGCCGGGTAGTCCGTGGAGCTGACCGTCGGCGGGGTGGGGCTGGTGGTGTCGACGGTGAACCGGCACTCCGCCGACCAGGCGGAGGTGTTGCCGACCCCGTCCGTGGCGCGGACGGCGAAGGCGTACCTCCCGTCGGCCATCTGATCGGCCGGAACGTCGTACCGGAAGATCGACCCGGCGGCCTTGGCCGGGGATGTCCACTCGGTCCGCATGGTGGGGTCGTCCACCGGCCACCAGGCGAAGGTGGCGGTCACCGGCTCGGTGTTCGACGGTCCCGCGTCCGGGTCGGTGACCTTCACCGCCAGGTACGGCGTGGTCGTGCCGATCTGCGACTCGCAGGCGTAGGGGTACCCGTTGATTCCCAGCTCGGTCGGTACGTCCGGCGGCGTGTTCGCGTCGATGGAGATGCCGAGTTCCCTGATCCAGCGACCGTAGGGCAGCTTGCTCTCGTGGTTGCCGGCGATCCGCGTCATGAAGGTGATCGAGGTCTGTCCGGCCTCGACCGCCTGCTGCACCGCCTCGGTGAGCAGCACTTCCAGCTGTCCCTGGCAAGGAGCGGTCGGCGCGATGTCAGCGATCTTCTCTCGGACTGTGGGTGACGTCTTCCAGGTCGGTGCGCTGGTCGGTACGTCGGTGCGCCACAGCTCGATCTCCCGTGGCTTCGAGCAGTCGTTGACCGCCGTCTCCTCGGTGACACCGAGGGCACGGATGATGCGCTTGCCCTGGAACGGAGAGAGGTCGTAGGTGAAGTAGGCCCGCGAGGTGTGTTTGTCGTCGCCGGACTTCCAGGTGCCGACCGGCACGGTGCCGTCGGTCTCGGGGGAAGCGGTCGACGGCTGGCGGGCGTCGGTCCAACTGCCGCTGGTCGGCAGGATGAACCGGCTCGGCCCGGCGGTTGCCGGCGCGGCGGTAACGACCAGGACGCTGGCGGCGGTGAGCAGGGCGGCGAGGCCGGTGGCCAGGAGCCGGCGCGGAGCGCGCGTGCGGCGTACGGCGGGCACGCCGGTGGAACCCCGTTCTTCGTGCAAGGTGAAAGACCCTCCGATGGGAGTGGAGCCGATCCCACGATCCTAGGTGGGTGACCATGGGGAACGCGCTCCACTTTCGAGCGACGTCGGTGCGCCCGCCCCTGAGGAGTAGGCGGGCGCACCGCCCCCGTCGGTTGCCGTCGACGGCAACCCGCTGACAAGTGTCGACGCGAGGGCTGTCGATCCGCTATCGGATCGCTATCGGCTCCGCCCGGCGGTCCGTGACCGCCGGGCTACCCTGTGGAAGTTGCGCCAGATCGGGCGAGGGGGCAGATGCGGTTCGGGATCTTGGGGCCTCTGCGCGTCGGCGGTGGGGACGCCACCGTCACCGCAGGTCGCGACCGGGTCGTCCTCGCCATGCTGCTGTTGCGGGCCGGTGACGTCGTGCCCTTCGACGAGTTGATCGACGCCGTCTGGGAGGAGCGACCTCCGGCCACCGCCCGCACCCAGTTGCAGATCTGCGTCTCGCGACTGCGAAGCCGCCTCGCCGGCCACGGCCCGCCGACCGAGATCATCGTGACCGACCCGGTCGGCTACGGGATCCGGGTCGAGACCACGGACCTGGACGTCAAGGTCTTCGCTCACGAGGTCGAGGCCGCCCGCGCCGCCCGCGCCGCCAACCAGCTCGTCGAGGCCAGTCGGCACTTCCGCGCCGCGCTGGCGCTCTGGCGCGGCCCGGCGCTGAGCGGAATCGCGAGCCGGAGCGTACGCCGCCGGGCGCAGACCCTCGACGAGCAGCGGCTGGCGGTGCTGGAGGAACGTGTCGACCTCGAGCTTCGTCTCGGCAACGCCGCCGGGCTGCTCGACGAGCTGACCGAGAGCGTCGAACGGAACCCGCTGCGGGAGCGGCTGCGCGCCCAGCTGATGCTCGCCCTCTCCGCCGTCGGCCGGCAGGCCGACGCCCTCACCGTCTACCGGGACGGGCGACGGATCCACGCCGAGGAACTGGGCATCGAGCCGGGCCCCGCGTTGCAGGCGCTGCACCAGCGGGTCCTCGCCGGCGATCTGGCGCTTGCCGTGGCGGACCGGTCGCCGTCGGTCCCGGTTCGCTGCCTGCCCCGGGCGATCAGCGACTTCACCGGGCATCAGCAGACGATCATCCGGTTGCTCAAGGAGATCGAGGAGGACCACGTCCCGGTCCTCCTGATCGACGGGATGGCGGGCAGCGGCAAGACCACCCTCGCCGTCCACCTGGCCAACCGGCTGGCGGAGCGCTTTCCGGACGGACAGCTCTTCATCGACCTGCACGGCCACAGCGAGCGGACGCCGCTGGCTCCGGCCGCCGCGCTGGCCACACTGCTGCGGCAGCTCGGCGTGCCCGCGGAGCGGATTCCGCTGGACCCGGACGACCGGCTCGCGCTGTGGCGTACCGAGCTGGCCGGCCGCCGGGCGCTGGTGCTCCTGGACAACGCGGCCAGCGCCGACCAGGCGGCGTCGCTGCTGCCCAACGGTCCCCACTGTCTGACCATCGTCACCAGTCGTCGCAGGCTGGTCGGCCTGGACGAGGGGCGGCCCTGCTCGTTGCCGGTGCTGGACGCGGACGACGCGGTCGAGCTGCTGGGCCGGGTGGCGGGCGGGAATCGGGTCGCCGACGAGCCCGAGGCGGCCGTCGAGGTCGTCCGGCGGTGCGGCTACCTGCCGCTGGCCATCCGGCTGGCCGGCGCCCGGCTGGCCCACCGGCCACGGTGGCGGATCACGGACCTGGTGGACCGCCTGGCCGCTGCCCCCAGCCCGCTGGCCGAGTTCGTGGCGGGGCAGCGCTCGGTGGGCGACGCCTTCGCCCTGTCGTACGCCCAGGTCTCTCCGGCCGCGCAGCGGCTGTTCCGACTCCTCGGGTTGCATCCCGGCGTCCGGTTCGACGGACAGGTCGCCGCCGCGTTGGTCGATCTTCCGATCCGTGAGACGCAGGATCTGCTGGACGAGCTGGTGGACGCGAACCTGGCCGACGAACCCGAGCCGGGCCGGTTCAGCCTGCACGACCTGGTCCGCGAGTACGCCCGGCAGCTGCTGGCCGAACCGGACCAGGCCGCGGAGCGCAGCGGTGGCCTGGAACGCCTGCTCGACCACCACCTGTACGTGGCGGCGGCCATCGGCGACCGCACCGGGTCGGCGGGCAGCCGGGGGCTCTTCACCCTGCCCGAGCCCGCCCGGCCCGAGCTGGTCGCCGCGTCGGCCGAGCAGGGGGCCGCCTGGTTCGAGGAGAACCGGGCGGCGTTGACCGCTCTGGTCCGGCTGGCCGAGGCGGAGGGCCATCCCCGGCAGTGCTGGCAACTGGCCCGCGCGTGCTGGCGCTCCCACTTCGACGGTGGCCACCTGGACGAGCTGATCGAGCAGCACACCATCGGGCTGCGGGCCGCGGAGCGACTGGGCGACGACGCGGCAGTCGCGACGATGCTGAACTATCTCTCCTCCGCGTTCTACCGGTTGGCCCGGTTCCCCGAGGCGATCCGGCTGATGGAGGTGTCGGTCGACCTGCGGCGGCGCCTCGGGCTCTGGCGCGAGCTGTGGAACACGCTGTGGAACCTCGGGGGTCTGTACGGGGCCGTCGGCGAGTACCGGCGGGGCAGGGAGTGCTTCGACGCCGCGCTGGAGCTGATGCGTGGACCTGGCGAGTTCGGGGAGCTGGCCAACCTGCTCAACAACCTCTCCTACACCCTGCTGAACTGGGGCCGCTACGACGAGGCCCTGCGTACGAGCAGACGGCATCTCCTGCTGGCCCGCCAGGTCGACGACCCTCGCCACCTGGAGAACGCGCTGGGGCACATCGGGGTCATCCGGCACCGGATGGGTGACGTCGAACCGGCTCGCCGGCTGCTGCGGGTCGCGCTGACGCTGAAGCGTCGATCCGGCAACCGGTTCGGCGAGGGCGAGGTGCTCAACGAGATCGGCGTGATGGAACGCCGGGCGGGGCGGCCCCACGAGGCCGCCGCCCTGCATCGGGAGGCGCTGATCGCCATCAGTGAGGCGGGGGATCGGATCGGCCAGTGCGCCTCGCGCAACCTGCTGGCCCGTGCCCTCCTCCACCAGGGCGATCTGCCCAGCGCGCTGGACCTGCACCACCGCGTGCTGCGCGACGCCACCGCGCTCAACGCCCGGTACGAGCAGGCCCGGGCGTTGGACGGGATCGCCCGCTGCCTGCGGGCGGACGACCCGGTTGCGGCCCGGTCGCACTGGACCCGGGCGCTCGCCTTGTACCGGCAGATGGAGGCGCCGGAGCGGCACGAGGTTTCCCGGCTGCTGGCCGAGCTGCGCTGACCCGGCTCGCCGCGATCATCTGCACGTCGGCGCGCGGCGCGGCAGGATGGTACGCGTGACGACTCCAGAGGCGACGGGTTACCGGATCGAACGCGACTCGATGGGCGAGGTGGAGGTGCCCGCCGAGGCGCTGTGGCGGGCGCAGACCCAGCGCGCGGTGCAGAACTTCCCGATCTCCGGCCGGGGCATCGAGCCGGCCCAGATCCGGGCGCTGGCCCAGATCAAGGGGGCGGCGGCCGAGGTCAACGGCGAGCTGGGCGTGATCGACGCGAACGTGGCCGCGGCCATCGCCGCCGCCGCCGCGCACGTGGCCGACGGCGGCTACGACGACCAGTTCCCGATCGACGTGTTCCAGACCGGGTCCGGCACGTCGTCGAACATGAACACCAACGAGGTCATCGCCACGCTGGCCAGCCGGGAGCTGGGCCGGGACGTGCACCCGAACGACGACGTGAACGCCTCCCAGTCCAGCAACGACGTCTTCCCGTCCTCGATCCACCTGGCCGCCACCGAGGCGGTCGCGCGGGACCTGCTGCCCGCGCTGGCCCACCTGGCGGAGGCGCTGGAGGGCAAGGCGGCGGAGTTCGAGACCGTGGTGAAGGCCGGGCGTACGCACCTGATGGACGCCACCCCGGTCACCCTCGGGCAGGAGTTCGGCGGGTACGCCGCCCAGGTCCGCTACGGCATCGAGCGGCTGGAGGGGGCGCTGCCCCGGCTGGCCGAGCTGCCGCTGGGCGGCACGGCGGTGGGCACCGGCATCAACACCCCGCTCGGCTTCGCGGCGAAGGTCATCGAGAAGCTGCGTGGCTCGACCGGGCTGCCGCTGACCGAGGCGCGCAACCACTTCGAGGCGCAGGGCGCCCGGGACGCGCTGGTGGAGACCTCCGGGCAGCTGCGTACGGTCGCCATCGGTCTCTACAAGATCGCCAACGACATCCGCTGGATGGGCTCCGGCCCCCGCGCCGGGCTGCGCGAGCTGCGCATCCCCGACCTCCAGCCCGGCTCGTCGATCATGCCCGGCAAGGTCAACCCGGTGGTCGCGGAGGCGGTGCGGCAGGTCTGTGCCCAGGTGATCGGCAACGACGCCGCCGTCGGGTTCGCCGGCTCCCAGGGCGACTTCGAACTGAACGTCATGCTCCCCGTGATGGGCCGCAACCTGCTGGAGTCGGTCCGCCTGCTCGCCGCGTCGAGCCGGCTCTTCGCCGACCGACTGGTGGTCGGCCTGGTCGCGGACGCCGAGGTCTGCCTGGCGTACGCGGAGGGCTCGCCGTCGATCGTCACCCCGCTCAACCGTTACCTCGGGTACGACGAGGCCGCCTCCATCGCCAAGGAGGCGCTGGCCAAGCAGGTATCGATCCGCGAGGTGGTCGTCTCCCGGGGGCACGTCGACTCGGGCAAGCTCAGCGAGACCCAGCTCGACGAGGCACTCGACCTGCTCCGGATGACCCACCCCTGAACCCGGCCCGGCTGGCTCGGCCTGGCTCGGCCTGGCTCGGCCTGGCTCGGCCTGGCTCGGCCTGGCCTGGCTCGGTTTGGCTCGGCTCGGCTCGGCCTGAGGCTGGGCGTCGCATCACTGTCGAGCTGCCCCGTGCATAGGACCAGTTGTCCGTCTTACGCCTTGGTGGCGCGCGACGGCCGGTGTCCGCACCGACCAGAGTGGCGCCAGGTCCGCCCGGTCGCACAGATGGGGCAGCTCGACAGGGCATGGAAACACTTCCGGTGGGCGCCGGGGGGCGCAGTGCCGGCGGTGCGCGTGGTCGGCTCAGTGCCGGCTGGCGGTCTTGCGGGCGCGGTAGGCGGTGACGGCGGCGCGGTTGCCGCAGCCCGCGTCGCAGAACCGTCGGGACCGGTTCTTCGACAGGTCGACCAGCACGTTCTCGCAGTCCGGGTGGTCGCAGATCCGCAGCCGGCGCAGCTCGCCGGTGCGTACGAGATCCGCCAGCGCCATCGCGGCCTCGACGGCCATCCGGGTCGCCAGCGGCGCGTCACGCGGCACGGCGTGGATGTGGTACGGCTCGTCGTCGTGCGTGATGAGCTGAGGCAACGCGTCGTTCTCGCGCAGCAGCCCGTTGACGATGGCGACGATCCCCTCGGTGTCGGCGTACCAGACGAGGCGCAGCCGGGGTCGGAGGTCGCGTACCGCCCGCAGTTCGTCCTCGCTGTGCTCGTGCCGCCCGCTGTAGGTGTGGGCGACGAAGAACGCATCCAGGGCGGCGACGTCGGGCAGGCCCTCACCGGCGCGGCCGTCGGTGTTGACCAGCGCGGCCATGGCAGTCAGGGAGCATTCCGTGTCATGGGTGAAGAGCAACTTGACTCCTGTCGCGGTGTCCGCCTAGCGTCATGAGCATAGTGGCAGTTTACTCGTGACAGTGGGAGCGGATCGATGCGTCAACCACCCGCCGCCGGGCTCGGCCTCGGCCTTGCCCTGCTCTCCGCCGTCACCTTCGCCACGTCCGGCACGTTCGCCCGGTCCCTCATCGACGCCGGCTGGTCGGCCGAAGCCGCCGTGGCCGCCCGGGTCGGCGTCGCCGCGCTGGTCGTGGCGGTCCCGGCCGTGCTGTCCCTGCGCGGCAGGTGGGGCGTGCTGCGCCGCAATCTCGCCGCGATCGGCGTGTTCGGGCTGCTCGGGGTCGCCACGGCCCAGGTCTGCTTCTTCAACGCGGTCCGCTACCTGCCGGTCGGCGTCGCGCTGCTGCTGGAGTACCTCGGGATCGTCCTGGTGGTGGGCTGGATGTGGCTGGTCCACCGGCAGCGTCCCCGCCGGCTGACCGTCGTCGGCTCGGTGGCGGCCCTCGCCGGCCTGTTCTTCGTCCTGGACCTGACCGGCGCCGGCGGGCTCGACCCGGTGGGCGTGCTCTGGGGGCTCGGGGCGGCGGTCGGCCTCGCCGGCTACTTCGTGCTCGCGGGGCGGGTCGACGAGGAGCTGCCCTCGGTGGCCATGGCCAGCGGCGGCATGGCCGTCGGGGCCGCCGTCCTGCTGCTGCTCGGCGCCGCCGGCGCGCTGCCGCTGCGGGTGTCCCTCGGCGAGGTCACCTTCGCCGGGCAGCGCACCAGTTGGCTGGTGCCGGTGATCGGCCTGTCGCTGGTCGCCGCCGTCGTCGCGTACCTCGCCGGGATCGCCGGCACCCGGGTCCTCGGCGCCCGGCTGTCGTCGTTCGTCGGGCTGACCGAGGTGATGTTCGCCGTGCTGATCGCCTGGCTGGTGCTGGGTGAACTGCCCACCGTGGTGCAACTGCTCGGCGGCGCTCTGATCGTCGCCGGTGTCGCCCTGGTACGCGTCGACGAGCTGCGCGCTCCCCGTGCCGACGACCCACGGCCGCAGGCCGCCGAGCCCGCCCTGCCGTGACTCGACCGGGCCGCCCGACGGCGCCCACCACGGATGAAAGCCAGATTCGCGCGATAGCCGACGTTGCTATGGCGGAAAGTGCCGCGGTGTTGTCTGATGGCTGCCACGTCCCTCAACGAGAGGATCCGATGTGGTGAGCAAGCGCTTCACCGCCGGTGCCGTCGCGTCCGCGACGGTGCTGGCACTTGCGGTGACAGGCATGAGCGTGCCGGCCAGCGCCGAGCCGAGCAGTGCCCGTACCTTCACCGTCGTCGCCGAGGACGGCGTCTCGGCGGACGCCGCGGTCGCCGCCATCCGGTCGGCCGGCGGCACGGTGGTCTCCCGCTCCGACGACGTCGGCATGTTCCGGGTGACCAGCGACCGGGCCGACTTCGCGGCGAAGGCAACCGCCGCGACCGCGCTGATCGGCGCCACCGAGCAGAAGGCCATCGGCCGCAAGCCCAAGCTGGACCGGGTCGAGCAGGAGCACCTGCTGGCCGCCGCCGCGGCCAAGGGCGCGGGCGCCAAGCGTGGCAAGAAGATGGATCCGCTGGACGACAAGCTCTGGGGCCTGGAGATGATCCGGGCGGACCAGGCCCGCAAGGTCGAGCCGGGCGACCGCCGGGTCACCGTCGGCGTGCTGGACACCGGCGTCGACGCCAGCAACCCCGACATCGCGCCGAACTTCAACTGGGCGCTGTCCCGCAACTTCGCCCCGGACATGGTGGACGTCGACGGCCCGTGCGAGGTGGCGAGCTGCCTCGACCCGGTCGGCACCGACGACGGCGGGCACGGCACCCACGTGGCCGGCACGATCGGCGCCGCCGCCAACGGCTTCGGCCTCTCCGGCGTCGCCCCGAACATCTCCCTGGTCGAGCTCAAGGGCGGCCAGGACTCCGGCTACTTCTTCCTGGAGCCGGTGGTCAACAGCCTGCTGCACGCCGGCAAGGTCGGCCTGGACGTGGTCAACATGTCCTTCTACGTCGACCCCTGGCTCTACAACTGCACCGCCAACCCGGCCGACTCCCCCGAGGACCAGGCCGAGCAGCGGGCCACCATCAAGGCCATGAAGCGGGCGCTGAACTTCGCCCACGACCGGGGCGTCACGCTGGTCGGCGCGCTGGGCAACAACCACGAGGACCTGGGCGCCCCGCGTACCGACGTGTCGAGCCCGGACTACGGCGACACCGCGCCCTACCCGCGCGAGATCGACAACGACAGCTGCTGGGACCTGCCCACCGAGGGCCCCAACGTGATCAGCGTGTCGGCGGTCGGGCCGTCGGGCAAGAAGTCGGACTTCTCGAACTACGGCACCGAGCAGACCGCCGTGGCGGCCCCCGGTGGCTGGTTCCGTGACGGCTTCGGCACGGACACCTTCCGTACCGACGCCAACATGATCCTCTCGACGTACCCGAAGAAGGTGCTCCAGGAGGAGGGCTCGGTCGACGCGAACGGCAACATCGTCGCCGGGTTCGAGGAGACGGTCTTCAAGCAGTGCAAGGCCAACGGTGAGTGCGGGTACTACACCTACCTGCAGGGCACCTCCATGGCGGCCCCGCACGCCTCCGGCGTCGCCGCGCTGATCGTCAGCAAGCACGGCAAGAAGGAGCGGCACGGCGGCTTCGGCATGGCGCCCAAGCTGGTGGAGCAGCACCTCTACCGGACGGCGGCCGAGCACGCCTGCCCGGAGCCGCGCCTGCAGTCGTACGCCAACGAGGGCCGGGACGCCGAGTTCGACGCCTACTGCGCCGGTGGGCTGAACTTCAACGGCTTCTACGGTTACGGCATCGTCGACGCGTACGCGGCGGTGAAGACCCCGCTCAAGCCCAACGCCCGCCCGTAGGGCAGGACGGCAGGGGCCCGGCCGACTCGTTCGGCCGGGCCCCTCGCATGTCCGGCGGTGGGCAACCGACCCGCCCGACGGTGGCGGGAGCGCCCCGGTCACTGGCGCCAGCCCCGGGCCCCGAGCGCGGCGCGAACCTCGCGCAGGACACCGGGGAAGTCCTGACGCAGTCGCCTGCCGGTCACGGGCAGCACGAGCCAGCCGGCACCGGCCAGTGTGGCGATCCGGTCGAGGTGCCCGCCGCCCGCCTCGGCGTGCTGCCCGTCCTGGGCGACGGCGACGCGGTACGCCGGCCACGCCAGGTCGGCGTGCAGCACCAGCCCGGAGGCGACCCGGACGGGGTGCCGGGCGGCGGGGCGCGGCAGCCCGGCCAGCACCAGCCGCACCCGCAGCTCGGACTCGGCCGGCGACCGGGCGCCCGGATCCGCCAACCCGAACACCCAGCGCGCCCGGCGGCCGCCGGGCCGCTCGGCGTTGCGGTCGGCGACGTCGGCGAGGGCCTCGCGGCTGGTCGAACCCTGTCGGAGCAGCGAGTCGACGATGCCGACCGCACGGAGCGGCTCCAACCAGACCGCCGTCTCCCACGCCGCCGAGGTCGGGTCCGTAGCCACCGGCACACCGGCGGTCCGCAGGTCCGCCACCCGCAGGCCGCCCGGGGACGGGAGGACCGCGGTGTGCCGGCCGTCCGAGGTCGGGCGGACCGCCGGGCCCGGACCGCAGCCCGTCTTCCGGGACTGGGCGGACGCGTACGACGGCGACGTGGCCGGGCCCATGGAGTGCACGCGCAGGCCCCGCTGCGGGCCGAGGCGCATCGCCCTGGGGACGAGGACGTGCACGTCGTCGGCGAAGGAGGCGGCGTGCTCGACGCCGTGCAGGTAGGCCGCCGAAGGGCCGGCGACGACCGCCTCGGGCGGCAGCCGCAGGGCGGCGGCCCGGCAGGCGAGGGCGTGGTCCCGGTCCAGCCGGGCGTCGGCGTAGACGTCGTGGCGCAAACGAAGCCAGGCCGAGCTGCGCAGTTGGTGCTCGGTGACCAGTCCCTGTCGGATCGCGTCTGAGCCGCGGAAGACCTGCCAGGCCAGTACGCCGGGCCGGTGCGGTGGAGGTGGCATGTGGGCAGCGTGCCCGCCGTCCTGCCCCGCCCGACAGCCCTGTGGACAACCGGGGCAGCCCCGAGGAACGCCGACTGTGGACAACCGGCACGGCGGGGCACGGATGTGGTAGAGCACCGCTGGCGCCCGAGGGCGGGCGGTCACTCGGAAAGGGGCGCGACTCCGAACAGGGCGGCGGCTCAGGAGAGGGCGGTGGCGATGGCGGTGGCGGCAGCGAGGACCTGCGCGCCGACCACCTCGGCGTCCAGCGGGGCCAGCGCCACCACCCCGACGCTCGCCTCCAGGCCCGGCACGCCGAGCACCGGGGCGGCCACGCCGTACGCCCCGGATTGCAGTTCCCCGGCGGTGCTCACCGGGCCGGCGGCGCCCGCCCGGCCGGCGAGGATGGCCCGCCCGGCCGCCCCGCGCTCCAGCGGGTGCCGCGCCCCCGTCCGGTACGCGACGTGGAACGACGTCCAGCTCGGCTCGACCACGACGAGCGCGACCCCCTCGCCGCCCTCGACCACCGTCAGGTGGGCGGTCGCGCCGGCCTGCTCCGCGAGGCGGCGCAACGCGGGCAGCGCCCCCTCGGCGAGCAGCGGCTGGGCCCGCCGGGCCAGGTGCAGCACCCCGGCGCCGAGACGCAGCCGGCCCTCGCCGTCGCGGCGCAGCATGCCGTGCGCGGCGAGCGCGCCGACCAGCCGGTACACCGCCGCCCGGCCGACGCCCAACCGGTTCGCCGCCTCGGTGACGGTCAGCCCGCCCGGCGCGTCGGCGACCAGGTGCAGCAGTCGCAGTCCCCGGTCCAACGTCTGCGCCGTCTCCCCGCCCCGCGCCGTCGTCTCCACGCCCAGCAGCGTACGACCCGGCTCCGGACAACCCAGGAATGCGGGGACGGCTACCCTTGTACGGTGACGCTACGCCTGTATGACACCGCCACCCGATCGGTGCGGGACTTCGTCCCGCGGGAAGCCGGCAAGGTGGGGGTCTACCTGTGTGGTCTCACCCTCCAGGCCCCGCCGCACATCGGCCACCTTCGCTCCGGCGTCAACTACGACGTGCTGCGCCGCTGGCTGCTCGCCGCCGGCTACGAGGTCACCTTCATCCGCAACGTGACCGACATCGACGACAAGATCCTGGTCAAGGCGATGGAGCGGGGCCAGCCCTTCTGGTCGATCGCGTACGCCAACGAGCTGGTCCTGGCCGAGTCCTACCGGGCGCTCAACGTGCTGCCCCCGACGTACGAGCCGCGGGCCACCGGGCACATCCCGGAGATGCACGAGCTGATCGCCAAGCTCATCGCCGACGGGCACGCCTACCCGGCCACCGACGACTCCGGCGACGTCTACTTCGACGTCTGCTCCTGGCCGGCCTACGGCTCCCTGTCGGGGCAGTCGCCGGACGCGATGCAGTCGGCCGGGGACGCGCCCGACCGGGGCAAGCGCGACCCGCGCGACTTCGCGCTCTGGAAGGGCGCCAAGCCCGACGAGCCGGCGGACGCCTACTGGCCGTCGCCGTGGGGGCGGGGCCGGCCGGGCTGGCACATCGAGTGCTCGGCGATGTGCCGGCGCTACCTCGGGGCCGAGTTCGACATCCACGGCGGCGGACTGGACCTCACCTTCCCCCACCACGAGAACGAGATCGCCCAGTCGCAGGCCGCCGGGCTGCCGTTCGCCCGCTACTGGGTGCACCACGGGCTGCTCAGCATCGGCGGCGCCAAGATGGGCAAGTCGCTCGGCAACGCCCTCGACCTGACGTACGTCGGCTCGCTCGGGGTGCGCCCGGTGGAGCTGCGTTACTACTACGCCGCCGCGCACTACCGGTCCCGGATCGACTACTCGGAGGACGCGCTGCGCGAGGCCGCCGTCGCGTACCGCCGGATCGAGGGCTTCGTGCAGCGGGCCGTCGAGCGCGTCGGCGCCGGCCAGCTCGGCGAGCTGCCGGGCGCGTTCGCGGCGGCCATGGACGACGACCTGAACACCTCCGCCGCGTTCGCCGTCCTGCACGAGGTGGTCCGCGACGGCAACACCGCGCTGACCGGCGGCGACGATGTGACCGTCCGCACGGCGCTGGCCTCCGCGCGCGCCATGCTGGATATCCTCGGGGTCGACCCCCTCGACCCGGTGTGGACCGGTGGCGGCCGCACGGACGACCTGCGCGGCGTGGTGGACTCGCTGGTCGCGCTGGCCCTGGAGCAGCGCGCACAGGCCCGCGGTCGCAAGGACTGGGCCGCCGCGGACGCCGTACGTGACCAGCTCAAGCAGGCCGGCGTGGTGGTCGAGGACACCCCCCAGGGCCCCCGTTGGACTATTGGAGAGCAGGACTGATGGCCGGCAACTCGCAGCGCCGTGGCCGGCGTCTGACGCCGAAGGCGGGAGCCCCGAAGGGCTCCGGTGGCAAGAACAAGGACAGCCTCGCCGGGCGGGGCAGGACCCTGCCCGCCGACGAGCGGCCCTGGCACAAGGCGTACTCGGGCACCGAGAAGCTGCCCCAGCGCACCGCCTGGAAGCAGGACAAGGAGCGCCGGGCAGCGGCCGAGGAGGGGCGCGCCCCCAAGATCGGCCAGCCGGGCAGCAAGGACACCACCTGGGGCAAGGGCGGTGGCCGGGGCGTGCCGACCACGGGCGGGCGCGGCACGGGCGGGCGCGGTACGGGCGGTCGGGGCGCCAGGCCCACCGGTCGCGGCGGCCCCCGGGTCGCGCCGGGCCGCAAGTCCAACCCGTCCAAGGACACGCCGGAGCTGCTGGTCGGCCGCAACCCGGTGCTGGAGTCGCTGCGCGCCCAGGTGCCGGCGACCGCGCTCTACACCGCGCAGGGCATCGACGCCGACGACCGGGTCAACGAGATCGTCCGGACGGCCGCCGACCGGGGCATCGCGATCCTGGAGATCAGCCGGGCCGAGCTGGACCGGATGACCGGCGGCGTGCTGCACCAGGGCATCGGGCTCCAGGTGCCGGCGTTCGCTTACGAGCCCTTCGAGGACCTCGTCGCGGCGGCGCTGGAGCAGACCGCCCCGCTGCTGGTGGCGCTGGACGGGGTGACCGACCCGCGCAACCTCGGCGCGGTGATCCGGTCCGCCGCCGCCTTCGGCGTGCAGGGTGTCTTCGTACCGGAGCGGCGGGCTGCCGGGATCACCGCGACCGCCTGGCGGACCAGCGCCGGTGCGGCGGCGCGGGTACCGGTCGCCCAGGTGACGAACCTCACCCGGTCGCTGAAAGCCTGTCAGGACGCCGGCTTCCTCGTGGTGGGCCTGGACGCCGACGGCGAGACCGACCTCTACGACCTGGAGGCCGCCGTCGGCCCGCTGGTCGTGGTGGTCGGCTCCGAGGGCCGGGGGCTCTCCCGGCTGGTCGGCGAGACCTGCGACCTGACGGTCAGCATCCCGATGGTCTCCGACGTCGAGTCGCTCAACGCCAGCGTCGCCGCGGCCGTCACCCTCGCCGAGGTGGCGCGCCGCCGGGCCGCCGAGGGCTGATCCGCAGACACGGAGAAGGGGCGGTCCGCCGATGGCGGGCCGCCCCTTCGCCTGTCCGGGGGCCCTCAGCCCGGAGACGACGATGGGGGCACCCGCCGGTCGGCGGGCACCCCCATCTCGTCGTACGTCAGATGCGGTTGCCGGTGCTCGCGTTGAAGACGTGGCTGCGGCCCTCGCGCGGCTTGACGAACACGGTGTCGCCCATGTTCGGCATGGTGCGCCGGTCGGTGCGGACCACGAAGCGCTCGTTGCTGCCCTCGAGCGCGGCGTGGCCGTAGATGTTGGCGTCCGAGCCGAGGTCCTCGACCAGCTCGACGACGACGGGCATGCCGCCCTCGGTCGGGCTGACCAGGTCGCAGTCCTCGGGGCGGAAGCCGACGGTCACCTTGTTGTCGCCGCCGTCGGCGCGGGCCGCCTCGACCTGCTCACGGGTGAGCGGGATCTGCAGGTCGGCGAAGGCGGCGCCCCGCTCGTTCAGCGGCACGGTCTTGATGTTCATGGCGGGGGAGCCCATGAAGCCGGCGACGAAGACGTTGGCCGGGGTGTCGTAGAGCGCCCGCGGGGTGTCCACCTGCTGGAGCACGCCGTCGAGCATGACCGCCACCCGGTGACCCATGGTCATGGCCTCGACCTGGTCGTGGGTGACATAGACGGTGGTGACGCCCAGCTTCGCCTGGAGCGACGCGATCTGGGTACGGGTCTGCACACGCAGCTTCGCGTCGAGGTTCGACAGCGGCTCGTCCATGAGGAAGACCTGCGGCTCGCGGACGATCGCCCGGCCCATGGCCACCCGCTGGCGCTGACCGCCGGAGAGGGCCTTCGGCTTGCGGCCCAGGTACTCCTCCAGCTGGAGCAGCGCCGCCGCCTCCTTGACCCGCCGGTCGATCTCGGCCTTCGAGGTCTTGCGCAGCTTGAGCGCGAACGCCATGTTCTCGTACACCGTCATGTGCGGGTAGAGAGCGTAGTTCTGGAAGACCATCGCGATGTCGCGGGCCTTCGGCGGCAGGTGGGTGACGTCCCGGTCGTCGATGTGGATCGAGCCCTGGTCGACGTCCTCGAGGCCGGCGAGCATGCGCAGGCTGGTGGACTTGCCGCAACCGGAGGGGCCGACCAGGACGAGGAACTCGCCGTCGCCGATCTCCAGGTCGAGCTGGTTGACGGCGGGACGCTCCGTGCCCGGGTAGATCCGGGACGCCTTGGAGTAGGTGACCGTAGCCATGGTGGGGTGCTTCCTTTCACCGGCAGGAACGTGCCGGACGATCCGAGTGAAGGAGCGGCCGGCACGGGACGCGCCGGCCCACGGGCGGCCTCTCGGTGATCGAGATGTCGTCCGTGTCACTGCACGGTAAACGGCTTTCCGTCACCTGCCAAGGCGGGGCGCACGGGATGGGACGGACCGCATAGACATTCCGGTCACTCGGGCACGGGCGGACATCAATCGACCGTCAATGTCGGTCCGCCGCAGGGGGGCGGAGACGTTTCCGGTGGTCGGGGGGCCTGCCGCGGCGGAAATCCGGACGTCAGTCGCTATGCTGGCGTCGGCACCACACGCCCCTGTAGCTCAGCTGGCCAGAGCACTCGCCTTGTAAGCGAGATGTCGCCGGTTCGATCCCGGCCGGGGGCTCCAAATTTCATCAGACAGCCCGGTTACCGGAAGCTAGGAGACGTCGAAGAGGCGGAGACCGTCGTACTCGGCGAAGTCGGCGTAGTCCTTGCCGTTGAAGGTCGCCAGCGGTAGCCGGTCGACGAGGCAGCATGCCGCGATCCAGGAGTCGTTCGTCGGCCGGGGCCGCCCGCGATGCTGTGCCCGCGCCTGGAGATGCCCCCAGGTCGTCGCCACCGCCTCGTCGAAGGGCAGCAGCACGACGCCGGAGCGCCACTGCGCGAGGTCAGCCAGCTTGCGTGGCCCCCAGCTCCGCAGCGCGGTCCACTTGGTCAGCTCCCCAAGCGTGACGAAGGTGATGCACAGGGTCTTACCGGTCAGCCGGGCACGGAGCCGGTCGTGCAGCCGACCGCGCAGGATGGCCGACGCGACGTCGGTGTCCAGGACCACCAGGCTCACGCGGCGCCGGCCCGCCGGGAGGCGTAGAGGTCGGCGAGGAAGTCGTCCAGCTCGTCGTCGGACTCGAACAGGCCCGGCCGTGCGAGGTCGTCGATGGAAGCGACCGGTCGGACACCCTGACGACGCGCCAGTTCCGTTGCCGGTACGTGTTCAGCAGTCGGCCACTTGGGCACACTCTCGGCGTTGCTCGACATTGCACCCGGCTCCCCTCCTGCTCACTGCGGATTCCATTCTCGCACGCAGAGGGCCTGGACCCCGTCATCTACGGCACGCACCGTCACGGATCGAGGCAGTTCCCGCGGTACGCGAACCGGCGGGGCGGCGGGTCGCCGTCGGGCCTGTGGCCGGTGCCTATGCTGGTCACGTGAGCAGGGCGACGGAGGAGTCGAACCGGGCCATGCTGCGCGCCCGGGACGCGATGGACCGCGCGTACGACCAGCCGCTGGACATCCCCGCCCTGGCCCGCATCGCGTACGTCTCCGAGGCGCACTTCATCCGCACCTTCCGGGCGACCTTTGGCGAGACCCCGCACCGCTACCTCCAGCGGCGGCGGGTGGAGCGGGCCATGTACCTGCTGCTGCACACCGACCGGGACGTCACCGACGTCTGCTACGCGGTCGGCTTCGCCAGCCTGGGCACGTTCAGCCGCACGTTCCGGCAGATCGTCGGGGAGCCGCCGTCGGAGTACCGCCGGCGCAAGGCGCCCACCGCCGCCGTGCCGGTGTGCTTCACCAAGGCCTAGACCCGGCCCAGCAGCTTCGGGCAGCAGAGGTCAGTTTTGGATAAGCAGCAGGTCAGGGGAGCCCCGTAGCGTTCCCGGCATGACGATGAACGCGATCAGCCGCTCCCAGATCTACGTGCTCGACCAGGACGAGGCCCTCGACTTCTATGTCGGCAAGCTCGGCCTGGAGGTCAACACCGACCAGGACCTCGGCTTCATGCGCTGGCTGACGGTGAACCTGCCCGGCGACCCGGAGCGCGAGATCCTGCTGGAGAAGCCGGGCCCGCCGGCGCTGGACCCGGCGACCGCCGAGCAGGTCCGTGAGCTGCTCACGAAGGGGGCGCTGGGCGGTTACCTCTTCATGACCACCGACGACGCGCACAAGACGTACGAGGACCTCGTGGCCAAGGGCGTCGAGATCACCGACGAGCCGATGGAGCGCCCGTACGGGATCGACTTCGGCATCCGCGACCCGTTCGGCAACAAGATCCGCATCGGCCAGATGTTCCCCAGGGGCTGACCCGGTGCGGGAGCGACTCGACCTTTGAGCGGCTCAGATGCCCCCTGTGATGGATCTGTGACGGATCTGGGGTCGGCCCGCCTAGCGTGTCCTTCACCACGGACCGGCAGTCCGCCGGGCCGGACGGAAGGGGATTTCATGCGCGTCGTCCACGCGATCGACCGGGCTCTGCGCCTCGTGCTGCCCACGACCACGGCCGCAGCGGCCTGTGAGGTGCAGACCTACTACGAGTACCAGTACCGCGCCTGCTCGGGCGGCCGCACCAGGTGGCGTCGGAGCGTCACGATCCAGGCCAGCTGCAGCGTCACGTACGGATCCTGGGTCCAGGTCAGCGGCTGCATCCCGGCCTGATCAGCTGGTGGCCGGCCCGCCACGGGGGCGGGCCGGCCATCCCTCATCCACCGACGGGACGAACTGCATGTCAGCTCTGGCGTCGATCGTCGGGCCGATGCTCGCGATCGTGTTCATCGTGGCCGCAGCCGCCAAGGCCCGCCCGTCCGGATTCCGCGAACTGGTGACGCTGCTGCGGACGGCGCGGCTGCTACCGGCATCCTGGGCGGCTCACGCGGCCGTGTTGCTGGTCGCCGCCGAGGCCGTCATCGCCGCCTGCCTCGCCTTCCCGGCGACCGCACGGGCCGGCGCCGCCGCCGCCGTGGTGCTCCTCGTGGTACTGACGGCCGGACTGGCTGTGGCGCTCGGACGGCGGGTACCGCTGGCGTGTAGCTGCTTCGGCACCGGCGGCGACCGGATCAGTACGGCTCAACTGGGGCGCAACCTGCTCCTGCTGGCCTGCGCGGCCGTCGGCTGGGCGGGCTACGCCCATGTGCGGCCGTCGCTGGTGGCCTGGGCCGTCGCCGCGTTCGCCGCGGCGCTGCTGGTCCGCTTCGACGATCTTCTGGACCTACTCGCCCCGGCCGCACCGCAGAGGAGACGATCCCGATGACTGTCGTGGAGGTTGCGCTGGTCGCCTTCTGTCTGACGAATCTGCTGCTCACGCTCGCCCTGGTCCGCCGGCTGCGTACGCAGGCACGCACCCTGGGCCGGCTGGTCGAGCACACCCCGCCGGGGTTGCGAGCGGGCGACCCGGTCGCCGATTTCGCGGCGGTGACCGTGGACGGGTCGCTCTCATCGGGAACCGACCTCGCCGCTGGTGGCCTGGTCGCCGTCCTCAGCCCGGGCTGTGGCGCCTGTGAGGAGGCCGTCACCGGTCTCGCGGCGACGCTCGCCGAACCCGGGCGACCCGCCGCCCTCGTCGTGGTGGCGGCCGACCCGTCGACGGCGGAGCCGATGACCGGTGTGCTCGGCCGCTACGCGCCGGTCGTCGTCGAAGCGCCGGTCACCGGCGCGGTGCAGCGGGCCCTCGGCATCCGCGAGTATCCGGCGCTCGTCGCCGTCGCGGGTGGCGTGGTCACGGCGGTGGGCAACGACATCCGCGACCTGCCGGCTGTCCTCGCCGCGATTCCCGGACCCGCGCGATGAAGGCTCTGCGGCAGACGGTGGCCTGCGTCCGGTTGGCGCTGCGCCTCGCCGCCCGCAGTGGGCCGGGCCTGTTGACCGGGTACGCCGCTGTCACCCTGCTGTCGGGCGTGGTTCCGGTGGCTCTGGCTCTGCTCACCCGCGCGATGGTGGACGGGCTCACCGGGGGCGGGGCGGTCGTCGGGATCGTCGTCGCGCTGGCCGCCGTCAGTCTCGCCGCCGCCGTCGCGCCCCTCTGGTCCAACTATGCGGCGCAGGAACTGCACCGGCGGGTCACCGTCGTCGCCCACGGGGAGCTCTTCGCCGCGGTCAACGCCCAGCGCGGGATCGCCGTGTTCGAGTCGCCCGCCTACCTCGACCGCCTGCAGCTCGCCCGGCAGGCCGGCGACTTCGCTCCGGGTCAGATCATGCAGAGCGTGCTCGCGGTCGCCCGCTCCGTGGTGACTGCCGCGTCCCTGGTGGTTTCGCTCGCGATCGTCAACGTCACGGTGGCCGCGATCGTCGTCGCGGCCGCGGTGCCCGCCCTGCTGGCGCAGCTCGCGCTGGGCCGCAGCCGGGTGGCGATGCTAGCGCTGGTCAGTCCGATGCAGCGGCGCCAAGGCTTCTTCGCCGGCCTGCTCACCACAACGCAGGCCGCGCAGGAGATCCGGCTGTTCGGTGCCGGCGAGCACCTGCGCCAGTTGATGCACGACCAGCATCGGGAAGCTCTGGCCCGCCATCGTGCGGTCGACGTCGCGCAGCTACGGGTCCAGGTGGGACTGGCGACAGTCGCCGCCGGAATCTCCGGTGGTGTGCTCGTCTGGGCGGTGCTCGCGGCCGGTCGGAACGCGATGTCCGCCGGCGATGTCCTGCTGCTCGTCGCGGCCGTCGCCGGTACGCAGGCGGCGCTGACGTCCTCTGTGGAGGCGATCGCGGCCGGGCACGAGGCGGTGATGCTGCTGCAACATTACCGGTCGGTCGTCGCCGAGCCGCCCCGCCTGGCGGTGCCGGAGCTGCCCAGGCCGGTGCCGCGGCTGCGTGAGGGCATCGAGGTTCGCGACGTCTGGTTCCGCTACGGCGACGGGCAGCCGTGGGTGCTGCGCGGCGTCACCCTGACGCTGCCGGCGACCCGTGCCTGCGCCCTCGTCGGGGTCAACGGCTCCGGCAAGACGACGCTGGTCAAGCTGCTGTGCCGGTTGCACGACCCGGTCCGTGGCCAGATCCTGTGGGACGGGGTCGACATCCGCGAGATGGACGTGGACGACCTGCGGGCCCGGGTCGGCGTGCTGTTCCAGGACTTCATGCGCTACGACCTCACCGCCGAGCACAACATCGCCCTTGGCGACCTGGTCAACGCAGACTCCGACCGGGTGGCGGGCGCGGCGCGGCTCGCCGGGATCGATGCCACGCTCAGGAGGCTGCCGCACGGCTACGACACGCAGTTGTCGCGTACCTATGTCAGCGAGCAGGACCGGGACAACCCGGACACCGGTGTCGTGCTTTCCGGAGGCCAGTGGCAGCGGCTGGCGCTCGCCCGTACGCTGCTGCGCCAGGATCCGGAGCTGCTCGTGCTCGACGAACCCAGTTCGGGCCTGGACGCCGACGCCGAATACGAGATCCACCACCGGCTTCGCGAGCACCGGCGTGGCCGGACCAGCCTGCTCATCTCGCACCGGCTCAGCGCCATCCGTGACGCGGACGTGATCGTGGTGCTCGCGGCGGGCACCATCGTCGAGCGCGGGTCGCACACTGAGCTGATGCGTGACGGGGGCGTCTATGCCCGCCTGTTCACCATGCAGGCGCGGGGCTACCGGGACGGCACGAAGGAGGATGGCGATGGCGGTGCCGCTGGTGTTGATCACGACGGTCCTGCTGACGATCTGGTGGCTGCGCCGTAGCCTCATCGTCGTCACGGTCACCGGCGAGAGCATGCTTCCCGCCCTGCGTCACGGCGACTCGCTGCTCGTGCGCCGCACCCGGGTCGGGCGCGTCCGTCGCGGGGCCGTCGTCGTACTCGAACTGCCGGATCAGCGAGCTGCGCCGGCCAATCTACCGCCAAACGCCGGCCTGCCCGCTCGGTGGTCGGTGAAGCGCGTCACCGGCCTTCCGGGCGACGTCACCGCCGGTATCGACGGCACGTGCTGGCCGGTGCCGCCCGGATCCCTCGCGGTGGCTGGCGACAACGCGGCGATGAGCTACGACTCCCGGCAGGTCGGGCCGGTCCCCGGCGACCGCCTCCTCGGCGTCGTCGTCCTCCGCCTGCGCGCGGTCGATGCGGAGGTGGTCGCCCGGGGGCGACTGCGATGACTCGCTAAGCTTCACCGCGCCTGCCTGGCCGTGATGTTCGATAGGCGGCACACTCGTGGTCGTGCGGGGGCCGCTGCCCGGTGTCCCCGCGGGGCAAGCGGGGGGAATCCACGTGCACGGCGTAGCTATCTTCCGGCTGCTGGGACCGGTCGACCTGGTGTGCGACGACAGGACGGTGCCGATCAGCGGGCGGGTCTCCCAGGCGGTGCTCGCCGCCCTGCTACTGGAGGCCGGCCGGTATGTCCAGGTCGACCGGTTGATTGAGGCCGCCTGGAGCGATGACCGGCCCGCGAAGGCCCGCACCCAGGCCCAGAACCGGGTCTCCACGCTCCGCCAGACGCTGCACGCGGCCCTCGGCCACCAGATCATCGAATCCACCGGTAGCAGCTACCGCATCCGGCTGGACGGCATCGCCCTCGACGTCGACGAGTTCGACCGGTGCCTGCGGGCGGGCACTGACAGCATCGTTGCCGGCGACCTCGGCGGCGGTGTGAGCGCGCTGGAGAAGGCGCTCGGGCTGTTTCGCGGCCCCGCCCTGGACGGCCTGACCACGCCTCTGATGCGGGCCGCCGCTCAGCGACTCGACCAGGCCCGGATCGACGCGACCGAGCAGTTGATCGACGCCCGGCTCGCGCTCGGCGGGCATCGGGCGGCCCTGTCCACCCTCCTCACTCTCGTCGCCGAGAACCCGTGGCGGGAGCGGCTGCACAGCCAGCTCATGATCGCCCTCTACCGCTGCGGACGCCAGGCCGACGCGCTCGTCACCTTCGAGCAGATCCGCGGGCGCCTCGCCGACGAACTGGGCGTCGACCCCGGGCCCGACCTGCTGCGTACCCGGGACCTGATCCTGCGCGAGGACCCGTCGCTCGCCGCTCCGACGACGCCACCGTCCGCTCCGGTCCCTTCCGCCGCCGGCTGTCTCCTACCCCGCGCGGTGCCCGACTTCACCGGCCGCGCCAGCGAGGTGGCGACGCTGGACGCCCTGGCCCGCGAGGCTCTGCACGAGCCCGTTGTCGCACTCGTCACCGGTACGGCGGGCGTCGGCAAGACGGCCCTCGCCCTGCACTGGGGGCACGCCCGGCGGGCCCTGTTTCCGGACGGCCAGGTGCACGTCAATCTGCGTGGGCACGGCCCGGGGACGGAGCTTCCGCCGCTCGCCGCGCTCGCGATCCTGCTGCAGGCGCTCGGGGTCGCACCGGAGGAGATCCCGGCCGACGAGGACGCCGCTGCCAACGCCTACCGCGCGGCCCTGACCGGTCGGCGCGTCCTCGTCGTCGCCGACAACGCGGCCACTGCCGAACAGGTCCGGCCGTTGCTACCCAGCCAGCCGGGCACGATGGTCCTCGTCACCAGCCGTGACAGCCTCACCGGGCTGGTCGCCATCGACGGAGCGCGGCGGGTGCCACTGTCGAGGCTGGCCTCCGCCGACGCCGAGGGACTGCTCCGGCGGATGCTGGGCGACGGCATCGTCGACGCTGACCGGGATGCCGCAGCCGAACTCGTGGCGGCGTGCGCGCACCTTCCGCTGGCGCTGCGGATCGCGGGCGCGCACCTGCGCGACCAGGCCGGGCCCGGCCTCGTCGGCTATGTCGCCGAACTACGCCGTGCCGCCCGGCTCGACATCCTGCAAGTTCCCGTCGATGAGCTCGCGGCGGTCCGGGCCGCCTTCGACCGCTCCAGTCGCCGGCTCTCCCCCGCTGCGGCCCGGCTGTTCCGGCTCTGCGGCGCGGTGCCGGCGCCCGACATTACGGCTGAGGCCGCCGCCGAGGTCAGCGACACCACCGTCTGGCACGCTGCGGAGCTGCTCGATCAACTGGCGGCCGCGCACCTCTTCGAACGTGTCGGTCCTGGCCGGTATGCCATGCACGACCTGCTTCGTGAATACGCCAACGAGCAGTGCCGCCTGGACGAACCCGATGCGGCAGCCGCGATCCGTCGGTTCTACGATCACTACCGCCGACGGGCAGACGCGGCGTCGGCGTCGGCGTTTCCGACCGCACTGCGCCTGCCCGACGGCGAGCCGCCGCAGCCCGGCGGATTCCCGGACCGCGCGGCGGCGCTGGGATGGCTCGATGCCGAACGCGGCGTGCTCGTCGCCGCCGTCGCGGCGGCGGCTGCGGAAGGCGTTCCCGAGGCGGCCTGGCGGCTGGCTCAGGCGCTCCGGCCCTACTTCTGGCTCCGCCGTTCCACGGTGGAGTGGCGTGCCACCGAGCTTGCCGGCCGTGAGGCTGCCATAGCTGCGGGCGCGCAGCACGCACTCGCCGCCGGCTCCTTCGGACTGGGGATGGCGGACATCAACTTCGGCAGGTACGCCGAGGCCGTCGGGCATCTGCGTGCGGCGGCGATGACAAGCCGGGCCGTTGGATGGACGGCGGGCGAGGCCAGCGCTGTCGGCATCCTGGGGATCGCCTTCAGCGAGCTCGGCCGCCTCACCGAGGCCGCCGAGCACTACCGGCAGTCCTACGACCTCAACCGGCAACTCGGCCGCGTCGGCAGCCAGGCCAACAACCTCGGCAACCTGGGCCTGCTCGAGCTGCGGCTGGGCGACTTCCCCTCCGCAGCCCGGCACCTGCAGAGCTGTGTGGACCTGTACGCCGAACTCGGCGGCGGCCAGCACGACGGCGTCTACCTCGCCGGTTGTGCCCAGGCACACCGTCACCTCGGCAATCTCGACATCGCAGCCGAACAGCTCCAGCGAGCACTGACGATCTGCCGTGATCTCGACGACGAGGAGCAGGAGGTTCTGGTCCTCACCGAGCTGGCTCTGGTGTACTGCGCCGACGGCGACACCGATGCCGCCGTCGAGCATGCCCGGCAGGCCCTGGCGCTCGCCAGGCACGTGCGCGACGCGGACGTCAAGTCGGTCGCGCTCGCCGGGCGGGCCGCCGTGCTGGCCGGAACCGACCCCGCCACCGCGCGAGCCGACGCGGCGGAGGCGGTGCGGCTCGCGGCCGACGGCGCCAATGCCTACGTCACCGGGCAGGCCCTGCTGGCCCTTGCCGAAGCCGAGGCGGCGTGCGACGACCGACGCGCCTGCCGGGACCACGCCGAGCACGCGCTGCGCCTGGCCCAGGAGTACGGCTTCGCCGAGGTCGCCCGCCGAGCCCGCGCACTGGGAGCCTGACCAGTCGGGCGATCCAGGGCTCGCGGGTGGCCGCCCTCGCCCGCCGGGCCTGCGTACGAGGCTTCCCGAGCCGGTCACCCGGTCGCGCCGACCAGCAGTTCCACCACCAGGCGGGTCGTAGTGGCAGCGCCGCCGTCGGACGGGCAGTCCACGTAGCCGGTCTGCACCGCTCCGACGGTCAGCTGGTAGCTGAAGGCGTCGTGGCAGGCCGTGGGGGCCGACGGGCGGCCCGCCTCCGCGGCGAGCGCGGGGTCGGCGACGAGCCGGCGCAGCCGGTCCAGGTCCGCGCCGGAGAGCCGGCCCGTGCGGCGCGACCCGGCGCGGTCCACGGCGCTCCATCGTCCGTCGGGTTCCACCGTCACGGTGTCGCCGCGCCCGGCGAACCCGCCCGACCGGGTCAGCACCACGCGTGCCGTCGCGGCCGTCGGTGCGGAGGTGGGCGGCGCCACGGTCGGTGCGGACGGGCCCGCCGGGAAGCTCCTCGGCGGCGGCACCCGGGGCGGCTCGGTCGTCGCGCAGCCGGACAGGGCCGTCACCAGCAGCGTGATCTTGACGCAAGCCATCGAAACTGATCTCATTCCGCTCGGACGCGCGGCGCGCCGGCGCGGTTCCCGCCGGCACCGGTTCCACCGAACGGTCAGTGTCCCGGGCGGAATCCGGATCACCTCTTCTCTTTTGGGTCGTCACATCGTTATATCTACATGCGTGACTATCCCTGTCGCGCATACCCCCGATCAGGAGGGCACGTGAAAAGACCCATTGCCGCCGTCGGTACGGCCCTGCTCACCAGCGGCCTGCTGACCGGCGTCGCCACCCCGGCGCTCGCGGCACCCCCCACCGCCCCCGCCCCGGGCGGGCCCGCCGCCGCCGCGGCGAGCGTCCTGCGGACCAACCCCGGCGCCGTGCAGGGCACCAGCGCCGAGGCATACCAGGTGCACAGCACCAAGGTCGACGCCAACGGCGCCGCACACACCCGCTACACCCGGACCTACCAGGGCCTGCGGGTGTACGGCGGTGACTTCATCATCCACACCGCGCCGAACGGCGGCTACGCCGGCTCCTCGGTCGGTCTGGACGCCCCGCTGACCCTGCCCACCACGGCGAAGGTCCCCGCCGCGGCGGCGAAGAAGGCCGCCCGCGCCGAGTTCTCCGGCACGCTCACCGCCGTGGGCACCCCGGAACTCTTCGTCGACGCCAGCTCCGGCAAGGGCCGGCTCGCCTGGGAGACCGTCGTCACCGGCTGGCACCCGGACGGGCAGACGCCGTCGCGGTTCCACGTCGTCACCGACGCCACCACGGGCAAGGTCGTCGGCTCGTACGACGAGATCGAGGCCGTCGCCGGCACGGGCAACAGCGTCTACTCGGGCACCGTCACCGTGGACACCACGCTCTCCGGCAGCACGTACCAGATGATCGACCCGCTGCGCGGCAACGGCTCCACGTGCGACATGAACAACGGCACGTCGACGTGCACCACGATCACCGACGCCGACAACACCTGGGGCACCGGCGCCACCTCCAACCGGCAGTCCGCCGCCGTGGACGCGCACTACGGCGCCGCCAAGACCTTCGACTACTTCAAGAACACCCACGGCCGCAACGGCATC
Organism: Micromonospora sp. WMMD737; assembly: GCF_049179055.1. Lineage (NCBI taxonomy): Bacteria > Bacillati > Actinomycetota > Actinomycetes > Micromonosporales > Micromonosporaceae > Micromonospora > Micromonospora sp. WMMD737. Next base: position 4,402,786 of record NZ_JBMHMH010000001.1, on the reverse strand, counting down.
TTCGGCGACGGCCGGGGCGTGCCCAGCCGGGTGCACTACGGCAACAACTACGTCAACGCCTTCTGGGACGGCTCCCGGATGACCTACGGCGACGGCAGCGGCAACTCCCGGCCGCTGGTCTCCATCGACGTGGCCGCCCACGAGATGAGCCACGGCGTGACCGAGAACGTCGTCCCCGGCGGCCTGACCTACTCCGGCGAGTCCGGCGGCCTCAACGAGGCCACCAGCGACATCTTCGGCAACATGGTCGAGTTCTACGCCAACAGCTCCGCCGACCCGGGCGACTACCAGGTCGGTGAGAAGATCAACATCAACGGCAACGGTACGCCGCTGCGCTACATGTACAACCCGTCCCTGGACGGTTCGAGCGACAGCTGCTGGTCCACCGCGACCAGGAGCAAGGACGTGCACTACTCGTCCGGTGTCGCCAACCACTTCTTCTTCAACCTCGCCGAGGGCACCGGGGCCACCCCGTACGGCACCTCGCCGGTCTGCGGCTCCGCCCCGGCGGTGACCGGCATCGGCCGCGCCAAGGCCGAGAAGATCTGGTGGCGGGCGCTGGACGCGTACTTCACCTCCAACACCTCGTACGTCAACACCAGCAACCCGGCCAACACCGCCCGGGCGTACAGCCTGCGCGCCGCGACCGACCTGTACGGCAGCTGCTCCACCGAGTACCGGACCGTCCAGGCGGCCTGGACCGCGGTGAACGTGGCCGGCAACGACGCGCCGTGCTCGACCGGCAACGACTTCTCGGTCTCGCTCTCGCCGACCTCCGGCGCGGTGAACCCGGGCGGCTCGGTCTCCACCACCGTGGCCACGGCCACCACCAGCGGCTCGGCGCAGACCGTGACGCTGTCGGCCGCCGGCCTGCCGAGCGGGGCGACCGCCTCGTTCAGCCCGGCCTCGGTGACCTCGGGCGGCTCGTCGACCCTCACCGTCGCCACCACGGCCGCCACGGCGCCCGGCACCTACACGGTCACCGTGAACGGCGCCGGCTCGGTCACCCGCAGCGCCACCTACACGCTGACCGTCAACGGCACCGGCGGCGGCTGCACCAGCCCGGGTCAGAAGCTCGCCAACGCGGGCTTCGAGTCCGGGGCCACCGCCTGGACGCAGACCTCGGGCGTGATCGGCCAGCACGGCACCGCGCAGCCGGCCCGCACCGGCACGTGGAGCGCGTGGATGAACGGGTACGGGACCACCCGCACCGAGACGCTCTCCCAGTCGGTGAGCCTGCCGGCCGGGTGCACGTCGTACAACTTCAGCTTCTGGCTGCACATCGACTCGGCGGAGACCACCAGCAGCACCGCGTACGACACGCTGCGGGTGCAGGTGCTCAACTCCTCCGGGACGGTGCTGGCGACCCTCGCCACGTACTCGAACCTGAACAAGGCCGCGGGCTACAGCCAGAAGTCGTTCTCGCTGGCCGCCTACAAGGGGCAGACCGTGACCCTGCGGTTCACCGGCGTCGAGGACTCGTCGCTCCAGACGTCCTTCGTCGTGGACGACACCGCGCTGAACGTCTCCTGACGTAGCCGTACCGTCGCCGGCCCGGCGACCACCCCGCCAGGGTGGTCGTCGGGCCGGCGCCGTTATGGTCGCCGCACGCGTCGCCGCTCCCGGCGGCCGGGCGGTACGTCGAAGGGGTGGTGACGGTGGCGGACGCGGAACTCCTCGTCGAGGTGGCCGGGCCGGTGGCGACGGTGGTGATCCGCAACCCGGCGCGGCGCAACGCGATGACCACCGCCATGTGGCGGCGGCTGCCGGAACTGCTCGACGGGCTGGAGGCCGACCCGGCCGTCCGGGCGCTGGTGCTCACCGGCGCGGGGGACACCTTCTGCGCCGGCGCGGACCTGGGCGACCTGGACGAGCTGCTGGACGCCGGTGACGCCAGCATCGCGGTAACCGCCGAGGAGCGGCTCGCCGCCTTCGCCAAGCCGACCGTCGCCGCCGTCCGGGGCGCGTGTGTGGGCGGCGGCTGTCAGCTCGCCGTCGCCTGCGACCTGCGGGTCGCCACCACCGACGCGCGGTTCGGCGTGCCGCCGGCGCGGCTGGGACTGGTCTATCCGGCGCCCACCACCCGCCGGCTGGCCCGGCTGGTCGGCCCGGCCGCAGCCAAGCACCTGCTCTTCACCGCCGAGCTGATCGACGCCGAGCGGGCGCTGCGGGTGGGTCTGGTCGACGAGGTGCTGCCGGGCGACGGGCTCGCCGCCCGGGTGGACGAGCTCACCGCCGCCGTGGTCGCCCGGTCGCAGCTCAGCGTCGCCGCCGCCAAGGAGATCGTCGACGGGCGGGCGGACGAGGAGCGGATCGCCTGGTGGCACGGGCAGGTCCGGGCCAGCGGCGAGGCCCGCGAGGGCGTGGCCGCCTTCCACGAGCGCCGCCCGGCCCGCTTCGGCTGGACCCCGCCCGCCCGGCACTGACCGCGCCACCTCCCGTGGGTGGGGGGCCGACGGGTGCCGCGCCGAGGGCGTACCCCCGACGCGGCCCCCCGTTCCCGCCGGCCGGTCCGTCACCGCCCCGCCAGCGCCGCCCAGCTCGGCACGGTCGGCTCACGCCGCAGCGGCATGCCCGCCTCGGCCGGCGTCCGGTCGCCCTTGTGCTGGTTGCAGCCGTAGCAGGCGGCCGTCGTGTTCCGCCAGGTGTTCCGGCCGCCGCGCGAGCGGGGCAGGATGTGGTCGATGGTGCCGGCCGGCCCCCCGCAGTACGCGCAGCAGCGCCCGTCGCGGCGCAGCACGCCCGCGCGGGACCAGGCCGGGCCGGCGCTGAAACGCCACCGGGTCACCACGTAGCGGACCAGGCGCACCACCCGGGGCACCGGGAACACCCCGATCACCCGGTCCGGCTCGGCCTCGTGGATCTCGGCGACCCGCCGGCAGAGCATCCGGATCGCGTGCTGGACGGTGACCCGGTGCAGCGGGCCGAGGTCGGCGTTGACGACGAGGACGGCGTCCACCGGTGTCTCCCTTCGTGGCGGTGACGATCTGGGACGGCCCGGACAGCGAAAGAGCCGCCCGGTCCGGGTTACGGACGGGCGGCTCGACGTCGTGCGGGCACGCGTCAGTCGGGCCGGCCGCCCCCGGGGTCTTCGGCACGGTGACGACCGCCGCCGGCCGGCGATGCCGGACGCGTGGGCAGGCACGACGGCACACCGGTGACGTGCGACATCGACATGACCAGCTCCCGCGGCGGTGGTTGACCTTGCGCGATCACGGTAGGTCCGCGGGGGACAGAGGGGCAACGGATTTCGATCGAGGCCCCGGCTCGTCGGGGCGGCGCTGCCGGCGGGCCCGGCCGGCGGCCCGCGCGGCGGCCAGGGGCCGGTCGATGCGTACGGCCATCCGCGCCGTCAGCTCGCTCTCCAGCAGCGGCCGGTTGACCTCCCCGGCGACCGCGAGCGCCGGCCCCGAGACGGTGCGCCAGATCGCGGCCAGCCCGGCGCCCAGCCCGAGCAGGGCCACGGCGGCCCGGGTCACCGGCGGGCCGGCGGCGGCGAGCGCGCTCACCCCCACCACGGCGAACAGCACGGCGAGCAGCGGTACGAGCACCGGCCAGAAGATCCCCCGGACGGCCTGCACCACCAGCCTCCGGTCCCGCACGATCAGGTTCCGGGCGACGATCGCGTAGTCCTCCTCGTCCAGCAGGTCCCTCGGGTGCAGCCCGCCGGTGAGCACGCCCTGCCACAGCTCGCCCTGGTTGCGCAGCTCGCGGGCCAGCTCGGGCAGCCCCGCCTCGGTCGGGTCGCCCACGCCCGCCCTGGTGACCGCCGACGCCCACGCCGACAGCGAGTGGCGGACCACCGCGGCCGAGTACGGCGGCAGCACGCTGGCCAGCTCGCCCAGCCAACGGCCGATCTCGATCTGCCGCCCGCCGAAGCGCTGGGCCACCTGCCCGGCGTCGCCGTTGCGCACGGCGTCGCCGTACCGGACGGTGTCGGCCAGCGAGCGTCCCAGCCGGTACGCCAGCCCCACCCGCTGGTTGGTGGCCATCGTCCAGCGCAGCAGTTCCACGTTCAGGTCGTCGAGGGCGAGCAGCAGGGCTTCGGCGGACCCGTCGGCCACCCGGCCCCGCGCGTCGGCGGTGGCGGGTACGGGACCGACGCGCCGGGTCAGCTCGGCGATCTGGGTGAGCGCGACCTCCACGCCGTCCAGGTACATCTGCATGCGCCGCCGCCCCGACATCTCGGTCAGGTTGGACAGCTTCGGCGGTGCGCCGGGTGGCCGCTCGGCCCCGGGGTCGCGCAGCTCGGCGGTCCGCGCGTGGTGGTAGGCGTCCGCCATCCACCAGCCGAGCCGCAGGGCGGTCACGACGCAGGCCCGCTCGTCGCGGACCAGCGGGTACGCGTCGTCCCGCGGCACGTCGGCGACGAGCGGGCCGTCGTCCGTGCGCGGCGCCAATCCGACCTCCCGGCTCACCCCAGACAGTCAGCCTAAGTGAACCGAACGGCCCATTTGCCCGCTTTGCTCCTCATTGCCGACGCGCAGGGCCCGGGCCGGTCAGCCTCGTCCGGCGAGCAGGCCCCGGGGCCGGATCGAGCGGACCGGCTCCGCCGCGCCGCCCTCGGCCCGCAGGACGTGGTTGGCCGCGATGATCCCGGTCGCCGCCGACCGCTCCATCAGCGCGCTCGGGAAGTCCGTCCGGATGCCGTCGCCGGCCAGGTAGAGCCCGTCGGCGTCGGTGCGCACCCCCGGCCGCCAGGCGTGACTGCCGGGCGTGAAGGCCGGCGCCTGCGCCTCCACCCGGGCGCGCAGCTCGCGGACCCGCAGCCGGGCCGCCTCCGGCCAGAGCGCGGTCAGCTCGACCCGCATCCGTTCCGCCAGCTCCTCGGCGGGCACGCCCGCGTCGCAGGCGTACGCGTGCAGCTCGACGACCGAGCCGCCGGTGCGCTCGGCCCAGCGGCGGGACTCGCTCTCCAGCCGGTGGTAGAGGGTCACCGAGTCCAGAGTGGGCTGCCGGGACACCCCGCTGAACACCGCCCGATCGGCGGAGACGTCCCCGTCGCACCAGAAGCGCGCCACCGCGTACGGCGGACCGGGCCGGCCGAACGCGGGCATCCGCGCCGCCAGCCGGGGTGCGTGGTCGGCCAGGCCGGGCGAGGCGGCGACCAGCGCGGCCAGGGCGGGCGGGTCGACGGCGAGCACCACGTGCCCGGCCGGGTACGACGTGCCGTCGGCGGTCGCCACCCGCCAGCCGGCGCCCTCGCGGGTCAGGGCGGTGGCGGCGGCGCCCGTCAGCACCCGGCCGCCGTGCTTCTCCACGTGCCGGGCCAGCGGCTCCCAGATCGCCGTCGCGTAGTCCTCGTCGGGGCAGTCGAAGGCCAGCCCTTCCGGGTTGCCCAGCAGGTAGAAGTGGAACTGCGCGATCATCTCCGCCGCCGACATCTCCGCCTCGTGATTGAAGAACGAGTGGGAGAAGACCTCGAAGAGCATCGCGCGGGCCCGGTCGGGCAGCCGCAGCGAGGTGAGCAGCGCGTCGGCGGTGCTGTCGTCGAACTCCGCGTAGGTGCGCACCGGGTCGTAGGTGAGCAGCGGCAGCGCCGCGTCCCGGTCCATGCCCCGCAGGTCGCCCAGGCGCAGGCTGGGGCTGCGCAGCAGCAGCGCCAGCAGGTTCGTCGGCGGCGCGGGCGGCAGCTTGCCGAACTCCTCGGTGGGCCACCGTTCGCTGAGGATCGGATAGCCGGGGATCGGCTTGAGGAAGGCCAGCTCCGGGTCGGCGCGGCGCAGGATGGAGCGCCAGTTGTAGTACTGCCGGAAGAACGCGTGGAAGCCGTGCTCGTTCATCTGCCGGCTGTCGTCGGCCAGCGTCTCCGGCCAGGCCCCGAGCCGGCCGCCGAGCGTCGGCGCGGCCTCCAGCACCGTCACCGCCACCCCGCGCTCCGCCAGCACCACCGCCGCCGACATGCCGGCGATCCCGCCGCCGACCACCACCGCCTCGACCCGGCCCGGCACGCGGGGGGCGCCACCACCGCCCGGGTCCACCTCGTGCTCGCGTACGCCGATGAGTCGGCCGACCACTTTCGACAGCGCCATGTGCACCTTCCCGCCGGGTGGGTCTCCAGTCTGCCCGCTCAGCCATCGCGGGAACCCTTTCCCGCGGAAAGCGCCTGACGTGCCCCGCCATCACTCCGGCGGCGGGAGGCAGCGGCGTTCGCGGTCCGAGGCGGGCCAGACGTACTCCAGGTCGGACGGGACGTCGTCGCCGAAGAGCGGCCCGTAGTGCCCGGGGTCCTTTCGCAGCAGCGACGAGCGGTGGCTCAGGTGCAGGTCGTCGCGGCCCAGCCAGGGCGGCAGCTCCCCAGCCTCGGCCAGCTCGGCCTGGGTGCGGACCCGGGTCAGGCCGCAGGCGGCGGCGAGGTCGGCGGTCATCGTGGTCGCGCACGTGTCGGCCCGCCCGGGCTCGCACCAGACCGCGCAGACGTCCAGCCCGTACCGGGTGAGGGCCTCCTCGTACCCGGCCCACATCTTCACCGCCGGGTGGTTGCGCCAGCCGTACGTGGGCCAGGTCAGCCCGCGCAGCACCTGGATGGTCTCCACCCGCTGCTTGCCCAGCCGCTTCTGGTCCAGCGTCCGGGCGCTGGCCAGGAAGTCCGGGTACGGCAGGAACGTCTGCATTCCGGTGCTCTACCCGTCACCGGGCGGGACATGCCGGCGCGACCAGCGTTCATGATCACGGGGCTGCGTCCGGCGCGACCGGCTGACTACGATGCGGCACATGGCGGAGCCCCTGCTGGATCGTGCGCGGCGTGCCGGCCGGCGGCTCCGGGTCAACGGGGACGCACGGGCGCACTACGTGATCTGCGGTCGCGACGCCCTCGCCTACTGGGTGGTGCGGGCGCTGCTCGCCACCGAGCTCCAGGCCGGCCGCGTCCGGATCACCCTGGTGGTGCCCGAACGGCCGCGCTCGGACGAGCCCGACGGGCGGGACCTCCAGGGCGTCGAGGTCGTCCGCGCCGACCGGCTCGACGAGGTGACCTTCCGCCGGGCCGGGCTGGCCGGCGCCGACGGGCTGGCCCTGCTGCACCAGGACGACGTCGGCAACATGCACGCCGCGCTCTGCGCGCAGGAGGTCGAGCCCCGGCTGCGGCTGGTGGTGCGGATGTTCAACACCGGCCTCGCCAACGGGGTGCGGCAGATCTTCCCCGACTCGGCCGTGCTCTCCGACGCCTCGATGGCCGCACCCGCCTTCGTGGCCGCCGCGTTGGGCGAGGTCGCCCCCACCCACTTCCGGCACGGCGGGCGCACCCTCTACGTGGCCCGCCGCGAGGACGTACGCCCGACCGACGTGGTCTGCGGGGTCGCCGACACCCGCGACCCGCAGCAGGTCCGGCTGCTGCCCGCCGACGGGCGCGCGGCCGACCTGGTGATCGCCGAGGCGACCGGGACGCCGCCGGGGACGGAGTTGGCCGCCCGCCGGCTGAGGCGCGCCCGGCGGCGCCGCCGGCCCCTGACGGTGCTGCTGCGCGCGGTACGCAGCTTCGCCACCCGCAAGATCGGCGTCGCGGTGATCGTGCTGCTGGCGGTGATCGGGGTGCTCGGCTCGCTCAACGGCTACGCCGCGCACGAGGACTGGGCCGACTCGCTCTACCTGACGCTGGTGACCACCCTCACCGGGCAGGATCCGAACCCGGACAAGTCGGCCGCCGAGCAGGTGATGCAGGTGGTGCTCAACCTGGCCGGGCTGGCGCTGATCCCGCTGATCACCGCCGTGGTGGTGGACGGCATCGTCAACGCCCGGCTGGCCCTGCACTCCGGCCGCATCCAGCCCGAGCGCTCCGGGCACGTGGTGGTGGTCGGGCTGGGCAACGTCGGCACCCGGGTCATGGCCCAGCTCTGCGACTTCGGCGTCGAGGTGGTGGCGATCGACAAGGTGCCCGAGCCGCGCGGTGGCGCGCTGGCCCGGCGGCTCGGCGTACCGCTGATCGTGGGCGACGCCGCGCTGGAGGAGACCCTCCAGTCGGCGTCCGTGGGCGGCTGCCAGGCACTGGTGGTGGTCTCCACCGACGACGAGACCAACCTCCAGGCGGCGCTCATCGGCCGGGCCGTCAACCCGGAACTCCAGGTGGTGCTGCGCCTCTTCGACGGCCACTTCGCCGAACGCATCCAGCAGGCGTTCGGCATCGGCGTCTCGCGCAGCGTGTCCTACCTCGCGGCCCCGTCGTTCTCCGCCGCGCTGCTGGACCGCGCCGTGATCGCCACCATCCCGGTCGGCCGGCACGCGCTGCTGGTCACCGAGGTCTCCGTCGCCGCCGGGTCGTCGCTGGACGGCCGGCCGCTCGCCGCCGTCGGGCGGGCCGAGAGCGTACGCCTGCTGGCGCACGCCCGGGCCGGACAGCGCCTCGACTGGGCGCCCGATGCCCGGCTGGTGATCGTCGCGGGCGACCGGCTGACGGTGGTGGCCCGCCGGGCCGGCCTGAACGCCCTGCTCCGCGAGGCCGCGCCCCCGCCGGAGGAGCCGGTCACGCCCGCGCCCCGCCAGCCGGAGGAGTGACCGTCAGCCCCGCCGGGGGCGCAGGGCGTACCAGAGGGCGCCGCCGGCGAGCACGGCGACGCCGGCGAGCACGCTGGCCGGCGGCAGGTTGACCGCGAGCAGCAGGCAGCCGGCCAGCCCCAGCACGGCCAGCGCCCGCACCGGCAGCCGCCGGCCCGGCTCCCGGCCCAGCGTCAGCGCGGCGGCGTTGGTGATCGCGTAGTAGACCAGCACGGTGCAGCTGGAGAAGCCGATCGCGCCGCGTACGTCGCCCAGCAGCACGATCACCACCACCACAGCGGCCACGGCCAGCTCCGCCCGGTGCGGCACCCGGTGCACCGGGTGAACGGCGGCGAGCGCCCCCGGCAGGTCGCGGCGGCGGGCCATCGCCAGCGCGGTGCGCCCCACCCCGGCCAGCAGGGAGAGCAGCACCCCGGTCACCGCCACCGTCGCCCCGGCCCGCACCAGCCACGCCAGGCCGGGCAGCCCGGCGGCGGTCACCACGTCGGCCAGGGGCGCGGCGGAACCGGCCAGCCGGTCGGCCCCGAGCACGCCGACCGTGACCACGGCGAGCACCAGGTAGACCGCCAGCACCACGCCGAGGGCCAGCGGGACCGCCCGGGGGATGGTCCGCGCCGGGTCGCGTACCTCCTCGCCGAGGGTGGCGATCCGCGCGTACCCGGCGAAGGCGAAGAAGAGCAGGCCGGCGGCGGTGAGCACGCCCCGCCCGCCGCCGCCGAGGTCGCCGAGCCGGTCGAGCGACACGTCGCCGCCGACCGCGCCGGCCACGGCGACCAGGGCCAGCACCGCCAGCACCACGCCCACCAGCACCTTCGTCGCGGTGGCGGTCCTGCCGATGCCGCGCAGGTTCACGGCGGTCACCGCCGCCACCGCGCCGACGGCGACGAGCCGGGCCTGCCCCGGCCAGAGGTACGCCCCGACGGTCAGCGCCATCGCCGCGCAGCTCGCCGTCTTGCCGGCCACGAAGCCCCAGCCGGCCAGGAACCCGGCGAACGGGCCGAGCCGCTCCCGCCCGTACACGTAGGTGCCGCCGGACTCGGGGTAGCGGGCCGCGAGCCGGGCCGAGCTGGTCGCGTTGCAGAAGGCGATGAAGCCGGCCAGCACCAGCGCGGCCAGCAGGCCGGCCCCGCCGGCCGCCGCGGCGGCGGGCGCGAAGACCACGAAGACGCCCGCGCCGAGCATCGACCCCAGACCGATGACCACCGCATCCCGTACGCCGAGGCGGCGCGCCAGTCGATCCACGGCGCGACCCTAGGGGGCGGAGATGAACGGACGGTTCCAGTCCCGCAGCGCTCCCGGCAACGGCAGGTCGTCCCACGGCACCCGGTGCACCAGCCGGTCGAGGAGAAGCCCCAGCAGCAGCCCGGCGACCGAGTCGGTCAGCCAGTGCCAGCCGAGGTAGGTGGTGGTGCAGAGCACCACCACCGGCGGCACGACCCGGACCACGGTGACCAGCCGGGGCGGCACCGTCCGGCCGTACGTGCGCAGCAGCGGGGCGAGCAGCAGCGCGATGACGCCGTACCAGAGGATCGCGTTCGCCACGTGGCCGGAGGGGTAGGACTGGGCGAACTTCAGCGGCAGCTCGTCCTGGAACAGCGGGAGGGTCTGCTCGGCGGGGAGGAAGGGTTCCTTGACGCTCGCGCTGGGCGCGGGTCGGGCGGTCCACACCTTGAGCGGGCCGATGGTCAGATAGCTCAGGGCGAAGGCGAGCACGGGCGGCAGCACCGGGCGGACCGACCTCAGCCGCACCGCGAGCAGCACCCCGAGCCCCAGGGCGATCAACGTCAGCGGGGTGCCCTGGCCGAGATAGTTGAGCACCACCGCCGTCCAGTGCGCGGCCGTCGGCCGGTGCGCCTGCGACCAGTCGGCGATCGCGCGGTCGATCCCGAAGAGCCGCTCGCCGGCGAGGGCCACGGTCAACCCGACGAGGGCCGTCAGCAGCAGCGCGTCGAACCACCAGCCGGCCGGCCGGACCGGCCGGAGCTGCACCTTCGCCCGTACCGTGGTGGTCTCCCGCACCCCGACCACGCTACCGGCCCCGCTCGGCGCCGGACGGGGCCGGGCCGGGGCCGCCTGTGTGCCGAGCCACGAAGGGAGGCGCTCGGCGGGGGATACCCGTCAGACTTGTCCCGTGCGGATCACCTCGGCCCTCGTGGACCCGGCGCTGCTCGACCTCCCCTGGTCGACCCCGCTGGAGGAGTGGCCTGCGCAGCACCTGGTGGCGCTGCCGCAGGGCATCTCCCGGCACATCGTCCGTTTCGTCCGGCTGGGTGAGTACGTCTACGCGTTCAAGGAGACCCGCGAGCGGATCGCCGAGCGGGAGTACGACCTGCTGCGCGCCCTGGAGCGGATCGACTTCCCGTCGGTCGAGGCGGTGGCGATCGTCGCCGACCGGCAGACCGACGACGGGGAACCCCTCGAGTCGGTGCTGATCACCCGGCACCTGCAGTTCTCGCTGCCCTACCGGGCGCTCTTCTCGCACACCCTGCGCCCGGAGACGATGGGCCGGCTGCTCGACGCGCTCGCCGCCCTGATCGTCCGGATGCACCTGACCGGCTTCTTCTGGGGCGACTGCTCGCTGTCGAACACGCTGTTCCGGCGGGACGCGGGGGCGTTCGCCGCGTATCTGGTGGACGCCGAGACCGGGGCGCTGCACCACTCCCTCTCCAACGGCCAGCGCGGCGAGGACCTGGAGATCGCCCGGGTCAACATCTTCGGCGAGGCGCTCGACCTCCAGGCCGCCGGGCTGCTGCACGAGTCGATCGACCCGGAGGTGGTCTGCGAGGAGGTCGTGCAGCGCTACGAGCGGCTGTGGCACGAGATCACCTACGAACAGCAGGTCGAGCGGGAGGCCCGGCACGACATCGAGGGGCGGATCCGCCGCCTCAACGAGCTGGGCTTCGACGTCGCCGAGGTGGCCATGTCCACGATCGACAACGGGCGCTACCTGGTCCGGCCGAAGGTGGTCGATGCCGGGTACCACACCCGGCGACTGCTCCGCCTGACCGGCCTCGACGCCGAGGAGAACCAGGCCCGCCGGCTGCTCAACGACCTGGACGCCTACCGGGCGGAGAGCTACCTGATGGACGAGCAGCAGGCCGCGCACCGCTGGCTGACCGAGGTCTTCGAGCCGGTGGTCCGGGCCGTGCCCGCGCACCTGCGCCGCAAGCTGGAGCCGCAGGAGCTCTTCGCGCAGATCATCGAGCACAAGTGGCTGCTCTCCGAGCGGGCCGGCCGGGACGTCGGGATGGCCCCGGCCGTGCAGTCGTTCCTCTCCGACGTGCTGGTGCACCGCCCCGACGAGCAGGCGGTGCTCGGCGTCGAGGTCCCCACCGCCGGCTGACGGCCTCCTGTCGCCCGCCTGCTGCCTGCCGCCGTTCGTGTTCGGTCGGTGTGCCTCGGTTGGCGACCGCCGTTCGTGTCTGCCCGGAAGTGGTGCTCGCGGCGACGGGGCACGTGTGGGTGGTTGCTGGGGACCGTCTCGGCCGGCGCTGTCGAGCTGCCCCTACAGATGGGGCGGCCCGGCGGATGCGTGCCACCGACCCGCCACGCAGGGATTTCGGCGCGCGACAGCCGCCAACCTGGTGGAGTGGTCTCACAGATGGGGCAGCTCGACAGCGCTTGCGGTAGGCGGCATGGCGGAGCCGGCGATCATCGCGACGAACTCGCCGTCCCGACGGCGCGTCCGGTCACTCCAGCCAGGAGCCGCCGCGCATCACCCGGACCACGTTGAGGTCGTCGTCGAGCACCACCAGGTCGGCCCGGAGTCCGACCTGGAGCGCGCCCAGCTGGTCGCCGAGGCCGATGGCGCGGGCCGGGGTGGTGGCCGCCATCCGTACGGCGTCCGCGATCGGGATGCCGGCGCCCACCGCGTGCCGCAGCGCGGCGTCCATGGTCAGGGTGCTGCCCGCGATCGCGCCGTCGCGGGCCAACCGGGCCACGCCGTCCGCCACCGTGACCGTCTGGCCGCCCAGGTCGTACTCGCCGTCGGCCATGCCGGCGGCAGCCATCGCGTCGGTGATCAGGGCGGACCGCTCGGGGCCCGCCGTCGACGTGGCGAAGGCCAGCATCCCGTCGTGCAGGTGCACGCCGTCGGCGACCAGTTCGCAGACCACGTTCGGGGCGTCGAGCAGGGCCACCACCGGGCCGGGCTCGCGGTGGTGCACCGGCCGCATCCCGTTGAACAGGTGGGTGCCGACGCTCGCGCCCGCCGCGACGGCGGCGCGGGTCTCGTCGTACGTGGCGTCGGTGTGGCCGACCGCGGCGACCACCCGGTGCGCGGTGAGCAGCTTGATCGCCTCCAGTGCGCCGTCCCGCTCGGGGGCGAGGGTGACCATCCGGACCGCCCCGTCGCCCAGCTCGATCAGCTCGGCCAGCTCGTCCGTGGACGGGTCGCGCAGGTACTCGGGGTTCTGCGCGCCGCAGCGGGCGGAGGATAGGTACGGCCCCTCGAAGTGGATGCCGGCCAGCACTCCCTCGGCGACCAGCGGGGCGAACGCCTCGGTGGCCGAGCGCATGAGCACGAAGGGCGAGCTGACGAGACTGGCCAGCAGGGTGGTGGTGCCGTGCCGCAGGTGGAAGTCGGCGGCCTGTCGGGCCTGCTCGGCGTCGCCGGTGGTGAAGGTGTGCCCGCCGCCGCCGTGCGTGTGCATGTCGACGAAGCCCGGCACGATCCAGTGCCCGTCGCGGACCGACGGGTACTCGGCCACCGCCCGGATCCGGCCCTCGTGCACCTCCACGCAGCCCTGCCGGATCACGCCGGTCGGGGTCACCACCTTGCCGTTCACCCGAAGAGCCATCACTTCTCCAGACTGTCGAGGGCGAGCAGTGCGGCGCCGAGGCAGCCGGCCTCGTCGCCGAGGGCCGCCGCGACCAGGCGCGGCTCCCGGTGGAACGTCATCCGCTCGTGCAGCGCGGCCCGCAGCGGGTCGAACAGCAGCGCGCCGGCCCGTGCCAGCCCGCCGCCGATCACGACGGTCTCCACGTCGAAGAGGGCCTGGCCGGTGGCGAGGCCGTCGGCGAGCGCCTCCACGGCCTCCCGCCAGACGTCCGCCGCCAGCGGCTCGCCGGCCGCCGCCCGGTCGGCCACCTCGGCGGCGGTCGCCGGGGCGCCGGCCCGCGCCGAGTAGAGCCGGCCGATCGCGGAGGCGGAGGAGACCGCCTCCAGGCACCCGGGACGGCCGCAGCCGCAGCGCGGCCCGCCGGGGCGTACCAGAATGTGGCCGATCTCGCCGGCGGCGCCGTGCGCGCCGGTGGCCGCCGCACCACCGACCAGGTGCGCGGCGGCGATGCCGGTGCCGATCGCGACGAAGAGGACGTGCGCGGCGTCGCTGCCCGCGCCGAGCCGGGCCTCGGCCAGGCCGCCGGCGCGCACGTCGTGGCCGACCGCCGTCGGCAGTCCGAGCCGCGCCTGCGCCAGGTCCCGCAGCGGTACGTCCCGGAAGCCGACGTTCGCCGACCAGACGGCGACCCCGCGCGCCTCGTCGATCACCCCGGGTACGGCGATGCCGATCGCGACCGGGTCGAGCCCGTCGGCGCGGGCCTTGCCGGCGAGCCCTTCGGCGACCCCCAGGACCGTGTCGACGACGGCGTCCGGGCCGCGCTCCGCGTCGGTGGGGTGCCGCTCGGTGTGCAGCACGGCACCGTCGGCCCGGACCAGGGCGCACTTCATCCCGGTGCCGCCGACGTCCAGCGCGACGACGACGTCGGCTGGCCTCACGCGAGGACCACGGAACGGGTCAGGTGCCGGGGCGCGTCCGGGTCGAGGCCCCGGCTGGTGGCGAGCGCGACCGCGAAGCGCTGCGCCAGGATCAGGTCGGCCATCGGGTCGACGGGCGTACGGCCGGCCGCCCAACTGCCGAGCACCGTGCGGCAGCCGTGGGTGCGGCTGTGCACGAACGCCGCTCCCGTCGCCGCCACGTCCTCCGGCAGCCCGTCGGGCAGCTCGCCGAACGCCCAGACCAGCCGGCCCGGCGCGGCGATCGAGATCGGCCCGTGCCGGTAGTCCATCGCCGGGTACGCCTCGGCCCAGAAGGTGGCCGCCTCGCGGCACTTCAGCGCGGCCTCCTGGGCGAGCCCGACCGTCCAGCCCCGGCCGAGGAAGGTGGCCTGCTCGATGCGGGTCGGGTCGATCGGCAGCGGGGCGCGTACGGCCACCTCCGCGTCGGCGGCGAGCGCGTCGATGTTGTCGCCGAGGTGGGCGCGGAGCAGGGCCAGCGCGGTGGTCGCGAAGCGGGTCTGCACCACCGAGCGCTCGTCGGCGAAGGGCATGGTCACCGCCGCGTCGGCCAGCGCGACGGCGGGGGAGTCGGGGTCGCCGACCAGGACGGTGCTCGGCACCCGCCCGCGCAGGGCGGCGATCAGCTCGGTGACCTCGGTGGTGGTGCCGGAGCGGGTGATCGCGACGAGCCGGTCGTAGCGCCGGCCGGCGGGGAACTCGGAGGCCTGGAAGGCGTCGGTCTCGCCCTGGCCGAGGTGCTCGCGGCGGGCCGCGTACGCCATCGCCATGAACCACGACGTGCCGCAACCCACGACGGCGACCCGCTCCCCGGGGCGGGGGAGGTGGTCCGTCGCGGTGGCGGCGAGTCGCGCCGCCTCCCGCCAGCAGTCGGGCTGGCTCGCGATCTCGGCGTCGACGTACGACATGAGAACTCCTACGCAGGGGAGCGGTGCGCAATACGGCTCGTTAGAGCCGCCTTTCGCGCGTTATTCTGCGCGAAAGCGGCTGGCTGTGGCAACCAGCCCCGGCATCGCGCAAGACAGGGTTTTGCGCCCTCGTAGTTTCGCGCACTACTGTGCACGCAATCAATCACCGACCGCGCAGTAACTGGAGGGCACGGGGTGGACCGCTACGCCAGATGGAACGCCCTGCTCGAGATGCTCACCGACAACGGGCGGGTCAGCGTCGAGGAGGCGGCCGAGCGGCTGGACGTCTCGCAGGCCACCATCCGGCGCGACTTCGACCAGCTCGCCCAGCAGCAGATGATCACCCGGACCCGGGGTGGCGCGGTCGCCAACGGCGTCTCGTACGACCTGCCGCTGCGCTACAAGACGGCCAAGCACTCGGCGGAGAAGCAGCGCATCGGCGCCGCCGCCGCGGCGCTCGTCTCGCCGGGCACCGTGGTGGGCCTCAACGGCGGCACCACCAGCACGGAGGTGGCCCGGGCCCTCGCCGTCCGGCCCGACCTGAACACCAGCGCCGAGGGCGCCCAGCTCACCGTGGTCACCAACGCGCTGAACATCGCCAACGAGCTGCTGGTCCGCTCCCGGATGAAGGTCGTGGTGGCCGGCGGCGTGGTCCGCCCGAAGTCGTTCGAGCTGGTCGGCCCGCTGGGCGGGGCGCTGCTGCGCGAGGTCACCCTGGACGTGGCCCTGCTCGGCGTGGACGCGATCGACCCGCAGCTCGGTGCCGCCGCCCACCACGAGGGCGAGGCGGCGATGAACAACCTGATGGTGGCCCGGGCCAAGCGCGTCGTCATCATCGCCGACTCGTCCAAGCTGGGCGGTCACGCGTTCGCCCGGATCTGCCCGGTGGACCGGGTGGAGACGCTGGTCACCGACTCCGGAGCCAACCCCGAGGTGGTGGAGGCGTTCCGCGCCGCCGGCGTCACGGTCATCTGCGCCTGAGGGCGGCGCCTTCTCCGATCCGCTCACGCGGCGTCACCTTCTGCATCCGTCGGCGCGTCGGATGCATACCGGGTATTGCGGGGGTCTGCATACCGCGTATGGTGTCGCGTGTCATACACCCATCGGGGGAGGTGCAGCTTGCCAGCTGTCCTGGAGATCGAAGGTCTCCGCAAGACGTACAAGAGCCGTCGGCGCGGCACCCGCAACGCGCTCGACGGTTTCGACATGCGGGTCGAACAGGGGCAGGTGCACGGCTTCCTCGGCCCCAACGGGTCGGGCAAGACCACCACGCTGCGTACGCTGCTCGGCCTGATCCGGCCCAACGGCGGCCGGATGACGATCCTCGGCCACGAGGTGCCGGCGGCGCTGCCCGCCGTCGCCGGTCAGGTCGGCGCGATCGTGGAGAGCCCGCAGTTCTTTCCGCACTTCACCGCGCGGGACACCCTGTCCCTGCTGGCCGGCGCGGGCGACGTGCCGCAGCACCGGGTCGACGAGGTGCTGGAGCTGGTCGGGCTGCGTGACCGTGCCGGTGAGCGGGTCAAGACCTACTCGCTCGGCATGAAGCAGCGGCTCGCCGTCGCCTCGGCCCTGCTGAAGAACCCGAAGCTGCTGATCCTCGACGAGCCGGCCAACGGCCTCGACCCGGGCGGCATCCGGGAGATGCGCACCCTGACGCGCAACCTCGCCGAGTCGGGGATGACAGTGGTGCTCTCCAGTCACATCCTCGGCGAGATCCAGCTGATCTGCGACTCGGTCACCATCATCTCGCTGGGCCGGCGGGTGGCCTTCGGCCCGGTCGAGCAGGTGCTCGCCCAGCACTCCTCGGGCGCGGTCCGGGTGCGGCTGGAGGCGGTCACCGACCTGCCGGCCGCCGCCGACGCGCTGACCCGGGCCGGCATCCGGGTGGCGGGCCAGGCCGACCACCTGATGCTCGCCGGGGTCGACAAGCCGGCCACGGTGACCCGGCTCCTCGCCGAACAGGGCCTCTACGTCAGCGAGCTCGCCCCGGTCGCCGTCGACCTGGAGAGCGTCTTCCTCGAACTGACCGCCACCGCGCCGGTACCCGGCCAGCACCGGCAGGTCGACCAGTCCACGAAGGTCGGTGGCGCGGGGCAGCCCGGTCCCACCGGGGGAGGGTGGGGCGCGTGAGCCTCTACCGTACGGAGTTGCGCCGGCTCGCCAAGCGGCGCTTCACCCGCTGGATGGGCCTGCTGGGCCTGCTGGTGCTCGCGGCCGTGGTGGTCGGGGTCTTCTTCACCAACGAGAAGATCGACGCCAGCGCGCTGGCGAAGGCCGAGCGCGCCGCCGACCAGCAGTGGCAGCGGGACGTCCGCCACAACACGGAGTACCGCGCGGAGTGCGAGAAGGCGAAGGCGGCCGGCACGGGCCAGCCCGAGGGGTTCCCCGACGACTGCGCGATGATCCAGCCCCCGCCCCGGGACGCGATCCAGGCGGACTGGTTCCTGCCCTCCACGTTCGACTTCCGGGAGAACTTCGGCGACACGCTGCTGCCGCTCGCGGCGATCCTGGCGCTGGTCGGGTTCGTCGTGGGGGCCTCGTTCGTCGGGGCGGAGTGGAACACCGGCGGCATGATGAACCTGCTGCTGTGGCGGCCGAAGCGGCTGACCGTACTGCTGACGAAGCTGGCGGCGCTGCTCACCGGCCTGGTGGCCCTGGCCGTGCCCACGACGGCGCTCTGGTTCGGCAGCTTCTGGCTGGTCGCCACGTTCCGTGGCAGCACGGCGGAGATGACCTCCGGTGCGTGGCAGTCCTTCGCCCTGACCGGGCTGCGCGGGCTGGTGCTCGCACTGGTCACCGCGACCATCGGCTTCGCGCTCGCCTCGCTGGGGCGGCACACCGCGATGGCCCTGGGCGGGGTGATCGCCCTGATGGTCGTCGGCCAGTTCGGCCTCGGCATCCTGCTGGCGATGGCCGGCGTGCGCTTCGCCGAGGCGTGGCTGCTGCCGACCTACGCCGTGGCGTGGATGCAGAAGAAGGTGACCCTGGAGGACTGGAACACCTGCCAGGCGACCTACTTCGGCGAGTGCAAACCGGACACGATGGACATCACCTGGCAGCAGTCCTCGGTGATGATGGCGGTCGGGTTCGTGGTGATCCTCGGCGCGGCCCTCTGGGCGATGCGCCGGCGCGACATCTCCTGACCGTCGGCGGTGCGACCGGCGGCTCTCCCCGGCCCCGGTCGCACCGCCCATGCCTGCCGAGGACGACGAACCGGCGCAATCCGGGCGGGAGCGCCTTGGGTTCGCGGGACGGACACGACGTGAACCGGAGCGGTCACGTTCCGGCACTGTCGTCCGATGCGAACCGGGTCTGCCCTGGTTAGGCTGGGAGTCCCCCCGGTCGGCGTCGTGCTGTGCCGCCCGCCAGCCCCACGAGGAGCGCCATGCAGCCCGCCGACGCCGCCCCGGCCGCCACCGAGCCGCCCGTGCCGGCCCGGCCCGGCCCGGCCGCCGCGACCGTCGGGGTGGACCCCACCGGCGAGGCGCGGGACACCGCCAGCGTCGTTCCCCAGCCGCGTACCGGTCCGGGCGCCGGGACGCCGACGGTCCCGCAGCCCCGCTCGGCGCCGGAGCCGGACGTCGCCGGGGCCCCGGCGAGCGGGGCCGGCACGGACGCCGACGCCCCGGCGGACGCCGGGCCGGGGAGTGGCCTCACCGAGCGTGAGCGCGGCATCCTCGCCTTCGAACAGCAGTGGTGGCGGCACGCCGGCGCCAAGGAACAGGCGATCCGGGACACCTTCGGCCTCTCGGCCACCCGCTACTACCAGTTGCTCAACGGGCTGCTCGACAACCCGGCCGCCCTCGCCGCCGAGCCGGTGCTGGTCGGGCGGCTGCGCCGGCTGCGGTCCTCCCGGGCCCGCAACCGCCGCCGCTGACCGCTGTCGTACCCGGCGACCGGTCCCGGCCCCGCCGATCCCGTTCCGGCCGGCCGGTCCGGTGCCGCCCGCGTGGCGGCGCACGCGGGCGGGCCGCCGCTCCTACCCCCGACACCCGTGCGGAATGTCGGCGATCCGCGCGGGTACGCGGGTGTCGTTCCGGGCCGCATCTCGCGGCCGGTTCACGTTCCGGGCCGTGACCTGCGGCCCGGGGCCGACGGAGGGAGCGGGCGATGACGCAGATCAACCCGAGCCGGCCACCGGACGGTGCGACCGGCACCGCACAGCAGACCCGGCAGGAGGCGTCCCGGGCCGGGCACCAGGCGACCCAGGCCGGCGGACACCTCGCGCACACCGCCGCCGAGAAGGGCGCACACGCTGCGCACGCCGCCGCAGAGAAGGGCGGACACGTCGCGCACGCCGCCGCCGAACAGGGCGGACACGTGGCGTCGGAGGCCCGGCGGCAGGCGCGCAACCTGACCGGCGAGGCCGGCACGCAGTTGCGCGACCAGGCCCGGGCGCAGCAGCACCGGGCCGCCGACGGGCTGCGCGGCATCGGGCGCGAACTCAGCTCGATGGCAGAGCGGAGCGAGGACTCCGGGATGGCCGCCCAGGCGGTCCGCCGGGCCGCCGACGCCGCCCAGCAGGCGGCCGGCTGGCTCGACGAGCGTGAACCCGGGGAGATGCTCCACGACGTGCGGTCGTACGCTCGCCGGCACCCGGGCACCTTCCTGGCCGGTGCGGCCCTGGCCGGCATGCTGGTCGGGCGGCTCACCCGCAACCTGACCGCGTCGGGCGACGGGGCGCGGGCCGAGGGTCAGCCGTCGATGCCGCCGACCGGGCCGGGTACCGCGCCCACCGCGGCCGGGCCGCAGCCGTACGAGCGGACGGCCGAGGCGCCGTACATGCCCGAGGGGGCGTACACCGGGACGGCCCGGGTGCGCAACGCCTCGCCGTCGGGCCGGCAGGGGCCGGACATCCCGGGCGGGGTGGCGCCGTGAGCGCCCCCGAGAAGGAGCGGACGCAGTCGGTCGGCGACCTGCTGGGCGACGTGACCCGGGACTTCTCCGTGCTGGTCCGCAAGGAGGTCGAACTGGCCAAGGCGGAGGTGCGCGAGGAGGCGGGCCAGGCCGGCAGGGTCGCCGGCATGTTCGGCGGGGCCTCGCTGGCCGGTTTCCTGACGGTGCTGTTCGTGTCGTACGCGCTGTGGTGGGGGCTGTCCAACGTGATGGACCAGGGTTGGGCGGCGCTGATCGTGGCCGTCATCTGGGGCGTCGTCACGGGTGTCCTGCTCTCCAGGGCGCGCAAGGAGAAGGAGCAGCTCCGCTCGGTGCTGCCCCGGACGAGGCAGACCGCACAGGAGATTCCGGACGCGGTGCGCGGCCGGTGAACCAGCCGGGAGGGAGCAGATCATGTCCAACGATCCGGACCGGATCCGGTGGGAGATCGAGAACACCCGGAACGAACTGAGCAGCGACGTCGACGCGCTGGCCGACAAGGTCAACCCGCGGCGGATCGCCGGTGAGCGCGTCGGGCAGGCCCGCGGCGCGTTCACCCGGGTCAGGGAGAAGGTGATGGGCGTGCAGTCTGACGGGCACGGCGCCGCACAGCGGATGTCGCAGGCGACAGGTCAGCGGATGTCGCACGCGGCCGATTCGGCGCGGGAGTTCGGCGGGCAGTCCCGGGAACGGATGTCGCACGCGGCCGACTCGGCGCGGGCGTTCGGGGAGCAGTCCCGGGAGCAGGTGTCGCACATGGCCGGGTCGGCCCGCTCGCTCGGGCAGCAGTCCCGCCAGCAGGCGCAGGGCAACCCCCTGGCGGCCGGCCTGATCGCCTTCGGCGCCGGGCTGCTGGTTTCGTCGCTCATCCCGCCCAGCCGCCCCGAACGGCAGTGGGCCGGCCAGGCCAGGGACATGGTCGGCGAGCATTCCGACCAGCTCCGGGCGCAGGCCAGACACCTGCGGGAGCAGGCCGGCGAGGTGGGCCGCGAGATGGGCTACGAGGTCAGCCACAACATGCGCGGACCGGCGCGGGATGCGGCCCGGGCGGTCGGTTCGACGGCCGCCAGTGGCGCGTCCGCCGTCCGCGACCAGGGCCGGTCGGCCGCCCACCAGATGCAGGGGCAGGCGCATGAGACCGCCGACGACCTCCGTCGCCGCTGAGGCGACCCGGGTGGTCGGGGCGGCGCGGACGATGCGGGTACGCTCCGCGTCCGCGCCGCCCCCCGGCCGGGCGGTCAACGAGGACCTGGTCTTCCGGTTCGGGCCGCTGGTCGGCGTGCTGGACGGCGCCAGCGTGCCGGAGGGCTTCGACACGGGCTGCGCGCACGGCACCGCCTGGTACGTCCGGCACCTCGCGGCCCGGCTCGGGCTCGCGGAGGCGGTCCGCCCGACGGCGACCCTGATGAGCAACCTGGCGGCGGCGATCCTCGCGGTCCGGGCCGACCACGGCGACGGGTGCGACCTGGACCATCCGGGCACCCCGTCGAGCACGGTCTGCCTGCTGCGCGACGGGGGCGACCACCTCGACTACCTGGTGCTCTGCGACAGCCCGCTGGTGCTCGACGCCGGCGGTCGGGTCGGCGTGGTCACCGACGACCGACTGGACGCCGCCACGGCGAAGCTGCGGGGCATGGTCGCGGCCCTGCCGGCCGGCGGGGCCGACCGGGTCACCCGGATGCGGCAGGCGGTCGACATGCAGCGGGCGCGGATGAACCGCACCCACGGTTACTGGGTGGCGGCCGCCGACCCGGACGCGGCGTTCCACGCGGTGACCGGGACCCTGCCGCTGGAGGGGCCGGGCGCGGTACGCCGGGCGGCGCTGCTCAGCGACGGCGCGTCGGCCCTGGTGGAGCAGTTCGGCGTCCTCGACTGGGCGGGGCTGCTGGACGTGGCGACCGCCGAGGGCCCCGGCGCGCTGATCGACCGGGTACGCGTCGCCGAGCGCGACCATCCGGACCGGTTGCGCCGGCACAAGCCCGCCGACGACGCCTCCGTGGTGCTCTGCGAGTTCGACACCGGGGCACCCTGACCGGTCCGCGGGTGGGCGGGCCCGCCGCCCGCCACCCGGGCCGGACGGGCGGTCGACAGCGGAGCGTGAGGCGGAACACGATGCGGTCCGACCGGCCGGTACCTTCCGCCGGACCGCCAGTCGGGGCCCGATGGGGTGGACTTGGGCCGGTGGGGCCGGCAGACTGCGGCACGTGGCGGGAACGGTGCGGCTGGAGCCGGTGGACGAGCAGAACCTGGAACCATTGCTCTCCGTAGCGGCTGCGGAAGCGGAGCCCGGCGACGTGATGCCGCCGGTGGAGGCCCCCGCGGGTTGGTCGTGCGCCCGGCGGGAGGCGTTCCGGGAGTTCCACCGGGCGAGCTTCGGGGGTTTGGACGGCCCGACCGGCACCTGCATGTACGCGATCCTGGCCGGCGGCGAGGTGGTCGGCATGATCCGGATGACCCGCCGCGCCGAGCCGGGCACGGTCGAGACCGGGATGTGGCTGGGCCGCTCCGCCCGGGGCCAGGGAATCGGCGCGGCCGCCCTGCGCGAACTGTTGAACGAGGCGGCGGCGGCCGGAATGCGACTGGTGGTCGCGGAGACCACCGCCGACAACCACGGTGCCGTTTCCGTGCTGCAGAAGTGTGGCGCCAAATTGCGCGAAAGTGGCGGTGCGGTGCACGCCGAGATATGCCTCGATTCGACGCTGCCGGCCATGTGACGGCCGTTCCGCAATTATTTCCTTGCTGACGTTCTTCCTGCTCGGCGCTGCCTTGCTGTCGGCTTTGCGCGGTTTGTGAAGCGCGCGCTCCAGTCCGGGTGAATGGTGTCGAAAAAAGCGCGCGAGTGTTTCGCCGATAGGCCAACGGGTACTGCCCGTCGGGTCCGATTACACGGGACACCTGATGTGCGGTCCGGCGCGTGCTGATCCCCGGCGGCCATTCTTTCGACCATTGCCGTCAGGTGTCCGGCGCTCCGGGGAGCGAAGGAGAACTGATGAAGAGCGGAGCACGAATCGGGCTCGCGGTCGGCTTCGGCTACCTGCTGGGCCGCCGGCGCAAGCTGCGTACCGCCCTCACCCTGGCCGCCGCTGTCGCGGCCGGCCGGGCCAGTCGGGAGCCCGGTGGACTGCTGAAGGCGGGCGGCAACCTGCTTCAGTCGTCTCCCCACCTGAGCAACCTCGGCCGCCTGGGCGGCCCGCTCGCCGCAGCCTCCAAGGCGGCAGCAACCGCCGCCGCGGGCAGCGGCATCGATGCCATCAGCGGCAAGCTGCGCGGCTCGGCCGACGCGCTGCGCCGCAAGGGCGGGGCCGGCTCCGGCGGTGACGGCGACCGGCCGGACCGGGACACCGACGCCGGGCAGCAGGGGGGCGAGGACGACGCCGAGCACCAGGGGCGCGACGACGGCGGCGAGGCGCAGGAGCGGGACGCCGGCGGCGGGCAGGACCGCGACGACGACGGCGGGCAGCGGAACCGCGACACCGGCGACCAGCGGCGGGGGCGGTGACCATGCCGGACACGAAGAACCCCGGGGGACTCGGGGACAAGGTCCGGGGCCAGCTCGCCGGCGAGGCGCGCAACCTGGCCAGCGCCATCGGCGAACGCGCGATGCGGGTGGTGACCGAGCGGATCACGGGCGCCACCGGCCGGCTCAGCGACTACGCGAAGCAGGGCGGCGGCCCCGGCCTGATCTCCGCCGCCACGGGCGCGCAGAAGCTCGCCGAGGGCGGCTCACCGGTGAAGGCGATGTTCCATGCCGGACTGGCCGGCGGTAAGGAGAAGGTCATGTCGGCGCTCGGCAAGGGCGGCAAGGGCGGCAAGGGTGGCAAGGGCGGCGGCAAGAAGGTCAAGGTCACCAACATCGTCGAGGCGATCGAGGTCGGCGTGCCGGTCCGGGTCGCGTACGACCAGTGGACCCAGTTCGGCGACTTCCCGAGCTTCATGAAGAAGGTCGAGAACGTCGACACCGAGGCGGACGAGAAGCTGACCTGGAAGGCGCAGGTCTTCTGGTCGCACCGCACCTGGGAGTCCACCATCGTCCGGCAGATCCCGGACAAGCTGATCCACTGGCGCTCGAAGGGCGAGAAGGGCTCCGTCGACGGCACCGTCAGCTTCCACGAGCTGTCGCCCGACCTGACCCGGATCCTGGTGGTGCTGGAGTACCACCCGCAGGGCCTCTTCGAGCACACCGGCAACCTGTGGCGGGCCCAGGGCCGCCGCGTCCGGCTGGAGCTGAAGCACTTCGTCCGGCACGTGATGACCCACACGGTCCTCGACCCGGATTCGGTGCAGGGCTGGCGCGGCGAGATCGAGGACTCGCAGGTGGTCCGCGACCACGAGACCGCGCTGCGCGAGGAGCAGGAGCGCGAGGGGCAGGAGCGCGAGGAGCGGGAGGAGGGCGAGGAGCGCGAGCAGCGCGGCCGGCGCGAGCCCGAGGAGTACGAGGACGAGTACGACGAGGGCGACTACGACGAGTACGAGGAGGAGCCGGAGGATGAGCAGCCTCCGCCGCGCCGCCGTGTCCCGGAACGGGCCCGCCGCCCGCAGCCCCGTGAGGAGCCCCGTTCTCGTGAGGAGCCCCGCGCCCGCCGTTCCCCGGAAGCGCCACGGCGCCCCGTGGTCCGACGTCGACGGGAGGAGCGGGAGTGACGCTCGCGACGAGTACTTCGGCCTCACGCCCGAGGACCTCAATCTCGACCTCGGGCCCCTCGGCCCCCTCCTGCCCACCGACTGACGAGTCGTCCCCGCCATCGGGCCGCCAGCGCCCGTCACCCCCGGCCGGTCAGCCGGCCCGCTTCTCGGCGTACGCGGCGAGCCAGGCGACCTGGGTCGGGTCCAGGGACGGGCGGACCCGGGCGCGGGCCGCCGCCACGTGCGCGGCCGTGACCGTGGACGCCGTCAGCGACTCCCGCATGGCGGCCAGGGCCGCCTCGCGCACCAGCGCGGCACAGTCCGCCGCCGAGAAGCCGTCCAGCTCCCCGCCCAGCTCCACGAGGTCCACCTCGGGTGCCAGCGGCACGTTCCGCGCCGAGGCGCGCAGGATCTCGGCCCGCGCCGGCCCGTCCGGCGGCGGCACGTAGACCAGCCGTTCCAGCCGTCCCGGGCGCAGCAGCGCCGGGTCCACCAGGTCGGGGCGGTTCGTCGCGCCGACCACCACCACGTTGCGCAGCGTCTCCACGCCGTCCAGCTCGGTCAGCAGCGCGGCCACCACCCGGTCGGTGGTGCCGCCGTCGCTGGCCTGGCCGCGTACCGGGGCCAGCGCGTCCACCTCGTCCAGGAAGATCAGGGTGGGCGCGGCCTCCCGGGCCCGGCGGAACAGCTCGCGGACCGCGCGCTCGCTCTCACCGACCCACTTCGACAGCAGCTCCGCGCCCTTCACCGAGAGCACGTTCGCCCGCCCGGAGCCGGCCAGTGCCGTGACCAGGTAGGTCTTGCCGCAGCCCGGTGGGCCGTAGAGGAGCACCCCGCGCGGCGGCTGCACACCGAGTCGGGCGAAGGTGTCCGGGTAGGTCAGCGGCCAGAGCACCGACTCGGTCAGCGTCTCCTTGACCTCCGTCAGGTCGCCCACGTCGTCCAGCGTCACCGAGGCCAGCTCCAGGGTGGAGGCGGCCATGGTGGTGGGGCGGACCACCTCCAGTGCGGCGGTGAAGTCGGCCATCGCCACCGTCGGCGTCTCGGCCGACTTCTGGCGCAGCGCCGCGCGCACCCCGGCCTCGCGCAGCAGCGCGGCCAGGTCGGCGGCGACGAAGCCGGGGGTACGCCCGGCGACCTCGTCGAGCCGTACGTCGTCGGCGAGCGGGACCTGCCGGGTCAGCACCGTCAACTGCTCCCGGCGCAGGGCCGCGTCCGGCAGCGGCACGCTGATCCGCAGCGAGAGCAGGTCCGGGGCGCGCAGCGCGGGGTCGACGGCCTCGGGCCGGCCGGTGGTGCAGACGACCGCCGCCCCCGCCCGTACGGTCTCGGCGACCACCTGCCGGAACACGGTCGCCACCGGCCCCGGCCCGTCCGCCGGGGCGAGCGCCTCCACGTCGGTGACCAGCAGCAACCCGGGGCCGTCCGCGCGCGCCTCGGCGGCGGCGGCGCGCAGCCGGTCGGCGGCGGCCTGGTTGGTCAGCGCGGCCACCTCGGGAGCCCAGAGCGGGCTGACCCGGGCCCCGACCCGGGCGGCCACGGCCCGCACGAGCGCCGCCTTGCCGGAGCCGGCCGGCCCGGCGATCAGCACGCCCAGCGAGACGGTCGTGCCCAGCCGGCCGAGCACCTCCCGGTGGTGGAAGCCGAGGTCGAGCAGCTCGGTCAGCTCCTCGGCCTGCGACCGCAGCCCGGGCAGCTCGTCCACCGCGGGCGGCGCCTCGTCGACGCTCCCGGCGGTGCGTCCCGTGGCGTCCACGGCGCCCGGGAGGCGTACGCCCCCCGTGGCAGCCGCCCGGCCCGGGGCGGTCCCGTTCGCCGTCGGGCCCGCGTCGAGGCGGCGCCCCTGCGGAGCGGGGCCGGTGCCGGCGGAGCCGTGGGTCGCCTGGCCGTGCTCCCAGCCGACGACGGTGTCCATGGTGACCAGCGAGCCGGTGTCGGGCTCGGCGGCGGCCACGGCGAGCAGGGTGCTGGTCCAGGCGTACCCGACGCTGTTGGAGAGGCTGCGCCGGGCGGCCTCCACGAGGCTGCGCACCGAGGCGTCGGGCAGCACGTCCTGCGGCAGCAGCGACACGTCGTCCCCGGTCGTCACCACCTTGCCGAGCAGGGCCAGCCGGAGCATCTCGGGCGAGACCACGGCGGCGATCTGCGCCGGACCGGCGAGAAGCACCCGACGGGCCGGCGTGACCGGCAGGCGGCTCACCGTCACCTGCGCGCCGTCGCGGATGCCGAGGTTGCCCAGCATGAGGTCGTCGGCGTAGAGCAGCGCGGTGCTGGCGGTGGGCTCGGCCGGCGCGACGATGCCGGCGGTCACCCGCCGGCCCGCCAGCCGCACCGGGTCGCCGGGGCGCAGCGCCAGCGCGGTGAGCACCTCCGGGTGCAGCCGGACGACGCCCCGCCGGGCGTCGAGGGCTGCCGGCCGCAGGCTCGCGGTCAGGGTCAGGTCGGGTTCCGCCACCGCCCGACCCTAGCCGCCGTGGTCACGCCCTGCCCGCTCCCGGGGCGTTCCGTGCTCCGCGAGGAGCGTCACCGTCCCCGAGCAGGGAGGGGTCGCGGCGGATCAGCTCGGCCAGCCGCGCCGCCGGGTCGGGGGTCAGCCCCTCCTGGGCCGGCGTCCAGGCCGGCACCGTCTTGACCGACATCGGCCACGCCGGCGGCGGGGCGGGGGCCTCCACGTCGACCGTCACGCCCGCGTCGGTCCAGGCGACCCGCAGCGGGTACGCCTGCCCGTCGTGCTCGACCCGGATGCTGACCGCCGTGCCGGGGTGGCCGGCCACCACGCGACGGACCGCCTCGGCGACCTCCACCACGGGGTCGCGGTGCTCCGCGCCCCGCCGCGCGTCGGCCCAGCCGGGCCCGGCGTTGCGCCCCTCGCCGCGGACGTCGGCGCGCCCCGGCTCGGATCCGCCCCGCGCCTCCGGCGCCCCGGCGGCCTCCCCGCCCGCCGGTTCCGTCTCGGCGGCCCGCCGCCGCAACGCCTCCTCGCGGCGCGCCATCCGGGCCAGTGTCTCGTCCAGTCCACCTCTCATCACGAACCACCCCTTCTCGTGAAACGGGTCGAACCGCCGCAGCGGCTCAGGACCTTCCCTCCCGGGTGGCCCGCTCCAGTGCGCGGTCGAGGACGACCAGCAGGGCGTCCCGCACCGAGAGCCGGTCCCGGGCGTCGAACTGCACCAGGGGCACGTGGTCGCCGACGGCCAGCGCCCACCGGATCGCGTCAAGGTCGTGCGCCAGCCGCCCGTCGAAGGCGTTCACGCCGACCACGAAGGGCAGGCCTGCCCGCTCGAAGAAGTCGATCGCCGGGTAGCAGTCGTCGAGCCGGGCGCTGTCCACCACGACGAGCGCGCCGAGCGCCCCCCGGGCCAGGTCGTCCCACATGAAACCGAACCGGGCCTGCCCCGGCGTGCCGAACAGGTACAGCTTCAGGCTGCGGTCGATGGTGACGCAGCCGAAGTCCATCGCCACCGTGGTGGTGGTCTTCGCGGAGCGTACGCCGGGGTCGTCGACGCCGATCCCGGCGGTGGTCATCTCCGCCTCGGTGGTCAGCGGGGCGATCTCGGAGATCGCGCCGACCGTGGTGGTCTTGCCGACCCCGAAGCCGCCGGCGATGAGGATCTTGACCGGGATCGGCGGTGCGGCGGCCGGCGTGGGCCGGGGCACCGCGGCGATCCCGGTGGCCGGGGTCCGGTGCGGCGGCGGAGCGGACGCGGCGGGTTGCGGCCCCGTCGGGGAGCCGTACCGGGCGGCGGCGCTGTTGGCGGCGATCCCGCCCAGCGGGGCGACCGGCCATTCAGGAGATCGCACGGAGTCCATCAATCACTCGCAGGATGATGTCGGGGTCGAGGGCGTCGGCGCCGTCGTGCACGTCGAGGTGGCCCGCGGCGCGGAGGTCGCCGACCAGCACCCGGGTCACGCCGAAGTGCAACCGGGTACGGGCGGAGATCTCGGCGACCGAGATCGGCTCGTCGCAGAGCGAGACGATTGCCTGCAACTCGGGTGCCAGCCAGGTCAGCGACGCCGGCCGGTCGGTCGCCGGCCGGGCGGTCACCTGCGTCTCCAGCCCGATCGCCGGGTCGGCGCCGGCCACCCGCCCGGCGGTGAGCACGAACGGGCGCGGGCCGGCGGGCCCGTCCTCGGTCGCCGGCGCGGCCGTGGTCGCCGGCAGGCCGGGCCGGGCGTCGTGCGGGGACGACGCGCGCAGGTAGGGCCGGATCCGGACCGTGGGTTCCGGGTCCGGCCCCTCGCCGGCGACCTCGGGGGTCATTGCTGGGCGGCGTTCTTCAGTTCGGCGATCAGTCTCGGGGTGAGGGCGCCACCGGCCCGCCCGGCGAAGAGCGTCATCTCGTAGGCGACGGTGCCGAGGTTCGCCGAGCGGTCGGCGACCACCCCGAGCACGGAGCCGCTGCTGATCGCGCTGATCAGCAGGTAGCCCTCGGCCATGTCGACGACCACCCGGTTCAGCCCGCCGAGGGCGTACCAGCTCGCGGCGCCGCCGGCGAGGCTCGTCATGCCGGAGACCACCGCGGCGAGCCGTTCCGCGTTGGAGCGGTCCTTGATCGCCGACATGGCCATCAGCAGCCCGTCCGACGAGACGGCGATCGCCTCCAGCACGCCGGCCGTACTGGAGGTGAAGGAGTCCAGCAGCCAGTTGAAGGTGCGCGCCTCCGGGCTCAGGTCACCGGCGCCCGGGCTCTGGTGGTCGACGTTGTCGTGCGGGAAGGTGCTGGTCACCGTGATGTTCCCTCTTCGTAGCGGTGGTCTTGGCTGACTTCGCGCAGGGCGCGGGCGACGCCCGCCTCGAACTCGGTGAGGAGCTCGCGGACCTCGTCCGGGTTCTCCGGCGGGCTGTCGGGCTGACGGGCCGGGGTGGCGGTCAGGTTCGCCCCGGGCACCCGCCGGGTCAGCCCGGCCGGAGCGGTGTCGTCCGGGGTGCCCCGGCCCAGTTCGGCCCGGCGTACGCCCGACTCGACGGCCTCGACGAGGGCGCGGGCGGCGGCCGGGTCCGCGTCGGTGACCGGCACCGGCCCGCTCACCGGCGGGGCGGCCGACGGGGCCGGCGGCCCGGCCGGGCGCAGGGTGGCGCCGGGCACCCGCTGCCGGATGCCCGGCGGGGCGGCGGCGACCGGGGCCCGTGGCCCGGCGCCGGCCGGTGCCCGCAGTTCGACGCCGGCCGGCTCACCACTGGAGCTGAACGCGTCCCAGGAGGCGCCGGACTCCAAGCTGCGGGTGGCGCGACTCAGCAGCGCCGCGTCGAAGCCCGACGGCACCGCCTCCGCCGCCGCACCGACCGCCGACGGTGCCGTGCCGACCGCCGCGCGAGGTTGGGACGGTGCCGCGCCGGCCGTCGCGCGGGGTCGGGCGGCCTCCGGCTCGTCGGGCGGGCGCCGGTCACGGGTGGGTACGGCGGCCCGGGCCACGGTCACGCCGGCCCGCTCGGCGCGGTGGACGACCAGCGACGTCTCAGGGACGTCCAGGTGCGCGGTCACCCCGCCACCGGCGGTCGGCGTCAGCCGCACCTGCCAGCCGTGCCGGCGGGCCAGGCGACCCACCACGAAGAGCCCCAGCACCTCGGTCGGCGCGAGGTCGAGCCGCTCCCGCCGGGTGAGCCGGGCGTTCTCCTCCGCCAGCCGCTCCGGGGCCATGCCGATGCCCCGGTCCACCACGGTCAGCCGGGCGCCGGAGCCGGTCGGCTCGCCGCCCACGGTGACCCGGGTGTGCGGCGGGGAGAAGACCGTCGCGTTCTCCATCAGCTCGGCCAGCGCCAGGACGAGGTCGCCGACGGTGCCGGGCGCCACCGACACGCCGGGCGGGACCTGCACGTCGACCCGGGTGTAGTCCTCGATCTCGCCGAGCGCCAGCCGGACCACGTCCGCGAGCGGCACCGGCGCCACGTGGGGGTCGGCGCCGGCCGAGCCGGAGAGCACCACCAGGCTGCCGGCGTTGCGCCGCAGCCGGCTGGAGATGTGGTCGAGCCGGTACAGGTGCTCCAGCCGGCCGGGGTCGGTCTCCTGCCGCTCCAGCCGGTCGATCAGCGCGATCTGCCGGCCCACGAGGTTCTGCGTACGGCGGCCGACGTGGCCGAACATCTGGGCCACGTTGCGTCGGCCGGCGACCTGCCGTTCCACGAGCCGGGCGGCGGTGCTCTGCACCCGGTCGAACGCGCGGGCCAGGTCGCCGATCTCGTCGCGGGCCCGTACGTCGACCGGGTCGAGGCGTACCGGCGCGGCGCCCTCGGTCTCGTCGTCGGCGACCCGGGTCAGCTCCGCCTCGGCGACCCGGGCCACCCGGTCGGCGGAGCGGGTGAGCCGGGTCAGTGGCCGGGCCACCGTCCGGGCGACGGCCGCGCTGAGCAGCACCACCACGGCGAGGATCAGGGTGACGATCCCCGCCACCAGGTACGCCTCGGTCAGCGCCCGGCGTTGCTGCCCGCTCACCTCGGCGATGACGTCGGCGACGAGCTTCTTCTCGATGAACTGCCCGAAGGTGATCATCGAGCGGACCGACGGGAAGAGCGCGTCCAGCGGGATGTCCCTGGTCGCGCCGGCCGGGTCCAGCGCGCTCCTGCTGAGGAAGTCCGCGCTGGTCCGGGCGGCCACGGCCGCGTCGTTCAGGGTCACCAGCTTCAACTGCTCCGGCGTGATCAGGCTGCGGAACCCCTGGTTGTCCGCCCGCAGCCCCGCCATGCAGGCGACGTACGAGGCGCTGACCCGGGGCGAGCCGGTGGCCTTGACGAGCACGATGAGGGTGGCGCAGGCGCCCATCGCCTCGTCGACGCGGAGCAACCCGTCCAGGGCCAGCACCTGCCGCCCGGCGGCCGTCTCGGTGTCCACCCCGAACGGCAGCCGCAGCGCGTCGATCAGTCCCGTGCTGACCGGCCCGTACGCGGCCATGATCTGGTCCGGGGTGGCGGTGCCGGCGAGCACCGCGGCACGCACGTCGGTCAGCCCGCGTACGCCGTGCAGGGCCTCGGTCACCTCCGGCGGCAGCATGCCTGCCGGGGTGGCCCGCAGATCGGCGACCCGGTCGTCCACGCCGGCGGTCCGCTGCATCAGCTCGCTCCGGGTGACCCGGCCGAGCAGCAGCCCGACCGAGAGGACGCGCTCCTGTTGCAGGTCCTGCACGAGGCTGCCGATCCGGCTGGCGACGCGGACCCGGTCGGCGATGTCGCCGGCCCGTTGCGCGGCGGCCACGCGGTCGAGCACCGCCGGCACGGCGAGCGCCACCATGCTGAGCAGCGGGATGACCACGAGCAGCGCGAGCTTGCCCCGGATGCGGAGCCTAGCGAGCAGCATCGGAGGGCCCCCACTGCGCGCCGCCGCGTTCGCGGGCCGACCCCGCCGGTTGGAGCTGACGCGGTTCGGCACCCCGGCCGGCGGCCGGCTGCCACGGCGTGTCCTCCGGCGGGGCGTCGGCGCCGTACCGCTCGCGTCGGGCCTGTGCCGCGCGTCCCGGGGCCCGCCGGGCGGCGGTGAGCCACACCGCGCCCAGTGCCGCCCACAGCAGGACGGCCAGCGCCCCGGCCGCCCCGGTCAGCCAGCGGTCCCGGTCCAGGTCGCGGGAGCGTCCGGCGAGGAGCGCGTCGAGTTCGTCCAGGATGACGGGCTGGAGCTGCTCGGCGGCGGCCTGCGCGTTCTGCCGGGCGCCGCCGATCCGCGCCTGGTCGGTCTCCGCGTCGCGACCGGCCGGCGCGGAGTGGGCCGCCAACGTCTCGACGGCCCGCTGGTAGGTGTCGAGCGGGTTCAGCACGCTCGGGCCGAGGTCGGCGCTCTCCGAGCTGTCCACGGCGGCCCGGAGGTCGGCGACCAGGTCACCGGCCGGGGTGAGGACGCCCACCCGGAGGGCGGCGATCTCGACGGCGGTGCGGTTGCGCTCGGCGGCGGGCCGGCGGTCGGCGAGTACGGCCAGGTCGGCCAGCCGGCCGGCCGCCACGACCGCCTCGGGCAGGTCCCGGCTCGCGTGCTGGAGGAAGAAGGAGTCGGGCCGGGGGTCGCGGACGAGCCCGGACGTCTCCCGCACCTTGCCGTGCAGCGCCAGCAGCAGGTCGGTGGCCTCGCCGTACGCGGTGAAGGCCGCCTCCGGGTCGGCGGGGCCGCGGGCGCCCAGCGCCTCGATCCTGGCCCGCAGGCCCGCCCAGCGTTCCTTGGTGCGCAACTCGTCGCCGATCCGCGCGTCCACGGAGGCGGCGGCCTCGACCGCGCGGGTCAGCGCCTCGCTGGTGACGGGCCGGGCGGCGACGGCGGCGGACTGGGCCTCGACCAGGGCGTGGGTGACCGGGGCGAGGGCGCGCAGGTACTCCACGCCCAGCCGTTCCCGGCCGGCCAGGTCCCGGTCGTCGGCCGTGAGCCGCCAGGTCTGGACGAACAGCAGGGTCATCGGCGCGAGCAGGGCGACGAGGAGCAGCAGCGGCAGTACGCGGCCCACCGCGGTGGGCCGCCGGCGGGCCGGCGGTGCGGGGACGGTCATGTCTGTCTCCTCCGGCGGGAGCACGGGATCGGTGGGGGGTGTCGGGGGTCGGCGGCGAAGTCCCGTGCACCGGACCGGAAAACTAACCGACCAGCGGGGGCCGTTCCGGCCGCCGGACGGTCAGCTTTGCGTCACGAAGCCCGAAGTAACCGCAGGGTCACTCGCCAGGCACCGTCCGTGTCCGGCCAGAGAGTGACAAGGATGGATCGGAGTGGATTTCCGACGAACATCGGAATTCACATGATCCGAATTCATCTCCGTGAGACGGTCTGGACCGCGCCGGTGCGACGCCGATCGGATCGACCGGACGGACGTACGGAGGATCTCAGCCAACGCTCAGGATCCGGGCCGTACCGTGTGCCCAATGAGATCGCCGTTGTCGGCCGCGTGGATCCGGCGTGACCTGCCCACCCGCCGGCGCGCCGTCGCCGCGACGGTGGTCGTCGTGCTGCTCGCCGCCGCCGTGACCTGGGCCGTCCTGCCGCAGGGGCCGGCCGTCCGCACCGAGGCGGCGTTCGTGAACGTCCGCTCCGGGCCGGGCGGGGACGAGCCCGTCGACCTGGACACCACCTTCTACCTGCCCGAGGACGCGTCGGCGGCGGACAAGGTGCCGGCGGTGCTGTTGGCGCACGGCTTCGGTGGCACCAAGGAGTCCGTCCGCGCCGACGCCGAGGAGTTCGCCGGGCGCGGCTACGCGGTGCTCACCTGGACCGCGCGGGGCTTCGGCCGCAGCGGCGGGCAGATCCACCTGGACCACCCGGACTACGAGGTCCGGGACGCCGAACGGCTGCTGGACTGGCTCGCCGCCCGTCCCGAGATCCGCACCGACGCCGCCGGGGACCCGAAGGTCGGCGTCGTCGGCGGCTCGTACGGCGGCGCCCTGGCGCTCCTGCTCGCCGCGCAGGACCAACGCGTCGACGCGATCGTGCCGATGATCACCTGGAACGACCTGTCCCGCTCCTTCCTGCCGGAGAGCAGCGGCAAGGAGCCCACCGAGGGCGTGTTCAAGTCCGGCTGGGCCGGGCTGTTCTTCGGCGGCGGCGGCAACGTCGGCTCCGGGCCGGCCGGGCTCTCCGGGAACAGCGCCGCGCAGCCCGAGGGGGCGCCCGCCTCCGCCGGCCCGCCCAGCCCGGGGCCGGGCGCCGGCCCGGGGACGGGTCCCGGGCGCGCCCCCGCCGGGGCCGGTGACCCGGCCTGCGGCCGGTTCGCCGCCGACATCTGCGCCGCGTACCTGCGCATCGCCACCACGGGTCGGGCCGACCAGGCCGCCGTGGACCTGCTGCGCCGCTCCAGCCCGGCCGGGGTGCTCGACCGGATCAAGGCGCCGACCCTGCTGGTGCAGGGCGAGGCCGACACCCTCTTCCCGCTCGGCGAGGCGAACGCGAACGCGAACGGCATCGCCGCCGCCGGCACGCCTGTGCGGGTGGCCTGGTTCACCGGCGGTCACGACGGCGGCGAGGGCCCGAAGACCGACTCGGACCGGGTGAAGTTCCTGACCGTGCAGTGGCTCGACCACTACGTCAAGGGCGAGGGCGAGGCCCCGGGCGACGACTTCACCTGGTCGCGGATCGCCGGCTTCGACGCCCTCGACCGGGGGCTGGTGGCGACCGGCTACCGCTACGCCGACTACCCCGGCGTCGCCGGCACGGCCCGCCGGGACGTACCGGTGGCCGGCCCCGCCCAGCCCGTCGCCAACCCGCCGTCACGCAACCCGGCCGCCATCTCCTCGGTGCCCTTCGCCGGTGAGCTGTCGTCGCTGCTCGGCGGCGTGGCCGGCGACATTCCCGGCCAGCACGCCCGCTTCGAGTCGGAGCCGCTGGCCGAGGCGGTGGACGTCGTCGGCGCCCCGACGGTCGACGTGCGGGCGGCGTCGCCGACGGGGGAGGCCGTGCTCTTCGTCAAGCTCTACGACGTCGACCCCAACGGCGCGGCCACCCTGCCCAACGGCCTGGTCGCCCCGGTCCGGCTGACCGGCCTGCCGCCGACGATCGACGCGGCACGCCCGGTCACCGTCACCCTGCCGGCGATCGTGCGCCGGATCGAGGCCGGGCACCGGCTGCGCGTGGTGGTGGCGACCTCCGACCAGGCGTACGCCACCCCGGTCGAGCCGGCCGTGCACACCGTCGCGGCCACCGGCGCGGTCAGCCTGCCGACCGTCGCCGGCGACCCGATCCCCACCTCCGCCACCGTGTGGCGCTGGGTGCTGGCCGGCCTGGTCGCCGCGATCGTCGTCGGGCTCGTCGTGGTCGTCGCCGTGGTCCGCCGCCGGCACCGCCGCCAGGACAGCTCCATCCACCCGGCGTACGCGGGCGTCCCGCTGGCCGTGCGGCAGCTCCGCAAGGAGTACGCGGACGGCTTCGTCGCGGTCTCCAACGTGGACTTCGAGGTGCACCCCGGTCAGGTCGTCGGCCTGCTCGGCCCGAACGGCGCGGGCAAGACCACCACGCTGCGGGTGCTGATGGGGCTGACCCAGCCCACGGCCGGCGAGATCTACGTCTTCGGGCACCGGCTGGTGCCCGGGTCGCCGGTGCTGTCCCGGATCGGCGCGCTCGTCGAGGGGCCGGGCTTCCTGCCGCACCTGTCGGGGCTGGACAACCTGAAGGCGTACTGGCGGGCCACCGGCCGGCCCGCCGAGGACGCGCACTTCGAGGAGGCCCTGGAGATCGCC
Source organism: Micromonospora sp. WMMD737 (assembly GCF_049179055.1). Classification (NCBI taxonomy): domain Bacteria; kingdom Bacillati; phylum Actinomycetota; class Actinomycetes; order Micromonosporales; family Micromonosporaceae; genus Micromonospora; species Micromonospora sp. WMMD737. The sequence goes on along the minus strand of NZ_JBMHMH010000001.1, from coordinate 4,367,025 downwards.
GGCCTGGGCGACTCCGTGCACCGCAGGACCAACAACTACAGCCACGGCATGCGGCAGCGCCTCGCCATCGCGCAGGCGATGCTGGGCCTGCCCGAGCTGCTGGTGCTCGACGAACCGACCGACGGGCTCGACCCGCCGCAGATCGCGGAGATGCGCCGGGTGCTCCAGCGCTACGCCACCGACGGCCGGGCGGTGCTGGTCTCCAGCCACCTGCTCGCCGAGGTGGAGCAGACCTGCACCCACGCGGTGGTGGTGAACAAGGGGCGCATCGTCGCCTCGGGCCCGGTCGAGGAGATCGTCGGCGAGTCGCCCAGCGTGCTCTTCGACGTGACCGACCCGGAGGCCGCCCGGGCGGTGCTGGACGGCCTGGAGGGGGTGCGGGTGCTTCCCGACGGGGAGGGTCAGCTCGTGGTGGACACCAACGGCACCGCCCGCAGCGAGGTGGTCGCCGAGCTGGTCCGGGCCGGCATCGGGGTGGACCGGGTGGTGCCGCGGCGCCGCCTGGAGGACGCGTTCCTCGCCCTGGTGGGCGAGAACTCTCGGGGAAGCGGGGACCGATGATGGCGGGCACGTCACCCACGGCGGGAGCGGCGGCCGGCTACCGGCCGTCGGCGACCCTGCCGTTCGGCGCCGAGTTCCGGCGGCAGGCCTCCCGGCGGCGTACGCAGCTCGCGCTCGGGTTCATGGTGCTGCTGCCGTTGATCATCCTGATCGCGTTCCAGTTCGACACGGGCGGCGACGACGACAACGGGCGCGGGGAGTTCGGCAGCCTGGTCGAGTTCGCCACGTCGGGCGGGCTCAACTTCACGCTCTTCACCATCTTCGTCTCGGCGTCGTTCCTGATGGTCGTGGTGGTGGCGCTGTTCTGCGGGGACACGGTGGCCAGCGAGGCGAGCTGGGGCAGCCTGCGCTACCTGCTGGCGGTGCCGGTGCCCCGGGCCCGCCTGCTGACGGTGAAGCTGCTCGTCGCGCTCGTCTACTCGGCGCTGGCACTGCTGCTGCTCGCCGGCACCGCACTGCTGATCGGCACCCTCCGCTACGGCTGGGAGCCGTTGCGCAGCACGGTGGCGGCCCAGCTCGAGCCGGGCGAGGGGCTGCTGCGGCTGCTGGGCGTGCTCGGCTACCTCGCGGTCGTACTGCTGGTGGTGGCCGGCCTGGCGTTCCTGCTGTCCGTGGTGACGGACGCCGCGCTGGGCGCGGTCGGCGGCGCGGTGCTGCTCTGGATCCTCTCCAGCATCCTCGACCAGATCACCGCCCTGGGCGCGCTGCGCGCGTTCCTGCCGACGCACTACAGCACCGCCTGGCTGGGGCTGCTGTCGACGCCGGTGCAGACCGACGACGTGGTACGCGGGGCGATCTCGGCGATCAGCTACGCGACGCTGTTCTGGGGCCTGGCGTTCTGGCGCTTCACCCGCAAGGACGTCACCAGCTAGGGCGCCGGGTCGGTCTTCTTCTTCCAGGCGCTGACCCCGATCCGGCCCGTGTTCCCGAGGTCGATCGGTCCGTCCAGGCCCACCATCTGCGCGGGCCGGCCCCCGGCGGGCGCGATCTCCAGGCGCTCGCCGTTGGTGGCGACAACCGTCGAGTCGGTCACCAGGTTGCGCCAGAGCACGGTGGCCGAGGCCCGTTCGCCGTGCCGCAGGGTCAGCGGCCGGGGCGGGGCGTCGAAGCCCGACGTGATCTCCTTCGCCCCGTCGACGACCCGGACGGATATCCGATCGCCGTCGCCGTCGTAGAGGCGCGGCACCGGGTGACCGTTCAGCCGATAGGGCTTCGTGCCGCAGTTGACCAGTAGCAGACCGAGCGCCCGCAGTCCCATCGCGGCGCTGGTGCCCGGTGACGTGATCCGTACGCCGGACTTCGGGCATTCGCCCGCGAGGTCGGACGCCGTGTCGCGCGGCGTCGGTCCGCCCGGCCTCGGGACGAGCTGCGGGGGTTCCATCGGCATCGTATCGATCGGCAGGGGCTTGGCCGGCTGTGGGCTGGCCGGCTGTGGGTCTGCCGGCACCGGGCCGGGCCCCGGCGCGCAGGCGCCGAGTAGGACGAGGCCGGCGATCGCGACCCCGACCGTCCGCACCGGACCGGGGACTGCGCGGCGCGAGCGCGGTGTGGGCCGGTGCGCGGGGCTCGTTGCTGATGCCGATGCCGATGCCGATGCCGATGCCGATGCCGATGCCGATGCCGATGCCGATGCCGATGACATCTCCCGATCATCGCACCGGACGGGCCCCGCACCCCTGCGTCGGCCCCGGCCATCTGGCGCGGCGGGGCTCCGGACGGGTGGCCGCCGGGATTCCGGTGCGGCGCTGTCGAGCTGCCCCATCTGTGGGACCGGGCCGGAGCGGTCCCTGGCAGTTTCCCGCCGACCACAGACGTGGCCCCGTGCGGCAGTGTCACCATCAGGGCCGCGTTCGGCAGGGGCGGCGGCACGGCGCGCTGCGTGTCGAGCTGAATCGTCTACGACATCAGCCGTCCCGCTTCCACATGACCCGGGGTCGGGCACTTCCTCGGCCCCGGACCGACCGCAGGGCAGGGGGACCGGTCCGACCACAGGGCAGGGGACCGGTCCGACGGCAGGACAAGGGAATCGCCGGTCGGGCCGCGAAGCCCCGGGGGTGCGGCGACGGCGGTCGGCCACCCCGGCACGGTGCAAGTGTTCCAGTGATGGCGTGGTGCCGGTGAGTGAGAATCGGATATGGCCAATCCGCCCCCTGAGTCGCCGCCCGAGCCGCAGTCCGAGTCGCCCACCTCGCCGCCCGCGCCGTCGTCCGAGCGGTCCGCCCCGTCTACGCCCGTGCCGCCGTCCGCGTCTACGCCCGTGCCGCCGTCCGCGTCTACGCCCGTGCCGCCGTCCGCGTCTACGCCCGTGCCGCCGTCCGAGCGTTCTCCTGCGTCGGCGCCCGCGCCGTCATCCGCCTCTGCGCCTACGCCTGCGCCGTCGTCCGCCGCTGTGCCTGTGCCGCCGTCTGCGCCCGCGCGGCCGTCTGCGCCCGCGCGGTCGTCCGCGTCGGCGGCCGAGCCGAAGGCCTGGGCCGTACTGGCGGATCAGCGCCTGCCCGGGATTCGCGGGCTCCCGCCGAGGCAGCGTGCGGTGTACGCGACCGCCGCCGCCGTCATCCTCTTGGTCGGCGCGCTGTTCGCCTACCAGGCCAACTTCCTCCTGGACCGGTCGACGGCCACCGATCGGGCCCGCTCGGACAGGCAGGCCGCGAAGGCGGTCGACCGTGAGCAGCCCGCGTTCGTGTCCACCGTCACGCCCCTGGACTACGACCGGGACCTGCCCGAGGCCTTCACCGTCCTGCTCGACCGGCCGCTGACCGAGGACGAGCAGGTCGCCCTCACCGCACTGACCGGCCCGAGGTCGGAGGTGTGGGAGTTCCTGAAGCCGCTCGGCGGCCGGGTGGTCGAGCACGCGTCCTACGTGGCCCCGTTCGAGGACGGCAACGAGAACCGCGGCCGTGCCCAGACGTTCGACCTGAACCTGAACAGCGACCGCGCCGCCGGGCTCACGATCAACGACATGACCGCCGTGAAGGACTCGTGCCGCGCACCCACGGCGCAGACCGTCGTCACCCTTCCAGGGGCGGGTGCGGAGTCCCGGCAGGGGCTGCTGTGGGACCTGACCGGTGGGCCGACGGACGAGCCGCACGGCCCGTACGCCCTGGCCGACGGTGAGGCGGAGGAGGGGCAGTTGTACTTCCGCCGCAACGTCGTCGAGCTGGGCAACGGCCAGTCCAACATGGCCTTCCGCGTCCAGCCGGAGGTGTCCTCCCACACGTGCGAGTGGCACATCGTCGCGTCCTACACCGACACGACCGGTGCCCACGAGCAACGCATCCCGAGCGGCACCGGCACGTTCACCACCGAGGCTGTCCCGTCGCAGCCCGTCCAGTACTTCGAACGCCCCCCCGGGCACGGAGTGGGGCTGCCTCGGTGAGGTGCGTCAGCAGGACTGCCCGGCCACCGGATCCGTACGGCTGCCGAGGCCGCCGGTCCACCGGCCGGTCCCGGGCTGAGCCGCGCGTGCCCGGCACGACCGGAGCCGGCAACCGCCGACGGGTCCCGGCCGAGGCGGCCCGGTCGCGAGGACGTCAGCGGGAACGGGGCCTGCGCTTACGGGTGGGGGAGTCGGGGGAGTCCGGCGCGGTGCCCGAGTCGGCGGTGTCCCCGTCGTCGGACGCGTCGGTCACCCGGGCGTCGGTGTGGCTCAGCTCGGCCAGCGTCGCGCCCCTGAGCTGGTAGACGGCGGTGCGCCGGATGCTCAGCTCCGCCATCGGGCCGCCCGCCGGCCGGGTCAGGTAGACCACCGTCGCCCTGCCGTCGCGCACGCTGACGCTCTCCACCGGCGTACGGTCGCCGAGGTCGACCTGGGCCTGGTAGTCCGGCTCGCCCCTGACGTTGCGCCAGGCAGCGAGGGTGAAGAAGCGGCCGGTGCCGCCGCCGTCGAGCGCGACCACGCCGATCGCGTCGCCCGCGCCGTCGCCGTCGAGGTCGCCGACGGCGCATGGCCGCTGCAACTGCACCGTCGTGCCGTCCCGGTCGGCCCACCGGCCGCCGGAGAGGCGGAGCGGGGTGGCGTACCCGCGGTAGCGGACCCTCCGGCTGCCGACCCGGGTGTCGCGCAGTTCCAGGCAGGTGAGCTGGTCGCCGGTGCGGCGCGGGGTGGGGGTCGCCCGGGTGGTCGCCGGGGTGGCGTCGACGTCGTCCCGCTTCGCGGCGGTGCCGGCGGTCCGGTCGGCGGACCGGTTCCGCTTCTTGCGGTTGCCGGTGGAGCAGGCGGTGGTGAACGCCAGCAGGCAGGCCATGGAGAGGGCCACCACCGGGACGAGCTTGCGACGCATCGCGCGTTCCTTTCCGTCGATCTGCCCGCACCGTAACGGGCCCGCGCCAACGCCCTCGTAACCGCCTGCCGCCGCCGATGGGAGCGTTCCCACAGGAGGGGATTCAATCGACACTGCCAAATGCCCGGCGGCATTCTGGTGTCGTCCCCTCTTCCTGACCGGAGGTGCCCTGATGCTCGCTGACCGGATCGGCGGCCCGGCCCTGTCCCTGTTCCGTGCCGTCGTCGGCCTGCTCTTCCTCTGCCACGGCCTGGCCTCGCTGCTCGGGATCCTCGGCGGCAGCCGGGGCACCGGCGAGGCGGTCCCGCTCGGCGAGTGGCCGGGGTGGTGGGCCGCGCTGATCCAGGCGGTCTGCGGCGGCCTGGTGCTCGTCGGGCTGTTGACCCGGGTGGCGGCCCTGCTGGCGTCCGGCTCGATGGCCTACGCGTACTTCGTGGTGCACCAGCCCGACGCGCTGCTCCCGCTGCGCAACGGCGGTGAGCTGGCGGTCCTGTTCTGCTGGTCGTTCCTGCTGATCGCCGTGTTCGGCCCCGGCGCGTGGGCTGTCGACACCGCGCTGCGGGCCCGACGTCCCGCCGACTCCCGTTCGGTGACCGCCTGAATCCGTAGCGTCGAGGAAGGTCCGACGGCGGCTGCGGGATCGCTCACAGCGTGGGATCTCGCGTCGATCCCGGCGGCGTCGGTGCTTAGACTCGACGGCACAACTACATACCTCATCCAGAGGGGCTGAGGGATACGGCCCGACGACGCCCCGGCAACCACCCCGCGCGCTCATCGCAGAGCGACCGGCGGGGCAGGTGCCAATTCCGTCCCCGCCGCAGGGTGCGATGCGGGGAAAGATGAGAGGACCCGCGACATGACGTCGACGTTCGCCCCCTCCGGCATCGACACCACCGCCAGCCCCGCCCGCGCCCTGGTCTGCCGCGCCTGTTCGGCGCGCTACCCGCTCGCCGCCCAGCACGCCTGCTACGAGTGTTTCGGCCCGCTGGAGGTCGACTACGACGCCGCCGCGCTCGCGACGGTCACCCGGGAGCAGATCGAGGCGGGCCCGCAGAACATCTGGCGGTACGCGGCACTGCTGCCCGCCGGCCAGGACCCGGCCACCCGGGTCACCCTCGACCCCGGCTTCACCCCGCTGGTGGCGGCCCCGCACCTCGCCGCCGAGTTGGGCATCACCGCCCCGCTCTGGGTCAAGGACGACAGCGCCAACCCGACCCACTCGTTCAAGGACCGGGTCGTCTCGGTGGCGTTGACCGCCGCCCGCGCGCTCGGCTTCAGCCGCTACGCCTGCGCCTCCACCGGAAACCTGGCCAACTCCGTCGCCGCGCACGCGGCCCGGGCCGGCGCGCCGTCAGTGGTCTTCATCCCCGGCGACCTGGAGCAGGGCAAGGTCATCACCACCGCCGTCTACGGCGGCGAGCTGGTCGCCATCGACGGCTCGTACGACGACGTGAACCGGCTCTGCGGCGAGTTGGTGGAGACGGACGAGTTCGAGGACACCGCGTTCGTCAACGTCAACGTGCGCCCCTACTACGCCGAGGGCTCGAAGACGCTCGGCTACGAGGTCGCCGAGCAGCTCGGCTGGCGGATCCCCGCGCAGGTGGTGATCCCGATGGCCTCCGGCGAGCTGCTCACCAAGATCGACAAGGCGTTCGCCGAGCTGGTCGAGATCGGCCTGGTCGAGGCGCCGGCCGGTGGCTGGAAGGTGTTCGGCGCGCAGTCGGCCGGCTGCAACCCCATCGCCACGGCCCTGCACGCCGACACCGACACCATCACGCCCGTCAAGCCGACCGGCATCGCCAAGTCCCTCAACATCGGCGACCCGGCCGCCGGCATCTACGCGCTGGAGGCGGTGCGCCGCACCGGGGGCTGGATGGAGTACGTCGACGACGACGAGATCCGCGCCGGCATCCGGCTGCTGGCCCGGACCACCGGCGTCTTCGCCGAGACGGCCGGCGGGGTGACCGTGGCCGTGCTGCGCAAGCTGGTCGAGTCCGGTCGCCTCGACCCGACCGCCGAGACCGTCGTCTTCAACACCGGCGAGGGCCTCAAGACCCTCGACGCGGTGGCCGGCGAGGTCGGCCCTACCCACCGCATCAAGCCCTCGCTCCGCGCCGCCCGCGACGCCGGCCTCCTCGGCTGACCCGCGCCCCCCTCCCCCCCTGCTCCGCGTCGATCATGAGATTGGCGGCGAAGTTGATCGCGAACAGTGCCGCCAACCTCATGATCGACGCTCGGGAACCCCGGGGGCCGGGGGTTGGGGGGTTGGAGGGCGGGGGATTCGCGGCGTAACTGGGATTTCGCTGTGAGTGCGGAAAACGCGCCGACAAGGACTTGACGGCAGGAACCGGACGGCGCAAGATGCTCCGTGCGGGAGGGCGTTTCGCCGGAGACTTTCAGTTCTTGCGACCCAACGCCGGAGGCGTTGTGCGAGCGTCCCTCCCGACCAACTTCCGATCGGGCCAGCGTTAATTCGCTGGCCCGATCGTCGTCAGGTGGCGCACCCTCAGCCGATGAGCATCGCGATCGCGCCGCTCGACGCCGCCGACCAGGCCGCCGTCGACGAGGCTTACCGGATCGGCGCGGCGGCCAACGCTGTCGACCTGCCGGACTTCCCGCCCTTCTACCGGCGGCGCTTCGAGGCGGCGATCCGGCACCCGATGCCGGGCAACGAGCCGCTCTGGGCGCTGGCCCGGCTCGACGGCGTGCCCGCCGGCTACCTCGCGTTGGACCTGCCGCAGCTCGACAACACCGAGAACGCCGAGGTTGACCTGATCGTGCACCCGGAGCACCGGCGCCGCGGCGTCGGGCGCGCGCTGCACGAGCACGGCGTACGCCTGCTGCGGGAGCGGGGCCGCAAGCGGGTGCTGGCGATGGCGGTCTCCGCGCTTCCCGGCGGCCCGGCCCGCTCCGGGGCCGCCGCCGCCTTCGCCGCGTCGACCGGCGCCCGGCCGGCGCTGGCCGAGGTCCGCCGCCGGCTCGACACCACCCGGCTCGACCACGACGGCCTGGCCGCCGCGCTGGCCGACGCCCGGAGCCGGGCCGCCGGCTACGACGTCGTGCGCTGGCAGGGAGACACCCCGCAGGAGTACGTCGCCGACATCGCCTACCTCGACGGCCGGCTGATGGCCGACGCGCCCCTGGGCGACGTGGAGTGGGAGCCGGAGCGGATCGACGTCGAACGCGTCCGCGGCATCGAGCGGGCGCTGCGGGCGCGGGGGCGGCGGCGCTACCACACGGCGGTGCGCCACGAGGCGTCCGGCCGGGTGGTCGCCTGGACCCTGCTCGACGTCGGGGCGTCGGCCGACTGGCACGCGTTCCAGCAGATCACCATCGTCGACCCGGAGCACCGCGGCCGCCGCCTCGGCCTGCTCACCAAGGTCGAGAACCTGCGCCACCTGCTGTCCCACGAGCCGGCGGTACGGGCGATCGACACCTTCAACGCGGCGGAGAACGCCCACATGGTGCGGATCAACGAGCAGCTCGGGTTCCGTCCCGTCGACGGTTGGACCGACTGGCAGCTCACCATCTGAGTTGTGACACGCCCCTACTGATCTGAGGGGTTCCTGTTGCATGATGGCGGGCATGACGGAGACCCCGCACCCCCTGTACGACAGGCACGCCGACACCCTCAACCGGGCGCTGACCGCGATCACGGAGCGCGGGTACTGGTCCGCCTATCCCGAGTCGCCCAGCCCCCGGGTCTACGGCGAGACCGCCGCCGCAGACGGCAAGGCCGCCTTCGAGGCGTACCTCGGCGGTGACTTCCCCCTCGACCAGCCGGGCGCGGCCGACCGGGTCGCCACCGAGAGCAGCCCGTTCGGCGTCGAGCTGGACGTCCGCTACCCGCACGCCGGCGCCGACGAGCTGGTCGCCGCCGCCTCCGCCGCCCTGCCCGGCTGGCGCGACGCCGGCCCGCAGGCCCGGGTGGGGGTCTGCCTGGAGATCCTCGACCGGCTGCACAAGCACATCTTCGAGCTGGCCAACGCGGTGCAGTTCACCAGCGGCCAGGCCTTCGTGATGGCCTTCCAGGCCGGCGGCGCGCACGCGCTGGACCGCGCGCTGGAGGCGGTCGCCTACGCGTACGCGGAGATGACCCGGCACCCGGGGACGGCGGGCTGGGAGAAGGCGGCCGGCAAGGGCGACCCGCTGCGGATGACCAAGACCTTCCACGTGGTGCCCCGTGGCGTGGCGCTGGTGATCGGCTGCAACACCTTCCCGACCTGGAACTCGTACCCGGGACTGTTCGCCTCCCTGGTCACCGGCAACCCGGTCGTCGTCAAGCCGCACCCGCGCGCGGTGCTGCCGCTGGCGATCACGGTGAAGTACGCCCGGGAGGTGCTCGCCGAGGCCGGCTTCGACCCGAACCTGGTGCTGCTCGCCCCCGAGGCCCCCGGGGAGAAGCTCGCCTCCACGCTGGCCCTGCACCCGGCCGTGAAGATCATCGACTTCACCGGTTCCACCGAGTACGGCGACTGGCTGGAGGCCAACGCCCGGCAGGCGGCGGTCTACACCGAGAAGGCCGGGCTGAACACGGTGGTGATCGACTCCACCGACGACTTCGCCGGGATGTGCCGCAACCTCGGCTTCACCCTGACCCTCTACAGCGGCCAGATGTGCACCACGTCGCAGAACATCCTGATCCCCGGCAACGGCATCGAGACCGACCAGGGGCACAAGAGCTTCGACGAGGTGGCGGGCGGGATCGCCGCGGCGGTCGCCAAGGTCACCGCCGACCCGGCGCGCGGGGTGGAGATGACCGGCGCGATCGTCAACGACGGGGTGCTGGAGCGCCTCGACGAGGTCACCAAGGTCGGCGAGGCGGTGCTGGAGTCGCGTACGGTCGAGCACCCGGCCTTCCCCCGCGCGGTGGTCCGCACCCCGACGGTGGTCAGGCTGGCGGCCGACGACACCGCGACCTACTCGAAGGAGTGGTTCGGGCCGATCTCGTTCGCCATCGCCACGGACTCCACCGCGCACAGCCTGGAGATCCTGCGCGCCACGGTCGGCGAGAAGGGCGCGCTGACCGCGGCGGTCTACTCCACCGACGAGGCGGTCCTCGACGCGGCCGAGGCCGCGGCGATCGAGGTCGGGGTGCACCTGTCCTGCAACCTGACCGGCGGGGTCTTCGTGAACCAGTCGGCGGCCTTCTCCGACTTCCACGGCAGCGGCGCCAACGCGGCGGCCAACTCGGCGCTCACCGACGGCGCCTACGTGGCCAACCGGTTCCGCATCGTGCAGTCCCGCCGGCACGCCTGAGGTGTCCGGCTGCCCGGGTCGGCCCCGCACGGGCCGCCCCGGGCAGCCGACCCGGTCCTGGCGGAACGGATCGCCGGCGCGGGTCAGGCCGGGCGGCGCATCTGGAGCTCGGTGAGCGCCGGGACCGTGGGGTGCGGGACGCGTACGCCGGTGTCGACGAAGCCCAGCCGCCGGTACGCGCGGTAGGCCCGGTCGTTGCCGACCACGACCTCCAGCATCAGTTCGGGGCGCCCGCAGGCGCGGGACCAGGCCGCGACCGCGTCGACGAGGTCGCCGAGGAGGCCCGTGCCCCGCCAGGGCGGGGTGACGTAGACGGCGTACACCACGGTCAGCCCCGGCTCCCCGGGGGCCACCGTGCCGCCGGCGTGCCCGACGAGCCGGCCGCCCGGGTCCGCGACGAACTGGGCGGTGCCCGCCCCGACGGAGACGGACGCGATCCTGGCGGTGTAGTCGGCGTGCGACCGGGCCGCCGCGTCGGCGAGGGTCTCCAGGAAGGCCAGCGGGGCGTCGGCGAGCATCTCCAGCCGCAGCGCCCGCATCCGAGCAGCGTCCGGGGGTCGGACCCGCCGGATCTCGGCCCGCCGCGTCGGCCCCGGACCGTCGGGCGTGCTCGTCATGCCGAATGCCTATCACAGCGATGACGGCCGATGGAGGTCGATCGGCGTATGTCCGATTTGTGGTCGTGCGCCGTCGTCACGCTTCGTGTAGCGTGCGATTTCGGTCACCGTTTCAGCGGCCCTCGTCGATCGCCGAGCCGGTGGTCCTCCGGTGCCGGCCCGCCCGGCCTCCGGGGTCGTGGAACGCCGCGCAGAGTGAGGAAGTGCACCGTGGCAGAGGGCACCGTGAAGTGGTTCAACTCCGAAAAGGGCTACGGCTTCATCGCCGTCGACGGTGGGCAGGACGTCTTCGTCCACTTCTCGGCGATCGAGATGGACGGCTACAAGGCGTTGGACGACGGCCAGCGGGTCGAGTTCGAGATCGCCCAGGGCCAGAAGGGCCCCCAGGCCGAGCGCGTGCGCGTCATCGCCTGACGGGCGTCCCTCCCGCGCCCCCGCGCCGACCGACCTCCCGACCACCGGTCACGGGGCGCCGGCCGGGGGTGGCCCGGTGCCCCGGGCGGTCGTCGGCCGGTCCGCTCCACCGGGGCGGGCGGTCGGCCGGTCCGCTCCACGGGGGCGGGCTTCGGCGCGGTTGCGTCGGCAGGGGAGGATCGTGAGCCGTTCCAGCCATCGCTGAGGAGGGTTCATGTCCGACCAGCCGCCCCAGGCCGCGCCGCCCCCGGGAGATCCCGACCCCTCCGCGACGCCACCCGTCGGCCCGGGCGGCGCTGCGCCGACGGGCCCGCAACAGCCGCAGGACTGGGTGTTCCCGCCCACCGGCGGGTACCCGGCCGGCTCCGGCCCGTACGGCGGGCAGCCGTGGTACCCGGGCGCCCCGGTCGCGTACCCCGGGCACCCGGGCGCCCCGGGCGCCCATCCCGGGCAGCCGGTCCACGGGTGGTACCCGCCGGGGCACGGTCTCGACCCGGCCGACCTGCTCGTCACCCCGCCCGGCGCGGGTGTCAACGGCTGGTTCGGCCGGTGCGTCGGCGCGGTGCGCCGGGGCTGGCGGCTGCTGCTGCCGATCCTGTTGCTCACCCAGGTGCTGCCGGCCCTGGTGGTGTCGATGCTCTCGCTGGTCGTCGACCCGAGCGCCAAGTGGGAGGAGTCGATGGCCGGCGACCCCGCCGCGCTGCCCGACACCTTCCTGACCGACACGGTCGTCCTGCTGTCCGTGGTGCTCGGCAGCGCCCTCGTCTTCGGCTTCGTGCAGAGCCTGGGCTGGGCGGCCGGCACGTGGGTGGTCACCCGGCAGGCGTCCGGTCAACCGGTGAGCGTGGGCGCCGCCCTCTCCTACGGGGCGCGCCGGGCGCTGGGCCTCTGGGGCTGGACCCTGCTGATGAGCGTCATCATCGGGCTCGGGGTCTGCCTCTGCGTGATCCCCGGCATCTACTTCGCCTTCGCGCTGAGCATGGCCGGCCCGGTCTACCTGTTCGAGCGGCAGCACCCGATCGGCCGTTCCTTCCGCATGTTCCACGATCGGCTGGGTCTGCTGCTCGGCCGGGTGGCGCTGGTCGCGGCGGCGGTGATCGTCGGCAGTGGGGCCGCCGGCATGGTCGAGGGCATCGGCACGCTGCCGTTCGGCACCACCCCGCTGGAGTCGCCCGGCACGGCGGTCGGCGTGCTCGTGGTGACGCTGGTGGGCGCGGTGCTGGCCCTGCCGACCCACCTCGCCCAGCTGGTCGGCCTGGTCGTCACGTACGCCGAGCAGCGTGCCCACGAGGGGCCGGTGGACAGTGCGCGGCTGGCCGGTGAACTCGGCTGACCGGGGCGATCGTGCTTGCACTCGGCAGGGGAGAGTGCTAAACAAGTTATTGGCACTCGCATACCGTGAGTGCCAATGGTCGGGGCGGTAGGGCCACGGTCGTAGCGGCGTCCAGACGCGGCTGCGGCACATGGCCGGTCGTCGCGGGCTATCCGGCCCGGCCGAGGAGACGTCGTCGTCGCCAGGTGGCGACGTCCCAAGGTGCGTACACCAGGCGGCCCATCCGGGACACACACTCCGGGTGGCCCGTGAGTGTCCAGGAGGACAACGCCGTATGGCCAAGATGATCGCGTTCGACGAAGAGGCGCGCCGCGGCCTCGAGCGGGGCATGAACCAGCTCGCCGACGCCGTGAAGGTGACCCTCGGCCCCAAGGGCCGCAACGTCGTCCTCGAGAAGAAGTGGGGTGCCCCCACCATCACCAACGATGGTGTGAGCATCGCCAAGGAGATCGAGCTCGAGGACCCCTACGAGAAGATCGGCGCCGAGCTGGTCAAGGAGGTCGCGAAGAAGACCGACGACGTCGCCGGTGACGGCACGACGACGGCGACCGTCCTGGCCCAGGCCCTGGTCCGCGAGGGCCTGCGCAACGTGGCCGCCGGTGCCAACCCGATGGCCCTGAAGCGGGGCATCGAGGCCGCCGTGGCCAGCGTCTCGGAGGAGCTGCTCAAGCTCGCCAAGGACGTCGAGACCAAGGAGCAGATCGCCTCCACCGCCTCCATCTCCGCCGGTGACACCAGCGTCGGCGAGATCATCGCCGAGGCGATGGACAAGGTGGGCAAGGAAGGCGTCATCACCGTCGAGGAGAGCAACACCTTCGGGCTGGAGCTGGAGCTCACCGAGGGTATGCGCTTCGACAAGGGCTACATCTCGGCCTACTTCATGACCGACCCGGAGCGCATGGAGGCCGTCTTCGACGACCCCTACCTCCTGATCGTCAACAGCAAGATCTCGTCGGTGAAGGACCTGCTCCCGATCCTGGAGAAGGTCATGCAGTCGGGCAAGCCGCTGCTGATCATCGCCGAGGACATCGAGGGCGAGGCCCTGGCGACCCTGGTCGTCAACAAGGTCCGGGGCACCTTCAAGTCCGTCGCCGTCAAGGCGCCGGGCTTCGGTGACCGCCGCAAGGCCATGCTGGCCGACATCGCCATCCTCACCGGTGGCCAGGTCATCAGCGAGGAGGTCGGCCTCAAGCTGGACGCCGTCGGCCTCGACATGCTGGGCCGCGCCCGCAAGGTCGTGGTGACCAAGGACGAGACCACCATCGTCGACGGTGCCGGCGACGCCGAGCAGATCCAGGGCCGGGTCAACCAGATCCGGGCCGAGATCGACAAGAGCGACTCCGACTACGACCGCGAGAAGCTGCAGGAGCGGCTGGCCAAGCTGGCCGGCGGCGTCGCGGTGATCAAGGTCGGCGCGGCCACCGAGGTCGAGCTGAAGGAGCGCAAGCACCGCATCGAGGACGCCGTCCGCAACGCGAAGGCCGCCGTCGAGGAGGGCATCGTCCCGGGTGGTGGCGTCGCGCTGGTGCAGGCCGGCAAGACCGCCTTCGACAAGCTGGACCTGGTCGGCGACGAGGCGACCGGCGCGCAGATCGTCAAGATCGCGCTGGACGCCCCGCTGCGGCAGATCGCCGTCAACGCCGGTCTCGAGGGTGGCGTGGTCGTCGAGCACGTCCGCAACCTCAACCCGGGTCACGGCCTCAACGCCGCCAACGGCGAGTACGTCGACCTGCTGGCCGCGGGCATCATCGACCCGGCCAAGGTGACGCGCTCGGCGCTGCAGAACGCCTCGTCGATCGCGGCGCTCTTCCTCACCACCGAGGCCGTCGTGGCGGACAAGCCGGAGAAGACCCCGGCCGCCCCGGCTGGTCCGGGTGGCGGGGACATGGACTTCTGAGTCCAGCTCCAACAACGCCGCAAGGGGCGGGCCGCGTCAGCGGTCCGCCCCTTGCGCTGTCACGTCGGCAGTGGCCGTTGGTTGCGTCTCTTCTGCGCCCGGTCGTACGGCTGCGGGATCTGCACCGGCTCGTCGACCAGCGTCACCGGCTCGTCGGCCGGCTCGTCGACGCCGGCCATCTCCGCCTGCTGCTCGGCGTCGCCGTAGTCGAGCCGGTCGAACGGCAACGGGCCGGGGCGTTCGTCGTCCGTGGTCATGGCTGCCTCCTCTACCGGAAACGGTAGGGCGCGACGATCACCAATGCGGGCGAATGGCGTTATGAGGGTCTATATCCCATTCGCCCCGTTGTCAGCCCCCGAGCGTCCTGCGGTACAGGAAGAAGACGCGCTCGATCCGGGCACCCGCGCTGCCCGAGTAGAACGGGACCGGCCCGACCCAGCCGATCTGCGCCGCCGTCACGCCCGCCGCCCGCTGCTCGCGCAGGCAGCGGCGCAGCAGCACCCCGCCGATCCCCGAGCCCTCGGCCGCCGGGGCGGTGCCCATCGGGCCGAACCAGCTCGGCCGCGACGACCCGTACGCGGCGAAGCCGAGCACCTCGCCGTCGCGCTCGGCCAGGTGGCAGCCCGCCCCCTCCCGGCCCACCGAAGCGGCCAGTTCGGCGTCCCAGGCCCCGCCGAAGGTGGCGCGGGCGAACGCCGTCAGCGCCGGCAGGTCACCCGTCTCGGCGCGGCGGACCGTGACGCCCTGCCCGGCCAGCCGCGTTTCCGCCGGCTCCGTCGGGCGCAGCGCGGGCGAGCCGTCGTACGACAGGTCGGCGGTCATGTTCCACGCCGTCCGGTCCTGCCGGTAGCCGAGCGCCAGCGCGGCGCAGACCGCCGGGGTGTAGCGCACGTCGATGCCGGGCCAGGCGTAGTACGGCGGATTGCCGGCGAGCAGCACCTCCACCGCGCCGAGCTCGGCGAGCCGCGCCTCGGCGGTCGCCAGCAGGGCCCTCCCGACACCGCGTCGCCGCTCCTCCGGCGCCACCGCGACCAGGTCGACGTGACCACGGGCGTCGCCGTCGCCGGCGGCGAGGGAACCGATGAGCACACCGACCAGGTGCCCCTGCCGGTGCGCGCCCCACGCGAACACCGGGCGGTGGGCGGCGGCCCGCGCCCAGAGGGTGTCCACGATGACCGGCGCCTCGGCCGCGTCCTCCGGCAGGTCCAGCGCCCGCCCGCAGAGCTCCACCACGGCGGGCCGCCGGTCGGGCCCCAGCTCGACGATCTTCAGGTCCATGGACGCCGACCCTAGGTCACCGGGGCGTTTCTGTTAAGCAGAGCCCTTGTCGGCGCCCGGGTCGGGCTCCGGGTCGGGAAGGGTCGGCGCGTCGGTGGGGTAGAGGCCGGCGACGAACCCGTACACCTGGTCGCCGGACCGGGGGATCTGGGCGAAGCGGCGGGCCAGCGCCTGCACCTCAGCCCAGAACGCGCGTACCTCCTCGATCGGGATGCGGGCGTGCACGAGGGTGCAGCGCAGGTCGTCGGCGGCGTGGGCGGCGGCGGATTCGGCGACGGCCTCCGCGAGCCCGTTGACGGCGGTCGCGACCTGTCTGTCCTCGGGACGGGTGAGCGCGCCGATGTAGAGCGTCCGGGCGACCCGGCCGTAGTACCGCTCGTCGATCGCCCGTACCCGCCGGGTGCGCACCACCCTGAGCAGGCCGGCGTCGACGAGCGCGGTCACGTGGTAGGCGACGCTGCTCTTCGGCCGGTCGACCGCCCGGGCCAGCTCGGTCACCGTGGCGGCCCGCTCCAGGAGCAGCTCCAGGAGGGTGGCGCGCAGGGGATCGGCCAGCGCGCGAAGCTGCGCGGGCGCGGTGACCACGAGCAGGTCGTCGAGGTCGTAGTCCGGGATCCGCTCATTGCTCGACATTTCTCGACCGTTCTAGAATCATGGATCATTCGATCGTTGTCGTCTGTGACAGGAGTGTAGAGATGGCCGACGTGGTCCTGTTCCACCATCTGCGCGGGCTCACCGACGGGCTGCGCGAGTTCGCCGGACAGTTGCGGGCGGGCGGGCACACCGTGCACACCCCCGACCTGTTCGACGGTGAACTCCCGGCGACCCTCGACGAGGGCTTCGCGCTCACGAAGAGCATCGGGCGCGAGGTGCTGCGCGAGCGCGCCGACCGGGCCGTGGCCGAGCTGCCCGACGGGCTGGTCTACGCAGGCTTCTCCTGGGGCGCCGCCACCGCCCAGCGGCTCGCCCAGACCCGGCCCGGCGCCCGCGGCGCGCTGCTCTACGAATCCTGCCTGCCCGTCACCGGCGAATGGGCCGTCGGCCCCTGGCCCGCCGGGGTTCCGGTGCAGATCCACGGCATGGACGCCGACCCGTTCTTCGCCCTGGAGGGCGACATCGAAGCCGCCCGCGAGCTGGTCGGCATCGTCGGCCCCGACCTCGGCGAGCTGTTCGTCTACCCGGGCGACCGGCACCTGTTCACCGACAGCACGCTGCCGTCGTACGACGCGGAGGCCACGGCACTGGTGCTGCGGCGCTCGCGGGAGTTCCTCGACCGGCTGGGGTGAACCGGCGCTGCGCCCCTCAGCCCCGTGCCGCCCGCACCGCCGCGTACGCGTCGACCAGGCCGGCGCCGGTGATGTTCCGGTCGCCCCCGCAGGTCTGCGTCCGGGTGGCGTACGTGGCCACGGCCGGGGTCGCGGTGTCCCGCAGGATCTGCCGGGTGCGGGGCAGGTCGCCGACCAGCGCCGGGTTGGCCGACCACATCAGCGCCACCACGCCGGCCACCTGCGGCGTCGCCATCGAGGTGCCGCTCAGGACGGCGTACCCGCCGCCCGGCATCGACGACAGCACCTCGTCGCCCGGCGCGACCAGGTCCGGCTTGGCCGCCCCCGGCACCGGTCCCCGCGACGAGAAGAGGGTGACCTTGCGCTGCCGGTCCACCGCGCCGACGGTCAGCACGTCCGCGTACGGGGCGGGCGGGTCGTCGATCGAGCGGCAGTACGGCCCGGTGTTGCCGGCCGCGGCCACCACCATGACGCCGGCGGCGTCCAGGGCGGCGGTGGCCGGCCCGAGCACGCCCGGGTCGCAGCCCTCGATCGCCGGGCAGCCCCACGAGTTGGTGAGGATGTCCGGCGCGCGCGCCGGGCGCCCGTCCGTGAACGGGTCTCCGCCCGCCGGGAAGGGCGCCAGCATGAACTGGAGGCAGTCCAGGTAGTACGCGGGGTTGCCGAGGTTGCGGTCCAGGTTGACGCAGCCGGCCCACCGGGCGCCCGGGGCGACCCCGATGCCGCCCCGGCCCACCGCGCTGCCCGCCGTGTGGGTGCCGTGCCCGCCCTGGTCGGTCGGCGCCCGGGTGCCGTTCCACGGGTCGTGCCAGGAGTCGTCGCCGCCCCGGAAGCCGCCCGCCAGCGCGGGGTGCCCGCCGTCCACGCCCGAGTCCGAGCTGCCCACCACGATCCCGGAACCGTCCACCCCGAGCTGGGACCAGACCCGGTCCGCACCGAGCATCCGGACGTTCCACTCGGGGCCGGCGGGCGCGGGCGCGGTGCCGCGACTGCGACCGGCCGGCGCGGGCAGCGGTCGCACCCGCTGGCTGACCAGCACCCGGTCGACCTCGGACCGGCGCGACAGCCAGGCCCGCACCGCCGGCCCGCCGTCCACCTCCACGGCGTTGACGAGGTAGTAGGGGGTGTGGTCGAGCCGCAACCGGCGCAGGTCCCGGCGCAGGTCGGCCTGGCTCCGCTCGGCGGTCGCGACCAGCCGCCGGTGGACCTCGGCGACCCGGGCGTCCCGGCCGGCCCGACCGGTCGTCGCCGGGACGCCGGCGAGGTCGGCCTGCTCGCGCAGCACCACGAACAGCCGCTCGCCGTGCAGGCCGGGCTGGCCCACGCCGACGGCCACCACGCCGACCGCCAGCAGCAGCGCGGCGGCGGTCACCCCGGCCACCCGCCGGCTCGGCCGCCGGCCCCGGCCCAGCAGCACGCCGTACGTCACGGCGAGGACGGCCGCGACGGCGAGCCCGGCGACGGCGGCGGCGGCCACCCAGAACGGCACGTCGCGGGTGCTGGCCAGGAGGAGGGTGATCTCCTCGGGGTCGGTGAAGGCCAGCGGGCCGAGCACGCCGAGCCCCACCAGCCAACGGGTCGCGGGCCGCAGAGCGCCCGTCCCCGGCCGCCCGGCCGGCTCCCGGCCGTCAGTGCCGGTGCGCCCGGCCGGGGGCGGACCGGCGGGACCGGCCGGAAGCGGGCCCGAAGGGCCGGCGGGGCCGGTCGGGAGCGGGCCCGAAGGGCCGGCGGGGCCGGTCGGGAGCAAGCCGGAGTGACCGGCGCCCGGGGAGCCGACGGAGGCGGCGCCCGGCGGGCCGGCCGGGGCCGGGCGGCGGGCCGCCGCGTGCAGGGCCGCCAGCGCGAAGCCGGCCGGCGGCAGGGTCAGCAGCAGGGGAAGCTGGGCCCCGGACTGGCCGACCCCGGCGGCGAGCAGCAGCAGCGCGACCCCGGCGACCAGGCCGCCGACCAGCACCAACCGAGCTGGCCGGGGCGGTTCGCCGACGGTGAAGCGGGACCAGAAGGCGTCGTCCAGCAGCGCCCCGGCCAGCACACCCAGCGCGGCGGCGGCGACCCCGGCGAGCACCGTCTCCAGCAGCCCACCGAGGGCGCCCAGCCAGGCCCAGGGCAGCAGCAGCGCCAGCCCGCCGGCCACCCCGAGCAGCGTGGCGGCCGACGCGGGCGCCCGGCGCGGGGCGGCCGACGCGGGCACCCGGGCGGTCGCGACCGCCGCGCGGCGGGCCAGCGCCCGCAGGACGAGGGCGGCCAGGGCGGCCGTGGCGGCCAGCGCGGCGAGGTACGCCTCGTGGTGCACCGGCGGCATCGCCCGGAGCAGCCCCAGCGCGCCGAGCGCGAGCGCCGCCGCCAGCCAGGTCCGGCCGGTGGTGCGGACCGCCGCCGAGCGGGGCAGCAGGGCCAGCGTCAGCGCGGGCGCCCCGACCAGCAGCACGGTGAACAGCACCGTCGCCGGCCAGAGCCAGACCACGCGGTCCAGCCCGGAGGCCAGCAGGACCTGGTCGGCCAGCCAGCCGCCGAGCTGGCCGACGACGACGAGCCCGACCGTCCAGCAGCCGGTCACCGCCGTCGCCACCACCGCCCAGGGGCTCGGCGGGCCCTGCGTGGCCAAGGGCCTCGGAACGGGTTGACCAGCGGGGAACGGGGGGCCGACCTCCATCCTGCGACAGTACGGCGCGGACGGGCTGTCCCGCCGGGTGGCGGCGGCGGTTACCGTGGACGGGTGCGTGACCCCAACGTGTCCCGAACGACGGCCGGCCAGCTCTCCCCCGAGCGCCGGGCCGCCGACCTGCGCCGCCTGCGCTCCGAACGCTTCGACGTGCTGGTCATCGGCGGTGGCGCGACCGGGGCGGGCGCCGCCCTGGACGCCGCCTCGCGGGGGCTGAAGGTGGCCCTGGTGGAGGCGCGCGACTACGCGGCCGGCACCTCCAGCCGCTCCAGCAAGCTCATCCACGGGGGCCTGCGCTACCTGGAGCAGCTGGAGTTCCACCTGGTGCACGAGGCGCTCACCGAGCGCGGGCTGCTCGCGACCCGGCTGGCCCCGCACCTGGTCCGGCCGGTGCCCATCCTGGTCCCGCTGCCCGACGGGCGGGGCGTACGCGGCCTGCCGGCCCGGGTGTTGCGCCGCTCCTACTACGGCGCCGGCGTCGCGGCGTACGACGCCTTCGCCGGGGTCTTCGGCGGCGGGCGCGGCATGCCGCTGCACCGGCACCTGACCCGCGAGGGCGCCCGCCGCGTCTTCCCCAGCCTGCGCGCCGACGCGGTGGCCGGCGCGATCCGCTACTACGACGGGCAGGTCGACGACGCGCGGCTGGTGGTGACCCTGGCCCGCACGGCGGCCAGCCTCGGCGCGACAGTGGTGAACAGCACCCGGGCGGTCGGGCTCATCCGGCAGGCCCGCGAGGTCACCGGCGTCCGGGTCCGCGACCTGGAGGCACCGCCCGGCTCCCCGGACGCCGAGTTCGAGGTACGCGCCCGCACCGTCATCGCCGCCACCGGGGTGTGGAGCGACGACATGTCGCGGATGCTGAACGACGTCGGGCTGCGTCCCGGCATCCGCGTCCGGGCCTCCAAGGGCGTGCACCTGGTGGTGCCCCGCTCGGCGATCACCGGCGAGGCCGGGCTGATCCTGCGTACGGCCACCAGCGTGCTCTTCGTCATCCCGTGGGGTGGGCACTGGATCATCGGCACCACCGACACCGACTGGCGGCTGGACCGGTCCCACCCGGCGGCCTCCGCCCGGGACATCGCATACCTGCTGGAGCAGGTCAACACGGTGCTCGACCGGCCGCTCACGACGGCCGACATCGAGGGCGTCTACGCCGGGCTGCGGCCGCTGCTGGCCGGCGAGGCCGACTCCACCTCCAAGCTGTCCCGCGAGCACGCCGTCTTCGAGCCGATGCTCGGGCTGCTGCTGGTCGCCGGCGGCAAGTACACGACGTACCGGGTGATGGCCTCCGACGTGGTCGACCGGGCCGCCCACCGGCTGGGCGTCGTACGCCCCTCCCGCACCGCCGACCTGCCGCTGCTCGGCGCCGACGGCTACCCGGCGACGTGGCGGGACCGGGCGGACCTCGCCCGCCGGCACGGGGTGCCGGTCGGGGTGGTCGAGCACCTGCTGGAGCGCTACGGCACCCTCACCCGCGACCTGCTCGCGCTGATCGACGCGGACCCGCTGCTGGCGTCCCCGCTGGCCGGCGCACCGGAGTACCTGGCCGCCGAGGTGACGTACGCGGCCCGGGCCGAGGGGGCGCTGCACCTGGAGGACGTGCTCACCCGGCGGACCCGGATCTCCTTCGAGACGGCGCACCGGGGCCTGGAGTCGGCGGGCCACGCGGCCGAGCTGATGGGCGCGGTGCTCGGCTGGGACGAGGCCACCCGGGCCCGCGAGGTGGAGCACTACCGCGCCCGGGTGGAGGCGGAACGCGAGTCCCAGCTGATGCCCGACGACGCCACCGCCGACGCCGCCCGGCTCGGCGCGCCCGACGTACGGGGCTTCGCGGCGGACCGCGGCGCGGACGACGACCAGGCCGAACTGCCGTCCTCGTCCCGCTGACGGCCCGGCCCCGGTCACCCCTACATTCGCCCGCCCCACCCCGGAGAGCGGTTACGGCCCTCACCCACGGTGGGATAGGTTCCGGCCCGTGCCCCCCGCTTCCTGGTTGCGTCCGGTCCGCGTGTCCGTCGCCGCCCTGTTGGCCGCCGCCCTCGCCGGCTGCTCGCTGCCCGGAAACGCCGACGACGGTCCCGCGCCGGGTCCGGCCGGCACCGGGCTGTCGCAGCCGGGGCCCGGCGGCGCGGCGACCGCCGGAAGGGGCGAGGTCAGCCTCCTCCAGCGGGTCGGCACGGACGGCCCGCTGCGCACGCTCAACGTGGAACCGGACGGCAGGTGGGAGTGTGTCGACTGCGCCGGCGACGGCGTCACGTCGACCGGGGTGCTCGGCCCGGAACACGTCGCCCGGCTCCAGGAGCTGCTCGCCGACCCGGGACTGGCTAAGGAGACCGACCAGGTCCGGCGCTACCAGGTCACCTGCATCGACGCGCTGACCTCCAGCCTGCTCACCTCGACCGGCCTGGTCACGTCGCAGGACTGCCCGGGCGAGGAGCACCCGCCCCTCGCCAACGAGATCCTGCTGCTGCTCACCCAGGCCACCCCGGCCGAGATGACCGCCTGACGGCTGCGCCCCCGGCGGAGGCCCGCCCGGGACCGGCGCCGCCGGCGTCCGGACCGCGGCCGGCGGGAGGCCGTCGCGCCGGGCCCGTCAGAGGACCTTGCCGGGGTTGAGCAGGCCGGCCGGGTCCAGGGCGGCCTTGATCGCCTGGTGCACCCGCAGGCTCACCGGGCCGATCTCGCGGGCCAGCCAGTCGCGCTTGAGCAGGCCCACGCCGTGCTCGCCGGTGCAGGTGCCGCCCAGTTCGAGGCCGAGGCGCATGATCTCGTCGAACGCGCGCCGGCCGCGTTCGAGGCTCGCCGGGTCGGCCCGGTCCACCACGATGTTCGGGTGCATGTTGCCGTCGCCGGCGTGGCCGACCACGCCGATCGGCACGTCGCACTCCACCGCGATCCGGGCCACCCCGTCGAGCAGCGCCGCCAACGCGCCCCGGGGCACCGCCACGTCGTCGATGACCAGGCCGCCGTTGCCGCCCGGGTAGGTCTCCGCCGCGAACTTCTCCATCGCCGGGTGCGCGAGCCGGCGCGCCTGCAACAGGGCCGCCGCCTCCACGGCGTCGGTGGCCGCGTAGACCTCGTCGGCGCCGGCCGCCTCGCAGACCGCGGCCAGGCCGGCCAGATCGTCGGCCGCGCGGGAGCCGGTGTCGGCGGCGGCCAGCAGCAGCGCCTGGGCGTCGGTCCGCAGCCCCATCGGACGGTACGCCTCGATGGCCCGCAGGTGCGTCCGGTCGAGCAGCTCCAGCAGGCTGGGGGAGAGCCCCCGGGCGGCGATCCCGGCGACGGCCGCGCCGGCGGCGGCGGTGGACGGGAAGACCGCCACCATGGTCAGCGACTCCGCCGGGGCGGGCCGCAGCGCCACCGTCACCTCCGTGATCACCCCGAGGGTGCCCTCGGAGCCGACGAAGAGCCGGGTGAGGTCGTAACCGGCCACCCCCTTGGCGGTACGCCGGCCGGTGCGCAGCACCTCGCCGGAGGCGAGCACCACCTCCAGGCCCAGCACGTACTCGGTGGTGACGCCGTACTTGACGCAGCACATGCCGCCGGCGTTGGTGGCGACGTTCCCGCCGATCGTGGACGACTCCCACGAGCCCGGGTCGGGCGGGTACCACAGCCCCTGCTTCGCCACGGCGGCGGCGAGCGTCGCGTTGACCACGCCGGGCTGCACCACCGCGATCCGGCTCACCGGGTCGATCTCCAGCACGGCGTCCATCGCGACCATGCTGACCACCATCGCGCCGTCGACGGCGTTGGCCGCGCCGGCCAGCCCCGTGCGCGCCCCCTGCGGCACCACCGGTACGCCGTGCCGCGCGGCCGCCCGCAGCGCGGCGGCCACCTGTGCGGTGGTGCGGGGACGGACCACGACCAGGGGCGTACCGGCGGCGCAGAGGTCGGCCTCGTCCCGCTCGTGCATCCGCAGCAGGTCCGGGTCGGCCAGGACGGCGTCGTCGCCGAGCGCCGCCCGCAGGTCGTCGAGGAGCGGGGATCCGGCCATGTCGCCGAGGCTACGGTCGGTCCCGCGCGATCACCAACCGGTCCCCGCTGCGGGGTACCTTGGCCGGCATGCTCTACCTGGACCGGCCCGCCTGGCCGTGGCGGGGGCGGCTCTGGTCCCACCTGATCAGCGACGTCTCCCCCGCCGAGCTGCACGCCTTCGCCGAGATGCTGGGCGCGCCCCGCCGGGGGTTCGACCGGGACCACTACGACATCCCGGCCGACCGGTTCGCGATGGCGGTCTGGCTGGGCGCCCGGGTGGTGCCGAGCCGGGAACTGGTGCGCCTGCTCCGCGAGGCCAACCTACGCCGCCCCAAGCACCTGACCCGCCCACCCCGCCCACCCCGCGTCGATCATGCAGTTGTGGTGCCCCGCAAAAGCCACGAAGCAGCGCTTACCACCCACCACAACTCCATGATCGACACGGAAGGGAGCGGGGAAGGGGGCGCGGGAGGGGGTGTGGGGGGTTAGGGGTCAGCGGAGGGTGGACAGTTCGCGGGTCAGGTTGGTCCGGGCCCGGGGGTCCCAGTTGCGGGCCAGCGGCGGCAGCCGGAACAGCGCCGGCAGGGCGAGCAGCCCGGCGAGCACCCGGGCTCGGCCGGCCCGGAAGTCGGGCTCGGGCACGTGCGCGTACTCCCGGCGTATCGCCGCGGCGTAGCGGTCGTACGTCTCGGGCGGCGTGGCCAGGACGGCGAGGTCGGCGTCGCAGAGCAGTGCACCGTCGGCGTCGCCCGGCTCCACGGCGTGCCCGGCGGTGAGCAGCACCAGCCGGCGCACCTCGGCCACGGCGTCGGCCGGCAGGCCCGCCCGGGTGAGCAGCGTCCCGGCGAGCGCCGCGCTGTCGCGCTCGTTGGTGTCGCCCCCGGCGCGCGGGTCGTAGACGGCGTCGTGGCACCAGGCCGCGAGGCGCACCAGGTCCGGTCGCCCGGCGGCCGGCGCGTGGGCGTCGACCACGTCGAGGACGGCCGTCAGGTGGTCGGCGTCGTGGTAGTGCCGGTGCGGTTCCCGCCAGCGGGCCAGCAGGTCCTCGCCGACCCGGGTCAGCTCCGCCGCGTCGGTCATCCCGGCGCCCCGGGCCGCGGCCCGCCACCGGTCGAGAAGGTCGACCACCTGCCCGAGTCTGCCCTACCGCCGTGGCCGCCGAGGATTCACCCGGCGCGGCACGGGTAGTCCCCGCCATGGCCGTGGCCCGGGACCGTCGACCCTCACTGGTGCGACGCGCCATACTGCGCGACCGGGCGACGGACATCGACGGCGCCCGGATCGCCGAGGCGGCGGAGCGCCTGCGGCACCGCGGCAAGGCCACCCTGCACGACCGCCTGCACCGGCTGCGGATGGCGATGGGCCTCGCCGTGCAGGCCGGCCTCGCCGCCGGACTGTCCTGGCTGGCGGCGCACGAGCTGCTCGGCAACCCGCAGCCGGTCTTCGCGCCGATCTCCGCGGTCGGCACCCTCGCCGCCTCGGTCGGCCAGCGGTTCCGCCGCACGGTGGAGTTGATCGTCGGAGTGGCGATCGGGGTCGCCGTCGGCGACTTCCTCATCTACCTGCTCGGCACCGGCCCGTGGCAGCTCGGGCTGGTGGTCACCCTGGCCATCATGCTGACCATCTTCGCGGGCGCCAGCGTGGCCATCGTCATCCAGGCGGCGGCCACGGCGGTGCTGATCGTCACGCTCAGCCCGTCGACCGAGAACCTGGAGATCCCCCGGTTCATCGACGCGTTCATCGGCGGCGGCATCGCGCTGCTGGTCACCGCGGTCCTGCTGCCGCTCAATCCGCTGCGGGTCATCAACCGGGCCGCCCGGCCGGCCCTGGACCTGCTCGCCGCCCAGCTCGACGTGACGGCGGAGGCCCTGCGGGAACGGGACCGGGACAAGGCCCAGCGGGCCCTGGACCGGCTCCGCAACAACCAGGAGGAGCTGACCGCCTTCACCGAGGCCATCGAGGGGGCGAAGGAGACCACCACGCTCTCGCCGGCCCGGTGGCACCGGCGGGACGAACTCACCCACTACGCCGAGGCCGCCGACCCGATCGACCGGGCGATGCGCAACGCCGGCACGCTGACCCGGCGCGCGGTGACCCTGATCGAGGACGAGGAGCCCATCCCGGAGACGATGCCGGACGCGGTGGCCCATCTCGCCGAGTCGGTACGCCTGCTCAAGCACGAGTTCGCCGTCGGCGAGGAGCCGGAGGAGGCCCGGGAGCGGGCGCTGCGCGCGGTCAGCGAGGCCGGCCGGGCGTACGCCGAAGGGGTCGGCTTCTCCGGCAGCGTGGTGATCGCGCAGGTGCGGACCACCGCCAGCGACCTGATGGTGGCCTCCGGCATCAGCCAGGAGGAGGCGAACCGCGGGGTCCGGCAGTCCTTCGGCGACCAGGACCGGCCGGGCGGCGAGGGGGAGCGGGACGCCGCCCCGAAGCCGCCCGCCGCCCCGCCGCTCGGCTGACCCGCTCCCGCGTCGGCTTGCCCAGGCCCGCAGGCGGGTGACCGCACCACCTGCGTCGGACCCGCCAAGGCCCTCAGGGCGCGGGCGGTGACCCCATCCGCGTCGAGCCGGTCAGGCCCGCAGGGCGCGGGCCAGGCGGCGGACGGCCTCGTCCATGAGGTCGGGCGGGGCGGCGGCGTAGGTGAGGCGGAGGTGGGGCGCCGGGGGTTCGGCGGCGTACCAGGGGCGGCCGGGGAGGACGACGACGCCTTCGGCTGCCGCGGCGGCGGCCAGCGCGACGTCGTCGGTGCCCTCCGGCAGGCGTACCCAGAGGTGCATGCCGCCGCGCGGGACCGGCTGCCGGGCCAGCTCCGGCAGGTGCCGGCGGAGCGCGGTCAGCAGCGCCTCGCGGCGCGTCCGCAGGGCGGTGCGCAGGGCGCGGCGGTGGCGCGTCCAGGCCGGGGTGGTGACGAACTCGATCGTGGCCTGTTGCAGCGGCCCGGCGACGAAGAAGTCGTCGAGCAGCCGGGCCGCCCGCAGCCGGGCGCCGGCGGGGCCGCGGGCGCCGATCGCGGCGACGCGCAACCCGGGAGCGGTCGACTTGGTCAGCGAGCGCAGGTAGATCACGTGCCCGTCGGGGTCGTCGGCGGCCAGCGGTGGCGGGGCCTGGCCGTCGATGGTGAGGTCGCGGGCGTAGTCGTCCTCGATGAGGAACGCCCCGGCGTCGCGTACGCCCTCGGCGACCCGGGCCCGGCGGTCCTCCGCGAGCGTCGCGCCGTGCGGGTTGGCGTACAGCGGCTGGCAGTAGAACAGCCGGGCGCCGGTGCGGGCGAACGCGGCGGCGAGCTGGTCGGGGCGTACCCCGTCGGCGTCGGCGGGCACGGGCACCACCCGGAGGCCGGCCGCCCGGGCGGCGGCCAGCGCGCCCAGGTAGGTCGGCGACTCGACGAGCAGGGTGTCGCCGGGCGCGGCGAGCGCCCGCAGCGCGGACGACAGGGCGGCCTGTCCGCCCGGGCAGACCACCATGTCCTCGGCGCGCAGCCCGGCCCCGGACTCGCGGGCGAACCAGGCGCGCAGGTCTTCGCGCCCCTCGGCCGGCCCGCGCTGCCAGGACGCGGGCTGCCGGGCGGCACGGGTGAGCGCGGCCCCGAGCGCGGCGGCGGGTTGCAGCTCCCCGTCCAGGTAGCCCCCGGACAGCGGAATCGCTCCGGCGGGCGGTAACGCCAGTAGCGCCTGCATCTCGTCCTCGCCCGGCCGGCGGGGGCCGAGCGCCACGGTCTGCCAGGACAGGTCGGGGGCGCGCCACTCGCGTGGCGGGGCGGCCACGAAGGTGCCCCTGCCGGCCCGCGTCTCGACCAGCCCCTGGGCCACGAGCTGGCGGATGGCCTCGGCGACGGTGACGGGGGAGGCCTGGTGGCGGGCGGTCAGCTCGCGCACCGAGGGCAGCCGCGTGCCGGGATCCGCGGCAGCCGCGAGCCCGCGCAGGTCTTGGACGACGCGGTCGGCTGCGTTACCGTCATTCATGAACGGGAACAGTAGCGCTACTGTCAGGACCACGGTAACGGCGGACCGGACGGTCGGTCTCGCCCTCGGCGCGCTGGGCGTGCTCGCCTTCAGCATGTCGCTGCCCGCGACCCGCGTCGCCGTGCAACAGCTCGACCCGTGGTTCGTCGCCTTCGGCCGGGCCGTCGGCGCGGCGCTGCTGGCCTGGGCGTACCTGCGATCCACCGGCGCCCCAAAGCCCACGCGTGGTCAGTGGCGGCGGCTGACGGTCGTCGCCCTCGGCGTCGTCGTCGGTTTCCCGCTGTTCACCTCGCTGGCGCTCAGCACCCAGACCTCCGCGCACGGCGCGGTCGTCATCACCGTGCTGCCCGCCATGACCGCCGTGTTCGCGGTGCTGCGGGCCGGCGAGCGGCCACCGCCGCTGTTCTGGGCCGCCAGCGCCGGCGGTCTGCTGGCGGTGCTCACCTTCCTCGGCGCCAGCGGCGCGGTACGCGGGGCCCTCGCCCCGCCCGACCTGTTCCTGCTCGCGGCGGTCGTGCTCTGCGGCCTGGGGTACGCCGAGGGCGGCGCCCTCGCCCGCGAGCTGGGCGGCGCCCGGACGATCTGCTGGGCGTTGCTGCTCTCGCTGCCCGTCACCGTCCCCGTCATGGTCGTCGCCGCCGTGGCCGCCCCGCCGCGCGCCGATCCCGTCGCCTGGTCGGCGTTCGGCTACCTCACCGTGGTCTCGATGTTCCTGGGCTTCTTCGCCTGGTACGCGGGCCTGGCCCGGGGCGGCATCGCGCAGGTCGGGCAGATCCAGCTCGCCCAGCCGGTGCTCACCCTGGCCTGGTCGGCGCTGCTGCTCGGTGAGGCCGTCACCCCTGCCTCGATCGCGGCGGCGGTGGCGGTGCTGGCGTGCGTGGTCCTGATCCAGCGCACCCGCGACCGCGCGCCGGCACCCGCGGTGGGGAAGGCCTGACGGAGGACGCGGCCGGTCCCGGGGCGGTGCGGGGCTCGTGCCGTCCCGCCGGCCCGGGGGAGCGGGCCGGCGGGTGCTCCCGGGTCGGTCAGGCCAGCGCGGCGAGGGCGGCGAGCAGCCGGTCCACGTGCCCGGTCGTGCTGCCCAGGCCGATGCTGGCGCGCAGGGCGGTCGGCGGCAGGTCCCGCCGGCCGCCGCGGGCGGCCGCCTCGTCGAGCAGCCGCCGCGCCAGCGGGTGGGCGCAGAACAGGCCGTCGCGCACCCCGATGTCGTACGTCGCCGCGAGCTCCGCCGCCACCTCCGTCGAGTCCCGGCCAGCCACCACGAACGACACGATCCCCACCCGGGGCGCCGCCGGCCCGAACATGCGCAGCTCCAGCACGTGCGGCAGGGCCGCGAGGCCCTCACGCAGCCGGGTCAGCAGAGCCTGCTCGGCGTCGTGCAGGGCGTCCCGGTCCGCGTCGGCGAGCGCGGCGCAGACCGCCGCCAGGGCGACCGCGCCGAGCAGGTTCGGAGTGCCCGCCTCGTGCCGGGCCGGGCCGGTCGCCCACCGTACGTCGTGGGTGGCCGCCCCGACGTGGCTGGTGGCGCCCCCGCCGGCCAGGTACGGCGGTGCGGCGTCCAGCCAGTCCGCGCGCCCGACGAGCACCCCCGCGCCGAACGGGGCGTACAGCTTGTGGCCGGAGAGCGCGACGTAGTCGACGTCGAGGGCGGCGACGTCCACCGGCGCGTGCGGGGCGAGCTGCGCGGCGTCCACCGCGATCCGGGCGCCGTGCCGCCGGGCCACCCGGGCCAGCTCGGCCACCGGCCAGCGCTCCCCGGTCACGTTGCTCGCGGCGGTCACCGCCACCAGCACGGGCGGGCCCTGCTGCGCGCCGCGGGGGCCCGACGGGGCCGGCCTGCGCAGCTCGCCGAGCGCCGCGTCCAGCGCGCGGACCGCCCCGGCGGGATCCGGGGGCACCGGCAGCCGCACCGAGCCACGCGGCCAGGGCAGCAGGTTGGCGTGGTGCTCCCCGCCGAAGGTGACCACCGTCGTGCCGGCGGGCAGCGCCCGGGCCAGCAGGTTCAGCGCGTCGGTGGTGTTGCGGGTGAAGACCACGTGGTCGTCGGCGCGGGCGCCGAGGAAGTCGCCGACCGTCTGCCGGGCGCGCTCGTAGGCGAGGGTGCAGCGCCGCGACAGCGCCCCGGCGCCGCGGTGCACGCTGCCGTACCAGGGCAGCAGCTCGGCCACCGCGTCGGCCGCGGCCCGCGCGCAGGGCGCGGTGGCCGCGTAGTCGAGGTTCACCTGGCCGGGTACGCCGAGCACGTCGAGCGGGTCGGCGACGGCGGGCGGCTGCGGCGCGGGCGGGGGTGCGAGGGTGACGGTCATGGGCCGACCTCCGGGTCCAGGGACCCCGGGTGGGCGCACACGGGCGGGGTCCGCGCTTGCCCGGCACGCGATCGGGCCGGGCCCGGTCATCACCCGGGGCACCCCACCGCGAACTCGACGAGGGTTGCCGGCCAGCAAGCCGGGGCTTGACGCTGGCGCTCGTGACCTGCCCGCAGCATAGCCGGGTGAATGCGGCCGGACCAGGCGGCCGGGGATGGCTACGCTGACCGCATGGCCGACACCCCGCCCGGCGCACCCCTGCCGCCGTCGCCGACCGCGCCCGCCGTTCCGCCGCCCGGTGGGGCGGGGCCCGGGATGCCGCTGCGCCGGTTGGGGTGGCGTCGGGCCCTGGTGCTGGCCGGCGCCGTCCTGTTCATCGCGGCGTGCGCGCTGTTCATGCTCTTCACGCTGGGCGAGAACCTGGGCGTCGAGGCGCTGCTGATCGGCGTGGCCGCCGCGATCCTCCCGGTTCCGGTGCTGGTGGCCTGTTTCCTCTGGCTGGACCGCTACGAGCCGGAGCCCCTGAAATATCTGATCTTCTGCTTCGCCTGGGGCGCGTTCGTCTCCACCGCGGCCTCGCTGACCGTCAACGAGTTCTCCGCCGGGCTGTTCGAGGACTGGGGGCTGCCGACCGCGCTGACCGCGGTGCTGGTCGCGCCGTTCATCGAGGAGCTGACCAAGGCCCTCGGGCCGATCCTGCTGCTGATCTTCCGCCGGCGGGAGATCTCCGGGATCACCGACGCGCTGGTCTACTGCGGGCTCTCCGCGATCGGGTTCGCCATGGTGGAGAACATCCTCTACCTGGGCGGCCACGGCTACGCCAGCGGCGCGGAGCGGTACGGGCCGGCGACCGGCACCCAGCAGGTCATCGCCATCTTCATCGTCCGGATCCTGCTCTTCGGCTTCGCCCACCCGCTCTTCACCTCCATGACGGGGGTGGGGCTGGGCATCGCCGCGCGCACCGCCAGCCGGTGGGTCCGGGTGCTCGCCCCGCTCGCCGGCCTGCTGCTGGCGATGATGCTGCACGGGCTGTGGAACCTGCTGCCGACGCTCACCCAGGCCACCGGACAGGTCTTGATCATGCTGTACGGCTTCATCGGCGTGATGGTGCCGGTCTTCTTCGCCATGGTCGGGCTCGCCCTGTGGCTGCGGGCCTGGGAGGGGCGGCTCACCGAGCGGATGCTGCCGGACTACGTGCGGGCGGGCTGGCTGACCCCGCCGGAGGTGGCGGCGCTGAGCAGCCTGGGGCGGCGGCACGCGGCCCGGGTGTGGGCCAAGCGGGTGGCCGGCGACGGCGGGCTGAAGGCGATGCGCGGCTACCAGTTCGCGGCGACCCGGCTGGCGCTGCTGCGCGACGGCGCACTGCGCGGCCTGGACCGGCGTCCGGTGGACCGGGAGCGGACCGCGCGGGAGGAACGGGAGCTGCTGGAGGCGATCGGCGCGTACCGGTCGTTCTTCGTGGGCCGGGACCCGCAGGTGCCGGCGGGGATCTGGGACGGGCACCGCTACCACCTGCGGTTTCCGGACGGCACGCAGCGGTCGGTCGAGGCGCCGGACGAGCCCGTCGTGCCGATCCCGGTGGTGCTCGTCCCGCCCCCGCCGCCGGCCGGCTTCGGCCCGCCCGGCTGGTACGGCCAGCAGCCGCCGGCGCCGTGGCACCCCGGCCGCCCCTGAGCCCGGTCGTCAGGTCATCAGGCTGGTGAGGAAGTCACCGAGGCCCTGCGCCATCGCCATCAGTCCCGCCCCGATCGCCTTGAACATCTCCGCCGCGCCCTCCGGCCGGAAGGCCATGAAGTAGATCAGGAACGCGACGCTCCCCCAGAGCAGAATCTTCTTCACGAGTACCGGCATCGCGTCCCTCCCCAGGGCCGGTGATGCGGCTGGCTTCCCGGCGGGGGGCGACGCAAACGGCACCGGCGCCCTCATCCGGGCGGGTGGGGCGGGGTGGGCTCAGAGGTAGAGGCCGGTGGAGTCGTTCTCGACCCGCTCGGCGGCCACGGCGTGCACGTCGCGTTCGCGCAGCAGCACGTACCCGCGGCCGTGCAGTTCGACCTCGGAGCGGTCGTCGGGGTCGAAGAGGACCCGGTCGCCTGAGACGATGGCGCGCACGTTCGGCCCCACGCCCACGGCCGTGGCCCAGGCCAGCCGCTTGCCCACGGCGGCGGTCGCCGGAATCACGATGCCGGCGGTCGAGCGTCGCTCACCCTCGCTCCCCTCCATCCGCACCAGCACACGGTCGTGCAGCAGGCGGATCGGCAGCTTGGAGTCGAGATTCTGGTCGGCGGTCACGCCGCAGACGCTACCGTGTCCCGGTCGGCGGGCCGTGGGCGGTTACGCGCCGGGGGCCGGGGGCAATGTGTGGCGGACCTGCCCTACGGTGGCGTCGTCGGACGTATCCTGTCCGCCCACCGGCGTGGGCGGGCCGGTCTCTTGCCAGGAGGTGCGCTTGAGCCGCTTCGAGCAGATCCGCGGACGGCTCCGTCGCGCGTACGAGTCGGGCCGGGAGGCGGCGCGGGCACGGCGTACGGATCCGGCCGACGGCCCCGAGTCGGCCGGCGTGGCCTCGCCGACGTCCCCCGGCCCCGTGGCGGCGCCGTCCGCGACCGTGGTGGGCGCCCCGCCGCCCGGGGCGATGCACAACTCCACCTCCAGCCGGGACGACGCGGACGTGCCGCACGCGCTGCGGATCGCCGCCGCGTGGTCCTGGCGGCTGATCGTGATCGGCGTCGTGGCCTGGGCGCTGCTGAAGGTCGTCGGCACCGTCCGGATCGTGGTCATCCCGCTGGCCGTCGCGCTGCTGCTCTCGGCGCTGCTCGCGCCGGCGGTCGGCTGGCTGCTGCGGGCCCGCCTTCCCCGCTCCATGGCGACGGCGGTGGTGCTGGTGGGCGGCCTGGCCGCGGTGATCGGGACGCTGACCCTGGTGGTGAACGAGTTCATCCAGGGCGTGCCGGAGCTGAGCAAGAAGTCCTCCGAGGGCGTCCGGCAGATCCAGGACTGGCTGAAGACCGGCCC
Source organism: Micromonospora sp. WMMD737 (assembly GCF_049179055.1). Taxonomy (NCBI): domain Bacteria; kingdom Bacillati; phylum Actinomycetota; class Actinomycetes; order Micromonosporales; family Micromonosporaceae; genus Micromonospora; species Micromonospora sp. WMMD737. The sequence goes on along the minus strand of NZ_JBMHMH010000001.1, from coordinate 4,334,183 downwards.
GCTGCACCTCTCCGACGGCCAACTCGACAACTACATCGAGGAGGGCCAGAAGTGGATCAACAACAACACCGAGAAGTTCACCAGCGGCGCCCTCTCCACGGCCGCCACGCTGGCTGAGGTGCTGACCGGCACGCTGCTGGTGCTCTTCGCCACGTTCTTCTTCCTGCGCGACGGCAACAAGATCTGGCGCTTCCTGGTCCGGCTCCTGCCGGTGGCCGCCCGCTGGAAGGTCGACGACGCCGGGCGGGCGTCCTGGGCGACGCTGGTCGCCTACGTCCGGGCGACCGTGCTGGTCGCCTTCATCGACGCGGTCGGCATCGGCGTCTTCCTGGTCATCTTCGACATCCCGTTCGCCTTCCCGCTCGCCGCCCTGGTCTTCCTCGGGGCGTTCATCCCGATCGTCGGTGCGACCCTGTCGGGCGTCGTCGCGGTCCTGGTCGCGCTTGTCGACAGCGGCCCGGTGACCGCGCTGATCATCCTCGGCGCGGTGGTCGGGGTGCAGCAGGTGGAGGGGCACCTCCTCCAGCCGCTGATCATGGGCCGGGCGGTGGCCATCCACCCGCTCGCGGTCATCATCGGCATCGCGGCCGGCGTGGTCCTCGCCGGGATCACCGGCGCGCTGGTCTCGGTGCCGCTGATCGCCGTGCTCAACACGGCCGTCCGCCGGCTCGCCGCCCGCACCGTTCCGGACACCCCGCCCGACGCCGTCGTCGTCGCCTCCCAGGCGCCCTGACGGGTCAGACCTTGGCGAGGCGGTCGAGGGCGCCCCGGGCGACCTCCGGCCGGGTGGTGTACCAGAAGGGCGGCAGCGACCGGCGCAGGAACGGCCCGTAGCCCCGGGCCGTCTCCAGGCGCGAGTCGAGGACCGCCACCACGCCCTTGTCGCCCGTCGACCGGATCAGCCGCCCCACCCCCTGGGCCAGCCGGATCGCGGCGATCGGCACGCTGACCGCCGCGAAACCCGACCCCCCGCCGGCGTCCACCGCCGCGGCCCGCGCCGCCGCCAGCGGCTCGTCCGGCCGGGGGAAGGGCAGCCGGTCGATGACCACCAGCTGGCAGGAGTCGCCCGGCACGTCGACGCCCTGCCAGAGCGACATCACCCCGAACAGGCAGCTGGACTTCTCCTCCCGGAACCGGCGTACCAGCAGCGGCAGCGCCTCCTCGCCCTGGAGCAGGACCGGCAGGTCGGTCCGCGCGCGCAGCAGCTCCGCCGCCTGCTGCGCGGCCCGCCGGGAGGAGAAGAGGCCGAGGGTACGCCCGCCGAGCGCGGTGACCAGCTCGAGCAGCTCCTCGCCGGCCGCGTCGGGCAGCCCGGAGACGCTGGGCCGGGGCAGGTGCGCGGCGACGTACAGGATGCCCTGCCGGGGGTAGTCGAACGGCGAGCCGACGTCGAGGGAACGCCAGCCCGGCCCCGAGGTGGCCGGCGCCCCCGCCGTGCCACCCTGTGCGGCGCCGTCCTGGGCCCGGCCGCCCTGGGCCGCGCCGCCGTCGGACGGTCCGGTGCCTCGTGCCGGTGCGGCGGCGCCGGTGCGCCCGGCCGACCGGGCGGCCATGGCGGCGGCGGCCGGTGACGGCGGGTCGGCCGGGGGCGCCTCCAGGCCCAGCGCCCGGGCCACCGTGTCGAACCGGCCGCCCAGCGTCAGCGTCGCCGAGGTGGCGACGACCGTGCGTTCCTCGTACAGATGGGTGGCGAGCGTGCCGGCGACGGAGAGCGGCGCGACCACCAGCGCCCGGCGACCGGTGTTGTCGTTCTTCTCCACCCAGGCGACGTCGTGGTCGGCCTCCTCCAGCAGCCGCTGCGCGGTGGCCGAGAGCTCGTCGAGCACCGCCTTTGCCTGCTGCTTGCGCACCGGGTCCGGGTCGTCGGCCTTGACGTCGCCGATCGCGTCGAGCGCCGCCCGGGTGGCCGCGTCGAGCAGGGTGCACGCCTCGCGCAGCGGGGACGGCAGCCCCGAGGTGATCCGCCCGGCCGGCGCCTCGGCCAGCCCGACGGCCAGGGCGTCGCCGGCCGCCGTCAGCGACTCGGCGACGTCCGGCCGCAGCAGCGGGCGAGCCCGCTTCGCGGAGCGGTCGATCAGCTCCGGCACCAGCTCGGCCTGCGCGGCGGAGGAGACCCGGTCGGCCAGCTCGTGCGCCTCGTCGACGATGAGCAGCTTGTGCGGCGGCACGATGTGCCGGCCGGCCAGCATGTCCACCGCGAGCAGGCTGTGGTTGGTGACCACGATGTCGGCGTCCCGGGCGCGGGCCCGGGACGCCTCGGCGAAGCACTCCGCGCCGAACGGGCAGCGGGACGCGCCGACGCACTCCCGGGCCGGCATGGAGACCAGTCGCCAGGCCTGGTCGTCGACGCCCGGGTCCAGCTCGTCCCGGTCGCCGGTGTCGGTCTTCTCCGCCCAGTCGCGCAGCCGCTGCACCTGCTTGCCGAGCCGACCCGCCTCGCCGAGCCACTTCGTGCCGCCGCCGGGGCGCGCCGCCGGGGCGTCGAAGAGGGTGTCCTCCGGCTCGTCCTCCGTGGAGTTGTCCAGCCGGGCCAGGCAGAGGTAGTGGTGCCGCCCCTTCAGCACCGCGAAGGTGGGCCGCCGGCCGAGCACCGGCTCCACGGCGTCGGCGAGCCGGGGCAGGTCGTGGTCGACCAGCTGGGACTGCAATGCCAGGGTGGCCGTGGAGACCACCACCGGGCCGTCCACGGTCAGCGCGGGCGTCAGGTAGGCCAGCGACTTGCCGGTGCCCGTGCCGGCCTGCACCAGCAGGTGCTCCCGCGCCTGCACGCACTCCTCGATGGCGGTCGCCATCTGCTGCTGGCCGGGACGCGCCGCCCCGCCCGGCACCGCGCCGACCGCGGCGGCGAGCAGCTCCACCCCGCTCGGCCGGGCGCCCCGCCGCCGGCCTCCGGTGCGGGGCGAGGGGGCGGCGGAACCGGTGGCGAGGCGCGGAGTCACCGTGCGACGGTACCTGTCGTCCCCGACACCGGCCGCGCCGATCCGGGCGTGGCGTCGTCACGGTACGGTCTCCCACCGACCGCGTCCGGTTACTTCCGTGCGGCGACGGATGGGCGGTATCGGTTAGGGTGCGACTCATGCCGAGCGACGTGGTCCGCGTGATCTACCGCAAGTACGACGGCAGCGCCCACCGCGACTACCCGGCCCGCCGGCTGGCCGAGGACGAACTCGGCGTCTGGCTCGGCGTGACCGAGGGCACGAAGTCCGTCTACCACGGCCGGCCGTCGGTGGAGCAGATCCCGTTCGTCCTCCTGGTGCCGCACCACGCCTGGTGGACCGGCATGTTCAACCCGCCGCCACGGACCAGCGAGGTCTACTGCGACATCGCCAGCCCGGCCCGCTGGGAGAACGACGACACCGTCCACCTCATCGACCTCGACCTCGACGTGGTGCGCCGCCGGAGCACCGGCCTGGTGGAGCTGCGCGACGAGGACGAGTTCGCCGAGCACCGGGCCCGCTTCGGCTACCCGGACGACGTCGTGGCGCAGGCCGAGGCGGCGGCCCGGTGGCTGCTCGGGGCGCTGGGCGACGGCACCGAGCCGTTCGCCACGTCGTACCGGAAGTGGCTGGCCCTGGTGGTCTGACCCGCCGGCGCCGGCCCCGGGCCGTCACCAGCGCGGCGGCCAACCGTCCTCCTCCGTCAGCGGCGGCAGGTCGCCCAGCTTCTCCGGATTCAGCTGGTGGAAGACCCCGGTCACCCGGCCCTCGTCCACCGTGAGGGCGGCCACCACCCGCAGCGGTCGCCCGTCCGAGTGCCGGGTCTCCAGGTGCAGGCCCTCGACGCCGTCGACGAGCACCCGACGGGAGCGCAGCGTCCCGCCGTAGCGCCCGGCACGCCCGAACAGGCCCAGGAGGAAGCGGGCCACCGCGTCGGCCCCGAGCACCGGCCGCCGGGCCGCCGGGAAGTGGCCGCCGCTGTCGCCGACGGCGACCACGTCCGGGGCGAGCACCCGCACCAGCGCGGCAAGGTCGCCCGACTCGACGGCGGTCACGAAGGCGGCGAGCACGTGACGCTGCTCGACCGCGTCTGCGGTGTGCCGGGGCGCGTCGGGCGCGTGCACCGCCCGGCGGGCCCGGGAGGCGAGCTGGCGGGCGGCGGCGTCGGTCGTACCGAGCACCTCGGCGATCTGGGCGAACGGCACGGCGAAGACGTCGTGCAGCACGAAGGCCACCCGCTGCTCCGGCGCGAGGCGTTCCAGCACCACCAGCAGGGCGGTGCCGACCTGATCGGCGCGGACCGCCCGCTCCGCGGGGTCGGGCGCGAAGCCGTCGGGGCGCGGGCCCTGGTCGAGCGGTGTCACCACCGGCTCCGGCAGCCACTGGCCGGGGTACGCCTCCCGCCGGACCCGCGCCGAGCGGAGCACGTCCAGGCAGATCCGGGCGCAGGTGGTGGTCAGCCAGGCGCCGAGGTGCCGGATCTCGGCGCGGGCCGCCGGGTCGGCGAGCGCGGCCGCGTACCGCAGCCAGGTCTCCTGCACGGCGTCCTCGGCCTCGCTGCGGCTGCCCAGCATCCGGTGCGCCACCCCCAGCAGCCGCCCCCGCTCGGCCTCGAACTCCGCCACCATCTCCCGCACGCTGCCCCCGCTCCACTGCCGGGGCGCGACCGCCCCGCCCGCCCGCAATTCTCCCGCCCGGACCCCCACACCCCAAGACCGCCGTCGATCATGCAGTCGTGGTGCCCCGCGTAACGGATCAACCAGGCGATTCCGCCCACCACAAGTGCATGATCGGCGGCTCATGGCGGGGGTGGGGGTGGGCGGGGTTGGCGGGCGGGTGGGGCGGATGTGGGTGATGATCCGGTGATGCGAGGGGTCGAGGGGAGCGGCGTGGGCCGCGATGCCATGGGTCGGGCCGACGTCGTCGTGGCGCCGGTCGGAGGGACGATGCGGGAGCTGCTCCGGGTGGCGCCCGGCGGGGCGGTCGACCTCGGGGCGGTCGATCCCCGGTCGACGCCCGGGCTGCCGGGGCGGGAGGTGACCGGCCCGCAGCGCAAGGAGTGGGCCCGAGGCCAGCTCACGCTGCTCGGCGCGGAACTGGGCAGGCAGCAGGAGATGCTCTTCGCCGAGGCCAAGGCCCGGCAGTCGGCCCGACCCGTCGGCGCGGCGGCCCGTGGGGCGGGCGGGCGACGGGTGCTGCTGGTGCTCCAGGCGATGGACAGCGGGGGCAAGGACGGCACCGTCAAGCGCGTGGCCGGCGCGATGAACCCGCTGGGCCTGCACGTCCGCTCGTTCGGCCCGCCCACTCCCGAGGAGCTGCGGCACGACTTCCTGTGGCGGATCCGGCGGGCGCTGCCGCCGCCCGGGTACGTCGGGGTCTTCAACCGCTCGCACTACGAGGACGTGCTCGTGGCGCGCGTCGAGTCGCTGGTGCCCGAGTCGATCTGGCAGGCCCGGTACGACGAGATCAACGCGTTCGAGCGGGAGCAGGCCGACGCCGGGGTGGCCCTGGTGAAGGTGTTCCTGCACATCTCGTACGCCGAGCAGGGTCGGCGGCTGCTGGAGCGGCTGGACGAGCCGCGCAAGCACTGGAAGTACGACCCCTCGGACGTCGACGCCCGTGCCCGCTGGGACGACTACCAGGCCGCGTACGCCGAAGCCCTGGGCCGGTGCGGCACGGACGCCGCGCCCTGGTACGTGGTGCCGGCGGACCGCAAGTGGTACCGCGACTGGGCCGTCGCGCACCTGCTCCGCGAGACGTTCGACACCCTCGATCTCGGGTATCCGCCTGCCGGTTTCGACGTCCGGCGCGAACGGGAGCGGCTGCTGGGATCGGAGAGAACGGCGTAGGTGAACAGCAGGTGAACGACCGGTGAATGTGGCCTGACCTGGGGGAGGCCGCGCGATTCCCGGTTCCGTCGTTTTCTAGCATTCCCAGGCGGGCACCCTCCGGGCGACCGCCACCCTTCCACCGACACGACGAGGTCCGTGCTGTGAAGTTTTCCTTCCGCCCGAACGAGGGCGCCTTCTACGAGCTCTTCACCAGGGCCGCGCAGAACCTGGTGAAGGGCACCGAGCTGCTCAACGAGCTGGCCCTGCCCGGGGTGGAGGTGCAATCGGTCAGCGAGCGGCTCACCGAGGTGGAGCACGACAGCGACCAGATCACCCACGAGCTGTACAAGAAGATCAACTCGACCTTCATCACGCCGTTCGACCGGGAGGACATCTACCGGCTCGGGTCGCTGCTCGACGACGTGATGGACCACCTCGAGGCGGTCGGCAACCTGCTCTACCTCTACGGCCTGACCAAACTCCCCTCGCTGCCGCGCGAGATGCACGAGATGGTCAACGTCCTGGACGCGCAGGCGAAGCTGACCGCCGACGCGATGCCGCGCCTGAGGTCGATGAAGGATCTCGAGGACTACTGGATCGAGTGCAACCGGCTGGAGAACGACGGCGACCAGGTGTACCGGATGCTGCTGGTCCGCCTCTTCTCCGGCGAGTACGACGCGCTGACCGTGCTGAAGATGAAGGAGGTCGCCGACGAGTTGGAGGCCGCCTGCGACGCCTTCGAGCACGTGGCCAACACCGTCGAGACCATCGCGGTCAAGGAGTCCTGATCCTGTGAGTCCCGAACTCATCGCCGTGCTGGCGGTGATCGCGGTGGCGTTGGCGTTCGACTACACCAACGGCTTCCACGACGCCGCCAACGCGATCGCGACCAGCATCTCCACCCGGGCGCTCACACCCCGCGTGGCCCTGGCCATGGCGGCGGTCGGCAACTTCATCGGCGCCCACTTCGGCGCCGAGGTCGCCAAGACCGTCGGCAGCGGCCTGGTGAAACTGCCCACCGGCACGGCGAGCCTCGGCATCGTCTTCGCCGGCGTGATCGGCGCGATCGTGTGGAACCTGGTCACCTGGTACTTCGGCCTGCCGTCGTCCTCGTCGCACGCGCTGATCGGCGGCCTGGTCGGCTCGACCGTCGCCGCGTCCGGCACGGTGCTCTGGACCGGCATCGGGGAGAGCGTGATCATCCCGATGATCCTGTCGCCGATGGTCGGCTTCGTGCTCGGCTACATCGTCATGATCGCCGTGCAGTGGATCTTCCGGAAGGGGCACCCGGGCCGGCTCAACCGTGGCTTCCGCTGGGCGCAGACCGCGTCCGCCGCCGCCATGTCGGTCGGCCACGGCATGCAGGACGCCGCCAAGACCATCGGCATCGTGGTGCTCGCCCTCTACGTCGGCGGCTACCAGGACGACCCCAGCTTCATCCCCGAGTGGGCGTTCTGGACGTCGGCCGCCGTGCTGGCCGCCGGCACGTACGCCGGTGGTTGGCGGATCATCCGGACCCTGGGTCGTAAGATCATCGACCTCCGGCCGCCGGAGGGCTTCGCCGCCGAGACCGTCGCCAGCGGGGTGCTCTACTTCAACGCGCTGGTCCTCGGCGCGCCGATCTCGACGACCCACACGATCACCTCGGCGATCATGGGCGTCGGCGCCACCAAGCGGCTCTCCGCCGTCCGGTGGGGCGTGGCCGGCAACATCGTCGGGGCGTGGATCCTCACCTTCCCGGCCGCCGGCTCGATCGGCGCCCTGATGTACTTCCTGTGCCGCCCCCTGTTCAGCTGACGTACGCGAAGGGGCCCCTCGTCGCCGAGGGGCCCCTTCCGCCTTCTCCCCGTCAGGTGTAGGAGACGCCGATCTGGGCCCGGATGGTGTCGAGGAGCGCCATCACCTCCAGCGTGGCGGCGTGGGGGACCAGCGGGCTCTCCAGGAGGCCCTCGGCGAGGCAGCGCTGGACCTCGGCGGCCTCGTACTGGTAGCCGCCGCCGACCAGCTCACCGGTGATCGTCTCCGGCTCGGCGCCGGCCCGGTGCAGGGTCACCGAGCCGGGGCGGAAGAACAGCTCGGGCAGGTCGATCCGCCCGGTGGTGCCGGTGACGGCGGCGGTCACCGGGGTGGCCCCGACCAGGCCGCAGGTGAGCGTGGCCACCGCGCCCGAGTCGTAGCCGAGGACGATCCCGGTGTTCTCGTCGACCCTCTCGGGGCTGAGCTTCGCCCAGGACCGGACGTGGTCGGGCACGCCGAGCAGCAGATGGGCCAGGCTGATCGGGTACACGCCGAGGTCGAGCAGCGCGCCGCCGCCGAGCGTACGGGCCCGCAGCCGGTGCTCCGGGGGGAACGGCCCGGCCAACCCGAAGTCGGCCCGCACGTTGGTGACGGTGCCGATCGCCCCGTCCGCGACCAGCTCGCAGACCCGGCGGATCAGCGGATTCGTCCGCATCCACATGGCCTCCATGAGGAAGACCCCGGCCGCGCGGGCGGTGTCGACCAGCTCGACGCTGGTCGCCAGGTCGAGGGTGAACGGCTTCTCCAGCAGCACCGCCCGGCCGGCCGCGAGGCAGGTCAAGGCCGCCTGGTGGTGCGCGGCGTGCGGGGTGGCGACGTAGACGACGTCCAGCTCGCCGTCCGCGGCGAGTTCCGCCCAGGAGGCGTACGCGCGCGGCACGCCGTGCCGGGCCGCGAACCGTTGCGCGCTCTCGGCGGTACGTGAGCCGACCGCCACCAGTTCGGCGCCCGGCACCAGCCGGAGGTCCTCGGCGAAGCGGGCGGCGATCTGGCCGGTGGACAGGATGCCCCAACGAGTCATGGCGGCCACGCTAGCGAAGATCACCCGACGTCGGCGTGGTCATCCACCCGTCGGGAACTAGGCTCGGCGCATGACGATCGACGCCGACGGCTTCCCCGCACCCCCGGCGCTCGTGGCGCACGCCCGCCGGTTCCACGCCGAGGGCGGCACCCCGGCCCCGCCCCGGGTCGCGGCGACCGTCCTGCTGCTCCGGCCCGCCGGCGACGACTTCGAGGTCTACCTGATCCGGCGGGTCGCCGCGATGGCCTTCGGGGGCATGTACGCCTTCCCCGGTGGCGGGGTCGACCCCTCGGACTCGCAGGCGCACCTGGACTGGGCCGGCCCGACGCCCGCCGGGTGGGGCGAGCGGCTGGGGCTGACCCCGGAGGCCGCCCAGGCGGTCGTCTGCGCCGCCGCGCGGGAGGTCTTCGAGGAGGCCGGGGTCCTGCTCGCGGGCCCCGACACGCAGACCGTGGTCGGCGACGTGAGCGGCGACGACTGGGAGGCCGACCGGGTGGCGCTGGAGCAGCGCCGGGGCGGCTTCGCGGACCTGCTCGCCCGGCGCGGGCTCACCCTCCGGTCGGACCTGCTGCTGCCGTGGAGCCGGTGGATCACGCCGGAGTTCGAGCCGCGCCGCTTCGACACGTACTTCTTCGTGGCGCTGCTGCCGGAGGGGCAGCGGACCCGGGACGTCTCCGGGGAGGCCGACCACACCCTGTGGGCCCGCCCGGCGGACGCCCTGGCCCGGGCGGAGGCCGGCGAGCTGACCATGCTCCCGCCCACCCTGGTGAACCTGGCCCAGGTGGCGGCCGGCGGCGACCTGGCCGGCGTGGCCCGCGCGGCGGCGACCCGGGACGCCTCGACAGCGGTCACCCCGCGCCTCGACGTGCCCGACGACGGCGAACCCCGCTTCGTGCTGGCCTGACCCGTCACGGACCTTGGCAGGAAGCGGCCCCGGGAAGGGCCGGTTCCTGCCAGGATCTCTCAGCGGCCCAGGGCCGGGGAGGGCGGCGGCGCTAGGCCACGAAGATGCAGAACGGGTGACCGGACGGGTCCGCGAAGACGTACAGCGGCTCGTCGGGGTTGTCGGTCCGGTCGAGCAGGAGTTTCGCGCCCAGGGCCTCCGCCCGCGCACGCTGCCTCTCCAGCTCGGCCGCGTCCGGGACCGTGAAGTCGAGGTGCAACTGCATCGGCACGTCGTGCCGGGGCCAGGTGGTCCGAGGCAGGCGGTCGACGAGTTGGAAGGCGAGCTGGGCCGCCCCGTCGGAGTCTCTGAGCACGAGCCAGTCCCGGTCGTCGGCCGTCCCGTCCGTCGGCGGTTCGTCACCGGGCCGGTACCGCAGCCCGAGCAGTTGCCGGTAGAACTCGGCGAGTTCCCGTGTGTTCGTGGTGTCGAGCACGGTGTGCAGCAACCTGGGATATCCAGACATGCCCGTCCTCCGCAGCGACCGGTGGGCGTTTCCGACCCGACCCTAGAACAGATCCTCCGGTGCTGCCGGGTTCGCCAGCGTGGGCGAGAGAAGGGAAGGCCCCTTCCTATCGCAGAGGCGATGGGAAGGGGCCTTCCTTCCAGGAGAGCGAGAGGAGGGCCCCCGCCGCACGGATCAGCCGAAGCGGCCGGTGATGTAGTCCTCGGTCTTCTTCACGCCGGGGTTGCTGAAGATCTTCTGCGTGTTGTCGTACTCGATGAGGCGGCCCGGGTCGCCGGTCTTCTCGATCGAGAAGAACGCGGTCCGGTCCGAGACGCGCGCGGCCTGCTGCATGTTGTGCGTGACGATGATGATGGTGAACTTGTCCTTGAGCTGGAACATCAGGTCCTCGATGGCCAGTGTGGAGATCGGGTCGAGCGCCGAGCAGGGCTCGTCCATCAGCACCACCTGCGGCTCCACCGCGATGGTCCGGGCGATGCAGAGCCGCTGCTGCTGACCGCCGGAGAGGCCGGCGCCGGGCTTGCCGAGCCGGTCCTTGACCTCGTCCCAGAGGTTGGCCGAGCGGAGCGCCTTCTCCGCCGCCTCGTCCAGGATCGACTTCCTACGGACCCCGTTGAGCCGCAGCCCGGCCACCACGTTCTCGAAGATGCTCATGGTGGGGAACGGGTTCGGCCGCTGGAAGACCATGCCGATCATGCGCCGGACGGCGGTGACGTCCACGTCCCGGTCGTAGATGTCCTGTTCGTCGATGGTGAGGCTGCCCTCGACCCGGGCGCCGGGGAGCACCTCGTGCATCCGGTTGATCGACCGCAGGAACGTGGACTTGCCGCAGCCGGACGGGCCGATCAGGGCGGTCACCGTCTTCGGCTCGACCGTCAGGTTGATGTTCTCGATCGCCTTGAAGGCGCCGTAGTAGGCGGTCACGTTCGAGGCTTCGATGCGCTTGGCCATGGTGGTGGTACCTCCGGGGTTCATCGGCCGAGCCGGTTGCGACGGGCGAGCAGCTTCGCCGCGACGGTCAGGATCAGCACGAGGGCGACCAGGGTGAGTGCCGCGGTCCACGCCCGTGCCGGCGCGTACCGGGACGCGTCACCGGCCTGCTGGTAGACGAAGAGGGCCAGCGACGACTGGTTGTTCTCGAACGGGTTGAAGTTGATCGCCGCGCCGCCGCCGGCGACGAGCAGCACCGGGGCGGTCTCGCCGGCCGCGCGCGCGATGGCGAGCATGACGCCGGTGACGATGCCCGGCAGGGCGGTCGGCAGTACGACCCGCAGGATGGTCTTCCACTTCGGCACGCCGAGGGCGTACGCCCCCTCGCGCAGCGGCGCCGGGACGAGACGCAGCATCTCCTCGGTGGAGCGGACCACGGTGGGCAGCATCAGCACGCTCAGCGCGAGCGCGGCGGCGAAGCCGGAGAAGCTGGGCCGCCCGTCGTTGAACCACGGCGAGACGATCAGCACCCAGAACGCCAGCACGAACAGGCCGGCGACGATCGACGGGATGCCCGTCATCACGTCCACGAAGAACCGGATCGCGGCGGCGAACCGGCCCCGGCCGTACTCGACGATGTAGATCGCGCAGAGGATGCCGAGCGGAACGGTGATCAGGGCGGCGATGCCGACCTGCTGGAGCGTGCCGACGATCGCGTGGTAGGCGCCGCCGTTCGGGTCCCGCGCGCCGATGTTGTTCATCGAGGTGAGGAAGAAGTCGCCGTCCAGGCGCTCGGCGCCCTTGCTGACCAGCGTCCAGACCACCGAGGCCAGCGGCAGGACGGCCAGCACGAACGCGGAGTGGATCAGCGCGCTCCAGGTGCGGTTGCGGGCCGACCGCCGCCCCTCGACCCGGTTCGCGGCGGCGAACAGGCCGGCCAGGTAGAGCAGCGCGGCGACCACCACGACCAGCACCGGGCCGCCGGTGCCGGTGCCGTACACGAAGGCGGCGGCGACCAGCAGGGCGGCCGCGGCGATGGCCGGCGCGGCGTACCTGGGCAGGCGCCGGGCCTTGAGGGTGGGCGGCTGCGCGGGCGGGCGGGTCCGGTGCGGTGCGACAGTGGTGCTCATGCGGCCGACTCCGTGAACTCCCGGCGGCGGTGGATGATCGCCCGCGCCGTGATGTTGACGATCAGCGTGATGGCGAAGAGCACCAGGCCCGAGGCGATCAGCGCGCCCCGCCCCGTGTCGTTCGCCTCGCCGAACGTGTTGGCGATGTTGGCGGCGATGGTGTTGCCGCCGCTCTCGATGAGGTTGAACGAGATGCCGAAGGTGATGCCGAGGGTCATCGCCAGGGCGATGGTCTCGCCGAGCGCCCGGCCCAGGCCGAGCATCACCGCGGCGACGATGCCGGGGCGGCCGTACGGCAGCACGGCGGTGCGGATCATCTCCCAGCGGGTGGCGCCGAGGGCGAGGGCCGCCTCCTCGTTGGCGGTCGGGGTCTGCAGGAACACCTCGCGGGAGAGCGAGGTGATGATCGGCAGCACCATGATCGCCAGGACCAGCGCGCCCAGCATGATGGACTTCCCGAACGGTCCGTCGCCGCCGAAGATCGGGATCCAGCCGAAGTACGTGTTCAGCCAGGCGGAGAAGTCGCGTACCGGGTTGATGAAGACGTCGCGGCCCCAGAGGCCGAAGACCACGCTCGGCACCGCCGCCAGCAGGTCGATCAGGAAGCCCAGCGTGGTGCCGAGCCGCCGCGGCGCGTAGTGGGACAGGTAGAGCGCGATGCCCAGGGCCACCGGGACCGCGATGAGCAGGGCCAGCGCGGAGCTGAGGACGGTGCCGAAGGCTAGCGCTCCGATGCCGAACTTCGGGTCCGCGTCGTTCGGGAACCAGCCCTCGAAGGTCCAGAAGCTCTCGGTGTTGGCCCGCAGCGCCGGGACCGCCTTGGCGACCAGGAAGACCGCGATCGCCGCGATGACGACCAGGACGGTGGTGCCGGCGCCCAGGGTGAGGGCGCGGAAGGCCCGTTCGGCGCCGAACGCGCGGGCCCGGGGCAGCGCGCCGCCGCCGCCCAACCCGGCTCCGCCCGGCGTACGGGTGCTGAGTGGTGCCTCGGCCGGACGCGCCGAGGCACCGGCGGGCCGGTCGTGACCTTCGGTCACGCGCGTCCCGCCGGTGCCGGCGTGGGCCGAGCGGTGGGGGGTTTCACCCATCTGCTCGCTCGCTTCGGGTTGAGGTGGTGGTGACGGTCTCGGTGCGGGCGGCTCAGGCGAGGTTCTTGACCGCGGCCTCGACCTTGGCGCGGACCGTCTCGGGCAGCGGTGCGTAGCCCAGCTCGGTCAGGTCGGCCTGGCCGGCGGTGCTCGCGGCGTGGCCGAGGAAGCCCTTGACCAGCGGGAGCTTGTCGGCGGCGAGGCCCTTGGAGCAGACGATCTCGTAGGTCACCAGGACGATCGGGTAGGCCCCGGCCTCCTTGGTGTTGTAGTCGATCTTCATCTTGAGGTCGTCGCCCTGGCCGACCACCTCGGCGCCGGCGATCGTCTTGCCGGCCGACTCGGCGGTCAGCTCGGCGAACTCGCCCGCGCCGTTGCCGACCTTGGCGGTCTTCAGGCCGCCGTTCTCGGCGTACGACCACTCGACGTAGCCGATGGTGCCGTCCTGGCCCTTGATGGCGCTGGCCATGCCGTCGGACTTCGCCGCGCCGGTGCCGCCGGGGGCCTTCCACTCCTTGGCCTTGCCGAACGTCCAGTCGGACGCGGCGGTCTTGGTCAGGAAGTCGGTGAAGTTGTCGGTGGTGCCGGAGGAGTCCGAGCGGTGGACCGCGTTGATGGTGGTCGACGGCAGCTTGGCGTCGGGGTTGTCGGCCTTGATCGCCGGGTCGTCCCACTTGGTGACCTTGCCGGCGAAGATCTTCGCCAGGGTGGCCGGCTTGAGCTGGAGGTTGTCCACGCCGTTGACGTTGTAGGCGATGGCGACCGGGCCGATGACCATCGGCAGGTTGATCGCGGCGCCGCCGACGCACTTGGCGTCGGCCTTCGGCTGCTCCTCCTCCTTGAGGGCGGAGTCCGAGCCGGCGAAGTCGGCGGTGCCGGCGATGAAGGCCTGGATGCCGGCGCCCGAGCCGGACGGCTCGTAGTTGATCTTGGCGCCGGAGCACTTCTGCTGGTAGGCCTTGATCCACTCGTCCATGGCGTTCTTCTGCGCCGACGAGCCCTGGGTGTTCAGCGTGCCGGTGGCGCAGTCGGCGGCGGCCGACCCGGAGGCGGAGGCGCTGCTCGCGGGCTCGTTGTTGTCCGAGCCGCATGCGCTGAGAGCGAGCGTCGCGGTAAGAGCGAGGCAGGCGAGGGTGCCGTGCCGCTGGAGCTTCACCTGAGGGGTTTCCCTTCACGTCTGACTTCGCCCCCGGACTCGGGGCCCGGGGTACCGGCGCTCACCGGCTGATCCAAAAGTTAGGAGCGCCAGGTAGCCGGTTCGCCGGTCGGAAGTGAACGGGGAGTGAACAGGTGCGACAGGGCAGATGACCGCTCGCTGAGGGCGGGTTGTCCGTTGTGTGAACTCGGATGCCGTTGTCGGAAGTATGGGGATCTTCCGGGGTGGCGGCGCGCGCGGCACGGGCCCGGGCCGTCGCGACCCGGGCCCGTGCCGGCGTCAGGCCGACTGGTAGTTGACGTGCGCCGACCAGCGGGCGAAGCCGAGCCGCTCGTAGAGCGCGACGGCGGCGGCGTTCGACTCGTCGACGTAGAGCATGACCCGGTCCAGGTCCCGCCGGTCCCGCAGGTACGCCAGGCCGGCCGCGGTCAGCGCCCGGCCGAGCCCGCCGCGGTGGGCCGACGGGTCCACGCCGAGGACGTAGACTTCGCCGATCCGGGCCGAGCCGGGTCGTTCGTGGACCTTCGTCCAGTGGAAACCGAGCAGCCGGCCGGTGGACCCGTCGACGGCGAGCAGGAAGCCCTCCGGGTCGAACCACGGCTCGTCGAGGCGTACCCGCAGGTCGGCGGGGGACCACCGGCCCTGTTCCGGGTGCTCGGCGAAGGCCCGCGCGTTGAGCGCCAGCCACTCCTCGTCGTCGGCGCCGGGCCGGAACGCGCGCAGCGTCACCCCGTCCGGCAGCGGGTGGTCGGGGATCGGGGCGGTCAGCGGCCGGCGCAGCTGCCAGAGCACCCGGGCCCGGCGCAGGCCCAGGTCGACGCCGAGCGCGGCGGCGGAGGGGTGGTCGCCGTGCGCCCAGACCCGCAGCGGGCCGTCGGCCGCCGCCAGGACGCCCCGGGCCAGCGCGCGGCCCGTCCCGCGCCGCCGGTACGCCGGGTGCACCACCAGTTCCACCCCGACCCCCGCGTCCGGGTCGGTGGTGTCCAGGTGCGCGTACCCGGTCAGTGTGCCGTCGTCCGCCCGCGTGGTCAGGTGCACGGCGGGCGCGTCCGGGTCGCGCAGCCGGAGCAGGACGTGCTCGTCGAACGGGTCCGCCCCGTCCGCGTCGCCGGCGACCCGCGCGAGGGTCGTCACGTCGGCGATCTCCGTGGGGCTGAGGCGGTCGGCCCGGGTCACCCGGCCGTTGCTCGCTTCGGGGTTGCTCATGTCGTCACCGTAGTCCGGTCGATCCCCGGCGCCGCCGCGCCCGACCGGCCGCCGGGGCGGTGCGGCGGTCGCCCGGCCGGCTCACGTCCTCCCGTCGGGCAGCGCCTCCACCTCGAACCGGCTGGTCAGGTCGGGCAGGATGCGGTGCAGCGCGTCCACCGTGCCCTGCCGGTCGCCGCCGGCGTCGTGCAGCAGCACGACCGAGCCGGGCACGACGCCCGCCACGACCGTCGCCGCGATCCGGCCGGCTCCCGGCAGCTCCCAGTCCGCCGGGTCCACGGTCCAGTGCAGCGGCGTCATGCCGAGTTCGTGGGACACCGACACCACCGGACCCGTCCAGGCGCCGCCGGGCTGCCGGTAGTACGCGATCGGCGCGTCGGGCACCGCCGCCCGGATCGCCTCGCTGGTGCGCAGCAGGTCCGCCCGGATGACGGCGGGCGACCGGCGGCCGAGGTCGACGTCGTGGCTCCAGCTGTGGTTGCACAGGGTGTGCCCGTCGGCCGCGATGGCCCGGATCAGGTCCGGGTGGCGCTGCGCGTTCTCGCCGACCACGCAGAAGGTGGCCCGCACCTGGTGCTCGCGGAGCAGGGCGAGCACCTGCGGCGTGTACCGCGGGTCCGGCCCGTCGTCGAAGGTCAGCGCGACCAGCGAGGTGCCGCTGGTGGTCTGCGCGCCGAACGGCCCGTCGGCCGGTCCCGGCGACGGCGTGCCGTCGGGGCTGGCGCCGCCGTCCTGCCCGGCCTCCGCCGGGCTGGTGCTCGGCTCTCCCTCCGGGGTACGGCTCTGCGCGTCCTTCGTCGGCGGCTGGTCGGCGTAGTGCGGGCCGGTGGCGCTGGTGGTCACGCTGGACCGCGACGTCGGCGGGTCGGGGACCAGGCTGCGCCCGAGGGCGTACGCGGAACCGAGCAGCGCGGCGACCACCAGCGTGACGAGCCCGATGGTGCGCGCGGCAGAGGGATCCCGGATCAGTGGGCCCCACCGTGTCGAACCGCCGCCGCCCCCGTGGTCGATGCGCACTCCGCCGCCCCCTTTTTGTCGCAAACCCGGCAGTCAGAATAGAACCGGCGAGCTGCACAAAAAGGGCATATGCGAAACCGTCCCCGAAGGGACGAGGAGGTCAGACCGGCAGGGGCGCGTGCTCGCTCTCCGGCAGGGACCGCGAGGGCGGTACGACGAACTTGTAACCCACCTGCCGCACCGTGCCGATCATCGACTCGTACTCGGAGCCGAGCTTGGCGCGCAGCCGCCGGACGTGCACGTCGACGGTGCGCGTGCCGCCGAAGTAGTCGTAGCCCCACACCTCGCGCAGGAGCTGGTCCCGGGTGAACACCCGGCCCGGGTGCTGGGCCAGGAACTTGAGCAGCTCGAACTCCTTGTAGGTGAGGTCGAGCGGCCGGCCCTTGAGCTTCGCGGCGTAGGTGTCCGGGTCGATCGTCAGCTCGCCGGCGCGGATCGAGCCGCCGGCCCCGGAGGTGGCGTTGCTCAGCCGCCCGACGGCGAGCCGCAGCCGGGCCTCCACCTCGGCCGGCCCGGCGGCGGCGAGGATGACGTCGTCGACGCCCCAGTCGGCGTTGAGCGCGATCAGGCCGGCCTCGGTGACCACCGCGACCAGGGGCACCCCGAGCCCGGTGGCGTGCAGCATCCGGCAGGTCGCCCGCGCCTCGCTCAGCTCGGAGCGGGCGTCGACAAGCACCGCGTCCGGGCTGGGGCCGGCGACCAGGGTGCGGACGTCGCGTGGCGCGGTGCGGACCGAGTGCGGCAGCAGGTCGAGTGCCGGCAGCACTGCGGATGGTTCGCCTGCGCGCGCGGTCACCAGCAGCAGGATCTCCACGATCACCTCCGTCCCGGCGGCCGTAGGCCGCGCGCGACCAGCGCACTCCGTGGCGGGGCGTGACGCTGATGAACTTGCGTGGGTCCCGGCGTCGCTGACGGGCGGGTAACGGCTTGAGCGTAACCGAAGGCCCCGGTCGCGCCTCCACGTCCTTTCCCGTTCGCCCGGTTTGCCCCTGATCGTGACCCCAGGTTTTAACGTTGCCGAAACCGTGGCCCCCGCGTCGGCCGGCGGGTCTGGCACGATCGTGGCGTGTTTCCCTCCAGCTCGCCCGAGACCGGCCGCGACCAGTGGCCCGACGGGCCCCACCCCGGGCCGTCCGGCCCGTCCCGTGGCCAGCCGCCGGCGCCGCGCACCGGGCCGGCCCCCGACGACGACGGCGAGCGCCGGGAGCGCAGCGGCCCGCGCCGCGCCCGGCGGGCCGGTGAGCCGGCCCGGCGACCCGACGACGAGCCGGACGACGAGCCGGACGAGGAGCTGGTGGAGCCGGTCGAGGTGCGCCGCCCGCTCGCGCTGACCGTCGCCGGGTTCGCCGCGCTGCTCGGGGTGGGTCTGGTGCTCGGGGCGCAGACCGCCGGCCCGGGGCACCGCCTGCCCTTCGCGTTCGTCGTCTTCGGCGTGCAGTTGCTCTTCGTGCTGGCCTGGACGATGGCCATGCGACCGCCCGCGCTGCTGCTGGTGGCCGCCGTCAGCGCCGCCGCCGCGGTGGCGGCCGACACCGCGGCCGTGCAGACGGACGTCGCCGGCCTGGCGCCGCTGGGCTACGTCGCGGCGGGCGGCTTCGCCCTCGGGGTGCTCGGCCAGCTCGTCCGGCGGGTCGACCGGGTGCGGGTGACCGACTCGCTCGGCAGCACCCTGTTGATCGTGGTCGGCGTCGTCGCCTTCGCCACCCTGATCGTGCTCAGCCGGATCCCGGCGGGCACCCAGGCCATCACGGTGTGCCTCACCGCCAGCGCTGTCGCGCTCACCGTCGCCCGGCTGACCGACGCGGTCGCGCCGTGGCCGCGGCTGGCCCCCCAGGTGCCCCGGGGTGCGGCCGGCGTGGTCGCCGGCGCGATGGTCGGCACGCTGGTCAGCGCCGTCCTCGGCAGCTACCTGGTGACGCCCTTCACCCCGACCCGGGCCGCGATCATCGGGCTGGTCGCGGCGGTCACCGCCGTGCTGGCCGACCTTGCCGTGGGCTACGCCGAGGCGGGCCGGCTGATGGCGGGGGAGCCGCCGACCATGTGGGTGGCCCGGCACATGCAGGGGCCCCTCGGTGGCTTCGCCCTGGCCGCGCCGGCCGCGTACGCGATGTGCAAGCTCGTTCTCTGACGCGGCGGTTGAGCTTTTCCCCGATCGGGTACCACCGGTGGGCCGCTCCGCGGCACCCTCGGCACTGACGACAGGAGGCGGCGTGGCGCACGACGACACGTACGAGGAGCGGCCCCGGCGACGCGGGCGCAAGGTGCTCATCACCCTCGTCGTGCTGCTGCTGGTCCTGGGCGGACTGATCGTGGTGGCCGACCGGGTCGCCGTGGGGGTGGCCGAGCGCGCCATCGCCGACCAGGTCCGGCAGGAGATCGCCAAGCAGGGGGCGCAGTCCTCGCCGCCGGAGGTGGAGGTCGGCGGGGTCCCGTTCCTCACCCAGGTGCTCGACGGCCGGTACGAGCGCATCTCCATCGCGCTGCGCGACGTGCAGGGCTCGGTGCGCGGCGACGCGGTCGCGCTGCCGAAGCTCGACGTGGACGCCCGCAACGTGCGCGCCTCGCTCGACACCATCCGTTCGGGGCAGGGCGACGTGGTCGCCGAGACCGTCGACGGGACGGGCACCATCAGCTACGACAGCCTCGCCAAGCTGCTCGACCGGCCGGGGCTGACCCTGGGCGAGCAGAACGGCCGGCTGGCCGTCACCGCCCCTGTCGACATCCTCGGCCGGCGCCTCACCGTGACCGGCACCGCCGACATCACGGTCGGCAAGGAGGGGCAGGTGGCGCTGAAGTTCAACGACCTGAACGCCGACGGCCTGCCGAACCTGCCGCTGGCCCGGACGCTGCTCAGCAACTACGCCCGCAGCATCTCCATCGACGTGCCCCTGCCCGAGCTGCCGTTCCAGCTCGCCGTCCGGGAGGTCCGGCCGCTGCCCGAGGGGCTGGCCGTCACCGCGGACGCCCGGAACGTGCCGATCAACTCCGCCGCCGGCTGACCGACCCGCCGCCTCCGGCCCCGGCCCCGCCCGGCACCTGTCCCGACCCGCCCGCGCCCCCGTCCGTCCGCGCCTGCCGGTCAGGAAGTGCCCCTTCCTCTACCGACGGCGACAGGAAGGTGCCCTTCCTTGCGCCCCGGGCTACCAGTACGCGCGTCCCGGATGCTGGTCGGCCCCCTGGTGCGCCCGCGCCCGGCTGGTAGGCTCCCTGCTCATGGGGACGCTCCTCACCAAACGGCGCGCGGTCGACCTGTGCCGCGTGGCCACCTGCCTGTGTCGCCCCGTCATCTGACGGCGGGGCTGTCCTCGGCCGCCTAGCGGCCACCGGCAGGCAGGGATCTTTCTTCTCCCGTGCTCTCTTTCAACGCCCGGCAGCGGCGCCGTCGCACGAACCCGTGATCCGTCCATACGGTGGATCCCGCGCGTGGTGCGATCGTCACGACTTTCGATGCCCCCGTGCTGGTTCACCATCCATCCTCACCAGGGAGTGATCTGATGAGTCGCGACACCGCACTCGTCTCGGCCGAATGGGCCGAGAAGAACCTCGACGCCCCGGGCGTCGTCTTCGTCGAGGTCGACGAGGACACCTCGGCCTACGACACCGGCCACATCGCCGGCGCGATCAAGCTGGACTGGAAGACCGACCTCCAGGACCAGGTGCGCCGGGACTTCGTCAACAAGAGCCAGTTCGAGGCGCTGCTCTCCGAGCGGGGCATCAGCAACGACGACACCGTCATCCTCTACGGCGGCAACAACAACTGGTTCGCCGCGTACGCGTACTGGTACTTCAAGCTCTACGGCCACCGCGACGTGAAGCTGCTCGACGGCGGTCGCAAGAAGTGGGAGCTGGACGCCCGTCCGCTGGTCCGGGACGCGGTGACCCGCCCCGCGACGCAGTACGTGGCGCAGGAGCCGGACACCTCGATCCGGGCCTTCCGGGACGAGGTCGTGGCCGCCATCGGCACCAAGAACCTGGTCGACGTGCGCAGCCCCGACGAGTTCGCCGGCCGGCTGCTCGCCCCCGCCCACCTGCCGCAGGAGCAGGCGCAGCGGGCCGGGCACATCCCCACGGCGATCAGCGTGCCGTGGTCCAAGGCGGCCAACGAGGACGGCACCTTCAAGTCCGACGACGAGCTGCGCAAGATCTACGCCGACGCCGGGCTGGACGACAGCCGCGAGACCATCGCGTACTGCCGGATCGGCGAGCGCTCCTCGCACTCCTGGTTCGTGCTCCAGGAGCTGCTCGGCCACCGCAACGTGAAGAACTACGACGGATCCTGGACCGAGTACGGCTCGCTGGTCGGCGTGCCGGTCGCGCTCGGCGACGAGCCCGGGGAGGCCTGAGCCATGACCGCACCCACCGCTGCCGGCTGCGCCGCGCCCGACCAGGCCGCCCCGCTGCCCGCGAGCCTGGACCTGGAGAAGGAAACCGTGATCACCGGCGTCGTCCGCTCCGACGCGGGCGAGGCCGTCCCGGGCGCGTACGTCCGGTTGCTCGACTCGACCGGTGAGTTCACCGCCGAGGTGGTGACCTCGCCGGCCGGCCAGTTCCGGTTCTTCGCCGCGCCGGGCGCCTGGACCCTGCGGGCGCTCTCCCGGCACGGCAACGGCGACACCGCCGTGACCGCCGCCCGGGGCATCAACGAGGTCGCCGTCACGGTCGCCTCCTGACGTTCCCCCGCTCTGATCGGCCCGTGGCCCGTCGCCTTCCCAGGTGGCGGGCCGCGACCGTCTCCGGGCACTGTCGACCGGCGTGACACGATTGCCCCCGTGAACGGCGTGGAAGCGGCGGGGCAGGCCCCGCCTACCGGTCCCGGTCGGCCGGCGGCCCCCCGACGGTGGCTGCCCTGGCTGCTCGCCGGCACGGTGGCGTGGGCGGTGCTGCTGGCGGCGCTGACCTGGCTCTCGGTGCGCAACGATCCGCCGACCGTCCGGGAGCAGCGCACCCTGACCGAGGCCGGCCGCGTCGTCGACCGCGCAGTCGGCGCACTGGTCGCGGCGGCCGGCGAGACCGCCGTGCTGACTCCGCCCGTGGTCGATCGGGGCTGCCGGGTCACCCCGTTCGCCGCCGGCGCCGACCTGTCGCGCGGGGTGGACGTCTTCGTCGCGGCGGGCGGGGAGGCGACGCTGCTGGAGCAGGTCGCCGGCCGGCTGCCGGCGGACTGGCGGGCCGGGGTCCGGGTCACCTCAAGCGGTCCCCGGTTGCGCGGCGACGCGGGCGAGTTCGTCACCGTCTCCGGCGGGGTCGCGGGGGACGGCCGGGTCCGGCTGACCGTCGACACCGGCTGTCGGCCGGTGGGCGACGGCTACGACGTACCCGTGACCGGTGCCGCCGGCGCGGAGGCGGACGCCCTGGAGGAGGCCCTGCGGGCCCTCGGGGCGCCGGCCGGTCCGGCCCTGGAGATGGTCACCGCGCCCTGCCCCGGCGGCGGCACCGCCCGCTCCGCGCGCTCCGCCGGTGTCCCGGCCCCCGCGTCCCCGGCCGCCGCCCTGGCCCCCGTCACCCGCCTTCCGGTGCTGGACGACCCGCAGGCGTACGCCTACCGTCGTGGCCCGGTGACCGTCGTCGCCGACCTCTCAGGCGACCGGGCCGTCGTCTCGGCCAGCACCGGCTGCCCTGCCTGACCCCTGGGGTCAGCGGCTGCCCTGCCTGACCATGGGTCAGGGGCCGACCGGTGGGTCGCGCGGGGCGCGGCTGCGGCCCAGGGCGTCGACGTGGCCCCAGCGGCCGGGGATGTCGAGCAGCTCGATCCGCCCCATCCCCTCGGGCACGGCGGGGTTGATGATCAGGTGGTCGCCCTGCGGCTCCAGGCCCAGCATCACCCGGAGCAGCAGCAGCGGCGTGCCCGCCGACCAGGCCTGCGGGCTGCACGCGGTGGGATACTCCACCGGGTAGTCGGTGAGGTCCCGCTCGTAGCCGGCGAAGGCCTCCGGCAGCCGCCCGTCGAAGAACGGGGACGCGGCCAGCATGGCTTCGCAGATCTGGCCGGCCTCCCGGCGGAAGCCGTACCGCCACAGCCCCCAGGCGATGATCGAGTTGTCGAACGGCCACACCGTCCCGACGTGGTAGCCGACGGGGTTGTAGCGCCCCTGGTCGTCGGCGAGGGTCCGGACGCCCCAACCGGAGTAGAGCCGCGGCCCCATCAGGTGTTCGGCGATCCGGCCGGCCCGCGACTCGTCGACGATGCCGCTCCACAGCAGGTGCCCGATGTTGGAGGTGAGCGCGTCGACCTGCCGGCCGTCGGCGTCCAGGGCGAGCGCGTAGTACTCCCGTTCCGGGATCCAGAAGTCCCGGTTGAACCGGATCTTCAGCTCGGTCGCCTCCCGCTCCAGCTGGTCGGCGTACGCGGGGTCGCCCCAGAACTTCCGGGCCAGTCGGGCGCCGCGGATCTTCGCGTCGTACGCGTAGCCCTGGAGTTCGCAGGTGGCGCGGGGGAAGCCGGGGAACCGGCCGTCGCGGTACGAGATCGAGTCCCAGGAGTCCTTCCAGCACTGGTTCGCCAACCCGGTCTGCGGGTTGCGGGTCTGGTACCAGAGGTAGCCCGTGCCGAGCAGGTCCCCGTACGTGTCGATCCAGGCGAGGGCGGCCCGGGTCTGGGCCTCCAGTCCCCGTACCAGCCGGTCGTCGCCGGTCCACCGCTCGTACTCGTCGAGCAGGATGACGAAGAGCGGCGTCGAGTCCGCCGAGCCGTAGTACGGCGAATGGGGCTGTTCCTCGAAGCCCGCCGTCTCGCCGTAGCGCAGCTCGTGCAGGATCTTGCCCGGCTCCTCGTCCCGGAAGTCGTCGATCCGGTGCCCCTGGAGGCCGGCCAGCATCATGAGGGTCGGGGGGATCAGCTCCGGCAGGAAGGGCACCACCTGGAGCGAGGTGATGATGCTGTCCCGGCCGAACAGCGTCATGAACCACGGCAGGCCGGCGGCCACCAGGCGTACGCCGAGGGTGATCGACTCGTAGCGCAGCGCCGCCAGGTCGTTGAGGCTCTGCCGGTACGCCCCGGCCAGCGGCTGGCAGTCGCAGCCGAGCTTGGGCGCCCGGGCGACGAGCTCGTCCTGCTCGGCCCGGATCGCCTCCGGGCCGCGGCTTCCCCCGTACTGCGGAAGGTTGGCCCGGACGTCCTCGCCGCGCGCGCCGTAGACGACGGTCGACACGTGCAGCCGCGTCGTCCACTCGCCGCGCGGGCCGACCCGGACCCGGTAGGTCATGCCGGAGACCTCGATCTTCGCGGGCACGCTGGTGTGGACGACCGTCTCGCGGTGGAACCTGTCCCGGCGGTAGGTCAGGCGCAGCTCGTTCTCGCCGACGGTGGCGGTGGTGCGGCCCTCCTTGCGCCTGACGTGCTTGATCTCGAACAGGTCCGCGAAGTCGGCGCCCATGTCGAGGCGGACGACGAACTCCATCTCCTCGCCGGAGTGGTTGAGTAGCGTCAGCTCCTCCTCGAAGCTGCCGCCGATGGCCCGGCTGCGGATCATCGAGACCTTCGCGTCCAGGTAGTGCGTCGGTTCGCCGGGCACGAGGAAGAAGCGGGTGCGGAAGGACTCCGCGGTGTCGACGGAGAGGGCGTGCAGCCGTTCGCCGTCGAGGGTCAGCAACCAGGTGGAGAGGTGCCGGGTGTCGAACGAGAAGAGCCCGGTCGGGAAGTCGAGGGACGGCTCGATGTCGCCGCGGCTGTCGCTGACCAGGAAGGTGTTGCCGTCCAGGATGCTGACCAGTTCCTTCACGGCAGCCGCCCGGCCTGTCTGCGGGCGACCGTGCGGGGGTCCCGGGTGCCGGGCGGATCGGGGAAGAACCGGTGGAACAGCAGGAAGAGCACGATGTCGCCGCTGAAGCTGCTCTCGTTGCGCAGCACCGACGAGATCGCCTGGGCCCGGCCGGTGACGAGCCGGTCGAACAGGTCCGTGCTGGTGTACCAGATCGCGTCGGCGGGCCCCCGGTCGCGGCTCACCTCGATCTCGCCCGGACGGAGACGGACCAGCCAGTGCACCGTCCGACCGCCCTGCGCGAGATCGATCTGCATCGTCCCGCTGACCGGGCTGACCAGCACCTCGGGGGCGCGCGCCGGCAGGGATTCGAAGAATCGCTCCGTCGCCTCGGTCACACCCGAATCGTAGGCATCTGCCCGACCTGCCGGGCCGGTATCGGCGGGCGGCGGTCAGTAGACCAGGGCCTGGGCCCCTTCGGCCGTCGCCTCCTCGACGAAGACCGCGGCGCCGGCGATGCGGACGCCCGGCAGCACGTCGTCCGGCCCGATGTCCCGCCGGGCGGCGCACTGCGTGCAGGCGGTCACCGTGCCGGTGGTGAGGATCACGTGCAGCAGCTCGGCGAGCGGGGCCGAGTGCGGCAGCTCGAACTCCTGCGCGCGGCCGGGCAGCGCGAACCAGGTCGACTCCCCGGTCAGCCAGAGCGACACGTGCAGCCCGGCGGCGGCCGCGGTGGCGGCGACGGTGAAGGCCTGGGCACACCGCTCCGGGGCGTCCGCGCCGGCGGTGGCCTTGACGACGAGAGTGCGGGCCATGGGGCCCAGCATAGGATGGTCACGATGGTTACCGAGATCGGGTTCGTCAGCCTGCTGGTCGCCGGCCTGGGCGCGCTCGCCGGTGGCCTGGTCTACCTGGCCGTACGCATATCGAGAGGGCGCTGGTGAGCGCGAGGAGTGAGCCGGGTCTGCGAGCCCCGCAGTCGCGAACGAAGATGGCTCGGCGAGCTTTCCTGGCCGCCGGCGGAAAGGCGGAGTGAACCGGTGAGCGACGAGAACCCCCTGCAGCCGCCGCCGTGGCTGAACGCGCCGCCGGTCGACCCGTACCCCTACGAGGAGAGCCACGACCTGCGCGTCGGCCCGAAGCTGCACCCCGCGCTGGACGGCCTGCTGCCGTACGTCGGGGTGTGGCGCGGCCGGGGGCGGGGCGGCTTCCCCACCATCGAGGACTTCGACTTCGCGCAGGAGATCCGGATCAGCCACGACGGCCGGCCGTTCCTGTCCTACGAGTCGCGCGCCTGGCTGCTCGACGAGCAGAGCCGTCCGGTCCGCCCGGCGGGTCGCGAGGTCGGCTGGTGGCGGCCGGTGATGGACGGCGACCGGGTCACCGATGAGCTGGAGGCGCTGATGACCGTGCCCACCGGCGTGATGGAGCTGCACATCGGCAAGCGCAAGGGCACCCAGATCGAGTTCGTCACCGACGCGGTGGTCCGCACGGCGACCGCCAAGGAGGTCACCGCCGGTCACCGCCTCTTCGGCATCGTCGAGGGCGCGCTGCTCTACGCCCAGGAGATGGCGGCCCTGGGCCACTCCCTCTCCCCGCACCTCTCCGCCCGCCTCACCCGGGTGGCCGGCTGACCCTCCTTCCGGGGTTCACGGGCGGGGAAAGCCCAGGAGCGCCTGGAGGGCGGGGGTGTGCGCGCAGCGGCGCAGCGGGACGGCGTCCAGGGTGCGGACCTCCGCGAGGCCACGGACGGACGAGCTGAGCCAGACGCCGTCGGCGGTACGCAGCTCGGCCGGGGTGACCAGGCGCTCCTCGGCGCGCAGGCCGAGCGTGTGGGCGTGCGCGAGGAGCCAGGCGGCGGTCACGCCCGGCAGGATGCCGGTCTCGGCGGCGGGCACCGTGCAGAGGGTGTCACCGGCCAGCCAGACCAGGTTGGCCGTGGGCCCCTCCAGCGCGTATCCGTCGGAGGAGACCCAGAGCGCGTCGTCCACGCCGGAGCGGGCGGCCCACCGGCGGGCGGCGGTGCTCACCGCGTACGAGATGGACTTGACCCCGGCCGGCAGCCAGTCGAGTTCGGCGCGGGCCCGCGCCGCGACGCCGAGCGGCAGGGTCGCCACGGTGATCCCGTCCCGGCGCGCCGCCCGGGTCGCCGCCGGCACCTCGCCCAGCGTGGCGTAGCCGGTGGGCGGGCCCCCGCCCTCCGGGCCCCGGGTGCAGACCAGCCGCAGCGCCCCCTCGACCTCGGCGGGCCAGCCGGCGCGGACGGCGTCCACCAGTTCGGCCAGCACCTCGACGGCGGGCAGCGGCAGCTCGACGGCCGCCGCCGCCCGGGCGAGCCGGGCCAGGTGCGCGTCGCGCAGCCACGGCCGCCCGTTCCGCAGGTGCATCGTCTCGAAGAGCCCGTCGCCGTGCAGCACGCCCCGGTCGTCGCCGCGCAGCACCGGCTCGCCGGGCGGCACCAGCCCGCGGCCCGGCACGGCGATCCTCGACGCCACCATGACCGCCGAGCCTAGCGGCGGGCCGGACGACACCGGCGGCGCGCGTGGCGGGGCGAACTATGATCGGACGGTGTCCGAATCCTCCCTCGCGGAAATGCTCCGCGCCCGTGGGCTACGACTGACGGCGCAACGGCAGTTGATCCTCCAGGCCGTGCTGGACCTGGGGCACGCCACCCCGGAGCAGGTGCACACCGCCGTCCGGGAGGTGGCCGCAGGGGTCAACATCACCACCATCTACCGCACGCTGGAGCTGCTGGAACGGCTCGGCCTGGTCACCCACACCCACCTCTCGCACGGCTCGCCGACCTATCACGCGGCCGGCGAGGACCAGCACGTCCACCTCGTCTGCCGGGGCTGCGGCGCGATCGACGAGATCGATCCGGAGCTGCTGCGCCCGCTGGCCGACCAGTTGGCGAGCCAGCGCGGGTTCCGGGTGGACATCGGCCACGTCTCGTTCTTCGGCCTCTGCGTCCGCTGCGAGAACGGGGACCGGAAATGATCGACATCGCGGGCGCGGTGAGCGTCGGGAGCATCGACGAGGCCAGCCGCGACCAGCCCGAGCCGGCGCACGCGGCGGCCGGCGTGCGGGGCGTGGCGGCGCACTACGGCGATCCGATGCGCGAGCAGCGCACCCTCGACACGGCGGTCGGCCTGGTCGACCGGTCGCACCGGGGCGTCGTCGCGGTGCCGGGCGAGGAACGGATCGGCTGGCTGCACACCCTCACCAGCCAGCACCTGGCGCAGCTCGGCGCCGGCCAGGGCACCGAGCTGCTCGTGCTCTCCCCGCACGGGCACGTCGAGCAGCACGCCATGGTCGCCGAGGACGGCATCACCACCTGGCTCGACACCGAGCCGGGCGCCACCGCCGGCCTGCTGTCGTACCTGGAGCGGATGCGGTTCTTCAGCAAGGTCGAGCCGCGCGACGTGACGCCCGAGCACGCGCTGCTCTCCCTGGTCGGGCCGGAGGCGCCCGCCGCGGCGGAGACGCTCGGCGCGACCGGGCTGGCCGCGCCCGACGTGGTCGCGGTGCCGGGCCCGAAGTTCCGCTCCGGCGAGCTGCCGCCCCGACCGACCGCGCTGTACGACGTGCGCCCGCTGCCCGTGGGCGGCTGGGCCCGCCGGGGCCCGCTCGGCGTGGACCTGCTGGTGCCCCGGGCCGCGATGGAGCAGGTGGTCACCGAGCTGCGGGGCAACGGGGTGCCGGTCGCCGGGCTGTGGGCGTACGAGGCGGTGCGGGTGGCCGCCCGGCGGGCCCGGGTCGGGGTGGACACCGACCACCGGACGATCCCGGCCGAGGTGGACCTGGTCGCCCCGGCCGTGCACCTGGACAAGGGCTGCTACCGGGGCCAGGAGACCGTCGCCCGGGTGCACAACATGGGCCGGCCGCCGCGTCGGCTCGTACTCCTGCACCTGGACGGGGTGACCACCGACCAGCCGCCGGTGGCCGGCACGCCGGTGACCCTCGACGGCCGGGCGGTCGGCTTCGTCGGCACGGCCGTGCACCACCACGAGCTGGGCCAGGTCGCCCTGGCCGTGGTCAAGCGCAACGTCGCCGACGACGCCCGCCTCCTGATCGGCGAGACCGCCGCCGCGATCGATCCGGCCTGACCGCCCGACGACGAAAGAATCTCTGCTTCTCGGCGCTGAGGCCGGAAAAGCTCCGGTCGACTGCCTCGCTGGCCTCGGTCTAGGATCCGGGCATGACGACAGGGACGTTGATCACGGTTGCCCCCACCGGCGCGGAGTCGGCCAAGGCCGAGGTGCCGGCGCTGCCGGTGACGCTCGACGAGCTGCTGCTGACCGCCAAGGAATGCGAGGCGCTCGGCGCCGCCGTGATCCACGTCCACATCCGCGACGACGAGGCCAGGCCCACCCTGGACCAGGGGCGGCTGCGGGAGACCGTGACGGCGCTGCGGGAGAGCACCGACCTCGTCGTGCAGCTCTCCTCGGGCGGCGCGGTGACCGACCCGGAGGCCGACCGGCTCGCCGTGCTCGACGCCGGGCCGGACATGGCCTCCTGCACGATGGGCACGCTCAACTTCGGCGACGACGTCTTCCTCAACCGGTGGGAGTTCATCGTCGACCTGCACACCCGGATGCAGGAGCGCGGCATCGTGCCCGAGTACGAGATCTTCGACCTCGGCCACCTGACGGCCCTGCAACGGCTGCTCGGCAAGTACGGCCTGCCGGCCGGCGGGCACGTGCACGTCGACTTCGTGATGGGCGTGCCGGGCGGCATGCCCGGCACCACCCCGGCCCTGGTCGCCGCCCACCAGGCACTGCGCGACCTGCCCGAGGGCACCACCTTCTCCGCCACCGGCATCGGCCGCAGCACCATCCCGGTCATGCTGGCCTCGCTCTCGGCCGGCGGGCACCTGCGCGTCGGCATGGAGGACACGGTGACCTACGCCAAGGGCCGCCCGGTCGAGTCCAACATGCAGCTCGTCGCCCGGGCGGTCGGCTTCGCCCAGCTCGCCCAGCGGCCGCCGCTGACCACCGCCGAGGCGCGCGGGCTGCTCGGCGTGCCGGCCGCCGGTAGGTAAGCGGCGACCGGGGCCGGCGCTGCTGTACACCTGGTCGTCGACGACCTGCTCACCCGCCCGCCGACCGCTGCCGGAGGTGCCGGTACCGTCCACCCTGTGGGAAAGACGTACGAGGGCGGCGCGCCGCTCGCCGAAGTGGTCCGGTCGGGGTTCGTCGAGGGCGTGCACCGGGGCTCGGTGGTGGTGCTCGACGCCTCGGGGCGGACGGTGGCGGGCGCCGGGGACGTGACCTCCCCGGTCTTCCCGCGCTCGTCCAACAAGCCGATGCAGACGGTTGGGATGCTCCGCGCCGGGCTGACGCTGGCCGACCCCGCCGACGTGGCGCTGGTCTCGGCCAGCCACGCCGGGGAGGAGTTCCACCTGGCCCGGGTCGGGGCGCTGCTCGCCCGCGCCGGGCTGGACGAGTCGGCCCTGCACTGCCCGCCGGACCTGCCCGTGGGCGACGAGGCGCGGACGGCCGTGCTGCGGGCTGGCGGCGGCCCCACCCGTACGCAGATGAACTGCTCCGGCAAGCACAGCGGGATGCTGCTGACCTGCCTGGCCGCCGGCTGGCCGCTCGACGGGTACTGGCGCCCGGAGCACCCGTTGCAGCAGCGGCTGCGGGACGCGGTGGAGGAGTTCACGGGCGAGCCGGCTGCGGCGGTCGGCGTGGACGGCTGCGGCGCCCCGGTGCTCGCCGTCTCGCTGACCGGCCTCGCCGGGGCGTACCTCCGGCTCGTCTCGGCGGAGCCCGGCACCGTGGCGCGGACGGTGGCCGACGCGATGCGCGCCCACCCGGACCTGGTCGGCGGCACCCGGGCCGAGGACAGCCGGCTGATGCGGGGCGTGCCCGGGCTGCTCGCCAAGATCGGCGCCGAGGGGGTCGTCGCGGCGGCGGTGCCCGGGGTCGGCGCGGTCGCCCTCAAGATCGACGACGGGGCGGGCCGCGCCCGGATGCCGGTGCTGGTCTCCGCCCTGCGCCGCCTCGGGCTGGACGCGCCGGTGCTGACCGAGTACGCCGAACTGCCGCTCTTCGGCGGCGGCCTGCCGGTCGGCGCCGTCCGGCCCCTCTGGTAGCCGTTACGCCCGTCGTCGCGACGTTCACCGGGCGCGCGGCCGGCCGGTGAGGGGCCCACCGGCGGCTGCCCACCGTGCGGTCGCCCGTCACCACCAGAGCCACTGGGCACCGTGTCGGTGCTGCTGGGTGGTCGGGATGGTGTCGACGATCCCGTTTCCGCGATGTTCCTTCGCGGCGTCACGGCATGCGGCTCTCGCCGCCTGACGCTCCCTGCTGGTCCAGACAGCGTTGATGAACCAGCGCGGCGCACCTCCACCACCGATCAGCCCCCGCAGACCGGTTCGCGGGTGATGCGGACCGTCCTTGTCCGTACGAGACATGGTTGCCCCCTCCAGGGGCCGCGGACGCGGCCACCTAGCGGGGGTGGAAGGCGGCGCCGATTCTTGTCAGCGGGTCGACGACCACATCGTCGTCAGGGTGGAGGGCCATGGTCGTCACTCGTATCCCATGGCCGGGACGACCTTGCCGAGTGCTTCTTCGATGAACTCGCGGGTTCCGTCGTCGAACTGGCCGTTGCGCTGCGCCAGCTTGTGCGACTGGAACGTCGAACGGGTGTCGAAGTCGTCGACGCCGAGCCGCTCGAACAGGGCGCGGCGCTGCCCGGGCCAGTCGGCTGCGAGATCCTCCGCCCTCACCTCGACGTATCGCCTGCCCGTCAGGTCGACCGTGTCCTTCCAGGCCAGCCATCGATCGTAGATCGGCCTGAGGTAGGCGAGCGCGCCGTCGACCGTGGAGGGCGCCCACGGCTGGGCCAGGTGGGATGCGAGCACCGACACCGGGTGACGCTTGATGTGCACGATGGTCGCCTCGGGGACCAGTTCCCAGAGGAACTCCATGCACAACAGGTTGAACGGCGTCTTCTCGCACCAGGTCGGCTTGCCCGCGTCCGCGGCTGCTCCGCCGAACATGGTGTCGACCAGGCTACGCAGGATTCCGAGCAGTTCGCCCCGGTCGCTGAAGTACCTGGGAACCACCCGCCGGCGGCTCAGCGGCGCGAACGGCCCGGCAGGACGGTCGGCGTCGCCGAAGCCTTCGGCGGGCGCAGGTTCGTCGAAGGTGTACGCGATCAGCTGCGGCCAGAGCTGTTCCACCGCGTCCCGGTAACGCCGCTCGCCGACCAGTTCGGGAACGGTCTTGCCGCGATCGTCGCGCCGGCCGGGCACTCGTACGGTGAGGAAGTCGCTCAGCCGGTGCAGGGCGTCCTCACCGACGGTGGGGTCGTATCGACCGGTGAGCGCGTCGGCCAGGTCCCGCAGGCCGCCGGGGTCGACGAGGAACCTGGTCTCCATGGGAATCCGGTGGATCAGCGGATGTTGGCCGATGATGTCGGCGAGCCGTGACGTTCCCGAACGACCCGTACCCGCAACGAAGACGGGTGAGGGGGAAGGAGACATGGCGAGCAGTCAAACTCCCGGCCCGGCGCCCGGGCAATCCATTTATCCCCTTCACCCGTTGGGCGCGGGCCGAGAGGCTGGCCGGCCGATCGGCAAGGACCGCCTCCGCTCCGAGTCAGGTGGGCGTCCGGCCGGCGCGCCGCCCACCTCGCCCCTCGCGGGAGCGGACGACGGGGCGGGGGTCAGGGCAGGAAGTCGAGCAGGGCGGCGTTGACCGGGGCGGGTCGCTCCAGCGGCAGCAGGTGGCCGGCGTCGGGCACGTCGGGCAGGCGGGCAGCGTCGGGCGCCTCGGCGGCGATCCGGTCGGCGAGGCGGCTGATGTCGGGCACGTCGGCCGCGCCTGCGCCGACCAGGACGGGCATCCGCAGCTCGCCGAGGCGACCGATCGCGGGCGGGTCGAGTTCGGCGACGTCGACCGCGCTGAGCGCCAACTCGGCGGCGAGCGCCCGCTGGTCCATCTCGCGGGCGAAGGCGAGCAGCTCCGGGTCGACGTCGGCGGGCTCGCGGCCCGGGCCGACCACCCAGAAGCGCACCTCGCCGGCGGCGCTGGCGGCGAAGTCCTCCGGGTCGACCTCGCCCACCAGGCTGTCCCAGAGGTCGTTCGCCTCGTCCGACCATTCGTGGCCCGAGGCGGCGGTGCCGAGGAGGGCGAGCGCGCTCACCCGCTCCGGGTGGGCCAGCGCGGTGTCGATCGCCACGGCGCCACCGAACGAGCAGCCGACCAGGGCGGCCCGGGGGAGGTCGAGCGCGTCGAGCAGCCCGGCCACGTCGTCGTGGTGGGCGAACGGGGTCGGCGGCAGCTCGGAGTCCCCGTAGCCGCGCAGGTCGAGGGCGATCACCCGGTGCCGCGCGGCCAGCGGGCCGACCTGCTCCCGCCACATCCGCCGGTCCGCGATGCCGGCGTGCAGCAGGACGACGGGCGTGCCGCTGCCGGTGTCGTCGTACGCGAGCAGGGCGCCGTTCACCTCGATCTTGGTCACTGCGGCAAGGTACGCACCGGGGGACCGGGACGCAACCAGGCGGACGAGAAGGCGTGCGCCGCCTTTCCGCCGGCGCATCGCCGCGGGTCAACGTGGCGGTGCGCGACCCGCCGCCGTGCGGGCGTCCCGGCGTTTGTCCGATCGGCGGCGGGGTAGTTGCGGGCATGCGAGGGCCGGAGCGAACCACGGGTGATCCGGCCCGGCGTGGCCCGGACGACCGGGTCGACATGGCGCTGACGTCCCTGCGGCGGGCCAGCCCCCAGACGGCCCGCGATCGGCTGGTGAAGTTGCGGCTGAGTCTCCTGCTCGCCGTCCAGACCGGTGCCGCCGCCGCGCTCGCCTGGTGGATCGCCAACGACCTGCTCGACAATCCCCAGCCGGTCTTCGCGCCGGCCGTTGCGGTGGGCGCGGTCGCCAGCTCCGTCGGCCACCGCCTCCGTCGCACGCTGTTCCTGGTGGCCGGGGTGGCGGTCGGAATCACCGTGGGCGACCTGCTCGTCGCCGCCGTCGGCAGTGGCCACGTGCAGATCGGGGGGATCGTCGCCGTCTCCATCCTGCTGGCCGTGGTCCTCAGCGGCGGCGAGGGCGGCTTCATCACCCAGGCCGGCGGTAGCGCGATGGTCGTCGCCGTGCTGGCTCCCGCCTCCAACGACCTGGCCCTGCCACGCTTCATCGACGGCATCGTCGGAGGCGGGGTCGGCGTCCTCGTGTCGCTGATCGTTCTGCCGCTGCACCCGATCCACCGGCTGAAGAAGGCCGCGGAACCCCGGCTGGCGCTGCTCGCGCGGGAGATCGCCAACGGCGCCGACGCGCTGGCCGCCAGGGACGCCCGACTGGCGAAGGTGTCGCTCGACCGGCTGCGCGACGCGGACCTGACCGACGTCGAAACGATCCTCGGTGCGGCCGCCGAGGTCGTACGGATCTCGCCGATACGGTGGCACAACCGCTCCGCGTTGCAGGGCTGGCAGCGGGGCGCCGGCCTGATGATGCGGTCGCTCGTGCAGAGTCGTCCGCTCATGGTGGCCCTGGAGACGGCGATCCGCCACGACGAACCGCTACCCGACACCCTCGAGCGCGCGCTCCGCGACCTGTCCACAGCCGTCGCCCATGTGCATCACAGTTTCGCCCCCAGCCGCCGCCAACCCACTGGTTCCCGGCGTGCCGCGCTCAGCGCCATCCGGCTCGCCCACGACGCCCTCACCGGCGGACTGCGCCTGAACGGCACGAACGTCGCCGCCCAGATCAAGATCATCTCCGTGAACACCCTCCGTGCGACCGGCCTGAGCAAGGCCGACGCCGAGGAGCTCGAACGCGAGGTCGCGCCCGATCCCGCCGCGCAGACCCGGAGCGGGGCCGGCGCGACCGTCGGCGACGAGGGCGCGCACGCCGCCGGTGACGGGTCCGGACGCGCGGACTCCTGACCCCGGGGCGGGTGCGGATGAGACGTCGCTAACTCTGGTTAGCGTTCTGCTTGCAGGAGCTAGCAGGGCGCGTTAGCGTCGGGCCATGGCCACTGGTAAGGACCTTCCCGACGTCGGCGGGTTCATTCGCGACCTGCGCCGCAACGCGAAGATCTCGCTGCGGCAGCTCGCCGAGCAGGCGGGGGTCAGCAACCCGTACCTCAGTCAGATCGAGCGCGGTCTGCGCAAGCCGAGCGCGGAGGTGCTCCAGCAGCTCGCCAGCGCGCTGCGCGTCTCCACCCCCGCGATGTACCTGCGGGCGGGGCTGCTCGACGACAAGGAAGGTCAGGGCGTGCTCGCGGCCATCTCCGTCGACCCCGACCTGACCATGGCGCAGAAGCAGTCGCTCACCCAGATCTACGAGACGTTCCGCCGGGAGAACGCGCGGCTCGCCGAGGCGACCGCGGCGGCCACCGGCGCGACGCCCACCGCCGGCACCGAGGCCGCCGGCACGGGCACGCCGGATCCTGTCGAGGCCGCGCCCGACCTGGCCAACCTCGCCGCCACGGGCCCCACCACACCGGAGGGCACCCCGACCGAGGCCGTGCTGGAGTCGGTCGCCGTCACCGAGGCCGGCCCCGCCCCCGCACCGATCGACACCCCCGAGAAGAAGGCCGCCCGCGACGCGGCCCGGAAGGCCGCCGACGCGGCCGAAGAGGAGAAGTGATGACCCAGCCGAAGACCAGCCGCATCCCGGCCCCGATCTACGCCGCCGCGGGCGCGGGCGAGCTCGCCCTCCAGCAGCTGCGCAAGCTCCCCGCCGTGGTGACCGACCTCGGCACCAAGGTCGTCGCCGACCTGGGTGGCAAGGCCGTCGTCACCGGCGTCGAGCTGCGCCAGAAGGCCAACGACACGCTGCGTACGGCGAACCTGACCGCCGAGGGCCTGCGCGAGAAGGCCGTCCCGACCGAGCTGGACCTGAAGCGCCTGCGCGAGGCCGCAGACCTGAACAAGCTGCGCGAGGTCGCCGACCTGGAGCGGCTGCGCGAGGTCGCCGACCTCGACCGGCTCCGTGCGCTGGCCACCCGCAACGCCGCCGTGGTGGTCGCCGGCGCCCAGGCCGCGCAGGAGCGGGCGCAGGCCGCGTACGTCGCGCTTGTCGCCCGGGGCGAGCGGGTCGTCGGGGCCGGCGTGCTGGAGGCCGCCGAGACCGTGAACGCCGACATCGAGGCGACCGGAGCCGAGACCGGGCCGGCCGAGGCCGTCGCGAAGCCGGCCACCGTGCGGTCCGTCACCGCCGACGTGCCGACCCAGGCCGTGACCACCGACGTGCCGAACCCGGCCGTGACCGACGAGGTGCCGACCCCGGCCGACGTGGCCGAGGTGCTGGAGGCCAAGCCGGCCGCCGCGAAGAAGGCGACGACCCGGGCCACCAAGGCCGCCAAGGCCGCCGCCGAGCCGGCCGCCACCCCGTCGGCGAAGCTGCCCCGGGCCACCAAGCGGACCCGCCCGGCCGCCGAGTAGTTCGTTGCGCCGGTGACCCCGGATGCGTCCTGTCGGACGTATCCGGGGTCACCGGCATAAGCTTGCCGACATGGCCTACGCCGCGCCGCTCTTCGCCTTCGATGTTCGCTACGTGATCGAGCTGATCCTGCTCGTCTTCGCGTTGATCGTGCAGGGCATCGCCCTGGTGCACGCCATCACCCAGCGTTCCGACGCCTTCGCCGCCATCGGCACCCTGCCCAAGGGCGGCTGGATCGCGATCCTCGCCGTCTGCCTGGTGCTGACCCTGCTCGGCTTCGGCCCGATCAGTCTCTTCGGGCTCGTCGGCATCGCCGCCGGCCTGATCTACCTGCTCGACGTCCGGGTGGGGCTGCGCGACCTGAGCGACGGCAAAGGCTTCTGGTGAGGGGTTTCCGCTGGCCGCCCCCGCCGGACGGCGGGCCCCGCACCTGGGGGCCGGGCCCGGGCGCCCCGCGTACCGGCCGACCGGCCCTGCCGGAGCCGGACACCGAGCTGGTCGCCACGCCGCACGGCGTACACCTGGAGCAGCTCGTCACCGGCGCGGGTGACCCGGTCACTGTGTTCGCCCACGGGCTGGGCAACGGCATCGCCACCACCCGGCCCTTCGGCAGCGGGGTGACGGGCCGCAAGCTGTTCTTCCAGTTCCGCGGGCACGGCCGCTCCGCCGCGCCGCCCGGCCCGTGGAGCTACCTGGACCTCGCCCGCGACCTGCGCGCGGTCGCCGACCTCGGCGGCGCCACCCGGGCCTTCGGCGCCAGCCTCGGCGCGGGCGCGCTCTGCCGGCTGCTCGCCGAGAGCCCCGAACGCTTCGAGCGACTCGTCGTCTTCCTGCCCGCGGCGCTCGACCGGCCGCGCGGCGAGGTCGCCCGGGCCCGGCTGACCGCGCTGTTCGAGGCCGTGGAGAGCGGCGACGCCGCCGCCGTGGCCGACGTGGTCCAGGCCGAGCTGCCGCCCGCCGTCCGCAACACCCCGGCCGGCTGGGCCTACCTGCGCCAGCGCCTCGACCAGCTCCTGCGCGACGGGCTCGCCCCGGGGCTGGCGAGCCTGCCCGAGCAGGCGCCCCTGCGCGACGCCGGTTCGCTGGCCGCCGTCACCGCGCCGGCCCTGGTGATCGGCTGTGCCGGCGACGACCTGCACCCGGTCGAGGTCGCCGAGCAGCTCGCCGCCGCGCTGCCCCGGGCCACCCTGCACGTGTACGACCGGCCCGGCGTCCTCTGGACGGAACGCGCCGACCTGCGAAGCCGGATATCGGCCTTCCTGAACGAGTAACGTGCCCTGACATGGGCGTCACACACCACGGTCGTACGCACCGGCTGGACCTCGCCGATCCGACACTGCGGGAGTGGGAGTGCACGGTGCTGCACGCCGATTCCGAGCAGGGCATCGTGCTGGACCGCTCGGCGTTCTATCCGGGTGGCGGCGGGCAGCCGCCGGACCACGGCGTACTGCTCTGGCAGGGGGTGCAGACCCGCATCGCCGGCACCCGCAAGGGCGACGACCTCTGGCTGATCCCGGTCGAGGGTGACCCGTTGCCGCCGGCCGGCACGGCGGTCACCGGCGCGGTCGAGGACGACCGGCGCACCCGGCTGATGCGGACCCACTCCGGGCTGCATGTGCTCTGCGGGGTGGTGTTCCGTGACTTCGGCGCGCTCGTCACGGGCGGCAACATGGAGCCGGGCGAGGCCCGGATGGACTTCAACCTGCCCGAGGTGCCGTCCGACTTCAAGAGCCGCATCGAGGAGCTGGTCAACGCCGAGGTCGCCGCCGACCGGGCGGTGGCCGTGCGGGTGCTGCCCAGGGCGGAGGCGCTCGCCCTGCCCGACGTCATCCGTACCCAGTCGAACCTGATCCCGCCGGAGGAGCAGGAGGTGCGGATCGTCGACATCGTCGGGCTGGACGTCCAGGCCGACGGCGGCACGCATGTCGCCTCCACCGCGCAGATCGGCAAGGTGCAGGTGGTGAAGGTGGAGAGCAAGGGGCGGGCCAACCGTCGGGTCCGCGTACGCCTGGCGGACTGAGCCTCCGCGCGGGCGTTCGCCGCCAGCCGGTCGCGGGCAACGAGTCCGACGTGCGGTGACCCGGACCGGGGCGGGTGGGTCAGGGCGTGGCGGGACCCGGCGGCAGGTGGGCGGCGCGCACGTCGAGCAGCCAGCGTTCCACGGCCGCCTCGTCCGGGCGGTCCGGCAGCGGGGTACGGATCCGGTCGAAGTCGCGTTCCGCCCCGGCGATCAGGGCCCGTGCCTCGGCCAACGCGCCGCCGGCCACCCGCTCGCCGAAGCTGCGGAACCACTGCGGGTCGGCGAGCCGGATCTCCAGCACGCCGGTGGCGTAGAGCAGCCGGCCCTGGTGCACCAGCCGGGCCAGGTGCCGGGCGTGCTTGGCGGTGCGCCGCCGGGTGTCGGCCGAGAACGTGCCGTCGCCCCGGGACTCCAGCTTGCGGAACTGCTGGCCGGCGTAGCCCAGGTAGGCGTCGCGGACGCGGGGCGCGC
This sequence comes from Micromonospora sp. WMMD737, assembly GCF_049179055.1. Classification (NCBI taxonomy): domain Bacteria; kingdom Bacillati; phylum Actinomycetota; class Actinomycetes; order Micromonosporales; family Micromonosporaceae; genus Micromonospora; species Micromonospora sp. WMMD737. The sequence goes on along the minus strand of NZ_JBMHMH010000001.1, from coordinate 4,296,080 downwards.
TGAGGAATGCCGAGCGGATGGCGACCAGCCGGTCGCCGAACTCCGTACGGGTCTCGTAGCAGTCCTCCGGCAACCAGGCCAGCTCGGTGGCGGTCGGGTTGCCGCTCAGCGCCAGGCGGCACCACTTCGCCGCCTCGTGCAGCGTGATGTCGGGGTCGGTGGTCACCACCGACTCGCGGGGCGGGCGCAGCCCGTGGAAGGCGACGGTGGGCGCGGCGAAGACGCCGATCCGGTCGACGTCGGAGCCCGGCCCGGCCAGCCCGTACGCGACCGAGCCGACGGTCCCGGAGAGCAGCAGGTGCATGCCGGCGAGCATGCCGGACGACACGGCTTCGCGAAACCGGACTTCGGCTGTCAGGTATCGCTGACAGGCTCGCCGCATGACGAAACCGCTGACAGGAAAGATCGCGCTCGTCGCCGGGGCGACGCGGGGCGCCGGCCGGCAGATCGCGGTGCAGCTCGGCGCCGCCGGCGCCACGGTCTACGCCACCGGCCGCAGCAGCCGGGCCGGCCGCTCCGAGATGGACCGCCCGGAGACCATCGAGGAGACCGCCGAGCTGGTCACCGCCGCCGGCGGCACCGGCATCGCGGTCCGGGTCGACCACCTCGTCCCCGAGCAGGTCCGCGACCTGGTCGCCAGGATCGACGCCGAGCAGGGCCGCCTCGACGTGCTGGTCAACGACATCTGGGGCGGCGACCCCCTGACCACCTGGGAGAAGCCGGTCTGGGAGCAGCCGCTGGACGCCGGCTTCCGCAGCCTGCGCCTGGCGATCGACACGCACGTCGTCACCGCCCACTTCGCCCTGCCGCTGCTGATCCGCCGCCCCGGCGGGCTGGTCGTCGAGGTCGGCGACGGCACGAAGGCGTACAACGACGACCACTACCGGCTGTCGGTCTTCTACGATCTCGCGAAGACCTCGGTCAACCGGCTCGCGTACGTCTGGGGGCACGAGCTGAAGCCGCACGGCGGCACCGCCGTGGCGCTGACACCGGGCTGGATCCGGTCCGAGGCGATGCTGGAGCACTTCGGGGTCACCGAGGAGAACTGGCGCGACGGCGCCGCCAAGGATCCGCACTTCCTCATCTCGGAGACCCCGGCCTTCGTCGGGCGCGCGGTCGCCGCGCTCGCCGCCGACGAGGACCGGGCCCGCTGGAACCAGGCGTCCGTCTCGGCCGGCGAGCTGTCCCAGGTGTACGGGTTCACCGACGTCGACGGCAGCCGGCCAGACGGGTTCCGCTACATCACCGAGGTGGTGGAGAAGGACAGACCGGCCGACGTGACCGGCTACCGCTGACCGGGCGCCACCCGGTAGACCGCGGCGGACCGCCTGGCGGCGTCGACCATCAGCTCCCGCAGGTCCGGCGGGTCGAGCACCTCCACCTCCGGCCCCAGGGACAGCAACTGGGGGTACGCGACGTCGACGGACTCGACGGGCAGGCGGGTCACCACCCACCCCTGCCCGTCGGGCTCGCCGGCCGCGGCGAGCGCCTCGTCGTACGCGAAGGGGGCGTCGGCGACGAAGCGGAGCCGGCGCAGGCCGACGGGGCTCAGCCGCACCGTGACCTCGGCCCGGAGCATGCCGCGCAGGAACTCCTCGGCCTGCTCCCGCCAGTAGCCGGCCAGGTCGAAGCCGGCGTCCCGGTCGAAGGTGGCGGTCCGGACCCCGACGTGGGTGACCCGGTCCACCCGGTACGTGCGGTACGCGCCGCCGACCCGGCCGACCAGGTACCAGACCCCGCTCTTGAGGACCAGCCCGTACGGGTGCGCCTCGCGTTCGACCTCGCGGTCGCCGCGCCGGTAGCGCAGCTCGACGATCCGGTCCCGCCACACCGCGCCGGCCAGCTCGGTCAGCCACGGCGGTGGCCCGGACTCCCGGAACCAGCCCGGCACGTCCAGGTGGAAGCGCTGCCCGGTGCGCACCGGCGCGTCGCGCAGACTCGGTGGGAGCGCGGCGAGCACCTTCAGCTCGGCCGAGGCCACCGCGTCGGCGAGCCCCATGTCGCCCGCCGGTCCGGGCAGCCCGGCCAGGAAGAGCGCCTCCGCCTCGTCGCGGGTCAGCCCGGTCAGCCGGGTCCGGTAGCCGCCGAGCAGCCGGTAGCCTCCCGCGCGGCCCCGGTCGGCGTATACCGGCACCCCTGCGGCGGAGAGCGCCAGCACGTCGCGGTAGACGGTCCGCTCGGAGACCTCCAGATCCCGCGCCAGCTCCGCCGCGGTCATCGTCTCCCGCGCCTGGAGCAGCAGGACCAACGAGATCAACCGGGCCGCCCGCACCCGTCCATCCTGCCCGGTCGCCCGGTCGCCCGTGCCCACTAGGCTCTGCGGTCGTGAACGCACCCCGCATCGCCGCTCCCGTGACCGGCGCCGCCGGCCGGTTCTTCACCGGTGTCGGCCTGCTCCTGCGCGGCCTCGGCCTCTACGTCCGCAGCCCCGGGCTGATGCTGCTCGGCGTCATCCCGGCGTTGATCTCGGGCGCGCTCTTCGTGGCCGCGTTCGCCACCCTGGCGTACTTCGTCGAGGACCTGGCCGCGCTGGTCACCCCGTTCGCCGACGACTGGTCGACCACCTGGCGCAGCCTCATGCGGGTGGTCGCCGGGCTGGCCTTCCTCGGCCTCGGCGGCCTGCTCGCGGTGGTCAGCTTCACGGCCGTCACCCTGGTCATCGGCGACCCGTTCTACGAGAAGATCTCCGAACGCGTCGAGGAACGCCTCGGCGGCACGCCGAACGCCGTCGACGTGCCGTTCTGGCCGTCGCTGCGGCGCAGCCTCGCCGACTCCGTACGGCTGGTGGGCCTGTCGATCCTCTTCGGCATCCCGCTCTTCGCCGCCGGCTTCATCCCGGTGGTCGGCCAGACCGTGGTGCCGGTCATCGGCGCGGCGGTCGGTGGCTGGCTGCTCGCCGTGGAGCTGGTCGGGGCCCCCTTCTACCGGCGCGGGATGCGGCTGCCGGAGCGGCGGGCGCACCTCAAGGCGGACCGGCCGACCACGCTCGGCTTCGGCGTGGCGGTCTTCGTCTGCTTCCTGATCCCGCTCGGCGCGGTGCTCGTCATGCCGGCCGCCGTCGCCGGGGCTACCCTGCTGGCCCGCCGCTCGCTCGGCCAGTCCGTCACGGAGGGCTGACGTGGAGATCACCCTGGTCGGGGGCGACGTCACGACGCAGCGGGTGGACGTGGTCGTCAACGCCGCCAACTCGTCGCTGCTCGGCGGCGGGGGAGTGGACGGCGCCATCCACCGGCGGGGCGGGCCGGCCATCCTCGACGAGTGCCGGGCGCTGCGCGCCTCCCGGTACGGCCGGGGCCTGCCGACCGGCCAGGCGGTGGCCACCACCGCGGGCGACCTGCCGGCGCGCTGGGTGGTGCACACGGTCGGGCCGGTCTGGTCGGCCGACGAGGACCGCTCGGCGCTGCTGCGCGACTGCTACGCGAACAGCCTGCGGGTCGCCGACGAGCTGGGCGCGACGAGCGTGGCGTTCCCGCTGATCTCGGCCGGCGTCTACGGCTGGCCGGTCGAGGACGCCGTCCGGCAGGCCCTGTCGGTGCTCGGCTCGGCCACCCCGGCGCACGTCACCGAGGCCCGGCTGGTGCTCTTCGGCGCCGAGACCCTGGCGGTCGCCCAGCGGGTGCGGGACGCCGGCTGACCCGGACCGTCAGGCGAGCTCGCGCAGGCAGGACCAGCTCGAACCGACCGGGCGGTAGCCGAGCCCGACGTTGACCGCCAGCATCGGCGCGTTCGCCTCGTCGTTCGAGGTGTAGGCGGTGCGTACCCCGCCGGCTGCCGCGCGGTGCAGCGCCGCCGTCTTGACCAGGCGGGCCAGCCCGCGCCCCCGGTGCGCCGGCAGCGTGCCGGTGTAGTCCGACCACATCCGGTCGCCGTCGCGCTTGACGAGGCTGAACGACACGATCTCGCCGCCGGCCTCGGCCACCGTGCTGGCCGCCCGGTCCAGGCCCGGGTTGTCCCAGACCTCGGAGCGCCAGGTCTCGTAGCTGATCGAGTCGCCGGGCACGTCCTCCGGCTCGTCGGCCGCCGCCGCCACCTCGGCCAGGTGGACCCGGCGCGGGTCGAGGTCGGCAAGCGGCAGCAGCCGTACGCCCGACGGCGGCTCCGGCATCGGCGGGGCCTGCCGCAGGTCCAGCGCCGAGTAGCGCAGCTCCCGGCTCGGCGTGAACCCGTGCCGGCGGGCGAACGGCAGCGACTCCGGCAGCGCCCAGGTACGCACCCGGCGCGCCCCGATGTCGCGCAGATGCCCCAGCGCGGCGGTCAGCAGCGCGGTGCCGGCGCCACGCCCCCGGTGCTCCGGGTGCACGTGCAGGGTGGAGACCTCCCCGACGTCGGGCTCGGAGGTCCGGTCGTTGCGGTACGCCGACACCCAGCCGACCACGGTGTCGTCCACCTCGACGACGTACGCGGTCCACTGCTCGCCGGGCGGGGGCTGGGCGATCATCTGCCGGGTCGACTCGACGCCGCGTACCAGGTAGGGGTGGACCAGCGCGCGCAGTGCCACCACGGCGGGCGCGTCGTCGGGGCGGGCGGTCCGGATCCGCATGTCAGCCCTCCCCGCGTACGGCGGCGACGGCCTCGACCTCGACGAGTTGGTCGGAGTAGCCCAGCACGGCCACCCCGAGCAAGGTGCTGGGCGGGTCGTGGTCGCCGAACGCGTCGCGGACCACCTCCCACACGGCCACCAGGTCCTCCTGGCGCGACGACGCCACGTACACCGTTGTCTTGACGACGTCGGTGAGCCGGGCCCCGGCCGCCGCGAGGGCGGTCTCCAGGTTGGCCATCACCTGCCGGGCCTGGCCGACGGGGTCGCCGGGCGCGACGGTCCGGCCCTCGGCGTCGAGCGGGCAGGCGCCGGCGGTGTGCACGAGCCGGGCCGGCGTCTCGACCGTGGCCGCGTACGCGTACTCGGCGACGTCGGAGAGGGCGGGTACGCGGATCAGGTTCACGGTCACCCGCGCGACGCTACCGGCGCCCGCACAGCGCCTCCACGGATTAAATCCGGCACCCGTCGGGAGGTGTCAGGAAGGGGCCCTTCCTGACACCTCAGGCCGACTCGCGGACGATCAGCTCGGTGGGGAGCACCAGGGGTTCGATCGCCTCGCCGGCGGCCAGCCGCAGCAGCAGCCGGGTCATCTGCCGGCCCAGCTGCACGATGGGCTGCCGGACGGTGGTCAGCGGCGGCTCGGTGTACGCCGCCGTCTCGATGTCGTCGAAGCCGATCACCGCCACGTCGTCCGGCACCCGCCGCCCCGCCTCGCGCAGCGCCCGCAGGGCGGCGTGCGCCATCAGGTCGGAGGCGGCGAAGACGGCGTCCAGGTCGGGGTGCTCGGCGAGGAGCTGCCGCATCGCCGTCGCCCCGGACTCGCGGGTGAAGTCGCCGGTCGCCACCAGCTCCGGCAGGCCGGCCTCGGCGACCGTGTTGCGGTAGCCGGCGAGGCGCTCGATGCCGGCCACCATGTCCTGCGGGCCGGCGATGGTGGCGATGCGGCGGCGTCCGCTGGCGAGCAGGTGCCGCACCGCCGTGGCCACCCCGCCGACGTGGTCGACGTCGACGTAGGGCACGTCGGCGCCGTCGAGGGGGCGACCGCTGCACACGACCGGGATGCCCAGCCGGGCGAGCCGGCCGGGCAGCGGGTCCTCGCCGTGCAGCGAGGCGAAGAGCACCCCGTCGACGTGTCGCCCGGTCGTGTAGCGCTCGACCCGGTCGTGCCCGGCGGGCGAGCCGGCCAGCATCAGCACGAGCTGCTTGTCGGCCGCCTCCAGCTCCTGCGCCGCGCCCCGGATGATCCCGGGGAAGACCTGGTCGTCGGAGAAGACCCGGGTGGCGGCCTCCGGCAGCACCAGGGCGATCGAGTCGGTCCGCTGGGTGACCAGGCTGCGGGCGGCCAGGTTCGGCACGTACCCCAGCTCGGCCACTGCCCGGCGGACCGCGTCCCGGATGGGCTCGGCGACCGTCGTGGAGCCGTTCACCACCCGGGACACGGTTGCCCGCGAGACGCCCGCCCGCCGGGCAACCGCTTCCAGTGTCGGCCGCTGCGCCGTCGTCATCCCCGTTACCACCCTCGTCACAGCCCGTTCCGGGAGATCACCTCCTGGTACCACCGGGCGCTGGACTTCGGTGTGCGTCGCTGCGTCAGGTAGTCGACGTGGATGATCCCGAACCGTCGACGGTAGCCCTCGGCCCACTCGAAGTTGTCCAGCAACGACCATACGAGATAGCCCCGGAGGTCCACGCCCCGGGAGATCGCCTCGTGCACGGCGCGCAGGTGCCCGTCGAGATAGGCGATGCGGTCCGCGTCCATCACCTGCCCGGCACCGTTTGCGTCGGCCTTGTCGGGGAACGCCGCGCCGTTCTCGGTGACCATCAGCGGCACACCGGGGTAGTCCGTGGCGAGGCGTTCCAGCAGCCGGGTCAGCCCGGCCGGTTCGATCATCCACCCCATGTCGGTCAGCGGCCCGGCCGGCGGGAGAAACTCCACCGCGCCCTCGGTGCCCGGATAGGCGCTGCCGCCCCCGCCGTCCGGCCGGCCGGCGACGTAGGTGGGGGCGTAGTAGTTGACGCCGAGCAGGTCGATCGGGGCGGCGATCAGCTTCTCGTCGCCGTCGCGGATGAACGTCGGTTCGACGATGCGGGCCACGTGCTCCAGCACGTCGTCGGGGTAGGCCGCGCGCAGCAGCGGGTCGAGGAAGATCCGGTTGTGCAGGCCGTCGACGAGGCGGACCGCCGCCGCGTCCGCGGCGCTGTCCGGGTCGGCCGCGCGTACGTCGGCCGGGTTGACCGTGATCCCGACGGTCTGCGCGCCGGCCGCGCGCAGCGCGCGGGCCGCCAGGCCGTGCCCGAGCAGCAGATGGTGTACGGCGGTGAAGGCCGCGCCCGCGTCCTGCTCGCCGGGGGCGTGCACCCCGTTGCCGTAGCCGAGGTAGGCCGAGCACCACGGCTCGTTGAGCGTCGTCCAGGTGCGGATCCGGTCGCCGAGCCGGGTGTGCACCGCCGTGGCGTACGTGGCGAAGTGTTCGGCCGTCTCGCGGTTGGTCCAGCCGCCCCGGTCCTCCAGCGCCTGCGGCAGGTCCCAGTGGTAGAGGGTGACGATCGGGTCGATGCCCCGGGCCAGCAGCGTGTCGGTCAGCCGGTCGTAGAAGTCCAGGCCGCGCGGGTTGACCGGGCCGGTGCCGTCCGGCTGGATCCGGGGCCAGGCCACCGAGAAGCGGTACGCCTTCAGCCCCAGCTCCGCCATCAGCACCACGTCGTCGGCGTACCGGTGGTAGTGGTCGCAGGCGACGTCGCCGGTGTGGCCGTGGTGGACCTTGCCCGGCGTACGGCTGAAGGTGTCCCAGATCGACGGGCCGCGACCGTCGTCGGTGGCCGCCCCCTCGATCTGGTACGCGGCGGTGGCCGCCCCCCAGACGAAGTTGTCGGGGAATCGCAGAGTGCTCACGCCTTGACCGCACCTTCCATGATGCCGCCGATGATCTGGCGGCCGAACAGGACGAAGACCAGTAACAGCGGGAGGGTGGCGATGGCCGTTCCCGTGAACACCTGGGACATGTCCGTGTAGTACCCGTCGGACAGCGTGCGCAGGGCGAGCTGCACGGTCGGGTTCTCCGGGTCGTTGAGGACAGCGTACGGCCACAGGAAGTCGTTCCAGGTGGTCATGAACGTGAGCAGCCCCAGCACGGCGGCGGCCGGGCGCAGTGCCGGCAGCACGACGTTCCAGTAGATCCGCGCGGTGTTGCAGCCGTCCACCCGGGCCGCCTCGATCAGCTCGGTGCTGACCGCCTGGCCCGCGTACTGCCGCATCATGAACACCCCGAAGCCCGTGACCAGGGCCGGTACGATCACCGCCGGCAGCCGGTCGTTCCAGTTCAGCTTCGTCATCAGCAGGTAGAGCGGGATGACGCCGAGCTGGGTGGGCACCATCATCGTGGCGATGATCACCATGAGCAGCGCGTTGCGCCCCCGGAACCGCAGCTTGGCGAAGGCGAATCCGGCCAGCGTGGAGAAGAAGACCACCGAGACGGTGACCGTGACCGCCACGATCGCCGAGTTGACCAGGCCGGCGACGAAGTACGCGTCGGTGTTGTTCAGCAGCCGGGACACGTTCGCGCCGAAGTTGCCGCCGGGGGTGACCGGTGGCGGCAGCTGGCCCATCGCGTCGTTGGAGCGGCTCGCCACCACGAACATCCAGTAGATCGGGAAGATCGACAGGACCCCGGCGGCGATCAGCGCGGCGTAGGTGAGCCGGCTGGCGGCCCAGAGGCGGGTCATCGCGCTCCCTCCTTCGACTGCGCGTCCTCCTTCGGGGGCTTCGCGCCGCCGAGCCGACGCAGGAGCAGCACGTTGATCGCCGCGACGACCGCGATCAGGGCGAAGAGCAGCCACGCCACCGCCGAGCCGTAGCCGAAGTTGTAGTGGGGCGCGAAGGCGTTCTCGAACATGTACATGGTCACGGTCTGCGACTCCCGTAGCGTTCCGCCCCGGATCGGGTTGGTTCCGGAGTGGAACAGCCGGGGCTCGGTGAAGAGCTGGAGCCCGCCGATGGTGGAGATGATGACGGTGAAGATGATCGTCGGCTTGAGCAGCGGCACGGTGATCGACCAGAACTGGCGGGCCCGGCCGGCCCCGTCGATGGCGGCCGACTCGTACAGGTCGCGCGGGATGGCCTGCATCGCGGCCAGGAAGATCAGCGCGTTGTAACCGGTCCACCGCCAGTCGACCATCGTGGAGATGGCCACCCAGGACGCGAACCGGTTCGACTTCCACTCGATCGCGTCGATCCCGACCAGGTCGAGCAGCCAGTTGACCATGCCGAACTCGCGGCCGAAGAGCACCCCGAAGACGATCGCGACCGCCGCCGTGGACGTGATGTTCGGGATCAGCACCGCCATCCGGAACGTCGTCCGGGCCCGCAGTTGCCGGTTGAGCAGGTTGGCCAGCCAGAGCGCGGCCAGCAGCTGCGGGACGGTGGAGATGACGAAGATGCCGAGGGTGTTGACGACGGAGTGCCAGAAGTCGGGGTCCTCCAGCAGCCGGCTGTAGTTCTCCAGCCCGACGAACGGGTGGTTGCTGCCGAGCAGGTCCCAGTCGTGCAGGGAGACCCAGAACGTGTAGATCAGCGGGTACGCCCCGAACACCCCGAAGAGCACGAAGAACGGGGCGATGAACAGGTAGGGCGAGTACTTCGTGTCGAGGCGGCTGAACCGCATCGCCGGTGTGCGTCGACCGGTGCGGGGCGCCGGTGCGACCGGCGGGCGCGGGTCGAGCTGGACGGTCATGCCCGGACCACTCCTTTCCCGGGTGCGGGCGGAACCGGCGCCCCCGGCGCCCTCCCGCCCGCACTCCGGCTCGGGCTACTTGGCGGCGGCCTTCTTCGCGTTGTTGACCGCGTCCGTCCAGCCCTGTTCGGGCTTACGCTGACCCAGTTCCACCGTCCGGACGGCGTTCTCGACCTCGGTGCGGACGGCCTGGTTCTTCGGCCCCATGTAGACGGGCTTCAGCGTCTTGGCGCCCTCGCCGAAGATCTGCCCGACGGGGGCGTCGGAGAAGTACGCGTTCTTGGCGTCGACGATCGCGGGGTCGGCCAGCGCCTGCGGCGAGGAGGGCAGCGGGCCCTTGGCCTTGAACGCCCCGATCTGACCCTTGGCGCTGGTCAGGAACTTCGCCAGCTCGATCGCCTCGGCGCGGTGCTTGCTCTGGGCCGGCACGGCGAGCCACGAGCCGCCCCAGTTGCCGCCGTTGCCGGGCACCCGGGCGATGTCCCACTTGCCCTTGGCCTCGGCGCCGGCGTTGCCCTCGATGACGCCCGTCATCCAGGCCGGGCAGGCGATGGTGGCGAACTTGGCCTGCTTGAAGGCAGACACCCACTCCTCGGACCAGGAGCCGTACTTGCCGGAGAGGCCGGAGTCGATGATGTCCATGGTGGTGTCCCAGGCCTGCCGGACCGCCGGGTTGCTGTCCACCACCAGGTTTCCGCTGGTGTCGTAGTAGTGGTAGCCCTGCGCGTTGCCGGCCGTCTGGAGCACGATCGTGTTGAAGATGTTGGTCGCGGCGTCCAGGAACGAGGCGCCGGTGTTCTTCGCCTTGAACTGCTCACCGACCTTGACGTAGTCCTGCCAGGTCGGCCAGAGCTTCGACACGGACTCGCGGTCGGTCGGCAGGCCGGCCTTGGCGAACAGGTCCGTGCGGTAGCACATGGCCATGCCGCCGACGTCGGTGCCCAGGCCGATCAGCTTGCCGTCCTGGGTCATCCCGCCCTTCCACTTCCACTCCAGGAAGTTGCCCTGGAGCTCGGCCCCGCCGTGGTCGAGCAGGTTGACGAAGTTGTCGGGGTTGGCCTTGTACTCGACCATCAACCCTTCTTCGATGGCGACGACGTCGCCCGCGCCCTTGCCGGCGGCGAGCCACTGGGTCAGCTTCGGCGAGTAGTCGTCGAGGTTGGTGCCCGTGCCACGCTCGACGATCTTCACGTTCGGGTGGCTGGCCATGTACTCCTTGTAGAGCTCTTCGTAGCCGAACTGGCTGAACACGTCCACGGTCAACGTGATCTTGCCGTCCTCGGCGGGTTCGTCGCCGGCGCAGCCGGCGGTGGCGAACAGCGCGGTGGCGGCGACGAGGGCCACCGCCGCCAGGCGGCGGCGCGGAAAGACACCCATATCGGTCGGACCCCTCTCAGGTCGTCTGAGGTGGTGAGGCAGGTGGTGGAGCAGAGCTGAGAGAGCGCTCTCACGACAGGGTGGTGGTTGGTTCGGTCCGGTGTCAAGAGAGCGCTCTCCGCTGGTTGCCGATCGAGACCGTCACGCAAAGAGAGTGGCCGCCTGTGCCGGGCGGCCACTCTCGTCGTACGTGCGGTGGGACTGCGCGGAGCCCTCGGGGCCCGGCTCCGCGCGGCGGTGGTCAGCCGACGCGGAGGCCCTCCAGCAGGGCCCGGTCGCCGGCCACGTCCAGCGTGTCGAGGCCGACCCGGCCCCAGAGCGCCAGCAGCAGGTCGCTCGCGGTGCCGCTGACCTGCGCCCGCGCGTGGTGGTCGTCATGGTCGAAGATGGTGGCCGTGTCGAGCAGCGCCACGCCCTCGCCGCGCAGCCGCAGGAACCACTCCTGACCGGCGTCGACGGCGGAGATCTGCACCACCCCGCGCCACTGGCCGGCCGTGCGGCGCCGACCCGCCGGCAGCCAGGTGTCCAGGATCTCGCTCACCCCGTCGGCGGCGAGCTTCGCCTCGACCGGCTCGCCCGCCGCGATGGCGAGCTGGGCGTCCCACCGGTGCACCGCGGTCTCGTGTGCCATCCGGCGCGGCCAGAAGCCCGCCTTCTTCGGCTGCGGCGCCCAGTTCCACGCCGGGGCCTCCGGGTCGAGGCCGTCGAAGAGGGTCATCAGCCGGTCGTACGCCTGCTGCCAGAGCTGGAGCGGGGCGACGCCCGGCTCCAGCTCGACCGGCTCGGACCTGCCGGGCGACGGGGTGGCCGCGCCGGTGCCCGCGAACGAGTGCACCCAGCGGTAGATGGAGGTGAGGTGCAGGGTCAGGTCGGCGACCGTCCAGCCGGGACAGGACAGCACCGGTGTCTCCGGCGGGGCTTCCGCCACGGCGGCGGCGAACGCCGGGCCCTCCGCCCGGAGCCCCCCCAACCAGAAGTCCTTCGTTGCGTGCAATCTGCTCATCGCCATCCTCCCGGGGGTGACCGGGCCACCAGTGGGCGCCGCGGCTACCCCTCAGCCTAGGGTGAAAGGCGTGTCAGACGTCTACGCCCAGCCGACAACCGGAACCGAACCCGCCACGACGTGCGACCTGGCGCGATACACCACCCTACGCCTGGGCGGTCCCGCCGGCCGTGTCGTCGCCGGCACCGACGCCGACGCGATCGTGCGGGCCGTGCGGGAGGCGGCCGGGCGCGACGAGCAGGTCCTGCTCCTCGCCGGGGGCAGCAACGTCGTGATCTCCGACGCCGGCTTCCCCGGCACCGTCGTCCTGGTGCGCTCCCGGGGCGTGCGGGTGGTCGCCGAGGACGCCGACACCGTCACCGTACGCGTCGAGGCCGGCGAGCCCTGGGACGAGCTGGTCGCCACCACCGTCGCCAACGGCTGGTCCGGCCTGGAGTGCCTCTCCGGCATCCCCGGCTCGACCGGCGCCACCCCCATCCAGAACGTCGGCGCGTACGGCCAGGAGGTCGCCGAGACCATCCTCGGCGTCGAAGTCCACGACCGGGTCGAGGGGACCGTCGGGCGGATCGACGCCGCCGACTGCGGGTTCGCGTACCGGTCCAGCATCTTCAAGTACAGCGACCGCTGGGTGGTGCTCTCCGTCGACTTCCGGCTCGCCCGCTCGCCGCTGTCCGGCCCCGTGCGCTACGCGGAACTGGCCCGGGCCCTCGGCGTGCAGGTGGGGGACCGGGTGCCGCTGGCCGACGCCCGGGCCACGGTCCTGCGGCTGCGCGCCGGCAAGGGCATGGTGCTCGACGCGACCGACCCGGACACCCGCTCGGTCGGCTCGTTCTTCACCAACCCGGTGCTCGACGCCGCCGCGTACGAGCTGCTGCGGGAACGCGCCGCCGACATCGGCGAGCCGCCGTCCTGGCCCTGCCCCGGGGACATGGTCAAGGTCAGCGCCGCCTGGCTGATCGACCGTGCCGGCTTCGGCAAGGGCCACCCGGGGCCGGAGGGCGTCGCCATCTCCAGCAAGCACACCCTCGCCCTGACCAACCGCAGCGGCACCGCCAGCACCGCGTCCCTGGTCGAGCTGGCCCGGGAGATCCGCGACGGCGTCCACGACCGTTTCGGCGTGACCCTGCACCCCGAACCGATCCTCATCAACTGCACCATCTGACCGCCCGCCGTCTCACCCCGCCCTGCCCGCTCCGCCGGTCCCTGCCCGCTCCGCCGGACCTCGTGCGTGCCGCCGATCCCGCCCGCCTCGCGGGTCCCCGCCCGCCTCGCCGGTCCCCGCCCGTGTCGATCATGCAGTCGTGGTGGGGGACAAAAGCCTTGTAACACCCCGTAACGCCCACCATAACTGCATGATCGACGCGGCGCGGGGCGGGGCGGCGCGGTGCGGGGCGCGGGCGGGGTGGGGGTGGGGGGTCAGGGTGGGGTGGTGGGGGCGATCTCGGGCCAGGGGAGGGTGAGCTCGCCGTGGCGCCAGCGGCGGGGGCCGTCCAGGACCGGCCAGCCCGCCGCACGTATCGCGGAGACCGCGCGCAGCCAGCGTTGGCGCGGGCCGTACGGGGCGTAGCCGGCGGCGGCGTGCCAGGCGTCGTCGAGCGCGCGGATCAGGTCGTGGATCCGCTCGCCGGGGACGTTGCGGTGGATCAGCGCCTTGGGCAGCCGCTCGGCCAGCTCCGCCGGAGTCTCCAGGGTGGTGAGCTTCGCGGCGAGGGTCAGCGTACGGGGGCCGTCGGCGTCGATCAGCAGCCAGCCGCCGAGCCGCCCCAACTCGTCGCAGGTGCCCTCGACCAGCAGCCCGCCCGGGGCCAGCCCGGCGGTCATGGTGCGCCAGGCGTCGGCGACCTCGCGCTCGTCGTACTGGCGCAGGACGTTGAACGCGCGGACCAGGGCGGGGTGCAGCCCGGCCAGCTCGAACCCGCCTCGGGCGAAGGTGAGCCGGGGCGGGTCGGCGGAGGGCTGGGCGGCGGCGACGCGTACCGGATCGATCTCCAGCCCGACGACGCGCACGTCGGGGCGGACCGCAGTGGCGAGCCGGGCGCGCAGTTCGACGGCGGTCACCGGGCTGGCGCCGTAGCCGAGGTCCACCACCAGCGGGTCGGCCGCCCCGCGCAGCGCCTCCCCGCAGGTCTCGACGATCCAGTTGTCCACCCGGCGGAGCCGGTTCGGGTTCGTCGTCCCCCGGGTCACCACGCCCAGCGGCCGGTGCCGCGCCGCGCCCGCCATCGTCCGCGACCGTCCGGGCCGGCTCAGCCGACCCGGTGCACCTTGTGCTGGGCGGCCTGGGCCAGCGGCCGTACGACGAGGCGGTCCACGTTGACGTGCTGCGGGCGCGTCGCGCACCAGGCGACGCAGTCGGCGACGTCCTCGGCGACCAACGGCTCGGCGACCCCGGCGTAGACCGCCGCCGCCCGCTCGGCGTCCCCAGCGAAGCGGACCAGCCCGAACTCGTCGGTGCGGACCATGCCCGGGTCGATCTCGATCACGCGCACCGGTCGGCCGCAGAGTTCCAGCCGCAGCGTGCCGGCGATCGCCGTCTGCGCGTGCTTCGCGGCGGCGTAACCGCCCCCGCCCTCGTACACGGTGAAGCCGGCGGTCGAGGAGACGACGACGATGGTGCCGGCCCCGGACGCCTCCAGCGCGGGCAGCAGCGCCTGGGTGACGCGCAGCGTGCCGAGCACGTTGACGTCGTACATCCACTGCCAGTCGCCGACCGACCCGGACTCGACCGGGTCCAGGCCGCGCGCGCCACCGGCGTTGTTGACCAGGAGGGTGACCGGGCCCAGGGCCGCCGCCGCACCGGCCAGGCCGGCCACCGACTCGTCGGAGGTGACGTCGCAGGCCACGGCGGTGGCCGCGCCCCCCGTGGCCTCGATCTCGGCCACCAGGGCGGCCAACCGGTCGGTACGCCGCGCGGCGGCGAGGACGTGGAACCCCTCGGCGGCGAGCCGGCGGGCGGTGGCCGCCCCGATCCCGCTGGAAGCTCCGGTGACGACGGCGACAGAGGTCATCCGGCCATTCTCCCCCGGGCCACCGGGGCGGGTGCGGGCGGCGTGGTGATGAGGTCCGTCACGCCCGGGCGCCGCCCCGGCGCATTACGGGTGCCCGATGGGGAAGATGACATCGGCCGGGGACGTTGTCCGAAGGGCGCCGGGCGTGCGGACGGCATAAACCGTGACAAAGGGGAGCGGACGTGGCGGAGTTGCACACCGGTGTGGGTCGTCAGCGCGGTGCGCGACCGTGGCCCCGCCCCCGGCGGATCGCGACGCTCTCGGTGCACACCTCACCCCTGCACCAGCCGGGCACCGGCGACGCCGGCGGCATGAACGTCTACATCCTGGAGGTCGCCCGGCGGCTGGCCGAGGCGGACGTCGAAGTGGAGATCTTCACCCGGGCCACCTCTGGCGACCTGCCCCCGGTGGTCGAGACGGCGCCCGGCGTGCACGTCCGGCACGTCACCTCCGGCCCCCTCGAAGGGCTCACCAAGGAAGAGCTGCCGGGGCAGCTCTGCGCCTTCACCGCCGGCGTGCTCCGCACCGAGGCGTCCCGCCCCCCGGGCCACTACGACCTGATCCACTCCCACTACTGGCTCTCCGGCCAGGTCGGCTGGCTGGCCAAGGAGCGCTGGGGCGTGCCGCTGGTGCACACCGCGCACACGCTGGCGAAGGTCAAGAACGCCCAGCTCGCCGCCGGGGACCGGCCCGAACCGAAGGCCCGCGTCATCGGCGAGGAACAGGTGGTCACCGAGGCCGACCGGCTGGTCGCGAACACCACGGTCGAGGCCCGTGACCTCATCGACCGGTACGGCGCCGACCCGGCCCGCGTCGCCGTGGTCGAGCCCGGCGTGGACCTGGACCGGTTCCGCCCGGCCCCGGGCAACCGCGACCGCGTCGCCGTCGAGGCCCGCCGCCGGCTCGGGCTGCCCGCCACCGGCTACGTGGTGGCCTTCGTCGGCCGCATCCAGCCGCTGAAGGCCCCGGACGTGCTCATCCGCGCGGTGGCCGCGCTGCGCGAGCACGACCCGGTCCTCGCCGACCAGGTGACCGTGGTGATCTGCGGGGGCCCCAGCGGCAGCGGGCTGGACCGGCCGACCGCCCTGATGGAGCTGGCCGGCACGCTCGGCGTCGCCGACCGGGTGTGTTTCCTGCCCCCGCAGACCGGTGACGACCTGCCCGCCCTGTACCGGGCCGCCGACCTGGTCGCGGTGCCGTCGTACAACGAGTCCTTCGGCCTGGTCGCGCTGGAGGCGCAGGCCTGCGGTACGCCCGTGGTGGCCGCCGCCGTCGGCGGCCTCGTGACCGCCGTGCGGGACCAGGTCAGCGGCGTGCTGATCGACGGCCACGACCCGGCCGACTGGGCCCGAACGCTCGGCCGCCTGCTGCCGGACCGGCCCCACCGCGCCGAGCTGGCCCGGGGCGCCGCGCGGCACGCCCGCAACTTCTCCTGGCACCGCACCGCCTCCGGGCTGCTCACCGTCTACGGCGAGGCGATCGCCGCGCACCGGGCCCGGCTCGCCTCCGAGCTGGCCTGCGGCCCGGCGATGTCCTGCTCCTGGTGACCACTCGCGCGCCGGCCTGCCGCCCTGCGGTCGCGCGCCGACCCTCGTTGCCTGGGCCGGCCGCTCTCGTGCCGGCCGCCGTCGCCTGCCGCTGTCGCCTGGTGTCTGCCGCTGTCGCGTTGGCCGCTGGTGCCGGCTGCTGTCGTGCCGGCCGTCGTCGTCCGGTGCCGGGGCGGTGCCGGCCGTAGAGTGGATCCGATGAGCGGGAAGAGTGATCTTGCGGCCCTGATCGAGTCGGTCTGCGACGAGCGGGAGCTGGCCTGGGAGTCGACCGGCCCGGGCTCGTACGCGGTCACGCTGCCGGGCACCCACAAGCTGAAGACGGTCTGCAACCTCATCCTCGGCGAGCACGCGCTGCGGATCGAGGCGTTCGTGATGCGCCAGCCGGACGAGCGGCGCGAGGAGCTGTGGGCCTGGCTGTTGCAGCGCAACGCCCGCATGTACGGCGTGTCCTTCTCCGTCGACGCGGTCGGCGACGTCTACCTGACCGGTCGCGTCAACCCGGCCGGGATCGACGCCGACGAGCTGGACCGGCTCCTGGGCGCGGTGCTGACGTACGCCGACGAGTCCTTCGACACGATGCTGGAGATCGGCTTCGGCAGCTCGATCCGGCGGGAGTGGGAGTGGCGGGTCAAGCGGGGCGAGTCCACCGCCAACCTCGCGGCGTTCGCCCACCTCTTCGAGCCCTCCCCGGGCACGGCCGGGCAGCCGGGCACGGCCGGGTAGTCGGTTGCCGTCGGGCTTTCCGATGCCGTCGGCAGTCGGTCGCCGTTGGGCAGCCCGGTGCCGTCGGGCAGCCTGGGTACCGCCGGGCAGTCGGCTGCCGTCGGGCCGTACCGGTGCCGCCGGGCCGACCGGGAGTGTCGCCGGCGACCGCCTCGGGCCGTGCTCGCCGGGATGGTCCTGGCCGCGCTCGTCGCCCGGGCCTGCACCACGGGTGCCCCGGTCGGAGGTTCGGACCGGTCCTGACGGGTATGCCGCACCGCGCGGTGCGGCACTGGGACCCGCCGCGCGCCGAGGACCAACTGTCGAGGAGCGTGAGCGTCCCATGGCTCAGCGGAACAGCTCAGGTCGCGGCGGGACTGCGACCAGGACGAAACGGCAGCCGGGCAACCAGACCCCGAACACCCCGTCGATCTCCGAATCCGAGATCTCCGGGATGAAGGTGGACGAGATCCGGGGGCAGCTGCGCAAGCGCGGGGTCTCCGGCATCTCCGCCCTGCGCAAGCCGGAACTGGTGAAGACGCTGGCGAAGACCCTGCGGGCGGAGCGTCCCTCCGGCGGTGCCGCGCGTCGCAGCACCGGGCCCGCCGGTCGGGCGACGGGGACACGGGCGTCCGCCGGACGGGCCGCCGCCACGAAGAAGGCGGCGTCGGGCCGGGCGGCTAACAAGGCCGCCCCGGGCCGGGCGCAGGCGGCGAACAAGGCCGCTCCGGCGAAGAAGGCGGCTGCGAAGAAGGCAGCGGCGAAGAAGGCAGCGGCGAAGAAGACGGCCCCGGCGGCGAAGAAGGCACCCGCGGCGAAGAAGACGGCCCCGGCTGCGAAGAGGGCACCGGCGGCGAAGAAGACGGCTGCGGCGAAGCGGGCTCCGGCTGCCAAGAAGACGGCGGCGGCGAGGAAGACGGCTCCGCCGGCGAAGGCCGCCGCGAAGGCGGCCCCGGCGAAGAAGACCACGTCGGCGGCCCGGAAGTCCACGGTGGCCCGCGCCTCCGCACCAGCGTCGTCGCGGGCGGGCACGACGCGCGGCGGTACGGCGACCGGTGTCCGGACCGGGCGGAGCACCTCGCGGTCGGTGCGTTCCTCGCAGCTCATCTCGTCCACCGCCGACCGGCCGGAGCGCCCTGGCCGAAGCCTGGTGACCACCAACCACGACGTGATCCGCAACTGGGCGCGGGAGCGCGGCGCCGCACCGGCGACGATCGCGGGGACCGAGCGGGATGGGCGGGTCGGCGTGCTCACCTTCAACATGCCCGGTTACCGCGAGAGCAGCCGGGTACGTGAGATCACCTGGGACGAGTGGTTCCGGACCTTCGACGAGCGGAAGCTGAACCTGATCTACCAGGAGCAGCTCCGTGACGGCCGGCCGAGCAACTTCTTCCGTACGGAATCGCCCGATCGTGAGGACGCCTGACGTGTTTGGGGGAATGGTCGACGGGTAAGCGCTGTTGGCCACCACCGAGGCCCGAAGTGACGGTACTCCCGGTGGGACACCGGAGCTGTGACCGGCGAGACAGCCCCTCCAGGTTGTCTTCGTAATCCCGGGCGAACTAACTTTATTGCACCGCGCCACGCTTGGAACCGTTCGGGGGAGCGGTGGATCGATCAGATCCGTGCACCGAGTGAGGCGCAGGGGACGGGTGGAACAACACCGTTGGGGGACGGTGGCCACCTGTTTGGACCGGCGGCGCGAGCGGGCGACGCCTACGGGGGTGGGCTTCGCCCGCCGCCGCCGGTCATACGGTGCGAACGCCCATCGCGATCACGAGTCGCGGTGGGCGTTCTGCTGTTCCTACCCCCTGCCCCTTCCCGCCCGCCGCCTGTGGTGATCATGGTTGATCTCCTAGGGCGCCGACCTGATGATCACCGCACCGGGGACGGGGTGGGGGTCGAGGAGTGGGGCAGCGGGGTGGAGAGCTGGCGGAGGGCGGCTACGCGGCGTTCGCGGGGTGGGCCGGCGAGCAGGTGGCAGCCGGCGGCCAGCAGCCCGAGCCCGCCGACGATGAGCCAGTGCCGGTCCCCGAGGTACTGGAGGCTGACCCCGCCCAGGGTGGGCGCCACGAACGACGCCGCCGGGAAGGCCAGGTAGAACACCGACTGGTAGCGGGCCCGCAGCTCGAGCGGGGCGAGGTCGGCGTTGATCTGCGCGTTGGGCGGCGCGGCGAGCATCTGGCCGACCGTCCAGACCACCGCCGCGGCCAGGTAGACCGCCACGTCGTCGGCGAACGCGAGGGTGGCGAAGCCGAGCGCCAGCAGCGCGGTGGAGACGGCCAGGACGCGGTCCTTGCGGTGCCGTTCGATCAGCCGCGGCACGAAGAGCTGCCCGAGCACGATCAGCACTCCGCCGAGCGCCACCACCGCCCCGTACGCCGACGGGCGCAGGCCGTCCGACCGCATCGCCAGGGGCATGATCGTCGACGTCTGCATGGTCAGCACGGCCAACACGAAGGTCAGGCCCACGAAGGTGAGGAAGGTGCGGTCGGTCAGCGCCGTGTGCAGCCCCGGCCGCCGCACCCGCCCCACCGGTCCCATCCGCCGCCACCCCGCCCGCTGCCCGCGTCCCGCCCGCCGCGTCACCGCTCCGCTGCCGCGGCTCGGTGCCAGCCGAAGATCTTGGACACTTTCCGTCCCGTCGGAGCGGGAAGTGTCCAAGATCGGGGCAGCCTTGGCGGCGCGGCGGGGGAGCGTCTCCGGGACCTTCCAGGCGATGACCACCGCCGCGAGCGCGGTGGCGGCGGCGTCGACCAGGAAGAGCGCGACGAAGCTCGCCTCGGCGAGGAGGCCGGCCAGCAGCGAGGCGACGGCCATGCCCAGGTTGAACGCCCAGAACTGGAGGTTGAAGGCCCGGGAGCGCCGCCGTTCGGGCACCACGTCGACGATCGCCGCCACGAAGGCGGGGCTGGGCATCGAGTGCGCCACCCCGACCAGGGCGGCGAGCGCCGCGATCATCGCCAGGTGCCGGCTGAAGGCCAGCCCGACCATCAGTCCGGCGGTGGCCAGGTGGGCGGCGAGCAGGGTGGACCGCCGCCCCCACCGGTCGGCCAGCACCCCGCCGAGCAGCACGCCGCCCGCCCCACCCAGCCCGTACGCCCCGACGACCGTGCCGGTGAGCGCCTCGCTCGCTCCCCGTGCCTCGGTCAGGTAGAGCGACAGGAAGAGCATCGCGAAGGCGCCGGCGCGGTTGATCAGCAGGCCGGCCCAGAGGTACCAGAAGGTGGCGGGGAGCCCGCCCGCGGTGTCGTCCAGCCAGCGGCGCAGGGCCCGCACCCGTCCTCCCGACAGTTCTGTTTCCTAACCGAAGCGTCCTCGACCGTAGGAAGCCGAGGGCTGCCGCGCCAGCGTGTCCCTGGTCACCGCGCTCCCGTCGGCTCCGGCGCCCGCCCCGGCCCCCTGGCCGGCAGGCCGTCGCTCCCTGCCGGGCCGACCGGCCGTCCCGGGCCGCTGTCGGGCAGGCCGTCGCCACTTGGCGGGCCGACCGGCCGCCCCGGGTCCTCGTCCGGCAGGTCGTCGTCCCCTGCCGGGCCGACCGGCTCGGCGGGGGCCGTCGCCGCCGCCTCGGCGGCCTGCGGGGCGGGCGGGCGGATCGCCACCAGCGGCACGACGGGACCGGTGCTGGCCCGCAGCAGCGTGGCCCGTCGCTCCCGGGCCGGGCCGGAGATCAGGTGGGCGAGCGCCATCAGCCCGCCGATGGCGGCGCAGCCGAACCAGAGCTGGGCGTTGCCGGCCTGCTCCCGGACCAGGCCACCGAGGACCGGCGCGACCGCGGCGGCCCCCTGCCAGGAGAGCGAGAAGACGCCCTGGTAGCGGCCGCGCAGCTCGGCGGGGGAGAGTTCGGCGATCAGGGTGGCGTTGGACGGCGAGTTCAGCATCTCGCCGACCGTCCAGACCAGCACGGTCAGGCCGTAGAACCAGGCGGTGTCGGCGAAGGCGGTGAGCCCGAACCCGACGCCCATCACCACCGACGCCAGGGCGAGCACGTGTGACCGGCTCCGGCCCCTGATCAGCCGGGGTACGAAGAGTTGGCCGACCACGATCAGCACCCCGTTGAGCGCGATGACCGAGCCGTAGGTGGTGGGGCTGAGCCCGGAGTCGCCCATGGCGATCGGCAGCATCGAGATGTGCTGGAGGAAGACCAGCGCGGCGAACAGGTTGAGCGTCACGAAGCCGAGGAAGACCCGGTCGCGCAGGATGGTGCGCAGCGCCCCGACCGGGGCGCCGGCGCCCCGCTGGCCGCCCCCGCCGGCGGGGGCCCGCCGGGTCTCGCCGACCTTGAGGAAGATGACCAGTGCGGTGATCACGGTGGTGGTCGCGTCGACCACGAAGAGCAGCAGGAAGCCGACCTCGGCGGCGAGGCCGGCGAGGATCGCCGCGCTGGCGAAGCCGAGGTTGATCGCCCAGTAGTTCAGCGAGAAGGCGCGCAGCCGGTCCTTCTCCGGCACCACGTCGATCACCATCGCGCCGAACGCGGGCCGGGCCGCCTCGGCGAACATGCCGAGCAGCAGGGCGCCGAGCGCCACGGCCCACAGTTCCCGGGCGAAGCCGAGGGCGAGCATCATGGTGGCCGCGCCGAGATGCGCGGTGAGCAGGGTGGGCCGGCGGCCCCAGCGGTCGCTCAGCGTGCCGCCGGCGGTGGTGCCCAGCGCCCCTCCGACGCCCCACAGGCCGAGCACCAGCCCCGCCTGCGACGCGGAGAAGCCGCGCTCCTGCGTCAGGTAGATGGCCAGGAAGACCAGGACGAACGAGCCGAGCCGGTTGATCAGGGTGCCGGCCCACAGGTACCAGAAGGTGACCGGTAGCCCGCCGGTGGTGTCCCGGAACCAGCCCTGCATCGTCCGCACGTCGGCGCCCCCGCCCGTAATGACCGTCTTGATTGTTGCGCCTTACAACCTAGTGGCAGGCCGGATCTCCGGGCAGCGCATTTTCCACGTGGTGGTCGTCACGACCACCGCCCGCGCGTCGCCCGGCGACGTGCGGCAGGATGATCGGCATGACTGCTAGCGAGGGGCCCACCGTCGGGACGCTGGTCCTGCTGCGGCACGGCGAGAGCGACTGGAACGCCAAGAACCTCTTCACCGGCTGGGTCGACGTCGACCTGACCGAGAAGGGCGAGACCGAGGCGCGCCGCGGCGGCGAGCTGCTGCGCGAGCACGACCTGCTGCCGGACGTGGTGCACACCAGCGTGATGCGCCGCGCGATCCGCACCGCCGAGCTGGCGCTCAACGCCGCCGACCGGCACTGGATCGCCGTGCGTCGGTCGTGGCGGCTCAACGAGCGGCACTACGGCGCCCTCCAGGGCAAGAACAAGAAGCAGACCCTGGAGGAGTACGGCGAGGAGCAGTTCATGCTCTGGCGCCGCTCGTACGACACCCCGCCGCCGCCGATCGCTGACGACGACGAGTTCTCGCAGGTCGGCGACCCGCGTTACGCGCTGCTGCCGGGCGAGCTGATGCCGCGTACCGAGTGTCTCAAGGACGTCGTCGAGCGGATGCTGCCGTACTGGTACGACTCGATCGTGCCGGACATCCTGGCCGGCCGTACGGTGCTGGTGGCCGCGCACGGCAACTCGTTGCGCGCCCTGGTGAAGCACCTGGACCAGATCTCCGACGAGGCGATCGCCAAGCTGAACATCCCCACCGGCATCCCGCTGCGCTACGACCTGGACCCGCAGCTGCGCCCGCTCACCCTGGGCGGCACGTACCTCGACCCGACCGCCGCCAAGGCGGCCGCCGCCGCGGTGGCCAACCAGGGCCGCTGACGTAGCCACGGAAAGGGCCCCTTCCCGGCGCGACGCGCGTGGGGAGGGGCCCTTTGCGTGCGCTCAGCCCGCCGTGGGGGTGGTCTGGCCGGTGATCAGGTAGACCACGTGTTCGCCGGCGTTGACGGCGTGGTCGGCGAAGCGCTCGTAGAAGCGGCCGAGCAGGGTGGCGTCGATGGCGGTCTCCACCCCGTACGGCCAGTCCTCGCCGAGCAGCAGCCCGAACAGGCTGCGGTGCAGGTCGTCCATGGCGTCGTCGTCGCCGTCGAGTTCGGCGGCGAGGTCGGCGTCGGGCCTGGCGAGCACCGAGCCGATCTTGATGGCCATCCGGTCGGCGATGGCTGCCATGTCGGTGAAGGTCGGCCGCAGCTCCGCCGGTACGGCCGGTGAGGGGTGCCGGCGCAGGGCGGTCTTGGCGACGTGGTCGGCCAGGTCGCCCATCCGCTCCAGGTCGGCCGCGACGTGCAGCGCGGTGATCATCGCGCGCAGGTCGGAGGCGACGGGGGCCTGCCGGGCGAGCAGGTCGCAGACCCGCTCCTCGACGTGCCGGTAGAGCTCGTCGATCTCGGCGTCCCGCTCGATCACCGTCTCGGCCGCCCGGCGGTCCGCGGTGAGCAGGGCGTGGGTGGCCTGCCGCATCGCGGCCCGGACCCCTTCCGCCATGTCCACCAGCAGTTGGCTGACGATCTGGAGGTCAGCCCGGAACTCGTCGCGCATTGTCACGTCCTGTGGTCGCTGGTTGTCGGTCGCCCCGCCCGGGGCCGGCGCAACGGTCGCCGGTCGCCGGCTCCGTGGCGCGGGCGAGAGTCGCTGGCCCCGGACCGGCCGGGAGCAGGTGCGCCGGCCCCGGACCGGCCGGGAGCAGGTGCGCCGCCCACGGTAGGTCGGGCGGGGAGACCCGAGGTGAACCTCGGTGAACGACGCCGGACGCGGGAGTGAACTTTGCCGGAAGCGAAGGTGATTCATCCTATTTGTGGTGGTTGCCAGGTTAACAATGACCCTACGATCGCCGGGTGGAATGGGCGGTGACGGTCGCGGTGGCCGTGGGGCTGGCGGTCGGACTGGTCGCCGGGGTGCTGCTGCCCCGGCTCGTTCCGGCGCTGCGCGAACGCGCCACGCGGGCGGGGAGCCGGTCCGGCTTCCCCCACACCTCCGGGAGGCTCCCGATAGCCGAGGATCCGCAGTCCGGCATCGGCCGCCGGACCATCGACTCCCTGCGGGCCGGCGTGGTCGTGCTCGACCCCGACGACCTGCCCGTCCTGGTCAACCCGGCCGCCCGCGCGATGGGGCTGCTCCGCACCGGCGCCACCCAGGGCTCGATCGCCGCCCACCCGCTGATCCGTACGCTCGCCGGGCAGGTGCGCCGCACCGGCGTGCGGCGCGAGATAGAGCTGGACCTGCCGCGGGGCCGCGACAACGCCGGGGTGAACCCGCTCGGGGTACACCTGCGGGCGATGGGGATCGGGGCGGGTTTCATCGCCGTCGAGGCCTCGGACGTGACCGAGTCGCACCGGCTGGCCCGGGTCCGCCGCGACTTCGTCGCCAACGTCAGCCACGAGCTCAAGACCCCCATCGGGGCCCTGCAACTCCTCGCCGAGGCGCTGCTGGACGCCACCGAGCCCGCCGGGGCGGGCGCGCCCGACCTCTCCGAGGACCTGGTCGCCGCGCGTCGGTTCGCCGAGCGCATCCAGCACGAGTCGACCCGGCTGGGCCGCCTGGTGCAGGAACTGCTGGAGCTGACCCGCCTCCAGGGCGCCGAGCCGCAGCCGCCCCCGGAGCCGGTCGCGATCGACTGGGTCATCGCCGAGGTCATCGACCGGACCCGCACCTCCGCCGCCGCCCGCCGGATCGAGGTGGCCGTCGACGCCGAACGGGGCCTGACCGTCCACGGCAGCGACACCCAGCTCGCCACGGCCGTGTCGAACCTGGTGGAGAACGCCGTCAACTACTCGGGCGAGGACACCACCGTCCGGATCACCGCCCGCGCCGCCGACGAACACGTGGAGATCTCCGTCGCCGACCAGGGCATCGGGATCGCCCCGACCGACGTGGACCGGATCTTCGAGCGGTTCTACCGGGCCGACCAGGCCCGGTCCCGGTCGACCGGCGGCACCGGCCTCGGGCTGGCCATCGTGAAACACATCGCCGGCAACCATGGCGGAAGGGTGGAGGTGTCGAGCACTCTTGGTGGTGGATCGACGTTCACCCTCCGGCTGCCCACCCGTCCCCCCGACGAGGGCCTGGCGACACCGCCGCCCGCTGGGATCGAGGCCGGTCCGGCCGAGCTCCGGCAGGCCTGACAGCACATGGAAAGGAAGTTCCGTTGAGCCGCGTACTGGTGGTCGAGGACGAGGAGTCGTTCTCCGACGCCCTGTCGTACATGCTCCGCAAGGAGGGTTTCGAGGTGTCCGTCGCCGCGACGGGGACCGACGCCCTCACCGAGTTCGACCGGACCGGCGCCGACATCGTGCTGCTCGACCTGATGCTGCCCGAGATGTCCGGCACCGAGGTGTGCCGGCAGCTCCGGCAGCGCTCGCACGTGCCGATCATCATGGTCACCGCCCGGGACAGTGAGATCGACAAGGTGGTCGGCCTGGAGATCGGCGCCGACGACTACGTGACCAAGCCGTACTCGCCCCGGGAGCTGGTCGCCCGGATCCGGGCGGTGCTGCGGCGGCAGAGCGCCGAGGCCGCCGAGTCGGGCGGGCCGACGCTGGCCGCCGGCCCGGTCCGGATGGACATCGAACGGCACGTGGTGACCGTCGACGGCGCCCCGGTCCAGCTGCCGCTCAAGGAGTTCGAGCTGCTGGAGCTGCTGCTGCGCAACGCAGGCCGGGTGCTCACCCGGGGCCAGCTCATCGACCGGGTCTGGGGGGCCGACTACGTCGGCGACACCAAGACCCTCGACGTGCACGTCAAGCGGCTGCGATCCAAGGTCGAGCCGGAGCCGTCCGCGCCGCGCTTCATCGTCACCGTGCGGGGTCTGGGCTACAAGTTCGAGCCCTGACCGGCGTACGCACGACGGGGCCCGCGCGCGGCGCGGGCCCCGTCGTCGTCGGTCGGTCAGGCGCCGTCGGCGGGGTGCGGGGCGACCATGCCCTGCCGCCTGCGCGCCCCGCACACCTCGGCCAGCTTCGCGTACGCGGGGGCGCCCACGAGCGCGGTCAGCTCCGGGCCGTAGGAGACGTACATCGGCTCGCTGCCGACGTGCGCGTCCGTGGAGGACGTGCACCACCAGTCCAGGTCGTGCCCGCCGGCGCCCCAGCCCCGCCGGTCGAACTCGGAGAGCGTGGAGACCAGCACCTTCGTGTTGTCCGGCCGCTTGACCCACTCCTGGTCGCGGCGGATCGGCAGCTGCCAGCAGACGTCGGGCTTGTATTCCAGCGGGTGCACCCCGTCGCGCAGCGCCTGCGCGTGCAGGGCGCAGCCGGCGCCGCCCGGGAAGCCGGCGTCGTTGAGGAAGACGCACGGCCCGTCCGCCTCCTGGGTGGCGGTACGCCGGGCGGAGTTCTTGCCGTCGATCGTGTCGTTCTCGGTCCAGTTCTTGAACCCGCGCCGGAAGTGTTGCCACGTCGCCGGGGTCAGCCGCTTGACCGCGGCCCGGACCCGCTGCTCGTCGTCGGAGTCGGTGAAGAACGCGCCGTGCGAGCAGCAGCCGTCGGCGGCCCGACCGGCGACGATGCCGTGGCAGCCCCGCCCGAAGACGCACGTCCAGCGGGAGAGCAGCCACGTCAGGTCGGCCCGGATGAGATGGTCGTCGTCCGCCGGGTCGGCGAACTCGATCCACTCCCGGGGAAAGTCCAGGGGCACCTCGCGGCTGCGGGGGTCGTCCGGGTCGTCCACCAGCACACGGAGTTCGATCTGGCCTGTCACCCGGCCCAGCGTACGCCCGGTGCCCCCGCCGGTCCGCCGAGCCGCGCAATCCGGTTGGCCCTAGTGTCTTCAGCATGCGACTGGGTGTCCTCGACGTCGGTTCCAACACGGTGCACCTGCTGGTGGTCGACGCCCACCACGGGGCGCACCCCTGGCCGGCGCACTCGGAGAAGGTCGTGCTGCGGCTGGCCGAGCAGATCGGCCCGGACGGCGCGCTCACCGAGGCCGGCGCGGACGGGCTGGTCAAGGCGGTCGGCATGGCCAAGGCGGCGGCCGCGGGGCTGGGCGCCGAGGACCTGATCGCGTTCGCCACCTCCGCCGTCCGCGACGCCACCAACGCCGCCGAGGTGCTGGCGCGGGTGCGCGACGAGACCGACGTACGCCTGGAGGTGCTGCCGGGGGCGGACGAGGCGCGGCTGACCTTCCTCGCGGTGCGGCGCTGGTTCGGCTGGTCGGCGGGCCGGCTGCTGGTGCTGGACATCGGCGGCGGCTCGCTGGAGCTCGCGGCCGGGATCGACGAGGACCCGGCCGTGGCGGTCTCTCTGCCGCTCGGCGCCGGCCGGCTCACCCGGGACCGGCTCCGGGTGGCCCCCGACAGCGCGGCGCCGCCGCCGGCCGAGGCCGTCGACGAGCTGCGGGCGTACGTCGACGGGCTGCTGGAACCCGTCGTCGCGCAGCTGACCGCGGTGGGCTGGGAGCGGCCGGTGGCCACCTCGAAGACGTTCCGGACGCTGGCCCGGCTGGCCGGCGCGGCGCCCTCCGGCGCGGGCCTGTGGGCGCCCCGCCGGCTCACCCGCGCCGGGCTGCGCCAGGTGCTCGGGTTCATCCGGCACATCCCGCCGGCCCAGCTCGTCGAGCTGGAGGGGGTCAGCGCCGGCCGGGCGCACCAGCTGCTCGCCGGGGCGGTGGTCGCCGAGGCCGTGCTGCGCCAGCTGGACGTGGACGCGCTGGACATCTGCCCCTGGGCGCTGCGCGAGGGCGTGATCCTGCGCCACCTGGACCAGCTGGGTCCGGTGTAAGAGGAAAGCAGTGTGATCTGGGCGGTTTGCGGTCTCTCGTCACGAGGTGTCGATGGACCCCGGCTACCCTCGATGGTGTGACTTCCCGCGTCCCCGTGCTCCTGTCCACGTCCTCGGTCTTCCCTGAGCGGACCGCGGCGGCGTTCCAGTTGGCCGCCGCGCTCGGCTACGACGGCGTCGAGGTGATGGTCTGGACCGACGCCGTCAGCCAGGACGCCGGCGCGCTGCGCGGGCTCGCCGAGCACTACGGCGTCCCGGTGCTCTCCGTCCACGCGCCCTGCCTGCTGGTCACGCAGCGGGTGTGGAGCCCCGACCCGTGGGAGCGGCTGCGCCGCTCCGCGGAGCTGGCGGCGACGCTCGGGGCGCCCACCGTGGTGGTGCACCCGCCGTTCACCTGGCAGCGGGACTACGCGCGCAACTTCGCCGACGGGCTCGCCGCGATCGCCGCCGACCACCCCGACCTGCGCTTCCCGGTCGAGAACATGTACCCGGTCCGGATGGCGGGGCGGCAGTTCGTGCCGTACGTCCCGGGCTGGGACCCGACCGAGACGGGGTACGACTCCTACACGCTCGACCTGTCGCACTGCGCCGCCTCGCACACCGACTCGCTGGCGATGGCCGACCGGATGGGGGCCAACCTGGCCCACGTGCACCTCGGCGACGGCACCGGCGAGGGCCGCGACGAGCACCTGGTGCCGGGGCGCGGCACCCAGCCCTGCGGCGAGCTGCTCTCCTCGCTGGCCGGGCGCGGCTTCACCGGCTCGGTCGCCGTGGAGGTCACCACCCGGGGCGCGAAGAGCCGCGCCGTGCGGGAGGCCGACCTGCGGGAGTCGCTGGCGTTCGCCCGCCAGCACCTCGGCACCCCGTCCCCGGTCGACGCCTGAACGCCGCGCCGTGCCGGGTAGGCGTCTGAAGGCCGCGCCGTGCCCGGTGGACGCCCGGAGGGCCGCCGCGCCGCGCCCGGCCGGCGCCCTCGCGCCGGCCGGGCACGGCGTCAGACGGTCGTGCTGAGCGATTCCTTGCTGCTCACGCTGGCCTGCTCGCCGATGGCCGCGCGCTTGCGGGCGCGGTGGGCGGCCACGTGCGAGCGGGTGGCGCAGCGTTCCGAGCAGAACCGCCGGCAGCAGTTGGACGAGGTGTCCAGGTAGACGTTGCCGCAGCGGTCGTCGGCACACACCCCGAACCGGGCGCTGCCGTACTCGCAGAGCCATACCGACAGCCCCCAGGCGGCGCCGGCCAGGTATTCGGCACTCACCGAGGCGCCCCGGCTGGTCACGTGCATGTGCCAGTCGCTGGAGTCGTGCCCGGAGATGCGGGGCTGCACCGGGAACGCCTCCAGCAGCGCGTTGAGCTCGGTCACCGCCTGGGCGTCCCGCCCGGATGTGCCGTACTCGAAGACGTCGCGCAAGCGCTTCTGCGCCCGCCGGAATGTCGCGAGGTCCCGTTCCGCCACCTCGTCGCGCATCCACGCGTTGTCGTCGGGGAAGAGGGCCCGGAGGTCGTCGAGGTCGTCCAGGCGGGCGTTGACGAGGTCAACGCCGGTCCGGGCGTACGCGTCGAAGTTCACGCCCACAACCGTAGACGACTCAGGGGACCCGTGGCGCGTCGATGTAGTGCGGCAGGAACCGCGCGTAGCCGTCGGTGATGAGGCTCGCGCTCTCCCGCACCCCCACCCCGGCCGACTCGCCGTCGACGATCCAGCTGCCCAGCACCATCCGGTTGCCGGCGAACTCCGGCAGCGCCCGGAACTCCTGGTAGCACCAGCCCTCGTCGCCGTAGATCCCCGGGTTGGTGATCTCGGTGTCGCCGGTGACGATCCGCACCGAGCCGCCCTCGCGGCCGAGCAGCGGCTTGGCCACGTACTCGGTCATGCCGCGCGGCGAGTCGAGGTACGCGGGCAGCAGCAGCTCGTGGCCCGGGTAGAGCTCCCAGAGCACGGCGAGCAGCGCCTTGTTCGACAGCAGCAGCTTCCACGCCGGCTCGATCCAGGTCGTCGGGGTGCCCGGCTCCAGCGCCAGCGGCCCGTACGGCTCGGCGAGCATCCACTCCCAGGGGTAGAGCTTGAAGCAGGTGGTGACCGGCTGGTCGGCCGCGTCGACGAAGCGGCGGCCGTCCCAGCCGAGCCGCTGGATCGGCTGGAGCGTGACCTCCAGCCCGGCCTGGCGGGCGGTCTCGGCGAGGTAGCCGGCGGTCATGTGGTCCTCGCCGGACTCCTCCTCGTTGGACCAGAGCACGTGCACCCGGCGGTCGTGCAGCCCCGCGCCGATCTTCGCCCAGGCCTCGACGAGGCGCTCGTGCAGGCTGTTCCACTGGTCCAGCTCCGGCCGGGTGTGCTCCAGCCAGTACCACTGGATGATGCTCGCCTCGACCAGCGCGGTGGGGGTGTCGGCGTTGTATTCCAGCATCTTCGGCGGCCAGCTGCCGTCGTAGGCGAGGTCGAAGCGCCCGTAGAGGGTGGGCGGCGCCTCGCGCAGCGACCGGGCCACGGCCTCGGCCGCCCAGGCGGGGATGCCGAACTCGGCGTAGCGGTTGCGCGCGACGACGTGCTCGGCCGCGGCGACCGACATCCGGTGCAGCTCCTCGGTCGCCTTCTCCAGCCGCAGCACCTCGTCCAGCTCGAACGCGTACGCGGCGGTCTCGTCCCAGTACGACATGATGCCGCCGTCGGGCAGCTCGGTGTCGACGTACACCAGGCCCTGGGAGCGGATCGTGGCGTCCCAGTCCGGGCGGGGGGTGACCGACTCCCGGCGCACCTCAGCCGCCGCAGGAGGCGAGGTGGGTGCCGAAGCCGCCCCGGTCGGGCACCGCCGCGGCGGCCGGCTCCGGCGCGGTGCGCCCGGCGGTCACCGTGGGCGCCCGCAGCGCCAGGGCCACCGTCTCGCCGCCGCCCACGGGGCCGAGGGCGCAGTCGTCATCGTCGTCGTCCGAGGACATGTTGCAGCCGGAGAGGGTGAGCGCGAGGACGGTGAGCGCGCCGAGCTGCACGGAGGCCGACCGGAGCCGGCGGCGGGGGCGTTGTTCCACGTCATCGTTGTAACCGATGGGGGCCACCGCCGTCCGCCCCCGGTCGGTGCCTGTGACGGTGTTGGGACCTGGCGACCGAGGCTGCGCCCGCTGCCCCGCGCGGGGCCACCGGCGGGCGTTACGCTCGGTCCATGCTCCGTACCGTCATCCTCGCCGCCTCCCGGTCACCCCAGGTCGAGCGGCTCGTCGCGACGGCCCCGTTCACGCGGGACCTCGTCCGCCGGTTCGTCGCCGGCGCCAAGACCGACGACGCGTTGCGCGCGACCCGCGAACTCGTCGACGACGGTCTCGCGGTCACCCTCGACAACCTCGGCGAGGACACCGTCACCCCCGAGCAGGCCACCGCCACCCGCGACGAGTACGTCGGGCTGCTCCGGCGGCTCGCCGAGGCGGGGCTCACGCCGGCCGCCGAGGTGAGCGTCAAGCTGTCGGCGCTGGGCCAGATGTTCGACGAGCAGCTCGCCTACGACAACGCGCGGGCGATCTGCGCCGCCGCCGAGGAGGCGGGCACCACGGTCACCCTGGACATGGAGGACCACACCACCACCGACTCGACGCTCGACATCCTCGCCAAGCTGCGCAAGGACCACCCGTCGACCGGGGCCGTGCTCCAGGCGTACCTGCGGCGGACGGAGTCGGACTGCCGCGAGCTGGCCACGGCCGGTTCCCGGGTCCGGCTGTGCAAGGGCGCGTACAAGGAGCCGGAGTCGGTGGCCTACCAGTCCGCGCGCGAGGTGGACAAGTCCTACGTGCGGTGCATGAACATCCTCATGTCCGGCGACGGCTACCCGATGCTGGCCACCCACGACCCCCGCCTGATCGCCATCGGGGAGGACCGGGCCCGCTGGTTCGACCGTGGCCCCGAGCGCTTCGAGTTCCAGATGCTCTACGGCATCCGCCCCGAGGAGCAGGCCCGGCTGGCCGGCGAGGGCTACACCGTGCGCACCTACCTGCCCTACGGCGAGGACTGGTACGGCTACCTGATGCGCCGGCTCGCCGAGCGCCCGGCCAACCTGATGTTCTTCGGCCGGGCCGTGCTGTCGAAGAAGTAGGTCAGCCGTTCGACCAGCCCCGGGTGCTCAGCACCAGGCGGTAGCCGTCCGGATCGGCCACCGTCACCCCCCAGCGGTCCCAGTACGGGCCGGCGGAGACCCTCGTCCCGCCGGCCCGTTCCCGTTCCCGGACGAGTTCGTGCGACCTGGTGCGGTCAGCCCTTGACGGCGTTGGCTAATTGCATTAGCTTTACAGTTATGACAGTTAGCTACGTGGAGCGGGACGGCGGGCGGATCGCCTACGAGGTGCACGGGCAGGGGCCGCTCGTCGTCCTCTCGCACGGCATGGGCGAGAACCGGGGCTCCTTCCGCCACCTGGTCCCGCTGCTCGTCGCGGCCGGGCACCGGGTGGCGGCGGTGGACGTCCGGGGGCACGGCGCGTCCAGCGCCGGCTGGCCGTCGTACGCCCCGGCGGAGGTCGGTGCCGACCTGCTCGCGGTGGTCCGCGACCTCGGCGGCGGACCGGCCACCCTCGTCGGCAGCTCGTCCAGCGCGGCGGCAGTGGTCTTCGCCGCCGCCGACGATCCCGCACTGGTCGACGGCGTCGTCCAGCTCGCCCCGTTCGCCGAGGAGCCGAAGCTCAACCCGTTCCTGCGGGTGGCCCTGGCCGCCGTGCTGCGCAGCCCCCGGCTGTTCGGGCTCTTCCACCGCACGCTCTTCCCGTGCGATCGGCCGGCCGACGACGCCGCGTACCGCAAGGCGATGGTCGCCACCCTGCGCGAGCCCGGCCGGATGGCGGCGATGCGCGGCGTGATCGCGCCGGCCGACCCGCACTGGACCGCGCGGGTGCGCGAGGTCCGGCAGCCGGTGCTGGTGCTGATGGGCACGAAGGACCCGGACTTCCGCGACCCGGGTGCCGGGGCACGGGCGGCCCGCCGGCTCTTCGCCACGGCCGAGGCACGGATGATCGACGACTCCGGCCACTACCCGCACGCCGACCAGCCGGCGCGCACCGCCGCCCAGCTCGTCGAGTTCCTGGCGGTCACCGGTGCCTAGGGCCGGGCTGACCCAGGCGAGCGTGGTGCGCGAGGCGGCCCGGCTGGCCGACGAGGTCGGCGCCGACCAGCTCACCCTCGCCGCGCTGGCCAACCGGCTCGGCGTCGCGCTGCCGAGCCTCTACAAGCACGTGCGAGGGGCCGACGCGCTCGCCCAGAAGCTCTCCGCGCTGGCCACCGCCGAGCTCGCCGACGAACTGACCGCCGCCGCCGCGGGCCGGGCCGGCGGGGACGCGCTGCGGGCCGTCGCCGCCGCCTACCGGGCGTACGCGCACCGGCACCCCGGTCGCTACCCGGCCACCCAGCGGGTGCCGGACCCGGCCGACCCGGAGCACGTCGCCGCCGGCGAGCGGGCCGTCGGGGCGATCCGGGCCACCCTGCGGGGCTACGGGCTCGACGGCGACGACGCCGTCGACGCGACCCGGATGCTGCGCAGCACCCTGCACGGGTTCGTCTCGCTGGAGGCGGCCGGCGGCTTCGGCATGCCCCGCGCCGTCGGCGCCACGTTCGACAACCTGGTCGCCGCGCTGGACGGCGCGTTCCGGTCCTGGCCCCGCGCGGACCGCAGCTGACGGCCCTGGGTTAGCCGCCGCCCTTCCCGCTGGAGCCGGCCGTCGGCGGCCGGTGGGGCTGGACGCGGCGATGCCCGGCCGGGGTGGGTGCCGTCGCCGTGCCGCCGCTTGCCGCCGCGCTCCGGGCTGTCAGGCGGCGTGGCTCGCCGGGCCGTGGTCGCCGGGCCGGCCCGATGGTCGTACCCTTCGGCGGGTGACTGACGGGCAGCCCGGAACGGACGGCCGACCGGTGACGGACGGCACGCCCGCCGCCGCGACAGAAGAGGCCGGGCCCGTTGACGGCGCCGAGCCCGCTGCCGAGGCCGGACCGGCTGACGGCGCCAAACCAACTGACGGGGCCGGGCCCACGGTCGAGGCCGAGCCGGCTGACGGCGTCGAGTCCATTGTCGAGACCGAGTCCGAGGTCGAGGCCGAGCCCGCCGAGAGGGCGGAGCCGGCTGGCCCCGCCGAGCGGACCGCGTCCGTAGAGGGGGCCGAGCCCGCCGAGGAAGCCGCGCCCACTGGGAGGGCCGAGCCCGCTGGCCCCGCCGGGACGGTCGAGCCCGCCGCGCCGGCCCTTCCGGTGGCGGCGGGCACCGTGCGGCCGTCGCGGCGGATCCGGCCGCTCGGGGTGGCGCTGGCGGCGGTCGTACTGCTGCTGGCCTGTGGCCTGCCCGCGGCGCTGGTGGCCGGCCTGGTGCGTGCCGGTGACCCGCCGGCCCCGGGGGCGTCCGCCGCACCGGCCGACGACCCCGCCACCGCCGCCGCCCGCCGGCTCGGCGAGCGGATGACGGCCGAACTGGCCCGGCAGTCCGCCGCCCTGCTCGGCGGGGACCGCGCCGGGTTCCTGGCGGTCGCGGAGCCGGTCGCGCATCCGGACCTGCGCCGCCGGTACGCCGCGCTGCGCGCGCTGCGGGTGACCGCCTGGCAGGCCGTCGCCAACGGCCTGCCCACGCCGGTCGAGGGCCGGCCGGGCGAGTGGCGGTTGCTCGTCGAGTTCCGCTACTGCTTCGTCACGCCGGACTGCCGCACCAGCCGCGTGCTGACCGGCACCCGGTGGCGGGCGGGGGAGCGCCCCCGGCTGCTCGCCGTGGAGCCGTCCCGGTCCGCCGAGACCGGCACCCGGCCCTGGGAGGTCAGCGAACTGGCCGTGGCCGTCGGTCGGCGTACGCTCGTGGCCACCACTCCGGCCCTGCGCAAGGAACTGCCCGACCTGCTGGCCCAGGCGGAGGCCGCCGCCCGGGTCGCCGACACGTACGCCGTGGGCGGCCGCACGCCGGACCGGTACCGGATCTTCTACGCGGGCCGGGGCGAGTGGCAGCGCTGGTACGGCGGCGGCCGGCCGAAGTGGACGGGCGGGTACGCGGTCACGGTCGGCGGGGGCCACCACGAGGTGGTGCTCAACGCCGACGGGCTCGTCGCCGGCGGGGTGGACGACCTGCTCCGGCACGAGCTGACCCACGCCGCGTCCCTGCCGGAGCGGGGCTACCCGGGCGAGGGCACCTGGTGGCTGGTGGAGGGGCTGGCCGAGTACGCGGGCGCCGACGGCGAGCCGATCGACCGGTACGCGGGACTCGACGAGGTGCGGCGCCTGCTCGGCGGCGGCTGGGACGGCCGGCTCGACAGCCTCAGCCCGGCCGACGACGCCCCGGCCGACCGGGTCAGCGGCAGCTACGGCATCTCCTACCTGGCGGTCCGGCACCTGGTCGACCGGTTCGGCCCGGAGCGGCTGCTCGCCTTCTTCGCGGCCGTGGTGCACGAGCGCACGCCGGTGGACCAGGCGGCCGAGCGGGTCCTCGGCGAACCCTGGTCCGCCCTGCACGACGAGTGCGTCGGGTACGTCCGGGCCGTGGTCGGCTGACGGGCCGTGGTCGGCTGACGGGCCGTGGTGGGCTGACGGGCCGGGCGGCGCCGTGGCCCCCGTCGGCGCCGGTCCGGGCGGTCCCCGACATTCATGATCGACCGCTGTCGGGCCGCGCGGGGCGACCTGACACACTGGTGCCCGCTCCCAGCGCGGAGCCCCGGTCCGCGTCCGGAAGCGGCCCGGGGCACCCGTCCGGTGGCTCCGGTGGCGCCGCCGGAGCCACCGGACGCCTTCCGCGCGGCGGCCCGGCTCCGACCGTCGCGGCGTCCACGTGCGTCGGGCAGCGTCCCGACCGCCCCGGACCCGGACGGCGTGTCCCGGACAGGGACCGATCGGACGCCGGGCGCAACAGGTTCGACAACGAACCGACCGGTCGGGTGGACACCGGCGAGAATCATGATCAGTTGTACGAAGGGATCGCGCCGGTCACAGCCGTCCCGCTACCGTACTGGTAACACGCGCGTCGCCGGTCCGGGCGGGACGAACCCGTCCGGTGGCACGCGCCGGGCATGGGATTGGTCGGTGAGCCATGGCCGGGTCGCAGTCCGACGGACGGCTGTCGGAGGTCAAGTTCCTCACCGTCGCCGAGGTGGCGACGGTGATGCGGGTGTCGAAGATGACGGTCTACCGCCTGGTGCACAGCGGTGAGCTCACCGCGGTCCGGGTCGGCCGGTCGTTCCGGGTGCCCGAACACGCGGTGCACGAATACCTGCGGGGCGCCTTTCAGGAAACCGCCTGACCCTCCCGCGGGCCGTCGTCGGAGCACGACGTAACGGGCATCGACGGGGGCGCGTTGGTCCTGCTGACGCTCTCCGGCTACCCTGGACCCCGACCGTGACCGCAGGTGCGCCCTGCCGCTTACCCCGCTGGCCCGGTCCGTTGTCCGCAAGCGGTCGCCGACGCCACACCGTGGCGTCATCCGGTCGCCCCGCACGTTGCATCGAAAGGCTTTCGTATGGGCTCGGTGGTCAAGAAGCGCCGCAAGCGCATGGCTAAGAAGAAGCACCGCAAGCTGCTGCGCAAGACCCGCGTCCAGCGTCGCCGTCTCGGCAAGTGACCGGGGCCGGGTCCCGACCCGGCTCCCGTCGTCACTTGCCAACTGTCGACCCTCGGAGGCTCAGGTGATCACGCCGCGGATGTCCCGGTTCGATCCCTCCTGCCGGGGAAGGTGCGCGACATGACCCCCGGTGGCACCACAGGTGCCCCGGGGGTCGTCGTCGTCACCGGGGTCAGCCGCTACCTCGGCGCGCACGTCGCGGCCCGGCTCGCGGCCGACCCCCGCATCGAGCGGGTCATCGGCGTGGACCAGCCCGAGCCCGGCGCCGAGTTCTCCGACCTGCTCGACCGGGTCGAGCGCGTCCGCATCGACGCCGGCTCGCTCGGCGGCCTCCTCGCCGACCTCGACGTCGACGCGGTGGTCCACCTCGCGCTGGTGACCTCGCCGGACCCGCAGCACGGCGGCCGCTCGGCGATGAAGGAACAGAACGTCATCGGCACGATGCAGCTCCTCGCCGCCTGCCAGCGCGCCCCCCGCCT
Organism: Micromonospora sp. WMMD737; assembly: GCF_049179055.1. Taxonomy (NCBI): domain Bacteria; kingdom Bacillati; phylum Actinomycetota; class Actinomycetes; order Micromonosporales; family Micromonosporaceae; genus Micromonospora; species Micromonospora sp. WMMD737. The sequence continues at coordinate 4,259,489 of NZ_JBMHMH010000001.1, read as the reverse complement.
GCGCAAGCTCGTGGTCCGCTCCTCGACGGCCGCCTACGGGGCGTCCTTCCGCGACCCGGCCGTGTTCACCGAGGAGACCGAGCCGCGCGAGGTGCCGCGCGGCGGGTTCGGCCGCGACATCCTGGACATCGAGGGGTACGTCCGCGGCTTCCGCCGCCGGCGGCCCGACGTCACCGCGACCGTGCTGCGCTTCGCGCCGTTCATCGGCTCGACCGCCGACACCACCCTCACCCGCTACTTCTCCCGGCCGGTGGTGCCCACCGTGTTCGGGCGGGACCCCCGGTTGCAGTTCCTGCACTTCGACGACGCGCTGGAGGTGCTGCACCGGTCGATCGTCGAGGACCATCCGGGGACGTACAACGTGGCCGGGCCGGGCGTGCTCTCCCTGTCGCAGGCGATCCGGCGGGCCGGCCGGGTGGCCGTGCCGGTGCTGGAGCCCGGCCTCTCCAGCGCCGCCGCGGTCGCCCGCAACCTCGGCTTCGGCCGCTACGGCCTGGACCAGGTCGACCTCTTCGTGCACGGCCGGGTCGTCGACACCAGCCGACTGGAGCGGGAGTACGGCTTCACGCCCCGCTCCACCGCCGCCGCCTTCGACGACTTCATCCGCGCCCACTACGGCGGTGTCGTCGTGAACCGGGACCAGTTGGCCGTCGCGGAGCAGCTCGTGCTGGACGGGATCCGGCAGGTCCGGGCTGCCGTGCGGGAGGGCTCGTGAACGAGCCGGAGGAGCGGCGCGACGGCCGCTACGACGTACCGCTGACCGTGGCCGCGCCGGACGCGGAGCCCGCGCGGGCGAACGGACACCATCGCGGCACGCCCGACGAGCCCGACACGTCCGCCACCGACGAGCCGGCCGCGCACGACGCGCCGGCCACCGCCGACGAGCCCGACCCGGCGGCTACCGACGAGCCGGCCGCCGTCGTGGCGGACCGGGCGCCGGGCGGCACGGGACCGAACGGGGCGGCACCGGCCACCGCCGGTGGGCCGGCGGTGCCGGACCGGCCCGGCGACCACTGGGACCGCAAGGTCGCCAAGGGCCTGGCGTTCCTGCGTCGTCGGCTCTCCGGCGACTACGAGGTCGACGAGTTCGGCTTCGATCCCGAGATCACCGACGCGGTCTTCCACCCGCTGCTGCGGATGCTCTACCGCGACTGGTTCCGCACCGAGGTCACCGGCCTGGAGCACGTGCCCACCGAGGGTGCCGGCCTGGTGGTCGGCAACCACTCGGGCACCGTGGCGCTGGACGCGCTGATCCTCTCGGCGGCGCTGCACGACCAGCACCCGGCCCGCCGCTACCTGCGGCTGCTCGGCGCCGACCTGGTCTTCCGGATGCCGGTGGTCTCCGAGCTGGCCCGCAAGACCGGCGGTACGGTCGCCTGCAACCCGGACGCGGAGCGGCTGCTCGGCAACGGCGAGCTGGTCGGCGTCTTCCCCGAAGGCTTCAAGGGCATCGGCAAGCTCTACTCCGAGCGCTACAAGCTGCAACGCTTCGGCCGGGGCGGCTTCGTCTCGGCGGCGCTGCGCACGGGCACCCCGATCGTGCCGGTCGCCATCGTCGGCGGCGAGGAGACCTATCCGATGCTCGCCGACATCAAGCCCCTGGCGCGGCTGCTCAAGCTGCCCTACTTCCCGGTCACGCCCACGTTCCCCCTGCTGGGACCGCTCGGCATGGTGCCGCTGCCGAGCAAATGGCTGATCGAGTTCTGCCCGCCGATCCCCACCGCGCACCTGACCGACTCCGCCGACGACCCGCTGGTCGTGTTCAACCTCGCGGACCAGGTGCGGGAGACCATCCAGCAGACCCTGCACCAGCTGCTGGAGCGGCGCCCGGACCCGTTCGGCCCCTGACGGATGCGGCCGGCCCGCGTCGCTGAGGGCGCGGGCGGCCGGTGCCGCTGACGGCGCGGCCGGCTGGTGCCGTCAGCCGTCGCGGCGGCGCCGGTGCAGCGCCAGCCCCGCGCCGACAGCCCCGGCGACCAGGCCGGCCGCCGCGGTGGACGGTACGGCGATCTTGACGGCGCGGCGGCCGGTGCGGAAGTCGCGGACGTCCCAACCACGCTGCCGGGCCTCCTTGAACAGGGCTGCGTCCGGGTTCACCGCCACGCCCCGACCCACCATGGAGAGCATCGGCAGGTCGTTGCACGAGTCGCTGTAGGCGGTGCAGCGGCGCAGGTCCAGCCCTTCGACCGCGGCGAGCTGGGTGACCGCCTCCGCCTTGGCAGGGCCGTGCATCAGGTCGCCGACCAGCCGGCCGGTGTACGCGCCGTCGACGATCTCGGCGACCGTGCCGACCGCGCCGGTCAGGCCCAGCCGCGCGGCGATCACCCGGCCGATCTCCACGGGCGCGGCGCTGACCAGCCAGACCCGCTCGCCGGCGTCCAGGTGGCGCTGGGCGAGCTGGCGGGTGCCGGCCCAGATCCGGGGCGCCATCAGCTCGTCGAAGATCTCCTCCGCGAGGCGCTCCACGTCGTCCACCCGCCAGCCCTCGACGAAGGCGAGGGCGGCCTCCTTGGCCTGCGACATGTCGCCGGCGTGCTCGGTGGCGAGCAGCCGGAACCGCAGCTGCTGCCAGGCGAACCGGGCCAGGTCCGCGGTGGTGAAGTAGTCGCGCGCGGCGAGGCCCCGGGCGAACCAGTAGATCGACGCGCCCCGCATCATCGTGTTGTCGACGTCGAAGAAGGCCGCCGCGGTCGGATCGGGTGCCGGGGGAGCGAGGGGCGCGAAGTCGGTTTCCGCCCAGCCGGCGGTGTGGCCGTGGGCGTCAGTGCTGACGGTCACCTTGCGGCTGCGGACCACGCGACCTCCCTCCGCTCGACCGGCGCGACGTGTGCTTCCGCGAGGGTAGCCGGGCGCGCGTGGCGGACGGCCGCCCATGGGGAGAACTGTGGCGTGGACGTCTCGGCCGGATCCGGCCGAGGCCGGGTCAGCGGTCGCCTGGGCAGGTGGCCGGGGCCGGGCCGAGGGCGTCGCTGCCGACGGGTGCGGGCCCGCCGCAGGCGATCGCCTCGCGCAGCGCGTCGGAGCGCTTGCGGGCCGTGTCGAGCAGGGCGAGCGAGCGGCGGGTCCGTTCGCGTTCGGCCCGGCTGGCGTCGTCGAGGAGCCCGCCGACCGCCCGGCGCTGGCCGGTGAGGAAGGAGTTGACCGCGTCCAGCGCCGCCGGGTCCGAGCGCTGCGTCGCGGCGGTGGTCAGCAGGCGTACGCCCTGGCGGGTGTCGGCGTCCATGTCGTCCAGCACCGCGCTGAAGCCGTCCTCGTTGCCGCGCAGCGCGGCCGCCTCGGCGAGCCGGGTGCGGGCGAAGTCCAGGAACAGTTGGCCCCGGCTGACGTCGGAACTGGCCAGCGCGAGCTGGGCGCGTTCGGTGGAGCGCTTCATGCCGTACAGCGCGTCACCGGGGACGGCGTTCTCGCTGGCGGCCGAGATGCCCGAGAGGGCGACGGCGCCGGCCGCGACGCCGACCAGGATGGCGCCCCGGGCGCGGGCCCGGCGGGCGGTCACCGCCGGCAGCAGCCGGTTGCGGCCGGCGTCGGCGGAGCGCCGGGACGACGGCTCGGTGGTGACGGCGGCCGGGGCACCGATGCCCTCGCGTTCGGCCGTGGCCAGGAGCATGGCCCGCAGTCCGGTGCGGAACTCAGGGTCCACCTCCACGGCGGGCGGGGCGGCGGGCAGCCGCTGACCCACCGCGACGAGCATGGCCAACTGGTCGTCGGCCCGGGAACGGACGTGGTGTCGCCGGCCCCCGTTGGCCTCGTCGAGAAGCTGCGCGAAGCGCTCCGCGCGCCGACGGGAGAAGAGGTTGCTGTCCACCGCGGGCACCTCCTCTCGCTGGTCGCGGCCGGTCGGCCGCTGTCTTCGACAGCGACCGGTGACGGCGGGACACCACGGACGAAGGTCGTGGCCGGCCGCGCTGCCGGACCTCGGGGGCCCGGGGGATGCCGGGGCTACCACCGGTCGCACCCGGAGAAACGGTCCGCACCGGACCTGGGTTACGGGGCCGGCGGAGGCGAAATCACGGAAAGTGATCGCTGTCACGGGGTCGCGACGCCAGGGACCTGCGCGTACATCGCATCGATGCACGGCGTTCCTTCTGTCCGGGACTACGGTTGGAAACCGTCCGGCAGCAGCCGGGCCAGCGCTCGTACCGCGCGGTACTGGAGCGCCTTGATCGCGCCTTCGTTCTTGCCCATCGTGCGGGCCGTCTCGGCCACGGAGAAGCCCTGCAGGAAGCGGAGCACGATGCACTCCTGCTGCTCCGGGTTGAGCTGCTTGACGGCGCTGAGCAGGGCCACGTTGGTGATGTGCTCGACGACCGCCGCCTCCGGGCTGCCCTCCGGGCCCCGGTCCTCGCGGTCGGCGTCCAGCACGTCCCCGGTGGTGACCTCCAGCCGGTAGCGGCCGGACTTGAAGTGGTCCGCCACCAGGTTCCGGGCGATGGTGACGAGCCAGGCGCCCAGGTCGCGCCCCTGCCAGGTGAAGCTGCCGATCCGCTTGAGGGCGCGCAGGAAGGTGTCGGAGGTGAGGTCCTCGGCGAGTTGCCGGTTGCCCACCCGGAAGTAGACGAACCGGAACACCGTGTCGACGTACCGGTCGTAGATCAGCCCGAACGCCTCGGACTCGCCGGCCTGGGCCCGCTCGACCAGCCCCCAGACCTCGGTCGCGGGGTCGGACGGGTCGGGCCGGCTGGGAAAGCCCGTCGAGGTGTTGACCGGCGTGGCGGCGGCCGGCACCGCCGGGAGCACCGCCGTCTCCGCGCCCGACTCGTCGGGCGCCTTGGCCGGTTCCGTGGTGCGGCGACCCTGCGCCGGCATGGTGGGCCGGGGGACGGCGACCCGGCCGCCGGCCGACTTGGCGTTGCCGCCCGGTGTCGCGGAGCGGGGCGGCGGTTCGTTCTGGTGTGGCCGGCTGCGGGTCCGGCTCGACGTGCCCTCCCCCCGGACGGCGAGGCTGCCCGTGTCGTCGAGCGGACCACGGGCGGCGGGCCGTTCGTTGAGCTGGCCGCGGATCACCGGGTTGGTCAGGCCGGCCGGCCGTTCCGCGTATCCGAAGGTGGTCACCGCGCCGCCTCCGTCCCGCCGGCCGACCACGCCGGTCGGCGCGTCGCCGTCGTGGCCCGGCCGGCTGGGCCGGGCAGGGCTGGCTCGGGGTGTGCCGACGGGCGGCAGATCCCCTTGAGGTGCTGGTCCAATGCGCTCACAGGCACGGGGGCCTCCTCGGGCTGAGGGGTGTCGACTCACGGCAAATGGGGTGAGCCGACCCGAGTGATGATAGGGCCAACGTCACCCACGCGTGGCAAGTCCGTTACACAGGGCGGAAGTATTTCCCGCCGCGCCGCACACCTGGCGGACCGGTTGTCCGTCGTGTGCGGTTGACTTTCGGATTACCTCGTGGTTACGAAAGAAATTCCAGGTCAGCGGGCGGGTCCCGGGGCGTGGGTGGCACGGTGGCGCGGGTGTCGATCCAGGACCGCCCGGGACGTCCGGCGGGTCCCGGCGTGTCCTGTGGACGGGACCGGTCGCGTCCCGCCCGCGCCCACCGGTCGTCCCGTCGGCGGGACTTGTCCGGGCCGCCGTTGCCGCCGACCGGGGTGTCCCCTTCGGCCTCCGGCGGGCATGGCCCACAGGCCCCGCGCTGTGCCAGACTCAGCCACCGTGCAGGACGCAACCGACAGCTCCGCCTCGACCCTCGTCGAGCGGCTCCACCGGGCGGCCGTCGCCCACGGCGACCGACCCGCGCTGCACTGGCGCGGGCGGACCGTCACCTGGTCCGAACTGGACGCGTCGGTGACGGCCACCGCCCACGCCCTGGCGGCCCTGGCCGGGGCGCGACCCGCCGGGCCCGGCCCGACGCCGGGCTCCGCGGACCCGCACCCGCCCCGGATCGCCGTCGCGCTCGGCAACTCGCCGGACTTCGTGGTGAGCTGCCTGGCCGCGCTGCGCGCCGGGCTGGTCGCGGTGCCGGTCAACCCCGGCCTCACCGCCCCCGAGCTGCGGCACGTGCTGGCCGACTCCGGCGCCTCGGTGCTGATCGGCACCGAGCGGGTACGCGACCTGGTCGCCGACGCCGCCGGGGATCTGCCCGCGCTCGCCGCCGTGCACACCGCGCCGCCGGTGGCCGACGCCGGTCAGCCGTTCCCCGACCGGGGCGGCGACGACCTGGCGCTGCTGCTCTACACCTCCGGCACCGAGGGGCGGCCCAAGGGCGCGATGCTGACGCACCGGGCGCTGGCGGCCAACCACGAGCAGGTCGGCCGCATCGACCCGCCCGTCGTCGGCCCGGACGACACCGTGCTGCTGGCGCTGCCGCTGTTCCACGCGTACGGGCTGAACGCGGGGCTCGGCGCGGTCGTCCACCATGGCGCTACCGGGGTGCTCGTCGACGACCTCGGCGCCGACGCGGGGCTGGCCGTGATCGCCCGGCACCGGGTCACCGTGCTGGTCGGCGTACCGTCGATGGTGGCCGCCTGGTCCACGGCGGACGCCGCCGCCCTCGCCGCGGCGATGGCGTCGGTCCGGGCCGTGGTCTGCGGCGCGGCGCCGCTGGAGCCGGCCGTCGCGGCGCGCTTCGCCGAGGTCGCCGGCCGCCCGGTGCACGTCGGGTACGGCCTCACCGAGACCGCGCCGGTGCTCACCTCCACCCTGGTCGGCGGGGAGCCCAAGCCCGGCTCGATCGGCCGGCCGCTGCCCGGCGTCGAGTTGCGGCTGGTCGGGACGGACGGGGCCGACCTGTGGCGCGACGGGGTGGCCGAGCCGGAGGACGACGCCGACGAGCTGGACCTCTCCGACGTCACGCCCGGCACCGACCCGGGCCAGGTCGTGGTGCGCGGGGCGAACGTCTTCGCCGGCTACTGGCCGGACGGCCGGGGCGGCCCGGACGCCGACGGCTGGTGGCCCACCGGCGACGTGGCGTACGCCGACTCCGACGGCGACCTCTTCCTGGTCGACCGGATCGGCGAGCTGATCGGAGTCAACGGGTTCAACGTGTACCCGCACGAGGTCGAGCTGGTGCTCTCCGCGCACCCGGGGGTGGCCGAGTCGGCGGTACTGGGTGTGCCGCACCCGCGGACCGGCGAGACTGTCCGGGCGTACGTGGTGCCGGCGCCGGGGCGTCCGGTGACCGGTGAGGAGCTGCTCGCCCACTGCGCCCGCAACCTGGCCCGGTTCAAGTGCCCGACCGCCGTCGAGTTCGTCGACGAGTTGCCGCACTCGGTGATCGGCAAGGTGCGCAAGACCCTGCTCCGGACGGCGTCGTCCCCGGCGTCCCCGGTGCCGTCCCCGGCGGCGTCGCCGGAGACCCGCCCGCCGGCCCCGGCCGGCGCCAGCACGACGGAGGAGACCGATGCGTGAGCCCCGACTCACCCTGATCACCCGCCCCGGCTGCCACCTCTGCGACGAGGCGAAGCTGGCGCTGGACCGGGTGGTGGCGGTCACCGGGGACCGGTGGACCGAGAAGGACGTCACCGACGACATCGAGCTGGAACGCGAGTACGGCGACCGGCTGCCCGTGGTGCTGCTCGACGGCAAGGAGCACGGCTACTGGCGGGTGGAGGAGGAGCGGCTGCTGCGGGACCTGACCACGCCGCAGCTGTAGTGCCGGGCGCTATGGTGCTGCCATGACGCCTGCGCGCAACCACCTGGTGTGGGACTGGAACGGCACCCTGCTCAACGACCTGAGCCTGGTGGTCGCCTGCACCAACGCCGCCTTCGCCAGCGTCGGCGGGCCCGCCGTGACCGCCGACGAGCACCGGGTGCGGTTCCGCCGCCCGATCGCCGACTACTACGCCGAGGTGCTCGGCCGGGCGGTCGACGAGGAGGCGTTCGGCCGGCTGGACCGGATCTTCCACGACGCGTACCGCACCGGGCTGACGACCTGCGAGCTGGCGCACGACGCAGGCGTCGCGATGGCGGCCTGGCCCGGCAGCCAGTCCTTGCTGTCCATGTGGTTCCACGAGGAGCTGGTGCCGACCGTGCACACGTACGGGCTCACCGGGCACTTCGTCCGGGTGGACGGGCTGCGGGCGACCGTCGGCGGCGACCGCAAGGCCGAGTCGCTCCGGCGGCACCTGTCGGAGCTGGGCGTGGACGGCCGGGACGTGGTGCTGATCGGGGACTCCGTCGACGACGCCGACGCCGCCGTGTCGGTGGGGGGCCGCGCCGTCCTCTACACCGGCGGGTTCACCGACGCGGCACGGCTGCGCGCCTCCGGCCACCCGGTCGCCGACACCCTCAGCGAGGCGGTCGGCCTGGCGGCCACGCTGCCCTGACCGGTCCCGGCCTCGTCCGGGCCCTGACCGGTTCCGGCCTCCGTCCGGGCCCCGGCGGCAGGCCGGCGGCCGGGCCGCGCGCTGGTGGCAGGGCCGGGCGGCGGGTCAGTTGCGCAGGTAGGCCAGCACGGCCAGGACCCGGCGGTGCTGCTCCGTGTCGGGCGGGAGCTGGAGCTTGGTGAAGATGTTCCGGACGTGCTTCTCGACGGCGCCGTCGGTGACCACCAGGGTCTTCGCGATCGCCGTGTTGGAGCGACCCTCGGCCATCAGCGCGAGCACCTCGCGTTCGCGCGGGGTGAGCTCGCGCAGCGGGTCGTCGCGCCGACGCCGGGCGAAGAGCTGGCCGACCACCTCGGGGTCGAGCACCGTCCCGCCGGCGGCCACCCGGTCCAGCGCGTCGAGGAACTCGTCGATCGCGGCGACCCGGTCCTTGAGCAGGTAGCCGATCCCGCCTCCGCCGCCGCCGGTGGTGGCGAGCAGGTCGTCGGCGTACGACACCTCGACGTACTGGGAGAGGACCAGGATCGGGGTGCGGGGCACCAGCCGGCGGGCCTCCACCGCCGCGCGCAGCCCCTCGTCGGTGTGCGACGGCGGCATCCGGACGTCGACGATCGACACGTCCGGCCGGTGGGCCACCACCGCCGTTACCAGCGCGTCGCCGTCGGCCACGGCGGCCACCACCTCGTGCCCGCGCTCGGTGAGCAGCCGTACCAGCCCCTCCCGGAGCAGCACCGCGTCGTCCGCGATCACGATCCGCATGCCCTGTTGTCTACCACGTACGGCTCACAGCGGGAGTTCCGCGCGGATCTTGGTGGGCCCGCCGGCCGGGCTGACCACGGAGAGCCGGCCCCCGGCGGCGCGTACCCGGTCGGCGATGCCGACCAGCCCGTGCCCCTTGGCCAGGTGGGCGCCGCCCTGCCCGTCGTCGTCGACGTCGACCTCCAGCCGCCCGTCGTGCCGGGCCACGGTGACCTGGCACTCGGTCGCCCGGCTGTGCTTGGCGACGTTTGTCAGCGCCTCGGACACCACGAAGTAGGCGGTGCTCTCGACCGCCGGGTCGAGCCGGCCGGCCGGGCTGCCCAGCTCCGGGTCCACCCGCAGCTCGATCGGGATCAGGCCGCGCCCGGCCAGTGCCGCCAGGGCGCTGGGCAGTCCCCGGTCGACCAGGATCGGCGGCGCGATGCCCCGGGACAGGGCGCGCAGCTCGGCGAGCGTCTCCCGGGTCTGGGTGACCGCCTCGTCCAGGGTGCGCCCGGCGGCCAGCGGGTCGGTGGCGAGTTGCTGGCGGGCCCGGCTGAGGTCCATCGCGAGCCGGACGAGGCGCTGCTGCGGGCCGTCGTGGATGTCCCGCTCCAGTCGGCGCAGCGCGCTCGCCTCGGCGGAGACGGCGGCCCGCTTCTGTTCCTCCAGCACGGTGATCCGGTTGCGCATCTCGGCCACGCCGGTGAGCAGGGCCCGGCCGAAGCCGGCCTGCAGCAGCGCGCAGCCCCGGGCCACGATCGGCAGGGTGATCAGGAAGAACAGCCCGATCGCGGTGTGCAGCCCGATCCGGACGACTGTCGAGTTGCCGAGGCCGAGGAGCTGGGGGAGGCCGACGTCCTCCGGGTCGCCGTGCGGCAGCGTCCAGTCGTACGCCCAGTAGAGGGTGCCGGCGACGGCGCCGGCCCACCAGACCAGCGTCACCACGAAGGTGACGATGGCCACGATCAGCTTGAGGATGCCGTGCGCCAGGTCGAGCCAGGACTGCGCGTCCCCCATCGGTACGAAGATCCGCCGCCAGGCGCTCGCGCCGGGCTCCGGGAGCCGGTACTGGGGGCGGATCCGGGCCTGGTGGAGCACGGTGGGCAGGCGGAGGCGCTCGATGTCGGCGAGGCCCCGGGCGGCGTAGAGGGTGCCGCTGAGGATCGGCAGGCCGATCACCGTCACGACCAGCCCCAGCCCGGCAGCCAGGCCGACCAGCAGGACGACGAAGCTGGCCAGGGCCAACGGGAGGCCCAGCAGCACGTAGCCGGAGTCCAGCAGGAGCTGTCGGGAGATGGTCGGCGCCGGCACGGGCTGATCGGCGGCGACGGGTACGGCGGTCATGTCACGAGGCTAGGCAGCGCGGGGTCGCCGACCCATCCCGTCGGCCCGCCTCTGCGGCGTAGGGCTGGCCCTACCGTGACCGGATCGTGGGCGAGCCGTGGGCCGCGCGATTGGTCAGAGAAGTCGTAATTGAGCAATAATCGGCGCTGCCGGCACCATCGCCACCACCCGTAGGTCGGGCGGTGGCCGGCGGCGGCCACTGGATCGATCTTGCGGAATGGAGGGGCTGGTGGAGCCGCGTCGCGAGCTGTCAAGATCGCGATTTGTGCACGCGTTCACAAGCGCCTACTCTGTAGTTCCGACGCGCCCTGCTAGCACAGCCGGCAATCTCGGTCGCCAGCGGGGATCCCGAAACGGCCGGCCGCCCGAGTTGGCCGAGGATCGCACCGCACGGAGTCTCATGAGTCAGCACCGTCACCCTGGCGCGCCCGGCCGCGCCGGTGCCGTACCGGCGCTCCCGGATCTGCCGGAGGCGACCGTCGCGCGGCTCCCGGAATACCTCCGTGCCCTGCACAACCTCGCCGAAACCGGCCACGAGACCGTGTCCAGCGAGGGGCTCGCCAGCGCCGCCGGCGTGAACTCCGCGAAGCTCCGCAAGGACCTCTCGCACCTCGGCTCGTACGGCACCCGTGGCGTCGGCTACGACGTGGCGCTGCTGGTCGACCAGATCGAGTACGTGCTCGGGCTCACCCAGCGGCGGGCCGTCGCCCTGGTCGGCGTGGGTAATCTCGGTCACGCCCTTGCCGGCTACGACGGCTTCGCCAGCCGCGGCTTCCGGATCGCCGCCCTCTTCGACGCCGACCCCGCCCGGGTCGGCGAGGAGATCAGCGGGCTGGTCGTCCGGCACATCGACGAGCTGCCCCGGGTCGCCGTCGAGGAGGCCATCGCCATCGGCGTGATCGCCACCCCGGCCCCGGCCGCCCAGGCGGTGGCGGACCAGCTCGTGGCCGTCGGTGTGACGAGCATCCTGAACTTCGCCCCGTGCGTACTCTCGGTTCCGGAGGGGGTCGACGTGCGCAAGGTCGACCTCGCGATCGAGCTGCAGATCCTGTCCTTCCACGAGCACCGCAAGGCATCGCTGACCGCGCTGCCCGCCACCGGTGGGTCCGCCCTGACCGCCCTGCCCGGGGGGCTCGCCGTCACCGACCCGCAGGAGGCGATCGGCACGTGAAACTGCTCGTCGTCGGCGCGTCCTACCGCACCGCTCCCGTCGCCACGCTGGAGCAGCTCGCGGTCGGCCCCGCGGACCTCACCCGCACCCTGGACCGCCTGGTCGCCCAGCCGTACGTGACCGAGGCCGTGATCGTCTCCACCTGCAACCGGGTGGAGGTCTACGCCGCCGTGTCCGGCTTCCACGGCGGCCTCGGCGACATCTGCGCAGTGCTGGCCGACCAGGCCGGCTGCCAGCCCGCCGCGCTCGCCAACCACCTCTACGTGCACTTCGACGCCGCCGCCGTGGACCACGTCTTCCGGGTCGCCGCCGGGCTCGACTCGATGGTCGTCGGCGAGGCGCAGATCCTCGGCCAGCTCCGGGACGCCTACCATTCCGCGACCGGTGCCGACACCGCCGGGCGGCTGCTGCACGAGCTGATGCAGCAGGCGCTGCGGGTCGGCAAGCGGGCGCACGCGGAGACCGGGATCGACCGGGCCGGCCAGAGCGTGGTGACCGCCGCGCTGGAGCTGGCCGCCGGGCACCTCGACGGCGACCTCGCCGGCCGTCCCGCGCTGGTGGTCGGCGCGGGCGCGATGGGGTCGCTGGGCGTCGCCACGCTGTCCCGGCTGGGCGCCGGGCCGCTCACGGTCACCAACCGGGGCGCCGACCGGGCCGTCCGGCTGGCCGAGGCGTACGGGGCCAGCGCGACGCCGATGGCGGAGCTGACCACCGTGCTCTCCACAGTGGACATCGTAGTGGCCGCCACCGCGGCCACCGAAGCGGTCCTCACCCGTGACGTGGTGACGCGGGCGCTCGCCGGGCGCGACCCCGGCCGGGGGCCGCTCGTCCTGCTCGACCTGGCCGTGCCGCGCGACGTGGAGGCCGGCGTCGCCGAGCTGCCCGGCGTGGAGGTCATCGACATCGACCGGATGGCGACGCTGCTCGCCGACGGGCCCGCCGCTGTCGACGCCGCCGCCGTCGAGCGGATCGTGGCCGGCGAGGTCGACGCCTTCCTGACCTGGCTGCGCGGCGCCGACGTGGCGCCCACGGTGGCCGCCCTGCGTGGCCGCGCCGACGACGTGGTCGGCGCCGAGCTGCGCCGGCTCGCCCAGCGCCGCCCGGACCTCACCGACGACCAGCGCGCCGAGGTGGCCCGGACTGTGCACCGGGTGGTGCAGCGGCTGCTGCACCAGCCGACCGTGCGGGTGCGCCAGTTGGCGGCCGAACCCGGCGGCGACCAGTACGCGGCCCTGCTGCGCGAGCTGTTCGACCTCAAGGTGCCGCAGACGTCCCCGGTCGACAACGTCCCCGACATCGTGGCCGGCGACGCCGCGCCGCCGTTCGGCCTCGCCGACGTTCCGCCACCCGTCGGCCCCGCCGACAATCCGCCGTCGACGGGTTCCGCCGACGCCCCGCCCCTCGGAGGTGAGCGATGAGCACGCCCCTGCGCCTCGGTACCCGGGGCAGCAAACTGGCGATGGCCCAGTCCGGCCACGTCGCGGAGGCCCTGACCGCCGCCACCGGCCGGCCCGTCGAGCTGGTCGAGGTGGTCACCGCCGGCGACCGCTCGTCCGCGCCGGTGCACCGGCTCGGCGTCGGCGTCTTCGTCTCCGCCCTGCGGGACGCCCTGACCGCCGGCACCATCGACTTCGCGGTGCACTCCTACAAGGACCTGCCCACCGCGGCGGCGGCCGGGCTGCACATCGCGGCGGTGCCGATGCGGCAGGACCCGCGGGACGCGCTCGTCGCCCGGGACGGCCGGACGCTCGCCGAGCTGCCCTCCGGCGCGACCGTGGGCACCGGAGCGCTGCGCCGCATCGCACAGCTGCACGCCCTCGGGATGCAGCTGGAGGTCACCCCGATCCGCGGCAACGTCGACAGCCGCCTCGCGCGGGTGCTCGGCCCGGAGGCCGACCTCGACGCGGTCGTCCTGGCCCGGGCCGGGTTGGCCCGGCTCGGGCGTACCGACGTGATCACCGAGACGCTCGACCCGATGCTGATGCTGCCCGCGCCCGCCCAGGGCGCGCTGGCGGTGGAGTGCCGGGCCGACGACACGGACCTGGTCGAGCTGCTCGCCGTGCTCGACCACGCACCGTCCCACGCCGCGGTCACCGCGGAACGGGCGCTGCTGGCCACCCTGGAGGCCGGATGCTCCGCCCCGGTCGCCGCCTACGCCGTCGTCGCCGAAGGCGAGCCAACCGGCTCGGGCGTCGAGGGTGACTTCGTCCAGGAGATCTATCTGCGCGGGGCGGTGATCAGTCCGGACGGTACGAGAGACCTCCGGCTGTCCCGCACCGGAACGCTCGCCGACGCGGCGGAGATCGGCAAGGCACTCGCCGCCGAACTCCTCGACCTCGGCGCCGACTCGATCCTCGGCCACGATGGACACGCCGGCCCGGGGACCCAGCAATTTGGGAGCACAGAATGACCCGCACCCGTAAGCCCGTAGGCCGCATCGCCTTCGTCGGGGCCGGTCCCGGCGACCCGGGCCTGCTGACCCGCCGGGCGCACGACGCTCTGGTCGACGCCGACCAGGTGGTGTACGACCGGGGAGTCCCCGAGTCGCTGCTCGACGCCGTCCGCGCCCAGGCCAGGGAGGACGCCCAGTTCACCCCGGCGGAGGGCGCGCCGGGTGACGTGGCGAAGGTGCTGATCTCGGCGGCCCGTTCCGGGCTGAACGCGGTGCACCTGGTCGCCGGCGACCCGTTCGGCCACGAGTCGGTCGTCAAGGAGGTGCAGGCGGTCGCACGGACCGCCGCACACTTCGAGGTGGTTCCCGGGGTCGGCCAGGCCGAGGGGGTGGCGACCTACGCGGGCGTGCCGCTGCCGGGCGTACGGACGGCGGCCGACGTCGAGGACGTCAGCACGCTGGACTTCGACGCGCTGGCCGCAGCCGTCGGCCGGGGCTCGCTGGCCCTTGCCGTGGACGCCGGTGACCTCGCCGCGATCCGCGACGGGCTGCTCGCGGCCGGGGTGGAGGGCACCACCGGCGTCGGGGTGACCGGCGACGGCACCGGCGAGACGCAGTACACCACCACGTCGACCGTGGACTCCTTCGTCGCGGCGGCGCTCGGCTTCACCGGCCGGGTGGTCCTCACCGTCGGCGAGGGCGTGGGCCAGCGGGACAAGCTGAGCTGGTGGGAGAACCGGCCGCTGTACGGCTGGAAGGTCCTCGTGCCCCGCACCAAGGAGCAGGCCGGCGTGATGAGCGCCCGGCTGCGCGCGTACGGGGCCATCCCCTGCGAGGTGCCGACGATCGCGGTCGAGCCGCCGCGCACCCCGGCCCAGATGGAGCGGGCGGTCAAGGGCCTGGTCGACGGCCGGTACGCCTGGGTGATCTTCACCTCCGTCAACGCGGTCCGCGCGGTCTGGGAGAAGTTCGCCGAGCACGGCCTCGACGCCCGGCACTTCGGCGGCGTCAAGATCGCCTGTATCGGTGAGGCGACCGCCGACGCCGTCCGCGCGTTCGGCATCCAGCCCGAGCTGATCCCGTCGGGGGAGCAGTCCTCCGAGGGCCTGCTGGCCGAGTTCTCGCCGCACGACGAGATTCTCGACCCGGTCGGTCGGGTGCTGCTGCCGCGCGCCGACATCGCCACCGAGACCCTCGCCGCCGGGCTCACCGAGCGCGGCTGGGAGGTCGACGACGTGACCGCCTACCGGACGGTCCGGGCCGCCCCGCCGCCCGCCGAGATCCGGGACGCGATCAAGTCGGGTGGCTTCGACGCGGTGCTCTTCACGTCCAGCTCGACGGTGCGCAATCTGGTGGGTATCGCGGGGAAGCCGCACGCCCGTACCGTCGTTGCAGTGATCGGGCCCAAGACGGCGGAGACCGCGACGGAGTTCGGCCTGCGGGTCGACGTCCAGCCGCCGCACGCCTCGGTCCCCGATCTGGTGGAGGCGCTCGCCGCCTACGCCGTCGAGCTGCGCGAGAAGCTCGCCGCCATGCCGGCGAAGCAGCGCCGTGGCTCGAAGGTGCAGGGGCCGACCGCCCTGAGGTTCCGGTAGTCGTAGCAGGAGGTCCGTGATGCCGTACCCCGAGATCCGGCCCCGCCGGCTGCGCCGCAACGCGGCAATCCGGCGGCTGGTTTCCGAGACCCGCGTCGACCCGGCCGAGCTGGTCGTGCCGATGTTCGTCAGGGAGGGGTTGACGGAACCGCGGGCGATCGCGTCGCTCCCGGGAGTGCTCCAGCACTCCCGGGACTCGCTCCGCAAGGCCGCGGCCGAGGCGGTCCAGGCGGGCGTCGGCGGGATCATGCTCTTCGGCGTGCCGGAGCGGCGGGACGCCACCGGCTCCGGCGGGATCGATCCGAACGGCATCCTCAACGTCGCGATCCGCGACGTCGTCGCCGAGGTGGGCGACGCCACGGTGGTCATGAGCGACCTCTGCCTGGACGAGTTCACCTCGCACGGGCACTGCGGCGTGCTCACCCCCGACGGTGGCGTCGACAACGACGCCACGCTGGAGGCGTACGCCGAGATGGCGGTCGCCCAGGCCGCCGCCGGGGTCGGTGTGGTCGGGCCGTCCGGCATGATGGACGGCCAGATCGCCGTGGTACGCCGAGCGCTCGACGCCGCGGGCCACCAGGACGTCGCCGTGCTGGCGTACGCCGTGAAGTACGCCTCGGCCTTCTACGGCCCGTTCCGGGACGCGGTGGAGTCGGCCCTGGAGGGCGACCGCCGCACCTACCAGCAGGACCCCGCCAACCTGCGGGAGTCGCTGCGCGAGGTCGAGCTGGACGTCGCCGAGGGCGCCGACATGGTGATGGTCAAGCCGGCCCTGCCGTACCTCGACGTGGTGTCGGCGGTCCGCGCGGCGGTGGACGTCCCGGTCGCCGCCTACCAGGTCTCCGGCGAGTACGCGATGGTCGAGGCGGCCGCCGCCAACGGCTGGATCGACCGGGAACGGGTGATGCTGGAGACGCTCACCTCGATCCGTCGGGCCGGCGCGCAGATCATCCTCACCTACTGGGCGGTCGAGGCCGCCGGACTCCTCCGCCAGCGCTACTGACCCGACCCGACCCACCCAGCGCGGCGCGGCTTGGTCCCGTGCGGCCCGGCCTGATCCGGCGCGCCTGGTCCTGCCCGGCGCGGCCTGGTCTGGCGTGCCCTGGTCCGGTCCGACCCCTTCGGTCTGCGACCCGTTCGGGCAGCGGAGCGGGTTCCGGTCGAGCCAACTCATTCCTCCGCTGCCCGTCTCGGGACACTCGCCGGACCTTAGCCTGCCCACTCGCCGTCCAGTGCGATGTGCTGGTGCGTGGCGTTGTCGTCCCTTGCAGGCATACGCAGACGTCAGTGCTAGTTGCCCGCTTCGAGTAGACGCCCGCTCCGCATGCCAGCATTCCTGGCCGTAACGCTGGGTACTCGACCCGCGCCCCGGATCCCACCGTCCCTCGGACGCTTTGCTCTGCATCCATATATGCGCCAGTAACCCCGAGTGCCTGTTGCATATGAGGATGCAGAGCAAAGGGCGGGCAGAGGTTCGTCGCTCCTGAGGACAGCCCACACGGAACTCGCTGGTCATGGCGTTGTGGCCGTTGGCGGCGATGATCGAGGGTCGTTCAGGGCCGGATTTGCCATCACTTAGCGTAGGCGGCTGTGGAAAGACCGCTTCTGTTACGGTGCGTTACTGCCGGGCTGGGTTCGCCCAGGGGGTGTGGGGGAAGGACCGGTCGTCGGTTTTCCACAGGCGGCTGAGTTATCCACAGGCGGAGCGGGCGGCATTGCGGGAGAGGCATCGCAGCCGGGAGCGTGACGGGATGATTGAGCTTCCCGCCGAACCGGAAATGGACCGGGAGCCCGACCGGCCGGCTGGCTCCGACCAGTTGTCCCGTGCCGCCGGGCCGTCGGGACCCGCAGGACCGTCAGGCGGCACTGGGCCGTCGAGTGCCGTTGGGCCGTCGAGTGCCGTTGGGCCGTCGGGCGGTGACCAGGCGGCGGGTACCGATCAGGGGGCGGGATCGCGCGAGCCGCCCGTGCTGCTGACCGAGCCGTTCGACACCCCGTGGCCGGCTGCGGGCATCGTCCGGGCGGTCCGGCGGCATGCCAGCCTCAGCCAGCGGGAGCTGGCCCGGTGGTCCGGGGTGAACCATTCCACCGTCGGGCGGATCGAGGCGGGCCGGATGGTGCCGAGCATCCTGCTCCTGCGCCGCATCATCGGGGTCGCCGGGTTCCGGCTGGCCGTCGTCGACGAGTTCGGGCGGGTGCTGAAGCCGATGCGGGACTGGCAGGACACCCGCGACGGCGCGGGGCGTCGCTACCCCTCGCACCTGGACACCATTCTCGACCCCGAGCCGGGTGAGTGGTGGGCGGACATCTACGGGCTGGCCCGCCCGCCGGAGACGTTCTACCGCGACCGCCGGGTCCGCGACGCCATGCGGCGGCGCAGCCAGTGGGAGGTGCGGGTGGCGAAGTACCGCAGCGTGCCCCCGCCGCCGCGCGTGCCTCCACCGCCGCGCGTGCCCCCGCCGTCGCGGCTGCCCGGCCCGGGCTTCCCGTGGTGAGCGGACGGCCCGCCGGCCAGGACGTTCCTGGGCGGCGGGCCGTCGGTGTGGGCGCCGGTGTGACGTCAGTCGTCGTCGGTGATGGTGCCCACGGCGAGAGGATCGGCCAGCCGCAGGCCGGGCACCCCGGCCACGACCAGGTTCACCTTCTCGTCGGCCTCCTGCTTCCGGTCACCGCGTACGGTCACCGGGAAGGCCAGCGACGTCTGCCCGGCGGCCAGGACCTTGCAGCCGACGTACGGGTCGTAGTCGGCGCCGGCCTGGGCCGTGGTGCCGTAGGTGGCGGCACAGAGCAGCACCGGCTGGGACAGCGGGCGCGACACGGTGACCGTGAAGGTCAGCGGCCGGGTGCCCCGGTCGCCCTCGACCACCGAGGCGTCGCCGACGCTCAGCGACGCCCGGGAGCGGAAGCGGGCCACCTGCGGGTCGTGGTCGCTGGAACCCCGGCTGCCGTCGGCCGCGTGGTCGGCCGGCCAGTCGGCGTTGACGTGCGCGGCCCGCATCTCCACCAGGTCCCGGTGCAGCGCGCCGTTCACGAACAGGTGGTCCAGCGTCTGCGCCTGCCCCTCGAAGCTGTACGAGTAGGCGGACGACGGCGCGTCGGCGAGCAGGTCGTCCCACAGGTTGCGCATGCCCGCCTCGTACAGCGGCCCGAGCTGGTCCGACGGGGCGGGATCCGCCGCTGTCGCGATGGGATCGTCGGGACGGGGGAAGACGTTCAGGTCCCCGCCGTAGACCACCCGCGCGTGCGGGTCCGACGCCTCGATCGCGGTGACGATCGCGGCCCCGTACGCGGCCTGCTCCCGGCGCTGCCCGACCCGGCTGTCCGGCCCGGACGAGTAGTGGTTGCTGGCGGCCCAGAGCGTGTAACGCTCGGCGGAGCCGGGCGCGGCGGCGACCGTGAACTTGCCGAGCTGCGGTGCGCGGGTGAAGACGTTGTTCCCGTCCTTGCCGGTGGACGTGTCCACGTCGTCCGGAAGCACCGCGTTGAGCGCCTTCGGGTTCTGCACGTCAGCGTTGCCCGGCAGCGCCGCCCCCCGGTACTCGACGGTCGGCGCCGAGCCCAGCAGCGGGTCGCCGGCGGTGGGCGCCGCCAGCGACACCCGGTCGGTGCGGAACAGGAACGCCGCGGTGATGCCCCGGGCGTCCGCGCCGGTGCGGTCGTACGCGGCCTGGTAGGCGGGGCCACCGGCGGCCGTGATGGCCAGCGCCAGGTCCTGGAGGCTGTCCGGCGCGCCGTCGGCGTTGTCCGTGCTGCCGCAGACCAGCGCGCCGCCGGAGACCGAGCAGATGTCCTGGTCCTCGGCCTCCTGCACCAGGATCAGGTCCGGGGAGTGCAGGTCGGTGGTGATCTGGTCGGCCAGCGCGACGAGCTGCTCGCGGTACTCCTGCTCGCTGCCCGGCACGTAGTCGAACGGCGGGCGCACCCCGGTGCAGCCGGCGTTGCCGGCGAAGTCGCAGCCGTCGAACGGGTCGTCACGGTAGTCGTACAGGTTCTCGACGTTGTAGGTCGCGACCGCCAGTTCCTCCGACCGGTTGGCCGGCTTCGGCGGGTTGTTCGCCGACGGGTCGGCCCCGCCCGTGAACGCCGCCGACTCCACCTGCACGCCGTACTTCTCGAACGAGTAGTAGAGCCCGCCGACCGCGTCGGCGGTCAGCGTGTCGAACGTGCGCGCGGGCGGGAGCAGCGCGGCGCTGTCGCCCGTGCTGCCCTTCACGCCCATGCTGCCGAGCAGGACGCGCTGCCCGTTGCCGTCGTCGAAGCGGCGGGTCGGGTCGTTGTCGAGCGGGTGCGCGTCCCGGAACACCCGGCGGGCGTACGGGTCGGCGCGGTCGAGCAGCGGGTCGTCCCGGTCGATCACGAAGATCTCGGCGTCGGCGGTGGAGGCGAAGACGTTGCGCCCGCTCACCGCGCCGCTGCCGGCACGTACCCGCAGCCGGGCGCCCTCGTGCCGCTCGAAGAAGCGCTGCGCCGCCGCCACCTCGACCGGCGGCACGGCGTCGGTCACCTGGACCTCGGCGTTCACGTCCACGCCGGAGGCGATCCGGCGCACCAGCGACGCGCCGGAGAGCTGCGTGAAGTTGAAGTACTCGGAGACCCGGGCGCGCAGCACCACCTCGTCGCCGACCGTCGGCACGTAGCCGCCGATCAGGGAGGTGAACGAGCCCATGAAGACGAAGATGCCATCCGAGCTGGTCGGGTCGCCGTCGGTGGCGTCCTTGCGGCTCTGCAGGAAGAACCCGTGCTGGTCGCGGCCCGACGAGTCGCGCGCGAGGGTCCGCTGGGTGATCACGCCGCGTACGTCGTACAGCGTGCTGCTGGTGCCGTTGCCGGAGGCCGGCGCGAGCGGCGACCGGTCGGCGGGGCCGGCCTCGCCGTCAGTGGTCGGGCCCTGCACCTCGCCGACGGTCAGCTCCCGGGTCACCTGCACGGCCAGGGTGCAGGTGGCGGTGTCGCCGTCCGCGTCGGTAGCGGTCAGCACCACGGTGTACGCCCCGGCGGCCAGGTCGGCGCTCGTGCCGACCGTGGCGCGGGCGGTGCCGCCGACCGCGTCGGCCGGGGTGACCGCCGAGCGGCTGACGGAGCCGGTGGCCGGGGTCGGGCTGACCGAGGTGACCGCCAGGTCGACGATCCGGTCGTCCGGGTCGGTGGCGGTGACCTCACGGGTGGCCGCCGTGCCGGCCGAGGTCACCAGCGCCGGGCCGCAGGTGAGCGTGGCAGGCGCGTCAACGGGACCACCCCCGTCGACGGTGTGCGCGCCGAGCCCGTCGAACGTGTCGACGGGGAAGCCGGCCCACTGCGCGGCCGGGTCGAACGCGTCGGAGGGGTCGGTGTCGCCCGAGGTCACGGCGGCCGACCGGCGCAGCGTGTTGTCGGCGGTGCTGGTGAGGCCGGTGCCCCACTCGGTGCCCGGGTCGACGCCGACCTGGCCGATCGAGTCGAGCACGGTGCCGCCCCGACGCAGCACGATCGCGTCGTCGCCGTTGAACAGGCTGGCACTGGTGGTCTGGTCGGCCCGGTCCAGGATGCCCGGCGCGGCCGAGGCGGCGGCGAGGACGAAGGCGTCGCCGGCCGCGACGGTGCCGGTGAGGGCCACGTTCGTCGGCGTGGTGGAGCCGTTGAAGTGCAACTGGAGCTGGTAGCCGCCGGCGGCCAGGTCGACGGCGGCGCCGGTGCCGTTGAACAGCTCGATCGCCTTGTTGTTCGACGAGCCTTCGACGTACTCGGAGATGAAGAGGTCGGTGGGCGCGGCGCTGGCCGCGGTGGGTGCGACGCCGACAGCCGTGACGGTCACGGCGGCGGTGGCGGTCGCGAGCGCGGCAAGAGTGCGGCGCGGGCGCATGAGGCCTCCACGATGGGTGGATGGGGAACTAACGCACGTTAAGGGGCGGTGCTGACCGCCGTCCATCCCCCACCGGACAGTTTCGTGAACGTTCCGGTCAGCGTCCGGCGTCGAGGCGGTGCACCAGCTCGGCCACGTCGATGCTGTATTCGCACCACTCGCGGTCCGGGCGGTAGCCCAACTCGGCGTTGACCTTGAGCATGGCCTCGTTGGCCTGCGCGTTCCAGGTCTGCACCTCGGTCAGCTCCGCCTCCGCCGAGCGCAGCTCCATCAGCATCCGCGCCTTGATCGCCCGGTCGATGCCGTAGCCCCGGTGGTCCTGCACGACGATGGTGTCGTACTGGTCGGCGCGGGTGGGGTGCTGGACCGGCACGACCACCTCGGTCAGCCCCGCCACCTCCCCGGTCTGCTCGTGCAGGGCGAGCACGATGTAGGGCTTCATGCCCCGCCGGTGCAGGCAGTCCAGACTGTCGCGCAGCCGCTGCGGGTCGTAGGAGCTGGGGCGCAGCTCGCCGTCCTCGACGTCGCGCACCTCCGCCTTGGCCCGCGCGTACGCCTCGATCAGCTCGTCCGGCGGGCCGCCGGGGTGGAACTCCAGGTGGTAGCCCGCGCCGATGCCGGTGGCCATCTCGGACAGCTCGGCCCAGTCCACCCCGGACAGGTCCAGCACGCTGCGGGTCTCGACGTACTCCTTCGAGAAGCCGAGCGACTCGTAGAAGGCGACGGCCGGCGTGTCGCCGACCACCTCGACCCCGATCGACTGGAAGCCCTCCTGGTAGACCCGCCTGGCGGCGGTCAGGACCAGGTCCCGCCCGAGGCCAGTGCGCCGCTCCGCCGGGTGCACCAGCACCTCCAGCACCCCGATGTCGCCGAGCAGCAGCACGTGCACGTGGCCCAGGATCGCCCCCGGGCTGCCGTCGGCCCCCGGCTCCGCCTGGGCGACCCAGGAGATCCGCCGCTCGCCGGGCATCACCTCGGCGAGGTATTCCCGCATGGAACTCTCCCGCCACGGCGGGTCCTGCGGCAGATCGGCCGCCAGGACCGCGTTCAGCGTGTCCAGCAGCGACGCGATCTCGGCGGACGACGCGGTCCTGGGGTCCCACTCGCGCACCATCACCCGTCTAGCTTGCCGCTAACCGCTGCCCGGGGGAAGTGTCCAGTTCTCCAATGTATGCAGACGATCACTTCACGTGCGGCTCGCCTGTCCGTACCGGTTGGCGGTGTCGTAGACGTCCTGGGCGTACCGGCGGACGTCGTTGTAGGACAGGATCGCGTTCCACCAGTCGGCGGGGATGGTCAGGTTCCGGCCGCCCTTGCAGAGGTAGTTGCCGGCGGCGAGGGCGGCGTCGTCCAGGTCGTGCGGGTCCTTGACACCGTCGTTGTCGGCGTCGGCGCCGATCTCCTGCCAGGTCGTCGGGATGAACTGCATCGGCCCGACCGCTCGGTCGAGGACCGGGTCCTTGTCCATCACGCCGCGGTCCGTGTCGGGGATCCGCATCCGGCCGCCCTGCCCGTCGAGCGGCAGACCGATGATCTCGGGCAGCGCCTTGCCGTCCTGGCGGAGCGTCGCGTTGTTGGCCTGGCCGTGCCCCGACTCGACGAACCCGATGGCCGCCAGGGTGGTCCAGCTCAGCCCGCAGCTGCGGTTGGTCTGGGCGAGCACCGCCTCGGCGTAGCCGTACGCCTGCATGGCCACCGGCGAGATGCCGACCTTCGGCCCGACCTGGGCGGCCCAGCCGGCCAGCGCGTCCGACGGCCGGCCGGTGATCCCGCCGGGGAGCGGACCGGGCGGCACCGTCCCGCCGGGCAGCACCGTGCCGCCGGGCAGTGGCGTCTGACCGGGCAGCACCGTGCCGCCGGGCAGCGGGGTCCCGCCGGGCAGCGGCGCCTGCGGAACGGTGGTCGGCGCGGTGGAGGTGGTGTCGACCGCGACCGGGCGGGGTCCCCGGGCCGTCGCGGGCACCAGCAGCGCACCCGCCGCAGCCGTCGCCGCGACCAGGGCGAGCAGGAACACCCCGGGCAGGGTGAGTCGCCCGCTGGGCCGCCGCGACCAGTCCCGGGTCGCGCGGGCGGCACCCATCGCGATGCGGTGCGGCGGCCGGCGTACGGCGTGCGCGAACTGCACCCGGCGGCGCCGGGGCCCGGTGGCCGGTTTCGTGGCGGGCACGTCGACCTTCGTCTCCGCGAGGTCGCCCGTGGCCGACGCCGCGCCGGCGTCGGCACCGGTCTTCGCCCCGGACCCGCTCGTGGCGGCCCCGGCCGCGCCGCCGGCCTTCGTGGAGGGGGCGTTTCCGTCGCCCGGCTTCGCACCCGTGCCGGCGCTGTCGCCCGGCTTCCCGGTCGCGGCCGCGCTGTCGCCCGGCTTCCCGGTCGCGGCCGCGCTGTCGCCCGGCTTCGCGGCCGTGCCGGCGCTGTCGCCCGGCTTCTCGGTCGTGGCTGGCTTCGCGTCGGCGGTCGGCCCGTCGCCCGACTTCGCCTCTTCCGCCGACTTCGCTCCGGCGGTGGGTTCGGTGACCGGCCTGGTGCCGGCGGCCGGCTTCGCGTCGTCGGCCGGCTTCGCCTTCTCGGCGGTGGGCTCGGTCGCCGGCCTGGTGCCGGTGGGCTCGGTCGCCGGCTCGGCCTCGGTGGCCGGCTTCGTGTCGCTGGCGGCGGTGGATCTCAGCCAGGGGCGGCGCGGACGCGGTAACCGCGTCGCGGGTTCGGGCGCGGCGCCGGAACCGGCGAGCGGCCCGTCGATCGGTGCCGCCGGCCGCAGGGGCCGAAGGGTCGTCCTGTCCTCGCCGTCCACCACAAGTTGAGTATCACCCATGTCCCCCCGTACGTCAGGACCGGTCGTACCCTGGTGCCATGCCCCGGTACGAGTTCCGTTGCCGCGCCTGCGGCGACACCTTCGAGGTCAACCGCCCGATGTCGCAGGCCGCTGAGCCGGCGTCCTGCCCGCAGGGGCACGCCGACACCGTCAAGCTCCTTTCCACCGTCGCGGTCACCGGCCGGGGCGGCGGTGTGGCCGGTGGCGCGCCGGCGCCGGCCGGTGGGGGTTGTTGCGGCGGTGGCTGCGGCTGCTGACCTGCGGGCCCGCAGTCGGCTCCGGCCGACCGTTCTCACGATGCGTGATGGTCCGGTATCAGGCAGCATGAGTCCGACGTCACGGGCGGAGGTTCCACCATGTCGCCACGGATCCACCTTCCGAGCGGGTTGGTGACCTTCGTCTTCACCGACATCGAGGGTTCCACCCGGCTGGCCCAGCTGCTCGGCCCGGACTACCGCCCGGTGCTGCGGGAGCACCGCCGCCTGCTGCGCCGCACGATCGCCGCGACCGAGGGCGCGGAACTGCTGACCGAGGGGGACTCGTTCTTCCTCGCCTTTCCCGACGCGACCGCCGCGCTGACCGCCTGCCTGACCGCGCAGCGGGCGCTGGCGAGCCACGAGTGGCCCACCGCCGACGCCATGCCCCGGGTCCGGATGGGGCTGCACACCGGCTGGGCGGAGCCGCGCGACGGCGAGTACGTCAGCCCGGAGGTGCACCGCGCGGCCCGGATCGCCGCTGCCGCCCACGGCGGCCAGGTGCTCTGCTCGGCGTCGACGGCGCGGCACGCGGAGCCGCTGCCGCCCGAGGTGTCCCTGCACGACCTGGGCCTGCACCGGCTGCGCGGCTTCGACGACCGGGAGCGGCTCTTCCAGCTGGTCGCCCCCGGCCTGGAGCGGCAGTTCCCGCGGCCCCGCACCGCCGACGCGTCCGCGCACAACCTGCCGACCCCGGTCACCTCGTTCGTCGGCCGGCAGGCCGAGCGGACCGAGCTGAAGCGGCTGGTGGAGGCGCACCGGCTGGTCACCGTCCTCGGCGCGGGGGGCGCGGGCAAGACGCGGTTGGCCGTGGAGCTCGCCGTCGACCTGGTGGAGTCGCATCCGGACGGTGTCTGGTTCGTCGACATCGCCGCGGTCACCGACCCGGGGCTGGTGGCGTTCGAGGTCGCCGCCGTGCTCGGTCTGCGTCCCGAGCCGGGCCGCCCGATGGTCGACACGCTTGTGGAGTACGCGGCCGCGCGCCGGATGCTCGTCCTGCTGGACACCTGCGACGCCCAGCCGGCCGCCTCGGCCGACGTGATCTCCCGGCTGCTGGCCGGCGGGGTGGGCGTCCGGGTGCTCGCCACCAGCCGGGAGTCGTTCGGCCTGCCGGGCGAGGTGGTCTGGCGGATCCCGTCGCTGTCGGTCGACCCGCCGGTGGGCGGGGCGGAGAGCGACGCGGTCGCGCTGCTGCTGGACCGGACGGCGGCGGCCCGGGGCGGCCGGCCGCCGGACCCGGGGGAGTCGGCCGACCTGCGGCGGGTGGTACGGCGGTTGGACGGGCTGCCGCTCGCCATAGAGCTGGCCGCCGCCCGGCTGCGGGTGCTCTCCGTCGGGCAGCTCGCCGAGCGCCTCGACGACGTGCTGGGCACCCTCGACGCGGGCCGGGCGGATCCGGACTCGCCAATGGACCCGGACCCGCCGGTGGAGCCGGACCGGGCGGGCGGTCGGCCGGAGACGGTGGACCTGGTGGCGGCGGCCGTGGGGATGGTGCCGCCCAGCCCGGCCGTCCGGGCGGTGCAGCGTTCCGCCACCGAGCGGCACCTGACGATGCAGGCCACGGTCACCTGGTCGTACCGCACGCTGGGGCCGCGCGCCGCCCGGCTGCTGCGCTGGCTGGCGGTCTTCGCCGGCCCGGTCGACCTGGCGACGGTGGAGTGGCTGCTCGGCGACGACCCGCTCGATCCGCTCTCGGTGCTTGTCGACAAGTCGATGGTGCTGGCGGAGCCGCACGCCTCGGGCAGCACCTACCGGATGCTCGACCCGATCCGGGCGTACGCGGCACGGCGGCTGGCGGAGGCGGGGGAGGAGAGGTCGGCCCGCAACCGGCACGTGGCGTGGTCGACGCACGCGATGGAGCGCGCCCACCTGGGCCCGGACGGGCGGCCGGTGACCCTGTCGCTCTACGCCCTCGACCCGCTCGCCGGCGAGCTGCGCGCCGCGCTGCGCTGGTGCGCCACCGGCGGCAGTGCCCGGGCCGGCCTGCGGCTGGCCGGGGGCCTCGACCAGTGGTGGCGGGAGCGGGGCCTGGCCCGGGAGGGGCGGCTCTGGCTGTTCCGGCTGTACGGGCGGATCGCCGAGACGGGGGAGCGGATCCCGGACGCCGAGCTGGCGGCGGCGTACCACATGCACTCGCTGCACGCCGGCGCGGACGGCGAGTTCGCCGAGGAGCTGCGCTACTCCCAGCGGGCGGAGGCGGCGGCCCGGCAGGCGGGCGACGCCGGCCTGCTCGCCCGGGTGCTCGCCGGGCGGGCGGCCCCGCTGGTCGACATGGGACAGTTCGCGGAGGCGGAGCGGATCTGCCGCGAGGTGATCGACTGGGCGTCCGGGCAGGAGGTGCTCGGCGACGCGCTCTTCGGGGTTTTCAGCCTGGCCGAGCTGCTCTGGCGGCGGGGTGCCCTGGACGAGGCGGCCGAGCTGCTGGGCGCGGCCCGCCCGGTGGAGGCGGCCCGCCCGGTGGAGCGGGGGCGGCGTTCGGTC
This sequence comes from Micromonospora sp. WMMD737, assembly GCF_049179055.1. Taxonomy (NCBI): domain Bacteria; kingdom Bacillati; phylum Actinomycetota; class Actinomycetes; order Micromonosporales; family Micromonosporaceae; genus Micromonospora; species Micromonospora sp. WMMD737. The sequence continues at coordinate 4,232,605 of NZ_JBMHMH010000001.1, read as the reverse complement.
GACATGCTGCTCGGGATGGTCGCCCTGGCGCGCGGGGACCTGGTCGCCGCGCACGAGCATCTCCAGGTGGCGCTGCGCTCGCGGATGAGTCACGGCTTCCACGGTCGGGCCTGCGACACGCTCAACGCGATGGCCGTGCGCTGCGCGGCCGGCGGCGACGGGCTCACGGCGGCCCGCCTGTTCGGCGCGGCGGGGGCGACCCGGGCGAGCATGCGCTGCGCCCCGGGCATCTACGGCGGGTACTGGGCGCAGCGGCAGGGGGAGCTGCGCCGGGAGCTGGGCGACGCGACCTTCGACGGCGCGTACGGCGAGGGGACCGAGCTGGGGCTGGAGGAGGCGGCGGCGTTGGCCCTCGCCGTCGAGCATCCGGACCTGGCGGTCGGCTCGGCGAGGTTCGGCGCCGGTCACGCCCGCGTTGCTCCCCGGCAGTCCGTCGCCCCGGACCGTCGCCGTCACCACACCGGCCACGCCTGACGGCGGGTTGGGGCCCGCCGGTCGGGGTCCGCGTCATCGGGCTGGCCGGGGACGCAAACCCCTGGCGTACGGGCGCGGTCAGCGCAGGGCGGCGCGGCTCTCGGCGTCGGCCTTCATCCGGGCGGCGCGGTCGATGTCGGCCTGCTGCACGGCGGCGAGCGAGCCGAAGGCCTTGACGGCCTGGTAGTACGTCCAGGCGAGGCTGGTGCAGGCGGGCCGGACGGCGGCGTTGTACGTGGCGCAGACCCGCTTCAGGTCGGCGTAGAAGGCGTCGTCGAGGCGGGCCTTGTTCGCCGAGAACCGGCCCATCGCCTTGTAGTTGCGGTAGCCGAAGTCGTGCCGGTAGCAGGAGAGGTTGAACGTGAAGCCGAGCGGGTTGTCCGGGCTCGACGAGCAGTAGTCGGTCGACCAGTTGAATCCGTACGCCGCCCAGGCGCCCTGGTTGAGCCGGCCGGAGTTCCAGGAGCTGTAGCTGGAGGCGCTCGTCTGCGTCCAGTTGGAGAGGACGGACAGCTTCTGCGAGGTCGTGACGGCGGCGGCGGGGGAGGAGACCCCGAAGACGAAGAGCATCGTGAGCGCGGCCGAGGCGAGCAGGGTGGTGAGGCGTCTGGGCACGGGTACCTCCGCGGGGGATGTGCGGGCGGGACGGGGGGTTACCGGCGGGTCACCGGAGTGCCGAACAGTGTCGATCATGAATGGTTCCGGGGGATGCGGTGCCCACCGACATTTGGTGACAGGCGTCGAAACAGACGAATGCCCCGGGTGCCAGGGGCACCCGGGGCATTCGGTGTCACGTCAGCGGACGAACGCCGGCGGGCTGGCCGGGCTCTCGTTCGCCAGTCGGTCGAGCGCGGTCACGTAGTAGGTGTACCGCTTGCCGGCCTCGGCGGTGGTGTCCACCCAGGACTGCGTACGGCTGCCCGCGTCGGCGCGGACCGTGTCGACGAGGTGCGCCGCGTCGGCGAAGTCGCACCGGCCGGCCAGGCCGGTCCCGTCGAAGCGGTAGACCGCGTACGACGTGGCGGTGCCGAGCGGGCCCACGCCGTCAGCCGGCTGGAACCAGTTCAGGCGGACCCCGTCGGACTGTCGCGCGGCCTTGGTGACCACCGGCATGAGCAGCGGCTTCTTCGGCAGGTGCGTCATGGTCGGGATCAGCGCCGGGCGGGAGTAGTGCTCGGCGGCGTAGATGTCGGTCGCGCCGAGGCGGTTGGCCCGCACCTGCACGGCCGAGAAGTGGACGTTGCCCAGGACCTCCGGGTACTGCCGGTTCAGCGTCAGGTGGTTGGACAGCTCCTGCGGGTTCATCCAGAAGGAGCCGTAGGCCGGGTCACCGCTCTTGTAGTCGGCCTGCCCGATGTAGAGCTGCACCCGGGTGCCCTTGACCACGTCCGCCCACCACGGCACCAGCCGGGTGTAGTCGGCGGCCGGGTACTGACCCATGTACCAGTAGAGCTGCGGCACGATGTAGTCGATCCACTCCTCCTTGACCCACTTGCGGGTGTCGGCGGAGATGATGTCGTACGACTGGCTGCCGGTGGTGTCCGAGCCCAGCGGGTCGGCCGACTGGTTGCGCCAGATGCCGAACGGGCTGACGCCGAACTTCACCCACGGCTTCTCGGCCTTGATCTTGGCGTTCATCTCCTGGATCAGCAGGTTGATGTTGTCCCGCCGCCAGTCGGCCTTGTCGGTGAAGCCCCGGTTGTGCGCCGCGAAGGTGGCGTCGTCCGGCACCTGGTGGGTGCCGCTCGGGTAGGGGTAGAAGTAGTCGTCGAAGTGCACGCCGTCGACGTCGTACCGCTTGACCGCGTCCATCATCGCGGTCTGCACGAACTCGCGGACCTCGGGGATGCCGGGGTTGTAGTAGAGCCGGCTGCCGGCGACCCCGGCCGGCGGGTAGGCGAAGGTCCACTCGGGGTGCTCGCGGACCGGGTGGTTGGGCGCGAGCTGGTTGATGTCGGCGCCGGCGCCGCCCGGGGCGGGCATGGAGACGCGGTACGGGTTGAACCAGGCGTGGAACTCCAGGTTGCGCTTGTGCGCCTCGGAGACCACGAACTTCAGCGGGTCCCAGCCCGGGTCCTCGCCGCGGACCCCGGTCAGGTACTCCGACCAGGGCTCGTGGGGCGACGGCCAGAACGCGTCGGCGGTCGGCCGGATCTGGACGACCACGGCGTTGTGGTTGAGCCGCTCGGCGAGGTCGAGCAGCTGGCGGTACTCGGCCTGCTGGGCGGCGACGCGGTCCGGCGACGTCTGGGACGCCTTGCTCGGCCAGTCGATGTTGACGACCGAGGAGATCCACATGGCCCGGAACTGCCGCTTCGGCGTGGCCGGGTCGGTGACGCAGGAGGTGGTGGAGGCGGCGGTGGTCGCCGCGTCGGGTGCCGCGCTCGCCGGGGTGGCGGCGACGAGCGCGCCGAGCAGTGCGGCGGCCAGCCCGGCGGCTCCGAGCCGAGTTGCCTTCATGCGGTGTGTCCCTTCGTTGGGGCTCCCGTGTCAGGGGTTCATCGCGGCGCAGACGGCAAGATTCGCCGTTGACATTCTGCCGCTGGTAGGAAATTTTCACACCTCACGGGCTCTGCGCAAGAGTCTGGGCGCGATCGATCCGTCCGTCCACGCCGGCTCCTCCTAGTGGTCGGGCTCACGGGACGCGCCGTGGCGGAGCACGCACGGCGGGTGCTGGCCCGAATGGCCCGAGACGTGGGGATTGAGGGGGGTCCACCCTGGGTAGCAACGCCGGTCACCGGCCGCCACCAGGGTGGTCCGGACGGTGGGAGGGGTGAGCGCGGTGTCCGTGCTGCGTACCAAACCGATCGGGGACGTGATCGCGCAGAGCGAGGCCGACGGGGAGAACGGCGGGCCCGGCCTGAAGCGCCGGCTCGGCGCCCGCGACCTCACCGGCTTCGGCATCGGCATCGTGATCGGCACCGGCATCTTCACGCTCACCGGCATCGAGGCGCGCGACAGCGCGGGCCCCGGCGTGGTGATCTCGTTCGCCATCGCCGGCCTGGTCGCCCTGCTCGCCGCCCTCTGCTACGCCGAACTGGCCTCCAGCGTGCCGACCGCCGGCAGCGCCTACACCTACGCGTACGCGACCATGGGCGAGATCGTCGCCTGGATCATCGGCTGGGACCTGCTGCTGGAGTTCGCCCTCGGCGCCGCGGTGGTGGCGCGCGGCTGGTCCGGTTACCTGGCCGAACTCGTCGGCCTGCCCACCGCCTGGTTCGGCGAGGAGGGCAGCGTCGTCAACGTCGGCGCGATCGGCATCGTGCTGCTGCTCGGCGTCGTGGCGATCGTCGGCATCCGCGAGTCGGCCCGGGTGACCAACCTGCTGGTGCTGGTCAAGGTCGCCATCTGCGTCTTCATCGTGGTCGCCGGCCTGTTCTTCGTGAAGGCCGCCAACCTCACCCCGTTCATCCCGCCGGCGCAGCCCGCCGACGGCAGCGAGGACGGCATCAAGCAGCCCGTCACCCAGGCGCTCTTCGGCCTGGAGCCCTCGGTGTTCGGCTTCGTGGGCGTGCTCAGCGCCGCCGCGGTGGTCTTCTTCGCGTACACCGGCTTCGAGGCGGTAGCCAACCTCGGTGAGGAGACGAAGCGGCCCCGCCGGGACCTCACCCTCGGCCTGCTCGGCACGCTGCTGATCTCCACGGTGCTGTACATCGGCGTCTCGCTGGTGGTGGTGGGCATGGTGCCGTACGACCAGATCGACCGGGGCGCCCCGATCGCGGCGGCCTTCAACGCGGTCGGCGCCGAGTGGGCCGGCATCCTCGTCTCCATCGCCGCCGTCGCCGGCCTGACCAGCGTGATCCTGGTCGACCTCGTGGCCATGGGCCGGATCGGCTTCGCCATCAGCCGCGACGGGCTGATCCCGCCGTCGATCGCGAAGGTGCACCCGCGCTGGGGCACCCCGTACCGGATCTCGGCAGTCATGACGGTGGCGGTCGCGCTGCTCGCCGGCTTCCTGCCGCTGTCGGCCCTGGCCGACCTGGTCAGCATCGGCGCGCTCGCGGCGTTCGTGCTCGTCTCGATCGCGGTGCCGGTCCTGCGCCGCAAGCGCCCGGACCTGGACCGGCCGTTCCGGGTGCCGTTCTCCCCGGTGCTGCCGATCTTCTCGGCGCTGGCCTGCTTCTACCTGATGCTGAACCTGTCGGTGGAGACCTGGCTGCGGTTCGCCGCGTGGATGCTGCTCGGCGTGGTGATCTACTTCGGCTACGGCTACCGCCGCAACCGCCTCGCCCGGCGTTCCTCGTCCCCCGACTCCCGGGAACCGGCTTCCGTCTGATCTCGGAAACCCGGCCGGTCGTCAGGGTTTCTGCTGCGGCCCCGCCGTCGGGCCCTTGACGGTGGGCTTGCCGTCGGTCCAGACGACCTCGTCGAGCCAGACGTGGCGGCCCGGGTCGACGGTGCCCTCCTGGCCGGGCGGCCAGGCGTGGTAGAGCAGCCAGGTGCGCCCGTTCTCGACCACCATCGAGGCGTGCCCCGGCCCGGAGGCGACCTCGTTGGTCTTCAGGATCGGGTTCTCCGGGGCCTTCACGCACGGCCCGGCGGGCGACTCGCAGATCGCGTAGCCCTCCGCGTACTCGGCCCGGTCGTAGGCGTTCGCGGCGAAGAACAGGAACAGCCTGCCGTCGTGGCGGTGCAGGAACGGGCCCTCGATGAGGGTGCCCTCCCACGGCTCGGTCTGCTTCAGCAGCTTCGTCGGCTCGCCGACCAGGCGCAGCCCGTCGTCGGAGAGGCGCTGCGACCAGATCCAGGTGTCCACCCCGATGGCGTTGCCGTCGTTCTTCCACAGCAGCCAGAGGCTGCCGTCGGCGTCCCGGAACGGGCTGGCGTCGATCGCCCCGCCCATCTCGGCCTGGCAGATCAGCGGACCGGTCGAGTCGTCCCGGTACGGCCCCTGCGGCGCGCTCGCCACGGCCCGCCCGACGCACTGCCGCCCCGACTCGCGCCCGGCGACCGTGTAGTAGAGCAAGAACCGGCCCGGGGCCAGCTCGATCGCCTCGGGCGCCCAGGTCTTCCCGGCGTCCGCCCACGCCGGCAACTCCGGCAGCGCGTCCCCGGCCGGGGTCCAGTCGACCAGGTCCGGGGAGGTGAGCACCGGGACGTTGCGGCCACCGGCGTTCGTGTGGAACAGGTACCAGGTGTCGCCCACCCGGATCGCCTGCGGGTCGGGCGCGTCGGTGCGTACGACCGGGTTGGTGAACATGCGCGCGTCGTCTCCCGTGCTCGAAGGTCCTTCTCCACCACCGCAACCGGCGGCGAGCAGCGCGGCGGCGAGCACCGCCGCCGCGCCGCGCCGCCGGGTCGTCCCGACCGTCATCCCTTCAGCCCGCTGCGGGAGACGCCCTGGATGATGTGCCGCTGGGCGAGCACGAAGAGGATCAGCACCGGCACGCTGGCCAGCACCGCCCCCGCCATGATCACCGGGTAGTCGGTGACGTAGGAGCCCTGGAGCAGGCCCAGGCCCGGCGGCAGGGTGAGCGTCTCCGGGCTGAACAGCACGAAGATCGGCCAGAGGAAGTCGTTCCAGTTGGTGAGGAAAGACAGCACCGCCAGCGTGGCCAGCGCCGGCCTGGACAGCGGCAGCACCACCTTCCAGAAGATCTGCCACTGGTTGGCCCCGTCCAGCACCGCGGCCTCCTCCAGCTCCCGGGGCAGGGAGAGGAAGAACTGCCGCAGGAAGAACACCCCGAACGCGCTCGCCGCCCCGGGGACGATCACCACGGCCAGGGTGTCGATCCAGTCCAGCTCGTCGACGATCAGGAAGTTCGGGATGATCAGCGAGGTCGGCGGGATGAACAGCGTCCCGACGATCAGCGCGAAGAGCACCCCGCGGCCGCGGAACCGCATCCGGGCCAGGGCGTACGCGGCCATCGAGGCCGTCGCCAGCACCAGCAGCGCGTGCGCGGTGGCGGCCAGCATGCTGTTGGCGAACCAGCGCAGCACGGGGTTGGCGGTGTTGCTCAGGACCTGCTCGTAGCCGTACCCGGAGATCGGGTCCGGCAGCCAGGTCGGCGGGATCTGCTGGGCCCCGGTGTAGGTCTTCAGCGAGGTGATGACCATCCACCCCAGCGGCAGCAGGAAGACCAGGGCGAGCGCGACCAGGGTGGCGTAGAGCGCGGTCCGGCGCAGCGCGCTCCCCGGGGCACGGCGGGTCGCCGGGGCGCGCGTCGGCGCGGGGGCACGCGTGGTGCGCGTGGGCGTCGTCATGGCGGTCCCCTCAGTCTTCCCGGTAGCGGAAGAGGCGGAAGTTGGCGATGCTCACGACCGCCAGCATCAGCGCGAACACGATGCTCATCGCGGCGGCACGGCCGGCGTCGTTGTCCCGCAGCCCCTCCTCGACGATGAACCAGACCACCGTGCGGGTCTCCGTGCCCGGCGCGCCCTGGGTGATCAGGAACGACTGGCCGAACACGTTCGCCGAGGCGAGCACCGTCGTGGTGATCACGAAGAGCAGCACCGGACGCAGCCCGGGGAGCGTGACGTGCCGGAACCGTTCCCAGGCGCTCGCGCCGTCCACCTTCGCCGCCTCGTACAGCTCCTGCGGGATGTCCTGGAGCCCGGCCAGGTAGATCACCGCGTTGAAGCCGGAGGTCCACCAGACGGTCACCCCGACCAGCGAGACCCAGGCCCACGGCACGTCCGTCACCCACGGGGTGTCGGCCGGCAGCCCGACCATCCCGGCGATCCGGTTGACCAGGCCCAGGTTGGCGTCGAGCAGGAACCGCCAGAGCAGGCCGATCACCGCCACGCCCAGCACGTACGGCGCGAAGTAGATCGCCCGGAAGAAGGTCCGGCCGGGGAACGAGCGGTTCAGCAGCAGCGCCAGCCCGAGCGGGACGACCACCAGCAGCGGCACCGCGAAGACGGTGAAGATCGCCGTCGCCCGGACGCTCTGCCACCAGTCGCCGTAGACGGCCGAGTCGCTGGAGAACAAATCCTTGTAGTTGTCCAGCCCGACGAAGGGCCGGTTGGGCAGCTGGAAGTCCCACTGGTGCACGGAGAGCCAGAGGCCGAGCAGGATCGGCAGCAGCCCGAAGACCCCGAACAGGAGCAGGTACGGGGCGAGGAAGAGGTACGGCGTCGCCCGCCCGGCCCGGCCCGCCCGGGCACCGCCACGGGGGGCGTCGGCCGCCGGGGGCGGCGCGTCAGCACGCGCCGCCCCCGCCTCGATCACGTCCGCCACGGGGACTCAGCTCCCGTACTTCTTGCGGTTGTCCTCCAGCTGCTTGTTCGCCTTGGCCACCCCGTCGTCCAGCGCCTGCTTCGGCGACTTCTTGCCCAGCGCCGCCTCGTTGTACGAGTTGTAGAAGGTCGTCATGACCTCACCGAGGCCCGGGGCCGCCGGCGGGAAGGCCGCGTACTCCAGCTCGGGGGCGAGCGCGTTGACCTCGGTCAGCGCCTTGAAGTCGGCGCTGTCCCGCACGGCCTTGCGGGCCGGGACCTGGCCGCCCTTGGCCCAGTCCAGGGAGTGCTGGCTGAGCCAGTTGATGAAGACCTTCGCCGCGGAGACCTTGTTGGCGTCGTTGGCCCGCTGCTTGACGATCGTGAAGTTGTGCGAGTTGGCCCAGGCGGCCGGCTGCGTGCCGATCTGCGGCAGGGGCGCCACACCCCACTGGATGTCCGGGCTCTTCTTCAGGTCGTTGATCTGCCAGATGCCGTTCCAGTTGAAGGCGTTCCTGCCGCTCTTGAAGGCCAGGTAGTCGGCGTCCTGGCCGACGTTGGCCGGGGAGTGGCCCTGCTTGATCAGGTCGGTCAGCCAGGTGCACGCCTCGACGGCCTGGTCGGAGTTGAAAGTGGCCTTGGTGGCCTCGGCGTCGAAGACGCTGCCGCCCCACTGGTGCAGCAACGAATAGAAGGTCATGCCGCCGGTGAACGGGAACGGGCTGACCCAGAACCCCTGCACCCCGGACTTCTTCAGCTCGGTCAGCGCGGCGGTGTACTCGTCCTTCGTCGTCGGCGGCTTGTTCGGGTCCAGGCCGGCGGACTGCATGACCCCCTTGTTGTAGTAGAAGCCGAGGGGGTGCATGTCCAGCGGGATGCCGTACCGCTTGGAGTTGTAGAGCCCGCCCTTCCAGACGGTGGGGGCGAAGTCGCCCTCCGACAGCTCCAGGGTCTTGGCGACGTCGTCCAGCTCGGTGATCACGCCGCGCGCGGCGAAGGTGGCGAGCTGATCCATGTGCATGACCGCGATGTCCGGGCCGGCGCCGCTGGAGGCCGCGCCGGGGAGCTTGTTGTAGTAGTCCTCCCACTGGTACGTGGCGATCGAGACGGCGATGTTCTGGTGCTCGGTGTTGAACTGGTTCACCAGCGCCTTGAAGATGTCGCCGTCGCCGCCGGTGAAGCCGTTCCACAGCTTCAGGTCCACCTTCGGGCCGGTGTAGTCCTTGCCGCCGCTGCCGGCCGCCGGGCCCGAGCTGTCGTCGCCGCCGCAACCGGCCAGGGTCAACGAGGCCGCGGCGCCGAGCCCGAGGCCGAGGCCGAGCAGGCGCCGCCGGCTCATGTCGTTCTGCATCATGGGGTTTCGCTCCTTGGGGGACGGGATGAAGTGTGCCTGCTCAGGACCTGTGCGGTGTCAGCCGCCGGTGGGGGAGAAGCGCAGCACGTTCCAGGAGACGGCCGGAAGGCGCACGGAGCACCGGCCGCCGTCGGTGGTGGGGTCGGGCAGCTGCCGGGGCGTCACCCGGTCGGGCTCGGCCTCGGTGTTCGTCGCCGTCGGGTCGTCCCCGGCGGCGAGGCTCAGGTGGGACTCACCGGACAGCCCCGGCAGCCCGCGCAGGTCGATGTCCAGGGGGAGGTCGTCCGAGCCCCGGTTGACCGCGAACACGGTCAGCTCGTTGGTCTCCTCGTCGTGCACGGCCACCGTGTCGAGCACCGGGACCTCGCCGTACCGCTTCGTCTCGTAGGTCGGGCCGACCGGCTCGGTGCGCAGCACGGTGCCGCGGGCGTGCCGGGCGGTCAGCGCGAACGGGTGGAAGATGCTCTGCCGCCAGGCGGGGCCGCCGGTGCGGGTGCGGATCGGGGCGATCACGTTGGCGAGCTGGGCCTGGCAGGCCACCCCGACCCGGTCGGCGTGCCGGAGCAGGGTGATCAGCAGGTCGCCGACCACCACCGCGTCGACGGCGGTGAAGTCGTCCTCGATCAGCGCCGGTGCCTCCACCCAGCCGCGCCGGTCCAGGTCGGCCTGGAGACGGGACTGGTACCAGACGTTCCATTCGTCGAAGGAGATCTTCAGCTTCCGCCGGTGCCGCTGCTTGGCGGCCACGTGGTCGGCCGTGGCGACGACCTCGCGGATGAAGTTGTCCATGTCGACGGCGGAGGCCAGGATGCTGGCCCGGTCGCCGTCGGACGGGTCGTAGTAGGTGTGCGCGGAGATGTAGTCGACGTGCTCGTAGGTGTGCTCCAGCACGGTCGCCTCCCAGGAGGCGAAGGTGGACATCGTCCGGTTGGAGCTGCCGCAGGCCACCAGGCTGATCGACGGGTCGATCATCTTCATGGCGCGGGCGGTCTCGGCGGCGAGCCGGCCGTACTCGTCGGCGGTCTTGTGGCCGACCTGCCAGGGGCCGTCCAGCTCGTTGCCCAGGCACCAGAGCCGCACCCCGTACGGCTCCTCGGCGCCGTGCTTGCGGCGCAGGTCGGACAGCTGGGTCCCGCCCGGATGGTTCGTGTATTCCAGCAGGTCGCAGGCCTCCTGCACGCCCCGGGTGCCGAGGTTGACGGCCATCATCGGCTCGACGCCCGCCTCGGCGGCCCAGGTCATGAACTCGTCGAGCCCGAAGGCGTTGGTCTCGACGGTCTTCCAGGCCAGGTCGAGCCGGCGGGGGCGGTCACCGACCGGGCCGACGCCGTCCTCCCAGCGGTAGCCGGAGACGAAGTTGCCGCCGGGGTAGCGGACCACGGAGACGCCCAGCTCCCGGGTCAGCTCCAGCACGTCGCCGCGCAGGCCGCGCGAGTCGGCGGTGGGGTGCCCGGGCTCGTAGACCCCGCCGTAGACGCAGCGACCCATGTGCTCGACGAACGAGCCGAAGAGCCGCCGGTCGGCCGGTCCGACGGCGAAGGCCGGGTCGATGGTGAGCTGCGCGGTCCGCAAGGGGTGCCACCTTTCCTCGTTGCCGGTCCCGGGTGACCGTGGTCACCTGGTGCTCCTGGTTTGTACAACGTTGTAAGCAACGTTGTAAAGAGCCGTCCACGCGGTAAAGTGCGCGCCATGGGGGAGGGCGACGTGGTGCGGCACAGGCTGAAGGACGTGGCGGAGCGCGCCGGCGTGTCGGTGAAGACCGTCTCCAACGTGGTCAACGGCTACGTGCACGTCCGGCCCGACACCCGGGCCCGGGTCGAGGAGGCCATCGCCGAGCTGAACTACCGGCCCAACCTCTCCGCGCGCAACCTCCGCAAGGGGCGCACCGGGATCATCGCGTTCGCGGTCCCCGAACTGGACATCCCCTACTTCGCCGAGCTGGCCCGGCACGTCGTCGCGGCCGCGGCCGAGCTGGGCTGGACGGTGCTGATCGACCAGACCGGCGGCGGTCGGGAGCAGGAGCGGGTGGCCGCCTCGGGCATCACCGAGCACCTGATCGACGGGCTGATCTTCAGCCCGCTGGCGCTCACCGCCGAGGAACTCACCGGGCTGGCCGGCACGCCGATGGTGCTGCTCGGCGAGCGGGTCGACCACGGTCCCGCCGACCACGTCGGGATCGACAACGTGGGCGCCGCCCGGGAGATCACCGCCCACCTGGCCGGCCTCGGTCGACGCCGGATCGCCGCCATCGGCTCGCAGCGCACCCCCGAGGGGGCCAGCGCCCGGCTGCGGCTCGCCGGCTACACCGCCGCGCTCGCCGACGCCGGCCTCCCGTACGACGAGCGGCTGGTGGCGCCCGCGACGGCCTGGCACCGCGCGGACGGCGCCGCCGCGATGCGCGGCCTGCTGACCTCCGGCGTACGCCCCGACGCGGTCTTCTGCTTCAACGACACCCTCGCCCTGGGTGTCCTGCGCGCCCTGCACGAGGCGGGCCTGCGCGTCCCCGAGGACGTGGCGGTGGCCGGGTTCGACGACATCGAGGACGGCCGCTTCTCCGTGCCCACCCTGAGCACCATCGCACCGGACAAGGAGCGCATCGCCCGGCTGGCGGTGGAACTGCTCGCCGGCCGGATCGACGGCGACCGCACCGCCCCGCCGAGGGAGCTCTCCGCCCCCTGGCGCCTGGCCCCCCGCGAGAGCACCCTGGGCCGCTGACCCCCGGCCCCCCGCAGCCCCCGGCCCCCCGCCGCCCCCGGCCCCCCGCCGCCCCCGGCCCCACCTCGGTGATCATGAGGTTGACGGCGGTTCTGGAGATCAAGATCGCCGTCAAGCTCATGATCGACGGGGCAGGTGGGGCAGGTGGGGCAGGGTGCGTGGGGCAGGGTGGGTGGGGTCAGTCGAAGAAGCGGGCCAGATGGGCGGGGGTGGGCCCGTCCGCGTCCGGGGGCAGCGGGGTGAGGTCGGCGAAGATCGAGGCGCCGTCGCAGCCGACGTGCAGGGGATACCAGCGCGGGGTGCCCGGCGGGCGCTGGAGGCAGACGCCCTTGACCGTCTGTACGTCGAGCAGCCGGACGTGGGTCGGGTCGGCGACGGCGTTCACGTGCCGCCACCACGGGCTCATCACGTGCAGCACGCCACCCGGCCGGAGCGCCCGGTGGCACTCGTCGACCAGCGGCAGGAAGTCGATCAGGTGCTCCAGGATGTGCACCGCGAAGAAGACGTCCACCGAGTCGTCGGCCAGCGGCAGCGAGCCGGAGAGGTCCGCCACCGCGTCCACCCCCGGCGCCGGGAAGATGTCCAGCCCCAGGTTGCCCGGCCACTGCTTGGTGGCGCCGCAGCCCAGGTCGACCACCACCGGGTCGCGCCCGCCGACGCGTACCCGGCACCAGACGCCGAGCACCCCGGCGAGCCGGCCGACCCGGTCCCGGACCAGGCGCAGCTCGTCCTGCCCGGCGACCTCGCCGCTGAGGTGGGCCACCCCCCGGTCGAAGCGCACCTCGACCGCGAGGTCGCGCAGCCGGTCGTCGTGCCGGGCCTGGTCGACCCAGGCCTCGGTGAGGAATCCGTCGACCGCCCGCAGCCGCTCGGCCGAGGGCGGGTTCTGTGCCAGCGCGACCATCCGGGCCACCTCCCGCCGGCCGATACCCGGATCCCCGCCCGTCATGCCCGCTCTGCGCCGCCAATCCGGCGCGCCGCGATCCCGGCCGGCGTCAGCCGTCGGCCGCGCGATTCCGGCCGGCGTCAGCCGCCGATCGTCCGCCGGGGGCGTCCGCCGCCGCGCATCCGCTGCCGGGGCGGCGGGGCGGCCGCCTTGGGCCGCTTGAGGTGGTAGCGGTGCAGCTCGCTGTTGCCGGGCATGGACGGGTCCTCGCTCATCGCGACCAGCTCCCAGCCCTGGTCACCGGCCCGGTTCAGGTGGGCCAGCGCGGTGTCGCCGTAGGGCGTCACGTCGACCATGGAACCGTCGGGGCCGTACCAGACGAAGACGATCTCCCAGCCGATGTCGGTGGTGGCCGCCTGGCGGCGGCGGACCAGCAGCGCGTACTCCCACTTGAGCATGGGGTCATTCTCACCCGCCGCGAGCGGGTCGGCACGGATCAATCCTCGGCGATCCTTCCGGCGGCCACCCGCAGCCGCCGGTTCGTGGTCACGGCGTCGAGCATCCGCCGGTCGTGGGTGACCAGCAGCAGCGTGCCCGGGTAGCTGGCCAGCGCGGACTCCAGCTGCTCGATGGCGGGCAGGTCCAGGTGGTTCGTCGGTTCGTCCAGCACCAGCAGGTTCACCCCGCGCCCCTGGAGCAGGGCCAGCGCCGCCCGGGTCCGCTCGCCCGGCGACAGGGTCGCCGCCGGCCGCAGCACGTGCCCCGCGCGCAGGCCGAACTTGGCCAGCAGCGTGCGCGCGTCCGCCGGCGACAGCTGCGGTACGGCGGCGCCGAACGCGTCGATCAGCGGCACGTCGCCGAGGAACAGTCCCCGGGCCTGGTCCACCTCGCCGACCACCACGCCCGGGCCGAGCGCGGCGTGCCCGGAGTCGAGGGGGAGCCGGCCCAGCAGGGCGGCGAGCAGGGTGGACTTGCCGGAGCCGTTCGCCCCGGTCACCGCCACCTTGTCGGCCCAGTCGATCTGGAGGGTCACCGGGCCGAGGGTGAAGCCGCCCCGGCGTACGACGGCGTCGCGCAGCGAGGCCACGACGGCACCGGCGCGGGGCGCGGCGGCGATCTCCATCCGCAGCTCCCACTCCTTGCGCGGCTCCTCGACCACCTCCAGCCGCTCGATCAGGCGCTCGGTCTGCTTGGCCTTGGCCGCCTGCTTCTCGGTCGACTCGGCGCGGAACTTGCGGCCGATCTTGTCGTTGTCGGTGGCCTTGCGGCGGGCGTTCTTCACGCCCTTCTCCATCCAGGCCCGCTGGGTGCGGGCGCGCGCCTCCAGGCCGGCCCGGGTGTCGGCGTACTCCTCGTACTCCTCACGCGCGTGCCGGCGGGCGACCTCGCGCTCCTCCAGGTAGCCCGCGTAGCCGCCGCCGTAGTGCCGGACCTGCTGCTGGTGCAGGTCCAGCTCCAGCACCCGGGTGACCGTGCGGGCGAGGAACTCCCGGTCGTGGCTGACCAGCACCGTGCCGGCGCGCAGCCCCGTGACGAACTCCTCCAGCCGCTCCAGGCCGGCCAGATCCAGGTCGTTGGTCGGCTCGTCGAGCAGGAACACGTCGTAGCGGCTGAGCAGCAGCGAGGCCAGCCCGGCCCGGGCCGCCTGACCGCCGGAGAGGCCGGTCATCGGGTGCTCCAGGTCGACCGTGAGCCCCAGCTCGGCGGCCACCTGCTCGGCCCGTTCCTCCAGGTCCGCCCCGCCGAGGGCGAGCCAGCGCTCCAGGGACTCGGCGTAGGCGTCGTCGGCGCCGGGCGCGCCGTCGGTGAGCGCGGCCGTCGCCGCGTCCAACGCGGCCTGCGCGGCGGTGACGCCGGTGCGCCTGGCCAGGAAGTCCCGCACGGTCTCGCCGGGCCGCCGCTCGGGCTCCTGCGGCAGGTGCCCGACGCTCGCCGTGGGCGGGCTGAGCGCCACGCTGCCGGCCTCCACCGGCAGCAGTCCGGCGAGGGTACGCAGCAGCGTCGACTTGCCGGCCCCGTTCGGCCCGACCAGCCCCACCACGTCCCCCGGTGCGACCACCAGGTCCAGCCCGGCGAACAGTGCCCGGTCCCCGTGCCCCGCGGCCAGCCCCTTGACGATCATCGTCGCGCTCATCAACCCCCGACCCTATCCGCCCCGATCGCCCACCCTTGCTTCGCGCCCCCGGAGGTACGCGGCACACTGCTCGGGTGGTGACCACACTGGCGATCGACTGTGGCGGCGGCGGGATCAAGGCATCCGTGCTGGACGAGGCGGGCACGATGCGCGCCCGGCCGCTGCGGGTGCCCACGCCGTACCCCCTGCCGCCGGCGCTCTTCGTGAAGACGCTGCTGGACCTCGCCGGCCGGCTGCCCACGGCGGACCGGCTCACCGTCGGCCTGCCGGGCATGATCCGGCACGGGGTGGTGGTCGCCACCCCGCACTACGTGACCCGCTCCGGCCCCCGGTCGAAGGTCGACCCGGGCCTGGTCGCCCAGTGGTCCGGGTACGACGCGCGGACCGCGCTCGCCGAGGCGTTCGGGGTGCCCGCGCTGGTGCTCAACGACGCCGAGGTGCACGGCGCCGGCGTGGTCGCCGGGACCGGCTGCGAGCTGGTGCTGACCCTCGGCACCGGGCTGGGCAGCGCGCTCTTCGACGGCGGGGTGCTCGCCCCGCACCTGGAGCTGTCCCACGCGCCGGTGCGCTGGAACACCACCTACGACACGTACGTGGGCGAGCCGGAGCGGCGCCGGCTCGGGGACGCGTTCTGGTCCCGCCGCATCCGCCAGGTCGTGGACGGGCTGCGCCCGGTGTTCCGCTGGGACCGGCTCTACCTGGGCGGCGGCAACTCCCGGCTGATCCGCCCCGAGCAGCTCGTGCGGATGGGCGACGACGTGGTGGTGGTGCCCAACACCGCAGGCATCGTCGGCGGCGTACGCGCCTGGGAGCTGGCCGCCGGCCGGCACGGCGCCCCCACCTGACCCGGCCCGCGCGGTTCCCGGCCCCCGGGAACAGTCGCGGTACGGCTGATGTTGTGCCAGCGTCGGGACAGTGGCGCGACACGAGGGGGTGGGTCGGATGGACCTTCTGGCCGAGTACCGGCGGGCGACCATGTTCTTCGAGGCCGGTGACCCGACCGGGGCGGCCCGGCTGCTCGAGCCGATCGTCGAGGCCGAGCCCGGCAACGCCTCGGTACGCCAGCTGCTCGCCCGCGCGTACTTCCAGTCGGCCCAGCTCAACCGGGCCGAGGCGCAGCTGCGGGAGCTGATCGACCGGGACCCCGCCGACCACTACGCCCACCACGTGCTGGGCCGCACGCTGGAGCGGCTCAACCGGCCCGCCGACGCGCTGCGGCACCTGCGCATCGCGGCGGCCATGCACACCGGCAACGACGACTACCGCACCGCCCTGGACCGGGTGCAGACCCGGGTCGAGGGCACCCGCTGACGGCGGACGGGGGCGGGGCAGCTCCACCGGGCTGCCCCGCCCTCGTGCTCGTCACGGGCGCCGCGGGACGCCTACCATCGGCGTCATGGGACGTGAGCTGGCGGCGGGTGCGCGGTGAAGCTGAAGCTGGACCTGCACGACATCTTCAACAAGGGCCAGGACATCGACCGGGCCCTGCGCGGGATCATGGACGAGGCCGTGGCGAAGAAGGCCACCCTGGTGGAGATCATCCCCGGCAAGGGCTCCGGCCAGCTCAAGAAGCGGGTGCTGCGCTTTCTCGACCAGAAGGACGTCAAGCAGCTCTACCACCGCGTCGAGAAGGACTCGAAGAACTTCGGCCGCCTCTTCGTCCACTTCCGCTGGAAGTAGCGCCGCCATGGTCGACGACGCGCCGCTCTCGACGGACGAGCTGCTGGACATTGTGGACGAGCACGACCGGGTGGTGGGGCAGGCCCGGCGGGGCGACGCGTACGCCCGTCGGCTCCGGCACCGCTGCGCGTTCGTCCTGGTGCGTAACGCGGCCGGCGAGATCTTCGTGCACCGACGCACCGAGCGGAAGCTGGTCTTCCCGTCGCTGTACGACATGTTCGTCGGCGGGGTGGTCGGGGCGGGCGAGTCGTACGACGAGGCGGCGCGGCGCGAGGCGGAGGAGGAGCTGGGCGTGTCGGGGCTGCCCGATCCGACGCCGCTGTTCAGCTTCCTCTACGAGACGCCGGAGCACACCTGGTGGTCGGCCGTCTACGAGGTCCGCTGCGACGTGCCGGTGCACCCGCAGGCCACCGAGGTCGCGTGGCACGCCTTCCTCACCGAGGAGGAGCTGGACCGGCGGCTCACCGAGTGGGAGTGGGTGCCCGACGGCGTGGCGGCGTACCGCCGGCTGCTGGCGTGGCGGCGCGGGCCCGCGGCGACCTACAGCGGGTAGGTGCGGGCCACGGCCAGCATCTCCGAGCTGTGCGAGCCCACCACCCCCACGCCCGGCGGGCGGGGCCGGAAGCCGGGCAGCGCGTCCAGCCCGTCGCTGGCGTCCATCGCGCGCAGCGCCACCTGCCCCGCCTTCGGCGTCACGGTGAGCGTCACCTCGATCCCCTCCGGCGGCGGGGCGTGGAAGACCAGGCCGAAGCCCCAGCGGCCCTCCCGGGCCTCCACCGGCACCGCCCGGCCGGCCACCTCCGCCCGCAGCACCGTCGCCGTCGCCGCGTCGACGTGCAGGGTGGTCAGCCGGACCTGGCGTTGCGGGACGAGCCGCAGGCGCAGCGTGCGCTCGGTGCCGGCGGTGGTGTCGGCGAGCACCTCCAGCTTGGGGGCGGGCAGGTCCGCCGCCTGCGCCGGGCCGGCGCGCAGCTCGGCGTCGCCCAGGCCGGGGAAGTCGGCGACCTCGGTCACCCCGTCGACGTAGCCGTCGGTCCAGGGCTGGGGGTCCTCCTCGTGGCTGAGCCAGCGGGCCTGGCCGGTGCCGGCGTCGAGGGCGTACATCAGGTGGGTGGGCGCGGGGTGCGCGGCGTCGAAGCGGTCGACGGCGAGCCCGACCCCGGCGAGTACCACGGCCGCCAGCGTGGTGGCGGCGGCCGGCAGCGCGCCGAGTCGGCGCGCGCGCACGGCCAGCAGTCCGCGCTGCCCGCCGGCCTGCGGGTGCAGCAGGTCGACGACTGGCAGCGCGGCGAGGCCGAGCAGCACCGCGACCAGCGCCGCGACCCCGCCCATGGCCATGCCGAGCGCCGGGAAGAGCAGGACGACGGTGGGCAGCAGGATCACCACGGCCACCGCGGCGGCCAGGGTCGTCGCGACCACCGGCCACGGGCCGTCGATCCGCACGCTCAGCGCGACCAGCCCGGCCAGCGCGCCGGCCAGGGCCGGGAGGGTGACCAGGTACGCCCCGCCGGGCACCAGCACGGCGAGCAGCACCCCGAGCACGGCCAGCCAGCCCAGCCCGCCGACGGCGAGCGCGGCCGGGCCGACCCGGCGGCGGGTCAGCGCGTACCAGGTGAACAGGACGGCGGCGGCGAGCGCCACCACGGCCAGCCGGTACCAGGTGGGCCGGTACGGGTCCAGCAGCTCGGCGTAGCCGGGCCGCAGCGCGGTGATCGCCGCCCAGAGCAGCTGCGCGGCGAGCGGGGCGAGCACGAGCGGCAGCAGCGCCAGCCCGAACCCGGCGGCGAGCCGGCCCCCGGTGGTGCGGCCCCGCCGCAGGGTGAGCCAGCCGAGGGCCGCCACGGCGGCGAGCGCGAGCAGCGCCAGGGGCAGCACCAGCCAGCCGGAGTAGCGGACCAGCCCGCCCGGGACGGGGAAGTAGGTGGCGTCGTGCCCGGATTCCAGCGCGGTCAGGTCGACGCGGCCGAACTCGCGGGCCAGGCCGAGGGCGTTGTCGCCGTGGTGCTGGAGGCTGGCCCGGTCCATGGCGGCGGGAGTGTCCAGGGGAGTGTGGTAGATCGCTCCGCCGTCGATGTACGCCGAGTTCAGCCCGACGAAGTCGTTGTCGAGGAACGCCGTGAAGTCGGTGTCGTTGGGCAGCGCGCGGTAGATCTCCACCGCGAACGAGGTGCCCACGGGGTGCGGGGCGGCCCGGCCGAAGGCGTCCACCAGGGCGGCGTTGTCCCGCGACGTCTCGAACATGATCACCGGGCCGGTCGAGCCGCGCGCCTCCAGGTTGAGCACCACGCCGCCGCCGGCGGCCAGCGGGTGGCTGGACGCGAACGCCGCCGCCCCGCACAGGCACGCCTCCTCGGCGTCGGTGAGCACGAAGACGACGTCGTTGCGCGGCCGGGGGCCGGCGGCCAGGGCGCGGGCCACCTCCAGGATGGCCGAGGTGCCGGCGGCGTCGTCGTTGCCGCCCGGCCCGGACTGCACCGAGTCGTAGTGCGAGACGAGGAAGACCTTGCCGGTGGGATCGGTGCCCGGCAGCCGGGCCACCACGTTGCGGACCCGGGCCAGGGTGGCCCCGCCGGCCGCCCCGCTGAGCTGGCCGGCCTCGGGCGCGACGGTGTCCTGCACCTCGGTCTCCAGGCCGAGGCCGCGCAGCACCCCCTCGACGTGGGCGCGGACCTGGTCGTTGGCGGGGCTGCCCGCCACGTGCGTCCGCGCGGCGACGACCTCGACGTGCTCGTACGCCCGGGCGGCGCTGAACTCGCCCGGCGGCGCGTCGGCCGGGCGCGGCGCGGGGGTGCGCAGGTCGAGCAGGGTGCCGGCGCCGACGGCGACGAGCGCGGCGAGCGCCGCCGCGGCGGCGGCCAGCCGGCGACGGGGCCGGGCCAGCGCGCGGTCGGCGGGGCGGGTGGGGGGTGCGCCCACGGGGTCTCCTCGGGACGGGTCTCAGGTGGGCACCATCCTGCACCCCGGCGACCGCCAGCGGGACTCCCGGTGTGGGTGGGGGGAGCGCGGACGCCCGCTTTGCCCCTCGCCGCACAGTGATCCGACCCATGCCCGCGCATGCGGAGCCCGTCGTGTTGTGTGCGAACGTTGTCTAATACAGGATCAGCAGGGCACTCGGAAGGAGCCCGACATCACCAGCGATCTCCCGCGTCTCGCGGCGGTGACCCGGCCGCACCGGGGAACCGGCCTGGCCGGTTCCTCCGTCGCGCCGTACCCGCACGGCGGCATGGGACGTCATCCCAACCTGCCTCCCGGCGAGCGGCTGCGGGTGCTGCTGGTGGAGGACGACGAGGGCGACGCCTTCCTGGTCGGTGAGCTGCTCGCCGAGACCAACTCGATGATCGACCTGCTGGTGGCGACCAGCCTCAGCGAGGCCCGGCAGCGCGTGATGGGCGTCGACTGCGTCCTGCTCGACCTGGGCCTGCCCGACGCGCAGGGCCTCGACGGGCTGCGTCAGGTGCTCGAGATGGCCAGCGGCGCCGCCGTCTGCGTGCTGACCGGCCGCTCCGACGAGCACCTCGGCATCGTCGCCGTCGCCGAGGGCGCCCAGGACTACCTGGTCAAGGGTCAGGTCGACGGCGTGCTGCTGACCCGGGCGCTGCGCTACGCGGTGGAGCGCAAGCGGGCCGACGAGAACGCCCGGCGGCTGCGCGAGGTCGAGCTGCGCCAGGCCGAGTCCGCCCGCCTCGAACGGGGCCTGCTGCCCCAGCCGCTGATGACCACCGACGTGGTCGCGGTGCACACCTTCTACCGGCCCGGCCGGCACGCCGCCCTGATCGGCGGTGACTTCTACGACGTGGTGCAGACCCGGCCCGACCGGCTCGACCTGATCGTCGGCGACGTCTGCGGGCACGGCGTGGACGAGGCGGCGCTCGGCGTCGAGCTCCGGGTCGCCTGGCGGGCGCTGATCCTCGCCGGTGTGCCCGACGACGAGGTGCTCCCGGCGCTGGAACAGGTGCTGATGAGCGAGCGCCGGCTCCAGGAGATCTTCGCGACCGTCGCGACCGTGCGGCTGGACCTCGACGCCAACCGGGCCACCGTCCGGCTGGCCGGGCACCCGCCGCCGCTGCTGCTCGCCGGGGGCAAGGTGGTGCCGGTTCCGGCACCGGGCGGCCTGCTGCTCGGCGTACGACCCCGCCGGCCCGTGGCCTACGACCTGGAGTTCGACACCGATGACTGGTCCCTGTTGATGTACACCGACGGCCTCATCGAGGGCCGGATCGGCGAGGGCGACGAGCGCCTCGACGTGCCGGGCCTCAGCGGTCTGCTCGCCGATCCGGCGACCCTCGCCGTGCCGCTGCCGGAGCTGCCGGCCTGGCTGGTCGGGCGCGCCGAGCAGCTCAACGGCGGTCCGTTCGCCGACGACGTCGCCATGCTCCTCGTCAGCCGTGGCGGTGGCCGGTGACGCGCGTCGGCGACTGGACCCTGCGCCGGCGGGTCGTCACGCTGCTCACCGTCGTCGCGGTCCTGCTGATCGGGCTGGCCGGCGGCGAGGTGGCGCTGGCGGCGAAGAACCGGACGCACATCGACGCGATCCTGAACAAGACCGGCCCGCTGCGGGTGCAGGCGCAGGAGCTGCTGAACGCGTTGCTGGACCAGGAGACGGCGGTCCGCGGCTACGCGGTCAGCGGCAACCCGGCCGACCTGACGCCGTACGAGGCGGGCCGCAAGCGCGAGCAGGACCTGGTCGCCTCGATGCAGCGGCTGGTCGACGACTACCCGGAGCTCCGGGACGAGATCCGGCTTGTCGAGGAACGGGCCGAGGCGTGGCGCCAGGCGGTGGCGGTGCCGGTGGTCACCACGACGCAGCAGAACGGCACGACCGCGGGGCAGGCGCTCATCACCGACCAGGCGCGGGAGCAGTTCGACGAGGTACGCGGCGCAGTCGACCACCTCCAGCAGGAGATCTTCGAGGCCCGGCAGCGCAGTGCCGAGGACGTCCTGCGGACGAGCAACCTGCTGGTCGTCCT
This sequence comes from Micromonospora sp. WMMD737, assembly GCF_049179055.1. Taxonomy (NCBI): domain Bacteria; kingdom Bacillati; phylum Actinomycetota; class Actinomycetes; order Micromonosporales; family Micromonosporaceae; genus Micromonospora; species Micromonospora sp. WMMD737. The sequence goes on along the minus strand of NZ_JBMHMH010000001.1, from coordinate 4,211,237 downwards.
GCTGATCGCCGCCCTCGCGGTGGTGATCATCGCCGGCAGCATGCTGCTGGTCTCCCTGGACAAGATGGTGATCCGCCCGCTGACCGGCCTCGCCGACCAGGTCCGCGAGGTGGCCGAGGGCGACTACCAGCACGGCATCGCCGGCGCCGGCCCGCCCGAGTTCCTTCGGCTCGCCGAGGACGTGGACGCCATGCGGCGCAAGATCGCCAAGGACCTGGCCGAGGTACGGGAGGCCCGGGAGCGGATCGAGTGGGTCAACAGCCAGCTCCAGAAGCAGGCCGAGGAACTCACCCGCTCCAACCGTGACCTGGAGCAGTTCGCGTACGTCGCGTCGCACGACCTCCAGGAGCCGCTGCGCAAGGTGGCCAGCTTCTGCCAGCTTCTCCAGCGCCGCTACGCGGGGCAGTTGGACGAGCGGGCCGACCAGTACATCGCGTTCGCGGTCGACGGCGCGCAGCGGATGCAGCGCCTGATCAACGACCTGCTCGCCTTCTCCCGGATCGGCCGGCTCACCACCGGCTTCACCGAGGTCGACATGAACAAGGTCATGGGCGACGTGGCCGGCCAGACCGAGGCGGCCCGGCAGTACGCCGACGCGGAGCTGACCTGGGGCGAGCTGCCCGTCATCCGCGGCGAGGAGCCGCTGTTGACGAACCTGCTGGCCAACCTGGTCAGCAACTCGGTCAAGTTCCGCCGCCCCGACGTGCCTCCGAAGGTGCACGTCTCGGCCCGTCTCGTGGGCGACGAGTGGGAGATCAGCTGCCAGGACAACGGCATCGGGATCGAGCCGGAGTTCGCCGACAAGATCTTCGTCATCTTCCAGCGGCTGCACGCCAAGGACGCGTACCCGGGCACCGGGATCGGGCTGGCGATCGTCAAGAAGATCGTGGAGTACCACGGCGGTCGGGTCTGGGTGGACACGGGCGTCGAGGAGGGCACGGCGATCCGCTTCACCCTCCCGGCGCTCCCCGAGGACGTCGAGGCGGCCACCGCGTCGGCAGCCGAGCCGGCGACCGGGGACGGCGTGGCCGGGGACGGCGACGAGTCTGCCGCCGGGGCCGGCACGGGCGGTGCCCCGGCGCAGGCCGACCGGCGCGCCGACGAGACGGAGACCACGGACGGGCCCGGCCGGGCACCGGAAGGCGGTAGAACGGGAGACATGAGGGAGACGGTGGGATGACCGCGCCGGCGGACGGCAAGAGCCCGATCGAGGTCCTGCTGGTCGAGGACGATCCGGGTGACGTGTTGATGACCCAGGAGGCGTTCGAGGAGCACAAGCTCCGCAACCGGCTGACCGTCGTCTCCGACGGCGCCGAGGCGCTCGCCTACCTGCGGCGGGAGGGCCAGTACGCCGACGTGGTGCAGCCGGACCTGATCCTGCTCGACCTGAACCTGCCCCGCCGCGACGGCCGGGAGGTGCTGGAGGAGATCAAGAAGGACGAGCAGCTCTGCCGGATCCCGGTGGTGGTGCTGACGACCTCCCAGGCCGACGAGGACATCCTGCGCAGCTACCAGCTGCACGCCAACGCGTACGTGACGAAGCCGGTGGACTTCGAGCGCTTCATCTCGGTGGTCCGGCAGATCGACGAGTTCTTCGTCAGCGTGGTGAAGCTGCCGCCGCGTGGCTGACACCCTGCTCGACGACGTCGGTGGTCTGCTGCGCGAGACCGCCGACCAGGTCGTGCTTCCGCTGTTCCGCAAGCTCGACGACGCCGACGTGAGCGAGAAGGCGCCGGGCGACCTCGTCACCGTCGCCGACCGCCGCGCCGAGGAGGTGATCTCGGCGGCCCTGCGCCGGCTGCGTCCCGGCTCGGTGGTGGTGGGCGAGGAGGCGGTCGCCGACGACCCGGGCCTGCTGGAGCACCTGCGCGGCTCCGGCGACGTGTGGCTCGTCGACCCGGTCGACGGCACCTCGAACTTCGCCGCCGGCCGTCAGCCGTTCGCGCTGATGGTGGCGCTGCTGAACGACGGGGATCCCGTCGCCGCGTGGGTGCTCGATCCGCTCGCCGGGACGCTGGCCGCCGCGCGGGCCGGCGAGGGCACCTGGCTCGACGGCCGGCCGGTGCGTACCGGCGACCGGGCGCCCGCGCTCGACGCGGTGCGCGGCGCCGCGATGTCGCACGCCCTGCCGGCCGCGCCGCGCGCGCTGGTCGAGGCGGGCGGCGCGCGGCTGGGCGAGATGCTGCCCGGCCAGCACTGCGCCGGCCGGGAATACCTGGACGTGCTGACCGGGGACCAGGACTTCGTGCTCTTCTGGCGCACCCTGCCGTGGGACCACGCGCCGGGTGCCCTGCTGGTCCGGGCGGCGGGCGGGGTCGCCCGGCGCTTCGACGGCACCGACTACCGCCCGGGGGACGACGGCCACGGCCTCCTGGTCGCCGCGAGCGAGCAGGTCTGGGTGGGCGTGCGCGAGGCTCTGCTCGACGGCGCGTGACGCCGTTGCGACCCTGCGTGGACGTTCGACGGTCCGGGCGTTCGTGGGCCTGGCCCGGCGTGCTCCGTCCGGTATCCTGACCGCCGGTCTCCGCCAGCAGGCCGCCGACCGGCGCCCGGCGGGGGCCGCCGCCGCGCCGTGTTGTCATCCGGGGCCGGCGGCCGACGGAAGGATGCTTTCGTGCGCAGGACCATGCCCGTCGGGCGTCACGGCCGCCCGCTGACCGCCCTGTCGGCCGGGCGGCGTGCCCGCCGTCCGCTGACCGCCCTGCTCGTCGCCGTCACGCTGCTCTTCGGCGTGGGCGCCGTGCCGGCGTACGCGGAGCCCAACGAGGGCGGCACCAAGAAGCTCCGGGACGCCCTGGAAACCACCGCCAAGGCGCACATCGAGGCCAAGGGGAAGCTGGAGAACTCCAAGGTCCGGCAGAAGCGGCTGGCCGTGCAGCTGGGCGCGGTGGAGGTCCGGCTGGTCGAGCTGACCGCCCAGGTCGGCGAGGTGGCCGCCCAGTCCTACCGGCTGGGCCGGCTGACGCCCACGTCGATGCTGCTCAACAGCGCCTCCCCGGAGGCGTTCCTGGAGCGGGCGGCCAGCCTCGACCTGATGGCACAGCGCGACAGCAGGCGGCTGCGCAGCCTGATCGAGGCGCGGGAGCAGGCGCAGCAGGCCAAGATCGCCATCGACACCGAGGTCCGGGAGCAGCAGAAGCAGCTCGCCGTGATGGCGAAGAAGAAGAAGGAGGCCGAGGCGGCGCTCGCCGAGGTCAGCTCGGGCAGCAGCGGCGGCTTCAGCGGCGGCAACTCCACCTCGGCGAAGCCGGCCCCCCGCAACTCGGACGGGTCCTGGCCGTCGGAGTCCTGCTCGGTGAACGACCCGACCACCTCCGGCTGCATCACCCCGCGCACGCTCAACGCCCTCAAGCAGACCCAGGCCGCGGGCTACAAGCGGCACGTCTCCTGCTATCGCAGCGGCGGCTCCGGCGAGCACCCCAAGGGCCGGGCCTGCGACTTCTCGGCCGCCACCGGCGGGTTCGAGGACAAGACCGCCACCGGCGGGGACAAGTCGTACGGGGACAGCCTCGCCGCCTGGCACGTGCGCAACGCCAGCCGGCTGGGCGTGCTCTACGTGATCTGGTACCGGCAGATCTGGCACCCCGGCACCGGCTGGCGGGCGTACGGCGGCAGCGGCAGCCCCGCCGCCGACCACACGAACCATGTTCATCTCTCGATGTACTGACCCGGGGGTCCAGTTTTCCTGCGTACCATCGCGCGGGTGAGCTCCCCATCCTCCGACGTCACGGTCCCGCCCGCCACTCCGGCGGCCTCGACCGCCCGGGCCCTGCCCAACGGCCTCGCCGCGTTCCTGGTCTTCTTCTCCAGCGGCGCCGTCCTGGTGCTGGAGACCGCCGCGCTGCGGCTGGTCGGGCCGTACGTCGGGGTGACCCTCCAGGTGACCAGCTCGGTCATCGGCATCGCCCTGGCCGCCATCGCCTACGGCGCGTGGACGGGCGGCTGGCTGGCCGACCGCCGCAACCCGAGGGCGATGCTGGCCCCGGCGCTGGTGCTGGCCGGCATCGCCACGGCCGTCACCCTGCCCGTCGTCCGGTACGCCGGTGAGGTGCTGCGCGGCGGGGCGGCCTCGGCCATCCTGCTGCTCGTCGCGCTCGCCGTCTTCGTGCCGGCGGCCCTGCTCGCCGCCGTCACCCCGCTGGTCGTCAAGCTCCAGCTCGCCGACCTGCGGCGCACCGGCCAGGTGGTCGGCCGGCTCTCCAGCGTGGGCACGCTGGGCGCGGTCACGGCCACCCTGGTCACCGGTTTCGTGCTGGTGGCCGCGCTGTCCAGCACGGTCATCCTGTTCGCCCTCGCGGCCTCGCTCGGGCTCACCGGGCTCGCCCTCGGGGTGTGGCTGCGTCGCCAGGACCGCGCGGAGCTGCCCGGCCCCGCCCGCGCCAGGGCCGCCCTGGCGGTGCTCGGCCTCGTCGGCGCCGGGCTGACCACCGTCGCCCCGAACCCGTGCGACATCGAGACCGCCTACCACTGCGCCAGCGTGGAGGTCGATCCCGGCCGGGACTCCGGCCGCACCCTGCTGCTCAACTCGGCCCAGCACTCGTACGTGGACCTCGCCGACCCCACGCACCTGGAGTACGCGTACACCCGGTGGATCGGGGCGGTGGCCGACGTGGTCGCCCCGAAGGGGCAGCGGCTCGACGCGCTGCACCTGGGCGGAGGCGGGTTCACCGTGCCCCGCTACCTGACCGCCACCCGTCCGGGCACGGACAACGTCGTGTTCGAGATCGACGGCGGGCTGGTGGAGCTGGGCGAGCGGCAGCTCGGCGTACGCCAGGGTCCCGACCTGCGGGCGGTGGTGGGTGACGCCCGGCTGCTCGTCGCGGGGGAGGCCACCGACAGCCGCGACCTCGTGGTCGGCGACGCGTTCGGGCACCTGGTGGTGCCCTGGCACCTCGCCACCCGGGAGATGGCCGCCGAGGTCCGCCGGGTGACCCGCCCGGGCGGCGTCTACGTGCAGAACGTCATCGACTACCCGCCGCTGCGCTTCATCCGCAGCGAGCTGGCCACCGTCGCCGCCGAGTTCCGGCACGTCGCCCTGATCGCCCCGGCGGCGGCGCTCGCCGGCCAGGAGGGCTCGAACTTCCTCATCGTCGCCTCCGACGCCCCGCTGCCGCTGGAGGCGGTCCGCGCCCGGCTGGCCGAGGTGCGCGAGGACGCCAGCCTGCTGGCGGGCGCGGACCTCACCGCGTTCGTCGGCGAGGCGCTGGTGCTGACCGACGACTACGCGCCCGTGGACCAGCTCCTCGCCACCGCCTGAACGGGTGAATCGCTGACCGATTCCGACCCTTCAGGTGTAGCCGGGGCGGTCCGGGGCAACAACGACCCTCATGGGTGGACCGATCCGGGACGGCGCACAACTGCTGGGCGAGCGGTACCGGCTGATCGAACAGCTGGGGGCGGGCGGCATGTCCGTGGTCTGGCGCGGCTACGACGAGGTGCTGGGCCGGCAGGTGGCGGTCAAGGTGCTCGCGTCGCGGCTGGCCGCCGACCGCGCGTTCCGGCACCGCATCCGGATCGAGGCGCAGGCCGCCGCCCGGCTGTGCCACCCCAACATCACAAACGTCTACGACTACGGCGAGTCGGAGCAGGTCGGCCTGACCGTGCCGTACGTCGTCATGGAGCTGGTCGACGGGGAGTCGCTGACCGGCCGGCTGCGCCGGGGCAGTCTGCCCTGGCGGGAGGCGGTGACGATCGGCGCGGAGGTCACCTCGGCGCTGGCCACCGCGCACGCCCGTGGCGTGGTGCACCGCGACGTCACCCCGGGCAACGTCATGCTGACCGCCACCGGCGTGAAGGTGGTCGACTTCGGCATCTCCGCGCTGGTGGGGGAGAAGGAGAAGGGGCCGGACGGCGCACTGCTCGGCACCCCCGCGTACCTCGCCCCGGAGCGGCTCGACAACGGTCAGGTCTCCCCGGCCACCGACGTGTACGCGGTCGGCCTGCTGCTCTACCGGATGCTCACCGGCCGGCTGCCGTGGCAGGCGAGCACCACCACGCAGATGCTGCGTGCGCACATGTACAACGAGCCGGAGCCGATGCCGCCGGTGCCGGGGCTGCCCGACGAGGTGCGCGAGCTCGTGAGCCGCTGCCTGGCCAAGCGCCCGGGCGACCGGCCCGCCACCGCCGAGGTCGCGCGTACGCTCGCCGAGGCCGCCGGCATGATCGCCCCGGTGCCGGTGTCCCCCGCATCGGGGCCCGTGGACGAGGCCGCGCTGGCCGCCGCCGGCACCACGATCCTGCCCTGGTCCGCCGCGACCGACGCGCTGCCGTTCTCCCGTACGCGCAACCGGCGCGCGGCGGCCCGGCGCCGGCGGATCGAGGCGGGGGTGGCCGCCGCCGGGCTGGTGGCGGTGACCGCGGCGCTGTGGGGGGTGACCTCGCACAGCCCCGCCAGCGGCGGCATCGACCAGCCGACGGAGGCGCGGATGGGGGCGGAGACGCCGCCGCCCTGCCGGGTCACGTACGCGCTGCGCACGGACTCCGGCAGGGACTTCGCCGCCGAGCTGACCCTGACCAACACCGGCATGCGCGAGTTGCGCGACTGGCGGCTCAGCTTCACCTTCCCCAGCCAGCAGACGGTGACGAAGGCGACCCCCGTCCCGGTGCGCCAGCAGGGGCGCACGGTGCTCGTGGAGCCGGCTGCGGAGCGGGCCGCGCTGGCCCCGGGCGCATCCGAGAAACTCACCCTGACCGGCCGCCACGGCGGGGCCAACCCGCTGCCGTTGGAGTTCCGCCTCGGCGACGCGACCTGCGGCGCGCAGGTCTCCGGGGTGGCCGGCGCGGCGCCCAGCGTGGCACCCACCAAGGCACCCACCAAGGCGCCGGCCAAGGCGCCCACCGTCAAGGCCCCGACGAAGAAGGCCGGCACGTCGGCCGGGAGTTCCGGCGGATCGAAGGCCAAGTCCGACAACTCCGGCAAGGGCAAGGCGGGTGGCGGAAAAAAAGTAAGCCAGGAAACGGAAAGGAAAAGGGACACGGAAAGGGACGATGACGATGACCACGACGAGGACGACGACGAGGACGACGACGACGACTGAGCCCGCCGGGGTCAGCTGAACTCCGAGAACCGTTGCACCTGCTCGATGTCCCCCTCGACGATCAGCATGCTGCCCGGGGCGATCACGGTGGCGTCGGTGGCGTACCGGAAGCGTTCCCCGGGCAGCTTCACGCCCACCACGCGCACCCCGTAGCGCCCGGTGGGCGTCAGTTCCGAGAGCGGCCGGCCGAGCACCGCCTCCGGGGCGCACACCTTGGCGATGGCGAAGTCGTCGCCGAACTCGATGAAGTCGAGCATCCTGCTGACGATGAGGTGGGCCAGCCGCTCCCCGGTCTCCGCCTCGGGAAAGATCACGTGGTGCGCGCCGACCGAGTCCAGGATCTTGGCGTGCTTCGTCGAGGTGGCCCGCGCCCAGATCTGCGGTACGCCCAACTCGACCAGCGCCAGCACCGTCAGCACGCTCGCCTCCAACGAGGCGCCGATGGCGACCACCGCCCGGCCGAAGTCCGCCACGCCGAGCTGGCGCAGCGACCCCTCCTCGGTGGAGTCGGCCTGCACGACGCGGTCGAGCTGCGCCGACCACCGCTGCACCTGCTCCGGGTTGCGATCGATGGCCAGCACCTCGTGGTTCATCGCGGCCAGTGCGCCGGACAGGTGACACCCGAACCGGCCCAGTCCGATCACCACGACACTGCCCTCGTCCGTCCTCCTAGCCGACAATGGGTTGCTCCTCCGGGTAGCGGTACAGCCGCCGGCGGGTGTTCAGGGCGAGCGCCGACCCGAGGGTCAGCGGCCCGATCCGGCCGACGAACATGAGAATGATCAGGGTGAGCTGGCCGTTCTCCGGCAGCGACGCGGCGACCCCGACGCTGAGGCCGGTGGTGGTGAGCGCCGAGGTCACCTCGAACAGCGCCGCGTAGTAGGGGACTCCCTCGGTGAGGAAGATCAGCAGTACCGTGCCGCAGGCCACCAGCGCGACGCTGAGCAGGGCGACGGTGATGGCCTGCCGCTGGCTGGCGGTGGCCACCCGGCGTTTCCCGACCGTCACGTCCGGCTCTCCCCGCAGTTCCGCCCATATCACGAAGGCGAGCAGGAAGAAGGTCGTCACCTTGATCCCGCCGGCCGTGCTGGCGCTGCCGCCGCCGATGAACATCAGCGCGATGACGAGGGGGTAGCTCTCCTCCTCCAGGCCGCCCATGTCCAGGACGTTGAAACCGCCCGTGCGGAAGTACGAGTTCTGGGCGAACGCCACCAGGAGCTTGTCCCACCAGGTGTAGATGCCCAGGGTGCGCGGGTTGGCCCACTCGATGGTCAGCAGGGCGGTGAAGCCCACAGCCAGCAGTGTCAGGCTGCCCCAGACGGTCAGCTTGGTGGCGACCGCCCACCGGGTGGGGTGCCGCCACTCCCGCGCCGCCTCGAAGAGCGCCGGGAAGCCCAGCCCACCGACGATCGTGCCGAGGGTCAGCGGCAGGGTGACCCAGGCGTCGGTGGAGAAGGCGACCAGGCTGTCGGTGTAGAGGGCGAAGCCGCCGTTGTTGAACGCCTGGACGGCGTGGAAGACGCTGTCCCAGAGGGCCCGGCCGAACGGGTAGTCGTAGGTGATCCACAGCCGGGCGGTCAGGATCGCGGTGATGACCGCCTCGCAGGTCAGCGCGAGGCCGGCGATGTGCAGCAGCAGCCGGCGTACGTCGCCGATGCCGAACTCGGCGGTCTCGGCCTGCACCAGCAGCCGGCTGCGCAGCCCCAGCCGCCGGGCCACCACGAGGATCACCAGGGTCGCACCGGTCACGATGCCGAGGCCGCCGACCTGGGTGAGCACGGTGATCATCACGAGCCCGAACCCGTTCCAGTAGTTCGGTGTGTCGACCACCGCCAATCCGGTCACCGAGACCGCCGAGGTGGCGGTGAAGAGGGCGGTCAGGAACGGGGTGTGCCGGTACTCGCTGGTGGCCCAGGGCAGCATCAGCAGTCCGGTGCCGACCAGGATCGTCACCAGGAAGCCGAGCGGCACGAGCCGCACGGGGTGACGAAGAAGCCGGCGCACCAGACAATCTTCCTTTTCCGCTGCGGATCGGGTGTGGAAACCGGCATCCCGAGGGTTCATCCGCCGGCCAGGCACCGACCAACTCGCCGTCAACGCCGGCCTGTCTGCTGAGGCGGATCCCTCGACGACAAGGAGACTGCGTTGCGACGTACCCTTTCCGCCCTCGGCCTGGCCGGCGCCCTGCTCGCGGCGGCCGTGGCCGCGCCGACGCTGACGGCCTCGGCCGCCCCGGCACCCGCCGCCGAGCGTGCCCGGGCGGCGGACCGGCCGCTCGTGATCGGTCACCGGGGCGCCAGCGGCTACCGGCCCGAGCACACCCTGGAGGCCTACCGGTTGGCGATCCGGCAGGGCGCGGACTACATCGAGCCGGACCTGGTCGCCACCCGCGACGGCGCGCTGGTCGCGCGGCACGAGAACGAGATCAGCGGTACGACCGACGTGGCCGCCCGCCCCGAGTTCGCCGCGCGCCGGGCCACGAAGACCATCGACGGCGTTGCGGTCACCGGCTGGTTCACCGAGGACTTCACCCTCGCGGAGCTGCGGACCCTGCGGGCCAAGGAGCGGCTGCCCAAGGTGCGTGTCACCAACACCGCCTTCGACGGCCGGTTCCAGGTGCCCACCCTCCAGGAGGTCGTCGACCTGGCCCGGAGCGAGGGGCGGGCGCGGGGCCGGACGATCGGCGTCTATCCGGAGACCAAACACCCCAGCTACTTCGCGTCCATCGGGCTGCCGCTGGAGGAGCCGCTGGTCGAGGTGCTGCGGCGCAACGGGCTGACCCGCCGCAACTCGCCGGTCATCATCCAGTCGTTCGAGACGGCCAACCTGCGCAAGCTCGACAAGATGACCGACGTCCGGCTCGCGCAGCTCCTCGACGCCTCGGGCCGCCCTTACGACTTCACCGTCACCGGCGACGCCCGCACCTACCAGGACCTGGCGAAGCCGGCCGGCCTGAAGTGGATCGCCTCGTACGCCGACGGCGTCGGTGCCAACAAGAACCTGGTCGTCCCTCGGGACGCCACCGGCCGGCTGCTCGCCCCGACCACCCTGGTGCGGGACGCGCACCGCGAGCGGCTGATCGTGCACGCCTGGACGTTCCGGGCCGAGAACCAGTTCCTGCCGACCGACCTGCGCATCGGCGCCGACCCCAACGCTCGCGGCGACATCCAGGCCGAGTACGAGCTGTTCCTCGCCCTCGGCCTCGACGGCGTCTTCACCGACCACCCGGACACCGCCGTCGCCGCCCGCGAGGCCCTAGCCCGCCGCTGACCTACCTGCGCGGGCTTGCCGGAGACGATGCCGCCTCCGGCAAGCCCGGCCTGTTCCTTCCAAGCGGCAACGCCGCAGATCTTGGTGGGAAACGGCCCCTCAAGGGGCACTTTCCTACCAAGATCTCGACGGTCCCGACCGGCCCGGTGTGGGTATCGGTGGCGCGGAGCGACACAGCATCACTTCCGTCGATGGGGCGGGCGCCCATCGCGGACGGGTGGGATCGCCACCGCGTCGGGATCGTTGTAACCCCCGACCACCCCACCCCTGTTACTTGTGTGTTTCGGCCACATAGCCCGTGGGTGACGTCACTTCTAGCGTGAGCCGTCATATGAGTTCCCTACCTCCGAGTCCTCACGTGGAGTCGCAATGACGGTCCGGACGACGCGGCGGGTGTTCCTCTCCGCCGCCACGATGATGGCCGCGGCGCTCGCCGCCACGGCCTGTGGCAGCCCGCAGGACACCGCCTCCGGTGGCGGCGACAGCGCCGCCCCGGTGAAGGTTGGCCTGGTCTACTCCCAGTCGGGAGCCCTCGCCAGCTACGGCAAGCAGTACATCGAGGGATTCAAGGCCGGCCTCGACTTCGCCACCAAGGGCACCAACAAGGTGGGCGACCGGGCCGTCGAGGTCACCGAGGTCGACGACGCGGGTGACCCGGCGAAGGCGGTCTCCGCGGCCAAGGACCTGATCGGCAAGGGCAACAAGATCATCGCGGGCTCGACGGCCTCCGGCGTGGCCCTCCAGGTCGCCCCGATCGCCGCCCAGAACAAGGTCCTCTTCATCTCCGGGCCCGCCGCCACCGACGCGGTGACCGGCGCCAACAAGTACACGTTCCGTTCCGGGCGGCAGTCGTACCAGGACGTGGTCACCGCCAAGTCGTTCATCGGCGACCCGGCCGGCAAGAAGGTCGTGGTCTTCGCCCAGGACGGCGCCTTCGGCGACGCCAACGAGGCGGCCGTGAAGGCCGTCATCGGCGGCGCGGGCGCGGCCGTCAGCAGCGTCCGGGCGCCGGCCAGCGCCACCGAGTTCACCCCGTTCGCCAGCCAGATCAAGTCCGCCAAGCCGGACCTGCTCTTCGTCGCCTGGGCCGGCACCACCGCCCCCGCCATGTGGCAGACGCTCGACCAGCAGGGCGTGCTCTCCTCCACCACGGTCGTCACCGGCCTGGACATCCGCGCCTCGTGGCCGACCTTCGGCGCCGCCGGCAGCAAGATCTCCTTCCTGTCGCACTACTTCGACGGGGCCTCCGACAACGAGGCCGTGAAGGCGCTGAAGGCCAAGGTCGGCACCGTCGACCTGTTCCACCCGGACGGCTTCGCCGCCGCGCAGATGGTCGTACGGGCCATCGAGGAGGGCGGCGACGACGTCGAGAAGATGGTGAAGGCGCTGGAGGGCTGGAGCTTCGACGGGGTCAAGGGCAAGATGACCATCCGCGCCGAGGACCACGCGCTGCTCCAGCCGATGTTCCAGGCCAAGCTGTCCGGCAGCGGCACCGCGTTCACGGCCACCGCCCAGAAGGCGCTGACCGGGGACGAGTCCGCGCCGCCGGCCGTGGCGATGAAGGGCTGACACCAGATGCTCGCCACCCGCGGTCTGACCTGGCGGATCGGTGAGGTCGCCATCGTCGACAGCGTCTACCTCGACCTGGCGCCCGGGGAGTTCCTCGGCGTCATCGGGCCCAACGGCGCCGGCAAGACCTCACTGTTCAACCTGATCACCGGCATCCGCCGGGCCACGGAAGGACGGATCACCCTCGACGGGCAGGACATCGGCTCCCTGCCGCCGCACCAGCGGGCCCGTCTCGGCCTCGGCCGTACCTTCCAGGCAAGCTCGGTCTTCGGCTCGCTCAGCGTGCGGGAGAACGTCCGGCTCGCCGTGCAGGCGCACCGCGGGGGCTCGATGAAGCTGTGGCGGCGGGCGGCGGCCGACCGGGAGGTCGCCGCCGCCGCCGACGCGGCGCTCGACCGGGTCGGCCTCGCCCACCGGGGTACGGCGCTGGCCGGCACCCTCGCCCACGGCGAGAAGCGGAAGCTGGAGATCGCCCTGCTGCTCGCCGGGGAGCCCCGGGTCATGCTGCTCGACGAGCCGATGGCCGGGGTCAGCGCCGAGGACGTGCCCGAGCTGGTCTCGGTGATCCGCTCGCTCACCGGCGACAGCGGCAGGTCGGTGCTGATGGTCGAGCACCACATGGACGTCATCCTGGAACTGGCCGACCGGATCGCCGTGATGCACCACGGCGCGCTGCTGGCCTGCGACACCCCGGAGACGGTGATGGCCAACCCCACCGTGCAAGAGGCCTACCTGGGGGAGTCGCTCTAGTGGAACCCATTCTCAGTGTGGAGAACCTGTCGGTCCGCATCGCCGGGCTGCACATCCTCCAGGGGGTGTCCTTCACGGTCGCCCCGACCGGCGTCACCGTCCTGCTCGGGCGCAACGGCGTGGGCAAGACGACCACGCTGCGCGCGATCGTCGGCCTCACCCCGCCCGCCGGCGAGGTGCGCGGCGCCGTCCGGATGGGCGCCCAGAGCCTGCTGGCCCGGCCCACCCACCGGCTGGTCCGCGGCGGGCTGGGCTACGTGCCGGAGGACCGGTGCGTCTTCGCCGGGCTCACCGTCGCGGAGAACCTCCGGCTCGCCGAGCGGCGGGGCAGCACCCCGGCGTACGACAAGGTCTTCGCGCTCTTCCCCGAGCTGGACCGGCGCGGACGGCAACGGGCCGGCTCGCTCTCCGGCGGGCAGCAGCAGATGCTGGCGATCGGCCGGGTGCTGCTCAACGACAACCGGCTGCTGCTCGTCGACGAGCCGACCAAGGGGCTCGCGCCGAAGGTGGTGACCGAGGTGGCCGAGGTGCTGGAACGGGTCGCCGAATCCGTGCCGGTGCTGCTGGTCGAGCAGAACCTGGCCGTGGTCCGGCGGCTCGCCCGGGACGCGGTCGTGCTGGCCGCCGGCCAGGTGGCCTGGACCGGCGACGCGCAGGAACTGCTGCTGGAGACCGCCCTGACCAAGTCGCTGCTGGGCGTCGGCTCGGCGGAGGGACACCACCCCGCCGGTACGCCGGCCGGCGCACGGAAGGACGAGCACTGATGGACACCGTCATCCTGTTGACGCTGACCGGGCTCGGCCTGGCGGCGCTCTACTTCCTGGTCGCCAGCGGGCTCTCCCTGGTCTTCGGCCTGGCCGACGTGCTCAACTTCGCGCACGGCGTCTTCCTCGGCGTCGGCGCGTACGGGACCTGGTGGGCGGCGCACAACCTGCCCGGCGCCGGGTCGGACGGCTTCGGCTTCGTGATCGCGGTCGCCTTCGGGGTGGCCGCCGGCACGCTCGTGGCGGTGCTGGTCGAGCTGGTGCTGATCCGGCCGCTCTACTCCCGCACCATCGAGCAGGTGCTCGTCACCGTCGGCCTCTCGCTGGCCGGCGTGGCGCTGCTCCAGGCCACCTGGGGCGCGGACGCCCGGCCGTTCCCGCGCCCCGAGTGGAGCCGGCAGGTCACCTCGATCCTCGGCGCCAACGTGCCCAACGGCGGCCTGCTGCTGATCATCGCCGCGGTGCTGGTGCTCGGCGCGATCCTGGCCTTCCTCCGCTGGACCCGCTACGGCCTGATCATCCGGGCCGGCGTGGAGAACCGGGAGATGGTCACCGCGCTCGGCATCGACGTGCGCAAGGCGTTCACCCTGGTCTTCGCCATCGGCGGGGCGGCGGCGGCGCTGGCCGGCGCGCTCGGCGGCGTCTACTTCGGCACCGTCTCGCCCGGCCAGGGCGGCTCGCTGCTGATCTTCGCGTTCATCGTGGTGGTCATCGGCGGGATGGGCTCGGTGATCGGGTCCGCGTACGCGGCCGTCGCCGTCGGCCTGACCCAACAGTTCGTCAACTACTACGGCACCTCCGGGCTGGGCGACATCTGCGTGGTCGCGCTGCTGGCCGTGGTGCTGCTGCTGCGCCCGCAGGGCATCGCCGGAAAGGTGGCAACGGCATGACCGAGGTCAAGAGCCCCGAGGTGCCGGCGCCGCCGGCCGCCGTGCCCGACGAGCTGACGCCGGGGCACCGACGGTGGCACGGGCTGCGCCCGTACCTGCCGCTGGTCGCGCTGGTGGTCGCGCTGATCCTGCCGTACTCGACGCTGCACCTGCCGGGCATCTTCGAGGGGGCGCTGAACTCCCCGGGCACCCTGCAACTGCTCGCCGTCTGCCTGGTCTTCGGCGGCCTGGCCGCCGGCTACGACCTGCTCTTCGGGCGGACCGGGATGCTCTCCTTCGGGCACGCCCTCTACTTCGCCGCCGGCGTCTACGGCACCGACATCCTGGTCACCAAGGCGGGACTGCCGCTGTGGCAGGCCGCGCTGCTCGCGACCACCGGCGGGACGATCCTCGCCGCGCTGCTCGGTGCGGTGGCGCTGCGTACCGTCGGCATCGCGTTCGCCATGGTGACGCTCGCCTTCGCCCAGGTCGGGGCGATCCTGGTGGCCCGCGACTTCGGCGGGCTCACCGGCGGCGAGGAGGGGCTGCCGCTGGACGTCTCCGGGCTGCCCGAGGGGCTGGTCGGGGTCACCAACACCGTCAACCTCTACTGGCTGGCGCTGGCGTACCTGGTCGTGGTGGTCTTCGTGGTGCACCGGGTCTCCGGCTCGCCGACCGGGCGGGTGCTCGCCGGCCTGCGCGACGACGAGCGGCGGATCGGGGTGCTCGGGCTCGACCCGTACCGGTTCAAGCTGGTGGCGTTCACCCTGGCCGGCGGCCTGGCGGCGGCAGGGGGCGCGGTCTACGTCCTGATCGTCGGCGGCGCCTCGCCGCACATCACCTCCTCCGAGTGGACCCTGGCGCTGCTGGTCATGGTGGTGCTCGGCGGGCCGGGCACCCGGTGGGGTCCGGTGATCGGCGGGATCCTCTACATGTACCTGGACCACCGTCTGGTCGCGTTCGGCACGTCCGACGCGGTGGAGGCCCTGCCGGCGTTCCTGAGCAACCCGCTGTCCCAGCCGCTCTTCGTGCTCGGCACGGTCTTCATCCTGGCCGTCTACTTCTTCCCCGGCGGCCTGGCCAGCCTCGCCCCGCGCCTGGCGCTCCTGAAGCACTCCCTGCGCACCCCGTCCCGCCGCCCCTGACGGCACGGGCCCAGGCCCCGCCGATGACGCAGCCGCCGCCGCCCGGCGACGGCTCGTCATCGGCGGGGCCTGCGCGTGGACGGCGACCGACGGCCCGCGGGCGTCGGGGCCGCGGACCCCTCGTGCGACCGCGACCCCTTCCCGTTCCCCTACGTCAGCTGTTCAGCAGCTCGTACGCCGACGCCGGGGCCTTCTGCGCCTGGCTGCCCGTCGGCACGGTGACCTTCGGGGCCTTGCCGAAGTCGAAGTACTTCACGACGTACTTCGTGGCCTTGAGCTTGCCGACCGCCGGGATCTCCAGGGTCAGCGAGGCGAGGTTCCCGTCCGCCCCGACGACGGCCGTGAACGGGATCGTCTTCGCCGCGGCACCCAGCGCGTCGACGTCCACGGCGTCGGCCATGGCCTGGCGCACGTGCTCGCCGTGGGTCAGGTCCACGGTCCCGGTGTAGGTCCCGCCGCCCTGGTCCGTCACGGTGTCTCCCACCGCCCCGAGGATCGCGCCGGTGTTGCCCGGGTCGGCACCCTCGTAGTACGGCACGCTGGCCGGGTCGGTCAGCTTCGCGTGGTCCAGCTCCATCCACTTCTTCGGCAGCTTGAGCATGCTGCTGAGCTCCTCGGCGCCGTCGAAGCTCACCTTCATCCAGGAGCGCTGCTCGATCAGGCGGAAGGAGAGCTTCATCGTGAAGTCGAGCTCCTTGTCCTTCTCGGTCACGGTGAGGTCCATGCCCTTGCCCGCCGGGTCCACCACGCCGGTGACGACGCCGGTCGGGTCGCTGCCGCTGAACCGGAAGGCCGGGTCCTCCTCGTCCGGCACCGCCGCCAGGAGCGTGCTCTTCGGGTTGGCCGACGGGGACGCCGACGGGGTTGGCGAGGAGGCCGCCGGGGCGTCCTGGGCGTCGTCGTTGCCGCACCCGGCGACCAGGGAGGTCGCGGCCACCAGGGAGACGGCTGCCGCGGCGACCCGCCGGACCCTGCCGGCGGGGCCGGTCTGCTGCGTGATTCGCATGATTCTCTTTCCTAGCTGGACTGTTGCCGCCGCAGATCTTGGCACGCGCCGGTGCCGCCGCGTTGGCCCTGAAGGCCCGCGCTGCCGTCCGGCACACCGTCGACCGGGCCGCGGGTGGTGGTGACGCGGCCCCCCGGCCGCGCCGGTGGCCGACCCGCACGCGGGCCATCCCCGTCCGAGGGCGGTCGGGCGGCGTGCCCCGGGCGGTCCGCCGTCTGGCGGGAGCGGGGAACGTCCGCCGTAGCTGGTAGAAATGCCGGATGAGCCAGGATCGGACGGCGGTACGGGAGCGGGCCGAGGCGGTGCTGCGGCGGTTGGCCGGCGAGCACGCCCGGCTCCGGGAGGACCAGTGGCGGGCGATCGAGGCGCTGGTGGTCGACCGTCGTCGGGTCCTCTGCGTGCAGCGCACCGGGTGGGGCAAGTCGGCGGTCTACTTCGTGGCCACGGCCCTGCTGCGGGACCGGGAGGCGGCCGGCGCGGAAGGCGTCGCCGGGCCCACCGTGATCGTCTCGCCGCTGCTGGCGCTCATGCGCAACCAGGTCGAGTCGGCGGCCCGCGCCGGCATCCGGGCCCGCACGATCAACTCCGCCAACCTCGACGAGTGGGACGAGATCACCGCCGAGATCCACGCCGGCGCCGTGGACGTGCTGCTGATCAGCCCGGAGCGGCTCAACAATCCGGACTTCCGGGACACCGTGCTGCCGAAGCTGGCCGCCACCACGGGCCTGCTGGTGGTCGACGAGGCGCACTGCGTCTCCGACTGGGGGCACGACTTCCGGCCGGACTACCGCCGGCTGCGCACCTTCCTGGGCAACCTGCCCGAGCGCACCCCGGTGCTGGCCACCACGGCCACCGCCAACGCCCGGGTCACGGCCGACGTGGCGGAGCAGTTGGGCGACGCCCTCGTGCTGCGCGGCAGCCTGGACCGCGAGTCGCTGCGCCTCGGCGTGGTCGAGCTGCCGAGCCCGGCACACCGGCTGGGCTGGCTCGCCGACCACCTGGACCGGCTCCCCGGCTCGGGCATCGTCTACACGCTGACGGTCGCCGCAGCGGGGGAGACCGCCGAGTTCCTGCGTTCCCGGGGCTATGCCGTCGCCTCCTACACGGGGCAGGCCGAGGACGCCGACCGGCGGGCCGCCGAGCAGGACCTGCTGGACAACAAGATCAAGGCGCTCGTCGCCACGAGCGCGCTGGGCATGGGCTTCGACAAGCCCGACCTCGGCTTCGTCGTGCACCTCGGCGCGCCGCCGTCCCCGATCGCGTACTACCAGCAGGTCGGCCGTGCCGGCCGGGCCGTCGCGCACGCCGAGGTGCTGCTGCTGCCCGGCACCGAGGACGCCGCGATCTGGCGCTACTTCGCCTCGCTCGCCTTCCCGCCCGAGGCGCAGGTCCGCGCCGTCCTGGCCGCCCTGCACACCGACCGCCCGCTCTCCACCCAGGCGCTCGAACCGATCGTCGACCTGCGCCGGGCCCGGCTGGAGCTGATGCTCAAGGTGCTCGACGTCGACGGCGCGGTCCGCCGGGTGCGCGGCGGCTGGCTCGCCACCGGGGAGCCCTGGGTCTACGACGAGGCCCGGTTGCGCCGCGTCGCCGAGGCGCGCACCGCCGAGCAGCAGGCCATGCGGGAGTACGCGACCACCCTCGACTGCCGGCTGCGCTACCTGCGCGAGTGCCTGGACGACGCCGGGGCCGCCGACTGCGGCCGCTGTGACCGTTGCGCCGGCCCGCTGTTCACGGCCGACGTGTCGGACGTGGCGCTGACCGCCGCGCAGACCTTCCTCGGCCGGCCCGGGGTGGAGATCACGCCGAAGAAGCTCTGGCCGACGGGGCTGGAGGCGGTGGGCGTACCGCTGAAGGGGCGGATCGCCCCGGCGGAGCAGGCGCTGCCGGGGCGCGCGGTGGGGCGGCTCTCCGACCTGGGGTGGGGCGGCCGGCTGCGCGACCTGGTCGGGCCGGAGGCGGCGGACGTGGCCGTACCCGACGACGTGGCCGCCGCCGTGGTCGAGGTGCTCAAGGCGTGGGCGCACGGCGACGAGCGGTGGCCGCGCCGCCCAATCGGAGTGGTATCGGTCGGCTCGCGTCGCCGGCCCCGGCTGGTCGGCTCGCTCGCCGAGCGGATCGCCGCCGTGGGCCGGCTGCCGCTGCTCGGCGCGGTGACGCCGACCGGCGCGCCGGCCGGCGGCCCGCGCGGCAACAGCGCCCAGCGGGTACGCGCCCTGCACGGCGCCTTCGCCGTGCCGGACGACCTGGCCGACGCCCTCGCCGGGCTCGACGGGCCCGTGCTCCTCGTCGACGACCTGGTCGACTCGGGCTGGACGATGACGATGGCCGCCCGCGAGCTGCGCCGGGCCGGCGCCCCCGACGTGCTCCCGCTCGCCCTGGCCGTGGCCGGCTGAGCCACCGGCGCCGCCCGCCCACCGCCGCCTGCCCGGCGTCGTGTCCGGACCGGTCGGGGAAGTTCCCGGCGGGGGCGGACTGCGACCGTCGCCACGCCGCGCCACCGGCCGGCCGGCGCGGTGCCGACGGGCGGTAGCGTGGGCGGCATGACCGATGAGCAGCCCGTTCGCGACCGGGACGGCGGCGGTGCCTGAGCAGGTGTCGGCCGCGCCGGAGCACGCCTCGGCCGCGCCGGAGCACGCCTCGGCCGCGCCGGACCGCGGCACCGTCCGGCTGGCGCTGGTCGTCGGCGGGTTGGTGCTCGCCGTCCTGCTCGGCTTCGGCCTCGGTCGGCTGAACGGCGGCGGCCCGTCCGCGGCGGCGGGGCTGGACAGCGCCCTCACCGGCCACAGCCACCCGCCGGGCACGGGCGCCCACGAGCACGGCGTCGACCAGGCCGCGGCGGCGCAGGCCGCCGGTCTCTCGATCAGCTCGGCGGGCTACACGCTCACCCCCCTGGCCGCCGCGTTCACCGCCGGCCGCGCGGGCGAGCTGCGCTTCCTGGTACGGGACGCGCAACGCCGCCCGGTGACCCGGTTCGCGGTCGTGCACGAGAAGCCGATGCACCTCATCGTGGTGCGTCGGGACCTGACCGGCTACCAGCACCTGCACCCGACGATGGCGGCCGACGGCACCTGGTCGGTGCCGCTGACCCTGCCGCAGCCGGGGGTCTGGCGGGCGTACGCCGACTTCACCGCGCTCGCCGACGACGGCCGGCAGACCGCCGTGACCCTCGGGGTGGACCTGACCGCGCCGGGCGGCTACCAGCCGACGCCGCTGCCGGCGCCGGCGTCCTCGGCCACGGTCGACGGCTTCACCGTCAACTACCAGGGCACCCCGCAGGCCGGCGTGACCGTGCCGCTGACCTTCCGTGTCGACTCGGCCGGCGGGCCCCCGGCGCTGGAGCGCTACCTCGGCGCGTACGGACACCTGGTCGCCCTGCGCGAGGGGGATCTCGGCTACCTGCACGTCCACCCCGAGCCGCAGCCGGTCGACGGGGCGGTGACGTTCTGGGTGACCACGCCCGACCCGGGCCGGTACCGGCTCTACCTGGACTTCCAGGTCGCCGGCGTGGTGCGTACCGCCGAGTTCACGCTCACCGTGCCCTGACCTCGCGGATGCCGCCCGCAGCCGGGTGAGCCGCGTTTCCGCTGGTGGTGCTCAGCCGGCGCGGCGGATGGGGCGGCGGGCCAGGTAGCGCAGCAGGTCGCGGATGTGGTGCTTCTCCTCGGCCGGCACGGTCGGGTCGGCCAGCCGTTGCAGGATCACCCGGACGTCCGCCTCGACCGGGCCGTCGTCGACGCGCCGGCGGGGCGCGGGACCGGCGTCGGGCAGGCCGAGCGCGCGGAATGCGGCCGCGACCGGCAGGTCCAGCGCGGCGCAGAAGCCGCGCACCTTGGCCAGCTCGGGGTAGTCCTGCCAGTCTCCGGCGAGCCAACGGAACACGGTCGACCGACCGACGCCGGTGTGGGACGCCAGGTCGGTGACGGTCCAGCCGCGTTCCTCGCGGGCGTCGTCGATGGCGCGCCGTACGAAACGTGCGAAGGCCATCTGCGGAGAAACCTCTACGGAACCCATCCCTGCGGGTCTTCCCTCCCGACCGGCACCCGGCGGTGCGCCTCCGAGGGTAGTACGGAAAGGCAGCGAAACAGTTGACTGATCGACCAGACCGTCTCGTGAACGGGACTCCGTACCCTGCAAAATGGCGTGGATCACATGCGGCCGGCGGTCTCCGTGACCGCTCGACCACGCTCGTCCGGCGCGGGCGCCGGCGGCAGCAGTGCCGCCAGCCGTGGGGTGACCGCCCACTGGTCGACGAGTTCCCGGTACTCCGTCCGCTGGGCGGCGGTGGGCGCGGTGCCGGTGCGCCGTGCCCGGATGAGCAGGTTGCGCGGGGTGTGCCGGGAGTCGACGAACTCCACCACCTCGGCCCGGTAGCCGTGCAGCCGGAGCAGCCCGGCCCGCAGCGCGTCGGTGAGGACGTCCGCGAAGCGCTCCCGGAGGATGCCCTGCCGGGTCAGCAGCTCGTACGGGGCCGGGGCCGGGCGCGCGCGCAGCTGGGCCGCGACGTCGTGGTGGCAGCACGGCGCGGCGAGCACCCAGCGGGCCTGCCAGCGCACCGCCCGGGCCAGCGCCTCGTCGGTGGCGGTGTCGCAGGCGTGCAGGGCCAGCACCAGGTCGGGGGCGGGCTCCACGACGGCCTCGGCGATCGTCCCGGCCACGAAGCTGACCCGGTCGGCCCAGCCCAGCCGCTCGGCCAGCTCGGTGTTGCGTCGCCGCTGGTCCTCCCGGACGTCCACGCCGACCAGTTCGACGTCGACCCCCCGCTGCGCCAGCCACCGGTACGCGGCGAAGGTCAGGTACGCGTTGCCACAGCCCAGGTCGACCACCCGCAGCGGGCCGGTCAGGTCGTCCGGGAGGGTCGCCGCGAGCGCCCGCAGGAACGCGTCGACCTGCCGACGCTTCGCCGCCGAGCCGCCGATCTCGGCGAAGATCGGGTCACCGGGGTCGAGCAGGTACTCCTTCGCCCGGTCGTGCCCACCCGGCTCGGCGGCGGGCCGGGCCGCGGCGGCCCGGTGCACCTGCGCCTCGCCGGACTTGGTGACCCGCAGCTGGAGCGTCGCGTCGGCCGTCTCCACGTGCCAGTTGCCGAACGGCTCGGCCAGCAGCGCGTCCACCGCCGCGTCCGCCTCCGGGCCAGGGGCCACGTTTCGGGTGTACGGGCGGGAGCCGTCGGAGGTGGAGATCTGCAACCGGGGGCCCGCCTTGAGCGCGACCGGCCGCAGTTCGGCGCGGACCATCGAGGGGCGGTGTCCACGACGGCGCCCGGCGGCCACCGCACGGGTGAGCGCCGGGTCGAGCAGCAGCGCCCGGACCTCGGTCAGGGCGGCGTCCAGTGGTTCGGGCATGGCTCCATCTTCCTCGTCGACCGGCGGCCTGCCCGGCACGCGTCCCGGCGTCGGTGTCCGGCGGGGGGTTCCCGCCGGTGGTGTCGCGTCCGCCCAGCCCGCGGATCACGGCCCGGACGAGGAGATCCCCCGGCACCGGGTGCACCGGTCCGGGGGATCTCGGGTGACGTGCGTCGGTCAGTCGGCGGTCGCCTCGGCCGGCGTACCGGCGGCGGAGCCACCACCACGACGGCGCCGGCGGCGGCGGGGCTTCGCGGCCTCGCCCTCGGCGGCGGCCGGGGCCTCGGTGGCCTCGGCGGTGATCACCGTGGCCGGCTCACCCGCGACGGTCTCGCCGGCGCGGCGACGCCGACGGCGACGCGGGACGCGGGTGCCCTCCTCGGTGGTGTCGGCCGGCGCGTCGGCCTCCGGTGCGCCGGTCGCACCGCCGGTGCGGCCCGAGCGGCGCTCGCCGCGACCACGGCCCTCGCCGCGTTCGCCACGCTCGCCGCGCCGGGAGCCCCGGCCGCCCTCGCCCCGGCGGGACCGTCCGCCGCCGAGGTCCTCCTCGACCTCCGCGGACAGCCCGGCGCGGGTGCGCTCGGCAGTCGGCAGGGTGCCGCTGACGTCGGTGGGGATGTGCAGGTCGGTGTAGAGGTGCGGGGACGTGTGGTACGTCTCCGCGGGCTCCGGCATGTCCAGGCCCAGCGTCTTGTCGATGATCCGCCAGCGGGGCACGTCGTCCCAGTCGACGAAGGTCACCGCGACGCCCGTCGCCCCGGCCCGGCCGGTACGACCGATCCGGTGGGTGTAGGTGTCCTGGTCCTCGGGGCAGTCGTAGTTGATGACGTGGGTGACGCCGCTGACGTCGATGCCCCGGGCGGCCACGTCCGTGGCGACCAAGGTGTCGATCTTGCCGGCGCGGAACGCCCGCAGCGCCCGCTCGCGCGCGCCCTGGCCGAGGTCACCGTGCACGGCGGCGACCGCGAAGCCACGGAAGTCGAGGTCCTCGGCGACCCGGTCGGCGGCCCGCTTGGTGCGGGTGAAGATCATGGTCAGCCCGCGCCCCTCGGCCTGAAGGATCCGGGCCACGATCTCGACCTTGTTCATCGAGTGGGTGCGGTAGGCCAGCTGCTCGGTCTGCGGCGACGGGCCGGTCTCGGCGGTGTGCCCGGCGTGGATCGTCATCGGCTGGCGCAGGAAGCGCCGGGAGAGGGTGACGATCGGGTCCGGCATGGTCGCCGAGAAGAGCATGGTCTGCCGGTCCTCCGGCAGCATCGCCAGGATCTTCTCGACGTCGTCGAGGAAGCCCAGGTCGAGCATCCGGTCGGCCTCGTCCAGCACCAGCGCGCGGACCCGGTCCAGCCGCAGGTGCTTCTGCTTCTGCAGGTCCATCAGGCGGCCGGGGGTGCCGACCAGGATCTCCACGCCCTTGCGCAGCGCGTCGATCTGCGGCTCGTACGCCACGCCACCGTAGATGGGCAGCACCCGGACGCCCCGGGTCCGGCCCGCGGCGGCGAGGTCCTTGGCCACCTGGATGCCCAGCTCACGGGTGGGTACGACGACCAGCGCCTGCGGCACGCCGTCGCTGCCCACGCCCGGCGCGAAGACCCGCTCCAGCAGCGGTACGCCGAAGCCGAGGGTCTTGCCGGTGCCGGTGGGCGCCTGGCCGATCATGTCGATGCCGCGCATCGCGATCGGGATCGCGTACTCCTGGATGGCGAAGGCGCGGGTGATGCCGGCCGCGGCCAGCGCGTCGACGGTCTCCTGACGCGCGCCCAGTTCGGCGAAGGTGGGTGCCTCCGGGCGCACCGGAGCGGTGGCGGCCAGTTCCTGGCCGTCCATGAGGTCTTGAGTCAGCTCGCTCATATGGATTTGGGGGTGCCCTCTCGTGGGTGCGCCCCGTCATGTCCTCAGGGCGCGTTCGGTGTGGCGCGGGCCACACGGTCGGCGGCTGAATGCCTCTGCCGGACCGGGCCGCACGCGCGCCGCGGGCCTCACACTTCGACCGGGCCGGCTGATCGCTCGGATCAGCCTGGGTCAGGTCGGCGCCCGCGGCAACTGCTCCATGCTACCTGAACCGACCCGGAGGCGTCCCGATTCCATCCGCACGCGCCACGCCGGGGGCCACCCATGTGACCTGCGTCACTTCTGGCCGGCTTGCCGGCGGGCGGTAGCCTGCGCTCGTGCCCGCGACCGATCTGCCCGACCGTGCCGTCGTCGACCTGCTCGGCCTGGTGGCCTTCGGTGAGCTGCTCGCCTTCGAGCGGATGGCCGTCGACGCCCGGCTCGCCCCCGACCTGCGCCGGCGGGCGGCCCTGGGCGAGATGGCCGCCGCCGAGATCGGCAACTACCGGCGGCTGGCCGACCGGCTCGTCGCGCTCGGCGTGCTGCCCGACGACGCCATGGCGCCGTACGTCGAGCCGCTCCAGGCGTACCACGACTCGACCGAGCCGAGAGACTGGGCGGAGGCGGTGACGAAGGCGTACGTGGGCGACGCCATCACCGACGACTTCCTCCGGGAGATCGCCGCGACCCTGGCCGAGCCGGACCGTCAGCTCGTCCTCGACGTGCTGCACGACTCGTCGTACGCCGACTTCGCCGTCGCCGAGATCCGGGCGGCCGTCGAGGCCGATCCGAGGGTGGCCGGCCGGCTCTCGATGTGGGCGCGGCGACTGGTCGGCGAGGCGCTGTCACAGGCCGGCCGGGTGGCCGCCGCCGAGCGGGGAACGCTCACCGCGCTCGTCGCACAGAGCGGGCGGGTGGACGTGCCGGGGCTGTTCGGGCGGCTGACCGCGGCGCACGCCACGCGGATGGCCGCCGCCGGGCTGAACAACTGACCGCGACCGGGCGTCCGCGACGGGCGATCGTCGGGTCACCCGTCGCGGCCGACCGGACCACTCAGCGGACGGTGAACCCGACCGCGCGCGGCGACGCCTCGGCGATCTCGACGTAGGCGACCTTGTTGACCGGCACGATGACCCGCCGGCCCTTCTCGTCGGTCAGGGAGAGGGTGCCCTCGTCCTTGCCGAAGGCGTCGGTCACGATCTGCTCGATCTCGGCCGGCGACTGCGCGCTCTCCAGGACCAGCTCGCGGGGCGCGTACTGCACGCCGATCTTGACCTCCACTGTGCCTCCTCATTCGGGCGAAAGAGCCGCCGTTGGGAAGGCTATCCGATCTCGGGGCCGGATGTTCAGGCTGACTCACCTTGCAGCGGGAAGCTGGCGATGCCCCGCCAGGAGAGCGCCGCGACCAGTGCCTCCGCCTCGGCCTTGGGCAGCTGCCGGCCATGGGCCAGCCAGAACTGCGCGGCGGTCTCGGCCGCGCCGACCAGGCCGGAGGCGAGCAGTTCGGCGTGCGCCCGGCTGATCCCGGTGTCGGAGATGATGGTGTCGGTGATCGCCGCGATGCAGCCCTGCTCCACCCGCGCGACGCGCTGGCGCACCGCCGGGTCGTTGCGCAGGTCCGACTCGAAGACGAGGCGGAACGCCTCGCTCTCGTGGTCGACGAAGTCGAAGTACGCCCGCACCGACGCGCCGACGCGCTCCTTGTTGTCGTTGGTGCCGCGCATGGCGTCGTCGACCTTCGCGAGGATCGCGTCGCAGTGCGTGTCCAGCAGGGCGAGGTAGAGATCCATCTTGCCGGGGAAGTGCTGGTAGAGCACGGGCTTGGAGACTCCCGCCCGCTCGGCGATGTCGTCCATCGCGGCCGCGTGGTAGCCCTGGGCGACGAACACCTCCTGGGCCGCGGCGAGCAGTTGCTTGCGGCGCGCGGAACGGGGCAGGCGGGTGGGCCGGCCGGCGGTCTGGGCACCGTTCCCCACAGCGGTCATGGGAACCTCCGAGTCTCTTCGTACGAGCCGGCAATTCACCCGAACCGGTCGGGGCCCGGGGACCCGTCGCGGAATTGGCCCGCCGCTGTAACTTATCGCCACTGTCACCACACGGTAGCCTCAGCGAGGGCGACCAAGGAGTGCGCGGTGAGTGAAACAGGGCAACCCGGTGCCGCCAACCCGGGGGAGCACGGTGACGGGACGGGTCCGCGGGACGACCTGGCCCGTCCCGGCAGCGGGTGGGCGCCCCCGGCGGCCAGTTGGTCCCGGGGCGGGGAGATCTCCGGCCACCGCGAGCCGGCCTCGCCATGGGGTCCGCCCGAGCCGTCCCCCGGGTGGGCCGCCTCGTCCCCGCGGCACGGCGACCTGCCGCCACCACTGCCCGGCCCGCCGGCCGCGGCCGAGCCGCCGGCCCGGGTCAACGGCCACCACGCCAACGGCGTTGACCACGCCGCCGACGACGCGCCGGTCAACCGCCAGGTCCCGGTGAGCGCCCCGCCCGGCATCCCCGGCGACCAGCGCCGCGACCCGGGCAACGACCGGCTGGTGGTGCCCGCACAGCGCCCGGCGCCGACGGCCGAGCAGCCGCCCGGGACGCAGCACGGGTTCACCGACCCCGAGTCCCGTCCGGCCCGGCGCTCCGCCGAGGACCCGTCGGCCGGCCGCCAGAACCGCTGGTCGGAGCCGGGGCTGCCGACGTCGGCGCCCCCCGCCGTCCAGGTCCCGCCGGTGGGCACCGCCGCCAGCGGCTTCGAGGTGCCGCCCGGCTTCCACGCGCCGACGGCCGACCGTGCCGCCGCCGACGAGCCCCCGTCGGCCGCCGGCCCGGCGCGCGGCTGGAGCGACCACCACGCACCGGAGCCGTCGGCCCCCGGCCCGCGCCACTTCCCGCCGCCCACCGAGCGTCCGCCCACCGAGCGCCCGGTCGATGCCGCGCCCGCCACGGGCGACCGCGCGACGGCCGGCGACCGGCTCGTCGGCGTCGACCGCGCGCTGGGCGCGGACCGCGCCTTCCGCGAGGACCGGGCCGCCGACCCGGTCGCCGCCGGCACGGACGGCGCACCGGGGGAGTTCGGCCAGGACCGCGCCGCCAGCCGGCCGGGCCAGGGCCACGCCCCGGACGGCCCCCACGCGGAGCGGACGCTGGGCGCCCCCGGCCAGGACCGCGCGCCGGGCGGTTTCGACCAGGACCGCACGGCGCCCGGGTTGGACCAGGACCGCAGGGCGGCCGCATTCGACCGGGACCGCACGGCGCCCGGGTTGGACCAGGACCGCAGGGCGCCCGGGTTCGACCGGGACCGCACGGCCGCCGGGTTCGACCAGGACCGCACGGCGGGTGGGTTCGAGCAGGAGCGCGCGGCGGGTGGGTTCGAGCAGGAGCGCGCGCCGGGCGGGTTCGACCAGGACCGCGCGCCGCACGCCGCGGGGCACGAGCGGGCCGGGCGTGGCTTCGGCGCGGATCCGGGCGCCGACCAGTCCCCGGTCGGCGAACCGACGGCCGGTGCGCAGCACGTTCCGGGCGGCGACCGGGAAGCGTCGTCCCGGTCGGAACCGGGCGGTTCGCGACAGTCTGCCGCCGAGTGGCCGCCGAGCACCGAACCGGACTGGACCGGCCCGAACTGGAACCGCCCGAGCTGGGGCGCCGCGTGGGCGCCGCCCTGGTCCCGGGAGGAGGCCGAGCCGGTGGGCCGTCGCTCCCGGGAGGAGGCCGAGCCGGCGGGGCGTCGCGCCCGCGAGGAGCCCGAGCCCGTCGGTCGCCGGTCCCGCGAGGAACAGCCGCCGGCCTGGGCCGGTGAGCCGCAACGACCGCAGGAGCCGGCGCGCGCCGAGGCTGCGCGCCCCTACGACCCGCCCCGCGAGCCCGGCCGCCCCTACGACGTCGCCCAGACCACGCCGGTGCCCCGGCCGGCGTACGAGCGACCGTCCGCCCCCGCCGACCGGCTCACGGGGCCCGAGGCCGAACCGCCGGCTCCGACCGAGCGACCGGCCTGGGCATCGGGCGGGTCGGTCCCCGCGCCGGCGGGCGCGCCCCCGCTCGCGTACGCCCCGGAGACCACCGCCGCGGCGGCCCGCGCCGAGGACACCCCGGACCGGGTCACCCGGCCGTTCCGGCTCCGGCCGGAGAGCGCGGAGCCGGCTCCGAGGCCGCCGGGCGGCCCGCAGCCCGCCGCCGAGGCCGCCACCAGCGGGTTCGGGCGGCGTGAGCGCACCCCGTCCGGGCCCGCCCCGACGAGCGCACCTCCCTACGCGGCCCGCCGGTCCGCACCCGAGCCGGCCCCGGCGGCCCTGCCGGCCGCCGCCGACCAGGTGCCGGACCCCGCATCGGCGGTGTTGCCGCAGCGCGTCCCCGCCGAGCCGGACGTGCCCGTCGTGCCGGAGCCGCCAGCCGTGGAGCCACCCGCCGAGACCCCCGAACTCGCCCGCATCGCCACCCATCTGCGCCGCGAGGACGAGCCCGCCCCGCCGCGGGAGCGTCCGGAGGGCTTCGACGTCAACGCCATCCTCGACGCCGTCCGTGGCGTGGCCGGTGTCCGCGACGCGGCGCTGCGCCGTACCCCGGCCGGCGCGCACAGCCTGCGGCTCGACCTCGCCGACGGGGCCGACCCGGCCGAGGTGAGCCGGCAGGTCGCCCGCCTGCTCCAGGACCGGATGGGGCTGGCCGCCGCGCCGCAGAACCTGCCGGGCATGCCGGCGGCACCCGCCCCGCCGGTGCGCCGCCGGTCGGCGGAGCCGCGCGGCGCCGACCCCCGGTCGGCGGGCGTCGCGGCACGCCCCGCCGAGCCGTCCCCCGCCGAGCCCCGGGTGCCCGGCGCCAGGGTCACCGGCGGCCCGTCGGAGGCCGCGTCGACCCGGGCCGAACAGCGTCCCGAGGCGGCGCCCGAGACCCCGCGCCGGCGCCGGCAGCCCGTCGCCCCGCACCGGGGCCGGGCCACGGTGGAGGAGCCGGGCTCGGTCTCCGCCGCCCCGGCGGGGACTCCGGCCGGTGCCCCGGCGACCGTCGGTACGTCGTACTCCGGTGGGCAGGTGACGACGACGGAGACCGCGCCGTCCCGGCCGCTGGACACCGGCGGCGCGGTGGGCCCCCGGGTGGTGATCGACCACGTCCAGGTGAGCACCTTCGGGCTCGACGCCACCGTGGAGGTGCGCCTGCTCGCCGGCGGGGAGAGCGCCGCCGGCTACTCGACCGGGCCGGCCGTCGACGGGTACGTGCTGCGGCTCTGCGCCGTGGCCGCGGCGGCGGCGGTGGACGAGCTGCTGCGCGGCGGCGAGCCCGGCCCCGACGCCGGCCCCGACCGTGGGCGTTGCTTCGTCGAGCACGCCGCCGTGGTGCCCTTCGGCAACTGCGACGTGGCCACGGTCGTGGTGCTGCTGGTCTGCGACGGCTGGGTGGAGCAGCTCGTCGGCTCCGCGCTGGTCGCCGGCGACCCCCGGCAGGCGGTCGTCCGGGCCACCCTGGCCGCGGTCAACCGCCGGATCGAGGCGCTGCTGGCCTGAGCGCTGCCGGTCGTTGCGGCCCCGGGCAGACTGGAGTCATGAAGCGCGCCACCCTCCGGCCGGACCACCTCCTTCCCGAGCACTCCGTCCCACCGCCCTGGCCGGGGCGGGAGGTACGCCTCGACGGCACGGTGACGTACGTCCGGGACACGCCGGCCACCAGGCCCGGCGCGGAGCCGGCGCTCTACGTGCACGGGCTCGGCGGTTCGTCGCAGAACTGGACCGACCTGGCGTACCTGCTCGCCGACCACCTCGACGGGCAGGCCATCGACCTGCCGGGGTTCGGCCGCAGCGAGCCGGGCCGCCGGTACACCGTCCCGTCCTTCGCCGACCGGGTGATCCGCTGGATCGAGCACTCCGACCGGGGGCCGGTACACCTGTTCGGCAACTCGCTGGGCGGGGCAATCTCGGTGCAGGTGGCGGCGGTACGGCCGGACCTGGTCCGGAGCCTGACCCTGATCTCGCCGGCGCTGCCGTTCCTGGACTTCCGGCGCTCGTTGCAGGGCCGGATGCTGCCGCTGCTGGCGATCCCCCGGGGCGAGCGCCTGGCCGCCTGGCGGCTGGCCCAGATCGCGCCCGAGGTGATGGCCCAGCAGGTGATGGAGTCCTGCGTGGCCGACCTCAGCCGGATCTGCGACCAGCGCCGGGAGGAGGCGCTGGAGGAGATCCGGGTGCGGCACGAGGCCGCGCACTACGCCGCCGCGTACGTCCGGACGTTCCGGGGCCTGGTCTCCAGCTTCCTGCGGTCGTACCTGCCGGGGTCGGGGTCGCTGTGGCGGCTCGCCGCGACGGTCGAGGCGCCCACCCTGGTCGTCGGCGGGCGGGCCGACCGGCTGGTGGACGTGCGGGTGGCCCCGCAGACGGCCCGCGTCGTCCCGGACAGCCGGCTGCTGATGCTCGACGGGGTCGGCCACGTGGCACAACTGGAGGTGCCGCGCCTGGTGGCCCGGGCCGTGTTGGGCCTGCTCACCGAAACGGGGGACACCCTCAGGCGGTCCGACATGGCAGGCTGACCGGGATGTCCCCTGCCCGTCACCCCACCCCGACCCGTCGTGCCCCGGCTCCCCTCGAGGGCCGCCGTCGCGCCTCGGCCACGTCGCCCCCACGGGACGGCGGCGTGGACCTGACCCGCCCGCGGCACCGCCGTCCGGAGCGTCGGCGGCGCCTCACGGGGCTGGTCGCGCTGGTCCTCGCCGTCGGCGCGGCGGTCGCGGTGATCGCCGACCGGCGGGGCGCCGACGTCGGGGCGGAGGCGCTCACCGCCGGGGAAGTGGCACCCGCGCCGATGCTCGCGCCGGGGGCGGCCTCGCCGCTGCCGTCGGCGCCGGCCGCGACGCCCTCGGCCGTCGCGCCACCGCCGGCCGTGCTCCGGCTGCCCGGGCCGGTGCCGTCGGCGGGCCGGGGCAGCTTCGGCTACGACGACCGGGTGGGCCCGGTGCTGGGTGACGCGGGCACGCTGCGCCGCTACCGGGTCGCTGTGGAGACGGGCGCCGGCGAGGACGCGGGCGAGTTCGCCACCGCCGTCGAGCGGGCGCTCGCCGGGCCGGGGAGCTGGGTCGACGGTGGGCTGCGGTTGCAGCAGGTACGCGCCGTCTCCCGGCACGACTTCACGGTCTACCTCGCCACGGCCACGACGGCGGGCCGGCTGTGTGCCGCCGGCGGGGTGGACATCCGGGTGGGCGGGAAGCCCTACACGTCGTGCCGGGCGCCCGGCAAGGTGATCATCAACCTGGACCGCTGGCGGCTCTCGGTGCCGCACTTCGTGAGCGCCAAGGTGCCGCTGTCGGTCTACCGGACGTACGTGGTGAACCACGAGGTCGGGCACCAGTTGGGGCACCGGCACGAGCGCTGCCCCGGCAGGGGCCGGGTGGCGCCGGTGATGATGCAGCAGACGCTCTTCCTGAACGGCTGTGTCGCCAACCCCTGGCCGTACCGGGACGGTCGCCGGTACGCGGGCCCGCGGCTCTGACCGGCGGCGATCGGGCGTCGGGCGCCGGCTGAGTCCACCCCTGGGAGCATGAGCAGGGTTCGCGTTTTTCGCGGCGTAATGCCCGATTGGTGTGGCACGCTCGGTCCATGACGTCGTCGTCCCCTTCCGACCCGACCGGCCCGGCCCGCCGCCCGACGCCGAACCGGCCGCCGTCACCCCGGCCGACGCGCTGGTGGCGGCCGTCGGCCCCGCTCCGGAACCGCCGGGTGGTGGGGCTCGGCGTCACCCTCCTGCTCGCGGCGACCGCCGCCGTGACGTTGGCCCGGGCCGGCGACCCCGCGCCCGTGCCGACCACGGGCGACGGGAACCGCACGTCGTACGCGGCGGGGACGAACGAGCGGGCGCGGCCCTCCGCCTACCCCCGCACGGGTACGGGCGACTTCACCACCGCGCCCGGCGACTCCCCGGTGCGGGGCACCGACGGGCCGCTCCGGTACTACCGGGTGGCCGTGGAACAGGGCACCGACCAGGACGTCGCCGCCTTCGCCGCCACCGTGGACGAGGTGCTGGGCGACCCCCGCAGCTGGATCGCCTCGGCGGAGCTGCGGCTGCGGCGGGTGGCGGAGGCGGACGACGCCGACTTCACCGTCTACCTCGCCACCCCGGAGACCTCGGAGCGGATGTGCGCCGAGGGCGGGCTCAGCACCGAGGGCTACACCTCCTGCCGGCTCCCCGGGCAGGTGATCATCAACCTGGCGCGCTGGCTGGAGGCGGTCCCCGACTACGGGGCGCCGCTGGAGATCTACCGCGCCTACGTGGTCAACCACGAGGTGGGCCACGAACTCGGCGAGGAACACCAGGCCTGCCCGGCGCCCGGCGAGCCGGCGCCGGTGATGCAGCAGCAGACGTACGGCCTGGACGGCTGCGTCGCCAACGCCTGGCCGTACGTCGACGGCTCGCGCTACGACGGCGAGCTCGTTCCCGGCACCTGAGTTATTCCCCTTCCCGCAGTTCGGGCGACGTGTCGCTCCTCATGGCCGATCGAGGCCGGTGCGAGCGACAATGGGCCGGTTCGCCTTCAGCCGATCCCGGGGAGTCCACCGTGTCGTTGCCCCCGCTCGTCGAGCCCGCCGCCGAGCTGACCGTTGACGAGATCCGCCGCTACTCGCGCCACCTGATCATCCCGGACGTCGGGGTCGAGGGGCAGAAGCGGCTGAAGAACGCCCGGGTGCTCTGTGTCGGCGCCGGCGGCCTCGGCTCGCCGGCCCTGATGTACCTCGCCGCCGCCGGGGTCGGCACGCTCGGCATCATCGACTTCGACACCGTCGACGAGTCCAACCTCCAGCGCCAGATCATCCACGGCGTCTCCGACGTCGGCCGCTCCAAGGCCGAGTCTGCCGCGGCCTCGATCCGCGAGATCAATCCCCTGGTGAACGTGGAGATCCACAACACGGCGCTGGACCGGGAGAACGTGCGGGACATCTTCTCCCGCTACGACCTGATCGTCGACGGCACCGACAACTTCGCCACCCGCTACATGGTCAACGACGCGGCGGTGCTGCTCGGCAAGCCGTACGTCTGGGGGTCGATCTACCGCTTCGACGGCCAGGCGTCGGTGTTCTGGGCCGAGCACGGCCCCTGCTACCGCTGCCTCTACCCGGAGCCCCCGCCGCCCGGCATGGTCCCCTCCTGCGCCGAGGGCGGCGTGCTCGGCGTGCTCTGCGCGTCGATCGGCTCCATCCAGGTCAACGAGGCGATCAAGCTGCTCGCCGGCATCGGGGAGCCGCTGGTCGGCCGGCTGATGGTCTACGACGCCCTGGAGATGAGCTATCGCAAGATCAAGGTCCGCAAGGACCCGAACTGCGTGCTCTGCGGCGAGAACCCCACGGTCACCGACCTGCTGGAGGACTACGAGGACTTCTGCGGCGCGGTGTCGGTGGAGGCCCAGGAGGCGGTGGTCGACGCGACCATCACCGCGCTGGAGCTCAAGGAGTGGCAGGACGCGGGCAAGGACATCTTCCTCGTCGACGTCCGCGAGCCGGCCGAGTACGAGATCGTCCGGATCCCCGGCGCGACGCTGATCCCCAAGGGCGAGATCATCTCGGGCGAGGCGCTCGCCAAGCTGCCGCAGGACCGGCAGATCGTGCTGCACTGCAAGTCCGGGGTCCGCTCGGCGGAGGCGCTCGCCGCGCTCAAGGCGGCCGGCTTCCGCGACGCGGTGCACGTGCAGGGCGGCGTGCTCTCCTGGATCAAGCAGATCGACCCGTCGCTGCCGGCGTACTGACCCGCGCCGTCGGCCGAGGTCGCGGCGGGCCGTCCCGACCCCCGCGGCCTCGGCCGAATCGCCGAGGCGTGATCACGTTTGCGCAGGTAGCGTTGCCGCCGTGGTCGACATCGATGCGGCGGTCGGGTTCGTCGTGGCACACGGGGACGCGGTGGACCGCGCCCGGCTGTCCCGGCTGCGCACCGGCGCGCCGCCACCTCCCGGACTGCTCGACGACGCCGAGGTCGGCCAGGCACCCGACGGCGGCTGGCCGGCGACGCTGGGCGGGGCAGTCTCCTCCGTGGACGCCACCTGCTTCCGCCTGTCCGAGTTGGACGATCTCGGCGCGCTCGGTCGTCCGGCCGCCCGCCGGGCCCTGGACTGGCTGGCCGCGCGGCAGTCGCCCGACGGCGGCTGGGAGGAGGACCCGACGCTGGCCGACGTGGCCCCCGAGTGGGCCAGGCCGGGCGACCCCGAGGCGGGGTTCCACCTGACCGCCAACGCCGGGTTCTGGCTGACCGTCGCCGGCCTGGACGCGCGGGCGGCCGGGCCGCTCGACCACCGGGTCGGCGGCGCGTACGCGGGCGTCGTGCACGCCGCCGCCCAGTCGCTCGTCGCGCGGCTGCGCCCGGACGGTAGCTGGCCGTCCTTCCTGCCCGCCGGCTGGCTGAGCGCGGCGGTCCTGCACCGGCAGGAGATGTTCCACGAGGCGGCGCGGATCCAGGTGATCCTCGCCGAGCGGGTGCCGGAGCTGTCCCCGGGCGACGTGGCCTGGCTGGCCGCGACGCTGCGCCGCGTCGGCATCGACGGGCAGGACTGGCTACTGGGGCGGGCGCGGCGGCGGCTGGCCGAGACCCAGCGCAGCGACGGCGGGTGGGAGAGCGACGACGGGCCCCAGTTCGACGTGCACACCACGCTGAGCGCGATCCGGGCCTGCCGCTGAGGCTCCACCGGCCGGCGGGTGGCGCGCGGCCTCACTTGAGCTGGCTGATCACCAGCGGCCACCAGGCGTCCGGGGCGAACGCGGCGCGGTCGATGCTCTCCAGGACGGTACGCAGCGTCTCCGCCCGCTCGGCCCGGCCCGGCTTGCCCTCGTCGGCCTCCACGAAGAGCGCGAACTGGTAGAGGAACTCGACGAAGGTGCGGAAGGTGCTGTTGACGGCCTGGATGTCCTGCTGCTCCAGGTCGAACTGGAGGATCTCGCCGGTCCCCGGGTCGAGCACGTAGAGCAGCTCCGGGTTGTCGGCGACCGCGCCGACCACGATCAGCCGGATGTCCAGGGAGCCGTCCTCGGTGCTCAGCTGGATCGTGTCGAACAGCTCGATGTCGCCTTCGAGGAACGCGGTGTAGACGACCGCCACGTCGAGCGGGATCTCGTCGCCGGCGGGGAGCAGGTCGGGCTCGAATCCCCCCTCCAGCCACGCCTCGCGCGGGTACGGGATGAGCTCGTCCTCGTTCCACAGTGAGCGGAACCGGGGGTCAGCGGCCATCGGTGGTCCTTTGCGTCTCGGGTGTGGAGGGGGTGCGGGCGCCGCAGGTGGCGGGGCCGGGACGCCGGGTGCGCAGCGGCGTCAGGAGGCCAGGTCGGCGGCGATCAGCAGGCGTCGCCAGTTGTCGGCGTACTCGCCGGCGTGCCGGCCCTTGCGGAGCCGCTGGTCCCGGACGCCGGGCCCGAGGACGACGGCGACCAGCTCCGGGTAGCCGGGACCGAGCACGTGCTCGTCGAAGAACGTGGCCACGTCGGGCGCGACGACGGTGAACTCCACGTCCTCGTCGGGGTGCTCGTACTGAAAGACGTAGTCGTCGGGCTCCATCCAGTAGACGTCGAGGTCCTCGGTGTCGAGGCGGATCGGCGCCCCCGCCCCGATCTCGCCGCGCAGCCGGGGCGGGATGCTGTGCACCTCGTGGCCGACCGCGAGCGGGCTGCCCATCGGGTCGTCCTCGTCCACCGTGCGGGCCGCCCAGGCCGCCGGGCTGCGGATCTCCTCGGGCGGGTCGAACCGGAAGTTGTCGCCGGCCAACCGGCCGAAGAGACCGTAGACCTCGGCGACGCCGGGCAGGTCGGGGATCGGCTCCAGCGGGGTCGGCTCGCCGATGACCACGCCGAAGCCGTGCTCGGCCTCCAGGCGCCGCAGCAGCGTGAGCTTCTCCCGGATCCGGTCCAGCCGCGCCGGGTCCTGGGGGGCGGTCACGGGATCACCTTCACGATGACCGGGGTGCCCTCGGGAACGTCCCGCAGCGCGACGGAGATGTCGCTGCCGAGCTGGCGATTCGTCCAGGCGTCCATCGGCCTGAGGTTATCGTACGTGTCCGTTCCGTCCAGTTGCAGCTCCTGGATGTGGTCGGGGTCGTAGCCCTGGCCCCGGGCGGTGATCGGCCCCTTGCCCGCGTAGAGGCGCTCGACCACGTTCTTGTTGGCCAGGTACTTGTTCGTCTCCGGGGTGCCCATGTCCTGGGTGAGGCGGCCGTCCTTGGTGAGGCTGCGGATCATCCGGTCCCGGTAGATGTTGGTACGGGTGCGGCGCTTGCCGGTCGACGGGTCGTACACCTTGTTGCTGTCGCGGTCCGACGGCGCCTTCTTCAGCGCCCCGTCCTGGCCGAGCCGTTGCAGGTCGCGGGCCTTGCGGTCGAAGTCGCGCCGGTCGAAGTCCGGCCGGTTCTTCAGCACCAGCACCGCCGGGCCCTTCGGCTTCGTGCCGGCCGACTTGGCGGTGCGGAAGACGTCGGCGTTCTCCAGGTAGGCCGAGACGACGCGGGCGCCCTTGGCCTGCGTCTGCCGGGGCGGGCTGGTCCGCTTCCTAGCCATTGAGCACCGTCTCCACGGCCATGCCGATGAGCTGGTCGATGATGAGACCGGTGATCATCTTGAAGATCGGGATCTGGAGGAGGGACGCCCCGAAGGTGACCGCCGCCGTCACGATGGCCTGCGCGATCTGGATCGCCAGCAGGGCCAACTGGATGATCACCTGGATCTTCAGGGCCAGCACCACGCCCGCCGCGACCATCAGCCCGACGCCGATGACGGTGGCCGGGCGGGCGACGTCGGCGATGTTGCGCGCGGCCGACTCGCCGTCGTTCCACTCGCCGGCGAAGGCGGTGAAGCTCTCGCCCCGGTTGTTGTCGAGCACCGTCCGCGCCGCCGCCTCCAACTGCGCGACCGATCCGGAGATCTGGCCGGCCATGCCGGTCCACTCCCCGGCGAGCTGGAAGATCGCCGTCTCGTCCGACTGTGGCCACTCGTAGCCGAGCATCGAGAGCAGGGAGGCGAGCTCACCCGG
Source organism: Micromonospora sp. WMMD737 (assembly GCF_049179055.1). Lineage (NCBI taxonomy): Bacteria > Bacillati > Actinomycetota > Actinomycetes > Micromonosporales > Micromonosporaceae > Micromonospora > Micromonospora sp. WMMD737. The sequence goes on along the minus strand of NZ_JBMHMH010000001.1, from coordinate 4,174,704 downwards.
GAGCGTCAGTCCCACCGGGGCTCCTTTCGTGGTCGGGGCGGCTCAGGCACCCAGCGAGCCGAGGATCGAGCGGAAGGACGCGGCCGCGTTCTCCTCGGCGGCGCGGTAGCCGTCGGCCATCCCGCGCAGGCCGTCGACGTAGCTCTCCAACTCGGTGATGTTGGTGCCGAGGCACTCGGCCAGCGCGTCCACGCACGCCTGGTGGGCGACGCCGAGCAGGGATCCGATGTCGTCGCCGCCGAAGGCCGCGGCGTAGCCGCCGGCCGCCGCCTGGAAGCCCTCGAAGACCTGGCGGACGGACTCCTTGGCTCGTTCCAGCTCGTCAGCGCCGCGACCCAGCGCGTCGAGGTCGACGTCGAGGCTCTCCACGCTCAGCTCCCGTGCAGTTTCCGCATTGTCTCGCTGACGGCCTGGCTGATCTCCCGCATCTGCCGCAGGCCCTGGTCCTGGAGGCGTTCGATGGTGGCGGTCATCGCGGCGAGGTCGGGCATCGGTTCGGTGGCGGCGACCCCGTCGTCCTGGCCGTCGAGCGCGGCGTTGACCGCCTGGCGCAGCTCGGCGGAGAGGTATTCCGAGCCCTCCCGGAGCACCCGGGGGTCGATGTCGACGGCGCTCACCCGGCCGTCGGTGCCGAGCGTGACCCGGATGCGGCCCTCGGCGGCCTCGGCCACCGACTCCACCCGCTCCCGGGGCGTGGCGGCGCCGCCCACCTCGCGCAGCGCGGCCCGCGCCTGCGCCAGTTGCTGTTCCAGGGCACTCTCGCCCAGCATGCCGCCTCCCCAAGACAAGCTGTGCCGAACCCGCACCAGCGTAACGGTCACCCACAACCGCGCGGGCGCCCCGGCACGGCCGCACGATCAGCCGCGCAGGTGGCCGTCCCCGGTGACCACGTACTTGGTGGAGGTCAGCTCGGGCAGGCCCATCGGGCCGCGCGCGTGCAGCTTCTGCGTGGAGATGCCGATCTCCGCGCCGAAGCCGAACTCGCCGCCGTCCGTGAACCGGGTCGAGGCGTTGACCATCACGGCCGCCGCGTCCACCCGGGCCACGAACTCCCGGGCGGCGGTGGTCGAGTCGGTGACGATCGCCTCGGTGTGCCCGGTGCCGAACCGCCGGATGTGCGCGACCGCCGCGTCGAGCGAGTCGACGACGGCGACCGCGATGTCGGCGGAGAGGTACTCGGTGGCGAAGTCGGAGTCGGTGGCCGGCCGCACGGCGGCCGAGTGGGCGGCGACCCGGTCGTCGCCGTGCACGGTGACGCCGGCCTCGGCGAAGGCGGCCAGCATCGGCGGCAGGAAGGCGTCGGCGACCGCCGCGTGCACGAGCAGCGACTCGGCGGTGTTGCAGGTGGAGAGCCGCTGGGTCTTCGCGTTGAGCGCGATCGCCACGGCCTTGGGCAGGTCGGCGGCGGCGTCGACGTAGACGTGGCAGTTGCCCACGCCGGTCTCGATCACCGGCACGGTGGACTCCTCGACCACCGTGCGGATGAGGGACGCGCCGCCGCGCGGGATCAGCACGTCGACCAGGCCCCGGGCGCGCATCAGCTCCTTGACCGAGTCGCGGCTGCTGGCGTCGAGCAACTGGACCGCGTCCGCCGGCAGGCCAGCCTCGGCAACGGCGTCGCGCAGCACCGCGACCAGGGCGGCGTTGGAGTGGGCCGCCGACGACGAGCCGCGCAGCAGCGCCGCGTTGCCGGACTTCAGGCAGATGCCGGCGGCGTCGACAGTCACGTTCGGCCGGGCCTCGTAGATGATCCCCACCACGCCGAACGGCACCCGGATCTGGCGCAGCTCCAGCCCGTTGGGCAGGGTCGAGCCCCGGACCACCTCGCCCACCGGGTCCGGCAGCGCGGCCATCTGCCGCAACGCGTCGGCGATGCCGGCCACCCGCCCCGCGTCGAGGGCGAGTCGGTCCAGCACGGCCGCGCTCAGTCCGGCCTCGCGCCCGGCCGCCAGGTCCGTCGCGTTCGCGGCGAGGATCTCCGGCGTACGCGCCACCAGCGCGTCGGCCATCGCCACCAGCGCGGCGTCCTTCGCCGTACGCGTGGCGACGGCCAGCGCCTCCGCCGCCGTACGCGCCCGCCGGGCCTGTTCGCTCACGCTCATCGCCGCACTCCTCACAACAGCACGAGGTCGTCGCGGTGGACGACCTCCCGTTCGTACGCCGGGCCGAGCGCCGCGGCGAGTTCCGTGGTCGACCGGCCGAGCAGCCCGGGCAGCTCGACCGCGTCGTAGTTGACCAGTCCCCGGGCGACCGGCGCGCCCTCGACGTCCACCAGGTCGACCGGGTCGCCCGCGGTGAACGCCCCGTCCACGGCCGTGATGCCGGCGGGCAGCAGCGACTTGCGGCGGCCCACCACCGCCGCGACCGCGCCCGGGTCGAGGTGCAGCCGCCCCCGGGGCGAGGTGGCGTGGGCGAGCCAGAAGAGCCGGGCCGTCGGGCGGCGGCGGCTCGGGTGGAACAGGGTGCCGACGGGCTCGCCGGCCAGCACGGGGGCGGCCAGCGGCGCGGCGGTCAGCACCACCGGGATGCCGAACCCGGTCGCGATCCGGGCCGCCTCCACCTTGGTCACCATGCCGCCCGTGCCCACCCCGGCCCGGCCGGCGCCGCCGATGTCGACCCCGGTCAGGTCCCGCTCGTCGTGCACCTCGCTGATCCGGCTGGAGCCGGGGTGGGTGGGGTCGCCGGTCCAGAGGGCGTCCACGTCCGAGAGGAGCACCAGCAGGTCGGCGTGGACCAGGGCGGCGACGAGCGCGGCCAGCCGGTCGTTGTCGCCGAACCGGATCTCCTCGGTGGCGACCGTGTCGTTCTCGTTGACGATCGGCACCGCCCGCAGGTCGAGCAGCTTGCGCAGGGTGCGGTACGCGTTGCGGTAGTGCGCCCGCCGGGTCACGTCGTCGACGGTGAGCAGCACCTGCCCGACGGTCAGCCCGTGCCGGGCGAAGGCGGCCGCGTACCGGCCGATCAGCAGGCCCTGCCCGACGCTGGCGGCGGCCTGCTGGGTGGCCAGGTCGCGCGGGCGCCGGGACAGCCCCAGCGGCGCGAGGCCGGCGGCGATCGCGCCGGAGCTGACCAGCACGACCTCCCGGCCCTCGGCGGCGAGCGCGCCCAGGGTGCCGACGAGCGCGCCGACCCGCCCGTCGTCCAGCCCGCCTTGGGCGGTGGTCAACGAGGAGGATCCGATCTTGACGACGACCCGCCGGGCCGCCGTGACCATGTCACGCACCCGCCCATTCTGCGTGGTCGGTCCCGGCACGCCCCGGCGCGTTCTCATATCGTGGCCGGTCGTGAGACCTGACGAGTACGTCGAGGCGGTGCTGGAGCTCGTCGAGCGGATCCCGCCGGGCCGGGTGATGTCGTACGGGGCGGTGGCCGACGCGCTCACCGAACGCTCGGGGCGGGCGTCGGCCCGGCTGGTCGGCTCGATCATGGCCCGGCACGGCGGGGGAGTGCCCTGGCACCGGGTCGTGAACGCGGCCGGCCGGCTGCCACCCGGTCACGAGCGCGAGGCGCGGGCCCGGCTGCGCGCCGAGGGGACGCCGCTGCGCGGCGACGGGGTGGACATGAGGGCGAGCTGGTCCCCCGAGGAGGGGATGTGACCCGTGCCATAACGTGAGTAACATTCGGCGTCATGGACGCGCCCTCGGGTGGAGCTGCTCCGGTCGCTGGCGTGCTGCCGCGCCGGGTGCACGCCGGCTATGCGCTCGGATCGCTGGCGACCGGCGCGTTCGGCACCGTGCCCGGCCTGCTCCTGCTGCCGTACCTCACCGACACGCTCGGCGTCGCGGCGGGCGTGGCCGCCCTGCTGGTGCTCCTGCCGAAGGCGTGGGACGTGCTGGTCAACCCGGTCGCCGGCCGGATCTCCGACCGCACCCGGTCGCGCTGGGGCGCCCGCCGGCCGTACCTGCTGGTCGCCGGGCTCGCGCTCGGCGTGCTCTTCGCCGCCATCTTCGCCGCGCCGTTCGGCGCCGGGCCGGCCGCCGGGGCGTACGTGGCGGTCGCCTTCCTCGCCGCCGCCACGGCGTTCGCCTTCTTCCAGGTGCCGTACGTGGCGATGCCGGCCGAGCTGACCGGCGACTACGCCGAACGTACCCGGATGATGAGCTGGCGGATCGCGGTGCTGGCGCTGGCCATCCTGGTCTCCGGCGCGGTGGCCCCGCTGGTGCGCGACGTGGGCGGCGGGGGCGTCCCCGGGCACCGCTGGATGGGGCTCTTCGTCGCCGGCCTGATCGTGCTCGGGGCGGTCGGCGCCTTTCTAGGCACCCGGTCCGCGCCGTCCGGCACGGTGGGGGAGAGCGAGCCGACGCTGCGCGCCCAGCTCGCCGTCGCCGCCCGCAACCGACCGTTCCGGGCGCTGCTGGTCTGCTTCGTGGTGCAGTCCGCCGGGGTGGCCACCGTCCTCGCCGGGGTCAACTACTTCGCCGACCAGATCCTGCGCGATCCCAAGGGCGGGCCGACCGTCCTGTTCGCCTGCTTCGTCGGGCCGGCGCTGCTGGTGATGCCGCTCTGGACCCGGGTCGGGGCGCGGGTCGGCAAGCTCGCCGCGCTGGTCGCCGCCTCGCTGATCTTCGCGGTGGGCGCGCTGGCCCTGGTCGCCGCCCCGGTGCTGCCCCCGCTCGCGGTCTACCTGCTGGTCGCGCTGATCGGCGTCGGCTACGCCGGGCAGCAGGTGTTCGCCCTCGCCATGCTCCCGGACTGCATCGCGTACGACACGGCGCGCACCGGCCGGCGGCAGGCGGGTGTCTTCACCGGGCTCTGGACGGCCGGGGAGACCTTCGGGCTGGCCCTCGGGCCGGGCATCTTCGGCCTGGTGCTCCAGCTCAGCGGCTACGTCTCCTCCGACACCGGCACGGCGGCCACCCAGTCCGGCACTGCCCGCCTGGGCATCCTGCTCGGCTTCACGGTCCTCCCCGCCCTCCTGGTCGGCCTGGCGGTCCTGGCCCTGCGCCCCTACGACCTGACCCCGGCCCGCCTGGCCACCGCCGCTGCCACCCAACCCCCGCCCCCGCCCCCGCCCCCACCCACCCCCACCCCGACCCCCACCCCGACCCCGCACCCCCGCACCCACCCCGCCGATCATGCGGTTGTGGTGGGGGAGGAAAGCCGCTGACCCCCACGGAAAGGGCACCACGACTCCATGATCGACGAGGGAACCGAGCGGCGGGCGCTGCCCGGGAACGGGCTGCCCGCCGAGCGGGTGTTGGCGGAGGTGTCGGCGTTACGCGCCGCCGACCGGCCGACGCACGGGGGGCGGCTGTTCGCGTACGTCTACGACCCGGCGGTGCCGGGGCTGGACGAGCTGGCCGCCGCCGCGTACGCCGGCAGCGCCCACGTCAACGGGCTCGACCCGACCGCCTTCCCGTCGCTGCTGGCGATGGAGAACGCGCTGGTCGGCGCCGCCGCTCGACTGCTCGGCGGCGGCCCCGGCAGCGCCGCGCCGGACGTCGTCGGCAGCGTCACCAGCGGCGGCACCGAGTCGCTGATCCTGGCCGTGAAGGCTGCCCGGGACGCCCACCCGGAGATCGCGGCGCCCCGGATCGTGGTGCCGGCCAGCGTGCACGCCGCGTTCGCCAAGGCGGCGCACTACCTGCGGGTCGCCGTGGACACGGTGCCCGTGTCGGCGTCGACGCTGCGGCCCGCCGTCGCCGACGTGGCCGCCGCCATCGGGCCGGAGACCGTGCTGGTGGCCTGCTCCGCCCCCTCGTACGCGCACGGCGTCGTCGACCCCGTCGCCGGGATCGCGGCGGCGGCGGCCGAGGCCGGGGTGCGCTGCCACGTGGACGCGTGCTTCGGCGGCTGGACCCTGCCGTACCTGCGCCGCCTCGGGGCGGACGTGCCGCCGTTCGACTTCGCCGTCGCGGGGGTCACCTCGATCTCGGTGGACCTGCACAAGTACGCGTACGCCCCGAAGGGCGTGTCGGTCCTGCTGCACCGCGACCCGGCGCTGCGCGCCCCGCAGTACTTCGCGTACGCGGACTGGCCCGGCTACACGATGGTCAACCCGGTCATCGCCTCCACCCGTTCCGGCGGACCGATCGCCGCCGCGTACGCCACCCTGCGGCACCTCGGCGACGACGGTTACCTGCGGCTCGCGGCGGCCACCCGGGACGCCGTCGCCGGCCTGGCCGACGCCGTCCGCGCGGTCGACGGGCTGCGGCTGATGGCCGAGCCGGAGTCGACTGTCGTCTGCTTCACCGCCACCGATGCGGGCCTCGACCTATTCGTCCTGGTCGACGAGCTGGCCGCCCGCGGCTGGCACACCCAGCCCCAGCTGTCGTACGCCGACCTGCCGCCGAGCGTGCACCTGACGGTGACCGCCGCGGTGGCGCCGCGGGTGGCGGAGTTCGGCCCGGACCTGGCCGACGCCGTGGCCGCCGCCCGGGCCGCCGGACCGGTGGCGCTCCCCGCCGAGCTGCTCGCCCTCGCGACCACGCTCACCCCCGACGCGCTCACTCCCGACCTGGTCGCGGGCCTGGCCGCCGGCCTGGGCCTGACCGCCCCCGCCGACGCGACCGGTCCAGGCCGCTCCGCCGATTCCGCGGATGCCACCGGGCCAGGCCGCTCCGCCGGTCCCGACGACGACGCCGGTCCCGACGACGCCGCCGGCACCGGTGGTTCGCCGGCGGGACGGATGGCGGTGGTGAACACCCTGCTCGACGCCGCGCCGCCGGCGCTGCGGGAACGGCTGCTGGTGGAGTTCGTCGGCCTGCTGCAACGCCCCACCTGGTGAGCGGCGGCGTCCACCCCGCCGGGTGGACGCCGCCGCCGGATCACCTGTCCACCCGGACGGCGACGTGGTTGTCCCCGGGGGTCAGGTCCGGCCAGTAGCGGTGGTCGGCGCCGTAGTGGACCAGCCAGACCGACAGGCCCGTCTCAAGGCCCTCCGGCCCGAGGCGGAAGCGGAATGTCCAGCTCCGGCGCTCCCCGGCCGGCACCCCCTCGGTCAGGCACGACGGCCACTCCGGCTGTACGCGGGCCGGCTCGCACCGGTCCCAGTCGCCGCCGTCGGGCGTGCCGAAGGCCTCCAGGTGCCGGAAGGCGACGCGGTCCGCGTCGAGGGACCCCCGGTTGGTCACGGTCACCGTCAGCGTGCCCTGGAACCGGCCGTGCCCGTCCGCCGGTCCGAGGACGAAGGGCCCGGCGGAGATCGAAAGGTCGGTGAGGCGGGAGTCCCGGCCGAAGGTGGTCGGGCCGCCGGTCTGCGCGAACCGTTCGCCGTTCCAGCCGTACGTCCGCCACTGCTGGCGCGCCCAGTACGCCGGAACACTGCAACAGGGCTGGATGTCGGCGACCTGGACGCGGACCTTCCCGTCGGCCACGGCGACGGCGCGGACGTCCTCGAAGCCGCCGTCGCCCCCCTCGTGCGTCCGGGCCACCCGCCCCAGCGTGACGATCCGCCCGGCGGCGTCCCGGTCGAAGGCGACCACCTGCTCCGCCGACGCCTCGCCGATGCGGCAGCCGAGCAGGGCCAGCGTCTCGATGGCGCCGTCCGCGTCGACGTCGCCGTGCGTGACGCTGATCAGGTACGGCCGGTCCACCTCCGGCGTGGTGGCCGGCAGCAGGGCGACCCGCGTGGTGTCGGCGCAGTTGCGGCCGGCCCACGCCGGCAGGTCGGGTCGGGCGGCGCGCAGCTGCCGCTCGGTGATCCGGCCGTCCGGCGCGGCCGGTGACGACGGCGCCGACGACGGCGACCGCGACGCGTCGGGTGACGGTCGGGGCGACGGGGACCAGGTCGCCTCGGCCGTCGGCGTCGCCGCCGGCGGTGCCGGCGGCGGGGCGTCCCGCAGCGCCGCGACGGCGGCGATCGGGGCCACCACCAGCGCGACGGTGACCGCCCCGGTCGCGACGGCGGCGTGGCGGCGACGCCGCAGCGTGCGCCGGGCCGCGTCCGGGCCCGGACCGTCGATCCGGTCCGTCAGGTCTCCGCGGTACGCGGCGAAGCGCGCCCGCAGCGGGTCCTGCTCAGGCATGACCGACTCCCTCCGGGTTCTCGTCGAGCAGGGTGGCCAGGACGGCGCGGCCCCGGTGCAGCCACGACTTGACCGTTCCCTCGGCCACCCCCTCCTGGACGGCGATCTGGGCGACGGACATGTCGGCGAGGTAGTGCAGGACCACCGCCCGCCGGTGCTTCTCGGGCAGCGCCGCGAGCGCCCTGTCGATGGCCACCCGGTCCGGCGTCGGGCCCGGCACCTGCGTCTCCACCCGCCGCTGCCGCAGCAGGTGGCCGCGGGCGGTACGCAGCCGACGCCACCGGCTGCGGGCGAGGTTCCAGGCCACCCGCCGGATCCAGGCCACCGGGTCGTCGTAGCGGGCCAGCCGGTCCCACCGGGCGAGCGCCCGGCAGAACGCCTCCTGCGCCAGGTCCTGGGCCTGGGCCAGGTCTCCGGTGTACGCGCAGAGCTGCGCGGTCACGCTGCGGAAGTGCGCGTGGTAGAAGTCGTCGAAGGTGATCGTCGCCGCGCCCTCGCCGGCCCGCGTGTCGACCGTCGGAGGTGGTTCGTTGGCGCGGGCCCCCATCGTCACAGTCACTGTCCCTCCCCGTTCGGGCCGCCGTCGTGTCTGGCGGCGGTAACACTCCACCGGGCAGCGGCCGGTTGCGGCCGGCGCGGTCGTGGATCCGACGGCGGAAGCGGCCACCGACGGGTCGACCGGCGCCGCCGTGGGCTGTGGTTGACTTGTGGCGGTGCTCGGGAAGGAGGCGGTCGTGCAGGTGCCGGGAGTGCTCGGTGAGCCGATCCGGTTCGTGCTGAACTGGGGCCGCCGCTACTCGCTCTGGGTCTTCAACTTCGGCCTGGCCTGCTGCGCGATCGAGTTCATCGCCACCAGCATGGGCCGGCACGACTTCATGCGGCTGGGCGTGATCCCGTTCGCGCACGGGCCCCGGCAGGCCGACCTGATGGTGGTCTCCGGGACGGTCACCGACAAGATGGCCCCCGCGATCAAGCGGCTCTACGACCAGATGCCCGAGCCGAAGTACGTCATCTCCTTCGGCGCGTGCTCCAACTGCGGCGGCCCCTACTGGGATTCGTACTCGGTGACCAAGGGCGTCGACCAGCTCATCCCGGTCGACGTCTACGTGCCCGGCTGCCCGCCCCGGCCCGAGGCGCTGCTGCACGGCATCCTGCGCCTCCAGGAGAAGATCGCCGCCGAGCAGTCCGGGATCGGCGGCGTGCCCCGGCCGGACGCGCTCGCCCCGCCGGTCGACGCCCCGCCGGCCGACGCCGGCTCGACCGGCGTGCTCCCGCGCTCGGCGGAGTCGCTGACCGCCCCGCCGGTCCGCCCGCCCACACCCTGAGCCGTACCGGCCGGTCGGACGAGAACCCCGGTTGGCCGGCGGGGGCTAGCCTGCGCACCATGAACCACTCCGCCGACCAGCGTTCCGCCCACATCGCCGACGTGCTCACCGAGGAGTTCGGCGCGTCGATGGCTCTCGACCCGGCCGCCTTCCGCCGCAAGTTCCGCAAGATGGCCGCGTCGCCGTTCGCCTTCTACCGGGGCAGCGCCTCGCTCTTCTACGCCGACCAGGTCGGCGACTTCGCCGACGACCGGTTCCTCGACGACCGGACCAGCCGGGTGTGGATCCACGGCGACCTGCACGCGGAGAACTTCGGCACGTACATGAACGCGTCCGGGCAGCTCGTGTTCAACGTCAACGACTTCGACGAGGCGTACGTGGGGCCGTTCAGCTGGGACCTGAAGCGGCTGGCGGCCAGCGTGGCGCTGATCGGCTACGCCAAGGCGCTCTCCGACCGGGCGATCAGCGACCTGGTCACCGGCTTCGCGCGGTCGTACCTGACCGAGCTGCGCGCCATCGCCGAGGGGGGCGACGACGCGATCGGCTCGATCACCCTGGACAACGCTGACGGGGTGCTCCGCCGGGTGCTCCAGCAGGCGCGGCTCAACACCCGGGTCGACCTGCTCGCCACGCAGACCACCATCGACAACTACGAACGCCGGTTCTCGCTGGGTGACGGCGTCTTCGAGATCGACGCCGAGACCCGGGAGCGGGTCTGCGCCGCGTTCGAGGACTACCTCGGCACGCTGCCCGCCTCCTCCGCCCAGCTCCGTCCCGTGGCCACCCAGATCAAGGACGTGGTGCTGCGCAAGGGCGTGGGCATCGGCTCGGCCGGGCTGCCGTCGTACAACCTGCTGCTGGAGGGGCACACCCAGGCGCTGGAGAACGACGTCGTCATCTACATGAAGCAGGCCCAGGTGCCGGCGGTGGCCCGGCACATCGCCGACGAGGCGGTCGCGGGCTACTTCCAGCACCAGGGGCACCGCACCGCCGAGTCGCAGCGGGCACTCCAGGCGCACGCCGACCCGTGGCTGGGCTTCACCGAGCTGGACGGGGCCGGGCAGCTCGTCGCCGAGGTCTCCCCGTACGCGGCCGACCTCGACTGGGCGGACGTGAACGAGCCGGAGGAGCTGGCCGGCGTGCTGACCGACCTGGGCCGGGCGGTCGCCCGGATGCACTCGGTGGCCGACGACGAGTCCAGCCACGACCTGGTCGACTACTCCACGGAGGAGGCGATCGTGGCGGCGGTGGACGCCGACGAGGCGGGCTTCGTGACGCACCTGGTCGACTTCGCCCACGCGTACGGCGTCCGCGCCCGGCAGGACCACCAGCTCTTCGTCGACCTGTTCCGCAACGGCCGGCTGCCCGGCCTCTGAGCGGAGTCAGGAGTCGAACTCCAGCACCACCTTGATGTCGTCCGGCTCGGAGGTGTACGCCCCGGCGTACGCCTCCACCGGGACCCGGCGGGTGATCAGCGAGTCGAGCCACGACCGGTCGGCGCGGGCCAGCGCCGCGGCGGCGAGGTCCCAGTGCCGGCGGTTGGCGTTCACCGAGCCGAACACCACGTTGTTCTCCAGCACGAGCGCCCGGTTGAGCGCCCCGGCGTCGAGGTCGATGGTCCGCCCGCCGCTGGAGACGCCGGTCAGGCAGACGATGCCGGTCGGCGCGGCCTTGTACATCACGTCGAGGACGACGACAGGCGCCCCGGTGCACTCCAGCACCACGTCCGGCTCGAAGTCCAGCTCGCTGACGGGCACGGTGTGGTAGGTCGCCCCGAGCGCCCGTACCAGATCCGGCTTCGGCCCGGTGGTGTTGCGGTCCAGCACGTGCACGGCGAGCCCGCGCTGCGTGGCCAGCAGCGCGGCCAGCAGGCCGATCGGCCCCGCCCCGGTGACCAGTACGGTCTGCGGCTGCCACTCGGCGCGGGCGCCGATGCGCTCGATGTGCTCCCACGCCTTCGCCACCACGCTGGTCGGCTCCAGCAGCATGCCGACCGGGGCGAGGGCCCGGTCCAGTCCCACGGCGAACCGGGGTTGCAGCCGCCAGCGGTCCCGGGCGAAGCCGGGCAGGGCCTTGATGCCGTGCTCGGTGAACCGACCGTTGCGGCACATGTCCCACTCGCCGACCGCGCAGTTCGGGCAGGGCACCGGGTCGGGGTGCCGCACGACGCCCGCCACCAGGTCGCCGGGTTGCAGCGTGCCCGACGGGTCCTCCAGCACCCGGCCCAGCGACTCGTGCCCCAGCACCAGCCGGTCCGCGCCGGGCGGCGCCTCGCCGTAGTCGCCGGCGATGATCTCGTGATCGGTGCCGCAGATCCCCACCGCCAGTGCCTCGACCAGGATCGCGCCCTCCTCGGGCGGCGGCTCCGGATGATCGTCGATCAGCCGCAGCGAGTCGGCGACACCCGGGTTGACAGTCACAGCGCGCACGCCCCCATCCTTCCCCGCCCCCGGTCTCCCCCGCCGCCAAAGCCCGACATCCACCCCGCACCTCCACACCCACACCCACACCCGCACCCACACCCGCACTCCGCGTCCGCACCCCGCGCCCGCACCCCGCGTCCGCTCGATCATGCAGTTGTGGTGGGGGACGAAGGTCGCTTTCCATGCTGAACCGGGCACCACAACTGCATGATCGTCCCGGTGGAGGGGCGGGGGAAGGGTGGGGGAGGGGTGGGGGATCGGGGGCGGGGTGGGCGCGGGGCGTGGGGCGTTCGGTTGGGTGGGGGGTGCGGGGGAGGACCTAGGATCAGCGGTATGACTCCGGAAGAGGTCGGCCAGCGGATGGTGGCGCTGCTCGCGCCCGCCGAGGTGACCCCGTCGGTCTCCGGCGGCCAGGCGCACGCCCGCGCCACCGTCGACGTACCGCCGGCGAACTGGCCGGACGCGCTCCGCGCGGCCCGCGACGACGCCGAGCTGGCCTGCGACTACTTCGACTGGCTCTCCGCCGTCGACGAACTCGCCGGTGGCTTCGACGTGGTGGCGCACCTCTGGTCCACCACCCGCCGGCACGGCATCCTGCTGCGGACCCGGGTGCCCCGGGACGCCTCGGCGGTCGCCTCGGTCGTCGACGTCTACCCGGGCGCCGCATGGCACGAGCGGGAGACCCACGAGATGTTCGGCATCGACTTTCCCGGCCACGCCGGGCTGGCGCCGCTGCTGCTGCCGCCCGAGTTCGAGGGGCATCCGCTGCGCAAGGAGTTCGTGCTCGCTTCCCGGGTGGCGAAGCCCTGGCCAGGCGCGAAGGAGCCGGGCGAGTCCGAGGCCGGCGGCGGGCGCCGCCCGATCCGCCCGCCGGGCGTACCCGCGCCTGGGGAGTGGGGGACGACGCCGACACCTGCCGGCGCGGGCGGGGTCGGCGAAGGGCCGCGCGGCGGCACCCCGGCCCGCCCGGCCCGGGAGCGGCCCGCCCGACCGGCCCCGGGGGCCCGTCCACCCCGTACCGCCCGGCCCGCCGCCACCGCCGACGGCCCGGCACCTGCCGACGGCCCGGCACCTGCCGACCAGGCGGTCACCCGTCCCGCCGGCCCGGTGGCCGACGCCGGCCCGCCGCCTGCCGCACCTGCCGACGGCCCGCCGCCCGCCGACCCGGCGGTCACCCGTCCCGCCGGCCCGGCACCCGACGCCGGCCCGGCGCCCGCCGCCACCGCCGACGGTCCGGCGCCCGCCGACGGTCCGGCGCCCGCCGACGGTCCGGCGCCCGCCGACGGTCCGGCGCCCGCCGACGGTCCGGCGCCCGCCGACGGCCCGGCGCCCGCCGACGGCCCGGCGCCCGCCGACGGCCCGGCGCCCGCCGACGGCCCGGCGCCCGCCGACGGCCCGGCGCCCGCCGACGGCCCGGCGCCCGCCGACGGCCCGGCGCCCGCCGACGGCCCGGCGCCCGCCGACGGCCCGGCGCCCGCCGGCCCGGCGGTCAGCCGTCCCGTCGACCCGGCGGGTGACGCCGGTCCGCCGCCCGGCGGGCCCGGTCGGACCGCCCGCCCCGGCCCGGCGACGGACCGGCCCGCGCCCGAGGGCCCGGCAGCGTCGGAGCGTTCCGGCGACGACGAAGGTACGCCCTGATGCCACTGTGGTTGGAGCTGGTCATCCGGGTGGGGGGCGTGCTCGTCGCCTTCCTCACCCTGCCGCTGCTGGTCGGGCAGGCCGAGCACAAGGTGATGGCGCACATGCAGGGCCGGCTCGGTCCGATGTACGCGGGCGGCTTCCACGGCTGGGCCCAGCTGGTCGCCGATGGCGTGAAGTTCGTGCAGAAGGAGGACGTCACGCCCCGGGAGGCGGACCGGGCGGTCTTCCGGCTCGCCCCGGCGGTCGCCCTGGTGCCCTACCTGCTGGTCCTGCTGGTGATCCCGCTGGGCCCGGACGACCTGGTCGGGCAGCCGCTGGACATCGGCCTGTTCTTCGTGCTGGCCGTGGTGGGCGTGGGCGTCGTGGCGGTGCTGATGTCGGCGTGGGCGTCGGCCAACAAGTACAGCCTCCTCGGCGGCCTGCGCGGCGCGGCCCAGCTGCTCGGCTACGAGCTGCCGCTGGTGCTGGCCGCCGCGTCGGTGGCGATGGCGGCCGGGACGCTCAGCCTCTCCGGCATCGTCGAGGCGTGGCAGCCGTGGTGGCTGCTCTGGCAGGCCCCCGCCATGGTCGTCTTCTTCCTCGCCGGGCTCGCCGAGATCCGCCGCCCGCCGTTCGACATGCCGGTCGCCGACTCCGAGCTGGTCTTCGGCTACATGACGGAGTACACGGGCCTGCGGTTCGCGTTCTTCCTGCTCGCCGAGTACGTCGGGATCGTGGTGATCGCCGCGCTCACCACCGTGCTCTTCCTCGGGGGCTGGCAGGGCCCGTTCGCCGACGCGCAGCTCGGCTGGCTGTGGACCCTGCTGAAGGTCTTCGCCGTCTCGTTCCTGATCATCTGGCTACGGGTGTCCTACCCCCGACTGCGCGAGGACCAGCTCCAGCGCCTCTGCTGGCTCGTCCTGGTCCCCGTCTCCCTGGGCCAACTGGTCCTCACCGCCGCCGTCCGCGTCGCGCTGTAGCCGGCCCAGCACACCCCGGATGCGGGGCGCGCCGTCAGCGCAGCGGGGTGTGGGCGGGGTCGACGCGCTCGGCGGGCGGGGGCGGCGGGGGCGGGGTGCCGTCGCCGAAGGGGCGGCCGCCGAGGGCCTCGCGGCCGTGCGGGGTCAGCCAGTTCGCCAGGTCGGGACCGAGCGGCACCACACCGGTCGGGTTGATGTCACGGTGCACCTCGTAGTAGTGCCGCTTGATGTGGTCGAAGTCGACCGTGTCGCCGAAGCCCGGCGTCTGGAACAGGTCCCGGGCGTACGCCCACAGCACCGGCATCTCGGTCAGCTTGCTCCGGTTGCACTTGAAGTGCCCGTGGTAGACCGGGTCGAAGCGGACCAGCGTGGTGAACAGCCGCACGTCCGCCTCGGTGATGGTGTCCCCGACAAGGTAGCGCTGCCCGGCCAGCCGCTCGCCCAGCCAGTCCAGCCGGTCGAACAGCCGGTGGTACGCCTTCTCGTACGCCGCCTGGTCGCCGGCGAAGCCGCACCGGTAGACGCCGTTGTTGACGTCCCGGAAGAGCAGCGTGCTCACCTCGTCGATCTCGTCGCGCAGCCGCTCCGGGTAGAGGTCGGGCGCCCCCTCGCGGTGGTACGCCGTCCACTCGGTGGACAGGTCGAGGCTCATCGGCCCGAAGTCGTTGGTGACCACCTGCCCGGTGGGCACGTCCACGATCGCCGGCACGGTGATGCCCCGCTCGTAGCCGGGGAACCGGGCGAAGTACGCCTCGGCCAGCCGCTCGATGCCGAGCACCGGGTCGCGCCCGCCCGGGTCGAGGTCGAACGTCCAGCTCCGCTTGTCGTGGGTCGGGCCGGCCACCGCCAGCGAGATCGCGTCCTCCAGCCCGAGCAGCCGCCGGACGATGATCAGCCGGTTCGCCCAGGGGCAGGCGCGGCTGACCGCCAGCCGGTACCGGCCGGGCTCCACGGGCCAGCCGTCGCGGGCGTCCGCGGTGATCCGGGTGGCGATGTAGCGCTGGTCCCGGGTGAACTCGCCGCCCGGCTCGACGTACCGGCCGCCGGTGCGCATCAGCACCTCGTCCGCGTTGGTCGCCGCGCCGCCCTCGGTCGTGCCGCCCATGTCCGCCCCCTCCGCCGTCGCCCGTCGCTCGTCCCATCATGGCGGCTGCGCCGTCCCCGGGCGCGCCGAGTGCCGACCTGGGCCGTCGCGCCGAACGCCGCCCACGGCGTCCCGAAGGGGGCGACGGCGGCGGGCAGGGCGGGCGGAGGCCTACGGTGCTGACCTGGGCCGGGGCGGTCGGCGGTTAGGCTGCCGCGGTGATCGATGTGGAGGTGGCGGCCCGACGCTTCATCGCCGACGTGTGGAACGGCGCGCGGGAGGAGTCGGCGTACGAACTGGTGTCGCCGGAGTGCCCCGGGCTCAGCGGCGAGGGGCCGGAGGCGACGCTGGCGTGGCACCGGGAGCGCCGCGCCGCCTTTCCCGACCTGCGCTACAAGCTCGTGGACGTGGTGGCCGCCGGGGACCGGGTGGCGGTGCACTGGCGGGCGGCGGGCACCCAGGCCGGCCCGTTCGGGCCGGTGCCGCCGACCGGGCAGGTGGTCAGCTACTCGGGGGCGAGCTTCCTGCGCTTCGACGATGCGGGCCGGATCGTCGACGTGTGGAGCTGCAACGAGCTGTTCCAGCTCCTCCAGCAGCTCGGCGTCGAGATGCTGCCGCCCGCGGCGGGTGGGATCAGCGGGCCCGGGGCGTGATCCTGGCGAGCGGGATGTCGATCTCCCACGGCTCCGGGACGAGGATGCCGTCGGTCATCCGGGCCTGTTCGACGTAGACGCGCTTCGCCGGGTCGAGCTTGTGGGCGTGCACCACGATCCCGGCCTCGGTCTCGATCCGCCAGAAGTAGGGGATGTCGGCCTCGGCGTAGAGCGCGGGCTTGAGCACCCGGTCGATGCTCCGCGACCCTTCGGAGACGATCTCGACCACCAGCATGACCTCGTGGGGCCGGTAGTACGAGGGGTTGCGCGAGGCCGCGTCCAGCTCGGTGACCAAGACGTCGGGGATGAAGGACCGGGTCCGGGAGAGCCGCACCTCGACGCCCTGCGTGACGTCGAGGTCGGGCGGGCAGGTCTCCTGAAGAGCCGCACCGAGCATCAGTGCGATCGACTGGTGGAGTCGCGTGGGGGAGGGCGACACGATGAGGTTTCCGTCCAGGAGTTCGTGGCGGCGGCCGTCGTCGGGCAGGCGGTCGAGGTCGTCGACCGTCCACCCGCCCGGCGGCGGAAGGTCGCCCTGCAGCGCGGCGGTCATGGCGAGCCCTTTCCGGTGCGTCGTTCTCCCCGCCCCACCGTACCGCCGGCAGACCTCGGGGGGTGGTCGCGCGCGCCGCGGCCACAGGGCAGGATGGTCGGCATGACCGACCGCAGCGAGCGCAGCGAGCCCGGCGGCACCGGCGGAGACCGTGGCCTGCCGGGCGCGGGCCTGGTGAAGGGGCTCGCGGTCACGTTGAAGACGATTACCCGCCGCTCGACCACCCAGCAGTACCCGGACGTCGCCCCCGAGCTGCCGCCCCGCTCGCGCGGGGTGATCGCGCTGCTGGAGGAGAACTGCACGGTCTGCATGCTGTGCGCCCGGGAGTGTCCGGACTGGTGCATCTACATCGACTCGCACAAGGAGGAGGTGGCGGTGCCCGGCGCCGCCCGCCCCCGCCAGCGCAACGTGCTCGACAAGTTCGACATCGACTTCTCGCTCTGCATGTACTGCGGCATCTGCGTGGAGGTCTGCCCCTTCGACGCGCTCTACTGGTCGCCGGAGTTCGAGTACTCCGAGTACGACATCAAGGACCTGCTGCACGACAAGGACCACCTCGGGCAGTGGATGGCCACGGTGCCACCGCCGCCCGCGCACGACCCCAACGGTGAGCCGGCGAAGGAGGAGACCGCCGCCGCGCGCAAGGCCGCGGTCCCGGCCGCGCCCGCCGCCCGTCCCGCCGCCCCGGCCGTACGCCCCGAGCCCGAGGCCGGCGCATGACCGGTGCGGACGTGCTGCTGCTCGCCCTCGGCGCGCTGGCGGTCGGTTCGGGGGTGCTGGTGGTGGCGACCCGGCACCTGGTGCGCGCCGGCCTCTACCTGGTGCTCTGCCTCGGCGCCCTGGCCGGGATGTACCTGGTGCTCACCGCCGAGCTGGTGGCCTGGGTGCAGGTGCTGATCTACGTCGGCGCGGTGGTGGTGCTGCTGCTCTTCGCGGTGATGCTCACCCGCGCCCCGATCGGCGCCTCCGACGACCTGGACCGGCCGGGCTGGGCGGCGGCGCTGATCGGTGGCGGCACGGGGCTCGGGCTGGCCGCCCTGCTGGTCGACGCGTACCGCTGGACGACCGTGGAGCTGCCCGACGCGGGCACCGCGGAACGCCTCGGCGACCAGATCTTCCGTAGCTGGGTGCTGCCCTTCGAGGTGCTCTCGGTGCTGCTGCTGTCCGCCCTTGTCGGCGCCATCGTGATCTCCCGCCCCGACATCGGCCGGCCGAGGGCCGGGGACTCACCCGCCGACCGGCCCGACGCGGGCAGGTCCCGCGCCGACCGGTCGGGCAGGGCCGTCGCAGGCGCGGAGCCGCACGACGACGGCGGGCGGTCGCGGTGAGACCCGTCATCCCGTACGTCACCGCCGCGCTGCTGTTCGGCCTCGGCGTCTACGGCGTACTGCGCCGGCGCAACGCGGTGCTGGTGCTGATGGCCGTCGAGCTGATGCTCAACGCGGTCAACCTGATCCTGGTCACCGCCGACACCACCGTGCGCGCCCAGCTGCCGCACGGCGGTCAGGTCTTCGCGCTCTTCGTGATCGTGCTGGCCGCCGCCGAGATCGGGGTGGGCCTGGCGATCGTGCTCCAGCTCTACCGGCTCCGGTCCACCGTCGCCGTCGACGAGGTGCCGCTGACCGAGCCCTCGCCCGCTGCGCCTCCGGCCGAGCCGGTCACGGTCGGTGCCACTGCCGGGGCCGACCCGGGCGCCACTGCCGGGGCCGACGCCCGGCCCGGGTCCGCCGACGGTCCGGAGGGGGAGCGGTGAGCACGACCACGTTGCTCGGTGTGCTGCTGCCGGCCGTACCGCTGGTCGCGGGTCTGCTCGGTCTGCTGCTGCCACCCGCGCCGCGCGACGCCGGGACCGACGGGGGCCGCGCCCGGCAGGCGGCGATCGCGCTCGGCGTGACCGGGGCGGCCGGTGCGCTGGCGCTCGCCGTGGCGCTGCTGGTCACCCTCGACCGGCCCGCCGAGGCGTCCACCACCTGGGTCGACCTCGGCGGGCTCACCGTGAGCCTCGGGGTGCGGCTGGACGGCGCCGCCGCGCTGGTCGCCGTCGCGGTGGCCGCGGTGGCGCTGGCCGTGCAGGTCTACTCGATCGGATACCTGCGGCGGGGCCCGCACGACGACGTCGACACCGACCACCGCTACCCGCCGTACGCGGCGCAGATCAGCCTCTTCACCGCCGCCATGCTGCTGGTGGTGGTCGCCGGTGACCTGATCCTGCTGCTGGTCGGCTGGGAGGTGATGGGCATCTGCTCCTACCTGCTCATCGCCCACGACCGCAGGCTGCCGGAGGCGCCGGCCGCCGCGACGAAGGCGTTCCTGGTGACCCGGGTCGGCGACGTCGGCTTCCTGCTCGGCATCGCGCTGCTCGGCGTCTCGGCCGGCAGCTTCCGGATCGCCGACGTGCTCGCCCACGACCACGCCACCGGCACGCTGACCGCCGCCTGCCTGCTGCTGCTCGCCGGGGTGGCCGGCAAGAGCGCCCAGTTCCCGCTGCACACCTGGCTGCCGGACGCGATGGCCGGCCCGACGCCGATCTCGGCGCTGATCCACGCCGCCACCATGGTCGCCGCCGGCGTGTACGCGGTGACCCGGCTCTACCCGCTGTTCGAGGCGGCGCCGGTCGCCCTGGCCGTGCTGGGCGTCATGGCCTCGGTAACCCTGCTGCTGGGCGCGTTCGCCGCCACCGCCCAGGACGATCTCAAGCGCGTGCTGGCCTGGTCGACGGTCTCGCAGATCGGCTACATGACGGGCGCGCTGGCGGTCGGCTCCACCCCGGCCGCCCTGTTCCACCTGCTCACCCACGCCGCGTTCAAGGCGCTGCTCTTCCTCGCGGCCGGTGCGGTGATCCACGCCGTCGGCACCACGCTGATGTCCCGCATGGGCGGGCTGCGCCGCACCATGCCGGTCACCTTCTGGTGCACGGTGATCGGGCTGGGGGCACTGGCCGGGGTGCCGCCGCTGTCGGGCTTCTGGAGCAAGGACGGCGTGCTCACCGTCGCCCAGGACGCCGCCCTGCACGGCACCGGTCCGGCCCCGGCCTGGGTCGGCTGGCTGGTCTGGCTGGCCGGGCTCCTCGGCGTCGCGGTCACCGCCTGGTACGCCACCCGCCTGCTGCTGCGCACCTTCTTCGGCGAGACGCGGATCCCGCTGGCGCACCCGCACGACCCGCCCGCCGTGATGCGCTGGCCGGTGCTGCTGCTCGCCGTGCCGGCCGCCCTGCTCGGCCTCGCCGGCTTCAACTGGGCCTTCGCCCGCCGGCTGCTGCTGACGCCGACCGTCAGCGCGCCGGCCGAGGAGCACCTGCTGATCCACGTCGGCCCGGAGTTGCTGCTGCCACTGGCGCTGCTGGTCGTCGGGGCGGGGCTGGCCTGGCTGCGCTGGCGGCGGGACCCGGCCGCCGACCCGGCGACCGGGCTGGGTCCGCTGCGGCCGGTCTTCGCTGCCGCGTTCCGGCTCGACGACGTCCAGCGCGCCCTTGTCGTACGCCCGGCGAAGGCGCTGGCCCGCGCCACGCGTACCGCCGACGAGGTGGTGGTGGACGGCGCGGTCGAGGGCAGCGGCCGGGCCGCGCTCGGCCTCGGCGGCGGCCTGGCGTCGCTGCACCGCGCGGCGCTGCCGCGCGCGGCGGCCGGCGTGCTCGCCGGGGCGCTGCTGATCGGCCTGGCGGCCGTCGTGATCGGAGTGGCCCCGTGAGCGCGAGGAGTGAGCCGGTCTTGCGAGCCCCGCAGTCGCGAACTGAGGTAACGCTGTGAGCGCGGGGGAGTTCCTGCTGGTGGCGGTGCTGGCGCTGCCGGCGCTCGGCGCGCTCGCGGTGGCGGCGACGCCCCGGGACCGGGCGGCCCGGACGGTCGGCACGGTCGTCGCCGCGCTGACCCTGGTGGCCGCCGCGCTGCTCTTCCTCGGCGACCGCGGCTGGACCAGCTACGCGGCCGACACCCCCGCCGTGCGCCCCTGGCACCGGCTCGACCTGCCCTGGGTGCCGGGCCTCGACCTGCGCTTCCACCTCGGCGTGGACGGCATCTCCTGGCCGCTGGTCGTGCTGACCGCCCTGCTCACCCTGCTCTGCTGCGGCTACACGGTGTGGAAGGTGCCCGACGGCGGCAGCGGGCGGGCGCTGGTGGCCCTGCTGCTGGCCGTCGAGGTCGGCATCCTCGGCACCTTCCTCGCCCTCGACCTTGTGCTCTTCTTCGTCTTCTTCGAGGTCGTCCTGCTCCCCATGTACGCGATCATCGCCGGCTGGGGCGGCGCGGACCGGCGGCGGGCGGCCCGCAAGTTCGCCCTCTACACGCTGCTGGGCTCGGTGCTGCTGCTGGTCGGCGTGTTCGTGGTGGTGGCCGCCGCCGGGACGGCCGACGTGGTCGCGCTCACCGGCGGCACGGGGCTGTCCCGGGGCACCCAGCTCGCCGCGTTCACGCTGCTCGCGCTGGCCTTCGCGGTGAAGAGCCCGCTCTGGCCGCTGCACTCCTGGCTGCCCGACGCGCACACCCAGGCGCCCACCGTCGGCAGCGTGGTGCTCGCCGGGGTGCTGCTCAAGATGGGCACGTACGGGCTGGTCCGGATCGCGGTCGGGGTGGCCCCCGAGGGTGCCCGCTGGGCCGCCCCGGTGCTCGGCGTGCTGGCGGTGGCGGCGATCCTCGTCGGGTCGCTGGTCTGCCTCGCGCAGCGCGAGCTGAAGCGGCTGATCGCGTACTCCAGCGTCGGGCACATGGGCTTCGTGCTGCTCGGGGTCGCCACGCTCACCGCCACCGGCATCCAGGCGGCCCTGATCGGCAACGTCGCGCACGGGGTGATCACCGGCCTGCTCTTCTTCCTCGCCGGGGCGGTCAAGGACCGTACGCACACCGGGTCGCTGGACGAGCTGTCCGGGCTGCGAGAGACCGCCCCCCGGCTCGCCGGGCTGCTCGGCTTCGCCGCCGTCGCCTCGCTCGGCCTGCCCGGGCTGGCCGGCTTCTGGGGCGAGGCGTTCGCCGTGGTCGCCGCCGTCGAGGTGGGTGGGGCGCTCTGGACCACCCTGGGCGTGCTGGCGGCGATCGGCGGGGCGCTCACCGCCGCGTACCTGCTGCGGCTGCTGCGGCGGGTGACGCACGGGCGGCCCAGCCCGGCGGTCGGGCGGCTGACCCCCGGCCTGGCCGGCGCGGAGCTGGTCGCGTGGGTGCCGCTGGTGCTGCTCGCCCTCGCGGTCGGCCTGGCCCCGACCCTGGTGCTCGGCGTCGCCGAGGCCCCCGTCGACGCCCTCGTGGAGGTGCTGCGGTGAGCGAGCGGATCATCGGCAGCGCGCAGCGGAGCGGAGTGCCGGCATGAGCGTGGTGCAGAGCGTCGACAACGTGGCGCTGCTTCCGGCGTACCTGGCCGCCGGCACGGCCGTGCTGGTGCTGCTCGCCGACCTGCTGGTGGCCCGCGCCCGGGTCACGCTGGCGACGGCCGCCGTCGGCGCCGCGGCCACGGCGCTCGGCGCGGCCCTGGTCGGCGCCGGGGACGAGCGCCGCACGTTCTGCGTGGGCCCCGACTGCTCGTACGTCTTCGGCGGCCGGGCCGCCCTGGTCGCCGTCGTCGTCGCCCTGCTCACCCTCGGTGTGCTCGCTTTGTCCGGGCCGCTGCTGCGGGCGGGGCAGTCGCCGGCGGGGGAGTACTGCTTCCTGCTCGCCTGCTCGATGACGGGCGGCGTGGTGCTCGGCGCGGCCGGCGACCTGATCACCCTGATCGTGGCGCTGGAGACGCTCACCCTCCCGCTCTACGTCCTCGTCGGGCTGCGCCGGGACAGTCTGGCCAGCGCCGAGGCGGCCGTCACCTTCTTCGTGGTCAGCGTGGTCGCCACCACACTGACGCTGCTCGGGGCGGCGCTGCTCTACGCGGCCACCGGCGGGCTGCACCTGGGCCGGATCGGCGCGATCCTCGCCGACCGCGCGGACCTGCTCGACCTGCCCCTGACCACCGCCGCCGTGGCGCTCGTGGTGCTGGGGCTGGCGTTCAAGGTGGCGGCGGTGCCGTTCCACGCCTGGGCGCCGGCCGCCTACGACGGCGCGCCGCTGCCGGTGGCGGCGTACCTGTCCACCGCCTCCAAGCTGGGCGGCGTGGTGGCCCTGCTCGCCGTGGTGCAGCACGCGCTGCCCGCCGACGTGACCGGCCCGGTGCTCGCCCTGCTCGCGGTGCTGACGATGACCGTCGGCAACCTGGTGGCGCTGCGTCAGCGGCGTACGGTCCGGCTGCTCGCCTGGTCCTCGGTCGCCCAGGCCGGCTACATCCTCGCCCCGCTCGGCGCGCTGGCGCTGGCCGCCGGGCGCACCGCCGACGCCCGCACCGCCGCGTACGCGGCCGCCGTGGCGTACGCCGTCTTCTTCGTGGTGCTGGAACTGGCGGCCTTCGCGGCCGTGGTGGCGTTGCGCCCGGCGGGCGCGGACGGCGGCACGGTCGACGACCTGCGCGGGGCGGCCCGGCGCCACCCGTGGCGGGCGGCGGCGCTCGGCCTGGCGCTGATCGGGCTCGCCGGCCTGCCGCCGGGCCTGGCCGGCCTCTTCGCGAAGGTGACAGTGGCCCGTTCGTTGCTGGACGGCGGCGCGGGCTGGCTGGCCGTGGTGGTGGCCGTGAACGCGGTGATCGGCCTGGCCTACTACCTGCGTCTCACCGCCGCCCTGTGGGCCGCGCCGGCCGAGGGTCCGGCCGTCCCGGTGGGTGCCGCCGGCGGCGTCCCGGCCGTCGCCCACGTGGCCCCCGTGCGGGCCCGGACGGTCGGCGTGGTGCTGGCCGTGGCGACGGCGGCGGCGCTGGTGCTCGGCTTCGCCCCGCAGTTCGTGCTCGACGTCGCCGCCCGCTGACGCGGCGGTTCGCGTCGGACGGTCTTCCCGTCTTCGGGGGCTTCAGTCCCGACGGGCACTTCGGACATCCCAGGCAACTCACAGCCATGAGACGGATGGTTGACGGGTACCGGGTTGTTGGACCGGTCAGCGGATCCCGAGCGATCCGTGCTGCACCGAAGGAGTGATCGTGCACCACAACCGTCTGAAGACCGCCGCGCTGCTCGGCCTGCTCACCTCGCTGATCCTGGCGGTGGGCTACTGGTTCGGCGGCAGTGGCGGCCTGGTCATCGCCGTCGTCGTGTCGCTGGTCATGAACGGCGTCACCTACTTCTACTCCGACAAGCTCGCGCTGCGCTCGATGCGGGCGCAACCGGTCAGCGAGGCACAGTTCCCCGAGCTGTACCGGATGGTCCGCGAACTGGCCACCGAGGCCGGGCAGCCGATGCCGCGTCTCTACGTGAGCCCGACGTCGCAGCCCAACGCGTTCGCCACCGGGCGGAACCCGCAGCACGCGGCCGTCTGCGTGACGCAGGGGATCACCGAGATCCTCGACTACCGGGAGCTGCGGGGGGTGATCGGGCACGAGCTGTCGCACGTCTACAACCGGGACATCCTCATCTCCAGCGTGGCGGCCGGCCTGGCCGGCATCATCACCATGCTGGCGAACATCGCCTGGTTCATCCCGCTGGGCGGGGGCGACGACGAGGACTCCCCGAACCCGGCCGTGCTGCTGCTCACCATCATCCTGGGGCCGATCGCGGCCACCGTCATCCAGCTGGCGATCAGCCGCAGCCGGGAGTTCCAGGCGGACGCCTCCGGAGCCACGCTCACGAAGGACCCGCTGGCCCTGGCCAGCGCCCTGCGGAAGATCCACATGGGTGCCCAGCGTCGGCCGCTGCCGGCCCAGGGGCAGCTCACCAGCACCGCCCACCTGATGATCGCCAACCCGTTCAAGGGCGGCGGCGTCGCGGCGCTCTTCTCCACCCACCCGAAGATGGAGGAGCGGGTCGCCCGGCTGGAGCGGATGGCCGCGAACAGCGGCCCCGTGCAGTTCCAGCGCTGAGGCGCTGATCACCTTTCCGCCCGTGTCCGGTCCGCCGGACACGGGCGGACCTGCGTGTGAGCGCGTTAACCGTTTCTTCCACCCGCCGCCCGGCGTTAGGGTCGAAAGGTTCCCCGCTCGTTACATCCCCTGGAGGTCGACCGTGGCCGCACTGCGCCAGTACCTGGGCGTCTGGCGGATCCCCGGAGCGCCGATGCTGCTGCTCACCGGCATCGTCGGCAGGCTCGGGATCGGCATGACGCCGCTGGCGCTGCTGCTGGTCGTCGAGCAGGTCACCGGCCGCTACTCGCTGGCGGCCGTCGCCGGGGGCATCTACGCCCTCTCCGGCGCCGCGCTCAGCCCCGTGGCCGGCCGGATCGCCGACCGGATCGGCCCCACCCCGGTGCTCGTCGGCACCGCGATCGCCCACCCGTTCGCCCTGCTCGGCCTGCTCTGGTCCGCCCGCTCCGACGCCGGCAGCCTAGCGCTGGTCTTCGTGGCCTCCGGGGTCGCTGGCGCCACCTACCCGCCACTGACCGCCGCGATCCGGGGTGCCTGGAACGACCTCACCTCGCCGTCGTCCGGCCGGTGGCACCTGCGCAACACGGCCCTCGCCGCCGAGACCACGCTCTTCGAGATCGTCTTCGTGCTCGGTCCGCTGCTGGTCGCCGGCTTCATCCTGTTCGCCGACGCCGGGGCGGCCCTGGTCGGCTCGGCCGTGGTGACCCTGGTCGGCACCCTCGCGGTGGCCCTCGGCCGGGTCATGCGCGGCTGGCAGCCGCACCCGCGCGAGCACCAGACCAGAGGGCTCGGCCCGCTGCGCGTGCACGGCTTCCCGGCACTGCTGCTCTGCGTCGCCAGCCTGGGCATCGCCTTCGGCGCGGCCGGCGTGACCGTGCCGGCGTTCGCCACCGCCTACACGTCCGACGACCCCGACAGCCTCGCCGGGGTGCTGCTGGCCGTCTGGGGCGTCGGCAGCGCCGTGGGCGGTTTCTGGTTCGGCGTCCGCAAGCCGGCCCGGAACATGACCCGGCAGTTCTCGCTGCTGCTCGGCGGCGTGGCCGCCAGCTTCGCCGTCTTCGCGGTGATGCCCACGCCGGTGGCGCTGGGCACCGCCCTGGTGATCGGGGGCGCCATGATCGCGCCCGCGCTCACCCTGGAGAACACCCTGGTCGGCCGGATCTCCCCGACCAGCATGCTGAACGAGGCGTACACCTGGGTGGTGACCATGTCGGTGGGGGCCAGCGCCGCCGGCGGCGCGGTGGCCGGCCTGATCGTCGACCACGCCGGCGGGGTGCCCTGGGCGTTCGTCTTCGCCGGGGCCGCGGTCGCCGTCGGGGCCGGGGTCGCGGCCCTGCCCGCCGGGCCCATCTCCCGCGCGGAGGCCACGGCGGTACGCACCGAAGAGCTGCTGCCGGCCTGACGCCCACGGGTTCTGAACCGGTCGGCCCCACCTCGGCAGGGCCGACCGGACAGTGTCAGCGGTAGTTGGTGAACTGGAGGGCGACGCCGAAGTCCTCGCCCTTGAGCAGTGCGATGACGGCCTGGAGGTCGTCCCTCTTCTTGCCGGTGACGCGGAGCTGGTCGCCCTGGATCTGGGCCTGGACGCCCTTCGGGCCCTCGTCGCGGATCTTCTTGCTGATCGCCTTGGCCTTGTCCGAGTCGATGCCCTGGATCACCTTGCAGTCGATCTTGAAGATCTTGCCGGACGAGCGCGGGTCACCGGCGTCCAGCGACTTCAGCGAGATGTTCCGCTTGATCACCTTCTCCTTGAAGACCTCCAGCGCCGCCCGCACCCGCTCCTCGGTCTCCGCCTGGAGGCTGATCGCCTCCTCGCCCGACCAGGAGATCTCGGCGCCGGTGCCCCGGAAGTCGAACCGCGTCGCGAGCTCCTTCTCCGCCTGACGGAGAGCGTTGTCGACCTCCTGACGGTCGACCTTGCTCACGATGTCGAACGACGGGTTCGCTGCCATGCTCATGCTCCTGCTGTCCGGCGGTCTGTGGTCCTTCGTCCCCCGCTGACCAGCGGTACGACCCCCTGACGGTACCCGGTTGCGCCGATGCCGGGGTGAGCCGCTATCCTTGCTTCCGCTGCCGCGTTACGACGCGGTGGGGTGCCTGGCGGGTTGCCCGAGCGGCCAATGGGAGCGGACTGTAAATCCGTCGCGAAAGCTACAGAGGTTCGAATCCTCTACCCGCCACCAGGAGCACCAACGGCCCCTGACCAGCAGAAATGCTGATCGGGGGCCGTTGTCGTTTGTCTGGCGGAGTCCGGCTGAGTCCAGCCGTTGACGACTGGTTGTGGGCAGATGGTGGGCAGGTCGATCTTGCCGCTGAGAGCCCTTCTGAGGCTGTGCCTCTGGGTGTGGGCGGGGCTTGTCGGGCTGGTGCGGTCCGTGGGCTTGGGGGCCGGCTGAGGGCTTCGCGCTGGGGCGTAGTCGGCCGCGGGAGGTGGGCCGGGGGCAAGCCAGTCCCGGGGTTGGACTGGCGCGGCAGCCGGAAGCCCCGACCCTCGACCAGGTCGATCCGTTCGGCTTCCGTACCGCCTGGCCGTGGTCGTGCCATTTTTGGGGGCGGCGGTCCGGCGGCAGTCGGTGGCTCTCCGCCCCGGCGCCGGAGGCGGCCGGGGCAGCTTGCCGCCGGCCGGCTCACCGTCCCGCGCCGCGCGGAGCGCGGCGCCTTGATCCAGAACAGAAGAAATCGGCAACATCTTCACCTCTGCACCTGTCCCTCTGTCCTGGTCACGAGAGCTTGACGCACCGCAAACCAAAAGGGGAAGTCTGTGGAGAATCTGGCAGGGGAAATTCTTGATGAAGATCTCTACTCCTAGACCCTGCGTCCCTTCCGGTTGACTCGTGTCGCCAATCTGACAGATCGACGAATCAGAGCGCTACGGAACTTCCGGACCGAGTGGTCTTCCTCTATAGACTGTCCTGCCACCGCCAGTCTGTTCAGGCATCCCGCCGACCCTTCGATGGAGAGTGAATGCCGTCATACAATCTCAATAGTTTGGGCTCGACAGAGTTTGAGCGCCTTGTTCAAGCGCTGCTTAAGAGCATCATCGGCCCAGGGACCACAACATTCGGTGCTGGTCGTGACGGCGGACGAGAGGCGACATTCACCGGCGAAGCGGCCTATCCGTCCGACGCCGAACGCTGGCAAGGTAGTTGGATCTTTCAGGCAAAGTTCCACGATGTCGATCTGATCGGAATTGACAAGGCTAGGGCTCAAGTCTTGGCTGATCTTGATGAAGAGCTGCATAAAATAACCGACAAGTACAGACATCGGTGCGACAACTATATTCTAGTAACGAATGTGCCTCTATCTGGCGTTTTCAAGCGTGGCACAATAGATCGGATCAATAACGAAATTGCCCCCAAGTATGCAAGCAAGATTAAAAACATTGCTGTCTGGGGTGCCGATGATGTGCAGCGTTATCTAGAGCAGTGCAAGGACGTACGTACGGCTTTCCTTCAGTTTATCGTCCCAGGAGACTTGATAGCTGAACTGATGGCTATGGGGCGAGCACGTACGACGGAGATCGGCCGTACCATCCGCTCTTACCTAAGTACGAGCTTCACCAGAGAGCAATACGCTCAACTCGACCAAGCAGGTGATGTGTCGGACGATCCTGTCCGGCTTCAGCAGGTCTTCTTCGATCTGGTCGCAGAAGCTGAGCATGGCTTCCGCCTCAGATCGAGCACCGTGCACCAGAAGCGGCGGCAGGCATTCGGTGCAGCTGGTAAAGACCATCACTTTTATGTGGTCCGGATGATGGTCTCCGATGCTGTGCAGCGGGTGGTTCTTGTCGGAGGGCCTGGGGAAGGAAAATCGACTCTCGGTCAATATCTTGCGCAGCTGCATCGGGCAACCATCCTTGGCAGGACAGGCGAAGTGGCGGTGGAGGAGGAATACGTCCCAACCCTGCCTAGACTCCCCTTCCGAGTAATCCTAAAGGATTACGGGCAGTGGTTAGCGGCCAGACGAGCGATCGACCCTGCTTCGGGAGCATTAGAAGACTACATCAGCGAGGTAATCGCGACCACGACTAGCCGCGAAATCACCCCATCTGATTTGCATACCGTACTCGCGGAGAACCCTTGCCTGCTGGTATTGGACGGACTCGATGAAGTAACTGACATCGTTCTCCGGCGTGTATTGATGGAGCGCATCACCGAGTTCACCGAACGCTGCACCCTTCTGGATGCAGACGTGCAGGTGCTGGCCACCACTCGGCCCACTGGTTATTCTGAGCAATTCGACCGGAGGGTCTACCCGCACTTGCGGCTCGTTAAGCTTCAGCCCCAACAAGTGCAGGAATATGTGAGCCGCTGGGTTGCTGCAAAGGAATTTGACCACTCGAAAGCCATGCGAATCGTCCAGACACTAGACGAGTGCCTCGCTGATCCGCAGGTTAGTCTCTTAACTACAACGCCACTTCAGGTAACAATCCTCGCGCTTATCATATCCTCTGGCGGTTCACCGCCCAGGCAGCGTGAAGCGTTGTTTGACGAATATCTAGAGGTCATTTACAAACGCGAGACGGCTAAAGGTCGTCAGATTATCCAGTCCGAAAAGCAGTTGCTCCTTGGGTTGCATAAATTTGTAGGCTATATCCTGCATGAGGATGCGACGGAAGCGCGTGCTATTGGCGCTGTTCTGCCGGCGGACGAGTACGAACAGGTCGTGAATGAGTATCTAAGTCATGATGACCCGTACTCTCCTCCCGAAGTCCGGGCTACCGAACTACGTGGGATAACTAAGGAGCCAGGCGAGCGCCTCGTGCTGCTTGTGGAGCCCTCCCTTGGTTACTTCGGCTTTGAGCTGCGATCCATCCAGGAATTCTTTGCAGCGGCGCACTTGGTGGACACAGCTCGTTCATCGACTCAGAGGAGCGAGCGCTTTGACGCCATTGCCCGGCTGACGCACTGGCGGAATGTGGCCCTGTTCTTCGCTGGTAGAATGGGAAGAAGCCATCCAGGCGAGATCTTTGACTTGGTTGACATTTGCCGCGAGATCGATAGAACTCATCCAGATTCGTTGCTTCGACGGGGTAGCGAACTTGCCTTGGAGCTAGCCGCTGATCGGGCCTTCGGGCCCAAGAGGCGTGCACAAAGGGCCCTGATCGAGCACGCTATTCTTCTCTTCGAAGCTGACCTGAGTGATGCCAGGGCGAATGCTGCTCTTGACATGTTAAAACGCCTGCCCCAGGAAGACGTCAGAGATCACGTCCGTCCGATTCTGGCGGAAAAGGCAACGACGCTAGATCCAGATCGTTTGGCGGGATACCTGACAGCTGCACAGGTTGTTGGATTTGATGATCTCTGCGTTTCGATGCTGAAAAGGATGGCGGAGCGCCCGTCGCAGTATGCGAACGTTATCGCTGCTGTGCTTTGGAGCGATCTGGAGTATCTGCCCGAGGAAATTTTTCTTCCCGACTTGCTTGAAAGAATACCCGTAGGCAGGGTGCGGGAAATAATTGCGGCTACTCCGGGTGAGATTGTCCGTACTGTTTTTCTGCAGCTCCTCGAAAAGGGCAATTACGCGCTACTGGCAGACCTGGCGCATGGCTTCATGGTCGATACGCGTAAGGCGACTACAGATCTCCCTTCCGCCGATCGACTGCAGCAACTGCTTGGTGATTGGTGGCATTCGGAAACCGCGATTGCTAGTGTATCTGCCTGCGAGGCGGTTTCTATTATCGAAGAAGCTGCTAGTAACGACCGACGCCGGGATGAGTCCCGCGAGTTGCCGGCTGTTCTGAAGCTCCTTCGTGACTACAAGCTACCCAAGGGTGTGCTCGACGGGCCGGAAGCGCATGCAATGCCTCATGGTTTCGGTAACGATCTTCTTGCACCGATCTGGACTCTGCACTTTTGGATCGGCAACCCGAGCCGAGAGTCGGTAGGACGTTTCGCCCGCTGGTTTGAGGATAATCACGGTAAGAGGCCTGTTCGTGAATTCCTTGCCTCGGTACGCCGTCCCCTCGTTAACCCGGCGCTGGATTTGGCAATTGCGATCTTAGGGCGCAAAGGAGAGGGCGACAGGATAGCGGCCTTAGTCAAGGTGCTTCCCTACAGCGGAGCGGTAGGGACAGCGAACTGGTTGACGCTGAGACTGGAGGTCTGGGATGAGCTTTCCGATGTAGTGAGACGCTTCGGTCGGCCAACAAAAGGCGAAACCAGAAGATCGGCCGAAGAGCTGGCGAGTAGGGTCCGCGAAGTCCTTGAGGGCCGCCTTCCTGTCGAGCTTGTTGGCCATGTTGGATTTCCTCGGGGGGTGCGTATACCTAGCGGGCTTTTCGGGCTGCAGCTGGTCGAGGATCTTCTAGATTCTCGGCTAGCTACCTTTCCCCGTTTGAATGCGGCTGAGTTTGCTTTCATTCGGAACCCTGAAATCGGTCCTGTGGTCACTTGCCGTTTGCTCGAAGTGCTCTTGGACCAAGAATTCGTCCAGATCGGAGACGCGTTCTTAACTGTCCTCGCCGCTAACCTCTCCCCAGCAGTGAGTTGCCCAGAGCCGCTGCTTAGGAAGGCATTGTCCTTGGTTGGTCTGGAACTAGAAAGTAGCTGGATCGACTGCACGCCGGAATTGCTGGCGGTGGCGACTCGCGCTGTACTGGACAGGCTTGCAAAATTGGCTACGGAGGAGGGAGATAAATTTGTCAGGAGAGGCGCACAGATTCTCCTAATGAGCTATGCGGCCTCGCTCGAAAGCTACGACAGAGCAAACGAACGCCTCCCGGTACCGAGGTTCGCTGGTTTTGCCCAACTGCACCGCGACATTCTAAGATCTGAAGAGCCGCACGCCTGCCAGTTGGGTTTCTGGATGTTTCAGTTTCGGCCGGCTCAAACACCTGCGGACTTCGACGCTATGCGATGCGGCATACTTGGTGCGCCTACGGCGGATCTGCAGGAGACATTGGGGGCGAATATTAAGCTGTCCCTGGAGGCTGGCGCTAGTGTTGATCGATGGATCGAGTTGCTGTCGGATTGCCTTAAGGTGGTTAACGATGAGCGGGCCGCTGTCGTTGGGCACAACCTTCGTTCGCTGATGTCTAATGCGAACCAGAGCCTTGGGCCGCTCGAAGTGGCGTTGGGATTGCCCTTGCAGGATTAGCGGAGCCGGTGGACGCGTACACGCGTGGTGGCTCCCGATGCCCTGCGGGTCTGTCGGCGATATCTGCAGACCCGCAGGGCAGGCCCGGTACCGCAACTGGGTCTGCCTATCGAAGCGGCTTGCCCTTCCCCGTGCAGGGGTTCCAATCAGGGATTGTTGGGGCAGTGAGTGGCAGGTTGTTTATGCAAGTTGACGGCGTATCCGGGTAGGATATTTGAGTCCGCCGCTGCTCTCGGCCTACATCTGGCTCTGCGGATAGTACACTCGGATTACTGCGGTCGCTTGGCCGTTTGAGTAGGCGACGCTTTCTTCTTCGATTAACGGGGCGCCCACCTCAATGGAGAGATGAGCTGCAAGGACTTGATCGGCGGAGACTTGGCGCCGTCGTGCTTTAGGTTCAGTACTGTGGGTTGACGCGCTCGTGGGGTAGTGAGGGGTGGCGTAGCTTCCGCGGCCGTGCTCGGTGGAGACCATGCCCATCCGGCGCAATATGGCGATGGCTTGGCGGATCGTACCGCGGCTTGCGCGGAATTCGACGGTGAGGGTGCTCTCGGCTGGCAGAAGGGCGCCTGGGGGAATCGCGCCACTCTCAATGCGACTCTTCAATCCGTCGCGAAAGCTTCAGAGGTTCGAATCCGCTACCCGCCAACCGGGAGTACGGACGGCCCCAGGGAACTTCGAAACGCACTCCGTGGCCGTTCTCGTTCAGACCGCCGGAGTCCAACCTGATCCGGCTCTCCATGGGAACGCCGGGAACGGGTGATCTTGGCAGAGCGCGGTGATCGACGGTCTCTTACCCGCAACCACTGGCCGATGCTGTTCGTAGGGTTACGCCCGCCAGAGAAATCGCGCCCACCCTCCGGATCGAGGGCGGGCGCGGGTTCGCGGCGGTCAGCAGCAGTTTCCCTGGGCTCCGGCAGTGGCCGCTTCCCTGTCGTTGGCGGGGGTGCAGCACGCGCTCTCGGTGACCTTGTCCAGTTGGTCGGAGTCGGCCTTGACGGTGTAGACCTCCCAGGGCTCGTTGCCGGGGCCGCGTACCCAGACCTTGTCCTGGAGGGCGTAGCAGCATTCGGTGCTGTTCTCCTCCAGGGTGATCAGGCCGGAGTCGGTGAGGCGCCTGGTGGCGGCGTCGACCTCGTCGGTGCTGAACACCTCGACGCCCAGGTGGTCCATCACGGTGGGCTGGTCGGCTTCGCCCTCCAGGAGCACGAGCTTCAGCGGCGGATTCTCGATGGCGAAGTTGGCGTAGCCGGGGCGACGTTTGGCCGGCTCGGTGTCGAACAGCTTCGAGTAGAAGGCGATGGAGCCTTCGAGGTCGGACACACGCAGGGCGAGCTGGACGCGGGACATGGTTCCCCTCCTGGCGGGTTCAGCGGATGTGGCTGGTGAGAGCGGTGGTGCGGGTGCGCTCGTAACGGGCGTCGGCGCGGCAGTCCGCGGTGCAGACCTGCCCGCACGGCTCGCAGAGCGTCACGTCGCGAACGTGGGTGTGGCGACGACGGGAGAACAGCTTGAGCATCACTTCGCCCTTGCCTAGATGTTTTTCGAAGCAGGGGCTACGTTGCACCCTGTTTCGAGGTCTGTCAACCTAGAGGCATGTCGAAACAAGCGCTGCCGGTGGTGGACCTTCAAGCCGTGGCCTGCTGCTCCCCGATCGCGGTCCGCCCGCTGGAGGCCGAGCAGGCGGCGGTGGTCGCGCCGATGTTCAAGGCGCTGGGCGACCCGATCCGGCTGCGGCTGATGTCGATGATCGCCTCCGTGCCGGAGATCTGCGTCTGCGACCTGACCCCGGCGTTCGACCTGTCCGGGCCGACCATCTCCCACCACCTCAAGGTGCTGCGCGAGGCCGGCCTGGTCGACTCCGACCGACGCGGCACCTGGGTGTGGTACCGGGCCCGCCCGGAAGCGTTTCGGCAGCTCGGCGCGCTGCTGGACCTCCCCGCCGGGTCCGCGCAGGCCACCGCGTGATCCGCACCCTGGCCCGCCGGGCGTCGGCTGAGTTCACGGGTACGGCCCTGCTGGTCGCCGCCGTCGTCGGCTCCGGGATCGCCGCCTCCCGGCTCTCTCCCGACGACGTCGGGCTCCAACTCCTGGAGAACGCGATCGCCACCGCCCTGGCCCTGGGCGCGCTGATCCTCATGTTCGGGCCGGTGTCCGGGGCGCACTTCAACCCGGTCGTCTCCGCCGTCGACTGGTGGCTCGGTCGCCGCGCCGGCACCGGCCTGACGGCCCGGGACCTCGCCGCCTACGCCGCCGCCCAGACCGGCGGAGCCATCACCGGGGCGGTGCTGGCCGGCCTGATGTTCGACCTGCCGGCCGTGGCCTGGTCGCGCACCGAGCGGACCGGCGGAAACCTGTGGCTGGCCGAGGTGGTCGCCACCGCGGGTCTCATCGTCCTGGTCTTCGCCCTCGCCCACACCGGCCGTACCTCCGCCGCCCCCGCCGCCGTGGGCGCCTACATCGGCGCGGCCTACTGGTTCACCTCGTCGACCTCGTTCGCCAACCCCGCTGTCACCATCGGTCGCGCGTTCACCGACACCTTCGCCGGCATCGCCCCGGCGTCGGTGCCCGGCTTCGTCGCCGCCCAACTCGTCGGCGGCCTGGTCGCCGTCGCCGCCCTCGCCGCCTGGTATCCCCACGCCGCAGACTCCGCCGACGCCGTCGTCGTGCCGCACCTCGCCCGGGAGAACCGATGACCGCCCCCGCCCCCGGCATCGCCCTCGCCGCCATGGGCGACCAGCACGCCGACGCCGTGCTGGACATCTACCGGCTCGGCATCGCCACCGGCAACGCCACCTTCGAGACCGAGCCGCCCACCTGGGAGCAGTTCACCGCCAGCCGGCTGCCCGGCCACCGCTGGGTGGCCATCGACGCCACCGGCCGGGTCCTCGGCTGGATCGCCTGCTCCGCCGTCTCCGACCGGTGCGTCTACGCCGGGGTCGTCGAGCACTCCGTCTACGTCCACCCCGACGCCCGCGGCCAGGGAGTCGGCCGCCTCCTGCTCGAAGCCCTGATCGCCTCCACCGAGCAGGCCGGCATCTGGACCATCCAATCCGGCGTCTTTCCGGAGAACAGCGCCAGCCTCGCCCTGCACACCGCCTGCGGCTTCCGCACCGTCGGCACCCGCGAACGCGTCGGCCGCCACCACGGCGCCTGGCGCGACGTCACCCTCATCGAGCGCCGCAGCCCGATCGTCACCTGACAGGAAGAACATCACCGATGAGCGACAAGCCCAGCGTCCTGTTCGTCTGCGTCCACAACGCCGGCCGCTCCCAGATGGCCGCCGGCTGGTTGCGCCACCTTGCCGGAGACACCATCGAGGTCCGCTCCGCCGGCAGCGCACCCGCCGACCAGATCAACCCCATCGCCGTCGACGCCATGCGGGAGGTCGGCATCGACATCGTCGACCAGACCCCGGCCCAGCTGACCTGGGACACGGCCGAAGCCAGCGACGTCATCGTCACCATGGGCTGCGGCGACGCCTGCCCCGTCTTCCCCGGCAAGCGCTACGAGGACTGGAAGCTCAGCGACCCCGCCGGCCAACCCCTCGACATCGTCCGCCAGGTCCGCGACGACATCAGGACCCGGGTTGCCCAGCTGCTGGTCAGCATCGCGCAACGCGGCTAGCACCCCGCTCGCTGCCTTCCCACCTGCTTCCTGCCGCCATCCCGATGCTCCTACCCGGGTCCGTGCCGAAGCTTTGTCGGTCTGTCGTCTCAGCCCTGGCGCGCTGGCGCAGAACGAGTATGGTGGTCGATGTCCGGCCGGGCCTCCTCCCGGGCAGGAGGTCACCCGCGGTGAAGGTGGGTACGCTCGGACTCCCGGACCTTCCCCAATTGCGCGGAAGGTCGCAATCCGCAATGTGCGAAGTGCACGGTGCCCGCTCAGCCCCGTGATCAGGGCTCGGTCGGGGCGGCCCGGTGGCCGAACGGCGGAACGTCCTCGACGCTCGGTCCGGCGGTACGCGCACCGCTTTTCTGGGTACCTGCCTTGTGGCACGATCGTGGAACCTCCACCATCCCCGTGACACTTCCTGACAGGAGCAAACATGTCTGGTCGAAGGCTGGGCCGGCTGCTTGGCTCGCTTTTCGTACTCGCAGCCCTCGCGAGCGTCGTCTCGGTCGGTGACGCCTGGGGTCCCGCAGATGCCCAGCTCGGCGACATCATCTGGAACATGCCCGCACCTCGCTGAGCAACCACCGCTCGATGACGTGAGACCGGCGGGCCGGTAAGGGGGCACGGGATGGCGGGTCGTGGCCCCACCGGCCCCCGCTCGACTGAGTATGCGTGGCTGATCACCGGGCCGTTGGCCCTGATCGCCATCGTCTGCACGACGGCGGTCAGCCTCGTCGCGCCGCAGCCGTTCGGCGGGTGGTCGCTGGCGCTGCCACTCCTCGTGGCCATGGTGGCCGCCGGGCTCCCGGTGCTGAACTTCACCGTCCGGCGGCAGTCCCTCGGCGTGACCCTGACCGAGATCCCGCTGGTCCTCGCGTTCTTCCTCGTCGAACCGCTGACGGTCGTCGTGATCTACACGGTCGCGTCGGCGGCGACCCACCTGCGGCACCGGTTCGGCGCGACGAAGTTCTGGTTCAACGTGGGCCGGGCGGCCGCGGGTTCGTCGCTGGCCGTCCTCGTGCTCGAGGCGATGCCGCCCGTCGAGGGCGTCGGCCCGGCCACCTGGCTCAAACTGTCCCTCGCGGCCAGCATGGTCAACCTGTTGAGCCTCGCCTCGGTCGCCGGCGTGCACACGCTGTTGCAGGGCTGGCAGGCCGGCCGGGGCGCGCTCCGGCAGTCGCCGCCCGCGCTCCTGGCCGCGATGATCAACATCGCCAGCGGCATGATCGTCCTCATCCTCATCGCGGCCACCTGGTGGTCGCTGCTGCTGCTCGGGGCCCTGCTCGTCGCGCTGGCGCTCGTCTACCGGGCGTACGCGCAGTTCTTCCGGCAGCACCGCACCCTCACCGACATGTACGAGCTGAGCCGCGCGGTCAGCGAGAGCGGTGAGTACGGCACGCTGCCCGACGCCCTCCTGGGCCGCGTACGGGCGCTCATGCAGGCGGAGTACGCGACGCTCTGGCTGCCCGCCCAGGGCCGGCATCCCGAGGTGCTGCTGACCGCCCGCAACGACGCCCCCGGTCTGCTCGACTTCGCCAAGACCCCGGCCGCCCTGCGGGAACGGGCCCGCGACGAGGGCCGCACCGTGGCCGTCGGTCGAGGACTGACGACCGACGGCGACCTGCGCGCCCCCCTCTCGACACACCGGGTCAAGGACGTGATCGTCCTTCCACTGCGGTCCGGCCAGGCGGTCATCGGGACGCTGGAGGTGGCCAACCGGCTGGGGGACAGCAACTACTTCGTCCGCACCGACGTGCCGCTCTTCGAGACGGTGGCGGCGCACGCGGCGGTGGCGTTGGAGAATTCGCGGCTGGTCGACCGGCTCCGGCACGACGCCAGCCACGACACGCTGACCAGGCTGCCGAACCGGCGACGGATCACGGGCGCGCTGGAGGAGGCCGTCAAGATCCGGGCGCCCGGCGAGGTGGTGGCCCTGCTGCTGTTCGACGTCGACCGGCTGCGCCAGGTCAACGAGTCGCTCGGGCACGCCGCCGGTGACAAGGTCCTGGTGGAGGTCGCCAACCGGCTGCGCTCCTGCGTACCCTCGTCGGCCCTGGTCGGGCGGGCCGGCGGGGACGAGTTCCTGGTGACGCTGCGCCTGGAGAGCGCCGAGGCGGCGATGGAGCTGGCCGCGCAGCTGCGCGAGCAGATCCGCGACGAGATGGTCTTCGACGCGCTCACCCTCGACGTGGACACGGCGGTCGGTGTCGCCGTGTACCCCGACCACGGCAGCGACGCCGTCTCCCTGCTGCAACGGGTGGATCTGGCGGCGACGGCGGCCAAGTCCGTGCCGGGCAGCGTGCAGCTGTTCAGTCCGACGCTGGAGTCGCGGTCGCTGCGGCGGCTCGGCCTCGCCGGCGACCTGCGGCGCGCGCTGGACGCCGACGAACTGGAGGTCTACTTCCAGCCCAAGGTGACGCTGCGCGACCGCCGGCTGGTCGGCGTGGAGTGCCTGGCCCGCTGGGAGCACCCGGCGCACGGCACGGTCGCCCCGGAGGACTTCGTCGCGGTGGCCGAGCACACCGGCCAGCTCGGCCGGTTCACCGAGTTCGTGCTCCGCGAGGGGCTGCGGCGCAGCCGGGACTGGACGCATGCCGGCCAGCCGCTCGCCGTCGCGGTCAACCTCTCCGCGCGTACGCTCACCGACCAGCACTTCCCGGCCCGCGTCAAGGAGCTGCTCGACGAGTACGGCGTGCCGCCGCAGCTGCTCACGCTGGAGATCAAGGAGGCCGGGGTGCTGGACGGCACCGACCGGCCCATCCCGACCCTGCGGCGACTGCGGGACCTCGGCGTACGGCTGTCGGTGGACGACTTCGGCACCGGCGACTCGTCCCTGGCCCACCTGCGCCGCCTGCCGGTGCACGAGGTGAAGGTCGACCGCTCCTTCGTGCAGGGCATGGCGACGGACCCGGGCGACCTGGCCATCGTCAACGCGGTGGTCACGCTCTCCCAGCAGTTCGGCCTGGCCGTGGTCGCCGAGGGCGTGGAGAGCGAGCTGACCCTGGAGCTGCTCCAGGACATCGGCTGCGAGATCGGCCAGGGCTTCCTGTTCAGCCGCCCGTTGCCGTACGAGCGGCTGGAGGCCTGGTTCGGCGCCCAGGTGGACCCGGAGACGATCTCCCCGGGGGAGCTTCCCCGGCTGCGTGCCGTGCCCTGAACTGCGGAGACGCCCCGGTAGGGGATCCGATTTCTTCTCCGCCGCACGGCCGTGTAATGTATCCCCTGCGCGTCACCCCCCGGGGAGATCGCGCAGGCCCCCTTAGCTCAGTCGGCAGAGCGTCTCCATGGTAAGGAGAAGGTCTACGGTTCGATTCCGTAAGGGGGCTCAGAGGGTCCGGCTGGACCCGCCACGGCGGTGTAGCTCAGATGGTAGAGCAAGCGGCTCATAATCGCTGTGTCGCCGGTTCAAGTCCGGCCACCGCTACTCTCGTCCACCGGGCCAGCTCCCGGCGGTCGGTGGGATGGGCGCCACTGGCGCCCACTTTGCATGTCCGCGCCGTCAGCGCGTAGGCTGATGCGCCGTAGTTGTTACCCGTAGCGAGGAAGGCACTCCGCCGTGGCGAAGGCGACCGATGTCCGGCCGAAGATCACTTTGGCGTGTGTGGAGTGCAAGGAGCGCAACTACATCACGCGCAAGAACCGTCGTAACGACCCCGACCGCATCGAGCTGAAGAAGTTCTGCCCGCGGGACGGCAAGCACACGGTCCACCGCGAGACCCGCTGACCCACGGCCGGCACCGCCGGCCCGGTCCTCAGGCACTTCCCCGATCGCCGGTCCGTAGGGACGGCGCGGCTCCGGCCGCCGCCGACCGTACGGATCGGCGATCGGCGTTTGCGTGTAGGTTCGCGGCATGTCCCTGGACCCGTCCTTCGTCGGCCGGACGTATCCGCCGACCGCCCCCTACCAGGTGGGCCGAGAAAAGATCCGCGAGTTCGCCACGGCGATCGGCGCCGCCGATCCGGCCCACCACGACCCGGAGGCCGCCCGCGCGCTCGGCCACCCGGACGTGGTCGCCCCGCCGACCTTCCCCATCGTGCTCACGATGGCGGCCAACCAGCAGATCATCGACGACCCGGCCCTCGGCGTCGACTACAGCCGCGTCGTCCACGGCGACCAGCGCTTCGCCTACACCCGGCCGGTGGTGGCGGGGGACGAGCTGGTCTGCGTCAGCGTCATCGACGACGTCAGCAGCCGTGGCGGGCACGGCTTCCTGACCACCCGCACCGAGGTCGCCACCCCGGCCGGTGAGCCGGTCGTGACCGTCTGGTCGAAGCTCGTCGTACGCGGGGAGGGCTGAGATGGAGCTGCCAGCCAGGACGTTCCGGGTGACGCGCGCGGACCTGGTCCGCTACGCCGGCGCCTCGGGGGACTTCAACCCGATCCACTGGAACGACCGGACCGCCACGAAGGTGGGTCTGCCCGGCGTGATCGCCCACGGCATGTTCACCATGGCGCTGGTCGGCCGCGCGGTGGCGGAGTGGGCCGGGGCACCCGACGCGATCGTCGACTACAACGTCCGCTTCACCCGGCCGGTTGTCGTCCCGGACGACGACGAGGGCACCGAGATCGAGGTCACGGCCGTGGTCCGGGAGGTCACCGAGGACGGCCTGACCAGGCTCGACGTGACCGCCGTCTGCCGGGGGGAGAAGGTGCTCTCGCAGGCTCGCGCGACCGTCCGGACGGCCCGCTGACCAGGCTTCCGACGCGCGAGGGGCAGACCGGTTGGGAAAGTGGTGCCGCTACCCGTACACTGGTCCGCCGTGGGGCAAGTAACCCCTGCACGGTCGTGCATGACCGGGCGGGGTGAGCATTGCCGCACAGGGGTGTAGCTCAATTGGCAGAGCAGCGGTCTCCAAAACCGCAGGCTGCAGGTTCAAGTCCTGTCACCCCTGCGCCTCAGGCCTGACCGTTCCCGTGGGTCGCGCCGCCGTACGGCGGCGTCCGGCCCGTGGTGGTGGCATCGGCAGGGTGGCCCCGAGGCATTCGGGCCCTCCCGGCTGATCCGCCGGCCGCGGCCCGTCGCGGGACGGTTGGTCCGGCCGGCGTGACCAAGCGCCGCGCACGCCCGACAGCGTGCGACCCGACATCCCGCGACGGAGGGCGAAGTGGCCGACAAGAAGCGGCGCGGCGAGGACGCCGGCGACGACCGTCTGCACGACGAGGTCGTCGACGACGTGGCCGACGACGACGCCACCGACGCCGAGGAACCGGTATCCCGGGGCGGCACCGCGACGCGCTCGCGGGCGAAGGCGGATTCGGCGGACAGCAAGCCGAAGACCAAGGCGGAAACCGACCGGGTCGGTCTGTTCGGCCGCATCGCCCGATTCATCCGCGAGGTCGTGGCGGAACTGCGTAAGGTCATCTGGCCGACCCGCAAGGAGCTGCTGACCTACACGGCTGTGGTGGTCGCCTTCGTCGCGGTGATGCTGACGATCGTGGCCGGCCTTGACTTCGCCTTCGCGAAGGGCGTGCTGTGGGTCTTCGGCAACCCCAGCTGACCGGCCGACTGAGCCGATAGTGACGGAAGTGAGCGAGCGTGCCTGAGTACGACGAGACCGCCGAGACCACGGACGAGCAGTCCACGGTGGCGACGGCGGCTGGTGACGAGTCGGTCGAGGCCGCCAGCGAGCCGGAGTTCCCCACCACCGAGCCCGCGCCGGACGAGGACTACGACCCGGTCGCCGAGCTGCGGCAGAAGCTGCGCTACGCGCCGGGCGACTGGTACGTGGTGCACTCGTACGCCGGCTACGAGAACAAGGTCAAGACCAACCTCGAGACCCGGATCACGAGCCTCGACATGGAGGACTACATCTACCAGGTCGAGGTGCCGACCCGG
Source organism: Micromonospora sp. WMMD737 (assembly GCF_049179055.1). Classification (NCBI taxonomy): domain Bacteria; kingdom Bacillati; phylum Actinomycetota; class Actinomycetes; order Micromonosporales; family Micromonosporaceae; genus Micromonospora; species Micromonospora sp. WMMD737. The sequence continues at coordinate 4,133,698 of NZ_JBMHMH010000001.1, read as the reverse complement.
GAAGAGGTGGAGGTCAAGAACGGGAAGCGGTCGCAGATCCAGGCCAAGGTCTTCCCGGGCTACATCCTGGTCCGGATGGAGCTGACCGCCGAGTCCTACTCCTGCGTGCGCAACACGCCGGGTGTCACCGGCTTCGTGGGCGCGACGGACCGGGCCGACCGCCCGGCCCCGCTCTCCCTCGACGAGGTGCTGAAGTGGCTGGCGCCGGCCGTCGAGACCGAGCAGAAGAAGGCCAAGCCCGAGATCAAGGTCCTCGACTTCGAGGTCGGCGACTCGGTCACCGTCACCGACGGCGCCTTCGCCTCGCTGCCGGCGACGATCAGCGAGATCAACGCCGACCAGCAGAAGCTCAAGGTGCTGGTGTCGATCTTCGGTCGCGAGACGCCGGTGGAGCTGAACTTCAACCAGGTCGCCAAGATCTGACGTCGGGAGCGCCGGCGGTGGGCAGCGGCCCGCCGCCGGCGTACCTGTTCCGCCCGACCTCGGCGCAGGCGGCGGCGGGACGCTGCGCTACTCTAGAACGTCGCCGCTGTCGCATCGCGCTGACCGTGCGCGTCTACGGCCGGCACCTTTCCCAGTTCCAAGCCCCAGGAAGAGACATGCCTCCGAAGAAGAAGCTCGTCAAGACTTTCACGCTTCAGCTGAAGGCGGGCCAGGCCACGCCGGCGCCGCCGGTCGGCCCCGCGCTCGGCCAGCACGGCGTGAACATCATGGAGTTCTGCAAGTCCTACAACGCGCAGACCGAGTCCCAGCGGGGCGACATCGTCCCCGCCGAGATCAGCGTCTACGAGGACCGCAGCTTCACCTTCGTCCTGAAGACCCCGCCCGCCGCCCGGCTGCTGCTCAAGGCCGCCGGGGTGGAGAAGGGCTCGGGCGTCCCGCAGAAGGACAAGGTCGGCTCGGTGTCGCAGGCCCAGGTGCGTGAGATCGCCGAGAAGAAGATGGTCGACCTCAACGCCAACGACGTCGACCAGGCTGCGAAGATCATCGCCGGCACCGCCCGGTCGATGGGCATCGTCGTCAACGACTGACCTCGGTCACCGCCAGATCCAGTTCGTGGGAGGGCGCGCGGGAAGTCGCGGCCCGCCATAGACCACAGGAGTACGTAGAAAATGCAGCGCAGCAAGAGCTACCGCAAGGCCGCCGAGGTCATCGACCGGTCGAAGCTCTACACCCCCGCCGAGGCCGTGAAGCTGGCCAAGGACACCACCTCCGCCAAGTTCGACGCCACGGTCGAGGTCGCCATGCGCCTCGGCGTCGACCCCCGCAAGGCGGACCAGATGGTCCGTGGCGTGGTCAACCTGCCGCACGGCACCGGTAAGACCGCCCGCGTGATCGTCTTCGCCGCCGGTGCGAAGGCCGAGGAGGCCGTCGCCGCCGGTGCGGACGAGGTGGGCACCGACGAGCTGGTCGCCCGGATCCAGGGCGGTTGGCTCGACTTCGACGCGGCGATCGCCACGCCGGACCAGATGGCCAAGATCGGCCGGATCGCGCGGATCCTGGGCCCGCGCGGTCTCATGCCGAACCCGAAGACCGGCACCGTGACCATGGACGTCACCAAGGCCGTCTCGGACATCAAGGGCGGTAAGATCACCTTCCGGGTGGACAAGCACTCCAACCTCCACCTGATCATCGGCAAGGCCTCGTTCTCCGAGACCCAGCTGATCGACAACTACGCGGCGGTCCTCGACGAGGTCCTGCGGGCCAAGCCGTCCGCCGCGAAGGGCAAGTACCTCAAGAAGGTCACCCTCACCACCACCATGGGCCCGGGTGTCCCGGTCGACCCCAACGTGGTGAAGAACCTGCAGGAGGCTCCGGCCGAGGCCTGAGCACCCGTACCCGTGACGGGGCGTCGCCACATCGTGGCGGCGCCCCGTTCCGTGTCGGCTGTGGCATGCTCGGCCGGTGCGCCTGGAGAACGTCTGGCTGCGCTACCGGCGGCGGGGCCCGTGGGTGCTGCGGGAAGCCGCGGTGCGGATCGGCCCCGGTGAGGTCGTGGTCGTCCTCGGCCGCAACGGCGTGGGCAAGTCGACCCTGCTCCAGGTGGCGGCCGGGGTGCTGCGGCCGAGCCGGGGGCGGGTCACCGGTCGACCCCGGCACGTCGGGTGGGTCCCGGAGCGCTTCCCGGCCGACCAGCCCTTCACCGTCGAGCGCTACCTGACCGCCATGGGACGTGTCGCCGGCCTCGATCCGGCGGCCGCCGGCCACGCGGTCGACCACTGGACCTCCCGGCTGGGCCTCTCCGGGTTCCGCCGGGTCCGCCTGCCGGAGCTGTCCAAGGGCACCGCCCAGAAGGTCGGCCTGGCCCAGGCGATGCTGCGTCCGCCCGGCCTGCTGGTGCTCGACGAGCCGTGGGAGGGCCTCGACGCCGCGACCCGGGACCTCGTGCCCGAGGTGATCGACGAGGTGGCGGCGGCGGGCGGTTCGGTGCTGGTCAGCGACCACCGGGGCGAGATCGCCCGGCTGCCGGGCGCCCGCCGGTGGACGGTGGCGGACGGCACGGTCACCGAGGCCGCCCCGTCGGCGGAGGCGGCGCTGGCGGTGGTCGAGGTCGCGGTCCCGGCGGCGCGGGTCGACGGCACCGTCGCCCGGCTGCGCGCCGAGGGGCACCGGATCCTCCGCGTACGCCGGCCCGCCGGACCCGGCGTGGTCGCCCCGGACGACTCCGAGCGCCCGCCGACGGGGGCCGTGGACCCCGGCGCGCCGCCCGCCGCGCGGGCGCCAGAGGCCACGGGCGGGACCACCGGGGGACCGCGGTGACCGCGCTGCTCCGGCTGCGGCTGGCGGGCTTCCTGCGTACGGGACGGGCGCTGGCCCCCCTGCTGGCCGGCCTGGTGGCTCTCGGCGTCCTCTACGGCGGCGGCCGGGCGCAGCCGGGGGAGGCGTACGGCGTCTCGGCGGTGGTGCTCTTCCCGGTGCTCGCCTGGCAGACCAAGGTGCTGCTGGACGTCGAGCCGGACGTGCAGCGCCGGCTGGCGCAGGCGCTCGTCGGGGTGCGCCGGGAGCGACTGGCCGGGCTGCTGGCGGCCGGCGTGGCCGGGCTCGGCACGGTGGCCGTCGCGCTGGTCTTCCCGTGGCTGGTGGGCGGGGTCGCCGGTCCGGTGGGGCCGGGCGACCGGTCGGTGCCGGTGGGGATCGCCGTCGGGCTGTGGGCCCACCTGCTGGCCGTACCCGCGGCGGTGGCGCTCGGGGCGCTGGCCAGCCGCGCCTGCACGGGTAGCGCCGGCTACGGCGTCGCGGTGCTCGCGCTCGGCGGGGTCGGCACGGTCGTTCTCGGCCTGAGCGGCTCGGTGGCGCCGTGGCTGGCGCCGCCGGTGATGGCCACCGCGCGGGCCGCCGCCGACGGCCTGGCCGCGTCCACGGTGGGCCTGCTCACCGCCTGGGCCGCGGCCTGGAGCGCGGCGGCCGCGGCGGCGTACCTGTGGCGGCGGCGCCACCGACCCTGACCGTCGGCCCCTCGGGGTGCGGGGGAGTGACCCGGCCCACCGGGGGGCGATTTGGTGGTCGCGGGGCTCCTCGCGTAACCTAGGCCGCGAAGTTCCACCCAGAGACCGCTGGTCACCGTGCCCCGGCACGGTCGAAGGTCCCGCGACTACGGGCGACCCGCGCAGGGCGGTAAGCGAAAATCGGTGCTGAGCATGGTCCGCCGACCGTGTCCGTGTGCCGGCCCTCGCCCCGTGCGCCCTGCGCCGGGGCCTTTCTCGTTGTCGTGGCACCTGCGCCCCCGTCGAAAGCTCCGGCCGACGACGGTGACCGGCCTCGAGTAACGAGAGAGGAGGGACATGGCGGACAAGCCGATCCGGGCCGACAAGGCCACGGCCGTCGCTGAGCTGACCGAGAGCTTCCGCAACGCGGGTGCCACGGTGCTGACCGAGTACCGCGGTCTGACGGTTTCCCAGCTCACCCAGCTGCGGCGCTCGCTCGGCAAGGAGACCAGCTACACCGTTGCGAAGAACACGCTCGCGAAGCGTGCCGCGACCGACGCTGGTATCTCCGGCCTCGACGAGATGTTCACCGGTCCTACCGCGCTGACTTTCGTTTCGGGCGACGTCGTCGAGGCGGCGAAGGGGCTTCGCGACTTCGCGAAGGCCAACCCGAAGCTCGTCATCAAGGGCGGTGTCTTCGAGGGCAAGGCCATTACCGCGGCCGAGGTCACGAAGCTCGCCGACCTGGAGTCCCGTGAGGTGCTGCTGGCCAAGCTGGCCGGCGCGATGAAGGGCAACCTGAGCAAGGCCGCGGCCCTGTTCCAGGCCCCGCTGTCGAAGACCGCCCGTCTGGCGGCCGCCCTGCAGGACAAGCGCGAGAAGGAGGGCGCCGAGGCGGCCTGAGGCCCCGCGGCGCACCCAGTTCTTACCTAACAGATTCAGGAAAGGACGCCAGACATGGCGAAGCTCAGCACCGACGAGCTGCTCGACGCGTTCAAGGAGATGACGCTGATCGAGCTCTCCGAGTTCGTGAAGCAGTTCGAGGAGACCTTCGAGGTCACCGCGGCCGCTCCGGTCGCCGTCGCCGGCCCGGCCGGCCCGGCCGCCGCCGCTCCGGTCGAGGAGGAGAAGGACGAGTTCGACGTCATCCTCGAGGCTGACGGCGGCAAGAAGATCCAGGTCATCAAGGTCGTGCGCGAGCTGACCGGCCTGGGCCTCAAGGAGGCCAAGGACCTGGTCGAGGCCGCTCCGAAGGCCGTCCTGGAGAAGGCCAACAAGGAGACCGCCGAGAAGGCGAAGACCAAGCTCGAGGGCGAGGGCGCCAAGGTCACCCTCAAGTGACCTGACGTACCACCAGGCGCGTGTCCGGCTCCGTGAGCCGGGGCACACCGCGTCACGGCGGGCGGTGATCCGACACTGGATCGCCGCCCGCCTTCGTGGTGGATCCGGGCGACAGGGGCGGTGAGCAGGGCGTCGACGCGTCGCGACGGTCGGCGACCGGGGCCCGGGGGTAGCCCGTCGGTGGGAAAGAAGCGGCGACCCGGATGCCGGGCCTTGACGCGGCCCCGGGCTGACAGGCACGCTGACACAGCAAGACCTTCCGCGCTTGCAACGGCCACCACTTGGGTAATGGCAGCGGCGACACCATCGGCTGCGGCACCCGAGCGGCCCGGCAGGAACGTCGCGTTCCGAGCGGCCCGGTTAGACCCCGGTTCAGGGGTCCCGAGGCACGTTCCGCGACGACCTGCGGGTTGGGCTGGACAGCGGTTAGCCTCTCGGCTACACTGCTAGTTTGCGCTGCCTTCCGACTTGACCCCTGCTCGGAAATGTCCGTTTACGGATATTTCTGGTGGGGTCATTGGAGTGCACGCGTACCAGCCGTTCTGCAGCACCGGTCCTCGGAAGGACGCATCTTGGCAGCTTCCCGCCCTGCGAAGACCAGTCGTACGTCGAGCGCATTCGCTCCCCGCCGAGTTTCATTCGGCAGGATCACCGAACACCTCGAGGTCCCCAACCTCCTCGCCATCCAGAACGAGTCCTTCGACTGGCTCGTCGGCAACGAGGCTTGGCAGGGCCGGTCGGCGGACGACCCGCACGCACGCTCGGGTCTCGCGGAGATCCTCGACGAGATCAGTCCCATTGAGGACTTCTCCGGCACCATGTCGCTCTCCTTCTCGGCTCCGCGCTTCGACGAGGTCAAGGCCTCGATCGAGGAGTGCAAGGAGAAGGACCTGACCTACTGCGCCCCGCTCTTCGTGACCGCGGAGTTCACCAACAACACCACCGGCGAGATCAAGAGCCAGACGGTGTTCATGGGTGACTTCCCGATGATGACGCCGAAGGGCACCTTCATCATCAACGGCACCGAGCGCGTCGTGGTCAGCCAGCTCGTCCGGTCCCCGGGCGTCTACTTCGACAAGCAGCCGGACAAGACCTCCGACCGCGACCTCACCAGCGTCAAGGTCATTCCCAGCCGGGGCGCCTGGCTGGAGTTCGACATCGACAAGCGCGACACGGTCGGTGTTCGCATCGACCGCAAGCGCCGGCAGGCCGTCACCGTCCTGCTCAAGGCCGTCGGTTGGTCGGCCGAGCGCATCCGCGAGCGGTTCGGCTGGTCCGAGCTGATGATGACCACGCTCGAGAAGGACCACATCGCCGGCGCGGACGAGGCGTTGCTCGACATCTACCGGAAGCTCCGCCCTGGCGAGCCGCCGACCCGCGAGAACGCCCAGACCCTGCTCGACAACCTCTTCTTCAACCCGAAGCGGTACGACGTCGCCAAGGTCGGTCGTTACAAGTTCAACAAGAAGCTCGAGCTGGAGGTGCCGATCACGACCGGCACCCTGACCGAGGACGACATCGTCGCCACCGTGGAGTACCTCTGCCGGCTGCACGCCGGTGAGGACGGCTACGAGGCCGACGACATCGACCACTTCGGCAACCGGCGCCTGCGTACCGTGGGTGAGCTGATCCAGAACCAGGTCCGGGTCGGTCTGTCCCGGATGGAGCGCGTCGTCCGCGAGCGGATGACCACCCAGGACGTCGAGGCGATCACGCCGCAGACCCTGATCAACATCCGTCCCGTGGTGGCGGCGATCAAGGAGTTCTTCGGCACGTCGCAGCTGTCCCAGTTCATGGACCAGACCAACCCGCTGGCGGGCCTGACCCACCGGCGCCGGCTGAGCGCGCTCGGCCCGGGTGGCCTGTCCCGGGAGCGGGCCGGCTTCGAGGTCCGCGACGTGCACCCGTCCCACTACGGCCGGATGTGCCCGATCGAGACGCCGGAAGGCCCGAACATCGGCCTGATCGGCGCGCTGTCCACCTTCGCCCGGGTCAACCCGTTCGGCTTCATCGAGACGCCGTACCGGAAGGTCGTCGACGGTCGGGTCACCGACCAGATCGACTACCTGACCGCGGACGAGGAGGACCGGTTCGTCAAGGCGCAGGCCAACGCGCCGCTGAAGGCCGACGGCACGTTCGCCGAGGACCGGGTCCTGTGCCGCCGTAAGGGCGGCGAGACCGAGGACGTGGTGCCGAGCGCCGTCGACTACATGGACGTGTCGCCGCGGCAGATGACCTCGGTCGCCACCGCGATGATCCCGTTCCTCGAGCACGACGACGCCAACCGGGCGCTGATGGGCGCGAACATGCAGCGCCAGGCGGTGCCGCTGGTCAAGGCCGAGTCCCCGCTCGTCGGCACCGGCATGGAATACCGTGCCGCGGTCGACGCCGGTGACGTGGTCGTCGCCGAGGTCGGCGGCGTCATCGAGGACCTCTGCGCCGACTACATCACCATCCACCAGGACGACGGCCACCGCCGCACGTACCTGCTGCACAAGTTCCGCCGCTCCAACGCCGGCTCCTGCGTCAACCAGAAGCCGGTCGTCTTCGAGGGCGACCGCGTCGAGGCCGGCCAGGTCATCGCCGACGGTCCGTGCACCGACGAGGGCGAGATGGCGCTCGGGCGCAACCTGCTCGTGGCGTTCATGTGCTGGGAGGGCCACAACTACGAGGACGCGATCATCCTGTCGCAGCGCCTCGTGCAGCAGGACGTGCTCACCTCGATCCACATCGAGGAGCACGAGGTCGACGCCCGGGACACCAAGCTGGGCCCGGAGGAGATCACCCGCGACATCCCGAACGTCAGCGAGGAGATGCTCGCCGACCTCGACGAGCGCGGCATCATCCGGATCGGCGCCGAGGTCGTCCCCGGCGACATCCTGGTCGGCAAGGTCACGCCCAAGGGCGAGACCGAGCTGACCCCGGAGGAGCGGCTGCTCCGCGCGATCTTCGGTGAGAAGGCGCGCGAGGTCCGTGACACCTCGCTGAAGGTGCCGCACGGCGAGACCGGCACGGTCATCGGCGTGCGTACCTTCTCCCGCGAGGACGGCGACGAGCTGCCGCCGGGCGTCAACGAGCTGGTCCGGGTCTACGTCGCCCAGAAGCGGAAGATCCAGGACGGCGACAAGCTCGCCGGCCGGCACGGCAACAAGGGCGTCATCTCCAAGATCCTGCCGATCGAGGACATGCCGTTCCTGGAGGACGGCACGCCCGTCGACATCGTGCTCAACCCGCTGGGTGTGCCGTCCCGGATGAACATCGGCCAGGTGCTGGAGACGCACCTCGGCTGGGTGGCGAAGACGGGGTGGAGCGTCGACGGCGACGACGCCGAGTGGAAGCGCCAGCTGCGCTCCATCGAGGCGCACGAGTCGGAGCCGGACACCAACGTGGCCACGCCGGTCTTCGACGGCGCCCGCGAGGAGGAGATCTCCGGCCTGCTGGCGTCGACCCTGCCCAACCGGGACGGCAAGCAGCTGATCGGTTCCACCGGCAAGGCGCAGCTGTTCGACGGCCGCTCCGGCGAGCCGCTGCCGGACCCGATCGCGGTCGGCTACATCTACATCCTGAAGCTCAACCACCTGGTCGACGACAAGATCCACGCCCGGTCGACCGGTCCGTACTCGATGATCACGCAGCAGCCGCTGGGTGGTAAGGCGCAGTTCGGTGGCCAGCGCTTCGGCGAGATGGAGTGCTGGGCGATGCAGGCGTACGGCGCCGCGTACGCCCTGCAGGAGCTGTTGACGATCAAGTCCGACGACGTCCTCGGCCGGGTCAAGGTCTACGAGGCCATCGTCAAGGGCGAGAACATCCCGGAGCCGGGCATCCCGGAGTCGTTCAAGGTGCTGCTCAAGGAGCTGCAGTCGCTGTGCCTCAACGTCGAGGTGCTGTCCAGCGACGGCGTGGCCCTGGAGATGCGCGAGACCGACGACGAGGTGTTCCGCGCCGCGGAGGAGCTGGGCATCGACCTGTCCCGGCGCGAGCCGAGCTCGGTCGAAGAGGTCTGAGGTGAGCGGTCGGGGGCCGGCTCGCCGGCTCCCGACCCCACCCACTAGCTAGCAGTACAGACGACGACATAGGGGACATAGTGCTCGACGTCAACTTCTTCGACGAGCTGCGCATCGGCCTCGCCACCGCCGACGACATCCGTCAGTGGTCGCACGGTGAGGTCAAGAAGCCTGAGACGATCAACTACCGCACCCTGAAGCCGGAAAAGGACGGGCTCTTCTGCGAGAAGATCTTCGGTCCGCAGCGGGACTGGGAGTGCTACTGCGGTAAGTACAAGCGGGTCCGGTTCAAGGGCATCATCTGCGAGCGCTGCGGCGTCGAGGTGACCCGGTCGAAGGTCCGCCGCGAGCGGATGGGGCACATCGAGCTCGCCGCGCCGGTGACCCACATCTGGTACTTCAAGGGCGTGCCGAGCCGGCTGGGCTACCTGCTGGACCTCGCCCCCAAGGACCTCGAAAAGATCATCTACTTCGCCTCGTACGTCGTGACGAGCGTGGACGCCGAGTCGCGTCACCGTGACCTCTCGACGATCGAGAACGAGATCCTGGCCGAGAAGCGGCAGGCCGAGAACAGCCGCGACTCGGAGATCGAGAAGCGGGCCACCAAGCTCGAGGCCGACCTGGCCGAGCTGGAGGCCGAGGGTGCCAAGGCGGACGTCCGGCGCAAGGTCAAGGAGGGCGGAGAGCGCGAGATGCGCCAGATCCGCGACCGGGCCCAGCGCGAGATCGACCGCCTGGACGAGGTGCTGGACACCTTCCGCAAGCTGGAGCCGAAGCAGCTCGTCACCGACGAACTGCTCTACCGCGAGCTGCGGGACCGGTTCGGCGAGTACTTCACCGGCGGTATGGGCGCCGAGGCCATCAAGGCGCTGGTCCAGAACATGGACCTCGACGCCGAGGCCGAGAACCTGCGCGAGACCATCCGCTCCGGCAAGGGGCAGCGGAAGATCCGGGCGCTCAAGCGGCTCAAGGTCGTCGCGGCGTTCCTGAACACCCGCAACTCGCCGCTCGGCATGGTGCTCGACTGCGTGCCGGTCATCCCGCCGGACCTGCGCCCGATGGTGCAGCTCGACGGTGGCCGCTTCGCGACCTCCGACCTGAACGACCTGTACCGCCGCGTGATCAACCGGAACAACCGCCTCAAGCGGCTGATCGACCTCGGCGCGCCCGAGATCATCGTCAACAACGAGAAGCGGATGCTCCAGGAGGCCGTCGACGCGCTGTTCGACAACGGCCGCCGCGGCCGGCCGGTCACCGGGCCGGGCAACCGCCCGCTGAAGTCGCTCTCCGACATGCTCAAGGGCAAGCAGGGCCGGTTCCGGCAGAACCTGCTGGGCAAGCGCGTCGACTACTCCGGCCGTTCGGTCATCGTCGTCGGCCCGAAGCTGAAGCTGCACCAGTGCGGCCTGCCCAAGCAGATGGCGCTGGAGCTGTTCAAGCCGTTCGTGATGAAGCGGCTGGTCGACCTCAACCACGCGCAGAACATCAAGTCCGCCAAGCGGATGGTCGAGCGGCAGCGCCCGGTCGTGTGGGACGTGCTCGAAGAGGTCATCGGCGAGCACCCGGTCCTGCTGAACCGGGCGCCGACCCTGCACCGCCTGGGCATCCAGGCCTTCGAGCCGCAGCTCGTCGAGGGCAAGGCCATCCAGATCCACCCGCTGGTCTGCACCGCGTTCAACGCCGACTTCGACGGTGACCAGATGGCGGTGCACGTGCCGCTGTCCGCCGAGGCCCAGGCCGAGGCGCGGATCCTGATGCTGTCGTCGAACAACATCCTCAAGCCGGCCGACGGCAAGCCCGTCACCATGCCCACCCAGGACATGGTCATCGGCCTCTACCACCTCACCCACCTCACGGCGGGCGAGAAGGGCGAGGGCCGGGCGTTCAGCTCGGACGCCGAGGCCCGGATGGCGTACGACAACGGCGAGCTGCACCTGCAGGCCCCGGTGAAGATCCGCCTGCGTGGCGTGATCGGGGTCGACAACGGCGCCGGCGCCGAGGCGTGGACCGCCCCGGAGGGCTGGGTCGAGGGCGAGCCGCTGACCGTGGAGACGACCCTCGGTCGGGTGCTGTTCAACGAGACGCTGCCGCAGGGCTACCGCTTCGTGAACTACGAGATCCGCAAGGGTCAGCTCTCCGCGATCGTCAACGACCTCGCCGAGCGCTTCCCCAAGGTGGCGCTGGCCGCCACCCTGGACGGGCTCAAGGAGGCCGGCTTCCACTGGGCCACCTGGTCCGGCGTGACGATCGGCATGGAGGACGTCATCGCCCCGCCGCGCAAGCGGGAGATCCTGGAGCGGTACGAGAAGGAAGCCGACCAGATCGACAAGCAGTACCAGCGCGGTCTGATGACCCCGGAGGAGCGTCGCGGCGAGCTCATCCAGATCTGGACCAAGGCGACCAACGAGGTCGCCAAGGAGATGGACACCGCCCTGCCGCAGGAGAACCCGCTGTGGAAGATGATCAACTCGGGCGCCCGCGGTAACCTCCTCCAGCTCCGGCAGATCGCGGCGATCCGTGGTCTGGTGGCCAACCCGAAGGGCGAGATCATCCCGCGGCCGATCAAGGCCAGCTACCGGGAGGGTCTGTCCGTGCTGGAGTACTTCATCTCCACGCACGGTGCCCGTAAGGGTCTCGCGGACACCGCCCTGCGTACCGCCGACTCGGGTTACCTGACCCGTCGTCTGGTGGACGTCTCGCAGGACGTCATCATCCGCGAGGAGGACTGCGGCACCGACCGCGCCATCCCGATGCAGATCGGCGAGCGGATCGACGGCAAGCTGGTCGTGCACGAGCACGCCGAGACCAGCGTGCACGCCCGGACGCTGGCCGACGACATCAAGGGGCCGGACGGCGTCGTCGTCGCCGAGCGGGGTCAGGACATCAACTCGATCCTGGTCGACAAGATCGTCGCCGCCGGGACCGAGACGGTCCGGGTGCGCAGCGTGCTCACCTGCGAGTCGAAGCTGGGCGTCTGCGGTGCGTGCTACGGCCGCTCGCTGCCGACCGGCAAGACCGTGGACGTCGGCGAGGCGGTCGGCATCATCGCCGCCCAGTCGATCGGTGAGCCGGGTACGCAGCTGACGATGCGTACCTTCCACACCGGTGGCGTCGCGGGTGAGGACATCACCCAGGGTCTGCCCCGTGTCCAGGAGATCTTCGAGGCCCGGGTCCCGAAGGGCAAGGCGCCCATCGCCGACACCCCGGGTCGGATCCGGATCGAGGACGGCGAGCGCTCGCGGAAGATCATCGTGGTGCCGGACGACGGCAGTGACGAGATCGTCTACGACAAGATCTCCAAGCGGGTCCGGCTGCGGACCCACGACGGCGGTCACGTCGCGGTCGGCGAGAAGCTGACCGAGGGCACCATCGACCCGCACGAGCTTCTGCGGATCATGGGTCCGCGGGCGGTCCAGGTCCACCTGACCAGTGAGGTCCAGGAGGTCTACCGCTCGCAGGGTGTGCTCATCCACGACAAGCACATCGAGATCATCATCCGCCAGATGCTCAAGCGGGTGACGGTCATCGACTCCGGCTCGACCGAGTTCCTGCCGGGCGTGCTGGTCGACCGGGCGCTGTTCGAGTCGGAGAACCGCCGACTCGTCTCCGAGGGCGGCGAGCCCGCCGCCGGCCGTCCGGTGCTGATGGGTATCACCAAGGCCTCGCTGGCCACCGACTCCTGGCTCTCGGCGGCCTCCTTCCAGGAGACCACCCGGGTGCTGACCGACGCGGCGATCAACTCGCGCAGCGACTCGCTCGTCGGCCTCAAGGAGAACGTGATCATCGGTAAGCTCATCCCGGCCGGTACGGGCATCAGCAAGTACCGCAACGTCCGGGTCGAGCCGACCGAGGAGGCGAAGGCCAAGGTCTACTCGATGACCGGCTACCCGGAGACCGACTACGGCTTCGGGCCGGCCAGCGGCCAGGCGGTTCCGCTGGACGACTTCGACTTCGGGTCGTACCGCTAGGCAGCACGATCGACGAGGCCCCCGGCACGCGCCGGGGGCCTCGTCGCGTCCCGGGGTCGGGGTGGCCCGTGCGGGCGCCGCGGCGGAGCGGACCGGGGCATGATGGGGGCATGACGACCGCACCCGGGCAGGCGCCCGTCGCCCAGCCGGGGCTGCCCCGCCATCCGCTCGACCCGGACCCGGCCCGGGCCACCAAGGCGCGGGCGGTCTTCGCACTCGGCCTGATCGGCGCGCTGACCGGCCTGTTCATCGGCGGCGTGGTGCCGGCCACGGTGGCGCTCCAGCTCGCCCGCCAGGCACGCCGGGAGGCATACGCCTCGGGGGGTTTCCTGACCGGCTCCGCCTGGCTGCGGCGGGGGGAGCGGCTGGCCTGGACGGGCCTGGTGCTCGTCGCCGTCAGCGTGGTGGCCGCGGTGGTGCTCGGGGTGGTCCGGCTCGCCGACACGCCCTACGGGCAGGACTTCGCACCGAACATGGACTGACCGACCGCCCGAGGGGAACGGGTCTCGCGCCGGGCGCGGGCCGTCGGGCCGGCGGCGGTAGCCTGGCCCGGTGTCCGTCGCGCGGCGGTGGACGCCGAGACGTCGACAGGAGGACCCGTGACGGAACCGGCGCGCTACCCGGGCGGCGATCCCGTGGCGCACCCCGCCGCGAATCCCGACGCCCCGCCCGGCGGGACGCAGTGGGCGCGGCCCGACGCGGGCACGCCGTCCGTCGGGTCGGGGTACCCGCCGCCGGCGTCGCCCTTGAACGCCCCGTCCGGGGCAGGGGTCCCGGGCCCGCCGCCGGCGTCGCCCTGGGGCGCCCCGCCCGGGGCGGGGGTTCCGGGCCCGTCGTCGGCGTCCCCGTGGGGCACCTCGCCCGCGGCAGCGGGCCCGCCGCCGGCGCCGGGCTGGGGTCCGGGCCCGGTCGCTCCGCCCCCGCCGCCGCGCGAGGCCGCCCGGCCGCCGAAGCGGGTCGACCCGGTCGCGGGCACGTCCTTCGGCGTGGTGCACCTCGACGTGCCGCCGGTCACCTCCGGTCTGGCCGTGGGTTCGCTGGTGGCCGGGATCGTCTCGACGCTTGTCGCGCTGCTCGTGGTCTGTGTCGGCGCGGTCGGCGGCGTGGGTGGCGCCTGGGCGTCCGGCGCCTTCACGGTGCTGGGCGTCCTGGCCGGCGCGGGCGCCGTCGTGGCCGGCCTGCTGGGGATACGGCAGATCCGGCGCCCGGCCGCCCCGCCGGCGGTCCGGTTCACCGGGCGGGGCCTGGCGGTGGCCGGCGTCAGCTGTGGCGGGGCGGGACTGCTGTTCAGCCTGCTCGGCCTGGGGCTGGCGTTGCTGCTGACGCTCGGGTGACGCCCGCGCCCGTCCGTGGGGCCTGACGGCGGCCGTGACGGGGTCGACGGGCCGGTCCACGGGGAAGCCGGTACACTTGGGTCCGTAGGTGCCCACCACGGGCGGGTAGGCGCAACGGGTTCGATCGGCAGGCGGTGGACGCTCCGCAGGCCGCTCCGTTTTGACCTGTGCGGTTGTGGTAGGTACTCTTTCCCCTTGTGCCCGGGCAAGCCCGGGCAACTCGTGCGTGCGCTGGATCCGGTGAGCCGGAGATCGCGTGGGAGCACGACGAAGCCAAAGATCCGGCGCGCGGCCCGCCGTGCGCCGGTGCAACACCCCGTCGACAACGCGCGAGCGTCGGCGCCGGGGCCGTGAGCTGGGCGACACGCCCGACCGCGGGTGCCGGGACCACCGCGAGGTGGCCCTGGTCGGAATGTAGGAGAGTCGACCATCTGGTCGACTACGGCAGACGGTGCGGCCGCCACCAGGCGGTCGAAGGGAGCGGAGAAACCCGGTGCCCACGATCCAGCAGCTGGTCCGAAAGGGCCGCCAGGCTAAGACGAGTAAGACCAAGACCCCGGCGCTGAAGGGTTCCCCTCAGCGGCGCGGCGTGTGCACCCGCGTGTACACCACCACCCCGAAGAAGCCGAACTCGGCGCTGCGCAAGGTCGCTCGTGTCAAGCTCAGCAGCCAGATCGAGGTGACCGCCTACATCCCGGGCGTCGGCCACAACCTGCAGGAGCACTCGATCGTGCTCGTCCGCGGCGGCCGGGTGAAGGACCTCCCCGGTGTGCGTTACAAGATCGTCCGCGGCTCGCTGGACACCCAGGGTGTCCGCAACCGCAAGCAGGCGCGCAGCCGCTACGGCGCGAAGAAGGAGAAGAGCTGACATGCCGCGTAAGGGACCCGCTCCGCGGAAGCCGCTGGTCGCTGACCCGGTGTACAACTCGCCGCTGGTCACCCAGTTGGTGAACAAGATCCTCCTGCGCGGTAAGCGTCAGCTCGCCGAGCGCATCGTCTACGCCGCCCTCGAGGGCTGCCGTGAGAAGTCCGGCACCGACCCGGTCGTCACCCTCAAGCGGGCGATGGACAACGTCAAGCCGACCCTCGAGGTGCGTAGCCGCCGCGTCGGTGGCGCCACCTACCAGGTCCCGGTCGAGGTCCGTCCCGCCCGGGCGACCACCCTGGGCCTGCGCTGGCTGGTCACCTACTCCCGCGCCCGTCGCGAGAAGACCATGATCGAGCGGCTGATGAACGAGCTGCTGGACGCGAGCAACGGCCTCGGTGCCGCCGTCAAGCGGCGCGAGGACACGCACAAGATGGCCGAGTCCAACAAGGCCTTCGCGCACTACCGCTGGTAACACCCTGGTTCCGGCGCCCCCACGGGCGCCGGAACCGCCACCAGTTGTGTCGAGACGACGATAAGTAGGGATTGAAGTGGCCGCCGCAGACGCGCTCGCCAACGTACGCAACATCGGCATCATGGCCCACATCGATGCCGGTAAGACCACCACCACCGAGCGGATCCTGTTCTACACCGGCATCACGTACAAGATCGGTGAGGTCCACGAGGGCGGTGCCGTCATGGACTGGATGGAGCAGGAGCAGGAGCGTGGTATCACCATCACCTCCGCTGCTACCAAGTGTGAGTGGAAGGGCCACACGATCCAGATCATCGACACGCCCGGCCACGTCGACTTCACGGTCGAGGTCGAGCGTTCGCTGCGGGTGCTGGACGGCGCGGTCGCGGTCTACGACGGTGTCGCCGGCGTGGAGCCGCAGACGGAGAACGTCTGGCGGCAGGCGGACAAGTACAACGTCCCCCGGATGTGCTTCGTCAACAAGCTCGACCGGACCGGTGCCGACTTCTTCCGCTGCGTGCAGATGATGATCGACCGGCTCAACGCCACCCCGCTGGTCCTCCAGATCCCGATCGGCGCCGAGTCCGACTTCATCGGCGTGGTCGACCTGGTCGAGATGCGGGCCCTCACCTGGCGCGGCGAGACGCAGAAGGGTGAGGACTACGCGATCGAGGAGATCCCGGCCGACCTCGCCGACTCCGCCGCGGAGTGGCGCGAGAAGCTGATGGAGACCCTGGCCGACGTCGACGACGCGGTGATGGAGAAGTACCTGGAGGGCGAGGAGATCTCCGTCGAGGAGATCAAGGACGCCATCCGTCGGGCCACCATCGCCGGCAAGGCCAACCCGGTCCTCACCGGCACCGCCTTCAAGAACAAGGGCATCCAGCCGATGCTGGACGCGGTCATCGCGTACCTGCCGTCGCCGCTGGACATCCCGGCGATCGAGGGTACGGCCACCGACGGCGAGACCCCGCTGCAGCGCAAGCCGTCGAAGTCGGAGCCCTTCTCGGGCCTCGCCTTCAAGATCCAGACGGACAAGCACCTCGGCAAGCTCACCTACGTGCGGATCTACTCCGGCACGCTCGAGTCCGGCTCCCAGGTGGTCAACTCCACCAAGGACCGCAAGGAGCGGATCGGCAAGATCTACCAGATGCACGCCAACAAGCGGGAAGAGCGCAGCTCGGCCCAGGCTGGCGACATCATCGCGGTGCAGGGTCTCAAGCAGACCACCACCGGTGACACCCTGTGCGACCCGGCGAACCCGGTCATCCTGGAGTCGATGACCTTCCCGGAGCCGGTCATCGAGGTCGCCATCGAGCCGAAGACCAAGGCCGACCAGGAGAAGCTCAGCACCGCCATCCAGCGGCTGGCCGAGGAGGACCCGACCTTCCGCGTCAAGCTGGACGACCAGACCGGTCAGACGGTCATCTCCGGCATGGGCGAGCTGCACCTGGACATCCTGGTCGACCGGATGCGCCGCGAGTTCAACGTCGAGGCCAACATCGGTAAGCCGCAGGTGGCGTACCGCGAGACCATCCGCCGCAAGGTGGACAAGGTCGAGTACACCCACAAGAAGCAGACCGGTGGTTCCGGCCAGTACGCCCGGGTGATCATCAGCCTGGAGCCGCTGCCGCTCGGCAACGACGCCCCGACCTACGAGTTCGCCAACGCCGTCACCGGTGGCCGCATCCCCCGGGAGTTCATCCCGTCGGTGGACGCGGGCGCGCAGGACGCGATGCAGTACGGCATCCTCGCCGGCTTCCCGCTGGTGGGTGTCAAGCTCACCCTGCTGGACGGCCAGTACCACGAGGTCGACTCGTCGGAAATGGCATTCAAGATCGCCGGCTCGATGGTGATGAAGGAGGCGGCCCGCAAGGCCGACCCCGCGCTCCTCGAGCCGATGATGGCCGTTGAGGTCACCACTCCTGAGGAGAACATGGGTGACGTCATCGGCGACCTCAACTCCCGCCGCGGCATCATCCAGGCGATGGAGGAGCGCAGCGGCGCCCGCGTCGTCAAGGCTCTGGTGCCGTTGTCGGAGATGTTCGGCTACGTCGGCGACCTGCGGTCGAAGACCCAGGGCCGGGCTAGCTACAGCATGCAGTTCGACTCCTACGCCGAGGTTCCGTCCTCGGTCGCGAAGGAGATCATCGCCAAGGCGACGGGTGAGTGACCCTCACCTGACGTGATCGATGATCCGAGGCGGTCGCGGGAGGGTGCTCCCGCCCGCGACCACCTCGGTCGGAACGCGTGAGACCGGGCCTGTAGGCTTCATCGCCGCAGAACCCACCAAAGCTCTCCGGCCGTCAGGCCGGAAAGGCTGTCGACAGAGTCCTAAGCGCCGACCGGCGCGCCGGGCGTACGAACCAAGAAGTCCACAGGAGGACCCAGTGGCGAAGGCGAAGTTCGAGCGGACTAAGCCGCACGTCAACATCGGCACCATTGGTCACATCGACCACGGTAAGACGACGCTGACGGCGGCCATCACCAAGGTCCTGCACGACCAGTACCCGGACCTGAACCCGTACACGCCGTTCGACGAGATCGACAAGGCGCCGGAGGAGAAGGCCCGCGGCATCACGATCTCCATCGCGCACGTCGAGTACCAGACCGAGGCGCGGCACTACGCGCACGTCGACTGCCCCGGTCACGCCGACTACATCAAGAACATGATCACCGGTGCCGCCCAGATGGACGGCGCGATCCTGGTGGTCGCGGCGACCGACGGCCCGATGCCGCAGACCCGCGAGCACGTGCTGCTGGCCCGCCAGGTCGGCGTGCCGTACATCGTCGTGGCGCTCAACAAGAGCGACATGGTCGACGACGAGGAGCTCCTGGAGCTCGTCGAGCTCGAGGTCCGTGAGCTGCTGTCGAACCAGGAGTACCCGGGCGACGACCTGCCGGTCGTGCGGGTCTCGGCGCTGAAGGCCCTCGAGGGTGACCCCGAGTGGACCGGCAAGCTGCTGGACCTGATGACCGCGGTCGACACCGCGATCCCGCAGCCGGAGCGCGAGACCGAGAAGCCGTTCCTCATGCCCATCGAGGACGTCTTCACGATCACCGGTCGTGGCACGGTCGTCACCGGCCGCGCCGAGCGTGGCGTGCTCAAGCCGAACGAGGAGGTGGAGATCGTCGGCATCCGCGAGAAGTCGATGAAGACCACCTGCACCGGCATCGAGATGTTCCGCAAGCTGCTCGACGAGGCCCGCGCGGGCGAGAACGTCGGTCTGCTGCTGCGTGGCATCAAGCGCGAGGACGTCGAGCGCGGCATGGTCGTCATCAAGCCGGGCACCACGACCCCGCACACGGAGTTCGAGGCGACGGTCTACATCCTCTCCAAGGAGGAGGGTGGCCGCCACACCCCGTTCTTCCAGAACTACCGTCCGCAGTTCTACTTCCGGACCACGGACGTCACCGGTGTCGTCACCCTCCCCGAGGGCACCGAGATGGTCATGCCGGGTGACAACACCACCATGACGGTGAAGCTGATCCAGCCCATCGCCATGGAGGAGAACCTCAAGTTCGCGATCCGCGAGGGTGGCCGCACCGTCGGCGCCGGGTTCGTCACCAAGATCATCAAGTGAGCTAGGTAACCCCGATTAGACCCGCCGCCGGTCGTGCGGCATACTAGTCAGGTTGCGTAACGACAGTTCGCTGCCTGTGTTCGGCTTTCGCTGAACCTCCGGGTGGCAGAGCAGTCGAGCGTAGGGTGGTTGGCGGCCCGTCCGCCAACCACCCTCGCACGGCGTTCAGGTCGCGGTAGTGCGATCGACGCCTTGACCCACCGCGCGGTCAGAGTCGCTCCGGAGTCCCGGGGCGGAGCCTGGCCCGAGGGCGCGACACGCCCGACCGCGGGGGTCGGCGAAGTGGGCCTGTGCCAGCCGGTACAGGCGCCCGCAACACAGCGGCATCGAGAGAAGGAACAGAAGCCACCATGGCGGGACAGAAGATCCGCATCCGGCTCAAGGCCTATGACCACGAGGTCGTCGACTCCTCGGCTCGGAAGATCGTCGAGACGGTGACGCGTACCGGGGCGCAGGTCGCGGGCCCGGTGCCGCTGCCCACGGAGATCAACCGTTTCTGCGTTATCCGCTCGCCGCACAAGTACAAGGACTCGCGCGAGCACTTCGAGATGCGCACGCACAAGCGGCTGATCGACATCATCGACCCGACCCCGAAGACGGTCGACTCGCTCATGCGCCTCGACCTGCCGGCTGGCGTCGACATCGAGATCAAGCTGTAGGGACCGGACAAATGGACAGGCAAGTCAAGGGGATCCTGGGCGCCAAGCTCGGCATGACCCAGGTCTGGGACAACAACCGTGTTGTCCCGGTGACCGTGGTCGAGGCCGGCCCGTGCGTCATCAGCCAGGTTCGTAGCGCCGAGAAGGACGGTTACTCCGCGGTCCAGCTCGCGTACGGCACGATCGACCCGCGCAAGGTCAAGAAGCCGATCAGCGGGCACTACGCGAAGGCCGACGTCGCGCCGCGCCGCCACATCGTCGAGCTGCGCACCGCCGACGCCGCCGACTACTCGCTCGGCCAGGAGATCACGGTCGAGGAGTTCCCGGCCGGCGTCTCCATCGACGTGACCGGCAAGACCAAGGGCAAGGGCTACGCCGGCCCGATGAAGCGGCACGGCTTCCACGGTCTGCGCGCCAGCCACGGTGTCGAGCGCAAGCACCGCTCGCCCGGCTCCATCGGCGCCTGCGCCACCCCGGGTCGTGTCTTCAAGGGCACCCGGATGGCCGGCCGCATGGGTGGCGTGCGCTACACCGTGCAGAACCTGACCGTCCAGGCGGTCGACACCGAGAACAACCTCCTGCTCGTCCGTGGCGCCATTCCCGGCCCCAAGGGCGCGCTGGTCCTGGTCCGTACCGCGGCCAAGACCAAGGCGAAGAAGGGCGGTGCGGCCAAGTGACCACCGTTGACGTCCTCACCGTCGAAGGCTCCAAGAGCGGCTCCGTCGAGCTGCCCGCCGACATCTTCGACGTCCAGGCCAACGTCGCGCTGATGCACCAGGTCGTGGTGGCCCAGCTCGCGGCGGCCCGGCAGGGCACGCACAAGGTCAAGACCCGCGGCGAGGTCGCCGGCGGCGGCAAGAAGCCGTACAAGCAGAAGGGCACCGGTCGCGCCCGGCAGGGCTCGATCCGCGCGCCGCAGTTCGCCGGCGGTGGCGTCGTGCACGGCCCCGTGCCGCGCGACTACAGCCAGCGGACCCCGAAGAAGATGAAGGCCGCCGCCCTGCGTGGCGCCCTCTCCGACCGGGCCCGCGCCGGGCAGGTGCACGTCGTCGAGGCGTTCGTCTCGGGCGAGAAGCCGTCGACCAAGGCCGCCCTGGCCACGCTGGCGAAGCTGACCGAGGCCCGTCGGGTCCTGGTCGTGCTGAGCAGCACCGACGAGCTGAACTGGGTGTCGCTGCGCAACGAGCCGCGGGTGCACCTGATCGAGGCTGGCCAGCTCAACACGTACGACGTGCTGGTGGCCGACGACGTGGTCTTCACCAAGGACGCCCTGGACGAGTTCCTGGGTGTTCCCGCCGAGACCACCGAGGAGGGTGGCAAGTGAGCACGATCGCCGACCCGCGCGACATCATCGTGGCGCCGGTCGTCTCGGAGAAGAGCTACAGCGAGCTGAACCGCAACTGGTACACCTTCCTGGTGCACCCGGACGCGAACAAGACCGAGATCAAGATCGCGATCCAGCAGATCTTCGACGTCCGCGTCCTGACGGTCAACACGCTCAACCGCCAGGGCAAGCGCAAGCGGACCAAGACCGGTTTCGGGCAGCGTAAGGCCACCAAGCGGGCGATCGTGAAGCTGGCTGACGGTGACCGTATCGAGGCCTTCGGCGGCCCGGTCAGCTGAGGGGTGTAGACAATGGCTATCCGTAAGTACAAGCCGACGACGCCGGGCCGGCGTGGCTCCAGCGTCGCCGACTTCGCTGAGATCACCCGGTCGACGCCCGAGAAGTCGCTGCTGGCTCCGCTGCCGAAGAAGGGCGGGCGTAACGCCCACGGCCGGATCACCGCGCGGCACCACGGTGGCGGTCACAAGCGCCAGTACCGTCTGATCGACTTCAAGCGGGTCGACAAGGACGGCGTGCCGGCGAAGGTCGCCCACATCGAGTACGACCCGAACCGCACCGCGCGCATCGCGCTGCTGCACTACGCCGACGGCGAGAAGCGCTACATCCTCGCGCCGAAGGACCTGAAGCAGGGCGACCGCATCGAGTCGGGTCCGGGCGCCGACATCAAGCCGGGCAACAACCTGCCGCTGCGCAACATCCCGGTCGGTACCACGATCCACAACGTGGAGCTGCGTCCCGGCGGCGGCGCCAAGCTGGCCCGCTCGGCCGGCGTCGGCATCCAGCTGCTCGGCCGTGAGGGTGTGTACGCGACCCTGCGCATGCCGTCCGGCGAGATCCGGCGGGTCGACGTCCGCTGCCGCGCCAGCATCGGTGAGATCGGCAACGCCGACCAGTCGAACATCAACTGGGGCAAGGCCGGCCGCATGCGGTGGAAGGGCAAGCGCCCGACCGTCCGTGGTGTCGCCATGAACCCGGTCGACCACCCGCACGGTGGTGGTGAGGGTAAGACCTCCGGTGGTCGCCACCCGGTCAACCCGCAGGGTAAGCCCGAGGGCCGCACCCGTCGTAAGGGCCAGCCGAGTGACCGGCTGATCGTCCGCCGCCGCTACGCCACGCGTAAGCGCGGCTGAGGGAGATAAGACATGCCTCGCAGCCTGAAGAAGGGCCCGTTCATCGACGACCACCTGCTCAAGAAGGTGGAGACGCAGAACGACAAGGGCTCGAAGAACGTCATCAAGACCTGGTCGCGGCGCTCGACGATCATCCCCGAGATGCTGGGCCACACGATCGCCGTGCACGACGGACGCAAGCACGTCCCGGTGTTCGTGACTGAGGCGATGGTCGGGCACAAGCTCGGCGAGTTCGCGCTGACCCGCACGTTCAAGGGTCACGAGAAGGACGACCGGAAGAGCCGTCGGCGCTGACGCCGCGGGCATACGGATAGAGGAACAAGGGGTTACAGCGATGCCAGGAAAGGGCGACGCTCCGGTGCTTCCGGGCGCGCGGGCGGTTGCGCGGCACGTGCGCATCTCGCCGATGAAGGCGCGCCGGGTGGTCAACCTCGTCCGCGGCCTGCCCGCGAAGGAGGCGCTCACGGTGCTGCAGTTCGCGCCGCAGGCTGCGAGCGAGCAGGTGTACAAGGTGCTCGCGAGCGCGATCGCCAACGCGGAGAACAACGAGCGGCTGGACCCCGACGCGCTGCTCGTCAGCGAGGCGTTCGTGGACGAGGGCCCGACCATGAAGCGGTTCCAGCCGCGGGCGCAGGGCCGGGCGTACCGGATCCGCAAGCGCACCTGCCACATCACCGTCGCGGTGGAGGCGGTGGCGCCGGCCGCGCCGAAGAAGGCGGCCGCGAAGAAGGCGGCCCCCGCGAAGCAGGCGGAGCCGGCCGAGACGCAGAGCAAGACGGAGGGCGCCGAGTAATGGGTCAGAAGGTTCACCCGCACGGGTTCCGGCTCGGCATCTCGACCGACTGGAAGTCCCGCTGGTTCGCGGACAAGCTCTACAAGGACTACATCGGCGAGGACGTCAAGATCCGCCGCATGATGTCCAAGGGCCTCGAGCGCGCCGGCATCTCCAAGGTCGACATCGAGCGCACCCGGGACCGGGTCCGCGTCGACATCCACACCGCCCGGCCGGGCATCGTCATCGGCCGTAAGGGTGCGGAGGCCGACCGGATCCGCGGCGAGCTCGAGAAGCTGACCGGCAAGCAGGTCCAGCTGAACATCATCGAGGTGAAGAACCCCGAGTCGGACGCGCAGCTCGTCGCACAGGGTGTGGCCGAGCAGCTCTCCAGCCGGGTCAGCTTCCGTCGGGCGATGCGCAAGGCCATGCAGTCCGCGATGAAGAACCCGGTCTGCAAGGGCATCCGGGTCCAGGTCTCGGGCCGTCTCGGCGGCGCCGAGATGAGCCGGACCGAGTTCTACCGCGAGGGCCGGGTTCCGCTGCACACGCTGCGGGCCAACATCGAGTACGGCTTCTTCGAGGCCCGTACGAGCTTCGGCCGGATCGGCGTGAAGGTCTGGATCTACAAGGGCGACGCGGTGCCGGGTCGGGAGACTCCGGCCGAGGCGCCGTCGCGTCCGCGCCGTGACCGTGGCGACCGCCCCGAGCGGCCGCGCCGTGGCCGGTCCGGCTCGTCCGGCACGACCGCCGGCGGTACCGAGGCCGGCCGGGCCGCCGCCGCGACGACCATCGCGCAGCAGGCCGAGACGCCGAGTGGGGACGCGGTGGATCCCGCCGCCGTCGCCGCCGCGGCAGAAACGCAGCAGGAGGGCTGACAGATGCTGATGCCGCGCAAGCCCCCGAAGGGCTTCCGCAAGCCGCACCACCCGGACCGCAGTGGCGCGTCCAAGGGTGGTAACCGGGTGGTGTTCGGCGAGTTCGGGATCCAGGCTCTCGAGCCGGCGTACGTGACGAACCGCCAGATCGAGTCGGCGCGTATCGCGATGACCCGCCACATCAAGCGTGGTGGCAAGGTCTGGATCACGATCTTCCCGGACCAGGCTCTCACCAAGAAGCCGGCCGAGACCCGGATGGGTTCCGGTAAGGGCTCGCCCGAGTGGTGGGTCGCCAACGTCAAGCCGGGGCGGGTTCTCTTCGAGATGTCCTTCCCCAACGAGCAGATCGCGCGAGAGGCGATGCGTCGCGCGATCCACAAGCTCCCGATGAAGTGCCGCATTGTTACGCGCGAAGTGGGTGAATCCTGATGGCAGCGGGCGTTAAGGCCTCCGAGCTGCGTGAGCTCTCCGAGGAGGAGCTGGTCACGAAGCTGCGCGAGGCCAAGGCGGAGCTGTTCAACCTCCGCGTGCAGGCCGCGACCGGCCAGCTGGACAACAACCGGCGGTTGCAGGTCATCCGTCGGGAGATCGCCCGGATCTACACGATCATGCGTGAGCGCGAGCTGGGTCTCTCGGCCGCGCCGACTGAGGTGACTGCATCATGAGCGAGAACACCACCGCCGCCGCGCGGGCCCGCCGCAAGGTGCGTGAGGGCCTCGTGGTCAGCGACAAGATGGAAAAGACCGTCGTCGTCGAGGTCGAGGACAGGGTCAAGCACGCGCTGTACGGCAAGATCATGCGCCGTACCAGCAAGTTGAAGGTGCACGACGAGCAGAACACCGCCGGCATCGGCGACCGGGTCCTGATCATGGAGACCCGGCCGCTGTCCGCCACGAAGCGGTGGCGGCTCGTGGAGATCCTGGAAAAGGCCAAGTAGCGAAGGCTCGAGCTCGCCCGGCGTCAGCCGGGCGCGGGTTCCGCCAGGCTCCGGCCGCCGTGCGCGGCCGGAGAACCGGCAGACATAGGAGATAGACGTGATTCAGCAGGAGTCGCGACTGCGCGTCGCCGACAACACGGGTGCCCGGGAGATCCTGTGCATCCGGGTTCTCGGTGGCTCCGGTCGGCGCTACGCGAGCATCGGCGACGTCATCGTGGCCACCGTCAAGGACGCGATCCCAGGTGCCGGTGTGAAGAAGGGCGACGTCGTCAAGGCCGTCGTCGTTCGCACCGCCAAGGAGAGGCGGCGGCCGGACGGTTCGTACATCCGCTTCGACGAGAACGCCGCCGTCATCATCAAGGACGGCGGGGACCCGCGCGGTACCCGTATCTTCGGCCCGGTGGGCCGGGAGCTGCGGGACAAGCGGTTCATGAAGATCATCTCTCTCGCGCCGGAGGTGTTGTGACCGTGAAGGTCAAGAAGGGCGACACGGTCGTCGTCATCGCCGGCAAGGACAAGGGTGCCAAGGGCAAGGTCATCGCGGCCTACCCGCGGCAGGACAAGGTCCTGGTCGAGGGCGTGAACCGGGTCAAGAAGCACACCCGCATCAGCACCACCCAGCGTGGCGCCAAGACCGGTGGCATCGTCACCCAGGAGGCCCCGATCCACGTCTCGAACGTGCAGGTCCTGGACTCCGACGGCAAGCCGACCCGCGTCGGTTACCGGATCGACGAAAACGGCCAGAAGGTCCGCATCGCGCGTAGCACCGGTAAGGACCTGTGATGACCACGGCTACCGAAACCAAGACCACGCCGCGCCTCAAGGAGCGGTACCGCAACGAGATCGTGGCCCAGCTGCAGGAGCAGCACCAGTACGGCAACCCCATGCAGGTGCCGCGGCTGGTCAAGATCGTCGTCAACATGGGTGTCGGCGAGGCCGCCCGGGACGCCAAGCTGATCGACGGCGCCGTCCGGGACCTGGCCACCATCACCGGCCAGAAGCCGCAGGTGCGGCGGGCGACCAAGTCCATCGCGCAGTTCAAGCTCCGCGAGGGCATGCCGATCGGCGCGAAGGTCACCCTCCGCGGCGACCGGATGTGGGAGTTCCTGGACCGGCTGCTGTCGATCGCCCTGCCGCGTATCCGCGACTTCCGCGGCCTGGACGGGCGCAAGCTCGACGGGCACGGCAACTACACGTTCGGTCTGACCGAGCAGTCGGTGTTCCACGAGATCGACCAGGACAAGATCGATCGGCAGCGGGGCATGGACATCACGGTGGTCACGACCGCCACGACCGACGACGAGGGCCGGGCGCTGCTCAAGCTCCTGGGCTTCCCGTTCAAGGAGAACTGAGATGGCCAAGAAGGCGCTGATCCACAAGGCGGCCGCGAAGCCGAAGTTCTCGGTTCGCGCGTACACCCGCTGCCAGCGGTGCGGGCGTCCCAAGGCGGTCTACCGCAAGTTCGGTCTCTGCCGGGTCTGCATCCGGGAGATGGCCCACCGCGGTGAGCTGCCGGGCGTTTCCAAGGCTTCCTGGTAAGGGCGACCGCGTCCCGGCCGCCAGGCCGGGGCCCCTTGCACCGATCACGTATTGCTCTTCGCCGTAGGCCCGGGGCGGAAGGCCCCGGGAACCCCGGCGAGAAAGGCTGACGAAATCCATGACGATGACCGACCCGATCGCAGACATGCTCACGCGTCTGCGTAACGCCAACCAGGCGTACCACGACCGGGTGACGATGCCCTACTCGAAGATCAAGGCGAACATCGCCGAGGTCCTCAAGGCCGAGGGCTACATCGCCACCTGGTCGGTCGAGGAGCCCGAGGAGGGCGCCGTCGGCAAGCGACTGGTCGTCGAGCTGAAGTACGGCCAGAACCGGGAGCGGAGCCTGGCCGGCATCAAGCGAGTGTCCAAGCCCGGTCTGCGGGTTTACGCCAAGTCGGACGGGCTCCCGCGGGTGCTCGGCGGGCTGGGCGTGGCGATCATTTCGACGTCCCAGGGGCTGCTCACCGACCGGCAGGCCCGCAAGCGGAGCGTTGGCGGGGAAGTCCTCGCCTTCGTCTGGTAACGGGAGACAGGTAGAAATGTCGCGTATTGGACGTAAGTCGATCCCGGTGCCAGCCGGCGTCGACATCACGATCGACGGGCAGACCGTCAAGGTCAAGGGCCCGAAGGGCGAGCTCTCGCACACCCTGGCCGAGCCGATCACGATCGACCGGGCCGAGGACGGGCAGCTGAACGTCAACCGCCCGAACGACGAGCGCAAGGCCAAGGAACTGCACGGCCTCAGCCGTACCCTGGTCGCCAACATGATCGTCGGCGTCACCGAGGGCTACCGCAAGAGCCTGGAGATCGCCGGCACCGGTTACCGCGTGACCGCCAAGGGCAAGGACCTGGAGTTCGCGCTCGGGTTCTCGCACCCGGTGCACGTGCCGGCGCCGGACGGCATCACCTTCACGGTGGAGAGGCCGACGCTGTTCCACGTGGCCGGCATCGACAAGCAGCTCGTCGGTGAGGTTGCCGCCAACATCCGGAAGATCCGCCCGCCGGAGCCCTACAAGGGCAAGGGCGTGAAGTACCAGGGCGAGGTCATCCGCCGCAAGGCTGGAAAGGCAGGTAAGAAGTGAGCGCCACGCTGCTCAAGCGCCGCCGCGGCGTCGCCGCCAAGCGTGCCGTCGGGCGTGCGCGCCGGCACTTCCGGGTCCGCAAGAACGTCAGCGGCACCGCCGAGCGTCCCCGCCTCGTGGTCACCCGTTCCCTGCGGCACATCGTCGCCCAGATCGTGGACGACACCAAGGGTCACACCCTGGCGTCGGCCTCGACCCTGGACGCCTCGCTGCGCGGCACGGAGGGCGACAAGAGCGCCCTGGCCGGCAAGGTCGGCGCCCTGCTCGCCGAGCGCGCGAAGGCGGCCGGCGTCTCCAAGGTCGTCTTCGACCGCGGTGGCAACCGGTACGCGGGGCGGGTCGCCGCGCTTGCCGACGCCGCCCGCGAAGCCGGGCTCGAGTTCTAGAAACCCCGTCACGAGAGAGAAGGAAGGCTGCTGATGCCAGGTCAACAGCGCCGTGGCGGCGGGTCCGGTGGCAACGAGGGTGGTCGCCGCGACAACCGCCGTGAGGGCGGCCGCGGAAACGCGCCCGTCGAGAAGACCCCGCACCTCGAGCGGGTCGTCGCGATCAACCGCGTCGCCAAGGTCGTGAAGGGCGGTCGTCGCTTCAGCTTCACCGCCCTGGTGATCGTGGGCGACGGCGACGGCACCGTCGGTGTGGGCTACGGAAAGGCCAAGGAGGTGCCCGCGGCGATCGCCAAGGGCGTCGAGGAGGCCAAGAAGCACTTCTTCAAGGTGCCGCGGATCGCCGCGTCGATCCCGCACCCGGTGACGGGTGAGGCCGCGGCCGGTGTGGTGCTACTCAAGCCGGCGTCCGCCGGTACGGGTGTCATCGCCGGTGGCCCGGTGCGTGCCGTGCTGGAGTGCGCGGGTATCCACGACGTGCTCTCCAAGAGCCTCGGTTCGTCGAACCCGATCAACATCGTGCACGCCACCGTGGCGGCGCTGAAGGGGCTCGAGTCCCCCGAGGCCGTCGCCGCCCGTCGTGGCCTGCCGGTCGAGGACGTCGCGCCGGCCGCCATGCTGGCGTCGCGGGCGGGGGTGGCTTCCTGATGGCTCGCCTGAAGGTCACCCAGGTCCGGTCCGGGATCGGGACCAAGCAGAACCAGCGTGACTCGCTGCGTTCGCTCGGTCTCAAGCGGATCAACGACGTGGTGGTCAAGGAGGACCGTCCGGAGATCCGCGGCATGATCTTCACGGTCAACCACCTCGTGAAGGTCGAGGAGGTCGAGTAATGACGATCAAGGTCCACCACCTGCGCCCGGCGCCCGGTGCCAAGACCGCGAAGACCCGCGTGGGTCGCGGTGAGGGCTCCAAGGGCAAGACCGCCGGTCGCGGTACCAAGGGTTCCAAGGCCCGCAAGAACATCTCGGCGGCGTTCGAGGGTGGGCAGATGCCCATCCACATGCGCCTGCCGAAGATGAAGGGCTTCAAGAACAAGTTCAAGGTGGTCTTCCAGGTGGTCAACCTGGACCGGCTCGCCGAGCTGTTCCCGAACGGCGGCCAGGTCGGCCCGCTCGAGCTGGTCGAGGCCGGCGCGGTCCGCAAGGGCCACCCGGTCAAGGTCCTCGGCACCGGGGACCTGGGCGGGGTCGCTCTCCAGGTGTCGGCGCACGCGTTCAGCGCGTCGGCCAAGGAGAAGATCACCGCCGCCGGTGGCTCCGTCACCGAGCTGTAAGGGCTGCACGATCCATGGCGCCCGCTCAGTTGTCGCAACTGGGCGGGCGTCATGGTCTGCCTGGCATGTGTGCGCCGGGTAACATCGGATTCGGTTTATGTAGCCGGGCAGATCTGCCCGGACGGGGATCGGACTGTTAGAGTCCCTTCCCAGCCATGGATATCGGGCACTCGCCCGGCACCCAACCCGCCCCGCCAGGGATCACCGGCGGCCCGCCTCGCGCAGGAGGAAGAAGTTGCTGTCCGCCTTTCTCAGTGCGTTCCGTACGCCTGACCTGCGCAAGAAGCTGCTGTTCACAGTAGGCATCATCGCGGTCTACCGGCTCGGGGCGACGCTGCCCAGCCCGGGTGTCTCGTACGGCAACGTCCAGAAGTGCATCGACGCCATGGAGAACGGCTCCACGGGCGTGATGAACCTGCTCAACCTCTTCTCCGGCGGCGCGCTGCTGCAGCTCTCGGTCTTCGCGCTGGGCATCATGCCCTACATCACAGCGTCGATCATCCTGCAGCTGCTGACGGTGGTGATCCCCCGGCTGGAGCAGCTCCGCAAGGAGGGCCAGTCCGGCCAGGCGAAGATCACCCAGTACACCCGCTACCTGACGCTGGGCCTGGGTGTCCTCCAGGCGTCGGCGTTCGTGGCGCTGGCCCGCTCCGGGCAGCTCTTCAACAACCAGTGCGACCAGTTCCCGATCATCCCCGAGGGGACCGGGATCCCGGACTGGCTGACCCTCAGCCTCCTGGTCATGACGATGACCGCCGGCACCGGCGTGGTGATGTGGCTCGGTGAGCTGATCACCGACCGGGGCGTCGGCAACGGCATGTCCGTCCTGATCTTCACCTCGATCGCCGCCCGGCTCCCCAGCGAGGGCTGGCAGATCAAGCAGACCGGTGGCTGGGGCAAGTTCCTCCTCGTCATCGCGCTGGTCCTGGTGGTCATCACCGCGGTCACCTTCATCGAGCAGGCGCAGCGCCGGATCCCGGTGCAGTACGCCAAGCGCATGATCGGCCGGCGGATGTACGGCGGCACCTCGACCTACATCCCGCTGAAGGTCAACCAGGCGGGTGTCATCCCGGTCATCTTCGGCTCCTCGCTGCTCTACCTGCCCCAGTTGGCGCTGCAGTTCTTCGACCAGAACAACCCGGGCAAGACGCAGGCGTGGATCCAGAACAACCTGGTGGACCCGACCAGCCCGATCTACATCGCGGTCTACTTCCTGCTGATCATCTTCTTCACGTACTTCTACGTCTCGATCACGTTCAACCCGACCGAGGTCGCGGACAACATGAAGAAGTACGGCGGCTTCGTGCCGGGCATCCGCCCCGGCAAGCCGACCGCCGACTACCTCGACTTCATCCTCAGTCGGATCACGCTGCCGGGCGCCCTCTACCTGGGCATCATCTCGATCCTGCCGAACTTCTTCTTCATCTGGCTGGACAAGCAGCAGTACCTGAACTTCCCGTTCGGCGGCACCGCTGTGCTGATCATGGTCGGCGTCGGTCTGGAGACCACGAAGCAGATCGAGAGCCAACTCATGCAGCGGAACTACGAAGGGTTCCTGCGGTAGATGAGACTCGTTCTGGTTGGCCCGCCGGGTGCGGGCAAGGGCACGCAGGCCGAGTTCATCGCCGCGCACCTCTCGGTCCCGAAGATCTCGACCGGCGACATCTTCCGGTCGAACGTCTCGCAGGGCACCCCGCTCGGCGTCGAGGCGAAGCGCTACATGGACGCTGGCGAGCTGGTGCCCGACGAGGTCACCATCAACATGGTGCGGGACCGGCTCGCCGAGCCGGACGCCTCGGAGGGCTTCCTGCTCGACGGCTTCCCGCGCACGACGCCGCAGGCCGCCGCGCTGGACAAGCTCCTCGCCGACCTGGGCACCGCGCTGGATCTGGTGCTGGAGCTGGTCGTCGACGACGACGAGGTGATCCGGCGGCTCTCCGGTCGGCGTACCTGCCGGGGCTGCGGCAAGATCTGGCACGTCGAGTTCGACGCCACCTCGCGTGACGGCATCTGCGACCGGTGCGGCGCCGAGCTGTTCCAGCGCGACGACGACAAGCCGGAGACCATCGCCACCCGCCTGCGCGAGTACGCGGACAAGACCGCGCCGCTCGTCGACTACTACGGCGCCCAGGGCAAGCTGGTGGGCATCGACGCCACCGGTCCGGTGGAGGACGTCACCGTCCGCGCCATCGACGCCCTGCGCTCGTACGGCGGCTGACGTCCCGCCGGGCTGCGGCGGATAGAGTGCGAAGAGCGGGGTACGCCTGACGTGCCCCGCTCTTCGGCATCTGCAACGAAAGGTAACGGCTCCATGCGTCGTCCCCAGCTGGACATCCAGCTGAAGACCCCTGACCAGATCGAGAAGATGCGGGCCGCCGGGCTGGTGGTCGCCGAGGCACTGCGTCGGATGCGGGAGGCGGTCGCCCCCGGGGTCAGCACCGCCGACCTGGACGCCATCGCCGAGTCGACCATCCGCGAGGCCGGTGCCGTCCCCTCGTTCAAGGGCTACCACGGCTTTCCCGCGTCGATCTGCTCGTCCGTCAACGAGCAGGTCGTGCACGCCATCCCGTCGGCGAAGCAGGTGCTCCGCGACGGCGACCTGATCTCGATCGACTGCGGCGCGGTGCTCGACGGCTGGCACGGCGACGCCGCGATCACCGTCGCGGTGGGCGAGGTCGACCCGGCGCTGCTGAAGATGGCCGCTGTCGCCGAGGACGCCATGTGGGCGGGCATCGCCGCAGCCGCGCGCGGCGCGGCCAGCGGCAAGGGTCGGCTCACCGACATCTCGCACGCCGTTGAGGACGCGGTCCGCAAGGGCGGGCGGTACGGCATCGTCGACGGCTACGGCGGGCACGGCATCGGCACCGAGATGCACCAGGACCCGCACGTGCTCAACCACGGACGGCCGGGCAAGGGTCCGCGCCTGGTGCCGGGCATGGCGCTGGCCATCGAGCCGATGATCACGATGGGCTCGCCCCGGACGGTCGAACTTTCCGACGGCTGGACCGTGATCACCCGGGACCGGTCGATGGCGGTGCACGTCGAACACACGATGGCGCTGCTCCCGGACGGCGTCTGGGTGCTGACCGCGCCGGACGGCGGGCGCGCCCGCCTGGGCGAGCTGGTCACCTCCCGGCAGCCCGCGGACTCGCCGGCCCGCTGAGCCCCAGCAGCGCTCCGCCGGCGCCGCGTCCCGTCCTCCCGTCCCCTAGGCGCGCACCAGCCGCCCCGACCGCCGGCCGGGGCTCCCTCCCGCGCCTCAGGCTCGGAGCGGCGGGAGGGGCAGCGGCTGGTGGAGCGGTGGCATGCTTGCGGGCATGGAGGGACGCGACGGGATGCGGGCCGCCGACGCCGACCGCCAGGCGGTGGCGGAGCGGCTGCGGGTGGCCGTCGACGAGGGCCGGCTGGACCTGCACGAGTACGACGAGCGGTTGCAGCGGGCGTACGCCGCCCGCACGTACGGCGAGCTGGACGCGCTGATGGTGGACCTGCCGGGGCCGGCGGCCCCGGCGGCGTCGAAGCTCGCCACGCGGCCGGAGACCGTTCCGTCGCCGGCGGAGGGTGTCCGGTCGTCGGCGACCTCGTCCGTGACGGCCCGGTGGCTGGCCGAGGTGTGGCTGCCGTACCTGCGGGTGGTCGCGATCACGGTGACCGTCTGGGCGGTGACGTCCGCGCTCTCCACGGATCTGCTCTACTTCTGGCCCGTCTGGGTGGCCGGGCCGTGGGGAGCGGTGCTCGTGGTGCGCACGGTCGCCGGCCTCGTCGGCGGGGAGCCGCGGCGGCAGGCTGAGCAGCGGGAGCGACGGCGCGAGCGCCGCCGGGCGAAGCGGGCACGCAAGCGCGAGCTGGCTGCCGCCGAGGAGGGGAGCCGGAGCCCGGTGCGGGAGCTGCCGCCGGCCCAGCGGGAAGGCCGGCCCGGCGAGGCCGACGCCGAGGTGTGAATCGCCCGTTCCGTCCGGTTCGACGCACCGATTCCCGGCCGGTTTGGCGACGGCCCGCAGGCGGGCGTACACTTTCTGATCGGCGCACAGCGTCCACTCCGGCATGCCCACCCTGCGCTTCGGTGGGAGCCGGAGCCGCGGCTGGCGCGGGCAATCTGATCTTGATCGGTGGCCCGTGTAAGACGTTGTGGGCCGTCCGGAGTAACCGACGTCAGGACAGCGGAGGACATGCCGAAAAAAGACGGAGCCATCGAGATCGAGGGTCGGGTCATCGAGCCCCTGCCGAACGCCATGTTCCGGGTGGAGCTCGCGAACGGCCACAAGGTGCTGGCTCACATCAGCGGCAAGATGCGGCAGCACTACATCCGCATCCTGCCGGAGGACCGGGTCGTCGTCGAACTCTCGCCGTACGACCTGACCCGCGGGCGCATCGTCTACCGCTACAAGTAAGCCTGACGGCGGCCGGGACGTCCCCGTGTCCGTCTTCGACGTCCGGTGTCGCGCCTCGGCGCGTCGTCGGGCCAGATGGGAAGTAAGGCAACCGTGAAGGTCAAGCCGAGCGTCAAGAGGATCTGCAACAAGTGCCGGGTCATTCGCCGGCACGGCCGGGTCATGGTCATCTGCACCGACCCGCGCCACAAGCAGCGCCAGGGCTGAACCAGTTCCGGCCGACCGTGTGACAACGGTCGGTCGAAATCGGTCCGGGCCGCAGATCCAGACACCGAATCACATGCTCGTCCCAGCCGCGGGCGGTGCGCATCGCGTACCTCATCGTGGTTGACCCCCGGTCGGAGGCCGGGGCCCGCTCGGGCAGCGACCGACCTGGTCGCCGGCGCACGACGCCGGTGGCGGAACGGTCGGTAGCGGGGTGGGACGGGTCCACACCTCCGCCAGAACATCACGAGGAGTACGCCCGCACATGGCACGTCTAGTCGGCGTCGACCTCCCCCGCGAGAAGCGGATGGAGATCGCGCTCACCTACATCTTCGGCGTGGGTCGCACCCGGGCCCTGGAGACGCTCTCTGCCACCGGCATCTCGCCGGACAAGCGCGTCCGGGACCTCACGGACGAGGAGCTGGTCCAGCTCCGTAACCACATCGAGGGCAACTACAAGGTTGAAGGCGACCTGCGCCGCGAGGTCGCCGCTGACATCCGCCGCAAGGTCGAGATCGGCTGCTACGCGGGTATCCGGCACCGCCGGGGCCTGCCCGTGCGTGGCCAGCGGACCAAGACCAACGCGCGGACCCGCAAGGGCCCGAAGCGGACCGTGGCCGGCAAGAAGAAGCCCGGCAAGAAGTAGTTCTTAACCGGATGACGGGTCGGCCGCCGCCGAGGTAGGCGAGGCCGCAACCTGATCCGGAAAGTCAACTAGGAGCGCACAGACTTATGCCACCGAAGGCTCGTGCCGGAGCCGCCGTCAAGAAGGTCCGGCGCAAGGAACGCAAGAACGTCGCCCACGGGCAGGCGCACATCAAGAGCACCTTCAACAACACCATCGTGTCGATCACCGACCCGACTGGTGCGGTCATCTCCTGGGCCTCCTCGGGCCAGGTGGGCTTCAAGGGCTCCCGCAAGTCGACCCCGTTCGCCGCGCAGCTGGCCGCCGAGGCCGCCGCGCGTCGGGCGATGGAGCACGGCATGCGCAAGGTCGACGTGTTCGTCAAGGGACCCGGCTCCGGCCGGGAGACCGCCATCCGTTCGCTGCAGGCAGCCGGGCTCGAGGTCGGGCAGATCTCCGACGTCACGCCGCAGCCGCACAACGGGTGCCGTCCGCCGAAGCGTCGCCGGGTCTGAGAGGTTAGAGAGAGATGGCTCGTTACACCGGTGCTGACTGCCGCCGTTGCCGGCGGGAGAAGATGAAGCTGTTCCTCAAGGGCAGCAAGTGCGATGGCCCGAAGTGCCCGTTCGAGTCCCGGCCGTTCCCGCCCGGGCAGCACGGCCGCGGCCGCACGAAGGAGACGGAGTACCTGCTCCAGCTCCGTGAGAAGCAGAAGGCCCGCCGCGTGTACGGCGTGCTGGAGAAGCAGTTCCGCGGCTACTACGAAGAGGCCGTGGGCAAGAAGGCCAAGACCGGTGAGGTTCTCCTGCAGATCCTCGAGTCGCGGCTGGACAACGTGGTCTACCGGGCCGGCTACGCCAAGTCCCGGGACATGGCCCGCCAGCTCGTCAAGCACGGTCACTTCACCGTGAACGGCAAGAAGGTCGACATCCCGTCGTTCCGCGTCAAGGAGCACGACATCATCGAGGTCCGGGGCAAGAGCAAGGAGCTCACCCCGTTCATCGTGGCGCAGGCCGAGGCCGGCTCGAAGTCGGTTCCGGCGTGGCTGGAGGCTATCCCCAGCCAGATGAAGGTGCTCGTGCACTCGCTCCCGGCCCGCCAGGTCATCGACACGCAGGTCCAGGAGCAGCTGATCGTCGAGCTCTACTCCAAGTAGTCGGAGCTCGTTGCGGTGGCCCGCCCTTCCGGGGCGGGCCACCGGAACAGTTTGTCGTGGGCGTCATATGGCGGGCGCCCCGGAAGAGAAGAGAAGACATGCTCATCAGCCAGCGACCGACTCTCTCCGAGGAGTCGATCAACGAGACCCGGTCCCGGTTCACCATCGAGCCACTGGAGCCGGGCTTCGGGTACACCCTGGGCAACTCGCTGCGGCGCACGCTGCTGTCGTCGATCCCGGGTGCGGCGGTCACCTCGATCAAGATCGACGGCGTGCTGCACGAGTTCACCACGATCCCCGGTGTCAAGGAGGACGTGGTCGAGCTCGTCATGAACATCAAGGAGCTCTGCGTCAGCTCCGAGCACGACGAGCCGGTCAGCATGTACCTGCGCAAGCAGGGCCCGGGCGACGTGACGGCGGGCGACATCCAGCCGCCGGCCGGCGTCTCGGTGCACAACCCGGACCTGAAGCTCGCCACCCTCAACGGCAAGGGCCGGCTCGACATGGAGCTGACCGTCGAGCGGGGTCGCGGCTACGTCACGGCGGCGCAGAACAAGCAGGCCGGCGCCGAGATCGGCCGGATCCCGGTCGACTCGATCTACTCGCCGGTGCTGAAGGTGACGTACCGCGTCGAGGCGACCCGTGTCGAGCAGCGGACCGACTTCGACCGGCTGATCATCGACGTCGAGACCAAGCCGTCGATGGGCCCGCGTACCGCGCTGGCCTCCGCCGGCTCGACGCTGGTGGAGCTGTTCGGTCTGGCCCGGGAGCTGGACGAGACCGCCGAGGGCATCGACATCGGGCCGTCCCCGCAGGACGCCCAGCTCGCGGCCGACCTGGCGCTGCCGATCGAGGAGCTGGACCTGACCGTCCGCTCCTACAACTGCCTCAAGCGCGAGGGCATCAACTCCGTTGGTGAGCTCATCGGGCGTACCGAGGCCGACCTCCTCGACATCCGCAACTTCGGTCAGAAGTCGATCGACGAGGTCAAGATGAAGCTCGCCGGGATGGGTCTGGGGCTGAAGGACTCGGCCCCGAACTTCGACCCGGCGCACGTCGTGGACGCCTTCGGCGAGGCCGACTACGACACCGACGACTATCGCGAGACCGAGCAGCTCTAGTCCGCGCTGCCGCCACACCTGAGGAGCACCAAGCATGCCCACGCCCACCAAGGGCCCCCGCCTCGGCGGCAGCCCCGCGCACGAGCGGCTGATGCTGGCCAACCTGGCCACTGCGCTGTTCCAGCACGGCAAGATCCAGACCACCGAGACGAAGGCCCGGCGGCTGCGTCCGCTGGCCGAGCAGCTCATCACCAAGGCCAAGCGCGGCGACCTGGCGTCCCGCCGGCGGGTGCTGGGCGTCGTCAAGGACAAGGACGTGGTCTACGCCCTGTTCGACCAGATCGCGCCCCGGTTCGCCAACCGCAACGGTGGCTACACCCGGATCGTGAAGACCGGTCCGCGCAAGGGTGACGCCGCCCCGATGGCGATCATCGAGCTGGTCGAGGAGCTTCAGGTCGCCGAGCCGAAGGCGAACAAGAAGACCGCCGCCCGCAAGGCCGCGCAGCAGGACAAGGTCGAGGCGCTCGCCCCGGCCGAGGAGGCCCCGAAGTCGAACTCGGGCGACCAGGACGCCGAGGCGCCCGTGTCGGCGTCCGGCGACACCGCCGCCGCCCGCGAGGACAGCGACGAGGCCGGCGAGAACGACAAGGCCTGATCCAGGCCACCGTCGGGCCCGGCACCCCTCGTGGGGTGCCGGGCCCGACCCCGTGAGGCGGAGGTACGAGTGGACGAGCGCACCCGGCTGCGGCTGGACGTCGCGTACGACGGGTCGGGCTTCTCCGGCTGGGCCGCCCAGCCCACCCGGCGCACGGTCGCCGGGGTGCTCGTGGAGACCCTCGACCTGGTCCTCGGCGCGGGTACGGCGACCGGCCTGACCGTGGCGGGTCGCACCGACGCCGGGGTGCACGCCACCGGGCAGGTCTGCCACCTCGACCTGCCGGCCGGCGTGTGGCGGGAGCACGACGGACGGCTGCTGCGCCGACTGGCCCGGCTGCTCCCCACCGACGTCCGGGTGCGCGCGATGGCCGAGGTGCCCGCCGACTTCGACGCCCGGTTCTCGGCCACCTTCCGCCGCTACGAGTACCGGGTCACCGACGCCACCTGGGGCGCCGAGCCGCTGCGCCGGCACGAGATCCTGGCCTGGCCGAAGCCACTGGACCTGGCCGCGCTGAACGCCGCCGCCGCCGGGCTGGTGGGGGAGCACGACTTCGCCGCCTACTGCCGGCGCAAGGAGAACGCCACCACGCTGCGCGAGGTGACCCGGCTGGACTGGCGGCGGGACCCGGACGGGATCCTCGTGGCCACCGTGCAGGCCGACGCGTTCTGCCAGGCGATGGTGCGCAGCCTCGTCGGCGCCATGCTGGTCGCCGGCGACGGGCGCCGGCCGGCCGGGTGGCCGGGCAGCCTGCTGGCCCGCCGGGAACGCTCCAGCGAGGTGACCGTGGCGCCGGCGCACGGGCTGACCCTGGTCGCCGTCGGCTACCCCGATGACCCGGCCGAGTACGCCCGCCGCGCCGAGGCGACCCGGCAGCTGCGCGTACCCGTGGAGGGCTGACCGCCCGGGGCCGGCCTCCCGGCACCCGGCAGAGCACCGTCGAGCGTCAAGGAGTGGAAGCCGTGCAGGAACCTCGCCGTGGACGGGACCTCGGCATCGTCGTCGGGACGCTGCCGACGGGACCGCTGAACGCCGTCACCGACGTGCCCGGCGTGCGGGTGGGCCACACCACGCTGGTCGAGGGGGACAGCATCCGCAGCGGGGTGACGGCGATCGTCCCGGACCAGCTGACCGACCGCCGGTCGCTGCCGGCGGGGCTGTTCGTGGGCAACGGGCACGGCAAGATGGTCGGCTCGACCCAGGTGGCCGAGCTGGGCGAGATCGAGACGCCGGTGGTGCTGACCGCGACGCTGTCGACGTTCCGGGCTGCGGACGCGCTGGTCACGTACATGCTCGGGCAGCCGGGCCGGGAGACGGTCGAGTCGCTGAACCCGGTGGTGGCGGAGACCAACGACGGGTTCCTGTCCGACATCCGGGCGCGGCCGGTGCGGGAGCAGCACGTCCTCGCGGCGCTGGCGGAGGCCCGCGGCGGACTGCCCGCGGAGGGTGCCGTCGGCGCCGGTACGGGCACGGCCGCCCTCGGCTTCAAGGCCGGCATCGGCACGTCCTCGCGGCTCGCCACGACCTCCCGGGGCAGAGTCACCGTCGGTGTGCTGGTGCAGTCCAACTTCTCCGGCCTGCTACAGGTGTGCGGGGTGCCGGTCCGGCCCGAGCAGGTGGGGGTGCCGAGCCTGTCGCTGCCGGGCCGGCCGGAGCAACCGGGGAACTCCTGCGTCATCGTGGTCGCCACGGACGGCCGCCTCGACGCGCGGCAGCTGGGTCGGGTGGCCCGCCGGGCCATCTTCGCCATGGCGCGGGTCGGTTCGGACTTCGCCGGCGGCAGCGGCGACTACGCCCTGGCGTTCTCCACCGCCGACACGCAGGCACCGACGGCGCCGGAGTCCGACCTGGAGCCGGTCTTCGCGGCGGTGCTGGAGGCCGTGGAGGAGGCACTGCTGAACTCGATGTTCATGGCGCGCACCACCGTCGGAGTCAAGGGGCGGGTCAAGTACGCGGTTCCGCACGACCGGATGCTCGAACTGTTGCGGGCGCACGGGGTCGAGCTCCGGACGTAGGCGGCCGGGGGCGGAACGGGTACGCGGCCGTGGCCCACGTACCCGTTGCGCGCGTTCGCCGTCGCGGCCCGGTCAGTCGTCCCCGTCCTGCCTGCCGGTGTTGCTCGCGCCCTCGTCGGTCGGCTGGCCGGCCGTGCCGCCGTCCGCCCGGCGCTCCAGTACACCCCGGTTGAGGTGCAGCTCGATCATGTCGAAGAGGATCTCCCGGGCCTTCGTGTCGCCGGACCCGATCGTCTCGCCGTCGCTGCGGGTGACCACCGCGTACGCGAGGTAGTGGCCGCGCACCTGCCAGCCGACACGGGCCGGCGCGGTGGCGATCGCCGCGCTCTCGTCGTCGGCCGCCATGCCCCGGAACCGGCCCTCCCGCTCGTCGAGCAGCAGCCGGATCCGGTCCCGGGCGCGTTCGGCGTTGGCCCGGTCGGTCAGGTTGAACAGGCCGGTGGTGACGAGGTGGCCGCCGTCGGGCGTCCGCAGCGTGGCCCGGACCACCTGGGTGCAGCCGAGGCGGACCAGCAGGTCGGCGACCTCCCCGGTGGCCGCCACCGCGCAGGCGGCGCTGGACTGGCTCTTCAACACCTTGTAGGCGGGCTCCCCGTCCGCGACGACGAGCTGCTTGCCGGGGAAGAGCTCCTTGGCGGTCAGCGGCGCCTGGTCGGTGTCCCGCGAGTCGAGCGGCTGCGCCCCGACGTCGGCGGACTCGGCCGCCTCCGGTTGGGACGTGGGCGCGTTCTGCGGCGTCCCGTTGCGCTCGGCCAGCAGGGCGGCGGCACCGAGGCCGCAGAGCGCCAGCAGCGCGAGGACGGCCGCGCCGCCGACCACGACCTGCCACCACCTGCCGCCGCCACCCCGCTGCGACCGCCCGGCTGACGGCGGCGGCTCGACCGGCGCGGCCGACTCGACCGGCGGAGAGGGCTCGACCGGCGCGGGCGGCCGGGCCGGCGCCTGCCCATCGGCGGGCGCCCGCACGGGGGCGGACGGCGGCGGCGACACCTGCGCCGCGGCCCGGACCGGCTCCGGCGTGGCGGCGGGCGGCGACGCCTGCGCCGCGGCCCGGACCGGCTCCGGCGCGGCGGAGGGCAGCACGACCCGGTTGGCGCGGGGCAGCGACGGCGTCGGGAAGCGGGACGGGGAGGGGCCGGCGGGGGGAGGCGGACCAGCACCGAGCACCGGCCCGTCGGACCCGGGCTCCGGGTACTCCATGAATGCGTCCTCATCGGACTCGTACCGATACACCATGCCGCCCAGAGTAGGAGGCATTGTCCCTTTAGGTGCTAATAATAGGAAATTGTGGGCGGAGTCGTTTCGGCTCGTGCTGGGCACCGGCGCCGGGCCGTGCCGGCGTGCCGGACCCGCCAGGTCCCGCGCCGGCGTGGCACGCCTGGGCCGTGCCGGGCCTGCGCCGGGCCCGCGCCGACGTGGCGAGCCTGTGCCGGGTCGGGTCGGGCCCGCGACGGCGTGGGCGGCGGCGGTGCGAGAATTGCCGGCGTGACCGGCGAACACTACTTCACCGCTGAACCCACGGCCGCCGCCAACCCGCGCGAGGTCGAGTTCTCCGTCGCCGGCCGCGACTACACCCTGGCCTCCTCCGCCGGGGTCTTCTCCGCCGCCCGCCTCGACCCCGGCACGGCGGTGCTGCTGCGCAAGGCCGACCTGCCGGCCACCGACACCACCGGCGCCCTGCTCGACCTCGGCTGCGGCTTCGGCCCGATCACCTGCGTACTCGCGGATTCCGCCCCCACGGCGACCGTGTGGGCCGTCGACGTCAACGAACGGGCCCGGGAGCTCACCGCGGCCAACGCCGCGCGGGTCGGCGCGGCCGACCGGGTACGCGTCGCCGCGCCGGACGACGTACCCGCCGAGCTGACCTTCGCGGAGATCTGGTCCAACCCCCCGATCCACGTCGGCAAGGACGAGCTGCACGCGATCCTGCTGCGCTGGCTGCCGCGGCTCGCCCCGGACGGCGTCGCCTGGCTGGTGGTGGCCCGCTATCTCGGCGGGGACTCGTTGCAGCGCTGGCTGGTCGAGCAGGGCTGGCAGGTGGGGCGCCACGCCAGCCAGAAGGGCTACCGGGTGCTGCGGGTCACCCGGTAATTGATTGGGCCGCCCGGCCCGTGCTCGGGCAGGATGCCGGCGTGGGATACGTGGACGTGGCAGCGGTCGGGCACATCCTTCCCGACGGCCGGGAGCTCTTCTCCGACGTGTCGTTCCGGGTCGGGGAGGGCGCCAAGGTGGCCCTGGTCGGGCCGAACGGCGCGGGCAAGACGACGTTGCTGCGGATGGTCGCCGGCGACCTGCCGGTGAAGACCGGCGCGATCGCGCGCGCCGGCGGGCTGGGCGTGATGCGCCAGTTCATCGGGATGATCGGCGACGAGTCGACGCTGGCCGACCTGGCCCTGTCGCTGGCCCCGCCCGCGCTGCGCGACGCCGGCCGCCGGCTGGTCGAGACCGAGGGGGCCATGCGCGCCGCCGAGGTCCGCGGCAAGTACAGCACCGCCGCCGGCAAGGCCCAGCTGGCGTACGCGGACGCGCTCGCGGCCTGGGGCGAGGTCGGCGGGTACGACGCCGAGGTGCTCTTCGACACGGTCGCCACCATCGTGCTCGGCCTGCCATGGGAGAGCGCCCGGGAACGGCCCGTCCGGACCCTCTCCGGCGGTCAGCAGAAGCGCTTCGCCCTCGAACTGCTGCTGCGCGGCCCCGACGAGGTGCTGCTCCTCGACGAGCCGGACAACTTCCTCGACGTGCCCGGCAAACGGTGGCTGGAGGGGCGGCTGCGGGAGTCGACCAAGTCGGTGCTCTACGTCTCGCACGACCGGGAACTGCTCGCCCAGACCGCCGACCGGGTGGTCGCCGTGGAGGGCGGCAGCGCCTGGGTGCACCCGGGTGGCTTCGCGAGCTGGCACTCCGCCCGGCTGGCCCGCCACGCCCGTCTCGACGAGCTGCGCAGGCGGTGGGACGAGGAGCACCAGAAGCTGCGCGAGCTGATGCTGATGTACAAGCAGAAGGCCGCGTACAACGACGGGTTGGCGTCGCGCTACCAGGCCGCGCAGACCCGGCTGCGCAAGTTCGAGGAGGCCGGGCCGCCACCCGTACCGCCGAAGGACCAGGACATCCGGATGCAGCTCACCGGCGGGCGGACCGGCAAGCGCGCGGTGATCTGCGAGCAGCTGGAGCTCGACGGCCTGACCTTCCCGTTCGACCTGGAGATCTGGTACGGCGACCGGGTCGCGGTGCTCGGCGCCAACGGCACGGGCAAGTCGCACTTCCTGCGGTTGCTCGCCCGGGGCGGCACGGACCCCGACCCGGCCAACGGGCCGGTCGACGGCGCCGCCGCGCTCGCGCCGGTGGTGCACGACGGGGTGGCCCGGCTCGGCGCGCGGGTGCGTCCCGGGCACTTCTCGCAGACCCACGACCGGCCGGAACTGATGGCGAAGACCCTCGTCGAGATCCTCTGGCGGGGCGACGAGCACCGGACCGGCATGGACCGGCACGCCGCGATGGCGGCGCTGAGCCGGTACGAGCTGGCGGGGCAGGGCGACCAGCGCTTCGGCACGCTCTCCGGTGGTCAGCAGGCGCGCTTCCTGGTGCTGCTGCTGGAGCTGTCCGGCGCGACGCTGCTGCTGCTCGACGAGCCCACCGACAACCTCGACCTGGCCTCGGCGGAGGCGCTGGAGGCCGGGCTGGCCGCGTTCGAGGGGACCGTGGTGGCGGTGACCCACGACCGCTGGTTCACCCGCACCTTCGACCGGTTCGTGCTCTTCCGGGGCGACAACGAGGTGGTGGAGACACCGGAGCCGGTCTGGGACGTGGCGTGATCCCCGCCGTCCCGGGCGACCGCCTCCGCGCTGTCGGCGGCGTGGTCCGGGCGGCGGGCATAGGGTGGATCTCGTGACTGAGATGACCTACCGCCGGTTGGGTGACTCCGGGCTCGTGGTGTCCGTGGTCGGCGTCGGCTGCAACAACTTCGGCCGCAAGCTCGACCTCGACGGCACCCGGGCGGTGGTCGACGCCGCGCTCGACGCCGGGATCAACTTCTTCGACACCGCCGACATCTACGGAGAGCCGCAGGGCGGCTCCGAGGAACTGCTGGGCCAGGCGCTCAAGGGCCGGCGCGACGACGTGGTGGTGGCCACCAAGTTCGGCATGGACATGAACGGCATGAACGGCCCCGACTTCGGCGCCCGGGGCGCCCGCCGCTACATCGCCCGGGCGGTGGAGGCGTCGCTGCGTCGGCTCGGCACCGACCACATCGACCTGTACCAGATGCACGAGCCGGACCCGGGCACCCCGATCGACGAGACGCTCGCCGCGCTCGACGACCTCGTCCGCGCCGGCAAGGTCCGCTACCTGGGCAACTCCAACTTCGCCGGCTGGCAGATCGCCGACGCCGACTGGGTGGCCTCGTCGAACGGCCGGTCCCGGTTCATCAGCGCACAGAACCACTACAGCCTGCTGGAGCGCGGCGTCGAGGCCGAGGTGGTGCCGGCGTGCGAGCGCTTCGGCCTCGGGCTGCTGCCGTTCTTCCCGCTCGCCAACGGGCTGCTCACCGGCAAGTACAAGCGCAACGAGAACCCGCCGGCCGGCAGCCGCCTCGCCGGTGGCGGCCGGTACGCCGAGCGGCTCGCCGCCGCCGACTGGGACACCATCGAGGCGATCGAGGCGTACGCCGCCGAACGGGGGCTGTCGATGCTCCAGGTGGCGATCGGCGGACTGGCCGCCCAGCCGGCGGTGACCTCGGTGATCGCCGGCGCCACCACGCCCGAGCAGGTACGCGCCAACGCGGCGGCGGGCACCTGGCAGCCCACCGACGAGGACCTCGAAGCCCTGCGCGCAACCTTCTGAGCCCCACCCGCCCGGGCACCGCGGCACCGGGGCGGTGCGCCACTCGTCACCCGCCCCACCGTTGGCTGTGGGTTCTGTGGGTGGCTGAGTGGAACGTCACAGGTGTCACCTGGCCTCGGAGACACCCGTGACGTTCCACCGGTGCCCGGTGCCCGGTGCCGGTGCCGGTGCCCGGTGCCTGGTGGCGGTGCCCGGGGCGGGGGCAGACCTCTACCGCACCCGTCGGTGGAACGTCATGGGTGTCAAGGGGCGGTGAAGGCACCCATGGTGTTCCACCGGCCGGCCGCCGGGCCTCTCCACCACCGGGCCACCGCCGGCCACCGGCCACCGGCCACCGGCCACCGGCCACTTACCGGCTACCGGGCTGGCCTGTTACCGGGCGGCCGGTTGCCGGTGGCTTGGCGGTGGGGGGTCAGGCGGTGGGGTGGCGCTCGCGGAGGGCCTGGCTCACCAGGGCGGCGGTGCGGGTGGGGTGTCGGAGCACGTCGTCGGCGGTGAAACGGAGGACGATCCAGCCGGCCGCGCGCAGGGCGTTCAGCCGGGCGACGTCCTGGCGGAAGTGGGCGCGCTCGCGGTGGTGGTCGCCGTCGTACTCGACCGCGACGCGCAGGGTCGGCCACGCCAGGTCCACCCGGCCGACGAAGCGCCCGTCGGCGTCGCGCACGTCGTGCTGGGCGATCGCGGGCGGCAGTCCCGCGTCGAGTAGGAGCAGCCGTAGGCGGGTCTCCATGGGGGACTCGGCCAGCGGCTCCGCCAGCGCCAGGATCTCCCGCAGCAGGGGCAGGCCGGGCCAGCCTGGCCGCGCGTCGGCGTACGCGCGTAGTGCGGCAAGCTTCACCACCCGGCGGTGCA
Organism: Micromonospora sp. WMMD737; assembly: GCF_049179055.1. Taxonomy (NCBI): domain Bacteria; kingdom Bacillati; phylum Actinomycetota; class Actinomycetes; order Micromonosporales; family Micromonosporaceae; genus Micromonospora; species Micromonospora sp. WMMD737. Next base: position 4,088,900 of record NZ_JBMHMH010000001.1, on the reverse strand, counting down.
GCAGCGCATCGACGGCGACCAGGGCCTCGTCCCGGGGGGCCTGGCGGCCCAGGTCGAAGGCGGTGCGCAGGGGAGTGGTGACGGGCAGCCCGCCGAGGCGGGTGCGATCGGAACCCGGCACCACCGACCGGTGCACCCGAAGACGGGAGTGGGCGCGCATCCGCACGGCGCGTGGCAGCAGCACGGTGACGGGCGCATCCCGGCGCAGCAGGTCGACGCCCCACAGGTACGCGGCGCTGCGGCCGGCGATCGCCCCGCCGTACGGCAGCGACAGCGCGACCGCGTCGCACCACATCCGGTGGTCGTCGGCGCGGTAGCCGTCACGGTGCACGTGGACGTCGGGCAGGAGGCGCTGCCAGGACGGCCCGCGCAGCATCGTCCAGGTCAGGAGGCCGTCGGCGATGGCGGCGCTGGCCCGGAACGGCAGGAAGGCCAGGCGGGGTGGTACCCGGGCGGCGGAGGGCATCCGGACAGCATCGCGTGACGGGACGGTCACGCGCCGCCCCGTCCCTCGGCTTCGGGCGGTCGATGTGAAATCCGCGTCCCGACCTTGGCGGATCCGGCGATCCGTCGTACGGTGACACCCGCAAGTGACCCACGGGAGCCCGGTGGACCGGGCTGAGAGGGGGGCTGTCAGCCCCCGACCGTCGAACCTGATCCGGGTAATGCCGGCGCAGGGAGGAGTGTTGCCGTGCCGTCCCTCGGGCGACTGCATCTCATCACCGACACCCGACCCGGGCGGGAGCCGCTCACCGTGCTGCGGGCCGCCCTCGCGGTGGCCCGCGCGGAACTGGTCGTGCAGGTCCGCGTGGAGGACGACGCCACCGACCGGGAGGCGTACGACCTGACCCGCCGGGTGGTCGCGCTCTGCGCCCCGTACGACGTCACCTGCCTGGTGAACGACCGGCTGCACGTGGCGCTGGCGGTGGGCGCCGCCGGTGGGCACGTCGGCGCGGACGACCTGCCGGTCGGGGCGGCCCGCCGGGTGCTCGGCGCGACCGCCGTGCTCGGCGCCACCGCCCGCGAGCCGGGGACGGCCGCCGAGGCGGTCGCCGCCGGGGCCAGCTACCTGGGCGTGGGCCCCTGCCACGCCACCGGCACCAAGGCGGGGCTGCCGGCGCCGATCGGCCCGGCGGGGGTACGCGCCGTCGCCGACGCCGTGGACGTGCCCGTCGTCGCGATCGGCGGCGTGACCGCCGCGAAGGTGCCCGCGCTGCTGGCCGCCGGCGCGTACGGGGTGGCGGTGGTGGGGGCGCTCTCCGGGGCGGCGGATCCGGGTCGGGCGACGGCGGAGCTGCTGGGAGCGCTGGGGTGCTGAACCGACCGGACGTCGCCGTGGTGGGGGCGGGACCGGTCGGGCTGGCGATCGCCTGGCGCTGCGCGCAGCGCGGACTGCGGGTCGTCGTGCACGATCCCGCCCCGGGCTCCGGCGCGTCCCACGTCGCCGCCGGGATGCTCGCCCCGGTCGCGGAGGCGTACTTCGGCGAGCACGAGCTGACCGGGCTGCTGACCGCCTCCGCCGCCCGCTGGCCGGCCTTCGCCGCCGAGCTGACCGCCGCCACCAGCGTGGACGTCGGCTACCGGACCGAGGGCACCCTGATGGTCGGGCTGACCGCCGACGACCTGGCCGAGGCGCGCCGGCTGTGGGCGTACCAGCAGGGGATCGGACTGCCGGTGACGCCGCTGCGCCCCACAGCGCTGCGGGACCGCGAGCCGGCGCTGGCGCCCCGGGTGCGCGGCGGCGCGTTCGCCGCCACCGACCACCAGGTCGACCCGCGCCGGCTCGTGCCCGCGCTGCGCACGGCCGCCGAGCGGGCCGGCGCCACGCTGGTGCCCGCCGCCGTGCGCTCCCTGTCCGACGTGGACGCCGCGGTCACCGTGGTCGCGGCCGGCTGCGGCGCGGAGGCCCTGACGGGGCTGCCCGTGCGGCCGGTGAAGGGGCAGGTGGTCCGGCTCCGCGCGCCCGGCGGCGGCGCGCCGGGCTTCCGGCACGTCATCCGGGGGTACGCCGACGGCGAGCACGTCTACCTCGTGCCCCGCGCCGACGGGGAGGTGGTGGTGGGCGCGACCGTCGAGGAGCGCTCCGACACCGACGTGTCCGCCGGGGCGGTGCTGCGCCTGCTCCGCGCCGCCGTCGACCTGCTGCCCGAGCTGGCCGAGTACGACCTGGTGGAGACGCTCGCCGGCCTGCGCCCCGGCACCCCCGACAACGCCCCGATCCTCGGCCCGCTGCCCGGCCGGCCCGGCGTGCTCGCCGCCACCGGGCACCACCGGCACGGCATCGTGCTCACCCCGGTCACCGCCGACCTGATCGCCGAGCTGGTCGCCACGGGTGCGGCGAGCCCGCTGCTCGCCCCCTTCACCCCGGCCCGGTTCGGTCACGACTTGTCCGTATCCGAGGAGGAGCACACGTGGAACTGACGGTGAACGGGGCCGGGCGCAGCCTGCCCGGCGGCTCGACCGTGGCGGACCTGGTCCGCGCGGTCACCGATCAGCAGCGCGGCCTCGCCGTCGCGGTCAACGGGGAGGTGGTGCCGCGTACGGGCTGGCCGGTGACCGTGCTGCGCGACGGCGACCGCGTCGAGGTGCTCAGTGCCGCGCAGGGCGGGTGACGCGGTGAGCTTCGACCTGGGCGGCGTGAGCTTCACGTCCCGGCTGATCCTCGGCACCGGCGGCGCGGCCAACCTGCGCGTGCTGGAGGACGCCATCCGTGCCTCCGGCACCGAACTGGTCACCCTGGCCCTGCGCCGCGTCGACACCGCCCCCGGCACCGCCGGCGGGCTGCTGGATCTGCTGGACCGGTGCGGCGTACGGCTGCTGCCGAACACCGCCGGCTGCTACACGGCGGGCGAGGCGGTCAAGGTGGCGCACCTGGCCCGGGAGGCGTTCGGCACGGACTGGGTGAAGCTGGAGGTGATCGGCGACGAGCGCACGCTGCTGCCCGACGGGGTGGAGCTGCTGCGCGCCGCCGAGGAACTCGTCGACGACGGGTTCGTGGTGCTGCCGTACACGTCGGACGACCCGATCCTGGCCCGGCGGCTGGCCGACGTCGGCTGCGCGGCGGTGATGCCGGCGGGCGCCCCGATCGGCTCCGGCCTGGGCGTGTCGAACCCGCACCACATCCGGCTGATCAGGCAGGGCGTCGACGTGCCGGTGATCCTGGACGCCGGCATCGGCACCGCCTCGGACGCCGCGCTGGCCATGGAGCTGGGCTGCGACGCGGTGCTGCTCGCCAGCGCCGTCACCCGCGCCGCCGACCCCGTGGCGATGGCCACCGCGATGCGGTACGCGGTCGAGGCGGGGCGGCTCGCGTACGGGGCGGGCCGGATCGCCCGCCGCTTCCACGCGCTCGCCTCCACCCCGGACGAGGGACGGCCGGACCTGTGACCCGCCCCGCCCCCGGCCCCGGTTCCGCTTCGCCCCCGGCCGCCGCGCCGGCGCCGACTTTGGATCTTGGTGGGGAAGAGCCCCTGGAGGGGCCGTTTCCTACCAAGATCTCGGGCGGGCCGGCCGGCGTCCTGCTGCTGACCGACCGGCGGCAGGCTCGGCGGCCGTTGGCCGAGGTCGTTGCCGGTGCGGTGGCCGGGGGAGTGCGGTGGGTGGTGCTGCGGGAGAAGGACCTCCCGCGGGCCGAGCGCGTCGCCCTCGCCACCGAGCTGCGCGCGATCCTCGCCGAGGCGGGCGGCATCCTGATCGTCGCCGGTCCCGACCCGCTCGACGGCGACACGGTGCACCTGCCGTCGGCAGGGCCGTACCCACCGCCGCGCCTCGGCCTGGTGGGCCGCTCCTGCCACGACCTGGCGGAGCTGGCGCGACTGACCACCGAGGACTACGCGACCCTCTCGCCCGTCTACCCGACCAGCACCAAGCCCGGCTACGGCCCACCCCTGCGCCCGGACGGACTCAGCACGCTGATCGCGGCCAGCCCCGTGCCGGTCCTGGCGCTCGGCGGAGTGCAGAGCCCGGACCAGGTGGCCGCCTGCGTCGAGGCGGGAGCCGTCGGCGTGGCGGTGCTCGGCGCGATCATGCGAGCCGACGACCCCGAGACAGCAGCAGCCACCCTCACGGCAGCCGCCAACGCGGCGAGCCGGACCGGACATGGCAGCTCGGATTTTGGTGGGACGACGCGCAGCCGGCGGGACCGCACGGAGGTCTCCGGGACGGGGCTGCGGCCGACCGTGCCCACGGAGGGATCAAGCCTGACCGCCCGGAGTGGGCACGGTCGGCCGCAGCCCTCAACCGCGACCACCCCGCAGGCCCGGCGCGAGATCCCGTACGCCATCACGGAAGAGGAACGATGACCCCGACGACCGTGCTCACCATCGCCGGCTCCGACTCCGGCGGCGGTGCCGGCATCCAGGCCGACCTGAAGGTCTTCGCGGCCCTCGGCGCGTACGGCACCAGCGTGCTCACCGCGGTCACCGCGCAGAACACGAGGGGCGTCGACGCCGTGCTGCCGCTGCCGCCGCGCACCGTCACCGAGCAGCTGGACAGCGTGCTCGCCGACTTCACCGTCCGCGCCGTCAAGACGGGGGTGCTCGGCACCCCGGCGGTCGCCGACGCGGTGGCGGACGCCGCCAGACAGGGCCGGCTGCCGCACCTCGTCGTCGACCCGGTGCTCGTCGCCACCAGCGGGCACCGGCTGGGCGTGGTCGCCGCCGTGGAGCGGCTGTTGCCGTACGCGCGGGTGGCGACGCCGAACTGCGCGGAGGCCGCGGCCATCACCGGACGCCCGGTGACCACGGTCGAGGAGATGGTGGCCGCCGCCGAGGCGCTGGCGGCCGGCGGGCCGGCGCACGTGGTGGTGACCGGCGGCGACGTGGACGCCGACGGTGAGGCGGTCGACGTGCTGCACGGCGGCGGCGTCACCACCCTGCTGCGCGCGCCGCGGGTCGACACCCGGCACAACCACGGCACCGGGTGCTCGTTCTCGGCGGCGGTCGCGGTCCGGCTGGCGCGCGGCGACGAGGTGCCGACGGCGGTCGCCGCCGCCAAGGAGTACGTCCTCCGCGCGCTGACCGGCGCGCGGCACTGGGAGCTGGGCGCGGGACGCGGCCCGCTGGACCACTTCGGCTGGTCCGCTTGATCACCAGGGAGGCTGTCATGCAGGCACGTCGCAAGGTTTACGTGGAGGGGTCCCGGCCGGACGTGCGGGTGCCGTTCGCCGAGGTGGAACTGACCGGCGACAACCCGCCGCTGCGGCTCTACGACACCTCCGGCCCCGGCTCCGACCCGGAGGTCGGGCTGCCGCCGCTGCGTGCGGCATGGATCGCCGAGCGCGGCGACGTCGCACCGGTGCGGGGCGCGGGCACCCCGCTCGCCGGCGCGGACGGCCGCCGCCCCACCCAGCTCGCGTACGCCCGGGCGGGTGTGGTGACGCCGGAGATGGAGTTCGTGGCGGTGCGGGAGGGGATGGCGCCGGAGTTCGTCCGGGACGAGATCGCCGCCGGACGGGCCGTGCTGCCGCTCAACGTCAACCACCCCGAGTGCGAGCCGGCCATCATCGGCAAGGCGTTCCTGGTGAAGGTGAACGCCAACATCGGCACCTCGGCGGTCTCCTCCTCCGTCGCCGAGGAGGTGGAGAAGCTGACCTGGGCCACCCGGTGGGGCGCGGACACCGTGATGGACCTGTCGACGGGTAAGCGGATCCACGAGACCCGTGAGGCGATCGTGCGGAACTCGCCGGTGCCCATCGGGACCGTGCCGATCTACCAGGCGCTGGAGAAGGTCGGCGGCGACCCGGTCAGGCTGAGCTGGGAGGTGTTCCGGGAGACCGTGATCGAGCAGGCCGAGCAGGGCGTCGACTACATGACGGTGCACGCCGGGGTGCTGCTGCCGTACGTGCCGCTGGCGGTGGACCGGGTGACCGGGATCGTGTCGCGGGGCGGGTCGATCATGGCGGCCTGGTGCCTGGCGCACCACGAGGAGAACTTCCTCTACACGAACTTCGCCGAGCTGTGCGAGATCCTTGCCCGCTACGACGTGACGTTCTCGCTCGGCGACGGGCTGCGCCCCGGCTCGATCGCGGACGCCAACGACGAGGCGCAGTTCGCGGAGCTGCGCACCCTGGGCGAGCTGACGAAGGTCGCCTGGGAGCACGACGTGCAGGTGATGATCGAGGGCCCCGGTCACGTGCCGATGCACAAGATCAAGGAGAACGTGGATCTCCAGCAGGAGTGGTGCCACGAGGCGCCGTTCTACACCCTCGGCCCGCTGACCACCGACATCGCCCCCGCGTACGACCACATCACGTCGGCGATCGGCGCGGCGATGATCGGCATGTTCGGCACCGCGATGCTCTGCTACGTGACGCCGAAGGAGCACCTGGGGCTGCCGGACCGCGACGACGTGAAGGCCGGCGTGATCGCGTACAAGATCGCGGCGCACGCGGCCGACCTGGCCAAGGGGCACCCGGGCGCGCAGGCGTGGGACGACGCGCTCTCCATGGCGCGGTTCGAGTTCCGCTGGGAGGACCAGTTCAACCTGTCGCTGGACCCGGAGACCGCGCGCTCGTACCACGACGCGACCCTGCCGGCGGAGCCGGCGAAGACCGCCCACTTCTGCTCGATGTGCGGCCCGAAGTTCTGCTCCATGAAGATCACCCAGGAGCTCAAGGAGTACGCGGCGCGCGGCATGCAGGACAAGTCGGAGGAGTTCCTCTCCTCCGGCGGCCGGGTCTACCTGCCGCTCGCCTGAGCGGCGCGACCGGGCGTCCGACGACGACGCCCGTCCCCGCCGACGTTCGAGAGAAGAGGGCGGGCGTCGCCCCGGCTCCGGTCACCCCGGGCGGGGCGGGCGTCGCCCGGTCGGTCAGTCACGGTGATGGCGACCGGTGGAGCGCAACGACCGCCGGCCGCTCTCCTGCTCGGGTTCGTTGTCCGGGACCGGCTTGCTGAGGCCGGTGACCCAGTCCACGTACTCCTCGTCCTGCGCCGCCAGCGGCTCGGGCCCCCGGTCGGCCGGGGCGTCCTCGGCCCGGGGCCGGTTGCGGCGGAACAGGCCCAGCCGGCCCCGGCCCCGCCCGGTGGGCTGCTCGGCCTCGGCGGGCGACGCGGAGCCGGGCGTCGGCGCCTCCGCCCGGGCGGTGGGGATGCCGTTCTCCGGCGCGGCGTCGACGGGCGCCGGGACGGGACCTCCCCGGCGTGCGGTGGCGAGCGCCTCCCAGTTCGCGGCCCGGGCCAGGTCGGGCATCGGGGCCCGGTGGCGGGGCCGGGGCGTCGGGTCGGGGGCAGGTTCTGTGGCCGGCTGTGCCGCCTCGGCGGTGCCGTCGGCCTGGGGCCGGGGCGAGACGGGCCAGGCCGGGGCGGGCGGGGGCGCGGTGCCGGCGTCCGGCTCGACGGCCCGGCCGGGAGCCGCCTCGCCGTCCGCCGCGAAGAGCGGCACCGCGCGAGGGCCGCTGTCGTGCGGCACCGGTACGCCGGAACCCGTGGCGGCAGTGCTGCCGGCCGCGGCGTCGGCCGCGGCACCGAATTCGGGACCAGTCGTGCTGCCGGACTCGGACCCGGTCGTGGTGCCGGGTGCGGTCGTGCTGGGCGTGGTGTCGGCCGTGGCGGAGGGGTCCAGGGATGGCGACGACATCGCCGCGCCGGGCGCGGTGGCCCCGGTCTCGGGGGCGCCCGTGGCGACGGGTGCCGGGCCCGCACCCTCCGGCGCCACCGGGGCGGCGGGCTGCCGCGTCGAGCGGGGCTTACGGGTGCGGCGGGGCTTGGGCGCGTTCGGGACGACCCGCTGGTCGGCGACCGCCTCTGCCGGCTGCCCTGCGGGTGTGGGTCCCTCGGCCGGCTGTGTTGATCCCTCGGCCGACTGTCCTGCGGGCGTCGCTGCTCCGGCCGACTGTCCTGCGGGCGTCGCTGCTCCGGCCGGCTGTCCTGCGGGCGTCGCTGCCCCGACCGGCTGTCCTGCGGGCGCCGCCGCCCCGACCGGCTGTGCCGCAGTCGTCGCTCCTCCGGTCGACCGCTCGGCGGGCGTCACCTCCCCTTCGGGCTGCGCGTCGGGCGTCGTCTTCCCGGCCGGCGGCGCCTCGTCGGCGACCGGTGCGGCCGGGACGGTCGGGGTCGCTGGGACGGTCGATGCCAGCGGCGCGACCGGTGCGACGTGGGTGCCCGGGGCGCGCTCGTCGGCGCTGTCCTGGGTGCGGGTGGGCTCCGGTTCGCGCGGTCGGTCGACTGTGGGTACGTTGCCGGGAGCCGAGGCCGGCGGCTCGGCCGTCCACGCGGGAACCGCGCCCGCCCGGACGTCGGCGGCGGGAGCCGGGACAGTCCCTCCGTCGGCGGGCCAGTCCCAGTGCGGGGGCACGGCCCGGGGCGCCGCGCCGTCGCCGGTGGCGGCGGTGACCGTGCCGGAGCCCGTACCGCCGCCGGCCCGGTCGGCGACGACCAGGGTGGCGCCGGCCAGGTCGACCGTCTCCGGCTCGTCGGTGTTGGTGGGCGCCGGGGTGTGCGGCAGGGCCGGACCGGTGGGCAGCGGCCGGAGGATGTCGGTCGGCTCGATGGCCCCGGTGGGGGCGGTGCGCGTGACGAGCGGCCAGCGCAGCAGCGCGGCTGCGGCCGACCCGAGCGCGCCGACGGCCACCGCGAGCAGCGCCGCGTAGTACGGCGTGAGTTGGTAGCGGTCGGCGGTGTCGCCCGGACCGGCGGTCAGGTAGGCGAACGCGACCAGCGCCGGTCCCGCCACTCCCGTCGCGCCGCTGACCAGCGGCGGGTGGCCCCGCCACCGGGCCAGCCCGCCGGTCGCCGCGCCGGCCAGCAGCGCCACCAGCGGCAGGACCACCAGGGCCAGCCCCTGCACCGCGCCGGCGTCGAGGGACGCCGGCTCCAGCACCCCCAGTCGTACGGTGTCCAGCGGACCGGTCGAGACCAGCGACGGCGCCACCGAGACCACGGCCAGCAGCCAGAGCGCGCCCGCGATCGCCGCCACGTTCCATCCCACCGGCGGCTGGAGCAGGACGGCGACGGCGGCGCCCGCGCCCACCAGCGCACCGAGGACCGCGCAGATGCCGACGGCCCAGACCGGGTCCATCGAGACGAGTTCGGCCGTCCGGGCCGGCTGCATGCAGAGCGGCGCGACGACGGTGGCGCCCAGCGCGGCGGCGCCGGCGACGGCGAGCAGGCGCCCGGTGCCGGCCATCCCGCCGTCCCGGCGGGCCAGGCGCTCGGTGAGCACCGCGCCCACCACGGCGGCGTTCGCCGCGAACCAGCCCGCCCAGACGAGCTGGGCCGGCCACTGGTCGACGGTGGCGCCGGTGAAGGTGCCGGAGAGCCGGACGATGCCGAAGCCGAAGGCGATGCCGAGCTGCCCGGCCCCGGCCAGCAGGCTCACCCCGAGCGCGGTGAGCAGCAGTCTGCCCCAGGTCCGAAAGGCCATGTCCGGCACGTTACGCACCTGTTGACCAGGCCGCCACCGGCGCGCCGCGAGCGGGACGCGACCCGCCGGCCGGCGGTTACTTCAGTTCGACAAGCCGGGCCAGGTACGTCGTGTCGCCCACGTTGGTCAGCATGTGCACGGCGCCCGGGTCCCGGTAGACCACCCCGCCGGTCGGCTCGTCGGCGTCGATGAGGGTGCCGTCGATCGTCTGTACGACGTTCTTCGCGCCCTGGATCGCCACCACGAGGTACGGGTGGTCGTGCCGGTGCAGCGGCTGCCGTTCGCCCGGCTCCAGCCGGATGTGCCAGACGCGGACGCGGTCGTTCTCGTACACGATCTCCTGGCCCACCGGGCCGAGTTCGAGGTGTGCGTCGGTCATCGGGTTCCGTCCAGTCGGGGGAGCACCTCGGCGGCGATGAGCTCCAGGTGGTCGAGGTCGGCGAAGTCGATCAGGCGCAGGTGCACCCGGGTGGCGCCGACGGCGGCGAACTCGCCGATCCGGTCGACGAGCTGCGCGGGCGAGCCGACCACCGCGTCCTCCGGCGGCAGCGCGCTCGTGACGTGCAGCGGGGCGGCGCGGCGCTGCGCCTCGGCGTCGGAGCGGCCGATCGCCACCACGATGCCGGCGGAGAGGGTGAGCGGGGCGCGTCCCGACTCGGCCCGGCCGGCCCGGTCGCAGGCCTCCCGCACCCGCTCGTACGCGGCGGCCGTCTCCGCGACCGTCTTGAACGGCATGTTGAACTCGTCGGCGTACCGGGCGGCGAGGTCGGGGGTGCGCTTCGGGCCGCGTCCGCCCACGATGACCGGTGGGCCGGGCACCTGCACGGGCTTCGGCAGGGCGGGCGCGTCCACCAGCCGGTAGTGGTCGCCGGTGAAGCTGTACGTCTCGCCCGGCGGCGTCCGCCACAACCCGGTGACGATCTCCAACTGCTCGGTCAGCCGGTCGAAGCGCTCGCCGACGCCGGGGAACGGGATGCCGTAGGAGGTGTGCTCGCGTTCGTACCAGCCGGCGCCGATGCCGAGGTCGACCCGGCCGCCGCTCATCTGGTCCACCTGGGCCACCATCACGGCCAGCGGGCCGGGCAGCCGGAAGGTGGCGGAGGTGACCAGGGTGCCGAGCCGGATCCGGCTGGTCTCACGGGCCAGCGCGGCCAGCGTCAGCCAGGCGTCGGTCGGGCCGGGGGGCGCGGGCTCGTCACCCATCGCCTGGTAGTGGTCGGCGCGGAGGAAGCCCTCGAAGCCGCCGTCCTCGGCCAGCCGGGCGAAGCGGAGCTGGTCGTCGTAGCTGGCGCCCCGGTGCGGCTCGGTGAAGACGGTGACCCGCATGCTCATCGTGTTTCCGCGCCCGCTGTCACCGGCAGATCCCGCTCCATGAGGAGTTCGTGCAGGTCGGCGCTGACCCGGGCGACGTCCGCCAGGTGCGCGTTGCGGCCGAGGGTGCGCGGTCGCGGGATGTTCACGTCGACCACCTTGCGGATCCGGCCGGGGCGGGGGCTGAGTACGACCACCCGGTCGGCCAGCAGTACCGCCTCGTCGATCGAGTGGGTGACGAAGACGACGGTGGCCCCGGACGTCATGTGTACGCGCTGCAACTCGCCGGAGAGCTCCTCGCGGGTGAGCGCGTCGAGCGCGGAGAACGGCTCGTCCATCAGCATCACCCGAGGCTCGCCGATCAGCGACCGGCACAGCGAGACGCGCTGCTGCATGCCGCCGGAGAGTTCGTGCGGCAGCCGCTTCTCGAAGCCGCCCAGCCCGGCGAGTTCCAGCAGTTGCCGGGCCCGGTCGCGGTGCTTGGCGCGCTTCCAGCCGAACATCTCGACCGGGAGCAGGACGTTGTCCAGGACGGTGCGCCAGGGGAGCAGGGCCGGCCGCTGGAAGAGCATCGCGATGTCCGGGCGGGGCTTGGTGATCGGCGTACCGGCCACGGTGATGCTGCCCTCGCTGACCGGGAGCAGGCCGGCGATCAGACGCAGCATCGTGGACTTGCCGCAACCGGAGCGGCCGAGGACGGCGACGAACTCGCCCGCCGCCACGTCGAGGTCGATGCCGCGCAGCGCCTCGACCCGGCCGCTGCGGCCGTCGAAGGTGCGGGACACTCCGGAAAGCTTGATCATCTCCGGCGACCTCCTGAGTGGGCGATCAGCGATCGCGGCCCAGGGTAACCGCCTGGTGTGGACGACACGACGTCCGGGGTGGAAGCGAGGATTTTTCCGTAACGAAACCCATACGCCGGGCATTGTCGGGGCCGGTTTCTCGTACGCTGTGCCAGCTAAGAGTCCCCTCACGACGGTTGGTGCCGGCCCAACCCCTCGGCCGGCCCGCCAGACAACCCCCTCCGGCGGCGGCGTGCCGCTCCGGTCGGAAAGGACATGGTGCACTGATGAGAAGGCTGACCCGTACGGTCGCTGCCGCTGCGCTGGCCACCGCCCTCGCCCTGGTCTCCGGGTGCAGCGGCGACTCGGACTCCGGCGCCGACGCCAAGGGCGGCAACGGCGCGGCGTTGGAGAAGGTGACCTACCTCACCTCGTTCGGCAACTTCGGCCGTGACTCCTACGCCTGGGTCGCTAAGGAGAAGGGCTTCTTCAAGGAGGCCGGGTTCGACGTCGACATCAAGCCCGGTCAGGGCACAGGTGCCGTGATCCAGCAGGTCGTCGGCGGCCAGGCCCAGTTCGGCCCGATCGACCTCACCGGCGGTCTGCTCCAGCTCGGTAGCGGCCAGGCCAAGGACTTCGTCGCGGTGGCCGCGATCCAGCAGCGCACCATGGCCGCCATCGCCACGGTCGAGGGCAAGGGCATCGCGTCGCCGAAGGACCTGGAGGGCAAGAAGCTCGCCGACACCGAGGGCTCCGTCGTCCGCAACCTCTTCCCGACGTACGCCCGGATGGCCGGCGTGGACGCGAGCAAGGTGCAGTGGGTCAACGGTCAGGCGCAGGCCCTGATGGGCATGCTCGGCTCCGGCACGGTGGACGGCATCGGCCAGTTCGTCGTCGGCCAGCCGACCATCGAGACGGTGACCAAGCAGAAGGCCGTCATGCTGCCCTACAGCAACGTGATGCAGGACCTCTACGGCAACGTGCTGATCACCTCCTCCAAGATCGCCAAGGAGAAGCCGGAGATGGTCAAGCGGTTCACCGGGGCCCTGATGAAGGGCCTGGAGTACGCGCTGACCAACCCGCAGGAGGCGGGTGAGCTGCTGAAGAAGAACGTCGACGCCGCCAACCCGGCCGCGGCCGCCGCCGAGCTCCAGCTCATGGCCGGCTACGTGCGCTCCAGCAACTCCGGCACCCAGCTCGGCACCCTGGACAGCGGCCGGGTCGCCAAGAGCATCGCGATCCTGCAGGGCGCCGGCGCGCTCAAGCAGAACATCACCCCCGACCAGATCATCGACTTCAGCCTCGCGCCGAAGGCCTGACAGCCGCCCACCGTGGCACGGGGGTGCGGTCGGCCGGGGCGACCCGGTGGACCGCACCCCCCCGTCGCGTGCCGGCCCGGCCGGCAGGAGAGGAGAATCCGTGACGGAGACGACCGGTACCCGGTCCGTCCGCACCGGGACGGAGCCCGCGCCCCGGCCCGCGGCCCCGCGCCGCTCCGGCGTACGCCCGGCGGCCGTCGGGCTGCCGCTGCTCGGCGCGGTGATCACGCTGGCCGCCTGGTGGCTGGTCACGTCGGGCCTGCAACTGGTGCACCCGGTGTCGCTGCCCCCGCCGCAGGCGGTGTGGCAGGCGCTGGTCGCGGGCGCCGACGTGCTGATGCCGGCGCTGGGCGTCACCACCACGATGACGGTGGTCGGCTTCCTGCTGTCGGCGGTGGCCGGGGTGCTGATCGGGATGGCCCTGGCCGGATCCCGCCGCGTCGAGCGGATGTTCGCGCCGCTGCTGGTGGCGGTCAACGCGGTGCCGAAGATCGCCCTCGGGCCGCTGCTGGTGGTCTCGGTCGGCTGGGGTGCGAAGCCGATCCTGACCATGGTGTTCCTGCTCTGCTTCTTCCCGGTCGTGCTCTCCACGGCGACCGGTCTCACCACCACCCCCAACGACCTGGCCGAGCTGGCCCGGTCGCTGAACGCCTCGTGGTGGCAGGCGTTCCGCAAGGTGCGCTTCCCCGCCGCGCTGCCGCAGATCTTCGTCGGGCTCAAGGTGGCGATGCCGCTGGCCGCGATCGGCGCGGTGATCGGCGAGTTCTACTCCGACAAGCCGGGGCTGGGCTACCAGATCCTGCAGTACAACGGCGTGGGGGACACCGCGACCGCCTGGGCGGCGATCGTGCTGATCGCGCTGATGAGCATCCTGCTCTACAGCGCACTGTCCCTGGTCGAGCGGCTCGCCCTGCCGTGGGTCCGCGCCACCACGTCGGCCCGCTGACCCGTCGGAAATGTCGATGGTGTGGCCCGCCGAGGTACGGCGGGCCACACCGACGCGCTGGTCCGACGCGGTCCCGTGCGCCGGATCCCGTCCACCACCGACCGGACGGTCAGCCCGCGAGGCGCCAGCGTCCGTTGCGCGCGACCAGGGTGGTGAGGGCCTGCGGCATCAGGCCGGAGTGGTTGTCCGGGGTCATCCGGATCGGCCCGGAGAGACCGTCCAGCTGGGTCGTCTCCAGCACGTTCCGGATGCCGTCGCGGTCGACCTCGCCGGGCTCGCGGCCCGAGCGGAGTTCGGCGTCGGCGATGAGCTGCACGGCGTCGGCGGCGAACGACGAGGATCCGTTGTAGCCGCCGAAGCGGGCGGTGTAGTCCTGGAACCACTGGCGGCGGGCCGCCTTGGCCGGGGTGGTGGCGATGACGTCGTCGATCACCATGGTCTGGGTGAAGACCAGCGTGGTGCGTTCGGTCGCCGCGGAGGCGGCACCGAGGAAGAGGTCGCCGGCCGCCGACGCGTCGAAGAAGAGCTCGCCCTCGAACTTGGCCTTCTGGGCCGCGGTGGCGGCCAGCGTCGCCTGTTCCGCCGGGGTCCAGACGACAAGCGCGTCCGGCTTCTTGCCGATCAGGCCCTCGACCGGCTTGGTGACGTCGGTGTCGGTGGTGCGCACGGCCTCCTCGCGCAGCAGCTTGACGCCGGCCTTCGCGAACTCGGCGCGCAGCGCGGTCAGCCCCTCGCGGCCGTAGGCGTCGTCGCTGTGCAGCACGCCCGCCTTGCGGACGCCCTTGCGGCGCATCTCGCCGGCGAGGGCGGCGGCGCTGTCGGCCGCGTTCGGGGAGAGCTTGAACACGTACCGCCGTTCGGCGACCGGGGTGGACACGGCGCTGGAGGCGGCGAGCGCAATGGTGGGAATTCGCTTCTCGTTGATGGTGCGGACGGCGCCGACGGCGCATTCGTTGCAGCCGCCCATGATGATGGCGCTGACTTGGGAATCAGCGCTGAAGTCACCGATGTTGCGCAGCGACTCGCTCGCGTCCGACCGGTTGTCCTTCACCCGCAGCTCGACCTTCCGGCCGTTGAGCGCGCCGGAGGAGTTCAGCTGCTCGACCTTCAGTTCCAGCGCCCGCTGGTACGCCTTGCCGACGGGCGCGGCAGCGCCGGAGAGCTCGAGGTCCGCGGCGATGACGATGGGACTCGTGTCCTGCTCGTCCGCCCCGAACTGGCAGCCGGTGAGCGTGGTGGCCAGCACGGCCGATGCGAGCGCCGCGGCGGTCGCGGAGCGGATGGGGCTCAACTCAGTCCTCCAGATGCGGCCCGGGCGGTACCCGGTCACCGCCGGGTTGTCCGTCCTCAGTAGAGGAACGGGATCGGTCTGCCGTACGGTGTGCGCGAAGCCTGCAAAACCTTGCCAACGCCGGGCCCCGCGGTCAAGCGGAGCCTCGGATGCGTTTCGGGACACGTATCCCACATGGTGGGGCAACGGGAAGTTTGCAAGCGCTTACTAATACGACACGGATGACCACTCTGGAGTTACATGCCCTGTTCACGGGCATGGAGAATTGAAGGTATTAGTTGACCGGATCACGGGATGCGAGCCCTCAGACCGTTTCCTACCCCACCGCGACTTCCCAAACAGGATCAGTTCTGATGAAATCGCGGCCGTGCCGCGTGTGGCGCAGTCCGCTGCACCGGGCGCGAGTCGGCGGGGCAGGCGTGGAAGAAACGACGGAGGCGATGTCGTGAGCACCGGACCGACGACCCTGCCCGCGAGTGGCGACACCGAACAGCCCAAGCGGCGTCGGCTGCCCCGGCTCCGCGATGTGCGGATCCGCTCCAAGCTCGCCCTGATCCTGGTCGTGCCGGTCGCCGCGGTGCTCGCGTTGGCCACGGTCCGACTCGTCACCATCGGTGAGAACACCTTCGACGCCAACCAGGCCCGGGCGCTGACGGCGCTCTCCATCGACGTCTCCGCGCTGACGCAGGACCTGCACGCCGAGCGGATGGCCGCCGCCGCCTTCCTGTCGACGCCGCAGCAGAAGGCCGACGCCTACAACCTGCGGGTGCGCAGCACCGACGAGCGGGTCGAGGCGTACCGGGCGGAGCGCGGACGGGTCGGCCAGGTGCCGGCCGCCGTACGGGAGCGGCTGGCGACCATCGACGAGCACCTGGAGACGCTCGCCAGCACCCGGCAGGAGGTGCTGGACCGCCAGCAGATGGCGGTCGCCGAGGCGGCGCTGCGCTACGGGATCATCATCACGGACCTGGTCGCGTACGGCGACGGGCTGGCCCAGTTGCCCGGTGACGAGCGGCTCGCGGACGCCCGGCGCGCGGTCGCCGCGTTCGCCCGCGCCAAGGCGGCCGTCGCCGAGGAACAGTCGGTCGTCTACACCGCTCTTCTCTCCCGCCAGCTCGACGAGGAGCAGTTCTCCTCCTTCGTGGCCACGCTGACCAGCCAGCAGGAGGCGCTGGTCGCCTTCTCCCTGGCCGCCGACCCGACCCAGCGCGCCCTCGTCGACAGCACGGTCTCCGGCGACGCGGTGACCCTCGCCGACCGGGTGGCCGCCGACCTCACCCGCTCGGTCGGGCAGACCTCGCCGGTGACCGCCCAGGACGCCACCGCCGCCATCGGCGCGGTCAACGACCTCATGCGGTGGGCCGAGATCCGGCTCCAGGAGCGCCTGCTCAGCCAGGCCGACCAGGCCCGGTCGGACGTCATCCGGCAGGCCTTCATCGAGACGGGGCTGGTGCTGCTGACCCTCATCGTCGCGGTGACCCTCGCCGTGGTGCTGGCCCGCTCGCTCAACCACTCGCTGCGCCGGCTGCGGGAGGGCGCCCTCTCGGTGGCGAACCACGACCTGCCGGACGCGGTCAAGCGGCTGCAGAACGTCGGCAACGTCGGCGACGGCGGCGTCGAGGAGATCGTCCGGCAGGTACGCGACCCGATCAAGCTCAACAACCGCGACGAGGTGGGCCAGGTCGCGCTCGCCTTCAACGTCGTACACCGCGAGGCGGTCCGGGTGGCGGCCGAGCAGGCCGCGCTGCGTACCAGCGTCTCGGCGATGTTCCTCAACCTGGCCCGCCGCAGTCAGACCCTGGTCGACCGCATGATCGGCGAGCTGGACGCGATCGAGCGCGGCGAGGAGGACCCGAAGCGGCTCGCGCAGCTCTTCGAGCTGGACCACCTCGCCACCCGGATGCGCCGCAACGACGAGAACCTGCTCGTCCTGGCCGGCGCCGACTCGGCCGTGCCGCGCCGCGACGACGCCCTGCTGGTGGACGTGCTGCGGGCCGCGCAGTCCGAGGTGGAGCTCTACAACCGGATCGAGTTCGGCACCGTCGACACCGACATCTCGGTGGCGGCGCACGCGGTCAACGACGTGGTGCGGCTCGTCGCCGAACTGCTCGACAACGCCACCCGCTTCTCGCCGCCGACCACCACCGTGGTCGCCGACGCCCGACGGATCCGGGACTACGTCCTGATCCAGGTCGAGGACCGGGGCCTCGGCCTGACCGACGACCAGCTCGACTCGCTCAACCGGCGACTGGCCGCCCCACCGAGCGTCGACGTCGCGGCGTTCCGGCTGATGGGACTGGCCGTGGTCAGCCGGCTGGCCTCCCGCTACAGCATCCGCGTGGAGCTGCGCCGCAACGTGGAGGGCGGCACCGTCGCCCAGGTGACGCTCCCCGCCGCGACGGTGGTGCTGCCGCCCGTGCACAGCCGGGACCAGCAGATCACCCGCCCCCGGCAGCCGCTCGCGGTCGAGCAGAACCCGCTCACCCCGGCCGGCCTCGGCGAGCCGGCCGGCGCGGGACGTACCGCCTCGGCCACCCTCACCGACCAGTGGCGGTCCGCCGCCCCGACGCCGTGGCAGGCCCCGGAGCAGGCGCGGGACACCGCGGCCCCCGTGCAGGCCGGCGGCCTGACGTCGCCGCCCCCGGCGGCACCCCCGGCCCGGCCGGCCTTCGCCAGCGGAGTCCCCTCGGTCGGTACGCCGACCGTCGCGTACCCCACGGTCGACGCGCTGCCCAAGCGCGTCCCCGGCGGGGACGCGCAAGCGCCGGGCGCGCCGGCGCTGCCGGTCGGCCCGATCGCCGGCGCGCCGGCCACCGGGCTGTCGGCGGGGTTCGCCGGCTCCGCCCGGGAGACCGGCTTCGGCACCGACCCGGGCGCCGGCCGCGGCCTCGGGGCCGGCCTGGCCGCCACGGCCCCGCCCGCCCCCGCCGCGCCGATCACCCCGCGCGCCGAACTGCCGGCCGAGGCGCCGATCTTCCGGGAGATGGAGGCGGTGTGGTTCCGGTCGCACGGTAACGACGCCACGGCCATCTTCACCCGCCCCGACTTCAGCCAGTCGGCCGCGGCCCAGCAGGCCGCCGGGGCGCCGAGCGCCGCAGCACCCGCCGCCGGGACGCCGGCCGCCGCCCAGCCGGCACCGGCGCAGCCCCGCGCGCCCCGACTGCCCACGCGTACGCCGGGCAGCACCGACACCGCTCCGCTGCCCGTGCAGCCGGCACCGCCGGCGTACACCCCGCCGGCCGCGGCGCGACCCGCCACGCCGGACACACCCCCCGCCGCGCCTCCCGCGGCGCCCCCCGCCGCTCCGGTCGCGGAGCCGCCCCCGGCGGCGCCCGCGTCCGACACGGACGCCTGGCGCACGGCGGCGGACGAGGGCTGGTCCCGGGCCAGCCGGGCGGCGGCCCCCGCCACCGCCGGCACCACCCGCTCGGGGCTGCCCAAGCGGCAGCCGCAGGCACAACTCGTGCCCGGCGGGATCGAGCCCCGGAGCGGCCGCGACCGCAGCCGGCGTACCCCGGACGAAGTTCGGGGCCTGTTGTCGGCCTACCACCGCGGCGTGCAGCGCGGCCGGGCGGCCGGCACGGACCAGGACAGCACCTCGACCAAGGAGACGAGTCGATGAACAGGCCAGCGGCCATGCAGGACATGAGTTGGTTGCTCACCAACTTCGCCGACAGCGTGGCGGGGATCGCCCACGTGGTGGCGGTGTCCGCCGACGGGCTGCTGCTCGCCTCCTCGCGGGACCTGCCCGCGGACCGGGCGGACCAGCTCGCGGCGATCACCTCGGGCGTGGTCAGCCTGACCGAGGGCGCCGCCCGGATGTTCAGCGCCGGCGGTGTGCTCCAGACGGTCATCGAGATGGACAGCGGCTACCTGTTCCTGATGTCGATCAGCGACGGCTCGTCGATGGCCGTGCTGGCGGCCCGCAGCTGCGACGTCGGTCAGGTGGGTTACGAGATGGCGCTGCTGGTCGAGCGCGTGGGTGCGGCGCTGGTGCCGCTGCCCCGGGACGCGGTGCGGTCCTAGCGGGCGCGACGCGCGGACCGTGCGTCGCAGGAACGAGAGGATCCGGTGCCCGACCAGGGGCCCGGCCGGGAGAGGAGGTGATCGTCGATGGACCAACGGCGCGTGGACCCACGTGGTGCGCTGGTACGGCCGTACGCGGTCACTCGCGGCCGGACCGAGGCCCGAATGGACATCGCCCTGGAGGCGGTCCTGACGGCCAGCGCGACCCAGGCTGCGGAGGCCCGCTTCGCGGGGCACGACAAGCACCGCATCGCCACCGTTTGTGAGGGCCGGGCGCAGTCGCTGGCCGAGATCTCCGCGTACACCCGGATGCCGCTGGGCGTCACCCGGGTGCTGGTCGCCGACATGGTGGCCGAGAGCCTGCTGACGCTACACACTGCCGCTCCCGCCGAGGGGTTCGAGGAGCGGATGGAAATCCTTGGAAGGGTGCTAAGTGGACTTCGCAGGCTATGACCCCGCCGGGGCCCGCCGAAACCGGGGAATCATCTCCGCGAAGATCGTGGTCGCGGGTGGCTTCGGCGTGGGCAAGACGACCCTGGTCGGCGCGATCTCGGAGATCACCCCGCTGAGAACCGAGGCGGTGATGACCGCGGCCGGTGTCGGCATCGACGACCCGTCCAAGGTGCCGGGGAAGCAGACCACCACGGTCGCCATGGACTTCGGCCGGATCACCATGGCCGAGGACCTGATCCTGTACCTCTTCGGCACGCCCGGCCAGACCCGGTTCTGGTTCATGTGGGACGAGATCATCAAGGGCGCCGTGGGGGCGGCCGTGCTGGTGGACACCCGCCGGATCACCGACGCCTTCGCGCCGCTGGACTACTTCGAGAACCGTCGGCTGCCGTACGTCGTGGCGTTGAACCGCTTCGACGGCGCGCCGCAGTACGAGCTGGAGGAGGTCCGCGAGGCGCTGGCCATCTCGCCGGACGTGCCGCTGGTGCTGACCGACGCCCGGCACCGGGACGCGGTCAAGCAGGTGCTGGTGACCGTCGTGGAGCACGCCATGCTCCGCCTCGAGGCCGAGCACGGCCGGGGCTACCCGGCGCCGGTCGGCTGATCGGGACGGCTCCCGCCTCCGGGTCGCGTCAGTCGACCCGGAGGCGGTAGCCGCGCTTGACGACCGTCTGCACCACCCGGGGCGCGCGCAACCCGGCACGTAGCCGGGCCACCGCCATCTCCACGGCGTGCTCGTCGGCGCCGCGCGGCAGCGTACGCAGCAGGGCGGTCCGGGACAGCACCCGACCCGGCGAGCCGCACAGCGCCCGCAGCACCGCCATCGGCGCCGGCGCGAGCGGACGCAGTTCGCCGTCGACCACGGCGGCGTGCCCGCGCAGCGTGAGCAGGTGACCGGCCACCTTCAGGGTGACCGTCCGGCGTGGCAGTTCGTCGACGATGGTCCGCACGAGGGCGCCCAGCCGGGCCCGTGCCGGTGCGCTCACCGGCACCCCGCGCCGCAGCAGCGGCTCCGCGGTGACCGCGCCCACGCAAGTGGCGAGCACGTCGCCCCGGAACGCGTCCAGCACCGCCTCGGAGCGGTCCCCGGCGGCGCGCAGCAACGCCTCGGCCGCCGGGGCGGAGGTGAAGGTGACCGCGTCGACCAGCCGGCCGGCGACCAGGTCGATCAGCCGGTGCAGCGGGGCCGGGTCGGTCGGCGGCGCCCAGCGGTAGACGGGAACCTCGATCACGGTGGCCCCGGCCGCCTCCAGCGCCAGCGTGCACTCGGGCTGCCGCTCGCCGTGCAGTTGCATGGCGACGACCTGCCCGGCCACGCCGCGCCGGCACAGGTGCTCGATCACCTCGTCGCAGCTCTCCGAGTCGGGCGACCACTGGTCGTGCAGGCCGGCGGCCCGGATGGCCCCGCGCGCCTTGGGACCCCGGGCCACCACGTACGCGTCGGCCAGCACGGCGCGCAGCGGCTCGGCCAGCCCCCAGCCCTCGGCCGCCTCCAACCAGCCGCGCATGCCGATGCCGGTGTTGGCCATCAGGACGTCCGGCGGCCGGTCCAGGCAGGCCCGGGTGGCCTCCCGCAGGTCGGTGTCGTCGGCCAGCGGCACGATCCGCAGGGCCGGGGCGATCACCACCCGGGCACCGCGCCGCTGGAGCAGCGCGGCGAGTTCGTCCCGCCGGCGGTCGGCGGTCACCCCGATGGTGAAGCCCGCCAGTTCGTCGCGCATTCACTCCTCCTGTCGCAGCCGCACCTCGACCAGGCCGTCCCGGCAGCGCACGTCGTGCCGGGGCACGGCGACGCCGGGCAGGTCCAGGCAGACCCCGGTGCGCAGGTCGTACACCTGCTTGTGCAGGGGCGAGGCGACCGTCGGCACCCCGCCCCGGCTGCCGACGATCCCCCGCGACAGCACGTACGCCCCGGCGACCGGGTCGAGGTTGTCGAGGGCGAACAGCCCGTCGGCGGTGCGGAAGAGGGCCACCTGCACGCCGTCGACGAGCGCGGCCACGCCCCGGTCGGAGTCCAGCCGGTCGAGCGGGCAGACGGGCGTCCAGGTACGCGTCGGGTTGGGCATCGTGACGGTCATGGCCGTACCTCCGGCAGTCGGGGCGTCGTGGTGGTCATCGCCGCACCTCCGGCATGCCCAGCGTGACCGGCTGCCGGCCCTCGCCGGCCGGTGCCCGGCCCACCGGGACCGGCTGGCCCCGTTCGCGCGCGAACGTGATGGACGGGTCGGGCACCCCGGGGGCGTTGACGAACGAGTCGAACCGGCGCAGCCGGACCGGGTCCTCCAGCACGTCGCGCCACTCGTCGGAGTAGGAGTCGACGTGCCGGGCCATCGCGGCGTCGAGTTCGGCGCACAGTCCGAGCGAGTCGTCCACGATCACCGCGCGGAGGTGGTCCAGCCCGCCCTCCATCGCCTCGATCCAGGCGGCGGTGCGTTGCAGCCGGTCGGCGGTGCGGATGTAGTACATCAGGAACCTGTCGATGAGTTGGACCAGCGCCTCCGTCGACAGGTCGGTGGCGAAGAGGTCGGCGTGCCGGGGCCGGAAGCCGCCGTTGCCGCCGACGTAGAGGTTCCAGCCGGTCTCGGTGGCGATGATGCCGAAGTCCTTGCTGCGTGCCTCGGCGCACTCGCGGGCGCAGCCCGACACCGCCGACTTGATCTTGTGTGGGCCGCGCAGTCCCCGGTAGCGCAGCTCCAGGGCGATCGCCAGCCCGACCGAGTCCTGCACCCCGTACCGGCACCACGTCTCGCCGACGCAGGACTTCACCGTGCGCAGCGCCTTGCCGTACGCGTGGCCCGACTCGAAGCCGGCGTCGACAAGCCGGCGCCAGATCTGCGGCAGCTGGTCGACCCGGGCGCCGAACAGGTCGATCCGCTGCCCACCGGTGATCTTCGTGTAGAGCTGGAAGTCCCGGGCCACCTCGCCGATCACGATGAGCTTCTCCGGGGTGATCTCGCCGCCGGGGATCCGGGGCACCACCGAGTAGCTGCCGTCGCGTTGCAGGTTGGCGAGGAAGTGGTCGTTGGTGTCCTGCAACGACGCCTGCTCCCCGTCCAGCACGTGGCCGGTGCCGAGGGAGGCGAGGATCGAGGCGACCACCGGCTTGCAGATGTCGCAGCCGCGACCCCGGCCGTGCTCGGCGACGAGCTGCGAGAAGGTGCGGATCCCGCGGACGCGCACGATGTCGAAGAGTTCCTGCCGGCTGGCGTCGAAGTGCTCGCAGAGCGCCGTGGACTGCCGCACGCCGGCCGCGTCGAGGAGCTGCTTGAGCATCGGCACGCAGGAGCCGCAGCTCGTACCCGCCCGGGTGCACGCCTTCAGCGCCGGCACGTCCGCGCAGCCGCCGGCGATCGCCGCGTCGATGTCGGCGCGGGTCACCGCGTTGCAGGAGCAGACCTGCGCGGCGGCGGGCAGCGCGCCGGCGCCCGCGCCCGCCGCGCCCTCGGGGGCGAGCAGCGCCAGCGGCGGCCCGGGCAGCGGACCGCCGACGCTGGCCCGCAGCGTCGGGTACGCGCTCGCGTCGCCGACCAGCACCCCGCCGAGGAGGGTCTGCGCGTCGTCGGAGAGGACCAGCTTGGCGTAGACCCGGGTGGCCGGGTCGGTGAACGTCACGTCGAGGCAGCCGGGCGTGGTGCCGTGCGCGTCGCCGAACGAGGCCACGTCCACGCCGAGCAGCTTCAGCTTGGTGGCGGTGTCCGCGCCGGGGAAGGTGGCCGCCCCGCCGACTAGCCGGTCGGCGACGACCTCGGCCATCGCGTACCCGGGGGCGACCAGGCCGTGGCAGACGCCGTCGACCGCCGCGCACTCGCCGACCGCCCAGATCCGCTCGTCGGCGGTACGACAGGCGCCGTCCACCAGCACGCCGCCGCGCGGGCCCAGGGCGAGCCCGGCCGCCCGGGCCAACTCGTCGCGGGGCCGGATGCCCGCCGCGACCACCACCAGGTCGGCGTCGAGCACGGTCCCGTCCGCCAGTTCCAGCCCGGCGACCGTGCCGTCCGGGCCGGACCGGATCGCGGTGGTGGCCACGCCCAGGTGGGTGGTCACGCCCAGCTCGTCGACGTACCGCCGGAGCATCGCGCCACCGGCCGTGTCCACCTGCACCGGCATCAGCCGCGGCGCGAACTCCACCACGCTGGTGTCCAGCCCGAGCAGCCGCAGCGCGTTCGCCGCCTCCAGCCCGAGCAGCCCGCCGCCGATCACCGCCCCGGTCCGCCGGCCCGCCGCGTGCTCCCGGATCGCCTCCAGGTCGTCAAGCGTCCGGTAGACGAACACCCCGGGCAGGGACGCGCCGGCCACCGGCGGCACGAACGCGGACGAGCCGGTGGCCAGCACCAGCGCGTCGTACGGGTGCTCGCCGGTCGCGGTACGCACCAGCCGCCGCTCCCGGTCGATCGCCGTGGCCGGCTCGCCGAGGCGCAGCTCCACCCCGTCGTCGGGGGTGTGCAGGTTCAGCTCCTCGGCGCCCACGCCGTCGAAGAACGCCGAGAGCCGCACCCGGTCGTACGCCGGGCGGCTCTCCTCGGCGAGCACGGTGACCCGCCACCGCCCCTCGGGGTCACGGGCGCGCAGCGCGTCGACGAAGCGCTGCCCCACCATGCCGTTGCCGACGACCACCAGCCTGCTGTTTTGCTCGCTCATGACGGCCCTCCGCTCCGCTGCGTGCCGTCATGAGGCTTCACCGCACTGAGCCTGATGATTCGCTCGCTTTGCTCGCTCATCGCGCCACCTCCGCCGAATCCACCTCGGACAACCAGCCGACGATGCCGGCGACCGCGTCCCGGCAGCCGCCGCACCCCGTGCCGGCCCGGGTCGCGTCGACCACGGCGTCGACGGTCCGGGCCCCGGCACGCCAGCAGCCCACCAGCGCTCCCTTGCTGACGTCGTTGCACTGGCAGACGGTCGCCGCGTCCGGCATCAGCGCCGGGGTCGCGGCCGGTGCCGCTGCCGCCGCGCCGAACGCCCGGCCGAGCAGCAGGGAGCGCCGGTCGGCCGGCACCGGCTGGCCCCGGTCGAAGAGCTGGATGACCGTGCCGACCGCCGGGTTGTCACCGAGCAGGATCGCGGCGGTCAGCCGCTCGTCGTGGATGCGCAGCCGGGCGTACGTGCCCCGGGACGGGTCGGCGAAGGTCAGCTCCTCGCCGGTCCCGCCGTCACCCGGGTCGCCCATGGCGGCGAGGTCGATGCCGGCCGCCTTGAGCCGGGTCACCGCCGGCCGGGGCCGGTAGCGGGCCTGCGGTTCCTCCCCGGTGAGCACCTGCGCCACCACCCGGGCCTGCGCCCAGGCGGGGGCGACCAGCCCGGTGAGGTTGCCGTCGTGCTGGGCGCAGTCGCCGATCGCCGAGATCCGTGGGTCGCTGGTGCGCAGCCGGTCGTCGACCACCACGCCCCGCTCCACGGCCAGCCCGGCCGCGCGGGCGAGGGCGGTGTCGGGGCGTACCCCACAGGAGAGGACCAGCAGGTCGGCGGTGAGTGACCGGCCGTCGGCCAGGTCGAGGCGTACCCCGTCGTCGTCCGCGACCACCCCGGTGGCCGACACGGCCAGGTGGGTGGTGACCCCGAGGCCGGCGAGGGTGCCGGCCAGGACGGCCGCGCCGGCCGGGTCGAGCTGCCGCTCCATCAGGTACGGCACCGGGTGCACCACCCCGACGTCGAGGCCCCGGGCGGCGAGCCCGCGGGCCGCCTCCAGCCCGAGCAGCCCGCCGCCGAGCACCAGGGCGCTGCGCGCGCCGCCGGCCACGGCGAGGATCCGGCGGCAGTCGTCAAGCGTGCGGAACGGCACCACCCGCGCCGGCAGCCCGGGCCCGTCCAGCCCGGGCAGCGGCGGCACCACGGCCCGGCTGCCGGTGGCGAGCACCAGATGGTCGTACGCGATGCGGTCGCCGTCGTCGGTGTGGACCGTGCCGGCGGCGCGGTCGACGGCGGTGACCGTCACCCCGGTACGCAGGTCGACGCCCTGCCCGGCGGCCTCGGCCAGCTCCACGTCCGGCTCGCCGACCTTGCCCGCCAGCAGGGTGGAGAGCATGATCCGGTTGTACGCCCGGTGCGGCTCCGCACCGAGCACGGTGACCTTCCGGTCCCCGCCCCGGGCGTGCAGCTCGCCGGCCAGCCGCGAACCGGCCATCCCGTTCCCGACGATCACGACGTTTTCGCTCACGGTTCGCCCACCCTCTCCAGTCGGACGGCGCAGATCTTGAACTCCGGCATCCCGGAGACCGGGTCGACGGCGTCGTTGGTGACCGAGTTGGCCCGCGCGGCGCCGCCCCAGTGGAACGGCGCGAAGACGGTGTCCGGCCGGATCGCGGTGCTGAACCGGGCGGGCGCGCAGAACTCGCCCCGACGGGAGACCACCCGCACCGGCTCGCCGTCGCCGACGCCCAGCCGCGCGCCGAGGTCGGGGTGCAGCTCGACGAACGCGTCCGGGGCTGCCCGGCGCAGCGCGGCGACCCGGCGGGTCTGGGTGCCGGACTGGTACTGCGCGAGGACCCGGCCGGTGGTGAAGTGCAGCGGGTACTCGGCGCACACCTCCTCGGCCGCCGGCCGGTGCTCCACGGCGTGGAACCGGGCCCGCCCGTCGGGGGTGGGGAAGCGGTCGGCGAAGAGCCGGGGGGTGTCCGGGCCGTCCTCGGCCGGGCAGGGCCAGAACACCCCGTCGCGTTCGTCGATCCGCTCCCAGCTCACCCCGGCGTAGTCGGCGATCCCGCCGGCCGAGGCCCGGCGCAGCTCCGCGAACACGACCCGCGGATCGGTGGCGTCCCCTCCACCGGCACGACCCCGGAGGCGGGCGGTGAGGTCGGCGAGGATCTCCAGGTCGGTACGGACGCCGGGCGGCGGCGGGCGCAGTGCGCGGCGGCGCAGCACCCGGCCCTCCAGGTTGGTCATCGTGCCGTCCTCCTCGGCCCACTGGGCGGTGGGCAGCACCACGTCGGCGAGCGCGGCGGTCTCGGAGAGCAGGAAGTCGGCGACCACGAGCAGGTCGAGGTCGCGGAGCCGGCCCTCGATCCGGGCGGCCCGGGGCGCGGAGACCACCGGGTTGGAGCCGAAGACCAGCAGCGCCTTCGGCCCGGCGGGCGTGCCCAGCGAGTCCAGCAGCTCGTACGCCGGCACGCCCGGCCCGGGCAGCTCCTCGGCCGGCACCCCCCAGACCCCGGCGACGTGCTCCCGGGCGACCGGATCGTCGATCCTGCGGTAGCCAGGGAGCTGGTCGGCCTTCTGCCCGTGCTCGCGTCCGCCCTGCCCGTTGCCCTGCCCGGTCAGGCAGCCGTAGCCGGAGCCGGGGCGGCCGGGCAGCCCGAGGGCGAGCGCCAGGTTGACGAAGGCGGTGACGGTATCGACGCCCTTGGCGTGCTGCTCGGCGCCGCGCGCGGTCAGGATGATCACGCGTTCGGCGGTGCCGAGGGCCCGGGCGGTCGCCTCCAGGTCGGCCACCGGCACCCCGGAGAGCGCCTCGGCGCGCGCCGGCCACCAGCCGGCCACGCCGCGGCGGACCGCCTCGAAGCCGGTGGTACGGGCGGCCACGTAGTCGCGGTCGACCCAGCCCTCGGTGAGCGCGATGTGCAGCAGCGCGTTCGCCACCGCCAGGTCGGTGCCGGGCAGGGGTTGCAGGTGCAGGTCGGCCTGCCGGGCGGTGGCGGTGACCCGGGGGTCGACCACGATCAGCCGGCCGCCGCGCTCGCGCTGCGCGGTCAGCCAACGCACCAGCGGGGGCATGGTCTCCGCCGGGTTCGCGCCGACCAGCAGCAGCGTGTCGGCCCGGCCCAGGTCGGCCAGCGGGAACGGCAGGCCCCGGTCGATGCCGAAGGCGCGCATCCCGGCCGCCGCCGCCGAGGACATGCAGAACCGTCCGTTGTAGTCGATGTGCCTCGTCCGCAGCGCCACCCGGGCGAACTTCCCCAGCGCGTACGCCTTCTCGTTGGTGAGTCCGCCGCCGCCGAAGACGGCGACCGCGTCGCGGCCGTGTCCCTGCTGGACGGCGCGCAGGCCGGTGACGATCCGGTCGAGGGCGGCGGCCCAGCTCGCCGGGCGCAGCTCGCCGGCCGGGTCCCGCAGCAGCGGGGTGGTCAGCCGCTCGGGGTGGTCGAGCAGCTCGGCGGCGGTCCAGCCCTTCTGGCAGAGGCCGCCCCGGTTGGTGGGGAACTGCCGGGGGAGCACCGTCGCCCGGCCGGCCTCCTCGCGCAGCGTCATCCCGCACTGGAGGGCGCAGTACGGGCAGTGCGTCGCCACCTCCCGGGGCGTCCGCCCCGGTCCGGTCGCCGCGTGTGCACCGTCTGTCATGTCGGCAAAGCGTGCCGGGGGGCGATTTCCGGTCCGGGTCCCGTCTGTTTCGGTCCTGTCAAGAGCCGCTCACACCGCACGCGGGCACCGGGCCGGCTGACGTTTACAATATGAGACAACAATCCTGTTATTTGGGAGGCGCGATGAACGTGGCCGAGGCCTTCGACGCGGTGGCGGGCAGCTACGACGAGGCCCGACGGCGCCTGGTGCCCTGCTTCGACGCCTTCTACGGCACCGCCGTCGAGGTGGCCGCCCCGCCGCTGCGGGCCGCGCTCGCCTCGGGGCGTACCCCGGAGGTGCTGGACCTGGGCGCGGGCACCGGGCTGCTGTCGCTGCTGCTCGCGGCGGCGGTGCCGGGCGTCCGGCTGACCCTGGTCGACGCCGCGCCGGCCATGCTCGCCGTCGCCGCCGAGCACCTGGGGTCCCGCGGCCTCGCGCACCGGACGGTCCGGGCCGACCTGGCGGGGGAGTTGCCCGCCGGCCGCTACGACGCCGTGGTCAGCGCGCTGGCCATCCACCACCTCGACGACGCGGGCAAGCGCGAGCTCTACCGGCGGCTGCCGGCGGCGTTGGCCCCCGGCGGCGTCTTCGTCAACGCCGAGCAGGTCGCCGGCCCCACCCCCGCGCTGGACCGGCGGTACCACGAGGTGTGGCTGGGGCAGGTCGCCGCGCTGGGCTCCGACGCCGACGAGATCGCCGCCGCCGAGGGCCGGATGGCGTACGACCGGCCGGCGCCGGTCGCCGCGCAGTGCCGCTGGCTGGCCGAGGCCGGCCTGGTCGACGTCGACTGCTTCTTCAAGCAGTGGCGGTTCGCCGTGTTCGGCGGCCGTCGGGCACCCGACGCCGAGCCGGCTGGCTGACCGGGTGGCCGCGGGGGCGGGGGTGTGGAGGTGCGTGACTGTCGAGCTGCCCCTACGGACGGGGCAGTGACCCGCCGCAGGCGGTGGCCGCGCTTGACGACCGTCTGCACCACCCGTGGCGCGCCTTGTGACCGGGCGGCTCCTGCCGCCTCGGCCGGCGACATCTCCGGCACCCGCCCGGCCTCTCATCCACCTTGCGCTTGCTGCATCGAGACAAGCTCCCTTCCGCCCGTGTGGAGGGGCCGAAACCGCAAGCTCGACGGCGTGGACGACGGTGCGGTCGAACTGTCCCCGCCGATGGAGCGGTGACCGGCTCCGCTGGTCGCACGGATGGGGCAGCTCGACAGCGCCCACTCACCCACTCACCCGCAGGGGGCCGGGCGCGCGCAGGGTGGTGCTGTCGACCGGGCGCCGTGACGGGCTGGCGCGACGGGTGGGCTGGGGGCTTTGTCGGGTTGGGCGGTCGGCGGTGAGCGGGATGACTGCCGGTCATACCGCTGGGTAGTCTCCACGGCATGACTGCCAAGGTGACCCTGTCGTTCTCGGACGAGACGATCGAGGAGGCCCGGCGGTTCGCGAAGCGCGAGGGGCTCTCCCTGTCGGCGTGGATGGACCAGGCGGCCCGGGAGAAGGCGCTGCGCGAGGTCTTCACCGCGCACGCCGCCGCCGTCGGCCGGGCCGGGCTCGACCTCGAAGCCGCCGCCCTCGCCGACGCCCGCGAGGTGGGCATGGTCGACGACGCGCTCTTCGGCGGGCGCCCGCGTGCTGCGTAGGGGCGAGGTCTGGCGCATCGACGGCGCCCGGGAACGGCTCGGACTGGTGATCAGCTCCGACGTCTACAACTCCACCGACGTGCCGATCGTGATCGTCGTCGAGGTGGTCGAGGAGGCGCTGCTGCGCGACTCGCCCCTGGCGGTGCCGATGGGCGCGTACGTGGTGATGCCCGACCGGATCTCCTCGCCGATGAAGAAGTGGTTCACCGAGTGCGTGGACGTCGCCGACACCGGGACCATGCTCAGGGTCGGCCGGGCGCTGCGCATCCTCCAGGAACTCTGACATCTCACCGGCGGCATCCGCCCCCGGTGCAATCTCCGTTTCCTGCCCGACCCGCGACGGGCACCCCGGGGTAATCCCGGATTCCTAGCGTTCCTCCAGGTCGCACCCGACGAGGAGGAGTCGCCGTGAGCACACTGGCCCCCACCACACCCCCGGCCGAGGCCGTTCCGCCGGCCGTCGGCCGCCGGCACCGCATCGACGACTGGCGGCCCGAGGACCCCGAGTTCTGGCGTACGACCGGGGCGCCGGTCGCCCGCCGCAACCTCTGGGTCTCGATCTTCGCCGAGCACGTGGGCTTCTCGGTGTGGAGCCTCTGGTCGGTGACGGTGCTCTTCCTCGGCCCCGAGTACGGCATCGACCCGGCGGGGAAGTTCCTGCTCACCGCCGTGCCGGCTGCGCTGGGGGCGGCGCTGCGGCTGCCCTACACGCTGGCCGTGGCGCGCTTCGGCGGGCGGACCTGGACGATCGTCAGCGCGCTGCTGCTGCTCGTCCCGGCCGTGCCGATGACGGTGCTGCTGGAGCCCGGCGTCTCCTACTCCACCCTGATGGTGCTGGCCTGCCTGACCGGCGTGGGCGGGGGCAACTTCGCCTCCTCGATGGCGAACATCAACCTGTTCTTCCCGCAGCGGCTCAAGGGCCGGGCGCTCGGGCTCAATGCCGGCGGCGGCAACCTCGGCGTCCCTGCGGTGCAGCTGGTCGGGCTGGCGGTGCTGGCGACGGCGGGGGCCGCGTACCCCCGGCTGGTGCCGGCGGTCTACCTGCCGCTGATCGTGCTGGCCGCGCTCGCCGCGGCGCGCGGGTTGGACGACATCTCCGGGGCGCGCAACGAGCCCGGCGCGCTGCGCGAGGCGGCCCGCGACCCGCACACCTGGATCATGTCGCTGCTCTACGTCGGCACCTTCGGCTCGTTCATCGGCTTCTGCTTCGCCTTCGGCCAGGTGCTCCAGCTCCAGTTCGCCGAGCGCTTCCCGACCCCGGTCGACGCCGCCTGGCTGACCTTCCTCGGCCCGCTGGTCGGCTCGCTGATCCGGCCGGTCGGCGGGCACCTCGCCGACCGCCTCGGCGGGGCCCGGGTGACCTTCTGGAACTTCGTCGCGATGGCGGCCGGCGCCTCGTTGGTGCTGTACGCCGCCCGGGAGCGGTCGTTCGGGCTCTACCTGCTCGGCTTCCTGTCGCTCTTCGTCTTCTCGGGCATCGGCAACGGCTCGACCTACAAGATGATCCCGGCGATCTTCCGGGCCCGGGCGACGGCGGAGGTGGCCGCCGGTCGGCGGGAGGCGGTCGCGGCGCAGCGCCGGGCCGGGCGGATGACCGGCTCGGTGATCGGCATCGCCGGGGCGGTCGGGGCCTCCGGCGGGGTGCTGGTGAACATCGCCTTCCGGCAGTCGTTCCTGACCGGGGGCAGCGCGGACGCGGCGTACGTCGCCTTCATCGTCGCGTACGCGCTCTGTTTCGGGGTGACCTGGCTGGTGTACCTGCGGCCGGGCCCGCGCCGGCTGGCCGGCGTGTGACCGCCGCCATGTATCCTCGGGGGGCCAGGCGGGGGCGTACCCCGTTTTGACCTGCCGACGGGGCGGCGGGTATCGTTGCCTGCTGTTGTACGACATCCAGAGGCGTGCCGCCTGAGGTACGCTTGGTCGTTCGTGCGCGCCCGGTAACCTCGGCGCGCGACCCCAGACCGACGACGAGACAAGGTATACCTGTGCGTACGTACAGCCCGAAGCCGGGTGAGATCGAGCGTCAGTGGCACGTCATCGACGCCTCTGATGTCGTGCTGGGCCGCCTGGCCACCCACGCCGCCACGCTGCTGCGCGGCAAGCACAAGCCGACTTTCGCGCCGCACGTCGACACGGGCGACTTCGTCGTCATCGTGAACGCGGGCAAGGTCGCGCTGACCGGCAACAAGCGTCACACCAAGGTCGCCTACCGCCACTCCGGCTACCCGGGTGGTCTGAAGCAGGTCGGCTACGACGAGCTGCTGACCAAGCGTCCCGAGCGGGCCATCGAGCTGGCCGTCAAGGGCATGCTCCCGCACAACAAGCTCGGCCGTCAGCTCATCAAGAAGCTGAAGGTCTACGCCGGTGCCGAGCACCCGCACGGCGCGCAGCAGCCGGTGCCGTTCGAGATCAAGCAGATCGCGCAGTGAGCGCGGGCGAAGGAAACAGCATGACCGACATCACCGAGACCGAGGTTGCCCCCGAGGAGGCCACCGAGGCGCCGGCGCCCGTCGCCCGCGCGCCGCGTGGTGACCGCCCGATCCAGACCGTGGGTCGGCGCAAGGAGGCCATCGTCCGGGTGCGCATCGTCCCCGGCAGCGGCAAGATCACGTGCAACGGCCGTGACCTTGAGGCCTACTTCCCGAGCAAGGTGCACCAGCAGCTGATCAAGGACCCGCTGGTCACCGCCGAGAAGCCGGAGGCCTTCGACGTCATCGCCAACCTGCGTGGCGGCGGCACCACCGGTCAGGCCGGCGCGCTGCGCCTGGCCATCGCCCGGGCCCTGATCGTCAGCGAGCCGGACGACCGTCCGGCGCTGAAGAAGGCCGGCTTCCTCACCCGGGACGCCCGGGTCAAGGAAAGCAAGAAGTACGGCCTCAAGAAGGCCCGTAAGGCTCCCCAGTACTCGAAGCGCTGATCATCAGCGGCGCGTTGTACTTCTGACGGACGGCCGGGTTCACCTCCCCTCGACGGGAGGTGGCCCGGCCGTTCGCCTTTCCTGGACCGTTTCATCGGAGGTTGGCGGGTATGGGCCGGTTGTTCGGCACGGACGGCGTACGCGGGCGGGCGAACGCGGATCTCACGCCTGAGTTGGCGCTGGCGGTGGCGGTCGCCGCCGCCCACACGCTCGCCGAGTCGGACCGGAGCCATCCCCCGCTGGCCGTGGTCGGGCGGGACACCCGGGCCAGCGGCGAGATGCTGGAGGCCGCCGTGGTCGCCGGGCTCACCAGCGCCGGTGCCAACGTGGTCCGGGTGGGCGTGCTGCCCACCCCGGCCGTGGCGTTCCTCACCGCCGAGGCCAAGGCCGACCTCGGCGTGATGCTCTCCGCCTCGCACAACCCGATGCCCGACAACGGGATCAAGCTCTTCGCCGCCGGCGGGCACAAGCTGCCGGACGAGATCGAGATGCGGATCGAGGCGGCCGTCGAGGCGAACGCCACCACCGCCTGGGAGCGGCCGGTCGGTGCCGGCGTCGGCCGGGTGCACGACCTGCTCGACGGCGCGGACCACTACGTGCAGCACCTGATCGGCACCCTGCCGCACCGCCTCGACGGCCTCAAGGTCGTGGTCGACTGCGCCAACGGCGCGGCGGCCGAGGTGGCGCCGGTGGTGTACCGGGAGGCCGGGGCCGAGGTCGTCGCCATCTACGCGGAGCCGGACGGCCTCAACATCAACGACGAGTGCGGCTCCAACCACCTCGACGCCCTGCGGGCCGCGGTGGTCGAGCACGGCGCGCACCTCGGCATCGCGCACGACGGCGACGCCGACCGCTGCGTCGCGGTGTCCGCCGACGGCGACGAGGTCGACGGCGACCAGGTGATGGCGATCCTCGCGCTCGCGATGCGGGAGGCCGGCACGCTCACCGACGACACCCTGGTCGCCACGGTGATGAGCAACCTCGGCCTGCGGCTGGCCATGTCCGCGCAGGGCATCCGCCTCCTGGAGACCAAGGTCGGCGACCGGTACGTGCTGGAGGAGCTGCGTGCGTCCGGCCTCGCGCTGGGCGGCGAGCAGAGCGGGCACATCGTGATGCCCGCGTACGCGACCACGGGCGACGGCGTGCTGACCGGGCTGCACCTGATGTCGCGGCTGGCCGCCACCGGCAAGTCGCTCGCGGAGCTTGCCGCCGTGGTGACCAGGCTGCCGCAGGTGCTGATCAACGTCCCCGTCGGCGACCGTACGGTCGGCGCTGCCGCACCCGCCGTCCGGGCCGAGGTCGAGCGGGCCGAGGCGGAGCTGGGCGAGACCGGCCGGGTGCTGCTGCGCCCGTCCGGCACCGAGCCGCTGGTCCGGGTCATGGTCGAGGCGGCCACCGAGCAGGTCGCCCGAAGCGTCGCCGAGCGCATCGCCGAGCAGGTCCGCACCGCCAGCCCGACCGCCTGACCTTTCGCATCGGCCCCCGGCCGGCCTACAGGCGCAGGCCGGCGGCCCGCTGGAAGGTGGCCTCCGGGTCCTCGCCGTCGGTGAGGTCCACGTCCTCGACGACCCGCCCGTCGCCGAGGCGGATCAGCCGGTCGCACCGGGCGGCGACCGCCCGCTCGTGGGTGGCGAGCAGGACCGTCATGCCGTGCCGGTCGCGCAGGTCCAGCAGCAGGTCGAGGATCTGCCCGCCGGTGGTCGAGTCGAGGTTGCCGGTCGGCTCGTCGGCGAGCAGCAGCCCGGGGGAGCCCATCAGCGCCCGGGCGATCGCGACGCGCTGCTGCTGGCCGCCGGAGAGCTGGGCCGGCAGGGCCCGCTCCCGCCCGGCCAGGCCGACCGCGTCGAGCAGCTCCCGGGCCCGGGCGGCGTGGTCGGCCCGGCCCCGGCGGGGCAGCACCGGCACGACAACGTTGTCCAGCACGGTGAGGGCGGGCAGCAGGTGGTAGCGCTGGAAGACGAAGCCGACCCGCTGCCGGTACCGGGTCAGGGCGGACCGGCCGAGCGCGGTGATCTCCTGCTCGTCCACGGTGATCGTGCCGGCGTCCACCTGCTCGATCGCGCCGATCATGTGCAGCAGCGTCGACTTCCCGGAGCCGCTGGGCCCGGTCAGCGCCACCACCGCCCCCGCCGGGATCTCCAGGGACACGTCGTCGACCGCCGTCACCTGCTGCGGGCCGGCCCCGAAGCGCCGGACCAGCCCGGCGATGCGGACCGTGCTGCCCGTCGTCGTCTCCATCGTCACTCCTCCGCGAGCAGTCGGGCGGTCGGCAGCCGGCGCAGCAGCGTGGCCGGGACCAGGGCGGCCACCGAGGTGACCAGGACACCGGCCGCCGCCACCGACGCGGCGACCGCGACCAACGTGCCGGGCAGGGCGCCGACCAGCCAGGCCGCCCCGGTCAGCCCGAGGCCGGCGCCGGCGACCGCGCCGAGCAGACCCAGGGCCAGGCCCTCGTAGGCGATGAGGCGGCCCAGCGCGGCGTCGCTCCAGCCGACCGCGCGCAGGGTGGCCAGCTCGGCGGCCCGGTCCCGGATGTTCAGGTAGAGCACGTCGGCGACCGCGGCGGCACCGAGCAGCACCGTCGCGACGGCGGCCATGGTGTCCGCGCCCCGCACGCTCAGCGACACCGTGTCACCGAGCAGGCTGCCGACGATGGCACCCCGGAACGCGTACCCGGCGGCGGCGACCAGGGTCAGCGCGGCGACCCCGATGGCCAGGGCACCGGCCCCGAGCAGGGTGCGGCCGGGCGTGCGGGCCAGGTTGGCCATGGCCAGGCCGACCAGGGTGCGCGGCCGGCGTACCCACCGGGCCGTCGTCACCGCCGGGCGCAGCGCGGCGGCCGGGTGGGCGCGCGCTGCCCGCAGGGCCGGCGTCAGGCCCGCGACCAGCGCCAGCAGCAGTGCCACCGGCACGGCCAGCAGCGCCCGCCGCCACCCCACGTCGATGCCGAGCGCGGCCCCCAGTGGTACGGCCAGCGCCAGCGCGAGCAGACCGGCGGCCAGCCCGAGGGCGGCCACCTCGCCGAGGATCAGCGCGCCGATCCGCCGGGCCGGCCAGCCCAGGCAGGCGAGCACCGCCAGCTCGGACCGGCGGTCCCGGACGGCTGCGGCGACCGCGTTGCCGAGGAAGAGCGCGCAGACCACCAGCACCAGTACGAAGAGCGCGACGCTCTTGCGGTCCACCGCCTTCGTGATCACCGAGGCGACCCCGAGCGCCGACCACTCCTCGGTCAGCCGCAGCGCCGGCCGGCCGAACGACCCGGCGGACAGCTCCACGGCCTGCGGGGCAGGGGACGAGCCGAGGGTGATGTCGACGTCGAGCCCGGTGACCTGGGCGATCCGCTCGGCGACGAGCCGGACCTGTTCGGCGGCGCGGTCGCTGTAGCCGCCCACGTCGGCGACCCGGACCCGGATCGCGCTGATCGGGGCGGCGAGTTGCGGACTGCCACCGCCCGCCAGCAGCTTCGGCACGCTGGCGAGGCTGGTCAGCAGCAGCGGCGGGGCGGTGAGGTAGCCGGCGGGATTGCCGCTCGGCTCCAGCGGTCGCCCGCCCAGCGCGTCCCGGCTGGCGGCGTCGGCGCCGGCGGCCCGCGGCGGTTCGTACGTCTCCAGCGGGACCTTGCCCAGGTCGCTGAACCCGGTCAGCTTCTGCGGGTCGAAGACCCCCACCGCCCGCCAATGGCGCCAGAGGGGTTTCTTGGGGGTCGACTTCTTCAGCGACAGCTCGCGTAGCGGGCGGGCGCCGACGTCCTCCGTCAGCCAGGGACGCGGGAACGGGTTGAAGTCCTGGTGTCCACCGTAGAGTCCGGGGGCGGCCGGCGGGACCGGACGGACCCGCAGGGTGCCGTCGGGGAGGCGGTCGTACTCCGCGGGCCTGGCCTGCACGATGTCCTGAAGCTGGCCGAAGCAGCAGCCGGTCGGGGTGAGGCCCTCGGCCAACTGGGAACGCCAGCCGGAGACGACGTCGGCGCTGGCTTTCCCGGCGGGGGTCGCCGGTCCTCGCCGCAGTTCCCGCTCCAGATCGGCCAACGGCACGCCGGCGGGGCGCGCGGCGGGCAGCCGCGTGACGTCGACGCGCAGTTCCTCGTCGAGGAAGGGGCGGCTGGTCGTGAGGACCGGGACGGTGGATCCGCCCGCCTCACGGCCAGCGATGACCGAGTCGTCGGGACGGAGCGCCCGCCCCTCGACCACCGTACCGGCGAGGCCGACGAGTCGGTCCTCGGCGGCCGGGTCCACCGCAGCCAGCAGGAAGGGCACGGTCAGGTTGGTCCGGATGCGGAGCCGGTCCGAGGTGGTCACGTCACCCGGGCCGTGACCCTCGCCGTCGGCGAGGACGTTGGCGTGGGCCTCGAACCGGCCGTCGGGCAGCAGCCGCACAGGCATCACGGTCCAGTCCTCCCGCTCCGAGTAGGCGCCCATGCTGCCCATGGCGTACCGCGGGTCGCAGATCGAGTGGGTGCGGCCGTCGGGCAGGACCTCGCGCGGGGAGGCACCACACTGGTCGTGCCAGGGGTAGCGCCGGCCGTCGGTGTAGGTGGTGGCGTCGGAGCTGGAGACCAGGTCGTTGCGGGCATGGATGACCGGGTGTTTGGTGACGTACAGATACCGGGCGCGGCCCGGGGCGGTGGAGAGGCCGCGCTCGGCGACGAAGCGCGGGTCGATCCGGATGACCTGCCGGTCGAGCGAGCGGTCGACGGCGTCGGTCAGGTCCAGCGGGGTCGGCACCGGGGCGGTGGAGTAGCCGAGCATCGCGATGGGGGCGGCGACGTCCACCCCGGTGACCGCCTTCACCTGGTCGTACTGCGCGGTGGTGATGCCGCCGAAGAGGCCGGAGAGGTAGTTGGGCTGGACCAGCCGGCGTTCGGCCTCCAGCGGGGTACGCGTGCCCTTCGGGCGGACCAGGATGTCGTAGGCGGCTTCGGTGTTCCGCTCGACGGAGCCCGTGACGTCGAGGCGGGAGGTGGTGGTGGCGCCGGTCAGCACGACGAACCCGGTGGTCGCCACCAGTACGCCGAGCAGCAGCGCCACCGACCGTCCCGCACGGCCGCGAAGCTGTCTCCAGATGATGCCGAACATGTCGCGCCTCCCCGTGTGCTGAGCACACTGTGCGCGATACATTGTGACAATGCAAGGCCCGGCGGCGGTCAGCCCCCGGGTCGGATCGGAGTAGACGGTGGCGATACAGCACGCGGTCCTGGCCCTGCTCGCCGGCGGCCCCAGCTACGGCTACGAGCTGAAGGGCGCCTTCGAGGAGGCGGTCGGCCCGCAGTGGGGACCGCTCAACATCGGGCACCTCTACCAGATCCTCGACCGGCTCTCCCGCGACGGCCTGGTGGTGGCCGAACGGCAGCCCCAGCCGGTCAAGCCCGACCGGGTGGTCTACGAGATCACCCCCGAGGGCCGGGCCGAGCTGGCGCGCTGGCTCGGCGAGCCCAGCCCGCGCAGCGGCGGGTTCCGGGACGACTTCTTCCTCAAGGTGACCGCCGCGGCCCGCTCCGGCGAGCCGGCCACCGTACGCACGGTGCTCGGCAACCAGCGCGGTCACCTGATGCGGGAGCTGCGCAACCTCGACGGGCTGCGCCGCCGGGCCGACGACCCCGTGGTCGGCCTGCTGCTCTCGGCGGCGAGTCGACACGTCGAGGCCGACCTGGCCTTCGTCGACGACGCCGAGCAGGTGCTGCTCGCCGACGGCGGCGCGGCGCTCGCCCGGCTCCGGGCGCCCCGCTCCGAGGCGGCGCCGCCGGAGCGGGGGACCGGCCCGACCCGGGCGGCCGGCTGACGCTCAGGCGCACGCGTTGCCCGACGCGACCCGACCCGACCCGCGGACGGCGCCGCGCGGCCGGTCGCGGCAGGCTCAGGTCGCGGACAGCCGACGCAGCCGGATGACGGCCTCGGTCAGCACCTCGGGGCGCTTGCAGAAGGCGAAGCGGATCAGGTGCCGACCAGCCTCGGCGTCGTCGTAGAAGACCTGCGTCGGCACGGCTACCACCCCGCACCGCTCGGGTAGGGACCGGCAGAACTCCACCCCGTCCCGCCCGCCCAGCGCGCCGACGTCGGCGGTGACGAAGTAGGTGCCCTCCGGCGGGAGCACCTCGAACCCGGCGTCGGTGAGCCCGCCGACGAGCTGGTCGCGGCGGGC
The DNA here is from genome assembly GCF_049179055.1 of Micromonospora sp. WMMD737. Taxonomy (NCBI): domain Bacteria; kingdom Bacillati; phylum Actinomycetota; class Actinomycetes; order Micromonosporales; family Micromonosporaceae; genus Micromonospora; species Micromonospora sp. WMMD737. The sequence goes on along the minus strand of NZ_JBMHMH010000001.1, from coordinate 4,050,450 downwards.
CTGCATGCCGTCGCGGAAGTCGGCGAAGTAGTCGTCCGGCAGGGCCAGCGCCACCGCGACCGCCGGCTGGAGCGGCCCGGCGTTGACGAAGGTGAGGAACTGCTTCACCCGCAGCACCGCCGAGACCAGCGTCGCCGGCCCGCTCACCCAGCCGACCTTCCAGCCCGTGCAGGAGAACGTCTTGCCGGCCGACGAGATGCGCAGCGTCCGCTCCCGCATGCCGGGCAGCGTGGCCAGCGGGACGTGGGGGGTGGACGCGTCGGTGAAGACCAGGTGCTCGTACACCTCGTCGGTCACCGCGTACGCGCCGTGCTCCCGGCACAGCTCGGCGACCAGTGCCAGCTCGTCGGGGGTGAAGACCTTGCCCGTGGGGTTGTGCGGGGAGTTGAGCAGCACGAGGCGGGTGCGCGGGCCGAACGCGGCGCGCAGGGCGGCCGGGTCGAAGGCGTACCGGCCGTCGGCGGCGGGACGCAGCGTGACCGGGCGCCGGACCGCGCCGGCCAGGGCGATCGAGGCGGCGTACGAGTCGTAGTAGGGCTCGAAGCAGACGACCTCGTCGCCCGGCTCGCAGAGCCCGAGGATCGCCGCCGCGATCGCCTCGGTGGCGCCCGCCGTCACCACGATCTCGCCGTCCGGGTCGTACTCCAGCCCCCAGAACCGGCGCTGGTGCGCCGCCACCGCCGCGCGCAACGCCGGGACGCCCGGGCCCGGCGGGTACTGGTTCTGCCCGGTGCGCAGCGCCTCCGCGGCGGCGGCCAGCATCTCCGGCGGACCGTCGGTGTCGGGGAAGCCCTGACCGAGGTTGACCGCGCCGGTGCGCACGGCGAGGGCGGACATCTCGGCGAAGACGGTCGTCCCGAACGGGCGCATCCGGGCCACCAGCGGATCCACGTCGGCGGTCGTCACGCCCGCCAGCCTACGGACTCCCGGCGCGGCTTCAACCCCTGCCGACGGCGGCCCCGACCGCCCGGGACCGTCGCCGGCAGCACCGTCGCCCAGCGGAGCTATGTCACGGAGAGTGCCGCTTCCCCTCCGATCGCTCAAGTTGGGTGATCGTTTACCCGGCTTTCGCGCACGCGCGATGAGTGGAACTAGGTTAGGCTGCGGGACATGTGTGGAATCGTTGGTTACGCCGGCGCGCGCCCGGCGCTCGGCATCGTGCTCGACGGACTGCGGCGGCTGGAATACCGCGGCTACGACTCGGCCGGCGTCGCCATCGTCTGCGACGGCGCGCTGCTGACCGAGAAGAAGGCCGGCAAGCTGGCCAACCTGGAGAAGGTGCTCTCCGAGCGGGCCGCCGAGGATCCCACGTCCTGCGCGGCCAGCCCGATCGGCATCGGCGACGGCACCACCGGCATCGGGCACACCCGCTGGGCCACCCACGGCGGCCCGACCGACCGCAACGCCCACCCGCACCTGGCCCCCGACGGCCGCGTCGCCGTGATCCACAACGGCATCATCGAGAACTTCGCGAAGCTGCGCACCGAGCTGGAGGCCGACGGCGTCCAGTTCACCAGCGACACCGACACCGAGTGCGCCGCGCACCTGCTCTCCGCCGCGCTGGCCGACCTGCGCGCCGCCGGCCACCCCGACGGGCCGCAGCTGCTCGCCGCCGGCATGCGGGTGGTCTGCCAGCGGCTGGAGGGCGCGTTCACGCTGCTCGCCGTCGACGCCGCGGTGCCCGGCGCGGTGGTCGGCGCCCGGCGCAACTCGCCGCTGGTCGTCGGGCGGGGCGACGGGGAGAACTACCTGGCCAGCGACGTGGCCGCGTTCATCGAGCACACCCGGGAGGCGGTGGAGCTGGGCCAGGACCAGATCGTCCTGATCACCGGCGACACCATCGAGATCACCGACTTCGCCGGCCAGCCCGCCAGCGGCAAGGACTTCCACATCGACTGGGACTCCTCCGCCGCCGAGAAGGGCGGCTACGACTGGTTCATGCTCAAGGAGATCGAGGAGCAGCCGCAGGCCATCGCCGACACGCTGCTCGGCCGGCTCACCGACTCCGGCGAGATCATGCTCGACGAGGTCCGCCTCAGCGACCAGGACCTGCGCGACGTCGACAAGATCTTCATCGTCGCCTGCGGCACCGCGTACCACTCCGGCCTGGTCGCCAAGTACGCCATCGAGCACTGGACCCGGATCCCGTGCGAGGTGGAGCTGGCCAGCGAGTTCCGCTACCGCGACCCGGTCCTCGACCGGTCCACGCTGATCGTGGTGATCTCGCAGTCCGGCGAGACGATGGACACCCTGATGGCGCTGCGGCACGCGAAGGAGCAGAAGGCCCGCGTCCTGGCCATCTGCAACACCAACGGCTCCACCATCCCCCGGGAGTCCGACGCGGTCCTCTACACCCACGGCGGGCCGGAGATCGCCGTCGCGTCCACCAAGGCGTTCCTCACCCAGCTCGTCGCCTGCTACCTGATCGGCCTGCACCTGGCCCAGGTGCGCGGCATCAAGTTCGCCGACGAGGTGGCCGCCGTGGTCGCCCAGCTCCAGGAGATGCCGGGCAAGCTGCGCGAGCTGCTGGACCGGATCGAGCCCGTCCGCGAGCTGGCCCGCGACCTGAAGGCCGAGCCGACCGTGCTCTTCATCGGCCGGCACGTGGGCTACCCGGTGGCCCTGGAGGGCGCGCTCAAGCTCAAGGAGCTGGCGTACATGCACGCCGAGGGCTTCGCCGCCGGCGAGCTGAAGCACGGCCCGATCGCGCTGATCGACAAGGGCACCCCGGTGATCTGCATCGTGCCGTCCCCGGTCGGCCGGGGCATGCTGCACGACAAGGTGGTCTCCAACATCCAGGAGGTACGCGCGCGCGGCGCCCGGACCATCGTGATCGCGGAGGAGGGCGACGAGGCGGTCGTCCGCTACGCCGACCACCTGATCTACGTGCCGCGTACGCCGACGCTGCTCGCGCCGCTGGTCACCACCGTGCCGTTGCAGGTCCTGGCGGCCGAGATCGCCGCCGCCCGGGGGCACGACGTGGACCAGCCCCGCAACCTGGCGAAGTCGGTCACGGTCGAGTAGGCCGCGCCGCCCGACGACGGGCCCCGTCCACCCGCGCCCATGGGCGGGGCCCGCCGCGTCGCGCGGGTCAGCGGCCGAGCACCACCCGGGCCATCCCGTCGAGGGCTGGGTTGTCGGGCGCCCAGTAGCCCGTGTGGCCGTGCCGGCCGCTGGGGAACGTACGCCCGCCGAAGCCCGGATGGGACGGGTCCTGCCCGAACCACAGCTCCCGCTCCGGCGCGCCGAGCAGCGCCCCGATCGCCGGGCCGACCGGTGACGCGCCCAGCAGGGACCGGCGGGCCAGCTCGTCCGGCGGCCGGGCCCACCGGATCACGTCGTCCGGCGCGGTGCTCGCCCAGACCTGCCCGGGCGGCACGCCCAGCTCGCCGGCGTGCGCGACCCCCACCCCGGGCGAGCCGACGAAGACCAGCGCGTCGGCGGCCAGCCCGTGGTCGCGGGCGGCCGTGCCGACCACCAGCGAGCCGTAGCTGTGCCCGAGCACGGTCTGCCGGCCCGGCGGCCCGTCGTGGGTCTCCCGCAGCCCCTCCTGGAACCGGTGCAGCGCCGGGCCGGCGTTCTGGGCCTGGCCCGGCCACGCCGCCTCGTGCAGGAAGTCGGGGGCGTCGTAGTCCAGCCAGAGCACCGCCGCGGCCTCCTCCTCAGGGGCGAGGGCGGCGCAGCGGCCCAGCACCCGGGCCGCCCGGCCCAACTCGCCGGGCACGTCGTGCAGGCCGGCGGTCATCCCCGGCACGTAGGTCAGCACCCGGGCCGACCGGTCGGGGTTGCCCAGCGCCACCACCGCCCGTCCCTCGCCGCCCGTGCCCAGCCCCAGCAGGTACGCCCGGGGCTGCTCGTCGCCCGTCAGGCGGGCGGCCAGCGCGTCCAGCCCGGCCAGGGACTTCCCGATCCGCGACAGCCCGGCCAGCTCGACCGGCCCGCGCGGCACCCGCTCCAGCAGCCGTCGCCGCGCGGCCAGCAGTTCCTCCCGCCGGGCCCCGAGCAGCAGCCGGTTGGCCTGGTCGCGGGCGGCCACCGGCACCCCGTCGAGGCGGCCGAGGAGCTCCGGCTCGTGCGCGACGAGCCACCGGCGCTGCGCGGGGCTGAGCCCGGCCCACCAGGCCCGCACGGTGGCCGGGTCGGCGCCGGCCTTCGGGCGGCCGGGCGGCGGCCGCTCGGCCCACCCCGCGCGGGCGGCGCCGGCCAGCGCGTCCAGCCGCCCCGCGGCCTCCCGGTCGGCCGCACCGGCCAGCTCCAGCGCCGCCCGGATCGCCGCGCCCACCTCGGACGCTCCGGCTCCGGACGCTCCGGCTCCGGACGCCCCGGCCCCGGGTGCGCCGGCTCCGGACGCTCCGGCTCCGGACGCGCCGGCCCCGGCTGTCCCGGCCCCGGCTGTCCCGGCCCCGGGCGCGCGGACCACGGGTGCGCCGGCTCCGGACGCGCCCGTCCCGGGGCGTGTGGTCGCCGGTGCGCGGGCGGGGTCGGCGGTGACCCGGCCCTGCCGGTCGACCAGCAGTCCGGCCGCGTCGGCGCGGGCCACCGCGGCGGCGAGCCGGGCCTTGGCGGCGGCCAGCCGGCCGGCGAACTCGGCCAGCACCTGGTCGGCCTCGACCAGGGCGGGGGAGACGGCGGTCAGCTCGGTGCGCAGGGCCGCGAGCCGGGCGTCGGCGGCGACGCCGGCCCCGCCCGACCAGCCGGACCGCAGCACCGCCGCGCCGTCGGCCAGCTCGGCGGCCCGCCGCGCCACCGGGCCGGTCAGCCCCCGCCAGGCCACTCCGGCCGCCCGCCACGCGCCGGGATCGGCCGCCCACAGCTGCCGGTAGCCGACGTCCGCCGCGCGGTCGGCGGGGTGCGCCGGGCGCGTCGGCGGCATAGGACGCGCCGGCGGTGTCGGCCGTGCCGGGGGCGCCGGCGGGATCGGGCGCGCCGCGTGCCCGGCCGGGGCCGACCGAGCCGGCGCCGGGGGTGCCGGCGCGTTCACCGGGGCAGCGCGGTGAGGCGACCGGCCGCCCGGTCGTCCACCGCCTCGTACGCCTCGGCGGCGGAACGGACCGCCCCGGCCGTGTGGGCCACCCGGGCGCCGAGCCCGCCGAACCAGGCGTGCACGGCCGACTCCAGCCCGGCCGACGCCGCCGCGGTCGACCACTCCGGGGCCGGCACCACCAGCCCGGACGTCCCGGCCAGCCCGTGCGCCAGCCGGTACGCGTCGTCGTCGAGCCCGCGCGCGGCCCGGCGCAGCGCGTCCGGTCGTACGGTCAACGGCTCATCGGTCATCCTCGGCCCCCCGCCTCGCGAAAACATCGACGGCCGCGACGCTAGGCGTCGTCCACACCCCCGCGCGAGGCCTGTGGACGACGGCCCGCCCGCGTACGGCCGCGTCGTCCACAGGCGTTGCCGCGCGCGGCGCCGAGGGCTAATCTGCGGCCGCCCGCGCCGGTAGGGTGAGCGGGTGATCGTCGCTGTCGGCATCGACGTCGTCCTCGTCGAGCGGTTCGCCAAGGCCCTGGCACGGACACCGCTGCTCGCCGACCGGCTCTTCACGGAGGCCGAGCGGTGCACCCGCTCCGGCAACCCGCGCTCGCCCGAGTCGCTGGCCGCCCGCTTCGCGGCCAAGGAGGCGGTCGCCAAGGCGCTCGGCGCCCCGGCCGGGCTGAGCTGGCACGACTGCGAGGTCGTGCCGGACCCGGACGGCCGGCCCTGGCTGACCGTCTCCGGCACGGTCGCGGCGGCGGCCACCGAGCGCGGGGTCAACCGCTGGCATCTCTCGTTGTCGCACGACGGCGGGATCGCCTCGGCGATGGTGGTCGCGGAGCGGTGATCGGGGGCGTGCCGGTTCGCGGCGCGCCGGGAGTCGGACGGGACGGGGTGGCATGAGATCGGTGTGGCGGGTCGCGGACGTACGCGCTGCGGAGGCGGGCCTGATGGCCACGCTGCCGCCCGGGACGCTGATGAAGCGCGCGGCGGCCGGGCTGGCCCGCCGCTGCGCGCTGCTGCTGGCCGACCGGGGCGGCGTCTACGCCGCGCGGGTGCTGCTGCTGGTCGGTTCCGGCGACAACGGCGGCGACACGCTCCTCGCCGGCGCGCACCTGGCCCGGCGGGGTGCCGCCGTGTCGGCGCTGCTGCTGGCCCCCGGCCGGGCGCACGCGGAGGGGCTGGCCGCGCTGCGGGCCGCGGGCGGGCGGGTCGTCGACCGGCCACCGGGGACCGTCGACCTGGTGCTGGACGGCATCGTGGGGATCGGCGGGCGCGGCGGGCTACGGGACACCGCCGACCAGCTCGCCGCCAGCCTCGTGCGGCACCGCGGGCGCGACGGCGCACCGGCCGCCGTGGTCGCCGTGGACGTGCCCAGCGGGGTCGCGGTCGACACCGGGGGAGTGCCGTTGACGGCGTCGGGCCGCCCCAGCGCGGTACGGGCCGACGTGACGGTGGCGTTCGGCGCGCTGAAGCCCGCGCTGGTGGTGGGCCCGGCCGCCGCGCTCGCCGGTGAGGTGGAGCTGGTCGACATCGGGCTGGAACCGTGGCTGCGGGGCAGCCCGGCGTTGGGCGTGACCGAGTGGTCGGACGTCGTCGACTGGTGGCCCCGGCTCGGCCCGGCCTCGGAGAAGTACAGCCGGGGCGTGGTGGGCGTCGCGACCGGCTCGGCGACCTACCCCGGCGCGGCCGTGCTCTCCGTCGCGGGGGCGCTCGCCGGCCCGACCGGGCTGGTCCGCTACGCCGGCTCGGCCCGGGCCGACGTGCTGCGCCGGCACCCGTCGGTGATCGCGACCGGCCGGGTCGCCGACGCCGGGCGGGTGCAGGCGTGGGTCTGCGGTTCCGGCCTCGGCACCGGCGAGGAGGCGGCCGGGGAGCTGCGGGCGGTGCTCGCCGCCCCGGTGCCGGTGGTGCTCGACGCCGACGCGTTGACGCTGCTGGTCGACGGCTCGCTCGCCGGCCGGCTGCGCACGCGGGACGCCCCGATCGTGGTCACCCCGCACGACCGCGAGTTCACCCGGCTCTGCGGGGAGGAGCCGGGCGCCGACCGGGTGGCCGCCACCCTGCGGCTGGCCGCCTGGATGAACGCGGTGGTGCTGCTCAAGGGCGACCGCACGGTGATCGGCACGCCGGACGGCCGGGCGTACGTCAACCCGACCGGCACCCCGGCGCTGGCCACTGGCGGCACCGGCGACGTGCTGGCCGGGCTGCTCGGCTCGCTGCTCGCGGCCGGACTGCCCCCGGAGCGGGCGGCGGCCGCCGCCGCGTACCTGCACGGGCTGGCCGGCCGGGAGGCGGCCCTCGGCGGGCCGGTCACGGCGCCCGACGTGGCCGACGCCCTCCGCCCGGTCCTCGCCCGCCTCGGCTGACCCGGCTGCGCCGGCCTCGGCCGGGAGGATCGGCGTGGAAAGTAGGCTGGGGGCATGTGGCAGGCCGAGGTACGCGTGGACCTGGACGCGATCCGCGAGAACGTGAGCCGGCTGAGGTCCGGCACCAGCGCCGAGCTGATGGCGGTGGTGAAGGCCGACGGCTACGGCCACGGCATGGTCCCGGCCGCCCGCGCCGCCCTCGACGGAGGGGCCGACTGGCTGGGGGTCTGCACCCTGGACGAGGCGCTCACGCTGCGCCGGGCCGGGATCGGCGTGCCGGTGCTGGCCTGGCTCCTCGCGCCCGGGCTGCCGCTGCACGAGGGGGTCGCCGCCGGGGTCGACCTCGGCGTCGCCAGCCTGCCCCAGCTCGACGAGATGGTCGCGGCGGGCCGCACGGCCGGCCGCCCGGCCCGACTGCACCTCAAGATCGACACCGGGCTGGCCCGGGGCGGCGCGACCGTCGCCGACTGGCCGGCCCTGCTCGACGCCGCCGCCAAGGCGCAGGCCGACGGCCTGGTCGAGGTGGTCGGGGTGTGGAGCCACTTCGTGTACGCGGACTCGCCCGGCCACCCGACCATCGACCGCCAGATCGCCGTCTTCCACGAGGGGATCGGCATGGCCGAGCAGGCCGGCCTGCGCCCGCGCTACCGGCACCTGGCCAACTCGGCGGCCACCCTGACCCGGCCCGACACCCACTTCGACCTGGTCCGACCCGGGCTGGCCGTCTACGGCCTCTCCCCGGTGGCCGGCGAGCGCTACGGGCTGCGCCCGGCCATGACCGCCCGCGCCCGGGTGATGCTCGCCAAGCGGGTCCCCGCCGGCTCCGGCGTCTCGTACGGGCACACCTACACCACCGAGCGGGCGGCGAACCTCGCGGTGGTGCCGCTCGGCTACGCCGACGGGGTGCCCCGGCAGGCCTCGAACAGCGGCCCGGTGCAGCTCGGCGGCAAGCGCCGGACGATCTCGGGCCGGGTCTGCATGGACCAGTTCGTGCTCGACTGCGGCGACGACCCGGTGGCCGCCGGCGACGAGGTCACCCTCTTCGGCAGCGGCGCCGACGGCGGGCCCACCGCCGACGACTGGGCCGAGGCTGCCGGCACCATCAACTACGAGATCGTCACGAGGTTCGGCAGCACCCGGGTGCCCCGCGTCTACGACGGCGAGCGCCCGTGACGACCCGTTCCCGCATCCCGCTGCCGCGTACCGGGCACGCCAAGGCGGCCATCGGCGCGTTGGCCGCCGTCGGGGTCGCCGCCGCCGGGCTCGCAGCCGGCGTCGCCACCGAACGCGCCCTGGTCCGCAAGCTCAAGGCCGACCCCACCGACCGGTACGCCGGGGAGGTCTTCGGCGAGCAGCGGTACGACGACTCCTTCCGGCTGGAGATGCCCGACGGCACCGACATCCACGTCGAGGTGGTGGAGCCGACCCGGCCCGTGCCCGGCAACCCGACCGTGGTGCTGGTGCACGGCTTCTGCCTCGACATGGGCACCTTCCACTTCCAGCGCAAGCTGCTCGCCGAGCGGGGCGAGCACCGGATCGTCGCCTACGACCAGCCCGGGCACGGCCGGTCGGGGCGGCTGGAGACCGGCGAGTACGACCTGACCGCGCTCGGCCGGACGCTGCGCGAGGTGATCGACCGGACCGCCCCGGAGGGGCCGCTGGTGCTGGTCGGCCACTCGATGGGCGGAATGACCATCATGGCGTTCGCCGAGCTTTTTCCGGAGCTGTTCGGCGACCGGGTCGTGGGCACCGTGCTGATGGCCACCTCGGGCGGCCTGATCGCCGAGACCAAGCTGGTCGCGCCCGCCCTGCTCGGCCGGGTCGGCGCGCCGGTGCTGCACATGGTCGGCAACGTCACCCGCTACGGCGGCCCGGTGATCGACCGGGCGCGCAGGTCCACCACCAACGTGGCCTGGCTGCTCACCCGCAAGTACGGCTTCGGCACCCGCCAGCCCAGCCCGGCCCTGGTGTCGTACGTCGAGACGATGAACTCGCGCACCTCCGCCGACACGGTGACGCGCTACCTGCGGACGCTGGCCACGCACTCCCGGTTCCCGGCGCTCGCCGCGCTGGCGGACACCCCCGTGCTGGTGGTCGTCGGCGACAAGGACATGATCACCCCCGTGACGCACTCCGAGGAGATCGTCCGGCGACTGCCGCACGCCGAGTTCGTCAAGATCTCCGACAGCGGGCACGTGGTGATGCTGGAGCACGCCGACGAGGTCAACGAGGCGCTGGTCCGGTTCCTGGAGGCGCTGTGAGCCACGTCGTGAAGCTGCCGACCGTCGACGACACCCACGAGTTCGGGCGGCGGCTGGCCGGGCTGCTGCGCGCCGGCGACCTGCTGCTGCTGACCGGGCCGCTGGGCGCCGGCAAGACCGCCCTGACCCGGGGCCTCGGAGCCGGGCTCGGGGTGCTCGGGGACGTCACCTCGCCCACCTTCGTGATCGCCCGGGTGCACCGGCCCGACCCGGCCCGGGGCGGCACGGTGGCGCTGGTGCACGCCGACGCGTACCGGCTGGGGGACGCCGCCGACCCGCGCGCCGAGATCGACGACCTCGACCTGGACGCCTCGGTGGACGAGTCGGTGACCGTGGTGGAGTGGGGCGAGGGCCTGGTCGAGCAGCTCGTCGACGCCCACCTGCGGGTACGCGTCGACCGGCGCGACGACGACACCCGGGTGGTCGAGCTGGAGCCGGTCGGTGGCGACTGGGCGCAGCGCCTGACCGCCCTCGGGTGAGCGCTGTCGTACCGGCTGCCTAGAGTGCGCGGGACGGACCCGACAGGCGAAAGGTTGCCGATGCCCGACGACGCCCCCACCCTGGACCTGCCGGCGCTGCTGCCGGAGGACTGGCGTGCCGTGCTCACCCCGCACCTCGACCCGGCCCGCACCGCCGCGCTGGCCGAGTTCGTCGCGGGGGAATATGCGACCCGCACCGTCTTCCCGCCGGTCGAGGACCTCTTCTCGGCCTACCGGCTCTGCGCGCCGGCCGACTGCAGGGTGCTGATCCTCGGGCAGGATCCCTACCACAAGGCGGGGCAGGCCCACGGGCTCAGCTTCAGCGTGCGGGAGGGCGTGAGCGTGCCGCCGTCGCTGCGCAACGTCTTCAAGGAGCTGGGCGAGGACCTCGGCGTGCCGAAGCCGCGCGGCGGCAACCTGAGCGGCTGGGCGGCGCAGGGCGTGCTGCTGCTCAACGCCGTGCTCACCGTCCGCGAGGCGACGCCCGGCTCGCACGCCAACCGCGGCTGGGAGGAGTTCACCGACGCCACCATCCGGGCGCTCGACGCGATGGACTCGCGGGTGGTCTTCCTGCTCTGGGGCGGCTACGCGCGCAAGAAGGCGGCCCTGGTGACCAACCCGCGGCACGTGGTGCTGGAGGCCGGGCACCCCAGCCCGATGAACCCGCGCGGCTTCCTGGGCAGCCGCCCGTTCAGCGCGGCCAACAAGGCGCTCGCCGACGCCGGCCTGCCCACGGTCGACTGGGAGCGCTCCGCCGGCTGACAGCTGCGCACTTTCGCGGTCACCGCGCGGTGACCGTCCGTTGTAGCCTGTGCTGCGAGCGGTCGGTCGGCGCGTACTCCGTGGCGGTGCCGACCTCGCCGGGCAGCGACGCGAGCCGGGAGGCGGCGATGGCGGCGACGGTCAGCGAACAGCGGTGGCGGGTGGCGCGGACGGCGCTGGCGGAGCAGACCGGCCGCTTCCTCGACCTGGTCCGCGCCACCCCACCCGGGGCCATGGCCACCGCCCACTGGTCGACGGCCGACACGCTGGCCCACGTGGGCTCCCTGGCGTGGTACTACGCGTGCCTCGTGGACCCGGACCATCCGCCCCTGCCGGTGCCGGGTCTGCACCGGCAGCTCCCGGACGTCACCGTCGACACGGTGGCGGACTTCAACGACGTGCTGCTGCGGCACCTCACCGAGCGCGAGCCGCAGGTCCTGGCCGACCGGTTGCGGGCCGACGTCGGGCGGCTCCTGGCCGTCTGCGAGGAGCAGCGACCCGACGAGACGGTGCCCTGGCTCGGCGGGGCCCGGGTGCCCCTCGCCGGCCTCTGCGCGCACCTGGTCAACGAGCTGCTCATCCACGGTCACGACGTCGCCCGCGTCGCCGGGCGGCCGTGGTCGCTCCCCGGCCGGGACGCCGCGCTGTTCATGGAGCTGTTCGTGGCCGGCGTGGTCCGGCACGGCTACGGGCGGCTCATCGACGGCGGCGCGCCGCCGAGCGAACGCCCCGTCGTGGTCGAGTTCCGCTCGGCGTACGCGGCCCCGGTCCGGCTCCGGCTGCACCGGGGGCGGATGACGTTCGCCGACCCCGGAGCACCGGTCGACGCCCGGATCGACCACGATCCCGGCACGCTCAACCTGATGATGTTCGGCCGGGTCAGCCGCGCCCGGGCGGTGCTCACCGGCAAGGTGCGCGTCAGCGGGCGGCGCCCCTGGCTGCTGCCGGCCTTCCTGCGCAAGTTCCGCACCCCGAGCTGACCCCGGCCGCCCGTCCCGTCCGCCGATCCCTGGCCCGGCCGCCCGCGCCACCGGCCTCGCCGCTCGTTCCACCCGGCCGGGGCGTGACCGGGGGTGACCACGGGGGCGACTAGGCTGGCTCACCGTGCTCGTACTGGTGGTGGACAGCTCGACCCCCGCGGTGACCGCGGCGCTGGTGGAGGTCGCGGCGGACGGTGTCGCGACCCGCGCGCACCGCTGCACGGTCGACGCCCGCGCCCACGGTGAACTGCTCGCGCCGCAGGTCGACGCCGTGCTCACCGAGGCCGGCGCCCGCCCGGCCGACCTGGGGGCGATCGTCGCCGGCCTCGGCCCCGGCCCGTTCACCGGGCTGCGGGTGGGGCTGGTCACCGCCGCCACCATCGGCCAGGTGCTGGGCGTCCCGACGTACGGTGTCTGCTCGCTGGACGCCATCGGTCACCCGGCGGCCGCCGGCGAGCCGGTGCTGGCGGCGAGCGACGCGCGCCGCCGGGAGATCTACTGGGCGGTCTACGACGGCGCGGGCCAGCGGATCGTCGGCCCGGAGGTGTCCGTGCCGGCGGTCGCCGCCGAGCGCGCCCGCGGCCTGGCCGTCACGGCCGCGGTCGGCGACGGCGCGCACCGGTACGCGGACGCGCTCGGCCTGCCCGTGCGCGACGAGCCCCGCTACCCGGACGCGGGCGTGCTGGCGACCCTGGCCGCCGCGCGCATCCGGGCCGGCGCCCCCTCGAAGGCACTCACCCCGCTCTACCTGCGCCGTCCGGACGCCGTGGCGGCGACCGCCCGCAAGCCGGTACTCCCATGAGTGTTCGGCTGGGGCGGTTCCGGTGGTGGCACGTCGACGAGGTGCTGCCGATCGAGGCGGACCTGTTCGGTGCCGAGCAGTGGTCGGCGGCGATGTTCTGGAACGAACTGGCCAACGGCCACTTCTACCTGGTCGCCACCGGCGACGACGGCGACCTGCTCGGCTACGCCGGGCTCGCCGTGGCCCCGCCCGACGAGGCGTGGGTGCAGAACGTCGCGGTGCGCCGGGACGCCCAGCGGCGCGGCGTCGGGCGGCTCCTGCTGGAGGCGCTGCTCGCCGAGGCCGCCCGGCTCGGCCTCCGCAGCGTCCTGCTGGAGGTCGCGGCCGACAACGCCCCCGCCCAGAAGCTCTACGCGACCTACGGCTTCGAGCCGATCGGCGTACGGCGCGGCTACTACCAACCGAGCAACACCGACGCGCTGGTCATGCAGCGCACGCAGGATGTGAGCGATGACTGACGAACCCCTGATCCTCGGCATCGAGACCTCCTGCGACGAGACCGGGGTCGGCATCGTACGCGGGCACACCCTGCTGGCCGACGCGCTCGCCTCCAGCGTCGAGCAGCACGCCCGCTTCGGTGGCGTGGTGCCCGAGGTGGCCAGCCGGGCCCACCTGGAGGCCATCGTGCCGACCATGGACCGGGCGTTGAAGGAGGCGGGGGTGACCATCGCCGACATCGACGCGATCGCGGTCACCTCCGGCCCGGGGTTGGCCGGCGCGCTGCTGGTGGGGGTGGCCGCCGCGAAGGGCTACGCGCTCGCCGCCGAGAAGCCGGTCTACGGCGTCAACCACCTGGCCGCGCACGTCGCCGTGGACACCCTGGAACACGGCCCGCTGCCCGAGCCGGCGATCGCCCTGCTGGTCTCCGGCGGGCACTCCTCCCTGCTGCTCGTCGACGACCTGGCCCGGGGTGTCACCCCGCTCGGCGCCACCATCGACGACGCGGCCGGCGAGGCGTTCGACAAGGTGGCCCGGCTGCTCGGGCTGCCGTTCCCCGGCGGCCCGTACATCGACCGGGAGGCCCGGGCCGGCGACCCGGCCGCCATCGGCTTCCCGCGCGGCCTGACCGCCCCCAAGGACCTCGCCGCCCACCGCTACGACTTCTCCTTCTCCGGACTCAAGACGGCGGTGGCCCGGTGGGTCGAGGCACGGCAGCGCGCCGGCGAGCCGGTGCCCGTCGCCGACGTGGCCGCGTCCTTCCAGGAGGCGGTCTGCGACGTGCTGGTACGCAAGGCGCTGGACGCCTGCCGGACCACCGGCGTCGAGACGCTGGTGATCGGCGGGGGCGTGGCGGCCAACTCCCGGCTGCGGGCGATGGCCGAGGACCGCGCCGCCGCGTACGGCATCCGGGTCCGGGTGCCCCGACCGGGGCTCTGCACGGACAACGGCGCGATGGTCGCCGCCCTCGGCTCGCACCTGGTCGCCTCGGGTGTCGCGCCGAGCCGGCTGGACCTGCCCGCCGACTCCGCCATGCCGCTGACGACAGTCAGCGTCTGAACCCCGAGGATGGCTGACGTGATCGTGCGGATGTGGGAGGCGCGGGCGGAGCCGTACGGCGCCGCGGACCTGATCACCTGGGTGTGCGACACCGCGCTGCCGGAGTTCGAGCACGACCCGATGCACCTGTCCAGCGAGGTGTTCTCCTCCACCGACCACCGGGTGGTGGTGATCTCCAAGTGGCGCAGCAACCCGCGTCCGCTGCCGGAGCCCCCGGCGACGCTGCTGGCCCGTCCGCCGCACTCCTGGGACTTCACGCAGGTCGACCGCTGAGGCCGGGCCGGCCGGTCGACGACGGAGGACACGTGAGCCGCGGCACGCCGAGGCGGTAATTGGTTGGCGGGGTGACCGGCCCGCCACCTAGCGTCGGTGGGCCATGCGCTTCTCACCGGCCGGTGACCCCGGCGTACCCGACATCCGCTCGGCGACCCGCTACCTCGTGTGGCTGGCCGGGCGGCACAAGGCGCTGCTCTCCGTCGGCATCCTGCTGGGCGTCGTCTGGATGGTCGCCCAGGCGCTGGTGCCGGCGGCCGTCGGCCGGGCCGTCGACGGGCTCACCCGCCGCGACGAGGAGGCGCTGCTCACCTGGGGGCTGGTGCTGCTCGGGTTGGGCGTGTTCCAGGCCGCCGCGGGGATCCTGCGGCACTACTGCGCGGTGCACAACTTCCTCGCCGGGGCGTACCGGACGGTGCAGTTGACCGTGGGCGCGGCGAACCGGCTCGGCGCCGCGCTGCCCCGCCGGGTCTCCGCAGGCGAGGTGGTGAGCATCGGTACGGCCGACATCAGCCAGATCGGCTCGGCCATCGACATCACCGCCCGGGGCGCCGGCGCGATCGTGGCGATCGTGACCGTCGGGGTGCTCCTGCTCGGCGCCTCCGTGCCGCTCGGGCTGGTCGTGGTGCTCGGGGTGCCGCTGCTGATGGCGGTCGTCGGGCTGCTCATCCGACCGCTGCACCGGCAGCAGCAGGCGTACCGGGACTCGGAGGGGGCGCTGACCGCCCGGGCCGGCGACATCGTCTCCGGGCTGCGGGTGCTGCGCGGCGTCGGCGGCGAGCCGGTGCTCTCCGCCCGCTACCGGTCGCGGTCACAGGCGCTGCGCGCCGACGGCCTGCGGGTGGCCCGCATCGAGTCGCTGCTGGAGGCGGCCCAGGTGCTGCTCCCGGGGGCGTTCCTCGTGCTGGTCACCTGGCTGGGCGCCCGGTTCGCGCTGCGCGGCGAGATCAGCGCCGGTGAGCTGGTGGCGTTCTACGGCTACACGGCGTTCCTGGTCAGCCCGCTGCGGCAGCTCACCGAGGCGGTGGACAAGCTGACCCGGGGGCACGTCGCCGCCCGGCGGGTGGTGCGGCTGTTGCGGCTCACCCCGGAACTGCTCGACCCCGCCCGCCCGGCCGCCCTGCCGGACGGCCCCGGCGAGCTGGTCGACGTGGCTTCCGTCGTGACGGTACGGCCGGGCCGGTTCACCGCGCTCGCCGCCACCGCCCCCGAGGACGCGGCGGCGGTCGTGGACCGCCTCGGCCGGTACGTCGACTCGGACGCGACGCTGCACGGCGTACCGCTGCGGGCGCTGGCGCTGGCGACGGTGCGGGAGCGGATCCTGGTGGCCGACAACGACGCGCACCTGTTCACCGGCCCGCTCCGCGCGGAGCTGGACCCGCACGACCGGGCCGACGACGCGACGGTCGAGGCGGCGCTGGCGGCGGCGAGCGCGACCGACATCGTCGAGGCCCTGCCGGCGGGGCTGGACAGCGCGGTCGCCGAGCGCGGCCGGGAGTTCTCCGGCGGCCAGCAGCAGCGGCTGCGGCTGGCCCGGGCGCTGGTCGCCGACCCGGAGACCCTGCTGCTGGTCGAGCCGACCAGCGCCGTCGACGCGCACACCGAGGCCCGCATCGCGGACCGGCTCGGCGCCGCCCGGGCGGGCCGGACCACCCTGGTCTGCACCACCAGCCCGCTCGTGCTGCACCGCGCCGACCACGTGATCTTCGTGGAGGACGGCAAGGTGGTGGCCGAGGGGACGCACACCGCACTGCTCGACGGCGAGCCGCGCTACCGGGCGACGGTCAGCCGGGGGGAGGACTGATGGCCACCGCACTGCCGGTCGCCGACGGGCGCCAGGTGCGCCGCTACGCCCGCACGCTGGCCCGTCGGCATCCGAGAGCGCTCGGGGCCGCGCTCGGCCTGCACGCGCTGGCCGCCGCGGCCGGCCTGGTCGCGCCGTGGCTGCTCGGCGACCTGGTCGAGGGGATCTCCCGGGGCACCTCCGGCGTCACCGTGGACCGGATCGCCCTGCTGATCGCCGGGTTCGTGCTGGTGCAGTCGGTGCTGGTCCGCTTCGCCCACCTGGCGTCGGCCCGGCTCGGCGAGCGGGTGCTGGCCGAGCTGCGCGAGGAGTTCGTCGACCGGATCCTGGCGCTGCCGCTGGCCACCGTGGAGCGGGCCGGCACGGGCGACCTGCTCACCCGGACGTCCCGGGACGTCTCGGCGCTGTCGCGGACGGTCCGGTTCGCGGTGCCGGAGACGCTGATCGCGATCGTCACCGGCTGCTTCATCGTCGGCGCGCTGCTCCTCGTCGACCCGCTCTTCGCGCTGCCCTGCCTGCTCGCGGTGCCGCTGCTGTGGGCCGGCACCCGCTGGTACCTGCGCCGCGCCCCCGCCGGCTACCTGCGGGAGAACGCCGCCTACTCCGACATCACCGACGGCATCAGCGAGACCGTCGAGGGTTCGCGGACCACGGAGGCGCTGCGGCAGCAGGCGCGCCGCCGGGCCCGCACCGACGCCGACATCCGCCGGTCGTACGCGGCCGAGCGCTACACCCTGCGGCTGCGCACGGTGTTCTTCCCGATCGCCGAGATCGGCTACGTGCTGCCGGTGGTGGCCACGTTGATCATCGGCGGCTGGTTCCACCTGAAGGGCTGGGTGAGCCTCGGCGAGGTCACCGCCGCCACGCTCTACGTGCAGGCGTTGATCGATCCGGTCGACCGGCTGCTCTCCTGGCTGGACGAGTTGCAGGTCGGCGGTGCCTCCATGGCGCGCCTACTCGGGGTGGCCGACGCCGACCCGCCGGCCGGCTCCCCGACCCGGCCCGCCGCGGGTCCTGCGGGCCCGCCCGATCCTCCGCCACCGGGGGAGCGGCGGCTCGCCGCCCGGGACGTCCGGTACGCGTACCGGGAGGGCCGGGACGTGCTGCACGGCGTGACCCTGCTGCCGGAACCGGGGGAGAAGCTGGCCATGGTGGGCCCCTCCGGCGCCGGCAAGTCCACGCTCGGCCGGCTGCTCGCCGGGGTGCACGCGCCCCGTACCGGCTCGGTCACGGTGGCCGGCCGGCGGCTCGACGAGCTGCCCCTGTCCGAGCTGCGTACGCACGTCGCCCTGGTCACGCAGGAACACCACGTATTCATCGGCACGCTGCGGGAGAACGTGGCGATGGTGCGACCGGGCGCCGACGAGGCGGCCGTGCGGTCGGCGCTGGCCGCCGTCGACGCGTTGGAGTGGGCCGACGGGCTGCCGGACGGGCTGGACACCGTGGTCGGTGCCGGCGGGCACCCGCTGTCGCCCGCGCAGGCGCAGCAGCTGGCGCTGGCGAGGCTGGTGCTGGCCGACCCGCACACCCTGGTGCTGGACGAGGCCACCTCGCTGATCGACCCCCGCGCCGCCCGGCACCTGGAGCGGTCCCTCGCGGCCGTCCTCCAGGGCCGTACGGTCGTGGCCATCGCGCACCGCCTCTTCTCGGCGCACGACGCCGACCGGGTGGCGGTGGTCGAGGACGGCCGGATCGCCGAGATCGGCTCGCACGACGAACTGGTCGCAGCCGACGGCTCCTACGCGGCCCTCTGGCGTTCCTGGCACGGCACCGGCTCCTGACGCGCCGCGTGCCGTGTCCGTGGCCGTCGATGCCGGCGGGCGGGGGCCTGTTTCCCTGTTCGAGGGTGCCGCGCCGGACCGCCGTACCACGATGGTGGAGCGGCAGGCGACCGGCGCGTACCCGTCACCGTGCCGGCGGCCGGTGACGGGGGTGCGGCGTGGGCGGTCTCGAACTGATCGTGGTGCTGGGCGTCACGGTGCTGGTCGGCACGACCCTCGGCGGACGGTACAGCGTGGCGCCCCCGGTCCTGCTCATCGCGATGGGCGCGCTGCTCGCGCTCCTGCCGCCGCTGTCCCACGTGGTGCTGGAGCCCGACGTGGTGCTGCTGCTGTTCCTGCCGGCGATCCTCTACAAGGAGAGCATCACCACCAGCCTGCGCGAGATCCGCACGAACCTGCTCGCGATCGCGCTGCTCGCGGTGGGGCTGGTGGTCGCGACGATGGTCGCGGTGTCGCTCGTCGTGCAGCGGTTCGGCGTCGACCCGGCCGCCGCCTGGGTGCTCGGCGCGGTGCTCGCGCCGACCGACGCGGCGGCGGTGGCCGGCCTCGCCAAGCGGATGCCGCGCCGGATCCTGACCACCCTGCACGCGGAGAGCCTGATCAACGACGGCACTGCGCTGGTGCTCTTCTCCGTCGGGCTGGGCCTGATCGTGGGCGGCACCGAGCCGGGGCTGCTCGGGCTGACCGAGCGGTTCGTCCTCGCGTCGACCGGTGGCGTAGTCGCCGGCCTGCTGGTCGGCTGGGCGGTGATCCTGCTCCGGCGTCGGCTCGACGATCCACTGCGCGAGGGCGCGCTGAGCGTCCTCACGCCGTTCGTCGCGTTCCTCCTCGCCGAGCTCGTGCACGCCAGTGGCGTCCTGGCGGTGGTGGTCGCGGGCCTCGTGCTGGCGTACGCCGCTCCCCGCGTCATCCGGGCCCGCTCCCGGGTGCTGGCGTACGGCTTCTGGGACCTCGCCACGTTCCTGATCAACGGCGGGCTCTTCGTGCTTCTGGGAATGCAGATCCCGCGCGCCCTGCGCGGGGTGACCAGCCTGTCGGTGATGCGGGCGCTGGTCATCGCGGTGGTGGTGACCGTCGTGGTCGTGCTGACCCGGATGGTGTGGATCCACCTGGCGGCCTTCGCCTTCCTGGTCGTCGACCGCCAGGCGGCGGAGCAGGACGAGCGGGTCGACTGGCGGGTGCGGACGGCGGCCGGGTGGGCGGGGTTCCGGGGCGCGGTCTCCCTCGCGGCCGCCCTCGCGGTGCCGGTGACCACGCCCACCGGCACACGTGTGCACGAGCGTGACCTGATCATCTTCGCCACCGCCGTGGTCATCCTGCTGACGATGCTGATCCAGGGCACCACGCTGCCCGCCGTCGTCGGGTGGGCGGGCCTGGTCGGCGACACCCGGCGGGTCGGCGAGCTGCGGCTGGCCCGGGTGCGGGCCACCGAGGCAGCGCTGGCGGTGCTGCCCGAGGTCGCGGACCAGCTCGGCGCGGCGCCGGACGCGGTCGACCGGATCCGGGCGGACTACGAGCAGCACCTCGACGACGTCCGCGCCACCGACGACGAGAGCCGGGCGGCGGAGCAGGCCCGGGACCTCGACCGGCGGCTGCGGCTGGCCGTGCTCGAACACAAGCGGCGCGAGATCACCAGGCTGCGGGACACGAACGAGATCGACGACATCGTCCTACGGGAGCTGCAGGCCGTCCTCGACATCGAGGAGATCCGCCTGCTGGGCCCGGAGGTCAACGAGTAGCCGTGCCCGGCCGTCGCACCAGGGCGTGCGGGCGGGCCGGGCGGACGTGCCGGCGTGCGGGCGTGCCGGGGCCTGCGGGTCGCGCGGGCGTGCCGGGGCGTGCGGGTGTGCGAGCCTGCCGGCCTGCGGGCCGCACCGGCATGCCGGCACGCGGCCGACCGCTGTGCGGACCCTGTCGCTGATGACTCAACGTGATGGCGCTCGCGAGGGGCCGTAAATATCACGCACGGTAGTCGACTGTGCCTGGCTTCCAAGCGCGAGCGGCCTCGTTTCAGCGCTTACCCCCGCTGACCAGCACTTTCTTTTCGCGATCATCGAGCCGGCCGATTGTGCTCACGCGCCCTTTGCTCTGCAGCCGCGGATGCACCAGCCACCGTCCGTAGCTGGTGCGTGGATGGCTGCAGAGCAAAGGAGGCGAGGCGAGTGCCCGGTGGCGACGGCGTGACACCCCTGGCGATTACCGAAAGTGACGTCGGCGGCCGGGCTGCGAACAGGAGGACGTAAAGCAGGACCGCGAACAACCAGGCAGCCACACCGCCCAGCCGCCACACCGCTGAGCTGCCAGGCCGCCACACCGCCGCACGCCACACCGCCGCACCGCCAGGGCGCCAGGCGCCCCTGCGGTTCGGCGGCCTTCCGGTCCGTGGCCGCCGGGAGGACCGCCGCGGTCAGGTGCGGCGCAGGATGCGGTACGTGGCGACGCCTCCCGTACCGAGCGCGGCGAGGAAGACCAGCCAGACCACCGTGCTGCTGACCCCGATCGGCGGGCCCGAGTTGGCGGAGGCGGCGGCGAGCAGGCCGTCGTCGCCGGGGGCGGGCAGGGCGGCCGGCGGCAGTTCCGGCCAGCGCACCAGCCCGGTGCTCTCCAGCATCTGCATGTGGTGCAGGACGAACCGGTTGGCGTCGTCGGCGAGCTTGCGGATCACCGGGTCGCGGGTACTGGCGCGGACCGCCCCGATGACCGGGAAGATCTTGCCGTGGGCGACCCGGAGCCGGGTGACGAAGATCTGGTCGAAGCGGGCGCCGGAGGCGTTCTGCATCTCCGTCAGCCAGCCCTTCTGTTCGGCCGTCGGGTCGCTCGGGATGCTCGCCCCGAGCTTGTTGGCCGCCTCGACCGTGAGCCGGTCCAGTTCCTCGTGCTCGGTGGCGATGCCGGCGCCGATCTCGCGTACCTTCGCGCTCTGCCCCTTGTCGGCGGCCAGCTGCCCGGCCGGCATCTCCCAGAGCCCGGCCAGGCGTACCCCGTTGAGCAGGGCGGCGTCGGCCGCGTTGAGCTGTTGACCGCCCGGCGCGGCGACGGCCACGCCGGGCAGCACCCCGAGCCCGGCGGCGACCGTGACGAGCAGCGCGGCCAGGCGACTACTGCGGTGTCCCTGTCGGCGACGGGCGGATCTGAGCGGTGTCATGTCCGTGGTGTCTCCTCGGTCCGGTCCGAAACGAGTCCGGGCCGGGCGACGCCTCCGCCTTCGCCCGTCCGCGCACTGGTACGGACGGACCGACCGATCGGTTCACCGGACCCACCCGCTCCGGCACCTCTCCACCATTCGTCGGCCCGGCACGGCACGGCACGACCGCGGCGCGGCACGACCGCGGCACGGCACGGCAAAGGGCGGGGCCGGTCAGCCGACGTCGAGGGGGTCCGCCAGCAGGCGTTCGAAGGCCAGTTCGGCGGCGCCGATCAGCGCCGCGTCGTCCCCGAGCTTCGGGGTGCGCAGCCGGACGTGCTCCAGGCAGGCGGGCAGGGCCATCGAGTTGAGCCGACTGCGGACCTGGGCCGCCGCCGCGAGGTAGAGGTCCCGCATGCCGCCGCCGAAGATGACCATCTCCGGGTTGAAGATGTTCACCAGGTTGGCCACCCCGAAGCCGAGCCAGTCGCCGGCCTGGCGTACCGCCGTCTGCGCCCGCAGGTCGCCCCGGTCGGCGGCGTCGAAGACGGCCAGCAGCGCGTCGCGGCCCCGCGCGTCGGAGTGACCGGCCGCGCGCAGCAGCGCGTGCTCGCCGATCTCGGTCTCCCAGCAGCCCCGGGAGCCGCACTCGCAGGGCGCGCCGTCGCGGACGACCACCATGTGGCCGACCTCGCCGCCGTAGCCGCCGTGTCCGGTCAGCCGGCGCCCACCGGCGATGATGCCGGCGCCGACGCCCACGTCCCCGTACAGGTAGATGACGTTGTCGCAGCCCGCCGCCGCGCCCCGGGCGTGCTCGGCGAAGGCCGCCACGTCGGCCACGTTGCCGACCGTGACCGGCACGTCGCAGCCCAGCTCGGCGCCGAGCGCCGCGCCGATCGGCTCGTCCACCCATCCGGTGGTCGGGCCCAGCCTGACCAGCCCGTCGTCGCGGCGGACCATGCCGCAGACCGCGACGCCCGCGCCGACGCAGACGGCGTCCGCCGGCGCGCTCTGCTGCATCTCCTTGACCGCCCCGGCCAGCAGCGGGGCGGCCTCCGCGGCGGTCAGGCCCCGGGGGCGGTCCAGCTCCCGGCGGTCGAGCACCGCGCCGCCGAGACCGATCCGCGCGGCGCGCAGCCGGTCCACCTCGATGCTGTACGCGTACGCGTGCACCCGGTCCGACTCGGGCCGGACGACCAGCGACGGTCGCCCGGCCCGGCCGGTCTCCTTCGGCGTCCCCTCGCTGACCAGCCCGGCGCCGGCCAGGTCGGCGGTCAGCGCGCCGATGGTGCTGCGGTTGAGCCCCAGCGTGGTGGTGAGCTCGGCACGGGTGGTGGCTCCGTGCACGTGCACGTACCGCAGCAACGCGCCCAGGTTCTGCCGGCGGATCTCGTCCTGGCTCGGTCCTGCGCGCATCGCCGTCGTCACTTCCGGTGCCGCGCGGTCAGCGGTTGCCGGTGGCGGTGGAACGCCGGCGGGAGAACGCGTCCACGCTGGCGGCGAGCAGCAGCACCACGCCGGTGACCACGTACTTCACCCCCGAGCTGTATCCCATCAGGCCCATCCCGTTGTCGATGACCGCGACGACCGCGCCACCGAGGACGGCGTCGAGCACCCGGCCCTTGCCGCCGAAGAGGCTGGTGCCTCCGATGACGGCCGCGCCGACCGCGTAGAGCAGTACATCACTGCCGCCTGTGTTGGGGTCCACCGAGTTGGCCCGGCTGGCGGCGACGATGCCGCCGACGGCCGCCATCGAGGAGCAGATGACGAAGACCGAGATGCGGATGCGGTCCACGTTGATGCCGGCGCGGCGCGCCGCCTCCTTGTTGCCGCCCACCGCGTAGACGTGCCGGCCGTAGCTGGTGCGCTGGAGCACGAAGGTCCAGAAGACCAGCAGGATCGCGATGATCGGCACCACGATCGGCACGCCCTTGAGCGAGCTGATCACGACGTTGCGGCTGCGCTCCAGGTTGAGGATGAAGACCGCGACGCCGAGGACGAGCGCCAGCCCGCCGATGCGGGCGAAGACCACCGCGATCGGGTCGGTGACCAGGCCCCGGGCGACCCGCGTACGGTGCCGCAGCAGCTGCACGGCCGCGTAGCCGGCGACCGCCACCGCGGCCAGCAGCCAGCCCAGGACGGGCGGGAGGTTGCGGTTGGCGATGGCCACCAGCACCTCGTCGCGGACGGAGATGTTGGCGCCCTCCTCCATGAGCATCAGCACGATGCCCTGGAAGGCGAGGAACCCGGCGAGGGTCACCACGAAGGACGGGATGCCGATCTTCGCGACCAGGAAGCCGAGGATGGTGCCGATCGCCACGCCGGTGACGATCGCGGCGAGCACGGCCACGTACCACGGGTAGCCGAGCACGGTGACCACGTTGGCGAGGACGGCGGCGCAGACGCCGCTGGCGAAGCCGGCGGAGAGGTCGATCTCACCGAGCAGCAGGACGAAGACCAGCCCCATCGCGATCAGCGTGACCGCCGCGCCCTGGGTGAACAGGTTGGCGAAGTTGCCGGCGCTGAGGAACGTCGGCTGCATGATCGAGAAGACCGTGCAGAGCACGACCAGGCCGAGCACGGCGGGCAGCGCCCCGATGTCGCCGCCGCGGACCCGGCCGAGGTAGTTGCGGACGTGGCTGCCGAGGGTGGCCGGCGGTGTGACGGCCGCCGGGCCGTCCTTGTGCACGACGGTGGTGGTCATCGGACGCCTCCTGGGTTGCTGCCGGCCGGCTCCGCGCCGTGCCCGTTGCCGCCGTTGGCCGGCTCGGTGGCGAGCCCGAGCCCGCCGGAGCGGCCGGCGGTGATCAGCTCGACCACCTGCGAGTGGGTGATGTCGGTGGTCTTCACCTGGGCGACCATCTGGCCGAGGTAGAGCGCGGCGATCCGGTCGGAGACGGCGAAGACGTCGTTCATGTTGTGCGAGATGAGCACCACGGCGAGGCCGTTGTCGGCGAGCCGGCGGACCAGTTCGAGCACCTGGGCGGTCTGCGCGACGCCGAGCGCGGCGGTCGGCTCGTCGAGGATGACGAGCCTGCTGTTCCAGAGCACGGCCTTGGCGATCGCCACGGTCTGGCGCTGGCCGCCGGAGAGGCTGGAGACGTGCTGCCGCAGCGACTTCACGGTCCGTACGCTCAGCCCGGCGAGGGTGTCGGCGGCCATCTGCTCCATCGTCGGCTCGTCGAGCACGATGCCGTTGCGCTTCTCCCGGCCGAGGAACATGTTCTGCACGATGTCGAGGTTGTCGCAGAGCGCGAGGTCCTGGTAGACGACCTCGATGCCGAGGGCGGCGGCGTCACGGGGGCTGTTGATGGTCACCGGCCGGCCGTCGAAGCGGAACTCGCCGGCGTCGGTGGGGTAGATGCCGCTGATGCACTTGACGAGGGTCGACTTGCCGGCGCCGTTGTCGCCGACCAGCGCGGTCACCTCGCCCGCGTGGGCGGAGAAGGCGACGTCACGCAGGACCTGGACGGGACCGAAGCTCTTGTCGATCCCGTGTAGTTCCAGCAGGGGGGTTGCGGACACGGGGGGTCTCCTTCAGGTGGAGGGGAGGTCTCGGATCCCGTCCGGCGCGAACCGCCGCCCGGCACAGGTCCGTGCCGGGCGGCGTGCGCGTGGATCGGGTACGGGTCAGCTGATGCCGGCGTCGGCGCAGAGCTTGGCGTACGCCCCGGCGCAGACCTCGTCCTTGGTGACGAAGCCGTCGGCGATGACGTCCTTGACGTTCTCCTTGAAGATCAGCTTCGGGGTCAGCAGGACCGACGGGACGTCCCGGCCGCCCTCCGGGTCCTTGACCGTCTGGCCGGTCTCCTTCTTCTCACCCTTGGCGACCGCGATGGCCAGGTCCGAGGCGGCCTTCGCCTCCTCCTTGATCGCCTTGTAGACGGTCATGCACTGGTCGCCGGAGAGGATGTTCTGCAGGCCCTGCGGGGTGGCGTCCTGGCCGGTCACCGGGACCTTGCCGTTGAGCTTGTTCTTCTTCAACACCGAGATGGCCGCGTTGCCGAGGCCGTCGTTCGCGGCGAGCACGCCATCGATCTTGCCGCGCTGCTGGGTGAGCATCTGCTCGAAGATGGTGGCCGCCTGGGCGTTGTCCCACTCCGGCACGTTCTGGTCCGGGCCCTTGGTGTACTCCTTCGAGTCGAACTTCGGCTTGAGCACCGAGTCGTACCCGTTCTTGAACAGGGTGGCGTTGTTGTCGGTCGGCGAGCCGTTGAGGTACGCCACCACCGGGTTCTTGGCGCCCTTGTCGGTCAGGCACTTGCTCAGGCCCTCGCCCTGGAGCTTGCCGACGACCTCGTTGTCGAAGCTGACGTAGTAGGTGGCCGAGCCGCCCAGCGTGAGCCGGTCGTAGTCGATGGTCGCCACGCCCTGGGACTTCGCCTTGTCGAGCACGGCCTTGCCGGTGCCCGAGTCCAGGTTGACGATCATCAGGGCGGTGACGCCGTTGGTGATCATCTGGTCGGCGATGGTCTGGAACGCCGTCTTGTCGCCCTGGGCGTTCTGGATGTCGTAGTCGACGCCGGCGGCCTTGAACGCCTCCTCCAGGAACTTGCGGTCCGCGCCCTCCCAGCGGGCGGAGGACTTGCTGTCCGGCAGGATCACGCCGATCTTCGGCTTCTTCTCGGTGGAGCCGCCGGCATCGGAACCGGAGTCGTCGCCGCAGGCGGTCAGGCCGCCGGCGGCCAGCAGGCCCACGGCGGCGAAGGTGAGGAAGCCCTTGCGCATCAGCAGGGTCCTTTCGGGGGTGGGGGATGATGTTGGTTTGTTGTGTCCGGCAACGTATTCCGGTTCGCGCCGTGGGCACAAGAGCGCCGAGGTGGCGAGTTTGTTGTCGGCAGTAACAATTCAGCAACGTCCCTGACACCCGGCCGTCGTCCACCGGGGAGCGCTCTCCCGTCGCCGCCGGGAGCGGCGCAGCTCAGCGGGCCGACAGCGGGGCCGTGACCGCCCCGGTGAGGGCGACGAGGTCCTGCGGGGCGAGCTGGAGCTGGAGCCCGCGCCGACCCGCCGAGACGTAGACGGTGGGATGGTCGAGCGCCGACGAGTCGAGCACCGTGGGCAGCCGCCGACGCTGGCCGAGCGGGCTGATCCCGCCGCGCACGTAGCCGGTGGCCCGCTCGGCGACCGCCCGGTCGGCCATGGCGGCCCGCTTACCGCCGACCGCCGCGGCGAGCGCCTTGAGGTCCAGCTCGCCGGTGACCGGCACGACCGCCACCGTCAGCGCGCCGTCGACCTCGGCGACCAGCGACTTGAAGACCCGCTCCGGCGGCACCCCCAGGGCCGCCGCAACCAGCGCGCCGTAGTGGGGCGCGTCCGGGGAGACGTCGTACGGATGGGTGCTGTGGGCGATCTTCCGCTTCGTCAGCAGCGCGGTCGCCGGAGTGCCCTGTCCCGCCATGACGGTCAAGCTAACCCGACCCCGTACGACCCGCGAGTCGAAAAAGGCCGGCCGCCGCCGGCCCGGGTACGGGCCCGCCGCCGGCCGCCCCCGCGCGCTACCCGACCGGCCGGCAGACCAGCACCGTCGGCGCCCCGGCGACCCGGGTCAGCGCCAGGCTGGCCGCCTCGTCCCCGGTCAGCCGCAGGTCCCGGCGGAGCTTCTCCGGCTCCAGGGCGGACCCGCGCTTGAGGATCTCCACCCGCCCGACCCGGCGCTCCCGCAGCAGCGCCCGCAGCCGCTTGAGCGAGAACGGCAGCACGTCGGTGACCTCCAGGCAGCGGGCGAACGGCGTCGGCGTCGGCGCGTCCGCGTAGAGGTAGGCGATGCTCGGGTCCGCCAGCGTCGCGCCCAGCGTCTCGGCCAGCTCCGCGACCAGGTGCGCGCGGACCACCGCCGGGTCGGGGTCGTACAGGAAGCGGCGCGCCGGGCCGACCGGTGCCTCGGCGTCTCCGGAGCCCGTCACCTGATGGCAGGGGACCCTTCCGCTGCCGGAAGCGTCGACAGGGGGCCCTTCCTTACCGCGCAGCAGGGTGGCGCGGCGGGGGACCTGCGCCAGCTCGCCGCACCACAGGGCCGCCTCGACCAGGTCGCCGTCGACGCTCACCCACTCCGCCTCGGCGCCCGCCGGGATCAGCGCGTGGTCGATGCCGGGCGCCACCTTCACGACGGTGTGCGGCACCCGCTCGGCCAGCCCGACGACGAAGTCCCAGGGCGGCGAGTAGGCGTTCGGGTCGAAGATCCGCCGCCCGGTGCCCGCCTTCCGGCGCGCCGGGTCGCAGAACACCCCGTCGACCCGGTCCACGTCGAACGCCGTGGCGTCGCCGCACTCCACCGTGAACAGCTCGGCCAGCCCGGCCGCCTCGGCGTTCGCGGCGGCCATCGCGGCGGTCAGCGGGTCGGCCTCCACGCCGTACACCCGGATGCCGGCGCGGGCGGCGGCGAGCGCGTCCGCGCCGAGGCCGCAGCCGAGGTCGGCGAGGACGCGCACCCCGGCGGCCCGCAGCCGCTCGGCCCGCCGTGCCGCGACGACGCCCCGCGTCGCCTGCTCCAGCCCGGCCCGGGTGAGGAACATCCCCGCCGCCGCCGGCCCGAACTTGCCGACCGCCCGGCGGCGCAGCTCGGCCTGGGTGAGGGCGGCCGACGCCAGGTCGGCCGGCAGCCCGGCGGAGCGGAGCGCGGCCGCCGCGGTCAGCGGATCGCCGCCGGCCACCCGCGCGGCGGCGGCGAGCGCGGCCGACCCCTCGGGCGTACGCAGGGCGGCGAACTGGTCGAGATCCACCCGGTCATTGTGGTCGGCGGACCCGACGCGCCGGCCGGCGGGTTGGCACTCTCCTTGACGGAGTGCTAGCCGAGGAATAACCTGCGATTAGCACTCTCACCCCGAGGGTGCCAGCTTCCGGGCCTCGTGGCCCGGGCGCTGAACGCCAGGCGGACCGGCACCCGCGACGACGGCCCCGCCCGGTGGCATGTGGCAGATTGACGCCGGTCGGCTCGCCGACCGGTAACGAAACCAGTACCCCAGGAGGGTATGCCCGTGACTACCGCGACCAAGGTTGCGATCAAGCCGCTCGAGGACCGGATCCTGGTCCAGGCGAACGAGGCTGAGACCACCACGGCGTCGGGCATCGTGATCCCCGACACCGCCAAGGAGAAGCCGCAGGAGGGCACCGTCCTCGCTGTCGGCCCGGGCCGGATCGACGACAAGGGCAACCGGATCCCGGTTGACGTCTCCGTCGGCGACACCGTCATCTACTCGAAGTACGGCGGCACCGAGGTCAAGTACGCCGGCGAGGAGTACCTGGTGCTCTCCGCCCGCGACGTCCTCGCGGTCATCGAGAAGTAAGCAACCGATCAGTGTCGTCGCCCCGGTCCGGCTCGCCGGGCCGGGGCGACGTCGCTTCGAAGGGACATTCATGGCGAAGATCCTGAGCTTCTCGGACGACGCCCGGCACCTGCTCGAGCACGGTGTCAACGCCCTCGCGGACGCGGTCAAGGTCACCCTCGGCCCGCGCGGGCGCAACGTCGTCCTGGACAAGAAGTTCGGTGTGCCCACGATCACCAACGACGGCGTGACCATCGCCAAGGAGATCGAGCTCACCAACCCCTACGAGAACCTCGGTGCGCAGCTGGTCAAGGAGGTGGCGACCAAGACCAACGACGTCGCCGGCGACGGGACCACCACCGCCACCGTGCTGGCCCAGGCGATGGTCCGCGAGGGCCTGCGCAACGTCACGGCCGGCGCCAACCCGGCCGGCCTCAAGCGGGGCATCGACGCGGCGGCCGCCAAGGTCTCCGAGGCGCTGCTCGGCCGCGCCGTCGAGGTCGCCGACAAGAAGTCGATCGCGCACGTCGCGACGATCTCCGCGCAGGACGCCACGATCGGCGAGCTGATCGCCGAGGCGATGGAGAAGGTCGGCCGCGACGGTGTCATCACCGTCGAGGAGGGCTCCGCCCTGCACACCGAGCTGGACGTGACCGAGGGTCTCCAGTTCGACAAGGGCTTCATCTCGCCCAACTTCGTCACCGACATGGAGTCGCAGGAGTCGGTCCTGGAGGACCCGTACATCCTGATCACGACCCAGAAGATCTCGGCGATCGAGGAGCTGCTGCCGCTGCTGGAGAAGGTCCTCCAGAACAGCAAGCCGCTGCTGATCATCGCCGAGGACGTCGACGGCCAGGCGCTGTCGACGCTGGTGGTCAACTCGATCCGCAAGACCCTCAAGGTCTGCGCGGTCAAGGCCCCCGGCTTCGGTGACCGGCGCAAGGCGATGCTCCAGGACATGGCGATCCTCACCGGCGCCGAGCTGGTCGCGCCCGAGCTGGGCTACAAGCTCGACCAGGTGGGCCTGGAGGTGCTCGGCACCGCCCGGCGCGTGGTGGTCGACAAGGAGAACACCACGGTCGTCGACGGCGGCGGCAAGTCGAGCGAGGTCGCCGACCGGGTCGCGCAGATCCGCAAGGAGATCGAGGCCTCGGACTCCGACTGGGACCGGGAGAAGCTCGCCGAGCGGCTGGCCAAGCTGTCCGGCGGCATCGCGGTCATCAAGGTCGGCGCCGCGACCGAGGTCGAGATGAAGGAGCGCAAGCACCGCATCGAGGACGCGATCGCCGCGACCAAGGCCGCGGTCGAGGAGGGCACCGTCCCCGGCGGCGGCGCCGCCCTGGTGCAGATCCTGCCGGCGCTCGACGACGACCTCGGCTTCACCGGGGACGAGAAGGTCGGCGTCTCGATCGTGCGCAAGTCGCTGGTCGAGCCGCTGCGCTGGATCGCCCAGAACGCCGGCCACGACGGCTACGTCGTGGTGCAGAAGGTCGCCGGCAAGGAGTGGGGCCACGGCCTCGACGCCGCCACCGGCGAGTACGTCGACCTGGCGAAGTCCGGCATCGTCGACCCGGTGAAGGTGACCCGCAACGCGGTCACCAACGCGGCGTCGATCGCCGGCCTGCTGCTCACCACGGAGAGCCTCGTGGTGGAGAAGCCGGAGAAGGCCGAGCCGGCCGCCGCCGGTGGGCACGGCCACAGCCACGGCCACGGCCACCAGCACGGCCCGGGCTTCTGACCCTCGCCGTACGCCCAGTCGGGGCGCACCGTCCGTGTGACGGTGCGCCCCGACGCCTTTCGGCGGGCCAGGGGCGTGACCGGCGGCCGGCCGGTGCCCCGTGGACCGGGGCGGGAACGCCGCGACGCCGCGCCCCCAGGGTGGGGACGCGGCGTCGGGGTGGGCTTCGAGAAGGCGGCCGGTTCAGGCGATCTTGCGCTGGGCGGGGACGGTCGACCGGTGCGGCTGGCCGAGGCGGGCCTCCAGTCGGGCCACGTCGACCCGGCTCTGGCGGCGGTCGGCCAGGTCCTCCCAGCCGACGGCGAGCAGCCGCAGCCGCTCCGACTCGCTGAAGCCGCCCCAGACGCCGTACGGCTCGCGCACGGCGAGGGCGTGGGCGGCGCACTCGGCCCGCACGGGGCAGGCGCGGCAGACGGCCTTCGCGCCGGACTCCCGGCGCAGGCGGGACGAGCCACGCTCGCCGTCCGGGTGGAAGAACTGCGCGCTGTCCCGGCCCCGGCAGGCACCGAGCCGCTGCCAGTCCCAGAGGTCGACGATGGGTCCGGGCAGTCTGCGTACGTTCGACATCAGCACCCCTCCTCCCGCGCGGCACCGCGCAGATCCTGGTGAATCGGCGTCCGGGCGACGGTCCGCGCAGGCGCGCCGTTTCCGGCCTGGGACCTCCGTACCCGAGCTGTCGCCGGCTCACACACCTGTGATCGAAAACTTCCGGCAACTAGCGGCATATGCCCCACTTGTCGGAAAAGTTCGGAGGATTGCCCGAACCCCCTCGCGACCCGACCCGGTCATGGTCTGCTCTTGGACGGAGAGGAGACCACTGTGCGTACGGTTCTCGTGTGCGTTCGGACACCGCTCGCGGCGCAGCATCTGGCGTCCGCGGCGGCACGGCTCGGGCTGTCCGCCGTGGTGCGGACGGCTGTCTCCGATCCCGAGGTGATGTTGCGGCTGGCCGAGCGCCCGGCCGACGTGGTGCTCGCGGACACGGCCCTCACCCGGCCGGACAGCGCGGGCTTCGTCCGGCGGGTGCTCGCCCGCGCGCCGCAGGCCTCCGTGCTGCTGCTCGGCACGGAGGAGCCGGAGGCCGCCGCGGCCACCATCAGCGCGGGTGCCCGGGGCCTCATCCAGGGCGTCGACCAGGACCTGACCAGCGCGGTGGCCAAGGCCCTGCTGCTGCTCTCCTCGCCCGGCCGGGCGGCCCGACGCCCGGCCACCGACCCGGCCCGGGACACCGCTGCGGTCGGCGGTCCCGCCCGTACCGGCCCGGCCGGCCGGTCGCCGGCCGAACCGGGGTCCGGCTGGCAGACGACGGGCCCCGACGGTCCGGGTGGCACCCCGACGGTGGTGCCGGCGCAGCGCGGCGACGACCCGGCCGAGCCCGCCGACGAGCCGGCCGAGGCCACGCCCCCCGGGCGGCGTTCCGGGCCCGGCCCGCGCGGCGGCCGGTCCCAGGTCGGGCTCACCGAACGCGAACTCCAGGTGCTGCTGGGCATGGCGGAGGGCAAGAGCAACGCCGAGATCGGCCGGGAGCTGTTCGTCTCGGAGGACACCGTGAAGACCCACGCCCGGCGGCTGTTCCGCAAGCTCGGCGCGCGGGACCGCGCGCACGCGGTGGCGGCCGGCTTCCGCGCCGGCCTGGTGGCCTGAGTCGCACTCCGCGGCGCTGCGGCGAGTCGTCCGTGGACCGGACCCGCAGGCCGGAGGGTGCCGGGGCGTGCGGGGCGTGCCGAGGCGACGAGATATTCAAGGTCATCATCCGTACGCCGAGCCGTGGCGCCCCTTATCGAATGGTCACCAGGGTACGATGGGTCGTCGAGAATTGCCGAGGAGGCGCTCTACCTCTTGCAGAAGCGGATTGCGAATGGCTGGTCGCAGCTTCTTGAATGACAGCGGACGCGGAAAGGTCTCGTTGACGAAGAAGATTGTCGGAGCATCGCTTGCTGCCGCAGGGCTGCTGGTTGCCGGCATCGCCAT
Organism: Micromonospora sp. WMMD737; assembly: GCF_049179055.1. NCBI lineage: Bacteria > Bacillati > Actinomycetota > Actinomycetes > Micromonosporales > Micromonosporaceae > Micromonospora > Micromonospora sp. WMMD737. The sequence continues at coordinate 4,018,373 of NZ_JBMHMH010000001.1, read as the reverse complement.
CTCCGGAGCCCTCCCGGATGCCGGGGGAGGGGTCAGCGTCCACGAGGTGGACGATTCTCCGCAGGACGTCCGCGAGGTCTGGACGCCGGAACGCCTCGAGGACGCCGAGCTGTCGAACCCGATGCCGGGGATCACGAAGGACTAGGCCGACGGTCCTGCGTCCGACCGCGCCGTGGGGACCTGCCCGAGGGATCGGGCAGGTCCCCACATGTCGTCGTGGTCAGCTGTTGACGGCGTTGATGATGGAGACCGCCGTGCTGCCGTGGTTGGCAGAGAACATGTAGTTGTCGATGTAGTTCCCGTTGCTGTTGACGTTGCGATGGCTGTTGACGCCGACGATCCGGGGGCCGCCGCTCGTCCCGATGCCGGCCGCCATGGGCCCGCCGCTCGACCCACCGCCCATGTCGCAGTTCATCCTCAGCCGGTCGTCAAGGGGGTTGAGGTTCGCGGCGTCGACGATGTTCCCCTCGCAGAACATCATGTATTCGCCGTCTGCGAAGTCGGAGTCGGGCCTGTTGTAGCCGATCACCGGGTAGCCATACGAGCGGGCGTTGGTGAACGCGGTCCCTCCACCGAACGTGTAGCCCCAGCCTCCGACCCGGCCCTGGAGGTCCAGCCCGTCCTCCGGAACGACGATCATGGCTCCCATGTCGGAGTCCTTAGGTCGGCGCCGTTGATCCAGTCGTTGGACGCGATGATGCTGAGTCCGAAGTACCAGCCGAACGGGTCGGACCCGTTCGAGTACGCCGGGATGAAGACGTGGTTGGCGAACCATCCCGCGTCACCGCCTGACCCCTGGTGAAGGCAGTGGGCCGCCGTCCACACGGCGTTCCTCGTGGTGGAGGTGATGGAGGTCCCGCTACAGGAGGAAAACTCCGTCTCGGCCTGGTTGGAGAAGAAGATGCGGCCCACCGCCGACTGCGGCTGGACGTAGGAGTTGGAGACGCGCTGGGAGACGCTCACCGCGAGGGGCGAGATCGAGGACGAGGACGAGGGCCGGGGCGCCCAGTTGTCCGTGGCACCGCGTGGGCCGTGGCCGTCGGAGCCGTCTCCGCCTTCGCCCGGGGGGCTTCCGCTCCGGGCTTCGGCGCGGCGCCGGGGCGGACCACGGGGGTGTCGGCGGGATTCCTGGCCGCTCTCTCGAGGCGTTCGGGGGTCCAGAACGCACGGAGCGCCTGAGGGGTTCTCCGGTCGGCCTGCGTCCTGACGGTGACGTCGGCCCGCTCGACCCGCTCCTGTTCCGGCGCCGCCGTGGCGGGGCGGGAACGAGCAGCGCGCCGGCGATCATGGCGGCTGCCGCCACGACGGGGAGGATCAACTGCCTCTTCGGACGATGCGTGAGTGGCTGATGCAGGAACTCTCCGATCGGGGGTCGGCGCGTCCGCGGGCAGCCACACGGAGAGGACTCCGAGTGCCCCCGCAGACGCTTCTCAACTCGGCCCAACCACCTCAACATTCCGCCAGGCATCGATCAACGGAGATATGGAAACCGTGAAGTGGATCACGGAAAGCTACCGCATGATGACCTTGGGTGATGTTCTCCGCTCAGCGATCGGGCTCCTCGTCGGTGCCCTCGGTCAGCGTGTCGTGCACCCCGTCGGCGTAGCCGCGGGCGTAGTCCCAGGTGACGTAGTGGTCCGGGTCGGGGTCGTAGGCCGGCTCGTGCACCCGGGGGCGCCCCGAGCTGAGCAGGTGGCGCAGGTTTCCCCGCAGCAGGTCCCAGTCGAAGTAGTGCGGCTCCCGGCAGTCCTCGCACTCGATGACCAGCCCGCGCACCCCGATCGGCGCCAGCAGCGCCTGGTAGATCTCCAGGTCGGCGAGATCCTCCAGCACGTCCTGACGCTCGACGTCGGTCAGCGGGTCGAGCGGGGCGTCGTCGCCCGGATCGTGCAGGCCGGCGGCCGGATCAGCCGGGTCGCCGTTGAAGGGGTCGATGGGCTCGTCGTGCACCCCCTCACCGTAGACCCAACGCCAGGGCCGCGTCCGCCCCCGCCACCGGTGACCTGGGCTGCCACCGCCCGGGGACGGCCCGTGCCGGTGGGTACGATGGGACGACGCGCCCGTCACCCGGCGTGTGCCGGTGCCCGCCCGCGCCACCTCGCTGAAGCCCGTCCGAGCAGCTCAGGGGAGCAATCGTGGAATTTTCGCCCAGCACCGATCTACCGGCCGGCGCCGACAGCGGCGAGCTGGGCGGCCACCTGCCGGAGCTGCCCGCCGGCTCCGCCCGGGTGGTTCCGCTCGGATTGACCTTCGACGACGTGCTGCTCCAGCCGGGCGAGTCGGACGTCGTGCCCAGCCGGGTCAACACGGTGACGAAGCTGACCCGCAACATCAGCCTGAGCATCCCGCTGCTCTCCAGCGCGATGGACACGGTGACCGAAGCCCGGATGGCGATCGCCATGGCCCGCCAGGGCGGCATCGGCGTGCTGCACCGCAACCTCTCCCTGGAGGACCAGGCGCTCCAGGTCGACCTGGTGAAGCGCTCCGAGTCCGGCATGATCACCAACCCGGTGACCGCCAGCCCCGACGACACCCTGCGCGACGTCGACGCCCTCTGCGGGCGCTACCGCATCTCCGGCGTGCCCGTCGTGGACGGCGAGGGCCAGCTCGTCGGCATCGTCACCAACCGCGACATGCGGTTCGTCTCCGACCCGGCCACCCCGGTCCACCAGATCATGACCCGTACCCCGCTGGTCACCGCCCCGGTCGGGGTGCGCAAGGAGGACGCGCTCGACCTGCTGCGCCAGCACAAGGTCGAGAAGCTGCCGATCGTCGACGACTCGGGCCGGCTGCGCGGCCTGATCACGGTCAAGGACTTCACCAAGAGCGAGCAGTACCCGAACGCCACCAAGGACGACGCCGGCCGGCTGCGGGTCGCCGCCGCCGTCGGGGTGGGCGACGACGCCTACAAGCGGGCGCGGGCGCTGGTGGACGCGGGCGTCGACGTGCTGATCGTGGACACCGCGCACGGCCACCAGCGGGCGGTGCTGGAGATGGTCGCCCAGCTCAAGAAGGACGTCACCATCGACATCGTCGGCGGCAACGTCGCCACCTACGCCGGCGCCCGGGCGCTGGTCGAGGCGGGCGCCGACGGCGTGAAGGTCGGCGTCGGGCCGGGCGCGATCTGCACCACCCGGATCGTCGCCGGGGTGGGCGTACCGCAGATCACCGCGATCATGGAGGCCGCGCGGGCCGCGCGGCCGGCCGGCGTCCCGGTCATCGGCGACGGCGGCATCCAATACTCTGGCGACATCGCCAAGGCGCTCGTCGCGGGCGCCGACACGGTGATGCTCGGCAGCCTGCTGGCCGGCTGCGAGGAGAGCCCCGGCGAGCTGATCTTCATCAACGGCAAGCAGTACAAGGCCTACCGGGGCATGGGCTCGCTCGGCGCGATGCAGTCCCGGGGCCAGGGCAAGTCCTACTCCAAGGACCGCTACTTCCAGCAGGACGTGCTCGCCGAGGACAAGCTGGTCCCCGAGGGCGTGGAGGGCCAGGTGCCCTACCGGGGCCCGCTGTCCGCGGTCGCCCACCAGCTCACCGGTGGGCTGCGCGCGGCGATGGGGTACGTCGGCGCGGAGAGCATCCCCGAGCTGCACCGCCGCGGGCAGCTCATCCGGATCACGGCGGCGGGGCTCAAGGAGAGCCACCCGCACGACATCCAGATGACGGTCGAGGCGCCCAACTACCACTCCCGCTGACCATCCCCCCCTGCGACAACTGGAGTCCCCCATGCGTGACGTGGTCGAGATCGGGCTGGGCAAGACCGCGCAGCGCGGTTACCACCTGGACGACATCGCCATCGTGCCGAGCCGCCGGACCCGGGACGTCGACGACGTCTCCACCGCCTGGCAGCTCGACGCGTACCAGTTCGGCATCCCCTGCGTCGGGCACCCGTCGGACGCGACGATGAGCCCGGCCTCCGCCGTCCGGCTCGGCCAGCTCGGCGGCCTCGGCGTGCTCAACGTCGAGGGCCTGTGGACCCGCTACGAGAACCCGACCAAGGTCCTGGAGGAGCTGTCCGGGCTCGACGAGGACGCCCGCGCCACCAAGCGGCTCCAGGAGGTCTACGCGGAGCCGATCCGCCCCGACCTGATCGCCGAGCGGGTCCGCGAGCTGCGCGCCGGCGGCGGCACCGTGGCGGTGCGGGTCTCCCCGCAGCACACCCTGGCGCTGGCCCCGGTGATCCTCGACGCCGGCGTCGACATCCTCGTCATCCAGGGCACCATCGTCTCCGCCGAGCACGTCTCGACCACCGACGAGCCGCTCAACCTCAAGGAGTTTATCGCCGACCTGGACCTCCCGGTCGTCGTCGGCGGCTGCACCGACTACAAGACCGCGCTGCACCTGATGCGTACGGGGGCGGCCGGCGTCATCGTCGGCATCGGCGGCGACGAGTGGTCCACCACCGAGTCGGTGCTGGGCATCCGGGTGCCGATGGCGACCGCGATCGCCGACGCGGCGGCAGCCCGCCGGGACTACCTCGACGAGACCGGCGGCCGGTACGTGCACCTGATCGCCGACGGCGACATCCAGACCTCGGGCGACATCGCCAAGGCGCTCGGCTGCGGCGCCGACGCGGTGATGCTCGGCGAGCCGCTGTCGCTCTGCGCCGAGGCGCCGGCCGGTGGCGCCTGGTGGCACTCCGCCGCCAGCCACCCGTCGCTGCCCCGGGGCGCGTTCGAGACCGCCGGCGACCCGCTCGGCTCGATGGAGCAGCTGCTCTTCGGCCCGGCCGACGAGCCGGACGGCCAGCTCAACCTCTTCGGCGGCCTGCGCCGCGCGATGGCCAAGTGCGGCTACCGCGACCTGAAGGAGTTTCAGAAGGTCGGCCTGGTCCTCGACCGCTGACCTGCGCAAGCAGCACCACCCGCACCGGCCGCGCCGATAGGCTCGGCCGGTGCGTCGTACCCGCCGTCGGATCCGCCCCGCGCTCGCCGTCGCCGTCGTCGCGGCCCTGGTGTTCGCGGCCTGCACCGACGGCGGCGACGAGCGGGGCGGCTTCCGGCCCGGGGCGGCCGACCTCGGCGACCCGTACGTCCCGGGGGCCGGCAACGGCGGCTACGACGTCGCGGGCTACCGGCTCGCGGTGCGCTACGACCCGGCGACCGACCGGCTCGCCGGGCGGGCCGCGCTGACGGCCACCGCGACCACCGGGCTGTCCCGGTTCAACCTGGACCTCGCCGGGCTGGACGTGTCGCGGGTGGCCGTCGACGGCCGACCGGCCGGGTCCGCCCGCGACGGCGACGAGCTGGTGGTCACCCCGCGCGACGGCCTTGCCCGGGGCGCCCGGTTCGTCGTCGAGGTGGACTACTCCGGCGTGCCGGCGGCCAGGGCCGACGGGCAGCTCGGCAGCGGCGGCTTCCTGCACACCGACGACGGCGCGATCGCCCTCGGCCAGCCCTGGTCGGCGGCCACCTGGTTCCCGGTCAACGACCACCCGTCCGACAAGGCCACGTACGACGTCGAGGTGACCGTCCCGGACGGGCTGGCCGCGCTGAGCAACGGGGTGCCGGGGGAGCGGACCAGCGCCGGTGGCTGGACCACCTGGCGCTGGGCCGAGCGGTCGCCGATGGCCAGCTACCTCACGACCCTGGTGATCGGCGACTACCGGGTGCGCAGCGGCACGCACGCCGGTAAGCCGATGGTCACGGCGGTGCCGGCGAGCCTGCCGGAGAACGGGCCGGAGGCCGCCTCGCTGGCCCGCACCGGCGAGATCGCCGACTTCCTGGCCAGCCGCTTCGGGCCGTACCCGTTCGACTCCTACGGCGGCGTCGTGGTCACCGACGCCCGGATCGGCTACGCGCTGGAGACCCAGTCCCGGCCGGTCTACGGGCCGGGCTTCTTCCGTGGCGGGCGACCCAACCCGGGAGTGGTCGCGCACGAGCTGGCCCACCAGTGGTTCGGCAACAGCGTGGCGCTGAGCCGGTGGAGCGACATCTGGCTCAACGAGGGTTTCGCCAGCTACGCGGAGTGGCTGTGGGAGGAGCACGACGGCGGTCGCACCGCGCAGCGCAACTTCGAGCTGGAGTACGCCGCGACCGACTGGTCCCGGCCGTCCGTCGACCCCGGACGGTCCCGGTTGTTCGGCGCGGCCGTCTACAAGCGCGGCGCGCTCGCCGTGCACGCGCTGCGCCGCACGGTCGGCGACGAGACGTTCTTCCGCGTGCTGCGGACCTGGACGGCCGAGCGGCGCGACGGCAACGCCACCACCGACGACCTGATCGCCCTGGCCGAGCGGGTCGCCGGCAAGCCCCTGCGCCCGTTCTTCGACGCCTGGCTCGTCGGCGGGAGCGCCCCCGCCCTGCCCTGACGCGGCTGCCCGTCGGCGCTCGGTAGGCTGCGGCCGGACCCGGCGGCACCGCCTGCCCGCCCGCCCCGTGCGGCGGGGCCGGCGGCACCGGCCGGCGCGGGTCCACCACGCTCGCCGGTGGGGCAGCCGGCGACGCAGGGAGGAGAAGAGGCGATGACGCTGTCGCGGCGGACGCTGTGCGCGGGCACCGGCCTGCTACTGGCCGGCATGCTGGGGCTGGCCGGCTGCGGGTCGGCCGAGGAACCGGTTCCGGCCCCGAGCTCGGCCGCGCCGGCCGCGCCGCGCCAGTTCCTCCTCGGGGCGGCCGGCGCCGGCGACGCCTACTTCCCGACCTACGGCAACGGCGGGTACGACGTCAGCCGCTACACGGTCAAGGTGCGCTACGACCCGGCGGAGGACCGGTTGACCGGAAACACCACCGTGCAGGCGGCGGCGACCGGCGACCTGTCCGCGTTCAACCTGGACCTGGCCGGGCTGACCGTGCGGTCCGTGACTGTGGACGGGGCCCCGGCGAAGCACGGCCGCAAGGGCGACGAGCTGGTCGTGACCCCTGCCCGTGGCCTGATCGCGGGCAACGGCTTCGTCGTCGAGATCGCGTACGACGGCAAGCCGGAGCCGCTGCGCAACGAGGTCCTCGGCAGCGGCGGCTTCCTGCACACCGACGAGGGGGCGATCGCGCTCGGCCAGCCCGAGTCGGCGAGCACGTGGTTCCCCGTCAACGACCATCCCTCGGACAAGGCCACCTACGACTTCGAGATCACCGTGCCGAAGGGGCTGACGGCGGTCAGCAACGGTGTGCCGGCGGGAAAGAGCACGACCGGCGACTGGACCACCTGGAAGTGGGCCGAGCGCAGCCCGATGGCGAGCTACCTGAGCACCGTGGTCATCGGGAAGTTCCGGATCACCGAGGGCGAGCACAAGGGACGGCCGGTGTTCCACGCGGTCACCACCGACCTGCCCTCGGGCGCGGCGGACCGGTCGATCGCCGACACGGTCAAGGTGACCGACTACCTGGAGAGCGTCTTCGGGCCGTACCCGTTCGAGGCGTACGGCGGCGTGGTGATCTCCGACGCCCGGATCCGGTACGCCCTGGAGACGCAGAGCCGCCCGGTCTACTCCGCGAGCTTCTTCTCCCGCGGCGAGAACACGGCCGTGGTCGCCCACGAGATGGCGCACCAGTGGTTCGGCAACAGCGTGTCGTTGGCGAGGTGGCAGGACATCTGGCTCAACGAGGGCCTGGCCACGTACGCCGAGTGGCTGTGGGCCGAGCACGACGGCGGGCGCACCGCCCAGCAGGAGTTCGACGACCGGTACGCGGGCTCCTCGGGCCAGGTGTGGCGGACGCCGCCGGGCGAGCCGGGGGTGCCGAACCTGTTCAGCGAGTCGGTCTACCAGCGCGGCGGGATGACCGTGCACGCGCTGCGGGTGGCCGTCGGCGACAAGGCGTTCTTCGAGATCCTGAAGACCTGGGCGGCGCAGAAGCGCGACGCGAACGCGACCACGGCCGAGTTCGTCGCGCTGGCCGAGCGGGTCTCGGGCAAGCAGCTCGACGACCTCTTCGAGGCGTGGCTGTACGGCAAGCAGCGGCCGGACCGTCCCGAGCGGATGTGACGGCGCTCAGCGCGTGACGCGCAGCTTCGGGTTGGCGGCGAGGTAGGCGTCGGCCCGGCCGGCGCGCAGCTCGGTGAGGAACTTCCGCCCGGTCTGCGTGAGCTCCTCGCCCCGGTAGGCGCTGCCCCTGCCGACGCCCGCGCCGGGCAGGTCGACCAGCACGAACCTCTCCGGCGTGAGCCCGCCGAGGGCGTACGCGACGTCCACGACGCGCGGCCCGCCCGCGTAGACCAGGGTGTCGCCGAGCGCGTCGACCACCTGCTGGACGCGTTCCGGCTGCCGGGCCAGGTCCTCGCCGAGGATCTTCGTGGCCAGCGCCTTGATCAGCTGCTGCTGGTGGCGCTGCCGGGCGTAGCCGCCGCCGGTGGTGTAGCGCTGCCGGGCGTAGTCCAGCGCCTGCCAGCCGGTGAGGTGCCGCTCGCCCTTCTCGTAGACCATCTGTGGCCCGGTGTAGCCGCCACCGCCCGGCGCGGGCTCCCGGTGCCGGCCGTCGGGGCGGCGGTGCAGCGAGACCACCCGCTGGTCGACGTAGAGGTCCACCCCGCCGAGGCTGTCCACGAGCCGGTCGAAGCCGTTGAAGGTGAGCACCGCGCCGGCGTCGAAGCGCAGCCCCGTGTAGCCGCTGACCGTGCTGCGCAGCAGCTCGTACCCCTGGGCGGTGCTCGGCTGCTTCGGCTTGCCGGGCACCCGGCTGCCGTAGCTCATCGCGTGGGTGAGCTTGGTCCTGCCGCCGCGGTAGCCGGCCTTCGGGAAGGCCGGGATGTCGACCAGCAGGTCGCGGGGGAGGGAGAAGAGGTACGCCCGGTCGAGTCCCTTCGGCACGTGCAGCACCAGCACGGCGTCGCCGTGCGGCTCCCAGCCCGGCACGCTGACCCGGGTGTCCACCCCGACGAGCAGGAGGTTGAGCGGGCCGGTGATGCCGGCGCCCGGCGTCGCGGTCGGGCTCGGGCTCGGGGTGGGGCTTGCCTGCGGCGTCCCGGTGGAGCCCGTCGGCCCGATCGCGCGCCGCGGCCCGTCGTCGCGGACGAGCCGGGTGACCACCAGGGCGCCCACGGCCACCAGGACCACCGCCGCCAGGGCGGCCAGCCCCAGCACCCATCGTGGGCGTGGTGCCCCTGTCCGCTGAGTCATGCGACACCCCCGGTGATGACAACGCCTCGACGGGGGCGCCGGGTTGTGGGCGGGCGCCTCCGGGATCGTGGACCGGAGCATGATCCCGCGAAATCGGGCGCTGGCGCGATGGCTACCGAGCGGTAATGATGCGGTCATGCGGTACGACGTGCTCGTCATCGGGTCCGGCTTCGGCGGCAGCGTCACCGCGCTCCGGCTGGCCGAGAAGGGCTACTCGGTCGGGGTGCTGGAGGCCGGGCGTCGCTTCGCCGACGACGAGTTCCCGCAGACCTCCTGGCGGCTGCGGCGCTTCCTGTGGGCGCCCCGCCTCGGCTGCTACGGCCTCCAGCGGCTCACCCTGCTACGTCCGGCCGACCGGAAGGCCGGCGGCGGGGTGCTGGTGCTCTCCGGCGCCGGGGTCGGCGGCGGCTCACTGGTCTACGCCAACACCCTCTACGAGCCGCTGGACGCCTTCTACACCGACCCGCAGTGGCGGGACGTCACCGACTGGCGCGACGAGCTGGCCGGCCACTACGACCAGGCGAAGCGGATGCTCGGCGCCACCACGTACCCGCTCGTCACCCGCGCGGACCGGGCGATGCGGGCGGTGGCCGACCGGATGGGGGTGGGGCACACCCACCACGCCACCCCGGTCGGCGTGTTCATCGGCCGCCCCGGCCAGCGGGCCACCGACCCCTACTTCGGTGGCGCCGGGCCGGAGCGCACCGGCTGCACGCACTGCGGCGCATGCATGACCGGCTGCCGGCAGGGCGCGAAGAACACGTTGGTCAAGAACTACCTCTGGCTGGCCGAGCGACTCGGCGCGCGGGTGCACCCGCTGACGACGGTCACGGCCGTGCGCCCGGCCGACGGCGGCGGGTACGCGGTGCACACGGTGCGTACGGGGGCCTGGCTGCGCGCGCGGCGGCAGGTGATCCACGCCGACCAGGTGGTCTTCGCGGCCGGCGCGCTCGGCACCCAGCGGCTGCTGCACGCGATGAAGGCGGAGGGTGCCCTGCCCGCGCTCTCGCCCCGCCTCGGCGAGCTGACCCGGACCAACTCGGAGGCGATCCTCGGCGCCTCGGTGCCCCGCCGGCAGGCCCGCGCCCGGGGGCTCGACTTCACCGAGGGGGTGGCGATCACCAGCTCGTTCCACCCCGACCCGCAGACCCACGTCGAGCCGGTCCGCTACGGCCGCGGCTCGAACGCGATGGGCCTGCTCCAGTCGCTGCTGGTCGACGGCGGGCCGCGCCGGGTCCGCCGTTGGCTGGGGATCCTGCTGCGCCAGCCCGGCACGGCGGCCCGGCTGCTGTCGGTGCGCGGCTGGTCGGAGCGGACGGTGATCGCCCTGGTCATGCAGTCGGTGGACAACTCCCTGACCACCCGGCTGCGGCGCGGCCCGTTCGGCCGGCACCTGGTCTCCGGGCCGGGTCACGGCGCGCCCAACCCGACCTGGATCCCGGCCGGCAACCAGGCGGCCCGCCTGCTGGCCGAGGAGATCGGCGGTACGCCCGGCGGCGCCCTGACCGAGCCGTTCGACATCCCGATGACCGCCCACATCCTCGGCGGAGCGGTGATCGGCGCCACCCCGGCCGACGGCGTGATCGACCCGTGGCACCGGGTGTTCGGCCACCCGGGGCTGCACGTGGTCGACGGCGCGGCGGTCTCGGCGAACCTCGGGGTGAACCCGTCGCTGACCATCACCGCCCAGGCGGAACGCGCGATGTCCTTCTGGCCCAACAAGGGCGACGCGGACCCGAGGCCGCCGCTCGGTGCGCCGTACCGCCGGCTGGAGCCGGTGCCACCGCGCCGCCCGGCGGTGCCGGCCGATGCCCCCGGCGCCCTGCGCTGCTGACCGGGCCAAAAAGCGCATACATGCCTAATGGTTCCCGCCGGAAGGGCGGCGGCACGGCGGACCGCCCGTACGGTGGCCGACGTCACCCCCGCCGCGACGGCGGCGTGGGGGCGGACCGGCGGGGGACGCGGCGGCGTCGTCGGTAGGATTTGCTGCCATGAGCACGCCTCGCCCCGTCCTCGTGGTGGACTTCGGAGCCCAGTACGCCCAGCTCATCGCGCGTCGGGTGCGTGAGGCCAACGTCTATTCCGAGATCGTGCCGCACTCGATGCCGGTCGCCGAGATGCTGGCGAAGGACCCGGCGGCGATCATCCTCTCCGGCGGCCCGTCCAGCGTCTACGCCCCGGGCGCCCCGCAGATCGACGCCGGCATGTTCTCCGCCGGGGTGCCGGTCTTCGGCATCTGCTACGGCTTCCAGGCGATGGCCCAGGCGCTCGGCGGCACGGTGGCCCGCACGGGCAACCGCGAGTACGGCGGCACCCCGCTGCGTCCCCGCCTGCTCGACCCGGGCGTGCTGCTCCGCGACCTGCCGGCCGACCTGCCGGTTTGGATGAGCCACGGCGACTGCGTGACCGAGGCCCCCGAGGGCTTCACGGTCACCGCCGAGTCGGCGGGGGCGCCGGTCGCCGCGTTCGAGGACGTGGCCGGCCGCCGGGCCGGCGTGCAGTTCCACCCGGAGGTCGGGCACACCGCGCACGGCCAGGAGATGCTGCGCCGCTTCCTGTACGACATCGCCGGCATCGCGCCGACCTGGACGCCCGAGAACATCATCGACGAGCAGGTCGCCCGGATCCGGGAGCAGGTCGGCGACAAGGAGGTCATCTGCGGCCTGAGCGGCGGGGTCGACTCGGCCGTCGCCGCCGCGCTGGTGCACAGGGCCGTCGGCGACCAGCTCACCTGCGTCTTCGTCGACCACGGCCTGCTGCGCGCCGGCGAGGCCGAGCAGGTGGAGAAGGACTACGTCGCCGCGACCGGCATCAAGCTCAAGGTCGTCGACGCGGCCGACCGGTTCCTCGGCGCCCTGGCGGGGGTGACCGACCCGGAGCAGAAGCGCAAGATCATCGGTCGGGAGTTCATCCGGGTCTTCGAGGCCGCAGCGCGGGAGGTCGCCGCCCACGGCGACGTCGAGTTCCTCGTCCAGGGCACCCTCTACCCGGACGTGGTGGAGTCCGGCGGCGGCACCGGCACCGCCAACATCAAGAGCCACCACAACGTCGGCGGCCTGCCGGAGGACCTGAAGTTCGCGCTGGTCGAGCCGCTGCGCACGCTGTTCAAGGACGAGGTCCGGGCGCTCGGGCTCCAGCTCGGTCTGCCCGAGGCGATGGTCTGGCGGCACCCGTTCCCGGGCCCGGGCCTGGCCATCCGGATCATCGGCGCGGTCGACCGGGAGCGGCTCGACCTGCTCCGGCGGGCCGACCTGATCGCCCGCGAGGAGCTGACCGCCGCCGGCCTGGACCGGGGCGTCTGGCAGTTCCCCGTCGTGCTCCTGGCCGACGTGCGCAGCGTCGGCGTGCAGGGCGACGGCCGCAGCTACGGGCACCCCGTGGTGCTGCGGCCCGTCTCCAGCGAGGACGCCATGACCGCCGACTGGTCACGGCTGCCCTACGAGGTGGTGGCGCGGATCTCCACCCGGATCACCAACGAGGTGGCCGAGGTCAACCGCGTGGTGCTGGACGTCACGAGCAAGCCGCCCGGCACGATCGAGTGGGAGTGACCGCGCCTCACGCCGCCGGCGGATAGGTCGGCGGCGCCACGGTCGGCTGTGCCACCGTGGGCGGCGGGGCCTGCGCCGGGTGCGGCCAGGCGGGCGCGTCGGCCGGCTCCTCGGGCATCAGGAACCACATGATCGGGTACGCGAGCAGCGCGAGTCCGCCGGTGAGCAGGCCGGCGACCGCGAAGACCACCCGGACCAGGGTGGGGTCGACGGCGAAGTACCGGCCGAGGCCGCTGGCCACTCCGGCGACCATCCGGTCCGTGACGGGGCGACGGAGCTGCTTGTACGGGGGCTGGGGAGGGGCGGTGTAGGTCATGTCTCCACGGTCCGCGCCGGTCGTCGGGCCGTCCTCGGTGACCGCCCGGATCCCTACCCTGACCCGTCCCTGAGGCGCGAGCATTCAGTCAGGAATCTGACTCTTTTCGATGGAGGCAACCCGGGCCGGGGAGAATTTCCCCCCGTGACCACCATGCTGGAGCCGCTCCGCAGGATCGCGGCATACGCAGTTTGTGCTGATTCAGTCGGCCGGGTGTTGCTGGTCCGCGCATCGGAGCGCTCGGGCACCCCCGGCACGTGGTCGCTGCCCGGCGGGGCGGTCGACCACGGTGAGGACCCGCACCACACCGTCGTGCGGGAGACCGCCGCCGAGACCGGCCTCTCCGTCACCGTCGCGGGCCTGCACGACGTGCTCGCCGACATGCGGGCGCTGCCGGAGCGGGGCATCACCATCCACACCGACCGCCTGATCTACCAGGTCTCGGTCCGGGGCGGGACGCTCGCCGACCGGGTCGACCGGCCCACCGACCTGGTTCGCTGGTTCACCCCGGCGGAGGCCCGCGAGCTGCCGTTGCGGTCGTTCACCGCGCGCGCCCTGGGCCTGCCCGCCTCGTCCGCCGACATCGTCCCGGACGAGGCGCCGGAGTTCCCCTCGTTCTACGCCGTGCCCGGCCCCGACGGGCTGCACCGGGCCCAGCGCTTCGCCGCGTACGCCGTGGTGACCGACCCGGACGACCGGGTGCTGCTCACCCGCGTCTCCGACGGCTACCCGGGCGCGGGCTGCTGGCACCTGCCCGGCGGCGGCACCGACTACGGCGAGCAGCCCGGCGCCGCCCTGATCCGGGAGCTGGTCGAGGAGACCGGGCAGACCGGGCGCCTCGTCGAGCTGCTCGGGGTGGCCAGCCACCGGGACGCGGCCTCCCTCGGCCCCGAGGGCTACCCGATCGACTGGCACGGCGTCCGCGCCTTCTACCGGGTCGTGGTCGACAAGCCGGCCCCGCCCACCGTCGCCGACGTCGGCGGCTCCACCTGCGAGGCCCGCTGGTTCGGCCGCGACGAGCTGGGCGCCCTCCCCACCGACCGCCTGACCGAGGTGACGGCGGAAGCCGTCCAGGCCGCCCGCCTGGCCTGACCGCCCGTCCCCGGTTCCCCCTGTTCGTTGATCATGAGGTCGACCGGGCGGCGCGCCGGATCCGCTGCGGCTAGCCTCATGATCGACGGAACGGGTCGGCGCGGGCGGGGGAGTGCGGGCGGGTGGAACAGCGACGGCGGGTCGGCGCGTACGGGGTGTGCCGGGGCTCGGACGGGCGGGTGTTGCTGGTCCGGGGTTCCGCCCTGTGCCCGGTCCCGGGCGTCTGGCAGGTGCCCGGCGGAGGCCTCGAACACGCGGAGCATCCGGCGCACGCGGTGGTCCGCGAGTTCGCCGAGGAGACCGGCCTCGCGGTGGAGGTGACGGGGCTGCGGGCGGTGTCCGCCGACGTGACGACCTTCCGTGCCGCCGGCGTCGCGGTGCACACCGACCGCGTGGTCTTCGACGTCGTCGCGCGCGGCGGCGAACTGCGGCCGGAGCAGGCCGGCGGCACCGACGAGCTGGGCTGGTTCACGACCGACGAGGCGGCGGCGGTGCCGCTCATGCCGTTCACCGCCGAGCTGCTCGGCGTGCCCGTGTCGCCCCTGCCGTCCGATCTGCCTCGTTCGTCGGCGACCGAGCCCGCCGCCGCGCTCCCGTCCGACCGGAGGCAGCGCTTCGGGGCGTACGGCCTGGTCACCGACCCGGCCGGCCGGGTGCTGCTCACCATGATCGCCGACGGTTACCCGGGCGCCGGCCGGTGGCACCTGCCCGGCGGCGGGACCGATCACGGCGAGCAGCCGGTCGCCGCGCTGCTGCGCGAGCTGGTCGAGGAGTCCGGCCAGCTCGGTCGGGTGGTCGAGCTGATCGGTGTCGACAACCTGCACAACCCGGCCGCGCTGGGCCCGGAGGGGCGCCCGCTCGACTGGCACGGCATCCGGGTGCTCTACCGGGTGGCGGTGGACGCGCCCACGCAGCCGCGGGTGACCGAGCTCGCCGGCGGCTCCACCGCCCGCGCCGGCTGGTTCACCCCGGAAGAACTCGCCGGGCTGCCGCTGAGCGGGATCGCCGCACTGGCGCTGGCCAATGCGCCTACCGGCGAGCGTCCGTAACCGGACATCGGTGCCTCCGGCACCCGCTCACCGAGCCGGCGGAGACGGGGTCCGGTACATTCGATGTGGGGTTGGTGGAGGAAACGGGCGATGGAGCCCGAGATGGGAATAAGAGAGCGGTACGCGCGGTTAGACCAGATATGAGTACCGCCGGCAGCTATCGCCAACCCCCGTTCCCCTATGCGATGGTGTACTCCGCAAAACGGCTGCCGGGCCAGAAAGGTCCGGCACGAGACAGCCGGACGGCCGCCCTCGCGACGGTAAACCGATCCGGTGATGGAGGAAACGTGCCGAGAGCCCCATGGCGCCGGCGTCGTACCACTGACAGTCCGCGTCCCGCAGGGCGTCGTTGGGCGGGCCCGTTGCGCCGCAGCAGCACGCTCGCCCGGCAGGTGCTGCTGGTCCGGGTGGGGCGCCGCGACGGCGACCTGCACGCGACCAGCGACCTCTCGATGCCCGAGCACCGCTACGCCGACCGGCCGCGACGCCGCTACGAACTCACCCGGGTCGAGCGCGCCGACGTCGCCTCGATCGTCCCGGTCAGCCCCGCGCTCGGCCCCACGACCCCGGTCGACGACGACTCGACGATGTCGATCCCGCTGCTTCCGGGCGAGCGTACGGTCGCCCGCCGGATGAAGTTCGCGGTGGTCAACGCCTGCACACTCAGCAGCCTGATGCTCGGCATGCTGGCCATCTTCCTGGCCATGCAGGGCGAGGTGCGCGTCGCCGCGCTCTGCCTGATCGCCTGCGTCGTCTTCGACGGCCTCGACGGCGCGCTCGCCCGCAAGTTCGGCGTGGCCAGCCCGTTCGGGGCGCAGATGGACTCGCTGGCCGACATGTGCTCGTTCGGGCTCGCCGCCCCCGTGGTGGTCTACGCCTCGCTGGCCGGTTCGGTCTCCACGCCGGCCGCCGCGGTGGCCTGCGCCCTCGTGGCGGCGTGCGCGGCGATCCGGCTCGCCCGGTTCAACGTCTCGCCGAAGGACGGCCGGTTCTTCTGCGGCGTCCCCACCACCATGGCCGCCGCAGTGCTCGCCCTGACCGTCGCCATCGGGCTGCCCGTGCCGGGCATCGTCCTGGTCGCCGGCGTGGCGCTGCTCGCCTTCGCCATGGTCTCCAGCTTCCCCTACGCGAAGCTGGCCCGGCTGGTGAAGCTGCCGCCGTGGCTGTGGCTGGCCCCGGTGATCGGCGCGTTGATCGACATCCGGCTCACCTTCGCCCTGATCGTGGTCGGTTACCTGGTCAGCGGCCCGGTGCTCTGGCTGCGTCAGCGCCGCACCGCCTGACACACGTACGCGAGAAGGGGCACCGCGATCGCGCGGCGCCCCTTCTTCGTGTCGTCCGGCCGGGCCTCAGCGCCAGCGGGCGATGACGGTCGAGCCCCCGACGACCTTGTCCCCGGGGCCGACCAGCGGCTCCGCCGCGTCCGCCGGCAGGTAGACGTCGGTGCGCGAGCCGAACCGGATCAGGCCGAAGCGCTCGCCCCGGGCCAGCAGCGCGCCGATCGGCGCCCGCTGCACGATCCGCCGGGCGATCAGGCCCGTGCGCTGCGCCACGACCACCGTCCCGCGCGCGGTGTCCAGCACCGTGTACGCGGCCACGTTGTGCTCCGCCGCCGGCTTCATCGCGTTGACGAAGCCACCGTCGGCGACGAAGTAGTCGACCACCTTCCCGGCCACCGGGGAACGGTTGACGTGCACGTCCAGCACCGACAGGAAGACCGCGATACGCAGCCACTCGCCCTCGCCGAAGCGCTCGTCGTGCAGCCGCTGCACGGACAGCACCCGACCGTCGGCCGAGGCGACGACCGCCGAGGAGTCCTCCGGCACGTCGCGCTCCGGGTCCCGGAAGAAGGCGGCGACCGGGGCGGCGGCCAGGGCCGGGAGCAGCCAGAGCTTCGACTTCGGCCGGGTCGCCCGGGCCACCGCGGCCAGGCCCAGCGCGATGCCGGCCGCGGCCACCCCGTTGGAGTCGATGTGCATGCCACGGGTCAGCGGGACGCTGGACGGCCGGTACGCCGGCGCCAGCCGGGCCGCCGACGCGGCGTCGGCCGGGGTGTAGCGGAGCCGGTACACCCGCAGCGGCGGCGTGTTGCGCAGCACCAGGTCGACCCCGACGCCGTACAGCGCGCCCTGCCGGTCCAGCTCGGCGGCGGCGCCCGCGGTACGCCCCGGCGTCGCGGTCGTGGCCACGCTCAGCACCGCGCCGTCGGCGAGGTACTTCGTCAGGCCCTCGATGGCGGCCCGGGTCTCGTCTGCCGTGCCGGTCAGCGGCTCCGCGGCGACGACCACCGCGGCCGGCTCGGCCTCGGCGAGGGTGTCGACCACGCGGACCCGGTCGGCCACCCAGCGACCCTGGGCGGTGACGTGCTCCCGGAGGGCCGCCGGGGAGGTCGACCCGGCGGGCACCAGGGTGAGGGTGTCGCCGGGCAGCAGCGCGTCGATCGCCGCGGTCAGCACCGCGGACTCGGGCGTCGCGCCGACCAGCAGCGCGGCCTTCGGATCGTTGATCCGGGCGAGCTCGGAGACGAGGGTACGGGCGGCTCGCTCGCCGGTGCGGACCGGACCGGACCGGCCGAAGGTGCGCACGGCGGGGGACTGCGTCATGTCGGACGGACTCCTGACGGGTAGAGACGGGAATCGCGGCGGGACCGCCACGGCGGCGCGTCCGGCCGGCGCGGCGACCAGGTCGGTGCGGCGGCCAGGTCGGCGCGGGCCGGCCGGCGGAGGCGAGTTCTCCACGGCCAGCATAGGCCGCCGCCGACGACGGCCGCACCGCTGTCGTCAGCCGCGCGGGTGCTCCCCACCGGCCGGCGGCCCGTCGGTCCGCCGGGACAGGGCGTCCTCGTCGGCGGCCCGGTCCTCGACCGCCTCGGGTCGGACGTCGGTGACGGCCTCCGTCGGCCACTCGTCGGCCTCGTCCCCGGCCCGCAGGCCGCCCGTGCCCGGACCGCCCGTCGATGGCGTCTCCGTGGTCGCCCCGCCGGTCGACGGCACCTCCGCCGTCTGTCCGCCGGTCGTCGGCACCTCCGCCGTCTGTCCGCCCGGCGGCCGTCCGGCCGTCGTCGGTGCTCCGGTCGTCGGCGCGGAGACGTCCCACTCGGACCGCGTGCCCCAGTCGGTCGGCTCGCCCCAGTCGGAGCGCCGGCCGCCCCAGGCCGTCGGCTCGTCGGCCGGCGCGGGCCGGTCGAGGTCCCAGCGGGTCGGGTCGATCCCGGTGGCCTGTCGGTCCGTAGCCCGGCCCGCCGGATCCGCACCCGGCGGGGTGGAGACGGGCGCGACGGTGTCCGGGGCGACCGCGTCGGAGGCGGTGGCGCCGGTGCGGGCGGCGTCGGAGGGGGCGTCGCCGGGCGCGGGCGCGCCGCCGGACCGCCCGGAGCGCAGCGCGCCCAGCAGGCCCAGCAGGCCGATCAGGATCAGCGCGCCGGCCAGGAACCAGCCGACCGGCGGGAGGGCGAGCCCGAGCAACTGGGCGAGCAGCCACCACGCGGCGAGACCGAGGAAGATCAGCCCGAAGGCGAAGGACACGATGTCGGTGCGGTGGGCCTTCACCGGGTCACCTCCAGGTTGCCGGCGTTGACGTGGATGTAGAGGCGCAGCGTGCCGCCGCCGGGGCCGTCCGGACCCAGGTCGGTCGTCTCCCGCAGCTCGCCCGCCAGCCCGCCGGAGTGCTTGCCGAAGACGACCGCGTCGCCGGCGTTGACGTCGGCCACCGTGGTGACGTCGACGTTCGGCGGTACCACCACCGTGCACTCGCCGAAGTTGACGGAGACGGTGATCTCGGTGTTCTTCTTGTCGAAGTCGACCGCGCGCAGGTCCAGGACCGTGTCGCCGAAGCTGTTCTCGTACCGCAGGGCGAGGTCGCGGTGGTCGGTGGGCGCCCAGGTGACGTTGCCGTCGACGCCCCGGATCCGGTCGTAGGACTCGGCCACGGTGGCCACCCCGAGCGCGGCGGCGGCCACCACGCCGAGCGCGATGAGCCAGCGGGCCCGGCCGAACCAGGTGCCGACCAGCAGGCCGAGCCCGATGGTGGCCAGCGTGGCCGCGAAGTAGGCCGACGCCCCGATGTCGTAGACGTCCAGCAGGTCGACGACGGCGACCACGCCCAGGGCGAGGAAGATCAGCGAGAACGTCACCGCGCCGAGCGGGGAGCGCTCCTTCGGTCGCTTCGGCGGCTTCGGCGGCTTGCGCGGTGCGGGCGGCACGACGGTCTGCCCGGCGTACGGGCCGTGCGGGGCGAACGGGGGCCGGTAGCCCGGGGGCCGGGGCGGGGGCACCGGGTGGCCCGGTCCCGGTGCGCCCGAGGTCGCGGCGGGCCAGCCGGACGTGGGCGCTGCCGGGGGCCAGCCGACGGTCGGCGTACCCGCGGGTGGACGGGCGGGCGGGGCCGGGGCGGCCGGCGGCCAGGCGGGCAGCTCGGCGGTCGGCGGGGGGACCGGGGCGCTCCAGGCGGGCTGGGCGACGGCCGCCGGCGGGGCCGGGACCGGGCCCGCCCCGGGGGTCACGGCCACGGTCGGCGGGGCCGCGTACGCGACCGGGGCGGGATGGGTCACCGGTGGCACCGGCCCGGGCGGGGCGGTGGGCGCAACGGGCGGGACGGGGCCGGCCGGCGCGCCCTGGGCGGCCCTGTTGTCGCGGTTCAGCAGCAGCGCGCCGCCGATCAGGATCGTGGCGCCGAGCAGCACCGCCCGGAACGCGTCCGTGACGATGTAGCCGAAACTGATCGCGACCAGGATGCTCAGCACGATCACCGTGACCGGGGACATGCTGGACCGGCCCCGGCCCAGCATGGACTCGACGGGAGAGGCGCTGTCCCCCTCGCCCGGGATGATCAGCCACGCGGTGACGTAGACGAGGATGCCGATGCCGCCGAAGAAGCCGAGCACCGCAAGCAGCACCCGCCAGAGGACCGGGTCGGTGTTGGTGGCCCGGCCGATGGCGGCGCAGACGCCGGCCAGGTAGCGGCCGTCGCGGGGACGCACCAGGCCGTACCGCGAGGTGAAGCCGGCGCCGCCGAACGACGGCTGCGGTCCGGGACCCGGCCCGGCGCCCGGCGGCGGTGGCCCGCCCGCGTCCCCGGCGGGGGGCGGCGCGGCCACGGGGGGCGGCGCCGCGGAGCCGGTGGGCGGTGTCGCGGTCGGCGGTGGCCCGCCCGGCTGAGCGGCCCCGGGATCGGCGGGCTGGGCAGCTTCCTCGGTCATGCCTCGATCCTGCTGCCCCGACCCGCCGGGCGGCCTCAGGACCCGACCCTGACCCCACCCTGAGATCCCGGCGGCCCGAATGTCGGGGGCGTCCCCGTGGTCGGGGCCCGGTGCCGCGTGTGACGATCGATCCGACGCCGGAAACGGACCGTCGCCCGCTCCGTGCCCGCCGTGACCAGGGAGTCTCCGATCAGCGCCGTGACCCAGCCGCCCCGCCTCTACCGCGCCCCCGAGCACCGGATGGCCGCGGGGGTGGCCGCCGGCATCGCCGACCACCTCGGCATCTCGGTGCTGCGGGTACGGGTCGCCTTCATGGTGCTGCTGGGGCTGAGCGGGCTCGGCCTGCTGCTCTACGCGGCCTTCTGGGCGGTCGTGCCGCTGCGCCCGGGCGACACCGCCGTGCCGGCCCGCCGGGACGTCGCCCAGCTGCTGCCGTTCGTGGCGATCGGCCTCGGCGTGCTGCTGGTGCAGGTGATGGTCTTCGACTCGGTCGGGGCGGCGGGCACCGCCGGCTGGCTGGTCGCGATCATCGCGGTCGGCGCCGGGGTGATCTGGCACCAGTCGGCCCCGGAGCGGCGGCGGCAGTGGGGCGACTCCATGCCGGTGCCCTGGCTGGGCGCGGTGGTGGAGGAGAGCGACCGGCGGGCCTTCGTGCTCCGGTTCATCGGCGGCGGGGTGCTGGTCGCGGTGGGCATCATCGGCGTCGCCGCGGTCTACTCCCCGGCGCAGAACTTCGACGCCGTGCTCAACGGCGTGATCTTCGCCCTGGTCGGGCTCGCCGGGGTCGGCGTGGTGGCCGCGCCGGTGCTGTGGCGGACGTACAACCAGCTCCGGTCGGAGCGCGAGGGGCGCATCCGGGAGCAGGAACGGGCCGAGCTGGCCGCCATGGTGCACGACCAGGTGCTGCACACCCTGGCCCTGATCCAGCGCAACGCGAGCGACGTGAAGACCGTCCAGCGGCTCGCCCGGGGGCAGGAACGCTCGCTGCGCAACTGGCTCTACAAGCCCACCGGTTCGCCCACCGAGCGGTTCGCCGCCGCACTGGAGCAGGCCGCCGCCGAGGTCGAGGACACGTTCGCGATCACGGTGGAGGCGGTGGTGGTCGGCGACCGGGAGACCGACGAGCGGGTCGGCGCGCTGGTGGCGGCCGCCCGCGAGGCGCTGGTGAACGCCGCCCGGCACGCCGGGGTGCAGACCGTCTCGCTCTACGCCGAGGTCGAGCCGGATCAGGTCAGCGTCTTCGTCCGGGACCGGGGGAAGGGCTTCGACCCGGATACGGTGGAGGATCACCGGCACGGGGTCCGGGGCTCGATCATCGGGCGGATGAAGCGGCACGGCGGCCGGGCGGAGATCCGCTCCGAGCCGGGGGAAGGGACCGAGGTCCGGTTGATCCTGCCGATCACCCGCGACCCGGCAACGGCGGAGAGGGACAAGTGATGACCGAGCAGTCGATGGAACCGGTCGAGGGGGCGGCTGCCCGCGCCGAGCGGCTGCGGGTCTTCCTCGTCGACGACCACGCCATGTTCCGCGCGGGGGTCCGCGCCGAGCTGGGCGCGCACGTCGAAGTGGTGGGCGAGGCGAGCACCGTCGCCGAGGCGGTCACCCGGATCGCCGCCACGCTGCCCGACGTGGTGCTGCTCGACGTGCACATGCCCGACGGTGGTGGCCGGGCGGTGCTGGAGGCGATGCGGCGTACCCACCCGCAGGTCAAGTTCCTGGCGCTGAGCGTCTCGGACGCGGCGGAGGACGTGATCGGGCTGATCCGGGCCGGTGCGCGGGGCTACGTCACGAAGACGATCTCGCCGGAGGAGCTGGCCGCCGCGGTCCGCCGGGTGGCCGACGGCGACGCCGTGTTCAGCCCCCGGTTGGCGGGGTTCGTGCTGGACGCGTTCGCGGCCCGTCCCGACGCCCCGGTGGCCGACCCGGAGCTGGACCAGCTCACCAACCGCGAGCGCGAGGTGCTGCGGCTGCTCGCCCGGGGGTACGCCTACAAGGAGATCGCCAAGGAGCTCTACATCTCCATCAAGACGGTGGAGACGCACGTGTCCAACGTGCTTCGCAAGCTCCAGATGTCCAACAGGTACGAGTTGTCCCGCTGGGCGGCCGACCGCCGGCTGGTGTGATCCAATTCTTTTCCCCGTCATATGGGACGGAACCGACGAATGCGGCCCACAGGGGCTGACAAGCGATCAACTCCCGTCACATAATGCCCCGTCGCGTTCTCGCGTGCGGGTGGTGCACATCCCGCGGGAACGGCGGCTTCACGCAACCCGCCGTGCGCGGGTCACCCCTGGGGAGAGGTGCACGAATCTGATGTTCGGACAACGAGGACGGCGCTGGGCGCGGATCGCCCTGGCGACCGTCGCCGGCGGCGCGCTGGCACTCGGCGCGTCGGCGCCGGCCGCCGCCGCCGACAAGATCGGCGTCGCCAAGTCGGTCAAGGGCAGCAACGTCACGCTCATGCTCAACGGGCAGCCGAAGAGCACCGGTGCCCTGGCACTCAAGATCGACGGGAAGCTCGTCCCCGCCTTCTGCATCGACTACCACACCAACGTGGCGATCGACGGCAAGTACAAGGAGGGCACCTGGGACGAGTCCCAGGTGAAGGACCTCGGGAAGGTGCAGTGGGTGCTGACCCACGGCTACCCGAACGCCGACGCCGCCAAGCTGCTGGCCGCCGCCGGCGCGACCGTCCCGGCGAAGGCCGACGCCGACAAGCTGCTCTACTTCGGCACCCAGACCGCCATCTGGAACTTCAGCGACGGCGTCAAGCTGGGTGACTGGGTCGACAACCCCAAGCTGCTCGGCAAGAAGCAGTACGACGTGGTCAAGAAGGTCCACGACTACCTGGTCGCCAACGCCACCGACCAGCCCGAGCCGAAGGCCGAGCTGAGCGTCGACCCGGCCAGCGCCAAGGCCACCGTCGGCGAGAAGGCCGGCCCCTTCACCGTCAAGGGCCCGGCGGGCGAGATCACCGTCGCGGTCGACGGCGGCTCGGCGGTCGACGCCGAGGGCAAGCCGGTCACCAAGACCACCAACGGCGGCCAGTTCTGGCTGGCCGCGGACGGCGCCGGCGAGGTGAAGGTGACCGTTTCCGCCCAGGACTCGGTCTCCTTCGGCCGGGTGTTCCTCTTCACCGGCCAGCGCGCCGCGCAGAAGCTGATCCTCGGTGGCAGCACCGGCGCCACCGTGAGCGCCAAGGCCGAGGCCGCGTTCGCCGCCGCCCCGGCCGAGTCGCCGTCGCCGAGCGCGCCGGCGGAGACGCCGTCGCCCAGCGCCCCGGCGGAGTCCCCGTCGCCGAGCGCCCCGGTCGACAGCCCGGCCCCGTCGACCTCGCCCGCGAGTAGCGGCGGTGACCTGCCGCTGACCGGTTCCCCGATCGCCGCCGCGATCGCTGCCGGCGTGGCGCTGCTGGCCGCCGGCGCGGTCGCCGTGCTGCTGTTCCGCCGTCGCAAGCTGCGCTTCACGGCCTGATCGACGCCCGCTCCAACGGCCCCGGCCCCGGTACCGCCCCGCGCGGTGCCGGGGCCGGGGTCGTTCGCCCCCGGGCCGGCCGGTGCACGCCCCCGGGCGTGGGACGGGAGCCCGTCGCGACAGCCGACCTGCAACGGCGCGCGGGTGTGGCCGCACTCTCCGGAGTCGCCCGGTCGACGAGCAGGTACGAGGCGTCGACACCCTCGGCCGGCCAGGTGGCGATGGTGCCCGCACAGCCGAAGTCGGCATCGTCCGGATGGGCAAAAACGGCCAACGCTCGGCCGACCCCGGACAGCGCCGGAGGGGACGCGGGGAAGCTCACAGCCGCAGACCCCACGCCGGTGGGCGGACCCCCTCCGAACCGTGTCTTTCCTGCTCAGAGCGGTACGACCCGCGTACATCATGATCTTTTTTCGGGTATCGGCAACGTGGCGACCAACTAACGGCTTGATAACGGCACCTTCACGGAACGGGCCGGTGGGTGTCACAGTGGCAGCACCTCACCCCTCATGTGAGGCACTCCGTACGGCCTGACGACCATGGGATCCGCCTGTTGACGGTGCTCCGTGGTGGTCTCGTGTGCGCGGTGCCGAGCGCGACGGGCGAGGTGGCCCGGCGGATCGGTACATCATTCTTGTCCCGAATTCACTGCGGTGAAACCGGCTCCCGCACTGCGGGCGCCGGACGTGTCACCCCCCATACGTGCGTGAAACCCACGACGGATCCAGGTTCAGAAAGAGGAGGCCCCTCGGAATGAGAGTCTCGAAGCGGGCAAGTAGCGCGGTCGCGCTGGGCGCGGCGTTCGCGCTCGTCGCGTCCGGCTGCTCGAGCAGCGACAGCGACGGTGGCGACGCCGGCGCCAGCAGCGACGGCGCGATCACCATCGACGGCACTCAGCCGGAGGTCGGCCTGGTCCCGTCGAACACCACCGAGACCGGTGGTGGGGCGATCATCGACTGGATCTGGACCGGTCTGGTCGAGTACCCGAACGACGGCAGCGCGCCGCGCAACGCGGTCGCCGAGTCGATCGAGACGTCGGACTCCAAGGTCTACACGATCAAGATCAAGAAGGACACGAAGTTCCACGACGGCACCGTCGTCAAGGCCAAGAACTTCGTGGACGCCTGGAACTGGGGCGCCTACTCGCCCAACGGCGCGCAGAACGGCAGCTTCTTCGCCGACATCCAGGGCTTCGACCAGGTCCACACCGAGGACCCGGACGGCGCCGAGGGCCCGAAGAAGGCCCCCGAGCCCGCCGCCAAGGAGATGTCCGGCCTGAAGGTCGTCGACGACTGGACCTTCGAGGTCACCCTGGCCGCGCCGACCGCGGTGTTCCCGACCAAGCTCGGCTACAGCACCTTCATGCCGCTGCCGGACGCGTTCTTCACCCAGGGCGCCGAGGCGTTCGGCAAGAAGCCGATCGGCAACGGCCCGATCAAGTTCGTGTCGTGGGAAGACGACGTCCAGATCAAGCTGACGCGCTTCGATGACTACTCCTTGAACGACAAGATGAAGATCAAGGACGTCAACATCAAGCTGTACCAGGACGACACGGCGGCCTACAACGACCTGCTCGCCGGCAACCTGGACTTCCAGCAGCAGGTTCCGGTCTCCGCGATCGCGGGCGACAAGTGGAAGAACGACCTGGGCGAGCGGGCGATCTCCTCCACCACCCCGTCGACCGGCATCATCGCCTTCCCGATCTACGACAAGCGCTTCCAGAACCCGAAGCTGCGTCGCGCGATCTCGCTGTCGATCAACCGCCAGGAGATCAGCGACAAGATCTTCTTCGGTTCGCGCAAGCCGGCCGACAGCTGGGCCAACCCGCTGACCCCGGGCGCCAAGGCCGGCAACTGCACCGCCTGCCAGTTCAACGTCGACGAGGCCAAGAAGCTCCTCGCCGAGGCCGGTGGCTTCACCGGTGAGCTGGTCATGTTCTACAACGCCGACGCCAGCCACAAGGAGTGGATGGAGGCCGTCGCGCAGCAGGTCAAGACGAACCTCGGCATCAACGCTCGCGCCGAGGGCGTGCCGACCTTCGCGGTGTTCCGCCAGAACATCAACGCCGGCAAGATGACCGGCATGTACCGCGCCGGCTGGCAGCAGGACTACCCGGACGTGGAGAACTGGGTCGGCCCGCTCTACGTGACCGGCGGTTCCTCGAACGACGGCAAGTACAGCAACCCGCAGGTCGACGCGCTGGCCAAGGAAGCCGCCTCCGCGCCGAGCCTGGAGGCGTCGCACGCCAAGTACGCCGAGGCTGTCGCCCTCATCGACCAGGACGTCCCCTCGATCCCGGTCTACTTCGGTGGTCAGCAGTCCGGCCACTCGGAGAAGATCAAGAAGATCGAGCTCTCCAACGTCGGTGAACTCGACCTCACCTCGGTCGAGCTCTGATCCGAACGGTCTGACCCCGGGTCGGGCTCACCTACCGGTGAGCCCGACCCGGGCCGTTCCGTGAGGTGGTGTCACCACACCGCCTCGCCACGTCTGTCATCCCCGTGTCGGCCGTCCGACGCGCGCCCCCTGTCTGGAGGACCACCCCATGGGCCGTTATCTGTTGAGACGGCTGCTCCAACTCATCCCGGTCTTCATCGGGACGACGTTCCTGATCTACTGGCTCGTGTGGTCGGTGCCCGGTGACCCCTTCGCGGGCAAGTGTGGCGAGCGTCCCTGCCCCGACAGCTTCGTCAACATGATGACCGAGAAGTTCAAGCTCGACGAGCCGCTCATCGTGCAGTACGGCAACTACATGAAGAACCTCTTCCAGGGCGACTTCGGGCAGACGTTCGGTGGCCGGGAGATCGGTGACATCATCGCCACCGCGTACCCGAACACCCTGAAGCTGGCCCTGGTGGCGCTGGCCATCGAGGCGGTCATCGGCCTCACCGCGGGCGTGCTGACGGGCCTGCGCCGCAACGGCTTCCTGGACAACCTGGTCCTGGTCTCCAGCCTCTTCCTGATCGCGCTGCCGATCTTCGTCATCGGCTTCGTGGCCCAGTGGCTGCTCGGCGTGCAGTGGGGCATCGTGAAGCCGACGGTCTCCAGCGAGATGCGGCTCTCCGAGCTGATCGTGCCCGGCTTCGTGCTCGGTAGCGCCTCGATGGCGTACATCGCCCGGTTGGCCCGCACGAGCATCGCGGAGAACCGGCGGGCCGACTACGTGCGTACGGCGATCGCCAAGGGTCTGCCGATGCGCCGGGTGGTCGGGATCCACCTGCTGCGCAACTCGCTCATCCCGGTGGTGACGCTGCTCGGGACCGACCTCGGCGCCCTGATGGGCGGCGCGATCGTCACCGAGGGCATCTTCCAGATCAACGGGATCGGCCGACAGGTCTACCGCGCGATCATCACCAAGGAGAGCGCTACCGTTGTCTCCATCGTGGTGGTCCTGGTGCTCGTCTACCTGCTGATGAACCTGCTGGTCGACCTGCTCTACGCCGCCCTGGACCCGAGGATCCGCTATGAGTGAGCGCAGCGAACGAATCATCATTGCAGCGTGCGCGGGCACCGGTGTCCGCGCCGAGCGGAGTGGGGTACGGGCATGAGTGACCCGAGTGCCGCCTCGATCGTCAGCACCCCGCCGGCGCACGCCCCCGACGAGATCGGCGCGCCGAGCAACGCGGGCCTGCCGGAGAACGCCCGCAAGGAGAAGCCGCGCGGTCTGCTCGGCGACGCCTGGCGTGACCTGCGCCGCAAGCCGCTGTTCTGGATCTCCGCAGGATTCATCGTCCTCTTCATGCTGATGACCGCCTTCCCGTCGCTGTTCACCTCCGGCGACCCGGAGAACGGCAACCTGCAGAACAGCCTCGTCGGCCCGTCGTCGGACGCCTGGTTCGGCTACGACTTCCAGGGCCGGGACGTCTTCGCCCGGGTGATCTACGGCGCCCGCGCGTCGATCGTGGTCTCCCTGCTCTCCGTGCTCGGCGTGCTGCTCTTCGGCGGCGCGATGGGCATCGTGGCGGGCTACCGGGGTGGCTGGGTGGACGCACTGCTCTCCCGCATCGCCGACGTCTTCTTCGGGCTGCCGTTCGTGCTGGGTGCCATCGTCATCCTGACGACCTTCAACGGGTCGGGCACGAGCAACAGCAAGGCCGAGATCATGGCGCTGGTGAGCATCTCGCTGATCGTGCTGGGTTGGCCGGTCGTGATGCGGCTCATGCGCTCCTCGGTGCTGGCCACCAAGGAGGCGGACTACATCGTCGCCGCCCGCGCGCTGGGCGCCGGCACCGGCCGGATCATCCTCAAGCACCTGCTGCCGAACTGCCTCGCGCCGCTGCTGGTCTACGGGACGATCCTGGTCGGCTCGTACATCGGCGCCGAGGCGACGCTGTCCTTCCTGGGCGTCGGCCTGAAGAGCCCGGTGGTCTCCTGGGGCATCATGATCAACGAGGCGCAGAACCTCCTCCGCGTCGCGCCCTACCTGCTCTTCTTCCCCGCCGCGTTCCTCGTCGCCGCCGTACTGAGCTTCGTGATGCTCGGTGAGGCGGTCCGCGAGGCCCTCGATCCGAAACTCCGCTAGGGGAGATTCAGTTGTCCGACATTCTGGTGTCCGAGCAGTCCGCGGCCGGCGCGTCCGGTCGCCCCTCGGGCAGGTTGCTCGAGGTGGAAGACCTCCGGGTGGAGTTCCGCACCCGGGACGGCGTCGCCAAGGTCATCAACGGGGTCACGTACCACGTCGACGCGGGGGAGACCCTCGCCGTGCTCGGCGAGTCCGGCTCCGGTAAGAGCGTCACCGCGCAGACCATCATGGGCATCCTCGACACGCCGCCCGGTTTCGTCACCGGCGGTCAGGTCCGCTTCCAAGGCAAGGACATGCTCGGCATGTCCTTCGAGGAGCGGCGCCGCATCCGCGGCGAGGGCATCGCGATGATCTTCCAGGACGCGCTCTCCGCGCTGAACCCGGTCTTCACCGTCGGGTTCCAGATCGCCGAGCAGTTCCGGGTGCGGCGCGGGATGAGCCGCTCCGACGCCAAGAAGCGCGCGATCGAGATGCTCGACCAGGTCAAGATCCCGAACGCCAAGGGCCGGTTCAGCAGCTACCCGCACCAGTTCTCGGGCGGCATGCGGCAGCGCGCGATGATCGCGATGTCGCTCGCCCTGGACCCGGAGGTGCTGATCGCGGACGAGCCGACCACCGCGCTCGACGTGACGGTGCAGGCGCAGATCATGGACCTGCTCGCCGAACTCCAGCGCGAGCGGCAGATGGGCATGATCCTGATCACCCACGACCTCGGCGTGGTCGCCGACGTCGCGGACCGGATCGCGGTGATGTACGCGGGCCGGATCGTCGAGGAAGCCAACGTCTACGACCTGTACGCCAAGCCGGCGCACCCGTACACGATCGGCCTGATCAACTCGATCCCGCGGCTCGACGAGAAGGGGCAGGAGCTCCGGACGATCAAGGGTCTCCCGCCGAACCTCATGAACATCCCGCCGGGCTGCCCGTTCAACCCGCGCTGCCCCATGGCGCAGCCGGTCTGCCGGGAGAAGGTCCCGCCGCTGCTGCAGGTCGGCGCCGGCCGGGCCAGCGCCTGCCACTTCGCCGAGGAGCTGGTGAACCGTGACTGAGAACATCCTCGAGGTCCGTGACCTGGTCAAGCACTATCCCGTGACCCGGGGCGTGGTGTTCAAGAAGACCATCGGTCACGTCAAGGCGGTCGACGGGGTCTCCTTCGAGCTCAAGGCCGGCGAGACCCTGGGTGTGGTCGGCGAGTCGGGCTGCGGCAAGTCGACGCTGGCCCGGGTCCTGATGAACCTGGAGAAGCCGACGGGTGGCAGCGTCCACTACAAGGGCCAGGACATCTCGAAGTTCTCCGGCCCGGCGCTGCGCCGGCTGCGCCGGCAGATCCAGCTGGTGATGCAGGACCCGTACACCTCGCTGAACCCGCGCATGACGGTCGGCGACCTGATCGGCGAGCCGTTCGAGATCCACCCGGAGGTGGCGCCGAAGGGCAGCCGCCGGGAGAAGGTCCGGGAACTGCTCGACCTGGTCGGCCTCAACCCGGAGCACATCCACCGGTACCCGCACCAGTTCTCCGGCGGTCAGCGGCAGCGCATCGGCATCGCCCGGGCGCTCGCCCTGCGGCCCGAGATCATCGTCTGCGACGAGCCGGTCAGCGCCCTGGACGTGTCGATCCAGGCCCAGGTGATGAACCTGCTGGAGAAGCTCCAGGGCGAGCTCGGCCTGTCGTACATCTTCATCGCGCACGACCTGTCGGTGGTCCGGCACCTGTCGGACCGGGTCGCGGTGATGTACCTTGGCAAGATCGCCGAGATCGGCACCGAGGACGAGATCTACGAGCGGCCGACCCACCCGTACACCCAGGCGCTGCTCTCGGCCGTGCCGGTGCCGGACCCGACCGTGCGGGACAACAAGGCGATCATCCGCCTGACCGGAGACGTGCCGTCGCCGGTCAGCCCGCCGTCGGGCTGCCGGTTCCGGACCCGGTGCTGGAAGGCGCAGGACGTCTGCGCCGAGCAGGTCCCGCTGCTGGAGATCCGCTCGGGCTCGGACCACCCGAGCGCCTGCCACTTCGCGGAGAAGCGCGAGATCGTGCAGACGCACGAGGCGTGACCCCCACGGAACCGCCTGCCGACGTCATCGCGACGACGGCAGGCGGTTCCGTCGTTTCCGCCCCGCCCCGGCCCCCGCCCGCGCAGAGGGCCGGTGCCGGGCATGGACCGCGCGGGCCGTTGCCGGCGTACGCCTCACAGGGGGCCGCGGCCGGCGCGGAGCAGCAGCAGCGCGAGCTGCGTGCCGTCGGCGCCCAGGGCGGCCCGGAAGCGCTCCAGGATCGCCCGTTCCCGGGACAGCACCAGCCGGGTGCCGCCGGAGGCCATCCGGGTCACCCCGACCTCCTGGGAGAGCCGGGCCCGTTCCTGCCAGAGCTCGATCAGCGCCTGGTCGATCTCGTCGATCCGCTCCCGGATCTCGACGATCCGGGCGGCGGCGGCCGGCTCCGGGGTGCCGGTTCCCGCCGCCGGCTTGGCGTCGTCGGCGCCTCCCGGCGCGTCGACCGAGGGCCCGGAGGCACCGGGGCCGGGCCGGCCCGCCTCGGGTCGCGTCAGGCTGCCGTTGGACTCCACCACGTCTGTCATCATCGGGTACCCCTCGCCGTCAGGTGCCCGGTGCCCGGATCCCGGGACGGAAGAAAGCCCCGGGCTCCAGGAGCCCGGGGCTTTCTCGTAGGTCTGATCGATCAGGCGCGACCTACGGCTGCCGGACTCCCGGTGCCGTAGTAAAAGTAGAAGCGCTGCCCGAACATGTCGTCGAGTATGCCGACCTCGGACCGCCCGGCGCAAGGATTCGGCGCGACCCGTGCCCGGACGGGCGGTCCCGGTGCCGTCGTGACGCCGGGACCGCCCGCGCCTCAGCCGAGGCGGGTGATCCGGTTCGCGGGTCCGGGGGCGACGGGCTCGCCGGCGCCCAGGTAGGCGATGAGCGCGTCGACGTCGAAGCCGGGGGCGGTGGCCCGGTCCGTGCCGGCCCGCAGCTCGGTGAAGCCGTCCCCGCCGTTCGCCAGGAAGTCGTTCGTGGTGACCCGGTAGCTGGCGGCCGGGTCGACCGGGGCGCCGTCGAACGTCAGGGCGCTGACCCGGGAGCCTGCCGGCGCGGTGCTGTCGTACGAGTACGTCAGCCCGGCGGAGACTTGGAGGATGCGCTGGGTGGTCTGCCCGTTGAAGCCGACGAACTGCTGCTCGAGCACGTTGCGCAGCTGCGCGCCGGTGAGCGTCTGGGTGACCACCAGGTTGTTGAACGGCTGGACGGTGAACGCCTCGCCGTAGGTGATCTCGCCAGGGTCCTCGTCGCCGGGGGAGGCCGCGTACGACAGGGACGCCCGGACGCCGCCCGGGTTCATCAGCGCGATCTGTGCCCCGCTGGAGCGGGTGTACGCGAGCTGCGCGTCTGCGATCACGTCACCGAGCGGGCTCTCCCCGTTCGGCCGGACGTCGCGGACGATGTCGGCCGAGATTCGGCCCACCACCCGGTTGGCGATGGGTGCGACGGCCGCCCGGTACTTGTCGGCCAGTGCCTTCGCGCCCGGGTCCACCAGGTCGGGGTTGCGCACGTACGTGCCCGGCGCGCTCTCCCGCCAGGTGCCGTCCGGGTTGCGTACGCCGTTCTCGACCACGACGTTGCGGGCGGAGATACCGGTGAACCGGCCGGTGCGCCGGTCCAGCGAGTAGTCCACGTCCGTGATCAGCTGGCCGTTGTTGCCGGCGCTGGTGACCACGCTGTGGGCACCCGAGGAGTTCGGCAGGGAGCAGGAGTAGAAGCGGTGGGTGTGGCCGGAGACGACCAGCCCGAACTCCGGCCGCAGGCCCTTGACGATGTCCACGATCGGGCCGGAGAAGTTGGCGCAGTCCGAGACGCCCGGGGTGGCCGGCGGCGGCGACTGGGCCCCGCCCTCGTGCACGAGCAGCACCATCGCCTTGACGCCGAAGAGCTTGAGCACGCCGGCCCACTTGTTGGCGGTCTGCACCTCGTCGGTGAACCGCACGGAGGTGATGCCGGCCGGGTTGACGATGCCCGGGGTGCCCTCCAGGGTCACGCCGACGAAGCCGACGGGCACCCCGCCGACGAACTTCACGTCGACCGGGGGCAGGATCGGCAGGCCGGTCTTCCGGCTGACCGTGTTGGCGGCGAGGTAGGTGAACTTCGCGCCAGCGAAGCCGTCCCCGTCCTGGCAACCGTCGACGGGGTGGCAGCCGCCCTTGTTGATCCGGATCAGCTCGTCGACGCCCTCGTCGAACTCGTGGTTGCCGACGGAGCTGACGTCCAGGCCGATCTCGTCCATCAGCTCGATGGTCGGCTCGTCGTGGAAGGCGGCGCTGACGAGCGGGGTGGCGCCGATCAGGTCGCCGGCCCCGACGGTGGTCGTGGCGCGCCCCTCGGCCTTGGCCTCGGCGCGCAGCTTCTTCAGCCAGGTGGCGAGGTACTCCACGCCGCCGGCGGGCGTGCCGTTGACCGCCGCGCCGCTGCCGCCGGGCGGGTCGATGGCGCCGTGGAAGTCGTTGTAGCTCAGGAAGTTGCCCTTGACCTCCCCGCCGCCCGGGGCGGCGTAGGAGACCGAGACGGGGGTCAGGCCGGCCTGCTGGTCGTCGGCGGGAGCCGGCGCGGGCCGGGAAGCGGTGGTCAGCGTGGCGACGACGGCCAACGCGAGGGTGGGCGCGGCGAGGTGGCGCAGCGCCGCCCGACCGCGCGAACGCGGCTGAGTCATGGTCGTTTCTCCCAGTCATGTACGGGGGAGGAGCCGGACTTGCAC
Organism: Micromonospora sp. WMMD737; assembly: GCF_049179055.1. Taxonomy (NCBI): domain Bacteria; kingdom Bacillati; phylum Actinomycetota; class Actinomycetes; order Micromonosporales; family Micromonosporaceae; genus Micromonospora; species Micromonospora sp. WMMD737. The sequence goes on along the minus strand of NZ_JBMHMH010000001.1, from coordinate 3,985,376 downwards.
CGTCATCGTTCTGCACGGGGGACGGCGGCACCAGACACGACAGGGTGACATCTTTGTCTCGACCTGGATGTTAGGAAGGGGCCCCTTCCTAACTCATAGCGTTAGGAAGGGGCCCTTCCTGACATCTCGACGGTGCGCGGCGGGGAAGTGTCCGCCCGGCGGCATAGACTCGCCGTGCGATGCATCCTCTCTTCGACATCCCCGCGTCCCCGCCCGCGCCGGCGCCCGCCCCGACCTCGCCGCACCGGCCCAGGCCGGCGGCCGTCCATCTCGATCCGCAGGCCCTGGTCGAGGGCCTGAACGGGCCGCAGCGCGACGCCGTCACGCACGCCGGCTCGCCGCTGCTGATCGTGGCCGGTGCAGGCTCGGGCAAGACCCGGGTGCTCACCCACCGGATCGCCTACCTGCTGGCCGCCCGGGACGTGCACCCCGGCGAGATCATCGCGATCACCTTCACCAACAAGGCCGCCGGCGAGATGAAGGAGCGGGTGGCCCACCTGGTGGGTCCCCGGGCCCGCCTGATGTGGGTGTCGACGTTCCACTCCGCGTGCGTACGCATCCTGCGCGCCGAGCACGAGCACGCCGGGCTGAAGTCGACCTTCTCGATCTACGACGCGGACGACTCCCGCCGGCTGATGCAGATGGTCGCCAGGGAGCTGGACCTCGACCCGAAGCGCTACCCGGCGCGCGGGCTGGCCGCCCAGGTCTCCAACCTGAAGAACGAGCTGGTCGACCCCGAGGCGTTCGCGGGCCGCGCCAAGGGCCCCAACGAGCGGGCGCTGGCGGAGGCCTACACGCTCTACCAGCGGCGGCTGCGCGAGGCGCACGCGCTGGACTTCGACGACCTGATCATGACGACGGTGCACCTGCTCCAGTCCCACCCGCACGTCGCGGAGAGCTACCGCCGGCGGTTCCGGCACGTGCTGGTCGACGAATACCAGGACACCAACCACGCCCAGTACACGCTGATCAAGGAGCTGGTCTCCGGCACGGAGGGGATCGAGCCGGCGGAGCTCTGCGTGGTCGGTGACGCCGACCAGTCGATCTACGCGTTCCGGGGCGCCACGATCCGCAACATCCTGGAGTTCGAGCGCGACTTCAGCGACGCCCGGACGATCCTGCTGGAGCAGAACTACCGCTCCACCCAGACCATCCTCAACGCCGCCAACGCGGTGATCGACCGGAACACGTCGCGCAAGCCGAAGCGGCTGTGGAGCGAGGCGGGCGCCGGTGAGCCGATCGTCGGCTACGTGGCCGACACCGAGCACGCCGAGGCCGACTGGGTGGCCCGCGAGATCGACCGGCTTGTCGACGCCGGCGAGACCCGCCCCGGCGACGTGGCCGTCTTCTACCGCACCAACGCCCAGTCCCGGGTCTTCGAGGAGGTGTTCATCCGGGTCGGCCTGCCCTACAAGGTGGTCGGCGGGGTGCGCTTCTACGAGCGCAAGGAGGTCCGCGACGCGCTGGCCTACCTGCGCGCGGTGGTCAACGACGACGACACGGTCAGCCTGCGCCGCGTCCTCAACACGCCGCGCCGGGGCATCGGCGACCGGGCCGAGGCGTGCGTGGAGGCGCTGTCCAGCCGGGACCGGATCTCCTTCGGGGCGGCGCTGCGGCGGGCGAAGGACGCCCCGGGCATCTCCAGCCGGGCGGCCAACGGCATCGCCGACTTCGTGGCCCTGCTCGACGGCGCCCGCGAGCTGGCCGAGACGGGCACCCCGGAGGAGGTGCTGGAGGCGCTGCTGACCCGCTCGGGCTACCTCACCGAGCTGGAGGAGAGCCTCGACCCGCAGGACGCGGGGCGCGTCGACAACCTCCAGGAGCTGGTCAGCGTCGCCCGGGAGTACACCGAGCGGATCGAGGCGGTCGGCGAGGAGGGCGAGCGGGCCACCCTCGCCGGCTTCCTGGAGCAGGTCGCGCTGGTCGCCGACGCCGACCAGGTGCCCACGCCACCCGGCTCGTCGCCTGACGGCGCCGAGGCGGACGACGCCGCGCCTCAACAGGGCGTGGTCACCCTGATGACGCTGCACACCGCGAAGGGCCTGGAGTTCCCGGTGGTCTTCCTGACCGGCCTGGAGGACGGCGTCTTCCCGCACCTGCGCTCGCTGGGCGACACCCGGGAGCTGGAGGAGGAGCGCCGGCTGGCGTACGTGGGCATCACCCGGGCCCGCCAGCGCCTCCACCTCTCCCGGGCGGTGACCCGCTCGGCGTGGGGGCAGCCGGCCTACAACCCGCCGTCGCGGTTCCTGGAGGAGCTGCCGCCGGAGCTGGTCCGCTGGGAGCGCACCGAGGGGTCGTACACCTCGTGGGCCGGCGGGGGCGGCGGCGTGGGTGGCCGCGCGGACCGGATGTCCGGCGGGCGTGGGGGCTTCAACGGCGGCACCCCCAAGGCGGCGCAGTTGGCGAAGCGGCTGGGCGTCGACGCCAGTCGCCTGACCACGGCGAGCGAGCTGCCGCAGGGGCCGAAGGTGTCCGCGGGCGACCGGGTCAACCACCAGCGCTACGGCCTGGGCCGGGTGCTCGCCGTCGAGGGGCACGGCCCGGGAGCGCGGGCGCAGATCGACTTCGGCGACCAGACGATGTGGCTGGTGCTCCGGCACGCCCCGATCGACAAGCTCTGAGCGACGGCGCGGCCCGGCCCGGCAGCACGCCGGACCGGGCCGTGCCGGTCGGTGCGGGTCAGCAGGCCACGTCGATGCCCCGGGCGCGCAGGAACGGCGCGGGGTCGATCTGGTTCCACATCTGACCCTGGTGCACCTCGAAGTGCAGGTGCGGGCCGGTGGAGTCGCCGGTGGACCCCTCCAGGCCGATGGTCTGCCCGGCGGCGACCTTGTCGCCCACGCCCACCTTGGTGGTGCTCAGGTGGGCGTAGTGGGTCAGGTAGCCGTTGCCGTGGTCGACGAAGACGGAGATGCCGTACCCGTCGCCGACGTCGCCGGCCTTGGTGACGGTGCCGCCGAAGGCCGCGCGGACCGGGGTGCCGGCGGGCAGCGCGAAGTCGATGCCGGCGTGCTGGGTGCCCCAGCGCGGGCCGTAGCAGGAGGTGATCGCCGCGCCCTTCATCGGGATGACCCAACTGGGCTTCGGCTTGCTGGTCTTCTTCGGCTTCGGCTTGACGGTGGTCGCCTTCGGGCTGGGCTTCGCCGACGGGCTGGCCTTCGTCGGGCTGGGCGTCGGGCGCGCCGAGGGGGTGGCCGGGGCGGTCGTCTCGCGGTCGGAGCGGTCGGCGCGGTCGGCGGCCTCCGCGCGGGCCTGCGTGTCCACGGCGGCGGCCGGGACGGAGGGCTCGTCGTTCCCGGTGGCCGCGAAGGCGGCGCCGCCGAGGCCGAGGCCGGTCAGGGCCGCCGCGGCGATGATCAGGCGCGTACGGCCGCCGATCCGCCTCCGGGGCCGGACGGGGGCGTCGGGGGTGTTCTCGTTCCGAATGTCTTCCTGCACGGCGGACCTTCACTGATCGAGGGGGCACTTGACCTCGAAATACTGGTGTCGACACGCGGCGTGACGGGTAGTGGGACAGGGTGCGGGCGGACCGGTGACGGACGCATCCGCCCGGTACGTCCCCTTTCGGGGTTGTTCGACCGTAAAAGTGATCATGTGTGGCGATGGCGCCGGTCACAGTCTTCGGCGTGACCCGGCTCACTTTCGACTCCGGTGGCACACGAAAAACCGCCCGGATCGGCAGATCCGGGCGGTAGACGGGCGATGCGCAGCGTCAGGACGCGGCTACCTCGCTGTAGTACACCTCGACTTGTAGCTTGATGTCCACTCCGCGCTCCTTGAGCCACGGCACCGGGTCGAGCGGCTCGCCCTTGACATGCACCTCCAGGTGCAGGTGGGAGCCGTAGGAGTGACCGGTGTTGCCCACGAGGCCGAGCTGGTCGCCCGCCTTCACCCGCTGGCCCTCCTTGACGCTCAGCGCCGAGGAGTGCCCGTAGATCGCCTCGCTGCCGTCGGCGTGCTTGACGATCACGGTGTGGCCGTAGCCGCCGAACCAGCCGGCCTTGGTGACGGTGCCCTCGTGGATGGCGACGTAGGGGGTGCCCTCGGGGGCGACCAGGTCCACGCCGGTGTGCAGCTTGCCCCAGCGCATGCCGTAGGGCGAGTTGAACTCGTAGCCCTGGAGGGGGAGCAGCCAGACCTCGGGCTCGGCGGACTCGGCGCCTCCGGCGCGGTCGCTGTCGCGGCTGGCGCGGTCGGCGTTGTCGCCACGGGCCGCGGCGTCCTGGTTGACGGCCGAGGCGGCCTTGAGCTCGTCGAGGACCGACGGGTTGACGCTCTTGGCGTCCGGCAGGGCGCCGGCGCCGATCGCGACGATGCCGGCGCCGACGAACGCGGTGGTGACCACCGCTGCGTAGCGGCTACGCGGGGGGGTGGGTACGCGGCGGCGACCGCGATATCGATCGGGCTCAGACGACAGGCGCTGGCGCACGCACACCCTCCGTTGTCGGGGATCCGAAGCGGCTTCCCCGACGCCCGTGAAGCTCGGGTGAACGCCGGCTGGCCGCGTCGTCACCCGTCCGTGGACCTGATGACAACCGTGGACACGTTAGCCAACCACCAGTCCCGTCACAAGCCGAAGCGCCGAATTGCTACCGCGTTCTGTCCCTTTCCGTCCGTGATTGTCATGGGTCGTACCCCTCGAACGGTGCCCCCTTAACTGCCCGTTCGTCGCGCAGGGTGACCGAACGGCGGAGTCGTCCGGCTTGACGCCGGGGGTCGGCGCGGTCCGCCGTACCGGCACCCACGGGAGTCCGGCCAGGTTCGCGCGCGTGAGGTTCGCCGCCCGGATTTCCCGGGCAGGGTCGGGCGGGTTACCGTTCGTTCAGTGAAGCCGCGGAGCCGGTGAAAGGGATGCGCTGATGAGCTCTCGTGTACGGGTCGTCGTCGCCAAGCCGGGCCTGGACGGCCACGACCGTGGCGCAAAGGTCGTCGCGCGTGCCCTGCGGGATGCCGGCATGGAGGTCATCTACACCGGCCTGCACCAGACTCCGGAACAGATCGTGGAGACCGCGATCCAGGAGGACGCCGACGCGGTCGGGCTCTCCGTGCTGTCCGGGGCGCACATGACGCTGTTCCGGCGGGTGATGGAGCTGCTCGGTGAGCGCGACGCCCGCGACATCGTCGTGTTCGGCGGCGGCATCATCCCCGACGCCGACATCCCGGAGCTCCAGCGGCTCGGGGTCGCCAAGATCTTCACGCCGGGCGCGACGACCCAGTCGATCGTCGAGTGGGTCCGGCAGAACGTCGCCCAGCCGGTCGCCTGACGGCGGTCGCGGGCCCGGGGCCGCTCGGCGGCCGAACCCGGACAGGGGGAGGGGCCGGACGCACCCCTCACACGTCCGGCCCCTCTATGCACGATGCCCCGCCGCCACCCCTCGACCGACAGGGCATCGGCCGCTCCCGTCGCCGCGCTGCATCAGCGCTCCGACACCTGACTCAACGACGCCCCCACGGACGGGTTACGCGCCTCCGGCAACATCGCCCGGACGGCTGACATCGGTCCGGAGTCGCGGAAAGGCCACGCGAGGCCGCCGATTGTGCATTACCACACAACGCGCACCCGCTCGGTTGCCGGCGGTGTCCACCTCGCTAGGCTGCGCCCAATGGCCTGTTTCGAGTGATGACAGGCGTCAAACTGTTTTCCATAACGCTGGTGGCGGCGCGACGGCGCGCCGCGGAGACGGGACGGGACGCGCAAACGTGGACCTGTACGAGTACCAGGGGCGGGACCTGTTCGAACGGCACGGCTTGCCCGTGCTCGCCGGCGGCGTCGCCACGACCCCGGAGGAGGCCCGCGCGATCGCCGAACGCCTCGGCGGTCGGGTGGTCGTCAAGGCGCAGGTGAAGGTCGGTGGCCGAGGCAAGGCCGGCGGCGTGAAGCTGGCCGAGGGCGCCGAGGAGACGGTGGCCCGCGCCACCGACATCCTGGGCATGGACATCAAGGGCCACACCGTCCACAAGGTCATGATCACGGTGACCGCGGACGTGGCCGAGGAGTACTACTTCTCCTACCTGCTCGACCGGGCGAACCGCACCTTCCTCTGCATCGCCAGCGTCGCCGGCGGCATGGACATCGAGCAGGTCGCCGCCGAGACCCCGGAGAAGGTCGTCAAGGCCCCGATCGACGCCAACACCGGCGTCGACGAGGCGAAGGCGCGCGAGATCGTCACCGCCGCCAACTTCCCGGCCGAGGTCGCCGACCAGGTCGTCGAGGCCGCCGTGGGGCTGTGGAAGGCCTTCGTCGCCGAGGACGCCACGCTGGTCGAGGTGAACCCGCTGGCCAAGACCGGCGAGGGCAAGCTGCTGCTGCTCGACGCCAAGGTCACCCTGGACGAGAACGCCGCGTTCCGGCACCCGGACCACGAGGCGCTCGTCGACCAGGCCGCGGTGGACCCGCTGGAGCAGGCCGCCAAGGAGAAGGACCTCAACTACGTCAAGCTCGACGGCGAGGTCGGGATCATCGGCAACGGCGCCGGCCTGGTCATGTCGACCCTCGACGTGGTCGCGTACGCCGGTGAGCGGCACGGCGGCGTCAAGCCGGCCAACTTCCTCGACATCGGCGGTGGCGCGAGCGCCGCGGTGATGGCGAACGGACTGGAGATCGTCCTGTCCGACCCGTCGGTGAAGAGCGTCTTCGTCAACGTCTTCGGCGGCATCACCGCCTGCGACGAGGTCGCCAACGGCATCGTGCAGGCGCTGGCCCTGCTCGAGCAGCGCGGCGAGAAGGTCACCAAGCCGCTGGTCGTCCGCCTCGACGGCAACAACGCCGAGGCCGGCCGGGCGATCCTCGACGGCGCGAACAACCCGCTGGTCCAGCGGGTCGACACGATGGATGGCGCGGCCGAGCGGGCCGCCGAGCTGGCGGCTGCGGGGGTCTGACAATGGCTATCTGGCTGACCAAGGACTCGAAGGTCATCGTCCAGGGGATGACCGGTTCCGAGGGTTCCAAGCACACCCGGCGGATGCTCGCCGCGGGCACCAACGTCGTCGGCGGCGTCAACCCGCGCAAGGCGGGCCAGACGGTCGACTTCGACGGCACCGAACTGCCGGTCTTCGCCAGCGTCGCGGACGCGATGGCGCAGACCGGTGCGGACGTGACCGTGATCTTCGTGCCGCCGCAGTTCACCAAGGGTGCGGTCGTCGAGGCGATCGACGCCGGCATCGACCTGGCCGTGGTGATCACCGAGGGCGTGCCGGTGCACGACACCGCCGCGTTCTGGGCGTACAACGTCGCCAAGGGGGAGCGGACCCGGATCATCGGTCCGAACTGCCCGGGCATCGCCTCGCCAGGCGCGTCCAACGCCGGCATCATCCCGGCCGACATCACCGGCACCGGCCGCATCGGCCTGGTCAGCAAGAGCGGCACGCTGACCTACCAGATGATGTACGAGCTGCGCGACATCGGCTTCTCGACCTGCGTCGGCATCGGCGGTGACCCGATCATCGGCACCACCCACATCGACGCGCTCGCCGCGTTCGAGGCCGACCCGGAGACCGACGCGATCGTCATGATCGGTGAGATCGGTGGCGACGCCGAGGAGCGGGCCGCCGAGTTCATCAAGGCGAACGTGACCAAGCCGGTGGTCGGCTACATCGCCGGCTTCACCGCGCCGCCCGGCAAGACCATGGGCCACGCCGGTGCGATCATCTCCGGCTCGGCGGGCACCGCCGAGGCCAAGAAGGACGCGCTGGAGGCGGTCGGCGTCAAGGTCGGCAAGACCCCGACCGAGACCGCCAAGCTCATGCGGGAGATCATGTCCGCGGGCTGAGCCCGAGCGACGTACGACCGGAGGGCCGACCGTTCGCGGTCGGCCCTCCGCCGTCGTGGCGCGGCGGCCCCGGTCGCCGTGGCGCGGGCGGCCTCAGTCGTTGTAGAGCGGGTAGTTGCCGCCGGCCCAGAGGACGCCGCTGCCGATGATGTTGAGCACGCCGAACGCGATCGCCAGGTAGCCGAGCACGGGCGACTGGCCGAAGCGCTTGGCGTCCCGGATCGACAGGTAACCGAAGACGATCCCCAGGATGCCGCAGCAGAGCAGGCCGAGGACGATGCCGAGCACGCCCCACAGCGTCGTGCGGTCGCGACCGGCCGCGGACGGCGCCGGCGGGGGCGGCGGATACGGAGTGTTCACGGCTCTCCTCCGGACGTCGGTGCCGCGACCCTGCGATCGCGTCCCTGCGCCCGAGGCTAGACCGGATCGGGGGCCCGAGATGGTGGATCACGGAACTCGTCGCCGCTGCGGGGCGGTATCGGACTGCCACCGCCGGCCCGGCATGCCAGAGTAGACGCGATGTCCTCCGTCACCCCTGATCAGCCCAGCCGTCCCGGCGCCGACGCCGGCCCCGGCGCCCGGCCGGCCGCGCCCGTCGGGCGGAGCCGGCGGGTGCCCGCGCCGCGCGCCGGCGAGCCGCGCCGCAGCCGCGCCCCGCTCGCCGTCGCCGCCGGGGTCGCCGCCGGGTGGGCGGCGCTCACCTCCTGGCTGCCGGTCGTGGTCGTGCTCTGGCTGTTCCAGCTCAGCGAGGGTGCCGCCTCCGTGCCGGGCGCGCTGCGCGCCGGGCTGGCCGGCTGGCTGCTCGGGCACGGCGTGCCGCTGGACACCGCCGCCGGCCCGCTCGGGCTGGCCCCGCTGGCGCTGACCGCACTGGTCGTCTGGCGGCTGACCCGGGCGGGCGTGCACGCCAGCCGGGCCATCGGCGCGCGCGGCGGCCGGTCACCCCGGCAGGCGCTCCTCGCCGCCGGCGCGGTCGGCGCCGCGTACGCGCTGCTCGGGGTGCTCGGCGCGGTGCTGGCCGGCGCGTCACCGGTGCGCGCCGGGCTGACCCTCCTGGTGCTCGGCACGCTCGGGGCCCTGGTGGGCTCGGCCCGGACCACGCGCGTGGCCGGCCTGCTCGCCGCGCGGTCCCCGGAGGCGCTGCGCGACGGGATCCGCACCGGGCTCGTCGCCGGGCTGCTGCTGTTCGGCGCGGGGGCCGGCGCGGCGGGGCTCGCCGTGGCCACCGGGGGCGGGGACGCCGCCGACCTGATCGGGGCCTACCGCACCGGGGTCGCCGGCCAGGCCGGGATCACGCTGGTCAGCCTCGCCTACGCGCCCAACGCCACCATCTGGTCGGTCAGCTACCTGCTCGGCCCGGGTTTCGCCGTCGGCACCGACACGGCGGTACGCACCAGCGAGGTCTCCGTGGGGGCGCTGCCGGCCGTACCGCTGCTGGCCGGGCTGCCGCGCGGGCCGGTCGACGGGCTCGGCGCCGGGCTGCTCGCGGTGCCGGTCCTCGCCGGGATGGCCGCGGGCTGGCTGCTGGCCCGCCGGCTGCTCCGGCTCGCCGCCGACGACCGGGCACCGCTGCGCTGGGGGCCGCTGCTCGGGGCGGCGGCGCTCGCCGGCCCGGTGGCCGGCCTGCTGCTGGGCGCCGCCGCGGCCGCCTCCGCCGGTTCGCTCGGCGGCGGCCGGCTGGTCCAGGTGGGGCCCGTCGCCTGGCAGGTGGCGGCGGTGGCGACCGCAGTCGTCACGGTCGGGGCGCTGATCGGCGCCGCCGCGACTAGGGTGCTGTCCCGCGCGCACCGCTGAGGGCCTCCAAGACGCCGAAGGGGCGCCCCGGACAGGCCGGGACGCCCCTGTCGCATGACGGGTCAGGGCTGGTTGGGCAGCGTCAGACTGAAGCCCAGGAAGATGATCTGGAGCAGGCCGAGCACGACGCCGATGGCGCCGCAGATCAGACCGGCGAGGGCCTGACCGTTGTTGTCGGCCAGCCCCTGGGCGGCCTTCTGCTTGCCCATCCACCCGGTCACCAGCGCACCGATGCCCAGCGGGATGCCGAGGTAGCAGCAGACCATCGGGATCGAGGCGATACCGAGGATCATGGACACCAGACCGAGGGTGTTCTGCTGCTGCCCAGGCCCCTTCGCGGCGAATCCCGCGTTGGGGTACATGGGCGGCTGCGAGTACGCCTGCTGGCCGTACGGGTCCTGGTACGGCTGCTGCCCGTACGGCTGACCCGGCGCCGGCTGCCCGTACGGCTGGCCCGAGGTGGGCGGCTGCCCGTAGGGCTGGCCCGAGGTCGGCGGCTGGCCGTAGGGGTCCTGCTGGCCGTACGGGTTCTGCTGGCCATACGGATCCTGCGGCGCGGCGTACGGGTCGTTCGGCTGCCCGGAGACGGGCGGCTGCCCGTACGGCGCCGCCGGCGGCGGGGCGTACGGGTCGTGGTGCGGCGCGTACGGATCCTGGTGCGGCTGCTGGCCGTACGGATCCTGTCCGGGGTAACCGGGCTGCATGCGACTCCTCGTCCGATCTGTCAGTAGCTGCTGGTGGAGGTGTCGCCGCCCACCACACCGGCGAGCCCACCGAGCAGGCAGCACACCAGCACGATCACGTACCAGCTGATGCCGACGATGAGGGCCCACTTGGACCACTTCTTCGACTCGGCGGCGGCGGCCTGGGCCCCGGCGTAGTCGCCCTGCTGGAGCAGCGGGTTCACCTTGGAGGCGTTGATGATCGCCGGGATGGCCAGCGGCCAGAAGAGGAAGATGGCGACGATCGACATCGTCATGTTGTTGTTGATCTGCGGCTGCTGCGGCTGGTATCCGGGCTGCATTTCGGCGTACTCCTCATTCCACTCGACACCCCCGCGGGGCGCCGGATCACTGACGGGTGCGGGCCGACGCGCGCCGGGCCCGAGCGACCGGCAGCGTACCTGGTCCGGACCATTCGCGTCGTCGGTGAATGTCGCAATGCCCAGCGGATGGAAGCGGCGGCAGGCCCGATAGGGTGGCCCGGTGACCGAGCCCGCGCCCGTCGCCCGCATCGTCGTCCTCGTCTCCGGCTCCGGGAGCAACCTCCAGGCCCTGCTCGATGCGAGCGCCGATCCGGCGTACGGGGCCCGGGTGGTGGCCGTCGGCGCCGACCGCGACGGCATCGCGGGCCTGGACCGGGCCGCCGCGGCCGGTGTGCCGACCTTCGTCGAGCGGGTCGCCGACCATCCCAGCCGCGAGGACTGGGACGCCGCGCTGACCGACCGCGTCGCCGAGCACCGGCCCGACCTGGTCGTCTCCGCCGGCTTCCTCAAGCTGGTCGGCCCGCGCTTCCTGGCCGCCTTCGGCGACCGCTACCTGAACACGCACAACACGCTGCTGCCGGCGTTCCCCGGCATCCACGGCCCGCGCGACGCCCTCGCCTACGGCGTCAAGGTCACCGGGGCCACGCTCTTCTTCGTCGACGCCGGCATGGACACCGGCCCGATCGTCGCGCAGGTCGCCGTGCCGGTGCACGACGACGACGACGTCGAGACGCTCACCGAGCGCATCAAGGAAGCCGAGCGGCACCAGCTCGTCGAGCAGGTGGGCCGCCTGGTCCGCGAAGGTTGGACGATCACCGGAAGAAAGGTCACGGTCCCGTGAGTTCCACTCAGGACGAACGCCGCCCGATCAGGCGGGCGCTGGTCAGCGTCTACGACAAGACCGGCCTGGTCGAGCTGGCCCGGGCGCTGCACGCGGCCGGGGTGGAGCTCGTCTCGACCGGCAGCACTGCCTCGGCCATCGCCGGCGCGGGGGTGCCGGTGACCCCGGTCGAGACGGTGACGGGCTTCCCGGAGATCCTCGACGGGCGGGTCAAGACGCTGCACCCGAAGGTGCACGGCGGGCTCCTCGCCGACCTGCGCAAGGACTCCCACGTCGCCCAGCTCGACGAGCACGGCATCGCCGGGATCGACCTGCTGGTGTCCAACCTCTACCCGTTCCAGGCCACCGTCGCCTCCGGCGCGGGCGTCGAGGAGTGCGTCGAGCAGATCGACATCGGCGGTCCGGCGATGGTCCGGGCGGCCGCCAAGAACCACGCCTCGGTCGCCGTGGTGACCGACCCGGCCGCGTACCCGGCCCTGCTCGCCGCGCTCGGCGAGGGCGGCTTTACGCTGGCCCAGCGGCGCGTCCTGGCCGCGCGGGCGTTCGCCGTCATCGCCGAGTACGACGTGGCGGTGGCCGAGTGGTGCGCCACCACGCTGGCGCCCGAGGCGGACGGCTGGCCGGACTTCGCCGGGCTGTCGCTGCGCCGGCAGGCGGTGCTGCGCTACGGCGAGAACCCGCACCAGCCGGCGGCGCTCTACGTCGACCCGTCCAGCCCGGCCGGGCTCGCCCAGGCCGAGCAGCTGCACGGCAAGGAGATGTCCTACAACAACTACGTCGACGCGGACGCGGCGTGGCGGGCGGCCAACGACTTCGCCGACCAGCCGGCGGTGGCGATCATCAAGCACGCCAACCCGTGCGGGATCGCGGTCGGCGCCGACGTGGCCGAGGCGCACCGCAAGGCGCACGCCTGCGACCCGGTGTCCGCGTACGGCGGGGTGATCGCGGTCAACCGGCCGGTCTCGGTCGAGCTGGCCCGGCAGGTGTCGGAGATCTTCACCGAGGTGCTGGTGGCGCCCGGCTTCGACGAGGGTGCGGTGGAGGTCCTCCAGGCGAAGAAGAACATCCGGCTGCTGCACGCGCCGGCCTACGCCCCGCTGCCGGCCGAGTGGCGGCAGGTCACCGGCGGCGTACTGGTGCAGATGGCCGACCGGATCGACGCCGAGGGCGACGACCCGGCCAACTGGCGACTGGCCACCGGCGAGCCGGCGGACGAGGCGACCCTGCGCGACCTGGCCTTCGCCTGGCGGGCGGTACGCGCGGTGAAGAGCAACGCGATCCTGCTGGCCTCCGACGGCGCGACGGTCGGCGTCGGGATGGGCCAGGTCAACCGGGTCGACTCGGCGCAGCTCGCGGTCGCCCGGGCAGGCGCGGACCGGGCCCGTGGTGCGGTGTGCGCCTCGGACGCCTTCTTCCCCTTCGCCGACGGCCCGCAGATCCTCATCGACGCCGGCGTCCGCGCGATCGTGCAGCCGGGCGGCTCGATCCGCGACGAGGAGGTAATCGCCGCCGCCAAACAGGCCGGCGTAACCATGTACCTGACCTCCACCCGCCACTTCTTCCACTAACCCCCCCCCCGCCCCGCCCCCGCCCCCCCTGTCCGGGCCGATCATGCAGTTGTGGTGCCCCGCGAAAGGGGCGAAGGCGGGCGATCCGCCCACCACAACTGCATGATCGACGCGAAAGGGCGGCGGAAGGCGGGGGTCAGGGGGTGGGGCGGAGGGCGGCGAAGTGGCAGGCCGAGGGGTGGGGGTCCGCCGCGCGGAGGACCGTGTGGGGCTCCTGGGTGGCGCAGACCTCCTGGGCCTTCCAGCAGCGGGTGCGGAAGTGGCAGCCGCTCGGCGGGTCGGCCGGGCTCGGCACGTCGCCGGTGAGGCGGATCATGGTGCGCTGATCGCGGGCCTCCGGGTCGGGCACCGGCACGGCCGAGAGCAGCGCCTGGGTGTACGGGTGGGTCGCGCGCTCGTAGATCTCGTCCTCGGTGCCGATCTCCACGATCTTGCCGAGGTACATGACCGCGACGCGGTCCGAGATGTGGCGGACCACCGACAGGTCGTGCGCGATGAAGATGTACGACAGGCCGAACTCGTCCTGGAGCTTCTCCAGCAGGTTGATCACCTGGGCCTGGATCGACACGTCCAGGGCGCTGACCGGCTCGTCGCAGACGATGATCTCGGGCCGCAGGGCGAGCGCGCGGGCGATGCCGATGCGCTGCCGTTGGCCGCCGGAGAACTGGTGCGGGTAGCGGTTGATGTGCTCGGGGTTCAGGCCGACCACGTCGAGCAGTTCCCGCACCCGGCCCCGCCGGCTGCCCTTCGGCGCGGCGTCCGGGTGGATCTCGAACGGCTCGCCGATGATGTCGCCGACCGTCATGCGCGGGTTCAGCGAGGTGTACGGGTCCTGCATCACCATCTGCATGTTGCGCCGCAGCCGGCGCAGCTCGGCACCGGAGGCGGAGAACAGGTCCCGGCCCTCCAGGGTGGCCCGGCCGGCGGTCGGCGTCTCCAGCCGCATCAGCAGCCGGGCCAGCGTCGACTTGCCGCAGCCCGACTCGCCGACCACCCCGAGGGTCTCGCCCCGGCGCAGCTCGAAGCTGACCCCGTCGACGGCCTTGACGGCGCCGACCTGACGCTGGAAGAGCACGCCCCGGCGGATCGGGAAGTGCTTGACCACGTTGTCGACGGCGAGGATCGTCTCGCCGCGCACCTTGGTCGGGCTAGCGGGCGCTGTCATCACGGACCTCCTGGGCGAAGTGGCACGCGCTGGTCCGGCCGTCGCCCAGGACCAGGTCGTGCGGCACCACGTCGACGCAGACCTGCTGCACGTACGGGCACCGGGGGTGGAACGGGCAGCCGGACGGGATCCGCATCAGGTTGGGCGGCAGCCCCCTGATCGTGGAGAGCTGCTGACCCCGGACGTCCATCCGCGGGATCGACTCCAGCAACCCCTTCGTGTACGGGTGGGCCGGAACCCGGTACAGCGAGCGGACGTCGGCGTGCTCGACGATCCGGCCGGCGTACATGACGGCGATCCGGTCCGCGACGCCGGCGACCACGCCCAGGTCGTGCGTGATCAGGATCATCGCCGTGCCGAGATCGCGGCGCAGGTCGGCCAGCAGGTCCATGATCTGGGCCTGCACGGTGACGTCCAGGGCCGTGGTCGGCTCGTCGGCGATCAGCACCTTCGGGTTCATGGCCAGCGCCATCGCGATCATGACGCGTTGCCGCATGCCGCCGGAGAACTGGTGCGGGTAGTCGCCGAGCCGGCTGGCGGCGGCGGGGATCCGTACCAGGTCCATCAGCTCGACGACCCGGGCACGGGCGTCCGCCTTCGACATGCCCTCGCGCTGGCGCAGCGTCTCGCCGATCTGCCAGCCCACCGGAAAGACGGGGTTCAGCGCGGAGAGGGCGTCCTGGAAGATGATCGCGATCTCCTTGCCGCGTACCTGCCGGCGCTGCTCCTCCGGCAGCTTCAGCAGGTCGCGCCCCTGATAGAGGATCTCGCCGGAGCGGATCACGGCCGGGGGAGTGTCGAGGATGCCCATGATCGCCTGGGCGGTGACCGACTTGCCGGAGCCCGACTCGCCGAGCACGGCGAGCGTCTCGCCGGGATCGAGGTGGTACGAGACCCCGTTGATCACCTTGGCCACGCCCTCGCCGGTGCGGAACTCGACGTGCAGGTCCCGTACGTCCAGCAGGTGCCCGCCCTCGGGCGTCGGGGAGGCCGGCGTCGGTTGAATGGCGGACTGGCTCACGGTTCACGCCTTTCGCTCGCGACTGGAAGGCTCGCTCGCACGGGTCATCGCAGCTTCGGGTCGAAGGCGTCGCGGATCGCGTCGCCGAGCATGATGAACGCCAGCACGGTCAGCGCCAGGAACGTCGAGGGGACCAGCAGCGGGGTGACCGACTCCCGCATGTGCACCCGGCCGGCGTCGATGTCGATGCCCCAGGAGATGGTCGGCGCCCGGAGCCCGATGCCGAGGAAGCTCAGCGTCGCCTCGGCGGCGATGAACGAGCCGAGGGCGATCGTCAGTACCACGATCGCCGGGGCGAGCGCGTTCGGCAGGATGTGCCGCAGCATGATCCGGCCGTCGCCGGCGCCGAGCATCCGGGCCGCCGCGACGTAGTCCTGCTCCTTGGCGGTGATCACCGAGGAGCGGACGACGCGGGCGGCGGTGGTCCAGCCGAGGATCGCCAGCACGAAGATGACCGCGCCGATCCGGACCGCCGAGCTGTCGCTGTTGACCCGCTTGAGCAGCACGATCGCGGCGAGCAGGAGCGGGATGCCGAGGACGACGTCGATCACCCGGGAGAGCACCGCGTCGACCCAGCGGCCGAAGTAGCCGGCCAGCATCCCCACGGCGAGCGCGATCAGGCCGGTGAGCAGCGCGGAGAGCGCGCCGACCAGCAGCGACGCCCGGGCGCCGTAGACCGCCCTGGCGTACGTGTCGCAGCCCTGGAAGTCGTACCCGAAGATCGCCCCGCCGGACGGCCCGGCGTGCTGACGGGCCAGCACGCAGTCGCGGGGGTCGTTCGCGGTGAACAGCCCCGGCACGGCGGCCATGGCGGCGACCAGCACCACCAGGGCGAGGCTGATCCAGAAGATCGGCTTGCGGCGCAGGTCGCGCCAGGCGTCGCCGGCCAGGCTGCGGGGCTTCTGCGGTACGCCGACCTGGTTCGGCGCGCCGGGCTCGCCCGACGGCCCCCGCCGCGCGGCCTGGTTCTCGCTCGCCGCGACGGTCTCGAAGTCACTCATGCCCGCACCTCGCTGCGCTCGGCGCCGGCACGAAACACTGCGCTGCCGATTCGTTCGCTGCGCTCACTCATAGCGGATCCTCGGGTCGAGTACGGCGTACAGGACGTCCACCACCAGGTTGGAGACGAGGTAGACCACGACGAGCACGCTGACGATGCCCACCACCAGCGGGCCGTCCTCGGTGCGGATGCCGCGGAAGAGGTTGAAGCCGACGCCGGGGATGTTGAACACGCCCTCGGTGATGATCGCGCCGCTCATCAGGTTGCCCAGCTCGACGCCGAGGAACGTGACCACCGGGATGAGCGAGTTGCGCAGCACGTGGACGCTGACGATCCGCCGCCGCACGAGCCCCTTCGACCGGGCGGTGCGGACGTAGTCGGCGCGCAGGTTCTCGGCCACGGACGTCCGGGTCAGCCGCAGCGCGGTGGCCAGCGAGAGCGAGCCGAGCACGATGCCCGGCAGCAGGAGCGCGTACAGGTCCGGGTCGGCGCCGGCGGTGGCCGGGAAGAGCTGCCACCTGACGCCGAGGAGGTACTGCGCCAGCGGCGCGAGCACGATCGTCGGGATGCCGAGGACCAGCAGGGTCAGCAGCAGGGTCGAGTTGTCGAAGATGCTGGCCCGTCGGATGCCGGCGAGCACGCCCGCGGTGACCCCGAAGAGGATGGTGACCGCCATGGCGATCAGCGCCAGCTTGACCGTGACGGGCCAGGCGGCGGCCAGGATGTCGCCGATCGAGCGTCCGGTGAGGGACTGCCCGAGGTCACCCTGGAGCAGGTTCTTGAGGTAGTCGAAGTAGCGGTAGAAGAAGCCGCCGACCCCGGTCCGGTCGAGGTGGAACTTCTCCGTCAGGTATGCCCGCTGGGCCGCCGTGACCGGGCGCTCACCGGCGAGCGCCTGGATGGGATCGCCCTGGCCGGCGAACATCAGCGCGTAGACGATCAGCGTGGTCCCGAAGAACGCGAGGACCATCTGGAGCAGACGCCGCAGGATGAAGCGGAACATACTTGGCAGTCTGGCGGAAAAAGTGCGAAGAGGAAGGCGGGTCGGGCCACCGTCCGCCGATGGCCCGACCCGTCCTGCCGTGGTGTTACTTGACGGCCTCGATCTTCACGAGGTCGATCCGGTCGAAGAGATCCATCTCCACGTTCGTCACCTTGGTGGAGTGGCCGAAGTTGTTCTGGCCGTACCGCAGCGGGATCACCGGCAGGTCCTCCGCCAGCAGGTCCTCGGCCGCCTGGTACTTCTTGATGGCCTCGTCCTCGTTCGCGGCGCTGGCGCCCTCGGCGAGCAGCTTGTCGAACTCGGGGTTGCTGTAGCCGTAGTAGTTCGACGAGCCGTTGCTGCTGTACAGCGGGCCCAGGTAGTTCTCCATGGACGGGTAGTCCATGACCCAGCCCATCCGGAACAGGCCGACCGGCTGCTTGGCCTTCACCTTGGTCAGCAGGTCCGCGAACTTCGGCTCGGCGGTGCCCACGCAGTCCACGCCCAGGTTGGTCTTGAGCTGGTTGCAGGTCGCGTCGATCCAGTCCTTGTGGCCGCCGTCGCCGTTGTAGGACAGCTCGATCCTCGCCGGGCCGCCCGCGGCCTGGTACAGGCTCTTGGCCTTGGCCGGGTCGAACTCGCCGGCCTCGCCGATGGTGCCGTCGCGGTAGCCCGCGACGACCGGCGAGACGAACGAGCGGGCCGGCTGCTGCGAGTCCTTGAAGATCGACTTGGTGATCTCGTCCCGGTCGATCGCCATCGAGATGGCCTTGCGCACGTCCGGGTTGCTGAACTCCTCCTGGAACGTCGGGAAGGCCAGCACCTGGAGCGACGAGGCGGAGCTCTGCTTGAACCGGTCACCGAGGTCGGTGCCGGCCGTCGAGAGGTTCTCGGTCGGGATGGTCTTGATGACGTCCAGGTTGTCCGAGAGCACGTCCGCGTACGCGGCGGTCGGCTGCTGGTAGATCCGGAACTCGACGCCGGCCACCTTCGGCTTCTCGCCGGGGAAGGCGTCGTACTTCTCGACCTCGACCTTGGCGTCGTGCTGCCAGGTGCCCTTCATCTTGAACGGGCCCTGACCGACCGGCGCCTGCTCGTAGCCCTCGGCCAGCACGCCGGGCGCGGAGAACGCGGCCTTCGGCATCGGGTAGAAGGCGGTGTAGCCGAGCACGGACTTGAACTCGCTGTACGGCTCCGACAGCGTGACGGTGAAGGTCAGGTCGTCGACCTTCTTCAGCCCGCTGAGCGTCTTGGCCTTCGGGGTCTCGCCCTGCATGTCCTCGTAGCCGGCGATCTTCTCGAAGAAGTAGCTGGAGTTCTGGCCGTTCGGGGCGTAGGCGCCGTAGTTCCAGGCGTCGACGTAGTTGTCGGCGGTGACCTTCTCGCCGTTGTGGAAGGTGTAGCCGTCCTTCAGCTTGACCGTCCAGGTCGTGTTGTCCTCGGACGTCACCGACTCGGCCGCCACCTCGTGGGGCTTGTTGGCCTCGTCGTAGTCGACCAGCGGGCTGAACAGGGCGGCGAGCACCTGCGAGCCGCTCGTCTCGTTGGTGTTGGTCGGCACCAGGTGCTGCGGCTCGGCGATCTCGATCCGCACGGCCGCGTCGGGGTTGCTCTCGCCGGATCCACCGTCGCCGCCCGAGCCGCAGGCCACCAGGCCCAGGGTCACCGCGAGCGGGAGGGCGGTCCAGGCAGCGAGCCTACGAACACGCATGTAGCCTCCTCATCTCCTCACGCTGCGCAGTCAGGCCCGGCGCTGGGTTTACGCTGCGCAACGTTGGGCAACGGTAGGCGGCCGACCGGCGATCGACAACGACCGGGTTGCGAACCGATAACTGAGTCAGCGTCGGGGCCTTGTCGTGGCGGGCCGGATCTGCTAACGCCGTGCCGCTGTGAAAAGGGGTTCTGGGCAGCGAGGACTCTCGACGCGGTCGGCACCCGTCACGCCCGGTCCGCCCGATCGCGCCGTTCCGGCCCGGCCATACCCTCCGTCGCCCCGATCGCCCGGAGGTCCGGTTCCAGTCGGAGCCTCGCTGGCCCGTGCGTCACTCAGAGTGATTAACCGCACGTCACTCTTAGTGGTCGCATTGCGGGCTTGGCGCGGGTCGTCGGATCGCCGGCCGCCGACCGTGAGACGATCTGGGCGTGACGGCGACGCTTCTGGACGGCAAGGCGACCGCGGCCGAGATCAAGGACGAGCTGCGGGCACGGGTCAAGGCACTGGCGGAACGCGGCATCACCCCCGGGCTCGGCACCGTCCTGGTGGGTGCGGACCCCGGCTCCCAGGCGTACGTCAACGGCAAGCACCGCGACTGCGCCGAGGTGGGGGTCGCCTCGATCCGCCGCGAGCTGCCGGCCGACGCGACCCAGGCGCAGGTCGACGCCGTGCTCGCCGAGCTGAACGCCGACCCGGCCTGCCACGGCTACATCGTCCAGCTGCCGCTGCCGGGCCACCTCGACACCCAGCGGGTGCTGGAGCTGATCGACCCCGACAAGGACGCCGACGGCCTGCACCCGGTCAACCTCGGCCGGCTCGTCCTGGGCTACGACGCCCCGCTGCCCTGCACCCCGCGCGGCATCGTCGAGCTGCTCCGCCGGCACGACGTGCCGCTGCGCGGCGCCAAGGTCGCCGTGGTCGGCCGCGGCAACACCGTCGGCCGTCCGCTCGGCCTGCTGCTCACCCGCCGCAGCGAGAACGCCACCGTGACCCTCTGCCACACCGGCACCCTCGACCTGGCCTCGCACACCCGCGCCGCCGACATCGTCATCGTGGCCGCCGGCGTGCCGGGCCTGCTGACCGCCGACATGCTCACGCCGGGCGCGGTCGTGGTCGACGTCGGCATCACCCGGGTCATCGGCCAGGACGGCAAGGGCCGCTACACCGGCGACGTCGCGGCTGACGCGGCGGAGGTGGCCGGCAAGCTGGTGCCCATGCCGGGCGGCGTCGGCCCGATGACCCGCGCGATGCTGCTGACCAACGTCGTGGAGCGGGCCGAGCGCGACTGAGGCGTCAGGAAGGGCACCTTCCTCACGCCTGGGGGACGGCCGTGACGTTCGCCCCATCCCGGCGATGGTCGCCTCCCCTGACCTGATCGGTGCCAGGATGGCTGATACGGTCCGGAAAACCGACTGGTAGCAGGGAGTGGGACGACCATGGGTAAGAAGGTCACTGTCGTCGGGGCTGGGTTCTACGGCTCCACCACCGCACAGCGCCTGGCCGAGTACGACGTCTTCGACACCGTCGTGATCACCGACATCGTGGAGGGCAAGCCCGCAGGTCTCGCCCTGGACCTCAACCAGTCGCGCGCCATCGAGGGCTTCGAGACCAAGGTGGTCGGCGCGACCACCGGCCCGAACGGCGAGGGCTACGAGGCGATCGAGGGCTCGGACGTCGTGGTGATCACCGCCGGCCTGCCGCGCAAGCCGGGCATGAGCCGCATGGACCTGCTCGAGACGAACGCGAAGATCGTCCGCCAGGTCTCCGAGAACGTCGCCAAGTACGCCCCGAACGCCGTCGTCATCGTCGTGTCCAACCCGCTCGACGAGATGACCGCGCTGGCCCAGCTCGCCACCCAGTTCCCGAAGAACCGGGTGCTCGGCCAGGCCGGCATGCTGGACACCGCCCGGTTCACCAACTTCGTGGCCGAGGCGCTGGGCGTACCGGTGAAGTCGGTGAAGACGCTGACCCTCGGCTCGCACGGCGACACGATGGTGCCGGTGCCGTCGCAGAGCACGGTCGACGGCAAGCCGCTGCGTGAGGCCATGCCGGCCGAGCAGATCGAGGAGCTGGTCGTCAAGACCCGCAACGGCGGCGCCGAGGTGGTCGCGCTGCTCAAGACCGGTTCGGCGTACTACGCGCCGTCGGCCGCCGCCGCCCGGATGGCGAAGGCCGTCGCCGAGGACTCGGGCGAGGTCATGCCGGTCTGCGCCTGGGTCGACGGCGAGTACGGCATCTCCGGCGTCTACCTGGGCGTCGAGGCGGCGATCGGCGCCGAGGGCGTCAAGCGGGTCGTCGAGACCGACCTGGACGCCGACGAGCTGGCCAGCCTGAAGGAGGCCGCCGAGGCCGTCCGCGCCAAGCAGGGCGACGTCGCCTCCATGTGATCCACCACCCGTCGAGGGGGCACGCCGGTCCGCCGGCGTGCCCCCTCGTCGTTGCGCCCTACAGCGTCACGAACGCCTCGCCCAGGTGCGGGGTGGCGAGCACCGCGGGCCCGCGCGCGGCCAGGTCGCGCAGCAGCCCCACCCGCGAGGAACGCGCCGCGGCGGCGTCCTCCTCGTGGGCGTACGCCAGCTCGGGGTCGACCAGTTGCACGGCGTGCACCAGCAGGTCGCCGGTGAGCAGCACCCGCTCGTCGCCCACCTCCAGCAGCACCGACTGGTGACCGGGCGTGTGCCCCGGCGTCGGCAGCAGCCGTACCGTCGGATCGAGCCTCTCCTCGCCTTCGACCACGCGGAGCTGGCCGGCGGCGCGCAACGGCGCGACCAGGCCGGCCGACAGCCCCGGGTCGAGCTGCCCGACGGCGGCCAGCTCGGCCCGCTGGAGCACGTAGTCGGCGTTCGGGAAGTACGGCGTCCCCGGCGAGCCGGTGACCGCCCAGCCGACGTGGTCGCTGTGCAGGTGGGTGAGCACCACCGTGCGTACGTCGGCCGGGTCGATGCCGGCGGCGGCGAGCTCGGCCGGCAGCCGGCCGGGCACCGGCGCCCAGCTCGCGGCGGGGGAGCCGGCCGGGCCGATCCCCGCGTCGACCAGGGTCACCGGCCCGTCCCCGACGCGGATGGCGAAGCTGCGGAACGGCAGCCACCACCGCCCGTCGGCGGTCACCGCGCCCGGGTCCCGCCGGTCGGCCGCGCGCCAGTGCTCCGGCGTGGCGGCCGGGAACGCCTCCGTGCGGGGCTGGAAGAACGGCCCCTCGCCGTCGGTGAGCGCGGTGACCGTGATAGACCCGAGGATGCGGCTCAGCGGCATCCGGCGATCATGTCAGCGGTTCCGTGCGCCGTGCACGTCGTTTGTTCCGGCCCGACCGAGGCCGGCTGGGGACTGCCGATCAGTTTCCAGTACGCTCGTACTGCTTGAGCACGAGTCCCCCGAGAGGAGCGCCGGCCGATGGCGAAGATCAAGGTAAACAACCCGGTCGTTGAGCTCGACGGCGACGAGATGACCCGGATCATCTGGAAGCAGATCCGGGAGCAGCTGATCCTGCCCTACCTCGACGTCGACCTGCACTACTACGACCTGTCGATCCAGCACCGCGACGAGACCGACGACCAGGTCACCGTCGACGCCGCCAACGCCATCAAGGAGCACGGCGTCGGCGTCAAGTGCGCGACCATCACCCCGGACGAGGCCCGGGTGGAGGAGTTCGGCCTGAAGAAGATGTGGCGGTCGCCGAACGGCACGATCCGCAACATCCTCGGCGGCGTCGTCTTCCGCGAGCCGATCATCATGTCCAACGTGCCGCGGCTGGTCCCCGGCTGGACCAAGCCGATCATCATCGGCCGGCACGCCCACGGTGACCAGTACAAGGCCACCGACTTCGTCGTCCCCGGCCCGGGCACGGTGACCATCACCTACACCCCGGCCGACGGCGGCGAGCCGATGGAGATGGAGGTCGCCAACTTCCCCGGCGGCGGCATCGCCATGGGCATGTACAACTACGACGAGTCGATCCGGGACTTCGCCCGCGCCTCGTTCCGCTACGGCCTGGACCGCAACTACCCGGTCTACATGTCGACCAAGAACACCATCCTCAAGGCGTACGACGGCCGGTTCAAGGACATCTTCGCCGAGGTGTTCGAGGCCGAGTTCAAGGCCGAGTTCGACGCCGCCGGTCTCACCTACGAGCACCGGCTCATCGACGACATGGTCGCCGCCGCGCTCAAGTGGGAGGGCGGCTACGTCTGGGCCTGCAAGAACTACGACGGTGACGTGCAGTCCGACACCGTCGCGCAGGGCTTCGGCTCGCTGGGCCTGATGACCTCGGTGCTGCTCTCCCCGGACGGCCGTACGGTCGAGGCCGAGGCCGCGCACGGCACGGTCACCCGGCACTACCGGCAGTGGCAGAAGGGCGAGAAGACCTCGACCAACCCGATCGCGTCGATCTACGCCTGGACCCGGGGCCTGGCCCACCGGGGCAAGCTGGACGGCACCCCGGCGGTCACCGAGTTCGCCAACACCCTGGAGCAGGTCATCGTCGACACCGTCGAGGGCGGCCAGATGACCAAGGACCTCTCGCTGCTCATCTCGCGGGACGCCCCGTGGCTGACCACCGACGAGTTCATGAACGCGCTCGACGAGAACCTGGCGCGCAAGCTCTCCGCCTGATCCTCTCCGCGCCTTGCGGCGGCACCTGACGGTGCTGCCGCCGCATCACCAGGAGCCCGCCGGCACCCGCCGGCGGGCTCCCGCCGTCCCCGCCTCCCGTTCGCGTCGGGCGCACGGGATCTTGGTAGCAGACAGCCCCTCCAGGGGCCGTCTCCTACCAAGATCTGTCCGGATCACCCGGGGTCGGCGACGTCCGTCGCCATCGGGGGTGTGGGCGGGGAGGGGAGGGCCGGGCGGGTGCACGAGTGTGCGACAGGGTGGCAGTTTCTTGGCGGCGTGTCGGCGGGGACGCGCCGTCCCGCGTCACCTGGGTCGGCGCGCCTCGTTGACCTGGGTGGACGAGATGCCAGTCGCGTCCAGGAAGGTTGACCGCGGTCGCCTCGCGGCAAGCGTGCCGATCAGCCAGCCTTCCCGGCTGTCGCGCACAGCCAGCCGTCCCTTCCCTGCGGGGGGCCCTGTCCCGGGCCCCCCGCGCCCTGTCCCGGGCCCCCTAGCCAGCGTCGATCATGCAGTTGTGGCGCCCCGCATAAGGCTCGAATCCGGACAAGACTCCCACCAGAACTGCATGATCGACCTGTGCGGGGGTTCAGGCGGCGCGGAGGAGTTCGGCTGCGCGTTCCGGGGCGATGTCGTTGATGAAGACGCCCATCGCGGACTCCGAGCCCGCCAGGTACTTCAGCTTGTCCTTCGCGCGCCGGATGCTGAACAGCTGCAGGTGCAGGTGGCCCAGCTCGCGGTCGACGCGTACCGGCGCCTGGTGCCAGGCGGCGATGTAGGGCATCGGCACGTCGAACAGCCCGTCGAAGCGGCGCAGCAGGTCCAGGTAGAGCGGCCCGAAGGCGTCCCGCTCGGCGTCGTCGAGCGCGGGGATGTCCGGCACCGGCCGGTGCGGGGCCACGTGCACCTCGAACGGCCAGCGGGCCGCCGCCGGGACGTACGCCGTCCAGTGCTCGTTCTCGGCGACCACCCGCGTGCCCGCGGCCCGCTCGGCGGCGAGCACGTCGGCGTAGAGGTTGCGCCCGCCGGTGCGTTCCGCGTGCCGGCGGGCGGCGGCCAGCAGCGCCCGGGTCCGTGGGGTCACGAAGGGGTACGCGTAGATCTGGCCGTGCGGGTGGTGCAGGGTCACGCCGATCTCCACGCCCCGGTTCTCGAAGCAGAACACCTGCTCCACGCCGGGCAGCTCCGCGAGCGCCGACGTGCGGTCGGCGAGCGCGTCGAGGACGGTGCGCACCCGGCGTGGCGGGAGGGACGCGAAGGACGCGTTGTGGTCGTCGGTGAAGCAGACCACCTCGCAGCGGCCCCGACCCGGGCGGACCGGGGTGAACGGGGTGATCTCGGCGGGCTCCTCGGCCACCCGGCCGCTGAGGGAAGGGAACCGGTTCTCGAAGACGGCGACGTCGTAGTCGGGTGCCGGGATCTCGCTCTGCCGGCCGTCGGTGCTGGGGCAGAGCGGGCACTGGTCGGCCGGCGGGAGGAAGGTGCGCGTCTGCCGGTGCACGGCGACGGCCACCCACTCGTCGGTGAGCGGATCCAGGCGCAGCTGCGACGCGGGCGGTGGCGGGGGCAGCTCGCGCCGGTCCGGCTGGTCGCGTACGGCGTCGTCCCGTTCGTCGAAGTAGATCAGCTCCCGGCCGTCGGCCAGCGCGATCGCGGTGCGCTTCACCGCGCCACCCCCTCATCTGTCGTCGTGGCCGTCCGCCCCGCGCCCGTGCCGGGGGACACGACCACCAGCTCGCCCACCCGGTCGTCGAGCACCCGCTGCGCGTCGGGGGGCAGCCGGTCGTCGGTGACCAGCACGTGGGCGGCGGAAAGCTCAACGATCGAGGAGATGCCGACGGTGCCCCACTTGGTGTGGTCGGCGAGCACGACCAGCCGGTCGGCGGCGGCCACCAGCGCGCGGTCGGTCTCCGCCTCCATCAGGTTCGGCGTGGTGAACCCGGCCCGCTCCGTGATCCCGTGCACGCCGAGGAAGAGCAGGTCCAGGTGCAACGACCGGATGGCGGCGACGGCCAGCGGCCCGACCAGCGCGTCCGACGGCGTACGCACCCCGCCGGTGAGCACCACTGTCTGGTCGGACCGGCCGCCGGCGTGCAGGATCTCGGCCACCGGCAGCGAGTTGGTGACGACGGTCAGGCCGGGCACGTCGACCAGTCGACGGGCCAGCTCGGCGGTGGTGGTGCCGGCGGAGAGGGCGACCGCCGCCCCGGGACGGACCAGCTCGGCGGCGCGGCCGGCGATGGCCGCCTTCTCCGCCAGTTGCCGCACCGACTTGGCCCGGAAGCCCGGTTCGTCGGTCGAGCCGGGGCCGGCCACCGTGGCACCGCCGTGCACCTTGGCCAGCAGGCCGCGCTCGTGCAGCGCCTCCAGGTCGCGGCGGATGGTCATGTCCGAGACGCCGTACTCGGCGGCCAGCTCGGTGACCCGCACGCCGCCGGTGGCGCGGACCCGGTCCAGGATGGCCGCCTGCCGTTGCTGAGCGAGCATCCGCCGTACCTCCGTGTCAGCCGCGCGCCCTCACGCGGTCGAACGTGATCGAACAAAGATGAACACTAGCGCGAAGGAGGGGACCACCGGTAGGCGGAGGGCGCGATCAGATGGACTGGAGCCGGGGTTCGACCCAACCCGTCTCGTTCAGGTGGTGCAGGACGGCCTCGACCGCCTCGTCGATCGTCATGTCGCTGGTGTCGACCACCAGGTCCGCGTCGGCCGGCTCCTCGTAGGGGTCGTCGATGCCGGTCATCCCGGTGAGCAGGCCGGCCCGCGCCCGGGCGTAGAGGCCCTTGCGGTCGCGCTGCTCGCAGACCTCCAGCGGGGTCGCCACGTGCACCAGCACGAAGCCCGCACCGGCGGCCAGCGCCATCTCCCGGGCGGTCGCGCGGGCCTGGGCGTACGGGGCGATCGGGCAGCAGATGCCGACGCCGTGGTGCCGGGCGATCTCCGCCGCCACCCAGCCGATCCGGCGCACGTTGAGGTCCCGGTCGGCCTTGCTGAAGCCCAGCCCGGCGGAGAGCTCGCGGCGCACCACGTCGCCGTCGAGCAGCGTGATGCTCCGGTCGCCCTGCTCGCGCAGCACGTCGGCCAGGCCCCGGGCGATCGTCGACTTGCCGGAGCCCGAGAGCCCGGTCAGGAAGACCACCAGGCCCCGGTACCGCCGCGGCGGCCGGGCCCGGGC
The DNA here is from genome assembly GCF_049179055.1 of Micromonospora sp. WMMD737. Taxonomy (NCBI): domain Bacteria; kingdom Bacillati; phylum Actinomycetota; class Actinomycetes; order Micromonosporales; family Micromonosporaceae; genus Micromonospora; species Micromonospora sp. WMMD737. The sequence goes on along the minus strand of NZ_JBMHMH010000001.1, from coordinate 3,958,757 downwards.
CAGCTCCTTCGCCACCGCGGGCGGGGTGTGCCACTCGGGGAGCGGGAAACCCCGGTCCAGCAGGTCGTCGATCTCCGGCTGGGTCAGCGCCAGGCGCCGGTTGCGGGGCGGGATGTCCTCCCGCCAGCGCCACTGCCCGTCGCGGTTGTCGTAGGCCAGCTCGCGCGGCACCAGCACGCGCAGACCGGCCCCGGAGAGCATCTCGCCGGTGGAGAGCAGGTGCGTGACGCCGTACGCCGCCGACACCCGGGCCCGCAGCAGCGCGTCGCTGATCTCGTCGCGCCGGCGGGACAACGGGACGGCGACGAGCGTGGCCGGCGGCATCCGGTCGCGGGCGGCGAAGACGCTGCGTACGAGCGACTCCGGCGGCAACCCACCGAGGCCGTCCTCGCCGACCGGGATCATCACCAGCAGGTGGGCGCCGAGCGTGCGGACCGCGTGGGCGATCTGGGCGAGCTGCGGCCGGTGCAGCGGGCGATCGGCGATCACCCCGAGCACCCGACCGGACGGCAGCAGCGGGCGTACCTCCTCGGGGGTGCGGCGCAGCCGCTGGAAGGGGCCGTGACCCCCGTCGCCGAGCCGGCGGACCGTGCCCCCGACGCCGGCCACCCCGTCGCGGACCTGCCACGCGTCGGCGACGTCCAGCGCCGCGACCGGCGCGCCCTCCCCGTCGGTGAGCACCAGGGTGCGGCGTGCCTCGTCGCGCGGGTCGAGACCCTGCGCGAGCGCCGTCGGCACCTGGAGGGTCACCGGCACCGGCCACGGTGAACCGTCGGCGAGCCGACCCCGCCGACTCACCGACACCAGGTCGGCGCGGGTCATGAAGCCGGCCAGCGGGGCGTACGCCCCGATCAGCAGCAGCTCCAGGTCAGCCAGCTCGCCGGGGCGCGGCGTGTACGACGGCGCGTCCCGGAGCACCTCGTCGGGCAGCACCCAGCTGTTGCTCATCCATCCCCCAAACGACACTGACCGGCACACAGTTTCTCAGCCGCCCGGCGATCGGTCGAGAGCGCCACTCCACTGGCGGCTCAGCCGGCGGGCGACGGCGGCCGGCGGGTCAGCGGGGCGGGGCCAGGGACGCGGCCCCGAAGGAGACGGCGAACCGCTTGCACCAGATGGAGACGCTGGTCAGGCCCGTCAGGTCGACGTCGGCCGGGATGTCGTAGCCCTGGTCGCCCCGGTTGCCCTTGAGCCGGCCCAGCTCGACCCACCGGCCGTCGTCGAAGACCCGCCACCCGGCGGTGCCGCTGCGCACCGGCTGGTCGGTGAGCCAGACCCGCAGGTCGGGACCGTTGGAGGTGGCCAGGCCGACGAGTTCCAGCCGGTGCCGCCCGTCGGGGGCGCGGACGATGCGCGCGCTGCCCGACGTGTCGTGCTCGTGGGTCACGAAGTCGCCCTGCCCGACGAGGACCGGCCCGGCGGGGGCGGGCGCCGCGCCCGTGGCGGAACCCGTCGGCGCCGGCGTGGCCGCGACGCTCGACAGTGCCTCGTCGACCTCGGCGTCGGTGACCAGCTTCCAGGGCTGGAACCAGTAGAGGCCGAACGCCGAGCCGGCGGCGAGGACGGCGACCACCACCCACGTCAGCGGCGCGCGGAACAGTCGGGTCATGCCCACAGTGTGTCGGCCCGGGCCGCGTCCTGTCTGCCCCGTGCGGTGTGGCGGAGGCCGATGCGTGCCGGCACGCCCGCCACCGCCGGGGACCGCGCCGCACCCTAGGGGACGCGGGCCGCCAGGATCAGGGGAGCGCCCGGGGGCGAGCCGCTGCCCACAGGGGTCCTCGCCTCCTACGCTGTACGACGTGACACTCATCGCGACCGACTCGCTGACCAAGACGTACGGGGGTGGGGTCACCGCGCTGGCCGACCTGACCGTCGCGGTCGAGCCGGGGATCATCGGGTTGGTCGGCGCGAACGGCGCCGGCAAGTCCACCCTGATCAAGATCCTGCTCGGCCTCCTCGCCCCGACCAGCGGCCGGGTCCGGGTCCTCGGCCTCGACCCGACCACCGACTCCGCCCAGGTCCGCGCCCGGGTCGGCTACATGCCCGAGCACGACGCCCTGCCGCCGGACCTCTCCGCCGCCGAGCTGGTCACCCACCTCGGCCGGATCAGCGGCCTGCCGCGAACGGTCGCCCGGGAACGGGCCTCCGAGGCGCTGCGGCACGTCGGGCTCTACGAGGAGCGCTACCGCCCGGTCGGCGGCTACTCCACCGGCATGAAGCAGCGGGTCAAGCTCGCCCAGGCCCTGGTGCACGACCCCGACCTGCTGCTGCTCGACGAGCCGACCAACGGGCTCGACCCGGCCGGCCGTGACGCCATGCTGGCGCTGGTGCACCGCATCGGCACCGAGTTCGGCATCTCCGTGCTGGTCTGCTCGCACCTGCTCGGCGAGGTCGAGCGGATCTGCGACACCCTGGTCGCCATCGACGGCGGGCGGCTGCTGCGCGCCGACCACATCTCCGCCATGACCTCGGCCACCGACGTGCTCGCCGTCGAGGTCAGCGAGGGCACCGACGAACTGGCCGCCCGGCTGGCCGCGCTCGACCTGCCGGTACGCCGGGACGGCCGGCTGCTGCTCGTCGAGCTCGCCGACGACGCCACCTACGACCTGATCCTCGGCGCGGTCGCCGAGCTGGACCTGCCGCTGCACCGGCTGGACCAGCGCCGGCACCGGGTGGCCGAACTCTTCGCCACGAGGGAGCCCAGCCATGCCTGAGCCGACCGGCGTCATCCACGACATCGGCTACCAGCGCTACACCGGCCCCCGGCTGGGCCGCCGGGCCGTCTTCGGCGCGCTCTACCTGCACGGTCTGCGTACGGCGTTCGGGCTGGGCCGCAGCGCGAAGGCCAAGATCTTCCCCTGGCTCGTGGTCGCCATCGTCACCGTCGTGGCCGCCGGGCTCGCCGCCGTACGCAGCCAGGTCGGCGAGTCGGTGATGACGTACGCCCAGTTCGCCGACAACATGAGCTGGCTGGTCATCTTCTTCGTCGCGGCGGTCGCCCCCGAGCTGGTCTCGCGGGACCTGCGCAGCGGGGTGCTGCCGCTCTACTTCTCCCGGCCGCTGCCGAGGTCGGACTACCCGCTGGCCAAGCTGCTGGCGCTGGCCACCGCGCTCTGGCTGCTGCTCGGCGGGCCGCAGCTGGTGATGTTCCTGGGCGCCGCGTTCACCACCGGTGACGGCATGCGCGGGGTCTGGAACGAGCTGCTCGACCTGCTGCCCAGCCTGCTCTACGCCGGGCTCTGGGCGGCGGTCTTCGCCTCGGTCGGGCTGCTGGTCGCCTCGTCCACCGGCAAGCGGGCGTTCGCGGCCGGCGGGATCGTGGCCGTGTTCCTGATGACCACCCCGATCGTCGGCACCCTGTCGATCATGCCCTCCCAGGCGGTCAACGAGCTGGCCTTCCTCGCCTCGCCCTCGACGTTGGTGGGCGGAGTGGGCACCTGGGCGCTCGGCGACCTGCTGCTGTCCGGGGGAGAGGGCGGAGTGCCGATCGGCGACTTCGGCCCGGTCTACGCGGTCGCCGCCGTGCTGCTCGTGACCGGCTGCGTCGCCCTGCTGATGCTGCGATACCGGAAGGTGGCCGCCCGATGACCACGATCAGCGTCGACCAGGCGGCGGGGACGCCGACCGCCGCCGCCAGCACCCTCGACCTCGCCGGCGTCTCCCGCTGGTACGGCAACGTGGTGGCCGTCAACGACGTCAGCATGAGCCTCGGCCCCGGCGTCACCGGGCTGCTCGGCCCGAACGGCGCGGGCAAGACCACCCTGCTGCACATGATGGCGGGCTTCCTGGCCCCGTCGCGCGGGGCGGTGAGCCTGGACGGCCGGCCCACCTGGCGCAACCCCGAGGTCTACCGCCGGCTCGGGCTGGTCAGCGAGCGCGAGGCGGTGCACACCTTCCTCACCGCGTACGAGTTCGTGCTGGCCAGCGCGAAGTTGCACCGGCTGCCGGACCCGGCGGAGGCGGCCCGCCGGGCGATCGCCCTGGTGGAGATGGAGGGCGCGCAGGACCGCCGGATCGGCACGTACTCGAAGGGCATGCGGCAGCGTGCCCGGGTGGCCGCGGCGCTGGTGCACGAGCCGCAGGTGCTGCTGCTCGACGAGCCGTTCAACGGGATGGACCCGCGCCAGCGGTTGCACATGATGGAGCTGCTGCACCGCCTCGGCGACGCCGGCCGCACCATCCTGTTCAGCTCGCACATCCTGGAGGAGGTCGAGCAGGTCTCCGGCACCGTCCAGGTGATGGTCGCCGGCCGGCTGGCCGCCTCCGGCGACTTCCGCACCATCCGCCGGCTGATGACCAACCGGCCGCACGTCTTCGCCGTGCACTCCACCGACGACCGGGCGCTCGCCGTGGCGCTGATGGCCGAGGCGTCGGTGACGGGGGTCGAGCTGGGCCGCGCGGGGCTCACCGTGCGGGCCGGCGACTACGGCGCGTTCACCCGCGTCCTGCCGAAGATCGCCCTGGCGGAGGGCATCCGGGTGCGGCAGTTGGTGCCCGAGGACGAATCCCTGGAGAGCGTCTTCTCCTACCTCGTGGAGGCCTGAACCCATGTCTACCGTTTCCTGGATCACCGTGCGGGGGCTGTTCGGGCGTCGCCGGTTCCTCCTGCTGCTGCCGCTGCCCGTGGTGCTGGTGCTGCTCGCCGTGCTCTCCCGTGCGCTCGGGGTGGACCCGGGCGAGTGGGGCCCGCCGGTGCTGGTCGGCCTCGGCCTGGCCGTGGTGCTCCCGGTGGTCGCCCTGATCGTCGGCACCGGCGTGCTGGGGGCCGAGATCGACGACGGCACCGTCGTGCACATCCTGACCAAGCCGTTGCCGCGCTGGCAGATCGTGCTGCCCAAGCTGGCCGTGGCCGCCGGCGTCACCGCGGTCACCGTCGCCGTGCCGATCTACGTGGCGGGCGTGCTGGCCCACTCCGTACGCCTCGGCCTGGCGCTCGCCGCCGCGTCGGCGGTCGGCGCGCTGGCGTACTCGGCGTTGTTCGTGGCGCTCAGCCTCGTCACCCGGCGGCCGGTGCTGCTCGGCCTGGTCTACGTGCTGATCTGGGAGGGGCTGCTCGGCAACGTCGTCAGCGGCACCAAGGTGCTCTCCATCCAGCAGTACGTGATCACCCTCGCCGACCGGATGGCCCCCACCGGGCTGCTGGAGGCCGGCGTCTCGGTGCCGGTGGCGGCGGTCATGGCCGCGTTGATCAGCGCGGGCTTCACGGCGCTCGCCATCGACCGGCTCCGCTCCTTCAGCGTGGCCGGCGAGACGAGCTGACCCCGACGGGCCGGGCCGCCCCGCCGGATTCCGGGACGCGACCTGACGGCCTCCGGGCAGCCCGACCCCGCGATGGTAGGGCTGCCCGGATGGACCGGGCCGGGCGGCTGGGCGAGGCTGACGGCGTGAGCGCGGAGACGGGGCTGGTGATGTCGCGGGAGGCCTATCCGGGTGCCGGCCGGCACTGGATGGTGAGCCTGGCGGTGGCCGGGCTGGCGGCGGCGGCGACCACCACGGCCGCGCAGGCCACCGGGCACTTCCACTGGTGGGCGGGGTTCGTGTTGATCCCCGGCGCGCTGATCGCCGCCACCGGCGGGCCGCTGCTGGCCAGGGGTGGCGGGCGGGCCTTCGCCGGCTACGTGGTCGCCTGCCTCGGCGCGCTGGTGTTCGCGGTCGGAGCGCTGCTGATGTTCGGCGTGTTCGGGCGGGGCTGGCCCCTGATGGTCATCCTGCCGTGCCTGGCGGTCGCCGGCACCTACCGCTGGCGGCTGGTCCATCCGTTGGCCCGGGGGCTGCACCGGGCGGTCTCCCTGCTGGCGCTGGCCGGCGCCGTGCTGCTCGGCGGTACGCTGCAACTGACCCGCGTCGACCTGGTCGGCGTCGATGCCGCGCCGATGTGGGGCGCGTTCCTGATGCTGGCGGGCGTGATCGTGCTGGGCAACGCGGTGGAGCTGACCCGGCACCGGATGCCGTACCGCCTCCAGGCGATCACCCTGCTGGTCGGCCCCGCCGTCGTCGCCTTCCTGCTGGGTCTGCGGCTGCTGCGCGGCTGGTGACCCGGGCAGGGCGGGCCCGGGTCAGCCGGCGGTGTCGGCGAACGGCCGCCGCGTGATGTCGCAGACGACTCAGTTCGACAGCGTCGTACGGCCACGTGTCCCGGACCCGGAGCAGGCACAGTGGTCCGCTTGAGGCATCGGCTCGACGGGGCGGCGGACGGGCGTGCGCAGGGCCCCCGCCACCGAGCCGACCAGGGCCAGCAGCAGGACGACGGCCATGAAGATCTGCCCGTGCATGCCGAGGACGAAGACGGTCCGGTCGGCGAACTCCGGGTCGTAGGCGGCCGTCCCGGGGAACAGCAGCGCGCCGAGCATGCCGAGCCACGGGGTGGCCACGACCGCGTCGGCGCAGAGCAGCCGCGCGCGCAGGGTCGGTCCCGGCCGGGCCGCGAGCGCCAGACCGAGGAGGCCGAGGAGAACTGTCATCACCACGTACTGGGCGTCGTGGAACTTGGCGTGCGGCGGCCAACCCGGGTTGTGGACGTGCTGTGCCGCCAGGTCGGGGACGACGAGGTCGGCGAGGAGGGCGCCGATCGTCGTCACCGTCGCGACGAGGATGGTCAGGGTTCGTGGCAGGGTCATGGCGGTGTCACCTCTCGGCGGTCGGTCTCGTGGGGGCGTCGGCGCCGGCTCAGTGCAGGCCCCGCTTGCCGGGGGCCCAGAACGGCTTGACCTTGACGGAGGTACGCGGCCAGCCGCGTTCGCGGACCAGGAGGTCGCGCACCAGCTGGCAGGTCCTGGCCTCGCCGGCCACGTAGGCGGCCCCGGCGTCGTCGGGCAGGTCGAGGTCGGCCACGGCCGCGAGCAGCACCTGGGATGAGGCCGCCGGCCGTCCGTGCCGGTGGACGCGACGCAGCGGCCGGTCTCCGGGCATGGGCAGGTCGTGCTCCGGGCTGTCGCTCTCCAGGACCCCGTACACCTCGGCCGAGGCGTCCAGCGCCCGGATCATCGGCCCGAACGCGGCGCTGGCGGTCTCCTCCCCGACGAACACGTGGTAGGGCGCCGGGCCGGTGAAGAAGTGGCCCTGCGCCCACCAGAAGGTCACCCGATCGCCGGTCCGGGCCGCGCGGGCCCACCGCAATCCGATGCCGTCGCCCGGATACAGGTGGACGCGGAGTTCGATGGCCCGCCGGTCGGGACCGAGCTCCCAGATCGTGTAGGTGCGCAGTGTCTCGGCGGGACGCAGGATGCCCGCCACCGACAGGGGGTCCGTCAGCTGGATCCGGATGTGCTGACCCGGGGTGCAGGGGAAGGTGACGGGCTGGTCGGCCTCCAGCCGGAGGCGTCGCATCGTGGGCGTGACCTGCTCGGTGACGGTGATGGTCGCCTCGTGGGCGTACCTGCCGAAGACGGCGGTCAGGGGGTTGCGCGTCGTACGGGCCACGACTCTCCTTAGAGGCTCTAGATTGTTTAGAGGTCATAAGGAAACATAGGTGCCCTAGGATGTCAACCGGCGGGGTGAGCGACATGGGAGGCGTGGCGATGCCGGCACCGGTCAGCAGGCGGGAGAGACTGCGCCAGGTGACCCTGGAGGAGATCCACGCGGCCGCGCGCGAGCTGCTCGTCGAGCAGGGATCGGCCGCGGTGACCATCAACGCGGTGGCCCGCCGGGTGGGCATGAGCGGGCCGGCCCTCTACCACTACTTCGCGGGCCACGACGAGCTGGTCGGAGCGGTGACCGCCCGCTTCTTCCGCGAGATGGCCGCCGCGATGGAACAGGCCCGCGACGCCCGTGCCGACGCCCCGGTGGGCGACCGCATCCTCGCGGCCTGCCGGGCCATGCGAGCCTGGGCCGTCGCCCATCCGGCCGAGTTCGGCTGGATCTTCGCCAGCCCGATCGCCGCGCCCAACCGCCGGCCGGACTCGGCACGACACCAGGCGGCCGTACGATTCGAGCAGATCCTGCTCGACCTGACCGCCGAGTCGTGGCGGACGCGGCCGTTCCCGGTGCCGGACCTGGCCGACCTGCCCCCGTCCCTGCGCGAGCAGTTGGTCGCCTACTCCGCAGCCATCGACGGGCAGTTGCCGCCCGAGGCCGCGCACGTCTTCCTCGACTGCTGGATCCGCCTGTACGGGCTGCTGTGCATGGAGGTTCTGCACCAACTGGACTTCGTCTACACCGACGTGGAGCCCGTCTTCGAGGCGAGTCTGCGCGACCTCTCCGCCCGCCTCGCCCTGGACCCCGCCGCGCCGTAGGGGGCGCGGCGGGGCGCCACGGTCAGAACGCGCAGGCGATGACGAGTTCCGGGGTGCGGTCGGGGAGCAGGTCCAGCTTGGCGATGCGGCCGGCGGCCCGGACGTCGTCGGCGATCAGGGTCAGCTGTTCCAGCAGGGCCGCCGGGCCGAGCGCCTCGGCCAGCGGCACCTCCGCCTTCATCGACAGTTTCCGCTCCGACTTGGCCCGGCGCACCTGGCCGAGCGCGTCGGCGGCCAGCCGCAGCAGCTCCGGCTGGCCGGTGCCCTCGATGGCCCGGTCCACCTCGTACGTGGTGGGCCAGGTCGCGCGGTGCACCGAGCCGTAGCGCCACCACGACCACACCTCCTCGGTCACGTACGGCAGCACCGGGGCGAACAGCCGCAGCTGCACCGAGAGCGCGGTGGCCAACGCCGCCCGGGCGGAGTCCGCCCCCGGCCCGGCGCCGTAGGCGCGCTCCTTCACCAGCTCGATGTAGTCGTCGCAGAACCGCCAGAAGAAACCCTCGGCGACCTGCAACGCCGCCGTGTGGTCGTACGCCTCCAGCGCCGACGTCGCGGCGGCGACCACGCCGGAGAGTTCGGCGAGCACGGCACGGTCCAGCGGCTCGGTGGCCGCGGCCCGCAGCGCGTCGGCGGCGCCCAGCCCGAGGGCGAACTTCGACGCGTTCAGCAGCTTGGTCGCCAGCCGCCGCCCGACCTTGATCTGGGCCGGGTCGAAGGCGAGGTCCATGCCCGGCTTGCCGTTCGCCGCCCAGTACCGCACCGCGTCGGAGCCGTGCTGCTCCAGCAGCGCCATCGGGGTGACCACGTTCCCCTTGGACTTGGACATCTTCTTCCGGTCGGGGTCGAGGATCCAGCCGGAGAGCACCGTGTCCCACCAGGGCAGCACCCCGTGCTCCAGGTGGGCGCGGACCACTGTGGAGAACAGCCAGGTGCGGATGATCTCCTGCCCCTGCGGGCGCAGGTCCATCGGGAAGACCCGGGCGAACAGGTCCGGGTCGGTCTCCCACCCGCCGGCGATCTGCGGGGTCAGCGACGAGGTGGCCCAGGTGTCGAGCACGTCCGGGTCGCCGACGAAGCCGCCCGGGCGGCCCCGCTGCGACTCCTCGAACCCCGGCGGGGCGTCGATGGACGGGTCGATCGGCAGCGCGGATTCCGCCGGCGTGAGAGGCTGGGACCAGTCCGGCTCGCCAGCGTCGTCGAGCCGGTACCACACCGGCACCGGCACGCCGAAGAAGCGTTGCCGGCTGACCAGCCAGTCGCCGGTCAGGCCGCCCACCCAGTGCGCGTAGCGGTGCCGCATGTGCTCCGGCACCCAGCGCAGCTCCCCGCCCCGGGCCAGCAGCTCGTCGCGCAGGCCCGCGTCGCGTCCGCCGTTGCGCAGGTACCACTGCCGGGTCGAGACGATCTCCAGCGGCCGGTCGCCGCGCTCGTAGAACTTGACCGGGTGGGTGACGGGTCGCGGCTCCCCGACCAGGTCGCCGGCATCGGCCAGCAGCTCCACCAGCGTCCGCCGGGCGCCGTTGACGGTCTGCCCGGCCAGCGCCGCGTACGGCTGCCCCGGCACGCCGGCCGGCGGCTCGGGCAGCAGCCGGCCGTCCCGGCCGATCACCACGCGGGTGTCCAGCCGCAGCTCCCGCCACCAGGTCACGTCGGTCAGGTCGCCGAAGGTGCAGACCATCGCGATGCCCGTGCCCTTGGCCGGGTCCGCCAGCGGGTGCGCCCGCACCGGCACGTCCACCCCGAAGACCGGCGTACGCGCGGTGCCGCCGACCAGGTCGGCGTACCGCTCGTCGTCGGGGTGGCAGACCAGCGCCACGCAGGCCGGCAGCAGCTCCGGTCGGGTGGTGTCGATGAGCACCTCCCGCCCGCCCGGCCCGGCGAACCGCAGCCGGTGGTACGCCCCGGGCCGCTCCCGGTCCTCCAACTCCGCCTGGGCGACGGCGGTGGCGAAGCCGACGTCCCAGAGCGTCGGCGCCTCCGCCTGGTACGCCTCGCCCCGGGCCAGGTTGCGCAGGAACGCCCGCTGCGAGGCTGCCCGGGCCGCCGAGCCGATCGTCGTGTACGTCAACGACCAGTCCACGGAGAGCCCGAGCCGCCGCCAGAGCGCCTCGAAGACCTGCTCGTCGGCGACGGTCAGCCGCTCGCACAGCTCGATGAAGTTCCGCCGGGAGACCGGGGTCGGGTCCTTGCGGGCGGCCTCGCTCACCGGGGCCTCGGGGACCTGCCGGTCCGGCTCGTACGGCAGCGCCGGGTCGCAGCGCACGCCGTACACGTTCTGCACCCGGCGCTCGGTGGGCAGGCCGTTGTCGTCCCAGCCCATCGGGTAGAAGACCGTGCGCCCGCGCATCCGCTGGAACCGGGCCACCACGTCGGTGTGCGTGTACGAGAAGACGTGTCCCATGTGCAGCTCGCCCGATACGGTCGGCGGCGGGGTGTCGATCGCGTACACGTCGGCGCTGCGACCGTTCGGGCTCGGCGCGTCTGACGCCGCGCTGCGCCCCCGAACGGTCGCCTTCGCACGGTCGAACGCGTACGTGCCGTCCTCCTGCCAGCGGCGCGCCCAGGTCTCCTCGATGCCGTCCAGGCTCGGACGTTCGGGGACGCCGGCGCGGGCCGTCCGCTCCGTGTCGGTCATCCGTCGATGGTAGGCAGCGGCCCGGGGCCGGACCACGTGGTTTCGCCCCGTGCCCCGACGCGTCCCGCCGCTCAGAGCAGGGAGTCGCGCCACTGCCGGTGCAGGGCGGCGTACCGACCACCGGCGACGGCGAGCCGGCCGGGCGGGCCGTCCTCGACGATCCGCCCGTCGTCGAGCACCAGCACCCGGTCGGCCGTCTCCACGGTGGAGAGCCGGTGCGCGATCACCAGCGCGGTGCGGTCGGCCAGGATGGTGCCGAGGGCGTGCTGCACCAGCCGCTCGGTGGGCACGTCCAGCGACGAGGTGGCCTCGTCCAGGATCAGCACCGTCGGGTCGGCCAGGAACGCCCGGGCGAACGCGACGAGTTGCCGCTGCCCGGCGGAGAGCCGGCCGCCGCGCCGCTGCACGTCGGTGGCGTACCCGTCGGGGAGGGCGGCGATGAAGTCGTGTGCGCCGATCTCCCGCGCGGCGGCCTCCACGGTGGCATCGTCCGCGCCGGGACGGCCGAACCGGATGTTCTCCGCGATCGTGCCGCCGAACAGGTGGGTCTCCTGGGTCACCAGCACCACGGCCCGCCGCAGCTCCGCGTCAGCGACCTCGCGCAGGTCGACCCCGTCGAGGGTGACCGCGCCCGAGAACGGGTCGTGGAAGCGGGCGAGCAGCTTGGCGACCGTCGACTTGCCGGCGCCGGTCGCCCCGACCAGCGCCACGGTCTGGCCGGCCGGGACGGCGAGGTCCAGCCCGGCGACGATGGGCGCGTCCGGCCGGTAGCCGAAGGTGACCGCCCGGAAGGCGACCGCCCCGCGCCCCGGCCCGGCGGGCAGCGGCACGGGCCGCGCGGGCTCGGCCACCGACGGCCGTTCGTCGAGCACTCCGGCGAGCTTCTCCAGCGCCGCCGTGGCCGACTGGAGCGAGTTGTAGAACTGGCTCAGTTCCTGCATCGGCTCGAAGAACCGCCGCAGGTAGAGCAGGAACGCCGCCAGCACGCCGATCCCGGTCGCCCCGCCCAGCACCCGCCAGCCGCCGTAGCAGAGCACCACCGCCACGGTGACGTTGCCGATCACCTTGATCCCCGGCGAGTACGTCGCGATCAGCCGGAACGCGTCCCGGCTGGCCCGCCGGTAGTCGTCGCTGACGGCCCCGAAGATCTGCTGGTTGCGCGGCTCCCGCCGGAACGCCTGCACCGCCCGGATGCCGCGCATCGACTCGACGAAGTGGACGATGACCAGCGCCACCGTCTCCCGGGTGCGCCGCCACGCGTCCGCCGACGCCCGCGCGAACCAGCGGCTCAGCAGGATCAGGAACGGGAACGCGAGCAGCGTCACCGCAGCCAGCGGCACGTCCAGCCAGAGCAGGATGCCGGCGACCGACAGGATCGACAGCACGGCCAGCACCAGGCCGTCGATGCCGCCGCCGACCAGTTCGCCGATCGAGTCCAGGTCGCTGGTGAGCCGGGACACCATCCGGCCGGAGGTGTACCGCTCGTGGAACGCCACCGACAGGCGCAGGAAGTGCGCGTACACCCGCTGGCGGAGGTCGAGCAGGACGGCCTGGCCGATCCGCGCGGAGAGGGTGAGGAAGCCCCGGCGGGCGGTGTACTCGACGGCGGTGGCGACGGCGAACCCGGCGGCGACGACCAGCAGCGGGCCGGGATCGCCGGCCCGCAGCGGCGCGATCGCCCGGTCGATGCCGAGCATCACCAGGTACGGCCCGGCCATCGCGGCGGCGTTCTGGCCGAGCAGCAGCGCGACGGCCAGCGCGAGGCGGCGCCGGTGCGGGCGCAGCAGGTCGCGCAGCAGCACCCGGCTGCGGGCCCGCAGCCGGGCCACCGCCTCGGGGTCGGTGTCCTCGGCGCGGCTGCGGTCCGCGTCCGGGTCGGTGGCGACGCCGCGCCAGCGGGCGAGGCCCGCCCCGCCCGCGGGACCGGCGGTGTCGCCGGTCACGAACGCACCAGGCCACGGTCGCCGGGCGGTGCGGGGGTGGGCTCGGCGGAGAGCACCGCGCGGTACGCCGGCACGGCGGCGAGCAGTTCCGAGTGCCGCCCGACGGCCGTGATCCGGCCCTGCTCCAGCAGCGCCACCCGGTCGGCGAGGGCGATCGTCGAGGGCCGGTGCACGACCAGCAGGGCGGTGGTGGTGCGGAGCACCCGCTTCAGCGCGGTCTCGACCAGCGCCTCGGTGTGCACGTCCAGGGCCGACAGCGGGTCGTCCAGCACGAGCAGCGCGGGTCGGCCGAGCACCGCCCGGGCCAGCGCCAGCCGCTGCCGCTGCCCGCCGGAGAGCGACAGCCCCTGCTCGCCGACCCGGGTGGCCAACCCCCACGGCAGCTCGTACGCGAAGTCGGCCTGGGCGAGGGCGAGCGCGGCCCGGACCTCGTCCTCGCCGGCCTCCGGTCGGCCGAGCGTGAGGTTCTCCCACACCGACATGGAGAACAGCGTCGGCTCCTCGAAGGCGACCCCGACCAGTCGGCGCAGGGCGGACAGCCGCAGCTCGCGCAGGTCGTGCCCGTCCAGCGTGATCCGCCCGCCGGTGACCTCGTGCAGCCGGGGCACCAGGGAGAGCAGGGTGCTCTTGCCGCAGCCGGTCGCCCCGACCAGGGCCACGGTCTCGCCCGGCTCGACGGTCAGGTCGATCTCCCGCAGCACCGGCGCGGCGGTGCCCGGGTAACGGAACGAGACCCGCTCGAAGCGGAGCCGCCCGCGTACGTCGGCGCGGCGCAGGGCGAGCGCGTGCGGGGCGTCCACGATGGCCGGCGGGGTGTCCAGCACCTCGCGCACCCGGTCGGCGGCGGTGGCGGCCTCCTGCCCGTTGGCGATGATCCAGCCCAGCGACTGCACCGGCCAGATCAGCATCAGCTGGAGGCTGACGAAGGCGACCAGTTCGCCGATGGTCAGCACCCCGCCCGCGGCGGCCGCCGCGCCGGCGACCAGCACCACGCCAAGGGTCAGGTTGGGCACCAGGTCGAGCAGGGCGGAGGTGCGGGCCAGCAGCCGGCCCTTGCCGACCCCCGTGTCGTGCAGCGCCCGCGCGCCGGTCGCGAAGCGGGCGGCGAGTTCCGGCCCCCGCCCGTACGCCTTCATCGTGCGCAGCCCCTGCGCGGTCTCCTCGACCAGCGTGGCCAGGTCGCCCTGCTGGTCCTGCATCCGCCGCGAGGCCGCGTGGTAGTGCCGCGCGAAGCGGCGGCTGATCAGGAACAGCGGCACCGCGCTCGCCGCCACCAGCAGCCCCAGCGCGGGGTGCAGCCGGATCAGCAGCGTCACCACGGCGAGGTAGGTCACCAGGTTGAGGATCAGGAAGAAGAGGCCGAAGCTGAGGAACCGGCGCAGCACCGACAGGTCGCTGGTGACCCGGGAGAGCAGTTGGCCGGACTGCCAGCGGTCGTGGAAGCTGGTCGGCAGCCGTTGCAGGTGGGCGTAGACGTCCTCGCGGATGGCCGCCTCGATCCGCATCGAGGACGAGGACTGCACCCAGCGCCGGATGAAGATCAGCAGCGCCTCGACGAGGCCGAGCAGCAGCGCCAGCCCGGCCAGCCGGAACAGCCCGGCCGGGTCCTGCCGGGCCACCGGGCCGTCCACCACCCGCTGCGCGACCAGCGGTACGGCGATGCCGGCCCCGGTGGCGGCGAGGCCGGCGAGCAGCAGCCAGCCGAACTCGGCCGCGTGCGGGCGCAGGTAGTGGCGCAGCCGCCAGAGGCTGTGCAGCGGGTGCCGGCCGGCCTCGACCCGGGAGGCCGGGTTGCCGTCACCGTCAGGCACTACCCGACGGTAGCCTCAAACGGGGTCCGTGCAGGTGTCGGCTTCCCGTCATCGCCGCTCGTGCCCGAGAAGCCACTTCTTCACGTCCAGCCCCCAGCGGTAGCCCCCGAGCGTCCCGTCGGTACGCAGCACCCGGTGGCAGGGGACGAACAGGGCGGCGGCGTTACGGGCGCAGGCCGCCGCGGCGGCCCGTACGGCGGCGGGGCGGCCGGCCAGTCCGGCGAAACCGGTGTAGGTCACCGGGTCGCCCGGTTTCACCTCGCGCAGCACCTGCCAGGCGTGCGCCATGAACGCGCCCCCCGTGTGCTGCTGAACCGGCACGGCGTCGATCGCGGCCAGCTCGCCGTCCAGGTAGGACGCCACGGCGGCGCTGACCGGGCCGAGGTCGGCCCGGTGCCGCAGCGGCGCCCGCAGGGCCGGGTGCACCAGGGGGAGCAGGCTCTCCGGGTCGCCGGTGAAGCCCGCCGCCCGGACCGCGCCGTCCGGACCGGCCACGATGCTGAGCGGCCCGGCGGGGGTGTCGATGACGGTGCTGTCGTTCATGCTCATGCTGCTCTCCAGAGTCGGATCACCGCGTACGAGCGCCAGGGGCGCCAGCGGTCGGCGTACGTGTCGAGGGTCGTGGGGGCGTCGGGGAGGCCGAGGGCGGCGGCACCCCGGCGTACGGCGAGGTCGGTGGGGAGCAGGACGTCCGGGTCGCCGAGGGCGCGCATCGCCACGTAGCCCGCCGTCCAGGGCCCGATCCCCGGCAGCGCCAGCAGCCGTCGGACGGTCTCCTCGCGGTCCCCGCCCGGCGCCAGGTCCAGCGACCCGTCGGCGACGGCGCGGGCCAGCCCGCGGATCGTCTCCCGCCTCCCGACCGGCATCCCGAACACCTCGTCCGGCACCCCGAGCACCTCCTCGGCGCTCGGAAACCCCCGCAGCCAGCCCGCCCGCCCGGCCCCCTCGCCACTCCGGCCCCCCTCGCCGCTCGCGGCGTCCTCGGCTCGTTGATCAAGAGGTTCGGGCGCCGGGTGAGCGCTCTCGGAAGCCCAAACCTCTTGATCGACGCCAGCGGGGGTGGGGGTGGGCGGGGACAGGTGGGCCAGGAGGCGGGTGAGGGTGGTGCGGGCCGAGCGGACGGAGACCTGTTGGCCGACGATCGCCCGCACGGCCATCTCGAAGCCGTCGACCGAGCGGGGGAGCCGGATGCCCGGCTCGGCGGCGACCACCCCGGCCAGCGCCGGGTCGGCGGCCAGCGTGCCGTCGACGGCGGTCGGGTCGGCGTCGAGGTCGAGCAGGCGACGGCAGCGGGCCACGGCGGGGGCGAGGTCGCGCATGTCGGTCAGCCGCAGCGTCGCCGCCACGTGCCCGTCCGCCGGGGCCAGGGCCGCCTCACCCGCGCCGTGCGGCAGCCGCAGACCCCGCCGGTACGTCCCGTCGCGTACCTCCTCGACGCCGGGCAGCGCGCGCAGCGCGAGGAAGTCCAGCAGCGCTTCCGCGTGCAGCGGCGGGCGGTACGCGAGCCGCAGCGTGATCGTGCCCGCCCCACCCGGCGCGGGGCACCGGCGGCCGGCGGTGCGCAGCTCGGACGGGGCCGCCCCGAACACCTCCCGGACCGTGTCGTTGAACTGCCGCACGCTGCCGAACCCGGCGGCGAACGCGACCTCCGCCATGCCCAGGCCGGTGGTCTCGATCAGGGTGCGGGCGGTCTGCGCGCGTTGCGCCCGGGCCAGGGCCAGGGGACCGGCGCCCATCTCGGCCCGCAGCATCCGGTGCAGGTGCCGTTCGGTGTACCCGAGCCGGGCGGCCAGCCCCGGGATGCCGTCGCGGTCCACCACCCCGTCGGCGATCAGCCGCATGGCCCGACCGACGACGTCGGCCCGCACGTCCCACTGCGGGGAGCCCGGCGCGGCGTCCGGCCGGCAGCGCCGGCAGGCGCGCAGCCCCGCCGTCTGGGCGGCGGCGGCCGAGGGGAAGAACCGGACGTTCTGCCGCTTCGGCGTCGTCGCCGGGCAGGACGGCCGGCAGTAGATCCCGGTCGACGTGACGCCGGTGTAGAACCAGCCGTCGAACCGCTGGTCGCGGCTGTCGACCGCCCGGTAGCACCGCTCGAAGTCCAACTCCACGTCACCGATGATGCCCCTGCCAGGCGCCCCTGGCTCGCGGGAATCGGACGTGGCCGTGCGGGCGTGAACGGGACGCCGGCGCCGAAAGTGTCGGTTGTGGTCGGTACCGTCCGGCCACCAACTCAAGAAGGGGTGCGGCGATGGCGAGCGTGGCGGGTCGGCGGGCGGCGTCGACACGGGACGGGCACCCTCCGCTGGACGGCGCGGTGGTGCAGCGCTTCTACGAGCGGATGCGCGCGGTCGCCCCGGCCGCCGTCGGCGCGATCGAACGGGACCGGGCCGGCGACCCGGGGCGGGCGTTCGGTGACACCGCCTGCGGCCGGCTGGTGCGCTCGCTCGACGCCGACGGCCTCCGCGCGCTGGGCATGTGGGTGCACCACTGGTGCATGCGGTTCTACGACGACGACACCCGGGTGGCACTGCGCCTGGTCCGGGAGATCGCCGGCCGCGCCGGGCTGGGCTGGACGGCCGACGAGGTGCGCTGGATGCTCCGCGAGTCGTACGCGGCCGGTCCCGCCGCCGAGGCCCGCTTCACCCTGCCGCTGGCCGCCGCCGGAGAGCTGGCTCCCGGCGCCCTGCCGATCGAGGCCGTGGTGCCCCGCCAGGCCGGTCCCCGCGACTGACCCGCCGGGCCCCGCGACCGACGCCAGGGCGGCCCGCCGGGCGCGGTGCCCGCCGGGCCGGGTCGGCGGGGCGGGAGCTGCCCGGCCACGGTGGCGCCGACCGCCACGGCGAAGCCGGCGAGCTGCCAGCCGGTCATCGCCTGCCCGAGCACGGCCCAGCCGAGCGCGGCGGCCGTCAGCGGGCTGAGCGCCCCGAGCAGCGACACCTGGGTGACCGGCAGCCGGGCCGCGCCCCGGAACCACAGCGCGTACGCCAGCGCCGTCCCGACCAGCGTCAGCCACGCGTAGCCGGCCAGTGCCGGCGGGTCGGGCAGGGGCGGCGTCCCCTCGACCAGCAGGGCGGCCGGCACCGCCATCAGCCCGCCGGCGGTGAGCTGCCAGCCCGTGGCGGTGAGCGTGCCGACGCCCGGCGGGCGGCCCCAGCGACGGGTCAGCACCAGGCCCGCGCCCATCGCGGCGGTGGCGGTCAGCCCGGCGGCGACGCCCGTCGGGTCGAGGCCCGCGTCGGGGCGCAGCACGACCAGGGTGACCCCGGCGAGCGCCGCGAGCGCGGCGGCCAGCGCCCGGGGGTGGGGCCGTTCGTGCAGCACGAGCACCGTCAGCCCCGCCACCAGCAGCGGCTGGGTGGCGCCGAGCACCGCGGCGGCGCCGCCGGGCAGGTGGTACGCGGCGAAGAAGAGCAGCGGGAAGAACGCCCCGATGTTCAGCGCGCCGAGGACGGCCGCGCGCCACCACCAGACGCCGTGCGGGCGGTGCCGGGTCAGCGCGAGCAGCAGCAGGCCGGCGGGGAGGGCCCGGATCGCGCCGGACCAGAGCGGCCGGTCGGGCGGCAGCAGTTCGCTGGTGACCAGGTACGTCGTGCCCCACGCGGTCGGCGCGGCGGCGGTGAGCAGGATGTCGAGCCGGCGGCGGTCCACGGTTCCCTCACTAATTCTTTTTGCTAAGTATCTTGCAACTAAGCTACTTCGTGGCGAGTAAAAGCGGGAGTGCGAGGTGCGGCACAATCCGGGGGTGACCGAGCGGGACGACGTCGACGGCATCGTCGAGCAGTGGCAGCGCGAGCGGCCCGGAATGCGCCCCGAGCCGATGGCGGTCTTCGGCCGGATCTACCGGCTGGCCCGGCTCGTCGGCGACGAGCAGGAACGCACCTACGCCCGCTGGTCGATCAGCCGGGGCGAGTTCGACGTGCTCGCCGCCCTGCGCCGCGCCGGCACCCCCTACACGCTGGCGCCGAAGGCGCTCACCGCCTCGCTGATGCTCACCTCCGGCGGGATGACCGGCCGACTCGACCGGCTGGAACGCGCCGGACTGCTCCGCCGCGCGCCCGACCCGGCGGACCGGCGCGGGCTCCAGGTCACGCTCACGCCGGCCGGCCTCGAACTGGTGGAGGAGGCCGCCGAGGCGGGGCTGGCCGTCCAGCGCCGGCTGCTCGACGCGCTGCCCGCCGAGGACCAGCGGCGCCTCGCCGACCTGCTGCGTACGCTGCTGGGCGCGGTCACCGACGGCGGACGCTGACCGGCGGCACGGACACTTGGCGGCGGGGGCCGGCAGCCCCTGGGCCGGCGACCGGCGGCGCGGACCCTGGCGGCGACGGGCGGCGCGGACCCTGGCGGCCGGCGGCAGCCCCCGGGCTGGCGACCGTCCCTGGCAGGCCCACGGGGCGGGCGCTGAGCGGCGGGGGAGCGGCCTCGGGCAGGATGGGCACCGTCGACCCCGACGGAAGGACGACCGTGCCTGCCAGTGAACCGACCATCCTCGCCACCAGCATGGGCATCTACGCGCCGCGCCACGAGGGCGGGCCCCGGCGGGTCAACCCCGTCTTCGACCTCGCCGCCGAGCTGGCCGGGGCCGGGCCGGAGCCCAGGATCTGCTTCCTCAACCAGGCCGAGGGGGACCAGCCGACCACGCTCGCCCGGGTCTACGAGGCGTTCGCCGGCAGCCGGTTCCGGATGACGCACCTGGCGCTCTTCCCGATGCCGAACGTCGACGACGTCCGCGCCCACCTGCTCGCCCAGGACGTGATCTGGGTCGGCGGCGGCAGCGTCGCCAACCTCTGCGCGGTCTGGCGGGTGCACGGCCTCGGCGAGATCCTGCGCGAGTGCTGGGAGGCCGGCGTGGTGCTCGGAGGTGTCTCCGCCGGCTCGATCTGCTGGCACGCCGGCGGGGCCACCGACAGCTTCGGCACCACCCTGCGTGGCTTCGCCGACGGGCTGGGCTGGCTGCCCTACGGCAACGGCGTGCACTACGACAGCGAGGAGCAGCGCCGCCCGCTGATGCACAAGCTGGTCGCCGAGGGCGTGCTGCCGACCGCGCACTGCACCGACGACGGCACCGGCCTGCTCTACCGGGGCACCCGCCTGGTCGAGGCGGTCGCGGACCGCGAGGGCCCCTCGGCGTACGAGGTCAGCCGCGCCGACGACGGCACCGCCCGGGAGACCCCGATCACCCCCCGCCTGCTCGCCTGACCGGCCCGGCCCGACCCTCCGGGCCGGCCCGGTCCTTCGTGCCGATCTTGGTACGGGAGCGCCCCTGGAGGGGCCTTCTTGTACCAAGATCGGTCGGGCGTGGCCCCGTGCACCGGCCTGCCTCGTCGGGGGCGTGGGGCGTCGGCGTAAGCTGGCTCGTCGTGAGTCTCACCATCGGCATCGTCGGCCTGCCCAACGTCGGCAAGAGCACCCTGTTCAACGCGCTGACCAAGAACGACGTGCTCGCGGCGAACTACCCATTCGCCACCATCGAGCCCAACGTCGGCGTCGTCGGGCTGCCGGACGAGCGGCTGCACACGCTCGCCGAGATCTTCAGCTCGCAGAAGGTGCTGCCCGCCCCCGTGTCGTTCGTCGACATCGCCGGCCTGGTGCGCGGTGCCTCCAAGGGGCAGGGCCGGGGCAACGCGTTTCTGGCGAACATCCGCGACGCGTCGGCGATCTGCCAGGTCGTCCGGGCCTTCTCCGACCCGAACGTGGTGCACGTCGACGGCAAGGTCTCCCCGGCCGACGACATCGAGACGATCAACACCGAGCTGATCCTCGCCGACCTCCAGACCCTGGAGAAGGCCCTGCCCCGGCTGGAGAAGGAGGCCAAGCTCCGCAAGGACCGGGCCGCCGCCGTCACCGCCGCCAAGCAGGCCGTCGAGCTGCTCGACACCGGCGTGACCCTCTACGCGGGCGCCAAGGACGCGGGCATCGAGCTGGAGCACCTGCGCGAGCTGCACCTGCTGACCACCAAGCCCTTCCTCTACGTCTTCAACGTCGACGAGGCCGAGCTGGGCAACGCCGAGTTCCTCGACGAGCTGCGCGCCCTGGTCGCCCCGGCCGAGGCCGTCTTCATGGACGCCAAGATCGAGTCCGAGCTGGTGGACCTGCCCGACGAGGAGGCCCGCGAGCTGCTGGAGTCGATCGGGCAGAACGAGCCGGGCCTGGACCAGCTCGTCCGCGTCGGGTTCCGCACGCTCGGGCTCCAGACGTACCTCACCGCCGGCCCCAAGGAGGCGCGGGCCTGGACCATCCCGGTCGGCGCGACCGCCCCGGAGGCCGCGGGGGTCATCCACTCCGACTTCCAGCGCGGCTTCATCAAGGCCGAGGTGGTCTCCTTCGGCGACCTGGTCGCGGCCGGTTCGATGGCGGCGGCCAAGGCCGCCGGCAAGGTCCGGATCGAGGGCAAGGAGTACGTCATGCAGGACGGCGACGTCGTGGAGTTCCGCTTCAACGTCTAGTGACGATCCGGTTCGACCTCTGACGGAGTCGGCGCCCGGCTCAGCTCCTGCGGCCGGGCACCAGTCCATCCAGGTCGAGCTCGATCGTGAACGGCGTCGTGGTGTGCAGCTCGTGTCGATGAATTGCGGTCGGCACATAGGACCGGGTGGGCCCGTCGAGTTCGTAGGCGTGGACCACCGGTGATCCATCCTCCTCCTCGATGCGCCAGTAGTTGGCGATGCCGGCTTCCGCGTACTTGCGCAGCTTGACCGTCTGATCGCGGTGGGCCGACTCCGGAGAGGCCACCTCCACGACCAGAAGAGTCTCCTCAGGGGTGTAGAAGGTGCGGGACGGATCGTAAGGTGCCCTCGTGGCCAGGAGGTCGGGCTCGGGACGATTCCACCTGTCGAGTCGAATCGTGATCTCCCTGTCGACCTCGATGCCAGGCGGTGCCTGATCCGTCAGGCGGTTCACCAGCGCGGTGACCATCCGGGCGTGCCAGACCCGCTGGGGAGACATCATGAAGACGAGTGCTCCATCGATGAGTTCCGTGTGGCGCGGCGCTTCGGCGAGCTTGTCAAGATCGTCGGCATACCACCCCTCCGGGCGAGGCGGCCGCATCCAGTCGGGCACCGCAGTCATGCCGTCACCGTAGCACTCGGTAATCGCGGCTCCCGGCCTGCTGCGCCCAGCCTTTCCGCTGCTGGCGGCCCCGTTCTCGGGACTGCCGCGAGGACGTGTCCGAGGACTTCTCGCATCCCTTACCCTCACTACCCATGACCCACCCGTATCAGGTGCCTCAACCGCCGAAGCGGCGCACGCTGCGCACAGTGTTGATCGTCGTCGGCGTGGTCGTCGTGCTGTGCTGCGGTGGTGCCGGCGTCGGCGGCTTCTTCCTGTACAAGGGGGTCAAGGGCGCGACGGATCCAGCGCGGCAGGCCGCCGAGTCGTTCGTCAGCCACCTGGAGGCCGGCGACCCGGACGCCGCGTACGAGCTGTTGTGCGGCGACACACGCGGCGGCTACACCAGGGAGGCGTTCGCCCAGGTCGTCGCCAGGCAGCCGAAGATCCACGGTCACAAGGCCAACGGCGTCAACGTGTCGAGCGTCAACGGCCGCACGTCGGCGACGGTGAACATGGTCCTGACGCGGGACGGCGGCGCCACCGACCAGCACACGTTCATGCTGGTGAAGGAGGACGGGGCCTGGAAGGTGTGCGGCCAGCCGTACTGAGTCCGCGCACGGCTCAGGCGCCTGGCGGGACGCCGGCCGACGAGGACTGTCAGCGGCGGGCGGTGGCCAGCGCGCCGGCGACGACGGTTCCGAAGCCGACCGCCATCAGCGGCAGGCCCATCCCGAAGGGCAGTTCAACGACCCAGTTGATGTGGCTGCGCTCCGGCAGGGCACCCAGGCTCACCGCGACCACGGCGCCGGCGAGGAACATTCCGGCCACCGCCGCGCCAACGGCGAGTTGCGCGAACTGCACCGCCCGGCGGGCCCAGAGGCTGGCACCGATGGCGGTCACGAGGAGAAGCACCACCCACGTGGTCCAGCCGCCTCCGACGCTCAGATAGCCCCAGCCCGAATACGACCACAGGTGCCTTTCACTGGCCCGGAACCACGGAATCAGATAGCCGAGCAGCGCGGTGCTGGTGCCGACCAGGAGCAGCACGTCGGGCATCGGCCGGTACCACGCGGGCGCGTCGTCCATGGGTGCCGAAGGTAGCAGTCGCCGTCATCTCCGCGTCCGGTCACCGCTCAGCCGCTGCGTGGGGCGTACATGATGATGGCGACCCCGACCAGGCAGATGGCCGCGCCGACGACGTCGTAGCGGTCGGGGCGGAACTTGTCGACGACCATGCCCCAGGCGAGGGAGCCGGCGACGAAGACGCCGCCGTAGGCGGCCAGGATCCGGCCGAAGTTCGGGTCGGGCTGGAAGGTGGCGACGAAGCCGTAGAGGCCGAGTGCGACGACCCCCGCCGCCACCCACAGCAGCCCCCGGTGCTCGCGCCAGCCCTGCCACACGAGCCAGGCCCCGCCGATCTCGGCGAGCGCGGCGAGCAGGAAAAGCAGGATCGAGCGCACCACCGTCATGGTGGGAACGGTAGCGGGAGCACCACCCGGTCAGCGGTCGGCCGGATCAGGGCGTCGCGGTCAGCGGGTTGCCGGCGGCGCGCGCGGCGTCGAAGCGCCGGGTGACGTCGGCCCAGTCGACCAGGTCCCAGAGGCGGTCGACGTAGTCCGGGCGGACGTTCCTGTACTGAAGGTAGTAGGCGTGTTCCCAGGCGTCGAAGACCAGGATCGGCGTGGAGCCGTGGCCGACGTTGCCGTGGTGGTCGTAGACCTGCTCGACGATGAGGCGCTGCGCCAGCGGCTCCCACGCCAGGACGCCCCACCCGGAGCCCTGCACGCTCTTCGTGGCGGCGGAGAGCTGGCCGGCGAAGCCGTCGAACGAGCCGAAGTGTTCGCCGATGGCGGCGGCCAGCTCGCCGTCCGGGCGGTCGCCGCCATCGGGGGAGAGGTTGTTCCAGAAGATCGAGTGCAGGACGTGCCCGGAGAGGTTGAAGGCCAGGGTCTTCTCCAGGCCGACCAGCGCCGAGTAGTCGCCCTTGTCGCGGGCCTCGGCGAGCTGGTCGAGGGCGTCGTTGCTGCCCTTGACGTACGCGGCGTGGTGCTTGCTGTGGTGCAGCTCCAGGATCTGACCGCTCATGGCGGGTTCCAGAGCCCCGTAGTCGTAGGGCATGTCGGGGAGCTTGTAGACGGCCATGGGGACCCTTTCGCGTGTGGACGATCTTCCGGTCAGTATGCCTTATTGCAAAGTCTTGGCAACTGCGGAATATTGGCAACTGGAGCGGGTCGCACGGGATCCGCTCCACGGCCGACACCGTCGGTAGGGCGCGCCTCCACGCCGCGATGATCACCGGTGGGGGCGCGCCCGCACGTGACTACCGGTCAGCCCCGGCCGCCGCGGCCGCCCGGCCGTCCGCGCTCCCTCCTGCGGGGGAGGGCGGTCCCCCCGCGCTCGGGAGTCGGCGCGGGGTCCGCCGGGCCTAGCGTCGGGAGCATGGATGCTTCTCCCGGTGCGCGGCGATGGCCGGCCTACGCGGTGGCGGTGCTCCTCCTCGCGTACGCCGTGGGCAAGGCCGCCTTCGCCCTCGAATCCCGGCTCGGTTTCCCGGGCGGCCCGGTCGTTCCGGCCGCCGAGCACGAACGCTACGCCCGCGACGTGATGGGCGTGGCGACCGCGCAGTGGTCGGCGACCGCGTCGGGGGTGGCGGGCGCCTGCCTCGCCCTCGCCACGGTCACGGCGCCGGGGCGGCGGGTGCCGAGGCCCCTGATGCTGCTGGCGCTGGCGGCAATGCTGCTGGCCGTCGGGGCCGGCGCGACGATCATGGTGGTGGACGGGTTCGTGGGCCTCGGCGTGGGCTGGCAGTGGTACCACGGGGTCCTCGGACTCGTCGTGATCGGGCTGCTCGTGGCGACGATCCGGTCCTACGTGGTGGCGACGAGACGTGTCGCGCACTGACCGGGCGCGGGTGGGCGCGTACGGCGCGGCGGCGTGCGCCTCGGCCTACGGGGCGATGAAGCTCGCGCAGGCGCTGGGTGCCAACGCGCTTGCCGACAAGGATCCGCTCCCGCCGGAGCTGCGTGAACGGCTGCTCGCCCGCGACCCGCTGTTCGTGGCGAGCCACTGGGCGCTGGCCGCCGCCGCGGTCGTCGGTGTCGTGGTCGCGCTGGCCACCCTGCGCCCCTGGCGGGCGGCCCTCCCGCGCCGGCTGCTGCTGGCGGTCGCCTGGACGCTCGGCATCCTCATGATCGCCCGGTCGGTCGGCGCCCTGGGGCACGGCCTCGTCGGCGACGCGCTGCTGCTGACCGGCGTCCGGCCACCGCCGGTCGGGCACGCCGCCCTGGCCCGCGACCTGGCGTGGTGGGACCTGCTGCTGTGGTCGCCGTTCTTCCTGCTCTGGGGGGCGTGCTGGTCGGCGGCGGGCTGGCGGCTGGGCAGGCGGCACCGCTGACGCCGCCGCTGCGGGTTGCGCGCGTCGCGGGCCGGGCGGCGCCGGGTCGGACCTACGATCGGGCGGTGCAGAAGGTACGCCTCCGCCGGCTTCCGGTGACGTCACCGCCGATTCCGGAAGGTGGCGGTCGGATCCAGTCGCCGGCCGGCGAGCTGGCCCAGATCGTCAACGGCGGCACCTACCGCTTCCTGGCGTACCTGGAGTTCCGGCCGGACGCCACCCGGCCGCGCGGCAACCACTACCACGACCACAAGACCGAGACGCTGTACGTGATCAGCGGGCGGCTCCGGGCGGTGTTCCGCGACGTGGACTCCGGCGAGCGGACCGAGCTGACGATCGAGGCGGGCGACGCGGTCACGGTGGAGCCGCGCTGCGCCCACGTCTACTTCGCCCTGGAGCACTCCCAGGCCGTCGAGTTGGCGGACACACCGTACGACCCGGACGACACCCACCCCTGCGACGTGGTCGACGGCGGCTGATCGGGCGACCGTCGACCGCCTACGATCTCGCCATGATCACCCCGCCTCTCCCGCCCGACGTGCTCGCCCGCTACCCCGGCCTGGAGAAGCTGGGCCGCACGGCGACCCGCCTGCACCCGCGCCCCGGGGCGGTCACGGCCGCCGGGAGCCACGTCGGCGGGCCGCTGCTCTGGCCGGCCGACGAGCCCTGGCCCACCTGCGAGGCGCCGCACATGGTGCACGAGGAGGTGCCGGTCCCGGCCGAGCTGGTGGAGCGGATGCGGGCGGCGGAGCGCGGGCGCACGCAGTCGCACGTCCTGGCCGAGGGCGAGGTCGCGCTGCACCGGGAGATCGCCACAGTGGTCGGCCCGGGCTTCACCGGCTGGGGCTCACGCACCGGCGGTCCGGTCGTCGGCCACCGGTACGTGCCACGACCGCACCCCGCGCCGAACCCGATGGTCCCACTGGCGCAACTGCGCGCGCAGGACGTCCCCGACCTGCCGCGCCCCGGCGGGGCGGACCTGTTGCAGGTGCTGTGGTGCCCGTTCGAGCACGCCGAGGGCCCGTGGGGGCCGACGGTGGAGCTGCGCTGGCGGCGGGAGGCGGACGTGACCGATCTCCTCGGCCAGCCGCCGCGCGGCGAGATCGGGAACGACGGGTACGTGCCCCGGCCGTGCCGGCTGCACCCGGAGCAGGTCGTCGAGTACCCGTACCCGCAGGAACTGCCGGAGGCCCTGCGGCCCCTGGTCGACGAGCAGGACGAGGATTGCGAGTACGACGACGACAACTACGTGGACACCGTCCTGGCGCCCGGCTGGAAGGTGGGCGGCTACGCCGACTGGAGCCTCACCGACCTACGCCCGACGCCGTGCCCCCGCTGCGGCGGCCCCACCACGCTGGCCCTCGTCGTCGCCTCCTCCGAGCGGGGCACCGGCCGGTGGCAGCCGACGCGGCCGGACGGCGAGCCCGACCACGACCCGTACGAGCCGACCGGGGTCGTCGTGGGCCGGCACGGCGCACTGCGCATCTTCGTGTGCCTGAGCTGCCCGGACACGCCGTTCCTGCTCGACCAGCAGTGAGGACCGAGCCGTCGCCGAACCCGTGGCTGTCCGAGCCGTCGCCCACGACGGCGGCGGCGGTGCGCCTGCTGCCTTCAGGGGCTGCCCACGAGGGCGGCGGCGGTGCGCCTGCTGCCCCTAGCCGCCGCTGACGGGACGAGTGGAACACCACGGGTGTCAAACAGGTGCGGTGACAACCATGGCGTTCCACTCGTGGAGTAGCGGGACGCGCGGCGCGCGTCGAGAGGGTGGGCAGGCGTCGGTCCCGGCAGCCGGCGGGGCGGGTGAGGCGGTGGGGTGGTCAGGCGGTGGGGCGGGTCAGTTCGACCTGGTCGCCGGCCAGCACCTCCGTGGTGCCCTCCGGGTGGCGGACCTCCAGCACCGGCACGCCCTCGTCGAGTTGCATGCTCCGCCGCTCCTCGCCCGTCGGCATCCGCGCGACCACCGTCGCGCCGGGAGCGAGTTCCACGGGTTCGCGTCGTGGGGTCTCCCGCACCCGGGTGCCGCGTCGGCTCGTGCTGACCAGTCCTTCGGACCGCAGGATGCCGATCGCCATGCGGACGGCGTCACGCCCGATGCCGTGCTCCTGGGTGAGCCTGGCCTCGCTGCTCAGGATGGAGCCGGTGGGTAGCTGTCCCGACTCGATCTGGTGACGCAGCAGGTCGGCCAACTGGACGTAGACCGGCGTGTGCGAACGCGGATCGATGGTCATGCCCCAAGCCTTGTGCCCTCGTCGCCATGACAACTTGTGGCCATGTGGCTACATACCCTTGATGGGCGATGGTTGCTTCGCTAGTCTCGCTGTCACCGTCCGTGCCCGGACGGAAACGCTCTGGTTCCCTCCGGCAGAGAGGCAGGCCGCCGTATGTCCACCTACCCGTCGATCGGAGGTCGTTGTCGATGAGAGCCGCGCGTGAGCGTTTCGTCATCCACCTGCCGGTCGTCGCGAGGGACCTGCTCTCCGCCGTACGCCTGGCGCGGGTCGTGGCGCGGTGGGCGAGCGTGCTCGCGCAGACCGACCCCGGCGAGACCACGGTCTCCGCCGAGGACGCGCAGCATCTGCGGCACCGGGTCTTCTGTGACACGCTGCTGCCTGAGGGCCGGCGCTGCCTGCTGCGGGCCGACCACGACGGTCCGTGCACCCGCCGCCCCGCGAGATTCTGAGATCGCCGGTCGCACGTCGTCCGGAACCGGGTCGCCCGTTCGTCACCCTGGTGAGTACCCGACATCGAGGAGCGACATGAAATACCTGATGTTCGTCTGCACCGACAGCGAGCCGGACACCGACCGGGCCGACTGGCCGGACATCGAGGCGTGGGTGGCGGAGAACGACGCCCGGGGCCGGCGGCTGACGGGCGACGCGCTCGCGGAGACGACGGCGGCCACCACGGTCCGCGTCCGCAACGGGGAGTTGCTGGTCTCCGACGGTCCGTTCGCCGAGACCAAGGAGGTCATCGTGGGCTTCGACCTGCTGGAGTGCGCCGACCTGGACGAGGCGATCGAGGTGGCGCGCGCCCACCCGATGGCCCGCGAGGGCCGGCTCGAACTACGCCCGATCGTCAGCCTGGGTGGCTGACGGCCCCACCGACCGGCTCGCGGTGGCCGACGCCGTCGCCACCGCGAGCACCGGGTCGTACGCCCGGATCGTCGCGACGCTGATCCGGGTCACCGGCGACTGGACCCTGGCCGAGGACTGCGCCCAGGAGGCGTCGGCGCTCGCGCTGGCCCGGTGGCCGGCGGAGGGCGTGCCCGCCAACCCGGGCGGCTGGCTGATGACGGTGGCCCGCAACCGCGCGATCGACGTGCTCCGGCGCTCCTCGGTCGAGCGGCGCAAGCTGCGTGAGCTGGCCGTCCTCACGCTGACCGCAGCGGAGCCCGAGCCGGGGACGGCGGGGGAGGGGGAAATCGTGGACAACCGGCTGCGGCTCGTCTTCACCTGCTGCCACCCGGCCCTGGCGCCGCAGGCGCGGGTCGCCCTGACGCTGCGTACGGTCTGCGGGGTGTCGACCGCCGACATCGCGCGGGCATTCCTGGTCACCGAGTCGACCATGACCCGGCGGCTCACCCGGGCCAAGGCGAAGATCACCGCCGCCGGCATCCCGTACCGGGTGCCGACCGGCCCGATGCTCGCGGAGCGGCTCCCCGGCGTCCTCGCCGTGCTGTACCTGCTCTTCACCCGGGGCTACGACGCCGACGGCGAGCCCGCCTTCGCCGACGAGGCGATCCGCCTGGCCCGGCTGCTCGACCGGCTGATGCCGGCCCAGCCCGAGGTGGCCGCCCTGCTGGCCCTCTTCCTCCTCCAGCACTCCCGGCGCGACGCCCGCCGCGACCGCGAAGGCAACCTGCTCACCCTCGACCGGCAGGACCGCGCCCGCTGGGACCACGCCGCGATCGCCGAGGGCGTCGGCATCCTCGCGCGGGTCCCGGCGGACGGCCCGTACGCCCTTCAGGCCCGGATCGCCGCCTGCCACGCCACCGCCGCTTCCGCCGAGGCCACCGACTGGGTCGCGATCGCCGAGGCGTACGACCGGCTCGCCGGGTGGCAGCCGTCGCCGGTGGTCGAGCTGAACCGCGCCGTCGCCCACGGTTACGCGTACGGGCCGGCGGCGGGGCTGGCGCTGCTGGCCGCCGCCCGGGCCGGCGGGGCGCTGGACGGCTACCCGCTCGCCGTCGCCGCCGAGGCCGAGCTGACCGCCCGGCAGGGCGACCGCGAGCGGGCCGCCGCGCTGTTCCGACGGGCCGCCGACGCCCACCGCGGGGCGGAGCGCCGCGCCCTGCTGGACCGCGCCGACCAGCTCAGCTGATGTGGTGCAGGATCACGTTGTGCACGTGGTGGCTCTTGTCGGCGCCCCGGAACTCCACCTCGTAGGTGTGCGTGCCGACGTGGATCGCGATGGCCCCGGTGGAGAAGAACGAGCCGCCCCACGACTTGTTGCTGACCACGCTGACGCTGGTGATCTTCGAGTACGGGATGCTGGTGATGGCGTACCGCTTGCCGACGAAGGAGCGGTCCTGGATGATGACGCGCCGGTCGGTCAGGCCGATGAAGCCGGTACCGGTGCCGACGGCGTCGTAGACGGCGATGATCTGTTCTCCGTGGAGCAGGCCGCTCTGGATCTGCTGGAACTGCTCCTTGCGGTCGTACGTCGCGTTCGCCATGCCCCCACGGTAGGCCGCGCGCGCCAACCAAAGATCACCCCCGGTGTGGGCCCCGTCAGGTCGGGTTCGCGTCGGTCGCGGCCCGTACGAACTCGTGGACGCGGGCCGTGCCGTTGCTCTCCCGCCAGACCAGGCCCCGCCGGATCGGTGGCGCGTCACGGATCGGCACGTACGCCACGTCGGGGCGCGGGTAGTAGCGGCGCGTGTGCTCGCCCACCGGCAGCACCCCCCGCCCCATCGCGACAAGCGTCAGCATCTCCGAGAACGTGTTGCCCGCCGGCCCCTTCGGCACCGGGCGCCCCGACGGGGTCTGCTCGGGGGTGCGGTCGCGCCTGAACTCCGCCGAGGTCACGGCCGGGTACTGCACCACCGGGTGGTCGCCGAGCGTCTCCAGGGAGACCGACGCCTCCCGGGTCAACGGGTGCCCGGCGCTCACCGCGAGCAACCGCCGCTCCTGAAGCAGCGCCGGCCCGCAGGCCATCCCGTCGAAGGGGTACGCGGCCATCAGGACGTCGACGGAACCGTCGAGCAGGCTCTGCCGGGAGTTGAAGAGCTGCACCTCCCGCACCTCGACCTGGCAGTCGGGGTGGCGCTGCGAGAACAGGGCGACGGCCTTGAGCAGCGTCGGGGCGGTCCACTCGCCGAGGAAGGCGACCCGCAGCCGCCCGGTCACGCCCCGTCCCGCGTCGACGGCCCGGCGTACGGCGTCGTCGATGCCGGCGACCAGCGGCACCAGGTCCTCGGCGAGTTGCCGCCCGATCGGGGTGAGCTGGACGACCCGGCTGGTACGGGTGAAGAGCGGGGCGCCGACACGGCGTTCCAGCTTCCTGACCACCTGGCTGATCCGCCCGGTGGTCACCCGCAGGCGCTCGGCCGTCCGGCCGAAGTGCAACTCCTCGGCGAGGGTCAGGAAGGTCTCCAGCTCGTGTCGTTCCAGCACGTCCCGCCCCATCGTTGAATCCGGCTCAACGATGGTAGTGCGATCGCGTCTTGGTCGGCGTCGCCGGCCGGCGGATCGTGAGGGGCATGGAAACGACGACAGTCACCGACTACCTGGCCGAACTCGACGCCCCGCTGTGGGAGATCGGCGAGAAGCTGCGCCCCGTCATCGAGTCGGCCCTGCCGGGCGCGACCGGGGCGGTGTGGCACGGACACCCGGTCTGGGGTCTCGGCGACCGGCCGGGCCGGCGCCCCGTCTGCCTCGTGAAGGCGTACGGCACGTACGTCACGTTCGGGCTGTGGCGCGGCGCCGAGGTCACCGACCCCTCGGGGCGGCTGGTCGCCGGCGCCCGGCAGATGGCCTCCGTCAAGCTGCGCACCCTCGCCGACGTCGACCCCGCCCTGTTCACCGACTGGCTGCGCCAGGCTTACGCGCTGGAGGTCAGGTGAGCGCGGTACGGGTCACGGGCTTCGACCACCTGGTGCTCAACGTGGCCGACGTGGAGCGCGCGCTGGACTTCTACTGCGGGCTGCTCGGCCTGGCCCCGGTGCGGGTCGACCAGTGGCGGGCCGGCGCGGTCCCGTTCCCCTCGGTACGCATCGACGCGGGGACCATCATCGACCTCGTGCACCGGGACCGGGGTGAATCCAACGTCGACCACTTGTGTCTGGTGGTGGAGCCGCTGGACTGGGCGGAGGTCGTCGCGTCGGGTGCCTTCGACGTCATCGAGGGGCCGGTGGGCCGGTTCGGCGCGCGGGGCAGCGCCACCTCGCTCTACGTGCGGGATCCGGACGGCAACTCCGTCGAGCTGCGCTGGTACCCCCAGGACGCCGCCTGAGCGGCCGACGCCGGGGGCGTGCCGGCCGGGCGGTCCGGGGTCAGGGCTGGGTGACGGCGCGGTAGGCGTCCTCGATGCGGGCGGCCAGCAGGACCTCCCCCTCGGTCAGCGGCGCGTTGCCGTGCCCCACCCGGATCCGGGTCTGGTCGGCCCGGCGGCTGATCTCCGGACGCAGGTGCAGCGCGTCGGCGACCACCTTCACCCGCTCGGTGAGGGCGGCGTGCTGCGAGTCGTCGATGACGAGGGTGCGTCGGATCTGCTCACCCTCGCGGATCCAGCCGGGGAGCAGGGTGAGAGCGTCGTCGAGGTAGTCGTGCTTGGATCGAGTGCTGAACAGCGCGCGCATCACCGCACCTCCCAGGCGCCGTTGCCGGCTTGTGGCCAAATCGTCGCCGTCCCGTGTCTTGTCGGTGCCTTCTAGTCTGTCCTCGCATGCTGGGTGTGTCCACGCCCACACTTCCGGGTTCTCCTGCCCTGACGGTCGGCCACGCTACCCAAACCGCCGATTGATCTGGCACGCTGGACGCCCGTGCGGACCGAACGGGCGAATGGCGGCGGGCAGGCCGAGCGACGGGACCTCAGGGTGATCGTCGGGGCGGCGATCATCAGGGACGGCCGGGTGCTCGCCTGCGCCCGCTCCGCCCCGCCCGAGGTGGCGGGCATGTGGGAGTTCCCCGGCGGCAAGGTGGAGCCGGGCGAGAGCGAGACCGCCGCGCTCGCCCGCGAGTGCGCCGAGGAACTGGCCGTACGCGTGGAGATCGGCGACCGGGTGGGCCGCAACGTCCGGATGGCCCACGGTCGCTCGGTGCTCAAGGTGTACGCGGCCCGCCTGCTGCACGACGACCAGCCGCAGGCCCTCGAACACTCGGCCCTGCGCTGGCTCTCCGCCGACGAGTTGGACAGCGTCACCTGGCTCCCGGCCGACGCACCCATCGTCGCGGCCCTCCGGCCCATCCTGGCCGCCTGAGCGGAAGCGGACATCCGAGCCGAAAGAGGACGGGGGCCGGCGGCATCAGCCGCGGCCCCCGTCGTCGTCAGCGCACGTCAGTGCTTGTCCTGCTCCGGGTGAGCGAAGTTCAGGTGCTCCGGCGGCAGCGGGAAGGTCACGTCGTCGCCGAACGGCGACGGCGCCGCCGCCCGGTCGAACGTGAGCTCCGTCAACGGCAGCCGGCCGTGGTCGTCGACGGCGGGCGCGGTCGGCCTCGGCACCTCGCGGTCCCAGTTGACGCCGCGCTGCGCCTGCACCTCGGCCCGCGGGTCGTGGGAGCCGCCCGCGTGCGAGTGCACGCCCCCGTGGGCCGCGCTGCCGCGCACCGCGCCGCTGGCGTGTTCGCTGGTCACGATGGTCTGAGGCACCTGACCCCTCCGGAAGATCTTGCTACCAAGCCACACGAGGGGATCGTACCTGCGGTCGACGACCCGTTCCTTCATGGGGATGATCCCGTTGTCGGTGATCTTGATGTGCTCGGGGCAGACCTCGGTGCAGCACTTGGTGATGTTGCAGAATCCGAGGCCCTGCTCGGCCTGCGCGTACTCCTTGCGGTCGCTCTTCGCGTCCAGCGGGTGCATGTCCAGCTCGGCCGCCCGGATGAAGTAGCGCGGCCCCGAGAATGCCTGCTTGTTCTCCTCGTGGTCCCGGATCACGTGGCAGACGTTCTGGCACAGGAAGCACTCGATGCACTTGCGGAACTCCTGCGAGCGCTCCACGTCGACCTGCTGCATCCGGTACTCGCCGGGCGCCAGGTCGGCCGGCGGCGCGAACGCCGGCGTCTCCCGCGCCTTCTCGTAGTTGAACGAGACGTCGGTGACCAGGTCCCGGATCACCGGGAAGGTGCGCAGCGGGGTGACCGTGACCGTCTCGTCCTCCGTGAAGGTGGACATCCGGGTCATGCAGCTCAGCCGCGGCTTACCGTTGATCTCCATCGAGCAGGAGCCGCACTTGCCGGCCTTGCAGTTCCAGCGGCAGGCCAGGTCGGGGGCGTCGGTCGCCTGGAGCCGGTGGATGACGTCGAGGACCACCTCGCCCTCGTTGACCTCCACCATGTAGTCCTGGAGGTCGCCGCCGTTCTCGTCGCCGCGCCAGATGCGGAACTGGCGCTTCGCGCCCGGCTTCCCGGGCCCCTGGGGGTTCTGGTTACCCATGCGTCAGCGCTCCTTCTCGGTCTCGACGTCGGCGACCTGGGCGTCGAACTCGGCGAGTTCCTCGTCCGTGAGGTACTTGGCCAGCTCCGCCCGGTCGAAGAGGCCGATCAGCTCCGGGCGCATCCTCGGCAGCGGCTTGCGCTCCAGGCGCACCGTGTCGCCTTCGAGGCTGCAGACCAGGTTGACCCGACGCCACGCCGGATCCATGGCCGGGTGG
Source organism: Micromonospora sp. WMMD737 (assembly GCF_049179055.1). NCBI lineage: Bacteria > Bacillati > Actinomycetota > Actinomycetes > Micromonosporales > Micromonosporaceae > Micromonospora > Micromonospora sp. WMMD737. The sequence goes on along the minus strand of NZ_JBMHMH010000001.1, from coordinate 3,924,881 downwards.
TCCTCCCGGGTGTGCCCGCCGCGCGACTCCCGCCGCTCCAGCGCCGCCTTCGCGGTGCACTCCGAGACCACCAGCATGTTGCGCAGGTCGAGCGCCAGGTGCCAGCCCGGGTTGTAGCGCCGGCCGCCGCTCGCGCTGACCTTCGCCACCCGCTCCCGCAGCTCCGCCAGCCTGCCCAGCGCGTCGACCAGCTCGCCCTCGCGCCGGATGATGCCGACCAGGTCGCCCATCACCGCCTGGAGGTCCTGCTGGAGGACGTACGGGCTCTCGCCGGTGTCCCGCTGCAACGGCGCCAGGGCTGTCTCCACCGCGGCCTCCACGGCCGCGACGCCCACCTTCGGGCGCGCGGGGAGGCTGTCGGCGTACGTGGCGGCGTGGCCGCCCGCGCGCTTGCCGAAGACCAGCAGGTCGGACAGGGAGTTGCCGCCGAGCCGGTTGGAGCCGTGCATGCCGCCGGACACCTCGCCCGCGGCGAAGAGCCCCCGTACGTGGCCGAACGCGGCCCCGCTGTCCGGGTCGACCTCGACGCCGCCCATCACGTAGTGACAGGTGGGCCCGACCTCCATCGGCTCCTTCGTGATGTCGACGTCGGCCAGCTCCTTGAACTGGTGGTACATCGACGGCAGACGGCGGCGGATCTCCTCCGCCGGCTTGCGGGAGGCGATGTCCAGGTAGACGCCGCCCGCCGGCGTGCCCCGCCCGGCCTTGACCTCGCTGTTGATCGCCCGGGCCACCTCGTCACGCGGCAGCAGCTCCGGCGGGCGCCGGTTGTTGTCCGGGTCCGTGTACCAGCGGTCCGCCTCCTCCTCGGTCTCCGCGTACTGCTTGCGGAAGACGTCGGGGACGTAGTCGAACATGAACCGCTTGCCGTCGGAGTTCTTCAGCACGCCGCCGTCGCCGCGCACCGACTCGGTGACCAGGATGCCCTTCACCGAGGGCGGCCAGACCATGCCGGTCGGGTGGAACTGGAGGAACTCCATGTTGATCAGCGTCGCGCCGGCCCGCAGCGCGAGCGCGTGTCCGTCACCCGTGTACTCCCAGGAGTTCGAGGTGACCTTGTAGGAGCGGCCGACGCCGCCGGTCGCGAGCACCACCGCGGGCGCCTCGAAGAGGACGAACTCGCCGGACTCCCGGTAGTAGCCGAACGCGCCGGCGACCCGGTCGCCGTCGAGCAGCAGCTCGGTGATCGTGGTCTCGGAGAAGACCTTGATCCGGGCGTCGTACGAGCCGTGGTCGCGCTTGTCCTCCTGCTGGAGCGACACGATCTTCTGCTGGAGGGTGCGGATCAGCTCCAGGCCGGTCCGGTCGCCGACGTGCGCCAGGCGGGGGTACTCGTGGCCACCGAAGTTGCGCTGCGAGATCTTTCCGTCCTTGGTGCGGTCGAAGAGCGCACCGTACGTCTCCAGTTCCCAGATCCGCTGCGGCGACTCCTTCGCGTGCAGCTCGGCCATCCGGAAGTTGTTGAGGAACTTGCCGCCGCGCATCGTATCGCGGAAGTGCACCTGCCAGTTGTCCCGGCTGTTCACGTTCCCCATCGCGGCGGCGGCGCCGCCCTCGGCCATCACCGTGTGTGCCTTGCCGAAGAGCGACTTGGAGATGATGGCGGTCTTCTTGCCGGCGAGGCGGGCCTCGATCGCCGCGCGCAGGCCGGCGCCACCGGCCCCGATCACGACGACGTCGTAGTGGTGTCGTTCGATTCGCGTTGTGTTCGTCATGTCAGGGGCCCTCTAGTTGATGAACCGCAGGTCGTCGAACCACTCGGCCGCGACCGCCATGACGTAGAAGTCCGTCAGGGCCAGCGTGCCGAGCGTGATCCAGGCGAGCTGCATGTGCCGGACGTTCAGGGCCGAGACGAAGGTCCAGGCCCGGTAGCGCACCGGGTGCTTGGAGAAGTGCTTGAGCCGCCCGCCGATGATGTGCCGGCACGAGTGGCAGGAGATCGTGTACGCCCACAGCATCACCACGTTCAGGAGCAGGATGATGTTGCCCAGCCCGAACCCGAAGCCCTTGGGGGAGTGGAAGGCCAGGACCGCGTCCCAGGTGTTGATCAGCGAGATGATCGCGGCGGCGTAGAAGAAGTAGCGGTGCAGGTTCTGGCCGAGCAGCGGGAACCGGGTCTCGCCGCTGTAGGACTTGTGCCCGTCGGGGACCGCGCAGGCGGGCGGCGACAGCCAGAACGACCGGTAGTAGGCCTTGCGGTAGTAGTAGCAGGTGAGCCGGAACAGCAGCAGGAACGGCAGCGTCAGCGCCGCGTCCGGGATGATCCACCAGCCGGGCAGGAACCGTCCGAAGTGGGAGGCGCCCTCCACGCACCGCTCGGTCACGCAGGGCGAGTAGAACGGGGTCAGGTAGTGGTAGTCCTCGACCCAATAGAAGTCGTGCATGAAGACCCGGACCGTCGCGTACGCCACCCACGCGCTGAGCCCGATCACGGTGATCAGCGGGGCGAGCCACCAGCGGTCGGTTCGCAACGTCTTCGCCGCGATGGCGGCGCGCGCCCGCGCTCCCCGCGGCCTCGTTGCCGTTGATGTCATTAGAGTCGTCTCCCTGACAGGACCCTCACGGGCGGATCAAGTTCCGGTCGGCAACGCGGACCGGCAGACCCGCACCCGCTTGCCACGTCATGCGCACACCAACGACCGCGCCGGCGATACGGCGCAGCTAAGTGACACACGTTACGCCGATCTTCGCGAGCCGTCCGCGCAAGGCAGTGTCCCGTGTGTCCCGGCCGGTGGAAAGCCCCGCACGATGATCGATGTCCGGATGTTAAGAACCTCACCCGGCGCCTGTCCGGCGTACCGGAGCGGCTCACCCGAAAAGCGTCCCGCGGCGGTGGCCCGTCAGGCGAGCAGCTCCGCCGGCCGGATCGTGGCCCGGACCGGCTCGGTCAGCTCCAGCGTCTCGCCGGCCTTGGTCACCGACCGCTCGACGTAGTGGGCGCCCTGCCGCCGGTAGACGTGCACGGTCAGCGTCTCCTGCTCCACCAGGAGATACCACTCGATGCCGGCGGCCGCGTAGTAGTGCATCTTGAGCACCTTGTCGGTGGCCGCGTTGCCCGGCGAGATGATCTCGCAGACCAGCTTCACGTCGGCCGCCTCGATCCAGGGGTCGTCGAGGTCGATCGGGCCCGTGACGACGAGGTCCGGGATGGGGATGCGCCCCGGCCGGAGCCGGACGTTCACCGCTTCCAGGACGCGGAGGCCGGCTTCCCGCGTCGGTCCTCGCAAGGCGGCCCGCAGCTCACCGGAGATGTTCTGGTGGCGGGGCGTGGGGGCTGGGGTCACGTGAAGGCTCCCGTCGAAGAGTTCGACGCGCTGCTGCGTCTCGCCGAGGGCGAGGTACTCCTCTTCACTCCACGGGCCGTCGTGGTCGAACACCGCCGCGGTCATCGTCACCTCCACCTCGTGCCGGGGGACATCCTTGCGGGACTGCCGCGCCCATCGTCGCACCCGCTGTCCGGGGGCGTGAGGTCAACGCCGGTGAATGCCGAGGTGAGGGCTGTTCACGCCCGTTGCAGAGTCGTTACGCTGTGGCCCGCTGACAGCTCCGGTTATGTAGCTTATTTTCACCCTCAGTGCTTTCCTGTAAGTTCTCTTCGTCGCTGAGGGAGGCGGTCGTGGACAGGCCGGAGTCGGCGCCGTCCGGGAAACCGGACCGCCCCAACGTGCCGGAGCAGCGCTCCGGCCAGGACCCCTACCTGCGGGTGAGCGACCTGCGGGTCCGGTTCGACACCGAGGACGGCGTGGTGCGCGCCGTCGACGGGGTGTCGTTCGAGGTGGCCCGGGGACGCACCCTCGGCATCGTCGGTGAGTCCGGCTCGGGCAAGAGCGTCACCTCGCTGGCCGTCCTCGGGCTGCACAGCGCCAAGCGGACCAGCATCACCGGGGAGATCTCCGTCGGCGGCCGCCAGCTCGTCGGTCTGCCGGACGAGGAGGTACGCCGGCTGCGCGGCCGGGACATGGCGATGATCTTCCAGGATCCGCTGTCCGCACTGCACCCGTACTACACGGTGGGCCGGCAGATCGCCGAGGCGTACCGGGTGCACCACCCGAAGGCCGGCAAGCGCGAGGCCCGCCAGCGCGCGGTGGACATGCTGGGCCGGGTCGGCATCCCGCAGCCGGCCCGCCGCTTCGACCAGTACCCGCACGAGTTCTCCGGCGGCATGCGGCAGCGGGCGATGATCGCCATGGCTCTGGTCAACGACCCGGACCTGCTGATCGCCGACGAGCCGACCACCGCCCTGGACGTGACGGTGCAGGCGCAGATCCTCGACCTGCTGGCCGACCTCCAGGCCGAGTTCAACTCCGCGATCATCCTGATCACCCACGATCTGGGCGTGGTCAGCCAGGTCGCGGACGAGGTGCTGGTCATGTACGGCGGGCGGGCCGTCGAGCACGGCAGCGTCGAGCAGGTGCTCCGCCGGCCGCAGCACCCGTACACCTGGGGTCTGCTCTCCAGCGTGCCCTCGCTGCACGGCGACGCGGACGCGGACCTGGTGCCGATCAAGGGCAACCCGCCGAGCCTGATCAACCTGCCGTCCGGCTGCGCCTTCCACCCGCGCTGCCGCTACGCCGACCGCAACGGCGACCGGTCCCGCACCGAGGTCCCCCAGCTGCGCCCGGCGGGCGCGCCCGGCCACCTGGTGGCCTGCCACCTCTCCGCCGACGACCGGACCCGGCTGTACGCGGAGGACATCGCCCAGGTGGGAGTGGCCCGGTGAGCGCGAGGAACGCAGCGCAGCGGAGTCCCGCAGTCGCGAACGGAGGTTGGCTCCGGTGAATGTGGAGATCAAGGAGCCGGTGGAGCCGCTGCTGCGGGTGCGCGGGCTGGCCAAGCACTTCCCGGTGCGCAACGGGCTGCGGCGCACCGGCCTGGTCCGGGCCGTGGACGGGCTGGACTTCGACGTGCGCCCGGGCGAGACGCTCGGCCTGGTGGGCGAGTCCGGCTGCGGCAAGACGACCACCGGGCGGATGCTGGTGGGTCTGCTGGAGCCCTCGGCGGGCAGCATCGAGTTCGCCGGGCGGGACATCACCCACGCGGGCCGCCGCGAGCTGCGGGCGCTGCGGCAGGATCTCCAGATCATCTTCCAGGACCCGTACGCGTCGCTGAACCCCCGGCACACGGTGGGCCGGATCGTGGCGATGCCGTTGCAGGTCAACGGGATCACCCCGCCGGGCGGGGTCAAGAAGCGGGTCCAGGAGCTGCTGGAGCTGGTCGGGCTGAACCCGGAGCACTACAACCGCTACCCGCACGAGTTCTCCGGCGGACAGCGGCAGCGCATCGGCATCGCCCGCGCGCTCGCCCTGCAACCCAAGCTGATCGTCGCCGACGAGCCGGTCTCCGCCCTGGACGTGTCGATCCAGGCGCAGGTGGTCAACCTGCTGCGCGACCTGCAACGCGACCTCGGTCTGGCGTTCGTCTTCATCGCCCACGACCTGGCCGTGGTGCGGCACTTCTGCCAGCGGGTCGCCGTCATGTACCTCGGCAAGGTCGTCGAGATCGGCGACCGGGACGACATCTACGAACGGCCGCAGCACCCGTACACCCGGGCCCTGCTCTCGGCCATCCCCGACGTCACCCAGCTCGGCGCGGCGGGCCGGATCCGGCTCTCCGGGGACGTCCCGACGCCGCTGGACCCGCCGTCGGGTTGCCGCTTCCGCACCCGGTGCTGGAAGGCGCAGGAGCGGTGCGCCACCGAGGAGCCGGCGCTGGTGCCGCGCGACGGCGGCGACCAGGCCACCGCCTGCCACTTCCCGGAGACGGGACCGGTCGGCGCCACCACGGGACCGGTCGGTGACGACGCGCGGCCGGCGGACCCCGGGACGGCCGGGGTCGGCACGACCGCCGAGGAGGTGGCGAAGTGAGCTTGTCCCCGGTCGAGGGCACGGCGCTGGCCGAGATCGAATCCGGCGGCGACGCCGGCGAGCAGAAGACGCTGGTCGGCCGCTCGCCGGGTCAGCTCGTCCGTAGCCGGCTGCGCAGCGACCGTACCGCCCTGGTGAGCGGCGTGGTGCTGGTCTTCTTCGTGCTGCTGGCGGTGGGCGCGCCCCTGGTCCAGCGGCTCTACGGGGTGACCCCGAACGAGCAGTTCGGCGAGCTGCTGGACAGCACCGGGATGCCGCTGGGATACGTCGGCGGGATCAGCGGCGACCACTGGTTCGGCCTGGAGCCCGGCCTGGGCCGGGACATCTTCATGCGGATGATCTACGGCATCCGCACCTCGCTGCTGATCGCGCTCGGCGCGGCCCTGATCACCACGACGATCGGCGTGGTCCTCGGGATCCTCGCCGGCTACCTCGGCGGGGTGGTGGACGCGGTGATCAGCTGGATCACCGACGTGGCGCTGGCGATGCCGTTCCTGATCTTCGCGCTGGCCGTGGTGCCGACGTTCTCACTGCGCTTCTACGGCCCGCGCGACGAGGTGCCGACCTGGTTCGCGGTCACCACGCTGATCGTGGTCTTCACCGCGTTCGGCTGGACCAGCACCGCGCGGCTGGTTCGCGGTCAGGTGGTGTCGCTGCGCGAACGCGAGTTCGTGGAGGCGGCCAAGGCCAGCGGCGCGGGGCTGGGGCACATGCTCTTCCGGCAGCTGCTGCCGAACATCTGGGCCCCGATCCTGGTGTCGTTCTCGCTGCTGGTGCCGTCGTACGTGACCAGCGAGGCGGCGCTGTCCTTCCTCGGCGTCGGGCTGCCCGAGTCGGTGCCCAGCTTCGGCCGGATGATCTACCGGAGCATCGACTACCTGCAGACCGACCCGGCCTACGTCTTCTTCCCCGGCATCACGATCTTCGCGCTCGTGTTGGCGTTCAACCTCTTCGGCGACGCGTTGCGTGACGCGCTCGACCCGAAGTCGTCACGGTAAGGGGTACTGCGCATGGTGCGCTTCCTGGTGAAGCGGGTGCTGCTGGCGATCTCGGTGCTGTTCGCGGTGAGTGTGGTCAGCTTCCTGCTGTTCTTCGCGCTGCCCGCCGACCCGGTGACCGGCATGTGCCCGAAGAACTGCAACGCCGAGCGTCTGGAGCGGGTGCGGACGGAGCTGGGGCTCAACGAGCCGAAGGTGCAGCAGTACGCCGACTACATGAAGGGCATCTTCGTCGGCCGCGACCTGGGCAGCGCGCAGGGCGGCGAGTGCGCGGCGCCCTGCCTCGGCTACTCGTACGTGAACAGCGAGGCGGTCACCGACACCTTCGCCCGGGTGCTGCCGGTGACGTTGAGCATCGTCCTGCCCGCGGCGGTGCTGTGGCTCGCCATCGGGGTCGGGCTCGGCATGGTCTCGGCCCTGCGGCGCGGCTCGCTGCTGGACCGGATCTCGATCGGCCTCACCCTGACCTTCGCCTCGCTCCAGCTCTACTTCGTCGGCGCGGTCCTGTTGCTGATCTTCGTCTACACCCTGCGGATCCTGCCCACGCCGCGGTACACGTCGCTGTTCGAGAATCCCGTGGAGTGGGCGCGGGGGCTGGTGCTGGCCTGGGTCACCCTGGCGCTGCTCTTCTCCGCGATCTACGCCCGGCTGTCCCGGGCCCAGATGCTGGAGACGCTCTCCGAGGACTACGTGCGTACCGCCCGGGCCAAGGGCATGCCGAAGCGGCAGGTGTACGGCAAGCACGCGCTGCGGGCGGCGATCACGCCGATCGTCACCATCGCCGGTCTCGACGTGGGCACGGCGCTCGGCGGCACGGTGATCACCGAGACCACCTTCGGCATCCAGGGGCTGGGACGTACGGCGGTGGAGGCGGTCAGCCAGGGGGACCTGCCGACCATCATGGGGACGGTGCTGATCGCCGCGCTGTTCGTGGTCGTCGCCAACATGCTCGTCGACCTGCTATACGCGTTCATCGACCCCAGGGTGCGCCTCGGCTGACCCGAGGCGTGCCGGGTGCCGATCGTTGTAGCCCCGTTATCTGCTCGAAATTTACCGTCATTGAAGGCTAGGCGAAGCTTTCCTTCATCGGCGATCCGGAGGAGTGAGTATGCGAGCAAGACGCGTCACCGCCCTGGGCGGTGCGATCGCACTGATGGTTTCCCTCGGTGCGTGCAGCGAGAACACCGGTGACGACACCGGCGGGGTGGACACCACCAAGCCGCGCACCGGCGCCATCGCGACCGACCCCAAGGACTCTCTCGGCCCCGCGCCCGAGGTGCCCGGCGCGGCCAAGGGCGGCACGTTCTACATCCTGCGGGAGAACAAGATCTCCCACATGGACCCCCAGCGGATCTACTCGTTCGCCGGCCTGATGGGGAGCCAGCTCTACGCCCGCTTCCTCACCACCTTCAAGGACGACGGCAAGGGCAACGTCACCCTGGTCGGCGACCTGGCCGAGACCCCCGGCACCAACGTCAACAACGACTGCAAGGTCTGGGAGTTCAAGATCAAGCAGGGGGTGAAGTTCGAGGACGGCCGGCCGATCACCAGCAAGGAGATCGCGTACGGCATCGCCCGGTCCTTCGACCCGGACCTCACCGGTGGCCCGACCTACCTGCAGGAGTGGCTGGTCGACAGCCCGCAGTACGACACCAAGTGGGACTTCAAGGCCAACAAGACCTCGCTGCCGCCCGGGCTGACCACGCCGGACGGGAAGACCCTGCGCTTCGAGTTCAACAAGCCGCGCTGTGACCTGCCGTTCGCCGTCTCGCTGCCGGCCACCGCGCCGCTGCCGGCCGACAAGGACACCGGCGTCAACCTGGACAACCAGCCGTTCTCGTCGGGCCCGTACAAGTTCACCAAGCACACCCCGGGCGTCGAGATCGTGCTCGAGCGCAACGAGCACTGGGACCCGGCCACCGACGCCGTGCGCCACCAGTACCCGGACAAGTTCGTCTGGTCGCTGGGCGCGGACCAGGCCGCCCAGACCAACCGGGTGCTCGCCGGCACCGGCAACGACGCCGCGGCGGTCGCCACCGGCGGCGTCCCGTCGGAGCTGATCGCCAAGGTCACCGGCGACCCCAAGCTCAAGGAGCGGATGATCGTCGCGGCGACGCCGAACGCGTTCCGGCTGAGCATCAACACCGCCCGGGTCACCGACCTGTCGGTGCGGCAGGCGATCAACCACGCGATCGACCGCACCAGCATCACCAAGAACCTCGGCGGCCCCTACGGCGCCGTGCCGATGACCACGCTGCTGCCGCCGACCACGCTCGGCTACAAGCAGTTCGACGCGTACCCGGCCGGCGAGAGCGGCAACGCGGAGAAGGCCAAGGAGCTGCTCGCCGGCAAGACGCAGAACCTGGTGCTGCTCACCTCCGACGTGACCAGCTCCCAGGAGCGGGCCACCCAGATCAAGAACGCGCTGGAGAAGGCCGGCTTCACCGTCACGATCAAGACGATCCCCGAGGACGGCTTCCTCGACACGGTGAAGAAGAAGGACAACCCGTACGACCTCTGGGTCGACTCGTGGGCGGCCGACTGGCCCAGCGGCGCGTCGATCCTGCCGGTGCTCTTCGACGGTCGTGGCATCAAGGCCGAGGGCAACAGCAACACCTCGCAGCTCAACAACGAGGCGCTCAACGCGGAGTTCGACCGGATCCTCGCGCTCGACCCGGCCAAGCAGGCCGACGAGTGGAGCAAGATCGACGAGCGGCTGATGAAGGAGACGGCACCGGCGGTGCCGCTCTACGTCGAGGTGGTCTCCATCGCCCACGGCGAGAAGGCCGGCGGCATCTTCATCGGCAGCATCTTCGGCTGGCCGAGCTTCGTGGACGCGTACGTCAAGCAGTGACGACACCCGTGACGCGCTGACACCCCAGCGGTGACACGCACGGACCGACCCCCGGTCGACAACGACGTCGGCCGGGGGTCGCCGTGTCGGTGGGTTGCCCGCGACCGCTCGGCGGCGCCACCGCCCGGCCGACCCGCGACTGCTCGGCGGGCCCGCCACCCGGGCGGCCCGCGGCGGCGGGGACGGCCGCGCCGGGGCGCGGCTAGAGGTGGCGGCGGACGAAGTCGAGTTCCAGCCTGAGCAGGCGTTCGGCGATGCCGCCGGCGGCCATGTGGGTGGCCCCGGTCAGCGGCAGCACGGAGTGCGGCCGGCCGGTCGCCAGCAGCGCCGCCGACAGCCGCAGCGTGTGCGCGGCCACCACGTTGTCGTCGACCAGGCCGTGCACCAGCAGCAGCGGCCGGGCCGCCTCCCCGGCCGGCACGGGCTCGCCGGCCAGCTCCACCAGCGAGTGGTGCGCGTAGATGTCCGTGCCGTCGTCCGGCAGGCCCAGGTAGCGCTCCGTGTAGGCCGTGTCGTACAGCGTCCAGTCGGTGACCGGCGCCCCCACGATGCCGCACCGGAACAGCTCCGGGTGCCGCAGCACCGCCAGCCCGGCCAGCCAGCCGCCGAACGACCAGCCCCGCACCGCCACCCGCTCCAGGTCCAGGTCGGGGTGCTTGCCGGCCAACGCGGTGAGGGCGTCCACCTGGTCGAGCAGGACGACGTCGGCCATCCGCCGGTGGATCGCCTTCTCGAAGGAGGGGGCCACCCCCGGCGTACCCCGGTTGTCGATGGTGACGACCGCGAAGCCGGCGTCGGCCCACCACTGCCGCTCCAGCCACGCCGCGCGGGCCGCGAGCACCTCCTGGTGCCCCGGCCCGCCGTAGACGTCCAGCAGCACCGGCAGCCGCCGGCCGGTGACGTAGTTGTCCGGGTAGAGCACGGCCGTCGGCAGCCGCCGGTCGGTGACCCGCTCCAGCAGCGGCAGCGGCGCGTACGGCGGGGTGGCGGCGAGCGAGCGCAGCACGGCCACCTCCTGCTCGCCCCGGCGCACCGTCCATTGGACGCCCGCGTGGTCGAGCGAGGCGCTCCCCACCACCAGCACGTCCCCGCCCACGGCGGCGGTGTGCCAGCCCGGGTCGGTGGTGATGCGGCGGGCGTCCACGCCGCCGCCGATGGTGGTACGCACCCGGAACAGGTGCCGTTCGCTCGGCTCGCCGTCGCTCGCCTCCACCAGCAGGTCGGCCGGGCCGCTGCCGCCGGGCAACCGCCCCACCACCCGCCGCACGTAGAGCGAGGGCGGGGTGAGCAGGGTGCCGTCGGCGAAGAGGCAGCGGGCGTCGTACCCGTCGTGGGCGAGCTCGCCGCCGACGAGCACCCGGCCGTCCGGCAGGTGCGCCGGGGTGCCCGGGACCGGCTCCACCCAGCGCGGGTCGGCCAGCTCGGCGTGCACCTGGGTCTCGCCGGTGCGCGGGTCCACGGCGAGCACCAGGCCGTGCTGCTGGGAGCGGCGCAGCACGGTGATCAGCGGGCCCCCGTCGGCCCAGTGCACGGCCGTCAGGTACGGGTAGGTCTCCCGGTCCCAGTGCACGTCGACCCAGCCGTCGTCGAGATCCAGCAGGTGCAGGCTGACCTCGGCGTTCGCGGTGCCCGCCCGGGGGTACGCGACGGTGGTCGGCGGGCTCGCCGGGTCGGCCGGGTCGTGCAGGTGCCAGCGCTCCACGCGGGACTCGTCCACCCGGGCGGCCAGCACCGCACGACCGTCCGGCGCCCACCAGTAGCCGCGGTAGCGGTGGAACTCCTCGGCCGCGATGTGCTCGGCCAGCCCCCAGGTCACCCCGGAGTCCTCGCCGGCCAGCAGGGTGTCCGTGCCGTCGTGCTCGACCACCCGCAGCTGCCCCCGCCGGACCCCCTCGGCGGCGTCGGTGACGTATGCCAGGCGCTGCCCCGTGGGATCGGGCCGGGGGTCGAGCACCGGGCCGACGGTGGCCACCTCGACCACGTCGCCGTGCACCAGGTCGGCCCGGAACAGCCGCCCGGCCAGCGCGAAGACCGCCACCCGGCCGGCGCCGTCAAGCGTGTAGGAGCCGATGCCGGAGGCGCTCAGCCGCAGCCGCTCGCGCAGGGCGCGCTCGCCCGGGCTCAGCGCGCCGGCGTCGGCGTCGGCCCCGAGCAGCGCCGCCGGGTCGGCGACGAGCCGCTCCTCGCCGGTCGCCACGTCGAGCTGCCAGAGCGCGTCGGCCGGGTCCTCCGGGCCGGCCGAGCGCAGGAAGACCACCCGGGAGCCGTCGTCGGCCACGGTGACCGCCCGCGGCGCTCCGCGGCTGAACCGGCGGGTGCGGGCGGCCAGCTCCGGAAAGTCCACAGTCCAGATCGTAGAGCGGGGACCGGGGGTGATGTGGCCGACCTGCGCGGACGCGTCGGGGCCGGCGGAGGAGAACCGCCGGATAGAGTGACCGGCGTGACGACGCTGCCTGACCGCCGCCTCCTGCTGGTCCACGCGCACCCCGACGACGAGTCCATCGGCACCGGCTCGACGATGGCGCACTACGCCGCCGCCGGCGCTCACGTCACCCTGGTGACCTGCACCCTCGGCGAGGAGGGCGAGATCCACGTGCCGGCGCTCGCCCAGCTCGCCGCGGCCGAGGCCGACCAGCTCGGCGGCTGGCGGATCGCCGAGCTGACCGCCGCCTGCGCCGCGCTCGGCGTCACCGACCACCGCTTCCTCGGCGGCGCCGGCCGTTACCGCGACTCCGGCATGATGGGCCTCGCCACCAACGAGCACCCCCGCGCCTTCTGGCAGGCCGACCTCGACGAGGCCGCCGGGCACCTGGTGGAGATCATGCGGGAGGTACGCCCGCAGGTCATGGTCACGTACGACGACAACGGCTTCTACGGGCACCCGGACCACATCCAGGCGCACCGGGTGGCGATGCGCGCGTACGAGCTGGCCGACGCGGAGGGCTTCGCCCCGGCCAAGGTCTACTGGACGGCGATGCCGCTCAGCGTGCTGGAGGCCGGCCTGACCCACTTCGCCGAGGCGGCGGACAACCCCTTCGCCGGCATCCAGGACATCTCGGAGCTGCCCTTCGGCACCCCCGACGCGCAGATCGCCGCCCGGATCGACGCCACGGACCAGCACGCCGCCAAGGAGGCGGCGATGCGCGCGCACGCCACCCAGATCCCCGACGCCTCCTGGCTCTACTCGATCGCCGGCAACTTCGGCAGCGAGTTCATGGGCGTGGAGTACTACACCCTCGCGGTGGGCGGGCGCGGCCCGGGCAGCGGCCCGTACGGCTGGGAGGACGACCTCTTCGCCGGGCTGGACCTCGCCGACGGTCCGGACCGGTCCCCGGTCTCGGCGGCCGGTAACCGGTGACCCTGCCCGTCGCGTCGATGTCGACCGCCCCGCAGGAGACCGCCCCGCCACCGTCCGGGCCGTCCCGGCGGCTGCTCGACCTCGCCCTGCGGGTGGCCGGCGGGCTGGTCGCCGTCCTCGCGGGGACGCTCACGGCGGTGCTGGAGCTGCTGCTGGCCACGGTCCGGGTCGGCGGGCACCTGATCGGCGTCTCGGTGCTCGTCGCGATCGCCGCGAACATCGCGCTGAGCTGGTTCGCGCACGAGGCCGTCGGTCGCCGGTGGGCCGTGGTGCTGCCCGCGACGCCCTGGTTCGTCCTGATGTCGGTGGCGGCGGTCCGCACCGCGGAGGGGGACCTGCTCGTCACGGGCGACAACTGGGTCGGCCTGGCGATGATCGTGGCCGGCGCGATGACCTTCGCGGTGATGGGTTTCCGGCAGATCCTGGCACCGCCACCGGTCCGGTCGGGGGACTGACGGCGCACAGGTTCCGGTGGTAGACATTCCTGCCAGGAGGCCCGCCGCTCCGGCGGGCGGTACGGCGGGAGGCGTGCGATGAGTGAGCGGTGGCGCGCGATCGGGGTTCTCGCGATCGCGTTGTTCGCGGTCAACGTGGTCGCCCGGCTGGTCACCCGGTTCGGCTTCGACGGCGACGACACGGCCGCCGCCGACCGGGTGTCGCTGGGGATGTTCGTGGTGATCGGGCTGGTCCTGGCCGCGGTCGCCTTCGTGTGGGGCAGGCGTCGCCCCGTCTCGGCCTGGGGCGCGGACCTGGCCGCCGCGGTCGGGATCGCGCTGCTGCTGACGGTGCTGGTCGGGCCGCTGCTGGTCGGCGACGACCCGTTCGGCGGGGGCGCGGGCACCTTCTTCGCCCAGATCTGGCTCTACCTCGCGGCGGCCGGCGTGGGCGTGCTGCTCGGCTACCTGCTCCTCACGGCGCTGGGCCTCGACCACCGCTCGCAGTCCCTGAAGCGCTACGCCGAACTGAGGGCCACCAAGCCCCGCCGAGTAGTCCGCCGCTGACCCCACGCCCCCGACCCCCACCCCCACCCCAACCGGCCCACCCATAGACCTCGTCGATCATGAGTTTATTGCCGCTGTAAGCGTTTTCCGCTGCCGATAACCTCATGATCGACGCTGCGACGCTGCGACGCTGCGACGCTGCGTCGCTGCGACGCTGCGACGTGGGGGCAGGGGCGGGAGGGCGGGCGGGGGTCAGGGAGGTGGGGTGCGGGTCAGGTAGGTGTGGTGGGTGGTGAAGCCCAGGGCGCGGTAGAGGGTCACTGCCGGGGTGTTGCGCTGCTCGACCTGGAGGAAGGCGCGCGAGGCGCCGGCCGCGGCGCCCCAGTCGGTCAGCGCGCGGATGATCCGGCCCGCCAGGCCCTGTCGCCTCGCCTCGGGCAGCACCTCGATCAGGCTGAGCCCGAGCCAGCGGCCCTGCCCGGTGACCGTGCCCCGGCCGATGGCGAGCAGGGTGCCGTCGGCGTACACGTGGGCGAAGCGGACCTGGTCCACGGCGGTGAGCACGTGCCGGGCGGCGTCCGGCAGGCCGCCCTTACGGCCGGCGGCGACGGCGAGCCAGTCGTCCGACGGCTCGGCGGTCAGCTCGACCGGCGGCGCTCCGGCGCGCTCCGGCGCGGCCGGCGGCAGCCCCGCCAGCGGCACCGTCTGCACCAGCACGGGCGGCCTGCCGACCCAGCCCCGGGCGTCCAGCTCCGCGCCCACCGGGGCGGCGAGCGGCAGCGGGGTGTTGACCATCGGCGGTTGACCGAGGTCGGCGTACCAGCGCTCCACCGCGTCGAGCGCGGCGGGCAGGGGCCGGTCCGGGTCGCCCACGGGCAGCGCCGAGTTGGCCCGGCCGGTCCAGCCGTCGGCGGCGCGCAGCCGCCAGTCGCCGAGCCGTCCACGCACGGCGGCGGGCCACGCCTCGTCGGCGGCCAGTTCCAGCTCGACCACGGCCGCCGCGGTGGGGCGGCGGGCCGGCGGTACCCGCTTGGCCCGGTGCACCTCGGCCACGGGGACCTGGAGCCGGCCCTGCGCGGTGGCGAGTGTGAGATGGGTTTCGCTCAGCTCGACCAGCTCGCCGAGGGCGTCCGAGAAGAGCGGCCGACCTTCGCGAATGCCCACGATTCGGCGAACCACGATCCGGTGTCCCACATCCTGCTGTCGGAGCACGATCGACCCCCTCCCCGGCGAGATACTAGGCTCTAACCGTCGCGGGTGATCGCGGCGTGTCTTGCGGAGGAGAAGACCGGTGACCTACATCATCGCCGAACCGTGCGTGGATGTGCTCGACAAGGCTTGCATCGAGGAATGCCCGGTCGACTGCATTTACGAGGGCAACCGGATGCTCTACATCCACCCCGACGAGTGCGTCGACTGTGGGGCCTGTGAGCCGGTCTGCCCGGTCGAGGCGATCTTCTACGAGGACGACGTCCCGGAGCAGTGGAAGGACTACACCGGCGCCAACTACGAGTTCTTCGAGGAGCTGGGCTCGCCCGGCGGCGCTTCGAAGATCGGCAAGGTGGAGAAGGACGCGACCTTCGTCGCCGCGCAGCCGCCGCGCGGCGAGGGCCACTGAACCGGCCCGCGCCGGTCTCCTCGCGGCTGCCGGAGTTCACCTGGGACACCCTGGACGCCGCGGCCGCACTGGCCGCGGCGCACCCTGAGGGTCTGATCAACCTCTCCATGGGTACGCCGGTCGATCCGGTGCCCGAGGTGATCCGGCGGGCGCTGGCCGACGCGTCCAACGCGCCGGGCTATCCGCTGACCGCTGGCACGCCGGTGCTGCGCGAGACGATCGCGGCCTGGGTGGCACGTGCCTGCGGCGCCGGCGTCGACGGCCTCGGCGTGCTGCCGACGATCGGCTCCAAGGAACTCGTCGCCTGGCTGCCGACCCTGCTCGGGATCGGTCCCGGCGACGTCGTCGTGGTGCCCTCGATCGCCTACCCGACGTACGAGGACGGGGCCCGGCTCGCCGGCGCCACCGTCGTGCGCGCCGACTCGCTGACCGCCGTCGGGCCCACCTCCCGGGTGCGCCTGGTCTGGGTCAACTCGCCGGGCAACCCGACCGGCCGGGTGCTGCCGGCGGCCCACCTGCGCAAGGTGGTCGACTGGGCCCGGGAGCGCGGCGCGGTGGTCGCCAGCGACGAGTGCTACCTGCCGCTGGGCTGGGCCGCCGAGCCCGTCTCGGTGCTCTCGCCCGAGGTCTGCGGCGGCTCGTACGACGGGGTGCTGGCCGTGCACTCGCTCTCCAAGCGGTCCAACCTGGCCGGCTACCGGGCGGGATTCGTGGCGGGCGACCCGGCACTGGTGGCGGAGCTGCTCAAGGTCCGCAAGCACGCCGGGATGATCGTGCCAGCGCCGGTGCAGGCGGCGATGGTGGCCGCGCTGCGCGACGAGCGGCACGCCGACGAGCAACGGGAGCGCTACCGGGCCCGGCGGGACACCCTGCACGCCGCGTTCACCGGCGCCGGCTTCACCGTCGAGCACTCCGAGGCCGGGCTCTACCTCTGGCTGACCCGGGGCGAGGACTGCTGGGAGACGGTCGACTGGCTGGCCCGGCGGGGCATCCTCGCGGCGGCGGGCGTCTTCTACGGCCCGGGCGGCCGGCAGCACGTCCGGGTGGCGCTGACCGAGTCCGACGAGCACGTGGCGGCGGTCGCCGGCCGGCTGCGCGCCTGAGCGACCGCCGAGGCGCGTGATGGTGGACAGTTCGCGAGGGCGACCCCGGGTCGCCGTGGTGGGCACCGGCCTCATCGGCGGCTCGGTTCTGCTCCGGCTGCACGAGGCGGGGCTGGACGTCGCCGGCTGGGACCCGGACCGGGCCACCCGGGCGGACGGGCGCGCACGCGGGATCACCTTCCCCGACGACCTGGGCGGGGCCGTCCGCGACCGTGACGTCGTGTTCCTCTGCGGCCCCCTGCCGAGGCTGCCGGAGACCCTGCTCACCGTCGCGAAGCACGCCGGGGACGGCTGCGTCCTCACCGACGTGGGCAGCACGAAGGGCGCGGTGGCCGCCTTCGCCTCGGCCAACGGGTTGACCGACCGGTTCGTGCCGGGCCACCCGATGGCGGGCACCGAACGCTCCGGGCTCGCCGCCGCCGTACCGGCGCTGTTCGAGGGGGCCGCGTGGGTGCTCTGCCCGGCGGCCGAGGGAATCGGGCCGTTCCGGATGCTGTCCGGCCTCATCGTGGACGTCTTCGCCGCCCGGGTGGTGCCGATGTCGCCGGCGGTGCACGACTCGGTGGTGGCGCTCTCCTCGCACATCCCGCACCTGCTCGCCGGCAGCCTCGCCGGCGCGGTGGCGCAGTCGGACCTCCGGGACGCCGTGCTGGGCCTCGCCGCGGGCAGCTTCCGGGACGGCACCCGGGTCGCCGGCACCCCGGCCCGGCGGACGGCCGACATGCTCTTCGACAACCGCGAGCAGGTGGTGCGGCAGCTCGGCCAGGTCGCCGCGTTCCTCGACGGGCTCGCCGCCGCGTTACGCGACCAGGACATCGACGCCCTGGTCGGTCACTTCGAGGGGGCGCGGGACCTGCGTACCGTCCTGTTCGACCGTGACCTGCTCGCCCACCGGCAGGAGTTCCCCGCCGACGGCGACCACCGCGCCGAGGTGGAGTTCCTGCTGGAGCTGGGGGCCGCCGGCGGTCACCTCACCGAGTGCCGGGTCGACGGCGACCGGGTCGCCTACACGGGCCACCTCCCGGCGACGGCCCACTCGGCCTGAGCCGGACCGGCCGGGGGCGTGCGCGCCGGGCCGCCGCCCGCACCCGGTCCGACGTGCGGTCGGACGGCGGGCGGGCCGGCGGGCGCGCGGTTAGGGTGAGGGCATGGTGGACGGGCCGGTGGTGGCGGTGCGCGGCGAGGCGTACCGGGAGGTGGCTCCGGAGATCGCCCGGTTCGCGGTGACGGCCAGGGCGCGCGACCGGGACCGCGAGGCCACCCTGACGCGGCTGGCCGAGCGGGCCGCCGCCGTCCGGGTGCTGCTCGACGGCGAGGGCCTCGGCATCGACCGGCGGGAGACCGGCGAGCTCCAGGTCAGGCCGGAGACCCGGCGCTCCGGCGAGCGGGTGGTGGCGTACAGCGGCAGCGTGACCACCACCGTGACGGTCAGCGACTTCACCGCGCTCGGCGAGCTGATGCTGCGCCTCGCCGACCAGGACCAGGTCGAGGTGGCCGGGCCGTGGTGGTCGCTGCGGCCGGACAGCCCGGCCCACCGCGAGGCCCGGCACGCCGCGCTCGCCGACGCCCTGGTGCGCGCCCGCGAGTACGCGGAGGCCCTCGGCGCCCGCGTGACCGCCCTGATCGAGCTGGCCGACGCGGGCGCGGCGGAGCAGCCGATGATGAGCCGGATGGCGTACGCGATGGGCGACGGCGCGGAGAGCGGCCCGCCGGAGCTGGAACTCGACCCGCAGCCGCAGACCGTGCACGCCGCGGTGCAGGCGCGGTTCGCGATCAGCGAGCCGGTACTCGGCTGATGGCCGGCGCCCGGGTCGTCGGCACCGACGAGCTGGTGGCGCGGGCGCGGGCCCTCGCCGGGGCCGGCCCGCGGCAGCTGCTCGGCATCGCCGGGGCGCCCGGCGCGGGCAAGTCGACGCTGGCGGAGCGGATCGTCGAGGCGGTCGGCCCTGCCGCCCGGCTGGTGCCGATGGACGGCTTCCACCTCGCGCAGGCCGAGCTGCGCCGGTTGGGCCGGGCGGAGCGCAAGGGCGCCGTCGACACCTTCGACGCCAACGGCTACGTCTCGCTGCTGCGCCGTCTGCGCCGGCTGGAGCCGACGGCGGTCTACGCGCCGGCGTTCCGCCGGGACCTGGAGGAGCCGGTGGCCGGCTCGATCGAGGTGCCGCCGTCGGTGCGGCTGGTGGTCACCGAGGGCAACTACCTGCTGCTGACCGGGACGCCCTGGGACGAGATCCGGCCGCTGCTGCACGAGGCGTGGTTCCTCGACCTGGACGCCGAGCTGCGGCTGCGCCGGCTGACCGCCCGGCACGAGTCGTACGGGCGGTCGGCGGAGCAGGCCCGGGCGTGGGCGACGGGCAGCGACGAGGCCAACGCCACCCTGGTGGCCGGCACCGCCCACCGCGCCGACCTGGTCGTCCGGCTCGCCGAGCCGCCGCCGCTCTGACGGGTCGCCCCTCGGGAGGCTGTCCGGCGGACTCACGCCGTCAGTCGAGCTGGCGTACGACGCGGGCCGGGTTGCCGACGGCGACCACGTTCGCCGGCAGGTCCTTCGTCACCACGGCGCCTGCGCCGACGACCGTGTTCTCCCCGACGGTGACGCCGGCGAGCACGATGGCCCCTCCGCCGAGCCAGACGTTGTCGCCGATGGTGATCGGCTTGGCCCCCTCCCACTTGTCGCGGCGGGGCCCGGGTTCGACGGGGTGGGTGGGGGTGAGCAGCTGCACGTTCGGTCCGATCTGGACGTCGGCGCCGATGGTGATCGGGGCGACGTCGAGGAGGACCGCGTTGAAGTTGACGAAGCTGCGCGGCCCGATCCGGACCTGCCAGCCGTAGTCGACGTAGAGCGGCGGCCGGACGTAGGCGCCCTCGCCCAGCTCGCCGAGCAGGTCGCGCAGGGCCGCGAGCCGGGCCTCGGGGTCGGCGGCCGGACTGGTGTTGAAGGCTTCCATCAGCCGCGCGGCCCGGTCCAGGTCGGCGGCGATCTCCGGGTCGTCGGCGATGTACGGCTCGCCGGCGAGCATGCGTTCCTTCATGGATGTCATCGACCGATCATCTCCGAGGGGCGGGTCTGATCGTTGGCTGGTCCGTCATCTCCACGACTTCATTTTGCATACTCGGTATGCAACCCTGATGACTGTCAATGCGTCTCTCCCTACAGGTAGTAACGCCCGACGAGGAGGATCCGTTGCAGCGAAGAAGGAAACTGGTCGGTCTCGGTCTGGTGCTGGGCATGGTGCTCGGCGCCCCCGGCATGGCCGTCGCCCAGAAGCCCGCCGAACCGACAGTCCGTCCCGACGCGACCCCGCCGTCCCGGGTGGGTGACGCCCACCGCCCGGTCACCGTCACCCTGCTCACCGGCGACCGGGTCACCGTCAGCGGGACCCGGGCCAGTGTGCGACCCGCACCCGGGCGCGAGGACGTCCGCTTCCTGACCCGACGGGAGCGGGGGCACGTCTCCGTCGTACCCGAGGACGCCGTGGCGCCCATCCGGGACGGGCGGATCGACCGGCGGCTGTTCGACGTCACCGAACTGGTCGCCGCCGGCTACGACGACGCCCGGCGCGACGACCTGCCGCTGCTGATCACCGGCAGTGCCGGCGCGGCCCGGCGCTCCGCCGTGCCCGCCGGGGTGACGGTCACCCGTGAGCTGCCCGCCGCCGGCGGGCTCGCCGCCACGGCGAGCAAGCGGCGGGCCGCCGAGGTCTGGGCGGCGGTCACCGCCGCCGGTGCGAAGGTCGGCGCGGCAGGGGGTGCCGACCGGATCTGGCTCGACGGCCGGCGGCAGCTCACGCTCGACCGCAGCGTGCCGCAGATCGGCGCACCGGAGGCATACCGGGCCGGCTACACCGGCCGGGGCGTGCGGGTCGCCGTGCTGGACACCGGGATCGACGCCACGCACCCGGACCTGGCCGGCCGGGTGGCGCAGACGCGCAACTTCACCGAGGAGTCCGCGCCGGGCGACGTCGTCGGGCACGGCACCCACGTCGCCTCGACCATCGCCGGCAGCGGCGCCGCCTCCGGCGGCCGGATGCGGGGCGTGGCCCCGGACGCGACACTTCTCGACGGCAAGGTCTGCGAGACGTACGGCTGCCCCGAGTCGGCGATCCTCGCCGGCATGCAGTGGGCCGCGGTCGAGCAGCGGGCCCACGTGATCAACCTCAGTCTCGGCGGCTCCGACACCCCGGAGGTCGACCCGCTGGAGGCGGCCGTCAACACGCTCACCGCGCAGACCGGCGCCCTGTTCGTGATCAGTGCCGGCAACTCCGGCCGGTTCGCGCCGGTCAGTTCCCCCAGCACGGCCGACGCCGCCCTCTCGGTGGGCGCCGTCGACCGGGACGACAGCCTCGCCGACTTCTCCAGCCGTGGTCCCCGCACCGGTGACGACGCTTTGAAGCCGGACATCACCGCCCCGGGGGTGGGGATCGTGGCGGCGCGCAGCAAGGACGCGGTGATCGGCGACCCGGCCGGCGACGGGTACGCGGCGATGTCGGGCACCTCGATGGCGGCCCCGCACGTCAGCGGCGCGGCAGCACTGCTCGCCCAGAAGCACGGCGGGAAGGCCGACCGGCTCAAGGCGCTGCTGATGTCCTCGGCGAAGCCGCGCCCCGAGCTGACCTCGTACGAGCAGGGGGCCGGGCGGGTAGACCTGGCCGACGCCATCTGGCAGACCGTGACCAGCGATCCGCCGAGCGTGTCGCTCGGACGGGCCCTCTGGCCGCACGACGACGACACCCCGATCACCCGCACGGTGACCTGGCGCAACGACGGCGCGACCACGGCCGACCTGGACCTGGCCGTGGAGGCGACCGGCCCGGACGGCAGGCCGGCCCCGGCCGGCATGTTCACCCTCGGCGCGAGCCGGATCGCGGTGCCGGGCGGCGGCACGGCGGGTGCCACCGTCACCGCCGACACCCGGGTCGACGGCCCGGACGGTCACTACACCGGCCGGATCGTCGCCCGCTCCGGCGGCGCGGTGGTGGCCGTCACCCCGCTGGCGGTGCACCGGGAGGTGGAGAGCTACACGGTGACCGCCCGGCACCTCAACCGCGCCGGCGCGCTAGCCAGCGAGCACAGCACCACGCTGGTCTCGCTGGACGAGCTGGACCCGTACGACCTGTACGACCCGGACGGCACCGCCGAGCTGCGGCTCCCGAAGGGCCGGTACGGGCTGATCAGCTTCGTGTACGACGTGGCCGGCGAGGAGGTCACCGCGCTCACCCAGATCGTCCAGCCGGAGCTGGTGGTCGCCGGTGACACGCGGATC
The DNA here is from genome assembly GCF_049179055.1 of Micromonospora sp. WMMD737. Taxonomy (NCBI): domain Bacteria; kingdom Bacillati; phylum Actinomycetota; class Actinomycetes; order Micromonosporales; family Micromonosporaceae; genus Micromonospora; species Micromonospora sp. WMMD737. The sequence goes on along the minus strand of NZ_JBMHMH010000001.1, from coordinate 3,902,882 downwards.
ACCCTCGACGCCCGCAAGGGCGAGCCAATCCGGATGAGCGTCCCGCAGCGCTCGGCCACCCCGGCGCTCGTCGTCACCGAGGCGATCTTCCTCGCCGAGACGGGCAGCTACACCTTCGGCATGCTGGGAGAGGACTTCGAGGGCCTGCACACCCTCGGGCTGGGGCAACCGGCGTCCGGTGAGCGGTTCCTCGCCACGGTCAGCAGCCAGTGGGCCGACCTGGAGGCGGCGAGCAGCCCCTACCTCTACGCCCTCAGCGAGGGCGTGCCGGGCCGGATGCCGACCGGCTTCGTCCGGCACTACCGCACGAAGGACCTGGCCACGGTCACCCACCGGTTCAACGGCGGCAGCCCGGGGCTGGTCACCGACCGCCTGGTCTTCGCCCAGCGCGAGCCCGACGTCGGCGGCTGGGCGGTCGGCCTGCGTACCGCCACGCCGGGGCAGCGGGTCGAGCACTACAACACGCGGGGCGTGCGCTGGTACTCCGAACTGGACTTCGGGGTGCCGACCGACGACGGCTGGGCCGACCTCAAGGCGATCCTCTTCTCCGAGGCGCGCACCCTGCGCCCCGGGCGGCACTACCGGGAGAGCTGGAACAGCGCGCCGTACGGGCCGTCGTTCCCGGCGGCGGGGATCGTCCGCCAGGGCGACCGCATCGAGGTGGGCCTGCCGTTGCACAGTGACGCCGAGGGGCACGCCGGCGGCTCGGTCGCCGACACCGCCCGCACCGCCCTCTACCGCAACGGGACGCTGGTGGGGGAGACCGAGGAGCCGGCGTACGGCGGGTTCGACGTGCCGCCGGGCGCGGCCGACTACCGGCTGGAGACCTCGTCGAAGCGGAGCTTCACCGACCTCTCGACCGAGGTGTCGGCCACCTGGACGTTCCGGTCCCGGCACGTCGCCGGGGACGACCCGGCCGCGCTGCCGGTGTCGGCGATCCGGTTCGCGCCCCGACTCGACCGGGACAACGCCGCCCCGGCGGGCCGGAGCTTCGCGATCCCGGTGGCGGTGCAGCGGCAGCCGGGCGCGCCCTCGGCCCGGGTCGCCGCGTTGACCGTCGAGGTCTCCTACGACGGCGGGAAGACCTGGCAGCGGGCCCGGATCCGTGGCGGCGGGGACGGCTGGACGGCCACCGTGCAGCACCCGGCCGGCACCGGGCACGTCTCGCTGCGGGCCACCGCCCGGGACACCGCTGGCAACACGGTCACCCAGCGCGTCATCCAGGCGTACCGCCTGCGCTGAGGCGTACCCCCGCCGGGTCCGCGGCCGACCGCGGGCCCGGCGGGGCGACCGTCAGTCGTTGGCGTGCAGCGCGGCGTTCAGCTCGATGCCCCTGCCGCTGCGCTGCTTCGCCTCCAGCGCGCCGGTGACCGAGTTGCGCCAGAACAGCAGGTTGTCCACCCCGGACAGCTCGCGGGCCTTAACCACCCGGCCGTCCGGCAGCGTGATCTTGGAGGCGGCGGTGATGTAGCAGCCAGCCTCCACCACGCAGTCGTCGCCGAGCGAGATCCCCACGCCGGCGTTCGCGCCGACCAGGCTGCGCTCGCCGATGCGGACCCGGTCGGTGCCGCCGCCGGAGAGGGTGCCCATGATCGAGGCGCCGCCGCCGATGTCGGAGCCGTCGCCGACCACCACGCCCTGCACGATCCGGCCCTCGACCATCGAGGTGCCGAGCGTACCGGCGTTGAAGTTGACGAAGCCCTCGTGCATGACGGTGGTGCCGGCCGCCAGGTGCGCGCCGAGGCGCACCCGGTCGGCGTCGGCGATCCGCACACCCGACGGCACCACGTAGTCGGTCATCCGGGGGAACTTGTCCACCCCGTGGACGGCCAGGTGGCGACCGGCGGCCCGCTCGATGACCCGCAGCTCGTCGACCCGCTCCGGGGGGCACGGCCCGGCGGAGGTCCAGGCCACGTTCGCCAGCTTGCCGAAGATGCCGTCGAGGTTGAGCTCGTTGGGTCGCACCAGGCGGTGGGAGAGCAGGTGCAGCCGAAGGTACGCGTCGGCGGCGTCCTTGATCGGCTCGTCCAGCGAGCCGATCACGGTGACCACCTGGACGGTACGCAGCCCGGGCAGCGCCCGGTCGCCGACCGCCCCCGGGGGCAGGTCCAGCACGTCCGCCTCGTCCTCGCCGGCGACCAGCGGCAGCTCGCCGAGGCCCAGCTTGCCCGTCGGATACCAGGTGTCGAGCACCTGGTCGTCAGCGGTAACGGTGGCCAGGCCGATGCCCCAGGCGGATTCGGACGTCACTGATTCACCTCTCGTTCGTGCTGCGGGCCGGCGAGCCCTCCGCGCCCCGCGTCCCGCGCGGGCCGCCCCGGAACGCTCGCTCCACGCGCTCGCCGGATCTGACGGTACCGTGCGAACCATGGAGAACCCGCTGACCCCCGAGGTCCTGGCCGATCCGGTGGCGCTGACCCGCGCGCTTGTCGACATGGAGTCCGTGTCCCTCAACGAGAAGGCGATCGCCGACTGCGTGGAGGAGGTGCTGAGGGGCGTACCGCACCTGACCACGTACCGGCACGGCAACACGGTGATGGCGCGGACGGACCTGGGCCGCGACCAGCGGGTGGTGCTCGCCGGCCACCTCGACACGGTGCCGCTGAACAACAACTTCCCGTCGACCACGCGCGGCGACCTGATGTACGGCTGCGGCACCTCGGACATGAAGTCCGGGGTGGCGTTCGCGCTGAACCTGGCGGTGAGCCTGCCGGACCCGCGCTACGACGTGACGTACTTCTTCTACGAGGCGGAGGAGATCGAGTCGAAGTACAACGGCCTCTTCCTGGTCGCCGACGCGTACCCGGAGTGGCTGGAGGCCGACTTCGCGCTGCTGCTGGAGCCGACGCACGGCATCGTCGAGGCGGGGTGCCAGGGCACCATGCGCGGGGTCGTCACCACCACCGGCGTACGGGCCCACTCGGCCCGTTCCTGGCACGGGGTGAACGCGATCCACGCGGCCGGCGAGGTGCTCGACCGACTGAACAACTACGAGGCGCGGCGGGTGACCATCGACGACTGCGACTACCGGGAGGGGATGAACGCGGTCCGCATCCACGGCGGCGTGGCCGGCAACGTGGTGCCCGACCGGTGCGAGGTCGAGGTCAACTACCGGTTCGCGCCGGACCGGACCCCGGCCGAGGCCGAGGCGCACCTGCGCGAGGTCTTCGCCGGCTTCGACGTGCGGGTCACCGATTCGGCCGCCGGCGCCCCGCCCGGGTTGGACGCGGCACCCGCCAAGGAGTTCGTCGCCGCGGTCGGTTCCGCGCCGATCGGCAAGCTGGGCTGGACGGACGTGGCCCGGTTCGCCGCGATGGGCATCCCGGCGCTGAACTTCGGCCCCGGCGACCCCAACCTGGCCCACCACCCCGACGAGCACGTGGAGATCAGCAAGATCCGGGAGGGCGCCGTCACCCTGCGCCGCTGGCTCGCCTCTTCCTGACGCTCCCCGCGGGGGGTACCCCGGACGGACGGAAGGTCCGCGTCGGACGACGCGGACCTTCCGTGCTCGATGTCGTCGGTGCGGTCAGACGGTGGTGGACGCGTCGGCGGCGGGCCGGGCGTCGGTCTGGCCGCCCTGGTCGGTGGACGGTTCCATCAGGCGGGCGCGGCGGCGCTCGGCCACCACGTCGCGGATGCGGCGCTGCATCTGCCGCCGGATCCGGATCATCTCGCTGTTGCTGATCACGCTGACTCCTCCCCCGAAGGCGCGCGCCGGGGCATACCCGGTATGTGAATAGTAAGACGCCCGTGCGACCGAATTAGTTGCCCAAGATCCGGAAAAATATTTCCGATCGTCGCCCGGCCCTCTCCGCCCGTCGCCCGAGGTGGCCGCCGGGCCGTGCCGTCCGCCGCCCGGGGCCGCGTCCTCCGCCGCCCGGGGGCCGCGTCGTTCGTCGCCTTGGCCGTCACCTGCGGCGGCCCGGCTCACGGTGCGCGCACCTGGCGGGTGCGGCTCCACTACGGTTGCTCCCATGGGTCAGAGCAACGGGCGGGAGGCCGGCCGCGAGCCGGGACAGGAACGGCACCGGGGGGCCGTGACGCTGCGGCGGCAGGCGATGACGGGCAGTACCGCCGACCAGCGCCTGCTCGATTCGCGGGGGCGTGAGGACTGGAAGACCAAGGACGCCTGGCGGGCGCTGCGCATCCTCTCCGAGTTCGTCGAGGGCTTCGACACCCTCGCCGACCTGCCCTCGGCGGTCAGCGTGTTCGGCTCCGCCCGCAGCTACCCGGAGAGCCCCGAGTGCCAGCTGGCCGAGGCGCTGGGCGCTGCCCTGGCCCGGGCCGGCTACGCGGTGATCACCGGCGGCGGGCCGGGCGTGATGGAGGCGGCCAACCGGGGCGCCAGCGAGGCCGGTGGGCTGTCGGTCGGCCTCGGCATCGAACTCCCCTTCGAGCAGGGGCTCAACGACTGGGTCGACCTGGCCATCGACTTCCGCTACTTCTTCGCCCGCAAGACCATGTTCGTCAAGTACGCCCAGGCGTTCGTCGTGCTGCCCGGCGGGTTCGGCACCATGGACGAGCTCTTCGAGGCGCTCACCCTCGTGCAGACCGGCAAGGTGACCCGGTTCCCCGTGGTGCTGATGGGCTCCGACTACTGGCGCGGCCTGCTCGACTGGCTGCGCGACACGATGGCCGCCGACGGCAAGATCGGCCCCGTCGACCTGGAGCTGATCTGCGTGACCGACGACGTCGACGCGGCGGTCCGGCACATCGTGGAGGCCGAAGCCGCCCTCAACGTCGAGCAGGAGGCCGTCGCCGTCACCGCCGCCGACCAGCAGGCCGCCGCCGAGGCGGGCGACGAGAACCGGAAGCGCTGACATGGCGGCGATCTGCGTGTTCTGCGCCTCCTCCCGTACGCTCGACCAGCGCTGGCTGGACCTCGCGGCCGAGACGGGCGCGGAGATCGCCCGGCGCGGGCACACCCTCGTCAGCGGCGGCGGGTGCGTCGGCATGATGGGCGCGCTGGCGGACGGGGCGCGGGCCGCCGGCGGCCGGACGGTCGGGGTGATCCCGCAGTCGCTGGTCGACCTGGAGGTCGCCGACCTGGCGTCGGACGAGTTGCTCGTCACCGACTCGATGGCCAGCCGCAAGACCCTCATGATCGACAAGTCGGACGCGTTCCTCACCCTGCCGGGCGGGCTCGGCACCCTCGACGAGCTGTTCGAGGTCTGGACGACCGCCACCCTGGCCCTGCACGCCAAGCCGATGGTGCTGGTCGACACCGACGGCTTCTACCGCCCGGTGCTCGACTGGCTGGGCGCGCTGGCCGACCAGACCTTCCTCAAGCCCGCCGGCCTGGGCCTGCTCACCGTGACCGACACGGTCCCCGCCGCACTGGACACCCTGGAACTCCAGCTCCTCTGACTCCTGCACCCGCCCTCTCGCCGCGTCGATCATGAGGTTGGCGTCGATCATGAGGTTGGCCGTGCGAATCGCCCCTTTTCCCCTCGCCAACCTCATGATCGACACCGTTTCGGGTGGTCCCGGGGAGTGGGGGTTGGTCCTCGGCGGGGTGGCGGGGCGGGGGTGTCGTACCGGCGTGGTGGGATGGACGGATGCAGGCGTACCGGCTGGTGCGCCGGCCTGCCGAGGCGGTCCGGGGGGACCACCGGCCCGGCGGGCCGGCCCGGGGGGACGGTCGGTCCGGGGGGCCGACCGGGGGTGAGCGGCGGTCCGGGGGGCCGACCGACGGGGGCGCGCACCGTGGGGCGGCGCGGCTGGCCGATCCGCGCCAGGTCGAGATCGTGACGCACACCGACGGGCCGATGCTGGTGCTCGGCGGTCCCGGCACGGGCAAGACCGCCACGCTGGTCGAGGCCGTCGCCGCGCGGGTGGCCGAGGGCGTCGACCCGGAGCGGATCCTGGTGCTCACCTTCGGCCGCCGGGGCGCCACCGCGCTGCGCCAGCGGATCGAGGCCCGCGTCGCCGAGGGCGGGCACCGCGTGCTGCGCGAGCCGCTGGTGCGGACCCTTCCGGCGTACGCCTTCGGGCTGCTGCGCCGGGCGGCGGCCGAGCGTGGTGAGCCGTCCCCCCGGCTGCTCACCGGGCCCGAGCAGGATCTGATCATCCGCGAGCTGCTCGACGTGGTCGGCGAGGCACCCGACGACGACCCGGTCGGCTGGCCGGAGGACCTGCGCCCCGCGTTGCGCACCCGGGCCTTCGCGGCGCAGCTGCGCGACCTGCTGATGCGCGCCGCCGAGCGGGGCGTCGGTCCCGTCGAGCTGGCCCGGCTGGGCGAGAAGCTCGGCCGCGCCGACTGGCCCGCCGCCGCGCGTTTCCTGCGGGAGTACGTGGCCGTGCTCGCCCTGCGCGACGTCAGCAACCGCGGCTCCGTCGCGTACGACCCGGCCGAGCTGGTCCGGGCCGCCACCGGGATGCTGCTCGACGACCCCGAGCTGCTCGCGGCCGAGCGCCGGCGGCTGGCGTACGTCTACGTCGACGAGCTCGCCGACACCGACCCGGCCCAGCAGGACCTGCTCGCGACGGTGGCCGGCGGCGGCAAGCCCCTGGTCGCGTTCGCCGACCCGGATTCGTCCACGTACGCCTTCCGGGGCGCCGACCCGGCGGGGGTGGCGACGTTCCCACACCGCTTCCGCACCGCCTCGGGTGCGCCCGCGGCGCAGGTGGTGCTCACCACCTCCTACCGGGCCGGTGCCCGGCTGCTCGCCGCGTCCGGCCGGCTGGCGCGGCGGCTGCGCGGCCCGGCGGCGCACCGCCGGCTGCACCCGCTGCCCGACGCGCCCCCCGGCGCGGTCGAGGTACGCACCTTCCGCTCGGCCACCAGCGAGGCGGCCTGGCTGGCGCACGCGCTGCGCGAGGCCCACCTGCTCGGCGGCGTGCCCTGGTCGGAGATGGCCGTGCTGGTGCGCTCCACCGGGCGGCAGCTGCCCTCGCTGCAACGTGCCCTGCACGCCGCCGGGGTGCCCACCGTCGTGCACGGCGAGGACCTGCCGCTGCACCTGCAACCGGCGGTCGCGCCGCTGCTGCTCCTGCTGCGCTGCGCCCTGGAGCCCGAGCGGCTCGACGAGGAGGCCGCCGTGGCGCTGCTGCACTCGCCGCTCGGCGGCGCCGATCCGCTGGCCGAGCGGCGGCTGCGGCAGGGGCTGCGCGCCCTGGCACTGTCCGGCGGCGACCGCCGGCCCTCGGGCGAGCTGATCGTGGAGGCGCTGCGCGACCCGGCCGGGCTGGCCGGGATCGAACGGCACTGGGCGGAGCCGGCGCAGACGGTGGCCGGTCTGCTGGCCGTGGCCCGGGAGTCCGCCGCGCGGCCCGGCGCCACGGCGGAGGACGTGCTCTGGGCGGTGTGGCAGGCCAGCGGGCTCGCCGAGCTGTGGTCCGCGGCGACCGGCCGCGGCCAGACGGTGACCGGCGAGGGCGACGTCGCGCGGCGCCGCCGCGCCGAGGCGGCCGACCGCGACCTCGACGCCGTGATGGTCCTCTTCGACGCGGCGGCCCGGTTCACCGACCGGCTGCCCGGCGCGCGCACGGAGGTCTTCCTCGACCACGTCCTCGGCCAGGACCTGCCGGCCGACACCCTCGCCCCGACCGCCGACCGGGGGGAGGCGGTACGGCTGCTCACCGCCCACGCCGCGAAGGGGCTGGAGTGGGATCTCGTGGCGGTCGCCGGGGTGCAGGAGGGTGTCTGGCCCGACCTGCGCCTGCGCGGCAGCCTGCTCGGCTCGGAGCGCCTGGTCGACGTGCTCGCCGGCCGGACGGCCGGCGCGGGCGTGGTGGCGGCCCTGGTCGGGCAGACCTCGGCGCTGCTCGACGAGGAGCGCCGGCTGTTCCACGTCGCGGTCACCCGGGCCCGGCGACGGCTGCTGGTCAGCGCGGTCGCCTCCGCCGCGGTGGGCGGCGACGACCACGAGGAACAGCCGAGCCGCTTCCTCTACGAGCTGGGCCCCAGCGACCCGGCCGGCCCGCCGGATCCCACCGCCCCGACGGATCCGACCGCCCCGACGGATCCGACCGGCCCGACGGATCCGACGGGCCCGCCCGGCCTGGCCGGCTCCACCGTGCATTCCGCGTCGGGTGACGGTCCACGGCCCCCGGGGAACCGACCCCCGGCCGGCGTCGCAGCGCTTCCGGACGGAAGCGCGCCGCGGCGCCCGGAGGAAGGCGGTCCCTCCGCCGAGGAGGAGCCGGACCGGCCGGGGGCGTTGCCGGTGAGCCGGCCGCCCCGGGCGCTGACCCTGCCGGCGCTGGTGGCGGAGCTGCGTACCGCCGTCAGCGACCCGGCCGTGTCCTACGCCCGGCGGCAGGCGGCGGCTGCCGAGCTGGCCCGGCTCGCCGCCGCCGGGGTGGCCGGCGCGCACCCCGACGACTGGTGGGGGCTGCGGCAGCTCTCCGACGACCGCCCGCTGGTCGACGAGGGGGCACCGGTCCGGGTCACCCCGTCGGCGATGGAGAGCGCGCTGCGGTGCAGCCTGCGCTGGCTGCTGGAGCGGCACGGCGGCAGCCCGCCGGCCAGCGCCGCCCAGGGCGTCGGCAACCTGGTGCACGCCGCCGCGATGCTCGCCGAGGACGCCAGCGCCGACCGGGGCGCGCTGCTGGACTACGTCGCCGCCCGGTTCGACGTCATCGAGCTGGCCGCCCGCTGGATGGTCGGTCCGGAGCACAGCCGCGCCGAGGCGATGGTGGACAAGCTGCTCCGCTGGCTGGCCGCGAATCCGCGCCGGCTGCTCGCCATCGAGCACGAGTTCGCGGTGCGCCTCGACGACCCGCACCGGCCGGTCGAGCTGGTCGGCCGGGTGGACCGGCTGGAGGTCGACGAGGACGGCCGGCTGGTCGTCATCGACCTGAAGACCGGCAAGTCCACTGCCGTCACGGCCAACGACCTCGCCGAGCACCCGCAGCTCGGCGCCTACCAGGCGGCGGTGGAGGCGGGGGCCTTCGCCGACTTCGGCGAGGAGTCCGGCGGCGCGGCCCTGGTGCAGCTCGGCACCGGCGCGAAGGACGCGAAGGAGCAGAGCCAGGCGCCCGCGGGGGAGGGCCCGGAGGCCGGCTGGGCGACCGCGCTGGTGCGGCGCACCGCGGATACGATGGCCGCCGCCACCTTCGCCGCGGTCGCCAACTCCAAGTGCCGGGTCTGCCCGGTGCGTACGAGCTGCCCGGTGTCCGGGCAGGGCCGCCAGGTGGTCGAGCCGCCGACCACCCGTCGTCCGGAGACGTCTTGACGCAGCCCGCCCTGTTCAGCAGCGCGACCCCGACGCCCCGGGTCGCCGACGCCGGCCCCCGCTACACGCCGGTGGAGCTGGCGAAGCTGCTGCGGCTGCCCGCGCCGACCCGGGAACAGGCCGCGATCATCGCCGCGCCCGTCGAGCCGCTGCTGGTGGTCGCGGGCGCCGGGTCGGGCAAGACGGAGACGATGGCCGCCCGGGTGGTCTGGCTGGTCGCCAACTCGCACGTGCGGCCGGAGCAGGTGCTCGGGCTCACCTTCACCCGCAAGGCTGCCGGGGAGCTGGCGCACCGGGTGCGTGCGCGGCTGGACCAGTTGGTGCGCCGGCTCGGGCGGCGGGGGCGCGACCCGCTCGACGACCCGCTGGCCGGGGAGCCGACCGTCTCCACCTACCACTCGTACGCCGGCCGGATCGTCACCGAGCACGGGCTGCGGGCGGGCTACGAGCCGTCCACCCGGCTGCTCACCGAGGCGTCCCGCTGGCAGCTGGTCGACCTGCTGGTACGCAACTACGACGGCGACATGTCCGGGGTGGACCGGATGCCGAGCACGATCACCGACGCGGTGCTGGCGCTGGCCGGTGAGCTGGACGAGCACCTGGTCGACCCGGACGCGCTGGCCGCGTGGACGGGCCGGTTCTTCGCCGAGGTGCAGGTGCGCCCCGGCCGGGTCTACGCCGACGTGCGCAAGGCGCTGCAACTCCAGCAGATCCGACTGAAGCTGCTCCCGCTGGTGCGCGCGTACGCCCGGCGCAAGGAGGACTTCGAGGCGATGGACTTCGCCGACCAGCTCGCGCGGGCGGCCCGGGTCGCCCGCGACCACCCGGGCGTCGGCGAGATCGAGCGGGACCGGTTCCGGGTGGTGCTGCTGGACGAGTACCAGGACACCAGCCACGCCCAGGTGGTGCTGCTCAACGCGCTCTTCGGCGGCGGGCACCCGGTGACGGCGGTCGGCGACCCCTGCCAGTCGATCTACGGCTGGCGCGGGGCGAGCGCCGGCACCCTGGACCGGTTCCCCACGGAGTTCGCCCGCGCCGGCGGTGCGCCGGCCGAGGTGCTCGGCCTCACCACGAGCTGGCGCAACCGGCCGGAGATCCTCGGTGTCGCCAACGCGCTGGCCACCCCGCTGCGGGCCGCCGGCGCCCGGGTGCCGGAGCTGCGCGCGGCGATGAGCGTCAAGGAGCCGGTGCCGCACCGCAGCGCCCGCGGTGCCGCCGGCGGCACCGTCCACTGCGCCCTGCTGCGGACGTACGCCGACGAGGCCGACTGGATCGCCGACAGCGTGCTGCACGCCTGGCGCGGCGCGGCCGGGATGCCCGGCGTGCTGCCCGAGCACATCCCGGTGCCGCTGCGGCCCACGACCGCCGTGCTCGTGCGGCTGCGCAGCCAGATTCCGGCGATCGAGTCGGCGCTGCGCGAGCGCGGCCTGCCGGTCGAGGTGGTGGGCCTGGGCGGCCTGCTGGACACCCCCGAGGTGCGGGACGTGGTGTGCACGCTGCGGGTGCTGGCCGACCCGACGGACGGGGCCGCGCTGCTGCGGCTGCTGACCGGCGCGCGCTGGCGGATCGGGCCCCGTGACCTGGTGGCCCTGCACCGCCGGGCGAAGTCCATCGCGGCGGCCCGGCGCAGGCTCGCCGACGACGGCACCCCGGAGATCAGCCCGGACCTCCTCGACGAGGCGACCCTGGTGGAGGCGCTGGCCGACCTGGGCCCGGCGCAGGCGTACTCGGCGGAGGGCTACGCGCGGCTGCGGGCGTACGCCCGGGAGCTGGGCCTGCTGCGCTACCGGCTGGACCAGTCCCTGCCGGAGCTGATCGCGGACATCGAGCGGACGATCGGCCTGGACGTGGAGGTGGCGGTGCGGGCCGGCCGGGACGGGGCCGGGGACGCCGGCCTGGCGCGGGGCCACCTGGACGCGCTCGGCGACGTCGCCGCCCGCTTCAGCGGCGAGACGCCGGGCGCCACCCTGTCGGGGTTCCTGGCCTATCTGGCCGCCGCCGAGGACGAGGAGCGCGGCCTCACGCCGGGCGAGGTGGAGGTGGTCGAGGGCGCGGTGCAGATCCTCACCGCGCACGCCGCGAAGGGCCTGGAGTGGGACGTGGTCGCGGTGGCCGGGCTGAGCCGGGGCGTCTGGCCGGGGCCGGTGCGCAACTCCGACCACTGGCTCGGCGGGCTGGGCGTGCTGCCGTTCCCGTTGCGCGGCGACGCCGACGGGCTGCCGGAGCTGGGCCTCGACGAGGCCGAGGACCAGCGGGGGGTGGCCCGGGCGCTGGAGGACTTCACCGACGCCTGGCGGGCGCACGACGAGCGTGAGGAGCGCCGGCTGGCGTACGTGGCGGTGACCCGCCCCCGGCGGCTGCTGCTCTGCTCCGGCTACTGGTGGGGGGAGGGCACCAAACGGCCGCGTGGCCCGTCGGTGCTGCTGCGGGAGGTGCACGACGCCTGCCTGGACGCCCGCGCCGGGCACCTGGTGGACGAGTGGGCGCCGGAGCCGCCGGGCGACGCGGTCAACCCGACGACCGAGGTGGTGCTGCGCGCCGAGTGGCCGGCCGACCCGCTGGGCGCCCGCCGGCCGGCGTTGGCCGAGGCGGCGGCCCTGGTCCGCCGCTTCCTCGCCGACGGCGACACGGCCGCCCGCCCGCTGCCCGGCGGCGAGACCGCCGAACGGACGGTGGGCGACCCGGCGGCCCGCTCACCGTCCGACGGGGACGCAGCCGCCCGCCTGCTGTCCGTTGGCGAGACCGCCGAACGGGTGGCGTCCGGCGGCGACGACACCGCCGGGGCGGGCGCGGAGCCGTCGGCCGACGACGCGGACGTGGCGCGGTGGCGGCGGGAGGCCGACCTGCTGCTCGCCGAGCGGGCCGAGCTGACCCGGCAGTCCGGCGCCGTCGAGGTGGCCCTGCCCGGCCAGCTGTCGGTGACCCAGTTGGTGGCGCTGCGCCGGGATCCGGCGGCGCTGGCCCGCGCGCTGCGCCGCCCGGTGCCCACCGAACCCAATCCGTACGCCCGCCGGGGCACCGCCTTCCACACCTGGCTGGAGCAGCGGTTCGGCGCCGACCGGCTGCTCGACCTGGACGAGCTGCCGGGTGCGGCGGACGCGGACGCGGCGCCGGACGAGGCGTTGGCCGAGCTCCAGGAGCGCTTCCTGGCCAGCGAGTGGGCCGAGCGGGTGCCGGTCGAGGTGGAGGTGCCCTTCGCCACAGTGATCGCCGGAGTGGTGGTCCGGGGGCGGATGGACGCCGTCTTCGCCCGGCCGGGCGGGCGGTTCGACGTGGTCGACTGGAAGACCGGCCGGCAGCCCGCCGGCGCCGCCGCCGAGGTGGCCGCTGTGCAGCTCGCGGTCTACCGGCTGGCCTGGGCGGAGCTGGCCGGCGTGCCGGTGGAGCGGGTCGGCGCGGCGTTCCACTACGTGCGGGACGGGGTCACGGTCCGCCCGGCGGACCTGCTCGACGCGGACGGGCTGACCGCGCTGATCGCCTCCGTACCGGAAATCCCGGCAGACGGTGGTGCCGGGACGAATCCGTGATAGGTTGGTCGCGTTGCAGTTATGGTTCCCAGAGACTCTGTGTGCGCCTGGAGGATTGTGGCCCAGGCGCTCTTTGTTGTGTCCGGAGTTCTCCGGGCGGGGCGACCAGAAGCGACAAGCGAGCCAGGCAGTTCCGCGTGGCGCGCTCCTCTTCGAGCCCGCAACAAGTGCGGGTTCGACGTTCCGTCAAGGAGACGAAACAAAAATGGCTATTGGCACCGTCAAGTGGTTCAACGCTGACAAGGGCTTCGGCTTCATCACCCCGGACGGCGGCGGCGCCGACGTCTTCGCCCACTTCTCGGCGATCCAGTCCTCCGGCTACCGGAGCCTGGACGAGAACCAGCGGGTCGAGTTCGAGGTGACCCAGGGCCAGAAGGGCCCGCAGGCGGAGAACATCCGCCCGCTGTAGATCTTCGGATCGTCCAGTAACACCCATCGCGCCCTCCGGGTGCGGTGACGGGACCGGCCCGCCGCACCGTCGACCTGCCGCTAGCAGGCGGCGAACGGCGGCGGGCCGGGGCCCGTACCCCTTTCGGTTCGTGCTTGTGAGTCACCCGCGGCCTGGCCCGCCGGTGACAGCGCCGCATCCGGCGCCCTCCCTCGACACGTGCCGCGTCGAGGAAGGCTTCCGCATGACCACTGTCGTACCCTCTTTCGCCCTCACCGGGCTGGCCCCGGCGCTGCTCGCCGAGCTGACCGCCCAGGGCATCACCGAGCCGTTCCCGATCCAGTCGGCGACCCTGCCGGACTCGCTCGCCGGCCGGGACGTGCTCGGCCGGGGCCGCACCGGCTCCGGCAAGACGCTCGCCTTCGGGCTTCCCCTGCTGTCCCGCACCGCAGGCCGCCGGGCCCGCCCGGGCCGACCGCTGGCCCTGGTGCTGGTGCCCACCCGCGAGCTGGCCCAGCAGGTCACCACCGCGCTCGACCCGTACGCCCGCGCCGTCGGGCTGCGCTGCGCCACCGTCGTCGGCGGGCTCTCCCTGCAACGCCAGGCGGACGCCCTGCGCGCCGGCGCCGAACTGGTCGTGGCCACCCCGGGCCGGCTGCACGACCTGATCAACCGCGGCGACGCCCGGCTGGACCAGGTCGGCATCACCGTGCTCGACGAGGCCGACCAGATGGCCGACATGGGCTTCCTGCCGCAGGTCACCAAGCTGCTGGAGCAGGTCGCCCCGAACGGGCAGCGGATGCTCTTCTCGGCCACCCTGGACGGCGGCGTGGACAAGCTGGTGCGCCGCTTCCTCAGCAACCCGGTCTCGCACTCGGTCGACCCGGGCACCGCCACGGTGACCGCGATGACCCACCACGTGCTGCACGTCGACGCGGTGGACAAGCCCACCGCGCTGACCTGGATCGCCGCCCGCGAGGGCCGCACCATCCTGTTCATGGGCACCAAGCACCGCGCCGACCGGCTCGCCCGCCAGCTGCTGGCCAAGGGGGTACGCGCGGCCGCGCTGCACGGCGGCAAGTCGCAGCCGCAGCGCACCCGGATCCTGGAGCAGTTCCGCACCGGGCAGGTGACGGCGCTGGTCGCCACCGACGTGGCGGCCCGGGGCATCCACGTCGACGGGCTCGACATGGTGGTCAACGTGGACCCGCCCACCGAGGCGAAGGACTACCTGCACCGTGGTGGGCGTACCGCCCGGGCGGGGGAGTCCGGCACGGTCGTCACCCTGGTCCTGCCGGAGCAGCGCCGGGACGTGTCCCGGCTGATGTCGACCGCCGGCATCCGTCCCGAGTCCGTCCAGGTGCGCCCCGGCGACGAGGCCCTGGCCCGGGTGACCGGCGCCCGGGAGCCGTCCGGCGTGCCGGTGACGATCGCGCCGCCCGCGCCGCAGGCCGCCTCCGCCGGGTCTGCCGGCGGCCGGTCGGCCGGCCGCGCCGGTGAGGGCGGCCGGGCTCCGCACCGCGCCTCGGGGCGGCCCCGCCGCTCGCGCCGCCCCCGCACCCCGCACGCCTCCTGACCAACCCTCCGCGTTCCGCTCTCCCGTCGGCTCCGGGCACTCGTGCCTGGAGCCGACGGCTGAGTCTGGAATCAGCGAACGTTACGTCCGATCGGCGACTGTTTCCGCCGCCGGGGGTGGTGAAAGCTGGGGGCGGGGGAAGATCCGGGCGGGACCGCCCGGCATGGGAGGGGTGACCATGGCGGGCGACGCCGGCTCGGGCGCGGCGCGGGAACTGTTGCTGGTGCTCGCGGTGGCGCTGGCCGGGCTGCTGCTCGCCGTGGTCGCGGTGTTCACGCCGTGGCACGCCACCCCGGACGGGGCCGCGCCGGCCGCTCCGGTCGAGCTTCGCAGCCCGACGGAGCGGCCGGTGCCCACCGTCGGCTGACCGTCGCTTGGCCCGCCTGCCCGTCGCCGGAGAAGCCGGTGCGTGGTCAGCGGGCGCGGGTCTCCCCGGCACCGGCCGGGAGGTGTTCCGCCCCCAGCAGGTCGGCGAGGGTGGTCCGGTCGACCACCAGGGCGATCGCGCCGTGCACGGCCAGCCAGACGTCCCGCAGGCCGGTCGCCACACCCGCGTAGCCGGCCCGCTCGGCCGGCAGGCCGCGGACGGTCGTCAGGGAGCCGCCGATCGCGCGGAGCACGTCGCCGACGCTGATCTCCACCGCGGGGCGGGCCAGGGCGTACCCGCCCTCGGTGCCCCGGTGGCTCACCAGCAGGCCGGCCCGGCGCAGGTCGACCAGGATGCCCTGGAGAAAGCTCAGCGGGATGCCCTGGCTGTCGGCCAGCGTCCCCGCCTTGACCAGCCCGCCGCCGCCGACCGGAGCCGCGGCGGCGACGGCGAGCATGGCCCGGAGCGCGTAGTCACTGCGCGCGGAGACGTACACGTCACTGACCCGCCTGGTCCAACACGCCCCAGCGACGCCGGATCGCCTTGTCCGCCGCCCCGAACGCGGCGTCCACCGCCAGGCCCAGCACCAGGATCACGATCATCGTGGAGATCAGCCAGGGCGAGTCGGAGAGTTCCCGCGAGTAGGTCAGCTGCGCGCCCAGCGAGGTCTGCGAGATGCCGACCACGATCAGCTCGCCGGCCATCAGGCTGCGCCAGGAGAACGCCCAGCCCTGCTTGAGACCGGCCACGATGGCCGGCAGCGCGGCGGGCGCGATGACGTACCGGTACAGGTTGAGCCCCCGGGCGCCGAGGTTGCGGCCGGCGCGCAGCAGCAGCGGCGGCACGTAGTCCACACCGGCGATCACGCCGTTGGCGATGGACGGCGCGGCGCCGAGCACCACCACGAAGAAGATGGCCTTCTCGCTCAGCTCGAACAGCAGGATCGCCAGCGGGAACCAGGCGATCGACGGCATCGTCTGCAACGCGGTGATCATGGAGCCGATCGCGGCCCGCAGGATCCGCGACCGGGCCACCGCGAGGCCGAGCAGCAGGCCGACGGCGACCGAGAAGACGTAGCCGAGGGCCGCCCGGCGCAGGGTGGTGACCAGACCCTCCCAGAGCTGGACGCCGCTGACCTGCCGGAGCAGCTCCTGACCCACGGCCACCGGGCCCGGCAGCGAGTACTCGGGCTTCCAGCCGGTCCAGACCACGACCTGCCAGGCGCCGACGGCGAGGACGAGCGCGGCCAGCTTCGGCCAGGTCGCCGCCCAGAGCCGGCTGGCCCTCGTGCGGCTCTTCTCCCGACCGGCCAGCTCCAGGGCGTCCAGCCCGGAGATCTCCGAGTCGGTACGCGGGACGGCGGCGAGGGTGTCACCGGCCATGACGGCCCACCTCCGTACGCAGGCGGCCGGTGACCTCGGCGGCGATCGCGGCGACCTCGGGGGAGTCGATGCGGCGCGGCCGGGGCACGTCGACCGGGGTGGACCAGATGATCCGGCCGGGCCGGCTGGAGAGCAGGATGATCCGGTCGGCGAGCCGGGCCGCCTCGCGTACGTTGTGCGTCACGAAGATCACGGTGAGCCGCCGTTCGGTCCAGATCCGTTCCAGCTCGTCATGCAGGATGTCCCGGGTCATCGCGTCCAGCGCGCCGAACGGCTCGTCCATCAGCAGCACCGGCGTGTCCAGGGCGAGGGTGCGGGCCAGCGCCACCCGCTGGCGCATGCCGCCGGACAGTTCGTGCGGGCGCTTACGGCCGAAGTCGGCCAGGTGGACCGTGCCGAGCAGTTCGGCGACCCGGTCCCGCCGCGCCGCCCGGGGCAGCCCGCGCAGTTTCAGCGGCACCTCGACGTTGCCCTCGACGGTGAGCCAGGGGAAGAGGGCGGGCTCCTGGAACATCAGTCCCGGATCGACGCCCTCGTCGAGGGCGATCCGCCCGCCGCTGGGCCGGTCGAGGCCGGCGACCAGGTTGAGCAGGGTGCTCTTGCCGCAGCCGGAGGCCCCGACCAGGCAGACGAACTCGCCGGGCGCGACGTCGAGGGAGACCCCGTCCAGGGCGACGACGGCGTTCGCCCCGCGCCCGTACACCTTGGTGACGCCGTGCAGCGCGACCGAGCCGGTCGCGCTGCGTGGCGTCGTCGTGGTCGACGTCATGGTTGGACGACCTCGGGCTTGCCCTGGCCCTTCAGCACCTCGTTGAGGTAGGTCAGGTCGTAGAGACCGTCGAGGCTGACCGGCTGGGTCAGGCCGACCGCGACGGCGTGGTCGAGCCCGGTCTTCAGCGACGTGGCGATCGGGTCGTTGGTGAACTCCAGCGTCGGCCAGGCCTGCTTGATCAGCTTGAGGTCGAGGGGCTTGCCGCTGATCTTTCCGATGTGGTCGGAGATGGCCTGGTGCGTCTCGTCGGGCTTGGTGTTGACGAACTCGTTGGCCGCGACCTGGCCCTCGACCAGCTTCTTGACCACGTCCGGGTGTTCCTTGAGGAACTTGGTGCTGACGATCAGGTTGGTGATCACGAACTTCCGGTCCGGCCAGAGGTCGCGCTCGTCGACGAGCACCTTGCCGCCCGCGTTGACCAGCCGGGACACGAACGGCTCGGGCACCCAGGCGCCGTCGACGGCCCCGCTGTTGAACGTCTCCACCGTCTGGGCGTTCTCCTGCGGAATGATCTTGACGTCGCCGCCGCCCTCCTTGGTCGTCGTGAGGCCCTTCTCCTTGAGCCAGTAGCGGATGGCCACGTCCTGGGTGTTGCCCAGCTGCGGGGTCGCGATCTTCTTGCCCCGGAGCTGCTCCACCGAGGTGATCTCGGGCTTGACCACGAGCGCGACGCCGCCGGAGGCCGCGCCGGAGATGACCCGGACGGCCTCGCCCTTCGACTTCGAGAAGGCGTTCACGGTGGGGTTCGGGCCGATGTACGTGGCGTCGAGCGCCCCGGAGAAGATCGCCTCGATGGCGGCGGGGCCGGCGTTGAAGGTCTTCGTCTCCAGCTTGACGTCGCCGCCGAGCTTCTCGGCGAAGATGCCCTTCTCCACGCCGACCACCGCCGGCGCGTGGGTGATGTTCGGGAAGTAGCCGAGCCGCAGCGTCGTCGGGCCGGAGCCGCCGCCCGCGCCCTCGCTGTCGTCGCCGCAGGCGGCGGCGGTGCCCAGGGTCGCCACGCCGACGACGGCGAGGGTGGCCAGGGAGACCCACCGACGCATGGGGAGCCGTCTCATCGTCCATCCAATCCGCAGTATTCCTACTTAGTTGGTAGGAAAACTGGGGCAGGCGGTGAACTGGCGTCAAGGGCCAACCACATGCCGGGATTTGCGTCGCAGAAAAAGCGGCAATCTCTACTGGTTGGGTGTGCTTTGCGGCCGGTGTTCCCGCCGTCGCCGCCGGCCGCCGGGGCGGCTGCGTACGACGCCTCGCGCGCCGGCCGGGGCGGCAGGCGAGAGGTCGCCGGTGGCGGGAGTGCCGACGCGCTAGGGTCGATCCCGTGGCGGCGCGGAGATCGAGAATTCCAGCGACGAAGTACCCGGTAGAGCGGCTCACGCTCGACAACGGCCTGCGGGTGGTCCTGACCCCCGACCGCAGCGCCCCGGTGATCGGGGTGGCGGTCGTCTACGACGTCGGCATCCGCTCCGAACCCGAGGGGCGCACCGGCTTCGCCCACCTCTTCGAGCACCTCATGTTCCAGGGCTCCGAGAACCTGGAGAAGCTGGCGCACTTCCGGCACGTGCAGGGGGCGGGCGGCACCTTCAACGGCTCCACCCACCTGGACTACACCGACTACTACGAGACCCTGCCGAGCAACGCCCTGGAGCGGGCGCTGTTCCTGGAGGCCGACCGGATGCGCGGCCCCCGGCTGACCGAGGAGAACCTGCGCAACCAGGTCGACGTGGTCAAGGAGGAGATCCGGGTCAACGTCCTCAACCGCCCGTACGGCGGCTTTCCCTGGTTGACCCTGCCACCGGTCATGTTCGACACCTTCCCGAACGCGCACGACGGCTACGGCTCCTTCGTCGACCTGGAGTCGGCCACCGTCGGAGACGCCGCCGACTTCTTCCGCCGCTACTACGCGAGCGGCAACGCGGTGCTGGCGGTCAGCGGCGACATCGACGTCGCCGAGGCGACCACGCTGATCGAGCGGCACTTCGGCGACGTGCCGGCGCGGCCCGCCCCGAAACGGCCCGACTTCGCCGAGCCCGACCTGACCGAGGAGCGGCGTACCTCGTACACCGACGAGTTGGCCCCGTTGCCGGCGGTGGCCGGCGCCTGGCGGGTGCCCGACCCGATCACCGATCTCGCCGCCTACCTGCCGTACGTCGTGCTGGCCGAGGTGCTCACCGACGGCGACGCGTCCCGGCTGGTCGAGCGGCTGGTCCAGCGGGACCGGGCGGTGACCAGCCTCGGCGGCTACGTCGGCTTCATGGGCGACCCGTTCGACGTGCGGGACCCGACGGCGCTGCTGCTCCAGGCGCACCTGCCACCCGGCGGGGACGTGGACAAGGTGCTGCGCACCATCGACGAGGAGCTGGACCGGCTGGCCACCGACGGCGTGGCCGAGGGGGAACTGGCCCGCACCCAGGCCCGGATGGCGACCCACCTGCTGCGCGACACCGACGCGGTGCTCGGGCGGGCGTTGCAGATGGCCGTGCTGGAGCAGCAGCGCGGCGAGCCGGGGCTGCTCAACGACCTGCCCCGGCTCGTCGGCGAGGTCACCGACGAGCAGGTCCGCGCCGCCGCGGCCACCCTGCGGCCCGAGCGCCGCGCGTCCATCGAGGTCATCCCAGGAGGGGCCCGGTGAGCGCGAGGAGTGAGCCGGTCTTGCGAGCCCCGCAGTCGCGAACGAAGGTGGGTTCGGTGAGCGCGAGGAGTGAGCCGGTCTTGCGAGCCCCGCAGTCGCGAACGGAAATGACACAGTGAGTGTGACCGCACCGGCCGCGTCCCGGGCGCTGCCGCCGCTCGGCCCGAACCGCAGGCTCAAGCTGCCGAAGCAGGCCGAGCGCACGCTGGCCAACGGGCTGACCGTGATCGCCGTACGCCGGCCGGCGGTGCCGCTGGTGGAGGTGCGGCTGTGGATGCCGTTCGGCCGCACCCACCTCGCCCGGGGCGCCATGCTGGCGCAGACCCTGCTCTCCGGCACGGCGACGATGTCCAGCGTGCAGATCGCGGCCGAGTTGCAGAAGGTCGGCGGCGGGCTCTCCGCCGGGATCGACCCGGACCGGCTGATGCTCTCCGGCGCCGGGCTGGTCACCGGGCTGGACCGGATGCTGGAGATCCTCGCCGAGGTGCTGACCGACGCGGCCTACCCGAACGACGACGTCGCCACGGAGCGGGACCGGCTGGTGGACCGGATCCACGTGGCGCGCAGCCAGCCGGCGCACCTCGCCCGCACCGCCCTGCTCCGGCGGGTCTACGGCACCCACCCGTACGCGGTGCAGACCCCCGAACCGGAGGCGGTCCGGGCCGTCCGGCCGGGAGTGCTGCGGACCCTGCACGCCCAGCGGGTGCACCCCGCCGACGCCGTGCTGGTGCTGGTCGGTGACGTGCAGCCGGACCGGGCGCTGGACGCCGCCGAGAAGGCGCTGTCCGGGTGGACCGGCGCCGGGCACCCCGCCGACCTGCCGCCCGCCCCTCCGCTGGAGCCCGGGCCGCTGCTGCTGGTCGACCGTCCGGGGGCGGTGCAGTCCTCGCTGCGGATCGCGCTGCCGGCGGTGCCCCGCACCCACCCGGACCACGCCGCGCTGCAACTGGCCAACCTGATCTTCGGCGGCTACTTCTCCTCCCGCTGGGTGGAGAACATCCGCGAGGACAAGGGCTACACGTACGGGGGGCACTCCCTCGTCGAGCACTCGGTGGCCGGATCGGTGCTGGTCGCCGCCGTCGACGTGGCCACCGAGGTCACCGGGCCGGCGCTGCTGGAGACGACGTACGAACTCGGCCGGCTGGCCTCCCTCCCGCCCCGTGAGGACGAGCTGGAGCAGGCCCGCCAGTACGCCCTCGGCACCCTCCAACTCGGGATGTCCACCCAGGCCGGGCTCGCCTCGCTGACCAGCGCGTACGCCGGCAGCGGGCTGCGCCTGGAGTTCCTGGCCGAGCACGCCGCCCGGCTGGCGAAGGCGACCGTGGCCGACGTGGCCGAGGCGGCGGCCCGCTACCTCGCCCCGGCGCAGGCGGTCACCGTGGTGCTGGGTGACGCCGAACGGATCGGGCGGCAGGTGGCGGCGCTGGCCCCGGTCACCACCGAGCCGGCACGACCGTGAGCGGGGAGCCCGCCCCGCCGCTGGCCCGGTCCACCCTGGACCGGGCGGCCCACCGGCGCACCGACCCCGGGTGGCTGGCGCAGGCGTGGAGCCGGGCCCGGGTGCTGGTGCTCGACTCCGCCGACGGCGGCCGGGCGCTGGTGCGTACCGACACGTCGCCGCCGAAGCTGGTGCTTGTCGATCCGGCCGGGCTGCCCGGGCCGATATCGCCGATGTTCCTCGGCGTGGAGCCGGACGGGGTGCCGGTCTTCGCCGTGGACGCCCCGCTGCCGGCGGTGTCCGGGGCCCGGGCGACGCACCTGCGCGAGGTCGGGCACCTGCTCGGCGACCGCGACGCCGGGCTGTTCACCACCGCGCTGGCGCTGGTCAACTGGCACCTGCGGCACCGCTACTCGTCGGCCACCGGGCACCCGACGGAGGTGGACGAGGCCGGCTGGTCCCGGATCGACCCGGCCGGGGAGCGGATCTGGCCGCGTACCGATCCCGCCATGATCGTGCTGGTGCACGACGGCGTCCCGGGCCTCGACGGGCGGTGCCTGCTCGGCAACAACGCCACCTGGCCGCACACCGCCGGCGAACGCCGGTTCTCCTGCCTCGCCGGCTACGTCGAGCCGGGGGAGTCGGCCGAGGCCGCGGTGCTGCGCGAGGTCCGCGAGGAGGTCGGCGTCCCGGTCGACGACATCGCGTACGCGGGCAGCCAGGCGTGGCCGTTTCCCGGCTCCCTGATGCTCGGCTTCCTCGCCACCGCGGATCCGGAGCATCCGGTGCAGGTGGATCCGACGGAGATCGCGTTCGCCCGGTGGTTCTCCCGCAGGGAGATCGGCGCGGCCCTGGCGGGACGGCCGGTGGAGGTCGGCGGGGCCCGCCTGGTGCTGCCGCCGCCGTCGTCGATCGCGCTCTTCCTGATCCACCGCTGGCTCGACGGGCACTGCTGAGCCGGTCTCCGCCGCGCGCGAGCGCGCCGGTGGCCGGGGTCGTGCGGTCCCGGCCCGTGGCCGCCGTTGCCGCGACGGTCACGGACCGGGAACACGGGCCGCCGTGGTCGGCTGGGCAAAGGAGCACGGCGGGGGAGCCGGTCCGACCACGACGGACGTCTGGGGTGCGGGTCAGCTGCCTCGGTCGTCGGGTGCGACCCGCCGCCTGCGGCCCGGCTCGTCGAGCGGGAGCACCTTGACCCGCTGCTTGCCGGAGCGGACCGCGCCGACCGTGGCGAGGGCACGGGCCAGCAGCAGCGCGGCGTCGCGCTCCTCGGCGTGCACGATCTGGCGGCGCGGCTCGGGCGCGGTGGTCTCGTCGCGGAGTCGGTCACCGCACGCCCAGGCGGCGGCGATGTCCACGTCGGCGGCGGCGCGGATGTCGGTGCGAACGATCAGGAACCGCATGCGGGTCTCCGGATGAATCGCGAGGGTGGGGAACGGGTGGAAGTTCCACGTCACTCTGCCGTCATGTTACGCCGCGCGGTCGTCTCATCAAGTGAAACGCGACGATTGGTCCGGAGGCTCATCCGATCAGCGGATGCCTGGCCGGCGGGGTGGTGCGGCGCAGACGCGACGGGGCCGCCGGCACGCTGCCGGCGGCCCCGCGACCGTCGACGGATCAGTTCAGATCGAACTGTCCGTTCTTCGCGCCGGCGATGAAGCCCAGCCAGCCCGCCCGGTTGAACAGCAGCACCGGACCACCCTGGTCCTTGCTGTCCCGCAGGGCCACCGCGACCGGCCCGGTCCTCAGTGGTGCGACCTCGACGCAGTTCGAGGTCTGGCTGCGCGTGCTCTTACGCCACGGGGCGTCCGCGAGCTGGGCGAGTACGGACGGCGTGTTGCGGATCTCGTTCATCGTGCCACTCCTGAGGTGAACTGCTCCGATGGAACGAGTGGCGCCGCACGACCCGACGGTGGGCCCCCGTGATCACCGATCCGTCAGGCGCCCGGAATACCGGCGGCGTTGGGTCGGCGCCGTTGCCGGCCCGTACGCCACCGTGGACGCGGTCGCCGTGCCGGGCAGCCGCCCCGTCGCCTCGATCAGCCAGGAGAGGGTGTCCGATTCGGAGAGCGCCGCCGTGCATAGCCACTCGAACACCACTTTATAGCGATTTAGGGCGTTTACCTCGGTCGACATGACGTCGGTGAACCCCCCTTCGATGGCCAGCGTCTCCGGATCGAGCGGATCCGCGAACCGGTAGACCGAGAACGCGGTCGGCGGGAGGTACCAGTCGCCGATCTGGGTGTCGCGCGGCAGGACGTGCAGCGTGACGTTCGGCAGCATCGCCAGTTCGCAGAGCTGCACCAGCTGCGCGCGCAGCACCTCCGGCGGCCCGGTCCGGCCGCCGAGCGCCGCCTCCTCCAGCACCGCCGTGTAGCGGGGCGCATCGGTCGAGCGGGTGAGCAGCGACTGCCGGGCCAGCCGGGCCCGCACCTCGGTGTCGATGTCCTCACCGGCCTCCGGGTCGCCGGCCTCCTCGTCGACCTGCCGGGCGGAGGCGATCCGCACCGACGCGTAGTCCGGCGTCTGGAGCAGGCCCGGCACCAGGACCGGGTTGTATTCCGAGATCTCCGCGCAGCCCGCCTCCAGCTCGGCGAAGCTGCGCTGCTGCTGGGTCATCACCGGGTAGTTGCGCAGCCAGCCGCGGATGTCGCCGGCCTCCTCGGTGATGCCGAGGAGCTCCCGGCGCAGCGCCTCGTCGGCGCCGTAGAGATCCAGCAGCACGCGGACGTCGTCCGGGTCCGGGCGGCTGCGGCCGTTCTCCAGCCGGGACAACTTGGACGCGGACGCCCAGCCGATGCGCTCGATGACCTGGTCTCCCGTGAGACCCGCGGCCTCGCGCAGCCGGCGCAGCTCGGTGCCCAACCTGCGGCGGCGCAGGATCGGGCTGGGTGAGGCAGGAGGCACGACGTCCTCTTTTCCCGTGGACCGCCGCAGACGCGACGGTAACTGTATGAAATTCGCCCCCCACGGTCAGTATGGACGGCGCGCCTCCCGCCGGAGGTCCCGGCGGGGGCGTGTCTCGCAGAAAAGAGGACCGTGGAAGGGCGCGGCGTCCGGTACGACGCCGTCGGCCCGACCGCGCCACCCCACACCGCGCCACGCCGCGCACCACCCCCGCCGGAGGGACCCCATGCGCACCGTCCTGCGCCGCCCGGATTTCCGCCTGCTCTTCGGCGGCCTGCTCGCCAGCATGGCCGCCGAGTCGATCCTGTTGCTGGCCCTCGCCATCTGGGTGAAGGACCTGACCGGGTCGGACGGGCTGGCCGGCGCCACCATCTTCGCGGTCATCGCCCCGATGACCCTGGCCCCGCTGGTGGGGTGGATCGTCGACCGCTACCCCCGCCGCCCGTTCTTCGTGGCGGCGAACCTGGTGACGGCCGTGCTGCTCACCCCGCTCCTCGTGGTGCGGGACCGGACCGACGTGTGGATCATCTACGTGGTGGCGGCCCTCTACGGCCTGTCGTACATCACCCTCAGCGCCGTGCTCAGCGGCCTGATCCGCCAGCTCGTGCCGGTGGAACTGCTGGCCGAGGCCAACGGCGTGCTCCAGACCGTACGCCAGGGGCTGCGGCTGATCGGCCCGCTGGCCGGCGCCGGGCTCTACGCCGCCATCGGTGGCTGGATGCTGGCCGTGATCGGGATGGTCGGCTTCCTGTCGGCGGCCGTCGTGGTGGGCCTGCTCCGCACGACGGAGACGCCGCCCACCGGGCCCGGGCTGCGTTGGCCGGCCGAGGTGAGCGCCGGGCTGCGCCACCTGGCCGGGGAGCCGGCGCTGCGCCGGGCGCTGCTCGGCTACGGGCTGGGATCGCTGGCCATGGGCTTCAGCGAGTCGTTGATCTTCGCGTACGTCGACCAGGGGTTGCGCCGGGACGCCGCGTTCGTCGGCGTGCTGGTCACCGTGCAGGGCATCGGCGGGCTGGTCGGCGGGCTGCTCTCCCCGGCCGTGGTGCGCCGCGCCGGCGAGGTGGGCACGCTCGCCGCCGGGGTGGCGTTCTTCGGGCCGGCCTCGCTGGCGCTGGTGTACCCGAACCTCTGGCTCGGCTTCGTCGCCGTACTGCTGGCCGGGGTGTCGCTGCCGCTGACGATGGTCGGGCTGCACACGCTGATCCAGCGGCGTACCCCGCAGGCGCTGCTCGGCCGGGTCGCCGCGGCCTCGGAGGCCGTGGTCAGCGGCCCGCAGGCGCTCTCGATCGGCGCGGGGGCGCTGCTCGTCGGGGCGCTGGACTACCGCGTCCTGTTCGCCCTGATCGGGGTGGCCACCCTGCTCGCCGGCGGCTACCTCTGGCACGGCCGCACGCTCAGCCCGCCGCCACCCGTCCGGATCCCCGCCCCCCGCCGGCCCGCCGAGGGGTCCACCGCCGTCGGCCCGGCCGCCACCGCGGGCCAGGAGGTGGTCGGCACGACCCCACCGGGCCCGGCGCGCTGAGCCGCCGCGTCGTCAGGACCTCCCGTGGTACGCGACGAGCGGCCGCCCGGATGGGCGGCCGCTCGTGGGTGGTGCTGCGTCCGGTCAGGCGTCGATCGTGGCCAGGTGCTGCTTGACCTGGGTGATCGAGGGGTTGGTCAGGGCGCTGCCGTCGGCGAAACGCAGCGTCGGGACGGTCTGGTTGCCGCCGTTGACGCTCATCACGAACTCCGCGGCCTTCGCGTCCTGCTCGATGTCGACCACCTCGTAGCCGATGCCCTCCCGGTCGAGCTGCGACTTCAGCCGGTGGCAGTAGCCGCACCAGGGGGTCGAGTACATCGTCAGCATGGTCAGATCCTCCAACGGTCCGCGTGGCGGCTTGCCGATCAAGCCCAGGCTAACCGCTGCAACGTCTGGCGGAGCTGAGACAATTCCTCGCTGTGGTGGTTCACTCAGCATCCGAACGCGTGCTCGCCGGGCTCGACCCGGAGCAGCGCTCGGCGGTGACCGCCCCCGCCGGCCCGGTCTGCATCCTGGCCGGCGCCGGCACCGGCAAGACCCGCGCGGTCACCTCCCGGATCGCCCACCGGGCGCTCTCCGGGGAGATCTCCGCCCGGCACGTGCTCGCGGTGACCTTCACGGCCCGCGCCGCCGCCGAGATGCGCGCCCGGCTCACCGCGCTCGGGGTGGGCGGCGTCCAGGCCCGCACCTTCCACGCGGCGGCGCTGCGCCAGGTGCGCTACTTCGCGCCCCGGCTGCTCCAGGGGCGGGCCATGCCCGAGCTGCTGGACAGCAAGGTCCGGCTGGTCACCCTGGCCGCGGCCAAGGCCGGCCTGCGTACCGACCGGGCGGCCGCCCGGGACCTCGCCGGCGAGATCGAGTGGGCGAAGTCGTCGCTGGTGGAGCCGGGGGAGTACGTCGTCGCGGCGGCGAAGGCGATGCGGGACACCCCGCACGAGCCGGCCCGCGTCGCCGAGGTCTTCGCGGCGTACGAGCGGCTCAAGCGGTCCAACGGGGTGATCGACTTCGAGGACATGCTGCGCGCCGCGGTCTGGGGCATCGAGGAGCACCGGGACGTCGCCGAGCAGGTCCGCGCCCAGTACCGGCACTTCGTCGTCGACGAGTACCAGGACGTCAACCCCCTCCAGCAACGGCTGCTCCAGGCGTGGCTGGGCGGGCGGGACGACCTGACCGTGGTCGGCGACGCCAGCCAGACGATCTACTCGTTCACCGGGGCCACCTCGGCCTACCTCGTCGACTTCCCGCGCCGGTACCGGGGCGCGACGGTGGTCCGGCTGGTCCGCGACTACCGCTCCACCCCGCAGGTCGTCGGGCTGGCCAACGCGGTGATCTCCCAGGCGCGGGGCGCCGAGGCCCGGCTGCGCCTGGAGCTGGTCGGCCAGCGCCCGCCCGGCCCGGAACCGGAGCTGCGGATCTTCACCGACGAGCCGGCCGAGGCCAACGCGGTGGCCGCCCGCTGCCGCGCCCTGGTCGACGCCGGCACCCCGGCGAAGGAGGTCGCCGTGCTGTTCCGGACCAACGCGCAGTCCGAGGCGTACGAGAAGGCGCTGACCGAGGCGCAGGTGCCGTACGTGGTGCAGGGGGCCGAGCGGTTCTTCGAGCGCGCCGAGGTGCGACAGGCGATGGTCGCCCTGCGGGCCGCCACCCGGTCGATCCCCGGGGAGACCCCGCTGCCCGCCGCCGTGGTGGAGGCGCTCACCGCGGTCGGCTGGGCCCCCGACGCCGCCCCGGCCGGTGGCGCCGCCCGCGAGCGGTGGGAGGCGCTCGCCGCGCTGGTGCAACTCGCCGAGGAGTACGCGGCCACTCCGGAGGTGGTGCCGATCGGGCCCGCCGCCTCGGTCGAGCGCCCCGTCACCCTGGCCGACTTCAACGACGAGCTGGCCCGCCGGGCCGCCGCACAGCACGTGCCGACGGTCGACGGGGTGACCCTGGCCTCGCTGCACTCCGCCAAGGGCCTGGAGTGGGACGCGGTCTTCCTGGTCGGCCTCTCCGAGGGCACCCTGCCCACCACGTACGCCAAGACCGTCGAACAGGTCGAGGAGGAGCGCCGGCTGCTCTATGTCGGCGTCACCCGGGCGAGGGAGTGGCTCTGGCTGTCGTACGCCTCGGCCCGCTCCCCGGGCGGGCGGGCCCGGCGGCCCTCGCGGTTCCTGCCGCAGCTCGACCGCTCCGGCGGGACGGAGCGGGCCGGAGCCGCTCCCGCGGCGCGCCGGCCGGAGCGCCGCCGGACCCAGATCGTCTCCTGCCGGATCTGCGGCGCCACCCTGCTCGCCGGGCCGGACCGCAAGCTCGGCCGCTGCCCCACCTGCCCCTCGGACATCGACGAGGAGCTGCACGAACGGCTGCACGAGTGGCGCCGGCGGGTGGCCGGCGGGCAGCGCGTACCGGCCTATGTGGTCTTCACCGACGCCACTCTGGTCGCGCTCGCGGAACGGCGCCCCGGGCGGGCGGAGGAGCTGATCGCCATCGCCGGCATCGGGCCCCGGAAACTCGGCCTCTACGGGGAGGCGGTGCTGGCGCTGGTGGCGGGCGCGGCGGTCGACGACGTCTGCCCGGAGAAAACTTTCGAAATCTCGCCGTAAATTCGTTTGCCCTCGCCCCGTGGCGAGGAATAGCCTCATGACACACCTCGCGAGCGGCGCCATTCGGGCTGCTCACGGGGGGTAGAGACCGTATCGGCACGAGTGAACGTCAGAGGAGGTGGCCCCCATGGAGATCGTCTACATCAACGAGCGTCCGGCGGCGCTGCCCGCTGTCGTCGCTCCGCTGTCGGCTGTCCGGGTGGCCCTCGCCGCTGCGCGACCGTCGGTTTCCCAGGTGCACCGTGTCGAGGCTCAGGCCGAGCTGATTCTCGCCACCGCGCCAAACGGAAACCAGGGGACCAGTGGCTTCACGGGCAAGGGCGTCGATGCTGTCAAGCGTCACATGGACGTCCGCGGAGTTCCACCTCGAGGTAGACCGGTCTGATCTTCAGACACCGGCTCACCTCGAGGCCGCGGAACCCGCTACCGGGATCCGCGGCCTCAGTTTTTTGCCCGCCAAGTACGTCGGAAATGCGATCCACGAGATCGAAGTGAGAGAGAGGTGACCGGGCGATGAGTCTGGCGTTGGCCCCACTCGACGTGAGCGTCGAGGTGGAGGCGAACCTGCCCTGCCGGAAGTTCGACCCCGACCTGTGGTTCTCCGACTCGCCCGCCGAGCTCGAGCTGGCCAAGTCGCTCTGCGGGGACTGCCCGCTGCGCGTCGAGTGCCTGGCCGGGGCGGTGGAGCGGGCCGAGCCCTGGGGCGTCTGGGGCGGCGAGATCTTCGAGCGTGGCGCGGTCGTCCCGCGCAAGCGGCCCCGTGGCCGTCCGCGCAAGGAGGACCTCGCCCGCGACGCGGCGCTCCGGGTCGAGGCCGAGGCACGACTGGCGGCCAGTGGGCTGTCCGAGTCGCGCACCACGGTCCGGCTGGCGGCCTGACATGCACCCGATCCAACCCACCCACGCCGGTGTCACGCCGGCGACGAGAGAGCTGACCACCATGCTGAACGTTCTTGACGGAGTCGCCGAGATGCAACTACTTCACGAAGCGCTGTCCCGGGCTCGAATGCGCCGGCCTCAGGCCGGTCGTACCACCACGAGCACTGAGGCAACCCTTTCCGCCCGTACCGTCGCCATGAACAGCCGCAACCGAGCGGCGCGCGACCTGGGCGTTCTCTAGTACCCCACCGAGAGTCGAGGGGCGGTGGCCGGATT
Organism: Micromonospora sp. WMMD737; assembly: GCF_049179055.1. NCBI lineage: Bacteria > Bacillati > Actinomycetota > Actinomycetes > Micromonosporales > Micromonosporaceae > Micromonospora > Micromonospora sp. WMMD737. The sequence goes on along the minus strand of NZ_JBMHMH010000001.1, from coordinate 3,873,455 downwards.
CCGGCCACCGCCCCTCGTCGCGTTCCCCTGGTCGCGCGCCGTCGCTCAGCCGCCCGCCGAGGGCCGCCCGGCCGACGGGGCGAAGCCGGGCAGCCAACGCTCCAGGATGCCCCGGTAGGGCGCCTTCGCCTCGAGCTGGCAGAGCACGCCGATCGAGCCGAGCGTCACCCGGTGGATGAGCAGGTACGACGGCGGCAGGTTGAGCTGCCGGCTCAACTGGTACGCGGGGGAGCGGGGGCTGGCCAGCCGGGTCGCCTCCGTGCGCAGCCAGGCCCGGGTGAACCGGAACTCGTCGGCGGCGATGGGCTCCAGCATCGGACGGAGGAAGTCGAGCACCGCCTCGGCGTCGATCTCCTCGGTGGAACCGATGAAGCCCTCCGAGCGCAGGCCCGCGACCACCTCGTCGGCGTCGCCCCGCAGCGCCAGCGCGGCGATGCGGCCGATCGGTTCGGGCGTGCCCTCCGGCATCCGGGCCACCGCGCCGAAGTCGATCACGCCGAGCCGGCCGTCCGCCAGCAGCCGGAAGTTGCCCGGGTGCGGATCGGCGTGCAACAGCCCGGCCCGCTGCGGCGCGGAGAGGTGCAGGATGGCCATCAGCCGGCCGGCCTCGTCGCGCTGCTCCTCCGTGCCCTCGCGGATGATCTCCGCCAGCGGGGTGCCCTCGACCCACTCGGTGACCAGGACCCGGGGCGACGCCGAGACCACCGCCGGGATGTGGATCTCCGGATCGTCCGCGTACGCGGCGGCGAAGGCGCGCTGCGACTCGGCCTCCAGCTCGTAGTCGAGTTCCTCGGTGATCCGTTCCCGCAGCTCCGCCAGGAGCGGCTTGACGTCCAGCCCGGGCTGGATCGCCCGGAACATCCCACCGAGGCGGGAGAGCTGCTTGAGGTCGGCGAGCAGGGCGTCGCCGGCGCCCGGGTACTGGATCTTGACAGCCACGTCGCGGGTCTGCGGCGCGCCGGCCGGCCCGTAGCCCGGCTCCCGCCACACCGCCCGGTGCACCTGGCCGATGCTGGCCGCGGCGGCGGGGGTGTCGTCGAACTCCACGAACCGGTCCCGCCAGTCCGGGCCGAGCTGCTCGGCGAGCACCTTGTGCACGCTGGCCGCCGGCAGCGGCGGCGCCGCCTCCTGGAGCTTGGTCAGCGCCTGCCGGTAGGGGGCGGCGATCTCCTCTGGCAGGGCGGCCTCGAAGACCGACAGCGCCTGCCCGAACTTCATCGCACCGCCCTTGAGCTGCCCCAACACGCTGAAGAGCTGCTCGGCGGTGCGTTGCTGGATCTCCGCGGAGATCACGTCGGAGGCGAGCCCCGTGACGCGCTTACCCATGCCGAGGACGGTCCGACCGGCGAAGCCGAGCGGCAGAGCGGCGAGCTTGGCGGTCCGGGACACGGCCCGGCGCGGGATGTCGGTCACCCGGCCATTGTTACCGACTCCGGGGGCCCGCGGCTGCTCTGCCGCCGGGCTGGGTGCCCCTCCCCACCTCCGCAGGCATCACCGGCGCCGTCGCGAACATCCGCAGGAGGGGTGCGGCGGCCACATCCGGCGGCGGAACCGCCCCGCCCCGGTGATCTCCACCGCGCAGCCCAGGGTCTCCGGGGTGCCCCCGTCGAGCTGCGCCAGCGCCTCGGCCACCGCGTACGCCCCGGCCGCCAGGAGGGTCGCGGTGGCACACGCCTGCTCGCCCGCGCCCGTGGCGAGCTGGGCGGCCAGCGCCGGCCAGTCCGGGTCCCGGTCCGCCCGGTGCAGGTCGAGGCAGTTCAGGCAGGGGCCAGCGGGTGGGCGGACGAGCGGGCCGACCACGGGCACGCCCTCCCGGAGGGCGAGCAGCAGGTGCGGCTGGCGGCGCTGGGCGTGACCGGCGGCGAGCAGGGCGGCCGGCCGGTCCGTACCGAGCTGGACGACCAGGTCGACGCGGCCCCGCCGGAGCGGCCCCGTGCCCGCGCCGGGGGCGGCCCGCTCGACGGCGTCGCGTACCGCCCGGGCGAGCGGACGGCCGAGCGCGGCGGCCGGGATGCCCGTGCCGACCAGGTCCGCCGGCCGCACCGGGCCGGCCAGGTCCGGGTGCACGTGCCCCACCCCCGCCTGGGCCAGCGCCAGGGCGACCGGGGCGCCGAGGCGGCCGGTGCCGCTGACCACCACCCGGGCGGTCAGCCGCCGGCGCAGCACCTGGGCGGGCGTGCCGGGCAGCCGCGCCGAGGCCAGGGCGAGCGCCTCCGCCTCGGCGGTGAGCCGGGCCCGGGGCGGGCCGGCCAGGTCCTTCGGCAGCAGGGTGTGCGCGGGTACGACCAGGCCCGCGGCCCGCAGCGCGTCGAGCAGGGCGCGGGCCTCGTCGGGGGCCACCTCGGCCGCGACGGCGTGCGCCAGGACCAGCCGTTCGCTACGGGTGCCGTCGAGCAGGTCGAGCAGGCGTGCGGCCCGGGGGTCGGCGATCTCCAGCAGCACGGCGCGGCCCGGCTCGACGCCGAGTTGGAGGGTGTGACGGTCCCGCCAGAGTCGGGTGAGGCCCGGCAGCAGGACGGGACGGGGCAGCGTGGTGGCACGGCGCATGACACCGATCGTGACCGTGTCCGTGCTCACCGTCGATCGTTGTCCACAGGTGCGCGGTGCCCTGTCCAGGGCTGTCCACAGGAAATCCCGGGATATCCACAACCCGCCGGTAACCATGTCGGCGAGCCGACAGTGCGCGACCGGGTGCGCCGGCGGACGAGGTGCGGTCATGCCGGAGGGGGCGGCCGACGGCCGCCCCCTCCGGTGCATCCGTACGGGTCAGACCTTCGCCTTGCCCAGGATGCGGTTCACTGTTGTGCCGCAGACCGGACACTTGCCCTTGGCCATGTTCATCCCGGTCTTCGAGACCTCGACGCGGCCCTCGAAATCCCGCTTCTCCTTGCACTTGACGCAGTAACCGTTGTAGCTCTGGGCCTGGTCGGCCACGGTGCCCTCCTCGTCTCGTCCGCCGGCCGATGCCGTCCCGGCGGGGGTTCCCGGCGGCGGGCCACTCGGGCACCGGCGCTGGGGTCGTTCTCCCACGGCCACGCTCGTGACCGCTGGTCCGCGGACCCTACCCAGGTGTGGGCGGTTCCATGTCAGCTGTGCTTCGTCACTGTGAGCAAGTCGACGTCGAGAGTGTGCATGGCGAATTACGTCGGATAAGTCAGTTTGGCGGGGACACGCCGACCGAACCCGCCCAGATGCCCCGTGTGGGGCACCCCGAGCTGCGCCCGCCACGGAGATCACCTAACGTGGGGATGCGCCCCGCCGCACCCGGCGGGGGCCAGCGGCGCGACGCCTCCGCACCCGCGGACGGCCGCCACGAAGGGTGACGGCGACGAATCACCGTGGCCAGGCAAAAGATTTTTTGGGACTCCTGCCGACCAATCACCATTTTCCGGGCGGGTGTCGGGGTGTTGACCCTTGCGGACCCCTGGTCAGTACGCATTAGCTTTCCTTCGTGACAGGAATCCGAGGCTGCGCGGCCCGCTGATGGCAGGGGCGCGGAAGCCGGTCGTCGAAGTGCGGCGCAGCCAGCGTCGGCGACGCACGGTGTCCGCGTACCGCGACGGTGAACGGGTCGTCGTCCTCATCCCGGACCAGTTCTCCCGGGCCGAGGAGAGCGAGTGGGTCGACCGGATGCTCGCCCGGCTCGCCGCCCGGGAGGGGCGCCTCGCCCGGTCCGACGCCGAGCTGCTCGCCCGGGCCACCCGCCTGATCAAGCTCTACCTCGCCGAACACGGCGCGCAGGCCGTACCGACGAGCGTCCGCTGGGTCACCAACCAGAACGGCCGGTGGGGGTCGTGCACCCCGGACGACGGCACGATCCGCATCTCGCACCGCGTCCAGGGGCTGCCCGACTGGGTGATCGACTACGTGCTCCTGCACGAGCTCGCGCACCTCATCGTGCCCAGCCACAACGCGCGGTTCTGGGCGCTCGTCGCGCGCTACCCGAAGTCCGAGCGGGCGCGCGGCTACCTGGAGGGCGTCGCGGCGGCCTCGGGCACCCCGCTGACCGACTGAGCCTCAGCGCCGCCGGCCAACCGCCGTCCCGACCCCCACACCTGCTGCCCGCCCCGGCGTAATCCGCGCTGTCCGCGCTGCTCGCGCCGGAGCCGGCGAGATCTTGGTACGCGACGGCCCCTCCGGGGGCACGTTCCTGCCAAGATCTCGACGCGACTCCGGCAGCCGGCTGCTCATGTCGGGGCTCGCCGAGCGGGCGGGCGCCGCATCCCCGCGCCCGTCGGTCGTGGCTCCTGGCGCGTCCGGCTAGGGTCGTGGGGTGGCCCGACGTGTGGTGGTGGCGTTGCTCGGACCGGTGACCTGGGCGCCGCCCGGCACCGACCCGGTGGACTGGCGGGCCGCGCTCGCCGAGGACGTGGTCGACCTGCTCGCCACGCTCAACGAGGTGGAGACGGCCGTTGCGGTCACCCCGGCCGACCGGGAGCTGGCCGACGCGGTGGTCTGGCCGGACACGGCCGTGTACGAGGTCCCCGAGGCGACCCCGAACGCCGTCTTCGCCGCCCTCGCCGACACCGGCTACGACCAGGTGGCCGTGATCGCCGGCGACGCGCCCGACGTGCCGGGCCTGACCATCGGCAAGCTGCTGCGCCCACTCACCACCCGGCCGGTCGCGGTCGCCCCGGTCGAGGGCGGTGGGCCGGGGCTGCTCGGCGTGGCCACCCGGCTGCCCGTACCGGCGTGGCTGCCGGCGCTGGACCTGGACACCGCGCGGCCTGCGACCGTGCGCGCGGCGGCGCCGCGACCCGGCGACCTGGCGGTGACCCCGGCCTGGCGGCGCCTGCGTGGGCCGGGCGATCTGGCATTCCTCGACCCGGCCGTGGAGGGCTGGGAGACCACCCGCGCCCTGCTCTCCGGCACCGCGCAGCCCCGCTGAGCCGACCGCGGGCCGGAAGCGACCCGCACCAACCCCTCCGGACCACGGCCGGGCCCCCGACCCCGCGACGCAGCCCGACCCCGCGACGAGGGCCGGGCGCGACGTCGGGCGGCCGTTGGACCGTGCGGCGCGTCCCGACCGTGCGCCCGACCGTGCGACGTGGGCCGACCTCGCGACGTGGCCCGACCGCGCGGCGAGGCCGCCCGAACCCCGGTGGGGCGGGCGGCCTCGTCGTCGACGCGATCAGGGGCGGCTGGCGTCGCCGCCGTCGGGGTCGTCGTCCGGGCGCCGCTGCTCCGGCTCGCCCGGGGCCTTCTCCTCCGGGCCGCCCGGCGCGCTGAAGTCGAAGCTCTCCAACTCACCGAGGTCCCACTCGGACATCGCGAAGGCCACCGGGTCGGCGAAGTCGTCGTCGGAGGGGAGCAGGTCGGGGTGGCCCCACAGGGCGTCCCGGCCGGCGATGCCGCGGTGCTCGGTCAGCGCCGCCCAGAGCGCCGCCGCCTCGCGCAGCCGGCGCGGACGCAGCTCCAGGCCGACCAGCGCCGCGAATGTCTGCTCGGCCGGGCCACCGGCGGCCCGGCGGCGGCGGAACGCCTCGCCGAGGCTCACCACGTTGGGCAGCCGGCCGCTCGCCGCGCTGTCGACCACGTGGCACACCCAGCCCTCGACCAGGGCCAGGGCGGTCTCGAGCCGGGCCAGCGACGCCTTCTGCGCCGGGCTGTCCTCCGGCGTGAAGATGCCCTCCAGCGCGATCGCCTGCATCGACTCCGGGTCGGTCGGGTCGACCCGGCCCATCGCCTCCTCGATCGCCTCCCGGTTGACCCGGATGCCGGCGGCGTACATCTCGACGGCGTTGAGCACGTGCCCGCGCAGCCACGGCACGTGCTGGAAGAGCCGCTGGTGGGCGGCCTCGCGCAGGGCGACGTAGAGGCGTACCTCGTCCTCGGGCAGCTCCAGGCCCTCGCCGTACGCCCGGATGTTGGCCGGGATCAGCGCGGCCGTGCCGGCCGGGCCGAGCGGCAGCCCGATGTCGCCGGCGGAGAGCACCTCCGCGGCGAGCGAGCCGAGCGCCTGGCCGAGCTGACCGCCGAAGAGCGCGCCACCGAGGGTGGCGACCATCGACTGCATCGGGCCGAGCTGGGCGCGCGCCTCCGGCGGCACCAGGTCGCCCATCGCGCCGACCATCCGGCTGGCGACCGGGTCGCAGAGCTTGCGCCAGACGTCGAGCGTCTTGTAGATCCACTCGTTGCGGTTCCAGGCCAGCGAGGTCTGGATGCCCGAGGGCAGGGCGGAGGCCGGCTCCAGCCACAGGTCCGCGAGCCGCAACGCCTCCTCCACCGCGTTGCGCTCGAAGGGCGACACCGCCGGGTCGCCCGCGGCGGCGAGTTGGCTGGCGGCCACCTGCCGGGCCAGGTCCCAGTTGACCGGCCCGCTGCCCGACGCGGAGAGCAGGTGCTGCAACTGCGACATGAACTGCTGCATCTGCGCGGGATCGTTGGGGTCTGGTGGTTGCCCACCCGGGAGCGCGAAACCGAACGGAATATCAGGCACGACGTCTACGGTACGCGCGCCGCGCCCCAGGTAGCTGCCGCTGGCGTTGCGCTGAGGGCGAAGTCGCGATTCACCCGCCGGAGGCCCCGATCCCGGTCGGTACGCTCTGCCGCATGAGACGTCGCGGCGTGACCGTCCTGCTCGGTGCTCTGCTCACCGCTCTGCTCAGCATCGGCGTGCTCGGCGCGCCCATCCCGTACGTGGTGCTCGGCCCGGGGCCGACCGTCAACACGCTCGGCAAGGAGAACGGCAAGGAGGTCATCCAGGTCACCGGCCGGGAGACCTCCACCTCCGCCGGCCAGCTCCGGCTGACCACGGTCGGGGTGCAGCCCTCGGTCAAGCTGCGCTCGGCGATCCAGGGCTGGTTCTCCGACGACGAGGCGGTGGTGCCCCGCGAGCTGGTGTACCCGCCGGGGGAGAGCCGCAAGCAGGTCGAGGAGCGCAACGCGGAGGACTTCCGGGTCTCGCAGACCAGCGCGGAGACCGCGGCGCTGCGGGAGCTGGGCTTCCCGGTGCAGGTGGTGGTCAAGACCGTCGCCGCCGACGGTCCGGCGGCCGGCGTACTCAAGCCCGGCGACGTGCTGACCTCGGTGGACGGGGAACCGGTCCCGTTGGCCACCCGCCTCACGGATGTGATCAGGGCGAAGCCGGCCGGGACCGCGCTGCGGATCGGCTACACCCGCGACGGCGCCGCCGCGACGGCGACGGTCACCAGCCGGGAGCAGGACGGGCGACCCCGCATCGGGGTGGAGATCGAGCAGCAGCAGCCGCACCCGTTCACCCTGAGCATCGACCTGGAGGACATCGGCGGGCCGAGCGCCGGCCTGATGTTCGCCCTCGGCATCGTGGACAAGCTGACCCCGGAGGACCTGACCGGCGGGAAGGTCATCGCCGGCACCGGCACGATCGACGACGCCGGCCGGGTCGGGCCGATCGGCGGCATCGCCCAGAAGCTGGTGGGCGCGAAGGAAGCCGGCGCGGTGGCGTTCCTGGTGCCGGCGGCGAACTGCGCCGAGGCCGTACGCAACCCGCAGCCCGGGCTGCCGCTGCTGAAGGTCGGCTCGCTGGACGAGGCACTGACCGCGCTGGAGACGCTGCGCGCCGGGGGCCAGCCGACCCGCTGCTGACCACGAGCGCGGGCGTTCCCGGCGTACGTGGCGGGTGCGCACCGGCCGCCCCTCCACCGACGCTTCCGCCGCGCGGCGCGACGCCGTGTGACCTTGGACCGACACGTTCAGGAACACCCCGTACTCTGGGTGCCTGGTCGGAGCCGATCACATCGAGCGTGCGGAGCCAACAGTGGTCATGAAGAGCAGCAGCCCCCTGCCGAGGATGAGCCGACGCGGACGCGTCACGATCGGTGTCCTGGTCGGGGTGTTCGTGCTCTTCACCCTGCTCGGCTGGGGTGTCCAGGCGTGGACGGACTGGCTGTGGTTCGACGAGGTCCGCTACACCGGGGTCTTCACGGGGGTGCTGACGACCCGGCTGTTGCTCTTCTTCGCCGTCGGTCTCGGCATGGCGCTGATAGTCGGCGGCAACCTCTGGCTGGCCCAGCGGCTGCGCCCCCGGATGCGCCCGCACTCGCCGGAGCAGGCCACCCTGGAGCGTTACCGGATGCTGCTGGGCCCCCGGCTCGGCCTGTGGATCACGCTGGTCGCCGCCGTGGTCGGCCTCTTCGCCGGGCTGTCGGCGCAGAGCCGGTGGAACCAGTGGCTGCTCTTCCGCAACGGCGGGGACTTCGGCGTGAAGGACCCGGAGTTCGGCATCGACGTCGGCTTCTACGTCTTCCAGCTGCCGTTCCTGCGCTACCTGCTCGGCGTGGGCTTCACCGCGGTGGTGCTCTCCGTGATCGGCGCGCTCGCCGTGCACTACGTCTTCGGCGGCGTCCGCCTCCAGGGCGTCGGCGACCGGATGACCAACGCCGCCCGGGCCCACCTGAGCACGCTCGTCGCGGTCTTCGTCCTGCTCAAGGCGCTCGCGTACGTGCTGGACCGGCGCGCGATGCTGCTGGAGTACGGCAACGGCCCCGTCTACGGCGCCGGCTACGCCGACGTCAACGCGCTGCTGCCGGCCAAGGAGATCCTCGCCTACATCTCCATCGTCGTGGCGATCGCGATCATCGTCTTCTCCAACGCCTGGATGCGGAACCTGGTCTGGCCGGGCATCTCGCTCGCCCTGCTGGGCGTCTCCGCCGTCGCCATCGGCGGCGTCTACCCCTGGGCGGTGCAGACCTTCGAGGTCAAGCCCAGCGCGAAGGAGAAGGAGGCGCCGTACATCGAGCGGAGCATCAAGGCCACCCGCTCGGCGTTCGGCCTGGAGACGGCCACCACCACGCCGTACGCGGCGAGCAACCTGAGGCCGCCGGCGACCCTCGCCACGGACACCTCCGTGGTGCCGAACATCCGGCTGCTCGACCCGCAACTGGTCTCCGAGACGTACACCCAGCGCCAGCAGGTCCGGCAGTTCTACGACTTCGGCGAGAAGCTGGACGTCGACCGCTACGGGGTCAACGGCAAGGTGCAGGACTACGTGGTCGGCCTGCGCGAGGTCAACTACCGGCAGTTGACCCCCCAGCAGAACACCTGGATCAACCGGCACACCGTCTACACCCACGGCTACGGGCTGGTGGCGGCGCCCGGCAACCGGGTGGTCTGCGGCGGCCAGCCCTTCTTCGTCTCCGGCTTCCTCGGCGACCCCCAGGAGCAGCAGAAGGAGCCGGGCCAGCAGACGGGCGAGCAGTGTGCCTCGCAGACCGAGCAGATCGCGGCCAAGCAGCCCCGCGTCTACTACGGCGAGCGGATGGACGCCAGCGACTACGCGATCGTCGGCCAGAGCGATCCGGCGCGGAAGGCGGAGTTCGACCGCCCGGTCGGCGAGGGCGGCGAGTCCTACACCTACACGGGTGAGGGCGGCGTCGAGATCGGCTCGTTCACCCGGCGGCTGCTCTACGCGATCAAGGAGCAGGAGTCGAACTTCCTGCTCTCCGACGCGGTCAACGACAACTCGAAGCTGCTCTACGTGCGTAACCCCCGCGACCGGGTGGAGAAGGTCGCCCCGTTCCTCACCCTCGACGGCGACCCGTACCCGGCGGTGGTGGACGGCCGGATCCAGTGGATCATCGACGGCTACACCACGGCGGCGACCTACCCGTACGCCGAGCGCGTCAACCTCCAGGAGCAGACGGCCGACGAGCTGACCGGGCGGGGCACCTTCCAGCTCGCCCGGGAGAACGTCAACTACATCCGCAACTCCGTGAAGGCCACCGTCGACGCGTACGACGGCACGGTCCGGCTCTACGAGTTCGACGAGACCGACCCGGTGCTCAAGGCGTGGAACAAGGCGTTCGGCGGTGACCTGGTGCAGCCGAAGTCGGAGATCCCGGCCGAACTGGCCGAGCACTTCCGCTACCCGGCCGACCTGTTCAAGGTGCAGCGCAACCTGCTGACCCGGTTCCACGTGACCGATCCCGGCGCCTTCTACTCGGAGACGGACTTCTGGCAGGTGCCGAACGTGCCGGACGCCCCCGACACCGGCCAGAAGCAGCCGCCCTACTACCTCTACACGCAGTTCCCCGGCCAGGAGTCGGCGCGCTTCCAGCTCACCTCGGCGGTCACCCCGAACGGCCGGGAGAACCTCGCCGCGCTGATCTCCGGGTCGTACGTGGACGGGCAACCGCGGCTGGAGGTGCTCGACCTGCCCGACCAGACCCGGGTTTCCGGCCCGGTGCAGGTGCACCAGTCGATGACCAACAACGCGAACATCCGGCAGCAGCTCAACCTGCTCCAGTCCCAGCAGGCCCAGGTGCAGTACGGCAACCTGCTCTCCCTGCCGTTCGGCGACGGCATGCTGTACATCGAGCCGGTCTACGTGAAGACCGCCGCGCAGAACGCGCCGCCGCTGTTGCAGCGGGTGCTGATGTCCTACGGCGACGGCGGCTCCTACGTGGTGCTGGCCAACAACGTGACCGACGGCATCAAGCAGCTCGTCGAGCAGGGCAAGCAGGCCGGCGCCCCGGGCACCCCACCGCCGGCCGGCGGCACCCCGCCCCCGGCCGGAGGCACGCCGCCGGGTGGGACCGCACCCCCGCTGACCGGCGAGCTGGCCGAGGCGGCGAACCGCGTCCAGACCGCCATCGCGGAGGTCCGGGCCGCGCAGACCTCGGGCGACTTCGAGCGGTACGGGCGCGCGTTGAAGGCGCTGGACGAGGCGCTCACCGCCTTCCAGCGGGCCCAGCAGGCCGCCACCGCCCCGGCGTCCCCGACGCCCGGCGCCAGCGCTCCGGCGTCCCCGACGCCCAGCGCTCCGGCGTCCCCGGCACCCGGCGGCAGCGCCTCACCCACCCCGGGCGGCTGACCCGCACGACCCTCGCAGCGCCCCCGGCCGACGGACCGATCCGGTCCCGACTCCGGGGGCGCTGTCGCGTTCGCGACCACCGGCCCGCTACCGCAACCCGCCGCCCCACGACTCCGTGAAGGAGGCGTACGCCCGGGCCTGGCGGCGCAGGCACCGTCGAGTCGTGGTTGTCGTGGGGTGTCCCCGGGGGTCGTTTTGCGGCGACGGGGGTCGGTGGGATACGGTATACGAACCGACGCGGGGTGGAGCAGCTCGGTAGCTCGCTGGGCTCATAACCCAGAGGTCGCAGGTTCAAATCCTGTCCCCGCTACCACGTCGGAACGGCCCCGGACTTCAGTCCGGGGCCGTTCCGCATTTCCGGGCCACCCGCTACCCGACGATCACGCGGCTCTGGCTCTGCCTCCCGCCGGCTCTGGCCGCCGCCCGCCGCCCGCCGCCGGCTGCCTGGCCGCTGCCCGCCTACGGGAAGACGGTGGCCTTGCCGAGCCAGGCCACCCCGTGCAGGCGCCGCTTGCCGCTCCACCCCTGCCGCCGCCCGTTGGCTGGACCGGCGATCGTGCATTGCGTCAGGGCGAGCGGAGCGACTGACGCCACACGATCCGTCGGCGGACATCGGGCGGGGGCGACAACACGGCGGCGAGAACCGCGACCGGTCGCGCAGGAACGCGGACAGCCACCACTGGCGACGAACGCCCGCCCGAGCGACCGAACAGGCGGGCGTGCAGCGGCGTGATAAGGACGCCATGGACCTTGAACAGCCCGGGTAACGTCCATGGCGTCCTGATCACCGGGCAGAGACGTGCCATTGCCGCCACTGCGGTCGGGTGCCCGCCTTCCGCGTCCCGCTGGCCACCGGCGCGCGGCGTGGGTCGGGCTGGGGCGACGGGTGCCTCGTGCCGACCTCCGATGCCGGTTTGCGCTGGTCAAGGCACGGTCTACCGCAGGATCGGGGGTCCGCTGATCATCGCCCGTCGGGTGCGCTAGAGTTAACGAGCCGACGCGGGGTGGAGCAGCTCGGTAGCTCGCTGGGCTCATAACCCAGAGGTCGCAGGTTCAAATCCTGTCCCCGCTACCACGTCGAAGAGGCCCGGAGATTGTCTCCGGGCCTCTTCGCATCTCGCCCCCCGGCGTCGACGTGTCGCATCGGTCGATGACGCGCTTCGTTACCCCGGAGTGCAACGCACGCCGACGTGCGGGCGGCCGGCGGGAGTGGCGGGCCCGGGACATCCGACTCCGTGCTCCAGGTACTCGCGGTGCTGGGGCGCGGCCGACCAACGGAACGGTGCCGGGCGTGCCTGGGCGCGGCGCGTGTTCCTCGTTGACCGACGTGCCGAGGTTGCGGTTGTCGGCGAAGATGTGGGCATGTCTTCTTTCGGTAAGTGGTGGGGCCGGTTGACCGCCGTTTTCGGTGCGGTCGTGTTGTCGGTGTTCGTGCCCGTCGCGGCCTGGGCGTCCACCGGCACGGGTGAGCTCGTGGTGGAGGCCGCGCGGCGGCGGCGCGGTGGCGGCTTCGGCTTCATCGGCCTGCTCTGCTGCCTGGTCGTGGTGGCCGGCGTCGTCTTCCTCCTGATGCGCATGATGCGCAACCGTCGAGGCGGCCCGCCGCGCTGAGGCGGCCCGTCGGCGCACGGGTGTTCCGGCAGGGCGGCGGCGTCCTGCCCTGCCCTGCCTCGGCCCAGGCAGGACGTTCGACCCGGCATGCCCGCCAGGGGCGGCCTCGCGGTGACCGGTTCTATCCGGCCAGCGTCGCGTCCGCCTGGGCCATGAAGCGGGCCGTAGCCGCCCGGGGGCCGGTCCTGCCGCCGCGGATGCTCTCGGCGGCCTCCAGCAGCAGCGCCCGCACCCGGGGGTGGCCCTGCGGCGGTGGGCTGGGCGCCGGTCCCAGCCGGGCGGCCAGCGCGGTGCCGAGGGCCGCCGCGCGCCGCTGCGCCGGCTCGGTGATGCTGCCCTCGACGTAGCTGCGTACGGCGAGGCTGGGGCTGAGCCCGCGCTCGTGACCGAGGACGCTCCCCGCCTCGCCGTTGCCGGTCAGGAAGTTGATCACGTCCGCGACCAGGTCGGGGTGCCGGGTGCCGCGGAAGGCCGCCCAGTACATCGACGCCCGGTGCCACTGCGCCTCCGGGGGACCCGGCATGGCGGCCAGGCCCAGCTCGGCGTCGGTGAGGCGTTGGAGTTCCGGCAGCTGGTGCGACCAGGCGAACGAGGCGGCCGTCGCGCCGGTGACCACGAGCTGCTGGACGGGTTCGCCGCCGTCGGCCTGCTCCACGAGGGCGGCGCTCGGGGTGGCCCGGCTGGATCGGGCGCGTCGCCACAGGTCGAACCATTCGACCAGCGCGTCGGCGTCGAAGCCGAGCTGTCGACCGCGGTAGAACTCGCCGCCCTGCCCGCGCAGCCAGAGCCAGAGCGCCCGGTAGTCGCCGGACGGGTCCATCGTGCCGGCCACCCGGCCGTCGCTCGCCCGGGTGACCCGTCGCGCCCAGGCGACGTACTCCGCCCAGGACATTCCCGTGCTCGGCTCGGGCAGCCGCAGCCGGCGCAGCAGCGTGCGGTCGTAGACCACGGCGGCGGCGGTCTGTGCCGCGGCGACGCCGACCGTACGGCCGTCGACCTGCCCGTACCGGACCAGGCCCTGGGGCAGGGTGCGCAGGTCCAGGCGGTGGTCGGCGACGTAGCCGCTGAGGTCCAGGACGATCTCGCGGCGGGCGTACTCGGTGAGCATGCTGTCGTCGAGCTGGATCAGGTCGGGCACGTTGCCGCCCGCGGCCTGGGTGGCCAGCCGGTCGTAGTAGCCGCCGGCGCCCTGCCAGGTGATCCGGAAACCGACGCGGGGATTGCGGTCGGTGTAGAGCCGCAGCACCCGCTCGGTGAGTTCGGCCCGTTTGGCCCCGCCGTACCAGAAGACCGACAGCTCGACCGGCCCGGTCTCCACCGGGGCCGTCCGGCCCTCGGTGCACCCGGTGAGCCCGCCGGTCGCGAGCACCGGCGCACCCAGCATCGCGGCGAGCACCCGACGCCGGCCCGGATCCGCTTCGGCGCGGGGCAGCGGGGATCGGGCAGCGGGCACGAAGAACTCCTGGCGGACCGGTGGGGCGGGCGGCCGGATCATTCACGCAGGCGCGCGCGAGGGTGTCAACGTACGACCGGCCACACCACCACACCCCAGGCGTACGCATCGATGCCCGCAGCCACCGGCGGAGGCCGTGGCCGGCCCGCATGGTGTACTAGGGCGCGTGGAACTTCTGCACTCGGGCAAGGTGAGGGATGTCTACGCCGACGGCGAGGACCTGATCCTGGTCGCCTCCGACCGCATCTCGATCTACGACGTGGTGCTGCCGACGCCGATCCCCGACAAGGGCAAGCTGCTCACCGCGCTCTCGCTGTGGTGGTTCGAGCAGCTCGCCGACCTGGTGCCGAACCACGTCATCTCCGCCACCGACGTGCCGGCGGAGTTCGCCGGCCGGGCGATCCGCTGCCGGCGGCTGGAGATGGTCGCGGTGGAGTGCGTCGCCCGGGGCTACCTGACCGGCGGCGGCCTGAAGGAGTACCAGCGCACGGGCGCGGTCTCCGGCGTCGAGCTGCCGCGCGGGCTGGTGGAGGCGTCCATCCTGCCCGAGCCGATCTTCACCCCGTCGACCAAGGCGCCGGTGGGCGAGCACGACGAGCCGATCACCTTCGCCGAGGTGGTGGACAAGGTCGGCGCCGAGACCGCCGAGCGGCTGCGCCGGATCACGCTCGACGTCTACCGCCGGGGGGCCGAGCTGGCCGCCGACCGGGGCATCCTGGTCGCCGACACCAAGATCGAGCTGGGCTGGGCGCCGGACGGCACGCTGACCGTCGGCGACGAGCTGCTCACCTCCGACTCGTCCCGGTTCTGGCCGGCGGAGTCGTACCAGCCGGGCCGGGCGCAGTTCTCCTACGACAAGCAGTACGTGCGGGACTGGGCGGTCGAGAGCGGCTGGGACCGGCAGGGCCCGGCGCCGGAGGTGCCGGCCGAGGTGGTCGAGGCGACCCGGGCCCGCTACGTCGACGTCTACGAGAAGCTCACCGGCAACCGCTGGGCCTGACTCCGGCCCCCTGCGGCGTCAGTCCACCCAGCCGAGGGTGCGCTGGACGGCCTTGCGCCAGTTGCGCAGCTCCCGCTCCCGGTGCGCCGGTTCCATCGTCGACTCCCACTGCGCGTCGGAGCGCCACTGGCCGCGCAGCGTCGCCAGGTCCGGCCAGAAGCCGACCGCGAGGCCGGCCGCGTACGCCGCGCCGAGGCAGGTGGTCTCGGTGATCCGGGACCGGACCACCGGCACGTCGAGCACGTCGGCGAGGAACTGCATCAGCAGCCCGTTGGCGGTCATCCCGCCGTCGACCCGGAGCCGGCGCAGCGCCACGTCGGAGTCGGCGTTCATCGCGTCGACCACCTCGCGGGTCTGCCAGGCGGAGGCCTCCAGCGCCGCCCGGGCCAGGTGGCCCTTGGTGATGTAGCCGGTCAGCCCGGCGATGATCCCGCGCGCGTCGCTGCGCCAGTGCGGGGCGAACAGCCCGGAGAAGGCCGGCACGACGTAGCAGCCGCCGTTGTCGTCGACGGTGCGGGCCAGCTCCTCCACCTCGGGCGCGGTGGAGATCAGCCCGAGGTTGTCGCGCAGCCACTGCACCAGCGAGCCGGTGACCGCGATCGCCCCCTCCAGCGCGTACGCGGCGGGCTGGCCCTGGATGCGGTAGGCGACCGTGGTGAGCAGTCCGTGGGTGGAGGGGACCGGGCTGGCGCCGGTGTTGAGCAGCAGGAAACTGCCGGTGCCGTAGGTGCACTTGGCCTCGCCCGGCTGGAAGCAGGTCTGCCCGAACAGGGCAGCCTGCTGATCGCCGAGCGCGCTGGCGACCGGCACCCCGGCCAGGACGCCGGTTGCCTCCCCGTAGACCTCGGCGGAGCTGCGGATCTCCGGCAGCATCGCGGCCGGCACCCCCATCGCGTCGAGCAGCTCCGGGTCCCAGTCGAGGGTGCTCAGGTCCATCAGTAGGGTGCGGCTGGCGTTCGTCACGTCGGTGACGTGCCGACCGGTGAGCTTCCAGATCAGCCAGCTGTCCATCGTGCCGAAGAGAACCTCGCCGGCCTCGGCGCGCCCGCGCAGCCCGTCGACGTGATCCAGCAGCCAGCGCAGCTTCGGCCCGGCGAAGTAGGTGGCCAGCGGCAGGCCGGTGCGGGAGCGGAACCGCTCCTCGCCGTACGCCTGGTCGAGCTCGCGCAGCAGCGGCGCGGTGCGGGTGTCCTGCCAGACGACGGCGTTGGCCACCGGCCGCCCGGTGGCCCGGTCCCAGACGAGCGTGGTCTCCCGCTGGTTGGTGATGCCCACGGCGGCGAGCCCGGCGGCGTCGGTGCCGGCGGCGTGCAGCGCCTCCCGGACCACCCGCTGGACGTTGTCCCAGATCTCCTCGGCGTCGTGCTCCACCCAGCCCGGCCGGGGGAAGATCTGCCGGTGCTCCCGCTGGGCGACGGAGACGATCTCCCCGGCCCGGTCGAAGACGATGCACCGCGAGGAGGTGGTGCCCTGGTCGATGGCGGCGACGTACTGGGGGGTCACGGCAGCACCGTACCCGGCCCGACCGATCTTCGCCGGCCGGCGGCGGGCCCCGGCGGGGAACGGGTCCCGCGCACGTCCGTACGATGTGCGGACGTGCGTGACATCGCCGTCTTCAGTGGTACCGCCCACCCCGAACTCGCCGCCGAGATCTGCGCCCACCTCGACGTGCCGCTGCACCCGGTGCGGGTCTCCCGGTTCGCCAACGACTGCCTGGAAGTGCAGTTGCAGGCCAACTGCCGGGAGCGGGACGTCTTCCTGATCCAGCCGTTGGTGCCGCCCGTGCAGGAGAACCTGGTCGAGCTGCTGCTCATGATCGACGCGGCCCGGGGCGCCTCGGCCGGCCGGATCACCGTGGTGCTGCCGCACTACGCGTACGCGCGCTCCGACAAGAAGGACGCGCCGCGCATCTCGATCGGCGGGCGGCTCGTCGCCGACCTGCTCACCTCGGCGGGCGCGGACCGGGTGCTGGCGATGACCCTGCACTCGCCCCAGGTGCACGGCTTCTTCAGCGTGCCGGTCGACCACCTGCACGCGCTGCGTGAGCTGGCCGACCACTTCACCCGCTACGACCTGAGCAACACGGTGGTGGTCTCGCCGGACCTCGGCAACGCCAAGGAGGCGGCGGCGTTCGCCCGGCGGCTCGGCACCCCGGTGGCCGCCGGGGCGAAGCAGCGGTTCAGCGACGACCGGGTCAAGATCAGTTCGGTGATCGGCGACGTGACCGACCGGGACGTGATCGTGCTGGACGACGAGATCGCCAAGGGCAGCACGGTGATCGAGCTGATGGAGCACCTGCGCGAGCTGAGGGTCCGCTCGATCCGGCTGGCCTGCACCCACGGCCTCTTCTCCAGCGGCGCGTTGCAGCGGCTGAGCGAGCAGGAGGGTGTGCTGGAGATCGTCTGCACCAACACGGTGCCGATCCCCGCCGACAAGCGGGTGCCGAAGCTGGAGATCCTGTCCGTGGCGCCGGCCCTGGCCGAGGCGATGCGCCGGATCCACAACGGCGAATCGGTGAGCGCCCTCTTCGCCTGACCCGCCCGGGATGCAGGCCCCGCCGGTGTCAGTCGCGGCGGTGGCGGCCGGTGTGCTGGGGGGCCGCGACGGCGGTGCTGATGCGGACCGTCGTGCCGCGCGTGCCGGTCTCCACGTCCATGCTGTCGCTCAGCTCCCGGGCCAGCCAGAGGCCCCACCCGCCAGCGGTGTCGGCGGCGGGACGGCTCCGGTCGCCCAGCCGTTGCGTGCTGATTCCCTGCCCGTGGTCGGAGACCTCGCAGAACAGCTGGTCCGACTGCCGCCACAGCCGCAGCCAGCCCTGGCCGCCGCCGTGCCGGACCGCGTTGGTGATCAATTCGTTGACCGCCAGCACGAAGTCGTCGAGCCGCTGCCCGCCGAGGCCGGCCGCGTGCGCGCAGGAGGTGACCGAGTGGCGCAGCTCGGTCACCTGGGCCTGGTCGAAGGCCTCGGCGATGAGAAGGGAAGGTTCGATGGGCACAACCGTACGCTGTGCTCCGGGTTCCGCATTCGTCATGGCCCCGTCCCGGCAGCGGATCGTGGATGTTTCGCGGCATTTCCACCGTACGTCAGGGTTCCTCCGGGCGCACCCGACGGCCCACGGGACCGTCCTGACGGCTGTGGCATCGTGACGGGCGTGTCGACGCCGCCCGGTGGTTTCGAGGTCCCGCTCTGGCGGGCCATCGCCGTGTTCCGGGTGGCCTCCCTGGCGTACGTCTGCGTGGTGGCGCTCCGGGACGCCGACCGGTACGCCCACCCGTTCGCGGCCGGCGGTCTGGTCCTGCTGATGGCGGCCTGGACCGGCGTGACCGCCGTCGGCTACGCCCACCCGGCCCGCCGGGGCTGGCCGCTGCTCCTGGCGGACCTGGGGGTCGTCGTCGGCATCATGCTGGCCACCCCGTGGGTGATCGGGCGGACGGCGCTCGCCGCCGGCGTGCCCAGCCTCACCGTGGCCTGGCTGGCCGGTCCGGTGCTGGCCTGGGCGGTCTCCGGCGGCCGGCGCCGGGGCACGGTCGCCGCGCTGGCGCTCGGCGCGGTGGACCTCGCCACCCGCGAACGGATCGGCCAGTCGTCGCTCACCGGGACGATCCTGCTGCTGCTCGCCGGCGTGGTGGTGGGACACGTCGCCCGGCTGGCGGTGACCGCCGAGGAGCGGTTGCACCGGGCGGTGGAGCTGGAGGCCGCCACCCGGGAGCGGGAGCGGCTGGCCCGGGACATCCACGACGGCGTGCTCCAGGTGTTGGCGCTGGTGCAGCGGCGCGGCGCCCACCTGGACGGCGAGGCAGGGGAGCTGGCCCGGCTCGCCGGGGAACAGGAGGCCGCGCTGCGCGCCCTGATCGGCGGCGCCACGCCGGTCGCGCCCACCGCCCACGGCGGGCCGGTGGACCTGCGGGGGCTGCTCGGCCGGTACGCCTCGGCGGCGGTCTCGCTGTCCGCGCCGGCCACCCCGGTGCCCCTGCCCGGGCGGGTCGCCCACGAACTGGCCGCTGCGACCGCCGCCGCCCTCGACAACGTGGCCCGGCACACCGACGGGCGGGCCTGGGTGCTCGTCGAGGACGAGGGGACGACGGTGACCGTGTCGATCCGCGACGAGGGGCCGGGGTTTCCGGACGGCCGGCTGGAGGAGGCCGCCGCCGAGGGCCGGCTCGGCGTCGCCCGGTCGATCCGGGGCCGCCTCGCCGACCTGGGCGGCACGGTGCGGATCACCTCCGCGCCGGGCGCCGGCACCGAGCTGGAACTGACCGTTCCGAGGGAGGGACAACCGTGACAGGCGTACGGGTGATGGTGGTCGACGACCACCCGATGTGGCGGGAGGGGGTGGCCCGGGACCTCACCGAGGCCGGCCACGTCGTCGTCGCCGCCAGCGGGGAGGGTCGGCAGGCGCTGCGGGTGGCCGCCGCCGCCCGGCCGGACGTGGTGATCCTCGACCTGCAACTGCCGGACGTCTCGGGGGTGGAGGTGGTCCGCGGGCTGCGCGCCGTGCTGCCGGAGGTGCGCGTGCTGATGCTCTCGGCCAGCGGTGAGCAGCAGAGCGTGCTCGACGCGGTGAAGGCGGGCGCCACCGGCTACCTGGTCAAGTCGGCCGCCCCGGCGGAGTTCCTGGAGGCGGTGCGCCGCACGGCGGCGGGGGAGCCGGTCTTCACGCCCGGCCTGGCCGGGCTGGTCCTCGGCGAGTACCGCCGGCTCGCGGCCGACCCGGACGGCGCCGGACAGGCCGCCGGACGCGACGCCCGGGGTGCCGGCGCGGCGCCCCGGCTCACCGACCGGGAGACCGAGGTGCTGCGCCTGGTCGCCAAGGGCATGTCCTACAAGCAGATCGCCGAGCGGCTCGGGCTGGCCCACCGCACGGTGCAGAACCACGTGCAGAACACGCTCGGCAAGCTCCAACTGCACAACCGGGTCGAGCTGACCCGGTACGCGATCGAACGGGGCCTCGACGAGTGAGGGCCGCCGGGGAACCGCCCCCGAAGGGTTCCCCGACGGCCCCCGGGCCGGTTCAGACCGAGTGCGGCGGACGCGTCTCGTGGATGGCCAGCTCCTCGGCGCTCGCGCCGCCGCCGGCCGAACCGGCGTCGTACGCCACCGAGTCGGTCTCCTGGTCGGTGTGCGCCCCCTCGTCCGGTTCGACGAGCCGGCCGACCTGGCCGTCGCTGACACTGCCCAGCTTGCCGTGGTCGTAGAGGGACACCGGCGAGTCCGGGTCGGAGGTGGGGCCGGGATCCATGACGTCCGCGTCGAGCTGGGCCTGCGCCGCCGCCTCCTCGCTGTCGGCCTCGGCGGCGATGTCCGGGTCGACGGGGCCGGCGAGCGGGTCGTCGGCCGGGCGCTCGTGCTGCTCCCGGTCGAGCTTGTAGTCCAGCGACTCGCCGTCGAGCTGCTCCTCGGCGGTGTTCCCGTACCGGTCCACCGCCACCGGCGTCCGGTCGCCCGGCAGCTGGGCGGGCTCCGGACCGTCCGCCTCGCGCCCGGTCAGGACGTCGTCGTTGGCGGTCGAGTCGTCGTCGGCGGTGTCGGGCAGGCCCTCCGCCTCGGGGTCGGACACGGGGGTCGGGTACTCGTCGTCGCGCATGGCTGATCACTACCCACTGCCCTCCCGGCATAACCGGTGCCGCCCGTGGCCATCCGGGCGGAAGGGGCACGTCGGGGGACGCCGGGGCAGGAATCGGGGCGGCGGTCAGCCGGGGTGGGCGGTGCTCTCGTCGTCGGCGTGCAGCACGCACCAGACGACCTTGCCGTCCGGCACCCGGCTGCTGCCCCAGCTGCGGGTGACGGTGTCGATCAGCAGCAGGCCGCGCCCGCCCGCGGTGTCCAGCGGCGCCTGCCCGGTGAACGCCGGCTGGCGCGGCGAGTGGTCGCGTACCGCCAGGTGCAGCGCGCTGCCCCGGGGTGCCAGGCGGACCGTCATCGGAGTGTGCGCGTGGGCGACCACGTTGTTCACCATCTCGGTGACCGCGATGCCGGCCGGCTCGATCAGCTCGGGCAGGCCCCAGCGCCCGCAGCCCTCCGTCACGAGCTGCCGGGCCTCCCGGGCCGCCCCGACGGTAGGGGGAAGGTCGGTCTCGACCACCGTGGCCAGCGGCGCGGCGGCGAGCCCGGCCAGCGCCCCGGCCAGGGTCGGCCAGGCGGGCACCCCCTCGACGGCGCCGGTCGGATCGCAGAGCAGCAGGTCGGCGGCGGGCCAGTCGCGTACCTCCCGGCACACCTCCGCGAAGACGTCCCGGGCGGCCGGGTCGGCCACCCGCAGGGCGGTGAGGTCGGCGAGGACCGGGCCGGGTCGGCAACAGAACTGGGCGAGCAGGCCGTCGCGCACCACGTCGACGCCGGACCGGTCGAGCGTCCCGGTCAGCCGGAGCACGCCGGACGCCGCGTCCGCCTCCACCCGGCAGCCCGCGTCGGTGGACATGATCGGCTCCGTCCCGCCCTGCGGGCCGGGCAGCGCACCGTGCACCGTCCGCCCGGACCGCGCACCCGACCGCTCGGCCCCCGGCATCAGCGCCTCGTTCCCGCGCGGCGGGTCATCGCGGCCACCGTCCCGACGGCCGTCCCCGCCGCGGCCAGCCCGAAGGCGGCGGTCATCCGCACCAGGTGCCGCCGCCGGCCGTGCCAGCCGCCCTCGCGCCGCGCCGCCGCGTCGGCGTGGAAGACGTTGCCGGTGCTCTCCGGCCGTGGGGCGGGCCCGAACTGGGTGCGGTGCGCGTACCAGCCGAGGACCCGCTCGGCGACCGCCGGGGCGAGCCGCCACTGGAGGCCGATCAGCCGGGCGGCGCCGCCGGCGTACGCCTCGCGCCTCGGGCGGCGCAGCAGCCGGACGATCGTCTCGGCCACCACCTCCGGCGGGTAGACCGGGGGCGGCGGCACCAGCTCCCGCCCGCTGTGGTTGGCGGCGTGCCGGAAGAACGGGGTGTCGATGGTGGCCGGCAGCACCGTGCAGATGGAGATGTTGCCCCGCCCGGTGACCCGCATCTCCTGGCGGACCGTGTCGGCCAGCCCGCGGATGCCGTGCTTCGTGGCGTTGTACGCCGACTGGTAGGGCATCGCCACCTCGGCCAGCACGGAGGCGTTGTTGACCAGCACCCCGCCACCCGCCGCGCTCAGGTGGGGCAGGGCGGCCCTGGTGCCGTACGCGGCGCCCAGCAGGTTGACCTCCAGCACCCGGCGGAACTCCGCCACGGGGATCTCGTCGAAGAGCCCGACCGCGCCGACCGCGGCGTTGTTGATCCAGCCGTCGATCCGGCCGAACTCGGCGACCGCGCGGGCGGCGAGTCGCTCGACGGCCGCCGGGTCGGTCACGTCGGTCGGCACCGCCAGCGCCCGCCCGCCCAGCTCCCGGCACCGCACGGCGACCTCCTCCAGCGCCGCTTCGCTGCGGGCGGCCAGCACCACGGCGGTGCCCCGCCGGGCGAGGGCGTACGCGGTGGCCGTGCCGATGCCGCTGGAGGCGCCGGTGAGCACGACGGTGGCGTCGGCGAGGTTGCGGGTGAGTGGCATTCCTCGCCCGTACCCTCGTCGGCGGGGGTCATGCGGCCGGCGCCGGTCGGATACTCGCGGCCCCCGATCGGGGTGTCGCCCGCCCCGCAACAGTTGCCGTCGCGCAAGCACCCGCCGGGCTCTTCCCGATCTGCCAGGTTTCGGCTCCCGGGGGTTCGGTTAATGGGACCCTCTGACCGAGGACCACCGCTTGAGAAGATCGCATGGAGGTGACCCATGCGCGTCGGCCTCGTCTGCGCGCACGCCGGCCCGTCCAGGGGCACCGACGGCCTGACCGTCGGCACCCACCAGCACATCGCCCGGGTCGCCGCCGAACTCGCCGCGCGGGGCCACGACGTCCGGGTGTACGAACGCCGCGACGACCCAGCCCTGCCGGAGACGGCGACGGTCGACGGCTACCGGGTGGAGCGGGTGCCGATCGGCCCGGCCGCCCCGCTGCCCACCGCCGAGTTGGTGCCGCACGTGTCCGCGTTCGGCGCCTGGCTGGCCGAGAGGTGGACGGGCGACTGGCGTCCCGAGGTCGTGCACGGGCACTACTGGGTCGGCGGGCTGGCCGCCGCGCACGCGGTCCGCGAGACGGACGTCCCGGTGGTGCAGACGTTCCACTCCCTCGGCGTCGAGCAGCTGCGCCACCTCGGCCGGCAGTACGACGGGCCGGGGGAGCGGATCCCGCTGGAGCGGGCGCTGACCCGGGCGGTGGACATCGCGGTCGCCCAGTGCAACGACGAGGTCGACGAGCTGACCCGGATGGGGCTGCAACGCGCCTCCGTGGCGATGGTGCCGGCGGGCGTCGACACCGCGCAGTTCCACCCCGACGGCGAGGCCGCGCCCCGCGACCAGCGGGCCCGGATCCTCTCCGTCGGCGGGCTCTCGGCCGGGCACGGTCAGGAGGACCTGATCCGGGCCATGCGACTGGTCGGCGACGCCGAGCTGGTGATCGCCGGCGGCCCGCCCGCCGAGCAGCTCGCCAACCATGCCGAGGCCCGGCGGCTGCGCGAGCTGGCCGAGCGCAGCGGGGTGGCCGACCAGGTGAAGCTGGTGGGCGCGGTGCCGCACGAGCAGATGGCCACCTGGTACCGCTCGGCGGACGTGGTCGCCTGCACCCCGCACTACTCGTCCGCCGGCCGGGTGTCGCTGGAGGCGATGGCCTGCGGGGTGCCGGTGGTCGGCTACTCCATGGGCGGGATCGCCGACGCCGTGGTCGACGAGGTCACCGGCCGGCTGGTGCCGCCGGGCGACGTCCGCGCGCTGGGCGTGACGCTGCGCCGGCTGCTCGCCGACAACGCCGGGCGGTTCGCGTACGGGCACGCCGCCGTCGACCGGGTGCGGTGCAGCTACACCTGGGAGCGGACGGCGGGCGCGCTGGAGCGCCTCTACGAGCGGGTGGTGAGCCGCCGCAAGCCGGTCGAGGCCGCCTGAGCGGGGCTAGCGGTCCGAGGCGGCCTGACCGGGGCCGGCTCAGAGCGGGCGACCGGGCGCTCCGACGCCCACCATGCGCCGGTCCCGTTCCCCGGCGACCGCGTGGTGGTGCTGGGGTTCGGCGTACCGGGTGAGGCCGATGACCGCCGCGAGGGTGACCAGGAACCCGACCGCGGCGAGCCACTCCCGCCCGGGCCAGATCTTGTCGTTGAGCAGGAGCAGGCCGACGATCGCGGCGGGCACCGCCCCGGCGGCGTCCATCGCCGCCACGGCGGCCGTGGTCGAGCCGCGTTGCATGGCCAGGCCGAGCAGCAGCTGGCCGACGACCGAGTGGACGATCAGCAGGTAGAGCAGCGGATCCTGGACGAACGCCTCCGGCGTCGGGGCGGAGGCGAGGGGCCGGGCGGCCACCGCGGCGGCGGAGAACGCCAGCCCGGCCAGCGCGCCGAGCGCCACCGAGCCGGGCGCCCCGTGCAGGCGTACGGCGAAGAAGCCGACCACGGCGATCACGCCGAGCGCCACCGCCAGGGCGATCAGGCCGGCGGTGCCGAGCGGCTTGGCCGGCGCGGGCTCGGCGGAGAGCACCAGCGCGGTGATGCCGGCGAACAGCAGCACCAGCAGGGCCACCTCGGCGGCCGGCAGCCGCCACTTCAGCACCAGCACGCCGAGCAGGGCGGTGACCCCGAGCCCGGCGGCGACGCTGGACTGGACGAGGAACAGCGGCAGGTCCCGGCGGGCGAGCAGGGCCAGCACGAACCCGGCGACCTGGCAGCCGAGCCCGACCAGGTAGGTGCGGTGCCCCGCCAGCCGCAGCAGCAGCCCCGGGTCGAAGGAGTGGTGCACGGTGGTGCGCGCGGCGGCCACCGACTGGAGCAGGTTGGCGACGCCGTACGCGACGATCATGGCCGCGAGGAAGCACCAACCGGAGGAAACCACTTGGCGAGGATAGAGGCTGCCGGGGGTCAGTGCTCGGTTGGCCGACCCAGCCGGGCGAGGATGTCGGCGTGCAGCGCGCCGTTGCTGGCCACGGCGCTGCTCTCGGTGCCGACGTCGCCGGAGGGGGCGGGCCGGCCGGCCAGGTCGGTGAACGTCCCGCCCGCCTCGGCGACGATCGGCACGAGCGCGGCGACGTCCCACAGCGACAGCTCCGGCTCCACCATCACGTCCAGCGCGCCCTCGGCCAGCAGCATGTAGCCATAGAAGTCGCCGTACGCCCGGCTGCGCCACGTGTCCCGCATGAGCTGGAGCATCGCGTCCAGCCGCCCGACGGACTCCCACCCCGTCAGCGACGAGTAGCAGAAGCTCGCGTCCGCGAGGTCCCGTACCGCGGAAACCCGGATCGGTGTGCCGCCGGCGGCGTCCGGCCCCGCGTACGCGCCCTCGCCGAGCGCGCCCCACCAGCGGCGGCCGAGCGCCGGCGCGGAGACCAGTCCGGCGACCGGGCGGTCGCCCTCCAACAGCGCGATCAGGGTGGCCCACACGGGCACGCCCCGGATGAAGTTCTTCGTGCCGTCGATCGGGTCGACCACCCACCGGCGACCGTCCGGGCCGCTGGCGGGCTCCTCGCCGTACTCCTCGCCCAGCAGGCCGTCGGCCGGCCGGTGCACGGCCAGCAGTGCCCGGATCTCCCGCTCCACCGCGGTGTCCGCGTCGGAGACCGGGGTCAGGTCGGGTTTCGCCTGGACCCGCAGGTCGAGCGCGCGGAACCGGGCCGTGGAGACGGCGTCGGCGGCGTCGGCGAGCAGGTGGGCGAGGGCGAGGTCGTCGGCGTACCCGGGCATGCCCAAACGGTAGCGGCGACCGGCTCAGGACCCGGCGAGCGGGTCGCCGTGTCCGCCTTTCGCGTGCGACTGCGGGGCTCGCAAGCTCACTCCTCGCGCACGCCCGGGTTCCGCTGGTCGGGCTCGCGCGCGTCGCCCTCCCCGGACCGGGAGGCCAGCAGCCGGCGGTACGAGGCCAGCCGGCGCGCGTCGGCCTTGCCGGCGGTGACCCAGGCGTCCAGCCCGCAGGCGGTCTCGTCCGGCGTGTGCGGGCAGTTGGCGGGGCAGTCGACGGTGCCCTCGACCAGGTCGGGGAAGCCGTGCAGCAGGCTGTCGGCGGAGACGTGCGCGAGCCCGAAGCTGCGTACCCCGGGAGTGTCGACGATCCAGCCGGCCGGGGCGTCCTCGCCGTGCGCCGGGTCCCGGGGCAGTCGCAGCGCCACCGCGCTCGTGGAGGTGTGCCGGCCCCGGCCGATCGCGCTGACCGTGCCGACCGCCCGGGCGGCGTCCGGCACGAGGCGGTTGACCAGCGTCGACTTGCCCACCCCGGAGTGCCCGACCATGACCGAGATCCGCCCGGCGAGCAGGTCGCGCAGCGCGTCGAGGTCGGAGTCCGGGCGGATCAGCACGTACGGCAGCTCCAGCTCGGCGTAGTAGTCGAGCACCGCCTCGGGGCCGGCCAGGTCGGCCTTGGTGAGGCAGAGCAGCGGCTCGATGCCGGCGTCGTACGCGGCCACCAGGCACCGGTCGATGAAGCCGGTGCGCGGCGGCGGGTCGGCCAGCGCGCTCACGATGACCAACTGGTCGGCGTTGGCGACGACCACCCGTTCCAGCCGTCCCTCGGCGGTGGTCTCGTCGTCGTCGGCGGTGCGCCGCAGCACCGACGTCCGTTCGGCGATCCGGACGATCCGGGCCAGCGCCCCGGCCGCGCCGGAGGTGTCCCCGACCAGGCCGACGCGGTCGCCGACCACCACCGACTTGCGCCCCAGCTCCCGGGCCCGCATCGCCGTGACCAGGGGCGCGTCCGGCCCGGCGTCGGGCGGCACGCACGTGTAGCGGCCCCGGTCGACGGCGATCACGAAGCCGTCCACCGCGTCGGAGTGCCGGGGTCGGGTGCGGGTACGCGGGCGCGACGACCTGCCGGGCCGCACCCGGACGTCGTCCTCGTCGTACTCCCGTCGTCTGGTCGCCAGGACCCGCCCCCCGTCGTGTCAGCTCTTGCCGGTCACCAACGCCGACCATAGTGCCGGAAACTCGGGCATGGTCTTCGAGGTGCACGCCACGTCGCTCAGCTCGATGCCGGGGACGGCCAGGCCGGCCACGGCGGCGGCGTGCGCCATCCGGTGGTCGTGGTAGGTCTCGAACACCCCGCCGTGCAGCGGCCGGGGCCGGATCTCGAGCCCGTCGGGGGACTCGGTGATGTCGGCGCCGAGCGCGGCGAACTCCCGCGCCAGCGCGGTCAGCCGGTCGGTCTCGTGGCCGCGGATGTGGCCGACGCCGGTGAACACCGACGGCGAGTCGGCGAGCATGGCCAGCGCGGTGAGCGCCGGGGTCAGCTCGCTGACGTCGGAGAGGTCGGCTTCGAGGCCGTGCACCGCGCCGGTGCCCCGGACCGTCAGCCCGTCGGTGGAGAGGGTCACCTCGCCACCCATCCGCTGGAGCAGCGAGCGGAGCTGCTCGACGGGCTGGGCGCTGCTGCGCGGCCAGCCCTGGAGGGTCACCTCGCCGCCGGTCACCAGGGCGGCGGCGAAGAACGGCACGGCACCCGACAGGTCCGGCTCGATCTCCCAGCCGCGCCCCGTCAGCGGGCCCGGCTCGACCACCCACACGTCGGGGGTGCCGTCGTCGACCGCCGCGCCGGCGGCCCGGAGCATCTGCACCGTCATCCGCAGGTGCGGCGCGGAGGGCACCGGCGGGCCCACGTGCCGGACCACCACGCCCCGGTCGAAGCGCGGCGCGGCCAGCAGCAGCCCGGAGACCAGCTGGCTGGAGGCGGAGGCGTCGATCACCACCTCGCCGCCGGCCACCCGCCCGGTGCCGAGCACGGTCAGCGGCAGGCTGCCGGTGGCGGGGGCGTCCACGCGGGCGCCGAGGGAGCGCAGCGCCCCGATCAGCGGGCCGAGGGGCCGGGTGCGCGCCTGCGGGTCGCCGTCGAAGGTGATCCGCCCGTCGGCCAGGCCCGCCACGGGCGGGACGAAGCGCATCACGGTGCCGGCCAGGCCGACGTCGACGTGTGCGGGGCCGACCAGCGGGTGGGGGCGGACCAGCCAGCGCTCGTCGTCGCTGATCGACATGTGCGCGCCCATCGCGCGCAGCCCCGCGGCCATCAGCTCGGTGTCCCGCGCGCGCAGCGGCCCGGCCAGGGTCGACGGTCCGCCGGCCAGCGCGCTCAGCACCAGGGCGCGCGCGGTCATCGACTTGGACCCGGGCAGGCGCAGCGTCGCCGCGACCGGGTCGGAGGCGGTCGGAGCGGTCCACGGCTGCGGCGGCCGGGTCGCGATCAGGTTCCCCACGGTTACATTCTGCCGCGTCCGACGGCGGGTGGCGCCGGCCGGCACGCGTCCTCCCGGTCAGCGGGACAGCCGGGCGGCGCGCGGCGGGTTAGCGTGTGCGGCATGTGCGGGAGGTACGCGACGACCCGGAGCGCGGGCGACCTGAGCGCGCTGTTCGAGTCCCAGGACGAGACCGGCGGCGGGGTCGGCCCCGACCACAACGTCGCGCCCACCGACCCGGTGCCGCTGGTGCGGGTCAGCCCGGAGGGCCACCGCGCGCTGTCGGTCGGCCGCTGGGGCCTGGTCCCGTCCTGGTCGAGGTCGCCCGCCGGCGCCGCCCGCATGATCAACGCCCGCGCCGAGACGGTCGCCACCAGCCGGGCGTACGCCGGGGCCTTCGCCCGCCGCCGCTGCCTCGTCCCGGCCGACGGCTGGTACGAGTGGGTCCGCGCGGCCGACGGACGCAAGCAGCCCTACTACATGACCCCTTCGGACGGCTCGGTGCTCGCCTTCGCCGGCATCTGGTCGGTCTGGGACGGCTCCGACGGCCCGCTGCTGACGTTCAGCGTGCTCACCACCGCCGCGCTGGGCGAGTTGGCCGAGGTGCACGACCGGATGCCGCTGCTGCTGCCCCGCGACCGCTGGGGGGCGTGGCTGGCGTCGACCGACGAGCCGGCGGGCCTGCTCGCACCGCCCGCGCCCGACTGGCTCGCGACGCTGGAGATCCGCCCGGTGGGCACGGCGGTGGGCGACGTGCGTAACGACGGGCCGCAGTTGACCGAGAGGGTGCCGCTCGCCCGGGCCGCCGCGCCAGAGGAAATGACGCTCTTCTGACAGTCCGACACATTGTCGGGCATGATTTGCCAGAGTTGCGGGCGAAACGTCGCCCCGACGTTCACCCATATTCGCCGTGAAGTCTTGTCCCGGTGTCCGGAAGTGCGATACAACACAGCGCCGGTAGTGGGCGCGACTCGCACGGGGCGGACGACGCACACCGATCTTGCCGGTCCCACGGGGGAGGTGGGTGGATGACACGGGCACGTATGCCCCGGCCGCACGAGGTGGCCACCGCACGACGGGATCCGCGGCTGTTGCGGGCGTTGCGGGAGCGGCGACAGGACGAGGCGTGGCGCACCAGGGGAACCTGCCAGAACGTCGACCCGGAAACGTTCTTTCCGGCGCCGAACGAGCCGGCCGACGCCGCCGTCGCGCTCTGCCGCAGCTGTGACGTGCAGGGATCCTGCCTGGCCTGGGCGCTGGACGTGGGTGACTGCCACGGCGTCTGGGGCGGCACCACACCGCGCGAACGGCGGGCGATGCTGGTCGCCTGGCGCGAGGAGGTGCAACCGGATCCGGACGCCGCCCGCGAGGCGGGTCCGCCGGTCCGGGACCGGCTGCTCACCCTGGTGCCGCTGAGCTGACCGTCGACTGAACCGGTCGCAGCCGGGCCGCCACCTCGGCGGGCCGGCTGCCCGTCGTGCCCCGGACACCGCAGAATGGGCCGATGCCCGAGGACGACGACGTACCCACCCCGCGCGGGCCCGCCCGGGTCGACACCGACCTGCCGGCGGGTGCGCCGAGCGCCCTGCTGGTGCTCGGGCACGGCGCGGGCGGCGACGTCGACGCTGCCGACCTGCGTGCGCTCCGGGACGCGGCGGTCGACGCCGGGCTGGTGGTGGCCCGGGTGACCCAGCCGTACCGCGTCGCCGGACGGCGTGCGCCGGCACCGGCGGGGCACCTCGACGAGGCGTGGACCGCCGTGCTCGCCGTGCTGCGGCAGCGGCATCCCGGCGTACCGCTGCTGGTGGGTGGCCGGTCCAGCGGCGCGCGGGTGGCGTGCCGCACCGCGCCCGCGGTGGGCGCCGCCGGGGTCGTCGCGCTCGCGTTCCCGCTGCATCCGCCCGGCCGCCCGGAGCGGTCGCGGGCGGCGGAGCTGGCGACCGGCCTGCCGACCCTCGTGGTCAACGGCGACCGTGACCCGTTCGGGGTGCCGGAGCCGGGGCCGGGGGTGCACGTGGTGACCCGGCCGGGGGAGCGGCACGACCTGCGGGGGGACCCGGCCGGCACGGCCGCCGTGGTGCGCGACTGGCTGCGCGGACGGGGCTGGGCGCGAGGCTGACCGCCGCCCCGCCGCCCCGCCGCCCACGCGACCGGGACCGGCGCCCGCCGTGACCGGGGTGCGGGCGCGCTCCGGCGGCGGACGCCCGGCGCTCCGGCGGGCCGTGTCCGCCTGCCGCGGCGGGTCGTTGCATCGGATGGCGCCGGACGCCCGGTTCGGGCGGGCGGCGCCGGTCCTCCCAGGCCCTTCCTGGTCCCAGCGTCGGCCTCCGCCGGCGCCGGGACCAGGAACGGGGGAGGTGAGCGGAATGCCTCGCCCCGTCGGGGGCGTTGCACCCCCCGGGACGACATTTCTGGCGAGGGGGGAGACCGGTGCCGACCGAGACGCGGGTCCGGGAACGGGACGAGCGGGGAGCGCGGCAGTTGCGACGGCTGCTGGGCGGCCCGGACTGGCCCGCGGTGGTGCCGCCGGTCGGCCCGGCCGCGGTGAGCACGCACACGGTGAGCACGAGCACACCCGCCGGAAGTGAATCTGCGGGCACGTCGGTACGCGTATCCTCGGCGGGAAAGCATCCGACGCGAGGGGATGTGCGGTTGACCACCGAGAAGACGGACGAGCGCAGGGCCCGCTTCGAGCGGGACGCGATGCCCTTCGTCGATCAGCTCTACGCTGCCGGGCTGCGGATGACCCGCAACCCGGCGGATGCCGAGGACCTGGTCCAGGAGACCTACCTGAAGGCGTACGCCGCCTTCCACCAGTTCGAGCAGGGCACGAACCTGAAGGCCTGGCTCTACCGGATCCTGACCAACACCTACATCAACTCCTACCGCAAGCGGCAGCGCCAGCCCATCCAGGCGCCGACCGACGAGATCACCGACTGGCAGCTCGCCGAGGCCGAGTCGCACACCTCCAGCGGGCTGCGCTCGGCCGAGACCGAGGCGCTGGACCGGCTGCCGGACAGCGACGTCAAGGAGGCCCTCCAGCAGTTGCCGGAGGAGTTCCGCCTGGCCGTCTACCTCACGGATGTCGAGGGCTTCTCCTACAAGGAGGTCGCCGACATCATGGGCACGCCGATCGGCACGGTCATGTCGCGTCTGCACCGGGGCCGGCGTAATCTGCGCAAGCTGCTCGAACAGTACGCCGCAGAGCGGGGCTTCAGCGCCGCGGCGTCGAAGAAGGGCTCGACCGCTTCCGCCGGCCGGGAGGTCTGACATGAGCTGTGGAGATCCGCACGAGACGGATTGCCGCGAGGTCATCGCGGAGGTCTACCTCTACCTGGATCTGGAGTGCGCCGAGGAGCGGCGCACGCTGATCCGGCACCACCTCGACGAGTGCGGCCCGTGCCTGCGCGAGTACGGCATCGAGCAGGAGGTGCGGGCGCTGGTGGCCCGCTGCTGCGGCAACGAGACCGCGCCCGACCAGTTGCGGGAGCGGCTGCGGCTGCGCCTCACCGAGCTGGTCGTCTTCGAGGGCACCGAGTCGAAGGAGCTTGCCGACTGAGGTCGGGCCGGGTGCGGCAGCCGACGAGGTCGGTGCCCCCGGGGACAGCAACGCCGGTGGCCCGGGTCGTGACGACCCGGGCCACCGGCGTCTGCGCCGACTGGTCGACGCCGGGCCGTGGGGCCCGGCCGCCGGTCAGGAGTTGGGGCGCTTGCCGTGGTTCGCGCCGCTCTTCTTGCGGGCCTTCTTCTTGCGGGCCTTCTTCGCCATGGTGACCTCCTCGTGATGGTCGGATCCCGCCTGCGCACGATCTCGGCGCCGGTGCACGCACCGGTCCTCCCGGCGCCGGGTCCGACCCGCTGATGCTAGTGCGGCCGGCACCCGCCGTCGTCCGCCGGGGCCGCCGACGCCGCGCCACGCCGCACGACCCGCCGGGGGACCGTCCCTGAGTCGATCATCGGCCCGGCCCGCGCCGCTCCACGCCCGCCGGCGGTCGCCCGCATGATTGGATACGTCGGCAGGCAACCGCGAGAGGGAGGGCCCGAAGATGGCCGAGGAGATCCGCGCCGAGATGGTGGCGAACGTCTGGAAGGTCGTCGCGTCGGCCGGGGACACCGTGTCCGAGGGGGACACCCTGGTGATCCTGGAGTCGATGAAGATGGAGATCCCGGTCGTCGCCGAGTCCGACGGTGTCGTCAAGCAGCTCGCGGTCAACGAGGGCGACGTCGTGCAGGACGGTGACCTGATCGCGGTGATCGATTGACCGGCCTCTCGGTACGCCGGGCCGGGCCGGCCGACTTCGCGGCGGTGGCCCGGCTGACGGTGGCCGCGTACGAGGCGGACGGCCAGCTGAAGAACGAGCACGGCTATGCCGCCGTACTCGCCGACGTGGCGTCCCGGGCCACCGACGGCGAGGTGCTCGTCGCCGTCGACGACGCCACCGGCGAGCTGCTCGGCTCGGTCACCCTCGTCCTGCCCGGCAGCCGCTACGCCGAGCTGTCCCGGGCGGGTGAGGCGGAGTTCCGGATGCTGGCGGTGGACCCGGCCGCGCAGGGGCGGGGCGTCGGCGCGGCGCTGGTCGAGGCCTGCGTGTCGCGGGCGAGCGAGCTGGGCTGCTCCGCCGTCGTCATCTGCGTCCGCGACGGCTTCGCCGCCTCCGCCCAGCGGCTCTACCGGCGGCGCGGCTTCGTACGGGTGCCCGAGCTGGACTGGGCGCCGGTGGACGGGGTGCACCTGCTCGGCTTGCGGCTGGAGCTGACCGGCGCGTGAGGCGCCGGCGGCGACGGCTCACCGGCGCCTGAGCAACCCCCAGAGGCGGCGCAGGCGGGAACGCGGCCGGGGGACCGGGGCGGTGGCCGTCAGCGCGGTGGCCAGGGCCGCCGTCTCCGGATCCAGGGCCGGGCTGGCCAGGGCCAGGTGCGCCAGCGACGACGCGATCGGCGCCGGGCGGGCCCGGGCGACCGCTGCCACGTCGGCCAGCCGCTCGGTGACCACCCGGGCCACGTCGGCGCGCACGTCCGGGTCGACCCAGGCGGCGGTGACCAGGGCGAACAGGGCCGCCTCGGTGACCCAGTCCTCGACCCCCCAGACCAGGTCCAGCAGCACCCGGCGCCGGGTCGACTCCGCCCACGGCTCGTCGGTGCGGTGGTGCAGCAGGCCCAGGCACGCCCACACCTGGACGCAGCGCACCCAGAGCGAGGGGTCCTGCCCGAGTACCCGGCCCAACGCGGTCGGCGGCGCCTCCGGGGGATGCGCCAGCAGGCCGAGCAGGTCGTCCAGTTCCAGGGTGGCCAGGCCCACCGCCGCGTCGTACGCCGCCGGCGGGTGTGGCCACGCCGGGTGGGCGAGCTGCCGCAGCCGCGCCGCCGCCTCCGGTGAGGGCGCCGGCACGGCGGGCACGACCGTCGTCCCGTCGGGCCGCCAGAGCTGCCGGGCGGTCGCCCGCCGGGGCTCGCGCGGGTCCGGGTCGGGCACGCCGGCCACCTCGATCCGCAGCCCGGGCGCGGCCGTGGCGGCGGCACGCAGCGCGCTGGGCGGCGGGGGCTGGTCCAGGCGTACGGCGCCGAGGCCGACGCGCTCGTCGGTGACGGCCTGACGCAGCGCGTCCACCACCGGTCCGGTCGCCGGGGTGACCTGCCCGAGCCAGGGCCGGCCCCGGCAGCTCTCGGCCAGGTCGCCGTGCTCGTGCGTGTCGTCGGGGTGGTCCCGGACGAAGTCGGCGAGCGCGACCAGGTGCGCCACGTCGCCGTCGCGCTGGTGCCGCAGCCGGTGCGCGGTGTGCACGGCGCACTCGAAGGAGGGGTCCCGGGCCAGCGCCCGGTCGATCCAGTCGAGCGCCTCGTCGAGCCGCCCGTTGTCGGCGAGCGTGCCGGCGATGTCGGCGTAGACGGTGAGGTCGTCGGGGTCGTGCGCGACGGCCCGGCCGAGTGCCGCCAGCGCCTCCCGGGTGCGCCCGGCGCTGCGGTACGCGTACCCGAGCCACACCTCGCCGATCTTCGACGGCTCCGCGCGTACGCCCCGGGCGGCCCAGCGGATCGCCAGGTCGACCTCGCCGACGCGCCTGGCCAGCGCGGACGCCGCGCCCAGCAGCAGGCCGTGCCCGGGGTGGACGGTGACCGCGTTGCGGGCCAGTGCGAGGTAGGGGGCCAGGGCGGCCCGGCCGGCGCGGGGCACCGGGTCGGGCACGGCGGCGCAGACCTGCATGAGGATCCGGGCGGCCCGGTCCGGTTCGAGGCGTTCGGCGAGTTCCGGGGTGGTCACCCACGGCACCCCGGCCCAGTCCGTCCCCGGCGCGTGGCCGGTCGCCGCGACCAGCAGGTCCAGCCCTTCGGCGGGCCGGCCGGCGGCGGCGAGCAGGTGCGCGCGGGCCACGACGGCGCCGACGAAGGCGTGGCCCTGGAGCGGGAAGAGGTCGACGCCGCCCGCGCCGTCGGTGGCGGCGAGCCGGGCGAGGGTCTCGTGCACCTCGGGCAGGGTCGGGGCCTGGGCCAGCGCGGCGGCGACGTGACCGGCCGCGTGTGCCAGGTCGTTGTCGTCCATGGCGAGGCGGGCCAGGGCAAGTTCCTCCGCCGCGGACAGCGACCGGTCGTCCTCGGGCACGTCGTCCTCTCGCTCGTCGGTCGGTGGGGCCGGGCAAGCCTAGGTGATGTTGCGCCGAGATGGTGATCATCTGCGCACTACTGTTCGTTCGATTGCTCAGGCCGGCTCAAACGTGCAAGACTGAGCAGGAAACGCGCGGCAACCGCGCAGTGGGAGGAGTTTCCGTGACGCGTGCAGGGGCCGGCATGGCGGCCGACATCGACGAGCAGCCGGCGGGCTACGAGCGGCTGCTCTCCGCCGAACACGCCGGGGCGATTGCCCGGGTGGCGGCGGTCATCGCGGAACGCCGCCCGCGGCACGTGGTCTTCACCGCCCGGGGCACCTCCGACCACGCGGCCCTCTACGGGGCGTACCTGACCGAGATCCGGCTCGGCCTGCCCGCCGGCCTCGCCTCGCCCAGCGTCGTCACCCTCTACGGCGCGAAGCCGGACCTCTCCGACGCGCTGGTCGTCGGCGTCAGCCAGAGCGGCGGCTCGCCCGACCTCGCCGAGGTGCTGCGGACCGCCCGCGCCTCCGGCGCGCTCACCCTCGCGGTCACCAACGCGCCCGACTCCCGGCTGGCCGGCGTCGCCGAGCTCAGCGTCGACATCGCCGCCGGGCACGAGCGCGCGGTGGCCGCCACCAAGACCTACACCGCCGAGCTGCTCGCCCTGCTGATGCTCGTCGAGGGCGTCCGGGCCGGCGACGGCGCGCTGCCCGCCGACGAACGCGAGGCGCTCGCCGCCCTGCCCGAGCTGGCCGCGCGCACCCTGGAGGACACCACCCCCACCCAGCTCGCGCCCCGCTACCGGTTCGCCGGCCAGCTGGTCACCACGGGTCGGGGGTACGCGTACCCGACCGCCCGCGAGGCCGCGCTGAAGCTGATGGAGACCTCCTACCTGCCGGCGCTCGCGTTCTCCGGCGCCGACCTGCTGCACGGCCCCCTCGCCATGACCGACCCGGACGTGCCGGTGCTCGCGGTGGTCGGCTCCGGGCCGGGCGGCCGGTCGATGGGCGAGGTGCTGCCCCGCCTCGGCGAGCGCCGCGCCGACGTGGTGGTGGTCGGCTCCGCCGACGTCGAGGGCGCCACCCGGATGGCCGTTCCCGAGGTCGACGAGCGCCACGCGCCGCTGCTGGACATCCTGCCGTTGCAGCGCCTGGCGCTGGCGCTGGCGCTCGCCCGGGGCGAGGACCCGGACGCGCCGCGCGGGCTGAAGAAGGTCACCGCGACGATGTGACGCCCGTCGTGGCACGCTGGTCGACGTGTCCACGCTGCGCAACCTCGCCGAGGAGCACACCCGCCTCCGCCCGGCCGACATCGACCACCTGCACCGGATCGCCGGCGACTGGCAGTTGCTGTCCGATCTGTCCTTCGCCGACCTGCTGCTCTGGGTGCCCGTGGACGGTGACGGCGCGTTCCTCTGCGTCGCCCAGGTCCGGCCGACGACCGCGCCCACCGCGTACCTGGACGACCAGGTGGGGCGGATCGTCGGCGGGCCCGAGGTGGCCCACCTGGAGGTGGCCCACCGGCAGGGCCGGATCTGGCGGGAGGGCGACCCGGTCTGGTACGGCGACGTACCGGCCCGGCACGAGGCGATCCCGGTCCGGCTGCGCACCACCGACGGGGAGGCCGGCGAGGTGATCGCCGTGGTGGGGCGGGACACCAACCTCTCCACCGCGCGCACCCCGAGCCAGCTGGAGCTGAACTACCTCACCACCGCCGACGACCTGGCCCAGATGATCGCCGACGGGACCTTCCCGCCGCCGCGCCATCCCGGGGAGACCACGTCGGCCCCGCGCGTCGGCGACGGGCTGGTCCGGCTCGACGCCGGCGGCAAGGTCACCTACGCGAGCCCGAACGCGCAGTCGGCGTACCGGCGGCTGGGCTACGCCTCCCACCTGGTGGGCGAGGACCTGGCGGCGCTGCACCGCCGGCTGGCGAGCGACCCGCTGGAGGGCACGGACGCGGCGAACGGCATCCTCGCGGCGCTGCGCGGCGAGGCGCCGCCCCGCCGGGAGATCGACGCGCGGGGCGCGACGATGCTCACCCGGGCCCTGCCGCTGATGCCCGCCGGGGTGCCGATCGGCGCGCTGGTGCTGGTCCGCGACATCACCGAGGTACGCCGCCGCGACCGCGCCCTGATCACCAAGGACGCCACCATCCGGGAGATCCACCACCGGGTGAAGAACAACCTCCAGACCGTCGCCGCCCTGCTGCGGCTCCAGGCCCGCCGGGTGTCCATGCCGGAGGCCCGGGTCGCCCTGGAGGAGTCGGTACGCCGGGTCGCCTCCATCGCGCTGGTGCACGAGACCCTCTCCATGTCCAGCGACGAGGCGGTCGAGTTCGACGGCATCGTCGACCGGGTGGCCAGCGCCGCCACGGAGGTGGCCGCGACGGAGGCCACGGTCGGCATGCGGCGCGAGGGCAGCTTCGGCGTGCTGCCCGCCGAGGTCGCCACGTCGCTGGTGATGGTGCTGAACGAGTTGCTGCTCAACGCCGTCGAGCACGGCTTCCCGCCGGCCGCCGAGACGCCCGCCGGCCCGTCCGGCCCCGGAACCCCCGCCCCGGCCGAGGCCGGGCCGCCCGCCCCGGGAGCGCCGGTGGCGGAGGCGGCCGGTCCGGTCGAGCCGGAGGTGGTGCTGTCGGCGCACCGGTTCCGCAAGATGCTGCACGTCTCGGTCACCGACAACGGGCGCGGACTGCCGCCCGACTTCGACGCCGAGCGGAGCGGCAACCTCGGCTTGCAGA
The DNA here is from genome assembly GCF_049179055.1 of Micromonospora sp. WMMD737. Taxonomy (NCBI): domain Bacteria; kingdom Bacillati; phylum Actinomycetota; class Actinomycetes; order Micromonosporales; family Micromonosporaceae; genus Micromonospora; species Micromonospora sp. WMMD737. The sequence continues at coordinate 3,836,099 of NZ_JBMHMH010000001.1, read as the reverse complement.
TCGTCCGCGCGCTGGTCACCGGCGAGCTGCGCGGCACCATCGAGCTGCGCGACGGCGCGAAGGGCGGCACCGAGGCGACGCTCGTCGTCCCGCTGGTGCGCAACGCCCCCGAGGGCCGTCCCGCCGGCTGATCGCGGACGCACCGACGCGAGGCCGGGGCGGGTTGGTCAGCGGGTGAGCAGGGCGACGGTGAGTCCCGGGCGCGGCCAGACCCGTTCGACGGTGTAGCCGGCGCGCAGCGCGTCGCCCTTGGCACCTGCGACGGCGGCCAGCGGATCGTCGCGGCGGCCGGCCACGACCAGCCAGACCCGTTCCGCGCCGGCCAGGCACTCGGCCGGGCGGGCGCACTCGGCGGCCCACAGGTCGCCCCGGCGGGCCTGGTCCTGCGTCACCAGCACGTCGCGGGGCCGACGGTCGCCCAGGTGGTACGCGAAACCCAGATCGAGGAAGAGCCAGCTCTCCCGGGGGGAGTAGACGACCGCGTCGCCCGGCCGCTGACCGTCGGCGACGATCCGGGCCGCACCCCGGTAGTCCACCGTCGCGCTGCGCGGCCACTCGTGGGTACGCCGCAGCGCCGCCTGGTCGGGCAGCCCGAGCAGCCCGGCCAGGGCGACGACGGCCAGCGCGGGCGGCAGCGGCACCGTCGCCAGCGCCGCGCCCGCGAGCAGGCAGGCGAAGGGCACCACGAAGACGAGGTACCGGGGCACCCAGAGCGGTACGACCAGCCCCGCGGCGAAGAGCAGCAGCACGGGCAGCAGCACGGCGAGCCCGGGCAGCAGGGCGCGCCGGCCCAGGCGTGCCGCGCCGAGCGCCGCGAGGCCGAGCAGCAGACCCCCCACCACCCCGCTCTGCGCCACCCCGGTCGGCAGCGTCGTCAGGTCGGTCAGCCGGGCGGTGTCCACCCAGCCGAGCTGCCGGGACCGCTGCCCTCTGGCCAGCAACACCAGCGGTGCCAACAGCAGCGCCGCCGGCACCAGGGCGAGCACCCAGCGCAGCGGGCGGTTCGGCGGCCGGTCGCGGGCAGCGGCGAACACCGCCACCGCGTGGGCGGCGAGCAGGGTGAGCGCGACCAGGTGGACGAGGCCGAGCGCGGCCACGGCGGCGGCGTACCCGGCCCAGCGGCCCCAACCCGGCCGGGTCAGCGCCGCGACCAGCAGCAGGGTCGCCAGCACGGCGAAGAGCGTGGCCAGCGCGTACGGGCGGGCCTCCTGGCCGTAGCGCGAGGTGCCCGGCAGCATCGCGAAGAGCAGCCCGGCGAGCAGCCCGGCCCGGGCACCGAGCAGCCGCTGCCCGAGGAGCGCGGTCAGCCCGGCCGTGGCGGCCATGGCCAGCGCGGCGGGCAGCCGCAGCGCGGCCACCGAGTCGCCGAAGACGGCCACCCAGGCGTGCATGAACAGGTAGTAGGGGCTGGTGGCGGCGTCGATGGTGCCGGCGAGCCGGACGAGGTCCCCGGGCGACCGGCTCGCCGCGCTCCAGGTGGCCAACTCGTCGCGCCACAGTTGCGCGTGGTCGATCCCGGTCAGCACGACAGCCAGGGTGAGCAGCGTCGGCGCGATCCAGATCAGCCGGCCCGTGTGGCCCGGCGCGCCCGTCGCCTCGTTCGTAGGCCCGCCCGTCCCCTCGCCCGGCGGCGGGACGGGCTCGCCGGGCGGGTCAGCGGAACCGGTCACACACCGCAGCGTCACACAGTCCGGCCGCCCGATCCGCCGATCCGCCGATCAGGGCCGGCGTCAGCCCTCGACAGCCACCCCGTGCTCCCCGCACGCGGCCACGAAATGGGGCAGGATCTCGCGCAGCGACTGCCGGTAGAGCCCGGCCCCCGGCCCAGTCTCGCCGCGTTGGCGCTGCACCCGTTCCACCAGACCGACCGTGGGTGGGGTGTGGCCCGTGATGTGGGATCCCGCACGCACTCGTTGGCCGGCCCCCCTCGCGTGTGGCAGCATGACTTCCATGACCGCCGCTGTCGTCCGCCGCTTCGTGGCTCGTCGCCACGTCGACTACGGCCGCGTGCGCAGCGCGATCTGTCCGGCCCACTGACGACGCCCGACCACTCTGTCTCGGGCGCGCCGCGCGCCGGCTGTTCCGACACCGTTGTCGCCAGCCCGTTCCGACGGGTCGGCCGCGCGCCTTGCGTGTTCCCGAGGCACCGCAGACAACGGAGGACGCCGCCATGGCGGTCAGCAGCATCCCGGCCCGGGCCGGGGACCCGACGTCCCCCCGACCGGCCCGGACCCCCCGCCGGCCCCGAGGTGAAGGTCAGTGGGCGCTCGGTCACCGCGAGCCGCTCAACCCCAACGAGCGGATCAAGAAGGACGACGACCCGCTGAACGTACGGGCCCGGATCGAGAACATCTACGCCCACCAGGGGTTCGCCTCGATCGATCCGCAGGACCTCCGTGGCCGCTTCCGCTGGTGGGGCCTCTACACCCAGCGCAAGGCGGGCATCGACGGCGGCCGTACGGCCGTGCTGGAGCCGCACGAGCTGGAGGACGAGTTCTTCATGCTCCGGGTCCGGGTGGACGGGGGCGAGCTGACCCTGCCGCAGCTGCGGGTGGTCGCGGACATCTCCCGCGAGTTCGCCCGGGACACCGCCGACATCACCGACCGGCAGAACATCCAGTACCACTGGATCCGGGTCGAGGACATGCCGGAGATCTGGCGCCGCCTGGAGTCGGTCGGCCTGCAGACCACCGAGGCGTGCGGCGACTGCCCGCGGGTGGTGCTGGGCAGCCCGGTCGCCGGGGTGGCCCGCGACGAACTGCTCGACCCGACGCCGGCGGTCGACGAGATCGTCCGCCGCTACGTGGGCGACAAGGCGTACTCCAACCTGCCGCGCAAGTTCAAGACCTCCATCTCCTGGCTCGTCGACACCCCGTACGAGGCGAACGACATCTCCTTCCTCGGGGTGGACCACCCGGACCACGGGCCGGGCTTCGACGTCTGGGTCGGCGGCGGCCTGTCCACGAACCCGATGCTGGCCAAGCGGCTCGGCGTCTGGGTGTCGCTGGAGGAGGTGCCCGACGTCTGGGCGGGCGTGGTCGGCATCTTCCGCGACTACGGCTACCGCCGGTTGCGCAACCGCGCCCGGCTGAAGTTCCTGGTCGCCGACTGGGGCGTGGAGAAGTTCCGCGAGGTGCTGGAGAAGGAGTACCTGGGGCGGGCGCTGCTCGACGGTCCGGCCCCGCAGCTGCCCGACCGGCCGGTGGACCACATCGGGGTGCACCCGCAGCGCGACGGGCGCAACTACGTCGGGGCTGCCCCGGTGGTGGGCCGGGTATCCGGCGGGCAGCTCGCCCGCCTGGCCGACGTGGTCGAGGCGCACGGCAGCGGGCGGGTGCGGCTGACCCCGTACCAGAAGCTGCTGGTGCTGGACGTGGCGCCGGAGCGGACCGACTCGCTGGTGCGCGAGCTGCGCGGGATCGGCCTGGAGGCGCAGCCGTCGGCCTGGCGGCGCGGCACGATGGCCTGCACCGGCATCGAGTACTGCAAGCTGGCCATCGTCGAGACCAAGGCGCGCGGCGAGGAACTGGTGGCCCGGCTGGAGGAGCGGCTGCGCGACTTCGACGCCGACATCTCCATCCACCTCAACGGCTGCCCCAACGCCTGCGCCCGCACCCAGGTCGCCGACATCGGCCTCAAGGGCCAGCTCGTTGTCGGCCCGGACGGCCGGCAGGTGGAGGGCTTCCAGGTCCACCTCGGCGGCGGGCTCGGCATGGCCGAGGGACAGACGGCCGGGTTCGGCCGCAAGCTGCGCGGTCTGAAGACCACCGCCGAGGAGCTTCCGGCGTACGTGGAGCGGCTGGCCCGGCGCTACCTGGCCGGCCGGGAGACGGGCGAGACGTTCGCCAACTGGGTGATCAGGGTCGACGAGGAGGAACTCCGATGAGCGATCGAAGCGAGCGAATCAGCGGTGTCGTGGGGCCTCATCGCGGTGCCGAGCGAAGCGAGGTGACGCGATGAGCGAGACCCGTTCCGCGCCGTTGTACTGCCCGTACTGCGGCGAGGAGGACCTGCGGCCGAGTGAGGCCGGCCACGGCGCCTGGGAGTGCCACGCGTGCGCCCGGGTGTTCACGGTGAAGTTCACCGGCCTGCTCGGCCGGGCGGTGGCCCGGTGAGCGGGGGCACGGGCGACCGGCCCGGTCTCGTCTCGGCGGCGGGTCTGGGTTTGGTCGGCCTGGGCGCTCCGGCTCCGGCCGACGCGGCCCGGCGCGACCCCGACGAGCTGCGCGCGCTGGCCGAGGCGGCCGGCCGGGACCTGGAGGGCGCGCCGGCGCTGGAGATCGCGCGCTGGGCGGCCGAGACCTTCGGCGCCCGGTTCTGCGTCACCAGTTCGATGGCCGACGCCGTGCTGGCCCACCTGGTCTCCCGGGTCGCCCCGGGGGTGGACGTGGTCTTCCTCGACACCGGCCTGCACTTCCCGGAGACGCTCCGGGTCCGCGACGAGGTGGCCCGGACGCTGCCGGTGAACGTGCGCTCGATCCGGCCGCGCCTGACCGTGGGCCAGCAGGACGGCCAGTACGGCCCGCGCCTGTTCAACAAGGCTCCGGACGACTGCTGCCAGCTGCGCAAGGTGGAGCCGCTGGAGCGGGCGCTCGCCGGCTACGACGCCTGGGCCGCCGGGCTCCGCCGGGACGAGTCGCCGACCAGGGCGAACACGCCGGTGGTGACCTTCGACGCGCGCCGGGGCAAGGTCAAGGTCAACCCGATCGCGGCCTGGCGGCAGGCCGACGTGGACGCCTACGTCGCCCGCTGGAACGTGCCGGTCAACGAGCTGTTCAAGCAGGGCTACGGCTCGATCGGCTGCTGGCCCTGCACCCGCCGCACGAAGGCGGGGGAGGACCCCCGGGCCGGCCGCTGGGCGATGTTCGAGAAGACCGAGTGCGGCCTGCACGTCTGACCGGGCCGGTCCCGGGCTCTCCCGCGTGGGGAACGCCCGGGTCGTCAGGGGCGGCCGGGGCGTGGCGGCCGGTCGGGCCGTCGGAGGCGGCCGACCCGGTGGTCCTGGTCGCCCACGGCAGCCGGGACCCGAGGGCCGCCGAGGCGACCCGGGCGCTGGCCCGGGCCGTGTCGGCCGCCCGGCCGGGCACGCCGGTGCTGGCGAGCTGGTTGGACCACACCGAACCGGGGCCGGCGACCGTGCTGCGGAACCTGGCCGCCGCCGGGCACCCCCGGGCCGTGCTGGTGCCGCTGCTGCTCACGGCGGCGTACCACCGGCGGGTGGACGTCCCGGCGGCGGTCGCGGCCGCCCGGGAGTCGGGGTCCCCGATCGCGGTACGGGTGACCGACGTGCTCGGCCCGGCCGACGGGGCGGTGGACGCCGCTCTGCTGGCGGGCCTGCACCGGAGGTTGGGGGAGGCGGGGGCGGGGCGCTTCGACGGACTGGTGCTGGCCGCGGCCGGCACCAGGGACGCCCGGGCGCGCGGGTCGGTGGGCCGGGTGGCCGCCGCGCTGCGCGCCGGTCTCGGCGTGCCCACCCGCGTGTCGTACGCCTCGGCGGCCCCGCCGGCTGTCGCGGCGGCGGTGGCGCGGCTGCGTGCCCGGGGCGCCGGGCGGGTGGCGGTGTCGGCGTACTTCCTGGCTCCGGGCCTGTTCCACGACGCCGTCGCCACGGCGGCGCGGGGCGCCGGTGCGGTGGCGGTGTCCGCCCCGCTGACCGACGCGCCGGAGCTGGCCGAGCTGGTCCTGCGGCGCGTGGACGCGGCGAGCCGGGTGGCTGGGCTCACGGCCGGGTCGTGACCGGAGGCCGGATCACCGGTACGGCCACCGGACAGCAGTACGCCCCGGCGGGCGTACCCGGCCGGGGCGTACTGACTGGTGCGTTGGGGATCAGGCGGAGTGAGCGCGCAGCACCCGGAGGCCACCGCGGCGCTTGACAGCCCGCCGCTCCTCCTCGCTCATCCCGCCCCAGACGCCGGCGTCCTGACCGGACTCCAGCGCCCACTGCAGGCACTGGTCGGTCACGGAGCAGCGCCGGCAGACGGCCTTGGCCTGCTCGACCTGCAGGAGAGCCGGCCCGGACGTCCCGATCGGGAAGAACAGCTCCGGGTCCTCGTCGCGGCAGACAGCATGGTGACGCCAGTCCATGGCGGCAACACTCCTCATTCTGGGTGGGTGGCAGAGATTGCTTCTGTTGCTTTTCCTATATGCATCCGCAGCGCCGAATGGTGACGGTTCGCGTACGCCTATTCGGCAGTGCGTGAGCAGGCTGTGTCGGCCCCGCGGACCTGCTGGAACAGCTCAACCTGACGAGCCTATCCAAACAATGTCCCGGTAACTCAAGTTCGCTTGTGAATACTTTCACGAACGCCCGGGATGTCAAGGGTGACGCTCGGAAAAACTCCGGGCGGTGAGCAAGCCCACAACCCCTTTGTCCGGATTCCAGCACCTTCCTGGTTACCCGGCGTACCACTGTCGAGGATCAATATAGTACAGTCCGCGTGACATTGCTGACATTTCCGGCACAGCCCCTCGGTGTGGCGGCCGTCGCATCGGTCCGGTGTCGCGGCCGCGTCGACCTAGGGCAGTACCCGAGACCTAGCAGATTACTCTCAGTGCGGCGGGAATGGATGTGAATCTGACTTTCTCCCGCTCGCCAAGGTAGTCGCCGTCGAGCTGGAACGCCTGCGGACGGGCCGAGACCAGGGTGAACTCCGCGACATCGTGCAGCCGCAGCACCTGGCGGCCGTGCGGATCCGGGGTCCGGGAGAAGAACTGCGTCACCGTGCGTGTCGTACTGGCCACCCGGAGCTGCCGCAGGGCGAGCACGTCCAGGCCCAGGTCGAACGACGCCTCCGGGTTCGGGTTGACCTCGCGGTCGCCCAGGTACGTCCACGGCGCGGTGTTCTGGATGATGACCGTCGCCAGCTCGCCCTCCGGCAACTCGTCCGGGCGCTCCAGGCTGATCGCCGGATGGCGGCGGTCGGAGTTGAGGAAGTACTGGGCCGCGGTGGACCGGAAGTAGAGCGCGGGCGTCGAGACCCGGCCCCGCCGGCGGGCCTGCTCCACCCGGTGGATGACGGCCGCGTCGAGGCCGAAGCCCGCGCAGAAGGTGAAGTAGCGGTCGTCGGCCCGGCCGAGCCCGATCGTCCGGTAGCGGCCCAGCCGCAGGCCCTCCAGGATCATGCTGGTCCCGTCCGGCCAGTCCCGGGGCAGGCCCAGCGCCCGCGCGAAGACGTTGGTCGAGCCCCCCGGCACGGTCGCCAGGGCGGGCAGCCGCTCGGCCGGCGTGGTGCTGGCGGGGATGGTCGGCGGCTGCGCCGCCATCAGGCCGTTGACGACCTCGTTGACCGTGCCGTCGCCACCGAGCGTCACGACGACGTCGACGCCCTCCTCGGCCGCCTCGCGCGCCAGGTCGGTCGCGTGCCCCCGCCGCCGGGTGTAGCGCACGGACAGGTCGACTTCGCTGCGCAGTGCCCGGACCAGGACGTCCCGGCTGCGCTCGCTGGTGGTGGTGGCCTTCGGATTGACCACCAGGACGGCCCGCATGGGCGGCACTGTACCGCGCGCCACCACGGGTATCGTGGCGCGCGTGACCATCGACTCCGACCCGATCCCCGCCACCCTCAGCTGGGCGGTCCGGCTGCTGCGGGCCGAGGCGGTCGCCGTGGGACTGGTCGCCGCGTGGCTGCTCTGGGCCGATCTCACCGCCACGACCACCGACCTCACGTCGGCGTTGCTCGTGACCGCGTTCGCCATCGGCGCGGCGGCGGCCCTCTGGGCGCTGGGCGGCGCGCTGGCGCACCGGAAGGCGGGAGCCCGGGCCCCGGCGATCGTGCTCCAGTTGATGCTGCTGCCCATCGGCTGGTTCATGGTCCAGGGCGGGATGGGGTGGCTCGGCGTACCGCTGATGGCGCTCGGCCTCGGGATGACCGCTCTGCTGGTGAGCACCCCCACCACCCGGGCGCTCGGCTTCGAGTGACCCCGCCGGGCCCGCGCGGCCAGGCGCCGGACGGGCGGCCGGTCAGTAGCCGGAGGCGCGGCGGGTGAGCAGCGAGATGGTGGCCCGACCGTCGGAGGCCGTCGCGGCCGCCGCCGTGGTCAGCGCCGTGAGCACCTTCCAGGCGAAGGACGACTCGGCGGGGAGCGTCGCGCCGCGGACCGTCGGCACGGTCACCTCCACGGTGAGCGCGTCGTCCGTGACCGCGAAGCGGCAGTCGAGCTCCGCGTCGCGGGTGGCGATGGCGAGCAGCATCGCGCACGCCTCGTCGACGGCGATGCGCAGGTCCTCGATCTCGTCGAGGGCGAACTGCAGCCGCGCCGCGAGCCCCGCGGTGGCGGTACGTAGCACCCCGAGGTAGCCCCCGTCCGCGGGCACGGTGAGGTGCACGACGTCGTCGTCGGTCGTCGGCTGCCCGGTCAGTTGAGTCACCACTCATCCCCCCGGTCGGGGACTCTACCCGCTCGGTCGCCCGAACGTGTGGGGACCGCCACGTTCCCGCCCGCGGGACCCGTCAGCGCGCCCCGCCCGGCTGGTGGGAGCGGGTCCGGGCCCGGCCATGACGTGCGCCATGACGACGACGGCCGGCACGCCCTGGGGACGTGCCGGCCGGATCGTCGGCGGACCGGAGAGGGTCACGCCTGCTTGGTCTCCCAGAAGATCTTGGAGATCTCGTCGATCTTCTGGAGCAGCTCGTCGGCCTTGGACGGGTCGGTGCCGCCCTTCGCGCCGGCGGCGCCGGCCAGCTTGGTGGCCTCGTTGAACAGCTGGTGCAGGTGCGGGTACTTCTCGAAGTGGGCCGGCTTGAAGTAGTCGGTCCACAGCACCCACAGGTGGTGCTTCACCAGGTCGGCGCGCTGCTCCTTGATCAGGATGGCGCGGGTGCGGAACTCGGGGTCGGTGTTGGCCTGGTACTTCTCGCAGATCGCCTTCACCGACTCGGCCTCGATCCGGGCCTGGGCCGGGTCGTAGACGCCGCAGGGCAGGTCGCAGTGGGCGCTGGCGGTCACGCGGGGCGTAAGGATGCGCGGAAGTCGCATCAGGATCCTCCATGGGAAGTTTGCGATGATCCAAGACGACATTACTCCTGGACGCGCTCCGGGGAGGCCGGGTGGAGGGGAAACCGATGGGGACCGATCACCCGACGGTGGCCCCCCGGCTGCGGTGGCCGCTGACCGCCGTACTGGTGACCGGTCCGTCCATGTCGCCCACGCTGCGGCACGGCGACGCGGTGCTGGTCCGCCCCGGCGGCCGGGCGGTCCGCCCCGGCGACGTCGTGGTCGCGGTCTTCCGCAGCCGCCCCGACCTGCTCGTGGTCAAGCGCGCGATCCGCGTCCAGGACGGCGGGTGGTGGCTGCGCGGCGACAACGACCTGGTCACCGACGACTCCCGGGCGTACGGGGTGGCCGACGTGCGGGGCCGCGTGGTGGCCCGCTACTGGCCCCGGCCCGCCCGGGTGCGCCCACAGCGGATATGACCCCGCTCACACCGGTGTGACGGTGGCGACACTATGCTCCAGACGTGCCCGGGTGACCCCCGCACCGCGTGCCGCCGCTCGGCGCCTCACCTCGCGTCCGCGCCGGCCGCCCCGTCTGCTCGACAGATCCTGGAGTCACCATGTCATCCTCCACCGTGGACCCCGCTGATCCCGTCTTCCGGCTGCACCGGGGCGGCAAGATGGCCGTCGCCTCGACCGTCCCGCTGACCAGCCGCGAGGACCTCTCCCTCGCGTACACCCCGGGTGTGGCCCGGGTCTGCGAGGCGATCGCCGCCGACCCGACGCTCGCCGACGACTACACCTGGGCGTCGCACACCGTCGCGGTCGTCACCGACGGCTCGGCCGTACTCGGGCTCGGCAACATCGGCCCGCGCGCCTCGCTGCCGGTGATGGAGGGCAAGGCGGTGCTGTTCAAGCAGTTCGGCGGCGTCGACGCGGTGCCGGTCTGCCTGGACACGCAGGACGTGGACGAGATCGTGGCGGTGGTGCGGGCGCTGGCCCCGTCGTTCGGCGGGATCAACCTGGAGGACATCAGCGCCCCGCGCTGCTTCGAGGTGGAGCGCCGGCTCGACGAGGCCCTGGACATCCCGGTCTTCCACGACGACCAGCACGGCACCGCGATCGTCGTGCTGGCCGCCCTGCGCAACGCCGCCAGGCTGCTCGACCGCAAGCTCGGCGACCTGCGGGTGACGGTCAGCGGCGCCGGCGCGGCGGGGGTCGCGGTGACGAAGATGCTGATCGCCGGCGGCGTGAACCCCGACCAGGTGGTGGTCTGCGACTCCAAGGGGATCATCGGCCGGCACCGGCCCGAACTGACCGGCACCAAGGCCGAGCTGGCGGCGGCCACCAACGCCGACGGTCGCGAGGGCGACATCACCGAGGCGCTGCGCGACGCGGACGTGCTGATCGGCGTCTCGGGCGGGCAGATCCCCGAGGCGGCGGTCGCCGGCATGGCCCCCGGCGGCATCGTCTTCGCCCTGGCGAACCCGACGCCCGAGGTGCACCCCGAGGTGGCCGCCCGGCACGTGGCGGTCGTCGCCACCGGCCGCAGCGACTACCCCAACCAGATCAACAACGTGCTGGCCTTCCCGGGTGTGTTCCGGGGCGCGCTGGACGCCAGGGCCACCCGGATCACCGAGGGGATGAAGGTCGCCGCCGCCGACGCGATCGCAGGCGTGGTGGCCGAGTCGCTCACCGCGGAGGCGATCGTCCCGTCCCCGCTCGATCCCCGGGTCGCCCCCGCGGTGGCCGAGGCGGTCGCCGAGGCCGCCCGCCGCGACGGCGTCACCCGCTGAAAGTTCAAGGAAGGGCTCCTTCCTGTCGCCCAGGCGACAGGAAGGAGCCCTTCCCTACACGTCGGTGCCCTTCTTGTCGGGGGCTCGGCTTGTTACCGTGCCGATCATGCGTGCCGCCTTCGCCTCCCGCTTCGACGACGCCAACCCGCTCGCCGCGCTCACCGTCGGCGAGCAGCCCGAGCCGACCCACCCGGCCGACGACTGGGTGACCGTGCAGGTGCGGGCCAGCTCCCTCAACCACCACGACCTCTGGTCCCTGCGGGGGGTGGGGCTGCGCGCCGAGCAGCTGCCCATGATCCTCGGCTGCGACGCCGTCGGCGTGGACCCGGACGGCAACGAGGTCGTCGTCTACCCGGTGATCCCCACCCCGGGTGACCCGCGCGGCATCTCCATCCTCTCGGAGCACTTCCCCGGCACGCTGGCCGAGCGGGTCGCCGTACCCCGGTCGAACCTGCTGGCCCTGCCGGCGGGACTGGCGGCGGCCGACGCGGCCTGCCTGCCGACGGCCTGGCTGACCGCGTGGCGGATGCTGACCACCGTGGGCCGGGTCGACGAGGGCGACGCCGTGCTGGTGCAGGGCGCTGGCGGGGGCGTGGCCACCGCGGCCGTCGCGCTCGCCGCCGCGATGGGCAAGCGGGTGTACGCGACCAGCCGCGACGCCGCCAAGCGGGAACGGATCGCCGAGCTGGGCGCCACCGCCGTCGAGCCTGGCGCCCGGCTGCCGGAGCGGGTCGACGTGGTGATCGAGACGGTCGGCGCGGCCACCTTCGACCACTCGCTGAAGTCCGCCGCGCCGATGGCCCGGATCGTGGTCTCCGGCGCCACCTCGGGACACGAGCCGAAGGTCAACCTGCGCCGGGTCTTCGCCATGCAGCTGGAGATCCTCGGCACCTCGATGGGCACCCCCGACGAGCTGGCCGCCCTGCTCGCGTTCTGCGCCGAGCGCGGCGTGCGCCCGGTGGTGGACTCCGTGCTCCCGTTCAGCGAGGTCGCCGACGCCTTCGCCCGCCTGCACTCCGGCGACGTCTTCGGCAAGGTCGTCGTCGACCACACCGCCTGAGTCCCGCCGTCGCCGGTGGCCTCCCTGGTCGGGGAGGCCGCCGTCGGTGTCGCCGTGGGCCTCCCCTGGGCAGGGAGGCCGCCGTCGGTCAGAGGCGGTTGTCGAGGGTGGCGACGTCGTCGCGGGCGGCGTCGGTGGGGATGCGGCCCTTGGCGGCCTGGTCGCCGTAGAGCGACCAGCGCAGGAACTCGACAGTGGTGTCCGAGACCACCCGCAGCGAGGCGCCGTCGCTGAGCAGCGCCCGGCCGTGGTCGCCCTTCGGCAGGCTCAGCATCGCCTTCGGCCAGGGCACCCGGTCGTAGGCGGCCTTGCCGGCGGCGTACTCGACCACCTCGTCGGCCTCGCCGTGCACGAAGAGCTGCGGGGCGGCGGCGCCCGCGAAGGCGGTGCCGACGCCGAGCGCCGTGCCGGCGAAGACGACCCCGGCGTCCAGCCGTTCGTCCCGGCCGGCGGTGAACAGGCCGATGGTGGTCACCCCGCCGGCCGAGTGCCCGGCCGCCGCCACCCGGTCCGTGGCCAGCCGGCCGCGCAGCGGGTCGCCGGCCTTGCCGTCGAGGGCGAGGACCTGGGTCAGCACGTACGACACGTCGGCCGGCTGGTTGAGCACGTCGAGCACGTTGCCGTCGCCACCCCGGGCGGTGTGCGGGAAGGTCGGCGCGGCCACCACGAACCCGGCCGCCGCCCAGCGGGTGAGTAGCGTCTCGTAGTCGGCCGGCCGGGCGCTCAACCCGTGGCTGAACATCACCACGGGGAACTTCCCCGTGGCGGCGTCCGCCGACCGCTCCGGCTGCCCGCCGGGCTTTCCGGCCGCCGGGTACCAGACGGTCACCGGCAGCGGGCGCTTCCCGTCGCGGTTCAGCTTCAGCTGCCGTACGCCGACGGCGAAGGCCTTCTCGGGTGCGGTGCCGACGGGCACCTGCGGGGTGGGGCCGGCCGCCTGTGCGGGCGGCGCCGAGGCCGTCACCTGCGGGGCCGCCTGGGAGCCTGCCGCCTGCGGGGCCGGCCCGGCGTCGTCGGAGCAGCCGACCAGACCGGCGGTGAGCAGTGCGGAGGCGAACAGGGCGGGGGTGACACGACGCGGCATGGGAACGATTGTGCCTCGCGGCCCGCCCCCGCCCGCCGGGGATCGACGCGGTGGTCAGCGGGCGGGGCGGGTCTCGTAGAGCGTCACGCCGGGGCGGCGGGCGTCGCCGGGCAGGCGGCGGCCGGCGGCCGGGTCGCCGTAGAGCGTCCAGCGGAGGAAGTCCGTCGTGGTGGCCAGGACCTGGTCGAAGCCGGGCCGCCCCGGGTTCAGGTACTCGCCGTGGCCCTGCCCGAGCAGGCTCAGGAACGCGGTGGGGCCGGTCGTGCGCTGGTACGCGGCGCGGCCGACCGTCACCGGCACGATCTTGTCCGCCGTACCGTGCACGAAGAGCAGCGGGGCCGCCGGACCGGCGAAGCTGCCGGCCGTTCCGCCACCGGCGATCACGATGCCGGCCCGTAGCCGCCCCGAGCGTCCGGAGGTGAACATGCCGGCCGTGGTGAAGCCGCCCGCCGAGTGGCCGGCGGCGGCGACCCGGGTGACGTCGAGGTGCCCGGCGAGCGGGTCTCCGGCGCGGGCGTCGAGCCGCGTCAGGTGCCGGATCAGCCGCCAGCCGTCGGCCGGCTGGTGGCGTACGTCGGCACGGCTGAACCGGGCCGCGCCCCGCCGGGTGTGCGGGTAGGCCGGGGCGGCGACCACGAACCCCGCGGCGGCCCAGCGCGCGGTCAGGCCGGCGTGCAGCTCGGGCAGGCTGTGCAGCCCGTGGCTGTAGACCACCACGGGGAAGCGCCCGGCGGCCACCGCGTCGCCCTCCGCCGGGTACCAGACGGTCACCGGCAGGGGACGCGCCGAGGTCGGGTCGACGGTGAACGTGCGTACGCCGACGGCGTAGGCGGCCACGGGCGCCGGGCGGGCCGGCGGTGTGCCGGGCGCGGCGGCTCCCGCCGGGGCGCAACCGGCCAGCAACGTCGTCATCAGCACGGCGACCAGCCGCCTTGTCCCCACGGATTCACGGTAGGTGCCCGGCGGCCCGCAGTGGTCCCGCCGTCCGGACCGGACGCCCTCACCACCCGGGCGGATCGTCTCCACCGGCCGGCTGGACCTGACCCCGGGACGCGCGCCGGGGACGGCGGCGCGCAACCGGCTTGGCTAGGGTCACCGCCATGCCTGAGAACCGCACCGACCCGAGCGGCAACACCGAGGCGTTCCGCGCCTACGCCCACACCGCCGAGCCCGAGGCACCGACCGGCGCGTCCCGGACGCCGCTGCTCGTCGGCGCGGTGGTCGTCGCGGTCGTGCTGGTCGCCCTCCTCGCCTGGCTCGCGCTGGGCTGAGCGGCGTGGCGCCGCCTGGAGGCCCGGAGCCGGGCGCGGGGGAGCCGCCGACGGTAAGCCCTGAGCCGGGCGCGGGGGAGCTGCCGAGGGAAAACCCGGAGCCGGCGGCGGGCCCGGGGCGGTGGCGGAGGCTCCGCTCCGGTCTTCGCGGCGTCCACCGGGGCAGTGCCGCCCTCGGCCTGGTACTGCTGCTCGCGGGCCTGACGTACGCGGTGGCCATCGGGGCGTACAAGTGGCACCTGCACGCCAAGGCGGAGCGGCTGCGGGCGGACGGCATCCCGGTGCGGGCCACGGTGAGCGACCGCCGCGACACCGTCGGACGCGGCGGCGGCACCGACACCGTCCAGGTCTGGTACGAGTACGGCGGCGTCCAGCACAACGAGCGCATCCTCTGCGGCTCGGCGGGCGGCTGTACCGAGGACCCCCCGGCGGAGATGATGCTCTGGGTCGATCCGGAGCGCCCGGCGGAGTTCGTGGCCGCCAACGGCAACACCGACGACTCGGTCTTCTTCCTCAACTCCTGGGGCGGCGTCCCGTTCGGGCTGCTGGGTGCGGCGTTGGGCGGGGGTTTCCTCTTCGCGGCCCTCGTTCCGACGGGGATGCTCGACCGGCCCGCCCCCGCACCGCCCCGGCGGAGGCCGGGGCGCGACCGCGTCCGGCGTACCCGGGCCGCCCGGCGGCGGGGCAAGGCCCGCCGCTGAGGCCGACGGCATTGGCGCGCGGACTCGACCCATCGGCCAGCGACAGGCTCGCCGGCGCGACGGGCGCTTGCCGTTGCGGCCTGGGCGGTCAGGCGGTGGCCTCGACCACCGCGCGGGTCTGTAGGGCGATCTCGCGTTCCTCGTCGGTGCCGACGACGCAGACGGTCACCTCGGCGCCCTCCGGCGAGATGACCCGGTCGCCGGAGCCGGCGTTGCGTTCGGGGTCCACCGCGATGCCGAGCCGCTCCAGGCCGGCCAGGGCGGCGGCGCGGACCGGCGCGGCGTGCTCGCCCACGCCGGCGGTGAAGGTGACGGCGTCCACCCGGCCGAGCAGCGCGTAGTACGCCCCCACGTAGCCGGTGATCCGCCGGCAGTAGACGTCGAAGGCGAGCGCCGCTGCCGGGTCGCCGTCCGCCCGGCGGGCGAGCACCTCGCGCATGTCGTTGGCGCCGGTCAGTCCGAGCAGGCCGCTGCGGTGGTTGAGCAGGTCGTCGATCTCGTCGACGGAGAGCCCGCCCTCGCGGCGCAGGTGGAAGATCACGGTCGGGTCCAGGTCGCCGCTGCGGGTGCCCATCACCAGGCCCTCCAGCGGGGACATCCCCATCGAGGTCGCCACGCTCCGGCCGCCGGCCACCGCGCAGGCGCTCGCGCCGTTGCCGAGGTGCAGGGTGATCGTGTTCACCTCGGCGTACGGGCGGCCGAGCAGTTCGGCGGTGCGCCGCGACACGTACGCGTGCGAGGTGCCGTGGAACCCGTAGCGCCGGATGCCGTACCGCTCGGCGGTGTCCCGCTCGATCGCGTAGGTCGCGGCGGCCTCGGGCAGGGTGGTGTGGAACGCGGTGTCGAAGACGGCGACCTGCGGCACGTCCGGCAGCGCCGCCCGGGCGACCTCGATGCCGGCCAGGTTGGCAGGGTTGTGCAGCGGCGCGAGCGGGACCAGGTCGCGGATCGCGGCCAGCACCGCGTCGTCGATCAGCACCGGCTCGCCGAACCGCCTCCCGCCGTGCACCACCCGGTGCCCGACGGCGGCCAGCCCGGTCAGGTCCAGCCCGTCGAGGATGCCCCGGACGGCCGTCTCGTGGTCGGCCGGACCGCCGCCGGCCTCGCCGACCCGCTCCACGGTGCCCTTGTCGACCACCCGGTCGCCGTCGAAGAGCCGGTACTTCACCGACGACGACCCGCAGTTGAGGACGAGGACGCGACCGGCCGGGCGCTCCTGCGGGGCGGCGGTACCGCTCATGACGACTCCTCGGTGGCCGCGGCCTGGATGGCGGTGATCGCCACGGTGTTGACGATGTCCGGCACGGTGGCGCCCCGGGACAGGTCGTTGACCGGCCGGCGCAGGCCCTGCATCACCGGCCCGACGGCCACCGCCCCGGCGGAGCGCTGCACCGCCTTGTACGTGTTGTTGCCGGTGTTGAGGTCCGGGAAGATGAAGACCGTGGCCCGGCCGGCGACGTCGCTGCCGGGCAGCTTCGTCGCCGCCACGGCCGGGTCGATGGCCGCGTCGTACTGGATGGGCCCCTCGACGAGCAGGTCGGGCCGGCGCTCGCGGACCAGCTTGGTGGCCGCCGCGACCTTCTCCACGTCGGCGCCCGCCCCGGAACTGCCGGTGGAGTAGGAGAGCATCGCGACCCGGGGCTCGATGCCGAACCGGGCGGCGGTGTCGGCCGAGGAGATGGCGATGTCGGCGAGCTGGGCGGCGTCCGGGTCGGGGTTGACGGCGCAGTCGCCGTAGACCAGCACCCGGTCGGCGAGCAGCATGAAGAAGACGCTGGAGGCCACCGAGACGCCCGGCACGTTGCGGATGATCTCGAACGCGGGACGGATGGTTGCGGCGGTGGTGTGCGTCGCGCCGGAGACCATCCCGTCGGCGTGCCCCGTCTGGACCATCAGCGTGCCGAAGTAGTTCGGCTGGGCGACGACGTCGTGGGCCAGGTCGGCGGTCATGCCGCGGTGCGCGCGAAGCTCGGCGTACGTGGTGGCGAACTCGTCGCGCCACCCGCTGGTGACGGGGTCGACCACCTGGGCGCCGGTGATGTCGATGCCCAGCTCGCGGGTGCGCCGGGCGACGTCGTCGGGGCGGCCGAGCAGGGTGATGTCGGCGACGCTCCGGCGCAGCAGGATCTCCGTGGCCCGCAGGATCCGTTCCTCCGCCCCCTCGGGCAGCACGAGGTGCCGGCGCCGGGCCCGGGCGCGGTCGATCAGGTCGTACTCGAACATCAGCGGGGTGACCCGCTCGGAGCGGCTGACCCGCAGCCGGCGGGCCAGGTCGTCGGTGTCCACGCAGCGTTCGAACGCGCCGAGCGCGGCCTCCACCTTGCGCGGGTTGGCCGCGCTGGGTCGCCCCTCGATCCGGCTGGACGCGGCCACGGTGTCGTAGCTGTCTCTGGGCACGGAGAGCACCGCGAGCCCGGTGTTGAGGCCCTCGACCAGCCGCATCGCGCGCGGGTCGGGCTGCTCGCCGAGGGTCAGCACCAGCCCCGAGACGGAGACCTGCCCGGCCACGTGCGCGGCGCTCGCCGCCACCAGCAGGTCGGCCCGGTCGCCGGGGGTGATCACCAGAGCTCCGTCGGTCAGGTGGTCCAGCAGCGTCGGCACGTGCGCCGCGCCCACCACGTAGTCGAGCACGTCGCGGCTGAGCGCGTCGTCGTCACCGGCGAGCAGGGTGGCGCCGAGCGCCGCCGCCACCTCGGCCACCGTCGGCGCCGACACGGTCGGCACCTCCGGGATGGCGTACGTGGGGACGGGCAGCTCGGGCAGCGTCATCGGGCCCGGGACCCGGTTGGCGATCACCGCCAGCACCGTCGCCCCCAGGTCCTCCAGATCGTGGTACGCCCCGCGCGCGGCGGCCGCGATCGCCGCCGGCTCCTGCCCGAAGCCGTCGACGACGGGCACCACCACGCTGCCGAACTCGGTGGCCAGCCGGGCGTTGAAGGCCAGCTCGCGGGGGCCGGCCCCGTCGCCGCCGTCGGCGAAGTCGCTGCCGACCACGACCACGGCGGGGCAGCGCCGCTCGACCTCCCGGTAGCGCTCGACGATGCCGGCGATGAGCTGCTCCCGCCGCCCGTCGGCGACCAGCGCGGTCGCCTCGGCGTAGCTGGTGCCGCTCAGGTCGGCCAGCGGAAGCTCGATCCGGTAGCGGTCACTGAGCAGGGCGAGGATCGGGTCGGGGCCGTGCCCCCGGACCAGCGGCCGGAACGCGCCGATCCGCTCGACCTGCCGGGACAACAACTCGGCCAGGCCGAGGGCGATTGTCGACTTTCCGCCGCCGGATCCCACGCTGGTCAGGTACACACTCCGCGCCACCCACCCACCCTAGAAGATCTTCGGATCCCCGGCTCGGGTCCTTCGCCCCCCTTTCGTCGATCATGAAGTTGTTGCGGCGACACGCCGGAGTGGAGGGCAACACCTTCATGATCAACAAGTCTGGGTGGCGGTGGGAGGGCGCGTCCGCGCCACCTGGAGGACGGGCCGGCGTCAGCGGGGGGCGCCGGGCGCGTCCGGGTACTGCCGGCGTTCCCAGAGGGGCATGTCAGCGAGAGCCTTCTGGCCGAAGCCGCCGCAACCCGGGCAGACCCTCGACCCGAGACAGACGACGCACCGCCGCCGCGCGCCGCTGTCGTCGTCGAGGAGGTATCCCCGGGTGAGGCACTCCGGGCACCAGCCGATCCCGTCGCAGTCGGGGCAGAGCACCTGACCGGGCTCGCGGGTGGCCTCGGTGACGACCGGTTCGGGCGGTACGAACCGCTCCGGCGGGGCGGGAGGGGGAGGGGGGCGGACCGCAGCGCCGGCCGGATCCGCATAGAGCAGGACGGGCGGGGTGCTGCCGCCGAGGTCGGCCCGGGACAGGCCGGGGTACGCCATGACCCAGAGGAGGAAACCGTCGCGGGTGGCCGACGCGGTGGCGACCGCCGTCGAGGAGGCGTCGAGGGTGGTGTGCCAGCCCTGCGCCGCGAGCCGGTGCGCGATGTGCCGGACGACCTCGACCGAGCCGAAGTCGGCGGTGAGACGGAGCGTGGCCCGGCGGGCGTACCAGAGTGGTTCGTGCCGGAGGTGGTCCTTTGGCTCCCGGGACATCGGAACGGGGAGCCTCCGCCCGGGGGCGAGGTGGGCGGCGACCCCGAGGAGTTCCTCGCGCAGGACGCGACCGTGTCGTTCCAGCGTCTCCCGCGCGCCCGGAACCTCGGCGACGTCCTCCCAGCCGTCAAACACGGCGCTCTGCCGGTCGCTCCGGGGCCCCGATCGCTCCGGGGCCTTCGGCCGGTCGCTCCGGGGCCCTGGTCGCCCCGGCGCGCGTGCGTGGGCGGGAGAGCGGTGGGCGCCGTCGGCCGGCGTGACCGTGGCGCCCCCTGCGCGTCTGCATGCCGTGCCCCGACCCGTCGAGCGGACAGACCGACGTCACTGTAACGCCGGGCCCGTCGACTCGGGTAGGGCTACTCGTCGTCGGGGTCGTCGAGGCGGGCCAGCCAGGTGGCGAATCGCTCGATCGGGGTCTCGAACTCGGGGTTGAGGTCGACGAAGTCGCGCAGACGCTCGCCGAGCCACTCCATGCTGACCTGCTCGTCGCCCCGGCGCTGGACCAGTTCCTCGATGCCTCGGTCGGTGAAGTACATGCTCTCCGTTGCCTCCTCGTGGTCGGTGTGCGTCCCGACGCTCCGCAAGGGCCGGCCCCGCCGGGCCTCGCTCCGGTAAGGCCGAAGCCCGCCGGATTCTCGTGCTGGTGTGGCCGGGCGCCGGATTCCCGCGCCGGTGCGGACAGGTGCCGTCGCGTGCGGGACGGCCGGGACGGCGACCGGGGCAGAGCCGTCGTCGTGACGGTCCCTGCCCCGGTCGGCGGTGCTGTCAGGTCACGGGCGGGGCAGGGCCGCCTCGATCAGCGCGGTCTGCTCGACCTCGTGCATCTTCGCCGAGCCGACGGCCGGGGCGGCGGCGGCCGGGCGGGAGATCCGGCGCAGCCGTACGTCCGACAGGTGCTCCAGCAGGTTGAGCGCGACGAACGACCAGGCACCCTGGTTGGCCGGCTCCTCCTGCACCCAGGCGAAGTCCTCCGCGTTCGGGTACGCCGCGAGGGCGGCCCGGATCTCCTCGACCGGCATCGGGTAGAGCTGCTCGATGCGGATGATCGCGGTGTCGGTGACGCCCCGCTCGGCGCGGGCCTGGAACAGGTCGTAGTAGACCTTGCCCGAGCAGAGCAGCACCCGCTTCACCTGCTCCGGCGCCGGAGAACCCGAGTCGGGCAGCACCGGCTGGAAGGTGCCGGTGGTGAAGTCCTCGACCGGGGAGACGCAGAGCTTGTGCCGCAGCAGCGACTTCGGCGTGAACACCACCAGCGGCTTGCGCTTCGGCGAGAGCGCCTGGCGGCGCAGCAGGTGGAAGTAGTTCGCCGGGGTGGTCGGGATCGACACCCGCATGTTGTCCTCGGCGCACATCTGCAGGAACCGCTCCGGGCGACCGGAGGTGTGGTCCGGGCCCTGGCCCTCGTGGCCGTGCGGCAGCAGCAGGGTGACGGCGGAGCGCTGGCCCCACTTCACCTCGCCGGAGGAGATGAACTCGTCGATCACCGACTGGGCGCCGTTGACGAAGTCGCCGAACTGCGCCTCCCAGGCGACCAGCGCGTTGATGTTCTCCACCGAGTAGCCGTACTCGAAGCCCATCGCCGCGTACTCGCTGAGCAGGGAGTCGTGCACGAAGAACCGGGACCGCTCGCCGTCGCCGGTCAGCGACTGCAACGGCAGGTAGTCGTCGCCGGTCTTGGCATCGACCACGGAGGCGTGCCGCTGGACGAAGGTGCCCCGGCGGGAGTCCTGACCGGCGAGCCGGACGGTGACCCCGTCGTGCAGCAGCGAGCCGAACGCGATGATCTCGCCGAAGCCCCAGTCGATGTTGCCCTCGACGGACATCTTGGCCCGCCGGTCGAGCAGCTGCTGGATCCGCTTGTGCGGGGTGAAGCCCTCCGGCAGGTTGACGTGCGCCTCGCCGACGGCCTTGACGACGGCCGCGTCGGTGGCGGTCTCCACCTGCGGCTCCGGCTCGTCCTCCCGCTTGGGGCGGCTGAGCTGCCGCGGCGTGGTGGCGGCGTCGCGGGTGGCCTTGAAGACCCGCTCCAGCTGCGACTGGTAGTCGCGCAGCAGCTCCTCCGCGTCCTCCACGGTGATGTCGCCGCGCCCGATCAGCTCCTCGGTGTAGAGCTTCCGGACGGACCGCTTCGAGTCGATGATCTTGTACATCTGCGGGTTGGACATCGACGGGTCGTCGCCCTCGTTGTGCCCGCGCCGGCGGTAGCAGACCATGTCGATGACGACGTCCTTGTTGAACGCCTGCCGGTACTCGAAGGCCAGCCGGGCGACCCGGACCACGGCCTCGGGGTCGTCGCCGTTGACGTGGAAGATCGGCGCCTGGATCATCCGGGCGACGTCCGTGCTGTAGAGGCTGGAGCGGCTGTACTCCGGGGCGGTGGTGAAGCCGACCTGGTTGTTGACCACCACGTGGACGGTGCCGCCCGTGCGGTAGCCGCGCAGCTGCGAGAGGTTGAGGGTCTCGGCGACCACGCCCTGGCCGGCGAAGGCGGCGTCACCGTGCACCGCCAGCGGCAGCACGGTGTAGCCCTCCAGCTTGAGGTCTATCCGGTCCTGCTTGGCCCGGACGATGCCCTCCAGCACCGGGTCGACGGCCTCCAGGTGCGACGGGTTCGCCACCACCGAGACCTTGACCGCGTGGTCGCCGTCGGGCGTGGTGAACTTGCCGTTCTGGCCGAGGTGGTACTTCACGTCGCCGGAGCCCTGGGTGGAGCGCGGGTCCAGGTGCCCCTCGAACTCCGAGAAGATCTTCTCGTACGGCTTGCCGACGATGTTGGCCAGCACGTTGAGCCGGCCACGGTGGGCCATGCCGATGACGACCTCGTCCAGGCCGCCCTCGGCGGAGGCCTCCAGCACCTCGCCGAGCAGCGGGATCAGCGACTCGCCGCCCTCCAGCGAGAAGCGCTTCTGCCCGACGTACTTGGTCTGGAGGAAGGTCTCGAACGCCTCGGCGGCGTTGAGCCGGTTGAGCACGTGCTTCTGCTCGTCGGCCGACGGCTTCTCGTACTTGCGCTCGATCCGTTCCTGGATCCAGCGCCGCTCCTCCGGGTCCTGGATGTGCATGTACTCGATGCCGACGCGCCGGCAGTACGAGTCGCGCAGCACGCCGAGGACGGCGCGCAGCTTCATCCGCTGCTTGCCGGCGAAGCCGTTGACGGGGAACTCGCGGTCGAGGTCCCAGAGGGTCAGTCCGTGCTGGAGCACGTCCAGGTCGGGGTGCTTGCGGATCTTGAACTCGAGCGGGTCGGTGTCGGCCATCAGGTGACCGCGCACGCGGTACGCGTGGATCAGCTCGTGCACCCGGGCGGTCTTGTTGATCTGGCCCTCGTTGTTGACCGCGACGTCGCGCATCCAGCGCACCGGCTCGTACGGGATGCGCAGCGAGGTGAAGATCTGGTCGTAGAAGCCGTGCTCGCCGAGCAGCAGCTCGTGCATGACCTTCAGGAACTCGCCGGACTGGGCGCCCTGGATGATCCGGTGGTCGTACGTGCTGGTGAGGGTGATGACCTTGCTGACGGCCAGCTCGGCCAGGGTGGCCTCGGACATGCCCTGGTAGGGGGCCGGGTACTCCATCGCGCCCACGCCGATGATGGCGCTCTGCCCCTGCATGAGCCGCGGCATCGAGTGGACGGTGCCGATGCCGCCGGGGTTGGTCAGCGAGATCGTGGTGCCGGAGTAGTCGTCCATGGTCAGCTCGTTGCGGCGGGCGCGCCGGACCACGTCCTCGTACGCCTGCCAGAACTGCCGGAAGTCCATCTGCTCGCAGGCCTTGATGGAGGGGACCACCAGGTTGCGGCTGCCGTCCGGCTTGGCCAGGTCGATCGCGATGCCCAGGTTGACGTGCTCCGGCCGGACCATGACCGGCTTGCCGTCGACCTCGGCGAAGGAGTTGTTCATCTCCGGGTGGGCGACCAGGGCCCGGACCATCGCGTAGCCGATGAGGTGGGTGAAGCTGACCTTGCCACCGCGCCCACGGGCGAGGTGGTTGTTGATCACAATGCGGTTGTCGACCAGCAGCTTGGCCGGGACGGCGCGCACGCTGGTGGCGGTCGGCACGGCCAGCGAGGCGTCCATGTTCTGGACGATCTTCGCGGCCACGCCGCGCAGCGGGGTGGTCTGCGGGCCGGTGGCGGTCGGCTTGGTGGCCGCGGGCTTGGCGGGGGCCGCCTTCGCGGGCGCCGGCTTGGCCGGGGCGGCCTTGGCGGCGGGCTTCTCCGGCTTGCTCTCCGGCTTGGCCTCGGGCTTCTTCTCCGCCGGCTTCTTCTCCGCCGGCTGCGCGACCGCGGTGGCCGCCTCCTGCTGGCCGGCGGGCTCCGGCTTGGCGGCCGGCTTCGGGGCCTGCTCAGTTCCGCGCGGCTTCCCGGCGCCGGGCGCCGGGCGGTAGTCCGCGAAGAAGTCGTGCCAGGCCGAATCGACGCTGGTGGGGTCGGCGAGGTAGCGCTGGTACATCTCCTCGACGATCCACTCGTTCGGACCGAAACCCGCCAGTGGGTTCTCCTGCGAAGTCTGCTGGGTCGACACGGCCGGTAATCGCCTCTTTCACGCGGGTTTGTGTGTCACGCGGTGTCCGGTGTCGCCCTGCCTTCGAGCGCGCACGAGACGGCTCCCAGGCTACGCCGTACGGATGCCACAGGCATTTCCGCCTCCGACCCGTGGCCCGTTTCACAGAAGATGCCAGAAGTTCACCAAACGCTGCGTGTGCGGCCGGCTGCTGGTAAGGCCCGATGTGGTGGTGGGCCCCATGTCGTACGGCGGCGGGGGTGGTGCCCGGCACCACCCCCGCCACCGACGCCCGGACGCGTCAGGAGATGTCGCGCCGCCGGGTGATGAGCACGCCGGCGACCCCGCTCACCACCGCGTAGCCGATCAGCACGAGCGCGCCGACCCACCACGCGGGGGTGAAGTCGGTCTGGCCCTCGCTGACCATGACGGTCGAGGCGACGGCCGGCCAGATCACCTGCCACTTGACCACGGCCTCGCTGTTCAGCAGGTTCGACAGCAGCACGAAGAGCAGCCCGACGACCTGCGTGCCGACCAGGTAGAGCACCGCCGCGGTGATCACCGCGCCGAGCTGGTTCGTGATCAGCGTGCCGATGCCGATGCCGAGGACCGTCCAGATCGCGTACGCCAGCAGGTTGAGCAGCAGCGCCCGCTGCACGGCCCACTCGCCGAGCAGGGTCCCGTGGCCGTTGGCCGACAGGAACACCGCCCCGGCGGCCAGGTCGATCAGCGTGGTCACCAGCCAGAACGCGAAGCCCAGCAGGCTGGCCGCGACCAGCTTGCTGAGGATCACCGACGTGCGCCGCGGCGTGGCCAGGAACGTCGTGGTCGCCGTCTGGTGGAAGAACTCGTTGGTGACCATCAGGATGCCGATGAGCATCACGAACATCAGGCCCAGGTACTGCCCGGAGGTGTACAGGTTGGCGGCCTGCGCCGCCGCGGAGGCCTGGTCGCCGGTGACGCCCAGTTCCTCGGCGTTGCCGTTCAACGTCTCGTTGGCGACCCAGGCGTTGAAGGCGAAGGCCAGCGCGATCGACAGGAACGCGGCGATGGCCAGCCACCACCACGTGCTGGTGGTGCGGATCTTGAGAAGCTCGGACCGGACGAGGTTCATCGGATGCCCGCCTTTCCGGCCGTCAGCTCCAGGAAGACCCGTTCCAGGTCGGGCCGTTCCGTGGTCAGTTCGTGCAGTTCGACGCCCGCCGTCAGGGCGATTCGCCCCACGGTCGGGGCGTCCACCCCGCCCACCAGCAGGACGCCGTGCTCGTCGCGGTCGACGGTGGCCGGCCCCTCCTTGAGGGCGGCGGTCAGCGCGTCGGCCTGCGGGGTGCGGACCCGGACCCGGACGCCCTGCGCCATCGAGCCGATCACCTGCTCGACCGTGCCCTGCCGGACCAGCTGCCCGGCTGCGATGATCACCACGTCGTCGGCGAGCAGCTGCATCTCCGACAGCAGATGGCTGGAGACCAGCACCGTGCGGCCCTCGTGCGCGAGGTTCTTGAGGAAGCCACGCATCCACCGGATGCCCTCCGGGTCGAGCCCGTTGGCGGGCTCGTCGAGGATCAGCACGCGGGGGTCGCCGAGCATCCCGGCGGCGATCCCGAGCCGCTGCTTCATGCCCAGCGAGTAGCCCTTGAACTTGCGCTTCGCCGCCGGCGTCAGCCCGACCTGCGCCAACGCCTCGTCGGCCCGGTGCCTCGGCAGGCCGGCCGCCGCGGCGATCACCCGCAGGTGGTTGATGCCGGTGCGGCCCTTGTGCGCGCTGGACGCCTCCAGCACGGCGCCGACGTGCCGCAGCGGGTCGGTCAGGTCGGCGTAGCGCCGCCCGCTGATGGTCGCCGTCCCGCTGGTCGGCGTGACCAGGTTCAGCAGCATCCGCAGCGTGGTCGTCTTGCCGGCGCCGTTGGGGCCGAGGAAGCCGGTCACCCGCCCCGGTTGGACGGTGAACGACAGGTCGTTGACGGCCCGGACGTTCTTGTACTGCTTCGTCAGGCCGGACACCACG
This sequence comes from Micromonospora sp. WMMD737, assembly GCF_049179055.1. NCBI lineage: Bacteria > Bacillati > Actinomycetota > Actinomycetes > Micromonosporales > Micromonosporaceae > Micromonospora > Micromonospora sp. WMMD737. The sequence goes on along the minus strand of NZ_JBMHMH010000001.1, from coordinate 3,810,670 downwards.
ATCTGACCGTCACCGGTGGGGCTTCTCTGCCCGTCAGTCATTGCTCTCCTTCGTGCGGTGGCGTCGGGGTACGCCGTGACACAGCGTGGCGGGCGGGCGCAACCAGGTCAATCAGGCGCACTTCCGAGATCCACCTCCGCCTCAGGCAGGAGGCCCTCATCCCCAGGAACGATTATCCGGCGTCGTCGGCCACGGCGATCCAGGTTGCCCGGGCCCAGGCCAACAGAGCGCCGTCGGGGGCGTACAGGCTGGTGTGCGCGAGCGCCTTGCGGCCCTCGCCGCCGACCATGACGCCGGTCACCACGCACTCGTCGCCCGGCTCCGGCAGTGCCGCGACCACCGCCGCGATCCGGCCCAGGACGTACGGCCGGCCGGGGGCGATCACGGCCCAGCCGCCGGGGCAGTCCAGCGCGGCCCAGACGGTGGCGGCCGTGACCGACCCGGGCACCCGGAACGGCGCGGCGGTGCGGCCGTCCGGCAGCCGCCCCGGAAAGATCCGCAGCCCGTCGGCGCGGTCCGGGCCGCAGACGTAGCAGCCCGGGAAGGGGTGGTCGACCAGCCCGGGGTACGCCGCCGAGGCGGCCCGCGCAGCCGGCAGGTCCACCGGCGGCACCACCGCCCGGGGGTCCTCCGTGGGGCGGACCTGGGCGACGAGACTGCCCTGCGGGTCGCGGACCTCGCCGTCGGCGAGAGTGAGCGGGGTCTCCAGCGGGGGCGGGCGACGCAGCGTCACCTCGACCGGTCCGGGGCCGGCGGCGCCGGCGAGGACCCCGGCGCTCCAGCCGCCGTTGCCCGAGCCGGGCGGCCCGTTGAAACGCGACTCGATGATCATGAGACACCTCCGACCGCGACGCCCGGCCCCGTCGCCGGTGCGCTCCCGGCAGCCTCGCACGTCGCGGTCCTGCGCCGGCACGGGCCGGGCGCCTCAGGGCTGTCGGCGGCGGGCCAGCGAGCGGAGGCCCCGGACCCGCCGGGTCCAGCGGTGCGACGGGGCCGATGCCAGCCCCAGGTGGTGAGCCGCCGTGTCCAGGCTGTCCTCGATGAGGGCGTCGTGCAGCGGGCGGTAGACCATCGGCCAGCTCACCCACGCCGGCCACCGCGTGGTCATGACGAGGGAGTGACGCAGCAGGCAGCGTCGGTCGGTGACCCGAAGGACCTCGTACCCGTGATGGCCACGGAAGCCGGCCGGCGCGGAGAACTCGAACCGGATCCGCGCCCCGGGCTCGTACGCGACGACGGTGTAGCGGATCGGCCCGTGCCCGCCACGGGCGCCGACGCCGAGCGGGCGGTCGAAGCGCATGGCCGGCCACTGCCCGCGCGGCCACAACCGGTCATCTGCGGTCGCGAGGGAGTCGATCAACGCGCCCACGGCTGCGGGAGGCGCCGCGAGCTGCCGCTCGTGGATGTTGCGGACCATGACTCTCCTAGCGAGCATTCGCTACTTCAAGTAGAGGGTAGTCTCTACCTCATGCCGCAGCCGGTCAAGCACTCGGCCGACGTGATGCTCGACGCCGTCCGCGCCCTGGTGCTCTCAGGCGGGCCTGCCGCCGCCTCAGCCCGTGCCGTCTGCCTGGCCACCGGCGCCTCCAGCGGTTCGGTCTACCACCGCTTCCCCCGCCGCGACGACCTCGTCGCCGCCGCCTGGCTGCGCGCGCAGGACCGCTTCCTCCGCGTCTACCTGGAGGCCCTCACACCCGCCGACGCGCAGGCCGGCGTCCGGGCCGCGGTCGCCGTCCTGACCTGGTGTCGTTCCCATCCCGAGGACGCCGCCCTCCTGATGCGCCACGCCCTGCGTGACCTGCTGCGCGGCGACACCTCACCCGCGCTCGCCCAGCAGGCGCAGGCCCACCACCGCGCCCTCGGCGACGCCCTCGCCGAGGTGGCCCGCGCCACCGGGCACCGCCTGGCCGACGTCGTGTTGGCCGTGGTCGACCTGCCCTACGCGGTCGCCCGCCGCGCCATGCGCGACAACGGCACTCCCGGCGAGGACGACGTCGAGGCCGTACGACGGGCGGTCGCCCTGCTGCTGTCCGGCCCTTCGGACTCCTCGCCGGCGTCGCCGCCGTGACCGGGCGCTGAGGACCGATGTCGAATCGCCCGGGACCGGCCCGCACGAGCGTCCTCCGGGGAGCCGGTGCACATCGGTGGCCGTCCGGTGCTGTGCCACTGTTGGGGCCGTGCCCAGTCCTCACCTGCCGGTCGGCCCGACCCGCGAGGCGGCCCGGCGCCGGCTCCGCGCGCTCGCCGGCTGGGAGCTGCTGAACATCCCTCTACAGGCGTGGGTGTGGTTCCAGTTGGTCGGCCTGCCGCCGACGGCGGCGAACCTCGCCGGCTTCGGGGCGTTCGCGGCCCTGCTCGTGGTGGGCGCGGCCTACTGGGCGCTCAAGCTCCGGCAGTTGCGCCGCGGGGAGCCGCGCCTGCCCGGCCGGCGCCACTTCGTCACCGCTCGCGCCGCCCTGCCGATCCTCCTGGCCGCCGTGATCGCCGCCTGCGCGGTGGCCGCCGCGCAGGCGCCCGGCGCGCGGTCGTACCCGGGGCTGGCCTTCGGCCTCTTCGCCGTACTGGAGTACGTCAACTACTTCCACGTGCAGCTCATGCACGACAACCGGGCCGACCTGCGGCGGCTGGTCACGGTCGGGTTCCGGCGCTCGCATCTCTCCCGGGACCTGCGCGCCACCCGCTGAGGCGAGCGGGCCCGCCGTCGTCGTCCCGACTCCGGCACGGGCCGTTCACCTCATCGACACTCCTCACCCCGCCGGCCGGCAACCCGGGCCGCCTACACAGGTCCCATGGCCGTTCTGCACGCCGCTGGCGCACCCCTGACGACCAGCGGTTACACCCTGCTGATCGCCGACGACCCGCGCGAGGTCGCCGCCGCGCAACGCCTCCGTCACGAGGTGTTCGCCACCGAACTCGGCGCCACCCTGCGCCCGGGGGCCGCCGGGCTCGACGTCGACGACCTCGACGCGTACTGCGACCACCTGATCGTCCGGCAGGAGGGCACCGGCGAGGTGGTCGGCACGTACCGGCTGCTTCCGCCGGGCCGCACCGACCGGCGGTACGCCGCGACCGAGTTCGACCTCATCGGGCTCGACCCGCTCCGCGACGACCTGGTCGAGGCCGGCCGGTCCTGCGTGCACCCCGATCACCGATCCGGCGCGGTGATCAACCTCATGTGGGCCGGCATCGTCCGCTACCTGCACCTACGCGGGTCGCGCTGGCTCGGCGGCTGCGCGTCGGTGCCGGTTGCCGACGGCGGCGGGACCGTCGCGCGGGTGTGGGACGAGGTCTCGGCCCGGCACCTGGCCCCGCCGCGGCTGCGCGTACGGCCGAGGCGCCCCTGGTTCGCCGAGCCGGACCGGATCGCCGGGCCGGCGGCGGCCGACGGCTCGACGGCGCGGACCACGGTCCCGCCGCTGCTGCGCGGCTACCTGCGCCTCGGGGCCTGGGTCTGCGGCGAGCCGGCGTACGACCCGGACTTCGGGGTCGCCGACTTCTACGTGCTCTTCTCCCTGGACCGGATGAACCCCCGTTACCTGCGGCACTTCCTCGGCGGGGCCGAGCGGTGAGCACCGCCGGACGCCTCTGGCTGCCCGCGTCGGGGTGCGGGCCGACCTGCCTCCCGCCGGCCGGCGAGGTGCCGGCCGTGTCGCCCGTACGACGGGCGGGCCGGACCCTCGCCGTCCTCGGGACGCTGTCGGCGGGGGCGGCGCTGGCGGCGCTGCTGCCGGTGCTGCCGGCCGGGGACCGGGCGGCGGCCCTACGTGGTTGGGCCCGGTGGACGCTGCGCGCGTTCGGCGTGCGCCTCGTGGTGCGCGGCCGGCCGCCCCGGCGGCCGGCGCTGCTGGTCGCCAACCACGTCTCCTGGCTGGACGTGCTCGCGCTGCTGGCCGTCGCGCCGGCTCGGATGGTGGCCAAGCGGGAGGTCCGGTCCTGGCCGCTGGTCGGGCTGCTCGCGGCGGCGGCGGGCACGGTCCTGGTCGACCGGACCCGCCCCCGCGCGCTGCCCGCGACGGTCGCCCGGGTCACCGCCGCGCTGCGCGCCGGCAGCCCGGTGGCGGTCTTTCCGGAGGGTACGACCTGGTGCGGCGCCGCCGACGCGGTCGCCTGCCGCCCCGGCCGGGGGTTCCGTCCGGCGCTGTTCCAGGCGGCGATCGACGCCGGGGCGCCGGTGGTGCCGCTGCGGATCGGCTACCGGTGGGCCGCGACCGGCGTGCCGACCACGGCCGCCGCATTCGTCGGGGACGACGACCTGCTGCGCTCGGTGGGCCGGGTGCTCGCCGCCCGGGGCCTGGAGGTGCGGGTGAGCGTCTCCGCCGCGCTGCATCCCGCCCGGGACGCCGACCGGCGGCTGCTCGCCCGGACGGCCGAGTCGGCAGCGCACGCCCCCGCCGAGGCCGTCGAAAGGACGCCGGCGGGGGGTCGACGGGATCACGCGAGCATGGCCCGGGGAACCGTGCCGGGGAAGCCAACTGCCCGCCGGGCGGAACGCGAAGAGGCCCCCGGCGCGGGGGCCCCTTCGGTGTCCGGGTGGAGAGAGAGGCGGGTCAGCCGACCGGGCCGACGTGCTTGGCCAGGCCGACGAACGACTGCCACGCCCGGGCGCTGAAGTGGAGGGTGCCGCCCTCCCGGTCCTTGGTGTCGCGCACCAGCACGACGCCCGGCAGGTTGTCGGCGACCTCGACGCAGGAACCGCCGTTGCCGCCGGATCTCGTCGACTTACGCCACCGCGGGGTCGTCACGTCCATGACTTCGCCACCTCCTTGATCAGCACGGTCGACTGCCGGCGGGGGAGGGCCTCGTTCCGCACGATCTCCCACGTCCTGGCCAGCCTAGCAACATCGGTGGATGCGTCGACGATCTGCGCGCTGAGCTGATTGTCCGCATGGGCCACGCGGGTGCCGTCCGGCAGCTCGGCGATGATGAACTGGCCGGCCAGCCCGAGATACATGCCGGCGTCGGCCGGGACGACGTGGAGCTGCACGTGTTCCAGCGTCGCGACGGCCACCAGGTGGTCGAGCTGCTCGGCCATGAGCCCCGGTTGGTCGAGCACCGGCCGGCGCAGCACGGCCTCGTCGACGACGGCGATGAGCTGGGGTGGCCGCTCCCGGCCGAGGATCGCCTGACGCTCCAGCCTGGACGCGACGATCCGCTCCACCTCGTCGGCCGTGAACCGGCCCCCCGCCAGCGTGGCGCGGGCGTAGCGTTCGGTCTGGAGCAGGCCCGGCACGTACGCCAGCTCGAACCAGCGCAACGTCGCCGCCTCCCGCTCGAACTCGATCCACTCCCGCAGCCAGGCCGGCGTGGCGTCCAGCCGGGCCAGCTCACGGAGCATCCGGCCGAACCGCTCGCCCGTGTCGTGCTGGTCGTCGATCGCCTTCATGTACTCCCGGGTCGGCGGGCGACCGCCCGTCTCGACGGAGCTGACGTGCGATCCGGAGTAGCCGATCGTCCTGCCGAAGTCGTCCTGGCTCAGGCCGAGCTGAGCGCGGAACGTGCGTAGCTCACCCAGCACGTAGTTGGTGGCGGTCCCCATCGATTCCCCACATTCTGCCCGGTCCCGTCGGCGTGTCTCCCGTGCCCGCTCGACCGACTCGTTGACCTGCGCGGATGCGGCGAGCATGTGTCGACGGTAGTGGTGTCCTCACCAGACTGTCACCACGCGGGCCCGTTCGCCGTCGTCGAGGACGTGGGCGGGTCCTGCCGGGGCCGCCCCGCTTTCCCGTGGCGGGGCGGCCCACCTCGACAGCGGGGTGGGGGAGAAAGTGGGCCACCGTGGAGGCTGGCACCGGAGTCGGTGCGGACGGCACTGCGCCTGCCCGAACTGCGCGGAGCGGCGGGAGATCCGGAGCAGGAGTCCGAAGCCGGCGCCGGGGGTCTGGGGCGCGCGGCCGGAGCCCGCTCCGGCGCCGCACCCGCCACCCCGGCCGAGCAGGCCGGCTCCGTACATCCCCGGCCCCATCGGGCCCTTCGTACCGCCTCCGGTCGGGCCGAGGGCGAACGACGCGACCGAGATCCTGTGGTACGGCGCGGCCGATCTGGCCGCCGCCGGGCGGGCGCGGCGGTCGAACGGGGGGCGCTGGTGAGGCCCGTGCTCTCCACCCGGCTCCCGCAGCCCGGCCCCGGGCCGCGCCCCGAGCGGCCCCGCCACCGGATCGAGGGCCGGCCGCCGCACACGCCGCTGCGACCGCACTGGGGTTGTCGCTCGTGCGGCCAGCCGTGGCCCTGCGCGACCGCGCGACTGTTGCTCAAGGCCGAGTACGAGGGCGCGCCGCAGAGCCTGGCGATCTACCTGGCCGGCCTCATGTACGAGGCGATGCGCGACCTCTACCACCTCGACCCCCACGGCGGCCCCAGCCCTCGGGCCATGTTCGACCGCTTCGTGGCCTGGGGCCCGTACCGCCGGCCGCTCGTGGAACCGGTGCCGTGAGGCCGTCCCGTCGGCGCTTGTCATATCGCGATGTATCGCGTTAGTGTCCTGCCATCCGACGCGCCGGCGACTCGGCACGTCGCGGAGGGAGGGACCGATGACCGACTGGACCGTGCACGCCCCGCAGCGGATCACCCTGGACGGGCCCGTCGACCGACTCGACGTCCACCTGCTCAGCGGTCGCCTCAACGTGGTGGCCACCGACGGGCCGCCCCGGGTCGACATCACCCGGGTCGGTCGCCGGCCGGTCTTCGTGGAGCATCGCGACGGCCGGCTCTCCGTACGCCAGCAGCGACGCTGGCGGCTCTCGGACCACGTCTTCTGGCTGGGCCCGCTGTCCCGGCTGCCCCGGGTCGACGTCTCCGTCGCGGTCCCGGCCGACGTGCTGGCCGACCTGGAACTGGTGGAGGGTCAGCTGGTCGCGTCGGGGCTGCGCGGCAAGACCCGGGTGGAGGTGACCTCCGGCCGGATCGCCCTGATGGGCCTGCACGGTCGGACGTCGGCGAAGACCATGGCGGGCCCGGTCGAGGCGCTGGGCGTGGCCGGCGACCTGGACCTGGAGACCGTCGCGGGAGAGGTGACCCTCGCCGACAGCGCGGCCGGGCGGGTCCGTGCGCACACCGTCTCCGGGGCCATCACCTGCGACCTGGACAACCCCCGGCGCAGCGACGTCCGGCTCAGCACGGTCTCCGGCAGCATCACCGTCCGGGTCCGCGCGGACAGCGACCTGGCCGTCCGCCTGCACACCACGTCGGGCCGGATCACCAGCGGCTTCCCCGAGGTGCGGGGCAGCACCGTCCCCGGGTCCGTGGTGGACAGCGAGGGGGTGCTCGGCGCGGGTGGGGGTAGGCTCTCCGCGTCCGCCACGTCGGGCAGCATCGCGCTGCTCGCCCGCCCGGTGGACGACGACGAGGAGGAGCTGCCGTGACGGCCGTGTTCAGTCACGGGCGGCTCCGGCTCTACCTGCTCAAGCTCCTCGACGACGGCCCGAAGCACGGCTACGAGCTGATCCGCCTGCTGGAGGAGCGCTTCCTCGGCCTCTACGCGCCCAGCGCCGGCACCATCTATCCCCGGTTGCAGCGGCTGGAGGCCGACGGCCTGGTCACCCACACCGCCGCCGGTGGCCGGAAGGTCTACGAGATCACCGAGGCGGGGCGGGCCGAGCTGCGGCAGCGGGCCGGCGAGCTGACCGCCCTGGAGTCGGACATCGCCGCCTCGGTGGAGGACCTGTCGGCCCTGGCCGGAGAGATCCAGAACGAGGTACGCGGTTCCGTCCGCGACCTGAAGCGGGAGCTGCGCGAGGCGGCCCGGCAGACCCGTCGTCCCCGCTGGGCGGCCCCCGGCTCCGGCAGCCCGACGCCCGCCCCCGCCCCCGGCCCGTCGCCCGTACCCCCCGCCGGCCCGTCGCCCGCGTTCGGCGCGTCGTCGGAAGCTGGGCCGGCGTCCGCGTCCACCGCCACGCTGGCCGAGTTCGACCAGCGGCTGGCGACCTTCGCCGTCGAGGTGGGCGCCCTGGTCCGGGCCCGCCGGCTCAGCGACTCGCAGCTGCGTACGGCCATCCGGCTGCTCGACGGCGCGCTGGACGGGCTGCGCCGGCTGCTGCGCTGAGCCACGCCGCCTCACAGGTTCTTTCCAGCGAGTGCCCAGCGCGGACGCAGCGAGAGCACGGATGATGGGCGGCATGGCCGCTACCCAGACCGAGGCGCGACTGCTCGTCGTCGAGGACGATCCCAACATCCTCGAACTGCTCTCCGCGAGTCTGCGCTTCGCGGGCTTCGACGTGGCCACCGCGACGAGCGGCAGCGCCGCCCTCAACGCCGCCAAGGACCACCGGCCCGACCTGGTGGTGCTCGACGTGATGCTGCCCGACCTGGACGGCTTCGAGGTCATCCGGATGCTGCGCGAGGGCGGCACCCGTACGCCGGTGGTCTTCCTCACCGCCCGTGACGCGACCGACGACAAGATCCGGGGGCTCACCCTGGGCGGGGACGACTACGTCACCAAGCCGTTCAGCCTGGAGGAGCTGACCGCCCGGATCCGGGCGGTGCTGCGGCGGACCAGCAGCGGCGAGCAGGCGCCCTCCCGGCTCACCTTCGCCGACCTGGAGCTGGACGAGGAGACCCACGAGGTGCACCGGGCCGGCCAGCGGGTGCAGCTCTCGCCCACCGAGTTCAAGCTGCTGCGCTACCTGATGCTGAACGCCAACCGGGTGCTGTCCAAGGCGCAGATCCTCGACCACGTGTGGAACTACGACTTCCGGGGCGACGACAACATCGTCGAGTCCTACATCTCCTACCTGCGCCGCAAGGTGGACAACACCCAGCCCCGGCTGATCCACACCCTCCGAGGCGTCGGCTACGTCCTGCGCAAGCCGGCGGCGTGAAACCGCTCGACCAGGGCAAGGCGCGGCTGCGCAGCGTCCCGCTGCGGGTCAAGCTGGTCGCCGCGGTCCTGGCCCTGGTCGCCGCCGCGCTCCTGGTGATCAGCTCGCTGACCACCGTCTTCCTCCGCGGCTACCTCATCGAGCAGGTGGACGGGGAACTGCGCGGCACCACCCGCTCGGTCGACGCGGTGCTCAACCTCTACAAGGAGGGCAGGGCGGGCGGCACCGTGCTGCCCAGCGACTTCGTCGTGGCCCTGGCCGAGCCGGGCGGGGTGATGTCGCCCGTGTACGACACCCGCAACTTCCGGTCCGACCAGCTGCCGCGACTCCCCGACACCGTCGCGGGTTTCGCCGAGGAGACCGGCGAGCCGCGCACGGTCACCTCCCAGGACCACAGGTCCCGCTGGCGGATGCTCTACACCCAGCTGCCCGATGGTGAGGTCCTGGCTGTCGGGCAGCACCTCACCGACGTCGACCGTGCCGTCAAGCGGCTGGTCTGGATAGACCTGCTGGTCGGCGGCGCGGTGCTGGTCCTGCTCGCCTCCATCGGCGCGGCGATCGTCCGGACCAGCCTGAAGCCGCTGGTGGAGATAGAACGTACGGCCGCCGCCATCGCCGGTGGCGACCTCACCCGGCGGGTGCCCGACCCGGAGCAGGGGCAGCCCGTCCCCACGTCCGAGCTGGGGCGGCTGTCCCGGGCGTTGAACGCCATGCTGAACCAGATCGAGGTCGCCTTCACCGCGCGGGCCGCCTCGGAGCTGGCCGCCCGGTCCGCCGAGGCCGCCGCCCGGGAGGCGGCCGGCTCGGCGCGGGCCTCCGAGGCGCGGGCCCGCCGCTCCGAGGAGCGGATGCGGCAGTTCGTCGCGGACGCCTCGCACGAGCTGCGGACGCCGCTGACCACCATCAGGGGCTTCTCCGAGTTGTACCGGCAGGGCGCGGCGAGCGCGCCGGAGCAGACCGCCGACCTGCTGCGCCGCATCGAGCAGGAGGCGGCCCGGATGGGGCTGCTGGTGGAGGACCTGCTGCTGCTCGCCCGGCTGGACCGGGAGCGACCGCTCTCCCTCGCTCCGGTGGAGCTGCCCGTGCTGGCCAGCGAGGCGGTCGAGGCCGCCCGGGCGGTGGCGCCGGAGCGCCGGATCGAGCTGGAGGTCACCCCCGGCTCCGGTCCGCTGGTGGTCTACGGCGACGACGCCCGGCTGCGCCAGATCATCGGCAACCTGATGACCAACTCGCTCACGCACACCCCGCCGGAGGCCTCGGTGACCCTGCGGCTGCGCGCCGAGCCCGGGAACCTGGCCGTGGTCGAGGTGGTGGACACCGGTCCCGGGCTCACCCCAGAGCAGGCGGAGCGGGTCTTCGAGCGCTTCTACCGGGTGGACGCGGCGCGTACCCGGCGGGCCGGCGGCAACACCGGCACCGGCCTCGGCCTGGCCATCGTCGCGGCGCTGGTGCGCGCCCACCACGGCACCGTCGAGGTGGCCGAGACCCCCGGCGGGGGAGCGACCTTCCGGGTCCGGCTCCCGCTCGTGCCGGACGACGATGGCGATGGCGAGTGACTTTCAGCCAACATTCAGGTGCGTTCCAGGCGGATCGCAGTGGTGCGCGTCAAGGTGGAGACATGACCGAGCACGAGTCCGACCCGCAGCGCCGGCCGGCACACCCCGACGCCGAGCCGTCGCACCCCACCGCCGAGCTGCCGCGCGCCGAGCGCGCGCAGTCCGACTCCACCCCCGCCGGTGACTCCGCCCCGACCATCGGCCTGACCACCGTGCCCGGCGGCGACCCCGCCCCGGCCGCCGGTGACTCCGTCCCGCCCGGCCCCTTCGCGCCCGCCCCGGCCGTTGTGCAGCACCCGGCCGCCGGCCAGCCCCAGCCGTATCATCCGCAGGCCGCCAGCCAGCCCGGTCACCCGCAGGCCGCAGGCCAGTCCGGTTACCCGCAGGCCGCGGGTCAGCCCGGCTACCCCCAGGCCGCCGGGCAACCAGGTCACCCGCAGCCCGGCTACCCGCAGGCCCCCGGCGCGCCCTGGTACGGCCAGCAGTCCGGCTGGAGCGGCGGGGGACAGCCGGGACAGCCGTACGGTCACCAGCCGCACCCCTCCGGCCAGCCGGTCCCGCCCTGGGCGGCCCCGCAGACGGCGGGCCCCCGGCCCAGCCGGATCGCCAAGTTCGCCGGCGCCGGGGTGGCGGTCTTCGCGCTGATGCTCGGCTCGGGCGTCGCCGGCGGGGCGCTCGCGCTCGCCGTCGACGGCGACTCGGGCATCACCCGCACCTACTCCGCCGCGCCGATCATCAACGGTGCCGACCTGCCCCGGATCGCCGCCGCCGTGCAGCCCAGCGTCGTCTCGATCGGCACGGACAACGGCGAGGGCTCCGGCGTGATCCTCACCGCCGACGGCTTCGTGCTCACCAACAACCACGTGGTCGCCTCCGCCACCGACGGCAAGGCCGTGGTGACCTTCGCCGACGGCAAGACCGCCGAGGCCAAGATCGTCGGCACCGACCCGAAGACCGACCTCGCGGTGGTCAAGGCCGACGGCGTCAGCGGCCTCAAGGCCGCCACCTTCGGCGACAGCGACGCGATGCAGGTCGGCGACCAGGTGCTCGCCCTCGGCAGCCCGCTGGGCCTCCAGGGCTCGGTCACCGCCGGCATCCTCAGCGCCCGGGACCGCACCATCCAGGCGGGCAGTGGGCAGCAGCGGCAGGACCCGTCACAGGGGGCCAGCTCGATCGCGGGGCTGCTCCAGACCGACGCGCCGATCAACCCGGGCAACTCCGGCGGCGCACTGGTCAACACCAGGGGCGAGGTGATCGGCATCAACACCGCGATCGCCACCGCCGGGCAGGGCAGCAGCGGCAACATCGGCGTCGGCTTCGCCATCCCCAGCAACAAGGCCAAGGACGTGGCCGGCAAGCTCCAGCGGGGCGAGAAGGTCAGCCACCCGTCGCTCGGGGTCAGCGTGACCCCCGCCGAGGGCGGCGGGGCCCTGGTCGCCGCCGTCACGCCGGGCAGCCCCGCCGAGAAGGCCGGCCTGCAGCGCGGCGACGTGGTCACCCGGTTCGGCGACAAGGTGGTCAACGACTCGGACGACCTGGTCGGCGCCGTGCAGGCCGGCAAGGTCGGCGACCGGGTCGAGGTGACCTACAAGCGCAACGGCACCGAAGCCAGGGCGACCGTGACGCTCGCCGAGACGTCATAACCGGCGACCGAAGACATTCCTCCTCCCTCCGGGCGGCGGGTGGCGGGGCCAAGGGGGTTGGCTCCGTCACCCGTCGCTCCCTCTGACGGCGGTTCACCCGGTGCGGGTGAGCCGCCGTCACCCGTCGTGCCGGAATCGTCGGCAGTCAGGACCGGCGAGGCGTACGGAGGGTGCGATGACCACGGCAGCGGCCGTTCGGACCGACGAGCGGATCCAGCGGGACGTGCTCGACGAACTGGGCTGGGACGCCCAGGCGCAGCCGAACGAGATCGGGGTGACCGTCCACGACGGCGTCGTCACCCTGACCGGTTGGGTCGACGGGTACGCGCGCAAGTGGGCGGCGCGGCGCTGCGCGCAGCGCGTACGGGGGGTGCGGGCGGTCGCCGACGACGTCGAGGTGCGCCTGCCCGGCGAGCCGGGTCGTACGGACGCCGAGATCGCCATCGCGGCGGGCCGGGCGCTGGAGTGGGACAGCTTCGTCCCCGCCGAGCGGCTGGACGTCACGGTGGCCAACGGCTGGGTGATGCTCCGTGGCGAGGTGGAGTTCGGCTGGCAGCGGCGCACCGCCGAGCGGGAGTTGCGCCGGCTGCGGGGCGTACGCGGGGTGACCAACCTGGTCGAGGTGCGCCCCGTCACCCGTGCCGACAGCGAGCGGCTCCGGCGCGACCTCCAGCGGGCGCTGGGGCGCGGCATCGGCACGGAGCGGGTGACCGTCGAGGTGGACGGGGACACGGTCGTGCTGACCGGGGTGGTGCGCTCCTGGTGGGAACGGGACGAGGCGGAGCGGGTGGCCTGGTCCGGCGAGGGGGTTCGGGCGGTGCGGGAGCAACTCCTCGTGGGCGGGTGACCGCCCGGATCGTCCCGTTTAGTGGCGCCGCCGCCGGGAAACCGTCGTCGACCCCGCCCGCCCCGCGGGCATCGGTCGCGGCGGGGCCGGCCCGGTGATGCCACAGCAGTGACCGAGGGGGAGGAATCCGTGGCCGTGAACCGTCCGTCGCCCGACCGATCGGCACCGCGGCCGTTGCGGATCGCGATGGTGGTGCCGCCGTGGCTGTCGGTGCCGCCGCCCGGCTACGGCGGGCTGGAACAGGTGGTGACCGGCCTGGTGGAGACGCTTGTCGACCGGGGTCACGCGGTCACCGTGTTCGGGGCGGGCCGGGAGCACGGGACCGCCGCGGCGTTCGTCTCCACGGTGCCCGAACTCCAGTTCGACCGGCTCGGCGAGGCGCTGCCCGAGCTGGCCCACCTGGCCCGGGTCAACCACCGGGTCCACGCCGGCGACTTCGACATCGTCCACGACCACACCACCATCGGCCCGCTGATCGCCGGCCACCGGGCCGTGCCCACCGTCGCCACCGTGCACGGCAACCCCGTGGGCGAGTACGGCGACGTGCTCAGCGAGACCGACAGGGGGGTCGGGCTGGTGGCCATCTCGCACGCCCAGCGCCGGCTCAACCCGCCGCTGCACTGGGTCGGCACGGTGCACAACGCGATGGACGTCCGGGGCGTCCCGCACAAGACCGCCCCCGGGCAGGGGCCGGTGCTCTGGCTTGCCCGGTTCAGCCCCGACAAGGGCCCGGACGTCGCCATCCGGGCCTGCCGGGCCGCCGGCCTGCCGCTGGTGCTGGCCGGCAAGTGCAACGAGCCGGCCGAGCGCCGCTACTACGACCAGGTGGTCCGGCCCATGCTCGGCGAGGACGTCCGGGTGGTGCTCGACGCCGACCGGGCCGAGGCGCTGCGGCTGCTGGTCGAGGCCCGGTGCCTGATCATGCCGATCCGGTGGGACGAGCCGTTCGGCATGGTGATGGTGGAGGCGATGGCGACCGGGACGCCGGTGGTGGCGCTGGACCGGGGGGCGGTGCGGGAACTCGTCCGCCCGGGAAGGACCGGCCTGATCTGCGAGCACGTGGACGAGCTGCCCAGCGCTCTGCGCGCGGCGACGGGCATCGACCCGGCGGCCTGCGTCGCGCACGTGGCGGAGAACTTCTCCACCGGGCGGATGGCCACCGGCTACGAGGAGGTGTACCGCCGCTTCATCGCGGAGGCGGCGTCGCCCGAGGCGGCCCGGGAGCCGGTCCGGGCGCGGGCCCGCTGACCCCCGGCGGTCAGACCCGCGCCGCCCCGAGCGCGGTGATCGCGCTGTCCAGCCGGCGGGCGTACGCGTCGGTGAGGGCGCCCTCGCCGCGCCGGATCGCGACCTTCTCGCGGAGCCGGGCGATCCGCTCGCCCAGGTCGCCCGAGCGGGCGCGGGCCGCGTCGGTCAGGTTACGCAGCTCGTTGCGGAAGTCGAGGCCGACGTCGGGGCGGATCCCCCCGTCGTCGAGACCGGCGCCGATCAGCCCGTCGATCCGGTTGGCCGCCTCGATGAGGTCGCCGCGCTCCGGAGACGTCGGGGTCGGCCGGGGCGCGACCGGCGGGGCGGACGTCGGGGCCGGGGAGGCCGCCGGGAGCGGTGCGGCGTCGACCGTGGGCGTGGGGGAGGGCGGTGGATCGGACGGGCCGGTGCTGGGCAGCGCCCGGGGCGGGCTCGACTCCTCCTGACGGATCGCGGGCACGGCCAGGGCCACCCCCACGAGCAGTACGACCGGCACGATCAGCACCGGGCGCGGCAGGCGGCGCCGACGGCGCTCCCGGGCGTGGCGGGCGCTGCGCGGCTCGGACCCGCCGCCCGGCCCTGCCGCGCCTGGATCTGTCACGCCTGGATTTGCCACGGCCCGCCCTGCCACGGCTGGTCCTGCCGCCCCGCTGCCCGCCTTCCCGCCGGCCGGTTCTCCCGTGCCGCCCGGGCCTCCCGTGCCCGGCACCGTCCCGTCCGCCGGCACCGCTCCGTCTGCCGGCAGCGTCCCGCCCCCCGGGGCCGGGGTGGCCGGCCCGGCGGGCAGGGTCGGGAGGGTGACCGTCGGCGCGAGCATGGTGGCGGCCTGCGGATCGGCGGGGAGCAGCTGGTCGCGCAGGAGGGTGGCGACCTGGCGGGCGGTGGGCCGGGCCAGCGGGTCCCGCTCCAGGCAGCGCAGGCAGGTGCGGGCGACCTCCGGCGGCAGGCCCGGCAGGTCGGCCAGCGAGGGCGGGCCCTCCCCGGCGAGCGCCTCGCTGAGCTGCTCCCAGGTGTCCGCCGGGTACGGCACCCGACCGGTCAGCGCCTCGTAGAGCAGCACGCCGAGGGAGTAGACGTCGGTGGCCGGCTGGGCGGGTGCCCCGTCGAGCCGTTCCGGCGCCACGTACGCGGGCGTGCCGAAGGTGCCCCCGTCCTCGTCGTCGTCCGGCGCGCCGATCCGGGTGGCGATGCCGAAGTCGAGCACCTTGACCCCGGCCCGGGTCATCATCACGTTGGCCGGGGTGATGTCCCGGTGCACGATGCCGAGCCGGTGCGCGGCGGCGAGCGCGTCCGCCACCTGGGCGGCTACCTCGACCGCCTCGGTCCACGGCAGCGGCCCCTCGGTGAGCCGCACCTCCAGCTCCTCGCCGGCCAGCAGCTCCATCACCACGAACGACGTTATCGAACCGTCGGGCGCGACGGTCTCGCCGTAGTCGTGCACCGAGGTGACGTGCGGGTGGACGAGCTGGGCGGCGGCGCGGGCCTCCTCGCGCACCATGTCGCGGAAGCGGGCGTCGGCGGCGAGCGACGGGGCGAGCACCTTCAGCGCCACGATCCGGTCGAGCACCTCGTCGCGCGCCCGCCAGATCACCGACATGCCGCCGGCGCCGATCTGGTCGACGAGCCGGTACCGGCGGGCCAGCAACCGGCCGGGGTGCAGTGCTGGCTTCACGGAACGCACCTGCCTCGCTGTGGGAGCGCTATCAGGTTGCGCGAATGTGTCGGGCCTGTCAACGGTCGACTACCTTCCGGGACCCGGGCCGCGTCGGCGACCTGCCCCTCCGCCGTCCCCGGGCCGACAACGGGCTGCCCCCGGGCCGCCCCTCAGCCGAGGAGCGGGCCGGCACCGGGCCGCCCCCGGCCCGCTCCTCGGCCGCCGCCGGGCCGGCACCGGGCGGGCGCTTTTGCGCCCGTGCCAGGATGGAACGCATGTCGCAGGGACCGGTGGCGTTCGTGCTCGGGGGCGGGGGAGTCCTCGGGGCGGTCGAGGTGGGCATGCTGCGGGCGCTGTTCCGGGCCGGCATCCGGCCCGACGTGGTGCTCGGCACCTCGATCGGGGCGGTCAACGGCGCGCTGGTCGCGGCCGAACCGTCTGAGGCGGTCACCGACCGGCTGGTCCGGCTCTGGGCCTCCCCCGAGGCGAGCGAGGTGTACGGCGACTCGGTGGCCCGCCAGCTGCGCCGGTTCGCCGCCCGTACCCACCTGCACTCGCCGCGCCCGCTGCGCAAGCTGCTGGAGGCCGAGCTGGGTGCGGAGACCACCTTCGCCGACCTCAAGGTGCCCTTCCGCTGCTGCGCAGCCAACATCGAGCGGGCCGCCGAGCACTGGTTCGACAGCGGGCCGCTGGTGCCGGCCGTGCTCGCCTCCGCCTCGGTGCCGGGGCTCCTGCCGCCGGCCCGGATCGACGACCAGCACTACATCGACGGCGGAATCGTGAACTCCATCCCGATCGGCGAGGCGGTCGCCGTGGGCGCCACGCGGATCTTCGTACTCCAGGTGGGCCGGATCGAGCGGGCCCTGACCCCGCCCCGGCGTCCCTGGGAGATCGCCCAGGTCGCGTTCGAGATCGCCCGGCGGCACCGGTTCGCCCGGGAGATGGCGGCCCTGCCCGACGGGGTGGAGGTGCACGTGCTGCCCACCGGCGGGCTGGAGCCGCGCGACGACACGCCGTGGGCGTACCGGGACATGGCGGCGGTGGGGCGGCGGATCAGCCGCGCCTACACGGCCTCCCGGCGCTACCTGGCGACGCAGTTGGAGCACTGATGCCCCTACCGCCGCGGTGGGTGCGTCGGCTGCTCCTGGCCCCCGGCGTGGTGCTGCTGGCCTTCCTGGTCGTGACGACCCTGCCGGTCTGGGCGCTGCTCGCGGCGGCCGCCTCGCCGCTGGTCCCGGGCCGGCTACGACCGCTGCGCCTGCTCTGGCTCGGCTGCGTCTACCTGGTCTGGGACGCGACGGCGCTGCTCGCGCTCTTCATGCTCTGGGTCGCCTCCGGCTTCGGCTGGCGGGTCCGCTCGCCCGGCTTCCAGCGGGCGCACTACGTGCTCGCCGGCTGGTTCCTGCGGGCGCTCTTCTGGCACGCCCGCTGGGCGCTGCACCTGAGCCTCGACGTGGTGGGCACCGACCCGGACACCGCGCTGCCCGGCCGGCCCGAGCTGGTGCTCTGCCGGCACGCCGGCCCGGGCGACTCGTTCATCCTGATTCACGCCCTGGTCAACTGGTTCAACCGGGAGCCGCGGATCGTGCTGAAGGACAGCCTCCAGTGGGACCCGGCGGTCGACGTGCTGCTCAACCGGCTGCCGAACCGCTTCCTCGCGCCGGGGCCGGACCGCCGGGGGTCGGTGACCGAGCAGATCGGGCACCTGGCCCACGGCCTGGACGACGACGACGCGTTCGTGATCTTCCCGGAGGGCGGCAACTTCACCCCCGGCCGCCGGCTGCGGGCCATCGAGAAGCTGCGCGGCCTCGGCCTCGAACGGATGGCGCGGCGCGCGGAGCGGATGCGGCACGTGCTCGCCCCGCAGCCGGGCGGGCTGCTCGCGGCGCTGGACGCCGCGCCCGACGCCGGGGTGATCTTCGTGGCGCACACCGGCCTGGACCGGATGCTGAGCGTCGGCGACGTGTGGCGGGAACTGCCGATGGACAAGCGGATCATCATGCGCTTCTGGTCGGTGCCGCCCGAGGAGGTGCCGACCGGTCGCCAGGAGCGGATCGACTGGCTTTTCGACTGGTGGGCGCGGATCGACGAGTGGATCGCGGCCAATCGGGACGGTGCCGCGTAGGGTGCGCTGGTGGACCAGATCTGCGTGGTGACGACGGTGGTGGACGCCCGTTCGGTCGCGGACGTGATGGCGGCGGCGGCCGTCGCCGGTCGGCTCGCGGCCTGCGCCCAGGTGGGCGGCCAGGTGGACAGCACCTACTGGTGGCGTTCCGGGGTGGACACGAGCACCGAGTGGTCGGTGCAGTTCAAGACCGCACCGGACCGGGCCGCCGCGCTGGTGGAGCAGATCCGGGCCAGCCACCCGTACGAGGTGCCGGAGATCCTGGTCACCCGGGTGGAGTGCGGCGACCCCGCCTACGCCGTCTGGGTGCACGAGCACACCCGGCCCTGAGTACCCGCACTCTGGTCAGGTGATCTCCCGGCCACCATGATGGCCGGGTGCAGAACACCGGTTACCCCTGTCCCGCCTGCGGCGCGCCGGCCGACCTCGGCTCCGGCTGCTCCGGTTGCGGCCGACCGCCGTACCCGGCCGCCGCCGAGGTGGTCCGGCTCGACCGGGAGATCGTCGCGCTCGGTGGCGAGGTCGAGCGGGCCCGCGCGGCGTACCAGGGACTCGCCGGCCGGCTGAACGCGGCCCGGCAGCGTCGGGCGGCGCTGGCCGCCGCGGTCCGGGCGGAGTTCCCCGCCCCGCGCCCGGCGGCGCCCGCGACTGCGGGGCCGGTGCGCCCCGCGTCCGTCGCGGCCCCGGTGCCGACCCGCCCGGCGCCGGGCGTGACCGCGCCGGTCGCGACCCCGGTGCCGGCGTGGCCGGGCCGGGGGCCCGTCGCTCCGGTCCCCGCGCCGCCGGGTGCGGGCGTCGGCGGGGCGGAGACCTCCACCCGTACGGTGCAGGGCCTGCTCTTCGTCCTCGGCGGGCTGCTGCTGGGCACCGCCGCGGTGGTCTTCACGGCGGTGGCCTGGGCGTCGGTGGGGGTCGCCGGCCGGGCCCTGATCCTGTTCGCGTTCACCGCCCTCGCCCTGGCCGCGCCGCTGGTGGCGGTGCGGCGTGGGCTGCGCGGCACCGCGGAGACCTTCGCCGCCGTGGGGCTGCTGCTGGTGCTCCTCGACGGGTACGCCGCCTGGTCGGTGGACCTGGTCGGGGTAGCGGACTGGCCCGCCACCCGGTACGCCGCGCTGGTTGGGGGGGCCGGCGCGGCGGTCGCCGCCGGGTACGCCCGGCTCAGCGGACTGACCGTGCCGTGGTTCGCGGCCCTGGTGACCGCGCAGCCGGTGCTGCCCCTGCTCGTCGTCGACGCCCGGCCGGACGCCGCCGGCTGGGCGATGACCTTCCTGGGGGTGGCGCTGCTCGACCTGGCGGTGCTGGTCGCGCTGCGCCGCCGGGGCACCCCGACGGCCGGTGCCGGTGCCGTCAAGCCGCCGGCGGCCGGGGCCGTCGGGACGCCGGCGGCCGGGGGCCCGACCGCTGGCGGCCCGGTCGCCGGTGCCGTCGCCCCGGCCGGTGCCGTCGCCCCGGCCGGCGTGGCGCCCGGGCCGTCCGGCGAGCGTCCGGCGGTCCTCGCCGGGCGCGTCCTCGCCTGGGTGGGGCACGCGGGCGCGCTGTTCGTGGCCGCGTGCTGCGCGCTCGTACCGCTGGCCCTCGGCCGGGCCGCCGGCGTTCCGCTGCTGGCCGGTGCGCCGCTGCTGCTGGTGGCGCTGACCCTGCTCGGCACGGCGCTGCTCACCGGCGGGGCGGTGTTCCGCGCCGTGGCCGCCGCGCTGCTGGTGCCGGTGCTGGCCGGCGCGGTGATCCGCCCGATCGCCGAGCTGGACCTGTCGCTGCTGCTCACGGCGCTGGTCGTGGTGGCGGTGGCCGGCGCGGTACGGCTGCTGCCCGCCGGGTGGCGGACCGGTCTCCGGGCCGGCGCGCTGCTGGTGGCCGGCGGGATGGCGCAGTTCGTCGTGCTGCTGGCCGTCGCGCTCGCAGGCGCCACCGCCGGCCGGTCGCTGCCGCCGTGGCAGGGGGCCGCGGCCGGGCCCGACGCCGACGGGGGGTGGCAGTTTCCGGTGGCGATCGCGCTGACCGTGGCCGCCTTCGGGTTGTTGCTGCCGAGGGCCGCCCGGCCGGCGCTGGCCGCGATCGGCGCGGCGGTCGTCGTGCTGGCGGTGCCGGCCGGCTGGCCGTCGCCCTGGCCCGCGGTGGTGGCGCTGGACCTGGTGGCGGCGGTGGGCCTGCTGGCCGTCGCGGTGGGGCGTCCGGGCGTCCGGTCCTGGACGGTCCTGGCCGCGGGGGTGGCCGGGACCCTCCTGCTCGGGCACGGACTGGTCGTCGGGCTCGCCGCGACGGCGGGTGCGGGGGCGGCGCTCGCGGTGGTGCTGGTCGCCGGGACCGCCGTGGCGGCGGCCGGCCGGCGCGGCACGGCCGTGCAACGCCGGGTGGCCGGGACGGCGTCGGCCGTCGTGCCGGTCGCGGTGCCGGCCGGCGCGGTCGTCGCCCTCCTCGCCGTTGGTGCGCCGGCCTGGTGGCAGGCGCGGGCGGCGCTCGCCGCCGTCGCGCTGCTGCCCGTCGGGCTGCTCGCGGTCCGCCGGCACTGGCCCGACCTGCGGGCGTACGCCTCCGTCGGGCTCGCCGTGGCGGTCACGGCGGTCGGGTTGGCGCCGCTGGTAGTACCGGCCGACGAACCGGTGACGCTCTACGCCGCCGTGGCGGTCCTGCTGGCGACGCTGGGCGGTGCGGTGCGCTCCGACGTCGTCCTGCGGGTGGCCGGCATCGGGTTGCTCGTGGTCTCGGCCGCCGCCGCCCTGCCGGTGGCGTTGACGGCGCTCGTCGCCCCGTACGGCGAGGTGTCGCCCTGGTCCGGGGCGCCCACGGTCCGGGCCGAACCGGGGGCGCTCCCGGTGGGCCTGGCGTTGGCCGTGCTGGCGGTGGCCGGGGTGCTGGCCGGCCGGCAGGACCGGGCCGTCGTGCGGACCGGCCCCACCGGCGCGGACGCCGTCGTGTCGGCGGGCGCCGTTCCGTCGGCGGGCGCTGTCGCGTCGGCGGGCGCCGTTCCGTCGGCGGGCGCTGTCGCTTCGGCGGGCGCCGGTCGGTGGCGGGCCGCGCTGGTCGCGGTGCCGTTCGCCGCGGCCGCGCTGCCCGTGCTGCTGGTGGCCGCAGGGGTGCCGTGGCCGGTGTTGCCGGTCGGCACGCTGCTCGGCGGGGTGGCCCTGGTGCTCCTCGCAGCCCTGGCCGCACCGCGTCCGCTGCTCGCCCCGGTCGGGTTGCCGGTGGGGCTGGTGCTGGCGGCGTCCGGGCTGCTCGGGCTGCTGGCCACCCGGACGGGCACGATCGTCGGCCTCGGCGTGCTCGTCGTCGCGGCGGCGGTGGTCGGGATGGCGGCCCGCCGGGACGACGCCCGGCTGGGCGGCGCCCTGGTCGCGGTGGCCGCCGCGACCAGCCTCGCGGTCGTCGCGCCGCTGGCCGGCGGGCTGCCGGTACGGGCGGCCACGTTCAGCGTGCTCGCCGTCGCGGCACTCACCCTGGCCGCCGCGGCGGTGCTCGGTCAGGGCGCGGCCGGTCCGGCCCGCCGGGGACGGGCCACGGCGGCGGCGTTGGACGCGGCGGCCCAGGCGGTGGCGCTGGTCGCGCTGCTGCTCGCGGTGGGCTCGCTGCGCCACGCCGCGGCGGTCTGCGTGCTGTGGGGCGCCGCCGTCGCGCTGCGGGTGCTGCCCCGGGGCGAGTCGGCGGGCCGGCGGTGGGCCTTCGCGGGCATCGCCGGCGGCAGTGAGCTGCTCGGCGGCTGGCTGCTGCTGGCCGCCGGGGACGTGGCGGTGCTGGAGGCGTACACGGTGCCGGCGGCGGCGCTGGCTCTCGTGGCGGGCGTGGTGGCGCTGCGTACCCGGCCCGGGCTGAACAGTTGGCTGGCACTGGGTCCGGGGCTCGCGGCCGGGCTGCTGCCGAGCCTGGTGTCGGTGCTGGTGGCTGCGGACCCCCAGCCGTGGCGGCGGCTGCTGCTGGGCGTCGCCGCGCTCGCCGCGGTGCTCGCCGGGGCGACCCGCCGCTGGCAGGCGCCGGTGCTGCTGGGCGGGGTGACCCTGGCACTGCTCGCGCTGCACGAGCTGGTCCGTGGCTGGGACCTGCTGCCCCGCTGGATCTTCCTGGCCGTCGGCGGGTTCGCGCTGATCGGGCTCGCCACGACCTACGAGCGGCGCCGCCGGGACCTGGCCCGGCTCCGGGCCGCCGTCGGCCGGATGGGCTGATCAGGCCCGGTCACGGGTGCCGGAGGTAGGGCTCGCCCTACCCCCGAACCGGGGGTGGGCAGGGTTACTCAGCGCAACCGTTCGCCGGAGACTGAAAGCGGGACGCGCCGGCCGGCGCGCTCCGGGATCGAGGAACGGGAACGGGAGCCGCGATGGTGCTCGGAGCGGTGGCGGAACCGCCGGTACGGCGGGGCAGTGACTACGCGCAGTTGTCCCGGCGGATCAGCGGGGCGGGCCTGCTGGAGCGACGCCCGGGCCGGTACGTGACCCGGATCGTGCTCACGCTCGGCGTCTTCGCGGCGGGCTGGGCGGCCGTCGGCCTGGTCGGCGACTCGTGGGCGCAGCTCCTGGTCGCCGTCTTCCTCGCCGTCGCCACCACCCAGGTCGCGTTCCTCGGCCACGACGCCGGCCACCGGCAGATGTTCCGGCGGCGCGGGCCGAGCGAGGCCATCGGCCTGCTCACCGGCAACCTGGCGGTCGGGCTCAGCTACGGCTGGTGGGTCGACAAGCACAACCGGCACCACGCCAACCCCAACCACGAGGATGAGGACCCCGACGTCGGGGCCGGCGCGCTGGTCTGGACGTACGAGCAGGCCGCCGCGACGCGCGGGTTAGGCCGCCGGCTGGCCCGCCGGCAGGCGTGGCTGTTCTTCCCGATGCTGCTGCTGGAGGGGCTCGCCCTGCACGTGGCGAGCGTGCAGGCGATCGTGGGGCGGGACTCCGACGGTCGGTTCCGTACCCCGATGCGGCGCCGCGGTGTCGAGGCGCTGCTGCTGGTCCTGCACGCCGTGGGCTACCTCGGTGCGCTGCTGCTGGTGATGTCGCCGGTGAAGGCGCTGCTGTTCGTCGCCGTCCACCAGGGGCTGTGGGGCTTCTACATGGGCTGCTCGTTCGCCCCCAACCACAAGGGCATGCCGATGCCCACCGCCGACGACGACCTGGACTTCCTGCGTAAGCAGGTGCTCACCTCCCGCAACGTGCGGGGCGGCCGGCTCGTCGACGTCGCCCTGGGCGGGCTCAACTACCAGATCGAGCACCACCTCTTCCCGAACATGCCCCGGGCCAACCTGCGCCGGGCCCGGCCGATCGTCCGCGCCTACTGCGCCGAGCAGGGCATCCCGTACGCCGAGACGGGGCTGGTCGAGTCGTACCGTCAGGCGCTCGCGCACCTGCACGAGGTGGGCCGGCCGCTGCGCGGCTGAGACGCGCGAACGGGGGCGGCGCGGTCGGCGCCGCCCCCGTTCCGTGTGCGGTAGGGCTCAGGAGCCCATGGACTCGATCAGCTCCTGCGGTGCCTCCTGCGTGTCGCCCGCGGCGGGCTTCTTGACGGTGACCGGGGCGCCGAAGTCCGAGTAGTTGGTGATCATGGTGCCCAGCGACTCGTGCAGCACCTGGGTGTCGATGGCGAACTCGACGAGCCGGCCCTGGTCGTCCACCCTGGCGGTGAACGGGACGGCCTTGGCCTTGTCGCCGAGGGCCTGGATGGCCTTGTCGTCGGGCTTGGTGCGGGTGTAGTCGAGGGTGCCGGAGTAGCTGCCCGGGGCGGTGCTCTCGACGTCCACCACGCTGTCGACCATCTGCTTCGCGCCGCCCGGGTCGCCGTCGGGCATCAGGTTGAGCTGGCCGCTCTTGCCGAGCTTGGTGGCATCCATGTGCATCCACTTCTTCGGCATCCCCTGCATGCCGGTGACCTTCAGGTAGACGTCGTTGCCGAGCATCAGGATCCGGAAGGTGCCCTCGGCGCCCATCTTCAGCGTCATGTCGCCGGTCTTGGTGGCCGGGTCCATCACGCCGCTGCCGTTGATGACCGGCGACGTGAGCTGCATCTTGACGGTCTGCTGGTTGAGCTTCTGCGCGGCGGCGGCCAGCTCGGCGCGGGCGTCGGCGGGGGCGCTGCTGGCCGGTGCCGCGCCCGTGGTGCCACCGTCGCCGGCCGGAGCAGCCGTGTCCGTCCCCGTACCGCACCCGGTGAGACCGAGGGCGAGGGCGGCGACGAGCGCGACCCCCGTGGTCGCCAGCCGTCGAGTGTTCATCGTGGAAATCTCCTCACGCAGGGTGGGCCGGGGGCGACGCCGGTCGCGGGCCCGGCCGGGCCGCCGGTCAGCCTAACCCCGCCGGTCCACAGCCGCTCATCTATGCCGTGGCGGTCCCCGGGCCGCCGCGCCGCCGGGGTGGGCCACACCTCCCGCCGCTGGTCGGCGTCGTCGCGACCGGTCCCGGTAGGGTCTCCCCATGGCAGACGTGCTCACCGCCGAGGCGGTGCGAGACGAGCTGGGTGGGCTGGCGGGCTGGTCGGGAGACCCCGCCGGGATCACCCGCACCGTGGAGCTGGCCAGCTTCCCGGAGGCCATCGCGGTGGTCGACCGGGTCGCCGTGACGGCGGAGGAACTGGACCACCACCCCGACATCGACATCCGCTGGCGGACCCTGACCTTCCGGTGCGTCACGCACTCGGCGGGTGGGGTCACGCGGCGTGACCTGGAACTGGCTCGGCGGATCGACGAGATCGTGGGGAGCGTCGGATGAGATTCGAGATCAGCA
This sequence comes from Micromonospora sp. WMMD737, assembly GCF_049179055.1. Classification (NCBI taxonomy): domain Bacteria; kingdom Bacillati; phylum Actinomycetota; class Actinomycetes; order Micromonosporales; family Micromonosporaceae; genus Micromonospora; species Micromonospora sp. WMMD737. Next base: position 3,786,089 of record NZ_JBMHMH010000001.1, on the reverse strand, counting down.
AGGTGCTGGACGCCATCGAGGGCCGGGTCAGCACCGACCCGTCGCTGGCCCGGGCCGTCGTCGACCTGGCCGAGGTGATCCGCTACCAGGATCTCGACGGCGGCCGGCCGGCGAGCCTGCTCCGCCTCGGCATGGTGATCGACGCCCTCGCCCGGGAGATGGAGGAGGACAGCGTCCCGGTCTACGCGGTGGTCCACCGGGCCCTGCTCTCCGACGCCGACCTCACCTCCAACGAGCGCATGGTGGTCCGCCGGTGGGCCGACGACGGGCTGGTCGAGGTGCTCGACAACCCGGGCGACCGGATGCTGGAGGTGGCGGACCTGCTCGGGCTGCCCGTCCTCACCCGGGTGCGGGCCGACGGCCTGCGCGGGCGCTACCCGTGGCTGGTCGAGCAGGCCGGCCGGGTGCTCGCCCCGGTGCCCGGCGCCGGCGGGCCGGCCTTCGTCGCCCACGTCGGCGGCGGGCACACGCCCGTCGCCGGTGACCGGTCACCGGCCGGCGTGAAGCTGCTCGCCCGACGCTGGCGCTGCGCGGAGCCCGGCTGCGCGCTCTTCGGCGGTGGTGGGGGCGGCGGGGCCTTCGCCGACCTGTCCCGGGTGGTGGAGCGCAGCCCGGCCGGCCAGCCGCCGCCCACGCTGCGCGGCGGCGTGCCGACCTGCCCCCGGCACGGCACCCGGCTCGGCGACGCCGGTCCGCGACCGCGGAGCGCCGTCCTGGCCGTGCGCGTGGGAGGGCTGATCCGCCGACGCTTCGTGCTCACCGAGGACGAGCCGGCGGTGGTCGGCCGCGCCCCCGACCAGGCCGGCGGGATCACCCTCGGGCAGTGGCTCAACGACGAGGCGCGCCGCTGGATCAGCCGCAGCCACGTCCGGTTCGAGCTGCGGGTCGGCGAGGTGATCGTGACCGACGTGAGCACCAACGGCTCGGGCATCCGCCCGGGCGGGTCGATGGCGGAGCCCGACCGGGTCCCGCTGGCGCCGCAGCAGTCCCGGGTGCTCGCCGAGGGCGACATGGTGGAGCTCTACCCCGGCGTGCAGATCGGCCGGCCCGACGAGCTTCCCACCGGCGCCCCCTACACGCCCACGTCGGTCATGGCCGAGGCACCCACGATGGCGATGCGCCTGCCCCGCTGAGCCGCCGGGAGACGACGGCGGGCGCCGGGACCGTGGTCCCGACGCCCGCCCTTGTCGTACGAGGCTCAGCCGGCCAGCACCGCGGCGAGCTGGGCGACCGCGTGGTCGATCTCCTCCTCGGTGATCACCAGCGGCGGGGCGAGCCGGATGGTGGCACCGTGGGTGTCCTTGGCGAGCACCCCGCGCTCGGCGAGCCGCTCGCACGCCTCCCGGCCGCTCATCAGCGCCGGGTCGATGTCGAGGCCGGCCCACAGGCCCCGCCCCCGCACCGCGACGAGGCCCCTGCCGACCAGCGACCGGAGGCCGGCGTGCAGCCGGGCGCCCAGCTGGGTCGAGCGGCGCTGGAACTCGCCGGTGGCCAGTAGCCGGACGACCTCGGTCGCGACGGCGCAGGCCAGCGGGTTGCCGCCGAACGTGGACCCGTGTTGGCCCGGCCTGAGCACGCCGAGCACGTCGGCGTTCGCGGCCACCGCGGAGACCGGCACGATGCCGCCGCCGAGGGCCTTGCCCAGCAGGTACATGTCGGGCGTGACGCCCTCGTGGTCGCAGGCGAAGGTGTCCCCGGTCCGGCCGAGGCCGGACTGGATCTCGTCGGCGATGAAGAGCACGTTCTGCTCGGTGCAGACCCGGCGTACGCCCGGCAGGTAGCCTGCCGGCGGCACGACGACGCCCTGCTCGCCCTGGATCGGCTCGATCAGCACCGCGACGGTGTTCTCGTCGATGGCGGCGGTCAGCGCCGCCAGGTCGCCGTAGGGGACGACCGTGAACCCCGGGGTGTACGGCCCGAAGTCGGCCCGCGCGTCCTCGTCGGTGGAGAAGCTGACGATGGTGGTCGTCCGGCCGTGGAAGTTCCCCTCGGCCACCACGATGTTGGCCTGCCCCGGCGCGACGCCCTTGACCTGGTAGCCCCACTTGCGGGCGACCTTGATGCCGGTCTCCACGGCCTCGGCGCCGGTGTTCATCGGCAGCACGAGGTCCTTGCGGCACAGCTCGGCCAGCTCGCGGCAGAAGTCGGCGAACTGGTCGTGGACGAACGCCCGGCTGGTGAGCGTCAGCCGGTCGAGCTGCGCGTGCGCGGCGGCGATCAGCGTCGGGTGGCGGTGGCCGAAGTTCAGCGCCGAGTAGCCGGCCAGGCAGTCGAGGTAGCGGCGGCCGTCCACGTCGGTCAGCCAGGAGCCCTCGGCGGAGGAGATGACCACCGGCAGCGGGTGGTAGTTGTGCGCGGTCCACCGCTCCGCGTCGCGGATCGCCTCCGGCGTCCGCAGCATGTCGTCGATCACTGGCTTGCCTTTCCCTGACGGAGTCGCAACGTGCAGCACTTCGGTCCGCCGCCGGCCTTGCGCAGCTCGGAGAGGTCGACACCGATCGTCTCGTAGCCCCGGTCGCGCAGCTTCGCGGCCAGGCCGGTGGCCTGCTCCGGCAGCACCACGTGCCGGCCGTCGCTGACCGCGTTCAGCCCGAAGACCTCGGCGTCGGCGAGGGTGGCGTGCACCGCGTCGGGGAAGAGCCGGCGCAGCACCGCCCGGCTGCCCGGCGAGAACGCCTCCGGCAGGTACGCCACCGTCCGCCCGTCGAGCACGGTGAGCGCGGTGTCCAGGTGGTAGAAGCGCGGGTCGACCAGCTGCATGGTCACCACGGGGTAGCCGAAGACCTCCTGGAGTTGCGCGTGCGAGGCGTGCGCGGTGCGGAAGCCGGTGCCGGCCAGCAGGTAGTCGCCGGCCAGCAGGATGTCGCCCTCGCCCTCGTTGACGTGCTTCGGGTCGTGCATCTCGAAGCCGGCGGCCTCGAACCAGGCGCGGTAGGCGGGGGCCTCGTCGGCGCGCTGCGGGTCGCGGAACTGCACGGCCATGGCCTTGCCGTCGATCACCGTGCCGCCGTTGGCGGCGAACACCATGTCGGGCAGGCCGGGCACCGGAGCGATCTCCTCGACGGTGTGGCCCAGGTCCCGGTAGATCTGGCGCAGCTGCTCCCACTGCCGGACGGCGAGGTCGGCGTCGACCGGCGCGGTCGGGTCCATCCACGGGTTGATGGCGTAGTCGACGGCGAAGTACGTCGGCCGGCACATCAGGAAGCGCTGGCTGGTGGCGTCCATCGTCATTGTCCTGCTCCCAGGGGTCGGGCGCGCCCGGCCACCTTCGGCCCACGGGCTGGCGCCGTTGCTCAACGTTATGCGCCGTCGATGGTGGAATCCACCGCTGGAAGTTGCGCAGGCCGACGAAACGTTGCGTCTGGGGAGTGCTGGACGATGGTTCGTTGCGTATCGAGCCCTGTCGGTGTGCGCGACCGCAAGGCGGCCCGGGAAACACTTCGGGGGCGGCGAACCGCCGCCCCCGAAAAAGGGTTGCCCGGCTGGTGAACCACCAGGCTGGTCGGGCGTCGCCGGTGAACCACCGGCGCTGCCGGCGCACCGCCGGCGAGCCGAACAGTGCCCGCTAGAAGCGGTTCACAAACTGTGAGTCAAGCCACTCGCGGAACCGCTGCACCCAGTCCCCGTCGGTGGTCGGCCAGTCGAACTGGCCGGTCATCGCCAGCACGCCGAGCACCACCGCGCCGAGGCCCAGCGCGATGCCGAGCAGCGCGTCGGTCTTGCCGGCGATGTGCCGGCGACGGGTGGCCATCAGGCCCAGCACCGCGAGGACCGCGCCGAGGGCGCCGAGGGCGATGCCGTACCCGGCGAGGCTGCCGGTGAGCACGAAGAGCGCCCCGGCCACGCCGACGATCAGCCCCAGCGTGGCGAGGATGCTGGCCCGGGGCTTCGGGCCGGCGACCACCGCCCGCTCCGGCTCGCGGTCGGGAACGCCGTCGCCGTCGCGGTCGACGGGCCGCTCCACGGTGTCCCCGTCGAGCGCGCGGTCCCGGTCCGTCCGGGCGCCCAGCGCCGCGTTCCGGTCCAGGTCGGTCGTCCGACCGTCGAGGGTCCGTTCGAGGGCCGGGTCGGGCTCGGTGGGCCGGGGGACGCGTCGGTGGTCGTCGTCGGTGGGCCGGGCCGTGGCCGCCCGGGCGACTGCCGCCCGCTCGGCCGCCCGCCGCTCGGCGGCGCCGTCCCGCCCGGTAGCGTCGGGCGCGGCGCTGCTGCGGTACGTCGTCTGCTCGCCGTCGCGGTCGGTGACCACCGGACGGCTGTGCCCGCTGCCGCCGTCCGCGTCGGCCCGCGGTACGCCGTCCCGGCCGGTGCCGGCGGGAGCGTCACGGTCGTCGACGCGGCCGTCGAGGTTCTCGTCCCGTGTCGGCGCCTCTTCCGACCTGCGGGACAGCGAGGGAATCTTCACCACACACACCTCCTCGTGAATGCGTGGTGGCCGATGCAACGACTTGCCGCCCACGCGGTACGCCTCTGCAATACCCAGGCGGTCGTTCCGCGACACCGGGCGCGCGCGCCGGTGGGCCGGGTCGGTGCGGAGGATGTTCCGGTCCCCGCGTGCAGCCGGGCGCGGCGTCCTACCGCTGCCACGTGTCGAGGGCACGGACGGCGGCGCGGGCGAAGTCGTCCATCAGGTCCGGGCTGCCGCTGGTGCCTTCCCAGCCCTGGTCGTGGAGCACCGTCGTGACGTCGTCGACGCGGATCACGACGATCTGGCTGACCGCGTCGCCGCCGGTGCGGCTGCCCTGCAAATCCGTCTGCGGCCAGGTCTGGGTCACGAGCAGGGCCTCGTCGCCGACGCCGGGCATCGGGCGGGTCTTGACCTCGACGGTGGCCCCCGACCGGCGGAAGGACCGGCACGAGTCGAGCGAGCCGCGCACCCGCCGCAGGTAGTCCGAGGCGCCCTCGCCCTCGAAGGTGAAGATGGTCTGCGTGACCGTGCCGTACGGCACGTTCTCGGGCGGGTCCTCGATCTGCTTGTAGATGTTCATCATCGAGGCGCTCGCGGTCACCGCCCGACCGCCGGTGCCGAACTCCTCGCCGCACAGCTTGGGTAGGGCGTTCGCGACGGGCGTCGTCGTCCGGGGCGACTTCCGATGCTCCGGCGGCAGTTCGAGAAAGGCCGAGGTGGGAATGGTCACCGGCGCCTCCCCGCTGGGTGAGGGCGGCGGGGCCGTGGCGGTGGGCGTCGACACGGTCGCCGAAGGGGTGGGTGCCGTGCTCTGACCCTGATCGTCGGCCGGGGCGGTGCAGCCACCGCCGAGGCCGATGGCACCGAGCAACGACACACCGAGGGCGGTGGATCGCCGCAGTCTGGTGGCGGGGCGCCGGGGGGTGCGGTGATCCATCGTGGTGCCTCCCTGTGTCGGCCTGTCCCGACCTCTTCCCGGCAGCGCGTCGACCGAAACGAGGGGCTGAGGGGGTGGGGGCGCAGCACGCCTCGGTCGGCGGCCCGCGAGCCGCACGTATCCTTGGCACCCGTGCCAGAGGGACACACCATCCACCGCCTGGCGGCGCGGCACGCCGAGCTGTTCGGCGGGGACAAGCTGCACGCCGCCAGCCCGCAGGGCCGCTTCGCCGAGGGCGCGGCCCGCCTCTCCGGCACCGTCCTGGAGGCCACCGAGGCGTACGGCAAGCACCTGCTGCACCACCACGCGGGCGAGCTGACCCTGCACGTGCACCTCGGGCTCTACGGGAAGTTCGCCGACGGCGCCGGGGAGCCGCCGGAGCCCGTGGGCCAGGTACGGCTGCGGCTGACCAGCGACCGGCACTGGCTCGACCTGCGCGGCCCCACCGCCTGCGAGCTGCTCACCCCGCCCGAGGTGGCGGCGCTGCGGGCCCGGCTCGGCCCCGACCCGCTGCGCGCCGACGCCGACCCCGAGCGGGCGTACGCCCGGATCTCCCGCAGCCCCACGCCGCTGGCCGCGCTGCTGCTCGACCAGTCGGTGGTGGCCGGCACCGGGCTGATCTTCGTCACCGAGGCGCTGTTCCGGGCCGGGCTGCCGCCGACGCTGCCCGGCCGGCGGCTGACCCGCGCCGGCTGGGACGCGCTCTGGGCCGACCTGGTGGCGCTGATGCGGCTCGCCGTCGGCCGCGGCCGCATCGACACCGTCCGCGACGCGCACCTGCCCGAGGCGATGGGCCGCCCCGCCCGCGTCGACCGGCACGGCGGCGAGGTGTACGTCTACCGCCGCCCCGGCGACCCCTGCCACGTCTGCGCCACGCCGGTCAGCCGGGGCGAACTGGCCGGCCGCAACCTCTACTGGTGCCCCACCTGCCAACCGTCCTGACCGCTCCGCCTTCGACGTCATCCCTCCGGCGCCGCTGTCGAGCTGCCCCGTCTGTGGGGGCGGTTCTGGTGGGTGGCGGCTGGTGGTGGTTGCGCTCCTGTCCGGCTGCCCCATCCGTGCGGGCAGCTCGACAGGCGCGGATGGCAGTGGCCGCGCCATGGCCAGGGTCCGACCGAGGATGGCACGGACCGGCATCGCCGGGCTCGTCCAGGTTCAGGCTCCGTCGAGCAGCCAGCGGACCACCTCGACCTGGTTGGGGAAGACCTGCCCCTCGCCGAAGCTCCAGGCCAGCGTCTGCCCGATCGTCCAGCCCCACACCCGCTCCCGGTCCAGGCCCAGCTCCGCGCTGAGCCGGTCCAGCCGGTGCCGGACGGCGTCCGGCGAGTGCCCCAGCTCCGCGCCGCGCACCAGCGGCACCACCCCGAACTCGCGCTCGCCGGTCAGCGGCTTCGGGTCGATGACCAGCCACGGCTCCCGGGTCGCCCGCAGCACGTTGCCGGCGTGCAGGTCCTGGTTGACCAGCACCTGCCCGCCCTGGCTGTCGACCAGGTCGGTCAGCAGCCCGAGTGCCGTGTCGATCAGCCGCCGCTCGTAGGGCCGGCCGGCCCGCTCCCAGTTGGCCGGCAACCGTTCCGCCCAGCCGGCTGCCTCCTCGGCGAGCGGGGTGAACGGCGCACCGGCCGGTCGCCACAGCCGGGGCAGCAGCCCGACCGCCACGTCCAGTGCCGCGTCGGCGGGCAGGGCGTGCAACGGCGTGCCGGGCACGCACCGCTCGACCAGCAGCGCCCGCCGCTGCGGGTCGTGGGCGAGCAGCCGGGCCGCCCCCACCCCGGCCCAGCGCTCCAGTGCCGTCGCCTCGTGGACGCTGTCGGGGTCCGGGTACTGGAGCTTCAGCACCGCCGGGGTGCCGTCGGGCAGCTCCGCCGGCAGGGCCAGCGAGGCGAAGGCGTACGGGAAGGGCGGCCCGAGCCGCAGCGACCAGCGCTCGGCGCAGGCGGCCAGGCGCTCCGGCAGCACCGCCAGCCACTCCCGCCCGGCCGGCGTGCCCCGCACCCAGCCCAGCCCGTCGGGGATCAGGAGTCCGGAATCCACCCGGCCATCCTTCACCAGCGCCCGCCCACCCCGCACCATCGATTCCCCGCCCACCGCCGGTGGTGGTGATCAAGAGGTTCGGGCCCGCAACGGAGATCGAACCGGACGCAAACCTCTTGATCACCGCGTCGGGGGAAGAGGCGGGCGGCGGAGGAAAGAGGCGGGCGGGGGAGGGAGCGCGGTCAGCGGAGGCGGCGGATGTCGCCGTGGGCGCGGTAGAAGCCGCCCCGGCCGGACTCGCGGACCTGGGTGACCAGGTAGCGCGCGCCGGGCTCGCGGATGCCCTTCGGGAACTGCACGGACCAGTCCCGGTGGTAGCCGGGGGAGACCACGTGCACCCGCAGCCGGCCCCGGTCCTCGACGCACTGCACGACCACGCCGCCGTCGACGTCGCTGGTCACCTCGACCGTCGTCCAGGCCGCCGGCTCCGGCATCCGGGGGCGGGGCCTTGACGTCGACCACCTCCGGCACGCTGCCGGCCTCCGCCGCCCGGATCGCCGGCTCGCTGGCGTCGATGCAGGCCAGATGGCCGCTGGTGGTGACGACGTAGAGCCGATCCTCGTGGTACTGCATCGAGTAGGCCGAGCCGCAGCCGGTGCCGAGCTTCCACAGCCGGTTGCCGGCCGCGTCGAAGCAGTAGATCGAGGACTGGCTGTCGCCGGCGAAGACGAACCGGCCGCCCTCGGCCGTGGCGCAGGAGAAGACCGGGGCGTCGCAGCGGTAGGTGCGCTCGGCACGGCCGTCCTTCGCCAGCCGCACCACCTCCCGGGTGCCGGTGCCCGCGAAGACGGCGTCGCGCTCCTGCCAACCGAAGAGCACCGATCCGGTACGGGTGTGCCACCGCTCCTGGCCCGTCCGCCAGTCGTAGCTGGTCACCCCCTGGGAGTGGCCGTGGTAGAGCGCGTCGGCGTCGCAGCGCACCATCCACGCCGACCGGCCGCGACCCTGCCGGCGCCAGAGGAACTCGTCCTCGTGGTCGACGGCGACGATGCCGCCGCCCGCGTCGGACACGCCCAGCACCCCGTCGTGGATGTCCAGCCAGTAGATGTCGATCTCCGGCGCGATCTCGTAGGCCACCCGGGGCACCTTGCCGGACAGGTCGTAGACGTTGCCGTCGTCGCAGCCCGCGTAGATCCAGGCGTCGTCGGCGACGATGCACTTCACCCCGTCGGGGAGGCGGACCTGGTCGAGCACCCGGGCGTCGTGGCCGAGCGTGGTGATGACCCCGCGCTCGTTGCCGACCATGCAGCTCTGCCCGTCGACGAAGATGCCGAGGGCGGGGGCGCCGGAGTCGTAACGCCACAGCACCGGGGCGGTGCGGGCGGTCGAGCGGGTGCTGACGATCTGCCGCCGGGAGACGGCGCGCTTCTGCCGCACGCCGCGCACGGCCGGGGCGTACCCCTTGCGGACCTTCTCGCCGATCTTCTTCGCCGCCGCCGCGCGGGCCTTGGCGTTGTCGGCGTAGGCCGTGGTCTTGACCTGCCCCTGGTCGCCGATCCGGCCGTAGCGGACGGTCAGCGCGGCGTCGTCGACGACGACCTCGTAGAACTTGTGCGCACCGTCCGCTTCGGACAGTTCGAGGTAGGTCGTCTCCTGCGGCATGGGGGGCCTCCGAGGGGGGGTCAGCGACCGGCCTGGCGTGACCGGTGGGGCGCGAGCGGGCACACGCTAACCCCCACCCCCGACAGCCGCACGCAAGGAAGGGCCCCTTCCCATCGCGTACACGACAGGAAGGGGCCCCTTCCGCACACCTGACGCTCAGCGGCCGACGGCGGCCAGGGCGTCGACGGCCTTGCGGGCGGCGATCAGCACCGGATCCCAGACCGGGGCGTACGGCGGGGCGTAGCCCAGGTCGAGCGCGGTCATGTCGTCCACCGTCATGCCGTTCCACAGCGCCACCGCGAGGGTGTCGATCCGCTTGGCCGCCTCGGACCAGCCCACGATCTGCGCCCCGAGCAGCCGCCCGCTGGGCTTCTCCGCGATCAGCTTCACCGTCATCGACCGGGCACCCGGGTAGTAGCCGGCGCGGTTGGTCGACTCGGCGATGACCGAGACGAACTCGAACCCCGCCGCCGCGGCGTCCTTCTCGCGCAACCCGGTGCGCCCGACCTCCAGCTCGCAGACCTTCGTGACGGCGGTGCCGATCACCCCGGCGAAAGTGGCGTACCCGCCGCCGATGTTGATGCCGGCGACCCGGCCCTGCTTGTTGGCGTGGGTGCCCAGCGGCACGTGCACGGGCAGCCCGGTGACCCGGTGCACGGTCTCCACGCAGTCGCCGGCGGCCCACACGTCCGGCACCCCCTGCACCCGCAACCTGCGGTCCACCCGGATCCCGCCGGTGGTGCCCAGCGGCAGCCCGGCCGCCTCCGCGAGCGCGGTGTTGGGGCGTACGCCCAGACCGAGGACGACCACGTCGGCGGGGATGGGCCCCTCGGCGGTGACCACCGCGGACACCCGGCCGTCGGTCTCCTCCAGGCCGGTCACCCCGAGGCCGGTGCGGATGGTGACGCCGATGCCCCGCATCGCGTCCGTGACCAGCTCGGCCATGTCCGGGTCCACGGTGGCCATCGGCTGCTCGGCCTGCTCGACCAGGGTGACGGCGAGCCCGCGCTGGATCAGCGCCTCGGCCATCTCCACGCCGATGTAGCCGCCGCCGATCACCACCGCCCGGCGCGGCCGGGGCTCGGCGTCCAGCCAGTCGCGCAGCGCGGCGCCGTCGTCGAGGGTCTGCATCCCGAAGACCCCGCCGGCGTCGGTGTCCGCCCAGCCGGGCTTCTTGGGCACCGCGCCGGTGGCGTACATCAGGGTGTCGAAACGCTCCCGGACCTCGCCGCCGCCGTCGAGGTCCCGGGCGGTGACCTCGCGCCGGTCGAGGTCGATGGCGGTCACCTCGTGCCGGAGCCGGACGTCGATGTCGAACTTCTCCCGGAACGTCTCCGGGTCGCGGGCGATCAACTGGTCCCGTTCGGGCACCAGCCCGCTGATCCAGTACGGAATGCCGCACGCCGAGTACGACGTGAAGTGCCCCCGCTCGAAGGCGACGATCTCCAGGTCGCCGCGGTCCCGCCGGCGTCGCGCCTGCGACGCCGCCGCCATTCCCGCGGCGTCCCCACCGATGACGATCAGCCGTTGCGCCACGTTCACCATCCTGTCACGAGCGGCCCGCGCCACGGGTCTGCCGCGCGACGTCCTCCACCACGTCCACGAGCCTGCCGGTACGCGCGAAGACGGCGCGCTGCCTGGCCGCCCCGGTGCCGTGCCGGCGCAGCCCCGCGACGAGCCCGGTCACCTCGTCGAGGTCGCCGTGCCGTTCCAACGCCGGGCGCAGCCGCTCGATCAGCTGCTCGAACAGCTCCCAGGCCGGCCGCAGCTCGCCGTCGGTCAGGTCGACGCCGTCGCCCTCCAGCCCGTCGTGGGCCGCCCGCCAGTGCGCGGCGACCAGCAGGTGGTGGTCGGTACGCAGGGCCGGCCGCCCGGCGGCGATGTCGTCCATCGCGGTCGCCACCATGGCCCGGACCAGCGCGGCGACGAGCACCGCGTCGTCCACCGACGGGCAGACGTCGCCGATGCGGATCTCCACCGTCGGGTACTTGGCCGACAGGCGGGCGTACCAGTAGAGCATCCCCTCGTCGAGCATCACGCCGCTGGCGATGAGCTGCCGGATCAGCCGTTCGTAGTGCTCGTGGGACTCCAGGTACGGGGTGGGCGCCACCGACGGCCAGCGCTCCCACTCCACCGACCGCCAGCTCGCGTACCCGGTGTCCTCGCCCCTGGCGAAGGGGGAGTTGGTGGTGACCGCGTGCAGCACCGGCAGCCAGGGCCGGACGTGGTTGAGCACCTGCACGCCGGTCTCCGGGTCGGGCACCCCGACGTGCACGTGCATGCCGTTGTTGCCGGGGCCGGGGACCAGCAGGCGGAACCGCTCGATCATCCGGTCGAAGCGGGGCTTGTCGACCACCGGGGGCACCGGACCGTCGACCGGCCCGGTGCCGATGGCGAGCAGCCGTACGCCGGCCCGCTCGGCCGCGTCGGCGAGCGCGGCCCGCAGCACGCCGAGGGAGTGCCGGATCGAGGAGAGTTCCAGGCCGGGCGGGCTGCCGATCTCGATCTGGCTGGTCTGGAACTCCCGCTCCACCTGACCGCGCAGCTCGGGCGGCACCTGCTCCATGACGAGGTCGACAGCGGGCACCGCGGCCCCGGTGTGCGGGTCGACGAGCAGGAACTCCTCCTCGACACCCACCGTGAGCAGGTCGGTCCCCTCGGCCGTACCGCTCGGAGCCTCCGCCACCTGGCCGGTCATCGTCACCACCGTCCGTTCGCGCCCGCCAGCGGTCCGTCCGCGCCGGGTCGGTCAGTGGTTACCCACCGTGCGGAGGCGGAGAAACGCGGCCCCGGCGTGTCGCCCGCCGCGCCCGGGCGAGGCGATCACGCCGTGCGCGACCCGCGCGTCATCGTGGCCCGCGGTCCTCGCCGTCGCGCACCAGGGCGCGGATGCGGCGCAGCGTGGCGTCCGGGGCCAGGATGGCCTCCCGCCACCGGTCCAGGGTCCGGCGCAGGTCCCAGACCGTCGCCCGCAGCTGCCGTTCCTGCTCGCGGGCCGAGTCGAGCTGCGCCCGGGCGAGCAGCGCGGCCTCCTCCAGCTCGGCGACGCGGGTGCGCAGCGGCTGCACCAGCGTGAGGGCGGCGTCGGTGAGGGTGTCGGCGGCGTCCGCCTTGAACTTGCCCCGCTGCACGATGACGGTGGCGATGACGGCGAGGCCGCCGGTCCCCCCGAGCACGCCGAGGACGGAGAGCAGGACCTGCACCCAGTGCGGGGCGGCCGGCGCCGTGGTGTTCACAGCCCACCCCTGGCCGAGAAGGTGCCACCGATGTCCACCCCGGCCAACTGGGTGGCCTGACCGGCCAGGGTCAGCCGGCGCAGGTCGAGCGCGATCTGGACGGCGCGCCACCCGGAGCCGACGGCCACCGCGACGACGAACGACATGGCCGCGACCCCCTGCGCGCCGGCGACCACCGCGAGGGCGACGGCGTACATGCCGGTGATCGTGCCCAGCACGAGCACCGAGGCGAGTTCGATGCCGAGGCCGGTGGAGAGCCGGCCCGGCCAGAGCACGCCCAGCAGCCCGGCGACGCCGGCCACGATGAGGCCCGACTCCCAGCCCGCCTGGATGGGCCCCGGCATGGCCATCTCTACCGACTGCGGCCGGACGTCGAGGACGATCAGGAGGACCCCGCACACGGGGGCGGTCGCCATGATGGCGATCTCGAAGGGCTGGTGCCTCGATCGGATTCGGTTGTGGGGCACGGCAGCTCCTTACCTCGACGCCCCAAGTCGTACCACTTCCGTTGCGCCTCCGTCCACCCCGGACCTGTCGTATAACCGCAGGTCAGAGTGGGTGCAGGGGGTTTGTTGCGCGAACTTGGCCGGGTGGTGTGACAGCGGGTCCTAGGCTGGGCGGCGTGCCGGGGCTGCTGGGGATCGTGCTGGGGACGTGGGCGTACGCCCTCGCCCACCTGACCCTGCTCGCGGACCGCCCGGCCGGGCTGCTCGCCGGGGCCGCGCTCGCCGCGGTGGCGCTGCTCGCCGTCGCGCTCGCGGCGCACGCGGCCGGCGTCGTCGACACGCCCCGGGCCGGCCGCGCCGCCGCCCTGCGGGCCCGGTCCCGCCGCCGCCGGGTGCCGCGGCAGGTCGACCCGGACGCCGCCGGGCGTCCCCGTCCCCGCGCGCCCGGGCTGCTCCCCTCGGCCGCGTAGCACCGCCGCGCGGCCGATTCCGCCGCCATCCGCCCGTCCGGCGACCCGCCTTCCCGCCGGACCGGCACCCGGAATCGGACCGAGGGGTCACCCATGCTCGCCTTCGCACCTCTGCACGACGCCGTCGGCGCCGCCGGCCGCGCGCTCACCTGGTTCACCACCCTGCTGGAACCGCTGGCCGGCGACGCGGCCACGGCCGCCGCCATCGTCGCCCTCACCGTCGTCGTCCGGTTGCTGATCTCGCCGCTCACCCTCATGCAGGTCCGCGGGGAGCGGCGCCGCGCGGCGCTCGCCCCCGAGGTCCGCGAGCTTCAGCGGCGGTACGCGGACGACCCCACCCGGTTGCAGGGCGAACTGTTCGCGCTCTATCGGGCCAACGGCGCCAGCCCGGTGGCCGGCTGCCTGCCGCTGCTGCTCCAGGCCCCGTTCCTGCTGGTGATGTACCGGCTCTTCACCACCGCCGAGGGCGGCACCGGGCTGCTGGCCGAGCGCCTGGCCGGTGTGCCGCTGGGCCACCACCTCGGCGACGGGGTGGTCGGCGGCGCGCTGCCGCTGTTCGGCGCCCTGCTGGCGGCCCTGCTCGTGCTCGCCTGGTGGACCTCGCGGCGGATGCGGCGCGCGGCGGCGGCGACGGGAACGGTGGCCGGTGCGCCGACCGAGGGGCCGGGTGCGGCCTTGCTCGGCCGGCTGCTGCCGCTGCTGCCGTACGCGACGGTGCTGGTGGCGCTGGTGCTGCCGCTGGCCGCGGTGATCTACCTGGTCACCACCACCGCCTGGTCGGCGGGGGAGCAGGCGGTGCTGCGCCGCCCGCGGCCCGAGCCGGCTCGCATCGATAAGCGTTGACATCTGCGGAGCCGGCACGTACAACTCCTGAGAGAGCGCTCTCTCGCCCGTTCCCGCAGAGAGGCACGTCAATGACACATGCCCCGGCGGCGCCCGCCGCCCTGCCCCCGCGACGCCGGCTGACCCTGGCGTTGACCCTCCTCACCGCCGCCGCGACCGCACTGGTCGGCACCACCGTGACCGCGAACGCCGCCGTCCCGGCTCCCGCGCCCGGCTGGAGCCTGGTGTGGAGCGACGACTTCACCGGTGCGGCCGGCACGCTGCCGTCCGCCGGCAACTGGATCATCGACACCGGCACCAGCTATCCCGGCGGCCCGCCGAACTGGGGCACCGGGGAGATCCAGACGTACACCAACAGCACCGCCAACGTCAGTCACGACGGCGGCGGCAACCTGCGGATCACCCCGCTGCGCGACGCCTCGGGCCGTTGGACCTCGGCCCGGATCGAGACCGTGCGCAGCAACTTCAAGCCGCCGTCCGGCGGCGTGCTGGCCATCGAGGGCCGCATCCAGATGCCCAACGTCACCGGGGCCCAGGCGTCCGGCTACTGGCCGGCGTTCTGGGCGCTCGGCTCGCCGTACCGGGGCAACTACCAGAACTGGCCGGGCATCGGCGAGTTCGACGTGATGGAGAACGTCAACGGCATCAACTCGGTATGGGGCGTACTGCACTGCGGCGTGGCCCCCGGCGGGCCGTGCGACGAGTTCAACGGCATCGGCGCGTCCCGGGCCTGCCCCGGCAGCACCTGCCAGTCGGCCTTCCACACGTACCGGTTCGAGTGGGACGCCTCGGCCAGCCCGCAGCAGCTGCGCTGGTACGTCGACGGCCAGCTCTACCACTCGGTCAGCCAGTCCCGGGTCGGCGAGCCGTACTGGTCGCAGATGACCAGCCACGCCGGCTACTTCCTGCTGCTCAACGTGGCGATGGGCGGGGCCTTCCCGAACGGGGTGGCCGGTGGCGCCACGCCGACCGCCGCCACCGTCCCCGGCCGTCCGATGCTCGTCGACTACGTGGCGGTGTACAGCCGGGGTGGCGGCACCACGCCTCCGCCCACGACCCCGCCGCCGACGACGCCGCCGCCCGGTGGGGTGCGCGACGCGTACGCGACGATCCAGGCGGAGTCGTTCAACGCGCAGAACGGGGTGCTCGTCGAGGCGTGCGCCGAGGGCGGGCAGAACATCGGCGCGCTGCGCAACGGCGACTGGGTGCGGTTCGACAACGTCGAGTTCGGGGCCACCCCGCCACGCGACTTCGTCGCCCGCGTCGCCTCCGGCGCGGCGAGCGGGGTCAGCGGCCTGGTGGAGGTGCGGCTGGACAGCCCGACCGGCCCGACGATCGGCAGCTTCGCGATCGGGAACACCGGTGGCTGGCAGAGCTGGCGCTCGGTTCCCGGCAACGTCGCCGGCCCGACCGGCCGCCGGACGGTCTACCTGACCTTCAGCAGCGGGCAGCCCGCCGACTTCGTCAACGTCAACTGGTTCACCTTCCGCCGCTGAGCCTGCTCGGCCCGCTGGGGCTGCTCGGCCCGCTGAGCCTGCTCCTGCCCGCTGAGCCTGCTCCTGCCCGCTGAGCCTGCTCCTGCCCGCTGAGCCCGCTCCTGCCCGCTGAGTCCCGTGGAGCCCCCGGCCGTCGCCGGGGGCTCCCGTCGGCCTGCTCTGGACAGAAACAGTTAACACTCCTAATAATGGGCGTCAATGTCGATGCCGATGGATGGCGTCCGGGTGTGGAGGGTGTCGTGAAAAGACCTAGATCTCTGGTGTTCTCGCTGGTCACAGCGGTGGTGGCGGCGCTCGGCGCGGTGTGGGTGGCGATGCCCGCATTCGCCGCCGGGGTGACCGCCAGCTTCGTCAAGACGTCCGACTGGGGATCGGGCTGGGAGGGGAAGTACACGATCACGAACGGCGGCGGGTCCACCGTCGACGGCTGGACCGTCGCCTTCGACCTGCCGGCCGGCACCACTCTCGGCAGCTACTGGGACGCGCTGCTGACCTCGTCGGGTCAGCGGCACACGTTCACCAACCGGTCCTGGAACGGTCGCCTCGCCCCGGGCGCCTCGGTCTCGTTCGGCTTCCTCGCCGCCGGGCCGGGCTCGCCCACCAACTGCCAGCTCAACGGCACGGCGTGCGGCGGCGGCACCAGCCCCACCACCGCGCCGCCCACCACCGCACCGCCGACGACCGCACCCCCGACCACCCCGCCACCGACCACGCCGCCCCCGACGAGCCCGCCGCCGAACACCGGCCTGCCGAAGCACATCCTCACCGGGTACTGGCACAACTTCGACAACCCGGCCGTCGAGCTGCGGCTGCGTGACGTGCCGGCCGAGTACGACGTCGTCGCGGTCGCCTTCGCCGACGCCACCGCCACCCCCGGTGCGGTCGCCTTCGCCATCGACCCCGGCCTGTCCGCCGCCCTCGGCGGCTACACCGACGCCGACTTCTCCGCCGACGTGCGGACCCTCCAGTCCCGGGGCAAGAAGGTGATCATCTCCGTCGGCGGCGAGACCGGCCGGGTGGCGGTCAACGACGCCGCCTCCGCCGCCGCCTTCAGCGACAGCGTCCACGCGCTGATCCAGCGGTACGGCTTCGACGGCGTCGACATCGACCTGGAGAACGGGCTCAACCCGACCTACATGGCCCAAGCGCTGCGCTCGCTGCGGGCCAAGGTGGGCGCCGGACTGATCATCGCGATGGCCCCGCAGACCATCGACATGCAGTCGCCGGCCACCAGCTACTTCAAGCTGGCGCTCGACATCAAGGACATCCTCACCGTCGTCAACACCCAGTTCTACAACTCGGGGGCGATGCTGGGCTGCGACCGCAACGCCGCGTACGCCCAGGGGACGGTGAACTTCATCGTCGCGCTGACCTGCATCCAGCTGGAGGCCGGGCTCCGCCCGGACCAGGTCGGCCTCGGCCTGCCGGCCGGTCCCGGGGCGGCCGGCGGCGGCATCGTCGCGCCCAGCGTGGTCAACGCGGCGCTGGACTGCCTGGCCCGGGGCACCAACTGCGGCAGCTTCCGCCCGCCGCGCACCTACCCGGGCATCCGTGGCGCGATGACCTGGTCGGTCAACTGGGACGTGAGCAACGGCAACACCTTCGCCCGCACGGTGGCCCCCCACCTGGACACCCTCCCCTGACCCCTCCCGTCCCTTCCTGACCCTGCTCCCCGCTCCCCGCCGCGCCGCCCCGCCCCTCCAGCCCTCTCCCCGCCGTCCCGCCCCTCTCCGCGTGAAACCGCTCAACAGGGTTCACCCCGCGTGAGCCCGCTCAACGGGGTCGATCATGCAGTTGTGGTGGTCCGCATAAGCCGCTGATGCGGTCATTTTCGGCACCACAACTGCATGATCGGCGCGGCGCGGGGCGGCGCGGGGCGGGGTGGGGCGGGGCGCGGTGGGGTGGGGTGGGGTTGGTGCGGCGGGGCGGGGAGTCAAGGGGTGGCGTCGGCGTGGGCGCGGCGGCGGCGGGTCTTCTTGATCACCCACCAGGCGATCATCACGACGAAGACGGCGATGATGCTGTAGTCGAACCACTTGCTGTACTGCTCGATCTGCTGCCAGCGGGAGCCGAGCGCGTAGCCCAGGCCGACGAAGAGCGCGTTCCAGATGCCGCTGCCCAGCGTGGTGAACACGATGAACTCCGGCAGCGGCATCCGGTTGGCCCCGGCGGGGATGGAGATCAGGCTGCGGACCACCGGCATCATCCGGCCGAAGAGCACCGCCCACCGGCCGTGTCGCTCGAACCAGCGGTCGGCCTTCTCCAGGTCGTCCAGGTCGACCAGGGGCAGCCGGTCGAGCCAGCGCTTGAGCCGGTCCTCGCCGGCCGCCGCGCCCAGCCAGTAGAGGACGAGTGCCCCGCCCAGGGAGCCGGCGGTGGCGGCGAGCCCCACCAGGACGACGTTGAACCGTCCCTCGCTGGCCAGGTAGCCGGCCATCGCCAGCACGATCTCGCTCGGGATCGGCGGGATGATGCTCTCCAGGGCGACCAGCAGGGCGACGCCGACGGCGCCGGCGGCGTCGATCACCCCCGCCACCCACCCGGTCAGGCCGCCGAGTTCGGTCGGGTCGACGTTCTCGGCGAGTGCCATTGCGATCCTTTCGGCCGGGCCCGATCAGAGGCATCTACCCTGCGGTCCGGCCGCCACACCTGCCCGTGAGTCGGGCCACCCGGTTCATCCCTCCGGGTGCAGCGCCGCGTCGGCCGGCCCGCGCCGCCAGCCGGTGAACCGGACCCGCAGGCCCGCCCGGGTGGGGGAGCAGCAGTACGGCCCGGCCGTCGCCACCGCGTCGGGGGCCAGCGGTGCGAGCCGCACCAGCCGCCACGGCTCGTCGTCGGCGCGGGCCCGTACGGTGAGCGCGTCCCCGTCGCGGCTGACCCGGACGGTCACCTCCCGCCCGGCCCACCTCGGCACGCCGGCGACCGACCAGTCGGAGACGTCCCGGGTCACCACGGCGCCCACCTGCGGCTCGCCGTCGCTGACCTCCACCCCGGCCTTGACCCAGTTCCGGTCGTCCACCCGCACCAGCACGCCGGCCTGGTCGAACTGCTCGCCGTAGTCGAGCACGAAGGTGACCTCCATCGCCTCGCCGGCGGGCAGCGGCGCGAGCAGCGCCGGGGCGTCGTCGTGGACGAAGCCGTACGAGGTGTGCCGCCACAGGTCACTGCCCTCGGCCGGCTGCACGAGCAACTCGCCCGCCGGCCCGTTCTCGACCCCCACCGGCTCGTTCCACCACTCACCCTCGGCCCAGTCGACCGGTCGCTCCGCGTCACCCATGCCGGCGACCGTACCGCCGTGGCCCGTCCGGACGCCGGCACGGGCCGGTCGCAATCGGGTGGCTGCCGGCCCGGGTGACCGCGCCCGGTGTCGCGTGGCGGTGCCGTCAGCCGGCGTCACACACGTCCCGGAGGTGCTGGGCGTCGCGGTCCGTCCTGGCCTGCACCACCTCGTAGTCGCTCGCGACCATGCCCGACAGGATGAAGCGCAGCTCGGAGAAGTCCTGCGACAGTGCCACCGTGGCCTGGTGGACGCCGCCCTCGGCCTGGAGGCTCGCGCCCATCATGCCCTGGTACGCGGTCGTGGCGGCGGCCTGCCGGCTCTGCCTGGTCGAACCCGCGGTCCGGTAGAAGCGGTCGACGACGGCGAGCGCCTCCGCACAGCCGGCCGGGTGCAGCGGCGCCAACGACGGCAGTCGACCCGGGGCGGGCGGCCGCGGCGTCCTGGTGACGGGGGGGTCCTTCGTGGCGTCCGCGGTGGGCGTTGTCGTCCGGTCCGGCGGGGTCCGGTCGGGCCTGGCCTGGGCGGACGTGGTCGGGTCGGGCCCCGCTGACGGCCCCGCTCCGGCTCCGGGGGCCGGCGGCGGCACGGAGGGCTCCCGTGGCAGCACGTACGTGAGCAGGGTGAGCACGGTGGCCGCCACACCGGCGATCGCGCCAACCGCGGCCCAGTCCGGGCTGCGCGACGCGGAGCCGGCTCCGGACGGGCTGCGCCCAGATCGTTGACTGCTGATGTCTCCAATGTAGCGGCGGGCGGTCCCACGGCGGTCCCCGTTCTCCGCCGAGGGCTCCCGGCCCGCAGCCGGGTGGATGCCACCCACCCTGCCGCGCACCGCGCGCGGGGCATCGGCTAGGAACGTGCCATGCCCCGCTACCTGCTCTTTCCCGGCCGCCACCACCTGTTGACCCGCTTCCAGGCCGGGTACCTCCGGCAGCTCGCGGCGCAGGGCGACGACCCCCTCGCCGACGGTGACGGCGTGACCGGGAGCGAGGACGCGGGAGGGGCGACCGGGAGCGAGGACGCCGGCGGGGCGACCGTGGTGTGGGCGGTCACCTCGGCCAACCACGAGAACACCCGGCGCAACCCGGTCCCGTACCACCGGCGGGAGGCGGCGATCGAACGGTTCAGCGTGCTCGCCGGGCTCCGGTCGGTGGTGGTGCCGGTGTTCGACACCGTACCGACCGACAGGTTCGCCGAGGTGACCCTGAAGACCGTCGCGGCGTCCACCGGGCTGGAGCTGACCCCGGCGGACACGGTGGTCGCCTGCTCCACGCCGGAGGTCGCCGCGATGTACGAACGGCTCGGTTTCCGGATCGCCGGGGTCGAGGCCGACGTCGAGCCGGCACCGGTCCGGCCGTGGGACGTCCTGCTGCGGCTGGCCGACGACGACCCGTCGTGGCGGGACCTCACCCACCCGGCCACCGTCGACGTGTACCGCCGCTACCGGCTCGACGACCTGGTCCGCTCGGTCGTGAACGACCCGGTGGTCGGCGACGAGGGTGGACTGACCGCCACCCGCGACTACCGGACGTACGCCGAGGCGTTCAGCGACGCCGCGCAGCGCAAGTGGGACGCGGTCCGCGAGCACGTGCGACCGGGCCGGATCGTCGACGTCGGCTGCGGCGCGGGCGCCGTCCTGGAACTGGCCGACCGGGAGCCGGCCCTGCGGGAGAGCGACCTGATCGGCGTCGAGGTGGCCCGGCACCTGTTCGAGGAGTGCGTCCACAAGAAGGCGCAGGGCGTCTTCGCCAACCCGAACGTCTTCTTCTACCGGCGCAACGTGCTCGGCGGGGCGGTGTTCGCGCCGCGCTCGGTGGACACCACGATGACCTTCGCACTGACCCACGAGATCTGGTCGTACGGCGAGCAAATGGCCTCGCTGCGCCGGTTCGTGCAGGCCCTCTACGACCACACCGTGCCCGGCGGGGTGTGGATCAACAGCGACGTGTGCGGGCCGGACGGCCGGGACCGGACCGTGCACCTGCGCCTGGCCACGACGGACGGCGTCAACCCGCCGACGCCGCGTGCCGACCTGGCGGCCCTGCCGCCCGGTGAGGTGACGGCGTACGTCGACGCGCTGTCGACCCGGGCCCGGCTGGACCAGTTCGCGGTCGACTACCGGTTCCCGTTCGCGTACCGCCCGGTGGACGGGGCGGACGGCGTGGTCGAGTTGACCCTCGGCGCGGCGATGGACTTCCTCACCCGCAAGGACTACACCGACAACTGGCTGTCGGAGACGCAGGAACAGTTCTGCGGCCTGGAGTACGCCGACTGGAAGTCGCTGCTCACCGACGTCGGCTTCGAGATCGACCCCGCGAGCGCGACGTCCCGCAACGACTGGATCGTCACCAACCGCCTCGCCCCGGTGGCCGCCCTCAGCACGCCGACCGGCGAGCCGCTGGACTGGCCCGTCACCCACGTACGCCTGATCGCCCGCCGCCCGGTCAACACCTGACGGCCCCGGCCCGGACGTCCCCGCCGCCGCGGCACGGGCGCGGCGAGGACGCCGGCGACCGCCTCGTCTATCTTGTCTGCGCAGTTGTATCGATGCCGATGAGATCGCGAGGCATGGCGTGGGCAAGGAGACAGCGGGTAGGCGGCTGCGGGCGCTGACGGTGGCCGCGGCGGTCCTGTGCGGACTTGCGCTCGTGCCGGCGCAGCCGGCGGCCGCGCAGACCGGGGCCATGATCCAGCCGGTGGGCGGGCGGGTCACGGGGGTGTTGTCGAACAGGTGCGGCGCCACCGACAGCGACCACTACGGGGTGGACGTCGCGGGGAACGCCGGGATGGCGATCGGGGCCGCCTATCCGGGCACTGTCGCGTTCGCCGGTTGGACCTCCGGCGGGGGCAACTCGGTGACGCTCTCGCACGCCGGCGGCTACCAGACCCGCTACCTGCACATGGTGCAGCCGGCCTCGGTCGCGCTCGGGCAGCAGGTCGGGCAGGGGCAGGTGCTCGGGTACGTCGGCAGCACCGGCAACTCGACCGGCCCGCACCTGCACTTCGAGATCCGCCGCAACGGCGCGGTCCACAACATCGCCCCGGCGTACGCCTGCGGCGCCACGGTGACCAAGGGCGCGCCGATCAACCTTCCGTTCCCGGACCTGACGCCGGCCGGGGCCGCTCCCGACCGGTTCGCGTTCGTGAACTCGGCGGGGGTGTTGTACGCGAAGGATGGCGCGTACTCGTCGTGGCAGGCGGTCAACGCCGGCGGGGCGACGAAGGTGGTGCTCTCCGGCAACTGGATCGGTTGGGTGCAGGGCGGCAACTTCTATGTCAAGGAGGGTGTCTACGGGCAGTGGTTGACGCTGGCCGGGGGCGGGCAGGTGCGGGACATCGCGGTCAGTGGTGACCGGTTCGCGTTCGTGAACTCGGCGGGGGTGTTGTACGCGAAGGACGGCCTGTACTCGTCGTGGCAGGCGGTGAACTCGGGTGGGGCGACGAGGGTGGTGCTGTCCGGTAACCGGATCGGTTGGGTGCAGGGCGGCAACTTCTATGTCAAGGAGGGTGTCTACGGGCAGTGGTTGACGCTGGCCGGGGGCGGGCAGGTGCGGGACATCGCGGTCAGTGGTGACCGGTTCGCGTTCGTGAACTCGGCGGGGGTGTTGTACGCGAAGGATGGCGCGTACTCGTCGTGGCAGGCGGTGAACTCGGGCGGGGCGACGAAGGTGGTGCTCTCGGGTAACCGGATCGGTTGGGTGCAGGGCGGAAACTTCTACGCCAAGGACGGCATCAACGGCGGGTGGCTCACCCTGGCCGAGGGTGGGCAGGTCAGCGACGTCGCGGTCGGCGGCGACGACTGGTTCGCGTTCATCGGCGGCGGGAACTTCTTCGCCAAGCAGGGCATCTACGCCGGGTGGCTGACGATGGCCGGCGGCGGGCAGGTCGGCGACGTCGACATCGCCACCTGACGGGCGCGCCCGCCGGGCCCCGGTGTTTGCGGGAAGCCGGGATCGGAGACATTAGCCCGGCATGGCTGACAGGTGGTACTCGGAGGCGGTCGTCTACTGCCTCGACATCGACACGTACGCGGACTCCGACGGCGACGGCGTCGGCGACATCCGGGGGCTCATCGGCCGGCTGGACTACCTCGCCCGGCTGGGCGTGACCTGCCTGTGGCTGCACCCCATCCACCCGTCGCCCAACCGCGACGACGGGTACGACGCGACCGACTTCTACAACATCGACCCGCGCTTCGGCACCCTCGGCGACTTCGCGGAACTGCTGCACCAGGCGCAGAACCGCGGCATCCGGGTCATCATCGACCTGGTCGTGAACCACACGTCGAACGAGCACCCGTGGTTCCAGTCCGCCCGCTCCTCGCCGGACTCGCCGTACCGCGACTGGTACGTCTGGGCCGACCACGAGCCGAGCGACCGGCACCAGGGCATGGTCTTCCCCGGCGAGCAGCACGAGACGTGGACCTACGACCGGACCGCCAAGGCCTGGTACTACCACCGGTTCTACAAGTTCCAGCCGGACCTGAACTTCACGAACCCCGCCGTCCGCGAGGAGATCAAGAAGATCGTCTCGTTCTGGCTCCAGCTCGGCGTCTCCGGCTTCCGGATGGACGCGGTGCCGTTCATCATCGAGCTGACCGAGCCGGGCAACCCGAACTCGCCGAAGGACTTCGAGTTCCTCACCGAGCTGCGCCAGCACGTGCAGTGGCGCCGGGGCGACGCCGTCCTGCTCGCCGAGGCCAACGTCGAGCCCGACCAGCTGCCGACCTTCTTCGCCGACAGCGGCGGCTCCGGCAACCGCCTGCACATGCTCTTCGACTTCATGCTCAACGGGCGGCTGATGCTGGCCCTGGCCCGGCAGGACCCGGAGCCGATCATCGAGGCGCTGCGGGACACCCCGGCGCTGCCCGAGGGCGGGCAGTGGGCCACCTTCCTGCGCAACCACGACGAGATCGACCTCTCCCGGCTCACCGCCGAACAGCGCAACCAGGTGTACGAGCAGTTCGGCCCCGACGAGAACATGCGCATCTACGACCGGGGCATCCGCCGCCGGCTCGCCCCGATGCTCGGCAACGACCGCCGCCGCATCGAGCTGGCGTACGCGTTGCAGTTCTCGCTGCGGGGCACGCCGGTGCTGCGCTACGGCGAGGAGATCGGCATGGGGGAGGACCTGTCGCTGCCCGGCCGGGAGGCGATCCGCACCCCGATGCAGTGGTCCTACCAGCCGAATGCCGGCTTCTCCACGGCCGACCCGGAGAAGCTGATCCGCCCGGTGATCGACAAGGGCGAGTTCTCGTACGAGAAGGTCAACGTGACCGCCCAGCGCAGCGACCAGAAGTCGCTGCTCGCCTGGTTCGAGCGGATGATCCGTACGCTGCGCGAGGCCCCCGAGGTGGGCTCGGGCTCCACCACCCACGTCGACGTGGCGATGCCGCCGGGCGTGCTGGCGCACCGGGCCGACGGGCGGACCGGCACGATGCTCTTCCTGCACAACCTCGGCACCACCGACGCCGAGGTGGACCTCAGCATGCTGGAGCCGGAGGCGGACCTGCCCATCGACGTCCTCGCGGACCGCAACTACGGCGACGTCGGCAAGCTGGACCGGCTCAAGGTGGCCGGCTACGGCTACCGGTGGATCCGCCTCTGCCGGGGTCGCGGCCTCTGACCCGGCCGCCGCGTCGACGGCCGTCCGCCCCACCCGGGCGGACGGCCGGTCACTCCCGCCAGCCGGCCAGCTCGACCCCCTTGGCGATCTCGACCCGGAAACCCATGGCGATCTCGCCGCTCTCGCCCGGCCCGAGCTGGAGCCGCCAGGTCAGCTCGCCCAGCTCGGTGCGCTCGGCCGGGGGCGGGACGAGGGTGGACTCCCGCACGACCACCGCCTCGTCCCGGGACACCGGCAGCTGGTCGCGCACCTCCACGCTCGCCGGCCGGGGCGTGTGGTTGGCCACGCTGATCCGGTACTCCACGTCCCGCCGCCGGGTCGAGCCGAGCGTGGCCCGGGTGTCGGCGCGCCGGCCCAGCTTCCGCTCCACCCGTACCCGGTCGTCCACGCCGAGCGCCAGCTCGGTCTCCTCGCCGGGCGCCCACACCGGCAGCCGGGTGGCCGCGACGAAGTCGGCGCCGTGGAAGACCGCCGCCGGGCCGGGGAGCAGCGTGTGCGACGAGGTGTTGCGCACCGTCGCACGCAGGTGCGCCTCGGTCGCGCGGACCGGCACCGTCACGTGGTCCAGCCGCGCAGGCAGCTCCAGCACGGCGATGGTGGCCCGGTGGGCGCTGCCGTCCGCCGGCACCGCGACCGGGCGGGCCGGCCGGTAGGTGGCCGCCGTGACCCCCTGCTCGACGGTGGCCACGCTCTCGCGCATCTCGGGGCGCGGCGCGCCGGACCGGGCCACGGCCCCGGCGGGCGGACCGGCGGGCGCCGCGGGGGCCGGCATCGCGCCGAAGCTGGCCGCCCTCGGCATCGGCGGGGGCACCGGCCGGAGCCGGTCGAGATACCAGGGCGTCAGCTCGGGTACGCGGGTCGCCGCCGCCGGCCGGGCCGTCGAGAGTTCGAGTACGCACTCCGGCCAGTCCTCGCCGGTGTCCTGACTGACCAGCCCGAACCAGGTGACGGTCATGGTGTCGTCGACCAGCCGCAGGTCGTAGGAGGGCTGCCAGCGGGCCCCGTCGATCAGGTAGCTCAGCTCCAGGTCCAGCTCGTCGTCGTCGGCGTCCACCGACACGGTGACCTCGGCGACCAGCTGGTCCGGTCTCCGCTTGCCGCGCGTGGCGTCCAGTTGCCGCTCGACGGCCGCCAGCTCCTCGGTCAGGTCGGTACGCTGCCGGGCCAGCGCGCGACGGCGGCGCTGGGAGTCGGCGAGCTGACCGGCGACCGAGTCGGCGAAGGTGGCCACGTCGGTCGGGGCGGCGTCACCGGAGGCCAGCGCGCGGGCGTACGTGCCGCCGGCCCGGTCGGCCAGCCGGGTGAGGAACTGCCCCCGCTGCGTCTCGACCTCGCACGCGTCGTCGACCTCGGCCAGCGCGTCGGCCAGTTCCCGGCTCCGCTGCTCCAGCTCGTGGACCTGCCCGTCGGTGCTGCGCGGCTGCCGCCACGTCGTGACGTCCACGCCGAGCACGGTGGCGGCGCCCCGCCCGCCGACCCGCAGCGAGTCCCGCCGCAGGCCCATCGGCAACGGTGCGACGCGTACGCGGTGCTCTCCGGCGGCCAACCGGGTGCTGCCCCGGCGGGTGACCCGGGCCCGGTCCGGATAGACGGTGACCCCGACGACGGGTGCTTCGATCTCCACTGCCTCCACGGCGGCGAGAGTAGCCGGGCGATGCTCGTGACCGGCGTCCCGCGCCGGGCCGGCGTCGGCGTACGGCTGGGTTAAGCTCCTTCGATCGAGCGTAAGTTACCGGGAGGTAGGCATGTCGGAGGAGCAGCGGGTCGCCATCGTCACGGGCGCGGCGCGGGGGATCGGGGCGGCCACCGCCCGGCGGCTGGCGGCCGACGGCCTCGCGGTCGCCGTGGTCGACATCGAGGAGTCGGCGACGAAGGAGACCGTGGACGCGGTCGTGGCGGCCGGCGGCCGGGCGCTCGGCGTCGGCGCGGACGTGTCCGACCGGGCCCAGGTCGAGGCGGCCGTGGCGCGGGTCGCCGCCGAGCTGGGCGCCCCGACGGTGCTGGTCAACAACGCCGGCGTGCTCCGCGACAACCTGCTGTTCAAGATGACCGACGCCGACTGGGACACGGTCATGGGCGTGCACCTGCGCGGCGCGTTCCTGTTCAGCCAGGCCGCCCAGAAGCACATGGTCGAGGCGAAGTGGGGCCGGATCGTCAACCTCTCCAGCACCTCGGCGCTGGGCAACCGGGGCCAGGCGAACTACGCCGCCGCGAAGGCCGGCCTCCAGGGCTTCACCAAGACCCTCGCCATCGAGCTGGGCCCGTTCGGGGTGACCGTCAACGCGGTCGCGCCCGGCTTCATCGTCACCGACATGACCGCCGCCACCGCCGCCCGGATGAAGGTCGACTTCGAGGCGCTCCAGAAGCACGCCGAGTCGGAGATCGCGGTACGCCGGGTCGGCCGCCCCGAGGACGTCGCGCACACCATCTCGTTCCTGGCCAGCGAGGGCGCCTCCTTCGTCTCCGGCCAGGTGATCTACGTGGCCGGCGGCCCCAAGTCCTGACCCCAACCCCCGATGCCGTCGATCATGCAGTTGTGGTGCCCGGCGAAAGCGGTGAAAGTGGCCGTAACGGGCGCCATGACTGCATGATCGACGCCGATCCTGAGGGCGGCGAGGGCGGGGTCAGGGGCGGGTGCGCCAGAGCCAGAGCAGGCCGAGCACCGGCAGGACCAGCGGGATGTAGCCGTACCCGCTGCCGAACTGCGACCAGACCGTCTCGTCGGGGAAGAGCTCCGGGTCGGCGAGGCTGAGGGCCCCGACGCCGAGCACCCCGACCAGCTCCACGGCGCAGCACGCGAGGGCGACGCGCCGGCCGGCGGCGCCGGCGCGGGCCAGCCCCACCGCCGCGACGATGTAGATGGCCGCGGCGAGGGCCGAGAGCAGGTACGCCACGGGCGCCTCGTCGAACTTCGTGGCGATCTGGAGGCCCGCGCGGCTCGTCGCGGCGATCGCGAAGAGCAGGTAGACCGCGATCAGCAGCCGCCCCGGGCCGGCGTTGGTCCGCGTCGCCTCCGGGGCGCGTACGTCAGCCACCGAGCACCTCCCAGGTCTGCTGGAGCCGTACGACGACCACCGGCGTGACCAGGCAGACCGCGCAGACGATCGCCGAGCCCCAGCGCGTCGGCTCCATCCGGGCCAGCACCCAGGCCAGCGGCGGCAGGCAGACCACCGTGGCGACGTACCCGAAGAAGGCCCCCGGTTCGCCCGGCCGCTCGCCGCCGCTGATGGCCACCAGCGCCACCGCCGCGAGCGCGAGCAGCGCCACCTCCAGCACGGCCAGGCCGGCGAACTGCACGCGGTCCGGTGCGCGGTGCCGCAGCGTCGCCACCAGCGCCCATGCGGCGACGAGGAGCGACAGCACGATCGAGGCGGTCGCGAGGAGCCCGTCCACCGGCGAACCCGCCGACGCCGCGCTGGTCATCGGGGTCGTCCGGGGTGTGTCTCGGTCACCGGCACAGCCTACTAACCCGCGTAGTACACCCCGTCACCCGCCGCCTCCTGTCAGGGGTCCACCCTCCGTCCGTCCCGGCTCCCGGTGGCCCGACGGCGTCGGGCCGGCGGGTGTGGGAGCGTGTTCCGCCGAGGCGGCGACGAATGTCGTCAAAGGACAGTGGGGTACCCCTATCGACCCCTACTCACGGGTAAGCGGAACGTCGCGGACCGTTATTCTCGGGCCATCGTCGCCACACTCGGACGGCACGTTCGTCTGACGGAGAGGATCGCCATGTCGCTGCCCACCATCCCCCCGGCGCTGAGCGTGGTGATGCCGACCTACCAGGATCCGCAGTGCCTCGCGCTGACCCTGCGGGCGCTGACCCGGCAGACGCTGCCGCCGGAGCGCTTCGAAGTGATCGTGGTCCGGGACGGTGGATCGTCCGACGGGTACGCCGAGGCCCTCGCCGAAGGTGCCGGCCTCCGCCTGCGCGTGGTGGAACTCCCCCGGCGCAAGGGCCGCTCCACCGCCCGCAACGAGGGGGCACGGGCTGCCACCGCACCCCTGCTCGTCTTCCTCGACGCCGACTCGTGGGCCGTGCCCGACCTGTTGGAGAGGCACCTGGCGTGGCACGGCACGCCCGGCAACGCGGCGGTGCTGATCGGCCGGCGGGACGAGATAGGCCTCGCGGACCTCCCGGCCGTGCTGGCCGGCGAGTCGGACACGATCGCGCGTGCCTTCCCGCACGGTGGCGACCTGCGGTTCGCGACGGGACTCCCGGACGACGGCGGCGACTGGCTGCGGGCCGGCTGGGTGATCGCCTACACGCACAACATCTCGCTCTCCACCGCGCTCTTCACGAAGGTCGGTGGCTACCGCGAGGCGTTCGGTCTCAGCTACGGCGTGGAGGACGTCGAGCTGTTCTACCGCGTGGACCGGAGCCTGCCGGACGGGGTCAACTTCGGCTACGACGACGAGGCCCGGGTCGTCCACCTGCCGCACCACAAGAACATCACCCGCAACTGGATGGAGATGAAGGCCAACTTCCAGCAGGCGGCCAGGTTGTACCCCTGCCTCGAATGGGAGTTCCTCACCGCGGTCATGGGGTACGAGGCGATCCGGCGGATCCTGTACTACCGGTCGCTCGTCGACGAGTGCGTCGAGCACTCGGCCTGCGCCATCGGGCCCGCCGTCGCGCGCCTCGCCGGCAAGTTGCGGGGACCCAAGGCGCTCTGGATCGGCACCGGCCGCGCCGAGGCCAGGCTGCCCGCCTCGGCGCTCACCTACGACTACTCCGCTCCCGTCGGGCCGGCCAACTTCCACCTGCTCGGCGTGGCCCCACCCATGCCGGCGGGCAGCATGGACGCGGTGGTGAGCGTCGACTTCTGGCGGTACCTGCTGTGGCCGGAGCTCTGCCAGTTCATCTCCGCCTCGGTGCAGCTGGCCGGCGAAGTCCACCTGGTCGCCACCGCCGACGCGACGCCGGGAATGTGCGCCGCCGACCCGCGGACGCTGGACTACCTGCGCCAGGCGCAGGCCGCCGAGTACGTGGCCGAGCTGCGCGCGGTCGAGGGGCTCGGTGACGTGTTGACGCTACGGGCCCGCCAGCCCGTGGCCGGCGTCACGCGCCGGGTGCCCGGCCAGGTTCCCGCCCGGGCACGACCCACGGCACAGGCGCCGGGGCGTCCCCCGGCGAGGTAGCAGATCGACGGTGCGGCCGGGCCCGACGTGCGGGTCCCGGCTCGCTGCACCGTGCCCGGATCCGTCGCTACAGCCGGAAAGGCGAGCATCATGCGCGTACTGTTGTCGACCCTCGGGTCACGCGGCGACGTCCAACCACTGGTGGCGCTGGCATCGCGGTTGAAAGCTCTCGGTCTGCAGGTTCGCCTCTGCGCCCCACCGGACTTCGCCCGGTGGGTGGCCACCTTCAAGATCCCCTTCGTGCCCGTCGGTCCGCCCTGGCGCAGGTCGGCGGCACCCAGGCCGCGGGCCGCCGTACCCCGCCCGTCGCCGGCGCAGGTGCGCCAGCTGGCGGAGTCCTCCATCGGCATCCAGTTCGAGGTGCTGTCGGCGGCGGCCCGGGACTGCGACGCCGTCGTCGCGTCGACCGGCCTCCAGATCGCCGCCCGCACCGTGGCGGAGAGGCGGGGCATACCGTACGTCTTCTCGGCGTTCTGCCCGGCGGCCCTTCCCTCACCACACCACGCTCCGCTGCCGCTGCCCGCCCTCGGGGAGGTGCCCGCGCCCGCGTCCGCGGACAACCGCGAGCTGTGGGCCGCCAACCAGCGGCACGTCAACGACACCTTCGGCGCGCCGCTCAACGCGCTCCGGGCGACGATCGGACTGGTTCCGGTCGAGGACGTCAGCGCCCACATCCACACCGACCAGCCGTGGCTGGCGGTCGACCGGACGCTGGCGCCCTGGCCGGACGCCGCCGACCGGACCGTCTACCAACCGGGCGCC
Organism: Micromonospora sp. WMMD737; assembly: GCF_049179055.1. Taxonomy (NCBI): domain Bacteria; kingdom Bacillati; phylum Actinomycetota; class Actinomycetes; order Micromonosporales; family Micromonosporaceae; genus Micromonospora; species Micromonospora sp. WMMD737. Next base: position 3,755,820 of record NZ_JBMHMH010000001.1, on the reverse strand, counting down.
TGGCTCCTGCCGGACGAGCGGGCGCTGCCGCCCGAGTTGACGACCTTCCTGGACGCCAGCGACGAGCCGTGCGTCTACGTCGGATTCGGCAGTGTCGCCGCACCCCCGGGCCTGCTGGAGACGGCCGTCCAGGCGGTGCGCGCGGTCGGCTGCCGCCTGGTCGTCTCCCGGGGCTGGGCGCCCCTCTCGCTGGCCGTCCGGGCGCCCGACTGCCTGGTCGTCGGCGAGGTGAACCAGCAGGAGCTGTTCAAGCGGGTGGCCGCGGTGGTCCACCATGGCGGCTCGGGCACCACGACCACGGCCGCGCGGGCCGGGACGCCGCAGGTCGTCATCCCGCAGGTCTACGACCAGCACTACTTCGCGCGCCGCGTGTCCGCGCTCGGCATCGGCGGCGCGCACTCCGGCGCGGTACCGACCGTCGAGTCGCTGACCGCGGCCCTCAGCGCCGCGCTGCGGCCCGAGGTGGCCGCCCGCGCCCGGACGTTCGCCGACGCCATCAGCACCGACGGAGCCCAGCTCGCCGCGGAGCGGTTGACCACCACCCTAGGGAGCTGAGGCGCCCGACCTTCCCGGAGCGCCGTCCGGACAGGAGGAGACCCGGCGCGACGGCATGTCACCGGCGGATGGTCCGCGACGACCCGGCGGCGGGGGTGGGCACGTGCCGGCCGGGCGCCGCCGGGAAGCAAGCGGCGCGCGGCCGAACCAGCCGCCACCCTGACCACCGCGCGAAGTGGGCAGTTGACGACAGGCCCCCACTCATCAGGAGGACGCACGCTGAGTTGATCTTGGGCTATGGCAGGTCACCGCTTCTGCAACATGATCGACGCAAAGTGTGCGTAGCGCTCCAAAGCCCAATCAAGCTGGGAGCAGGTGTACGAGTCTTGACACTGTATGCATCCGCCTGCTCGCCACGGCCGAACAGGCGAGGAAGACCAGTGAACGCCCAGGATGCGATGAACTTCAAAGATTTCCCGCGCTGTGGAGACCGGCTCATCGATCGGCATAGCGGGCACCTCTCCCGAGTGATCACAGGTAGGCCGCCGCAGGGGGCAGAGTCCGTGCGTCGTGCTCCCCCACGGCGGAACGACCGGAAGCCCTCGGATTGCTGAAGTCCAGGAGCAACCGACCACTGTCTCACTGTATCCACTGTCTCACTGTAGTCAAGTTCTCACTGTCTCTACTTCGCTGGGTTGTCGGCTTGTCCTGGTCACGTCCGGGCTGGAAGCATGATCACTGCTGAAGTCCAGGAGAGCTGATCATGCCCACCAGACCACCGCACTACCGGCGCGTTGCCGACGACATCGAGCGAAAAATCAGGTCAGGCGAGTTCCCGCCTGGCCACCAGTTGCCGTCCGTCTCTGAGATCGGAGAGCTTTACAACGTTGCTCGCTCAACTGCGTATCGCGCCGTCAAAGAGCTGCACGCCCGAAATCTAGTTTACGGGCAACAGGGACAGGGCGTGTTTGTCGCCGGGCCCGAGTAGACAGGGCTAGCGGTCATGCCGGCCCAGCAAAGGCCGGCATGACCGGCACACATAGGGAATTACTGTTCCTGTGACTCGGGATCCGGAATCTTCTCTTCGAGGCCAGGGCCGTCGTCTTCGGATCGCGCAAGGGTCATAGGGCTGACCTTGGGTTCTTCTGAGTCATCCTCCCACCATCCGCGATCGGTCGTCTTGAGAACCTCCCCGAAGCCCTCCTCGGCTTCATCGCTAAGGGTGAAATCTCTTGGCCAGCTATGATTGCCAGGCACATCCACTGCCGCTCGGGCCCCTTGGAATTCCCACACAAACGCTCTAGCCCCGCTGAAGGACACCACCCTATTGAAGGCCACACCAATGAAGTGGCTGTAGGTCAGCCTAGCTGTGTGAAAAATCGCCTCTCCATCAAAGCGGGATCCCTCACAGATGAAGCCGTCGAAGACCGCGCTTGTAAAATTTGCGGTGCCACCGAACCTCATCTGCGAAAAGACCCCCGATTCTTGACAGAAGAACTCGGAGAACTCGGACCGCCCGAATACTCTAGCCCGACTCATGTTGATAGAGGCGACCGCACAACCTCCAAAGTTGACGTGGGTCAAAGCAGCGCCGGTGAGATCCACATCAATTCCCGACCAAAATGCCGGTGACCCAGCGGCCCTGCGAGAACGGCCCTCACCAACAATCTCCGAATACCTCAGGTGTCTTGTCAGAATCTTCTGCGCCGCTAACCGAACCTGAAGTTCATGGTGACGCTTCTCGTCTTCCTCGTCGCGCTTCCCATTGACATGCCGAATCCCGTCATGCTGCGGCACGTCGTAGGGCATCCTGAGGTAGGCACAGATCAAATCCACAATTGTTTGTCGGTGTTCAGAGTTGTCCTGGGCAACACGTTCAAGTGCGTAGAGCGCAGCCAAGCGAACCGCAGCCTTCTCCGAACCTAGTTGTTCAGCAGCCTTCACGTAAAGCTCAGTAACCCGCTTTTCCGCGGCATCATGCTTTGTATCTTCTGCGATCCGGTTTTTGTACTCCTGGTCGGCATGGTCTACACGCTCTTTGACGTACTGACGCCGTAGGGCAAGAAAGAGAGCGATAAGGCCACCGGTTCCAGCGCCCACAGCGAGGATGTTGCGGATAACGTCAACGCGAAGCTGCGCCTCACGAACGGCAAGTTCCGGCGAGCTGGGAAGACTCGCCGGAACCTTTGCTGCATCCCACATCAGCCATGCTGCGAAACCCGTGACTATAAGCGCAGCGATCGACAGGATTAGCAAAGTTGCTATATGAATGGGCTTGTAGGTTCGCGGCTTCGGGGTCTTCTCTGGCTTCTTGCCCTGCATCTGCATTTTCGCCTCGTCAGCAGCACGCTCAGACCAACGCTTACGTAAAGCCATAATCGGCTTAACGCGCTCGTACCACGGGGGACGTTCGGACATCCCTAGATTATCGCGCAAGAGCACAATATCGGTCTAGCTAACGTCAGTTCGTCCACAGCGGGCGGTGGAGGTATCTCCGCATGCGTGTCGTTTGGCGGAGCGGGCAACTCTTGCAAGCCAGTTCGATTTACTAGCCCACCACGCTTAAGGTTGGCAATCCGCCTTTCCAATGCGCTCATCACGTCGATTAAATCTGGCGCACCTAGAGAAGCTGCGCACTTTCATTGCTGCCCGTGACCGGGTGTTGGAGTTTACCTCCCGCCCTGAGGGCGTGCGCTTTACGTGACCGGAGTGCGGAGAGCAGGCAGCCCTTCTGTCCGAGGGCCGCCACTTTCTGGGTCACCCACACGCTGAAGTCGGGGGTGCTGTACGGACGCTTCCAGGACTACAGCCGTGCACGCCCCTTGGCGCGTGAGGAGTACAGGAGCCCGACCATCGACGCGTCGATGCTCCCGCTGCACCTGTCCGGGAGGAGGGGAGCTACGTAGTACTCCCCTCCGTCCGGGGACAAAGGGACAGGACGGAGCCGGCCAGAGAAGAACAACAAGATCCACACCGACACGGCGGCCAGAGGGCACCTCTCTCCTGGCCGCCGGGCCATACCCTGGCCGCCTGTGTCAGCACCGTCCGAAGGAGACAGACCGCATGACCGATCCCATCGTGATCTCCGTAGCCAAGCCGCTCTGGACGACCTGGGGGGCGGACCGGAAGCTAACTAGGATGAGCCGACAGGGTCTTGCCATGCGGTCCACGGACCAGCTCCGCGAAGACCTCTCATTCATGGAGGAGACGGCGGAGGACGTGAAAGCGGAGGTGGTGTACGGCCTCTGGATGGACGGCTCGCAGAACCTCCCCCGGCCCATCACGGAGAAGGGCCTGGTGCCCGAGGAGGAGTTGTACGCCCTGGGCGAGACGCCGGAAGAGGCCCTGAGGAAGGGCCAGAAGATGCGGGCCAACCTGGCGGCCCGCATCCAGGAGGAGCTGGATAACCGGAACTGACTCCTCCCTGGCCGCCTGGCCCGCTGCCTGGGCGGGGCTGGGCGGTCGCCCAACGAATTCCCCAGGCCAGGGACCTTCTTCTTCTGGTTCGGCCCTGGCTAGGCGGGAGGCCTTCCGGGGCCGGAGAGGAATCTCCGGCCCGGGCAACCCCGGCATGATGATGACGTTGGTGAAGCCGGGGCCGGAGATGAAGTCCGGCCCCGGCTCCAGGCTAGGTGCGCCTCCTGCTGGGCCGCCTCCGCAGCATCACCGTAATGGCGCTGATGGCAGCAACACCAACCCCGCCGATCGTGGCGATGGCGGCCTGCCCGACGGCGTCGATCTGCGGGCCGTGCGCCAGGGCAATCCAAAGCACCGCCCCGACCGGCACGAACACCACCAGCACAAGCGCCCAGATCGGGATGTTCTCCGGGCTCAGCAGCCCCCCGGGCTGGTCCTGCCCGATCTCTCTCGTTACCGTGGTCACCTGGTCTCGTTCCTCCTGATAGCTGGTCCTTGCTCGGACATTGGTGGACGCGACCGTTCAAGGCGGCCCCCCGGGTGGCACCCCGGGGGATCCGCCGCCTTGACCCACTCATGCGGGCCGATCGCTTTGTCCGGAGACTGTATCGCCCGGGTATTACTGAAATCCCGCCCCGCGCGTTCGGCAGATGCCGCCGAACAAACTGCCGAACAAGCGCCGAACACGAGTCACCCCCGCTCCGTGCTGGTCAGGTGAGTGCGCTTTGACTGGTCGGGACGCCTCTCGCCATGTCGAAAACCTCCTCCTTCGGGTGGGTGAGCCTGCCCGGGAAGTCACCTGATGGACCTCGCCGAAGGGGCACCCGGTGGTCGTTTGGATCGCACCATCGCCACTGATGCAGGCACTGCCTGGGACGCCCATGAACACCTTGCACGTCCCACCCCTGCCGCTGGCGGCCCAGTCGTCCGTCATCGGCGGTTGACTTTCACCACCCACTGCGCTCAGCGCATAACCACAGCCTCAGCGCGCCTCGGGACGGGACCGCCTCGCGTGACCGTCCACGGCATCCCCCACGACGACGCCCCGCTGCTCCGCGCCGGCCCGGTCCTCATCGCCGCCATCGTGCGCCTGCCGGGGGCGCCGGAAACCTAGCCGGTTGCCGGCGTCGAGGGCAGCCTGCTCCACCCGCTGGCGGTGGTCCCGCCACCACGGCTCGTCAGCGGATGGCAGGTTGTCGTTACCGGGCAGCAGCCCAGCCGCGCCGTCGACCAGCTCGCGCACGATGTCCGCGTGGCCGGCGTGCCGTTGTGTCTCCGCGACGACGTGGACCAGGACGCGGTGCAGCGTGACCGTGGCATCGCCCCACCACGGCACCCGGCCGACGTCGTCGAGCGCGAGGGCTTCGATGGTGGTGTCGGCGTGGAGGCTGGCGCGACGGTAAAACGCGGGCGCGCCGACGACATCCGGCACAGGGTCCGGTGTGGCGCATGGCCGCGGGTACCGTGGTGTGACGCGACGACGGTGGAGGTGTTCGTGGTGCGGTTCGGGTTGTTCGGCACCGGTCACTGGGCGGCCGAGACGCACGCCGCGGCGCTGCACGCGCACCCGGGGGTCGTGTTCGCCGGCGTGTGGGGCCGGGACCCGCGCAAGGCCGCGGCCCTGGCCGAGCGCTACGGGGTGCCGGCGTTCGACGACGCCGACGCGCTCATCGACGCCTGCGACGCGGTCGCCGTGGCCCTCCCGCCGGACGTCCAGGCGGGCATCGCGGTCCGCGCGGCCACCGCCGGCCGTCACCTGCTGCTGGACAAACCGCTCGCGTTGAGCGTCGCCGACGCCGACCGGGTGGTCGACGCCGCGCAGGCGGCGGACGTCGCCTCGGTGGTCTTCTTCACCGGCCGCTACCGGCCCGACGTGGCCGCCTTCCTCGCCTCGACGGCCGCCGTCGGCGGGTGGCACACCGCCAGGGCGCTCTGGTTCGCGTCCATCTTCAAGCCCGGCAGCCCCTACGGGGCCTCGTCCTGGCGCCGGGAGCACGGCGCGCTGTGGGACATCGGCCCGCACGCGCTGTCGTTCGTCCTGCCGGTGCTCGGCCGGGTCACCCGCGTCGCCGCGATGGACGGGCCGAACGGGCTCGTCAACCTGCTCCTCACCCACGACGGGGGCGCCACCAGCACGGTGTCGCTGACCCTGGACGGCCCGCAGGAGGCGGTGGCCCGGGAGTTCGTCTTCTACGGTGAGAACGGCGTCGAGACCGCTCCGGCGGGCCAGGGCGACGCGGCGACCGCCCTCGGGGTGGCGATCGACCAGCTGCTGGAGGAGATCCGCTCGGGCACCCGGGACCACCGCTGCGACGTGCGCTTCGGCCGCGAGGTCGTGGCCGTGCTCGCCGCCGCCGAGACCGCCCGCGCCGAGGGGCGCACCGTCGACCTGCCGAGCTGAGGGCCGCACCCGGGAGGCGGAAAAGCGGTCGCCTCCGGGGAGGGGCGCGGCTAGGGTCGCCGCATGTCCGCACACGCTCTGATCGAGAGGGTCGGCACGCCGGCCGTCCTCGGGTCGCTTCTGGCGGCCCGTCTGCGAGTCCGGCGTCCGGCCCTGGCCGGCGCGACCCGCGACTGACCCCGTACCGCACCCGCGGCGCCACCGCCTGGGCATCCCCGGGCGAGACGCCGCCCCCGCCACGCATCCGGGTGCCGTCCCGGGGCTGAGTGCCGCCCGTCGGCACCACCCCCGGTCGTCCGCTCCGACGTGGCGCTTCGCCGTGCGCCGCCGATCCCGCGTTCCGCGTCACGCCCAGGGCCGTCCGAGTCCCCGAACCCTCGGACAGGCCCCCTTCCGCGGCTGCCTGTCCGCTCCGTCGCCGCACGGCGACAGACAGGACGACGACCTGTGGCGCCCCGCCGTACCCGAGCAACCGAACGCGACCGGTCCCGTCGCGTACTCTCCCAGAACTTCCTCGCCGACCCGGCCGCGATCGCCCGGATGGTGCACGCCGCCCGCCCCCGGCCCGACCGGCTCCTGCTCGAGGTGGGCGCGGGCCGGGGCCAGCTCACCCGGCCGCTCGCGGCCCGCTGCCGGCACCTGACCGCGTACGAGGTGGACCCGGCCGCCGGCGCCGAGCTGGCCAGGGTCTGCGCGGCTCTGCCGAACGTGACGCACCGGCAGCTCGACTTCCTCACCGTCACCCCACCGCCGGAGGAGTTCGATGTGGTCGGCAACATTCCCTGGTCGCTGACCTCGGCCGTGGTGCGCTGGTGCCTGGCCGCGCCCAACCTGCGCGCGGCCACCCTGCTCACCCAGGTGGAGTACGCCCGCCGCCGCAGCGGCGACTACGGCCGGTGGACCAGGCTGACCGTGCTGACCTGGCCGGAGTTCGGCTGGCGGCTCGCCGGGCGGGTGCCCCGCACCTCGTTCCGCCCGGTGCCGGGGGTGGACGCCGGCATCCTGCGCGTCGAGCGGCGGCCGGAGCCGCTGCTGGCCCCGTCGGCGCTGCCCGCGTACCGCCGGATGGTGGAGATCGGCTTCGACGGGGTCGGCGGCTCGCTCGCGGCCTCGCTGGCCCGGCACCACCCGCGGGCGCGGCTGGCGGCGGCGCTGCGGGCGGTCCGGCTCGACCCGGCCACCCCGGTCGGACATGTCTGGCCCGAGCAGTGGCTGGTGCTGTTCCGGCTGTTGCACGCCCGATGAGGAGTCAGGCCAGCGTGTTGAGGGCCTCGCTCAGCTCGGCGGGGGAGTCGAACTCCTCCGCCGGCAGGGCCCGGAGCGTCTGGAGCATCGCCGTGCTGACCCCGTTCTCCTGGCCCCAGCGGACCAGGTCCTCCCGCGAGACCGGGTAGTCGAGCCCGGCCAGGTACTCCTGCAACTGCACGCCGGTGACGGTCATGCCGGCGGCCTACCCGCTCAGCCCGCCGGCACACGCCCGCCGATCGACGTTCGGCGGTTTGCTCCGGCGGCGCGCCGGGTAGCCGCCGGCATGCTGGTTCAGCGGCTCGGCGCGCCGAGCGACTTCGACCCGTTGCTGGAGCGCGTCCGGGACGCCCGGATCGTGATGATCGGCGAGGCGACACACGGCAACTACGACTACTACCGCCTGCGCGAACAGCTCACCCGCCGGCTGATCGCCGAGTGCGGGTTCTCCTTCGTGGCCGTGGAGGGGGACTGGCCCGACTGCGACCGGGTGCACCGCTCGGTGACCGCCGCCCCGGGCGGGGCCGCCGACCCGCGCGTCGCGCTGGAGCGCTTCGAGCGCTGGCCGACCTGGATGTGGGCGAACGCCGAGGTGGCCCGCTTCTGCTCCTGGTTGCGGGCGTGGAACGTGGAGCGGCCCCAGGACGCCCGGGCCGGCTTCCACGGCCTGGACGTCTACAGCCTGTGGGAGTCCATGCAGGCGATCTTCGACTATCTCGGCGAGGAGGACCCGGGGTCGCTGGAGGCGGCGCAGGACGCGTACCGCTGCTTCGAGCCGTACGGCAAGCGCGTCGAGGAGTACGGCATGGCGAGCCGGTTCGTCTCCGCCCGCTGCGAGGAGGAGGTCGTGCGCCTGCTGGCGCGTACCCGCGAACAGGCCGTCGCGGACGGCCCGGACAGCTTCTCGGCCTGGCAGAACGCGGAGGTGGTGGCCGGCGCGGAGCGCTACTACCGGGCGATGGTGGGCGGCGGGCCGGAGTCGTGGAACATCCGGGACACGCACATGACGGACACCCTCGACCGGCTGCTGGAGCGCTACGGCCCGGGCGCGCGGGGCATCGTCTGGGCGCACAACACGCACGTCGGCGACGCCCGGGCCACCGACATGGCCGCCGACGGGATGGTCAACATCGGCCAGTTGGCCCGCGAGCGGCACGGCGCCGACGAGGTGGTCCTGGTCGGCTTCGGCGGCTACCGGGGCACGGTGATCGCCGCGCCCCGCTGGGGTTCGCCGGCCGAGGCGATGGTGGTGCCGCCGGCCCGCCCCGGCTCGGTCGAGCACCGGCTGCACGAGCTGATGCCCGAGCGGGCCGTGCTGGTCTTCGGCGGTGACGACCAGCCCGGCTGGGTCACCGGAACCGCCGACCACCGGGCGATCGGGGTGGTCTACGACCCGTCCTTCGAGTCGTGGGGCAACTACGTGCCGACCCGCCTGGGGGAGCGCTACGACGCCCTGATCTGGTGCGACGAGACCACGGCCCTGCACCCCCTCCCGGCCCTGACCACCCCGGGCGAGATGGAGACCTACCCGGCCGGCGTCTGACCCGGGCCCACCCAGGTCCCGGCGATCATGCAGTCGTGGTGCCCGTTCCAGCCGGGTTCGCCGGTTGTGCGGGGCACCACGACTGCATGATCGACCGAAGCGGTGGGTGGGTCAGGGGTGGGCGGGGTGCTTTTCGTCCAGGTGGGCGCGGAGGCCCTCGCCCTCGATGTCCACGTTGGGCAGGATCTTGTCCAGCCAACGGGGGAGCCACCAGGCCCGCTTGCCGAGCAGCGACATCACGGCCGGCACGATGGTCATCCGGACCACGAACGCGTCGATGGCGACGCCGATGGCGAGCGCGAAGCCCATCGACTTGATGACCGGGTCGTCGAGGAAGACGAAGCCGCCGAACACCGAGATCATGATCAGCGCGGCGGCGGTCACCACCCGGGCGCCGTGCCCCATCCCGTTGATGGTCGCCTGCTGCGCGGTGTCGCCGTGCACGAAGTCCTCCCGCATCCGCGAGACCAGGAAGACCTCGTAGTCCATCGCCAGGCCGAACAGGATGCCGATCAGCAGGATCGGCAGGAAGCTGACCAGCGGACCGGGCGTGTCCAGGCCGACCAGGTCGGCGAGGTGGCCCTGCTGGAACACCGCCACGGTGATGCCGAAGGTGGCGGCGACGGTGAGCAGGAAGCCCAGCGCGGCCTTGACCGGCACCAGCAGCGAGCGGAAGACCAGCATCAGCAGCAGCACCGACAGGCCCACCACCAGCAGCAGGTACACCGGCAGGGCGTCGGAGAGCTTCTCGGAGACGTCGATGCCGATCGCGGTCGCCCCGGTCAGCAGCACGTCGACGTCGCCGAACCCGCCCACCTCCGCGCGGACGTCGTTGACCAGGGTCTCGGTGGCCTCGTCGGTCGGGCCGGTCTTCGGCACCACCCCGAGCAGTGCGGTGCGGCCGTCCGGACTGAGCTGCGGCGGGGCCACCGCGAGGACGTTCTCGGTGCGCTGGATCAGCGCGGTGACCTGCGGAATGGCGGCCGAGGTCGCCTGCGGGGTGTCACCGGCGACCACCACCGCGAGCCGGCCGGTGAAGCCGGGCCCGAAGCCCTCGGTGATCACGTCGTTCGACTCCCGGGCGGCCGAGCCGACCGGCGCGGTGCCCGCGTCGGGCAGCGCCAGCCGCATGTCGGGCGCGGGCAGGGCGAGCAGCCCCAACCCGATCAGCCCGACCAGGATGACCGGCACCCGGAACCGGGTGACGAGGCGCGCCCAGCGGAACCCGAAGCCCGACCGGTCCTCGGCGGGCGGGGTGACCGCGTCGGCGGCCCGGTCCCCGGCCGGCACCGTCGAGCGCAGCTTGCGGGGCAGCACCCGGCGGCCGGCGAAGCCGAGCAGGGCCGGCTGGAGAGTGATCGCGACAAGCACCGCGATGGTGACCGTGCCGGCGGCGGCCAGACCCATCACCGTCAGGAACGGGATGTTCACCACGGCCAGCCCGGCCAGCGCGATGACGACGGTGGCGCCGGCGAAGACCACGGCCGAGCCGGCGGTGCCGACCGCCCGGCCCACCGCCTCGTCCGGTGGCAGCCCCTCCATCAGGTTCTGCCGGTAGCGGGAGGTGATGAAGAGCGAGTAGTCGATGCCGACCGCGAGGCCGAGCATCAGGGCGAGGATCGGCGCGGTGCTGCTCAGGTCGACCACGCTGCTGATCGCGAACAGACCCGCCATGCCGACGCCCACGCCGATCAGCGCGTTGAGCATCGTCATCCCGGCCGCCACCAGCGAGCCGAAGGTGACCACCAGGACGATCGCGGCGACCGCCACGCCGATGGCCTCGGTCGAGCCGACCTCCGGCACGCTGCTGAGCACCTCGCCGCCGGGCGCGACCTCCCAGCCCTGGGCCTCGGCCCGCTCGCCGACCCTCTCGTACGCGTCGCGCTGGGCGTCGGTCACCTCGTCGGCGCCGGTGGCGAACTGGACCTGGACCAGCGCGTACCGGCCGTCGGGGGAGACCGCCCCCACCTGGAACGGATCGACGGCGCCGACGACGCCGGGCAGCGTGGCGGCCTCCTGGGTGAGTTCCTTCACCACGGCCTGCCCCTGCGGGCTGGCGAGCGCGCCGTCGGCCGGCGCCTTGACCGCGATCGTGCCGGTCGCGCCGCTCGCCGCCGGGAACTGCTCGGCGAGCAGGTCCAGGGCGCGCTGCGACTCGGTGCCGGGCATGGTGAAGTTGTCGGCTATCGGGCCGCGCAGGGTCGCGGCGGCGAGGCCGAGACCGACGAGTACGACGAGCCAGATCGCCGCGACGAGTCGCCGCCGGCGCATCGAGCCCCGGCCGAGCCGGTAGAGCAGGGTGGCCATGAGTTCCTTGTCCTCGGTCGTGGATGGTTGGGTACGGATCAGTCGACGGGCTCCAGTGCCCGCCGGGCGAGTGCCAGCAGGGCGGCGCGCAGTTCCTCGTCGGGTATGTCGGCGAACTCCCCGCAGGTCTCGGAGATGCCAGCGAGCAGCACCAGCGCCACGATCCGGGCGGACGGGCGTTCCGGGTGCCCGGCGAGCGCGTCGACCAGCCGCTCGGAGATCCGCTGGATGTGCGCGAAGGCGGGCTGCTTGAGCAGCTCCGGGAACTCGCCCCGGAGCAGGGCGATCTCGCGGCGGAAACGGACCGCGAGGTCGACGAAGCCCTCGGCGGCGACCCGTTGGGCGTCCGCGCCGTGATGCGCGCGGATCCGCTCGTCGAGCGCCTGGAGGACGTCGATCGCCGGGGCCATCAGCTCGGTGAGGATGGCCTCCTTGTTGGCGAAGTGGTAGAGCACCGCCGCCTTGGAGCAGCCCACCTCGCGGGCGATGTCCTGCAACGAGGTGCCCCGGTAGCCGGTCGTCGCGAAGCGTCGGGCCGCCGCCGCAAGGATCTCGTCGTGCGTCTCCGGAACCATCCGCGCCATGCCGGCCCACCTCCCCGACCAGCATGCCTGACCGATCGGTCAGACCCTGACCGATCGGTCAGATCGAGAGCGTGGCGTTCCCCACACGCGGCCGGGGTTTAGCCCTCCGGGACGGGCGGAAGGTCCCCGACGTGCGCCCGGTCGTACCTGGCCCGGGCGTCGGCGATCGCGCTGCGGTGCCGTTCCGCCCAGCGGGTCAGGGCCACCAGCGACTCGTGGAGTTCCAGCGCGATCGGGGTGGCGGTGTACTCCACCTTCGGCGGGACGGTCGGATGGACCTTCCGGTGCAGCAGCCCGTCGCGCTCGAGGTTGCGCAGGGTGAGGGTGAGCATCCGGCGGCTGATCCCCTCCACCCGGCGTTCCAGCTCCGTGAAGCGCACCGGGCCCTGGGAGGCGGCCACGAGGATGCCGATGCTCCACTTGCCGCCCACCCGGTCGAGCACCTCGCGGACCGTGCAGGCCGTGGTCTGGCCGGGGGCGAAGGATCCGTCGACCGCCCCGCACGCCCCGGACGCCCGCCCGCCGGTGCCGTCGCTGTTTCCCTGCGACACGCCCCTGCCTCCTCACGCTCCGCCCTCATGGTCACAGAGGGTGTTCCCCGCCGACAAACCGCGTCCCCCGTGCGCCGCCGGCGGCGATCCGTTCGCGGCGGTTCGCCCCGCCGCGTCCGGTTGACCGTTGGCCCCCGGGCCGCGAAGGTGGTCGGATGAGTGGCGCTGACGAGACCCGGGACGGGGTGTCGCTGACCAACCTCGACCAGCCGTTGTTCGACGGCGCCGACGCGACCAAGCGGGACCTGGTCGACTACCTCGACGCGGTGCACGAGCGGATCCTGCCGCAGCTGCGCGGCCGGCCGCTGTCGGTGATCCGGGTCCGGCCGGGGCAGCCGCCGTTCATGCAGAAGAACCTGCCGAAGTACACGCCGGACTGGGTGGCCCGCACGCCGGTCTGGGCCGAGGCGTCGCACCGCGAGATCTCGTACGCGCTCTGCGACGACCGGCGCACCCTGCTCTGGTTCGCCAACCAGCGCGCGGTGGAGTACCACCCCACCCTGGCCACGGTCGACGACCTGCACCGCCCCACCCACCTGGTGCTGGACCTCGATCCGCCGGAGGGGGACTCCTTCGCGCTGGCGGTCGCCGCGGCGCGGCTGGTCCGGCAGGCGCTCGCCGACGCGGGGCTCGCCGGCGCGGTCAAGACCAGCGGGGCCAAGGGCGTGCACGTCTTCGTACCGGTGGCGGAGGGCGCCACGGTGGAGGACATGGCCGCCGCGACCCGGGCGGTGGCGGCCCGCGCCGAACGGCTCGATCCGGCGCTGGCCACCACCGCCTTCATCCGCGAGGACCGGGGCGGCAAGGTGTTCGTCGACTCGACCCGGGCCGGCGGGGCGACAGTGGTGGCCGCCTACAGCCCCCGGCTGCGGCCGGGCGTGCCGGTCTCCTTCCCGGTCGACTGGGCCGACCTGGGCGACGTGACCCCGGCCGACTTCACCATCCGCACCGCCCCGGCGCTGACCGCCGGACACGACCCCTGGGCCGAGCGGCTGCCCGCGCCGCAGCGGCTCCCGGCGGACCTGGTCGCGGAGGGGCACACCATCCCGGTCGCCCGGGTGCAGGCCATGCACGAGGGCAAGCGCCGGGCCCGCGCCCGCCGCGCCGCCGGCTGACGTACGCGCACCAGCCCCGCCCGCCACCGGCGGCCCTGCCGGTGCCCGTCACGCCGCCGCCGCCGTCGCTCGCCGCCGTCGCTCGCCCGTCGCCTGTCGCCGTCGCCCGTCCCGTCGTCCGTCGCCTGTCGTCCACCCGGGCTACGTCGGGAGGCGACGCCCGGCCGCGCGGACGGGCGACCGGCCTGCGCCGCCGTACGTCCACAGGCGACCCCGCCTTCACGCCGTCGGGCGGCAGACGGGCCGCGGCGGCCGACCTAGCGTCGACGACGACCCAGCGGACGGCGCCGGGACGGCCCGGCCGACGGCGCCGGGACGGCGTCGACGGATCGGCAGGAGGACCCATGACCCGCGACAGGCTCACCTGGACGGTGCTCGTCGTTCTGGTGTGGACGGCGATGATGTCGTTCGGCGGCGTCGCCGCCGAGACCGTGATGCTCTACCCGAACATCTTCGGGGACCCGCCGTCGTCGCTGGACCGGGCCCGCGAGTTCCTGGTGGCGGGCGGCCCGAGTGACTACTTCCCGCCGCTCGGCGCGACCGTCGTGCTCGCCTGCCTCGCCGCGGCGGTGCTGACCTGGCGCGACCGCCGGCTGCGCTGGTGGATCGCCGGCGCGGCCGTGGTCTTCGTCGCCTGCGAGTTCCTGTTCTCCGTGTTCTTCTTCTGGCCGCGCAACGAGATCATGTTCGTCGACCCCGTCGGCACGCACTCACCGGAGTACCTGCGTCAGGTCGCGGCCGAGTTCGTCGCCGGGCACCGGGTGCGTCTGGTGGGCGGGGCGGTGACCGCCGCGCTGGCGTTCGTCGCGCTGCTGCGCTGGGCGGGGCGGCCCGGCACGGACCCGGCCGACCGGGCGGGACGGCGCGCCACGGACCCGGCCGACCAGGTGGTGTGAGCCCGGACCTGCAAGGAAACGAACATTTCTCCGGCGATGTTGACGATCTCCTGCGGATCCCGGCGAGATGTGCAGGAGATCGCTGGTTCGGCGGTCGTGGCCCATGCCACACTTCCCGGCATTTCCCGCGCCCGTCGGAAGGACCGCACCCATGCCATCGCCGACCGCCAACGAACCCGCCCGTCTCCCGATGGACCGCCGCCGTCTGCTCGGCCTGGGCGTCGGCGCGGTCACCGCAGCGGCCACCGGCGCGACGGTCGGCGCCGCGCCCGCGACCGCCGGCCGGCCCGCACCCCGACCCGGGGGGCCCTGGTCGCCGGGGTTCGCGCTGCTGGGCGACACGCAGATCGACGTGGACCTGCCCGAGCGGACCGAGGGCGTGCGCTGGACGTACGAGCAGATCGCCGCCCGGAACCCGGAGGTCGTCTGCCACGTCGGGGACATCGTCGAGCACGGCTCCGTGGCCGAGTACGACACCTACCTCGACACCATCCCGGTGGCGCTGCGACCCCGGATCCGGCACGTGCCGGGCAACCACGACTGGCGGTGGGACAGCACGGCCGGCGAACGGTACGGGTCGCTGTTCGGGCCGAGCCGGTACTCGTTCGACCACGACGGCCTGCACTTCGTCGCCCTGGACCCGAGCCACCTGCTCCAGGAGCCGGGCGGGTTCGGCGAGTCCGGCATCCGGTGGCTGACCCGCGACCTGGACCGGGTGCCGCGCGGCGTGCCGATCGTCATGCTCTGCCACTTCCCGTTCGGCGGCGACAACTACTACGTCTCCGACCAGGAGCGGCTGCTGCGGCTGCTCGACCGCTACGACGTACGGGCCATGTTCGCCGGGCACGTGCACGCCGAGCAGGTGCAGCGCTTCAACGGGGTGACCCAGTTGGCGGTCGACGACACCCGCGGCTCGGCGATCTACTACTGGGTGCAGCGCACCGACGGCCCCGACGGTGAGGTGCTGAAGGTCACGGCCGTGCAGCGGGCCGCCGACGGCAGCGCCGAGTCCCGGGCGGTGCTGGACATCCCGATCGCCGGCCCGCGTACCGCCGCCGCGCAGCGACCCCAGACGGTCTCGCTCGACCCGGCGGGCGCGGCGCTGGCGGTGTCCGTGCGGCTCGCCCCGCACGCCCGCACCGCCAACGTGAAGGCCCAGCTCTATCCGCAGCACACCTACGGGCTCAAGGACGACGGCCAGTGGCGCAACCTGGCCCCCGACGGGGCCGGCCGCCGCTACACCGGCGGGCTGGACCTCACGTCGCTCCCGCCCGGCGAGCACCGGATGACCGTACGGGTCACCGACGCCGACGGCGCCTGGCACGAGCAGACCCGCACCTTCGCGCTGCGCGACCCGACCCGGCGGCTGCGCTGGAGCGAGCAGCTCGGCGCGCCGGTGCAGGCCGGCCTGGCGGCCCGGGACGGCCTGCTGGTCGCGGCGACCACCGGCGGGAACGTTCTCGGCGCCCGCCCCACCCGCCGGGGCTTGTCCCGGCGCTGGCAGACGCGGATCGGCGCGGTGTACGGCCGGCCGGCGTTCGCCCCCGACGGCAGGACCGTCTACGTCCCCTCCGACGACCACCGCCTCCACGCCCTCGACGCGGCCACCGGCCGGCGCCGGTTCAGCCACGACGCCGGCGCCCCGGTGCTCGGCAGCCCGCTGGTCACCACGGTCGACGGTCGTACCGTCGTGGTGATCTCCGCCGGCGAGACCCGGCAGGCCGTCGACGCACGCACGGGCGACCCGGTGTGGCGGGTGGCCGGGAAGGGCATGTTCGCCGGGCGCGCCGCCAGCGACGGCACCCGCGTCTACGCCGGCGCCGGCGACGGCAACGTCTACGCCCACGACGCCCGCACCGGTGCCGTGCTCTGGTCGTTCTCCACCACCACCCGCACCACCGCCTACAGCCGCCTCATCTACGGCCCCTGGGCGGACAACCTGGAGGTGCTGCCCAACGGGCTGGTCCTGGTGTCCACCGTGGCCAGCGCGTTCGCGCTGGACCCCGCGACCGGGGAGCCCCGCTGGTCGATGGCCGGCTCCTATGTCTACGCCCCGAAGCTCGTGCTGGACGGCGGCGACGTGCTGATGTTCGACGACGGTGGCCGCACCGCCTCCCGGGTGGACCCGGCCACCGGCCAGGCCCGCTGGACAGCCGGGCTGGGTGCCCGCCCGGTCAGCACCGGCGCGGCGATCCACGACGGCGTCGCGTGGACCCCGACCACCACGGGACTGCTGGTCGGGCTCGACGTGGCCACCGGGGCCGTCCGCTCCCGGTTGCAACTGACGACCAGCGCCTACTGCTACAGCCCGCCGGTCGTCATCGGCGACCTGCTGCTGGTCGGCGACCAGGACGGTTTCCTGCACGGCCTCGCCGCCGACTGACCCCGTGGCGGTGCGGCACCGCCGACTCCTCGACGCGGTGCCGCCCGCCCGCACTGCTTCCGGCCGGGTGTCCGCGCGGACGGCGGCTGTGGGCGCGAGTGCGGCCCGGGTGACACCCCACCCGGGCCGCAGCAGTACGTGACCACGGCGATCTGGGTACGCGGGCCGGGCCGGCTGGGTGGTCGGTGTTCGCGCGCGGGACGGGGCGCCGGTCGGCCTCGGACGGCGTGCGTCGAAGGCCACCCGCGTCGCTGCCGGGAACGGCCTCGCCGCAGCCCTGGTACACGGAGACGCCCGACGACACCTGTCGTCGGGCGTTTGCGTGGTCGTCTTCGTCGAAGATCGACGGAGGGAACGGTCAACCTCGGATGAGCGAGGTATTGACTGATGTGGTGTGGTGCCCCCGGCAGGATTCGAACCTGCGCCCCCGCCTCCGGAGGGACGTGCCGTACCCATGATGCAATTGCCTCTGACCTGGAGAAACACCCAGCCCGTCGGAAGGGACATCTCTACGTCGGCACGCATTCGGCACAGAGCGCGCAAGTAATCGACGTCACCGCTGTTGCAGGGCAGACTGTGCGAGTAGCAAGAAGTCACCGCATGGTTACGCCCTGTCCGTGGGCTCGACGGCCACTCCCGGCCATGTTCAACCGACTCAACCTCTTCCTTTTCTGTCGCATCGGTGACAGCCGAACGTTCAAATCCATACGCCCCGTACACTGTCTGATCGGCTACTGCATGTCCACGCCTCGCCTCAGATGGGGTTATTTTGTCGAACAAGAGAACGACCTTTCGCCAAAGGTCATGGGGTGCCTGGGCCGGCGACCTGCGCGAACTGCATGCCCTTGCAAATATCCTTCGTGAGAGCATCCGCGAACGTCAGCAGACCGCCTTGAAAGAGCTAGAAGAACTCATTGATTCCGTTGGCAATGAAATTGAGCGCGAGCCTTCCGATTTCAAGAGAAATAAGCTAAACCAGCTACGGGGGTCGCGGGAGCGCATCCTGTCGGGGAAAATTGAGTTCTTCGTTCGTCTGGACGTCGAAGACCAGCACGAGACGGTGTCAGGGCAAGCCGAAGAAGTGCTTTCGGAGCTTGACAGGCGTAGTACTAAGTCTGTGGCCATGACCGCCAGTCCATATCGGTACCTGGCCGGGGATATTCATGATGTCGAGTTGGAGCATGAGTCGACTCTTATCGAAGGGATCTATCTGCGCCTGGGTGGCAGTAGCCGCTCTAACCTTCTGGGTGCGGAGGTCCGGGTGTCGTCTCCTGACACCGGTTGGGCCCGATCAACATTTGCCCGGATTGTGGACGAAATTGAGAAAGGCGTTCCCCGGTGGGCTCGCCTCCGTAGGCACTTCCTGTTGCCTGCCGTATTCATGACGGTAGCCCTCGCAATTCTAGGCTTCTCAGTTGCTTATTCGGTAAAGGAATACTGGAGAGACTGGCCGGTTTTGCCTGTTCTTGCAGGCTTCGTAGGATTTATGGGTTTTCCTCTCGCCTATGGGACCAAGCTTTTTGACTGGCTTTTTCCGCCCTTTGAGGTAACGGGTGAGGGGAGTCAGCCATCCGGAGCCCGACGAATCGCGGTCATAGTGTCCCTTATGCTCTCAATCCCCATTGGGGTATTCGTTAACTCGATATCCTGAGTGCGCCCACGTCGATGACTGAATAGCCTGGATAGCCTACGAGCGGAAGGAGGGGTTTCGCTCGCCGGATGTCGGGGGGATGAAGCGGGAGACTGGAGATTTCAGCCTTGTACGCGCCCGATTGGCCTGAGGCCTTAAGCGTCTCTGATCGCACGTGCGATCAAGGTGGCAGCCTGATCCGGGGTAAGACTGTTGGTGTCAATTCGTAGGTCGGCTTCGATCAAGTCTCTCGTTTCATCCCAGGCCCTCATTCGCGCATCGACATCCCCGGTGCCTCTTGCTGAGATGCGGTTGAGCGCTATATGCCTAGGGCAGGATAAAGCCACGATAAGCCAGCGGGACTTAGGGATTGCCTTAACGACGGCGCTGACTGCCTGAGCCTGGCCGAGATGAACGACGGGTATCGTGCTAGCAATATCGTGTTCAAGGGTGGGTCGGTCGATTAGGTAAAGGGAATCGTATCGGGCATTTTCCCAGATTATCTGTCCCCTTGATCGGAGTGCGCCCGCCTCTTCCTCGGTTGTCATTCGATACCCGGCAGTTCGCCCGCTGCCAACTTTCATTCGATGGAACAAGGTGAATCGTGAATCCCGGCGTTCCAGTTCGGCCGTAATGGTGTCCTTTCCTGCGCCAGGGGGGCCGTATAGAATAACGCCCCTCACCTGCGAGCCTCGCCGTCCAGAATGCGGCTCAGTAGTTCTTTTGCTTGCTGCTGCAAGGGGAGGCCGGAAGCGCAGTTGTCGATCAGGTGATGTGCGACGGGCGGCCGAAAGCTTGTATCGATGCCAGCAATGTAATCTGACCAGTTAGAGAGCTTGGCGGAATCGCGTGCCGCGCCGCGCCGGCGCACGTAAGTATGCATCACGTCCTTGTCGCAGTATAGCCACACGAGGACTGTTTTAGCCCCCATGTCTTCATAGGTTGCCTGTGTTCTTTTCAGCCATGCCTCGTCGCTGAACTCGCGGATAAACGGCGCAGTTAGAACCACACTGTTGCCGCACAATACGTTCTCATGTGCTGCCGCCGCCAATGCCTCATACTCGCGCGGGCGAACCTTATCAAGGTATTCGCTCGATTCGCGGTCGTTAGGCGAATGCCCTAGGAATTCTAAAGCGGCCTCTACGACCGGCCGGGTAAGCGTGTCTTTGTCGAGCATTGGCCAACCAGTTTCCCTGGCGAGAATGCGCCCTAGCTCCGTCTTTCCGCTGCCCGGATATCCTCCCACCAGGACAACATTCGGTTGCCTTAGGCGGACTTCCTTCGTGCGTACTTGTCCTGGCGCGCGAACTACCCGCTTTGATCGCGACTTGCTTTCAATTAGGCCTTCACCTGCGAGTATCTTCATCGCTTCGGAAATCGTGAAGACGCTAACGCCCCACTGTGCTGCCAACTCCCGCGTGGACTGCAAAACCGTGCCATCGCGCAGAGCGCCAGATTCGATGTCATTCCTGATGTTTCGGGCAACCTGCACATGCAGTGACTCCGCCCGGTTCAGTGGGGCCGGAGGGGTGGCCATCGATCACTCTCCCTTACTGGACATGTGGCGAACCGGGTCAGCCTACCAGCTACCTAACAGGTGATAGGTCGGCTACCGCAGGTCAACGGGCATCTTCGCGCGTCATTCGACCTAACAGTTGACCGGAGCACCTACCAGTTGTTAGCTTGCTTCTACGCAAGCCGGCCGGATGGCTCGGGGGACGGCGGCACACGGTTGCCGCGCGCCCATGGGACGCCGGATCAGGTCGATCTTTCTTAACTCCACAGCGACAGGAACAAGCGCGCGAAGGCCGTCACGCGGCATCCCTGCATTGAGCCACCAGGTGGCCGACCCCGGTAGGTCCCGGGCGAGCGGGGCGAGTGAAGACGGCTACCGCGCGCTGCACATGCCCACTTCTGGCGCGGCGGCGCGGGGCCGAGACGGCCCCCCGCCGCTTCCCACCGACTTCCCCGGAGGTTCCCCGTGCGAACGCACCTCACCCCTGTCACCGCCGAGCCGACTGCCGCCGACCTGGCCGCGATCGACGCGGAGTGGCCGCTGATCGCGGCTGAACTGGACGTGCTCGACGCCGAGATCACGATGTTCTACGCCGAGGACCACGGCGGCCCGACCGCGCTGGATTGGCGGCGGCTGCGCCGGGCCGAGGCCCGCGTCACCCGCGCCGCCGCCGAGCTGGCCGCCGGCATCGCCGGCCCGCACCGCGCGGCCTGATGTCGCGCATCCGCGCCGCCTACCACGACCCGGAAGGCACGCGGTACGGCATCCCCACCTACTGGTGGCACGGCGCTCCCGCCGGCTACGCCACCCGCCGCCAACTGACCGCCGCCGGCCTACGGCCCGGTGGTCAGCCGATCGCCGCTCAGGTGCTCTGGCAAGGGGTCGGCGGTACCCGTGCCGCCTACCTGTACCGGGTCGACCTGGCCCGCCCCAAGCGCACCGCCACCCCCGCCCAGCTCCGGGCGGTCCGCGCCGCGCTCACCGCCCGCCGGACCTGCCGCATCTGCCGGCAGGTGCGGCCGTACTACATCCCGCGCTCGCTCGGCGAGTGCCTCGAATGCGCCCACCCCATGGAGGCCGCCGCATGATCCCCCGCACCTACACCCACCCGAGCGTTCTGGCCGGCATCGCCGCCGGAGCGCCGTGGGCCGACCCGACCATGGACCCCACCGCCATCGACTGGACCTCCCGCCGGGCCGCCGCCGCGATCCCGTTCCCGCTGGTCGACGGACGCCCCGTCAACCCGTACGCCCCGACCGGCATCCGCTACGGCCGCAACCAGCTCGGCCACTGGGGCGAGGCCCTGGCCGCCGACGCCCTGGTGTCGCTCTGGGACGAGAACCGGCACCGGTGGATCGTGATGGTGGAGCGCGGCGACGGCCACGGCTGGGCGCTGCCCGGCGGCCACGTCGACCCCGGCGAGACGCCGGCCGACGCCGCCGTGCGGGAGCTGGCCGAGGAAACCGGCCTGATCCTTCCCGATGCCCGGTGGGACCTGTCGGCACCGCGCTACGTGCCCGACCCCCGCGCCTCGGACGAGGCATGGATGGTCACCGTCCTGGCCCGCACCTGGATCGGCCACCACCGCCGCGACGACTTCCCGCCGGTCACCGGCGCCGACGACGCCCGCCGGGCGCTGTGGCTGCCCGCCGACGACTACGACGTGCTCGCCGACTACCTGGCCGACGCCTACGACGGCCAGGTGTTCCCCGCCCACCGTGACCTGCTCGCCGACAACCTGGACGAGGTGACCCGATGACCGCCCCCACCATCAACGGCACCCGCTACCCCCAGCCGGTAGACGCCCTCCTGCCGGCCGCCCGGAACCTGGACCTACCCGCCGGGCAGACGCTGCCGTCACGTAACCGACTCATGCGGGAGTTCCGCATCGGAGCGCCGAAGGCGGATGACCTGCTCGCCCGCCTCAAGGCCGAGCGCGAGAAGCGCACCCGCACCGAGCAGACCCGTACGGTGATGATCGCCCGGGGTGCCCTGCTGCCCCTCGACGCCGACCTGACCGACCTCGCACTGACCGACCTCGCCGAGCCGGCCCCCGTGCCACTGGACTACGCCGAGCCGATCGGCCCGAACCCGGCACCGCCGGCACCGGCCGAGACGACGGAGCGGGCAGACACGCTGCGCGCGGCGATGACCGCCCGGGGCGCACTGCTGCCGCCCGCCGGCACGTCCTGGACGGACCCGGGCGTACCCGAGTCCGCGCCGGTCGCCGAGCCGGCCCCGACCCCCGCACCGCCGGCCCTCGTCGCCGAGGCGGCCGAGCAGGTCACGGTGGTCGGTCACCCGGGTCCCAACATCACCACCGCACCGGCCGCTACCCGCTCGGCGGGGCGGGGGTGGGCGTACGTCGGGGTGATCCTCGGCGGGGTGGTGTCCATCGCGGCGAACGTGGCTCACACCTACTTGCCGAAGCCGCCTGAGGGCGCACCCGCCGGGTGGACCCCGGCCCCGGACTGGTCCCCGTCGCCCCTGGCGGTGGCGTTCTCGGTGTTCTGGCCGGTCGCCCTGTTCGTCGCGGTGGAGATCCTGACCCGCATCCCGTGGGGCGAGGGCCTGCGCTGGTTCATGGCCCGCATCGTCGGTGTGCTGCCCGTCGCCCTGGTCGCCGCTGTCGTCTCGTACCGGCACCTCGCCGGACTCCTGGAGCACTTCGGCGAAGACCCCCTGACTGTCGCCATCGGCCCCCTGGCCATTGACGGGCTGATGGTCATGGCATCCGCCGCCCTGCTCGCGACCAACCGCCACCGCAACCGCACGTAACGCCGCCCGGCGGCACGGCCCTGTGGCCTAGGAACCCGTGCCGTGCCGCCGGCCCTCACCCCTCAGCCGATCCGACCTCGGGAGAGACCACCCATGTTCCCAGACCCCACCGGCGCGCACGCTGGCGCGTTCGCGGCCGTGTTCGTCGCCCTCTACGTCGCCCACCAGGTCGCCGACCACTGGGTGCAAACCCAGCACCAGGCCGACTGCAAGGGCCAGCCTGGCTGGCCGGGCCGCATCGCCTGCGCCGCGCACGTCGCCACCTACACCCTTACCGCCCTGGTCGCGCTGCTGTTCCTGATTGCCGGTACCGGCCTGCGGCTGGGCCCGTGGGGCGTGGCGGTCGGGCTGACGATCTCGGCGGTCAGCCACTACGTCGCCGACCGGCGCACCCCGCTCAAGCGCATCGCTGCCGCCCTCGGCTCGGCCCGCTTCTACGCCCTCGGCACGCCCCGGCCCGGCCGCGACGACAACCCGTCGCTTGGCACCGGCGCCTACGCCCTGGACCAGTCCTGGCACATCGGCTGGCTGTTCATCGCCGCCCTGTTCTGCGCCGCCTAACCCACCCCCATACGAAGGAGAAAGCCCTGATGGCAAGCATCTCGATCGGCTCCAGCGGCGGGCGCATCACCACCGGCAGCTCGCAGTTGTGGTGTCCGGCCTGCGGCAACGAAAGCAACTGGCGTGACATCACCGCCGACAGTCAGCGCACGCACGCGACCTGCGGTGACTGCGGTAACCGCGTCTCCGTCAAGAGCTGACCGCTCCCGTCGTCACCGGCTCATCACCCGGTGATGTGCGGAAGCCGCCAGACCCGCTGACGGCCCAACCGAAGGAGCACCCCCGCTATGGGTAAGCGCAACGTCGCCTCCGGCACCGACCACGTTGACGTGCAGGTCGGTCACGTCGCCGGCCGCCGCGACACCGGCAAGCCCTCGAAGGACACCACCGCCGCCACGGCGGGCCGGACCGAGAACGTCCGCACCGGCAACGCCCGCGTTGGCCGGCAGGTCGACGAGATCACCGGCTCCCTGCACATCCGGTTCTGACCTGACCCGGCGGCACGGCCTCTGGCCTCGACAACCCGTGCCGTGCCGCCGGCCCCCCCATCCGGCTTCAACCGTCAGGAGAGACCTCTGATGTTGTCACCCTTGCGCGCACTGCGCCGCGCAGTGATCCGCTTGCGGCCCCGCCGCCGGCTCTGGCTCGGCACGCCGCTGCGAGCCACGATCGCCGCCGCCGCGTGCGGCGGCTACATCCTGCTTCTCCACTACACACAGGGCGTCGAGCGGGTTGACCTGCCGCTGCGCATGGAGGAATACGACCGGCCCGATGAGCGCGAGTTCACCGCCGTTGCCGCCGCCCTCGCGTCGCGTGGCCTGACCCGCACTACGCCGTGGCAGATCGACGCCTACGGCCGGCTGTGCGCCCCCATCGCTGTCATCCGCCCCGGGAAGGAGTCCCGATGACCGAGCCGAACACCGACCCCGGCGACCGTTTCGACTGGCAGGCTGCCGAAGCCGACATCACCGGCCCGGATGCGGAGGTGGTCGACCTGGACGCCGCCCGCGCCGCCCGCACCCCCGACCCCGACGAGGACGGCGACGGCGGGCCGGTGCTGGTGGACTCGCCGGCCGCGCAGAAGTCCCCGCGGTTCACCCTGTCGGGGGCGCGTGCCGGGCAGCGTCGGCCGATCCTGCCCGCCTGGTTGCGGTCGCTCGATGAGTTGCGTGACGTGATGCGGTGGACGGTGGGGCACCTGCTACACAGCACCGCCTACCACTTCACCCGGCTGCCGAAGTACGGCGGCAAGCTGCTGCTGCGCGCCCCCGCCGGTGCCGCCCGGGTCGCCTCTGGCGCTACCCGGTGGCTGTTCGACTGGGAAGGCGAGCAGTTGCGGCAGTCGACCTCCCAGACCAAGGACGGGGAGCTGTATCTGAAGCTGTCGCGGCAGCGTGACCGGCGGGTGCGGTGGCGCGGCATCGTCGCCACCTTCACCCTGGCCGTCACCCTGGCCGGTGGTGTGGCGGTGGCGTTCGCGCCGCCGTGGTCGCGGTGGGCGGTGCTGGCGATGCTGGTGACGTTGTGTGGGATGTTCGGTCAGCCGGCCGACAAGCCGCTGCTCGACACCGCCGTGGTCATCCCGCGCGTGGCCCGGCTGACCTCGGATGTGGTGGTGCGCGCCCTGGCGGTGCTTGGCATCTCCGGCATCACCCAGGCCATCGCCAAGCAGGGACAGCGCGCAATCGCCTTCACCGCGCCGATCGTGCGCGACGGGCCGGGCTGGCGGGCCGACATCGACCTGCCGCCCGGCGTCACGGCCGGGGACGTGATTGAGCGGCGTGACCGGCTCGCCGCCGGCCTCACCCGCCCTCTCGGGTGTGTGTGGCCGGAGGGACAGCCGGAGGTGCACCCGGGCCGGCTGCTGCTGTGGGTGGGCGATCAGGACATGGCCGCCACGCCGCCGAAGCCGTGGCCTCTGCTCAAGGCGTCCGGCGGGTTCGACCTGGGGCGGCCGGTGCCGTTCGGCACCGACCCGCGCGGCCGGGTCATCTCCATCGAGCTGCCCTACACGAACGTGCTCATCGGGTCGATCCCTGGCTACGGCAAGACGGCCGCCACGCAGGTGCCGATGCTCGCCGCCGCCCTCGACCCGTACGCGGAACTGTGGTGCTTCGACTTCAAGGGCACCGGCGGCCTCGACCCCTTGGAGAAGGTGTCCGTTCGATTCGCGTCGGGGCAGGACGACGACACCGCCGAGGAAGGGCTGTTGGCGTTGCGGGAGCTGCGCAAGGAGTGCCAGCGCCGCGCCGCCGTCCTCAAGGGCCTGCCCAAGGCGGTATGCCCGGACAACAAGGTCACCCCGGAGCTGGCCCGCCGCAAGAAGTTGGGCCTTCACTGGCTGGTCGTAGCCCTAGACGAGGTGCAAGAGCTGTTCTCGCACCCGGAGTTCGGCAAGGAAGCCGGCGAGCTGGCCGAGAAAATCATCAAGCTCGGTCGCGCCCTGGGCGTCATCCTGGTCCTGGCCACGCAGCGGCCGGACGCCAAGAGCCTGCCTACCGGGGTTAGCGCGAACGCGGGTACGCGGTTCTGCCTGCGGGTCATGGGTCAGATCGAGAACGACATGATCCTTGGCACGTCGGCGTACAAGAACGGCATCCGGGCGACCATGTTCGCCAAGAAAGACAAGGGCGTCGGCTACCTCGTCGGCGCGGCCGACGACGCGCAGATCGTGCGGACCTTCTACGTGGATGGTCCCACCGCCGAGAAGATCACCGACCGGGCGCGCGCCCTGCGCGAGGCTGCCGGCACCCTCACCGGCCACGCCATCGGGCAGACCACGGCGACCCCGGCGGCCCGCCGGGACACGCTCTTGGACGACATCCTCACCGTGGTCCCCGCGACCGAGGCGAAGGTGTGGGCGGAGACGCTGACCGAGCGCCTGGCCGACCTCAACGCCGACGCGTACGGGGACCTGACGCGCGATCAGCTGACGGCGGCGCTCAAGCCGTACGGGGTCACCACGGGGCAGGTCTGGGGCACCGACCCGGTCACCGGCAAGGGCGCGAACCGGCGGGGCCTCGAACGGCAGCACATCGCCGATGCGGTCGCGGAGCGTAACAAGCGGCGAGGCGACAAAGCCGCCTAAGCCGGACAGCGTGTGGTTGCTAGGTCTAGCGGCACCCCCCGCTAGACCTAGCACCCCCGCTAGCAACCCATCCCAACCCTGGCCAGCGCCCTAGTTCCTAGCGGCGTCAGCCTTTTGCACCCTCAAACCGGCTCGTGGAGGCGTTTCGTGACCACCGTTGCCCTGCTCGCTAACCTCGCCGCCCTCGGTTACGCACTGTGCTACCTGGCCGTGTGCTTCACCTCGCCGTGGGGACGCTGCCGCCGCTGCCACGGCCGCCGCTCTCACCGCACCGCCATCGGCACCCGCCGCGACTGCCGCCGCTGCGACGGCACCGGCATCCGCGTCCGCTACGGCCGCCGCCTCATCGACTACATCCGCACCGAGTACCGGGCGGGCCACCAATGACCGCCCGCCGCGCCGGCCGCGCCGGTCACACCGACTGGTGCGGCCGGGACCACCGATGCGGCCTCGGCGAGCACCGCTCCGGCGAAATCGTGGTCGACGCCGGCCACGCCCGCGCCGTGCTCGTCAGGGTGCGTACCGCCGCCGGCCGCGAGCACGCCGAGGTGCGCGTCAGGGTGGCCCTCGCCCCCGGCGAACTGGCGGCCCGCCGCCAGTTGGTGGGGCTGCTCGGCGACGTGCGCCAGGCCGTGACCCGCGCCGCCATCGCGGCCCGGCCTCGACCCGGGCGGGCCGGACAGTGACCGGCGGGCGGTGCGGCCACTGGATCGGCACCGCCGCCCGCTACTGCCACACCCCGGACAACCTCCGGCCCTATCTCCAAGGCCCCCGCTGCCCCGCCCACACGCCCTCAGCGCTCGCCGGGCGGCCGGAGCCGCCCTCTACCCCCATCTGTCCGCCATCGACCGAAGGAAGGGGCCTCATGCCCGACCCTGGCCTGTTGGCCGCTGCCCTTGCCCACGCCGCGCGCGGATGGCACGTCTTCCCGCTGCGCCCCGACGACAAGCGGCCCGCGTTCCCCGACCACACCGCCGACAACTGCGCCCAGCTCGACCCGCGTTGCCGCGCCGCCGGCCGCCACCTCGGGTGGGAACC
Source organism: Micromonospora sp. WMMD737 (assembly GCF_049179055.1). Taxonomy (NCBI): domain Bacteria; kingdom Bacillati; phylum Actinomycetota; class Actinomycetes; order Micromonosporales; family Micromonosporaceae; genus Micromonospora; species Micromonospora sp. WMMD737. The sequence goes on along the minus strand of NZ_JBMHMH010000001.1, from coordinate 3,728,272 downwards.
CCGCGCCACGACCGATCCGGACCGCATCCGGCGCGCGTGGTCGACGCGCCCCTACGGCGTTGGTATCGCGTGCGGCCCGTCCGGGCTGGCGGTGGTCGACTTGGACGTGCCGAAGACCGCCGACGACACCCCGCCCGCCGCGTGGGCCGGGGCGCGTGACGGCCTGGACGTGCTCACCGCCCTCGCCGCCCGCCACGGCGGCAGCATCGACACCACGTACACCGTGACCACCGGGCGAGGCGGAAGCCACCTCTACTACCGCCATCCCGACAGCGGCCCGGAGTTGCGCAACACGACGGGGGAGCGGGGCGGGTTGGGGTGGAAGGTCGACACCCGCGCGCACGGCGGCTACGTCGTCGCCGCCGGCAGCACCGTCGCCGGCCGCCCCTACGCCGTGGCGCTGGACTGTGACCTGGCGCCGCTGCCCGCATGGCTTGCAGGGCTACTCACCCCGACCGTGCGACCGGCCTGCCGGCCCGTCCCGGTGGCGCTGCCGGCCGACCGGCACGGCCCGTACGTGGCGGCAGCGATCCGCCGCCAGGTCGCCCACCTCACCGCCGCCCCGGACGGGCAACGCAACCACGCCCTGTTCGCCTCCGCCGTCGCCCTCGGCCAGCTGGCCGCCGGAGGGGCGCTCACCGACAACGACGTGACCGCTGTTCTGGAACCGGCCGCGCTGTCGATCGGCCTGCGGCCCGCCGAGGTCGCCCGCACGATCGCGTCCGGCCTGCGCACCGGGGCGCACAACCCGCGTCACCTCACCAACCTCGGAAGGACGGCGGCATGACCACCCGCCTACAGATCGGCTCCGGCCCGGAAACCATCCGCGTGCTCAAGGCCGCACTCAGCGACGGACTCTTGCCCGACACCTACGTGTCGGCCGGCTCCCTCGTGCACATGGAAGCCGTCTCCGGCGGCCTCACCGACGCCGTTGACGAAGACTCGCCGCTGCCGGTGTCGGCCAGCACCATCAACCCCGCCGGCCTCGCCGGGCTGCTCGCCCAACACGCCTACGTCTACCGGATCAAAACCCGCAAGGACGACAAGGGCAACCCGGACACCTACGAAGACGAGGTGACCCCACCCCGAGACGCCTTGTCGTCGGTGCTGGCCGGCAAGACGTGGCCGGGAGTGGCACCGCTGCGCGGAATCATCGGCGCGCCCGTGCTGCGCCGAGACGGCACCCTGCTCCAGGCCCCCGGCTACGACCCGGCCACCGGCTTCTACCTCGCGTCGAAGGTGGCGCTGCCACCGGTGCCGGACGCGCCCACCCGAGAGCAGGTCGCCGAAGCGCGCCGGTTCCTGCTCGGCGCGTTCCTGCGTGACTTCCCCTGGTCGTCGCCAGCGGACCGGGCCAACTACATCGCGTTGTTGGCAACGCCGGTGCTGCGGCACTACACCCGGTCGTTGACGCCGTTCGGGCTGATCGACGCGACCATGCCCGCCTCCGGTAAGAGCATCCTCACCGCCGGCCCCGGAATGCTCTACGGGCAGCGCATGATGCCCTGGGTTGACAGCGATGAAGAACTCCGCAAGAGCATCACTGCGGTTCTTGCCGATCAGGTTGGCGTGGTCATCTGGGACAACGTTCCCGAAGGTGGCGTCATCGATTCGGCGATCCTCGCCCAGCTCGTCACCAACACCGTGTGGTCTGACCGGCAGCTAGGCGCGTCGCGCAACATCGCCACCATCAACGACCGGCTATGGATGGCCACCGGCAACAACCTCCAGGTGGGCGGTGACATGGCGAGCCGCACGGTGCGGGTGCACCTCGACCCGAACATGCCGCACCCCGAACTGCGCGACCAAGAGGCGTTCGGCATTCCCTACCTCGACCAATGGATCACCGAACCCGCCAACCAAATGACCGTCCTGTGGCACGTCCTGATCCTCGTGCTCGACTGGACGCGCAACGGCGCGCCCCGCGCCTCCGGCCTCACCATGCGGCAGTTCACCCCGTGGGCGCAGGCCCTCGGCGGATTCCTCGCCTGGCACAACATCCACGGGTTCCTCACCAACGCCGCCGAGGTGCGCGGGATCGATGAAGACGAAACGCGCTGGCGCGCGTTCCTCACCACCTGGCACGAGCGCCACGGTGGTAAAGCCATGACGGCCGCTGACCTGCGCAGAGACGCAGAGCCCATGCACCTCGGCAGCGACGTCAACGACCCGTGGGACGGGCAATTCATCACCACCACCGCTGGACGCCTACCCAACCCGCTGCAACTCGGCCGGCTCCTGACCGGACAGGCCGGACGCTGGCGCGGTGACCACGTCATCCGTGCCGGCAAGCACGAACGCGGCAACCGGGCCGTGTTCTGGGTCGAGCGCCACGAGGGCTAGGGGGTCAAACCCCGCTGAACCATCTCGGCATCTCGGCATCTCGGCGGAAACGGCACCCTACCTGGGAAAACACCCTGCCGAGAACAAGGCCATCGGTAAACCTCAATCTCGGCATCTCGGCAACCTCCTGCCGAGATGAAAGCCGGTTGCCGAGATCGACCCTCAACCCCGGTCAAGATCTCGGCAGACGTTTTCCCAGCTCAACGGCACCTTTGCCGAGATGCCGAGATGCCGAGATGGTTCAGCCCTCTCCCACAGAAGCCATCGACCACCCGCCACCAACCCCACCCAGCCGGCCCGCTGAGAGCCACACAGCCACCCTTGCGCATCCCTTCACACCAGGGCTCCGCAGATCTTGGCTATACGGCGCTCTCAGCGGGCCGCTCTGCGCCCTTCTGCCATGCCGGCCCCCCGACCCACGGCCGCATCCTCCGCCCGCTCGAAAGGCCGCCACCATGCAACTCAGGCTGCACGGCACCCCCGGCGAAACCACCGCCACCCTCGCCGCCCTCGCCCGCGTGCTCACCATCCGCACCGTCAGCCGCCCCTACCCCGACCGCCCCCCATCCACCCGGCATCGCATCTACCTCGAAGTCACCCCGAGGAAGGACACGCGCCCATGACCACCCCGATTCGCCGCGAAAAGGTGACGCCCCTTCCGAATCGTCACCTCACCATTGCCGACGTTTGTGACGACCTGGGAATCAGTCGATCCACCTTCTATGACTGGCGAGCAAAGCGAAAGGGGCCGCCGGCCCGCAAGCTGCCGAACGGTGAAATCCGAATTGAACGACGCGACTACGAGTCCTGGCTTGAATCGCTCTACGAGGAGGCCGCTTGAATACCACCTATGACGTGCGCGTCTGGTCAATCGAGACCTACGAGGGCAAGAGGAGCTGCACCTACTGGGTTCGTTGGCGAGTTGCCGGCCAGCCACTTAAAGAGGCGTTCAAGACCAAAGCTCTCGCCGAGAGCTTTCGTTCCGAGCTGGTTGCCGCCTCTCGAAAGGGTGAGGCGTTTTACGTCGAGACGGGTCGCCCTGTCTCCATGCGCCGCGATGCTGTCGTCAGTTCTTGGTACGAATTGGCGTGCCAGTTTGCCGACATGAAGTGGCCGCACGTGGCTGCGACGACCAGGCGCACCCACGCGGAAGCCTTGACGGCGCTGACCGTGCTCATGCTGACCAACGCCCGAGGTCGGCCGGACGGCAAACTTCTTCGCTACGCGCTGTGTCGCTGGGCCTTCAACACCCCCCGCCGCACGGGGGAAGGCGTTCCCGAGCAGGTGAAAACCACGCTCGATTGGGTGAAGCGAAACACCCGCGACGTGGCTAGCCTCAGCCGTCCCGAAGTGCTGCGCCCGGTCCTGGACGGCCTCACCGTGCGAATCGACGGCGCGCCGGCCGCGCCGAGCGTTATCAGCCGCCGCCGGAAGATACTCAATACCGCAATCGAATACGCGGTAGAAAAGCGACTGTTGACAGCGAACCCGCTACCACAGTTGAAATGGAAACCGCCGAAAACTGTTACCACGATCGACAGGCGATCGGTAGCCAATCCGGTGCAGGTGCGAACTCTGCTAGAAGGGGTGCGAGAGCAGGGGCGTATCGGCCCGCGCATGGTGGCTTTCTACGCCTGCTTGTACTACGCGGCACTAAGGCCAGAGGAAGCCGTACGCCTCGCCAAGCCGAACCTGCACCTACCCGAAAAGGGGTGGGGAGAATTCACGCTTGACGGAGCGGACCCGCACGCCGGCCGCGAGTGGACCGATAGCGGAAAGAACCGAGACAGCCGCCAACTCAAGCAACGGGCGCGGGGGGAGACGCGAACGGTTCCGTGCCCGCCCGAACTAACCGCGATCATCAACGCTCACGTCGAGCTGTTCGGCTACGGGCCGAATAACCGCCTGTTCGTGGGGGAGCGCAATAAGGAGGAGCTTCCAAAAGGGACAATCAACCGCGTGTGGCGATGGGCACGGGCCGCTGTATTTACCCCCGAGGTGCACACCTCGCCCCTGGCCCGCACCCCGTACGACCTGCGGCACGCCGCCGTGTCGACCTGGCTCAACGGGGGAGTGCCACCAACCCAGGTAGCCGAGTGGGCAGGGCAGTCGGTAGAGGTGCTGCTGAGGATCTACGCCAAGTGCCTTGACGGCGGTGACGCTGCTCTCAGGCAGCGCATCGAGCGAGCGCTAGGCCACGACTGAGGCCGGGCCAAACTTCGGCACGTATTCGGCACAGACGCCCGCCACGGGCCGCTGACGGCCGGACACAGCCGGACACACGATGAAGGCCCCTGACCGGGTTATGCCTGGTCAGGGGCCTTTTCGTGCTGGTCAAAGCTTCCTTAGCAAGTGTGCCCCCGGCAGGATTCGAACCTGCGCCCCCGCCTCCGGAGGGCGGTGCTCTATCCCCTGAGCTACGGGGGCTCAGCGACTGGAGAAGACTAGCAAACGTCTCCGCGGAACGCCGAATCGGTATTCGGTGCGCGCCCTCGTGTCGCCCGCCCTGCTGGTGCCGGTCGCCCGAGGACCGGTGGCGGATGCCGCCCTGTTCCACCTGCGTCGGACGCCGCTGCCGGAAAGCCCTCCGGCCGGCACGAGTGGAACCTCGCGGGTGTCTCCCGGCGTCGGATACACCCCTGACGTTCCACTCGCCGATGCCGCTGGCTGGTGCGGCCCGCTGGGTCCCGCCGGCCGAGGCGGCGGGCTGGTCCGACCGGCCGGCTGGGGGAGATCAAGAAGGTGCCGGGCGGTGGTCCGGGCACCGGGGCGGGAGCGGGGGTCAGGCGGCGACGGCGCGGCCGCAGCTCGGCAGCGGGTGCAGCACGATGCGGCGGGGCAGGCGTCGGGGCCACTCGTTGCGGGGCCAGGAGCCGTCGACGATCAGGTGCACGGTCCGCTGCTCCTCGCCGCTCAGCCGCAGCACGAAGTCGCGCGGGAGCGGCGGATCGACCGACGGAGTGGTGATCATGAAGCGCACCCGGCCGCGGGAGGAGACGGCGGAGATGACGTCCGCCGCGGGCATCGTGCCCCGCAGGCGTACGCGGCCGATCCAGTAGACCTCGGCGAGGTGTTCCTGCGCCGCCCGGGTGATGGCCGGGTACTCGCTGCGCACCCAGCGTTCCACCGCGCCGACGCAGAGGCCGCAGGCCCGTTCCCGGGGCTCCCGGGGGCCCAGCCCCCAGGCCCGCAGGTACGCACCCACGGCCCCGGCGTCCATGGACGGCTCGAAGCGGTGCTGGATGAGTGTGTGCAGGCTCTGCCGCGTCCACAGCTCCTCGTCCAGCCCCAGCTCGTCGGGATGGACGCCCCGCAGGATGTCGATGAGTTCGAGCTCCTGTTCGCGGCTGAGCGTTCCCGGCTCGCCCTGCCGCTGTCCGCGACGGACGGCTGCCACCGCCCCGTCACCGCCGATGGTGTGGCGCCGGCACCAGCTGGTGACCGAACGCCGTGCGTCTCTCAGTGCAACCCCCACGTCCTGCGCAACGAGCCCGAATCGCAACTGGTCACGATATGTGTGGAGAAAACTCTCTTAGTGTCGCAATGGGGTAGATCGTTCATGACGCCGCTTACCAGTCAAAGCGGACAGGGGGGTGTGGGGTGGTCGGCTTCCTGAGGGGGCCGGGATGGCGAGAGGTCCGCGTCGGCCGGGTGGAGCGGCGGCGACGCGGACCTCTCGATCGGGCGACGGTGCGGTGGCGGCGGGGTCAGCCGCCCAGCCGCTTCAGCGCGTTCTGGAGATTGGTGAGGTCGTTGCGCTGGGTGTTCTTCATGGTCTGCGCGGTCCTGACGACGTCGGGCTCGTCGCTGACGTCGAGGATGCCGTCGATCATGTGGATGCCGCCCAGGTGATGCTTGATCATCAGTTGCAGGAAGAGGACGTCCAGCTCCCGGCCCTCGGCCGCGTGCAGCTTCGCCATCTCCTCGGGGGTGGCCATGCCCGGCATGAGGCCGTTCCTGACCAGGCCGGAGCCGTCGGACATCCACGACATCGGCGGCTCGCTGCCCGCCGGGTCGAGCCCCCACGAGCGCAGCCACGTGTGCATGGTGCCGATCTCGCCCTGCTGGGAGGTGGCGATGTCGCCGCCGATGCTGCGGACCTCCGGGTCGCTGCCCTCGTCGAAGGCGACCAGGCCCATCTCCACCGCCTGCGCGTGGTGGGTCAGCATGTCCCGGGCGAAGCCCGCCTCCGCCGAGGCGTCGCCCGGCCGGGTGAGCCGGGGGGTCAGCATGCCGCCCGCGTAACCGAGGAGCAGCCCGACCACGACGGCCAGGGCCAGCGCGGCCGTGCCCCAGCGGGCCGGCGACCGCCGCTCCTCCGGAGCCGGGCTGGCCGGCTCGCTGGTCGCGGTCATGGTCGGGATGCTCATCGCTCTCCTCAGCCCTGCGGCATCTGCTGGGCGTCGTCGCGCGGCGTGGTGCCGGTGGCGGTGATGCCCTGGCTGCACAGCGCGGTCGGCCCCTCGATCGAGGCGTTGACCCGCAGCGTCTTGATGAACTCGTCGATGCGGCCGTCGTCGGCGTTGTCGACCTTGAGCTGGTAGCCCCAGGCCTGGAGGGAGATCGGCTTGTCCAGCCCCTCGAACGGGCTGAGCATCAGCTTCTCCTTGCCCCGCACCTTGTCGGCGAGCTTCGTCACCTGGTCGGCGGGCAGGTCAGGGCGGTAGGTGATCCAGACCGTGCCGTGCTCCAGGCTGTGCACCGCGTGCTCGTTGGCGATCTGGGCGGGGTAGACGTCGCCCATGCAGTTCTGCCAGGCCGCGTTGTGCGGGCCGGCCACCGGCGGGAGCACCGTGTAGGTGAGGGGCCCCGTCTTGTGGTTGCCGCCGGACACGAGGTCCTTGTCCTTCTCGCGGTAGTTGACGATGCCGTCGATCGCGTCGGCCCGGTCCTCCCAGGGCTTGGCGCCCTGGAACGTCGCCCAGGCGCCGTAGCCGATGATCGCCACGGCCAGCACACCCACGGCGACGAAGAGCGCGATCGGCCCCCACGAGCGGCCCTGGCTCACCTTCACCGGGGCGATGGGCTTGCGGCCCTTGCCCCCGGCGCCGGGGCGGGTGCCCGTCGGCTTGCCGGACCCGGCCTTGGCGCCGGTGGAACCGGTCTTCGCGCCGGTGGAACCGGGCTTGGCGCCGCCGGACCCGGCCTTGGCGCCTGCTGCCGGCCGGCCCGCTGCCGGCTTCTTGCCGGTGCTGACCACGTTCGGGCGCCGCTCGGGGCCGCCACCCGGTGTGCTGATGCTCATCGTGCCTCGTCAGGTCGGTCGGTCAGGGGATCCGGCGGGCCGGTCTCACACACTGGGTCGCCGCCGCGGGTGCCGAGTCTACCCCCGATAACATGGATCAGTGACTCCCGCAGAACTCGCCGAGGTCGTCCTATCCGCAGCCCACGCCGTCTTCACCGAGCGTGGCCTGGACCGCTCCGCCCTGCCGGAGCGGACGGCGGTCGAGCGACCTCGCAGCCCCGAGCACGGCGACTACGCCTCCACGCTGGCCCTCCAGCTCAGCAAGAAGGTGGGCGTCCCGCCGCGCGAGCTGGCCACGGCCCTCGCCGAGCAGCTCGGCCGGGCCCCGGGGGTCAAGTCGGTGGAGATCGCCGGCCCGGGCTTCCTCAACATCCGGCTCGACGCGGCCGCCGCCGGCCAGCTCGCCCGCACGATCGTCGAGGCGGGCGAGGCGTACGGGCGCAGCGACCGGCTCGCCGGGCAGCGGATGAACCTGGAGTTCGTCTCGGCGAACCCGACCGGTCCGGTGCACATCGGCGGCGTCCGCTGGGCGGCCGTCGGCGACGCGCTGAGCCGGCTCCTGCGCGCCACCGGCGCCGAGGTCGGGACGGAATACTACTTCAACGACGCGGGCTCCCAGATCGACCGGTTCGCCCGGTCGCTGCTCGCCGCCGCCAAGGGCGAGCCGGCCCCCGAGGACGGGTACGCCGGGGCGTACATCACCGAGATCGCCGACGCCGTCCGGGGCGTCCGCCCCGACGTGCTGGAGCTGGACGACGCCGCCGCCCAGGAGGTCTTCCGGGTCGAGGGCGTGCAGCTCATGTTCGCCGAGATCAAGTCCTCGCTGCGCGGCTTCGGGGTGGAGTTCGACACCTACTTCAACGAGAAGGACCTGCACGACCGGGGTGAGCTGGACCTGGCCCTGAAGCGGCTGCGTGACCAGGGCCACCTCTACGAGTCGGACGGCGCGACCTGGCTGCGCACCACCGACTTCGGCGACGACAAGGACCGGGTGCTGCGCAAGTCCAACGGCGAGTGGACCTACTTCGCCGCCGACTGCGCCTACTACCTGGACAAGCGGGAGCGCGGCTTCGACCGCGTCGTGATCATGCTGGGGGCCGACCACCACGGCTACATCGGCCGGATGAAGGCGATGGCCGCCTGCTTCGGCGACGACCCGGAGCGCAACCTGGAGATCCTGATCGGCCAGCTGGTCAACCTGGTCCGCGACGGCGCCCCGGTCCGGATGAGCAAGCGGGCCGGCACGGTGGTGACCCTGGAGGACCTGGTCGACGCGATCGGCGTGGACGCCTCCCGCTACGCGCTCGCCCGCTACTCCAGCGACTCCCCGATCGACATCGACGTCGAGCTGTGGACCCGGGCCACCCGCGACAACCCGGTCTACTACGTGCAGTACGTGGCGGCCCGGACGGCCAGCGTGGGCCGCAACGCCGCCGAGGTGGGGCTGACCCGGGGCGACGCCGAGGCGTTCCGCCCCGACCTGCTCGGCCACGAGAAGGAGAACGAGCTGCTCAAGGCGCTCGCCGAGTTCCCCGCCGTGGTCGCCGCGGCGGCCGAGCTGCGCGGCCCGCACCGGGTGGCCCGCTACCTGGAGGAGCTGGCCGGGGCCTACCACCGGTTCTACGACGAGTGCCGGATCCTGCCGCGCGGCGACGAGAAGATCACCGACCTGCACCGGGCCCGGCTCTGGCTCAACGACGCCACCCGCACCGTGATCGCCAACGGCCTGCGCCTGCTGGGCGTCTCGGCCCCGGAAAGGATGTAGGAGCGGTAATGCGTGCTCACGAGGCCGGTGCGCTGCACGGTGACATCGGCAGCCGGGGGCCGTCCTGGCTGCGTACCCCGGTCGACGTCAACGCCCTGGTGCCGCAGCTGTGGCCGCGCAACGTCACGCGCGACGGCGACGGCGTGCTCACCGTGGCCGGCCTCGGCGTCCGCGACGTCGCGGCCGAGTTCGGCACCCCGGTCTACGTCCTCGACGAGGACGACCTGCGGTCGCGCGCCCGGGACTTCCGCACCGCCTTCGACGGCGTCGACGTCTACTACGCCGGCAAGGCGTTCCTCTGCCGGGCCGTGGTCCGGATGATCGCCGAGGAGGGCCTGCACCTCGACGTGTGCACCGGGGGCGAGCTGGCCACCGCGCTGTCGGCCGGGATGCCGCCCGGGCGGATCGGCTTCCACGGCAACAACAAGTCGGTGACCGAGCTGACCCGGGCGCTCGACGCCGGGGTCGGCCGGATCATCCTCGACTCGTTCGACGAGATCGGCCGCCTCACCGCGCTCGCCCGCGAGCGGGGCGTCCGCCCCCGGGTGATGATCCGGGTCACGGTCGGCGTCGAGGCGCACACCCACGAGTTCATCGCCACCGCGCACGAGGACCAGAAGTTCGGCTTCTCCCTCGCGGGCGGGGCGGCGGCCGAGGCGGCCTTCCGGGTGCTCGACGAGGGCGTCCTGGAGCTGCGCGGCCTGCACTCGCACATCGGCTCGCAGATCTTCGACGCCAGCGGCTTCGAGGTCTCCGCCCGCCGGGTGCTCGGCCTCCAGGCGCAGATCCGCGACGCGCGCGGGGTGGAGCTGCCCGAGCTGGACCTCGGCGGTGGCTTCGGCATCGCGTACACGACGCAGGACGACCCGGCCGCCCCGCAGGACCTCGCGAAGCGGCTGCGCCGGATCGTCGAGGCCGAGTGCGCCGCCGAGCGGCTGGCGGTCCCGCACCTGTCGATCGAGCCGGGGCGGGCGATCGTCGGGCCGGCCGTGTTCACCCTCTACGAGGTCGGCACGGTCAAGGACGTCGATGGGATCCGGACGTACGTGAGCGTCGACGGCGGGATGAGCGACAACATCCGCACGGCGCTCTACGACGCGTCCTACTCCGCGACGCTGGCGTCCCGGGCGTCGACCGCCGAGCCGATGCTCGCCCGCGTGGTGGGAAAGCATTGTGAGTCCGGGGACATCGTGGTGAAGGATGAATTCCTGCCCGCCGACGTGCAGCCCGGAGATCTTGTCGCGGTGCCGGGCACCGGCGCCTACTGCCGGAGCATGGCCAGCAACTACAACCACGTGCCCCGCCCCCCGGTGGTCGCGGTGCGCGACGGCCAGGCGCGCCTGATCGTCCGGCGGGAGACCGAAGAGGACCTGCTGGCATTGGACGTGGGATGACATCACCTGTGCGCCTGGCACTGCTCGGCTGCGGCACGGTCGGTAGCGAGGTGGTCCGGCTGCTGCACGAGCAGGCGGCCGACCTCGCCGCCCGGATCGGCGCCCCGCTGGAGATCGCCGGCATCGCCGTACGCCGTCTCGGCCGCGACCGGGGCGACCTGCCCGTCGACCCGACCCTGTTCACCACCGACGCGCTCGGCCTGATCAAGCGCGACGACGTCGACGTGGTGGTCGAGGTGGTCGGCGGCATCGAGCCGGCGCGGGGCTGGCTGGTGGAGGCGCTGCGGGCCGGCAAGAGCGTGGTCACGGCCAACAAGGCGCTGCTCGCCGAGGACGGCGCCGCCCTGCACGACGCGGCGGCCGAGGGCGGCGGCGACCTCTACTACGAGGCGTCCGTGGCGGGGGCGATCCCGCTGCTGCGCCCGCTGCGCGAGTCGCTGCACGGCGACCGGATCAACCGGGTCACCGGCATCGTCAACGGCACCACCAACTTCATCCTCTCCGCCATGGACGCCACCGGCGCCGGCTTCGCGGAGGCGCTGGAGGAGGCCACGGAGCTGGGCTACGCCGAGGCCGACCCGACCGCCGACGTGGAGGGCTTCGACGCGGCGGCGAAGGCGGCCATCCTCGCCTCGCTGGCCTTCCACACCCGGGTCGGCGCGGCCGACGTGCACCGGGAGGGCATCACCGAGGTCACGGCGGCCGACGTGGCCAGCGCCAAGGCGATGGGGTGCACCATCAAGCTGCTCTGCATCGCCGCCCGGGGCGCCGACGCCGCCGGCCGGGAGACGGTCAGCGTGCGGGTGCACCCGGCGATGATCCCGCTGGGCCACCCGCTGGCCAGCGTCGGCGACGCGTTCAACGCGGTCTTCGTCGAGGCCGAGGCGGCCGGGCCGCTGATGTTCTACGGCCGGGGCGCGGGCGGCGCGCCGACGGCCAGCGCGGTGCTGGGCGACGTGGTGGCGGTCTCCCGCAACCGGCTCGCCGGGGTGCGGTCGGCCAGCGAGAGCGCGTACGCCGACCTGCCGGTGCGGCCGATGGGGGAGGCGCTGACCCGCTACCACATCAGCCTCGACGTGGCGGACCGGCCGGGTGTGCTGGAGGCGGTGGCCGGCGTGTTCGCCCGGCACGACGTGTCGATCGCCACCGTGCGGCAGGGCCCGGCGGGCGGCGGCGCGGCAGGCCGGGGCGAGGACGCCGACCTGGTGATCGTCACCCACGTGGCGCCGGACGCGGCGCTCGCCGCCACCGTGCGGGAGCTGCGCGGGCTGGACATCGTCCGCTCCGTGGCGAGCGTGCTGCGGGTCGAGGGCGGGCTCTGAGCGGTCCGCCCGCGGGGCCCGGTGACGCGCGCGGGACCGCCGGCGGTGGGGCTCGGGCGGGCCGGGGCCCGTCCGCCGGCCCGGCCCGGCGGGGCGAGCGCTTCCGCGTCTCGCCTGATGGTTAACTGCGGGTGCGCCGGCGGGCACGCGGCGAGACTGGTCCAGGCTGGAGGCGTGCCCGACTCGGCGGGACGGTACGAGGCGAGGGAGAACGACATGTGGCGGGGTCTGATCGACGCGTACCGGGACCGGCTGCCGGTCACCGACGCCACCCCGGTCGTGACCCTGCACGAGGGGAACACGCCGTTGCTGCCCGCGCCGGTGCTCTCCGCCCGGCTCGGCTGTGACGTGCACCTGAAGGTGGAGGGCGCCAACCCGACCGGCTCGTTCAAGGACCGGGGCATGACCCTCGCGGTCTCGAAGGCGGTCGAGGCCGGCAACAAGGCGATCATCTGCGCCTCCACCGGCAACACCAGCGCCTCCGCGGCGGCGTACGCGGCCCGCGCCGGCCTGACCTGCGCGGTGCTCGTGCCGCAGGGCAAGATCGCGCTGGGCAAGCTGGCCCAGGCGCTCGTGCACGGGGCGAAGCTGCTCCAGGTCACCGGCAACTTCGACGACTGCCTGTCGCTGGCCGCCAAGCTCGCCCAGGACTACCCGGTCGCCCTGGTCAACTCGGTGAACATCGACCGGCTGCACGGCCAGAAGACGGCCGCGTTCGAGATCGTCGAGGCGTTGGGCGACGCGCCCGACATCCACTGCCTGCCGGTCGGCAACGCCGGCAACGTCTCCGCCTACTGGATGGGCTACTCGGAGGACCTGCGGGACGGCAACGCCACCCGGGCCCCGAAGATGTACGGCTTCCAGGCCGCCGGCGCCGCCCCGATCGTCACCGGGGAGGTGGTCCGCGAGCCGTCCACGATCGCCACCGCCATCCGGATCGGCAACCCGGCGAGCTGGACCAGGGCGCTCGACGCCCGGGACTCCTCGGGCGGGCTGATCGCCGCCGTCACCGACCGGGAGATCCTGGCCGCGTACCGGCTGCTGGCCCGCGAGGTCGGGGTCTTCGTCGAGCTGGGCAGCGCGGCCAGCGTGGCCGGCCTGCTCCAGCAGGCCGCCGCCGGTCGGGTCCCGGCCGGCTCGACGGTGGTCTGCACGGTCACCGGCCACGGCCTGAAGGACCCGGAGTGGGCGATCTCCACCGCGCCCGTGCCCACCACCATCGCCAACGACCCGCTGGCCGCCGCCCGCTGCCTCGACCTCGCCTGAGCCGCCTGCTGCCTCGGCCTCGCCTGCGCCGCCGGCGGATCGGCCTCGCGTGAGCCGCTGCCGGATCGCGTGAGCCGTCGGCCGATCGGCGCCGGTCGAGTCGACGGGAGGAAAACCGGGGCGGAGCACACGAGTCCTGTGCATCGGACTAGGGCAGGGCCGGCCGGGGCCGGTCGGGTGGGGTGGGGGAGAATTCGTACCCCCGCCAATCGCCTTTTTCAGGAGTGAGTCACGCCGATGTCGCTGCTCGCCAGATTCAGCCTCGCCAACCGAGGGCTGATCGCCCTCATCGCGGTGGTGACCACGCTGTTCGGGGCGTTCGCCGTACCGTCACTGAAGCAGCAACTCCTGCCGTCGCTGGAGTTCCCGGCGGCCTTCATCGTGGCGGTCTACCCCGGCGCCGGGCCCGAGGTCGTCGAGTCGCAGGTCACCGAGCCGATCGAGAACGCCCTCCAGGGCATCCCCGGGCTGGACCAGGTCACCTCGACCTCCCGCGAGGGCTCCACGACCGTCCAGGTCCAGTACGAGTTCGGCACCGACCTGGACGACGTGGTCAACAAGATGCAGACCGCGCTCAACCGGATCGACGCGCAGCTGCCCGAGGGGGTCGACCCGCAGGTCATCGCCGGCAGCACCGACGACCTGCCCGCAGTGGTGCTCGCCGCCTCCGGCGGTGACGACCAGCGCGTCCTCGCGGAGAAGCTGCGCGCCACGGTGGTGCCCGAGCTGGAGGCGATCGAGGGGGTGCGGACGGTCGACCTGACCGGCGCCCGCGACGACGTCGTGGTGGTCACCCCGGATCCGGCCAAGCTGGCGGCGGCGAAGCTCCAGCCGACCGCCCTCGGCGCGGCGTTGAAGACCAACGGCGTGACGGTGCCGGCCGGCGCGGTCACCGACGGCACCCGCGCGCTCCCGGTGCAGGTCGGCACCCGGCTCGCCACGCTGGAGGACCTCCGGGGCGTCGTGGTCGCGCCAGCGGCGGGCCGGGCGGCCCCGGTCCGCCTCGGCGACGTGGCCACCGTCGAGCAGCAGCTCGCGCCGGCCACCGCGATCACCCGCACCAACGGCAAGGACAGCCTGGGCATCGCGGTCACCGCCTCCCCGGACGGCAACGCGGTCGAGATCTCCCACGAGATCCGGGACCGCCTCGCCGACCTGCGGGAGGCCTCCGGCGCCGAGCTGACCGTCGTCTTCGACCAGGCTCCCTTCGTCGAGAAGTCGATCGAGAGCCTGACCACCGAGGGCCTGCTGGGCCTGATCATGGCCGTCATCGTCATCCTGGTCTTCCTGCTGTCGGTCCGCTCCACCGTGGTCACCGCGGTCTCCATCCCGCTCTCGGTGGTGGTCGCCCTGATCGCCCTCTGGATCGGCGACTACTCGCTCAACCTGCTCACCCTCGGCGCGCTCACCATCGCGGTCGGCCGGGTGGTCGACGACTCGATCGTCGTGCTGGAGAACATCAAGAGACACCTGGAGTACGGCGAGCCGAAGCGGCAGGCGATCCTCGCCGCCGTCCGCGAGGTGGCCGGCGCGGTGACCGCGTCCACCCTCACCACGGTCGCCGTCTTCGCGCCGATCGCCCTGGTGGGCGGCTTCGTCGGACAGCTCTTCGCGCCGTTCGCGATCACCGTCACGGTGGCCCTGCTCGCCTCGCTGCTGGTCTCGCTGACAGTCATCCCGGTGCTCGCGTACTGGTTCCTGAAGCCGCCGAGCGGCACGGCGGACGGCGCCGCGGTGCGCCGGGCGGCCGAGGAGAAGGAGCTGCGCAACCCGTTGCAGCGGGCGTACCTGCCGGTGATCGGGTTCGCCACCCGTAAGCGGGCCACCCGGTGGATCACGCTGGGGCTCGGCGTGCTCGTGCTGTTCGGCACCTTCGGCCTGTCCCGCCAGCTGGAGACCAACTTCATCGACGACTCCGGCCAGGACACCCTGAGCATCACCCAGGAACTGCCGGCGGGCACCGGCCTGCTCGGCACCGACGCGGCTGCCAAGCAGATCGAGGCGGTGCTGGAGCGCACCGAGGACGTCGAGACGTACCAGGTCACGGCGGGCGGCGGGGACAACCCGTTCGGCGGCGGCGGCAACAACGTCGCCAACTGGTCGCTGGCCCTCGGTGACGGGACCGACGCCCAGGAGATGCGGGAGAAGCTGCGCCGGGAGTTCGACGCGCTGGGCCCGGCCGTCGGTGAGGTCAGCTTCGGCGCCGGCCAGGGCGGGGCGGCGGCCAACCAGATCGAGGTGGTCGTCCAGGGCACCGACCCGGAGGCGCTGACCCGGGCCGCCGAGGAGGTCCGGTCGGCGATGGCCGGGCTGGCGGGCGTCGAGGACGTCTCCACCAGCCTCGCCACGCGGGTGCCGCGCGTCGACGTCACCGTCGACCGGGTCGCCGCCGGCCGGGTCGGGCTCACCGAGGCCGCCGTCGGCCAGGTGGTGGCCCAGGCGTTCCGTGGTTCGCCCCTGGGGCAGGTCACGCTCGACGACGGGCAGCGGGACGTGGTGCTGCGGTTCGCGGGCAAGCCGCCGACCACAGTGGAGGAGTTGCGGGCGATGCCGGTCGGGCCGGTGAAGCTCGACGACATCGCCGACGTCACCCAGACCGAGGGCCCGCAGCAGGTGAGCCGGATCGACGGCGAGCGCAGCGTCTCCGTCACCGGTACGGCCACCGGCTCGAACCTCGGCGCCATCACGCAGGAGCTGCAGAAGAAGCTGGACGGCATCGACGTGCCGGGGGCGTCCTTCGCCATCGGCGGCGTCAGCGCCGACCAGGAGGAGGCCTTCGCCGACCTGGGCCTGGCCGTGCTCGCCGCCATCGCGATCGTCTTCCTGATCATGGTGGCGACGTTCCGGAGCCTGGTCCAGGCGCTGATCCTGCTGATCTCCATCCCGTTCGCGGCGACCGGCGCGATCGGCCTGCTGCTGGCCACCGGCACCCCGATGGGTGTGCCGGCGCTGATCGGCGTGCTCATGCTGGTCGGCATCGTGGTGACGAACGCGATCGTGCTGCTGGATCTCGTCAACCAGTACCGGTCGCAGGGCATGGGGGTCCAGGAGGCGGTGGTCGAGGGCGGCCGGCGCCGGCTGCGGCCGATCCTGATGACGGCGATCGCCACCATCTTCGCGCTGCTGCCGATGGCGCTCGGCCTCACCGGGGAGGGCGGCTTCATCTCCAAGCCGCTGGCGATCGTGGTGATCGGCGGGCTGCTCAGCTCGACGCTGCTCACCCTGATCCTGGTGCCGACGCTCTACGCCATGGCGGAGAACACCAAGGAGTCGTTCCGCGCCCGCCGGGCCCGCCGCTCCGGCGGGGTGGCCCCGGCCACCGGCACGGGCGACGGCGAGCCGGCCGGCGACGACGGTGGGACGCCCGCCGCCGAGCCGGTCCCGGTGCCCGCCGCGGGCGCCCCGTCCACCGCCGGCACGGAGGCCACCGACGCCCCGGCGTCCCGGCCGACGCCGTCGGGCGCGCTGGTGGACGGCACCGACCAGTTCGAGGTGCTGCGGCTGCCGAAGAGCCGCACGTCCCCGCTGCCGCCGGCCGAGTAACGGCAGTGCGCGAACACCCCCGACGGGTCCCACCCGCCGGGGGTGTTCGCGTTCGGTCAGGTACCCGCCGTACGGCCGGCCCGCCGGTCACCGACCGGTAGGGTCCCGAACGTGCCGTCCACCGTCTCGGTCCTCACCCGCAACCGCAACTTCCGCAACCTGTTCCTCGCCGAGCTGGTGGTCTTCGGCGCCGACTGGTTCGTCATGGTGCCGCTGCTGGTGCTGCTGCCGGACCTGACCGGCAGCGGCGTGTGGGGCGCGCTGGTGCTCGCCGTCGACACCGGGATCGTGGCGCTGCTGCTGCCGTACACGGGCACGATCGCGGACCGGTTCGACCGGCGCAAGATCATGATCATTGCGAACGTCGCGGCCCTGCTCGGCGTGCTGCTGCTGCTCGGCGTCCGCAGCGCGGGGACCGCCTGGCTGGCGATGGCCGGGATCGGGGTGGTGGCGGTCGCCAAGGCGTTCTACTCCCCGGCGGCCCAGGCGGCCCTGCCCAACGTGCTCGACCCCGACGAGCTGGCCGCCGGCAACGCCGTCGCGGGGTCGGCCTGGGGCACCATGACCGTCGTCGGCGCCTCCCTGGGTGGCGTGCTCAGCGCCGCCGTCGGCCCGTACGCCTGCTTCTGGGTGGCGGCGGTGGGCCTGGTGGTCGCCGCGGGCCTGGCCACGCTGATCCGCCGGCCGTTGCAGGCGCCCCGCGACGCGGAACTGCCCGTGCAGCGGACCTGGCCGGCGATCCGGGAGGCGCTCGGCTACATCGGGCACCGGCCGAGGGTGCTGGCGCTGGTCACCGTGAAGTCGGCGGTGGGCCTCGGCAACGGCGTGCTGACGGTGTTCCCGCTGCTCGCGGCCGTGTACGGCGTGGGCCCCGTCGGCACCGGGCTGCTCTTCGCGGTCCGCGGGGCGGGGGCGCTCGTCGGGCCGATCCTGATGCGGCGGGTGCTGACCAACCGCGCCTGGCTGCTGCCCGGGCTGGCACTGTCGATGTCCCTCTACGGCCTGGCCTACCTCGGCACCTCGGTCGCCAACTGGTTCCCGCTGGTGCTGGCCCTGGTCTTCGTCGCCCACTTCGCGGGCGGCAGCAACTGGGTGATGTCGAACTTCGCCCTGCAAGGGGAGGTGCCGGACCGGCTGCGGGGCCGCGTCTTCGCCACCGACATGATGCTGGCGACCCTCGCCGTCTCGGTCAGCCAGCTCGCCGTGGCGGCGGTGGTGGACACCGTGGACGAGCGGGTGGTGCTGGCCAGCTGCGGCCTGGTCACGGTGGTCTACGCGCTCGGCTGGCGGATCGCCACCCGTCGGCTCTCGCTCACGGACCCGGCCGCGCAACCGGCTGCGAGCGCCGCCCGCTGACCCGCCCGGCGGTCAGGCCTGGTCCGTCCCGGCGCCCGTCGGCGCGTCCGGCCGGGATCGACCGCCCCACTGCGCCGGCACGTCGGCCCCGCCCCCCACGGTCCACCCCGGGTCGGCCGGCGGCACCGGCTGGGCGGCGGGCACCGGCGCGGTGGTCGGCACCGGCCCGCCGCCGGCGAGCGGTCGTCCGCCGAACGGGCCGGCCTCCGCGCCGCCCGCCCGCCGCCCGACCAGCACCGCCGCGATCAGCAGACCCGTCCCGATCGGGTACGCCAGGGCCTGCACCCCGCCGTAGGCCAGGTTCATGAACCGGAAGTTCGAGTAGCCCCAGTCGAAACTGAACGTGCGGGGCAGCAGCAGGGTCCAGGCCACGCTGAGCAGTGCGCTGACCAGCAGCACAGCGAGCCCGGACAGCGCCAGCAGCCGGGGCTTGCGGGGCAGCCGCCCCCCGGCCGTCGCGGCCAGTACGAGCCCGACCAGCAGCACCAGCACCGAGGGCGCCTCGAAGACGACCGCCGTCGCCAGGTACCCGAATTCGCGCATTCCCGCCTCCAGCCGCCGTCGGTCGGGTCAGGCTAACGGACCGGCGCTGCCACCATCGTCCGGTGACGAGACCCTCCGGCCCGATCCCATCCGTCGGGCGGCGGTCCGCCCCGTCGGTGCGCAGCCCTACCATGAGCCCGTGCCGACGAACTTCATCTCCGGCCCGGTCCGGGTCCGGGTCCCCGCCACCAGCGCCAATCTGGGGCCGGGGTTCGACGCCCTGGGGCTCGCCCTGGCGCTGCACGACGACGTGGCCGCCGAGGTGACGGCGGGAGGCGTCACGGTGAGCGTGGCCGGGCAGGGCGCCGGGGAGTTGCCGGCCGACGACCGGCACCTGGTCGTCCGCGCCATGCGGGCGGCCTTCGACGGGCTCGGCGGGCAGCCGCCCGGGCTGGCGGTGGAGTGCGTCAACCGCATCCCCCAGGCCCGTGGGCTGGGCTCCTCGTCCGCGGCGATCATCGCCGGCGTGCTGCTGGCCCGTGCGCTGGTCGCCGACGGCGAGATCCGGCTCGACGACGCCGCCGCGTTGCGCCTCGCCGCCGAGATCGAGGGCCATCCGGACAACGTGGCGCCGTGCCTGCTCGGCGGCTTCACCCTGGCCTGGACGGAGCCCTCCGGCGCCCGGGCGGTGTCGCTGCCGGTCGCCGACGGCGTACGACCGACGGTCTTCGTGCCGGCGGAGCGCGGCCTGACGGCCACCGCGCGGGCCGCGCTGCCGGCCACCGTGCCCCACGGCGACGCGGCGCTGAACGCCGGCCGCGCCGCGCTGCTGGTGCACGCGCTGACCGCCGACCCGGGTCTGCTGCTGCCGGCCACGGTCGACCGGCTGCACCAGGACTACCGCGCCGACGGCATGCCGGGCAGCGCCGCCCTGGTAAAAGCGCTGCGTGAGGCCGGTGTGGCCGCCGTGATCAGTGGTGCGGGCCCGACCGTCCTGGCCCTGACCGGCCCGCCCGAGGGCTTCGACCCGGGAACAGGCTGGGAGGTCTGGCGGTTGGATCCAGACGGGCGCGGAGCACAGGTTGCCCGGGGTAGACTGGGACACGCAGAGCGGGACCCTGTTGCCGCAGGTCGGAAGAGTTGATTACGCTCTAGACTTAGCACAGCCGCGAAGCATGCGATCTCCCTGCGGGTCGGCGCACCCCCGAAGCTTTCGGCGGTCAGCCCGTCACCCCTGCCTAGGCCCACGCCGCACCGCAGTCTTCACAGGTCGCCGCAGACGGCGAGACCTGCTCACCGACCTTCGGTGAGTCGGGAAACCGACCGGCTGCTGTGTCACAGACTCCCGCGACGCGTCCATGCGAGGCGGGTGCACCGAGGCCGCCCGGCCACCTTGTTTTCGACTCCGGGCAGTCCCGGCCTATCGAGGGAAGGAATCCATTGAGCGACACCACCGACGTGACGTCGGATGTTTCCAACGTCGCTGGCGATGCCACCACCGCCGCCGCCCCCGCCCGTCGTCGGCGCAGCGGCACCGGCCTCTCGGCGATGCTGCTGCCGGAGCTGCAGAGCCTGGCCGCGTCGCTCGGCATCTCGGGCACGGCCCGCATGCGCAAGGGCGAGCTGATCAGCGCGATCTCCGAGCGGCAGGGCGGCGCCACCGCCGGGACCCCTCGACCGCGGGCCGAGGCCGCTGCCGCTCCCGCCCGTGAAGAGGCCCACGCCGAGGTCCGCGAGAGCACCGAGCGGCCGACGGCCGGGCGGCGTACCGCGGAGCAGGCTCCGGCGGAGCCGGCGGCGGCCGAGGCCGAGCCCCGTGGCCGGACCCGGCGCAGCCGGGCCGCCACCTCCGAGGCGCGGGCCGCGGAGGCCCGTCCGGCGGAGGCTCGTGAGGCGGAGGCCGTCCGTCCGGCGGAGGTTCGTCCGGCGGAGACGCGCGCGGACGAGACCGAGGCCGGCGAGCGTGCCGACCGTGGCCGTGAGCGCGGCGACCGTGCTGAGCGCGGCGACCGTGCGGAGCGGGGCGACCGTGCCGAGCGGGGCGACCGTGCCGAGCGGGGCGACCGTGCCGAGCGCGGCGACCGTGCCGAGCGGGGCGACCGCGCGGAGCGTGCCGAGCGGGGTGACCGCAACGAGCGCGGGGACCGTGCCGAGCGCGGGGACCGTGCGGACCGTGCCGAGCGCGGTGACCGTGCCGAGCGGGGCGAGCGCAACGAGCGGGGTGACCGCGGCGAGCGTGCGGAGCGCGGGGACCGCAACGAGCGGGGCGAGCGCGCCGATCGGGGCGACCGTGACCGCAACGAGCGCGGCGACCGGGGCCAGCGCGTCGAGCGTGACAACGACGGCGACGACGACGAGAGCGGTGGCCGGCGTGGCCGGCGCAGCCGGTTCCGGGACCGCCGCCGTGGCCGCGGTGAGCGCGCCGAGGGCGGCGACGGTGGCCGCGAAGGCGGGCGCGACGGCGGACGCGAGCCGCAGGTCGGCGAGGACGACGTGCTCGTCCCGGTGGCCGGCATCATCGACGTGCTCGACAACTACGCGTTCGTACGGACGACCGGCTACCTGGCCGGCCCGAACGACGTCTACGTCTCCATGTCGCAGATCAAGAAGTACGGCCTGCGGCGCGGCGACGCCATCACCGGTGCGGTGCGCGCCTCGCGCGACGGCGAGCAGCGGCGGGACAAGTACAACCCGCTGGTGCGGCTCGACACCATCAACGGGATGGAGCCGGACGAGGCGAAGCGCCGGCCGGAGTTCTACAAGCTCACCCCGCTCTACCCGCAGGAGCGCCTGCGGCTGGAGACCGAGCCGCACATCCTCACCACCCGGGTCATCGACCTGGTCATGCCGCTCGGCAAGGGCCAGCGCGCGCTGATCGTGTCGCCGCCGAAGGCGGGTAAGACGATGGTGCTCCAGGCCATCGCGAACGCGATCACGCACAACAACCCGGAGTGCCACCTGATGGTGGTGCTGGTGGACGAGCGGCCCGAAGAGGTCACCGACATGCAGCGGTCGGTGAAGGGCGAGGTCATCGCGGCGACGTTCGACCGTCCGCCGCAGGACCACACCACGGTGGCCGAGCTGGCGATCGAGCGGGCGAAGCGCCTGGTCGAGCTGGGCCACGACGTGGTCGTGCTGCTCGACTCGGTGACCCGCCTCGGTCGCTCGTACAACCTGGCGGCGCCGGCCAGCGGTCGGATCATGTCGGGTGGTATCGACTCCACCGCGCTCTACCCGCCGAAGCGCTTCCTGGGTGCGGCCCGCAACATCGAGAACGGCGGCTCGCTGACCATCCTCGCCACCGCGCTGGTGGAGACAGGGTCCATGGCGGACACGGTCATCTTCGAGGAGTTCAAGGGCACCGGCAACGCGGAGCTGAAGCTGGACCGGAAGATCGCCGACAAGCGCATCTTCCCAGCCATCGACATCCACCCGTCCGGCACGCGCAAGGAGGAGATCCTGCTCGCGCCGGAGGAGCTGGCCATCATCCACAAGCTCCGGAAGGTCCTGCACTCGCTGGACTCGCAGGCGGCGCTGGACCTGCTGCTGGACAAGCTCAAGCAGACCCGCACCAACATCGAGTTCCTGATGCAGATCGCCAAGTCGACGCCGGGGGAGTGACCCTCCCCGGGTGAGGCAGCGAGAAGGGCACGGCCACGAGGCCGTGCCCTTCTCGCGTCCCTGCCCGTCGGTCTCGTGGGTGAGCTTCGGTGCCGCGTGCCGCGTGCCGGGCGTCGGGTGCTGTGCACCGCAGACGGGCAGCCGGGCGATCCACCTTGCCAGCTCGTGTCCGTGACGATCGGTGACCTTCGCCTCGAAGAGTCTTCGTTGTGACTCTGCGTGACCGAATTTGGGCGCGTGAAGAGCTTGCCGCTGTGGGCGTCGCTGGCAAGGGCCTGTGACCAGGTGATTCGTCGTGAAGGCGCGATCCGGCCGTACAGTTCTTCAGTCCCCTTTGCTCTGCATCCACATAGGCACCGCTTACATGGCGTGTCCGGTGCGGATATGGATGCAGAGCAAAGGGGACGGAGCGAGGGGTGGAGCGGCGCGGAGTCGCCCACTCTCCGTAATCGAATGTGGGTGGTCGTGCGGCCCCGGGCGCACGGCGCAGGGCGGCCCCTGAGCGCACGCGCGGTGCGGGTGGCCGTGGAGCCCCGAGCACACGCTGCGGTGTGGCCCCTGAGCGTGCGCTGCGCGGACCCGTGCGGTTCGGCGGTGAGGTCCGTGGGTGGGCGTGCGGTTCCGTGGGTGTGGTGGCGGGCGCGCGCATGCGGCACGTGCTGCCGGGCTGTGGCTCCGCTTGCGCGATGCGGGGGAGGCGCGCTGCGGGGAGGCGCGCTGTGGGGAGGCGCAGTGCGGGGAGGCGCGCTCCCGGGGCCCGCGCTCCGGAGGGCGGTACCGGCAACGGCGGGGACGACCGCCGGAAGGGTGGAGTTTTCCTTCGCTTTGGCCGGCAGCTATTGAAACTTCTATTCACCGTCCGGTTGACTGTCGCCCATGCGTACCCGCAGACGATCCGCCCGGCTCGCAGGCGTCCTGCTGCTGACGCCGCTGCTCACCCTGGCCGGCACTGTGCCGGCGAACGCCGGTGCGCCCGCCCCGGCCACCGACCCGTCCCTCACCGCCGCCGAGGACGCACCGCGCGCCTCCTCGTACTCCGCGGGCTCCGTGACGCTCGCCGGCGACCCTGCCGCGAGCATGTCGGCCGCCGCAGCCCCGACCGGCGTGGAGCCGGCCGGCGGGCTGGAGACGGCGAAGACCACCCGCCCGGTCGCCCCGGGCCTCAACCTGACCTCCTTCGACCGGTACGACGCCGACGGCTGGCTGCGCGCGGACGCGCTGACCGCCGACCTCACCGGCGGCCTCACCGTGGACTACGTCAACTCCGGCGCGGTCAGCCGGGCCGAGCCGCTGCGCGGCGCCGTCGACGCGGCCCGTGCGGTCGCCGCCGTCAACGGCGACTTCTTCGACATCAACAACTCCGGTGCCGCCCAGGGCGTCGGCGTCCGTGACGGCCAGCTGGTCCAGTCCGCGGTCAGCGGGCACCGCAACGCCGTCGCGATCACCACCGAGGGGCTCGGCCGGGTCATCGAGGTGAACTTCGACGGCACCGCGACCCTGCCCACCGGTCCGGTGACGCTGACCCAGTTCAACAACATGATCCAGGCGAACGGGATCGGCGTGTTCACCGCGCTCTGGGGGTCGTACACCCGGCAGCGTGCGGTCGAGGGCGCCGCCCGCGTCACCGAGGTCACGGTGGTCGACGGCCGCGTCGCCACCGTCGCCGGCACGGCCGGAAGCGGGGCGGTCCCGGCCGGCACCACCGTGCTGCTCGGCCGCGACGCCGGCGCGGACGCCCTCGCCGGGCTGCGTCCCGGCGACGCGGTGACCGTCGCCTACCGGCCGAAGCCGGCCGACGGCAGCAACCTGCACGCGGCCGTCGGCGGCGGCAACGTGCTGGTCCGCGACGGGGTGGTGCAGAGCATCGCCGACGCGTCGCTGGCCCCGCGCACGTCCGTCGGCTTCTCCGCCGACGGCCGGCGCATGATCATGCTGACGGTGGACGGCCGGCAGGTCGACAGCCGGGGCGTCACCCAGACCGAGATGGGCCGCATGATGGCTGAGCTCGGCGCGCACCACGCGCTCAACCTCGACGGCGGCGGCTCCTCGACGCTGCTCGCCCGGGAGCCGGGCGCGGCGGCCGTGCAGGTGGAGAACAGCCCGTCCGACGGCAGCGAGCGGGCCGTGCCCAACGGCCTGGCCATCTACGCGCCCAAGGGCAGCGGCCGGCTCACCGGGTACTGGCTGGAGACCGCCAGCGACCCGACCACCGCCCCCGGCGTCGCGCCGGTGCGCGGCGGCCGGCCCGACCGCGTCTTCCCCGGCCTGACCCGCCAGCTCACCGCCGCCGGCCACGACGAGACGTACGGCCCGGCGGCCGGCGCGCCGACGTGGCGGGCCAACCCGGCGGTGCACGGCGTCGTCGACGGCAAGGGCCGCTTCCGGGCCCTCCTGCCCGGAAGCACCACGGTCACCGCCTCGCGGGGCGCGGCCCGTGGCACCCTCGACCTGACCGTGCTCGGGCCGCTGGCCCGGATCGACTCCACGGTGGAACGGGTCGGCCTGACCGGCGCGCAGGGCAGCGCGCTGTTCGGCGTCGTCGGCTACGACGCCGAGGGCAACACCGCCCCCATCGAGCCGGCCGACCTGAAGCTCGACTACGACAAGGACCTGCTGAAGATCGCCCCGACCGCCGACGGCAACCTCGCCGTCACCGCCCTGCGGGACACCGGGTCGGCGCTGGTCACCGTCCACGTCGGCCGGAGCAGCACCGTCCTGCCGGTCACCGTCGGGCTGACCGACGTGCCGGTGGCCGGCTTCGACGACGCGGCATCCTGGAAGTTCAGCCAGGCGCGGGCCAGCGGCGCGGTCGCGCCAGCGCCGGGCCGCACCGGCACGGGCCTGAAGATGACGTACGACTTCAGCCAGTCCACCGGCACCCGGGCCGCGTACGCCGACCCGCCCGCCTGGATCGAGGTCGCCGGCCAGCCGCAGGCGTTCGGCATGTGGATCCACGGCAACGGCACGGGCGAGTGGCCCAGCCTGCACCTGCACGACGCGCAGGACACCCAGCACGTGCTGCGCGGCCCGCTGATCACCTGGACGGGCTGGAAGTACGTCGAGTTCGCCGTCCCCGCCGGGGTGCAGTACCCGGTGCGGGTCCGCCGGTTCTACGTGGCCGAGACCAACGCCGCCGCGCAGTACCGCAGCGAGGTCATCATCGACGACCTGGTGGCGAAGGTGCCGCCGACGGTCGACGTGCCGGCCGAGAAGCCGCGCACCGACCGGGTGGTGCTGCGCGACGGCACGGTGGACGGGGCGCCCTGGCGCTTCGCCGTCCTGTCCGACGCGCAGTTCGTCGCGGCGAACCCGGACAGCGACCTGGTCGCCCAGGCCCGCCGTACGCTGCGCGAGGTCAAGGCCGCGAAGCCGGACTTCCTGGTGATCAACGGTGACTTCGTGGACACCGCCTACCCGGCGGACTTCGCGCTGGCCAAGCGGCTGCTGGACGAGGAACTCGGCGGCGAGGTGCCGTACTACTACGTGCCCGGCAACCACGAGATCATGGGCGCCCCGATCGCCAACTTCCGGGCCGCCTTCGGCGACACCGAGCGGACCTTCGACCACAAGGGCACCCGGTTCGTCACGCTCAACTCGTCGACGGGCTCGCTGCGCGGCGGCGGCTTCGACCAGGTGCGGATGCTGCGCGAGGCGCTCGACTCGGCGACCGGTGACCCGGCCGTCAACTCGGTGGTCGTGCTGCACCACCACCCGCCGCGCGACCCAAGCCCGGCCAAGGCCAGCCAGCTGGGCGACCGGAAGGAGGCGGCCCTGCTGGAGCAGTGGCTGGCCGACTTCCAGCACCGCACCGGCAAGGGCGCCGTGTTCGTCGGCGGGCACGTCGGCACCTTCCACGCCGACCGGGTCGACGGGGTGCCGTACCTGATCAACGGCAACTCGGGAAAGAACCCCTCCACCCCTGCCGACCAGGGTGGCTTCACCGGGTGGACCGAGTTCGGGGTGGACCCGGTGAGCCCGGCCGAGGCCGACCGGGCGCGGCGCAACCCCCTCGTCGAGGGCCCGCGCTGGGTCGCCGCCGAGATGCACGCGCACGTCGACGCGCTCACGCTGACCGCCCCGGCCAGCGTCGCGGTCGGCACCCCGGCGACGGTCACCGCCACGGTGACCCAGCCCGGTGGGCGTACGGTGCCGGTGGCGGCGCCGGTGAGCGCGGACTGGTCCGCCTCGCCGAACGTGCACGTCGGCTCGATCCTGGGGCTGAAGCCCTGGCACGTGGCCCGCTTCGACCCGGCCACCGGCAAGCTCACCGCCCTGCGCCCCGGCGCGCAGGTCAAGCTCGCCGTCGCGGTCAACGGCGCGCGGGCGGAGGCGACGATCACGCTGGCGGCCGCCGCCGCGGCTCCCGCCGCCTGAGTTGCACCGCCCCGAGGCCCGCACCGACTTCCGGTGCGGGCCTCGGTGGTGACCGGTGCCGGCCTCAGAAGTCGCCCTCGGCGACCTGGAAGACGGTGAGGCCGAGGGCCCGCCACATCCGCACCACCTGCTGGCGGTCGTCGAAGACGCCGACCACCCGGTAGCGGTCGGCGATCTCGCGCTCGTAGATCTCCCGCTTCACCACGGAGTCCTTGCGGCTGTCGCCGACGGCGCGCAGGTGCAGCCCGAGGTAGGGGACCCGGACGTGCCGGGCCAGCCACGCCTCGGTGGCGGCGCGGGCGGTGACGTCCCGGCCCGAGCAGAACACCACCCCGTACCCGGCGGCGTGCATCGCCCGGACCGCCGCGATCACCGCCGGGTTGGGCTCGTCCTCGGCGACCCGGGTCATGTCGTACGGGCTGCGCGAGACGTTCAGCGCGACCGTGCCGTCGATGTCGACCAGCACGATCTCCGGCGGCTCGGTCGGCGGGGCGTGCACCGTGGCGGGCCGCCCCGTCCGGGCCTGCGGCACGGGCAGCGGCAGCGTACGTCCTTCCAGGTAGCGCTCGTGCAGCCGGCGGATCCACGCCTCGCCGACCCGGTCGGCCTCGGGGCGGGCGGCGTCGCGGCGCAGGCACTCCGCGAGCGGCACGTCGGTGAAGTCGTGCACCTCGAACCCGGCGCCGTGCCGGGCGGCCAGGTCGGCCCAGTCGCGCAGGGTACGCGAGCGCAGGTTGGTGTCGTCGACGCAGACGTCGGCGCGGGCCCGCAGCAGCGCCTCGACCTGCGCCCGCTGCACGAGGGTGACCTGCCACTCCGCCCACTGGGTGAACAGCCGCTCGCCGTGCAGCATGCGGCGCAGGTCGTCGCGGTTGACGCGGACCACGGAGGGCTGGAGGGTCCGGGCGAACGTGGTCTTGCCGGAGGCGGGCAGTCCCCGGGTGGCGATCAGGCGGGCCATCGGCTCCTCCGTGTCGTACGTCGTCGGCGGTCCCGCCGTCCGCGCCGCGTGCCCCGGCCGGGGCACGACGCCGACGGCGGCCGTGCCGGGACGAATGCCCGGCCAGGCGTCGGGAATGCGGGAGGTGGGGCGTGCGTTGTCGATGCCGGACCAGCCGTGCGGCCCGACTGCCGGGTCGGCGTACGCCCATGGCACACTGGTCAATCGGCCACCGGTTCCGGTTCACGCCCGAGCCCGTCGCGCGCCGCGACGGACACCGACGGCGACCCGGCGACCATCCACGAGAGGACCGAGGCGAGATGAAGTCCAACATCCACCCGGAGTACGTGACCACCGAGGTCAGCTGCTCCTGCGGTAACACGTTCACCACCCGCAGCACCGCCAAGGGCGGCTCGATCCACGTCGAGACCTGCAGCGCCTGCCACCCGTTCTACACCGGCAAGCAGCGCGTCCTGGACACCGCGGGCCGGGTGGCGAAGTTTCAGCAGAAGTACGCCAAGGTTCAGGCCAAGAAGGCCAAGTAGCTCCTCGTTCGGCGCCCGCGTCCGGTTTCGTGCCGGACGCGGGCGCCGTCCGTATTCCCCTGGTCCTGCCCCGTACCCGTCGAAGGAGCCTCCCCCGCATGAGCAGCGAGCGCCTGGCCGCCCTCCTCGACGAGTACGCCGAGCTGGAGAAGCGGCTGGCGGACCCGGCCATCCACGCCGACCAGAACACCGCCCGCCGGGTCGGCCGCCGGTACGCCGAGCTGGTCGGACTGCACAAGGCGGCCGGTGAGCTGGAGCAGGCCCGCGCCGACCTCGTCGCCGCCCGGGAGCTGGCCGCCGAGGACGCGTCCTTCGCCGCCGAGGCCGAGTCGATCGCGGAGAGCCTGCCGGCGCTGGAGCAGCGGCTGGCGGAGCTGTTGATCCCGCGCGACCCGCACGATGCCAAGGACGTGATCGTCGAGATCAAGGCCGGCGAGGGCGGCGAGGAGTCCGCGCTGTTCGCCGGCGACCTGCTGCGGATGTACACCCGCTACGCCGAGCGGCGCGGCTGGCTCACCGAGGTGATCGACGCCCAGGACTCGGACCTGGGCGGGGTGAAGGACGTCTCGCTGGCGATCAAGACCAAGGGCGTGCCCGAGGGCGGCAACGGCGTCTGGTCCCGGCTGAAGTGGGAGGGCGGCGTGCACCGGGTGCAGCGCGTACCGGTCACCGAGTCGCAGGGCCGCATCCACACGAGCGCCGCCGGGGTGCTGGTGCTGCCGGAGGCCGAGGACGTCGACGTCACCATCGACCCGAACGAGCTGCGCATCGACGTGTTCCGCTCGTCGGGGCCCGGCGGCCAGTCGGTGAACACCACCGACTCGGCGGTACGGATCACGCACGTGCCGACCGGCATCGTGGTCTCCTGCCAGAACGAGAAGTCCCAGTTGCAGAACCGGGAGCAGGCGATGCGGATCCTGCGCGCCCGGCTGCTGGCGGCGGCCCAGGAGCAGGCCGACGCGGCCGCCTCGGACGCCCGCAAGGCGCAGGTGCGCACCGTGGACCGCTCCGAGCGGATCCGCACCTACAACTTCCCGCAGAACCGGATCACCGACCACCGGATCGGCTACACAGCGTACAACCTGGACCTGGCGCTCGCCGGTGACCTGGACGGGGTCCTCGACGCCCTCGCCGAGGCCGACCGCGCCGCCCGCCTCGCCGGCGACACCGAGCTGACCCGCCGCTGACCCCCGGGCCCGACGGGGCGGCCGGGGTCAGGAGGCGCGGGGGCGGGTCTTCGCCGCCAGCATCGCGCGGTCGGCGGCCTCGAACGCGGTGCCGAGGGCGTCGCGCAGGCCCGGGCCGGTGGCGCCCACCTCGGCGAAGCCGACGCTGACCCCGACCGGCGTGCCGGGGACCAGCGACTCCCAGTCCTCGGTGCGCACCGCGGCGTCGATGCGGCGGCCCACCTCGGCCGCCTCGGTCATCCCGGCGCCGGGCAGCACCACCACGAACTCGTCCCCGCCGTAGCGGGCCACGAAGTCGCCCCGGCGCATCACCCGGTTGATCACCCCGGCGATGCGCTGGAGCACCAGGTCGCCGGAGTGGTGCCCGTGCCGGGTGTTGACGGCCTTGAAGCCGTCCAGGTCGCAGACGCCGATCACCACCCGGTCGCCGTGGGCGACCAGGGTGGCGATGTAGCGCTCCAGCCGCCGCCGGTTGGGCAGCCCGGTCAGCGGGTCGGTCAACGCCTCGCCCTCGAAGCGGGCCGCCTCGCGGCGCATCTCCTCGTGGTCGATGCGGGCGGCGATGCCGTCGATGTAGACGTCGCGGAGCCGGTCGTTGCGCTGGGCGGCCAGCCGGAACGCCAGCCGGTCGGCCCGGTGCGCCCCGGCGTGGTCGCCGGCGCGGGCCAGGGCGATGCTGCGCAGCCGGGCCGGTTCGGCCGCGCCCAGCGTCTCCGTGGAGACCTGGACGGTGTCCAGCCGGGTGACGGCCTCGATCGGCCGCCCCTCGGCGACGGCCAGGCAGACCTGGCCGAGCTGGCGCATGTCGCGGGCGCGGGCGCTGTCGCCGCCGTGGCCGAGCAGCCCGGCCGGGCCGGCCTTCGGGTCGACGTCCCACCGGTCGCCGAGGGCGGCCCGCCGGGCGGCGGCGTAGCCGTACGCGGCCAGGCTGCTGGGGCGCAGCTTCCCGGCCCGTCCGCTGCCCACGAACCGGTCCAGGTCGGCGGCGACGTCGCGCAGTACCCGCAGGCAGCCGTCGCTGTCGCCGTTGTGGTCCAGGGCGACGGCGTTGCGCAGCCGGATCCCGGGGGCGGCGAAGGTCTCCTCCGGGATCTCGGCGGCGCTGCCGAGCTGCCGCGCCCGTTCGATGGCGCCGAGGGCGTAGCCGTGGAAGCTGAGGTACGAGTAGGCCATCGCCAGGTCGTGCCAGCCCCACGCGGTGTCCCGGTCGGGGTCCGCCACGGCGCCCAACGCCCGGGCGGCCTTCACCAGGTGGGTGACGCAGCGGTCCAGCGCGCCCTGGTGGTGCGCGGCGAGGGCGGCCAGCGCGTTGAGGTGCCCGAGCAGGTAGGGCTCGGCGAGGTCGCGGACGGCGGTGGAGGCCTCCTCGACGGCCCGGGTGTACTCCGCCGTCCGCCCGAGGTTGATCACCGCGGAGAGGCGCTGCACCAGGGCGTCGGCCCGCGCGTACGGGTCGGTGGTGGTGGCGACGACCCGGTCGAGGATCGCGTACGCCTCGGCGGAGCGGCTGGACTCCTGGAGGGCCCGCGCCCGCGTCAGGGCGTCAACCTGGTCGGTGACCCGGTCGAGCCAACCCACCGCGACCTCCTGTCGGTGTGCGTCCGGACGCATCCGCTCGTGATGTCCAGCGCGACGCCCCATGATTATCTCGTGACCACCGTGCCGCAACACCCGTCCGAAGGGACGAGACGGCAGCGCCCTTCCGTGGCGTTGGCCCGGGCGTCCCGGGCCCTCGCCGACGCCGGTATCGCCTCGCCCCGCGCCGAGGCGGAGCAGTTGGCCGCGTACGTGCTGGCGGTGCCCCGGGGGCGGCTGGCGCTGGCCGACGACCTCACGGCCGAGCAGCTCGACCGGTTCGACGAGCTGGTCGCGCGGCGGGCCGGGCGGGAACCGTTGCAGCATCTCACGGGCAGCGCCGGCTTCCGGCACCTGGAACTGGCCGTCGGGCCGGGCGTCTTCGTGCCCCGGCCCGAGACGGAGCTGCTCGCCGGCTGGGGGATCGCGCAGGGCCGGCGCCTGGGCGCCGCGCTGGTGGTGGACCTGTGCAGCGGCTCGGGGGCGATCGCCCTCTCGGTGGCCCAGGAGCTGCCGGCGGCCCGGGTGGTGGCGGTGGAACGGTCGGCGGCGGCGCTGCCCTGGCTGCGGCGCAACGCGGCGGCCCGCGCCGAGGCGGGGGACCGGCCGATCGAGGTGGTGGCGGCGGACGTCACCGCCGCCGACCTGCTCGCCGACCTGGTGGGCCGGGTCGACGTGCTGCTCTGCAACCCGCCGTACGTGCCGTCGGACGTGGCCGTGCCCCCGGAGGTGGGCCGGCACGATCCGGCGGACGCGGTCTTCGGCGGCGGGGACGGCCTGGCGGTGATCCGCCCGGTGATCGCGCGGGCGGCGGCGCTGCTGCGCCCGGGCGGCGTGTTCGGCGTGGAGCACGACGACACGCACGGCACGGCGGTGCCCGACCTGCTCGCCGCGGACGGCCGGTTCGAGGCGGTCGCCGGCCACCCGGACCTGACCGGACGGCCCCGCTTCGCGACCGCGTCCCGCCGGGCGGACGGCCAGCACGCCGCCGTCGCCGCGACGTGGCAGACTGACTCCTCGTGATGCTCTACGACTGCCGGTCGCCCGCCGACCGGGACCGCGGCATCGCCGCTGCCATCGAGGCGGTCAAGAACGGCGAGCTGGTCGTCCTGCCGACCGACACGGTCTACGGGATCGGCGCGGACGCGTTCACCCCGTACGCGGTCAAGGCCCTGCTGGACGCCAAGGGTGGCCGTCAGGTGCCGCCGCCCGTGCTGATCGGCTCCCGGCACACCCTCGACGGCCTGGTCTACTCGCTGCCCCAGGCGGCCCGGGACCTCGTCGAGGCGTTCTGGCCCGGGGCGCTGACCATCATCGTGGCCCACTCGCCCAGCCTGCGCTGGGACCTCGGCGACTCCTCCGGGACGGTGGCGGTGCGGATGCCGCTGCACCCGGTGGCGCTGGAGGTGCTGCGCGAGACCGGCCCGATGGCGGTCGCCTCGGCCAACAAGACCGGCCAGCCGGCCGCCCTCACCGCCGAGGAGGCCCGCGACCAGCTCTCCTACTCGGTGCGGGCCTACCTGGAGGCCGGGCCCTGCCCGGATCCGGTGCCGAGCACGATCGTGGACCTCACCGGCGAGGTGCCGCAGCTCCTCCGTCAGGGCGCCGTCGGGTTGGAGAAGCTCCGCGACGTGGTGCCCGACATCCTCGTCGGCCAGGGGGTCTGAGTGCCTCCGTTCACCGTGCTGCACGTGTGCATGGGCAACATCTGCCGCTCCCCGATGGCCGAGCGGCTGCTGGCCCTCGCCGTCCGGGAACGGCTGGCCCGCCACGAGATCGACCCGGAGCGCGCCGACGAGCTGCTGCACAGCCACAGCGCCGGCACCGGTGGCTGGCACGCCGGCGAGGAGATGAACCCGCCGGCGTCGCGCCAGGTGACCTCCCGGGGCGGCAGCGTCGCCGGCTTCGCCGCGCGCAAGCTGCGCTCGGACCACATCGACGCCGCCGACCTCGTCCTGACCGCCACCGCCGACCAGCAGGAGTACGTGGTGGCGCTGCGCCCCGACGCCGAGTCGCGCACGTTCGTGCTGGGCGAGTTCGGCCGGCTGCTCGCCGGCGTGGACGCCGCCGCGCTGCCGGCGGCCGAGGCGACCCCCGACGCGGTGTACGCGCGTGGCGTGGCCCTGGTGGAGGCCGCCCACGCCGCCCGGCTGGGCACCACCTCGCTGCCCACCGACGATCTCGACGATCCGTGGGGGCGCGGCGACCAGTGCTTCAGCCGGGTCGCCGACGAGATCGAGGAGAGCGTCCACCCCCTCGCCGCGGTGCTCCTGCCGTAACCCGCCCGAGTTACCCGCCCGCGTGAGTTTCCTGCGGGTTTGGGGGAAAGGGGGGGTCCAAAGGGGCTTTCGGGTCATTCTGAGTGGGTCCTGACCGGCTCCTGCGGGGAGAGCTGATGACCCGGGCACGCCTCGACAAAGTGTTCACCGTGCTGCTCGCCGGCTCGCTGGCCGGGCTGGCGCTCGCGGTGGCGGCCCTCCCGGCCGCGCTGGTCTTCGGGATCGGGTTCTCGGCGCTCGCCGCGCCGTACTCGGAGTTGCCGAACACGCTGCGCACGCCGCCCACGCCCCAGCGCTCGAACCTCTACGCCAACGACGGCAAGACGCTGATCACCTCCTTCTACCAGGAGGACCGGGTGGACGTGCCGCTGGCCGAGGTGGCGCCGGTGATGCGGCAGGCGGTCATCGCCGCCGAGGACACCCGGTTCCACGAGCACAGCGGGGTCGACCTGCGCGGCGTGGCGCGGGCCTTCACCGTCAACCGGGGGGCCGGGGAGACCCGGCAGGGCGCGTCCACGCTGACCATGCAGTACGTCCGCAACGTGCTCAGCAACGACCCCCGGCTGAGCGAGCGGCAGCGCGCCGCCGCCACCGAGCTCAGCACCGCGCGCAAGATCCAGGAGATGCGGTACGCGCTGGCCCTGGAACGGGAACTGAGCAAGGACGAGATCCTCGCCCGCTACCTCAACATCGCCTACTTCGGCGCGGGCGCGTACGGGGTGGGGGCCGCGAGCCGCCGCTACTTCTCGAAGCCGCCGGCGGACCTCACCCTGGCCGAGGCGGCGCTGCTGGCCGGCCTGGTCCGGTCCCCGCACACCGACGACCCGATCAACGGCGACGCGGACGCGGCGCTCGCCCGCCGGGCGTACGTGCTGGACCGGCTGGTGGAGTCCGGGCAGGTCCCGGCCGAGGCGGCGGACCGGGCCAGGGCGGAGCAGTTGAAGCTGCGCCCCACCCAGACGCCGAACGACTGCACCGCGGTGCCGGCGGAGCACAACGACTGGGGCTTCTTCTGCGACTGGTTCACCCGCTGGTGGAACGCCCAGCCGGCGTTCGGCGCGACGGTCGACGAGCGGCAGCTCACTCTGCGCCGGGGCGGGTTCTCCATCGTCTCCTCGCTCGACCCGGAGGTGCAGCGCGCCACCACCGAGCAGGTGCGCCGGATCTACTCGGTGGACGACCGCCGGGCGGCGCCGACGGCGGTGGTCCAGCCCGGCACGGGCCGGGTCCTCGCGATGGCGGTGAACCGCAACTACGGCGTGGCCGCCAACCCGGCCGGGCAGAAGAACCACCCGAACACGGTCAACCAGCTGGTC
Organism: Micromonospora sp. WMMD737; assembly: GCF_049179055.1. Lineage (NCBI taxonomy): Bacteria > Bacillati > Actinomycetota > Actinomycetes > Micromonosporales > Micromonosporaceae > Micromonospora > Micromonospora sp. WMMD737. Next base: position 3,693,718 of record NZ_JBMHMH010000001.1, on the reverse strand, counting down.
GCCGGGGGCGGGGCGATCGAGGGCTACCAGGCCGGCTCCACGTTCAAGGTCTTCACGATGCTGGCCGCGCTGGAGTCCGGGCTGCCGCTGAGCACGGAGTTCGACGCGCCGGAACGGATCGTGACCGACTACTCGGCGAGCGGGGCGGCGAGCTGCGACGGGTACTGGTGCCCGCGCAACGCCAGCGACCGGATGGACGGCCGGCACACCATGTGGACCGCCTTTGGCGAGTCGGTCAACACGTACTTCGCCTGGCTGACCGAGCGGGTCGGCGCGGACCGGGTGGTGGAGATGGCCGAGCGGCTCGGCATCGTCTTCCGCGCCGAGGACGACGCGCGGCTGGCCCGCCACGGCGCGCGCGAGTGGGGGCCGTTCACCCTCGGCGTCTCCGCCACCACCCCGCTCGACCTGGCCGGCGCGTACGCCGCGGTGGCGGCCGAGGGCTCGTGGTGCGCGCCGCTGCCGGTCGTCTCGATCGCCGACGCCGCCGGCCGCCCGGTGGCCGCCGCGCGGACGCACTGCCGGCAGGCGGTGGACCCGGACGTGGCCCGGGCGGCGGCGGACGCGGCCCGCTGCCCCGTGGGCGACCAGTCGATGTACCGGGAGTGCAGCCTCGGCACCGCCGAGGGGCTGCGTCGGCAGCTCGGGCGGCCAGTGGCGGGCAAGACGGGCAGCTCGGACGGGTACGCGACGGAGACGGTGGTCGCCTTCACCCCGCAGTTGGCGGTCGCCTCGATCGCCGCGAACCCCGACGACCCGCGCGACGCGGTGGGCCAGCGGGTGCAGGGGCAACTGGTCGAGGCGGTGGGGGAGGTGCTCGCCTTCGCGCTGCGCGACGAGCCGGTCCGCGACTTCGTGCCGCCCAGCGAGGCGAGCGCCTTCCGGCTCACCGGCGCCCGCGCCGGCAACTGAGACCGGCGGGCCGCAGGGGCGCGGGCGGCTCAGCGGCGCGGGGACGCGGCCACGGGCCGGCGGGCCGCCTGCTCGGCCTGGCGGGCGATGTTGCGGGCCATTCCGCCGAAGACCACCGCGTGGAAGGGCGCCACCGCCCCCCAGTACGCGTGCCCGGGCAGCCCGCGCGGCAGGAACACCGCCCGCTGCTGGTAGCGGCTGCCCGCGCCGTCCGCCCGGAGCACCCGCATCTCCAGCCAGGCCCGGCCCGGCAGCCGCATCTCGGCGCGCAGCCGCAGCAGCTCGCCGGGCACGATCTCCTCCACCCGCCAGAAGTCCAGCGCCTCGCCGACCTGGAGGCGGTGCGGGTCGCGCCGGCCCCGGCGCAGCCCCACGCCGCCGATCAGCCGGTCCAGCCAGCCGCGGACCGACCAGGCCAGCGGGAACGAGTACCAGCCGTGCTCCCCGCCGACGCCCTCGACGACCCGCCACAGCTCCTCCGGCGGTGCGTGCACCGCCCGCTCGCGGACGTCGGTGTAGGCGGTCCCGCCGGACCACTCCGGGTCGCTGGGCAGCGGCTCGGCCGGGGCGTCGGGGCCGCTCGCGGTCGACCAGCGGGTCTCCACCTCGCCGTCGCGGACCTTCGCCAGGGCCGCCGCGACCGCCTGGTCGAAGCCGGTCAGCCCCTCCGGCGGGTCGGGCACGTACGCGGCGATGTCGTGCTCGTGGGCGACGGCCTCGTGGACCAGGCTCTCCACCAGCGGTCGGGCGATCGCGTTCGGCACCGGCGTGACGAGCCCGACCCAGTGCGAGGAGAGCGACGGCGTCAGCGGTCGCACCGGCACGATGGTCCGCCGGCGCAGCCCGGCCACCCGCGCGTACCGCTGCATCATGTCCTGGAAGGTGAGGATGTCCGGCCCGCCGATGTCGAAGGCGCGGTTGACCTCCGGCGGCAGGTGCGCGCAGCCGGCCAGGTAGCGCAGCACGTCCCGGACGGAGATCGGCTGGATCCGGTTGCGGACCCAGCGGGGGGTCACCATGGCGGGCAGCCGCTCGGTCAGGTAGCGCAGCATCTCGAACGAGGCCGACCCGGACCCGATGATCACCGCGGCCCGCAGCACCGCCGTCGGCACGCCGCTGTCGAGCAGGATCCGCCCCACCTCGGCCCGGGAGCGCAGGTGCGCCGACGGGACCTCCCGGTCCGCCGCCGGCTCCGGACCGCCCAGGTAGACGATCCGGCGTACGCCGGCGGCGCGCGCGGCCTCGGCGAACCGGGTGGCGGCCTCCCGGTCGGCGGCCTCGAAGCCGGCCTGGCCGAGCGAGTGCACCAGGTAGTAGGCGACGTCCACGCCCGCGAACGCGGCGGGCAGCGTCTCCGGCCTGCGCAGGTCGCCCTCGACGATCTCCGTCTGCGCCGCCCACGGCACGTCCCGCAGCCGCCCCGCCCTGCGGGCGAGGCAGCGCACGGTGTGCCCCTCGGCCAGCAGCCGGGGCGTCAGCCGCCCGCCGATGTAACCCGTCGCTCCCGTGACCAGGCATCTCACGGTCTCCAGTGTGCGGCCCAATAGACTCTGGCGCTGTGGCTACTGAGACGAGCACCTTCTGGGGGCCGGACTTCGACCAGCTCCGCGCGACCGACCCGGAGATCGCCGGGGTGGTGCTCGGCGAGCTGGACCGGCTCCGGGGCGGCCTGCAACTGATCGCCAGCGAGAACCTCACCTCGCCGGCGGTGCTGGCCGCGCTCGGCTCGACCCTGACCAACAAGTACGCCGAGGGCTACCCGGGCCGGCGCTACTACGGCGGCTGCGCCGAGGTCGACCGGGCCGAGGAGATCGGCATCGCGCGGGCGAAGGAGCTCTTCGGCGCGGAGCACGCCAACCTCCAGCCGCACTCGGGAGCGAGCGCCAACCTGGCCGCGTACGCGGCGCTGGTCCAGCCGGGGGACACGGTGCTCGCCATGGACCTGCCGCACGGCGGCCACCTCACCCACGGCAGCCGGGTCAACTTCTCCGGCAAGTGGTTCCACACGGTCGGCTACACGGTCCGGCGGGACACCGAGCTGATCGACTACGACGAGGTACGCGACCTGGCCCTCGCGCACCGGCCCAAGATGATCATCTGTGGCGCGACGGCGTACCCGCGGTTGATCGACTTCGCGCGGTTCCGCGAGATCGCCGACGAGGTCGGGGCGTACCTGATGGTCGACGCCGCGCACTTCATCGGGCTGGTCGCCGGGAAGGCCGTCCCGTCGCCGGTGCCGCACGCCGACGTCGTCTGCCTCACCACGCACAAGGTGCTGCGGGGGCCGCGCGGCGGCATGATCCTGTGCCGGGAGTCGCTCGCCCAGCGCATCGACAAGGCGGTCTTCCCGTTCACCCAGGGCGGCCCGCTGATGCACGTCGTCGCCGCCAAGGCGGTCGCGCTGCGCGAGGCCGCCCAGCCCGAGTTCCGGGCCTACGCCGAGCGCGTGGTGGCGAACGCGCGGGCGCTCGCCGCCGGGCTGGCCGACGAGGGGATGCGCCCGGTCTCCGGGGGCACCGACACCCACCTCGCCCTGGTCGACCTGCGCGAGGTCGGGGTCACCGGAGCGGACGCCGAGGCGCGCTGCGACGCCGCCGGCATCACCCTGAACAAGAACGCGATCCCGTACGACCCGCAGAAGCCGATGGTCGCCTCGGGCATGCGGGTGGGCACCCCGAGCGTCACCACCCAGGGCATGCGCGAGCCGGAGATGCGGCAGGTCGCCTCGCTGATCGCCCGCGCCGTGCGCACCGATCCGGCCGCCCCCGGGGGCGCCGACACCCTCGCCGGGCTCGCCGGCGAGGTCGCCGAGCTGGTCGCCGCCTTTCCGGCGTACCCCCGATGAGCGAGCCGCGCGCGGGCGAGCCGGGCGCCATCCGGTCCCGGCTGCCGCACCTTCGCCTGCCGCTGTTGGCCTGTGGGGTGCTCGCGCTGGTCGGGGTCCCGGTCGCGGCGGTGCTGCGGGGCGGCACCGGCGCGGCCGGCGTGGCCGCCGGGATCGCGCTGGTCGTCGTCAGCTACCTGGTTTCGGGTCTCTCGGTGGCCTGGGCCGACGCCGTCAACCCCCGGATGATCATGTCGGTGGGGCTGGTCACCTACGCCACGAAGATCGTGGTGCTCGGCGTGGCGATGGCCGCCGTGGCGGCCACCGGCTGGCCCGGCCTGCCGGACATGGGGGTGGCCATCATCGCGGCCGTGGTGGTCTGGACGGGCGCCCACCTGGGCTGGGCCCTGCGTACGCCGCTGCCCACATTCGAGCGACGCGGTGAGTGAGCGTTCTGTCGGATCTGCGTCCGGCATTTCGGGCTGCCGCGGCGGGCCGCACGGGAGTAACCTGACCAACGACTTTCGCGCCCGCACCATGGCCCGCACGCTGTTCGCAGTGTGGGGGGTGCCGCACACTCCCGCGCGTCTCTGCTGATATTGTTCGCCACGTCATGGCCGAAGACCCACACCCCCGCAGGTCCGACGACCCTTCGTCGGAAGGCGCGGCAGGTGCCGTTCTGGGCTACCTACTCGCCGGCATCGTGGTGTGGGGCTTCCTCGGGTGGTTGGCGGAGCGTTTTCTCGATCTGCGAACCGGCGTCGGGGTCGCCCTCGGCATGATCTTCGGCGCGGCCGGAGCGATTTACCTGATCATGAAGAGGCTCAGTGCTTGAGTGCCAGCACGCGCGGGTCTGTCGAGTGCGGAGGATGACACGGTGAGTGGACAGCTCGTCGCCGCCGAGGGGCTTCCCTGGCCCCCCAGCGTCGGAGATTTCTACCCGCCGGACGTGGCTGGCCCCTGGGTCACCAAGTTCGGGATCATGGTCTGGCTCGCGGTCGCGTTGCTGATCATCTTCTTCATGCTCGCCTACCGGAAGCCCAAGCTGGTCCCCAGCAAGGCCCAGTGGTACGCGGAGTCGGTCTACGGCCTGGTCCGGGACAACATCGCCCGCGAGCAGATGGGCAACGCGGGCATCCGCTTCGCGCCCTACTTCACGGTGCTGTTCAGCTTCATCGTGCTGACCAACCTCTTCGCCATCGTGCCCGGGTTGCAGATCTCGCCGAACTCGCACATCGCGTTCCCCATCGTGCTCGCCGCGATCTCCTACGTGATGTACCTCTACATCGGCGCCCGCAAGCACGGTCTCGGCAAGTACCTCAAGATGAGCCTGATCATCCCGAACGTGCCGTGGCCCATGCACATCCTGCTGATCCCGATCGAGTTCATGCAGACGTTCATCGTCCGGCCCGTCACGCTGGCCCTGCGGCTCTTCGCGAACCTGTTCGCCGGCCACCTGCTGCTGCTGGTCTTCACCATCGGCGGCTTCGTGATGCTCAACTCGAGCAGCCTGTTCATCCAGGTGACCTCGGTCTTCTCCTTCCTGATGGCGATCGTGATGGCCTTCTTCGAGGTGCTGGTCGCCGTCCTGCAGGCCTACGTCTTCGTCACGCTGAGCGCGAACTACATCGGAAGTTCGCTCGCCGACGAGCACTGATCGGGCTCGGCGGGCCACCCGGCCCGACCAAGCTTCTGGTACCGACCCGCGTACGCGTGAGACCTCACGCGTCGAACAGGAGGAATACCCGCAATGACTGTTCTTGCCGAGATCGGCGGTAGCGTCAACACCATCGGCTACGGCCTCGCCGCCATCGGCCCCGGTATCGGTGTCGCCCTGGTCTTCGCGGCCTACATCCAGTCGAGCGCGCGCCAGCCGGAGTCCGCCGGCTACAACCGCACCTGGCTGATCCTGGGCTTCGCCCTCGTCGAGGCGCTCGCGCTCTTCGGCCTGGTGCTCGCCTTCGCCGTCGGCGGCTGACGAGAGTTCTCTCCCGACCCGGAGGTCTGACATGTTCATCGCCGCAGAAGGTGTGGAGCACAACCCGATCCTGCCCATCTGGCAGGAGATGGTCGTCGGGACCATCGCCTTCGCCCTGCTCTGCTTCGTCCTGCTGAAGTTCGTCATGCCCCGCATGGAGGCGATGTACCAGGCGCGGGTCGACGCGATCGAGGGTGGGCTCAAGCGGGCCGAGGCCGCCCAGGCCGAAGCGAACCAGGTGCTCGAGCAGTACCGGGCCCAGCTCGCCGAGGTGCGTACCGAGGCGGCCCGGATCCGGGACGACGCCCGGGCCGACGCCGAGGGCATCCGCCAGGACATCCTCGCCAAGGCGCGGGAGGAGTCCGACCGGATCATCGCCGCGGGCAAGGAGCAGCTCGCCGCCGAGCGCGCCACCATCGTGCGCGAGCTGCGCACCGAGGTCGGCACGATCGCGGTCGACCTGGCCAGCAAGATCGTCGGCGAGTCCCTCGCCGACGAGGCGCGCCGCAAGGGCACCGTCGACCGGTTCCTGAGCAACCTCGAGAGCGCGGGGGCCCGCTGATGCAGGCCGCCAGCCGGGAGTCGTACAAGGTCGCGGCCGAGCGCCTCGACACGTACGTCCGCGGTGCGGAGCCGTCGGCGGTGGCCACCACCGCCGACGCCATCCTCTCCGTCGCCAACCTGCTGCGGCGCGAGCCGCGGCTGCGCCGGGCGCTCTCCGACCCGGCCCGCACCGGTGCCGACCGTGCCGGGCTGCTCGGCGAGCTGCTGCGCGGCAAGGTCGACGCCGAGGCGCTGGACCTGATCGCCTCGCTGGTCTCCGGCCGCTGGTCGGCGCCCTCGGAGCTGCTCGACGCCGCCGAGCGGCTGGGCGTCGACGCTCTCCTGGCGGGCGCCGACTCCGCGGGCGAGCTGGGCGAGGTCGAGGACGAGCTGTTCCGCTTCGGGCAGGTCGTCGCCGGTTCGCCGGGGCTGTCCAGCGCGCTCTCCGACCCGACCGTCCCGGCGGAGCGGCGGGCCACGCTGGTCGACCAGCTGCTCGCCGGCAAGGCCCGGCCGGTCACCGGCTACCTCGTCGGGGTCGCGCTCGCCGGGTTCGGCGGACGCAACTTCGCCGGGGCGCTCACCCGGCTGGTCGAGCTGGCCGCCGACCGGCGGGACCGGCAGGTGGCGTACGTGACCGCCGCGGCCCCGTTGAGTGAAGAGGACGAGCGCCGGCTGGGCGCGAGTCTCTCCGCGATATACGGTCGGGAGGTCTCCGTCAAGCAGACGGTGGACCCCTCGGTTCTCGGTGGCGTGAGCGTGCGGGTCGGTTCCGACCTGTACGACGGCACCGTCCTGCGCCGCCTCAACGAGAGCCGCAACGCGCTCGCGAAGCGCTGAGGCGGCAGCACCGCTCAGCGCCTGTGAATAGACGCCATTCGGACCGGTCGGTACTAGGTATCCCGGGCCCCTGATACTTAAGGAAGCAGAGGATGGCCGAGCTGACCATCTCGACGGAGGAGATCCGCGGCGCCCTGGAGCGCTACGTCTCCTCCTACTCGTCCGAACTCTCCCGCGAGGAGGTCGGCACCGTCGCCGACACCGGCGACGGCATCGCCCACGTCGAGGGCCTCCCCTCGACCATGACCAACGAGCTCCTGGAGTTCGAGGACGGCACGCTGGGTGTGGCGCTGAACCTCGACGTCCGGGAGATCGGTGTCGTCGTTCTCGGTGACTCCGCCAAGCTCGAAGAGGGGCAGCGCGTCAAGCGCACCGGCCGGGTGCTCTCCGTGCCGGTCGGCGACGCCTTCCTCGGCCGCGTGGTCAACGCGCTCGGCCAGCCGATCGACGGCCTCGGCGACATCGCCAACGAGGGCTTCCGCGAGCTGGAGCTCCAGGCCCCGAACGTGATGGCCCGGCAGTCCGTCGACGAGCCGCTGCAGACCGGCCTCAAGGCCGTCGACGCCATGACCCCGATCGGCCGTGGCCAGCGTCAGCTGATCATCGGCGACCGGAAGACCGGCAAGACCACCGTCGCGCTGGACACCATCCTCAACCAGCGGGACAACTGGCGCTCCGGCGACCCGAAGAAGCAGGTCCGCTGCATCTACGTCGCCATCGGCCAGAAGGCCTCCACGATCGCCTCGATCAAGGGCGTCCTGGAGGAGGCGGGCGCGATGGAGTACACCACCATCGTCGCCTCCCCGGCCTCCGACCCGGCCGGCTTCAAGTACCTCGCCCCCTACACCGGCTCGTCCATCGGGCAGCACTGGATGTACGGCGGCAAGCACGTCCTGATCGTCTTCGACGACCTGAGCAAGCAGGCCGAGGCGTACCGCGCCGTGTCCCTGCTGCTGCGTCGCCCGCCGGGCCGCGAGGCGTACCCGGGTGACGTCTTCTACCTGCACTCCCGCCTGCTGGAGCGCTGCGCGAAGCTCTCCGACGAGCTGGGCGGCGGCTCGATGACCGGCCTGCCGATCATCGAGACGAAGGCCAACGACATCTCGGCCTTCATCCCGACCAACGTCATCTCCATCACCGACGGCCAGATCTTCCTCGAGACCGACCTGTTCAACCAGGGCGTCCGGCCGGCCATCAACGTCGGCACCTCGGTCTCCCGGGTCGGTGGCGCCGCGCAGGTGAAGCCGATGAAGAAGGTCGCCGGCTCGCTGCGGCTCAACCTGGCCCAGTTCCGCGAGCTGGAGGCGTTCGCCGCCTTCGCCTCCGATCTGGACAAGACCTCCCGCGCCCAGCTGGACCGCGGTTCCCGCCTGGTCGAGCTGCTCAAGCAGGCGAACTACTCGCCGTACCCGGTGCAGGAGCAGGTCGTCTCGGTCTGGGCCGGCACCGAGGGCAAGCTGGACGACGTCCCCGTCGGCGAGATCCGTCGCTTCGAGTCGGAGTTCCTCCAGTACCTCCGGCACAAGCACGAGGGTGTCCTGGCGAGCATCGCCGACCACCAGTGGAACGACGACATCATCAACTCCCTGGACTCCGCCATCACCGAGTTCAAGCAGGTCTTCCTCGGCAAGGAGGACGAGCGGCGGATCAACGACGCGCCGGCCGCGCCGCTCGAGGGCGAGCAGGACCGCGAGACGGTGAGCCGCTACCGCGACGGCACGGGTGACCGCCCGGCCGAGAACCGGTAAGGGCTGATTCATGGCGGCCCAGGTTCGCGTTCTTCGTCAGCGGATCCGCTCGGCGAAGGGGATGAAGAAGATCACCAAGGCGATGGAGCTCGTGGCGACGAGCCGCATCGCCAAGGCCCAGGCCCGGGTGGCGGCGTCCCTGCCGTACGCCCAGGCGGTCACCGGCGTGCTCACGGCGCTGGCGTCCAACGCGCGGATCGACCACCCGCTGCTCACCCCGCGCGAGCGGGTGCGGCGGGCGGGCGTCCTGCTGGTCACCTCCGACCGCGGCCTCGCCGGCGGCTACAGCTCCAACGCCATCAAGATGGCCGAGTCGCTGATCGCCCGGCTGCGCGCCGACGGCAAGGAGCCGGTGCTCTACGTCATCGGGCGCAAGGGTGTCGGGTTCTTCCGGTTCCGTGACCGGCCGATCGAGGCCAACTGGACCGGGTTCTCGGAGCAGCCGACCTTCGCCGACGCCCGCGCCGTGGGCGAGACGCTGATCAAGGCGTTCACCGCCGGCGCGGACGACGTCGACGGCGGCGCCGGTGCGGACGGGGTGCTCGGCGTCGACGAGCTGCACATCGTCTACACCGAGTTCCACTCCCTGATGACCCAGACCCCGGTCGCCCGGATCATGGGCCCCATGCAGGTGGAGGACCGCCCCCGGTCCGAGGGCGCGCTGCCGGCCTACGAGTTCGAGCCGGACGCGGAGGCGCTGCTCGACGCGCTGCTGCCGAAGTACATCAACACGCGGATCTACGCGGCGTTGCTGGAGTCGGCGGCGAGCGAGTCGGCGGCCCGTCGGCGGGCGATGAAGAGCGCCACCGACAACGCCGAAGAGATGATCGAGAAGTACACGCGTGAGATGAACTCGGCCCGCCAGGCCGGGATCACCCAGGAGATCAGCGAGATCGTCGGCGGCGCTAACGCGCTGGCCGCGTCGGGAAGTGAAGTGTGATGACTGCCCCAGTAGAGACCAAGACGGCCACGGGTCGCGTGGTCCGGGTCATCGGCCCGGTCGTCGACGCCGAGTTCCCGCGCGACGTCATGCCGGCCCTGTTCAACGCCCTGCACGTGGACGTGACGCTCTCGGGCGGCGAGAAGACGCTGACCCTGGAGGTCGCCCAGCACCTGGGTGACAACATGGTCCGCGCCATCTCGATGCAGCCGACCGACGGCCTGGTCCGTGGCACCGAGGTGCGCGACTCCGGCTCGCCGATCACCGTTCCGGTGGGCGACACGGTCAAGGGCCACGTGTTCAACGCGATCGGCGAGTGCCTCAACCTCACCGAGGGCGAGACGCTCCAGCCGGACGACCACTGGGGCATCCACCGCAAGGCCCCGGCCTTCGCGGACCTGGAGCCGAAGACCGAGATGCTGGAGACCGGCATCAAGGTCATCGACCTGCTCGCCCCGTACGTCAAGGGCGGCAAGATCGGCCTGTTCGGCGGTGCCGGCGTCGGCAAGACGGTGCTCATCCAGGAGATGATCACCCGTGTGGCCCGGAACTTCGGTGGTACCTCGGTCTTCGCCGGCGTGGGTGAGCGCACCCGTGAGGGCAACGACCTCATCGCCGAGATGACCGAGTCCGGCGTCATCGACAAGACCGCGCTGGTCTACGGCCAGATGGACGAGCCGCCGGGCACCCGGCTGCGGGTCGCCCTGTCGGCGCTGACGATGGCGGAGTACTTCCGCGACGTCAAGAAGCAGGAGGTGCTGCTCTTCATCGACAACATCTTCCGCTTCACCCAGGCCGGCTCCGAGGTCTCCACCCTGCTCGGCCGCATGCCGAGCGCGGTGGGCTACCAGCCGACCCTGGCCGACGAGATGGGCGAACTCCAGGAGCGGATCACCTCCGTCCGGGGCCAGGCCATCACCTCGATGCAGGCGATCTACGTGCCGGCGGACGACTACACCGACCCCGCCCCGGCCACCACGTTCGCCCACCTCGACGCGACCACCAACCTGGAGCGGTCGATCTCCGACAAGGGCATCTACCCGGCCGTGGACCCGCTGGCGTCCTCGTCCCGGATCCTCGCCCCGGAGTTCGTCGGCGCCGACCACTTCGCGGTCGCCACCGAGGTGAAGCGGATCCTGCAGAAGTACAAGGACCTGCAGGACATCATCGCCATCCTCGGTATCGAGGAGCTCTCCGAGGAAGACAAGATCACCGTGCAGCGCGCGCGGCGCATCGAGCGCTTCCTGTCGCAGAACACCTACGCGGCGGAGCAGTTCACCGGCGTGCCGGGCTCGACGGTTCCGATCCAGGAGACCATCGAGGCCTTCCGGAAGATCAGCGAGGGCGAGTACGACCACTTCCCCGAGCAGGCCTTCTTCATGTGCGGCGGTCTCGAGGACCTGGAGCGCAAGGCAGCCGAGCTCATGAAGAGCTGACCTGTCGGTCCTGACGGAAGGCCGCCCCGGCAACGCCGGGGCGGCCTTCCGTCCGTTTCCGGGTCCGATGATCGCCGCTGGCCGGTTCCGCGTGGTCGGCGATCATGCCGTACGCGAGGTACCGTCGATCCGCCCACCCACCACGTGGGCGTCGATCCGCAACGAATCGGCCGCATGCGCCCGTCTCCTGATCGTGGGCGTGACGAACGGAGATGATCGTGGGTAAGGCCGACAAGGGCGGCGGCAAGCCGTCCAGGTGGTCGGGGGTGCCGCGCTGGGCCCGGGTCTGCACCGTGTTCGGTGCCGTCCTGATGCTGCTCAGCGGGGCCGTGCTGGTCGGTGCCGAGGCGCTGATGGCCCGTTACGAGGGGGCCGTCGGCAAGGCCGACCTCTTCGGCGACCAGGCCGCCGGGGCGAAGGAGCGCAAGAGCGACATCAAGGGGCCGCTCAACATCCTGCTGGTGGGCATCGACCCGCGCAACCCGGAGATGCCGCCGCTGGCCGACTCGGTCATGGTGCTGCACGTGCCGGCGGAGCTGGACCGGGCCTACCTCTTCTCCATGCCGCGTGACCTCATCGTGGAGATCCCCGAGTTCAGCCGGGCGGAGTTCAACGGCGGCACCGACCGGCTCAACGCGGCGATGTCGTACGGCAGCCGGGTGCCCGGCGGCAACCCGGACGCGGCCCGCGGCTTCGAGCTGCTGGCGACGACGGTGCAGAACGTCACCGGCATCACGCGCTTCGACGCGGGCGCGATCATCAACTTCAACGGATTCAAGAAGATCGTCGACGCGATGGGCGGTGTCGACATGTACATCGAGCGCGAGGTGCGCTCCGAGCACCGCGAGCCGGACGGCAAGCACCGCAAGGCCAACCCCAACGGCGAGGGCTACGTCGGTCCGCAGGCGGTCTACAAGAAGGGCAACCAGCACCTCAACGGCTGGCAGGCGCTCGACTACGTCCGCCAGCGCTACCCGAAGAACGGCGTCCCGGACGGCGACTACGGGCGGCAGCGGCACCAGCAGCAGTTCGTCAAGGCCATGGCCGGTCAGGCGCTCAGCGCCGACGTGGTCACCAACCCGGTCAAGCTGGACCGGGTGCTGCGCGCGGCCGGGCAGTCGCTGATCTTCAGTGGCCGGGGCCACGGCGTGGTCGACTTCGGCCTGGCGCTCAAGGACATCCGCCCGGAGACGATCCAGATGATCAAGCTGCCGGGTGGCTCGGTCATCCAGGACGGCGAATACCGGGGCGAGAAGTTCCAGCCCGCCGTGGACGACTTCTTCGCCGCGCTGCGCAACGGGCAGCTCGACGCGTTCCTGGTGGAGCATCCCGACTTCCAGAACAAGGCGAAGTAGCCGTGGCGCAGGTCTCGCCACCCGCGTTGGGGGCGGGTCGGCGGCACGACTAGACTTTCGACAATCCGCCGCCGCAGCAAGGAGACAGCGTGGCAAAGCAGCTTCACGTCGAGCTCGTAGCCGTCGAGGAGAAGGTCTGGTCCGGCGAGGCCGAGATGGTCGTCGCCCGCACGACCGAGGGCGAGCTGGGTGTGCTGGCGGGGCACGCGCCCCTGCTCGGCCAGCTTGCCGAGCCCGGCGAGGTGCGCATCAAGCTTCCCGGCGGCGAGCAGGTCTCCTACGAGGTGGCCGGCGGCTTCCTGTCGGTGACCGCCGAGGGCGTCACCGTCCTGGCCGAGAGCGCCACCCCGGTCTCCGCCGCGCAGAGCCGCTGAGCCGAAGCGTCGATGGAGATCGTCGAGGGGATCGGAATCGGCGTCGCCGTCATCCTCGGCGCACTGCTGATCCTCTTCGCCCGGCGGGCCGTCGTCACCCGTAGCGGTGGCATCATCCGGCTCGGCGTCCGGACCTCCACGATGCTCGACGGCCGAGGCTGGTCTCCCGGCTTCGGCCGCTTCGTCGGCGACGAACTCCGCTGGTACCGGCTGTTCAGCTTCGCCATCCGGCCCGCCCGGGTGCTCTCCCGCGAGGGGCTCGCCGTCGAGCGACGGCGGCTGCCCGAGGGGCAGGAGCGCCTCTCGATGCCCGCCGACTGGGTCATCCTCCGCTGTACGAGTGACCACGCCCCGGTGGAGATCGCCATGGCCCGGTCCACGGTCACCGGATTCCTCTCCTGGCTCGAGGCCGCCCCTCCGGGGGCGGTCTCGCCGCGTCTGGCCTCCCAGGACTGGCCCGCCGCCTGATCAGGTGTGCGGTGGGGGGTTTCCGCCGGAGCCCACCCGCTCCGGGCGGTCAGGCTTGATCCCTCCGCGGGCGGGCTCCGGCGGAAACCCCTGCCGTCACACGGTCCGCGGTCCGGCGCACTCTTACACCCTGCACCGTTACCGGTTTCGTCAGGTGCCCGCGGGACTACCCGGGTGGCGACGCGACCAGTTCGATTTCGTACCCCTGGTTATCGGTGAGATAGGCGGCGTACGTGTCGGGACCGCCGGCGTGCGGATGGCGGTCGGGGAAGAGCAATGACCAGCCGTACGCCGGCGCGGCCTCGACCAGCCGGTCCACGGCGGCGGGCGGGCCGGCGTGGAAGGCCAGGTGGTTCAGGCCGGGGGCCAGCCGGTCGTGCCGCCGCCCGCGCAGCGCCTGCGACTGCTCCAGCACCAGGTACGTCGGGCCGAGCCGCCAGGAGCGGCCGTCCGGCCACTCCTGGAACGGCTTCCAGCCCAGCTCGACGAGCAGCCAGCCCCAGCAGAGTGTGGCGGCGTTCAGATCGGGCACCCAGACCTCGACGTGATGCAGCGTGCCCACCGGGTTCTCCGACGGGCACGAGGGACGCGTGGTCAGCGGTTGCCGCCCGGCACCCATAGCACATCTCCGTCCGGATTTGCCGTTCTTGACAGGATAAAGAGCAGATCCGATAGCCGGTTGAGATACTTTGCCGGGAGCGAGCTGGTCCGCTCGGGGTCGTGCGCGACCAGGGCCCACGCCGCCCGCTCGGCGCGTCGGGCGACCGTCCGCGCCACGTGCAGCAGCGCCGCACCCGCGGTGCCGCCGGGGAGGATGAAGGAGTCGAGCTTGCTCAGGCGTGCGTTGTACTCGTCGCACCAGCCCTCCAGGCGCTCGACGTACGCCTCGGTGACCCGCAGCGGCGGGTACTTCGGGTCGGGTTCGACCGGGGTGGCCAGGTCGGCGCCCACGTCGAACATGTCGTTCTGGATCGACGCCAGGACGGCCCGCAGCTCCTCGTCGAGCTGTCCCAGGGCGAGCGCCACGCCGATCGCGGCGTTGCACTCGTCGACGTCCGCGTACGCGGAGATGCGCGGATCGGTCTTCGGCACCTGCTCGTTGTTGCTCAGCCTGGTCATGCCGGCATCGCCGGCCTTGGTGTAGATGCGCGTGAGGTGGACGGCCATGACGCACAGCCTACGGATACCGGACCTGACGATCCCGGAGCGGCCGGGCGGCACCGCCGTCCGAGCGGCCGGGGGCCCCGGCGACGCCGGTGACCCGGCGGTCCACGACCTCGACGTCATCCGGGTGCGTGGCGACGCGCGCCTGGCCGGCTCGGTGCACGTCGTGGGAGCCAAGAACTCGGCGCTGAAGCTGATGGCCGCCGCGCTGCTCGCGCCGGGCCGCAGCGTCATCACCAACGTGCCGCGCATCACCGACATCGCGATCATGGGCGAGGTGCTCCGCCGGCTCGGCTGCGGCGTCCGGTTCGACGCCGACGACCCCGTCGACCCGATGGTCGCGTACGGCGGGGTGGCCCGGTCCCGGTCGGTCGTCATCGACGTGCCCGAGCAGCCCGGCGCGGAGGCGGACTACGACCTCGTACGCCGGCTGCGCGCCTCGATCTGCGTGCTGGGCCCGCTGCTGGCCCGCCGGGGACACGTGCGGGTGGCCCACCCGGGCGGCGACGCCATCGGCTCGCGGGGCCTGGACATGCACGTCTCCGGGCTGACCCGGATGGGCGCCGAGATCTCGGGGGAGCACGGCTTCGTGATCGCGTCGGCGCCGCACGGGCTGCACGGCGCGGAGATCGTGCTCGACTTCCCCAGCGTCGGGGCGACCGAGAACCTGGTCATGGCGGCGGTGCTGGCCCGGGGGCCGAGCGTCATCGACAACGCCGCCCGGGAGCCGGAGATCGTCGACATCTGCACGATGCTGAACCAGATGGGCGCCCGGATCTCCGGCGCCGGCACCTCCACCCTGCACATCGAGGGGGTGCCGGGGCTGCGGCCGGTGCGGCACGCGACGGTGGGGGACCGGATCGTCGCCGGTACCTGGGCGTTCGGCGCGGCGATGACCCGGGGGGACGTCACCGTGACCGGCGTGGAGCCGGCGTTCCTGGAGGTGGCGCTCGACAAGCTGGTCTCCGCCGGGGGCCTGGTGGAGACCCGGGGCGACGCGTTCCGGATCCGGATGGACGACCGGCCGAAGGCGGTGGACGTCGTGACGCTGCCGTACCCGGGCTTCGCCACCGACCTGCTGCCGATGGCGATCGGGCTGGCGGCGGTCAGCGACGGGGCCTCCCTGATCACCGAGAACATCTTCGACGGCCGGTTCATGTTCGCCAACGAGATGATGCGGCTCGGCGCGGACATCAAGACCGACGGCCACCACGCGGTGGTCCGGGGCCGGGACCGGCTCTCCGGCGCGCCCGTGCGCGCCACCGACATCCGGGCGGGCGCCGGGTTGATCATCGCCGGGCTCTGCGCCGAGGGGGTCACCGAGGTCTCCCACGTGCACCACGTGGACCGGGGCTACCCGGACTTCGTGGCCGACCTGCGCGCGCTCGGGATCGAGGTGGAGCGGGGCACCGCACCGGAGGAACCGGACCTGAGCATCTGAGCCTGCCGCGCCCGAGCGACACCTCGCCCAGCCGCCTTAGCATCCGTTCAGGCTCGCCGACTAGGGTGCTGGCAGACACTCAATCAGGCGAGGGAGAAGCAGATGGCGGGTCGACTCGCGGTCGTCGGGGCCGGGCTGATGGGCTCGGGCATCGCCCAGGTGGCGGCGCAGGCGGGCTGGCAGGTGACGCTGCGGGACCTGGACGACGCGGCCACCGGGCGGGGCATGGACGGCATCCGGAAGTCGCTGACCAAGTTCGCCGAGAAGGGCAGGATCGAGGCGTCCGAGGTCGAGGCGGCGCTGGGCCGGATCACCCCCACCACCGACCTGGAGGCGGCGGCCGACGCGGACATCGTGGTCGAGGCGGTCTTCGAGCGGCTGGAGATCAAGCACGAGGTGTTCCGCGCGCTGGACAAGATCTGTAAGGCCGACGCGGTGCTCGCGACCAACACCTCGGCCATCCCGGTGACGCAGATCGCCGCGGTGACCGAGCGCCCGGAGGCGGTCGTCGGCACCCACTTCTTCTCGCCGGTGCCGATGATGAAGCTCTGTGAGCTGGTGCGCGGCTACAAGACCAGCGACGAGACCCTGGCCACGGTGAAGTCGTTCGCCGAGGAGATCGGCAAGACGGTCGTGGTGGTCAACCGGGACATCGCGGGCTTCGTCACCACCCGGCTGATCGCGGCCCTGGTCGTCGAGGCGGTCAAGCTCGTCGAGTCGGGCGTGGTGTCGGCCGAGGACCTGGACACCGCCTGCCGCCTCGGCTTCGGCCACGCCATGGGGCCGCTGGCCACCACGGACCTGACCGGCGTGGACGTGCTGCTGCACGCCTCGAAGAACATCTACACCGACACGGCGGACGAGAAGTTCTTCCCGCCGGAGCTGCTCCAGCGCATGGTCACCGCCGGCGACCTCGGGCGCAAGAGCGGCAAGGGCTTCTACACGTACTGACCGGCAGCCGGCCGCTCAGCGGACCGCCTCCACCGGCGCGGGGGCGGTCCGCCGCAGCCCGGCGGTGAGCATCAGCGTGGCCGCCAGTGACGCCGTGGCGAGCAGCGCGACGGCCCAGCCCGCCGGGACCAGGTCCGCGACCGTGCCGGCGAGCACGGCACACAGCGCCTGTGCGGCCATCATCCCGTTGTGGTGCAGGCCCAGCACCTGGCCCCGGATCTCGGCGGGCGAGTGCACGATCAGCCGCTCCTGCAACGGCAGCCCGGCGGCGAAGCCCACCGAGGCGACGGCCGCGACCAGCATGGCCAGCGGCAGCGCCGGCGACAGCGCGAAGGCCAGGTAGGGCAGGGCGAGCAGCAGCCGCAGGACGGGGACCAGCCGGTCCCGCCGGCCCGCGGGCAGGAACCGTCCCACCAGGACGTCGCCCGCCAGCATCCCGAGGGCCGCGGCGGCGAAAAGGAAGCCGGCCCGGTCCTCGGCGTACGGCACGAACAGGCTCTCGCAGCCTACGACCAGGCCGTTCGGCACCCACAGGTTGAGCAGGAGCGAGCGGCGGCCGGGATCCGCCCACAGTTCCCGGTTCACCCGCAGCGTGCGCCCGACCGTCGTCCGGGCGGTGGTCCGGGCCGGGCGCTCCGAGATCCCGAACCACCCGACTGCCGCCGCCACCGCCCGCAGCACCGCCGCGAGCAGGAACACCTCGTACGGGTCCAGCCAGAACAACAGGACGCCGCCCAGCCCGAAGCCGGCGATCTGCATCGCCCCGACGCTCGTGTTCATGGTGGACCTGCCCAGCACGTAGGCGCCGGTCGGCAGGATGTCGGTGAGCAGCGCCCACCGGGCCCCGCCCGTGATCGACCCGACGTACGCGCCGGTGAAGATGATCGCGAACCGGGCCCACAGGGGCAGGCCGGGCACCGCCTGGAGTGCCGCTCCGACGGCGACCAGCACGGCGGCGAAGGTCAGCGCCCGGCGGGGCGGCAGGCTGTCCGCGGCCGACAGCAACGTCAGGCTGCCGAGCACGCCGGCGAGCGGCGCGCCGAACATGCTCAGCGCGGTGAGCAGCGCCGAGCCGGTCGACGCGTAGGTCAGCGAGCCCAGCGCCAGCGCCGACGTCGTGTGCGCCGCGATTCCCGCGCAGTTCGCCAGGAACAGGTTGCGGAACTCCCGGACCGCGAACAGATCTGCGTACGTTCTCACGGGCCCGATCGTGTGGGGTGCCGGGTGGATCTCCTAGAGTTACGTCTGGAGGCGAAACATGGGCGTCTGGCAGGTGCCGTCGGATCTCCTCGCGCGCAGCCGCTTCACGGTCTCGCCGATGGTCGACACGGTCGCCGCGCTGCGCGCACTGTACTACCCGCGTAACCCGTGGCAGCGGTCCTGGCGGGAGCCGCACGTCGCGGCGTTCCGGCGGATGCTGGCCGGTCGGCCGGTGGTCCGGGCGCTGCTGCCCGCCTCGTTCCACCCCCGGTGGACGGCGGACTTCCTCACCATCGCGCCCGCCGCGCCGGTACCGACGTTCGCGGCGGAGCTGGCGGCCGTCGGGCGGCTGTCCGACGAGCGGATCCGGGCCGACCTGCGCGCCACCCGCCCGGAGCCGCTAGCCGCCGAGCTGCTGGCGGACGGTCTCGCCGGGCAGGTGGTGGAGCTGCTCGACTGGGTCTGGACGCACACCGTCGAGCCGGAGTGGCCGGAGCGGGAGCGCCGGCTCCGGGCGGACATCGTGGCCCGCACCGCCGCGCTGAGCGCGGGCGGCTGGGCCGGGGTGTTCGCCGACCTCAACCGCAACGTGTGCTGGCTGGGCGACGGTCGGCTCCAGGTCAACGACTACCCGGCACCGCCGCTGTCGCTGGACGAGGCCGAGCAGTTGGTCTTCCTCCCGGCGCACTGCCGTCGCGGCTGGGTGGTCTGGGACAGGCCGACCCGGTTCGGGATGGTGTACCCGGTGCACGGGATCCTGGTGGATCCCACCTCACCGGCGCCCGACGGGCTCGCCCGGCTGATCGGCGCGAACCGGGCCCACATCCTGGCCCGGCTGGACACGCCGCTGAGCACCTCGCAACTCGTGGCGGTGACCGGGCTCTCCCTCGGTACGGTGGGCGACCACCTGCGGGTGCTGCTGGACGCGGGCGTCGTCGGCAAGCGGCGGTCCGGGCGCGAGGTGCTCTACTGCCGTACGCCGCTCGGCGTCGCCCTCACGTCGTCCACGCGTTAGCAGGGGGCTCTTCCTTACACCTCAGCCGTCGCGCTTGGTCGTCCAGCGGAAGGTGGTCAGGCAGAGCACCAGGCCGATCACGCACCACGCGACGAGGACCAGGGCGACCCGGTCCAGCTCGAACGAGCCGCCCGGTTCGCGGGCGCCGAAGCCGTCCGGCAGGAAGACCGAGCGCAGGCCCTGGCACATCCACTTCAGCGGGAAGAGCGCCGCCACCTGCTGCATCCAGGTCGGCAGCTCGGTGAAGACGAAGAACACCCCGGAGATGAACTGGAGCACCAGCGCGACCGGGGTGACCACCGCCGAGCCGCTGCGGGCGGTGCGGGCCAGCGACGAGATGGCGATGCCGCACAACGTGCAGGCGGTGACGCCGAGCACCGACACCCAGCCGAAGGTCAGCCACTTCGCGGCGGTCCCGGGCAGTTCCAGGTCGAACAGCGCCACCGAGACCGCGAGCAGCAGCACGGTCTCGGCGATGCCGATCGCCACGACCATGATCACCTTGCCGGCGAACCAGACCCACTTCGGCATCGGCGTGCCCCGGTAGCGCTTGAGCACCCCCCGGTCCCGCTCGATCGGGATCCAGATGCCGAGGTTCTGGAAGCTCACCGTCATCAGGCCCGTGGCGATCATGCCGGTGATGAAGTACTGCGTGTAGCTGACGCCGGGGGCGATCTCGTCGTCGAAGATCGCCGCGAAGATCAGGATCATGATGACCGGGAAGCCCATCGTGAAGACGACGGACTCCCGGCTGCGCAGGAACTGGGTGATCTCCAGCCGGCTCTGCCGCAGGCTGAGGGCGACCGGGCCGGGGCGCCGGGCCGGTGCCGTGGTGGCCGGCGCGGCCGGCGTCGTCGTGGTGGTCATCGGTGTCCGATCATGCGCAGGTAGATGTCCTCCAGGGTCGGCCGGGTCACGGTCAGGCCCGGGACCTCGCCGCCGAAGCGCGCTGCCAGCTCCGCCACCAGCGCCGTCGGCGTCGCGCTCTCCGCCGTCTCCCGCGCCCCCTCCGGCGTACGCCAGGAGACCGTCGCCAGGGCCTCGCGCCGGTTGCCGAGCTGGTCGGGCGTGGCCACCTCGACCACCCGGCCGCCCGCGATGACGCCGACCCGGTCGGCGAGGGACTCCGCCTCGTCGAGGTAGTGGGTGGTGAGCACGATGGTGGTGCCGGCGGCGGCCAGGTCGCGGATCAGCTCCCAGAACTCGCGGCGCGCCTCCGGGTCGAAGCCCGTGGTCGGCTCGTCCAGGAAGAGCAGCTCGGGGCGGCCCACGATGCCGAGCGCCACGTCGAGCCGGCGCTTCTGCCCGCCGGAGAGGGTGTGCGTACGCGCTTTCGCCTTGCCGGCCAGCCCCACCCGCTCGACGACCTTGTCGGGGTCGTCCGCGTCGGCGTAGAAGCCGGCGAAGTGGCGCACCACCTCGCCGACCGTCAGCTCGTCGAACTCGCCGGTGCCCTGGAGCACGATGCCCACCCGGGAGCGCCAGTCGGCGGCCGGACGGGCCGGGTCGCTGCCGAGGACGCTCACCTCGCCGGCGTCGCGCCGCCGGTAGCCCTCCAGGATCTCCACGGTGGTCGTCTTGCCGGCGCCGTTGGGGCCGAGGAGGGCGAAGACCTCGCCGCGGTGGACGTCGAGATCCACGCCCGCCACGGCGACGTTGTCCCCGTACGCCTTGCGCAGCCCCCGCACGGAGATCGCCAGCTCGTCATGCATGCGTCAAGTGTGCGACCTGGCCGCGGCGGCGGGCCGGCCGGGGTGTGGTGGTCGCGCCCATGTCGGGCGCTTCGCACCCGGGTTTCCGCTCCATGGAGCTGTGTGGTTTTCCACAGCTCTGGTGACTGAACGGTAACTTAGACTCCCGCCATGGACGAGAAGGCTCTCCCCGGCCGGCTGCCCGAGCGCGACCGCCCCTGGGTGATGCGCACCTACGCCGGGCACAGCTCGGCCGCGGCGACGAACGCGCTCTTCCGCCGCAACCTGGCGAAGGGGCAGACCGGGCTGTCGGTCGCCTTCGACCTGCCGACCCAGACCGGCTACGACCCCGACCACGAGCTCGCCGCCGGCGAGGTGGGCCGGGTCGGTGTGCCGGTGGCGCACCTCGGCGACATGCGGGCCCTCTTCGACGGCATCCCGCTGGCCGACATGAACACGTCCATGACCATCAACGCGCCGGCGATGTGGCTGCTCGCCCTCTACGGCACGGTCGGCGCCGAGCAGGGCGCGGAGCTGTCCCGCTGCGCCGGGACCACGCAGAACGACATCATCAAGGAGTACCTCTCCCGGGGCACCCACATCTTCCCGCCGGCCGCGTCGCTGCGGCTGACCGCCGACGTCGTCGCGTACACGCTGCGCGAGATGCCGCGCTGGAATCCGGTGAACATCTGCTCGTACCACCTCCAGGAGGCCGGCGCGACGCCCGTGCAGGAGGTCGGCTTCGCGCTCTCCACCGCCGTCGCCGTGCTCGACGCGGTCCGCGACTCGGGGCAGGTGCCCGCCGAGCGGATGGGCGACGTCGTGCAGCGGATCTCCTTCTTCGTCAACGCCGGGGTGCGCTTCGTCGAGGAGATCGCCAAGATGCGGGCCTTCGGCGCGCTCTGGGACGAGATCACCCGCGAGCGCTACGGGGTGGAGAACCCCAAGCAGCGGCGGTTCCGCTACGGCGTGCAGGTCAACTCGCTGGGCCTGACCGAGGCGCAGCCGGAGAACAACATCCAGCGCATCGTGCTGGAGATGCTCGGCGTGACCCTCTCCCGGGACGCCCGCGCCCGCGCCGTGCAGCTGCCCGCCTGGAACGAGGCGCTCGGCCTGCCCCGGCCGTGGGACCAGCAGTGGTCGCTGCGCATGCAGCAGGTGCTCGCGTACGAGTCGGACCTGCTGGAGTACCCGGACCTGTTCGAGGGCTCGCACGTGATGACGGCGTTGGTCGAGGAGATCGTCACCGGGGCCCGGATCGAGCTGGAGAAGGTGCTGGAGATGGGCGGCGTCGTCGCGGCCGTCGAGACCGGCTACCTCAAGAGCGCGCTGGTCGCCTCGCTGGCCGAGCGCCGCCGCCGGATGGAGTCCGGCGCCGACGTGGTGGTCGGCGTCAACCGGTTCACCGAGACCGAGCCGTCGCCGCTGACCGCCGCCGGCGCCGAGTCCGTCGAGCAGGTCGACCCGGCCGTCGAGGCGGCGGCCACTGAGGCCGTACGCCGGTGGCGATCCGGGCGGGACGACGCGGCGGTCGACGCGGCACTGGCCCGGCTGCGCGCGGACGCCGCGACCACGACGAACCTGATGCCGGCGACGCTGGAGTGCGTGCGGGCCGGGGTGACCACCGGCGAGTGGGCCGGCGCGCTGCGCCAGGTCTTCGGCGAGTACCGGGCGCCCACCGGCCTGACCGGCGCCGCCGGGGCCGGCGGGGACGCCACCCTGGCCGCCGTCCGGGCGCGCGTCGCCGCCACCGCCCGCGAGCTGGGCAGCGGCCGGCTGCGGCTGCTCGTCGGCAAGCCCGGCCTCGACGGGCACTCCAACGGCGCGGAGCAGATCGCGGTACGCGCCCGCGACGCCGGCTTCGAGGTGGTCTACCAGGGCATCCGGCTGACCGCCGGGCAGATCGTCGCCGCCGCCGTCGAGGAGGACGTGGACCTGGTCGGCCTCTCGGTCCTCTCCGGCTCGCACCTGGCGGCGGTACCGGCGGTGCTGGACGGCCTGCGCGCCGCCGGCCGGCCGGACCTGCCGGTGGTGGTCGGCGGGATCATCCCCGCCGGCGACGCGGAGCAGCTCCGCGCCGCCGGGGTGGCCCGGGTCTTCACGCCGAAGGACTTCGCCCTGACCGGGATCATCGACGACCTGGTCACGGTGGTCCGGGAGGCCAACGGCCTGCGCTGAGGGAAGGCCCCCGGCGAGGGCACGCGTCGCCAGGGGCCTGTGCCCGGGTCAGCGGCTGACGTAGGTCATGCAGTCGGCCATGTCGTTGTCGGGACCGACCTTGATCGCGGGCGCGCGGCACTCCAGCTGCTCGTTGTGCTGGCAGTCCGCGCGCTGGCAGGCACCCACCTGCGCGGTCATGCCGCCGTCGACCCCGCCCCGGACCGCCGGCATCTCGACGAAGGTGTGGCAGTGCGCGTGGTCCGGGCTGCCGATGGTGATGGCGAAGGCGTGGCAGTCGTTGGTGTGGTTGTACGAGCACGCCGCCACGACACATTCCTGGACGCGGGGCATCTCCACTGCTGCGGTCATGGTGACCTCCTATAGAGTCGTGCCCCGATTCTAGGCTTTTGTGGGATTTGTCGAGCCTGATTCAGCCCACTCCGAGCACCTCCGACAGCGGGGCCGGCTCGAGGCCGCGCTCGGCCAGCCCGGCCAGGATGTGCGGCAGCGCCTCGTCCGTCATCGGCGCGTTCGCCTCCGTCACGTGCAGGACGATCACCGACCCCGGACGCACCCCGTCCAGCGAGGCACGGACCACCGGCCGCCAGGACTTCGCGAACGGGTCGCCGCTGACCACGTCGCCGTCCACCACCGTCACCCCCAGCGGCGCCAGCGCGGCCAGCGCCTTCCTGTCGTGGCACAGCCCGGGGAAGCGGAAGTACCGGGTCTGCCGACCCCCGTACGCGGCCACCACGTCGAACGTGCGGGCCACGTCGGCGGTCATCTCCCGCTCCGCGATGCGGGGCAGGCCGTAGCAGTCCGGCGTGAAGGCCAGGTGCCCGTACGTGTGGTTGGCCAGCTCGAAGCGCGGGTTCGCGGCGAGTCGGCGGGTCACGTCCGGGTACTGCTCCACCCACTTGCCGGTGAGGAAGAAGGTGGCCGGCACCCGCTCCCGCTCCAGCAGGTCGATGATCTTCAGGTTCGCGTACGACCGGACCGCGCCGCTGCGCAGCTGGTACCGCATCGCGTCCGTCATGTCGGCGTCGAAGGTGAGCGCCACCTTGTTCCCCGTACGCGGCCCGTGGTCGACGACGGGCGGCCTGGTCCCGACCGGGGTCGCGCCGGGGACCGTCCCCGCGGGCGCGGCAGGCGCCGTGGTCTCCGGTGCTGCCGGGGCCGCCGTCCCCGTGGGCGCGGCGGGGGCCGTGGTCTCCGGGGCGCTATCCGTTGCCGCGATGCGGACGATGCCGGCGTCGGCCGGCGCGCGCAGCGGACTCGGGAGGGCGAGGAGAGCCGCGGCGGCGACGACGGCGGTGAGGGTCGCGACGAGCGGAACGCGGGGGATCTTCACGTGCACCGGGAGATGATGTCAGCGCCTGACGTTTCCTGCGCGCCCGCTGTCGAGCGTGCTGCCTGAGCAGGCTGCGCGCGTGGACCCTGTCCACTGGGTGGACGCCGCTCGTCCGCCGGGCTCAAACCGGAGATCTTGGCAAGAAAACGCCCCTATGGAGGCACTCTCCTACCAAGATCTCCAACGGACTGGGCGGCTGCGGATCCAACTGTGACCGGTGTCCGGTTTGGGTGGTACCTGTGCTGGGTGCTTTGTCCGTTTTTGTGGGCGTGGCCGGGGGCATCGTGGGGGCGGAATCGTGGCGGGGGCGGGGTCGTTACACCCTGCGTACGACCGAGCGAGACCGCCGTCGCGGGAGACTGACCGGCCGCCATTCCCCTCGCCGGCCGTGCCCCTCCCGAGCGGCGCGGGCCGGCCCCGATCGAGTGCGGGCCAACCCCGTCCGAGTGGGCCAGGCCACGCTGTCCGACGGCTGGCGGGCCTGGGCCCCGGAATGATGGCGGGTCGGCGGTGGTTACACATGGTCACGGCCCGCGTAAGGGCATCCCGTGAGGGGTTCCCGCCCCGCGAGACGGCTTCGACCTTCGCGGTCAGGCATCCGGCGGGCGCGGCCGATCCGATCTTCCTCCGGACGAGTTGCCGGAGATCCCCCGTGAGTTCATGAGCGCCGGACGGTGCTTGCACCCGCGTGTAGCCGATCCCCCTCGGTGCGGGTGCCGACCCCCGAATGGAGCGTCTCCGATGAACACGATCATGCGTAAGAGCGTTCTTGGTATTGCTGGCCTGGCGGTCGCCGGTGGTCTTGCTGCCGGTCCGCTGAACCACGCCAACTCCGGTGTCGAGGCCGAGGCGGGCTCGCCGATCACGGCGGTCGCGGTGCAGGCCGACAAGCCGGACATGGGCAAGCTGGTGCCCCACGGCGTGCAGGGCGCGCAGTCGCGTATCGACCTGTCCGACGAGCAGGTCGCCAACGTGAAGGCGATCATCGCGGCGACGAAGAAGGCCGGCATGGACGAGCGCGCCGCGGTGGTGTCGATCGCGACCGCGTTGCAGGAGTCGAAGCTGGAGAACCTGGGTCACCTGGGTGACCGCAACGACCACGACTCGCAGGGCCTGTTCCAGCAGCGCCCGTCCAGCGGGTGGGGCACGGTGGAGCAGATCACCGACCCGGAGTACTCGACGACGGCGTTCCTGAAGGGTCTCAAGCAGGTCGACGGGTGGCAGGACATGCCGCTGACCAAGGCCGCGCAGACGGTGCAGGTGTCGGCGTACCCGGACCACTACGCCCAGTGGGAGCAGCAGGCCGCCGACCTGGTGGCCGAGCACTGGAACAGCTGACAGCAGTAGACGGATCGCCGCTGGCCGGCACCCCGCCCGGGGTGCCGGCCAGCGGCATGTCCGGATGCGTCAGACGCGGAAGCCGGCGGCCCGCGCCGCCTGACGCTCCCGGCGACGGTCGGAGCGGCGGCGCACGAACCAGAAGACGAAGACGACCAGCCCGAGCAGGAACGCCAGCACCAGCACCGGCAGGATGATCGCCACCACCGACATGGCCACGCTGGTGGCGTCCTCGGCGGTGCTGGCCACGGGTGCGCCGACGCCGGCCGTGGTCGCGTTGATGACCGGCCGGGCGGCGGACTTCAACAGGTGCACGCCGAGGGCGATCACCACCCCCGCCACCACGGGGACCCACTGGCTGGACGAGAAGAAGGTGCCCGGGTCGCTGACCGTCACCGTCTCCGAGGACGAGCCGGCGCCGAACGCCAGGCCGCCGGCGGTCGGCCGGACCACGGTCTGCACGACGTCGTTGACGTGGTCGACCACCGGGACCTTGTCGGCGACGACCTCGACGACCAGCAGCACCGCCAGGATCGCGATCACCCAGCCGTTGCCCAACCACTGCCAGCCGCCGGGCAGGTCGATCAGGCTGGTGTAGCGGGCCAGGAGACCCATGGTGAGCAGGGGGATGTACGCGTTCAACCCCGCCGAGGCGGCGAGACCGGTACCGGTGAGAACTTCGAGCACCGTCTCAGCATCGCACCGGCGCGCCAGTGCCGCTCGGTGGCGCGGGCCGGGGTCTCGGCTACCCTCGTCGGGTGCGGTTGGTCATTGCGAAGTGCTCGGTGGACTACGTCGGACGGCTCTCGGCCCACCTGCCGCCGGCCACCCGGTTGCTCATGGTGAAGGCGGACGGGTCGGTGTCGATCCACGCCGACGACCGGGCGTACAAGCCGTTGAACTGGATGAGCCCGCCCTGCCGGTTGGAGGAGGCCCCCGGCGTCTGGCGGGTCGTCAACAAGGCGGGGGAGGAGCTGCGGATCACCCTGGAGGAGATCTTCCAGGACACCTCGTACGAGCTGGGCGTCGATCCGGGCCTGCGCAAGGACGGCGTGGAGGCGCACCTCCAGGAGCTGCTGGCGGCCAACCCGGAAGCGCTCGGCGAGGGGTTCACGCTGGTCCGCCGGGAGTACATGACGGCGATCGGCCCGGTCGACCTGCTCTGTCGGGACGCCAACCAGGGCGCCGTGGCCGTGGAGGTGAAGCGGCGCGGCGAGATCGACGGCGTGGAGCAGCTCACCCGGTACCTGGAGCTGATGAACCGCGACCCGCTGCTCGCGCCGGTCGCCGGGGTCTTCGCGGCGCAGGAGATCAAGCCGCAGGCCCGGGTGCTCGCCACGGACCGGGGCATCCGCTGCGTCGTCGTCGACTACGACAAGCTGCGCGGCATCGAGCGCGACGAGCTCACCCTGTTCTGACGGACCGCCCTCGCGGCATCGCGGGGACGCCGGGGGCCGGGCCCGCCGCAACGTCAACGGGGCGGCTCCGGCGGGCCGTCCGCGCGGACGGCGATCAGGGACTTGGGCAGGCCGGCGACCCGCTCGACGAGGATCCGCGAGCCGGGGAAGTAGTGCCGCATCTGCGAGCGGTCCAGCAACTCCGTCCAGAGCACCTGGTGGATGGCGGCCTCGTGGCTGCGGGTCGGCTTGTGCCCGAGCGGCCAGCGGCGGGCGAACGCGGTCCGCAGCCGCACGGGGAGGAACTGCATCCCCGGCGCGATCCAGTGCGGCTCGATGGGGAAGTAGCGGTAGGGCGTCTGCACCCAGTGCCGGTCGCCTAGGTTGCGCACGGCGTCGGCGAAGCGCAGCCGCCGCTCGTGCCCGCCGACGTGCTCCAGCACCGAGTTGGAGAAGACCAGGTCGTAGCGGCGCGCGGTGATCCGGGCCGGCAGGTCGCAGGCGTCGGCCCGGTCGACCTCCGCCCACTCCGGCACGTCCGTGGGCGGTCGCTCCAGGTTGACCACGTGTACGCGCGCCGGCCGCACCTCGGCCCGGGTCCAGGTGCCGAGCCGGCCACCCAGGTCGATGACGTGCATCTTTTCCAGGTCAGGGAACGTCCGGACCAGCCAGTCGGCGCGGCGACGCCGCTGCCGGGCACTCCACGACCGGTCACTGTCGACGAGGTGGAAGCGCAATCGATGGGGGCGCATTTAACGCAATGTACCGCTCCCACCACGTTGGACACACGTGAGGGTGTTCATGATCGGTTATCCGACAGTCACCTGCCGTGCATGACCTTGATGGCCTTGACGAGTCGCGCGACATCGGCCGGCGTCCGCTCGAAGGTCGTCGAGGGCAGCAGCGACCGGGCCCGCCGCCGGGTGATGGCCTTGGCGCGGCTGAACTCGCGCAGCCCGTCCTCGCCGTGGATGCGCCCGAAGCCGGAGTCGCCGACGCCGCCGAACGGCAGGGTGGACATCCCGGCGAAGGTCAGCGCCGAGTTCACCGACGCCATGCCCGAGCGCAGCCGCCGGGCGATCGCCACCGCGCGCCGCCGGCCGAAGACCGAACCCCCCAGGCCGTACGACAGGGCGTTGGCGCGGGCGACGGCCTCGTCGGCGTCGCGGACCCGGTTGATGGTCAGGGTCGGCCCGAACGTCTCCTCGCGTACGGCGGCGGAGTCCTCCGGGACGTCCACCAGCACGGTCGGCCGCACGTACGGCGGCTGCACCGCGTCCGCGCCGCCGAGCACGGCCCGGCCGCCCCGGGCCAGCGCGTCGTCGATGTGCCGGCGGATCACGTCGACCTGGCTCGGCATGGTGATCGGGCCGATGTCCGCGTCGTCCGGGCCGACGGTCAGCCGGCCGGCCCGCTCGACGACCTTGCCGACGAAGGCGTCGAAGACCGGCTCGACCGCGTAGACCCGTTCGATGCCGATGCAGGTCTGCCCGGCGTTGGTCAGCGCGCCCCAGACGCACGCCTCGGCGGCGGCGTCCAGGTCGGCGTCGGCGTCGACGATCATCGCGTCCTTGCCGCCCGCCTCCAGCAGCACCGGCGTCAGCGACTCGGCGCAGGCCGCCATCACCTTCCGCGCGGTGGCCGACGAGCCGGTGAAGGCCACCTTGTCCACTCCGGAGCGGCAGAGCGCCGCACCGACGTCGCCGAGCCCGTGCACGGCGGTGAACACCGGCCGCTCCGGCACCACCTCGGCGAACGTGTCGATCAGCCACTGCCCGACGACGGGGGTGTACTCGCTGGGCTTCAGCACCACCGCGTTCCCCGCCGCCAGCGCGTACGCGGCGGAGCCGATCGGGGTGAAGACGGGGTAGTTCCACGGGCCAATCACGCCGACGACGCCGTACGGCTGGTATTCGAGGTGGGCGGAGAACTCGGCCAGGACGAGGCGCGAGCGGACCCGGCGGGGGCCCAGCACGCGGCCGGCGTTGCGGGCCGCCCAGTCGACGTGCTCGACGGCGCTGACGAGTTCGACGACGGCGTCGGCGACCGGCTTGCCGCCCTCGACGTGCACCAGCTCGGCGATCTCCTCGATCCGCCGGGCGAGCAGGGTGCGCCAGCGCAGCAGCCGCTCCCTGCGCCCGCCGAAGCCGAGCCCGGCCCACCACTCGCCGGCTGCTCGGGCCCGCTCGACGGCGTGCCCGACGTCCTCGGCGGTGGCGACCGGCAGGCGTCCGGCCTCCGCGCCGGTCGCCGGGCTCGTCGACACCAGCCGACCGTCCTCGATGACCGGGGTACCCGGGACACGCACAGCCGTCATGGCGGAAGTCTAGACCCGAGAATTACTCGCCGGTAGGGCCGCGACGGCCGGGTCCCGCCGGTCGGACCGGCCGCGGGACGGCGGAACGGGGTGGACGCCGGTCGGCCGGACTTGTGATGATTCTTCCGCCGGAGGGCGCCGAATCGCCGAACGCGAGGTGTCCGGCCGGGGACGCGGAGGTGACCATGCGGCGGTGGGAGCGACTACCGTGTGGTGGCAGGCTGACGCGCGGGGTGACCGCGCGGGGTGGAGGCTGACATTCCATGGAGGAACATCCGGAACTGAGACCGTTGTTGACGGTGGCCGGTGGGTCGATGCGGGGGCTGAGCGTCCGGGTGGGCCCTGAGCGGCAGGTCATCGGCCGGGGGTCGACCGCCGACATCGTGGTGCACGACGCCCACCTGAGCCGCCGGCACGCCGAGGTCTGGCTGACGGGCGAGGGGGCGGCCCTTGCGGATCTGGGTTCCACCAACGGCACCTGGCTGAACGACCGGCGGATCACCGGCGTGGAGCGGCTGGCCGACGGGGACGTGATTCGGCTCGGCCGCACCGAGCTGCGCGTCTTCGACCCGGGCGTGGCGCGGACCGACCCGGTGGGCTTCAGCTTCGGCGAGCCGCGCCGGGACCGCCGCCCGACCCTGCCGCTGCCGATCGCGGCGCAGGCCGCACCGGCCGTCGACGCGGTGTCGCCGGTGGCGCTTCCGGCGGGGTCGTCCGCGCCGTCCTGACCGGCGCCGACGGCGGATGCCGGCGCACACCTCCGGGCCGGGGAAGGTGGCGGG
This sequence comes from Micromonospora sp. WMMD737, assembly GCF_049179055.1. Lineage (NCBI taxonomy): Bacteria > Bacillati > Actinomycetota > Actinomycetes > Micromonosporales > Micromonosporaceae > Micromonospora > Micromonospora sp. WMMD737. The sequence goes on along the minus strand of NZ_JBMHMH010000001.1, from coordinate 3,663,493 downwards.
CCGGCCCATGGACGCGTCCGGCGCCCTCGTGGCAGCATCCGGCGGATGGAGACCGGACAGCGGCAGGTGTCGGCGAACGGCATCACCCAGGCGGTACGGGTGGCCGGGCCGCCGGACGGCGTTCCCGTACTGCTGATCCACGGCAACTGCTCGTCGGCGGCCTTCTGGGAGCCGCTCCTGCGGCGACTGCCGGCCACCCTCCGGGTGGTCGCGCCCGACCTGCGCGGCTACGGGCTGACCGACACCGCCCCGGTGGACGCGACGCGGGGGCTGCGCGACTTCGCCGACGACGTCGCCGCGCTGCTCGACGAGCCGTCCCTCTTCGCCCCCGGCGCGCGGCCGGTGGTGGTCGGCCACTCGCTCGGCGGCGGGGTGGCCATGCGGCTGCTCGTCGACCACCCCGACCGGGTGGGCGCGCTGCTGCTCGCCGCTCCGGTCTCGCCGTACGGCTACGGCGGCACCCGGGACCTGGCAGGGACGCCGACCACCCCCGACTTCGCCGGCACCGGCGGCGGCACCGCCAACGGGGACTTCGTCAGGCGACTGGCCGCCGGCGACCGGGGCGTGGACAGCCCGGCCAGCCCGCGCGCCGTGCTGCGGGCCACCTACGTGGCGGACCCGGCCTCGCTCGGCGACGACGAGGAGCTGCTGCTGGACAGCCTCCTCTCCACCGCGACCGGTGACGACAACTATCCCGGCACGGCGGTGGCCTCGGCGAACTGGCCCGGCACCGCCCCGGGGCGGCGTGGCGTGCTCAACGCCCTCTCCCCGGCGCACTTCCGGATCGCCGACGAGCTGGTCGCCGTGCCCGGGAAGCCGGCGATCACCTGGATCCACGGGGACGCCGACGTGATCGTCTCGGACACCGCGATGATGGACCTGGCCCACCTGGGCTCGCTGGGCGTGGTGCCCGGCTGGCCGGGGGAGGCGGCCTGCCCGGCGCAGCCGATGGTGGCGCAGACCCGGGCGGTGCTGGATCGTTACGCGGCGGCCGGCGGGGCGTACCGCGAGGTGCTGCTGCCCGACTGCGGGCACAGCCCGCACCTGGAGCGGCCGGCCGAGTTCGTCGCCGAGCTGCTGGGGCTTACCGACACGCTGGCCTGACCGGCTGGCGAGCTGGCGAGCGACCGACCGGCCGCGAGCCGACCCGCCCCGCCGGACGGTGTGCGCGCAGCCCGCTGGGCTCGTGAAATTTCCCACGGCGCCTCGACAACGCAGCGTCACGTGGCAGACTCGCGCGCATAACCTTAATGGTCGTTAACGTGGCTGTGCGGAGCATCGAGGAGGCTGGTCGTGGCGCGTGATTTCACCAGCGTGGGCGTTGTGGGGCTGGGCACCATGGGTGCCGGCATCGTCGAGGTATTCGCGCGCAACGGGGTCGACGTCGTCGCGGTGGAGGTCTCCGAGGACGCGCTGGAACGCGGCCGGGCCATCCTCACCGGGTCGACGGACCGGGCCGTGGCCAAGGGCAAGCTCGCCGAGGCCGACCGGGACGCGCTGCTGAGCCGCGTACGGTTCGCCGTCGGGCTGGACGCGCTGCACGCGGTGGACCTGGTCATCGAGGCGGTGCCCGAGCACCTGGACCTCAAGCAGCGGATCTTCGCCGAGCTGGACCGGGTCTGCAAGCCCGAGGCGATCCTGGCCACCAACACCTCGTCGCTGAGCGTCACCGAGATCTCCGTCGCCACCAGCCGTCCCAACCAGGTGATCGGCATCCACTTCTTCAACCCCGCCCCGGTGATGAAGCTGGTCGAGGTGGTCCGGACGGTGGTCACCTCCGCCGACGTGGTCGCCGACGTGGAGGCGCTCTGCAAGCGGCTCGGCAAGGTCGACGTCACCATCAGCGACCGGGCCGGCTTCATCGCCAACGCGCTGCTCTTCGGCTACCTCAACCACGCCGTCGGGATGTTCGAGGCGCACTACGCCACCCGCGAGGACATCGACGCGGCCATGAAGCTCGGCTGCGGCCTGCCCATGGGCCCGCTGGCGCTGATGGACCTGATCGGCCTGGACACCGCGTACGAGATCCTCGACACCATGTACCGGCGCGGCGGGCGGGACCGCCGGCACGCCCCGGTGCCGCTGATCAAGCAGATGGTCACCGCCGGGCTGCTCGGCCGCAAGTCCGGCCGTGGCTTCTACACCTACGAGCGGCCGGGCTCCCCGGTCGTCGTACCCGACGAGCAGACGCCGGTGGCGACGGAGGCCGCGCTCGCCGGCGCCGCCGCGATCGCGAAGGTCGGCGTCGTCGGGTCCGGGACGATGGCCACCGGCATCATCGAGGTCTTCGCGAAGGCCGGCTACGAGGTCGTCTCGGTGACCCGGGGCGCGGAGAAGTCCGCCAAGGTCTTCGAGGCGGTCAAGACCTCGCTCAACAAGGGCGTGGTGCGCGGCAAGCTCAGCGAGGCGGACCGGGACGCCGCGCTCGGCCGGATCAACTGGTCGGCGACGCTGGACCACCTCGCCGACGTCGACCTCGTCGTCGAGGCCGTGGTCGAGGAGCTGAGCGTCAAGAAGGCCCTCTTCGCCAGCCTCGACGAGATCTGCAAGCCGGGCGTCGTGCTCGCCACCACCACCTCCTCGCTGCCGGTGATCGACGTCGCGATGGCCACCCAGCGGCCCGCCGACGTGATCGGGCTGCACTTCTTCAACCCGGCGCCGCTCATGCCGCTGGTCGAGGTCGTGGAGACCATCCGCACCTCGGCGGAGACCACCGCCACCGCCCGCGCGGTCTGTGCCGCGCTGGGCAAGACGGGCGTGGTCTGCGGCGACCGGTCCGGCTTCATCGTCAACGCGCTGCTCTTCCCGTACCTCAACGACGCCGTGAAGATGCTGGAGGCGAGCTACTCCACCGCCGACGACATCGACCACGCCATGAAGCTGGGCTGCGGCTACCCGATGGGCCCGTTCGAGCTGCTCGACGTGGTCGGCCTGGACGTCTCGCTGGCCATCCAGCGGGAGCTCTACCTGGAGCTGCGCGAGCCGGGCTTCGCGCCCGCGCCGCTGCTGGAGCACCTCGTCACGGCCGGCTACCTGGGGCGCAAGAGCGGCCGGGGCTTCCGCGACCACACCCGTCGCTGACCCGGTCAACACCGTCAGCCGGTGACGGCGTCTGCATGGTGTGACCTTCGAGGAGTACGTCGGCAGCCGAGGCCCCGCCCTGATGCGGCTGGCCCGGCTGCTGACGGGCGACGAGCACCGGGCCGAGGACCTCACCCAGGACGTCCTGACCCGCGCGTACGTGCACTGGCGGAGGATCGCCCGGGTGGACCGGCCGGACGTGTACGTGCGCCGGATGCTGGTCAACGCCAACAACTCCTGGTGGCGCCGGCGGACGAACCGGGAGCTGGCCACCGCCGACTTCGCGGAACGGCCCCAGCACGGCGACCTCGGCGGCGAGACCGCCGACCGGGACGCCATGTGGCAGCTCGTCCTCGGGCTGCCGGACCGCCAGCGGGCGGTGCTCGTGCTGCGCTACTACGAGGACCTCGACGACGCGACCATCGCCCAGATCCTCGGCTGCTCGCCGGTCACCGTCCGCACCCATGCCATGCGGGCGCTCAACCACCTCCGGGAGCGTTACGGCGTCCCGGCGACGAACGGGAGCCGGGCGTGACCGACCTCGACGAACGGATCGTACGGACGCTGCGGGAACGCGCCGAGGGAACGGTCGACACCGACCTGCTCACCGCCCGTGCCGTCGCCGCGGGACGGGTCCGCCGCCGTCGCCGTCGGGCCGGCGCGGGCGTCGCGCTGGGCGTGGCGGCGGTGCTCGGGTTCACCGCCGCCACCGGCGTGGGCCTGCCGGAGCGGGTACGCCCGCCGGACGCCGCCGCGCCAACCGCCGCCGCCGCGCCGCCCCGGCTGGAGAACGTCCCCGGCGCGGCCGCCCGGCCCGACCTGGTCGGCACGGATCCGCAGGTGCTGCACTTCGGGTTCGACCCGGCCCGCGCCCGCTACCGGGGCTGGCACGTCGGGTTCGGCGTGGAGAGCATCCGCGTCGAGGTCGGCGGTGGCCGGCCGGTGAGCGTCGCGCTGGCCCGTTCCGCCGACGCGCTGTGGGAGTACGCGGTCGAAGGGCTGCCGCCGGGGGCCACCGGAATGACGGGCGGGACGGTCTTCGACGGCAGCGACCGCCTGCACCGGGAGGGCGGCACCTCCGTCTGGATCCGGCTCTGGCAACCGGCCCCCGGCCTGTACGCCCGGGCCGCCGTGACCGCCACGACCGCCGAGGAGATCGAGGTGGCGATCGGCGCCCTCCGGTTGGGTGAGGCGCGCCGCTGCGTCGCGCCGGTGCGGCTCACCACGCTGCCCGCCGGCGCCCGGCTGGACCAGTGCACCGTCGATGCGGGGTCCTTCCCCGCCACGTTGCACATGTCGCTGGTGGTGAACGGGCCCGGGGAAGCGGAGACGCGTGTCGCGTTCGACTACGCGCGCTCGACGGTCACCGGCCGTACGGCGGGCAACCGGACGATCGGGGGCCGGGCCGCCTACCTCTACCCGCGGGGCGACCAGTTGGAGCTGCTCGGCATCCCGAAGGCCCACCTGATCGTCGATTTCAGCTGGTCGCACGGGGACTTCACCGAGGCGGACGCCGCTGTCCTGCTGGGCGGGGCGCAGGTCGCCGCCGATCCCGGTGACCCGCAGACCTGGGACTGACCAGCGGCGGGGCCGGCCCGCCCACCCCGGGCCGGTCTCGCCGCCGGCCCGTACGCTTGGCAAGCGTGAGCCCCCGTCGCAACCGACCCCGCCGCGATGACGCCGTGCACCTCGACTCCGACCGGGCCCGGCAGGGCGTCGCCTCGGTGCAGCAGTGGCGCGACGGCGACTGGCAGGTACGCGGCATCAGCGGCGGCGCCTCCACCAAGACGTACCGCTGTCCGGGCTGTGACCAGGAGATCCGGCCCGGGGTGGCGCACCTGGTGGCGTGGCCGGCGGACGGGCGGGGCGACCTGACCGACCGGCGGCACTGGCACAGCGGGTGCTGGCGGGCCCGGGACCGGCGCGGGCCGGTCGTCCAGCGCGGTCGCGGTGCTCCCCGCTACGGCTGAGCGATCTGGATCACGCTGTTTCCGCCCCGCCCGGCGGTTCCCGGCCGCACCGGCGAGACTGGTGGGGTGAGCACACCGATCCGCGCGTCCTCCATCCTGCCCGGGCACCGCGAGGACATCGAGCTGCACACCGCGGACGGTCTGCGGCTGGTCGGCGAGTTGGCCCGTCCGCTGGACCGTGACCCGGTGGGCACCCTCGTCTGCCTGCACCCGCTGCCGACGCACGGCGGGATGATGGACAGCCACGTGTTCCGCAAGGCGGCGTGGCGGCTGCCGGCCCTGGCCGACCTGGCGGTGCTCCGCTTCAACACGCGGGGGACCACCAGCCTGCGCGGCACCAGCGAGGGGGCCTTCGACAACGCGGTCGGGGAGCGCTTCGACGTCGCCGCCGCCATCGAGTACGCCGAGTTCCACGAGCTGCCGAACGTCTGGCTGCTCGGTTGGTCGTTCGGCACGGACCTGACCCTCAAGTACGGCTGCGACCCGGCCGTCGTCGGGGCGATCCTGCTCTCCCCGCCGCTGCGCTTCTCCGCCCCGGCCGACCTGGAACACTGGACGGAGTCCGGCAAGCCGCTGACCGCGCTGGTGCCCGAGTTCGACGACTACCTGCGCCCCGACGAGGCCCGGGAGCGCTTCGCGCCGGTGCCGCAGGCCGAGGTGGTCGGGGTGCCCGGGGCGAAGCACCTCTGGGTCGGCGACGCCGAGACCGTGCTGGACGAGGTGGTCCGCCGGGTCAACCCGGCCGCCGCCGTGCCGCTGCCGACCACCTGGGACGGCCCGATGGAGACCGGCGACGTCAGCGCGTACGCCGACCGCACGGTGGCCTCCTTCGCGGACCGCCCGGTGCCCGGCCCGCCCGCCGGCCAGGCCGGCTGACCCACCCTCCCGTCGCGGCCCGGCCGGCCGGTCCACCCGTGGCCGACCGGGCGGGGGTTGGGGTCAGCGGGACTCCTGCCGGGGCAGGACCACCTCCCGCAGGATGAGCTGGAGCGCGGCCACCGCCGGGATCGCGATCAGCGCGCCCACCACGCCCAGCAGGGAGACCCCGAGCAGGGCCGCCACCAGGGCGGCCACCTCGTTGACCGACACCGACCGGCGCATGATCTTGGGATAGATCAGGTAGTTTTCCACCTGCTGGTAGATCAGGAAGAACACCGCACAGGCGATGCCGACCGGCAGGTCCGTGGCGAACCCGACCAGGCTGACGATCACCGCGCCGAGGGTCGCGCCGATCTGCGGGATGAGGTCCGTCACCGCGACCACCACGGCCAGCGCGAACGGGTACGGCAGGCCGACGATCAGCGCGAAGACGAACGTGGACACCCCGGCCAGCACCGCGATGCTGAGCGCGCCCACCATGTACGCGCCCACCTTGGTGAGGATCTCGTCCCCGATCAGCCGTACCCGCTCCCGGCGCGAGCGGGGCACCAGCGAGTAGCCCAGGTCGCGGAGCCGGTCGAAGTAGGCCAGGAAGTAGATGGTCAGCACCAGCACGGTCAGCCCCCGGAAGACCGTGCCGAAGATCAGTTGGGCGCCGCCGAGCACCCCGCCGAGGGCCTGACCGACCGTGTCCGCGTTCGCCGCGCTCTGCACCCGCTCCATCAGGTCGTACCGCTCCACCAGGTCGTTGACCGTCTCGTTGCGGCGCAACGACTCCAGGTAGCTCGGCAGCTGCTCTATGAACTGCCCGGTCTGCGTGACGATCGGCGGCACCAGGGCGAACAGGCCACCGCAGAGCAGCAGCACGACCGTCAGCGCGACCACCGCCACGGCGAGCCCGTGCGGCAGCCCCCAGGACCGCAACCGGACCACCGCGGGGTGCAGGCCGACGGCAAGGAAGAGCGCGATGACCACCAGGACCAGGATGCCGGCCGCGTTGCGCAGGCCCAGATAGAGGGCGTACGCGAGCAGCACCCCGGCCGCGCCGGTGAAGCCGACCAGGAAGCTGCTGCGCTTCAGCGGCCGCCCCGGCGTACCGAACCGGCTCGACCCGTTCCCCGCCGGCTCGCCGTCGTCCGACGTGCCGGTCGTGCTCGTCGTGTCTCTCGTGCCCGCCGTGCCTGTCGTCCGGTCGGCGTGTTCGGGCGCGGTGGCGTGCTCCGGCTTCCGGTTCCTGTCGCCCGGTGCCGGGGCGCGGTCGGGCTCCCGGTCGCCGCTCGACGCCATCGGTCCGTCGTCCGCCATCGGACCTCCCTGGATCGATACCCGTGGGACGGCCCGACCACGGCTCACGTCGGCGGATCCCACCCGGGAGCGTACGCCGCAGGCCCGACCGTGCCACCCGCCCGAGCCGTACCACCCGCCCGCGCCGTACCACCCACTCGGGCGGTGCCACTCGACCCGGCTGTGCCACCGGGACCAGCCAACGCCACCTCTCTGCGCACCCTCTGGGTGCGGGCAGGACCGAAGTCCTGAGATCTTGGTACGGCACGGCCCCTATAGGGGCCCGATCCTTCCAAGATCCGCCCGATGGTCCGGGTCGTCGGGCGGTGGAGCGGTCCGAGGGTCAGTCCTTCTCGACGACGACCTTGCTCGGCTTGGCGCTGCGCTCGTCGGTGGTCGGCTTCGCCGGGCGCTTACCGTTCTCGCCGGTGCTGGTGATCTTCGTCGGGGTGGCGCCCCGACCTCCCTCGCCAGGCATCGCCGCCACGGTCGGCTCCCCGTCCACGCCGGCGCTGGCCGTACCCCCGTCGACGGTGGTGACGGTGGCCTTGCCGTTGGCCGGCTGCCCGGCGTCGGCCGGCTCGATCCGGCCCTTGGCCGGCTGCCCGGCGTCCTCCGGCTCCACCTTGCCGGCGGCGGGCTTCCCGTCCGAGGAGGACAGGGCCGCATCCGCCTTGGCCGCTTCCGTCGGGGCCGTGCCCGATCCCGCCGTGGTTGCACCCGCGCCCGCCGGGGTCCTGTCCACCTTGTCCGTGCCCGCGCCGATCGGGGTCGTGCCCGCGCCCGCCGGGGTCTTGTCGGCCGGGGGCTTGTCCGTGTCGGGGCGGGGCCTGCCGCCGTTCGCCGTGGCCGGCTTGCCGTCCGCCACCACCGGGGCGGCGGCACCGTCCGTCCCGCCCGGCCGGTCGGCCGCGGCGAGCCGACCCAACCGCAGCTCCGCCACCTGCCGCTGGAGCTCGTCGGACTCCTGCCGGGACTTCCAGGTCTCCTGCCGCAGGTCGGCCAGCTCCTGCTGGGCCTGGGCGATCTCCAGCATCACCTGGGCGAGCTGCTGACGGCTGGCGGCGGCCTCCTGCTGCGTGGCGGCGAGGTGCTGCTGGGTGGTGGCGAGGTGCTGCTGCGTCGTGGCCGCGTACTCCTCGAACTGCCGCCGCGACGTCGCGACGTGCTCGTCGGCCTTGCGGCGCTTGTCGGCCGCCTCCGACTCGGCCCGGCCGAGCAGCGCCGCGGCCTCCTCCTCGGCCTGCCGGCGCATCGTCAGCGCGTCCTGCTCGGCGGCCTGGCGCACGGCGGCGGCACCCTGCTCGATCTCGTTCTTCCGGGCGGTGTACTCCGCCTCCAGCGCGGCGCGGCGCGACTCGAACCCGGACTCCAGCTCGTCGTGCCGGCTCGTGTGCTGCTTCTCCAGCTCGGCGAGCCGGGTCTTGTACTGCTTCTCCAGCTCGTCGCGGCGCTTGGTGAACTCCTGCTCGGCCGCCGCGCGGCGCTGGGTCAGCTCGCGGTCCGCGGCCTCGCGCCGGCTGTTGACCTCCTGCTCGACCCCGGCCCGCCAGGCGCCCAGCTCCTGCTGCGTCTGGGCCCGGGCGTGCTGCACGTACGCCTCGGTCTCGGTGCGCATCCGCTGCACGTACGCCTCGGTCTCGGCGCGGTTGCGCTTGGCCGTCTCGGCCGCCTGGGTGGTGAGCCGCTCGGCCTCCTGGCGGGCCTTCTCGCGGGTGGCCCGGCCGGCGCTCGCGGCGTCGTCGATGATCTGCTTGGCGTCCCGCTGCGCCTTGGCGTGGGTGGCCCGGCCCGCCTCGGTGGCCTGGTCGACCAGGCGCTTGGACTCCTGCTGGGCCTTGGCGTGCACCTCCTTGGCGGCCTCCCGCAGCTGGGTGGCCTCCTGCTGGGCCTTGGCGTGCGCCTCCTTGGCGGCCTCGCGCAGCCTGGTCGCCTCCTGCTGGGCCCGCTGGTGGATCTCCTTGGCCGCGTCGCGCAGCTGGGTGGCCTCCTGCTGGGCCTTCGCGAGCGCCTCCTGGGCGGCCTTGCGCAGCCGGGCGGCCTCGTCCTTGGCGGTCCGGACGGCGGCGTCCGCCTCGGCCCTGCGGGCCGCGGTGTGCCGCTCCTCCTCCGTCCGGCGGGCGGCCAGCGCGATCTCGAAGTCCTTGAGGGCGGTGGCGGCCTGCTCGCGGGCCTCGTCGACGATGTGCTCCGCGGCGGCCCGGCGAGCCTCGATCTCCTCGTTGGCGGAGGCCAGGATCGCGTCGGCCTGCTCCTCGGCGATGGTGAGGATCTGTTCCACCCGGGGGCCCAGGTGCCGGTAGGAGACGTTCTCCAGCGCCCCGGACGACTTGCGCGCCTGGGCGAGGTCGCGTTGGAGCACCTCGACCTGGCCGGCCAGCTTGTGGATCTGTGTGTAGGCCTGTTCCCGCTCGGCCGCCAGGGCCGCGATCTCGTGCTCCGCGCGAGCGACGTACCGGTCGACCTGTCGTTTCTCGTACCCCCGCAGAGCGGACTCGAAGCTGGGCTCCGTGGTCACATCCCCGCCGAGAGCGAACAGTTCCTCGCCGTGCGACATGCCCCCATCCTCACACGGCTCCAGTCCGGCTGGGGCGATACGGACGCCCCGGATAGGACCTACTTCACTGCCGACACGCCCGGGCAATTCGGTTGGCGGGAAAAAGCGTACGGCGCGGGGCGCACCGGTCACCCGGTGTCACCCCGCGCCGTGGAAATCATGCCCCGGTCGGGTGGGTCGGTCGGGTCAGTTGGCGGTCTCCGCGGCCACCCGCTCGTCGGCGTTGTCGGCCTTCTTCGCCTCCGGCTTGGCCGGCGCGGCCGGCACGCCCGGCACGCCCGGCACGATGCCGGCGAGGCCGGAGAGCATCTGGCCGAGCTGCGAGGTGACGGCGTCCTTCTGCCGGGTGAGGTCCTCGACCTCGCGGCGGGCCGCCTGGGTGGTCAGCTCGGCCTCGGTGCGCGCCTCGGTGAGCAGGCGCTTCGACTCGGCCTTCGCCTCGGTGAGGGTCTTGTCGGCCAGCGCCTTGGCCTTGTCGACCGTCTCGTTGGCGGTGCGCTCCGACTCGACCCGGCGGGCCTCGGCGCGCTGCTCGATCTCCTTGGCCCGCTCCTGCGCGGCGTGGGCCCGCTGCTCGGCCTCGCTGACCAGCTTCTGGGTCTGGGCCACCTGCGCGGCGTGCCGCTCGGACTCCTCGCGCTCGGCCTTCTCCCGGCGCTCGGCCAGCTGGAGCTCCAGGGCCTGGAGGTCCTTGTCGCGCTTGTCGCGGGCGTCGGTGAGCAGCTTGGTCGCCTCGGCGCGCTTCTCCTCGGCCTCGCGGGCCGCCTTCGCCCGCTGCTGGGTGATCTCCCGCTCGGCGGTGGCCCGCAGGGTGGCGACCTCGCGCTCGACGGTGGACTTCAGCTCGGCGACCTCGTGGGCGGTGACCGTGCGCAGCTGCTTGGTCTCCCGGTCGGCGTCGGCGCGCAGCGTGTCGGCCTCGCGCCGGGCCTGGACGCGGACCTCGGCGGCCTCGCGCTCGGCGGCGGTACGGACGCTGCCCGCCTCCCGCTCGGCGTTGGCCTTCATGGCCGCCGCCTCGGCGCGCGCCTTGTCGGTGATCTCGCGCGCCTCGAGGCGGGCGGCGGAGAGGATGCCCTCCGACTCGCGCTTGGCCTCGTTGCGGTGGTCGTTGGCCTGCTCCTCGGCCAGCCGCAGGATCTGCTCGACGCGGGTGCCGAGGCCGGAGAGGGTGGGCCGGCTGTTCTCCTCGAGCTGCTTGTTGGTGTCGGCGAGCTTCTGCTCCAGCGCGCTCATCCGCTGCTCGGCCTGGCGGAGCCGTCGCTGGGCGTCGTTCATCCGCTGCTCGGCCTCGGCGCGGGCCTGCTCGGACTGGGTCAGCGCGGCCGTCATCCGGCCGATGAAGTCATCGACCTGGTGGGTGTTGTAGCCGCGCAGGCCAACGGTGAAATCGGGCTGCGAGTTCGCGTTATCGAAGAACGCAAGAGGGGAGGACTGCTGGGGCATTGGGACATACTCGCAGACCCCCCAGGGTGCTTCGCAAGAGCGGTGCCGAGCTTTCGTGTCCTCATTACATGGTCAACTGCGGGTCCGCCGAGGACCGGGCAGATCGCCGATCTTGGCAGGTCCCGGGCGGGTCGGACGGCACGGAGCGTGACAGGGGAGAGGGCACGGAGCGTGACATGGAAAAGGGCCGCGGGAGTGCCCCGCGGCCCTTTGTCGCGCCATGGTCGGCATCGCTCGAATGAGCGTCCGACACTAGGCGGAAAGGCAATCGCCGTTCACCGCAATGGTCGACGGCGCCTCGTCCCTCGGGTCAGTGGCCGCGGAACCGGTTGATCGCGTCCTCGTGCCGGGAGCGCAGCTCGCGGTCGCGTACGCCGAGGCCGTCCGTCGGGGCCAGGCAGCGGACGCCGACCTTGCCCTGGTGCGCGTTGCGGTGCACCTCGTACGCGGCCTGGCCGGTCTGCTCCAGCGCGTAGGTCTTCGACACGGTGGGGTGGACCTTGCCCAGGGCCACGAGCCGGTTGGCCTCCCACGCCTCGCGGTAGTTGGCGAAGTGGCTGCCGATGATCCGCTTCAGGTGCATCCAGAGGTAGCGGTTGTCGTACTGGTGCAGGTAGCCGCTGGTGGAGGCGCAGGTGACGATGGTGCCGCCCTTCTTGGCCACGTAGACGCTGGCGCCGAAGGTCTCCCGGCCGGGGTGCTCGAAGACGATGTCCGGGTCGTCGCCGCCGGTCAGCTCGCGGATGCGCTCGCCGAAGCGGCGCCACTCGTCCTGGTCCTGGGTCTGCTCGTCGGACCAGAAGCGGAAGCCCTCGGCGGTGCGGTCGATCACCAGCTCGGCGCCCATCTTCCGGCACAGCTCCGCCTTCTCCGGCGAGGAGACCACGCAGACCGGGATCGCGCCGCCGTTGAGCGCCATCTGGGTGGCGTAGCCGCCGAGGCCGCCGGAGGCGCCCCAGATCAGCACCACGTCGCCCTGCTTCATGTTCGCCCCGTGGTGCGACACCAGCTGCCGGTACGCCGTCGAGTTGACCAGCCCCGGGCTGGCCGCCTCCTCCCAGCTCAGGTGGCGCGGCTTGGGCATCAGCTGGTTGGCCTTGACCACGCACAGCTCGGCCAGGCCGCCGAAGTTGGTCTCGAAGCCCCAGATCCGCTGTTGCGGATCCAGCATGGTGTCGTCGTGCCCGGCCGCGTCCTCCAGCTCCACGGAGAGGCAGTGCGCGACGACCTCGTCGCCGGCCTTCCACTTCGTCACCCCGGGCCCGGTGCGCAGCACCACGCCGGCGGCGTCGGAGCCCACAACGTGGTACGGCAGGTCGTGCCGGCGGGTCAGCTCGGAGAGCCGGCCGTAGCGCTGGAGGAACTTGAAGGTCGGCAGCGGCTCGAAGATGCTGGTCCAGACCGTGTTGTAGTTGATCGCGCTCGCCATCACCGCGACCAGCGCCTCGCCCGGGCCCAGCTCCGGCGTCGGCACCTCCTGCACGTGCAGCGCCTTGCGTGGGTCCTTGTCCCGGGTGGCCAGGCCGTCGAACATCCGGGTCTCGTCGGCGCGCACCACCACGCCGCGGTACGTCTCGGGTACCGGTAGGCCGCCGATCCCGGCGAGCTCCCGTGCGGGTTGGTCGGATCCCTCCGCCGCCATGATCGCTTCGAGGATGTCCTGCACGTCGACCTCCCGTTCGTCCGCACCCCGCCCACGCGGGCCTGGGTGCTGCCATCGTCGGCGTCGGTGCGGGCCACCGCCATGTCGGCATCCGACACATCCGGTACCGGCCGCGCTCCTGTGGGGCGGGACGTTACTGAACAGTAGGTAGGGCCGGAAGTCCTCTGTGAAAAACTGCATTGGCCGATGCGTGGAGGTGCCCGGGCGGCGGCGGAACCACGCACCGGCGCGCTCGGCGGGGCCTCCGGCCCTCTCCCACCAGCCGGGGAGCGGCCCCCGGCCCCTCTTCCGCCAGCCGGGGAGTGGCCCCCGGCCCCCGCCCGGTCGGCGGGGGCCGGAGGCGGGGGATCAGTGCCCGGCGGCGGGCTCGACGAGTTCGACCAGCACCCCGCCGGCGTCCTTCGGGTGGACGAAGTTGACCCGCGAGTTGGCGGTGCCGCGCTTCGGGGTGTCGTAGAGCAGCTTCACGCCCCGCTCGCGCAGCTTCGCGCAGGCGGCGTCGATGTCCTCGACGGTGTACGCCACCTGCTGCACGCCCGGGCCCTTCTTGTCGAGGAACTTGGCGATGGTCGACTCCGGGGTCAGCGGGGCGAGCAACTGCACGCAGCCGCCCTCGGCGTCCGGGCCGACGGCCAGCATCGCCTCGCGTACGCCCTGCTCGGCGTTCACCTCGGTGTGCACGCAGCGCATCCCGAAGGTGCGCTGGTAGAAGTCGATCGCGGCGTCCAGGTCGGCGACGGCGACCCCGACGTGGTCGATGCGGCGCAGGCCGATGTCTGTGACATAGTCGGCAGCGGTCTCGACGGGGGAGTTCTCAGCCATGACGCTAGTCTGACCGAACAATCGTTAAGGCGTACAGGTCGGCACCCCCTCGGAGGCAGGCATGGCTTCGGTGATCGTCAGCGGCGCGCGGACCCCGATGGGGCGCCTGCTGGGCAACCTCAAGGACCTCCCCGCGACCAGGCTCGGCGGCATCGCGATCAAGGCGGCGCTCGAGCGGGCCGGCGTCGCCCCCGAGCAGGTCCAGTACGTGATCATGGGGCAGGTGCTCCAGGCCGGCGCCGGACAGATCCCGGCCCGCCAGGCGGCGGTCGAGGCCGGCATCCCGATGTCCGTGCCGGCGCTGACCGTCAACAAGGTCTGCCTCTCCGGCCTGGACGCGATCGCCCTGGCCGACCAGCTGATCCGCGCCGGCGAGTTCGACGTCGTCGTCGCTGGCGGCATGGAGTCCATGACCAACGCCCCGCACCTGCTGCTCGGCCAGCGCGGCGGCTACAAGTACGGCGACGTGGTGGTCAAGGACCACATGGCGCTCGACGGGCTGACCGACGCCTGGGACAGCTGCGCGATGGGGGAGTCCACCGAGCGGCACAACGGGCGGCACGGCATCACCCGCGAGGAGCAGGACGCGTTCGCCGCGACCAGCCACCAGCGGGCCGCCGCCGCGCAGAAGAACGGCCACTTCGCCGACGAGATCACCCCGGTGGTCATCCCGCAGCGCAAGGGCGACCCGCTGGTGATCAGCGAGGACGAGGGGATCCGCCCGGACACCACCGTCGAGTCGCTGGCGAAGCTGCGCCCGGCGTTCGCCAAGGACGGCACCATCACCGCCGGCAGCTCCTCGCCGATCTCCGACGGCGCCGCCGCGGTGGTCGTCATGAGCAAGGCCAAGGCCAAGGAGCTGGGGCTGACCTGGCTGGCCGAGATCGGCGCGCACGGCAACGTCGCCGGCCCGGACAACTCCCTGCACTCGCAGCCGTCCAACGCGATCCAGCACGCCCTCAAGAAGGGCGGGCTCGGCATCGAGGACCTGGACCTCATCGAGATCAACGAGGCGTTCGCCCAGGTGGGCATCCAGTCCACCCGTGACCTCGGGATCAGCCCGGACAAGGTCAACGTCAACGGCGGGGCGATCGCGCTGGGCCACCCGATCGGCATGTCCGGCGCCCGGCTGGTGCTCACCCTCGCGCTGGAGCTCAAGCGCCGGGGCGGCGGCACGGGCGCCGCGGCGCTCTGCGGCGGCGGCGGCCAGGGCGACGCCCTGATCATCCACGTCCCGGCCCCCGGCGAGAGCGGTCACTGACCGCCGGCCGGCCGATCCCGTAGAGGCAGCACAGTGAGCGAGATCGTCGACAACGTCCCGGCGGCCGGCGCACCCCCGGTGCGCCGCAGCCGGGACGTGCCGATGCTGGTCGAGCGGGCCCGCGCGGGCGATCCGCGCGCCGTGGCCCGGCTGATCACCCTGGTCGAGTCGGGCGACGAGACGTTGCCGCGGATCGCGGCGGCCCTCGCGCCGTACGCCGGCCAGGCCCAGGTGGTCGGGCTGACCGGCTCGCCCGGGGTGGGCAAGTCGACCACCACCAACGAGCTGGTCCGGGCGCTGCGCGCCCGCGGCCACCGGGTGGGCGTGCTGGCCATCGACCCGTCCAGCCCGTTCACCGGCGGGGCGATCCTCGGCGACCGGGTCCGGATGCAGGACCACGCCACCGACCCGGGCGTCTACATCCGGTCGATGTCGAGCCGGGGCCACCTGGGCGGGCTGTCCGCCGCCACGCCGCAGGCGGTGCGGGTGCTGGAGGGCGCCGGCTGCGACGTCGTGCTGGTGGAGACCGTGGGCGTCGGGCAGGCCGAGGTGGAGGTCGCCTCGCTGGCCGACACCACGCTGGTGCTGCTCGCCCCCGGCATGGGCGACGCGATCCAGGCGGTCAAGGCCGGCATCCTGGAGATCGCCGACGTCTTCGTGGTCAACAAGGCCGACCGGGACGGCGCCGACGCCACCTACCGCGACATCCAGGGCATGATCGCCCTGGGCGAGCGCGGCCCGGGCGACTGGCGGCCGCAGGTGGTGCGCGCGATCGCCTCCCGGGGCGAGGGGATCGACGACATCGCCGCCGCCGTCGACAAGCACCGCGCCTGGCTGGTCGAGCACGGCGAGCTGCGTCGCCGCCAGGAGGCGCGGGCCGCCGCCGAGGTCGAGGCGATCGCGCTGGGCGTGCTCCGCGCCCGGATCGGTTCCCTGCGCGACGGTACGGAGCTGCCGGCGCTCGCCGCGAAGGTGGCCGAGGGCGCCCTCGACCCGTACGCGGCGGCCGACGAACTGCTCTCCCAACTCGGCTCCTGAGGGGCCCGTCGAGCTAGTACGCTCGCACCGCTGCACGGTCGGCGTGGGGCGGTGCGCGGCGGAGTGGGGAGACGATGGGCGACGAGGCGACGCAGGAGCTGTCGGTGACGCCGGACGCGGTGCCGGGCGGGACGACGCTCGTCTCCGACGAGGTGGTGGAGAAGATCGCGGTGGCCGCCGCGCGGTCCGTGCCCGGGGTGGTCGAGCTGGGCGGCGACGTGGCCCGGTTCTTCAACGCGGTGCTCGACAAGGTCGGGCTCGACCAGGTCGGCGACGCCCGGCGCGGCTGCTCGGCCCACGTGACGAACGGCGCGGCGGTGGTCAACCTGGTCATCGTGATCGAGGCCGGCCGGGCGGTGCCGCAGGTGACCGCCGAGGTCCGGGCGCAGGTCGCCGGGGCGGTCGAGGCGTACGGGCTGCGGGTCGACGAGGTCAACATCAGGGTCGACGACGTGGCCCTGGGCGGTCCCGCCGCGCCCGTCGCGTGACGCGCCCGGCGGCCCAGGTTACCTGCCGGTACGAACTTACTTAGCGATCGTTCAGGTCTGGGCTCTACACTCGCAGTGCAGTCGAGGACTCGAGGAGGAGCCCCGCCGATGAACGCCGACGAGATCGCCGCCGGACGGGCGCGCTGGCAGGCCCGCTACGACGCCGCGCGCAAGCGGGACGCCGACTTCACCACGCTCTCCGGGATGCCCGTCGACCCGGTCTACGGGCCGCCGGAGGGCGTGGCCTACCCGGGCTTCGAGCGCATCGGCTGGCCGGGCGAGTACCCGTACACCCGGGGCCTCTACCCGACCGGCTACCGCGGGCGGACCTGGACGATCCGGCAGTTCGCCGGGTTCGGCAACGCCCAGCAGACCAACGAGCGCTACAAGATGATCCTGGGCGCCGGCGGCGGGGGCCTCTCCGTCGCCTTCGACATGCCCACGCTGATGGGCCGGGACTCCGACGACCCGCAGGCGCTCGGCGAGGTGGGCCACTGCGGCGTCGCCATCGACACCGCCGCCGACATGGAGACCCTCTTCGACGGCATCGACCTGGCCGGGGTCACCACGTCGATGACCATCTCCGGGCCGGCCGTGCCGGTGTTCTGCATGTACCTGGTGGCCGCCGAGCGGCAGGGCGCCGACCTGTCCACCCTGGACGGCACCTTGCAGACGGACATCTTCAAGGAGTACATCGCGCAGAAGGAGTGGCTCTTCGACCCGGAGCCGCACCTGCGCCTGATCGGCGACCTGATGGAGTACTGCGCCCGGGAGATCCCGCGCTACAAGCCGCTCTCGGTCTCCGGCTACCACATCCGCGAGGCCGGCTCGACCGCCGCGCAGGAGTTGGCGTACACCCTCGCCGACGGGTTCGGCTACGTCGAGCTGGGGCTCTCCCGGGGACTCGACGTCAACGTCTTCGCGCCCGGCCTGAGCTTCTTCTTCGACTCGCACGTCGACTTCTTCGAGGAGATCGCCAAGTTCCGGGCCGCCCGCCGCATCTGGGCCCGCTGGCTGCGCGACGTCTACGGCGCGACCAGTGAGAAGGCGCTCTGGCTGCGGTTCCACACGCAGACCGCCGGGGTGTCGCTGACCGCCCAGCAGCCGGTCAACAACGTGGTGCGTACCGCCGTGGAGGCGCTCGCGGCGGTGCTCGGCGGCACCAACTCGCTGCACACCAACGCCCTGGACGAGACCCTGGCGCTGCCCACCGACGAGTCCGCCGAGATCGCCCTGCGTACCCAGCAGGTGCTGATGGAGGAGACCGGGGTGACCAACGTGGCGGACCCGCTGGGCGGGTCCTGGTACGTCGAGGCGCTCACCGACAAGATCGAGGCCGAGGCGGAGGAGATCTTCGCCCGGATCCGGCAGCTCGGCGGGGAGGGTCCGCACCGGATCGGCCCGATGACCTCCGGCATCCTGCGCGGCATCGAGGACGGCTGGTTCACCGGCCACATCGCCGAGTCCGCCTTCGTCTACCAGCAGGCGCTGGAGAAGGGCGACAAGCGGATCGTCGGGGTCAACTGCCACACCGGCACGGTCGCCAAGGACCTGGAGATCCTGCGCATCTCGCACGAGGTGGAGCTGGAGCAGCGCCGGGTGCTGGCCGAGCGGAAGGCCGGCCGCGACGACGCCGCCGTCAAGGCCGCCATCGAGCGGATGGTCGCCGTCGGCCGGACCGACGGCAACATGATCCCGGCCATGCTGGACGCCGTCCGCGCGGAGGCCACCCTCGGCGAGATCTGCGACGCCCTGCGCGCCGAGTGGGGCGTCTACCGCGAACCCGCCCGCTTCTGACCCCGTCCCCACCTCGCGATCCCGCTCCACCGCGATCCCGCACCCCGTGTCCCGGCAGCCGCCGGGCAGGCCTCGTACCGGGGACCGGAGGTGCGGGATCGCGCCGTGCCGGGCGGGAGGTCGGGCAGGGACGCGGGACGGGGTGGGGAAGGGCGGGAGCAGCCGTGACAGTCGCAACTGTCGCCGTCGCGGTTGATCTGAGTTCCGTGGGTCGCGTGCGAGACTAGGTAACCATGAGCGACCCACGGATCACCTCGTCGATCTTCACCCGCGGCGCGGTCGACCTCAGCGCGCTGCGCACCCCCGCACCGGCCCCTGCCCGCCCGGCCACCCCGGCCCAGTCCGCCCCCTCCGGCGATTTCCCCGGCGCCGCCGGTGGCGGCGTCGCCGTCATCGACGTGAGCGAGGCGACATTCCAGTCCGAGGTTCTCGAGCGCTCGCTCACCACACCGGTGATCGTGGACTTCTGGGCCGAGTGGTGCGAGCCGTGCAAGCAGCTGAGCCCCGTGCTGGAGCGGCTGGCCGCCGAGGGCGGCGGCGCCTGGGTGCTCGCCAAGGTCGACGTGGACGCCAACCCCCGGATCGCCCAGATGTTCCGGGTGCAGGGCATCCCGATGGTCTACGCGGTGGTCGGCGGCCAGCCGATCGACGCCTTCTCCGGCGTGGTGCCCGAGGCACAGCTGCGGCAGTGGATCCAGGCGGTGCTCAAGGCCGGTGGCGTGAGTGTCGCCGAGCCGGAGGACCCGCGCCTCGACGAGGCCGACGACGCCCTGATGAGCGGCGATCTCGACGCGGCCGAGCAGGCGTACCGCAAGATCCTCGCGGAGTCGCCCGCGGACGCCGCGGCGGAGGCGGGCCTCGCCCAGGTCGGGCTCGCCCGCCGGGTTGCCGGGGCCGACCCGGGCGCGGCCGTCGCCGCCGCCCAGGCGAACCCCGACGACGTCGAGGCCCAGCTCCTGGCCGCCGACATCGAGGTGCTCAGCGGTCAGGCCGAGGCGGCGTACGCCCGCCTGGTGGGCCTGGTCCGTCGCACCGCCGGTGAGGAGCGGGAGAAGGTACGCCAGCACCTGGTCAGCCTCTTCACGGTCGCCGGGCCGGAGGATCCCGCGGTCGCCGCGGCGCGCCGGGCCCTGGCCAGCGCCCTGTTCTGAGCACCACGCCCTGCTTGTGAGTACGTAGCACGCCAGCGCGGGCCGGCGTTCCGGCCGGCCCGCCCGACACCTCGAGGACGGGAGCCCATGATGCGCCGGATCGCCGTCCTCGACGCGCCCAGCAACCTCGGCCTGCGCCCACCCACGTCCACCTCGGTCCCTGGCTGCGGCAAGGCCCCGGGCGCGCTGCGCGACCAGGGGCTGCTCGCCCGGCTGCGGGCCCGCGACGCGGGCTGCCTCACCGCGCCCCGCTACGACCCCGGCGACTGGCGACCGGGCGACGGGGTCTGCCACGCCCGCGAGATCGCCGACTACTCGGTGGCGCTCGCGGAGCGGATCGGCGCCATCATCGACCGCAGCGAGTTCCCGCTGGTGCTCGGCGGCGACTGCTCCATCCTGCTCGGCTCGGCACTGGCCATGCACCGGCTCGGCGAGGCGGTCGGCGGGCGCATCGGGCTGGTCTTCGTCGACGGCCACTCCGACTTCCGGCACCCCGGCAACGCCTCCTACGTGGGCGCGGCGGCCGGCGAGGACCTCGCGCTGGTCACCGGGCGGGGGCAGGCCGACCTGGCCGCCATCGAGGGGCGCCGGCCGTACTTCCGGGACATCGACGTGGTGGTGCTCGGCATCCGGGCGCAGGACGAGTACCGCCTCGACCTCCAGGCCGCCGGGATCACCACCCGGCCGGTGCCGGCGCTGCGCGCCGAGGGCGCCGCGCGTACGGCACAGTGGGCGCACGAGCAGCTCGCCGACTGCGCCGGCTACTGGGTGCACATCGACGTGGACGTGCTGGACCCGGCCGTGATGCCGGCGGTCGACGCCCCCGACCCGGGCGGGATCGCCTTCGCCGAGCTGGAGATCCTGCTCGCCGGCCTCGTCGACACCCCGCACTGCCTCGGCGTCGAGCTGACCGTCTTCGACCCCGACTACGACCCGGACGGCGCGTACGCGGCCGAGATCGTCAACACCGTGGTGGCCGGGCTGCGCCCGGTCTCGGCGCCGACGGCTTCGCCGCCCCGACTGCTGCCGGGCCCGTCTGCGTCCGCCGCCCCGCCCGCGCCGTCACGCTCTGCCGCCCCCACCAGGCCCTCCGCCCCCACCACGCCGTCGGCGTCCGCCCCGGCGCTCGTTGCCGCCCCCGTTGCACGCAGCGACGGCGACGACCGGCACCCGGGCGGCGCCGGGGAGCGTGCCGAGGACGTTCCGCCAACCCCGCTCCGGCCGCTCGGGCCGGTGGCCCCGGCTGCCGCCGCCTCCGACGGTCCCGCCGAGCCGGAACCCGTCGGCCCGCCCGCCTCGGCAGGCCCGGGCCTGCTGCGCCGGGCACCGCTCGCGGGCCTGGACCCGGGCGACCCGCTGCCCGCGCCCGAGGACGGCACCTCGCCATCCGCCGCCGGTATCGCCTGACCTCCTGTCGAGCTGCCCCATCTGTGCGTCCACCTGCGGTCCCGCCGCGCCGGGACGGCTGACCGCACGTGCCCGGTTCAGGGCGAGGCGAGGCGGCTGGTGGCACGCGAGGTGACGAGTGGAACGTCAAGGGTGTCACCGGAGGTCTTTGACACCCATGACGTTCCACCGGTGGATCGCCGGACGTGCGCTCGGCTGCGTCGGCGCCTGCCTCGTCGGTAGGGGCAGCTCCACAGCGTCGCTCCGGTTGCGCGGGGAACGCCCGCCACCCAGTGGTGATCAGGACGCCATGGACGTCAAAACCGCCGGCCTCGGCACGGGCGCCGGCCTCGGCACCGAGGCCGGTGAGGTTGGTCAGCGGGAGAGGGCGCGGAGGAAGCGTTCGGCGGCGGGGACGGCGGTGGCGGTGCTGGCTCCGCCCTTTTCGACGAAGACCGCGAACGCGACGTCGCCCTGCCAGCCGACGAACCAGGCGTGCGTGTGCGCCGGGTTGTCGTCGTATTCGGCGGTGCCCGTCTTGCCGTGCACCGGCGCGCCCGGCACGTCCCGCAGCGCGCTGCCGGAGCCGGCCGTGACCACCTCCCGCATCATCGCCCGGACCCCCTCGACCGACTCCGGCTTGAGCTGCGGGCCGGGGGCGGCGGGCTGGGCCGGGGCGGGGTCGAGGACCAGCTTCGGCTGCTCGAACCGGCCCCGGGCGACCGCCGCGGTGGCCGACGCCATGGCCAGCGGGCTGACCAGCGTGGTGCCCTGGCCGATGGCGGCGGCGGCCTGCTCGGTCGCCCCGCCGTTCGCCGAGACCTTGCCGGTGAAGGCGTCGAGGCCGACGTCCCACTGCCCCTCCAGCCCGAGGGAACGACCGGTCACGGCCAGCCCGTCGGGGCCGAGCTTCGGCGCCAGCGCGGCGAACGCGGTGTTGCAGGACTTGGCGAAGTCGGTGCGGAAGGGCACCGGCCCCAGCACGAAGTTGTCGGAGTTCTTGAACGGCTTGCCGTCGACCGTGAACGTCTTCGGGCAGTCCACCGTCGCGGCCGGCGTGACCGCGCCCCGGTCGAGCAGGCCGAGCGCGCTGACCATCTTGAAGGTGGAGCCCGGCGGGACCTGGGCGGTGAAGGCCAGGTTCTCCCCGGCAGCGCCGGGACCGTTGGCTGCGGCGAGCACCGCGCCGTCGCTGATCCGCACCGCCACCAGCGCCGCCCGGCGCTTCTCGCCGCGCAGGGCGGTGTCGGCCGCGTTCTGGGTGGCGACGTCGAGCGTGGTCCTGACCGGCTGCCCCGGCTTCGGCTCGCTGCGGAACACCTCGGTGCCGGTGGGCACCAGCGTGCCGTCCGGGCCGGGGCGCTCGGTGATCACGGTCAGCCCAGCCGCGCCGCGTAGCCGCTCGTCGTGGCGGCCCTGGAGGCCCCCGTGACCCACCAGGTCGCCGGCCTGGTAGCGGTCGGGGTGCTGGGCGAGGTCGTCGGCCTGGGCCGGGTCGACGGAGCCGAGCACCGCCCGGGCGAACTCGCGGGTGGGAGCCAGGTCGAGCTTGTCGCTGCGGAACTTGGTGCCCGGCAGGTCGTAGATGCGTTGTTTGATCTGCCGGTACGCCTCCTCGCGCAGGGTCACCACCTCGACGAACGCGCCCGGATCCGCGTCGTCGAGCCGCTTGCGCAGCCCGGAGAGGTCCACCGGCGGGGTGATCGCCGGTCGGATCGCCCGGAAGGCCGCGTCCAGCCTCCGGGTCAGGCCGGGGAGGTCGGTGACCTCGCCCGGTTGGAGCCCGACCCGCACCACGGGTCGGGGCGCCACGATCGGCTGGCCGGCGGCGTCGAGCACCGCGGCCCGGGTGGCGGTGTCGCGGCGCAGCCCGAGCCGGTCGCCCCGGGTGAGCTGCTCCTGCACCAGCTGCGGCTCCCAGATCACCCGCCACTCGTCGCCGCCGCGGGTGAGCCGCACCGGACGCTCGTACGCCCAACGGGTCCCGCCCGGGAGGGCCCAGTCGACCTTGACCACCGCGGTCGCGACGTCCTTGGTCACCTTCGCCTCGCCCCGGCGGGTCAGCGTCGGCGGCGTGGTCGCCAGCTCGCCGGAGAGCTCCTTGAGCTCGCGGGCGACGTCGGCCGCCGGCACCTTGGCGCCGGTCGGGTCGACGAAGCCGACGGCCTGGAGGTCGCCCGAGCGCCAGCCGGACAGGAACGCGTCGACGCTGCGCTCCGGTCCGTCACCGCCCGAGCACGCGGTGAGGGCGCCGGCTGCGAGCGCGGTCGCGGCGAGCAGCGCCAGCGGCGGGCGGAGCCGGTTGCGGCGGGGGCGGCGGGGGTACGACAGGCGCATGGAAGCGGATCTCCGATCTCGGAACTGCCCTGCACGCTAGTACGGCGGCGCCGTCCGTACCGTCCCCCCGCACCGGGACGTGCGGAAAGAGAGCCGCTGCCCGGGTGATGAACGACTGGTGGCGGGGTACTCCTGAACCGGCCAACCTCGTACCCGCAACGGGTGAAAGGACGAAGTCCGGAACCGGACGTCCGCACTGTGGTCCGCCGAGCAAGGGGCGGAACGGCAGGGCCTAGGCTGGGCGGCAGAGTGACCCACAATGCGGTGGGTCGAGGGGAGTGGCACCGATGGACCGGCGTCCGGCGATCAAACCGGGACCCGACCTCCGGCAGGATGACACCGGCCGGGACGACAGCTTCGATTCGGCGACCGACGGGGACGGCTTCGGCCGGCTCGACACAGGAGTGACCGGGATGACCGGTTCGAGTATCGACACCCTCTACGATCTGGGCCTGCCCGTTGACGCGCTGGCCGACGACGTGGAGGACAACGAGCTCGACGAGCCGGTTCCCAACGTGGAGCGCCTGGTCGCCCAGGCGGTCGCGCTCGCCGGCGACGACCACGACGCGGCGACCCTGGTCAGCCGCTTCTGGCGGTTCGCGCCGGACGAGGAGCTGATCGGCTTCACCGCCGAGGAGATGCTGGAGGCGGCCCGGGCGCACCGCGACCTCGCCCAGCAGCGCGTACCGGGCGAGTTGAAGCTCCGCATCCACGAGCCCGACGCCGAGCAGCACCACTCCGTCATCGAGATCGTCACCGACGACATGCCGTTCCTGGTCGACTCGGTGACCGCCCTGCTCAACTCGCACCACCTGGACGTGCACCTGCTGGTCCACCCGCTGGTGGTGGTCCGGCGCGAGCCGCTGGGCCAGCTGGTCGAGGTCTCCGCCGACGTCGAGCCCGACGACGCCATCGCCGGCGACCTGGTCGAGAGCTGGATGCACATCGAGATCGACCCGGTACGCGACGCCGCCGAGCGGGACCGGCTGCGCCGGGAGCTCCAGCGGGTGCTCACCGACGTGCGGGAGGCGGTGGAGGACTGGCCGAAGATGCGCCA
Organism: Micromonospora sp. WMMD737; assembly: GCF_049179055.1. Classification (NCBI taxonomy): domain Bacteria; kingdom Bacillati; phylum Actinomycetota; class Actinomycetes; order Micromonosporales; family Micromonosporaceae; genus Micromonospora; species Micromonospora sp. WMMD737. The sequence goes on along the minus strand of NZ_JBMHMH010000001.1, from coordinate 3,639,276 downwards.
GCGCGCCCTCGCCCTCGCCGACGAGCTGGCCGCCGCGCGGACGTCGGACAACCGGCCGCCGGTGCCGGAGAAGGACATCACGGACTCGGTGGAGTTGCTCCGCTGGCTCGCCCACGACCACTTCACGTTCCTGGGCTACCGGGAGTACCGGCTGGTCGACACCGGCGAGTCGGGTGCCGGGGACGGGGAGCGGGGCAGCGGCCAGGCCCTGGAGGCGGTGCTCGGCACCGGCCTGGGCATCCTGCGCCAGGACTCCCCGGAGGCCCGGCCGCTGTCGTCGATGACGCCCGAGGCGCACGACAAGGTCACCGAGAAGCGGCTGCTGATCATCACCAAGGCGAACTCGCGGGCCACCGTGCACCGCTCCGCCTACCTCGACTACATCGGCTTCAAGATCTTCAATGAGGCCGGCGAGGTGATCGGCGAGCGGCGCTTCCTGGGGCTGTTCTCGACGGCCGCGTACCGGACCAGCGTGCAGGAACTGCCGGTGGTCCGCCGCAAGGTGGCCGAGGTGCTGGACCGCTCCGGCCTGAGCCAGCGCAGCCACTCCGGCAAGGACCTGCTCCAGATCCTGGAGACCTACCCGCGCGACGAGCTGTTCCAGATCAAGACCGAGGACCTCTACCACGCGGTCATCGGGGTGCTGCGGATGGCCGGCCGCCGGCAGCTGCGGGTGTTCCTGCGTCGGGACGCGTACGGGCGGTTCATCTCCTGCCTGATCTACCTGCCCCGGGACCGGTTCACCACCCAGAACCGCCTGCGGATGCAGGACATCCTGCTGCGCGAGCTGAACGGTGTCGGGGTCGACTACACGACCCGGGTCACCGAGTCGATGCTCGCCCGGGTGCACTTCATCGTCCGGACCGACCCGAGCCGGACCCCGGGCGACATCGACGCCGACCTGCTCGCCGAGGAGCTGGCCGACGCGACCCGGCTCTGGGACGACGACTACCGGCTGGTGCTGGAGCGCAAGCTCGGCGACGAGCAGGCCAAGCACCTGTTCACCCGCTACGCCGACGCCTTCCCGGAGGGCTACAAGGACGGCCACACGCCGTACGAGGCCATGAAGGACCTGGCGAAGCTGGAGCTGCTGGAGGAGCCCGGCCAGCTGGAGATGCACCTGTTCCGCAAGCAGCTCGCGCCGCGGGCCGGCGGGCGGGGGCCGGACGTCGACGAGGCGATGGACGTCCGCTTCAAGGTCTACCGCTACGGCGAGCCGATGATGCTCTCGGCCGTGCTGCCGGTGCTGCACTCGCTCGGCGTCAAGGTGGTCGACGAGCACCCGCACGAGGTGGACCGGATCGACGGTCGGGTCTACCTCTACGACTTCGGGCTGCGGCTGCCAGAGGGCCACCAGGAGCTGTCCGAGGTGCGCCCGCACGTGGAGAACGCCTTCGCGGCGGCGTGGCGGGGCGAGGCCGAGGTGGACGGCTTCAACGAGCTGGTGCTGCGCGCCGGCCTCACCTGGCGGCAGGTCGTGGTGCTGCGCGCGTACGCGAAGTACCTGCGCCAGGCCGGCACGGTCTTCTCCCAGGAGTACATGGAGCAGACCTTCATCGCGTACCCGAGGATCGCCGCCCTGCTGGTGGAGTTGTTCGAGGTGCGGTTCGCGCCCGGCGGGGACGGCCACGAGCAGCGGCAGCAGCGCAGCGCCGAGCTGGTGGGCGACATCCGGGCCGCGCTGGACGACGTCGCCAGCCTCGACCAGGACCGGATCCTGCGCGCCTACCTGACGATGATCCAGGCCACCCTGCGCACCAGCTTCTACCAGAAGCGCACCGACGGGCGGCCGAAGTCGTACGTGGCGCTCAAGCTGGACCCGCAGGCGATCCCCGACCTGCCGGCGCCGCGGCCGAAGTTCGAGATCTTCGTCTACTCGCCGCGCTTCGAGGGCGTGCACCTGCGGTTCGGGCCGGTGGCCCGGGGCGGGCTGCGCTGGTCCGACCGCCGGGAGGACTTCCGCACCGAGGTGCTCGGCCTGGTCAAGGCGCAGATGGTGAAGAACGCCGTCATCGTGCCGGTGGGCGCCAAGGGCGGCTTCGTACTCAAGCAGAAGCCGGGGGACCGCGACGAGGCGGTCGTCTGCTACAAGGAGTTCATCTCGGCGCTGCTGGACGTCACGGACAACATCGTCAGCGGCGAGATCGTGCCGCCGGAGGACGTGGTCCGGCACGACGGGGACGACCCGTACATGGTGGTCGCGGCGGACAAGGGCACGGCGACGTTCTCGGACATCGCCAACGAGATCTCCACGGCGCACCAGTTCTGGCTCGGCGACGCGTTCGCCTCCGGTGGCTCGGCCGGCTACGACCACAAGAAGATGGGCATCACCGCCCGGGGCGCCTGGGAGTCGGTGAAGCGGCACTTCCGCGAGATGGGTCACGACACCCAGACGCAGGACTTCACCGTGGTCGGTGTCGGCGACATGTCCGGCGACGTGTTCGGCAACGGGATGCTGCTGTCGGAGCACATCCGGCTGGTGGCCGCGTTCGACCACCGGCACATCTTCCTCGACCCCGACCCGGAGGCCGCCGCCTCGTACGCCGAGCGGAAGCGGCTGTTCGACCTGCCCCGCTCGTCGTGGGAGGACTACGACCGGGCACTGATCTCGGCCGGCGGCGGGGTGTACCCGCGTACCGCCAAGTCGGTGCCGGTCTCGCCGCAGGTCCGCGCGGTGCTGGGCCTGGGCGACGACGTCACGCAGATGTCGCCGCAGGAGCTGATGAAGGCGATCCTGACGGCGCCGGTCGACCTGTTCTGGAACGGCGGCATCGGCACGTACGTGAAGGCCTCCAGCCAGACCAACGCGGAGGTGGGCGACAAGTCCAACGACGCGATCCGGGTGGACGGCAGGAACCTGCGCTGCCGGGTGGCCGGCGAGGGCGGCAACCTGGGCTGGACCCAGCTCGGCCGCATCGAGTACGCCCAGACCGGCGGCCGGATCTACACGGACTTCATCGACAACGCGGCCGGGGTGGACTGCTCCGACCACGAGGTGAACATCAAGATCCTGCTGAACACGGCGGTCGCCGACGGCGCGCTGACCGTTCCCGAGCGGGACGAGCTGCTCGCCGCGATGACCGACGAGGTCGCCGAGCTGGTGTTGCGGGACAACTACGACCAGGCCCGGGCGATCAACAACGCGCAGGCGCAGGCCGCCTCGCTGCTGCCGGTGCACCGGCGGATGATCACCGATCTGGAGCGCTCGGGGGCGCTGGACCGGTCCCTGGAGGCGCTGCCGCCGGACGACGAGATGGCGGTACGGACCGAGTCCGGGCTGACCGCGCCGGAGTTCGCGGTGCTGCTCGCGTACGTCAAGATCGTCCTTGAGACGGAGATCCTGGCGGAGGGGCTCGCGGACGAGGAGTGGACGACCGAGGTCCTGGTCAACTACTTCCCGACGCCCATGCGCGAGCGGTTCGCCGACCGGATGGGCCAGCACCGGCTGCGTCGGGACATCGTGACGACGGTGCTGGTCAACGAGGCGATCAACCGGGGCGGCATCTCGTTCGTCTTCCGGGTGGTCGAGGAGACGGCCGCCTCGGCGGCGGACGTGATCCGGGCGTACGTGGTGGTCCGCGAGGTGTTCGGGCTGCGCGCGCTGTGGGACGCGGTGGAGGCCCTGGACAACAGGATCGACCCCGAGTTGCAGACCAGCGTCTACCTGGACACCCGGCGCCTGCTCGACCGGGCGGTGCGGTGGCTGGTGACCAACCGCCGTTCGCCGATCGACGTGCCGGCGGAGATCGCCCGGCTGCGCGACGGGGTGGCCCAGCTCCTGCCCGACCTGGAGGAGCGCTTCTACGGCAGCGAGCGGGACTCCCTCGCGGCGCACATCGACTCGCTCACCGAGCGGGGGCTGCCGCGTGACCTGGCGGAGCAGGCGACCCGGCTGATGTACAGCTTCGGCCTGCTCGACGTGGTGGAGACCGCGGCGAGCAGCGGGCGGGACGTGGGCGAGGTGGCCTCGGTCTACTTCGTGCTCTCCGACCGGTTCCGGGTCGACTCGCTGCTGTCGAAGATCTCCCTGCTGCCGCGCGAGGACCGCTGGCAGACGCTGGCCCGGATGGCGCTGCGCTACGACCTGTACGCCGCGCTGGCCGCGCTGACCGCGGAGGTGCTCGACTCCACCGCCGGCAGCCTGTCGCCGCAGGAGCGGGTGCTCCAGTGGGAGCAGTCGAACGCCACGTCGATCCACCGCGCCGAGCGGGCGATGGGCGAGTTCGACGAGTCCCGGGCGGATCTCGCCGCCCTGTCGGTGCTGCTGCGTCAGATCCGCACCCTGGTGCGGACCTCCGCCGCCGCCTGACCCGTACGGCATGCGGCCCGGCCGGTCTCCCGACCGGCCGGGCCGCGTCGTGTCCCCGGGTGGAGGTTGCCGCGCGGTTGCCGGCTCACGCCGGCATGGAGGCGAAGACGACCACGTTGTCGGGGTAGCTGCCGGCGGCCTGGTCGAAGGTCCCGCCGCAGGTCACCACGCGCAGGCCGGGCCGGTCGCTGGGGCCGTAGACCTGCTCGGTCGGGAACTCCGTCTTCGGGTACGCCTTGACCGACTCCACGGTGAAGGTGGCCTGCTGCCCGTCCTCCCGGGTGACGGTGATGGTGTCGCCCGGTTGCAGGGCACCGAGGGAGAAGAAGACCGCCGGCCCGATCGCCGCGGAGTCGACGTGCCCGACGATGACCGCGTTGCCGATCTCCCCCGGGCTCGGCCCCGGCTCGTACCAGCCGGCCAACTGCGCCTGCTCCAGCGGGGGCACCTGGACGGTGCCGTCCGGGTTGGTGCCGAGCGACATGATCGAGGCGTCGACCCCGATCCGGGGGATGGCGATCGTGGTGGGGGCGGAGCGCGCCAGGCCCGTGCCGGCGACGTCCGGGTCCGCGTCGGGGTTCGGCACGTCGGCGTCTGCCGGCCCGGTGCTGGCGGGCGCGGCCAGGGGCTGCGGGGGGCGGGGCGCGGGGGCGTTCTTGACCGAGGCGCCGATCAGACCGGCGCCGACCATGGCGACCACGACGACGACGGCCGCGCCGGCGGCGCGCCACGGTGTCCCGTGACGGCCGCCGGCCGGTGTCGCCGTCATGTCAGACGAAGGACTCATCGGTCCGACGCCGGCGCATCAGCACGAGGCCGCCCAGGGCCGCCGCGCCGATCAGGCTCGCCCCACCGGCGGCCAGGCCCCGGTCGGTGCCGGCGGCGGCGCCACCGTCACCACCGTCGACCCCGCCGCGCGGCAGCACGACCAGTTCGCCCTCGCCGCAGGAGCCCTTGAGCTCGTAGCGGCCCGGCTTGGCGTCCTCGGAGACCTCGGCCTCGCCGTAGTAGATGAAGTCCCGCTTGTGCTCCCAGCGGTCCTCGTCCTTGCCGTTGCCCTCGGACTCCTCGTCCGACCAGCCGCTGTCGTGGCCCTTGCGGTCGTACTCGTCCGAGCCGTACCCGTCGTGGTCCTTGCGGTCCTCGCGGTCGTACTCGTCCGAGCCGCTGCTGCCCGAGCCGTACTTGTCCTCGCGGCCCTCGCGGCCTTCGCGGTCGCCCTTGTCGTGGCCCTTGTCGCGGCCCTCACGGTCGCCCTCGGCGTCCTGGCCGTGCTCGTAGCCCTTCCAGTCGCGCTCGCCCTCGGCGCCGGCGTCGGCGGCGCCGCCACCCTGGCCGTTGGCGGGCGGCTGGCCACCGTTGGCCGGCGGCTGCGGCTGTCCGGTGGCGGTGTTCGACGGCTGCGGCTTGGGCGTCTCGCCCTTGCCGTTGTCGTCCTTGCCGTTGTCGTCCTTGCCGTGGTCGCGGCCCTTGTCCTCGTGGTCCTTGCCCTTGTCGTGGTCGCGGCCCTTGTCCTCGTGGTCGCGGCCGTTGTCGCGGGAGTCCTCCTCCCCGCCACGCCAGTGGTTGCGGCCCTCGGCCGGCTTGAGCTTGACCTTGCCGGTGACCTTCGACCACACGTAGGCGTGCTCCTGCCGGTCGGGGCAGACCTCGAGCAGCTTGACCGTCTCGCCCGCCCTGACGACGTGCGGCTTGGCGTAGACCTTGCCCTCGTCGTCGTGCTGGCCGTCCGCGAACGCGATCCCCGGCGTGAACACGAGCAAGGAGGCGCCACCGAGGGCCGCGCCAGCAACGACCTTCCCGAGCATCTTGTTTGCCATGACCTGCGTCACTCCATCCCTGTTGTCCTGGAGCCCGGTGACAACCGAGCTACGGACGACGTTAGACCGTTTCACGAGCTATGCAGGGAAAGATTCGTGTTTTGGTATTTGTGGAGGGTAAGGGCGGTAGGAGAGCTACGCCGCTTTGGCGGCGTGTCCGCCCGGCTCGGGTGGTTCCCGCCCTCGCGGCACCCGGAGGGTCGGTCGCGCGGCGCGTGCCCGCGCCGGTGGTCCCGTCCCGTCCCGTCCGCCCCGCCGGCACCGGCCGTCCCCCTCGGCCGCTGCTCTCACATCGAGGCATTGCCATGGAAGCGCTCCCATGCAAGAATCGCTGCACGCGGTTCGGGGAGCCACACCGCGCAGGCAGGAGTCGAGGGCACCGGTCCGCCGGACGACCTCCCGCCTCCCGACCGGCCCATCGGCGCCGGTCGGACCACCACCAAACGCCCGTCCGGGTCGGGCACCCCCCGAAGAACCCGTGGTACCGGCGGACGTCCGCGCAGGACGCCCATCGGGCCGTATCGCCGGGCCGTTCGCGGATCCGGTCTCGCCCAAGGAGATCAGTAGCATGAATGTGTGGAGAAGGCTGTCCGGCCCCCGCCGGGCCCTCGCGCTCGGTGGCGCGGGCGCTCTGGTCGCGGGCGGACTGGTGACCCTGCCGGTCACCGTGGCACACGCCGCCACTCAGTGCGACGTGTCGTACACGACAAGCGACTGGCAGGGCGGGTTCACCGCCTCCGTCAACATCAAGAACACCGGTGACGCCCTCAACGGCTGGACGCTGGGCTTCACCTTCCCCGACGGCAGCCAGCGGGTGCAGCAGGGCTGGTCGGCCCGCTGGTCGCAGAGCGGCCAGAACGTCACCGCGCAGAACGAGTCCTACAACGGCGTGGTGGCCAGCGGCGCCACGGTGAGCCTCGGCTTCAACGGCGCCTGGAGCGGCAGCAACCCGAAGCCGACGTCGTTCACGCTCAACGGCGTGACCTGCAACGGCGGCACCAACCCCACCACCCCGCCGCCCAGCACCCCGCCGCCGTCGACGCCCCCGCCGACCACCCCGCCGCCCACGACCCCGCCGCCCACCACGCCGCCCCCCGGCCAGCGGGTGGACAACCCGTACCTCAACGCCAAGGGGTACGTGAACCCGGAGTGGAAGGCGAAGGCCGAGTCCGTGCCCGGCGGCAGCCGGGTGTCGAACAACCCGACCGCCGTCTGGATCGACCGGATCGCCGCCATCAACGGCACCCCGGACAGCAGCTCCAACGGCGCGATGGGCGTCCGCGACCACCTGAACAAGGCGCTCGAGCAGGGGGCGAACTACATCCAGTTCGTCATCTACAACCTGCCCGGCCGCGACTGCGCCGCGCTGGCCTCCAACGGTGAGCTCCAGGCTCACGAACTGCCGCGCTACAAGGCCGAGTACATCGACCCGATCGCCGCGATCCAGGCCGACCCGAAGTACGCCAGCCTGCGGATCGTCAACATCATCGAGATCGACTCGCTGCCGAACCTGGTGACCAACACCTCCGGCAACCCCGGCGGCACCGCGATGTGCGACACGGTGAAGGCCAACGGCGCCTACGTCAACGGCGTCGGCTACGCCCTGTCGAAGCTGGGCGCGATCGGCAACGTCTACAACTACATCGACGCCGCCCACCACGGCTGGATCGGCTGGGACAGCAACTTCAGCCCGACCGCGCAGATCCTGAAGGACGCCGCCGTCGCCTCCGGCAGCACGGTGAACAACGTGCACGGCTTCATCGTCAACACCGCCAACTACTCGGCGCTGCGTGAGCCGTACATCAAGATCACCGACAACGTCAACGGCACCAGCGTGCGGCAGTCGAAGTGGATCGACTGGAACTTCTACGTGGACGAGCTCTCGTTCGCCCAGGCGTTCCGCAACGAGCTCGTCGCCAAGGGCTTCGACTCGAAGATCGGCATGCTGATCGACACGTCCCGCAACGGCTGGGGCGGCACCGCCCGGCCCACCGGCCCGGGCGCGACGACCAGCGTGGACACGTACGTCAACGGCGGTCGGGTGGACCGTCGGATCCACGCCGGCAACTGGTGCAACCAGGCCGGGGCCGGCCTGGGCGAGCGCCCGAAGGCCGCGCCGGAGCCGGGCATCGACGCCTACGTCTGGGTGAAGCCCCCGGGCGAGTCGGACGGCTCCAGCAAGGAGATCCCGAACAACGAGGGCAAGGGCTTCGACCGGATGTGCGACCCGACCTACACCGGCAACGCCCGCAACGGCAACAGCATGAGCGGCGCCCTGCCGGACGCCCCGATCTCGGGCGCCTGGTTCCCGGCGCAGTTCACGCAGCTCATGCAGAACGCGTACCCGGCGCTCTGAGACTGGAGCCCACCCGCCGCTGGCAGTAGGTGAGGCGCTCCAGCGGCAGGTTCCCCGGGCCCCCGGTCCGACCGTCCGACGGTCGGGCCGGGGGCCCCTCGCGTACGCCGGTCAGGGCACCGTCTTCTCGATCGCCGCGCGGCCCAGCTCGGCCAGGTCCCGGCGGGCCCGCTCGACGTTCTCCGGCGTGATGTCCTGCCCCCGGGCCGCGACCAGGTCCTCCGGCTCCCAGGGCTGCTCCGCCCCGGTGCGGATGTCGTCCGGGGCCGCGCCCGTGCCGGTGCCGGTCGCGCCGGTGCCGGCGGCGTACGGGTCGCCGATCAGCTCGTCGCCGCCCGACCGGTCCCCGGTGAACGACGGAGTGTCGCGGTCGGCGCCGCCGCCGGTCCTCAGCTGCGGGATGCCGGTGTCGTCCTCGACCGCCGCGGCCACCTCCGGGCTCTCCTCCAGCGGTCGGTCACGGTCACGATCCGTCATGTCGCTGCCCTCCCGTCGCCAGGTGGTCTCCTGATCCTGCTCGCGTACCCGGCGGGGCGGTGCCCATGCGGGTGCCGGCGGGGCGGCTCAGCGCTCCTCGTCGGAGGTCTCCGGCGGTTCGACCGGATTGCGCCACTGCCAGAGCAGCATCAGCACGCCGAAGGCGAGCATGCCGAGACCCGCCCAGAGGTTGATCCGGACCCCCTGCGCCTTCTGCACGGCGGATTCGCCGTCGAAGACGCCGATCAGGGTGACGATCGCCCCGTACGCCGTGAAGAGGCCACCGATCACCCGGCGGATGTCGAACAGCCGGGCGGCGGCCGAACGGCGGCGGGCCTCCTCGGTGGCCTCGACCGACCGGTCGTGCCCGTGCGGGTTGAGGTTTTCCATGCTCATGGCCGAGCGCCCCTTCCTAGAAGAACGGCACGTAGAGGAGGAGGGACAGCGCCACCGCGATCAGGCCGAGCAGCACCGGGGAGCGCCACCAGACGGCGTCCCCGGTCAGCAGGTCGCCCTTCACGTCGACGGCGCCCATGCCGTAGACCAGCCCGCGCAGGTCCTCGTCCTGCTTCCTCGCGGTGAACGGGGTGACGACGGCGGCGACGACGGCCGCCGTGACGAACGCGATGCCGGCACCCCAGAAGCTCTCCTCCAGGTCGGAGTTGAAGTGCACCACCCCGGCCTTGTAGAGCAGGTAGGTGGCCAGCGCCGCCAGGGTGCCCAGCAGCAGGGAGAGGAAGCCGGCCGCCGCGCTCATCCGCCGCCAGAACATGCCGATGATGAAGGTGGCGAACAGCGGCGCGTTGAACAGCGAGAACAGCGCCTGGATGTAGTTCATGATGTTGCTGAAGCCGGCGGCGATGAACGCCGTGCCGATGCCGACCAGCACGCCGCCGACAGTCGCCCACCGGCCGATGCGGATGTAGTAGTCGTCGGGGCGGTCCCGGCGCACGTACTGCTGCCAGATGTCGTAGGTGAACACGGTGTTGAAGCCGCTCACGTTCGCTGCCATGCCGGCCATGAACGACGCGACCAGGCCGGTCACGGCGATCCCGAGCACGCCGTTGGGCAGCAGGTCACGCATCAGCAGCGGGATCGCGTTGTTGTAGACCAGGTCGCCGCTCTCCGCGCCGAGCCCCTGCACCGTCACCAGGGCGACCAGGCCGGGGATCACCGTGACCACCGGGATGAGCAGCTTCGGGTACGCGGCGATGATCGGCGTCCGCCGGGCGGCGCTCATGTTCTTGGCCGACAGCGCGCGCTGCACCTCGGCGAAGTTGGTCGTCCAGTAGCCGAAGGAGAGCACGAAGCCGAGCCCGAAGACGATGCCGATCCAGTGCGCGCCGAGCGGGTTGTCGGTGCCGCCGGTGTCCTGCCAGGTGTGCAGCCCCGCCTCGCCCAGCTTGGACTCGCGCACCGCGTCCATCAGGCCGGACACCCCGCCCACCTTGACCAGTCCCAGGATCGTGATCGGCAGCAGGCCCGCGATGATCACGAAGAACTGGAGCACCTCGTTGTAGATCGCCCCGGAGAGTCCCCCCACGGTGATGTACGCCAGCACGATCAGCGCGCCGACCACGATGGCGACCCAGAGCGGCCAGCCGAGCAGCGCCTGCATGATCAGTGCCAGGGCGTAGAGGTTCACGCCGGCGATGAGCACCTGGGCGACGGCGAAGCTGAGCGCGTTCAGCAGGTGGGTGGGGCGGTTGAAGCGCAGCCGCAGGTACTCGGGCACGCTGCGGACCTTGGAACCGTAGTAGAACGGCATCATCACGATGCCGAGGAAGACCATCGCCGGCACGGCGCCGATCCAGTAGTAGTGCAGCGTCATCGCGCCGTACTGGGCGCCGTTGGCGGCCATGCCGATGATCTCCAGCGCCCCGAGGTTTGCCGAGACGAAGGCCAGGCCGGTCACCCAGGCGGGCAGCGAGCGGCCGGAGAGGAAGAAGTCGACGCTGGTCCGGATGGCCCGCCGGGCGGCGAAACCGACACCGAGCACCGTGACGAAGTAGAGCGCCAGGATGCCGTAGTCCAGGACGTTCATGTTCAGCCGCAGGCCATCGCCGTCCATCCCGGTAACCCTTCGTCGACCGTCTGTGCCCGTTGAGTGTGCGCGCGGGCAATTACCCCGAACGCGCAGTTTCACGCCTGCGGCGGCCAAACCCGTCCGCACCCCGCTTCCCGACCCGGGTGGGCACGGACGGGACGGCCCCCACCGGAGGCGTCGGAGGGCGGCCGCCGACAGCGGGGTCCCGACGCGGAGGCGCCCCCGGCCGGTCGGCCGGGGGCGCCTGCGGGGAACCGGGGTCAGCGCCCGAGCACCCGGTCCAGGAAGTCGCGGTAGTGGCGGACGGCCATCCGGAGCTGTTCGGTGTCGGCGGAGCCGGCGTCCTGCCAGCCGCCCAGCTTGTTCTTCTGCGCGGACAGCGCCGAGGAGAGCGCCTGGATGGCCTCGTCGACAAGCGACTGGGCCTCCCCGGCCGCCGCGCGGGGATCGTCCACGAAGCGCAGCTGGACGTTGCGCCAGCGGTCCCGGAAGCCCTGCGCCGTCGCCGGGTCGAAGAGGGTGGCCGGTTCGGCGGCCACCGTCGCGCCCGCCGGCCGGTCGGTGCCCGCGGCCCCCAGTTCCCCGGTGGCCGGGCGCCCCGCCGGCGCGTGCTCGGCGTCCGGGTCGACCATCGCGGGCGTGGCGCTGCCGTACCCGGCCGCCCCGGCCGCGCCGCCCTCCGGGTCGCCGGCCCACCCGGTGACGTCGGCCCGGCGCTCGGGACGGCCGTCGGCGGCGTCCGGCGGCAGCACCTCGGCGCCGTCCCGGCGGGCCAGCCGGTCGTCGGAACGGTCGTCGCCGAGCCCGACGGAACGGTGGAACTCGGCGGTCGGGTCCGCCCGGCGGCCCTCCCGGGGGCCGCCCACGGCACCGTCGCCCGGCCGCGCGGTCGACTCCGTACGCGGGTCGGGCTCGTCCTCCGGCAGGGGGCTGGCCAGGGCGGACGCGGCGACCGCGCCGCCGACGCTGCTGGCACCGAAGGCGGTCGGCACCGGCCCCGGCTCGTGGAACCCGCCCTCGCGGTCGGCGTCCCGGTCGTCCGGCCGGGCCCGGTCGGCGTCCCGGTCGCGCGACGGCTCGTCGCCGCGGTCGGCCCGGTCGCGGTCGGCGACCGCCGGATCGTCGAAGGTGCCCCGGTCGTCGAGGACGTCCTCGGGTACGTCGGCCCGGCCGGACCGGTCGCCCGGAGGCGGTACCGGCACCGGCTCGGAGCGGACGGCCTCGGGGTGCTCGTTGCCCACCCGCTGCTCTTCCTGGCGCATGGTCATCCTCCTAGCGGCTCGTGACGTCGTGCTGGCTGTCCGGGTCGTGCTGCGCGGACGGTCGGGCTCCGACCGGCTCCTCGCCGAGCAGGTCCGCGAAGAGGGCGCGGTAGTGGACGACGGCCTGGCGGAGCTCCTCGGTGCTCGCCTCGCCCCGGGAGTTGCGCAGGTGGATGTCGTGGGCGTCGCGGTAGTGGCCGAGCGTGCGGGCGTGCTCGACGGAGAGGTGGGCGATCTGGTCGGAGAACTCGCCGGTGGGGTAGCCACGTTCCGCGATGAGCCGGGTGACCAGTTCGTCCGCCTCGCCCACGGTCTCGGCGGGGGAGTCGACGAAGCGGACCTGGAGCTCCTCCCACGCGGCGGAGTACCGGGCCCGGGACTCGGGGGCGAGGGGGGTCAGCGTGAGTTCCGCGTGGCGGCGCTCCCGCTCCCGCAGCTCCCGCTCGGCGGCGGTCCGGCTGTCCTGCTCGGCGACGGCACGGTCGTACTCGGGACCGAACCGCGACCGCAGCGCGCGGCGGCGGGCGTACGACCGGGCGGCCACGGCTACGGCCGCGATCACCAGCACGACGAGAACGATGACGACTATCTGCGTGGGCGACATGGCTCCTCCTTCGTCAGGTGGTATTCCCTCCGCTCACTGCTCGCCAATCCCGTTCCGGGGCACTTTCCTGACGGAACCCGACCCCGCTGCCCGACGGACCCGCCCCCGCTGGTTCCCCGCCACGGCATGACGAGTCACACAGCGTGACCGGCCGCCAAAACTTGACTCGTTCCAGAAAGCGCGCTTGGGTGGGGTGATGCCGGTCGGATCCTGCTGCGCCGGTTCGGCCCCGGCCGGCGGACCGACGCCAGCCGCCACACCGATCAGGAGGAGAGCCATGAGCGACCCGCAGGCCAACAGGCCGATCCTCACCACCCGTCAGGGTCACCCCGTGCACAACAACCAGCAGCAGCGGACGGTCGGTTCGCGCGGCCCGGCGACGCTGGAGAACTACCACTTCCTGGAGAAGATCAGCCACTTCGACCGGGAGCGCATCCCGGAGCGGGTGGTGCACGCCCGCGGCTTCGTCGCGCACGGCGAGTTCGAGGCGTACGGGACGATCGGCGACCAGCCGGCGTCGACGTACACCCGGGCCAAGCTGTTCCAGACCAGGGGCAAGAAGACGCCGGTCACCATCCGCTTCTCCACCGTCATCGGCGGCCGGGACTCCTCCGAGGCGGCGCGCGACCCGCGCGGCTTCGCCGTGAAGTTCCGCACCGAGGACGGCAACTGGGACATGGTGGGCAACAACCTCCAGATCTTCTTCATCCGCGACGCGATCAAGTTCCCGGACGTGATCCACGCGCTGAAGCCGGACCCGGTCACCTTCCGCCAGGAGCCGAACCGGATCTTCGACTTCATGTCGAACACGCCCGAGTCGATGCACATGCTGACCTGGCTCTTCTCCCCGTACGGCATCCCGAAGAACTACCGGACGATGCGCGGCTCCGGGGTGAACACCTACCGCCTCGTCAACGCCGGGGGCGAGGGCGTGCTGGTCAAGTTCCACTGGCTGTCCCAGCAGGGCGAGCACAACCTCACCCAGGCCGAGGCGGACGCCATCCAGGCCACCGAGCTGGGCCACGCCTCGAAGGACCTCTACGAGGCGATCGAGCGCGGCGACCACCCGAAGTGGGAGCTCAACGTCCAGGTGATGAGCGACGACGAGCACCCGGAGCTGGACTTCGACCCGCTCGACGACACCAAGATCTGGCCGGAGGAGGACTTCCCCTACCTGCCGGTCGGCATGATGACGCTCAACCGCAACATCACCGACCACCACAACGAGAACGAGCAGATCGCCTTCGGCACCGGCGTGCTGGTCGACGGCATCGACTTCTCCGACGACAAGATGCTGATCGGCCGCACGTTCTCCTACTCGGACACCCAGCGTTACCGGGTCGGCCCGAACTACCTCCAGCTGCCGGTCAACCGGCCGCGCGAGGACGTGCGGGTCAGCACCAACCAGACCGGCGGCCAGATGTCGTACGGGGTGGACGACCGCGGCGCCAACCCGCACATCAACTTCGAGCCGTCCTCGGTCGCCGGTCTCCGGGAGGCCGACGAGTCCTACCGGGAGTACCGTCCGTTCGTCTCGGGCCAGGTCATGAAGGCCCCGATCGAGCGGCAGAACAACTACTCCCAAGCCGGCCGGCGCTACCGCGAGATGGCCGACTGGGAGCGGGACGACCTGATCCTCAACCTCACCACCCTGCTGGCCCAGTGCGACAAGCACATCCAGGAGAAGATGGTCTGGCACTTCAGCCAGTGCGACGCCGACTACGGCCGCCGGGTCGCCGAGGGCCTCGGCATCTCCGTCGAGGCCTGATCCGCACCGCCCACGAACGCCCCGCCGGCCCCCGGCGGGGCGTTCGTCGATCATGGACGTTCGTCCGGTAGGCCCGGCGCGACGGACGGTAGTGCATCGGGCGAGGATTACGTATCCTGCCCAAGGCGTCAGCCGGACCTGCCCGGCACCGCGGGCCGGAACAGTCCGACCGCGACGCTGCCCGGCCGGCGCCGGCGCCCCCGCAGCCACACCTTTCGGGCGAGGTCTGATTGAACACCCGCGACTGGCCGATCCGCTCGAAGCTGACCGCATTGGTCGTCGTGCCGGTGACCGCGCTGCTGGCACTCTGGATCTTCGCCACCACGCTCACCTTCGGGCCCGCCCTCGACCTGCTCGCCGCCCGGACGCTCCTCTACGACCTCGGCCGTCCCGGCGAGACGGTGGTGGCCGAGCTGCAACGGGAACGCCGGCTATCGGTGGTGCGGTTGGCGGGCGACAGCGACGCGCCGGGGCTCGCCGAGCAGCGGCAGCGGACCGACCGGGCGATCGCGGAGCTGCGCCGGCGGGTCGGCGGGGAGGAGTTGCGCGACGCCGCCGACGACATCCTCGACGCCCGGCTCGACCAGCTGGTCACCGCGCTGGACGCGCTGCCCGCCGGGCGGGGGTTCATCGACCGGCGGGCGGTGGACCGGGCCGGCGCGGTCGGGCTCTACAGCGGAATGATCAACTCGGCCTTCCAGGCGTTCTCCGCGATGGCCAACCTGCCCGACCGGGACCTCAACCGGCAGGCGCTGGCCGTCACCGGGCTCGGCCGGTCCCGGGAACTGCTCGGGCAGACCGACGCCCTGCTCGCCGGGGCGTTCACCGCCGGCCGGTTCGCCGACGGCGAGCATCTCCAGCTGGTGCAGACCGTCGCCAACCAGCGGTTCCTCGCCGAGACGGCGATCGCCGACCTGCCGGACGCCGAGCGCGCCGCGTTCCAGCGGCTGACCGAGGGGGCGGCCTTCGCCCGGTTGCGGGCGATGCAGGACGAGCTGGTGGGCGCCGGCTCCGCCACCCGGCCGACCGTGGACCCGAGGGCCTGGCAGGAGAACTACCAGGCGGTGCAGCAGGCGCTGCGGGAGTTCGAGCTGGCGCAGGCCGACGGGCTCGCCGAGCGGTCGGTGCCGTCGGCCGTGCGCATCCTGGTCCGCCTCGGCGCCGCCGGGCTGCTGGGCCTGGCCGCCGTCGTGGTCTCGGTCCTCGTGTCGCTGCGGGTCGGCCGCAACCTCGCGCACCGGCTCTCCGGCGTACGCACGGCCGCGCTGGAGACGGCCGAGCACCGGCTGCCCGACGTGGTGGCGCGGCTGCGCCGGGGCGAGCAGGTCGACGTCGCCCGGGAGGCGCCCCCGCTGGAGTACGGCGGCGACGAGATCGGCCAGGTGGCGCGGGCGTTCACGGCGGTGCAGCGCACCGCCGTGCAGTCGGCCGTCGACGAGGTGACCCTGCGCCGGGGGCTCAACGAGGTGTTCCTCAACATCGCCCGGCGCAGCCAGGGGCTGGTGCACCGGCAGCTCGCGCTGCTCGACCGGATGGAGCGGCACACCGAGGACCCGGACGAGCTGGCGGAGCTGTTCCGCGTCGACCACCTCGCCACCCGGCTGCGGCGGCACGCCGAGGACCTGGTCATCCTGGCCGGCGCGGCCCCCGGACGGGGCTGGCGCAACCCGGTCGCGACTGTCGACCTGGTCCGGGGCGCGATCTCCGAGGTCGAGTCGTACGACCGGGTCGACATCACCACCGTGGCACCCGCCGGCGTGCTGGGGCGGGCCGTCGGCGACGTGATCCACCTGCTCGCCGAGCTGATCGAGAACGCCACCGCGTTCTCGCCGCCGAAGACCCGGGTCGAGGTCTCCGGGCAGCACGTGGCGAACGGCTACGCGGTGGAGGTCACCGACCGGGGCCTGGGCATGTCCGCCGCCGCCCTGGAGGACACGAACCGGCGACTGGCCCGCTCACCCGACTTCGAGCCGTCCGAGACCGCCCGCCTCGGACACTTCGTGGTGGCCCGCCTCGCCGCCCGGCACGGGGTCCGGGTGCGGCTGCGCCCGTCCGACGGCGGCGGGCTGACCGCCGTGGTGCTCATCCCCGCCGACCTGGTCACCGACGAGCCCTCCCTGCCCCCGACCGGCGGCCCGCCGGTGGCGCCCCGACCCGCCTCGACGTCGGAGGAGCGGCGGCTCGCCCGGGCGAGCCGGCTGGGCACGCTGCCCCGCCCGGCCCGCTCCACCGGGCCCGCCACGCCCCGTTCCGCCGGTGCTCCGGCCTCCTCCCGCCCCGCGCACGCCGGCACGGGCCCCGCGCGGCCGGCCCCGGCCGGCGTACCGTCCGCGGGCCTGCGGGCCGGCGCGGCCCCCGATCATCCGGTCCCGAGTGGCGCGGCTGTCGGTGACCCGGCTCCGGACGGCGCGGCCTCCGGTGCTCCGGTCCCGGACGGCGCGGCCCCCGGCAGTCCGGTCCCGGACGGCGCGGCCCCCGGTGGTCCCGCTCCGGACGGCGTGGCCTCCGGCTCGGCCCCGGGTGGGGCGGCCGCCAGCGGTCCCGCCCCGGTCGAGGCCGTCGGGGAGATCGACGGGCTGCCCCGTCGGGTGCGCCGGCGGCCGCCGGCGGCCCGGCCCCGACACCCGGGCCCGCACCCGACCGGGGAGCACTCGTCCGCCGGGGACGCCCCGGGTCGGCGATCCGCGCTGGACGGCCCGACGCTGCGGCAACCGGTGATCGCCAGTCCCGCCCCGCGCAGCCCGGAGGAGGCGCGGCGGATCATGTCCGCCCTGCAGGCCGGCACCGCCCGTGGCCGCGCGGCGGCCACCGGGACGACCCCGCGACCGGCCGCGCCCGCCGCCGACCGGCCGGACCCGGCGAGTGCGGACCCGAGCCCGACGCCGGCAGACCCGCCGAGTGCGGACCCTAATCCGACGCCGGCCGAGCAGCCGGTGGACACCGAACCCAGGACCGCGACTGAGAGGGACGCCTGATGCATCCGACAAGGCAGAGCGCCGATCTCGACTGGTTGCTCGACGAGCTGGTGGAACGGGTGCCACCCGCCCGGCAGGCGGTGGTGCTCTCGGCGGACGGGCTGCTGATCGGCGCCTCCGCCGGGATGGACCGTGCCGACGCCGAGCACCTGTCCGCGCTGGCGTCCGGCTTCTCCAGCCTGGCCCGGGGGGCGAGCCGGCAGGTGGCCGGCGGGGCGGTCCGGCAGACCGTGGTGGAGATGGAGTCCGCGTACCTCTTCGTCACCGCGGCCGGGCAGGGCGCCTGCCTGGCCGTGGTCGCCGACGCGGACGCGGACATCGGCCTCGTGGCGTACGAGATGGCGATGCTCGTCACCCGGGTCGGCGAGTACCTCAGCGCCCCGGCCCGGACGACGGCGGGGACCGCCGATGCGGGCTGAGTCGCCCGGGCCGCAGCACGAGTGGCTGGACGACGACGCCGGCCCGGTCGTGCGGCCCTACACCCTCACCGGCGGTCGGGTCCGCTCGGGCGCGGTCGGCTTCGACCTGGTCGCGTACGTGCTGGCCGAGGCTGCCGCCGACCCGACCGTCCACCCGGAGCTGCACCCCGAGCACCGGCGCCTGGTGGAGTTGGCCGCCCGACCGGTCCCCGTCGCGGAACTCGCGGTCGACCTCGACCTCGCGGTGGGCGTGGTCCGCGTGCTCCTCGGCGACCTGCTGTCGCGCGGGCTGGTCGCGGTGCACCAGCCGACGGCCGCCGCATACCTGCCCGACGACGACATCCTCAAGGCGGTGGTCAGTGGACTCCGTGCGTTATGACCGAAACGGATCCGACGCCCGGATCCCGCTCGCGTTGAAGATCCTGATCGCCGGGGGGTTCGGCGCCGGCAAGACGACGCTGGTGAGCGCGCTCAGCGAGGTCCGGCCGTTGCAGACGGAAGAGGTGCTGACCGGTGCCGGCATCGGCACCGACGACCTCTCCGGCGTCGAGACGAAGTCGACCACCACGGTGGCGATGGACTTCGGCCGGATCACGATCAACGACGACCTCCAGGTCTACCTCTTCGGCACCCCGGGCCAGGACCGGTTCTGGTTCCTCTGGGACGAGCTGGCGTTCGGCGCGCTCGGGGCCGTGGTGCTCGCCGACACCCGCCGACTGGCCGACTGCTTCCCGTCGATCGACTACTTCGAGCAGCGGGGCGTCCCGTTCGTGGTGGGGGTGAACTGCTTCGACGGCGCCCGCCGGTTCAGCCTGGAGTCCGTACGTCAGGCGCTGGACCTCGACCCCGACGTGCCGCTGGTGCTCTGCGACGCGCGGGACCGGCAGTCCGGCAAGGAGGTGCTGATCGCGCTGGTCGAGCACGTGGCCCGGCAGCGCGGCGAGCCCGTACCGGCGGCCTGAGCCGGCGGGCCTCTTCCGGCGGGCCGCCACGATTCGGTGGGGGTTTCGGGGCTAAGCGGGCGGCCCAGTGGGAACGCTGGTGGGATCGACGGAGGAATCGGCGGAAGGCGGACGCGGTGACAGGTCAGGGCGAGATCGTCCACATCGGCGGCTACACGGCGCACAGCGGGGGCCGGGCCGCCGGCATCGTCGCGGCGCGGCGGGACCCCGTCTCCGGTGAGCTGACCCCGCTCGGCACCGTCGCGGTCACCCCCTCGCCCTCGTTCCTGGCCCGGCACCCGCGGCTGCCCGTGCTCTACGCGGTGAACGAGCTGCCCGACGGGCAGGTCAGCGCCTTCCGCGTCGGCGCCGGCGGCGAGCTGACCCCGCTCGGCACCCGGTCCACCGGGGGCGCGGAGCCCTGCCACCTGGCGGTCGTCCCGGACGGCGGCCACCTCGTGGTGGCCAACTACGGCGGCGGCAGCGTGACGGTGTTCCCGCTCGACCCCGACGGGGTGCCCGGCGAGCGCAGCGACCTGGTGCAGCACGAGGGGCACGGGCCGGACCGGGAGCGTCAGGAGAGCGCGCACGCCCACATGGTCAATCCCGACCCGGGCCGGGGCCCGTTGCTCGCGGTCGATCTGGGCACCGACTCCATCTACCGCTACGACCTGGACGCGGCCTCCGGCCGGCTGGTGCCCCGGGCGCCCCGGGTGCGCACGGCCGCTGGCGTCGGTCCCCGGCACCTGGCCCGGCATCCGGACGGGCGGCGCTGCTGGGTGGCGGGGGAGCTGGACGGTTCGGTCACCGCCTACGAGCTGACCGGCGACGGCGCGCTGCACCAGCGGGGCCGCGTCGAGGCCAGCGACCGCACCGGGCCCGTCCAGCCGTCGGAGATCGCGGTCGGCCCGGACGGACGTTTCCTCTACGTCGCCAACCGGGGAGTGGGCACCGTCGCGGTCTTCGCCGTGGCCGGCGAGCTGCCGGAGTTGGTCGCCGAGGTGGACACGGGCGGGGAGTGGCCGCGGCACTTCGCCCTGGCCGGGGAGCACCTCTACGTCGCCGACGAGCGGGCCGACATGATCCGGGTCTTCCGGGTGGACGCGGGCACCGGCGTACCGGCCCCGGTCGGGGAGCCGGTGGCTGTGACGTCCCCCACCTGTGTACTGCCCTGACCAGCCAACATCTCCGCGACATCGACGCGACGGGGCGGCATAATCACCCACCGTAGCAATTCGGTGATCAACTATTTCTTCTGCGTAACTTTCGTCCGAACGGCCCGTGGCAGTCGTCCCGACAGGTCCGCAAGATGGTCACCGTGTCAGCAGGCCGCCATCGCATGCGTACGAATTTCCACGCAGCCACCGCCGCCGCTGCCGTGGGCGTCCTCGCCGTCACGGCCGGTGGCTGGTTCGGCTACCAGCAGCTGGCGCAACCGAACTGCTCGGGCCGGACCGAGCTGTCCGTCGCGGTCGCGGCCGAGCTCGCCCCGGCAGTCGACGCCGCCGCCGCGCGCTGGGTGAAGGACGGTGCCGCGGTGGGCGGCACCTGCATCGCGGTGAACGTCACGGCGGCCGATCCGGTCGACGTGGCCGCGACGGTCGCCGCCAAGCACGGCGTCACCCTGGCCGGCGTGGGGCAGGCCAGCGGCACCTCGGTCAGCCCGGACGTCTGGGTGCCCGACTCCTCCACGTGGCTCCTGCGGCTCAAGACCGGTGGCGCCACCGCCTTCGAGCCGGGCAACGGGGCGTCCATCGCCCGCAGCCCGGTGGTCGTGGCGATGCCGGTGCCGATCGCCACCCGGCTCGGCTGGCCGCAGAAGAAGTTCAGCTGGACCCAGCTCCTGCAGCAGGTGCAGAGCGACAAGCCGTTGCGCACCGGGATCGTCGAGCCGACCCGCGACGCCGCCGGCCTGTCCGGCCTGCTCTCGCTGACGGCCGCCGCCAGCGCCTCCGGCGGCCCCGACGCGGAGAAGGAGAAGGTGGCCGCGCTGCGGGCGCTCGCCACCGACCGCTCGGCGCTGCGGCCGGACCTGCTCGCCCGGTTCCCCACCGCCTCGGATCCCACGACGATCGCGAGCAGCCTGGGTGCGGCGGCGCTCTCCGAAGAGGACGTGATCCAGTACAACAGCAAGAAGCCGCCGGTGCCGCTGGCCGCGCTCTACCTGGAGCCGGCGCCCGCGCCGCTGGACTACCCGTACGCGGTGCTGCCCGGCATCGAGCCGGCCAAGGCGGCGGCGGCGAGGGTGCTCTACGAGGTGCTCGTCACCGACGACTTCCGTGACCAGTTGGCGAGCCGGTCGCTGCGCGCGCCGGACGGCAACTGGGGCGCGGGCTTCGACGCGCCGCAGGGCGCGCCCAGCCCGGCCGGCGGCGCGCCCGCCCCACCGGCCAACGGCGGCGGATCGGCTCCGGGCGGGCTCGACCCGCAGGCCATGGAGCGCGCCGTCTCCAGCTGGTCGATCGCCACCCAGTCCGGCCGGATGCTCGCCGTCATCGACGTCTCCGGGTCGATGAAGGAGAAGGTGGCCAACGCCGGCAACGCGACCCGGCAGCAGGTCACCGTCGAGGCGGCCCGGCGCGGGCTGAACCTCTTCGACGACTCCTGGTCGATCGGTCTCTGGACGTTCTCCACGCAGCTGGTGGGCGCCCGCGACCATCGGGAGCTGCTCACCATCGGGCCGCTGTCGCGCCAGCGCGGCAAGCTGGAGCAGTCCCTGGGCTCGATCCGCTCGTCGAACGGCGACACCGGCCTCTACGACACCGTGCTGGCGGCGTACCAGGAGGTGCAGGACAACTGGGAGCCCGGCCGGGTCAACTCGATCGTGCTGTTCACCGACGGCAAGAACGAGGACTCCGACGGCATCACGCAGCAGAAGCTCCTGGCCGAGCTCAACAAGCTCAAGGACCCGGAGCGGCCGGTGCAGGTCGTGATCATCGGTATCGGCAGCGACGTGAGCAAGGCCGAGCTGAAGTCGATCACCGACGTCACCGGCGGAGGCGCCTTCGTCACCGAGGACCCGACCAAGATCGGCGACATCTTCCTCAAGGCGATCGCGCTGCGCAAGGCCCCGGCCTGAGCCGCGACGCAGCGCGGGGCGCACGCGCCGCACGGGATCCGGTGCCGTGGGCCCTTTCCCCGCAAGGGGTTCCTCGGGGAAAGTAGTGACGGTAATGCGTCCGAAGCAATCGGCGAGCGGGGTTGTCGGGGCACGATGTCCTGGTGCCCCTACGGCCGGCCCGCGACCCGGGCCCGGCGTACGGGCCGTCGGCGACCGAAGTGGGGAGGGCCGGTGACCTCAGCGACGCTGTTGACCCCCGCCAGCACGTCGTCGAGACCGGACGAACCACGGCCAGGGCCGGCCCGCACCCGCGAGCGTGCCTACGTCCGTTCCCTGGTGGTGCTGGACACCACCGTCCTGACCATCGCCGTGCTCGTCGGGTACGTCGCCCGGTTCGGCGACGACGCCCCCGGCGGATCGAAGATCCCGTACGTCCTGGTCGCCCCCGGGCTGGTCCTCGCCTGGCTGGTCTCGCTGCGGGTGCTGCGCTGCTACGACGACCGCGTCCTCGGCTACGGCGCCGACGAGTACCGGCGGGTCGGCACCGCCAGCCTGCGCCTCGCCGGCGGCATCGCGATCGCCGGCTACATCGCCGACGTGGGCGTCTCCCGGGGATTCCTCGGCATCTCGTTCGCCGTCGGCATGCTCGGCCTGGAGCTGGCCCGGTTCGCCGCCCGCAAGCGGCTGCACCGGGCGCGCTCCGAGGGCGCCGGCTGGTCGCGCAAGGTGTTGGTGGTCGGGGACACCGCGCACGTGCTGGAGCTGGTGCACACCTTGCGGCGCGAGCCGTACGCGGGCTACCAGGTGGTCGGGGCCTGCATCCCGGACGCGCTGCTCGCCCCGGTCGCGCAGCGGCTGGGTGACGTGCCGGTGGTCGGCTCGTTCCGGGGCATCCCCGAGGCGGCCACCGCCATCGGCGCGGACACCGTCGCGGTGACCGCCTCCGGCGAGCTGACCGCCACCCGCCTGCGCCGGCTGGGCTGGCAGCTGGAGGGCACCGGCATCGACCTGGTGGTGGCCCCGGCGCTGACCGACGTCGCCGGCCCGCGCATCCACACCCGGCCGGTCGCCGGCCTGCCGCTGATCCACGTCGAGGCGCCCGAGTTCCGCGGGGCCCGCAAGCTGGTCAAGGGCTTCGTCGACCGGGCCGTCTCGTCGGTGGCGCTGACGCTGCTGCTGCCGCTGCTGGCCGCCATCGCGCTGGCGATCAAGGTCGACAGCCGGGGGCCGGTGCTGTTCCGGCAGACCCGGGTCGGGCAGGGCGGGCGGGAGTTCGGCGTCTACAAGTTCCGCACCATGGTGGTCAACGCCGACGCCCTGCTGGCCGCGCTGGCCGTCCGCAACGAGACCGACGGCCTGATGTTCAAGATGCGCGACGACCCGCGGGTGACCCGCATCGGGCGGCTGCTGCGCAAGTGGTCGCTGGACGAGCTGCCGCAGCTGGTCAACGTCCTGCTCGGGCACATGAGCCTGGTCGGCCCCCGCCCGCCGCTGCCCTCCGAGGTGGCCCGCTACGACGGCGACGTGGCCCGCCGGCTGCTGGTCAAGCCGGGCATGACCGGCCTCTGGCAGGTGAGCGGCCGCTCCGACCTGAGCTGGGAGGACGGCATCCGGCTCGACCTCTACTACGTGGAGAACTGGTCGCTCGCGGCCGACCTGACGATCCTCTGGAAGACCTTCGGCGCGGTGGTCAACAGCCGCGGGGCGTACTGAGCGGCGCGACGCTCAGTCCTGCGGGCCCGTCCAGTCCAGGCACACCACCACCGCGTCGTCGGTCAGGTCGCCGGCGACGAACGCGCGCAGGTCGCCGATCAGTGAGCGGACGGCGTCCAGCGGCTCCATCGGTCCGGTCCGGCGCAGGAACCTGTCGAGCGCGGTCTCGCCGTACCGGACGTCCTGCCCGGTGGCCTCGATGACGCCGTCGCTGACCACGAAGAGCCGATCGTCGCGGCACAGCTCGAAGTGCTGCTCCCGGTAGTCGGTGGCCTCGAACATGCCGAGCGGGAACTGCGCTTCCAGCGGCAGCTCCCGGACCTGCCCGTCGCGCAGCAGCACGAGGCGGGGCGACCCGGCGTCGACCACGGTGAGGTGCCCCGAGCGCAGGTCCAGCTCCATCAGCAGCACCGCGAGGTGCTGGTCCCCCCGGTGCAGGTCGTAGACCGCCTGGTCGGCGAGGGCCGCCTGGTCGGCGAGGGCGAGCCCGGAACGGCGGGCGTTGCGCAGCGCGTGGGTGGTGAGCGAGGTGAGCATGGCGGCGGCCACCCCCTCACCCGTGCCGTTGATGGTCGCCAACCAGACCCGGCTGCCGTCGTCGGACCAGTCGAAGCTGTCGCCGCGCACCGCGTACGCCGGTTCCAGCTGCCCGGCGAGGCTGAACGACGGGCGGGTCCGGCTGCGGCCGGGAAGCAGCTCCCACTGCATCTCGGCGGCGAGCGTGAGCCGCCTGCTACGGCTCGCCATCCGGTACACGTCCGTGCCCTCGGTGACGGCGGCGATCTCGTGGGCGAGCGCGGTCGCGATCTCCGTCAGCTCGTCGAGGGCGGCCGGCCGGGCCGGCGAGGGGGTCACCACCAGCACGCCGCGGCGTTCCCCGCGCATGGAGACCGGGAGGTATCCGGTGCCGTCGGCGACGATCGGGGTCTGGTGGTCGAAGCAGCGCCAGGCGGGATGCCCCGGCGCGGTGACGGGCTCGTCCCCGCCGAGCGGCAGCAGCGCCGCCAGCCGGTAGTCGACCTGGAGCAGTTCCACGCGGACGATCCCGTAGTCCGCGGCCAGGACGTCGGCGATCCGGTCCAGCAGCAAGTCGGCGGGCGCCTCGTTGAGGGCGCGCCGTGCCCGGTTGACCGGTTCGCTCATCATCGCTCCTTCGTCACGAGCCCAGACTTGGGATTCGGAGTAGTCTCGGCCCCACCATGGCGGAACTGCACGGTCCTGGCGGACCCGAGACGAGTATGGCGGTCGAGCTCGACGCGGTGGCCGATGCCCTGCTGACGGTCTGGGAGGCCGCGCGGGAGCGGACGACCAGCCGGGTCTCCGGCGCGCAGTTGCGCGCGATCATGCTGGTCGAGCAGCACGAGGGGATCAACCTCCGCCGCCTCGCCACCGGGCTCGACATGCTGCTCTCCTCCGCCAGCCGGCTCTGCGACCGCCTGGTGGCGGCGGGCATGCTGGAACGGGAGCCCGGCCGGTTCGACCGGCGGGAGATCTCGCTGCACCTCACCCCGGAGTCCCGCCGGCTCCTCGCCGAGCTGCGCGACGACCGGCGCCAGCAGCTCGCGGCGATCCTCGCCGACATGACCGCCGAGGGACGGCAGGCTCTGCTGCGGGGCATGCGGGAGTTCGACGAGGCGGCGCGGCACCGGGACGCCTCCGTGCAGTCCGTCGAGGCGGCCGGCCCCTGGCCGGCGGTGACGCGCGAGCGTCCGGTCGGCCTGCCGGCGCAGGAGCGGCCGGGGAACGAGCCGCGGGTGGCCAGGACGGCCTGACCCGGCCGGAGTGGGCCCGGGTTCCCGTCGACGGGGCCCGCCGAAGGATCGGGCGCGGCAACGGGTTGTTCCGACGGTCCATCCGGTCCGGCGGGCACCCGGGCGCGACGGTCCGGCCGGTCAGGGCGCTGCCGCCGCGACGGCCAGCATCGCGATGTCGTCCTGGCTCTGCCCGTCGAGCCACTCGTCGACGGCATCGAGGAGCCGGTCGACCAGCGCGGTCGGGGCCAGCCCGGCGGCCGAGGCCAGCGCCGCGCGCAGCCGTTCCTCGCCGAACATCTCCTGGCCGCCGGGACCGCCGCGCGCCTCCACGACCCCGTCGGTGTACGCGAGCAGCAGCTCGCCGGGGCCGAGGCACAGCTCCGCCTCGGCGAACCGGGCGGCGGCCAGCGCGCCCACCGGCATCCCGCCGACCGCGACCGGGGCGACCCCACCGTCGGCGCGGACCAGCAGCGGGGACGGGTGACCGCCGCCGGCGATCCGGACGGTGCACCCGCCGCCGGGCGCGGCGTGGAGGGTGCCGAGCAGCAGGGTGGTGAACTGGCTGCGGCGGGCCGCGTCCGGGGAGTCGAAGAGCGCCTGGTTGAGCAGCCGCATCAACTCCAGCGGCCGCTGCTCGACCAGGCGCAGGGTCCGCAGGGACTGGCGGACCCGCCCGGTGAGGACGGCCGCGCCGACGCCCTTGCCGGCCACGTCCCCGAGGGCGAAGATCGCGCCCCGGGGGATGGGGAAGACGTCGTAGAAGTCGCCGCCGATGCGCAGCCGGTCCCCGGCCGCCCGGTACCCGCCGGCGAGGGTGGCGCCCGGCACGGCCGGCAGGTCGGGCGGGAGCAGGCTGTTCTGCAACACCCGGGCCAGGTGGACCTGTTCGCCGTAGAGTTCGGCGGCGCCGAGGGCCGCGCCCGCGCGGGCGGCGAACTCCCGGGCCAGCTCGACGTCGCGCCCGGCGAAGCCGGCCCGACCGGCGCGACGGACCAGCACCAGGGCGCCGGTGGTGCGGCCGGCGCCCCGCATGGGGCTGGCCAGCACGGTGCCGGGCCTGCCGAAGCCGGGCGGAAGCACGGTGGACAGGCCGGCCGTCTCCTTTTTCGGCCACGGGGCCGGGTGGGCCGCGTGCCCGGCCAGTGCCTCGGCCAGGCCGGGCAGCGAGTCGGTCAGCGACCAGGTCGCCAGCCCGGTCGCCGGGGCGGGATCGATCCCGTCGTACCGGATCCAGTGCGGCTGGCCCTCCGCGGGCGGGGGCGGCAGGTGGACCACCATGGCCAGGTCGGCCAGGTAGGGCACGGGCAGGGTCGTGGCGGTCCGCAGCGTCTGCTCGCGCTGGAGGGACAGCCCGAGGCGGCTGCCGGCCTGGGCGAGGAACGACGTCCGGGACCGCTCGACGCTCAGCGCCTCGGTGCGCGCGTGTTCGTCGGTGACGTCCCGCACGTACCAGGCGTGCCGCCCGTCGGCCAGGTCGCGTCGTACGCCCCGCAGCCGGCGACCGCCGTGTTCGGCGTCGAAGCTGTCCGCCCCGGCCCCCGCCGACCGGGCCATGGCCGGTATGGGGCAGGTGCGCAGGTCGGTGCCGGGCACGAGCTCGGGGAGCAGGGCGGTCGCCATCGCGTTGACCAGCGTCACCAGCCCCGCCCGGTCGGTCGTCACGACCGCCTCGGTGAGCCCGTCGAGCACCTCCCGGCTCAGTCGGGAGTCGACCGGGCGCGCGGGGCCGGGGGAGAGGCCGGAGCGGAGGCGGGCGGGCTGCCCGCCGTCGGCCGGGCGCGTGCCACCACCCCCGGGAACGGTGGTCACCGCCGCTCGCCGGGCGCCCCGGTCTGTCGACCTGTGCGCATGCTGGTCGTGCTCTCCTCGGATGGGGGTCGTTGCCTTGGGACAAGCGTACCGAGGCGCGGCGACGCCGCCGTCGGGGGAATCCGGCTCAGGCCGCCCGGGCCAGCCAGCCGGCCGGGCGCGCCAGGATCCGGCGTACCACCGAACCGGCCCCGCCGACGGCCGCGGCGGCGGCGCCGAGGGACGCCGGGCGGACGGTGACCGGCGACCAGGCCGCGGTGAGCACCCGCCGGGAGATCTCGGCGAGCACCGGCGGGCGCAGCCACGGCGCCAGCGGGGCGTACCCGCCGCCGAGCACCACGGTGTCCAGGTCCAGCAGGTTCACCACGCCGGCGACGGCGACCCCCAGGGCGGTGCCGGCCTCGGCCAGGGCCCGCAGCGCGCCAGGGTCGCCGGCCCCGGCCAGCTCGGCCAGCCGGGTCGTCGCGGTGTCCGCCGGCAGGTCCGCGCCGGCGAGGCCGGCCGCGGCGAGGATCGCCTCCTGACCGGTGTACGTCTCCAGGCAGCCCCGCCCGCCGCACCGGCAGGGCGGGCCGTCGGGCCGGATCGGGAGGTGACCGATCTCCCCGCTCCAGCCGCGCGCGCCCCGGAACAGGGCTCCGTCGAGGACGATCCCGGCACCGATGCCGACCTCGCCGGAGATGTGCAGGAAGCTGGCCCGGCCCGCCGGCCCGGCGTGCAGCTCGCCCAGCGCGGCGAGGTTGGCCTCGTTGTCGACCACCAGCGGCGGTACGCCGTCGACGTGCGCGGTCAGCGGCGGCCCCTCGGCGAGCAGCGCGGGGACGGGCACGTCGCGCCAGCCCAGGTTCGGGGCGAGGCGGACCAGGCCGGCGTCGTCGACCAGGCCGGGCACCGCGAGGGCGGCGCCGGCCAGGGTGAGCCCGTCGCGGGCGGCGTCGGCGCGGGCGCGGGCGGCCAGGTCGGCCAGCCGGGCGAGCGCCTCGGCGGGGGAGAGGGGCCGCAGGTCGGCGCGGTGCACGGTGTGGTGGCGGACCCGGCCGGCGAGGTCGACCACGCAGGCGGCCAGGTAGTCGACGTTGACCTCCAGGCCGAGCCCGGCCGGGCCGTCCGTGGCGAGCACCAGGCCCCGCGAGGGCCGTCCCGCCCCGGTCCGGGGCGTCGGCTCCGACTCGGCGACCAACCGGCCGGCGAGCAGGTCCTCCACCACGGCCGAGACGGTGGCCCGGGTGAGGCCGGTGCCGGCGGCCAGCTCGGCCCGGGAGGGCGGGCGGTCGGCGGCGGCGATCCGGCCGAGCACCACGGCGAGGTTCCACTCGCGCAGGCTGCCCTGGCGTACGGCCCCGGGCGGGGCGTCGGGTCGGCTCACCCCTTGACAGTGCCACAGGCCCGCCAAATAATTCAACCACTGAACAAATAGTGGACGACACCTCGGAGGTCTGCCATGGCACCCCGTCCCACCCCCGCCGACAAGTTCTCCTTCGGCCTCTGGACGGTGGGCTGGCAGGCCCGCGACCCGTTCGGCGACGCCACCCGCCCCGAGCTGGACCCGGTCGAGGCGGTGCACCGGCTCGCCGAACTCGGCGCGTACGGGATCACGTTCCACGACGACGACCTGGTGCCCTTCGGCGCGGACGCCGCCACCCGCGACCAGCACGTGGCCCGCTTCCGCAAGGCGCTCGACGAGACCGGCCTGGTGGTACCGATGGTGACCACCAACCTCTTCGCCCACCCGGTCTTCAAGGACGGCGGCTTCACCAGCAACGACCGCGACGTCCGGCGCTACGCCCTGCGCAAGGTGCTGCGCAACGTCGACCTCGCCGCGGAGCTGGGCGCCCGTACCTTCGTGATGTGGGGCGGCCGGGAGGGCGCCGAGTACGACCTCGCCAAGGACGTCCGGGCCGCCCTGGACCGCTACCGGGAGGCCGTCGACCTGCTCTGCCAGTACGTCGTCGACTCCGGCTACGACCTGCGCTTCGCCCTCGAGCCCAAGCCGAACGAGCCGCGCGGCGACATCCTCCTGCCCACCGTCGGGCACGCCCTGGCCTTCATCTCCACCCTGGCCCGCCCCGAGCTGGTCGGGCTCAACCCGGAGGTGGGGCACGAGCAGATGGCCGGCCTGAACTTCGCCCACGGCATCGCCCAGGCGCTCTGGCAGGGCAAGCTGTACCACATCGACCTCAACGGCCAGCGCGGCGTCAAGTACGACCAGGACCTCGTCTTCGGCCACGGCGACCTGCTCAACGCGTTCGCCCTCGTCGACCTGCTGGAGCACGGCGGCCCCGGCGGCGGGCCCGCCTACGACGGCCCCCGGCACTTCGACTACAAGCCCTCGCGCACCGAGGACATGACCGGCGTCTGGGCGTCGGCGGAGGCGAACATGCGCACCTACCTGCTGCTCAAGGAGCGGGCCGCGGCGTTCCGGGCGGACCCGGAGGTGGCCGGGGCACTGGCGGCGAGCCGGGTCGCCGAGCTGGGCACGCCGACGCTGGCGCCGGGGGAGGGCTACGCCGAGCTGCTCGCCGACCGTTCCGCGTTCGAGGAGTTCGACGTCGACACCGCCGCGGCGAAGGGCTTCGGCTTCGTCCGGCTCAACCAGCTCGCCGTCGAGCACCTGCTCGGCGCGCGCTGAGGCCGCCGGCGATGCCGATCGTCGCGGGGGTCGACTCCTCGACCCAGTCCTGCAAGGTGGTCGTCCGGGACGCGCAGACCGGCGCCCTGCTCCGGCAGGGCCGGGCGCCGCACCCGGCCGGCACCGAGGTCGACCCGGCGGCATGGTGGTCCGCGCTGGGCGCGGCGGTCGACGCCGCCGGCGGGCTGGCCGACGTGGCGGCGGTCTCCGTCGCCGGCCAGCAGCACGGCATGGTGTGCCTCGACGAGGCGGGTGACGTGGTCCGGCCGGCGCTGCTGTGGAACGACACCCGTTCCGCCGGGGCCGCCGCCGAGCTGGTCGAGGAGGCCGGCGGCGGGGAGACCGGCCGCCGCTTCTGGGCCGACGCGGTGGGCAGCGTGCCGGTCGCCAGCTTCACCGTCACGAAGCTGCGCTGGCTGGCCCGGCACGAGCCGGAACACGCGGCCCGGGTGGCGGCGGTCTGCCTGCCGCACGACTGGCTGACCTGGCGGCTGGCGGGCGCGCCGGGCCTGCCGGCGCTGCGCACCGACCGGGGCGACGCCAGCGGCACCGGCTACTGGTCCCCGGCCACCGGCGACTACCGCCTCGACCTGCTGGAGCGGGCGTTCGGCCGGCGGCCGCACGTGCCGACCGCGCTCGGCCCGGCGGAACCGGCCGGCGTCGTACACCCCGACGCCCTGCCGGGCCTGCCCACCGCTGGGGCGGTGCTCGGCCCGGGCACCGGGGACAACGCCGCCGCTGCGCTCGGCGTCGGCGCGGGCCCGGGCGACGTGGTCGTCTCGATCGGCACCTCGGGCACCGTGTTCAGCGTCGCCGACGCCCCGGCCGCCGACCCGAGCGGCACGGTCGCCGGCTTCGCCGACGCCACCGGCCGCTTCCTGCCCCTGGTCTGCACGCTCAACGCCGCGCGGGTGCTCGACGCCGCCGCGACGATGCTCCGGGTCGACCTGGACGAGCTGGCCCGGCTGGCGCTCTCCGCCCCCGCCGGCGCGGACGGGCTGGTCATGGTGCCCTACCTGGAGGGCGAGCGGACGCCCGACCGGCCGCTGGCGTCCGGGGCCGTGCACGGGCTGACCCTGCGCACCTCGACGGCCGCCCACCTGGCGCGCGCCGCCGTCGAAGGGCTGCTCTGCGCCCTCGCCGACGGCCTCGACGCGCTCACCGCCCAGGGCGCCGCCGTGCGCCGGGTGATCCTGGTCGGCGGGGGCGCCCGCTCGGCGGCGGTGCGCCGCATCGCGCCGCAGGTCCTCGGCGTGCCGGTGGTCGTCCCGCCGCCCGGCGAGTACGTCGCCGACGGTGCCGCCCGCCAGGCCGCCTGGGTCGCCCTGGGCGGCGCGGCGCCCCCCACGTGGTCCGTCGACGGCACCGAGGAGTACGCCGCCGCCCCCGTTCCCGCCATCCGGCAGCGGTACGCTGCCGCCCGCGAGCACTTCCTCGACCGGGTCGACGCCGTGGCGGGGTAAACGACTGTACGGGCGCGCCCCGGCTCGCGATCATCGACGGATGCGAACCACCCCCGAAGCGGACGAGGCGCCCGGCACCGGCATTCCCTCGATGCTCCAGTACGACGACGCGGACACCCCCTGCGACGTCATCGACGCGCTGGTCCTGGCGGACTTCGTCACCGGCCGCCACCCGTGGTCGCACACCGTCCGGCTCTCCCGGGTGCGCCCCGACGCGCCGCTGACCGCCCCGGACGGGCGACTGCTCCGTACGGCCGTCGAGAACCGCCAGCTGTCCCGCCTGCTGGCCGGCGACGGCTGGACGGCCCGGGTGGTCACCTGGAAGGGGCGCGGCGCGGAGGTGACGGTCACGGCGGTCTCGGAGGAGGTGGGCCGGCCGGCCCTGGACCGGATCGTCGACGGGGCCGCCGAACCCGAGGATCCGGGCGCCGGCCGGATCGGCTTCTGGCACCAGAACCCCCGTCGGGGCAGCCAGCGCGACGTGCGCTCGATCGCCGCGCCGGAGTGGGCGGCGATCCGGCCGAACTACGCCGCCGCGGCACGCGACGCGCTCGACGAGCTGATGGCGACCACCCCGGAGCGCCTCTCCGGCCGGCTGGTGCTGCTGCACGGGGCACCCGGGACGGGAAAGACCACCGCGCTGCGCGCCCTCGCCCGCCAGTGGCGCGACTGGTGCCAGGTCGACGCCGTACTCGACCCGGACGTGCTCTTCGCGGACACGGCGTACCTGTCCGAGGTGGCGGTCGGGGACGAGGACGGCGAGCAGGGGACGGGCCGCCGGTGGCGGCTGCTCATCCTGGAGGACTGCGACGAGCTGATCCGGGGCGAGGCGAAGCAGGCCGCCGGGCAGGCCCTGTCCCGGCTGCTCAACCTGACCGACGGGCTGCTCGGGCAGGGGCGCGACGTGCTCGTCGCGATCACCACGAACGAGGACCTGTCCCGGCTGCACCCGGCGGTGGTCCGCCCGGGGCGCTGCCTGGCCCGTATCGAGGTGGGCCCGCTGTCGTACCAGGAGGCGACCGGGTGGCTGGGCACGGCGGCGGGGGTGCCGCCCCAGGGCGCGACCCTCGCCGAGCTGTACGCGCTGCGGGCGGGCACGCCGGCCGCGCCCGCCGCCCCGCCCGCGATCGGCGGCTATCTCTGAGCGCCCCGGCGCGCCCGCGCGTCGTCACCCGCTCGTGACCTGATCCTGGTTGGCTGCCGCACATGACCTTGACCAGGGGCGGGCCGGCGCGGGCCCGGGGCGGGACGCCCACGCACCGGTTCTACAGCGTCGTGGTCTTCGTGCTGCTCGCCTCGCTGGACAACGTGGCGATCGGTCTGGTGCCCCCGCTGTACGGGCCCATCTCCGCCGCCTTCGACGTGCCGCAGCGGCTGCTCGGCCTGGTCACCGCCGTGAGCTTCCTGGCCAGCGCGGTCGCCGCGGTGGGCTGGGCGTACGTGGGCGACCGCGCGAACCGCAAGCCGCTGCTGATGGTCGGCACCCTGATCTGGGCGCTGGGCACGGGCGGCAGCGCGGTCGCGGCGAACTATCCCGCCTTCCTGGCGGCGCAGATCCTGGCGGCGGTCGGCCTGGGCGCGGTCGGATCGGTCGGCTTCTCGGTCGTCACCGACCTGATCTCGCCCCGCCGCCGGGGGCTGGTGATGAGCTTCTGGGGGCTGTCGCAGGGCGTCGGCACGCTCGCCGGCACGCTGGTCGGCGGGCTGCTGGGGGCCGCCGACTGGCGACGCCCGTTCCTGCTGCTGACCGTGGTCGGCGTCGCGGCGACCGTCGCCTACCTGTTCACCTACGACATCCGGCGCGGGCAGAGCGAGCCGGAGTTGGCCGACGCGCTCGCCACCGGCGCCGAGTACGACTACCGGATCAGCCGGGCGGACCTGCCGAGGATCCTCGGCCGGCGGACGAACCGCTGGCTGATCCTCCAGGGCCTCACCGCGCAGGCGGCCTTCGGGTCGCTGGTCTGGCTGCCGGTGCTCTTCGCCCAGCGGGCCGAGGACCAGGGCTACTCCGCCGCCACCGCCGTGATCGTGGGCAGTGTCTTCGCCACCCTGTTCCAGCTCGGCGGGGTGCTCTCCATCGTGGGCGGGCTGGTCGGCGACGCGCTGCAACGGCGTACGCCCCGGGGCCGGGCCCTGGTCGCGGCGGTCGGCATCCTCGCGGCGCTGCCGTTCTACCTGGTGCTCTTCTTCGTGCCGGTACGCATCGACGTGCCGGACGGCGCGGGCGCCGGCGCGGTGGTGCGGGCGGTGCTGACCAGCGTGTTCACGGAGCCGACGGTCGGGCTGAGCCTGCTCACCGCCGTCGTGGCGCTGGCGCTCACCTCGGCGAACTCGCCGAACTGGTTCGCCCTGATCGCCGACGTCAACCCGCCGGAGCACCGGGGCACCGTCTACAGCCTCGGCAACCTGGTCAACGGCGTCGGCCGGGCGGCCGGAAACGGGCTGGTGGGGGTGGCCTTCCACGGCCTGCGGGCGGCCTTCCCGCCGCCGCTGAACTACGCCGTCGGGCTGGCGGCCTTCCAGCTCTTCTTCATCCCGACGGGCGTCATGTACTGGCTGGCCTCGCGGACCTCGCCGGGCGACATCGACGACGTCCGCGACCTGCTGCACGACCGCGCCGAACGGCTGTGAGGAAGGGCACCTTCCTGACGCACAGCGTCAGGAAGGTGCCCTTCCTCACACGCTCAGGCCGGGCGGACCCAGACCGTCACGTCGGTGGGCACGGCGCCGTCGGCGTCCAGCGGGGCGCTGGCGTGCACCAGCTCGGACCCGGCGGGCAGCGGCACGGCGGCGTCGCCGAAGTTGGTCAGCACGGTCAGCCCCCCGTTGCGGAAGGAGAGCACCTCGTCGCCGGAGGCGAGCCACTCCAGCGGGCCCTCGCCGAGCCGGTGCTCGCGGCGCAGCCGCAGCGCCGTCCGGTACAGCTCGTACGTCGAGCCGGGCGTGTCCCGCTGCCGGTCCAGGGCGTACTCCGCCCAGAGCGACGGCTGCGGCAGCCAGCTCGCGTCGGTCGGCCCGAAGCCGTACGAGGGGGCGTCGGCCTCCCACGGGATCGGCACCCGGCAGCCGTCGCGACCTCGCTCGGTGTGCCCGCTGCGCGCCCAGGTCGGGTCCTGCCGGGCCTCGTCGGGCATCGTGGTGTGCTCCGGCAGGCCCAGTTCCTCGCCCTGGTAGAGGTAGGCCGAGCCGGGCAGGGCGAGCATCAGCAGGGTGGCCGCCCGGGCCCGGCGCAGGCCGAGCGCGGCGTCCGGCTGCGGGTCGCCGATGCCGATGCCGTTGGGCCGTTTGCCGCCGATCGGCAGCCCCAGCCGGGAAGCGTGCCGGACCACGTCGTGGTTGGAGAGCACCCAGGTGGTCGGGGCGCCGACGGCGTCGGTGGCCTCCAGCGAGCGGGTGATCACCGCGTACTGGGCCGGGGCGGTCCACGCGGCCAGCAGGTACTCGAAGTTGAACGCCTGGTGCATCTCGTCCGGGCGGACGTAGCGGGCCAGTCGCTCGGCCGGCTCGACCCACGCCTCGGCGACCAGGATCCGCTCGTCGGGGTAGCCGTCCAGCACGCGCCGCCAGTCCCGGTAGATCTCGTGCACGCCCTCCTGGTCCCACATCGGCGGGCGCGGCTTGTCGATCTCCTGACCGGAGAGGATCTCCTGCGGCTCCTGCCAGTCGGCCAGGTCGGCCTGCTTGATCAGGCCGTGCGCCACGTCGACGCGGAAGCCGTCGACGCCGCGGTCCAGCCAGAACCGGAGCACCTCCAGGAACTCCTCCCGGACCTCGGGGTTGTCCCAGTTGAGGTCGGGCTGACCCGAGTCGAACAGGTGCAGGTACCACTGGCCGGGGCGGCCGTCGGCCCCGTCGACGCGGGTCCAGGCCGGTCCGCCGAAGACGCTCTGCCAGTCGTTCGGGGGCTGCGCGCCGTCCGGTCCCCGGCCGTCGCGGAAGACGTAGCGGTCGCGCTCCGGGCTGCCGGGGGCGGCGGCGAGCGCCGCGGCGAACCACTCGTGCGCCGACGACGTGTGGTTGGGCACCAGGTCGACGATGACCCGCAGCCCGCGCGCGTGCGCCCCGGCGATCAGCCGGTCGGCGTCGGCGAGGGTGCCGAAGAGCGGGTCCACGTCCCGGTAGTCGGCCACGTCGTACCCGGCGTCGGCCTGCGGCGACGGGTAGAACGGCGACAGCCAGAGCGCGTCCACGCCCAGCTCCACGAGGTGGTCCAGGCGGGCGGTGATGCCGGGCAGGTCACCGATCCCGTCGCCGTCGGAGTCGGCGAAGGAACGCGGGTAGACCTGGTAGATGGTGGCCCTGGTCCACCAACCGGTGGCCGGGCCGGCGGGCGTGTCCTGGTGCGTCGGGTTGCTGTTCAGGGCCTTCTCCCGTGTGTCGAGCCGGACGGTCGGATGCTGCCGGGCGTCGCCGGTTTTCCCGTTAGTGTGCCCGGGGCGGTGCGGTCGATTCACGCACGATCAGCCGAGTGGGCAGGATCACCGGTGAACCCGGCGTGTCGAGGTAGGGGGTGCTCCCCGGCGGCAGGGCCCGGCCGTGCAGCGGGTCGAGCAGGATCCGCGTGGCGAGCCGGCCCTGCTCCGCCGCCGGCTGGGCGATCGTGCTCAGCCCGAGGACGCTGGCCAGGTCGTGGTCGTCGACGCCGATCACGCTGACGTCCTGCGGCACCCGCAGGCCGGCGTCGCGCAGCGCGGTCATCGCCCCCATCGCCATCTCGTCGCAGGCCGCGAAGATGGCCGTCGGCGGGTCGCCGCGCCGCAGCAGTTCCTCGGTGGCCCGCGTGCCGCCGCTGATGGTGAACTGCGACTCGACGTCGAGGCAGGGATCCGGGTCGATTCCGGCGTCGCGCAGCGCCTCCCGGTAGCCGCGCCGCCGGTCGAGGTGGGTGGTGTAGGCCAGTTCGTCGTCCGGGTCGCCGGAGATGTGGGCGATCCGCCGGTGCCCCAGGTCGAGCAGGTGCCGGGTGGCGGTCCGCGCGACGCCGACGTCGTCGATGCGTACGCAGGGCCAGCCGGGCACCACCGTGCCGGAGCTGATGGTCACCCCGGGCAGCTTCAGCTTCGTCAGGGCGGTCAGGTCGGCGGGCCGCAGCGGCGTGGCGGCCAGCATGATCGCGTCGACGCGCTTGTGCAGGTTGGCGGTGCGCAGCACCCGCTGACGGATCTGCTCCCGCCCGCCGAGGTTGTAGAGCAGCAGGTCGTAGCCCGCCTGCTGGAGGATGTCCTCGACCGCCTCGACGACGGTGCCGAAGAACCACCGGGTGATGCGGGGGACCACGACGGCGACCGTGCCGGTGCGCCCGCCGGCCAGCCGCGAGGCGCTCGGCGAGACGGCGTACTCCAGTTGCTCGGCCGCCGCGAGCACCCGGCGCCGGGTCGCGGCCGAGACCGTCGGCAGCCCTCGCAGCGCCCGGGACACGGTGGCGGTGGATACCCCGGCCAGGCGTGCGACATCATCGATCCTCGTCACGCTACCCCCCGCTCCGCGCAGCTCCGCCGCCGCCGGGTCACCGGCGGCGGCGGAGACGTCTCAGCCCTTGACGCTGCCGGCGAGCAGGCCGCGCACGAAGTAGCGCTGGAGGGACAGGAAGACGATCAGCGGTACGACGATCGAGACGAACGCGCCGGCGGTGAGCCGCTGCCACTCGTTGCCCCGGGTGCCGGCCATCTCGGCCAGCCGGACGGTGAGCGGGGCGGTCTCGTCGCCGCCACCGGCGAAGATCAGCGCGACCAGCAGGTCGTTCCAGACCCAGAGGAACTGGAAGATGCCGATCGCGGCCAGCGCCGGGGTGATCAGCGGCAGCACGATGCTGCGGAAGATCTTCGGGTGGGTGGCCCCGTCGACCCGGGCCGACTCCATCAGCTCTCCGGGCAGCTGTGCCATGAAGTTGTGCAGCAGGAAGACGGCGAACGGCAGCGCGAAGCAGGTGTGCGCGAACCACACCTGCGCGAACTTCTGTTCGTCGACCAGGTCCCAGGCCGGCAGGACGGTGATCCCGCCGACGGTGACGCCGGTGGAGAAGAACTTC
Source organism: Micromonospora sp. WMMD737 (assembly GCF_049179055.1). Taxonomy (NCBI): domain Bacteria; kingdom Bacillati; phylum Actinomycetota; class Actinomycetes; order Micromonosporales; family Micromonosporaceae; genus Micromonospora; species Micromonospora sp. WMMD737. Next base: position 3,601,841 of record NZ_JBMHMH010000001.1, on the reverse strand, counting down.
AGCAGCGGCACCAGGGCCATCTGCAGCGGCACGATCTGCAACGCGAAGATCGCGATGTAGAGCCAGTCCCGGCCCCGGAAGTTGATCCAGGCGAGCGCGTACGCGGCCAGGGCCGCGAAGGCGATCGGGAAGAGCACCGACGGGATGGTGATCGCCAGCGAGTTGATGAAGTAGCTGGCGAGCTGCCCGGACGACGAGGAGCGCCCGAACAGCACCTCCTGGTAGTTCTCGAGGGTGAACGACGGGCTGGTGAAGAAGTTCCACCACCCCGTGCTCTTGATCTCGTCCTCGGGCCGGAAGGAGGAGATGAACAGACCGAAGGTGGGGATGGTCCAGAGCACCGCGATGACGATCGAGACGAGGGTCGCGGTACGGCTGTTCAGCCGCCTGCGGACCCGCCCGGCGGTGCTGGTGCCCCGGCCACCGGTCTTCTGGGTGCCGGCGGCGACGGTGGGCGTCGCGGTGGTCATCTCAGCCCTCCCGCTGCTGACGGATGTTGCGGATCTGGTAGATCACGATGGGAATCACCAGGACGAACAGGAAGACCGCCAGGGCGGAGCCCTGCCCGTTCTCGCCGTAGCGGAACGCCTGGTTGTACATCTCGTTGGCGATCACGCTGGTGTCGTAGTTGCCGTTGGTGGACGTCCGGACGATGTCGAAGACCTTGAGGGTGGCGATCGACAGCGTCACCACGACCACGATCAGCGCCGGCCGGATGCTCGGCATGGTGATCTGCCAGAACATCTGCCACGGGGTGACCCCGTCGAGGCGGGCCGCCTCCACGATGTCGGCGGGGATCGCCTTGATCGCGGCGGAGAGCACCACCATCGCGAAACCGGCCTGGATCCAGACCATGATCACGATCAGCAGCAGCGTGTTCAGCGGTGGGTTGAGCAGCCACTGCTTCGGCTCGCCGCCGAGGCTGACCACGATCTGGTTGAGCAGACCGATCTGCTCCTGCCCGTCGCCCCGGTAGGCGTAGACGAACTTCCAGATGATGCTGGCGCCGACGAAGGAGATCGCCATCGGCAGGAAGATCAGCGACTTGGCCACCGCCTCGAACCGGGCCTTGTCCACCAGCACGGCGTAGAGCAGGCCGAACGTGGTGGCCACCAGCGGGACGAGGAGCACCCAGATCAGCGTGTTGATCAACACCCGCACGATGGAGTCCTCGGAGAACATCCAGCCGTAGTTGCGCAGCCCGACCCAGTCGTTGCTGTTCTGGTCCATGAACGACAGCAGCACGGTGCGGACGGCCGGGACCACCAGCCCGATGGCGAGCAGCAGCAGCGTGGGCAGCAGGAAGAAGAGCGCGAAGACACCCTCGCGCGGCTTGCGCCGGCGGGGGATCGGGGCGCCGCTCGCGGAGGCAGCGACGAGCTGCGCCTCCCGGCGGCGGGCGAACCAGGCCGGCACCACGTCGAGGAGCAGGAGCAGACCGCCCACCACCGCGACGAAGGCGACCAGCCCGTACATCAGCATGAGGAACTTCGGCTGTTCCGCAGCGAAGTCGAACTCCATCGACCCTCCCAGGTCCTTGACCCGCCGGTGGGCCGGCCCGCGTCCCCGCGGACCGGCCCACCGGTCAGATCACTTCCAGCTGCTCTCGACGTCCCGGAGCACGGTCGCGGTGTCCTTGCCGTTGATCCACTGCACCATGGCCTTCCAGAGCGTCCCGGAGCCGACGGCCGCCGGCATCAGGTCCGAGCCGTCGAAGCGGAAGACGCTCGACTTGTCCTGGAGGATCTGCACGGAGAGCTTGTCGACGGGGTTGGGGACGTTGGCCAGGTCGAGCTTGTTGTTGGCCGACACCCAGTCGCCGATCTTGGCGCGGCTGTTGGTGTACTCGCCGGACGCGAGGTAGGTCTGCACGGCCTGGACCTCGGGGCGGTCGTTGAAGGCCGCGACGAACTCGCCGCCGCCCAGCACCGGCTTGCCCTTGCTGGGGTCGATCGCCGGGAAGTAGAAGGCGAAGACGTCGCCGTCCTCGGCCACCTTGGTGCCCTCCGGCCAGTTGTTGGCGTAGAAGGACGCCTGGCGGTGCAGCGCGCACTTGCCCGTGGTGATCGGCACGCCGGCCTCCTGGAAGGAGGTGGTGGCGATGCTCTTCACGCCGCCGAAGCCGCCGTTGACGTACTTCTCGTTCTTGAGGATGGTGCCGGCCTTGTCGAGGGCCTCGGCGACCTTCGGGTCGTTGAACGGGATGCCGTGGTTGACCCACTGGTCGTAGACCTCGGGGGTCTGCGTCCGCAGCATCAGGTCCTCGATCCAGTCGGTGGCCGGCCAGCCGGTGGCCTCACCCGACTCGATGCCGGCGCACCACGGCTTGGTGCCGGTGGCGGCGATCTGGTCGCTGAGCTTGATCAGCTCGTCCCAGCTGGTCGGGACCGTCCAGCCCTTCTCCTTGAAGGTCTTCGGCGAGTACCACACGAAGGACTTCACGTTGGAGCCGAGCGGGGCGCCGTAGAACTGGCCGTTGACGGTGCTGTACTTCAGCCAGTCGGCCGGGTAGTTCTCCTCGGCCATCTTCTTCGTCTCGGCGCCGACCGGCTTGAGCTTGCCCGAGTCGACGAACCGCTTGAGCAGACCCGGCTGCGGGATGAACGCGAGGTCGGGGGCGTTGCCGCCGTCGACCAGGACGTTGAGCTGCGCCTCGAACTCGCCGCTGCCCTCGTGGTCGATCTTCATGCCGGTGCAGTCCTCGAACTGCTTCCAGGACTCCGCGAGGCGGTCGGCCTCGATCTCCCGGATGGACGAGTAGATCTTGACCTTCTTGCCGTCGAGGTCGCCGTACTTCTCGTATGCGGCACACTCCGCGGAGCCCGCGGAGTCACTCTTCTTGTCGCTGCCGGTGCCGCAGGCGGTGGCGCTCAGCGCCAGCCCCAGCACGCCGGCGATCGCGATGGCCCGGCGTGATCTGGCAAACGCCATGCCGTTCTCCTTCCTTGCCGGCGCGTCAGGGATCGAACCCGCGCCGGTCCGATGGGCGTCACCACATGTAAGCGCTTGCATCTGGCCTGGTCCACCCCTATCCGGACACGAGCGAGTAACAATCCGGAAACCCGTAAACCCCCTGTTGGGCACGCTCCCACACGGGAATTCGACCCCTTTCCATCGATGTCATTTTCTGACACTCTGAAGGTCAGTGATCGAAGGATTTCGACATAGGAGGTGTTGGATGGGCAAGCGGTGGTTGGGCCTGCTGGCGGCCGGTCTGCTGGCTGTGGGCGCGCTGGTCGTCCCGGCGGCCCCGGCGATGGCGGCCCCCACGTTCAAGGTCCCGTTCCCGTGCGGGCAGTCCTGGTCCGGGCAGACCCGGACGAACCACAGCCCGGCGTACTCGATCGACTTCAACCGGACCGACGACCTGGGCGACCCGGTGGTGGCGAGCGCGCCGGGCACCGTCGACCGGGTCACGGACCTCGGCGGCACCAGTTACGGAAAGTACGTCCGGATCAGCCACGCGGGTGGCTACCACACCTACTACGCCCACCTCAACGGCTTCAACGTCTCCGTGGGCCAGGCGGTCGGCTACGGCAAGGTGATCGGCTGGGTCGGCAGCACCGGCGGCTCGACCGGTCCGCACCTGCACTACGAGCAGCGGCTCAACGGCGCCGACATCCAGGTGCGGTTCAACGGCGCGCTCGCCCTCTACTGGGGCACCAAGAACTACTCCAGCGACAACGGCTGCGGCAGCAGCTCCGGCTCCGGCACGGTCAACACCGCCGGAACCCCGCTGACCGTCCGCTCCGGCCCGGGCACCGGCTACGCCGCGGTGGGCACCGTCGCCGACGGCACCCGGGTGACCATCCAGTGCCAGACGAGCGGCACCAGCGTCACCGGCACCTACGGCACCAGCACGATCTGGGACCGGATCGGCGCCGGCCGCTTCATCGCCGACGCGTACGTCTACACCGGCTCCGACGGCTACATCCCCGGCGTACCGCGCTGCTGAACGGGTGACGGGGCCCCGGCTGCACGCCGGGGCCCCGTTCCGTGTTCGTGCCCTCCGTCGCCCGGCTCAGCCGTTCAGGCGCCAGATGGTGCTCAGCCGTTCAGGCGCCAGATCGCGAAGTTGAGGGCGGTCGCAAAGGTGACCCACGCCCAGTAGGGCAGCATCAGCAGGGTCGCCGGGCGGGACACCCTGCGGAAGAGCGCGACCGTCACGCCGATCGCCACCCACATCAGCAGGATCTCGGCGAACGCCAACCCGTAGCGGCCGGCGCCGAAGAAGAGCGGCGTCCAGACGGCGTTGAGCACCAGCTGGGCGATCCACGCCCACAGGGCCGGGCCGAAGCCGACCCGCCGCCAGACCAGCCAGCCCGCCACCGCGATCATCGCGTAGAGAAGGCTCCAGACCGGTCCGAAGAGCCAGGACGGGGGAGCCCAGGCGGGCTGTTCGAGGCTCGCGTACTCGGCCGAGGTGCCCTGCACACCCAGTCCGCCGATCGCCGCGGCGACGAACACCGCCGCCCCGAAGCCGAGCAGCGCCCACCACTGCCGGGCGCCGCCGGTCCGTTCAGCGCTCCTGGACATCTCCATGGTGGGGATATGTCCGCTGAGGGTGGACGGTAAACCCGCGCTCACCAACCGGCAGGCATGACACCGGGGTCGTCGCGTCCGGATGCTCCTGTCGGGAGGACGGAGTTCCGGTCACGACGACCCCGGTGGGTCCTGAACGGCGGCCTGTAGCCGCCTCGTCAATTGAAGATGCTCACACCACCCGGCCCGACGAGCAGGCCGACCACGATGAGGACGATGCCCCACAGGATCTGCCGCCGGAACAGCGCGAGGATGCCGGCGACCACGAGTACGACTGCGAGAATCCAGAGAATCAGCTCCATGTTTGCTGAATACCCGACCCGCCGACGCCGGAAACCTGTGCCTGATCGAGCTGCTCACCCAGGTGGAAGACGCTGTACGCCTGCTTGATCACGGGGTGGGCGACGTTGCGGACGCGTACCCCGCCGGGCGTGGTGCCCCGCTCGGAGCCGGCGTGCGCGTGCCCGTGCAGGGCCAGCGCGGTCGGCGCCGAGTCGATCGCCTGCCCGAGCTGGTACGAGCCCAGGAACGGGTAGATCTCCAGCGGCTCACCGGCGAGCGTGTCGGGCACCGGCGCGTAGTGGGTCAGCGCCACCAGCACGTCGCACTCCAGTCCCCGCAGCGCGGCGGACAGGGCGTCCGCGCTCTGGGTGGTGGTCCGGACGAACGCCTTCATCTCCGGCTCGCCGAAGTCGCTGGCGCAGCGGCCGGCGAACCCCCCGCCGAACCCCTTCACCCCGGCCACACCCAGCCGGCCGCCGGCGCAGTCCAACACGACGCCGTTGCCCTCCAGCACGGTGATCCCGGCGTCCTCGAGCACCTTGACCACCTGCGGCACCTGGTCGCACTGGTGGTCGTGATTGCCCAGCACGGTCACCACCGGCACGCCCAGCCCGCCGAATTCGGTGGCCACGCACCGGGCCTCCGCCTCCGTCCCGTGCCGGGTCAGGTCGCCGGCGAGCAACAGCACGTCGGCGTGCTCGGGCAGCTCGTCCAGTGCCGGCCGGAACCGGCCGACCACGTCCTCGTCCAGATGCACGTCGCCCACGGCGGCGATCCGGATCACCATGGAACCTCCTCAGGGCAGTTGCTCGATCTCCGTGGGCGCCTGCGCGCGGATCACCCCGATGTCGCTGGTGACCGGCACGTCGGGGAAGCGTTCGGCCACCCGGCGCAGGATCTCCTCGCGCCGGTGCGGGCTCTCGACCTCGCCGTAGAGCACGAGGCCGCGCTCCCGGCGGACCACGGTGATCCCCTGCTCGGCCACGTCCGGGTCCTCAGCGAGCAGCCGGTGGATCTCCGCCTCGACGTACTCGTCGGGCGGGCCGGTGGCGACGTCGCGGTGCTCGGTCACGGTGTCCCCTCTCCCTCGCCGGTGCCGGAGTGCGGCACCACTTCCAGCCGGTCCAGCAGCACCAGGAACGCCTCCGCGTACGGGGAGTGCTGCGTCTCCTTGCGTACCCGTTCCCAGTCGATCTGCTCCCGCAGGGAACGGGCCAGCGGCAGGCCCCGGGCGAAGTCGCAGTAGTGCTGCGAGAAGCTCAGCAGCTTGTGCACCATGAGCTGGCTGGCCGAGAGCACCGGCATGTGGATCGCGTCGACCGGCCGCACGACCGTGTCGGCGAACGTCTCCTCCGTCACCGGCGTCTCGATCGGCCGGTGGATCAGGTCCACCATGCGACCGTCGTCGAACACCTTGACCAACCAGTCCTCGGGCGGCCGCTCGGCGGTGAAGCCCGCCGCGACCAGCGCCTCGAGGGACCGTTCCACGTCGACCTCCCGGATCAGGAAGTCGACGTCGTGGTCGCTGGAGTGACCGCCGTGGGCGTACACCGCGAAGCTGCCCCCGAGCGCGAAGGGAATCTCTTCCTGCTTGAGCACGGCGGCGACCTTCTTCAACGTGTGCACCAGGCTCTCGTCCCCGCGCTCTGCCATTGGCGTCTCCCGTCGATGGTGGTGGGCGGCTGATCCAACTCCGGTACCCGGCATCCCGGCGGGCCACACCTGGCAGGTGGCACGGTCGGGGTCAACCGGGAGGACACGGCACAAATCTCCGGGTACGCGAGCGCGGGTCGGATAGCCTGTGCAGAGTGTCCAGATCACCGGGGGCGCGGCGCGGCAGGGCCCGATTGCGCGCCGTCGCCCTGATCGGCATCGACGGCTCGGGCAAGACCACCCAGGCGCACCGGCTCGCCGACGCGCTCACCGCGGCGGGCCGCCCCGCCACCTACCACCGCAACGCCGGCGGGCGGCGCTGGCTGGGCCGCCTCGCGCACCGCCTCGGCCGTCCGGACGCGCAGCGGCTCGTCGGGCGCAGCGGCATGCTGGCGGTGGAGTCCGTGCTCCGTTGGCTGGCGATCGCCCTCGCCCTGCTCAGTTGCCTGGCCACCGGCCGGGTCGCGGTGATGGACCGCTACTCCGCGTGCCAGTACGCGAGCATCCGGGCGCACGGGGGCCAGCGCTGGGAGCGGCTGGCCCGCGCCGGCTACCGGATGTTCCCGCGACCGCAGTTGACCTTCCTGCTGACCGTCGATCCCGCCGAGGCGTACCGCCGGATCGAGCAGCGCGGCACCGACCACGAGAGCATGCGCTACCTGACCGCCGCCGACACCGCGTACCGGACCCTGCCGGAGTATCCGACCTTCGTCGTGGTGGACGCCGGGCGCCCGCCGGAGGAGGTCTCCCGGCAGATCCAGGCCCACCTGGCGGGCTGGCTGGGGTCGTCCGCCGACGGTCGTGACGGTCGGCTGACCGACGGTCGCGACGGGCGGTCCTCCGACGGACGGTCCTCCGACGGGCGGTCCTCCGGCGGGCGGGACGTGCGCTCCGCCGTCGTGCCCGGGCCGCCGGGCGGGGAGCCGGTCGCGATCGCCCGGCTGAGCGCCTGAGCCGACGGCCCCCGACCGGCTGCCTGGGGATCCGGCCGGGTTGCGGGGCGCCGCGGGAGGCGGCGGGATGGCATCGTCTGCACGGGGGCCGAGCGGGGCCCGGCGGCGACCGGGTGGCCTCTCCACGCAGGTCCGGCGGGGGAGGCGACGTCCTCCGTGGAATGGCACGCTGGGCGGTACGGATGGCAGGCTGGGCGAAACGGCACGTCCGGGCGGGCGGTACTTTCCTCAATACGCGCAGTCATGGTTGACGCTCACGCCTCGTGAAAGTAAGTTTCATCCGTGGCGAAGAGTCCGAAGATTTCTGCGAGTCACGAGCCGGGTGGGCTGATCGTCCACATCAGCGGCCTGCTCCCGTCGTTGTCGCCGGCCGAGCAGCGGGTCGCCCGGCTGGTGGTCGCCGACCCGGCCGCCGCCTCGCGTCGGACCATCACTGACCTCGCCACCGCCGCCGAGACATCCGAGGCGACCGTCATCCGCTTCTGTCGATCGGTCGGCATGGACGGCTACCCGCAACTGCGGATCCGGCTCGCCGCCGAGGCCGCCCGCCGGGTCGAGCCGCCCGACGCGCGGGTCGTCGGCGGCGACATCCCGCCCGGGGCCGACCTCGCCCAGATCATCGCGACCATCGCCTTCAACGACGCGCGGGCCGTCGAGGAGACGGCCGAGCAGCTCGACCCGGCGATCTGCGAGCAGGTCGTCGACGCCATCGCGGGCGCCGGAAGGATCGACGTCTACGGGGCGGGCGCCAGCGGCTTCGTCGCCTCGGACTTCCAGCAGAAGCTGCACCGCATCGGCCGCACCGCCTTCTACTTCCCGGACGTGCACACGGCGCTGACGTCGGCCGCGCTGCTCGGGCGGGGCGACGTCGCGGTCGGCATCTCGCACACCGGCACCACCTCCGACGTGATCGAGGTGCTGGAACAGGCGCGGGCCCGGGGGGCGGCCACGGTGGCGCTCACCAACTTCCCCCGGTCGCCGATCACCGAGGTGGCCGACTTCGTGCTCACCACGGCCGCCCGCGAGACCACCTACCGCTCGGGCGCGATGGCGAGCCGGCTGGCCCAGCTCACCGTCGTCGACTGCCTCTTCGTCGGGGTGGCCGCGCGCAACCGGTCCCGGGCCAGGAAGGCCCTCGAAGCGACAGCCGAGGCGGTCCGGTCGCACCGGGTCGGCCCGGGACGGAGGCGGGCATGACGGCGGGCGCGGTGGAACCCCACGAGGTGACGGCCCCGGTGACGGCCCGGCCGGTGATCCGGGTCGGCGCGCCGACCGAGCGGCGCAACCCGCTCAGCGCGGACCTCGACCTCATGTCGACCCGGGACGTGCTCACGGTCATCAACGAGGCGGACCGGCGGGTGCCCGGCGCGGTCGCGGCCGTCCTCGACGAGATCGCCGCGACGGTGGACCTGGCGGTGACCGCCCTGCGCGGCGGGCACCGGGTGCACTACTTCGGCGCCGGCACCTCCGGCCGGCTCGGCGTGATCGACGCCGCCGAGCTGGCGCCCACCTTCAACTCGCCCCGGCACTGGTTCTGCGCCCACATCGCGGGCGGGCCGGAGGCCATGTGGCGGGCGGTCGAGGACGCCGAGGACGACGACCGGGGCGGCGCGGCGGAGGCAGCCGACTGCGTACGGGCCGGGGACCTGGTGGTCGGGCTCGCCGCCAGCGGACGCACACCGTACGTCCTGGGGGCGCTCGCCGCGTCGAGTGCCAAGGGGGCCTCGACCGTGCTGCTCTGTGCAAACCCGGAGGCGCAGGCCGCCCGGTCGGTGGACGTCTTCATCGGGGTGGACACCGGACCGGAGGTCGTCACCGGCTCGACCCGGATGAAGGCGGGCACCGCGCAGAAGCTGGTGCTGAACACGTTCTCCACGGCCGTGATGGTCCGGCTGGGCCGGGTCTACTCGAACCTCATGATCGACATGGTCGCCACCAACGCCAAGCTCCGGGGCCGGATGATCTCGATCCTGATCGAGGCGACCGGCTGCTCGGAGGAGATCTGCCGGCGGGCCCTCAACGAGGCCGACGGCGACATGAAGGTGGCGCTGGTCTCGCTCGTCTCCGGGGTGGAGGTGTCCGCCGCGCGGGCCGCCCTTTCCCGTTCCGCCGACCAGGTCCGCGGCGCCCTGGCCCTGCTCGCCTCCTGAGCCGACCCCACCCCCACCCCCGCCGCACCCGCCCTGCGATCCCCGTCACGTACGGGCACGGGTCCGCGGTGCGGATTGTTCACCGGGGGGTGGGGTATTACCACGGGCGTGGATGAACCGACCGGTCCAGCCGTGCGTGACTCCGCAGTGACCAGGATCGCAGCCCGACGGTGACCCGGGTCGCTGCGTGTGCGGGCGGGGCGATGCTGCCATGGACCGGGACACGGCGACACGTCGATCCGCCGCCCCTGGCGTGGTGCCCATCGGAGAGCCGCCACCCGGGGTGCTGACAGCAAACATGGACCGCGCTCTCAGCGGATTATCAGGCATTCGTGACACTTTCGACTCACGACATGGAATCCCCGGCGCGTCTCAACTGTTGTGTAGGTGTCAGCACCGGTGGGCACAGCGGAAGTTACGGGGGAGGGCTGATGGACGTGGGGATGGCAAGGAACCGGGCAACCGGCGCGAGCGAGGGGACCGTGGGCAACGTGGACAAGAACATCGGCATGCGAACCGACGAGGTTGCCGAGGAGCGCGACCTGGTCGGCGTCTACCTTCACGAGATCTCCCGGACGCCACTGCTGGACGCCGCCAAGGAGGTCGACCTCTCCAAGGCCATCGAGGCCGGCCTCTACGCCGAGCACCTGCTCGGCGAGGACCGCGTCCCCGCCGGTGCCGACCGGGACGACCTGGAGCGGCTGGTCGCCGAGGGCGAGCGGGCCAAGGACCTGTTCATCCGGGCCAACCTGCGACTGGTCGTGTCGATCGCCCGCCGTTACGTGCGTTCGGGCATGCCCATGCTGGACCTGATCCAGGAGGGCAACACCGGCCTGGTGCGGGCGGTCGAGAAGTTCGACTACGTGCGCGGCTACAAGTTCTCCACCTACGCGACCTGGTGGATCCGTCAGGCGATCAGCCGGGCGATCGCCCAGCAGGAGCGCACCGTGCGACTGCCGGTGCACCTGGTCGAGGACGTCAACCGGATGCGCAACGTGGCCCGGCAGCTCACCCGTGAGCTGGGCAGCGACCCGGAGCCGGAGCAGATCGCGGCGGCCCTCGGGGTCACCGTCGAGCGGGTCAACGAGCTGGTCCGCTGGTCGCAGGACACCGTCTCGCTGGACACCCCGGTGGGCGACGACGGCGACACCAACCTCGGGGACCTGGTCGCCGACAGCGACGCGCCGTCGCCGGAGGAGATCGTCCTGACGGGGCTGGAGCGGCAGCGGATCGAGGGTCTGCTCAACCACCTCGACGACCGTTCGGCCGGCATCATGCGGGCCCGCTACGGGCTCGAGGACGGCCGGGAGCACTCGCTCACCGAGGTGGCCTCGCGGTTCTCGCTTTCCCGGGAGCGGATCCGGCAGCTGGAGATCCAGGCGCTCGGTCGGCTCCGCGAGCTGGCCCGGGCTGAGGGCCTGCAGGCGGCCTGAGCAGGGTAGGAACAACGCGAACGGCCGGCGTCCGATAGGGGGACGCCGGCCGTTCGCATTGCCGGTGTGGGTCAGCGGACCCGACCGTAGCCCTGGATGGGCATCAGGTTCATGCCCCGTTTGAGCACGTTGCGCCCGGCGCTCGGCGCGTCGATCACCTGACCGCCGCCGACGTAGAGGCCCACGTGCCCGAGCCCGCTGTAGAAGACCAGGTCGCCGGGGCGCAGCTCGCTGCGGCTGATGTGGGTCACCGCGCCCCACTGCATCCGGGTGTTGTGCGGCAGTGACTTGCCGGCCGCCCGCCAGGCCGCCGAGGTCAGGCCCGAGCAGTCGTAGCCGTTCGGACCGTCGGCGCCCCAGACGTACGGCTTGCCGAGCGCGCCGTACGCGTACCGCACGGCGACGCCGGCCTTGCCCGAGACCGCGGGCGCCTCCTTCGCGCTGTCGGACCGGGCGGCCGGCTTCTCCGTGGCCCGGCCGTACGCCTGCCGGCGCAGCTCGTAGAGCTCGGCCAGGTCGCGCTCGATCCGCTTCTTCGTGGCGGTCATCTCGCGGGCCTGCGCCGCCTGCCGGCCCAGCGTGACCTCCAGCCGGGTCTTCTCGTCGAGCAGCCGGCGCTGGTTGCCCGTGAAGTTCGAGATCTTCGCCTGCCGCTGCCGCGTGAGCTGGTCGAGCATGCTCAGCCGGTCGAGCAGGGTGTCGGCGCCGCCGGGACGCAGCAGCGCCTCCGCGGTGCTCAGGTTGTTGCCGGTCTTGTACGCGGTCACCGCCATCGCGCCGACGTCCGCCCGGCTCCGTTCGGTCTCCTGCTCCAGCGGACCGATGCGGCTCTGTACCCGCGCCACGGCGGCCTGGTTGGTCTTGATCTCCTCCCGGAGCTTGTTGTACGCCTCGACGACGTGCTCCAGCTGGGAGGAGGAATTCTCGATCCGCCGGGTCAGCTCGGCGGGGGACGGTTCGGCCCGGGCGGGTATCGCCGGGGCGAGCAGCGTGGCCGACACCACGGCGACCGCCAGGGCGCGCAGCGTGTTCCTGAGGGACGACAAGAGCGGAAGGCTCCTCTCCCATCGGCCGCCGTGGGCTGCTGACGCCCCCGGCGGCACCGGGCCGGTGCCGTCCGGGTGGACGGCGATCGACCGGGCCGACCGGGACAACCTATCCCGGGGCAGGAGTGATGCGCAGTTGAAGCAGGGTCGAATGTTGGCTGAGTGACGGAAATTGCGGATCGCGACGGGTGCGGCGCGTGATCGACTCCTCCGGCTCGCCGCAGCGAGCCGCGGCTATTGTCGGCGATCAGGCGATCCGTGCCGTTCGTCGTTGTCGGCGTATGCCGGCGGACCGTGAGCCGTTATGACCGACAAGACCGACATGGCGGCCGGAACCGGCGGGCCACGCGACCGCGGCCCCCGGACGCGAGCCGAAATCGCCCTCCGGGCTGGCACGTGCGCCACACAATGAAGCGCGCAGCCGGGAATCCCGTCGACCGGCGATGCGAGACCGTCGACGGGAGCCGACCCGGCACCAGCCGCGGGAGGTAGAACCGTGAACCCTCAAGGCGCCACCCGACAGACGCGGTCATCGCGGACGACCGCGCAGAAGAACACCCTCCTCTACGCCCGACCCGGGATCATCGTGACGGTCGACCGCTTCACCGTCGGCCGCAACAGCTGGCAGGTCACCGAGCTGACCCACCTGCAGACCGGCCGCGGCCCGCACGACCGCGTCGCGGTACGGGCCGTCCTGGTCACCGGCGCCATGATCGGCGGCGTCGGGCTGCTGCTCGGCTTCACCGGCGGGCTGCAACGGCTCACCGCGGGGGCGTACCTCGTCCTGGGCCTGGTGTTCCTGCTGCCGGTGCTGGTCGCACTGGTGGGGGACCGGTGGCGGCCGCCCGCGTACGAGCTGTGGGGCCGGCGCCGGGGCGACCGGGTGCTGCTGTTCAGCAGCGACGACGAGCGGCAGTTCGGCCAGGTCACCCGGGCCCTGCGCCGGGCCCGGGAGATGAACCGGTACGGCGGCTGGGAGGACCCGCTCGCCTCGGCAGACCCGTGGCGGCCCATCCGGTGACCGGCGTCAGCCGGCGACCGGCTCCGGGGTGCGCTCGGACTGCTCCGCCGTCACCCAGTTGCTGACCCGGCGCTCCGCGTAGAAGGAGACGAACGGCACCGTGCCGGCCAACATCACCAGGATCATCCGCTTCAGCGGCCAGCCGGCCCGGCGGGACAGGTCGAAGGCGGCCACCAGGTAGAGCATGTAGAGGAAGCCGTGCGCCTGGCCCACGGTCTCCACCAGGATCGGGTCGTCGAAGCCGTACTTCATCGGCATGCCGATCACGACCAGCAGGATCAGCGCCACGCCGACGATCCAGGCGATGACTCGGTACCGGGTCAGGGCTGCACCCACCGTCGTCCGTCCTTTCGCGCCCGGCCTCAGCCGGGGTAGTCACCGGGCTTGGCACCCGGGTTGTCGTTCAGCCATTGCAGGTAGTGGTTGTAGGCGGCGAGGTCGCCGTCCTCGCCGCCGCCGGCAGCCGCGGACACGCGGGCGACCCGCACGGGTCGGCGTACGACCGGGCGCGTCGCGGCGGCCTGCGGGGCGTCGGCCGGTCGCGTCCCGGCGGCGGTCGACGTCTCCCCCTGCGCGTCGGCCGGCGCCGCCGGCCCGCGCAGGGCGTGCCGGACCTCACGCCACCAGACGAAGACCACGAAGCCCGCGAAGATCGGCCACTCGACCGCGTAGCCCCAGCTGATCGCGTTGCCGGCGGCGGCCCGGCTGACCTGCCACCAGCCCAGCGCCAGGAAACCGGTGACGAGCACGACCATGGCCACGTGGCGCGCGATCCACGCCGGGGTCCAGAGCCGTTTCATGGCATCGAGAGTACCGGGGGCCGCCGGGGTCTCCGACGCGGCGTCGTAGGTGCGGGGATGGTTTGGTGCCTGCCGGTGTGGGCATCCGTCTAGACGCGAGCCCAAACCAGAGCAGGGGGTCGATCATGACGGGATCGGTACGGCAGGACGACTTCGGCAGCCCGGAGCAGCGGATGCCCGAGTGGGACGGCGACCATGTCCACGACAGGGCCTCCGGCGAGGCCGATGCGCCCGACGGCGAGCTGCTCGGCGTCGACCCCGCCGAGCTGGCCGACGAGGACCTGATCCGGGAGATGCACAGCCTGCACCGGACCCGCCTGGACACCCTGCGCCACGCGGCGGACTCCGCGCTCGCCAACCACCTGCGGCGCACCGCCGAGCTGGAGACCGAGTACCTCGCCCGGCACCCCGGCCGCGAGGTCGACCCGAGCCGGCTGCGGGACGCCTGATGGCGTCCGCCGAGCGCGGGATGTCCGCGCCGCCGGAGGTCGTGTTCAACACCGCCACCGACCCCGCCCGGGCGTCGGCGTGGCTGCCGGAGCCGCTGCGGGCCGACGGCAGCCCGGCGGACGAGGTCAGCGCCGAGGAACTGCGGGCCCGGTGGAGCGCCGCCGAGGACTGGTCGGCGGAGATCCTGGTGGAGCCCGCCCAGGCCGGTGGCGCCCGGATGCGGCTCGACCTCACCGGCGGGCCGGACGCCGAGCGGCTGGCCGACGAGGCGCTGGACAGTCTCGCCCGCGAGGTGGCCGACAACCTGCAGGCCGGCTGAGCCGGACCGCCCCCCGAGAGGATCGAGGAGACCGGGTGACCGCCCTGAAGGAGAAGGTGGCGCGGCTGCGCCAGGCGTACGCGCCGCACGAACACCGGCCGCTGGGCGGTTACCTGGCGGCGATGGGAACCTACGCCGGGGTGACCGCCGGCATCGCCGGTCTGGTGAGGGCGACCGGCCGACCGGTGCCCGAGCGTCCCGCCCCGGCCGACGTGGTGCTGCTCAGCATCGCCACCCACAAGCTGAGCCGGCTGCTGACGAAGGACGCGGTGACGAGCCCCCTGCGGGCGCCGTTCACCCGGTACGACAAGCCGATCGGCAGCGGCGAGGTGATGGAGCAGGTCCGCGACCAGGGCAGCTCCACCCGGCACGCGATCGGGGAGCTGCTGAGCTGCCCGTTCTGCCTCGCCGTCTGGGTCGCCACCGGGTTCACCGGCGGCCTGGTGCTCGCCCCCCGGCTCACCCGCCTGGTGGCGACCGCGCTGACCGCCGTGGCCGCCTCGGACTTCCTCCAGATGGCGTACGCGGTGGCCCAGCAGGCCGCCGAGGGCGGCGACCACGACGAGGACTGAGGACGTACGACGAAGGGGGCCGGCGCTTGCGCCGGCCCCCTTCGTCGTGGCTGTCCTCAGGTCGGGGTCGTGCCGTGGTCCTGGCCGGCCCAGCCGCGGGAGGCCTCCGGCTCGCGCTCGTCGGCGTCCGCTCCGGTGATGACGTCCCGGTCGACGGCGGTGCGGTCGTGCTCGTTGGCGAAGTCGGGCTCCGGCAGGGTGTCCCGGCCCTCGGGGGGCTGACCGAGCGCCGGCAGCTTCTCGTGCTCTTCCTCGTGGTGGGACATCTCGCTCTCCTCACTGCTCGTCGGCCTCCGGTGCGGAAGGCCGTCCGCTTCCGGGGCCGTACCGGTCCCGGCCGGCGGGCGTCAGGTGACCGAACCGCCGAGCAGGTCGGCCACCTCGTCCACGGCGTACTCGCCCTCGGGCAGGGCGGCCATGCGGGTGAGGAGCTGCGCGGGAAGCTCGGCGGCGACGGCCCGGCGGTAGATGTCCGCCTGACTGATCCGCTCCTGGCCGTGGTAGAGATCCTCGAGGAGGTCGTCGAGGCGCCGGATGTCCGGCTCCCCGATCACGGGCGCGTCCGTCACGGGTGCGTCGTCGGTCACGACGGTCAGCTACCCGCGCCGGAACCGGTGAAACGTCGCCGGTCGGGGCGCGCCCGCGCCGTGCCTGGCCGACGCGGAGTGGTCGCCGGGGCTGTGACGGCGGTCATGGCACAGGCCGGAACACCGGCGGCGGGCCCCCGGTTGAGTCAGGTGTCGGTGTGTCCAGTGTCCCCGGGCCTCACCTAACTGCCTTCGCGGAATACCGTCCGGCTGGAGCCGCGTCGTGCCACTCGCCGAGAGGCGACCTGCACACCGACACCGGTGCCGCCCCCGAGCCCTTCCCGGGCCCGGGGGCGGCACTGTCCGTCTCCACCTCCCGCCTGCCCGGCTCCCGCCTGCCCGGCTCCCGGTGATCATGAGGTTGGCGGCAGTGATGAAGATCGACTTCGCCGCTAACCTCATGATCACCGGGGCGGGGCGGGGCGGGGCGGGGCGGGGCGGGGCGGGGCGGGGCGGGGCGGGGCGGGGCGGGGCGGGGCGGGGCGGGGCGGGGCGGGGGGTGTGGGGGTCAGGCGGGGGTGGGGGCCGGGGCCCGGCGGCGGGTACGGACGGCGGCGGCCAGGTGGCTGAGGACCTCCTCGGTGGTGTCCCAGCCGATGCAGGCGTCGGTGACCGACTGGCCGTACGTCAGCTCGCGGGTCGGGTCGAGGTCCTGGCGGCCGGCGAGCAGGAAGCTCTCCAGCATGATCCCGACGATGCCGCGCTGGCCGGCGTCGAGCTGGGCGGCCACGTCGGCCGCCACCCTCGGCTGGTTGCGGTGGTCCTTGCCGCTGTTGGCGTGACTCGCGTCGATCACCACGCGCTCAGGCAGGCCCGCCGCCCGCAGCAGCTCCAGGGCGCCGGCCACCGACTCCGCGTCGTAGTTCGGCCGCCCGCCGCCGCCGCGCAGCACCAGGTGCCCGTCGGCGTTGCCCCGGGTGTGCAGGATCGCCGGCGTGCCGGAGACGTCGATGCCGGGGAAGACGTGCGGTACGCCGGCGGCGCGGATGGCGTCCACGGCGGTGCCGATGCTGCCGTCCGGGCGGTTCTTCATGCCGATCGGCATCGACAGGCCGGAGGCGAGCTGCCGGTGCACCTGGCTCTCCACCGTCCGCGCGCCGATCGCGCCCCACGCCACCGTGTCGGCGATGTACTGCGGGGTGATCGGGTCGAGGAACTCGCAGCCGACGGGGAGCCCCAGGCGCAGCACGTCGAGCAGGAGCGCCCGGGCGGTACGCAGGCCCGTGTTGACGTCGCCGGAACCGTCCAGCCCGGGGTCGTTGATCAGGCCCTTCCAGCCCACCGTCGAGCGCGGCTTCTCGAAGTAGACCCGCATCACCACCAGCAGGTCGTCGGCCACCCGGGCGGCGGCGTCGCGGAGCAGGTGGGCGTACTCCAGGGCGGCGGCCGGGTCGTGCACCGAGCACGGGCCGACCACCACCAGCAGGCGGTCGTCGACGCCGTCCAGCACCCGGCCGACCGCGCGTCGCCCGGCCAGCACGGCCGAGGCGAGCGTGTCGTCGAGGGGCAGGTCGTGGTGCAGCAGGGCCGGGGTGGTCAGCGGCACGACACGGTCGATCCGCTGATCGCTGACCCGAACGGTCTCCGGGGTCGTCACGGTGGGAATCCTTCCGCCGACCGTGCCCCGGGGCCGGTGCCCGGGTCGAGCCGGCTGCTCGTACGCAAAAGGGCAGGAACGAGAGCTCCTGCCCGGCCGGCTCGAATGTGGTGACGTCAGATCATGGTGAAGTCACCGGCGTGCGAGCCGGCTGCCTAAACCATCGATACGAACGCGTCACGCGGCCCAGCGTACCCGTTTGCGCGGGAAGGTCCACCCGGTCGTCGGGAAAGACTCGCTTCGTGTTCACCTCCATCTATGCGTGCGACGGTAGTTTCATCGACACCGATAGCTGCCCCTCCGGAGGTTCCCGATGGACCGTCGTACCGTCCTGCGCGCCACCGTCGTCGGCGGCGCCGCCGCCTTCTCCGGCAGCCTATGGGCCGGCGCCGCCCATGCCGCCCCTGCTCAGCCGGGTGCCAGCCCCTACGGGCCGCTCGGCGCGGCCGACGCCAACGGCATCCAACTGCCCGCCGGCTTCGCCAGCCGGGTCGTCGCCCGCTCCCGGCAGGCGGTGCCCGGCACGTCGTACACCTGGCACGACGCGCCCGACGGCGGCGCCTGCTTCGTCGCCGGCACCGGCTGGATCTACGTCTCGAACTCCGAGATCCTGAGCACCGGTGGGGCGTCCGCGGTGCGCTTCGCCGCCGACGGCAGCGTCGTCTCGGCGTACCGCATCCTGTCGAACACCAACCGCAACTGCGCGGGCGGCGCGACCGGGTGGGGGACCTGGCTCTCCGGCGAGGAGGTCAACCGGGGGTACGTCTACGAGACGTACCCGCAGGGCGGCCGGGCCGGGGTCCGGCGGGCTGCGATGGGCCGGTTCAACCACGAGGCCGCCGCCTGCGACCCGGACCGCCGGGTCGTCTACCTCACCGAGGACGAGACCAACGGCTGCTTCTACCGGTTCCGGCCGACCACCTGGGGCGACCTCTCCGCCGGCACCCTGGAGGTGCTGGTCGCCGGCACGGGCACCAGCGGCCCGGTGAGCTGGGCGCGGGTGCCCGACCCGGACGGCTCGCCCACGCTCACCCGCGACCAGGTCGCCGGGGCGAAGCGGTTCAACGGCGGCGAGGGCTGCTGGTACGCCGACGGCACCTGCTGGTTCACCACCAAGGGCGACAACCGGGTCTGGGCCTACGACGCGGTCGACCAGCGCATCGACCTCGCGTACGACGACTCGCTGGTCTCCGGGACGGCGCCGCTGACCGGGGTGGACAACATCACCGGGGCCCGCTCGGGCGACCTCTACGTCGCCGAGGACGGCGGCAACATGGAGATCAACGTGATCACCCCGGCGGGGGTGGTCGCCCCGTTCCTGCGGATCACCGGCCAGTCCTCGTCGGAGATCTGCGGGCCGGCGTTCTCGCCCGACGGCAGCCGGTTCTACTTCTCGTCGCAGCGCGGCACGTCCGGCTCCTCCTCGGGTGGCATCACCTACGAGGTGCGCGGACCGTTCCGCTCCTGAGCCGCCCGTCGGCGCCGGGGCCGGGCGCGATCATCCGGGGGCGATCATGCGGCGTGCCGGAGGCGGCGGCGGGGTATGTGGGCGGTCATGAGTCACGAGCAGAGCGACCAGGAACGAGTGGAGTCCCGCGCACACCTGCTGCCGGAGGAGGCGGCGGCCGGCAGCGACGACCCCCACGCGCAGGCGGAGGCCATCCTCGCCGAGTCCGACCTCCGGGAGGAGGACCGCAACGCCGCCCCCGACACCGTGCTGGAGCGGCGTACCTCCGATCAGACGGTGACCCCCATCGAGCCCCCCGACTGAGCCGCGGCCCCCCGGGCCCGTCGCGAGCCCCGGTAGCTGTGCTCCCGCAGCCAGGCGATCGGGCCGACCGCCCGCAGCCCCGGCGGCAGGTTGCCGATCGGGTCGAAGGCCAGCGCCGCGTCCTCCCGGGCGCTGAGCTGGGCACCGAGGCTGACCTGCCCGAACGGACGCCACGGCCCGACGGCGGACGCGACCGCGAGCACCAGGCGCGGCGCGTCCGCCCGGGCCGCGGCGGCCACCTCGGCCAGGCTGCGGCCCAGGCCGGGCGACTCCGGGTCGGCCAGCGCGGCCAGGAAGAGCCGCCGCCGGCCCGCGCGAAACGGCATGATCGTGCTGTACGTCCCCGCGAAGCGCCGCCGGGGCAGCGGCAGGTTCCGCAGCAGCGGCGCGGCCCCGCTGGAGCTGACCAGCAGGTCGAACGGCCGGTCCCCGTCGCGGTGCAGCCGCACGGCCAGCCCCAGCACGTCCGGCCAGGCGCCCGGCGTGGGCACGCCCTTGGAGAGCCGGACGGTCGCCCGGAAGCGGCCCGGGCCGTCCAGCAGCGGCACCCCGGTCGGCGGTCCCGACGTACCCCAGACGACGACCTCGCCCGCGAACGAGCGGCCCGCGGGATGCAGCAGGCGGGCCCGGCGCAGCCGGGTCAGGGCGGCGGTCGCGCGGTCGACCGCGACGGCGGCCCGGTCGGTCACGGTGGCGGCAGACGGCATGCCTTCCCGGTACCCGGCGGCCGGCGGTCGATGCCTCGCCGCGTGCGGCGCGTCCCGCCGCGCGACCCACGATCGGATAGCGTCGTGCCATGCCCGACAGCGGTTACCCCTGGCCCATCGAGACCACCCGCCTGGACAACGGCCTGCGCGTGGTGGTGAGTGAGGACCGCACCGCCCCGGCGGTCGCGGTGAACCTCTGGTACGACGTCGGTTCCCGCCACGAGCCCGAGGGGCAGACCGGCTTCGCGCACCTCTTCGAGCACCTGATGTTCGAGGGCTCGGTCAACGTGGCGAAGACCGAGCACATGAAGCTGGTGCAGGGCGCGGGTGGCTCGCTCAACGCCACCACCAGTCCGGACCGCACCAACTACTTCGAGACCGTCCCCGCCGAGCACCTGGAACTGGCGCTGTGGCTCGAGGCGGACCGGATGGGCGGCCTGGTCCCCGCCCTGACCCAGGAGACGCTGGACAACCAGCGGGACGTGGTCAAGAACGAGCGGCGCCAGCGCTACGACAACGTGCCCTACGGCGACTCCTGGCTGCGGCTGCTGTCGCTGCTCTACCCGCCCGGGCACCCCTACCACCACGCCACGATCGGGTCGATGGCCGACCTGAACGCCGCCGACCTGGGCACCTTCCAGGCGTTCCACCGGACCTACTACGCGCCGAACAACGCCGTGCTCACCGTCGTGGGCGACGCCTCGGCCGCCGAGGTGTTCGCGCTGGCTGACAAGTACTTCGGCGCCATCCCGCCGCGCGCGGAGATCCCGCCGGCCCCGGACGGCCGGACCGTCCCGGCCACCGGCCGACCCGTCGTGGAGACGGTCACCGCCGACGTGCCGGCGCCGCGCGTCTACATCGCGCACCGCACCCACCCCTTCGGCAGCCCCGGCTACGACGTGCTGACGGTGCTCGCCACCGTGCTCGGCAGCGGCCGGGGCAGCCGTCTCTACCAGCGTCTCGCCGACGGCGAGCGGATCGCCCAGCCCGACATGGTCGGGGCGTACGGCGCGGACCTGGCGCACGCCCCCGCGCCGCTGATCGCCACCGCCACGGCCCGCCCCGGGGTGAGCGCCGAACGGCTGGGCGCCGGGCTGGCCGAGGTGATCGACGAACTGGCCACCGTTCCGGTCACCACCACCGAACTGGACCGGGCCAAGTCCCTGCTGAGCACCTCGTGGTGGCGGCAGATGTCCACGGTGGACGGCCGGGCGGACACGCTCGGGCGCTACGCCACCCAGTTCGGCGACCCGGCGAAGGCCGCGGAGCGGTTGCCGGCCTGGCTCGCGGTGACCGCCGAGCAGATCGCCGAGCTCGCCGCCGAGGTGCTCGCCGCCGACGACCGGGTCACCCTGACCTACCTGCCCGAGGAGAAGCCCTGATGACGCTGATCGCCGACCGTCCCGGGCCCGGCGCCGCCCGCCCGTACCGGTTCCCGCAAGTGGTCCGCCGCACGGTGGCGGGTGGTCAGGTGGTCGCCGCACACCTGCCCGGGCAGAACCTGGCCGTGGCGCTGCTGCTGCTCGACGCGGGCGCCGTCCGCGAGCCCACCGGCAAGGAAGGGCTCGGCGCGGTGCTCGCCAAGGCCCTGGAGGAGGGGACCGCGCAGCGCGACGCGACGGCGTACGCGCTGGCGATCGAAGGGCTCGGCACCGAGCTGGTGATCGGGCTGGACTGGGACTCCTTCCAGGTCAGCGTGCAGGTGCCGGTGGAGCGGCTGAACGCCGCCGTGGAGCTGCTCGCCGAGGCGGTGCGCACCCCGAAGCTGGACCCGGACGACGTCCGGCGGGTCCGCGACGACGAGGCGACCGCGCTGCGGATGGACTGGGCCAACCCCGGCCCGCGGGCCGACGCGGCGCTGCGCGCGGACCTGTTCGGCGCCGGCAACCGCTGGGGCCGTCCCCTCTACGGCGACCCGGAGTCGGTGGCGGCGCTGGACGTCGAGGACGTCACGGTCTTCCACTCCGAGTGGTTCATCCGCCCCGGCACGCTGGTCGTCGCCGGGGACCTGGACCGGCTGGACCTGGACGCGCTCGGCGCGGCGGCGTTCGCGGGCACCGGCGGCGGGCCGGTCGACCGGGGCGGCCCGATCGAGGTGCCGACCCGCCCCGGCCGGCGGATCATCCTGGTGGACCGGCCCGGCTCGGTGCAGTCCACGCTGCGGATGGGCCACCCGTCGCCGCACCGCTCCCACCCCGACCACGTGCCGATGACGCTCGCCGGCACGGTGCTCGGCGGGGCGTTCACCTCCCGCCTCAACCACCTGATCCGCGAGGTGCACGGCTACACGTACGGCATCCGGGGCGACTTCGCCTCGTCCCGCCGGTTCGGCCGGTTCGGAGTCAGCTCCGGGGTGCAGACGGCGGTCACCGCGCCGGCCGTCGTCGAGTCGGTCGGCGAGATCACCCGCACCCGGGAGACCGGGGTGACCGAGGAGGAGCTGGCGGTCGCGCGCTCCTGGCGGGCCGGGCAGCTCTCGGTCGAGTTGCAGAGCCCCCGCTCGATCGCCTCCGCGCTGACCACCCTGGTCGTGCACGACCTGCCCGACGACTACCACGCCCGGTTGCGCGAGTCGCTGCTCGCCGCCGACGTGGCGGAGGTCTCCGCGGCGGCCGCCACGTACCTGCGCCCGGAGGACCTGACAATCGTGGTGGAGGGCGACGCCGCGGCGATCCGCGACGAACTCGTCGCCACCGGCCTGGGCGAGCTGGTCGACCACGCCTCCTGACCGGGCCGGGGCGGTGTGACATGGATCGCGCCGCCCCGGCCGGCTCGGGTGGCCCGTCCGGGGCGGCCGGCGTGGATGCTCCGGCGGGCCGCCCCGCCGGCTGACGATCCTCCCGTCCCACCGGCCCCTCCGGCGATGTCGTTGCGTCCCGGCGCGGCCCGGGGTGACCACGGCCACCGCCGGGCGGGAGCGCCGCCGGCCCCGGTGGGTGGGAAAGCGTTCCCGGTCGGGCCGCCGGGCTGGGTAGCCTCGCGGGCATGAGGATCGGCATTGTGGGGGCCACCGGCCAGGTCGGTGGCGTGATGCGGCAGGTGCTGGCGGAGCGGGAGTTCCCGGCGGAGCAGGTGCGGTTGTTCGCCTCGGCGCGGTCGGCCGGGCGCACCCTGCCCTGGCGGGACGGCGAGGTGACCGTGGAGGACGCGGCCACCGCCGACTACTCCGGGCTCGACATCGTGCTCTTCTCCGCCGGCAAGGGCAGCGCCAAGGAACTCGCGCCCCGGGTCGCCGCCGCCGGCGCCGTCGTCATCGACAACTCCTCGGCGTTCCGCATGGACCCGGAGGTGCCGCTGGTCGTCGCCGAGGTCAACCCGCACGCCGCCGCCGTACGCCCCAAGGGGATCATCGCCAACCCGAACTGCACGACGATGGCCGCGATGCCCGTGCTGCGCCCGCTGCACGCCGAGGCGGAGCTGGTCAGCCTGGTCGTCTCGACGTACCAGGCGGTCTCCGGCGCCGGCCTGGCCGGCGTCGCCGAGCTCGACGAGCAGGTCCGCAAGGTCGCCGAGCACGCCACCGGCCTCGCCTTCGACGGCGCGGCCGTGGAGTTCCCGGCCCCCCGCTCGTTCGCCCGGCCGATCGCGTTCAACGTGCTCCCGCTCGCCGGCTCGATCGTCGACGACGGCAGCTTCGAGACCGACGAGGAGCAGAAGCTGCGCAACGAGAGCCGCCGCATCCTGGAGATCCCCGGGCTGCGCGTCTCCGGCACCTGCGTGCGGGTGCCCGTGTTCACCGGCCACTCGCTCCAGATCAACGCCCGGTTCGCCCGCCCGATCAGCCCGCAGCGGGCCCGCGAGCTGCTCGACGGCGCCCCCGGCGTGGCGCTCGCGGACGTGCCGACCCCGTTGCAGGCCGCCGGCCAGGACCCGACCTTCGTCGGGCGGATCCGCGCCGACGAGACCGTCGAGCACGGCCTCGCCCTGTTCTGCTCCAACGACAACCTGCGCAAGGGCGCCGCGCTCAACGCGGTGCAGCTCGCCGAGCTGGTCGCCGCCGAGCGCCGCTGACCGACGCGCCGTCCCGGGCCCCCGCCGCCGTGGCGGGGGCCCGTCGCGTCCCCCGGTGCGGCCCGCCGCGTCGGCGTACGGCGGGCACACGGGCGCGGGCGGGGCGTGCGCCGTGGTTCGATGGGTACGCCGTGACAGGTCGAGCGGGAGGTTGCCGTGGCGGACGACGAGACCCAGCGGGCGTTGACGGAGCTGATCGCCGGCCACCGGCTGGGGGTGCTGGCCACGCTCAAGCGGGACGGTCGCCCGCAGCTCTCCACCGTGATCTACGCCTTCGACAGCGGCTCGGCCCTGATCCGCGTCTCGGTGACCGACGGCCGGGCCAAGACCGCCAACCTGCGCCGGGACCCGCGCGCCTCCTTCCACGTCGCCAGCGACGACGGCTGGGCGTACGCGGTCGCGGAGGGGCGCGCCGAGCTGACGCCGGTGGCCGCCGACCCGCAGGACGCGACCGTGGCGGAGCTGGTCGACCTCTACCGGGCGATCCAGGGGGAACATCCGGACTGGGACGACTACCGGCGGGCGATGGTCGCCGAGGGGCGCCTCGTGCTCCGGCTGCACGTCGAGCGCCTCTACGGCCTCCCGCCGCGCGCCTGACTCCAGCGTCGGGTTTCGCCGCAGGCGACAAAGGTGCGGCCCCTCCCGAACGGGACGAGGGCCACACCTTCCTGTGTCGGCAGGTCAGGCCGCCGGCAGGCTGGTGAACACCAGCGGCCCGGACGGTGCCGGAGCACCGCCGGCGGGGTAGCCCCAGAGCGCGCTGTTGCCCGCCGAGGTGCTGAGCCGGAAGCCCACCGTGTAGGTCCCCGGCGGCAGACCGCGGAAGTACACCGGCAGCGATACCTGCCCGTCGGGCCCGACCTGCGTACCGCCGCTCGCACCGCCCACCGAGTGGCCGAGGGAGTTGTAGATGGTGGTCGAGAAGCCGGTCACCGGAGCGAGCGTGACGTCGTCGATGGTGACCTTGACGCTGATGCCGTTGAACAGGTCACCCGGAGCGGCCTCGGTACGGCTCAGCGCCGCCGCGATCGCCACCGGCCGGGCAGTGTCGGGCACCCGGGTGGCCGACAGGTCGAGCATGGGCCCGCCGTGGTGGGCACCGTACACCGAGACCGAACCGGCTGCGTCGGTGAGCAGGATGCCCTTGATGGTGCAGGAGCCGATCGTCGGGCTCATCGTCAACGGCAGCGAGTACGTGCCCGCCGGTCCCTCGGTCAGCACCTGGTTCCAGGTCGAGCAGGCCGTGGATGCGACCGAGGCGACCAACTCGCCCTGTACCCCGCTGGCGGTGAACGTCAGAGTGGTCGTCGCCGACTCGCGCCAGTTGTTCACCAGCGCCGGGTTCAGCGCGAACCCGGTGGCGCTTATTGTCTCGTTGCGGGTGACCCGCACCGTCGGCGCGTCGAGGCCGGTGTAACGCCTGGTGTTGCCGACGCGGTCGGTCAGGCTGACCGCCTTCACCTTCCAGTCGCCGGTGGGGCTGCCGGCCGGAAGGGTCACCGGTACGTTGCAGTGGACCAACCAGACTTCCCAGTTCTGCGCGTCACCGCAAATTACTTCGCCCTGGTAGCCGTACGTCAGGGTGATCGGTGCGACGACTTCGGCGGTGCCGGGACCGTCCAGCACGATGCGACCCTTCCAAAAGCCCGCGCCCGGCTCGTCCTGGATCTGCATTCCGTAGCGCAGGGTCGCGCCGGAGCCGTCGTCGTACACGTGACTCTCAGTCGGCGAACCGAGCCAGACCCGTTCGGTCACCGGTGGCGTGGTGTCGGGGGTCTGGGTGGCGCTCAGCACGGCGGCCGGGCTGATCCTGTCGCCGGACAGGGTCCGCGTGTTGCCCTGATCGTCGGTCGCGGTGATCTTCGTTACGCGGTAGGTCACCGGCGCCGCCGGACCATACTCGGTCACGAGGAAGTCGTACGCGTACGACGAACTGGCGATCCCGCCCGTGTGCGGCCCGACGACGGGCCAGCCGTCGAGACTGAACCGGATCTGCTCGACCGGCCCGACCGGGGAGGTGCCGCTGTAACGCCGCACGTGGATGCTGCCGCTGAGGTTCTGGGCGGTGGTCGACGTGTCGGTCACCGTCCAGTTCAGGGTGACGGTCGTGCCGCCGGTGGTGGTGTCGACCTGGTCCGTCGCGAAGGCGATGCCTGAGAAGGCGATCTTCGGCTTCGCCGCCGCGGCGGCCGGTGCGGCCGCCGTCGTGAGCAGCGCTAGGGCCGCGGTAGCGGTGGCCAGGATGCGTGAGACTGCGCGAAGGCGCGCAGCGGCCATGTGTCCTCCCGTTGACGTGTCACCAGACCGCCATGGTCCGGCCGGCGCAGTCGGCCGTCGGGCGGACTGCGCGCGCAGCGTATGTGACGGGCGTCGAGGTGAGCACGCGAATAGGGACTCTCCCCGGTGCACAGGGATTCGCTTCCTGGTGGGCGGGCCGCCGTTACCCCGTGCGGTCGGCGGGTAGACGGCGGTGCCGACACCGAGAGGGGAGCACCATGACAACGGTCGGAGAGTTCATGACGACCCGGTTGGTGACGATGGACGGCAACGACACGCTGACCGCCGCGGCGCAGGAGATGCGCGACAGCGCCATCGGCGACGTGGTGGTGACCGACGGCGACGACGTCATCGGCATCGTGACGGACCGGGACATCACGGTCCGGGGCGTGGCCGAGAACATGGACCCGAACTCGACCCCGCTCAACCGGATCACCAGCAAGGACGTGATCACGGTCAGCCAGTACGACGACGCGGTCGCCGCCGCCGACCTGATGCGGACCTACGCCGTACGCCGGTTGCCGGTCATCGACGACGGGCGGCTGGTCGGCCTGGTCTCGATGGGTGACCTCGCCGTGGAGCGGGAACCGCAGTCGGTGCTCGCCGACATCAGCGCCGACGAGCCGAACAACTGACCCGTACGCGTCGGCGCGCCGGCTCCCCGACGTGGGCGCCGGCGCGCCGGCTGCCGGCTGGACGGCCGGAACTATGATCCCGGCGTGCCCGCAGAGCCCCCCGCACCAGGCCGGATCACGCCGACCGGCTGGCGCCCCGACGCCCGACCCACCCTGCCGCCGACCGGGCCCGTGCCGGTGGCGGGAGCGTGGTCGGCCGGCAGGTCGACGGCGATGACGGTGCTGTTGGTCCTGTTCGGCCTGGCCGTGGTCGGGGTGAACACCGCCATCGCGTACGTGGCGGTCGGCGCGACGGCCGTCCCGATCGTCACCGGGCTGCTCTTCTGCCTGGTGTTCGTGCTCGCCGTACGTCTGCTGCACCGGGCCGCGTGGCTGGCGTTCCTCGCCATGGTTCCGGCCCTGTTCGTCCTCGTGGGCTCGGTGCAGCTCGCCCCGGAGGCGGTGCTCGAGGCGCGCGGCGTCCGCCAGGAGGTGACGATCGTCGACGTGTCGGTCGTCGGCAAGCGACACGCCTTCACGCTCCAGGGCACCGAGGGGCGCCTCGACGAGCCGCTGGTCCACCAGGGCAGCAACCCTGGCTACCGGGTCGGCGACCGGCTCGCCGTGCTCACCGATCCCGACGGGGTGGTCGAACTCGAGGCCGCCGACCGGGTCGACTCGGGCGGCATGGTCGGGGCACTGCTCTTCGGCGGTGCCGGCTGGACCTTCATCGCACTGCTCGCCGGGTGGCGCGGCCACGTCCGCCGCCGGCACGATCGCCACGACACCCTCCTGATCTAGCCCGTCCCGTGGCAGGGCCACCCCGCCGGGCGGGCGACTCACCCGGTCCGGGCGAGGTTGGCCCGGCACCGGACGGGGACCCCGGGCAGGGACATTGCCCGACGGGGGAGGAGAAGACCCGATGGTGGACGCGACGATGAGGTTCTTCGAGGACCTCGACCGGCGGGGGTACGACCCCCTGCTGGCGAAGTCCTCCGGGACCCTGCGCCTGGACCTGCACGAGGGGGCGCACACGACGCACTGGCTGCTGCGGATCGACCGCGGGCGGCTCCAGGTCAGCCAGGAGGACCAGGATGCCGACACGGTGGTCGGGACCAGCCCGGAGCTCTTCGAGGAGATCGCCGCCGGTCGCGAGCACGGGGTGGCCGCGTTGCTGCGGGGGGACATGACGGTGAGCGGGGACCTGCGGCTGGTGGTGCAGATGGAGCGGCTCTTCCCCAGCCATCCGGACACCCGTGGACCGCGTCGGCACTTCGAGGCCCGTCAGGAGGTGCGGTGATGGCGCAGAACACGATCCGGATCCTGGACGGCAGCACCTTCGTGGTGTCGGAGGACACCGGGGACATCGAGGCGACGCCGAGCGAGCCGACCGGGTTCTTCGCCCTGGACACCCGCTACCTCTCGACGTGGGTGCTGACGGTCAACGGGGACCGGCTCACCCCCCTGTCGTACGACGACCTCCAGTACTACGAGGCCCGCTTCTTCCTGGTGCCGGGGATGGCGACGCACTACGTCGACGCGAAGCTGTCGATCATCCGGGAGCGGGCGGTGGGAGGCAGCTTCCGGGAGACGATCACCATCCTCAACCACGACGAGAAGCCGATCGACCTGGAGATCAGGATGGAGGCGGCGTCCGACTTCGCCGACCTGTTCCAGGTCAAGGACGAGATCCTCAACAAGAAGGGCGAGACCTACACGGAGGTCGAGCCCGACCGGCTGCGCCTGGGCTACCGGCGGGGCAGCTTCATCCGGGAGACGCTGATCTCCGCGTCCCCGGCTCCGCGCTACGACCGCAGGGGCTTCGCCTACTCGATCCACCTCCAGCCCAACGAGCAGTGGGAGTCCGAGATCGACGTCAAGACCGTGGCGCTCACCCCGGGCGGGCGGGACCTGCGGATGGGGCTGCGGGCGCACACCACCGAGCGGCTCGCCCTCCAGCATGACCTCGAGGAGTGGATCGCCAGGGCCCCCAAGGTCAACAGCCAGCACGACCGGGTCGCCTCGACGTACCGGCGCAGCCTGATCGACCTGGCCGCGCTGCGCTTCTCGCCGCTCTCCCTCGGCGGGGCGACGCTGCCGGCCGCCGGCCTGCCCTGGTTCATGACCATGTTCGGGCGGGACAGCATCCTGACCTGCCTGCAGACGCTGCCGTTCACGCCGGAGCTGTCGAAGACCACGCTGCGGATCCTGGCCTCGCTCCAGGGCACCCGGTTCGACGACTTCCGGGACGAGGACCCGGGCCGGATCCTGCACGAGATGCGGTACGGCGAGACCGCCGCCTTCGAGGAACAGCCGCACTCGCCGTACTACGGGTCGGTGGACGCGACCCCGCTGTTCCTGGTGCTGCTCGACGAGTACGAGAAGTGGAGCGGGGACGTCGAGCTGGTCAGGGAACTGGAGCGGGAGTGCCGGGCCGCGCTGGAGTGGATCGACGACTACGCCGACCTGGTCGGCAGCGGCTACATCTGGTACGAGCGGCGCAACACCGACACCGGGCTGGAGAACCAGTGCTGGAAGGACTCCTGGGACTCCATCTCCTACCGGGACGGCACGCTGCCGCCGTTCCCCCGGGCCACCTGCGAGGTGCAGGGGTACGCGTACGACGCGAAGCTGCGGGCCGCCCGCCTGGCGCGCGAGTTCTGGGGTGACCCGGAATTCGCCGACCGGTTGGAGCGGGAGGCGGCGGCGCTGAAGGAGCGGTTCAACCGGGACTTCTGGGTGGCCGACGGCGAGTACTACGCCCTCGCCCTGGACCCGGACGGCCGCCAGTGCGACGTGCTCAGCTCCAACATCGGTCACCTGCTGTGGAGCGGCATCGTCGACGACGACCGGGCCGAGAGGATCGCCGAGCACCTGGTCGGGCCCCGGCTCTTCACCGGCTGGGGGGTGCGGACGCTGGCCGAGGGCGAGGTCCGCTACAACCCGATCGGCTACCACAACGGCACGATCTGGCCGTTCGACAACTCCTTCATCGCCTGGGGCCTGCGCCGGTACGGCTTCGCCGAGGAGGCGGCGGTCATCGCCAACGGCATCCTCGACGCGGCCACCTACTTCGAGGGCCGGCTGCCGGAGGCGTTCGGGGGCTACCCCCGCGAGCTGACCAAGTTCCCGGTGGAGTACCCGACCGCGTGCAGCCCGCAGGCATGGTCGACCGGCACGCCGCTGCTGCTGTTGCGGACGATGCTCGGCCTGGAGCCGCACGAGGGGCACCTCGCGGTGGAGCCCCGGCTGCCGATCGGGATGGGCCGGATCGAGGTGCTGGACATCCCGGGCCGGTGGGGCCGCGTCGACGCGTTCGCCCGGGGCCGCCTCGACCTGCACCGCCTCGGCGACTAGCGGAGGTCCGGCTCCCGTGGGAGGCCGGCGGCGACCGGGCGGACCGGGGCGCCGCCGGCCGCCGCGACCGTGGCGGGCCGGCGCGGGCGGGCACCGGCCGGCGTGGTGGACCCGGCGGGCCGGCGTGGGGCTCAGCCTGGCAGGGTAAGTTCGCGCCATGCCGGAACTCGTGTACCCGCCCGTGATCGCCGCCGCCAAGACGATGTTCCGGGTCCTCGACCTGAAGATCACCATCGAGGGCGCCCACCACGTGCCGCGTACGGGCGGGGCGGTGCTGGCCAGCAACCACGTCAGCTACCTCGACTTCATCTTCTGCGGGCTGGGCGCGAACCCCGCGAAGCGGCTGGTGCGGTTCATGGCCAAGAAGTCCGTCTTCACGCACAAGGTGTCCGGCCCGCTGATGCGGGGCATGCGGCACATCCCGGTGGACCGGCGGGCGGGCGCCGGGTCGTACGCGACGGCGGTCAGCGCGTTGAAGCGCGGTGAGGTGGTCGGCGTCTTCCCGGAGGCGACGATCAGCCGGTCGTTCACGGTCAAGTCACTCAAGAGCGGGACGACCCGGATGGCGACCGAGGCCGGTGTGCCGGTGCTGCCGGTGGCGCTCTGGGGCACCCAACGGCTCTGGACCAAGGGCCGCCCACGCACCCTCTCCCGCCGGCACACCCCGATCACCATCCTGGTCGGCGAGCCGATGGACCCGGCGGCCTACCCGGACGCCAACGCGATGACCGTCGACCTGAAGGAGCGGCTGACGGCGCTTGTCGACCGGGCTCAGCGGGAGTACCCCGACGCCCCCGCCGGCCCCGACGACACCTGGTGGCTCCCGGCGCACCTGGGCGGCACCGCGCCCACCCTGGAGGAGGCCGCCGACCTGGAGGTCCGCCGCAAGGCCGCCGCGGTCGACCCCGACGCCTGAGCGGGGGCCCCGATCGACCCGACGCCCGAGGGAAGGTCCCCCGGGCATCGGGGGCGGCCGGATCGTTCCGCAGCGGGGCGGGATGGTGCCTGCCGCGCCGGCGCGTCCCCGGCGAGGATTCAATCCATGAGCAGAGCAGCACTCGTCGTCATCGACGTGCAGGAGTCCTTCCGCCACCGCCCCATCTGGGCGTACGTCTCCAACCCCGACATCGTCGGCCGGGTCGACCGGCTCGTCGCCGCGGCCCGGGGACGCGGCGACCTGGTCGTCTGGGTCCTGCACGCCGAGCCGGGCACCGGCGGGGTCTTCGACCCGGCCAACGGGCACGTCCGCCTGATCGAGGGGCTCTCACCCGCCCCGGGGGAACCCACGCTGGTGAAGACGTCGCACAACGCCTTCACCACCACCAACCTCCAGCAGGTGCTGACGACCGCGGGCGTCCGCGAGATCACCGTCTGCGGCATCCGTACGGAGCAGTGCGTCGAGACCACCGCCCGGGTCGGCTGCGACCTCGGCTACGAGGTGATCTTCGTGACGGACGCGACGGTCACCTTCCCGACCCCGCACCGGGACCTGCCGGCCACGGCCACGCCGGAGGAGATCCTCGCCGACCCGCGCACCCTGTCGAGTGAGGAGATGACCGTCCGCACCGAGTACGCCCTCGCCGGCCGCTTCGCCACCATCCGCAGCGTGGCCGAGCTGACCGGCGCGGCCCCGGCCGGCGCGCGGGCCTGAGCCGATGGCCCGGGTCGTCTTCCTGCTCGTCCCGCAGCTGCACCTGCTGGACCTCGCCGGCCCGGCCCAGGTCTTCTCCACCGCCGCCGACCTCGGGCACGACTACCGGCTGCACTACGTCGCCGACCGGGAGATCGTGCCGACCGTGCAGGGCGTACCGCTGGTGGCCGGGCTCCGGTGGCCCGAGTTGACCCGCGACGACCTGGTGGTCGTACCCGGATGGCGGCTGCACGCGCACGGACCGCAGGGGCCGGTCGGCCCGGACGACCTGCGGCGGCTGGCCGACCACCACGCCGCCGGCGGCACGGTCGCCAGCGTCTGCGCCGGCGCGTACGCCCTCGGCCGGGCCGGCCTGCTCGACGGCCGCCGCTGCACCACCCACCACGACGTGCAGGACGAGCTGGCCCGCCGGTTCCCGTCGGCGCGGGTGGCCCGCGACGTGCTCTACGTGGTCGACGAGCGGGTGGTCACCTCCGCCGGCATCGCCAGCGGCATCGACGTGGCACTGCACCTGGTGGCCACCCGGCACGGGCCGGCGGTGGCGGCCCGGATCGCCCGCGCCCTCGTCCTGCACTCCCGGCGCAACGGTCACGAGCCGCAGGCCGGCGCCATGTTGCGGCACCGGTCCCACCTCTCCGACGCCGTGCACCGGGTGCAGGACCTGATCGACCGCCGGTTCGCCGAGCCGCTGCCGCTGGCCGACCTCGCCGCCGTCGGCGGGGTGGCCGAGCGGACGCTGACCCGACTGTTCCGGCGGGCCACCGGGCTGACCCCGCTCGGCTACCAGCAGCTGCTGCGGGTGGAACGCGCCGAGCACCTCATCGGGCACGGCGCGACCGTGGAGGGGGCCGCCCGTACCGTCGGCTTCACCGATGCCCGGATGCTGCGCCGGCTGCGGGCCCGTGCCACCCGCGATCGAAGCGCCCCGGCCGGTAGTAGTCGTCCCGGGACTGGAACTCGACCGGCAGCGACCCGGGCAGGGTGATCCGGGTCTCGCCGGCGCCCGGCCCGCCCCCGGCCCGCACCGCCAGCACGTCCCGCTCGGGCGGCGACAGGTCCACCAACTCGGGGTGGGCCAGCCGGAACCCGGCCACCGCCCGGCGCACCTGGCGGGTCAGCGCGGTGATCTCCCCGGCGGGGCCGGTGAGACCGAGGGCCGGCTGCTGGATGGTGCGCAGCGCGTCGCAGACCACCAGCAGGCGGGCCTGCTCTGCGGGCCCCGCCGCCAGCAGCTCCAGCCGGGACGGCCACTGCCAGCGGATCTGACCGCTGATCAGACCCGGCAGCCGGACGCCCCGGCGGTGCCGCGCGCCGTCGCCGACGCCGTCGACCAGGGCGAGCTGCGGCCCGCCGCCGGCGTACGCGATCCGCCGGTCGGTGACGGTCACCGCCACCGGCTCGGGCAGCGTCCACCGCCGCCGTGCCTCCGTCGGGCCGAGCAGATGCCCCGACGCGTGCAGCCGGTGCCGGGCGAGCACCCGCTCACCGGCCTCGACGACCAGCTCGTGCCGCCGGTCCAGCGCCGGGGCCAGGTCGTCGCCCGCGTCGAAGCGGTGCGGGGCGATGAAGAAGGGGGACGCGTCATCGTGCATCGTCATGACCTCCGGTGCCGACGGCATCTCACCACGAGCGTCGCCGACCCCCGGCCGGCTGTCATGACGCCCGTTAGGGGGTCGGCCGGTCGTAGGAAGCCTGTGACCGATAGATGCCGATCTCCTCCGGCCGGACTAGGCCGTCCTCGATCGCCCGGGCGAGCAGCGCCGCCTTGGTGGCGGCCGGCCGCCCCGCTCGGGTGTACTTGATCCGCGCCCGGTCGACGTACTGCTTGACGGTGTGCTCGCTGATCCGCATCCGGCGGGCCACCGACGCCTTCGACATCGACTGGAACCACAGCAGCAGCGCCTCGCGTTCCTTGTCGGACAGGGCGGGCCGGTCCGGGCGGGGGTCACCCACGATCGCCCCGGCGAGCGCCGGCGGCACGTACGGGCGGTCGCTGGCGGCGGCCAGCACGGTGGCCACGCAGTGTTCCCGCCCCTCGTGCTTGGCCAGGAACGCGACCGCCCCGGCGTCCAGGGCGGCGAGGATCGTCTGCGGGTCGGTGTGCTCCGAGTAGACCACCACCCGCCGGCCGGCCGCGCTCAGCTCGGCGAGCTTGTCCAGGGCCATCCGCCCGTGCAGCCGCAGGTCGAGCAGGACCACGTCGGCGTCGGGGGCGGCCCGCAGCACGGCGTCCGGGTCGTCGCCGGTCGCCAGCACCGTCAGCCGGGGCTCGGCGGCCAGCCAGACGCGGACCCCCTCGATGACGACCGGGTGGTCGTCGACGATCGCCACGCCGACCGGCCGGCCGGCGGTCACCCCCGCCACCGCGTCTGCGCCCATCTGATCTCCCCGTCCCGCTCGTAGAGGTACTCCACCCGCCCGTCGTCGCCCGGCGGTCCGGCGGTGTCGGGACCGGCCCGGTCGGGCGTGACCAGGCTGACCACCACCTCGTCGGGCCCGGCGACCACGGTCAGCCGGGCCCAGCCCCGGGCGTCGGCCAGGAGCGCGGTGAGCGGATCGGCCAGCCGGCGGCGCACCTGCACCGGCAGCGGCGGCGGGTCGCCGATCGTCACCAGGTCGATCGGCAGCCCGTTGCGGTCCGCCAGGTCTGCGGCGGCCCGCAGCTCGTGCAGCAGCGGGTCGGGCACGTCGTCGGACTCGGCGATGAGCCGGCGCAGCCGGGCGGCGGCCAGCACCGCCCGCCGCTGCACGTCCGGGTCGGCCGGGTCCGCCCGACCGTCGGCCAGCTCCGCGAGCACCTCCTCGGCGGCGCCGCTGACCAGCGTCAGGCGGGCGCGCCGCTCCTGCCGGGCCCGTTCGGCGGCGTCCCGCTCGGCCGCCGCCGCGTGGGCGTCCGCCGCCGCGCCGGCCCGCTGCCGGGCCAGCCTCGCGATCGCCGTGCCGCCCACGAAGACCGCCACCTGGAGGGTCGACGTGGCGTAGACGGACATCGCGTACCGGGCCAGGTCGGCGGGGGCGGTCGCGCCGTGGCCGAGCACCCCGGCCAGCGCGATCAGCGCGTGCACGCCCAGCGCCGCGATCAGCCCGTGGGCCCGCCGCCCCCACAGCACCATGACGAAGAACCAGCCGAGCGTGCCCCACACCCAGTTCGCAGCGGTGAAGAGGTGCCGCTCACCGGCCGCCGCGACAACCACCGCGTCGACCACCAGCAGCAGCGCGGCCAGCGGCCAGGCCGGCAGGGCGGCGCCGCGCAGCAGCCGGAGGCCGGCCAGCACCCCGACCGCCGCCACGAGCAGCCAGCCGGCGAGGACCACCGCCGGCGCGGCCAGCTCCGCCCACGCGCCCAGCACCGCGGGCAGCGCGATCGCCGTGTGCCAGGCCAGCGCGATGACCACCGTCACGAGCCGGGCGCCGCCGTCGGAGGCGGCAGCCACCGCCGCCGCCGGGTCCACCGGGGACCGGCCCTCGTCCGGCGTACGCGCCGCCGGCACCGGGGCGGTCGTCGTCTCAGTCGACACCGGACCACTCCAACCGGATCCGGGTACCGGCGCCGGGGCGCGAGTCGATCCGGGCGCGCCCGCCGACGGAGGACATCCGGCCGCTCACCGACTCGCGTAGCCCGTACCGGTGCGCGGGCACGGCCGCCGGGTCGAAACCCGGACCGTCGTCGGCGAGCTCGACCACGACGGTGCCGGCGACCCGGCTCAGCCGCAGCGCGGCGGACGCGCCCGGCGCGTGCCGGACCACGTTGGACAGCGCCGCGTACGTGCTCTCCGCGAGCGCCTCCGCGACCGGGGCGGGCACGACGCACGGCGCCAGCTCGGTGGTGACCGGCAGCTCGGGCAGCCGGGCGCGCACCGCCCGCAGCCGCCCGTCCAGCGGCACCGCCCCCTCCTCGGGCGCGGACCGCGCGTCGGCCAGCGCGGTGAGGGTACGCAGGTCGGCGGCGCACCGCTCGCGCAGCGCGGCGGACGGGCCGGCGACCGCGCCCAGCCCCACCATCGTCAGGGTGGCCAGCACCGTGTCGTGCAGGTCCCGGTTCTGCCGCCGCTCCGCGTCCCACGCGGTCCGGGCGACCAGCGACTCCCGGGTGAGCCGCTGGTGCGCCACGAAGGCGTCGTCGGCCCGGCCGATCCGCCGCCGCATGATGGCGGTGATCAGCGCGCCGCAGGCCGTCTGCACCAGCAGCGTCACCGCGTGCGCGACGGCCTCGTCGGGCTGGCCGGCGGCGTGCGCGCCGGTCGCGTACGCCGCCGTCACCAGCAGCCCGGCCGGCACCGACCACCCGATGGAGGCGTTGGCCTGCGCGTTGAGGACCGTGGTGCTGGCCAGCACCGCGATCCAGCTCACCTCGCCGGGGAGCACCTCCGGGGCGACCAGCACCGGCATCGCCAGGCAGGCGGCGGCGGTCAGCGCCACGTCGCCGAGCACCATCGGGCGGCCGATGCCGTGGCGCAGCGCGCGGAACGCGTACCAGACCGACCAGCCGGTCAGGGCCGCGACGGCCGGAAACAGCAGCGCCGGCTCGACGGGCGCGGTGCGCACCGACAGGGCGACCACCGCGCCGGCCAGGCCGCAGGCCAGCCGCAGCAACGCCGGCAGGCGGGTGAAGATGAGGGTGAACGCGCCACCGGCCGGGTTGTCCAGCGCGGTCGGCGACGTGGTCGGGGCGGCAACGGCCGGCATCGGAAAAGAGGGTCCTTCTGCGACAACGACCCGATCCGGGCCAAAACGGGGGATCGACGCCGGAGAATAGCACGAGCACCGGCCCGCGATCACCCTCGGTGCGTGCCGTGTCGCCGTTCGGTCAGCTCTTCCCGGCGCCGTCGGCAGGACGCTGACCTGCCCACCCGCCCCTGCGGGCGCCCGGTCAGTTGATCGGCAGGACCTTCGTCCCGCCGCCGGCGATCGACCGGGTCAGCTTCTTCCCGCTGGACCAGTACCAGCAGCGCACCCCCCGGTCGCCGCGCGCCCACGCCTCCTCGGACGGGAACCGGTACGTGCTGCCCGTGCGGTAACGGAGCATCCCGTCGACCGGCACCTTCGCGTAGCGGGCGATCACCGGCCGGCACTTCGCGTGCACGGCGTCCTCGTCCTTCGTCGCGTCCTCGTACGACACGTCGGGCGCGGTCCAGACGCCCACGTACTCGAAGCGGTGGACCTTCGTGCACGGCACCGCCAGCAGGTTCGACCACTCGTCCTCCTCGGCGCAGCCGTACCGCAGCGGGGTGGCCGCCTTCAGCGCGCCCCGCAGGCTGCCCGCCCGGTTGACGGCCGAGTCGTTGTCGCCGTTGGCGCCGCTCACCGCGTCGAGCTCGAACAGGTCGCACCGGTACCACCGGCTGCCGCCCGTCCAGCCGGCCGGCGACGTGGGCGCCACCTGCACCGACAGCCGGGCGTCGCGCCACTCGCCGCCGACGAACTCCTTCGCCTTGGCGTCGCACTCGGCGAACGCGGACCGCATCGCCGCCGACCCGACGCGGGGCGGGATCGGCCGGGCCGCCAGGTCGCCGGTGAACGTGCCGATGTGGAACGTCTCGACGAGGTGCGCCTTCGCGCAGTCGACCGGCTGGTGGCTGGTGAGGTAGGCGGTCGGCTCGGCGACGACGTGGCACTCGCCGGCCTGCGGCGCGAACTGGCGGGCCTCGGCCACGGGCCGCCAGTCGTCGGTCAGGTCCCCGTCCGTGCCGGCCGGCGTGCCGCACCCGCTCACCGCCGCCGCGACCAGCGCGGCCGAAGCCGTCACGCCCAGCCAGCGTCGCATGTGGTCCTCCCCGCGCCCCCGTGACAACCGGCGCAGCATATGGCACCCGACGCGGAGCCGGGTGCCCGCGGGCGTGGGCTGCGGCATCGCGCACCCGATCACGTGGTCGCCCTGCCCGACCGCCGTCGGGGCGGTGCTGCGCCCGCGCGACCGGACGCCACTGACGAGCCGCCGACCTTGGACGGTGGTGCTACCTTCGCGCCGTCGCCGTTCTCACCGCCGTCGGGAGTCCACCGTGACGAAAAGGTACGTCGGTCTGCTCGCCCTCGTCGCCGTGACGGCGTGCCTCGCCGTGGTCGGCACCCTCGGCGGCTGGTTCCTGGCCGGCCGAGGCGACTCCGGGCAGGCCGACCCGACGCCGTCCGCGCGGGACGCGGCCACCACCGGCGCCGTCGGCGGCCCGTCGACGGGCTCCCCGGCTGCCGGCGGGTCGTCGGGCTCCCCGGGCGCCGGTGCGTCGCCGACGAAGGAGCAGCCCGCGGGCCGGACGTACCAGCTCGACCGGTCGGTCTACAGCCAGTCGGGCCTGACGGTCACGCTGGTCAGCGCTGAGGTCACCGGTGGCAAGCTGCGGCTGAACCTGACGTACCGCAACGGCTCGCCGGTGCCGTGGCCGGTGAGCTGCCCGACCGCCGAGGTCGACCGGACCTCCTCCGAGATCGTCCTGTCGGACGGCCGGACGGTGCGTCCCGAGTCCACCTGGTGCACCACCACGCGGCCTGACGAGTCCTTCAGCATCGCGTCGGGGGAGCGGGTGGAGAGCTGGGCCGTCTTCCCGGTGGTGCCGGAGACCGGTTCGTCCTTCGAGCTGACCTGGTACGACTTCCCGACCCTCGACGTCCGGCTCCGCTGACCGTCCCGGCAAACAGGCACGGCCGGCACGGGCACTGTGAGTCAGTGTCCGTGCCGGCCGGCAGGTGACGCATCCGGTCACCCTGTCCGCCGACGGTGGCTCACCAGGCCGAATGCGCTGCCTGGAGTGCCGCCGTACGGGTCAGGCCTGGGTCTCCCTGCGGCGCAGCCGGCTGGCGCCGACCATGAGAGCGCCCGCGGCCAGCAGGCCGCCGCCCAGCGAGAGGGCCTGGGTGGAGCTGACGCCGGTGACCGGCAGGTGGGGCTTGCCGTCCTTGTCCTTGTCCCAGCCGCCCTTGTCCTTGTCCCAGCCGTCCTTGTCCTTGTCGTGCTTGCGGGGGTCGTACTTGCCGTGCCGGATGCAGACGGTGACGGTGACCGGGTCGGAGGTCACGGTCCTGCCGTAGAACTTGCCGGTCGCCCGGGCGGTGTTGACCACCTTGCCCTTCTTGACGTCGGCCGCGGTCACCACGTGCGGGTCGACGGCGTGGCAGTCGGTGCTCGTACCCGGTGCCAGGGTGGTGTTGTTGCAGATCACCGGTCCGGCGGTCGGGTCGTTGACCGCGACGTTGGTGATGGTGACGGTGCCGGTGTTGGCCACCCGGTAGGTGTAGAAGATCTTGTCGCCCTTGGCCGCGAAGCCGTCCTTCTCACACTTGTCGCGGCAGTCCGACTCGACCCGGGCCTTCTTGTCGATCGACAGGCTGGCCTGCGCCTCCTGGGTCGTGACGGTGAACGTGGCATTGTTCGACGGCACCAACTGCCGGCCGAAGAATCCGGTCGCCTGGGCGATGTTGACGATCTTGCCGTTGACCACGTCGGCCTTGGTGACGGTGTACGTGCCGGTGCAGGTGGTGCTCGCCCCCGGCGCGAGCGAGGTGGCCTGGCAGGTGATACCGGTGACCGTGTTGTCGTCGACGGTGATGCCGGTGATCGGGTTGACCGTGCCGGTGCTCTGGTTCGTCACCGTGTACGTGTACGTGACCTCGTCACCGGCCTGGAGACCGCTGGTCGGCGTGCCGGTCTTGGTCAGGGTCAGCCTCGGGTTCACCTCGGGGCTCGACGCGGCGCACGTGTGGGTGAGCACGAAGAAGTCGGCGGTGCCGGAGATGACCGCCGTGGCACCGGTCAGCGTCCAACCAGCCGGGAGCCTGATCCAGGCCTTGCTGGTGCCCATGTCGTTGACGATGGCGCTGTTGGGGTCGGTCGGGATCGTCCGGGTGACGGTGCCGCCGGGCGTGCTGAACGTCGCCGTGACCGACAGGAACGTGCCACTGGTCTGCGGGTTGCCCGGCAGGTTGAACACCCAGACGTCCTCGTTGGCGAAGGGCCCGCCGCCCAGGTTGGGATCGCAGTTCTGCGTCGCCTGGGTCGCCGTCCTCGGCACGTTGCCTGGATTGATGCTGATGGTCTCCGCCGCCAGGGCGGCGAGCCGCCCAGCAGCAGGGCACCGGCCAACAACGCGAAGGCGGCCAGCCGGGCGCCGAGGCGGGCCGGTCCGTTCGTGGTAGAGGTTCTGCTCATGTAAATCCCCCGTGCGGTGATCGTTGACAACGGAGGCAACGAGGGGTAGAGACATCCGTCACGTCGGACCAGAAGAATCCCCCGCTAGGGGTACTGCCATGCCGGCCCAGAACGCTCACCTTTATCCGGCCGGGGATACCCCCGGCCGGATGGTGCAAGATGAGTGATCAGTCGCGCACCCGCACGACACAGTAGGTGGTGTCGGGGGTCGCCGGGACGGACAACCGCGCGTTGACCGCGTACAGGCTCGAGCCGAAGGAAACCACAGCCGACGGCTCGTCGAGGTCGCGGTCACGGATCACGTCGACGGGCGTGGCCCGCGTCAGCCGCTCGTTGAGGCGGAACTTGGCGATCACATTGTTCCGATTGCGCACCACATACAGCGTGCGCCCCTCGAGCAGGAGACCGTCGCCGTTGGACACCGACACGCCGCACGTGCTGATCTGGGCGGCCATGCCCGCGCGGGGATCGAAGCAGTAGAGCCGGCCGGTCCTGGCCTGCACGACGATGAGCTTGCCCGCCCAGGCGGCGACGATGCCGGTGTTACAGGCGGTGGGGTCACCGAGCCCGCCCGGCAACCGCAGTGCGCGTACTCCCGACTGTCCGGGCAGCGAGCCATTGCGGCCGAACTCGACGCAGTAGATCTTCGCCTTCTCCGAGTCGGTGAAGAACACAGCCTTCTTCGTGGCGGTCACGCCGTCGATGAACCCGCCGCCGAAGTCGTACGTCGCCAGGCATTCGCCTGTCGACTCGCGGTAGACGGCCGCGCCGCCCATGTTGCCGCAGGCCGCCCAGATCCGGCCTCGTTCGACGTCCAGACCCGTCGCCTGGGTGCCGGACACGGGCGGCACGAGGAGCATCCCCTTGCCGGTGCGCAGGTCGGCACACCAGATGCATCCGTCGGCCATGGAGCTGACGTAGATCTTCGTGCCGGCTCCGCGGGCGATCCCCTCCGGGCAGAACCCGTTCGGCAGGTCGATCACTGAGGGATACCGGCCGTACCCGTGGTGGGCCGAGGCCGGAGCCGCGGCGATGGCGGCCCCGACGGGCGCCGCGACGGCTGCGGCCAAGAGCGTTCGTCTGTGCACTGTCGTGCCCCTTCCAATAGGCGAACACCTATATGGGACCCGTGCATCAAGCGGTGGGGCCACTCCGCCGTTGTTCGACAGGTGACCGGACGGAGCCCGCGTGCCAGACCCGCCGATCGCCGCCGCCGGAGGATCCGGCGAGCCGAGGATCCGAACAGACCGGCCCGAGCGGGTGATCGCATCGAGACCGCGGGGTCCGTGACCCGGGGCAGGTAGTGCCGCTTGCGGCTGGCCGGATAGCTCCACGGGAGCCGTCCGGTCGAGAGAAGTACCTGTGCGCCCGGCAGGATTCGAACCTGCGGCCTTGGGATTAGAAGTTGGATCCCGGCCGTGATTGCGGGTGATGGGTAATCCATAGGGGTGTCTATGTGTCCTGGTAGACACCCCTATGGGTGCCAGTCCATGCTCGGTGGTGCCGCCCAATCCATAGGCGTCCGGGCTCACATCGGGCTCACCGCGCGGGCTTCAAGAAGCACAAGCGCCACGGGGCAACGCGCAGGTCATCGTGAACGACCGCCCTGCCCAATATCATCCGGACTACTGCAAGCCTCAGGCACCGGGGTGCCGAAGACCGCTGCGAGTAGCCCGGATGAGCCTAGCCGGCCTCCACCTGGAAGCCGGCTTTCAGGCACGGCGGTCGGCCGTCAGCCTCCTCGACGGATGCACTCGTCGCCTAGCTTGTCGACGAAGGGGCGCGCAAGCTGAAGCCACTGATCCCTCGGGATGCCGTCCAGATCGGCGATCGACTCGGCTACCTCGTCAATGTCGTCGTATGAGGCACGGAGGTGCGGTTCCCACCAGACCGTACTCTGGTGCCATTCGACCCTCGCCCCCTTACGCCGCGGGCTGTCTCGCAGGATTCTCTGGATATCGCAGCGGGCAAGGCTGGCCTTGACGTGTGGGAAGGCCTTGGCCGCTAGAGGAAAGTTGCGCCAAGCGTGCCGGAAGCTCTGGTCTAGCGTCTGAGTGTTTGTGGTAATGGCGGTGACACCAAGGTCGAGGCAGCCGACGGCGAGGCCGTCGCCTACAAGGTTGAGCTGGTCAGCGTCGGTTAATTTGCGGAGCATGGCGATGATTATCCCGTGGTAGCGCCAGGCCTAAGCGATGTCTCACAGCGCGGTGACAGCCCGGACTGTCAGTGATCATCAATGGGGTGCAGGGTCGCGCAGTTCGCACACAGCGGTCCGGCACAACAGCCCTGCACCGAGGCGGGGGCGATCCGGCGAAGGTGTCAGTGAACGCGCGGCCGATGGTGACCGCCGGGTTGGCGAACGAGGTCGGCGAGGCGGACCAGTACGCCGCGCCGATGTAGGCGCCAACGGCGGCGGGAGCGACGGTGGGCTGGTCGGAGCGGGCGAGGGCGAAGATCAGCAGGATCAGGCCAGTGGTGGCGACGACCTCGCCGAGCCACAGGTCGCTGGCGCCACGGCCTTTGCTGGAGAAGTCGACGGCGGCCAAGTCGAGCATCAGGTCCGCGCGCACCGATCCGGCGATCGTGCCGAGGACCTGCGCGAACGTGTAGCCGGCGAGGTCACGGCCAGTCAGGCCAGTGCCGCAGCGGCGGCCGAAGAACCGGTCAGCGGCCGACGCGACCAGGTTGAGATGCGCCCCGTAGGCCGGGTTGAGGATCAGCGCGCCGAGGGCGAAGGCCGTGGCGAACGAGGTCTCAACCTCAACGGCGGTGACCTACGCCGCCATCGCACCGACGGCTCGCCGCCTGCGTCACCCATCGCCGAAGCCACCGGCGCCGCTGGCTGCCGCCGCAGTCCTCGACCGCGACGGCTGCGAGGTGCTGCTGTGTGTCGTCGCGTCCGGGCGCTTCCTGGCGGCAGGCGGCATGCTGATCAAGCGGGGGTTAGGACCCGCACCACCTGTAGTCCAGCGGGGCATGCCTGACTTGTTGAAGTAGCGGGCCGGTCGAGCCCTCGAAGTAATAGGACTACTCGCCCGGCCTGCGTCGGCTGCCCCAATGCACTCTGACGGCCGTCTGACTAGGACCTCTGGTACCCGACCAGGCGCAGTACGTGGACCTGGAATATTCTTGGCATGACTATTGAGGGTGGCACTTGCGGTGGGGGCTTTGCGGTGGCTACTGTGGTCGATGGCACGAGTCGGCGAGACGGAGGTGAGCCGGATGACCGAGCCGCTGGTCGCAGATCCGGGGATGCTCATCCAGGCGCGGGAGTCTCGTGGACTGCGTCAGAACGAGGTAGCCCTGGCGATGTCGAAGCATCTCGGGACGACGGTCTCGCAGGCGTACGTCAGCAAGGCCGAAGCTGGACGGGTGAGCGTCTCCGGCGAACGCCTGGAGGCGTTCTCCGCCGCGTTGGGGTATCCGGTCGCCGTACTCTGCGACGCTCCCGACGCGGAGGGCGTTGGCATCGGCCTGATTCACCACCGGAAGCGGGCATCTCTGGGTGCCCCGGCTCTGCGGCGCATCCATAACCAGTTGAAGTTCGGGCGGCGTCAGACTGCGCCACTTCTTGCCGCAGCGGGAGATCAACCGCACCGCTTCCACCGGCACGAGCTCGCTGAGGACGAGTCTCCCGAGGAGATCGCGCAGCTGGTGCGCCGCGAGTGGAGCCTGAGCTTCGGTCCGGTACCCGACATGGTCGCCGTCCTGGAGAGGGCTGGGGCCGTCGTTCTCCTCCGGGACCTCGGCACCCGGGAAATCGACGCGGTTAGCGCTTGGCCCAGCGAGGGCGTCCCGCTGTTCCTCTTGAACGTCATGGCACCCACCGATCGCGCTCGTTTCAGTCTCGCCCACGAGCTGGGGCATGTGATCATGCACCACGTCCCAGGCGGGACGGTGGTACAGGAAAAGCAGGCCGACATGTTCGCCAGTGAGTTCCTGATGCCGGCCAGGACCATCCGCGACCAGTTGCGCCAAGGTGTCGATGTCAACCGCCTCACGCAGCTGAAATCCGTGTGGGGAACCTCTATGGCGGCGCTAGCCCGACGGGCGCTCGATGTGAACGCCTTGAGCGACTGGCAGTACCGCAACCTCATGGTCGAGATGTCGATGTTGGGCTACAAGACGCACGAGCCGGTTTCTCTGAAGCCGGAGCGCGCATCGAAGATCTATGGTGTCTTACAGGCCCTGATGAGGGACCGAGGCGCCACGGTGGAGGAGCTGGCGGCAACGGCCGGACTGTTCCCCGACGAGTTCCAACAGTTGTACCTGGCAACGCCGTCACAATGACGCCCTTCGGGCGCCGCCGTAAGAGGTGAGAGATGACGCATGACCCTGTGCCGCCGTCGCCACGACGGCCGGCTTGGGACGCCACAGCCGAACTGACCACGGCTGCGGAGCAGGCTACGAAGGACCGTATCTTCCTGTTGACTCGGCCGAGGGGCGCCTGGGCCGTACCCCAGTACCTCGACCCGAGCATCACCGGGTTCGCCCTGTGCGGTCCTACGGGTGAGCAGCGCATTGGCGAACTCTCCGGCCGTCGCCGCCTGCCGGTGGTGGCCGACCTCGCTCACTACGAAAAGAACACGGCCAGTCCTGAGGCGCCGATGCTGTTCCCGGAGACCCTGTTCGGTCGCGACGGCTTCTTCGATGACATGCGGGCACGGGCGAACTCGGCGATCTTCACGCCCACCGCATACGTCGAGGCCGGTGAACCGGCCGCTCTCAAGGCCGTCCGCGCTGCGGCTCAGGACGTAGCCCGCACCGACGTGGTCGTCGTGGTGCCGCTGGACGTGACCTGGCTGCGTGAC
This sequence comes from Micromonospora sp. WMMD737, assembly GCF_049179055.1. Lineage (NCBI taxonomy): Bacteria > Bacillati > Actinomycetota > Actinomycetes > Micromonosporales > Micromonosporaceae > Micromonospora > Micromonospora sp. WMMD737. The sequence continues at coordinate 3,557,097 of NZ_JBMHMH010000001.1, read as the reverse complement.
AACAAGATCGATCAGCTCATCGCGATTCTCAAGGCGATTCCTCACCCGATCGCGCTCGTCCTCGGCGGCCAGTACAACCCGACCGACTCCTACGCCGACATCATGAGGAACCTTCGGCGCGTCTATCAGGAGGTCGGCCGCGTCGGACCGTGGCGGACCGACCCGGTGACCGCTTTGGATGCGATGGCACAGGGCGGCATGTTCGCCGGCATCGGGTCCTCGGGAAGCCTGCGGCACCTCGTGCCCCCGGGTCAGCCCACGAAGATCACAAAGCGGTTCAAGCCGTCAGTCTTCATCCCGGAGCTGCTGCACTTCTTCCGGGCCGACACCCTGACAGAACGGTGGGCGAACGTGGACCCGCTGCCCTGCTGGTGCACGGTATGCGCAGGACGAGGGCTCGACCGATTCGACAGCAATGACACGGCGGTTGACACCGAGGCGCGAGCTCATAACGCCGCCTCGTGGTCCGCGCTCTGGGCACAGATGCGAGCCCTGCCGACCGGCATCGAGCGACAGCGGTGGCTGGCCGAGCGAATCCGGCTCGCGCACCTGGCCTACGAGACGGAGAACGAGCGCATCCAGCAGGCTAACGCCTTCAAGCCTTCGAAGACCTTGCAGCGCCTCGCAAAGTCGACGGAACGAGCTCCCTCAAATGTCATCGAAGGCGCTGGTACACCTGCTCTGTGAAGAGCCATCCGGCGGCGGTGAACCGCCGCTGAACGAAGCGAGCCGGCGGCACCAGCACCTCCGCCCGCTCGGAAGGCCCAACCATCACCCCGACGCCGAACCGACACGACTCATGGACCATCGTGTCGACGTCCGACGGCGTGCGCCGGAGCCACATCATCCGGGCGGCGAACGGAGCGAACCTGCCAGCACGTTCCAAGCCGGCCCGCCAGCGCGTTGCCGGCACGACTGCGAGATCGATTCGCGCCGGACGGACAGCCAGTCGCTCAGCGGCTCCTGCGGCAACCCGAATGGTTCCTTCAGGTAGCTGGCGCAGCGTGCGTTGATCACGGTGCGACAGCGAGGAGACTGGTACAGGCCATCCGACCGGGAGTGACATCAGCAGCTCAAGGTGATCCGAGGACAGCAGCACCCCAAGGCCGTCACGCTGCCGACGATCATGCTCTGCCTCATCGACGCGATAAGCGATGAAAACGTCACCGCCGAACATATGGAGGAGGGACCAGTCCCGATCGGCTGAAACGAAGTCGGCGACGCGGCGCGATGCCAGCTGGACCGTGTCCGTGCACATGTCCTGCAGCGCGCCACTCACATGATCACCCGTCTGCGTCCGCCTGACTGAAGCGTGCCACGCACCTTGTCCCGCACTGGGCAGATGTCATGATCACGAGTATTTCTACCACCGATGTGGCGCTGGAGCCACCTGTCTGACGAGGTGGATGCAATCCGGCCCCGCCGGGTCAACCGGCCAAACCTGCGGACCCTCACGCCCGATAGCACGATAGCTGGCCCCTGTTCGGAACAGGCCGAGCCAGAGGCGTTCAATCTCGACCAGATCGTGGGACGCCCGGCGGAGGACGGGGTGCGGCGTGCCGGTGGTGGACAGTCCGGTGAGGGCATGGACGACGGGTTCGCGGTAGCCGGTGGTGCGGAACAGTCCGTGTACGCGGGTGGACACCTCCGCCCAGGCCCGGGAGCTGGCCGCCAAGCTGCGCACCTCCGCCCGCGCCGCCGCCCACCCGAGCGACACCCGATAGCCCGCCCAACGACGCGGCCGGGAACGTGCTGGAACCCGACCTCGGCCACTGCCTGCGGCACCAGTGGGCGATCAACCCGGCGAAAGCACCGGGCCGGAGCAGTGGCGCCTGGAGCCAGCCGAACCGACCGTGCAGGTCGGGTACAAGTCCGGCTCCGCATGCTCGTCAGTCGGGTTGAGCAGCGCGTCAAGTGGATCGTCAGGCTCGTTGAAGTCGTCGGTCATGGTGTCCGTCATCGCGGTGTTGTTCGTCATGACCTCCTCACGACAACCTGCCGTGATTCTGTTCCATGGCGCCGCGTCGAACTTCTAGTGCCGGTCAGGATCCTTACAAGCCAAGGGAGCGTAGTTGAGCCGCAGGCTGCCCCTGCTGTGCCACGAACCGCCCCCTCTCGCCCCGCACGGCAACACGGTTGACATCGACGCGGTGCGCCAGTTCACCCGCGATTGGTTCGCCGACCCCCGTTCCGAGCCCATCGACTAACCAACCCCGTCAGTCGTGCTCAGGGGCGCCGCTCACCCGGTGCGACGCCGCGTGCAGCACCTCGGTGACCAGCCGGCGCACATGCCCACCCCGCGCCCGATACACCGCCCGCCGGCCGTCGCGGCGCACGCTGACCAGCCCGGCCAGCCGCAGCTTGCCCAGGTGTTGCGACACCGCCGGCCGCGCTGTGCCCACCGCTGCCACCAGCGCGGTCACGTCATACTCGCCGTCGCTGAGCAACACCATCAACCGCAATCTCGTGGGGTCGGCCAGCATCCGCAGCATCTCCGTCGCCGCCTCGACCTGCTGTCCGCCAGGGAGGTGTTGTTGCGGGTCACTGGCATCTGCAACGTTGTCGCGTGCGTACATGAGCACATATTATCGCCGCTGTCATGGGTGCGAGCGTCGGTGCGGCCGGCAGACCTGGGGGAACGGGTGAACAACCATGAGCACGGTCACGACCACGGCAATAGCCACGAGCACGGTGACGACCACTCGCACGACCATTACGACCATGGCGGCCGGCTCGCCGCCTGGTGGCATCGGCTGACCCATGCCGTCGTGCCGCACTCTCACGACTCACGGGCGAAGATCGACCCCGCCCTGGAAACGTCCCGGGACGGGCTGCGCGCGCTGTGGATCTCGCTGGTCGGCCTCGGCATCACTGCCGTCGCCCAGGCGGTCATCGTGGCGCTGTCCGGCTCCGTCGCGCTGCTCGGCGACACCCTGCACAACGTCGCCGACGCCCTGACCGCCGTACCCCTCGGGATCGCGTTCCTGCTCGGCCGGCGCGCCGCCACCCGCGCCTACACCTACGGCTACGGCCGCGCCGAAGACATCGCCGGCATCATCATCGTCGTCGTCATCGCCACCTCCGCTGTCGCCGCCGCCTGGACTGCCATCACCCGGCTACTGCACCCCGCCGAGATGACCCACGTGCCGTGGGTCGCCGCCGCCGGCCTCGTCGGGTTCATCGGCAACGAGTGGGTCGCGCAGTACCGCATCCGCGTCGGCCGCCGCATCGGCTCCGCCGCCCTCATCGCCGACGGCCTGCACGCCCGCACCGACGGATACACCTCCCTCGCCGTCCTCGCCGCCGCCGGCGGCGCCGCCCTCGGCTGGCGCTGGGCCGACCCCGTCATCGGCCTGATCATCGCCGTCGCCATCACCTTCGTGCTCAAGGACGCCGCCCGCGAGGTCTATCGACGGCTCATGGACGCCGTCGACCCGGAGCTGGTCGACCAGGCCGAAACCACCCTGCGAGCCGTCCACGGCGTCCAGGACGTCGCCGCAGTACGACTGCGCTGGCTCGGCCACCGACTGTACGCCGAAGCCGAACTCGTCGTCGACGCAAACCTCAGCCTCGTCGCCGCGCACGAAATCGCCGCCGACGCCGAACACCAGCTCACCCACGCCGTGCCCCGGCTGACCAGCGCCACCGTCCACACCGACCCAGACAGCCACCCCGGCGGACACCACCACACCGATCTCTCCCACCAGCGCCGGCACCTCAGTCACTGAACCCCGGCACCAGACACGCACCTTCCTGCCACGCGCCCTAAGCATGATCGACGATTAGCGCAGCAATCGAATAGGTGCATTCCACCGGTGGGTCGACGATGGTGACGCTCAAGATCACCTCAGATCGGGGGCTGGCCGAAAGGCGTTTCGGCTTCGGTACGACCTGCCAGCCTGGGAACCGACAGGTCTGCGGCTCAAAGATGAGGTCGTACTGGTCGATGTCCCCAACGAAGGACACTGCGATGCCGGAGCGGCCTGCCGCGTCGGTCATGGTGGGAGAGGCGATCACCCTGGGAACCTTCGTCGCCGCCTCGTAGAGGGCAGCCCGTGACTGCGTAGTCTGTCGCCACGACGGCGCGCGCCATGGAGTCATCGATCTGGATGCGCCTGGAGTTGTTAGGCAGCCAGTGGCACAGGGCGGTGGCGCTGCGTTGGTGGGGACAGGTCGGGATGGTGGTGGGCGCCAGGGTGGCAGTCGGGGTCCATGTGGCGGCCTCGCCGCCGTAGGCTTGCCGGATCATGGCTCGTCGCCGTTCCCACCACCTCCGGGCCCTGCTCGCTGTGCCGGCGTTCCGGCGGCTGCTGGCCGTCCGGCTGGGTGGGCAGTTCACCGATGGGTGTTCCAGGCTGCCCTGGCTGGCAGCGTGTTGTTCAACCCCGACCGGCAGGCTACCCCGACAGCGATCGCGCTCGCCGCCGCAGTGCTGGTGCTGCCGTACTCGCTGGTGGGGCCTTTCGCGGGTGTACTGCTGGACCGGTGGAGCCGCCGGACGGTGACCATGGCGACCAACGTGATCCGGGCGGGGGTCGTGCTGCCGATCGCCGCGATGATCTTCCTTGGGTCGGAAGGGCCGCTGTTCTTCGTCTTGACCCTGGTGGTGATCGGGTTGGGTCGGCTGTTGCTGTCGGGACTGTCGGCGGCGACCCCGCACGTGGTGCCCGGTCAGCGGCTGGTGACCGCGAACGCGGTCGGCGGCACGGCGGGTTCGGTGGCGTACTCGCTTGGGCTGGGCTGGGCTGCGCTCTGCTCCTGCTGCAGACCGCCTTCTCCGCTGGCGACACCGGCTACGCCGCCATCGCCCTGCTCGCCCCGGTCGGCTACCTGACCTCCGCCGCGTTGGCCCGGTTCTCCTTCGCTCGCGACGAGTTGGGCCCCGACCGGGTGCTGCCCCACCGGCCGGGTTTGTCCGGGGAGACGGCGGCGGTGGTACGCGGCATGGCCGATGGCGTAAGGCACCTGTGGCAGGCGCGCGGGGCCGCGTACGCGATGGGAGTCCAGGCGGGGTTCCGGCTGTTGTTCGGGGTCTTGGCCTTGGCGATGCTGCTGCTCTTCCGCAACCGGTTCGCCGGGGATGACCTCGACGGCGTGCCAGCGCAGTTGGGTTTGGTCTTTGCCGCGGGCGCGGCCGGGGTGCTGTTGGCGGCGGCGGTGACCCCGGCGGTGGCCCGCCGGGTCGGCGGGTGGCGGTGGGTGGTCGGGTTGCTCGCGGCGGTCGCGGTGGCGTTGCCGGTGTTCGGGTTGCCGTTCAACCCGCTGCTGCTGGTGGTCGTCGTGCTGGTGGTCAACGTCGCCGGGCACGGCGTCAAGATCGTGGTGGACACGATGGTGCAGCATGAGTGCGCCGACGCGTTCCGGGGGCGGGTGTTCGCCGTCAACGACACGGCGTTCAACCTCGCCTACGTGATCGGCATGGTGGCCGCGTCCTGGTTCATTCCGGACGACGGGCGTTCACCAGTGCTGCTTGGTGTCGCCGCGGCCGGCTACGGGTGCCTCGCGGTGGGTTACGCGGTCGCCGCCGGCCGGTGGGCCCGTAAGGCGGGGGACGACATCGCCCTTCCGGTAGGGACGATGACGGCGGTTGACCGGTAGACCGCCAGGTGTACCCGGGACAGCGGGCCGGTTGGCACAGGGAACGGCCACGACGGGGTGTGCCGTCGTGGCCGTTCAGTCATCTCACCCTGCCGCGCCCTGCGCGGTGCGGGTCAGCTCTTGAAGGCGTCCTTGATCTTCTCGCCGGCCTGCTTGACGTTAGCGCTGGTCTGGTCGCCGCGGCCCGCGGCTTCGAGTCGCTCGTCGTCGGTGGCCCGGCCGGCGCCTTCCTTGAGCTTGCCGGTGGCCTCTTCGGAGGCGTTGCCGATCTTGTCGTCGATACCCATGGAGCCTCCCACGTCGATGCTGGCGCTACACGGCGTCAGTACCCCCGGCGCCGGACCTGAACCACCCCTCGACGGGTCAGCCGCGAGCGGGCGCGGGCTGCCGGTCAATGTCGGGTTCGAGGTAGATCGCCGTGGCGGTGGGCAGCACCCGGCGGATCCTTGCTTCGGCGTCGTCGATGGTGGCGGCGACGTCGGCTCCCCGGTCGGCGGTGCCGATGGCGATCTTCGCCGCGACCAGGAGCTCGTCCGGGCCGAGGTGCAGGGTGCGCAGGTGGATGACACGGTCGACGCCGGGGGTGGCGACCAGCTCGGTGTGGATCGCGGTGACCTCTTCGGGCAGGGCGGCCTCGCCGATGAGCAGGCTCTTGGTCTCGACGGCGAGGACGACGGCGATGACCACCAGCAGGACACCGATGCACAGGGTGGCGATGCCGTCGTAGATGCCGTTTCCGGTGAGCACGCTCAGTCCCACGCCGCTCAGGGCGAAGAGCAGGCCGAGCAGCGCGCCGGCGTCCTCGAGGAGGATCACCGGCAGCTCCGGGGCGCGGGCGTGGCGGACGAAGGAGACCCAGCCCCGCTTGCCACGGATCTTGTTGGCCTCCTTGACGGCGGTGCGCAGGGCGTAGCTCTCCAGGGCGATCGCGATCAGCAGGACGGCGACGGCAATCAGCGGTGAGGTCAGGCCGTGCGGGTCGCTGATCTTGTGGTAGCCCTCGTAGAGGGCGTAGAGGCCGCCGATAGTGAACAGGATGATCGCGACGATGAACGAGTAGACGTAGCGCTCACGGGCGTAGCCGAATGGGTGCAGGGCGGTGGGGGCACGGCGGGCGCGCTTGCCTCCGATGAGCAGCAGCGCCTGGTTGGTCGAGTCCGCGACCGAGTGCACGCCCTCGGCGAGCATCGACGCCGACCCGGTGATGCCAGCGGCGACGAACTTGCTCACCGCTATACCCAGGTTCGCGACCAGTGCCGTCACCACGGCCTTGGTGCTGCCCTCCGCCGCCATCAGTTGTTTCCCCTCGTCAGGCGTCATGGTGTGGGTAGATCAGTGTGCCAGCGACGTGGCGGGCTGCTGCCGACGACTGGTGCCGGCAGCGCGCCGCCGGCCCGCCCCGAGGGGCTGGGCCGGCGAGGCGGGCGGCGTGACGGTCAGTGGACGCGGCGGCGGCCGTAGGCGCCGGCGGCGATCGCGACGCCGATCGCGGCGAAGACGACCTGGATGGCCAGCTCAATCCAGTCGATGCCCCGGGTGTCGTCGACACCGAGAGCGCCGGCGACGAGGGTGCCGAGGATCGCGGCGACCACGCCGATGAGCAGAGTCAGCCAGATCGGGATGTTCTGCTTGCCTGGCACCACGAGCCGGCCGAGGGCGCCGATGATCAGACCGATGATGATCGCGGTGAAGAAGCCGGTAACTTCCACGAGAGCCGTCCCTCCAGAGGGGGTTTGTCGTCGGCTCCGGTCATTGCCCTCCTTCGCGACCGCCGAAACTACCGCCGCGTAGCCGTCTGCCGCGTCGACGAGGACAGGGGGAGAAACGGACGGATGCCCGATGGCCCGGAGAAGTTCCCTGGCTACCAGGCATCCGTCGTGGTGCTACTTCGTGCCGGTGAGGGCGACCAGAGCGTGGGCGGTGCGGAAGTACGGGTTGCGGCCGAGGTCGCCGACGGTGGTGATGTCGAAGGCTTCCTTGAGCAGCTTGGCGTCGCCGTCGCTGACCCCGGCGAGGGCGGACACCGGGGCGTCGACGATCTCGGTCAGGGTCTTGTCCTGGTAGGCCTTGTCGACCAGCTTGGTGAGGTCGGCGGTGACGGGCATGCACACTCCTTCGAGATCCCGACCAGACAATCCGGTCGGGTGCGGACGAACCTGTTCGAATTAGATCATGGAGCGGGTGCTTGCATCCACTATGGACGAAAGGCGGTTCACGCCTCCTCGTCGCCGCCCTCGTCGTCGCCGAAGGAGTCGAAAACCTCGTCGGCGACCATGCCGCCGGCGAAGCCGAGCGCGGCACCGCCGACCACCCCGGCGGCGACGGCGCCCATGCCGGGGCCGCCGTGCCGTTCGTGGTGTTCCTCCTTGTAGTGCCCGCCTGGGTGGCCGTACGCGGCGTGCCCGTAGCCGGGGGCGCCGTAAGCGGGCTGTCCGTAGCCGGGCGGCGGCGGGTAGCCGGGCGTGCCGTAACCCTGGGCGGGCGGGGCGTAGCCGTGGCCAGCGTGCAGGCGCTGGTAGCCGTCGAGGGCCTGGCGAACCCAGCCGTCGACCTGCGCGGCCCAGTCCACGCGGTCGGCGTCGGCGTGCGCGGCGTGATAGCGGCCGAACGAGTCGTGGCCGCCGGTGAACAGGCCGCCGCGCTTGTCGAACTCCAGCACGACGTCAACGCCGTGCTCGTTCGCGACGAAGGTCAACTCGACCTCGTTGATCCCGTGGGCGTACTGCGGGGCGGCGTAGTACTCGACCTCCTGGTAGAACGGCAGGCTCTGGTGCAGCCCAGAAATGTGCCCACGCTCCAGGTCGGCGCCCTTGAACCCGAAGCCGAGCCGGCCGAAGGCCTCCAGGATGCGCTCCTGTACCGGAAGCGGGTGCACGTACACGGGGTCGAGGTCGCCCTTGTCGACCGCGCCGCGGATGGCCACCTCGGTACGCAGGCCCATGGTCATGCCGTGCAGGTGCTGCCCGTACAGGTCGGTCACCGGGGTTTCCCACGGCATCGCCACCTGGAACGGCAGCGACAGGTGTTGCCCTTCCCGCAGGTGCAGGCCACCCGCGACCTGAACGCGGTGGAACTCGACGAGAGCGTCGTACTCCTCCTCCACGCCCTCCATCTCCACTCGGGTGACCAGCCCGACGGTGATGTGGTCGATCTCCACATCGTGGCTGCCACCGGTCAGGTTCACCTGCCCGCCCAGCATCAACCCCGGGCGGGTGCTCGGATTGGACAGGACGGTATCGACGCTGGGGCCGCCCACCCCGAACGCGCCCAGCATCTTCTTGAACACCACGAACCACTCCCTCAACGGCCACCGAGCGCGCGGCACCCGAATCCGGTGGAACTTCCACGCGAACCCTTGTGCTGCAACGAGATCAACGGCGTCCATAATGGAAGCCGTCGCGCCGGGAAACTATCAACGCCACCTGAGAAGTAGCTGAATGAATTCGTACGGTTACTCTCGGGTGGGGCGGATGGCGTAGTCCTCGCCCGCAGAGGCGCGTCAGGCCATCCCCATGACCCGCCGCAGTCGCCGCCCGGGCCTCGGTCAGGAACTCGTCTCGCCCTCGACGGCGTGGTCCTCGTAGCCGCGTGTCGGCGTGGCGCGCAGACGCACCCGGGTGATGGCCCGTCCGGTTACCTCGGCGACCTCGGCGGCCAGGCCCGGCAGCTCAATCACCTCGCCGGGCGTCTTGGGGATGTGGCCGAGGTGTGCCAGAAGCAAGCCCGCCACGGTCGTGTAGTCACCGGCCTCGAGAACGTCCTCGTCAAGGTCGATGCCGACGTCGGCCAGGTCGTGCAGCGGGAAGCCGCCCGGCATCAGCAGTGCCCCGTCCGCCTCCCGTACGACAGCCTGCACGTCCCGGTCGGTCTCGTCGTAGATCTCCCCGACGATCTCCTCGACCAGGTCCTCCATGGTGACGATCCCGTCGATAGAGCCCCGCTCGTCCACGACGAGGGCGAACTGCTGCCGCTGGGCGCGCAGCTCCCGGATCGCCTCGGTCACCTTCAACGTCTCCGGCAGGTACAGCGCAGGGCTGGCGTGCTCGGCGACCGGGCCGTCCTGATCGAGCAGGTCCCGCATGTGCACCACGCCGACCGTGTCGTCCAGGCCGCCGCGACCCACCACAGGGGCACGCGTCTGCCCCGACTTGCCCAGCTCGCGCAGCGCCTGCGGCGCGGTCAGCGTCGCCGACAGGGTGATGACCTCGCGGCGCGGGACGAGGATCTCCCGCAGGATCCGCTCGGCCACCTCGAACGCCCCCGAAATGATCATCCGATGTTCCGGGGTGAGGTTGCGCTGCGCGGCGACCATGTCCCGCAACTCCTCGGTGGTGACCTCCTCCCGGCGGGCCCGGGGGTCGCCGCCGGTCAGGCGCACGATCGTGTCGCTGGCCTTACTCAGTAGCCACACCGCCGGGCGAGAGAACGCCGACAACGTATCGAGAGGGCGGGCGACCAGCAGCGCCCAGCCCTCCGCGCGCTGCATCGCGATCCGCTTCGGCGCCAACTCACCCAGCACCAGGGTGACGAAGGTCAGCACGATGGTGACCAGCACGATCGAGACGGGCTCCGCCGCCGAACCCAGGAACCCCAATGGGCCTACCAGCGGCGCCGCCAGCGACACCGCCGCGGCCGCCGAGGCCAGAAACCCCGCCAGGGTGATGCCGATCTGAATGGTCGCCAGGAACCGGTTCGGATCCCGCGCCAGCTTCGCCAGCACCCGCCCAGCCCGGGAGGTCCGCTCCAGGCGCTGCAGTTGGCTCTCCCGCAGCGACACCAACGCCATCTCGCTGCCCGCGAACACCGCGTTCACCAACACCAACACGAACACCAGCGTGACCTGCACGCCATAGCCACCCACGGCCTGTTCGACGCCTCCTCAACCGGACCCTCCGGAAGCACCAACCGTAGCCGCCCCGGCCCGCCACCCACCGGCCCCGGTCAAGATCGGGGCATTTCCGCCGCCGATCAGGGAATCCGCCGCCGGTGCCGGACCTGACCGCCCTACCGTGGCCACTAGCGTGGAGTATCGGGGTGTTCGTCCTCGCCGGGGCGATCACCGTCGCCGGCAGCATTCGCTTAGCTGGCCTCGGCGACGCCCTCGCCGACCGCACCGGCTGGGGCGAGGCCCTGTTCGGCGTGGTGTTCTTCGGCATCGTCACCGGACTATCCGGCATCATCATGACCATCGTCGCCGCCGCCAGTGACCAACCCGACCTCGCTTACAGCAACGCGGTCGGCGGCATCGCCGCCCAGACCACCGCCGTGGCCGTGGCCGACGCATTCCACCGCCGCGCCAACCTGGAACACGCCGCCGCGTCGCTGTCGAACCTGCTCTCCGGCTGCCTGCTGATTGCGCTGCTCGCCCTCGCGCTGCTCGCCAGCTACCTGCCCGAGACCACCGTCGCCGGCGTCGACCCCATGTCCGTCGTACTCGTCGCCGCATACGTCGGCGGGCTGGTCCTCATCCGCCGCGCCGGCGCGCAACCCATGTGGCAGGCCATCGCCACCGCCGAAACCCGACCCGACGTCCCCCACAACGACAACCCGCTCAACCGCCACCACCCGAGCTGGCTGTGGAGCCAGTTCGCCGCCGTCGGGCTGCTCGTCGCCACCGGCGGCTGGCTCGTCGCCCTCGCCGCCGAAAGCCTTGTCGAGATCACCGGGCTCACCGCCGGCTTCGTCGGCGCCGTACTCATGGGCATCGTCAACGCCCTCCCGGAGACCGTGACCGCCATCGCCGCCGTCCGCCGCGGGGCGGTCACCCTCGCCGTCGCCGCCGTCCTCGGTGGGAACATCCTCGACGTACTCACCCTCGTCGCCGGTGACCTCGCCTACCAGCACGGATCGCTCTACCACACCGCAGGCAGCCAGGAACTCCTCGCCACCACCACCAGCCTGTTCATGACCGCCACACTGCTCGGCGGCCTACTCATCCGCCAGACCTGCGGCTGGGGCCGCCTCGGCTTCGAAGGCGTGCTCCTGATGGCCAGCTACGCCGCCATGACCGTCATCCTCGCACTCTCGCACGGGTAGCCCCACCCCACGTGCCTCAACGCCTCACCGCCACAACCCCCGCCCACCGCGAAGTCGGCACCTTCCCGCCTTCCACGCGAACAGACCACTGGATCGGCCTAAGGTGCCGGCCGCGCGTCGGCAGCGACATCAAGGTGGCACACGTCGGTCATGCTCAAAGACATGATCCGGTTCGTGCTCAACGTGCTGTGGCTCATCTTCGGCGGCGGTATCGTCCTCGCCGCCGGCTACGGCATCGCCGCGCTGATCTGCTTCCTCCTGGTGGTCACGATCCCGTTCGGCGTCGCGTCGCTACGCTTGGCCGTCTACTCCCTGTGGCCTTTCGGCCGCACCGTCGTGCCCAAACCCGGCACCGGAATCGCCTCCGGGCTGGCCAACGTCCTCTGGGTGGTACTCGCCGGCTGGTGGCTCGCCCTGTCCCACATCCTCGCCGGCATCGCGCTCTGCATCACGATCATCGGCATCCCGTTCGGCATCGCCAACTTCAAGCTCGTTCCCGCCGCGTTCTGGCCCCTCGGTCGCGAGATTGTCGACGCACCATAGAAGCAGCGGCCCTTGATCCACGGCCTCGCCGGATCTGCAGGAGAAGAGCCCGACCCGAGCGATCACGGGGGGAACCACTCGAGCCGGACGCCGATAACCTACACCCACGACACGCCGCCCTCCGACCCAGCCAACGGTGCGCCTTCGGTTTGTGGTGGTGAACCGTGCCGCGCTGAGGATGAGTGGCACCCAACAACCGACCAGCTCGCGCTAAAAAACTTGATGATGTGGGTTATGTGGTCGCGACCCGCCGCAACGACGACATGATCACCACCACCATGGGTATCGCCCGGGCGGACGAGCTGGTTGCCGCTCTGCCGGCTCGGGCGTGGTGCCGGTTGTCCGCTGGCGCGGGTGCCCACGGTCCCGGCGAGTACTGGTGGGCGCGGGTGCCGGTGCGGGCCTTGCTCGGGATGGTCGCGGCGATGCCCCGCCAGCGCAGGTAGGCCCGGTTCGCCTTCGATGTGTACGCCTTGTCGGCCAGGACCCGGTCCGGGCGGGTCCTCGGGCGACCGGCGCTCACGCGGGGAACGCGGATGGCGGCGAGGACCGGGATGAACTGCCCCGGTCCTCGACTTCGGGCCGGTTCTACCGCCGTCCATGGCACGACGATGTGGCCGTGCGGAGAGCCCGTTACGGTGACGGGCCTGCTAGCGTGGCGCCAGCTCAGCGACCAGTTAGGCCTAGCCGTGTTCGCTCCCACGGCGCTGGTTGATCAGCAGCGCTGCAAGTGCCTCTCGGGCGGCGCGGTCACCTGCGGAAGCCATTACGCGCAGGTCCGTCTCTCGGCCCTGCTCAGACATAAGCTCGGCGAGCAACCTGCGGGCAGGGGCACTGCCCATACCGGCAAGCCGCCGCAACTCGCCTTCGTATGCGGTGAGCCGATGAAGTCTGGCACCGGTTTGGTCTTCATCTGGGGGAGGCAATTCATTCTTTCTGTCGCGGGCAAGAATTTCGGCGACAAGGGCGTCGGCGGCGGCACGTTCTCTATTTCTGCGAATAGTATTCCTTGGCCCTGACAGGAGGTCGTCGAGGTCGAACTCTCCAATCCCTCCTTGACGATTCAACTCCTGTACTTCGTCGACCCTGCCGGCTGAGATCAGGAGCAGGGTGAGCCTCCATCGAGCATCCAGGTCGCCCGACTCCGAGAGCTTTCGCAGATCATTCTCCCGCTCCCACCTCGCCAAGAGCTCATTCAAAGATCGGCGAGCATGGACGGCATCGCCAAGAATGACTAATTTTCGTAGCTCGGATTCCTGATTAGCTGCGGCAAGCAGCCGAGGTAGTCGCCAGCTCGCCGCCGGGCTCAGCGCATAGATGCGACGGTACAGGGAGATGCTCAAATCCACCGCGCCGCACTGTTCGGCATTCAGCGCAAGCTCCAATATCGCATCTGTGGCATCAATATTCGAGGAAAGGATTTCACGAAACCCGAGGGGTAGCGGTTCGTAGTAGCGATGTATCGAGGCATATTGCTGAACGTAGTCCGCAACCTCATAGGCTGCGACTGTGCCGATTCTCGACCCAGGTACCGGAAGTAGCGCCTGAACGCCCCCACGCAACCTTTTTGAGGCGTACGTAAGGCCCGTTTGCAGCCAATCATCAACCGCATCGGCAATCTGCACATCCGTCAAATATGCCCGCGCAACTTCACTGAGCAAGTCAGCTGTTAGGGGTACGCGGATGCCAATTCGACGGATGTCGATGGCCGCCGTGAGGACGGCCCAACCGTAGGGTTGGGAATTCTTCCCGTGCTTCCAGTGTGCGATTAGCTGCGGAGCGCCTGATAGGTGCTGCGTGAGGCCGTACTGATTGTCGCCTAATGCTTCGGTCAGGCGATGGTCGCCAGTGGAGTTTGCCACGCGTGCGGCTTGTGCACGCTCGCGCGGGCTAAACTGATCGGGTACGTCAATGATCGCGTGCGCAGCGAGTGCGAGGACCTCTCGCGCGTCTCGCCAGATGTCATTTGCCTGCGCATCGATCTCGGCTGGCGGGGTCGCGCTCAGTTGCTGATAAACAGCGGGCCAAAGCATATCAACGATTACAACCGGCCCATCGGTACGGCGAGTTAGCGCCAGCACGTCGGTCTTCGATAGGCCGCCCGCGCCGATGTAGCGAAGACTGGGAGTGTCATCGAGCCAGACCACGGTCCGGCCAGGGACGCCGACCTTTGCCGCTTCTCGGATGGCATCGGCACTATCGGCGAGCAGCAGCTGCCAGTCGGGGTAGACTTCCCGTACTGCCTCATACATGCTGCGGGACTTGCCTGTAGAAGAGGCGCCAACTGCAATTAGGAGTCCTCCTTCTGATGACAGTTGACGAAATTTCGACCGGAGCGCGTGATCGTAATCGCGCGTAATGTATGGCGGAAGATTTGGTCTCGCTTCTTCGTCCGAATCGACGCCTGCGCCGTGAACGCCGACCTGCTCGGGTAAGCAAGCGGCTACTGGTATTAAGTGCCATGGCTGCCAAGTGTCGCCGGGTGGGTCCGATTTCCGCCGTTCCTGGCGTGGTGCGCTGCCAAGTGGCCGTTGCGGCGTGCTCGTCGCTACGCGGCTGAGCTGGCTTGAGAGATCACGGCAGAGCAGATCTTTATCGACCGTTGCTGCCGTCTGCGCATATCTCGAAGACAGGCCTATTAGGCGCTGCCACAGGGCTGCCGCCTTGGTGGCATCTCCGGCGACGGACATCAGGCCAGCGATTAGGGTTTCCTGGTCGGCGGGATCATCGCCTTCAAGGCGCAAATCGATCACGCGGAGGCCGCGGAGAAGTTGCCAGGTCAGTTGATCGGAACCGCGAGAGGATGTCAGCGAAATCCCAGCAACTTTCGTAGCCTTTGATACCGCTGCGTCCAGCATTTCCAACCGGCCCCGCACCTTCCGATTGGTGGCGCGGGGAGCTGCTATCGCCGCACGGAATTTCTTGCTACTGCGGCTCGTGCGAGCGAGCTGTGCTAGCTGGGCGACTTCTTGGCATGCTGTGTGTGGGCCCGCAACAGCCAAGCCTAGGCGAAGTCGGTCAGAGTCGATGTCAGTGCTGTGGTCTACGACCATGCGCAAATAGTCGGTGAGCAGCTTGATGAATGCTGGATTTCGAGAGGTGATTATAGGGTTGCGCCGCACGCCGATGTGTAGCTGGCGCTCTCCTGATTCGAATTTTCCGAGTACCATTAGATCGTCGACAGGATGATGTGCTGCCTGCTGAAAACGCACTTCAATTGGGGTCACGTCCTCGCCTAGGCCCCGCACCGGAGATCCTCTCAAAAGAGCTGCAAGCAGGACAGCACCGTATGTGTGCTCCAGCACCGTCCCGCCTCCGCCTGTGGAGTATGGGCTGGCGCTCCCCTTGGATCGGGTCGTCGATGTCACGCCTCGTACGCCTCCTACGGATCCAAATTCGGCCACTGGCGGGCATGAGAGTCCATTACCGTTCATCCGGTGCCACTGTTCCGAGCCGGACACATATCATCGACCGACACGGTCAGCCGCGCAGACAATGAGACCTGTCCGTGGGGATGGTCGGTCGGTGCGCTCGTAGCGTACGCCGGTGACCGCGTCGCTGACGTTGACGCCTGCGGGGGGCGGATGCGGAATCGGGTTCAGGGCTCGGTTGATTGCCGTCGGCGGCTGGCCCAGCCGCCTGAAGGCTGCCCGTGGGTGGGCAGAGAAGGCGCTGCTCTGGGTGAAAGGTGACCGATCCAGCAGCCTGGCGGGAGCCCTTGCGTGCATGGACGTGCGGGAAGACCTTGGCGGCGGGAGGATAGTTGCGTCGAGCGTGCCCGTGGCTTTGGCCAGCTGCTGAGTGTTTGTGGTGATGGCGGTGACACCAAGGTCTAGGCAGCCAACGGCGGGGCCGTCACCCACAAGGTTTATTTGGTCAGCGTCAGCGAACTTGCGAAGCATGGCGATTCTTATCCCATGATGAGCGCCAGTCATGGGTAGTGGGCTACGACTGGTGAAACCGCGACCGCATCGGCGACCATGACTCGACGTCTCGCTTTTGACCGGCTAACGGTTCTCCGGTCCCAACTCATTCGGCGGTTGGTCTGTATTCTGAGGTGCGGTGAACGTCAACTGGTCGCCTGCCCGGGCGGCTTCTTCGACGCGAAGTAGGTTGTCGATAATCACTTGGAGCCCATCCTGGGCGGCGGGTGAGAGCTTTCCGATGGATCGGGTCATCACGCGCACCCGGGGATCTGGTTCCTCCGGCTGTTCGCTGCCGCCTAGGAGATAGCCGACCGGCACGTTGAAGAACTCTGCGAGGCCACGGATCGTCGAGGCTTTCGGATTGACGCGTTCGGCTTTGAGCAGATGACGGATGCCGTTCGCGGTGATCTTGTGGCCGGCTTCGGTCAGTGCAACCGCGACTTCATGTTCGGTGTACGGCGGTCGGCCTGGAGGGCTCGCGGCGAAAAGGGCGCGGAGTCTGCCTTGGATGAGGTCGGAGGTGGCAGCCTCGGTTTGGTCCGCTGGTGTGTCCTGCATGGAGCCTCCCAACTGCAACCACTCGTAGTCGTAGCTCGGAACTCTAGTTGACGTCGTTGCGTAGTCCGTGCTTAGCTCTCTGCATCGCTCATGAAGTGCACTTCACCCAATGGTAAGTGCGCTGGGCTGAGCGTAGCGGATCGGGCCGGCTGCCGTGGGGGTGGCTTCTCGGTACGTGGGAGACCGGCGTCGGTTCGGCCGCGCCGGTTCTCTCGGGCCTGCTTCGTCTGGTCAGCGTCCAGGTCGTGACAGCAACGGGGGACCAGCCGCGTCGATGTTGGCGGCGGCTAGTGCTGTACGGCAAGCCTTCGGGGAGGCGGACGTGCAAGATCCATCAGACGGGCAGCCCGATCAGGTCGCTGCTGGCATGCCTTCGGGCGGGCGCGGTGGCGAACTGGTGGGGGAGCCGGCGGTAGAGCAGAGGGCCTTGCCGCCGGCTCCTACCCCCGAGGAGATAGCCGCCCGTGTTGCGGCGTTGACGTCGCAGTGGCGGCGCCGCGCGGATGCGGCGGCGAGGCGGGAGATCCCTCGCGAGTTCGGTGCGGGCAGGCGGGTGGAGTCGCTGTGGTGGCGGGCAGCGCTGCTGAGCGAGGGGTGTCCGCTGGTTGGCGTGTCGTCAGCGGATGGCGGGGTCGGGCGGTCGGCGTTGACGGCATCGCTGGGTGGGCTGCTGGCACTTGCGGTGCCTGATCCGGTGGTGGCGGTTGACGCAACGTTGCGGGCGTGGGGCGGGCTGGAGCACCGGGTGGTCCGCCGCAGTTCATCGACTGTGTGGGATGCGGTGGCAGCCGGCGTGGATCTGGCGGATGGCGGCGTGGCCGATCGGCTGGCGCAGGTCGGTCCGACCGGGCTGCGGGTGCTGGTGGGGGAAAGCAAGCTGTCGTCGAAGCGGCGTCCACCGACGTGGCCGGAGCTGTTCGGTGTGGTCGCTCATTTGCGCGCGGTGTTCCGGTTGGCGTTGCTGGATTTGCCGACGGCGCACAGCACGTCGACGTGGCGGGCGTTGAGTTGGGCGACCGTGCCGGTGTTGGTGTCGCGGGCGACGGTGGATTCGGTGCAGCACACCTTGCGGCTGTTGGCGCACATGCGCACGGCGGGGTTGACGCAGGTGCCTGACCGGGCCGTGGTGGTCGTCGTGGCGACGTCGCCGTCCGTGGCGCGTGAGGTGCGGGCGGTAGAGCAGCTGGCGCGGCAATCTGCGGCGGTGCTGGTGAGGGTGCCCTATGACCCGGCACTCGTGCGTCTGGATCCACTGGATCCGCGGGTGTTGACGAAGGCCACCCGGTCGGCGTTGACCGAGGTCGCTGCGGCGGTGATCGACAGATGTCCGGCTGACCCTGCGGCTGCCAACAGCCCGGGATCGGCCTCGAACGGGGAGAAATGATCGTGTTGCATCAGCTTGCGGCTGTCCTGACGGTGCGCGCCCCTGGGGTGGTGGCGCTTCTGGCTCCGACACCAACGCCGACGCCGCAGCCGTCGGGTGGCGGCTTCGACTTCGGCCGGATCAGTCCGGATCCGGCGGCGGTGCCGCGCTCGGATCTGTTCTACAAGCTCGCGAACGCTGCCCTGTTCCTTGGGGTGATTTCGGCGGTGGCGGGGTTGGCGGCGGGGGCTATCGCGTTCGGGATCGGGCCGATCTTCGGCGCGCACATCATCAGTGATCGCGGCAAATCGATGATGTGGAAGGCCGGCCTGGTGGCGATCGTGGTCGGCTCGGCCACCTCGATCATCGCGTTTCTGCTCAGCGAAATCTGACCCGGGGCCGGACGATGAGTCGAGCGGAATTCAAGCCGAGCACCGGCCGCCGGCCGGGCGCCCTCGTTGCGGTACTGGTCATGGTGATGGCCCTCGGTCTGGCGGTGTTTGCCGCCGGCCGAGCGAGTGTTCCACAGCGGCAGGTGGCCGCCCGGTACGTCGACCGGATGCAGGCCGGGGTGCTGGTGGGGTTCCCGGGGACGCCTCGCGGTGCAGCGGATGCGGCGGCGGCCTACACGCAGGTCCTGGCGGCGGCCGGCACGCGGGACGTGACGAGCCGGCAGGCCTTGCTGGAGCTGATTTCCGCCGAGGGGGCCGCGCCGGCAGTGCAGCCTCTTGTCGGGCCACCGTCCGAGGGGGCAGCGATTGCGCAGACGGTGGTGGTGCGGGTGTGGGTGGCCGATACGGACCTCGACGTGGTCGTGTCCGAGGGCCGCGAGGTGGCGGTGCGGATGCTCGTTTGCGCCCTGAGCGGCACCGCCGCGGATGCTGGCGGCCTGGGCGCCGGGTTGGCGGGCGGCTGGTACGTGCAGCCCGCGACGGCACGGTGGTCGCAGGGCCGGTGGCGTCTCGTGGGTGCAGAGCGTGCAGTGCCGGTGCCGGCGCCGGATCAGCGTGGCACCCGCCGCGACGGCGGACCAAGAGACATGCAGCCCTTGGCTGATGTGCTCGGCCCGCGGTCGTGGGCGCCGGGGACGGTGTGACCCATGGCTGCCCTGCCCACAACCCTGCGGCTGCTGCTCGCGGTGGTGTCCTCGATGACGGTCGCGGCGGTTGCCCCCGCGTCCGCCGCAGCGGCACCAACGCCCACGCCGTCGCCGTCATCGCCGGTCTCGGCGTGCCCGGCCCCGCCGGCTGACGTCCAGCCTGGCGCGGGTGCCGAGCCGTTGAGGCAGCCGCAGGTGGCCTGGTGTCTGCCGTGGGCGCGGTGGCAGCAGGGCGACGGCTGGACGACTGTGTGCAGCGCGGCGGCCAGCACTGTGGAGCAGGAACACTGCGACGCGGTGGCAATGACGGTGCAGTCCCCGCCGCCGGACGGCACGCCATCGGTGCTCGACGAGCGGCTGCCGGCCGCCGGTGAGCAGCCGGTGCGCTGCGAGCGGCTGGACGCGAAAGCAGCGCAGGACGTACCGAACGCGTCGCGGTGGACGGCGAAGGCCGAGCGTTGCCGTGCGCTGCGGTCGGTGTTGGTGGCGTGGTCGTCGCTGAAGGCGTCGTCGGAGTGCGAGCCGTTGGACGTGTCCTGCAAGGTGGGCGCCCAGGTGAAGGAAGCGGCGCGCACCGGGTTCGAGGGTCTGGCCGACATAGCGGTGGCGGGGTTCGCGTGGGCGTTGGGCAAGCTCGCCGAGCTTGTGTTCACACAGTCCTCCGCCGTGCCAGACGAACCGTTTTACGGCGTCTACAACGACATCTCCGGCGTGCTGATCGTCATGGTGCTGATCGTGTTCGTGATCTCTACGGCGATCAACGGGCTGCGGGTGAGCGGGCCAGGGCCGCTGTCGAGCCTGGGTGGGCTGGTGCGGGCGATGTTCGGCATCGCGTTCGCCGGCGGCATCGCGTACCTGCTGATGGCGGCCTGGGACGAGGCGACACTGGCGCTGATCGCCCGCAATCAGCAGCGGGACTGGCAGCCGAGCATGTGGGTCGACGCGTTGAACGCATTGACCGCGGACGCGGGCACGGTTCTGCTGGCCTTCGTCGTCGCCGTGGTCGGCGTGTTCGGCCTGGTGCTGGTGTTCGTGATGCTGTTGTTCCGCTCGTTGCTGGCCGCAGGGGCGGCGTTGTTCGGGGCGATGGCGATGACCGGTCAGATCATGACCGAGACCCGCGCGTGGGGCCGGAAGTGGTTCTGGACCTGCAACGCGCTGGCCGCGTCGAAGTTCTTCATCGCCGCGTTGTGGATCTACGGCACCCGCACCACCTACGAGAGCGACAACGTGGTCAACGTGCTGCGAGGGCTGTTCATCATCGTGTTGATGGTCCTCGCGCCGTGGATCCTGCTCCGGCTGACGAGCATGTGGGACGGCTACCTCGCCGATGTCGACGCCCGAGGGTTTCTGACCTCGGCAGCCGGGGCTGTCGGGCTCGACGCCGCATCGCGGCGCCTGACCGACCCGTCGAACGACGGGGGTGAGATGGATGCGGCGTCGCTGATGCAGGGCAACGCCGACACCATCCCCACCAGCCCGACATCTCCCACCGGCCCTGCCAGTGCTCTCGCGGGGCTGCCGGATGAGGTGGAGGCCCTGCACGGCCGAGGCGACAGTGACCAGGTCGGCCAGCCCGCCAACGCCGCTGGCGAGCAGGCTGCTGGGGGTGAGAACGCCGACGAGGCAGCGGGGGTGCAGCGGGACTCCCGCACCGCCCAGGGTGACGTGACGCGCGGGCAACTCACCCTGCCGGGCGACGCCACCGGCGAGCAGGGCGCCCTCCCGGTGACACTGCAGGACGCCCACGACCAGACGCCCGCCTCGGCCGGCTCAGGCAATGGCGCCCCCGGCAGTTCCGGCGTGGGTGGTGGGGCTGCTGTCCCGTCGGGTCCGAGCGCGGGATCGCCGAGCCTTGGCGGAAGTCCGCTGCCGCAGCTCGCGGACGACAGCGATACCGCCGGACGGGCCACCGGGGCAGCGGCGTCTCAAGACGAGACGTCCGTGTCGGCCGGCTCGGACGCCGGGGAACCCGTTGGCAGCGCTCCGTTGCCGGTCGGTGGCGGCCTCGACGTGAGCGGCGGGGCTTCTGGCTCGTCGGGCGTGGGGGCGGCATCGCTGAGTTCCGGTGGTAGCCCGCTGCCGCCGGAGAACGACGGAGATGGCGCTGGTGGCGCCGCGGCGGGCCGGAGCGGTGGGCAGGGCGCTGCCGCTGGTGGTGCCGCCGAGATTCCGATCGTGCCGGCCTAGATCACTGCGAAGGGGGAGGTCATGACGCAGTTCCAGTTTCCGCCGCGCTCGACGCGGGGATCGATGCTGGGCTTCAGTTGGGGGCAGATCGGCACGGCGGTGGCCGGGGTGATCTGCCTGGTCATCGCCGCGAACCTCTTGGCGGTGGGCCGGCAGGGCGCTGCTGCCGGGATGCTCGCGGCGGCGCTGCTGCTGCTGACCGTGGCGCTGCTGCGGATCCGGGGCCGGCGGGTCACCGAGTGGACGCCGATCGTCGTGGGCGCTCTGGTGCAGCGGGCGGCCGGGCAGGACCGCTACCGCGGGGCGGTGTGGGCGGCGAACCCGGGTACCGCGCATCTGCATCTGCCGGGGCCGGCGGCGGGCTATCAGTGGTTGCCGGCGGTGGCTGCCGACGGGCTGACGGAGGTGGGGCTGCTGCATCACCGTCGGGAGGGCACGGTGACCGCGACGTTGTCGTGCGCCGGCAGCAACCTGATGTTGGCGGACACGACGGTGCAGCAGCAGCGCCTTGCCTCGTGGGCGGACGTGTTGAACCTGCTGGGCACCGAGTACGCCGACAGCGGCCTGGTGCGGTGGGCGGTGACGGCGCGGGCGGTACCCGATGTGGCGAACCAGGCGCAGCGTTACCTCGGCCAGGCGGTGGATACGGGCACGCGGGCGTATCGGTCGCTGGCGGAGCTGACAGCGGCGGCGGGGCCGGGGACCCAACGCCACGACGTGTTCCTCACGGCCGTGTTCGATGTGCGGAAACTGTCGGGGGAGGTTGCGGACGCGGGCGGCACGGACGCCGCTATCGCCGCGGTGGTGCTGGACAAGCTGACTGGTGTGCAGGCGGCGGTGCGTGAGGCCGGTATCGACACTGGTGGCTGGTTGACGCCGCGTGAGTATGCGGCGGTGCTGCGCGGGCAGTTCGACCCGGAGGACGTCGAGGCGCAGGTGGCGCCGCACGCGGGTGGGCCGGTGGCGGCGGAGACGGTTGGCTGGTCGGCGTATCGGCACGACTCGGGGTTCTCGCAGACGCTGTGGGTGTATGAGATGCCCCGCCAGGCGGTGCCGATGACGTGGATGACGCCGCTGTTCACCCGCACCGTCGGCCGACGTGCCGTGACGGTGGTGGCGGAGCCGGTGCCGGCGCAGTTGGCGCAGTTGGCGACGCGTCGGGACAAGGTCGCCCGTGCCGGGGACGAGGTGACCAAGCGGCGGATGCGGCTGGTGCGCACCGCCCGGGAGGACGAGGAGGCCCGCGCGGTCGAGCAGGTCGACCGGGAGCAGGCCGCGGGGCACGTGCGCTACCGGTACGCGGTGCTGGTCACTGTGACCGCTGACAGTCCTGAGCGGTTGCGCCATGACGTGCGTGCGGTGCGCCGGGTGCTGGGCCGCTGCGGCTGCCACGCGGTCGTGCTCTACGGCGAGCAGGACCAGGCGTTCGCGGCTGGAGCGTTGCCGCTGGCGCGTGGGCTCAAGCCGATGCGGGGGTGGTTCGCGTGAGTGCGGGCAACGGTAGAACTGCTCGACCCCGGGTCCGGCGGGAAGGCTCGTGGTCGCAGCGCCTCGCCGACTCCGCAGCCCGCCGTGACCTCGCGGCGGCGCAGGCGGATCTGGCGGGGGAGCAGCGGGCGGTGCGGCGGCTGTCGGATCGGCTGCTGGGTCCGCCGTCGGTGGACGGGCGCGGTGCGTTCGGGCGGGCGGCGGGACGGGTGTATTGGCGGCTGCGGCTTCCGCCGCTGGTGACCACGAGCGCGCAGTTGTGCAGCGTGTACCCGTTCGTCGCGGACCCGGGGTTGGGGGTGGACGGGCCGCTGATCGGGCAGGAGGTGTACTCCCGCGCCGGGTTCGTCTTCGGCATCCACGAGCTGTACGGGGCGGGTGCGCTGAGCGCCCCAAACATGGTGGTGACCGGGGAGATCGGGTCGGCGAAGTCGTCGCTGCTCAAAACGGTCGCGTTTCGTGGTGTGCCGTTCGGGGTGCGGTTCTACATCGTCGACGTCAAGGGCGAGTACGACACCCTCGCCACCACCGCCGGCATCCGACCCGTGCGCGTCGGCCCCGGCTCAGGGGTGGTGATGAATCCTCTGGCGGGGATCCGTCGGCTGCCGGGGCAGGGTGAGGCGGAGTGGTTGCAGCTCCAGCGGGCCCGCCGCCTGCTGCTGCTGGAAGGGCTGCTGGAGATCCAGCTCGGCGGGCTGCTCGGTGAGGCCGAACGGTCCCTGGTCGAATACGCCCTCGACGCGGTGACCCGCGCCGAGGACGGCACCAGCCCGGATCGGATGGACATCCCGACGCTGTCGCGGGTCCTCGCCGCGATGAGCGACCCGCCACGGTGGGCGCACCGGCTGGCCGGCGTGCACTACGACGTCGACCAGTTCACCGCCGACAGTCGCCGCGTGCGGCTGGCGTTGGAGCGGCTGATCACCGGCGCGCTCGGCGGGATCTTCGACGCCCCGGCCGCGTCGACGCTGACGATCGACTTCGATCAGGCGGGCGCGATTCTGGACCTGCGGGCGGTGCGGGCGTCGGACCAGATGACGGCGATGGCGATGACCTGCGCCCAGTCGTGGCTGGAGACGGAGCTGACCCGCCCGGACGCCCCGACTCGCGTCTGCCTCTACGACGAGTTCGCCCTCGTCAGCCGCCACCTGGGGCTCATGCGGCGTATGCGTGAACAGCTGAAGCTCGCCCGAGCCTTGGGCACGGCCAACATCCTCGCGTTTCACCGGTTTTCCGACCTCGCCGCCAGTGGCGCCGCTGACTCCGAGCAGGTCCGTATTGCCCGGGGCCTGATCGAGGACACCGGTGTGCGGGTGTCCTACCGGCAGGCGCCCGGCTCCCTGGATGCGGCCCGTGAGTTCCTGGGCACCACCGATGTGGAGACGAACCTGCTGCTGCACCTGCGTCGTGGTGTCGGGCTGTGGAAGGTGGGGCTGCGCTCCTACGTCGTCAAGCACCAGCTCTCCGCCATCGAGCGGCAGATGGTCGACACCGACAGTCGGATGCGGCAGACCCCGCGCGTAGCGACCGCGTCGCCGGGGGAGCCGGACGAGGCCGAGGCGGTGCGGTGATGGCCGGCTCGCTGATGTCTCCCGGGCATCGGCTGCCCCGCCGTGGGGTGGCCCGCGTCGATATCCTCGCCCGACTGACCCTGGCCGGCATCGCCGTCCTGCTCGTGGTGACCGGAACGGTCACCTTGTGGCTGGCCGGGCAGGTGGGCGGGTTACTCACCCATGCCGCGTGGCCGGACAGCTCACCGGCCGACGTGCCCGGCATCGCCGCCCGGTTCGTCACCGCGCCAGGCGACCCCGAGCAGGCGTGGCCGGGCGCAGCCCGCCAGGACCTGCCGCCGGGCCCGCTGCTGTACGGGCTGTGGATCGTCCTGTTCATCGCTGCTCTCGCCGGGGTCGGTGTGCCGGCGCTGCGGGTGGCTCGCCGGTGGGCGCGGCGGCGTGGGTTCGCCTGCCGCAAGGACCTGGACCGGGTGGTGACCGCCGAAGCGGTGCTGCGTCGCGTTGACGTGCTGCGACCTGGCCTGACGATCCGCGACACGGACTCTGCCGGCATGGTGACGGTCAAGGAGCGCCGCCGCAGCGATCCCCTCGAAGTGGCCCGGCTACTCGGCCGGCACGCCCTCACTGGCGAACCGCTCTATCTCGCCAACGAGTACACCGAGCTGCTCGCCGGAGCGGCCCGGTTCGCGAACAAGACGTCCCGCTACATCATCCCGAGGGTCGCCGACGCTCGCGGCGCGGTCATCACGACCTCCACCCGCCTCGATGTCGCCTCGGTCACCTACGACCTGCGTGCCGCGCTCGGCCCGACGTGGATCTTCGAACCGCAGGGCCAGGTGCCGGGGGTGCCTCGGCTGCGCTGGTCACCGATCGACGGCGCGGACGACCCGGACATCGCGGCACTGCGCGCCAAGGGCTTCGCCGCTGGCGCCGGACTCAAGGGCAACGTCGACAACGGCCAATACTTCCAGGACCAGGCGGCGGCGATCATCCGTGGGCTGCTGCACGCCGCCGCCCTCGACGAGCACGCCACCATGACCGAGGTGGCGAGCTGGGCGGCCAACCCGAGCGAGCCGCGCGCCGAGCGGATCCTGCGCCACCACGGGCAGACGGTGTGGGCCGACCGCCTCGCCTTCCACCGCGAGTCCTCTGGCCGTAGCCGTGACGCCATCCAGTCGGTGGTGTTCGGCGCACTGGACGCGTTCAGCAATCCCCGTATCCTGCACGCCTGCTCACCGCCTCGCGGGCAGCAGTTCGACCCCGAGCAGTGGCTGGATGAGTCCGGCACCCTCTACCTGGTTGGTACCCGCAGCGGTCAGGCGTTGACCGCGCCGCTGTTCGCCGCCATCGCCGAGGACATCATCTACCGCACCCTGCAACGGTCATTCGTATCCCCGGGCGGCCGGGTCGAGCCCTGCCTGTATCTGGTCGGCGACGAGATCACCAACATCGCGCCGCTGCCCTCACTGCCGGCGCTGGCGTCCGAGGGCGGCGGCTCGGGCATCGCCCTGTCGATCGCCTGCCAGAACACCCACCAACTCGAAGAACGATGGGGCCGCGACGGCGGCCAGGCCCTGCGCGACGGCGCGAACGCCCGCTTCGTGATGGGCGGCACGCAGGACGTCAATGCCCTCAAGGACGCCCAAGCCCTGCTCGGGCAGGTGCTGGAGCTGTCCTCGTCCGCGTCGTGGGGTGGTGGGAAGGCCAGCGTGCAGGAAAACAGCCGCCGCGAGAACCTGGTCGACCTGGCGGAACTGCGCACCCTGCCGACCGGGCACGCCCTGGTGCTGCTGGGCAACATGCCACCGGTCGAGGTGGTGCAGCAGTCGTGGTGGGAACGCCCGGACGCCGACCGATTCCACACCGCACAGGACGCCTTCAACGCGCGGTTGAGGAGGGGCAGCTGATGCCGGACCGTACTTTCCTGTTTCACGTTCCCGAGCAGGCGTCACCGCAGGAACGCGCCACCGCCGAACTGGCCAGCCTGATCGACACGCTGCGCGGCTCGGTGGAGCAGCTCGCCGAGGCTCACGTGACGCTGTCCGAGCGCGTCGACGCCCTCGACTCACCGACCGGATTCGTGCCGGCGCGGCACTGCTGGCGTGACCTGGACCGCGACCGCGCCCGGGAGCTGTGGGCGTGGCTCATCGCGTGGACCCGCTGGCTGTCCGACCGCTACGGGCTGGCCCAAGACTTCGGCGCGTGCTGGCCGGCACACCCCCCTCTGGTAGAGGAACTAACCGCCTTAGCGGTGTCGTGGCACCACGCCTACTCGACCATAGCCGACCCTGACGCGCCGCTGCGCTGGCACGAAGCATTGCACCGCGCCCGCACCCGCTGGCAGCAATGGGACTACACCCGCTGCCGCTACGGCCAACACAGCGCCCCCGCCCCGGACCCCGCTTGGTCGCAGCCGTGGCCGAAGCCCGCAGAGGACGCCGTCTGGTCGCAGCCGTGGCCGAAGCCAGCTCAGGACGCCGTCACCGCCGACATCAACGCACGGCCGGCGCACGCCGCAGCGGCCACCCAGGAGGGAGAGAACAGATGACACATCCGGCCGAGATCACCAACGTGTGGGACTGGCAGCGCTTCGAGGCTGCCCTGGCAGGGCTGCGCGTCGGGGTCGACACCCTCGACGACTTCATCACCGGCCTGCGTGAAGACCCCAACGAGGCATACGGCAATAGCCGCAACCCCGAGGAGAAGCAGCAGTGGACGGACATCGATCAGCAGACACGGCGCAACACGGAGCTGGACTGGGCCAGCGACGGCTACCTCGACGGCGACTACCACCGCGACATCGAGGAGTAGATGCGATGTCGCGCGACGCTCGCCTCACCGCGATCATCACCAGCCTTACCTACCTGCACATCGACATCAACGACTTCGTCGACGCCTCCGCCGGGCAACTCTCGGCGCAGCGACGCGCCGCGCTGGTCGACGTGCACCACCAACTACGTGTGCTCGGACAGTGCGTCAACGCCGCGCTCGGCCCGGCGCCCGCCCCGGACGCTGAGCCCGCGGAGCCGACATGACCCGCCACTACCTCACCGCCCAGGTCCTGGCGGCGGCCGTGCTGCTGACCGGCGGATGCGCGAACCCGACGTACCAGGCCCCGGCGGCACCGGCTACCAGCACCTCAGCCGGTCAGCCGCCGTCAGGGCTGGCGGCGGATCCGGACGGGGTGCTGCCCACCCGCTCCGCCGCCACGGATCCGGCTGCCGCGACCGCGGCGGCCCGCTTCGTCGGACTGTGGGCCCGCCCCACAGTGCCGTCCGCCCGGTGGCGCGCTGAACTGCGTCCCTACGCGGTGCCGGCCTACGCGGATCTGCTCGGCACCGTCGACCCGGCCAACGTGCCCGCCACCCGCATCACCGCGCCTGCCCGGGTCGTGTCCGCCAGCGACACCCGGGCGGAGGTCGACGTCGACACCGACGCAGGCGTGCTCCGCGTGGTGTGCGTGCGCGACGACCAGCGGTGGCTGGTGGCCACCGTCGGCAGGAACCCGGATAACCGCCGATGAGCAGGGGCCGGGCCGGGCTCGTCGTGGCGGTGGTGGCCGCGCTGCTGCTGTGTGGGCTGCCGGTGGCGTCGGTGATCACCGAGGCGCCGGCGGCGGCCTGCGGCCCCACCGCGGCGCAGACCGCGAGCAGTGCCGGTGCCCGTGGCGGAGTCGGCCGGTGGACCAGTGAGCAGGTCACCAACGCGGCCACGATCATCGCGGTCGGTCAGCAGCGGGGGATACCTGCCCGAGGTTGGGTCATCGCGGTAGCGACGGCCATGGTCGAGTCCAGCCTGCGCAACCTGCGCGGCGGCGACCGCGACTCCCTTGGCCTGTTTCAGCAGCGGCCCAGCCAGGGATGGGGCACTCCCGCGCAGATCCTCGATCCCGTCTACGCCAGCGGGAAGTTCTACGACAAGCTGCTGCGCATCGACGGCTGGGAGAAGATGCCGCTCACCGTTGCCGCGCAGCGGGTTCAGGTCTCGGCGTTTCCCGACCGCTACGGCGAGTTTGAGCACGACGCCGAGCAGGTTGTCGCGGCCGTGGTCGGCGTCAACGCGATCGGCGAGCTGCCCGGGGCGAGTCTCGCCTCCTGCGGCAGTGCACCGAACGTGGCGGCGTCGGGCTGGACGGTGCCGTTGCGCGCGAAAGTGGGCAGCGGCTACGGGCCACGCGCTGGCCGCCTGCACGCCGGCGTGGACCTCAGCGTGCCCCGCAACACCGTCATCCGTGCGGCCAGCGCCGGTGAGGTGGTGTGGTCCGGCTGCGACCCGAGCACCGGCAACTGCGACATCGACGGCAGCCCGAGCACCCGGGGATGCGGCTGGTACGTCGACCTCGTGCACGCCGGAGGCTACGGCACCCGCTACTGCCACATGGTCCGCCGCCCCGACGTCCGCGACGGCGACACCGTCCAGGCGGGCCAGCCCATCGGCTTGGTCGGCACCAGCGGCCACTCCTCCGGCCCGCACCTGCACTTCGAAACCCACCAGGCGGTCTGCGACCAGTCGCGCTGCGACCTCAGCAACGCCAACTCCACTAACCCGGTGCCGTTCATGCGTGAACGCGGCGCCCCACTCGGCGACAGCAGCTAAACCCGGACCTTCAACAGCACATCGATAGCGCGCCAATCACGGGGGTGAAGATGCGCACCGATCAGAACGGGCACCCGCGCGTGCCGACACCACAACCGCCGCCACCGGCCGACCGTGCCGGCGGCAAAGGCCAGCGCCGAGACCGCAACACCCTGCGCCGACCGCGACACCTGCGTAGGCCGCGATGAACCACAGCCACCGCCGGCAGACCGCCGGCGTCTACCGCCCACCGGTCAACACCCGGCCCATCGCACCACCGCGTCCCGATGCGGTGGCGCAGCTGTGCCGCACCGCGAACAGCGTCCGCGCCCTGCTGGAACGCACCGTGCTGCGCGAGGCCGACCTGACCTGGACCAGCTACGACGTGCTGGTGCTCATCTGCACCCACCGCGTCATCGAAACCCGCGCCATCACCGTGGAAGTCGGCATCGCCAAAGCCACCCTCACCAAAGTCCTCCGCGACCTCGTTGAGCGCGACCTCGTGCGCCGCCAGCTCCACGAGCGTGACCGCAGACGAATCGTCGTCCGACCCACACAAGCCGGCATTGACCTGGCACGCGAGTTGCAACACCGCGTCCACCTACAGCAGGCGGAACTGTTCGCCGCTCCGGGATTGCCGCCAAAAGACGCCCTCACCAGGGCGCTGCGAGTGGTGGCCACCCGCAGCCACCCCAACGACACCCCTGCCACGGGAGGGAACACGCGATGACCAGCCGCACGGCCCAACACGCCGTCCCGTGCGTTACCACGGTCCTCGACCCCAGCGTCCTTGTCGCGCCGGCCGTGGCCGTACGCGGCGCCGTACCGGCCGAGCTGCTGGTGGGGGCGCTTACCCGCCACACCGCCTCCACCCAGACCCCCGCTTACCCGGTGGCGACGGAAGCGAGAACCCGATGACCACACAGGCAACGCTGTCGAGCCCGAAGCCGGTCCGAGTCACCGCCGGACGCATTACCTCAGGGGCGGGGTGGCGGTTGGGCCTGTTGTACGGGCCCGCGGTCTACGGCGTCAGCTCCGCCGCCGTCGCGCTCCCGGACGCCTCCCGGCACCTGCACGTCAGCGGCCCAGCTCTGGCATGGCTGCTCACCGCGTACGCCGTGGGCATCGGCGTCGGCGCCGTCACTGGTGGGCGCATGATCGACCTATGGGGTGACCGACCGGTCCTCCTGATCGCCGTCAGCCTGCTCACCGCCGGAACACTGGCCTGCGTCGTGGCCCCCAACCTGGCCATCGCCGTCACCGGGCGCATCCTGCTGGCAGTGGGATCCGGAGCGGTCAAAGCCATCAGCCTCGCCACGGCCGCCCGCCTACCCGCACCGCAGCGCCCGCCGGCGTTGGCGCGCTTCGGCGCGTGCCTGGCCGCGTTCGGCGCCACCGCGCCGCTGGCCGGCGCACTCGCGGCAGCCTGGTCCTGGCGCGTGGCCCTAGCCCTGCCCGTGCTGTCCATCGCCGCGATCCCGCTCTGCTGGCCCCTGACCACCCCTCGACGCCAGCGAGAACCGCTGGACTGGCCCGGGGCGGGACTCCTCGCCGCTGTGGCAGCCGGACTTCTCCTGACTGCCCAAACCGCTGCCCAACACACCAGCGCCCTCACCACCGCGGCGTCCGCGGCAGCCACGGTGACCGCCGCGCTGACCCTAGCCCTTCGCAGCCGCCGCCGCACGAACGGAATCGTCGTCGACGGCGTGATCGCGGCCCCATGGTTTCGGCGCGCGGCATTCGCCGGGGCGGGCGTCTACGCAGGGCTGTTCGCCGTCCTCTACGCCGCACCCCACCTGTTGACCACGCTCGGCTACGACACGATGGACATCGGGCTGCTCCTACTGCCCGGCGCCGCAGTCGGAGCCGGCCTGGCCCGAGGTGCCGCCGTCGCCGCCCGACGGCTACCCGCCCGGCACGTCCTGACGGCAGCCAGCCTGCTCCTTGCAAGCACGCTCTGCTACGCCGCACTCGACCCCAGGCCGCTCGGCGTCGCCGCAGCAGCCACAGCCGCGTTCGCCACATCGGCGACCGCGCAGATGCTGCTCACCGCAGAAATCACCCGCCACGTCACACCACAACAGCGAGGCGGCGCCACCGGACTACTCATGCTCGCGATCTTCACCGGCGGAGGCGGCGGCACCGCACTCTGCGCCGCCCTGTGGCAACCCTGCGGACCCAGCATCGCCCTAGCGCTGGCCGCGCTGCTGCCCGCCGCAGCCGCCGCTGCAGCCTCGCGCCTGCGCCCCTGACAAGGCATTCCCCGACCGACGAAGGAACACCCATGCCCCACACCCCTCACCCTGATCCCGACCTCGGCTCCCGGCTGGCCGCGCTGTGCGAGCGACTCACCACCGCACGCCGAACCGACCTGAGCGGCACCACCGCCACCACCGGATTCCGCGCCCTTGGGCCCTTGCTCGACTTCGCGATCTACAACAGCGGCGACACCGACTCCGACCCCACCCACCTCAACCACTGCCACGACCTCGAACGTGAAGCCGTGAGCTTCTTCGCCGGCTTGTTCCGCGCCCCTGAACGATGGTGGGGTTGCGTCACCCACAACGCCGCCGACGCCACACTGCACGCCCTACACCTGGCACGCATCCGACTCGGGACGGCAGTCGTCTACCACTCGGCCGCCGCGCACCCCAGCGTGCCGAACGCGGCACGGATCCTCGGACTGCACGCCATCGCCATTCAGACGACCGACACCGGCGAAATGAACTACCTCCACCTCACCCACGAACTCGCCCACCACCGCGGCCCAGCCGCCATCGTCGTGGCGAGCATCGGCACACCCTGGACCGACGCTGCGGATGACGTCGCAGAGATCCACCGACGCCTGGACCAGTTCGCCATCATCCGACGGCACGTCCACAGCGACGCCGCAGGCACCGGCATCCCGCTGGCCCTCAGCGACGCCCCACCGCCGTTCGACCTGTCCGACGGAGCCGACAGCATCAGCATCAGCGGCAATACCGTTCTCGGCCTACCCGTGCCCGTCGGCGTCCTCGTCACTCGCCGCCGACACGCCACAGCCGCCCTGACAAGCGCTCACCGCAGCGGCGACCCCGTTGACGCCCACAGCGGCCTCGCCACCATCATGCTCTGGCACGTCGTCGCCAGTCTGGGCCGCCAGGGACTCCGCGAACGCGTCCAGTACGGCATCGACCTGGCCGCCTACACCGAACAGCGACTCTACGACATCGGCTGGCCGAACTGGCGCCGCCCAGGCGCACCAGCCGTTGTCCTGCCCACACCGCCACCAGACGTCACCGCTCAATGGACCTTGATGACCGACGGCAGAATCAGCCGCATCACCTGCCACCCCGGCATGACCTACCAACACGTCGACAAGTTCGTGACCGACCTCGCGCCGCACAGCGTCGACCACGCCCGCACCTACCGGCATGGTGCGACCACCCGGGAGCCCTCCCGCAGCTCAGAGGGGCCAGTGAGCTCGCCTGGGGAGACGCGATGCCGTACGTCGGCGCGGGTATAGCTACGCGTCAACGTCTAGCCCAAGCTCCCGGCGAATCGCCCTTAGAAGGTCAGCAGACCGCGCGCCAAGGTCCCATAGGTTGCTTCTCAATATTCGGATGCGCTCCTCGTTCTGCAGGGAGCCACCGTTGAAGGCGTTCCAGCAGACCGTCGCCCGCACGAAGGCATCCCCGCAGATCCTGTCCGTCTCTGTGGACGTGAAGAGCCTCGCCTTGGCCCGGACCAAGCCTAGGTGGTTGAAGAGTTGTGCGACCTCGCCCCGCCACTCCGCGTCGAGCCTCTTTGGGCCAGGGCCATCGACGGGCAAGCGGATGGAGATTGCGGTCCGGAAGCGGTCCAGCTGTTGAATCAGCTCGCTGTAGGAGGTGAGGCGTTCCTGCTGCCAGCGGGCGTGGTCCTCGCGGTCCCACTGTTCCTGGCGTTCCGCCCGTTCGCGCTCCCAGCGGGCAAGCTCCTGCCTCTGCTGCCTCTTCCACTGTCGGCTCTCGCGCCGTCCGCTGAGGACCTGGGTCACGACAGCAGCAGCGAGCGTGCCGATCACGGCTAGGGCAGCAGCAACTAGGACCATCCACGACGGCGCACTGGAACCCACCCGACCATGGTCGCTCATCCGTGCTACCTGGTCGTCCGAGCCCATTCCGAGAGATTTGTCGGGCAGGAGTTCCAACTGCGCAACCCTGGATCGGCGCCGGTGCTATCCGTGATCTCGTTGGGGGTGCGCGGCACGGCGACGGCTTCGATCCTTCATCGGGTGCGGGACGTCGAGTCGCCTCTCTCGACCTGACAGACCTGAGCCGCGACAACGACGACCGGGCCACCCTAAGGCTGGCGACAACGTGGCGAGAGCCACCGTGAGAGGCGAAGAACCAGGCCACGGTGCACACCTGGTATCCGGCTAAGTTTGGCAGTGGCCCGGTGCCGCCGTTGCGGACCATCGCCGAGGCGGTCGCCACCTGGCCCGAGTACACCACCGCCGGCTCGACGTGCACGACCAGAACGTAGTCTGCGGGCCGCACGGCCTCGACGACTTGCTCGACGGGGTGTGACGGCGCAACCCGAGCTCGGATCAGCCCGGGAAAGTCCGGCGATGGCTCTCGCAGCTACAGGCGGTGGCCGGGCCGCTGGGCTGGAACACGGAGGACCCGGCCGTGCTCGCCGGCGAGCCGTTGCGGTCCCTCGACTACGGTCCGATGTTCTGTCGTCACGGCGGCGCGGTGTTCCTGGCCACTGTCCCATGCACGACCGAGCAGTTGGTGCGCGTCGCCCGTGAGACGGACCGGGTGAGCGCGCGCGAGGACCACGGCGCGCCTGGCAACCAACGTCCCAAGGCATCTACGACTGCCCCGACGCGCCCTTATCAGAAGGCTCCAAGAGGAATTCCCGACGCCTGACGGCACCTTAGCCACCCGGGATCAGCCGCTCGCATTCTGAGTGGGGCGGATTTCTCATCGGCTTATCTGCCGCTGGCGTTGGACTTAGCAGCACACACGCTGGCCACAGGCTTGATGACTTGACCCCCACCCGCGTGGATCGACGTCCACATCCGGCGCACCCCGCCATCCCCGGCGGTAGCGCCACCAACACCCGGCCCCACCCGGGCCAGGACGTCGAAAGGACACCCCATCCGTGCCCGCCCCACCCGCACCCCGAACCGGGGTCCGCACCGCCCGACACCACCGCGTGCCGGCCGCCCACC
The DNA here is from genome assembly GCF_049179055.1 of Micromonospora sp. WMMD737. NCBI lineage: Bacteria > Bacillati > Actinomycetota > Actinomycetes > Micromonosporales > Micromonosporaceae > Micromonospora > Micromonospora sp. WMMD737. The sequence continues at coordinate 3,523,007 of NZ_JBMHMH010000001.1, read as the reverse complement.
GACCCCGACGAACCGCACCCCCAAACCGGCGCAATCGACCCGGCAGGCTGGCGATGAACGCCTCGACCGCCACCGAGTGGCGGCCCGACCCGCTCCTGACCATCGATGACGTCGCGACCTGGCTGGGCAAGCCGAAGAACACCCTCTACGCCTGGCACAGCCGAGGCAAAGGACCCCGCGCCATCCGCGTCGGCAACACCCTGCGCTACCGGCGCAGCGAAGTCGAACGCTGGCTCGACGACCACACCGACCCGGAGCGCTGAGCCATGGCCCGACCTCCACTACCCATCGGCACCTGGGGCAACATCCGCACCCAAAAGATCGGCCCCAACCGGTACCGTGCGCGAGCCCGATACCGCGACCACGACGGCAAAACCCGCGACGTCGAGGCCACCGGCACCACCGGTCCAGCATCCATCCGGGCATTGAAGGTCAAACTTCGTGACCGCGTCGCTCCTAACGACGACGAGATCACACGGGAGACCCACCTCAGCACACTCGCCCGCCTGTGGCTCGACGAGATCACCGCCGAGGAACGGCTTGCGCCGCAGACCATCAACCAATACGAAGTCAGCGTTCGCGTCACGATCGTGCCCGCTCTGGGCAACCTTCGTATCCGGGAGGCCAGCGTCGGCCGTCTTGACAAGTTCCTGCGCGAGGTCGCCAAGGACCGGCCATCAGCCGCCAGACTCGCTAAAGTCGCCCTCACCCAGATGTTCGCCCTAGCCGTACGCCACGGCGCTGACGGCCAACCCGCTACGCGAGACTGCTCGGCTCCGCAACCCCCGTCGCAACGTGGTTGCTCTAGATACCGAGGAACTGGAAGGCGTCCGCGCGGCGATCCGGAAATGGCAACTGTCAACCCCCGGCAAACCCGGGCCTCGACACACCGGCGATCTGGCCGACATCGTCGACCTTATGCTCGCCACCGGCGCCCGCATCGGTGAAATCCTGGCACTGCGCTGGAAAGATCTCGACGTTGCCGCCGAACGCCCGACGCTCAACATCTGCGGCACGATCGTCTACCTCAAGGGCAAGGGCTTCTTCCGGCAAGAGTGGACGAAATCCGATGCCAGGTTCCGAACAGTTGTACTGCCGCGGTTTGCGGTCGCGATGGTGATAGCTCGCAAGGTCATGGCTGCCGATAACCTCTACGACGCGATCTTCGCTTCCCGGCGCGGCACGTGGCTATCCCCGCAACGTGCGTCGGCAATGGCGTCAAGCCCGCGCCGCGACCGGCCTCGAATGGGTCACACCGCACACCTTTCGCAGGACTGTTGCCACCCTTATCGACAAGGAGTCCGACACCGACAGTGCCGCCGTCCAGCTCGGACACAAAAGCAAAGCGACCACAAAAAAGCACTACATTGTCAAGCCCGCCCTCGCCCCAGACAATTCGAACATACTTGAAAACCTCGGTGGGCAATGGTAAGGGGAGAGCGGCTCAGCCTTCCGCTACATCTCGAAATCGATCGCGGTCTCTTGACCCTCCGGATCTTGCCTGTTACTCTGCTCATGCCTCACGGTGTTTGGTAGACGGGCGCAACCCGTCGACCATTCACCGTACCCACCATCGCCACACGAAGTTCGATCGTGGCCTAAACTCGGGGGATCACTTGTTCCGAAGCCGTACCCACAGCCGGTCGCGTCAATCTCACGTAAGCAAAGTTGGTGCCGTAGCGGCGCTGGCGATGGCGCTCGTTGTCGTTGCGCCAAACGCGGCGCAAGCCGCTTCTGACCATAATATCAGTGGCGAGGCTTGGTCCGATTCAACTCGGTGGTACCTGTCAGGCACGGACCGATACAAGGATGGGTTTGGTTCCATCACGGCGAGGATGAACTCGCTCCCTACGTTCGCGAATGGCACCCCAGACGGACTGCAGCTTCAGGCAACCAACAGGCAGGGCGGCTGCATACCGGGAAACTGCAACTCATGGCTTTTCACCACGACGGGCTACAACGGCACCCTGGCCACCGGGGTTGCAGGTGGAACGGTCTTCAGGAATGCCTTCAAGCGCAAGACGACGTGTCAGAGCGGTTGCATCCACACGTTCTCCGGCGTTGAGAACTACTGAAATCTGAGATAGGTTTGCCTTTCGATCGAGGGCGATCCCCTGCCGGGGTCGCCCTCGTTTTAGTGGCATCGGCAGGAGTGTAAAATTGCAGCGCCTGAAGAACCTCTCCGCGCTAATCTTGACTTTAGCAGTCGCCCTGACCACAGGCTGTCAATCCGACGACGACGTGAGCTACGCGAACTACCAGCCCGCAGACAAGGCGAATCACGAGTATCGGGAGGCCGCCAAAAAGTGGGACTTAGCCCCGGGGGCAACGTGGCCCACAGAACCCTTCGCTGACCGACTGTCCGACGGCAACGAGGCATATTACGAAAAAGGGAGTGGAGTTGTCGACGCCAGCTTCGACTGGTGGTGTTCTTGGGCCCTGACTCTGACACGCCAACAAACCGAACAAGAACGAAAAATATCACAAGATCACGTTTTACGCATCCACGAAACACCCTTTTACCAACGCCTAATTCCTCAAGACCGAGAAGCATTCGATAGGGATGTCGTGAAGCCCGCACTCACTGGGGATTTTTCTGGAGCTACGATGGTGGCAAATACGAACTGCGGCAAACATTGATTATATCCGCCAGTAGCACCACCACGGAAGGCAATATGAGTAGGGCATCTGCGACTCCTGACAACGATTCACGTTTCGCCACCGACCGAGTTTGGCAACCGAACTCTTGGGCCATTCTTGCAGGGATCTTGTTGGGCCTAATGAGCTTCGCGGGTGACGTGGCCCCTGATCCAGCGGGAAGATTCATCCTGGCCGCCTTCAGCACGGCCGCCGCTTGGTGCTCACTAAGCGTCCTTGTAGGCTATCAATACAAGAGCCCCTGGCATAGCTCTCTTGCTGCCGTAGCCATGCTTCTGCTCGCCACTCTCATCTATTACGGCTCAGTAGCGCTTTCAGGCGTCCGGTTCGGCGGTCAAGCCATGTCCGGGTCGTCACTATCATCAGTTACATGGACGAGCGAGCTCGCGTCTATGGCTCGTGGAGTCGGATTCTGGATTGCCGCATCTGTGGTTACCGGCATCGCTATGGGCCAGATTGGCCACCTGATCCGTGTTGGCAACAAGGCAAAATCCGCTATCGCTATTGGCCTGGCATTCGGAACAGCCGCAGGCCCCAGCCTCCGCGATTTTATCTTCATTCTGCGATTCGGCGTCAATCCTGCAACCTCACAGCTCATCCTTCCTGCCGCATGCCAGGCGCTGATAGCCCTCCTGATTATCGCATGGGCCATAGCCATTCGGCGTCGCCAGATCAACTGGCTACTGCTGATTGCAGCTTCGACAACCTCTTGCCTTTGCGTCGCCCTCGCATGGGAGGCAGTTCAGCTCTTCCGGACAAATCTCTGAGCCGCCCATAACGCGTATAGAATAAAAATTCCGCCCAACATTCCAGGATTGTCCGATTCACTTCCATGTAAACGAGATTGCCGGTACGGATGCATGCAGTACCGGACAACTCGACGTCATGAGAAATTCCGTTACCGCAAGTGTCGAATCCGGAGCAAGGCTTGTGCTGGCGTGAGAGTATTCGCGTGCCGAGAATCAAAAATGGGCCAGACTCACCGGTAGATGGTCCAGCGACCCAATCGGAGGCCCCGTGGACACCCGAGCGCTGACAAGGCGGTTCGACCTGACCGACGTCCAGTGAGCCTTTTCCAAGCAGATCCTGCAGCTCAGGGCGGGGTGTGGCGAGCCCGGGAATCGATGAGGGTAAGGCTCCGGGTAGGACAGCAATCGACCAAGATCCGATGCCCGGACCGGGAGCCTCGCCTGTGCTGTCTTATCCTTCCACGATCCCGCTGTCCAGCCGCACTCTGAACCGCCTCGCTGACCTCATCCGAGCGCATCGCAACCAGCATCGATCCCGGTGGCGGCGCCTTGACCCGGGCCTGCAGGCACTGCTCGCTCTGGCCCATCTGCGCAACGGTGACACCTACACCCGGCTCGCCGCCGGGTTCGCCGTCGGCGTCGCCACCGCCTGGCGGTACGTGCAGGAAGCCATCGTGCTGCTCGCAGCGGTCGCCGAAAATCTGGCCACAGCGATGGGGCGCATCCGGCGACTGGCGTACGCGATCCTGGACGGCACGCTGATTCCGATCGACCGGGTGGCAGACCAGAGGCCGTACTACTCCGGCAAGCACAAGCGCCATGGCATGAACGTGCAGGTCATCGCCGACGCCGCCGGCCGGCTCGTGTGGGCCTCACCGGCACTGCCGGGCTCGACGCACGACCTCACCGCCGCCCGCGTCCACGGCATCATCGACGCGCTGACTAGCGCGGAGGTGATGACCTACGCCGACAAAGGCTACCAAGGCGCCTGGGGCAGCGTGCGCACGCCCTTCAAGCGACGCCGCCACTGGCCGAAGCTCTCGCGCCGACAGAAGACGGTCAACCGGGCACACGCCCGAATCCGCGCTCGCGGCGAACGCGCCATCGCGACGCTCAAGACCTGGAAGATGCTGACCAAGCTGCGCTGCTGCCCGCTCCGCGCCACCGCGATCGTGCAGGCCATCCTCGTCCTGCACCACGTCGAAGCGAACCGCTACGCATGATGAGAAATGTCCCCGATGGCGGAACTCGGTGACGGCTGCGGACAGGTGCAGGTGTGACAGCTGAAATGCGGGTCCGGATCCGGGCCGGAAACACCGATGCGTTCGGTGAGCTCTTCGATGCTGTTCATCGGCATGCGGTGTGGAGTGGGGACGATCCGGTTCAGGCCGAGGATGTGGTGTCGCTGACCTTCCTTGAGGCATGGCGAATCCGCGAATCCTTGCATCCGGATGGGGACAGCCTGCGGCCGTGGCTGCTCGGGATCGCCACCAATGTGCTGCGCAATCGCAGGCAGGCGGCGCGCCGGCACCGGGAGGCATTGCGGCGATTGCCCGTACGCGACACCGTCCCGGACTTCGCTGACGAGGTGGTCACCCGGATGCACGATGCCGATCAGGTGGCTGCGGTCATGGCGGGACTGCAGGCGCTGCGCCGGGCGGACCCGAATGATCCCCGTCGAGCAGGGAGAGTACCGATGAGCGAGCCCACCGCCCCCCAGGTGCCGACCATGCCGACGCTGCGCCGGCAGGCACTACGGCATCATCTGATGAACGAGATCGAGCGGCCGGCTCGGCGGCCACGACGGATGCTGGTGCTCGCACCCGCCGCAGGCGTGCTGGCGGTCGCGGTTGCGGCCGGGGCGATAGCCCAGCCGTGGACGCCGGACAGCGCGCCGCTGATCGTGACGGTCGAGCAGGGCGAACGCAGTGGTGCGACGTTGTTGCTCAACCGGATGGCCGCCGCGGCCGCCGACACGCCGGACCCATCGTCCGGCGAGGGAGAGTACGTCTACATCAGGAGCCGAGCTGCGTTCGCCGAGATAGGTGACGGTCCGGCGCGGCTGCAGCCGGTGCAAGAGCGGGAGATCTGGATCCCGCGGAACGAGCGCGACGGCTTGCTCCGCCAGCCGTTCCTCAGCGTACCGATCGTCGGTGTGATCCCGGAGCGGGAGACGATCACGGACGTAACGCCGAACGCGGCACTCGTCGATCTGCCCAGCAATCCGGACGCCCTGCTGGAAAAGCTCTACCGGGAGCGCGACGAGCGTGGCAGAGGCAACAGCCGCGACGGTGCGGCGTTTACCGCGATCGGCGACATCCTGCGCGAGTCGCTGGTACCGCCACAGACGATTGCCACGCTCTACCAGGCCGCGGCGAAGATTCCGGGGGTCGAGGTGGTATGCGGGGTCACGGACGCGGCCGGGCGGCGGGGGGTGGCTGTCGCGTACACCGAGCGGAGCCAGCGCAAAGAGTGGATCTTCGATGAACACACGTACGAGTACCTCGGTGAGCGCAGTTACCTCGTGGCGGACACCGCCGACGGGCCGGCGGGGACGGTGCTGGGCACGACTGCGGTGCTGCAGCGAGCCGTGGTGTCGAACCTCGGACAGCGCCCAGAGAGGTAGCTGCCCAGCAACCGGCGGGATCGATGCTGGTTGTGGTGCTGGCGGACGAGGTTGGCGAGGTGGTTCAGGGTGCGGCTGAACAGCGAGATCGTGGAGGGGTAAGACAGCACAGGCGAGGCTCCCGGTCCGGGCATCGGATCCTGGTTGACTGCTGTCCTACCCGGAGCCCCACCCTCATCGACCGCCGGGCTCGCCGCACCCGCCCTGAGCTGCCGGATCAACTTGAAAAAGGCTGTGAAGGTAGGTGTTGGCTGGCCTGGGGCTAGCTGGCAGGGTCAGCGTCATGATCGCGGCTGGGTGTGGCTCATGAAAATGGTGGCCCCACGAGGTGCTCTCAGCGAGATCTGCCCATCCGGTCTGCGGTCGGGCGCCGGCCCTGTCCCTCTCGGTGGCTTGATCAGAAGCTTGCCCGGTCCGTTGCAGCGGATCGTGGCTCATCACAGTCCTGCCGCGAGAGCACACAGCCCGGGCCGACGCCGTCACGACGTCTCCCGGGAAGGCAGTACGCCGCAATGGCCATCGTTGCAGACCAGTACGACTTCGTTATCGGTGTGGACACCCACGCCGCCTCCCACACTCTCGCCTTGATCACCGCTGGCACCGGCGCGGTCGGGCAGCAGGCTCAGTTCCCGACCAGCCCGTCAGGGCTGCGCCGTGCCGTCGACTGGATCGAACGCCACACCCACCAGTCGCCGACGCTGATCGTCATCGACGGCGCCGGTTCCTACGGCGCCACCTTCACCGAGCAACTTTCTGCAGCCGGCTTGACCGTCGCCGAGGCCCCCGACGTTGCGGCCACCACCCGGCGTCGCCGTGGCAAGAGCGACGCCGTGGACGCCGTCGCGATGGCTCAAGCAGCTCGCAGCCTCGACATCAACGAACTATGCTGGCCACGCGCCGGCGGCGATCGCACAGCCCTGCGCGTCCTGACCGTGGCTCGCGAACAGATGAGCGGTGAACGCACCCGCGCGGTCAACGCGCTGACCGCGCTGCTACGCACCGTCGACCTCGGCATCGACGCGCGCCGCGCCCTGACCACCACGACGATCGCCACCGTCGCGGCCTGGCGCACCCGCAGCGACAACGCCGCCCTGGCCGTCTGCCGCGCCGAGGCGATCCGGCTGGCGCGTCGCATCCGCGCTCTCGACGCAGAACTCGCCGCCAACCACGCCGCGCTGCACGAAGCTGTCACCGCGCAAGCGCCACAACTGCTCGCCCTGCCAGGTGTCGGCGCCGTCGTCGCCGCCACCGTTCTGCTGGCCTGGTCCCACCCCGGCCGCATTCGCTCCGAAGCCGCGTTCGCTGCCCTGGCCGGCGCGTCACCGCTACCAGCTTCATCAGGCAATACCACCCGCTACCGGCTCAACCGCGGCGGCGACCGACGCCTCAACCGAGCGCTCTACACCGTCGCGCTGGTCCGCATGGGCCACGACCCTCGCACCCGCGGCTACGTGACCCGCCGCACCCGCGAAGGACGCACCAAACGCGAGATCATGCGCAGCCTCAAGCGCTACATCAGCCGGCAACTCTTCCGCACCCTGAACGGCGCCCACCCAGCCACCAGCACCACTTGACAGCTATAGAAGCATCTCATTTGTTCGTTCAGTAGCAGGTCGGCCGAGCGCGGGACGCACGTCCTTAGCGCGCTTGCCGCCCGCGCAAGGTCCGCGTCGACGCCCGCGCCGCCGAGCTGGCCGTGGACGAAGCGATGGGCGCCAGGTGTGGCCACCCACGCGGTTCATTGATGTGACACGATCCTTTGCATGACGAGCCCCTCGACACCATTGCGCCGCTCCGTCGCCCAGGTCTTGGCAATTGTGCTTATCTTTGTCAGCGCGGCCATGGGCATCGCTGTGGTGGTAGTCGCCGCTACGGTGATCGGATCAATCAACGACCAGTTCGATCGTAGCTACGGCAGCGCCCCCACGGAGGGGATGACGTTCGGTGTGGTCATCACCATCATCGTGAGCGTGCTCACGATCGCTTTTGGCGTGTGGTATTACGTCGTCGGCTCGCGCACCGAGTCACCGGCCGTGAAGGCGGCGTGGGTGCTGTTCGGGATCGTGGTGTGCACCGCCTTCGTCACGCCGGGGTGGTTCACCGGCGAAGGCTGGTTGTCTGATCCCGGCGGCTCGGGCATGTTCGCATGGTTCGTCTTTGTCAAGCTGATTCCGACCTGGCTTGCGACCGTTTCGCTCACCTTGGCCATCGCCAAGGTGGTCACATTCTTGGCTGCGGCGTTGGCGCTGTCGTGGGCGCACTCACAAGCCGCTCGTCGGAAGTTGCGGGCAGGTTGATCTTCGATTGGAGCGGCTGAGGAGTCACCTCTCAGGGCAGCGCCGTACCACTTTGTAGTTTTCAAATGCCTGGCGCAGAAACTGGCTGGCCCTACACAAACCCGACCAGGCCGCTTCCTACCTAGCACAGCGCGCGAACACCGCAACGATCGCGTACCCGAGGGATCGCCTACTCGCCCTCTGCGACCTAGCCAACGCCCGGCTCCGGGCAGGCGATGCCGTCGCCGCCTGCGAGCCGCTCGATCACGCGTTGGACGTAGCCACAACAGTCAACGCACCCCGGGTATCCACCTACCTACAGAAGGTGGTCCGGCAGCTCCGCGATACGCGATACGCTCACCCACAGGCTCGTGACGTGCTGCTGAAAGCGGCATGCTGACGACCTCGTGCACACCTGACCGACGCGACTAAGAACTCCTAACTCTTTGAGCGTTGGAGTCGGCGCCAGCAGATGATGGCGCAGGCGAGGGTGAGGAACGCTTCGTGGATGTCGTCGCGGATCTCCCAGCGGATCCGGAGGCGGCGAAACCAGGCTGCCTGGGCCTGCCGCGGATGCCCTTGATCCGGGGGATCTTGTCGACCAGGGGCAGCAGTTGGGTGACGTCGTGGCGGTTGCCGCCGGTCAAACTTGCGGCGAGGGGGATGCCGCCCGCGTCGGTGATGACGTGGTGTTTCGAGCCTGGCTTGCGGCGGTCGACCGGGCTCGGACCGGTTTTGGGCCGCCCTTGAGCGCCCGGACGTGGGAGCCGTCGATCACCGCCCGGGACATGTCCAACTGCCCGGCGGCCCGCAGTCTGCCGAGCAGAACCTCATGCAGTCGTTGCCAGACACCAGCGTCGTTCCAGTCCCGCAACCTGCGCCAGCAGGTCATGCCCGACCCGAACCCAAGCTCCTGGGGCAGGTACTCCCACGGGATCGCGGTGTAGAGCACGAACAGGATCCCGCACAACACCTTGCGATCATCGAGAGGCTTGCGGCCCGGGAACCGATGCCGCCGGGGCGGACGCGGTGGCAGCAGCGGTGCGATCTCGGCCCACAGATCGTCCGAGACGATCCACGGCGGCTGCTCACCTCTCCTCACGTTCAGACAGAACGATCCTCACGTCCCGAGGGCACGCCCAACATCATTTCGTTAGGAGCTCTTAGTCGATTTACACCCCTCGTCGTCGGCCCTCCCGCACGATGAGCGAGGAGGCGGCGATGAGAATCACTCACAGCCCGGGAAGGCGGTGAGCCTCGGGCAGCGTCGGGTCGGTGCGACAGACCCGCCTCTACGGCGTCCTGTCGCACCGATGCTCGCAACACCAGTCGACGCTGTACCCGAAGGCGCCGACCTGATCCACGAACCCAAGTGGGACGGGTGGAGGTGCATCGCATTCCACGAGGATGACCGCGTCTACCTACAGTCGCGCGCTGGCAGGAACCTGGCCACATACTTCCCAGACATCACCCGGGCCGTCCGAACGCTCCCACCCGGAGTGGTGCTGGATGGTGAGCTAATCGTTTGGGAACGGGCCCGGACAAACTTCGCGCTGCTTCAGCGGCGAGTCACCGCCGGTCGCGGGCTACTACGCATGGTCAACGACCACCCGGCCCACTACGTGCTGTTCGACCTGCTAGCCGCCGCCGACGGTCGGCCGGTCCTGGACCTTCCCCTCTCGGACCGGCGGGCACAACTGGAGCGCCTGCTCGGTGGCGCCCCCGCCCAGCTCACGCTGACGCCACAGACAACGGACATGGGGCAAGTGTCAGACTGGCTGACCGAATGGACCGTCGCGACCGGCATCGAGGGGGTCGTGACCAAGCGGCTCGGGAGCCGATACCAGCCGGGACGGCGTTCCGGCTGGTGGAAGTTCCGGAAGCATCTCACCACGGAAGCAATCGTCGCCGGGGTGACCGGCAGCCTCCACAGCCCAGAAACGCTGCTGCTGGGTCGGTTCGATCGGTGGGGCCGGCTCCGACACACAGGCCGAACCCACCCGCTGCACACCGACCAGCGGCAGGAACTCGGACTGCTTGTGTCGCCGCTGCGGCCGCTGCAACACCGCCGCGCCGACGTGGTGCATCCGTGGCCGCAGCCGTTGCCGGCATCGTGGTCTGGGCAGCTGGACCGGCCAGAGGCGCTGCGGTATGTGCAGGTGGAGCCGACAAGGGTGGTGGAGATCGAGGCGGACATGGCGTTCGAACACCAGCGGTGGAGGCACCGAGTCCGATACGCGCGGGCCAGGCCAGACATGTCGGTGTACGACGTGCCGCTGCTGCTCGGCGAGGTGGAGGGCTACTTTGGCGAACCATGAGCGCGGTCGGTGTCCGATCCGTACGCCACCGTCGTAGTCGTCCAACTCGACGTGCATGACCAGATCATGGTCTGCGCGTCGCACGGCTTCGACGACCTGCTCGACGGAGTGTGGCGGCGCAACCCGATCTGGATAAGCCGGGAAAAATCCCGGCAACGGCTTGCCCGCCACCGCCCTGCCGAACGCTGGCCTGGCGTCCCATGTCGCGAACTGACGCGATGCTAGCGGCCGGCCTTCGCGTGGTATTCGTCGACGATTTCTTGTGGGATCCGCCCGCGGTCGGAGATGTCCTTGCCGGCCTTCTTTGCCCAGGCGCGGATCGCCTTGTTCTGCTCGCGGTCAGTGGTGGCACCTGCCCGGCCGCGGGCGGCTCGCCCACCGACGACGACGCCACCCCGGCTTACCTTTGTGCCGTGAGCGACGTACGGCGCGAACGCGCCACGCAATTTTTCGGCGTTGGCGCTCGACAGATCGATCTCGTACTGAACTCCGTCGAGCGAGAACTTGACGGTCTCGACAGCGTCTCCACCGTCCAAGTCGTCGACCAGCTTGTGAATAACTTGTTTGGCCACGCCGCATCCTTGATGAAGAGAGTTGCGTCTACGAATACGGGTGCAGGGTAGCTTACGAGATCCCTGTTCAGTCAAGCGGTAAGGGATGATGGCTGAGCATCAGAATCCCCAAACGTCGGAGAGGCAGTGCCTGACTACTCATGCCTGCGGAGCGCAGGCGTTGGTGCGATCAGCAGTGCCCTTCGTTCTTCGCTTTTACGGCAGTTCGGGCTCGGAGTCTATGGGCTGTTGCGGCGAAGAGGGGGTCTGCGTTGGGAGATGCGGGCTGTGCTCTGCGTGTTGCGTGGTGGCTCGCGGGTGGGGCGTCAGCCTGTCGACGGTTTCTTGGAGTTGCTGGACTTTCACGGCGAGTATTTGCATGTTGTTCAGGAGTTGCTGGGCGAGCGGGGCGGCTGGGTTGCGTGCTTGTTCTGCTTGCTGAAGCAGTGTGGTGTAGATGTTCGGGGTGTGGTCGGGCGTTGTGGTTGTCGGGTAGGCTGTTGGTGAGGACATGATCTGGGCGCGTTGGCTCAGGTTGTGGGGGTCGCGTTCGCCGGTTGGTGGAGCGGCCCCGCTCTCGTTTATGTGGAGTTCTTTGCCTGTGGTGGCTTCGATGATGGTGGCTGTGTCGGTGATGCGGTTGAACCATTGGGGTTCGTTGGTGCGGATGGCGCGGCCGACGGACCAGGCGACGGCGTCGGCGAGCCAGAGTCCGGGGTGGGTGTGGTCTTTGATGTGGACTATGCGTACGCGGTGGCTGATGGCGTGTTGTTCGAGTAGCCGTCGGTAGGTGCGGATGTCGTTGCGGTCGGTGGTGGGGACGCGGCGGTTCTCGGTGCGTGCTTGTTGCCATTCGCGGTGGCTGGCGCGGCTTTCGAGGTAGACGTCGCGTACGCGTTGGCTGTTGAGGTAGCGCAGGAGTTGTTCGAGGCTGGCCTGTCGGGCGTATTCGCGTTCGCCGAGCACGCGGTGGATGGAGCGCGTGGCGTCGCTGGAGGGCTCGGTTGGTCGGGTGTCGAGGGGGATTTGTAGCGAGACGGCGGACCAGCCGGCGTGGTTGGCGGCGACGTCGAGCATGTCTTCGATGATGCCGACGTGCCCGCGGTGGTAGAGCTCGCTGGAGTGGTAGGGCTGGCCGCGTGCGGCGGCGCTGGCGGCGGCGAGGGCGGGGGCGACGTCGTCTTGGTCGATGATGACGGCGGACATGAGGTACGCGCCGGGGCGGCTCTGTGGTTGCCAGAAGGACTCGTCGACGAAGGCGCTGGGAAACATCAGTCGATCTCCGTTTCATGTTCAGCGGCGATGCGCTGCTGTGCGTCACGCGCGTGTTCGCGCAGCAGCGCGGGGACACGCGTGCTTTGGGGTGCCGGACGGGTGTCGTGTACGGCGGTGACGCGGGCGGTAGTGGCGGCGACGGCGTCAGCGAGGGCGGTATTGCGGCTGGCGGCGCGGCGGGCTTGTTCGGCGGCGGCGGCGAGGCCGGCGTAGCGCGTGGGCAGGGCACCGTCGTACCAGCGTTTCCAGGTCGCGTGCTGGCCGTCGAGGGCCGTGGCGCGGTGGGTGCTGCCCGCGATCTGGTGGTCGAGACGGACGAGCTGCTGCTGGAGCTGACCGATCTGGTGGGCGGCGGTGGTGGCGTGGGCGAGCACGTCGCGTTGGGCGGTGAGGCGTCGGGTCCGCGCGGGCCCGTGGTGCCACCAGCGCGGTTGCAGCCGCTGAGCTTGTACACGCGCCTCACGGTGTGCGGTGTTCGTGGTGGTGATCTGCTGGGTGAGGTCGTGGCGGTGGTGTTCGGCAGCGGTGAGGGCGCGGTAGGCGGCGCGGAGGTGGTTGCCGACGTAGGCGGGTGCGGCACGGTCGGCGGCCTGCTGCGCGGTGATGAGGCGGGTGAGTTCGGTGTCGGGTGCGGTGGTGAGTTGTCCGGCGAGGGTAGCGGCGCCGAGGACGAGTCGGGCTCGGTGCCAGGCATTCCAGCGGCTGATGTCGCTGGTACGTGGTTCCGGTCCGATGGGGTGCTTGCCGGTGTACTGGTAGGTGTCGCGGTACGTGGCGACGACTTCCGCGCGGGTGAGCCATTGCTGGCGGCCCGCGTCGTCGGTGGGTAGGTCACCGAGAGCGGCCGTCCAAGCGGGCCGGGCGTGCGCGGCGAGCCGGCCGATGCTGTGGGTGCGGCGGTCACAGATCGCGGCGACCTGGCGCAGCGCGTCGCCGGTTACGTTGGCTGGCAGGCGATCGGTGTAGGTGCCCCACTGCTCGGGACGCTCGGCGACGGCCGGGTCCGCGGTGGCGCGTTGCATCAGGCGGTCGATGCGCCAGGACAGGACGGCGGCGAGGTCTTCCGCGCTGTCCAGCTCGCGGACGCGGATGACGCGGGTCAGGACGTCGCGGGGTTCGTGTCCAGCGGCGGCGTAGGTCGTGAGTCGGGTGATGAGCGCGGGAAGGGCAAGGTCACGGGCGAGTCGGTTGGCGACGGCGGGGCCTCGGAGCTGGCGGACGATGGCGAGGTATTCGGGGATGCGGGCGCGGGCGGCGAGGTCGTCGTAGATCGGCGTCCAGGCGTGCAGGGCGTCGGCGTCGGCCCAGAGTTGCTGTTCGGTTTCGGTGGCGGAGCGTTCGGGTGCGGTGCGGCGCATGATGTCGGCGAGCACCGCGACGGCGGCGGTGGGTGGCGCGGGTGGGGTGCCTTCGCGGGGTTCATCATCGGTGACGACGTACGCCTCGTTGAGCGTTCGGGCGCGGGTCAGCATGACGTAGACGCGTTCCAGGGCGGTGCTGTCGTCGATGAGCGCGCGGGCGGTGTCGACGGTTTGCCCTTGGACGGAGTCGACGGTTTGGGCGTACGCGAGGTGGGTGTGCCGGGCGGTGTAGGCGGCGGGCAGCACGGTGGTGGTGCCGGTGACGACGTTGGTGACGTGCAGTTGGCGGTCGCGGGTGACGGCGTCAATGCGCCACTGGTCACGGTTGGTGACGTAGTCGGGGCCGGCGGCGATGCGCCGGTCGTTGCGTCGGGTGACGATGATGTCGCCGACGCTGGCGGTGCTGCCGTCGGGTAGGCGTACCGATGGGCCGGTGCGTACGTGGCCGGCGGCGATGAGCATGGCGCGGGCGCGGTGGGCGATGTCTGCTGCTTCGTCGTTGGTGTCGACGAGGATCAGGCTGCGGCGCCCGGCGGTGGTGTCGGCGAGCCAGCGGGTGAGCATCTGGTCGACGAGGTCGGCGCGGTGTCCACCGATGAGGCGGTGGTGTCGGTCGTAGTCGGCCAGGACGGTGATGTCGCCGTGGCGTAGCCGCAGCGAGGCGGGTCCTTCCCACGGCTGGTGGAAGCGGTGCACGTCGGTGAGGGTGCGGGTGACGCCGAGCGTGGCGAGGTAGCGCAGCAGTCCGCCGGGGCCGACGGCGGAGGTCTGGTGGGGGTCGCCGACGAGGATCAGTTTCCCGCGCACCTGGTCGAGCTGGAGGGCGAGGCGGGCGATGTCGTGGCTGGAGACCTGGGACGCCTCGTCGATGATGACCCACTGTCCTGGCGCGAACTGCCAGTCGCGTGCGCTGGTGCCGGCGGGTGGCCGCTGTTGGGCGTGCAGCCACCGGGCGATGTTCTCGGTGCGCAGTGTGGTGCCGTCGGGTTGACGGGTGGCGTCGGCGAGTAGGTTCGCGGCGGCTTGGCCGACGGTGAGGCCGAGCACGGGTACTCCTGCGTGGGCTGCTGCGGCGACGACGGCGCGTTGCAGGTGGGTCTTGCCGCTGCCGGCGGGCCCGATGACACCGGTGACGCGGCGATCGTTACCGACGAGGGCCTGTAGGACGTCGGTCTTCTCACCCCGCAGGTCCGCGTCGGTGATGGCGGCTTTGATGGCGTGGGCGGGTGCGGGGCGGGCGCCGCGGCGGCGGGCGTAGGCGATGACGTGTTGCTCGGCGGCCAGGACGCTGCGGGTGGTCAGGTGCAGGTCGCGATGGCGGGTGTATTCGCTGTGCTGGTCGCTGCCGCGTTGCAGGCTCGGCCCCCACTGCACGAGCGCGGGAGGTGTGAGGACGCGCAGGCCCGCGGTGTGCTGGGTGATGGCGGTGGCGGCGAGCTGCTGCACGCGTCGCCAGTCATCGGTGGGGGAGTGGCCTGGGGCGACGCCGAGGGTTCGGCCGATGGCGAGTTCGAGGTGGTCGGGGCCGAAGACGGCACGTTCGCGGCTGAGTCTGTGCACGGCGCGGGCGACGGCGAGGCGTTCGTCGGCGCGCACGGCGGCGTCGAGCACGCGCGGCCAGTGGGCGCGCGGAACGCGGAGCTGGGCGACGGCGGTCCGCAGCACGGACTCGTCCACCGCGGCGGCGCTCCCCGCGATACGCCGGGCACGGCGCAGCACCCTGGCCGCGGTGTCGGTGGTGGTGTCGTGTGCGTGGCCGGTGAGCAGGCGGCTGATCTGTCCGCTGGTGTCGAGGCCGGCCTTGCGGTCTTCGGTAAGCCACCGTCGCACGGCCTCATGCGTGGACTCGGCGCCCTTCTGAGGTTGGCGGGTCCGCAGCGTGGCGTGCTGCGCCCGCGCCCGCCACCCTCGCGCCGACGTGCGCTGCTGTGGGTTTGAGGTGTCTTGGAGGTGCTCGGTGATGGCGGTACGGCGTTTGGCGTAGTGGCGCAGAGACGCGTCGCTGATGCCGACGATCTCACGGATCTCGGAGTCGGAGCGGGCCGCGAAGGTGATGCCACGGCGTTTGCCTAGCTCGGCTTCGATCGCGCGGTCATAGGCGATCCGGGCGCCGACCGCGGCACGGTAGAGGGCCTTGCCGTCCAGCGCCAGCCATTGGGGGTCTGCGTCGTGGGTGTGGGCGAGGACCTTGGCGCTGACGACGATGTGCGCGTGCAGTTGGGGGTCGCGTGCGCGGCTGAGGCGGTGGTCGAAGACCATGGCCGCCAGGCCTGCGGTGTCGAGCTGCCGCACGCCGCCGGCGCCAGCGCGGGCGTAGGCGCCGTGGCGTTGCAGGTGAGCGAGCACCGTGCGGACACCGGCATGGTGGGCGGCCATGACGTCGCGTTTGACGTCGTCATCCCCGAAGGCCCACAGCAGCGACACGCTGTTGACCGGGGAGACGGTGACGTCGTACCCGGACACGGCCCGGCGTTCCGGGGCGGTCATCGCGTCGTACCACGCCTTGTCGCGCTGCTCCACTGTCGCATCGGGCGGAAGAAGGTCCAGTGCCCGCTGTACGGCGGCAGCCCGGTACTCGTCGGTCTGCGGCGCGTAGGTGCGCCACCGCTGCCCGAGCTGATGGCCGCCGCGCGGATGCCGGCCCTCACCGATAAGTAGACGCATCTGCTTCTCGGTGACCCAACCGCTCACACCCAGCACCCCGGCGCCGTCACCGGCCCACCACCCAGGGCTCTCGCCCCGCGCGGTCGGGTCGGTGTAGTAGGCGGTGGGGTCATCGCTGGTCGGGGCGCGCAGGTCGTGCCGTCCGGCGGCGACCTGCTCCATCACGTACCGGTATCCGCTGCCCGGCGAGATACGCGTGATGGCCAACATGCCGAAAACCGTAGAAGATCAACACTATTAGAGGCTACGGAGAATGCAAGAGGGTGTATCGCATCTAAGGTGGGTAAATGATCATGGTGGGCGTGTTTGGGCAGGCAGGCGTACGTCTGGCTAGGTGGAGAGCGCTTGGCAAATGAATTCTGAAATTGCGGCTACTGTCGAACGAATTGGCAGATTGTAGGGCTGGGAATGTGTTGGCGGTCATGGAATGTCGGTACGGTCGTTGCATGGCGAGTCAAACGGGGAATGACGCGGTCCGCGCACTTCGGGCGCGGCAAGAGGTGGAGCGGCGCGCGGTGCGGGCCGTCGCGCAGTCTGGAGCGGCGGTCGCCGAGGTTGCGCAGCGGCGCGCTGAGGTGCTGGCGAAGCTCGACGGGGAGGTCCGCGACGCGACGGCGGCGCATGAGCTGTCGGTGGTGGTCCTGGCGGCGGTTCTGCGTGATGACGCGTTAGCCGCTGAGTTGTCCGGGGTGGACGTGAGCAGGGTGCGTGCGCTGCGGCGCACGGCGGACGGGGCAGCGGTACGGGAGCGCGTCGCGCAGCTCGGCGTGGTGGTGCCGCGTCGTCGCGGCCGTCCCCGCGTGGCGGACAACTTCTCGCGCGGGGGCCTGGTCGACGACACGGCGTCAGCCGCCGGACCGACGGCCGGCGGCTGAGCGGAAGGCGAGCGCGGATCAGGTCATGTCCAGCCCGCAGCCAGGGCACACGAGGGCAGTTCCTTCGTCCAGCCAGAGTCCGTCCTGTTCCACTGCGGTGCACTGCTCGGGGGTAGGGGCGGGCCAGGGTCCGACGATGACCTGTCGACCGGGATAGACCCACTGCTGCTCTCGCGCGCCGTGGAAGGCGACGGGCGCTGTAGGGCGGGCCAGGGGCAGGGTGTGGCGGTATCGCAGGTCGGTTCCGTCCAGGTCGGTAGGGGCGTACGGGGGGAACTTGCGGTGCACACTGGCGCGGAAGCGGTCGAAGTTGTCGTACGAGGGCGAGGACAGCTCGGCGCGGTCGATAAGGGCGAGTGCTTCATACGGCAGATCCTGGCGGTGATGGTCACGCGCCGCGTTCAGGTAGGCAGCGGCGTGGGCGTCGCGCTCGGCGCGGCGTTGGTCGCGTAGTGCCTGAGTGGTGCGGGGCGCGGTAAGGGTGTCGGGGTGTGCGGCGAGGTGTGCGGCGACTGCGTCCCAGATCGTGTCTCGGCCGTGTCGGTCGGTGAGGGCTTCTAGGTGGCCGTCGGCGAGGTAGCGAACGGTCTCAGCGGTGGAGAAGTTGAACGGGCCGTTGTGATAGGTGGGAGCCCAGTCCTGGCAGACATGAGCGATGGTGATCCGGTCGGCGCGGCTGAGGGGACTCAAGGTTCTGCCTTTCGTTCGTCGTGGGGGTGAGGGGCGGGAGCGGTAGCCGGCGGCGGCGTGCTCGATGCGCGTCGATGCCGTCGCGGTGCGGCGGCCCGGCCGCCGAGTTGGCGGCCGGGCGGCGCGTCGATCAGTCGGTTTGACCGAGGAGGCGGCGGTGGTCGCCGGTGGCGACCCATCCGGCGGTATCGCCGAAGAGCCGTTCGGCGCGGTGGGCGAGCGTGATGGAGTACAGGTCGGGTCGCTGCGCGTGGTGCTTGCTGCTCTGCCAGAGGTCTAGCAGGAGGGCGGCCAGGCGCAGGGTGTGGCGCATACGGCCGGGGTTGCAGGCATCGCAGCGGTGACGGCGGGCGTACTTGATCAGGGCGACGGTGGCGGCGCGCAGCTCGATGGCGGCGGCGGTGCTGTTGATGCGTGTAGTAGGCCACATCGGGGCGTGCTCGCAGAGGTGCAGGACGGTAAGCGCCTGTGCCATGCGGCGGCGGGCAGTGTCGAGCAGGTGAAGGATGTGCCGTGTGCGCTGGTCGGCGGGCAGGGTTGGTAGGAGCATGGTGGGGCTGGCTGGTGCTGTCATGGGGGACTCCTGCTGTGGGGTTTGGTGGTGTGTTCGAGCGGGGTTCGCTGTCTTCTCGAACACCTGTTGCTTGACCGCTGAGGGCTTATTTGTCCGGGTGGCCGGAGGCTTCTTCAGTGCTTCGGGCCACCCGAACGGATGCCGGCTACCGGTAGCGGCGGCGCTGCTTAGGGCGCTTCGTGGCGACGGTCGCGCCGATGTTGGGGTGCCACTCCTTGACGCCTCCGCCGCGTCGCTTGGCCGCGTACATGGCTGCGTCTGCTCGGCTGATGAGGTCAACGGCGGTCACGTCGTTGGGGTCCGCGAGGGCGAGCCCGAGACTGGCGTAACAACCGAAGTTCGTTTCCCCGAGAGCGACCGTCGCTGCGTCGAGAGCCTGAGCGGCGGTCTCGGCGTTGATCCGGGCGGTCTGCATGCCGTCGTCGGTGATGATCATGAACTCATCGCCTCCCATTCGACCGACCTTCGCGCGCGAAAGATCGAGCGCTGTCAGGGTGTTCGCTACCTGGCAGAGCACGAGGTCCCCGGCGGTGTGGCCGTATTCGTCGTTGATCTCTTTGAAGCGGTTGAGGTCGAGAAGGGCGACGGCTACCGGCCGGGCGGTGTCGGCGAGCAGAGTGTCGAGGTGCCGGAGCAGGGCGCGGCGGTTCGGCAGTCCGGTCAGCGCGTCGTGGTCGGCTTCGTGGCGGGCGGTGGTCAGGTCGGCGCGAAGCTTCGCGTTGCGAGCGAGAAGGGCGAAGCATGACGCGGTGGTGGTTGCGAGCAGGATCGTGGATGCGGTGAGCATGCGCGCTCTCCCTGGTAGGGGGTTTGTGTGTGGTGTGCGGTGGGGGTTCGCCGTCCCCTCCGAACAGTTCTTACTATACCCGGTTTGACGTCTGTTGGCTACCTGTGTCCGTCCTGTTCGGACGTCAGATTTTCGATCTTGATGGTGGGATGCAGGCGGCTACGCCGACCAGCTCGCGACGTGCGGCCGGAGGCCGCTTCCGGTTTCCGGTCCGTCAGGACCGGGCCTGCGACCCACCACCGACCGGCGGCGGCCGGTGTGGGCCGCCGCCAGTCGGTGCTTGGGCTTAGTCGGTGGCGGGTGGCTTGATCTGTTGCACGCGGTGCAGTTGCGTGATGAGGATTTGAGCGGCGGGCGTGTGCGTTCGGTGATCCCAGATGCGCCGGTAACCGCTGGTCCAGAGCAGCCGCCAGACCTGGGCGGCGTGGCCTGAGCGGGCGCCCGCCGGGTCGCCGGCGGATGCGGATGCGTCTGGTGGCTGGGCGCGGTAGCGGGTCATGGTGCCGGCGAGCATGGGGCATGCGGTCACGCTGTATCGGGCGCACTCGGGGTGCATGGCGGGCTCTGTCGAGATGAGCCGGGAGAGGTCGACGTCTCGCATGGCGAAGACGAACGGCGGGGACATCTCGTAGCCGCAGGTTTGGCAAATGCGGTCGGTCAGGGCTGCTAGGAGCCGTTCGGCGTCGATGGCTCCGAACCGGTGGCGGCCGTCGGGCATTTGCATGGTGATCCATGGCACGACCAGGCCGCCGACGGTTGGGCGGTGCCGCAGCGTCACCGGGATGGGAATCTCGGGCATGTGGGTCTTTCTGGGTCGGGTGGTGCCGGCCGGAGGCCCGGCCGGCACCGGCAGTCGGGTGGGCGGGTGGGGCGTGCTCGGCCTAGGGGGTGATGTCTGCGCCGAAGCGGCGCAACATGTCGTTGAGCGGGATCGCCTCGCGGACCGTGCTGCCGTCGTGGGCGATGCGGAACGCGTGGAAGGCTTCGCCGCTCTGGTGCGGCGTGTACTGGATGTACTCGACGTGCTCCCCGCCGAAGGCGGCACGGAGTAGGGCGTGAATGGTGGCGGCGTGGTCCGTGTCCGGCGTCCGACCCTGGGTGTTGCTGCGGCTCAGGGCGCGGATGATGCGCTGCGTCCGTGACGGGGTGCGGGAGGTCGTGTCGGTGACGACGACCGTGACGGAGAAGATGCCGGTGCGGTATACCCGCAGCGGGCATGTGACCAGGCTGCCGCCGATGGTCGGGTAGGTCATAGTGGCCGTCAGTTCGAGCGGGGCCGGGCCGGGGATGACCGGTACCGTGTGCGCGAATCCAGGCCGTGCCCGGGTGCCCTCCCATGCTCGATCCGCCTCCAGGTCGGCGCGCAGGGTGTCGGGGATGGCGGCATACGGACGCACGGCCTCGATGACGGTTTCCGGGTCGGTGATGCACTCTCCTGCGCCGAGCCAGACGGGCATGGCGTCGGGGCTTTCCTCGTCCAGGACGCCGGTGTTGATCACCTGGGCGAAGAAGCTGTGCAATGGACGGTCCCACCCCACGCGCACGATGTAGCCGTCCCGGCCGGGGAGGGCGTCGAGTTGGTGACTGCTCATAAGGGTCTCCCAGGGGTTTTGGTGGTTGTTCTGGTGGGGTTCGCCGTCCCGCCAGAACAATTATTACTATACCCGTTTTTGTTGTGGATGTCTATCTGGTTGCGCCGTGGGTGGCGCGGCCCGGGGGAGTCGTGCGTAGCGACTCCCCCGGGTGCCGTCACGGCTTGTTCTGATTTGCGGGGTCGCCGAGTATGTGTACTTGCTGGCTCAGGATGAGCGGCGCGTCGGCCGGTCCCTTGACGTGAGGGCGGACGTAGGTGCGGCGTCGTAGCGCCCGCCCGGGGCCGCAGGGCTGCTCACGGAAGAACCCGGACACCCACCATCGGCGGGTGTAGACGCGCGTCGGCGTGTCGCCGCTGGCGTCGCGTTGTGGCTGCTGTTTGCGGCGTAGCCGCACGAGTCGCACGAGGGGGGCGGCCCGGTTGGTGCGCTGGTACGCCTTGCGGGTCGCCTTGTCGGCCGGCTCGTCGGTGATCTCCGCGTCTGGTTGCGTCGTGAGGATCCACGTGGCGATCAGTGAGCACAACATGAGGCGGGTCTGTTCGCTGGCGGGCGTGTAGGGCTGTCCGAACCGCAGTCCCGCGCCGGTGCTGACCGGGGCCAGCCATCCGATGCGTTCGCGGAGTCCTTGCAGGGCGGGTTCGGTGAGTCGCCGGCCCTGCGCGAGGACTTCGGCGGGGGTGTAGAACGTGATCCACACTCCGCCGGGGACTGGTCCCCACTGTGCCGCGATAATCGGTACCGTGATGCCGGTTTGCAGGTCGGTCGGCTGGTAGACCGGCGTGTGCCAGATGAGCAGTCCGTCGGGGGCGGGCATTTCCACCGGCTCGATGCGTACGTCCGGCAGGTCGCGTGCGGCGTGCGCGGCGAGGGTGGTGAAGTCGGGGTCAATCCAGAAGATCCGCGCGTTCTCGACGTGATTGGCCATGAGCGCGGTGTACTGCCGTAGCGGCTCGGGGTCGCGGGCGTCCACGAATGCGGCCGGCGCGTGTAGGTCGGCACCGGGAAACATGTGCCCCGGGACCTTGTATCTCTCACCGCCAGCGACCACGTCGAGTAGGTACCCCCGACCGGAGGTCCGCCAGAAGCGCACCAGCCGATCCCGCACCTTCGGCAGCATCTGCGGACGCAGTGAGCGAAACTCGGGCGCGGCGGGGGCTTCGCTGAGGGAGTTGACGGCGGGGAGGGGCGCATCGTGGCTCGACAGAGGCCGCCGTACGGGAGTGTTGGGCGTGGCGGCGAACAGTGCCTGGTGCAGGGGTCGTAGCACCCGCGCGCCTGCCACCCGGCCATGATGGCGGCGAGCCCGCTTGTGTGCGCGTCGGGTGAGCCCTTCGGGATCGCGCTGCTCGACCAGGCGGGCACAGCTCTCGCAGGCGGCCCAACTGTTGCCGAGGTTGTGCATCCGCACACCAGCCGCGTCGGTCGACATTGCCACGTCGAGGTCGCCGAAGGTGAAGGCTGCGACGGGGTGCGGCGCGGAGCAGAAGTCGCACATCATTTGCGAGTTGGCGAGTTGCGCGAGGGGGGTGGGGCGGGGGTCGTGGCCCTGAGGGCTGTGATCGGGGTGGTGAAACGTCTGCTCGCCGTGGGTGGTGATGACCGTCAGGGGTAGGCCGCAGGTTGCGCAGCCGTATCCTTCGATGGCTGGCAGGGTGTCGTCATGGATTGCCATGCGTCTCCTTGGGGCTTTGTGTGTGGTGTGCGGTGGGGGTTCGCCGTCCCCTCCGAACAGTTCTTACTATACCCGGTTTGACGTCTGTTGGCTACCTGTGTCCGTCCTGTTCGGACGCCGGATTTTCGATCTTGATGGTGGGATGCCGGTGGCTACGCCGACCAGCTCGCGACGTGCGGCCGTGGCGGCGTCCCCCACTTCTTTCGGCGGTGGGGGCGAGTTCACTCGTCCCGCGGCGCGCGCAGTGGAGGTCAAGTTCGGGCGCGGGGTTTCGAGGAAAAGATCATGCGGGGTGTGCATGATGTTTTGCGAGCCGCGCCCGGACTTGACCGGAGCGAGCACGTCGCTAGCCTGTTGGGCCCCCACCGAAGGAAGAAGGGGTTTGGGCAGTGCGGCCGGAGGCCGCTTCCGGTTTCCGGTCCGTCAGGACCGGGCCTGCGACCCACCACCGACCGGCGGGCAGTGCGAGTGGGTGCGGGCGTCGAGTCTGCCGGGGGCTACTGTCGCTGCGCTGACCGGTCGAGGATCGCCCAGAGCGTCGCGCGCTTCCACTTGCGGCGGTGGCGGCCTTTCGGGCCGGTGGTGTCTTCGTCTGCTTGGCGAAGCACGTCGTCAGGCAGGGCGGTCGGGTGGTTGTAGCCGAGCACGCGGGCGGCCTCGACGGTGCCGACGAGTTCGTCGGGGTCGCCGGAGCGGTCTGGGTGGCCGTGGGGGGTGGCCCGGGGGCGTCCCGTGTGGGGCGCGCCTTGGCCGGTGCGGCTGTCGGCGATGTCCCAGACGGTGCGGCGCCTCCAGCGGCGGCGCTTGCGGCCGGTGGGAGTGAGCGATTCGTCGTCGACGCGCTCAAGTAGGAGTGGCCAGATCCGATTGCGTCCTTGCAGGGAGTCGACGCTTTGATAGCCGAGCATGTGCGCGACGGTGGTGGTGTTGACGAGTTCGTCGGGATCGCCGCTGCGGTCCACGGCGGCGCTGGCGGCGCGTCGGGCCTTGTCCCGAGGCAGTTGGAAGGCGGCGATGTCGTCGGTACGCCATCTGGTGCCGTCGACGCGCTCGGGGAAGCCGTTGGTGGCCCGTTCGCCGTAGAGCCGGTCCAGGTGGCTGACGGAGATGCCGAGCATCGCCGCAGCCTGGGTGCGACCTACGTGGTTACCGCTGTGGGCATCGCGGGTGGGCATGCGCCGATGATGCCGTATCGGTCGGTTGGGCGGCTCTAGGGGATGGGCGAGCCGTTCGAGGCGGGCGTTGACCATGCTTACTGCTTCGTTGCTCGATGATCGGGCTGTCGTAGAATGCGGGCACGTGCTCGGCGTATGGGCCTTTGGGGGCCTGTGTGGCGTCGGCACCAGGCGGCCGGGGGGAGTTCGCCAAACTAACCCCCCGGCCGTTGCCCTGCCCGTCAACGGCCCGGCGCTGCGAGCATTGACGGCGCAGGATTCGGCGACGCGCGCCGGTGGCGTCACTGGTTTGGTGGGCTGCTGGTGGTAACGCGAAGGTGGCGGCGAGCGGCTCGGGCGAGCAGGCCGTACTGCGTGTCCCATCGTGCCATCACCCGTCCGCTCGGCATGTGCCGTGCCACGTACTCACGTGGCAACGCGTCCCATCCGCCGGCGCACAGGGTCCGACTCGGCGACGAACTCCCATCGATCGCATTCGACTGAGGCGATGTGAGCGTGACGCTCTCGGGTCAGCGACCAGCGGTCTTTGTCGGCTTTGAGGATCAGGCCGTGGTCGGTGCCGTCGCGGAACAGGTGGTACTGGCCGGCGCAGTCACGGACCATCACCGCGTCTGCCTGCGCGTCGAGTAGCTGGGGTCGCGTCGCGTGGCACTGCCAGTGACCACACAACGGTAGGTGGTGCGCCATCGCGCGTTCGGAATCGGTGAGGGGTCTGGACGGCATGGCTGCTCCTTGGGGTCGCCGTGTGGGCTTCTGATGAAGGTTCGCCATCTCTATCAGAAGAACTACTACTATACCCGCTTCGGCGGCAGTTCTGTCAAGGTCAGAGCGTTGTTCGCTGGGCGGCGGGCCTGTTCGGTGGTGGCGGGCGATCCATCGTAGGGCGAACGGCGGAGCTGGCAGGCCGACGCGGCTGGTTGCGAGCGTAGCGAGCGGCCGGGTCGGCCGTTGTCTGCGGGAGCAACGGTCTGGACCAGTGCGGACCGAGGCAATATCTGGGTTGAGGACAGCGGGAGAGATCGCGGCCCGTCTGGCGCGGTCGGTGAGCTCGTTGCGGAGACGGCGGCCGGCGCCACCGTCCATCGGTCAGGCTCGAAGCCTGGGCTGCCGTGGCGCCGCAGGGAATGCTGGTGCCAGCGTTTGCATCAGCCGTCGACTTTCCGGCTGGCGGTGGTGGGCGAAGGTCACGGTTGCTGCCCGGTGGCGAGGCGGTGCCGCAGCTCGGTCAGGGGGAGTCGGTGGCGTTGGCGGTGGCGTTGTTCGGTGAGGATGGCGACGTTGCCGAGCTTTTCGCGTAGTTGGTTTTCGGCTGCTTCGGCGGCGGTGTAGTGGTCGGGTAGGACGTGTAGTAGTCGTGCCCAGTGGTGTTTGCCGGCGCGGACGCATGCTCCGCCGCAGTTGTTGTGTGGTAGGCCGAGGTCGTAGAGCCGTGGTGGGCGTAGGCCGAGTTGCCGGGCGGAGTCCAACAGCTCCTGCTTGGTCAGGTGCGGCGGGTCGAGTAGGGGGAAGCGGGTGGTCCAGGGGTTCCAGCCGGTGGCGATGGCGGGGGCGCGGCGGCGGTCGCGGGTTGAGGCGTCGAGGCCGATGTACAGGGTGGTGGTCGCGGGGTCGGTGTGGGCGTCTAGCCAGCGTCGGCAGGGTCGGATTTTCAGTGTGACGGTGCAGGGGGCTATGCGACTGTTGCCGAGGTAGCGGACGTCGTGGAAGAGCTGCCAGGGGGTGCGGCCGTCGGCGACGCGGGTGATGGGTACGCCGAGTTGTGCGCTGCTGTCGTCAAGCCAGCGGTACAGGTCGGGATCTTCGGTCAAAACGTCTGCGAAGAGTAGGACGAGTCGGTCGGTGCCGTGTTGGGCGGCGACGCGTTGGGCGGCGGCCCAGCTTCCGATGCCTCCGGAGTATTGGACGACGTGCAGGTGTTTCTTGGGGGTGCTGAGTGCTGGGCGCGGGTTCGGGTTCTGGGTGGGCATGACGGTCCGTTCGGGTGCTGTCGGGCAGGTGGGTCTGACCGGCGAGGGATCGTTGTGCCGTGCTGGTGGACGGCGGGGGAGTGGGGAGCCGGGGGAGGCGAGGGGGCGGCGCGTGAGCGCCCCTCGTCCGGAGCCGGGCGCTCGATGCGCCCCGGATTCGGGCACCGCGCGCAGGCGGGCGGGGCTGAGCTGATCGGTGGCTTTCGCAGACTGCGGGTCGTTGCTGGTGTTTCGGCAGTGCCCATCGGAGGGCTGGTGGTCTTCGTTGTACGGGCTGGAGGGCGTCGACGCGCGTTGAGGGCGTGTCTAAGGTGTTGAGGGGTGCCGGTCGAGGGCCTGGTGTGGCCCCCGACCGGCGGTATCAGGCGGCGAGACGGCTTTCGGGCTCGGAATCGGCAGGTTTGTCGGTGTCGTCCGAGGGGCTGGGCGTTTCCTCGTCCGGTTGAGGCGCGATCTCGTTGTCGGCGGTGTCGGTGTCGAGTCCAGAGAGCAGCTCGTCGGGCTCGGGGGCCGTGACGACGTTGAGGTCGGTGCGCTGTTTGGTGCGGTTGGCGACGGAGTCGATGATGAGCTGTTCGACCTCGCCGACTTGGAAGCCGTTGGAGACGCACCACTGCAACCACTTGGCGACCGCCGGGTCGGGTGCCCGCCAGGAGGATCGGGTGATGCCGCTTTCGTTGGCGGCGGCGATTGCCGTGAGCGAGATGACCGAGTAGCGGCCGTCGCTGACACCGCGCGCGGGAACGCGTTTGGTGCCGGGTCGCTTGGTCTTGCCCGGTGACAGGAGTTCGTCGAGCATCTTCCGGCCGCCGTTGACCCAGGTGGAGAGGATGTAGCCGGAGTCGGCCAGCATCTCCGCGATGAGCTTCGCGGTGCCCTTCGGCGGGGTCTTGGCGGTCAGGAACGTCGCCAACCATTCACGGCGGACCGTGTTGGCGACTTCCATGGCCTTGTTGTTCTCGATGACCATTCGCCGTTCGGCCTTTTCCTGCTCGGTCATGGGACCGCTGCGGGTGGAGGTCATGGCGTAGGCGGGCAGGGCGTGGCCGTGCGCGCGCCAGTCGGTGCAGTAGGTGGTTTCCGTCAGTCGGTCGTCGTAGGTGAGGAACAGTCGGACGGCGTGGCCGGGGCAGGCGTTGTGCCGTTCGGGGTCGACGTGGTTGCCCTCGGCGTCGCGTAGGTCGCTGACCTCCTTGATCTTGGGGTCGTTGTATCGGGGGTGCTCGGACAGCAGCGTGATTCCGGCGGCGACAAGTTCGGCGCGGCGGGCGGCTTCTGCGGCGATGGCGGCGCGGGTGCCGCGATATTGCTCGATGGCACGGGCGAAGGCGAACGGTCCGTTCTCGGCCTCGTCCAGCAGCGTTTCGACGCATTCGGGTTCGTCGGCGAATTCTGCGAGCGCGGCGACCTGGGTGAGGTCGAGCCCGAGGGTGTGCGTGCGCTCGGCGGTCCGCTTGTCGAGGGTGGCGAGTTGCCGCCCGGCCTTGATCTGCTCTGGCCGGTAGCCGGTGTGTCGGGCGATGTCGTCGTCGGTCATGCCGTCGAGGGCGAGTTGCTGGATGCCTCGGGCTTGCTGGGCTGCGGTGAGTTCGGTGCGGTGGACCTGCCGGAGCATGCTGATGAGCTGTTCGCGGTTGGCGGCCAGGTCGTCACGGACGATGACCTGGATCCACTTTTGCTTTGCTTCGACGGCGGACCAGTAGCGCTGTTCGCCGTCGATGATGAGGTACGGACCGTCGTCGTCGCCGAGCCCGAGCGGCGTGACGATCAGCGGCGAGAGAAGGCCGCGAACGCCGTCCTGGTGCAGGTTTTGCACGATGCCGGGGAGGGCCTGCGCGTCGTCGCGGGCGTTACCCGGGTTGGGCTTGATGTTTGCGACCTCGACCATGCAGTGCCGGCCGGGCAGCTCGGGCATGTCCTGGTCGTCGCCGGTGCCTTGCGACCGGGCGTCGCTGTCGGTCGTCGCTGCCTCGGCGATACCGGGAAGACCGAGGGCGTCCGGGGAGTCGCCGGGGGCTTCGCTGTCAATCTGCGGTGCGGGTGCGGTTTCCGTGAGCACGGGTCGTGCTCCCTTCGGTTGTGGGTGTGTTGGTGGAGCCGGCGCGTCTGGGGTTGCCGCCCAGAGCACTCCGGTGGTTTCTGGGGCCTCTGTCGAACGCGGTGGTGGATTGCGTGTGGATCGCTGTGGAGTTGTCAAGGGACCGGGCTGATCAGTCAGGCCACTGTGGCAAGGGCGGTGAGGTGTGGGCGGTTAGGTGGTGACGGCATGGTGCAGTCGGTGCAGGTGCCGCCGTCCCAGCGGTGTTTGCTGGCACCGTCGCCTGCGGGGCACGGCATGAGTTGTAGGTCGGCGAGTTGTGCTCGGTTCAGGCAGACGGGGCACAGGCCCCAGTTGGCGGTTGGTGGGCCGGAGATCGAGGTGTCGCAGTGGGTGCAGCAGCAGCCGGCTTGCCGGAGGGCTTGACCGATGACGTCGGCTGTGGCGATTGCGCGGCGGGCGTCGGCGGCGAGCCGTTTCCACGCGGCAGTGTTTTGCACGCGCCGCCAGTCCTCGTCGGTCAGTGCGGGGCTGGGCAGCGTGGCGGGGTCGTCTGCCTGGGCGTGTAGGTACGCCTCGACTTCCGCGCGGCCGAACAGGGGGCCGGTCCATTGAAAGGTGCGGGCGAGTACGGATACGAGGTGTCGCGCGTCGGGCTCTGCGAGGTTTCGGGGCAGTGATACGCCGTGAGGCAGCCCGATGAACATGGGCATGGGTGCTCCATCGGTGAAAGAAGATCGGCACGGGATGGCACACGAGAACCGTGCGTGCATCGGCGGTAGTGCGGGTGCGGGCCGCCGGGGGTCGGGTGCCGCTGGGGCGGCACCCGACCGACGGTCAGAGCGTGGCAGCGATCTCCATGGCACGGATGCCGACGCTTTCCATGTCGAATGCGGCATCGGGGTCGTTGAGGGTCTGCGCGGCGCTGGTGACCGCGTGCAGCATGCCTCCGGCGGTGCGGTCCCCGCCGTCGATGAAGTGGTTGAGGATCAGGCGCTGCTGGTCCTCGGTGAAGCGCAGCCGCTGCCCGACGACGCGGATGGTGTGGTCCGGGTCCGCGATGCGCCGGCCCGCCTTCTCCTCGATCTCCTCGATCTTGCGGCGAACGTAGCGGACATCAAGGAAGCGGCGCACGGCGTCGCGGGCCTGCTTACCGATAAGGCTGAGATTCGCCTCGTGGGTGTCGTTGCTCCACCGGATCGTGCCCTCGTCCATCTTCGCGCCCAGGTGAACCGCACGCAGGGCGTCTTTGGTGACGGTCACGCCATTGTCGCAGACCTGAACGACGATACGCGGGGTGATGGTCATCGCGCCGGAACCGGTTTCGCTGTTGGTGAAGACGAGCCCAGCGAAGACAGTCGGGTTGTCCGCGCCGGTCGCTCCGGTGAAGGGGCTGCGGTAGTTACGCAGCAGAGTCGGGGCAAGCGACTTGATCGCCTCGGAGTGGACCCGGACGACCATGCGCCGCTCGCTCAGGTCGCACGCGAGGTTCACCTGCAGCCCGGACTCACGGATGCCGGTCAGTACGGACATCAACACGTCCAGGTGGTCGATGATCTTGTAGCCGTCGCTGAGGAAGGCGCGCAGGATGCCGCCGCCGTTGCCGTCGGAGAGGCAGCGGGCGAGGTATCGCCTGCCGTGTTGAAGGTCGAGCCAGCCGTTGACGTTGGTGTCGTAGAGGTGCAGGGCCTGGGCGCGGGTCTTGCGCAGGTAGGCGGTGGGGATGCCCAGCTTCTCGCCGAGTCCGGCGTCCCCGAGTTCGGTGGGCAGGTACAGCCCATCGGCGGAGGTGACCCCGGTGTCGGTGAGGACTGGCTCCGCCCCCGTGATGCGCAGATGGCCGGCTTCGGCTCGCAGCATCCCGGTGCCGGCCACGATGTCGAGCTTGTGACCCTGCTGCTGATTGAGGATGGCGGTCAAATCCGCCAAGGAGGCGTGTCGGGCCGACAGGGGAATGGTGCTGATCGTGTCGCTCACGGCACTTCCTTAGGTGAGGTAGTTGGAATTGTTGGTCAATCGGTCGGGGGTTGCCGCCCCTCCCTCATGTATTTAATGATACATGATGAGCGCTTGTCTGTCTACTCGGGAGCACTTTCCTGTGGAGCATTCTGTATGAATCTCGTGCCAAGATTCGCTTGACATGGTGGCAAATGTTGGCCAAAGGTGTGGGTGGCCCGTGGTGAGGCATGGTGAGGCGGATGCCTGGTGACGGAAAGTAATCAGTTGTTGCGTGATTGGCGGCAATCCTGGTTGTGGCATGCGGCTAAGTCGGCTTTCGTGTTACGGCCGGAATTCGTTCGGCCGCTGCCACCGTGGCGCAGTTGACCTCATCTGAGCCGTCGTCGGCCTTCACCTGGGAGTGCCCTCCGGGAAGCCACGAACGCCACCCCTTCCGCCGGTGATGGTTGTTGACCTCAGCTAGACAGGGTGCCCGGTCGGTACGGCGGGTTGCTGGGCTGTTCGCGACGGACGCTGTCGCCATGCTTTGCGGGGCGACACGCCGATTGAAGTCGAAGAATGCAACGGAGCCCTAGCCCGGCCGGAGGAGGACTTCCGGATAGCGGAGGCGGTCGGCGTGACTCAATAGACGAGAGTGATCCGATTGCTCGTCAGCTAGTGCAGCGGTGGTTCACTCGGGCTGTCCAGGATCTCGCAGACTGGCGCCCCTGTTGTTGATCCACTCTTGCGCGCGGCGGCGCTTCCAATAGCGAACTTTGCCTTGTACGGGGGCCGGCTTTTCGTCATCGAAGAAGGGCAGGTAGCCATCCTCTTGGCGTCTCCATGCCGCTCTGCTCAGATCGACGTACCTGGCCCATGCCCCTTGGCTGATGTCGAGAAGTCTCCGAAACTCGGAAGCGGAAATCAATTCCTCTGGGTCGCCGTCAAGGTCAACGTGATGAACACGTGCTCTCGTGGACTCGACGATCTGTGGCAGTAGGATGTCCCGGACGCGATTCAGCTCGTCGATGGGAAACCAGGACTTCTTGTCTTGCTTGACTGGCGCGGGCCAACCAGAGCCCTGCTCGCGTTGCTTGGGTGAGGTCTTGAGTCGGACCGTCGCCTCGGAACGACGTGTGAACTCGGCCGCCCCGGCGATGTCGGTGTGCGGCTGACCACCGATGTTCCGGATCTCCATGCTGCCCCTGCCCGCGACTGTCCAGCGGTGGAAACGACCGGGGGACTCCAACCGCTCGCGCGGACGAAGTGGCAACCCCCCGGCCGCCTGAAACAACCAACAACCCAACCTCACACCGCAAACGCCGTGAACGTGAGGCCGAAGAGCTTCTGATGCTAGCAGTTGAGTCTCAGACCTTCCGATCGCTGAACGCCGTGGCGCCACGGCCAGCGCATCGTGGGTGGTGCTCAGGGCGCTGGGGTGGGTGCGCTGGGCTGAATCTATGGGCCGCGGTTGGCCGGCGGCCGAGAACCGTGCACGTCAGCTGGTGGCGCGAGAGCTCTCCGAGCAGCTGATCGAGGCGACAGTTGACACCGTTGCGGTCCAGCCCCGCAGGACACAACCCGCCGGTCACAGCACCGGTAGCCGGTGAGCTGCAATGCCTGCTTGGGGTGGTTGCGTTCCTCGCCCGGTCCGGCGAGCATGCGCAGCCGGTACTCGGCCCGCTGCCAGAGCCGAGCCCTGGACAGGTTGCGATCGCCGGGGCGGTCTGTGAGCGATCTTCATGGCATGGGCATGGGGTCGCGCAGCAGGCAACCAGGCGCACGCGTGTCGGCGGTCGCCCATGCCTCCCCCGGGCAGCGCAGCCTCAAGCCGAATTTCCAGCTGTCATGCGGTTCAGGATGGTCCGGGCCAGCGCGGCGAGCCGGGTTTGCAGGTCGTCGTCGGCCCGCCCGTCGAGGTCGTCTTCGAGATGCGCGGCCAGGGCGGCGACCGTCGGGAGCAGGTCGTCCAGCGGGCTGCCCTCGTGTCCCACCACGTAGAGACGGTGGGTTCCCACCTCAGCGGGGATGCTGTGGTCGAGGATCCGCTCGCAGGTGTCGGCCGCGACCAGCGCCACCGCCGTCGGTAGCTCCGGCTCCGGGAGTCCGAGTTCGGCGGTGACCGCCGCCAGGCGTCGATTTGCGTGATGCGCCGGCAGTGTCCGAGCTGACTCTGCCGCGAGCGCCACCACGGCGTCGCTGTCCACGCCGGCTACCAGCAGGTCGCAGGCCAGCATTACCGCGTGCTGGGGGTCGGCGTCGTAGAGCAGTGCCCGGGCCTGTTCGGCGCGGAGCCGGCGAAGAAGTTCGTCATCCACGCGCCGAGGCTATTGGGTTGCCACCGGTCATCATGGTCGCCGGCCTATGATTCGCCCCGTGATCCGTCTCCTCACCGCGGGCATGCTGGGCGCCGTCCTGCTCCTCACCGCCTGCACCGATGAAAAGCCATCTGCCAGTCGGCCCACCCCGGACGGTGCCAGCCGTGCCGGTTGTGGCCATCTGGAGAACCAGGTAAAGGACCAGAATCTCTTCTGGGCCGGGAACCACCTCGCGGGCGTGCGGGCGAGCGGCTCGGTCGATCCCGGTGTCAGTGCCGCCGGCCTGGAGTTGATGGAGGCTGCGCAGGAAGCCGGCGACTTGGACGTGAGCAGTGATGGCAAGGCGGACATGACACAGGCCGAGGCCCGGATCGGCGAAGCCCAGCAGAAGCTGATGACGGCTTGCCGTGCACTGCTGGGCGAACCGCCGTGGGTGCGACCGGCGCCGGGTTCCGCAACGCCACGTTGAGACCGAAGCCGATGTAGTGACATCGGCACGACCGGTCGCCTGACGGTGTCGGTCTCGCAGGTACGGCCCCCTGACGCCCGCGCGGCGGCAGATGAGAGCACCTGGACGTCACCGTGACGAAGTCTTCAGGATCTCGGTGGTTCGTCTTGGAAGCGCGCCGTACGCTGACCGCTGTCCTCGCCCAAGGTGCGCTGGCTCCGGATGACCGCACCCGCAATCGGAGAGGGTGGCAGCCCGTTCAAGCCGGGCCGAGTCCGGGGGTCGCTCAGCGCACCGGAGCGACCTCAAGCCCTCGTCGCGGCATGAGAGTGCACCGAGTGGGCCGCCGCGTCGACCGCGTCGACCGCGTCGCTTGATGGTTCCGGCTTCCGTGTGTGCTTCAGCAGGCCGACTGGCTCTGGCGGGCATAATGCCTGGGTGGAGTGGCCCTTGAGGGTGCGGACCCCGATGGTTGACGGTGACGTGGTGTTGCGCCCGTACAACGCTGAGCGGGACTCTCCAAACCTGTTCCGGGTGCTGGATGACCCGATCGTCTGGCTACACATCCCCGGAGGGGCCCCGGACTCAGCCGCCACGCTGGCTACCCGGTTTGCGAGGCGCCTGGCTGACGGCCTGCGTTCGACATGGGTCATCGAAGTCGCCGGTGACGTGGTAGGCACTAGCTCCTTCCTCCTCGACCCCGACGACGATGCCGGTGTGGAGATCGGGTCGACGTACCTGTCGCCACGACTGTGGGGTAGCGGCGTCAATCGCCGGACGAAGCGGTTGATGGCGTCTGCGGCGTTTGACGATGGCGCGGCATGGGTGCAGTTTCGCACCGATGAACGCAACCTACGCTCGGCTGCGGCCATCCTCAAGCTCGGCGCAGTAGAGCTTCTCGCTCGCGAAGACCGGTGGATCCGAACCGACGGCACGCGGCGAGTAAGCCGCTTCTTCAGGCTCTTTTCAGGCGTTTGACGCCTCCGCCATCCCGTCGTCTGACGAGAAGCCGGCGCTACTCATCGGCACGCCCTGATGCACCCGTGGGCTGGGGTACCTTGCGTGACGAGCGCTTCGCGGCAGTTGAGTGAGCCGGCGGTTCGTAAGGCCGATGCGTAGTATCCGCGCATGGAGCTTGCGGAGTTCGAGGCGCTGGCGGAACCACTTCGTCGAAAGTCGGCTGCGGAACAAGCCGAGTATGGGTGGGCACTTATCGAAGGCCATACCGCCACCCCGGAGGAAATTACGAGCGTCGAGCGGGAGATGGCGGTAGCTCTGCCGGACAAGTACAAGGCGTTCATGATGCGCTACGGCGGGGGCGCGTTCGGCTTCGTCGAGTTATTCCCGATTGTGCCGGTGCCCTCGTCGTGGGACGACCTCCATACCCTCAACGACCGGGAGTTTCCCGACCGCAGCTTCGTCGCGGTCGCCCCGGTCGGCACCGGCGACCACTGGGGCTTCCCGGTGAGCGACGGCCACTGCCACGAGCAGGTCTGGTTCCGCTTTCACGACGCCGGCGATGACGAGCTCGTCGCCCGGGACTTCCTTGAGTTCATTGCAAGCTACGGGCTCAAGGCCTGACGAGCCGGTGTGCGGCGATTGTCTCCGTACACCGTCGTCGGGTGGCGCGCGACCTGCGGTAGATCAAGCGCGTCTCTCGTCTCCTATGCTGGCGCTCGGCGTCGGCCGGGTGTCGTCATCTCAAATCGCGGCGGCCCAGACGAAGGCGAGAGACTGGGACGAGGACGTTGACCAGCTTGGCAAGGGCGAGTCAGGACGCATGCGCTGCGGCGCTTCACCGCTACGGATTCGCCGCCAAGCGCAGAGGTCTTCTGCTTCAGACGAGTGGTTCCAGAGCAACGTCGGGATGGCTGGGACTCAATCTCGCCACGTGGTCGCTACCTCAGGTCCTGCATATCAACCCCGTAGTCGGCATCAGGCACGACTCCCTAGAAGCCATCCTGGTTCCCACTGCCGGTTGGCCGGCACCCGTAGCGTCGGTCAGCAGGCCCCTGGGCTACTTGATGCCGCAGAACACCTTCGTCCAGTGGGACTTCTCCGCGACTGGCGATCTGGCGGCGGTAGCGGAGGACCTTGCTGATGCAGTCGCGACCTACGGCCAGCCCTTCATCGACCACTGGTCGGACTGGAACACGTTCTCCCGTGAGATCGCCAGCTCTGATCTCCTCCTTGACAACGTCCGCTTCGCCATGTTGCCGGCCGTAGCCGCAGTCAACGGCAACTACGAGCTTGCGGACCGGCTGATCCGACAGGAACTCGAACGCACGGCAGGCGAGCAGGACGCCTACTCGAATGGGTATCGCGACTTCGCCGAGAAGTTCCGCAGGGCTGTTTTGACGCACTGATCTCGGCAGTTCCGGGTGCGTGCCGGGGCGCCGTCCCGCTCACGTTTAGCGACGCGCGGATCGCCGCAGATGAGCGCATCTCCGCTTGATGCTGGGCGGTCACAGTTCTATGTGTCGTCGGCGCGTGAAATCGGACCCTGCTCAGGCGCGTGGGTGCCCGATCCGGGGTCCGATTTCACGCGTCGCCGAGTGCGCCGTGAGGTGCTGTTGATTCGAGTGGAGGTGAGAGACCTTCACCGCCTGCCCTGTCGCAGCAGGGAGGTGGAGCTGAGGGCAGCTCGACCCGGGCGACGCCTGAGCGCGGCCCAGCGGCAGTGAGGGCTCGTTCGCCGGTTGCGGTCAGGCTGACGGTTATCGCTCGCTGATGCGGGATCAGGACAACCAGTCGCAGGCTCAGCAGCAGGTTGATCATGTCGCGGACGGCTGTTTCTTTGACGCTGGCGTGCGTCGCCAGTGCATTGGTCAGTGTGCGAACCGTCCAGTGCCTCCCGGGCTGTTGCACGAGGATCTGATAGATCCGGTGCCGTGCCGAGGTTGGCCGCCTCAATGGGGTAGACATCACAGCGTTCCGAATCGTGTGATGAAAGCAGGGCGTGACGCGGATGCTGTGCCGTACTCGGGTCCGCCCATTTCTCTCAACTTCCGACGGAGCATGTCAGGGCATCGCTCGCGATTTGCACTGCTTCGCGGAGAGTCCGCAGGGTTGCCTCGGACATTGAGCCGGCCCTGAGACCGGCTGTTGTCATGATGTGGGCGAGAGCGTGCTCATGTGGCTCTTTGAGGTGCAGGGCGGTGCGGTGGCCGAGGACTTCCCGGGCGGCGTATCCGTCGGGTTCTTCGAGGACCTCAGTGGCCACGTGGCGCAGGAGTTGTTGAGCGGTGGCCTCGTCGTACTTGCTGGACAGCGTGGCGACCGTGAGGCCCCATCGGACGCGATAGACGGCGTAATCGGTGACGGGTCCCTGTGCGAGGAACTGCTCGACCATGGCGGACACTTCAGAGCCGGCTGTCGCGGGCGTTGCACACATCGTTGTCAGGCATGAGCCGACCTGTTGTTCCCATGGTTGGGTGATGGCGCTGTCATCGAGGATGACGCGGGCGGTGTCGGTGTCTCCGCGCAGGAGGTGAGCGATGATCGTGGCTTGTCGTCCTTCCATGAGGTGACCGCCGATGCCGTTGAGTGTGTGGGCGTGTGCGACGGCGTCGTCCCACCGGCCGGCGAGGGCGAGGATGCGGATGCCTTCGCTGAGGTGTTGCAGCCAGGTCCACTGGCGCAGCTTGCCGAGCTCGTCGCGCGTGCCGGTCAGGTTGGTCAGTGGCAGTGTCCGGCCGTCGACGACCAGGTTGGTGCCTGTGGTGACGGCCTGGTACATCGCCTGGAGCAGGTGCAGTGCGGGCTGGCCGTTGTCGGCGCGGATCTGTAGGCGGGCGAGGTTGAGGACGGGTTCGAGCAGGTAGCTGGCTTGCAGGGCGGTGAGGATGCCGCGTTGCCGGTAGATGTTGATGTGGTCCCAGCACCATTGGTAGGCGAGGTCCGGCAGGCCGCAGTCGCTGGCGATCAGCGCGGCTTTGTTCAGGGCGTGGGCCGCTTCGGCGATGCCGTTGTCGTTGTGCGTGGCAGCTATTTCGGCGAGTTCGGCGACTTCGGTGACGCGGTCGGTCAGGGCGGGGCATGCGGGTCGGGGTCGGCCGAGCAGTGGGAAACGGCGGACGGCGGCGCGGATGGTGGCGGGGTCGAGGGCGGTGTTCATGGTCAGCTCCGCGGCAGGAACGCTTCGAGTGCGGCGCGGGCGAGGATGCCTTGGGTGTGGGCGGGTAGCCCGAGTCGGTTCCAGTGGAAGATCACGACGTGGCTGGTGACGGCGCGGAGGCCGCGGTGGAGGGTGCCGGCTGCCGCGGCGGCGGCGAGTGCGCGTCCGGCGTCTGTGTGCGCGCGGTGCCATGGGGCGGCGAAGGGGACTACCCCGTCGGCTGCGAACAGGGCGTTGTCCGTGTCGGGTGCTACCGCGAGGAGGCCGCGTACGTTGGCGGTGAGCGCGTCGAGGTGGCTGTCGGTGATGTGGTCGATCGGGCGCATCTGGGCGACCCGGGCGAAGACGTCGCCGCGTTCGAACCAGTCGAGGCCGGCGGCATGCAAGAGGCCGCCGAGCAGGAGGAGGGACAGTTCGCGGCGGCCGAGGACTGGTTGTGGTTGGCGGAGGTAGGTGAGGACGCCGTGGCTGTCGGCGCAGAACAGGTCGTGCATGATGCGGATGCCGGCTGTGCCGCCGAAGGCGGCGGTTTCCGGTTCGTACAGGCTGGGCCACCACCTGGTGAGTTCGCCGGTGGTGGTGAGGTCGTCGAGGACGTGGTTCACGGCGTCGACGTGGGCGTGGGTGAAGCGCAGGCGCCAGCAGGGATGTTTGCGCAGGAACCACCACCCGCCGCAGGCGCCTCCGTTCGCAAGGTGGTCGAGGCGGGGGCCGAGTGAGGTGACCGCGGTCGTCTCTGCGGTGTTCCAGTCGGGAAACTCGACGCGTACTTGGTACCAGTGGCCGTCAGCGTGTTCGGCGTCGGCGAGGGCGGCGCGGCCGGCGCGGTGGTAGGTGTCGACGGCGTCGGCGAGGTCGGTGGGATCGATGGCTGCGGTCGCCGCGACTGTCTGCAGGGGGGTGCCGGCGAGGACGGTGAGCACGCTGGCGGCCAGTGGGGTGGTCAGGTGATCAGCAGGCATGTGTCCCATCCGGTGTGGGTGGTGCCGTGTCGTGCGGTTTCGGCGGCCAAGTGGATGCCGGCGTGGCCGGTCAGCAGCCCGGCATTACTGTCCTGGTCGTGGTGGTGGGCGGCTGTCTGTATGGCGGTGGCCAGGGCGGGTAGTTGGTGGTGGAGGGCGGGGTCCAAAGCGTCGGCGGTGGCGTGGTGGGCGGTGGCGTAGAGACCGGCGAGGCCGTGGCACAGGCCGAGGTCGGTGAGCCGGCTTCGGTGACGGTCGGTGAGGCAGTCGGCGAGGGCGTGTTCGGCGTCGGCGCGGCGGGCCGGGTCGTTCGTGGCGATCGCGGAGAGTTGGAGTGCGCGGGCGATGCCGGGGGTGCCGTAGCACCAGGACGGCCGGCCTGGTGTGGGCTGGCTGACGCGACCGGTGTGTAGGTCGTCGAGGGTGAGCCACTGCGGCCACCAACTGCCGCCGTCGACGTCGTGCTGGCGCCATCGGTCGAAGTGTTGGGTGAGCTGGTCGATGGCCTCCGCGTGGTGGTCCACGATGTGGCCGTGACGCATTGCGAGGGCCAGCAGGGCGAGGATGCCCGCCGCCCCGTGCGCCATACCGAGGTTGGCGTGCCCACCGGGTGTCGGCAGGGTCGGGTCGGGGTCGTGGGCGGCCCACCAGCCGGGCAGTAGGCGATTGTCCTGCTTACGCGGGCGCACCAGCACCGTCAGGTAGCGCAGCACGTCGGCGAAGGTGTCGCTGTGGGGCATGCGTTGCATCAGCAGTGCGCCGATGCCGGTGAGGCCGTAGAAGAGGTCGTATTCCCCGAGTGAGCCGGCGCCACCGTGCCGCAAACGGGCGGTGGCAGCGGTGAGGCGGCGGCGCGCCAGCCGTGCCACGTGTTCATCGAGGGTCGCCGCCGCGGTCTGGTAGCGATCGTCGGCCGCGGCGGCGCGGTGCAGGAGGAACGCGATGGCGGGGGTGCCGTAGTACAGGCCGGTGTGTTGGCCGCCGTCGAGCGGTCCGGTCGCCGCTGCCCGGATCTGCGCGTGCGCGTCTGCCCAGGATCCGGTGCCGGCGAGGGCCCGTTCGAGGTGCAGCAGAGCGATGCCTGCCGCTCCGGTGGCCAGCGACTGGCGGACGGCGTCCGGACCCTCCATCGTCGGCGTCCCGGCTTCGGCACTGGCGGTGGTGGTGGTCGCTGGCCTGTTCATTGCTGGGTGGTTCGGGCCAGGGCGCGCAGTGCGGCGGCGCGAGCCAGACGGTTGGTGCTCTGCTCGAAGGTGGGATCGACGCCGAGCGCACGGATGTGGTGGTCACGCAGCAGGGTCGGCAGGACACCGGACGGGTCACGCTGCGCGGCGAGAGCGTCGAAGTACCGACGCAGGGCGGTGCTGCGGGCCTGCCACGCGTCGACGACAGCCTTCCCGGCGGTGTGTGACTGTGGCTGCCGCCCGTCGACAGGTAGGTCGACCAGTCGTAGCGTTTGCTCGCACAGTGCACGGTCCAGCGGCCCGGTCTGCTGCGGCAGGCATTGGAGCAGGGCCTGATATCCCGAAGTCCCGTCGGTGGCGAACGCGGCGGCGAGCCGGGCCATGGACGCGGCAGCCAGCGCCTGCGCCGGCACGTTGAGGTCGGCGGCGGCTGCTATCTGGGCGATGACGCAGGTGGTATCGGCGCCGAACACGTCCTCGGCGGCGACGAGCGCCTCGTCGCAGCCGTAGCGGCCGGGATGGTCCTGGTACGGCACGAGCGACAACTGGCCGGGCAGACCACGGGCGGCGAGGTCAGCGGCGAACGCGGCCAAAGCTGCGATGACAGTCGGGTGGTGCTCGCGCCCGGTCAGCCGGAGCACGACGATGAGGTGCTGGTCGGCGTCCATGCGGACCAGGTCGCGCTGTCGCCGAATCCACCACCGGTACACCTCGCCGTGCAGCGTCGCGGTGAACGACGCGAGGTGCCGGATGATGTCGTCGAAACGCGCAGGGTTGCCGGCCAGCCGCGCCTGTACCACGCCCGCGCCGCCGGGCACCTGAAGC
Organism: Micromonospora sp. WMMD737; assembly: GCF_049179055.1. Taxonomy (NCBI): domain Bacteria; kingdom Bacillati; phylum Actinomycetota; class Actinomycetes; order Micromonosporales; family Micromonosporaceae; genus Micromonospora; species Micromonospora sp. WMMD737. The sequence goes on along the minus strand of NZ_JBMHMH010000001.1, from coordinate 3,483,364 downwards.
CGGCCGGGCGGCGCGAGGTACGGCAGCGGCCGGCGCGCAGGCGTGACGGCGAGCATCGGGATCAGCAGCTCCGCGGCACGGCCGATCCACCCGTGATCATCGGGCTGGGCGTCCTCCCGCAGCTCCACCCGTTCGGCCTGTGCCAGACGATGGCGCAGCAACGCACGGTCGAGCCGGTCATCGAGGTTCAACGGCTGGCGGAACTCGCCGTGACAGAGCACGACACGGGCGGGAACCCGCCAGTGCCGTCGCCACGCCTGCAGCGCGGAGTCCCAGCCGTGGCCGTCTCGCGACGGCAGATGATCGGAGGTGAGGAGCCATCGTGCGGCGGCGAGAATCGTGCGGCGATAGCGAACGCGCGGCAGGTACGGCAGCGTGCGGGCGGCACCGACGTCGAGGGGGCCGAACACTGCGATGCGCGCGTCGGCGACCTCGGCGAGGAAGCGTGCCAGCGGAGGGCTTTGCACGATGGTGTCGAGTGCGTGGGGAATGTGGGGGATGACTCGGCGGCCGGTGGATATCTGCACCAGGTACATCTGGTCGGCGTCGGCGGTGACGGCCAGGTCGTCGAGGCGGATCGGATTACCGGTGGGGTGTTCGGCGAGCGCGACGACGTCGGGCAGGAGCTGGGGGACCCGGGTGACGTTCTCGTTGTGCGGGCGACGCGGCGGAAACGACAGCTGCACCGCCACCGCGTCGCCGTACGGCGAGCCCGGCGCGCAGGCGGCCTGAAGCTGACTCTGCTGGTGGTCGTCGAAGAGGTGGATGAAGCGGCCGACCATACTCGTCGGCGCGCCCGGCGCCGCGGCGAAGCGGAGCCGGAAGTCTCCCCGGTCGAGGGCGTCGATCGATGCGGCGTGAACCGTCACGCCGAGCTCGATACGTGCCGGTGGTATCACGTCTGCCGGCTCGCCCACGGTTAACGCTTCGACATCCGCGTCGGTCAAGACGATCTCGTCGCGTCCGTCGAGCGCGGCCCGCTGCATAAGGGCAAGGAACGTCGCGTCGCGTTCGTTGACGCTGCGCCAGCTCGGGTGCGCGCGGGGTGCACCGAGGTAGCCGGTCGGGTAGCCGAGCCCGGAGTCGGCCAGCAGGTCTCGCACCGTCACGAGCGCTCCCTGGCCGTAGCGGGCCCGGAACCGGGACCGGTAGTCCTGCCAGGCGGTCGACCCGAACGGCTTGGTGCTGACCCGCAGCAGGACATGCGCCGCCTCGACCGCTTCCGTCAGCACCTGCTCGGGAATGCGGACCTGGGCGTCGAGGCGGGTGTCGACCGCCAGCGTGTGTTGGCTGGCGGCAACGACTCCGCGCATCCGCTGCGCGAGCGAGGCTCGGCGCGCGGTCGCCTGCCGTGGGTCGTCGTGGGTGTTGTGTTCCTCGATCAGGTGCCGCACCATCTCCAGGTCGCGCAGCACGGCGGCGATGTCGCCGAACTGCTCGCCGCCAGCGGCTGTCGCTGTCTCGATCACGTGAGTCAGACCGTCGACGGCCGTCATCGGCGGGCGCAGAGCGCTGATGAGAGCGCCCTGCCGCAACAGGTTGTCTAGGACGGTGGTGATCTGTTCGGGCCGGGCCGTGGGGAACCGCTCGGCCAACTCGGCGGCGAGATCGTCGTACCGGACGCCATCGGCGGCGCTGGCGAGTGCCGCTCTCACCGGCGCCGTGTAACGTACGGACGCGTCGCGCAGCGGGACCGCCTTGCCACCGCCCGGGTCGGCCCGGCGGGCGGTGATAAACCGGCCGTCACGAACAACACCGGTGTTGTCGGTAATCACTCGCAGGTGACGACGCAGCTGCGGGTGCTGCTCCAGCCGATCGATCACGGCCGCCAGCCACTCGCTGTCGACCCGCGCCACCGCACGGTGACGCCGTCCTACCTGCACACCGCTTGGTCCGGTGGTGGCGATCGTGACGCCGGCGAACAGACCGAACGGTGTCGCCCGCCGCTGCCAGCGCAGCAGGTAGCCGGCGACGGAGATGACGGCCCGCCGAACCACTTTGGCCGTCACCGTGTCGGGACCCGCGCTGACGCGGTCAAGCTGTTGCGCGAGGGCGGGGCTCGCCAGTGTGAGGGCATCACGGACGTCAGCACGAGCCCACGTCTTCATCAGCCACGGCAGGCCCTCGCCCAGCACAGCGGCGTCGCTGGCAAGGTCCAGCTGCGAAGGCACATCAAGATCGCCGGGATCCGTGGAGGCGCGCACCATGATCACACCGGCGCTACGGAAGATGGGCGGAGCTGGCACGAACGTCGTCCCCTCAACGAAGAAACCGCGCCGTCGGCGCCCAGGCGGGCGCCGACGGCATCGTCGGGATCAGGCGGCCTGGATCAGACCGGGTCGCAGGACTTGGTCGTGCAGGCGCTCGTGCTGCAGCTGCTGCCGCAACCGTCGCTCGTGCTGCACATCATGACCACCAGCGGGGTCGTGGACTCCACGACCCGCATGTCGAGCACGAAGTCGTCGTCGGTGGCGGCGGTAGGGACGTCCGTGCGATCGAGTTCCAGCAACGGGGCCATGTCTTCACGCTCCTCGGGTAGGTCGAACAGGGGTGGGGCGCACCCGGCCGAGGGCGGCTAGCTCGCCGCCGGCCAGGAGATCATGAGCAGGCCGTACGTCTTCGCCAACACCGCCACGTTGGCCGGCGCACTGCCGGCGTTGGTGCCGGACGGCCAGTAGGCGAACGTCGGTGCCGGCCTGCGATGGGCCAGCTGATACCAGGCCTGAATCTGTTCCGTCATCGCCGCCGCGGCGTCCTTACCGTGTGCCCCGAAGGCACGGGCCCCGAGCTCGGCACCCGCGTCACCCTCAGCCGGACGCCAGGCCAGGTAGGCAAACGAGTCACCGCGCACGACACCGAACGGAAACCAACGACGCTCGGCAGCCAGGTCGGTACCGTCGTCCGCCGCGAGCAGGCAGAAACCCGGCAGGAATCCGGCCAGCCACAGGTGAAGATCCGCGAAGGACTCGCTGTGTCCGACCGTGACTCCCGACCAGACCTCGCTGCGTTCGGTGTCCAGCACACCATCCAGCTGACGAACGTCGTCCGGGGCGCCGACGTCGAAGCGCAGGCTGACGAACCGACCCTGCCGGTCAGGTAGCCGGAAGATCCGCTCGGGCCGCGCACCATCGCCCTGCAGGGGCACGAACCCCGCCACCTCACTAGAGGTACTGATCAGATGGTCGCCGTCGCGGCGCAACGCGATCGTCCGGGTCACGCCGTTCATCCGCAGCGGCACCACGATCACCCCGTCCGAGGCGAGGTGCTCCAGCCAGGCCGGAGGAATGTCCCACACACCGACCGTGACCAGGATCCGGTCGAACACACCCTCACCGGGCACGCCGTGCACCGCGTCGGCCTGCACCACCCGTACCCGGTGCTCGTAGCCCGCCTCGCGTAACAGGACCTCGGCGCGGTCAGTGATGTCCGCGTCGATATCCACGCTAACGACGTGCCCGTCCACCCCCACGACCTCAGCCAGCAGTGCGGCGTTGTAACCACCCGAACCGATCTCCAGAACCCGCATCCCGGGCCCGACACCGGCTTGTTCGATCATGCGCGCCTGGATGTACGCGGCGCTGACCGAGGACAGGTGCACCCCGTGCTCATCCGTCTTGGTGATCACCGACTGATCGATGTCGTAGACGACCGCGAGTGGAGTGCCAGCAGGCACGAACGCATGCCGCGGCACCGCCCGGAACGCCGCCTCCACGACCGAGGAGGTGATCATGCCGTCAGCGATGAGCCGATCCACGAGGGCGTCTCGGATTCTGTCAACCTGATCCGAGGAACTCGGTACGTCAGCTGTGTGCGTCACTCGGCGCTCCAATCTCATGTTTCTCGTGCCGTCTGGTACTGGCAGTGCCAAGTGCAGGTACCGCGTCACGCAGGGCCGACGGAACCTGCCGTCTGCAGGCCGGTGGGGCACGAGCGGCCCACCTGCCGCATGAATCCCTACCGAGTACGCTTCACACGATCACTTATGGTGACCAGCGCGGGAATACCGACTTGCGGTCCGACTTTGCTGCAACCCATGTCCGCTTCCGTCCGTGACATCATGGAAGCGTGTGATCTAGACAGTCGCTGGCATAGTCGGTATGGCCGCAAGCTGGTCGAGGGGAGAGACAGTGCCTCGCCAACCGAACATCATGACCAGCCCGAACACTCGAACACCGTCTTCAGCGGTGCCCGGCGATGCCTCCCCTCGCCGACACGTCCTGGCCAGTGCATGTCCCGCAGCGAACAGGCCGACGCAGTCAACGCAGCGCTTGACGCGATCTACCGGGCCGCGACGGAGTCAGGTCGGCGCAGAGCCCGACGGGTCCAGGTAGCCACGATCGCTCAGCGGGGAGCCGTGCTTCGGCAGTGCTGTCAACTCGTCGTACCGAGAGTCCCTCGCGTCATCTTGGAGTGCCCTGCCGAACAGTGGATTGCTGCCCGGCCCGTCGGCCAAAAGAGCGACGGAAGCCTGGACATGATCGGCTCACTCCGCGACACTACGCGTCGTGTCGTCGTCGTTGCACAACGCCGCACCATCTGCACTTGGCTACCTGTACCAGTCACAGTGGCCGTTGCTTGAGCTGCTGCGGCGGTCCGAAGAGAGGCCGGACTGTGCTATCACCCTGGAGTTGCACGACGATGTCGCTTGGGAGCGAGACGGAACACCTACTGAGTTGTTACAGCTGAAGCATCACCTCCGTGCCGGCCGAGGGTTGGGTGACAAGGACGTCGACATATGGCGCACGCTCAGAGCGTGGATGGAAACCCAGGACGTCGGTGATCCGGAGGGCCCGACGCTGACCATGGTGACGACGCAGACCGCGGGACCGCACAGCGCCGCAGCGGCGCTACGACCGCTGGAACGAGACGTCACGCGGGCGCTGGCGTTGCTGGAGGCCGCGGCAGCGGATTCGACCGCCGAGGTGAGCGCTAGTTGGCGTCGCCAGTTCCTCGACCTTGACCCCGCAGTGCGCGCAGTCTTCGTCGCCCGTATCTATCTGCTGGATGCCGCACCTCTGATTCGCGATCTGGACGATGCGGTGCGTCGGGTCCTGCGCTGGGCGCTGCCACGCGGGCACGAAGACACCTTCATGGGGTTGCTGTGGTCGTGGTGGCACGCCAAGGTCGTCGACCTGCTGCAGGGGCGTCGACGACGGGTCAACGCCGTCGATGTCGCGGTGAAGATTGATGAGCTGCGTGACCAGTTCACTCGCGACAACCTTCCGACGCTGGTGCAGCCGGAGCACTTCGATCCTGCCGAAGAAGTGACCTACCTGGACCGGCGCTTCGTGCAGCAACTGCGCTGGGTCGGCACACCGGCACGGCTGATACAGAAGGCGATCATCGATTACTACCGGGCGTATGCGCAGACAGCTCGTTGGATCGATGACGACCTCATCGGCCTCGATGAGTTGGAAGCGTTTGAGGCACGGTTACGCGACGAGTGGGAACGCGAGTACGAGTGGATGGTGGCCGAGCTACCTGCCGACGCGGACGAGGATGCCAAGCGGCGGGCCGGGCTGCGGCTGCTGCGCGAGACTCTCGATCGCACCGGCATCCGGGTTCGCGACCGCTACGACGAGTCGTTCTTCTGCCGGGGCAAGCACCACGAACTCGCCGATGCGGGTCGGGTGGGTTGGCATCCCGAGTTCGCCGACAGGGTTGGGTCGTTGCTGCTGGCGGCCAGCCAGTGACAGCTTGGCAGGATCGACCGCAGGTGGCGGCGGCGTACCTCAACCCAGCGATGGTGGCGACTGTGTTGGCCGCTGCCGCAGCTGGTTACCGTACTGAACGGCAGCGGACGATGATTTGGCCCCTGGCGTTTGTCGTCGCACCTCTGGTACTGCACCGCAGCACCCGCCAGGCGTTGCCCCGCAGCACCACGACGCACCTCGCTTCGTGGGTGTCCCGCAACGCTCTGCTGCACACTGGCTTCGCGGCGCGGGCGCGGGCACTTACGCCGACGGTCCGGGAGGGCCTCCGGTTCGGGCTGCGCCATGGAGTCTTGACCGTTGAGGCTGGCGGGCTCAGCGGCGCGGTCGGGAAGAGCCGCGACCCTGAGCTTCGGCAACTGCTGCGCAGTGCACAACTAGTGGGCCGCTGGCTGGCCAAGGCTGACGAGCCCGGCACCGCCTTCGCGATTCTCGGTGTGGAGCCCTGACGACATGAATCTGCTAGCGATCGTGCTGTACAACCGAGCCGGTGACCGGCGCGTGGTCGACTTCCGGCCCGGTGAGCTGAATATCGTCACCGGCTGGTCGGCCACCGGCAAGAGTGCCTTGCTCGACATCACCGAGTTCTGCTTGGGCCGTGACACCGTCACCATGCCAGTTGGGCCGATTACCAACACCGTCTCGTGGTACGCGGTGCTTGTCCAGCTACCCACCACCCGCGCGTTCGTCGCCCGCCCAGCCCCACGGGCCGGTCGCGCCTCCACCCAACAAGCAATGCTGGAACTCGGCGCGGATCTGCAGCCGCTGGATCACGCCGACCTGATGGTCAACGTCGACTCCGACACCGTCCGCCAGCAGCTCGGCCGGCTTATCGGGATCGGCGAGAACCTGCACCTCCCCGAGGCCGGTGCCCTACGTGCCCCTCTGGAGGCCCACCTCGGCCACGCACTGCTCTTATGCCTGCAACGCCAGGGCGAAATTGGTAACCGCGACCTGCTGTTCCATCGGCAAGGCGACCGCGGGATCCACCAGGCGATCACCGACACACTGCCGTACTTCCTTGGCGCCGTGCCGGGCGACCAAGCCGCCAGGCGCCAGCAGTTGCAGACCGCTCGCCGCCAGCTTCGCCGCCTTGAGGCCGACCTGGCCGCTGCCGAGAGACTCAACCGCGACGTAGAGGTCGAGCTCCGAGCGTTGCTGAACGAAGCCCACGCCAAAGGGCTCATCGTCAGCACGGACGTCGACGGCCGTGACGCTGCCGTGGAAGCGCTGACACAGGCCCTCGGTACCCCCACCGTCGACCTAGCCATCGACCACAACAACGACACCCGACGCCGGGAACTCGAACAGCGCCGCGACAACCTGCGCCGACAGTTGCGGGTCATCGGCGAGCAACGCGCACTACTGGATGACCAAGCTCGTGGCGAGCGCGACTACCAGACAGCCGTCCGCGTCGGTGCCGGCCGGCTGCAAAGCCTGGAGTTAGTGCAACCCAACGGTCACGTCGACGCCGACATCTGCCCGATATGCGGCAACGGCCTGGGCGAGCCCGATCCCCAGATCAGCGAGTTGCAGCAGACCCTTGATGATCTTCGGAGCCAGCTCCGGGCCGTCGAGAGCGCCCAGCCGCGACGTGTAGCTGCCCTCCACGAACTCGAGCGCCACGCCGACAGCGTCCGCCAAGAGCTACGCGGAGCCGACGCTGCCCTGGCCGGAATCCGCGCCGCTGACGCCGCCCTCGATGCGGCCCGCAGCCGTGGAGAAGACCGAGCCTTCACCAAGGGACGCATCGACCTATACCTAACCCGCCTACGCCAAGCCGGAGATGAAAACACCCTCGACGATCTACGCACCCGCGTCGAAATAGCCCGTCGCAACGTCGACCGTCTAGCCGCCGACCTCGACCCCGACGAAGAACGTGAGCAGGTAACCTCACGGCTCGGCGTCGTCGGCGCCGACATGACCCGTTGGGCGGACCGACTTGAACTCGAGCACCGCGGCGGCAACATCCGTCTCGACCTGCACCGCCTCACGGTCGTCATCGACACCGACAGCGGGCCAGCACCGCTGTTTCGCATCGGCAGCGCCGAGAACTGGATCGGCTACCACCTCATCGCCCACCTCGCACTGCACCGCTACTTTGTTCGCCAGCGCCGACCGGTGCCCCACCTGCTCATGCTCGACCAGCCCACTCAGGCGTACTACCCGTCCGAGGTCGACCAGCACCGCGGCATCCCCAGCCGTGACGATGACCGTGCCGCCGTACGTCGCCTGTTCGAGTTCATGCGAGACGTCGCCAATGAGCTGGCACCCGACATGCAAATCATCGTGTGCGATCACGCTGACCTCCCCGAACCCTGGTTCCAGCGGGCCGTACGCCACAACTGGCGCGGCGATGCTCTGATCCCCGACGAGTGGATCGGAAGCAACTCCGACGCTCGCTGAAGCCTGGCGCCTGTCCGCGTACGTGAAATAGCGGGCTGGCTCCTCATACCAGAGCCGTCTTGCCAACGGCCCTGTCTCACAACGGTGGTTGCAGATGAAACAGTTTGACGAGGCGGAGACCAGCGAGCGCCGTCGAAATGCCCTCGGACGTCTGGTCGCACACGAGAACACTGCCAGCGACCTGCTTGCCTTCCTCTTCGAAATAGACCCGCGGCCCCTGCTGCGCCTACTGAACCTGCACGGTGGGCCCTACACCTGTCAGCGCGAGGTCCAAGCCGGCAAGGGAAAAGGCCGCCTTGACCTGGTCCTACGGCGGCAGGACAGCGGAAAGCCGGTCGCCGTGCTGGAGATGAAGGGCGCATCCGACGTTCACGGCGACCAACTCGACCGGTACAACGTATGGGCCGAGAACGTCGAGCCAACCGCCCCACGACGGTTCTACTGCACCCTCCACGGCGACGAAGCAACCCCGCCGGCACCGTGGCAGCCCTTGAGTCTGACCGCCCTCTTCGACGCCTGGCAGTCCTGCGATGACGCCCATGCCGCGTGGCTGGCACGCGAGATAGCCTCTGTTCTACGTACCTGGGACGCCGAGGCCGACGGTCTCATCGGGCAAGCCACCGGCTGGTATGTCCCAGACCTCGTAAGCCGGCGAACCGCCGCGGCCGTCAACGCCGACCTGCGGCGCGCCCACGATGCCAGCGGGGCCCGCGCCTCACGCACCAGCGGCGGCAACCCCATGTTCATGGCATGGCGCCGGCACCCCCGCGGATCCGGCGACGCCCGGATCGGCGTGGACGTACGCTGCGAAGGCCGTGGCGCTCCGCAGCGCCCGTGGCTGCTCCGCCCATGCGTGGAAGTCCTAGCCGACGGGCAGGCCGCACTCCTCGAAGCACATGATCTAGCCGTGAAGCTGCAGCCAGCGATGGTACTAACAGCCATCCGGGACGCGCTGAACGCGCAGGGGTGCAGTCCGGTTGCGGCGGCCCTGCACGCCAACCAGCACGATGGTCTGGCTTATCCCGCCGACCCCGGTGTTCTGGCCGACTGGCGCGCACGGATCACCAACGGTGATCAGCCACGCCGGCGGCACCCGGTCTTCTTCCACGACCGAGGTCTGCGGTTGGCTACCCAGATTCGTGTCCAGACCGCTGGTCTCACCCGCCACGATCTCGCGGCAATGACGACGGTTGCTCTCGATCACCTAGCAACACACGCGTTGCCCTGACGGCAGGGCCCCGGCAAAGTCGTGAGGGTGTCCGGCTTGATCCGCTTGGTGTAGACGCGCCCTTGCTGGTGGTAGCAGGGCGGGCATGACCCGTTCAGATGATCATCGAGGTTCTCTACGCCTTGTTGATCGTCCGAAGTGAGTCATGCCCGCCCTGCCATCATCGCTGATCTCGTCTGTGTCCAGCACACCGGATGTCACCGTGCCCGAGGCCGCTGCTGGACTGCCCGCAGCGCTGGCCGACCTGCCGGATCCCCGCGCCCGCCGCGGTGTCCGGCACCGGCTGGCAGTCGTGGTGACCGCGGCGGTCTGTGCCGTGGCGGCCGGCTACCGCTCCTACACCGCGATCGCCGAGTGGGTCGCCGACGTCCCGGCTGCGACCGCGCTCGCGCTGGGCATCGCCCCGGACCGGCGCCCGTCGGAGGCGATGATCCGCCGGTTGTTACAGGCCCTGGACCCGGACCTGCTCACCGCGGCCGTCAGCGGCTGGCTCGCCAGCCGGACCACAGCCACACCGTCAGCGGATAGGCGGGCGATCGCGGTCGACGGCAAGGCCCTGCGCGGCTCCCGCACCACCAGCACTGCGGCCCGGCACGTCCTGGCCGCCTGCGACCAGTCCACCGGAGTGGTACTGGCCAGCACCGACGTCGACGGCAAGACCAACGAGATCACCCGCTTCGCACCGCTACTGGACCAGATCGGCGACCTCCGCGACACCGTGATCACCGTCGACGCCCTGCACTGCCAACGCGACCACGTCGCCTACCTGGCCGAACGCGACGCCCACTGGATCCTCACCGTCAAAGGCAACCAGCCCAGCCTGCACGCCCAACTCGCCAGCCTGCCCTGGCGAGCCGTCCCGGATGCCACCCGCGACACCGACCGCGGCCACGGCCGCCGCGAGATCCGCACCTGCAAGATCCTGACGATCTCCACCGGGATCGAGTTCCCGCACGCCGCCCAGGCCCTGCAGATCCGCCGCCGCAGACGCCGCCTCGACCAGCCAAAACGCTTCACCACCGAGACCGTCTACGCCATCACCGACCTGCGCGTGCACCAAGCCAGCCCCGCCCAACTGGCCGGATGGATCCGTGGTCACTGGTCAATAGAGAACAAGGTCCACTGGGTGCGAGACGTCACCTACGACGAAGACCGATCCCAGATCCGCACCGGCAGCGGACCACAAGTCATGGCCGCCCTCCGCAACGCCGCCATCGGCGCACTCCGCACCGCCGGCATCACCAACATCGCCGCCGCGAACCGGCATCACGCCCGCGACAGCACCCGCCCGCTGGCACTACTCGGCATCACCTGACGACTTTGCCGGGGCCCTGGCCCTGACGGTGCCATCGCCGCTGCAGTTATCCAAGGCGTGCCCGAAGGGACTCGAACCCCTAACCTTCTGATCCGTAGGCGGGGGCGGTGACGACGAGGGCGAGGCAGCCGCTGGGGCACAGTAGCCGCGGGCACGCAGTAGTTGCCGCGCAGTACTAAGGTGTTTGGACTGGGTAATCATGGTCGACCGCCCTTAAGGCCGGCCACACTACTGATTCGTCGCTTTGGGAGGTTCGGGTGGGTAGGCGGCGCTGGATCAGGTCAGGCATTGCGTTCATGCTGCCAATCGCAGTTCTGCTCGTCGCCAACCTGTCAGGCTTCGCCATCAATATTCTCTCGTCCGGCGACAAGCAACTACCCAATGTCTTGGATTTCATTGTCCAAGAGCCGTTGATCTCTATTGCCGCATTGACGATCGCGGGTTCGCTCCTCGCTGTCGTCTCCGTGCGATCGCAGGGGCCGGCGATCGAAGGGCAGGGAGATCCACCACCACCTGCGATGCACGACCCGCCTGGATGGGTGGTGGGGCGGCCGAAAGAAGTGGAAGAGATTGTGCGGGGCCTTACTCGAAGCGATGGTCGCGCAGTTGGAATTACGACTGCGCTCCACGGAGCCGGAGGTTTCGGTAAGACCACTCTGGCCACGGTGGTTTGTTCGGACAGGCGAATAAAGAAACGGTTCAAGAATCGCATTTATCAAATAACATTAGGGCGTGACCTCCGCTCGTCAGAAGCAATCGCTGGACGAGTGAATGACGCCATTCATTTGATCACAGGTGAGAGAACAACTTATGCGGATCCGAGGCTTGCTGGACAACACCTCGGCAGGGCGTTAGATGCTCGCCCAAAGATGCTGCTTCTCATTGACGATGTCTGGAACGACGACCAGGTTGCTCCCTTCCTGGTAAACGGATCAAAGTGTGCACGACTGATCACCACACGCCTGCCAGCCGTTCTTCCGTCGCAGGCGATCGCCATCAGGGTCGACCAGATGTCTCCAGCGCAAGCTCGCCAGCTTCTGACATGGGAGCTTCCTCCTATGGAGCCAAGGACCTTGCGCGGGTTGCTGTCGGCAACCGGGCGCTGGCCGCTACTTCTTCGGTTGGTAAACCGTGTCCTCGCAGATGAGTTGACCCATCGTCGGGATCCATCGGAGGTCGCTGCCGAGGTTCTATGTCTCCTACAAGATGGCGGGCCTGCTCAGGTTGACCTTATTGCCAAGGATGTCGTGGAACTTGACCTGAACGTGCCTGAGCAGCGATCAAGAGCAGTGCGCGCGACGATCGAGGCGAGCACTAAACTCCTTACTAAAGATGGTGCTCGACGATTGGCAGAGTTGAGCATATTTGCCGAGGATGAAGTGATCCCGATTGAGGTCATTGGCAAATTGTGGGCCAGCACGGCAGGGCTCTCGGCACTTCAGACGCGATCACTATGTCGCCGTATGATGAACTTGGCACTTCTGAACGTGGCATCTCAAGGCGACGATGCGCTTTCCATGCACGATGTTGTGCGGGACTTCCTTCGTGCGGAGTTGGGTGCATCGGAGCTGCGCGCACTTAATGGTAAGTTCGTAGACGCAATTGCCGAAGGACTCCCCATCGTCAGCACGCCTGGTGAAGGCCCTGCGCAGACGCAGTGGTGGGATCTCAGTAATCGAGACCACTATTTGTGGGAGCACATAATTAGCCACTTGGTAGCAGCTAACCGCTCGTCAGACGCAGCTGCAATAGCCACTAACCTTCGGTGGGTTGGAGAACGGCTCATACGCTTTGGGCCAGCCGCGCCGTACAGTGACTTATCGCTAATAGATTCGAAGCATTTCTGGCCCGGCGCGGTCGCCCAGGCGTACGGCGGTGCTAGCCAACTTCGCGCAGATTTGGCTCGTGCGTCGCATCTCTTGCAACCTACTGAACCCCGAGAAGCGTTAGTCGACGTTCTCCACAGCAGACTCGGCGATAGCTCTGGCTGGAAAAAGCAAGTCCAATCTCTCCGACATGCTCTCGACCGACCTCGCCTCGTGAACGCATTGCCCCTGCCAGACCTCCCGCACCCGGCGATGCGACGGACACTTGTTGACCATGTTGGGGCCGTGTTGGGAGTGGTGACTTCGTCGGATGGCGACTGGTTTGTGACGGCTGGTGAAGATGGAAAGGTTCGCCTATGGGATAGCTCATCAGGTCAGGCGAAAGTTCTCTTCAACGGAGAGGCGCGCTCGATATCCACCGTTTCGGTAGCGGCTAGCGGCATGTGGATAGCTATTGCCGGATCAGATAGCGTGCAGCTGCGCGATGTGGAAGGTGGTCAACTTCTGGCACAACTTCGAGCACAGCCAGGGGCATTTAGGCTTGTCGCCTGTTCTCCTGATAGCCGATGGCTCCTGACGGCTGGGAGCCACCCGGAGGCACTCGTATGGGACGCCACGCAAGGGAGTCTTATCCACAAACTGTCAGGCCATGCTGCCACAGTTAGCGCAATAGCGGTCTCGCCCGACGGATCGTGGGTGGCAACAAGCAGTGGCTGTACGGCCCGCATTTGGAACGCTCAAGATGGAAGCCTCGTTACTACCCTGAGCGCCCACCGAGGCGAAGTCACCTGCTTAGCCTTCTCGGCCGACGGGAGGTTATTTGCGAGCGGTGGGCGGGCCGAGGCTGTCAAAGTTTGGCACACGCGGTCCTGGGAACCTCATCTCAGCCTCTCTCCGCACTCGGGCTGGGTAACGATGATCAGATTTGCCGCGGACGGAACCTGGATCGCGACTGCCGATCAGGAGCACGTGAGGCTGTGGGACCTTACAGAAGAAGGTAGGAAGGTTCCCTTAGAGAAGGCTGACAGTAGGGCGGTTGCCCTTCACTCGTCTTCTGACTCTCGCTTTCTGGCAGCAGCGGGACAGGATGCGGTGATACGGGTATGGGACACGCAGAAGCGGAACCTCTTAGCTAGCCTCCAGGGCCATTCAGACGACATAACAGCAGTTCGGTTTGCCCCCGATGCCACGTGGATGGTGTCGGCTAGCCGCGATGGCACTGTTCGCACCTGGGATATGGAAGCTGCCGAAGAACGAGCGCCAATCGCTGCTGAGGCGGGACTTGCGACCATCAGTCCCGCGCCAGAGGAGATGTGGGTTGTCACCACAGGTCAACATGGCGGCGCTCAAATTTGGAATACCTCCAGCGGCCGGAGCCTCGGCACCATCATCCACGAAAAGGAGTTACCAGGAGAGAGACTGCGACCGGCTAAACTTCGCCCGACGGGGCCCACCCGGGATGCGGTTGTGGTCAATGGCATGATTGCCACAATTGGGCGAGGGCAAATTGTGCGGTTATGGAACAAATCTACCCGCCTCCAAGCGGAGTTCAGTTTTAACAAGGACAGTAGCCCTGAAATCAGATCTCTGGCAGCAGACCCAAACGGTGTATGGCTCGCGGCGGTTGACTCTGAGCGAAGCCTCCGGGTCTGGGATATTAGCGCGGACCGATCTGCAGTGAAGAACCTCGATCAGGCTCTGGGTCTCAAGAGGACGACTGACGGCAAGATACTATTAGCTGTGGCTTCCTCCCGTCTTATCGTCAGTGACAGCAAAAACTCGCTCCAAGTCTGGGATCTGGTCGCTGAATCCATGCTTGAAAAAATCGACATACCAGGCCAACCTGACTCGATTTCAGTATCCTCAGATGCGGCGTGGGCGGCTACGACATACGGAACGGAGTCGGTTGGTCTGCACAAAATCGATCAGCCTTCGGCCGAGGTTACACTTCGCTGTGCTGGCCCGGTGACATCTACCTCTTTCTCGCCTACCGGTTCTTATCTTGCGGCCGTTACAAGCAAAGGGACGCTCGAAGTGTTTGCTACGGACAACGGGGCAAAGCGTGCTTTTATGAGAGTTGACGGAAGTCTTTCTTGTGCTGCGTGGCTTCCCCGATCTAGCGCAATTGCTGTCGGGGGTTTGCGAGGGCTCTACTTGTTCGAGTACCAGGACAACAAACTGCCTAGCAGTACGACGGCCATGAGCGAATGACGGGGCCGTGACTGCCGCATCTGAGAGAGCGTTTCGCATGTCTGTTAGTCGGGTGTGTTGAAGGTTCGGCGTTGTTGGCGGGTGGCGGGTCCGCCTCGGGTGAGATGGCTGAGCATGCCGGCGACGGCGGCCCAGCGGATCATGGCTTCGGAGGTGGCGGGGCGGGTTTCGTAGTCGCGGGCCAGCCGTCGGTGGGCGGTCAGCCAGGCCAGGGTCCTCTCCACCACCCAGCGGCGGCGGTGCACGACGAACCCTTGCTGGTCGGCGGGTTTCTGCACGATTTCCAGAGTGGTGCGCAGGATGTCGCGGGTCCATTCAACCAGACGGCCGGCGAACCCGGAGTCGGCGAACACGTGCCGGATCAGGTCGCCGCGTACGTGGCGAGTAGGGCTCCCTTCGCGCCGTCGCGGTCCTGCCAGGCGGCGGCCAGGATCCACACGGTGACCAGCAGGCCCAGTGTGTCGGTGACGATGAACCGCTTGCGGCCGTTGATCTTTTTCCCGCTGTCGTAGCCACGAGTGTCGTGGTGCACGGTGTCCGCGGCCTGCACGCTCTGGGAGTCGATGATCATCGCTTTCGGCACGGACTGCCGGTCGTGAGCCAGGCGGACATCTTCCCGCAGCTCGGTGAGGATCCGCTCGGTCACCCCCCGGTTCCACTGCGGCGACGGCAGCATCGGCTCGACGAACTTTACTCGGCATCGGTCAGGTCAGACGGATACCGCCGCACTTGATACATGTCCGTCTATCGAGTAGGTCCGGCCCATCGATCGCGCCCACTGTGCGAAACACCCGACCAACACATATCCCACACGCGCTCTAGCTGGTAGTGATTCCACTATTTCGCCGCGGCCCGAGCGGACCTCGCCGCCCGGTGGCACCGGCATTTTCACGCCCTTGTCTCGCCCGCCACCAGCAACCCTTGGTTCTCCACAAACGAGTAGATGGCTGCCGCATCCGCGCATCTGTAGCTGGCCCACTTATCCGGAGCCTTAACGGAAGTCGCAGTAGACGACCGTGGCATCGTCATGGATCTTTCCCCTTGGCCATCGAAGACCACGAGGGTCGCCATTTTCGGCATCACGGACCTTGTGCAGCAAGGCTGGGCAACCGGCGGTGCGCACCAACTCGGCCAGCTCGTCCCAGGTCATTAGTCCGAATCTGTCTGCAGGACGGCTGGCGCCGTCACTCAGGAGTAGAAGCGATTCGACTCGACTTCTATCTACCTCTCCGGTTAGCGCCTCAGATGCTGCCTGCGGATCTGCGGCAGCGACCCAGAATCCGCCTGGATGGTTCCGGTACGCACGAAGGGTCTCGACGTATGTACGACGGGCGTCATCGTGGGCGGCCGTGTCAGCGGGAACCGCATCCATGGCGCTGCGGTGGCGACGTCCAGTGTCCGCTTCCCGTCCATCACTGATGACATGTCGCTTGCCCAGTTCGTTGATGACGAGCACCGAGTCCGCCAGCACGAGGTATCGCAGGCGGGGCCCATCGATGTCGACCATGACGACGGTCGATGATGGGGTACCTGGGTGATTTAGGTCGCAAGTTTTGTTGTGAGCCGCAGCGACGTGGTCTATAGCGTCGGCTAGGACCTGCACGAGGCCCGACGAGTGTTGGTGCGCCAATCCGGCGATGAGTTCAGCGCCAAGTCGGCGTACATACCAGGCAACTCCGTGAATGCAGCCGCCATCGTCGACGCCAGACAGTCCAGCGCCGTCGAGCAGGACGACAGCGTTTCCGGTCGCTGCGGCGAAGTCTTCGTTCTGGTGGCCGGGGGCGGGTTCGGTTGCGATCGTTACGCGCATGGTGCTGGGGCTCCCTCATGCCAGTACACGGGAGTTAGTCGGTCTACGCGCACCGGTTCTCCTGTGTCTGGGGAAAATTGCGTGCCGACGAGCATCGAGAAGCAGTGCTCCGCTGTCTCCCGATGCAGCTCGTGGATTGTGGTAGTTATCAGATGGACGACGCCGAGAGAGCCTTGCGGATGTATGCCGGTGAATATTATGAGTGTTCCTTTGCCGTCGAGGCGGGGAAGGCGGCCGAGGTATGCGACGTCCCAATTCCTGGCGGGTGTTTCATCCAGGCCGGAACGATGCACAAGACCGGTCTCGTTGTCACGCAGGGTCCAGATTCCGCTCGGGGTCGGCTCGAACCGTATGCGTGGGTCTTGGTCGAGGATGGCGGCGGTCCGTCGAGACAGCCTAGGCCCGCAGATGACGACTAGGTTCCCTCGATTGAGATCGACCTCGCCGCCAATTGGAACGGTTTCGAATCGCGTGTCGAGCGCGAGCGTCTTGGCGAGATCGCCGAGACGTTGCGCGCCGACGACGTCCTCTAGAGCTACAACTGGCCGGGCGCGGACGGCCTCTTGCTTCAAGGGGGTGATTATGGTTACCGAGCCGTAGCCGAGGAGCGTAGAAGCCGAAAATTCGTTGATCCTGCTCTGGGGCGCGGCCAGCTGCGGCGCGCGCATGGCTGCACTCCAAGTCGTGCGTCGTGCAATGTACAAGCCGAGGTCGACGTCGTGCGTGACGCCCAAGACATGTCGCAGGGCGGCACGGCGCTCGGGGCTGGGCCAGCGATGTTCCCCACGTTCCAGCTTGCCTACCCAGCGGCGGTCGACGTAGTGGGCGCTGAGGTCTCGTTCGGGGTAGAGCTGCGAGAGGGCGGAGTTGATGAGATCAGCCAACTCGGCCCGAGACATGGGCTGCTCGGGTCGCCGTGGTGATGGAAGCCGTTCACGGGCCTCAGAGAGCAGCGTGTTGGGCGTGATGACGGTGTCGGGATGGCGGGCCACCTTGTACCTCCCTCCGAAGCCCGGTCCGGGGGCGCTTAGTTGAGATGTAGTTGTGGAACGTCGTGAAGGCCAGGGTTTGGTAGTCGACGCATGGCGGGTGAAGCGACCTCGATGATGAGCATTTCGGTGAGAAATTGGACGGTGGCGTCCAGTAGGTGGCTGGTGTGAGCGGTAGCGCTGTGTTCCTTGAGTCCTGCGGTGATGTGGATGTGCGGGAGGATCTTCTGGTTGGTGTCGTCCCAGGCGATGGTGCCGCCGCCGAGTGCTTCTACGTTGGTGAGGTCGACGTGGGTCCAGACGGGGGCGTCGGGATTGTCGAGGCGTTGACAGGTGCCGACGATCTTGGCGGTTGACAGGCCGGCGATGAACATCGGGATGTAGCCCTGTTTGATGTCGTGGGCGCGGCAGGCGTCGCCGAGGGCTGTGAAGAAGTCGTCGCCGTGATCGAAGACCACGCCAATCATGCGTCCTGGGGTGAGGTTGTGGCTACGCATGCGCTGCTGGGGCCTCCGGTCGATCGGCGGTCTGGAATGGGCTGGGCCAGGGCCACGAGGACGGTTCGGCGCGGTTGCCGGCGACGGCGAATGCGGTGGCGATCTCCTGCGGGTTGGTCTGTGCGGCGAGAAGGGCACGGAGCAGGATGCGGGCCTTGTAGGGGTGCAGCCAGCCGGCGGGGATGAGTCCGCGGGTGAGGAGGTCTCGTTCGGATCCGGGGAAGCCGTAGGTGTGGGTGAGTGTTGGGCCGGCCGGGGTGCGGGAGGTGAGGACGATCGGGATGTGCGCGGCGAGGGTGGTGAGCGGGTCGACGAGGGGTTCGGGTACGTGGCCGACTCCGAAGCCTGCAATGACGAGGCCGTCGCAGCGGTCGGCGATGGCGTTGAGGAGGGCCGGGTCGTCGTCGAGGCTGACCGTGTAGAGGCCGACGCGGGGGCGCTCGTCTTGGTGCGGGGTGGGGATGGTGAGTCGGTACGACACGTGGGTCAGTAGCTGCGCGGTGCCTTCCACCACGTAGCCGATGGGGCCGGTGTCCGGTGAGCGGAAGGTGCCGCCGTGGGTGGAGTGGGTCTTGGCGACCCGGCGGGCAGCGTGGATTTCGTCGGCGAGGACGACGAGGCAGCCCTGGTCGCGCGTGGTGGGGGAGGCGGCGGTCTGGATCGCGGCGAGGAGGTTGGCGGGTCCGTCCGCGCCGGCGAGGGTGGGGTTGCGCATCGCACCGGTGACGACCAGGGGTTCGGGGCGGTGGTGCAGCAGGTCGAGCAGGTAGGCGGTTTCCTCGATGGTGTCGGTGCCTTGGGTGACGACGACGCCGGTGGCGCCGGCGGCGAGTTCGCGGGTCGCCGCTGCAGCGAGCGCGGTGATGTCAGCGAAGGTGAGGGAGGCGCCGGGGCGGCGGCGGAAGTCGACCACCTTGATGTCGATTCCGGTCGTGGCCAGTCCGGGTACGGCGTCGACCAGGTCGCGAGCGGACAGAGTGGGGCTGACGCCGTCGCCGGTGCCGCTGGTCATGGCGATCGTGCCGCCAAGACCGAACACGACGACGTTCGGCACGAGTTCTGGCGGGGTCGGGGACACGATCGTTCCTTCCGGCGGTCGCGGCGGGTGCGGGAAGCCTATTACGGCATGGTGCCGATGAAGCGGCATGCCTGGTCGACGCCGTCGAGGGAGAGTAGTCGGCTGCGGGGCTCGGCGAGTCCGGCGAAACCGTATTGGCCGAGGTCGGCGCAGCGGCCTTGCAGCCAGTGCCAGTCGAGGCTCAGATGGTCGGCCAGGTGGCGGAGCCGTCCGCCGGGGGTGTCGCTAGCGGTCACGGAGTGAGCTAGCACGTCGCCGAGAGCGTCACGGTAGGTGGCGATGGTGTGGGAGTCGTCGGTGACATCGACGTGCCAGACGTCATCGGCGCGAATCCAGGTGGCCATGATTGCGCGTCTCTTGTCCATGACAAGGCCGGGCAGCGTGGTGTACTCCGGGTCATCGGTGACCGCGGTGTGGATTCCGACGGATTCCATCAATGCCATGGCGAGCAGCAGCAGGATCCGTTCGGACATCGAGGACGCGGCTACCGCGTGCGGGGGTAGGCAGAACATCCTCGTCATCGGTTGGGAGCTGCTTTGGAACCGTTCGGCGGTGTCGCGCAGGTAGCGCAGTTTGTGGCGGAACAGCAGCCACGTGCTGGCTTCCTCCCCGCGTTGCTCCCGGGTCCAGTAGACGGGCACGTCGGACAGGACATGGCTGTGGCGGCGGATGTGGTCGGCGCAGAACGCTGATCCCATCCACAGCCGCGACACTGATTCCAGGTCCTCGGCGATGTCGTGGCTGGCGGCGGACCGGGTCAGGTGTCTGTACGGCGACGCTGCGGCTCGGGCGGCGTCCAAACGGGCGTCGTCCAGCAGCAGCGACAGGTCGAGGTTCGTTACCGCCCATATGACGCCGGTGGTGATCGCGTCGAGCTGGTACGCGCGAGGGATGAGCAAGTGGGCGTCCCGACCGGCTTCGATCAGGTGCCGATCCGCCTGTCGAGAGTCGAGCGCGAACACACCAGGACGATCCAGTGTGTCTACGTGCCCCAAGATCAGCCGCCGCTGAACCGACCGGCGCCACCCCCGGTGCGCGCCGCAAGGGGGGATGGTGGCGAGGACGCGGCCGTCGTCGACCGCTGGGTATACCTCGACGTCGATGAGCGCTCCAGGGAAGTGCTGTCCTGTCGGGACGGGGATTGTTCGGTGCACGTCACCGCTGGACAGCGCAGGCGCGCAGTGTTCGAGCTGCAGCAGACTGCCTGCGGGAAGCAGGTCGGGATGTGAACCTGACTGGGCGACCTGTTGGCGGTCCACGGCGTCCGGTATTCCGCTGCTGGAGCGCCGAGGGCTGTAGAGGTCGAGATCGGCATCACTTGCGGCGTCAAGGGCGAGTCGTAGCGCGGCACGCCGCTCTTCGCTGGGCCATCGGCTCTCTCCGCGTTCCAGCTTGCCAACCCATCGGTGGTCAACATACTGGGCGGTGAGGTCGTGGCCCGGGTAGAGCCGATCGAGGGCGATGTTCACGGCGTCGGCCAGCTCTGTCCGGGACATGCGCTGTCCGGGTCGCCGCGGCGACGACAAGCCCGCGCGTCTCGTCGCGAGCTGTGCGTTCGGCGTGATCACCGTCTCCGGATGACGAGGCACCGACAGACCTTCCCCGTGAACTTCGTCGGACTGCAGCAGATGGGCGCCCTAGCCGGGCGTTCTCAGTCGAGGCCGGTGACGTCCCGCGACCCACTGCTGCCATCGTGGCGACAGGGTAACGCAGCGTCAGCGCGGGCTTGGGTGGGCGTCGCCGAGACCGCAAGGCCGGCCTCGGCCGCCACGTGCCAGGAGCGGTGCCATGGAACGCTGGGGCTCTCCTACTGCTCCCGCGCGGGCACAGACGAGAAGCCGCGTCCACACACGTCCTGCGTGAAAACGCGCCACTGCTTGGGACCGAATCGCAGCACCGGTCCGGCGCTGTCCTTCGAGTCGCGTACCAGGATCGATCCGAGGGTGCTGGCGACCTCGACGCAGTTGCCGTCGTCACTGCGACTGGACTTGCGCCAGACAACCTGATCATTGAACTGGGTGGTCATACCAAGGCTCCTTTGGTGGGTGCCAGACTCTCCGCCGCGGCGCGGAGGAGACGAATGCTCGATTCGGCAGACAGTGCTGCGGCCTTGAGCCGGCCGTGCAGGCTCACATAGGGGTCCAGCTCATCAGGATCGGTGTGAATCATGTCGCGGGTCAGGGTGTCGACCGCTACAGCTTGTGAGCCGTGCGCGTCGCGATAGCGGTAGATCGAGTACGCCGATCGTGGCGCGCTGTGTCCTCGGATCGAGGTGTCGGCCGGCAGCACCTGGACGACCACGGATGGATTGTTGGTGCACACGGCGACGACATGTCGAAGTTGCTCAGCGACGACCACGGGGTCAGCGGCGCGCCGTCGGATGGCGCTTTCATCGATGACGGCGGCGTATTGCGGCCCGCCGACGGCGAGCACCAGGCTCTGGCGGCGAGCGCGGGCGGCGACTGCGGCGGCAGGGTCGAACCTGTCGCCATGACGGCCGGGTTCGCTGCGTAGCCGGGCATTGGCGAACGCTGGTGTCTGCAGTAAGCCGGGGATCAGTGAAATGGCGTACTCGGTGATTGTCTCGGTGCCGCTTTCCAGATCGGCATAGGTGGCCTGCCGGATTCCCATCCGTTCTGCGTCCGCCACCCACCATCCACGCGCCCAACCGTCGGCGGCGGCGTCCACGATCGCGGCTCGTCGGTTCACACCTACCGCGAGGTAGTCACAGATTCCGCTGACGAGATCAATATCAGGGCCGAGACGTCCGTTCTCCAACGCACTGATCTGTTGCCGTGGAAATCCCAGCGCGCGGGCGATCGACTCGCCCGTCACGCCATGCTCCTCACGCAGTCGACGGATCTCGCGTCCGAGCCATCGTCGGCGGACATACGGACTAGAGCGATTCACCGGCAGCCTCCAGGGACCACGCACGCCCGGTCGACAGTGGAGCTGACCGGGTGCGCTCACTGTAACCCCATCAATCCCTTGGTGGTGACCGGGCCGGCGGGCGGTCCGCCACTGTTTACGCAGGCCATGCACTGGTCGAACCGCAAGTCGGTACGCGAAGTCGGACCGGAGGTAGGTATTCCCAGCGTCAACCTCTGGCGGGCATGATCTTTTTGGATGGCGATTGGTTCAGCTTGGCGCTCCACTGCTGATCGGTATTGACGGTCATTCAGACGGGCGGTGCCTGCGTGTTGCTATTGATGATTGCCATTCTGGTGAGTCTGGCTGTCGGCTGGATGGCCGGAATGGTTACGTATCGAGCTTCCCGACGGTGGTGTGGCCGGTGCGGTGGTTCTCTTCGCTGCGCTGCCTGCGAACCGGCCACGATGACGGCCACCTGATTCAACAATTTCAGCAGCAAGTTTGATCACCAGCAGAACCAGGGCAGAGGTGACGGGGTTGGAGAGCGCTGCGAGACGAGGAATCGTCGCGAGGACGCGTCCGTTGGCGGACCTTCCTGTTCGGCTCAAGGCAGCACTGATTGTCGTGCCGACGGTATTGGCCGCGGTGCTCTCGACAGGGTTCGGCCTCTGGGCATCTGTTCGGGAGGCTGGGGCTACGCGGCGCGCCGGGGACATGTTCATCGCGGGTGGAGCCGCTGGCGAGGTGACGCAGCGGCTTCAGGTCGAGCGGAACGCCGCGGTGGGCCTGCTGCTGCCCGGCTCGACGGTTACTCCAGCCGCTTTCGAGCGTGCGGTTCAGGACACGGATCGTGCGGTATCGCGGTTTCACGAGCAGCGTGACCGGCTTGATGACGTCCCGGAGTCCGTGCGACTGGTGTTGACCAGGGTGGACGCCGGCTTGGTGGACGTGGGGGCGCAGCGGCAGCGGGTGCGAGGCGATGGGCTGGTGTCGTTGTCGGCGGTGGCCTTCGGTTACCGCGGGGTAATCGCTGATCTTGATGACTTGCTGCCCGCGGTGGCGCAGAGCGGCGTTACTCCTCAGCTCGCTGACGAGATGCGCGCGGCGGTGGCGTTGTCGCGGGCTCGGGAGTCGGTGGGTCAGCAGCAGGTGGCGGTGTTGCAGGCGCTGGCGGCTAGGCGGTTGACCCCGGCGCTGCATGCCGAGATCGTGGCCGCGCGTTCTGCCCAGGACGAGGCGTTGCGTGAGTTTGACGCGTTGGCGCGGCCGTCGTGGCAGGCGCTGCTGGGTCGAACGCTGACTGGCCCGGACGTGCTGGCCGCCGTGCGGTTGGACGGGGCGGTGTCCGGCACGGGCGTGTATGAGCCGGTGCGGTTGGCGGGCGGTGCTGCTCAGTGGAGCCGGGTGATGACCACCCGGGCGGACCTGCTGGCCCAGGTGCAGTCGGCGGTGAACGGTGACATCGGGGCTGGCGCTGATGACCTGTGGATGGAGCAGGTTCGGTCTGCCGCGCTACAGGCCGCCGTGCTGATAGTGATGCTGGTCGTTGCTGTGGTCACCGCGGTGCGGGTGGCGCGGTCGCTGGTCGGCCAGTTGTCGTTGTTGGAACAGGGCGCGCGGCGGGTCGCGGACGTTGAGCTGCCGGGTCTGGTCCGGCGGTTGCGGGCGGCTTCGGATCCGGCGGCGGCGCAGCGGTTGGCCGAGGGTGCTGGTGGGGTGGCGGTGCCCGTCGTCGGTCGCGACGAGGTGGGACAGGTCGCTGACGCGTTCAACCTGGTGCTGCGTTCCGCAGTGGACGCGACGGTAGATCAGGCGCGGGGCCGTGCCCTGGTCAGTGCGATGATCACCTCGGTTGGGCGGCGGGTGCAAGCTCTGACGGAGCAGCTCCTAGGCAGCATTGATCTCCTTGAACGTGATGAGGAAGATCCGGATCGGCTGGGGATGGTGTTCGCCGCTGATCAGCAGGCGACTCGCCTGCGCCGCTTTGGGGCGAACCTGCTGATTGTCGCCGGTGGCGGTCCGGGTCAGTCGCAGCGGATGCCGGTTGAGTTGGGCGACCTGGTGAACGCGGCTTTGTCGGAGACCGAAGGTTTCGCCCGGATCAGTGTCGAGCGGCTGGTTGGGGTCGAGATCGACGCTCGCGCTGTCAACGCCGTCAAATCCATCCTGGCGGAGCTGCTGGACAACGCGACCCGGTTTTCCGCCAATCAGGTACGGGTGTCGGCAGCATGGTCCGGGCGCGACGTGCAGATCCTCGTGGTCGACTCCGGTCTCGGGCTGGGTGCGGAGCAGTTGAAGCGTGCCAACGCGTTGCTGGCGAGCCCGGAGGTGGAAGTCACGGTCACCGACCAGATGGGCCTGGTCGTGATCTCGCGCCTCGCCCGCGAGTTCGGGGTCCGCGTGCGCCTGAACATGACCAGACCGACTGGTATCACGGCCGAGGTGACCGTGCCGGCCGAGTACGTCACCCGAGTTCATGTGCGCGAGATTATGGTGCCCAGCCAGGTCCAGCGACGAGCCCGTCCCGAACTCGCGCCAGCACCCCAACCGGTTGCCCCGGTACAGCCTGTCGCCCCGGCGGTGCCCCGGACTGGCGACGGCTGGGCCGGTCCGACCCGGCCGTCCACGGCGGTGCCGGCGCCACCGCCGGACGCGACCATGGAATTGCCGCAGGTGCGCCGCGATCGGGCACCGCTGCTGTTGCCGGCTGGCGACTCCCGTCCGGCTGACACTCCGGTGTTCCGTGAGGTCGTGGCGCGCTCACCGTGGTTGTGGCCGCAGACCGACGACGCAGGCGGGTTTCGCACCGCAGCCGATGCGGGCTGGCAGGCGGCGGCGTCCACTGCCGAGCCGGCCACGGATGGGCGTACCGCGTCCGGTCTTCCTCGACGCCGCCCCCACGCACACGTGGTGCCCGGTGGGCTGCCGACGCAGCGCACCCGCGCCGAGCCTTCCGCACCGATCGATCCTGCGGCGATCAGAGCACAGGTCGCCGGAACGCTACGTGGCCTGCGGGCCGCGTCTGTCACCCCTCCCCTCGCGACAGGAGATCACTGATGGCCCCCACCACTACCGCCACACCCCGTAATCCGCAGCTATCGACTGTGCTGGACGGGTTGGCGCAGCAGATGCCGGCCGTGGCGCACGTCGTCGCGGTGTCTGCGGATGGGCTGCTGCTGGCCAGCACCTCCGGCCTGGAGATTGACCGGGGCGACCAGCTCGCCGCGATCGTGTCCGGTCTGGTCAGTCTGGCCCGCGGTGCCACCGATCTACTGCTGACCGGGGGTGTGCAGTTCCAACTGCTGATGATGGCCGACGGGATCCTCGTCGTGCAGCAGGTGCCCGACGGCACGTCGCTGGCCGCGCTGGCCCGCGTCGACTGCGACCCGTCGCTCGTCGCCTACCAGCTGGCGGCGCTCGCGGCACGCATCGGCGAGCAGGCAAGACCGGGACCACGCGTGGCGGGCTGACCCAGGTGCCGGTGGCGACGAGCATGGGCTTGGACCCGAGCGTGATTGACGGTCATGCCTCGACGGTCACGGTTCTGGTGACCGGCGGCCCGGGGACGGGCAAGACCTGCTTCCTGCGGGCCGCGAGCCACGGCCACGCGGTGCTGGCTGGCCAACCGGGCAGCGTGTGGGAGGCCGGCTCCGCCACCCTGCCCACCGGCGTCACCGTCGCCTTGCGTACCACCCCCGGGCAGCGGCGCTGGTGGTGGATGTGGGACCAGCTCGCCACAGGCGTCTTCGGGGCTGTGGTGCTGGTCGACTCCACTCGCCTGGCGGCCTCGTTTCCGGCGCTGGATTACCTCGACGCCCGTCGTCTGCCGTACCTGGTGGCGATCAACCGGCCCCTCGGTGGCTCGCGTAACCGCCGCGAGATCCGCGAGGCCCTGCGGGTCACCGCGCAGGTGCCAGTCCTGACCTGTGACGCCACTGAGCCCGCCTCCGTGTTGGCCGTCCTGCACCACCTCACCACCACCTCACCACCGCCGTACCCGCCACCCATGACCCGTCTTCCACGCCCCTTCCTTGCTGATCAGCGCACTCGCACGAAAGGACTCCGACTCCCGTGATCCCTCAAAACACCGCCCGCCGATCTCGGTGGCGCCTGGCTTTGGCCGCCGCCATCGCTGCCGTGCTCATCGCCGTCTCCGGATGCTCCGGGTCGAGCCTCGGCGGCTCGGACACCGCCGGTGGCGAGATCCGCATCGGCCTGATCGTGCCGAAGTCCGGCCCGTACAAGGCGATCGGCGACGATCAGGCGGCCGGGTGGCGGCTGGCCCTGGACAAGCTGGGCCGCAAACTCGGCGGCCGACCGGTCAAGGTGATCGAGGCCGACGAGGGCGACGGTAAAGCCACCGCACTCGCGTCGGCGCGCAAGCTCATCGAGCAGGACAAGGTCCTCGCCCTGGTCGGCGGCGGCACCGCGGACACGGTGCAGACCTTGTATCCGTTGTTGAAGGAGTCCGGGGTGCCGCTGATCGGCACCGGTGGTCGGCCCTCCACGGTCGCCGATCCGACGTATCTGTGGTCGACGTCGTGGCTGAGTCAGGAGACCGGTGCGTCGATCGCCGGCTACCTGCGGCAGAAGGTCGGCGACGGCCGGGTGTGGGTGATCGGCCCCGACTACATCGGCGGACGCGACCAGATCGGCGGGTTCGTCGACGCGTTCCGTAAGGCGGGCGGGAAGCTGGCCAACCCGGGCGGTGAGCCGACGTGGACGCCGTGGGCGCCGGCGCCGACGACCGAGTTCTCCCCGTACCTGACGAAGATCAAGAACTCTGGGGCGGCGGCGGTCTACACGTTCTACGCCGGCGCGTCCGCGATCGAGTTCGTCAAGCAGTACCGGCAGTACGGCGTCGATGTGCCGCTGTACGCCTCGGGATTCCTGACCGAGGGCGCTCCGCTCGCGGCTCTGGGGCAGCAGGCCAAGGGCGTCTACACCGCGCTGAACTACTCGACGACGCTGGACAACGCGGCCAACCGGGACTTCGTGCGCCGCTACATGGCGGCCAACGACGGCAAGCTGCCGAACCTTTTCCACGTCTGTTCCTGGGATGCGGCCTTCGTGCTGGACAAGGCCATCGCCGAAGCGCTCGCCCGCCCGGACGCCCCGGCGGCCACTCCCGCCGCCACGACGTCACCGGTTTCCGGTAGCCCTGTGGCGGCCAGCTCCGCCGCCCCGTCCACCGCAGCCGACGAGGCGGGCGGTGAGTTGACCTCGCGGTCGCTGCTGGCGGCGCTGTCGCGGGTCGGGTCGATCGACTCACCCCGGGGTGCCTGGCAGTTCGGGCCGACGAACCACACCCCTGTGCAGGCGTACTACCTGCGCGAGGTCGCCCAGGACGGGCAGGTGTGGGTCAACCGCACCGTGCAGACGCTCACCACCCTCGGCTCCTGATTCGGAAGGACAGACACGATGACGACGACCGCGGGCCAGCAGGCCGCCGGGTACATGTTCGACAACGCCACCGACGAAGCCAAGAATCAGCTTCGCCACCTCGGGGAGATCCTCGACGCCGGTACCCGCCGGATCCTGGTCGAGGCCGGTTTGGCGTCGGGCTGGAAGGTCACCGACGTCGGCGCCGGGGCGGGCACGCTGACCGCCTGGTTGTCCGACCAGGTCGCCCCGGGCGGGCACGTCACCGCCGTGGACCTCGATCCCCGCCACATCCCCACCGGCCCCAACATCACCGTGCGGGCTGGAGACATCCGGCACCTCAAGCTGGAGGGCTCGCAGCAGGCAGTCGTGGCACGGCTGGTGCTGATGCACCTACCCGAACGGGAGCAGGTCCTCGCCCACCTCGCCGAAGCCCTCGCTCCGGGTGGGGCGCTCGTGGTGGCCGACTGGGACTGCACCTGGCGGGACATGATCCGCCGCAGCCCCAGCCCTCGTGCCACCGAACTGCTCGAACAGTTCCAGACCGCTCTGCTCGCCTTCGGCGAGTCGCGTGGGGCAGACATGGGCTGGGCCAAACGCGCACCGGAGGCGATGCTGCGCGCCGGCCTGCACGACGTCGCCAGCCACATTGAGTCCCGGTCGTGGCGCGGCGGCACCGGCATCTGCCTGCTGCACCGCTCCAACTCCATCCAGCGCGAGGCCGAGTTGCTCGACGCCGGCATGACCCGCGAGGACCTGACCGAGCTGCGGGAGGTGCTGATGGACCCGGAGCTGGTGCTGTCGGGCTACCTCATGCACACCACCGTCGGCTACCGCACCACGCGGGCCTGACCGGCGAAACCACGAGAGGAAGGGGGAGTGCCGTGGGCTTGAGCGGGCTCGTCAACGCCTACACGATCACCGCGTTGGATGGTGTCGCGTACGGGTTGCTGCTGTTCACCATCTCAGCCGGCCTGACGTTGATCTTCGGCGTGGCCGGAGTCTTCTCCATGGCTCACGGCACCCTCTACCTCGCCGGTGCCTACCTCGCCTGGCACCTCGCCGACGGCGGCTGGACCGGGCTCGCCCTCGCCCTCGCCGCCGCCGTCCTGCTCGGCACCCTCGGGGGAGCGGGTCTCGCCGTGGCGGTGCGCCCGCTGACCGATCGGCCCCTCGATCAGGTACTGGCGACCCTCGGCATCGCCCACATCGCCGCCGACCAGTTCAGCACGATCTTCGGCGCCGAACCGCGCTCGGTCGACCCGCCCCGGGCGGTCGCCGGCTCGCTGAGCCTCGGCGCTTTCCAGTATCCGATCTACCGGCTGCTGTTCATCGCGGTCGGCCTCGCGGTGGTGGCGGCGCTGTTCTGGATCGTCGAGCGGTCCCGCGTCGGAGCGGTCGTGCGGGCGGTGGTCGCCGATGCGGGCATGGCCGCCGCCACCGGCCTGCGCACGAGCGCCGTCCGGACCGGGGTGTTGGTGGGTGGGGGAGTCCTTGCCGTGACCGCCGGGGTTCTCGGCGCGCCGGTCATCGGCCCCTCGCCGGGGGTGGACACCACCATCCTGGTCTACTCGCTGATCGTCTGCGTCGTCGGCGGACTCGGCAGCATCCGCGGCGCACTGCTCGCCGCCCTCGGCGTCGGGCAGATCCTCACCCTCGGCGTCGCCCTCGTCCCTGGGGCTGCCGCGTTCATCCTCGCCGCCGCGATGCTCGCCGCACTCACCATCCGCCAGCGCACCGCACTGCCGGGACGGCCCGCATGACCACCACCCTCACCTCCATCCCTGCCCCCGCGCCCCCTGGCACCTCGACCCGCCGGCCATTTGGTTTGCCGTCCTGGGCCATGCCGGCGATCGGGGCCCTGGGCCTGGCGGCGGCGGTGGGGCTGCCGTGG
This sequence comes from Micromonospora sp. WMMD737, assembly GCF_049179055.1. Taxonomy (NCBI): domain Bacteria; kingdom Bacillati; phylum Actinomycetota; class Actinomycetes; order Micromonosporales; family Micromonosporaceae; genus Micromonospora; species Micromonospora sp. WMMD737. The sequence continues at coordinate 3,454,146 of NZ_JBMHMH010000001.1, read as the reverse complement.
CTGGTCAACGCCTACTTGATCTCCCTTGCCGCCACCGCCCTGGTCATGGCCGTGCTCGCGATGAGTACCCAACTCCTGGCCGGGCTCGCCGGGCTCGCGCCGTTGGGACAGGCCGCCTACCTGACCGTCGGCGCCTACACCGCCGCGAGCATCGCGACGCTGACCAGCCTCGGCCCGGTCCACCTGCTCGCGGCTGCCGCGGCTGGGGCACTCATTGCCGCCGTCACCGGGTGCCTCGCCGTGCGGGCCCGGGGCACCACCTTCCTCATGGTCACCTTCGGTCTCGGCGAGCTCATCCACGCCGTCGCGAGCCAGTGGGCCCCCGGCGGCAGCGAAGGCGTCCACATCCCACCCGTCATCGCGCTGCCCGGCCTGACCGGAATGGTGCGGCCCGGCTGGGTGTACCTGTACGTGCTCGCCGGCACCCTACTTATCGGCGTCGTCGTCGCCATCCTCGTCCGGACCCGCTTCGCGCTGCTGCTGCGCGGCATCGCCGCCCACGAACCCCGCCTACAGGCGGCAGGGCACCACACCAGCCGACTCCTCCTAGCCGCCTACACCCTCGCCGGTGGGATCGCCGGCGCCGCCGGAGCCCTACTGATCGCGGTCACCCGGTACGTCTCACCCGCCGACGCGGCCATGGGCATCTCCGCCCTCGCCCTGGCCGCCGCGCTCATCGGCTCCGGCAGCATGACCGGCGCCTGCGCCGCCGCGATCCTCCTCGTCGCCGCCCGCGACTGGGTCGGCGGCCTGCTCGGCGGCCACGGCCCCACCCTTCTCGGCCTGGCATTCCTACTCCTGGCCTACCTGCCCCGGCACCGTCTCACCGGCCTCACCACCCGACTCCCCGGGAGGCGGACATGAGCATTCCACTGCTGCGTCTGGATGCTGTCAGCCGCTCCTACGGGGCCCGCCGCGCTGTCGACGAGGTCAGCGTCGACCTGCGGGCCGGGGCCCGGCACGCGCTCATCGGTCCCAACGGCGCCGGCAAGTCCACGCTGCTGCATCTCGTCGCCGGCACCCTGCGCCCCACTACGGGCCGCATCCACTACGCCGGCCACGACATCAGCCGCTGGCCTGCCCACCGTCGGGCCCGCGCCGGCATCGCCCGCACCTGGCAACACCCCGCCCTCGCCCGCCCACTCACCGCCGTGCAGAACGTGCTGCTTGCCGTCCCCGGACAGCGCCTCGCCGCGCTGCGCCCGCAGCCGCGCGCCGTGATGGCCGCTCACACGGCGCTGGCGCAGGTCGGCCTTACCGCGCACGCTGACCGGCCCGCCGGACAGCTCGCCTACGGCGACCAACGCCGCCTGGAGATCGCCGTCGCGCTCGCCGCCGGGCCCCGGCTGCTGCTGCTCGACGAACCCTCCGCCGGCCTGGCTACCGACGAGATCACCCGCCTCGCTGAGCTGATTCGCGCGCTGCCAGGTGACATCGCCGTGTTGCTGGTCGACCACAACCTCGACTTCGTTTCGGCGGTCGCCGACGCCGTCACCGTGCTGCACCATGGCCAGCACATCGCCACGGGCACCCCCACCATGATCCGCGAACACCCCGACGTACGCCGGGCCTACCTTGGCGCCGACGCTCCCACCGGCCCTGCCCCGGCCGCGGCCACTGCTGCGGCGGTAGGGACCTCGGTCCTGCGCGTACGCAGCCTGAGCGCCCGCTACACCGGGGCGCCGGTGCTCACCGACATCACCCTCGACGTGCGGGCCGGGCGGGTGACCGCAGTCGTCGGCCGCAACGGCGCCGGCAAGACCACCCTGATCAACACCATCGCCGGCCTACACCCCGCCGACCCTGGCACCGAACTCCTCCTGCACGGCCAGCCCCTGACCGGGTACGGCACCCGCGCCCGCGTCCGCGCCGGTCTCGGCATGGTCCCGCAAGGACGCCGCCTGTTCGCCGGACTCACCGTCGACGAACACCTCGCGCTACCCCGACCGCACCCCAACCGCCCCAGGACCATCGACGTCCGCCAGGTGCTCGACCTGTTCCCCGCGCTCGCGCAACGACGCCATCACCAACCCCACCAGCTCTCCGGCGGCGAGCAACAGATGCTCGCCCTGGCCCGCGCGCTCATCGCCGCTCCCGACGTGCTGCTGCTCGACGAGCCGTCCGAAGGACTCGCTCCCGCCGTCGTCGGCCAACTCGCGACGATCATCACCGGGCTCGCCGCCGAAGGCACCGCGGTCCTGCTCGCCGAGCAGAACCTCGCCCTGGCCTGCCAGGTCGCGCACGACATCACCGTCCTGGACCGGGCCCGCATCATTCGCCAACTCGCCACGGCCGACATCCGCGAGTACCCCACCAAGCTGCGCGACCTACTCACCGTCCCGACCACCACACCGACCCCGTCATGACCGCGACCCACGATCATCACCGAACCGGCGAGGCCACCCCCGTGCCTCGCCGCCGTCCACCCGGCGCGACGGCCCGGCCGCGCCGGGTGGACACCGCCGCCCGCACAGCACAACCCGTAGCGGACGGCGGCGGGTGGTTGGCGACGCTGGCCCGGACACCGTCGCCAACCACCCCACCCACCACCAACCACACGCTGGTGGCGTCGTGACCGACGACGACACCAACCTGTGGCTGCTCACCGACCTGACCACCTGTGTCACCTGCTGGCAGGCACTCCAGCCCTACGACGCCACCCCACGACGCCGTTTCTACGTCTGCTTCTGCTTCACCCTCTACGACGCCGAATACCTAGAAGCTCTCGTCGTCGGGCACGCCGCTGCCCACGACCGGCGTACCGCCACCGAACGACCCCTCATCACCTACTACCGGTGGCACCAGGCCACCCGGGCGGACATGCGCCAGTACCTCGTCCGCATGGTCGATGAGGTCCTCGTCCGCGCACCACACGCCGTTGACCTGCGCTGGCACTCCCACATACCCACCGCCACCGCGGCCTTCCAACCATGACCGGAAAGAAGTCCCACCCTCGCTGCCGCGCTGGACCGGCACGTCCCGGCGAAGACCACCTGAGCACCTGATGCCGCCGGCATCACCCACCACGCCGACACCGAAGGGAACACCATGACAACCACACTGCCGGCCCACCCCGGGTCGATACATCACCTGCTCAACCCGAGCATCCACAACGTCCTGGACCGACTCGACATCAGGACCAACCAGCGGGTACTGGAGATCGGCGCCGGTACCGGCGAGATCACCGCCCGCCTGGCACAGCTCGTCGGCCGCTACGGCGCCGTCACCGCCGTCGACACCGACACCAACCACCTGACCGGCACCCCCGTCATCGACGTCCAGCAGCGCGACCCGAACCGCGACCTCCTGCCCGGCCAGGCCGACAGCTACGACCACGTCGTTGCCCGCTGGCCGCACGGCACCCTGCGCGATCCCGCCGACGTGGTCGAGCAGATGATCGCCCGGCTGCGTCCGGGTGGCTGGCTCGTCCTCGCCGACATCACACCGAACGCGCCCCGGGTCTACCGCAGCCCCGACGATGAATCCCTCACCCTGATCTCCACCGTCATGCACCAGGTTCAACGCGCCGTCACCGGCTCGTACAGCGGAACCTGGACCGCCGCACCCGAAGCCCTGCTCCTGCAGCACGGCCTGGTGCAGCACTGCATCCACACCGGCACCGAGACCTGGACCGGAGGCGGCCCCGGATGTGGGCTGCTCGCCGACATCGTCACCCACCTGTATCCCAATCTGATCGGCATCAGGCACGCGGACGCGGACCGATTCGCCAGCCTCATGGCCGACCCCCGCGTACTCCTGGGCAGCTACGAACGCCGGGTCATCCACGCCCGCGAGCGCACCTAGGAGCGCGTGAACCATGACTTACCTAGCCATACCGGCACGCCGCCTCCTGGGCGCACTACTCGGCGGCAGCCTCGTCCTCGCGGCGCTCACCGCGTGCCAAAGCGACGGCACTGCCACTGCCGACCCAGGCGAGCTGGCCAAACAGTTGGCGCCGCCCGAGCTGATCAACGAGCCCGCCTACCCGAGGCTGCTGGCCGGCGGCGTCGTCGGCCTAGCCACCAGCCAGTACCTCGACCAGCAGCAACGCGCGACAATCCTGCGCGTCCTGGCGACGGTCCCCGGAATCACGTACCGGGGCGCGACGAGTGACCTCGCCGGCCGATCCGGACTGCTCTTCTGCGTCGTCGCCGCAGGATCCACCTCGACGTTGGTGATCGACCCGGCCACCGGCGAACTGCTCGCCGCTCAGGAGCGGCTCGACGGCGGGCGCCGGCCAGGGCTGTTCTCCCACATCCTGCTGCTGGAGCGAGGCCGTGCCGGCACCGACACCACCGCGGCACCACTGCGGAGTACGAGGTGAGGCATGACGTCCGGGCCGCCCGGTGGACGGAGCAGGATCGCGTCGCCGCGGTGATCGCCGAGGCCCTTCAGCCCACTCGTCTCGCCGAATGGCTGGTGCCCGACGAGGAACAGCGCGGACGAGTCCTGACCGACGTCACCAAAGTCTGGGTCGAACACGCCCTCTTCTTCGGTGACGTCTATGTCACCACCGACCTTGCCGCCGCCGCGGTCTGCTTCCACCGGCTAGGGCCAATTCCCCCACCACCCAAATACACCACCCGCCTCTTTGCCGCCGCCGGCCCGCACGCGGAGCGCTTTCTCACCTTGGACGACATCCTCGCCAGCAAGCATCCGACTCACGCCTACTACCACCTCGCGTGCCTCGCTGTACGACCCACAACCCAGAAGGCGGGCCGGGGCCGAGCGCTGCTAGCCCACCTGACCACCCGGGCCGACCGTCTCGAACTACCGTCGTGGACTGTCACCCTCCCAGCCGGGCAGCACCTCTTCGCCCAAGTCGGCTACCACACCACTCAGGCGACCGTGCAGACGAGCACCGGCATAGCCATGCGCCCGATGAGTCGCAACCCAAATCAGCGCAGCGGGAGTCCCTCATCAAGGGCCCGGCTCGCGGACACCCCGACTCCGCTGCCGTGACCAGCCCCGCCCTGAACACCGCGATGCGCAGGGCTACGCCCCGCGATGTCGCGGCCATCACGGTACTGCTGGCCGGTGCCCTGGACGCCGACCCCGTCGTGCGGTGGCTGCTGCCCGACTCGACGCAGCGCGTCACCGTCCTACACCGCCTGCTTGCCGTTGACGTCGACCATGCCGTCGAGACCGGGACCGTCGACGTGACGGTGAACCTGTCGGCGGTCGCGGTGTGGCGCCTCCACGACCCGGACGCCTCTGCCTGGCCGCTCGGCGATTATCACCTGGCCACCTTCGCCGGCACCGCGGCCCGCCGATTTAGGCAGCTGACCTCGGTCGTCGACGGCTACCGGTCCTGGGCGCCGCATCACTGGCTGTCATGGTTGGCCGTGCACCCCGCCTACCGCCGGCAGGGCCTCGTCAGCGAGCTACTACGACGGCAGCTCGCCGTTGTTGACGGCTCCGGATGGCCGGTCTACACCGTGGTCACCACCGAGGCGGTCCGCGACCTGCTGCGCAGGCAGGGCTACCACGCCGCCCTGCCGCTGGCCCTACCCGACGGACCGAAACTCTGGCCGCTGAGCAGGGAAGCCCGACCGGTACATCCCGCAGCCTCTCTCCTGCCTGACCGCCGAAGCCCGAGCCGTCCGCCACGATCCGAGGGCCCTTGATGCCCCAGAACATGACCCGGCGCCCGACCGCGTGGACCCCCGCCTTCGTCGCGGACGTGGTAGCCGACGTCCTTGGCAGCGGCGAGAGCGCCGGCCTCTACCGAGCCGCCACACTGGCGGCGCAGATCCACCGGATCCCGGCAGCCACCGTATGGCGGTGGGTGGCCAGCGCTACCGGGATCGAAACGGTGTCACTGCCGCCAGGGTTGGTCGTCTGCCGACTGTGCGCGCATCCGATGGTGCTCGTCGATCTGCCTGAGCAAGAGCCGTGCTACACCTGCCGCTCGGCCTGCCCACGCCGACCGCTGCCCGCCGCGCAGCTCAGCACTCTGATCGCCGAGGCCATGCTGCAACGCGTCCCCCACCTCGTTCCCCGCGGTCGGACCCACGACGCCGCCCTCTACGCACCCGGCATCATCCGCCGCATCACCGTCGGCGCGACGCCCACCGACCTGTACATCACCTGGCATCCCGCACCACGACGGCTATACCGACCCGACCTGACCACACGCCAGCGGCTCGACCTCGCCCGCCAGCGAATGGACGCCGGCGACGTGACTGACGCACTCGGACTACTGGAGACCGGCCTCCTTCAGGTCGATCCCCGCCGTGCCGGCGCCACCGCAAGTGACGAGACGACCGCCACCGCCGCCGTCCTTTACGCGCAACTTCTCCTCACCACCCACCATGCTTCTACCGCTATCACCTGGGCCGCCTACGGCCACCGTTCCCTGCGCAACCTCCTTGGTAAGCGTCAGCCGGCCACGTGCCACGCGCTGAAAGTCCTCGCCTCCGCCCACCGCCACGCCGGTTACACCTCCCAAGCCGCCGACCTGTACGCCGAGCTCGCCACCCACCTTCACCACATGCTGGGCCCTCGGGCGCTTCCCACCATCGCGGCTTACGCCACCCACGCACTACTGCTGTTCGACAGCGGCGACTGCTTTACCGCACGGCAATTGCTCGCAGACACCCTCGCCAACCACAAAGCTCAGCGACCCGGCCACCCTGACGGGCCTCGGATGCAACACGAACTCGACCGCATGCGCCGCCACTGCGTCACCAACAAGCACCGACACGCCATCAACGCCGATGCCTAACGCCCATTGGCTCCTATCCGCCAGTCCGATAGGGGAGTGTGGATCTAACGGTGTTTCCGGCCTGACCCATCGGGCGTTGTGCCTGGTGAGGAGGGTGCCGTGATGACCGCGACACTGAACGACCAGACCGGACGTAGGAAGCGGCCTGAGCCGTCGGCGGAGGCGAAGGCTGCCGCCGAGCTAGTCCGGGCCGCGAAGGAACAAGGGTTGTCGTTGACTGGCCCGGACGGGCTGCTCAAGCAGTTGACCAAGACGGTCCTGGAGACTGCGCTGAACGAGGAGATGACCGATCACCTCGGCTACGAAAAACACGACCAGGCCAGCGCCGGTTCAGGCAACATCCGCAACGGGACCCGGTCGAAGACGGTCCTGACCGACGCCAACGGCCCGGTGCAGATCGACGTGCCGCGGGACCGGGCTGGAACGTTCGAGCCGCAGATCGTCCGCAAGCGGCAGCGGCGCCTGTCCGGGGTCGACGAGGTCGTGTTGTCGCTGTATGCCAAGGGCCTCACGACCGGGGAGATCTCGGCGCATTTCGCCGAGATCTACGGGGCTTCGGTGTCGAAGGAGACGATCTCGCGGATCACCGACAAGGTGATCGAGGAGATGGTCGACTGGTCGCACCGGCCCCTGGATGAGATCTACGCGGCGGTGTTCATCGACGCGATCGTGGTGAAGGTTCGCGACGGGCAGGTCATGAACCGGCCGTTCTACGCGGCGATCGGCGTCACCCTCGACGGCGACAAGGACATCCTCGGGCTGTGGGCCGGCTCGGGTGGTGAGGGTGCGAAGTTCTGGATGAGTGTGCTGACCGACCTGCGCAACCGAGGTGTCAAGGACGTGTTCTTCCTCGTCTGCGACGGGTTGAAGGGCCTGCCCGAGGTGGTCACGAACGTGTGGCCCCAGACGGTGGTGCAGACCTGCGTGATCCACCTGATCCGCAACACGTTCCGGCTCACGTCCCGCAAATACTGGGACGAGATCAAGCGGGACATCAAACCGATCTACACCGCCGTCAACGCGCAGGCGGCCAGGGCCGCGTTCGACGACCTGGCCGACAAGTGGCGCAGCCGGTATCCGGCGGTGATCCGCCTGTGGGACAACGCCTGGGCAGAGTTCATCCCGTTCCTCGACTACGACCTCGAGATCCGCACCGTCATCTGCTCCACCAACGCGATCGAGTCGCTCAACGCCCGCTACCGGCGGGCCGTGAAGGCCCGCGGCCACTTCCCCAACGAGCAGGCCGCGTTGAAGTGTCTGTACCTCGTGACCCGGTCCCTGGACCCCACCGGAACAGGCAGGACCCGATGGACGATGCGCTGGAAACCCGCGTTGAACGCCTTCGCCATCACCTTCAGCGACCGCTTCCCCACCGCTGAAACCTACTAACCAAGATCGCCGGAAACACCGTTACCGAGACGCCCCCGTCCGATAGCGGCGAGGCGCACCCACTTGGCGGAGACGGCCGCTGTGTCGCGCATGGTGCCCGTCGGTGCCGAAACGACCTGGCGAAATCCGCTACTTCACGCTCCCCCTCATTCGCCAGCGGCGGGTGCCGCAGTGCGCGAGTAGTGACCAAAAAGACGGCTTGATGTTGATTAAGGACCATCTGATCACTTAAGTTCCCGCTGATCTCGATACAAGTTGGGAGGTGTCGCCATGCGCAAGGGCGTTGAGTGGGGCTGAAGGGTTCGGAGTGGACTGCTACTGTGGACGACTCGCATGAGGGCTGGGTTCATGATCACGGGGGTCTGATTGATGCCGAACCAGCGTGGAAAATGGGCGCTGGTCACATTGACATGCATGGTTGTCATTATGGCAGTCGCGTGCCTCGCGTGGGCGGTGACCCGCGCGGGGCGACCGTCGTCTTACTATTTGATTTATCCGATCATGGGGGCGGCGTTGATGGCGGTGGGTGCGATGTGTTCGGCACCACTGCCGCAAAGAATGCCGATCCGAATTACTTTGACGCCAACAGCGTCGCTGGTGTGTGCCGCAGCGCTACCAGTGCCGTGGGTGATCTTGTGTGCGGCGGTCGGCGTGGTGGTAGCGCGGATCGTGACGCGGTACCCCCGGGCATCAGGTCTGCACAAGGCGGTCCACAACACCGGCATGGACATCGTTGCTGCTACGGCGGCAGCGCTGGTCATATACCTCTTCGGTGTGCGTCCAGGATTCGCCGAGGCCGAGACGGACGCGAACGGGCTCCTTCAGCTTGGGGCAGGGCTCCTAGTGGCAGCGGTCGCGGTGTTTGCCATCCAGGAGCTGATCACGGGCACCGCAGTGATGTTGGCGACCAGTAGGCCTTTTGCGCTAGTGATGCGAAACCTGTGGCGAACCCGTCTGATAGTCGCGGTCGGTGAGATCGTCACCGCCGGCGTGTTCGCGGTCGTCATCGGCGTCGACAAGCGGGCGTTGATAGCCCTGCCTGCGGCGATGCTCGTTCTGCACCTTGCCGTGACGTACCGGCTGCGCATCCGTGAGGAGCGGCGCGCATGGGAGCACCTAGCAGCGTTGACCGACGCGCTCTCGGCCCGTGACCTCGACACTGTCCTGCACACCGCCGCAGCCGGAGCGGTCGGATTGTTCGGAGTTCGGGCAGCGGACATCGAGGTTTCTGGCGGTGAGCGGCTGGTGCGCGCCGACAGCGAGACGGGGGAGGCAGGTGTGGTCTACGACGGCCCTGCGGCCGAAGCCCCGGATTTGGCCGACGATCGAGCGGTGGTGCGGCATGAGATCAGCCGCGACGCGACCGGTTCGCAGGGCGTGGTGCGGCTGTACCTGACGGGCCGGCGTGACGTGTTGTCGGTGCGCGAGCGGTCAACGTTGCAGGCTTTCGCGGCGAACCTGTCGACGAGCTTGGACAGCGTCCACGCCTATGGGCTGCTAGCGCAGGATGCGCGTCGGCACGAGTTGGCAGCTACCCAGGACCCCGACACCCGCCTGCCGAATCGGGCGGCGTTGCTGTCTTGCGTGGCGGCAATTGCGACCGCGGCGTGCCACGTGGTTGTCGTTCGCCTAGAAAATTACCAGTTCCTGGCTGACGCGATCGGCAGGGAACGCGCCCTGGCTCTGCTGAACGAACTCGCGGGTCGACTGTCTTACGCGGCCCGCGACTCGGCGTCCGCCGTCGGTCGCGTCGGCGACGCGGAGTTCGCACTGGTCATGTGGAACTTGTCGAAGGACACCGCCTATCAGCGGGCATGCTGGGCGGTGGCCCTGCTCCGTCGACCGGTCGTAAACGAACAGGGCGGGTTGAGCGTGCGGGCAAGCGCCGGGATGACCTCGGGCCCGCCGACTCAGGCGCACCATCTGCTCGATGCCGCGGAGCGGGTGATGTGGCGAGCGATCCGCGCAGGCCAGGACCGGCTAGTCGCCTACCAAGCCGCCCCCGTGCCTGCCGCCTCACTGACCCGAGAGTTGTTGGACGCACGGATGGCGATTTCGTGCGAGCCAGTCGTGGACCTCAACACCGGTCACATCGTGATGGTGCAGTCGATGCCGCGTTTCCTCTACTCCAGGCACGACGTGTTCGCCGCCGACGAGGACATCTACCAACTCATCGACGACGAGAACGGCTTGCAGGACCTCGCGCGCAAGGTGATCGCACGCTCGTTGTCGGCGGCGACCACCTGGCGCGAGGCCCTGCCTCGGGCTGCGTTGATCGTGCCGGTACCGGCACGTGCACTGACGCCCAAGTTCACTGAATCTCTGCGCGAAATGCTGAGCGGCTCCGGCGTTGCCGCGTCATCACTGGTCTTGGAGGTAGCGGAACCACACGCACTGCGTGACCGCGACATCGTTGAGCAGCTTCGGCACTACGGGATACGGCTCCTGCTAGGCAACTACGGCAGCATCGAGGGCAGCATCGAGGCCCTTAACGCCGTCACCTGGAGCTACCTACGCCTGCACCCGGCTTATGCATTGGACGCGGGCTGGCGCCCGGCCCGCTCCGTGACCCGGGCGGCGGTCGACCTCTCCATCGATCTTGACCTCGCAGTCATCGCACCGGGAATCGCCAACGAGAACGAGCGAGAAGAGTTGGCCATTCTCGGCTGTGCGCTGGGCAGCGGCTCACTGTTCGGCGGCGAGATGTTCCCCAGCCAGCTCAGAAACCACGCGCAGCTTTGGCAACCACAGGCTCTACCCGGACGGGCGAGAGTTCTGCGCCTGCACCGCTTCGGATGACCGGTCGCGCCGGACGATGCCCTCGGGCAACGGTGACACGGGCAGCATCTGCGCAAGAGACGGACGAAGTAGATCACTGCGCGCGCTGGCAGACGCGACCACCGGCACCCAGCGAGCAACCTCGGCGGCCACAACGGGCGAATCGAGCCACGCGCACGAAATGCGAGCGAGACGCCGGGTCTCCCCACGCACATCGAACACATCGACAGACGGTGTCGTGTCGAGCGGGTCCTCGACGACAGGCAACGCAGCTTGGCGCCGTCGCAACGCCACGGCGAGCATGGCGGCGTCCGCGACCGCTTCGACGAGTGCGGGGTCCAGTCGGTATCGGTGCGCCCGCCGTCGCGCGCTGGCATGCACCTGCCTACTGCACCACGGACGCAGCAGCCGAAGCGCGTCATGGACCTCGATGACTCGACGGTGGCGGTGACGGCTACCGCCGACCTCCACCGGAACCTGCACGCCCGTGGTCGTACTGACGATCGTCGCGTCAGGCATACCGGCACGCAGCTTGATCCACAACTGGTTGACACGCCAATCCGCGCGGCGGTCCGCCCACCACGCCGAGGGCCGCCAAGACGGCACCCGTGCCAGCGAGTCGCCTCGACGGCGGCCGGACTTGGCAGCGGCACGCGTCATCTGCTGGTACAGAAGGTCAGCGGCGAGCTCCGCTTCGGCCTCCAGGGCGGGGTCGATGGTGGAGTGCATAGCGTCGCCGTCATGGCCAAGCACCAGATGTGCGACCTCGTGCAGGACGGTTTGTGCCCGCGCAAGCGTCGGTAGGCTCGCGTCGACAAGGATGTAATCGGCGCGGTCCAGCGGAACAAGTACCCCGGAGGGGACCTCCGCTTCGAACTCGAATGGCTCGTCGCGGATGCGTACGGGCCGACCTCGTTGACGTCCGATGGCCTCGCACCAGGCATCCACCGTGTAAGGCTCAGGCGGCGGCGGCATCTTCGCTCTGCGCAGACGCCGCCGTAGACGCGCACGAGCCCAGAGCACCACAGCCTCCCGAAACTACGAGCAGTAGTGATCGAAAGGTCAGAGTGTAGCGCCCAAAGGGCCACCTGGGGGTATCCGATCATCGTGTCCCGCTAGAGCAGACGAAGTCGGCTACGCTCCCTCCTGGTCGAACGGCGCCCAGTGCGAACGCCGCGCCAAAGTGTCGTAGGTGCATGGCACACTCCAGGCATGTCGATCGGGTCGCCTTGCCTCCGCTGCGGAGCTCGGGATGCAGCGCGCACCCTACCTGCGGTGCACGCCACAGGGGCACGCATGGCGCGCACGTCCACCATGACCATGGTCGGGGGCATGCTTGCCGCTCGCAGCCGCAGCGTCACCGTGTCGTCGAGCCTGCTGGCGACGCAACTGCGTCCTCCGGTACGGCAGCGCTCCGCCTCATGGCTAGCCGCAGCGGCAGCAGGCTGCGCGGCGCTGTCCCTCTTTACTCTTTACGGGCTGCTGGCCGCGCCGGCGATCTCTACGCAAGACACCTCGGCGGCGCTGTTCATGGTGGCGGTCTTTATCGTGGCAGCCGCCTTGCTATCAGTCGTCGCGGCTGCTCGCTGGCTACGCACGCGGCAGTCGAGTGTGAGGACGGCGCGAGCGTTCAGTGTGTGGCGCGAAGGCACATGGTGCACCAGCTGCCACTACGTGACCTTGGCAGTTCCGGGCACCGGCCGTTCGACCCTGGTGAGCGCCGATAACGCCCACCGAGCAATTCACAGCCTCGCCAGCATCAGCGCCTCGACCCTGTAGCCGGCTGACGGTATCCAAGCTCAGGATGTCGGCCCAAGAGGTCGCATGGAGGCGGAAGTCAGCGGGTGCCTCGTCGACGATCGAGGGGCATGGTGCCGACGAATCACCGAGGTGGTTTCTGCACAAGGTGCCGACACACCCGCTTCAAGGTGGCGCCCGTCACTGAGTCGGTTCGCCCCTGAACGATGACGATCCGACTGTTGACGGGACTGCTCTCGCCATGATCCGGGCGAGGGCGCGCGCAGGAGACGGTCAATCATCTCTTGGGCTCCCCGGGGGAGTCGAAATCGAAGCTCAGCACTCTTCCAGTTTCGCCGTCACCGGCGCGGGCGACGACCTTCCGGCGGGTCTGCTGAACGAGCCATACGTCGCGACGCGCGAGGCGCCCCCACAGGCCATTCCACCACCGTCGAGCCACCACATCCACGATGAGATCGTACGCATGTTCGAGCAGGTGTCGAGGAGGCTACGGGGGGGGGGGGGGGGGGGGGGGGGAGTCGGCCTATTCGCAGCGGTCCTCAGCCCCCGGCCGTGCGCCTCGCAGCAGTCGGGCTGGTGCCGATAGATCCGCAGCTCGCGGCCCTGCCGCTCGGCCCGCTCCGGCGTTGCCTCGTACAAACACGCACGCCACAAGGTGCTCGGCCCGACGGCAGGCACCACCTGGCCGTCGCCTGGTCCGCCGCGCAGCAACACCTCCATGCCTCGACGCTACGCAGCCTGCCCTGCCAGCGGCTACAGATTGCGCTAAGCATGTACTGGCATCTGGTGGTGATCGGGACGCAGGGCCTTGGCGCGCCGAACTCGGCGACCCGGACGTCTACGACATGGCCGCGGCGCCGTCACTGATGCGGGGAGCAGTAGCTTCCCTACCTGAAGATCGATAACATCGATCCGCCATCGGCGGGTAACCACACCGCTAGGGGCAGACAAGCGGGGCCGTCGAAGTAGCAGCTATCCCGTAGGCTGCGAGATCCACAAGTGACTGGACCTCCGACGGGAGACAGTGATGAGCAGCCCGCCGACGAGTACATCGAGCCACGACCAAGGCCGTGCGACCGTCGCTCGGATATACGACTACCTTCTCGGTGGCAAGCAGAACTTTGAAGCCGACCGCGAAGCCGCGCGGCGGCTCCTGCAAGCCATACCCGACTCGGCGGACATCGCACGCTCCAACCGGCTCTTCATGCAGCGGGCGGTCCGCACCCTCGCCGAGGACGGCATCAAGCAGTTCCTCGATCTCGGTTCCGGTATCCCCACACAGGGCAACGTGCACGAGATCGCGCAAGCGATCGATCCCAGCATCCGCGTGCTGTACCTGGATATTGATCCCGTCGCGGTCGTCGTCTCCAACCAGATCCTTAGGGACAACCCCACCTGCCGTGCCATCGAGGGCGATTTCACCCGCCCCGATCTGATCCTCGACGCGCTCGCCGACGGCGATCTCGCCAGCGTTATCGACCTCGATCAGCCGACGGCAGTGCTGTACTGCTCCGTGCTGCAGCAGGTCCCCGACGATCGTATCGATGCCGTCGTCACCCCGATCCGCGAGCGGCTTGCCCCCGGTAGCGCGATGGTCATGTCCCACATCAGCGCCGTCGTGGCCGATCGCTATGACAACACGACCGTGTCCGAGGGCAAGGCCGTCTTCCGCGCCCGCGCCGCCACCGAGATCACCCTGCGCACCAACGCACAACTCACCGCTCTCTTCGGCGATCTAACGCTGATCGAACCGGGCCTGGTGCCGCTCAACGAATGGCGCCCCGAACTCGGCGAGCCGGACCCCTACGCCGACCGCCCCACGCCTTCGCCGATGCGGGGAGCCGTCGCCATCGATCTCTGATCGTGGCGGCGAGAGGCACAGGTCCCTTTGATCATCCGATAGCCGGCCCTGGCCACCGCCGGTGCCCGTACCCGCGCCCGGTCTGATCAACCTGCCTACCGGCGAGCGGACACCTGTTTCCTCCGCGGCTCGGTTGCGGCGCGCGGTGGCGTCGCGTGAGAGACCGCGTTCGGTGCCGAGGTGCAGTTTCTCTCCTCTACCCCACTGCGCGCCACCGGCCGATGGTGCGGGGCCGTCGGTCCGCGCCGTAGCCGAGGCAGCAGCGGCGCGGACCGGCGGCCCCGGTCGTTCATCGCTAGTGGTCAGCCTGGCAGGGCCACCTGTGCCGGGGCCGACCGGTGGGTGATGGTGCCGTCGCCGAGCTGCCTCAAAGGAGTTGTCGCTCAAGCATCACAGGCTGCCATCGGTGCGTGGTCTACATGCTCGCGCGTCTGTTCGTTATGAGAAGACGCTGGCGTCCGGTCAGCAACGCGAGCTGGTCAAGCTTGCGGAAGTAAGTCATCCCGCCATCGGCTCGGTGTTCAACGGCGATCGTTAGGCCGACCTCCGGATCCTTCCAAACCTGGAGTCGTCCTCGGAGTCGAGCAGGGTTGCGCCGTGGCGCCCGGTTTCCGAGCAGGACGAATCGCACTCGAAAGGTGCATCCTTCGATCGTGCGGCTGGTGAGCGCTCCTTCCCTGCTCAGGTGTTGTGCGAGCGTGTCGCAGCAGGGCAGTAAATGTGGCTAGGGGTAGCTGAAACTGTGGACATTTAGCTCGGGGCTGTGCTGAATTTGCTGCGTTAACGGTGCGGTCCCGATGACTGGGGAGCGGGTCTGCGTCAAAACATGCCCGGTTGATTAGCGTGGGCAACTACCCTACATCCCCAGGAATAGGTGGATCCTGTGAGCCTGCCCGCCTTGTCTGCCCTTAATCAATACCGTGACCGCCGCAAGGCGTACCCGTTCTTTGTGCGGCGTCGCACAGCGGCGGCGATGGCCTTTCTTGTCGCCCTGGTGTTGGCGGCAATGGGCTGTACTGAAAAATCCGGAGATCGAGACGCTTCGGGCACGACCACGGCGACCACCGCCTCCGACACCGTTGGCACTACGAGGACGACTGAGGCAACGACGCCCAAAGCAGGCGCGTCGACCGGAGTGCCGTATCACCCGGTAGACGCGCTGTGCTCGAAAGTGGCCCTCACGCCGATCGCCGAGATCGTCGGTCCGGTAGGAACCCAACAGAACGACTCCCGCTCGGCCGGCAGCACCGTCAGCACAGCCTGCACTGCCACGGTGGGCCGCCTACCCGACGGCATCGTGGTGACTACACGCGCCGACATCGGGGCACCCGGCTCCGGAAAACTCATGTATGAGGGCCTGCGCCAGGCCCAGCAGCCTGATGGCCCGAGCACGGACGTCATCGGCCTTGGGTCCGCCGCCTACGCCTACGCAGACCGGGCCAGTGGCTTCACCATCTGCGCCTATGACGCGAATCTCTACCTGACTGTCACCGCCGCACCGCTGCGTCCCGGGACGGTCCTGCGCGGCGACCTGCCCGCCCGAGTGCGCGCCGTAGCGGCCTCCACGCTCACCGCCCTGCGCACCTGACCTGCATGCGCCGCCAGCACGCCTCGACCGACGCGAATCGCCACCCGGGCAGTTGCCCGAACGCCCTTGGAGACTTCCATGCCTACGTCCCCTCTGCCCGCTGTGCTGCCGGGAACCGGTGACACCGACTATGCCCGCTACATGCGCACCGAAGACCTGCTGTCCCTGCAACGAGGGCCGGGGGAGTGGGTTCACGCCGACGAGCTGCTGTTCCAGATCGTGCACCAGAGCACCGAGCTGTGGCTGAAACTCACCCGCTCCCACCTCTTGCGGGCCCTGGCGCACCTCGACGCCGACCGGCCGTCCGCAGCCGAATTGCTGCTGCATCGCGCCGCGGAAGCGCTGCGCCTGATCACCGAGCAGCTCCACATGCTGCGGTCTCTTCCGCCGGCCCGGTTCGCCGTCATCCGCACTGCACTGGGCAACGGCTCCGGCTTCGAGTCTCCCGGGTGGTCGCTTCTGCGTTCAGCGACCACTGAGCTGGACATCGCGTTCGCCCGCCTGCTGTCATCGCTGGACCTCACCGCCGTCGACGTGTACCGGGGCGAGGCGTCGGACCCGCTGTACCGGCTCGCCGAAGCGCTCGTGGGGCTGGACGAGCGGATCGCCTTGTGGCGCACCGAGCACTACACCGTCGCCACCCGCATCATCGGCCACGGCGTGCTCGGCACCCGCCACACCCCGGTCGACAGCCTGACCAAACTCATCGCCCACCGCCGCTTCCCGGCGCTCTGGGACGCCCGCACCGTCCTCACCCAAGAAGCCACACAGCCGGTCTGCCCCGAGCAGGTGCAGCCGTGACCGCCACGACCGAAACCCTGCCCTCGCTGCTACGGCCCAAGCTGCGTCTGCCCTATGGCAGCGCTCACGTGGCGGCGTGCAGCATCGCGCCACGCACCGTCGACGTCGACGAGGCCATCGCGCGGATGCTCGATGACCTGTCCCGCCCAGGCTTCTGGCAGGCATGCGAACAGCAGGTCACCGAAGCCCGCATCTTGTTCGCGCGGCTCATCGGCGCCGACGTCGAGCAGATCGCTGTCCTGCCCAACGCCAGCGTCGCCGCCCACCAGGCGGCAGCCGGCCGTCGCTGGCGCCGACGCAGCGACATCCTGACCAGCCACGCCGAGTTCCCCGGAATCGCCCACACCTGGCTGGCCCAACCCGGCGCGCGAGTTCGGTGGTGCGGCACCCTCGCGACGGTCCGCACCGGCGACTACCTGTCGCACATCACCCCGCGCACCGCCCTGGTTTCGGTGCCCGCCGTCACCTACCGAGACTCCCGGCGCCTCGACGTGGCCCGTATCGCCGACGCCGCCCACGCCGCCGGCGCCGCCGTGTTCGTCGACGCCTACCAGGCCGCCGGCGTGATGCCCCTCGACGTCAACGCCCTGCACTGCGACTACCTCGTCACCGGCACCGGCAAATACCTGCTCGGGCTCCCCGGGCTGGCCTTCCTCTACGTCCGCAACCCCGACGGACCACGACCAACCCTCACCGGCTGGCTCGGCCGCGCCAACCCCCACGCTTACCAAGCCACCGTCCTGGATTTCCCACCACACGCCCGCCGCTACGAGACCGGCACACCCGCCGTCGCCGCCGTCTACGCCGCCGTAGCCGGCCTGTCCATGGTGCACAGCCTCGACCTGCGGCAGGTGCGCCGCCACACCCAACGCATGGTCTTCGGACTGGCGACACGCCTGGCCACCCAAGGCGAGATTGTCCGCTTGGCCGCCGACGTCGACACGCAAGGCGCGCACTTGGCGCTCGTCGAGCCACACGCGGAGGCCATGGCGGCCTGGCTCGGACACCGCGGCGTTATCGCCGCGCCCCGCTCCGGCGTGCTGCGCCTGGCCGCGCACGCCTACACCACCACCGACGACCTCGACGCCATATCCGAGGCAGTCGCCTCCTACCGCTGCCGCAGCCGTACCCGCCGAGGAGCAGCCCGATGAACCTAGCGCCCCTACAGCGATGGCTAGCCCAGCGACGACCCACCACACGTCGCTTCCCGTACGACTGCGTCGTGGACGCCTACCAGCACCACGGCAAGCAATGTGTGCCCGAGACGTGGACCACGCTGCTGCAAGCTGCCCGCGAACGTGTGCCGCAGGTCTCTGGGCCGCACCGTCAACTGAGTACCTTCCTAAACATCGCCCTCGACAAAGCCGACGACCGGTACGACTACCGCAGCTACCTCGCCCTGCCCCTGCTGCCGATACCTGACCCGGAACGGGACACCGAACGAGCAGACCGGCTGCTAGCCCGCCGCGACCGCCTCCACCTCCTGCTCCTATCCGACCTCATCGCCTTCGAGATACACGCCCTCGACACCACGAAGGCACCGCTGCCACAGCTGCGCCCCGACCCCCTACTGGTGCGCAAACGCCTCCGACACGCCACTCGCTCCGCAGCCCCGGCCCTGCGCCGCCTCAGCTTCGACCTTCACGCCGTCGGCGACCCGGTGACGCTCGCCCGACGACTGATCGCCATGACTTCCATCGACCGCAGCAGCGACGAACGGCTGACAATGCGCACGACAATGCTGCCCGTCTCGACCGTGCACGACGAATACCTGTTCATCCGGGTCCTACAAACGTTCGAGCTGACCTTCGGGCTCTTGGCCGTCGACCTCACCGCAGTCACCACCGCCGTAGCCGAAGCGCGCCTGCCCGCAGCCGGCACCCGGCTCACCCTCGCCGCCACACTCTTGCGTGAGACCGCACCACTGTGGTCCCTGCTGGCGACCATGCAACCGAGGGCCTTTCACACCTTCCGCACCCACACTGACGGCGCCAGCGCGATCCAGTCCCGCGCCTACAAACTGGTCGAATCGCTGTGCCGGGCACCCAGCCATCAGCGTCTCGATTCGGCTGCGTACCTGTCCGTACCCGATGTTCGCGCCCGCCTTATCGACGGACAACTGAGCGTCGACAACGCCCTCGACATCATTCGCGCCGACCATCACGTGCTCGCTGAGATGCCTGTCCTTGCTGATGGACTACGACACTTCGCTGCCGCCGTCCATCAGTGGCGCCGCACCCATTACAGCCTTGCGATCCGAATGCTCGGCACTGATCAGCCGGGCACTGGTGACACACCCGGAACCCCCTACCTGTTACACGGTCGCGACCAGCCAGTATTTTCACACAGCAGCAAAGCGAGCGGCCGCGAAGAGGGCACCATGTAGGATCTCGATCAATCCTAGGACGATCTGGCGGATTAGAGCGATATCACGGCTCTGGTAAGCGGCAACTGTGGAACGCGTCCAGTCTCTTGGCGTTGTTACCAATGTCGTGACGGCCGGAGCCGCCCTCGGTATCGGTCGAACAAAAGCTTACGAGTTGGCTAAGATGAACGAGTTTCCAGTGCGAATTCTGAAGTTCGGACGCCGCTACCTGGTGCCGGTCGCTGACCTCATCGATCTGCTGTTGGGAGAGACGGTGTCGAACCACGCGGAAACGAGCCGAGCCAGCCCGTGGAGTGCGGGGGCAGAAACGGGGATCCGGAGCGGGGCTACCGCGACGAAGTGAGCTCGCGTCATCAAAATCGTCGTCGGCCTTCGCCGCTGGCTGCCACATGGACGATCATGGAAATTCTGTGCAATAGGATGGGGTGGACGGGGATGCGGACGATCACAGATGCTACGCATATGGAATTCGTGAAGGCAATCGGCGCACTGACCGCGCGACTCGCCGCTGGCAACGACGACCTTGCCGCCTCCGGTGCCATCTACCTGGCTGTCGCGGCATGGAAACACCAAGCCGGCGAGGACACCGCGTGGGACCGGTTCGGTCTGGAGGTCCTCGACGTACGGAGCAGGTTCTATACCCACTACGACGTCGTCGTTGACACAACCGTCCCCACTGCCGCCAACACTCACATCAGAAACGCCGTGAGGGAGCTCGTCGCTCAACTCGCGCGTTACCACGATCAGCGAGCCCTCGACGCCGACCGCACGCTGTCTGAGCGACTCGACCACGATGCCGCCGCCCAGAAACTGCGCCGTGCGGTCGCAGCCCTGGCATGACGGTCGGCTTCTGGCTTGAGGAGGCGCAGCGGGCGCTGCGGGCCGCAACTTCGGCGGTGACTGGTCGCCGCGCCTCTGACGCTGGCGAGATCAACGCCTTGGTGCATGCCCGAGCGGACGTGTATCACCAGATGGCCAGGATCACCGAACTACTGGTCGGGGGTCGGCCAGTAACGGAGGAAGCCAACAAAGCGACTGCAACGCTGATCCTCGGGCGGCGCGGGCAGAACCTGACCCGCCTCTACGTCGGCCTGCGCGCCGCCGCAAGGAAGGACGAACATCTTCCGCCGGCACCCGCTATCACTGCCGGCCCGGCGCGGTCTCTTCGCCGTGCTGCTGATGCTCTTGGCATCATCGGCGACATCATCGCCGGGCACGTCCCGTTCAAGCGGCGCCCTGGGACGCCCGAGGGGAGGGCGATCCGCGCCGGAGGCGGTGTCCAAGGAACACTCGCGGATGTTGCACGGCTTACTATCGAGGCCGTCCGACTCGATAGCCGGCTTCCGCCCTGGCTAAACCGGGGCGGGCCCTTGGCGCACACATACCGGTCGGCTGCGGAGGCAGCCGAATGGACGAGCAACAGCCGACTGGGCCTCGCCGCCGCGCAGCTCGTAGCAACCGCGAAGTTCGAGCCCGGCCTGCGCGACCTTGATACCGCCCGGTCGCCCCTACACCCAGCGCCGACGGTCGACACCGTCGAAACGGCGATTACCGCAATCCGGGCCGCCCGGATGTGGCTCTGGCTCCACCCCGCCCAAGTCACCGGCGTGCACCTGCAAACCGGTACCCAACTGGGCCTAGCCGTGCATATCCTCACCGCGAGAGGAAAACCCGACATGATCGGCGGCTGGCGACAAGCTGCAATCGCCGCTGCCGACCTACAAGCCACCCCCGCAAGCGGCCCCGCCCAGAACGCCGCCGCCGAAATCAGCGAAGCGCTGCGGTGGGCCCGCTCGATGCTGGTCATCACCGCTCAGGAAGATGCCCGCCGGCAGGCGAGAAACCCAGAACGGCTCGTCAGCGAGATGCGGCTCATGGCCGCGACCCTGCACCGAGGACTGCGCGCCGCCGTACGGCACTGCAACCTGTTCGTCCGAGCAGACGCCATCCTTCACCGTCCCGCCGGCTCGTTGGTCTACCGCACCGTCCCCCGCTGGCGTCCCGCAACCAGCAACGATGACTTGGTGCGCGATCTGAGCGGCGCGCTGTGGCAGACAGTTGGCCAGAACGACCATGGCGACGGGACGCTCATGATCGCTCGGTTGCTCGCCACACCGCCCCACCCGCACCCAGTGAGCCGGACAACCGCTGTTACCGCACCGAGTCGGAACTCGAACCAGGCGTCTGACGATCCCGCAGGCCCAGACTGGCGCCACACAGGCAACGGTCACCTATCCAAACAAGCAACGCAGCCCTCTACCCGGGTCGCAAGAAGCGAGGCCGTCGAAGACAGCGAGAAGCTGATGTCCGGCGGCATCTCGATCGACTGACAATACTGCCCGTGAACGCATTTCGTCCGGCTGGTCATCGCGATGTCTGTCCTGCGGCTTCCACCGCCGCCCGACGACGTGCCCGGGTCGACTGGCCCTCGGCCGGCGGTGTTTCGATTTCCCTTGCAGGTTTCTTTACTTGCAGCCCAGCCCGGCGCGCGTTGAGCCCCATCCCTGTATCCATGGTGACGAGCTGGACCTTCTTGCCGGCAAGGGTCTCTACTGCCGCAGCTCGGTCGATGATCTCTACGTCCGGGTCCGGGTGCGGTTGGTGGGCAGGGTCGTCGTAGAACACCCGCAGCTCGACTGCGCCGCGCGGTATCTCTCCGCGCGCGGCCACTGCATCCCAATCGCTGTCCTTGGCCCGGATCGGTACCGTGGCGTACGGGTTGACCAGCAGCTTGTCGACGACGGCTAGCGTCACCGAGGCGCGATAGCGGGTTTTCTGGTTCCCTGATTCCTTGAGCCGGTCGAACTCCCGAATCACCACCTCGGGAAGCACGATCAGGACATCCTCGAAGCCGACGCCGAGTTCCTCGGCGCACGGGATGCTCGCGATAACCGCGGTGGGGTCGTCGTCCTGGGTCCACGCGGGATGGGACAGGAACACGCTGCTGTCCACCACCGCCAACTCCTTGCGGGCAGCGGCGCTCCACGTGTGGATTTGCTCTTGGAGGGTCTCGAAGGCCGAGGTGAGAACGGCTTGGCGTTCAGACATCTCAGCTTCGAGAAGTTGACGACCCTGCGGCGTCCCCATGAGCACCGGATCGATGAGCCGGTAGAAGCCGGGCGTGAACAGCAGCTTGTCCAGGTCGGAGCGAGCGATCTGACCGCGCAGCATTCGGCCGACGTCCAGCACCCACCACACCTAGGCGTCCTGCTGGCCGTGATTGTTGCCAATCATCACGGCGGCGGAGCGGAGAAGTTCCACGACGCGATCACGGTCGACGCCAGGGGTCAGAGTGACGAGCATGGCGGAATCCTGCCAGGGCCGCCCAGCCACCGGGATCCCCGAATCGGCGGTGTCATACCCGTCCGGTAGATGGTTGCCTTGTCGTTCCGGAGACAGGAGAAGACATGAATGGTTTTGTTGATCGCCTTGTAGCGGCGGTCGGCGAGGACCGGCGCGATGCGGGGATCGCGTTCAGCGGGGTGTATCAGCCGGTGGGTGGGCAGGGCGGGAAGATCATGCCGCCGACGTTTCCTATTCCTGATCATGAGGTGCGGGCTGCCCAGCGTGAAGGGCGGCTGCCGAGGCCGTACCTGTTCGAGAGGCGCCTTGTCGATGGGGAGCAGCAGGACACGGTGGTGGTGGACCAGGTTCCGTCGCAGGCGAACCGGGTCGAAGAGGCGCTGCTGACCGCCCGGGATGGTGGTCGGGTTGATCTGCCGTTGTTCGAGATGGTGATGAAGGACGAGGGTGTGCGGCTGACGTCGCTGAACTTTCCGCACCGTTACGCGGACGCGTACCTGCGCGACAGCGAGGTCGCTGGGGTTCGCTTCGACCGCAGTGAGATCGGGAAGGCGTTGCGTTCGGCGACTGCCGGAGACGTGCGGCCGTTGTATCGGCGGGAGCCGTACTCGTTGCTGTTCGGCGCGTGGGACTCGCACCGTAAGGGTCGGTGGCCGAAGTTCGCCCGGATCTACACGTCGTCGATGTTCGGCGTCGAGTATGTGCAGGGGGACCGGCGGGCTGGCCGGTACGACCCGACGAACCTGACCGGCGCCATCGACGACAAGGGCAAAGCCGAGAGTGACTGGCGTTTCCTGCCGGAGGGAACGAAGGCCAAGGGCGGCAAGCTGAGCGAGATCGGTCATGGGCACATCGCCCCGAACCCAGCCCACGGTGGGGTGTCGGTGCGTGAAGTCCGCCGGACGGGTTGGATCTCCTTGGCCGGGCTGGAGCGGCTGCGGTTCGGTGACGCCTCGGCGGAGGCGGCGACGTTGGCGCGGGCGACGTTGGCCGCGTTGGCGCTGGCAGGGGACCGGTTGACGTTCGGTCGGCCGTCGCTGTGGCTGCGTTCCGGGTGTGACCTGACTCGGATGAACGAGACGGTCTTCTTCGAGCGTGACGGCGGTGAGCGGGAGCCGGTCGAGGTGAGCGCGGCCGAGGCGATAGCCGCTTTCGTGACGTTGCGCGACCGGGCTGCGGCGGCGGGCGTGGCCATGGAGGGCGACGTGGTGCCGATCGCGCCGACGCGGCAGCTCGCTGACGCGATCCGCTTCGCGATCACGTCGTCGGTGAGGGATGGGGAGTAGCCGGGTGGCACTGAGCATCACCGTGCGGCTGCGTGAGGGCCGCTATGACGCCGCGGAGGACGCGGCCAGGGTGGAGTGGCCGCCGCACCCGGCGCGACTGTTCTGCGCACTGGTTGCCTCAGCTGAGCACGACGCCGTGGCGGACGCCCGCGCGTACGCCGCTGACGATGCAGCGTTGCGCTGGTTGGAGACGGCCGGCCCACCGCTGGTGTTGGCGGTGCCGCCCAACCTGGTCGATACGTCAGTACGCAGCGGGTACGTGGTGACGAACGCGACCGAGGCGAAGTCCGGCAGCACCACCTGGCCGGGACGGACCAACCGGGCCAGCGCCCGCGTCGGGGCGCTGCCGAGCGACGAGCACGTTGCCTACGTGTGGCCGGATGCCCAGGCCGACGACGGGGTTCTGTGGCGGCTGGCCAAGCTCGCCCGCCGGGTGCCGTACTTCGGCCGGTCCACCTCGTCTGCCGAGGTCGCCGTCCTCGACGAGGTGGTTGCCGCGCGGGAGTCGTGGGTGACCTATCGGCCGACGCGCCTCGGCACACCGGGGGCCGTGTCGCTGCGGGTGCCGTACCCGGGCTACACGGATCAACTCCGCGCCGCGTACGCCGAGGGGCAGCGGTCCTGGGAGGTGGCCCAGTCGATCGAGTACACGTGCGGCGCCAATACGACGCCGCCGACACCGGAGGCGCAAGCGGCGACCGGCCCCTACCAGGAGCTACTGATCTGGCCCGCGCAGCGCGGCGGCGTGCCGGTGCGCGGGGACCGGCTGCTGACGGTCACCGACATCCTGCGCCGTGCGGTGATCGACCGGATCGCCGACCCGGTGCCGCCACAGGCGAGCGGACACGGCGCCGACGACCTGCCGCATTTGGCCTACCTGCCGCTGTTGGACGTCGGTCACCGGCACGCTGACGGACGCCTGCTCGGGGTAGCGGTCGCGTTGCCCGAGATGGCACGCCACGATCGTCTCGCCGTGCTGCGTGGCCTGCTCGGCTCGGACGGTGAGGACCCGATCCGGGTCCTGCGCGGTGGCCCCGACGGCATCGTGCGGTTGGGTGACCCGGCGGAGCCGCCGCCGACGTGGGGGCTGCGGCCTGACCGCTGGACCGGTCAGGCCGACGGCACCCGATGCTGGGTGTCGGTGTCGCCGGTGATGCTGGACCGCTATCCCGGGCGCCGTGACCCGTCGGGGATGCTCGCCGACGTGTTCGTCAGGGCCGGCTATCCGCGTCCGGAGTCGGCGACCGTGCTGGAAGCCCCGCTGGTGCAGGGCGCGGTGCGGGCACCCCGGCGGGGCAGCATTCCAGCGAACCGTCCCATCCGGCCCTTCGTGCACTGCCGGGTGGAGTTCCCTGTCCCTGTGCGCGGGCCGGTGCTGGCGGGCGCGTTGCGCTACCTCGGTTGCGGCATGTTCGTCCCGGAGGTGCCCCGTGGCAGCCGCTGACCACACGCTCACACCCGACGACTTCGCGAGCTTCGTCAACGAAGTCCACGGGGATCCGACGCCTGGCAGCCGCTCCCGTCAGCCGTTCCCGTGGCAGCAGGCACTGCTGGACCGCATCCTCGCTGAGGGACGCTGGCCCGACGTCATCGACGTGCCCACAGGACTGGGTAAGACGTCCGTGCTCGACGTGTCCGTCTTCGTCGCCGCCCTGCGACCGGACCTGGCGAAACGCCGCACGTTCTTCGTGGTCGACCGGCGTCTCGTCGTCGACGAAGCACACGAACACGCCGTCAGGCTCCGCCGAGCCTTGCAGACAGCCACCACCCCGATCTGCGCGAGCGTGGCACGGGCGCTGCGAGCCGAGAGCGACCAGGACGGCGACGTCCTCACGGTGACCCGGATGCGCGGCGGGGTCACCTGGGACCGGATCTGGCTGGAGCGCCCCGACCGGTACGCGATCGTCACCGGCACCGTCGACCAGGTCGGCAGTCGCCTGCTCTTCCGCGGCTACGGCGTCACCGAGTACGGCCGCAGCATCGACGCGGCCCTCGTCGGAACCGACAGCCTCATCGTGGTCGACGAGGCCCACCTCGCGGAGGCGTTCCGTGCCACCGTCACCGCCGCACTCGACCTCGACGCGTGGCCGCTAGGGATGAAACCGGCCCTGGTCACCATGTCCGCGACCACACCCGACGACACCGGCCGCCAGCTCATCGTCCACAGCATCACCGACCGCGACCGCAACCACCCCGTCGCCGGCGGCCGGCTCGCCGCCCCGAAACGCCTGCGCCTGGTCGAGGTGCCGACCAACCCCAAGAAGGCCAGCGCCGACGTGCCGCGGGCGTTGGCCGACCTGACGCTGCGCCTGACTCCAGACGGCGTCGTGGCGGTGGTGGTCAACACCGTCTCCCGAGCCCGCGCCGTCTTCGAACTCCTCAACGGCCAGGTCGAAGCAATCCTGCTGACCGGCCGCAGCCGGGCAATCGACCGGGAACTGCTCCTCGCCAGCTACTACGACCGGATCCGCGTCGGCCGCAACTACGACGACCGCCGCCCCTTCGTCATTGTCGCGACCCAGACCATCGAAGTCGGTGCGAACATCGACTTAGACGCACTGGTCACCGAGTCAGCATCGCTGCCGGCACTGATCCAACGCCTCGGACGGCTCAACCGACTGGGGCTCCGCGACACCGCGACCCCCGCCTGGGTCGTGCACGACAGCAGCACCACCGACGAGGACCCCGTCTACGGACAGGCAAGACTGGCCACCTGGCGGTGGCTGACCGACCACGCGCCCGCCGGCACGCTCAAAAACCTCGACGCGGCGGCGAACGGACTACCAGGTTCACCCGCCGCCCTGCGTGCCCTGGCTGCCACCGCACCAGCCGAGGCGAGCATCGCGCGCCCCGTACACGTACCCGTGCTCCTACCACCGACGCTCGACGCGTGGACCCGCACCTCACCCACCCCGCACCCCGACCCGCCGATCGCCCCCTACCTGCACGGCATCACCGACGAAGTACCACCGGTCACCATCGCCTGGCGGACCGGCCTACCACTGGACGCACCCGAACGATGGGCAGTCGTCACCGACTTCGCCCCGATCGCCAGCACCGAAACCATCGACGTTCCGGGGCGAGAGGTACGCCGCTGGCTGCTGCATTACGACGACCCGGAACCCGTCGCCGACATCGACATCCCCGAACCCGCCGCAGACGACCCGCCCTCGACACCACTCGACCACCACGGGCGCGAGCGGGCACCCCGCTCCTGCGACAACCGCGGGCGCCCACAGGTCCTGCGCTACCGCCGCCACGGCGAACCCGAAATCATCCCGGCGCACCGCATCCAACCCGGCGACACCATCGTCGTACCGGTCGAGTACGGCGGCTGCGACCGCTACGGCTGGCACCCCGACAGCGACGCTCCCGCCGTCGACGTCGCGGACCTGGCCGCACGCAAACGCGGCCCGAGCCTGCGGATCGGACCCCATCTAC
This sequence comes from Micromonospora sp. WMMD737, assembly GCF_049179055.1. NCBI lineage: Bacteria > Bacillati > Actinomycetota > Actinomycetes > Micromonosporales > Micromonosporaceae > Micromonospora > Micromonospora sp. WMMD737. The sequence continues at coordinate 3,426,828 of NZ_JBMHMH010000001.1, read as the reverse complement.
GACACCTCGCCGCCTACCTCGTCGCCGCGACTCCCACCACGGGCACCGCGCTCGACCAGCCCACCACGTCCGGCGCCGACCGTGAACTGCAAGACGCCATCAACGCCCTGCTGCACGTCGTACGCCACGACCCCGAGGCCGACCAGCCACACGTCTACCAGGACCGCCTGAAGACACTCCTCGCCGCCCTAACCAGCGGCAACCCACTCGGGCAGGTCGTAGAGACACTGCTCGGCCAGCCCAGCCAACCGACCCGCCAGCGGCGACGCCTACCGCTGACAGTGACACCCACCCGCCAGATCGACCCCCTGACCGGCGCCGTCTGGACACCCGAGTTCCCCATCCTGCTGTCCGCGGCACGCCCACGGCAGGCCGACGACGAATCGGAGACCGGCAGCTCCAGCACCGCCTACCCCGGCAAACGCATCGGCCTCGACCCACACCAGAAAGCGGTAGCCGCACGCGCCGCACACATGGCCCACAACCTCGGCCTCAACCTACAGCTCATCGCCAGCGTCCGGGCCGCAGGACGGTGGCACGACGAAGGCAAACGAGACATCCGCTTCCAGACCATGCTCTTCGCCGGCCGACGAGCCGCCGCCGAACTGGCACCCGAACCCCTGGCCAAGTCCGGCATCGACCCCGCCAACAAGACCGAAGCACGCCGAGCCCGCGACGCCGCCAAATACCCGCCAAAGATGAGACACGAGGCCCTGTCCGCCAGGATCGCCGCGCTCCACCTCACCGCCCAACCCCAAGACGTCGACACCGCGCTCGTGCTGCACCTCATCGCCAGTCACCACGGACGCAGCCGCTGCCTGCTCCCACCAGTCCTCGACCCAGACCCAGTCAAGGTCACCGTGCCCGGCCTACCAACCCTCACCACCGAGGACACCGTCGACTGGCAATCACCAGCCCGCTTCCACCACCTCAACCACACCTACGGCCGCTGGGGACTCGCCCTACTCGAAACCATCGTGCGACTCGCCGACATCTGGTGCTCCGCACGAGACGAGGAAACCCACGAATGACCCATACAGTCGAACTACCGGCACTCGACGGACGCGACATCCTCGGCTTCCTCGCCGCACTCGGCGTCGTACGACTCCTGCACGACGAAGCCAACCTCGACGTACGACTGTCCTACGACGAGACCACCGCCCACGCCCTACTACACAGCCCTCTCGCCACCACAGAAGCCGTCGTAGACGCGCTGGTCGCAATCATCGACACGATCCCACCCGACGCGGTGATCCCCGGCATACCCGCAAGCTTCCCCCTCGCCAAGGTCGGCACCACACCCGACCCGATGCGTATGCCCCGCGACCGGCTCCCCGCCCTCGTAGGTGACCTCACCAGCACACACACTGAGCCGGGGCTACGCCGGTGGATAGCCACACTGATAACAGACCTGACCGCCGACGCAAAGGGCAGAGCGACACTCACCCCCTACACCGCACCAGCCGGACAGCAAAGCCTGCGATCCTTCTTCACCAAGCCACTACAAGAAATCCGAAAAGCCCCGACCCAGCTCATCCAGCAAGCACTGACCAACTGGCGACGCGTGGACGGCTACACCGGCGAATACCTCGACCACCGAGTACTCCGCAGCGCCGCCGACCACCCCAGCGGCCAATCGACCGAAGCCGGCATACCCGGAGCCACCTGGCTCGCCATCATGGCCCTACCCCTGCTGCGACTCACCGGCACCAACAACCTGACCCAAGCCACACTCTGGCACCACCTACCCCGCCAGCGGCAACCCATCATGACCTGGCCACTATGGCGACAACCACTCGACCCTCACGCGATAACAGCCCTACTGGAACACCCCGAACTCCACCCACAAACCAGCCCCACCAACGACATCACCATCAACCCAAGCTTCTGGCCCCCGCTCGGTGTCTTCACCGTCGCCGCAGCCAAACGCCAACCCATCGAAGGCCGTAAGTCAGCCGGAGTCCTCGCGCCGGCCCAGATCCGCGCCGTCACGCACCGCTGAACCACCTCACGACTACGGTCCACACCATCACGCAGCAATATGCGACGTAAATTGATAACTAAAGAAGTTTGCCCTACTTGTCGCCCCTGCTCCGAACCCTCAGTGCGGAGGTCTCAAGCGCTAGGTTCCGAACCATGAAACTCAACCAAAAGGCTCAACTCGGACATGATGGCGAGTGTTAGTCTGAGCGCTCCGTGAGTACGCGCAGCTAGATTGCCCTTGCGTCGCTCGTCTGCGGGCGACCCTCATTGCGACACGGTCCACTGCTGGGTGACGCCGGCGGTGTTGTTGCTTGCGTCGCTCGTCTGCGGGCGACCCTCATTGCGACGCCTGCGGTACGCCGATGGAAGCTCAGAGATGCACGACTTGCGTCGCTCGTCTGCGGGCGGCCCTCATTGCGACATCCGGGCGTCGTCGCCGATGCCCAGGGCGTCCTCACCTTGCGTCGCTCGTCTGCGGGCGACCCTCATTGCGACACCGGGCACGCCACCGTGGCGTACCTGCCCAAGCCTGGCTTGCGTCGCTCGTCTGCGGGCGACCCTCATTGCGACTCGGCGTTCACCCAGGGCACCCCCATCAAGATGCCCGACTTGCGTCGCTCGTCTGCGGGCGACCCTCATTGCGACTCGCCCTGGCAGTCGTTCGTCGCTGAGGCGTGGCCGTACTTGCGTCGCTCGTCTGCGGGCGACCCTCATTGCGACACCTTCGAGGGTCGCGTCCCGCCGCACGAGCTGCGGCCTTGCGTCGCTCGTCTGCGGGCGACCCTCATTGCGACCTATGGACTTTCGTCCACTGCGCGTATAGACTGCCCGCCTTGCGTCGCTCGTCTGCGGGTGACCCTCATTGCGACGGCACGACGTCGCCGGGCGGGTTCGCCGACTGCACGCTTGCGTCGCTCGTCTGCGGGCGACCCTCATTGCGACGGAAGTGGCGGCGGGCCGGTCGTCCACGCCTCGCGGGGCTTGCGTCGCTCGTCTGCGGGCGACCCTCATTGCGACCCCGTGACCAGGCTGGCGGTCACGTAGTCGCCTGGCCTTGCGTCGCCCGTCTGCGGGCGACCCTCATTGCGACGCTCGGCACGTCGACGCCGTACGCGACGGCGAACCCGGCCTTGCGTCGCTCGTCTGCGGGCGGCCCTCATTGCGACGCCTCCGTGCCGGTCGAGCACAGAAGCGCGCGATCGGCCTTGCGTCGCTCGTCTGCGGGCGACCCTAATTGCGACGGCAGGTTGGGCTTCGCGATCTGAAGCTCGCCCGTGGTCTTGCGTCGCTCGTCAGCGGGCGACCCTTATTGCGACTCTATGCGCATGACGGCCTGACGGCTCCGACCGATGGCCCTGCGTCGCTCGTCAGCGGGCGACCCCCATTGCGACGATGGAGCCGAGTCGGACTGCACCGAGCAGATGTTGGGCTTGCGCGTTCGTCCACGGGCGACCCTCATTGCGACATCCAGTAGGCATCAGGGAGGGTTTCAGTAAGGTTGACTCGCGTCGCTTGTCTGCGGGCGACCCTCATTGCGACTGGGGCTACTGGCGGCTGGAGCGTGTCGCCATCGCGTTGCGTCGTTCGTCCGCGGGCGACGCCCATTGTGACCCGCGCGGCGGCCCGAACGCACTGTTCCCGTGGTCGTCCTGCGTCGCTCCCACAGTGGGCGACCCTTATTGCGACAAGGTCGGCGCGCAGTCGGTCGATGGCGAGCCGTGGGTGCCTGCGTCGCTCGTTTGCGAGTGACCCTCATTGCAGCATTTGGCCACCAGGGAATCAGCAGAACCGGGTTGGAGGGGCTGGTTGGGATCACATGTTCTTCATGAAGGGCCTCAACTGTAGCTACCTGTAGCCACAAGCCCGGAATTATTGTTGACGTTGCTGCCTTGTGTGTGTTTAACTCGCTAGAACGCTCATCAAGTGCACTTCACATCCCAGGAAGTGTGCTGACGGGGCGGGGTGGGGGTGTGCGATGACAGCCGCGACTGGTGGTCCTTGGACTGCCGAAGCCGTCCGCGCTCTTGGTCTTACGACGGATGTCGAGACGGCCGGAGCGATCTTGGGAATTGGTCGTAGCAGGGCGTACACCCTCGCAAAAAGTGGACAATTTCCTGTGAGGGTGCTCCGGGTGGGGCGAAGGTATGTCGTGCCGGTTCCGGCAATCCTTGAGTTGCTCGGAATAGATGCTGGCCTTTGAGGGTGACTGCCCGATGCGTGGCGCACCGACTGGGCGGTGCGCCATGCGCCAGGAGTCAACGGTGTTGGCAGCGTTGACGTCGGGATGCATTCGCGTGAGCGTCTCAACTTCGCTGCTGGGCGGCTTGGTGAGAATTGGATGGTCACAGTTCTATTCGCCGGGAATCGACGGCAGGATATAAGCCTTCTCAGCTACCTGGCGTCATCGCACAACTACCCTTTCGCCAATGACCGGGAGAAACGGTACCGTATTAGGTGCCGTTTCTCCTCGTCGCACTTAAGGAGTAATTTTGCGAGGATCAGTATTTCGTCGGTGCGCCTGCCGAAACACCCAGACTGGCAAACAGTACGGGCAATCGTGCCCGAAGCTCAGCCAGCGCCGACACGGCACCTGGGGTGTGCGGCAGGAGCTCCCGCCCAGTGCCAGCGACGAACGCCGTACGTTCCGCCGCTCCGGCTACTCGTCAGCATCCGAGGCGCAGGCGGACCTGGACACCCTTCGCTCGCTCCTGGCCGTGCCTGACAGCGATGACGTCGACGGTCGCCAGCGAATCGGGGACCTGCTAGAGCAGGTGGCGGCCAAGCGCGAGCCGTTTCCAGACCTGGAGGAGGTTCGCCGGAAGTTCCGACGTGGCCACTCCCTGGCGACTCAAGTAACCGTCGGTGAATGGCTCGACACCTGGATTGCTGGCCGGAAGATCCGTAACAGCACGATCGCCCGCTACAAAAGAGATATCCGGCTCCACCTCAGCCCGCACCTCGGCGCCATCCGCCTTGACAGGCTGCGCGTGCCACACCTAACCCAGATGTTCGACGCGATCGTTGAACGGAACATCGAGATTGGGGAGGCTAACGCCCTGCGGCGGGCGGCAATCGAGGAACTGAAGACGCTCAAGGGGCGGGAGCGCCGCCGCATCGCTCGTGCTGCCATCGCCGAGATGCCGCCTTTCCGTCGCCCGGTCGGACCGACCACCCGCCGGCACATCCGTGCAACGCTACGCGCTGCCCTCAATGATGCGATCGCGCAAGAGTTGATCTCATTCAACCCGGCCGCGCACGTAGAACTCGATCCGGTGCGGCGGCCCAAGGCCCGCGTTTGGACCGAAGAGCGAGTTGAGCAGTGGAAAGTTACTGGGGAACGGCCATCGCCGGTCATGGTGTGGACGCCCCTCCAAACCGGAGCCTTCCTCGACGCGATCGCTGGCGATGATCTGTACGCCCTCTTCCACCTGATCGCCTACCGAGGGCTGCGCCGGGGCGAGGCGTGCGGACTGAGGCCCGAAGACCTGGATCTGAAGGGGCGATCGCTGACGGTAGCTACCCAACTCGTGGACATCAGCGGAGAAATCGAGGAGAACGAGCCCAAGAGTGAAGCGGGAAACCGGATCATCGCCCTCGACGCTGACACCGTCGCTGTCATCAAGCGACACATCAAGCGACAGCGGAAAGTTCGGGAGGAGGCCGGCTCGTTGTGGGTCGACAGCGGCCGACTCTTCACCCGGCCCGATGGGCAATGGGTGGAACCGACGTGGCTGTCCGACTACTTCGAACGGCTGGTGAGACGCGTCGATCTTCCGCCGATTCGCCTGCACGACCTGCGGCACGGAGCAGCCACGATGGCACTCATGGCCGGTGCCGACAAGAAGGTGGTCCAGGCGCTGCTTGGGCACGCCTCCTACTCGTTGACGGCGGACACGTACACGTCTGTCCTGCCGGAGCTTGCTATGGAGGCAGCCGAGGCTACGGCCCGGCTTGTTCCTCGTCGGGCCACTAAGGGCACCTCCGGGCTCACCTCGGGCTCACATGGGGCCGATCCATCGAAGGATGATGCTAAGAAAGATCGCAAGAAGGGCAAGAAGCAGCAGGTCAAGCCTGCTGTGTGAGGTGCGCCCGGCAGGATTCGAACCTGCGGCCTTGGGATTAGAAGTCCCCTGCTCTATCCGCTGAGCTACGGGCGCGCGCGTGCGTGTCGCGCGAGAAGGGTACCGCCGTCCACCGGGTGACCGGTGGAACGGGTGGTCGCGTCTCACGTCGCACAAGAGGGTCGCATGCGACTCCGGTGCCGGTCACCCCTGTTCCGGCGCCCGCGCGGCCCGGGACGGTCGGGTCGTACCCTCGGCTGGTGCTGCTTGACCCGGAGACCGAGAACGACGTCGCGTACGAGTTGTGCCAACTCCTCGGCCGCGCGATCCTGCCCATCCGCCGGACCGACGCCGGGGCGGAGGACGGCGACCGGGGCGAGGGCACCGCGTTCCTCTTCACCGGGCAGGGGCGCGAGTACCTGCTGACCGCCGATGCGCTCACCCGGTCCGGGGCGGGTGAGATCGGGCTGCGGGCGAGCGTGACCGAGCCGGCCGGGGTGGCCGCCGATGCCGTGGCCCTGCCCGACCTCGCCGACGGGTGGCGGCACCACGAGGACGTCGGCGTCGCCGTCCTGCCTACCGGCGGCCTGCACGAGTACGCCGCCGGGGAGGGCTGGCGGTGGCGTACCCAGCAGGTGCCGGATCCGATCGCGGCCGATCGGGACGCGATCGCCCGGATCGGCGTGGAGCCGGGTTCCGCCGTGGTGCTCGCCCACGGCGTCGGCGCGGGCGGCGTCCGGCCGATGGAGGTGGCGATCGAGCGGGTGGCGCGCGTGGGCGGCGCCGTCCGGCTCATGGCGGAGCTGCCGACCGGCTACGTGGGGGCGCCGGTGTTCGGCGTGCAGGCCGGCGGCGGCGACGGCGAGGTGGGGCTGTGCTGCCTGGGCCTGGTGCTGCCGGCCCGCGACGGCGGCCACCCGCTCGCCACCTTCGACCGCATCCGGGCGGCCGTCGACGCGGCGTGAGGCCGGCGACGCGCGGCGGGTGGGCGACCTGTGCTCAGCGGCCCTGCGTGGGGGCACCAGCCGGGTCGGCGTCGTCCGCCGGCAGCCGGCTCGCCGGTGGGCGCTCCCCGGTGCGGACCGTCGGCCCGGCGTCGAAGAACGCGTCGGCCCAGCGTCCGACCTCCTGGAAGACCTTCTCCCGTACGGCGGTGCCGGAGAGCGTGAGGTCGTGCATCCCGCCGTCGAAGCGCGCCACGGTGACGTGCCGGCCGAGGCGGGGCGCCCAGCGGACCATGTGCTCGACGTCCAGGACGGCGTCGGCGAGGGCCGCCGACTCGTGCCACTTCTTTCCCCTGAACGAGCGGGTCGAGCAGGCGAGCAGCACCGGCACCTGGATGTCCAGGCCGGCGCGGAGCTGCCGCTGGGCGCTGCGGATGGCGTTCAGCCAGCCGGCCCGGACGGGGAACCCGGCCAGCGGCTTCCAGGTCAGGTCGTAGTTCCACTCGCCGTGGTGCTCCGCGTGGATGCTCTCGCTGTAGACCGTGCCCAGCCCGAACGGCAGCACCCGGCGGGGCGCCCGGCGGCCCAGCCGGCTCACGGCGGCGGCGAGCGGTCGGCGCACCAGCCAGGGGGCGTTGATGTCGAAGAAGGGGCTGTTCAGGAAGAGCCCGTCGATGATCCCGGCGTCGCGGCGGGCGTGCGCCCACAGCGGCAGGACCAGCCCGCCGGTGGAGTGGCCCATCGCGAGCAGCGTGTCGTGCCCGTCGTCCTCGCGGATGATGCGCGCGGCGGCGTCCAGCTCGGGGAAGTAGTCGCTGAGGTCGCGGCAGAAGTTCGGCGTCTGGTGGGGCCGCAGGCTGCGTCCGTACTTGCGCAGGTCGAGGGCGTAGAAGTCCCAGCCCCGCTCGGCGAAGAAGTCACCGAGGTGGCCCTGGAAGAAGTAGTCGGTGAAGCCGTGCACGTAGAGCACGGCCCGCCCCGTCGGGCGGTCGGCCCGGCGACGGACCAGGGTGGCGACCACCGGTCCCTCGTCGTCGGTGCCCAGGTCGATCGTCTGCCGCTCGTACGGCGGGCCCAGCACGTCCGGTTCCACGACCGCGACGGTACGCCGGGAAGCTACCGGACGGTAGCCCCGGGTGCCGCCCGGCCCCGCCCGCCCGCACCCGGCGGACGGGGCCTCGGCGTACGCGTCAGACGGTCTCGGCCTCGGCGCGGGCCGGGTCGGTGTCGGGCTCGACCTCGGCGACCGGCGGGGGCACGTCGCGCAGGTGCTTGTTGTGCCGCGGCTCCTGCTTCGTCTTCGAGTCGTTGAGCCGCCGCCGCAGGTCGTCCCGGACGTCGTTGAGCGCGGCGTGCAGGTCCTCCTCGGCGGAGGTGGTGACGATCTTCTGGCGACCGGCGATCCAGCACTCCAGGGTGACCTTCTGGCCCCTGGCCTCCCGGTCCTTGACCGACACCTCCAGCTCGGTGGCGTCGGCGTGGAACCCGGCCAGCCGGGAGTCGAGCGTGGCGAACTGCTCCGCGATCCAGTTCCGGTCGCCCTGGGAGAACCCCGCGCCGACCCGCAGGCACTCCGCCACGGTGGCCGGGTTGGCGACGGCGCTCATCGCCGCACCTCGCCGGAGACGATGGCGGCTGCGGTGCTGGTCATCTTCATGATCGCTGACCTCTCGTTCGTCGTGCTGTCGGCGGTGCGGTTGATCGAATCCATACCCCGCCGGGCTCCGTCCGGAACGTGACATGTCGCCCCGCCCGTGGCGGTGCCGGAAACGTGGCCCCGCCTCCCGATCATCGAGCCGGTCGGGCGGGCTCCCCAGGGTCGCCCGGCCTTAGCACACCGGGACCTTGATCAGGTCTTTGTCCACAGGCAGTCCGGTCGTCCACAGGCCGGGGCGGGGTGCTGGCGGCGCCCGCGCCGAGGGCCCAGGCTCGGCACCGAGTCGACTCGCGATGGCAAGCCCGATCTCCCCCTGGAGGGACGATGTTCGACACCTACGTCACGATCGTGGGCAACGTGCTGACCGCGCCGGAGTGGCGGCGCACCACCCAGAGCAACACCCTGGTGGCCAACTTCAAGGTCGCCTCGACCGCCCGCCGGCTCGACCGCGACAGCGGGCGCTGGGTCGACGGCAACAGCCTGCGCGTCCGGGTCAACTGCTGGCGCAAGCTCGCCGAGGGGGTGGCCGCCTCGGTGATGGTCGGCGACCCGGTGGTGGTCTGCGGCCGGCTCTACACCCGCGACTGGACGGACGACGCCGGCAACCACCGCTCGCTCTACGAGCTGGAGGCGGTCGCCGTCGGCCACGACCTGTCGCGGGGCCGTGGTCGGTTCCAGCGCAACCGGCCGACGATGACGACCAGCACCGTCGAGGACACCGAGGCCGAGCACCGGGTGCACGGCGAGGCGACCGAGCCGGTGCCCGACGAGGAGGCCCCGGTCCTGCCGGACCGCCGTCCGCTCGACGACGACTTCGAGCCCGACTTCGGCACGTACCCCGCCGGCCGCGGCCTGCCGGCCGACTCCGCCGTCGACGGCTCGCTCGACCCCTTCGACGACCCGGCGGACGGCCCCCACGGCGGGGAGCCCGACGGGCCGGAGCCGGAGGCCGACGGCCCGGCGCCGGTGACCGACCCGCCGGAGGACGCCCCGGATGCCCGGGGTGGTCGGGGCGACGTGGCCGTGGGGGAGTCGGGCCCGTCGTCCGAGGAGGCCGAGGCGGGCGTCGCGCCGGCCGGCCGGGGCCGCCGGGGCCGGGGGCGGGTGCCGCAGCCCGCGTGAGCACCGGTCGCGGGCGGCACGAACGGGGGCGGGATGGCGTCGGCAGCACGGCGTCACCCCGCGTGCCGCCCGGCGACGCGCGGGTCACCCCGCCGGCGGCACGGGTCGCGGACGTGCCGGAGGGCGGCCGGGTGCTCGGCTAGGCTGGCCGGCCGGAGGTGGTGACGGGTGCGACAGGCGACGCCGGTGGCGACCGCGGCGGGACTGGTCGCGGGGTACGCCCTCGACGCGCTCCTCGGAGACCCCCGCCGGTACCACCCCGTGGCCGGCTTCGGTCGCGCCGCCGGGGCGCTGGAGCGGCGGACGTACCGCCCGGACCGGCTTGCCGGAACGGCGTTCACCGCGCTGGCGGTCGGCGCGCCGGTGCTGCTCGGCGTGGCGGCCACGGTCGCCACCCGGCGCCGGCCGGTGGCCCGCGCCGTCCTGGTCGCCGCCGGCACCTGGACGGTGCTGGGCGGGCGTACGCTGCGGCACGAGGCCACCGTCATGGGGCGTGCGCTGCGCGCCGGGGACCTCCCGGCGGCCCGGCAGCGGCTCGGCCACCTCTGCGGCCGGGACCCGTCCGCGCTCGACGAGCCCGAGCTGGCCCGCGCCACCGTGGAGTCGCTCGCCGAGAACACCTCGGACGCGGTCGTCGCTCCGCTGCTGTGGGGTGCCGTCGCGGGGCTGCCCGGCCTGCTCGGGTACCGCGCGGCCAACACCCTCGACGCGATGGTGGGCCACCGCTCGCCGCGGTACGCCCGGTTCGGCACCCCCGCCGCCCGCCTCGACGACCTGCTCAATCTGGTGCCCGCGCGGCTGACCGGCCTGCTCACCGTCGCGGTCGCGCCGACCGCGCACGGCGACCGGGAGCGGGCGTGGCGCGTGTGGCGCCGGGACCGCAACGACCACCCCAGCCCGAACGCCGGGCAGTGCGAGGCGGCGATGGCCGGCGCCCTCGGCGTACGGCTGGGCGGGCGCAACGTCTACTTCGGGCGCTCCGAGGTGCGCCCGTTCCTCGGCGACGGCCCCCGACCGGAGGCGCGGCACCTCAAGCGGGCCGCCCGGATCTCGGGTGCGGTCGGGCTGGCCGCGCTCGGGCTGGCCGCCACGTACCCGCTGACCCTCGGCCGGCTGGTGGGCGCCGTCGGCCGCCAGGTCGCGCAGCGGAGCGTCGCCGCCGGGCGGGAGGGGCGCCGGTGAGCGGTGGCCTGCTGGTCGCCGGCACCACCTCCGACGCCGGCAAGAGCGTGCTCACCGCCGGCATCTGCCGCTGGCTGCACCGCCGGGGCGTGAAGGTGGCGCCGTTCAAGGCGCAGAACATGTCCAACAACTCCGCCGTCGTCGTCGGCCCGGACGGCCGGGGCGGCGAGATCGGGCGGGCGCAGGCGATGCAGGCCGCCGCCTGCGGTCTCGCCCCCGACCTGCGGTTCAACCCGGTGCTGCTCAAGCCCGGCAGCGACCTGGCCAGTCAGGTGGTGCTGCTCGGCGAGGCCGTCGACACGGTCACCGCGGGCAACTTCCGCGAGCTGCGTCCCCGGCTCGCCGAGACCGCGTACGCGGCGCTCGCCGAGCTGCGGTCCGCGTACGACGTGGTGATCTGCGAGGGCGCCGGCAGCCCCGCGGAGATCAACCTGCGGGCCGGCGACTACGTGAACATGGGCCTGGCACGGCAGGCCGGCCTGCCCACGATCGTGATCGGCGACATCGACCGGGGCGGGGTCTTCGCCTCGATGTTCGGCACCCTCGCCCTGCTGGACCCGGCCGACCAGGCGCTGATCGCCGGCTTCGTGATCAACAAGTTCCGGGGCGACCTCGGGCTCCTCCGGCCGGGGCTGGACATGCTGCGCCAGGTCACCGGCCGGCCGACGTACGGGGTGCTGCCCTGGGCGCTCGACCTCTGGCTCGACGCGGAGGACTCGCTCGCGTACGGCCGGGTGCTCGGCCGACCGGCGGCCCCGCGCGGCACCGACTGGCTGGACGTGGCCGTGGTCCGGCTGCCCCGGATCAGCAACGCCACCGACGTCGAGGCGCTCGCCACCGAGCCGGGCGTGCGGGTCCGGCTGACCGTCGAGCCGGCCGAACTGGCCGCCGCCGACCTCGTCGTGCTGCCCGGCTCGAAGTCGACCGTGGCCGACCTGGCCTGGCTGCGGCAGACCGGCCTGGCCGACGCCGTCCTGGCGCACGCGGCGGCCGGCAAGCCGCTGCTCGGCATCTGCGGCGGCTTCCAGATGCTGGCCCGGGCGATCCACGACCCGGTGGAGAGCCGGCAGGGCAGCGTACCGGGGCTGGGCCTGCTGCCGATCGAGGTCACCTTCGACCCGCGCAAGACCGTCCGGCAGTCGACCGGCACCGTCGGCGGGGAGGTCCCGGTCCACGGCTACGAGATCCACCACGGGTACGTCTCACACGCCGACCCGGCCCTGACCCCGCTGCTGACCTGCGCGGACGGCAGCGGCGAGGGGGCCGTGGTCGGCGCCGTGCACGGCACCCACTGGCACGGTGCCTTCGAGTCCGACGGGTTCCGCCGCCGGTTCCTGACCGAGGTGGCCCGGCTCGCCAGCCGGAGAGGCTTCACGGTGGCACCCGACACCGCCTTCGCCGCCGCCCGCGAGCGCTCCCTGGACCTGCTCGGCGACCTGGTCGAGGAGCACCTCGACACCGACGCCCTCTGGCGCCTCGTCGAGTCCGGCCCGCCCGCCGGCGTCCCCTTCATCCCACCCGGAGCCCCGAAGCTCCCCTGACACCCGCGACCCGCCCCAACCGAACCATGGACGGAACGGTGGCGCGCAGGCCCTCGGTCAGGGGCGGATGTCGGCGGGGCGGTCGGACATGGGCAGCCCCGCCTCGCGCCAGGCCTGCACGCCGCCGATCATGTCGGTCGCGAGGTGCAGCCCGAGCGCCCGCAGGCTCGCGACCGCGAGGCTGGAGCTGTAGCCCTGGCGGCACACCACCACGATCCGCTGGTCGTACGCCGTGGCCTCCGGGATCCGCCACGCGCTGGCCGGGTCGAGCCGCCACTCCAGCACCGTCCGGTCGATCACGATGGCGCCGGGCAGGTCGCCCTGCTCCTGCCGCTGCGTGTCGGTGCGGGTGTCGATCAGTAACGCCCCGGTACGGACCGCCTCGACGGTCTGGTGCGGGGTCAGCCGGCGTACCCCGGCGCGGGCCTGTTCCAGGAGGGCGTCGACGCCCGGACTCATCACGCTGTGGGACACCAGCAGATCATCCCGCCCCGTCGCGGAGTCCGCCCGCCGAACGCCCCGCCGCACCCGACGAACGCTCGTTCGGGCGACCCCCGATCGGAGCGTCCCGCGCGATCCGCCGACGCTGGAGCCTCCCGCCACCGCAGGCCCGCTCTGTGGCGGGGGGACCGGCCTGGTTACCGTCGGGCACGTGGCGGTGGCGGTGGTCGAGGCGTACGACCGGCTGGCCCGGCGGGTGCTCGCCGGGCCGGCGCGGTTGGGGCGGACCCGGCTGGTGGCGGTGGACGGGCCGAGCGGCGCGGGCAAGAGCGCGTTCGCGGCGCGGCTCGCGGACGCCCTCGCCGCCCTGCCCGGCGGCAGCCCGCCGCCGGTGGTGCACACCGACGACCTGCTCGACGGCTGGGACGACCAGCTCACCTTCTGGCCCCGGCTGGAGGAGTGGGTGCTCGGGCCACTGCGCGCCGGTCGGCCGGGGGCGTACCGCCGGTTCAGCTGGGTCCGGCGGGCCTTCCTGCCGCGCCCGGTGCCGGTCCCGGTCGCGCCCGTGCTCCTCGTCGAGGGGGTGAGCGCGGCGCGGGCCGCCGCCACCGCGGACCTGACCCTGGCCGTCTTCGTCACCGCCCCGGCGCCGCTGCGGCTGGCCCGGGCGATCGAGCGCGACGGCCCGGAGATCCTGCCGGAGCTGCGTCGCTGGCACCTCGGGGAGCGGTTGCACTTCGCCGCCGACGGCACCGAGGCGCGCGCGGACCTGGTGGTCGACGGCGCCCCGGGCCTGCCGCACGACGCCGACCGCTACTACGTGCGCCGCCGCTGAGCGGTCGGGCCGGCCGGGACCGAACCGTCACTCCGACCTCGGGCGGGATGGGGCGGTCGGTAAGGCCGGCATACGATGCCGGTCATGACCACACCCCTCATGTCCGAGTCCGAGGTCCGGGCCGCCGTCGAGCGGGAGCTGCCCGGCGTCCGCGCCGACCTGGAACGCCTCGTCCGCATTCCCGGCATCGCGTTCGAGGGCTTCGACCACTCGCACGTGGAGCGTTCCGCCGAGGCGGTGGCCGAGCTGGTGCGCGGCTGCGGCCTCGACGTCAAGATCGTGCGCTCCGGCGGCCAGCCGGCCGTGATCGGGCGGAAGGCGGCCCCGCCCGGGGCGCCGACGGTGCTGCTCTACGCCCACCACGACGTGCAGCCGGTCGGCGACCTGACGCTGTGGGAGTCGGACCCGTTCGAGCCGGTGGAGCGCGACGGCCGGCTCTACGGCCGGGGCGCCGCCGACGACAAGGCCGGCATCATGGCGCACGTGGCGGCGCTGCGCGCGTACGGTGACGCGCTGCCGGTCGGCGTGGTGCTCTTCGTCGAGGGCGAGGAGGAGTACGGCTCCGACTCGTTGGAGCGGCTGCTCGCCGAGCACCGCGACGAGATCGCCTCGGACGTCATCGTGATCGCCGACTCCACCAACTGGGACATCGGCGTACCGGCGCTGACCACGTCCCTGCGCGGCATCGTCAACTGCTTCGTGGAGGTGCGCACCCTCGACCACGCCGTGCACAGCGGCGTCTACGGCGGCCCCGTGCCGGACGCGCTGACCGCCCTGGCGCGGCTGCTGGCCACCCTGCACACCGAGGCCGGGGACGTGGCCGTCGACGGGCTGGTCGCCCGGGAGGGCGCGAGCGTCGACTACCCGGAGGACCGGTTCCGCGCCGAGGCGGGGCTGGCCGAGGGCGTCAGCCTCATCGGCACCGGACGGATCACCGAGCGGCTCTGGACCAAGCCGGCCCTCGCGGTGCTCGGCATCGACGCCCCGTCCACCGCCGAGGCGCCGAACGCCCTGGTGCCGGCGGCCAAGGCCAAGCTGAGCGTACGGCTGGCGCCGGGCGACGACCCGAAGCGGGCGTACGCGGCCCTGCGCGCCCACCTGGAGAAGCACGCCCCGTGGGGCGCGCGGGTGAGCGTCACCTTCGAGCACGACGGCGCGCCGTGCGTCATCGACGCGTCCGGGCCGATGTTCGACGCGGCCCGCTCGGCGTTCCGGACCGCCTGGGACGGCACCGACCCGGTGGACCTCGGCATCGGCGGTTCGATCCCGTTCATCGCCACCTTCCAGGAGATGTTCCCGCGCGCGGCGATCCTGGTGACCGGCGTGGAGGACCCGCAGGCCCGGGCGCACGGCCCGAACGAGAGCCTGCACCTCGGGGAGTTCGCCCGGGTCTGCCTGGCCGAGGCGCTGCTGCTGAAGAAGGTCGCCGAGGCGGGCGTCGACGGGCGTTAGGTGTCGGAACCGTAACTTCCGGGTGGATGTGGGAGTTTGCGGTGTGTCGCCGGTCGGGTTGTTATAGCCTCTCGAACATGCGTACGAATGAGGTGATGGGCCGGCTCGAGGCCGCCGTCAGCGCCCTGGGGGACGTCGACGTCTCCGCGTGGTCCGAGGACACGCTCAAGGAACAGCTCGGCGACCTGTCCGCCGCGCTTGTCGCTCTCGACACGGTGCTCTCCCGGGTCGCCGAGGAGATCCGCGCCCGCGGCCTGCGCATCGAGGAACCCGTCTCGGCCTGACCCGCCACCCGGTGGGCGGAGTTTTCCGGCGCCCGGGCACGGCAATGCCCGGGTCGTGTCGGGGGTGGCTGGCAGGATGGAGCCGTGCGGTTCCTCGACCTGGCAGCCACCTCCGCCGCCGTCGGCGCCACCCGGGCCCGGCGGACCAAGGTGGAACTGCTCGCCGCCGCGTTGCGGGCGCTCGACCCGTCCGAGGTCCCGGCGGGCGCCGGCTGGCTGGCCGGCGAGCTGCGCCAGCGGCAGACCGGGGTCGGCTGGGCGAGCCTGCGTGACCTGCCGCCGCCGGCCGCCGAGCCGACCCTGACCGTGGCCGCCGTCGACGCGGCCATCGACGAGATCGCGTCCGTGCACGGGCCGGGTTCCCAGGCCCGCCGCCGGGCGCTGCTGGGCGCGCTCTACTCCGCCGCCACCGCCGAGGAGCAGCGGCTGCTGACCGGCCTGTTCAGCGGTGAGCTGCGCCAGGGCGCGCAGGCGGGGCTGCTCGCCGACGCGGTGGCCCGGGCGGCCGGCGTGCCGCTCGTCGCCGTACGCCGGGCGCTGCTGCTGGCCGGCGACCTGCGCGCGGTCGCGGTCGCCGCGCTCGACGGGGGCGCGGCGGCGCTGGGCGCCTTCGGCCTCCAGGTCGGCCGCCCGCTCGCGCCGATGCTGGCCCAGAGCGCGCCCTCGGTGGACGAGGCGCTCGCGGCCACGGGCACCCCCGCCGTGGTCGACGTCAAGCTCGACGGCATCCGGATCCAGGTGCACCGCTCCGGCGACGACATCGCCGTGTTCACCCGCAGCCTGGACGACATCACCGCCCGGGTGCCGGAGGTGGTCGCCGCCGTGCGGGCGCTGCCCGCCCGCGAGCTGGTGCTCGACGGGGAGGCGATCGGGCTCGACGAGACGGGCCGCCCGCTGCCCTTCCAGCAGACGTCGAGCCGGGCGGCGCGGCGCACCACGCCGAGCAGCACCGGCGCCGCCCCGGTCGCTCCCGCCGTGGCCGCCGCCGGGGCGACGGGCGCGACCGTGCTGACGCCGTACTTCTTCGACCTGCTGCACCTCGACGGCGACGACCTCATCGACCTGCCCGGCCGGGAACGCTGGGCCGCGCTCGACGCCGCGGTCGACGCCTCGCTCGTCGTCGGCCGGGTGGAGGTCGACGGCCCGGAGCGGGCCGGCGAGGCGTTCGCCGCCGCCATCGACGCCGGCCAGGAGGGGGTGGTGGTGAAGGCGCCCGACGCCCCCTACGACGCCGGCCGGCGAGGATCCGCCTGGGTGAAGGTGAAGCCCCGGCACACCCTCGACCTGGTGGTGATCGCGGTCGAGTGGGGCAGCGGCCGGCGGGAGGGCTGGCTGTCCAACCTGCACCTCGGCGCCCGCGACCCGCGCACCGGCGACTTCGTCATGCTCGGCAAGACGTTCAAGGGCCTCACCGACGAGCTGCTGCGCTGGCAGACCGAGCGCTTCCTCGCCCTCGCCGTCGAGCACGGCGACTGGGAGGTGCGGGTCCGCCCCGAGCAGGTGGTCGAGATCGCCTTCGACGGGGTGCAGACCAGCTCCCGCTACCCGGGCGGGATGGCGCTGCGCTTCGCCCGGGTGGTGCGCTACCGCGACGACAAGACGGCGGCGGAGGCCGACACCATCGACGCCGTACGCGCCATCCACGCCGGCCGCGTCACCGGCTGAGGGGGGCTGGCGGGGCGGGTCAGGCGGCGCCCTGCGGCGCGGGCTCGGCGGCCCGGTCGACGGGCTGTCGCGGTCCCACGCCCGCCAGCCGACGGGCCTCCCGGCGGGCCACCCAGCCGTAGCCGAACAGGGTCATCGCGGCGAAGATCCACCACTGCACGACGTAGCCGAAGTTCTGCCAGTTGTTGTTGTATCCGACCGGCACGTCCTTGAACGCGGGGTCGGGCGCCGGGGTCTGCTCGTCGAGCAGCAGGTACGCGCCGTGCACGGGGTAGGGCAGCTCCCGGGCCAGCCGGGGCACGCCGATCCGCCGGGTCTCCAACTTGCCGTCACGCCGGGTCACGGCGACCGAGCCGCTCTCGCTCAGGTGCACCCGCCCCGTCACGGTGACCTCGCCGGGCGGGAGGGCCGGCACCTCCGGCTGGACGGTCGCGTCGCCGCCCCGGGCCGGCGGGATCCAGCCCTGGTCCACCAGCACGGCCGTGCCGTCGGCCAGCACGAGCGGGGTGACCACCTCGAAGCCGACCGTGCGGTCCACCGAGCGGCCCCGGACCAGGACCACGTTCGCCGGGTCGTAGCGGCCGGTCACGGTGACCTTGGTCCAGGCCTTCTCCGCGGCGGGGGCGGGGCCGGCCGTGCCGTTGCCGCCCGTCGGGGCGGGCAGCACGTCCCGCAGCGGCACCGGGGCCATCCGCAGGCCGGCGTCGATCCGCTCGTTGGCCTCCGTGCGGCCGTGGTAGCGGTCCAGCTGCCAGTTGCCGAGCAGCACCATCACCGCCGAGGCGACCAGGGTCAGTGCGAGAATGCCCAGCCAGCGCGGCGTCAGCAGGAACCGGTACACGCCCACGAGGCTACCCCTGTGACCGGAGGCACTCGCTTCGACAGCCCCCATCGCGGCCCCGGGCGGGGTGCCGGCGACTCCGCCCGGCGACGTCCGACACCGCCGGCGGGCCCGTTCGGCGGCGACCGCGCGGCGGCCGCTTCGGCTATCGTCACGCGGGCGGACCGCGCGGTCGGCCCGCCGCAGGTCCCCCCGCCGCCCCGCAAGGGAGTCGATGATGACCGTCGTGCCGCGCCTGGTGCTCAGCGCGCCGTCCTCCGGCCACGGCAAGAGCGCGCTGGCGATCGGGCTGCTCGCCGCGTTCGCCGACCGGGGCGTCGACGTCGCCGGATTCAAGGTCGGCCCCGACCGCGTGGACGCCGCGTACCTCGGGCTGGCCGCCGGCCGCCCCGGTCGGATCCTCGATCCCCGGCTGGTCGGCGCCGACCGGATCGCCCCCCTCGTCGGCCACGGCGCGGCCGGCGCCGGGCTTGCCGTGGTGCAGGGCAGCATGGGCCTGTACGACAGTCTCGCCGGCCGCCCGGAGAGCGAGTCGACGGCCGCCGTGGCCACCGCGCTGCTCAGCCCGGTCGTGCTGGTGGTCGACGTCGCGGCGACGGGGCAGTCGGTGGCCGCCCTGGTGCACGGCTTCCGGTCGTACGACGAGCAGCTCTGGCTCGGCGGGGTGATCCTCAACCGGGTGGCGTCCTCCCGGCACGAGAAGCTGCTGCGCGCGGCGCTGGACGACATCGGCGTGCCCGTCTACGGCGCGCTGCGCCGCCAGGACCTGCCGTCCGTGCTGCCCGCCCGCCGCTACGG
This sequence comes from Micromonospora sp. WMMD737, assembly GCF_049179055.1. Lineage (NCBI taxonomy): Bacteria > Bacillati > Actinomycetota > Actinomycetes > Micromonosporales > Micromonosporaceae > Micromonospora > Micromonospora sp. WMMD737. The sequence goes on along the minus strand of NZ_JBMHMH010000001.1, from coordinate 3,408,022 downwards.
GGCGGTGCCCGCGCTCGCCCGCACCGACGAGGCCACCCGAGCGGTCCGCCGCCTCGGCGAGGCGGTCGCCGCCACCGTCGAGCTGGACCGGCTGCTGGCCCTGGCCCGCTCCGCGCCGCCCCTGCCCGCGCCGCCCTGGACGCCGCAGCCCGGGCGGGAGGACGGCGGGCCGCGCCCGGTCGTCGCGGTCGCCGGTACGCCGGGCGGCAGCTACAGCGATCCCGAGACCGTCGAGCTGCTCCGGGCGGCCGGCGCCGAGGTGGTGACGGTCGACCCGCTGCACGACGAGGCGCTGCCCGCCGGCACCGGCGCGCTTGTCGTCGGCGGCGGGCTGCCCGAGTCGTACGCCGAGCTGCTCTCCGCCAACCGCCGGCTCTGCATCGCGGTCGCCGAGCTGGCCCGCACCGGGCGGCCGGTCGTCGCCGAGGGGGCCGGCCTGCTCTGGCTGGCCCGGGAACTGGACGGGCTGCCCATGTGCGGCGTACTCGACGCGGTGGGGACGCGCCGCGACGGCCTGGTGGTGGGCTACCGGCAGGCGACCGCGTTGACCGACAGCCTCATGGGGCCGGCGGGCACGGTGGTGGCGGGGCACAAGGAGCACCGCGGCGTGCTCACCCCGCGCGCCGGGGCACGGCCTGCGTGGAGTTGGGACGGCGGGGCGCCCGAGGGCTTCGTCTGGCGGGGCGTGCACGCCTCGCAGCTCACCCTGCACTGGGCGGCGTACCCGCAGCTGGCGGCCCGCCTCGTGGACGCGGCGGTGGCGGCGGCGGCCGACCCCGAGACCGCCCGGCCCGACGGGGTGCCCGCGTGATCGGTCAGGTGGCGGTCCGCCGCTTCCCGGTGCTGACCGTCTCCACGCCCCGCACCGAGGTACGCGCGCTGACCGGGGCCGACGCGGCGGCGGCCGACGAGGTCTTCGCCGACCGGCAGACCCGGCGGTGGCTGCCGCTGGCCGACACCTCCGGTCAGATCGACGGGCTGGCCTGGTGCACCGACCTGGCGCGGCAGCGGCGCGACAGCGGCGACGGCGACCACTACGCGGTGGTACGCCGGGAGGACGACCTGGTGGTGGGCTGCCTGTGGACGCGGCGCACCGACTGGGGCGCCCGGTGCACCGAGGTCTCCTACGCGATGGCGGCGCACGCGCGGGGCTTCGGCCTGGCGGCCGAGGCGGTCGACGCGCTCGCCATCGCGCTGATCCTCGAACACGGCTTCCAGCGCGTCGAGCTGCGGGTCGCTCCCGGCAACCTGGCCTCCCGCCGGGTCGCCGAGAAGGCCGGGTTCAGCTACGAGGGCCTGCTGCGCAACGCCGGCTTCGTCCGGGGCGGCCGGGTCGACCTGGAGGTCTGGTCCCTCGTCTCCGCCGACCTGCGCTGACCCGCCCCCGGCCCCCGGCGGCGCCGCGACCGGGCGGGGGCCGCGCGGCCCGGCTCAGCCGACGATGCGGTCCGACGGTGGGGTGAACTGGCGGGTGGGCTGGCCCTTGAGGCCGTCGCGGAGGGTCTGCGCCACCGCCTTGATCGGGATCTGCGACTGGCCGTCGCCTACCGCGTTGAACGGGTTGTCCGGGTCGGAGATGAAGCTCGCCGCCGCCAGCTCCGGGGTGTAGCCGACGAACCAGGCCGACCGGGTGCTGTCGGTGGTGCCCGTCTTGCCGGCCACCGGGCGGCCGACGGTGCCCCGCACGCTGTCCGCGGTCGACCAGCCGCCGCAGCTCCCGCGGGCCGGGGTGTCGCCGGTCGGGCAGCGGGCGGCGTCGGTGGCGGCGCGGGCGGCGTCGGCGTCCACCACCTGCCGGCAGCGCGGCTTGGCGACCTCGCGTTCGATCCCGGAGGCGGTCTTCCAGGTGGTCGGCGTGCCGTCCCGGTTGTAGATCGCCTGCACCGGGATCGCCTCGCAGTAGCGGCCGTCCGCGGCGATCGCGGCGTACGCGTTGGCCATCTCCAGTGGCGTGGCGTCGGAGACGCCGAGGGTGAACGCGCCCCACTGTTTCGCCTTGGCCGGGGAGGCGTGCTCCCGGTCGACGTCGGTGCGCCAACGCAGCCCGAGCTGCTCGGCCAAGCGGACCGCCTTGTCGGCGCCGACCTGTTCCTCCAGCCACACGAAGTACGTGTTCACCGACTTGCCGAAGCCGGACCACATGGTCTGGTTGCCGCTCATCGCGCCGCTGGCGTTGGACGGCGACCAACCGTCGTAGACCTCGGAGCGGTACCGGTGCGGTGCGTTGAACGAGGTGGACAGCGGCATGCCCGCGTCGAGCGCGGCCAGCATGGGGAACATCTTGAACGTCGACCCGGCCTGGTAGCCCGCCAGGTCGCCGCCGCCGAGCAGGGGCGCCACGGTGTTCGGGTAGTTCGCCTTGACCTTCGGCCCGGCCTCGGGGTTGGAGCTCTGCCCGTTCTCGCTCAGGTCCAGCGAGTACGTCCGGTTCACCGCCATGGCCTTGACCCGCCCGGTGCCGGGCTCGGAGACCACGATGCCGTTGGCGAAGGGGCTGCCGGTGTTCTCCTTGGTGCCGACGTTCTGCTCCGCCGCCGCCTGGATCTTGGGGTCGAGGCTGAGCACGATCCGGTAGCCGCCCCGACGCAGCTTGTCCAACCGCTCCAGCCGGTTCTCGCCGAACGCGGGCTGCGTGCTCCACCAGTTCTTCAGGTAGTCGCAGGCGAAGCCCCAGCTGTTCCACTTCTCGGGCACGGAGGCGCAGTCGTTCGGCGGGTACGTCAGCTTCAGCCGGATCGGCTCGGTCTTCGCCTGCGTGACGGCGTCCGGCGAGAGGTAGCCGAGCTGGGCCATCCGGTCGAGCACGTAGTTGCGCCGGCCGGTGGCGTCCTTCTGGTCGGAGCTGGCCGGGTCGTACTCGGACGGGGACTTGACCAGGCCGGCGAGGGTGGCCGCCTCGACGGGGCTGAGGTCCCTGGGGGCCTTGGAGAAGAAGATCTCGCTGGCCGCGTAGATGCCGTACGCGCGGTGCCCGAAGTACGCGGAGTTGAGGTAGCGCTCCAGGATGTCGTCCTTGCTGAGTTCCTTCTCCAGGTCCATCGCCATCCGCATCTCGCGGACCTTGCGCAGGCTGGTCTGCTGGGTGGCCTCCTGCACCTCCTTCGGCGTCTTCGCGCTGTCCCGCAGCGCCATCCGCACGTACTGCATGGTGAGCGTGGAGGCGCCCTGGGAGACGCCGCTGGAGCGGGCGTTGGCTACGAAGGCGCGGGCGACGCCCTTCGGGTCGACGCCCCGGTGCTGGTAGAAGCGGTTGTCCTCGGCGGCGACGATCGCCTGCTGCATGTTCGGGGAGATGTCGGCCAGCTTCGTGTACTGCCGGTACTCCTCGTAGAACATCGTCAGCACCGTCTTGCCGTCCGGCGCGTAGACGTACGACGTCTCGGCCGGCAGCGCGGTGGTGAGGATCTGGGTCTTGTGTTCCATGGCGTGCGCCGTGACCTTGGCGCCGAGGCCGGTGGCGGCGGCCACGGGGTACGCCACGGCGGCGACCACGATCCCGGCGATCAGTCCGGCGCGGAGGAGGGGAACGAGACGACCAGCGGCAGCAAGGGGTCGATTGCTCACACGCTCAAGTTATGACATTTCCGATTCGTACCTGAGAAATATTCATAAACGCCCGCGTGGTGACGCGGCCCACGCCGGGATCCGCTGTCCCGCGCGGCACCTTCCCGGCAGGATCGCGAACATGCGTGGTCAGCCGACCGGGACCCTCCCCGAACCCGACCTCACCCACCACGGCGACGCCGAGGTGGGGCCGGGACTCGTCGACCTCGCCGTCAACGTGCGGCGCGACGCGATGCCCGACTGGCTGGCCGACCCGATCACCGCCGCGCTCGGCGACCTCGCCGCGTACCCCGACCCGGGGCCGGCGCGCGCCGCCGTCGCGGCCCGGCACGGCCGCCCGCCGGCCGAGGTGCTGCTGACCGCCGGCGCGGCCGAGGGCTTCGTGCTGCTCGCCCGGGCGCTGGCCGGCGTACGCCGACCGGTGGTGGTGCACCCGCAGTTCACCGAGCCCGAGGCGGCGTTGCGCGCCGCCGGGCACCAGGTCGAGCGGGTGCTGCTCGACGCCGACGACGACTTCCGGCTCGACCCGGCCCGGGTGCCCGCCGACGCCGACCTCGTGATGATCGGCAACCCGACCAACCCGACGTCGGTGCTGCACCCCGCCGGCGACCTGGCCGCCCTGGCCCGACCCGGCCGGGTGCTGGTCGTCGACGAGGCGTTCGCCGACACCACCGTCGCCCCCGGCGTGACCGGCGAACCGGAGTCGCTGGCCGCGAGGCGGGACCTGCCCGGCCTGCTGGTGGTCCGCAGCCTCACCAAGACCTGGGGCCTGGCCGGCCTGCGCATCGGCTACCTGCTCGGCGAGGCGGACCTGCTGGCGCGGCTGGCCGCCGCCCAGCCGCTCTGGGCCGTCTCCACCCCTGCCCTGGCCGCCGCGTCGGCCTGCGCCACGCCCGTCGCGATCGAGGCCGAGCGCGCCATCGCCGCCCGGCTCGCCGCCGACCGCGACCACCTGGTCGCCCGCCTGTCGGCCCTGCCCGGCGTACGCGTCGCCGGCCGCCCGGCCAGCGCGTTCGTGCTGGTGCACGTCCCCGGGGCCGCCGACGTGCGGGTCGCCCTGCGGCAGCGCGGCTGGGCGGTACGCCGGGGCGACACGTTCCCCGGCCTCGGCCCGGACTGGCTACGCATCGCCGTGCGCGACACGGCCACCACCGACGCGTTCACCGAGGTACTGGCGGAGATCCTGGAGGCATGATGCTGGAGACCACGATCGCGGCGATCCGGCCGCCGGACGAGTCGGCGATGGCCGCCGCGCGCGAGTTGCAGGGGCGGCTGACCAAGCCCGCCGGCTCGCTCGGCGCCCTGGAGGAACTCTCCGTACGCCTGGCCGGCCTGGCCGGGCACTGCCCGCCGCCGCTGCCGGAGCCGGCCGCCGTCGCGATCTTCGCCGGTGACCACGGCGTGCACGCCCAGGGGGTGACGCCCTGGCCGCGGGAGGTCACCGCGCAGATGATCGGCAACTTCCTGGCCGGCGGCGCGGTGGTCAACGCGTTCGCCCGGCAGGCCGGCGCCTCGGTCACCGTGGTCGACGTCGGCGTGGCCACCCCGCTCCCGGCCACCGGCACCCCGGCGGGTGCCCCGCTCGCCGACGCCCCGGCGGGTGCCCCGCTCGCCGACGCCCCGGGGGGTGCCTCGGCCGCCGATGGCGCGCCGGCCGTTCCGCTCACCCGCTCCCCGGCGGAGAGCCTGCCGGCCCGCGACGCGCCCCGGCTGGTGGCGGCGAACGTCCGCCCCGGCACCCGGGACCTGGCGGTGACCGCCGCGCTCACCCGCGACGAGGCCCGCGCGGCCGTCGAGACCGGCATCCGGGTGGCCGACGAGCTGATCGACGCGGGCGCCGGCATCCTGCTCACCGGGGACATGGGCATCGGCAACACCACGCCGGCCGCCGCCCTGATCGCCGCGTTCACCGGCATCGACCCGGCGGAGACGACGGGTCGGGGCACCGGGGTCGACGACCCGACGTACGCCCGCAAGGTCGACGTGGTGCGGGCCGCGCTGCGCCGGCACGACCCTGACCCCGCCGACCCGCTGGGCGTGCTGGCCGCCGTCGGCGGGCTGGAGCACGCCGCGCTGGCCGGGCTGATCCTGGGCGCCGCCGCCCGCCGCACGCCGGTGCTGCTGGACGGGGTGATCGCGGTCGCCGCTGCCCTCGCTGCGGCGGCCCTGGCGCCGCACGCCGTGGCTGCCATGGTGGCCGGGCACCGCTCCGCCGAGCCGGGAGCCACGGTCGCGCTGCGCCGGCTGGGCCTGGAGCCGCTGATCGACCTCGGGCTGCGCCTCGGCGAGGGCACCGGCGCGCTGCTCGCGCTGCCGGTGGTCACCGGCGCGGTCCGGGTGCTGCACGAGGTGGCCACGTTCGACTCGGCGGGGGTGGCCGAGAAGTGAGCGACCGGAGCGAGCCAACCGACCGGCCCGCAGGCGTGTCGCGTTCCGCCGCTGCCACCGGCGTGCAGGGCGGGGCGGCGGCGTGAGCGGCAACCCGTACCCGCTCGGCCTGCGGCTCGCCGGCCGCCGGGTGGTCGTGGTGGGCGGGGGAGCGGTGGCCACCCGGCGGGTGCCGGCCCTGCTCGACGCCGGCGCGCACGTCTTCCTCGTCGCGCCCGAGCTGACCCCGGCGCTGCGCGCGCACGTGGACGCCGGACGGCTGCACTGGGCGCCGCGCCGGTTCGCCCCCGACGACCTGGACGGCGCGTGGCTGGTCCAGGTCGCGGTCGACGACCCGCTCGCCGCCGCGTCGGTCAGCGCCGCCGCCGCCGAGCGGCGCATCTTCTGCGTACGCGCCGACGACCGCGCCGCCGCCACCGCCTGGACGCCGGCGGTGACCCGGCACGGGCCGGTGACCGTGGCGGTGCTCGGCGGAGGCGACCCGCGCCGGGCGATGGCCGTCCGCGACGCCGTCCGCGCCCTCCTGGATGCAAAGAAGGGCCCCTTGTTGACGCCTGCGGTGGAGGAAGGGTCCCTTCCTTATCCGCAGGGTGGGCGGGTTGCGTTGGTGGGGGCCGGTCCGGGGGACCCGGAGCTGATCACCGTCAAGGGCTGGCGGCTGCTCACCGAGGCGGACGTGGTGGTCGCCGACCGGCTCGTCCCGGGGCTGCTCCTCGACGAGCTGCGCCCCGACGTCGAACTCGTGGACGCCTCCAAGATCCCGTACGGGCCGTCCCGGGGCCAGGAGGAGATCAACCGGATCCTCGTGGACCGCGCCCTGGCCGGGAAGTTCGTGGTACGGCTCAAGGGCGGCGACCCGTACGTCTTCGGCCGGGGCGGCGAGGAGCTGCTGGCCTGTGCGGCGGCCGGCGTGCCGGTGACCGTGGTGCCCGGCGTGACCAGCTCGATCGCGGCTCCGGCCGCGGCGGGCGTCCCGGTCACCCACCGGGGGGTGGCCCACGAGTTCACCGTGGTCTCCGGGCACGTCGCACCCGACTCGCCGGCCTCCCTGGTCCGGTGGGAGGCGCTGGCCGGGCTGCGCGGCACGCTGGTCGTGCTCATGGGGCTGAAGAACCTCACGGCGATCACCGCGACGCTGATCGCGCACGGCAAGCCGGCGGAGACACCGGCCGCCGTGGTGCAGGAGGCGACGACCGGGGCGCAGCGGGCGCTCCGCTCCACGCTCGGCGCGGTGGCCGCCGACGTGGCGGCCGCCGGGCTGCGCCCGCCCGCGGTGGTGGTGCTGGGGGATGTGGTCGACGCCCTCGCCGACGGGGCTGGTGTTGAGGGATTTCCGGGGAGCCCGCTCGCTCCGGGCGGTCAGGCTTGATCCCTCCGCGAGCGGGCTGCCCGGAAATCCCCGGTGGGCGTTGCCCGTAAGGCGGCTCGGGTTCGACCGGGTTGGGGTCTGATCCCGTGGGCCCAGCGACGGCGGCCGGAGACTCTGGGGAGTCTCCGGCCGCCGTTTTCGCTGGTCAGGTCACTGCTTGAGCATGTTGTCCAGCAGCAGGGCGCAGCGGATCAGGCCGAGGTGGCTGTAGGCCTGCGGGTGGTTGCCCAGCCCGCGCTCGGCCATCGGGTCGTACTGCTCGGGCAGCAGGCCGGTCGGGCCGGCGGTGTCCACCATCTGCGAGAACAGCTCCTCGGCGTCGGTACGCCGCCCGGTGCGCAGGTACGCCTCGATGAGCCACGCCGTGCAGATGTGGAAGCCGCCCTCCCGCCCGGGCAGGCCGTCGTCCCAGTGGTAGCGGTAGACGACCGGGCCGCTGCGCAGGTCCGCCTCGATCCGCAGGACGGTGGAGAGGAAGCGCGGGTCGTCGCCGGGGAGCAGGCCGGAGAGCCCGATCCACAGCGACGAGGCGTCCATCTCCTCGTCCCCGTACGCCACGCTGTAGGCCTCGACGGTCTCGTGCCAGCCGTACTCCAGCACGTTGGCGCCGATGCGGTCGCGCAGCTCCACCCACTCCGGCCGGTCCTCGCCGCCGTGCTGGCGCATGACGTGCAGCGCCCGGTCGACGGTCATCCAGCACATCACCTTCGAGAAGATGTGGTGCCGAGGGGGGAGGCGGGCCTCCCAGATGCCGTGGTCGGGCTCGTGCCAGCGGCGGCGGACCGCCTCGACCATGTTGTCGAGCACCCGCCACTCGTCCTCGCGGACGGAGCCGCGGGCGTCGGCCACGGCCGCGATCAGGTCCGCGATCGGGCCGAAGACGTCGAGCTGGAGCTGGTGGTTGGCGAGGTTGCCGACCCGGACGGGCCGGGAGCCGGCGTAACCGGGCAGGGTGTCGATGACCGCCTCGGCGCCCAGCTCGTAGCCGTCCACCGTGTAGAGCGGGTGCAGCCGCTCCGGGTGCCCGCCGGTGCGCTCGATGCACCCGTCGACCCAGCGCAGCAGCGCCTCGGCCTCCTCGATCGAGCCCAGGTCGACCAGGGACCGCGCGGTCATCGCCGCGTCCCGCAGCCAGCAGTAGCGGTAGTCCCAGTTGCGGACGCCGCCCAGCTCCTCCGGCAGCGAGGTGGTCGCGGCGGCCAGGATCGAGCCGGTGGCCTCGTGACAGAGCCCGCGCAGGGTCAGCGCGCTGCGGACCACCAGGTCCCGGGCGGTGCTCGGCAGCCGCAGGGTGGCCACCCAGTCCTTCCAGGGCTGCTCGGCCAGGGCCTGCCGCTCGTGGACCGGCAGCCGGTGGTGTTCCAGGCTGTGCGTGCCGAAGCGTAGCTCCAGCACGACCTGCCCACCGGAGGCGGAGAGGTCGACGACCGCCTTGGCCGTCTCGTAGCCACCGTCGTTGGTGACCTGCCACTCGACCCCGGGCGAGTAGAGCGCGACGGGCTCGTTGGAGCCGAGCACCAGCAGGCCGTCGCCGACCGGCTGCAACTGCACCGCGACCTGGCCGAACTCGGGCCGGGGCGCGAACTCCAGCCGGGCCCGGCCGGAGCCGGTGAGCACCCGGACCATCGTCGAGTCGCCGGTCACGACGGCCGGGCCGTCCGGCGTGGTCTCCCGGGCCGGCTTGTCGAGCCAGTCGGTGACGGTCAGGCCCGACCAGCGGGTCTCGACGGTCATCGTCCCCGAGCGGTAGCGCTGCCCGAGCGGGATGCCCCCGCGTTCCGGGGCCACGCTGAAGTGCCCGGCGGGGCTGCCGCCGACCAGGTCGGCGAAGATCGCCGCCGAGTCCGGCTTGGGGTGGCAGAGCCAGGTGACCTTGGCCTCGGGGGTGAGCAGGGCCACGGTCCGCCCGTTTGCCAGCATCGAGTGCCGCTCGATGGGGACCGCGCGCTCGCCGAAGAGCCAGTGCCGACGGGTCTCCAGCAGCAGGCCGAGGGCGCGGGCGGCCTCGATCGGCTCGGCGACCCGGTAGCCGGCCCGGGTGTCGCCGGGGCCGATCTTGATGCCGACGTCCGGGCCGTGCAGGTTGCCGAACGCGTTCTCGTCGGTGACGTCGTCGCCGATGAAGAGCACCGCGCTGGCCGAGAGCTGGGTGCGCAGCTGGTCGACGGCCGTGCCCTTGTGCGTGGCGACCACCGACAGCTCGATGACCTCCTTGCCCTGGGTGACCGTGACGTCGTCCCAGGTGGCGGGGCCGCTGCGGACCGCCTCGACGGCGGCAGCCGCGATCTCGGGCGCCACCCCGCGGGTGTGCACCGCGACGCTCGCCGGCTTGCGCTCCAGCCGGATGCCCGGGTGGGCCGAGGCGATCTCGCGCAGGGCGTCGCGCAGCCGGGTGCGGACCGCGATCAGCTCGGGGGAGAGCCGCTCGACGAAGCCGATGTCGAACTCGGAGCCGTGGCTGCCGACGAGGTGGACCTCGCTGGGCAGCCGGGAGAGGGCGGCCAGGTCGCGCAGGGCCCGCCCGGAGACCACCGCCACGGTGGTCTGGGGCAGGGCGGCCAGCGCCCGGACCGCCGCCACCGACTCCGGCAGCGGTACGGCCTTGCTCGGGTCCTCCACGATCGGCGCCAGGGTGCCGTCGTAGTCGCAGGCGATCAGAAGCTGGGGCACCCGGGCGATGCGGCCGATGGCCGCCCGCAGTTCCGGGTCCATCGTGCCGGCCGCCGGGGTGATGATCTCGCTGGCGGCGTTCACTCGTCCTCCGGTTGAGGCACACCGAGCTCGGTGAGGAAGGACTTCGCCCAGTGCCCCACGTCGTGGGTGCGAAGATGGCGTTGCATTGTCCGCATTCTGCGGCGTGCCTCCGGCTTCTCGACGTGCACGGCCCTCAGCAGGGCGTCCTTGACCGCGTCAGGGTCGTGCGGGTTACACAGGAACGCCTGACGCAGCTCGGTGGCGGCGCCGGCGAACTCGCTGAGCACGAGTGCACCGCCCTGGTCGGCGCGCGATGCGACGTACTCCTTGGCTACCAGGTTCATTCCGTCTCGCAGCGGGGTCACCATCATCACGTCGGCGGCGGCGTACATCGCGGCGAGTTCAGTGCGACTGTACGACTGATGCAGATAATGCACCGCCGGCACGCCGACCCTGCCGAATTCGCCATTAATCCGGCCGACCTCGCGCTCCACCTTCACGCGTAGTGCCTGGTAGTGCTCCACGCGCTCACGGCTGGGCGTGGCGACCTGCACCATGACCGCGTCGGGAACTGTCAACTTTCCGTCAGCCAGCAGTTCGCGGAAGGCCTTGAGCCGCAACTCGATGCCCTTGGTGTAGTCGAGCCGGTCGACGCCCAGGATGATCGTCTTCGGGTTGCCGAGCTCCTCGCGGATCTCCTTCGCCCGGGCCTGGATCGCCGGGTCGGCGGCCAGCCGCTCCATCTCCTTCGTGTCGATGGAGATCGGGAAGGCGCCGGCCTTCACCTGGCGCCCGTCGACCTGGATCATCTGCCCCTCGTAGCGCAGCCCGAGCAGGTGCCGGGCCAGCCGGACGAAGTTCTGCGCGGCGAGGCGCTGCTGGAACCCGACCAGGTCGGCGCCGAGCAGGCCGCGCAGGATCTCGGTGCGGAACGGCATCTGCATGAACAGCTCGATGGGCGGGAACGGGATGTGCAGGAAGAAGCCGATCCGCAGGTCGGGCCGCAGCTCGCGGAGCATCGCCGGGACGAGCTGGAGCTGGTAGTCCTGCACCCAGACCGTCGCCCCCTCGGCCGCGACCTCGGCCGCGGCCTCCGCGAAGCGGGCGTTGACCAGGCGGTACGCCTCACGCCAGCGGCGCTTGTAGGCGGGCGTCTCCACCGCGTCGTGGTAGAGCGGCCAGATCGTCGCGTTGGACTGGCCCTCGTAGTAGCGCTCCAGCTCCTCCGCGCTCAGCGGCACCGGGTGCAGCCGGATGCCCTCCAGGTCGAAGGGCTCGGGGGCGGCGCCGGTGCCGCCGGCCCAGCCGACCCAGGTGCCCTGGTGCTCGGCGAGGACGGGATGCAGTGCGGTCACCAGCCCTCCGGGGCTGCGACGCCACTGCCGTCCTTCGGGGGTGCTCACCTCGTCGACGGGTAGCCGGTTCGCCACTACGACAAAGGAGCTGCGGACGGTCACGTTCGGCCACCTCCGGGTGCTGACGGGTCAACCGCGAATGAGCGTACTGAGCGTAGCTGCGGCTTCTGGGGCCCCGTGCCGGAGTCACCTACCCTTCCCACGATGGTCCAACCCTTGGCGTGATCTTGTCGATACCCCTGCTCGGAAGCAGGGGTGGCGGGACGCGTCCGGGGCGTCGGGGGCGGGGTGATGTGGGCGCGACGCCGCGTACCTGTCAGGATTGACGATGGCGTGCGTGCGGCCGGGCCACCGGCCGGCGGCGGCGGGCGGAGGTCGGAGCCCGCGCCCGCGCCCGCCGAACCCAGTCGCAACCTACGGAGGTAGCCCGCACCGTGGCCCAGTACATCTACGTCCTGGAAAAGGCGCGCAAGGCGCACGGCGACAAGGTCGTGCTCGACAACGTGACGCTGAGCTTCCTCCCGGGGGCCAAGATCGGTGTGGTCGGCCCCAACGGCGCCGGCAAGTCCAGCCTCCTCAAGATCATGGCAGGCCTGGACCGGCCGAGCAACGGCGAGGCCCGGCTGATGCCCGGCTACACCGTCGGCCTGCTCGCCCAGGAGCCCCCGCTCAACGACGCCAAGACCGTGCTCGGCAACGTCGAGGAGGCGGTCGCCGAGACCAAGGCCAAGCTGGAGCGGTTCAACAAGATCGCCGAGCAGATGGCCACCGACTACTCCGACGAGCTGATGGAGGAGATGGGCAAGCTCCAGGAGGAGCTCGACCACGCCGACGCGTGGGACATCGACTCCAAGCTCGAACTGGCCATGGACGCGCTGCGCTGCCCGCCGCCGGACGCCGACGTCACCCAGCTCTCCGGGGGCGAGCGGCGCCGGGTGGCGCTGTGCAAGCTGCTGCTGGAGGCCCCCGACCTGCTGCTGCTCGACGAGCCCACCAACCACCTGGACGCGGAGAGCGTCTCCTGGCTGGAGCAGCACCTGGCCAAGTACGCGGGCACCGTCATGGCGATCACCCACGACCGGTACTTCCTGGACAACGTGGCCGGCTGGATCCTGGAGCTGGACCGCGGCCGGGCCGTCGGCTACGAGGGCAACTACTCCACCTACCTGGAGAAGAAGGCCGCCCGGCTGGCCGTCGAGGGCCGCCGCGACGCCAAGATGAAGAAGCGCCTCACCGAGGAGCTGGAGTGGGTCCGCTCCAACGCCAAGGCGCGGCAGACCAAGTCCAAGGCCCGCCTCGACCGCTACGAGGAGATGGCCACCGAGGCGGAGAAGACCCGCAAGCTGGACTTCGAGGAGATCCAGATCCCGCCGGGCCCGCGCCTGGGCAACACGGTGATCGAGGCGCACGGCCTGACCAAGGGCTTCGGCGACCGGGTGCTCATCGACAACCTGTCCTTCTCGCTGCCCCGCAACGGCATCGTCGGCATCATCGGCCCGAACGGCGTCGGCAAGACCACCCTGTTCAAGACCATCGTCGGGCTGGAGCAGCCGACGAGCGGCGACGTCCGGGTCGGCGAGACGGTCTCGCTGTCGTACGTCGACCAGAACCGGCAGGGTCTGGCCGGCGACAAGACGGTCTGGGAGGTCGTCTCCGACGGGCTCGACCACCTGATGGTCGGCAAGGTCGAGATGCCGTCGCGGGCGTACATCGCCGCGTTCGGGTTCAAGGGGCCGGACCAGCAGAAGCCGACCAAGGTGCTCTCCGGCGGCGAGCGCAACCGGCTCAACCTCGCGCTGACGCTGAAGATCGGCGGCAACGTGATCCTGCTCGACGAGCCGACCAACGACCTGGACGTGGAGACCCTCTCCAGCCTGGAGAACGCGCTGCTGGAGTTTCCCGGCTGCGCCGTGGTCATCTCCCACGACCGGATGTTCCTCGACCGGGTCGCCACGCACATCCTGGCCTGGGAGGGCGACGACGAGAACCCGGCCAAGTGGTTCTGGTTCGAGGGCAACTTCGAGGCGTACGAGAAGAACAAGGTCGACCGGCTCGGCGCGGAGGCGGCCCGTCCGCACCGGGTGACCTACCGCAAGCTGACCCGCGACTGAGCGCGCGGACCGCAGCCGATCATGAGCGACCGCTTCGTCTACCACTGCACCCTGCGGTGGTCCGACCTGGACGCGTACGGCCACATCAACAACTCGCGCTTCCTCACCCTCTACGAGGAGGCGCGGGTGGCGTTGATGTTCGCCGGCGGCCGGGCGTGGGGGGTGGGCTCGTTCGCCGACGGCGTCGTGATCAGTCGGCACGAGATCGACTACCTGCGCCCGGTCGAGTACGCCCTCGGCCGGGCCACCGCCGAGGCCGCCCCCACCGTGCGCATCGAGCTGTGGGTGGAGGAGATCCGGGGCGCGTCGTTCACCGTCGCCTACGAGCTCTTCGACGGCGAGGTGCTGGCCAGCCGGGCCCGTTCGGTGCTGGTGCCGTTCGATCTGACCCGGCAGCGGCCCCGACGGATCACCCCGGAGGAGCGGACGTTCCTGCTCACGTACGCGCCGCAGGGCGGGGTGGCGTGACGACGGCCGGCGGGCCCGTCGCCCCGGCGGGGACCGGTGGCGGCGGGACGGTCGCCGGCGGGCACGGGATCGCCGACGCGGCCGACGCGGGGGCCTTCCTGGCCCGTCTCGTCCGGTTGGACGGCGACGCGCCGGTCCGGCTCAGGTCGGCCGGCGCGACGGGCCGTACGGCCCTCTGGGGGCGTCTGCCGTGGGGCGTGCTGGTCGTCCGCACGGTGGCCGGCGACGGCCCCGGCGACGCCACGGTCCCGGCCCGCGAGTTGCTGGCCGAGCTGGCGGCGGGCGGCGCGGCCCTGCCGACGCGGCGGGACGAGCGGTGGCGGTGGCCGCTGCCGCCCGCGGCGAGCCGCCGGGTGGAGACGCTGCCGGGCGTGGAGCTGCGGCGGATCGCGGCGGCGGCGGCGGGAGCCCTGCGGGACGCCAGCACCCACGGCGTCGGCGGGCGCGCGGTGGGCCAGCGGGCGCTGCGGGACGCGCTGCTCGACCACGTGCCCGTGGTGGTCACCCCGGAGGACCCGCCGGGCGAGCCGGTCGAGGTGACCCAGCGGATGGTCCAGGGGTTGGTCCGGATGGGCTTCCTGGGAGCCGCCGAGGGGTCGGCCGGGACGGTGGGCGGGGACGACGTCCAGGTGCGAACGGTTGGCCGATGGGTCGGCCTGGTGGGACCGTACGGAGCGACATGGTCGCAGAAGGCCACCGAACTTGCCGTGCGGCCCCTCTGAATTCATCCGTTCGGCTGACCCTCGGTCATTCTTCTGTCCTGGGGCTGTCGTTGGGGGGGTGCTTCAACCCGGCTGTCCGGGTACCGTCCATCCTCGGATCCAACGCACCGTAGGCGAGTGGATCCGCTGGGGAGTGAGGTGCGCGAGCGATGCCGTGGTGGTCATGGCGCCCCGGTCCCGCCAACGGCGGCGGCGACCCGGAAAGGCGGAGCGGGGTCACAGTGGAGAGCACCGTCCGGGTCGGACCACCGACCCCCCGTCAGCCGGGAGACGACTGCCCGCCGACGGAGCGAGCCGTGATCGCGGACATGCCCGCCACGGTCGAGCCGGTCACCCTGCGCCGGGTCTGCGACGCACTCGACATGCTCGACGTGCGCTACCTGGCCGACGGCGACGGCAACCTGCTGGCCATGTGGGAGCGGCACGCCGTGCTGGTCACACTGGAGGGTCCGGAGGACGAGATCCTGGTGATGCGGGCCCGTCCACACGCGACGGTGCCGCCGGACTGGGCCGACCGCGCCTACCGCGTGGTCAACGAGTGGAACCACACCCGCCGCTTCTGCAAGGCCTACATCGGCGACCCGACCGAGCGTGGCCAGTTGCCGATCTACGCGGAGTTGCAGGTGCCGTTCGGTGCCGGAGCGCACGACGCGCTGCTGGTCGAGATGCTCGACTGCGGCGCGGCGGTCGCCACCAGCTTCGTGGACTGGCTGCACGACGAGGGCGCCCTGCTCTGAAGCGCCGGACGCCCGCCGGGCGATCCGGCGCCCGGGCGAACGGCGACGGGCCGCCCGGCACCCGAGGGACGGCCCGGTCAGGCCGACCGGGTCAGGCCGGCCCCGCCGGGTCCTCCATCGCGTTGACCATGAAGTAGGCGGCCCGCTCCAGGTAGTCCCACAGCGCGGTGGCGATCTCCGGCGGCAGGTCGAGCCGGTCCACGGCGCGGCGCATGTGCAGCAGCCACGCGTCCCGCTCGGCGGCGCCGATGCGGTAGGGCGCGTGGCGCATCCGCAGCCGCGGGTGCCCCCGTTGCGCCGAGTACGTGTTGGGACCGCCCCAGTACTGCATGAGGAACAGGGTCAACCGGTCCGCGGCCGGGCCCAGGTCCTCCTCCGGATACATGGGGCGCAGCAGCGGGTCGTCGGCGACCCCGGCGTAGAACTCGTCCACCAGCTTGCGGAATGTGGGCTCGCCGCCGACCGCTTCGAAGAGGGTCATCGACGCACCGGGACGGTCGGACTCACCTGCGGCATTCACCGTTCCATCCTGCCAGGTGCCACGTCGGGCGAGCGGGGGGTGCCGGCTGTGGACCGGGTCACCGCGTGCCGCCGCCGTCCCGCCTCGCCGGGGTGACCGCCCAACGGGCCGCCGGCCCGCCGGACCGCTCCTCCGCGGGTCGCCCCGGCGCGCCCGCCGGGCCGGCTGCCTGCCGGGGGGCCGCTCCGCCCGCCTGCTGGGCCGCCTCGATCGCCGCGTCGATCGTCGACCGGCTCGGCCAGCGCAGGGCGGCGAGCGTCATCAGCAGCACCCCGACGGCGCTCCACACCCCGACCACGAGCGGGATGGAGTATCGCTCGGCCAGCAACCCGGTGACCAGGACGGCCATGCCCTGGATGACCTGGACGCCGGTCGCCATCACGCCGAAGGCGCGGGCCCGGAAGCCGTCGGGCAGCGCCCGGACGAAGAGCCCGTTGGCCACCGGCAGCATGCCGGCGACGGCGAACCCGCAGGCCGCGGCGAGCAGCGCCACCACCAGGGGCGGCGGATCGAGCAGGGCGGGCACCAGGGCCAGCGGGGAGAGCACCGCCAACGGCCGCATCAGGCTCAGCCGGCGGTCCGGCCCGAACGCCCGGCTGACGACGAGGCCGCCGAGGATGAAGCCGACGGGGTTCGCCGCCATGATGATCGCCTGCGCGGCGCCGGCGTCCAGCTGGCCGGCGTGCTCGCTCGCCCAGGCGGCGGCGAGGCCCTCCGGCACCACGGAGAAGAGCATGGCGGCGAAGACCAGCACGGCGATGGCCCGCAGCACCGGGGTGCCGAACACGATCTGGAAGCCCTGCGCGGTCTCCCGCAGCAGGTGGCTGCGGTGCGCGGCGGTCATCGCCGTCGGCCGGTCGGCCACGCCGAAGCGGACGAGCGCGGCCGACAGGGCGAACGTCGCCGCGTTGACCAGGAGTGCGGTGGTCGGGTTGAAGGCGGCGATGGCCGCGCCCGCCAGGTAGCCGACGACCTGGGCGGCCTGCCCGACGCTGCTGATCATCGAGAGCCCGACCACCAGGCGGTCCCCGGTGAGGACCAGGGGGATCAGCGCCGACTTGGCGGCCTGGCTCGGTGGGTTGGCCAGCGTGGTGGCGAAGAGCAGGGCCAGGATCATCGGGACGGGCACGCCGGGGATGGCGATGCACACCATCAGCACCATCCGGACGAGGTCGCAGATCACCATGACCTGCCGGTAGCGGTGCCGCTCCGCGAGGGTGGCGAGCAGGGGGCCGCCGACCAGCCAGGGCAGGTAGCTCACCGCGAAGGCGGCGGCCGAGAGCGCGACGGACCGGGTCTCCTCGTAGACCAGCAGGGTGACCGCGGCCTTGGCGATGTAGTCGCCGATCCAGGAGAGCGCGCTGGCCGTGAAGATGGCGCCGTATTCGCGGTTGGCGAACACCTCGCGGAAGGTTGCCGGCCCTTCCGGGGATGGTCGCTCGTCAGGCACCGTCGCCTCCATCGTTCCCCTGAGCAGGCCACTCGTGATGGACGGCCCGGGAACCGTCGTCAGATCCACGGATCAGCGAGGACGTGATCACGCTCCGGGGGAGCGCGTTGCACCGGATTTTGCCCGATCGTCCGACGAGTGGCTAGGGCGAAGGGGTTGATCGTCGCATCTCCGACTGAACGAACGGACGATACCCGAGGGGCCACCCGGCTCGCGACCCCCGCCGCCCGGCGTTCTGGGAGCCTCAGGTGGCGCCGCCCTGACCGGTCTCGCCGGGGGTGGAGACCGGCATGCCGGGGTAGAACCGGGCGGCGGCGATCTTCGCGGTGATGCCGGAGTTCTCCAGCGCCTCGGCGAGCCGGCGACGCAGCTCCCGGCCGACGGCGAACTGCCCGTCCGCGGTCGTCTTGACCACCGTACGGATCACCGCGCCGTCGACGGTCATCTGCTCGACGCCCAGCACCTCCGGCGCCTCGACGATCTCCGGCGCCAGGTCGGGGTCGATCGCCACCGAGGCGGCGGCGGTACGCAGCACGGCAGTGGCCTCCTCCGTGCCGGCGAAGCCGATCGGCAGGTCGACCACCACCAGGGCCCATCCCTGGCTCTTGTTGCCCACCCGGACGATCTCGCCGTTGCGGATGTACCAGAGCACGCCCCGCCCGTCGCGGACGGTGGTGACCCGCAGCCCGACCGACTCCACCACGCCGGTCGCCTCGCCGAGGTCCACGGTGTCGCCGACGCCGTACTGGTCCTCGATCAGCATGAACAGGCCGGCGATCAGGTCCTTGACCAGGCTCTGCGCGCCGAAGCCGAGGGCCACGCCCGCGATGCCGGCGCTGGCCAGCAGCGGGGCCAGGTCGAAGCTGAACTCCTTGAGGACCATCAGCAGCGCGATGCCGAAGATGAATGCGGTGCTCAGGCTGCGCAGCACCGAACCGATCGCCTCGGCCCGCTGCCGGCGCCGCTCGGGAACGAACTCGCCGGGCTCGACGGCGGCGGTGGGGATCCGCTCGCGCAGCGGACGCAGCATGGTCGGCACGCCCGCGTCGGTGGTGGTGCGCACCAGCCGGCGGATCGTGCGATGCACCAGCCACCGGGCGGCGACCGCCAGCAGCAGGATCATCACGATCCGCAGCGGCTTGAGCAGGATCCAGTAGCTGCCCTCGGCGAACCACACCGAGCCGGTCATGTCGTAGACGCTCTTGCACAGGGCGTCGTCCAGGCAGGTCGGCGACGGAGCCGGGTCCGGCGCCTCGACGGCGGGCAGGGCGAGCGGCGTCAGGCTGGCAGCGGTCACGCTGTCTTCGTACCGCACCCGGCGGGGCCCCGACCCCCCGACCCTCCGCGTCGTGACCCGGCCCCCGGGTGGCGCGTGCCGCCCGGGTGCGGTCGCACCGGTCAGGTCGCGCCCTTGAAGTACGAGGTGACGGCGCAACTATCATGATCAAATGACAGCTTCCACCTTCGTCTTCGTGCCCGGTGCCGGCAGCAACTCGTTCACCTGGGCGCCCATGCAGCGGGAGCTGGCCCTGCGCGGGCACCGCTCGCTGGCCGTCGACCTGCCCGGGCACGGCTTCGGCGCGACGTTCCCGGCGGCGTACCAGGCCCCGCAGGACCTCGCCGCCCTGGCGACCGCGCCGAGCGCGATGGCCGGCATCGGCCACGCCGACAACGTGGCGCACGTCCTGGACGTCGTGCGGCGGGCACGCGAGCACGGACCGGTCGTCCTGGTCGGCCACAGCCGGGGCGGGCTCACCCTGACCGGGGTCGCCAACGCCGCCCCGGAGCTGCTGGACCGGCTGGTCTACATCTCGGCGTGGTGCTGCGCCGCCGACACCCCGGCCGGCTACCAGGCCTCGGCGGAGAACGCGTCGAGCGCCCTGAACGGCGTCGGCGGCCTGCTCGCCGCGAACCCGATGGAGCTCGGCGCGCTGCGGTTCAACTGGCGTACCGCCGACCCCGCGCTGCTCGCCACCCTCCGGGAGGCGGTCCTGGCCGACGGCACCGACGACGAGTTCCACGGCTACCTGAACACCCTGGAGCCGGACGAGAGCCTGGACGCCGGCGAGGAGCGGGCCGACCCGCAGACCTGGGGCCGCGTCCCCCGCACCTACCTGCGGCTCACCGCCGACCGGTCGATGCCGATCGCGCTCCAGGACCGGTTCATCGCCGACGCCGACGCGCTCACCCCCGACAACCCGTTCGACGTGTGGTCCCTCGACGTCAGCCACGCCGCGGTGCTCGTCCGTCCCGGGGAGACCGCGGCGCTGCTCTCCTCCCTGGCCCGGGTCTGACGGAGCGGCGGGCCGATCGACGCCCGGCGCGGCCGACGATGCGCGCGGGAGGTCGCAACCGGCGGTGCCGAATTGATCAAGTCATCGTGACCGCGTTCATCGGCTTCAATGCGTAAACATGATCATCCGGGCCCGTAATGCGGCGCGTGGAAATGGGCGGCGGGTGCCGGGTGGCGAGCGGCGCCGGAGAGGTCCGCCCCTGCTCAGGGGCGGATCTGCCCGTTTCCGGGTGATGCCTGGCCGGCTTCCGACATTAGTGCGTGCAATCCGGGAGCCGATCAGGGACGATGGGCGCACGGACGTCGGTGATCCGGCCGGCGTCGGCCGTGGTGGGCGACTGCGCCCGTTTCCGGTCGGCGGTGGCGAGCAGGGGGGCCGCTGAACCGGGAGGGTGAACGCGATGCCTGACATACGACCCACGGTGGGCTCCGGTGCGCTGGTCCTCAACGCCACCTACGAGCCGCTGTGCGTCGTGTCGGTGCGCCGCGCCGCCATTCTCGTGCTCTCCGCCAAGGCGGTCTGCGTCGCCGACGGCGACGGCATCCTGCACAGCGCCCGCGACGCGCTGCCGGTGCCGTCGGTCGTCCGCCTCACCCGCTTCGTACGCGTGCCCTACCGCACCCACGTCGGGCTCTCCCGCCGCGCCATCTTCGCCCGGGACGGCTGGCGGTGCGCCTACTGCCGGGGCCCCGCCGAGACCATCGACCACGTCTTCCCGCGCAGCCGGGGCGGCCGGCACGCCTGGGAGAACGTCGTCGCGGCCTGCGCCCGGTGCAACCACACCAAGGGCGACAAGACGCCGGCCGAGCTGGGCTGGCGGCTGCACGCGCTGCCGGCGGCCCCGAAGGGCACCGCCTGGCGGGTGCTCGGCCACCGGGCGCCGGACCCCCGCTGGTCCGACTGGCTCGACCTGCGCGAGCCCGAAGGCCGCCTGAGCCGGGAGCCCGAGGCCGCCTGACCCGTCGCCCGCACGCGGCGCGCGGGCGGGCAGGTCACGTCGTGCGCGCCCGGACCAGGGACGCGAAGACCACCACGTTGTCGGCGTACCCGGTCTGCCCGCCCACCCAGCGCCCGCCGCAGGTGATCAGGCGCAGCCGGGGGCGGTCGAAGTCGCCGAAGACCTCGTCGACAGGCAGCCGGTCCTTGTCGAAGCGCTCGACGGAGTCCACCTCGAAGACGGCCACCGAGCGGTCCTGCCGGGCGACCTCGATCCGGTCGCCGTCGTTCAGGTCCCGCAGCCTGTGGAAGACCGCCGGCCCGCTGGTCGTGTCGACGTGCCCGACGATCACCGCCGGGCCGTACTGCCCGGGGGTCGGGCCCTGGTCGTACCAGCCGGCCTCCTGGGCGCGGGCGGCGTCCGGCACCGCGATGCTGCCGTCCGGGGCGATGCCGACGCCGTGCACGGGCGCCCGGACGTCGATCGGGCCGATGGCGATGCCGACGGGCCGGCTGGCGGGCAGCACCGGGAACTCCTTCGGCGCGGGCCGCAGCCCCGCGAGGAACCGCTCCGGCAGCACGCTCACGCCGGCGATCCGCTCCACGCCGAGCATCGTGACGATCAGCGCCATCAACGTCCCGATCACCAGCACCGGCAGGCCCGGCCCCCGCCCCGGGGCCAGCCGGCGGCCGGCCGGGATCCGGCGGTACCGGGGCCGGGCGGGCAGCGGACCGGCGGCCGGGTCGGTCGTGGCGACGCTCGCCGACACCGCCTCCCCGGCCACCCGGCGCAGCCGGCGGGCGGTCGCGGCCGCCGCCCGGCGGGACGCCCGCAGCGCCCGCCGGGTGGTCGCCCGGACCCGGCCCGGATCCGATCGCCTGGTACGCCTCAGGGAGCCGGCCATGGCGACGGCGGGTCAGGAACCGGACCCGGTCCGGCGGCGGTTGCCGAAGAAGCCGAAGCCCACGGCCAGGGCCACGACCGCGAGGCCACCGATCATCAGCATCGAGCCGGTGCCCGAGGCGCCGGCGGTGCCGCCACCCCCGGTGGCCGGGCCCTTGCTCGGCTGCTCCATGTTCAGCACCGTGAGCGTGGTGGTCGCGGTCTTGCCGTTGTCGCACCGCAGGTCCACCGGGTAGTCGCCGGGCTCCTTGCTGCCCGGGATGGTCACCTGGCCGGTCAGGAAGCCGTTGTCCGGCCGCAGCATCACCCGCCCGAAGGCGTCGGAGTGCACGTCGGCCTGGCGGTTGTTGGCGTTGTCGCAACCGGCCCGGATGCTGACCCGGGTGCCGGCCTGCGCGCTGTTGGGCACCACCTCGACGAATGTGTTCTCACCCGCCCAGGCGGGTGCGAGAGTCGTCAGGACGAAGGCCCCGACCAGCCCCAAGACGGTCAGAGCGCGGGTCAGGGCACGTTGGAACGCTGTGAGCACCGGCATGATCCCCCCTTCCGGTGACGATCACCGGAATCCTCCCCGGGCAACAGGGGCCTGCTTTCCCGCTGGCCGGGGGGCAAACCCGGGGCGGGTCAGCGCTGCCGGTCGGCGGGGGGCAGCGGGGTGACGGGCTGCCATTCCAGCGGGGTGGAGAGCACCATCGTGCTGGACGGCTGGCCGTACGGGGCGAGCCGGTCGATGACGCCCTCGAAGTCGCCGATCGACCCGGCGGCCACCTTGAGCATGCTGCACGCGTCGCCGGTGATCCGGTGGATCTCCAGGATCTCGGGCCAGCCCGCCACGTCGGGGTCGTGCAGGATGCACCGCGCCCCGTAACAGGACATCCGGATCAACGCGACCACGGTGCGGCCGGCCCGGGTCAGGTCGACGTGGGCGTGGTAGCCGGTGATCACCCCGGACTCCTCCAGCCGGCGCACCCGCTCGGCGACGGCCGGCGGCGACAGGTGCACCCGTCGGGAGAGTTCGCTGAAGGAGAGACGTGCGTCGGCCTGCAGTTCCTTCAGCAGCGCCCAGTCCATGTCGTCCATGAGGCGACCTTACTTTCTCGAAGCCGAATCCGGCTCATGCCTTCTGCGTCGCAGGTCAGACGGGGTGAGCGCCGTTGATCCGGCATTCCATCCGGGGGTTCCGCCGAGAGATCATGTCGACATCCCGAAAACGGCCGACCGTCGGCCGTCCCGGGTGACGGAGCAGAGGGAGGCCACGGGTGGAGCAGACGGACGTGCGCGTACCCGCCAAGGCGGCGGTGCGCCCGGTGACCCCGCGGCAGCGCGCGGCCCGCGCCGCCCGCAACGGCGGCGAACCGACGCTGGAGTTCGCCGAGCGGGTGCCGTACGACGCGTACGTGCACGCCAGCACGCTGCACCAGTTGCAGCAGCCGCTGAGCGACGACCCCGGCGAGATGTCCTTCCTGATGGTCAGCCAGATCATGGAGCTGTACTTCAAGCTGACCTGCCACGAGCTGCGCGAGACGCAGCGGCTGTTGCGGGCCGACCGGGTGTGGGACGCGCTGGCCCCGCTGCGCCGCGCCGCGCTGCACCTGGAGGGGCTGAACGCCGCCTGGAACGGGCTGCGCTGGATGACCCCGGCCGACTTCAACCGGTTCCGCAACCTGCTGGGCGAGGGCTCCGGCTTCCAGTCGGCGATGTACCGCCACCTGGAGTTCCTGCTCGGCCTCCGCGACGAGACGCTGATCCGGCCGTTCCGGCGGCAGACCGACGTCCACGCCGAGCTGCGCGCCACCCTGGCGGCGCCGAGCCTCTGGGACGACGTGGTCGCCCTGCTGGCCCGCCACGGCCACGACCTGCCGGCCGACCTGCTCGACCGGGACGTCAACGCCGAGCACCAGCCGCACGCCGCCGTGGAGGCCGCCTGGGTGCGGATCTACGCCGAGCCCGGGCCGGAGAACCACCTGCGGATGCTGGGCGAGGCGCTGACCGAGGTGGCCGAGCAGTTCGGCGACTGGCGGCAGCACCACGTCAAGGCGGTGCAGCGCACAATGGGCGCCAAGGTGGGCAGCGGCGGCTCCGCCGGACTGGCGTGGTTGCAGCGGAGCATGGCCCGGGTGGTCTTCCCCGAGCTGTGGTCGGCCCGGACAGCGATGTGACCCGAGAGCGAGACGACCCCATGACCACCCCCGCATCCGATCCGTCCGGTTTCGCCGCCGGTGAGGCCGAGGCGCGCCGCCTCGACGCCGCCGATCCCGGGCACCGCCACCTGTTCCACGTACCGCCGGCCGACGGCGGCCGGTACCCCGAGGCCGCCTACCTGGCCGGCAACTCCCTCGGCCTGCAACCCCGGGCCACCCGCGACGAGCTCACCGCCGACCTGGACGCGTGGAGCCGCCTCGGCGTCGAGGGACACCTGGAGGGCGAGCGGCCCTGGCTGCCGTACCACGAGCTGCTGACGGCGCCGGCCGCGCGACTGGTCGGCGCCGCCCCGGCGGAGGTCGTGGTGATGAACTCCCTGACGGTCAACCTGCACCTGCTGATGGTCAGCTTCTACCGGCCGGCCGGGGCGCGCACGCGGATCGTCATCGAGGACAGCACCTTCCCCTCGGACAGCTACGCCGTGCGCAGCCAGGCCCGCTTCCACGGCCTCGACCCGGACACCACGGTCGTCAGGCTGCGCCCGCGCGCCGGCGAGGACACCCTGCGCACCGAGGACGTGACCGCCTACCTGGCCGCCGAGGGCGACACGGTGGCGCTGGTGCTGCTCGGCGGGGTCAACTACCTCACCGGCGAGCTGATGGACATCCCGGCCATCACCGCCGCCGGCCGCGCGGCGGGGGCCGTGGTCGGCTGGGACCTGGCGCACGCCGCCGGCAACGTCCCGCTCGCCCTGCACGACTGGGACGTCGACTTCGCCGCCTGGTGCTCCTACAAGTACCTGAACTCCGGCCCCGGCGCGCTGGCCGGCGTCTTCGTGCACGAGCGGCACCTCGGCGACCCCGACCTGCCCCGCTTCGAGGGCTGGTGGAGCACCGAGGCGGCCACCCGGTTCGAGATGACCCCGGTCTCCCGGCCGCCGGCCACCGTCGAGGCGTGGCAGATCTCCAACCCGCCGATCTTCGCGATGGGCCCGGTGCGTACCTCGCTGGAGCTCTTCGACTCCGTCGGGATGCCCGCGCTGCGCGAGCGCAGCCTACGGCTCACCGGCTACCTGGCTCAGTTGCTGGACGAGGTGACCGCGAACCGTCCGCTGACCGTGGTCACCCCGCGCGAGCCGGAGCGGCGCGGCTGCCAGCTCTCGGTGCGCATCGACGCGGGCAGCGCGGCCGGGCTGGCCAAGCGGCTGCGGCACGAGCACGGCGTGATCGCCGACGCCCGGGAGCCGGACATCATCCGGTTCGCCCCGGTGCCGCTCTATTCCACGTTCCACGACTGCTGGCGGGTCGCCGACGCGCTGGCCGCCACGGTGGAGGTGCACTCATGATCGAGGAACGCAACGAGATCGCGGTCGTCGGCGCGGGCCTCGCCGGCTGCCTGCTGGCCTGCTTCCTGGCCCGGCGCGGCTACCCGGTGGCGCTCTACGAGCGGCGGCCCGACCCGCGCACCGGCACGGTGGAGCGGGGACGCTCCATCAACCTGGCGCTCTCCGAGCGGGGCCTGGACGCGCTGCGCCGGATCGGCCTCGACGAGCAGGTGCTGGCGGACGGGCTGCCGATGCGCGGCCGGATGATCCACCCCGTCGACGGCGAGGCGCAGTTCCAGTCGTACAGCGCCGCCGGCGACCGGGCGATCAACTCGATCAGCCGGGGTGCGCTGAACAACGCCCTGCTCGACGCGGCCACCAGCCTGCCCGGGGTGCGGGTCGCCTTCGACCACCGGCTCGTCGGGCTCGACCCGACCAGCGGCGAGATGACCTTCGAGACCCCGCAGGGCACGGTCGCGGCCACCGCGTCGGTCGTCCTCGGCGCCGACGGCGCCGGCTCCGCGGTGCGCGGGCAGCTGCT
Organism: Micromonospora sp. WMMD737; assembly: GCF_049179055.1. NCBI lineage: Bacteria > Bacillati > Actinomycetota > Actinomycetes > Micromonosporales > Micromonosporaceae > Micromonospora > Micromonospora sp. WMMD737. The sequence continues at coordinate 3,382,503 of NZ_JBMHMH010000001.1, read as the reverse complement.
GGCGTACGGGCTGCTGACCGAGAGCGTGGACTTCCTCGACTACGGCTACAAGGAGCTGACGATCCCGCCGCTGGGCGGGGACTTCGCCCTCGACCCGGAGGCGCTGCACATCTGGCCGCGCGGCACCTCGATGATGATCGCGCTGCCGAACCCGGACCGCTCGTTCACCTGCACGCTCTTCTGGCCCACCCACGGCACCGCCAGCTTCGCCTCGCTGGGCAGCCCGGCGGCCATCGAGCGGCACTTCGCCGAGCACTACCCGGACCTGCCGCCGCTCGCCCCGGGCCTCGTCGACGACTACCAGCACAACCCCGTGGGCGTGCTCGGCACTGTCCGCTGCACCCCCTGGCAGGCGTACGGGAAGGTCGGCCTGCTCGGCGACGCGGCGCACGCCATCGTCCCGTTCTACGGCCAGGGCGCGAACTGCGCCTTCGAGGACGTCGTCGAGCTGGACCGCTGCCTGGACGAGTGCGCCGACGACTGGTCCGAGGCGCTGCCGCTGTTCCAGCAGCGGCGACAGGCCAACGCCGAGGCCATCGCGCAGATGGCGCTGGCGAACTTCGTGGAGATGCGGGACAAGGTCGCCTCGCCGCTGTTCCAGGCCGGCCGGAAGGTCGAGCACGCGCTGGAGCGGGTGCTGCCGGGCCGGTACGTCTCCCGCTACGAGCTGGTGTCCTTCTCGACCACCCCGTACGCGGAGGTGCGTCGCCGGGTCCGCCGGCAGCACCGCCTGCTCGGGGCGGTGGCCGCCGGGGCCGTGGCGCTGCTGGCCGGCGCGGTCGGCCTCACGATCAGCCGAGGGAGGCGTCGATGACCGTGACCTGGGATCCGCGGCTGATGGCCGGGACGGCGCCCGACGGCCCGCCGCTCCTGCGCAATTTCGTCGGTGGCGAGTTCGTCGATGTGGGGCGGCGGTTCACGAAGCGCAGTCCGGTCACCGGTGAGCCGGTCTTCGAGGTGGCCGAGGCGGATCGGGCGTGTGTGGACGACGCTGTCGTCGCGGCGCGGGCGGCGTTGCGGGGGCCGTGGGGTCGGATGGGGGAGCGGGAGCGGGCGGAGGTGTTGCGTCGGGTCGCCGTCGAGTTGGAGCGTCGTTTCGACGATCTGGTGACCGCCGAGGTCGCGGATACCGGCAAGTCGATTTCGCAGGCGCGCACGTTGGACATTCCGCGTGGTGCGGCGAACTTCCGCGCCTTCGCGGAGATCGTGGCGACCGCGCCGACGGAGTCGTTCACGACGGTCACCCCGACCGGCGGCCGGGCGTTGAACTATGCGGTGCGTAAGCCGGTGGGTGTGGTGGCGGTGATCGTGCCGTGGAACCTGCCGCTGCTGCTGCTCACCTGGAAGGTGGCTCCGGCGCTGGCCTGCGGTAATGCCGTGATCGTGAAGCCGAGTGAGGAGACGCCGGCGTCGGCGACGTTGTTGGCGGAGGTGATGGCCGCCGCGGGGGTGCCGGAGGGTGTGTTCAACCTGGTGCACGGCTTCGGTCCGGATTCGGCCGGCGAGTTCCTGACCCGGCATCCGGGCGTCGACGCGATCACGTTCACGGGTGAGTCGTCGACCGGGAGCGCCATCATGCGGGCGGCTGCCGATGGGGTGCGGCCGGTGTCGTTCGAGTTGGGTGGCAAGAACGCCGGTCTGGTCTTCGCGGACGCGGATCTGGACGCGGCGGTGGCCGGCTCGGTGCGGTCCAGCTTCACCAACGGCGGTCAGGTGTGTCTGTGTACGGAGCGGGTCTATGTGCAGCGGCCGGTGTTCGAGGAGTTCACGGCGCGGTTGGCGCAGCGGGCTGCCGGGCTGTCGTTCGGGTGGCCGGCGGACGAGGCGACGGTGAACATGCCGTTGATCTCGCACCAGCACCGGGACAAGGTGCTCGGCTACTACGACCTGGCCCGGCGCGAGGGTGCGCAGGTGCTGACCGGGGGTGGGGTGCCGGCCTTCGGCGACGCCCGTGACGGTGGCGCGTATGTGCAGCCGACGGTGTTGACGGGGTTGGGTGCGGATGCGCGGACCAATCGCGAGGAAATCTTCGGCCCGGTGGTGCATGTGGCGCCGTTCGACGACGAGGATGAGGCGTTCGCGTTGGCGAACGGCACGGAGTACGGGCTGGCGGCGGCGGTGTGGACCCGGGATGTGGGTCGGGCGCACCGGGCCGGTATGGGGTTGGACGCGGGGATCGTGTGGGTGAACACGTGGTTCCTGCGGGATCTGCGGACGCCGTTCGGTGGGGTGAAGGCGTCGGGGATCGGGCGTGAGGGTGGCGTGCACTCCCTCGACTTCTATTCCGAGCTGACCAACGTCTGCGTGGACCTGACATGAGCGCGCAGCCAATCAGGCGCAGTGCCGTGGAGCCCGCTGGCGGCGGCGAGCGGAGTGGGGAGCCGACATGAGCGTTGATTACGAGGCGGCGGCGCAGGAACTGGTCGACGCGCGGGAGAACGGCAAGCCGTGTGCGCCGCTGCGCGGGCGGCTGCTGCCGGAGGGCGATGTCACGTCGGCGTACCTGGTGCAGCAGCTTCAGGTGCGGCAGTGGTTGCAGCGCGGCCACCGGCGGGTCGGTGCGAAGGTCGGGTTGACGTCTCGGGCGGTGCAGGAGAGCTTCGGTGTCTTCCAGCCCGACTTCGGGGTGCTGACCGATGACATGGCGGTGCCCGACGGGGCCGAGGTTGCGATGGGCCGGCTGCTCCAACCGCGGGTGGAGGCGGAGGTCGCGTTCGTGCTGGGTGCGGATCTGCCGGACGAGCGGATCACCGGCGCGGACGTGATCCGGGCGGTCGATCACCTGTTGCCGGCGATCGAGATCGTGGATTCGCGGGTGGCGGGGTGGGACATCTCGATCGTGGACACGGTGGCGGACAACGCCTCCAGCGGCCTGTTCGTGCTCGGCACCACGCCGCGCCGGCTCGCCGACGTGGACCTGCGGCTGTGCGGGATGGTCCTCGAGCAGGCCGGTGAGCCGGTGTCGGTCGGCGCGGGCGCCGCCTGTCTCGGCAATCCGTTGCACGCGGTGCAGTGGTTGGCGCAGACCCTCGCACGTTCCGGTGATCCGTTGCGTGCGGGGGATGTGGTGCTGTCCGGGGCGCTCGGTCCGATGGTGCCGGTGACGCCCGGCGCGGCGTACGAGGCGCGCATCTCGGGGCTGGGCTCTGTCCGCACGTGCTTCTCCAAGGAGGCGTCGTGACCACCGGCGTGGCGGTGATCGGGTCGGGCAACATCGGCACCGATTTGATGATCAAGGTGCTGCGGTTGTCGGAGTCGCTGCGGATGGTGGCGATGGTGGGCATCGACCCCGATTCCGACGGGTTGGCGCGGGCCCGGCGGTTGGGTGTGGCGACGACCGCTGAGGGTGTCGACGGCCTTGTGGCGATGCCGGAGTTCGCGGATGTGGAGTTGGTGTTCGATGCCACGTCGGCGGGCGCGCACCGGCGTAACGACGCGGTGCTGGCGGCGCACGGTCGGCTGGTGGTGGATCTGACGCCGGCGGCGATTGGTCCGTACGTGGTGCCGCCGGTGAACCTGGACGAGCACCTGGGCGAGCGCAACGTGAACATGGTGACGTGTGGTGGGCAGGCGACGGTGCCGATCGTCGCGGCCGTCGGTCGGGTGACGCCGGTGGCGTATGGGGAGATCGTGGCGTCGATCGCGTCGCGCTCGGCGGGGCCGGGGACGCGGGCGAACATTGACGAGTTCACGGAGACGACGGCGCGGGCGATCGAGGTGGTTGGTGGCGCGCAGCGTGGTAAGGCGATCATCGTGTTGAATCCGGCGGATCCGCCGTTGTTGATGCGCGACACGGTGTACTGCCTGTGTGAGGACGCCGACGCGGATCGGGCGGCGATCGCCGCATCGGTGGGACAGATGGTGGCGGCGGTGCAGGAGTACGTGCCGGGCTACCGCCTGAAGCAGGACGTGCAGTTCGACCGGGTGGATGCGTATGTGCCGTCGTTGGGTCGGCGTCTGCGCGGGTTGCAGGTGTCGGTGTTCTTGGAGGTTTCCGGCGCGGGCCATTATCTGCCGGCGTACGCGGGGAACCTGGACATCATGACGTCGGCGGCGCTGCGCACGGCGGAGCGGCTGGTGGCGGTGCGTTCCGAGGCTGCTTCGGGGGTGCTGTCGTGACTGATCTGTACATCCAGGACGTGACGTTGCGCGACGGCATGCACGCCGTGGCCCACCGCTACACGGTCGAGCAGGTCCGCACCATCGCCGCCGCGCTCGATGCCGCCGGGGTGGCGGCGATCGAGGTCGCCCACGGCGACGGTCTCGCGGGGTCGAGTGTGAACTACGGCCATGGTGCGGCCAGTGACGCCGACTGGATTTCGGCGGCGGCCGAGGTGATGACGAACGCGAAGCTGACCACGCTGCTGCTGCCGGGGATCGGCACCATCGCGGATTTGAAGGCGGCGAAGGCGCTCGGGGTGACGAGTGTGCGGATCGCGACGCACTGCACGGAGGCCGATATTTCGGCGCAGCACATCGCGTGGGCGCGGGAGAACGGCATGGACGTGTCCGGGTTCCTGATGATGTCGCACATGAACAACCCGGCCGGCCTCGCCAAGCAGGCGAAGTTGATGGAGTCGTACGGGGCGCACTGCGTCTACGTCACCGACTCCGGCGGCCGACTGCTCATGTCCGACGTGGCGCAGCGCGTGGACGCGTACCGGCAGGTGTTGGCGGCGGACACGCAGATCGGTATCCACGCCCACCACAACCTGTCCCTCGGCGTCGCCAACAGCGTCGTCGCCGTGGAGCACGGGCGCATCCTCGGCGACGCCGCCGCAAACGCTCAGGCGAGCCATGGGCGCACGGTCCGCGTCGACGCGTCCCTGGCGGGGCAGGGTGCGGGGGCGGGTAACGCGCCGTTGGAGGTGTTCGTCGCCGTCGCGGAGTTACACGGGTGGGAGCACGGTTGTGACGTGTTCGCGCTGATGGACGCCGCCGACGACATCGTGCGTCCGCTGCAGGACCGGCCCGTGCAGGTCGACCGGGAAACCCTCTCCCTCGGCTACGCCGGGGTGTATTCGAGCTTCCTGCGGCACGCCGAACGGGCCTCGGACAAGTACGGGGTCGACGTGCGCTCGATCCTGGTCGAGTTGGGCCGCCGCCGCATGGTCGGCGGGCAGGAAGACATGATCGTGGACGTGGCACTGGACCTCGCCGGCAAGGAGACATCATGATCGGGCCGGACACCGCCGGTATCGCCGAGCGCCTCGGTGCGGCTGCGGACACCGCCACCGCCATCCCGCAGCTTGCTGCGGAGACGGGGCTCGACGTGGATGCCGCGTACGCGGTGCAGACCGCGTTGATCCAGCGTCGCCTCGACCGCGGCGAGCGGCTGATCGGGTTGAAGATGGGCCTGACCAGCAAGGCGAAGATGGCGCAGGTCGGCGTGGACGAGGTCATCTGGGGCCGCCTCACCGACACCATGCGCATCCCCGACGGCGGCACCCTCGACCCCACCAGGTTCATCCACCCCCGCGTCGAACCCGAAGTGGCGTTCCTGCTCGACCGGCTGCCCGAACCGGGCGAGCCGGTCGGGGACTTCACCGACGCCGTACGCGCCGTCGCCCCGGCCATCGAGGTGATCGACTCCCGCTACGCCAACTTCACGTTCTCCCTGCCGGATGTGATCGCCGACAACACCTCCGCCGCCGCCTTCACCATCGGCCCCTGGTCCCCGGTCCCGGACGGCCTCGACAACCTGGGTGTGCTGCTGGAGATCGACGGACGGGTCGCGCAGGTCGGCTCCACCGCCGCGATCCTCGGCGACCCCCGCCGCGCCCTCGACGAAGGCATCCGCCTCGCCGGCCGCCACGGCGTACGCCTACGCGAAGGCTGGGTGTTCCTCGCCGGCGCCGCCACCGCCGCCGTGCCCCTCAAACCCGGCGCCCACGTCCGCGCCGTCGTCGAACACCTCGGCACCACCTCCCTGCGAGCCACCACATGACCGCGAACCAGGGCACGACCGCGAACCAGGGCACGCCAGCAGGCAACGGCACGGGCGCACAGGCGCACGTCGTCGCCGGCAAGGCCGTACCCCGAGGCGCGTTCCCGCACGTGAAGGTCGCCGGCGGGTTCGTCTTCGTCTCCGGCACCTCCAGCCGCCGCCCCGACAACACCTTCGCCGGGGTGCAGGTCGACGAGCTGGGCACCACGAACCTGGACATCCGCGCGCAGACCAGGGCCGTCATCGACAACATCGCCGATCTGCTGAAGACGGTCGGCGCCGACCTGAGCGACCTCGTCCAGGTCACCACCTACCTCGTCAACATGAACGACTTCGGCGGCTACAACCAGGTCTGGGCCGAGTACTTCGACGCCACCGGCCCCACCCGCACCACCGTCGCCGTGCACCAACTACCCCACCCGCACCTGCTCATCGAGATCCAGGCAGTGGCCCTTCTTCCGTCAGGAGGTCAGTCGTGAGTGAGATCGCGGAGCCATTCAGCTTCCCCGGTTGGATCGCGGAGAACCAGCACCTGCTCAAGCCGCCGGTCGGCAACAAGGAGATGTTCCCGGGCGGGGACGACTTCATCGTGATGGTGGTGGGCGGGCCCAACCAGCGCACCGACTTCCACGTAGACCCGTACGAGGAGTTCTTCTACCAGGTCAAGGGCAACATGCACGTCAACCTGGTGACCCCGGAGGGGCCGCGTACGGTGCACGTGCGCGAGGGTCAGATGTGGATGCTGCCGCGCAACACCCCGCACTCGCCGCAGCGGCCCGAGGCCGGCTCGATCGGCGTGGTCGTGGAGCGGGTCCGCGAGGAGGGCACGCTGGAGAAGTTCCAGTGGTACTGCGCCGAGTGCGGGCACAAGGTGCACGAGGTGGAGTTGCAGGTCCGCGACATCGCCGCCGACCTGCCCCCGGTGTTCCAGGCGTTCTACGCCGACGAGGCCGCCCGCACCTGCGGGAACTGCGGCGCGCTGCACCCGGGCAAGGGCTGATGCCTGCCGGGTCCGGGCCGGCGCGGCCCCCGGTGGTCGACGTGCACACGCACGTCGTACCGAAGGGGTGGCCGGACCTCGGCGCGGCGTGCGGCGGGTCCGGCTGGCCCTGGCTGCGGGTCGACTCCGAGCGGGCGGCCATGATCATGGTGGGGGAGACGGAGTTCCGCCCGGTCGGGGCGGAGTGCTGGGACGCCCCGACCCGCCTCGGCGACATGGACGCCGACGGCGTGGACGTGCAGGTCGTGTCGCCCACGCCGGTCTTCTTCAGCTACGACCGGCCCGCCGACCAGGCGGTGAAGGTGGCCCGGATCTTCAACGACCGCACCCTGGAGGTCACCGCCGCCGGTGGCGACCGGCTGGTGCCGTTCTGCCAGGTGCCGTTGCAGGATCCGGAGGCGGCCTGCGCCGAGTTGGACCGCTGCCTCGCGGCCGGGCACGCCGGGGTGGAGATCGGCAACCACGTCGGCGACCGCGACCTGGACGACGCCGGGATCGTGGAGTTCCTGACGCACTGCGCCGAGGTGGGCGCGCCGGTCTTCGTGCACCCGTGGGACATGCCGGGCGGCCCCCGGCTGGACCGGTGGATGGCCCGCTGGCTCGCCGGGATGCCCGCCGAGACGCACCTGTCGGTGCTGGCGCTGATCCTCGGCGGCGTCTTCGACCGGGTGCCCGACACGCTGCGGATCTGCTTCGCGCACGGCGGCGGCAGCTTCCCGTTCTGGCTGGGCCGCGCCGACAACGCCTGGCACCGCCGGGGCGACCTGGTACGCGGCGCCTCCACCGCCCCGCCCAGCTCGTACGTCGACCGGTTCTGCGTCGACTCGGTGGTCTTCTCCGCGCCCGCGCTGCGGCTGCTGGTCGACACGATGGGCGCCGAGCGGGTGCTCGTCGGCAGCGACTACCCGTACCCGCTGGGGGAGCGGCCGGTCGGCCGGGTGGTGCGCGAGGCGGACTTCCTCACCGGCGAGCAGCGCGACCTGCTGCTCGGCGGCAACGCGCTGCGCTTCCTCGGCACCCGCCCCTGAGCCGCGCCCGGGCGGCGCGGTCCCCGAGGGGCCCCGCGCCGCCCGGCGGGTGGAATCCGGAGCCGTCGCGGCCCCCAGTGCGCGCGACGGCTCCGGAGCATGGGGTTCAGGAGTGCGGGCAGGTGTCCCGGTACTCCTCGATCGCCGAGCCCCGCGGGGCCGGGCAGAGGAACTGCTCGTAGCGGGTGTCGTCGTCCACGAACCGCTTGAGCCAGGAGATGCTGTACTTCGCCACCGTCACGTTCGACGACGTGGGCGCGGAGTGGCTCGCCGCGTTCAGCTCCAGGTACGCCTTGTCCAGAGTGGCCGGCAGGCTGGTGTAGAACGGCTCCGAGTGCGACGAGACCGGGGCCACTGTGTCGTTCTCTGCCCCGATGACCAGGGTCGGTACGCGCACCGTGGACCAGCTCTTCTGGGTGTGCCAGCCGGTCAGCGGGATCGCCGCCTGCAACGCGGGCCGGGTGTTGGCCGCCGACAGGCTGCCTCCGCCGCCCATCGAGTGACCCATCACGGCGAGCCGGTTCCGGTCGATCCGGGTGCGGACGGTGCTGGTGTTGGTCAGGTAGTCCAGGGCGGCCAGCAACTGGGTGCCGCGGCTGGCCGGCTGGTCGTACACGGACCGGGTGTCGATGGTGATGACGACGAAGCCCTGCGAGGCCAGGCGGGGGCCGAGCCACGCGACCGACGTCTGGCGCGCGGTGAAGCCGGGGGAGATGGCGACCGCGCCGAAGGTGCCCTCGGCGGTGCTCGTCGGGTAGTAGATCGTCCCGCCGCCGAAGCCGCTGACGCTGCTGGCGCCCACAGTGGTCTGTGCGGTGGCGAACGGGCCCCGGGTGGCCTCGATGCTGGCCACGGTGGGCGCGGGGCCGCGCTCGTAGGGGTTGGCGGCGAGTGGCGCGGCCGTAGGCAGGTCCCGGGCGCTGGCGGGTGCGGCGGGTGCGGCGGCCAGGCTCGCGCCGACCAGGGCGAGGGCCAGCAGCGGACGGGTGGCGCGCGAGGACCAGCGGCGGCGGGGGACCGGGTGCAGAGCGGGTAGAGGTTGCACGGCGACGCTCCCTGCGGGGGTGGGGGTCGGTGGCGGCGTTGCGGGGGGACCACCGGGTGGACTGTGATCGCCATCGATCGGGTCCATCCTGCGTGCCGGGTGCCGGGGGCCGGTCATCCCGATGTGGTCATGTCCGGGGGGATATGGCGCTCGTCGCACCGGCGGCCGGCCGTGTCGTACGGCACAGTGGCGGCCGGGCGGGCAGGATGAGGGGATGGCCGAGCCGCACGACCTGACCGCGCTGGAGCAGGCCGCCGCGATCGCCGGCGGCGAGCTGTCCAGCGTCGAACTGGTCGAGCACCACCTGACCCGGGTCGACGCGCTCGGCGACACCGTCGGCGCGTTCGTCACGGTCACCGGCGAGCGGGCCCGCGCGGCGGCCCGCGCCGCCGACGCCGTCCCCGCCGACGAGCGCGGCCCGTTGCACGGCGTACCGACCGCGATCAAGGACCTGACCCTCACCGCCGGGGTGCGCACCACCTTCGGCTCGGCGGCGTTCGCCGACTTCGTGCCGCCCGTGGACGCCGACGTGGTCCGGTTCATGGCGGCGGCGGGGCTGGTGAGCCTGGGCAAGACCACCACCTCCGAGCTGGGCTGTTCGCTCTACTCGGAGGGGCTGGTCGCGCCGCCGGCCCGTAACCCGTGGGACCTGGCGTACACCGCCGGCGGCTCCAGCGGAGGGGCGGCGGCGGCCGTCGCGGCCGGGCTGGTGCCGGTCGCCCAGGGCTCCGACGGCGGCGGCTCGCTGCGCATCCCGGCGTCGCTGTGCGGCCTGGTCGGCTACAAGCCGAGCCGAGGGCTGGTCTCCGGGGGACCGGTCGGCTCCGGCGCCTTCGGCCTGCCCACCAACGGCCCGATCGGGCGTACGGTCGCCGACGTGGCGGCGCTGCTCGACGTGCTGGCCCGGCCGATGCCCGGCGAGCCCTACCTGGCGCCCGCCCCGCCCCCGGGCGGCTGGCTCGGCGCGGCCCGCGCGGCCGACCCGGGGCGGCTGCGCGTCGGGCGGTTCACCGCCCCGATGCTCGCCGACGAGCCGGTGCACCCCGACTGCCTCGCCGCCGTGGACCGGGCGGCGGCGCTGCTCACCGCCGCCGGCCACGAGGTGGTCGACGTCCCCGCGCCCCTCGGTCCCGCCGTGTGGCCGCTGTTCGAGATCGTCTGGTACGTGCTGGCGCTCGCGCCCGTGCCGCGCGGGCGGGAGAGCGCGCTGCTGCCGCTGACCCGCCACCTGCGGGCCCGGGGCGCGGAGATCTCCGCCGGCACCCTCACCGCCACGCTCGGCGAACTCCAGGCGCAGGTACGCCTCGGGGTGCGCCGCACCGCCGGCTGCGACCTGCTGCTCTGCCCGACCCTCGCCGCGCCGCAGGCGCCGCTGGGCTGGTTCGCCGAGGGGGGCGACCCGGCCGAGGACTTCGACCGGCAGCGCCGGTTCTCGCCGTACTGCGCCGTGTTCAACGTCACGGGTGATCCGTCCGTGTCCCTGCCGGTGGGCGTCACCGCCGAGGGGCTGCCCGTGGGGGTCCTGCTGACCGGCCGGTACGGCGACGACGCGAGGTTGATCGCCACGGCTGCGCAACTGGAGCACTCCAGTGGCGGATGGGATCGCCACCCCGCAATCTGGCGGGCCGTGGGCTCCGCTAACGTGAATGGCAGCGGTGTCGGGAGGTCGGCGCCATGATCGTCCACCCGACCCGGATCCTTGAGGTCTCTTCTTCCGCCTGGGGGCGTTGGGATTGTCTGTAACCGAGACGTTGCTGGTCTTCGTCGGCATCCCGGCGGCCGCGGTGCTGGTGATCGCCGGTCTGGCGTACGCCGGTAGCCGTGGCGGCGGCGGTGGCGGCGCCAAGCGCTACCGGCCGGGCCGGTCCTTCGACTTCACTCCGGTCTGGTTCCTGGGCCGGCCGGAGCAGCTGGCCGACTCGGCCGGCACCGCCCTGGCAGCGGGCGCGCAGGCGCCGGCGCTGACCAGCCGCAAGCAGGAGCAGGCCGGCATCGAGGCGCCGGCCGGTGGAACCGGAGGCGCAAGTGACCGTTGGTGAGAAGCAGGCCGGGACGGGGAATCCGCCCGAGGTGCTGGACGGGCCGTTCTCGACCCGCCAGCTGCTGCGCATCGACGAGGCCCTGCGCCTGGCGGACCAGGGCACCGGCCTGGTCTTCTCGGTCTTCGTCGGCGGCCTCGACGAGCCGATCCGGGAGCACGCGGAGCGGCTGCACCGCCAGCTCGCCGAGCCCGACCGGTCGGTCCTGATCGCGGTGTCGCCCAACCAGCGGCAGCTGGAGATCGTCACCGGCCGGCACGCCCGCAAGCGCATCCCCGACACCTACGCCCGGCTCGCCGCGCTGTCGATGGTGGCGGCGTTCGGCGGCGGCGACCTGGCCGGCGGCATCATCAACGGCCTCGACCAGCTCGCCAGCCACGCCGGCAAGGGCTGACCGACCCGAGCCCACCCGACGTCCAACGGTGAAGCCCGGTCCGCGCCGCGGACCGGGCTTCACCGTGTCGGGCGTACGTCAGGCGCTGCGGGCGTCCCGCTCGCGGGCCCGCAGGGCGCGGACGACGCCGTCGCGGCCCTCGCCCACCAGCCGGCGCAGCGGGGCCGAGTGGCCGTCGCCGGCCAGCCACGCGTCGGTGGCCGCCACGGTCTCGTCGTCCACCAGGTACGCCGGGTACGCGAGCTGCGCGAACTCCTGCGCCGGCTCGCTGTCCCGGCTGCCCCAGACCTGGTCCACCGTGGCGAAGTACGCGTCGCGGTAGGGCACCGTCAGCTCGACCTGCGCCGGGTGGATGAGGCCCTGCAACAGCGCCCGGTTGCGCCAGTTCGGCAGCGACTCCGGGCCGGTCAGCTCGGCCCACACGGCGGCCTTGTTCTCCGCCGTCGGCACCAGCGCGTGCGCGTACGCGGCCTCGCGCTCGCCACTGGCCGTGCGGTCCCCGGCCAGCTCGGCCTCGATCTCGGCGGGACCGGCTGCGCCGTTGGCGACCAGCGCCCCCAGCACGGCCCAGCGCAGCTCGGTGTCGATGGACAGGCCCGCCGGCACGTCGGTGCCGGCCAGCCAGCCCCGCAGGGTGGCCAGGTCCTCGGCCGAGCGGGCCGCCGTGGCGTACGCGCGGGCCCAGGTCAGCTGGAAGCCGCTGCCCGGTTCCGCCGCCGCCAGCGTCGTCCGCGCGGTGCGGGCCAGCTCCGCCCAGCCGGTCGGCGCCCAGGCCGGGTCGGCGTAGAACGTCAGCGCCGTCTTGGCCTGGCGCAGGGCGGCGTTGACCAGGTTGATGTCGGTCTCGGCGGGCAGCCCCGCCAGCACCAGCGCCACGTAGTCGCGGGCGGCCAACTCGGCGTCGCGGGTCATGTCCCAGGCGGCGGTCCAGCACAGCGCGCGGGCCAGCGACGACTCGAAGCCGGCGATGTGCTGCACCACGGTGGCCATCGACCGCTCGTCGAGGCGCAGCTTGGTGTAGGTGAGGTCGTCGTCGTTGAGCAGCAGCACGTCGGCGGCGGGCACGCCGCGCAGCGCGGTCAGCTCGGTCCGCTCGCCGGCGACGTCGATCTCGTGCCGCTCGCGGCGGACCAGCCGGCCGTCGGCCAGGTCGTAGAGGCCCACCCCGATCCGGTGGGTACGCAGCGTCGGGTGCGCGGTGGGCGCCTCCTGGAGCACGACCACCTGCTCGTAGGTGCCGTCCGCGCCGATCGTCAGCTCCGGCCGCAGCGTGTTGACCTGCGCCGTCTCCAGCCACTGGGCGGCGAACTTGCGCAGCTCCCGGCCGGAGGCCGTCTCCAGCTCGGAGAGCAGGTCGTCGAAGGTGGCGTTGCCCCAGGCGTGCTTGGCGAAGTAGGCCCGCAGGCCGGCCAGGAACGGCTCCTCACCGACGTACGCGACGAGCTGCTTGAGCACGCTCGCGCCCTTGGCGTAGGTGATGCCGTCGAAGTTGACCTCGACCGCCTCCAGGTCCGGCATCTCGCAGTAGACCGGGTGGGTGGAGGAGAGCTGGTCCTGCCGGTAGCCCCAGTTCTTGCGGATGGACAGGAACGTCGTCCAGGCCTCGGTGAAGCGGGTGGCGTGGGTGTTGCACCAGTGGCTGGCCCACTCGGCGAACGACTCGTTGAGCCACAGGTCGTTCCACCAGCGCATGGTGACCAGGTCACCGAACCACATGTGCGCCAGCTCGTGCAGGATCGTGTTGGCCCGCTGCTCGTACTCGTAGTCGGTCACCTGCGAGCGGAAGAGGTAGTGCGACTCGGCGTGCGTGACGCAGCCGAAGTTCTCCATGGCGCCGGCGTTGAAGTCGGGCACCCACAGCTGGTCGTACTTGGGCAGCGGGTAGCGCACGCCGAACTGCTCGTGGAAGAAGTCGAAGCCCTGCTTGGTGACCAGGAAGAGGTCGTCCGAGTCGAGGTGCGGCGCCATCGAGGCCCGGCAGAACGCGCCCAGGTCGATGCCGTCGTGGCTGTCCCGCACCTCGTGGTACGGCCCGGCGCAGAGGGCGGTGATGTAGGTGCTCATCCGCACCGAGGTGGTGAGGTGGACCGTCTTCAGCCCCTCGCCCGCCGCCTCCTCCCGCTCCACCGGCATGTTCGAGACCACCTTCCAGTGGTCCGGGACGGTGGCGTGCCAGGTGTAGACGCTCTTCAGGTCGGGCTGGTCGAAGCAGGCGAAGACCCGCTGGGCGTCGGCCGTCTCGAACTGGCTGTAGAGGTAGGTCTCGCCGTCGACCGGGTCGACGGTGCGGTGCAGGCCCTGTCCGCTGTTCGAGTACGCGAAGTCCGCCTCGACGACGAGCGTGTTCTCGCTGTCCAGTCCCGACAGGGTCAGGCCCTTCTCGGCCGACCAGTCGCCCAGGTCCACCGGGGTCCCGTTCAGCGTCGCGGACCGCACCGAGTCGGCGGCCAGCTCGATGAAGGTGCTCGCGCCGGGCTCCGCGCACCGGAACCGCACCTCGGTCCTCGAACGGAAGGTGCGAGCCTCGGCCGCCGCCCGTACGGCGGACGAGAGGTCCAGACTGATGTCGTATCCGGTCACGTCGAGCAGGCGGGCCCGCTCGGTGGCCTCGACCTGCGTCAGGTTGCGCACTCCCGGCACTTTTCGTCTCCATCCCGTTTCGCCGCACGCCTTGGTGGCGCCGTCATCGACCGCTCGTGACGGCCGGATTCGAGTCTTCCATGCACGAACACCCTGTGGTGGGCGAGGTCACGCTCTCATTCCGCTGTCGGTCGATACCCGCTGGGGTGAAGATCGCAGGAGGCGCCGGGAGGCCGGCGCACCCCGTTTCGAAGGGACCAGCCGTGAGCGAGCGTGCCGCCGTAGACATGTTCTTCGACCCCCTCTGCCCGTGGGCGTGGATCACCTCCCGTTGGCTGCTGGAGGTGGAACAGGTCCGGGACGTGGACGTCCGGTTCCGTGTGATGAGCCTCTCGGTGCTCAACGAGGGCCGGGACCTGCCGGAGCAGTACCAGGAGCTGATGCGGACCGGCTGGGGCCCGGTGCGGGTCTGCATCGCCGTCGAGCAGCGGTACGGCCAGGACGCCGTCCGGAAGCTCTACACCGCGCTCGGCACCCGGATCCACCTCGGTCAGGAGAAGCTGACGCGGGAGCTGTTGGTCGCCGCGCTGACCGACGTCGGGCTCGACCCGGCGCTGGCCGACGTCGCCGAGGGCACCGCCCACGACGAGGCGCTGCGGGCCAGCCACGAGGCCGGCATGCGTCCGGTCGGCACCGACGTCGGCACCCCGGTGATCCACGCGCCCGGCCCTGACGGCGGCACGGTCGCCTTCTTCGGCCCGGTGGTCACCCCGGCGCCGAAGGGGGAGGCCGCCGGCCGGCTCTGGGACGGCGTCCTGCTGGTCGCCGGCACCCCCGGCTTCTACGAGCTGAAGCGCTCCCGCGACCAGGACCCCATCTTCGACTGACCCGCTCCTCCGTCCGGCCCCACCGTGGGCACCTCCCGGACCGATCAGGGGGTTCGCGTCGTGAACCCCCTGGTCGGCGGTGGTGACGCGGGGCCCGGGGGAGGGCGGGGGCGTCACCGGGGCGGCGGCGGGATCGTTGGCCCGGGTGTCCGCCGCAGCGACCCGCAGGGCCGCACCCGCAGCTCGTGGAGGCAGTTCCGATGGCCAAGCACCGTGTGCCCGGTGACGACCCGTCGACCCGGGAGGGGGTGACCGAGCGCCCGGACACGGCGTACTGGTCGGTCGACGACTCCCGCTGGCCGGCGGTCCGTCCCGACCTTCCCGCCCACATGGTGGACCTGCTCGCCCCGCCGATCGTGGTCGGCGTCGCCCGCGTGCCGGCCACCTCCCGGCTCACCCCGCCGACCGAGCACCGGCCGGTACCGGCCGCGCCGGGCGGAACCCGGCGGATCGTGCCCGCGGGGCCGGGCGTGCCGGGCCGGCGACCGGCGGGCGGCCCCACGCCGGGCGGCCGGCACCGCCGGGCTGCGGGACAGTCCGACCGCACCGCCTGAATCCGGCGCTCCGCCCCGCTAGCTCTTTCATCTGGTGGACCCCGCGCGGGTCCCGCGCCGGCGGGACCCGCGCCGCCGGTAGCGTCTCCGCACATGACGGTCGTGCATCCGATCGCCCGGGCCTGGATCACCACTGGCGGCACCGGCGCGCAGAACTACGACGAGTTCGCCGACGACGCGGAGATCACCGCGATCATCGAGGCGAACCCGCACAGTGCCCTCGGCATCGAGATGCCGCACCGGGCGCCGGATAGCCTGGGCAGGTCCTTCCTCGACGCCCTGCCGGACGCGGTGACCCGGCTCGCCGAGGCCAAGGCCGACGGCAGCTACACGCCGGCCGAGCAGGTCGTGGTCCTCTACCGGATCAGCGCGCCGGGGGAGGAGAACGCGTACGGGCTCTTCGCCATGGTGGACACCGACCAGATCTCCACCCGCGCCGACGAGCCCGGGCTGGTCATCCGCAACGAGGACGTCTTCATCGCGAAGGTGCGGGAGCGGGTGGCGCTCGCCGAGGCCCTGGGGCACCTGCTGTCGCCCGTACTCCTGCTCCAGACCGGGCGCGGCGACGAGCTGCACGCCGCCCTCGCGGCGGCGACCGACGCGGCCGGCGCGCCGGCGGCGACCGACACCGACCAGGCCGGGCGCACCCACGCCATCTGGCTGCTCGGACCGGGCCCGCGCCAGGACGAGCTGACCGCCCTGGCGGGCGGCGGCGAGCTGGTCGTGGCCGACGGCAACCACCGCAGCCTGGCCGCGCAGACCGGCGGGCTGCCGCGCTTCCTGTCGGTCATCACGACCCCGGCGTCGGTGGCGATCCAGCCCTACAACCGGCTGGTGAGCGAGCTGACCACCACCGCCGACGACCTGCTCGGCCGGCTCCGCGCCGCCGGCGCGGAGATCAGCCCGATCGACGGCCCGGTCGAGGTCCCGGCGGCCGGCGGCACCGTGCACCTCCGCCTCGCCGGCCGGGGGTACGCGGTCACCCTGCCGCACGTCGGCGAGAACCGGCTGGAGAACCTGGACCACGCCCTGGTCGAGCGGCTGCTGCTGCGCGACGCGCTCGGGCTCGACCCGGGCGACAAGCGGATCACCTACGTCGGCGGCGACTACCCGGCGAGCTGGCTGACCGGCGAGGTCGACGCGGGCCGGGCCGAGCTGGCGGTGCTGGTCGCCCCGGTGACGGTGGACGACTTCGTCGCGGTCAACCTGGCGCGGGAGAAGATGCCGCGCAAGAGCACCTGGTTCACCCCGAAGGCCCGCGGCGGCCTGGTGGTCGCCGAGCTGTCCCGCTGACGCCTGTGACGAATCCGCCTCCGGGACGCCGCCCGCGCGTCGTCCCGGAGGCGCGCCTGACAGACTGCGCGGTATGCGCGTCTACCTGGGATCCGACCACGCCGGTTTCGAGTTGAAGGTGCACCTGGTCAACCACCTGACCAAGGAGGGGCACGACGTGGTCGACGTCGGCCCGCACGCCTTCGACCCGGACGACGACTACCCGGCCTTCTGCCTGCATACCGGTGACCGGGTGGTGGCTGACGAGGGCAGCCTCGGGGTGGTCATCGGCGGCTCGGGCAACGGCGAGCAGATCGCCGCGAACAAGGTGGCCGGCGTCCGGGCGGCCCTCGCCTGGAGCATCGACACCGCCCAGCTGGCCCGCGAGCACAACGACGCGAACATCGTCGCGGTCGGCGCCCGCCAGCACACGCTGGACGAGGCCACCGCCATCGTCGAGGCGTTCCTGACGACCCCGTTCTCGGGCAACGAGCGGCACGCCCGCCGGATCGCCCAGGTGGCCGACTACGAGAGCACCCGCCAGCTCCCCACGCTGCCCTGACCGCCTGGCCCCTGACCGCCTGGCCCCTGACCGCCTGACCGCCAGGGTCGGGGGTCAGCGGCGGGGGAGGTCCTCGCGGGGCGTCCAGTTGCGGCGGATGATCACCACGCGTTCCTCGGCCGCGGCCAGGTCCTCGTCCGTGGGGCGGGAGGCGTCGCGGGCCCGCATCGCGGCGGTCACGCTCACCTGGGAGGAGCCGGGGCCGACGAGACCACGCAGGCCGCGGTCGCCCTCGTCACCCGGGCCGCCCCGGCGGGCACGCGGCGGCTCGGGGCCGTCGTGCACCCCGGCGGTCGTCGCGTTGGGCCCCCCGGTCGCGCCCGCGTCACCGCTCGGGTGCCGTACCCGGCGTCGGCGTCGCTCCGTGTCACCCATCAGCCGACCGTACCGCCCCGGCCCGATCGGCGCTGGCTCGCGCGTCCGGCGCGGCTCGCGGGTCTGTCCCCTGCTCGCGGGTTCGGTGCCGGCGTGCGGGTCCGGCGCTGGCTCGGGGGGCGTCGGCTCGCGGGTCCGGTGCCGGTTCGCGGGTCCGTGTCGGTTCGCGGATTCGGCGCGCGTGGCGCGCGGAGTGGTCGGTGACCTCGGTCACGACGACCTGGTCGTCGGTGCACGCCGGGTCAGCCGGCGCCGCCGTGGCCAGCGGATCAGGGCCCGCGCCAGGGTGCGGGCTCGGCGACCGGTTTGCGGGCTGGCTACCCTCGGAACGGACGGCGGCCGGTGGTTGCCGTCGGTCCAGGGGAGGGACGAGATGGTCGACCAGACGCAGCCGTGGGCCGAGCGGACCGTCGAGGTGCCGCCGCAGCCCGGTGCCGGGGTGCCGCCGCAGCGCGACGCGTACCAGCGGGGGGTGGCCTCGGTCGGGCAGTCCCGTACGACGCGCACCGAGCCGTTCCCCGTCGTCGAGCACGAGCCGACGGGCACCGGGTGGCCGGACGCGCCGGCCCCGCGCCGGCCGCTGAGCTGGCACGTCGAGCAGTTGAAGCGTGGCGGCGAGTGGAGTGCGGCCGGCGCGCTCTTCGCCTTCGTCTGCTGGGGGATCTGGGCCATCTCGGGCGGCGGGAACCTGGGCGGCCCGTTCCTGATCTTCCTGCTGAGCCTGCTGGTGGCCGTCGGCCTCTTCGCGTTGGCTCGGCTGCTCGGCCGGGTGGTGCTGGAGCGGCAGCTGGGTCGGGTGCGGCGCAGCGCGCGCGGGGCGCACCTGGTGACGGCGGTCTTCCTGGCCGGTCTCGGGATCGCCTACCTCCAGCAGACCGAGTGGGTCGTGTCGGCCTGGAACTGGATCAGCAACAACTGACCGTACGCCCGGGCGGGCCGGCCTGCGCCGCCCGCCCGCGCGCCCGGTCGCGGCGTCTCGCGACCTCCGGTCGTTCCACCAGGTCGCCGGCTGCTTACCCGGCCGGCCGCGGTTCATCCGCGCCCGGCCGGAGCTGATCCGCAGCTCAGTGCTTCCCGCCGTGGCCCTCCGCGTCGGCCTTCGGGGAGGCCACCCGGGCCGCCGGGTCCTCGACGCCGGGCTCCCCGCCGTCCGGCGCCACCATTCCGTCGTAGTTGTAGACCGTGCCGTCCTCGCCGTGCTGCTTCGTGGTCCGGACGTAGCGGTGCATCATGCCGTCGATCTCCACCTCGAGCAGGGCGTCGCCGCCCGTGTCGATGGTGCTGCCGTCCCGGGGTCCGCCAACGAGGTGTGCCTTCTTGTTCGTGTCCATGCCTCAGGCCGTACCCGGGCGGTCCCGGCGCAAAACGGGCGATGCGCGTCCGGCACGCCGCATCCTGGTCGGCTGCGGTATGACCGACGCGGGATGTGTCGGGGCATTGCCATGCATCGATAGATATCCATAGGCTCCCGCCATCGGTTTCCGGCGCGCCGCCTCGGCCCGCCGCGAGGGTTCGGGAGGCTCCCATGGTCCGTTGGCGCACACTCGTCGGCCGGTTGGCCGCCGCGTTGGTGGCGGTCACCGCCGGCTCGTTCGTCCTGGCCGTTCCGGCCTCCGCCAAGCCCGGGCCCGAGGTGACCCCGTACGTCGTGGGCGGAACGCTGGCCGCGCAGGGCGAGTTCCCCTTCATGGTCCGGCTCTCCATGGGCTGCGGCGGCTCCCTCTACAGCCCGCGCCTGGTGCTGACGGCCGCGCACTGCGTCGGTAGGACCGGTACGAACACCAGCATCACCGCCACCCTCGGCGTCGTGGACCTCCAGTCGTCGAGCCGGATCCAGGTGCGCTCGAACTACGTCTACCGGGCCCCCGGCTACAACGGCAACGGCAAGGACTGGGCCCTGATCCGGCTGGCGACGCCGGTCACCACGCTCCCGACGCTGAAGATCGCCACCAGCACCGCGTACGACAACGGCACCTTCACGGTCGCCGGCTGGGGCGCCACCCGCGAGGGCGGCGCGCAGCAGCGCTACCTGCGCAAGGCCAGCGTGCCGTTCGTCAGCGACGCGACCTGCAACTCCTACTATGGCGGCCAGATCATCGCGAACGAGGAGATCTGCGCCGGCTACGCCAGCGGCGGCATCGACACCTGCCAGGGGGACTCGGGCGGCCCGATGTTCCGGCGCGACGCGAGCAACGCCTGGATCCAGGTCGGCATCGTGAGCTGGGGCAACGGCTGCGCTCGGCCCTCCTACCCCGGCGTCTACACCCAGGTGAGCACCTTCGCCCCGGCGATCGCCTCGGCGGCGGCGAGCCTCGGCGGCTGACCCGGAACCAACCCTCGGGGCCCGGCCGGCTCGTCCGGCCGGGCCCCCGCGCGTGCTCCGGTTGGCCCTGCCTGTGCGCCCGAACATCTAGCTGTTGGACGGTTGGAGGTGAGTCGTCAGGAGGTGCGAGAGTCGTGGTTCTCGCGGTTTGCGAGGACCTCGGCCATGTGTGTCTGCGCCCACCTTCTGAGCCCGCGCGTCGTGTGATGAAGCGAGAGGCCGAGGTCGGTCAGCTCGTAGGAGACGGAGACGGGGACGGTTGGCGTCACGGTACGGGTGAGCAGGCCATCGTGCTCCAGCGACCGTAGCGTCTGGGTCAGCATCTTCTGGCTGACCCCGGCCAGAAGACGAGAGATCTCGGAGTAACGCATCGCCTTCGGAGCGTCTGCGTGTGCTGCACCGGGCTGGCCAGGGTCGTTGTCGCCGCCCAGCGCGCACAGGATCAGGACGACCCACTTGTCCGAGATTCGGTCGAGCAGCTGCCGGCTGGGGCACCCTGCCAGGAACGCGTTGTACTCCACCTTGGCCTGCGCCCTCTTCTGGGCCGCCTTCATCATCGTCACTGATCGCACCTCTTACCGATGGGTGGGTTACGCACTCCAAAGTGCCTACTTCCCAACAGGAAGTTTCTCTCCAATGCTGATGCAGGGAGGCGGCAGGCGCCACCCCACGTTCGCACGAAAGGCGACAGGATGAGCACACCCTCCTTCTCTCTTCCCGGCGGCACCTGGACTCTGGGTGACCTGACCGTCACACGGTTCGGCTACGGCGCCATGCAACTGGCCGGCCCGTGGGTCATGGGGCCGCCCACCGATCGCGAGGGTGCCCTGGCCGTTCTGCGTGAAGCGGTCGACCTCGGTATCACCCACATCGACACCAGCGACGCCTACGGGCCGCGCGTCACCAACGAGTTGATCCGCGAGGCACTGCACCCCTATCCCGAGTCGCTGCACATCGTGACCAAGGTGGGCGCGACCCGCGACGAACAGGGTGGCTGGCCCACGGCCCGGCGACCCGAAGATCTGCGCCGCCAGGTCCACGACAACCTCACGTCCCTCCGGCTCGACGTACTCGACCTGGTCAACCTCCGGCTCGGCAACGCCGAAGGTCCCCGGCCCGGCTCGCTCGCCGACGCGTTCGCCACGCTCGTGGAACTCCAGCAGCAGGGCCTGGTCCGCCACCTCGGGGTCAGCAACGCCACCGAGGAGCAGGTCACCGAGGCGCAGAGCATCGCGCCGATCGTGTGCGTGCAGAACATGTACAACCTCGCCCACCGCCACGACGACAAGCTCATCGACCGGCTCGCCACCGAAGGCATCGCGTACGTGCCCTTCTTCCCCCTCGGGGGCTTTACCCCGCTTCAGTCCTCGGCTCTCTCGGCGGTCGCCGCTCGACGGGAGGCGACACAGATGTCCGTCGCGCTCGCCTGGCTGCTGCAGCGATCACCGAACATCCTGCTCATCCCCGGCACGTCATCGGCAGCGCACCTGCGCGAGAACATCGCCGGCGCGGGACTCGCTCTCTCGCATGAGGACCTGACCGAACTGGATGACATCGGCCGCTAATGCCCCGTGGCCGATCGGCCCACGACCGGCGGCTTCGGGCCACGACTGCACCCTGGATCGTGAAGAGCCCCTAATGCCCGTGATCGGCGACAGGGGCATGATGGGCGTCGATGGGCGTAGACGGCTTTGTCGTATGTCTATCTCGTATGTCGATCGCCGTCTTGCGGGTGGTGAGGGGTGCCGGTAGGGGTTACCACCCCCAGCCCCTGTTCGTAATGATCGGACTGTCGTGTTTCGGGGCGTACGGGAGGTAGTTCGTGGCACGCATGGGCGGGAATGGTCACTGCCGTTCGTTCAACGGGAACGGAAGGCTGGACATCATGGCCCGTGACGACGACACGGGTGAACTGCTGGTCTTCCCGCACAGCGGCAGCTTCCGGGGTAGCGAGACATACGACGAGCCCGTGCTGATCAGCACCGGCTTCCACCCGTACCGCCACCACGGAATGGTCCGTCCGATCGACGTCAACGGCAACGGCTACGCCGACGTCATCGGCGTCAGCATGAAACACATGAACGAGACCCACGGGATCTTCCTCTATCCGAACATGGGTGGGCTGAACGGTCTCGACACCCTCGGCGAGCCGATCCGCATCTCCGGCGCCCGCGACGACAAGAAGTGGGAGACCCTCGGGATCGCCGACGTGGACCTGGACGGCTGCGACGACATGTTCGGCCGCGAGCAGGACGCAGGCCACGTCGACGCGTTCTTCAACAAGCGCCAGGTCACCCAGAACGAGACGTACGACCGCACCGCGCACCGCCTGGTGACGATCGACGTCGAGGACTTCCCGCTGGCGATGGCCGACGTCACCGGCACCGGCCGGCCCGACCTGCTGGTCCGCCGCGCCAACGGCGACCTCGACCTGTACGAGTTCGCGCACGACACCTCCGGCGAGGGCCCCTGGTGGCGCGGCGAGGGCCAGTGGTTCACGCTCGGCAAGGGCTGGCAGGAGTTCGCGCACATCACGGTGACCGACATCGACCTCGACGGCCGCCCGGACCTGCTGGCCGTACGCGCCGACGGCACGCTCGTCGTGCACCTGCACAACGGCAAGTTCGACGCGGAACGCACCTCGGCCACGTTCTCCGCGCCCGAGGTGCTCGCGACGGGTTGGCAGAAGTACTCGATCGTGAGCTGACGTAGGCCGGCCGCTGGGGGCCGGACGGCCGGTGACGCCGGCTTGTGCCCGGTGGTGGTCATCCACGTACCAAATCAGCCCATCGGCCCCGGTTACGCCCGGGGCCGGTGGGCTTTTTCCGGTCCGGACGGGGTGGCCGTTCATGTCCGGGCGGATGCGGCCTCGGCGGGCGTCCCGTGCGTCCCGCGAACGGACCAGCCCTCCGTAACGAACCAGCCCTCCACCCCGTCGTGCGTCGGGGTGGAGGGCGGTCGTGGCTCGCCCGGGGTCAGGCGTTGTCGAGCTCGCTGTCCAGGATGTCGAACAGGTCGTCCGCCGTGACCGAGGCGAGGTCCGTGGCCTCGGCCGGGCTGGACTTGTCGCGCCACCTGGTCAGCAGCCGTTGCAGGGCCGCGGCGATGTCCGTCTCCGCCGTCTGCGTCGCGTCCACCAGCTCCAGCGTCGCCTCGACCCTGGCGATGCTGTCGACGAGGGTGCGCAGGTTGAGCTGCGCCTGGTTGCCGCCCAGCTCCCCGATCAGGTGCTCGACGAGCGCCGCGGGCGTGGGGTGGTCGAACGTCAACGTCGCCGGCATCCGCAGGCCGGTGGCCTGGTTGAGCCGGTTGCGCAGCTCCACCGCCGTCAGCGAGTCGAAGCCCAGCTGCTTGAACGCCTGGTCCGCCGCGATGGTCTCCACCGAGTCGTGGGCCAGCACGGCGGCCACGTTCGTGCGTACCAGGGTCAGCAGCACCTCGCGCTGCTCCGGCTCGGCGAGGCCGGCCAGCCGGCTGGACAGCGACGCCGCGCTGCCGGCCGAGGAGGCACGCCGGGGGCGGGTGAAGGAGCGCAGCGGTGCCGGCGCGGACGTGCTCGTGCGCAGGACACCCACGTCCAACCTGATCGGGACCAGGCACGGCTCGTCGGTCCGGCAGGCCGCGTCGAACAGCGCGAGCCCCTCCTCGACGGTGTGCGCCCGCACGCCGGTGCGCCCGATGCGGGCGAGGTCGGCCTCGGTGAGCCCACCGGTCATCGCGCCACCGCTGCGCCACAGGCCCCAGGCCAGCGAGGTCGCCGTGCGGCCGGACGCCCGACGCCGCGCGGCGAGCGCGTCCAGGAAGGCGTTCGCCGCCGCGTAGTTCGCCTGGCCGGCCGTGCCCAGCACCCCGGTCGCCGAGGAGAACAGCACGAACATCTCGACGTCGCCGGCCAGCTCGTGCAGGTTCAGCGCCGCGTCGACCTTCGCCCGCAGCACCGCGTCCACCCGTTCCGGCGTGAGCGACTCGACCGTGCCGTCGTCCAGCACGCCCGCGGCGTGCACGACGCCGACCAGGCCGGGCAGGGACGCCAGGAGTTCCGTAAGCGCGGTCCGGTCGGCGGCGTCGCAGGCGGCGACCGTGATCCTGGCGCCCAGCGACTCCAGCTCGGCCGTCAGCTCCGCAGCGCCCGGCGCGGCCGCGCCACGGCGGGACGTCAGCACGAGGTGCCGTGCACCGTGCGCGGTGACCAGGTGGCGGGCCAGTTCCGCGCCCAGGGCTCCGGTGCCGCCGGTGACGAGCACGGTGCCCGCCGGGTCGAACAGGCGGCGGTCCGAGCCGGCCGCGAACGTCGCGAGCCGCGGCACGGTCGGCACCCCGTCGCGGACGGCCACCTGTGGTTCCCCGGTCGCGACGGCCGCGCCGACGAGAGCCGGGTCGTCGGTGTCGACGAGGACGAAACGATCGGGATGCTCGGTCTGCGCCGAGCGGACCAGGCCCCAGACCGCCGCGCCCGCCGGGTTCGTGCCGTCGGTCGCACCCCGGGACACGAACACCAGCGGGGAGCGGTCGCCGGGCAGCCACTCCTGGACCGCCGCGAGCGCGTCGTGCACGGCGGCCCGTACCGCCTCGGCGTCCGTGCCGGTCCCGACCTGGAACATGTCGAAGGCGCCGGCGGGGGCCACGGGCGTGGGGACGGGCTGCCACTCCAACCGGTGCAGCCCGTCCGGACCGGCGGTGGAGCGCAGCTGCTCGATCGTCACCGGGCGCGCGACCAGGGACTCGACCGTGGCCACCGGCATGCCGGCGCCGTCGGCGAGCGCCAGGGCGTACGCGTCGCCGGCGGTGGGCGTGATCCGCACCCGCAGGGCCGTCGCCCCGGTGGTCAGCACCCGCACGCCGTGCCAGCTGAACGGCAGGCGCAGCGGACCGTCGGCCCCGGTGGCCAGGGAGATCGGGTGCAGGGCCGCGTCCAGCAGTGCCGGATGCAGTCCGAAGCGGCCCGCCGGCGCGTCGGCGGGGAGCGCGACCTCCGCGAGCAGTTCGTCGCCGCGCCGCCAGGCCGCCACCAGTCCCCGGAACGCGGGGCCGTAGTCGACGCCGAGGTCGGCGATGCGGTCGTACAGCTCCTCGACCGGGGCCGGCGCGGCGTCGGCGGGCGGCCACTCACCGGCCCAGCCGGCCTCGGGCTCCCCGGCGGCGTCGAGCAGGCCGCTCGCGTGCTGCGTCCACGGCTCGCCATCGGCCGCGTCCTCGCGCCGGGAGTGCACCCGCAGCGGCCGGCGTCCGGCCTCGTCGGGTTCCCCGACCTCCACCTGCACCCGTACCGCGCCGTCGGCCGGCAGCACCAGCGGCGCGTGCAGGGTCAGCTCCTCGATGCGGTCGAGGTCGACGTGCTCGGCGGCCCGCCGCGCGAGTTCGACGAACGCGGCACCCGGCAGCAGGACCGTGCCCAGGACGGCGTGGTCGGCGAGCCAGGGCTGTTCGCGCAGGGAGAGCCGGCCGGTGAGCACGCTCCGCTGGGAGTCGGCGAGCGCCAGCACCGCGCCGAGCAGCGGATGGTCCGCCGCCCCGAGCCCGAGCCCGGTGGCGTCCGCCGGCCCCTCGTCGGGGATCAGCCAGTAGCGCTGGTGCTGGAACGGGTACGTCGGCAGCTCCACCTCGCGGGCGCCCGCCCGGTACGCGCCGGCGTCGGGGCCGGCGCCGGCGGTGAAGAGTCGCCCGACGGCCCTGCCGAGGGTCGCGGTCTCGGGCTGTCCCCGGCGGGTGGTGGCGATGGTGGTGGCGTCGCCGGTGGCGGCGGCCGTGGCCAGGACGGTGTCGGGGCCGATCTCGAGGAAGGTGCCGACGTGGTGCGTGTCGGCGAGGGCCTCGACGGCCGCGTGGAAGCGGACGGTGTGGCGCAGTTGGGCCACCCAGTGGTCGGGGGTGGAGCGCAGCGGTCGGCCGTCGACGGTGGAGATGACGGGAACGGTGGGCTCCCGGTGGGTGATGGAGTCGGCGACGGCGCGGTAGTCGTCGAGGACGGGGTCCATCAGGTGGGAGTGGAAGGCGTGGGAGACGGTGAGCCGCTTCGTCCGGTGGCCCTGTGCGGCGAGTGCCCCGGCGGCCGCGAGGGTGGCGGCCTCGTCGCCGGAGAGGACGAGGTCGGTGCCGGTGTTGACGGCGGCGACGCCGACGGAGTCGGAGAGGTACGGGGCCACCTGTTCCTCGGTGGCCTGCACGGCGACCATGGCGCCTCCGGTGGGGAGGGCCTGCATGAGCGTGGCGCGGGCGGCGACGAGCCTCGCGGCGTCGGCGAGGTCCCACACGCCGGCGACGTGGGCGGCGGCGAGTTCGCCGATGGAGTGCCCGGCGAGGTGGTCGGGGCGGATGCCCCAGGATTCGAGGAGCCGGTAGAGGGCGACCTCGAAGGCGAACAGGGCGGGTTGGGTGTAGCCGGTCTGGTGCACCTCGTCGGTGTCGATGACCTTGCGCAGCGGTTGGTCGAGGTGCGCGTCGAGGGCGGCGCAGACCTCGTCGAACGCGGCGGCGAAGACGGGGTACGCGGCGGCGAGTTCGGCGCCCATGCCCAGCCGCTGCGCGCCCTGCCCCGTGAACAGGAACGCCAACCTGCCGGCCCCGGGGGTGCCGGTGACCAGGTTGGCGGCCTCCTGGCCGGCGGCCAGCGCGGCGAGGCCGTCGAGGAGTTCCCGCCGGTCGGTGCCGACGACGGCGGCCCGCTGCGTGAACCGGACCCGGGCGGCCAGGGAGCGCGCGACGTCGGCGTCCGGCAGTTCGGGGCGGGCCGCGAGGTGGTCGTGCAGGCGGCGGGCCTGCTCCCGCAGGGCCTGCTCCGAGCGGGCGGACAGCAGCCACGGCAGGGCCTGCGGCGGCGTGCCGGCGTCGGCGCTGTCGGCCTCGGCGGGGGGCTCCTCGATGATCACGTGCGCGTTCGTGCCGCTGACGCCGAACGAGGACACCCCGGCGCGGCGCGGGTGGCCGTTGCGCTGCCACTCGGCCGGCTCGGTCAGCAGCGCGACCGAGCCCGCCGACCAGTCGATCTTCGGCGACGGCTCGTCGACGTGCAGGGTGCGTGGCAGCAGCCCGTGCCGCAGGGCGAGGACCATCTTGATGACCCCGCCGACGCCGGCGGCGGCCTGGGCGTGGCCGATGTTGGACTTGAGCGAGCCCAACCAGAGCGGGCGTTCGCGGTCCTGGCCGTAGGTGGCGAGGATCGCCTGGGCCTCGATCGGGTCGCCCAGGGACGTGCCGGTGCCGTGCGCCTCGATGGCGTCCACCTGGTCGGCCGACAGCCCGGCGTTGGCCAGCGCCGACCGGATGACCCGCTGCTGCGAGGGCCCGTTGGGGGCGGTGAGGCCGTTGGAGGCGCCGTCCTGGTTGACGGCCGAGCCGCGTACGAGGGCCAGGACGCGGTGGCCGTTGCGGCGGGCGTCGGAGAGCCGCTCGACCACCAGCACGCCGACGCCCTCCGCCCAGCCCGTGCCGTCCGCGGCGGCGGCGAACGACTTGCACCGGCCGTCGCGGGCGAGACCCCGCTGCTTGGAGAACTCGACGTACAGGCTGGGCGTGGACATGACTGTCACGCCGCCGGTCAGCGCGAGGGAGCACTCGCCGGAGCGCAGCGCCTGCACGGCGAGGTGCAGCGCGACCAGCGACGACGAGCAGGCGGTGTCGACGGTGACCGCCGGCCCCTCCAGCCCGAACGTGTACGCCACCCGGCCCGAGGCGACGCTGCCCGCGGTTCCGGTGCCCAGGAACCCCTCGACACCGTCGGGTACGGCGCTCGCCCCGGCGGCGTAGTCGTGCGTCATGAGGCCGGTGAACACGCCGGTGGGTGAGCCGCGCAGCGCGTCCGGCCGGAGGCCGGCGTTCTCCAGCGCCGCCGAGCAGGTCTCCAGGAAGATCCGCTGCTGCGGGTCCATCGCCAGCGCCTCGCGGGGGCTGATGCCGAAGAACTCCGCGTCGAACCCGGCCGCGTCGAGCAGGAACCCGCCCCGGTCGACGTAGCTGGTGCCGGGGGTGTCCGGGTCGGGGTCGAACAGCGTGTCCAGCGACCAGCCGCGGTCGGTCGGGAAGCCGCTGATGCCCTCGCGGCCGTCGCGCAGCAGCTGCCACAGCTCGTCGGGTGAGCCGACGCCGCCGGGGTAGCGGCAGGCCATGCCGACGATCGCGATGGGCTCGTCGGTGGGGCGGGCGGCGACCGCCGCCACGACGGGGCGCGGTTCGTCCTCCCGGTCGCCCAGCTCGCCCCGCAGGTACTCGACGAGGGCCTCCGGGGTGGGGTAGTCGAAGGTCAGCGTCGCGGGCAGGCGCAGCCCCGTCGCGGTGTTGAGCCGGTTGCGCAGCTCGACGGCCATCAGCGAGTCGAAGCCGAGCTGGCGGAACGGTTCGGCCACGGAGACGGCGTCCGCGTCCGGCTGGGCGAGCACGGTCGCGACCTGCGTACGCACGATGTCGAGCAGCAGCCCGCGCTGCTCCTCCTCGCTGCGCCCGGCCAGCTCGCGGGCCAGCGCGGTGGCGCCCGGCCGGGTCGCGGCCTGCCGCCTGCGCGGCACCCTGGCCAGGCCGTGCAGCGGTGGCGCGGCGTTCGTGGCGGCGCGTACCGCGGCGACGTCGATGGTGACGGGCACCAGGTGCGCGAGGTCCGAGCGGCACGCGGCGTCGAACAGCGCGAGCCCTTCCTCGACGCTGTGCGGGAGGAGACCGCCGCGCGCGATGCGGGCCAGGTCGGCCTCGCCGAGCTGGCTGGTCAACGCGCTCTGCTCGGCCCACAGGCCCCAGGACAGCGAGGTGGCGGCCCGGCCCTCGGCCCGGCGTTGTGCGGCCAGGGCGTCGAGGAACGCGTTCGCCGCCGCGTAGTTCGCCTGCCCCGCGGTGCCGATGACGCTCGCGACGGAGGAGTAGAGCACGAACAGGTCGACGTCGCCGGCCAGCTCGTGCAGGTTGAGCGCGGCGTCGAGCTTGGGTCGCAGGACGGCGTCGAGGCGCTCGGGCGTGAGCGACTCCAGGATGCCGTCGTCGAGCACGCCCGCGGTGTGCACCACGCCCACCAGCGGCCGGGCGAGCCCGTCGAGCAGCGCCGACAGCGCCTCGCGGTCGGCGGTGTCGCACGCGACGACGTCGACCGTGGTGGCGCCGAGGGCGGTCAGCTCCTCGGCCAACGCGGCGGCGCCCGGCGCGTCCAGGCCCCGGCGGGAGGCGAGGACCAGGTGCTCCGCGCCGTGCCGGGTGACCAGGTGGCGGGCGAGCGCGGCGCCGAGCGTGCCGGTGCCACCGGTGATCAGCACGGCCCCCGTCGGGTCGAACAGCGCGCCGTCCGGGGTGGCGGCGGCGTGCCGGGCGAGCCGCGGCACGGTCAGCGCCCCGTCGCGGACGGCGAGCTGCGGCTCCCCGGTGGCGAGGGCTGCGGCGAGGGCGCGCTCCGACTTGTCGGTGCCGTCGGTCTCGACGAGGACGAAGCGGTCCGGGTGCTCGGTCTGGGCGGAGCGGACCATGCCCCAGGCCGCCGCGCCCGCGAGGTCGCCGCCGCGGGTGACCACGGCCAGCCGCGCGGTGCCGGCCGCGGCCCGCTGGAGCGTCGCCAGCGTGTCGTGGAGGGACCGTCGTACGGCGTCGGCGGTGTCGCCCGCCTCGACCCGGAACACCTCGACGTCGGGCGTGCCGGTGCCGGTCGGGGCGGCCACGGGCACCCAGTCCGTGCGGTACAGCGCAGCGGTGGGGCCGCTCGCGCCGGCCAGGCCGTCCGTCGTGACCGGCCGGACCGCGACCGCGTCGGCGCTCAGCACCGGGTTGCCGTCGTCGTCGGTGGTGCTCACCCGCAGGGTGTTCTCGCCGGCCGGGGTCAGCCGGACCCGCAGCGCCGAGGCCCCCCGGCGGTGCAGCCGCACTCCCCGCCAGGAGAAGGGCAGCCAGGCCCGGCCGGCCGGGTTCCCGCCGCCGTCGAGGTGCAGCACGAGCGGGTGCATGGCGGCGTCGAGCAGCGCCGGGTGTACGCCGTAGCGCACGGCGGCCGGCTCGTCCTCGGTGCGCAGGGTGGCCCGGGCGAACAGCTCGTCGCCGCGCCGCCACACCTCCTGGACGCCCTGGAAGGCGGGGCCGTAGCAGAATCCGCGCGCCAGCAGCCAGCCGTAGAAGTCGCCGACCTCGACGGGCTCCGCGCCGGGTGGCGGCCACTCGTCGACCACCGGGGCCGGCGCGGGCGCGTCGGCCAGCGTGCCCGAGGCGTGGCACGTCCACTCCGCGCCCGGCGGCTGCCCGGCCGGCTGGGAGTACACGCCGAACTCGCGGCGGCCCTGCTCGTCGGGTCGGCCGACCCACACCTGGAGGTTGACCCGCTGCTCCTCGGTCAGCGTCAGCGGGGCCTGGAGGGTGAGTTCCTCGATCGTGCCGCTGCCGGTGTGCTCGGCGGCGTGCGCGGCCAGTTCGAGGAACGCGGTGCCGGGCAGCAGGACGGTGTCGAGGACGGCGTGGTCGACCAGCCACGGCTGCTCACGTAGGGAGAGCCGCCCGGTGAGCACGAGCCGGTCGGTGTCGACGACGCCCAGCACCGCGCCGAGCAGCGGGTGGCGCGCCGCGGTGAGGCCGGCCGTGCCCACGTCGCCCCCGGCGGTGGGCCGCAGCCAGTACGACCTGCGCTGGAACGGGTACGTCGGCAGCGGCACCTCGCGGGCGCCGGGGAAGTAGGCGTCGGCGTCGGGGCTGGTTCCGACGGTGAAGAGGTGGCCGACGGCCCGGGCGAGGCTGTGCGTCTCGGGCTGCCCCCGGCGCATGGTGGCGATGCCGGTGGCGTCGCCGGTGGTGGTGGCGAGGACGGTGTCGGGGCCGATCTCGAGGAAGGTCTCGACGCGGCCGTCGGCGGTGAGGGCGGCGACGGCGTCGTGGAAGCGTACGGCCCGGCGGACCTGGGTGACCCAGTGCTCGGGCGTGGAGCGCAGCGGCTGCCCGTCGACAGTGGAGATCAGCCCGATGCGGGGTTCGTGGTGGGTGATGGACGCGGCGACGGCCCGGTAGTCGTCGAGCATCGGATCCATCAGGTGGGAGTGGGCGCCCAGCGGGATCGGCAGCCGCTTCGTCTTGTGACCGAGCGCGGCGAGCTGCTCGGCGGCGGCGAGGGTGGCGGCCTCGTCGCCGGAGATGACCAGGTCGGTGGGGGTGTTGATGGCGGCGATGCCGACCTGCCCGCTCAGGTACGGGGTGACCTGCTCCTCGGTGGCCTGCACGGCGACCATCACGCCGCCCAGCGGCAGGGCCGCCATGAGGGTGGCGCGGGCGGCGACGAGCTTCGCGGCGTCGGCGAGCGACCAGACGCCGGCCACGTACGCGGCGGAGAGCTCGCCGAGGGAGTGCCCCGCCACGAAGTCGGGGCGGATGCCCCACGACTCGACGAGCCGGTGCAGGGCGACCTCGAAGGCGAACAGGGCCGGCTGCGTGTACGCGAACCGGTGCAGGTCGTCGCTGCGGATGATCTCGCGTACCGGCTTGTCCAGGTGCCGGTCCAGCTCGGCGCAGGCCTCGTCGAAGGCGTTCGCGAAGACGGGGTACGCGGCGGCGAGTTCGGTGCCCATGCCGAGGTACTGGGCGCCCGTACCGGTGAACAGGAACGCCAGCCCGCCGGGGCGGGCGGTGCCGGTGAGCACGTCGGCGGTGCCCTGACCGGCGGCGAGGGCGGCGAGGCCGTCGAGCAGGTCCTGCCGGGTGGCGCCGGTGACCGCGGCCCGGTGGCCGAAGGCGACCCGGGTGGTGACGAGGGACCGGCCGACGTCGGCGACCGACAGCCCGGGCCGGTCGGCGAGGTGGTCGTGCAGCCGGCGGGCCTGCTCCCGTACCGCCTGCTCGGAGCGCGCCGACAGCAGCAACGGCAGCACCGGCGGCGCGGCCGGGGCGTCGGCGGCCGGGGCGTCGGCGGCCGGGGCGTCGGCGGCGGGCGGCTCCTCGATGATCACGTGCGCGTTCGTG
This sequence comes from Micromonospora sp. WMMD737, assembly GCF_049179055.1. Taxonomy (NCBI): domain Bacteria; kingdom Bacillati; phylum Actinomycetota; class Actinomycetes; order Micromonosporales; family Micromonosporaceae; genus Micromonospora; species Micromonospora sp. WMMD737. The sequence goes on along the minus strand of NZ_JBMHMH010000001.1, from coordinate 3,350,599 downwards.
CCGCTCATCCCGAACGACGAGACGGCGGCCCGGCGCGGCCGGTCGCCGGCGGGCCACGCGACCGGCTCGGTCAGCAGCGACACCGCCCCGGTCGACCAGTCCACCTTGCGGCTCGGCTCCGAGACGTGCAGGGTGCGCGGCAGCAGCCCGTTGCGCAGGGCGAGGACCATCTTGATCACGCCGCCGACGCCGGCGGCGGCCTGCGTGTGGCCGATGTTGGACTTGAGCGAGCCGAGCCGGAGCGGCTGTTCGCGGCCCTGGCCGTAGGTGGCGAGGATCGCCTGGGCCTCGATGGGGTCGCCCAGCGACGTGCCGGTGCCGTGCGCCTCCAGCGCGTCCACCTCGTCGGGTGCGAGGCCCGCGTTGGCGAGCGCGGCGCGGATGACCCGCTGCTGCGAGGGCCCGTTGGGGGCGGTGAGGCCGTTGGAGGCGCCGTCCTGGTTGACGGCCGAGCCGCGGACGACCGCCAGGACGCGGTGGCCGTTGCGGCGGGCGTCGGAGAGCCGCTCGACGACCAGCACGCCGACGCCCTCGCCCCAGCCGGTGCCGTCGGCGTCGTCGGAGAACGCCTTGCACCGCCCGTCGGGGGAGAGGCCGTTCTGCCGGGAGAACTCGGTGAAGGTCTCCGTGCCGGCCATCACGGTCACGCCGCCCGCCAGGGCCATGGAGCACTCGCCGGAGCGCAGCGCGCGTACGGCCAGGTGCAGGGCGACCAGCGACGCCGAGCAGGCGGTGTCGACGGTCATCGCCTGGCCCTCCAGGCCCAGGGCGTACGCGACCCGGCCGGACGCCACGCTGCTCGCGGTGCCGGTGATGAGGTGGCCGTCGACCCCGTCCTCCTCGCTGTGCCCGCCCCGGCCGTAGTTCTGCACGTGCAGGCCCGTGAAGACGGCGGTGTCGCTGCCGCGCATCGAGGTCGGCGGGATGCCGGCGTGCTCCAGCGCCTCCCACGCGGTCTCCAGGAACACCCGCTGCTGCGGGTCCATCGCCAGCGCCTCGCGGGGGCTGATGCCGAAGAACTCCGCGTCGAACTCGTCCGCGTCGTGCAGGAAGCCGCCGGCGGTCGCGTTGCACGTGCCCGGCCCGTCGCCCGCGAACAGCGCCGCGAGGTCCCAGCCGCGGTTGGTGGGGAAGTCGCCGATGACGTCGGTGCCGTCCGCGACCACCCGCCACAGGTCCTCCGGGGAGGCGATGCCGCCCGGGTAGCGGCAGGCCATGCCGACGATCGCGATCGGCTCGCTCTCCTCGTACGACCCGACAGTGGCCGGCGCCGCCTCGACCGTGCCCAGCCCCAGGGCGTCGAGCAGGTGGCCGGCGAGGATGTCCGGCGTCGGGTAGTCGAAGACCAGGCTCGCCGGCAGGCTGAGGCCGGTCGCGGCGCAGAGCCGGTTGCGCAACTGCACGGCGATGAGCGAGTCGTAGCCGAGCTGGCGGAACGGCGTCTCGCCGTCGATCGTCGCGGGCGCCTGGTCGCCCAGGACCTCGCCGGTCGCGGCCCGTACGAGTTCGCGCAGCAGGCCGGGCCGCTCGTCCGCCGGGGTCGCCAGCAGCCGTTCGGCCAGGGCGTTGCCGGCGCCGTCGGTGCCGGCGTCGGCGGCCAGCACGGGGCGCGCGGCGACGACGCAGGGTTCGCCCGCGGCCAGCGCGGCGTCGAGGAGGGCGCCACGTCGTGCCGCGGGGGGCCGGGCGAAGCCCGGCGCGCTCCACGCCACGGAGACGCCGGGCAGGCCGAGCGCCCGCCGGTGCCGCGCCAGCGCGTCGGCGGCGACGGTGGCGGCGATGTCGCCACCGTCGGTGAGCAGCACGAGGTCGGCCGGGGTGCGCCCGAGCGGCGCGGTGTGCAGCGCCAGCGTCTCGGTGACCGTGAGGTCCACCGCCGCGACGGTGGTGACCGGCCGGTCGCCGAGCACGGCCGCCAGCGTCTCCGGGTCGAACGGCACGTCCGGGTGCACGCAGACCTCGGCGCCGAACGCCGCCAGCTCCGCCGGGGCGCCCGCCGGCACGTCGTCCGGCCCCACCAGGACCAGTTCGCGTACGTCGTGGGCCGCCACGAGGTGGCGGGTGAGCGCCGCGTCGTACGACCGGGCGACGAGCACGACCGTGCCCCGCAGCGGTGCGCCGCCGGGCAGGGCGGGGACGTCCGCGTACCGGGGCACGAGCAGTTCGCCCTCGCGTACGGCCAGCACGTCCTCGCCGCAGGCCACGGCCGTGCGCAGCTCCTCGGCACCGACCCGGTCGGCGTCGACGAGCACGAGCCGGCCGGGGCGGCGGAGCTGGTGGGCCCGCGCGAGCGCCCAGGCGGCGGCCTGCCCGGGGGCCGCCGCGTCGTCGCCGTGCAGGCCGCCCCGGGTCAGTACGACCAGTCGCGAGTCCGCCGGGTGGTCCTCGTCGAGCACCGGCGCCAGCAGCTCGGACAGCGCGGTGTGGTCGGGGTAGGTGTCGACGGTGAGCTCGTCGTCGGTGAGGTCGACGGTCAGCTCGGGCGGGCCCACGACCGCCCAGGCGAGCCGACCGGGGTCCGACCCGGAGGCGGGCTCCGGTGCCGGCTCCCAGCGCAGCGCGTGCAGCCGGTCGGGCAGCGACGCGGCCACGCCGATCAGGCGGGCGGGCAGCTCGGGGAGCCGGTGCCGGGCGGGGCTGCCGAGGGCGGTGCGGGGGATCTCCCGCACCAGGTACGTCTCGACCGGTACGGCCGCGGCGGGCAGTTCCGCGCGGCACCGCGCGAGCAGGGCGGCGGCGTCCACGTCGGACCCGACGACGAACGCGACCGGACCGTCGGGCCCGGCGAGGGCTGCCGCGTCGGCCACCCCCGCCGCGGCGCGCAGCACCGCGTCGATCCGGTCCAGCCGGACCCGCTCGCCGTCGACCTCGACCGCGTCGGCCAGCCGGCCGGTGACCGTGAGGTACCCGGAGTCGTCGCGGCGGGCCAGGTCGCCGGTGCGGTACCAGCCGCCGCGCAGCGCCTCGGCCGTCTCGGCGGCGAGGTCGTGGTAGCCGCCGGCCATCACGTTCGGGCCGCTGACCCAGACCTCACCCTCCTGGCCGGGGCCCAGGTCGGCGCCCGATGCGGGGTCGACCACCCGCACGCTCAGGCCCGGCAGGGGCAGGCAGCGTCGTTCCGCGTCGCCGTCCGGCCAGCTCACCGCGATCAGGCCGGACGTCTCGGTGGTCACGTAGCCGGTGAGCAGCGGCGCGGCGAACGCGGCCTCGAAGGACCCGCGCAGCGCCGGGTCCACGGGGCCGACGGCCAGCGCGATCCGTACCCCCTGCGGGTCGGGGCCCGGCGCCTCCAGCAGGGCGCGGTGCGTCGCGCCGGCACCCACCAGCACGGTGCTGCCCTGCGCGGCGAGCGTGGCCCGCAGCTCGTCGGGGGAGAGGCCGCCGGCGAGGCGTACCGACGCCCCCGCCGCGGTGGCGGCGAGGAGCTGCCCGAAGCAGGCGTGCACGGGCAGCATCCACAGCACCCGGTCGTCCGCCGTCCACCCGAGCCCGGCCACGTAACTTGCCGCGGCGGCGGGCCACAGCGCGTTGCGCTGCGTGGACAGCACGCCCTTGCGGCGCCCGGTCGTTCCCGCCGTCCAGGTGAGGAACGCCAGGTCGTCGAGGCCGGCGTCGTCCTGGGGCGGCGACGCCGGATCCGTCGTCGCCAGCTCCTCGAACGAGTGCCCGTCGCCGTCGTGCCCGCCGTCGACGACGAGGACCGACACGGACACCCGCGCCGCGTTGGCCGCGTCGGTGATGACCGCGTCGGCGCCGGCGTCCTCGACCAGCCGGGCCAGCTCGGCGTCGTCCAGGGCCGGGTCCAGCGGCACCGCGATGCCGCCGGCCCGGACGACGGCGAGGACGCCCTCCACCGCCGTGACCCCGTCGAGCAGGACGACGACGCGGTCCGCCGGCCACACGCCGAGGTCGGTGAGGTGGCCGGCGAGCCGCGCCGTCCGTACCGCCAGCTCCGCGTGGGTCACGCTCCGCCGCGAATCGGCGTACGCGACCTGGTTGCCGGACCGGTCGGCGTTGGTCCGGAGCAGTTCGGGCAGGGGCCGGAGCAGATCGGTACGCGGCATGGTTCAACAACCTCTTGTCGGATAGCAGTGGTGATGCGGACCGTGGGTGGGGATGCGCTCAGGACCGTGACCGGAAGGGACACCAGGGCGGGCACCGGCGGCGTACGCCTGACCTTCAGCGACTCCCGGGAGGCGGCGGGCTCGATGTCCGGGAAGCGGGTGCACAGCTCCCGGCGGGCGATGGTGTCCCGTGGCGCTCGTGGACCGCGTACGGGCGCGCGAAGTGGTCGTCGTCCATCAGCTGCCGATGCCCGTGCACCGGGCACGTGTCCGCCATGTCGTCCTCGCTGTGATCGCTCGGAAGGAATCGCTGTCGGATGCGGTGCGCCGGGCGGGAGGGACCGCCCGCGCGCTCATGGTGCCCCCAGCCCGTCCACGCTCGGGTAACTGCCGGGACGACCGCCGTTGGTGCGGGTGACGCCTCCACTACCGGGTACGGGGGCCCGAATCGGGGCCGTGGCGAGTTCTTCCGCTGTTACCGGGTGGTGGACACGCGCTGATTACGTTCAGTTCGCACTCGTGCGCAAGGAGGAACGGCGATGACGGCGTCGCGGGCCAGGCACAGCGCGGCCGGTGGGCTGGCGAGCGCGGAGGGCGGGTTCGTCCAGAACGTCGACCTGCCCCAACGTCTCCCGGACGACGCCGGCGGAATCGCCGGGTGCGAGGTGCGGATGGCGCCGGTCAGCCCGCCCGGCATGCGTTCCCAGGCCGACGCGGCGTGAGCCGCCCCCACCCCGTACGTCCACTGAGGAGGACTTGGTGACCGTTCAGTTGCGCACGCTCGTCGACGTGGCACGCCGGCACGCCGCCCAGCAGCCGGAAGCCGTCGCGATCATCTGCGAGGGCCGGCGCGTGGACTACGCCACCCTGCACCGCGTCAGCAACCAGGTGGCACGCGGCCTCCAGGCGGCGGGCCTGCGCCCCGGGGACCGCGTCGCCTACCTCGGTAGGGAGTCCGAGCACTTCTACGACCTGCTCTTCGGTGCCGCGAAGATCGGCGTGGTGTTCGTGCCGATCAACTGGCGGCTGGCCGCCGGCGAGGTCGAGCACATCCTGCGCGACTCCGGCGCCGCCCTGCTCTTCGTCGACGCCGACTCGACGCCGGTCGCCGAGAAGCTGGCGCCGGAGCTGCCGATGCTGCGGCAGGTGGTCGCGCTGGACGCCGACGGCGTGGCCCGCGCCGGCTTCGCGGCCTGGGTGTCGGCGCAGCCGGACGCGAACGTGCTGGCCAAGGTCACGTCCGACACGCCGCTGGCGCAGATGTACACCAGCGGCACGACGGGGCTGCCGAAGGGCGTGGTGCTCGCGCACCGCAGCTTCTTCGCGGTACGCGACGGGCTCGCCTCGGAGAACCTGGACTGGCTCGACCTGCGCGAGAGCGACGTCAGCCTGCTCTGCAACGGCGGATTCCACATCGGCGGCCTGTCGTGGGCGGCGATGGGTTTCGCCGCGGGGGCCACGAACGTGCTGATGCGCGAGTTCAACACCGCGGGCGCAGTCGAGCTGATCAGATCGCTGCGCGTCACCACCATCCTCGCGGTGCCCTCGATGCTGCGCCTGCTGCTCGCGGAGCCCGGCGTCACCAAGGCGGACTTCGTCTCGCTGCGGAAGATCGTCTACGGCAGCGCGCCCATCTCGACGGCGCTGCTGGCCCGCTGCATCGAGGGCTTCGGCTGCGAGTTCGCCCAGATCTACGGCCTGACCGAGACCGGCAACTCCGCCGTCTGCCTGCCCCCGGCCGACCACACCCCGGACGGCGGCAAGATGCAGTCGGCGGGGCTGCCGTACCCGGGCTTCGAGGTCAAGATCGTGGACGACAAGGGCGACCCGCTGCCGGCCGGCGAGGTCGGCGAGGTCTGGCTGCGTTCGCCGGGCGTGATGGTGGAGTACTGGAACCTGCCGGAGGCCACGGCGAAGACGCTTGTCGACGGCTGGGTCGTCACCGGGGACGCCGGCCTGCTGGACGAGGACGGCTACCTGTACATCCGCGACCGGATCAAGGACATGATCATCGTCTCGGGGGAGAACGTCTACCCGGTCGAGGTCGAGAACGTCATCAGCCGGCACCCGCTGGTCGCCGAGTCCGCGGTCGTCGGGGTGCCGGACGAGCGCTGGGGCGAGGCCGTCTACGCGTTCGTGGTGCCGGTGGAGGGGCAGCAGCTCACCGAGCGCGACCTGGCGCTGCACCTGCGCGGCCAGCTCGCCGGTTTCAAGCAGCCGCTGCACTACGAGTTCATCGACCGGGTGCCGCGCAACCCCAGCGGGAAGATCCTGCGCCGCGAGCTTCGGGAGCGGTTCTGGCAGGGGCACGACCGCCGGGTGAGCTGATCGCGATGAGGGCGGTGGCCGGCGAGCGGGACACCCGCGACCCGCTGCACGGGCGCGACCGGCCCGCGCGTCGCCGGCTACCGTCCGTCATCGCTCCTGCTCGTCGCGTGGCGGGGGCGTCGGTCCGCCCCGCCGGTACGTCTCCGCGCGTGGCCGACAGTCCAGCGTGGAATCTCCGCGTACGCCGGCAGGTGGGCGAAGGATTGCCTGGTGGGGGGCCTGCCCGCCGGACGGGCGGCGCGCGGGGGGTGCGGTCGCCACTTCCAAGTGACGGGAATCGATGTAGCAGAAAGTTGCATATTCCCTCCCATCGATCGGCCCTCTAGTGTCCTTGACCAGCAGCCAGGGCATCGACCGGCGCCGATAACTACCCTTGCTGCGCGTCGGGTCGGATTCGTCCCGTCCGCAGCATGACGACAGGCCTGCGGGCACGGGGACAGGAGGCGTGATGAGGGCGGGCGACACCGGATCCACGGCGGCGGTTACCGTCTCCGACGGGCCCACCTGCCGGTGCACCGCCACCACTGCGGCGGCCGCCGGGAAGGCGTACGACGACCGGCCCTTCCTGGCCGTGCCCGGCATGGTCGAGGAGCGCGTCGACCGGCACCCGCACCGCCGGGCGGTGTCGTTCCGGGGCCGCTCGCTGACGTACCGCGAACTCGACGACCTGGCCAACGGCGTCGCCGCCGCCCTCACCGGGCGGGGCGTCCGGCGGGGCGACGTGGTGCCCGTCCTGATCGCCGACGGGCTCGAACTGCCCGTCGTCGACCTGGCGCTGATGAAGCTCGGCGCGGCCTTCGTGCCCGTCGATCCCGGCTGGCCGGCGGACCGGCTGCACGCCGCGCTGCGGGAGGTGCGGCCCCGGCTCGCGGTGGTACGCGGCACCGGCCCGCGTCCCGACACCGGCGACGTCCCCTGCCTGCCCGTCGACCTCGACGGGATCGTCCCGATCCGTCGCCGGCCCGGCGTGCCGATCGGCCCGGCCGACCTGATCTACGGCATCTTCACCTCCGGCACCACCGGCACCCCGAAGTGCGCACTGAACCGGCACGACGGCATCGCCAACCGGCTGCGGTTCATGACGCGGCACTTCGCGGCGACCGGCGACGAGGTGGTGCTCCAGAACAGCCGGCACACCTTTGACTCGTCGGTGTGGCAGATGTTCTGGCCGCTGACCACCGGTGGCCGCACCGTGGTGCCGGTCGAGGGCGGGTTCCTCGACGTCGAGCGGACCATCCGGACCATCGCCGACGAGACCGTCACGATGACCGACTTCGTGCCGAGCGTGCTCGGCGCGCTGGTGTCGGTCCTGGACCGGGACCCGGCGGCCCGGCGTGCCGTCGCCTCGCTGCGCAACGTGATCGTCGGCGGCGAGGAGATCGACCCCTGGGCGGTGCACCGGCTGGTCGAGTTGGTGCCGGGCGTGGCGGTCACCAACGGCTACGGCCCGACCGAGGCGTCGATCGGAATGATCTTCCACACCGTCGCCCGCGGCGACGGCGACGTCATCCCCATCGGCCGGCCCATCGACAACTGCCACGCCGCCGTCGTGGACGACGAGCTGCGCCCCCTGCCGCCGGGCGAGACCGGCGAGATCGTCATCGGCGGCGTGTGCCTGGGCGAGGGCTACCTCGGCGACCCGGCCCGCACCGCCGGAGTGTTCGTGCCCAACCCGCTGCCCGACATCCCGGGCGCCCGGCTCTACCGCACCGGCGACCTCGGCCGGATCGCCCCCGACGGCCGGCTGCACTTCGCCGGCCGCCGCGACCACCAGCTCAAGGTCAACGGCGTCCGGATCGAGGCCGGCGAGATCGAGACCGCCGCCACCCGGCTGCCCGGCGTACGGCTGGCGAAGGTCCTGCTGGCCCGCGAGCACCGGGGGAAGTCGCTGGCCCTCTTCCTCGCCGCCGACCCCGAGGTGACCGAGCCGCAGGTGCGGGCGCACCTGCGCGGGCTGCTGCCCCGCACCCACGTGCCCCGGCACGTCGTCGTGCGCGACGCGCTGCCGCTGACCGGCAACGGCAAGGTCGACCGGCAGGCGCTGGAGGCATGGCTGGACCGTACGCTCGCCGACCGGACCCGCCCGTCGGCCGCGCCCGCCGAGGCGCGGACGCTGGCCGAGCGGGTGCTGGGGGTCTTCCGGACGGTCCTCGGCCGGCCCGACCTCGACCCCGACACCGACTTCCTCGACGCCGGGGGCGACTCGCTCCAGGCCCTCGACGCGGTCACCGCCCTCGGCGCGGACCAGAGCGTGCGCGTCGGCGTGCAGGACCTGTTCACCCACCGCAGCGCCGCCCGGCTCGCCCGGGCGCTCGCCGTACGGCTGCGTACGGCCGACCCCACCGAGACCGAGGACGAGCTGGTGGAGCGGGACGCGAAGATCCCGGCCGACCTGCCCGTACGCCCCGTCGGCCGGCGCCGGGCGCCGCGTACGGTCCTGGTCACCGGGGCCACCGGCTTCGTCGGCGCGCGACTGGTGCACGAGCTGCTCGCCACCACCGACGTCCGGGTGCTCTGCCTGGCCCGCGCGGCCGACGACGCCGAGGCCACCGCCCGCGTCGTGGGCGCGCTGGCCGAGCGGGGCCTGTGGCGGCCCGGCCACGGCCCGCGCCTGCACGGGTACGCGGCCGACCTCGGCAGCCCGGCCCTCGGCCTGACCCCGCAGGCGTGGGACCGGCTGGCCCACGACTGCGACCTCGTGCTGCACGCCGGGGCGCTCGTCAACTTCCTGTTCGACTACCGGGCCCACCGCGCCGCGAACGTCCTCGGCACCGCCGAGCTGCTGCGGCTCTGCCTGACGGGACGGCCGAAGCCGCTGCACCACGTCTCCACCCTCGGCGTTCTCGACAGCGAGGCCGCCCGCCATCCGCAGCCGCTGCCCGAGACGTACGACCCGGCCCTCGCCGTCGCGCCGACGAGCGGCTACAGCCGGTCGAAGTGGGTGGCGGAGCGGTACGTCGACGACGCCCGGCGGCGCGGCGCGACCGTCACGGTGCTGCGCCTCGGCGAGGTGATGCCCGCGGCCGACGACGGCCACCCCAACCCCCGGGCCCTGACCCACCTGCTGCTGGCGGCCTGCCACCGGCTGGGGATGCGGCCCGACGCGCCCGTGCGCTCCGACTGGACGCCGGTGGACTGGGCCGCCCGGCGGATCGTCGCCACGGTCGTCGACCCGCGCCAGTGGGGCGGCACGCTGCACGTCCTGCACCCGGTGAGCGTCGACTTCACCGACCTGCCGCTGGGCGGCGCGGACGCCCTGCCCCGGGTGAGCTGCGCGCGGTTCCTGGCGGGGCTGCGCGAGGCGGCGGACGGGGGCGACCGCGACGCCGCCGTGCTGCTGGCCCTCTTCCCGCCCGGCGCGGGCGCCGACGAGGAGCGGCTGCGCGCGGTCTTCGCGAGGCTGCTCACCGACAACCCCCGGCTCTTCCGGCGCGACGGCTGCGCCGAGTTGGAACGCCGCCGGGGCTTCACCGACCACCGGCTCGGCCCGTCCGTCGGCGCCTACCGCGCCTGGCTGGGCGCGCACGAGGGGCGGGAGGCCGACCGGCTGCTGCTGCCGGCGGGACCAGGGTGAACGGTCGCGCGCGACGCGATTTCCGGCACGGATGAGGGAGTGGAATGCGATACCGCAGGATGGGTCGGCTCGGCTGGCAGGTCAGCGAGGTCGGATACGGGATGTGGGGCATCGGGGGCGGACCCGGCGGCTTCACCGGCTGGGACTACGACACCGCGCCGGCCTGCCTGGACGAGGCGGTGGAACGGGGCTGCAACTTCTTCGACACCGCCTGGGTCTACGGGCGGGGCGTCAGCGAGCAGCTCCTCGGCGGCCTGGTGCGCCGGCACCCGGACCGCCGGCTGTACCTGGCCACCAAGATCCCGCCGAAGAACCGCGAGTGGCCGCCGGGCCCCCAGGACACCCTGGACGACGTCTTCCCGGCCGAGCACATCCGCGAGTTCACCCACCGCAGCCTCGAGAACCTCGGCGTGGACCGGATCGACCTGCTCCAGTTCCACGTCTGGGAGGACCGGTGGGCCGCCGACGGCCGCTGGCAGGAGGCCGTCGCGGACCTCAAGCGGGAGGGCGTGGTCGACGGCGTCGGGATCAGCGTCAACCGGTGGGAGCCGACGAACTGCCACGCCGCCCTCGACACCGGCCTGATCGACGTCGTGCAGGTCATCTACAACATCTTCGACCAGGCACCGGAGGACGAGCTGTTCCCGCGCGCCCAGCGCGACGACATCGCGATCATCGCCCGCGTCCCGTTCGACGAGGGGACGCTGACCGGCACGCTGACCGCCGACAGCACCTGGCCGGAGGAGGACTGGCGCAGCACGTACTTCGGGCCGGAGAACCTGCTGCCCAGCGTGGAGCGCGCCGAGCGGCTGGCCGCCGACGTGCCGGCCGGGATGACCATGCCGGAGCTGGCGCTGCGGTTCATCCTGCACCACCCGGCGGTGAGCACGGTGATCCCCGGCATGCGCCGCGTCGAGCACGTCCGCGCCAACCTGGCCGTCAGCGACGGCGTACCGCTGGACGCCGGGGTGCTGGACACGCTGCGCGGCCACCGGTGGGACCGCAAGCCCACGTCGTGGTCGCAGTGATCGCGCCCCGCCGCGGCGCCGCCCCGGGGCGGCGGGAGACGCGGTACGGGAGGCCGGCATGCCGGTGATCGCCATGTGGGCGCATCCCCGGGCGCTCTCCACCGCGTTCCTGCGCATGATGATCGCCCGCGGCGACGTCACGGTCGTCCACGAGCCCCTGGTCACCCTCGTCGACGAGGGGCACGTCGAGCTGCCCACCGCCGACGGCGGCACCGTCACCGTGACCGACGCGGCCGAGGTCGTCGCGCACCTGACGGAGCTGGGCCGGGACCGGACCGTGTTCGTCAAGGACACGCTCGAGTACCGCTACCGGCACCTGTTCGACGACCCCGGGGCGGTCGCCGACGTCACGCACACGTTCATCGTCCGGGAACCGGCCCGCACGATCAGCTCGCACTACGCGATCAAGCCGACGGTGACCTGCCCGGAGATCGGCTTCGAGCACCAGTGGGAGCTGTTCGACCTGGTCAGCCGGACCGCGCACCGGCCGCCGGTGGTGATCCGGGCCGAGGACCTGCTGCGGCACCCCGCCGAGACGGTGTCGGCCTGGTGCGAGGCCGTGGGACTGCCGTTCCTGCCCGAGGCGCTGAACTGGGCGCCGGGGGAGCGCACCGAGTGGCGGCGTACGCGCAAGTGGCACCTCGACGTCGAACGCACCTCGGGCTTCTCGCCGGTCGAGAAGTCCTTCGAGACGACCGTCGCCAACAACGACACCCTGCGGTCGTACCACGACCACCACCAGCCCTTCTACGAGCGGCTGATCCGGCACGCCATCTCCATCGGGGAGGACTCATGACCATCACCACCGCGCCACCCGTGACCGCGCCGTCGACGCTGTCGCCCGGTGAGCTGTTCGCCCGCGCGTACGCCGACGATCCCGCCGGCGCCGAGGTGCGCTTCGACTACACCATCACGGACGCCTTCCAGCCGACCAAGGAACGCCCCCGGGTGACGGTGCGCAACCTGTTCCGCAAGCGGCCGGTCGGCATGGAGCCGGTCCGGTTCTGGTCCGAGGGTCGGCCCGACGCGGGCGAGGCCGCTGCCGTGCACGAGTCGGGCCTGCGCCGGGAGGCCGCCTTCCGGTTCGGCACCGCCTCCGCCGGGGTGCACCCGATCCGCGCCTGGGTGCGCATCCCCGAGGAACTCGCCGACGACCCGGAGGCGCTGGCCTCCTTCATCGACTACCGGCTGCTGGTCCGCCTCGCCACGGCCGAGAACCAGGCGCTGACCATCGGCGAGGGCGGCCTGCTGCGGCATCCGGAGATCGGGCGGCTGCCGTACCGGCACGACTGGCTCAGCGGCCTGCTCGCCGCCTGCGACGAGATCGAGCAGACCGGGGCCACCCCGCACGCGATGATCGTCAACCCGCGGGACTACTACACCCACCTGCTCGGCAAGGGCTCCTTCCTGACGGACCTGACCCGCAACGGCGTCCAGATCAGCCGTACGCGGATGGTGGCGCCGGGCGAGGCGGTGGTGGGTGACTTCGCGATGGCGGCCCGCCTGCTGGACGCGGGGCGGTCCGCGATCCGCGTCGACACCCCGCCGCCCGGCACCCTGTCCACCGACGGCCCGGCCGTCTGTGCCGAGATCCACGAGGGACTGGCCGTGCACCTGCCGACCCACTTCTTCCACGTCGTACCGGCCTGACCCGTCCCGCGCGGCTCCTTCCGCGGGCGACCGCCACGGCGGTCGCCCGCGGCGTGCTGTGGGCGCGGCTGGCCGTGCAGCCGAACCCACGCCCGCGCGGGACCGGCTCGACGGCCGGCACCGGCCGCGGCCCGCCCGCTGAGCGTCCGGTGGATCGTTCTGCTTCGATGCCGCTATCCTGAGCGCGAGGTGCCCGGCCGGCCTTCGGTCTGCCCGGTCGCTGGTCGATCCACTAAGGACTCGACCTGCGTCGGCAACCGCGACGCCGGACCACCTCGCCGCCCAGCAAGGCCTCACGGAGCACGGGCTAGGAGCGTCACCGCATGACCACGACCGGCGGGAAACTATCGTTCTACCGGCCCATCGTCCCGCTCTTCGCCGCGATCTTCCTGTGCCTGCTCGGCGTGGGCGCGTCCCTGGCGGTGCTGCCGTTCTACGTCCTCGACGAGCTGGGCGGCAACCGGGTCCAGGTGGGGGTGGTGATCGCCGCGATCGCGGTCTCCGCCGTGATCGCCCGGCCCATCGCCGGCCGGGTCGGCGACCGGCACGGGTACCGGACGGTGATGCTGGGCGGGGCGGTGGTGTGTGCCGCCGCCGGGGCGGCCTACCTGGTGGCCGGCAACGTCGGCGTGCTGGTCGGCGTCCGGGTCCTGCACGGGATCGGTGAGGCGGCCGTCTACACCGCCGGCGCGGCCTGGCTGGTGGCGCTGGCGCCGGCCGACCGGCGGGGCCGCGTCGTCGGCCTGTACGGCATCTACATGTGGCTGGGCATCACGCTGGGCGCCCTGCTCGGCGCGGTGCTGCTGCGTACCTCCGGTTATCCGGCGGTGTGGCTGTTCGCGGTCCTGGCGGCGGCCGTCGGGGCCGCGCTCGTCGCCACCCGGCCGCGGCCGCAGCAGGCGAGCCCGGCGGGCCGGGCCGGCATCCTGCCGCGCAGCGCGGTGGCGCCCGGCGTCGCGCTCTCCCTGGCCGGGTTCGGCTACGCCGCGCTGGCCGCGTTCGTGGCCCTGCACATGGCCGAGCGGGGCATCGAGAACGGCATCGTCGCGTTCAACGCGTTCGGCTTCACCTACGTGGGGGTCCGGCTCGTCGTGGGCGGGCTGCCCGACAAGCTCGGCGCCGGCCGGGTGGCCGTCGGGTCGGCCCTGGTGGAGGCGGTGGGGCTGCTCCTGGTCGCGGTCGCGCCGAACCTGCTGGTCGCGGTCCTCGGCGGGCTGGTGATCGGCGCCGGGCTCTCGCTGCTCTTCCCGGCGCTGGCCCTGTTGGTGATCAACCGCACGGACCCGGCCCACCAGGGGACGGCGCTCGGCGCGTTCACCTCGTTCTGGGACATCGGCCTGGTGGCGGGGGCGCCGCTGGCCGGCCTGGTCGCCAGCATGGCCGGCTACCCGGCGGTCTTCCAGGTGATGCTGCTGGCGGCGCTGCTGTCGGCGGCCCTCTCGGCGTGGACGATGCTGCCCCGCCGCTCCCCGTTGAACCAACACTCCGGCTGACCTCCCGCCCACCTCCACGCCCCGCTGATCATGAGGTTGGCGGCGAAGTCGATCTCCTCGGCTGCCGCCAACCTCATGATCGACCCGGGCGGGTGGGTGGGCGGGTGGGTGGGTGGGCGGGTGGGTAGCGGGTGGGCGGGGCGGGTCAGGGGAGGCGGGACGGCGACAGCGGGGTGGGGTCGACCGGGGGTGCGGCGTCGACCGCCAGCGCGGCGAGCAGGGCGCCCGCCGCCGGCGAGGTCTGGACGCCGTAGCCGCCGAGCCCGGCCATCCACAGGAAATCCGGCGCGTCGGGCGCCGGGCCGATCACGGGCACGTCGTCCGGGGCGGAGGTCCGCAGTCCGGCCCAGGGCTGGTGGACGCGGCGGATGTCCAGTGTGGTCGCCGCCTGCACCCGGTCGGCGCCGATCGCCACGTCGAGGTCGTCGGGGCGGGCGTCGCCCGGCGGCGCGGGAGTGGTGTCGCACGGGGAGACCAGCAGACGCCCCGACTCCGGCTTGAAGTAGAAGGTGCCGTCGACGTCGTTGACCATCGGCCAGTCCCTCGTAGCGACGCCGGCCGGCGCGTCCACCAGGAAGGCGGTGCGCCGCAGGGGCGTCAACCCCGCCGGTCGTACGCCGGCCGCCGCCGCGACCTCGTCGGCCCAGGCGCCCGCCGCGTTGACGACGACCCGGGCGCTGAACTCGCCGGCGTCCGTGCCCACCTGCCAGCCGTCGCCGCCGCGCCGCAGCCGGCGCACCCGCGCGCCGCACACGACCCGGCCGCCGGCCGCCCGGATGCCGCGCAGGTAGCCCTGGTGCAGCGCGGCGACGTCGAGGTCCCGCACGGCCGGCTTCACCATCGCCCGCCGGCACCACTGCGGCCGCACGACGGGGCAGTGCTGGGTCAGGTCGGCGACGTCGATCTCGCGGGCCGGCGGGTCCACCTCGGCCCCGTCGCGCAGCGCCGCCTCGAAGGCGTCCTCACTGCCCGGTGGGCAGAGGCTGAGCGTGCCGCGCGGGGTGAGCAGCGGATGCTCGGCGAACCCCGGCGGCGGCGCGGTGAGGAAGCCCCGGCTGGCCCGGGTCAGCGCGCGCACCGCCGGCCCGCCGTAGTACTCGGAGAACACGGCGGCCGAGCGGCCGGTGGAGTGCTGGCCGGGGACCTGCTCCATCTCCAGCAGCACCACGGTCCCGTACGCGGCGAGGTGGTGTCCGGCGCTGGCGCCCGCGATTCCGCCGCCGATGACCAGATAGTCGATCATCGATTGAACTTAGTCGGCGGGCCCTGCACGGACAAGGCCCGCCGAACATCGATCTTCCCGCCGCAGCCGCAGCCGCAGCCCTCACCCGCGCCCCCGCAGCCGGAGTTCACGGCCGCGGGGGCGCGGGTGAGCCGTGCGGTCCGCCGGTGCGGCGGGCCGCGTGTCAGGGGCCGCAGTAGAGCAGGCGGTTCGGCGTGCCGCTGACCACGCCCGTCACCACTCCGGTCGTCGCCCTGCCGACCAGGTACGCGGCCACCTGCGCGGGGCTCCAGGTCGGATTTGCCGAGAGGGCGAGCGCGGCGCAGCCGGTGACGTGCGCGGCGGCCATCGAGCTGCCGCTGATGGTGGTCACCGCCGCGTCGCCTGTGTGCCAGGTGGAGGTGATGTTGGCGCCGGGGGCGAAGAGGTCGATGCAGCTGCCGTGGTTGCCGCTCGGCATCCGGGCGTCGGTGCTGGTGGTGCCCGCCACGGTGAGCGCCGCCGCGACCCGCGCCGGGGAGTAGTTGCAGGCGTTGGCGTTCGAGCTGCCCGCCGTGACCGCGTAGGTCACCCCGGACGAGATCGACCGGTTCACCGCGGCGTCCAGCGCCGTGCTGGCGCCGCCGCCGAGCGCCAGGAGCGCCACCGCCGGCCGCACGGCGTTCGCGGTGACCCAGTCCACCCCGGCGATCACCTGGGAGAAGGTGCCGCTGCCGGCGCAGTTGAGCACCCGTACCGGCCGCAGCTGGATCTCCTTCGCCACCCCGTGCCGGGTGCCGCCGATGGTGCCGGCCAGGTGGGTGCCATGGCCGTTGCAGTCGTCCGCCGGGCCGCCGTCGACGAGGTCGACGCCGCCGCCGGCCCGGACGCCGAAGTCGCCGTGCGTGCTCCGGATGCCGGTGTCGATGACGTACGCGTGCACGTTGTGCGCGGTGTTCGGGTAGGCGTACCGGCCGTCGAGCGGCAGGTTGCGCTGGTCGATGCGGTCCAGGCCCCACGACGGCGGGTTGAGCTGCACGCCCGGCCCGACGAGGGTCACCACCCGGTCCCGCTCCACGTACGCGACGGCCGGGTCGGCGGCGAGCCGCCGGGCGGCCCGCTCCGGCAGGTGCGCCACGAATCCGTTGAGCGCGTGCCCGTAGACGCGGTCGACGGTGGCCCCGTAGCGGTCGGCCAGCCGCCCGGCGGCGTCCGCGACGGTGGCCCGCCGGTCGCCGGCGCGTCCGGTCGCGTCGTCCCTGAGCACGACGACGTATCCGTCGGTCACCGCGTTCGGGGCGTCGGCGTGCAGGATCTCGCCGGTGGCCGGGGCGGCCGCCGCGGGGGTGCCCATCGCGGCGACGACCGCAGCGGCGGCGAGTACGCCCACCGTCCGGGCCCGCCATCGCCGGGTACGGGGAATCGTCATCTGCCGGTCCTCCTCCTGTCGGCCCCGCGCCGGCTCGTGACCGGACGCGGAGCAGCCTGGCCGTTGAGAGGAGGCTATCGGCTATATAGATCCATCTGAATGCCTGTCGGAGTGTCGGCTACCCGGCGAACCGGTAGAGCACGAATCCGTACGGGGACTCCGCCCCGGCGTCCCCGCTCTGCCTGCCGGCACCGCAGGCGATCACGCTGGTGTTCCACGAGCACGTGTCGCTGCGTACGTCCGCCAGCTGGCCCAGCTCGGCCACCTCACCCGAGCCCACCGACAGCCCGGCGACGCTGCGGTCGTCCTCGACCGAGCTGGGCGGGTCGGCGAGGAGCAGCAGGTTGCCCCCGTCGAGCCGGACCGCCACCCCGCGACGGTCGGCGAGCACGGCGCGACCGTCGGGGCCGAACAGCGTGCCGGCCGACTCCGGGGTGGTCCGCCGGGCGAGCAGGTGCTCGCCGAGCGGCACCAGCATTGTTGCTCCCGGCGCCTTCCAACTGGTCCACTTTTCCTCGGTCGCGGCCACCACCTCGGCGGTCTCGTCGTCGCCGCCGGTCACCTCCAGCAGGCACGCCCGCCGCTCGCCGCAGGACACCAGCGCCTCCGGGCGACGCTTGTCGTCCCTGGCCGTGTACAGCACCTTCGGCTGGGCGTCGCTCGTCAGGTCGTACGCGAGCAGCTGGTAACCGGCGTCGTCGCGGGCCACGTAGAGGCGGTCCTCGTGCGCCACCACCAGGTCGTCGTGATCGGCCACCCCGGCGCGGGTGCGGACCACCCGGCCGCTGCCCATGTCGACCAGTCGGACCGACCGGTCCGCGCCCACCTGCACGATCCGGTCGACCTCGCCGCGCCAGGGATCGCGCGGGGAGCCGTCGAGAAAGGCCGGGCCGCCCAGGGCCTTGTCGGTGGTGACCGGGTGGACGCTGGTGCGGGTGTTGTCGTACTCGTCGCGCGGGCTGGGCTGCGACCAGACCTCCCCGCCGTCGCCGAGACGCAGCCCGACGAGCCGCTTCCCGGCGTGGTCCACCTGCACCGCGACGCCGTCGCCGAAGATCACGTCGTCGTTGCCCAGGATCGCCCGGCGCCACCGCTGGTCGCCGGAGGCGCCGCCGAGCAGCACGAGGTCCCGGGGGGTGTCGTCGCCGATGGCGTCGGCGAAGACCGCGACCGCGCCGGGCAGGGCGACGATCCCCTTCCACCGCTCGGAGGACACCGCGGTCTGCTTGCGCCACTTCACCGCGCCGGTGCCGGCGTCGACCGCCACCACCTCCAGCCGCCCGTCGCCGAGCGGATAGCCGAGATAGGCCCGCTGCCCGAGGACCGCGGTGAACATGTCCGCCGGTCGTTCCGTGCCGGCGGGCACCCGGGTCAGCTGGTCGACGGTCCGGAACTCCAGGGCGGGGTAGCGGTCCCGGGTCAGGTACAGCGCCGCCGCCGTCGCCACGCCGGCGAGCGCGAGCACGGCGGCGAGCGAGACCCACAGCGCCCGGCGTCGGGGGAGCGCCGGCCCACTCCGGCCGCCGCCGGGCGACGGCGACACCGGCGTGCCGGAGACGGGTAAGCCCGGCCACGCCCCCGCAGGACCACCATGGGGTACGCCCGGCGGTGCGTAGGCTGCCGCGCCGCCCGCCGGTGCGTAGGGTGCCGCGCCGCCCGCCGGTGCGAACGGGTCGGCCGGTGCCGTTGTGGCGGGCACGGTCGGGGCGGTCGACGGCCCGGCGACCATGGTCGGCGTCAGCCCGACGGGCAGGGCCGGCGTGACGCCCTCCGGTCCGGCGACGGCGGTCGGCGTGGGGACCGGGGCCTGTGGTGCCGGCGCGGCGGAATCGGGCGGTGGTGCTCCGGCCGGCTGCGCCGCAGCGGGGGGTGGCGCCGGTGCGGCGAAGGCGTCGGCGGCCCGGGCGCGCCGGGGCAGGGGCAGGTCGGTCAGCGCCCCCTCGGCCACCGGCAGCTCCGGCTGCTCCAGCACGGTCGGGGCGATGCCCAGTTCGGCGTGCAGCAGCCGGGCCACCATCGGCATCCGGGTGGCGCCACCGACCAGGAACAGGCCGGAGAGCTGCTGCGGGTCGAGGCCGGCCGCGCCGATCACGTCGCGGGTCACCGCCACCGCCCGGCCCAGCAGCGGCCCGGCCACCCGCTCCAGGTCGGCCCGGGTGAGCGTGACCGCCGCCTCCACCCCCGGCACGGCCACCGGCGCCGCCGGCACCCGCGACAGCATCTCCTTCGCGCCCCGGACGTTCTCCCAGAGCTCGTGCCGCTCCCGCCACTGCGTCGCGGACTCCGGGCGGGTCAGCCGCTCCCAGCGCGCCGGATGCGCCTCGGCCACCAGTTCGCCGAGCCGACCCAGCAGGGCGGCGTCCACGTCCAGGCCGCCGAGGTCGTCCGCGCCGCCCGCGGTGACGACCGTGAACCCGGAGTCGCCCCACGGGTCGGCGCCCTCGTTGCGCAGCACCGCGACGTCCAGCGTCCCCGCACCGAAGTCGAAGACCGCGATCGTCCCGCCCACCGGCACCGGGCGGCGCAGCACCTGCGTGTAGTAGCGGGCGGCGGCCACCGGCTCCCGCAGCAGCCGGGTGCCCGGCGGCGTGGGACCGGAGAGCGTGTGCTCGGCCGCCGACGGCCAGCCCGCCGTCGCCAGGGCGTCGGCCAGCACCTGGCGGCGGGCGGCGTCCCAGGTCGCCGGGCACGTCAGCACCGCCGGGGGCAGGAACCCGACCGCCTCGACGGCCGCCCGGGCCACCGCGTGCAGCGTCGCGGCCAGCAGTTCGGCCGGCGGATACCGGCGGTCACCCAACACGACCGCGGGCTCGTCGATGCGCCGCTTCGGGTTGGGCTCGTACCGGCCCGGATCGGTGCGGGCCAGCCGCTGGGCGTCCCGGCCGGCGTGCAGCAGCCCGTCCGCGTCGGCGTACACGCCGGAGGGGATGATCGGCTGGCCGTCCACGAGCAGTGCTCGGGTGTGCCCGTCGGGTCGGCGCAGCACGGCGACGGTGTGGGACGTGCCGAGGTCGACGCCGAGGGCGTACCCCTCGTGCTGGCCTGCCATCTGCCGTTACCTCCGCGGGACGAGGGGATGCCCGGCCCCGAATCGTACGCAGCAGCCGCACCAGCGCCGATCGCGCCCTGACGTGCGACTCAGGGGGCGCGGACCGTCACCCGACGACCAGGTCCAGGCCGGCGATCTGCTCGGGGTCGGCGACCACCTCGATGCCGAGGATCCGGTCGGTGACCACGAAGCTGAGCACCAGGCGGGTACGGCCGTCGACGAGCACCACCGCCCCCGGTGCGCCGTCCACGAACGCCGGGAGCGCCCCCTGCGCCTTGCCGGAGAAGAAGCTGGCGACCGTGGCCGAGCCGCGTGCCTCGCCGGCCCCGCCCATCCGCACGGCCGCCGCGTCGGAGCGCAGGACGACGTGCGGGTCGAGCAGGGTGAGCAGGTCGTCGAAGCGCCCCTCGCGGGACGCGGCGAGGAACGCCTCGACGGTCCCACGCTGCCGGGCCCGGTCGGCCTCCGGCGCCGGCGACCCGCCCTGCACGCGCCGGCGGGCCCGGCTGGCGATCTGCCGTACGGCGGCCGGGCTGCGGTCGACCACGGGCGCGAGCTCGTCGAAGGAGACCGCGAACATGTCGTGCAGCACGAACACGAGCCGCTCGGTGGGGCCGAGGGTCCGCAGCACCACGTCCAGCGCGCGCCCGACCGACTCCGTGAGCATCGCCTCCCGCTCGGGGTCGGCCTCGCCGTCTCCGGGCGTGGTCGACTCGTCGGCGGTCACGTCGGCGGGCCGCTCGTGCCGCGCGGCGCTGGAGCCCAGCCGGTCGAGGCAGACCCGCCCGACGGTGGTGGTGAGCCAGCCCGGCAGGTTCTCGATGCCGTCGACGTCGGCGCGGCTGAGCCGCAGCCAGGTGTCCTGGACCGCGTCGTCGGCCTCGGCCCGGGAGCCGAGCATCCGCTGGGCCACGGAGCGCAGCCGTTGGCGCTGCTCCTCGAAGCGCTCGGCGAGCAGGTCGGTGTCGCTCACGGCATCGCCATCCCGGTCGGCCTCCGGCCTTCGTGTGGCCCGGGTCACATCTGTCACGTCGCCCCTCCGGCTGTCGACAGCAGGGTGACGAAGAAGGAAGCGCTGCGGCGGGGGCGTCGGCAGCGTAACAGGAAGGACGGCACACGATGTCCGTACAGGCCCGTATGCAGAACCCCGCGACCCTGCTTCCCGATGCGGTGAAGGCGATCAATCTGCTCTACAAGGCGGCCCACTCGGCCGGGGTCCCGGGGAGCACCCTGGAGCTGGTCCACCTGCGGGCCAGCCAGATCAACGGGTGCAGCGCCTGCCTCGATTCCGGTGCCCGCAACGCCCGGAAGGCGGGGGAGACCGAGGAGCGGCTGTTCGCACTGGCCGCCTGGCGGGAGACGCCGTACTTCACCGACGCCGAGCGGGCCGCGCTCGCGCTCGCCGAGTCCGCGACCCGGCTCGCCGACCGGGCCGACCCCGTGCCCGACGAGGTGTGGGACGAGGCCGCCCGGCACTTCGAGGAGAAGGAACTGGCGGCGCTGGTGCTCTGGCTCGCCACGACCAACTTCTTCAACCGGTTGAACGCCACCACCCGCCAGCCCGCCCCGCAGAACTGGGGCTGAGCGGGCGACCGACCCGGGCGTACGGCGGGTGCCGCCGCACGCCCGGGTCGCTCAGACGGTGTGCACCAGCCGGAAGCGTTCGAGCAGCACCTCCGTGTCGTCGTCGACGGTGAAGCCCGGGTCGCCAAGCTCCGCGCGCACCTCCGCGCTGTGCCAGAACGTCTCGTGCCCGGCCCGCCACTGCGCCACCGACTCGTACCCTTCACCCTCGTCGAGGGCGTGTTGCAGGTCGACGTCGCCGAGCCGGACCACGCGTACCTCGGTCACCTCGATCACCGCGACCCGCCGGCCCGCCGAGTCGACCACCGCCGAGCGCTCACCCACCTCGGGCATCGGCTCGTCCGTCCGCTCGTAGCCGAGCACGAGGCTGGAGGTGGAGGTCTTCGCGCCGGACAGGATCGCGGCCACCAGCTGGTCCCGCAGCGGCCCGGGGAAGGCGAACTCCGCGGTGGGAAGATCATCAAGTTCCACGTCCGAAGGGTACGCGCCGGCGCCGCTCGGGGCGGTCGGGTTTCGTCGCCGACGGCGTCATCCACCGATGCCTCGCCTCGGCTCCGGTCTAATGGACCCATGTGCACGCGCCGAGCGTCGACCGTCGCGACCCTCCTCGCCGCGGCGGCCACCGCCATCGTCGCCGCCCAGACACCCGGCTGGCTCGCCGCGCAGCGCGACGCGGCCCCCGCCGACGCCGTCCCCAGCCGCGTACGGGACCCGTGGCTGTGGCAGGCGACCGTGGGGCAGCACCCGGTCGGCCCGGCCTCGGTGCTCTTCTTCACCGCGCACACCCGCTATCTCGAGTCCACCGGGGTCGTCGTCGGTCGGGCCGGCGGCTACCGGCTGTTGCCGATCAGCGTGGGGGAGACGCACGGGATGCTCTCGCCCGACGGCAGGTGGTACCTGCGTGCCGGTACCGGCAGCCTCGTCGACCTGCGGACGGGCGACGAACGGCCCGCGCACCGGCCGGGCCTGCGCCCGCTGGCCTGGTCGCAGCACGGCAGGCAGGTCCTGTTCACCAGGGACAACGACGACACCGTGATCACGTACGGGCCGGACAACCAGCAGCTCAACGACCCGTCGAAGCCCGACGACGTGCTCACCGTCGACCCCTGGAACGGGGCGGAGCGGGTGCTGCCGGTCGGCACGTTCGCCAGCCACAGCGCGGCGGCCTGGTCGCCCGACGGGTCCCTGCTGGCCGTGGCGGGCCGGGTCGACCCGGCCGCGGAGGCTTCCGAGCGGGAACGGCTGGTGGTGGTCGACCCCGTCGGGGGCGGGGTGCGGTGGCAGGTCGAGCTGGGCGAGCAGCGGCAGCTGGCCGGCCGGGGCGCCTGGAGCCCCGACGGCCGGCGGATCGCCGTGCTGGCATACGACGGCTGCGCCACCAACCGGTGCGCCGACACCGCCGAGATGCTCCGGCGCTCCTGGCGCATCGAGTATCTCGACGCGGCCACCGGCCGCCCGGTCGGCGACGCCACCCCTGTTCCCGGCTCAGCAGTGGAGCTGGTCGCCTGGCGGAACGGCGAACCGGTGGTGGAACGCCAGTCGCAGGAGCCGGACCACGCGAAGCGGCACACCGTTCTCGCGGCGGTTCCCGCCCAGGGTCGGGAGCAGGTGCTGCTGACCGCCCCGGAGGGCGTCAGCGACGTCGAGGTGCCCGGGGACCTGCTGGTCCGGGCCGCGTACGGTGGCCCGGAGCCGCGTCCGTCTCCGTTCGCCGCGCCGCCGTGGTGGTACGCCACGCTCGCCGTACCGCTGCCGCTGTTCGTCCTTGCGCTGGTTCGTCGACGCCGAGGTTCTCGGCACTCGTGACCTCAGGGAGCTCTGGGCCCGTCGACAGCCGGCTGGAGGTTTGCCACCATCGGCGGGTGCTCGGAAGGGAAAGGCCGGTGGTGGTTGCCGTCTGCGGATCTCCCGGAGCCGGAAAGACCACGGTCGCCATCGCATCGGCGCGCCGCCTCGGGCTACCGCTGCTGACCCGGGACGAGTTGAAGACCGGTCTCGGGCTGTCCTCCGCTTCCGTCACCCAGGGTGGCGACGTCCAGCTCGATTCCGATTTGTCGCACACGTTGCTCGATGCGCTGATCACGTGTGGCGCACGGGTGCTCGCGGTGCACGTCGTGGCCGACGAGGCAGTGATCCGCGATCGCCTCCGTGCCAGAGCGGTCAGCGGCGCCGCTGTCGATTAACAGCTCGAAGCCCAGTTCCAGCGAGGCGACATGCAGCGGTCGATCTTCGAGCCGCCGGACGGAGTCGACGCCGTCGTGGAAGTGGACACCTCAGACGAGGGGGATCCGGTCATCGAACCCATCGAGGAAGCGGTCCTCACCCTGCTCCGGTCGTCGCCCTGACCGTACGTTCCGGTCCAGGCGGTAAGTGCGTAGCGTGTCGTTGCGCGTGTTGGGACACTGCGCCGGTGACCGGATCTGCACTGCCTCAACTGCTTCGGCCTCGTGCCCTGAAGCCGGGGGATCTCGTCGTCATCGCATCGCTCTCCGGGCCGCTCCATGCCGCTTACGAGCCCGACCTCGAGCAGGCGATGGTCGTGCTCGAGCGGATGGGATTTCGCGTGCGTCGGGCTCCGCTACTCGAAGCAGGGCGCCACCACTGGTGGAGCGCGGCTGCGCCGGCGGAGATCGCCAGGGAATTCAATGCCCTTCTGCGTGATCCTGAGGTGCGCGCCATCATCGCGCATGACGGTGGTCAGACGGCGCTCGGCTATCTCGACCTGATCGACGTTGAGGCGATCGTTGCCGATCCAAGCCGATCCTCGGCTACAGCGACATCTCGCTGCTGCATCTGGTGCTCTACGCACGCACGGGACTGGTCGGGTTCCATGTCGACTTGGCCACGCCTGGACTCGGCGGGGCATGGCAGGTTGCGTCCGCAGCGCGCCGAGCGGAACTTGAAAGGCTTTGCTCGACGTTGCTGACCAGTACGGAGGCCATCGGTGCGCTGCCGACCACCCCCTCGTGGGAGTGCTGGCGTGCCGGTCGTGCCGAAGGCCGGCTGATCGGCGGGGTGATCAATCGGATTGTGCTGGCGCAGGCGACGCCTTACGCGCTGCCGCTCGAGTGGTTCGACGGTGCGGTGCTGTTCTGGGAGGAAATGGGCGGCCACGCGTCGTACGTGTGGAGCTATCTGCAGGTGCTGCGGCACTGCGGCATCCTCGACCGGATCTCCGGCATGGTCGTGGGCGTCCCGTACGCGATCGACGGGCTCGATGCGCCCGACGCGTCCCCCACCCTGCCCGAGATGGTCCTCGACGTCCTCGGTGAACGTGACATCCCGGTCCTGGGCAACGTCGAGTTCGGACACGCCGGCCCGAATCTGCCGATGCCGGTCGGCATCCACGTCAGCCTCGACGCCCAGCAGCGGACGTTGTCACTGCTCGAACCGGCGGTGCGGCCGCATGCGACAACGGGACCGCTCGGCTGAGCGACACGGATCGGTCTGGGTCACCGCCGAGTCGGCAGAGGTCACGGACGGCCGGGGAACGAACCATCGCCCACCGGCACCAGGACCGGCCTCGACGGCACGGCCGGCGCTACTGGCCCGCCGATGGCACGCGAAATCAAAGAGAGCTGAGACGAGAGCGGCCCAGGCTCGGCGAGAACGCCGCTGACCTGGTGCCGGTACTGCTGGAGCGGGCGACGAGAATCGAACTCGCACCGTCAGTAGGAAAGATCGTTTCCGGCTGTCCCGGTCTGCCTGTTATGCCTGGTCGGCGGCGGGGTACCGCTGCCCGCTGGTGACCGCCTACGGCACCGTCTTATGGCCCGTGGCTGGCACGGCTCGCCTGGGCGCGGTCGTCGGGCGTCGTACGGCAAGCCGCCCCGGCCTTCGGGCCGGGGCGGCTTGCCGTGGCGCCGGGTTGTCGCGCGCCTGAACCACGTACTTTAGTGGCAAACCGCGAAGCGGCGCGGCAGCGATTGCCGGGACCACGACGGCGGACGACCACCTACGCAATCGGCACGGCCATTTTCGTACTGCCTGCTGGTCGGAACCGGCTACCCTCCCAGCCGTGCGTGATGATCTATTCGTGCTTACCTGGCAGCAGCGACGGCAGGCCCGCACCGCTTGGCGTCGGGTGAGTGCCCAGCAGCGACGTGAGGCCGTACTGCGAGCGAAGGAGGGACAGTCAGCGCCGGATCCCAAGGTATCCGAAGCCGCCCGCAAGTACGGGGAGTATCTGCTGCATAAGAGCCGTTCGAACCGCCTACCGCGATGGCTGCAGCCTGCGGCGGGCGCGTTGGTAGCCGTCGTCGGAGTTCTTCTGGTCGCAGGTGTTGTCTCCTTCCCTGGCAGCCAGAGGGTCGGCGTGCTGTGGACCTTAGGAGGTCTCGTCGTCTTCCTTCTTGGACTGTTGAGCTGGTCTCAGCGCAAGTGGGGCCATCTACTCATTGCGGCGAACCCAGAGGAGTAGCGCGGCCGGGCAGTCTGGCACGCCGCCAACAACTCAGCCCGGCGCTCCTCAAGGCCATCGAGCGATTCCGGAGGGCACGCCGGTCTACGAGCGGCACCGCCGGACTGTCTCGGAGGCGGGGCCGGTGGACCTGGTCGCCACATTCGTGCCGGTGGACATCGCGGCCGGCACCGACATCACCAAGACGGACCCGATCGCGGCCTACTGAACCTCATCGCGCGTCAGAAGGGCCTACGAGCCGACCACGCACCCGAGCGGATGACGGCGTGCCGAGTGGACGAGGCCGAGGCTGAGGAGCGTTGGACATGGCGGCCGACGAGTCGGTGATGAGCATCGTCATCACCGTTCACCAGGCACCCGGCGACCCGATCATGACGTCGGTGCTGGTGATGCCCGGCAGCCGCCACGAGATCGAGGACACGTACGCGCTGTCCTAGCTGGAGCGGATCTGAGAGGTCGGGCAGTCGTAGATGCCTTGGGAGACCGGTTGCCAGGCGCCTTGGTCCTCGCGCGCGCTCAGTCGGTCCGCCTCACGGGCGGCGCGCACCAGTTGTTCGGTTGTGCGGGGGACAGCGGCCAGGAACACCGCGCCAACGTGGTGACAGAACATTGGACCGTAGTCGAGAGGCTGCAGCGGTTCGCCCGCGAGCGTGGCCAGGTCCTCCTTGCTCCAGCCCAGCGGCCCGGCCACCGCCTGTAGCTGCGTGAGTCGGTGCCATGCCCCGCCCAGCAGGCCCCTGATGGTGCTCATCGACAGACCGACGAATGGGAACTCCCGTACCCCGAAGCCGCGGTTACGCATAAGACCGTGCAGGACGGCCGGAAACGGCTCCGGGTCCGCCGGATCGCGAGCCGGCCGAGGCTCGGGCGCCGCGCCCTCATCCGGCATGGCGAGCAGAAACTCACGCAGGGCCGCCAGCTGTGGGTGGTTGCAGTACGTCACGCGGTAGACGAACGCGCGCATGATGCCCTTGTCGCGGTCCGGCGGCAGCAGGTGCCCCGGCACCGGATGGCCCGCGACCACGAGGACGTCGGCCACGGGCAGGCCGAGTTCGGCGGCGAGCGACTCTAGCTGCGGCGCGTCGTAGCCCCGGCCGTTGTGCAGGAGATCGCGCAGAACCTCGGTCCGCTTCATGGCGGTCACCGTACGGCGGCGCTACTGGCACGCCAGTGGCACGCAAGATCAAAGAGGGCTGAAACGAGAGCGGCCCAGGCTCGGCGGCAACGCCGCTGACCTGGGCCGGTCCTGCTGGAGCGGGCGACGAGAATCGAACTCGCACCGTCAGTTTGGAAGACTGAAGCTCTGCCATTGAGCTACGCCCGCGTGCGCCCCGCCATCGCAGGGCGCGCCGACAGCGTACCGAATGACCCGCGTGCTCCGCGCGGCCGTATCCCCGGCGGGGTGGTGTCGGAGCGTCGGATGTCCGGTTGGTCCCCCTTCGGCGCGTTGAGGGACGCCCCGGGACTTCCGGCGGGCCGCGACCGCATAGACTGCTCGTCGCCACGGGGTGTGGCGCAGCTTGGTAGCGCACTCGCTTTGGGAGCGAGGGGCCGTGGGTTCAAATCCCGCCACCCCGACTGTCGTCCGCGGCCGGTCGCCGGGGTCGCCCTCTGTGCGGTCCCCGGCCGCTGCCGGTGCCTCCGGCCGGCTCGCCTACACTCGATGGGCTTATCACGCCCAGACTAAAACCGAGATCCGTCAAGGAGTACGCCTGTGAAGAGCACCGTCGAGACTCTGAGCCCGACGCGCGTGCGGCTCGCCATCGAGGTGCCGTTCGTCGAGCTCGAGCCGAGCCTCAGGAAGGCGTACCGGGAGATCGGGCAGCAGGTCCAGGTGCCCGGCTTCCGCAAGGGCAAGATTCCTGCGGCCGTGATCGACCAGCGGGTCGGCCGGGGCACCGTCCTCAACGAGGCGGTGCAGGAGGCCATCCCGCAGAACATCCTCGCCGCCGTCCGCGAGCACGACCTGAAGACGCTCGGCCGCCCCGAGGTCGAGATCACCGAGTTCAACGACGGTGACTCGCTGAACTTCACCGCCGAGGTCGACGTCCGCCCGGAGATCACCCTGCCGGACCCGGCCACCATCGAGGTGACCGTCGACGAGCTCCAGATCGACGACAGCGAGATCGACGAGCAGGTGAAGAACCTGCGCGAGCGGTTCGCCACCCTGAAGACCGTCGAGCGGGCCGCCCAGGAGGGCGACTACGTCCAGATCGACCTGAACGCGACCGTCGACGGCGAGGACGTGCCGGGCGGCTCCGCCAGCAACATCTCCCACGAGGTCGGCAGCAAGCAGCTCCTCCCGGGCCTGGACGAGGCCGTCGTCGGCCTGGCCGCCGGCGAGGACACCAGCTTCACCACCCAGCTCGTCGGCGGCGACTTCGCCGGCCGCGACGCCGAGGTGGCGGTGACCGTCCGCACGGTCAAGGAGAAGGAGCTGCCGGAGCTCAACGACGAGTTCGCCCAGATGGCGAGCGAGTTCGACACCATCGAGGAGCTGCGCGGCGACCTGCGGGAGCGGGTCACCCGGGGCAAGCGGGTCGAGCAGATCTACGCGGCCCGCGACAAGGCGCTGGAGCAGATGGTGGCCGCCGCCGAGGTGCCGGCGCCGGAGGGCATCGTCCGCGAGGAGGTCGAGAGCCGCAAGCAGGCGATGGTCGACCAGCTCGAGCGGATCGGCGCCTCCCTGGAGGAATACCTCGCGGCCGAGGAGAAGACCGAGGAGCAGATCGACGCCGAGCTGACCGAGGCGGCGACCGAGGGCGTCAAGGTCCAGCTGCTGCTGGACACCCTGGCCGACGCCGAGGACGTACAGGTCTCCGACGACGAGTTCGGCCACGAGATCGTGCACCGGGCCCAGCGCGCCGGGATGGCTCCGCAGCAGTACTACGACCAGCTGGTCCGCTCGGGCGCGGCCGGCGCCGTCTTCGGTGACGTGCGGCGGGGCAAGGCCCTGGCCTCGGTCATGGAGCGCATCAAGATCAAGGACTCGGCGGGCAACGAGGTCACCCTCGACGCGCTGCGCGCCGAGAACGAGGCCGAGCACAACCACGAGCACTGACAGTGCGGGGAGGCCGCCGTCCGCCGCCTGCGGTGGACGGCGGCCGATTCCCTTTTCGGGTACGCCTCGGCGGTACTGCGCTGATAGCGAACACTGCCCGGACCGGCGCTCTGCCATCCGGCTGAGCGGTTAGTGTCGGGTAGGACGGTACGGAGAGCGAAGGGCTGCCATGACCGACATGCACATCCAAGCGAAGCCGCACCGGGCGATCGATGCCCGCGGTGGCGACACCATTGGCAACCTCGACGACTCGGTCTACAACCGGTTGCTCAAGGAACGCATCATCTTCCTGGGCAGCGAGGTGACCGACCAGGTCGCCAACCGCATCTGCGCGCAGCTCCTGCTGCTCGCCGCGGAGGACCCGGACCGCGACATCAACCTCTGGATCAACTCGCCGGGCGGTTCGGTCTACTCCGGCATGGCGATCTACGACACCATGCAGTTCATCGACAACGACGTCTCGACCGTGGCGATGGGCATGGCGGCGTCGATGGGTCAGCTGCTGCTCTGCGCCGGCACCAAGGGCAAGCGCTACGCCCTGCCGCACGCGCGGATCATGATGCACCAGCCCTCCGGCGGTCTGGGCGGCACCGCGTCCGACATCGCCATCCAGGCGGAGCAGATGCTCTACACCAAGCGGATGTTCCAGGAGCGGGTCGCGCACCACACCGGCCAGAGCCAGGCGCAGATCGAGGCGGACTCCGACCGCGACCGCTGGTTCACCGCCCAGGAGGCCCTGGACTACGGCTTCATCGACAAGGTGATCATCGGGGCCGCCCAGGTTCCGGATGGCGCCGGGACCCTGAGCTGAGGAGCTGACGATGACCGACCTGAGCCTGCCGCCCCAGTTCGCGGCCGTGCACAACCGCTACGTCCTGCCGTCGTTCGTCGAGCGCACGTCGTACGGGGTCAAGGAGTCCAACCCCTACAACAAGCTCTTCGAGGACCGGATCATCTTCCTCGGCGTCCAGGTCGACGACGCGTCGGCCAACGACGTGATGGCGCAGCTGCTGACGCTCGAGGGCACCGACCCGGACCGCGACATCATCATGTACATCAACTCGCCCGGCGGTTCGTTCACCGCCATGACGGCGATCTACGACACCATGCAGTACGTCCGGCCGGACATCTCGACGGTCTGCCTCGGCCAGGCGGCCAGCGCGGCGGCCGTGCTGCTGGCCGCCGGCACCCCGGGCAAGCGGATGGCGCTGCCGAACTCGCGGATCATCATCCACCAGCCGGCCACCGAGGGCGGCTACGGGCAGGGCTCGGACATCGAGATCCAGGCCCGGGAGATCCTGCGGATGCGCACGCAGCTCGAGGACATGCTCTCGCGGCACTGCAACCAGCCGATCGAGAAGGTCCGCAAGGACATCGACCGTGACAAGATCATGACGGCCGAGGAGTCCAAGGAGTACGGGCTGGTGGACACCATCCTCACCAGCCGCAAGAAGGGCCTGCTGGCGGCCAACGCCGCCAGCTGAACAGCTCGGGTCGCGGTCGGCCGGGAGTCCGCTCCCGGCCGACCGTCTGACACACCCGTTTTGGGGGTCGGAGAAACCCCCGCCAGCGGGTAACGTCGGGTCTGTGCCGCTCCACCGGTACGCCGGCGGGGTGGACGAGCGGGGTGAAACGAGGCGGACGCTTCCACGTCCGCAGGCGAGGGCCGGGTCTCCGGCCGACGAGTGCAGGGAGAACGTAGGTGGCACGGATCGGTGACGGCGGCGACCTACTGAAATGCTCGTTCTGCGGTAAGTCGCAGAAGCAGGTCAAGAAGCTCATCGCGGGCCCCGGGGTCTACATCTGCGACGAGTGCATCGATCTCTGCAACGAGATCATCGAGGAGGAGCTGGCCGAGTCCGGCGAGGTGAAGTGGGAAGAGCTTCCCAAGCCGATGGAGATCTGCCAGTTCCTCGACACCTACGTCGTCGGGCAGGACCAGGCCAAGAAGGCGCTCGCCGTCGCGGTCTACAACCACTACAAGCGGATCCAGGCCGAGGCGGCCGGCGCGCCGGGCTCCGGCAGTGACGCCGTCGAGCTGGCCAAGTCCAACATCCTGCTGCTCGGCCCGACGGGGTGCGGCAAGACCCACCTGGCGCAGACCCTGGCGCGGATGCTGAACGTGCCGTTCGCCATCGCCGACGCCACCGCGCTCACGGAGGCCGGCTACGTCGGCGAGGACGTGGAGAACATCCTCCTCAAGCTGATCCAGGCCGCCGACTACGACATCAAGCGCGCCGAGACCGGCATCATCTACATCGACGAGGTCGACAAGATCGCCCGTAAGTCGGAGAACCCGTCGATCACGCGGGACGTCTCCGGCGAGGGCGTCCAGCAGGCGCTGTTGAAGATGCTGGAAGGCACGGTGGCCAACGTGCCGCCGCAGGGCGGGCGCAAGCACCCCCACCAGGAGTTCATCCAGATCGACACCACGAACGTGCTGTTCATCTGTGGTGGTGCCTTCGCCGGGCTCGACCAGATCATCGAGGCCCGCACCGGCCACGGCGGCACGGGCTTCGGCGCCCGGCTCCGGTCGGTCTCCGAGCGGTCGACCGACGACATCTTCAGCCAGGTCATGCCGGAGGACATGCTGAAGTTCGGCCTGATCCCCGAGTTCATCGGCCGGCTCCCGGTGATCACCAACGTGCGCAGCCTCGACCGCACCGCCCTGGTGCGCATCCTCACCGAGCCGCGCAACGCCCTGGTCCGGCAATACCAGCGCCTCTTCGAGCTCGACGGCGTCGAGCTGGAGTTCGAGCCGCCGGCCCTGGAGGCGATCGCCGACCAGGCGATGCTGCGCGGCACGGGCGCCCGCGGCCTGCGCGCGATCATGGAAGAGGTCCTGCTCTCCGTGATGTACGAGGTGCCGAGCAACCCCGACGCCGCCCGGGTGCTGATCACCCGCGAGGTGGTGCTCGAGAACGTCAACCCGACGATCGTTCCCCGCGAGTTCACCGGCCGGCGTGCCCGGCGGGACCGCGAGGAGAAGTCGGCCTGATCCACCGCCGCCGCGCCCGACCGCTCCGGTCGGGCGCGGTGTCGTGTCCGGCCCGACCGACGCCGGAGGCTCGATCCACCCGTGGCCCGGGAGCCCCGCCACCGCTTCGACGCTGTCGCCGCGCCCCCTCCGGTCGTACGCTGATCCCCATGCGCGTCGCCGTCTGTCAGCTGAACTCGCGGGAAGACCGTAAGGCGAACCTCGCGGCTGCGGAGGACCTGCTGGAACGCGCGGCGGCAGCCGGCGCGGACCTGGCGCTCCTGCCGGAGTTCGTCGACTACCTCGGCCCCGCTGCGGGGCTCCCCGAACCGGAGCCGGTCGACGGCGAGGTCGGCCAGTTCTTCGCCGGCGTCGCCCGGCGGCTGGGCATGTGGCTGATCGCCGGATCGATCCACGAGCGCGGGCCGGATCCGGCCCGCACCTGGAACACCTCCCTGGTCTTCGACCGCTCCGGCACGCTCGCCGCCAGCTACCGCAAGATCCATCTGTACGACGTGGAGATCCCCGGCCGGGTCTCTTACCTGGAGTCGGCCACCGTTGCCCCGGGCGACCAGCCGGTGGTCGTCGACGTCGAGGGCCTTCGCGTCGGCCTGTCGATCTGCTACGACCTGCGGTTCCCGGAGCTGTACCGGCAGCTCGTGGTCGAGGGCGGCGCCCAGCTGCTCGTGGTGCCGGCGGCCTTCATGGTCCACACCGGGCGGGACCACTGGGAGGTGCTGCTACGCGCGCGGGCGATCGAGAACCAGTGTTTCGTCGCCGCGGCGGGACAGGTCGGCGACCACGAGCCGAGCCGGACCTGTTACGGACGCAGCATGGTGGTCGACCCGTGGGGGACGGTGCTCACCCAGGTGCCCGACGGCCCGGGCCTGGCCGTCGCCGACCTCGATCTCGACCGGCTGCGGACGATCCGCGCCGAGCTGCCGAGCCTCGCGAACCGCCGCCTCTGACGCTCACCCCTGAAGCAGTACGCCCAGCACGGCGAAGCCGGCGATCGCGGCGGCCGTGACCAGGAGTGCCGTCGTCATGCGGGACCGACCACGGCGGGCCAGCCGAGCTACCGAGACCAGGACGACGAAGACCACGAAGGCGCCGATGACCAGCTGCCAGAACGGCAGCAGCAGTCCCGTCAGCGCGTCCTCGGCGAGCACGGTCACCCGGGTGCGCGAGAGGTCAGCCATGACAGACACTCTGGCACGCCGGGACCGCCTTTGGACCCACGT